>NZ_JBLQTZ010000001.1:0-5106749 GCF_048684565.1 Serratia sp. BNK-33-b
GAACTCCCTATAATGCGCCTCCACTGACCGGGAACAACGACTGACAAGCCGCCGGGTCAGCGAGAAGAAAGCGAAATAAACGCTTGACTCTCCGGGCGAAAAGCGTAGTATACGCAGCCCGCGCCGATGAGTTTCTCGGCACTGCTCTTTAACAATTTATCAGACAATCTGTGTGGGCACTCCACAAGACGATATCCAGCATCTTCGGATGCAAAAAAATATCAAGTCTTGAAGAGTGACTAACTGAAGTAAAATTCATGCAGTAAATCTTTGAGCATCGCTTCTCGAGTGGAAGCAAATCAAGCTTTTAATTGAAGAGTTTGATCATGGCTCAGATTGAACGCTGGCGGCAGGCTTAACACATGCAAGTCGAGCGGTAGCACAGGGGAGCTTGCTCCCCGGGTGACGAGCGGCGGACGGGTGAGTAATGTCTGGGAAACTGCCTGATGGAGGGGGATAACTACTGGAAACGGTAGCTAATACCGCATAACGTCGCAAGACCAAAGAGGGGGACCTTCGGGCCTCTTGCCATCAGATGTGCCCAGATGGGATTAGCTAGTAGGTGGGGTAATGGCTCACCTAGGCGACGATCCCTAGCTGGTCTGAGAGGATGACCAGCCACACTGGAACTGAGACACGGTCCAGACTCCTACGGGAGGCAGCAGTGGGGAATATTGCACAATGGGCGCAAGCCTGATGCAGCCATGCCGCGTGTGTGAAGAAGGCCTTCGGGTTGTAAAGCACTTTCAGCGAGGAGGAAGGTGGTGAGCTTAATACGTTCATCAATTGACGTTACTCGCAGAAGAAGCACCGGCTAACTCCGTGCCAGCAGCCGCGGTAATACGGAGGGTGCAAGCGTTAATCGGAATTACTGGGCGTAAAGCGCACGCAGGCGGTTTGTTAAGTCAGATGTGAAATCCCCGGGCTCAACCTGGGAACTGCATTTGAAACTGGCAAGCTAGAGTCTCGTAGAGGGGGGTAGAATTCCAGGTGTAGCGGTGAAATGCGTAGAGATCTGGAGGAATACCGGTGGCGAAGGCGGCCCCCTGGACGAAGACTGACGCTCAGGTGCGAAAGCGTGGGGAGCAAACAGGATTAGATACCCTGGTAGTCCACGCTGTAAACGATGTCGATTTGGAGGTTGTGCCCTTGAGGCGTGGCTTCCGGAGCTAACGCGTTAAATCGACCGCCTGGGGAGTACGGCCGCAAGGTTAAAACTCAAATGAATTGACGGGGGCCCGCACAAGCGGTGGAGCATGTGGTTTAATTCGATGCAACGCGAAGAACCTTACCTACTCTTGACATCCAGAGAACTTTCCAGAGATGGATTGGTGCCTTCGGGAACTCTGAGACAGGTGCTGCATGGCTGTCGTCAGCTCGTGTTGTGAAATGTTGGGTTAAGTCCCGCAACGAGCGCAACCCTTATCCTTTGTTGCCAGCGGTTCGGCCGGGAACTCAAAGGAGACTGCCAGTGATAAACTGGAGGAAGGTGGGGATGACGTCAAGTCATCATGGCCCTTACGAGTAGGGCTACACACGTGCTACAATGGCATATACAAAGAGAAGCGACCTCGCGAGAGCAAGCGGACCTCATAAAGTATGTCGTAGTCCGGATTGGAGTCTGCAACTCGACTCCATGAAGTCGGAATCGCTAGTAATCGTAGATCAGAATGCTACGGTGAATACGTTCCCGGGCCTTGTACACACCGCCCGTCACACCATGGGAGTGGGTTGCAAAAGAAGTAGGTAGCTTAACCTTCGGGAGGGCGCTTACCACTTTGTGATTCATGACTGGGGTGAAGTCGTAACAAGGTAACCGTAGGGGAACCTGCGGTTGGATCACCTCCTTACCTAAAGATATTAGTTCGAGTGGCGTGCTCACACAGATTGTCTGATAGAAAGTAACGAGCAGAAATACCTTTATAGGCTTGTAGCTCAGGTGGTTAGAGCGCACCCCTGATAAGGGTGAGGTCGGTGGTTCAAGTCCACTCAGGCCTACCACTTCTCGGAAGTGGAAAAGGTACTGCGCGTGACTGTATGGGGCTATAGCTCAGCTGGGAGAGCGCCTGCCTTGCACGCAGGAGGTCAGCGGTTCGATCCCGCTTAGCTCCACCATATAGTCCGGTATTTCAATACTTCAGAGTATATTGGCGACAGTATGCTGCGAAGTATTTTGCTCTTTAACAATCTGGAACAAGCTGAAAATTGAAACATGACGGCTGAAATTTATCCCTCCGTAGAAGTACTGGGATGAAGAGTAACCTGTCATAGAGTCTCTCAAATGTTTGCAGCGCGAACGATGGAAACATCTTCGGGTTGTGAGGTTAAGTGACTAAGCGTACACGGTGGATGCCTAGGCAGTCAGAGGCGATGAAGGGCGTGCTAATCTGCGAAAAGCGTCGGTAAGGTGATATGAACCGTTACAACCGGCGATACCCGAATGGGGAAACCCAGTGTGTTTCGACACACTATCATGTCATGAATACATAGTGGCATGAGGCGAACCGGGGGAACTGAAACATCTAAGTACCCCGAGGAAAAGAAATCAACCGAGATTCCCCCAGTAGCGGCGAGCGAACGGGGAGGAGCCCAGAACCTGAATCGGCTTGTGTGTTAGTGGAAGCGTCTGGAAAGTCGCGCAGCAAAGGGTGATAGCCCCGTACACTAAAATGCACAGGTCGTGAGTTCGATGAGTAGGGCGGGACACGTGACATCCTGTCTGAATATGGGGGGACCATCCTCCAAGGCTAAATACTCCTGACTGACCGATAGTGAACCAGTACCGTGAGGGAAAGGCGAAAAGAACCCCGGCGAGGGGAGTGAAATAGAACCTGAAACCGTGTACGTACAAGCAGTGGGAGCACCTTCGTGGTGTGACTGCGTACCTTTTGTATAATGGGTCAGCGACTTATATTTTGTAGCAAGGTTAACCGTATAGGGGAGCCGTAGGGAAACCGAGTCTTAACTGGGCGATTAGTTGCAAGGTATAGACCCGAAACCCGGTGATCTAGCCATGGGCAGGTTGAAGGTTGGGTAACACTAACTGGAGGACCGAACCGACTAATGTTGAAAAATTAGCGGATGACTTGTGGCTGGGGGTGAAAGGCCAATCAAACCGGGAGATAGCTGGTTCTCCCCGAAAGCTATTTAGGTAGCGCCTCGTGAACTCATCTTCGGGGGTAGAGCACTGTTTCGGCTAGGGGGCCATCCCGGCTTACCAAACCGATGCAAACTCCGAATACCGAAGAATGTTATCACGGGAGACACACGGCGGGTGCTAACGTCCGTCGTGAAGAGGGAAACAACCCAGACCGCCAGCTAAGGTCCCAAAGTCATGGTTAAGTGGGAAACGATGTGGGAAGGCATAGACAGCCAGGATGTTGGCTTAGAAGCAGCCATCATTTAAAGAAAGCGTAATAGCTCACTGGTCGAGTCGGCCTGCGCGGAAGATGTAACGGGGCTAAACCATGCACCGAAGCTGCGGCAGCGACGCTTAGGCGTTGTTGGGTAGGGGAGCGTTCTGTAAGCCGTTGAAGGTGGCCTGTGAGGGTTGCTGGAGGTATCAGAAGTGCGAATGCTGACATAAGTAACGATAAAGCGGGTGAAAAGCCCGCTCGCCGGAAGACCAAGGGTTCCTGTCCAACGTTAATCGGGGCAGGGTGAGTCGACCCCTAAGGCGAGGCTGAAAAGCGTAGTCGATGGGAAACAGGTTAATATTCCTGTACTTGGTGTTACTGCGAAGGGGGGACGGAGAAGGCTAGGCTAGCCGGGCGACGGTTGTCCCGGTTTAAGCGTGTAGGGGGTGTGACCTGGTAAATCCGGTTGCATATCAACCCTGAGGCGTGATGACGATGCACTACGGTGCAGAAGTAGTTGATGCCCTGCTTCCAGGAAAATCCTCTAAGCATCAGGTAACATTAAATCGTACCCCAAACCGACACAGGTGGTCAGGTAGAGAATACCAAGGCGCTTGAGAGAACTCGGGTGAAGGAACTAGGCAAAATGGTGCCGTAACTTCGGGAGAAGGCACGCTGGCATGTAGGTGAAGTCCCTCGCGGATGGAGCTGAAGCCAGTCGAAGATACCAGCTGGCTGCAACTGTTTAATAAAAACACAGCACTGTGCAAACACGAAAGTGGACGTATACGGTGTGACGCCTGCCCGGTGCTGGAAGGTTAATTGATGGGGTCAGCCGCAAGGCGAAGCTCTTGATCGAAGCCCCAGTAAACGGCGGCCGTAACTATAACGGTCCTAAGGTAGCGAAATTCCTTGTCGGGTAAGTTCCGACCTGCACGAATGGCGTAATGATGGCCAGGCTGTCTCCACCCGAGACTCAGTGAAATTGAACTCGCTGTGAAGATGCAGTGTACCCGCGGCAAGACGGAAAGACCCCGTGAACCTTTACTATAGCTTGACACTGAACATTGAGCCTTGATGTGTAGGATAGGTGGGAGGCTTTGAAGCGTGGACGCCAGTCTGCGTGGAGCCATCCTTGAAATACCACCCTTTAATGTTTGATGTTCTAACTCGGCCCCGTGATCCGGGGTGAGGACAGTGTCTGGTGGGTAGTTTGACTGGGGCGGTCTCCTCCCAAAGAGTAACGGAGGAGCACGAAGGTTAGCTAATCACGGTCGGACATCGTGAGGTTAGTGCAAAGGCATAAGCTAGCTTGACTGCGAGAGTGACGGCTCGAGCAGGTACGAAAGTAGGTCTTAGTGATCCGGTGGTTCTGAATGGAAGGGCCATCGCTCAACGGATAAAAGGTACTCCGGGGATAACAGGCTGATACCGCCCAAGAGTTCATATCGACGGCGGTGTTTGGCACCTCGATGTCGGCTCATCACATCCTGGGGCTGAAGTAGGTCCCAAGGGTATGGCTGTTCGCCATTTAAAGTGGTACGCGAGCTGGGTTTAGAACGTCGTGAGACAGTTCGGTCCCTATCTGCCGTGGGCGTTGGAAGATTGAGAGGGGTTGCTCCTAGTACGAGAGGACCGGAGTGAACGCACCACTGGTGTTCGGGTTGTCATGCCAATGGCATTGCCCGGTAGCTAAGTGCGGAAAAGATAAGCGCTGAAAGCATCTAAGCGCGAAACTTGCCTCAAGATGAGTCTTCCCTGGGCCTTTAAGGCCCCTGAAGGAACGTTTAAGACTAAGACGTTGATAGGCTGGGTGTGTAAGTGCAGCGATGCATTGAGCTAACCAGTACTAATGATCCGTGAGGCTTAACCTTACAACACCGAAGGTGTTTTTAGAGAGATTTTCAGCGAAGTTCCGAGATTGGTTCTGATGGCGACACGAGAGTGAAGCGGTTGGAATGAAACAGAATTTGCCTGGCGGCAATAGCGCGGTGGTCCCACCTGACCCCATGCCGAACTCAGAAGTGAAACGCCGTAGCGCCGATGGTAGTGTGGGGTCTCCCCATGCGAGAGTAGGACACTGCCAGGCATCAAATAAACGTTATCAGTGTGACGACTGGTAATGCGCAAATCGCAGAATGCGATATTGCCGGCATCGAAAGATGCAACGTAAAAGAATCGGTGGAGCGGTAGTTCAGTTGGTTAGAATACCTGCCTGTCACGCAGGGGGTCGCGGGTTCGAGCCCCGTCCGTTCCGCCACTTATTTAATTATGCCTGCTTTATTAGCAGGCATAATGTTAAGCGAGATTTAGGGGCGTAGCTCAGTTGGTAGAGCACCGGTCTCCAAAACCGGGTGTCGCGAGTTCGAGTCTCTCCGCCCCTGCCATATTAAGAACCCTTTGCGAAAGCAAAGGGTTTTTTTTTGCCTATTATCCCGATCATTAAAGCGTTATCGTTTGGGAAAAGAGCGCATCGACTGCTCTATGCTGATGCTTATCTGATCCGAGTTGCTCCATAGCCTTTCGATCTTTACCCCCGCAGACCTCCTGATTCTCCTACCATTTTGCATTTTCTTCTCTCAGAAGGCGATGGGCGGCTTTTGGCATGATAGACAGCCAAGACCACGGTGGCGGCTTTTAAGGCCGCCATGGCGCTTTAGGCTGCGGTATTTAAAGGTATTTTAAGTAATTGCCGAATCAAAGGTTGTTGATCGCTGTTTTGCAACCAGACGGCATACAGTGGGCGGATAATCGGCGGGATCTCGGTGGCGGCCACCAGCTGTGGGTACTCTTTTTCCCAATGGCTGGGCAGGAAAGCGCATCCGCCCGTGGTTTCCAACAGCTGACGCGTCAGGTGAGCGGAGGTGGTGGTAAGCACCGGTACGTTATCACCTTCCAACATGCGGTTTTCTTGTTGGTGGAAGTCGGCTCCCCATTCCAGCTTGATGTAGGGCATTGGGGCCTGTTTGTCACGATAAGCGGATGAGAACAGGCGTAATGAGAAATTGCTCAGTTGCTGGCTGGCCAACTCATCCATCTTCGGCGGTTCAGTGGTGATCAGTAAATCGAGCTGCCTTTCATGCAGTTGTTTTACCAAAGAGTGCCTTAATGCCACCCTGGCTTCTAGCTGCAGCGCCTCGCGTTGTTGATAGAGTGCTTGCAACCAGGGAGTCAGATAGGCCTCCCACAACGAAGCGGTAGCGCCGATCGACAACTCGGTGTGTTGCAGCGAACGCACGACTTCCTTCTTCGCCAACTGCCAGGTGTTCATCAGGCTCTCGGCATAGGGCAGAAGCCGCTCGCCGGCAGGCGTCAGGCGGATGTTATTGCGATGACGGGTAAATAAATTGGCGCCCAACTGGTTTTCTAGCTGACGGATGCGGAAACTGACCGCGGACTGCGTTAAGTACAAAGATTCTGCGGCTCTGCCAAAGTGACGCGTTCTACTGACCTCCAAAAAGGTTTTCAGTAATTCGGTATCCACACCTATCTCCAAAAAAATTTGTCGTTAAGATTTAAATGTTTTGTTTTACACGCTGTCAAGCCTATCTAATACTCCGCGCCATAAACAGCACGGCCATAAGAGAATTAGGAGCGTGTCAGATGGCGGATAGCTTCACCACGACCAATCGTTTTTTTGATAATAAACATTACCCTCGCGGGTTCTCCCGTCACGGCGATTTCACCATTAAAGAGGCGCAATTGCTAGAGCGCTTCGGCTACGCGTTTAACGAGTTGGACTCGGGTAAACGCCAGCCGGCCACTGAAGAAGAACAGCTGTTCGTCGCAGTGTGCCGCGGTGAGCGCGAAGCGGCTACCGAGCAGGAAAAAGTATGGGCTAAATATCTGGCGCGCACACGTCGCCCGAAGAAATTCCATACTCTGTCCGGCGGTAAACCGCAGGCTGACGCAGTAGAAGATTACAGCGACAGCGAAGACTAAAGACGATGGGGCCTGCGGGCCCCATTTTCATTCCAGACTGCGATGCAGTTGTAACAGCAGACGGTCCATACTGCGATAGCCCAGCGCTTCGCTGAGGTGGCGCCTGTCGAGCTCAGCATCTCCCGCCAAATCCGCCAGCGTGCGCGCCACTTTCAAGATGCGCTGCCAGGCGCGGACCGATAACCCCAGCGTGTTTAATGTCGCTTCCAAAAACTCGGCGTCTGCCGCCTGCAAAACGCAATCTCGTTCCACTTCACGGTTGCTCAACAGCGCGTTGACTTTACCGGCGCGTTCGAGCTGCCGGGCGCGTGCCTGCTGCACCCTTTTCCGTACTTGTTCGCTGCTTTCTCCATGGGTTTTCCGATGACTGAGCGTACCCGGCGGCAACAATGGCACTTCGATAGACAGATCGAAACGGTCGAGAAAAGGCCCTGACAGCCGGGCCAGATAGCGCAACACCTGCTGCGGTGAGGCGCGATTGTGCAACCCCTGATAATGCCCTGTCGGACTGGGGTTCATTGCCGCGATCAGTTGCACCCTGGCGGGGAAACAGACCTTGGCGTTGGCACGTGAAATCACGATCTCGCCGGATTCCAACGGCTCACGCAGCGCATCCAGTACCTTACGCTCGAATTCCGGCAGTTCATCCAGAAACAGCACGCCGTTATGCGCCATCGAGATCTCGCCCGGTCGCGGCAGTGAGCCGCCGCCGACCAATGCCGCCATCGAGGCGCTGTGGTGCGGCGCGCGAAACGGCCTCTGGCGCCATGGTAGCGCGGCGGGAATGTGATGCTGCAAGCTGGCGATCGCCAGGCTTTCCAGCGCCTCAGCCTCCGTCAGCGGCGGCAGCAAGCCCGTGAGACGGCTGGCCAGCATGGTTTTACCGGTGCCCGGTGGCCCAATCAACAGCAGGTTATGCCCGCCGGCGGCGGCGATCTCTAATGCCCGCTTGGCCTGTTCCTGACCGATGATGTCGCGCAGGTCGGCGTTTTCGCACGCGTTGTCCGCATCGGGGGGCGTGGCCGCTACCGGCAGTTCGCCTTGGCCGAGCAAAAAAGCGCAGACTTCCAGCAGGTGTTGGGCGGTATGGGAGCGCGACTGCGCGATCAGGCCGACTTCGGCGGCGTTGTCCATCGAGAGGATCAGTTGCCGCCCGGCATCAGCCGCCGCCAGTGCCGCCGGGATCGCTCCCCTGACCGCGCGCAGTGAGCCAGACAGCGCGAGCTCGCCAAGAAACTCGTAGCGCGCCAACGGCGCGAGGGGCAATTGCTCGGAGGCGGCGAGGATCGCCAGCGCTATCGGCAGATCGTAACGCCCGCCTTCTTTTGGCAGATCGGCGGGCGCCAAATTGACGGTGATGCGCCGGGCGGGAAAGGTGAAACCGCTGTTGATCAGGGCGCTGCGCACCCGATCGCGCGCCTCTTTTACCGTGGTTTCCGGCAGGCCGACCAGCGTCAGGCCGGGCAGGCCATTGCTGATATGCACCTCCACCGTTACGGAAGGGGCCTGAACGCCGATGATGGCGCGGCTATAGATTAACGCCAGTGACATATCGCTCTCCTTGCTGAGGACGACATGATGCGAGGTTCATCCAGGCATTGCGCGGCGTTATTGGTAGTTTTTCTATGGGTTTCGCAGCGTAATTGCTCATTTTCATCGAAGTAAAGAGATTGTGCGAGCCGCCTCGCAACCTGCGGCAATACCCATTAACAATTCGCTGAAGGCTGCAACACATTAGCGGCCCATACGCATTGCAATCATAGGGTTAACGGGTGTATTTAACAATTGATTAAAAGAAAAATCACTTCTTTAACAAGCTCCGACCGCCGCCGCATTCTGCCCGGCAGCCGCTAAACCTCCTGACTTCGTACTCTACGGTAGGGATAACACTATGTTTGGTTGGACCCCGCTGCAACGCAACGCGGCAATCGCCAGCTTTTCAAGCTGGACGCTCGACGCTTTCGATTTTTTCGTGCTGGTATTCTTACTCAGCGACATCGCGCAATCCTTTCACGTCGGTCTGGAACAGGTCACGTTGGCGATTCTGCTCACGCTGGCGGTGCGCCCGATTGGCGCGCTGATCTTCGGGCGTGCGGCGGAAAAGTATGGCCGCAAACCGATCCTGATGTTGAATATCGTCTTTTTCTCGGTGTTTGAGCTGCTCTCCGCCGCCGCGCCCTCGCTGACGGTCTTCTTGCTGTTGCGGGTGTTGTACGGTATCGCGATGGGCGGCATCTGGGGCGTGGCGTCGTCGTTGGCGATGGAAACCATACCGGACCGCTCACGCGGCCTGATGTCGGGTATTTTCCAGGCCGGCTATCCGTTTGGTTATCTGCTGGCGGCGGTGGTGTACGGCTTGCTGTTCGAAACGGTCGGCTGGCGCGGCATGTTCGTCATCGGCGCGGCGCCGATCCTGCTGCTGCCGTTTATTTATTATTGCGTGCAGGAGTCGCCGGTGTGGCTGGCGGCGCGTGAACGCAAAGAGAGCACCGCCTTGCTGCCGGTGTTGAAGAGCCACTGGAAGCTGTGCTGCTATCTGGTGCTGCTGATGGCGGCGTTCAATTTCTTCTCCCACGGCACGCAGGATCTGTATCCGGTGTTTCTGAAAGTTCAGCACGGTTTCGACCCTAAAACCGTCAGTATCATCGCCATTAGCTACAATATCGCGTCAATTATCGGCGGTGTTTTCTTCGGTTCGTTGTCGGAAAAGATCGGCCGCAAAAAAGCGATCATCATTGCCGCGCTGCTGGCGCTGCCGGTGATCCCGCTGTGGGCGTTTTCCAGCGGTTCGCTGATGTTGGGGATCGGCGCTTTCCTGATGCAGTTCATGGTGCAGGGCGCCTGGGGCGTGGTGCCGACCTACCTGACCGAGTTGGTGCCGGCCAATACCCGCGCGGTGCTGCCGGGGTTTGTGTACCAACTGGGTAACCTGATCGCTTCGGTCAACGCCACGCTGCAAGCCACCATCGCCGAGCATCATGGGCATAATTACGGCCTGGCGATGGCGATCGTCGCCGGTACGGTGGCGGTGGCGATCGCCCTGTTGGTGTTCTTCGGCAAGGATACGCGCGGCAAGGCGATCACCGACGCGGTAGAAAATCCGGGTATGCGCGCCAACGTGTGAAAGATGGGCGATTCGCGTGAGGTATGACCAGATTGCGCCGAATAATAACGCAAAAAAAGTGTTGTCATGCCGCGCGCGACTATGATACCTCTGTAAGCATTAGTTCTGAATGAGCACAGTGAACAAACCCATTATGAAAGCCTTTGCCCAAGTGATTAGCCTAGTCGTGATTAGCGTGGTGGTGATTATTATCCCACCGTGCGGGGCTGCACTTGGACGAAGAAAGGCTTAGCAAACAAGCCGGAATCGCAAGAGAACCCCCGCACCGTCAGGTCCGGGGGTTTTTTATTGGCAAGAGAAAAGTGGAGCAAGGGGCAGAACATGAAAAACAGAACAAAATCCTGCAGTTGTCGAAGTAAGGCGGGGAAATAACCATGAATGGCGCTCAGTGGGTAGTTCAAGCGTTGCGTGCGCAGGGGGTGGATACCGTATTCGGCTATCCGGGCGGGGCAATCATGCCGGTGTACGATGCGTTGTATGACGGCGGCGTGGAACACCTGCTGTGCCGCCATGAACAGGGCGCCGCCATGGCCGCCATCGGCTACGCCCGCGCCACCGGCAAAGTCGGCGTTTGCATCGCCACTTCCGGCCCCGGCGCCACCAACCTGATCACCGGCCTGGCTGATGCGCTGCTCGATTCTGTTCCCGTTGTCGCCATCACCGGTCAGGTGGGTTCCGCGCTGATCGGCACCGATGCCTTTCAGGAGATCGATGTTCTCGGCCTGTCTCTGGCCTGCACCAAGCACAGCTTCCTGGTGGAGTCGCTGGACGCCTTGCCGGGCATCATGGCGGAAGCGTTCGCCATCGCCGCCGGCGGCCGTCCCGGTCCGGTGCTGATCGATATCCCGAAAGACATCCAGCTGGCGCAGGGCGACTTGCACCCGCATCTGATGCCGGTCGACGAAGCGCCGGCGTTCCCGGCGGCGGCGTTGGCCGAGGCGGCTGAGCTGCTGGCGCAGGCGCATAAACCGATGCTGTACGTCGGCGGCGGCGTGGGCATGGCGCAGGCGGTGCCGGCGCTGCGCGAGTTCATCGCCGTGACCCGCATGCCGAACGTCGCCACCCTGAAGGGGCTGGGCGCGCCGGATGCGCAAGATCCGCTGTACCTCGGCATGCTGGGCATGCACGGCACCAAGGCCGCTAACCTGGCGGTGCAGGAGTGCGATTTGCTGATCGCCGTCGGCGCGCGTTTCGATGACCGCGTGACCGGCAAACTGAACGCCTTCGCGCCGCACGCCAAAGTGATCCACATGGATATCGACCCGGCGGAAATGAGCAAGCTGCGCCAGGCGCATGTGGCCCTGCAGGGCGATTTGAAAACGTTGCTGCCGGCGTTGCAGCGCCCGCTGAACATCGCCGCCTGGCAGCAGCAGGTGACGGCGCTGAAAGCCGAGCACGCCTGCCGCTACGATCACCCCGGCCAGCCGATCTACGCGCCGCTGTTCTTGCGCCAGCTGTCCGCCCGCAAGCCGGCCAACAGCGTGGTGACCACCGACGTCGGTCAGCACCAGATGTGGAGCGCGCAACACATGACGTTCGAGCGCCCGGAGAATTTCATCACCTCCAGCGGTCTCGGCACCATGGGGTTCGGCGTGCCGGCGGCGGTAGGGGCCCAAATTGCCCGCCCGCAAGATACGGTGATCTGCGTCTCGGGCGATGGTTCCTTCATGATGAACGTGCAGGAACTGGGCACTATCAAGCGCAAACAGCTGCCGCTGAAGATCGTGCTGCTGGACAACCAGCGTCTCGGGATGGTGCGCCAATGGCAGCAGCTGTTCTTCGACGGCCGCTACAGCGAAACCAACCTGTCCGATAACCCCGACTTCCTGATGCTGGCCGCCGCCTTCGGCATTCCCGGCCAGCGCATCAGCCGCAAGGATCAGGTGGAGGGCGCGCTCGAGGCGCTGTTCAACACCGAAGGCCCTTATCTGCTGCAGGTCTCTATCGACGAACTCGAAAACGTCTGGCCGCTGGTGCCGCCGGGCGCCGGTAACGAAACCATGTTGGAGGAAATATCATGATGCAGCATCAACTCTCGATCCAGGCGCGTTTTCGCCCCGAAATGTTAGAGCGCGTATTGCGGGTCGTGCGTCATCGCGGCTTTCAGGTTTGTGCTATGAATATGGTTTCCCCGGCCAACGCCGACAGCATCAATATCGAATTGACCGTTGCCAGCCCGCGCCCGGTCGCCCTGTTGTCATCTCAATTAAGCAAACTGATGGACGTCTCCTGCGTCGAGATCCAGCAGCCAACATCACAACAAATACGCGCCTGAGGCGCCGAGAAGGATAAATAACAATGACAAAGAAAGCCGATTACATTTGGTTCAATGGTGAGATGGTTCCTTGGGCCGAGGCCAAAGTGCACGTGATGTCGCACGCGTTGCATTACGGCACGTCGGTGTTTGAAGGGGTGCGCTGCTACGACTCGCACTTGGGGCCGGTGGTATTCCGTCATCGCGAGCATATGCAGCGCCTGCACGATTCGGCGAAAATCTACCGCATGCCGGTGTCGCAAAGCGTCGACGAGCTGATGGAAGCTTGCCGCGCTACGCTGCGCAAGAACAACCTGGTCAGCGCGTACATTCGCCCGCTGGTGTTCGTCGGCGATGTCGGCATGGGCGTCAACCCGCCGGCCGGTTATAAAACGGACGTGATTATCGCGGCGTTTCCTTGGGGCGCTTACCTGGGTGAAGAAGCGCTGGATCAAGGCATCGATGCGATGGTCTCCTCCTGGCACCGCGTCGCACCAAACACGATCCCCACTGCGGCCAAGGCCGGCGGCAATTATCTTTCCTCCCTGCTGGTGGGCAGCGAAGCGCGTCGCCACGGCTATCAGGAAGGCATTGCGCTCGACGTGCACGGTTACATTTCCGAAGGGGCGGGCGAAAACCTGTTTGAAGTGAAAGACGGCGTGCTCTATACCCCGCCATTCACCTCTTCGGCGCTGCCGGGCATTACCCGCGACGCGATCATCAAGCTGGCGAAAGACATGGGCTTCGAGGTGCGCGAGCAGGTGCTGTCGCGCGAATCGCTGTACCTGGCCGACGAAGTGTTCATGTCCGGCACCGCGGCGGAGATCACGCCGGTGCGCAGCGTGGACGGCATTCAGGTCGGCATCGGCAAATGCGGCCCGGTGACCAAACAGATCCAACAGGCGTTCTTCGGCCTGTTCAGCGGCAAGACCGAAGACAAATACGGTTGGCTGGATCCGGTCAATCCGTAACGATAAGGTTCGCCGCGCAGCGTGGCGGACGACAAGACAGACAAGATAAGAATATCCAGGCGGTTCGTTCGCCGCCTGTCATAAATACATTTGGAGTGAAAAGAGCATGCCTAAGTACCGTTCCGCCACCACCACCCACGGCCGCAATATGGCGGGTGCCCGCGCATTGTGGCGCGCGACCGGGATGACCGACGCCGATTTCGGCAAGCCAATCATCGCAGTGGTCAACTCCTTTACCCAGTTCGTGCCTGGCCATGTGCATCTGCGCGATCTGGGCAAACTGGTCGCCGAACAGATCGAAGCCTCCGGCGGCGTGGCCAAAGAGTTCAACACCATTGCGGTGGATGACGGCATTGCCATGGGCCACGGCGGCATGCTCTATTCCCTGCCGTCGCGCGAACTGATCGCCGACTCGGTCGAATACATGGTGAACGCCCACTGCGCCGATGCGATGGTGTGCATCTCCAACTGTGACAAGATCACACCGGGCATGCTGATGGCGGCGTTGCGCCTGAATATTCCGGTGATCTTCGTCTCCGGCGGTCCGATGGAAGCCGGCAAGACCAAACTCTCCAACCAGATCATCAAGCTGGATCTGGTGGACGCGATGATCCAGGGCGCGAACCCGAACGTCAGCGACGCCGACAGCGAGCAGATCGAGCGTTCCGCCTGCCCGACCTGCGGCTCTTGCTCCGGCATGTTCACCGCCAACTCAATGAACTGCCTGACCGAAGCGCTGGGCCTGTCGCAGCCGGGCAACGGTTCGCTGCTGGCCACCCACGCCGATCGCAAGGAACTGTTCCTCAACGCCGGCAAGCGCATCGTCGAGCTGACCAAACGCTATTACGAGCAGGACGACGAGAGCGCGCTGCCGCGCAATATCGCCAACAAGGCGGCATTTGAAAACGCCATGACGCTGGACATCGCCATGGGCGGCTCGACCAACACCGTGCTGCACCTGCTGGCTTCGGCGCAGGAAGGCGAGGTGGACTTCACCATGGAGGACATCGATCGCCTGTCGCGCAAAGTGCCGCACCTGTGCAAGGTGGCACCGAGCACGCAGAAATATCACATGGAAGACGTGCACCGCGCCGGCGGCGTGATCGGCATCCTCGGCGAGCTGGATCGCGCCGGCTTGCTGAACCGCGAGGTGAACAACGTATTGGGGCTGACCCTGCCGCAGACGCTGGAAGCCTACGACGTGATGCTGACCCGCGACGAAAGCGTCAAGAAAATGTACTCCGCCGGGCCGGCCGGTATCCGCACCACGCAGGCATTCTCTCAGGATTGCCGTTGGGATTCGCTGGACACCGACCGCAAGGAAGGCTGCATCCGCACCCGTGAGCACGCCTACAGTCAGGACGGCGGGTTGGCGGTGCTGTACGGCAACCTGGCGGAAAACGGCTGCATCGTCAAAACCGCCGGCGTCGACAAGGAAATCCTCACCTTCCGCGGCCCGGCCAAAGTGTATGAAAGCCAGGACGACGCGGTAGAAGCGATCCTCGGCGGTAAAGTGGTAGCGGGCGACGTAGTGGTGATTCGCTACGAAGGGCCGAAAGGCGGGCCGGGCATGCAGGAAATGCTTTACCCAACCACCTACCTGAAATCGATGGGACTGGGCAAGGCGTGCGCGCTGATCACCGACGGGCGTTTCTCCGGCGGCACCTCCGGGTTGTCTATCGGCCACGCTTCGCCGGAAGCGGCCAGCGGCGGCCTGATCGCCCTGGTGCAGGACGGCGACATGATCGCGATCGACATTCCTCATCGCGGCATCCAGCTGGATGTCAGCGAGCAGGAGTTGGCGGCGCGGCATGAGGCGGAACTGGCGCGCGGCGACGCGGCCTGGACGCCGAAAAATCGTGAACGTCAGGTGTCCTTCGCGCTGCGCGCCTACGCCTCGTTGGCCACCAGCGCCGACAAAGGCGCGGTGCGCGACAAGAGCAAACTGGGGGGATAAGCAGCATGGCGGTCTCTCAACCCCTACCCAGCGCCCCCTGCGGCGCGGAATATCTGCGAGCGGTACTGCGCTCGCCGGTCTACGAGGTGGCGCAGGTCACCCCGTTGCAGGCCATGAGCAAAATCTCTTCGCGCCTCGGCAACACCATTTTGGTGAAGCGCGAAGATCGCCAACCGGTGCACAGCTTCAAGCTGCGCGGGGCCTATGCGATGATCGCCGGGCTGGACGAAGAGCAGAAGGCGCGCGGCGTCGTGACGGCTTCGGCCGGCAACCACGCGCAGGGCGTCGCCTTCTCCGGTAAACGGCTGGGCATCAAAACGCTGATCGTGATGCCGGTGTCCACCGCGGACATCAAGGTGGATGCGGTGCGCGGTTTCGGCGGCGAAGTGTTGCTGCACGGCGCCAATTTCGACGAGGCCAAGGCAAAGGCGATTGAACTTTCCCAACAGCAGGGCATGACCTTCGTGCCGCCGTTCGATCACCCGACGGTGATCGCCGGGCAGGGCACGCTGGCGATGGAGCTGCTGCAGCAAGACGCGCATCTGGATCGGGTCTTCGTGCCGGTCGGCGGCGGCGGCCTGGCCGCCGGGGTGGCGGTGCTGATCAAACAGCTGATGCCGCAGATCAAAGTGATCGGCGTCGAAGCGGAAGACTCCGCCTGCCTGCGCGCGGCGCTGGATGCCGGCCATCCGGTGGATCTGGCGCGCGTCGGGCTGTTCGCCGAAGGCGTGGCGGTGAAACGCATCGGCGACGAAACCTTCCGCCTGTGCCGTGAGTATCTGGACGACGTGATCACCGTGGACAGCGACGCCATCTGCGCGGCGGTCAAAGATCTGTTCGAGGACGTGCGCGCCATCGCCGAACCTTCCGGCGCGCTGGCGCTGGCGGGGCTGAAAAAGTACGTCCAGCAGCACAACATTCAGGGCGAGCGTCTGGCGCACGTGCTGTCCGGCGCCAACCTCAACTTCCATGGGCTGCGCTACGTTTCCGAGCGCTGCGAACTGGGCGAACAACGCGAAGCGCTGCTGGCGGTGACCATTCCGGAACAACAGGGCAGCTTCCTCAAGTTCTGCCAACTGCTGGGCGGGCGCTCGGTGACCGAATTCAACTACCGCTACGCCGATGCCGACAACGCCTGCATTTTCGTCGGCGTGCGTCTGACGCGCGGCCACGCCGAACGACGGGAGATCATCGACGAACTCAACGCCGGCGGTTATCAGGTGGTGGATCTGTCGGACGATGAGATGGCCAAGCTGCACGTGCGCTACATGGTGGGCGGGCGTCCGTCGAAGCCGCTGCGCGAACGGCTGTACAGCTTTGAGTTTCCGGAGTCGCCGGGCGCGCTGCTGAAGTTCCTGCAAACGCTGGGCACGCACTGGAACATCTCGTTGTTCCACTATCGCAGCCACGGCACCGACTTCGGCCGGGTGCTGGCGGCCTTTGAACTGGCGCAAAGCGAGCCGGAATTCGAGCGGCACCTGCAGGCGCTGGGCTACGATTGCCACGACGAAACCGACAACCCGGCGTTCCGCTTCTTTTTGCAGGGGTGAGCCGGATTGATAAGCAACCGTGACGCGTTAGTCAGTTTATAGGTTGCATGGTTGTGATTTTGTCGTGCATTTTTATACTGCCAAGACTTCTGACGTATAGGGATGCACGACAATGAAAACCGCTTTTTCTACGCCGTTCGGTTCTCCCGAAGACGATTTGACCAACGCCGAATTTGCCCGCTTGTTGGGCAATGCCGGGGTACAAGAGTTCTATCGCGATATTAATCTGCAAGCCTTGCAGGACTCGCTGGACTGCAGCCTCGCTTTTCATGGCGTGGGAATTATTTTTTCCGACGGGCAAAACTCATTTTTAGTCCGCCCGACGCAGCACACCGGTTATTCGAACGCTTCGCAGGTCACCCACGTGGTCATCAGCAAAACGGTGGCTCATACCTCGCGCGTTGCCGCGACCAATACGCTGTCGGAAGCGTTGAGCAAACCCAGCGTCAGCAAAGAGTTGGCCTCGGCCGCGCTGTCGTGCGGAACGCTGCTGGTATCGGTATTTTTACTGGCGTCGGGCAGCGTCGCCGTGCCGTTTACCGGCGGCACCAGCTCAGCGGTGGCTTATCTGGGCTATGCCGGCATGGCCGCCAGCGCGCTGCAGTGCGGCAATGGGCTATACCGCGTCAACAAGCTTTATGACGGAAAAGGCGATGAATTGGCTCAGCTCGACTCTGAGCAGTGGTATATCGCCACCAGCACCGTACTCGATGTGATCTCGCTGGCCAGCGCGGGGGCCGCCCTGAAGGAAGCGACGATGACCTACCGCGCCATGCGCCGCATTTCGGCGCGCAAGGCGACGGAATGGCTGAAAAGCATGCCCCGCAGCGAAAGGAAGCGGCTGACCGAAAACATCATTCGGGCGGAAAACCCGGGGATTTCCAATAACGTCTTGAAAGAGATGGTGAAGAACGGCTTATACCCGAAGCGCTATCCGACGGAAGCGATCCAAAACGGGCTGCGTCAGCAACTGCATTCGGCGCTCAATAACTCATTGACGTTCGTGGGCAGCGGCATCAGCGGCACCCTGTCTGCGCCGGTGAATGTGAAAACCACCGGGCAGTATTTTGTGGGCATTATGCAGAAATTGCCGCAGATGGTGAGGTAATGGCGGATTGGATGATTAAACGCCTGATCGTGCAGGGCCGGGAGATGGAAAGCCAAATCGCGGCGCGCGATCGTGCGCTTTTCGCCGGCGTGGATGCGCAGCTTGAGCAGCATTTCCTGACGCCGGGCCAGCGGCTGTCGCCGCCGGGCGTCGGCAATGTCATGTTGCTGATGGTATGCCTGACGCTGGGGCTGGCGGGCGTGATGGGCCTGGCCACGGACGTGGCGGCCGCCTGGAGCGGCAAGACTTCTGCCGCCGTTCTAATGGGCAGCGGCGCGATCGTGGCGGTGTGGATGACGCTGATCCTGTTCCAACTGGTGCAGGGTAAAAACAGCGGGGTGGTATTGCTGCAATATTACCTTGGCATGCTCGGTCTGTGTTGCCTCGGCGCCGCGGCGGCGTGGGCGGCGGGCATGACCGGCATCGCCACCGGCGCCCTGCTGCTGGGGGGCGCGGTTGGCGGGGCGCTGTTCAGCAACCGGGCGGCGTTCTACCTGTATGTCGCTTATTTCCGCACGCGTCGGCGCGTGTTTATCAAACGCCGTTGGCAGAGGGAAGATCTGCGCAACACCCGATAAACCGTCAGAACGGAAAAACTTATGACGCAACCTTTCTCCGGCTTTAGCCAGCAGGGCCTGAATTTCCTGCAGCAGGTGCGGATCGAGAACGATAAGGCGTGGTTCGACGGCAACCGCGACATCTACGATCGCGAGCTGCTGGCGCCGTTTCGCGCGCTGGTGGAGCAGTTGGCTCCCGGCATGCTGGCGATCGATCCGCAGTTCGAGACTCGCCCGGCGATCGGCAAAACGCTGTCGCGCATTCATCGCGATACGCGGTTTTCTCACGACAAGTCGCGCTACCGCAGCCGCATGTGGCTGACGTTCAAGCGCCCGAGCAAAGACTGGAAAGATGCGCCGGTCTACTTTTTCGAACTGGGGCCGGACATGCTGCGCTATGGGCTCGGCTACTACAGCGCCAACAAGCCGACCATGGATCTGTTCCGCCATACGCTGAAACAACGGCCGCAGCCTTTCCTGGAGGTGGCCGCCTGCTGCCGGACGCCGTTCGAGCTGGTGGGCGAAAGCTACAAGCGCCCGCTGGTGAAGGAGCAGGCGGCGGAGATCGCCACCTGGTACAACCGCAAGTCGTTTGCGGTGATGGTGACGGACAGCGAAGTGGAAAAGCTGTTCAACGCCGATCTGGCGCCGCTGCTGGCCGGGGCGTTTTTGCAGCTTGAGCCGCTCTACCACTGGCTGATGCAGGTAGAGGCGATGAAGCAGATCGATCCGGCAGACCTTTGAAACCCCGCGTCAGCGGGGATGCAGCAACCGCCAAAAGGCGTCGATCAACGGATCGCTGAGGCGTTTTTTCTGAACGCAGACCCCCAGTTCGAAGGGTTCGACCATCGAGATGTTATCCAGCTGCGAGATGCGGTTGCGCACCGGCTCCGGGCTGTTGTCCACCACCACGCTTGGGATCAGCGCGATGCCGCAGCCCAGGGCCACCATCGACACGATGGCCTCGTGGCCGCCGACGGTAGCGTAAATCAGCGGATTGCTGATGCGGTGGCGGCGGAACCACAGTTCGATACGTTTTCGCGAAGGGCCGTGCTCCGGCAAGATGAACGGGATCTCGGCCCAGTCGGGCTTGTCGGCGAACGCCTGGCTGCGCACCGCGCAGGGCAGCGCCGGCGCGATCAGCACCAGCGGAATTTCGCCGATTTTGGTGAACGCCACGCTGGCGGGCAGCGTTTCCGGCCGGCCGGCGATGCCGAGATCGGCCTCGTTGGATTGCACCTTGTCGACCGCGTCGGCGGCATCGCCGGTGGTCAGCTTGATCTCTACCAGCGGGTGCTGCGCACGGAAGCGATCGAGGATCGGCGGCAGGTGGCTGTACGCCGCGGTCACCGAGCAGAACAGCCGCAGTTCGCCGCTCAGCGAAGGGCCGTGCTGGCCGAGCGAGTGTTTCAGCTGCTGATACTGCAGCAACGTCTGTTGGGCGAATTCTTTCAGCTGTTCACCGGCGTCGGTGAGCTGCACGGTGCGGTTATCGCGCAGGAACAGCGGCTGCCCGAGGATCTCTTCCAGCCGCTGGATCTGGCGGGAGAGCGTCGACGGGCTGACGTGCATCGCCTTGGCGGTGCGCCCGAAGTGATGGCTTTCGGCCAGATGCAGGAACAGCTTTAAATCACGTAAATCCATATCGATACGCTCGCAGTGAGAGTGTTGCAAAAATTGCAATGTCACGTTCTCAATATATCAATTTAAGCAACGCATTTCCTGTTATACATTGAGTTTAACGAATCTCCGCACAGACAGGGCGGGGAATGAAAATAACAATGCAAGACAACATCAAACCGGAGTACCACCATGGCTAACTATTTCAACACATTGAACCTGCGTCAGCAGTTGGCGCAATTGGGTAAATGCCGCTTTATGGCGCGCGACGAATTTGCTGACGAAGCCGGCTACCTGAAAGGTAAAAAAGTGGTGATTGTCGGCTGTGGCGCCCAGGGGCTGAACCAGGGGCTGAACATGCGCGATTCCGGTCTGGATGTCGCCTATGCCCTGCGCAAAGAAGCGATTGACGAGAAGCGCGCTTCCTGGCGCAAGGCGACCGAAAACGGCTTTAAGGTCGGCACCTACGAAGATTTGATCCCGCAGGCGGATCTGGTGGTTAACCTGACCCCGGACAAGCAGCACTCTTCCGTGGTGCGTGCGGTGCAGCCGCTGATGAAAGACGGCGCGGCGCTGGGTTACTCCCACGGCTTCAACATCGTTGAAGTGGGCGAGCAGGTGCGCAAAGACCTCACCGTGGTGATGGTCGCGCCGAAGTGCCCGGGCACCGAAGTGCGCGAAGAGTACAAGCGCGGCTTCGGCGTGCCGACCCTGATTGCGGTTCACCCGGAAAACGATCCGAAAGGCGAAGGCATGGCGATCGCCAAGGCCTGGGCGGCGGCGACCGGCGGCCACCGCGCCGGCGTGCTGGAATCCTCCTTCGTCGCTGAAGTGAAATCTGACCTGATGGGCGAGCAGACCATTCTGTGCGGCATGCTGCAGGCGGGTTCTCTGCTGTGCTTCGACAAGCTGGTTGCTGAAGGCGCCGATCCGGCTTACGCCGAGAAACTGATTCAGTTCGGCTGGGAAACCATCACCGAAGCGCTGAAGCAGGGCGGCATCACGCTGATGATGGATCGCCTGTCCAACCCGGCCAAGCTGCGCGCCTATGCGCTGTCCGAACAGCTGAAAACCATCATGGCGCCGCTGTTCCAGAAGCACATGGACGACATCATCTCCGGCGCTTTCTCCAGCGGCATGATGGCCGACTGGGCGGAAGACGACGTGAAACTGCTGACCTGGCGCGAAGAGACCGGCAAAACCGCGTTCGAGAATGCGCCGCAGTTTGAAGGCAAAATCAGCGAGCAAGAGTACTTCGATCACGGCGTGCTGATGGTGGCGATGGTGAAAGCGGGCGTTGAGCTGGCGTTCGAAACCATGGTCGATGCCGGCATCATCGAAGAATCGGCTTACTACGAGTCGCTGCACGAGCTGCCGTTGATCGCCAACACCATTGCGCGTAAGCGTCTGTATGAAATGAACGTGGTCATCTCCGATACCGCGGAGTACGGCAACTACCTGTTTGCCAACGCGGCGGTGCCGTTGCTGAAGGATTTCATGACCACCCTGCAGGCGGGCGATTTGGGCAAAGCCGTGGCGGGTACGGCGGTGGACAACGCGCAGCTGCGCGACGTGAACGAAGCGGTGCGCAGCCATCCAATCGAAACCGTCGGCCGCAAACTGCGCGGCTACATGACCGACATGAAACGTATCGCCGTTGCGGGCTGATTTTCCGCAAGATAAAAAACAAAAAGCCGGCTGCAATGCCGGCTTTTTTATGCCTGAGGCGGCGCGATCAGTTGCCGTTCAAGGCCGCGCCGGATCGCGTGTTTGGCGTTGGCGACCCCCAGCTTCCGCACCGCATTGCCGATGTGAAACTTCACCGTGCCGGTTTTGATCCCCAGGATCAGCGCGATCTCATTATAGGTTTTGCCCTGGCTGGCCCAATAGAGAATTTCCCCTTCGCGCGGCGAGAGCCGATCCTTTCGGCTCGCCTCGGCGCTGGCCAACGCAAGCGCGTGCTGGTGGGTATCGACCAAGACGATCTGCAGGCTGGCCCTTTCTTCCTCCATTAGCTGCCGCAGTTCGGCGTCATCGGCCGCCGTCGCGCTGATCGACAAGATCGCCAGATTGTTGTCGTGATCGTGCAAAACAAAGCTGCAACCGTGCACGATGTCGTACTCCCGCGCCTGGCTGAAGATCTTCCGGTAATGCCGATCCTCAGTGGTGAGGGCGGTGTCGTGCCACATAAAGGGCGCACAGCGGTTATGGGCGGCGCGCACGACGGGATCGATGTGCTGATAGCGATTGGCACTGTAGATGTCCAGCCATTCTTGCGGATAGCTCGATACCAGCAGATGGCGGTCGGGATGGTGTTTATTGAAGGTCAAGTAAGCGTATTTGAATTGGCTGAAGGCCTGTAGCCGGCCATCAAGATGCAGTCTTGCGGCGACGGCGTTGGCGAATGTGACGGCCATCGGTAACCTCCCTGTCGTTCGGCGGCTCAGCCCGACCTGCACCAAAGTCCAGCTAGTCAGTGCGGCGGATTGAAATTTATACTCGGCTAATAAATTCAAAAAGACGGCAATGCCAAGACCCGAGCTTAGCAGCTCTGGGCGGAAATAAGCCAACGCCAGGGAAATTCTTTCAATCATCCTCCGATCAATGCTTCTGGGATCCATTGCGTGGGCGGCGGGGCGACTTCGCCGCCGCCTTATTGATTATGCGGGCATCGCCGCTGCGGGAATGATGGCGCCGCGATGTTGGATCACCGTCGCAGCAAGCTGATGGCCGCGCTGCGCCGCCTGCCGGGCGCCGCCGCCGTTCAGGCGCACCGCCAGGTAGCCGGCGCTGAAAGAATCGCCCGCCGCAGTGGTATCCACCACGCGCTCCGGCGGCAGTGCGATCGCCGGCACTTCAAGCCGCTCCCCCTCCACATTGAACACCAGACAGGCATCCGCGCCGCGTTTGATAACGATCTCGCCGACGCCGAGCGCCTGCGTGCGCGTCACTATCTGTTCAACCGGCTGCGCTCCCCACAGCAATTCTTCGTCATCCAGCGTCAAAAAGGCGATGTCGGTGCAGGCCAGCACCTCGCGGTAGGCCTGCTGCGTTTCCTCACGGCTTGGCCACAGACGCGGGCGGTAGTTGTTGTCGAAGATCACCTGGCCGCCGTTGGCGCGACAGCGGCGCAGCAACGTCAGCAGCTTCGTGCGGTCGGCAGGCGCGAGGATCGCCAGGCTAATGCCGCTGAGGTACAGGTAATCGAACTGCGCCAGCCGCGCGCACAGTGCGTCGGCCTGCGGTCCAGCAAGCCAATAGCGGGCGGCGGCGTCATTGCGCCAATAGTAGAAAGTGCGTTCGCCGGCGGCGTCGGTTTCGATCACGTACAGGCCCGGCAGCTTGTTGTCGAACTGCTGAATCAACCCGGTCTCGATCTTCTCCTGCCGCCAGGCCTGCAGCATCTCGCCGCTGAAGCTGTCGGTGCCGAGCGCAGTGACGTAATGCACCTGCAACGTCTGTTTCGGCATTTGGCGGGCGAGGTAGACGGCGGTGTTGAGGGTATCGCCGCCAAAGCCGCGCGTCAGCTGTGCGCCCTGCTGTGACAGCTCGATCATGCATTCGCCGATCACGGCGAGGTTTCGGATAGTCATCGTCAATAAGCCCTGGCTAAAGAAGAAGCAACAGCCACCAGTCTCCACGCAAGGCGGTAAGGGAGTCAATAAATTAAAACGGTGTTTTAATTTTTTATGATCGCGATCGGCCAACGCCGACAGGGTGAAGAGGAAAGCGTGCGGCAATTCGTGCTTAAAGTTTTACGTGGCGTGGCCGATAAGTTGGGTAAAGAAACAGCGGCAGCGCTCTCACTTCCCCGCCACGGCGATAGTACCGATGATAACCAATCTGATCTCGGGTCTGCTGGCGCCCTGTTTTGCCCTCTATGCCTGCGCCAAATCGCGGCGCTACTGGCGGCAATGCCGGCGCTTGTATACCTTCCAGCCGATTTATCGCACCAGCGGCGCGCTGTTGGCGGTGGAACTGCTGACGGCGGTGCATCACCCGAATGAGCCGGACAAGCGGCAATCCCCGGAACAGTATTTTGCCTCGCTCGGCGTCGCCCAGCGTTTGCGGGTGGTTCAGGAACAGCTGGCGCTGTTGCAGCGCTGGCAGGCGTTGTTCATCCGCCACGCGGTGATGGTATCGGTCAATATCGACGGCATCGCGCTGCAAGCATTGCAGCGTCATCGCGCGTTGCAACGGCAGATCGCCGAGATGCCCTATCTGCGCTTCGAGCTGGTGGAGCACGCCGCAACGGCATCAAACCGCCCGCTGCAGCAGATTGTCGGCGGCGAGCGGCTGTGGCTGGACGATTTCGGCAGCGGGCTGGCCAACTTCTCCGCCGTCGGTGCCTGGCGGTATCAATACATCAAGGTGGCGCGCGAATTGTTCACCTTGCTCAAACAGTCGGAAGAGGGGGTGCAGCTGCTCGGCACCCTGATCAAGATGATGAACCAGCACAGCGACGGGGTGATCGTCGAGGGGGTGGAAACCGAGCAGGAGTGGCGCCTGGTGCAGCGCTCCGGCGCGTTGGCCGCACAGGGCTACTACCTTTCCCGTCCGGCGTGCTTTGAAACGCTGCACAGCGTGCCGACGTTGTTTGCCGCGCCCGGCGCGCCGGCGTGAACTCCGGCCTATCCTCAGCTAGGCTTAAACGGGGCTGCTAATTCCTTTTCCTTTTATTCGGCAGCCTGGCTTATGCGCTGAGGGAGCCGCTATGACAAGAACAGGAAAGGTTTTCAGCTGGCTGGGCGGCATTGTGCTGCTGGCGATCGCCGCACTGGCGATCTTCATCGCTACCTTCGACTGGAATCGACTCAAGCCCACCATCAACGACAAAGTGTCGGCCGAACTGCGGCGGCCGTTCGCCATCCGCGGCGATCTGGGCGTCGACTGGTCACGTAATCCGGATGAGGGCGGCTGGCGCGCCTGGGTGCCCTGGCCGCATATTCATGCCGAAGACGTGTGGCTGGGTAATCCGAAAAACATGCCCGGCGACAGCATGGTGACGCTGCAGCGCATCGACGCCAGCATCGCACCGCTGGCGCTGCTGGGTAAAGAGCTGCTGATCCCGCGCATCTGGCTGAAGCGGCCGAATGCGTCGTTGCAACGCCTGGCCAACGGCGACAACAACTGGACGTTTGACCTGGCCGGCGGCCAGGATCCCAAGCAGCCGCCTTCCGACTGGTCGTTCACCGTTCACGATATCGTGTTCGACAAGGGACAGATTGCCTTTAAAGACGCCACGCTAAAGGCGGATTTCCGCGCCGTTATCGATCCGCTCGGCAAACCGCTGCCGTTCAGTGAAGTGACCGGCAAACAGAGCGGCGGCAAGAGCGCTACACCCGATTATGTTTTCGGCTGGCAGGTGAAAGGCAAATATAACGGCGAACCGCTGAGCGGCAGCGGCAAGATCGGCGGCATGCTGTCGCTGCAGAGCGCCGATCTGCCGTTCCCGCTGCAGGCCGACGTGCGTTCCGGCAGCACCCGGGTGGCGGTGGCGGGCACCTTGTCCGATCCGCTGAATCTCGGCGGCCTGGACGTGCAGCTGAAATTTTCCGGCGACAGCCTGGGCAACCTCTATGGCCTGACCGGCGTGCTGTTGCCGAACACGCCGCCGTATGCGACCGATGGCCATCTGATGGCTCGTCTGCATCAGCCGGGCGGCGCCGTGTTCGAGTATCAGAAATTTGACGGCAAAATCGGCGACAGCGACATTCACGGCAGCTTGAAGTACGTCGCCGGTAAACCGCGGCCCACGCTGAGCGGCGCGGTGAGCTCCCGGCAGCTGAGGTTGGCGGATCTGGCGCCGCTGATCGGCGCGGACTCCAACGCCGCCAAAGCCGGGCGCGGCGAGAAGAGCCGCCAGCCGGCGGATAAGGTGCTGCCGGTCGAACAGTTCGATACGCAAAGCTGGCGCAAGATGGATGCGGACGTGAAGTTTGCCGCCGCGCGCATTGAACGCGGCAGCGATTTGCCGCTGAGCGATCTGGCCACGCACCTGAAACTGAACAATGGCGAACTGCGCCTGGATCCGCTGCGCTTCGGCATGGCGGGCGGCAGCCTGAGCGCCGTCGTGCGCCTCGATGGCGGCAAAAAGCCGATGCGCGGTCAGGTAGATATGCACGCGCGCAAACTCCAGCTCAAACAGCTGTTGCCGAACGTGGCGGCGATGAAGCGCAGCCTCGGGCAGATGAACGGCGACGCCAGACTGACGGGCAGCGGCAATTCGGTGGCCGAACTGCTGGCGACCAGCAACGGCGACCTGCGCCTGTTGATCAATAACGGGGTGATCAGCCGTAGCCTGATGGAGATCCTCGGTCTGAACGTCGGCAACTATCTGGTGGCGCAGCTGTTCGGTGACGACGTGGTGGGCATCAACTGCGCGGCGGCGGACGTCGGCATCCGCAGCGGCGTCGCCGCGCCGCGGCTGTTCGTGTTCGACACCGAAAACGCGGTGATCAACATCACCGGCAACACCAACCTCGCCACCGAACGGCTGGATTTGTCCATCGATCCGGAAAGCAAGGGGATGCGCGTGCTGACCCTGCGCTCGCCGCTGTACGTGAAAGGCACCTTCAAGCATCCGGACGCCGGGGTCAAAGCCGGGCCGCTGATCGCGCGCGGCGCGGCGGCGGTGGCGTTGGGGGCGGTGCTGACGCCGGCGGCGGCGCTGCTGGCGCTGGTCTCGCCCAGTGAGGGCGGCGAGGAGAACCCGTGCGGGCAGATCCTGCGGGAGATGAAAGGCAAAAAATAATCAGGCGTGCGGCGGCGGCGTGAGCAGCCGGCAGTCGTGATCCTGGATCTCTTCCGCCGAGGCCAGGGTAAACGGCAGCAGGCTGCGCTCGGTCGCCAGCAGCAGGAAATCGCCGTCCGGCAGCGCGGTCATCGCCAGGCCGAAGCTGCCCATGCGCCCGTCGGCGCGCGGCAGGCCGGAGGCCAGCAGGCGGAAGGCGCCCTGTTGTTCCAGTTCGGCGGGGGTCACCCGCCGCCCCAGATAGTCATGCCCCAACAGGCCGCCGGGCAGCGGTTGCCATTGCTCGATGAAATCGGGACCAATCTGCGCCAGCCGCTGTTTTACCGCCGGCGACAGACAGGAGATATGAATGTGCAGCTGGTTTTGCGTGCGGCCATATTCCGAGTTGATCGCCAGTGAAATATCGCCGTCGTCGATGGGTTTGCCATAACGCTCCGCCATCACGTGGCGCGCGCGCCAGGCCTGCGCGAAGAAATTCGGCGTGGCGGCGTCCAGCAGCGCCGGGCTTTCGATACCGGTGATTTTGGCGCTGGGCATCAGCAGGTATTGCAACGGCCCGTTGCGATCTTTAAACACCACGAAACCGGCCGGCACATCCACCTGCGCGCAGGGCGCCGGGTTGTCATGCGCTTGCTGATTGGGCAGACATTGCTGGCTGACGATGCGCCATAGCGCATCGGGATGGTCAGGCTTCAACCCGTAATAGAGCGCGATGGCGAGAGCCGCCAGCAGCGCCACGCAGACAAATACCCCACGACGCAAAGACATCGGCCGATCCTGTTACCGAGAGAAACATTCAGCATAGCCCGGTTTTATGACAGGAAACGAACAACGCGTGCGGCCCCCCGCAGTGAGGGGGCCGCAGAGGATCACAGCGACTGGTGGCGGGTTTCTTTCATCAGCAGCAACGCCAGCAGCGTCAGCCCGGCCATCGCCGCCAGGTACATGCCGACGTAGAACAGCCCGTAGTGGGCCGCCAGCCAGGTGGCGATATAGGGCGCCACGGACGCGCCGAGGATCGATGCGACGTTGTAGGAGAACGACGCGCCGGTATAGCGCACTTCGGTAGGGAACAACTCCGGCAGCAGCGCGCCCATCGGGCCAAAGGTCAGCCCCATGATGCTCAGGCCGCACAGCAGGAAGCCCATCACCAGCGCCTGGTTGCCGGAACCCAGCAGGGTCGGGAACAGGAACGCGAAGCCGATCATCAGCAGGGTAATGGCGATCATGGTCTTGCGGCGGCCGAACGCGTCCGCCAGCAGACCGGCGATCGGCACCATCACGCCGAAACCAATCACCGCCACCATCAGCATCCACAGGAAGCTGTTGCGGGAGTAACCGAGGCCCAACGGCTGCGGCGCGGTGCCGTAGGTCATCGAATACACCGTCATCAGATAAAACAGCGTGTAGGTCGCCAGCATGATGAAGGTGCCGAGGATGGTGGCTTTCAGATGCTTGCTCAGCAGCGTGCCGAGCGGCACTTTCACCTGTTTGCCGGCCTTGGCCGCTTTGGCGAACACCGGCGTTTCATGCAGCGATACCCGCACATACAGGCCAATCAGCACCAGCGCCGCGGAGAGGATGAACGGCACGCGCCAGCCCCATTCCATAAATTGCTGGTCGCTCAGCAGCCATGAGAGCAGCAGGAAGGTGCCGTTGGCGAAGAAGAAACCGATAGGCGCCCCCAACTGGGGGAAAGAACCGTACAGCGCGCGCTTTTTGGCCGGCGCGTTTTCCGTCGCCAGCAGGGCTGCGCCGCCCCATTCGCCGCCCAGCCCCAGGCCCTGGCCAAAGCGCGCCAGCGCCAGCAGGATAGGGGCGAAGATGCCGATGGTTTCATAGCTCGGCAGCAGGCCGATCAGCACGGTGGAAATCCCCATGGTCAGCAGCGAGGCGACCAGCGTGACCTTGCGCCCGACGCGATCGCCGAAGTGGCCGAACAGCGCAGAGCCGATAGGGCGCGCGACAAAGGCGACGGCGAAGGTGGCCAGCGACTGCAGCGTCGCGGTGGTCGGGTCGCCCTGCGGGAAGAAGATGTGTGGGAACACGATCACCGCGGCGGTGGCGTAGATGTAGAAGTCGAAGAACTCGATGGCGGTGCCGACCAGCGAGGCGACGATGACTTTCCCGCGGGAATTCACCGGTGTAGACGCGTCGTCGGCGTCGAGTGGGGGTGCGATGGTGGCTTGCATATCTATTTCTTATTGTTGGAGGGGGTAAAAATCCATCTTAGTGACAGCATTCCGCCTTTTCAACGCTGTAACTTTGGGCAACGCCGCCGCTAACCGGTTAAAAAGACTAATGTTTTACCGGGCTTCTTTTCTGTAGCGTTAAACGTTGAGAAATGGGTTTCATACAGAGGGAATGGCTGTAAAAACGGGAAAGAAAAGTGAATGGGTAGTTTGTTATGCTGGTTTTCCGAATGTCATGCCGCATGATTTAGAGGGATTGACTGGGTTTTTGCTTATTAACCAGAGGAAAGTGCCGGCGTGTGCGATAACACCGGCACGATTGCATGGCTTCAGGGGGCCGGCGGCTCGCGTTCCGGCAAGGCTTTGTCGCCTTGGTAGTCGGCGGTAGCGATCCAGGCGGCACAAAACAGCGTCAAACGGGCGAAGAAGTAGAAGAACGCCATCAGCCCGATCACCGAGCCGAAGGCCGCGCCGGAAGGCGACTTCGCCACCTGCGGCAGCGTCATCGTCATCACGAACTTGATCACCTCAAAGCCGATAGCCGCGAGCAAGGTGCCGCGCAGCAGCGCTTTTTTCTTCGGTTTGTGGCGCGGCAGCATCCAGAAAATCCACAGGAACAGCAGATAGTTGGCGAAGATCGAGATCGACAGCGCGATCAGCGTCAGCGCCGGCCGCAGCCATTCGATGCCGTCCAGCCCCAACGCGTTGACGATCGCCGCCTGCGCCGACCCGGCGACCGAGGTCAGCGACAGCGTAATAATGAGCGCGACCACCAGGCCGGTCAGCGAGATGAAGTCGCGGGTGTACTTGAAATAGATTTTCTCCTGATCCTGCGGATTGCGCTCCCAGACATCGCGTGACTGCGCGCGGATCGCCTCGCGCAGGTTGCCCATCCAACTGATGCCGGAATAGAGCGCCAGCGCCAGACCGGTCAATCCCACGGTGGTGCGCTGCTGAATGGCGGTGTTGACGGTATTCTTCAGCGTGCTGGCCAACGTCGGATCGCTGATGCTGCCGACGATCCGGTTGATCAAGCGGGCCAGCAGATCCGGGTTGGAAGCCAGCACGAAACCGGCGGCGGCGAACGACACCATCAGGATCGGGATCAGCGAGAGGAATGAAAAGTAGGTGATGGCGGCGCCAAACTGGCTGCCCAGCCGATCGTTAAAGCGTTCGGCGGCGCGCAGCAGGTGCGCCACGCTCGGCCAGGCTTTGATGCGTTCAATCAGACGTGAAAAACCGCTGATGCGGCGGTCGAGCGTCTCATGGCCGGTCTTGATGGCGATAAGCGGCTTCGGCGGCGTGTCTTGTGTGGGCTGGCGGCGTTCCTGGTCTGGTCCTGTAGGCATTACTTCACGATTTCCTTAACGTTAAACGGCATGTATCAGCGTTGATTATAGCCAAAGCCCTGCGGCGTTTTGAGCGCCGGGGCGGCAAACGGTCAATTTGCGAGCTTAACGCGTTAGCGCCCGGCATGAAATGCCGGGGATGGCGCGATAGGTAAAATTCCTATGAAAACCCCGTGGCGCCTCGGTTTTTTTCACTTCTCTACCTCCAATTTTTATCTGTTTCGTCGGCGAGAAAGCGTTTACTCATGATGTGGCGTCGCGCTTTGCCGCTCGCCGCCCCGCTGCAGCCGTAGGGGCTGGAACGGTCTCATCCGTCATCAACAGAAAAACTGGAAGGTCTTATGAAATTGCTTAATCACCCCACCTGTCGTCCGTTTACCGAAGCGGGCAATCTGTCGCAGATCTCCGCCTACTATGAAGAGGGGCGGCACATCATGTGGATGCTGCTGCGCGCCGCGCCGCGCCCCTGCTTCAACCAGGCGTTGATTGAAGACATCATGACGCTGGCGCAGGCGGCGAAGGAGTCTTCGCTGCGGTTCGACTTCTGGGTCACCGGCTCGCTGGTGCCGAACATGTTCAACGTCGGCGGCGATCTGCAGTTCTTCGCCGAAGCGATCAAAAACCGCAAGCGCGAGGCGATGATGGCCTACGCGCGCGCCTGCATCGACTGCGTGCATGCGGCGGCACGCGGTTTCGACACCGGCGCGATCAGCATTGCGATGGTTGAAGGCAGTGCGCTGGGCGGCGGTTTTGAAGCGGCGCTGGCGCACCATTTCGTATTGGCGCAAAACAATGCGCGCATGGGGTTCCCGGAGATTGCGTTCAACCTGTTTCCCGGTATGGGCGGTTACTCGCTGGTGGCGCGCAAGGCGGGCATGCGCTTGGCCGAGGAGCTGATTTGGGGCGGCGAGTCGCACACCGCAGAGTGGTTCGAGAGCCGCGGGCTGGTAGACCAGCTGTTCCAGCCCGGCGACGCCTACCTGGCGACGCGCACCTTCATCGATACCATCCGGCCGAAGCTCAACGGCATGCGCGCCATGCTGCGGGCGCGTCAGCGCGTGTTGCAGCTGACGCGTTCCGAGCTGATGGACATTACCGAAGATTGGGTGCACTCGGCCTTTACCATTGAGGAAAAAGACCGTGCCTACATCGAGCGGCTGGTGATGTTACAGGATCGCCATACCCTGAACCTGCGTCGTGCCGGCTAACGTTAACGCGCCCGCCTCATGCGGAGGGTGAGCGCGGGCGATAGGACTGCAGCCAATGCTCCAGCTGTTCCGGGAGCATTGGCCGCGCGAACAGAAAGCCCTGTTTTTCGTCCACGCCGACCTCGTCGAGGAAGTGGTTTTCGCTCTCGGTCTCCACCCCTTCGGCGATCACGCGGAAGGCCAACGCCTCCGCCGCCGCGACGATCGCGCGTACCAGCGATTGCGATACCGGATTGAAATTCACCCCGCGCACGAAGCTTTTATCCAGCTTGATGGCGTCCAGAGGAATGCGTGCCAGCTGCGCCAGCGACGAATAGCCGGTGCCAAAGTCGTCGAGATGCACCTGCGCGCCCAGTTCGCGCAGCCGGGTGATCAGCGCGCGCGCGCGGTTCTCGTCTTCAATCAGGCTGCTTTCGGTCAACTCGAAGTCCAGCAGACAGGGGGCCATGCGGTGACGGTGCAGCACCCCGAGCAGGTCGTTGACGATGCCGTCGTCGGCCAGCTGACGGGCAGAGAGGTTGACCGCCACCCGCAGATTCAATCCCTGCTCTTGCCATTGCGCCGCCTGCCCGGCGGCGGTTTGCAGCACCCATTGGCCCAACGGGCCGATCAGGCCGGACTCCTCGGCATAGGAGATGAACTGCAGCGGCGGGATCAGGCCGCGCTCCGGCGAATCCCAGCGCACCAGCGCTTCCACGCTGTGCACTTCGCCGCTGTGCGCGTCGATTTTAGGCTGGTAATACAGCACCAGCTGATTTTGTTCCAACCCTTTGCGCAGATTGGTGTCCAGCCACATGTATTCGGCGACGCGTTTGTTCATCTCCGGCGAGAAGACGGTATAGGTGCGTTTTCCGTGCTCCTTGGCGACGTACATGGCGGTATCGGCGCTGCGGATCAGGCTGTCGAGATCGTTGCCGTGCTCCGGGCACAGCGCGATGCCGATCGAACAGCCGGTATACACCTCAATCAGACCGATGCGAAAAGGGGTCTTCAGCCTGTCGATAATGCGCTGCGCCAGCGTTTGCAGGCGCTCGCGATCGCTTTGCGGCGCCAGCACCAAGAATTCGTCGCCGCCGAGGCGGGCGAGCACTTGATCCGGGCTCAGGCAGCCGAGGATCGCCAGCGCGACCTCGACCAGCAGCCGATCGCCGAACATATGGCCGTAGGCGTCGTTGACCTTTTTGAAGTTGTCGAGATCGAGGTACACCAGGCCGAAACTCTCTTCGCCGCGCGTGGCGATGGCGTGATTGATCTTGTCCTGGATGGCGTTGCGGTTCGGCAGGCCGGTGATGAGATCGGTGTTGGCCAGCACCCGTAGCCGCTCTTGCGCGCGGCGTTCTTCGGTGATGTCGGTACCGGAACAGATCAGAAAGACTTCGTTTTTGCCGCTGCCGCTGTGCACGAATTTGTTGCGGAACAGGAACAGCCGTTCGCTCTTGACAGTCTTCACCCAGCGTTCCACCTCATAGGACGAACCGTTGCGGAAGAAGCCGGCGATGTTGCGCCGCGAAGCGGCGGCTTCTTCCGGGCTCATAAACAGCTGGAAAACGTTTTTGCCGATCACCTCGTGTTCGTGCAGTCCGGTGTACTCCTCGCTCAGTCGGTTGAAGCGCTGTATGCGGCCGTGCTGATCGACGATCACGATCACCGAGTTGGCTTCGGACACCACCTGCTCGGCGAAGGAGAGGCCGTGCACCAGGTCGCGCGCCACCGATTGGGTGTCGCTGAAGGCGGAAGCGGTGCCCGCCCATTCGAGGTTGTTGACGCGGCGCCCGACCAGATGCAGATGCAGCGGTTCACCGGCCAGCGTAATGGTCAGATCAAGGCTGGCGGTCACGCCGGTCAGACGGCGGATTTTCGCCGCTTCCATGGCGCTGAGCGCCACCGCGATATGAGCTTTGCCCTTAACGGCGGACAGCTCCAGGGCATTGCTGTCAAACGCCAGCCGCCAGTGGGGGCTTTGGGTGCCGAAGTGAGCGCTAAGAAGCTCAGGGCCTTGGTCTGCGGGCATGACGATTCCTCAAAAGAGCACGGGCGGGCGGGCGGCACAGCTCCGGGCAGCCTGTTGGCCCGAAAGCGATCGCCGTACGCATCTGTGCATCATATAACAGGTTTTCACAGGCGGGGCGGGTGATGGAAACTATTATATAAGCAATGATTAGTTTTGCGGTGTAAACGTCGCCCGGCGCTGCTTGTCTTAAAGTGTAGGAGAACATCGGATCGTGTGATGCTTACTGATTTCCCCTGCTATCGGAAAACGGTTGATGCAAGGTTGCCGTGCAGGTGAGTAAATTATAGCGATGAGGGGAAAGCGGAAAAATAACTCCACCGGGGGGATTTTTGCCGAGAAATTAAAATTTCCATCAAATAAACGCCATCTTCATAGTTTTCTCATAATTGGTGAATAAATCCGAGACGGGTTTTAAAAAGTTTACACACCCTCGCATTACTTGAAATTTATCAGCCTATTATTATCTCCGACAACGAATGAGCCTGTTAACGTACAGCGCTCCTGATGAAGAAAATTTTTAAGGAAATGATTATGCGTAAATTGACGGCTTTATTTATTGCTTCCACGCTGGCTCTGGGTTCTGCTTCCGCGGCGTTCGCCGCCGATACGGCGACGGCTCCGGCGGCGGATGCGGCGCCGATGAAAATGATGCATCACAAGGGTGAAGGCAAAGGCGGCCCGTTCGCCGGGCTGAACCTGACCGAGCAGCAGCGCCAGCAGATGCGCGATATCATGAAAGAGTCGCACCAGAAGCGCGGGCCGGGCATGAAAGAGGAGCGCCAAGCGCTGCACAATCTGGTCGCTTCCGACAGCTTTGACGAAGCGAAGGCGAAGGCGCAAATTGACGCGATCGGTAAAGCGCAATCCGAACGCATGCTGGCACGCGCCAAAGCGGAAAATAAAATGTATAACCTGCTGACGCCTGAGCAGAAAAAACAATACAATGAGAATTATCAGAAACGCGAGCAAAAGATGATGGACCACATGAATAAAATGAAGGAGCAGATGCCCGCCGGTCAGTAATATCCGCTCGCGGTAAATAATAAAGGGCCAGACTATTTGTCTGGCCCTTTTTCTATTTGGCGTTATCACCGGCAGGCTTTGCCATGGGTGATCATCATTCTCCGCCGACAATGTGCCGAAACTGTTCGGCAACGGCCTGCGCAAAGCGCGGGTCGTTAATATGATAAGGCGTTTTTATCAACCGGCGTTTGCCGGTGGCGTGCACCGTTTCTTCCAGCGCTTGCGTAAAGGCGGCCAGCGCCGCCGGATCCCAGAACGGTTGGCCGGGCGCATCCAAAGCCGATACGCCGCCCGCCGGGATAACGAAACGCACTTCGCCCGCGCAGGCGTTGATTTTTTCGCCCATCCAACGCCCCATTAACGCATTCTCCCGCGCGCTGGTGCGCACCAGCGTCACTTGCGGGTTGTGATGGTGACGCAGACGGTTGGCATAGTGAGCCGGCACCGTATTCGGCGCGCCGAAGTTGATCATGTCTATCGCGCCGCAGGAGAGCACGCACGGGATGCCGGTACGCGCGATGGCACCAAAACGATCCGCATTGCAGGGCAGCATGCCGCCAAACAGGTAATCGGCCACTTCGGTCGTGGTCAAATCGATGGCGCCGTGCAGTTGGCGGTTATCGATCAGTTTTTCCAACGATCTGCCGCCGCTGCCGGTCGCATGAAACGTCAGACAATCCCATTGCGATCCCAGCTCGGCAACCAACGCCTGAACGCAGGGCGTGGTGACGCCAAACGTCGTCAGGCCGATCGCGGGATTGTTGTCGTGATAGTCGACGGCGGCGAAGTGCACTGCGCCGGCTATCTGGCGCGCCGCGTTGCCCAGCACCCGTCGCGAGATGCGATTCAGGCCGGCGAGATCGGTGACCGAATACAGCATGTTGATATCGCTGGCGCCGACATAGGCGGAAACGTCTCCCGCCGCCATGCTCGAGACCATCACTTTCGGCAGGCCGATCGGCAGCTGCTGCATGGCCGGCGTGATGATGGCGGTGCCGCCGGAACCGCCCAGGCCAAGCAAGGCGGCGATATCGCGGCGCGTCAGGATAAAACGTTCGAAAGCGGTCGCCATGGCGGCGATCGCCTGGCCGCGACTGGCGCAGAAGACCGCGTCGGCGCCTGCCGGATGGTGGCGTGCGACGTCTTCTGGACCGATATCGGCCGGGGAGTCAAACGGCAAGCGACGAGTGGAAAGATCGACGGTTCGCGTGGGTAAATTCAGGGCAGCGATCAGCCGCCGTACATACTCCAGCTCTTGTCCTTTCGTATCTGCTGTGGTAGCAATATAGACAAAATTTGAAGTGTCTTTCATGTATCTTCCTGGGGTGTTTCTAATTTTTATTTAAAAATCATTTTGTTATATTTTTATAGGGTGCCCTGGTGTTGGCGTTTAAATTAAATTGATTAATGTATTTATATAATGAGACGGCAGTATCATTTTTGCAAGGGCAGCTCAGTGCAAAATGGGACTCCTGTCTCATTTTTGAGCTTTTCAACGTGGCCGGCGCTTTGCCGGCAGCCAGTCGACAGAGGCGCATCCTCTGTTGCGCAAGCGTGTGCAGATGCATGAGGTTTATGTGCCGATAGATGCCTTTCCCACCCCGTTTGATCCTTCACTGACTTCCACCCGGGCAAAAACCTACCGTTTGTTGCTGGCCAGCGCGATGACGCTGTATGACGAAGGGGCGTTTCCTTCGATCACCGAACTGGCGGCGCATGCGCAGGTATCGCGTGCGACGGCCTACCGCTATTTTCCGACCCAGAGTGCGCTGATTAGCGCCGTGGTGGCGGAAAGCCTGGGGCCTATTCTGGAATGGCGCCCGCAAGACGATGACGCCCTGAAACGCATCCGGCAGTTGCTGACTTTCGCCTATCCTCAGATGGAGCGGCACGAGGGAGCATTGCGCGCGGCGCTGCAACTCTCTTTGCAACAGTGGGCGCACGCGACGCCGGGCGAGAAATTCGTGCGCGGCAACCGCAAGCGTCTGTTGGCGCTGGCGGTGGAACCGCTGCAGGGCAAACTGCCGCCGGACTCTCTGCAGAGAGTGATTCATGCTTTCTCGCTGATTTACGGCTCGGAGGTGTTCCTGGTGCTGAAAGATATCTGGGGGCTGGAGCTTGAGAGCATTCAGGACGTCACGCAATGGATGGCCAAAGCCATTCTGCGTCAGGCGGAAGAGGACGCGACGAACTGCAAAAAAACATCAGCAGGATAATCCAATTTTTGCCGATGACCGAGTGAAAAACCAGCATAATTCACTGAGTGAATATTGGCAAAATTTATAATTAAAAGTGATAAAAGACGCCTGTTAAGCACTTTTCAGGCGGCCGCATCCTTTATGTCTCCCTAGATTATATTTTTATTTATCAGCAAATTATAATTTATCCCTTCACGTGTTATCGCCATTTTGATACTGGCAAACGTCATTGTCATTTCTTATCGGCACTGGCCTGATTCACCCCTGAAACATTCTCTCCTCCCGTTGAGCTGCCGGATGACACATTAAGCGCACTTGAGATTGTTGTGCTTTATTTATTTGGTGTTACCAAACTGTTACACAAAAAATCTTATAAAACATTTGCAAACAACAACGGATGGTATCTGGGATGGAGAAGAAACTTAGAGGAGTCAAATCCGCTCGGGCGGCCTTCGGCTGGCCTGAAATCGGAGTTCATCGCGCACAATGGAGCGCGATGCTGATCTGCCTGACGGCGATTGGCGGGGCGCAGGCCTCCAGCTATATAGAGAACGGCAAAGCGGGCGATCCGGCCAGCTGGCGCAGCAGTGAGTTCAATGCGGAATGGGGGCTGGGGGCGATCCACGCCGACCAGGCCTACGCCGCCGGTTATACCGGAAAAGGCATCAAACTTGGCATTTTCGATCAGCCAGTCTACGCCAAGCACCCGGAGTTCGCCGGTGAGAATAAGGTGATCAATCTGGTTACCGAAGGCATCCGCGAATATACCGACCCCTATATTCCGGTGAAAAAAGGCGACGCTTTCCGCTATGACGGCACGCCGAGCGTGGATTCCGATGGCACGCTCGGTTCGCACGGCACCCACGTGGGCGGCATCGCCGCCGGCAGCCGAGACGGCGGCGCCATGCACGGCGTGGCGTTCAACGCGCAGATCATCAGCGCGGAAAACGGCGATCCCGGCCCGGAGGACGGCATCATCCTCGGCAACGACGGCGCGGTGTACCAGGCCGGTTGGGATGCGCTGGTGGCCAGCGGCGCGCGCATCATCAACAACAGCTGGGGCATCGGCATCACCGAAAAGTTTGATGAGGGCGGTTATGACCCGGCTTATCCGCATTTCACAGTAAACGATGCGCAAAAGCAGTTCGATCAGATCAAACAGATCCTCGGCACCAAGCCCGGCGGCGCCTATCAGGGCGCGATCGACGCGGCCCGCAGCGGCGTGGTCACCATCTTCGCCGCCGGTAACGACGGCAATCTGAATAACCCCGATGCCATGGCCGGTCTGGCTTATTTTGTGCCGGACATTGCGCCGAACTGGCTCTCGGTCGCCAGCCTGCAGGATCCGACCAATACCGGCGATTACAGCATCAGCACCTTCTCTTCTCGCTGCGGTTACACCGCCAGCCTCTGCGTCTCGGCGCCGGGCACCCGGGTATACAGCTCGATAATCGAAGGCACCAGCGTGGAAAATCTGACGACCGGTTACGCCAAATACAGCGGCACTTCGATGGCGGCGCCGCACGTGGCCGGCAGCGTTGCCGTGCTGATGGAGCGTTTCCCGTATCTGAATGGCGCGCAGGTGGCGGAAGTGCTGAAAACCACCGCCACCGACATGGGCGCGCCGGGCATCGACGCGCTCTACGGCTGGGGGATGATCAACCTGGGCAAGGCCATCAACGGTCCGGGCATGTTGGTGACCGCCGAGGATATTCCCGAAGAATTCCGCATTCCGGATCCGACGGGCGTGGCCTACGGCCCGACCCAGTTTGTAGTGGATCTGCCGGGCGTCGGCGCGGTGCTGGACAAGGGCAAACCGACCGAGCGCGTCTGCAGCGATGTGTTGTGCGGCCTGGATTTCTGGAGCAACGACATCTCCGGCCATGGCGGCCTGACCAAACAGGGCATCGGCACGTTGGTGCTGACCGGTAACAACACCTATTCCGGCCCGACGCTGGTCAATCAGGGGCGGCTGGCGATCAACGGCTCGGTCACCTCGGCCGTCAGCGTGCAGAGCGGCGGCATCGTCGGCGGCAGCGGCACGGTCGGTTCGCTGACCGCCCGCCGCGGCGGCACCGTGGCGCCGGGCAACTCGATCGGCACCCTGAACGTGGCCGGCGACGTCAGCTTCGAGCCGGGTTCGCGCTATGCGGTGGAAGTGGGGCCGAACGGCCAGAGCGATCGGATCCAGAGCGGCGGAGCGGCGACGATCGGCGGCGGCGAGGTGGCGGTCACGCTGGAGAACAGCAGCAACCTGCTGACGCAAAGCGAGGTGCGCAGCCTGCTGGGCCAGCAGTACACCATCCTGAGCGCGCAGCAGGGGGTGAGCGGGCAGTTTGACGCGGTGGCGCCGAACTACCTGTTCCTCGGCACCGGGCTGAGCTACCAGCCGACCGGGGTAACGCTGAGCGTCGGGCGCAACGGCACGAGCTTCGCCAGCGTGGCGCAGACGCCGAACGAACGGGCGGTGGCGGCGGCGGCGGATGCGCTGGCGGCGGGCAACCCGGTGTACGAGAGCCTGCTCAACAGCGGCACGGCGGGCGAGGCGCGGCAGGCGTTCCGTCAGCTGTCGGGGCAAATCCATGCGGACATCGCGTCGGCGCTGGTGAACGACAGCCGCTACCTGCGTGAGGCGCTGAACGGGCGTCTGCGTCAGGCGGAAGGGCTGGCGAGCTCGTCGGCCATCAAGGCGGACGAGGACGGCGCCTGGGCGCAGCTGCTGGGAGCGTGGGACCATGCGTCGGGCGACGCCAACGCCACCGGCTATCAGGCCTCGACCTACGGGGTGCTGGTGGGGCTGGACTCGGCGGCGGCGGCCGACTGGCGGCTGGGGGTGGCGACCGGCTACACCCGCACCTCGCTGCACGGCGGGTATGGGTCGAAGGCGGACAGCGACAACTACCACCTGGCGGCGTACGGCGACAAGCAGTTCGGGGCGTTGGCGCTGCGGGGCGGGGCGGGCTACACCTGGCACCGCATCGACACCAAGCGGTCGGTGAACTACGGGATGCAGTCGGACCGCGACACGGCGAAGTACAGCGCGCGCACCGAGCAGCTGTTCGCGGAAGCGGGCTACAGCGTGAAGGGCGAGTGGCTGAACCTGGAGCCGTTCGTCAACCTGGCGTACGTGAACTTCGAAAACAACGGCATCGCGGAAAGCGGCGGCGCAGCGGCGCTGCGCGGCGACAAGCAGCACACCGACGCGACGGTGTCGACGCTGGGACTGCGCGCGGACACTGAGTGGCAGGTGAGCCCGGGCACGACGGTGGCGCTGCGCAGCGAGCTGGGGTGGCAACACCAGTACGGCGGGCTGGAGCGTGGCACCGGGCTGCGGTTCAACGGCGGCAACGCGCCGTTCGTGGTGGACAGCGTGCCGGTGTCGCGCGACGGGATGGTGCTGAAGGCGGGTGCGGAAGTGGCGGTGAACGAGAACGCCTCGCTGTCGCTGGGCTACGGCGGGCTGCTGTCGCAGAACCATCAGGACAACAGCGTCAACGCCGGCTTCACCTGGCGCTTCTAAGCAACATCGACTCAATCCTTGTACGGGAACCGCCTGCGGGCGGTTCCTTTTTCACATCCTGCTAATGAGAACCCGGCGCACCTGGGGCGTCGGCCAATAACAAGCAAAAGGTAAGGAAATGACAACAACAATGGGTTTTGATAGCAAAGGAAACGCTCGCCGCTCGCCGTGGCGGCTGAACGCGCTGGTCTGCTGCATGGCGCTGGCGGGGTATGCGCAGGCGGCGCCGCACGAGGTGAGCGGCCAAGCCGGCGATCCGGCCAGCTGGCGCAGCGCCGAATTCAACGCCAACTGGGGGCTGGGGGCGATCCACGCCGATGAGGCCTATGCCGCCGGCTACACCGGCAAAGGGCAGAAGGTGGGCATTTTCGATACCCCGGTCAACCGCCATCCCGAGTTCGCCGGCGACGGCAAACTGATCAACGTGGTCACCGAAGGCTATCGCGCCTATACCGATCCGCACCGGCCGGGGATTAACGCCGGCGATCGCTTTTACTTCGACGGCACCTTCCACTTCTACAGCGGTTCACAGGGCATGCTGAGCAATCACGGGGTGCACGTCGCGGGCATCAGCGCGGCGAACCGCGACGGCGTCGGCATGCACGGCGTGGCCTTCGATTCGCAGGTGATCAGCGTCGATAACGACAACGACGGCCCGGCCTACGGCGAATTCCTTGGCCTGGACGGCGCCGTCACCAATGCCGGCTGGCAGGCGATGATCAAGAGCGGCGTGCGGGTGATCAACAACAGCTGGGGCGTCAGTATTCCCGATTTCCTGTCCGACGGCGGCCGCGATCCCAACGCGCTGCACTTTGAGCTGAAGGATGCGCAGGAACAGTTCGATCAGGTCAAACCGCTGCTCGGCAGTTTGGCCGGCGCAGGCTATCAGGGCGCCATCGACGCGGCGCGCAAAAATATTCTGGTGCTGTTCGCCGCCGGTAACGACGGCAACTACAACCAGCCGGATGTGATCAGCGGCCTGGCCTATTTCGTGCCGGACATCGCGCCGAACTGGCTGTCGGTCGCCAGCGTGGCGCAGGATGCGACATCGACCAACAGCGTGCCTTACACCATCAGCAGCTTCTCTTCCCGTTGCGGCTATACCGCCAGCTTCTGCGTCTCGTCGCCGGGCAGCAAAATCTACAGCACCGTGGCCAACGGTTCCGATCCGGCCAACCTGGTGTCGGACTACGGCAATAAAAACGGCACCTCGATGGCGACGCCGCACGTCACCGGCGCGGTGGCGGTGTTGCTGCAGCGCTTCCCGTACATGAGCTCGGCGCAGATTGCCGACGTGCTGAAAACCACCGCCACCGACATGGGCGCGCCGGGCATCGACGCGCTCTACGGCTGGGGAATGATCAACCTGGGCAAGGCCATCAACGGCCCGGGCATGTTCTATACCGTCGAAGATATTCCTGCGGAGTTCCGCATTCCGGATCCGACGGGCGTGGCTTACGGCCCGACCCAGTTTGTCGCCAATATTCCGGGTCTGGGCGCCGAGGTGGATGCCGGCACGCTGCACGCCAGAAAGTGTGACGACATCAGTTGCGAACTGGAAGTCTACTCCAACAACATCTCCGGCCATGGCGGCCTGACTAAAGAAGGGAGGGGCACGCTGGTCATGATCGGCGCCAACACCTATTCCGGGCCGACGCTGGTCAATCAGGGGCGGCTGGCGATCAACGGCTCGGTCACCTCGGCCGTCAGCGTGCAGAGCGGCGGCATCGTCGGCGGCAGCGGCACGGTCGGTTCGCTGACCGCCCGCCGCGGCGGCACCGTGGCGCCGGGCAACTCGATCGGCACCCTGAACGTGGCCGGCGACGTCAGCTTCGAGACGGGTTCGCGCTATGCGGTGGAAGTGGGGCCGAACGGCCGGAGCGATCGGATCCAGAGCGGCGGAGCGGCGACGATCGGCGGCGGCGAGGTGGCGGTCACGCTGGAGAACAGCAGCAACCTGCTGACGCAAAGCGAGGTGCGCAGCCTGCTGGGCCAGCAGTACACCATCCTGAGCGCGCAGCAGGGGGTCAGCGGACAGTTTGACGCGGTGGCGCCGAACTACCTGTTCCTCGGCACCGGGCTGAGCTACCAGCCGACCGGGGTAACGCTGAGCGTCGGGCGCAACGGCACGAGCTTCGCCAGCGTGGCGCAGACGCCGAACGAACGGGCGGTGGCGGCGGCGGCGGATGCGCTGGCGGCGGGCAACCCGGTGTACGAGAGCCTGCTCAACAGCGGCACGGCGGGCGAGGCGAGGCAGGCGTTCCGTCAGCTGTCGGGGCAAATCCATGCGGACATCGCGTCGGCGCTGGTGAACGACAGCCGCTACCTGCGTGAGGCGCTGAACGGGCGTCTGCGTCAGGCGGAAGGGCTGGCGAGCTCGTCGGCCATCAAGGCGGACGAGGACGGCGCCTGGGCGCAGCTGCTGGGAGCGTGGGACCATGCGTCGGGCGACGCCAACGCCACCGGCTATCAGGCCTCGACCTACGGGGTGCTGGTGGGGCTGGACTCGGCGGCGGCGGCCGACTGGCGGCTGGGGGTGGCGACCGGCTACACCCGCACCTCGCTGCACGGCGGGTATGGGTCGAAGGCGGACAGCGACAACTACCACCTGGCGGCGTACGGCGACAAGCAGTTCGGGGCGTTGGCGCTGCGGGGCGGGGCGGGCTACACCTGGCACCGCATCGACACCAAGCGGTCGGTGAACTACGGGATGCAGTCGGACCGCGACACGGCGAAGTACAGCGCGCGCACCGAGCAGCTGTTCGCGGAAGCGGGCTACAGCGTGAAGGGCGAGTGGCTGAACCTGGAGCCGTTCGTCAACCTGGCGTACGTGAACTTCGAAAACAACGGCATCGCGGAAAGCGGCGGCGCAGCGGCGCTGCGCGGCGACAAGCAGCACACCGATGCGACGGTGTCGACGCTGGGACTGCGCGCGGACACTGAGTGGCAGGTGAGCCCGGGCACGACGGTGGCGCTGCGCAGCGAGCTGGGGTGGCAACACCAGTACGGCGGGCTGGAGCGTGGCACCGGGCTGCGGTTCAACGGCGGCAACGCGCCGTTCGTGGTGGACAGCGTGCCGGTGTCGCGCGACGGGATGGTGCTGAAGGCGGGTGCGGAAGTGGCGGTGAACGAGAACGCCTCGCTGTCGCTGGGCTACGGCGGGCTGCTGTCGCAGAACCACCAGGACAACAGCGTCAACGCCGGTTTCACCTGGCGTTTCTAAGCCAAGCGGTCATTACAGGGTCAACGGAGCCGGCATGCCGGCTCCGTTTTTATTTGCGGCTGCGGGGTGAGTCCGTATGATGGCGCGGCACCAGGGCAATAAAAAACCGGGACCCTGACGGATCCCGGCTTAAAAGTGGGTAAAACAGATTAGCGCTAAAGGCTCAAGCCCCGTTTTGCTTATGCAGTCCAAGCGATGTGAGCATCGTCTCAGTAGCGGCAACGGAACAAATTTTCCCTGGTGTTACTATGGTTATTATTAAAAATCGTGCTGGTGTTATTTTTTATAGTGTATTGCTGTATGTCTCTTTTGATACCATGTTTGACGATACAACATGGTATGTCAAGCAACGTTTTTAACGCATAATTGCATGGGATGCTAGTTTTAGGTGTGGCTTTTTCAGCAGAAATAATCAAAACGACTGATAAATCAGTAAAAAAAATCGAAGGAACAAATGGATAACAATCATCAAAAATTCGATTCACAGTCGATTGCCAATCGGGTCAGGGAGCTGTTTTTACATTACGGGATTGGAAAACGTCAGCATGCCCGCGAACTCAGCCGCATCTTGGATCTGAGTTTTTCACATGCGCACCGCAAATTGAAAGGGCAAAGCCCCTGGACGCTGGAACAGATCAACAGCGTCGCGGCCGCGTTGGGAGAAACGCCGGCGGCGATCGCCGATTTGAGCGCCGAACATGAGACGACCGAGCCAAACATGGCGCGTGATGCCATCTTTTTCGTGGCGGGGGTGGCGATGCCCTGCGTCGGGCACATTGGCGACGAACTTCCTGCCGGGCGGCCGGCGGAATTTGTGGCGCTGCGCGTGGAGGGGCAATGGCATATCTATCGCGCCGATGAGGCGCCGGCAGGCACGCGTTACGGCGTTGAACTGATAGAAATTCGGCCCGGTTACGGCGATGACGAGCGGTTGAGCATCGCGGTATTGGACGATTCGCATCAGGCGGCCGATGAGCTGGCCAAGTACCTCGGCGGCTGCGGTTTCAACGCAGTGGCGTTTTACGATGTCGACAGCTTCTGCCAAGCGCTGCAGCAAAGCCTGTTCGACGGTTACGTGGTGGACTGGCTGATCGGTGAGGAAACGGCGGATCGCTGTATCGCCACCATCCGCGCCTCCGACAACCCGGACGCGCCGGTACTGGTGCTGACCGGCGAACTGGGCACTGACCGACGCGAGTCGGAGATCGCTCAGGCGATGCGCGAGTACGATGTGCTCGGTCCTTATGAAAAACCGGTGCGGCTCCATGTGATCGAAGCCGCACTGCAACGCTGTTTTAATCTTTAGCGGGGAACACCTCGGCCAGCGCGCTCGACAGCGCATCCAGCCGAACCGGTTTCATCAGGTAGTTATCGAACAGGGCGCGCTGATCCGCCGTCAGCTGCTCCGGCGTATAGGCGCTGATGCCGATGATTGGCACATGGCGGTTGGGGCCGCGACGATTGCGCAGCTGCCTGGCCAGGGCGGCGCCGTCGATGCCCGGCATCTGCAGATCCAGCAACAGCGCGTCGTAAGGGCGTCTGAGCAGTTTCTGCAACGCGCGCTCCGGCGAGTCGCACAGTTCGTGCTGGTAGCCCAGCTTGTCCAGCAGCGCCGCAAAGGCATCCCCCACCGACTTGTTGTCATCCACCACCAGCACCTGCTGCGGCTTTTGCTGCAGGGGGGCATTGGCGGCGGCGGGCTCGTCGGCGCGCTCTTCTTCACTGATCTGCACCGGAATGCTGACGATAAAGGTGCTGCCTTTCTTGATTTCGCTGTATACCGTGATGGTGCCGTTGAGCAGCGTCACCAGGCCGTGCACGATCGCCAGCCCCATTCCCACGCCGGCATACTGTTTGGTATGCGACTGATCCAACTGGGTAAAGGGTTTGAAGATCTGATCGAGCTGGTCTTTTTCAATACCGATGCCGGTGTCGGTCACTTCGATGATCAACGAATTGCCGCCCGGCTGGCGGCGCAGGCAGCTGTGCAGCGTAATGCTGCCGCTTTCGGTGTATTTGTAGGCGTTGGTCAGCAGGTTGACGATAATCTGCCGGATGCGCAGCGGATCGGAGTGCACCAACAGGTGGCTGCACTCCACTTCGCAGCTCAGTTTGACCTGCTCTTTGCGGGTCAGGGTGGCGATTTCGTTGGCGGTTTCCGCGATCAGCTTCTGCGCGTCGAACGGCACGATGCGCAATTCCATCATGCCGCTGTCGAGGTGCGCGTAGTCGGTCAGATCCTTCATCTGGCTTTCGATTTGCTGCGCGGCGGTCTCCAGCCGCTGGAAAGTGTCCGCATGCTCCGCCGACACTCGGGTGTTCACCAGCACGTCGATGGCCGACATCACGCTCTGCAATGAGGTGCGCAGCTCGTGGCCGATGGCACCGAGGAAGGCGTTTTTGGTGCGCGTCGCTTTCTCCGCCTCAATGGCTTTGGCCTGCTGGCGAATGGTCAGCCGCTGCTGGCGGAACACGATCAGGGTGATGGCGATCAGCGCGATCACCGAGAACATGACGATCACCAGCCCATAGAAAATAATGTGCCGTTTCTCGATGTAATCCTCATAGGCTGCGGTGCGCTGCTTCACCTCGGCGTGGTCGGTCAGGTTGGCCATTTCGATAGCGTAAGGCTTGATGGCCTTCATGGCCGCGAAAACCTGGCTGAAGTCGATTTTCGGGTTATCCAGCAGTTTATCGATGCGATCCATCTGCAGGCGCATCTGCTTGACCACTTCCGGGTAGCCCGGCTCGGCGTACAGCGGTTGCGTGGATTCGGAGACGGTTTCCAGCACGTAAAAGCGCGAATAGAGGATTTCGAACCGCAGTCGCAGATTGTCGCTGTCCACCTGCGCGGCATGGCTTTGCTGCTCGACCAGCGTGTCGAACTCCGCCAGCTTGATGGAGAACTTGGCGATAGACCAGGAGTAATTCTCTTGCGTGCCGGCGATGGCATACAGCCCTTTTTTCGACAGGGTGGCGCTGTAGTAATAGAGCGTGACGGTCGAAGCCACTAAAAACAGCGCGGCAAAGATGGCCGGGATCGCCAGCCTGCTGCCGTTCTTAAAGGTCGTCAGCTTCATTTGATCACGATCCTGTCGACTTGCCAGATAAAGCGTGAATTGTACAACGGCGAGTTCAGTTCAGGCCCGGCGGCGTCGCGCGGGTAAACCAGGAACAGCGGGCCGAAGTTTCTGAGCTTCAGCATTTCCCCGTCCATCCTGTAGGCCAGGATCATGTTGTATTTCTTGACGTCGGACAGCGGCACGTCGATGTAATAATCGTTCAGCGCGTAGAAAGTCAGCGTCTCGCCCTTGGCGCCGACGCGCTCCAGGATATCGGCCACCGAAATCCCTTCAAATTTTCTCTGCGGCGTCCAGGAAGTGGAGGTGGTGATGCTGCGCACCGGCATCGCCAACAGCTGCTTATCGGTGAACAGATAGCTTTTTTTGACCGGGTCGGTCACGTTGTCGATCTTGCCCGCCACTTCCAGGGTAAAGCTGAGCGCGCTGCTCTGGGCGATAATCAGGGCCACGCAGGCCATCGCAAGGGTTTTGCATAGTTTGAACAGCATCGGTGTTCTCCAGAGGCGCGGGGAGGTTGTATCAGTCCCGCTAATTTATCAGGCAGAATAATGGCAGAAAAAGCAGGCGGGTGCGAAGGGAATAGTAAACCGCACAAAAAGAACAGTCCTGAGCCGGTCGGCCCGTGCGCGTAACCTTTCTCTTCCGTTTGTCAGCCGTTCCGATGCTCTTTCAACAGCTGTGCCAGCTGCGTCAGGCCTGCCGTTAGCTCGTCCGGCGAGGGGGAGCCCAGGCACAGGCGAATGCCCGTCGCACGTTCGTCGCGGGCCACCATCACGGTGTCCGGCGGTGTCACCTTTACGTTGACCAATGCGGCGGCGGCGGCCACAGACTCGGCGGTTTCGCGCGGCATCGGCAGCCAGACATGATAAGCGTCGGGATGCGATACGCAGTCGTCGGCATCAAATATCGAGGTGGCCAGATGCACTCTTCGCTGAGCCTCATGGCGCAACGCTTGCGGTATCGTCTCGATTGCGCCGCTGGACAGCCACTCCTCCACCACAGCGCAAGACAGTGGCGAAGGCGCGAAAGGAATATCTTGCAAGGCTTCTTCCGCCGCAGTTTGCATGCCGGGCGGCAGAGTCAGCATGCCAATCCGCAACCCCGGGCCGAGCGTTTTCGACAGGCCATTGACATGGAACGCCCGCTCGGGCGCCAAAGCCGCGAGCGCAGGCGCCGCAGAGTGACCCAGCGCGTAGACGCCATCCTCGATGATCCAGACATTCGCCTGCCGACATATCTCGACGATAGCCTGCCTGCGCTCGGCGCTCATGGTGGCGGTCGTCGGGTTATGCAGCGTCGGCGTCAGATAGACCGCGGTATGGCCGGAGGAGACTCGCTCGAGCGCGCTCGCCAGCGCCTGCGGCACCATGCCTTGCGCATCGATCTCCACGCCGATCAGGCGATGGCCTTTACGTCGGGCCAGCGCGATCGCGCCGGGGTAGGTGAGTCTCTCCGTCAGTATCGTGCCGCGTGACCCGCAGGCCAGGTCAAACGCCAGCGAAATCGCCTGACGGGCATTGCTGGTCAGCGCCAGGTGCGACGGATCGATCGTGACGCCGGCGTTTTCCAGCCAGCGGGCCAACAAACGCCGGTGCTCCAGATGTCCGGTCGGAGGGGAATAGAAGTTCAGATGGTCCGCATCCATTTTCCGCGCAATGCCGGCCAGCGTGCGCGCCAGCAAACGATCGGTAAGCATCGCCGGCGGCGCATTGGATGAAAGATCGATTTCGTGTTTTTCACGGGCGCGGCGAATCGCCACGAACATCCCGCGGCCTTTCACGCTGCGAACCAGCCCGCGTCGTTCCAGGATGGCGTAGGCTTTGGTCACCGTGCCCAGACCGATCGCCAATTGCCAGGCGAGGGGACGGTGAGCCGGCAAACGATCGCCCCCTTGCAGCTTGCCCTCGATAATGTCGTCAGCCAACGCCAGCACCAGCCGTTCGAAGGTAGTGGCTTCCACGTTGGCCAGGCGGGGTTGCCAGGGGGATTGAAGCCGCATGGTCGCTCTCCGGAGAAAGAATATAGTGTCACGTGACACTATTTAAATAGGCGAAAAGTGTAACACATACTATGTTGGTGAGGAGTCCCGGCGTTTTCAACAACGGCTCGGCCGTAAGGCGGGTCAGCGGAGTTTTTCCATGATGGTCAGTCAGCTTGCGTTGGTTTACGGCGCCTATCTCCTCGCAACCGCCAGCCCCGGCCCCAGCAACATGGCGATCATGGGCGTGGCGATGCGTGACGGCCGCAGGCCCGCATTGGTGCTGGCCGCCGGCGTGATGACCGGATCGCTGTGCTGGGCGATGTTGGCCGCGACCGGCCTTTCCGCCGTGTTGGCCACGTATGCGCAGGCGCTGTGGACCATCAAGATCGTTGGCGGCGTGTATATGCTGTATCTGGCGCTGCGCGCCGGAAAGTCCGCGTTACGCACGTCCGCCGCGACGTCGGGCATGGCCGCGGAGCGCGATGCGCGGCCTTATCGGGCGCTTTATCGGCAGGGCGTGCTGATGCATCTCGGCAATCCCAAGGCCATCATGTCCTGGATGGCGATCATGTCGCTGGGATTGCGGCAAGGCGCGCCTGAGCAGGTTTTACCGGCAATTATTGGCGGTTGCGCGCTGCTCGGCGTGACGATTTTCGGGGGGTATGCCCTGTTGTTCTCAACGGCGCCGATGATCGCGTTTTACACCCGGGTGAGGCGCTGGATTGAAGGAACGCTTGCGCTGCTGTTCGCTTTGGCGGGCCTGGAGCTGTTGATATCGCGGGGGTAATGAACGCCCGGCGTTAACCTGAGGAGAGAAGCGATGGTTTTTGGCATGCAGATGGTGGATGTCTTTGGCTCCGGGCCGCTCGCCGGCAATCCGTTGGCGGTGATCACGGGCGCCGAAACGTTGTCGACGGAGGACATGCAGCGTTTGACGCGTTGGTTCAACCTGTCGGAGACGGCCTTTTTGCTGCCGCCGACGCACCCCCAGGCGGATTACCGGGTGCGGATATTCACGCTGGATCGTGAAATGCCGTTTGCCGGGCACCCGACGCTCGGCAGTTGTCATGCCTGGCTCACTGCGGAGGGTATGCCGCGCAATGATGCGGAGATCATCCAGGAGTGCGGGGCGGGCTTGGTGAGCATTCGCCGCGAGGCCGGACGGCTGTGTTTTGCCGCGCCGCCGTTGATTCGCTCCGGGGCGCCTTCAGAAGCGGCGTTGGCCGACGCGCTGCGGTTTTTGGGGATCGCGCCTGAGGAGGCGCTCGATGCCGCCTGGATCGATAACGGTCCGGGGTGGCTGGGGATCCGGCTGGCCAGCGCCGAACGGGTGCTTTCCCTGACGCCGGCGAGAAGCTGGCCGCGCAGGGTCGACATTGGCGTCGTCGGTCCACATGCCGATGGTGACGCAGCCTTCGAAGTTCGCGCCTTTTTGAGCGATCATCTTGGCGCTATCGTCGAAGATCCGGTCACCGGCAGCCTCAATGCCTCCCTGGCCCAGTGGTTGTTCGCAAGCGGCGTGGTCAGCGGCGGCTATATCGCCGCTCAGGGGCGCTGCCGTGGGCGCAACGGACGCGTGCATGTCACCCGCGACGCGAGCGGCCGGATTTGGGTGGGCGGCGATACGCGCACTCAGGTCGAAGGGCGGCTGCAAGGGATTGGCACGGCGTAGAACGCGCCGCCGCACCGCGTGCGGCTGAGCTGAATATCGATTTTCATCCGATAAGGAGTGAGCAGTATGTCTGCAACGGCCATCGATACCTTGAAAATGCTGGTGCGTTACAAAGCCTGGGCGAACGCCTTGACCTTTGACTGTGTGGCGGCCTTGCCGGAAGGCGAAGCGCTGCGGCCGCGCCCGACCCGTTTCGGCAATATGGTGCATACCTTGAATCATGTGTATGTGGTGGACGATATCTTCAGGCACCATCTGCAAGGCCGCAAGCATGGCTACCTCGCGCGCAACACCGAGCAAACGCCTGCGCTTGACGACTTGCGGTGCGCGGTGGAGGAAATGGACCGCTGGTATATCGAACAGGTGGACAGCTGGTCGCCGGAGGCGCTGGCGCAAGCGGTGCATTTCGCGTTCGTCGGCGGGGGGGAAGGCCGCATGACGCGGCAGGAAATCGTGCTGCATGTCGTCAACCACGCTACCTATCATCGCGGTTTTGTCGGCGATATGCTCTATCAGGTGCCCTTTGCTTCACCGGCGAACGATTTGCCGGTGTTTCTTCGCGATCATTACCGCCGGGCGCCGTGAGGCGAGCGAGATAAATAAAAAAAGCCAGACGCTTTCGCGCCTGGCCTGTTACGCGCCGGAACCCGGCGAGGTTGCGCCTCAGCGCATGGTGACGAACTCTTCCGCCGCGGTCGGGTGGATCGCCACGGTGTTGTCGAAGTCCTTCTTGGTGGCGCCCATCTTCACCGCCACCGCGAAGCCCTGCAGGATTTCATCCATGCCGAAGCCGATGCCGTGCAGGCCGACGATCTTCTCTTCTTTACCTGCGCACACCAGCTTCATGCGGCACGGCTGACGGTGCTGCGTCACGGCGCTGTACATGGCGGTGAAGGAGGATTTGTACACCTTCACGTTGTCCGCGCCGAACTTCTCGATGGCTTCCGGCTCGGTCAGACCGACGGTGCCGATCGGCGGGTGGCTGAACACCACGGTGGCGATGTTGCTGTAATCCAGGTGTTCGTCCGGCTTGTTGTTGAACAGGCGCTCGGACAGACGGCGGCCGGCGGCCACGGCGACCGGGGTCAGCTCTACCGCGCCGGTGTTGTCGCCCACCGCATAGATGCCTTTGACGTTGGTGTTCTGGAACTTATCGACGTCGATGTAGCCTTGTTCGTTGGTTTTCACCCCGGTGACGCCGAGGTTCAGGTTGTCGGTCGCCGGTTCGCGGCCGATGGCCCAAATCAGGCAGTCGACGGTGAATGCCTTGCCGTTTTCCAGCTGCAGCGTCAGGCTGCCGTCGGCGTTCTTGACGATCGCTTTCGGCACGGATTCGGTGTGCAGGCTTGGTCCTTCGGTGTTCATCACTTCCACCAGGGTTTCGACGATCATCGGATCGAAGGTGCGCAGCGGCGCGTGCTTGCGCACGAACAGATGCGTTTCCGCGCCCAGCGCGTTCAGCACGCCGGCGATCTCTACGGCGATATAGCCGGCGCCGACGACGGCGACGCGTTTCGGCAGGGCGTCCAGCTCAAAGAAGCCGTCGGAGTCGATGCCGTATTCCGCGCCCGGAATAGCCGGATGGCTCGGGCGGCCGCCGGTGGCGATCAGGATGTGGTCGGCGGTGATGGTTTCGCCGTTCACTTCCACGGTGTGCGCATCCACGAAGCGCGCGAAGCCTTTGATCACGTCGACCTTGTTCTTGCCCAGCACGTTGTCGTAGGAATTGTGGATGCGGTCGATATAGGCGGTGCGGTTGGCGACCAGCTTTTTCCAGTCGAAGGCGTTGACGGTGGTGTCGAAGCCGTAGTCCGGGCCGTACTGATGGATGGCCTCGGCGATCTGCGCCGCGTGCCACATGACTTTTTTCGGTACACAACCCACGTTTACACAGGTGCCGCCCAGCTCTTTGGCTTCAATCAGCGCACACTTTTGGCCGTACATGGCTGCCCGGTTGATCGATGCGATACCGCCGCTGCCGCCGCCAATTGCTAGATAATCGTAATGTTTCGTCATCTGGGATTTCCATGAGTTGTGAATTTGAAGAGGGTAAGAGTTTAACGCCTGACCGGGGTTTGTCGCAAAGATTGCGTCGATGGCTGCGATAGGCGGACGCAGGGCGCGGCAAACCGCGCCCTGATGGGGATTATTCCGGTACCACCCAGTTCACCAGATGGTGACCGATGCCCGACGGCACCAGCACCTTGTGCAGCCACGGCAGCACGTTCTTCATCTGCTGTTCCAGCTTCCACGGCGGGTTGATGACGATCATGCCGGAGGCGGTCATGCCGCGCTGATCGCTGTCGGGTTTCACCGCCAGCTCGATCTGCAGGATGCGGCGAATGCCGGTGGCTTCCAGATCGCGCAGCATGCGTTTGATCTGCTGGCGCATCACCACCGGGTACCACAGCGCGTAGGTGCCGGTGGCGAAACGCTTGTAGCCTTCCTGAATGCCTTTGACCACATCCTGGTAATCGGTCTTCATTTCATACGGCGGGTCCATCAGGATCAGGCCGCGGCGCGACAGTGGCGGCAGCTGGGATTTCAGCTGCTGATAGCCGTCGGCGCGCTGCACTTTGGCGCGCTCGTCTTTCTGGAACTCGCTGCGCAGCAGCGGGTAATCGCTCGGGTGCAGCTCGGTCAGGTGGATTTTGTCCTGCGGGCGCAGCAGCTGGCGGGCGATCAGCGGCGAGCCGGGATAGTAGCGCAGCGTGCCGGAACGGTTGAAGTTGTGCACCACGCTCATGTAGGCCGCCAGCTCTTCCGGCAGATCGTCGCGTTGCCACAGCAAGCCGATGCCTTCCAGGTATTCGCCGGTGCGCTCGGCGTGTTCGCCGCTGAGCTGATAACGGCCCGCGCCCGAGTGGGTATCCAGATACAGGAACGGCTTCTCTTTTTCCTTCAGCGACTCGATGATCAGGCTCTGAACGGTGTGTTTGAGCACGTCGGCGTGGTTGCCGGCGTGGAAACTGTGGCGATAACTTAACATGACGGGTGGCGGTTCCTTGTGCTCCGCAGACGGAGCATTCAATGCAATAAGGCTTATAATCTGCACAGTATAAACTGTCTGGCCGGGAAAAACCGGACTCCGTTGCCGCAGACGTTAACAGAAAGGGACAGGACGATGAGCAAACAGGCGATTTTGGCGAATTACCCCGACGCGGCGCGCTGGGCATTCGGCGACGGCCCCGCGTTAGCCGACGAACTGCTGGGATTGGTGCTGAGCGGGGATAAAACCGCCACCTGCAGTTCCTATGCGAGCTATCGTCGGGAACAAACCCCGCGGATCGGCGATTACAGCATCGTTCTCGATGGCCGCGGCGAACCGGCCTGCGTGATCAGAACCCTGGCGCTGCGCCTGGTGCGCTACGATCGGGTGACCGCCGAGATGGCGGCCAAAGAGGGTGAAGGCGACAAAAGCCTGGCATTTTGGCGCGAGGGGCATCAGGCATTCTTTACCCGCGAGGGGAGCTTTGCGCCGGACATGTGGCTGGTATTCGAAGAATTCGAACGGGTTGAAACGCTGTGAATCACAAGGAGAAAAGATGAGCTGCATTTTTTGCGACATCGTGGCGGGCAAGGCGCCGTGCCATAAAATCTGGGAAGACGACGACCATTTGGCGTTCCTGTCCATCTTTCCCAACACCGACGGTTTCAGCGTGGTGATCCCCAAGGCGCACCACCCGAGCTACGCGTTTGATCTGCCGGACGAGGTGCTGAGCGCGTTGATGCTGGCGACCAAGCGGGTGGCGCGGCAGCTGGATCGCGCGTTCGAGGATGTCGGCCGCTGCGGCATGGTGTTCGAGGGCTACGGCGTCGACCACGTGCACGCCAAATTGATCCCGCTGCACGGCACCGCGTCGCTGGAACAGTGGCGGCCGATCGAAGCGACCTCGCCGAAGTTTTTCACGCGTTACGAGGGCTATATCTCCTCCCACGATGCGGCGCGCGCCGACGACGAACAGCTGGCGGCGCTGGCTGCCCGCATCCGCCAAAGCGCCATTTAAGGCACGAACGATCAACGCCGGGCATTGATTTTCCTGCTGCCTGGCTCCATGTTAGAGATTCATACGCATTTTAAGGCTCGCCCGTGCGGCGGGCCCCAACGCTAATCAGGACTGCCCTATGACAAATCCGTTGCTGACCCCGTTTTCCCTGCCGCCTTTCTCGGCGATCCGCCCTGAAGATATCGTGCCAGCGGTGCAATCCGCGCTGGCGGACTGCCGCGCTGCGGTAGAGCGCGTGGTCGCGCAGCCGGGCCCGTTCACCTGGGACAATCTGTGTCAGCCGTTGGCGGAGTCGGACGATCGCCTGTCGCGCATCTGGTCGCCGATCGGGCACCTGAACTCGGTGAAAAACAGCCCGGAGCTGCGCGCCGCCTATGAGCAAGCGCTGCCGCTGCTGTCCGAGTACGGCACCTGGGTCGGCCAGCACGAAGGGTTGTATCAGGCCTACCGCAGCCTGAAAGAGGGCGCGGCGTTCGAGGCGCTGAGCGTGCCGCAGCGCAAGGCGGTGGACAACGCGCTGCGCGACTTCGAACTGTCGGGCATCGGCCTGTCGGCGGACAAACAGCAGCGCTATGGCGAGATCGTTGCGCGCCTGTCCGAACTGGGCTCCACCTACAGCAACAACGTGCTCGACGCCACCATGGGCTGGAGCAAACTGATTACCGACGAAGCCGAGCTGAGCGGCCTGCCGGAAAGCGCCCTGGCGCAAGCGCAGGCGATGGCGCAGGCCAAAGAGCAAGACGGCTGGCTGCTGACGCTGGACATGCCGAGCTACCTGCCGGTGCTGACCTACGCCGACAACCGCGCGTTGCGTGAAGAGATGTACCGCGCCTTCGCCACCCGCGCCTCTGACCAGGGGCCGAACGCCGGCAAATGGGACAACAGCGAAGTGATGGCGGAAACGCTGGCGCTGCGCCACGAGCTGGCTCAGCTGCTGGGCTTCGCCACCTACGCCGACAAGTCGCTGGCGACCAAAATGGCGGAAAGCCCGGAGCAGGTGATCGGCTTCCTGAGCGATCTGGCCAAACGCGCCCGCCCGCAGGCCGAGCAAGAGCTGGCGCAGCTGCGCGCCTTCGCCAAACAGCACTATGGCGTGGACGAGCTCGACGCCTGGGACATCACCTACTACGGCGAAAAACAGAAGCAGCACCTGTTCTCCATCAGCGACGAGCAGCTGCGCCCATATTTCCCGGAGCAGCGGGTGGTGGAAGGGCTGTTCGAAGTGGTGAAACGCATTTACGGCATCACCGCCAAAGAGCGTAAAGACGTGGAAACCTGGCATCCGGACGTGCGCTTCTTCGATCTGTTCGACGCCGACGGCGAGCTGCGCGGCAGCTTCTACCTCGATCTGTACGCCCGCGAGAACAAACGCGGCGGCGCCTGGATGGACGACTGCGTCGGCAGCCTGCGCAAGGCCGACGGCACGCTGCAAAAACCGGTCGCTTACCTGACCTGCAATTTCAACCGTCCGCTGGGCGACCAGCCGGCGCTGTTCACCCATAACGAAGTGACCACGCTGTTCCACGAATTCGGCCACGGTCTGCATCACATGCTGACGCAGATCGATACCGCCGGCGTCTCCGGCATCAACGGGGTGCCGTGGGATGCGGTCGAACTGCCGAGCCAGTTTATGGAAAACTGGTGCTGGGAGCCGGAAGCGCTGGCGTTTATCTCCGGCCACTACCAGAGCGGCGAGCCGCTGCCGAAGGCCATGCTCGACAAGCTGCTGGCGGCCAAGAATTACCAGGCGGCGCTGTTTATCCTGCGCCAGCTGGAGTTCGGTCTGTTCGATTTCCGCATGCACTTCGAATACAGCCCGGAGAAAGGCGCGCAGATCCTGCCGACGCTGGCGGAAGTCAAGAAAATGGTGGCGGTGGTGCCTTCGCCGAGCTGGGGTCGCTTCCCGCACGCCTTCAGCCACATCTTCGCCGGCGGCTACGCGGCGGGTTACTACAGCTACCTGTGGGCGGAAGTGCTGTCGGCCGACGCCTACTCGCGCTTCGAAGAGGAGGGGATTTTCAACGCCGAAACCGGCAAATCCTTCCTCGACAACATCCTGTCGCGCGGCGGGTCGGAAGAGCCGATGGCGCTGTTCAAACGCTTCCGTGGCCGCGAGCCGCAGCTGGATGCTATGCTGCGCCATTACGGCATTAAAGGATAACCCGACACGTGAGCGTGTGTTTATTGTGTGAAGCAGGCGCCGATCCCGGCGCCTTGTCTGTTTTGGCGCAGCGCTGGCGGCTGACGTCCGACGACGACGCGCCGATGGCGCTGGTATTGACCCCGCAGCGGCTGGAACTGCGCAAGCGCGACGAGCCTAAGCTGGGCGGGATCTACGTCGATTTCGTCTCTGGCGCCATGGCGCATCGGCGCCGCTTCGGCGGCGGCCGCGGCGAGGCGGTAGCCAAGGCGGTCGGCATCAAGGGCAGCTACCTGCCGGACGTGGTGGACGCCACCGCCGGGCTGGGGCGCGACGCCTTCGTGCTGGCGGCGCTGGGCTGCCGGGTGCGGATGCTGGAGCGCAATCCGGTGGTGGCGGCGTTGCTGGACGACGGTCTGCAGCGCGGCTATCAGGATGCGGAAATCGGCCCGTGGCTGCGCGAGCGTCTGACGCTGCTGCACGCCTCCAGCCTGACGGCGCTGGCGGATCTCAGCCCGCGCCCCGAGGTGGTGTATCTCGATCCGATGTTCCCGCACAAGCAGAAAAGCGCGTTGGTGAAGAAAGAAATGCGGGTGTTTCAATCGCTGGTGGGCAGCGACGATGACGCCGACGGCCTGCTGGAACCGGCGCGCCGTTTGGCGACCAAGCGCGTGGTGGTGAAACGCCCGGACTACGCGCCGCCGCTGGCCGACGTGCCGGCGCACGCCGCCACGCTGACCAAAAGCCACCGTTTCGATATCTACATGCCGCTGTAATGTCAGCCGGGCCCGCCGTGTCGGGCCCTCAGTTTTCCTCCCGCAAACTTTTCCCCACGCCGCCGCCCGGATGCACCGCCAGCAAGGCGCTCTTGTCGTAACCGCTACGCGCCATCAGGCAGGCGCAGGCGGCGTCGAAGATCGCCAACACCAGCACGATCGAGGTAGTGGCCAGCATATTCAGCGGATCTATTTCCTGTTGCACCCCGGTGGCGATCGTCAGCTGCGCCGCCAGCGCGATGGCGGAGTGCGGGTTTTCCGTCACCGCGATCAGCGGCACCCCCTTGGTCTGCAGCGTCGGCAGCAGACGGGTCAGCTCGTCGGAATTGCCGCCGCGCGAGATCAGGATCAGCAGATCGTCCGCGCGCAGAAAGCCCAGATCGCCGTGCGCCGCGCCGGTGGCGTCGAGGTAGACCGCCGGTCGCTCCACGCAGGCCAGCATGTGGGCTATCTTGCGCGCCGCAATTCCCGAGGTGCCGACGCCGGTGACGGCGATTTTACCGCGGCAGCCGGCCAGCAGCCCCAGCAGCCGCTGCCAGGTGTGCGCGTCGAGGCGTTCGCCCAGCTGCGCCAGTTCCCGGCTGTAAGTTTGCCAGCCCTGTACGGCCTGCCGCCATTCCTGCTGCATCACGCCTCCTCCTGCATCAGCCGGCGGTATTTCATGTGGTCGTTGTACAGTTCGTGGAACACCCGGTATTTGCGGTCGTAGTAGCTTTTTATCTGGTTGGTCTGCGGCGTAACCGTCTTGCCGATGCGGCTCATGGCGCTCATCGCCTCCGGCAAGGTGTCGAATACGCCGGCCGCCACGGTGCCCATCATCGCGCCGCCCAGCAGCATTGCTTCGCTCTCCTCCGGCAGCAGCATGGCGCAGCCGGTGGCGTTGGCGTGCTCCTGCACGAAGATCGGGTTCTTGGTGCCGCCGCCGCTGGCCATGATGGTATCGATGCTGTAGCCGCTGTGGTTCATGGTTTCGATGATGTGGCGGGTGCCGAGCGCGATGGCCTGAATGGTGGCCAGGTAGTGCAGCGCCATGTCTTCCGGCGTGCGCGACAGTTTCAGCCCGGTCAGGATGCCGGTCAGCGTCGGGTTGGCGCGCGGCGAGCGGTTGCCGTGGAAGTACGGCAGCATATGAATGTCCTGCGTCAGGAAGGCGATGTTCTCCGGTTCGCCGGCCATGCGGCGCAGAATGGCGTTCAGCACCTCATAGATGGTCTGCCCCTGGGTTTTCGCCTGCGCCAGCAGCTCCTGATAGCACGGATGCGACTGGATGACGTGGTCGATCAGCGCGCCGGTGGCGGACTGGCCGCCTTCGTTCAGCCAGTATTCCGGCAGGATCGCCGAGTAATACGGCCCCCAGACGCCGCCGATAAAGCGGGCGGTGCGCGACATCGCCATATGGCCGGTGGAGGTGCCGCCGATCAGCGCGACGCGGCGATTGAAGTCGGCCACCTCGCCGGAGACGCCGGTGGCGCCCAGCGTGCCGAGGGTGCCGGCGTGCGCGTCGATGATCGATACGCTCACCGCCGTGCCGGCGATCAGCCCCATCTCGCTGGCGGCACGCTGGGTCAGACCGTGGCCCAGCGGCTCACCCATCATTTTAACGTCGCTGCCGATCTTGGCCGCGTCATGTTCCAGCACGTCTTCCAGCCCGATCTGCTGGAAGTAGCTCTTGTCCCAACGCTGCTCGTGGCCGAGATAGGTCCACTTGCACACCGTCGAGCACAGCGAGCGGGTGGCGTCCTGGGTGGCGCGCCAGGTGAGGAAGTCCGGCAGATCGAACAGGTAGCCGGCGTTGGCCCAGGTGGTGGGCATGTGTTGCTTCAGCCACAGCAGTTTCGGCGTCTGCATCTCCGGCGAAATGATGCCGCCGACGAAGTCCAGCACCCGGTGTTTGGTGGCGTTGATGCGCTCGGCCTGGGCGATCGCCCGGTGATCCATCCACACGATGATGTTCTGCTCGGTACGGCCGGAGGGGCTGACGGTCAGCGGCTTGCCCTCTTTATCCAGCACCACCAGCGAACAGGTGGCGTCGAAGCCCAACCCCTTGACCTGGATCGGGTTGATGTCGGCCTGGTTGACCGCGTCGCGCACCGCATTGCACACCGCCTGCCAGATGTTATCCGACGACTGCTCGACGAAATCCGCCTTTGGCCGGTACAGATCGATGGCCCGGCTGGCCTGGCCGACCATGCGCCCATTGAGATCGAATACGCCTGCGCGCGCGCTTCCGGTGCCCACATCTACGCCAATAAAATAGCTCGCCATTATCTGTTTTCTCCTAAGCTTTTCGATTCTGTAACGCGATAAACAGGATCAGCACGCCGCCCCACAGGGCCATGGTCAGGTAGCTGCTGACCCCCAGCAAATTGAGGCCGCTTTCCAACATTTGCAGCACGATCAGCGCCAGCACCAGCCCCAGAATGCGGCCGAAACCGCCGTCCGGGTTGATGCCGCCCAGCACCGAGGCCAGAATGGTCACCAGCAGATAAGATTCGCCGTAGCCGGCCTTGGCCGAGTTGAACTTGGCCATCATCAGCAGCGCGGCGCCCCAGCCGAGCAGCGCCGACAGGATGTACACCGCGATCTGCACCCGCGCGGTGTTCACGCCGCTAAAGCGGGTGGCCTGCTCGTTGGAGCCGATCAGGTACAGGCTGCGGCCCAGCGTGGTGTGCTCCAGCAGCAGCCACAGACCGACCGCCACCAGCAGGAACAGGATCAGCGCCACCGGTACGCCGAGCACGGCGCCGTTGCCGAGAAATTGAATCGCCGCCGGGAAGCCGGAGATCACCGCGCCGTTGGACAGCAGAATATTCAGGCCGGTGATCAGGGTCATGGTGCCGAGCGAGGCGAGGATCGGCGAAACGCCGATCCAGGCTACCAGCGCGCCGTTGAGCGCGCCGATCGCCACCGCCACCAACAGGCCGGCCAACAGCGCCAGCGCCAGGAACAGCGGCTGGTCGGGATGGCTGACGATGATCGCCGCCATCACCAGCGAACAGGCGTTGGCGCCGGCGATGATCGACAGGTTGATGCCGCCGGTCAGCATGGTGATGCCCATGCCGAGCGCCAGCAGGCCGAGGATCGGCAGCTGCGAGGCGATCGACTGGAAGTTGCCGAGGCTGAAGAAGCGCGATCCGAGCAGCCCGGCGAACAGCAGCGCCACCGCGATGATGATCGCGCCCTGCAGGCGAATGATCCGATCGTTTGGGATCAACCGAGTTAACTGCGTCATGTCAGATCTCCTTGAGCAGCTTGCGTTTTTCGTTCCAGGCGGTGGTGCTGATGCTGATCAAAATGATCGCGCCGCTGAATACCTGGTGCCAATAGGCCGAGACGCTGAGCAGCGTCAGCCCGTTTTGCAGGAAGGCCAGCAGCACCACGCCGAGCAGGGTGCCGGTCAACGATCCGCGGCCGCCGCTCATGCTGGTGCCGCCCAGCACCACCGCCGCCAATACCGTCAGCTCGAAGCCGAGCAGCGAGTTGGGCGCCACCGACTGGGTGATCTGCGCCTGCACCACCGCCGCGACGCCGGCCAGAATGCCCATATAGCCGTAGACGCAAAAATGCAGCCGCAGCAGATTCAACCCCAGGCGCGACGCCGCGTCGCGATTGCCGCCCATGGCGTAGATCTGGCGCCCCAGCCGGGTGCGGTTCATCAGCACGCCGGTGACGACGATGGTCGCCAGCAGGCACAGCAGCGGCAGCGTCAGGCCGTAGTCGTAGCCGTCGGCGCCCTGGAACGAGAACCAGTTGATGCCGTTCATGAACCAGTCAGGGAAGCCGTACAGCCAGGTGCCGTTGGTGGCGTATACCAGCAGGCCGTAGAACAGGTTAAGGGTGGCGATGGTGATGATGATCGCCGGCACCTTGAGCCAATACACCAGGAAACCGTTCACCAGCCCGAGCAGCAGGCCGACGCCGATCGCCAGGGCGAACGCCAGCGGGAAGCTGCCGCCGTGCTGGATCACCCAACTGGCCATCACGTATTGGGCGATGGCGGTGATCGCCGGGAACGAAATGTCGATGCCGCCGGCGATCAGCACCACGAACAGCCCGCAGGCCAGAATGCCGAGAATGGCGTAGCTGGTGGCGACGTCGGTCAGGTTGCCGAGCGTCAGAAACTCGTCGGTGCCGGCGCTCAGGCCGATCGCCAGCAGCAGCACCAGCAGGCCGAGATAAAACTCGTGCCGCCCGGCCAGGCGGGCCAATAATGACTTATCCATTCACCACCTCGGCGATCTGTTGTTCGGTACTCTGGTGCGGCGCGAATTCGGCGATCAGCTCGCCCTTGCGCATCACCATCACCCGATGGCTGTTGTAATAGGCTTCCGGGATCTCGTCGCAGATCATCAGCACCGCCATGCCCAGCTGCGCCAGATCGCGGGCGATCTGGTAGATCCCCTCTTTGTTGGCGATGTCCACGCCGACGGTGGGTGAGTCGAGGATCAGGATCTTCGGCTGGGTCGCTACCCATTTGGCGATGGCGATGCGCTGGGCGTTGCCGCCGGACAGGGTTTTCACCGGCAATGCGCTGTCGGACACCTTGATGTTCAGATCGCGGATCAGCCGGTTGACCAGCTCGGTCGCCTTGGCGTGATCCAGCAGCCCGAGCGAGGTATGCAGCCGATCGAAGACGGTGACGATGGTGTTGTCGTAGATCGATTGCTCCATGATCAATCCCTGCGTCAGACGATCCTCCGACACATAGCCGATGCCGTGGCGCACCGCTTCGCGGTTGTTGTGCAGCTGCACCGCCCGGCCCTCGATGCGGATCTCGCCGCTGTCCGGCCGCGTCATGCCGAACAGGCTGAGGCACAGTTCGGTGCGGCCGGCGCCGAGCAGGCCGACGATCGAGACGATCTCGCCGCCGCGCAGCGCTAGATTGACGTTGCGGTATTTCTCGCCGCGGCTGAGGTTGCGCACCTCGAGCAGCGGCGCCTGTTCGGCCGGCGGCAGCGGCGGCAGCGGGCTGTAATGGAAGCGTTGGCCGGTCATCAGGAACGCCAGTTCATGGCTGTCCAGCTCCCTGGCCGGCCAGGTGCCCACCAGCTTGCCGTCGCGCATCACGCTGATGCGATCGGCGACTTCCATCACTTCATCCAATCGGTGGCTGACGAACACCACGCAGATGCCGGCTGCTTTCAGTTCGTTAACCACCCGCAGCAGGCCGTCGACCTCCTGGCGGGTCAGCGAGGCGGTCGGTTCGTCCATGATAACCAACCGCGCCTCGGCGGCGATGGCGCGGCAAATCGCCACCAGCTGCCGATCGGCGATTGACAGTTTTTCCACCTTTTTATCGGGATCGATGTGTACGCCGACCCGCGCCATGGCGTCCAGCGCCGTCTGGCGCATCACCCGCTTGCGCACCCAGAAGTGGCCGCCGGGCAGGTAACGGTGGATGGCGATGTTTTCCGCCACCGTCAGGTTAGGGAACAGCGACAGGTCCTGGTAGATCACCTGTATGCCGTAATAACCGGACAGCTGCGGCGTCAGGGCGTGGAAGAGTTTGCCTTCCAGCGAAATATTGGCGCCTTTTTCCGGCTGATAGACGCCGGAGATGATTTTAATGATGGTGCTTTTGCCGCAGCCGTTTTGCCCGGCCAGACAGTGCACTTCGCCTTTATTCAGCGTCAGGTTGATCTGGTCTAATGCCAGCACGCCTGGGAATCGCTTGCTGATATTCTCCAGGGTGATAAATGCGGGGGAGGCTGTCATAACGTTAACCTGTGCTTGCGTAGCGGCCGAAGCCCTGGGCGCAGCAACGCTGCGCCCCTACGAGGGTTTAACTACTTTCCCGGTGTAGCGAAATTACGCGAAAAATCAGAATCCGAGCGATTTGGCGTTGTCTTTGGTCACTTCCAAAATCTTATTAAACCGAATCACTTTGTGTTCCATATCGACGTCGGCCTTGCCGAGACCCTCGATCGACAGGTCTTTGTTCACGTCCTTGCCCTGCAGCAGCTGATCGGCCACCGTCACCAGCGCATAACCGGCGTCTTTCGGATCCCACAGCAGCGCTTTCTTGATGTCGCCGCGCATCAGGTAAGGGGCGGCCTGCGCCGGCATGGCGATGCCCACCACCGCGATTTTGTCCTTGGCGCGCTTCTTGGCCACCGCCTGGCCGGCGCCGATCGGGCCGAGCGAGCCGAAGCCGATGATGCCCTTCATCTGCGGATAGGTTTTCATCAGATCCAACGTGGTGGCGTAGGATTTGTCGATGCTTTCCGCCACCGGCAAGCGCGAGGTGACTTCAAACATGTCCGGGTATTTTTCTTTCTGGTACTTGATGGCGGAATCGGCCCAGGCGTTGTGCAGCGGCACGGTCAGCGAGCCGACGTAGATGGCGTAGCCGCCTTTGCCGCCCATGTCTTTCGCCAGTTCATCGACGTTGGCCTGCGCGTATTTCTCGCTGTCGATGGTCTCGATGTCCCACTGGCCGATCTGCTGGTCCGGGGATTCATGGGTCAGCACCACGATGCCTTTGTCACGCGCTTTTTTCAGCACCGGTTCCAGCACCTTGGCGTCGTTCGGCACCACGATGATGGCGTTGACGTTCTTGGCGATCAGATCCTCAATCACCTTGACCTGCGCGGCCGGATCCGGCGTAGAAGGGCCGGTCTGGTAAGCGTTGACGTCGAGTTTTTTCGCCGCTTCGTTGACGCCCACTTCCATGCGGTTGAACCACGGAATGCCGGTCACTTTGGCGACCACGGCAATCTCATATTTATCAGCGGCGAACACAGGTGTTGTCGATAACATGCACGCAGAAACCACACATGCATTTAATAATGCGAGGTTAAATTTCATTAGCTGTACCTTTTTTATCTGTAGGGGTGGCGGTTTTTCCACCGCTGCAGATTACAAAGGAATGGAAGAGGGGGCGTAGCCGAAGTTAACAAAATGTGATCTGCGCACATTTAAGTAAAATATTGACGAATTTAATGTTAAATAAATGTTTAATTATTTGGCAGTGGTAAATTTACTACCAACTAAACGGCTGTAAATAACTTTTTATTAACTTTTAATTAACGCATTCGCATCATTTTGATGGCTTGGACGCGGAAAAAAATGCCGGCGAAGGAGCCGGCATTGAAGCATTTAATCGATGTGTGAATAAGATCACCTTTTCGCCCGATTACAGCACGCCCTGGGCCAGCATCGCCTCCGCAACCTTAACGAAACCGGCGATATTCGCGCCGTGTACATAGTGGGTTTGCTTGCCCTCGCCGCCGTATTCCACGCAGGCATGGTGAATATCCGCCATGATATGTTGTAAACGTACATCCACTTTTTCCGCCCGCCAGCCGATGCGCGCGGCGTTTTGCGCCATCTCCAGCCCCGACGTGGCCACGCCGCCGGCGTTGGCCGCCTTGCCGGGCGCGAACAGCACCCCGGCGTCAAGGAAGGCGTCGGTGGCCTGGATGGTGGTCGGCATGTTGGCGCCTTCCGCCACCGCTTTCACCCCGTTGCGGATCAGCGTCTGCGCCGCCTCGAGATCCAGCTCGTTCTGGGTGGCGCACGGCAGGGCGATATCCACCGGCACGCTCCACGGCTGCTGGCCCGCCAGATAGGTCAGACCGCGCTCACGTGCATAGTCCGCCACCCGGCCGTAACGCTGGTTTTTGATCTCCGCCAGGTGCGCCAGCTTCTCGGTGGTGAAACCGTCTTCGTCCACCAGGGTGCCGCCGGAATCCGACACGGTGATCACGCGCGCGTCCAGCTCCAGCGCTTTCTCGATGGTGTACTGCGCCACGTTGCCGGAGCCGGATACCGCCACCCGCATGCCCTCAAAGCCCAGGCCGTGGCGCTGCAGCATGGCGTCGGTGAAGTACACCAGGCCGTAGCCGGTCGCCTCGGGGCGGATCAGGCTGCCGCCGAAGGAGAGGCCTTTGCCGGTAAACACGCAGGCGGTGTTGTTGGACAGTTTTTTCATCATGCCGGCCATAAAGCCGACTTCGCGGCCGCCGACGCCGATGTCCCCGGCCGGCACGTCGGTGTCCGGGCCCAGATGGCGATACAGCTCGGTCATCAGCGCCTGGCAGAAGCGCATGATCTCCCCCTGGCTTTTGCCCTTGGGATCGAAATCGGAGCCGCCTTTGCCGCCGCCCATCGGCAGGGTGGTCAGCGCATTCTTGAAGGTCTGTTCAAAGCCGAGGAACTTCAGGATCGACAGGTTCACCGACGGATGGAAGCGCATGCCGCCCTTGTAGGGGCCGATGGCCGAGTTGAACTGCACGCGGAAGGCGCGGTTGACCTGCACCTGGCCGCGATCGTCCACCCAGCTGACGCGGAACTGAATGATGCGCTCGGGCTCCACCAGGCGCTCCAGCAGCGCCTGTTCGCGATAGCGCGGATTGCGTTCGATAAACGGCCACAGCGAGGTGAACACTTCGCGCACCGCCTGCAGATATTCCGGCTGGTGGGGGTTATGGCGTTGTAACGAGGACAGGAAAGACTCTACCGATACGGCATATTCCATGGATAACTCCTTTTCGCATTAAATTTCCCCCGCTATTTCTTATAGATATGGGTATAGGCGATGCCCGGGGGAGGATGTTGTGTCTTTAGCGACTATATCATCGGAGGGCGGTTGATTATCAAGCGATTAATCGGCGTGGCGGCATGAAAAACGCCCGCAGGGCGCGGGCGTTGGTCAGTTAAGTTAGCAGGCGCTTACTTTATTCGTCTTCTTCATCGCGCAGCGGCACGATCAGCATATCGATGTGCACGGTATTGATCAGCTGGCGCGCGGAAGACATCAGCTTGCTCCAGAAGTCCTGATGGTGGCCGCACAGCACCAGGTCCATATCGTATTTCTTGATGGCGTCCACCAGCACCTGCGCCAGATCGCCGCTGCCGCTCAGGGTCTCGGTGATCGGGTAGCCGGCGTTTTGCGACAGCTCGGTCAGCGCCTGATGGGTTTCTTCAGAGATGCGTTTTTGCATGTCGCCGAGATTGACGTCGATCAGGCCGGTATAGAGGTCGGAATAGTTGACATCGACGTGGATCAGAGAAACTTTGGCGTTATACGGCCGCGCCATAGAGACGGCTTTTTCTACCAGGATCTTGCTTTCCGGGGATAGGTCCACCGCGATCAATATGTGTTTGTAAGCCATAAGAATACTCCTTCCATAAACATGCCGATTAAAAAGGGTTAGCAGGCGTTCCGTGTACCCGCCTGGCGCTGTTGGTTCCATAGTATCATTTGGATAACGCAATGATATGTTGGGGCGATCACACTGCGCCGCATCGGAAATCTCTGCGCACGATACCTTTCGTTGTACACCCGCGCGGCGTAAAAACCTATGGGTTATGCGGGTTTTAACGGTCTGACCGCTTGAATTATAAGCGTTATTAAACAAAGTATAGCGCTAAATGTGCAATCAGCGCTCCAGATGCGGCTGCAGCAGGCTTTCAAACCACTCATGAAACACCGCCAGACGCCTTGAGCGCTGGCGGCGATGGGGGTAGATCAGGGCGATCGGCATGGAGGCGGCGCGGTAACCGGGCAGAACTTCCACCAGTTCACCGGCGTCGAGCAGGTGTTGTACGTCGTAGCGCGGGATTTGCATCAGCCCCAGCCCCGCGCGACAGCAGGCGATATAGCTTTCGGCGTTGTTGACCACCACCCGGCTGGGCAGTTCGAGCCGTTGCGTATGGCCGTCGCCGGTCAGGTATTCCCAGGGGGATTCGCGGCCGGTTCTGGGCGAGGCGTAGCCGATGCTCCAGTGCCCCTCGGCGAGATCGCCGGGGTGGAGCGGATGACCGAATTCGCTCAGGTAGGCGGGGCTGGCGCAGTTGATCAGCGTGATATGGCCGAGCGGGCGCATCACCAGGCTGCTGTCGTGCAGATCGCCGACGCGCACCGCGCAGTCGACCCCTTCCTGCACCAGATCGATGGCGCGATCGGCGGAGCCGAGCGCCAACTGCAGGTGAGGATGGCGCCGCAGCAAGCCGGGCAGCGCCGGCGCGATCAGCCGGCGGGCGATGCGGCTCGGCACGTCGACGCTGAGCCGCCCGGAGGCCTGCCGCTGGCTGGCCTGAAATGACTGATCGATGTCTTCCACTTCGGCCAGCAGCGGGCGCAGCCGCTCGAGCAGCTGTTCGCCGTCGGCGGTCAGCCGCACTTGCCGCGTGGTGCGGTGCAGCAGCCGTACGCCCAGTTGCGTTTCCAATTGCTGCACGGCGGCGGACACCGAGGCGCGCGGCACTTCCAGCGCATGGGCCGCCCGGATAAAGCTGCCCATTTCCGCCACCTGTACGAATACGCGGTATTGATTGAATCTGTCCATCTCACTGACCTGCTGTTCCTTGGCGCCGTTCCCGACAGAAAGTGTAGCCGCATGGCGCGGTTGCGCGCGAGCAGGTGCGGGGGCCTCTCCGCCCCCGTCGAACTATTTGGTGGTGTAGCCGCCGTTGATCAGGATGGTTTGGCCGGTTACCCACCAGCCGTCGCTGACCAGATGGCGGATGAACGGCACCACGTCTTCGATATCGGTCAGGCCGGTTTTGCTGAACGGCGACAGCGCCGCCGCCGTTTTGTGGTAGGCCACGGCGTCCGCACCCTCTGCCGGGTAGAAGAACGGGGTGTCCATCGGGCCGGGGCCGACCGCCGTCACGGAGATGCCGCGCTCGCCGAACTCCTTGGCGGCGGCGCGGGTGAAGTGCTCCACCGGCGCCTTGGTGCCGGCATAAGCGGCGTAGAACGGCGTGAAGGCGCCGAGCAGCGAGGTGACCAGCGTGCAGATTTTACCGTTGTCGTTGAGGTGCTTGCCCGCCTCTTTCAGGAAGAAGAACGCGGTTTTGGCGTTGACCGCCGTCATCTCGTCGAACTCGGCTTCGCTGATGTCGATCATCGGCTTTTTCAACACCTTGCCGACGGTATTGATGGCGATATCCGGCTTGCCGACGGCGGCGACCGCATCGGCGAACAGCTTCTCGACCGCGCCCGCGGTGGTGAGATCGGCCTGCAGCGCGACACCTTGCGCGCCGGTGGCCTGAATGGCGGCGACGGTTTTTTCCGCTTCGGCTTTGGAAGCGGCGCTGTTGTAGTGGATCACCACCGCTTTGGCGCCTTGTTCAGCCAAATCGCGCGCGATCAGCCCGCCGAGGTTTTTGGCGCCGCCGGCGATGAGGACGGTTTTTCCCTTGATTGAATGGTTTGCCATAACAGTTTCCTTGGATGAGCGTAACGGAAACCTGAGTCTAGCCAGCGTGGGGGAAAGATCAGCGGCGTGGCGCGGGATAGACTATCCAGAAAAGCGACATAATCGAAACGGACGGTTATCGCTTATAACGCCCCGGCAGGTGACTTTTCGGCACAGGGCGGTAAATTTTATCCACTGCTCAGGCCAGTTTGCGTTCCATTAACCTACAATGATGGATATGGGCTTCACCATTTCTCCTCTGAGTAGAACCATGCCGTGCAAATCTCTCTGTGCGGCGCGGCAACGTCTTTGGAGGCGGTGGGTTATGGGTGTGGCTCGTGCAGGCAAAAAAAGGGGATGAGAGCGGTAAGCTCCAGCAGAGTATCGGGTAATGAGGTAGGGCGGTTGGACCCGGCGGATGGCCGCGGATAACAACGCCTTGAGGGGGTAATCATGATCAGTACCGTCGCGCTGTTTTGGGCCTTATGTGTGGTGTGTGTGGTAAACATGGTGCGGTATTACTCTTCTCTGCGCGCGTTGCTGGTGGTATTGCGCGGCTGTGACCCGTTGCTGTACCAATACGTCGACGGCGGCGGCTTCTTCACCGCCCACGGCCAACCCAGCAAGCAACTGAGGCTGGTGCGCTATATCTTCGCGCAGCGCTATGTCGAACACCACGATCCGGAGTTTATTCGCCGCTGTGAGCGGGTGCGCGGGCAGTTTATGCTGACCTCGGCCCTGTGCGGCCTGGTGGTCATCAGCTTGATAGCGCTGATGATCTGGTATTAATGCCTTCCTGTTTCCCTTGATGCAGGCAAAAAAAAGGCGGCTCTGCGGCCTAATGCTTATCAGTTAGCGTTTTTTTGAAGTACTCGTGACGTTTTCGGTCGATAAATGAGAGGTGGATCATGAAGCTCCTGTCCCTCGACCGAGCCAGGGGCCGAAGGCGCGGCCCCTGGCAACCCGCGCCATCGGCCCCTACAATTGCCGTTCGCTACGGCATCAGAGAAATGCGAGGGTTTTACGGCAATTCTCCTGCACAGAACGCCCAGAGGATGGATAAAAAAATGCCAGTCAGGCTTAACTGACTGGCATTAGGCCCTGCGGCCGCCTTTCTCGTGGTGCTTATCGCTTAGATCAGCTTCAACGCAACCCAATACAGCGCACCGGAAAGCAGAATCGAGATTGGCAGGGTCAGTACCCAGGCCAACAGGATGTTCTTCACGGTTTTGCTCTGCACGCCGCCGCCGTCCACAATCATCGTCCCGGCAACCGCCGAAGAGAGGACGTGGGTGGTGGAGACCGGCATGCCGGTATAACTCGCCACGCCGATCGACAGCGCCGCGGTCATCTGGGCCGATACGCCCTGGGCGTAGGTCATGCCTTTCTTGCCGATCTTCTCGCCGATGGTGGTGGCCACGCGTTTCCAGCCCACCATGGTACCGAGCGACAGCGCCAGCGCGACGGCGACGATGATCCACATCGGCGCGTACTCGACGGTCTGCAGCAGATCCTGACGCAGGTTCTTCAGGAAGCGCTGGTCGGCGGATGAGGTTTCCGGCAGCTTGGCGACTTTATCCGCCGTGTCGGTCACGCACATCAGCAGGCGGCGCAGGTGGCTGCGCTGGTCAACCGTCAGCTGATCGTAGCTTTGCAGGTTGGTCAGCATGCCCTGAGCCAGTTCGATGGCCGGCATGGCGCGCGAACTGTCGCAGTGGAACTCGGCAGGCTTGCCAGACGCAGCTTCGTCATCCGGGCTTGGCACCAGCGGCGTCAGCGACACCGCATGCGACAGCGCGTCGCCGTGCTGCTGGTAATATTGCTGCAGGTGGGTCACGGCGTCACGCGTACGGGTGATGTCATAACCGGTTGCATTCATATTGACCACGAAGCCGGCCGGTGCAACGCCGATCAGCACCAGCATGATAAGGCCGATGCCTTTCTGGCCGTCGTTGGCGCCGTGCGAGAAGCTGACGCCAATCGCCGACAGGATCAGCGCGATACGGGTCCAGAACGGCGGCTTGCGTTTGCCGTCGACCTTTTCACGTTCCGCAGGGGTCATGTGGATACGCTGGCGTTTCTTGGTGCCACTCCAATAGCGGCGCAAGGCGAACACCATCACTCCCGCCACCATCATGCCGACCAGCGGCGAGAACAGCAGAGAAAGGAAAATGCCAATCATTTTCGGGACGTTAAGCGCATCCACCACCGAAGTGTGGGTCATCAGGGCGTTGGTTAAACCGACACCGATGATTGCGCCTATCAGCGTATGGGAACTGGAGGCCGGCAGACCGAAATACCAGGTGCCGAGGTTCCAGATGATTGCCGCCAACAGCATGGAGAAGACCATGGCTAATCCGTGTGCTGAACTGACGTTTAACAACAGATCGGTAGGCAGCAAGTGGACGATGGCGTAAGCAACACTCAAACCGCCGAGCATTACGCCAAGAAAGTTGAACAAACCTGCCATCACGACCGCAAGTTGCGAGCGCATGGCGCGGGTATAAATAACTGTAGCGACCGCATTGGCCGTATCATGAAAACCGTTGATGGCTTCATAAAACAACACGAACAACAATGCGAGAATTAACATCAGGCCGGTATGGAAATCCAGGCCAGCGAACAAATGCAGCATAAGCGTTACGCCAGTTTGTGGACATGAACGCCGCGCATTATCAGTGACAACCGGGGCCGGGGAAAAGGAAAATATGACGTTTTTTTGATTTGGACATGACGAAACGATGACGCGCCTATAACAAAAATATTGAATATCAACGCGTTATTCTCCTCTGACCTCTGTAATATTTTCTTACTGTGGCGTTGGCGGCGCCGGGGCTTTACAATCTGCCGCCGTGAATTTGGCGGTGACCGGCGGCGAAACGGCGTAATATGGCGCTCTTTTGTCGCGATTGTGGTTTTGATAAGTGAGGCTCAGGTGGAACAGTTTGATGTCGTAGTGATTGGGGCGGGTGCCGCCGGCATGTTTTGCGCCGCGCAGGCGGGGCAACTCGGTTGCCGCGTGTTGCTGCTCGACAACGGCAAAAAACCGGGCCGCAAGATCCTGATGTCCGGCGGCGGGCGCTGCAACTTTACCAACATGTACGCCGAACCGGCGGCCTATCTGTCGAACAACCCGCACTTCTGCAAGTCGGCGCTGGCGCGCTACACCCAGTGGGACTTCATCGATCTGATCAACCGCTACGGCATCGCCTACCATGAAAAAACGCTGGGGCAGCTGTTCTGCGACGATTCGGCGCAGCAGGTGGTGGATCTGCTGGTTAAAGAGTGCGAGCTGGGCCAGGTGACGATGCGCCTGCGCAGCGAAGTGTTGGGCGTGGAGAAAACCGAGAGCGGCTACCAGCTGGCGCTCAATGGCGAAAAAGTAAGTGCTCGCTCACTTGTGGTGGCTAGCGGCGGATTATCCATGCCGGGGTTGGGCGCGTCGCCGTTCGGTTACAAACTGGCGGAGCAGTTCGGCCTCAGAGTGTTGCCGACGCGCGCCGGGCTGGTGCCTTTTACCCTGCATAAGCCGCTGCTGGAGCATGTGCAGACGCTGTCCGGCGTGTCGGTGCCGGCGGTGATCACCGCCGAGAACGGCGTCAGCTTCCGTGAAAGCATCCTGTTCACCCATCGCGGTCTCTCTGGCCCGGCGGTATTGCAGCTGTCCAGCTACTGGCAACCGGGTGAGTATGTGAGCGTTAACTTACTTCCGGAGCTGGATCTGGCGGGCTTCCTGGATAACCAACGCCAAGAGCACCCGAACCAAAGCTTGAAAAACACCCTGGCGCTGCATTTGCCGAAGCGGTTGGTGGAGTGTTTGCAGACCCTGGGACAATTGCCGGAGGCGACGCTGAAGCAACTGAATGCGCCGCAACAGGCGGCGTTGGTGGATCTGTTGCAGAACTGGCGCGTGCAGCCGAACGGCACCGAAGGCTACCGCACGGCGGAAGTGACGCTCGGCGGCGTTGACACCAACGAACTTTCTTCCAAGACGATGGAGGCCCACAAGGCGCCGGGGCTCTATTTTATCGGTGAAGTGGTGGACGTGACCGGGTGGCTGGGCGGCTACAACTTCCAGTGGGCCTGGAGTTCGGCCTGGGCCTGCGCCCAGGCGCTGGCGGCGCAGGGGCGTTAAAACCCGCTCAGCCTTGACACGTGCCGGGTCACATTGGCCCGGCCTTGAGCTGATTCATTAATTTCATTTTAGTGTTTCCGTCGAGAAAGCTCGCCTCCAGCGCCTGTCGGTTGCTGCGGTTAAAATCGTCATCCTGCCAGCCGAAGGCGTCATGCAACAGCTGATACTCCTTGTTCAGCGTGGTGTCGGCGACGGTGCGCGCATCGGTATTCACGTTCAGCCGCACTCCCATCCTTTTCAGCCGATCTATCGGATGATCGTCGATGCTGTCGAACAGATTGCAGACGAGATTGCAGCTGGGGCAGATCTCGAGCAGGACGCCGGTGGCTATCAGACGCTCGACGAGCGCAGGGTCCTCGATGCTTCTGACGCCGTGGCCGATGCGCGACACCTGTAGCTGCTCCAGCGTTTCCCGTACGCTGTCGGCGCCCTTCGCCTCGCCGGCGTGGGCGATGACGTTGCCGCCGGCGGCACGCACGGCGCGAAAGGCCGCCACATGGTGGGTCAGCGGGTAACGCGCTTCATCGGCGGCCAAATCCAGCGCCACCACGCCGCTTCCCTGATAATCGATAACCAGTTTCGCCGTTTGCAGGCTGGCGGCCGCGTCGAAATGCCGCAGCGTGCACAGGATCAGCCCGGCGGCGATGCCGTAAGCCCGCGAGGCGTGATGCATGGCCGCCAGCACCGTCTCGACCACCGCTTCACCGCTTAACCCCAGCCGGGTATGCAGCAGCGGCGCGAAGCGCAGCTCGGCATAGATGACATTATCCGCCGCCAACTGCGCGAATAAGTCCTCGACGGCCAGCGTTATCGCCTGGCGTGTCTGCAATAGATCTATTTGCGGCGCTATCTTGCTTAGAAAGTCCCCCAGATCGGCGCATCGTTTCGGCGCGACAAATTGCCGATTAAATGCCGTTCTGGTTATTTGCGGGTCGACCTTTTTTAAATAGTGGTAGCTTAAACAGGTATCCAAATGAACGTGTAATTCCACTTTCTTCAATTTTCTTGGATCGAATTTCATGCGAGTCACTTATTTCATTAACGGCTGAGATAACAACGAGAACAGTTTTTCTTTAAACAGGCCGGGCTTAATGCGGGTAATCACGCGCGCATTGGCCGGTTCGCCGGTAAGCTGAGTGGAATCAATGACGTAATGGCCGTAAGACCTCTCACTTTTATATTCTACCCATGAATACGCCTCCAGACTGGTCTCGACGATATCTGGATAGAGCGCCACCGCCATGGTGGTCGGATCGGGCAAATCAAACCCTTTGCGTTCGGTACGCCGTGCGTTGAACGCCATCAGCGCGCGATTGCAGCGCACGGCAAAGCGTCCCAGTTCGCCGAGGTTATTCAATCGTTCTATATCGCGTTCGTCGATAAACGCTTCCCCCATGCCGATCTCCCAGCCGACGAGAGTGAGCGGCAGCCCGGCAGTGAGCACCAGGTGCGCGGCCTCGGCATCGGCGTAAAAATTAAATTCGGCCAGCGGGGTGATATTGCCGGGCATCAGCCCGGAACCGCCCATCACATAAACCCTCTTCACTTTTTCGGCCAGCGTGGGCGCTTTCAGCACCGCCATCGCGAGATTGGTCAACGGCCCGAGGGTGACGATTTCCAGCTCGCCATTGAGCCGTGCGGCGCAGTCGATGATGGCGTCCACGGCATGAACGGGGTCGGCGCTCTGGCGCGGATCGGGCAAGGCCATGTCGCCCATGCCGTCTTCGCCGTGAATATGGTGCGAATGATAACGCGTTCGGAAAAGCGGTTTCGCCATGCCGGCATAAACCGGGGGCGCATAGGTTCCCGCTTTTTCCACGCAGATAAGTGCATTTTTGACGCACTGTTCAAGCGGGCAGTTTCCCGCGACGGTGGTGATCGCTTCCACCTTCACGTCGGGTGCGCGCAACGCCATCAGCAGCGCGACGGCATCGTCGGAAGCAGTATCGGTATCTATCAAAATATGTCGCATGGCCATCTCCTCGGGTGGGCTATGCGGAGAAAGTACCCAGACGACCTAAGGCAAAAAAGGTCAGATGTCCTTTTTCGTTCTGAAGCGCGTCGGCTATGCTGAACGCAGTCGAAAGCGAGGATGTAAGACGTTTAAGGATGAGCCCTGGGAGTGAATCGCCTTGAAAACGGTCGGTGACAGCAAGCTAAAAGAAGCTTTTATCGACGCTCACGATCTGCGAACGGCGCTTTCGCCCACGCTGCTCGCCGTACTGCGCCTGGTCAGCGTCGAAGCCGGCGAATACCTGGTGACGCAAAGCGATCGTTTGACCCACCTGTTTTTTCTCGTGCAGGGAAAATTGCAGGTTGAGAATTTTGATGTGAATGGCGCGCACATTGTCTTTTCCTTCGAAACGGATTTCTCGGTGATTGGCGATCTGGAGCTGTTCTCCCAGACGCAGCGCACGCTGTTCAGCACCGTGCAGGCGGTGACCGACGCGCTGCTCCTCGCGGCACCGATAGAGGCCATCAACAATCACGCCCTGAGCGACCCGGCGTTCCTCACCTTTATCTGCCGGCAATTGAGCACTAAGCTGCTGAATGCCTCTTTGCTGCATGCGAACGGCGTTTTTACGGCGGAGTATAAACTGCGAAAATTTTTATTATTCAAGATAAAGAACGAAGGGGAATTGATTGAGCTGGAAAACCGGGAGGCGCTGGCGGCGAGATTGGGCATCTCCGTCAGACAGCTGAGCCGCGCGCTGGCGCAGCTCGCGGCGGACGGCATCATTCAATTTAAAAACAAGTCACTGTGGGTGACGGATAGCCAACGGCTGTCCGACATCAACGGGAGCGCCAGGATCTAGCCGATCGCCGGCCCCTTCAATTCCACGCGATTGCCGTCCGGATCGCTGAAATAAATGGACGGGCCGTCGCCTTCAGCGCCATAGCGCGATTCGGCGGGATCCACGCCGATCCCCTGCGCTCGCAGATAGGCCAGCAGCTCGTCCTCGTTGAAAGGATCGATGCGCAGGCAGACGTGATCGACATTTTGCCGGTGAGGATCGGGCGCCGCGCCGCCTTTTTTCCCCAACACGCCGTTAATATCCACCAGATCGATCATGGCCGCTCCGGCGCGCAGGTGCATCAGCCCCAAATCCGGCCGCTGTTTGGCGATATCACAGCCGACGATCTGGGTATAAAAATGCAGGCTTTTCTGCATATCGCGCACGCGCAGCACCACATGGTCGATAGTCTTCAGGCTGAAAGGGCGCACGGCCATCTCCTCAAACGGAAGTCTCCTTTACAGCATAAACGGCGCTGGCGGATTTATCCTGCTCCAGAGCTAAAGCCAAAAAAAACGGCCAATGGCTTTCACCATCGGCCGCGAGCGCTTGAGCATACCGGCGTTAGCGCGGGAAGTTGCCGCTCAGCGCATCCAGGCCGCCCTGGTAGATGCCGCTGAACAGGGCGACGGCCTCGTCGTCGCTGATGTTGACCGGCGTGAAGCTGCCCGACCATTCCACGCGCGCCACGTTGGCGTCGTCGGTGGCGTGTACTGACAGGGTGGACAGGTAATTCACCACCGGGAACGGCGCCTGCATGATGGAGTAGCTGTAGCTGCGTTGACGGTTGTCGAACGCTTCCAGCCGCTCGATGACGGTGCCGCCGTCGGCGGTGGTTAAGGTACGCACGCGGCCGCCTTCCGAAATGACGCTTTTCGGGATGAACGGCAGCCAGTCAGGCAGGGCGTCGAAGCCGCCGATCAGTTGCCATACGGTGTCGGCGGATGCCGGGATGTTCATAGATACGGATGTATTAGCCATTTTCTTTCTCTCTTGATATCGGTTTAGGGTACGGAATTACATTGCCAGGGTGTCGACGACGCCGCCGTCGACGCGCAGCGCCGCGCCGGTAGTGGCCGAAGACAGCGGGGACGCAAGGTAAACGGCCAGGTTGGCCACTTCATCGACGTCCGCCGCGCGCTGAATGATGGAGCTTGGGCGTTCGGTTTTAACGAACTCGTCGGCCTGATCGCGCGCGCTGCGCCCGGATTTGGCCGCCGCTTCCGCCAGCATCTCCTGCAGGCCTTCGGTAAAGGTTGGCCCTGGCAGGATAGCGTTGACCGTCACGCCGGTGCCGGCGAGGCGTTTCGCCAGGCCGTGAGACACCGCCAGGTTGGCGCTTTTGGTCACGCCGTAGTTGATCATGTCCGCCGGGATGGCGACGCCGGATTCGGACGATACGAAAATAATGCGTCCCCAGCCCTGTTCGGTCATGTTCTGCGCGTAGTGGCGCGCCAGACGCACGCCCGAGAGGACGTTGACGTTATAGAAGTGCATCCACTCGCTGTCGGGCACGGTAAAGAAGTCTTTATCGTTGAAAATGCCCAGGTTGTTGATCAGCACGTCAGCTTTAGGCTCCGCGGCGAACAGGGTTTCTGCCCCTTGTTCCGTGCCGAGATCGGCGACCACGCCGCGCACTTGCGCGCCGGGCACGTTGGCGCTGATGTCGGCGATAGCGTTATCGACCCCGGTTTTTTGACGGCCGACGATCACCACGGTGGCGCCCGTTTTGGCGAGTCCGCGCGCGATGCCCAAGCCGATGCCGGAGGTGGAGCCGCTGACGACGGCGACTTTGCCTGAAAGATCCAGTTTCATCATGTATATCACTCTGTAATGTGGGTAATGGGGCCGGGGGGCGGCCCCATAAAACTTAACGAATCGGCAGCGGCGCGTTGTCGGCCACCAGTTTCTGACGGCGCATCTCCGCCCAGAACTCAGCCGGGATCACTGCATCCAGCGCAGCCAGATCTTCGGCCATGCGGCCAGGACGGCTCGAACCGGGGATCACGGCGGCGACGGCCGGGTTAGCCAGCGCAAACTGCAGCGCAGCGGCTTTGACGTCTACCTGGAAGCGAGCGGCGATCTCTTTGATTTTCGCGACTTGCTGGCGAATAGCCGGGGACGCTTTCTGATATTCGAAATGTTCACCGCCGGCCAGCACGCCGGAGCTGTATGGGCCGCCGACGACGATATCGACATTCTGTTCCAGCGCTTCCGGCATCAGGCGTTGCAGGGCGCGTTCGTGATCCAGCAGGCTGTAGCGACCGGCCAGCAAGAAGGCATCCGGTTTAGGTTCATCGAGCGCCAGCGTCAGCTCGCAAGGCTCGACGCGGTTAACCCCGAGTCCCCAGGCTTTGATCACGCCTTCGTCACGCAGGCGGGACAGCGCGCGGAAGGCGCCGGTACGGGCGATATTGAACTGTTCCAGCCAGCTGTCGCCGTAGAAATCCTGAGCGACGTCGTGGATCCAGACGATATCCAGACGGTCGGTTTTCAGGCGCTTCAGGCTGTTTTCAATGGAGCGAAGCGTGCCGTCTTCCGAGTAGTCGTTCAGGATCTTGTTTTTCAAACCGTGTTCGAACAGGCCGCCTTTCTCACCCAGATCGCGGGCGGCGGGATCTTCCATTTCGTCCAGCATGATGCGGCCCACTTTAGTGCTCAGTACGAACTCATCGCGTGGGTACTGAGAAAGCGCTTCGCCCATGCGAATTTCCGACAGGCCGGAACCGTAAAGCGGCGCGGTGTCGAAGTAGCGGATGCCCAAGTCCCAGGCGCTGGTTACGGTAGCCCGCGCTTCTTCTTCTGGAATGGCGCGGTACATATTGCCGAGCGGCGCGCCGCCCAAACCGATCTTGCCGGGTAAAATATTTTTGATGCTCATGGTGAATCCTCAATACGTTATCTTTTCAGGGAAACTTGTGGGGCTCATACAGCGTCTGCCCCGTCACGAGGCTAAAGATAACTTGGCAAGTTGTGACTTGATAGGACATAATTTGTCTAAGTTAAGTCCTTTGAGGTCTGAGGTGATCGATTTACGTCAGTTGAAATACTTCGTCGCGGTGGCGGAAGAGGAGCACGTCGGCCGCGCCGCCGAACGGCTGCACATTTCCCAGTCACCGCTGAGCCGGCAGATTTCCCAGCTTGAGGAACGTCTGGGTTTGATGCTGTTCGAGCGCAATCAGCAGCGCATCCGCCTGACCGCCGATGGCCAGACGTTTCTGGCCGAAACCCGCGCGCTGTTGACGCACGCCACCCGGCTCGAATCGCTCGGGCGCCGCCTGGGGCGGGGGGAAGACGGCGGGCTGTGCATCGGCTATATCGAAAATGCGATGCACTCCGGCGTCTTGTCGAACGCATTGCGGTCGCTGCGGGTTTCCCGGCCGGATGTGCACATCGTGCTTTACAGCCAGCCTTCTTCCATGCAGCTGGAAGGGCTGCGGCAGCGCAGCCTGGACGTGGCGCTGGTCAATACGGCGCCGGATCGCGCGGATCCGGATTTTGAATATACGCAGGTGCTGGACGATCGCATGCTGCTGGCCTTGCCGCAGACGCATCCGCTGGCGGACAGGGAAACGCTGCAGCCGGCGGATCTCACCGATCAGGCTTGGATCTCGGTGATCCACAAAGAGGATGCCCATTCGCGCGACGACTTCGTGGCGGCCTGCGTGAAGGCCGGGTTCGATCCGGATATTCGGCTGGAGGCGGGCGAGCCGCTGACCGCGCTGGGGCTGGTCGCCGCCGGATTGGGGATGACGTTGATCCAGCACAGCCTGCGGCATAACGCGCCGCAAGGCGTAGTGCTGCGCGAACTGCCCTGGATGCAATACACCACGCAGCTGTGGGCCGTGTGGCACAAGGCCAACCTGCGCCCGCTGGTCACCCATTTCCGCGAAGTGATGTCGGCCGGTCCGGCCTGCCACTGACTGCGCGGCGGTGTCCGGCCCGGCTTGCGCCCGCTACGGCACAGCGCGTAGGGCGGCGACGATCGCCGTCAGTGCGCCGCGCTGCTCGTCTGCCAGCGCGGGCTGCGCCTGCGCGGCATTTTCCGCCAGCAGAGTCTGCAGGCCGATCAGCCAGTCATAGATATAAAACGCGGTATTTTTGGTTGGCGTCGGCGCCAGCCGGGTGAGCCGCTGCTGGCCGCTCCAGTCCACCGCCGGCTGCGGCGGCGGGGTAAAGATCGGCTGGCCGGGATTGACGCGGCTCTCGGGGCGCGTTGCCACATCGCGCCGCTGGAAGCCGAGCCAGGCGACGAAGTCGCCCAGTAGCGCCAGCGCCTGGCTGATCTGCCGATCTTCTCCCTGTTCCGGCAGGCCGCCGGCGCACAGCGCGCGCTCCAGTTCGTCGTCGAGCCGCTGGCGGCAGGCGGCGCCGATCAACGCATCGACCAGCAGTTCGAGATGCGGTTTGTCGACACCGAGCAGATCCAGCAACCGGCGGTTGTCCGGCAGGCTGCGCAGATGGTTGATCCAATCCGCGAATACCCGCGCGGCAAAGGGTGACGCGGGGGGCTCGCCGGAGGCCGGCGTTTCCGGTGCGCCGAACAGATCGATGTCGAGCCCGAACGGCGCAGGCGTCGCCGGGGTCGGCGCGGCGTGCTGCTGTTGCTGGTAAAGCTGGCGCAGCGTATCGCGCTGGGGCAACAGTCGTTCCAGCAGTTCGCCGTGGCGGCCGGCCTGCGCCTGCAGCGCGCGCAGCAGCTGTTGGGCGCGTTGCTGGGTCGCGTACGGATCGGCGGCGGTGAGCCAGTTGCCGAGCAGGCTGTCCGTCAGCTCGCGCTGCAACTCTTCGCGCAGCTCGAGCAGGCGCGCTTGCTTGTGGGCCGGGCGCGCCTGTGCGGCCAGGTAGTTCACCATGCGGCGGCAATCCTGCTCATCCAGCGCTAGCAGCGTGGCCCAGCTGTCACCGGGTTCGCCGACCTGACGCTGAACGGCGTCGTCAGGGCGCGGTTTGCCTTCCTGGCGTGAGTCGAACGGCGTGATTGCCCAAATTAAACCGGGTTTGCGGCGTTGGCGCAGCGCCGGGGTTTCCCCCTGGGTGTGGTCGACCCAACCGGCGAGCGCCTGGCCGATGCGCGCGGCGTCCTGCGGCGCGGCGGCGGCATCGGTTACCAGCAGCAGGTTGGCGTGCAGGCCGTCCGCGCAGCGGGTCAGCAAATGGGCGCGTTTCGCCTGTTGCAGCCGCTGCGCTGGCTCCGCCTGCGGGCGGGCGCGGCTGCCGGGCAGGTCGATCAGCGCCACGTCGGCGGGCAGGCCCGCCTGCGCCGTCTGCGGCAGACCGGTGGTCACTTCGGCGGTCAGCCAGGCCAGATCGCTCAGCGCGATCTCCCGTTCACCGCCGTGTTCGGCCATCACGACGATTGCCGTGTTTTCCGGTGCGGCGCTCGCGGTCAGCAGCGTCAAGGCGCGGCGCGGGGCATGAACCCGCCGGCTGTCACCGAGGGCATGCAGCGTATGTGCCAGCTGGCGATAATGCGTCGTCAGCGTCGCTTCTTCTCCCCACAGCGGTGCAAACAGGCGCGCGCGATCGTCGATGCTCAGCTGCGGCGCCAGCGCCACGGCCTGCGGCCAGAAATGCCTGTCCAGCGTCTGTTGCCCCTTGTCGCCGTGGCGGCGTTGGCTATCCCACAGCGCCAGCACATCGCTGTCGCTGAGGCCGTCGGGGGCGACGGCTTGGCGGTGACGTGCCAACGTTTGCAGATGGCCGGCGATCGCGCGGGCGTCCCAGTCCAGCCGGAAGCCGCCCATCGCGGCGGCATCGAGCGTGATGGCCAGCCACTGCGCTTCATTGAGCAGGGCGAGGGCGATCGGATACTCGGCGGGCCCCGCCTCGGCCGCCGTGCAGTAGCGCACCGCGAGCGAAAGGTCCGCGCTGAAGCGCTTTGCGCCAGGGGCCAGCGCCGCCAGCAGGTGGGCCTTGGCGGCGGCGTTGTGGCCATACAAACCGATGGCGACCTGCGCAGGCTGGGTGTTTTCCAACTGGACGGCGCGATTATGGCAACGGCGCAGGCGCAGCGTCAGGCGATCCGCCTCCTGTTCCAAACGGGCGGACTGCCGGCGCGCGGCGTCCACCCAGTCGATCGCCTGCAGAATGCCGGCGCTGAGCGCGTTATTTGGGGCTGATTGGACGGTGGTAGTCGCTTTCATCGTGGGTAAATGCTCCCGCTGTCTATCCAGTAGTGGGTCGCGCCGGAGGCGCTGGCAGCCAGGGTATTGAGTTTCAGTTGCAGATGGTGCGCCGGGACGGCACTGCCGTCGGCCAGCACCGCCTGCGCGATCTTGACGCTTTCGGCGCCCTGTTCGGCGCTGGCTGTGATGGCCAGCCGCAGGCCGATCACCGCGTCACCGGCCAGCTTACGCGCCAACTGGGCGTCATTGATGGTCAGCGTATAGAGCGGCGAGGCCGGCCAACGTTCGTTGTCCAACTGGCGGAAGCCCAGGCGCAGCGGGCCGCGCAGCTGGAAGCTGCCGGCGGGATCGAGCGCGAAATCGGCGCGATCCAGATCGATGTCGCGGTAATAGACGTTATCGTCCGCCAGCATGTTGTTGCCGTCCAGCATGCCCAGATAGCGAATGGTGGAGTAGGGCTGGAAATCCCCGACGTTGAAGTAAAAGCTCTCCAGCCGCAGGTCGATTGCCAGCAGGCACAGCATGGCGCCCACGGCGGCGGTGGATTTTGGGTTGTCGATACGGCCGCGTTTGTTGAACGGGTACCAGCTGCGGGTGTGATACCCCTCCAGCGGCAGAATGCGGCTGGCGGGCAGCGGCTGCAGGTGGCGCAGCAGCGCCTGCACGCCGGGGAAGCGCGCCGGGCGGCCGGTCAGCAGCAGCACGTCGCAGGTGTACAGCGCCACCACCTCAGCCAGTAGGCGCAGGCAGCGGCCGATGCCGATGCGATCGGACAAGAAGGCGGCGTGCAGATCGGCCAGGCGGATCACCAGCGGGGTGTGCAGGATATCGAAGGCGTTGCTGTCAGCTTCGCGCTGCACTTCGCCGTTGATAAACGCCAGCACCTGCGGCGTCGGCGGCTGCGGCAGCAGATCGCCCAGGCTGGCGGCGATTTCCGCCCGGCTGTCCAGCGGATCGTATTCTTCATAGGCGCTGAGCAGCGCGCGTCCGGCGGGCATGAAGATCTGCAGCGCGGCCTGCTGACGCAGGGTGGAAAGCCCGTCCATGCGTCCTTCGTTGCCGAACAGTTTGTCCATCAGCGCCGCGGCGGCGCTCACGCCGGCGGCTTCGAACGCCTGTTGCACGGCGGGCAGAACAAATTGCTGGATGATGTCCAGCAGGATGTCGTCGCCGGCGACCTTAAAGCCCTCGCGGAACAGCAGGCGCGGGTTGATTTTGATGTTGTTGCCCACGCCGTCGTCGAGCGAGTAGTGCGTGATCGCCAGATCGGTGGTGCCGCCGCCGATGTCGATGGAGGCGATGCGCAGCGTTTTGCCCGCTTGTTCGCTTGGCGCCAGCGGCCGGTCGGGCCGGGCCATGGCGGCGAAAAAGGCGTCGGTGTGGCCGGCGAAGTTCACTTGGGTTTCGTTGTACAGATAGACCATCTGGCCGCAGGTGGCCTCGTCCCACTCCATCTGCACCTGCGGCGCCGGGAAGTGGGTGCGCGCGCCGTCGAACGGCGCATCCTGCGGGTGCCAGCCGAGGGCCTTCCACACCAGCCCGATCGCCTCCTGCATGCGGCGGCGGAAAATCTCGCGCTCCGGCTTCGGCATCGCCGAAGGCAGCGTCAGAATGATGGCGCGCAAACGGCGCGGCGCGGCGGCGTTCGGCATGCGGCTGCGCTGTGCGATGCTGTTGATCTGCATCAGCGCCTGCGCCAGCAGCTCGCTCAGCATCAGGCTCATCACCGCGCTGCGGCTGTAATGGGCGGCGAATACCGGCAGCCGTTGGGACGTCGGCAGGGCGGACAGCGGCACGCCCTCGTCGTTGATCAAGGTGGTCAACGGCGCGGCGGCGGCCATCGGCTCGTGCCGTTCGTTGAAGCGCCAGCCGGGCGCATAGCGCTCCTCGTCCCACAGATAGCGCCGTGGGCTGGAGATGCCGGTGGTGCCTTCATGCCCTTCGCGTCGCTGCGCCAATTGCGCGGCTTCACGGCCGACGCGGGTGATGGACGGCCATTGGAAGGCGTCGTCGCGTCCACTCTGGAAGGACAGATGCGGCTTGCCGAACGAGGCCCGAGAAAACTCCACCCGGCTCTCGAACAGTTCGTTGTAGACGCAGTGCGGTTCGGACAGCGAGCGCAGCTGCAGCTCATAGGTTTGCTTCAGGCCGTTGCTCTCTTCCGGATGGTCCTCGACCAGCACGCCGCAGGTGTGAGAATTGCCGACGTCCAGCACCAGATCGACGTCGATCGCCGGCTGTTGCAGCGTCGCCGCCGCCATTTTTATCTGCGGTACCGTCAACTGATGGCCGAGCATGTGCAACAGGTTGAGGTAGTGCGCCTGATACTCGAAGGTTTTCAGCCCGGCGTTGATCTCCGCCTCGGTGCGCTGTTCCCGCTCGGCGGCGCGCTGGCTGAACGCCTCGCGCAGCCAGCCGTCCACCCAGGTCAGATCGAGGAACTCGCCCAGCTCGTGGTTGCGGTGCGCCAGCGCGAAGCTGAGGCCGGCGCCGAGATCGCTCTCGCTTGGCGCCAATGCTTCCTGGCCGGGCGCGGCGGCGCGGGTGTCGAAGGCCAGCACCACCCGCAGCAGGTTGCCGTCCTGATCCGGTTCATCCAGCTGCACCACCTGCAGGCGCGCCCAGTTGTCCGGGCCCGACAAAAACAGGCCCGCCGGGGTGTGGCGCAAGAAGGGCAGCGGCAGCCAGAGCTTATCCAGCAGGTGCAGCGACTGCTGCAGCGGATAACTGAACTCCGGCCGCACCACTTCGGCGGCCTGGTCGCCCACGGCCGGCAACTGGTATTTGCCGCTCTCGGCCTCCCATTGCAGGCGCAGCAGCGGGCCGCTGGCGGTCTTGCGCACGAATTTGCCGGGAAACTCGGCGTCCAGTCGCGGCGTCAGGGCAAAGTCCAGAAACTGAATGCCGCTGTCCTGAATCAGCGTAATGCCGTGTTTGTAGTCAGTTAGGGGGGCCAGCATCATTTACTCTCGCGCTTGAACGTCATGGGATAGGTGGTGTCCGCATCGTAGCGGCCGGTGCACTCCGCCGCGCCGGTTTCGCCCTGGCGGCAAACGATTTCCGGGATCTGATAGCGGCTGCCGTCGCTGCAGCGCGCCTTGGTGCGGCTGTTGATCACCAGATTGCCGGACTGCATCAGCCCGGCCTCGACCGCCGCCCGGCAGGTGACGCCGTCGCCGTAGGCGATGACGGCGCTGCCTTTGCCCGCGTTCAGGCGGTATTGCAGGCTGGGGCGCTTGCCGGTGATCGGATCTTTCAGCGCCACCGTGGCGCGCCATTTGCCGTTAAGGAAACGGGTGGAGCCGGCCTTCACCGCCTCGGGCGGCAGCACCAGCGCATTTTTGTCCAGCGGTTGCGGGATGGCCGGCGCCGGGGGCGGCGGCATCAGCGTGGCGTGCGCCAGCGGCAAGCGCAGCTTGGGCAATGGCGCGGCGGTTTTTTCCGGCGGCGCCGGATGGCGCACCTCCGCAGGCATCGCCGGTTGCGGGGGCGGCGAGCGGTGCAGCCAGGCGGCCAGCGCCGCGCTGCCTAGCAGCAGTACCGGTAACAGCCAGAAGGCGTGACGTCGGCGCGGGCGAACAGCGGCAGGGGATTCGACGGGCGTCGCCGGGGCGGGCACCGGTTCAGGCTCTGCCGCCGGAGCCGATTTGGCCGGCTCGACAACGGCCGGTTTGCGCGGAGCGGCGGCGATCGGCGCCGGTTTTTCTACCTCCGTTTCGGCAGGGCGCAGGCAGGCTAAAGGATCGTCCGGGCTCTGCGCCTGCGGTTTGATAAAGCCCCAAAAGGTCAGCACCGGCCGATCGTCCACCAGGTAGACGTGGTTGGGATCGGGAATATGCATCGCTTTGGTCAGCAGCGCGCCGAACAGGCGATGGCCGGGGTGATCGGTTGCCCGGGCCTGTTCGGTCAGGCTGCGGAAGGTCGTCAGGCAGTGTTCCAGATGGCGAACCGCCTGCGCGCGCTGGGCGTCGCTCGCCGCCAGCCAGGAGGTCACCTTGCCCGGAAAGGGCGCATACCAGTCGATGCGGGTGCCGCTTTCGTTCGGCTGGGGGATCGCCAGACAGTCGGCGGCCTGCTGCTGCCGGCGAAGACGCAGGGTTTCCCGCAGCTGCTGCGCGCAGGCGTAGATCGATTGCCCGTTTTCGCCTAAAGCTAGCACATCATCCAAACTGCCACTGCGTAAGAAGGGTTTCACCACGGCGCCGCACCTTGTCCTGTTCTGCAAAAACGCATAAAAGTCCATGATACCCCGCAGGCAGAGCCGCCAAACGGCCAAGGACAGCCCGAAAAACGCCCTTCTTTGGCGTTAGCGGCGCACTTTGGCAACCGGCACAGTGAAAATCTCGCTATCTGGACCTGTCTGTGAACCGCTTTATCTGAAAAATAGAACGCAGCCCCGGCAGGCGACGCCGGGGAACGATGTTCTCTTTCACTATGACATCGCCTCGCGGGTTGCCGATTTCGGTATGCCTCAGGCGTGCGGAGCGTTCACATGACGGACAGCCAGTCTGAAAAAACTCTCGTTGTTACCCCTGCACATCCCGCCGCCGGGCATTCGGCCCAGGGCTGGATGAACGGTTTTCTTGGCATGATTATCTTCAGCGGTTCTCTGCCCGCCACGCGAGTGGCGGTGCTGGAGCTCGATCCGCTGTTTCTGACGGCGGTCAGGGCGGCGATCGCCGCCTTGCTGGCCTTGTGCGCGCTGCTGATCACCCGCCAGGCGCGGCCGACGCGGGCCGATTTGCCGCCGCTGCTGTTTGTGGCGCTCGGCGTAGTCATCGGTTTTCCGCTGCTGACGGCGCTGGCGCTGCAGCACACCACGTCGGCGCATTCGCTGGTGTATATCGGCCTGCTGCCGCTGGCGACCGCCGGTTTTGGCGTCTTGCGCGGCGGAGAGCGGCCCAAGCCCGCTTTTTGGGTTTTTTCGGGCGTCGGCGCCGCGCTGGTGGGCGCTTTCGCGCTGAGCCAGGGGAGCGGCGGCGCCTGGCAGGGGGATGCGCTGATGGTCGGCGCGGTGCTGCTGTGCGGTCTGGGTTATGCCGAAGGGGCGGTGCTGTCGCGTCGGATCGGCGGCTGGCAGGTGATCTCCTGGGCGCTGGTGGTGGCGTTGCCGTTGACGCTGGCGGCCACCTGGCTGGCGGCACCGGCCGCCTGGCCCGTGGTCAGCGGCGCCGCTTGGCTGTCGCTGGTTTACGTCTCGGTGTTCAGCATGTGGATTGGGTTTATTTTCTGGTATCGCGGCCTGGCGCAGGGCGGCATCGCCGCCGTCGGGCAGTTGCAGCTGCTGCAGCCGTTCTTCGGCCTGGCGCTGGCGGGCTGGCTGCTGCATGAAGCCGTCCAGCCGATGATGATCGCTGTGATGGCCGGCGTGGTGGTTTGCGTGTTCGGCGCCAAACGTTTTTCCCGCTAGGCGCCGCTGCCGACGCAGGCCAGGATCACCTGTCCGAGCCGTTCCACCGCCTGTTGCACCTGGCGGTCGGCGTAACCGCCCAACCCCAGCACCAGGCCCGGCTCACCCTGGCCGGGCGCATACATCGGCGACACCGCCCGCAGCGCCAACCCGGCTTCGTTGGCCTGCCGAGCGACACGCACGTCGTCGAGATCTTTCCTCAACCACAGCACCATGTGCATGCCCTGATCGCAGGGCTGCACCACCGCCAGTTCAGCCGGGATGTACGCGTTGATCGCCTCGATCAGCACCCGACGTTTTTCGGCGTAGACGCCGCGCATTTTTCGGATATGCCGGTCGAGATACCCTTCGGCAATAAAGGCGGCCAGCACGTATTGATCCGCGCTGGGCGGGTGACGATCCATCAGGATCCTGGCGCCGCAAAAGGCGTCGACCAGAGGCGGCGGCACGATGGCGTAACCCAACCGCAGCGAAGGGAACAACACCTTGCTGAAGGTGCCGAGATAAAGCGTCCGCTCGGGCGCCAGCCCCTGCAGCGAAGGGAACGGGTGGCCGGCGTAGCGCATCTCGCTGTCGTAATCGTCTTCCACGATCCAGGCCTGCCGCTCTCTGGCCCAGGCCAGCAGGGCGCTTCTTTTCGCCATGCTCATCGGCATGCCCAGCGGATACTGATGCGACGGCGTGACAAAGGCGGCGCGGGCATTGGCGGCCAGGCGCACGCCGGCGGCGACGTCGATGCCGTCGTCGGCGACGGGCACCCTAATCATGCGCCGATCGCGAAACAGGCTATCGAAAATGGCGGTAATGCCGGCGTAGGCAGGATCTTCGACCCAGGCGCTGTCGCCGGCGTCCAACAGGATCTGCGTGGCCAGATACAGTCCCTGTTGGGTGCCGGAGGTGATGAGGATTTGCTGCGGCGTGCAGTTTACCGAGCGGGAACGGCGCACATAGTCGCAGATGGCTTCGCGCAGCGGCAGCGCGCCCAGCGGATCGCCGTAGCCCGACGGCGCGCCGGGGCCGCGGGCGCGCATGCGGTTGCCGAGCCGCCGCCAGATATCGTCGGGCGCGGTATCGCCGATTGGCACTGACACAGTGAACGGCACCGGCGGCAGCGCTCGCGCCTGAGTGGCAAAGCGCGCCAGATGCTGCGCCTGTGAAGAAAGCGGAGCCGCTACCGCTGAACTCGCCTGCACCGTGGCATGCGGCGCGCGGCGTGGCGTCTGATAGTGGGCAACTCGGGTGCCGGAACCGGGCTGCGGTTCGAGAAAGCCTTCCGCCGTCAGTTGAGCAAAGGCCTCCAATACCGTGCCGCGCGCCAGAGTCAGCGCCGCCGACAGCCGGCGCGTCGAGGGCAGCAGATCGCCCGCTTTCAGATCGCCCCGGTGGATGGCCTGACGCAGGGCCTGCGCCAGCTGGTGGCTTAGCTGGCCTGCCTGGCGATCGAGCTCGCCGAGGGCGGGGACGTCAACGACTTTGGCTGTTCTGGGCATGGATTCCGGCTCGCTTTGCAGTGCGAAAATGAGTATTCAGAGTAAACCACTCTGTCGGTACTCGCGAGTCCGTTGTCAGTCAGCTTAGCCCACGCTGATTCAGCAGCACTTTATTCAACTCGCTGTTTTTACGCACGTTAAGCTTGCGCATCGCCGAGCGCTTATGGGCGCTGATGGTTTTCTGGCTGCGCTGCAGCAGGCCGGCGATGCTGCAGGCGGACATGCCGCTGCTCATCAACCCCAGCACTTTTTTTTCGCAGTGGCTGAGTGCGGCGATGCGGCAGGCCTGGCATTTCCACATGCCGGCGGCGTGCAGCGCCATCCACGGATGCTGGATAAATTTTTCCAGCGCCATCTGCAGCTTGAGGCGGATGGCGTAGGCCGAATCGCGCCGGTGGATGCTGAACAGCGGCGGCAGGTTTTTCACCTGTTGCTGGGTCGCGTCGTCGAGGATCAGCAAAGTCAGCTGCCGCTGGCGCGGGATGCCGTAGGGGCTCTGGTAACAGCAGGCGCAGCCCCAGCGCTCTTCCGGCGTGCGGAACACGATTTCGATGTTATCCAACGCCTGCAGCGCCAGCGGCGAGAACTGGGGGTACAGGCGCTGGCATTCGTTCAGGGAGTGCAGATAATCCTGCAGCAGCAGACGCAGCCCCTGCTGGTAGAAGTTATCGCTGTCGAACAGCGTGAAGCGAATATCTGGCATGGGTGGCTCCTTAAAAGGCCGTGGCGCCGCGCCGGAGCGAACGGTGACGACCCATTGCCGGCGTTCGCGCGCCGGTCGTTTTCCTGATTTCCCTGGGCGGTGCGGGGCTTATTGGTACGCCAGCACAAAATTGGCGACGGAGGTGAATTCGCCTTCGGTAATGCTTTGGTTCTGGATCGCGCTCGGCCGCCCCTGCACATAGGCGGTAAAGTTCAGGCTGTTGGGGCCGTTTTGCAGCGCGACGGCGCTGGTGGCCTTATTCAGGTCGATGTCCGCCCCTTGATGATCGAACAGCGCGATGGCGGCGCCGTTCGCGCCGTTGTTGATCGCCAGCTTGCCCGGCAGCTCACCGTCTTCGGCGCCGCTGAAGGTCACGCTGACGGATTTGAATACCGTGGTCTTGCAGTCGATCAGCTTGATGCTGAATGGCACCGGCGTGGTGTGGCCATAGCGGTACAGGGTTTTGACGATCACCGTGCCCATTTCCACCAGCTGATCGGCGGACTGCGGTTCGATATTGCACGGGCGGCTCACCACGGTGCCGTGGAACTGCACCGGCGCACCGATAAGTTCGGTGTTCGCCGCCGCCGGCATGGCGGCAAACCACCAGGGCGCGCAGCTCAGCAGCGCTAAAGCGCGTAGACGCATTTTCCGTTCCTCCCTCGGTTACTGGAATGCCGCCACGATGGTGGCCGATGCGTTGAATTCCCCTTCGCCGATCTCTGCGCCGCCGTTGGCGAACGGCGCCGCCACCAGGTTCCAGGAGCCGCCGTTGCCGATGTTCGGCACCGGGTAAAACTCATTCGGGATAACCAACTGGCCGTTGTGCGTCAGCCGGATGCCGAGATCGTTCTTGTCGGTTTTGAACACCTCGTTGCTGAAGGAGGCCGCCGTGCCCGACACCGCCAGCTTGATATTCAGCGTGCCGTCCTCGAAGCTGCCGCCCTCGCACTGGAAGCGCACCGGAATGCTTTGCGGGTAGTTGGAGCCGTTGAGATCGCTGCCGCCGATCTCGCCGAACTCCACGTTGATCAACTGGCCTTCGTTCACCACGCATTTATCGGGCACGTAGAGGATCGCGGACTGGATAAACACCTGCGCCATCGGATTGGGGCCGAAACCGCCGTCGGTCGAGCCGAGGCGGCCGTACATCTCGATGATCTGCCGATCGTTAATCTCAACGCCGTTAATGATTTTTTTGCGCACCCGGAAGGTGATCTTGCCTTTGGAGCCGCTGCCGTAGTTGTTGACCTGTAAGTACGGCGGCTGGCAGCGGTGTTGGCTCAGCAAATTCGATTCGTTGTAAAAAGGCACGGTGACGTAGGCGTTCTTGTTGCCGGCAATCCACACCTCGGCTTTTAAATCCAAAAAGTCATTCAGCTTTAAATAGCCGTTGCCGTAGTCGGAGGGGGGCAACGACGAATCCGACTTGTAAAAGTGCGGGCTGGTGGGGATAGGGGTATCGCAATACACCTTGCCGGTATAGGTGCCGCCCAGATCATAGGGAAACAGTTTGGTGAACCCCACCTGGTTGGTGATGTTGCTTTCATTCAGATCGATATAGAACTGTTTGGGGCCGCCGTCCGGCGTGACGTAGCCGTTGGCCCAGGCGGCGGGGGCCGCCAGCGCGATCGCCAGCGGCAGGCAGAGTTTGGTCAGTTGTGTTTTCATCGCGTTCTCGAGCCTCACAGGTAAATCACCTGAATGTGCGCCACGGCGGCGAAACCGGCGGCCATCACCGCCCGCTGGGTGGATTCCACGCTGGCGCTGAACCACAGGGTGTTGCTGCCGGGTTGCAGAATGTAGGGGCGGCTGCGCTGATTCAGCTCCAACGCCTGGCCCTGCTGGTCTTGCAGCCGCAGGCCGATGCCCTGTACGCCGCCGTTCAGTTTCAGCAGCGACGGGTTGTCGACGTCGCTTTCGCCGAGAAACACCAGCGTGGCGGCCTGTTCACCCTGAAGGTAGAGGCGGCCGGCGTCGCCGTTGCGTGGGCCGGCCGGATTATCCGCCAGCGCGCGCGCGCCCAGCAGGCAGTTGCGGAACGAGAGGCGAAAACGCACCGGCGCGCTGCGATCGCCGGCGTTACGGAAGTCGCGTGCGCTGACGTCGCCCAGATCGACGGACTGATCCCGGCTGTCCGGCGTCAGGCTGCAGGGAGAGCTGAGCAGGCCGCCGTGAAAGCTGACGGTGCCGGTGGTGCCTTCGATCACGCCCAGCGGCGTTGCCGCCAGCGCGCCGCCGCCGCACAACAGCGCGCCGAGCAGCAGCGGGCGCAGTCGATCGGTGAATTCAGCCATGCTGGATCTCCTTATTTTTTCTCGGGCACGGCGGTGCAAACGCTGCCGTTGCAGGCGAAGCGCAGCTCGGGGTGGCCGCCGTAGTCGTTGATGTAGGTGATGACGAAGCTGTTCATGCCGGTGTCGTGCAGCTTGAGGCTTCCGCTGGATTTCGGCTTCAGCATCAGCGGTTGAAAACCGCCGATCGCGCCGCCGCCCTGTTTTTGCGTCTGCCGCGTCATGCCGGTCAGGGTGATGTAAAACGGCGTCGGGTTGTCGACGGTGATGGCACCGCCGCTTTTACGGAACACCAGCTTTTCCTGCCACACTTCACCCTTGGGCGCGACAATCGCCTTCGGCCGGTAGAACAGCTTGATCTGCGTTTGCAGCGCCAGCTGCATCACGTTGGTTTTGGTGCTTTTCGGCGGAATTTCGCGCAGGTTGAAGTAGAACACCGACTCGCGATCCTGCGGCAGGCGATCCGCCTCCGGCGTCTTGGTGATGCGCACCACGCTGCGCTCGCTCGGTTCCACGCGCTGCAACGGCGGCAGCACCACCAGCGGCGAGGTGATTTTCTGATGCTGCTCGTTCTCCAGCCAGGACTGCGCCAGGAAAGGCAGTTCTTTGTTTTCGTTGACGATATTCAGGCTGATCGATTTGGCGTCGCTCACATAGACGGCGCGCGTGCGATCCAGCGATATCGCCGCGTCGGCGGTGGGCAGTACGGCGCTCAGGGCCAGGCCGGCGGCGGTCAGTAGCGTTATCGGGTGTTTGTTCATGTCATTATTTCTCAGCGTTACGGATTACAGGGTGGCGCACGGCAGCAGCAGCTGGTCCAGCGGCTTGGCGGCGCCCGGGATCACGATGCGGCAGCGGCGTTGGCCTTCCCAGGCGACGTCCAGTTTTTCCTCCGGCTGCACGCCGGTCAGGTAGACCGAGCCGCCGTCGTTGACCACCGCGACCTCGCGGCCTTTCTCGCTCAGCACCGCGGCGCCGAACGGCGGTTCGCTGCCGTCCGCGAGGCGAATGGTGGCCAGTAGCTTGCTGCCTTTCACCACCTCGAAGTGGCGGTAGCCGATGGCGCCTTCGGTCAGCGTGCCTTGCACCACGGCGCGAGTGGCTTCGACGTCGTCCGCCAGCTTGTTGACGTCGATGCGGGTGTCGGTGTTGTAGTAGCTGGTGATGTCGGAAATCACCGCCAGCCCGAAACGGTTGCTGTAGGCGCGGCCGTTATTGATCGGCACGCCGGCGATGCCGTCGGTGTCGAGCATCATGCGGCTGCCGCCGTTGCTCGAGTTCTGATGCGCCGCGATACCGTGCCGGGTCGCGGTGAGACCGCCGCGGAACGAGCCGCCGATCGACGAGTAGCTGTCCTGTTGGTAAGAGGCGCTGGCGTTCAGCGAGCCGAACGAGGCGTTGTGGGTGTAGTACCCGCGCGCCAGCGATTTGCCGGACTGGTTAAAGCCGCCGCTGACCTGCCAGGTATTGTCCGGATCGCTGTAGTCGTTGTACGACGCGGTCTGCGTGACGTCGCCGTTGTTGGTTTGCAGCGCATAGCCGACGCGCCGACGATCGCCGATCGGTACGGTGAAGTTGATCATCACGCTGTCGTCGGTGCGGCCCTGGTAATAGGTGCGGTAAGCCGACAGCGAGGCGGTGATGTTGCTGATATCGCCGATGCTGAACAACTTGCTGGTCGACAGCCCGTAACGATCCTGGGTTCGCGCGTCCCAATAGGTCTGGTGCGAGTAGGTCAGATAAGTGGTGATCGCCCTGGCGCTGTCTTCCGCCATAAAGGTTTTGCTGGCGGTGATGGTATACAGCTCTTTCTGACGGCCGTTGTAATTCTTGTCGTAATCGCCGTAGCGCTCCTGCAGATACTGCGACATGTTCATGAATTTACGTTGCGAGAAGCGGTAGCCGGCGAAGGTGATCTGGCTGTTCAGCTCGTCGAAGCGTTTGGCGTAGTTGAGCTTGAACGACATGCCGCTGGCGGTCGGCTCGCCGGGCAGGCGAGCGATCGACTGGGTGACGTCCAGCGACATGGCGCCAAACACGTTCAGATCGCGGCCGAGGCCGAGCGCCCAGGCGTTATAGTCGCCGCCGAGCAGCGTGCCGCCATACAGCGACCAGGCGTTGCTCAGCCCCCAGGAGAAGTCGCTGGCGGAAAACAGCGGGCCCTGGGTGCGGTGGTCGTAGGCCGAGGTTTTGCCGAGCGCCACGTTGTAGCGCACGTAGCCCGGGCGGGTCAGGTAAGGAATGGTGGCGGTATCCACCTGGAAGGTCGAGACGGTGCCGTCCTGTTCTTCCACCTTGACGTCCAGCTTGCCGCGCACCGAGCTGTTGAGATCCTGAATGGCGAACGGCCCGGCGGGCACGGTGGTTTCGTACAGCGTGCGGCCTTCCTGCGAAACGGTGATCTTGGCGTTGCTCTTGGCGATGCCGCGCACTTCCGGCGCATAACCCTGCAGGTTGGGCGGCAGCATGCGCTCGTCGCTGGCCAGGTTGAGGCCGGTGAAGCGATAGGCGTCGAACACCCCGGAGTCGAGATAAATCTCACCCAGCGTCAGCTTGGCGGCCTGCATCGGCAGCGCGCGATAGGCGTAGATCTGGTTCCAGTCGAAACCGGTGCTGCGATCGCCAGCCTGCTGATTATAATTGGCCTGGTAGTCCGCGCGCAGGCGCCAGGGGCCCAGGTTGGCGCCCAGCGTGCCGTAGCTGCTCAGGTTCTGGGCGGTGTTGTTGTTGTGGCTCTGCTTGCCTAACTGGCCGCTCAGGTTGTAGTCCAGCAGCAGGCCGGGAATGCCGTCGTCCCACTGCTCGGGCGGCGTCCAGTCGGGATCGGAGTATTTCATCCACGCCTGCGGGATGGTGATCGCCAGCACGCCGCCGCCGATGCGATCGGAGATGGTCGCGCCTTTGATGCCGCGAATGTCGGCGCACTGGTTGTCGTGCCACAGGGTGATTTTTTTGGCCGCTTCTTCTTTCAACGCCATTTTTTCCACCAGGTCAGGCGGCAGGCACACCTGGCTGCCGCTCTTGTTATCCGGTGACGGGAAATACTGAATGCTGCGCTGGGGCAGCGTTTTCTGGTTGATCTTGATGTCCAGCAAATAAGCGCCGGGCATGACGTAGTCGGCGTCGGAGAAGCGCGAAAGATCCACTTTGCTGCGCTCGCCGATATCCAGGACGTCGGTATTGAATTCCGTGGCGGAAAATGCCGGACGCACCCAGAGGAAAGATAGAATGACGAGGAGAGGTAGGTGTTTCCGTGTCAGTAATGACGTCATAGCATAATCACTCATGGCAAGTCCGCGCCCAATAGCAGGTCATCCGTACGACCTGAATACGTAATGCTGTGCAGCGCCCGCCGGCGCTAGAGATAAGACAGGGTGAATTTGGCCAGAGAGCTGAAGCCGCCCGCCCGCGCCTTGTCGGGATGCAGGCGCAACTGCGCGCCAAAGCGCAGCGTGTTGTCGCCGGCGACGATCTGGTAATCCGCCGTCGTGCTGCCGAGCGGGATCGGCGCGCCGGCATCGTTCAACAGCTCGATAGCCACGCCCTTCGCCTCGCCGTAAACGCCGAGCAGGGACGGATCCCCGCTGTCGGCGGTGCCGTCGAACGTGACGTTGGCCGCGCGATAGATGAAGTCAGGCTTCACCTGGCTGGCCAGCTCGCAGTTCACCAGTTTGATCGTGAAATGGCGGCGGCTGCCGATCAGCACCGACTGCCCGTCCTGCGAGGCGTCGGTCATGGAAATCAGACCAAAATCGACGGTTTGATCCAGGCTGTCGCTGGCGATGCCGCACGGCGTTTCAACGATGGTGCCGCCCAGGCTGACTTTGCCGTGGCCCTGATTTTTCGCTGCCGCCGCCGCGCTGCCGACGCTGAGCGCGATGAGCAACAGGCCGCAAAGGCGGATAGTCATGCTGGCGTCTCCCTGTCTTTCCCTGTTCCCTTGCCGGTATCCTCGGCATGCAATAAAGCGGGGGATGCCCTGAGACATCCCCTGTGGGGTATTACAGGTAAGCCAGGGTGAAGTTCGCCACGCTGGTGAAGTCGCCCGGCACCACGGCGCTTGAGGCGCTGCTGCCCTGCAGATAAGCGGCGAATTTCAGCGAGTTGTCGCCGTCGTTCAGGCCTTGACCGTCGGTCGCGGTGCCCAGTTCCACCTCTTTGGAGTGCAGGTTGTCGTAGATCACGATGCCGGCGCCGGTTGCCGTGCCGCTCAGGGCCAGCAGTTTGTTGTTGACCGGATCAGGCGTGCCGGTAAAGGTCACTTTGACGTTTTTCATGGTGGAGATGGAGCAATCTTTCAGTTCGATGTTGAAAGGCTGCATGCTGGATTTACCCTGGTTGGCCAGGATGCGGCTGCTGATCTGGCCCATCGGCACGGTTTGGTCAACGGATTCCGGCGCGACGCTGCATGGCGCATCGATAATTTCGCCGGTAAAGGTGACTTTACCGCTGCCCTGATTAGATGCGGCATGAGCAACAGATGCGGAAGCGAAAGCAATCACGGTTGCCAGCATTAATTTATTCAGTTTCATTTCTCAGGTTCCTGTAGAGAGTTTTTAAATAAAAAGAACAGCACATCTAAATCCCCCGCGGCGGCGGCAACGCCATGTCGCCGTCCGTGCGGTTGGAGCCAGATCCTTTTGCTCTGGGCAATACGCCGACATCCGTTATTTATGAGAAATAACGATATTTGGAAAATCGATAATGGATTTTCTGGTAAATAAAATGCGATTTTTACGTGTGGCGTGTTGCTGGGAATATTCTTGCAAATAATAGTATTGCTTGGAAATAGATTTTATTAAATTAAGTCAAATTCAGAATATAAAACCAAAAGGAAAAAGAAATATATTTGCTTTAAAATCAATAGATCGTATACAAATATTATCCAGTATAAATCACTATATAAATAACGATATGCGAGATATTAGATCGGGGGAAATAGGGTGGCACCTACAATTCACAATATTGTTTTGCTAATATCGCTCTGAGGCAGCAGATGATGCATTTCCCTTTAGAAACAAAATATAAAACATAATTCATTGTTTTTATTGTTGTTTAGTGATTTTCTGTTCACGAGTGATTGGGTTTCTTATTCGCGTTTAGTTCGCGTTTAAGCCTAATTGATTAACAATTAAATAACAATTTCACCGGTAGTGAATTATCCTATCACCTTGCGGAATAGGGATTTTTCGCTGCCTAACCCATTTTGATTAATCAAATTAAGGCATGTGCTGCTGCCGTTCGCCACATAATGATGACCTAAGTGACAATTAAAGGATTATAAACGGAATGATAACGATGATTAATGCTTGCGGCGGGCGCCGTTGGGCGGGTTTGACCCTATTTCTGCTGTCTTTTATGGCGCTTTCTGGCTGTGCGGGCGGGAGCAAGACAAAACTGAATTCCGTGAAAAAAATCTCACAGAACAATCCTAATGATAAATCCGATGAGCAACGCATCGCGCTTTGTCAGCAGCGGGTTAATTCATTAAAGAATATTAATCCGCAAAGTTACCAAAAACGCATCGCCTATTTTAATGGCCTGCTTTCCAACGCTTCGGGATATGCCGGGGTGCGCGGCAACGTGGATGAGAGTACCCGTAAAGCGATTGATGCTCTTTATCAATATAAAACCGAGAAATTCTGCGCCGACGTCGAGCATGAGCTGATGTCCGATCTGTCCAGCCGGGTTGAGAATCTGTAGCCATGAAGCGATGCGCGCAAGGATGGGCGATGGCTCTTTTGCTGTTGGCGGCGAGCGGGGCCGCTTGCGCCGCCGATGACGGCATTCCCGCGTTGTTGAAGTTTGCCGAACAGCGGCAGGCGCCACCGGCCGCGCCCAGGGAAGACACCGTGCGTCAATCGGCGTCAGCACCGGCCGCCAAACCGGCCGCTATCGTCGGGGCAGACAGCGCTCGTTTAACGTCGTTGAAGCAGTCTTTGCAACAGCAGACGGAGAAAATCCGTCAGTTGGAGCGGCAGTTGGCGGCGGCTCAGGCCGCGGTGGCGCCGAAACGGGAACCGGCCGTCGTCGATATTCGGCCGCTGGCCGATGCTCTGAAGGGATTGCGGCACGCCGTTGCGCCGGTGCCAGAAGTGGGCGTGCTGGCCGCTTCGTTAACGCGGGCCGAACAGCGCAGCGCAAGTTTGGCGGCGCAGCTGGCGCAGCAGCGCCGGCGGGTAGAGACCTTGCTGGCCGAACGGCAGCAGGCGGCCGAGCCGCCCGCGCTGGCCAGCGAGGCGGACAAGCAGGCGTATGCCGCCGGCGTGTCGCTCGGACGCGACATTCTGCATCTGCAGCAGGAGAACCGGCGCGCGGGGTTGGAAGCGGATACCCAGCTGTTGCTGGCGGGCATCGCCGATACCCTGGCCGGGCGGTTGCGGCTCGATGAAACCGCCATCGACGGCGCGCTGCACACGGCGCAGCAGCGGTTGCAGCAGGCGCAACAGACGCAGGCGCCACCTCGGGATGACAACGCCTACCTGGCCAATTTCGTCCGTCAGGAGGGGGTTAAGCAGGATGCGCTCGGTTTCTATTACCGGGTGGACTATGCCGGCAGCGGGGCGATCGGCGCCGACGATCGGGTGGATATCGTGGTGCGCGAAAGCCTGACCGACGGCCGGGTGGTCAAAGACATGGAGCTGGCGGGGACGGTGATCTCGCAGCCGTTGACGCGCTACCCGCCGCTGTTTCGCGCGGCTATCGAGAAGCTGCAGCGCCACGGCGCGATCACGCTGGTGGTGCCGCCGGCGCTGGCGTACGGCAAACAGGGCAACCCGCCGGCGATCCCCCCGAATGCCACCATGATTTACACCCTGCGCATCGCTGACGTGCAGCCGTGAGCGGGGTGCTCAGCAGTAACCACTCAGGAGGAATGCTATGGCCAAGGCGCCGAAAACGTTTGAAAGCAGAAAATCGCTGATGCTGAATGTGTTGCAAGGATTGTGCAGGGAGCGTGTGGAAGGATCTGGGGGCCATCATCCCCCGCCGGAGCAGTGGCCGAAGACGCGCGAGCTGGCGGATAAATGCGGCGAAAATATTTATACCACCCGCACCCTGCTGCTGGCGCTGGAAAAGGAGGGTAAGGTTCACTGCACCCACCGCAGTATCAACAATTCCCTCCGCTGGTACAGCTGCGACGAACAGGCAGCGATAAAAAAAGAGTGATTCGACCCTGGCGGTCGCTTTTGACTATTCCTACAGCTAATCATTAATTAAATTTATCATTTGACGGGGCGTTTCGCTCCGTCAATCCTCCCCCTTCGTTCGCTGCCATCCGCACAGCCATTGCTAAGATGTTTTTGGCGGCCATATACTTATCGCTCAGACGGGAACAGGTGTAGGGAGCCGGCATCGTAATGAAGGAAAAGAAAGACATACTGAGATTGGATGATATTCATTATCAAATAGACAGCCAGGTGATCCTGGATTCCGTCTCTTTCACGCTGGGTGAAGGCGAGTTCAAACTGATCACCGGGCCTTCCGGTTGCGGGAAAAGCACCCTGCTGAAAATCATCTCTTCCTTAATGGATCCGACCAGCGGAAAGCTCTATTTCGACGGTCAGGCGATCGACGAGATGTCGCCGGAGGCGTATCGCAAGCAGGTCTCTTACTGCTTCCAGACGCCGTCACTGTTCGGCAATACGGTTTACGACAATCTGGCGCTGCCCTACCAGATCCGCCAGGAACCGCCAGCCGAGCGAAAAATGAAGGCCGATCTGGCGCGTTTCGGGCTGCCGGAGGCGATGCTGACCAAAAGCATCAATGAACTGTCCGGCGGGGAGAAGCAGCGGGTGTCCCTGATCCGCAACCTGCAGTTTATGCCCCGGGTGCTGTTGCTCGACGAGATCACCAGCGCGCTGGACGAGGAAAACAAACGCAACGTCAATGAGATCGTGCATCAGCTGGCGGCGGAACACCGGCTGGCGGTGCTGTGGGTGACGCACGATACCGAAGAGATAGCGCATGCGGACGAAGTGATCACCCTGCGCGCGCACGGCGCCGAGCAACAGGAGCAACAACATGAATCAGCATAACATCACCAACGAATCCTTGGGCTTGTCGATGGTGCTGGTGGTGGTCGCCATCCTGATCAGCCACCGGGAAAAGCTGGCGCTGGAAAAGGACATTATCTGGAGCATCTGCCGCGCGGTGGTGCAGCTGATCATCGTCGGCTACGTGCTGAAGTATATTTTCGACCTGGATAACGCCGTTCTCACCGTGTTGATGGTGCTCTTCATCTGCTTTAACGCGGCTTACAACGCCAAGAAACGCAGCAAGTACGTCGAACACGCGTTCGTGACGTCGTTTATCGCCATCACCACCGGTGCGGTGCTGACGTTGGCGGTGCTGGTATTGACCGGCTCCATCGAATTTACGCCGATGCAGGTGATCCCCATCTCCGGGATGATCGCCGGCAACGCCATGGTGGCGGTGGGGCTGTGCTACACCAACCTCGGCCAGCGTTTCAAAGGCGAGCAGCAGAAGATTCAGGAGATGCTCAGCCTGGGGGCGACGCCCAAGTTCGCCTCGGCGGCGCTGATCCGCGACAGCATCCGCGCTTCGCTGATCCCGACCGTGGACTCGGCGAAAACCGTTGGGCTGGTCAGCCTGCCGGGCATGATGTCCGGGCTGATCTTTGCCGGCATCGACCCGGTGAAAGCGATCAAATACCAGATTATGGTGACCTTTATGCTGCTTTCCACCGCCAGCCTGTCGACCATCATCGCCTGCTATCTGGCTTACCGTAAGTTTTACAATGCGCGCCACCAGCTGGTGGTCGGCAACCTGAAGTAACGCCATGAAAAACGGCCTCCGCGGAGGCCGTTTTTTTTACCCTTGCAGCAGGGCGATGCTCTGGCGGATTTCCCGTTCGATATCGGCCTCGCTCCAGCCGTCCAGCTGTGAAGAGAAGGGCTCGAAGGCATAGACGCCGGTATAGCCCAGGCGTTCCAGGTTCTGCACCTGGCGGCGGCTTTCCAGCCGGTCGCCCTCGCTCAGCATAATGCGTTCTTCGTCGCTCAACGCGCCTTTATCCCGCCCGTCCTCCACGCCGGACAGATGCACCAGGCCGATCTGCGCCACCTGGATCTGCGCGTCGAAGTCGGCCTGCGTCACATCGCTCAGGTAGTGGTGGAACGTATCGAGCACGATGCGGTACGGCGCGCCCGAATCGCGGATGATCGCTTGGGTCAGCAGCGACGATCGCAACGAGCTGATGCCGAAGCCCAGCGGTTCGACGTATCCCTGCACGCCATAGCGGGCAAACAGCGGCGCCAGCAGACGCAACGCGGCGAGGGTGTCGTCCCGTTTTTGCTGCTCGCTGCGCGTGTCGTCGGCGCTGCAGTGCGGGCACAGCACCAGCGCCCGGCTGTGGATAGCCTGCGCCTGCGCCAGCAACGCTTCGGCGCGCTGCTGCAGCGCCGCCGGGTCATCCACCCGATTGAACATGCCGAGGGCGTTGATCGTGACGATTTCAATGCCGTATTGCGCGGCGAGCGCGTTGAGCTGCGCGTTACTCAGATCGTCGGTCACCTTGCCGCTGGGCATGTCGTTGCGCAGCTCAACTTTGCTGAGCCCGCAGCGTTTCACCAGGCGGAAAAAATTGTCCAGATCGAGATTCGGCGCGATCTTGCGGTTAATGCAGAAGCGGTTCAGCGCAATGGTCATGAGGCATTACTCCAGCGGTCAGGGGTGAGAGATCAGGATTTGCCGTTTTCCAGCGGCAGCGGCTTACCGTCGGGCAGGGGTTGGCGGTGGCGTTTGGCCAGCACCACCTGTTCCATTTTTTCCAGCGAGACGCCTTTGGTTTCCGGAATATAGCGGCCGATAAACCAGTAGCTGAACAGGCAGCAGGCGGCGAAGATCCACATCGGGAAGGCGCCGTGGAAATGCGAGAACAGGTAAGGGTGGTCGTTGATCATCGGGAACGACTGCGACACCGCGAAGTTGGCGACCCACATGCAGCCGACGGCGATGCTCATCCCCTGCGCGCGCATGCGGTTCGGGAAGATTTCCGATACCAGCACCCAGGCGCCGACGCCCCAGGACAGTGCATAAAACACCATGAAGAACAGCATGCCGAACAGCGCGAAATAGCCGGTGGCCTGCGTGTAGAGCGCGTACGAGGTGAGCAGCAGGCCGGCGATGGCGCCCAGCGTGCCGTAACGCATCAGCGGAATGCGGCCCATGCGATCCATCAGCATGGCGCCGATGACCGAACCGACCAGCTGCAGCACGCCGATCCAGATGGTCTGGAACAGCGCTTCCTGCGCGTTTTCAGTGACGGTTTTCAGCACTACCGGCGCGTAATACATCATCACGTTGACGCCGGTGACCTGCTGCAACATGGCGATCATGCAGCCGACGAACAGAATGAACCGCACCCGCACATCGCCGTAGTTCAGCTTCCGGTGCTGCTGCTGTTGATCCTGCTGCAGCGAGTCTTTGATTTCTTTCAGCAGATTCTGCGCGTGGGCGGCGTTGGATACCTTGGTCAACATCGCCAGCGCCTGATCGTCGCGGCCCATCATCACGTTCCAGCGCGGCGATTCAGGAATGACGAATACCAGGATGCAGAACAGAATGCAGGGGATCACGCCCGAGGCGAACATCCAGCGCCAGCCCATTTCCACCAGCCAGGCTTCGCTGGCGATGCTGGCGATTTTGAAGTTGACGTAGAAAATCACGATCTGGCCGAAGACGATGGCGAATTGCTGCATGCTGAGCGCCCGCCCGCGCATGTCTTTCGGCGACACCTCCGACATGTACATCGGCGACACGGTGGCGGCAATGCCGACCGCCAGCCCGCCGATGATGCGGTAGATGACGAACCAGGTGAAGGTCGGGGCCAAGGCTGCGCCGACGGCGGACACGGTGAACAGCAGCGCCGCCAGCATCAGCGCCTTTTTACGGCCCCAGCGCGCCGCCAGCGGCCCGGCGGCGAAGGCGCCGACCACGCAGCCAATCACCACGTTGGAGACTGCCCAGCCGGTTTCGGCCGGACTGAGATCGAAATAGGCTTTCAACGCTTCGATCGCGCCGGAGATCACGGCGGTATCGTAGCCGAACAGAATGCCGCCCAGGGCGGCGATGCCGCAAATTCGCAATATGTAGCCGGTATTGTGCTTACGCTGATATGACATGTGTTGCTCCGATTTTTATCCTGGCTTCCGTCCGCACGGTTGGGGTGTCGGGAAGGGGGCGAGCGGAAGGGTGTGAACCGTGCCTGTCATCAAGGCGATGTCGTCGATAAATGCTGGAACAAACAAGAACATTTATTTCATAATTAGTGAATAATGGAATATTGATTTTTAGATCCAGTTCAAAAAAAACCGTCACCTCTGTGCCGGGTCTCTTGGGCGAACGAGGGCGTGCGGTAACGGCGACAGGGCAGGCGCAGTGCGGGTTTTCTGTAGCAAAGTCAGTGTGTATTCCCCCAACTTTCGCCGCCGCCGTTGCGCTTTCCCTGGCACGGCAATGCAAGCGCCCGCCCGATCGACACCGCAAAATTGCGACCTCACGCACTAAAAACAAATTTTTCAAAACAATTTATTTGAAACTTTTTTTTCAATGAAATAGAGTTTGCTGCATCCGGTCAGGATTTAGCCGGCTTGCCGACGGAGTTTGGCGAGCGGGACGATTAACGCCGCGCCGCCTGGGTGTGGCCAGGCGACAGCGGACTTGAAAAGAGGGCGTGACATGAAAACCGTGGGTAACTTTATTGACGGGCAGGTGTGCCTGAGCAGCAGCAATCAAACCGTCGACGTGCACAACCCGGCCAGCGGGCAGGTTGAGCGGCGCGTTACGCAGAGCACCGCCGCCGAAGTCAAACAGGCCATCGACGTGGCCCACCGGGCGTTCGCCGACTGGTCGCGCACCACGCCGCTGCGCCGCGCGCGCATCATGTTCAATTTCAAGGCGCTGCTGGAACAGCACCGCGACGAGCTGGCCGAGCTTATCGTCAGCGAGCACGGCAAAGTGTATTCGGATGCGCTGGGCGAACTGACGCGCGGCATGGAAGTGGTCGAATTCGCCTGCGGTATCCCGCATCTGATCAAGGGCGAGTATTCGCCGGACGTCGGCAGCGGCGTCGACAGCTTCTCGCTGATGCAGCCGCTGGGCGTGGTGGCGGGCATTACCCCGTTTAACTTCCCGGCGATGGTGCCGATGTGGATGTTCCCCATCGCGCTGGCCTGCGGCAACACCTTTATCCTCAAGCCGCCGGCGCTGGTGCCTTCGGCCTCGGTGCGCCTGGCGGAGTTGCTGAAAGAAGCCGGCCTGCCGGACGGCGTGTTCAACGTGGTGCACTGCGCCAATGAAGATGCGGCGCAGCTGTGCACCGATCCGCGCATTCAGGCGGTGAGCTTCGTCGGTTCCTCCACCGTGGCGGAACATATCTATACCACCGCCAGCGCGCACGGCAAGCGGGTACAGGCCTTCGGCGCGGCGAAAAACCAGGCGATCGTCATGCCGGACGCCGATCTGGACGCCACGGTCAACGCGTTGATGGGCGGCGCGTTCGGCTCTGCCGGCGAGCGCTGCATGGCGCTGCCGATCGCCGTGGTGGTCGGTGACGATACCGCAGACAAACTGATCGCCAAACTGAAGCCGCTGATCGCGCAGCTCCGCGTCGGGCCGGGCTTGCAGCAGGGTGGCGAAGAGAATGAAATGGGGCCGCTGGTGTCGTCCGCCCATCAGAAAAAGGTGCTGGGCTACATCGATCTGGGCGTGGAAGAAGGCGCCACCCTGGTGGCCGACGGCCGCAATTATCAGGTGCCGGGCTACCCTGAAGGCTACTACGTCGGCGGCACGCTGTTCGACCATGTGAAGCCGAACATGCGCATCTACCGCGAAGAGATCTTCGGGCCGGTGCTGGGCATCGTGCGGGTGCCGGACTATCGCACCGCCATCGACACGGTCAACGGTCACGAGTTTGGCAACGGCAGCGCCATCTTTACCGGCAGCGGCCACTACGCGCGTCAGTTCGTGCAGGAAGTGCAGGCCGGGATGGTCGGCGTCAACGTGCCGGTGCCGGTGCCGATGGCGTTCCACAGCTTCGGCGGCTGGAAGCGCTCGGTGTTCGGCGCGTTGAACGTGCACGGCACCGACGGCGTGCGCTTCTACACGCGCATGAAGACCGCCACCGCGCGCTGGCCGGCCGGGCAGCAGACGGTGTCCGAATTCAGCATGCCGACGCTGGGCTAAGCGATCGCAGAGTATGAGCGGGCCGTTGCTCCTTTGGGGCAGCGGCCTTTGCACGGGGAGTTAACAGGAGAATCGAAATGTCTTCACTGCTTGCCAAATGTCAGGCGCCGAACGCCGAGGGGCGTATCCAGCACGTGACGCCGGAAAATGCCGGTTGGGGCTATGTCGGCTTTGACGTTTACCGCCTGGCCGCCGGGCAGTCGCTGCAGTTGGAATGCGGTGGCAGGGAACTGTGTCTGGTGCTGGTGGCCGGTATCGCCTCCGTCGCCACGCTGCGCGCCGAATACCCGCATATCGGCAAACGCATGAGCCCGTTCGAGCGCACGCCGCCTTACGCGGTGTACGTGCCGCACCACGATCGCATCGACGTGCGGGCAGAAACCGATCTGGAGTTGGCGGTGTGCAGCGCGCCCGGCAGCGGCCACCTGCCTTCACGGCTGATCACGCCGGCGGAAATCGGCGTGGAGCGGCGCGGCAAGGGGCGCAACCAGCGGTTGGTGCACAACATTCTGCCGGACAGCGAGCCGGCAGACAGTCTGCTGGTGGTGGAGGTTTACACCGACGAGGGCAACACCAGCTCCTACCCGAGCCACAAGCACGATCAAGAAGACTCGCCGGACGAAACCTATCTCGAAGAGACGTACTATCACCGCATTCAGCCGGAGCAAGGGTTCTGCATGCAGCGCGTCTATACCGACGATCGCACGCTCGACGAATGCATGCCGGTCTACAATCGCGACGTGGTGAAAGTGCCGCGCGGTTATCACCCGGTGGCGACCCTGGCGGGTTACGACAACTATTACCTTAACGTGATGGCCGGGCCGGTGCGGCAGTGGAAATTCACCTGGGAAAAAGACCACGCCTGGATTAACGGCGACGGCTATCCCGCCGCGCAATAAGCGCTTGAGGCCCGGCTTGCCGGGCTTTCTCTTTAATCAGGGTATAAATTTGACCTAAATTTGCCCTCTATCTTGCTCAAATGATAACCTGTCCGCACGCGATTGCTCCCTGGCTGAGTGAATCTAACGAACCGCTGTTATGCAGTGAGAATGCCGGTACACAGGAGGAAAAATTATGACAACCACCATGTCTCAAAAAGCGGCGCGCGAAGGATTAGGTTCGCCCGATCTGTTTGAAGGCGGGGTTTACGTCACAAAAAATGGTGTTGCCGAGCTGTTTGTACAAACGGCGGCTGAGAGAGAGGCCGAAATACGGGAACGCAATCTCGAGCGCCAGTCCAACGCGTTGTTGAAACTGACTATGATGGCGAAGCAAGAGATTAAAAATCAGCGCGGTCTGTCGCCCGAAGAAACCTTGCAGCGGCTGCGTGACGCGCGGAAATAGACCCGAGGTGCAGGATGCCCCAGGAAATACGTTTTACCGTCGCGCTGGCGGCGGAATGGAGCCTGAAAGACATCGAGTCTTATAAGAGCGGAACGATAGGGGCCGTCGCAGCCGGGATGTTCGTGGACAATCTGTTGTTATCGTCCCTCGCGGCAATTGCCGACGATCCCGCCCGCTACCGCTTCAACGCCGTGCTGGCGGGCATGGGAGTGCGGTTGCACGAACGATTGGATCCCGACAGCGAATACCGCGTCATCTATGACTACGACGGCCAAACGGTGGAGATTCTGCTTTTCATCAGCATGAAGCAGGATCTGGAAAGCGCGCTCTACCGCTATTTGTTGCTGCAATAATCCCGCCGCGCCCGAGCCTGTCGGGCGCGTTCACATCCGCCTTACTCGTCCCGGGCGTTATTCAGCGCCAGCGAGACCGCCAGCGTCTGCGCCAGACACATCGAGGCCACCTGCGAACGGAACCCGTCCACCTGCGCTTCGCGCACCACGAAACAGACGTCGCTGAAGGCGGCCAGCGGGCTGACCTGGCTGTCGGTGATGGCGATCTGTTGTGCGCCGCGCTTGGCGCCCAATTCCACCAGTTCCACCGCCTCGCGGGCGTACGGCGAATAGCTGATGGCGATCACCACGTCCTTCGGTTTCACCATGCTCAGCTGTTCGGTAAACATCCCGCCCAGCCCGTCAATCAGAAACGCACGGCGCTCCAGATGGCGCAGCGCATAGGTGAGGTAGGAAGCGACGCTGAACGAGCGGCGCAGGCCGATCACGTAGATGTTTTCAGCGTTGTTGAGCAGCTCGACGGCGCGATCCAACTGCTCGGGAGCGATCTGCATCGCCAGCTGCTGCAGCGCCTGCGCGTTGACCATGGTGAATACGTTGAGAATCTCCGCCGGCTTCTCCGGCGCGACGTTGTCGTCGGTGGAGGTTTGGCGGAACAGGCGTGCGCGCTCGGTATAGTTCACCGTTTCTTCCATCAGATGCTGACGGAACACCTGCTTCATTTCGTTGAAGCCGCTGAAGCCGAAGGCGTTGGCGAAACGGATTAGGGTGGAAGGCGGCACGCTGGCCTGTGCGGCTATGGAGGCAACGGTATCGAAAGCGATGCTGTTACTGTTATCCAAAATATAGCGCGCCACCTGCTTCAAACGCTTGCTCAGCGTTTCATAACGGTGGCGGATCTCGTCCTGTAACAGCGAAAGTTGAGTTGGGTTGTTCATCCATTCGGCTCGCAGTGGGGTGAAGGCGCATTGGCCTGACGCCTGAAATATTGACAGGGTATTTTAACAGACGGAGCGGAAATTTCATTTCCTCAAAAAGCGATTTATTCGATTGCACATTGCGCGACTTCACAGAAAATGGGCAAAAAAATCCCCTTAAAGCGGCGAAATGGCCTTAAGGGGACGTGAACCTGCTGTGGCTGTCAGTGCGCGCCGCCCGCCTGCGGACGGTACTGGCGCCAGAAACCGATCAGCGTCAGGTATTTTTGTTTCACCTGCTCGATCAGGGCCGCGTCGTCGATTTCCCCCTGCAGCCAGCGGCGCGAAGGTTGGCCGAAAATGGTGCGGCCGACGGCGAAACCTTTGACCCAGCGCGCATCCGCGGCGGCGGCAAAGCCCGCCTTCAGCACCGCCTCCGGGGAGTCGAGCCCCAGGATCAGCACGCCGCGGCAGTCGGGATCGCAGGCGTCGATCAGCGCGCCGACCCGCTGCCAGTTTTCCGCGCTCAGCGGCGGCAGTTTCCACCAGTCCGGCTGAATGCCCATGTGGTAGAAGTGTTCAATCATCTCCAGGTAATAGCGTTCGTCCTTGTCGGCGTTGCTGTCCGGCAGGATCACCTCCAGCAGCAGTTCGTGGCCGGATTTGCAGCAGCCGCGGTAGACGTCGGCGATCAGCGCATCCTGTTCGCGGCGCAGTTCCGCCGCGTCGTGCGGGTGATAGAACACCAGGCACTTCACCACGTGCTCCTGCGGCCAGTCGATCAATTGCGAGCCAATATTGCCGTGCTCCAGGCGCAGTGGGCGCGAGCTGGGCAGCTCCACCGGCCGGCCAATCCACCATCCCTGACCGGTGATTTCGTTCAGCGCCGCCTGCCCGTAGGTGGTGTCGGCCAGAATGCCGCTGTTGCCGTCGAGGCCGGCCTGCGCGGCAGCCTGTTGCGCCGCGGTGAGCAGCAGGGTCTTCAGGCGCGGAATGCGTTCCTCGCCGACGCCGGCTTCGCGCGCCATGTCCGCCAGCTGCTTGCGGTGATCGAAGGCGAACACGCACAGTTCCGGCCACTGTTGCTTGCGGGTGGTGACCCGGTGCAGGTGGTTCAGGCGTGCGTCGCGGTCCGGGCGCGTGACCTGTTGTTCACGCTGCAGGTAGTCGTCCAGCTCCCGTTTGGTCGGCATCGCCGGCGCGCAGCCGTGGCGCGAAACCACCAATGCGCCGCAGGCGTTGGCGTAGCGGCAGGCCTGCTCCCAGCCTTCATCGTTCAGGTAGCCGCGCAGCAACCCGGACATAAAGGCGTCGCCGGCCCCCAGCACGTTCAGCACCTCCACCCGCACGCCGGCGTGCAGCTTCACCTGTTCCCAGTCGTCGGCGATGTCATCTTCGAACACCGAGCAGCCCTGCGCGCCGCGCTTGCACACCAGCGTGGCCGCCGTGGCCCGGCGCACGTTTTTCAGCGCCGTCAGCGTGTCGGTGCTGCCGCCGGCGATATGAAATTCCTCTTCAGTGCCGACGATCAGATCGAAATGGTGCAGCACCTCCTGCAGTTCGCGGGTCACCTGGTCTGATTCCACAAAGCGGGTTTCGCCGTCGCCCAGCGACGTCAGCCCCCACAGTACCGGGCGGTAATCGATGTCGAGCGCGGTGCGCAGGCCGTGGCGGCGCGCATACTCCAGCGCCTTCAGCACCGCGGCGCGGGTGTTCGGGTGCGACAGGTGCGTGCCGGTGATGGCCAGCGCGCGCGCGGAGGCGATGTAGGCCTCGTCGATGTCGTCCGGCGTCAGCGCCATGTCCGCGCAGTTTTCGCGGTAGAAGATCAGCGGGAAGGTTTCCTGATCCTTGATGCCGAGGATCACCAGGCCGGTTAATCGTTGCTTGTCGGTGATCAGACAGCGGGTATCGGCCCCGACGCGCTGCAGCTCTTCACGCAGAAAGCGGCCCATGTGTTCATCGCCGACGCGGGCCAGCATGCCGGATTTCAACCCCTGAATGGCGGTGCCGTAGGCCACGTTGCCGGAAGAGCCGCCGAGGTATTTGGCGAATGTGCCGGCGTCTTCCAGACGCGCGCCGATCTGCTGAGCATAGAAATCGACGGCGATGCGCCCGAGACAAATGACATCAAGCTGTTTTTGTTGTGTAGCCATACCCGTTTCCTTCTGTTTAAGCAAAACTCCGGCGGCGGCCCGAGCGTGGCGCCCTGCAGGAAGCATGGGGACAGTATGGGGAATGAAAATTTCAATTTCAATATGAAATGAAATTTACACCCCAAAAATGTGATGCGTTTAAAACATCGACAGAGGCGTGGGAAAAGGCGGTGAACCGGCTGGATAAGGGCCGCCGGGGCCGTACATAAAAGGGGGGTGAGGGCAGGGTAAAAGGCTGTCAGCCCATGTGCCAACGACTTTTATCGGCCGGTGCGCGGCACGAAGCCCATGAAGGCTGAACCACGAGATGAAACGCGCTTTTCATGTAATATGCGATCTTTATCGCAAAATGAAATGTTTCTTCTGTAATGTGATTTTATGAAAAATATATTTGTTTATAATCGCTTCACGTTTCAGGTTGTCGACTTCGTGAGCAGCGCGGGCATCGTCTGCTCAAGATAATAGCTGCCGCCGCGTAACACAAACACGGGATTGTCGGCTCGGCATGAGCGCTTTCCGGGGCGGCCCTCAATCTAAAGGGTGAGTAAATGGGCAAGATCAGGTTAACCATGGCGCAGGCGCTCGTCAGATTTCTCGATAACCAGTATCTGCTGGCCGACGGCGTGGAAACCAAATTCGTCGCGGGCATTTTCGCGATTTTCGGCCACGGCAACGTGCTGGGGCTGGGGCAGGCGCTGGAACAGGATAGCGGCGATCTGCGGGTGCACCAGGGCCGCAACGAGCAGGGGATGGCCCATGCGGCGATCGGCTTCGCCAAACAGAAGCTGCGTCGGCAAATTTACGCCTGCACCTCATCGGTCGGCCCCGGCGCCGCCAATATGATCACCGCCGCCGCCACCGCCACCGCTAACCGCATCCCTTTATTGCTGCTGCCGGGCGACGTTTACGCTTCTCGCCAGCCGGATCCGGTGTTGCAGCAAATCGAACAGTCTTACGATCTCAGCATCAGCACCAACGACGCGTTCCGTGCGGTGAGCAAATACTGGGATCGCATCGTGCGCCCGGAACAGCTGATGAGCGCCTGCATCAATGCGATGCGCGTGTTGACCGAGCCGGCGGAAACCGGCGCGGTGACGCTGTGTCTGCCGCAGGACGTGCAGGGTGAAGCCTACGACTATCCCGACTATTTCTTCCAAAAACGCGTGCATCGGCTCGATCGCCGCCCGGCGACCGAGGGCATGTTGGCGGACGCCTTGGCGCTGCTGACGGCCAAACGCAAACCGCTGCTGGTGTGCGGCGGCGGCGTGAAATACTCGCAGGCCGGGCGGGCGCTGCGCGAATTCGCCGAGCGCTTCGGCATTCCGTTCGCCGAGACCCAGGCCGGCAAAGGCGCGGTGCCGAGCGACCATGAATTCAACCTCGGCGGCATCGGCGAAACCGGCTGCCTGGCGGCCAACACGCTGGCCCGACAGGCCGATTTGGTGATCGGCGTCGGCACCCGCTACACCGATTTCACCACCTCGTCCAAATGGCTGTTCCAACATCCGAGCGTCAGCTTCCTCAACGTCAACGTCAGCGCCTTCGACGCCGGCAAGCTTGACGGCGTGCAGGTACTGGCGGACGCCCGCGAGGCGCTGAGCGAACTGGGCGCACGGCTGGCGCAGGCCGATTATCGCGCCGGCTGGGGCGACGCCATCGCCACGGCGCGCAGCGCGCAGCATGAAGAGACCGAGCGGGTTTACGCGGTGGAATACAGCGGCGCAGGCTTTGTGCCGGAGATCGACGATCACCTCGATCGCGAGCGGGTGTTCGCCGAATTTATCGCTCAGACCGACTCGGCGATGACGCAAAGCCGGGTGCTGGGGGTGCTGAACCGCGAACTGCCCCCGGACAGCGTGATCGTCGCCGCCGCCGGCAGCCTGCCGGGCGACCTGCAGCGGGTGTGGCACAACCGCGGCGAGCACGGTTACCACGTGGAATACGGCTACTCCTGCATGGGGTACGAGGTGAACGCCGCATTGGGGGTCAAGCTGGCCGAGCCGCAGCGTGAGGTGTACGCGATGGTGGGTGACGGCGCGTTCATGATGCTGCATTCCGAGCTGGTCACCTCGATTCAGGAAGGCTGCAAGATCAACGTGGTGCTGTTCGACAACATGACCAACGGCTGCATCAACAACCTGCAGATGGAACATGGCATGGACAGTTACACCACCGAATTCCGCTTCCGCAATCCAGAGGGCGGCAAGCTCGACGGCAAACTGGTGCCGGTCGATTTCGCCATGCTGGCGGCGGCTTACGGCTGCAAAACCTATCGCGTCACCACCGAGCAGCAGCTGCTTGATGCGCTGGCCGACGCCCGCAGGCAGACCGTGTCCACGCTGCTCGACATCAAGGTACTGCCGAAGACCATGGTGCACAAATATCTCAGCTGGTGGCGCGTGGGCGGCGCTCAGGTGGCCGACAGCGAGAAAATCGTCGAAGTGGCGCGCAAGCTGCAGGAAAACATCGATAAGGCGCGCGATTACTGATTCGTTTTCGAACACAACACACTTTCCAGAGGGTAGCGAAAATGACATTGAACATTGGGGTTATCGGCACCGGCGCCATCGGCCGCGATCATATCCGCCGCTGCAGCAAAGTTTTGCAGGGCGCCCGCGTCGTGGCGGTGAACGACATCAATCGCGACAACGCCGCCAAGGTGGTGAGCGATCTGCAGCTGGATGCGCGGGTGTATGACAACGGCCACGATCTGATCAAGGCCGCCGACGTGCAGGCGGTGCTGGTCACCTCCTGGGGGCCGAGTCATGAAGAGTTCGTGCTGGCGGCCATCGCCGCTGGCAAACCGGTATTCTGCGAGAAGCCGTTGGCGGTGACCGCGCAGGGCTGCAGAAACATCGTCGACGCCGAAGCGAAGCACGGCAAGCGGCTGGTGCAGGTCGGCTTTATGCGCCCCTATGACCAGGGGTATCGCGCGTTGAAACAGGTGCTGACCAGCGGCCAGATCGGCGAGCCGCTGATGCTGCACTGCGCGCACCGCAATCCGACGGTCGGCGAGGCCTACACCACCGATATGGCGATCACTGACACCCTGATCCACGAAATCGACGTGTTGCGCTGGCTGCTCGACGACGACTATGTGTCGGTGCAGGTGGTGTTCCCGCGCAAGAGCCCGAAGGCGTTCCCGCACCTGAAAGATCCGCAAATTGTGCTGTTTGAAACCGCCAAAGGGACGCGCATCGACGTCGAAATCTTCGTCAACTGCCAGTACGGCTATGACATTCAGTGTGAAGTGGTAGGGGAAACCGGCATCGCCAAACTGCCGGAGCCGTCCTCGGTGCAGATGCGCAGCGGCGCCCGCCTGTCGACCGAAATCCTGACCGACTGGAAGGATCGCTTTATCGACGCCTATGACGTCGAGCTGCAGGGGTTCATCAACGACGTGGCCGCGGGCAAATTGACCGGCCCTTCCGCCTGGGACGGCTACGCCGCCGCCGTGACCGCCGACGCGTGCGTGGCCGCCCAGCTCAGCGGCGAGATCGTGCCGGTGACCCTGCCGGCGCGCCCGGCGTTTTACGGCAAATAACCGCTCGCAGCGCGTACCCATGATTGTAGAGGAGTGACCATGAAGATCGCTTTTGATGTCGACGTTATCCGGGATTTGGGCGTCACCAAAATGGTTCAGCAGGTGGCGGACTGGGGCTACAAATACATCGAGCAGTCGCCGCACCCGCAGATCAACCCGTTTTACAAACATCCGAAGGCCAGCCGCGAAATCATGGCGGAGTATAAAAACGCCCTGAAAGCGACCGGCGTGGAGATCTCCTCATTTATCGTGGTGTATCGCTGGTCCGGGCCGGGGGAAGATCGCCGCCAGGCGGCGGTCAAAAACTGGCGGCGGATGATCGAAATCGCGGTGGAAATGGGCGTGCAGGTGATCAACACCGAACTGGCCGGCAACCCCAACGAACCGGAGATCTGCGAGGAGCTGTGGTATCGCTCGATGGAGGAGCTGCTGCCGATCGTTGAGCGCGAGGGTATTCGTATGGAGATCCAGTCGCACCCGTGGGACTTCTGCGAGCTGAGCAACGAAACCGCCGATCTGGTGAAGTCGCTGCGCAGCGACCACGTCAAATACCTCTACAGCGTGCCGCACACCTTCTACTACGACAAGGGACAGGGTGACGTAGCCGGCATGCTGCAGTACGCCGGGGACGATCTTTCCCACGTGCTGATCGCCGACACCATGAATCACACCAAGCATTGCCGTTATATCGTCAACCCGCCAGGCGTTGACGCCGCGGTGCACCAGCACGTCGGCATCGGCGAAGGCGAAGTGAATTTCGACGCTCTGTTCCAGACGCTGCGCGACATGGAATTCGCCAACCGCAGCTTCAAGGTCGGCGGCGAATCGATCATCTGCACCTCGCTGTTCGGCTACCCGGAAAAGATGCCGAGCCAGGCGGTGGCGACCAGAGAACGCATCGAAAGAGAGCTGTTGGGCAAATAATCTGATTCGGCTCGCCGGCGGCGTTTGTACCGGCGGCCCTGTAAGGACCGAGGCAAACCATGAATAAAGACAACGTGAAATTGGCCATTGCGCCGATCGGCTGGACCAACGATGACATGCCCGATTTGGGCAAGGAAAACACCTTCCAGCAGTGCGTCAGTGAAATGGCGCTGGCCGGTTTCACCGGCAGCGAAGTGGGCAGCAAATACCCGCGCGATCCGGCGGTGCTGAAACCGATGCTGGATATTCGCGGCATCCAGATCTGCAACGCCTGGTTCAGCACCTTTTTCGCCGACGGCCAGAAAGACAAAACCATTGATGAATTTATCAACCACATGAATTTCCTGCATGCCATGGGCGCCAGGGTGATCGGCTGTTCCGAGCAGAGCAAGAGCATTCAGGGCACCACCAAAGGCGTGTTCGAAGAGAAGCCGTATTTCAGCGATGAAGAGTGGCGGCGGGTGGCCGACGGTTACAACGAGTTGGCGAAGATCGCCGCCGATAAAGGCATGCAGGTGTGCCTGCACCACCACATGGGCACCGGCATTCAGACCACGGCCGAAATCGATCGCTACATGAGCATGGTCAACGACGACGTTTATCTGCTGTTCGATACCGGCCACGCCTACTATTCGGAAGGCAGTCAACAGGCGATGATGGCGATCCTGGAGAAGTATCTGCCGCGCATCAACCATGTCCACCTGAAGGACGTGCGCGATGAGGTGGTGGCGGAAGTGAAGGCCAACAAGCTGAGTTTCCTCGATGGCGTGAAGAAGGGCACCTTCACCGTGCCGGGTGATGGCGTGATCGATTTCAGACCGGTGTTCAAGCTGCTGGACGAGCGCGGTTACAAAGGGTGGATGGTGGTGGAGGCCGAGCAGGATCCGGCGCTGGCCAACCCGTTCGAGTATGCGGTGAAGGCGCGCCGTTATATTCGGGAAACCGCCGGCATTTAGGCGGCGAGGGGCAATAGAGATCGAGGGGCGCCGCCGGCGCCCCTTTTTTGATGGCGGTGCGTTAGCCGCCGAGCGTTTGCCAGGTTGTGACCTGGCTGCCCGGCCACGGGGTGGCGGCGTATACGCCACGGGCGATCGCCCGAGCGAGGGTGTCCGCCGCCAGCGCGCCGATCTGCAGCACCGCCAGTTCACGGCTGCCCTGCACCTCGCGCTGCCCGGTGGACAGGGCGAACACCACGTCGCCGTCAAACGGGCTGTGCAGCGGGCGGATGGCGCGCGCCATGCCGTCTTGCGCCATGATGGCCACCCGTTTCAACTCCACCCGCGTCAGCGCCAGGTCGGTGGCGATGCAGGCCAGGGTGGTGTTCTTTCTGCCGCCCTGCGGCTCTGGCACCATCCCGTCTTCGCCCTGCGCGCGCAGCTGCGCCAGAGCCGCCGCGCCGCCGTTGCCGAATTCACCATCGATTTCATAGGGCGTCGCCCAGAAGGCGCGGGTGCCGGGCGCTACCACCGCACCCAGGCTGTTGACCGCCACCAGTGCGCCGACGGTAGCGCCATTGGCGGCAACGATCGATGCCGAACCGAGCCCGCCTTTCAGCTTGCCCATGCCGGTCATGGCGCCGTAGCCGGCGCCGACGGTGCCCAGTGGAAAGTCCAGGCCGGCCTTGCCGACCGCGTCGATGCCCAGTTGGCGATACGGCGGCGTGAGCTGCCAGTTTTTATCGCCGCCGTTGGCCAGGTCGTACAGGCAGGCGGTGGGCACGATAGGTGAGACCGGCACGCCGGGAGCCGGCCGCAGCGCATAGCCTCTGCCTTGTAGCCCGAGCCAGGCCGCGACGCCGTCCGCCGCCGCCAGGCCGTATACCGAACCGCCGCTGAACGTCAGCGCATCGATGGTCTGTACCAAATTGTCCTCACCCAGCGCGTCGGTTTCACGGGTGGCGGGGCCGCCGCCGCGCACGTCCACGGCGGCAATCGCCGGGCCGTCCGGCAGGATCACCGTCGCGCCGGTGCGCACCCGGCTGTCCTGCGCCACGCCGACCTTCAGGCCGGGTACATCGGTAATCAGGTTGCGGGCGCCAGGGCGCCCGGCGGCGGAAGTTGGCATAGCGGCACCTAATGGGGTGAAGGGGGGAACATGCCGGCGGCGGTCAGGCCGGCCAGCGCGTGTAAAAAGGTTCGGCGGTTGATATTCAGGGGCCGGCGCAGCGGCCCCTGCGGGGGGATGATATCACGCATCGGCGCGCGGCTGCCCGGAGCGAAAACGCGCCATATGGTAGGCATCGACCAGCACGCCGTCGCGCATGGCGAAAGCGCGGCTGGTGCCTTCAATCTCAAAACCGAACTTGCGATACAGCGCGATGGCCGCCGGGTTGTCGGTAAACACCGTCAGTTCGATGCGCTCGATGGCCGCCCAGTTGTCGCACAGGTCGATCATCGCCTGCATCAGGCGGCTGCCGACGCCTTTACCGTGGTAGCGCGGATCGACGCCGATGCCGAAGGTGGCCACGTGGCGGCGGCGCACGCGCTGATTCAGCATCACGGCTAACTGACCGACAAGCTGTCCGTCAACGAAGGCCGCCAGGTTATGCGTGCCCGGTTCGGGATTGGCGAGGCGTTTATGCCACAGGTCGACTGTCGGTAGCGGTAGGTGCAGCGTATCGCGGTAGACGGGCATCTGAGAATAAAGATGATGCAGGGCCTGCGCATCCGATGTTTCCACGTGGCGTATCGCGATCTCGCTCATCTCGCTGCTCCTTTTGCTTACCGGTTGAATAACCTCTGAATTTATCCGTTTACTGCCTTGAGTCAATATTATTTCAACGGGTCAAAAAAAACGCTTTACAGGTGCGAATGATAATGATTATTATTGCGATGCGTTCCGGGGAGGGCATCAACCCTTGATACTCTCGCTGCGAAGGCACGACATTGCTCACATTGCTTCCAGTGTTTACTTAGCCAGCTCGGGTGCTGGCTTTTTTTTTGCCCTTTTTCAGCCGGTTCCGCTTTCAACAAATCCGCTGCCCATTCGCTGTTTCATTCCATCGAAATTTTTGAACAGAGGCATGAGTTTTTTACGCTTTCTTATTCTGCTGGCAGGACTAGACTGTAAAAAAACATTGAGGAGAGTTGAAAATGATTTATGTACGTAAAGCGGAAGACCGCGGCCACGCCAATCATGGCTGGCTGGATAGCTGGCACACCTTCTCATTTGCCGATTATTACGATCCGAACTTTATGGGGTTCTCGGCGCTGCGAGTGATCAACGAAGATGTGATCGACGCAGGGCAGGGTTTCGGTACTCACCCGCATAAAGACATGGAAATCCTGACCTACGTGCTGAGCGGCACGGTGGAACACCAGGACAGCATGGGCAACAAGGAGCAGATCCAGGCCGGCGAATTCCAGATCATGAGCGCGGGCACCGGGGTGCGTCACTCCGAGTACAATGCCAATCAGGATCGCCCGTTGCACCTGTACCAGATTTGGATCATTCCGGATCAGGTCGGGCTGGAGCCGCGCTACGAGCAGCGCATGTTTGATGCGCCGCAGGGCCGTCAGCTGGTGCTGTCGCCGGATGCGCGCGACGGTTCGCTGAAGGTGTTCCAGGATATGACGCTGTCGCGTTGGGCGCTGAATAAAGGCGAGCAGGGGGAATGCCCGATCGCCGCCGGCCGCCGCGTTTGGATCCAGGTGGTGCGCGGCAAGGTCTCGGTCAACGGCCAGACCGCCGGCATCAGTGACGCGTTCGCGGTGTGGGATGAATCGGCGCTGACCATTCAAGCCGACGAAGAGAGCGAAATCCTGCTATTCGATCTGCCGCCGGTGTGATTAAGCGGTAAATTTCAAGGGCTCACGGCGTGAGCCCTTTTTGCGTTGGCCGTCGCATAACCGACAATATCGGCCCGCCGTTTTTTTTGCTAAAATGGCTGCCCATTCACGGTTAGTCAGTTCATTGATAATGAAGAAAAAACGGCCGGTACTCCAGGATGTGGCGGACAAGGTGGGCGTGACCAAGATGACGGTGAGCCGTTATCTGCGCAATCCCGACCAGGTTTCTGCCGCCCTGCAGCAAAAAATCGCCGTCGCGCTGGATGAGCTGGGCTACATCCCCAACCGCGCGCCGGACATCCTCTCCAACGCCACCAGCCGGGCGATTGGCGTGCTGTTGCCGTCGCTGACCAACCAGGTGTTCGCCGAAGTGCTGCGCGGCATCGAAAGCGTCACCGACGCGCACAACTACCAGACCATGCTGGCGCACTATGGTTACCTGCCGGAGCGTGAAGAAGAGCGTCTGACTTCGCTGCTTTCTTACAATATCGACGGCCTGATCCTGTCCGAGCGCCACCATACGCCGCGCACCCTGAAGATGATCGAGGTGGCGGGCATTCCGGTGGTGGAACTGATGGACTGCGTCTCGCCGTGCATCGATCTGGCGGTGGGCTTCAACAACTTCGAGGCGGCGCGCCAGATGACCCAGCAGATCATCGCGCACGGCCACCGTCACGTAGTCTATTTCGGCGCTCGCCAGGATGAGCGTACTATTATCAAGCAGCAGGGGTATGAGCAGGCGATGCGTGAATCCGGCCTGGAGCCGTACAGCATCATGACCGCGCGTTCTTCCTCTTATTCCGCCGGCGGGGAGCTGTTGCGCCAGGCGCAGCGTGACTATCCGCAGATCGACAGTATCTTCTGCACCAACGATGACCTGGCGATCGGCGCGGCCTTCGAATGCCAGCGGCAGGGGCTGTCGATCCCGCAGGAGATGGCGATCGCTGGCTTCCACGGCCATGACATCGGCCAGGTGATGGTGCCGAAGCTGGCCAGCGTGCTGACGCCGCGTGAACGCATGGGGCAGATCGGCGCCGAGCGCTTGCTGGCCCGGCTGCGCGGCGAAACGGTGTGCCCGCGCATGGTGGACGTCGGTTTCACCGTGATCCCCGGCGGCAGTATCTGAGCCATTTTAACGTTCTGTTTTAACACCCTTTCTTTTTGCAGCGCGCCCTGAGGCGCGCTGGTTATCCCGCCTGTAAGCCCGCAGCTCGTTGCCGACATAAGTTTGATCTCTGTCCCAGAACGCGAATTTTAGCCGGTTACCCGGTTCCGGCGCACTCGTTGTTACCGGTATCATGATACCGGTAACAACGAGTGCGCGGTCATCTTGCTGCAAGACTGAACCTCTGACTCAACAACACCTACAGCTCTTCTTAAACACCGGGAAAGAGCCTAAAAATAAAACAACCGCACGCTTTACGCCTATCGTAAAGAGAGTCGCGATAAAAGGTTGGAGAAAAACTATGCCATTAGTGATTGTTGCAGGCGGCGTAGCGCTGCTGCTGCTGCTGATGATCCGCTTCAAGCTGAACGGCTTTATCTCTCTGGTTCTGGTTGCCCTGGCGGTCGGGATTGCACAGGGTATGCCGGTCGATAAGGTCATCGGCTCCATCAAGGCCGGCGTGGGCGGCACGCTGGGCAGCCTGGCGCTGATCATGGGCTTCGGCGCCATGCTCGGCAAGCTGCTGGCGGACTGCGGCGGCGCACAGCGCATCGCCACCACGCTGATCGACAAGTTCGGCAGAAAACACATTCAATGGGCGGTGGTGCTGACCGGTTTCACCGTCGGCTTCGCGCTGTTCTACGAAGTGGGCTTCGTGCTGCTGCTGCCGCTGGTGTTCACCATCGCCGCCTCCGCGCGCATTCCGCTGCTTTACGTCGGCGTGCCGATGGCCGCCGCGCTGTCGGTGACTCACGGCTTCCTGCCGCCGCACCCAGGCCCGACCGCCATCGCTACCATCTTCCATGCTGACATGGGTAAAACCCTGCTGTACGGCACGCTGCTGGCGATCCCGACGGTGATCCTGGCCGGCCCGGTCTATGCCCGCTTCCTGAAAGGCATTGACAAGCCGGTGCCGGAAGGCCTGTACAACCCGAAAACATTTACCGACGCGGAGATGCCGAGCTTTGGCGTCAGCGTTGCCACGTCGCTGGTGCCGGTGATCCTGATGGCGCTGCGCGCGGTCGCTGAAATGGTGCTGCCGAAGGGCCACAGCCTGCTGCGCTTCGCCGAGTTCTTCGGCGACCCGGTGATGGCGACCCTGATCGCCGTGCTGATCGCCATCTTCACCTTCGGCCTGAACCGCGGGCGCACCATGGATGAAGTGATGGGCACCATCACTGACTCGATTAAAATCATCGCCATGATGCTGTTGATCATCGGCGGCGGCGGCGCCTTCAAGCAGGTGCTGGTGGACAGCGGCGTCGAACAGTACATCGCCGGCCTGATGGAAGGCAGCAACGTTTCGCCGATCCTGATGGCCTGGTCAATCGCCGCCGCGCTGCGTCTGGCGCTGGGTTCCGCCACCGTGGCGGCGATCACCGCCGGCGGCATCGTCGCGCCGCTGATCGCCACCACCGGCGTCAGCCCTGAGCTGATGGTGATTGCGGTCGGTTCCGGCAGCGTCATCTTCTCGCACGTCAACGATCCGGGCTTCTGGCTGTTCAAGGAGTACTTCAACCTGAGCATCATGGAAACCATCAAATCCTGGTCGGTGTTGGAAACCATTATCTCGGTGTGTGGCCTGGTGGGCTGTCTGCTGCTGGCGACGGTCGTATAATCTTTATCCGGCGCCCTGCGGGGCGTCGGCGTTCCAGAGTATCTTTATCAGTTGGGGCGCATTTGGCGCGCTCGCGCCAGTTCCCATAAGGGCATGACACAATGAGTAATCCGCAGAATCACGTATTTGTTTTGATGGGCGTTTCCGGCAGCGGCAAATCCGCCGTGGCCAGCGCCGTCGCCCACGAGGCCAACGCCGCCATGCTGGATGGTGACTACCTGCACCCGCGCGCCAACATCATCAAAATGTCCTCCGGGCATGCGTTGGACGACAACGATCGCGCTCCGTGGCTGGCGGCCCTGAACGACGCCATCTTCGCCATGCAGCGCACCAACGACGTGTCGCTGCTGGTGTGCTCGGCGCTGAAGAAAAGCTATCGCGATCGCCTGCGCGACGGCAATCTCAACCTGCATTTCCTCTACCTGAAAGGCGACCAGTCGGTGATCGAGGAGCGTCTGAAACAACGCAAGGGCCACTTCTTCAAGCCGCAGATGTTGATTTCCCAGTTCGCCACGCTGGAAGAGCCGGGCGAGCAGGAACCGGATGTGCAAGCGATCGACATCAACCAGCCGTTGGACGGCGTGGTCGCCGATACGCTCGCCCATATTCGCCGCGTTACCGCCCGCTAAGCGCGGACCGTTGTCGGCGCCGCCAGGCGCCTACAGCTTCATGTAAGCCCGCACGCCATCCAGGAACATCTGGGTCGACAGCATCACCAGAATCAGCCCCATCAACCGCTCCAGCGCGCTGACGCCTTTGCTGCCCAGCAGGCGCAGGAACAGGTTCGACATCAGCAAAATGGCCGCAGAGAGACCCCAGGCGATCAGCAGCGCCGCCACCAGATGGGGCAACTGATGCGGGTATTGGTGCGATAGCAGCATCAATGCAGCCAGAATCGACGGCCCGGCCACCAGCGGGATCGCCAGCGGCACCAGGAACGGCTCCTCGCCGGCGGACAGCCCGGAGCTATTTCCCTCCTGCGAGGGAAAGATCATCTTGATGGCGATCAGAAACAGGATGATGCCGCCGGAAATGGAGACGGTTTCGGTGCGCAGGTTGAGGAACGCCAGAATTTTCTCGCCGGCGAACAGAAAGATCAGCATCAGCAGCAGGGCGATCAGCAGCTCGCGAATCAACACCACGCGGCGGCGGCGCGGTTCCAGGTGCTTGAGCACCGACATGAAAATCGGCAGGTTGCCCAGCGGATCCATAATTAAAAACAGCAATACCGTAGCGGAAATCATCTCTGTCATGGTGACCTCGTGATCGGGAAAACGCCTCGGCCTTTCCGGCCGCGTCCTTGCCTATCCCCTATGGATTTCAAATTGCAGCTAGGCGCCCAGCGATCGCATCCCCAGGAGCTTACTCAAGTAAGTGACTGGGGTATGACAAATCTGCCGGGAGCAGATTTGAACGCTGCTCGCAGCGGCCCCTTGGGGCGTGGCCCACGGATGGGCCACGTAACTACGTGCAGATAACAACGCTGCAGTTTGAAAGACGACGGGTATATAAGAAGGATTGCTGAGAAATCCTCAGCCATCGAATAAATTCACTTTGCGCCCGCGCCGACATTTTGTAAGGTGAGGAGATATTGCACACAACTCGTTATCACCTACATAAGCCCTTATCCGGGCGGGATACAGATATTATGAAAAACGTTGGTTTCATCGGTTGGCGCGGAATGGTCGGCTCGGTTCTCATGCAACGCATGACGGAAGAGCGCGATTTCGACGCCATTCGCCCGGTCTTTTTCTCCACCTCGCAGCACGGTTCCGCCGCGCCGGCCTTCGGCGGCCAGCAGGGCACGCTGCAGGATGCGTATGACATCGACGCGCTGAGCGCGCTCGATATCATTATTACCTGTCAGGGCGGCGATTATACCAACGAAGTTTATCCTAAGCTGCGCGCCAGCGGTTGGCAGGGTTACTGGATCGACGCGGCCTCGTCGCTGCGCATGCAGGACGACGCCATCATCATCCTGGATCCGGTCAACCACGCGGTGATCCAGCAGGGCCTGGACAAAGGCATCAAAACCTTCGTCGGCGGCAACTGCACCGTCAGCCTGATGCTGATGTCGCTCGGCGGCCTGTTCGCCAACGATCTGGTGGAGTGGGCGTCGGTCGCCACCTACCAGGCGGCCTCCGGCGGCGGCGCGCGCCACATGCGCGAACTGCTGACCCAAATGGGCATGCTGCATGCCGACGTGGCGAAAGAGCTGCAGGATCCGGCTTCCGCCATCCTGGATATCGAGCGCAAGGTGACCGAAGCCACGCGCAGCGGCAAACTGCCGACCGATAACTTCGGCGTCCCGCTGGCCGGCAGCCTGATCCCGTGGATCGACAAGCAGCTCGACAACGGCCAGAGCCGTGAAGAGTGGAAGGGTCAGGCGGAAACCAACAAGATTCTGAATACCGGCAGCGTGATCCCGGTCGACGGTCTGTGCGTGCGCGTCGGCGCGCTGCGCTGCCACAGCCAGGCGTTCACGCTGAAGCTGAAAAAAGACGTGTCGCTGCCGGAAATCGAGCAGATGCTGGCGACGCACAACGACTGGGTGCGCGTGATCCCGAACGACCGCGAACTGACCATGCGCGAACTGACGCCGGCGGCGGTGACCGGTACGCTGAATACGCCGGTCGGCCGTCTGCGCAAGCTGAATATGGGGCCGGAGTACCTGTCGGCGTTCACCGTGGGCGACCAACTGCTGTGGGGCGCGGCCGAGCCGCTGCGCCGCATGCTGCGCATCCTGCTGTAAACCCGCACTTCCAGGGGGCTGGCTGCTTTCAGCCCCCTAATGCCTTATTTTCCGCTTTTTTGTTCGCCGCGCACCGCGTCGGGCAGCGTCATCGCCAGCCTCGTTTCAATGGGCGGGATCCCGCCTATCTCCTCGTCAGCCGCCGCATGCAAACGCCGCCAGGCTGGCAGTTTTCTTAATGAAGAATTTTCCTGAGCAATGCTGAGCAGTTTTTAACAGACATTGGCTATGCTTAACGCATGGGTGGACAATTTTTCACCATGACTGAAATATTTCAAAAAATAAGCATAAAGAGCGAAATTCAGGTCGGCAGAGTAAAGATTGGTCAATAACCGACCGCAATCACGCTTTAGAGTCCGAATGCATTGCATGATGACCAAAACGGCCAAGGAATAATCAACAAGCCGTGCTTAGATCATGCTGTTAATCTAAGGAAGAAGACTATGCCTGTACTTCCCGATCGTGACGTGATTGATCAGATCATCTCCGGCCATTACGCCGATCCCTTCGCTCTGCTTGGCATGCATGCGACCGATAACGGTCTGCAGGTGCGCGCGCTGCTGCCGGACGCCGGCGCAGTCTGGTTGGTGGAACAGCAAACCGGCCGGCGGCTGGTGCAGCTGAACTGCGACGATCCGCGCGGTTTCTTCAGCGCGGTGGTGCCGCGGCGCAAAAATCCTTTCCGCTATCAGCTGCAGGTCAGCTGGCGCGATCATCAACAGATCGTCGACGATCCTTATCGGTTCGGCCCGCTGCTGCAGGATATCGACAGTTGGCTATTGGCTGAGGGTACGCATTTGCGCCCCTATGAACGGCTGGGCGCCCACCTCGTCACACTGGATGGCATCGACGGCGTCAGCTTTGCGGTCTGGGCGCCCAACGCCCAGCGTGTTTCGGTGGTGGGGGAATTCAACTTCTGGGACGGCCGCCGCCACCCGATGCGTCTGCGGCGTGAAAACGGCATCTGGGAGCTGTTCTTGCCCGGCGTGCAGGCCGGCCAGCTGTACAAATATGAAATCGTCGATTGCTACGGCAATACTCAGTTGAAAGCCGATCCTTACGCCTTCGAGGCGCAGATGCGCCCGGATACCGCCTCGCTGGTGGCGCCGCTGCCGGAGGTGGTGCCGTCGACGCCGGCGCGCCGCCGCGCCAACGATTTTGACCAGCCGATCGCCATCTATGAGGTGCATCTCGGCTCATGGCGCCGCCACACTGACAACCACTTCTGGCTCAGCTACGGCGAGCTGGCTGTGCAGCTGATCGACTATGTGAAGGACATGGGATTCACCCATATCGAGCTGCTGCCGCTCAACGAGCACCCGTTCGACGGCAGCTGGGGCTATCAGCCGCTGGGGCTGTATGCGCCGACCCGGCGCTTCGGCACGCCGGCCGACTTCAGGGCGTTTGTGGCGGCGGCGCATGAGGCGGGCATCAACGTGATCCTCGACTGGGTGCCGGGGCACTTCCCGAGCGACGCCTACGGCCTGGCGAATTTCGACGGCACTGCGCTGTACGAGTACGCCGATCCGCGCGAGGGCTACCATCAGGACTGGAATACGCTGATCTACAACTACGGTCGTCACGAGGTACGCAACTACCTGGCGGGCAACGCGCTGTATTGGCTGGAGCGTTTCGGCATCGACGCGCTGCGGGTCGATGCGGTGGCGTCGATGATCTATCGCGATTACAGCCGCGCCGACGGCGAGTGGGTGCCGAATTACTACGGCGGCAACGAGAATCTGGAGGCCATCGCCTTCCTGCGTTATACCAACCAGACTATCGGCCAGGCGCAGCCGGGCGCGGTGACGCTGGCGGAGGAATCCACCGACTATCCCGGCGTCACCCTGCCGCCGGACGCCAACGGCCTTGGGTTCCACTACAAATGGAACCTCGGCTGGATGCACGACACGCTCAATTACATGAAGTGCGATCCGGTGCACCGCAAGTATCACCACAACCAGATGACCTTCGGCATGCTGTACGCCTATACCGAGAACTTCGTGTTGCCTATCTCGCACGATGAAGTGGTGCACGGCAAAAAATCGGTCCTCGACCGTATGCCGGGCGACGCCTGGCAGAAATTCGCCAACCTGCGCGCCTATTACGGCTTTATGTGGGCGCATCCGGGCAAAAAGCTGCTGTTTATGGGCTGCGAGTTCGCGCAAGGGCGCGAGTGGAATTTCGATACCAGTCTTGACTGGCATTTACTGGAAGGGCTGGATAACTGGCATAACGGCGTGCAGCGGCTGGTGCGCGATCTGAACCACTGCTACCGCCAGCAGGCGCCGCTGTACGAGCGCGACTACCGCCCGGACGGCTTCGAATGGCTGGTGGTCGACGATCACGACAACTCGGTGTTCGCCTTCGCGCGCTACGATTCGCAGGGCAATGAGTTGATCGCCATCAGCAACTTTACCCCGGTGCCGCGCTACCGCTACCGCATCGGCCTCTCGCGCGCCGGTGACTACCGCGAGATCCTCAATACCGATTCGCACCACTATCACGGCAGCAATGCCGGCAATCAGGGGCGGGTTTCTTCCGAAGCGGTCGGCAGCCACGGCCGCGACTTCTCCATCTGCGTAACGTTGCCGCCGCTGGCGACCATTTATCTGCTGCGGGAGGCGCCATGACGGAGCTGACAGCCGGCCTCGCCGCGCCGCTGGGCGCGCAGTACGACGGCGAAGGCATCAACTTTACCCTGTACTCGGCGCATGCCGAGCGGGTGGAGTTGTGCCTGTTCGACGGCCAGCAGCGCGAAGTGCGCCTGCCGCTGCCGGCGCGCAGCGGCGATATCTGGCATGGCTATTTGCCGGGCGGCAAGCCGGGACAACGTTACGGTTACCGGGTCTACGGCCCGTTTGATCCGGCGAATGGGCAGCGCTTCAACCCCAACAAACTGGCGCTCGATCCGGCCGCGCGCGCGGTGGAAGGGCCGGTGGCGGATCACCCGCACCTCCACGGCGGTTACGAGCAGCCGGACCCGCACGACAGCGCGGAGCTGATGCCGAAGTGCGTGGTGGTGGACGAACGGTACGACTGGCAGGACGATCGCCCGCCCGCCACGCCCTGGGGGCAGACGGTGATTTACGAAGCGCACGTGCGCGGTCTGACGCTGCTGCACCCGCAGATCCCGCCGGCGCTGCGCGGCAGCTTCGCCGCATTGGGGCACCCGGCGATGATCGCCCACTTCAAACGCCTCGGTATCACCGCGCTGGAACTGTTGCCGGTGCAGCAACATACCTCCGAACCGCGCCTGCAGCGGTTGGGGCTGATCAACTATTGGGGCTATAACGTGCTGGCGCCCTATGCGCCGGACAACCGCTACGCCAGCCTGAGCATCGATGCCACGCCGCTGAACGAATTTCGCGATGCGGTCAAGGCGCTGCACCAAGCTGGCATCGAGGTGATCCTCGACGTGGTGTTTAACCACAGCGCCGAGCTGGATATGGACGGGCCGATGCTGTCGCTGAGCGGCATCGATAACCTGAGCTACTACTGGCTGACGCCCGAAGGGGACTATGTCAACGATACCGGCTGCGGCAACACGCTGCGGTTGGATCAGCCGCAGGGCGTGGCCTGGGTGATGGATTGCCTGCATTTTTGGGTGCGGGAGTGCCACGTCGACGGCTTCCGCTTCGATCTGGGCAGCGTGCTCGGCCGCACGCCGGGGTTCGATCGCGATGCGCCGCTGTTCCAGGCGATGCTGGCGGACGATCTGCTGTCGCGCTGCAAGCTGATCGCCGAGCCCTGGGACATTGGCCCCGGCGGTTATCAGGTGGGGGCGTTCCCCGGCCGCTTCGCCGAATGGAACGACCATTACCGCGACGACATGCGCCGTTTCTGGCTGCAGAGCGGCGTGTCGCTCGGCCAGTTCGCCCGGCGTTTTGCCGCCTCCAGCGATCTGTACAACCAGCGCGGGCGGGCGCCTTACGCCACCGTCAACATGCTGACCGCCCATGACGGGTTTACCCTGCAGGACGTGGTCAGCTTCAACGAGAAACACAATCAGCCGAACGGCGAGGGCAACCGCGACGGCAGCGATCGCAATTTCAGTAACAACCACGGCGTCGAAGGCCTGGTCGCCGACGACGCCATTGTGCAACGCCGCAGGGCCAGCCAGCGGGCGATGCTCGCCACGCTGTTGCTGTCCCAGGGCACGCCGATGCTGCTGGCCGGCGATGAACAGGGACACAGCCAGCAGGGGAACAACAATGCCTATTGTCAGGACAACGCCACCACCTGGCTCGATTGGGCCACGGCGGACGATGCGCTGACCGATTACGTCGCGGCGCTGATCGCGCTGCGCCGCCAGATCCCCGCACTGCAGCAGGACCGCTGGTGGCAGCAGGACGATGGCAGCGTGCAGTGGCTGAACGCGCAAGGCCAGCCGCTCGACGCGCAGCAGTGGGAGCGGGGCGAGCCGCTCATGCAGATCCTGCTGTCGCAGCGCTGGCTGCTGCTGGTCAACGCCACGCCGCAAACGACGGAGATGAGATTGCCGGAAGGCGATTGGCAGGTTGTCGCTCCCTTCACTCAGGAAGACTCACGGGCGGTATTGCCCGCCTGGCACCAGGCCGCGCGCTCGCTTTGCGTACTGGTACGGAAATAATAAAAGGAGTCCGCTATGGTTAGGTTTGAAAATAAAGACCCCCTGATGTTGGCGCGCCAGTTGCCGATTAAATCCGTAGCGCTGATCCTGGCCGGCGGCCGCGGCTCACGTTTGAAAGATTTGACCTCCACCCGCGCCAAGCCCGCCGTCCACTTTGGCGGCAAATTCCGCATCATCGATTTCGCCTTGTCGAACTGCCTGAACTCCGGCATCCGCCGCATCGGCGTGATCACCCAATACCAGTCGCACACGCTGGTGCAGCACATTCAACGCGGCTGGTCGTTCCTCAACGAGGAAATGAACGAGTTCGTCGATCTGCTGCCGGCCCAGCAGCGCCTCAGCACCGAGCATTGGTACAAGGGCACCGCCGACGCGGTGTACCAGAACCTGGATATCATCCGCCGCTACGAGGCCGAATACGTGGTGATCCTGGCGGGCGATCACATCTACAAGATGGATTATTCACGCATGCTGATCGATCACGTCGAGAAGGGCGCTCAGTGCACCGTGGCCTGCCTGCCGGTGCCGCGCAGCGAAGCCGGCGAATTCGGCGTGATGAAGGTGGATGAAAGCGACCGTATCATCGAGTTTCTGGAAAAGCCCGCCGATCCGCCGGCGATGCCGGGCAACCCGGATATGTCGCTGGCCAGCATGGGCATCTATATTTTTAATGCCGCCTACCTGTTCCAGCTGCTGCAAGAGGATATGTCGACCCCTGGCTCCAGCCACGATTTCGGCAAGGATCTGATCCCGAAAATCACCGCGCAGCAGGCGGCGTGGGCGCATCCGTTTACCTTGTCCTGCGTGACGTCCAACCCCGATCTGCCGCCGTACTGGCGCGACGTGGGCACGCTGGACGCCTATTGGCGCGCCAATCTCGATCTGGCGTCGGTGACGCCGGAGCTAGACATGTACGACCGCGCCTGGCCGATCCGCACCCACATGGAACCGCTGCCGCCGGCCAAGTTTGTGCAGGATCGCTCCGGCAGCCACGGCATGACCATGAACTCGCTGGTGTCCGGCGGTTGCATCGTGTCCGGATCGGTGGTGGTGCATTCGGTGCTGTTCCCGCGCGTGCGAGTGAACTCGTTCTGCACCATCGACTCTACCGTATTGTTGCCGGACGTGAACGTCGGCCGTTCCTGCCGCCTGCGGCGCTGCATCATCGACCGCGCCTGCCACATTCCGGAGGGCATGGTGATCGGGGAAAACGCCGATGAGGACAGCAAGCGTTTCTATCGCTCGGAAGGCGGCATCGTGCTGGTGACGCGCGAAATGTTGTCAAAATTGTGAGTTAACGTGGGGGCAGAACGATAGCCTGCCGCCCGATGAACGGTTCGATGGCTTGCGCAACGCGGCACACATAACAGCGGCAAGCCTGCTTTATTTCTTATCCAGAGGCCTTCGGCCGACTTTCAGGAGTGATAATGCAGGTCTTACACGTATGTTCTGAAATGTTCCCCCTGCTGAAAACGGGCGGACTCGCAGACGTGGTTGGCGCGCTGCCGGCGGCGCAAATCGCCGAAGGCGCCGATGTTCGGGTACTATTGCCCGCTTTCCCTGACGTACGCAACGGCATACCCGACACCGTGCTGGTGGCGGAGATAGACTCGTTCGCCGGCCGGGTCGGCCTGCGTTACGGCACCTACCATGGCGTGGGCATTTACCTGATCGACGCGCCCTGGCTGTATGACCGGCCGGGCAGCCCGTACCACGATCAGTCCATGTACGCCTACCCCGACAACCACCGGCGCTTTGCGCTGCTGGGCTGGATGGCCTGCGAGCTGGCCAAGGGGCTGGATCGCTACTGGCGTCCGCAGCTGGTGCACGCCCACGACTGGCACGCCGGTCTTAGCTGCGCCTATCTGGCCGCCAACGGCCACCCGGCCCGTTCGGTGTTCACGGTGCATAACCTGGCCTATCAAGGGCTGTTTTCCGCCCATCACGTGACCGAACTGTGGCTGCCGGCGTCGTTTTACAACGTCTATGGCCTGGAGTTCTACGGCCAGATGTCGTTCCTCAAGGCCGGGCTGTTTTATGCCGACCACGTGACCGCCGTCAGCCCGACCTATGCGCGCGAGATCACCCGGCCGGAGTTCGGCTACGGCATGGAGGGGCTGCTGCAGGAGCGGCAGCGGCAGGGCAGGCTGAGCGGCATCCTCAACGGGGTGGACGACAAGATTTGGGATCCGGCCCACGACCCGCGGCTAAGCGCCCGCTATGACGCCGACGATCTGAAAAGCAAGGTCAAAAACAAGCTGCATCTGCAAAAGGCCATGGGGCTGAAGGTGGACGAATCGCTGCCGGTGTTCGCGGTGGTGAGCCGATTGACCAGCCAAAAAGGCCTGGATCTGGTGCTGCAGGCGTTGCCTGAACTGCTGGCGCAGGGCGGGCAGCTGGCGCTGCTGGGCGCCGGCGATGCGGTGCTGCAACAGGCGTTTCTGGCCGCCGCCGCCGACTACCCTGAACAGGTCGGCGTGCAGATCGGTTATCACGAATCCTTCTCCCACCGCATCATCGGCGGCGCCGACGTTATTCTGGTGCCGAGCCGCTTCGAGCCCTGCGGTCTGACGCAGCTCTACGGTCTGAAGTACGGCACGCTGCCGCTGGTGCGCCGCACCGGCGGGCTGGCGGACACGGTGGTGGACTGCGCGCTGGAGAACCTGGCCGACGGCACCGCCAGCGGATTCGTGTTCGACGATTGCGACGCCGTCGCGCTGGGCAACGCCATCCGCCGCGCCATGGTGCTGTGGAGCCGGCCGAAACACTGGCGCCACGTTCAGCGCCACGCCATGAGCGTGGACTTCGGCTGGCCGGTGGCGGCGAAAGAGTATTTATCGCTTTATCAACGCTTGTAGCCCGCGTTTCGCGTCTCGGGTTGACGCGCGGCGGGCAGCCGTAAGGGTAGATTGTCGGGGCGCGGCGTGCCGCGTCCATGTTCAGCGGAGCCCGCTATTCCGCGGCGAATGGCGGGGCTCCCCACAAGGGATTAAAAAGCCATGACTTCACCGTTTAGTTACACCTCACCTACGGTCAGTGTGGAAGCGCTGAAACACTCCATCGCCTATAAGCTGATGTTTATCGTCGGCAAGGATCCGGCCATCGCCAACCGGCACGATTGGCTGAACGCCGTGCTGTTCGCGGTGCGCGATCGCATGGTGGAGCGCTGGCTGCGTTCCAACCGCGCCCAGCTGTCTCAAGACGTGCGGCAGGTGTATTACCTGTCGATGGAGTTCCTGATCGGCCGCACCCTGTCAAACGCGCTGCTGTCGATGGGCATCTATCAGGACATCGACAACGCGCTGAACGAGATGGGGCTGAACCTGGCGGAGCTGCTGGAGGAAGAAAACGACCCCGGGCTTGGTAACGGCGGCCTGGGCCGGCTGGCGGCCTGTTTCCTCGACTCGCTGGCGACGCTGGCGCTGCCGGGGCGCGGCTACGGCATTCGCTATGAATACGGCATGTTCAAGCAGAACATCGTCAACGGCCAACAGATGGAGTCGCCGGACTACTGGCTGGAGTACGGCAATCCGTGGGAGTTTCCGCGCCATAACACCCGCTACAAGGTGCGCTTCGGCGGCCGCGTGCAGCAGGAGGGGGCCAAGGCGCGCTGGCTGGAGACCGAAGAGGTCGTGGCCATCGCCTACGATCAGGTGATCCCCGGTTTTGACACCGACGCCACCAATACGCTGCGGTTGTGGGGCGCGCAGGCCAGTAATGAGATCAACCTCGGCAAGTTCAACCAGGGCGATTACTTCGCGGCGGTGGAAGACAAAAACCACTCGGAGAACGTGTCGCGCGTGCTCTATCCGGACGATTCGACCTCCTCCGGGCGCGAGCTGCGGCTGCGGCAGGAGTATTTCCTGGTGTCGGCCACGGTGCAGGATATTCTCAACCGCCATTGGTTGATGCACAAAACCTTCGACAACCTGGCGGACAAGATCGCCATTCACCTCAACGACACCCACCCGGTATTGTCGATCCCCGAGCTGATGCACCGGCTGATCGACGAGCACAAATTCAAGTGGCTCGACGCCTGGGAAGTGGTGGAGCAGGTGTTCTCTTACACCAACCACACGCTGATGAGCGAGGCGCTGGAGACCTGGCCGCTGGACATGATAGGCCGCATCTTGCCGCGCCATCTGCAGCTGATTTTCGAAATCAACGATCACTTCCTCAAGATGGTGCAGGAAGTGGCGCCGGACGACAACGACCTGCTGGCGCGGGTCTCGATCATCGACGAAACCAACGGCCGCCGGGTGCGCATGGCGTGGCTGGCGGTGGTGGCCAGCCACAAGGTCAACGGCGTTTCCGCCCTGCATTCCGAACTGATGGTGCAGTCGCTGTTCGCCGACTTCGCCCGGCTGTTCCCGACTCGTTTCTGCAACAAAACCAACGGGGTGACGCCGCGCCGTTGGCTGGCGCTGGCCAACCCGCCGCTGGCGGCGGTGCTGGACGACTGCATCGGCCAAACCTGGCGCACCGATCTCAGCCAACTGAGCGAGATCAAAGCCAACGTCGATTACCCGAGCTTCCTGCAGGCGGTGCAGCGCGCCAAACGGCAGAACAAGGAGCGGCTGGCGCTGTATATCGCCAAAACGCTCAACGTGGTAGTCAACCCGGATGCGTTGTTCGATGTGCAAATCAAGCGTATCCACGAGTACAAACGGCAACTGCTCAACGTGCTGCACGTCATCACGCTGTATAACCGTTTGCTGGCTGACCCTGACATCGAGCGCGTGCCGCGGGTGGTGATCTTCGCCGGCAAGGCGGCCTCTGCCTACTATGCAGCCAAGCAGATCATCCGTCTGATCAACGACGTGGCCAAAGTGATCAACAACGATCCGCGCGTGCATACCCAACTGAAGGTGGTGTTCATTCCGAACTACGGCGTCAGCCTGGCGCAGATCATTATCCCGGCGGCGGATCTGTCGGAACAGATCTCGCTGGCGGGCACCGAGGCCTCGGGCACCAGCAACATGAAGTTCGCGCTGAACGGCGCGCTGACCATCGGCACGCTGGACGGCGCCAACGTCGAGATGCGCGAGCACGTGGGGGAGGAGAATATCTTTATTTTCGGCAATACCGCCGAGCAGGTTGAGGAACTGCGCCGCAACGGTTACAACCCGCGCCAGTACTATGAGCAAGACCCGGAGCTGCATCAGGCGCTGACGCAGATCGCCACCGGGGTGTTCAGCCCGGAAGAGCCGAAACGCTATGGCAATTTGTTCGACTCGCTGGTCAACCTCGGCGATCACTATCAGCTGTTGGCGGATTACCGCAGCTATGTGGACACGCAGGACAAGGTGGACGAGGTGTATCTCAATCAGGACGAGTGGACGCGGCGCGCGGTGCTGAATATCGCCAATATGGGCTACTTCTCATCCGATCGCACCATTCAGGAATACGCGGATGAAATTTGGCACATTAAGCCGGTGAAGCTGTAAAGCGGGAGAGGAAAAAAGCAAAGGGCCGGATAACCGGCCCTTTGTCGTTACGCTGCAGCTCAGGAAGCCAGAGACAGCGCTTTCGTTTTCGCGTGTTCCGCCAGCCAGGCTTTCACTCGCGCCTGCTGCGCCTCGTCCAGCCACATGCCCAGCTTGGTGCGGCGCCAGATGGCGTCGTCCAGCTCTACGACCCACTCTTTCTCGGTCAGGTAACGCAGCTCGGCTTCATACAGACCGTGGCCGAAATCTTCGCCCAGATCGGCGAGGCCGTTGGCGCCGGCCAGGATCAGCTCGCTCTGGCTGCCGTAGGTGCGGGCATAGCGGCGCGCCAGGGCTTCCGGCAGCCAGCCGTGCGCACGGCGCAGTTTGGCCGCGTAGCCATCGCGATCGCCGTCGATGTCACCGCCCGGCAGCGTGGCGTTTTTGGTCCACGCCGGGCCGCAGCCTGGGTAGTAGTGGGCCAGTTTTTCCATCGCATGTTCGGCCAGCTTGCGGTAGGTGGTCAGCTTGCCGCCGAAGACCGACAGCAGCGGCGCTTTGCCCTGCTCATCGTGCACGTCCAGCGTGTAATCGCGGGTGATCGCCTGCGGTGAATCGGATTCGTCGTCGCACAGCGGACGCACGCCGGAGTAAGTCCAGACGATGTCGTCGCGGCCCAGCTGCTTCTTGAAGTGATCGTTGTACACTTTCAGCAGATAAGCGATTTCGTTCTCGTCGATCTTCACGTCTTTCGGATCGCCTTTGTACTCCACGTCGGTGGTGCCGATGATGGAGAACTCGTCATTCCACGGGATCACGAACACGATGCGGTGGTCTTCGTTCTGCAGAATGTAAGACTGCGGCTGATCGTGCACGCGCGGCACCACGATGTGGCTGCCTTTGATCAGGCGGATGCCGTAAGGCGATTTGAGCTTCAGGCCGTCGTCGAAGAAGTTTTTCACCCACGGGCCGGTGGCGTTCACCAGGCCTTTGGCGCGCCAGGTGAAGGTTTTGCCGCTGTCGATATCGACCGCTTCCACCATCCACAGGCCGTTTTCACGCCATGCGCGGGTCACTTTGGTGCGGGTGCGCACTTCGCCGCCGCGTTTTTCCACTTCCTGCGCGTTCAGCACCACCAGGCGAGCATCGTCGACCCAGCAGTCGGAATATTCGAAACCGCGCTTCAATTCGGGCTTTAGCACCGACTCTGGTCCAAAGCGCAAACCCTTGCTGCCCGGCAGGCTGGTGCGTTTGCCCAGGTGATCGTACAGGAACAGGCCGATACGGATCATCCAGGCCGGACGCAGGTGCGGCTGGTGCGGCAGGCGGAAACGCATCGGGTACGCGATGTGCGGCGCCAGCTTCAGCAGCACTTCACGTTCGGCCAGCGCTTCGCTCACCAGACGGAATTCGTAGTGTTCCAGGTAGCGCAGGCCACCGTGGATCAGTTTGGAACTGGCGGAAGACGTAGCACAGGCCAAGTCTTGCGCTTCCAGTAGCAGTACCGACAGCCCGCGCCCGGCAGCATCCGCCGCGATGCCGGCACCGTTGATGCCGCCACCGATAACGATCAAGTCTTTGGTTTCCACGTCATCTTCCTCCAGATGTTCGAAATAGCTCTTTCATGTTCGTTTTCGCTCATGATTGTAATCAAAAACCAACAGGCAAGCCAAGAGTTAACCAAACAAAAACATTTAGGCGTGATAGAGGTAACAGTTTGGTGATGATAGTCACACAAGCAGTATGGATATGGCGCGGGCGCGCAAACGGCTGTCGATGAGGGGAGCCTGAAGGTATGAAACGGGACGGCGGCGCGCCCCGCAGGTTAAGGCCGAATCAGCACAACTCCAGCTGCACGTCGTACTGTTCGATGATTTTCATCACGCTCGGCGGCGGCAGTTGGTCGGTAAACAGGTAGTCGATCAGGTTCATGTTGCCCAGGTTGACCATGGCGTTGCGGCCGAATTTGGAATGGTCGGTGACCAGCATCACGCAGCGGGAATTTTCGATAATCGCGCGTTTGGTGCGCACTTCGTGATAGTCGAATTCGAGCAGCGAGCCGTCCATATCGATGCCGCTGATGCCGAGAATGCCGTAATCGAGACGGAATTGGGAGATGAAGTCCAGGGTGGCTTCGCCCATGATGCCGCCGTCGCGTGTGCGCACTTCGCCGCCGGCCAGGATCAGGCGGAAGTCTTCCTTGGCGGTCAACAGGGTGGCGACGTTAAGGTTGTTGGTGACCACGCGCAGGTTCTTGTGGTTCATCAGCGCATGGGCCACCGCTTCCGGCGTGGTGCCGATATCGATGAACAGCGTGGCGCCGTCCGGGATCTGGCTGGCGACGCGCTGCGCGATGCGGGCCTTCTCTTCCGACCACATCACCTTGCGATCGTTATAGGCAGCGTTGACCGAGCTGGAAGGCAGCGCCGCGCCGCCGTGGTGACGCTGGATCTTGTTCTGGTCGGCCAGGTCATTCAAATCGCGGCGAATCGTTTGCGGGCTGACGTCAAAATGTTCGACCAGCTCTTCCGTGCTGACGTAACCCTGCAGGCGCACCAGCTCGATAATTGCGTCATGACGCTGTGTTTGCTTCACGATAATCCCCTAAAACGCCCGCTATGCCCGCTGGACATAGCTCTCGGCTGTTATTGTTCGTTGTGTGCGCGATGACGCGTATCCCAAAATGCCATCAATAACCCTAACACTAAACCGGCTACGTGTGCCGCGTTGGCGATCGACATTCCTAAAATATCGAAATATCCGGCCACCAGCCACAACACCGAGAACACCATCAGGCCGCGCGGCAGCATCAGGCCGCGCTCCGGCGCCCGTTCGCCCGACAGCCACACATAGCCCATCAGCGCATAGACCACGCCCGACAGCCCGCCAAACAGCGCGCCGCTGAACAGCGATTGCGCCCAGCCGCTGAAGAAGGCCGACACCACCGCCAGCACGAACAGCTTGCCGGCGCCGAGGCGTTTTTCCATCTGGCCGCCGAGATACCACCACCACATCAGGTTAAACAGGATATGCAGCAGGGAGAAATGCAGGAACGCATGGCTGATCCAGCGCCACAGCTGGGTGTATTGGCTGCTGTCCTGCGGCCAGGAGAGCCAATACATCACGGTATCGTCGCCGAGCGCCTGCATCAGAATATAGACCGCGATGCACAGCACCATCACGCCGAGCGTCAGCGGACCGGCCTTGCTGCGCAGGGTGTGCAGGTAGGATTCGCTCTGATAATGCAGGCCGGCGTCGGTATGGCCGGTCTGCCAGCTGGCGGCCTGATAACGGCGGTTGAGCGGATCGGCCAGAAACTGCTGCAGCTCGTGTTGCACCTGCTCGAGGTGACCGTCGTCGGCCAGCCAGATTTCCGCCGCCTCGCCGCTGTTGCGCAGCTCAAGCCGGATGCCCTGGGTCGCCATATAGTCGACAAAGGCCAGCGCCAGGCGCGGGTTGGATATGGCGATTACTCTAACCATTGCTCTTCCGTCGTAAGTGAATGATTTTGGCCGCGGCTTGCTCGCCGGCGACCCTGACGGCCGATTATAACGTCGAAATCCTGAGCGCTGGCAAACGGATCTGCGAAAAACCCGCGAAAACGCGCATAAAAATGAAGGGGAAGCCCGCCGACGCGCGGCGGGCGGCGGGGATCAGGCAGAGGTTTCCACGTCTTGCGGATACTGGCGGGCCCAGGCCTCGAAACCGCCGTCGATGCTGTAGACCGCGTCGAACCCCTGGTGCAGCAGGTACTGCGCCGCGCTGCGGCTGCTGTTGCCGTGGTAGCACATCACCATCACCGGCCGCTCGAAGTCGTTTTGCTGCATAAAGGCCGACAGGGTGGCGTTGGTGAGGTGAAAGGCGCCCGGCGTATGCCCGGCTTCAAAACTTTGCGGATCGCGGATGTCGACCAGGGCGGCGCTGCCCTCTTTCCAGCGGGTGTACGCCTGCTCAACGTTGATCGCTTCGAACTGTTCCATACTGCTGACTGCCTCGTAATAGGGGGACGCCGCTATTGTAACCAACTCTGCGGCGTTTAAGACCAGAGGGACATCAGGGTTTTTACGCGCCGTAGCCCATCATCTTCAGCAGTTGCTGCGCCTGCTGCACCGCCTCCTGGCGATGGGCCACGCCCAGTTTCTGATACAGGTTGCGGATGTGCGTCTTGATGGTGGTGGCCGCCACGTCCAGCTCGCCGGCGATCTGGTCGTTGCTGTAACCGGAATAGATCAGCCCCAGCACCTGCCATTCGCGTTGGGTGAGCGGGCTGGTGCGGATCAGTTCCGGCACCTGCGGGTGGGTCAGCAGCTTATCGACGAAGTTCTCGTCGAAATGCGCGAACTTGTGCCGATGATGCTGGTTGATGTCGCGCAGGATACGCTGGGCGCGATGCTGCTCCAGCTCCGGCAGCGTGTTGAGCTGGATCAGCTGACGCAGCTGTTGCGCCATCGCTTCGCCTTCGATGACGAAGTGGCTGATAAAGCCGGTGCGGTTAGCCAGCGACAGCGCTTCGATCAGCGCCTGCTGCGCTTCGCCCTTGCGCTCCAGCAGCCAGTAGAGCTGGTTGCTGAGCAGCAGGTTGCGGTTGAGATCGCTCACCAGCCGCAGGCGACGAGCGTTTTCGTTCAGTTCATCCAGCACCACGCCGGCCTCTTCATACTGGCCGAGCAGGATTTGCACCCGCGCGATGTTGCGCCATTGGCCCTGCGTGAAGTGGTTGTCCGCCATGCCGGGTTTTTCGGTGTGGCGCAGCCACTGGGCGGCGGCGGCGGTGTCGCCGGTCATCTGCCAGTGGATCACCCGCGACTTGTCGGTGTTGGTCAGCCAGTCGCGATGATAGTGGGCGCCGTGCAGCAGGGTTTCGCAGCGCTGCAGATGGGTATTGGCGTTGTCCAGATCGCCGCGCGCCAGCGAGCATTTGGCCAGCATGGCGATGCACTGCAGCTGCTGCTGCGGTTGGTAGTTGGCCAGAATTTTCAGCCCGGCGCGCGCCGCGTCTTCCGCTTCGTCCAACCGTGACCATGACCACAGGATCTGGGCGCGGATGCGCAGCAGAAATTCGTGCATCGGCAGCTGTTCCAGGTGCTGCTCGCGGATCAGTTCGAACGCCTTATCCTGGGTTTCGTAAGCGGCCTGCAGGAAGCCTTGGGCGATAAGGATTTCGCTCTGCTGCAGCAGCGCCCAGAGCGCGTAATGGTTGGCCTGATGGCGACGCGCCATCTGCTCGGTTTGCTGCATCATCGGCAGCGCGCGCGCCAGTTCGCCCTTGCAGTGGTGCACTTCGCCGGTCACCGAGGTGGCGACGATGCGGCTGTAATAGCTCGACAGCGGCAGGAATTTCAACGCTTCGGTCGCCAGCCGCTCGGCTTCTTCCGGTTTGCCGGCGTTGATCGCCACCTGGGCGCGCAAGGCGTCAAACTCGGCGTGCAGCGTTTGGTCTATCTCGATTTTCTGTTCGCGCATGGTGCGCTCGGCGCGCTCCAGCAGGGTGTTGACCTCGCTGTAGCGGTGCTGGCTCTGCGCCAGCCAGGCCTGCAGCAGCGCCAGCTTGGGGTTTTGGATCAGGCGCTCATACGGCAGCGCGTTGAGGCACTCCTCCAGCAAGGCCAGTTCGCTGTGGTGGAACAGCGACCAGGCGTGTTGCAGCAGGATATCGCGCAGCATGCTGACGTCGCTGGCCGCCAGCGCGTGGTGAATGGCCTCCGCCGGATACCCCAGCGCCAGCCAGCCTTCGGCGGCGGCGCGGTGCAACCCCGGCAGCTCCAGCGCCAGTTCCCACTGGCAACGCTGGCGCAGGAAAGAGGCGAACAGCGGGTGGAAGTTGAACCATTCGCCGGTGTCGTCCATGCGGTGGATAAACAGCCCCTGGCGTTCCAGTTCCTCCAGCCGTTGCTGGCCGTTGTCTTCGCCGGTCAGCCGCACGATCAGCGCGTCGTTCATCGAGCGCAACACCGAACAGCGCAGCAGGAAGGCGCGCGCATCGCCATCGACGTGGTCCAGCACTTCGTCCACCAGATAGTCGGACAGGTGACTGGCGTTCAGCCCCGCCAGCCGCTTGGCCGACAGCTGAGCCGATGAGGCGGATTGGCGGGCCGACAGCGCGATCAGCTGCAGCGCGGTGGCCCAGCCTTCGACTTCGTCGCACAGGCGGCTGCTGTCCTGCTGTTCCATCGGCGCCGCCAGGCGGCAATCGAAGAACTGTTTGGCTTCCTGATGGGTGAACGCCAGCTGCTGCGTGCCCATTTCCAGCAGCTGATCGCGCACCCGCAGGTTGGCGATGCCGAGCGGCGGCAGAGTGCGCGAGAGCAGGATCAGCGTCAGGTTTTCCGGCTGATGGCGCAGGAAAAAGCGCATGGCTTCATGGATGGCGTCGTTGGTGATCAGGTGGTAGTCGTCGATCACCAGGTACAGCGGCTGATGCCAGTCGGCCAGCTCGATAAACAGTTGGGCGAACAGCGCCGCCAGGCTGGCGTACTGGTGTTTCTGGCTCAGCGCCTCGCTCTTGACGCAGCGGCCGCCGCTGGCCTGCTGCAGCGCGGCGATCAGGTAGCTGGCGAAGCGCTCCGGCTGGTTGTCGCTCTCATCCAGGGAATACCAGCCCAGATCGGCCTTGCCGGCCGCCCATTGGGCGATCAGCGTGGTTTTCCCGTATCCCGCCGGGCAATTGACCAGTGTCAGGCGATAGTTGCCCGCGCTGGCCAGTTTGGCCAGCAGGCGATCGCGGATCACGGTATTTTGCAGCCGTACCGGGCGGCTCAGTTTTGATGGGATCAGCATAGTATTCCAGGGTATAAATCGCGGTTCCCGCCGGGATTGGTGTGGCGCTAATTATTTTATGGTTCGTAATTAATAGCTCCCCCTAACTTCTGCCAACCCTAAACGTATTGCAACAAGCTTCCGCATCGGCTTGGAGTTAAGTTGCTATCGATCACACTTTTTTACGTTTGGCGTCGGAGTACGGCGATACGGTGGCGGATCGCATTTCCGGCCATGGACAAAACTTCAGCAGCGCGAATACTTGTGCTAACGTCAGGGTTAACGTTCTCAGTGCTCGCCGCACGCGTTGGCGGGCTTTTTTGCATCGTTGCAAGGGAGTCAAAAAGTGCCTGAGATCACAATTCCAGCTACGCCCCAATCCTCCTCCCCAGCTAATCCCCAGGCGGGATGATGCCGTCAGGCTTTCTCACCGGCACGATAGCGGCAATTTGACCCACTTACTGGATAGAGAGTTTTCCTTATGTCACAGCCTACGCTCAAGAAGGATGCTTTTCTGGCGGCGCTCGCCCGTCAGTGGCAACGGTTCGGCCTCAGTTCCGCGCAGCAAATGACGCAACATCAATGGTGGGAGGCCGTCAGTGCGGCGCTGGCCGAGCAACTGGCCGCACAGCCGGCGCCGCGCAAAAGCGCCAAACCGCTGCGCCACGTGAACTACATCTCGATGGAGTTTCTGATCGGCCGGCTGACGGCGAACAACCTGATCAACCTGGGCTGGTACGACACCGTCGAGCAGGCGCTGGCCGAGCAGAACGTCAAGTTGGCGGATCTGCTGGAGCAGGAAACCGATCCGGCGCTGGGCAACGGCGGGTTGGGGCGGCTGGCGGCCTGTTTCCTCGACTCGATGGCGACGGTGGAACAACCGGCCACCGGCTATGGGCTGAATTACCAGTACGGGCTGTTCCGCCAGTCGTTCCGCGAAGGGCAACAGCAAGAGGCGCCGGATAACTGGCAGCGCGAGAGCTACCCGTGGTTCCGCCACAACGCCGCGCTGGCGGTGGACGTGGGCATCGGCGGCAAGCTGGAAAAGCAGGCCGACGGCCGCGAACTGTGGCGCCCCGCCTTCACCCTGCGCGGCGAAGCCTGGGATCTGCCGGTGCTGGGGTATCGCAACGGCGTGGCGCAGCCGCTGCGCCTGTGGCAGGCGACCCATCAGCATCCGTTCAACCTGAGCGATTTCAACGACGGCAAATTCCTGCAGGCGGAGAAGCAGGGCGTAGAAGCCGACAAGCTGACCAAGGTGCTCTACCCGAACGACAACCATCAGGCCGGCAAGCGCCTGCGCCTGATGCAGCAGTATTTCCAGTGCGCCTGCTCGGTGGCGGACATTTTGCGCAAGCACCATCAGGCCGGCCGCAAGATTGAAGAGCTGCCGAAGTACGAAGTGATCCAACTGAACGACACCCACCCGACCATCGCCATTCCGGAAATGCTGCGCATTCTGCTGGACGAACACCAGCTGGAGTGGGAGGCGGCCTGGGCGATCACCAGCAACACCTTCGCCTATACCAACCACACCCTGATGCCGGAAGCGCTGGAATGCTGGGATGAAAAATTGGTGCGCAGCCTGCTGCCGCGCCATTTCTCCATCATCAAACAAATCAACGCCAGGTTTAAAAAATTGGTGGATAAGCATTGGCCGGGCGACGAGGCGGTGTGGGCCAAACTGGCGGTGCACCACAACAAGCAGGTGCGCATGGCCAACCTGTGCGTGGTCAGCGGCTTTGCGGTCAACGGCGTAGCGCAGCTGCACTCGGATCTGGTGGTGAAAGATCTGTTCCCGGAATATCACCAGCTGTGGCCGAACAAATTCCATAACGTCACTAACGGCATCACGCCGCGCCGCTGGCTGAAACAGTGCAACCCGGCGCTGTCGGGCCTGATCGACGAGACGCTGAAGGTGGAGTGGGCGAGCGATCTCGACGCGCTGCGCGGGCTGGAAAAATTCGCCGACGACGCGGCGTTCCGCCAGCGTTATCAGCAGATCAAACGCGACAACAAGGTGGCGCTGGCCCATTACGTGCACGGCGTGATGGGGTTGACGCTCGACCCGGACGCGATCTTCGACGTGCAGATCAAACGCCTGCATGAATACAAACGTCAGCACCTGAACCTGCTGCACATCCTGTCGCTGTATCGCCAGCTGCGCGACAACCCCAACCTGGACATCGTGCCGCGCGTCTTCCTGTTCGGCGCCAAGGCGGCGCCGGGCTACTACCTGGCGAAGAACATCATCTACGCCATCAATCAGGCGGCCGAGAAGATCAACAACGATCCGTTGGTGAAAGATCGCCTGAAAGTGGCGTTCATCCCTGACTACCGCGTCTCGGTGGCCGAACTGATGATCCCGGCGGCGGATATCTCCGAACAGATCTCCACCGCCGGCAAAGAGGCCTCCGGCACCGGCAACATGAAGCTGGCGTTGAACGGCGCGCTGACGGTCGGCACGCTGGACGGCGCCAACGTCGAAATCGCCGAGCAGGTGGGCGAAGACAATATCTTTATCTTCGGCAATACCGTGGAGCAGGTGAAGGCGATAGTGGCGAAGGGTTACGATCCGCTCAGCTACCGCAAGAAAGACAAGCACCTGAAGGCGATTCTGGACGAGCTGGCGAGCGGCGCCTTCAGCCACGGCGATAAGCACGCGTTCGACATGATGCTGCACAGCCTGCTGGAAGGCGGCGATCCCTACCTGGTGCTGGCGGACTTTGCCTCGTACTGCCAGGCGCAGCGCCGGGTCGATGAACTGTATCGCGATCGGGACGAGTGGACGCGGCGGTCTATCCTTAACACCGCGCGCGTCGGCATGTTCAGCTCGGATCGCTCGATCCGCGATTATCAGCAGCGCATCTGGCAAGCCAAACGTTAAGGAGAGCGAATGGATCGCAAGCGTATCGATCAGGCGGCAGCGCAGGCGGGGATCGCTGCCGATTTCATCAATGCCCACGGCAAGCGGCAGGCGATTGAACCGGAGACCAAGCGCAAGCTGTTGGCGGCCATGAATCGGGCCGATGCCGCGCAGGAAGACGCGGCGTCGCCGTTACCGGCGGTCAAGGTGTTCTATCAGGGCGCGCCGCTGGCGTTGACCCCGGCGGGTGAAGGCGAGTACCTGTGGGCGCTGCAGCGTGAAGACGGCGAATGCCTGCAGGGGCGCGTCGGCGCGCGCAAGACCCTGACGTTGCCCGGCGATCTGCCGGCGGGCTACCATCAATTGACGCTGAGCCAGGGCGTGCGGCAGTGGTCATGCCGCGTGATCGTCGCGCCGAGGCGCTGCTTCGAGCCGGACGCCTTGCTGACCGGCAAGAAACTGTGGGGCGCCTGCGTTCAGCTGTATACGCTGCGTTCCGATCGCAACTGGGGCATCGGCGATTTCGGCGATCTGCGCCTGATGGTGGAGCAGGTGGGGGAACGCGGCGGTGCCTTCGTCGGCCTCAATCCGATCCATGCGCTGTATCCGGCCAACCCGGAGAGCGCCAGCCCCTACAGCCCCTCGTCGCGCCGCTGGCTGAATCTGGCGTATATCGACGTCAACGCGGTGGAGGATTTCCAGCGCAGCGACGCGGCGCAGCGCTGGTGGCAGAAGCCGGCGACGCAGAAGCAGCTGGCCAGGGCGCGCGCCGCGGAGTGGGTGGATTACACCGCCGTGATGCAGCTGAAGCTGGCGGCGCTGAAGCTGGCGTTCCCGCTGTTTCAGGCGCGCCAGCCGAACGACGCGCAGCGTCAGGCGTTCGAGCTGTTTGTGGCTGAGGGCGGCGACAGCCTGTATCAGCAGGCGGCGTTTGATGCGCTGCACGCCCATCTGGCGGCCAAAGACGCCAGCCAGTGGGGCTGGCCGGCCTGGCCCGAACGTTATCGGCAGGGGCAGAGCGAAGCGGTGCGGCAGTTCTGCTCTGAACATCAGGACGCGGTTCGCTTTTATCTGTGGCTGCAATGGCTGGCGGGCACGCAGTTCGCGCAGTGTTTTGACCAGAGTCAACAGCAGCAGATGCCGATTGGCCTGTATCGCGATCTGGCGGTCGGGGTGGCGGAAGGCGGGGCGGAAACCTGGTGTGACCGTGAGCTGTACTGCCTAAAAGCGTCGGTCGGGGCGCCGCCGGATATTCTGGGGCCGCTGGGGCAAAACTGGGGCCTGCCGCCGATGGATCCGCACGTGATGGCGGCGCGCGGGTATCAGCCGTTCATCGATCTTTTGCGCGCCAACATGACCAGCTGCGGCGCGCTGCGCATCGATCACGTCATGGCGCTGTTGCGGCTGTGGTGGATCCCGTATGGCGAAACCGCCGATCGCGGCGCCTACGTCAAATACCCGGTGGACGATCTGCTGGCGGTGCTGGCGCTGGAAAGCCAGCGCCACCGCTGCATGGTGATCGGTGAGGATCTCGGCACGGTGCCGGTGGAAATCGTCGGCAAGCTGCGCGACAGCGGCGTCTATTCCTACAAAGTGCTCTATTTCGAAAGCGACGGCGAACACCATTTCCGCGCGCCGCAGGCCTATCCGGTGCAGGCGATGGCGACCATCACCACCCACGATCTGCCGACGCTGCGCGGCTACTGGCAAAGCGACGACCTGACGCTCGGCAACCGGCTGGGTCTTTACCCGGACGCGGAAATCCTGCGGGCGCTGTTCGCCGATCGGGAACGCGCCAAGCAGGGATTGCTGGACGGATTGCATCGCTATGGCTGCGTGCCGCAGAAGGTGGGCAAGAAGGCGGCGCTGCTCGGCATGAGCCAGCTGCTCAACCGCGGCCTGCAGCGTTATGTCGCCGACAGCGCCAGCGCCTTGCTCGGCCTGCAGCCGGAAGACTGGCTGGATATGGCGGATCCGGTCAACATTCCCGGCACCAGCGATCAGTACCCTAACTGGCGGCGCAAGCTGACCCGGACGCTGGAGGAGATGTTCGCCGACCCGCGGATAAACCGGCTGCTGAAGGATTTGGACAAGCGCCGACGCAAGGTGTCGGTGGGGTGACGATGAGGTGTCGTTGTATTAGGTCAAAGGACGAGAACTTTAGTCCCATCCAAATGACGGATACCCGAATTAATTGGAGTTGCAGCTAGGCGGCAAGTGCGTAAATCCCCAGGAGCTTACTTAAGTAAGTGACTGGGGTGTGCGCATGCGGCCAACAACGCTGCAACTTCAAGTAAGAAGGGTATCAGTAGTAGGAGTGCTCGCCGCGCTGGTGCTCGGTCAGGTCACGCACGCCCTTCAGCTCCGGGAATTTCTGCAGCAGCTCTTTCTCGATGCCTTCTTTCAGCGTGACGTCGACCATCGAACAGCCGTTGCAACCGCCGCCGAACTGCAGAATAGCCATGTTGTCGTCGGTGATCTCCATCAGCGTTACGCGGCCGCCGTGGCCCGCCAGCTGTGGGTTGATCTGCGACTGCAGCACGTACTCCACGCGCTCCATCAGCGGCGCGTCGTCATCGACCTTGCGCATCTTGGCGTTCGGCGCCTTCAGCGTCAGCTGAGAACCCAGCTGGTCGGTCACGAAGTCGATTTCGGCGTCTTCCAGATACGGCGCGCTCAGCTCATCGACATAGGCGGACAGTTTGTCGAACTTCAGTTCGGTATCCGTCGCTTCTACCGCGTCCGGCGGGCAATAAGAGACACCGCATTCGGCCGTCGGCGTGCCCGGGTTGATCACGAATACGCGGATTTGGGTGCCTTCTTCTTGATTTGCCAGCAGTTTGGCAAAGTGTTCCTGTGCAGCATCTGTTATACGGATCATAGCATTAGCTCAATAGTTGACTTCTATAGTCGGTTATAATACGCCCATTGCCGTGGCACTACAACGTGCGGCAAACGCACCATATCTGCACCGAGGCGGCGCCTTGCCGCCGCAGCAGCGCCGCGATCGCCGCGACGGTGCTGCCGGTGGTCACCACGTCATCCACCAAGGCGATATGCCGGCCGGCGACCGGCACGGTACAGGCGAACGCGCGCTGCAGATTGCGTCTGCGGGCAGAGGCGCTCAGCCGCTGTTGCAGGGCGGTTTTGCGCACCCGGCGCAAGGCGGCGGGCTGATAGGCGCAGCCCAGCCAGCGCGCCAGCGGCCGCGCCAGCAGATCGCTCTGGTTATAGCCACGGCGCCAGCAGCGTGATGCATGCAAGGGTACCGCTAAAATCAGGTCGGGTCTGTTCAGATACTGCTCTCTGCGCGCCTGCTGCCACCGCAACAGCATCAGGCGCGCCAGCGTCGGCGCGAGCTCGGGCGCGCGGTGGAACTTGAACCTTTTTACCAGTTGGCTGAGGGGCGCAGCGTAGTCGCCGACGAACACCAGCCGTTGCCAGGGCGGCGGCCGTTGCAGGCAGCGGCCGCAGGGCGTTCGCGCCTTCCCGGCGGGCAATCCGCAGCGCGGGCAACACGGCGGGTGGGCCGGCAGATGGCGCAGGCAGCAACTGCAGATGCCATGACGCATCAGGCTCAACGGTTGTCGGCATAGCCAACAGCGGCTGCGGATTGATAGCATAGCGTCTCCGAGACGGGTAAGCATGAAAGGACAATAACCAATGACAGCGCTGTACTGGCAAACAATAGGCGAAGGCGAACGCGATCTTGTGCTGCTGCACGGCTGGGGATTGAACGCCGAAGTGTGGCGTTGCATTCAGGCGCGGCTGACGCCGCATTTTCGCCTGCACCTGGTCGATCTGCCGGGGTACGGCCGCAGCCAGGGGTTCGGCGCCCTGTCGCTGGAGCAGATGACGGAAATCGTGCTGGCGGCTGCCCCGCCGCAGGCCTGGTGGCTCGGCTGGTCGCTCGGCGGACTGGTGGCCAGCCAGGCGGCGCTGATGCAGCCGCAGCGGGTCAGCGGGCTCATCACCGTGGCCTCTTCGCCGTGCTTTGCCGCCCGCGATGCGTGGCCGGGGATCCGTCCGGATGTGCTGAGCGGTTTCCAGCACCAGCTAAGCCTGGATTTCCAGCGCACCGTCGAGCGTTTTCTGGCGCTGCAGACGCTGGGCACCGAGAGCGCGCGTCAGGATGCGCGCCAGCTGAAAGCGGTAGTGCTCAACCAACCGACGCCGAGCGTCGAGGTACTGAACGGCGGGCTGGAGATCCTGCGCACCGCCGATCTGCGCGCGCCGCTGGCGGAGTTGAATCTGCCGCTGCTGCGGATCTACGGCTATCTGGACGGGCTGGTGCCGCGCAAGGTCGCCGAGCTGCTCGACGCCGCCTGGCCGAACTCCACGTCGCAGATCGTGGCCAAAGCCGCCCATGCGCCGTTTATCTCTCATCCCGATGAATTTGTGACGATGATCGAAGCGTTTATTGCAGCACATTGAATGCAGCGGGAAAACGCACGATAGAGCGCGAAAAAAAACGCCGCCGGGTGGATAAAAGACAAAGCTGTTCAATACTTAGTGAGTCAATGCGTTGGCTGCAAAATGAAAAGACCGCGTGCGGCGATTTTCATTTTGGCGTTTCGTCTCTGGGAAACAGGCCCCGTCAGGGAAAGCAACGAGGCCTGTGGATGTCGCGGCAGCCTGCGGTACTACGCATGGATCCTGGACGGCTTTCATAACAGATAAATTATCCATTGAGAGGTTAGTGTCATGAAATCATTGAAGATGATTATTGCAGCGGCAGTGCTGGGTTCGGTGTCTTTCGGCTCCATGGCGGCAACCCTGCTGACCAAGGAAGATCTGGATAAGAATCCGGGTAAATACGAGAAGATCGGCACCGTCACCACGACGGCGGAAACCACGTCACCGATGGACGCCAAGGAAGAGCTGTCCAAACTGGCGGACGAAAAGGGCGGTCAATACTACGTGATCCTGGCGGGCCGCGAACACGGTAAATTCAGCGCCATCGCCGAAGTTTACAAAGACAAGCAATAAGCCTTGAACGGCAAGGGGCGCCGCTGCGGCGCCCCTGATCGTTAGGCCTTCAGCCGGTAGAACACCGTGCTGCATCCCTGGCCCTGCGGGCAGCTTTTGCAGCCGCCGCTCAGACAGGCGCCGCCATCCTGTTCGATACGTTCCACTTTCCCCATTGCTGTCAAACGATCCAGCATCGCCTGCACCAGCGGCAACGGCGTCGCTAGCGATTGGCTGAGCTGCTGCGCCTGGGCGCTGCCGCGCAGCGCCAGCGCATCGCGCACCTGCAGCAGCCCGGCCATCAGTGACAGCTCCCTTTGGCGCTCTGGCAACAGGCCGCCGGCGTGGCGTTGCCCAGGCGCACCGTGACGCGGCTGCGCGCCCGGCGCAGGCCGAACAGCACCAGCAGATTCACCAGCACCACTGCCAGGATCGCCGTCAGGCTGTACTGCGGGTGTTGGTTGAAGGTCGCCGCCTGATAGAACAGCGTCGCCAGCGAGTAGGCCACGTTCAGCCCCCACAGGATAGAGAAGGTCATCCAGCCGCGGCTCGATTCGCGGGCGATGGCGCCCATCACCGAAACGCAAGGCACATACAGCAGCACGAAGATCAGGTAGCTGTAGGCGGAGATGCCGGAGCCGAATTTGCTGCTCATCACGCCCATCGAACCGACGCCCATCTCACCGTCGCCCTTGCTGGCTTCGATCGGGTTGGACAGCACGCTCAGGCTGAAGGTGTTTTTCAGGCCGTCCCAGGTTTCCTGCAGCGCGCCGCCCAGTTCATCGAGCAAGTTGAAGTTGGCGGCGTCGAACGCCTCTTTGTTGATGTGCTCGGCGGTATACAGCGTATTCAGCGTGCCGACCACCACTTCTTTCGCCATCGCGCCGGTCACCAGCCCAACGGTGGCCTGCCAGTTATCGCTGTGGACGCCCATCGGCTGCAGCAGCGGCGTCAGTACCTTGGAGACGGAGGCCAGCGCGGAGTCGTTGATGTTGTCGACCGTTTTGCCGCTGAACGAGAAGCTGTTCAGGCCGCCGATGAATATGCTGGCCACCACGATCACCTTACCGGCGCGCAACACGAAGCCTTTCAACCGCTGCCAGGTTTGCAGCAGCAGGCTTTTCAGGTGCGGCACGTGGTAAACCGGCAGCTCCATGACGAACGGCGAGGCTTCGCCGCGCATGAGGGTATATTTGAGTACCAGGCCGGTCAGGATCGCCACCGCGATGCCGAGCATGTACAGCGAGAACACCACCCCAGCGCCGTCCTGGCCGAAGAAGGCGGCGGCGAACACCGCCAGACGGGCGCCGCAGGACATGAACGGCGCCATCATGATGGTGATCAGGCGCTCGCGCTGGGCGTCCAGCGTACGGGCGCCCATGATGGACGGCACGTTGCAACCGAAGCCGACGATCAGCGGCACGAAGGATTTGCCCGGCAGCCCGAGCGCCTGCATCAGGCGATCCATCACGAACGCCGCGCGCGCCATGTAGCCGGAGTCTTCCAGGAACGATAGGAACAGGTACATCATGCCGATCTGCGGCACCAGCGGCAGCACGGTGTTGATGCCGCCGCCGACGCCCTGCGCCAGGAATACGGTCAGCCAGTCGGGGAAGTGCAGGGTGTAGCCGAGCCACTGAATGCCCTGAATGAAGATCGCCGCCGAGCCGATATCGAAGATCGGCTGCAGCGCGCCGCCGATATTGATCGCCAGCAGGAACATCAGGTACATCACCAACAGGAAGATCGGCACGCCCAGCCAGCGGTTGAGGATCACTTTATCCAGCATATCGGTCAGGCGGTTGGGCATCGCCTGCTGCGAGTTGCTGACCGCGTCGCACAGGGTGGCGATGGACTGGTAGCGCGCGTCGGCGATCACCAGCGCCGGGTCTTCTTGCTGCTGCTGTTGCAACGCCTGAATGGCCGCAGGCAGCAGCGCGACGGCGGGGCCGGCCAGCCGGTGGCTGTAGATGTCGCCCTCCAGCATCTGCAATGCCAGCCAGCGGCGTTGCACCGCCGGCAGCGTTTGCGGCATGGCGTCGCTCAGCGTGGCGACCGCTTTCAGCAGTAACGGCGGGTAGTTCACCAGCGCCTGCTGTTCGTTGATGCGATGATTGTCGATCATCTGTTTCAGCACGCCGATGCCGTCGGCGCGGGTGGAGATCATCGGTACTACCGGGCAGCCGAGGCGCGCCGACAGCGCGGCGACGTCGATATCGATATGCTGGCTTTTGGCGATGTCGAGCATGTTCAGCGCCACGATGCAGGGGATGCCCAGCTCCAGCAATTGCAGCGTCAAGTAGAGGTTGCGCTCCAGGTTGGAGGCGTCGACCACGTTGATCAGCAGATCGGCGTCGCCGCTCAAAATGTAGTGGCAGGCGATCTGCTCATCGAGCGAGGTTTGCTCCGAGATGGTGGTGAGGGAGTAGGTGCCGGGCAAATCGACCAGCCGCACGTCGGACTGCGGGGTGGTGAAATGGCCTTCTTTGCGTTCGACCGTCACGCCCGCCCAGTTGCCGACCCGTTGGCGTGCGCCGGTCAGCTGGTTGAACAGCGTGGTTTTGCCGGAGTTCGGGTTACCGATTAAGCCGATGGTGAGTTTTTTCATAGTTCAGCGTGTCGTCTTCAAGGAGAACAGCGCCGGCGCAAGGGCGCGTCGGCAAATGGAGGCGTGCCGGTTCAGGGCTGGCCGTCGAGCTGCAGCAGCGCCAGATCTTTCCTGCGCAGCACCAGGCTGACGCGGCGGGTTTTAATTTCTATCGGATCGCCCAGCGGCGCGACGCGCACCACGTCGAACGAAGAGCCGGGCAGCATGCCGAGCGATAACAGTTTCTGGCGGTAGGCCGGCGCAATTTCACCGGAAAAGCCGATAATCTTATATGTGTGTTTAGGTTGAAGCTGCATGTGATTAACCTTCCGGGTGCCGATGAACATCGGGCTGATGATAATTGGACGTTGCCGGCGAAAATGCCACGCCGTCGGCGGTATTCATCCATAAGGTCATGCAATAAAGTGAGCACAAATAATAGTAATTATCATTATCGCGTTCAATACAAAAAGTAGGGGTATTGTAACCAATTATTATGGCGTCGACAGTTTTTGATGGCGTTGTCTTGATTAACGACGTTTTACCACCGCTTGCGATGGGGAACAAATGAGAATGGCGAGTTAAATCAGTTGCGTATTTGTAGCCAAGTTTTCTCGTTTGCAAATATCGAGGGTTTTTTCCCTTTATTTATTTCCGCTGAAAAGCAATTCGATAACATTATTCCGCCGTAATGCGAGCGGTAACCATTTGTGTTTCTCTCACAATTGGCGAGATGAAAAATGCGTGTTAACAAAGTTGTTAATAAATGGCTGCAGAAGGCATTTTTGCTGGCTGAATAATGAGAGGGTGATCACGCAGGAACAGGAAATAAAAAGATGACGGTTTATTGAGACGGGTCAAGAAATGCCGCAAGTTTTATTCATCAGAAAGGGCGGAGCAGGCTCCGCCCTGTTGGCTCTGACTTAGCGTTTCTTGCCGAATGCCGCCGCCAGCGCGTCGCCCATGGCGCTGTTGCCGGCCGGCGCCGCGTTGCGCGGTTTGGCCTTGTTGCCGCCCGCCGAACGGTTGGCGGTGTCGCGCGACTGTGCCGGCGCGTTGCCGCCGCGGCGCGGCGAGCCTTCACCCGGTTGCTCATCCAGGCGCATGCTCAGCGCGATGCGTTTACGCTGCAGATCGATTTCCATCACCTTCACTTTGACGATGTCGCCGGCCTTCACCACGGTGTGCGGATCTTCGACGAATTTGTCCGCCAGCGAGGAGATGTGCACCAGGCCGTCCTGATGCACGCCGATATCCACGAAGGCGCCGAAGTTGGTGACGTTGGTCACCGAGCCTTCCAGGATCATGCCCGGCTGCAGATCGTTGAGGGTTTCCACACCTTCGGCGAAGGTGGCGGTTTTGAACTCCGGACGCGGATCGCGGCCCGGCTTCTCCAGCTCTTTCAGAATGTCGGTGACCGTCGGCACGCCGAACTTGTCGTCGGTGAAATCAACTGCTTTCAGGCTGCGCACCGCGGAGGCGTTGCCCATCAGATCCTGCAGCGCCTGCTCGGTGGCGGCCAGGATGCGTTGCACCACCGGATAGGCTTCCGGGTGAACGGTAGAGGCATCCAGCGGGTTGTCGCCGTGGTTGATGCGCAGGAAGCCGGCGCACTGTTCGAACGCTTTCGGCCCCAGGCGGCTGACCTTCAGCAGCTGTTCACGGTTGCTGAAGCGGCCGTTCTCGTCGCGCCAGTTGACGATGTTCTGCGCCATCATGCGCGTCAGGCCGGCCACGCGGGTCAGCAACGGCACCGACGCGGTGTTCAGATCGACGCCGACGGCGTTCACGCAGTCTTCCACCACCGAATCCAACTTCTTCGCCAGCTGGCTCTGACTGACGTCGTGCTGATACTGGCCGACGCCGATGGATTTCGGGTCGATCTTCACCAGCTCCGCCAGCGGATCCTGCAGGCGGCGAGCGATGGACACCGCGCCGCGCAGCGATACGTCGAGATCCGGGAACTCCTGCGCCGCCAGTTCGGACGCGGAGTACACCGATGCGCCCGCTTCGCTGACGATCACTTTCTGCGCCCGGACGTCGCTGAACTGCTTTTGCAGGTCGAGATAGAAACGCTCGGTTTCACGCGACGCGGTGCCGTTGCCGATGGCCACCAGCTCTACATTGTGTTTGATGCACAGCGCCGCGACGATGGCGGCGGCTTTGGCCGCTTGCCCGGTGTGCGGGTAGACGGTGTCGGTGGCGACCAGCTTGCCGGTTGCGTCGACCACGGCGACTTTCACTCCGGTGCGCAGGCCCGGATCGAGGCCCATGGTGGCGCGCATGCCGGCCGGCGCAGCCATCAGCAGATCATGCATGTTGCGGGCGAACACGTTGATCGCTTCATCTTCCGCGCGCTCGCGCACCGTGCCCATCAGCTCGGTTTCCAGGTGCAGCAACACCTTGATGCGCCAGGTCCAGTTGACCACCGCCTTGCGCCAGGCGTCGGCCGGAGCGTTGTTCAGGCGCAGATTGAGGTGATTGATGATGATCAGCTCCGCCTGGCTTTCGCGCGGCGCTTCTTCAAACTGCGGATCGGCGTTCAGCGCCAGCTGCAGCACGCCTTCGTTGCGGCCGCGGAATATCGCCAGCGCGCGGTGCGAAGGCACCTGGGAAATCGGTTCGTGGTGATCGAAATAGTCGCGGAACTTGGCGCCTTCGTCTTCCTTGCCCTCGACCACTTTGGACACCAGATGGGCGTTTTTCCACAGGTAGTCGCGCACCTTGGCCAGCAGCGCGGCGTCTTCGGCGAAGCGCTCCATCAGGATATAGCGCGCGCCGTCGAGGGCGGCTTTCACATCCGCCACGCCCTTGTCGGCGTCGACGTAGCGTTCGGCCAGTTGTTCCGGCTGCTGTTGCGGATCCTGCCACAGCGTGTCCGCCAGCGGTTCCAGGCCGGCTTCGATGGCGATCTGGCCGCGGGTGCGGCGCTTCGGTTTGTACGGCAGGTAGAGGTCTTCGAGTTCGGTCTTGCTCAGCGTGGCGTTGATCGCCCCCGCCAGTTGTTCAGTCAGTTTGCCCTGTTCATCGATCGACTTCAGGATGGTCTGGCGACGATCTTCCAGTTCACGCAGATAACCCAGGCGGGTTTCCAGCTGGCGCAGTTGGGTGTCGTCCAGGCCCCCGGTGACTTCCTTACGATAGCGTGCAATAAAGGGCACGGTATTACCTTCATCCAGCAGACGGATGGCGGAGTCGACTTGCTCCGGCCGGGCCTGCAGTTCTGTTGCAATAATGCGGCTCAGTGGGTCATTCATAGGTCTGGTATCTGTATTGAGAACGGTGAATAAACAGGGGACAGTTATACGGATTGATCGGGGAAAATGCCAGCGAAGCGGGCCGCCGCCGCGCGGCCGCGGCATGGAGAACAGCGCAGACGGCGGCGTTGGCGGCGGTTAGGAAAAAGCTGAAAGCTTACTTCGGGTAGTTTATCTCGTTAACGTACCACTGCGCCTCGCCCAGCGGGGTATTGACGGTGGCGACGTCCCCGACCTCTTTTTTCAGCAGGGCGCGCGCCATCGGCGCATCGATGGAGATGTAATCCTTGCGGCCGAAAATCTCGTCGTAACCGACGATGCGAAAGCGTTTGGTTTCGCCGTCTTCGTTCTCCACCTCTACCCAGGCGCCGAAGAACACTTTGCCTTCCTGCTGCGGTGAATAATCGACGATCTTCAACTGCTCCAGGCATTTGGTCAGATAGCGGACGCGGCGATCGATCTCGCGCAGCCGCTTCTTGTTGTACTGGTAATCGGCGTTTTCGCTTCTGTCGCCCAGGCTGGCGGCCCAGGTCACTTTCTTGGTCACCTCGGGGCGTTCTTCGCGCCAGAGGTAATCCAGCTCTTGTTTGAGCTTGTCATACCCTTCACGGGTTATCAGTTGAGTTCTCATCGTGATTTATCTTTATGGGGCCACCGCCACAGTGTACGTGAATGCGGGGGGCTTTAGAAATGGCGCGCGGGCCTGTGCCTTGTCGCACGGTTTTTATTCAGTTTGCGCAGCTTTTAACGATCGGGAGTATGCTTAGCGTAGCGGAAAAGGAATGTGACGAAAGGAGGATATCTGGCGAGAGAGACAAGGAATTTTGGCGCACAACCCAACACATTGAAGGTATTACCGCATGGAATTTAAAGATTACTACGCCACGATGGGCGTTGAGCCCAACGCCGATCTGAAAACCATCAAAACGGCCTACCGTCGGCTGGCGCGTAAATATCACCCTGACGTGAGCACTGAAGACGATGCCGAAAGCAAGTTCAAGGAAGTGGCCGAAGCCTATGAGGTGCTGAAGGACGAGGAGCGCCGCGCCGAGTACGATCAGATCCGGCTGCACCGCAACGATCCGAACTTTGGCCGCCAGGCGCGCGGCGATCGCGGCGGCTATCAGCAGAGCGCTTCATGGCACGGCGGCGGCGCCGACGCGCAAGACTTCTCCGATTTCTTCGAAAGCATGTTCGGCGGGCGGGCGGCGGGCGGGCATCGCTCTGCTTCGCACTCGCACGGCGGGCATGGCTTCCGCGGCCAGGATCTGGAGATGGAGGTGCCGCTGTTCCTCGAGGAAACGCTGCATGGTCAAAGCCGCGAGATTTCCTACACGCTGCCGGTGTACGACGAACTGGGGCGGCAGGTAAGCGAAGCCAGCAAGACGCTGAACGTGAAAATTCCGGCCGGCGTGGGCGACGGCGAGCGCATTCGCCTCAAGGGGCAGGGCGTTGCCGGCGTGGGCGGCGGCCAGAACGGCGACCTGTATCTGGTCATCCGCCTCGCGCCGCATCCGCTGTTCGAAATTGATGGCCACAATCTGAGCATCGTGGCGCCGCTCGCCCCGTGGGAAGCGGCGCTCGGCGCCAGCATCGAGGTGCCGACGCTGACCGGCAAAATCGCGTTGACCGTGCCGGCCGGCAGCCAGAGCGGCAAACGGCTGCGGGTCAAGGGCAAAGGGCTGGCGGGCAAGAAAGAGCCCGGCGATCTGTATGTCATTCTCAAGGTGGTGATGCCGCCGAAGCCGAACGAGAAGGCCAGCGCCCTGTGGCGAGAGCTGGCTGAGCAGGCGGCGTTCAATCCGCGTGCGGAATGGGAGTAAAGCACATGATGAAGAAAGAGATCACATTCACCGTGGTGGAACTGTGTCAGCGAGTGGAGATTTCAGAGGACGAATTGGTCGAGATCGTCGGCCTGGGCGTGATCGTGCCGCTGGAGCCGGCGCAGCCGCGCTGGGAGTTCGATTACCCGGCGCTGAGCCATCTGCAGCGCGCGCGCAGGCTGCGTGCCGAGCTGGATCTGGATTGGCCGGGGATCGCTATGGCGTTGACGTTGCTCGATCGGGTTGATGCGCTGCAGCAAGAGAACCGGCAGTTGCGCCGGCAGCTGGCGCGTTTCCTGCAGACTTCCTGACCCGACGGCTAAACGCCACCGGTCGGTTCGCCGGTGGCGAAATTGTGCAAAATTGGGCCGTCGCCCCACATTGCGCCGATAAAGGGCGAAATTTTAACGAACCCCCGTCGACATTCACTGAAAATTGTTGATAAATGGGGAAAAGAATAAGCTTTGTAACAATTTCGTCTAGAATACATACCATTAAACGCTGTCTCAAATGGCAAGGTTTTCTAACAATATTCGAGTCAGGCAATAAAGCCTTTGGGAGTAATACCATGCAAGAGAATCATAAGATCCTGGTTGTCGATGATGACATGCGCCTGCGCGCGCTTTTAGAACGTTATTTAACCGAGCAGGGCTTCCAGGTTCGCAGCGTTGCCAACGCTGAGCAAATGGATCGCTTGCTGACTCGTGAATCCTTCCATTTGATGGTGCTCGATCTGATGTTGCCGGGCGAAGACGGCCTGTCCATCTGCCGCCGCCTGCGCAGCCAGAGCAACCCGATGCCGATCATTATGGTCACCGCCAAAGGCGAAGAGGTCGATCGCATCGTGGGGCTGGAAATCGGCGCCGACGACTACATTCCTAAACCGTTCAACCCGCGTGAGCTGTTGGCTCGTATCCGCGCGGTGTTGCGCCGCCAGGCGAACGAACTGCCGGGCGCGCCTTCGCAGGAAGAGGCGGTGATCGCGTTCGGCAAATTCAAACTGAACCTCGGCACCCGCGAAATGTTCCGCGAAGACGAACCGATGCCGTTGACCAGCGGCGAGTTCGCGGTACTGAAGGCGCTGGTCAGCCACCCGCGTGAACCGCTGTCGCGCGATAAGCTGATGAACCTGGCGCGTGGCCGCGAATACAGCGCCATGGAGCGTTCCATTGACGTGCAGATCTCTCGCCTGCGCCGCATGGTTGAAGAAGATCCGGCGCATCCGCGTTATATCCAGACCGTGTGGGGTCTCGGCTACGTCTTCGTACCGGACGGCAGCAAGGCATGAGGCGATTGCGCTTTTCACCGCGTAGCTCGTTTGCCCGAACCCTGTTGTTGATCGTCACCTTGCTGTTCGTCAGCCTGGTGACGACCTATCTGGTGGTGCTGAACTTCGCCATCCTGCCCAGCCTGCAGCAGTTCAACAAGGTGTTGGCCTACGAAGTGCGTATGCTGATGACCGATCGGCTGCAGCTGGAAGACGGCACGCTGCTGGAAGTGCCGCCGGCATTCCGCCGTGAGATCTACCGCGAACTGGGCATCTCTCTCTACACGAATTCGGCGGCGGAGGAGAGCGGCCTGCGCTGGGCGCAGCACTACCAGTTCCTCAGCCAGCAGATGGCGCAGCAGCTCGGCGGGCCGACCGATGTGCGGGTGGAAGTGAACAAGAACTCCCCGGTGGTGTGGCTGAAAACCTGGCTGCAGCCCGATATCTGGGTGCGCGTGCCGCTGACGGAAATCCACCAGGGCGATTTCTCGCCGCTGTTCCGCTATACGCTGGCGATCATGCTGCTCGCGATCGGCGGCGCCTGGCTGTTTATCCGCATTCAAAACCGCCCGTTGGTGGAGCTGGAACATGCGGCGCTGCAGGTGGGCAAGGGCATCATTCCGCCGCCGCTGCGCGAGTATGGCGCTTCCGAAGTGCGGTCAGTGACTCGCGCATTCAATCAGATGGCGTCGGGCGTCAAGCAGCTGGCGGACGATCGCACCTTGCTGATGGCCGGGGTCAGCCATGACCTGCGCACGCCGTTGACGCGCATTCGGCTGGCGACGGAGATGATGAGCGCCGAAGACGGTTATCTGGCCGAGTCGATCAATAAAGACATCGAAGAGTGCAATGCCATCATCGAGCAGTTCATCGATTATCTGCGCACCGGGCAGGAGATGCCGACCGAAAGCAGCGATCTGAACGCCATTTTAGGCGAAGTGGTCGCGGCGGAAAGCGGCTATGAGCGGGTAATTGAAACCGCGCTGTCGCCGGGCGAGCTGATGATGAATGTGCATCCGCTGTCGATTAAGCGGGCGGCGGTGAACATGGTGGTGAACGCGGCGCGTTACGGCAACGGTTGGATCAAGGTCAGCAGCGGTCGCGAGCTGCAGCGCGGCTGGTTCCAGGTGGAAGATGACGGCCCGGGCATCAAGCCGGAAGAATTGAAGCACCTGCTGCAGCCGTTCGTACGCGGTGACAGCGCGCGCAGCACCAGCGGCACCGGTCTGGGGCTGGCGATCGTGCAGCGTATTATCGACGCGCATGACGGCGAACTGGATATCGGCACCAGCGAGCGCGGTGGGCTGTTGATCCGCGCGTATATTCCGTTGCCGATGGAGAAAAAAGAGTCGACCAACGGCCATCAAACGGCCAGGGAAAACGCCTGACACTCTGGTGTGGGCCGCGCCGCTGCGGCCCCGTCAGGACTTTCTGCTCATCACGTAGTATTCCGCCGCATCTTCATGCAACCGACGGCCGGTCGGCGCCTGCCACGGATCGATTAACTCGATGCCGCAGTGGAGGAAGTCTTTGGTATTGCGGGTGGCCAGGGCGGCGCCGTAATGCAGGCAGGTGGCGGCGATTTGGGTATCCGGCACGCTCATCGCTTTACCCAGCAGCCGATTCCTTGCCGTCAATTCCGCGTATTGCATCGCGCACAGCCCATCAAACGGCAATATCTGCCCCTCGAACTTCAATTCAATGGCGTCCGCCAATTTCAGCTTGAGATCCCGCTGGCGCTTGCCGTCAGGCATGCAGGCGACGCCGCTAAACAGTTCGGCGAGGACAATGGCGCTGAGATAGAGCTCGTCATTGTCCTTTTCATTTAACCAGTTAATGACGTTGTAGTACGGGCTGGGACGCAGCGTTTCTGAAATGACGTTGGTGTCGATAATGATCATGCGTTGTCATCTTCATCATCAAAGGTGACGATGCGTGGCGGCACGGCGTCACGCGGTGGGATCTCCAGCTCAACGCCGCCGAATTCGGCGAAGTGCTGATGCATCCAGGTACCCAATCCATAGCGCGGCGGCTTTTTCACCAGCGCCTGTTTCAGGATCATGCGCGCTTCCTCTTCCATGGAATGGCCGTTTTTCGCCGCTGAGATACGCAGCAGCTCTTTGATTTCGTCGTCCAGATTTCTGACGGTGATAGTAGCCATTGAAACCTCCTTTGCTATCAATGATTGCATTGACTTATTTTCTCGTCTTTCCGGTTAAAAAGCAATCAATTGAAATAAAAAAAGGCGCGGGATCCGCGCCTTAGCTGAAGAGGTAACGTTACCGAATTACAGCTTCGGGCCGGCGCTAACCAGCGCGGCGCCCGCAGGCGTGTCGGTGTATTTGTCGAAGTTGGTGATGAAGCGCTCGGCCAGATCCTGCGCTTTTTCCTGCCACTGCTCGAGGCTGGCGTAGGTGTTGCGCGGATCGAGGATTTCCGGGTTCACGCCCGGCAGCGCGGTCGGCATCGCCAGATCGAAGATAGGCAGAGTGACGGTTTCCGCCTTGTCGATTTCACCGCTCAGGATGGCGTCGATGATGCCGCGCGTATCTTTGATCGAGATGCGTTTGCCGGTGCCGTTCCAGCCGGTGTTGACCAGGTAAGCCTGGGCGCCGGCGGCCTGCATGCGTTTCACCAGCACTTCGGCGTACTGCGTCGGGTGCAGCGACAGGAACGCGGCGCCGAAGCAGGCGGAGAAGGTTGGCGTCGGTTCGGTTACGCCGCGCTCGGTGCCGGCCAGTTTGGCGGTGAAGCCGGACAGGAAGTGGTACTGAGTCTGGTTGGCGGTCAGGCGCGATACCGGCGGCAGCACGCCGAAAGCGTCGGCGGTCAGGAAGATCACCTTGGTGGCGTGACCCGCCTTGGACACCGGCTTGACGATGTTCTGGATATGATAGATCGGGTAAGAAACGCGGGTATTCTCGGTTTTCGAACCGTCGTTGAAGTCGATGCTGCCGTCGGCCAGCACGGTGACGTTTTCCAGCAGCGCATCGCGTTTGATGGCGTGGTAGATGTCCGGTTCGGCTTCTTCAGACAGCTTGATGGTCTTGGCGTAGCAGCCGCCTTCGAAGTTGAACACGCCGTCGTCGTCCCAGCCGTGCTCGTCATCGCCGATCAGCTGACGCTTAGGATCGGTGGAGAGGGTGGTCTTGCCGGTGCCGGACAGGCCGAAGAACACCGCCACGTCGCCTTTCTCGCCCACGTTGGCCGAGCAGTGCATCGAGGCGATGCCTTTCAGCGGCAGCAGGTAGTTCATCATCGAGAACATGCCTTTCTTCATTTCGCCGCCGTACCAGGTGCCGCCGATCAGCTGCATGCGCTCGGTCAGGTTGAAGGCGACGAAGTTCTCCGAGTTCAGGCCTTGCTGCTGCCAGTTCGGGTTGGTGCACTTGGCGCCGTTCATCACCACGAAGTCCGGCTCGAAGTCAGCCAGCTCTTCGTCGCTCGGGCGGATAAACATGTTTTTCACGAAGTGCGCCTGCCAGGCCACCTCGGTGATGAAGCGCACTTTCAGGCGCGAGTCGGCGTTGGCGCCGCAGAAGGTATCCACCACGAACAGGCGTTTGCCGGACAGTTGTTCGGTGACCAGGTGTTTCAGATCGGCCCACACTTCCGGGCTGAGGGGTTTGTTGTCGTTCTTGCCTTTGCCCTGATCGGCCCACCACACGGTATCGCGGGTGATGTCGTCGCGGACGATGTATTTGTCTTTCGGCGAGCGGCCGGTGAAGATGCCGGTATCGACGGAGACGGCACCCAGCTTGGTGACTACCCCACGCTCAAAACCTTCCAGAGATGGGTCTGTTTCTTCCTTAAACAGCAGTTCATAGCTCGGGTTGTGAACGATTTCGCTAACGTCGTGAATGCCGTAAGCGGCCAGATCCTGAGGGGTTATACCTTTAACGCGCATGTTACTACTCCTTGGTCACAGAATTTCTGGCGGCAATTGTAGGGATCTAACGGTGCGTAACCGCGATGGGTATCAAATATTTAACGTTTTAGGCGGTATTTCGTTACGATCTGAGAGATAGCACACGGAAAAAAGCAAACGTGCAAACGGCGGGCGTTGGCGGGCGCCGGGCGCGCCCGCCGAAAGGGTGTCACTTAGTGCAACTGGTCGCTTTCGCCGGTGTTACCCGCATACAACGCGGCAACATCAACCGGGTCAAAGACATAGTGGCTGCCACAGTAGTCGCAGTGCATGTCGATGTTGCCGTCCTGCTCCAGCATGTCCGCCACTTCGTCGGTCAGCAGGGTCAGCAGCGCGTCGGCGCAACGCTGGCGAGAACAGGTGCAGCGGAACTGCACGTCCTGCGGTTCGTACAAGGTGACCTCTTCCTGATGGTACAGGCGGTACAACACTTCGTTGGCCGGCAGGCCGAACAGCTCTTCGCTTTTGACCGTGTTGGTCAGTTGCACCAGATGATCGAAATCATCGAGGTTGCCGTCCTGCGCCGGCAGCACCTGCAGCAGCATACCGGCCGCCGCGGCGTTGCCTTCCGCTTCGCCGGTGCGAATGAACAGGCGGGTTGGCAGCTGCTCGGACTGGCGGAAGTAGGCTTCCAGGCATTCGGCCAGGGTTTCACCTTCCAGGCCGACGACGCCCTGATAGCGCTCGCCTTCCGTTGGGGAAATGGTGATGACCATGACGCCGTTGCCGATCATCTGATGCAAGGTGCTGTCGTCGGCGATAGGCGCCTGGGTGCGAGCAACGCCGCGCATCTCCTGGCGGTTGTTGCCGTTGATCACCGCCAGCTTCAGCGGGCCGTCGCCTTGCAGCTGAACGGTGATGTCGCCGTCGAACTTCAGGGTCGCGGTCAGCAGACTGGTGGCGACCAGCAGTTCACCCAGCAGCTTTTGCACCGGCGCCGGGTAGTCGTGGTTATTCAGGATCTGCTGATAGGTTTCGCTGACGGTAACCAGCTCGCCGCGCACCGCGTAGTTTTCAAACAGGTAACGGTGCAATTGGTCATGGTTGGACATAATCTTCTCTCATTGCGGTGAGGGCTTATTCCGGCTCACCAAATTTAAATTTCATCAGGTCGCGCCGCTCCTTTTTGTCCGGACGACGGTCCGGATGCGGCATGGTCAACGCGTTCATCTTGCGCGCCAGCGCCATTTTTTCGCGGTTGGCGATGCTGGCTTCGGTTTCCTGATACATTTGCTGCGCCTCGCCGGCGCCGCGGCGTTGGCTGGTCAGCGCCAGCACGATCACCGTACGTTCTTCGTTGCCCTGCCGCAGCTTGAGCTCGGCGTTAAGTTCGACAATCTTGCTCGGCTTGCCACGCTGGCCGTTGTAATGCACCTTGCCGCCATCGATCATTTCGCGCGCCAGCGCGCGGGTCTTGTAGAAGCGTGCGGCCCACAGCCATTTATCCAGCCGAACCGCGTCGTCGCGCGTCGCTTTGTCTTTCATGCTTCCCCCTTGGCCAGCGCCGGTATCAGCAGGCGATAGTCGCGCATCGACGGATGGCGCTGGAAGCTTTTCTCCGCCGTGCTGGAGTCCGGGTTTTGCACGCCCAGGCAGTAACGAATGCCGAAAGTGCGCGCCGCGTCGAGGATCGGCTCGCCGTCGTCGACGAACAGCGTGCGCTGCGGGTTGAACCCGGTGTGCTGTTGCACCGCCTGCCACAGACGCTGATCTTCTTTCGGATAACCAAATGTGTGGGTGGAAAACAATAAATCAAGGTGCCGATCCAGACCGGTATGCTCGATTTTCACCGCCAGGCTGTGCGGATGGGCGTTGGTCAGCAAAATGGTTTGCAGGCCGGCGCCGCGCAGCGCCCGTAAAAACGGCTCGGTATCCTCGCGCAGCCGGGCGCGGCTGCCCACTTCGCTGGTCATGCGGTAGATATCCAGATCCAACCGCTCGCTCCAGTAATCGAAGCAATACCAATTCATGGTGTGCTGCACCGCCTGATATTCCCGCTCAATGATATGACGGGCTTCGTCAAACGGAATGGCGCGCCTTTCGCTCAGCGCTTGCGGCACCAGGCTGAGCCAGAAGTGACTGTCGAATTCCAGGTCCAGCAAGGTGCCGTCCATATCCAGCAGCACGGTATCGATCTGCGGCCAATCAAATTCGGGAACCATAAAAACTCCACGGGCGGACCGACGGGCGGTCCGCAGATGAGAATAATAGCGTTAGCGTAGCATAAGCAGATGACAGGGCGGAGGCCCGGCGTCAGGTTCAGGCCATCGGCCGCATCGACATCGGATTGATCTGCGGATTGAAGCAGCTGTCGTAGTAACGCTGGATATCGGCGACGCGGTGCTGATTGATGCGCCGACGCTGCACCAGCCGCCAGGCGTTATAGCCCAGGCTGACGACCACCGCCAGCAACAGCAGGCTGGTGCCGAGGTAGCGCCACAGGGTGATCATGTCCGGTTCGCTGTGCAGCGCCACGTGGCGGGTGCCGTTGGCATCGACGCTGAGGCTGGTGATTACCCCTTGCGCCTGGAACGGGGTATGCAGCAGCAGAGTGGAAAGGCGCTGCAGCTCATTCCACTGGTCGAGGGCGTTGTATTCGCTCTGCGGCGCTGAAGACTGCGGATGGCTGACCAGCTGGCGGCCTTCATCGCTGCGGATCAGGAAACCGCCCGGCGGCGGGCTGTTGAGCGCCGCGGCGGCCAGGCGCGTTTCATTGAAGATGAACGACGACGTGGCCACTTTGGTCAGGCTTTCCAGCGACTCTGCGCTTACCGGGCGCAGCAGGACGTTGACGCCTTGCAGCGCGCCGGATCTGGCGCGTTTCACCAGGCCGCTCCAGTTTTTGGCGTTGCCCAGGTTGACCAAGGCGTTTTTTAACCGCACGCAGTCGTTTTCTGCCTGGCACAAATCCTGTGTTTTCAGAACGATATCAGAGAAGTCATCCAACAGGATCATGCCGGATTTCTCGATGGCGCTGGCCAGCTGCGGGTTGACCTTCTGATCGGCGCCGCTCGGATGCAGCTGGCTGTTGACCGTGGCCAGCAGGGCCGTCGCTTTGTCTATGACTTCCGATTCCGGCTGCGGCAACGGGGCGGCGTTGTTCCAATAGATGCCGGAGCAGTCGAACGGCGCAAAATTGACGGTGCCGCCGCCGTTGGCCGGCGGCGGCACATAGCACATGCCGCTGCCGCGCACTTTCAGCGTGTCGCCGATGCGCAGCGGCGTGGCTTCCAGGGCTTGCACGCTGGTCACTTCCACTTTTTGCGCACCCTGCAGCCAGGCCATGCTGAGGGTCAGCGGCAGGTTGAGCGGAATATAGATCAGCAGCAACAGCAGTACCAGCGCCGAGCTGGCGACCAGCACCGCGTTGCGGCCCCACTGCTGCAGCGGGAAATTCTTCACTTCGTCATGCAGCGAGAGGAAGCGCCCCTGGCGCACTACCTGCCGATTGAGGTAGACGTCCACATCGGTGGTCTTGCCCAGATCCTGCGTCAGGTACGGCTGCCAATGCGGCGGGTAGATAAGATCGATGATGCCGAGCGAAATGTTGCTGATCTGCCCCTGATCGGACTCGCCGAACAGGCCCCAGCGCTTCGGCGTGCCGCGCAGGCAGTGGATCTCTTTCAGCTCACGCGACGCCGGACGGCGGAACAGGTTCCAGCATCCCCAGGCGATCATCAGCACCGCCACAAAAATCATCCAGGGGATAACCAGCACCGGGCTTATCAGGCTGAAGAACAGCAGCAGCAGCGCGGCGGAGATGATGACGGCTTCACGGATGCCGTTCGGCCGGTTCAGCGCATGCTCTTCCGGCGTTTCCTTGCGAATATTGACCAGCTCGACATGCTCGCTCTCTTCCTTGCGGATGGACGCGTTTTTGGTCGGCGTGGCGGCCACCACCGGCGGCTGCGGCCGATCGTGAATATGATCTTTCAGCGAGTGCCCGTTGAGCGAAATCACCAGCGGCAGCGTCTGGGTTCTGATCACTTCCACATGGTTGTCGGCGGTGATATAGGGTTCCCAAAACGGCGGCAGATGCACCTCTTCCGCGTCGAGGTAATAGCGCCATTTATTGGGATCGTCGCTGGCCAGCCCGTAGCGGGTAATGGCGTGCGTGACCGGATATACGTTATCGCTTTGCGGTGTGAGCGCCAGCTTGGCCGCGGGCAGCGTAGCGCCGCCGCCGGGCAACAGTTTGTTGCTCAGCTTGTTTTGCTGATTGAGATAGAACTCGACCGCGGCGCGCTCTTCGTCGGTCAGCTTGCGGTGGGCAGGCTTGATAAACGGCAATGCGCGCGCCAGCGCCGACGGGTTGCGGGCCTTGAACCACAGGTACAGGCCGGCGGCAATCAGGCAGACAAGCACTAAGGCCAATATCAACACTATTGTGCTCATGCAATCCCCATCTCACACCCGTGAATTTCGCCAACCTGATGAAAAGCTGAATATTATACGGAGTAAACCGCCAGGAGGCACCCAGAACTAATGAGGGAACAAACAGATTCTCGCTCTGGATCTCATTCCTTCATGACGCAAGGCCATTTTATCACTGATTCTTGCCTGCGTGATACTAGCAACCGGTCTCTGCCGTCGATATCGGTATTATCCTATTTTCTTGCGCGCTGTTTGCTGAATCAGTACGGAAAATCGCCGGCCGCTGGCTACGCTTGTTAAAAGAAAGTAAATTACTGTTCATGCGCGTTGCGGCGGAGCTTGCCCTTAACGCACAATGTGATCAGGATCGAATTTGGTCAGCGTTTGAGCGCCAACGAGCCGTGCGTTACGCCAATCATTTTTTCGGTTGCCCGTCCGCGCCTGGGTAACCTCTTTGAGGCAATCATGGATAAACACCTGCAAAAACCTAAAATTCTGAAAGTGGAAACGGTCGCGCGTTCGCGTTTGTTTAACGTCGAGTCGGTCGATTTGGAATTCAGCAACGGTGTTCGGCGGGTGTATGAACGCATGCGGCCTTCGGATCGCGAAGCGGTGATGATCGTGCCGGTGATTGGCGATGACCTGCTGCTGATCCGCGAATATGCGGTCGGCACCGAATCCTATGAGTTGGGGTTCCCGAAAGGGCTGATCGATCCCGGCGAAGGGGTGCTGGAGGCGGCCAACCGCGAGCTGATGGAAGAGGTGGGGTACGGCGCGAAACGCTTTGATTTTCTCAGTAAGCTGACGATGGCGCCGTCCTACTTTTCCAGCAAAATGAATATCGTGCTGGCGCACGATCTCTATCCGCAGAGCCTGGAGGGGGATGAGCCGGAGCCCTTGCCGCAGGTGCGCTGGCCGATCGCCAACATGATGGCGCTGCTGGCGGAACCGGATTTCCGTGAGGCGCGCAACGTCAGCGCGCTGTTCCTTTCCGAGGCATTTTTGCGCGCGTCGCGCTGATACGCTTCACGCCGAATAAAAAAAGGGCCAGATTTCTCTGGCCCTTTTCGATCAGAACAGCTCGTGGCTTTCACCGCCCGGATCGGTCAACGTGGTGCCGGTATCGCGCGATGGGTAGTCCGTCGGCTGCGTTCCTTCGATGAAGTACTCGGAACGGCTGCCGCCGCCACCGCCAGAGAGCTTGCCGCTGCTCTTGTCGATGGTGACGCTGATGATGCCCGGCGGCGGCGTGACTTTCTGCTCTGGGATGCCTTCCAGCGCGGTTTTCATAAAGTCGTCCCACGCCGGCTGGGCGCTCTTGGCACCGCCTTCACCGCCGGAAATCTGATCCGGGATGGCGCCGGATACCGTCGAACGGCCCAGGTCGCGGCGGTGATCGTCAAAACCGATCCACACCGAGGTCACGGTATCCGGGCCATAGCCTGAGAACCAGGCGTCCTTGGAACTGTTGGTGGTACCGGTTTTGCCGCCGATATCATGACGTTTCAGATCGCGGCCGGCGCGCCAGGCGGTACCCATCCAACCCGGTTCGCCGAAGATGTTGCTGTTCAGCGCGTCGTGGATCAGGAAGGCCAGCTGTGTGCTGATGACGTGCGGCGCATACTGTTGATCGCCGTCCTGCTGTACCTGAGCCGGGGTGACTTGCTCCAGCTGAGGCATCGGCACCGTGCTGTTGTTGCCTTCCTGCGAGGTGGCGACGTTTTCGATGTTGTCGTCGGACAGCACCGCCGAACGGTGGGTGTCGCCGTAGATCACCGGCAGGTTACAGCTGCCGCACACCACTTTCGGTTTGGCTTCGAACACCGTATTGCCGTTATCGTCTTCAATTTTGGTGATGAAGTACGGGTCGACCAGATAACCGCCGTTCGCCAGCACCGCGTAGCCGCGCACCAGCTGCATCGGGGTGAAGGAGGCGGACCCCAGCGCCAGCGATTCGGTATGCACGATATTCTGCGCCGGGAAGCCGAAGCGCTGCAGATATTCCGCCGCGTAGTCGACGCCCATCGCGCGCATCGCACGCACCATCACCACGTTCTTCGACTGCCCCAGCCCCTGTCGCAGGCGAATCGGGCCGTCGTAGGTCGGCGGCGAGTTCTTCGGCCGCCAGTCGGTGCCGGCGCCGGCATCCCAACGGGTAATCGGCAAGTCATTCAGAATGGTGGCCAGCGTCAGGCCTTTATCCATCGCGGCGGTGTACAGGAACGGTTTGATGTTCGAGCCCACCTGACGCAGAGCCTGCGTGACGCGGTTGAACTTGCTCTGATTGAAGTCGAAGCCGCCAACCAGCGCTTTCACCGCGCCGTCGTTCGGGTTGATAGAGACCAGCGCCGAGTTGACGTCCGGCACCTGCGACAGCCACCAGGCTTCGTTCACTTTACGCACCCACACTTGCTGGCCGGTCTGCACTACGTCGGTGACGCGTTTCGGCGTTGGGCCTTGCTGAGTGTCCGAACGGTATGGGCGTGCCCAGCGCATGGTCGCCATCGGCAGGGCAATACTGCTGCCGTCGGCCAGCATCGCCGTCGCTTCCTGCGGGTTGGCGGCGGTGATCACCGCCGGCGCCAGCGGGCCGTAGTTCGGCAGGTTTTTCAGCGAATCGACAATCTGTTTGCGATCCCAGGCCGCTTCGCCGACTTTCCACAACACGTTGGATGGGCCGCGGTAACCGTGGCGCATGTCATAGGCCAGCACGTTGTTGCGTACCGACTCCTGCGCCGCCAACTGCAGCCGTTTGGTGACGGTGGTGTAAACCTTGTAACCGTCGGTATAGGCGTTTTCACCGTAACGCTTGATCATCTCCTGACGCACCATCTCGGAGAGATACGGCGCGGAGAAGCTGATTTCCGGCGCATGGTAATTGGCGACCAGATCTTCGGAGCGCGCCTGATCGTACTGCGCCTGCGTGATGTAGTGTTCGTCCAGCATGCGCGACAGCACCACGTTGCGGCGGGCAACGGCGCGATCGTGCGAATAGAGCGGGTTGAAGGTGGACGGCGCTTTCGGCAGGCCGGCGATGGTCGCCATTTCGCTCAGGGTCAGCTGGCTGACGTCTTTGCCGAAATAGACCTGCGCGGCGGCGCCTACGCCGTAGGCGCGGTAACCCAGATAGATCTTGTTCAGATACAGCTCAAGGATTTCATCCTTGGTGAGCATCTGCTCGATGCGCACCGCCAGGAAGGCTTCCTTGATTTTACGCATCAGGGTGCGTTCCGGGCTTAAGAAGAAGTTACGCGCCAGCTGTTGGGTAATGGTACTGGCCCCCTGCGAAGCGTGGCCGGAGACCAACGCGATGGAGGCGGCGCGGAAGATGCCGACCGGATCGACGCCATGGTGATCATAGAAGCGGCTGTCTTCGGTGGCGATGAATGCGTGCACCATCACCGGTGGAATTTGATCCAGTTTCAGCGGAATGCGGCGCTTCTCGCCGTATTGGGCGATCAGTTCGCCATCGGCGCTGTAGACCTGCATCGGTATCTGCAGCCGCACATCTTTCAGCGTTGCGACGTCGGGCAGCTGCGGCTCGACATATTTGTACAAGCCGAAAATCGAGGCTGCTCCCAGCACGATGCAACATACTGCAAGGATTAGTAAATACTTTACGAACTTCACCTGAGATTTCCCATTTCTAAGTCATTTGGGCAGTTTATAAACAACCGCGCGGTAGTATAAAGGCAAGCCTGCGACATGGATATGTTCTTTTATCATCTGATGTTATGGAGGCTTGCGAAACATGTTCCCTCAAGCATGGCAGGTGGGGCTGGATATACAAATCGACTGCGTGCGGGCGGTGGCGGCCCAACGCCGCCGCAACGGCTGGCAGTTGCGCCACTGGTGGCAGCAGGCGCTGCCGCAGGCGGTTTTACGCGATGGCTGTCTGGAACCTTCCGAATTCCTGATCCGGGCGCTGCGGCAATGGCGCGTCCAACTGCCGCGACATATTTCCTTACGCATTGCCCTGCCGGCGCAGCGCGTGTTGCAGCAACGCATGGCGCAGCCGGACGTGCGGCTGCGCGAGCCGGAACGCAGCGACTATATCGGCGGCCACGGTGTGAAGCAGTTTCCGCTCGATGGCCAGACGCTGGCGCTCGACTATCGCACCGCGCCGGCGGATGAGGCGGCGCTGTTGCTGACCGCCGCGCGGCGGCAGGAGCTGCAGCAGTGGCTGCATTGTCTGCGTCAGGCTGGCCTGCATCCGCAAGCGGTCGATATCACCCCCTGCGCGCTGCGGATGATGGCGACGGCGGCAGGCGTGCCGCCCGCTGCGGGGCTGATGCACCGTCTCGAACGAGAATGGCTGTGGGTGGCGCCGGCCGACGGCGCGTTCGCTTTTGGTCTGGCGCCGGGCGACGATGACGCGCAGGCGCTGCGGGCGCTGCAAGCTCAGATGCCGGTGGGCGACGATCGGCCGGTCTATGCCGGCAGCGTGCTGGCGGGAGCCTTGCCCGCCGGTTGCCTTGCCTGGTCGCCGCTCAGCGCCTTCACGCAGCTGCGTCCGCCGTTGCCTGCGCATCCTTCGGCGTTCGCGTTGGCCGGTGGCCTGGCGCTGCGCGAGGAGGATCGCTGATGTATCAGGTCAACTTTCTGCCCTGGCGACAACGCCGCGATCGGCGACGCGGCTATTTCTGGTTGGGCGTGCTGATGTTGCAGGTAATGGCACTGCTGCTGGCGCTGTTCCTGGTCGCCGGCCAATTGCGTCACCAACAGGCGCAGCGGCAGGCGCGGCTGGCGATGCTGGGTGAAGAGCTGGCGGCACTGACGTTGCTCGCCCGTCAGCAACAGCAAGAGCGGGCGCAGCGGGCGCTGCACCGCGCCCGCGCCGAACGGCAGGCGAGCAACGCCCAGCATAACCGGCGTTATTTTCAGCTGCTGCAGCAATTGTCCTCCAGCATTCCTCCACCGCTGTGGCTCACGGCGCTGGAGAGCGATGCGGTGAACGGCCTGCGGCTGCGTGGATTGAGCCGTTCTCCTGCGGCCATCACGCAGTTCGAACGGCGGCTGGCGGGGATGCCTGCGTTGCCGCGGTTGCGTTTGGCTGAGGTGGCGCAACGCGACGACGGCCTGTACACCTTTCATCTGGCGGCGCAGTGGGGGCGTGATGGATAACCGTTTGTCATCCGGGCTGCGCCTCTGGCTGAGCTTGCCGGGCTGGCTATTGCTGCTGTCGCAAGGGTTGGGTATCGGCACGTTGGCGCTGTTGGGCGGTGGCTGGATGCTGCAAGACGAATGGCGTCAGCGGGAAAGCGCGGGGGAGCGGCAACAGCGCCTGTTGCAACAGATCGCCATGGTGCAACGCCAACTGGACGAGGTGCCGGAAACCGCTATCCCGGCGGCGCCGCTTCCTCCGTCCACCAACGGCGATCTGGCGAGCGTGCTGCAACGGGCGGGAGGCGCCTTGTTGCGCTGGCAGCGGCAGGAAAAACCGCCGCGGCAAACGCTGAGCTTGCGCATTGACTACGCCGGTTTGCTGGCGCTGCTGGAGGCGCTGCCCGCCGATTTACGCCTCGAGCAACTGAGCGTGGAGACGCCGTCCCTTGGCATGACGGCGCGGTTGGTTTTGCAGGATGCCGCCGAGGATCAGCCCAATGAGTAAAAGACCCGGCCGTTGGTGGTGGCTGCTGTGGCCATGGGCATTATGCGCTGAGCCGCGCGACCCGTTTGCGCCGCTTCCGATGTCTGCTTGTGCCCAAACGGAGGCGTCGCCGGCGAGCTGGCGACTGAAAGGCGTCATCGGGCAACCGACGCTGCGCTATGGCTGGGTAGTGACGCCGGCGGGACAATGGTTGCGCCTGCGGCCGCAGCAACGGGTGCTGGCCGAGCGCTGGCAGGTGACGCAGGTGCAGGCGCGTAGCTTGACGTTAACGGCGCTGACGGCCGAACCGGATTGCCCGGCGAGCCAGGGCGACGTCTCGCTCATGATGGACAACAAGGATGGCAAACCATGAAAGGATGTGCTGGATTGGGCGTGGCGCTGTGGTGCCTGACGCTCGGCACCGCGCAGGCGCAGGATAAGCAGCGGGTTTCCCTGGAATTTCAGGATGCACCGGTCACGGTCATCCTGCAGGCGTTGGCGGATTATCGGCAGATGAACCTGATCGCCGCGCCCGGCGTGAGCGGCAACCTGACGCTGCGGCTAGAGAATGTGCCCTGGCCTCAGGCGCTGGCGTTGACCCTGCGCATGGGCAAACTGGCGATGACGCGGGAAGGCAACGTGATACTGATCTCGCCGGAGCCGGACGCGCAGGAAAAAAGGCAGCAGCGAGAGGCGTTGGCGCAGCGGCAACCGCTGCACAGCCTGACCCTGACGTTACAGAACGGCGATGCGGCGGAAATTGCCGAAAGCCTCAACGCCCAACGCGGCGCGTTGCTGAGCGAGCGTGGCAGCGTGTTGGCGGATAAACGCACCAATACGTTGCTGCTGCGCGACACCGCGCCAATCCTGACGCAGTTGAAAAAGCGGATAACGGAAATGGACGCGCCGCTGGCGCAGGTGCAACTGGCGGCGCATATCGTGACCATCAACCGCGAAAGCCTGCGTGAGCTTGGCGTGCGTTGGGGGTTGGCGGCCGACGACAGGCCGGCGCGGCCGTTGCGGCCGGGCAATGTCGGTGTCAATCTGCCGCTGGAACGCGGCGCCGTGAACGCCGGTTTTCATCTGGCGCGCATCAGCGGGCGTTTGTTGAGCCTCGAGCTGACGGCGCTGGAGCAGGAGAATCAGGTGGAGATCATCGCCAGTCCGCGCCTGCTGACGGCGCACCTGCAAACCGCCAGCATCAAACAGGGGACGGAGATCCCTTATGAAGTGTCGAGCGGCGCCAGCGGTGCGACCGCCATCGAGTTCAAAGAGGCGGTGCTGGGCATGGAGGTGACGCCGAAAGTGTTGCCGGACGGGCGCATCACGCTGACGCTGCACATCAGCCAAAATATGCCGGGGCGCGCCATCAGCCGCGGGGCGGGTGAGGCATTGACCATCGATAAACAAGAGATTAAGACGCAGATCACGGTGAAAAGCGGCGAAACCCTGGTGCTCGGCGGTATTTTTCAACGGCATAGCGGCAAGACGGCGGACAAGGTGCCGGGATTGGGGGATGCGCCACTGCTGGGGGGCTTGTTCCGGCAAAGCGGCGCACAACAGAAAAAACGCGAACTGGTGATCTTCATTACGCCGACTCTGATTAAGGGATAAGCGGCTGCCTGTCGGCTGGGCGGCAAATCTCCTAAAGTTGATGAGCAGATACACTTTTTTATCCCCTTGGGGGGATCTGCGTTTGACGCTGCGGCCGATTTAGCTTACAAGGGTTACCGAATTGAGCACCGAGGTTTTTTGTTAGCGTCAAGACGCCGTTAAAAACATATGGTTTCCCTCCCGCGGCGTGGATTGCGATTTATTCGGTTGCCAAACTACCAAGAGTGTTGAGATAATTTTTCGTCTGATCTCGCACTATCGCTCATGAGGTTTCAGTTTAGGTCCCGCCGCTGATTTGATTGGCGGGGCGGGTTAACATTAACGAATTGTCTTAGTAATACCGAAAAACATGGCAGAGAAACGCAATATCTTTCTGGTTGGGCCTATGGGTGCCGGCAAAAGCACTATTGGCCGTCAGTTAGCTCAGCAACTCAATATGGAGTTCTTCGACTCCGATCAAGAAATTGAGCGACGTACCGGAGCTGACGTGGGCTGGGTATTCGACGTGGAAGGGGAAGAAGGTTTCCGCGATCGTGAAGAAAAAGTCATTAATGAACTGACGGAAAAACAAGGGATTGTGTTGGCGACCGGCGGCGGTTCGGTGAAGTCGCGCGAAACGCGCAACCGTCTGTCCGCGCGCGGCGTGGTGGTCTATCTGGAAACCACGATCGAGAAGCAGCTTGCTCGTACCCAGCGTGATAAAAAACGCCCGCTGCTGCAGGTCGATTCTCCGCCGCGTGAAGTGCTGGAAGCCTTGGCGAAAGAACGCAATCCGTTGTATGAAGAGATTGCCGATGTCACCATCCGCACCGACGATCAGAGCGCTAAAGTGGTTGCCAACCAGATCATCAACATGCTGGAAAGCAACTGATTGCCGCTTTCCGCGTTCGCCGTCGGCCAATGCGGAGAACTGATTTGTGTTCCCCGCAGTTGCGGGGATCAACCACCGCCGCACCATACAGAGAACTGAGCGCGACATGGAGAGAATTACTGTAACGCTTGGGGAGCGCAGCTACCCGATTACCATCGCCGCCGGATTGTTCAACGATCCGGCTTCTTTTATGCCGTTGAAGGCGGGTGAGCAAGCGATGTTGGTCACCAACCAGACCCTGGCGCCGCTTTATCTGGAGCGTGTCCGGCAGGTGCTGGAGCAGGGCGGCGTCGTGGTGGATCAGGTGATCCTTCCTGATGGTGAGCAGTACAAATCTCTGGCGGTGTTGGAGCAGGTGTTTTCGGCGCTGCTGGAAAAACCGCACGGGCGCGATACTACGCTGATCGCCCTCGGCGGCGGCGTTGTCGGCGATCTGACCGGCTTTGCCGCCGCGTGCTACCAACGCGGCGTGCGCTTCATTCAGGTTCCCACCACGCTGTTGTCGCAGGTGGACTCTTCCGTGGGCGGCAAGACCGCCGTCAACCACCCGCTCGGCAAAAACATGATCGGCGCTTTCTATCAACCCGCTTCGGTGGTGGTTGATCTGGATTGCCTGAAAACGTTGCCGACGCGTGAACTCTCTTCCGGCCTGGCAGAAGTCATCAAATACGGGATCATTCTCGATCGCGAGTTCTTCGTCTGGTTGGAAAACAACATCGATGCGCTGATGGCGCTGGATATGCAGGCGTTGGCCTACTGTATCCGCCGCTGCTGCGAGCTCAAGGCCGAGGTTGTGGCCGCCGACGAACGCGAAAGCGGCCTGCGAGCCTTGCTGAATCTTGGCCATACTTACGGCCACGCCATCGAAGCCGAAATGGGCTACGGCGTATGGCTGCACGGCGAAGCGGTGGCTGCGGGCATGGTGATGGCGGCGGAAACCGCGCACCGTCTCGGCCAGTTCTCCGTTGAAGACATTGAGCGCATCAAAACGCTGCTGCTGCGCGCCGGCTTGCCGGTCTGCGGGCCGCAGGAAATGACGCCGGAATCCTATCTGCCGCACATGCTGCGTGACAAGAAAGTGCTGGCGGGTGAACTGCGTCTGGTGCTGCCGACCGCGATCGGTGCGGCGGAAGTGCGCGGCGGCGTAGGGCATGAGCTGGTGTTGGCGTCGATCGCCGCCTGCCTGCCTGAGCGGGCGAGTAATTAAATCGGACTAAGTAACAGTGGCTTAGCCGCCATTTGCATCTATATTAATACAGTGAGCAGAGCACGACGGGTGTCGCTTTGCCATCATCGGGTTAATCTGCCCGTGCCACGGTAGATCTACGGTGGCGGGCTTTTGCCTCTAGTTGGAGGGTTTCAGATGGACGAGTTTAAACCGGAAGACGATCTCAGACCTGATAGCAGCGATCGTCGCCCTACGCGCTCGCGCAAGCCGGCCGCCGCGCCGCGCTTCGCCGTTTCGCGCCAACATTTGATGATTGGCATCGGCATTTTGGTGCTGCTGCTGCTGATTATCGGCATCGGTTCAGCCCTGAAGGCGCCGACCAAACATGAAGCGGCTCAGGAGAACGGCGCGCAAAACGGCGGAGCCCGCGATATCAACCTGTCCGGTTCTTCGTCGCTGACCACCGCCAACAACGGCGTGCCGGGCGGCACGACGGATACCCACGATAACAACGGCGTGAGCGCGACTCAGCCGCAGCAACCGCAGAACGTCAGCGTTCCGCCGATCTCCGGCACGCCGACCGAAGCGCAAACGCAGCCTCAGCAGGGCGGTGCGCAGCAGCGCGTCGATTTGCCGGGCAACATGGCGGATGCGCTGTCGCAGCAGCAGGGGCAGGTGGATGCGGCGACCCAAGGCATGACTGGCGCAGCGTCGACGTTGCCGACCGCACCGGCGACGGTGATGAGCGGTGCCGCAGCGCGCGAAGCGACGCGTCCTGTGCAGGGAACCGCGCCGCAACAGCATAAAACGCCGGCGAAAACCGCCGCCGCCAAACCGACCGCAACGCAGCATAAATCACCGACCACGGTGTATACGCCGCCGGCCAAGCCGTCTTCCACCGCGAAAGCGGGAGCGGTCGCCAGCAGCGGCAGCTCTCTGCAGTCTGCGCCGGGCAGCCACTATACCTTGCAACTGAGCAGCGCTTCGCGTTCCGATACGCTGAACGCCTACGCCAAACAGCAGAAACTGCAGAATTACCTGGTGTACGCCACCAAGCGTGACGGCAAGCCGTGGTACGTGCTGGTGAGCGGCAACTATGCTTCTTCCGCAGAAGCGAAGCGCGCCATTGCTTCGTTGCCGGCGGATGTGCAGGCGAAAAAACCGTGGGTCCGACCTGTACACCAAGTGCAGCAAGATCTTAAAAAATAAATCATTTAAATTTGTGCGCTGATGTGCTGTCTGAAACAGAGTACAATCCGCCGCTCTGAATTGTATAAGTAGCTAATTGACGGCATGAAGAAAAACCGCGCTTTTTTAAAATGGGCTGGTGGAAAATACCCGCTGGTAGATGAGATTCGTCGCCATCTGCCGGCGGGAGACTGCTTAATCGAGCCCTTCGTGGGTGCGGGATCCGTCTTTCTGAATACGGATTACGACGCCTACATTCTCGCCGACATCAATAGCGATCTTATCAACCTGTATAACATCGTTAAGCTGCGCACGGATGACTTCGTGCGCGATGCCCGCACGCTTTTCGCCGATGAATTCAATAACTCGGATCAGTTTTACCTGCTGAGAGAAGAGTTCAATACTAGCACCGAGCCTTACCGCCGGGCGCTGCTGTTCCTGTACCTGAACCGTCACTGCTATAACGGCCTGTGCCGCTATAACCTGCGCGGCGAGTTCAACGTGCCGTTCGGCCGGTACAAGAAACCGTACTTCCCGGAAGAAGAGCTCTACTGGTTTGCCGAAAAATCGCGCAATGCCACTTTTGTCTGCGAGCATTACCGCGATACCATGGCGAAGGCCGTGGCCGGTGCCGTGGTGTATTGCGATCCGCCTTACGCGCCGCTGTCGGCGACGGCGAATTTCACCGCTTACCACACCAACAGCTTCAGCATCGCCGATCAGCAGAGCCTGGCGCATCTGGCGCACCAGCTCTCGGTAGAGAGCCAGGTACCGGTATTGATCTCCAATCACGATACCGAGCTGACGCGCGACTGGTACCAGCATGCTGCGCTGTATGTGGTGAAAGCGCGCCGCACAATCAGCCGCAACATTCTCGGCCGCAGTAAAGTGAACGAGCTTTTGGCGCTGTATCGCTAAGCCGGGGGCACCCCGGCGCATAACAACTCGACCCTACGTTTGGAGAAGCGGATGAAAAAGTTTTTGATTGCCCCGTCCATTCTGTCGGCAGATTTTGCCCGGTTAGGTGAAGATACCGCTAACGTGCTGGCCGCAGGCGGCGACGTGGTGCACTTCGACGTCATGGACAACCACTATGTGCCCAATCTGACCATCGGTCCAATGGTGTGCGAAGCGCTGCGCAACTACGGCATTACCGCGCCGATTGACGTGCATCTGATGGTCAAGCCGGTAGATCGCATCGTGCCAGATTTCGCCAAGGCCGGCGCGTCTTATATCTCTTTCCACCCCGAAGCTTCCGAACATGTCGATCGCACCATTCAGCTGATCAAAGAGCACGGTTGTAAGGCCGGTCTGGTGTTTAACCCGGCGACGCCGCTGAGCTACCTCGATTACGTGATGGATAAAATTGACGTGATCCTGCTGATGTCGGTCAACCCGGGCTTCGGCGGCCAGTCGTTCATCCACGGCACCCTGGACAAGCTGCGCCAGGTGCGCAAACTGATCGACGACAGCGGTCGCGATATCCGCCTGGAGGTCGACGGCGGGGTGAAGGTGGATAACATCGCCGAAATCGCCGCCGCAGGCGCCGATATGTTCGTCGCCGGTTCCGCCATCTTTGGCCAGCCGGACTACCGCAAGGTGATTGACGAAATGCGCAGCGAGCTGGCGAAGGTTACCCATGGCTGATTTCGGCGCGATCCGCGCATTGGCCTTCGATCTGGACGGCACGCTGGTCGACAGCGCGCCGGGTCTGGCGGCCGCCATCGATATGGCGCTGGAAGAGACGGGCCTGCCGCAAGCGGGTGAGGCACGGGTCAGCACCTGGATCGGCAACGGCGCCGACGTGCTGGTGCAGCGCGCGCTGCGTTGGGCGGAGGCGGAAGGCACGCCGGCGCAGTGCAGCCGGCTGCGTGAACGCTTCGACCATTTCTACGCGCAGACCGTCGACAGCGGCAGCCGTCTGTTCCCACAGGTGCAAGAGACGCTGGCCCGCCTGGCCGCGCACGGTTACCCGATGGCGCTGGTGACCAACAAGCCGACGCCGTTCGTGGCGCCGCTGCTGGCATCGTTGGGCATTGGCGACTATTTCTCGCTGGTGATCGGCGGCGACGACGTGACGGAAAAGAAACCGCACCCGGCGCCGTTGTACCTGGTGCTCGGCAAGCTTGGGCTGCGCGCGCATGAGCTGCTGTTCGTCGGCGATTCACGCAACGATATTCAAGCCGCGCAGGGCGCCGGTTGTCCGAGCGTCGGCTTTACCTACGGTTATAACTACGGTGAATCGATCGCCCTGAGCCACCCCGATCGGGTGTTGGAGCGCTTCGCCGATTTGTTGCCCGCTCTTGGGCTGTCATCTTTAGAGAATCAGGAAATTTAAACATGAGTAAGCCCATCGTATTTAGCGGCGCGCAGCCGTCCGGCGAACTGACCATCGGCAACTACATGGGTGCGCTGCGTCAGTGGGTGCAGATGCAGGACGACTACGACTGCATCTACTGCATCGTCGATCTGCATGCCATCACCGTGCGCCAGGACGCCGAGAAGCTGCGCAAGGCCACGCTGGATACGCTGGCGCTGTATCTGGCCTGCGGCATCGATCCGGAAAAAAGCACCATCTTCGTGCAGTCGCACGTGCCTGAGCATACGCAGCTGAGTTGGGTGCTGAACTGTTACACCTATTTCGGCGAACTGAGCCGCATGACGCAGTTCAAGGACAAATCCGCACGCTACGCCGAGAACATCAACGCCGGGCTGTTCAGCTATCCGGTGCTGATGGCGGCGGATATCCTGTTGTATCAAACCAACCAGGTGCCGGTGGGCGAAGACCAGAAACAGCACCTGGAGCTGAGCCGCGACGTGGGCCAGCGTTTCAACGCGCTGTACGGCGACGTGTTCAAAGTGCCGGAGCCGTTTATTCCTAAATCCGGCGCGCGCGTGATGTCGCTGCAGGAGCCGACCAAGAAGATGTCCAAGTCGGACGACAACCGCAACAACGTGATCGGCCTGCTGGAAGATCCGAAAGCGGTGACCAAGAAGATCAAACGCGCAATGACCGACTCGGAAGAGCCGCCTGTCGTGCGTTACGACGTGGTCAACAAGGCGGGCGTCTCCAACCTGCTGGATATCCTCGCCGGCGTGACCGGCAAGAGCATCGCGCAGTTGGAAGCCGAGTTCGAAGGCCAGATGTACGGCCACCTGAAAGGCGCGGTGGCGGAAGCCGTCTCCGGCATGCTGGCTGAGCTGCAGGAGCGCTACCACCGCTTCCGCAACGACGAAGCCTATCTGCAGCAGGTGATGCGCGACGGCGCCGCCAAGGCGCGCGCGCGCGCGCAGGAAACCCTGGCGAAGGTCTATCAGGCCGTCGGTTTCGTACCGCCGCAGGCGTAACGCCGGCGCAAATAAAAAAGCGGCCTTAGGCCGCTTTTTTTACGTCGGTATCACGCCATTTGCGCCAGGCTGGCGGGCGATTCCTCGCTGGCGAACCAATTGAGCTTGCTGCGCAGACTGACCACGCTGCCGACGATGATCAGGCTGGGGCTGGCGGCCTGCAGGGACAAGGCGCCCAGTTGGTGGAGTTCGCCTTCGATCACCCGCTGGCGGCAAGAAGTGCCGTTTTCCACCAGCGCCACCGGCGTGGCGGCCGGCAGTCCGTTCGCGATCAGCCGGCGCTGGATTTCCGTCGCTTGCGACAGCCCCATATAGAACACCAGCGTCTGTTGCCCGGCGGCCAGCGTCGCCCAGTCCAATCCACCGTCGGCCTTGGCGTGGCCGGTCACCAGGCGGACGCTCTGCGCATGGTCGCGGTGGGTGAGCGGGATGCCGCTGTAGGCGGAACAGCCGGAGGCGGCGGTAATGCCAGGCACCACCGAGAACGGCACGTTGGCGTCCGCCAGCGTCTCCAGCTCTTCGCCGCCGCGGCCGAAGATAAAGGGATCGCCGCCCTTCAGGCGTACCACGCGTTTGCCTTGCAGCGCCTGCTGCAGCAGGATTTGGTTGATCTGTTCCTGCGGCACGCAGTGGTGCCCGGCGCGTTTGCCGACGAAGATGCGCTCGGCGTCGCGGCGCACCAGCGTCATGATCTCTTCGGAGACCAGCCGGTCGTAAACCACCACGTCGGCCTGCTGGATCTGTTGCAGCCCTTTCAGCGTCAGCAAACCGGCATCGCCTGGCCCGGCGCCCACCAGCACCACTTCACCGCGATCTTCCCGTTGTTCGCTGAACAACTGCTCGAGCTGGCGTTCGGCCAGTGCGGCGTCGCCGTTGGCCAGCGATTGCGCCAGCCGATCGTGGGCGAACAACCTTTCCCAGAAGCGACGGCGTGCGCCGAGGCCGCTGAAGCGTTGTTTTACCCGCTGCCGCAGCGAGCCGCCCAGTTGAGCCAGCTTGCCGAGGTGCTGCGGCAGCATCGCTTCCAGCTTCTCGCGCAGCAGCCGCGCCAGCACCGGCGCTTTGCCGCCGGAGGACACCGCCACCATGATCGGCGAACGATCGATAATCGACGGCATGATAAAGCTGGCGCGTTTCGGATCGTCGACCACGTTGCAGAACACCCGTTGCTGGTTGGCGCACTGGTATACCCGCGCGTTGACCTCCAGCCGGTCAGTGGCGGCGATCACCAACCATTTTTCCGCCAGCAGGGCCGGGCTGAATTCGCCTGCTGCCAGGGTCAACCGGCCTTCTTCCGCCCACAGGCGGAACTGCGGGGTGAAGTCCAGGGCGTTGACGGTCAGCGCCGCGCCGGCGTCCAGCAGCAGGCGCGCCTTGCGTTCGGCGATCTCGCCGCCGCCGACCAGCAGACAGGCTTTATGTTGCAGTTGGCAGAAAATCGGCAGGTAGTCCATCGGCACTCCTCGGGGTCATCAGGGTGGGGGGCGAAATGGGCCCCCGAAAACTCAGGCGGTCTGACGTGCGGCGGCTTTCGCCGCCAGCGGGCGTTCGGCGCGCGGCGTGGCGTACCAATACCCCAGGCCCATCAGCACCGAGCCGGACAGGATGTTGCCCAGCGTCACCCACAGCAGGTTGTGGCCAATGCCGGCGAGGGTGTAGGCCTCGCTGTGGTTGCCGAACCAGGAGAGGGCGAACAGCGTCATGTTGGCGACGGAGTGTTCGTAACCCGAGGCGATAAAGGCCAGCAGGCACCACCAAATGGCGATGAACTTGGCGGCGCCTTCAACGCGGATCGCCATCCAAATCGCCAGACAAACCAGCCAGTTGCACAATACGCCCTTGAAGAACAGCACCTCGGCCGGCGCGGTGGTTTTCGCCAGCGCGGCGCTGTGCACCAGACTGGTATCCACCGGCAGCAGGCTGCCGCCGCCGTAGTAATACATCAGCGCCACCAGCACCGAGCCGAGCAGGTTGCCGAGCCAGGTTTGCGGCAGCACCGCCCACATCTGGCTTTGGCGGATGGTGCCGGCCTTGACGCCGAGCGTCAGGAACATCGTATGGCCGGTGAACAGCTCGGAACCGGCGATGATCACCAGCGTCAGCGCGATGCCGAAGGTGGCGCCCATCACCAGCGGCCGCACGCTTGGGTCGACCAGGTTGCCGAGGGTGAAGATCAGGATGATGCCGAGGCCGACGTAGGCGCCCGCCATCGCCGAGCTAATCCAGAAGCCGAGCGGGCTCTCCTTCGCCAGGCGGACGATGCGCGCCGCGTTGACGGCGCATTTGTTGATCGTATCGGTAAACATGTTGCCTCCCGAAAGGTTATGCCGCGACTTGCACGATGCCGTCGACCACCCGGCTGGCGAAGCTGGCAACGGAACGGTTGTCATCTTCCAGACAGTGGCCGTCGTACAGGCGGAAACGCTGTTTCTTCAGCGGGCTGGCGACCCACAGTTCGCCCTGATGTTCGGCGATGAGGCCACGCGACAGCACGCTGGCCTGGGCGAACGGGTCGATATTGCTGATGGCGAACACCTGTTCGTCGGCATAGGGGCGGAACACCGCCACCTGCCGATCGCCGATCAGGGCGCACACGCCGGTGCCGGGCAGAATGTCGGCGACGGGACAAACGGTAATCCACTGGCTCATGCGTGGCTCTCCTCGGTATCGATCAGGGTGACGGGAATGCGCTCGTCAGGGCGGGCCGGGCGGTGCTGGTCGCGTTCGGCCACCACCTGCACGTTCGGATCGCGCAGCGGGCTGTTGATGAAGTGGGCGAAGCGCAGCTGCGTTTCCGGGTGCTCGACGGTCTCTTTCCACTCGCAGACCACCGCGTCGCGCAGGCGGGCGATCTCGGCTTCCAACTGCGCGTTGATGCCGAGCTTGTCGTCGACGATCACCTTGCGCAGGTAATCGATGCCGCCTTCCAGGCTTTCCAGCCACACCGAGGTGCGCTGCAGCTTATCGGCGGTGCGGATATAGAACATCATGAAGCGGTCGAGGTAACGCACCAGGGTTTCGCGATCGAGGTCGGCGGCCAGCAGGTCGGCGTGGCGCGGTTTCATGCCGCCGTTGCCGCAGACATACAGGTTCCAGCCGTTCTCGGTGGCGATGATGCCGACGTCCTTGCCCTGTGCTTCGGCGCATTCACGGGTGCAGCCCGAGACGCCGAACTTCATTTTGTGCGGGGTGCGGATGCCTTTGTAGCGATGTTCCAGCGTGACGCCGAAACCGACGCTGTCGCCGACGCCATACCGGCACCAGGTGCTGCCGACGCAGGTTTTCGCCATGCGCAGCGCCTTGGCGTAAGCATGGCCGGTTTCAAAGCCGGCGGCGAGCAGCTTGCGCCAGATGGCCGGCAGGTCGTCTTTTTGCGCGCCGAACATGCCGATGCGTTGCGAACCGGTCATTTTGGTGTAGAGGTTGTACTCCTTGGCGATTTGGCCGATGGCCAGCAGGCCGTCCGGGGTGATTTCGCCGCCGGCGGAGCGCGGGATCACCGAGTAGGTGCCATCTTTCTGGATATTGCCGAGGAAGTTGTCGTTGGTATCCTGCAGCGGCGTATGCTGCGGCTTGAGGATGTACTCGTTCCAGCACGAGGCCAGCAGCGAGCCGACGGTCGGCTTACAGACTTCGCAGCCGTAGCCTTTGCCGTATTTGGCCAGCAGCGCCTCGAACGACTTGATGCCTTCGACGCGGATCAGGTGGAACAGCTCCTGGCGCGAATAGGCGAAGTGTTCGCACAGGTGATGGTTGACCTCGATGCCTTGCTTGCTCAGCTCGGCGTTCAACACCTGGGTAAGCAGCGGGATGCAGCCGCCGCAACCGGTGCCGGCCTTGGTTTCGGCCTTCAGCGCCGCCACGGTGTGGCAGCCTTTGTTGACCGCCTGGATGATGTCGCCTTTGCTGACGTCGAAGCAGGAGCAGATCTGCGCGCTTTCCGGCAGCGAATCCACGCCGATGGCCGGTTTGCTGCCCGCATGAGCCGGCAGGATCAGGCCGTCCGGGTTCTCCGGCAACGCGATGCTGTTCAGCGCCAGCTGCAGCAGGTTGCCGTAGTCGCTGGTGTCGCCCACCAGCACCGCGCCGAGCAGGGTTTTGTTGTCGGCGCTGACCACGATGCGTTTGTAGACTTCTTTGCTTTCATCCAGATAAACGTAGCTGCGGGCGCCCTCGGTGCGGCCGTGGGCATCGCCGATGCCGCCGACGTCCACGCCCAGCAGTTTCAGTTTGGCGCTCATGTCGGCGCCCTGGAAGCCGTTTTCGCGGCCCAGCAGGCGATCGGCGGCCACCTGCGCCATTTTGTATCCCGGCGCCACCAGGCCGAAGGTGCGATCGCGCCAGGCGGCGCACTCACCGATGGCGTACACGTCCGGATCCGACGTCTGGCAGCTGTCGTTGATGGCGATGCCGCCGCGGCGGCCGATCTCCAGCCCGCACTGGCGCGCCAGCTTGTCCTGGGCGCGGATGCCGGTGGAGAACACGATGAAATCCACTTCCAGCAGGCTGCCGTCGGCGAAATGCAGGGTTTTGCGCGCCGTGCCGCCGCCGTTGACGATCTCCTGGGTATTTTTGCCGGTGTGCACCTTGACGCCCATGCGCTCGATCTTGCGGCGCAGCTGGTCACCGCCCATCGGGTCGAGCTGTTCTGCCATCAGCACCGGAGCGAACTCGATCACATGCGTTTCCACCCCCAGGCTTTTCAGCGCGCCGGCGGCTTCCAGCCCCAACAGCCCGCCACCGACTACCGCGCCGCGTTTGCTGCGGCGCGCACAGGCTTCGATGGCGTTCAGGTCTTCGATGGTGCGGTAAACGAAGCAGTCCTGGCTATCCGAGCCTTTAATCGGCGGGATCCACGGATAGGAGCCGGTGGCCATGATCAGCTTGTCGTAATAGACGGTGCGGCCGGTGTTGGAGTGGATGACCTTCTCGTCGCGATTGATGGTGATAGCGCGTTCGCCGATCAGCACCTTCACGCCGTGTTTTTCGTAAAAGCCTTCGCGCACCAGCGACAGCTCTTCGGCGGTGTGGTGAGAGAAGTAGGAAGAGAGGTGCACGCGATCGTAAGCGATGCGCGGCTCTTCGCAAAATACGGTGATCTCGAATTGGTCTTTGTCTGCTTTATCCAACAGATCTTCGATGAACCGGTGGCCGACCATGCCATTGCCGACGACGGCAAGTTTGACTCTGCTCATTATTGCCTCAAAATTCTGGTTTCCTAGGGTTACCTTATCCCTCCCGATGAGCAATTTATTGATGCAAATCAATCACACTTCCATATACCTCCAATGTGGTATATGAATGATTTTTCACGTTTTTTGATAAGTTGCGGATTTTATTCATCTTTAGCTGAAGCGAGTCAGTTTGCATGTAAATTACCCCGCAGGGAGTAAACGCAGGGGGTAGGAACGACACGGCGACTTTGTCAGTGCGATCCGCTGCCAGTATGATGAAGAAAACCAGCGCAACGGCAGAGGTGAAGGGTGGCGAAACGTCCATTGAAGTTTATCGACAACCTGCGTTTAAGCGGGCATGAAGGATTGTGGCAACTGGCGATCGAGCAGGGGCGCATCGCGCATCTGGTGCCGCAGCCGGAAGGACAGGAGTGGCGCAGCGACGTGTTGGATGCGCAGGGCGGGCTGGCGCTGCCGGCGTTCGTCGAACCGCATATCCACCTGGATACCACGCAAACCGCCGGTCAGCCGGCCTGGAACCAGTCCGGCACACTGTTCGAGGGCATTGAGCGCTGGGCCGAACGCAAAGCGCTGTTGACCCATGAAGACGTCAAACAGCGCGCCTGGCAAACGCTCAAGTGGCAGATCGCCAACGGCGTGCAGTATGTGCGCACTCACGTCGACGTTTCCGATCCTACGCTGACCGCGCTGCGCGCCATGCTGGAGGTGAAGCAGGAGGTGGCGCCCTGGGTGACGCTGCAGATCGTCGCCTTTCCGCAGGAGGGGATCCTTTCCTATCCCAACGGCGAAGCGCTGCTTGAAGAGGCGCTGCGGCTGGGGGCCGACGTGGTGGGCGCCATTCCGCACTTCGAATTCACCCGCGAATACGGCGTGGAGTCGCTGCATAAGGCGTTCGCGCTGGCGCAAAAATACGATCGGCTGGTGGACGTGCACTGCGACGAGATAGACGACGAACAATCGCGTTTCGTCGAAACCGTGGCGGCGCTGGCGCTGAAGCTGGAGATGGGAGCGAAAGTCACCGCCAGCCACACCACGGCGATGCACTCTTACAACGGTGCTTACGCCTCGCGGCTGTTCCGCCTGCTGAAAATGTCCGGCATCAACTTCGTCGCCAATCCGCTGGTGAACATTCACCTGCAGGGCCGTTTCGACAGTTACCCGAAACGGCGCGGCGTGACCCGAGTGAAGGAGATGTTGGAGGCGGAGATCAACGTCTGCTTCGGCCACGACGACGTGTTCGATCCCTGGTATCCGCTCGGCACCGCCAACATGCTGCAGGTGCTGCACATGGGGCTGCACGTGTGCCAGCTGATGGGCTATGGCCAAATCGACGACGGACTGAAGCTGATCACCCACCACAGCGCGCGCACCCTTAACCTGAGCGACTACGGCCTGGCGGCCGGCAACAGCGCCAACCTGGTGATCCTGCCGGCGGAAAGCGGTTTCGACGCGGTGCGCCGCCAGACGCCGGTGCGTTATTCGATTCGCCAGGGCGCGGTGATCGCCGAAACGCGGCCGGCGGAAACCACGCTGCATTTGCAGCAGGATGAGACGGTGGATTTTCGGCGTTAGTCGATGATTGCCTGAAGCCGCGCCAGCGCGTCGGCGATGACTTCGCCAGGGGCACGTTCAATGAATTGCGCGCTGCGCCCGGCCAGATCCATCATGCGAACCTGGTTGATCAAGATGACGCCCTGCGTTGCGGTGCCGCTCCCGCTCAGGCTGACGGTGAAACCCGCTGTACGGGCAAAATTAGCCCCTTGCGAAATAGGGGCGACCAGCACCATGCCCAACGCATTAAACTCGCGGGGAGAGAGCACCAGTGCCGGACGAAAGTCGCCTTGCTGCTCACGGCCAACCACGGGATTCAGGCTGACCCGGATAAGATCTCCGCGCTGAAAAACGGGGCGCTTCACCATACTTCTTTCCCCGCCGGCGGCATGTGTTCCCAGTTGTCGTCTGCGGCGGCCGGCGCTTCACCGTCGCAGCCATCGAGCAATTGCTGCAGTGAATAGCGTTTCTTAACCGGTTTAATGACCAACGCTCCATCGATGACCTGCATGTCCATTTCCTGACCTACCTGTAGTTCCAGCTCGTTCATTAGCGCTGAGGGCACCAGCATTCCCGCGCTGTTGCCCCATTTTTTGATAAAGACTTTCATGAGCAATCCCTCTCCATTGTTCATGTATAAACAATGTATAATTAAGTGTGAAAAATGTACATAAAAAAGGGCGCCTTGCGGGCGCCCTTGATGTATTTGATGCGAAGACGTTAGTGCGTCACGTGACCGTGGCTGCGGTGCTTGGTCACGAAGCCCAGCAGCAGACACATCACGAACACCGCCAGGTACAGGCCGTTGGCGGTGGTCAGCGCCGCGTGCGCGCCGCCTTTCGCCACGATCGGGCCGGTGACCACGAAGGTCAGCATGGTGCCGATGGTGCCGCAGGTCAGGATAAAGTTGACCAGCTTCGGCGAGGAGGCCTTGGTCTGCAGCGAGCCGAGGGTGATCAGCGTGGTGTAGATGGCGCTGGAAACGAAGCCCAGGGCCATGATGTAGTAGCCCAGGTGTTCCGGATTGTCGGTGCTGACGAACAGGTACATCGCGCCGGTAGCCAGCGCGGCCAGTACGGTGACGATGCGCTGCAGATCGAAGAAGCGCAGGATGAAGCTGAACACCCACATGCCGACCATGTAAGAGGTCCAGAAGTCGCTCACCAGCTTACCGGCCTGGCCGATGTCCATGTTGAACGACTTGGTCGCGTACTCAGGCACCCACTGAATGAAGCCCAGCTGGCCGAGGATGTAGCACAGCGCAGCGATCGACAGGAACAGCACGCCGATGCCCCATTTTTCTTTCTCGACCGGTTGACCGGCATCGGCGCCTTTCTTGCCCAGCACCGGGAATTCGGAGCACAGGGTCAGCACGAAGATCGCCACGTACAGCAGGCCGATGCAGGCGTAAACCCAGTACCAGCCGATATGGCGGGCCAGCAGCATCGCGGCGACGATCGGGAAGATCATCCCGGCCATGCTGAAGAAGGAATCGGTGAACAACAGGCGCGAACCGCGCTGGCGGCCGGCATACATGTGGGTGATCAGGAAGGTGCCGATCGACATGGTGATGCCGCTCACCACGCCGAGGATAAACATGCACAGCGAGAACATGGTCAGGCTCTTGCCGAGCATTAGCCCTGCGACCGCCAGCACCATCAGGACAAAGCCGAAGATCAACTGACGCTTCAGCGGGATGATTTCCATCAGCCAGGCATTAAGGAAGATCGAAATCAAAATACCGGCGTTGAGGAAAGTAAAGGTGTTACTCATGCTGGAAACCGGCAGATTAAAGTACTCTGCAATGTTTCCCATCACCATCCCTGTGACGATCACTAAAGCACCGGTCAGCGCGTACGAAAAGAAGCTGATCCAGGTAAGCCGTATGCGGTTACTGTCATTCATTGTATAGGCCTGAATATGTCTGTTAGAGGTTTTAACGCTGGCATAAGGCCGCTGGCTTTTCCTGGCAAACGCAGAAAAAAGTCCCGATCAGGCCACCAGGGGGCGGATCCTAGCACAGACAACGGGATTTTTTGTGATGGCTGTCGATTTTTTGATGCAACCCATGAAGGGATGATACGCATTATTGTGATCTATTTGCGTGCCGTCACAATGGAATCACGGCTGATGATCGTCGGCTCAAACCGGTGCGCCGGGGTGGCGGGGTCGATCAGCCTGCGCGCCGCGTATTGGGCCATTTCGCTGATGGGAAAATGTACGCTGCTCAACGCCGGGCGCACGAAAGGTGCGCGTTCGCCGCTGTCGTAACAGATCAAGGAGATATCCTGCGGTACCCGCAGGCGGTGCTCGTTGATCGCCAGCAGCGCGCCGATCGCCATCTCTTCGTTGCAGCAGTAGATGGCGCTGGGCCGTGCGGTTTGCTGCAGCAGGTGATCGGCGCAGCGGTAACCGCTTTCCAGATCGTAGACGCCCTCCAGACAGGCCACCGGCTCGATATTCGCCGCCTGCATCGCCTCTTCAAACCCCTGCAGCCGCAGGCGGCTCGACGGGCGCTCGCGCGGGCCGCTGATGCAGGCGATGCGCCGGTGCCCGGCGTCGAGCAACTGCTGCGTCGCCATGCGGCTGGCGAGCGGGTGATCGAAGGTGACGCAGCGGTCTTCCAGCCCCGGCACCAGACGATCGAGCAACACGAAATCACGTTGTTCCGCCGCCAGCTGGCGCAGCCGATCGTCGCTGAGAAAACGCACGTGCAGGATCACGCCGTCGCAGCGCAGGCTGAACAGCCGTTGCACCGCCTGCCATTCGTTTTCGGCGCTGTTGCGGCCCTGGGTCACCAGCAGCTGCTTGCCGTGGGATTCGGCCTCGGTCTGTACGAAGTCCATCAGCGCGCCGAAGAAGCCGCCGCGATACGACGTGGTCACCAGCCCGAGGGTATTGCTGTGGCTGGAGGCGAGCGCGCGGGCTGCCGGGTTGGGGGTGTAACCGAGCTGGGCGACGGCGCGTTCAACCTTCTCGCGGGTCGGCGCCTTGACGTTGCTGTCGCCGTTCACTACCCGCGATACGGTGGCGCGCGAAACGCCCGCCAGCGCCGCGACATCTTCCAGTGTCACCATCGTCCAACTCCTGATTACGGCTAAAAAAATGGGTTCGGCGCGCCGAACCCCTGTCACACCGCGCAGGCGCTTACCTGAACTGCGGCAAATACGGCGCGTTTATCGTCAACACCTCGTCCAGCAACGGCTGCGCCAGGTTGGCGTTGCCCACCAGCGGGTTGGCGATCAGCGCCAGCAAGCCGCTGCGGCGATCGCCGTGCACCGCGGCCTCGATGGTCAGGCGTTCGTAGGCTTTCACCTGCTGCGTCAGCGCCTGCATCGGCTCCGACAGCGGGCCGAACGTCAGCGGATGCGCGCCTTGGGCATCGACGATACAGTTGATTTCTATCACAGCATCGTCCGGCAGGCCATGGATCGCGCCGCGGTTTGCGGTGTTGACCACTAATTGCGTGCCGAGATTATTATGGATAGCACGAATCAGCTCCAGCGCAACCTCGGAATAGAAAGAACCGCCGCGGAAGCTGAGCTGTTCCGGTTTCGTGTTCAATTGCGGATCGGCATACAGCTCGAACAGCTCTTTCTCCACCTGCATCACCTGCTCGGCGCGGGTGCCGCGCTCGCCGGCGGCGGCCATCTCTTCCGCCAGCATCTCACGGGTCTGGTAAAAATAGCGGTGGTACGGGCAGGGGATCGCGCCGAGCGCGCGCAGGAAGTCCGGCTGCCAGGGCTCTTCCTTGATGTTGTTCATGGTCAGCGCCGCGCCGTCGCACAGCATGTCGATCACTTTGGCGGTGACGTCGCGCCCCTGCTGCGTGACCTGATGCACCCAGACCATGTGATTCAAGCCGGCGAACCGCAGCTGCACGTCGGCGTAAGGCGCCTGCAGCATGTTGGCGATCATGTGATGCATGCTGATCGGCACGTTGCACAGGCCGATGATCTTCGCTTTGGTAAAGCGAGACACCGCCTCGGTGACGATGCCGGCCGGGTTGGTGAAGTTGATGATCCAGGCGTCCGGCGCCAGCTTTTCCACCCGACGGGCGATATCCAGCATCACCGGAATGGTGCGCAGCGCCTTGGCGAAGCCGCCGACGCCGGTCGTCTCCTGGCCGAGCAGCTGGTATTTGAGGCCCAGCCGTTCATCGGCGGCGCGCGCCGGCAGTTGCCCGACGCGGAACTGGGTCAGCACGAAAGCGGCGCCGCGAATGGCGTCGTCCAGCGCGAAGTGCACGCTGACCTTCACCAGCTCCAGCCCGTGGCGCGCCAGCATGCGGCGGGTCAGAGCGGCGATGGTTTCCACTTTTTGCCGGCCCGGCTCGACGTCCACCAGCGCCAGTTCGGTGACCGGCAGCTCCTCGATGCGCTGGATCAGCCCATCGACCAGTTCGGGAGTGTAGCTGCTGCCGCCGCCGATCACCGCGATTTTGAGCGTGCTCATTGGCGGCCCTCCGTTTGCGACTGACGGCGATAGAGCTCGATCATGTCGTCGGCCAGATCCTGGATCACCATGGCGTTCATCAGATGATCCTGCGCATGTACCGTGATCAGGTTGATCGCCAGCTTGCCGCAGCCTTCGTCCAGGCCGATCAGCTCGGTCTGGATCAGGTGTGCTTTCTTCACCCATTCTTTGGATTCGGCCATGTGTTTGGCCGCGGCGGCGAAGTCGCCGGCGCGCGCTTGCCGCAACGCCACCAACGCATTGCTGCGCGCGCTGCCGGAGAACACCAGCAGTTCCATGATGGTGCTTTCAAACTCGGGGCTGACTTCAGTCATCAATTCACTCACGTCATTTCTCCAGGGGTTGCGCGGCGACGCCGCCGTGGGATGCTTCAGTATCCGTTCTTTTTATAATGAGAGCGCTCTCATTTATATAGAGTAACGACAATGCGTGTGCAAACTGGGAGGCAGATCGCAAAAACCGCCCCGGGGCGGCACGGGGCAAAAAATGCGTGATGCGGTTGGCAAAAAAGCCTTCTGCGCCCATACTTTCCGCAGCAAAATTCAGGGCCGCCTAGGATATGTCCCGTAATTGGGTAAATATAGGTAAATGGCTGGCACTTGCCGATACAGCTCTTTAGAATCAAAGCGCTTTTCCGTTGTTTGTCTCTCAGAGAAAGGACCCGTTAATGTTCAAACGTACTTTAGTGACCTTCGTCGCGCTGTGTTCCCTGTCCGCAGTGGCACCAGCCGCACTCGCCGCCGGTGAGACCCACGTCATGCTGACGACCTCGGCGGGGAATATCGAATTGGCGCTCGACAGCCAGAAGGCACCGGTTTCCACCCAGAACTTCGTCGATTACGTGAACAGCGGGTATTACAACAACACCATTTTCCACCGCGTGATCCCGGGCTTCATGATCCAGGGCGGCGGTTTCACCGCTGACATGCAGCAAAAATCCACCAAGGCGCCAATCAAGAACGAAGCCGACAACGGCCTGCGCAACCTGCGCGGCACCATCTCGATGGCGCGCACCGCCGACAAGGACAGCGCCACCAGCCAGTTCTTCCTGAACGTGGCGGATAACGCCTTCCTGGATCACGGCCAGCGCGACTTCGGCTACGCGGTGTTCGGCAAAGTGGTGAAAGGCATGGACGTGGTGGACAAGATCGCTCAGGTGCCGACTGGCAACGTCGGCCCTTACCAGAATGTGCCGACCAAACCGGTGGTGATTCTGTCGGCCAAGGTGCTGCCGTAAATTTTTTGGCCGATCCCGTCGGGGTCGGCCGTCCTTCCTCCCGAAGCCTTGCCTTCATCACTGTTTTCTCCCGCGCCCCATGCTCTAATTGGCAGACAATAACCAGACCGGAAATCCGGCGTTCGCCCTTTGTTGTCTCTGGATGAGTTACTGCCATGTATGAATTTAACCAGGTACTGTTGCTGTTGCAGCAGATGTGCGTCTATCTCGTTATCGCCTATCTGCTGAGCAAAACCCCGCTGTTCATTCCGCTGATGCAGGTGACCATTCGCTTGCCGCACAAGCTGCTGTGCTACGTGATCTTCTCGGTGTTTTGCATCATGGGCACCTACTTCGGGCTGCATATTCAGGATTCGATCGCCAACACCCGCGCGATAGGCGCGGTCCTGGGCGGGCTGCTGGGCGGGCCGTCCGTGGGCTTTCTAGTCGGGCTGACCGGCGGCTTGCACCGGTATACGCTCGGCGGCATGACCGACGTTGCCTGTGCGATCTCCACGGTGTCCGAGGGGCTGGTCGGCGGCATCGTGCACAGCATCGCCATGCGCCGGGGGCGCATCGAGCTGCTGTTCAATCCGCTGTTCGTCGGCGGCGTGGCGCTGGTGGCGGAAGTGCTGCAGATGGCGATCATTCTGGCGGTGGCGCGCCCTTATAACGAGGCGTTGCAGCTGGTGGAACACATCGCGCTGCCGATGATGATCGCCAATACCGTCGGCGCGGCGATGTTTATGCAAATCCTGCTGGATCGGCGCGCGATGTTCGAGAAATACACCAGCGCTTTCTCTTCCAAGGCGCTGAAGATCGCCGAGCGCACCGAGGGCATCCTGCGGCAGGGCTTCGATCAGGAAAACAGCATGAAGGTTGCTCGGGTGATTTATCAGGAGCTGGGCATCGGCGCGGTGGCGATCACCGATCGCGACAAGCTGCTGGCGTTTATCGGCATCGGCGACGATCACCACCTGCCGGGCACGCCGATCGCCTCGGTGCATTCGCATCGCGCCATCGACAACAACGAGGTGGTGTACGCCGACGGCAATCAGCTCTCTTACTGCTGCTCGATCAATCCGGCCTGCAAGCTGGGATCGACGCTGGTGATCCCGCTGCGCGGCGAAAACCAGCGGGTCATCGGCACCATCAAGCTGTATGAACCGAAAAGCCAGCTGTTCAGCACCATCAACCGTACGCTGGGCGAAGGCATCGCCAGCCTGCTGTCGGCGCAGATCATGGCCGGACAGTACGAGCGCCACAAGCAACTGCTGGCGCAGTCGGAGATCAAGCTGCTGCATGCGCAGGTCAATCCGCATTTCCTGTTCAATGCCTTGAATACCCTGGTAGCGGTGATCCGCCGCGATGGCGAGCGCGCCTGCGATCTGGTGCAGTCCCTCTCGACCTTCTTTCGTAAAAATCTCAAACGCTCGGATGACGAAGTCAGCCTGGCGGACGAAATTGAACATGTGAACGCCTACCTGCAGATAGAGAAAGCGCGCTTCGCCGATCGGCTGGAGATCGCGGTATCGTTGCCGGAGGCGCTGTTGGCGGCGCGGCTGCCGGCGTTTTCGCTGCAGCCGATCGTCGAGAATGCCATCAAGCATGGCACCTCGCATCTGTTGGGCGTGGGCCGCATCGAAATCGGCGCCTGCTGCGAAGGCGAGCATCTGCTGTTGCAGGTGACGGACAACGCCGGGCTGTTCCAGCCGAAACCGGACGGCAGCGGCCTGGGCATGAACCTGGTGGATAAACGCATTCGCGTGCGCTACGGCGAAGGCTATGGCGTGCAGGTGGATTGCCGGCCGGATGCCTACACCCGCATTACGCTTAATGTCCCTATGGAGAGGGCCGCCTGATGTTAAATGCACTGATTGTTGACGATGAACCTTCCGCGCGCGACAACCTGCGCCACCTGCTGGAAGCTGAAGCGGGGATCTCGATTATCGGCGAGTGCGCCAACGCCATCGAAGCCATCAGCCAGATCCACCGGCTGCAGCCGGACGTGGTGTTTCTCGATATCCAGATGCCACGCATCAGCGGGCTGGAAATGGTCGGCATGCTGGATCCCAACCGGATGCCGCACATCGTGTTTCTGACCGCCTACGACGAATACGCTGTACAGGCATTCGAGGAGCACGCCTTCGACTATCTGCTGAAGCCGGCGGAGCCGATGCGGTTGAGCAAGACGCTGCAACGCCTGCGGCAGCGCAGTGCGCCGCAGGATGTGACGGCGCTGGATGAGAGCGCCGGTTACCTGAAATACATTCCCTGCACCGGCCACAGCCGCATCTATCTGCTGCGGTTCGATGAAGTGCTGGCGATCCGTTCCAAGCTGAGCGGGGTATTCGTGGTGCGCAGCGACGGCATGGAGTGTTTCACCGAATTGACGCTGCGCACGCTGGAAAGCCGTACGCCGCTGGTGCGCTGCCATCGGCAGTATCTGGTCAACCTGGAGCTGGTGCGCGAGATCCGCTTCGAAGAGGGCGGCGCGGCGGAGATGATCATGTCGGCCGGCGATCCAGTGCCGGTCAGCCGGCGCTATTTGAAGGCGCTGAAGGAGCAACTGGGGCTGCGGGGGTGACGCAGATCTTAGGGGGATTCTGAAAAGACAGGCATCATGGGCGTCCCGACGGCGCCCTTTTTGTTTGTCCTTGACGGGGTTACGCGGCGCTTATAGCTTTATTGCATCAACAGGCGCGTTTTGCGCCGCGTCAGCGTCAAAGGAACCGAAAATGAGTGAACCACGGATTATCGCCAAAGCGATGAAAGACGGAAAACCGGAGCAGGAGCTGGTGATTTTGCCTGCGTTGGCCAACCGCCACGGGCTGATCACCGGGGCAACCGGCACCGGCAAGACGGTGACGCTGCAGAAAATGGCCGAGCAGTTCTCGCGCATCGGCGTGCCGGTGTTCCTGTCGGACGTGAAGGGCGATCTGTCCGGCATTGGCGCTGAGGGCGCGCCTTCCGAGAAACTGCAGGCGCGTCTGGCGGCGATTGGCGTCACCGACTGGCAGCCGCAGGCCTGCACCATTATCCCGTGGGATATTTACGGCGAAAAGGGCCACCCGATCCGCGCCACGATTTCCGATCTCGGGCCGCTGCTGTTGGGGCGACTATTGGATCTGAACGAGGTGCAAAGCGGCGTGCTGCAGCTGGTGTTCAAAATCGCCGATGACAACGCGCTGCTGTTGCTGGACATGAAGGATCTGCGCGCCATGGTGCAGTTCGTCGGCGACAACGCCAAACAATTCCAAACCCAGTACGGCAATATCTCTGCCGCCTCTATCGGCGCCATTCAGCGCGGATTGTTGACGCTGGAAGAACAGGGGGCCAACCAGTTCTTCGGCGAGCCGATGCTGGACATCAACGATCTGATGAAAACCGACGCCAACGGCCACGGCGTGATTAATCTGCTGGCGGCGGACAAGCTGATCAATCAGCCGAAGCTGTATTCGGTGTTCCTGCTGTGGCTGCTGGCCGAGCTGTTTGAGCACCTGCCGGAAGTGGGCGACCCTGAACAGCCGAAGCTGGTGTTCTTCTTCGATGAGGCGCACCTGCTGTTCAACGATGCGCCGGCGGCGCTGCTGACCAAGATTGAACAGGTGGTGCGCCTGATCCGCTCGAAAGGCGTCGGCATTTACTTCGTCACCCAGAACCCGCTGGACATCCCGGACAGCGTGCTGGGCCAGTTGGGCAACCGCGTGCAACATGCGCTGCGCGCCTTTACCCCGCGCGATCAGAAGGCGGTGAAGACGGCGGCGCAAACCCTGCGCGCCAACCCGGCCTTCGATGCCGAAACGGCGATCACCGAGCTGGGCGTGGGCGAAGCGCTGGTGTCGTTCCTCGACGAGAAGGGCCGGCCGAACGTGGTGGAGCGGGCGATGGTGATCGCGCCGGAATCCAAGATGGGCATGCTCGGCGCGGAAGGGCTGAACAGCGCGATCAACAAGTCGCCGCTGTATGGCCGCTATGAAGACATGATCGACCGCGAGTCCGCCTACGAGAAGCTGTCGTCGGGCGGTTTCGCCACCGTCGGCACTGCGCAGCAGGGGCAGCAACCGCAGGCGCAAGCGCAGCAACAGACGGGCGGCGGCCTGATGGACGGTTTGAACGAACTGCTGTTCGGTTCCACCGGCCCGCGCGGCGGCAAACGCGACGGCATCGTCCAGACCGCCGCCAAGAGCATGGCGCGCGATCTCGGCCGCCAGATCCTGCGCGGCGTGCTAGGGTCGATCACCGGCGGCCGTAAAAAGTAAGCGGAAATTATCGTCGGCAGCGGCGGGTTAAATCAGTACACTGTGGCGGCATTTTTCTCTGCCGGACCTAACATGCTGCTGCTGATCGATAACTACGACTCCTTTACCTATAACCTTTACCAGTACTTCTGCGAATTGGGCGCCGAGGTGATGGTGAAGCGCAACGATGAGCTGCAGCTGGCCGATATCGAGCGGCTGGCGCCGCAGCATCTGGTGATTTCCCCTGGCCCCTGCACCCCGAACGAAGCGGGCATCTCGCTGGCCGCTATTCGTCATTTCGCCGGCAAACTGCCGATCCTCGGCGTGTGCCTGGGGCACCAGGCGCTGGGGCAGGCGTTCGGCGCCGAGGTGGTGCGCGCCCGCGCGGTGATGCACGGCAAAACTTCGGCCATTCGCCATCTGGGCGTCGGCGTGTTTCGCGGCCTGAACGATCCGCTGACCGTGACCCGCTATCACTCGCTGGTGCTGAAAGCCGATACGCTGCCGGACTGTTTTGAAGTGACCGCCTGGAGCGAACGCGACGGCGTGCGCGACGAGATCATGGGCATCCGCCACCGCACGCTGGCGTTGGAAGGCGTGCAGTTCCATCCGGAAAGCGTGCTCAGCGAGCAGGGCCATCAGCTGCTGGATAACTTCCTCAACCGTTAATCCCGATGCGTTTTTTTCGCTCGTCAGGCGTTTTGCGTTTGCGCTTGATTGGTTTTTTATGCATATTTCGTGATTATGTTTTCAATCTAATATTACGATAGCGCTGAAAAACCTTCAGGGTGGAGCCGAAAATGACTGAAAAATCCGCAGTGAGCCGCAGCACCTTTGACCAGGTGATCCTGCCTGTTTATGCACCGGCCCAGTTTGTGCCGGTGCGCGGCCAAGGCAGCCGAGTCTGGGATCAGCAGGGAAAAGAGTACATCGATTTTTCCGGCGGCATCGCGGTGACGGCGCTGGGGCACTGCCATCCGGCGCTGGTCGAGGCGCTCAAGCGTCAGGGCGAGACTCTGTGGCATACCAGCAATGTCTTCACTAATGAACCGGCGCTGCGCCTGGCGAGCAAACTGATCGACGCCACCTTTGCCGACCGGGTGTTCTTCGCCAACTCCGGCGCAGAGGCCAACGAAGCGGCGTTTAAACTGGCGCGTCATTACGCCATCACCCGCCACAGCCCGTACAAAACCAAAATCATCGCCTTCTATAACGCGTTCCACGGCCGCACGCTGTTCACCGTGTCGGTGGGCGGGCAGGCCAAATACTCCGACGGGTTCGGGCCGAAGCCGGCCGACATCGTACACGTGCCGTTCAACGATCTGGCGGCGGTGAAAGCGGTGATGGACGACCATACCTGCGCGGTGGTAATGGAGCCGATTCAGGGCGAGGGCGGCATTACGCCGGTCGACGCCGGCTTCCTCAAAGGCGTGCGCGAGCTGTGCGACCAACATCAGGCGCTGCTGGTGTTCGACGAAGTGCAAAGCGGCATGGGGCGCAGCGGCAAGCTGTTCGCCTATATGCATTATGGCGTGACGCCGGACATTCTCACCACCGCCAAGGCGTTGGGCGGCGGTTTCCCAGTCAGCGCCATGCTGACCACCGAAGAGATTGCGTCGGTGATGCAGGTGGGCACTCATGGCACCACCTACGGCGGCAACCCGCTGGCCTGCGCGGTGGCGGAGGCGGCGTTGGATGTGATCAATACGCCGGAAGTGCTGAGCGGCATCGAACAGCGCCACGCGCTGTATGTGCAGGTTTTGCAGGATATCGGCGATAAATACGGTATTTTCACCGCCATTCGCGGCATGGGGTTACTGATCGGCGCCGAGCTGACGCCGCATTATCACGGCAGAGCGCGCGATTTCCTCACCGCCGCCGCCGCGCGTGGGCTGATGATCCTCAACGCCGGGCCGAACGTGATCCGTTTTGCGCCGTCGCTGGTGGTGGAGCTGCAGGATATCGAGGCCGGCATGGCGCTGTTCGAGCTGGCGGTGCAGGATGTGATCAACGCCTGAAGCCCGTGCGGCGCATGACGGGGCGCGGCATGCCGCGCCCTTATTGATCGCGCAGTTTGCGCTTGAGCCAGATGCCGTGGTGTGGGCGCTGGCGCCAGGCCAGCGACGAAATGGTATGCATCACGTTCAGGTGCGACAGGATGCGGCGCAAATGACGTTCCATCTCGGTGACGGGCATCTCCGGATGCAGATCCGGTGGCTGCATGATGCCGCTGTTGCCGCTGCTCGGGCCGTCGTATTCCAACCGCTGCTGGCAGCTTTGCAGCGCGATTTCACAGGTTTGCAGATAGGCTTCCGCCAGTTTCGGCGTCAGCATGTAGTGCTCGCGCGCCAGAATGGTCATGGCGTTCAGGTGTTCGACGATGAACTGGCTGTGAGTGACCCACAGCCGCATGTCCGCCAGATAATTCGACGCGAACCCCGGTTCCTGCATCGCCTGATTGAGTGAGGTGAACAGCGCGTTGTGCGCCTGGTTGACCTGCATGCGGGTATAGGCCAATGCGGTGGCGTCCGGTTCCGGTTGCTTCAGCATCAGCCGCAGCGCGGCTTGATCGTTTTCCAGCGCCTGATGGGCATTCTTGCGCAGCAGCCCGCTTTGCCACTGCGGCCACAGCCAAATGGTGCCGCCGAACGCCAGCACGCAGCCTATCAGCGTATCGATCAGGCGCGGTACCAGAAAATGCGAGCCGTTCAGCGCCAGCAGTTGCAGGGTGTAAACCGCCGTGACCGTAAAGCCAATCACCGACAGCCCGTAGTTCTTGCGCGAAACCAGGTAGGCCAACAGCGTGATCACCAGCATGATGCTCAGCGTTTCTCCTTCCGGCAGCTGCAGCTGCAACAGCCCGGTCGCCAGCAACAGTCCGGCAATCGTGCCCAGCGCACGGTGCTGAATACGCACCCGGGTGGCGTTATACCCGTTTTGGCTCACCAGCATGATGGTGAGCAGGATCCAGTATGGCTTCGGCAGGTTGAAGACCGCACCCAGGCTGCTGCCGACCGCCAGCGTCACCCCCAGCCGCGCGGCGTTGCGCAGGGCGGTGGATTTGAACGACAGATAGCTGGCCAGCGCCGGCCAAAACGGCAGGCGGTGCTGGCCGGGCATCAGGTCGCGGCGGTACAGCGGATGCTGGGTGCGCAGCAGGCGGGCGATGCGGCTGAAGTGGTAATAACAAAACTGGCCGACCGGGTTATCGGGATGCTGCGCCGCCATTTTTTCCAGCGCCGCCAGTTCGTGGCTCATGGAGAAGCGCTTCGAATGCTGATGGTAGAGGATATCGTGCGCCACCACGCGCAGCCGGCCGGCGATCACCAGTGCATTGCGGCGAATGATCGCTTCGGCCTGGCTCTGCTCCACCAGTTTTTGTACTTCCTCCGGCAAATGCAGGCTGACGGTGATGTGCTCCTGCAGATCCATCGCCACCTGAAAGGCGCGCTGCAGGCGCTTTTGTTCGAGGTTGTTGGCGTGCGGCAGGAAATTGAGCTGTTGGTACAAAAGGCTGATCAGATCCATCACCTTTTGTTGGCGTACCAGCAGCGGCGGCAGCGCGGTTTGCGGATCGGTGTGCTGGGTCAGCAACGAGTATTTGGCTTCGAAATAGTCCGCCAGCTCCAGGTAGAGCTGGCTCAGCGTCTCGCGCATCGGCTGCTCTTTCCACAGCTTGAACCAGAACCAGGTGAATAAGCCGTACCAGACGGTGCCGATCGCGTACAGCAGCGGCGCCTGCCAGAGAGGTACCGTGCCGGCCGTGCTGAGGGCGAAAATGGCGGCCACCAGCGCCGCCGGCAACAGCCGGGCGTGCAGCGGGCTGATTTCACCGGTGACGCCGAGCAGCAGCGCCAGGCCCAGCATCAGCGCCGGCAGCGGCACGTGCCACAGCAGCGCCTGTTGCAACAGCACGCTGCTGAAGGCGAACAGCGAGCCGCCGACGATCAGCCGTTTAAAGAAGCGCTTATGCGGCGTGTCCAGACCGGCGATATTGCAGCAGGCGGGCACCAGAGAGAACATCAGGCCGAGCTGCAGCTGGCCTATCAACAAGCCGAACAGCACCGGCAGGCACAACACCAGCGTTTGTCGCAGTGCGTAGTTGATTTCCGGGTGGTAGATCAGGCGGCGCCACATGGCAGAGAGCAGATAAAAAAACGGCGCAGATTGCGCCGTTTCTTCGAAGATTAACGGGTGCCGTAGACGACAATGGTTTTGCCGTGGGCGGAAATCAGGTTTTGATCTTCCAGCATTTTCAGAATACGGCCAACGGTTTCACGCGAGCAGCCGACGATCTGGCCGATCTCCTGACGGGTGATCTTGATCTGCATGCCGTCCGGGTGAGTCATGGCGTCGGGTTGCTTCGCCAGATTCAGCAGGGTTTGCGCGATGCGGCCGGTCACGTCCAGGAAGGCGAGGTTGCCCACTTTTTCGGAGGTGACCTGCAGGCGGCTCGCCATTTGGGCGGACAGACGCATCAGGATGTCCGGGTTCACCTGGATCAGTTGGCGGAATTTCTTGTAGGAAATTTCGGCCACTTCACAGGCGGTTTTCGCGCGAACCCAGGCGCTGCGCTCCTGGCCTTCTTCGAACAATCCGAGCTCGCCGATGAAATCCCCCTGGTTGAGGTAGGACAGGATCATCTCTTTACCTTCTTCATCCTTGATCAGCACCGCGACGGAGCCTTTCACGATGTAGTAAAGCGTTTCGGCCTTTTCACCTTGGTGAATCAGCGTACTCTTCGATGGATATTTGTGGATATGGCAATGAGACAGGAACCATTCGAGAGTAGGGTCTGTTTGCGGTTTGCCGAGAACCATTCGCTGTTATCCTCTGTTGTTATCGCTGCCTTGTGTCACAGGGGTCAGAGTTCCCTGTAAAACCCGCCTGTAGCCGCAGTCATGAGCGAGGGCTACCGGCAAGTTTTGAGGCGTGTCATAAAAATACGCTGTCGCTCTAGCATATTAACTTGCCGTAAGCGCTGCAAGCTACATTCTGTTAACATACCGGTAAAGGAGCCTTTCTCTGGGCGTTTCCCTGAAATACAGTGTCCCGGAAAGATTTATTGCGGCTCTGTTTGTAGCACAGAGTAAGGCGGGTGTCTCGTGTTGTCTCGCTTCAGCATGATTAGCATCAGGTTACGTTGCCTGTTTCTATGCGAAAGCGTACTCTGATTTTAAGAAATCAACCGGAGTGACCAGAATGCAGGCAAGAGTTAAATGGGTGGAAGGGTTAACGTTTTTGGGTGAATCGGCCTCCGGCCATCAGGTGCTGATGGACGGCAACGCCGGTGATAAAGCGCCCAGCCCGATGGAGATGGTGCTGATGTCGGTGGGCGGCTGCAGCGCGATCGACGTGGTCTCCATCCTGCAAAAAGGGCGCAACGACGTGCGCGACTGCGAGGTGAAGCTGACCTCCGAGCGCCGCGAAGAAGCCCCGCGGTTGTTCACCCATATCAACCTGCACTTCATCGTTACCGGCCAGGATCTGACCGACAAAATCGTTGAGCGAGCGGTGAACCTGTCGGCGGAGAAGTACTGCTCGGTGGCGCTGATGCTCAACAAGGCCGCCACGGTGACCCACAGCTTCGAGATCCGTCAGCCGGCGTAATCTAGACGGAGCGCGGCTCGGCGCCGCGCTCAACGCGCTTATTCGATCTTCTTGCCTTCCAGCAGCCGCTGCACCAGCGGCGCCATGATCAGCTCCATCGCCAGCCCCATTTTGCCGCCCGGCACCACTAACGTATTGATGTGCGAGATAAACGAGCCCTGCAGCATCGCCAGCAAGTAGGGGAAGTCGATCTGGTCCAGGCCACGGAAGTGGATCACCACGAAGCTTTCATCCAGTGAGGGAATGGCCTTGGCGGCGAACGGGTTGGAGGTGTCCACCGTCGGCACGCGCTGGAAGTTGATGTGGGTGCGCGAGAATTGCGGCGTAATGTAGTTGATGTAGTCTTCCATCGAGCGCACCACCGAATCCATCACTGCTTCGCGGGAGTGGCCGCGTTCGCCGGTATCGCGGATCAGCTTCTGGATCCACTCCAGGTTGACGATCGGCACTACGCCGACCAGCAGATCGACGTGTTTGGCCACGTCATGGTGCTCGGTGACCACGCCGCCGTGCAGACCCTCGTAGAACAGCACGTCGGTCGGCGCCGGCAGCGGCTCCCACGGGGTGAAGGTGCCCGGCACCTGATTGTAGGGCACCGCTTCGTCGTAGGTGTGCAGGTACTTGCGCGAACGGCCGGTGCCGTTTTTGCCGTACTCGATAAAGCTCTGCTGCAGCAGGCCGAAGTCGTTGGCCTCGGGGCCGAAATAGCTGATGTGTCTGCCCAGATCGCGCGCCTTGCGGATCGCCGCGTCCATTTCCGGCCGGGTATAGCGGTGGAAGCTGTCGCCCTCCAGCTCGGCGGCGCGAATGTTGAGCTGCTGGAAGATTTTGCGGAACGCCACGCTGGTGGTGGTGGTGCCGGCGCCGCTGGAACCGGTCACCGCGATAACGGGATGTTTGGCAGACATGGTGGTTGTCACTCCGTGTTGAATGCGCCGGCGTCAGGGGATTATTGTGGCTCTTGTTGACGCTCTCTATGTCAGGAAAAAATGGCGCGCGCTGGTTTGCAATGTCCCATTGTTACCTGATTTTTTCCGTCAGTCATAGAAGCGGGCACCACTAAATTTCTTCCTGCCCGGCGCGGAACTGGCCGCGCGGCATGATGTTGACGCTCTCGTGCAGTTCCGACCACACCAGCACCACTTCGCCGTTTTTCAGCTGGCGGCGCACGTCCTCCACCTTCTGCTCCAGCGATCGTTCGTGCTCGCCGTAATCGGTGCCTTCGCGCAGCACAAAGGATTCGATCAGGCTGTTCAGGGTGTCGGTTGCCAGTTCTTGCCAGGGAATAATCACGTCGGAATGTCCAGATAAGGGGAAAGCCAGGCCGGAATGCGATGCTCCAGCCACATGTGCGGTTTTTTCAGCGTGCCGCCGACGAAGCCGACGTGGCCGCCGAACTCAGTCAGCTGATATTCGATATTGCGCGGCAGGCCGGCGACGTCGGGGATCACCTCAGGGGTCATGAAAGGGTCGTCCTTCGCATGGATGATCAGCAGCGGCGTCTGGATGGACGGCAACAGCGGCAGGGCGCTGCAGCGGCGATAATAGTCGGTGGCGTCGCTGAAGCCGTGAATGCGCGAAGTGATGGCATCGTCGAACTCGCGGATGCGCCGCAAACCGTTCAGCTGTGACAGCTTGAGCGGCAGGGTATCCGGATAGTGCAACAGCTTGCGGGTGGCGTTTTGTTTCAGCTGCCCCAGCAGGTAGCGCTGATAAACGCGGGAGAAGCCTTGCTCCATGCGGTAGGCGCAGGGTTCCAGCATCAGCGGCGCCGAGACCACCACCGCCGCCTGCAGCAGGCTGTCGGCGCCTTGCTGCGCCAGATAGCAGGCCAGCATGTTGCCGCCGAGCGAAACGCCTACCGCCGCGGTTGGCACTTCGCCGTAGCGGTCGCGCAGCCAGCGCAGAAAGAAGCGCGCGTCTTCGGTTTCGCCGGAGTGATAGATGCGCTGTTTGCGGTTGGGCACGCCGCTGCAGCCGCGAAAGTGCATCACCACGCCCAGCCAGCCGCGATCGCGCCAGGCGTTGAGCAGGCCATGCGCGTAGGGGCTGTAGAAGCTGCCCTCCAGGCCGTGGAACAGCACCGCGCGCGGTTTGTCGCGCGCCTGCGCCGGATCCTCGCTCCAGGCGAGATCGACGAAATCGCCGTCGGGCAATTCCAGCCGTTGCCAATGCGGTTTCAATAACACGCGGCGGCGCACCAGCCGCGGCAACAGCGTTTGCAGGTGCGGGTTACTGGCCCCGGTCAGAGGGCGAAAGGTGTTAGGCATAGGCTGAGTAAAATGTTGTGGGCGGCTATTGTGAGATCCCTAGCGCACTGTTAGCTTCAATACCAAGAATTAACAATGATACTGCAAAAAAGCGCCTTGGGTGAGGAGCACCCGTGCCATGGAACCGAGTTTATTCCTTTCGATGCTGGGCTTCCTGTGGGTCGCGGCCATCACGCCTGGCCCCAATAATCTGCTGCTGACCACTTCCGGCGCTAACTTTGGCTTTATGCGATCGCTGTGGCTGATGGTCGGCATCATGCTCGGCATGCAAAGCATTTTGCTGCTGGTGGCGTTCGGCGTCGGCAGCCTGATCCTGATCTACCCGTCGCTGCACCTGATCCTGAAAATCCTCGGCAGTTTGTACCTGCTGTGGCTGGCGTGGAAAGTCGCCACCGCCGCCTATGAAAAGCTGGAAACCGACGTGGCGCCGCCGCAGCCGGTGCGGCTGTATCAGGGCTGGCTGCTGCAGTTCCTCAACCCGAAAGCCTGGCTGATGGCGCTGGGCGCGGTGGCGAGCTTCAGCCTGGCGGGCGATAAGTACAACGGTTCCATAGCGGCGATCGCGCTGGGCATTGTGGCGGTGAACATCGTCGCCGGCATTATCTGGCTGGCGTTCGGCACCCTGATCGGCCGCCTGCTGCGCAGTAAAAAGGCCTGGGTTATCTTCAACGTTTCCATGGGGCTGCTGACGGCAGCCTGCGTATTACTGATTTGGCATTAAGGAGCGGAACGATGGCGGAAAACTATTATCACGTGGTCGCCTTTACCGGCGAAGGGTTGCGCGGCAACCCGGCCGGGGTTTGCCTGCTGACGCAGCCGCTGCCGGCGGAGCGGCTGCAGGCGATCGCCAACGAGATCGGCCTGCCGGAAACCAGCTTTGTCTGGGATGACGGCGATATGACCGCCATCCGCTGGTTTACCCCGGAACGCGAGGTCGATCTTTGCGGCCACGGCACCCTGGCGGCGGCGCATGTGATGTTCAGCGCGGTTAACCCGGCGCTGCGAGATATTCGCTTCCGTTCGGCCGGCGGCGAGCTGCTCGTCAAGCGCGATGCGCAGGACGGGGAGCGGCTGATACTTGATTTCCCCGCCCGGCCGCCGCAGAAAGTCGCCGAACCGGCAGGCCTCGCGGCGCTGTTGGGCGTGCAGCCGCAGGAAGTGTGGCAGGCGAAAGCGCTGCTGGTGGTGCTTGAAAACGAGGCGCAGGTGCGCGCGCTGCGGCCGGACATTCCCGCGTTGATCGCGCTGGCCGGGCGTGCGGTCATCGTCACCGCGCCCGGTGACACTGTGGACTTCGTTTCGCGCTATTTCACGCTCGACGGCGGTGAGGATCCGGTCACCGGCTCCGCGCACTGCACGTTGATGCCTTACTGGACGGCGCGTCTCGGCCGCCATCGGTTGCACGCCCGGCAGATTTCGGCGCGCGGCGGCGAGCTGTTCTGCGAACTGCAAGGGGACCGCACGCTGCTGGGCGGCTACGCTCACGTGTTCTTGCGCGGGTCGATCGCGCTGTGATCCGCTTTAATATTACCTAAGGTAATAAAGAAGACTTTTTTATTCTTTTATCGCCCGTCATCGCTCAGATAAAACTGTCAGCAACTGAACAGATTTTTATCAACGGAGCGCAACATGGCGGGCAAACTCTTTTCTTTACGTAACGCGGCGCTGCTGGCGTTGTCGCTCAGCGCGGCCAGCGCCTACGCGGTGGACGTGACCGTGGCGTACCAGACGTCGGCGGAGCCGGCCAAGGTGGCGCAGGCGGAAAACAGCTTCGCCAAACAGTCCGGCGCGACCGTCGACTGGCGTAAGTTCGACAGCGGTTCCAGCGTGCTGCGCGCGCTGGCCTCCGGCGACGTGCAGATCGGCAATATCGGCTCCAGCCCGCTGGCGGTGGCCGCCAGCCAAAAACTCCCCATCGAAGTGTTCCTCATCGCCTCGCAGCTCGGCAGCTCCGAAGCGCTGGTGGTGAAAAATGACATCAAAAGCCCGCAGGATCTGATCGGCAAGCGCATTGCGGTGCCGTTTATTTCCACCACCCATTACAGCCTGCTGGCCTCGCTCAAACATTGGGGCATCAAGCCTGAACAGGTGAAGATCCTCAATCTGCAGCCGCCGGCCATCGCCGCCGCCTGGCAGCGCGGCGACATCGACGGCGCTTATGTCTGGGCGCCGGTGGTCAACGAACTGGCCAAACAGGGCAAGGTGCTGACCGACTCCGCGCAGGTGGGCGAATGGGGTTCACCGACGCTGGACGTGTGGGTGGTGCGCAAAGACTTCGCCGAGAAACATCCCGACGTAGTGACCGCCTTTGCCGCCAGCGCCCTGCAGGCGCAAAAGGCCTACCTGGCGGCGCCGGAACAGTGGCTGAAAGATCCGAGCCATCTCAGCACGCTGGCGCGCCTGAGCGGCGTACCGGAAGCGCAGGTGCCTGAACTGGTTAAGGGGAACCGTTATCTGCCGGTGGCCGATCAGGTTGCCCAACTCGGCCAGCCGGTGGACAAGGCAATCCGCGATACCGCCGAATTCCTCAAGCAGCAGGGCAAGATCCCGCAGGTCGACAGCGACTACAGCGCTTACGTCACCGACCGTTTTGTGAAACAGGTGCAGGCTGCGCCGCAGTCGTAAGGAAGCAGGATGCTAAACGTCAATCATCTTTCAGCAGAGTATCAGGGGCGGCCCGCGCTGCGTGACGTGTCGTTCCAGATCGCCGCCGGGCAACTGGTGGTGGTGCTCGGCCCATCGGGCTGCGGCAAGACCACGCTGCTGAATTTGATCGCCGGGTTTATCGAGCCTTCAGCTGGCAGCATCACGCTGGATGGAACGCCCGTTCACGGCCCGGGGGCCGAACGGGGCGTGGTGTTCCAGCATGAGGGCTTACTGCCGTGGCGCAACGTGGTGGACAACGTCGAGTTCGGCCTGCAACTGGCCGGCATCGGCAAGGCGCAGCGCCGCCAGGTGGCGGGGCAGATGCTGCAGCGCGTGGGGCTGGCGGGCTATGAACAGCACTTCATCTGGCAGCTTTCCGGCGGCATGCGCCAACGCGTCGGCATTGCCCGCGCCCTGGCCGCCGATCCGCGTCTGCTGTTGCTGGATGAGCCATTCGGCGCGCTGGACGCGTTCACGCGCGAGCAAATGCAGGAGCTGCTGCTGACCATATGGCGTGATACCGGCAAGCAGGTACTGCTGATCACCCACGATATCGAAGAGGCGGTGTTCCTCGCCAGCGAGCTGCTGCTGCTGTCGCCGGGGCCGGGGCAGGTGGTGGAGCGGCTGTCGCTGAACTTCGGCCAGCGCTATGCCGACGGCGAAGCCTGCCGCGCCATCAAGTCCGATCCTGAATTTATCGCGCAGCGCGAATACGTGCTGGGCAAAGTTTTCCAACAGCGCGAGGCCTTGCTATGAGCCTGCATTCCACTATGAAGGCCGCGGCCCAGCCGCAGGGCAAAGCGGCGCGCCGTTTCAGCGTGCCGCGCAACGTTTGGTTGAGCGGCGCCACGCTGTTGACGGTGCTGGCGGTGTGGTGGGGCGTGACGGCGCTGCAGCTGATCAGCCCGCTATTTTTGCCGGCGCCGCAGCAGGTGCTGCACCAACTGATCACCATTGCCAGCCCGCAAGGCTTTATGGACGCCACGCTATGGCAGCATCTGGCGGCCAGCCTGGGGCGCATTTTGGTGGCGCTGCTGGCGGCGGTGATTGTCGGCATTCCGGTGGGCATCGCCATGGGACTGAACGACACGGTGCGCGGCATCCTCGATCCGCTGATTGAGATCTATCGCCCGGTGCCGCCGCTGGCCTATCTGCCGCTGATGGTGATTTGGTTCGGCATCGGCGAGACCTCGAAAATCTTGCTGATTTATCTGGCGATCTTCGCGCCGGTGACGCTGTCCGCCGTGGCCGGCGTGCGCAGCGTGGCGCAGGTGCGGGTGCGCGCCGCCCGCGCGTTGGGCGCCACGCGCTGGCAGGTGCTGCGCTTCGTGGTGCTGCCGAGTGCGCTGCCGGAGATCCTGACCGGCATCCGCATCGGGCTGGGCGTCGGCTGGTCGACGCTGGTGGCCGCCGAACTGATCGCCGCCACGCGCGGCCTGGGATTTATGGTGCAATCCGCCGGTGAGTTTTTGGCGACCGACGTAGTGTTGGCCGGCATCGGCGTGATTGCGGTGATTGCATTTGGGTTGGAGCTGGGGCTGCGCGCCCTGCAGCGCCGACTGACCCCGTGGCATGGAGTACAGCAATGAACGAACGTCTGAATATCACCCCGCTGGGGCCTTACATCGGGGCGCTGGTGGAAAACGTCGAGTTGGCCCGGCCGTTGGGCGACGGTCAGTTTGAACAGCTTTATCATGCGCTGCTCAAGCATCAGGTGCTGTTCTTCCGCAATCAGCCGATCACGCCGCTGCAGCAGCGCGATCTGGCCGGCCGTTTCGGCGATCTGCATATCCATCCGGTCTATCCGCACGCCACCGACGTGGAAGAGATCATCGTGCTCGATACCCACGACGACAACCCGCCGGACAACGACAACTGGCACACCGACGTGACCTTTATCGAGAACCCGCCGCTGGGAGCCATCCTGGCGGCCAAGACGCTGCCTGCCACCGGCGGCGATACGCTGTGGGCCAGCGGCATCGCCGCCTATGAGGCGCTGTCGGCGCCGTTCAGAACGCTGCTCGCGGGGCTGCGCGCGGAGCATGACTTCACCAAGTCGTTCCCGGAGTACAAGCATCGCGGCAGTGAAGAGGAGCATCAGCGCTGGCAACTGGCGGTGCAGAAAAACCCGCCGCTGCTGCATCCGGTGGTGCGTACCCATCCGGTCAGCGGCCGGCAGGCGCTGTTCGTCAATGAAGGGTTCACCACGCGGATCGTCGATCTGGCGCCGAAGGAGAGCGACGCTTTGCTGAACTTCCTGTTTGCTCACATCACCAAACCGGAGTTTCAGGTGCGCTGGCGATGGCAGGAAAATGACGTGGCGATCTGGGATAACCGCGTGACGCAGCACTACGCCAACGCGGATTATCTGCCGCAGCGGCGCATCATGCACCGCGCGACCATTCTGGGGGATAGGCCTTTTTACAAAGCCTGAGGCTTAGGCGTCGAACGCCTGCGTTAACTGCTCCAGCTGTTCCTGCGCATCCAGCCAGGTCATTTCCGTCTCTTCCAGCGCGGATTTGGCCTGGCTTTGCTTTTGCAGGCAGTCGGTCAGTTCGGCCTTGCGGCTGATGCCGTACAGCGCGGGATCCGCCAACTGCTCTTCCACCGCCGCCAGCTCGGCGCCCAGTTTTTCCATCTGCTGTTCCAGCTTGGCGATCTGCTTGCGCAGCGGTTGGGTTTGCGTACGGAACTCCGCCTCGCGGCGTTTTTGATCCTTGCGCGCCTGCGCGCTGTTGCCGCCGCTCTCTTTTTCCGGTGCGTCCTGCTGGCTTTCCTGGCGCTGCAGGTCGACAAGCCACTGCTGGTAGTCGTCGAGATCGCCCTCGAAAGGCTCGACCTGACCGTCGTGTACCAGGTACAGATCGTCGGTAGTGGAACGCAGCAGGTGACGGTCGTGCGATACCACCACCAACGCGCCTTCGAAATCGATCAGCGCCTCGGTCAGCGCCTGACGCATGTCGAGATCCAGGTGGTTGGTCGGTTCATCGAGCAGCAGCAGGTTAGGGCGCTGCCAGACGATCAGCGCCAGCACCAGCCGCGCCTTCTCGCCGCCGGAGAAACGTTCGGTCACTTCGCTGACCTTGTCGCCCTGGAAGCCGAAACCGCCCAGGTAATCCCGCAGCTGCTGCTCAAGCACCCGTGGGGCGATGCGGCTTAGGTGCTGCAACGGCGATTCGTCGGCGCGCAGGAATTCCAGCTGGTGCTGGGCGAAGTAACCCAGCTTGATGCCTTTCGCCAGACCTATCTCGCCGCTCAGCGGCTCAAGGGTGCCGGCCAGCAGTTTGATCAGCGTCGATTTCCCGGCGCCGTTGCGGCCGAGCAGGCCAATGCGCGAGCCGGGCACCAGGTTCAGCTTGATTGATTTCAGGATCACTTTATCGCCATATCCGGCGCTGACTTTTTCCATGCGCAGCAGCGGGTTCGGCAGGCTTTCCGGCGGACGGAAGCTGAAGGTGAACGGGTTGTCGACGTGCGCCGGGGCGATCAGCTCCATGCGCTCCAGCATCTTGATGCGGCTCTGCGCCTGCTTGGCCTTGGTGGCCTGCGCGCGGAAACGGTCGATATAGCTTTGCAGGTGCGCCACTTTTTCTTGCTGATGCTGATAAAGCGACTGTTGCTGCGCCAATTTGGTGGCGCGCTGGCGCTCGAACGACGAGTAGTTGCCGGTGTATTCGTTCAGGGTCTGCTGTTCGATATGCAGGATTTTGTCGACAATCGGATCGAGGAAGTCGCGATCGTGCGAGATCAGCACCAGCGTGCCGGGATAGTTTTTCAGCCAGCGCTCCAGCCAGATCACCGCATCGAGATCCAGGTGGTTGGTTGGTTCGTCGAGCAGCAGGAGGTCGGAACGGCACACCAGCGCCTGCGCCAGGTTAAGACGCATACGCCAGCCGCCGGAAAAGTCGCGCACCGGGCTTTGCAACTGTTCGTTGGAGAAGCCGAGACCGTGCAGCAGGCTGGCGGCGCGGGAGCGGATGGTCCAGGCGTCGATGGCGTCCAGCTTGCCGTGCAGGGTGGCGATGGCGTGGCCGTCGTTGCGATCGTTGGCCGCCTGCAACTCGGCTTCAAGCTGGCGAAACTCGCGGTCGCCGTCGATAACATACTCGATCGCCGGCACGTCCAGCGCCGGCGTCTCCTGGTTGACCCAGGCCAGCGCCCAGTTGCCGGGGAAGGTGAAGCTGCCGCCGTCCGCCGCGATCTCGCCCTTCAGCAGTGACAACAGCGTGGATTTGCCACAGCCGTTTTTGCCCACCAGGCCGACCTTCTGACCTGGATTAACCGTCGCCGTGGCGTTGTCCAGCAGGACGCGGATGCCGCGTCGGATTTGTAGCGAGGAGAATACAATCATAAAGCGCCGTATGTTCAGAGTATGTTAAATTATCATTAAGGTAACAGAACGCGCACCGCGCGCTGTTTTTGTCTTTGCGATGCATGGTAACGGAAAACCGCTACCCTGACGACGCTTTGGAGGGGAATGATGTCGCAGCCGCCCAAGGTCTTGCTGCTGTATGCCCATCCGGAATCTCATGACTCGGTGGCGAACCGGGTTTTGCTTCGACCGGCGCAGCAGTTGGAACATGTCACCGTGCACGATCTCTACGCGCACTATCCTGATTTTTTTATCGATATCCATCACGAACAACAGCTGCTGCGTGAGCATCAGGTCATCGTGTTTCAGCACCCTCTGTACACCTACAGCTGCCCGGCGCTGCTGAAGGAGTGGCTGGATCGCGTGCTGGCGCGCGGCTTCGCCAGCGGCGTGGGCGGCAATGCGCTGGCGGGCAAATACTGGCGCTCGGTGATCACCACCGGCGAGCCGGAAGGCGCCTACCGCACCGGCGGTTATAACCACTATCCGATGGAAGATATCCTGCGGCCGTTCGAGTTGACCGCCGGGATGTGCCATATGCACTGGTTGACGCCGTTCGTGGTCTATTGGGCGCGGCGGCAAAAGCCGGAGGTGCTGCGCAGCCACGCGGACGCCTACGGGGAATGGCTGAGCCACCCGCTGCCGCATGGAGGGCGGTGATCATGGAAGGATCGACCTTACTGACCGCCATTTTGCTGTTCCTGTTCGCCGCGGTGGTGACGGTGCCGATCGCTCGTCGTCTGGGGATTGGCGCGGTGCTGGGCTATCTGATCGCCGGCATCGCCATCGGCCCGTGGGGGTTGGGCTTCATTCGCGACGTCGATGAGATCCTGCACTTCTCCGAGTTGGGCGTGGTGTTCCTGATGTTCATCATCGGCCTGGAGCTGAATCCCAGCAAGCTGTGGGAGCTGCGGCGCTCGATTTTCGGCGCCGGCGCCGGCCAGGTGTTGATCACCGCGGCGGTGCTGGGCGCACTGCTGTACCTGACGCACTTCGCCTGGCAGGCGGCGGTGATCGGCGGTATCGGCCTGGCGATGTCTTCCACCGCCATGGCGCTGCAGCTGATGCGCGAAAAGGGCATGAACCGCAACGAAGGCGGACAGCTGGGTTTCTCGGTGCTGCTGTTCCAGGATATGGCGGTGATCCCGGCGCTGGCGTTGATCCCCATTCTGGCCGGCGCCGGCGGCACCAGCGACGACTGGGCGAAGATCGCGCTCAAGGTGGCGGCGTTTGGCGGCATGCTGATCGGCGGCCGTTTCCTGCTGCGGCCGCTGTTCCGCTATATCGCCGCTTCCGGCGTGCGCGAGATCTTCACTGCCGCGGCGCTGTTGCTGGTGCTCGGCTCGGCGCTGTTTATGGAGACGCTTGGCCTGTCGATGGCGCTCGGCACCTTCATCGCCGGGGTGCTGTTGGCGGAGAGCGAATACCGCCACGAGCTGGAGATTTCTATCGAGCCGTTTAAAGGGCTGCTGCTGGGGCTGTTCTTTATCTCGGTGGGCATGGTGTTGAATATCGGCGTGCTCTACACCCATCTGGCCGAGGTGTTGATCGGCGTGTTGGCGCTGGTGGCGGTCAAATCCGGCGTGCTCTACGGGGTGTCGCGGCTGTTCGGCCTGCGTAGTTCGGTGCGCCTGCAGTTTGCCGGCGTGCTCAGCCAGGGCGGCGAGTTTGCCTTCGTGCTGTTTTCTGCGGCGGGCGCGCAAAAGGTGCTGCAGCCGGATCAACTCTCTTTGCTGCTGGTGGTGGTGACGCTGTCGATGATGACCACGCCGCTACTCATGCAGGCCATCGACCGCATTTTGGCGCGCCGCTACAACGCCAAAGGCGAAGACGAGGAGACGCCGTACGTAGAGGACGACGATCCGCAGGTGATCATCGTTGGCTTCGGGCGTTTCGGCCAGGTGATCGGCCGCCTGTTGATGGCCAACAAAATGCGCATTACCGTACTGGAACGCGATGTCAGCGCCGTCGGCGTGCTGCGGCGTTACGGATATCAGGTTTATTACGGCGACGCCACCGAGCTGGAGCTGTTGCGCGCGGCGGGCGCCGAAAAGGCCAAGTCGATCGTGATCACCTGCAATGAGCCGGAAGACACCATGGAGATCGTGCGGTTGTGCCAACAGCACTTCCCGAATCTGAGCATTCTGGCGCGGGCACGCGGCCGCGTGGAGGCGCATGAGCTGCTGCAGGCGGGCGTGAAACAGTTCAGCCGCGAAACCTTCTCCAGCGCGCTGGAACTGGGGCGCAAGGCGTTGATGGAGTTGGGCATGCACCCGCATCAGGCCTTCCGCGCCCAGCAGCATTTCCGCCGCCTGGATATGCGCATGCTGCGTGAACTGATGCCGCCGCATCAGGGCGACGTGGCGCAAATTTCCCGCGTGAAAGAGGCGCGGCGCGAGCTGGAAGAGCTGTTCCATCGCGAAATGCAAAAAGAAAGTCGCCAGTTCGACGGCTGGGACGAATACGAATAAGCGGGAGCATAACGATGTCTGCAACACGTAAGAGATTTATCGCCGGGGCGGTGTGCCCGAGCTGTAGCGCCATGGATACGTTGGCGGTATGGCGGGAGGATCAGGTGGAAGTGGTGGAGTGCGTCAAGTGCGGCCACCATCAGCGCCAGACCGAACAACAGGTGGAAAAACACGTTCGCCCGCAAGAGCAGGTGATCGGCATTTTCCAGCCGAAGTAGCGTTTTTTTATCCCGGAGGGTACAGCGAGGCAGATTTCCGTTACAATCTGTCCGGAAAAGGCGCGCATCCCGATAACGGTGCGCGTCCTAGTAGCCAACGGTAGGAGATATCATGAAAGTAGCAAAAGACTTGGTGGTCAGCCTGGCTTACCAAGTACGTACAGAAGACGGTGTTTTGGTTGATGAGTCTCCGGTGAGCGCACCGCTGGACTATCTGCACGGGCATGGTTCTCTGATCGCAGGTCTGGAAAAAGCGCTCGAAGGCCACGACGTTGGCGATCGTTTTGACGTTCACGTCGGCGCGAACGACGCGTACGGCAACTACGACGAAAACCTGGTGCAGCGCGTACCGAAAGACGTCTTCATGGGCGTTGACGAACTGCAGGTCGGCATGCGTTTCCTGGCTGACACCGATCAGGGCCCGGTACCGGTTGAAATCACCGAAGTTGACGGTGACCACGTGGTGGTTGACGGCAACCACATGCTGGCCGGCCAAAACCTGAACTTCAACGTGGAAGTTGTCGCGATCCGCGAAGCGACCGCAGAAGAGCTGGCGCACGGTCACGTACACGGCGAGCACGACCATCACCACGAGCACGGTGAAGGCTGCTGCGGCGGTCATGGCCACAGCCACGATCACGACCATGGTCACGACCACGGTAAAGGCGGTTGCGGTAACGGCGGTTGCGGCTGCCACTAAGCAGAACGCAATCCCGAGACAAGAGGGCGGCCATTGGCTGCCCTTTTTTATGCGCGGCGCACCAGGCGCCGAACGGCACAACAGGACATGCCATGGCCACCATGAAAGACGTTGCGCGCCGCGCCGGCGTTTCCACGGCCACCGTCAGCCGGGTGATCAATAATACCGCCTACGTTGAACCGGTGACCCGCGAACGCGTCGAGAAAGCGATGCGCGAGTTTAACTACCACCGCAACGCCGCCGCGCTGGCGCTGGCGAAAAGAAGCGGCAATATGCTGGGGTTGCTGACCGGCAACCTCGACGATCCGTTTTTCTCACGCCTGGCGCGGGGCGTGGAAGACATCACGCGGCAGGCCGGCGTGCGTTTGATGTTGTGCAGCGGCGGGCATCAGGCCGAACTGGAAAAAAGCGGCCTCGACTTTCTCATCAATCAGGGATGTGAAGCCATTGTGGCGCACGTCACGCGCATGGGAGAAGAGGACCTGCTGCGCTACGCCGCCCACACGCCCGCGCTGGTGCTGATCAATCGCTACCTGCCGGCCATCGCCAATCGTTGTATTTGGCTCGACAATGCCAAGGCGGCGCAGGCGGCGACCAAGCTGCTCATTCGTCAGGGGCATCGGAGAATCGCCTGCGTGACGACGGATCTGCCGATCGACGACCGCGCGCAGCGGTTAGCGGGTTACCGCCAGGCCATGGCCGCCGGCGGCATTGAGGTGCCCGGCAGTTGGATCATCAGCGTACCCTTCAATGAAAGAGGGGGCGAACTGGCGGCCGAGCGCGTGCTGGCCAGCGACCAACGCTTCACCGCCGCAGTGACGTTCAACGACGTGATGGCCGCCGGCATGATGCGCACCTGCCACCAACGGCAAGTTCCGTTGCCTGAAGCGCTGTCGATCGTCGGTTTTGACGACATTGCCCTGGCGAAATACCTCCACCCCGCGTTGACCACCGTGCATTACCCCATAGAGAAAATGGCCCGACGTGCCGCGCGTCTGGCGCTACAAATCCACAGCGGCAGCGACGTCGCGCCGCAGAACAACCGCTTTTCGGCCGAACTTATCCTGCGAGACTCCGTCGCCGATGGTGAGAGGCCTGAGCAAAGCAAGCGCGGCGAATGAGAGGCGGTTCACATAACGCCATCTCATGAAACCGATTACATGGCCAGTGGCCTGCGCTCACATCCTCCGATTACCGAAGCCATTACGCTGTTGCAGTACCCCCTCTTCAACAGGAGCCGTATATGGATAATAAGAAAACGCTCAACCTTGGGCTGGCGACGCTGCCGATTGTGGCCATGCTGTTGCTGCTCATCATCGGCTATGGCCAGTTTGGCCTGCGCATTGAACCGCTGCTGCTGGTTTCCGCCGCCATCGCCGCCGCGTTGGCCTGGTGGCAAGGCTACCGCTGGGATGACATCATCGAGGCCATCGTGGCCAAGCTGGCTAAGGCGATGCCGGTGATCATGATCCTGATCTGCGTGGGCGGCCTGATCGGCACCTGGATGATCAGCGGCACAATCCCTTACATGGTGTATTGGGGGCTGAAGCTGATTAGCCCGCAATACATTCTGATCGCCGCGTTCTTCATCACCAGCGTGATCTCGGTGTGCACCGGCACCTCGTGGGGGGCGGCCGGCACCGTGGGCGTGGCGCTGATGGGCGTGGCCGCCGGTCTGGACGTGCCGCTGGCTGCCGCGGCCGGGGCTGTGGTGTCCGGCGCCTACTTCGGCGACAAAATTTCGCCGTTGTCCGATTCGACGAACTTCGCGGCTATCGTCGCGGATACCGATCTCTACAGCCATATCCAGCATCTGATGTACACGACGCTGCCGAGCTTCATCCTGGCCGCCGTGGTGTACCTGATCGCCGGCCACACCGGCGCGGTGGGCAGCGTGGCAACGCCGGAAAAAGTGACCGAAATCGTCAGCGCGCTTGAGGGGTTGTACCATTTCAATCTGCTGTTGATCCTGCCGCCGGTGCTGGTGCTGTGGGGCGCGGTGACCAAACGGCCGGTGATCCCCGTCATGCTGGCCGCCTGCGCGCTGGCGATCGCCATCGGCGTCGCGCTGCAGGGTTTTAGCCTGCAACAGGGGCTGAATGCGTTGATGGACGGTTTCAATCTGTCGATGTTCGCCAGCCAGGGCCATAACGTCGAAGGGATTGTCGCCGATGTGCCGCGCCTGCTGAACCGCGGCGGCATGTTCTCGATGATGAGTACGATCCTGCTGGTGTTCTGCGCCTTTTCCTTCGCCGGCGCCTTGACGCTGACCGGCGCGCTGACGGTGATCATCAGCCGGCTGCTGAAAGTGGTGCACACCACCGGTCAACTGATCGCCGCTACCGTTGCCACCACCATCCTGGTGACCGGCGCGACCAGTGACGGCAAGCTGGCGCTGCTGATCCCGGCGGAGCTGTTCAAAGGCGCCTATCGACGCATGGGGCTGGACAACAAAAACCTGTCGCGCACCGTCGAAGATGCGGGCACCGTTATCGAGCCGCTGATCCCGTGGACGGCCGCCGGTATTTACATGGCGACCACGCTGGGAGTCAGCACGCTCGATCTGCTGCCGTGGGCGATCCAATGTTATGCCGCGGTGGTGTTCGCCCTGATTTATGGGTTCACCGGCTTCGGTATCGCCAAACTTCAACCTCAGAACGACTTGCAGCGTAAGGAAGCCTGACATGACGAGTCATTTCAACGCCATCATCGATCGCCACAACACCAGCTCCGTGAAGTGGGACTTCATCGACCGCTATCTGCAACTGGATGGCAGCGAACTGTTGCCGATGTGGGTGTCCGATTTCGATTTTCCATGTCCGCCAGAGGTGCAACAGGCGCTGCATCAGCGGGTGGAGCACGGCGTCTTTGGCTACAGCGAACGCGACGACGCCTACTATCAGGCGGCGATCGACTGGTTCGCCAAGCGGCACGACTTGCCGCTGCGGCGCGAGTGGTTTACGTCGATTGAAGGGGTGGTGCCCGGATTGGCGATGCTGATCCAACTGCTCAGCAAGCCGGGGGACGGCGTGGTGGTGCAGGGGCCGTATTATGGCTCGTTCGCCAAGATAGTCACCATGAACGGCCGAGAGGTGCTTGAGAATCCTCTGTTGGAAACTCCGCAGGGATATCGGATCGATTTCGACCAGTTGGCTGCCTGTCTGGCGCAGCGTAAACCGCCGCTGTTGTTGCTGTGCAATCCGCACAATCCGACAGGCCGTTGCTGGCGCCGCGATGAACTGGAGCGGCTCATGGCGCTTTGCCATGCCCACGACGTCACGGTGATCTCCGATGAAATTTGGGCCGATCTGCTGCTGCCCGGCGAGACGTTTACGTCGGTGTTGCACCTGGACGAGAAATATCGCGAGCGAGCGATTGCGGCGACGTCCGCCAGCAAAACCTTCGGCCTTTCCTCGCTGCGCATTTCGAATTTCCTGATCCCCAACGCCCGGCTGCGGCAGGGGTTTGTCGATCGGCTGAACGCCCACGGGCTGGATGTATTCAACGCGCTGTCGATGACGGCGGCGACCGCGGCCTATCAACGGGGCGCTGCCTGGCTTGATGAGCTGCTCGGCTACCTGGCGGAGAATCGGCGTTGGTTTGAGCGGGCGCTGGCGGCCGCCGCGCCCTGGTGCTCGATGACCCAGGCTGAAGGGACCTATCTCGCCTGGCTGGATTGCCGTGCACTGGGTTTGAACGATGCTGACTTACAGCAGGCGCTGGTGGCGGTGGCGAAGCTGGCGCCGTCGATGGGCAGCGGTTTCGGCCCGCAGGGGAGCGGTTTTATCCGCATCAACCTGGGGTGCCCGCGCCGGTATCTCGAGCGTGCCGTCGAAGGGCTGGCACGCCTGAAATAACCGTACAGCGGGCCCTCAATAGTGCGGCGGAGGGGTTTCTTCCGATTGCGAGGCGATCATTGAGGTTTGGGTCGAGCGCAGCTTGTCGGTCAACATGCGCAGGTGTTCGCGCATCTTCAGCATTTCCATTTGATGCTGGATGACGGTCTGGTTGAGCTCTTCGATGGTGAGCTCTTGGAAGGCCTGACGGCTCTCCAGTTCTTCAAGCCGTTGTAGCAGGCGTTGAATGTCGGCGTTGTGCATGAGGCTACCTCTGACGCGATAAAATCCTGATTCGGCGCTATGGTAACAGCTGACGCCGGGTTTGCTCGCGCTATTTCTCCAGGCGGCGCGCAACGTTGCGATCGGCAGTGTAAAGTGCTGAAAAGTTGCACGCCCGATACGCCGTTTTTTGCTAACCTCGCCGAATATTCTGCAAGAAAAATCTGATTTATCATGCGAGTAGCACGCAGGGGGAAACTTCTTGGCAAAGCGGGAGTCACACTTTGACTCGATTGGTTACCTGTGCGACTGTTTTGTTTTGTTTCAGGCAGCTATAGTAGCCCGGTTATCTTACCTAATGATTGTTTGGGGCATTGCTTCAGACACTGGAGAAATGGATGAAATCTTTGTTTAAAGTCACGCTTCTGGCAACCACCATGGCTTTTGCTCTGAATGCGACCCAGGTCATGGCAGCCGATGCCGCCAAACCGGCAGAAGCCGCTAAACCAGCAGACGCGGCGGCAGCACCGAGCACCGGCAAGTTCAAAAACGACGACGAGCAAGCCGCTTACGCACTGGGTGCGTCTCTCGGCCGTTACATGGACAACTCTCTGAAAGAGCAAGAGAAGCTGGGCATCAAGCTGGACAAAGATCAGCTGATCGCCGGCGTTCAGGACGCGTTCGCCAACAAGAGCAAGCTGAATGACGCCGACATCGAGAAGACCCTGCAGGGCTTCGAAGCGCGCGTGAAGGCTTCCGCTCAGGCGAAGATGGAACAGGACGCCAAGGACAACGAAACCAAAGGCGCCAAGTACCGCGACAGCTTCGCTAAAGAAAAGGGCGTGAAGAAAACTGAATCCGGCCTGCTGTACCAGGTAGAGAAACCGGGCGCGGGTGAAGCGCCGAAAGACAGCGACACCGTGGTAGTAAACTACAAGGGCACCCTGACCGACGGTACCGAGTTCGATAACTCCTACACCCGCGGCGAGCCGCTGTCGTTCCGTCTGGACGGCGTGATCCCTGGCTGGACCGAAGGCCTGAAGCACATCAAGAAAGGCGGCAAAATCAAGCTGGTGATCCCGCCGGCATTGGCCTACGGCAAAACCGGCGTTCCGGGCATCCCGGCTAACTCCACGCTGGTGTTCGACGTTGAGCTGCTGGACGTGAAAGCGGCGCCGAAAGCCGACGCTAAAGCCGAAAAACCGGCTGACGCGAAAGCAGACGCCAAAGCGAAATAATCTCGTCGCTCTGTTTGCCACCGCCGCGGATGCCCTCCGCGGCGGTTTTCATTTCGGCCGCCGCCGCCTCTCTCTCCATTGAACGCTTGACGCCTGCCGGGCATCGGGCTTAACGTCAATACCACGCGCAAACGCAAGGACTTTGCTCCGGTCGCTTTGCTAGACTAATAATTCTGACTTATCAGTCATGCGTCTGCCCCTTAGGGCGTGTACCTAAAATTGTTCCCGGCCGCCTCGCCCGCGGATGTCATCGTGCCGTTTATGCTGCTCTCAGCCAGCCGCGCTGCGGCGTGCCGACGACGGCAGCGATCCGGTCCGAGCGGTTTTAGCTGCGCCCCCTGGCACAGGCGATCTATGAGGGTGGTATCTTCGATGTCGAATTCGCTTTTATCCAGCGAAGCCAGCGAACTTGATTTGCTGAATGAACGTCCGTTTACTCAAACGGATCATGAAATCCTGAAATCCTATGAAGCGGTGGTCGATGGGCTGGCGATGTTGATCGGCGGCCACTGCGAGATCGTATTGCACGCGCTGGAAGATCTGAACAGCTCAGCGGTGCGCATCGCCAACGGGGAACATACCGGGCGTAAAATCGGTTCGCCGATCACCGACCTGGCGCTGCGCATGCTGCACGACATGGCCGGCGACGACAGCAGCGTGTCGAAAGCCTACTTCACCCGTGCCAAGAGCGGCGTGCTGATGAAGTCGGTGACCATCGCCATTCGCAATCGCGAACAGCGGGTAATCGGTTTGTTGTGCATCAACATGAACCTCGATGTGCCGTTCTCGCAGATCATGCAGACCTTTATGCCGCCGGCCACGCAGGACGTGCCGTCGTCGGTGAATTTCGCGTCTTCAGTCGACGATCTGGTGGCGCAGACGCTGGAGTTCACCATCGAAGAGGTGAATGCCGATCGCTCGGTATCCAATAATGCCAAGAACCGCCAGGTAGTGCTCAACCTCTATGAGAAAGGCATCTTCGACATCAAGGATGCGATCAATCAGGTGGCGGATCGCCTGAATATCTCCAAACACACCGTGTATTTGTACATCCGCCAGTTCAAGAGCGGCGATCTGTTGGGAAGCGACCGTTGATGCTCGATTATTGTCTGTTGGTCACCGGCCCGGCTTACGGCACGCAGCAGGCCAGCAGCGCCTATCAGTTCGCGCTGGCCCTGCTGGCGAAAGGGCACCGGCTTTCCAGCGTCTTTTTCTACCGTGAAGGGGTGTTGAACGCCAACCAGCTGACCGCGCCCGCCAGCGATGAGTTCGACCTGGTGCGCGGTTGGGCGCAGCTGGCTCAGCAACACGGCGTGGCGCTCAACGTCTGCGTGGCCGCCGCGTTGCGCCGCGGCGTCACCGACGAGCGGGAGGCGGCGCAGCAGGGGCTGGCAAGCGCCAACCTGCAGCCCGGTTTTACCCTGAGCGGGCTGGGTTCCCTGGCCGAAGCGTCGCTAAGTTGCGACCGTCTGGTACAGTTCTGAGGATAGGATGAAACGAGTCGCTTTTGTTTTCACCCATGGGCCGCACGGCGGCGCCAGCGGCAGGGAAGGGCTGGATGCGCTGCTCGCCACGTCGGCGCTCAGTGAAGATGTGGGGGTGTTTTTTGTCGGCGATGGCGTATTGCAGCTGTTGCCGGGCCAGCAACCGGAAAAGATTTTGGCGCGCAATTACATTGCCACCTTCGGCGTGCTGCCGCTGTATGACGTGGAGCGGTGCTATCTGTGCCAGGCTTCACTGCAGGAACGCGGATTGAGCCAGGTGAACGATTGGGTGCTGGATGCGGAAGTACTGGCGCCGGACGAACTGCGCCGCGAGCTTGCCGGCTACGACGCCGTGATGACGTTTTAGGATCCTCTGATGCTGTATACCCTGAGCCATTCGCCAAACCAATGTGACTTACCTGCGCTGCTGCGCCTGACGGCGGAGGGCGACGCGCTGCTGCTGTTGCAGGACGGCGTGCTTGCAGGCCTTGCCGGCAGCGCCCATCTTGAATTGCTGCTCGCCGCCCCCATATCCCTTTATGCGTTGCAGGACGACCTGGAAGCCCGGGGATTGGTTGGTCATTTTTCGCACAAAATCACTGTCGTCGGCTATAATCACTTCGTTGAATTAACCGAACAACACCGCAGCCAAATGGCCTGGTAATGAGAGTGATGTTGTATATTTCTTGACACCCATACTGGTCAGCCCTAAAATTCTGCGTCCTCGTACTTTGCCAATAGTGCATACGAGGGGATTTATCACATGTTTACGAAGCTAGTACGAAGCAAAAACCAGGAGCTTTTTTAATGGCAACAATTAACCAGCTGGTTCGCAAACCACGCTCTGTGAAGGCTGCTAAAAGCAACGTTCCAGCGCTGGAAGCCTGCCCGCAGAAACGTGGCGTATGCACCCGCGTATACACCACTACCCCGAAAAAACCAAACTCCGCACTGCGTAAAGTTTGCCGTGTGCGTTTGACCAACGGTTTCGAAGTGACTTCCTACATCGGTGGCGAAGGCCACAACCTGCAGGAACACTCCGTAATCCTGATCCGTGGCGGTCGTGTAAAAGACTTGCCAGGTGTGCGTTACCACACCGTCCGTGGTGCACTTGACTGCTCCGGTGTTAAAGACCGTAAGCAAGCTCGTTCCAAGTACGGCGTGAAGAAGCCAAAGGCTTAATGGTTCTCCGTTAAGTAAGGCCAAACGTTTTAACTTTAATGTCAAAATAAACTCGTAGAGTTTTGGACAATCCTGAATTAACAACGGAGTATTTCCATGCCACGTCGTCGCGTAATCGGCCAACGTAAAATCCTGCCAGATCCTAAGTTCGGATCTGAGCTGCTGGCCAAATTTGTAAATATCCTGATGGTAGACGGTAAAAAATCTACTGCAGAAGCAATCGTCTATACCGCGCTGGAGACCCTGGCTCAGCGTTCTGGTAAAGATCACCTGGAAGCTTTCGAAGTCGCTCTCGACAACGTTCGCCCGACTGTAGAAGTTAAGTCGCGTCGCGTTGGCGGTTCTACTTATCAGGTACCAGTTGAAGTCCGCCCGGTTCGTCGTAATGCTCTGGCAATGCGTTGGATCGTTGATGCTGCACGTAAACGCGGTGATAAATCCATGGCTCTGCGCCTGGCGAACGAGCTGTCTGACGCAGCAGAGAACAAAGGTTCTGCTGTTAAGAAGCGTGAAGACGTTCACCGTATGGCCGAAGCCAACAAGGCGTTCGCCCACTACCGCTGGTAATCACCCGGCTGTAGTCATGCTAACCAAGCGGGCGCGTCAAATCGGCCCGCTTGGGTTAACTGAACTTGAACGCCCTAGGAATAGAGGAATCAAATGGCTCGTACAACACCCATTGCACGCTACCGTAACATCGGTATCAGTGCTCACATCGACGCCGGTAAAACCACCACTACCGAACGTATTCTGTTCTACACCGGTGTAAACCACAAAATCGGTGAAGTTCATGACGGCGCTGCCACCATGGACTGGATGGAACAGGAGCAGGAGCGTGGTATTACCATCACTTCTGCAGCGACTACTGCCTTCTGGTCTGGTATGGCCAAGCAGTTCGAACCGCATCGCGTAAACATCATCGACACCCCAGGGCACGTTGACTTCACCATCGAAGTAGAACGTTCCATGCGTGTGCTGGATGGCGCGGTAATGGTTTACTGTGCTGTTGGTGGTGTTCAGCCACAGTCTGAAACCGTATGGCGTCAGGCTAACAAATACAAAGTGCCACGTATCGCGTTCGTTAACAAAATGGACCGCATGGGGGCTAACTTCCTGAAAGTTGTTGGCCAGATCAAATCTCGTCTGGGCGCCAACCCTGTTCCTCTGCAGCTGGCTATCGGCGCAGAAGACAAATTCACCGGCGTTATCGACCTGGTGAAGATGAAGGCGATCAACTGGAACGAAGAAGACGCAGGCGTAACCTTCGAATACGAAGACGTGCCGGCTGACATGATGGATCTGGCTGAAGAATGGCGCCAGAACCTGATCGAGTCCGCTGCGGAAGCTTCCGAAGAGCTGATGGAAAAATACCTGGGCGGCGAAGAGCTGACCGAGGAAGAAATCAAATCCGCTCTGCGTCAGCGCGTGCTGAACAACGAAATCATCCTGGTTACTTGTGGTTCTGCGTTCAAGAACAAAGGCGTACAGGCGATGCTGGATGCGGTAATCGAATACCTGCCGGCACCAACTGACGTTCCTGCGATCAACGGTATCCTGGACGATGGCAAAGACACTCCGGCTGAGCGTCACGCAAGTGATGACGAGCCGTTCTCTGCGCTGGCGTTCAAAATCGCTACCGACCCGTTCGTGGGTAACCTGACCTTCTTCCGCGTGTACTCCGGCGTTGTTAACTCCGGCGACACCGTGCTGAACTCCGTTAAGGCTGCGCGCGAGCGTTTCGGCCGTATCGTTCAGATGCACGCCAACAAGCGTGAAGAGATCAAAGAAGTTCGCGCAGGTGACATCGCCGCTGCGATCGGTCTGAAAGACGTGACCACCGGGGACACCCTGTGTGATCCAGACTCTCCAATCATCCTGGAGCGTATGGAATTCCCTGAGCCGGTAATCTCTATCGCCGTTGAACCAAAAACCAAAGCTGACCAAGAAAAAATGGGTCTGGCTCTGGGCCGTCTGGCTAAAGAAGACCCGTCATTCCGCGTATGGACTGACGAAGAGTCTAACCAGACCATCATCGCCGGTATGGGTGAACTGCACCTCGACATCATCGTTGACCGCATGAAGCGTGAATTCAACGTTGAAGCTAACGTGGGCAAACCTCAGGTAGCTTACCGCGAAGCGATTCGCGCGAAGATTACCGATGTTGAAGGTAAGCACGCCAAGCAGTCTGGTGGTCGCGGTCAGTACGGTCACGTTGTGATCGACATGTACCCACTGGAGCCGGGCTCTAACCCGAAAGGTTACGAGTTCATCAACGACATCAAAGGTGGTGTAATTCCTGGCGAATACATCCCTGCCGTTGATAAAGGTATCCAGGAGCAGCTGAAGTCTGGTCCGTTGGCTGGTTACCCGGTAGTAGACATGGGTATTCGTCTGCACTTCGGTTCTTACCACGACGTTGACTCCTCTGAACTGGCGTTTAAACTGGCCGCGTCTATCGCCTTTAAAGAAGGCTTTAAGAAAGCGAAACCAGTTCTGCTTGAGCCTATCATGAAGGTTGAAGTTGAGACTCCAGAAGAGAACACCGGTGACGTTATCGGTGACTTGAGCCGTCGTCGCGGCATGCTGCGCGGTCAGGAATCTGAAGTGACTGGCGTTAAGATCCACGCTGAAGTACCGTTGTCCGAAATGTTCGGCTACGCAACTCAGCTGCGTTCTCTGACTAAAGGTCGCGCATCATACACCATGGAATTCCTGAAGTATGATGATGCACCGAACAACGTCGCTCAGGCCGTAATCGAAGCCCGTGGCAAATAAGCCGCAGGGTTAAAACCAAAGTCCCGTGCTCTCTCCAGAAGGGGAGAGCGCTATAGTAAGGAATATAGCCGTGTCTAAAGAAAAATTTGAACGTACAAAACCGCACGTTAACGTTGGTACTATCGGCCACGTTGACCACGGTAAAACTACCCTGACTGCAGCGATCACTACCGTACTGGCTAAAACCTACGGCGGTTCTGCACGTGCTTTCGACCAGATCGATAACGCGCCAGAAGAAAAAGCTCGTGGTATCACCATCAACACCTCTCACGTTGAGTATGACACCCCGACTCGTCACTACGCGCACGTTGACTGCCCAGGGCACGCCGACTACGTGAAAAACATGATCACCGGTGCTGCTCAGATGGACGGCGCGATCCTGGTAGTAGCTGCGACTGACGGCCCAATGCCTCAGACTCGTGAGCACATCCTGCTGGGTCGTCAGGTTGGCGTTCCTTTCATCATCGTATTCATGAACAAATGCGACATGGTAGATGATGAAGAGCTGCTGGAACTGGTAGAAATGGAAGTTCGCGAACTGCTGTCCGCTTACGACTTCCCAGGCGACGACCTGCCGGTGATCCGCGGTTCCGCGCTGAAAGCGCTGGAAGGCGAAGCTGAGTGGGAAGCGAAAATCATCGAACTGGCCGAAGCCCTGGACAGCTACATCCCAGAGCCAGAGCGTGCTATCGACAAGCCGTTCCTGCTGCCAATCGAAGACGTATTCTCCATCTCCGGTCGTGGTACCGTTGTTACCGGTCGTGTTGAGCGCGGTATCATCAAAGTTGGCGAAGAAGTTGAAATCGTTGGTATCAAAGACACCGTTAAGTCTACCTGTACTGGCGTTGAAATGTTCCGCAAACTGCTGGACGAAGGCCGTGCTGGTGAGAACGTAGGTGTTCTGCTGCGTGGTATCAAACGTGAAGAAATCGAACGTGGTCAGGTACTGGCTAAGCCAGGCTCCATCAAGCCGCACACCCAGTTCGAATCTGAAGTGTACATCCTGAGCAAAGATGAAGGTGGTCGTCACACGCCATTCTTCAAAGGCTACCGTCCACAGTTCTACTTCCGTACCACTGACGTGACCGGTACCATCGAACTGCCAGAAGGCGTAGAGATGGTAATGCCAGGCGACAACGTGAACATGGTTGTAACCCTGATTCACCCAATCGCGATGGACGACGGTCTGCGTTTCGCAATCCGTGAAGGCGGCCGTACTGTAGGCGCTGGTGTTGTTGCTAAAGTTATCGCTTAATCGCGAATAATTTTTCGACACAAAAAAGGGCACTTAGGTGCCCTTTTTTTATGCAATTTGTACAAATCTTAATTGAAATAAAAACCATTCCTATTTAGACTCAATGCATTGGTTAAGAAGTGAGTCTCTTTATGTATGTATGTCTGTGTAATGCGGTGACTGACAAAGCGATCCGTAATGCGGTGCGTCAGCACAACCCCCATACCATGAAGCAACTGCGTGAACTTGTGCCGATTGGTACCGATTGTGGAAAGTGCATTCGTCAGGCAAGACAGATTATGGTGGAGGAACGCGGAACTATCATCCCAATGCATGAAGTTGCCTAACAAAGGGTAAGGTTATTTTTGACTCTTGGCTTACAGGTTCTACACTTTTAGAACTGGCCAGGAGGAGTTACCTATGAAAGGCGATAAAAAGATCATTGCTCACCTCAACAAACTGCTCGGCAACGAGCTGGTTGCCATCAATCAATATTTCCTGCACGCCCGCATGTTCAAGAATTGGGGTTTAATGCGCCTCAACGATAAGGAATACCACGAGTCGATCGACGAAATGAAACATGCCGATCGCTACATTGAACGCATCCTGTTCCTGGAAGGAATACCTAATCTGCAAGACCTCGGCAAGCTGAACATCGGCGAAGACATTGAAGAGATGCTGCGTTCCGATCTGGCGCTGGAATTGGCGGGTGCCAAGAACCTGCGCGAAGGTATCGCCTACGCCGACTCGATTCACGATTATGTCAGCCGTGATTTGATGATCGACATTCTGGCCGATGAAGAAGAGCATATCGACTGGCTGGAAACCGAGCTGGATCTGATCGCTCGCCTCGGCATTCAAAACTATGCCCAGGCCCAGATTTTAGAGCGCAAAGAGTAAGCCTGCCTTCCGTTCGTCATCGCCTCTCCTGCCGGTGACCGTTTTTACGGTGGGGCAGGGGAGCTGCCCGCCAAGCATAATTCATACCTTGATCGCCGCCTTCATCCCGTGACCGTCGCTGAAAGCGCAAAAATGACGATTTCCTGAGCATATTTCCAACTGCGGCTTGCTTCCTGGGCCATTTTGCGTATAATGCGCGGGCTTACCTAATCTTGGTAAGCCTGATTTTAGCGAATCAGTCGATTGGCAGGCCTTTTTTGCCTTTCGAACAATACTCCCGATATGGGGGTTATATGTTGACGATTACACTCCCCCATCAATCGAAATGGGTGTGAGGAGTAATTATTTACGTTTATAAATAATTGGAGCTCTGGTCTCATGCAGAACCAAAGAATCCGTATCCGCCTGAAAGCGTTTGATCATCGTCTGATCGATCAATCAACCGCGGAAATCGTCGAGACTGCAAAGCGCACTGGTGCGCAAGTCCGTGGTCCGATCCCGCTGCCAACTCGCAAAGAGCGCTTTACCGTTCTGATCTCTCCGCACGTCAACAAAGACGCGCGCGATCAGTACGAGATTCGCACTCACAAGCGTCTGGTTGACATCGTTGAGCCAACCGAGAAAACCGTTGATGCTCTGATGCGTCTGGATCTGGCTGCCGGTGTAGACGTGCAGATCAGCCTGGGTTAATCAGGTCATTGAGCGATTGAGAGGTTGAAACAATGATTGGTTTAGTCGGTAAAAAAGTGGGTATGACCCGTATCTTCACTGAAGATGGCGTTTCTATCCCAGTAACCGTAATTGAAATTGAAGCGAACCGCGTGACTCAGGTTAAAAGCCTGGACACCGACGGTTACCGTGCCGTTCAGGTTACCACTGGTAGCAAAAAAGCTAACCGTGTAACCAAGCCGGAAGCGGGCCATTTCGCTAAAGCTGGCGTTGAAGCTGGCCGTGGTCTGTGGGAATTCCGCCTGGAAGAAGGTCAAGAATTCGCTGCAGGTCAGGAAATTAGCGTAGAAATCTTCGCTGACGTTAAAAAAGTCGATGTTACCGGTACTTCTAAAGGTAAAGGTTTTGCTGGCACTGTTAAGCGCTGGAACTTCCGTACCCAAGACGCTACCCACGGTAACTCCTTGTCTCACCGCGTTCCGGGTTCTATCGGTCAGAACCAGACTCCGGGCAAAGTGTTCAAAGGCAAGAAAATGGCTGGCCACCTGGGTGATGAGCGCGTAACCGTTCAAAGCCTGGACGTAGTACGTGTTGACGCTGAGCGCAACCTGCTGCTGGTTAAGGGTGCTGTACCGGGCGCAACCGGTGGCAACCTGATCGTTAAACCAGCTGTGAAGGCGTAAGGGGATAGCAATGGAATTAGTATTGAAAGACGCGCAAAGCGCGCTGACTGTTTCCGAAACTACCTTCGGTCGTGATTTCAACGAAGCGCTGGTACACCAGGTTGTTGTTGCTTATGCAGCAGGTGCCCGTCAAGGTACTCGTGCTCAGAAGACCCGTGCTGAAGTAACTGGTTCCGGCAAAAAGCCATGGCGTCAGAAAGGCACCGGCCGTGCGCGTTCAGGTTCTGTAAAGAGCCCGATCTGGCGTTCAGGCGGCGTGACCTTTGCTGCTAAGCCACAGGACCACAGTCAGAAAGTAAACAAAAAGATGTACCGCGGCGCGCTGAAAAGCATCCTGTCCGAACTGGTACGTCAAGATCGTCTGATCGTTGTCGAGAAGTTCTCTGTAGAAGCGCCTAAAACTAAGCTGCTGGCACAGAAACTGAAAGATATGGCTCTGGAAGACGTGCTGATCGTGACCGGTGAACTGGATGAGAATCTGTTCCTGGCAGCTCGCAACCTGTACAAGGTTGACGTGCGCGATGTAGCAGGTATCGATCCGGTTAGCCTGATCGCCTTCGACAAAGTGGTTATGACTGCTGATGCTGTGAAGCAAGTTGAGGAGATGCTGGCATGATCCGTGAAGAACGTTTGCTGAAAGTGCTGCGTGCACCGCACGTATCTGAAAAAGCATCCGCTGCGATGGAAAAAAGCAACACCATCGTTCTCAAAGTTGCCAAAGACGCGACCAAAGCAGAAATCAAAGCTGCAGTGCAGAAACTGTTTGAAGTCGAAGTCAAAGACGTGAACACCCTGGTAGTTAAAGGGAAAGTGAAGCGTCACGGTCAGCGTGTTGGTCGTCGTAGCGACTGGAAAAAAGCTTACGTCACCCTGAAAGAAGGCCAGAATCTGGACTTCATCGGCGGCGCAGAGTAAGTCGGAGGAGTAAGAACAATGGCAATTGTTAAATGTAAACCTACATCTCCGGGTCGTCGCCACGTTGTTAAAGTGGTTAACCCTGAGCTGCACAAGGGTAAACCTTATGCCCCGCTGCTGGAAAAACTGAGCAAAAGCGGTGGTCGTAACAACAATGGCCGTATCACCACCCGTCATATCGGTGGTGGCCACAAGCAACATTATCGTCTGGTTGACTTCAAGCGCAACAAAGACGGTATCCCTGCTGTGGTTGAGCGTCTGGAGTACGATCCGAACCGTTCCGCGAACATCGCGCTGGTTCTGTACAAAGACGGCGAACGCCGTTACATCCTGGCGCCGAAAGGCCTGAAAGCTGGTGACCAGATTCAATCTGGCGTTGATGCTGCAATCAAAGCGGGTAACACCCTGCCGATGCGCAACATTCCAGTTGGTTCAACGGTTCACAACGTAGAAATGAAACCAGGTAAAGGCGGCCAGATGGCTCGCTCCGCTGGTGCCTACGTTCAGATCGTTGCTCGTGATGGTTCCTACGTAACTCTGCGTCTGCGCTCCGGCGAAATGCGTAAAGTTCCAGCTGATTGCCGCGCCACCCTGGGTGAAGTCGGTAACGCTGAACACATGCTTCGCGTTCTGGGTAAAGCAGGTGCTGCACGTTGGCGTGGTGTTCGTCCTACCGTTCGCGGTACGGCGATGAACCCGGTAGATCACCCGCACGGTGGTGGTGAAGGTCGTAACTTTGGTAAGCACCCGGTAACTCCGTGGGGCGTTCAGACCAAAGGTAAGAAGACCCGTAGCAACAAGCGTACTGATAAGTTCATCGTACGTCGCCGTAGCAAAAAATAATTAGAGGATAAGCCATGCCACGTTCTCTCAAGAAAGGTCCTTTTATTGACCTGCACTTGCTGAAGAAGGTAGAGAAAGCGGTGGAAAGCGGTGACAAGAAGCCTTTGCGCACTTGGTCCCGTCGTTCAACGATCTTTCCTAACATGATCGGTTTGACCATCGCTGTCCATAATGGTCGTCAGCACGTACCAGTGTTCGTTTCCGATGAAATGGTCGGTCACAAACTGGGTGAATTCGCGCCGACTCGTACTTATCGCGGCCATGCGGCTGATAAAAAAGCTAAAAAGCGCTAAGGTAGGAGGAAGAGATGGAAACTATCGCTAAACATCGCCACGCTCGTTCTTCTGCTCAGAAGGTTCGCCTTGTTGCTGACCTGATTCGCGGTAAGAAAGTGTCGCAAGCTCTGGAAACTCTGACCTACACCAACAAGAAAGCTGCTGGTCTGGTTAAGAAAGTGCTGGAGTCTGCCATTGCTAACGCAGAACACAACGATGGCGCTGACATCGATGATCTGAAAGTTACGAAAATCTTCGTAGACGAAGGCCCAAGCATGAAGCGCATTATGCCGCGTGCAAAAGGTCGTGCAGATCGCATCCTGAAGCGCACCAGCCACATTACTGTGGTTGTGTCCGATCGCTGAGACTCTGGAGACTAGCAATGGGTCAGAAAGTACATCCTAATGGTATTCGCCTGGGTATTGTCAAACCTTGGAACTCTACTTGGTATGCGAATACCAAAGAATTCGCTGACAACCTGGACAGCGACTTTAAAGTTCGTCAATTCCTGACTAAGGAACTGTCGAAAGCTTCCGTTTCTCGCATCGTTATCGAGCGTCCTGCGAAGAGCATCCGTGTGACCATTCACACTGCTCGCCCAGGCATCGTTATCGGCAAGAAAGGTGAAGACGTCGAAAAACTGCGCAAGGTCGTAGCGGACATCGCTGGCGTTCCTGCACAGATCAACATCGCCGAAGTCCGTAAACCGGAACTCGACGCTAAATTGGTTGCTGACAGCATCACTTCTCAGCTGGAACGTCGCGTTATGTTCCGTCGTGCTATGAAGCGTGCAGTACAGAACGCAATGCGTCTTGGCGCTAAAGGTATCAAAGTTGAAGTAAGCGGCCGTCTTGGCGGCGCTGAAATCGCACGTACCGAATGGTACCGCGAAGGTCGTGTTCCATTGCACACTCTGCGTGCGGACATCGACTACAACACATCTGAAGCGCACACCACTTATGGTGTAATCGGCGTTAAGGTATGGATCTTCAAAGGTGAGATCCTGGGTGGTATGGCTGCAGTTGAACAACCGGAACCGGCTGCTCAACCTAAAAAGCAGCAGCGTAAAGGCCGCAAGTAAGGAGAGTCGCTGATGTTACAACCAAAGCGTACAAAATTCCGTAAGGTGCACAAGGGCCGCAACCGTGGTCTGGCGCAAGGTACGGATGTTAGCTTCGGCACTTTCGGTCTGAAAGCTGTTGGCCGTGGCCGTCTGACTGCTCGTCAAATCGAAGCAGCTCGTCGTGCAATGACTCGTGCAGTTAAGCGTCAAGGCAAGATCTGGATCCGTGTATTCCCGGACAAACCGATCACCGAGAAGCCGCTGGAAGTGCGTATGGGTAAAGGTAAGGGTAACGTGGAGTATTGGGTTGCCCTGATCCAGCCTGGTAAGGTCCTGTACGAAATGGACGGCGTGCCAGAAGAGGTTGCCCGCGAGGCATTCAAACTGGCAGCAGCGAAACTGCCGATCAAAACCACCTTTGTAACTAAGACGGTGATGTAATGAAAGCACAAGAGCTGCGTGAAAAAAGCGTTGAAGAGCTGAATGCCGAGCTGCTCAACCTGCTGCGTGAGCAATTCAACTTGCGCATGCAGGCGGCCAGTGGCCAGCTGCAACAAACTCACCTGTTGAAACAAGTGCGTCGTGACGTCGCACGCGTTAAGACTTTACTGACTCAAAAGGCGGGTGTGTAAATGACTGAAGTTATCCGTACCCTGCAGGGTCGTGTTGTTAGCGATAAAATGGAGAAATCCATCGTTGTTGCTATCGAGCGTACTGTGAAGCACCCAATCTACGGGAAATTCATCAAACGTACGACCAAGCTGCACGTACATGACGAGAACAACGAATGTGGTACCGGCGACGTGGTGGAAATCCGCGAATGCCGCCCACTGTCCAAGACCAAGTCCTGGACGTTGGTTCGCGTTGTAGAGAAAGCGATTCTGTAATAGAGTAGCTGGCTCTCACTTAATAAACGGCTCAGAAAATGAGCCGTTTATTTTTTCTACCCATACCAAGTAAGCGGTGTTATAATGCTGCGCCCTCGGTTATGGGGCTTTTCAACGGCCTAATTTTTACTTGGGTCTTTAAAGTAGTAGTTGACATTAGCGGAGCACTAAAATGATCCAAGAACAGACTATGCTGAACGTCGCCGACAACTCCGGTGCACGTCGCGTAATGTGTATCAAGGTTCTAGGTGGCTCGCACCGTCGCTACGCAGGCGTCGGCGACATCATCAAAATTACCATCAAGGAAGCAATTCCTCGCGGTAAGGTGAAGAAAGGCGATGTTCTGAAGGCGGTAGTGGTGCGCACCAAGAAGGGTGTACGTCGCCCGGACGGTTCTGTCATTCGCTTCGATGGCAATGCATGCGTTATTTTGAACAATAACAGCGAGCAGCCAATCGGTACGCGTATTTTTGGGCCGGTAACTCGTGAACTGCGTAATGAGAAGTTCATGAAAATTATCTCTCTGGCACCAGAAGTACTCTAAGGAGCGAACATGGCAGCGAAGATCCGTCGTGATGACGAAGTTATCGTGATTACCGGGAAAGACAAAGGTAAGCGCGGTAAAGTAAAAAATGTCCTGTCTGCTGGCAAGGTCATTGTTGAAGGCATCAACCTGGTTAAGAAACACCAGAAGCCGGTTCCGGCTCTGAACCAACCAGGCGGCATTGTTGAGAAAGAAGCTGCAATTCAGGTTTCTAACATTGCTATCTTCAACGCGGCTACCGGCAAGGCTGACCGTGTAGGCTTTAGATTCGAAGACGGCAAAAAAGTCCGTTTCTTCAAATCTAACAGCGAAACTATCAAGTAATTTGGAGTAATACGATGGCGAAACTGCATGATTACTACAAAGACGAGGTAGTCAAACAACTGATGTCTCAGTTTGATTACAACTCTGTCATGCAAGTCCCTCGGGTCGAGAAGATCACCCTGAACATGGGTGTTGGTGAAGCGATTGCTGACAAGAAACTGCTGGATAACGCAGCAGCGGACCTGGCAGCCATCTCCGGTCAAAAACCGTTGATCACCAAAGCCCGCAAATCCGTTGCAGGCTTCAAAATCCGTCAGGGCTATCCGATCGGCTGTAAAGTAACTCTGCGTGGCGAACGCATGTGGGAGTTCTTTGAGCGTCTGATCTCCATTGCTGTTCCACGTATCCGTGACTTCCGTGGCCTGTCCGCCAAGTCATTCGATGGCCGTGGCAACTACAGCATGGGCGTGCGTGAGCAAATCATCTTCCCAGAAATCGACTACGACAAAGTCGATCGCGTTCGTGGTTTGGATATTACCATTACCACTACTGCGAAATCTGATGATGAAGGCCGCGCGCTGCTGGCTGCTTTTAACTTCCCGTTCCGCAAGTAAGGCAGGGTTACTGATGGCTAAGCAATCAATGAAAGCACGCGAAGTCAAGCGCGTGAAATTAGCTGACAAGTTCTTTGCAAAACGCGCTGAACTGAAAGCTATTATCTCTGATGTGAACGCATCCGATGAAGATCGTTGGAATGCCGTTCTCAAGCTGCAAACTCTGCCGCGTGATTCCAGCCCGTCTCGTCAGCGTAAACGCTGCCGCCAAACTGGCCGTCCACATGGTTATGTGGGCAAATTCGGGTTGAGCCGTATTAAGCTTCGTGAAGCCGCTATGCGCGGTGAAGTACCAGGCTTGAAAAAGGCTAGCTGGTAATTACCAATTGAATCACGGGAGTAAAGACAGATGAGCATGCAAGATCCGATCGCGGATATGCTGACCCGTATCCGTAACGGTCAAGCCGCGAACAAAGTTGCGGTCACCATGCCTTCCTCCAAGCTGAAAGTGGCAATTGCCAACGTGCTGAAGGAAGAAGGTTTTATTGAAGATTTCAAAATCGAAGGCGACGCCAAGCCTGTTCTGGAACTGGTACTGAAGTACTTCCAGGGCAAAGCTGTGGTAGAAAGCATTCAACGTATCAGCCGTCCAGGTCTGCGCATCTACAAGAAAAAAGATGAGCTGCCAAAAGTTATGGCCGGTTTGGGTATCGCTGTTGTTTCTACCTCTAAAGGTGTTATGACCGATCGTGCAGCTCGCCAGGCTGGTCTGGGTGGCGAGATTATCTGCTACGTAGCTTAATTCGGGAGGAAAGAATGTCTCGTGTTGCAAAAGCACCCGTCGTCATTCCTGCCGGCGTAGAGGTAAAACTCAACGGTCAGGTTATTTCGATTAAGGGTAAAAACGGCGAGTTGACTCGTACTATCCACGACGCCGTTGAAGTGAAGCAAGAAGCTAACGCACTGACTTTCGCTCCGCGCGAAGGTTTTGCTAACGCATGGGCCCAAGCGGGTACCACGCGCGCTCTGCTGAACGCAATGGTTGTTGGTGTTACCGAAGGCTTCACCAAGAAGCTTCAACTGGTAGGTGTTGGTTATCGTGCTGCCGTTAAAGGCAACGTGGTGAATTTGGCCCTGGGCTTCTCTCACCCTATCGATCACCAGCTGCCGGCAGGTATCACTGCTGAATGCCCAAGCCAAACTGAAATCGTGCTGAAAGGCGCTGATAAGCAGGTAATTGGCCAGGTAGCAGCAGATCTGCGCGCTTACCGTCGTCCTGAGCCTTACAAAGGCAAGGGTGTTCGTTACGCCGACGAAGTCGTGCGTACCAAAGAGGCTAAGAAGAAGTAAGGTAACACTATGGATAAGAAATCTGCTCGTATCCGTCGTGCGACCCGCGCACGCCGCAAGCTCCAAGAGCTGGGTGCAACCCGCCTGGTGGTACATCGTACCCCGCGTCACATTTACGCACAGGTGATTGCTCCAAACGGTTCTGAAGTACTGGTAGCCGCTTCTACTTTAGAAAAAGCTATCGCGGAGCAACTGAAGTATTCCGGTAACAAAGACGCAGCAGCAGCCGTAGGTAAAGCTCTGGCTGAGCGCGCGTTGGAAAAAGGGATTGCGAAAGTATCCTTTGACCGTTCCGGTTTCCAATATCATGGTCGAGTCCAGGCACTGGCAGATGCTGCCCGTGAAGCTGGCCTTCAGTTCTAAGGAAGAGGTTTAAGATGGCTCACATCGAAAAACAAGCTGGCGAACTGCAGGAAAAGCTGATCGCGGTAAACCGCGTATCTAAAACCGTAAAAGGTGGCCGTATTTTCAGCTTTACCGCACTGACTGTAGTTGGTGATGGTAACGGTCGCGTTGGTTTTGGCTACGGCAAAGCACGCGAAGTTCCAGCAGCGATCCAGAAAGCGATGGAAAAAGCCCGTCGCAACATGATGAACGTCGCGCTGAACAGCGGCACCCTGCAGCACCCTGTTAAGGGCGCTCACACGGGTTCTCGCGTGTTCATGCAGCCTGCTCATGAAGGTACCGGTATCATCGCGGGCGGTGCAATGCGCGCCGTTCTCGAAGTTGCTGGGGTGCACAACGTATTGGCTAAAGCTTATGGTTCCACCAACCCGATCAACGTGGTTCGTGCAACTATCGACGCTCTGGCGAATATGAAGTCTCCTGAAATGGTCGCTGCTAAGCGTGGTAAATCCGTTGCCGACATTCTGGGGTAATTGACCATGGCTAAGACTATTAAAGTTACACAAACTCGCAGCTCAATTGGCCGTCTGCCGAAGCATAAAGCTACTCTGCTCGGTCTGGGTCTGCGTCGTATTGGTCACACCGTAGAGCGCGAGGATACTCCTGCTGTTCGCGGTATGGTCAACCTGGTTTCCTACATGGTTAAAGTTGAGGAGTAACAGATGCGTTTAAATACTCTGTCTCCGGCTGAAGGTGCCAAGCATGCGCCTAAGCGTGTAGGTCGTGGTATTGGTTCTGGCCTGGGTAAAACCGGCGGCCGTGGTCACAAAGGTCAGAAGTCTCGTTCTGGCGGTGGCGTACGTCGTGGTTTCGAAGGTGGTCAGATGCCTCTGTACCGTCGTCTGCCGAAATTCGGCTTCACTTCACGCAAAGCGATGATCACGGCAGAAGTTCGTCTGTCTGAACTGGCTCTGGTTGAAGGCGATGTTATCGACCTGAACGCGCTGAAAGCCGCTAACGTAGTTGGTGTCCAGATCGAATTCGCGAAAGTTGTACTTTCTGGCGAAGTCGCTCGTCCGGTAACCCTGCGTGGTCTGCGTGTCACCAAAGGCGCTCGTGCTGCTATCGAGGCTGCTGGCGGTAAAATTGAGGAATAAGTAGCAGATGGCTAAGCAACCAGGATTAGATTTTCAAAGTGCTAAAGGCGGGCTCGGCGAGCTGAAGCGCAGACTTTTGTTTGTCATCGGCGCGCTGATTGTCTTCCGCATCGGCTCTTTCATTCCGATTCCTGGTATCGATGCCACTGTGCTTGCCAAATTGCTTGAGCAGCAGAGAGGCACTATCATTGAAATGTTTAACATGTTCTCTGGTGGTGCCCTCAGCCGTGCTTCTATCTTTGCTCTGGGGATCATGCCGTATATCTCGGCGTCGATCATTATCCAGCTGCTGACGGTGGTTCATCCAGCGTTGGCGGAAATCAAGAAAGAAGGGGAGGCTGGCCGTCGCAAGATTAGCCAGTACACCCGCTACGGTACGCTGGTATTGGCCATATTCCAGTCGATCGGTATTGCTACCGGTCTGCCGAATATGCCTGGTATGCAGGGCCTGGTGTTAAACCCAGGCTTTGCATTCTACTTTACTGCGGTTGTGAGCCTGGTAACCGGGACAATGTTCCTGATGTGGCTGGGTGAGCAGATTACTGAGCGCGGTATCGGCAACGGTATCTCGATCATTATCTTCGCGGGTATTGTAGCGGGGCTCCCGCCGGCAGTGGCCCATACTATCGAGCAAGCGCGGCAAGGCGACCTGCACTTCCTCCTGCTGCTGTTGGTTGCAGTATTGGTGTTTGCAGTAACCTTCTTCGTTGTTTTCATCGAGCGTGGTCAACGTCGTATCGTCGTTAACTATGCGAAGCGTCAACAAGGTCGTCGTGTTTATGCAGCACAGAGTACACACTTACCGTTGAAAGTGAACATGGCGGGTGTTATCCCGGCGATTTTCGCTTCCAGCATTATTCTGTTCCCGGCCACGATTGCATCATGGTTTGGGGGCGGTACCGGTTGGAACTGGCTGACTACGATTTCGCTGTATTTGCAGCCAGGGCAACCGCTTTATGTGTTACTCTATGCGTCTGCAATCATCTTCTTCTGTTTCTTCTACACGGCGTTGGTCTTCAACCCGCGTGAGACAGCAGATAACCTGAAGAAGTCCGGTGCCTTCGTACCAGGAATTCGTCCGGGAGAGCAAACGGCGAAGTATATCGATAAAGTAATGACGCGTTTAACCCTGGTGGGCGCGATGTACATTACTTTCATCTGCCTGATCCCGGAGTTCATGCGTGATGCAATGAAAGTACCATTCTACTTTGGTGGTACCTCGCTACTGATCGTGGTTGTCGTCATCATGGACTTTATGGCTCAAGTGCAAACTCTGATGATGTCAAGTCAGTACGAGTCTGCATTGAAGAAAGCAAATCTGAAAGGCTATAACCGCTAGTCAGATTCGTTTGAGAAGTTACGGAGAGTAAAAATGAAAGTTCGTGCTTCCGTCAAGAAATTATGTCGTAACTGCAAAATCGTTAAGCGTAACGGTGTCGTTCGTGTGATTTGCAGCGCCGAGCCGAAGCATAAACAGCGTCAAGGCTGATTATCTCGCATATTTTTCTTGCAAAGTTGGGTTGAGCTGGCTAGATTAGCCAGCCAATCTTTTGTATGTCGCACTGCAACATTATTTGAGTATCCTGAAAACGGGCTTTTCAGAATGGTGTTGCTGTATAAAATAGTAGGAGTGCATAGTGGCCCGTATAGCAGGCATTAACATTCCTGATCATAAACATACCGTTATCGCCTTAACGTCGATCTTCGGTATCGGTAAAACCCGTTCACAGGCTATCTGTGCATCCACGGGTATTGCTGAAAATGTTAAGATCAGTGAGCTGTCTGAAGAGCAAATCGAAAAGCTTCGTGATGCAGTTGCCAAATACACCGTTGAGGGTGATTTGCGTCGTGAAATTACCCTGAGCATCAAGCGTCTTATGGACCTTGGTTGCTATCGTGGTTTGCGTCATCGTCGTGGTCTGCCGGTACGCGGTCAGCGCACCAAGACCAACGCTCGTACCCGTAAGGGTCCGCGCAAGCCGATCAAGAAATAATCGGGGTTATTGAATAATGGCAAAGGCACCTGTTCGTACACGTAAGCGTGTAAGAAAGCAAGTCTCTGACGGCGTGGCTCATATCCATGCTTCTTTCAACAACACCATCGTTACCATCACTGATCGTCAGGGTAATGCTTTGGGTTGGGCAACAGCCGGTGGTTCCGGTTTCCGTGGTTCTCGTAAGTCCACTCCGTTCGCAGCACAGGTTGCAGCAGAACGTTGTGCTGACGCAGTGAAAGAATACGGTATCAAGAACCTGGAAGTTATGGTTAAAGGACCTGGTCCTGGTCGTGAGTCTACTATCCGCGCTCTGAACGCGGCTGGTTTCCGCATCACTAACATTACTGATGTGACTCCGATCCCTCATAACGGTTGTCGTCCGCCGAAAAAGCGCCGCGTGTAACGCAGCTTTTAGGATTGTTGGAGAAAGAAAATGGCAAGATATTTGGGTCCTAAGCTCAAGCTGAGCCGTCGTGAGGGCACAGACCTGTTCCTTAAGTCTGGCGTTCGCGCGATCGATTCCAAGTGTAAAATTGAACAAGCACCTGGTCAGCACGGTGCGCGTAAACCGCGTCTGTCTGATTACGGTGTTCAGTTGCGTGAGAAGCAGAAAGTTCGTCGTATGTACGGCATTCTGGAGCGTCAATTCCGCAACTATTACAAAGAAGCAACCCGCCTGAAGGGCAACACCGGTGAAAACCTGTTGCAGCTGCTGGAAGGTCGTCTGGACAACGTTGTTTACCGTATGGGCTTCGGCGCTACTCGTGCAGAGTCACGTCAGCTGGTTAGCCACAAAGCAGTTATGGTAAACGGTCGCGTTGTTAACATCGCTTCTTATCAGGTATCTCCGAATGACGTAGTCAGCATCCGCGAGAAAGCTAAAAAGCAGTCTCGTGTTAAAGCTTCTCTGGAGCTGGCTGAGCAGCGTGAAAAGCCGACTTGGCTGGAAGTTGATGCTGCTAAGATGGAAGGCGTGTTCAAGCGTATGCCTGAACGTACCGATCTGTCTGCGGACATTAACGAACACCTGATCGTCGAGCTTTACTCCAAGTAAAGCTTAGTACCAAAGAGAGGACACAATGCAGGGTTCTGTGACAGAGTTTCTAAAACCGCGCCTGGTAGATATCGAGCAAGTCAGTTCGACGCACGCCAAGGTGACCCTTGAGCCTTTAGAGCGTGGCTTTGGCCATACTCTTGGCAACGCACTGCGCCGTATTCTGCTTTCATCTATGCCGGGTTGCGCGGTGACCGAGGTTGAGATTGATGGTGTACTGCATGAGTACAGCACCAAAGAAGGCGTACAGGAAGATATCCTGGAGATCCTGCTCAACCTGAAAGGGCTGGCGGTGAGAGTTCAAGGCAAAGACGAAGTTATTCTTACCCTGAATAAATCTGGCATTGGCCCTGTGACCGCTGCCGACATCACCCATGATGGTGATGTCGAAATCGTCAAGCCTCAGCACGTGATTTGCCACCTGACTGATGAGAACGCGGCTATCAGCATGCGTATCAAAGTTCAGCGCGGTCGCGGTTATGTGCCGGCTTCTGCCCGAATTCATTCGGAAGAAGATGAGCGCCCAATCGGTCGTCTGTTGGTTGACGCCTGCTACAGCCCTGTAGAGCGTATCGCCTACAATGTTGAAGCTGCGCGTGTAGAACAGCGTACTGACTTGGATAAGCTGGTCATCGAAATGGAGACCAATGGCACGATCGATCCTGAAGAGGCGATCCGCCGTGCGGCCACCATTCTGGCTGAACAACTTGAAGCTTTCGTTGACCTGCGTGATGTGCGTCAGCCGGAAGTTAAAGAAGAGAAACCGGAATTCGATCCGATCTTGCTGCGCCCTGTTGACGATCTGGAATTGACTGTCCGCTCTGCTAACTGCCTCAAGGCAGAAGCTATCCACTACATCGGTGATCTGGTACAGCGTACCGAGGTTGAGTTGCTGAAAACGCCAAACCTGGGTAAAAAATCTCTTACCGAGATTAAAGACGTGCTGGCCTCACGTGGTCTGTCTCTGGGCATGCGCCTGGAAAACTGGCCGCCGGCAAGCATTGCTGACGAGTAACCGGATCACAGGTTAAGGTTTTACTGAGAAGGATAAGGTCATGCGCCATCGTAAGAGTGGTCGTCAACTGAACCGTAACAGCAGCCATCGCCAGGCTATGTTCCGTAACATGGCCGGCTCTTTGGTTCGTCATGAGATCATCAAGACGACCCTGCCAAAAGCAAAAGAGCTGCGTCGCGTTGTTGAGCCGCTGATTACTCTTGCCAAGACCGACAGCGTAGCTAATCGTCGTCTGGCATTCGCCCGTACTCGTGATAACGAGATCGTGGCAAAACTGTTTAACGAGCTGGGCCCGCGTTTCGCGAGCCGTGCCGGTGGTTACACTCGCATTCTGAAGTGTGGCTTCCGCGCAGGCGACAACGCGCCGATGGCATACATCGAGCTGGTTGATCGTGCTGAGTCTCAAGCAGAAGTAGCAACTGCAGAGTAATCTGTAGACGCGTAAAAAAACCGGGCTTGCCCGGTTTTTTTACGCCCAAATCCCGCCAAATGTGCTCAATTCCCCCGCCGTGCTTAAGATCCTCGCCCCTATCCGTTATGCTAAGACTCATTCAATAGGCTCACTGAGACTGTCTGTTATGGGGTTGCTTGACCAATGGGCGGAACGTCATATCCTTGATGCCCAGGATAAAGGCGAGTTCGACAATCTGCCCGGCCAGGGCCAACCGCTGGTGCTGGACGATGACAGCGCGGTGCCTGCTGAGCTGCGCGCCGGTTACCGTCTGCTGAAAAATTCCGGTTACCTGCCGCCGGCGCTGGAAGATCGCAAAGAGGCGTTGACCGTTGCTCACTTACTGCAAGGGATCAACAGTGAGCATCCGGACTATGTCGATCTCAGCAAGCGCATGGCACTGCTGGAACATCGGTTGCGTCAGGCTGGGATGAGCACCGATTTCTTGCATGGCGAATATCAGCGCGCGCTGGACGGTAAATTCACTCGGGAGGAGAAGTAATGTTCAAGATAGGTCAGTTGGCCAAGCTTGCCGAAGTGACGCCGGATACCGTGCGTTACTATGAAAAGCAGGGCATGATGGATCACAATGTCCGCACAGAGGGCGGTTATCGACTCTACACCGAGCAGGATCTGCAGCGGCTGCGTTTTATTCGCTATGCCAAACAGTTGGGCTTTACTCTGGAAACGATCGCCGAACTGCTGTCGATCCGGGTTGATCCTGAACATCATACCTGCCAGGAGTCGAAGTCGATCGTCGATGCTCGCCTGAGCGAAGTGGAAAGTAAGTTGGCGGAGCTGACTCGCATGCGCGAATCGTTGAAACGCTTGAGCGACGCCTGCTGCGGCACTGCCCATACCAGCAACTATTGTTCTATTCTGGAAGCCTTGGAACAGGGCGCCAGCGATGATAAAGGCAAAAAAGGTTGCTGACGGCACTTTAATTTTTATATTGCCGGCAGTATTATCGGCTCGTTTTATTACCCTACCTTTTACAGGAGCATTATCATGACGAAATATCGTCACACCAAAGGTCAGATTCAAACTAACGCCATTGAGGCGCTGCTGCATGATCCGCTATTCCGTCAGCGGGTAGAAAAGAATGTGAAAGGCAAAGGCAGCTATCGGCGTAAAGAAAAACACAACAAAGGCGGTAACTGGGAGGCCAGTGGTAAACTATCAAGCGATAATTTACCATTGGCCTTCTGGTTTTAAGGCATTAAAAAAGCCACCTTCATCAGGTGGCTTTTTATTGGCATAACCAAACGCTGTCTTACAGTTTTGGCTGCTGTTGCTGGCTCAGCAAATCACGGATTTCCGTCAGCAGTTTCTCTTCTGCGGTAGGTGCCGGCGGCGCTGCGGGCGCTTCTTCCTGTTTGCGGCGCATTTTGTTCATCAATTTAATCGCCAGGAAGATGGCGAAGGCGACAATCACGAAGTCGAATACGGTTTGGATGAATGAACCATAGTTCATTACCACCGCCGGTACGGCGCCCTGAGCTTCGCGTAACACCAGATGGAACTGTTTAAAGTCGACGCCGCCGATCAGTAAGCCCAGTGGTGGCATGATGATATCAGCCACGAAGGACGAAACAATCTTGCCGAATGCGGCACCGATAATCACACCGACGGCCAGATCGACCACGTTGCCACGCATGGCAAATTCGCGAAACTCTTTCAACATACTCATAGAACGCACCCCTTGCAGAATTAATAACTCAAGTTTAACAAAGCAATTTCCCTTTGCCACAAAAGGAGAGAAGTTTTATCTCCTCCCAAGGCAGAGAACAACCACGCGATTATAGACCATAGCCAAATAAATTCGTTCTACAAGAAGAACGGGCTCGGTTGGAACAAGCGTTCAACGTCAGGCACGAATTTCTTGTCAGTAATAAACATGATGACGTGATCGCCCTGTTCGATTTTGCTGTTGCCGTTGGCAATGATCACGTCATCGCCACGCACGATCGCACCGATGGTCGTCCCCGGTGGCAACTTGATATCTTCGACGATGCGGCCGACCACTTTGGACGTGCTTTCATCGCCGTGTGCAATCGCCTCGATCGCTTCCGCCACGCCGCGGCGCAGCGACGAAACGCTGACGATATCCGCTTTGCGCACGTGCCCCAACAGGGCGGAGATGGTCGCCTGCTGCGGTGAAATGGCGATATCAATCACGCTGCCCTGCACCAGGTCGACATAGGCGCGGCGCTGGATCAGCACCATCACCTTCTTGGCGCCCATGCGCTTAGCCAGCATGGCGGACATGATGTTGGCCTCATCGTCGTTGGTGATGGCGATGAAAACATCCACCTGCTCGACGTGCTCTTCGGCCAGCAGCTCCTGATCGGAGGCATCGCCGTAGAACACGATGGTATCGTGCAGCTGTTCGGCCAGTTCGGCGGCGCGTTGCTGATTCCGCTCGATCAGTTTGACGTTGTAGTCTTTTTCCAGTTTGGCGGCCAGGCCGGCGCCGACGTTGCCGCCGCCGACGATCATGATGCGCTTATAGGGTTTTTCCAGCCGCTGCAGTTCGCTCATCACCGCGCGGATATGCTGTGAGGCGGCGACGAAGAAAACTTCATCGCCGGCTTCGATAATGGTCGAGCCCTGCGGACGGATCGGTCTGTCCTGGCGGAAAATAGCGGCGACGCGGGTGTCGATATGCGGCATGTGCTCGCGCATTGAAGAGAGCGCATTGCCGACCAGCGGGCCGCCGTAATAGGCTTTAACCGCGGCGATGCTGACCTTGCCTTCGGCGAAGTTAACCACCTGCAGGGCGCCAGGGTATTCAATCAGCTTGTAGATATAGTCGATGACCAGCTGCTCCGGCGAAATCAGATGGTCGATTGGCACCGCTTCCGGCAGGAACAGTTTTTCCGACTCGCGGATATATTCCGGCGCGCGGATACGGGCGATACGGTTGGGGGTGTTAAACAGAGAATAGGCGATCTGGCAGGCGATCATGTTGGTTTCGTCGGAGTTGGTGACGGCGACCAGCATGTCGGCGTCTTCTGCGCCGGCTTCGCGCAGCACCCGAGGGTGGGAACCATGTCCCTGAACCACCCGCAAATCGAATTTATCCTGTAGTTGGCGCAAGCGGCCGGAATCGGTATCGACGACGGTGATATCGTTGTTTTCACCCACCAGGTTTTCCGCCAGCGTCCCGCCAACCTGACCGGCACCAAGAATAATTATTTTCATCGTGTTCTCTGCTTCACACTGAAAGACTTAGGGCGCGCACGCACGCCCTGAAGCATTACATTTTAATCAGCTTAGCGTAAAAGAAGCCATCGCCGTCCTCGGGATGCGGGATATTCTGTCGCCCTGGCCGTTGCGCATCGCCGGTTTCAACCAGCTTGGCATCGGCGTGGCGTTGCAAGAACGCGGCGATCTGGCTGCTGTTTTCATCCGGCAGGATAGAGCAGGTCGCGTAAACCATCACGCCGCCTGGTTTTAGATGCGGCCAGACGGCTTCCAGAATTTCTGCCTGCAGTGCGGCGAGTTCGGCGATGTCGCGATCGCGGCGCAGCCATTTGATGTCGGGGTGACGGCGGATCACGCCGGTGGCGGAACAAGGCGCGTCCAGCAGGATACGATCGAACTGTTTGTCCCCGCACCACTGCTGCGGAGTGCGGCCATCGCCCAATTTAACCTCTGCGTGCAAACGCAGACGCTGCAGGTTCTCTTTGACTCGCGCCAGGCGCTGTTCGTCGATATCGACCGCCATGACGTGCGCTTTCGGCGCCGCTTCCAGAATATGCGTGGTTTTGCCGCCGGGTGCGGCGCACAGGTCGAGGATCTGTTCGCCGTCTTGCGGATCCAACAGATCGACACACCCCTGGGCTGAGGCATCTTGCACGGTGACCCAGCCTTCGGCGAACCCTGGCAGATCGGTCACGGCGCAAGGCGCCAGCAAACGCACCGCATCGGCATAGTCTGAATGAGTTTCCGCGGCGATGCCGGCGTCGCTCAGCAGCTGCAGATAAGCGTCACGGGTGTGATGCAGGCGGTTGACGCGCAGCCACATCGGCGGTTTCTGGTTATTGGCGTCGACGATCTGTTCCCAGTTGGCGGGATAAGCTTGTTGAATGCGTTTCAGCAACCAGCTCGGGTGCAGATAGCGGCTGTCATTGTTAGAGGCGCGCTGCAGCAGCTCTTCCTGCTGGCGCTGGAATTGCCGCAAGACGCCGTTAATCAGGCCTTTCAACTGCGGCCGTTTCAGCGCCACCGCGCCTTCCACGGTTTCCGCCAACACGGCGTGCGCCGGGATGCGGGTATACAGCAACTGATACAGGCCGACCATCAGCAAGTAGTGCAGCGTACGCTGCTTACCGGTCAGCGGCTTGGCCATCAATTGCTGAATGCACCATTCGAGCTGCGGCAGCACGCGCAACGTGCCGAAACACAGCTCCTGCAGCAATCCGCGATCTTTATCGCTGATGGAGGTTTGCAGCGCCGGCAGGACAGTGCTGAGCGACTGCCCCTGATCCAGCACCTGGCCGATGGCTTTGGCAGCGATGCTGCGGAGATTGTAATTATTTTTCATAGGCTGAAGCTGATAACGATCGGCATTAAGAAAATAACGGCCCGGCGATGAACGGCCGGGCAGTGGAGCGACTTACAGCCGGTTACCCGGGGTAAACCATTCACGACGTGAATTTAAAAGGTCTTGCGCCGACATCGGTTTCTTGCCGGCGGGCTGCAGTTGGATCAGGTTGAGGATACCGTCGGCAGTCGCCACCTGGATACCGTGCTTGTCGGCATGGACAACGGTGCCTGGCTCCGCGTTGGCGCTTTGTGCCAGTACGCTGGCCTGCCACACTTTCACCGGTTGATCGTCGATGGTGAAGTAGCTGACCGGCCAAGGGTTGAAGGCGCGGATGCAGCGCTCCAACTGGGCAGCGGACAGTGTCCAGTCCAGGCGGGCTTCTTCTTTGCTCAGTTTCTCGGCGTAGGTGACCAGCGCTTCGTCCTGCACTTCGCGGGTGGCGCTGCCGTCTGCCATTTGGCGCAGCGTAGTCAACATGCCCTGTGGGCCGAGCTGGGCCAGCTTGTCGTAGAGACTGGCGCTGGTATCGCTGCTCTCAATCTGGCAGGCAATCTTGTGCATCATGTCACCGGTATCGAGACCGACGTCCATCTGCATGATGGTCACGCCGGTTTCGCTGTCACCGGCCCAGAGCGAACGCTGGATCGGCGCCGCGCCGCGCCAGCGAGGCAGCAGCGAGCCATGTACGTTGATGCAACCGAGACGCGGCATATCCAGCACCGCCTGCGGCAGGATCAGCCCGTAGGCCACCACCACCATCACGTCGGCGTTGAGATCGGCCACCAGGCGCTGGTTCTCTTCGGGGCGCAGCGATTTGGGCTGAAATACCGGCAGTTGGTGTTGCTCGGCCAGCACTTTGACCGGGCTTGGCGTCAGCTTGTTGCCGCGGCCCGCCGGGCGGTCGGGCTGGGTAAAAACGCCGACAATCTGGTGCTCAGATGACAACAGCGCGTCAAGATGACGCGCTGCGAAGTCTGGTGTTCCGGCGAAAATAATCCGTAAAGAGTCAGACACGTTGATTTCCTGATCGGTTAGGCGCGGGCTTGAAGCTTGGCCATTTTTTCCAGTTTCTGACGAATGCGCTGACGCTTGAGCGGCGACAGGTAATCGACGAACAGTTTGCCCATCAGGTGATCCATCTCGTGCTGGATGCAGATCGCCAACAGGTCGTCCGCTTCCAGCTCGAAAGGTTTGCCTTCACGATCCAGTGCGCGGATCTTCACCTGCGCGGCGCGCGGCACTAACGCACGCTGCTCGGGAATGGAAAGACAGCCTTCCTCGATGCCGGTTTCGCCGCTTTTTTCCAGCAGCTCCGGGTTGATCAACACCAGGCGCTGATCGCGATTCTCGGAGACGTCGATCACGATAATGCGCTGATGGATATCCACCTGAGTCGCAGCCAGGCCAATGCCTTCCTCTGCGTACATGGTTTCAAACATATCATCCACGATGCGCTGGATATCTGCATTGACTTCTTTTACCGGCGCTGCGACTTTGCGCAGACGCTCGTCTGGGAAATGTAATACCTGCAAGACTGACATATATCTTTAGATCTGTATCCGAGTAATGAACGAGGTTTAACCTCTATTCTAGACATTTCCCGACCTGATTGACAGCATTGTGCACCAATTGCTCAGATTGGTAATACCACCGTTTTTGCTGAGGGAACAGACGATGCGGCCGGAAGAGATCGCTTTACGGATGCGAGGGGTAACGGGGCTGCAGACTGTCGTGGCCAGCCGGATCGTGCAGCAGCTATCGCAAATGGGTTGCGAGCCTCGCCGCGTGCTGCATGAGTTGGGATTGAACGAACGGCAGCAGACGCAGTTCAACCAGTTGGATCCCGGTTATCTGTCGGCCAGCCTGCGTTGGTTGGAGCTGCCAGCGCACCGTATGCTGAACTATGGGGCGGCCGGTTATCCCGAACGCCTGGCCCAGATCGACGATGCGCCGCTATTTTTGCTGATCGAAGGCGATCCTCAGGCGTTGTCGCACCCGCAACTCGCCATGGTGGGCAGCCGGCAGTTCAGCCACTACGGCGAGCGTTGGGCTCACCATTTCGCCGAGGAATTGGCGCGTTGCGGTTTCACCATCACCAGCGGTTTGGCGATCGGCATCGACGGCATTTGCCATCGCGCGGCGCTGGCGGCCGGGGGGTGCACGATTGCGGTGTTGGGCAGCGGGCTGGGCAATATCTATCCGCGCCGGCACCGCCGGCTCGCGGAGCAGATAGTCGAGCAGGGCGGTGCGGTGATTTCAGATCATTTGGTCACCGATTTGCCCCTGGCCGACCATTTTCCTCGCCGTAACCGCATTATCAGCGGGCTGAGCCAGGGCGTTCTGGTCATAGAAGCCTCGTTGCGCAGCGGTACCCTGGTGACAGCTCGCTATGCGCTGGAGCAGGGGCGTGAGGTATTCGCCTTGCCGGGGCCGTTAGGGAACCCGATGAGCGAAGGCACGCACTGGCTGATCCAACAGGGCGCGCATCTGGTGACTGGGCCGAAAGATATCGCCGAATTGCTGGGAAGCGGCCTCCAATGGTTGCCACTGAACGAAAATACAACTATTTGTGCGTCGCAGGCTGAAGTTGAATTGCCATTTGCCGATGTGTTGGCTAACGTAGGAGATGAGGTGACACCTGTTGACGTCGTCGCTGACCGTGCCGGCCAACCTGTGCCAGTGGTGGTAATCAAGTTACTCGAACTGGAGTTAGCAGGGTGGATCGCAGCTGTACCCGGCGGCTATGTCCGATTAAGGAGGGCAAGCCATGTTCGACGTACTCATGTACTTGTTTGAAACTTATATCCACAATGAACCAGAGATGCGCGTCGATCAGGATCAACTGACCGATGATCTCGCCCAAGCGGGGTTTCATCAGGATGATATCTACAACGCGTTGAATTGGCTTGAGAAGTTGGCCGACCTGCAAGAAGGTCAAAATGCGCCTTACTTTATGGATGCCGACCCGCTGGCGATGCGGATCTATACCGAAGAGGAAAGCGCGCGTTTGGACGCCGGCTGCCGTGGTTTTCTCCTGTTCCTGGAACAGATTCAGGTATTGAACCTCGAAACCCGTGAAATGGTTATCGACCGCGTTATGGCTTTGGATAATGCGGAATTCGATCTCGAAGATCTGAAATGGGTCGTGTTGATGGTGCTGTTTAATATCCCCGGATATGAAAGCGCCTATCAGCAAATGGAAGAACTGTTGTTTGAAGTGAACGAAGGTTATCTGCATTGAGCCGATAACGCGCATAGAAGACGTTATGACAAAAAACGCGATTTTTGCCGCCAGGCAAAATGAACCCTGTCCGGAATGCGGGGCCGAGCTGGTGATCCGTAGCGGTCGCCACGGCCCTTTTCTCGGCTGTTCCCAGTACCCTGAATGCCAATATATTCGGCCGCTGAAAGCACAGGCCGATGGCCATATCGTCAAGGTGTTGGACGGGCAACCGTGCCCGAAATGTCAGGCGACGTTGGTGCTGCGCCAGGGGCGCTATGGCATGTTTATCGGCTGCAGCGATTATCCGCAGTGCGATCACACTGAAGTGATCGATAAGCCTGATGAAACCGCCATTACCTGTCCGCAGTGCGGCCAAGGCAAACTGTTGCAGCGCAAGTCGCGTTACGGCAAGGTTTTCCACTCCTGCGATCGTTACCCGGAATGCCAGTTTGCTCTCAACGTTAAACCCGTCGCCGGTGAATGCGCCTATTGCCATTATCCGCTGCTGATGGAAAAGCGCACGGCAAAAGGCCCCGTCCTGTGCTGTGCCAGCAAGCTGTGCGGGAAACCCGTTGCGACTACAGAATAATCACATCATGAATTCAGAATTAAGCCCGAACCTTTTATCTATCATCGATGCTTTGCATCAACAGCAGGTGATTGCCTATCCCACCGAAGCGGTATTCGGCCTGGGTTGCGATCCCGACAGCGAACAGGCGATCAATGCGCTGCTGGCGTTGAAACAGCGGCCGTGGGAAAAGGGGCTGATTCTGATCGCCGCCGACTATGCGCAGCTTAAGTCTTATATTGACGACAGTACGCTCAGCGAACAGCAGCGCGCGATGATGTTCGCCAGCTGGCCTGGGCCGGTAACCTGGGTATTGCCTGCTCGCCCGGAGACGCCGCGTTTGTTGACCGGGCGTTTCAGTTCACTGGCGGTGCGCGTCAGCGATCATCCGTTGGTGCAGTTGCTGTGCCGGCAGTACGGCAAGCCGCTGGTGTCGACCAGCGCCAATCTCAGTGGGCTGGAACCGTGCCGCAGCGCGGATGAGGTCACACGGCAATTTGGCGAGGCTTTCCCGGTATTGGCCGGCAAGGTAGGCGGCCGTCTTAATCCTTCCGAAATCAGAGATGCTCTGACCGGCGAACAGATCCGTCAGGGCTAGAGGAAATGGGCATGGAGAAGTTTGCAGTATTTGGCAACCCTATCGGCCACAGCAAGTCGCCGCGAATTCATGCGCTGTTCGCAGCCCAGACTGACATAGAGCATCCTTATGGAACAGTGCTGGCGCCGCTGGACGGTTTTGAAATCAGCCTGCAGGAATTTATCCGCGCCGGAGGGCAGGGGGCGAACGTCACGGTGCCTTTCAAGGAGCGAGCTTATTCGGCTGCTTCTGAGCTGAGCGAGCGTGCAGCGATGGCCGGGGCGGTCAATACCCTGAAGGTGTTGCCGAATGGTGGCCTATTGGGGGATAACACCGACGGCATCGGTTTGCTGACCGATCTGCAGCGTCAGCAATTGATCCGGCCGCAGGATCGCATTCTGCTGGTGGGCGCCGGCGGCGCGGCGCGCGGCGTGATCCTGCCGCTGCTGTCTTTCGGCTGCCGGCTCACGATCACCAACCGCACCTTCAGCCGGGCCCAAGAGTTGGCCGACGCTTTCCGGCATCTGGGGGAGATCTCGGCGGTGCCGATGGATCAATTGGGTCAACAAGCTTTTGATCTGGTGATCAATGCGACGGCATCCGGCATCAGTGGAGAGATCCCGGCGTTGCCTACGGGCGTAGTCAACGCGCAAACCCGTTGCTATGACATGTTCTATCAGCAGGGCGTCACGCCGTTCCTAGCCTGGGCGCAGCAGCAAGGGGCAACGGAATATGCCGATGGGCTGGGCATGTTGGTGGGGCAGGCGGCGCATGCTTTCCTGCTTTGGCACGGAGTGATGCCAGAGATCGAACCGGTATTACGCCAGCTGCGCAGCGAACTGGCGGCATAAATCCCCTACCCCGTTCTCTTTATAGGGAACGGGGAGCCCGTCAGATGTCTTCCGACAGGTATTCATCTTTCCAGCGTACATAGTTGTTAGAAGAATAAAGCAATCCCTCCAACTCGGCGGCGGTCAAAGGCCGAACCTGGCGTGCCGGGCTACCCATATAAAGATAGCCGCTGGCCAGGCGTTTGCCCGGCGCTACCAAACTGCCGGCGCCAATCATCACATCGTCTTCTACGACTACGCCGTCCAACAGGATCGAGCCCATACCGACCAGCACCCGGTTGCCGATGGCGCAGCCGTGCAGCATCGCTTTATGGCCAACGGTCACGTCTTCTCCAATAAGCAGGGGATAACCGTCGGGGTTATGTTCGGAGCGATGAGTTACATGCAGCACGCTGCCGTCCTGAATATTGCTGCGCGCGCCGATCTTTACCGCATTGACGTCACCGCGAATGGCGACCAACGGCCAGATGCTGACGTCATCCGCCAGATCGACGTCGCCGATCACCACGCTGGAAGGATCGATCAAGACGCGTTGACCGAGTTTGGGTGTGTATTGAAGATAAGAACGTACTGCATCGGACATGGTGCTTGCCTCACGTCGGGATCATATTTACCGGCAATACTAGACCCTGGCGATGGAATTACAACCAGTCGCCGCGCCGGATCCTGCGGAAAATGGCCCTGATCGCACAAGATCCACCCGGAAGGGCTGAAAAGTGTGCAAACGGAAAGAAAAGATCAAAAAAGGGGTTGTGCAAAAAACTCGGATCCCTATAATGCGCCTCCATCGACACGGCGCAAGTGATTCACTTCACACAGCGGCCGGGAAGAAAGAGAAAAAATCCTGAAAATTAGGGTTGACTCTGAAAGAGGAAAGCGTAATATACGCCACCTCGAGTTAGCAAGCGAAAGCGCCTAACTCACTGCTCTTTAACAATTTATCAGACAATCTGTGTGGGCACTCCACAAGACGATATCCAGCATCTTCGGATGCAAAAAAATATCAAGTCTTGAAGAGTGACTAACTGAAGTAAAATTCATGCAGTAAATCTTTGAGCATCGCTTCTCGAGTGGAAGCAAATCAAGCTTTTAATTGAAGAGTTTGATCATGGCTCAGATTGAACGCTGGCGGCAGGCTTAACACATGCAAGTCGAGCGGTAGCACAGGGGAGCTTGCTCCCTGGGTGACGAGCGGCGGACGGGTGAGTAATGTCTGGGAAACTGCCTGATGGAGGGGGATAACTACTGGAAACGGTAGCTAATACCGCATAACGTCGCAAGACCAAAGAGGGGGACCTTCGGGCCTCTTGCCATCAGATGTGCCCAGATGGGATTAGCTAGTAGGTGGGGTAATGGCTCACCTAGGCGACGATCCCTAGCTGGTCTGAGAGGATGACCAGCCACACTGGAACTGAGACACGGTCCAGACTCCTACGGGAGGCAGCAGTGGGGAATATTGCACAATGGGCGCAAGCCTGATGCAGCCATGCCGCGTGTGTGAAGAAGGCCTTCGGGTTGTAAAGCACTTTCAGCGAGGAGGAAGGTGGTGAACTTAATACGTTCATCAATTGACGTTACTCGCAGAAGAAGCACCGGCTAACTCCGTGCCAGCAGCCGCGGTAATACGGAGGGTGCAAGCGTTAATCGGAATTACTGGGCGTAAAGCGCACGCAGGCGGTTTGTTAAGTCAGATGTGAAATCCCCGGGCTCAACCTGGGAACTGCATTTGAAACTGGCAAGCTAGAGTCTCGTAGAGGGGGGTAGAATTCCAGGTGTAGCGGTGAAATGCGTAGAGATCTGGAGGAATACCGGTGGCGAAGGCGGCCCCCTGGACGAAGACTGACGCTCAGGTGCGAAAGCGTGGGGAGCAAACAGGATTAGATACCCTGGTAGTCCACGCTGTAAACGATGTCGATTTGGAGGTTGTGCCCTTGAGGCGTGGCTTCCGGAGCTAACGCGTTAAATCGACCGCCTGGGGAGTACGGCCGCAAGGTTAAAACTCAAATGAATTGACGGGGGCCCGCACAAGCGGTGGAGCATGTGGTTTAATTCGATGCAACGCGAAGAACCTTACCTACTCTTGACATCCAGAGAACTTTCCAGAGATGGATTGGTGCCTTCGGGAACTCTGAGACAGGTGCTGCATGGCTGTCGTCAGCTCGTGTTGTGAAATGTTGGGTTAAGTCCCGCAACGAGCGCAACCCTTATCCTTTGTTGCCAGCGGTTCGGCCGGGAACTCAAAGGAGACTGCCAGTGATAAACTGGAGGAAGGTGGGGATGACGTCAAGTCATCATGGCCCTTACGAGTAGGGCTACACACGTGCTACAATGGCATATACAAAGAGAAGCGACCTCGCGAGAGCAAGCGGACCTCATAAAGTATGTCGTAGTCCGGATTGGAGTCTGCAACTCGACTCCATGAAGTCGGAATCGCTAGTAATCGTAGATCAGAATGCTACGGTGAATACGTTCCCGGGCCTTGTACACACCGCCCGTCACACCATGGGAGTGGGTTGCAAAAGAAGTAGGTAGCTTAACCTTCGGGAGGGCGCTTACCACTTTGTGATTCATGACTGGGGTGAAGTCGTAACAAGGTAACCGTAGGGGAACCTGCGGTTGGATCACCTCCTTACCTAAAGATATTAGTTCGAGTGGCGTGCTCACACAGATTGTCTGATGAAAAAGTAACGAGCAAAAGCGTCATAAAAGTACGGTGTCGTGTCCCCTTCGTCTAGAGGCCTAGGACACCGCCCTTTCACGGCGGTAACAGGGGTTCGAATCCCCTAGGGGACGCCAAGCTTCCGACCCACCCGGTGAAAGCGGCGGTCTCAAGTATCTGACGATACACCATATCTTAAAGATGACTTCCGAGTCATGTTTAAGATATTGCTCTTTAACAATCTGGAACAAGCTGAAAATTGAAACATGACGGCTGAAATTTGTCCCTCCGTAGAAGCACTGGGATAAAGAGTAACCTGTCATAGAGTCTCTCAAATGTTTGCAGCGCGAACGATGGAAACATCTTCGGGTTGTGAGGTTAAGTGACTAAGCGTACACGGTGGATGCCTAGGCAGTCAGAGGCGATGAAGGGCGTGCTAATCTGCGAAAAGCGTCGGTAAGGTGATATGAACCGTTATAACCGGCGATACCCGAATGGGGAAACCCAGTGTGTTTCGACACACTATCATGTCATGAATACATAGTGGCATGAGGCGAACCGGGGGAACTGAAACATCTAAGTACCCCGAGGAAAAGAAATCAACCGAGATTCCCCCAGTAGCGGCGAGCGAACGGGGAGGAGCCCAGAACCTGAATCGGCTTGTGTGTTAGTGGAAGCGTCTGGAAAGTCGCGCAGCAAAGGGTGATAGCCCCGTACACTAAAATGCACAGGTCGTGAGTTCGATGAGTAGGGCGGGACACGTGACATCCTGTCTGAATATGGGGGGACCATCCTCCAAGGCTAAATACTCCTGACTGACCGATAGTGAACCAGTACCGTGAGGGAAAGGCGAAAAGAACCCCGGCGAGGGGAGTGAAATAGAACCTGAAACCGTGTACGTACAAGCAGTGGGAGCACCTTCGTGGTGTGACTGCGTACCTTTTGTATAATGGGTCAGCGACTTATATTTTGTAGCAAGGTTAACCGTATAGGGGAGCCGTAGGGAAACCGAGTCTTAACTGGGCGATTAGTTGCAAGGTATAGACCCGAAACCCGGTGATCTAGCCATGGGCAGGTTGAAGGTTGGGTAACACTAACTGGAGGACCGAACCGACTAATGTTGAAAAATTAGCGGATGACTTGTGGCTGGGGGTGAAAGGCCAATCAAACCGGGAGATAGCTGGTTCTCCCCGAAAGCTATTTAGGTAGCGCCTCGTGAACTCATCTTCGGGGGTAGAGCACTGTTTCGGCTAGGGGGCCATCCCGGCTTACCAAACCGATGCAAACTCCGAATACCGAAGAATGTTATCACGGGAGACACACGGCGGGTGCTAACGTCCGTCGTGAAGAGGGAAACAACCCAGACCGCCAGCTAAGGTCCCAAAGTCATGGTTAAGTGGGAAACGATGTGGGAAGGCATAGACAGCCAGGATGTTGGCTTAGAAGCAGCCATCATTTAAAGAAAGCGTAATAGCTCACTGGTCGAGTCGGCCTGCGCGGAAGATGTAACGGGGCTAAACCATGCACCGAAGCTGCGGCAGCGACGCTTAGGCGTTGTTGGGTAGGGGAGCGTTCTGTAAGCCGTTGAAGGTGGCCTGTGAGGGTTGCTGGAGGTATCAGAAGTGCGAATGCTGACATAAGTAACGATAAAGCGGGTGAAAAGCCCGCTCGCCGGAAGACCAAGGGTTCCTGTCCAACGTTAATCGGGGCAGGGTGAGTCGACCCCTAAGGCGAGGCTGAAAAGCGTAGTCGATGGGAAACAGGTTAATATTCCTGTACTTGGTGTTACTGCGAAGGGGGGACGGAGAAGGCTAGGCTAGCCGGGCGACGGTTGTCCCGGTTTAAGCGTGTAGGGGGTGTGACCTGGTAAATCCGGTTGCATATCAACCCTGAGGCGTGATGACGATGCACTACGGTGCAGAAGTAGTTGATGCCCTGCTTCCAGGAAAATCCTCTAAGCATCAGGTAACATTAAATCGTACCCCAAACCGACACAGGTGGTCAGGTAGAGAATACCAAGGCGCTTGAGAGAACTCGGGTGAAGGAACTAGGCAAAATGGTGCCGTAACTTCGGGAGAAGGCACGCTGGCATGTAGGTGAAGTCCCTCGCGGATGGAGCTGAAGCCAGTCGAAGATACCAGCTGGCTGCAACTGTTTAATAAAAACACAGCACTGTGCAAACACGAAAGTGGACGTATACGGTGTGACGCCTGCCCGGTGCTGGAAGGTTAATTGATGGGGTCAGCCGCAAGGCGAAGCTCTTGATCGAAGCCCCAGTAAACGGCGGCCGTAACTATAACGGTCCTAAGGTAGCGAAATTCCTTGTCGGGTAAGTTCCGACCTGCACGAATGGCGTAATGATGGCCAGGCTGTCTCCACCCGAGACTCAGTGAAATTGAACTCGCTGTGAAGATGCAGTGTACCCGCGGCAAGACGGAAAGACCCCGTGAACCTTTACTATAGCTTGACACTGAACATTGAGCCTTGATGTGTAGGATAGGTGGGAGGCTTTGAAGCGTGGACGCCAGTCTGCGTGGAGCCATCCTTGAAATACCACCCTTTAATGTTTGATGTTCTAACTCGGCCCCGTGATCCGGGGTGAGGACAGTGTCTGGTGGGTAGTTTGACTGGGGCGGTCTCCTCCCAAAGAGTAACGGAGGAGCACGAAGGTTAGCTAATCACGGTCGGACATCGTGAGGTTAGTGCAAAGGCATAAGCTAGCTTGACTGCGAGAGTGACGGCTCGAGCAGGTACGAAAGTAGGTCTTAGTGATCCGGTGGTTCTGAATGGAAGGGCCATCGCTCAACGGATAAAAGGTACTCCGGGGATAACAGGCTGATACCGCCCAAGAGTTCATATCGACGGCGGTGTTTGGCACCTCGATGTCGGCTCATCACATCCTGGGGCTGAAGTAGGTCCCAAGGGTATGGCTGTTCGCCATTTAAAGTGGTACGCGAGCTGGGTTTAGAACGTCGTGAGACAGTTCGGTCCCTATCTGCCGTGGGCGTTGGAAGATTGAGAGGGGTTGCTCCTAGTACGAGAGGACCGGAGTGAACGCACCACTGGTGTTCGGGTTGTCATGCCAATGGCATTGCCCGGTAGCTAAGTGCGGAAAAGATAAGCGCTGAAAGCATCTAAGCGCGAAACTTGCCTCAAGATGAGTCTTCCCTGGGCCTTTAAGGCCCCTGAAGGAACGTTTAAGACTAAGACGTTGATAGGCTGGGTGTGTAAGTGCAGCGATGCATTGAGCTAACCAGTACTAATGATCCGTGAGGCTTAACCTTACAACACCGAAGGTGTTTTTAGAGAGATTTTCAGCGAAGTTCCGAGATTGGTTCTGATGGCGACACGAAAGTGAAGCGGTTGGAATGAAACAGAATTTGCCTGGCGGCAATAGCGCGGTGGTCCCACCTGACCCCATGCCGAACTCAGAAGTGAAACGCCGTAGCGCCGATGGTAGTGTGGGGTCTCCCCATGCGAGAGTAGGACACTGCCAGGCATCAAATTAAGCGTGCTGATATGGCTCAGTTGGTAGAGCGCACCCTTGGTAAGGGTGAGGTCCCCAGTTCGACTCTGGGTATCAGCACCACTTTATTTAAAGTGGGTTTAGAAGTTCGGCAGAAAAAAGAATTTGCTTGGCGGCAATAGCGCGGTGGTCCCACCTGACCCCATGCCGAACTCAGAAGTGAAACGCCGTAGCGCCGATGGTAGTGTGGGGTCTCCCCATGCGAGAGTAGGACACTGCCAAGCATCAAATAAGCCAAGAGGCCATCCGAAAGGATGGCCTTTTTGCTTTCAGTACCTCTCATCCTCCCTGCCAAGATCCTGACGCAGCTCGCGCAATGAAACATTTTCACCTTTCCGCTGAATGCTCGACAGCGACGGAAAAAAACGCTATCTTCGGGCATCTAGAAGTCTAAACGTATAAATGGATATGTGAGGGTTAAGCAATGCCGATTCGTGTTCCTGATGAGTTACCTGCGGTCAATTTCTTGCGCGGTGAGAATGTCTTCGTGATGACATCCTCGCGGGCAAAAACACAGGAAATCAGGCCACTGAAAGTGCTGATCCTCAACCTGATGCCAAAGAAGATCGAAACGGAAAACCAGTTTCTGCGTCTGTTGTCCAACTCGCCGCTGCAGATTGATATCCAGCTGCTGCGCATCGACAGCCGCGAATCGAAGAACACGCCGGCCGAGCATCTGAACAACTTCTACTGCGACTTCGAGGATATCCAGAATGAGAACTTCGATGGCCTGATTGTCACCGGCGCGCCGCTGGGGCTGGTTGATTTCTGCGATGTTGCCTATTGGCCGCAGATCGAACGGGTCATTGACTGGGCCAAAAACCATGTCACCTCTACGCTGTTCGTGTGCTGGGCGGTACAAGCGGCGTTGAATATCCTGTACGGCATTCCCAAGATGACGCGCGAAGTGAAGCTCTCCGGCGTTTATCCGCACCAAACGCTGCAGCAGCATGCGTTGCTGACGCGCGGCTTCGACGAAAGCTTCCTGGCGCCGCATTCACGCTATGCCGATTTCCCGACCGAGGTGATTCGCCAATATACCGACCTGGATATTCTGGCCGAATCCGAGCAGGCCGGCGCCTACCTGTTCGCCAGCAGGGATAAGCGCCTGGCATTTGTCACCGGCCATCCTGAGTATGATGCCCTGACCCTGGCCGGGGAGTATTGTCGCGACAACGAAGCTGGCCTCGATCCTGCCGTACCGCTCAACTACTTCCCCGATGACAACCCCGCACTGACACCGAAAGCCACCTGGCGCAGCCATGGCCACCTGTTGTTCTCCAATTGGCTCAACTATTACGTGTACCAGATCACGCCTTACGATCTGCGCCATATGAATCCGACTCTCGACTGATCTTTCCTGCCTGCCGGCGGCTGAATCGAGGCCGCCGCGCTGTTGATCCTCTGTACGATCCTCTTTTTACCCGCCACTTTTTCCAAAAAACCATTGGCCAACAGCGCGTTAGCCTGTCTTTGCGATTCTATTGGAACCGATTTCCTTACCCATTAGTTATGTTATTTGTTCTAACCAATTGATAATAAAGTGTTAATAAAATATTTAATAATAAAATGGAAATGGTTTTTGATTTTTATTTTTTGTTGAGTATTCTTAGAACTATCGGGATGAGATCTGACCAGTTTAGGATCGTTTCATCCGCCCTGATCCACAGTGATTTCTGATGAAAATGCGCCGATCGCTCGGGCGCAATGATGGGAAGGAGCAAGGTCATGACGCAACAGATAGCAGGCACGGAGTTAAGGTTTACCCAGGGTTTCGCCGCTGCGGAGCGCCAGGTATTAACGGATGAAGCGGTTGAATTCCTGGCGGAACTGGTGGGGAAATTCACGCCGCGGCGCAATGAGCTGCTGGCGGCGCGTGCCCGCTGGCAGCAAAATATCGATCGCGGCGAGCTGCCTGGGTTTATTTCGGAAACAAATTCCATTCGTGAAGGCGACTGGCAGATCCGCGGCATTCCGCAAGACCTGCGCGATCGCCGGGTCGAGATCACCGGGCCGGTAGAACGCAAGATGGTGATCAATGCGCTTAACGCCAACGTAAAAGTGTTTATGGCGGACTTCGAAGACTCCCTGGCGCCAAGCTGGGATAAAGTCATCGACGGTCAAATCAACCTGCACGATGCGGTTAACGGCACCATCTCCTACACCAATGAAGCCGGCAAGATCTACCAGCTGAAACCGAATCCGGCGGTGTTGATCGCTCGCGTGCGCGGCCTGCATTTGCCGGAAAAACACGTGCTGTGGCGTGATGAAGCCATTCCCGGCGGCCTGTTCGATTTCGCGCTGTATTTTTATCACAACTATCACCAGCTGTTGGCCAAGGGCAGCGGCCCGTATTTCTACCTGCCGAAAACCCAGTCCTGGGAAGAAGCGGCCTGGTGGAGCGATGTCTTCAGCTTTACCGAGGATCGATTCGATCTGCCGCGCGGCACCATCAAGGCGACCGTGTTGATCGAAACCCTGCCGGCGGTGTTCCAGATGGACGAGATCCTCTATCACCTGCGTGATCACATCGTCGGCCTGAACTGCGGCCGTTGGGATTACATCTTCAGCTACATCAAAACGCTGAAGAATCACGGCGATCGCGTGCTGCCGGATCGTCAGTCGGTGACCATGGAGAAACCTTTCCTCAGCGCCTATTCACGCCTGTTGATCAAAACCTGTCATAAGCGCGGCGCCTTCGCTATGGGCGGCATGGCGGCGTTTATCCCGAGCAAAGACGCTGAGAAAAACGCCTGGGTGCTGAACAAGGTGCGGGCGGACAAAGAGTTGGAAGCCAACAATGGCCACGACGGCACCTGGGTGGCGCATCCGGGGCTGGCGGACACGGTGATGGAGGTGTTCGGCAACGCATTGGGCGATCGCCAGAACCAGCTGGACGTGATGCGTGAGCAGGATGCGCCAATCAGCGCCGCGCAGCTGCTGGAGCCATGCGACGGCGAACGCACCGAAGCGGGGATGCGCGCCAATATCCGCGTGGCGGTGCAGTACATCGAAGCCTGGATCTCCGGCAACGGCTGCGTGCCTATCTATGGGTTGATGGAAGATGCCGCGACGGCGGAGATCTCCCGTACCTCTATCTGGCAGTGGATCCACCATGAGAAGAGCCTGAACGACGGGCGCCCGGTCACCAAGGCGCTGTTCCGCCAGATGTTGCAAGAAGAGATGTTGGTGGTGCGTGAAGAAGTAGGGGAAGCGCGCTTTAACGCCGGCCGGTTCGAAGAGGCGGCGCGCCTGATGGAGCGCATCACCACGCAAGATGAATTAATCGATTTCCTGACGTTGCCCGGCTATGCGCTGCTGGCCTGAACTTTCCCAATCAACCCTACATGACTGAAAGGATAAAAATTATGTCTACCTCTCGCTCTCAACAGATCCAGCAGCTGGAACAGGAATGGAAATCGGCCCGTTGGGAAGGCATCACCCGCCCTTACAGCGCCGAAGACGTGATCAATCTGCGCGGTTCGGTCAACCCGGAATGCACCCTGGCGCAAAACGGCGCCGCCAAACTGTGGGCCTTGCTGAACGGCAAGGCGCGCAAAGGCTACGTGAACTGCCTTGGCGCGCTCACCGGCGGCCAGGCGCTGCAGCAGGCCAAAGCCGGCGTCGAGGCTATCTACCTGTCCGGCTGGCAGGTGGCGGCTGACGCCAACAGCGCGGCGGCCATGTACCCTGACCAGTCGCTGTATCCGGTGGACTCGGTGCCGAAGGTGGTCGAGCGCATCAACAACACCTTCCGCCGCGCCGATCAGATCCAATGGGCGAACCAGATTGAGCCGGGCAGCAAAGGCTACACCGATTACTTCCTGCCGATCGTCGCCGATGCGGAAGCCGGCTTCGGCGGCGTGCTGAACGCCTTTGAGCTGATGAAAGCGATGATCACCGCCGGCGCCGCCGGGGTGCACTTCGAAGACCAGTTGGCGGCGGTGAAGAAATGCGGTCATATGGGCGGCAAAGTGCTGGTGCCGACGCAGGAAGCGATCCAGAAGCTGGTCGCCGCTCGGCTGGCGGCCGACGTGCTCGGCGTGCCGACGCTGGTGATCGCCCGTACCGACGCCGATGCGGCCGACCTGCTGACGTCCGATTGCGATCCGTATGACAGCGCCTTCGTTACCGGCGAGCGCACGGCGGAAGGCTTCTTCCGCACCCATGCCGGCGTCGAACAGGCGATCAGCCGCGGCCTGGCTTATGCCCCTTACGCCGATATGGTGTGGTGCGAAACCTCAACGCCGGATCTGGATGCCGCTCAGCGCTTCGCCGACGCCATTCACGCCAAATACCCGGGCAAGCTGCTGGCCTACAACTGCTCGCCGTCGTTCAACTGGAAGAAAAACCTCGACGACCAGACCATCGCCCGCTTCCAGCAGGCGCTGTCGGACATGGGCTACAAGTATCAGTTCATCACGCTGGCGGGGATCCACAGCATGTGGTTCAACATGTTCGACCTGGCGCACGCCTATGCGCAGGGCGAAGGGATGAAACACTACGTCGAGAAGGTGCAGCAGGCGGAGTTCGCCGCGGTGGATCGCGGTTACACCTTCGCGTCGCACCAGCAAGAGGTGGGCACCGGCTACTTCGACAAAGTCACCACCATCATTCAGGGCGGCGCTTCTTCGGTCACCGCGCTGACCGGTTCGACGGAAGAACAGCAGTTCTGATGCGGCAAGCTTGAAGACGTTTCACCGGAGCCTGCATGCGCAGGCTTCTTTTTCTGGCGGGGGGTAAGGATGGCGGCAAAACTGGAGTTGTTGATCGCACAGACGATCCTGCAAGGCTTCGATGCGCAGTACGGCCGCTTTCTGGAAGTGACCGCCGGCGCGCAGCAGCGCTTCGAGCAGGCGGACTGGCCGGCGGTGCAGCAGGCGATGAAAAAGCGCATCCATCTGTACGACCATCACGTCGGCCTGGTGGTGGAGCAGCTCAAATGCATCACCGGGCAGAAATATTTCGACGCCGACTTCCCCAGCCGGGTCAAAGCGGTCTATATCGACCTGTTGCCGGACTACCCGCGTTTCGAGATCGCCGAAAGCTTCTTTAACTCGGTCTATTGCCGGCTGTTCAAGCACCGCGATCTGACGCCGGACAAGCTGTTCGTGTTCAGTTCGCAGCCGGAACGGCGCTTTCGCGACATTCCGCGTCCGCTGGCGCGCGATTTTACCCCCAATGGCGATCTGCCGGCGATGCTGCGCAGCATCTTGAGCGATCTGCCGCTGCGGTTGCCGTGGGAGGATTTGACGCGCGATATTCGCTATATCACCCAGGCGCTGCAACGCGCCTTCAGCCCACAGCACCTGACGGGGGCGACCTTCCAGATCGCCAACGAGCTGTTCTATCGCAACAAGGCCGCCTGGCTGGTCGGCAAGCTGCGCCTGGCCGACGGCGTTTATCCGTTCTTGCTGCCGATCCACCACAGCGAGTCGGGCGCGCTGTTTATCGACGCCTGCCTGACCGGTAAGGCCGAGGCCAGCATCGTCTTCGGCTTCGCCCGCTCTTATTTTATGGTCTACGCGCCGCTGCCAGCGGCGATGGTGGAGTGGCTGCGCGAGATCCTGCCGGGCAAGACCACCGCCGAGCTGTACATGGCGATCGGTTGCCAGAAGCACGGCAAAACCGAATGCTATCGCGAATACCTGACTTTTATGGCGCACTCGCAGGAGCAGTTCATCATTGCGCCAGGGGTGAAGGGCATGGTGATGCTGGTGTTTACCCTGCCGTCCTTCGCTCGGGTGTTTAAAGTGATCAAAGACGAATTCGCCCCGCAAAAAGAGGTGACGCAGGCGCAGGTGATGGCTTGCTATCAGCTGGTGAAAGAGCACGATCGCGTCGGGCGCATGGCGGATACCCAGGAGTACGAGAATTTCGTCGTCGACAAGGCGCGCCTCAGCCCGGAACTGCTGGCGGAGCTGCGGCGCGAAGTGCCGGGCAAGCTGGAAGAACTTGGCGATCGCATCGTGATTAAGCACCTGTATATGGAACGGCGCATGACCCCGCTGAATCTGTATCTGGAGCAGGCCAACGACCAGCAGATGCGCGATGCGATTGAAGAGTACGGCAATGCCATCAAACAGCTGGCCGCCGCCAATATCTTCCCCGGCGACATGCTGTTCAAGAACTTTGGCGTGACGCGCCACGGGCGGGTAGTGTTCTACGACTACGACGAGATTTGCTACATGACCGAGGTCAACTTCCGCGATATCCCGCCGCCGCGTTATCCGGAAGATGAACTGGCCAGCGAGCCGTGGTACAGCATCGCGCCCAACGATGTGTTCCCGGAAGAGTTCCGCCACTTTCTGTGCGGCGATCGGCGCATTCGGCAGATGTTTGAAGAGCTGCACAGCGATCTGTTTACCGCGGAGTATTGGCGCGGGTTGCAGCAGCGCATCCGCGAGGGGCATGTGGAAGACGTATTCGCTTATCGCAAGAAGCAGCGGTTCAGCCAGCGCAGCGGGGCGGCGCTGCCGGCCGCCACCGCTGCGATGTAAATCAGGCCTGAGCGCCCGCGACGGCGGCGCGCGCCAGTTCGGTAATGCGCGCGTAGTCGCCGCTTTCGAGCGCGTCCGCCGGCACCAGCCAGGAGCCGCCGATGCACAGCACGCTTTTCAGCGCCAGATAGCTGCGGTAGTTGTCCGGTGAGATGCCGCCGGTCGGGCAGAAACGCACCTGCGGGAACGGGCCGCCGATCGCCTGCAGCGCTTTTACGCCGCCGTTGGCTTCCGCCGGGAAGAATTTAAACTCGCGCAGGCCGTAATCCATGCCCTGCATCAGTTCGGAAACGGTGCTGATGCCCGGGATCAAGGGAATGGAACCGGCGGTGGCGGCCTTAAGCAGCTCGTCGGTCAGGCCTGGGCTGATGGCGAACTGCGCGCCGGCTTCGGTCACTTCCCGCAACTGCTGCGGATTGATCACCGTACCGGCGCCGATGATCGCTTCCGGCACCTCTTGGGCGATGGCGCGAATGGCGTCCATGGCGCAGGCGGTGCGCAGCGTCACCTCCAGCACCCGCACGCCGCCGGCGACCAGCGCTTTCGCCAGCGGCACCGCATATTCCAGCTTGTTGATCACGATGACCGGCACCACCGGCCCCGCCGTCAGGATCTGCTCGGCGCTTGTTGTCCACTTGTTCATGCTGACGTTCTCCTCTGTGGCCGCCGCCAGGCGGCGATGCGGCCAGGCTATCGATTAAAATTTGATGCAGCAGGCGCCCTGTTCGGCGCCGGACAGCTGGCTGCGCAGCGCGCCGAACAGCTCGCGGCCGCAGCCGATGTGTTCCGCGCTCAGATCGGGTTGGCATGGTGTGCGCCGGGCCAGTTCGTCGGCGTCGACCAGCACCTGCAGCTCGCCGCTGCGGCCGTTGACGCGGATCGGATCGCCGTCGCGCACTTTCGCCAGCAGGCCGCCGGTATAGGCTTCCGGGGTGACGTGGATGGCGGAAGGCACCTTGCCGGAGGCGCCGGACAGGCGGCCGTCGGTCACCAGCGCCACTTTGAAGCCGCGATCCATCAGCACGCCCAGCGGCGGCATCAGCTTGTGCAGCTCGGGCATGCCGTTGGCCTGCGGCCCCTGGAAACGCACCACCACCACACAATCGCGATCCAGCTTGCCGGCTTCGAACGCCGGCACGATGTCGTGCTGGCTGTCGAACACTACCGCCGGCGCTTCGATGATCTGGTTGTCGGCGGGCACCGCCGAGGTTTTCATCACCGCGCGGCCCAGGTTGCCGGCCATCACTTTGGTGCCGCCGTGATGTTCAAACGGCTGAGTGACGCTGGCGATCACGCTGGCGTCGAGCGAGCCGGCCACGCCTTCGCGCCACACCAGTTGGCCGTTATCCAGCCACGGTTCCTGGGTGTAGCGGCGCAGGCCGAAACCGGCCACGGTATGCACGTCTTCGTGCAGCAGCCCGTGTTGCAGCAGCTCTCGCACCACCAGCGGCACGCCGCCGGCGGCCTGGAACTGGTTGATGTCGGCCGGGCCGTTCGGGTAGATGCGGCACAGCAGCGGCACCGCCTCAGACAGCTCCGAGAAATCGTCCCAGGTGATGATGATGCCCGCCGCGCGCGCCATCGCCACCAGATGCATGGTCAGGTTGGTGGAGCCGCCGGTGGCCAGCAGCGAGACGATGCCGTTCACCACCACTTTCTCGTCCACCAGGCGGCCGATCGGCAGGTAGTTGCCGGCGGTATCGGTCAGTCGGGTCACCTGGCGCGCGGCGGCGTCGTTCAGCGCGTCGCGCAGCGGCGTGTCAGGATGGACGAAGGAGGCGCCCGGCAGATGCAGGCCCATCACTTCCATCACCATCTGGTTGGTGTTGGCGGTGCCGTAGAAGGTGCAGGTGCCGATGCCGTGATAAGAGGCTGCCTCGGCCTCCAGCAGCGCCAGGCGGTCAGCCTTGCCTTCGGCGTACAGCTGGCGTACGCGCACCTTTTCCTTGTTCGGCAGGCCGCTGCTCATCGGGCCGGCCGGCACGAACAGCGCGGGCAGGTGGCCGAAGGAGAGGGCGGCCATCACCAGCCCCGGTACGATCTTGTCGCAGATGCCGAGGAACAGCGCGCCGTCGAACATATTGTGCGACAGGCCGACGGCGGCCGACATGGCGATCACGTCGCGGCTCATCAACGACAGCTCCATGCCGTCCTGCCCCTGCGTCACGCCGTCGCACATCGCCGGCACGCCGCCGGCCACCTGGCCCACGGCGCCGACCGCCTTCAGCGCCTGCTTCAGCCGCTGCGGGTAGTGTTCGTACGGCTGGTGGGCCGACAGCATGTCGTTGTAGGCGGTGATGATGGCGATATCGCTGCGCACCATGTTTTTCAGCGACGCCTTGTCATCGGGCTGACAGGCGGCGAAGCCGTGGGCCAGGTTGCCGCAGGCCAGCTGCGCGCGGTGGACGGTTTGGGCGCGGGCCGCCTCGATACGCGCCAGATAGGCGGCGCGGCTGGCCTGGGAACGGTCGATGATGCGCTGTGTGACACGGGACAAGGTTGGATTAATCATGCCTTCCTCACATTGCTGTTGTTATAGTCGCCGCCTGTGGCGGTGCCCCCGGGGGTGATTTGCAGCCCTGGTGTGCAAGGCCGGGGGCGATTTGGGATTTAAAACATCGTGAATGCAATCATGCCGATGGCGCCGCCGACGCTGCCCAGAATGGTTTCCATCACCGTCCAGGTTTTCAGCGTTTGCAGTTCGTTGGCGCCGGTAAATTTGCCGAACAGCCAGAAGCCGGCGTCGTTGACGTGGCTCAGCACGATGGAGCCGCCGGCGATGCAGATGGCCAGCGCGGCCAGTTGCCCGCCGCTGAGCCCGAGCTGGCTGGTGACCGGCAGCACCAGGCCGACGGTGGTCAGGCAGGCGACGGTGGCCGAGCCCTGAATCACCCGCACCATGGCGGACAGCGCGAACGCGGCTACGGCGATCGGCAGGCCGGCGCCGATCATGGCGTCACCCAGCGCCGGCCCGACGCCGGAATCCACCAGGATCTGCTTGAACACCCCGCCGGCGCCGGTCATCAGCAGGATGATCCCGGCCGGCTGCACCGCGGCGGAGCAGATGGCCAGGGTCTGTTCGTTGCTCATGCCGCGCGGTTTCGCCAGACCGTAAATCACGATCAGGCAGGCCAGCAGGATGGCGGTGAACGGGTGGCCGATAAACTCCAGCCACTGCTGCAGCTGCGAGCCGGGGGTGACCAGCCGCGCGCCGATAGTCTTCATGCCGACCAGCACCAGCGGGCACAGCACCAGCGCCAGGCTAAAGCCGAACGACGGCAGATTGCCCTTGGTCAGCGTCGGTTCGTTCTCTTCCGGCGGCATTGGCCAGTTGACGAAGCGGCTGATAAAGCTGCCGTACAGCGGGCCGGCGATCAGCATGCCGATCACCGCCGCCACCAGGCCGATGGCGATCATCCAGCCGAAGTCGGCCTTCATCTGCGACGCCAGCAGCATCGGCACCGGCCCCGGCAGCAGGAAGGACGCGGCGGCGGCCACGCCGGCGAACAGCGGGATGGCCAGCTTGACGATATTGCCGTCGGTGCGGCGCGCCACGGCGAACACGATGCCGATCAGCAGCACCACCGCCACGTCGAAGAACAGCGGCAGCGCGCAGATCAGGCCGGCGATGCCGAGCGCGTAGTGCGCCTTGCTTTGTCCGAATCGTTTCAGCAATTGCGCCGCAATTTGATCGAGCGCGCCGACCTCATGCAGGATCTTGCCGAACATCGCCCCGAGCGCCACCACGATCGCCAGGAAGCCCAGCGTGTCGCCCATGCCTTTCTGCATGGTGTCGGCGATGTGTTCCAGCGGCATGCCGGAGAAAATGCCGGCGGCGATGGACACCAGCATCAGCGCGACGAAGGCGTGCATGCGCGCCTTCATCACCAGGAATAACAGCAGTAAAACCGAGCCGACTGCGGTACCGACCAGCGTTACGGTACTCACGCGCACACGTCCTGCGGCAGGAAGCTCTGGATATGGCGCACGGTATCGGCGATCACCGCGTCCAGCGGCTGATTGATGTCGATCGCCATCACGTCGTTCTCGTCGGCGCCCGGCTGCTCCAGCGCGGCGAACTGGGTGACCAGCATCTGCGGCTTGAAGAAGTGGCCGTTGCGCGCCGCCAGGCGGGATTCGATCACCGGGAACTCGCCGTGCAGATAGATGAATGACAGGTTGCCGTTGCCGGCGCGCAGGCGGTCGCGATACTGCTTTTTCAACGCCGAGCAGACGATGATCGACACGTTGTTAGTGCGTTGCATGGCGAAGGCGGCGTCGTTGAGCGCGGCCAGCCACGGCGCGCGATCGTCGTCGTTCAACGCCTCGCCGGCGGCCATCTTCAGGATATTGCTGCGCGGGTGCAGGAAGTCGCCGTCGAGGAAGCCGGCGGAGAGTTGGCGGGCCGCAGCGGCGGCGACGGCGGACTTGCCGCTGCCGGAAACGCCCATAACGACGTAAATGCGATTTTGATTGTTGGTCATGGCTTGGCTCCAAAACACCGGGTGACGTTACCTTCGTTCAGTTTGATTGTTACCGGTAACATGTTATCGGTAACATTGTCGAAGGAAGTTTGAGCGGTTGCAATGGGCTTTCGCCGTGAGGATCGTTAACTGTGATCGGCTTCAAGCTTTTTGCCTGTGTGCTAAACAGGATGCCGACAGCCTGTTACATGCTGACAACAGAGCATGGCAGGGAAGCAGGGGCGCGCTGGGGCGCCCCTCAGATGGGCGGGATCAGCGCACGCCGCCGTAGGCCAGGCTGATCTCTTTGGCCGCATGGATCACCAGCGCGCCCAGCTCGATCACGCGATCGTCGGTGATGCGCGACACCGGGCCGGAGATGGAAATGGCGGCGAAGGCTTCGCGGTGCTCGTCGAAGATGCAGGCCGCCACACAGCGCAGGCCGAGCGCGTGCTCTTCGTCGTCAAAGGAGAAGCCCTGTTTGCGGATCTGCGCCAGCCCCTCTTTCAGGTTGTGCGGCGTCAGGGTGTGCGGCGTGTAGGTGTGCATGCCTTTCTTGTGCAACAGTTTGGTCACCTGATCGTCCGGCAGGGTGGCGAGGAACGCTTTGCCGGCGCCGGAGGCGTGCATCGGCAGTTTGCCGCCGATCGGCGCCGACATGCGCATCAGCGCCGTACACTGCACCTGATCGATGATGATCGCTTGGTACTCGCTGGTATCCAGCACCGCCAGGTTGACGGTTTCGCCGGACTCTTCCATCAGGCGGCGCAGCGTCGGATGCACCATCGCCAGCAGGTTGCGGCTTTGCAGGAAGCTACTGCCGACCACAAAAGCGTGCGAGCCGATGGTCCACAGGCCGAGATCGCCGACCTGGCGCACGAATCCCTGCTGCTGCATGGTGGTGAGCAGGCGGTGAGTGGTGGAGTTCGGCAGGCCGGCCTGCTGGGCCAGATCGGTCAGCGCCACGTTGCCCTGGGCTTCCGAAATGTATTCCAACAGTTTCAGGCCACGGGTCAACGATTGTACCTGACCGGTCGCCGCACTGGCGGCGGGGGCTGCTGCGCGGGGCTTCTTGCCGCGTTTGGCGGGAGCAGGGGTGGCCATGGGTGAGATTCCTTTTTCCGTATGATGGAATTCATTTTCGTTTTTTGTCGATGAATTGCAAGCCGCCGTCAGCTCATCGGAGGTGTTGGCGCACAACCTGAAAAACTCTCAATTGTCGCCTGGCCCTTTGTCCTTACAAGCTGTGCTAGGATGACTCGTTGGTGTTTGCGGCAGTTGAGCAATGGGCTGGATGGCAATGGAAGGGGTTACAGTGACGAATCGAGTAGAACAACTGCGCCGCCAGTTAGCGCAGCGCATTTTGGTGTTGGACGGCGGCATGGGCACCATGATCCAGAGCTACCGTCTGGACGAGCGCGATTTTCGCGGTGAGCGTTTCGCCGACTGGCGCAGCGATCTGAAAGGCAATAACGATCTGCTGGTGCTGACCAAGCCGGAAGTGATCACCGCCATTCATTACGCCTATCTTGAGGCGGGCGCCGATATCCTTGAGACCAATACCTTCAACTCCACCTCCATCGCCATGGCCGACTACCACATGGAGTCGCTGTCCGCCGAGATTAACTATCAGGCCGCCTGCCTGGCGCGCGCCTGCGCCGACGAATGGACGGCGCGCACGCCGGAAAAACCGCGCTACGTCGCCGGGGTGTTGGGGCCGACCAACCGCACCGCGTCCATCTCGCCGAACGTCAACGATCCGGCGTTCCGCAACATCTCGTTCGATGAACTGGTGGCGGCGTACCGTGAATCGACCCGCGCGCTGGTGGAGGGCGGCGTCGATCTGATCATGATCGAAACCATCTTCGACACCCTCAACGCCAAGGCCGCCGCTTTTGCGGTGGAAACCGAATTCGAAGCGCTGGGGGTGGAACTGCCGATCATGATTTCCGGCACCATCACCGACGCCTCCGGCCGCACCCTGTCCGGCCAGACCACCGAAGCGTTTTACAATTCGCTGCGCCACGTCAAACCGCTGACCTTCGGCCTGAACTGCGCCCTGGGCCCGGACGAGCTGCGCCAGTACGTCGCCGAGCTGGCGCGCATCTCGGAGACCTATGTCACCGCGCACCCGAACGCCGGTTTGCCGAACGCCTTCGGCGAGTACGATCTGGATGCGGCCGAGATGGCGCGCCAGGTTGGGGAGTGGGCGCAGGCCGGCTTCCTCAATATCATCGGCGGCTGCTGCGGCACCACGCCGGAACATATCGCCGCGATGGCCAAGGCGGTCGAGGGCGTGCCGCCGCGCCGGCTGCCGGAGCTCCCGGTCGCCTGCCGCCTGGCCGGTCTGGAGCCGCTGACCATCGACGCCAACACCCTGTTCGTCAACGTCGGCGAGCGCACCAACGTCACCGGTTCGGCACGTTTCAAACGCCTGATCAAAGAAGAGAAATACAACGAGGCGCTCGACGTGGCGCGCCAGCAGGTCGAGAGTGGCGCGCAGATCATCGATATCAACATGGACGAGGGGATGCTCGACGCCGAAGCGGCGATGGTGCGTTTCCTCAACCTGATCGCCGGCGAGCCGGATATCGCCCGGGTGCCGATCATGATCGACTCCTCCAAGTGGTCCGTTATCGAGAAAGGCCTGAAGTGCATTCAGGGCAAGGGCATCGTCAACTCGATCTCGATGAAGGAGGGCGAAGAGGCCTTTATCCATCACGCCAAACTGGTGCGCCGCTACGGCGCCGCGGTGGTGGTGATGGCGTTCGACGAAGTGGGCCAGGCGGACACGCGCGAGCGCAAGTTCGAGATCTGTCGCCGCGCCTATAAAATTTTGACCGAACGCGTCGGCTTCCCGCCGGAAGACATCATTTTCGACCCGAACATCTTCGCCGTCGCCACCGGCATCGAAGAGCACAACAACTACGCCGTCGACTTTATCGAAGCCTGCGCCGACATCAAAACCCACCTGCCGCACGCGATGATCTCCGGCGGCGTGTCTAACGTGTCGTTCTCGTTCCGCGGCAACGATCCGGTGCGCGAGGCGATCCACGCGGTGTTCCTGTATCACGCCATTCGCAACGGCATGGACATGGGCATCGTTAACGCCGGGCAGCTGGCGATTTACGACGATCTGCCTGGCGAGCTGCGCGAGGCGGTAGAGGACGTGATCCTCAACCGTCGCGAGGACGGCACCGAACGCCTGCTGGAGCTGGCGGAAAAGTACCGCGGCAGCAAAGACGGCGAAGCGGCGGTGCAGCAGGCGGAGTGGCGCGGTTGGCCGGTGGAAAAGCGGCTGGAATATTCGCTGGTGAAGGGCATCACCGAGTTTATCGAGCTGGACACCGAAGAAGCGCGGCAGCAGGCCGAACGCCCGATCGAAGTGATCGAAGGGCCGCTGATGGCAGGGATGAACGTGGTCGGCGATCTGTTCGGCGAGGGCAAGATGTTCCTGCCGCAGGTGGTGAAATCCGCCCGCGTGATGAAGCAGGCGGTGGCCTACCTGGAACCGTACATCGAGGCCAGCAAGCAGCAGGGCACCTCCGCGGGGAAAATCCTGTTGGCGACGGTGAAGGGCGACGTGCACGACATCGGCAAGAACATCGTCGGCGTGGTGCTGCAGTGCAACAACTATGAAATCGTCGATCTAGGCGTGATGGTGCCGACGGAGAAAATCCTGCGCACCGCGCGCGAGGAGAACGTCGACATCATCGGCCTGTCGGGGCTGATCACGCCGTCGCTCGACGAGATGGTCAACGTGGCCAAAGAGATGGAGCGCCAGGGCTTTACGCTGCCGCTGCTGATCGGCGGCGCCACCACCTCCAAGGCGCACACCGCGGTGAAAATCGAGCAGAACTACAGCGGCCCGACCACCTACGTGCAGAACGCCTCGCGCACCGTGGGCGTGGTGTCGGCGCTGCTGTCCGCCACCCAGCGCGATGAGTTTGTGGCGCGCACCCGCAAAGAGTATGAAACGGTGCGCATTCAGCACGCGCGCAAAAAACCGCGCACGCCGCCGGTCGATTTGCACAAGGCGCGCGCCAACGCCATGGCGCTGGACTGGGCCGACTATCAGCCGCCGGCGCCACGGCAGCTTGGCGTATTCCCGGTGTCGGCCGGCATCGAGACGCTGCGCCATTATATCGACTGGACGCCGTTCTTCATGACCTGGTCGCTGGCGGGCAAATACCCGCGCATCCTCGAGGATGAGGTGGTGGGGGAAGAGGCCAAGCGCCTGTTCCACGACGCCAATCAGATGTTGGATCGGCTGGCGGCCGAGCGTAGCCTCAACCCGCGCGGCGTTTACGGTTTGTTCCCGGCCAACCGCGTCGGCGACGACGTGGAAGTGTACTGCGACGAACAGCGCGGCGAGGTGCTGGCGGTGAGTCGCCATCTGCGCCAGCAGACGGAAAAAACCGACTTCCCGAACTATTGTCTGGCGGACTTCGTGGCGCCGAAAAGCAGCGGCAAGGCTGACTACTTCGGTGCCTTCGCGGTGACCGGCGGGCTGGAGGAGGACGCGCTGGCCGCGGCGTACGATGCACAGCACGACGATTACAACAAAATCATGGTCAAGGCGCTGGCGGATCGTTTGGCGGAGGCTTTCGCCGAATACCTGCACGAACAGGTGCGCAAGTTGCACTGGGGTTATGCCGCCGACGAGAACCTGAGCAACGAGGAACTGATCCGCGAAAACTATCAGGGCATCCGGCCGGCGCCGGGCTACCCGGCCTGCCCGGAGCACACCGAAAAAGCGACCATCTGGCAGCTGCTGGACGTCAACCGCCACACCGGCATGGAACTGACGGAGTCCTTCGCCATGTGGCCGGGGGCGGCGGTGTCCGGCTGGTACTTCAGCCATCCTGAGAGCAAGTACTTCGCGGTGGCGCAGATCCAGCGCGATCAGGTGGAAGACTATGCGGCGCGTAAAGGGATGAGCGTGAGCGAGGTCGAACGCTGGCTGGCGCCAAACCTCGGCTACGACGCCGACTGACTTTCCTCTTTAAGGGCGCAGCGATGCGCCCTTGTCATTTACAGCGCTTCCACATCGATGTGCAGCGCGTCGTACCGCCAATACTCCAGGTCGCAATCGATCACCCGGTCATGTTGATCGCGATTCACCCGCGTAATGAACAGCGCCGGGCTGCCGTAGGTCACCTTCAGCATGGCGGCGGCCTGCTGCGGCAGCAGGGTAGGTAGCATGTCGAAACGCACCCGGCCGTAGTGAATGCCGTAGCGCGCGGCGTACAGCGCGGTCAGCGACTGGGTCAGATCTTCGTCCAGAATACCGGGGAAATAGGCCGGATTGAGGTAGTGCTCGCAGTACAGCACCGCACGTCCGTCGATGTAGCGCAGCCGACGAATGCGATAGGCCTCGGCGCCGGAGGGCAGCGCCAGGCGGCCGGCCAGCGGCGCGTCGAGCGTGACGACCGCGCTGTCGATCGCTTCGGTATGCGCGGCGCGCCCCTGCTGCTGCGCCATGGCGTGAAAATGGCTGCGCTGCAGCGGATTGTAGATCAAACGTGGCGGCGAGATGAACCAGCCGCGCCGCACCTGGCGGTAGATGACGCCCTGCGCCTCCAACTGGCCGAGCGCCTCCTGCAGGGTAATGCGGGTGGTGGCGAATTGCTCGCTCAGGGCGCGTTCGGAGGGCAGCTTGCCGCCCACGGCGAACTCGCCGGCGGTGATGCGGGCGTGCAGCGTTTGGCAGATGGTGGCGACGGTCGTCGGTGCTTCACTCATACAGCGGGTGTCCCGTTTCAGTGCGTTTGGCCTTTAAGGTAGACCAGCGTCGCGTTTTCGCCGTTGCAATGGGTGATAAAACTGTCGCTTTTTTAAGCTGACATATAATTATCACATTCGTCCGTTAGATTGGTTTGGTCCTTGCTGGACTAGTCCAGCCCTCCCCACACTACCACCTGGAGCATCAGTTATGAAACGTTTGTGCGCTTCTGTGTTAACCAGTGCCATCGTGTTATCCAGCCAGATGAGCTGGGCCGCGGATACCGATCTGGCGGCGCTGGAGCAGGCCGCGAAGAAAGAAGGCGAAGTCAACAGCGTCGGCATGCCGGACAGCTGGGCCAACTGGAAAGGCACCTGGCAAGATCTGTTGAGCAAGTACGGCCTGAAGCATGTCGATACCGACATGAGCTCCGCGCAGGAGATCGCCAAATTCGATGCGGAAAAGAACAACGCCACGGCGGACATTGGTGACGTCGGCGCGGCCTTCGGCCCGGTGGCGGTACAGAAGGGCGTGACGCAGCCGTACAAACCTTCTACCTGGGATCAGGTGCCGGATTGGGCGAAAGACAAAGACGGCCACTGGGCGCTGGCTTATACCGGCACCATCGCCTTTATCATCAACAAACAGCAGGTGAAAGACATCCCGCACAGCTGGGCCGATCTGCTGAAGGGCAACTATCAGGTCACCATCGGCGACGTCGGCACCGCGTCGCAGGCGGCCAGCGGCGTGCTGGCGGCCACCTACGCCATGGGCGGCAACGAGAAAAACCTCAAGCCGGGCCTGGAATTCTTCGGCAAGCTGGCCAAGGCCGGCCGACTGAGCCTGAGTAACCCGGTGATCGCATCGCTGGAGAAAGGGGAAGTGCAGGTTGGCGTGGTGTGGGACTTCAACGGCCTGAATTACCGCGACCAGATCGACAAAACCCGTTTTGAAGTGCTGATCCCGTCGGACGGCTCGATCACCTCCGGCTACACCACCATCATCAACAAATACGCCAAGCACCCGAACGCCGCCAAACTGGCGCGCGAATACATCTTCTCCGACGCCGGCCAGATCAACCTGGCGCGCGGCTATGCGCGTCCGATCCGCGCCGAGCATCTGACGCTGCCGGACGACGTCAAGGCCAAGCTGCTGCCGGCCGAGCAGTACAAGAATGCGCACCCGATCGCCGATCCGGCGGCCTGGGAACAGAGCGCCAAAGCGCTGCCGCGCCTGTGGCAGGAAAACGTCATTATGTTTATGCAGCAGTGAGTTAACGCACCATGAAAACGATCCTCGTGCTGCTGGACGGCCTCAACTACCGGGTGGCGCACGACGCCATGGGGTATCTGCAGGCCGAATGCGCGGCGGGACGCGGGCGGTTGTACCTGCTGGAGAGCGAGTTGCCCTCGCTCTCCCGGCCGCTGTATGAATGCATCCTCACCGGCGTCACGCCGGTGGAGAGCGGCGTGGTGCATAACCACGTCTCGCGCCTTTCTCATCAACAAAGCGTGTTTCATTACGCGCGCGCCGCCGGGCTGACCACCGCCGCCGCCGCGTATCATTGGTTCAGCGAATTGTATAACCGCACGCCGTTCGACGCCGCGCGCGACCGCCATACCGACGCCCCCGAGCTGCCTATCCAGCACGGGCATTTTTATTACGACGACGGCTATCCCGACAGCCATCTGTTCGACGACGCCGAAAGCCTGCGCCAGCGTCATCAGCCGGACTTCCTGCTGATCCACCCGATGAACATCGACGATGCCGGCCACCGCTTTGGCCTCTCTTCGCCGCAGTACCGCAACGCGGCGCGCCGCGCCGACGGTTCGCTGTCGCGTTACCTGCCCGAGTGGCTGGCGGCCGGTTATCAGGTGCTGGTTACCGCCGACCACGGCATGAACGACGATCGCAGCCACGGCGGGGTGTTGCCGGAAGAGCGCCAGGTGCCGCTGTTCGTATTCGGCGCGGGCTTCAGCCTGGATGACGCCGATCCGCAGCAAACCGAGCTGTGCGGCACGATCTGCGATCTGCTGCAGGCGCCGCACGACAAGCCGCGCTGCCGGGCGCTGCTGGCGCAGGATGCGCGATGAACAGCAAAACCAAATGGATCGCCGCGCTATGCCTGCTGCCGTTTATCGTGCTGTTCGGCGCGTTTCAGATCGCCCCGCTGGTGTGGATCGCGGTTCACAGCTTTTTCAGCGAGAGCAGCGGCTGGGGATGGGGCAACTATGTCGATATCCTCACGTCGCCGTTCTACCTGCAGGCCTTTCAGTTCTCGCTGGAGATCTCGCTGTGGTCGAGCGTCTACGGCTTGCTGATTGCGTTAGTGGGCAGTTACTCACTGCGTCAGCTCGGCCAGACCCGGTTTCATGACTTTGTGATGTCGTTCACCAACATGACCAGCAACTTCGCCGGGGTGCCGCTGGCGTTCGCCTTCGTCATTCTGCTGGGGCTGAACGGCTGCCTGACGCTGCTGCTGCGAAAATACGGTTTGATGGAGAGCTTCAACCTCTATTCGAAGAGCGGCCTGATCGTGTTGTATACCTACTTCCAGATCCCGCTCGGGGTGCTGCTGCTGTATCCGGCATTCGACGCGCTGCGCGCCGACTGGCGCGAATCGGCGGCGCTGCTTGGCGCCGGCCCCTGGCGCTACTGGCGGCATATCGGCCTGCCGGTGCTGGCGCCGGCGCTGATGGGCACCTTCGTCATCCTGCTGGCCAACGCGCTGGGCGCCTACGCCACGGTGTACGCGCTGACCACCGGCAACTTCAACGTGATCCCGATCCGCATCTCGGCGCTGGTGGCGGGGGATATTTCCCTCGATCCGAACCTGGCCAGCGCGTTGGCGATGCTGCTGGTGGTAATGATGGCGTTTATCACGGTGATCCACCAATGGATGCTGCGCAGGAGTTACCTCAATGCGCGCTCATAATCGGATGGAGAATGCTCATGTCGCGTGCTGAACGCCTCTATCACCGCACGGTGACCGGCCTGCTGCTGCTGATCCTGCTGCTGCCGCTGGCGGCGACGCTGATTTATGCGCTGGCCACCCAGTGGGGCGCCACCATTTTACCGGACGGCTTTACCCTGAAGTGGCTGACGGCGCTGTGGAGCGACCCGCGCTTTTTGCAGGCGCTGTGGCACTCGCTGCTGATCTGCTTCGGCACGCTGCTGCTGTCGGTGGTGGTGATCCTGCCGGCGATGTTTGTAATCGCTTACTACTTCCCTAGGCTTGACGCGGTGATGAATGTGCTGATTCTGCTGCCGTTCGCCGTGCCGCCGGTGGTGTCGGCGGTGGGGCTGATGCAGCTGTTCGCCGCCGATCCGCTGCCGCTGCTGGGCACTCCCTGGATTTTGGTGGGCTGTTATTTCACCATCGCGCTGCCGTTTATCTACCGGGCCATCAGCAACAACATGCAGGCGATCAACCTGCGCGATCTGATGGACGCCGCGCACCTGCTGGGCGCCAGCACCTGGCAGGCGGCGCTGTGGGTGGTGTTGCCGAATCTGCGCAAGGGCGGAACGATCGCCGTGCTGCTGTCGTTTTCGTTCCTGATCGGCGAGTTCGTGTTCGCCAACCTGCTGGTGGGCAGCCAGTATGAAACGCTGCAGGTCTACCTGTTCAACATGCGCAACGGCAGCGGGCATTTCACCAGCGCGCTGGTCATCTCTTATTTCGCCGTGGTGCTGCTCGTCACCTGGCTGGCGAACCTGCTGAATAAAAACAAGGGCTAACCCGATGGCTTATCTCAACGTCACCCGCCTGAACAAACACTATGGCCAGACCCAAGTGTTTCAGGATATCGATTTCACCGCCGAAGAGGGGGAGTTCGTCACCCTGCTGGGGCCTAGCGGCTGCGGCAAATCGACGCTGCTGCGCTGTCTGGCCGGCCTGACCCCGGTCGACAGCGGGCAAATTTTGCTGCAGGGCCAGGATCTGGTGCCGCTGGCGCCGCAAAAGCGCGGCATCGGCATGGTGTTTCAAAGTTATGCGCTGTTTCCCAATATGGCGGTGGAAGGCAACGTGGCCTTCGGCCTGAAAATGCAGAAGCTGGCGGCCGGACAGATCGGCCAGCGGGTGCAGGAGGCGCTGGCGCTGGTGGAGCTGAGCGATTTGGCGAAGCGCTATCCGCATCAGCTGTCGGGCGGCCAGTGTCAGCGCGTAGCGTTGGCGCGATCGCTGGTCACTCGCCCGCGTCTGCTGCTGCTCGACGAACCGCTGTCGGCGCTGGATGCGCGTATTCGCAAACACCTGCGCGAGCAGATCCGGTGCATTCAGCGCGAGCTGAACCTGACGGCGATCTTCGTCACTCACGATCAGGAAGAGGCGCTGACCCTGTCGGATCGCATCGTGCTGATGAACAAGGGGCAGATCGTGCAGAGCGGCGATGCGGAAACCCTGTATACCCAGCCGGCGGATGCCTTCGCCGCCGGGTTTATCGGCAACTACAACCTGCTGAGCGCCGAACAGGCCGGCCGCTTGACCGGGCGCAGCTATGTCGGCAAGGTGGCGATCCGCCCCGAATCGATCGTCCTGTTGCCGGCGGGACAGGGGATCGGCGGGGTGATCCTGGGTCACAGTTTGCTCGGGAATGTGGTACGGTATCGGATTCAGGTTTGCGAGGTAGAATTGCTGGTTGACGTGCTCAACCGTTCGGTGGCCGACCTGCGGCCCGACGGCGCGGAAATTGGGCTACACTTGGAACCTGTTGTATTGCGGGAAGTTGCATGACTTCGCAGCGCGGCGCCGGGGCCTTCTCGCCGCCGCATTAACCCTTCTCTTCTGCGGTCTGCCGCCCGCCCGCTGTCCTGCCAGACCCACGCCCGGCAGGCGGGACCGCGCGCTGTATCCGTCATCCTTTGGCTCGCCTCTCTGCGTCGCGTGACAAGCATCGGGTATCAGCCTCCTTTGGCCGGGCGTTAATGGAGCGTATCTTCCGTGCTGACCCTTCTTCACCTGCTTTCGTCCGTGGCGCTGTTGGTGTGGGGCACCCACATCGTGCGCACCGGGATCATGCGGGTTTACGGCGCCAATCTGCGGCGCGTGTTGAGCGACAGCGTTGAGAAAAAACCGCTGGCGTTCGTTTCCGGCATCGGCGTGACCGCGCTGGTGCAAAGCAGCAACGCCACCGCGCTGCTGGTGACCTCTTTCGTCGCACAGGGGCTGGTGGGGCTGGCGCCTGCGCTGGTGATCATGCTCGGCGCCGACGTCGGCACCGCGCTGATGGCGCGCGTGCTGACCTTCGATCTTTCCTGGCTGTCGCCGCTGCTGATCCTGGTCGGCGTCTTCCTGTTCCTCAGCCGCAAGCAGATGCGGATCGGCCAGATCGGACGCGTTCTGATCGGCCTCGGGCTGATCGTACTGGCGCTGGAGCTGATCGTGGCCGCCGCCACGCCGATCACCCAGGCGGCCGGGGTGAAAGTGCTGTTCTCATCGCTGACCGGCGATGTGATGCTGGACGCGCTGACCGGCGCGCTGTTCGCCATTGTCAGCTATTCCAGCCTGGCGGCGGTGCTGCTGACCGCCACCCTGACCGCCACCGGCGTGATTTCGCTGAAGGTGGCGCTCTGTCTGGTGATCGGCGCCAACCTCGGCAGCGGCCTGTTGGCGATGATCAACGCCAGCGGTCAGAACGCTGCCGGGCGGCGCGTGGCGCTCGGCAGCCTGCTGTTCAAGCTGGTGGGCTGCATACTGGTGCTGCCGTTCGTCTCCTATCTGGCGGATTTGATGGCTCAGCTGCCGGGCGGCAGCGAAGAGCTGGTGATCTATTTCCACGTGTTCTACAACCTGATCCGCTGCCTGGTGATGATCCCGCTGGCCGGGCCGATGGCGACGCTGTGCGAACGGCTGATCGTCGACGAAGCGGCCGACGATCCGCGTATGCGGCCGCGCCATCTTGACGCCAGCGCGCTGGACACGCCGACGCTGGCGTTGGCCAACGCGGCGCGTGAAACGCTGCGCATGGGCGACGTGGTGGAACACATGATGATCCTGCAACGTGAAGTGCTGCACGGTAAGCAGGGAGTCGATAAAGAGGTGCGGCGCCTCGACGATGACGTCGATGTGCTGTACACCGCCATCAAGCTGTATCTGGCGCAGATCCAGAAGGAAGATCTGGGCGAGGAAGACTCGCGCCGCTGGGCGGAAATCATCGAAATGGCGCTTAACCTGGAACAGGCGGGCGACATCATCGAGCGCATGGCCGGCGACGTGGGCGCCAAGTCGCACGCCGCGCGCCGCGCCTTCTCGGCGGAAGGGTTGGCGGAGCTGGACGGGCTGCACGAACGGCTGATCGGCAACCTGCGCCTGGGGCTGTCGGTGTTCCTGTCCGGCGACGTCACCAGCGCCAAACGCCTGCGCCGTTCCAAGCATCGCTTCCGCATTTTGGATCGCCGCTACGCGCATGCGCACGTCGATCGTTTGCACCAGCAAAACGTGCAGAGCATCGAGACCAGTTCACTGCATTTGGGATTGTTGGGGGACATGAAGCGCCTGAACTCGCTGTTTTGCGCCGTGGCTTACAACGTGTTGGATCAGGATGCCAAGGATGACGATCGCGACTGGGAAGATACCCCGAGCACGCTGTAAAAAAAACGCCCCCGGAAAACCGGGGGCGTTGTGCAGGAAAGGCGCGTTATTTGCCGCTGAACACGCCGGCTTTGGCGTCCGCCTGCTGAGTTGAAGCATGGCCGCTGGCGAACGGCACGTTGCCGTCGACGCTTTGCTTCGCCGCGCCGCCTAACAGCCCGCCGACCGTGGCCGCCGCATCGACGCGGCCGCCGCCCTGATAGCGTTGGCCGTTGACGTCCTGCTGGCTGACCTGGCTGCCGCCCAGTTCCACCTTGCCTTGCTGGCTGCGGATCTCGCCGCCGGTCAGTTGGGTTTGGCCGCCGACCTGCAGCGCCACGCCGTTCTTGCCGGCAATCGCCGATTGCTCGCCGACCGCGTTGTTGTTCACCACGTCGGCATTGACCTTGAGGTGCCCCTGGCGACCGGCCGGACCGGTGATGCTGTCTTTCACCGCGCCGCCGACGGTGCGTGCGCCGCGATCCCACAGCGGGCCTTGCGGTTTTTCGCCGGCCGGCGTTGCCGGCAGCGTGACTTTGCCGTCGGCCTTGCTGAAGCTGACCGCGCCGGTGGTGTCCTGCTGCGGATCAAGGCGACGCGCCACGCTGTTGTACTTGTCGGTGGTGGCGTCGGCCACTTTGTTCACTCCGGCCTCCAGTTTCTCTTTCACCTTACCGGCGTAACGCGGCGTGCCGACCTTCGACAGCTTGGAGGTGATGCTGCTGCCCGGATCGTTGCTGTGGCTCAGACCGGCATCCACATCCACCTTCACACCGTTCTCAACGTCTTTGCGGCTTTCAACGCGCAGATCGCCGCCCACCTTGCCCTGGACGCTGTCGGCGTCGACGCGCGCGCCGGCGAGACGGGTATCCTTGCCGCTGTTGAGCGCCACGTCGCCCGCGGTGATGCCGGTGTTGGCGTGGGTGGTTTTATCCTGCTGCTCCACGCCGACTTTCAGACCGGCGCCCAGCGTGTGGGTATCTTTGCCGGTGTTCGGATCGACCTTGCCGCCGGCGTCCTTGTTGAAGGTTTGGCCGCCTTTGGCGTTGGCTTTGATGCCCAGGCTCCAGTTGTCCTTATGCTGCTCGTTTTTGGCGGACTCCAGCAGGATGCCGCCGTTTTTCGCCTCGAGCGCGGCGCTGCCGCCGCTGACTTTGGCGCCCTGCAGATGCAGCGCGTCATCGCCTTTGCCGTTGGCGGACAGGGTGACCTTGCCGTCTGAGGCGATAGTGGCGCCCTGGCGCTCGGTCGCGGACTCATTGACTTTGGCGATGTCGAAGGCGCCGCCGGCGGAGAGGTTGCCGCCGGTTTTTTCCTTGCTGTCGCTGCTGCCGGCGCCCAGATCGATATTGCCGGACAGCTTGCTTTCCTTACGCGTTTGGGTCGATTCCGCCGCCTGCAGTGCGACTTTGTTGCCCGCGCGCAGGCTGACGTCGCCCTGGCTCTTGACGTCGGTGCCCTGCAGCGTCAGATCGCGGCCCGCCTTCAGCTCAACGCCCTGTTGGCTGCTGACGTTGCCGACCTGCGCAGTGCTGCTGCTGCTTTCGCCGTTGTGGGTGCCGCCGCCGAACCCGGCGCCGAAGTTTTTACTGTCGGCGGTGAAACCGCCCTTGGCGGAGGCTTTGACGTTAAAGCCGCTGTGGCTTTCGCTCTGTTTGTCGCTGGCCTGATCAAGACGGATATCGCCGCCGGCGTTGACGGCGGTTTTTCCGCGGCCGCCGTTCAGCGCGGTGCCCTGATAGACCGCGTCTTTTTTCACGTTGACGTTGATGCCGTTGGCCGCGTCGATCGAGCCGGTCACCGCCTGGCTCGCGCTGCTGTTGCTGCGCTGAGTGCCGCCTTCACCCTTGGCGTCCACGGTCAGATCGCTGCCGGTGGTGGTGTAGACGCGCACGCCGGCGCTGCCGCGGGTGTCGCGGCTCTGCTCGTCCTGACGGTTTGCCGCGGCTTCGCTGCGGTGGCTGTCCGCCGTCAGGTTGACCGCGCCTTTGCTCGCCTGGTACTGCGTGCCCTGATCGCGCACTTCGCCTTTGGCGTTGATGTCGATACTGCCGGCTTGCACCGAGCTGACCACCGCCTGCGAGCTGCTGCTGCGTTTTTCGCTGCTGCCGCCCTGTGCGCCGATATCCAGGCCGACGTTAGGCGCGCCGATGCCGCCGATGTCGTTGATGACGCCGGTGGCGTCCAGCTTGGCCGCCTTGCCGACCGCGCGCTCGACCGGACGGGTCACGGCGCTGTAATCGACGTTGGCGCCGATGTTCACGCCGACGTCGGTTTTGGTGGTGGTGGTGCTGGCGGTGTCGGCGGCGGCAAGGTGATCGACGCCGGCGGCGTTTTCTTGATAGGCGCCGCCGACGCTGTGCTGCGCGCCTTGCTGGGTCAGCTTGTCGCGGGCGTTGATCGTCAGATTGCCTTTGACGTCGCTGCCGGACGTGATCGCCTTGCTGCTTTGCGCCTGAGTTTTGCTGTTCTCGTAGCCGGCTTCCACGCCGCTGCCGAGTTTGTCGATGCCGCCGGTGTAATAGAAACCGCCGCCGATCTTGGTTTGCTCGGTGTTTGAGGCCGTTTTGTCGTCGGCCGCCAGGAACGAAACCTTATTGCCGCTGACGCTGGCGTCGCCTTTGTCGGCGACCAATTTGGAGCCGCTGAAGGTCACGTCCTTCTCCGCCTTGAGCTTCACGCTGCCGCCGCTGAGGCTTGAGGCGCTATTCTCGGTGCGGGTGGTTTTCTCGCTGTCGCGGGTGTGCTCGATGCGCAAACCGGCGCGGTACTGCTTGTCGCCGGCTTCTTTGGCGTAGCCGTTAACGGTGAGCGCGGTCTTCTGCTCGTCGATGTTCTGCTGCCGCTCGGCGGCCTTGACGTTGATGTTGCCGGTCTTCGACTCGACGCTCAGCTCACCGCCGCTGGCGACCTGGCTGCCGATCACGTCGGCATCCTTGTGGCTGACCAGCGTCAGGTTGGTGTCGGACTTCAGCTCGCTGGCGGTGCTGCTCTGGTAGCTGTTGTCGGCCTTGTGCGAACTGCTGGTGATGTTGAAGGCGGTGCCGGTGCGCGCGTCGATTTTGTCCACGGTGGTGCTCAGCGCGTTGTCGATGCGCAGGCCGCCGTGGGTGGCGGTGACTTCGCCGCCTTTCTGACCGCGCGCCTTGCTGCCGGTAATGGTGACGCCTTGCTGACCGTTCAGGCGCAGGGTGCCGCCGCTGGTCAATTCGGAAGCGTGGCTGATCTCGCGGCGATTGCTGTTGTTCTTGTTGTCGCCGCCGCCGATGCCGCCCCAGGAAGTTTTGTCATCGCGCACCGCTTTGGCGTTGGCGGTTTTCTGCACCCCGACCTGGATCTGGTTGTCTGCATCGATCGTCAGATCGCGCTGGGCGTGAATCTTGGCGCCCTGAGTCGAGACATTGCGACCGGCTTTCAACGTCAGTTCGCCCTCGCTGCGCAGTTCGCTGGCCTTCAGGCTTTCGCTTTCGTCGCTGCTGCTCCATCTGCCGGTGCGCAGGCTGGAGGTGTGGTTGCGTTGGTAGCCGCGCTCGCTGGATTTGTCCTTCTCCACCAGCCCGGCAAGGTGTACGTCGCGCGCCGCTTTGACGCTCAGCGCGCGGTCGGCGCTGACGTTGGCGCCCAGCAGTTTCACGTCTTCCTGGGTGCTGATGAGTTTGGCGCTGCCGCTGGCGGCGACGGTGCTGCCCGCCTGCTGCAGTTGCTCGCGTTCGCGGGTAACGTCGTATTGCCAGGAGTAGAACCAGCGATCGTCGGTATGGCCTTGCGTCTGCTTCAACTGCTGGCCGTCGAGCGTCAGTTTGCCGCCCTGCAGCGTAATGTCTTCGCCGCGGATATCGGTGGCGGTGAGGTGCGCGTGATTATCCGCCACCAGGCTGATGTTCTTGCCTTTCAGTTCGGTGCGGGTCAGCTTCTGGCTGCTGCTGCGATCGTTGACGTAGATGCCGCCACGGTAATTTTGATAGTTATCGCCGCCGTTTTTGTTGCTGCTGGCGTCGTCGACGCGGCTTTCGCTGCGAATGTCGTAGGCCTTCACCTTGAGTTCATCGCCGGCGGTCAACGAGCCGGCCAGCTTCACGCCGCTGCCCTGCGCGGTGTTGATGATGTTGATGCGACCGGCCTGCATGCTGCCGAGGTAGTAGCTGTCCAGCGCGGTCGGCATCTGTTGGCTAGCCTGCACCGTGCCGTCGCGCGCCACACGGTTAAGGCCGCTGATGGCGTTGATCGTCGCCGAGGTCACTTTACCATTCGACTGTTTGAAATCTTGCACGATCACTTCGCCGCGGCTGTCGATCTTCGGCGCGATCAGGTCCAGTACGCCGCCGGCGTTCAGGGTGCCATTGAGGCTCAGAGTGTTGCGGTTGCCGAAGGTGCTGTAACCCTGCAGCACGCCGTTTTCCACCAGCGGGTTGCCGACCACCAGTGAGGAATGGCTGGTATTGATGAACCCGCAGCCCTGACAGCTGATGCCGTTCGGGTTGGCCAGCACGTAGTCGGCCGCCATGCCGAAGATCTCTTGCTGGCCATGCAGCAGAGACGGGTTGCGGCCGATCACTTCGTTGAGGATCACGCTGGCTTCGCGTCCGCCCAGATTGGGGTTGGCGCCCAGTTGGCCGGCCAGCTGCGACAGTCCCGCCTCGCGGGAGTTGTTCAGCACCGCGCCGGGCTGGTTGACGTTGAAGTCCTGATATTGGTTGTGCGACAGCCCGTTGCCGTTCGGCGCGACGATATCGACCACCTGCGCGCCGGTGGCGGCGGTGGAGACGCCGGGGCCGTTGGCGCCGTTGGCCGCAACGATCTCTGCGGCGTAGGCGCCGGCGGAAGCGGCGAGAATAATCGCCAGCGCAGCGGCCAGTTTACCTGCCGCCGAAAGTCTGAAGTTATTATTTTTCATCCATGTCTCTCCGTATATTGCCGTGGGGTCCTGCAAAACTGTTGATTAAAAGGTGTAAGAAAAGCGGGCCAACACCTGAACGGGATCTTCCGGCGTAGCGTGGTTGGACAAAATCCAGCCGCGGCTGACCTCCAGATCGACCAGCGCTCGCTGATAACGCAATGTGGCGCCGGTGCTTATACCGGCGCTGCTGCGCCAGCCAGAGTTGTCCTGACGCGGCAGAATGCGGCCGACGTCGGCGCCGAGGCGCGGCGTCAGCGTGGTGGCGCCCAGATTGAAACTGCGCGACAGCGTATTCTGCAGATACCAGCCGTTGTCCCCGGACTGGGTGCTGCGGCTGAAGCCGCGTACGGCGCTGCGATCGGTGAGGCTCAGCCACTCCACGCCGGGCAGCGGATCGCGGCTGTACTGGCCGTAGAACAGGTTGTTGAGCTGATAGGTGGCGTCGCCCAGCCTGAGGCGCTGGCTGAGGTTGGCGAACAGCTTGCCCTTGGTGAACTGGCTGTCGAGGTGCACCGAACTCGGGTGGCGGCCGGCCCCCAGCCACGGCATCCCCTGCTCGACGCTGAGGTTGGCGCTGAACACGCCATTGGGCAGAATTTGCAGGTGGCTGGCGCTCAGTTCGGCCAGGGTCAGCGTTGGGCTGCTGACCTCAAGGCGCACGCTTTCGAAGTAGTTATCGATGCGCTTGTAGGTCAGCTGGCCGCTCAGGCTGTCTATCTGATCGTGATCGCGATAAAACACGTAGTCGCTGCGCAGCCCGTACTGTTGGGTCTGGCCGTGCAGTTTGACCACGTTGTGCGGCAACTGCTGGTGGTTTTCATAGGACGAGAAGCTGGCGAACCCGCTGAAGGTGAACGCGCCGTACGGCAGCGAATAGAGCAGGGTATAGGCGCGATTATAGCGGTGAGCCGGATTTTCCAGCGTGCTGTTGGCGTTCAGGCTGACAAAGTCCGACAGGCCGAACGGGCTGTCCAACGTGGCGGTGGCGCGCGCCAGCCACCGGCCGGTGCTTTTTTGGCCGTAATTATCCGTGCCGGCGGTAATCAGCCAGGGCTTGGCATGCTGATTGCGCAAGCGAATAACCGAACCGCCAACCTGGCGGCCGGGCAATATATCCAGCTTGGTGGTATTCGATTGCAAACGGTTGGCCTGATCCAATCCCTGATCAAGCTCGGTTAATTTCAACGGCTTGCCTTCCAGCCCCGGAAATAATAAACGGCTGTTGACCCAGCGATCGCCGCCTTCTATTTTCTCGATAAATCCTTCGGTCACGCTTAACCCCAATTCTCCTTGTGAATTAGGGCGAACAATTTGCACGCGTGCGGTGATATAGCCTTTTTGCACATAAAGGCGCGTTAATTCACGGGTCAGGCGATTGATATCGTTGCTGCTGATGCACTGTTCCGGCAGCGCGCTCAGGGCCGATAAATCGGCCGGCGAGAGCAGGGTGACACCTTGCAGATAAACGCCGGCGATCGGCAGGCACTGCGCGGACTGCGGCAGGGCGGGCGCGGCCGGTTCCGGTTCCGCCAGCAGGCGCTGTTGCTTCAGCTGCTGGTAGCGGCGTTGCTCAATCAACTGGTTGACTTCACGCGTGCTGTCTTGCAGCGCGCGGCGCGACTCCCCCATCGACATATCCTGCATCATGTGGGAGTCCGGCAGGGTTTCAGCGGAAAGGGCCGTGCTGACCAACAGCGTCAAGGCGGTGATTTTTTTTATCATTGTAATCCATTATGAGAGGCCGCCGGGGCAGCCAGCCCAATCCATGAGGTTAACCACGGGCGGCCGACGGCCGGCCCGAAATAATGAGCGACATGCACATTGCGAGATATCTTGATTTGCCGCAGCAAATAAGACGGTGGGTATATATCTAAATAATAATTAGGCTGCTTCTTTTATGGCGGGCAACCCTGGTGACTTAATTAATTAAAAAAAGTGGAGCATCTCTTCCTCTTTCCAACATTATCGGCATGGATAGGAAGAATCTGAATTTTTATTTTTCACGGATGATAGGGTATGGGGGAAATTATGACAATCCGACCAGTGGGAAATACGAAATTTCGCAGGGAAGAAAAGGGACGCAATTGTTTGCGTCCCTGCAGGCGGTTTATTTTTTCTTGATAGGGCGGCCGGACCAATAACCCGCCAGCAGCGAACCGGAGAGGTTGTGCCAGACCGAGAACAGCGCGCCCGGCAGCGCGGCCAGCGGCGAGAAGTAGATTTTGCCCAGCGTGGCCGCCAACCCGGAGTTCTGCATGCCCACTTCGATCGCCAGCGTGCGGCAGGTGGACTCGTCGAAGCCGAACAACTTGCCGCCCCAATAGCCGCTCAGCAGACCGATGCCGTTGTGCAGGATCACCGCGACGATCACCACCAGACCGACCGAGGCGATATGGCTTTGGCTGCCCGCCACCACCGCGCTGATGATCGCCAGAATGCACGCCATCGACAGCGCCGGCAGCAGTGGCTCGATGCGTTTCACTGCCTTGGTCAGGGTATGGTGGACGATCAGACCCAGGCCGATCGGGATCACCACGATCTGCAGAATGCTCAACAACATGCCCATGATATCGACGCTGATCTTGGCGTCGACGTACAGACGGGTCAGCAGCGGCGTGGCGAACACCCCCACCAGCGTTGAGACCGCCGAGATGGTCACCGACAGCGCTACGTCACCCTTGGCCAGATAGATCATCACGTTGGACGCGGTGCCGCTGGCCACGCTGCCCACCAGCACCATGCCGGCGGACAGATCCGGCGGCATGCGGAACAGCATCGCCAGGAGCCAGGCCGCCAGCGGCATGATCAGATAATGCAGGAAGATGCCTGCCGCCACCGGGCCGGGGCGCGCCAGCACGCGTTTGAAGTCGTCGAGCCGCAGCGTGACGCCCATGGCGAACATGATCAGCATCAGCAGCGGGCTGACGTAGGGGCCGATACCGGTAAAGGTGGTCGGCGTGTAATAAGCGGCGACGGACAGCAGTATCGCCCAGAGGGGGAATAAGCGCGTGAGCAGTGCCAGCATGCAGGTTTTCCTTAGCCAGATTGAGAACGGCGGGTGTGGTTGTGTTTTTATTGCGGGCTCAACATGCTGAACCCCTGCAGGTTTTGAACGGATTTTTTAGACGCAGGGGCGCAGCATGCTGCGCCCGCAATCAGGATAATGACTTATTCGAACAGGTTGTGATGCAGGGTACGCACCACCTGCTCGGCTTCTTCGCCCGGCACCAGGAAGCACAGGTTATAGCTGCTGGCGCCGTAGCAGATCAGGCGGATATTGAACGGATCGAGCACGCCAAACACCTCTTTGCCCACGCCGCAGGCGCGCGACAGCTGGTTGCCGATGATCGCCACCAGCGCCAGGTTTTCTTCCACTTCCACCCGGCACAGCGACGACAGTTCGGTCAGCAGTGAGGTGGTCAGCAAGCTGCCGCCGACGGAGGTGGTGCCGGTGGTGTCCATGGTCAGCGCGATGCTGACTTCCGAAGTGGTGATCAGATCGACGGAGACATTATGGCGCGCCAGGATGTTGAACACCTCGGCCAGAAAACCGCGCGCGTGCAGCATGTTCAGGCTGTGCAGCGTCAGCAGCGTTTGCTTGCGGCGCAGCGCCAGCGCGCGGAACAGCGGCGGGTTCTCGGTGGTGTTGCACACCAGCGTGCCGCCGGCCGCCGGATCCTTGCTGGAGCCGACGAACACCGGAATATCGCTGCGCACCGCCGGCAACAGGGTGGCCGGATGCAGCACTTTAGCGCCGAAGGTGGCCATTTCCGCCGCCTCTTCGAAACCGATTTTGTCGATGCGCTTGGCCGCCGGCACCACGCGCGGATCGGTGGTGTAGATGCCCGGCACGTCGGTCCAGATATCCACCCGGCCGACGCCGAGCGCCTCGCCGAGCAGCGCGGCGGTATAGTCGCTGCCGCCGCGGCCGAGCGTGGTAGTGCGGCCTTTCGGCTCGCTGCCGATAAAGCCCTGGGTGACCACCAGCGCTTCCTGCAGGCGCGGCTGCAACTGCGACCGGGCCAGTTCGCTGAGCGCGGCGCTGTCCGGCACGGCGCGGCCGAAGTGATCGTCGGTGCGCATTACTTTGCGCACGTCGAACCATTCGGCCTGCACGTTGCGGGCGCGCAGGATTTCAACGAACAGCAGGGTGGACATCAGCTCCCCATGGCTGACCAGTTCGTCGGTCAACGCCGTCGAGGTGGCCAGCGACGCGGCCTCCGACAGCATGGCGATGTTTTCCAGCAGGCGGTCTATCTCGTCGCGGATCACCGCAGGCGCCGCGAGGCGATCGAGGATGGCGTACTGGATGCGACGAATTTCATCAAGCTGGTAGTTGCGTTTGTCGGCCTCGCAACCTTCGGCCAGGGCGACCAACAGGTTGGTGACGCCCGCCGAGGCGGACAACACCACCAGGCGGACCTGCGGATTGGCCAGCACGACGTCGGCGCTGCGGTTCATGGCTTCAAAGTCGGCGACGCTGGTGCCGCCGAACTTGGCTACCACGGTGGAATTCTGGGGTGCTGCTTGGTTCATCTAGAAACCTCGTGTCAGGGATGCCCGTTTGGGGCACTGTAATTCCATAGCCTTGGCACAAGGGGAGAGCGGTAAACAGGGGGCAGGCGTAGAGGTCAGGCTACGATACACCCAGAAGCGCCCCACCTTGTCGATCGCCCTGTGGCGATCCCCTGGTGACAACCCAGGGGATTCAGCCCCTGTAGTCGATACGATAATGGCCGGCCATTATCGTACCTCGGCGTCGCTCCCCCTCGGGTGCCGTCAACGGAGAAACGGCTCCTCTGACACTCTACCTGGGCGACGCGCCTCTTCTGGCTTGCGCACCGGGTGCGCAAGTAGGCTGTTAGGAATAGCCGGTTATCGCCATTCTGTCAACGTACAGACGGTGAGGGATTTTCATCTTGCACCAGCGCGATAAGCGTACAGGGCATCGCGGGCGTGGAACCGGCGCCAATCGGTTGCAGAGAACCGTCTTCCTTTTGGCTGAATAGCGGAATAACGCCCTGATGTTTCTCCAAATACTCCAGCCAACCGAAATTTTCGTTCAATTTGGTCGCTTTGATGGTGGCCCCTCTGGCGAGCAGGCTGCTCAGGCGGCCGTAGGTGGCTTCCTGATTAAATAAAATTTCATGCCGGCGGAAACGCGAACTTTCCGCGCTGGCGCCGCGCCCTTTCAACGGTGCCCCCGAACGAATGGCGAACACGTGATCCTCGCCGAAGAGGTGGCCGAAGTGATAGACGGCCAGCGCGTTTTGGTGACGATTGGGCGACAGCGCCAGCACCTGGGCGATATTGCTCAGATCGAGATAGTTCTCGGCGTGTTCGGAGTAGGCGTGGCCATAGTAGGCCGGAATGCCGTCCATGCGCGCCTGACGGTAGTATTCCCAGCTGCTGTCGGTGACGATCACCGGCACGTTCAGCTTGATCAGCGCCTGCGCCAGCATGCGCGCCACGCTGTTGGCGCCGACGATCAGCACGCCGCGCGGTTTCTGCTGCTGCACCCGCAGCCAGCGCGCCATCATGCCGCTGGTCAGGCTTTGCAACACCACGGTGCCGATGATGATGGCGAACACCACGGTCACCAGCCGGTCGGCGCCCTGATAGCCGCTGCGCTGCAGCGTCAACGCGAACAGCGAGCTGACCGCCGCGGCGACGATGCCGCGCGGGGCGATCCAGCACAGCAGCAGCCGATCGCGCCAGTGCAGGGAAGAGCGCCAGGTCGACACCGCGATGCACAGCGGCCGGGCGATGAACTGCACCGCCAGCAGCAGCAGGAGCAGCGGCCAGCCCATGTGCCACAGCGCCTGGATGTCGAGCCGCGCCGCCAGAATGATGAACAGCGCCGAGATCAGGATCGCCGACAGCTCCTCTTTGAACGCCAGAATATCGCTGGTGTCCACGTCGCGCATGTTGGCCAGCCAGATGCCCATCACCGTGACGGTCAGCAGGCCGGATTCGTCGGCGATGGCGTTGGAAACGCCGAAGGCGGTCAGCATGATTGCCAGCACCGCCAGGTTCTGCAGATAGCGCGGCAGCCAGACGCGGCGCAGCGCCAGGCCGAGCAGATAGCCGAACAGCGCGCCGGCGATCAGGCCGACGGCGGCGGTCACGCCCAGCGTCCAAAACAGGTGGGTATAGGACTCCGCATTCTGCTTCAGCACGATAAACTCGAACACCAGCAGGGTGAAGATGGCGCCGACCGGATCGATGACGATCCCTTCCCAACGCAACACCTGGTTAATGTTGGCGTTCGGCCGCACCACGCGCATCAGCGGGGCGATCACCGTCGGCCCGGTCACTACCGTCACCGCGCCGATCAGCGCCGCCAGCTCCGGCGGGAAATCCAGCAGCCACCAGCTGGCGAGGCTGATGACCAGAAAGGTGACCAGCATGCCGACGGTGACCAGGTTGCGCACCACGCCGCCGAGGCCGCGTATCTCCTCGAAGCGCAGCGTCAGCGCCCCCTCGAACAGGATGATCGCCACCGACAGCGACACCAGCGGAAACAGCAGATCGCCGAACAGCAGATCCGGCTGCACCAGATGCACCGTCGGGCCGAGCACGATGCCGAACAGCAGCAGCGGCAAAATGGCCGGCAGGCGCAGCAACCAGGCCAGCCACTGCGCCAGCAGCGACGCCAGACCGATAAGCACCAACATGAGCGGGGCGGATAATTCCATAAGCGAGATCCCTTTCAAATGACGAAATAAGCGACGATGACACAGCCTGATGACAATTCGGCAACCCCGATAACAGGCCGTTAGCCAAAAGTATAGAGTGAAAGCTGAAACGAGGCGGCAATGCGTTGACAGTTAGCGCCTATCGCAAGAAAAGAGATCATAATCACAGTCGAACAGGCTACAATCGGACAAACGCGTCATTTTTATTCTCAAGCCTAAGAGTGTTGCTATGAAAAATATCAATCCTAGTCAAACCGCTGCTTGGCAAGCCCTGCAGCAACATTATGCACAGATGAAAGACGTACGGATCGCCGACCTGTTCGCCCAGGACAGCGATCGTTTCTCCAGGTTCTCCGCGACCTTCAACGACCAAATGTTGGTGGACTATTCCAAGAACCGCATCACGCAGGAAACCCTGGAGAAGCTGCAGGCGCTGGCGAAAGAAACCGATCTGCAAGGCGCCATCAAATCGATGTTCGCCGGTGAGAAAATCAACCGCACTGAAGATCGCGCGGTGCTGCATATTGCCCTGCGCAACCGCAGCAACAGCCCGATCCTGGTCGACGGCAAAGACGTGATGCCGGAAGTGAACGCGGTATTGGCCAAGATCAAACAGTTCTGCGCGCGCGTCATCGGCGGCGAGTGGAAAGGCTACACCGGCAAGCCGATCACCGATGTGGTGAACATCGGCATCGGCGGTTCGGATCTCGGCCCATACATGGTGACCGAAGCGCTGCGCCCTTATAAAAACCACCTGAACATGCACTTCGTCTCCAACGTCGACGGCACCCACATCGCCGAAACGCTGCAGCCGCTGAATCCGGAAACCACGCTGTTCCTGGTGGCCTCCAAAACCTTCACCACTCAGGAAACCATGACCAACGCCCACAGCGCGCGCGACTGGTTCCTGAGCAGCGCCGCCGATCAACAGCACGTGGCCAAGCACTTCGCCGCGCTGTCCACCAACGGCAAAGCGGTGGCTGAGTTCGGCATCGATACCGACAACATGTTCGAATTCTGGGACTGGGTCGGCGGCCGCTACTCCCTGTGGTCGGCGATCGGTTTGTCGATTGCGCTGTCCATCGGTTATGACAACTTCGAGCAGCTGCTGAGCGGCGCGCACGCCATGGACAAGCACTTCGCCGAAACGTCGGCGGAGAAAAACCTGCCGGTGTTGCTGGCGCTGATCGGTATTTGGTACAACAACTTCTTTGGCGCCGAAACCGAAGCCATTCTGCCGTACGATCAGTACATGCACCGTTTTGCCGCTTACTTCCAGCAGGGCAACATGGAATCCAACGGCAAGTACGTCGATCGCAACGGCAACCCGGTGGATTACCAGACCGGTCCCATCATTTGGGGCGAGCCGGGCACCAACGGCCAGCATGCGTTCTATCAGTTGATCCACCAGGGCACCAAGCTGGTGCCGTGCGATTTCATCGCGCCGGCCATCAGCCATAACCCGCTGGGCGATCATCACGCCAAACTGCTGTCCAACTTCTTCGCTCAGACCGAAGCGCTGGCGTTCGGCAAGTCGCTGGAAGTGGTGGAAGCCGAGTTCGCGGCGCAGGGCAAAACTCCTGAGCAGGTCAAGCACGTGGCGCCGTTCAAGGTGTTTGAAGGCAACCGGCCGACCAACTCGATCCTGCTGCGCGAAATCACCCCGTTCAGCCTGGGCAGCCTGATCGCGCTGTATGAGCACAAGATCTTCACCCAGGGCGCGATCCTGAACATCTTCACCTTCGATCAGTGGGGCGTGGAGCTGGGCAAACAGCTGGCTAACCGCATCCTGCCGGAGCTGGCGGGCAGTGAGAAAATCAGCAGCCACGACAGCTCGACCAATGCGCTGATCAACCGCTTCAAGGAATGGCGCTAAGCGCCTGAGCTGAAGCCAATAAAAAACCCGCCGCGGCGGGTTTTTTTACGTCTGCAAAAAATTACAGGTTGATCGGCACTTCGAAGCTGATGCCTGCACCCACGTCATCGGCGGTGCTGTGATCGCTGTCGGTGTACCACAGGCTGGTATCGAACTTAACCTGAGAATCGAAGCTGTAACCCCAGCCGAGCTGAATGCCTTTCAGCGTATCGGAACGCGGGAACGCCCGGTTGATGGTTTGGTTGTTCGGGTTCACCTTGGCGTACACCAGACGGGTGCTCCAACGTTGGCCATCGTCCAGCACCATTTCCACGCGCCCGGACAGCATCTGGCCGTCGCCGCCCATCGCGTGGCCCAGCGGATAACCTTGCTGGTAGTAACCGCCCCGATAGATGTAGTGGTTGTACATCACGTTGTTGGCGTTGCCGTTAGAGCGGGTATCAGAACCTTCGATATGCCAGTTGATCGTGGTCGGGCCCCATTCCGGATGGCCTTCAAGCCCCAGCATGTAAGCGTTATGCGAAGGCAACATGCCTGCTTCATCTTCACCGGTGATCTGGCCATAAAAGCTGACCGGCATGCCGATGAGCGGCTGCAGCTTGAGTTTGAAGTCAAAACCGCCCAACTGGTTGCCCGGATCGTTTTTCGGATCGCCGGTGTTATCGTTGCCGGTTACGCCATCCCAGAAGGAACTCCAGGAGTGCGGACGGCCATCACCACCCCACATCATGACGCGTGAAGCGCCCAGCTCCAGAAAGTCGGTCGGCATCATGGTCAGGCGGCCACCGATCAGCTTGGTGTCCGGTACGGCTGCGTATTGCGACAGCTGGCCGGCGGACAGCTGGTATTGCCAGCGGCCGATCCACGACAGCCACGGGGTTTCAAACGGCGATTGGTCGGCGCGCTGCAGCATAAAGCCGGCCACCGGGCGCGCGGCGTCGGAGCGGATCAGACTGCCGTCGTAACCCGGGCCCCACCACTGGGAAACCTCGCCGAAGGAGAGCCATTGGTTCCAGATTTTCACTGCGCCGTAGGAGCCGTTCATGTTGAATTTGGAACCGTCGCTGACGCGCTGATCGCCTTCCACCGAGCCCTGCAGACGCACGTCCCAGAACTCGCCGTTGGCGCCGGCGCCGATGGTCAGGCGATCGTCGGCGTACTCGTTTTGGCCGAAGCCCTGCGGGGTGCCGGGTTTATCGGTCGACGCGTAACCGCTGACGCGGATGTTGGCTTTCAGAGCATCGACACGGCGCTGCACGCGGTCGATGACGTTTTTCTCGGTGTTGGTCACCGGCTTGGCCTGCGCGATAACGGAACTGATCTCTTCCTGACTCAGCGGCCAGGTGGACAGGCTGACGTTGATGACGCCGCGGTCAGACAACCAGGCGAGATCGTTACGCAGATCGTTGTCAGGGGCTACCAGGCCGGCGGCGTGGCCGGACAATGCACAGGTAAACAGGCCCGCAGCGACCAGTCCGTTAAGTTTAGCGCGCATAAAGAATTCCCTTGTTAATTCGAGGTTATTGGTTTTATGTAAAGATCTCTGTGACCCATGATAGTTGACATTTCGATTTGCTACAAATCTATAAGGCAGAAACATCTTATTATAACGTGATGAATTAAATGGGGTTTAAAGTGCTTTCACCTGGGACGGAATTTTTAGGACAATGCCTATATTGGCAGGGTTGAATCATATAAGCGGTATTCAGAGAGAGGTTTTATGGCAAAAACGTCGCGTTCGATCATGATAGCGAAGGGGCTGCAGCGAGTGCTGAACGTGGGCTTGTTGCTGCTGGCGGCAATTCTGGTGGTGTTTCTGGTCAAGGAAACCATCCATCTGGCGAAGGTGTTATTTATCAACAGCGAAGAGTCGTCTTCTTACCTGTTGATTGAAGGCATCGTGATTTATTTCCTGTACTTTGAATTTATCGCCTTGATCGTCAAGTATTTTGAGTCGGGTTATCATTTCCCGCTGCGCTATTTTATTTACATTGGCATTACCGCGATTATTCGTTTGATTATCGTGGACCACAAAAACCCCATCGATACCCTGATCTACGCCGCGGCGATATTGGTGCTGGTGGTGACGCTCTATCTGGCCAATACCGATCGGCTGAAACGGGAGTAGCGATAAAAATGGCGGCCAAAGGCCGCCAAAGACACAGGATATAATTACCCGTCGTCTTTCAAGCGACAGCGTTGTTGACTGCACTCGCTAACCCCAGTTACTTACTGAAGTAAGCGCCTGGGCTTAGCGAGCTGGTCGCCTCGCTGTAACTTGAAATCCATAGGGTAAAAGATAAGGAAAAACATCAAACGCACTGCAGTGGCACAAATTACCCCTTCACGCCGCCGGCCGTCAGGCCGCCCACCAGCCAGCGCTGCGCCAGCAGGAACACGGCGGTAATCGGTATCGCCGACAGCACCGCGGCGGCGGCGAAGTCGCCCCACAGGTAGTTCTGCGGGTTGAGATATTGCTGCATCCCCACCGCCAGCGTGTAGCTGTTCACATCGCGCAGCAGCAGCGACGCCACCGGCACTTCGGTGATGGCGGCGATAAATGACAGAATGAATACCACCGCCAGAATCGGCACCGACAGCGGCAACAGCACCAGACGGAATGCCTGCCACGGCGTGGCGCCATCCAGCGCCGCCGCTTCTTCCAGCGAATTGTCGATAGTTTCGAAATAGCCCTTGATGGTCCAGACGTGCAGCGCGATGCCGCCCATGTAGGCGAAAATCACGCCGCCGTGGGTGTTCAGGCCGATAAACGGAATGTACTGGCCCAGGCGATCGAACAGGGCGTACAGCGCCACCAGCGACAGCACCGCCGGGAACATCTGGAAGATCAGCATGCTTTTCAGCAACGTGCTCTTGCCGCGAAAACGCATGCGTGCGAAGGCGTAGGCGCAGGTGGTGGACAGCGTCACGATGCCGATGGCGGTGATCGCCGCGATCTTGATGGAGTTCCACAGCCACAGCAGCACCGGGAACGGCGGCGGCGTCACGCTGCCGTCGGCGTGGGTGACGCTGAAGCCAAGCGCCAGCCGCCAGTGATCCCAAGAGAGGGTTTCCGGTATCAGGCTGCCGGTGGCGAAGTTGCCGGAGCGCAGCGAGATGGCGACCACCATCAGCAGCGGAAACATGATCAGGGCGATAAAGCACAGCATCAAGATATGGGTGATCCACAGGCGCAGGCGCTGGGATTTGGGTTGAACCATGGCCATCGTTATTCTCCCTAATCAAAGTTCATCTTGCTGGCTTTCAAATTCAGGATCGCCAGCGCGCCCACCAGCAGGAAGATCAGCGTGGCGATGGCGGCCGCCAGGCCGAAGTCTTGTCCGCCGCCGCCTTCGAAGGCGATGCGGTAGGTGTAGCTGACCAGCAGATCGGTATAGCCGGCCGGCGTAGTGGTGCCGATCATGTCCGGGCCGCCGTTGGTCAGCAGCTGGATCAGCACGAAGTTGTTAAAGTTGAAGGCGAAGCTGGCGATCATCAGCGGCGTCAGCGGCTTGATCAGCAGCGGTAAGGTGATGCGGAAGAAGTTTTGCCACGGGTTGGCGCCGTCCATCGCCGAGGCCTCGTACAGATCGTCCGGGATCGCTTTCAGCAGCCCCATGCACAGGATCATCATGTACGGGTAGCCGAGCCAGGTGTTGACGATCAGGATCATGCTCTTGGCGGTGAGCGGATCGCTGAACCAGGCGGGTTTGATGCCGAACAGATGGCTGAGCATCATGTTGATTTCGCCGAAGCTCTGGTTGAACAACCCTTTGAAGATCAGGATCGAGATGAACGACGGCACCGCATAGGGCAGGATCAGCAGCACGCGGTAGATCGCCTTGCCTTTCAGCGCCTCCCACTGCACCACGCAGGCCAGCACCATGCCGACCGCCACGGTGAGGATCACCGTCATCACCGAGAACACGATGGTCCAGATGAAGATCGATACGAACGGTTTCTTGATGCCCTCGTCCTGCAGCACCCGCAGGAAGTTTTTCCAGCCGGTGGTGACGGTATAGCCCGGGCTCAGGGTTTCCTGCGCCCAGCCGCCGTCGGCGTTGATCGCCTGATAGAAGCCGATGTCGCCGTTCGGCCGGTAGCGCACCTGGGTCTGGTTATTGGTCAGCGTACTGCCGTCTTTGTCCAGCGCATACAGCGGACGGGTGCCGGAGAACTGGCGCAGTGAACTCATGCGCAATTCACCGCCGTCGGGCAGTTGCGCCACCAGCTGGCTCAGCGCCTGCCGGTTCTGGGTGATCACCCGCAGCGTGGCGCGCTCGCCCTGCGGCGCGGCGCTCTGTGTGGTCAATGTCAGGGTTTGCGGCGCCGCGGCGTCGAGGCGGAAAGGCTCGGAGAGCAGCGGCTGTTCACTGTCCGGTGGCGTCAGCTGCAGGCGCCACTGCTGATTTTCCGCCGGGTAGAGGCCGAAGGTGAAGGTTTTGCCACTCTGGAACTGGCGTTGCATCAGCACCGATTGCGCGCGCTCAAAGGTCAGCTGGTTGGTGCTGCTGTAGTTGGTAAAGGCGATGGCGATGGTGCAGATCAGCGGGAACAGGACGAACAGCCCCATGCCGGCGATGCCGGGATACACATAGCGCCAGGCGTAGGCGCGGCGGTTGGCGAAGACGTAAAGCCCGGCGCTGACCAGGATCAGCGTCAGGATGGCGAACAGGTATTCACCCTGTGCATACATCAACACAATCAGGTAGCAGGTCACCAGGCTGAACAGGCCGACCACCAGCCATTTCAGCGCGTCGCTTTGCCACCACTTCGATTTTTTACGCGCGGGCGTCCCGGCGTGAGCGAATTGCATAGGGCGTTCCTTTCTGTGAAGCAACGGCGGGGCGCCACGGCGCCCCGCACGACGTCGTTACTTGGTGATACGGGTCTGTACGTCGTCCAGCGCGGCTTTCACCGTCTGACGGCCGCTGACGGCGTTGATCACCGCGCTGCGTTCGGCGTACCAGAAGGCGCTCATCTGTGGGATGTTCGGCATGATTTCCCCGTTTTGCGAGTTCTGCATGGTGGCGGCGATCTTCGGATCTTTGGCCAGCGCTTCCTGATAGGACTTCAGCGCCACCGCGCCCAGCGGTTTGTCTTTGTTGACGTCCGCCAGCCCTTCGTTGGTCAGCAGGTAGTTCTCGAGGAACTCGGTCGCCAGCTCTTTATTCGGGCTGGCGGCGTTGATGCCGGCGGTCAGCACGCCGACGAACGGTTTGGACGGCTTGCCTTTGAAGGTCGGCAGCAGCGTCACGCCGTAGTTGATTTTGCTCTGCTCGATGTTGTTCCAGGCCCACGGCCCGTTGATGGTCATCGCGGTCTGGCCTTTGTTGAACGCGGCTTCGGCGATCGAGTAGTCGGTATCGGCGTTGATGTGTTTGTTTTTCACCAGATCGACGATGAACTGCAGGCCGGCCTGCGAACCGGCGTTGGCCACGCCGACATCCTTGATGTTGTATTTGCCGTTTTCATACTTGAAGGCATAACCGCCGTCGGCGGCGATGATAGGCCAGGTGAAGTAGGGTTCCTGCAGGTTCCACATGATGGCGCTCTTGCCGCCGGCGCGCAGCTGTTTGTCCAGCGCCGGGATCTCTTCCCAGGTCTTCGGCGGCTGTTTGACCAGGTCCTTGTTGTAAATCAGCGACAGCGCTTCGACGGCGATCGGATAGCCGATCAGCTTGCCGTCATAACGCACGGCGTCCCAGGTGAACGGGAACAGCTTGTCCTGGAAGGCTTTGGACGGGTGGATTTCGGCCAGCAGGCCGGACTGCGCATAGCCGCCGAAGCGGTCGTGGGCCCAGAAAATGATGTCAGGACCGTCGCCGGTGGCGGCCACCTGAGGGTATTTTTCTTCCAGCTTGTCCGGGTGCTCGACGGTGACCTTGATGCCGGTGTCTTTTTCGAATTTCTTGCCGACTTCCGCCAGGCCGTTATAGCCCTTGTCGCCGTTGATCCAGATAACCAGTTTGCCTTCCTCAATCTTGGCGAAGGCGGAAGAAGAGAGCACCAGGGTGGCCAGTGCCGAGAGCGCCAGCGTGCGGGCGAGGGTAATGCTGCGAGTCATAATCCAGTCCTTCTTTTTGTGGGCACATAAATCAAGGAGAGACGTTTCGCGGTAATAGTGGGTCACAACGCGACATATTCTCATCCTCCCCCCCTCTACGCCCCTGAGATGAGGAGTGTGATCCAGTTAACGTTGTGCTCTATTCTGTGGCGTCAGGCACAAAATAGGGGGGCGATTTTTGCCAGCCGGATCACAGATTTGCCTCAAGCGCGGAACTTCTCATCGCCGCGGTCGTTCTCTCATCCTCCCGCCTCCTCCCCCATGAAAAATCCTGTTACGGATGATTACCCTTTCCGGCGACTCCCGCACTATCGGCCCATCGATTTTTAACGCCACGCGCTGCAGGGATACCGGATTTATGTCGTCAATGCCTATCGCCACTCAGCCCACCCTGTACCGGATCCATCCGGCCAGTTTCCGTGACGGAAACGGGGACGGCGTGGGCGACGCGCTCGGCATGCTGGCGGCGCTGCCATACCTGAAAGCGCTGTCGATCGACGGTCTGTTGCTGCCGCAGACGTTGGCGCCGGAGGCCGAGGCGACGGTGACGGGCGAAGGGCTGACGCTGTGGTACGGCGATGACGCCAACCGCGTTCGCAATGCCGTCGCACCGCAGCGGTTCGCCCACGGCGCGCTGGCGCTCGACGTGATGCCGTTCAGCGCGGAAAAGCTGGTGGCGGTGCTGCACGCTCGCCGCGCCACGTTGGCGGACAGCCTGTGGAGCACCGGCGACGCCGATCAGCCTCGGGTGGTCAGCCGCTGGGGGCAGGGCGACCTGCGTTCCGCCGCCGCCTTTTTGACGCTGTTGGCGATGTTGCCGGCGCCGATCTGCCTGTATCAGGGCGAAGAGCTGGGACTGCCGCATGCCGCCGGCCTGCAGGATCCGCGCGGCGCGCAAACGCCAATGCCGTGGCATGAAGCCCCCGAACAGGTCACCGCCGGGGAGATCAGCTGGTATCAGCAGGTGGCGATCGAACACCGCGCATTGGCCATCAGCCGCCAACAGCACGACAGCCACTCCACCTTACGTTACTGCCAGGCGCTGTTGGCCCTGCGCCGTTCGCCGCTCATCCAGCGCGGCGAGCTGAACGCGGTCAGCCAGCGGGACGGCGTGGTGCGCTTACTTATTACCCATCAGGATCAATGCCTTGAAGCGCTGATAAACCTGCAGCCTTATACTCAGGCGGCCGCGCCGTCTGAGGCGACCTTGCCGTTGGCATGGCAGCACGGCGCGCAGCAAGAGGGTCATCAATGGGTTTTGGCGGGCTTTGCCTCCGCCATTTTCACACGACATGTTAACTGCGAAAGCAGGGGAGTAACGCATGGCTAGCGTGACACTGCGCAGCGTTTATAAGGCCTTCGGTGAGGCCGTGATTTCCAAAGACGTCAATCTGACTATCGAAGACGGCGAGTTTGTGGTGTTTGTCGGGCCGTCGGGCTGCGGCAAATCGACGCTGCTGCGCATGATCGCCGGGCTGGAGGACATCACCTCCGGCGACCTGCTGATCGGCGAGAAACGTATGAATGAGGTGCCGCCTTCCGAGCGCGGCATCGGCATGGTGTTCCAGTCCTACGCGCTGTATCCGCACCTGTCGGTGGCGGACAACATGTCGTTCGGCCTGAAGCTGGCCGGCGCCAGGAAAGCGGAAATCAATCAACGGGTGAACCAGGTCTCCGAGGTGCTGCAGCTGGCGCACCTGCTCGATCGGCGGCCGAAGGCGCTGTCCGGCGGGCAGCGTCAGCGTGTGGCGATCGGCCGCACGCTGGTGGCCGAGCCGGACGTATTCCTGCTCGACGAACCGCTGTCCAACCTCGATGCCGCGCTGCGGGTGCAGATGCGCATCGAGATCTCCCGTCTGCACAAGCGCCTGCAGCGCACCATGATTTACGTCACTCACGATCAGGTCGAAGCGATGACGCTGGCCGACAAGATCGTGGTGCTCGACGCCGGTCGCGTGGCGCAGGTCGGCAAGCCGCTGGAACTGTACCACTACCCGGCCAACCGCTTCGTCGCCGGGTTCATCGGTTCGCCGAAGATGAACTTCCTGCCGGTCAAGGTCACCGCGGCGGAGCCGCGACAGGTGCAGGTCGAACTGCCCAACCGCCAACTGGTCTGGCTGCCGGTGGAAGGCGCGGGCGTTCAGCCCGGCGCCAACCTGTCACTGGGCATTCGTCCCGAACATCTGCTGCCCGGCGAAGCCTCTGAAGTGCGGCTTACCGGCGACGTACAGGTGGTGGAGCAGCTCGGTAACGAGACGCAAATCCACATCCAAATCCCGGCCATCCGTCAAAACCTGGTGTACCGCCAGAACGACGTGGTGCTGGTAGAAGAAGGTGCCACATTCGCCATCGGCCTGCCGCCTCACCGCTGCCATCTGTTCCGTGAAGACGGTACGGCATGTAAACGGCTGCACCAGGAGCCGGGCGTTTAAAGCATCAAAGTCGGTATAACAGGAGAATAATGATGACTACTCTGCGCAAACTTCCTCTGGCACTGGCTGTCGCCGCCGGTGTTCTCTCTACTCAGGCGCTGGCCGTGGATTTCCACGGTTACGCCCGTTCCGGCATCGGCTGGACCGGCAGCGGCGGTGAGCAACAGTGCTTCAAGGCCACCGGCGCCGCGAGCAAATACCGTCTCGGCAACGAATGCGAAACCTACGCCGAACTGAAACTGGGGCAGGAAGTGTGGAAAGAAGGCGACAAGAGCTTCTATTTCGACACTAACCTGGCCTATTCGGTCTCGCAGCGTTCCGACTGGGAAGACGTGACGCCGGGCTTCCGCGAAGTGAACGTGCAGGGTAAAAACCTGATCGAGTGGCTGCCGGGCTCCACGCTGTGGGCCGGTAAGCGTTTCTATCAGCGTCATGACGTTCACATGATCGACTTCTACTACTGGGATATCTCCGGCCCGGGCGCCGGTCTGGAAAACATCGATCTGGGCTTCGGCAAGCTGTCCGCCGCCGTGACCCGCAACTCCGAATCCGGCGGCTCTTACGGCTATCTGGATAACGAATGGAAACAGCGTCCGACCGTCAACGACACTTTCGACCTGCGTCTGGCCGGCCTGGAGTTGAACCCGGGCGGCACCCTGGAGCTGGGCGTGGACTACGGCCGCGCCAATGCGCAGGATAACTACCGCCTGGCCGACGGTGCCAGCAAAGATGGCTGGATGTTCACCGCGGAACACACGCAGAGCATCCTGAACGGTTACAACAAGTTCGTGCTGCAGTACGCCACCGACTCGATGACCTCGCAGAACAACGGCCGCAACGAAGGCGCCACCATCGATAACAACGGCAAGATGATCCGCGTGCTGGATCACGGCGCCATCGATTTCAACGATCAATGGGCGCTGATGTATGTCGCCATGTTCCAGGACATCGACCGCGACAACAACAACGGCACCACCTGGTACACCGTGGGCGTGCGCCCGATGTACAAATGGACGCCGATCATGAGCACCTTGCTGGAAGCCGGCTATGACAACGTCAAGTCCCAACGCACCGGCGATCGCAACGGCCAGTATAAAGTGACCCTGGCGCAGCAATGGCAGGCGGGCAACAGCATCTGGTCGCGTCCGGCCATCCGCCTGTTCGCCACCTACGCCAAGTGGGATGAGAAGTGGGGCTACGCCACCGGCGATGACACCGGGTATAACGCCGGCACCGCTTACAACGACACCAGCATGCATACCTTCAGCCGCGGCAAGGATGACGAAGTCACCTTCGGCGCCCAGATGGAAATTTGGTGGTAACGACAGGACGGGGAGGGCCGCCGGCTCTCCCCCAACCGCATTCGCCGCGGCCCGATCTCTTGCCTGATCCGCCGCGGTGCTGAAAGAGGATATAACGATGAAAAAGAATCTGCTGTCACTCTGCCTGTCGCTGGCGCTGACCGTCGGCGTGCCTTTGGCGGCCAACGCCGATACGCCGGCCAACGTTTCCGTCGCGCCGGCCATCAGCGCCGCCACGCTGCAAAGCCTGCCGTGGCAGCCGCTGCAGCCGCCGGTGTCGCAAGAAGTGAAGCTCGACGCCGTCAGCCCGCAGCTCAATCAGGGCGAGATCCAGGGGGCGATCGCCGCCTATACCCTGCCGGCCGATCGCGGTTCGCTGGAAGTGACGCTGAGCAGCCTCGCCAAAAACAATTCGCTGTACGCGCCGAGCGTGCTGGTGCTGGATGAGCATTTGCGCCCGGCGGCATATTACCCGAGCAGCTATTTCCCGTATCAGCCGCCGGGGGCGATGTCCTCCGATCGTCTCGAAGGCACGCTGAAGCTGACGCCGGCGCTCGGGCAAAAACAGATTTACCTGCTGGTGTACACCACCCGCCAGGATTTGGCGAAAACCACGCAGCTGACTAACCCGGCCAAGGCCTACGCGCAGGGCGTGGGCAACGCGGTGCCGGATATCCCGGATCCGATCGCCGGCCACGCGACGACCGGCACGCTGAAGCTTAAGGTCACCGCGGAACAGGGCACCGGCAACGTGATGATCGGCATGCTGCAGCCTGCGCCGACCGTGGCGCCGGTGGTGGTGGGATCAACCGCACCGGCCGCCGTGGCGGCGCCGGCACCGACCCCGGAGAAACCGGCGGAGCCGATGCTCAACGATACCGAAAGCTACTTCAATAACGGCATCAAGCAGGCGGTGAAGGCGGGCGATATCGACAAGGCGCTGAAGCTGATGAATGAGGCCGAGAAGTTGGGCTCGACCACTGCGCGTAAAACGTTTATCAGCAGCGTTAAAGGCAAGGGGTAACACCCGGCGCTGCCGATGCTGGCTCGATGATTGGTGCGCCTTGGCGCACCTTTTTTCATCCGCGCGCCAGCGTTGCGCCGATCAGCGTCAGCAGACGGGGGTTGTCCACCTGCTGCATGATGCGCACCGGCTTGCCCTGCGGCGGCGGCAGGCCGACCGTCAGGCGCAGGCCGCCCGGCCGCCAACGGCGTGAGCTGCCGCGCGTCAACGCCCCTTCCAGCGCCACATCCACATGGAACATTTCGGTCGTGACCAACTGCGGTTCCAACAGCCAGGCGATCACCAGCGCATCATGGATCCAGCAGCCCGGCAGGCACCGCGTATAGCGCGAATAGTCGATCCACGGCTGCGTGGTGGCGCGCAAATAGCGGCACAGCGGCGTATCCGGCTGGGTCAGTGCGGCCAGATCCGCCTGGGTCAGCATGGTCTGGGTGGTGACGTCCAGCGGGGCCAGCGTGATATTGGCGCCGCTGTTCAACACCAGCCGCGCCGCTTCCGGATCCAAACCAAAATTGGTGTCCTTGATGTATCCTTCGACGTTGAACACGCCGCCCATGATCACGATCTCTTTCACCGCCTGCGCCATCTGCGGGTAAAGCTGCATGGCGTGCGCAACGTTGGTCAGCGGGCCGATCGCCGCCAACGTGATCTCGCCGGGATGCCGACAGATCAGTTCGCCGATGGCGATGGCGGCGTCCGGTGCGGGCGCGTTGGCCAGCGAGGGTGCGGGCAAGTCGCGCCACAGCGCCGCCAGCTTGGGATCGGCGATTGGGCGGTCCAGATGAGCGCGCCATGGCTCCGGCGGCTCGCTCAGGGCGCGCGCCGCGCCGAGGGCGACCGGCACCTGGTAGCCGCTTTGCGCCAGCAGATCGGTGGCGACGGCGAAGCCCACTTCGCGCGGGGTATTGCCGGCCACGATGCTGATCAGCTCCAGCTGCAGCTGCGGTTTGGCCGCCAGCGCCAGGGCCAGCGCCAGACCGTCGTCGACGTTGGCGCCGGGAACGCCGTTACCGGGATCGCAATCAATGATTAAACGCATAGTAAGGTGTCCTGAAAATCCGCTAACAGCCGCATGAATGGCGGATGCGCAGTTGAAAAGCGAATTCATGCAGCTCGGCGGGCGCGGCGCCGGCGGCCAGCATGGCGATGGCCCGCTTGGCCATGGCGTCGATCGGCTGCTCGACCGCGCTGAGCGGCGGCACGCTGAATTCGGATTGCTGCGTGCCGTTAAAACAGATCAGCGCCAGATCGTCCGGCGCGCGCAGCCCATGTTCCGCCAGCGCCGACAGGCAGCCGAGCGCCTGCTGCTCGTTGGAGGTGAAAACGGCGCGTGGGCGCGGGCCTTGCACCATGCGCTGGGTGGCCTGGTAGCCGCCCTGGCGGGTGTAGGGGACCTCGAAAATCCACTCGTCGCGCGGCGCGATGCCCGCCTCCAGCAGCGCATCGCGCCAGCCGTTCAGGCGATCCTGCGCGTTGAGCATGGTTAGCGGGCCGATAAAAATGCCGATGTCGCGATAGCCATGCTGCAGCAGATGGCGGGTCGCCTGGCAGGCGGCGTCGCGCTCGTCGACGCGGATGGCGCAGACCCCGGCCTGGCTGTCGATGGTATCTATCATCACGCAGGGCGTGCCGGAGGCGCGGATCAGCTCGAACCACGGATGGCGATCGACGCTGGTGTACAGCAGGCCGTCGACCTGGCGGCGCAGCAGGTTGTTGATCAGCTCATACTCGCGCTGCCGGTCGTCGCCGGCGTCGCCCAGCAGCAGCACGCGGCCGCGGCTGAAGGCCTCTTGCTGCAGCGCCCGCGCCAGCGTGGCGAAGAACGGATTGGAAATATCCGGCACCACCAGCCCATAGGTTTGCGTGCTGCCGGAGGCCAATGCCCGCGCGATGTCGTTCGGCCGGTAGCCGGTCTGCTCGATCGCCGCCAGCACGCGCAGCCGGGTGGCTTCCGCCACCGGGCGAGGGCCGTTGTTGATCACGTAGCTGACCACGGCGACGGAGGTGCCCGCTATGCGAGCCACGTCGGCGCGGGTAACGCGGCGCGCGGAGTGATTATCCAAATTGAGGTCCTGTTCGCCTTCCCGCTACGCGGCATCCTGCGGCAGATTGAGATCGCGGCCGCGGGTTTCGGGAGCAAAGAAGGTGGTGATTAAGCCGATGGCCGCCATTACAACAAAATAGCAGGCGACAGGCCACCAGTGACCGAAACCGGACAGCAGCGCGGTGGCGATCAGCGGCGCGGTGCCGCCGGAGAGGATCGACCCAAGCTCCTTGGCGAACGCCATTTTGGAGTAGCGGTTCTTCACGCCGAACAGTTCGACGCCATAGGCCGCCTGTACGCCGAAGATCCCCAGCGATGCGATGCACATGCCGACCACGATCACCGAGATGACGATCGCCGGCTCACGGCTGTCGAGCAGCCAGAACGCCGGGAAAGCGTACAGCACCAGCAGCAGGCAGAACCACCGGTAGGTGATGCGGCGGCCGAAGCGATCGGAGAGCCAGCCGGCCAGCGGGATCACCAGAAAACCGCACAGTGAGGCGATCAGCACCGCCAGCGCCGGCACTGATTTATCGACCATCAGCACCTTGGCGACATAGCCGACGATAAAGCCCTGGCACAGGTAGGAGGGGCCGTTTTCGCCGATGCGCAGGCCGAGCATCACCCAGAACGCCTTGGTGCGTTGCAGGTAGCTGCGTGAGTCCGGCGCGGCCTGGGCGGCGTCCAGCATGCGCTGGTGGTTTTGCTGCAGCTCGCGTTCGAACACCGGCGTTTCCCGCACGTGGCGGCGCAGGTACAGCGCCGCGCCGGCGATCAGAATGCTGGCGAGGAACGGAATGCGCCAGCCCCAGCTCATCAGATCTTCCTTGTCGAGCTGCAGCACCAGCAGCCACACCAGCGACGCCAGCAGGGTGCCGCTGTTGGAGCCGATGGCGATGATCGACGCGACCAGCCCGCGCCGCTTGGCCGGCGCGTATTCCGCCAGCATCACCGCCCCGCCGGACAGCTCCGCTCCGGCGCCGAACCCCTGCGCGAAGCGCAGGATCACCAGGCAGGCGGGCGCCCAGACGCCGATTTGCGCATAGGACGGGATCAGACCGATCAATGTGGTGGAGAGGCCCATTAGCGCCACGGTGGTGATCAGCACCACGCGGCGGCCTTTGCGGTCGCCGATCCAGCCGAACACCAGCGCGCCGATCGGCCGCGCGACGAAGCCGACGGAGTAGGTGGCGAAACTGGCCAGCAGCGCCACCAGCGGCGTGGCTTCGGGGAAGAACACGTCGCCGAACACCATGCCGGCCGCCAGGCCGTACAGCGCGAAGTCGACGTATTCCATGGCGGTGCCGAGCCAACAGGAGAAGGTGGCGCGCCAAAATTGGCTGCGCCCCTCTTTGGTTGCCAGGCGTTCATCGGCCGCCAGCGCGGCGTCGGCGGTCTGTGAAGGGGCAAGCGTTGTTTCGCTCATGGCAGTGCTATCCTCTTTTGTTCTGCGCCTGGAGGGGCGCGGTTAAAGATGGTTTCCCTGGTGCCGGCAACAAAGGTGTGCCGACAAATCATGTCGGACGCATGGCGATTCAACGCTGCCGTATCAGGGTATCTACGCGCGTAGATAACACAACGCGAGGAAGCTGAAACTTTGCGGGCGATCACAGAATCGTCAGCGCGCCGGGAAATGAAGATAGAGAATGCGGATGGCAAAAAGATGACAGAACCCCGGTTTTTCCGGCCGACAGACCTGCCGTTTTCGCCACGAATCAGCCTGCCGCTTTCGCATTTCTGCGCTACAATGGGGGCCTGTTAACAGTTTGTATCGTCTGGCGCGCCGTACCGGCTGCGGTTCAGGCGAGGAGTAAAGCAATGTCTGGCATCAGGGATTCCATCCTGCCGCCGCTGGAGTGGTTATCCGAACAGGATCCTCCGGCGCCCGCCGCCGTCAGCGACTGGCTGATGGAGTTAGGCTCCATGACCCGCCGATTTGAACGCCATTGCGCCCAGGTGCGCGTTGAACCGCAGCGCGAATGCTTCGTCACGCGTGAGGCGCTGGGCGACGAGGCGAACCACCTGCCCGACAGCCCGCGCTACTGGCTGCGCGAAGTGGTGCTGCTGGGCGACGACCAGCCCTGGCTGCTGGGGCGCACGGTGATCCCGGAACATACGCTGACCGGCCCCGATCAGGCGCTGGTGGATCTGGGGACGCTGCCGCTCGGGCGCTATCTGTTCAGCAGCGGCGATCTGACCCGCGACTATATCCATATCGGCCGGCAGGACGCGCTGTGGGCGCGTCGTTCACGGCTGCGGCTGGCGGGCAAGCCGCTGCTGCTGACCGAACTGTTTTTACCGGCTTCGCCGCTGTATTCAGCGGTTCCTGCATAAGAGAGGAGAACAAGACGTTGGAGGGAAGCGTGACTCAAAGTAAATGGCGGGCTTACAGCCATTTGATGCGCATTGATAAACCGATCGGCACGCTGTTGCTGTTGTGGCCGACGCTGTGGGCGCTGTGGCTGGCCGGGAAAGGCGTGCCGCCGCTGTCGATTCTGGTGGTGTTCGTGCTCGGCGTGTTCCTGATGCGCGCCGCCGGCTGCGTGGTGAATGACTACGCCGATCGCGCGGTGGACGGCTACGTAAAGCGCACCGCCGGGCGGCCGATGCCGAGCGGCCGGGTGAGCGCGAAAGAGGCCAAAGTGCTGTTCGTGGTGCTGGTGCTGATTTCGTTCTGCCTGGTGTTGACGCTGAATGCGATGACCATCTGGCTGTCACTGGCGGCGCTGGCGCTGGCCTGGGTGTATCCGTTTATGAAGCGGGTGACCAACCTGCCGCAGTTCGTACTGGGCGCCGCGTTCGGCTGGGGCATTCCGATGGGCTATGCGGCGGTCAGCGAATCGTTGCCGCTCAGCTGCTGGCTGCTGCTGCTGGCGAACATCTGCTGGACGGTAGCCTATGACACGCTGTATGCGATGGTCGATCGCGACGATGATCTGAAAATCGGCATCAAGTCCACCGCCATCCTGTTCGGGCGTTATGACAAGCTGATCGTCGGGCTGTTGCAGTTCGCGACGTTGTTGCTGCTGGCGTGGGTTGGTTATCTGGCGCAGCTCGGCGGCGCGTTTTACTGGTCGCTGTTGCTGGCGGGCGCGCTGTTCATTCACCAGCAGAAGCAGATCGCCGGGCGCGAGCGCGAAGCCTGCTTCAAGGCCTTCCTGCAGAACAACTATGTCGGGCTGGTGGTGTTTATCGGCATCGCGCTGAGCTATCTGCCGGCGTAACGGTTTCCTGCAGCAAGAAAAAAGGCACCCCAAGGGGTGCCTTTTGTGTTTTCGCGCCGGGCGAAATCACTCGTCTTTCTCTTCTTCCGCATCGGTTTGCGGCAGAGCGTTAGTCTCTTCCGGCATGTTGACGCTTTCGATGGTCAGCTTGATTTCCGGCGTGATCAGATCGCTCAGCATGCTGTACACCTCGAGGGTGTGTTCGCGGATCGCATCGCCGCTGTCGTTGATGTAGCCTTCTTCACGCAGCGTCGCCACCAGGGTGGAGAACACCGCCTTGTCGAAGAACTCCGGCGCGTTGATGCCGTGCAGCACCGACAGACGCTGCGCCATGATGCGGCTCTCTTTTTCCAGCGCGCCGCGGTTGATGCTCGGGTTGGCGCTGAGGATCGACATGGTGATGGCGTAGCGTTGCAGGGTTTCGCGCACCCCGGCGGCCAGCAGCTGCAGCGGGCGAATGCGCGCCGGGTTGAGCACCAGATCGTCGCCTTTGTCGCAGATCAACTGTTGACGGATCAGCTCGTCGATCATCGGCCGCAGCACGTCCGGCAGCTGTTCCTTGTCGTTATGCAGGAACAGCTCGGCTTTCAGCATCGGGTAGATCATGCCGATCTGGCGCAGCAGTTCGGCGCGCGATACCCGGCGGTGATGCATCACGATGCTGGCGATCAGCGACGGCAACACCAGCAGGTGGTGGATGTTGTTGCGGTAATAGGTCATCAGCACCGCCTGTTCGCGCGGCAGAATGATGATGTCGCCGATGTTGTCCTTTTCCACCTCGAACTTGTTCATGTTCAGCGCGTGATCCAGCAGCTCGTCCGGCGTTTGCGTCGGTACGGTGACGTCATGCGCGTAAGGCGCGTTGCGCATCAGCTGCAGGTAGCACTCGAGCTGTTCGACCAGCTGTTCGCGGGTCAGCGAACGCTGACGCGAGGCCAGCAGCGCGGTGGAACACAGGTTCATGGCGTTGGCCGCGGCGGCATTGTTGATGCGCACCATGATCTGGCCGGCCAGATCGTTGACCGTCGGCGTCAGCCAGCTTGGACGCTGAGCTTCGATCGGATCGATCGACTCGCGCCACTGCGGCACGTTCTGGTTGAGGTAAGCTGTCAACGGCAGCGGTTCGCCGAAGTTGACGTAACCCTGACCCAGGTTGCGCAGCTTGCGCAGGCCGCGCAGCATCTGCGGCAGGCTCTCTTTTTCCTTGGTGGCGCCGCGCAGCTCTTTGGCGTAGGTACCCACTTCCATCACGTGCTCGTAACCGATGTAAATCGGCACCAGCGTGATCGGACGGGTGCCGCCGCGCAGCATCGCCTGAATGGTCATCGACAGGGTGCCGGTCTTCGGCTCCAGCAGGCGCCCGGTGCGGGAACGGCCGCCTTCCACGAAGTATTCCACCGAGTAACCGCGGGTGAACAGCTCGCCGAGGTATTCGCGGAACACCGTCGAGTACAGCTTGTTGCCCTTGAAGGTGCGGCGGATGAAGAACGCGCCCAGGCGGCGGAAGATCGGGCCGGCCGGCCAGAAGTTGAGGTTGATGCCCGCGGCGATGTGCGGCGGCACCAGGCCCTGGTGATACAGCACGTAGGACAGCAGCAGATAGTCCATGTGGCTGCGGTGGCAGGGCACGTAGACGATCTCGTGGCCGTCCTGCGCCAGCTGGCGCACGCGCTCGGCGTTGGTGACGTTGATGCCCTGATACAACCGGTTCCAGGTCCAGCTCAGCACGCGGTCGGACAGACGCACGGTTTCGTAGGAGAAGTCGGCGGCGATCTCTTCCATCAGCGCGATGGCGTTCTGCTGGGCCTTCTCGTGCGAGATCTTCTTGCTGCGCGCTTCGTCCTCGACCGCTTTTTCGATCGCTTTGGACGCCAACAGCTTGTTGAACAGATCCTGACGGGCCGGCAGGCTTGGGCCCACCGCGGCCAGGCGCTGACGCGAGAAGTGCATGCGCGCCACGCGCGCCAGTTTCTGCGCGATGGTTTTATCCGTGCCGTGTTCGGTCGCCATACGGCGCAGCGACACGGTGTTGGAGAAACGCACGAAGCTGTCGCGGCCGAGCCACAGCACGGCGAAGAACTTCTGCACGCCGTTCAACAGACGCAGGTGCGGCGTGCCGTGGCCTTCGCGGCCCGGCGAGCGGCCGAACATGACCGAAACCGGCAGCATCTGAATGTCGAGATCCGGGTTGCTGCGATGCAGATCCAGATAGTCGTGGAACAGCTTTACCGACTCTTCTTTCGGGGTGTAGTAGCGGAACACGCGCGGGCCGTCGTGAATGAACACGTAGCTCGGCAGCACGGTGCCGTCGATCTCCAGCGAGTTGAGCGGATCGGGCAGATCCTGCGCCAGGCACTGGGTGCGCAGCGTCAGCAAATCCGCCTTGGAATTGTAAGGTAAAACATACAAAATCGGCCGTGAGGGATCCAACCCTAGCTCGGTAACCGGATCTGAAGGGATGACCTTACTTCTTACCAACAATTTAAGTGGTAAATTCAATATTTTATAATAAATTTTACGCCAACCTGACATAACAACGTGAAGCCTCTTGTTAGCAATGCGCCGCAAGCATACCAGAAACCGGGTAGCAGATCTGTGGTGTTCGAAAACCGAGAGCCGTCAGCGCCGACTGTTCTAGACTCTTTTTATTATGACCGACCTCTGAGAAAGGCACGAAAACATGGCAAACCAAGCAACCGGACTGACCCGCATCATCAAGGCCGCCGGCTATTCCTATAAAGGGCTATCCGCCGCCTGGCAGCACGAAGCGGCTTTCCGCCAGGAACTGGTGGTCACCCTTCTGGCTATCATACTGGCTGTCTGGCTGGATGTGGGTGCGATAGCGCGCATTTTATTGATCGGATCGGTAGCGCTGGTGATGATCGTCGAGATCCTGAACAGCGCGATCGAGGCGGTGGTGGATCGCATCGGCAGCGAACATCACGAGCTGTCCGGGCGGGCCAAGGACATGGGATCGGCGGCGGTGTCGCTGGCGATCGCGCTGGCGCTGTTCGTTTGGGGCACGGTCTTATGGCAGCATTTCGGCTGACGAAAAGCGCCTACTGACTGATTTTTATTTATTCTTCGGTTCCCAATCCGCGCTTACCTGTATATACTCACAGCAAGACTGTATAAACAAACAGGGGGCGGAATGAAAGCACTAACTACCAGACAGCAAGAGGTCTACGATCTGATTCGCGAGCACATTTCGCAAACGGGCATGCCGCCAACGCGTGCCGAGATCGCGATGCGTCTGGGGTTCCGTTCGCCTAACGCCGCCGAAGAACACCTGAAGGCGCTGGCACGCAAAGGCGTGATCGAAATCGTCTCCGGTGCCTCGCGCGGTATCCGTCTGCTGATGGAAGAAGAAGAAGGGCTGCCGCTGATCGGCCGCGTCGCCGCCGGCGAGCCGCTGCTGGCGCAGCAGCACATCGAAGGGCACTACCAGGTGGATCCTTCCCTGTTTAAACCGAGCGCCGATTTCCTGCTGCGGGTGAACGGCATGTCGATGCGCGACATCGGCATTCTGGACGGCGATCTGCTGGCGGTGCACAAAACGCAAGACGTGCGCAACGGCCAGGTCGTGGTCGCGCGCATCGAAGACGAAGTGACGGTCAAGCGCTTGAAAAAGCACGGCAACGTGGTTGAACTGCTGCCGGAGAACAACGAATTCCAACCGATAGTGGTCGATCTGCGTCAGCAGAATTTCACTATCGAAGGGCTGGCGGTCGGCGTGATCCGCAACGGCGACTGGATTTAATCGCCGCGCCATCACCGCCGCTCCCTGTATCAATCGCCCCTGTTTTGGGGCGTTTTTGTTTCTGACTTCGCCCTTTGTCACTCAGTCACAGGAACATCCCATCATGCGCCTGATTTCCGCCTTCACCAGCGACACCGATAAAGCCCTGTGGCGCCTCGCCCTGCCGATGATCTTCTCCAATATCACCGTGCCGCTGCTCGGGCTGGTGGACACCGCGGTGATAGGCCACCTCGACAGCCCGATCTACCTGGGGGGCGTGGCGATCGGCGCGGTGGCGACCAGCTTCCTCTTCATGCTGCTGTTATTCCTGCGCATGAGCACCACCGGCCTCGCGGCGCAGGCGCTGGGGGCACAGAACCCGCAAGCGCTGGCGCGCGCCTTTATGCAACCGCTGCTGCTGGCGCTGTTGGCCGGGGGGGCGATCGTCCTGTTGCGCTACCCGCTGATCGAACTGGCGCTGCGGATCGTCGGCGGCGATGGCGAGGTGCTGGAACAGGCGCGGCGTTTTCTTGAGATCCGCTGGTTAAGCGCCCCGGCGGCGCTGGCCAACCTGGTGCTGCTGGGCTGGCTGCTCGGCGTGCAGTACGTGCGGGCGCCGGTGATCCTGCTGATCGTCGGCAACCTGCTGAACATCGTGCTGGATATCTGGCTGGTGATGGGCCTGGGCTGGAACGTGCGGGGGGCGGCGGCGGCAACCGCCATCGCCGAATACGCTACGCTGCTGCTCGGCCTGTGGTTGGCGTGGCGGGTGATGCGCCTGCGCGGTATTACCCTGCAGATGCTGCGCCAGGCCTGGCGTGGCGATCTGCGTCGCCTGCTGGCGCTCAATCGCGACATCATGCTGCGTTCACTGTTGCTGCAACTGTGCTTTGCGTCGTTGACCATTTTCGGCGCTCGCCTGGGAAGCGAGGTGGTGGCGGTCAATGCGGTATTGATGAATCTGCTGACGTTCACCGCCTATGCGCTCGACGGTTTTGCTTATGCGGTGGAGGCTCATTCGGGCCACGCCTACGGCGCCCGGGACGACAGCCAACTGCGCAAGGTGTGGCACGCGGCCTGCAGGCAGGCAGGGCTGGTCGCGTTGGCCTTCGGCCTGGCGTATGCCGTTACCGGCCAGCAGATCGTGGCGGCATTGACCTCTTTGCCGGAACTGCGTGCGTTGGCCGCCCATTATTTACCCTGGCAGGTCATTCTGCCGTTGGTCGGGGTGTGGTGCTATTTGCTGGACGGCATGTTTATCGGCGCCACGCGCGGCGCCGAGATGCGTAACAGCATGGCGGTGGCCGCTGCGGGATACGGTCTGGCGCTGTTCAGCGTGCCGCTGCTAGGCAACCACGGGCTCTGGCTGGCGCTGGCGGTGTTTCTGGCGCTGCGCGGCCTGGCGTTGGGCTGGATTTGGCACCGTCATCAGGTGCGCAGCAGTTGGTTTGCTGCACGCTAGGTCGAACGCTTTGTTGGGTTATTTATTAATTTATCTTATGTTTTGCTCATATTTGCTTACATGTTTTTAGTCCAGATTCGTTCGCGTTAGCTCGTTGTTTGTTGGCGTTTTTTGTTTTTATTGTGTTTTTTAATGGTTTTTTATTCTGCAAACTGGCTTTTTTATTTCCACTTTTAACTAGAATGAATCATGTGGCTGGTAAATGAAGGGGAGCGTTGCTTCTTAAGGTGAAGGGAGCATCAGCCAGAAAAGTTTCTGGTTAACCCCGGCCGGCGACAGGGATCACTGATTCACCACAGGTTAACGGAGAGACTATGAATAAAGATCAAGCCGACGGTAACTGGAAGCAGCTGAAAGGCAAAGTGAAAGAGAAATGGGGCAAGCTGACCGATGACGATCTGACGGTCATCGAAGGGAAACGCGAACAGCTGGTCGGCAAAATCCAGGAGCGCTACGGTTACCAGAAAGAGGCGGCCGAAAAAGAGGTGAAAGCCTGGGAAGATCACACCAAACACCGCTGGTAATCTGCAGGGCCGCCATTGAAGGCGGCTTGCACAGCGCAGGCCGGCGTCGCTCCATCCTCTGGCGCTCCGGCCGCAGGTACAGGGAGGTACCTGATTTTGTCTTACTTCTTCTTGATGGCGATGCTGTGATCGTGTTCGGCGCAGTCATGCTTGCTGTCGCAAGCTTCAACTTCCACGCAGCCGGCGCACAGACCGTGCGCTTCCACTACGCTGTGCCGCAGCGCAAATCCGGCCTCCTGAGCCAGCTTTTGCAGCGTTTCCTCTACGCCTTCGGTGGTGCGTTCGGTCACCTGGCCGCAGCGGTCGCAGATAAACAGCGCGGACGTATGCATCGGCTGTTCGAAGTGGTGGCACAGCACGTAGCTGTTGGCGGACTCCACCCTATGGATAAACCCTTGCTCCAGCAGAAAATCCAGCGCGCGGTAGACCGTCGGCGGCTTGGCCTGCGGTTCGGCGACGCGCAGCAGATCGAGCAGGTCGTAAGCGCTGATTGCACCGGGTTGCTGAGTCATCAGACGCAGCACTTCCAGCCGTTGCGGCGTCAATCGCACATTGCGTTGCTGGCAGAGGCGTTCCGCCTGCGCCAGCAGCTTTTCCTGGGTGGTTGAGTTCATCGCAAATATCCCGGTACGTAAAAAAGCCGATTTTACCATGATTACGGCGAATCGCCGAGAGTTGCCCCCTTTTCCCCTGAGGATAGCGCAGAGAAAGGCGCGCTGAGCGCGCTAAAAGAGAGATGCATCACAACTTTTCCCCTCCGCCGGACGGCAAATCAACGTTGCCGGTTTTAGCGCTGGAGAGCGGGGGACGAGAGCGGTATAACGCGCTTCATCCGCGTGATAAGCAGGAGCCTTGTGTGATGACGGAAAGAGAGAAGCTGTTAAGCGGCCTGGAGTACAACAGCCGCGATGAAGAACTGATCGCCCTGTACCATCGAGCCAGGGCGTTGACCAAAAGCCTGGAGGCGCTGGATTCGCATCAGGCGGACGAGAAAAATCGCCTGCTCGGCGAGCTGTTCGGCAGCTGGGGTGAGGCGAGCTGGATCGAAACGCCATTCTGGTGCGACTACGGGCAGCATGTCCGCATCGGCAAAAACTGTTTTATCAACGTCAATGCGGTGTTCCTCGACTGCAACACCATCACCATCGGCGACAACACGCTGATCGGCCCCAACGTGCAAATCTACACGCCGAGTCATCCGCTGAAGGCCGGTGAACGCTTTACCGGCGATCCGGCTTTTCCTTTCCGCACCTCGGCGCAGCCGGTGTCCATCGGCAGCAACGTGTGGATCGGCGGCAACGTGGTGATCCTGCCGGGAGTGACCATCGGCGATGGCACGACTATCGGCGCGGGCAGCATCGTCACCGGCGACATTCCGGCCAATGTGTTGGCGCTGGGGCAGCCGTGCCGGGTTATCCGCGCGTTGGAATAGGGCGCTGAATACGAATCGGCGGCCAGCGGTTTATCGGCGAGTGCGGGGCAAAGGGGGAGGAGGGGGCTTCTTATGGTGCGAATCGTCGTTTGGCAACTGGCGGTCATCGGCCAAGGCCTGACGTGCGGCCGCAAGGCGGCTCATGACGGTGCCGATTGGCACCGCCAGCACTTTCGCCGCTTCCCGGTAGGACAGCCCTTCGACATACACCAAAAACAGCGCGTTGCGCTGGGCCGCCGGCAGCCGGTTTACGCGCCGCATCACTTCATTGAGCCAGACTGGCTGTTCACCGTTGTCCGCATCGCCAAGCTCTTCCGCCGCCATGCAGCCTTGCCCCTGGCGAAGATGCTGGGCGCGAACTTCATTGAGCCAGATGGAGTGCAGGATGGAAAACAACCAGCGATCCAGGTGAGAACCGGGGGTGAATTGCGCGGCGCGTTCCAGCGCACGCACGCAGGTCGCCTGCACCAGATCGTCGGCGATATCCCGCCGGTGCGAAAGCACCAGCGCATAGCGCCACAGGCGGGAGAGATAGTGGCCGAGTTCATCGCGTATCGCATCGCCGCTGATAGTCACCTCCGCAGGCGCGTCGGATCAAGATTCCGGGTGGCGGTCGATGGCTGCCGCCAAATCACGGTACTCCTCGCACCCGGTGCCGCACAGCGACTGGATCACCTGCAGCTGTTGGCGAGCCAGGTCGGGCCGCCCTTTCAGCATATAGGCTTCCCCCAGGTACTCGCGCACTTTGGGGTATTTCGGATCGAGGGCGACTGATTTTAAATAATAGCCGATACCCTCATCGGTGCGGCCAAGTTTGCGCGTGGCGTAGCCGCGATAATTCAGTGCGACGGCGGTGTTGGGATTTTTCAGCGTGTTGAGCATATCGATCGCTTCCTGATAGCGGCCGCTTTTCGCCAGTGCATAGGCATAGTTAGTGCGGTCGGCGTCGTCGACTTTGCTGCTTTTATCCACCGTGCAGGTCTGGGTTTTACTGTCATAGACCTGGCCTTTCGGACAGGTCGGCGGGGTTTGGCTGCTGCCGTCGCCGCCCATCGCCAGCGCCCCGCCGGAAAACAGCAGGCAGCCGGCAATGGTCGATGCCAGCAGGCGTTTAATGAAGCTGTTCATGGTTGTGTCCTCAAGGCAGAGGCGCCGTGCGCGCCCGTAATGAGATAACACCTGAACGCGTGAATTTATTCGCCTTACTCCCGCTTATTTACGCCGCCGGCAAGGCGGTTTTCCCAACGGCGCCGATTGTCGTTATAATAGCCGTTTGCGGCCGCGCGCCGTTCGTTGAACCCAGACAGACTCAGGTAGCCAGTAACTCAGCATGACGAAAGACAACCACGCCCCAACCTACGCCGCCAATCGCTTCTCCATCGCGCCAATGCTCGACTGGACCGATCGTCATTGCCGTTACTTCCACCGCCTGCTGACCAAGGCAACGCTGCTGTACACCGAAATGGTGACCACCGGCGCGATCATACACGGCAAGGGTGACTACCTGGCCTACAGCGAAGAAGAGCATCCTGTGGCGCTGCAGCTGGGCGGCAGCGATCCGGTCGCGCTGGCGCACTGCGCCAAACTGGCGGAGCAGCGCGGTTATGACGAGATTAACCTCAACGTCGGCTGTCCGTCCGATCGCGTGCAAAACGGCATGTTCGGCGCCTGCCTGATGGGCCAGGCGACGCTGGTCGCCGACTGCATCAAGGCGATGCGCGACGTCGTATCGATACCGGTGACGGTGAAGACCCGCATCGGCATCGACGATCAGGACAGCTACGCCTTCCTGTGCGACTTTATCCAGACCGTCGCCGGGCGCGGCGAGTGCGACATGTTCACTATCCACGCTCGCAAAGCCTGGCTCTCCGGCCTCAGCCCGAAAGAGAACCGCGAAGTGCCGCCGCTGGACTACCCGCGCGTTTATCAGTTGAAGCGGGATTTCCCGGCGCTGACCATCGCCATCAACGGTGGAGTGAAAACGCTGGAAGAGGCGCAACAGCACCTGCAGCATTTGGACGGCGTGATGATGGGGCGCGAGGCGTACCAGAATCCGGGCATCCTGGCGCGGGTCGACAGCGAACTGTTCGGCGCGCAGACCGCGGTGCCGGACAGCGTGGCGATCGTCGAAGCGCTGTATCCGTATATTGAGCGCGAGCTGTCCAACGGCACCTATCTCGGCCACATCACCCGCCACATCCTCGGTTTGTTCCAGGGTGTGCCGGGCGCGCGCCAGTGGCGTCGCCACCTGAGCGAGAACGCCCACAAGCCGGGCGCCGATGCGCGGGTGGTGGAGCAGGCGCTGGCGTTGGTGCGTCAGCCGCGCGTCGAAATGGCGTAACCCACAAAAAGTTTGACCAACAGTTAGTCTTTTTCGCCAGGCATTCGGCGTGTTGCCGGATGTCTGCCCCGTTTTTTCAATAGGTTAGCCCTTCCGCCATTCTGGCACGCTTCTTGTAATCCACTCTGCAGATACGTTGAGTTGCAAAGGAGCAATCATGTTGGAAATCTTCTTTCTCATTGGCTTTGTGGTGATGCTGATGGTGACCGGCATCTCGCTGCTGGGGATCTTCGCTGCGCTGTTGGCGGCGGCGGCGTTCATGCTGTTGGGTGGGTTGTTCGCGGTGGTGATTAAGCTGTTGCCGTGGTTGATTTTGGCGGTGGTTGGGGTATGGATTTACCGTTCGATGCAGAAACCCCAGATCCGGCGTTACTGATTTTTTGCCGAATAATCAGTCAGTCGCGATGAAACTTGCATAACTGCCCGCCACGCTAATGCGGCAGCGATCACAGCTTGGCAGTTTTACCCGGCGATGTGGCACATAAAGCGTGTTTTTTGCCGGACGGGGCTGCTAGGATGTTGGTCGATGCAGTGATGCGACCGATTTCATCACCGTGAGAGACAACCAAAATTCGTGTTGCTGAAGCAACCCCCGGTCTCTGGCGGACTCTGCTCTACCCCTACAAAACGCAGTAACAGAAAGGGCTCCGCAAGGAGCCCTTTTCTTTTGCCGCGATCAGGGGATCAGCAGACTGGAGCCACTGGTGCTGCGGCTTTCCAATACTTGGTGTGCCCGCTGGGCGTCGGCCAGCGCGAATTTCTGCTCGTCTTTCACTTCCACCCGAATGGCGCCGCTGCCGATCAGGGAGAACAGCTCGTTGCTGGCGTACTGCAGCTCGGCGCGGTTGGTGATGTAGCCGTTGAGGGAGGGGCGGGTGACGTACAGCGAGCCCTTCTGATTCAGCAGCGCCAGATCGACGCCGGTCACCGGGCCTGAGGCGTTGCCGAAGCTGACCATCAGGCCGCGCCGCTTCAGGCTGTTGAGCGAGGCCTGCCAGGTGCTTTGCCCCACCGAATCGTACACCACGCCGACCTTCTCGCCGTGCGTCAGCTCGGCCACTCGTTGGGCGATATCTTCTTTATGGTAGTTGATGGTGGCCCAGGCGCCGGCCTGCTTCGCCAGCGCGGCCTTCTCGTCGGAGCCGACGCTGCCGATCAGGCGCGCGCCCAGCGCTTTCGCCCATTGGCAGGCGATAAGGCCGACGCCGCCGGCGGCGGCATGGAACAGAAACACTTCACCCGGTTGCACGTCGTGGGTCTGGCGCAGCAGGTAGTGTACCGTCAGCCCTTTCAGGAAAGAGGCGGCGCCCTGTTCAAAGCTCAGGTTGTGCGGCAGCAGCGCCACTTTTTCTTCCGACACGTTGTGGATCTCGCTGTAGGCGCCGAGCGCCGATTGCGCATACACCACCCGGTCACCCGGTTTGATCGCGCTGACGCCGGCGCCGACCTTGACCACCACGCCGGCCGCTTCGGTGCCGAGGCCGCTCGGCAGGCTCGCCGGCGCATACAGGCCGCTGCGTACATAGGTATCGATGTAGTTGATGCCGATCGCCTTGTTCTCGATCTGCACTTCGCCGGCCGCCGGATCGAGCGGTGTAAAATCAACGTATTGCAAGACTTCCGGCCCGCCGGTGGCGGAGAATTGAATGCGCTTGGCCATGTTCTACCCTCATTTGGTTATCTGAATTCACCCTATGCCTTTTGGCTGCGGAGATCTAGCCTGCCCGTGCGCCGGCCTGTGGCAATTATGCGGCGGAATCGTGCGGAAAAATCACGTATACTCTTGCGTCAGCAGCCTCACCCTCATTCGCAACCGGATAAAGACTACGTTTCATGGCAGGAAAAAAACCAACCAACAAAACAAACGCGGACGAAACCAGAGAGCGTTCCAGAGATCGTCAGATGGAAGGGCTGAAGATGCCGCCGCACTCGCTGGAGGCAGAACAGTCGGTGTTGGGCGGTTTGATGCTGGATAACGAGCGCTGGGACAACGTGGCGGAGCGCGTGGTCGCCAACGACTTCTTCAGCCGCCCGCACCGCCTGATCTTTACCGAGATGCAGCGTCTGCTGGAGATGAGCAAGCCGATCGACCTCATCACCCTGTCCGAATCGCTCGAGCAGAAGGGCGAGCTGGACTCGGTCGGCGGCTTCGCCTACCTGGCTGAGCTGTCGAAAAACACCCCGAGCGCCGCCAACATCGGCGCCTACGCGGACATCGTGCGCGAGCGCGCGGTGGTGCGCGAAATGATCTCGGTGGCTAACGAAATCGCCGACGCCGGCTACGATCCGCAGGGGCGCAGCAGCGAAGACCTGCTCGATCTGGCGGAATCCCGCGTGTTCCAAATCGCCGAGAACCGCGCCAGCAAAGACGAAGGCCCGAAGGGCATCGAGCGCATCCTGGAAGACACCGTGTCGCGCATCGAGCAGCTGTATCAGCAGCCGCACGACGGCGTGACCGGGGTTGATACCGGCTATCAGGACCTCAACAAGAAAACCGCGGGCATGCAAAAGTCCGATCTGATCATCGTCGCCGCCCGTCCTTCGATGGGGAAAACCACCTTCGCCATGAACCTGTGCGAAAACGCCGCGATGACCCAGGAAAAACCGGTGCTGATCTTCAGCCTGGAGATGCCTGGCGAGCAGATCATGATGCGTATGCTGGCGTCGCTGTCGCGCGTGGATCAGACGCGCATCCGTACCGGCCAGCTCGACGACGAGGACTGGGCGCGCATTTCCAGCACCATGGGCATCCTGCTGGAGAAGCGCAACATGTACATCGACGACTCCTCCGGCCTGACGCCGACCGAAGTGCGCTCGCGCGCGCGGCGCATTTTCCGCGAGCACGACGGGCTTAGCCTTATCATGATCGACTACCTGCAGTTGATGCGCGTGCCGGCCCTGTCCGACAACCGTACGCTGGAGATCGCCGAGATTTCGCGCTCGCTGAAGGCGCTGGCGAAAGAGCTGCAGGTGCCGGTGGTGGCGCTGTCGCAGCTGAACCGAAGCCTGGAGCAGCGCGCCGACAAACGCCCGGTCAACTCCGACTTGCGTGAATCCGGCTCTATCGAGCAGGATGCCGACCTGATTATGTTCATCTATCGTGATGAGGTGTATCACGAGAACAGCGATCTGAAAGGGATCGCGGAAATTATTATCGGTAAGCAGCGTAACGGCCCCATCGGCACCGTGCGCCTTACCTTTAACGGCCAGTGGTCGCGTTTCGACAACTACGCGGGGCCACAATACGATGACGAATAATCAGCTAAGGAACTGAAATGAAAGCGGCAACCGCTGTAATCGACCGCCGCGCTCTGCGACATAATCTGCAACAGGTGCGCCGCCAGGCGCCGCAAAGCCGCCTGATTGCCGTTGTGAAAGCAAACGCTTATGGACATGGCCTGCTGGAAACAGCACACACCCTGCAAGACGCCGACTGCTACGGCGTGGCGCGCATCGGCGAGGCGCTGATGCTGCGTTCCGGCGGCATCGTCAAACCGATCCTGCTGCTGGAAGGTTTCTTCTGTGCCGAAGACCTGCCGGTGCTGGTGGCGAACAACATCGAAACCGCGGTGCACTGCATCGAACAGCTCGAAGCGCTGGAGCAGGCCGAACTGGCGCGCCCGGTGCCGGTGTGGATGAAGCTCGATACCGGCATGCATCGGTTGGGGGTGCGTCCCGAACAGGCGGAAGCGTTTTATCAGCGCCTGTGCGCCTGCCGCAACGTGGCGCAGCCGGTCAATATCATGAGCCACTTCAGCCGCGCCGATGAGCCGGAGTCCGACGCCACCCTGAAACAGATCGCCTGCTTCGAGCAGTTCGCGCGCGGCAAACCGGGCCAGCGCTCGGTCGCCGCCTCCGGCGGCACGCTGCTGTGGCCGGACGCCCACAACGAGTGGGTGCGTCCCGGCATCATTCTGTACGGCGTGTCGCCGCTGGATAACGGCAGCGGCGCCGAGCATGGTCTGCAGCCGGCGATGACCCTGAAATCCAGCCTGATCGCGGTGCGCGAGCACAAGGCCGGCGAAGCGGTCGGCTACGGCGGCACCTGGGTAAGTCCGCGCGATACCCGGCTGGGCGTGGTGGCGATGGGATACGGCGACGGTTACCCGCGCAGCGCGCCGACCGGCACGCCGATCCTGATCAACGGCCGTGAAGTGCCGATCGTCGGCCGGGTGTCGATGGACATGATTTCGGTCGATCTCGGGCCGGATGCCGCCGATAAGGTGGGGGATGAAGCGGTGCTGTGGGGGCCGGCATTGCCGGTCGAGCGTATCGCCGCCTGCACCGGCATCAGCGCTTATGAACTGATCACCAAGCTCACGCAGCGCGTGGCGATGGAATACATCGGCGACTGATGCGCCGCAGGGGCCGACGCGCGTCGGCCCCGTTTCTCAGCGCGTTACTTCTTTACCGCCAACCACTTATCGATAACCTTCTGATACTCGCCGGTCGCCTTGGCCAGGTGCAGCCACTGATCCACATACAGTTTCCAACTCAGATCGTCGCGCGGCAGCATGTAAGCCTTCTCGCCGTACTGCATCGGTTTGGTCGGATTCACCGCGCACAGCTTCGGATAGCGCTTTTGTTGGTACAACGCCTCGGAGGCGTCGGTGATCATCACGTCCGCCTTGCGATCCACCAACTGCTGGAAAATGCTCATGTTGTCGTGCGTCAGCGTCAGTTTGGCCTTCGGCAGATAGGCGTGCACGAAGGCTTCATTGGTGCCGCCCGCCGGTTCCAACAGACGCACCGACGGTTTGTTGATCTGTTCTATCGTGCGGTATTTCTTCACGTCGGTGCAGCGCACCAGCGGGATTTTGCCGTCGGTATCCAGCTTGTCGGCGAAGAACACCTGCTTTTGCCGCTCCAGCGTGACGGAGATGCCGCCCATGGCGATGTCGCACTTGCCGCCGACGAAGTCCGGGGTCAGGGTTTTCCAGCTGGTTTTCACCCACTTCACCTTGGCGCCCAGGCTCTTCGCCAGCGATTCCGCCATGTCGATATCGATGCCTTCATAGCCGCCGTCTTCCTTGAGGAAGGTATAGGGCTTGTAGTCGCCGGTGGTGCAGACCTCCAGGGTCTTCTGCTGCAGCACCTTGTCCAGGTGGGATTGCGCACCGGCACCGCCGGCGGCGAGCAGCAGCGCGAGGGGGAGAAGCTTTTTCATCTGGCGTCCTTTTTATACATTCGTGGTTTTATGCGTTACTTCGCCGTTAATTGTCGTTTGCCTGCATGAGTTAGCCGTTTTTTATGCCGCTTACCGGCGAAAACGCCGGGCGTTGCTGCTGTACGCGATTCAAACGCCAGGGTGTGACGTCGGCAACGGTAAAAAAACTGGTAGGCTGTAACGTCAACATTTATTAACACAGTTTACAGGTGGCTATGTACAACATTGACGATTTTGATATGAAAATCCTGACGCTGTTACAGGCCAACGGCCGTCTGACCAATCAGGAACTGAGCGAGTTGGTGGGGCTTTCCGCTTCCCAGTGCTCACGGCGGCGCATCAGCCTGGAGCAGGCGCAGCTGATCCGCGGTTACCACGCGCGGCTGGCGCCGGAGGCGGTCGGCCTGGGGCTGGTGGGGCTGATCGAAGTCAGCCTGATCACGCACGCGCAGGAGCAGATCGACAGCTTTCATCAGATGCTGGAGGACGTGGACGCGATCCTCGACGCTTACAAGACCACCGGCGACGCCGATTACCTGCTGAAAGTGGCGGTGGCTGACCTGCCGGCGCTGAGCGAATTCATCAGCCAGACGCTGTCGCCGCACAAAAGCGTGGCGCATATCAAAACGGCGGTGGTGCTCAATCGCATCAAGGAAAACGGTTTGTTGCCGGTGACGAGATAAAGCTAAAACCGAATGCGCTTTTCCGTCTATATTAGGAACGTAACGCTGTGCCCAAACCACAATAAACCAGGAGAAAAACCCCGTGTTCCAGAACGTTGACGCCTATGCCGGCGATCCCATTCTGTCGCTGATGGAAAAATTCAAACAAGACCCGCGTGCGCACAAGGTGAACCTGAGTATCGGCCTGTACTACGATGCGCAGGGCATCATTCCGCAGATGCGGGCGGTCGCTGCGGCGGAAGCGCAGTTGAACAGCGTCGAGCACGGCGCCTCGGTATACCTGCCGATGGAAGGGCTGCAACCCTACCGTTCCGCCATCCAGCAGTTGCTGTTCGGCGCGCAGCACCCGATGCTGCAGCAGGGGCGCATCGCCACCATTCAGACCGTCGGCGGTTCCGGCGCGTTGAAAGTGGGCGCCGACTTCCTGAAAACCTATTTCCCGGATTCGCAGGTGTGGGTCAGCGATCCGACCTGGGAAAACCACGTCGCCATCTTCAGCGGCGCCGGTTTCAAAGTGAATACCTACCCGTATTTCGACAGCGAAAGCCTGGGCGTGAAGTTCGACGCCATGCTCGCTGCGCTGAAACAGCTGCCGAAGCACAGCATCGCGCTGCTGCACCCGTGCTGCCACAACCCGACCGGTTCCGACCTGACCCCCGCCCAGTGGGATGAGGTGGTCAAGGTGATCGCCGAGCGTGAAATCATTCCGTTCCTCGATATCGCCTATCAGGGCTTCGGCGGCGGCATGGAGCAAGACGCCTACGCCATTCGCGCCATCGCGGCGGCCGGCCTGCCGTGCCTGGTGAGCAACTCGTTCTCGAAGATTTTCTCGCTGTACGGCGAGCGCGTCGGCGGCCTGTCGGTGGTGTGCGAAAGCGAAGAGGCGGCCGGGCGCGTGCTGGGCCAGCTGAAGGCCACCGTGCGCCGCAACTACTCAAGCCCGCCAAACTTCGGCGCGCAGCTGGTGGCCAAGGTGCTGAACGACGCCCAGCTCAAAACCCAGTGGCTGGACGAAGTGGAGAGCATGCGCACCCGCATTCTCGAAATGCGTCACGCGCTGGTGGACACCCTGAAGAGCGCGCTGCCGCAGCGCAACTTTGACTACCTGTTGGCGCAGCGCGGTATGTTCAGCTACACCGGCTTCAGCGCGGCGCAGGTCGATCGCTTGCGTGAAGAGTTCGGCGTCTACCTGATCCACAGCGGCCGCATGTGCGTGGCCGGCCTGAACCACAACAACGTGCGTCAGGTGGCCGAGGCGTTTGCCGCGGTGCAGTAACGCCTGTTAGTCTGAACGGACGTTCATCGGGAGCGATAGCGATATCGCTCCTTTTTTATTGCCGGCGCGCCGCCGAAGTTGCCGCAAACCGGAGAGAGAATATACTGATTGAGGGGCGCTCACTCATGTGGCATCAGCAAACGCTAATCCTCAGCGCAAAAGCGCGTGGCTTTCATCTGGTTACCGACGAGATCACCAACCAGTTAACCCACTTACACCGCCTGCAAACCGGCCTGCTGCATCTGTTGCTGCAGCACACCTCGGCCTCGCTGACGCTCAACGAGAACTGCGATCCCACGGTGCGAGCCGATATAGAGCAGCATTTCCTGCGTCAGGTGCCGGAAAACGCACCCTATCAGCATGACTACGAAGGGCCGGACGACATGCCGGCGCACATCAAATCCTCGCTGCTGGGCGCTTCCTTGACGCTGCCCGTCAGGCATGGGCGGCTGATGTTGGGCACATGGCAGGGCATCTGGCTGGGGGAGCACCGCATCCACGGCGGAGCACGCCGTATTGTGGCCACATTACAGGGGGAATAACCCAATGAATAACAGCGCATTGCTGGAGTACTGCATGGCGAAGCCGGGCGCGGAGCAGAGCGACCAGAACCAGTGGCAGGCCAGCCAGATCAAGGTGGGCGACGTGATGTTCGCCATGGTGTGCGAGATCGAAGGGCGGCCGGCGCTGGCGGTCAAGTCCAGCCCGGAGCTGGCGGAAAGCCTGCGTGAACACCATCCGGAGATCGTCGCCTGCGACGGCCTGAACAAGGCGCACTGGAATACGGTGTTTCTCGACGGCAACCTGCCGAACTCGCAGTTTTACACGCTGATCGACAGCTCCTATCAGCTGGTGGTGGAAGGCCTGCCCGAACACGTGCGCCAGGAACTGCGCGCCTGATAGCCGGGCGGCGGCCCTCGTTTTTCTCCTGTTTTCCCGTGTTAAATCGTGATCGCGGTTTTAAATTGGGAACGTTCCCTTTTTGTCGCCGGGCAAAAGCGGCTACGCTTGGGCATTCAAGAAACGCGGATAAGATTAAGGAGGCCGACATGGCCATGAGCGAAGAAAAGCGCAAGATGATCGCCGGGGAACTGTACGACGCCGGCGACGACCTGCTGCGCAGCGAACGTCGGCACGCGCGCCAGTTGACGCATCGCTATAACCACTCCTCGCCGGAAGAGGGTGAGCTGCGCAAACAGTGGCTGGGTGAGCTGCTGGGCGGCTATCAGGGCGGCACCATCGAGCCGACCTTCCGCTGCGACTACGGCTATAACATTTATCTCGGCAAGAACTTCTACGCCAATTTCGACTGCGTGATCCTCGACGTGTGCGAAGTGCATATCGGCGACAACTGCCTGCTGGCGCCGGGCGTGCATATTTACACCGCGACCCATCCGCTGGACGCCGAGACCCGCGTCGGCGGCGCGGAGTTCGGTAAGACTGTCAGGATTGGCGACAATGTGTGGATCGGCGGGCGCGCGGTGATCAATCCGGGGGTGACCATCGGCGATAATGCGGTCGTGGCCTCCGGCGCGGTAGTGACCAAAGACGTGCCGGCCAACTGCGTGGTGGGCGGCAACCCGGCCAGGGTCATCAAGCAGCTATAAAAAAACGGGCGCCGCCGGGCGCCCGCCGTCATCAGGCTCGCAGCGAGTCGATATCCACCACGAAGCGGTACTTCACGTCGCTTTTCAGCATGCGCTCATAGGCCTCATTAATTTGCTGCATCGGGATCAGCTCGATATCGGACGTGATGCCGTGTTGGCCGCAGAAGTCCAGCATCTCTTGCGTTTCCGCGATGCCACCGATCAGCGAACCGGCGATGCGGCGGCGCTTCATGATCAGGTTGAACACCTGCGGTGACGGATGATCGTGCTCCGGCGCGCCGACCAGCGTCAGGGTGCCGTCGCGGCGCAGCAAGTTGAGGAACGGGTTCAGATCGTGCTGAGCTGCTACCGTGTTGAGGATGAAGTCGAAGCTATTAACGTGCTGCGCCATCTCATCCGGGTTGCGCGAAATCACCACTTCATGGGCGCCGAGGCGCTTGGCGTCTTCGATTTTCGACGGCGAGGTGGTGAACAGCACCACGTGCGCGCCCATCGCCCGCGCCAGTTTGACGCCCATGTGCCCCAGGCCGCCGAGGCCGACGATGCCGACCTTTTTGCCTGGCCCCGCGCCCCACTGGCGCAGCGGCGAATAGGTGGTGATGCCGGCGCACAGCAGCGGCGCGACCCCGGCCGGATCGAGGTTTTCCGGCACGCGCAGCACGAAGTCCTGATCCACCACCAGATTGGTGGAGTAGCCGCCGTAGGTTACGGCGCCGGTGTGGCGATCCTGGCCGTTATAGGTGCCGGTAAAGCCATTCTCGCAATACTGTTCCAGCCCCTCATCGCAGCTCGGGCAGCTGCGGCAGGAATCCACCATGCAACCGACGCCGACCAGATCGCCGACCCGGTAACGCGAGACATGGTCGCCGACGGCGCTAACGCGGCCGACGATTTCGTGGCCCGGCACCACCGGGTAAATCGTATTGCTCCATTCATTGCGCGCCTGGTGCAGATCCGAGTGGCAGACGCCGCAGAACAACACCTGAATTTGCACATCGTGGTCGCGCAGGGCGCGCGGCTGGTAATCGAAAGGCACCAGCGCAGACTTCGCGTCATGCGCGGCATAGGCATGGGTAATGTTCATGGTCGCTCCAGTTATCAATGTATGGGGGACAACGTTTGACCGGCAGCGAAGTGCCGGCGAGACGCGGCCTGAATCAGACAGGGCGGCCGCCGAGGGAACATTGATGATAAAAGCGGTGAGTACGGAGGGAAATACCTGAAAATGTCGAAATCTTGCCCGTTTCTGTTTGATTGCGGGGAAACGGGTCAGCGTGCGGACCGCCTGAGCGACGGCCCGCACGCCGGCGGCATTACTGGTTCAACAGCGGCTTCAGGAAGCGTGCGGTGTGCGATTTCTCACAATCGGCCACCGTTTCCGGCGTGCCGGCGACCAGGATCTCGCCGCCGCCGCTGCCGCCTTCCGGCCCCAGATCGACGATCCAGTCGGCGGTCTTGATCACATCCAGGTTATGCTCGATGACCACGATGGTATTGCCCTGATCGCGCAACTGATGCAGCACCGCCAACAGCTGTTGGATATCGGCGAAGTGCAGACCGGTGGTCGGTTCGTCGAGGATATACAGCGTTTGGCCAGTGCCGCGCTTCGACAGTTCGCGCGCCAGCTTGACGCGCTGCGCTTCACCGCCGGAGAGCGTGGTGGCCGACTGGCCGAGGCGGATGTAGGACAGGCCGACATCCATCAGGGTCTGCAGCTTGCGCGCCAGCGCCGGCACCGCGTCGAAGAAATCGCGCGCTTCTTCGATGGTCATCTCCAGCACTTCGTGGATGCTCTTGCCCTTGTACTTCACTTCCAGCGTTTCGCGGTTATAACGCTTGCCCTTGCACTGGTCGCACGGCACGTAGATGTCCGGCAGGAAGTGCATCTCGACCTTGATCACCCCGTCGCCCTGGCAGGCTTCACAGCGTCCGCCCTTGACGTTGAAGCTGAAGCGGCCCGGCGTGTAACCGCGGCTGCGCGATTCCGGCACACCGGCGAACAGCTCGCGCACCGGGGTGAAGATGCCGGTGTAGGTGGCCGGGTTGGAGCGCGGCGTGCGGCCGATCGGACTCTGATCGATGTCGATCACCTTGTCGAAATGCTCCAGGCCGGTCACTTCGCGGAACGGCGCCGGTTCGGCGATGGTGGCGCCGTTGAGCTGGCGCTGGGCGATCGGGAACAGCGTATCGTTGATCAGCGTCGATTTGCCGGAACCGGAAACGCCGGTGATGCAGGTAAACAGACCGACCGGCAGCGTCAGCGTCACGTCCTTCAGGTTGTTGCCGCGCGCGCCGCTCAGCTTCAGCACCTTGGTCGGATCGGCCTGCACGCGCTGCGCGGGGATGGCGATCTCGCGCTTGCCGCTGAGGAACTGGCCGGTCAGCGATTCCGGCTGCGCCATGATGTCGTCGACGGTGCCTTCCGCCACCACCTGGCCGCCGTGTACGCCGGCGCCGGGGCCGATGTCGATCACGTGATCGGCGGCGCGGATGGCGTCTTCGTCATGCTCCACCACGATCACCGTGTTGCCGAGGTTGCGCAGGTGGATCAGCGTTTCCAGCAGGCGCTCGTTGTCGCGCTGGTGCAGGCCGATCGACGGCTCATCCAGCACGTACATCACGCCCACCAGGCCGGCGCCGATCTGGCTGGCCAAACGGATTCGCTGCGCTTCGCCGCCGGAGAGCGTCTCCGCCGAGCGAGACAGTGACAGGTAGTTCAGGCCGACGTTCACCAGGAATTTCAGGCGGTCACCGATCTCTTTCAGCACTTTCTCGGCGATCTTGGCGCGTTGGCCGCTGAGCTTCATGTTCTGGAAGAAGGTCATCGCATGGCCGATGCTCAGATCGGAGATCTCCGGCAGCGTGGTGTCTTCGACGAACACGTTGCGTGCTTCTTCACGCAGGCGAGTGCCGTGGCACGAGGCGCAAGGGCGGTTGCTGATGAACTTCGCCAGCTCTTCGCGCACCGCGCTGGACTCGGTCTCTTTATAGCGGCGCTCCATGTTGTGCAGCACGCCTTCGAACGGATGGCGGCGCACGGTGGTGTCACCGCGATCGTTGATGTATTTGAATTCTATAGACTCTTTGCCGGAGCCGCTCAGCACCGCCTTCTGCACGTTGGCGCTCAGGGTGTTGAATGGCGCTTCGACGTCGAACTCATAGTGCTCCGCCAGCGAGCGCAGCATCTGGAAATAGTAGAAGTTGCGGCGATCCCAGCCGCGGATCGCGCCGCCGGCCAGCGACAGCTCGGGGTTTTGCACCACGCGATCCGGATCGAAGAACTGCTGCACGCCCAGGCCGTCGCAGGTCGGGCAGGCGCCGGCCGGGTTGTTGAAGGAAAACAGGCGCGGTTCCAGCTCGCGCATGCTGTAGCCGCAGATCGGGCAGGCGAAGTTGGCGGAGAACAGCAGCTCGTCCGCTTTTTCGTCGTCCATGTCCGCCACCACCGCGGTGCCGCCGGACAGCTCCAGCGCGGTTTCGAACGACTCGGCCAGGCGCTGCGCCATGTCGTCGCGCACCTTGAAACGGTCGACCACCACTTCGATGGTGTGTTTCTTCTGCAGCTCCAGCTTCGGCGGATCGGACAGATCGCACACTTCGCCGTCGATGCGCGCGCGGATATAGCCCTGGGCGGCCAGGTTTTCCAACGTTTTGGTGTGCTCGCCCTTGCGGTCTTTCACCACCGGCGCCAGCAGCATCAGGCGCTTGCCTTCCGGCTGGCTCAGCACGTTATCGACCATTTGGCTGACGGTTTGCGCCGCCAGCGGCACATGGTGGTCCGGGCAGCGCGGCTCGCCGACGCGGGCGAACAGCAGGCGCAGGTAGTCGTGGATCTCGGTAATGGTGCCGACCGTGGATCGCGGGTTGTGCGAGGTGGATTTCTGCTCGATGGAGATCGCCGGCGACAGGCCTTCGATATGATCGACGTCCGGTTTTTCCATCAGCGACAGGAACTGGCGCGCATAGGCGGAGAGTGATTCGACATAGCGCCGCTGCCCTTCGGCGTACAGCGTATCGAAAGCCAGCGAAGACTTGCCGGAACCGGACAGGCCGGTGACGACGATCAGTTTGTCACGCGGGATGATCAGGTTGATGTTTTTCAGATTATGGGTTCGAGCACCACGAACTTCGATATTGTCCATTTACACTTCCCGTCTTGATGATACACCGCGCCTGTCGCGATTTTTGCGGGGGATTTTGTGATGGATCTCGCAAAAAACCGGCACAGCCTGGTCGAAACGCATAATTATGACACAAAAAAACCTGAATGAATATCCAGTATGCGAATGCAACAAGGCCGATCGAAAAGACAATTCTGGAATGCAATTCGCACTTATCAACACGGGTGTGGTTTCGCACTCAGCGTGGTAAACTGACGCGTTTATACTGTGTAGAAATCAATCATCGGGAGAAGTGCTCATGGCCAGCAGAGGCGTAAACAAAGTAATTCTGGTCGGGAATCTGGGTCAGGATCCAGAAGTCCGTTACATGCCGAACGGCGGCGCAGTGGCCAACATTACCCTGGCGACCTCCGAAAGCTGGCGTGACAAGGCGACCGGCGAACAGAAAGAGAAGACCGAATGGCACCGCGTCGTGCTGTTCGGCAAACTGGCCGAAGTGGCGGGCGAATACCTGCGTAAAGGCTCTCAGGTCTACATCGAAGGCTCCCTGCAGACCCGTAAATGGCAGGATCAGAGCGGCCAGGATCGCTACACCACCGAGATCGTGGTTAACGTCGGCGGCACCATGCAGATGCTGGGCGGCCGTCAGGGCGGCGGCGCACCGGCAGGTCAATCTGCCGGCGGCCAGGGCGGTTGGGGCCAGCCTCAGCAGCCACAGGGCGGCAACCAGTTCAGCGGCGGCCAGCAGCAGTCTCGCCCGGCGCAGAACAGCGCACCGGCGACCAGCAACGAACCACCAATGGATTTCGACGACGATATTCCGTTCTAAGCCTGGCGACAGCGCTAAAAAAAAACCCGCTCAGGCGGGGTTTTTTGTGCTCGTTAGCCGCTGATTTTCTGCGGCGGTGTCGCCAATCAGTAAATTGCTACCGGGTTGATGTTGACCTGGGTTGAACCGACATACAGCGGTTGCCCCAGTACGAACAGGAATTCCCAGGTTTTCGTGCGCACCAGTGGGCGGCTGTCGATCAGCTCCAGGTTATAGACGCCGCGTTTGGCCAGCAGGTACTGGTTGACCGGGAACTCTTCGTCATTTTTCGGGTTAGGGTAAACTTCGGAGGCCCAGGTATCACCGCCGAAGGCCACGATGCCTTGGTCGGCCAACCATTTCGCCGCTTCCATGCCGATGCCCGGTTCAACTTCCAGGAACTTTTTATTGTCTTTGCCAATCAGCTCCAGCCAGCCGGTATTGAACAAGACAACGTCGCCTTTGCGTAAACTGATGCCCTGCTTTTTAAGCACCGCTTGAATATCCGCAACGGAAAATTCGGTGCCGCCCGGAACGATCGCTTTATTATAATAAGCCGTCATATCGAGCACGACGCCGCGTGTGACCATGGGCGGCACTTTTTCCACGCCCAATTTTTTCACGCCATCTACGGTGACGAAGTCCGCCGCCTTATTGCCGTTATAATAAACGTTGTCGATGCCGATATGGCCAATGCCATTCAACTGGGTGCCGACGCCGGTCCAGGCATTCACCAATTCATCATTAAAGGTGAATTTATTTGGGCCAAGCGTTTTACCGTCCTGCTGACCAGGCTGAATATTATATAAGCGGAAGCTGCGGTGGCGGAACGCCGGGAAATCTTTATCGACGGGCACCGCCAATGGCAATGTCTTGCCTTGTTTTACCAACTGCACAGACTGTAATACGACCTCTGGCGTGAGCAGGTTGGCTGCGCCGATTTCGTCTTTTGCGCCGTAAACGGAAGGATACCAGTCTGACGACTGCGCGGCGGATTCTGCGGCGTGCGCGGGCACTGCGGCCAGCAAGGGCAGCAAGAGGGAGAGGCGATACAATGATTTCATCAGTGACTCATCCTTATAACGGAGTATTGCAGGGTGAATGAAAATGAGCCTCCGGAAATTGGCGGCGTGAGGCCGCCGAATAATAACCGGTGGAGAAAGAGGCTCATTTTTAGTACGCGGGTGCTTTAGCGTAATGCTTTATAACGCGTGGTGAATAACCACCCGACGATGACTTCCTTATGCGGAAATAAATAACGCCGTGCGAGCGGCGTCATTGGTATTATTTTTTCAGCTCTGCACTCATGGTGACGAAATTGCCCATGTAGGCGCTGGTGATTTTGTAGCCGCTTGCGCCGGCCTCTTGCGCTTTTTTAGCGATGAGGGCTTCGGTGGAGTCCAGCGTTCTGCCGGTTGCGGTCACGCTTTCTGCCGCGGCGTTAAACGACAGCATGGAAAACAGAGCGAGTGAAATAACGGTGGTCATGGTTTTCATATCTTTATCCTGTGTTCGAAGGTTCGAAAAATAAGGGTGTCCGGTACGACACGATGGAGCGAAGGATAAAGACGTCGGCCTGGTGAATAAATAACAGAATCGTCAATAAACTATTCCATTTTTGCGCATAAACTAATTCTATTATTGTCTTTGAAGGCGAATATGCCGTGCGAGGTGGGGAGCGGTCGTCGGCGAGCGAATGAAAAAAAGCCCCTTGCGGGGCTTTTAGCGCTACGCCGAGAAACCGCCGTCGATGCTCAGACTGGCGCCGGTGATATAACCCGCCTGCGGGCCCGCCAGGTAGGCGACGAAACCGGCGATCTCCTCATCTTTGCCGTAACGGCCGATCGCCATCAGCTGCTTGAGCTGATCGGCGAACTCGCCGGCGTCCGGGTTCATCTCGGTATCCACCGGGCCGGGCTGCACGTTATTGACGGTGATGCCGCGTGGGCCGAGATCGCGCGCCATGCCCTTGGTCAACCCGACCAGCGCCGATTTGCTCATCGCGTACACCGCCGCGCCGCCGAACGGCACGCGCTCGGCGTTGGTGCTGCCGATGTGGATGATTCGGCCGCCGTCGTTCATGTGGCGCGCCGCCTCCTGGCTGGCGACGAATACGCTGCGCACATTGACCGCCAGCATGCGATCCAGGTCGTCCAGCGCCAGTTCCTCGGTGCCGCCCAGCGTAAATACCCCGGCGTTGTTCACCAGAATATCCAGGTTGCCGAAGTGACTCACCGCCTGGCGAACCGCCTGCTGCAGCGCCGCAGCATCGGCGCTGTCGGCCTTGATGGCGAGGGCTTTGCCGCCGGCGGCGGTAACGGCGCTCGCCACCGCTTCGGCGCGATCGGCCGAGGCGGCGTAGGTAAAGGCGACGGCGGCGCCCTCGCTCGCCAAGCGTTTCACGATGGCGGCGCCGATGCCGCGGGAACCGCCCTGAACGAATGCGACTTTGCCTTGCAGTGGGAGTGCTGTGGTCATGTTATTTCTCCAGAGTGGATGAGGGTAAAGTGTCGGCATTCAGTATCGGAGATCGCTTGCACGGCCACTAGCCACAAAGAGCTATAATCAGTTAAAACCATTAGTTTAAAATCCATAAGGAAAAAGCATGCTGGGACATCTGGAGTGCTTCGTCAGCAGCGCGGAAAACGGCAGTTTCTCCGCCGCCGGCCGCAAGCTGGGCCTCAGCCCGGCGGCGGTAAGCAAGAATGTCACCCGGCTGGAGGCGGTGGTCGGCGTGCGGCTGTTTCAACGCAATACCCGCAAGTTGATCCTCACCGAAGCAGGCGAGCGTTTTCTCGGTGAGGTGAGCGGCGGGTTGCAATCGATCCAGTGTGCATTGAAGGGGTTGAGCAGCGGCGGCGGCGCGGCGGCCGGCGGCTTGAAGGTCAGCATGGGCACCGCCTTCGGCCTGCACTTCGTGTTGCCGATGCTGCCGATGTTTTTGACGCAGTACCCGGCGATTGTACCGGACTGGCATTTCGACAATCGCCAGGTGGATCTGATCGGTGAGAACTTTGACGCTGCGCTGGGCGGCGGCATCGAGTTGGCGCAGGGGATGATTGCTCGCGAGCTGGCGCCCGCGCATGGCGTATTGGTCGCTTCGGCAGAATACTTGCGGCAGCGGCCGCCGTTGACGGAGCCGGAGCAACTGGCGCAACACGCCGGGATTTTCATCCGTTCGCCGCAGACCGGGCGCATTCGCCACCAGCCGCTGCGAAATGCCCAGAATGAGCAGCGTGCGCCGGGGATGACGGTCAGCATGACGGTCAATGAACCGGAAGCGGCGGCGCGGGCGGCGGAAATGGGATTGGGCATCGCGCTGATCGGCATGCCGAATGCGGCGCCTTATCTGGAAAGCGGCCGTCTGATGCGGGTTTTGCCGGGCTGGTATGTCGATCGCGGCAGCGTGTATCTCTATTTTCCCACCACCAAATTCTTACCGACCAAAACCCGGGTGTTCGTCGATTTCATCACCGAACAGTTCCGCCTGCAGAAGTTGGCGGCGCGCTTTGACGCCCGCTAAAACGAGAAAAGCCCCTTGCGGGGCTTCTTTCTTCCGTCGGTTGGCTGTCCGACGATCAGTTGAAGATTTCTGCGGTGCCGTACAGTTTGTTCTGACCACCGGCGGCGACGATGCGGTAGGCGCTGGCGCCCGACGCGGCGGCTTTGCTGGCCAGTTCGCTTTCCAGCGCGCTCAGGTTAGCGGCGCCGCTCACGGTGACGACGCCGATCTTCTGGGCGTCTGCAGCAGGTTGGCTGGAAGGCAGGTCAGCGGCGAAGGTAGCGAAAGAAGCGGTAGCCAGCAGCGCAGCGGTAGCAAAAATTTTGACGTTTTTCATGATGCGTTCCTCAGAGTGTTTGTTAGGTGAGAGCCCGTTGTTTCTCGATGTGTTAAATACTAGTGCACCGGATGTGAATAAAAAATCGGAGAGTTTTGAGTATCTCTGTCAAATAAATTGATTATTTTTCATCCGCTGGCGCGGGGCAACAATCGCCACTACCCTTTACAGACGATCCTTAACCGGAGAAGCGTCATGACGATGAATGCGTTTATCGGCAGTTGGGCGTTGGTGTCGTCGGCGTTCAAAAACCAGAACGGCGAGCTGAATTACCCGCTGGGCGAGCAGGTGTTGGGGCGCATCCACTATGAGGCCAACGGCACGATGGCGGCGCAGCTTTACAGCGCCGTGCGGCCGCGTTTCGCCGCCGCCGATTTGGCGCAGGGGTCTGAGCGGGAGATCCGCGCCGCCTTCATCAATATGATTTGCTACTTTGGCCACTATCAGGTGGAAGAAAGCGAGCAACGGGTGGTGCATCAGGTCGAAGGCTGTTCGTTCCCCAACTGGGTAGGCAGCCGTCAGGTGCGTTTTTACGCTTTCAGCGGCGATCGGCTGACGTTGCGCACGGTGCCGCTGCAGCTCGGCAACGGCGTGCAGGTTGGCGAACTGGTGTGGCAGCGGACAGGGGCTTCGTCATGATCATCGTTCATCATCTCAATCACTCGCGGTCGCAGCGCATTCTGTGGTTTCTGGAAGAGCTGGGCGTGCCTTATCAGGTGCAGCGCTACGAGCGCGATCCGCACACCATGCTGGCGCCGCCGGCGCTGAAAAAGATCCACCCGCTGGGCAAATCGCCGGTGATCGTCGATGGCGATCTGACGCTGGCGGAATCCGGCGCCATTATCGAATACTTGCAGGAAGCCTACGACGCACAGGGTATGTTTATGCCAACCGACTTCCACGCGCGTCAGCAATACCGCTACTGGCTTCACTACGCCGAAGGATCGCTGATGCCGCTGTTGGTGATGAAGCTGGTGTTCAGCCGTCTCGGCCAGCCGCCGATCCCCTGGCTGCTGCGGCCGGTGGCCGGCGCGATCGGCAAAGGCGTGCAGCGGGAATACCTCGACAAGCAGATCGCGCCGCACTGCGAATACCTCGAACAGCACCTGAATAAGGGCAGCTGGTTCGTTGGCAACGACTTCAGCGCAGCGGATATTCAGATGAGCTTCCCGCTGGAGGCGATGGCGGCGCGCGGCGCGTTGGATGATTGCCCGAAACTGCGCGGTTTCCTGCAGCGCATTCACGCCCGGCCCGCCTACCAGAGGGCATTGGAGCAGGGCGGCCCTTACGACCTGCTGAGTTAAGCGGATGGGCTATACTCGATGGGGTCATTCTTCATCGGAGGTAGCCCATGGCTACGCAAATCTTCGTTAACCTGCCCGTACGCGATCTGCCCGCCTCAATGGCGTTTTTTACCCAGCTCGGCTTCAGCTTCAACCCGCAATTTACCGACGATACCGCCGCATGCATGGTGGTCAGCGACACGATTTACGTGATGCTGCTGACCCACGACAAATTCAGGATGTTTACCCCGAACCCGATCGGCGACGCCAATCAGGCCACCGAAGTGTTGGTGTGCCTGTCGCAACCCAGCCGGGTGGCGGTGGACGAACTGGTGCGCAAGGCGGTCGCCGGCGGCGGCAACACCTACCACCCGCCGCGGGACTACGGCGTGATGTACGGCCATGGATTTCAGGATCTGGACGGTCATATCTGGGAATTGATGTATATGGATCCCGCTGCGGTGCAGACGCAATAACCCCGCCATGACGGCGTTCGCCGGGGCGACCGTCGTCCCGGTTTTATCGCGCGAGCGCCATTCCCGCCGCTTTCTGCATAAATTGCCGCGATCTTTAGTTGATTAGACGCTAGGGAAGGCAGGATAATCGTTTGCCTTGAATAAACCACCATAAATCACCCGTACCGCGCGCTGCGAGTTAAACGTTTGCCTGGGTGCGCATCGCCGTTGGCGGTGTGGCATAAGGGCAAGGATGCGGAACGTGACGTAAACGATTACGTGGCGATCGGGCGCGGGCGAGATTACAGGCCTGCTGTGACGGGCCGATTCATGAAACACAGGGGAAGTAACCTATGTCGAACTCTCAAGCGAACCACGCCGCAAAACCAACCGGCGGGCTTGATGGCTATTTTAAAATTTCCGCGCGCGGCAGCAGCGTGCGTCAGGAGGTGGTGGCGGGGCTGACCACCTTCCTGGCGATGGTGTACTCGGTGATCGTGGTGCCGAGCATGCTGGGCAAAGCGGGTTTCCCGCCGGCGGCGGTGTTCGTCTCCACCTGCCTGGTGGCCGGTCTGGGGTCGCTGTTGATGGGGCTGTGGGCTAACCTGCCGATGGCCATCGGCTGTGCGATCTCGTTGACCGCCTTTACCGCCTTCAGCCTGGTGCTGGGCCAACACATCAGCATTCCGGTGGCGCTGGGCGCGGTGTTCCTGATGGGCGTGCTGTTTACCATTATCTCGGTCACCGGCATCCGCGCCTGGATCCTGCGCAACCTGCCGATGGGCGTGGCGCACGGCACCGGCATCGGCATCGGGCTGTTCCTGCTGCTGATCGCCGCCAACGGCGTCGGCCTGGTGGTGAAGAACCCGCTGGATGGCTTGCCGGTGGCGCTCGGCGCGTTCACCTCTTTCCCGGTCGTCATGACGCTGGTCGGCCTGGCGGTGATCTTCGGCCTGGAGAAACTGCGCGTGCCCGGCGGCATTTTGCTGGTGATCATCGCCATTTCCATCATCGGCCTGATCTTCGACCCGGCGGTGAAATACCAGGGGCTGTTCGCCATGCCGAGCCTGGCGGACGCTGACGGCAAATCGTTGATCTTCAGCCTGGACATCATGGGCGCATTGCAGCCGGTGGTGTTGCCGAGCGTGCTGGCGCTGGTGATGACCGCGGTGTTCGACGCCACCGGCACCATCCGCGCGGTGGCCGGGCAGGCCAATCTGCTGGATAAAGACGGGCAGATCATCAACGGCGGCAAGGCGCTGACCTCGGATTCCCTGAGCAGCATCTTCTCCGGCCTGGTGGGCGCCGCGCCCGCTGCGGTTTACATCGAGTCCGCCGCCGGCACCGCCGCGGGCGGCAAGACCGGCCTGACCGCCACCGTGGTCGGCATTCTGTTCCTGCTGATCCTGTTTCTGTCACCGCTGGCCTATCTGGTGCCGGTTTACGCCACCGCGCCGGCGCTGATGTACGTCGGCCTGCTGATGCTGAGCAATGTCACCAAGCTGGACTTCAACGACTTCGTCGACGCGATGGCCGGCCTGCTGTGCGCCGTGTTCATCGTGCTGACCTGCAACATCGTCACCGGCATCATGCTGGGCTTCAGTTCGCTGGTCATCGGCCGCATCTTCTCCGGCGAATGGCGCAAGCTGAACATCGGCACCGTGCTGATCGCCGTGGCGCTGGTGGCGTTCTACGCCGGCGGCTGGGCGATTTAAGCCGCTTGGGTTTCCCTCGCCCGCCGGGCGGGGGAGCCTGTTACGGCAATTCCCTTCTTAAGATAAGTCTTCTTCTGCTCTGCACCGCGTTTTGAAAGGCACAACAAGCTTTAACGGCTGTAAAAAAAGTGATCTACTATCGTGACCAACGCAGGCCCTGAGCCGATGTCGTCTGAATCGTAGAGTCTAAGGAAAGCATGGAAATCTTTTTTACAATCCTCATTTTGATCCTGGTGGTCTCCCTGTCCGGGGTGGTGACGCGCATGTTGCCGTTCCAGGTGCCGCTGCCGCTGATGCAAATCGCCATCGGGGCCCTGCTGGCCTGGCCGCATTTCGGGCTGCACGTCGATTTTGATCCCGAACTGTTCCTGGTGCTGTTCATCCCGCCGCTGCTGTTCGCCGACGGCTGGAAAACGCCGACGCGGGAGTTCCTGCATCACGGGCGTGAAATTCTCGGCCTGGCGCTGGTGCTGGTGCTGATCACCGTGGTCGGCGTCGGTTATCTGATCTACGCCATGGTGCCGGGCATTCCGCTGGTGGCGGCCTTCGCGCTGGCGGCGGTGCTGTCGCCGACGGATGCCGTGGCGCTGTCCGGCATCGTCGGCAAAGGGCGCATTCCCAAGCCGATCATGGGCGTGCTCGAGGGCGAGGCGCTGATGAACGACGCGTCCGGCCTGGTGTCGCTCAAGTTCGCCATCGCGGTGGCGATGGGCACCATGGTATTCACCGTGGGCGGCGCGACCCTTGAATTCCTCAAAGTGGCGATCGGCGGCCTGCTGGCCGGCGTGGCGGTCACCTGGACCTACAGTAAATCGCTGCGGGTGATGAGCCGCTGGAGCGGCGACGATCCGGCGACCCAGATCGTGTTCCTGCTGCTGCTGCCGTTCGCTTCTTATCTGATCGCCGAACATATCGGCGTCTCCGGCATCCTGGCGGCGGTGGCGGCGGGGATGACCATCAGCCAGTCCGGCGTGATCCGCAACGCGCCGCTGGCGATGCGCCTGCGCGCCAACAGCGTGTGGGCGATGCTGGAGTTCGTGTTCAACGGCATGGTGTTCATCATGTTGGGCCTGCAGCTGCCGGGCATTCTTGAAACCTCCATCCTGCAGGCGGAGCTGGATCCGACCATCCAGACCTGGTATCTGTTCGCCGACGTGGCCACCATCTACGCCGCGCTGCTGGTGCTGCGTTTTACCTGGCTGTGGATAATGAAGAAGGCCAGCAACCGCTTTATGAAAAAGCGTCCGCTGCAGTTCGGCGATTACAGCACGCGTGAGCTGTGGGTGGCGTCGTTCGCCGGGGTGCGCGGGGCGATTACCCTGGCCGGCGTGCTGTCGATACCGCTGTTGCTGAGCGACGGCACTGCCTTCCCGGCGCGCTATCAGCTGGTGTTTATCGCCGCCGGGGTGATCCTGCTGTCGCTGATCGTCGGCGTGCTGGCGTTGCCGCTGCTGCTGCGCGGCGTGCAGGTGGCCGACAAGAGCGCCAGCAAGCAGGAAGAGCGCATGGCGATCGCCATGGCGGCCGAGGTGGCGATCGAGAGCGTGAATAAAATGGAAGAGCGCCTGGTTGCCGATACCGAAGAAAACCTCGATCCGCAGGTGTTGAAAGAGGTCAGCTCGCGGGTGACGGGCATGCTGCGGCGGCGTATCGCGTCGAAAGACGATATCGAGAATGCGCTGGCGATGGAAAACCTCGAGCGGCGTTTCCGCCTGACGGCGCTGCGCGCCGAGCGCGGCGAGCTGTACCACCTGCGCGCCACGCAGAAAATCAGCAACGAGACGCTGCAAAAACTGCTGCACGATCTCGACCTGCTCGAAGCGCTGTTGATCGAACGCGAAGGGTAAATCTCAGCAGAGGAATAAACGTTTTCCTCTTTTTTCTGTCCTGAAGGGCCGCCTGTGCGGCCCTTGTTTTTTGGCTACTTGAGCGGCGGCCAGTAGTCGCGGCAGCAGGCGATCCAGGCCTGCGCGCTGTGCGACAGGTAGCTGCCCTGGCGCCAGATCAGGCCGATTTTCCACTCCATGCGCGGCTCCAGCGGCAGCCAGACCAGGTTTTCCTTATCCAGCCAGCGGCAAACCGGCTCAGGCAGCATGGCGATGCCCACGCCGGCCTGCACCATCGAGGCGAGGAAGTCCCATTGGCCGCTGCGCACCGCGATTTGCGGTTCAAAACCGGCCTGGCGAAACGCCTTCATCAGCATCTTGTACAGCGCAAAGTCTTCGTTATAAATCAGGATCGGGCTGTCGGCCAATTCGGCGATATTGATGCGGGTGCGGTTGAGCCACTGCGGCGTGCGCGGCGCCACCACGCACATCGGGTGGCCCAGCAGCGGCAGAAAGGTCAGCGGCTGCGCCGAATCGAAGGGCAACACGGTCATCGCCAGATCCAGTTCGCCGGACATCACCGCCTGTTCGACCGACAGCCCGCCCAGTTCGGAAATCTTCAATTCGATGCCGGGGTAGGTCTGGCGAAAGCGGCGGATCAGATCGGCGATCTGCCTGCCGACCATTGGCGGAATGCCCAGCCGCAGCACGCCCTTTTTCACCGAGCTGATGTCTTCCAGTTCCGCCTCCAGCTGGCGGAATTCGTCGAGGATCGTCAGGCCGCGCTGGTACACCGCCTGGCCGCTGTCGGTCAGGCGCAGCTTGCGGCCTTCGCGGATCAGCAGCGTGCATTCCAGCTCTTCCTCCAGATGCCGCAGCATTTTGCTGATGGTGGGCTGGGTGACGAACAGTTTTTCCGCCGCGCGGGTGAAGCTTTGCTGGCGCACCACTTCAACGAAGTAGCGCAGGGTGCGGACATCCACGTTAGGGTTCTCCTTGGGGACGCTACCGGCGGGAAACTATTCCCGGACGGCATGATGACGATAATTTTAATTCATTTCAGGCGTGGTTTCCCGGCTGCGTATACTGTAGGCCGTCAATTTATTGTTCGAGGTCATCTTTCATGTCTCTGGCGTTACGCCGCGTTGCCCCCTCCCTGCTGACCCGTTTGCAGGTGCCGATCCAGGTGGCGTTGTATGCGGCGCTGTTCCTGATCGCCGATCGTCTGGTGCAACAATTCCACCTGCCGCTCCCCGCCAATATCGTCGGCATGCTGATGCTGCTGGCGCTGATCCTGCTGCGCATTCTGCCGCTCAGCTGGGTCAAGGCCGGCTCCCGCTGGCTGCTGGCGGAAATGCTGCTGTTTTTCGTGCCGGCGGTGGTGGCGGTGGTCAACTATGCCCAGCTGCTGATGGTCGAGGGCTGGAAGATCTTTCTGGTGATCGCGATCAGCACCATGCTGACGCTGGGCGCCACCGGGCTGGTGGTGGACAGGGTGTATCGGCTGGAGATTTGGCTGCAGCGGCGGAAGCAGCGCCATGAATGATTTTATCCTTAGCCTGGCCTGTTTTCTGGCGACGCTGGCGCTCTATTTCGCCAACAAGAAACTCTATCGCCGCCGCCGCACGTTGCTGCTGATGCCGCTGGTGCTGACGCCGATGATTCTGGTGTTGCTGCTGGTGGTCACCCACATCTCCTATCAGGACTACATCGGTGAAACCCACTGGCTGCTGTGGCTGCTGGGGCCGGCGACCATCGCCTTCGCGGTGCCGGTGTACGAGAACCTGCATATCATTCGTCGCCACTGGCTGTCGCTGACCGCCGGGGTGACGACGGCGGTGCTGGTGGCGGTGTACAGCTCGGTGTGGCTGGCGCGCCTGCTGACGCTGCCGGAAGAGGTGCAGCGCAGCCTGGCGGTGCGGTCGATCACCACGCCGTTTGCGCTGGAGGCCGCCAAGCAGATGGGCGGCCAGCCGGACCTGGTGGCGCTGTTCGTGGTGATCACCGGGGTGTTCGGCATGGCGGTGGGCGACATTCTGTTTCTGCGGCTGGCGGTACGCAGCCGCCTGGCGAAAGGGGCCGGATTTGGCGCATCGTCGCACGGCGCCGGCACCGCCCGCGCCTATGAACTGGGGCCACAGGAGGGCGTAGTGTCGAGCCTGGTGATGATGTTGGCCGGCATTATCACGGTGGTGGCCGCGCCACTGATCGGCCGGCTGATGTGGTAAGGAGGCGGTCTGCGGCGAACGGCGCCGCAGACCGTAGAGCGTCAAGGAAGGTTGCCGAGCATCGCCGGCGTGCGCGATGACTGGCGCAAGGCGCGTCCTATCTCCTCGTGGCTGAAGATAATAGAGTGATGATTGCAGGGCAACGCATGCACCTGCAGATGTTGGCAGATTGCCGACAGGCCATTGTCGGCAATCGCCAGCAGCTCCCGCTCATCGCCCAGGCCGGTGATATTCAGATTTGCATCTTCGGTCGCCTTGAACAGCGTGATGCGTGCATGTTGCAACGGTGCGCTGAGCGTTTGTTTCGCCAATGCCAGCTCCGTCGGCTCGGCCTTTAATGCCCGGTCGGCGGCCTCGCCGTCAATACCCAGCATGGCCAGCATCGCCGCCAGCATGCCCGGCTCGCTGCGGATCTGGAATGGGGTTCGGTAGAAGGTATCAAGCAGGAACAGTTGGATATCGCGATAGCCTTGGCTTTCCAGTTGAGCTGCCATCTCCAGCGCGATCAGGCCCCCTAGCGACCACCCCAACAGACGGACGGGGCGCGCCGGCGACAGCCGCATATGGCCGAGATAATACGCCGCCAGCTCGCGTAGCGAAGTGATGTGCGGCTGTTGGAACAGGTTATAATTGTTGATGCCTAACACATTGAAATCTTTTTCTAAATAGTTCGCCAGATCGCGATAAACATCGCAACCGGTGACGGCGGGATGGATCATCCAAACGCTGTCGGGGGTGATGGCGTGGTTCAGGCGCTCTACCTGTTTAAAGGTAAAACTGGCCTGATTCAGACGCGTCAACAGCTGCTGCAGGGGTTCGGAGGTGGCTGGAGCCGTTGCGGGCACGCCGTCGGTGAGGATACGGGCCTGGCCGCGCAGCGTCGAGTGAGCAAACAGCGTCTTAATGCCTAACGAATGCCCGTGTCGCTTCAGTTTAACCAGCAGTTGAATGGCGTGCAGCGAATGGCCGCCCAGCGCGAAGAAATCATCGTCGCGGCCAATGCGCGTTGTGCCCAGCAGTTCGCTCCACAGTTCGGCCAACTGCTGTTCCAGCTCGCCTTGTGGGGCTTCATAAGCAGCGGTTTCCTGCATGTTGGCCGGTGCCGGTAACGCTTTGCGATCCAGCTTGCCGTTGGGCGACAGCGGAAAAGCATCCAGCCGGATAAAACAGGACGGCACCATAAAGTCCGGCAGGTGTTGCTGCAATTGCCGACGCCATTCGGCGGCGGCCGTTTGCTCTGGGGCGATGACATAGGCGACCAGGCGCTTGCCGCCGCTTTCGTCTTCCCGCGCCAGAATGGCCGCGTCTTCAACCCCTGAACACTGTCTGAGCTGTTGCTCGATCTCACCTAATTCAATGCGCAGGCCGTGGATTTTGACCTGGAAATCGTTTCTGCCCAGATACTCAATGTTGCCATCCGGCAGCCAGCGGGCCAGATCGCCGGTTTTATACAGGCGAGCCTGCGGCTCGGCGCTGAAAGGGTCGGCGATAAATCGCTCGGCGCTCAGCGCCGCGCGGTTCAGATAACCACGGGCAACCTGAATACCACCGATATGCAATTCGCCGGCGATGCCAGGCGGTAACGGTTGCAGTTGGTCATCCAGAATATGGAGCTGGGTATTGGCGATCGGTTTACCGATCGGTACCAGTGGGCGAGGATCATCGGGCAGGCATTGCCAACTGGAAACGTCTACGGCGGCTTCCGTCGGGCCGTAGAGATTGTGCAGTTCCGCCTGCGGCAACTGCTGCAGGCAACGTTGTACCGTAGCGAGCGGCAACGCCTCGCCGCTGCACACGATGCGTTTCAGGGAGGCGCACTGCGCCATATCGCCGTGGCGCAGAAACAGTTGCAGCATAGAGGGGACGAAATGCAGTGTGGTGACGCCGTGCTGTGCGATGCAGGCGCTGAGATAATCCGGTTCCTGGTGACCGCCCGGTTTGGCGATGGCCAGCCGGGCGCCAACCATCATCGGCCAGAAAAACTCCCACACAGAGACGTCGAAGCTGAACGGCGTTTTCTGCAGCACGACATCATCCGGCGTCAGTGTATAAGCCTTTTGCATCCACAGTAGTCGGTTGATCACCCCGCGGTGTTCGTTCATCACCCCTTTGGGTTTCCCCGTCGAGCCGGAGGTGTAAATCACATAAGCCAGGCTGCGCTGTGGATCGGCGGCCAGCGGCGGCGGGTTGCCATCCGGCGCTTGCCGCCACAGATGACTCTCACGCTGAAGATGCAATCGCGGCACGGCGATATCGCGCAGCGGGTGCAGCGCGTGTTCGCCGCCATTGTCGATCAGAACGAATCTGGCGCCGCAATCTTGCAGCATGTGGCGCAGACGGTCTTGCGGATAGTCGGGATCGAGCGGTACATAGGCGGCGCCCGCCTTCAGGATGGCGTACAGGGCAATCACCATATCCGGGCTGCGGTTGACGCATATCGCGATGCGATCGTCAGGCTGTAATCCCTGCAGCCTGAGAAAGGCAGCCAATCGATTCGCCCGCTGATTCAGCTGTTGATAACTGATCTCGTGGTCTTCGTAGCACATCGCCGGCGCTTCTGGCGTCAGCGCGGCCTGCCGTTCCAGGAATTGATGTACGCCTTGCGGCATGTCTGCCCATGTTTGTCGGGTTTCATTCCATTGATGGAAGATTTGCTGTCTTTCCTGCGGCAACAGCAGCGGCAACTGCCCCAGCGGCAGCGCCGGATCGCCGTCCAGTAGGGTATTCAGCAGGTGCAGTATGCGGGCGGCGATGCGTTCACCGTCTTCCTGACTGAACCAGGCCTGATTGAAGTTGAACTCCAGCAGCGGGTCGTCGCCCGGATGGTAATGGCGCAGGTAGACGCCGAGGGGCAGCTGTTCCTGACCGTGGTGCAGGTTTTCAACCTTGAACTGGCTGCCCTCCAGTTCGATGTCGGTCGGAAAAACCTCCAGCGAAAAGCTGATGTCGAACAGCTGGCGCCGCTCCTGCTGATGCAGGTTCAACTGGCGGTTGAGTTCGGCAATGGGAAAACGCTGGTGACGATAACACTGGCGCAGCTCGCTGCCGATTTGCCGCAGTAAGTGGCCGAAGGATTGCTGTGAATCGACCGTGATGCGCAGTGGGATCATCGAGGAAAACATGCCCAAAGTTTGCTTATGTTCGGCGGTACTGCGGTTATGTACCGGCACGCCCAGCGTGAATTGATCGGTTTGCCAAATCCGGCCGAACCAGGTGGCCAGCAAAGCGCTAAAAAAATGCATGGCAGAACCGCCCTGTGCGGCGGCGTATTGTTCCAACTGAAGGAAACGCTCGCGTGGCAACCGCTTGATTATCTGATGACTGGGGTAGGTTTGTTGCTCACAGTGATTTTGGCGGCGTTCCAGCATGGAGGGGGGCGCGTCGATGAAACGCTTCAACCAGAAATCACGATCGCGCTCGTAGCGTGGAGACTGCTGATAGGCGCGATCGCTGATGACGAAGTCTTGGTAACGCGAGCGGGGGGCTTCGTTTTTTATCCCTGCTTTTAATTGTTTATAGCGCTCCATGATCATTTTGCTCAGCAGGGAAATTGAGGTGCCGTCCGCAATCAGATGATGGGAAGCAAGCAGCCATAGCGTGCTGGATCCGCTGACTTTGGCCAGGTGGCAGCGCCAAAGCAGGCCATCATACAGTGAATAAGGCTGCAGGAATTGAGAACGAAGGTGTGTTTCTGCCAGGCTGATGGCATCTTGCCCCTGCGAAAAATCATGGTAATGCAGGTCGATATAGGCCCGGTCGCAGGTTTCCTGGGTAATGCCTTGCGGCGTTTCTTTCAGCGTGGTTTGCAACGCATCATGTTGTTGCTGTATTTGCCGTATGGCTTCTTGAAAAAGCGGTAGCGAAATCTCGCGCTCTACGCGCCATAAACACCCAACGTTATATAAGGGGATATCGGGGTTTAAAGATTGGTCTAGCCACACGGCTTGTTGCACGGTCGTCAGGGAATAAGCGGACACGGAACCACCTCCACAAATAAGGAATGAATCGAATTAAATAAAGTGAGTCGCAGCCAAGCACTCGAACATTATAAAAGGTGATTATTAAGTTGGCCTGTTTTCACATTAAATATTTTTAATAGTTTTGTTTAATTATAATTAATTCAATGTTTTCATGATTAATGATTTATATTTTATTTTTTTTTAAACTAATTTTTTGTCATTGCTTTTGTGGCGTGTTAATCACGATTGACTGGTTTCCCTGCGTGTCATCAGCAGGTGTGATGGTGTAATGCTATGTTTTGTTTGCGTTTTTTTATTTTTGATAAAAAGAGGCGGAGCTGAGGCGGATCGTGAGCGATAACGGAGTGGTATCTAAGCGGGCAAGTTCGATGGCTTCTCTGCCAGAGATAACAGGCTGAATCATAAAAAATTATAAAGAATTTCTTATGCTGTATTATTATAAAAGAAATAATAATGAATAATAAGAAATAAATCTTATTGTGATTTCATGCATTTCTTTATTCGTAATGCTGCTGTTAACTTTCATAGGATTATGGCGTTTCAATTAAACTGCGATGAATGATCCGTTATTGGGCGATTAATGGATTAACTTTAATGAGATAATAAATGTGAAACGTTGATGTCGAGTTGATACCCGAAATGAAAGACGCAACGAGAACCGTGTCTCGCTGCGGCTGGATCCTACGGGGGAGGTGCAGGTTAGCAGACGGCGGCTTTGATCAGTTCCACCACCAGCGGCGAAAGCTCGCCGCGCAACGCAGCGCGTTCTGATTGGAACAGCGTGGCGACGTAAAAACGCCGGCCCGGCAGTTCGATGGCGCGCACGTCGCCTTCGGCATCGTGGCCGCTGATAATCAGCGGGAAGCGCTCAAGGTCGGCGACGAAGTCCGGATTCACGCCAAAGTTGCAGTGGTAGCCTTCATGGGTGTTCAGGCAGCCGTAGGCCTGCGCGACGCGCGTGTCAGGCTGAAAAACGATGTCGCCGGTTTTTTCCACCAGCGAGCAGCTCAGCGGGGCGATCACCAACCGGCCACCGCTGTCGGTTTCCGCATGGCCGGCGTCGTGCCAGCCCATCACGTTGCGGGCGTACTCGATGATGGCGTACTGAAAACCGCCGCAGGAACCGAGAAACGGCACGTCGTTTTCCCGCGCATGGCGGATCGCCATAAAGGCGCCGTCGTCGTGTCGATACGGGCTGCCCGGCACCACCCAGATGGCATCGAAATCTTGCAGGACATCGGGGGAGGTCAAGGATTCGGTCGGTAGCCACTGGGGCTGCACGTCGATGTCGAGATGGGCGGCGGTGAGCTGGAGCGCCACGGGGATGGCCTGATGGGCCACGGCTTGCGGGTTGTAATCACCGACCAGAGCAATGCGGACTTGAGCTTTCATCATTTCCTTTCCTGTGCGGGTAAAGAAGGAGATTACAGGAAAGCGGGATTTTGAGCCGCAGATTTTTTAAACGCGGCGCACAAAAAAGCCCGGCGTCGGCCGCAATGCTGATCAGTTAGCGTTTTTCTGCAGGCGTTCGTGACATTTTCGGTCGATAAAAGTGAGATGCCCCATGTGGCTCACGCACCTCGACCGAGCCAGGGGCCGAAGGCGCGGCCCCTGGCAACCCGCGCCTTTGCCCTATCAGACGGTTGGCTTTGCCAACTCCCCTCGCTCCGCCATACCGCATTGAGGCCGGTTGCGACAGGCGTCCCTGCCTGTCTCACCTGAAACCGCCGTCCATGGCGGTTTCGCCTAATGCGCTATGCCTGCGTTCGGCGTCTTCAAGGGCACCCAACACCGCGCTCATCTCCAACTTCTCTACCACAACCTCATAAGCGACAGATTTCCCGGTAGCTGCCAGCTCAGGTGTTGACCTTGGGCGCGCATCACCGGCTGCCGAGCAAGACGGTGTTGTCAGGGGCAACCGGCCAGGGAAGGCCGGTTGAGGCGAGACTAACAGGGACGTTTGTCGCAGCCGACCCGCCCGACAACGCAGACGCGGCGAGGGTATCCGCGTAGCGGACAGATGGTGTTAAGCGAAGGCGCGGGTGGAGGGGCCGCGCCATCGGCCCCTCCAATTGCCGTTCATATTGGCCACAGAGAAATGCGGGACATTTACGGCAATTCCCCTGCACAGAACGCCCAGAGGCTGGATAAAAAAATGCCACTCAGGCTTAAGTGAGCGGCATTGCGGCGTCGGCCGGGCTGGAAAAAAGGTCAGTACAGCGAGGGCGCACCAGCCGGTCGGGTTTTGAAGCGGCGGTGCAGCCACATGTATTGCTCCGGCGCCCGCATGATCTCTTTCTCGATCACTTTGTTCATGTAAGCCGCCGCCGCCTGTTCGTCGCTGAGCGGGTAGTCTTCCAGGGCCGGCTGGATCAGCAGGTCGTAGCCGCGGCCGCCTTCGCGGCGGATCAGCACCACCGGCACCAGCGCCGGGTTGGCCATGCGTGCCAGCATGAAGGTGCCGCTGGTGGTGGCGGCCTGATCGACGGCGAACAGCGGCGCGAATACGCTGCCGCGCGGGCCATAGTCCTGATCCGGCGCGAACCATACCGCCTCGCCGCGCTTGAGCGCGTGCACCATGCCGCGCAGATCCTTGCGGTCGATCATCGCCTTGTTGGAACGCATGCGGCCTTTGGTCTGCGCCCACTCCATCGCTTTATTGTTGTGCGGACGGTACATCGCCATCATCGGCTGGCACAGGCCCATTGCCCGGCCGCCCAGCTCCAGCGACATGAAGTGCACGCCGATCACCAGCACGCCGCGATCGTCGCGCTGCGCCATTTTGAGGTGGTTGATGCCGGAGACGTTGAACCAGCGTTTGACGCGTTTATCCGACCAGAACCAGGCCATGCCGGTTTCCAACAGGCCCATGCCGAGCGATTCGAAGTTGCCCACCACCTTGCGCTCGCGCTGCGCTTCGTCCATCTCGGGGAAGCACAGCTCGAGGTTGCGACGGGTGATGGTGACGCGGCGTTTGAGAAATCGCATCGAGGTGCGCCCCATCCACACTCCCAGCCGATTGAGCAACGGGTAGGGGAGTTGGACCAGCAGGAACAGCAGGGCGAGGCCGAACCAGGTTAACCAGTAGCGCGGGTGCAGCAAGGCCAGTTGAAATGCTTTGGCTGATTTCATAGAAACTCTTTTTATACGTTAAAAGGGGCAGCAAGCTGTAACGCATAAAGGTTCCACTCGATAGCGATACGACTACTCAGACACCCAGGTACGGCCAGGGTTTAGTCGGAATTCCATAATTGACTAAACATTTACATTCGAAGGGCGGTTTGCGCTGCTATCAGGCTTCGGAGGGATAGCTGTTGGCCAGCGGAGGCGGCTCTAGGAATGCGTATGTTAACACAGGGTACGGGGTACAGAGGAAGAGAGGCATGCGAATATTCTCATTCGCGTTGCCTCTGGATTGACGATTGGCGGCGGTTTACAGACTGGGGAGGATGATGGCGGCGAAAATGGCGGCGATCACCAGCCACTTCAGCAGGTAGTAACCGCGGCGATTACGCGCCTTCAGGCGCTGGCCGGCGTCGCGCACCGCGTTGACGTATTTGAAGATGCGGTTGATGCCGCCGGTGCGGTCCTGATCGTCATTCGGCGAACTGGCCGCCGACATCAGCGTAGCGCCGACCCAGTGGTTGACCGCTTGCGCCCAGCGCCATTTCATGGGCCGCTCGACGTCGCAAAACAGAATGATGCGCGTCTGATCGGTGGCGTTCTGCGCCCAGTGCACGTAGGTTTCATCGAAGATCACCGCTTGGCCGTCGCGCCAGCTGTGCTGCTCGCCGTCCACCTCGATGAAGCAGCGATCGTCGTTGGGCGTCATCAGCCCCAGGTGATAGCGCACCGAGCCGGCGTAAGGATCGCGGTGTTTACCCAAATGGCTGCCGGGCGGTAGCTCGGCGAACATCGCCGCCTTTACGGATGGGATGCGGTTGAGCAGTTCGACGGTTTTCGGGCACAGCGTTTGCGCCGAAGGGTGGCTGTCGCTGTACCACTTCAGATAAAAACGTTTCCAGCCGCGTTTGAAGAAGGTGTTGAATCCGGCGTCGTTGTGCGACTGCGCCTTTTTGATGTGATCCTGCAAGCGCACGGCTTCCTCGCGGATCACCTGCCAGTTGTCGGTCAGCGTCTGCAGCTCCGGGAAGCCTTTTTCGTCGAAATAGGGCTGTTTGGCGGGCAAACGGGAGAAACCGGTCATAAACATGTTGATCGGCCCCATAAAGGTGGAGTGATCGAACAGTTGGCGGGTAAGCTTTTGTTTCTCTTTGCCGCGGGAGTGTGCGTAGAGGAAGCTGATGATAAAAATGCCGATAATGATCGCGGCAACCATAGAATCCATCCCTGTTGGTGCTTGTTAAAAATTCGTACAAATTATAGTTTTGTGACAGGAAAAATTTAACTTTTTCGTGCGCTTTCCCCGCTCATACTGTTTGGTGGCATAAAAAATCAATAAAACCGTTGGTAATGAAATTTTATATCGATTTTTTTGGTTTTAGTCCTATTCTTAAATCGTTCAAGGGGTGTTTCATGCCATCTTGTGTCATGACGAATGGCACGTATCTGAGAAAAGAGGGACTTATGAAGAAATCAATCATTGCCTTGTCTGCACTGCTGCTCGCTTCCCCGGTGTTCGCTGCTGAAACCGCGACCGACACCGCCGCTCACGCCAGCAACGAGGTCGTCGCTGAGGCGCATAAAGGGGCGGATACCGCCAAAGAAAAGCTGCACCAGTCTCAGGACAAGGGTGAAGAGCTGAAGCTGAAAGCCAAGCACGCCGCTGAAGGCAAGAGCGACAGCGTCGGCAGCAAAGTGAGCGAAGGCTCGCAAAAAGCCTGGCACTCCACCAAACAGGGTACGGAGAAGGCTTGGGACAAGACCAAGCAAGGGGCGGAAAGCCTCAAGAACAAAGCGACCGAGTAAGGTCTCCGCTTTTTACCCCAAGGGCCGCGCCGCGGCCTTTTTTATTGCCTGCAATCCAGAGCCGATGCCCCGCTTTGTCGCCCCGATTAAAACGTGAGAGTATTCTTCATCGATTGGCGACTCAATCGTAAGCAAGAAGGAAGCGCTATGAAATCCCACTGGATAAGGCGGTTATTGACACCCCCACCAGCCTGGACAGACAGAGCATCGGTTATCTTGGGCCTGCTGGTGTTTGTGGTGTTGAGCGGGCTGGATAGCCTGGGCGTGGATTTGGACGGGTGGAAGCGCTACGTGATGATCGCGGGCGTGGCGGGTATTTGCTATTTCTTTGCCGGATATATCGATAAGCGCATTCCGCGCAAATCCTTGCCAATGTAGGCACAAGTCAGAAAAAGAAAAAGGCGCTTATCAAATGAGATAAAGCGCCTTTTATCAACACGTTAACTGACTAGTATCAGTTCATGCCGTATTTTTTCAGCTTCTTGCGCAGCGTGCCGCGGTTGATGCCCATCATCAGGGCTGCGCGGGTCTGGTTGCCACGGGTGTATTGCATCACCATGTCCAACAGTGGCTGTTCAACTTCAGCCAGTACCAGCTCATACAGGTCATTTACGTCTTGACCGTTCAGTTGAGCAAAATAGTTCTTCAGTGCTTGTTTAACCGAGTCACGCAGAGGCTTTTGAGTCACCTGATCTTGTGAGTTAACGGTAGAAACGGTCAGTACGTCAGAATTTACGCGTTGTTCGAACATAGTTCTGTCAGCTCTTTTTTTACGCTAAGATTTTCGAAATATGCCTCCAACGCCTCCAGCTGTTCGCTGGCATCCTCTATGGCGTTGAATGTGCGCCGAAACTGGTCATTCGGAGCGTGTTCCTGGAGATACCAGGACACGTGCTTACGAGCAATCCGGAATCCCTTGCCTTGGCCATAGAAGCCGTGCAATTCCCGAATGTGCCCAATCAACAAGCGCTTCACCTCGCCAAGCGGCAGCGGCGGCAGCAACTCCCCAGTGTCCAGATAATGCTGGATTTCCCGGAAGATCCAGGGTCTCCCCTGAGCAGCGCGGCCTATCATCAGGGCATCGGCCCCGGTGTAGTCAAGCACTGCTCTGGCTTTATGCGGGTCAGTAATATCCCCATTCGCGATAATCGGAATGGAAACACTCTGCTTAACTGCCCGAATGCTGTCGTATTCCGCGTCGCCGTTAAACAGACAGGCGCGGGTTCGGCCGTGAATCGTCAGGGCCTGAATACCACAGTCTTCGGCCAGTTGGGCAATCTCTACACAGTTACGATGCTCTGGCGCCCAGCCGGTGCGAATCTTCAGCGTTACCGGCACATCCACCGCGTCAACCACCGCGTGGAGGATCCGTTTAACCAGATCCGGGTACTGCAACAAAGCGGACCCGGCAAGCTTCCGGTTCACTTTTTTGGCCGGGCATCCCATATTGATGTCGATGATCTGCGCGCCGCTGGCCACGTTGATACGCGCGGCGGCGGCCATATCATCAGGATCGCATCCGGCAATCTGCACGGAGCGGATCCCTGGTTCATCGCTATGCACCATACGCAGACGCGACTTATCCGTCCGCCACACCTCCGGGTTGGAGGAGAGCATTTCGGATACGGCCATCCCAGCACCCATTGCATGACAGAGGGTTCTGAACGGGCGATCTGTAATACCGGCCATCGGGGCCGCAATCAGGCAATTAGTAAGCTGGTGGTGTCCAATGCGCATAGACAAAGAGTGACCATACTGTGTCCGCAAGGGCGCGTATATTACGCATTTTTGCGCCGAGATGAAAGGCCAAACTTTAACCAATTGGCTCGCTATTAGGGCAAAAAATGCGCTGCGCAGTGATTCATAAAAATATTGTATATATTTTACAATGAGTTGACGAAAAGCGCTTGTTTTGTGTGCGGTAAAATATTCGCCTTTGCACAGGATATTATCTGCATTCGCCCGCTATTTTTGCCGGGATAGCCTGCCTGGAAGGCGCATTGTCAGGGCGATCCATCGTTGAAAGGCGAAAAATTGCATAAAATTTTGTCTTGCCCGTGGCCGATCGCCGGACAAAAAAAATCCACCGGCGAGGGGCCGGTGGATGAGGGAGCAATATACCGTGGCGCTTATTTACGGCGGCCGGTGATACGGCACCACTCTTCGCGCTCGGCGACCGGATCGAGCGTGAACTTCTCTTCGTAGGCTTCCGCTACGCTGCTCGCCTGGCTGGCCAGCACGCCGGACAGCCCCAAATGACCGCCGGCCTTCGGCAGGCAACCGATCAGCGGCGCCAGTTCGCGCAGCGGGCCGGCGAGGATGTTGGCGACCACCACGTCCGCCAGCAGGTCCGCCGGCTGGTCTTTCGGCAGATACAGCTCCAGACGCTCTGAGACGCCGTTACGCTGCGCGTTGTCGCGGCTGGCCTGAATGGCCTGGGGATCGATGTCGATGCCGATAGCGCGCGCCGCACCCAGCTTCAGCGCGGCGATCGCCAGAATGCCGGAACCGCAGCCGAAGTCGATGACGGTTTTGCCGGCCAGATCGAGGCCGTCCAGCCACTGCAGACACAGCGCGGTGGTCGGGTGGGTGCCGGTGCCGAACGCCAGGCCCGGATCGAGCATCACGTTAACCGCGTCAGGATCCGGCACGTCGCGCCAGCTCGGGCAGATCCACAAGCGCTCGCCGAAGCGCATCGGGTGGAAGTTGTCCATCCATTCGCGCTCCCAGTCCTTGTCTTCCAGCTGTTCTATCTTGTGGCGGAAACCGGCGCCCAGCAGCGGGTGCTGCTCCAGCATCGCCACCACCTCGGCCATATCGGTTTCCGCGTCGTACAGGCCGATCACATCGGTATCGCCCCACAGCAGGGTTTCACCCGGCAGCGGCTCGAACACCGGGTTGTCGTGGGTGTCCTGGAAGGTCACCGACACGGCGCCGCTTTCCACCAGCGCGTCGCTCAGGTCTTCCGCCTGGCTGCCGGTGGTGTTCAGTTTGAGTTGGATCCAAGGCATAGCAATTCTCTTCAAGAGGGTAATGATGACGCCGCCCGGCGCTTTTCGCCGACGACGTTACCGAGATAAAACGCCAACAGGCTGAGCAACAGCGAAGGCACGATAGGATGCAGCCCCGCCGGTTGCAGGTTGAAGCTGGCCAATAGCGTATAGCATACCGCACCCGACACCATTGAGCTAAGCGCTCCCTGAGCATTGGCGCGTTCCCAATACAGACCCAGCACCAGCGGCCACAGGAACACCGCCTCCAGCCCGCCGAAAGCCAGCAGGTTGAGCCAGATGATCATCTCCGGCGGGCGCCAGGCCGCCAGCAGCACCAGCAGGCCGAGGATCAGCGTGGTCAGGCTGGAGAAGCGCTTGATCAACCGCTCGTTGTGGATCTGCTGCGGCCGCACGCCCAGGTAGAGATCCTTGATGATGGTGGCGGAGGACTGCAGCAGTTGGGCGTTGATGGTCGACATGATCGCCGCCATCGGCGCCGCCAAAAAGATCCCGGCGGCGTACGGCGGCAACACGGTGATCATCAGCGTCGGGATCACCTGGTCGGGGATCTTGAGATCCGGCAACACCGCGCGGCCGAGCGCGCCGGCCAGGTGCATGCCGAACATCAGCACCGCCACCACCACGGTGCCGAGCAGAATGCCGCGATGCACCGCCTTGCTGTCCTTGTAGGAGATGCAGCGCACGGCGGTGTGCGGCAGGCCGATCACCCCGAAGCACACCAGGATCCAGAATGACGCCATAAACGGCAGACTGAGGATCTGATCGCCGCCCTGCGGCGACACCAGCGCCGGATCGATCTGCTGCAGTTTGCTCACAGCGCTGTCCAGTCCGCCGGCGGCATGGATCACCGCCACCAGCAGCAGCACGGTGCCGAGCAGCATCACCAGCCCCTGCATGGCGTCGTTCAGCACGCTGGCGCGGAAGCCGCCGAAGGCGGTGTACAGCGCAATGCTGATGCCGAAGATCAACAGGCCGGTGTCGTAAGGAATGCCGGCGGCGGTCTCCAGCAGGCGTGCGCCGCCGATGAACTGCACCGTCATGGCGCCGAGGAACGCCACCAGCAGGCTGAGGCTGGCCAGCCACACCAGCAGGCGGCTTTGGTAGCGGCCATACAGCATGTCATTGAGAGTAATGGCGTTGTAGCGCCGCGCCAGGATGGCGAATTTCTTGCCCAGCACGCCGAGCGACAGCCACACCGCCGGCAGTTGGATCATCGCCAGCAGCACCCAGCCCAGGCCATATTTGTAGGCGGCGCCAGGCCCGCCGATAAACGAACTGGCGCTGATGTAGGTGGCGGTCAGGGTCATCGCCAGCACAAAGCCGCCCATCGAGCGGTTGCCGAGGAAATATTCGCTGAGGAAGTTTCCGTTCTGGCGGCGCCGATAGGCGTACACCGACAGGCCGAACACCAGCAACAAGTAGGCGACCAGCGGCAGGATCACTTCAGTTTGCATCGCGGTCCTCCAGCGAAATGTCGCGGAACACCGTGCGCACCATCAGCCAGCACAGGCCGATGAACAGCAGCGGCACCAGCAGGCAGGCCATTTCGAACCAGTGCGGCAGGCCGGTGACGCCGATGGCGCTGTCCGGCAGGTAGGCCGCCAGCCCCCAGGCCAGCAGGTAGAGCAGCGTCAGCCCCAGCGCCCAGCGCGCTTCGCGGTGCGCCTGAATAAAGCGTTTGTCCATCAGTGTCCCCCATAGGTTTACGATGATGGCTTGTGACAAGAACAGATGAAGGAACAGGATTGTACGGAATGTGCGGCGTTTGGCTAATAAATTATTCACCTTTCCGGTGAACGCAACGGGGCGATGGAAAGAAAAGAGAGGGGTAAATATATAAATTTTTGCCGGTTTATTTCGATGAGAAAATAATTAAAGAGAATGGGAAAGGAATGGGTTTTATATTGGTTGGCGCAACCGGAATCGAACCAGGTGACCTCTGTGAAGTATGACACAGCGCTCTACCACTGAGCTACACGCCTGCAATAAACAAATTTATAACATCTCCTAATCATTCATGTAAATAGATTTCTTTTATTTTTTTGGCATTAAATAAATCGTTCGATTAAATAATAACCTGCATATCCTTCGCTATTTATTTACTGTGATTAATATCACGATAATGCCGCCCCGTTAATGTGCTTAAACAAGGGCGGCGTTAATTAGCGGATTAACAATGTCACACGGTTATCGTTCTTTTCTCAGATATTCTTTCTGAAATAGTATAAAGAACGATGACGCCGATGCATAAAAAGAACATCACGGCATACAGGGCGCCACCGCCACCTTGTTTTAACAGCAAACCGCCGACAAAAGGGGCGAGCGCCAGGCCAAATTCGTAAAACGTGGCGGCACCGAAGTAAGCCCCTTTTAGGTTAGCCGGCGCCATACGATCAATTTGTATATTGAGCGTAGGGAACAGGATGACTTCACCGAGGCTGAGCAGGAACATGGCGACCAACCACAGCCCCCAGCTTTCACTGGAAACCAGCAGGAAGACAATTTGTGAAAGCGCGAGAAAGAACACGCCCAGGCTGGTTTTCAGTGCCAATGACATGCGACGGGTAAAGCGCTCGGTGAAATACTGCAGCGTTATCACCGTGGCTGCATTGATGAATATCAGCACGCTGAGCAGGTATTCGGGGTTGTGCACCTGGCTGATCATGAGGTATTGCGGCAGCGTCACGTCGATCTGCCCGTAGACCAGCATCACCAAAATGTTGGCGACAACCAAAACCTTGAACGCCTGATCGTTCCAGATAATCCGCAAAGAGCCAATGAACGAGAAGGTGGCGTTGCGCGTTTCTTTACCGTGCCCCGCTTTGAATACCGCGAGCACCAGCAGCAAATAGCAAAGGAACGACAATGCGGTGACGAAGAAGGTGGCCTTCTGCGCCGTCAGCCCGAGAGCGACACCCACTAATGGGCCTACGGCTGCGCCCACGTTCATCAGGAAGTAGCGGATGTTCAACGCGCGTTCTCGCTCTTGCCTGTCATGGAGAATATCGCCGATCACCGCTTTGCTGGCGGGTTCGATCAATGAGCGCGAAATGCCATTGAGTAAAATACCGACAAAATACCACGCCGGTGAGTTGGCCAACGCAAGTACGCTAAATGAAATGATAGCGGCAATTGCACCGAGAATAATCAACGTGCGACGGCCATATTTGTCTGAAGCGCCACCGAAGAGATAGCCGAAAGAAATAGACACGATAAGTGATACGCTCATCATGACGCCGATTTCCACCGGAGTCATCGCGTAGTTATTTCTCATGAGAATGGTAATGAATGGCCAAATCATGAAAAAGCAGGCGCGCGTCAAAAACGTCCCGATAAAGATAACCCATATTTCTTTTGGGAAATAAGGGATGAATGTTGACCTCAAGGCGGTTTCTCCTTAAATGTTGCTCGTCGTCTGTTGAACCGAGTGTATTACACCTTTTCCAAACTTTCCTTTTCCCATCGGTTAGCCAGAGTGAGTAACGGCGTCACTCCGGCCTCTCTAATCCTCGCGATGAGATTTTTCCGCTGATCGAAGATAACCGGATGCGGGCTGATGCCTTGAATAATCGCGGCGACAGTCGCCGAGACTGGCGCGCTATGCGCCAGCGTTGGAATCGCCAGAACGTTCATGCAGTATTCAAACATGGAATCGACGGAGTTCAATTTACCCAACATCAAGAACGTCATTTCATCTCCGACGAGGGTAGCGCCAAGGCTGTCGAATATCATTTTGACTTGCGCTACGGGCTTCTCTTTCAGATGGAAACTGAGCAGTGCGCGGAACTGGTCGCGATTCAGACGGCCCTGTTTCATCTCGTCATTCAGCATGGCGAGTGCCTGGCGTACATAATTTTCCTCTTCGTTGAACAGATCTGCCGAAGCGCAGCGGAAATGCTGTTTGAGGAAATACCAGTGAAAGACATATTTGCCGTCGAATTCGAGGCGAACAACGTTGGTGAAGTCTTCCAGATCGTGCCGTTCCGGGTGGAATTCGCTGAGATCGCAACGAATATCGATGCCGGAAGAGGAGGCGATTCTGCGGCAAATGGTGGCGATATCAGCTTCGCCCAATAGCGCTTGCAGCATATGCTGCATGTTGTTACCGCCGGCGGCCAACTCGCAATAGGCGTCTTTGCCTGGCGTCAGGTATTTGATTCGGCTGTCGCGTGCATTGAGTGATGAGGCAATCTCAGCCCACTGGTTATGTACTTCCTGGCTTCTGATCGTTTCCAAACGAGGGTTTTTTTCATAGAACGCGATGACGCGCGGATCGACAGCCAGGCCGCTGCGTTTGAGTATTCCGGCGTCAAGCTGCGCGCTTGCTTGGTTTTTCACCAGGACATTGATGAAGTTGCGCAGCGAACTCTCCCCGCAATCTGAGAACGAGACGTCAGAATCCGGCGCGGGGCGGCAGGTTTTGGTGATGCACAGCGGCGGAAAATAGCGGCCGTACACTTCGCGATCGTAGTAGTCATGGCAGCGATCGGGGAAGTGCGTCTCGCCCGTCGCCGTTTCGCCGAACAGCTCCCCGCTCAGCTCCCGCAGTTGCTGCATGTAGGCGGTCAACTTGCCGAAGTTACCCTTGCATTTCAGCCACAGCGACGCGTTGAGCAAATGAAACACCTCTCTGTCGTGCCCGGCGGTGCGGCTGGCCGCGATCAGTAAACGACATAAATTGTGCAACTCGGCCAGCAAGCTGTCGCGATCTGCACAGTGGATACCGACGTAATCCTGCACACGTCGCGGCAGATAGCGGTGATACTTGTTGAAAGGCAGATGCAATGCAATGAAGTCGGCGCTGAATCCCTCAGTTTGCAGCCGTGCGACGGTGCTTTCGGTAAAACTTTCCGCCAGCATGCTGGCGCGCAAGGTGGCTTCATCTTTTTGCCGGCGGGCATGTTCGACGGCGGCCTGCGCGTTTTGCCAGGCGGGGAACAGGCCGGCTTGATGCACGGCTTCTTGCTGCGCCGCATTCACGCGTGCTTCCAGCTCGGCGATTTCGGCATTGAGCGCCAACAGTTGCGCCTCTTTATTTTCCGCAGCGCTCTTGCCCAGCGCTTTTTTACCGGCTTTTAGCGCGGCGATCGCGGTTCGAAGTGGCGGGATCCGTGACGGCTGCGCTTTGGCGGCATTTTCCGCCTGTTGCAGGATCTGGTTCAGCGCTTTTTCTTGCGCTTTCAAATGGGCGCCGAGGGAGAGCGCTTCGCGTTCTGCGGCCGCGATCTGCGCTTTTGTGTCCTCGAACTGTTGCAGCACGCTGTCGCAAAGCCGGCGTATTTGCACAGAAAGCCGATGTTGCTGCTCAATGGCAGCGTGAAAGTCCGTTTCATCTCGTACATGCTGATATAACGAGGCGATATCATTGTCGGTGAAACGCTGGCTGCTCATGAAAGCCACCAGCCGTGCAAGGGTAGAGGGGGAAAACCAGGTGAACGGGTTCTTCACCTCTTTGCTTACGTCAAACTCGACCAGGTCAGTACGGTAGAACAACGCGCGCGCCACCTGGCCGATCGGGTGATCGGCGCCAAGAAAACGGTAATACTTTTCCGCGAGTTCGTTGTTGCACCAGAGCACCCCGAACAGTGGCGAAAGAAAACGATACTCAGGGCGTAACGGCATGTAGAGATCGCGGAAAGTCTGTCTGGTTTGATCGGTCGTCATCAGCTAAAACCTTGGATGATGTTTTTTAACTTGAGCGCCGCCTGGTGGATTTGTTGTTGTTCATCCTGATTGGGCATCAGCGACAGCGGCGTAAAGACGTCGTCGCGCAGAGCCAGCGGCCAGGACATGAACACGCCCAGTTCCGGCAGCCAGACCGAACCGCAGCAGGGGGTTTCGTCCCGTTGGATGATGCGCTCAAGCAAGATAAGAATGGAGGCGGACGGGCCATATTTAGGAGGGCGCCGCATTTTGTGAAATATGTCCAACCCTTGATTGCGGGTATCGGTGACGATTTGCGTCAGCGCCTGTGCCGAAAGTACCTGGTTCAGCGGTCCCTCGTCGGTTGTTACCTGGCTGAGCAAGGGCACCAACCCGGCGCCGTGCTCGCCGCAGACTGTCAGGCTACGCGTGTCGATGCGCTGCATGTCGATCCCGGAAATGCGGCAGATGCTTTTCAGCAGCCTGGCGGTATTGTGCGCGGCGCCGATACCTATCACCCGGCAGCGAGAGTCGAGCAGGATTTTATCGATGTAATAGCTGATGCTATCCACCGGATTGACCGCATTGATGATGTGACAGCCGGGAGCAATGAAGGGTTTGGCTCGGCTAAAAATGGCCTCGCTGAGCCGTACGTGATCGTCCAGCAACGCCTGGCGGTCATGCATCGGAAAGGTTGAAGGCACGCCATAGCAACAGAGGATCACGCCAGCCCCCTCGATGTGGCGGTAGTCATCCGTCACAACAATCTTGGGTAAAGACGTTCGGTTATGGCGTGAGAAGAGCGCTTCCGCCAGCAGGCCATCAAGAATATCTTCGCAAACGGCTGAATACTTTTCGGTATTTCGGCAGATGATCACGACTTCATTGACGCTGCCACGTCGCTCGGTCGTACTTAACAGCGCGTTTAGCGTCTCTTGCCCAATGCCGCCGAATCCCAATAAAACAATTTTCATGACTGCTCCTGATGACCTGCCCGGCTTATGCTTCGATCAGTTCGGCCAGTCTTGCATACTGCTTCTCAACCATGCTCCACCCTTTATCGAGTACGGCTTTGACACGCTGGAATTGTTCTTCGGTCATCCCCTTGAAGAACGCTTTATCCACTTCCTGGTGATCGCCATCGAATTCGGAGTGATCCTCGAAATGGTTCTGTTTGCTCGGATCGAACACGTGTTTGATGTTGTTATAGAAAACGAAAGCCGAACCTTCGATGACAAAGTGCACCAGGATAGCCTGTTCCAGATTATCCAGCGTGATCATCTGGTGGTTGAACCAGATGCACAGTGCTTCAAAGATCGCGTCTTCGCGAACTTGGAGGTTATCGCGGCTGTTGCGCAGCACTTCGTCATGGCCGAATTCTTCTTTCAGATGCTCACTGAAGAAACGTGAGAAGCGAACGTCTTCACACAGTGCGCTACGCAGCAGCACCATTTTTTGGAACTGATCGGACAGGATCTGCAGGTAGTCCAGGAACAAGGATTTTTTCGCCTCGGAGAACGTTTTATCCTTGGCGAATGCGGTAAAGATCTTGTTGTCCTGGTAGCGTTCGATGTAGCGGGCGTTATGCGCTTTAAGCTGATGGTAGTAAGCGTAGGGATCTTGATCGAAAGTCACCAGCGGCTTGCTTGGGTCTTCATAGAGCCCGCGCTCCTCAAACTGGATTGACAGCCCCCAGTAGCCGTTGTCGCCCGCGCCGATGAAGCCGTGATCCGCGCCTGGCGGAATGCAGATGACATCGCCTGGAACGGCCCGGCGGTCAACGCCGTCTCCCAGCAGGATCGCTTCCCCTTCACAAATGATATACAGCGAAGATATTGGATGAACATGCACATCCAGCTTTTCGTTTTTCGCCAGACGCACCCAGCTTACTGCCAGGCGTGCCTGTTCGGGAATAAAGCGGTTCATTTCCTCATTGGCGCGGAAATTCTTCACTTCGCCCAAAAGCTTCTCAATCCCGTTTTCCTTAATGCTTTTTATGGTTTCCATGTCAGCACGGTGGTACTGGGAAAACACGGGCTTACGGTCGTATTCAGTTACATGGCTCATTAAGACATACTCATCTAAGTCAATAAAAAGGATAAATAAAAAGAGAAAAAGAGCGCGCTGCATTCGATCGACGGCGACAATAGCACGGGCTATCACCGAGCGGATGTGATCGGGGTCAAGCTTTGTAATTAATACGTTAATTTTGTTAAAGCTTATGGCGTGTGAAAATGCGATGGGTTGAGTTTTTTTCTTGCTAATATTTATTTTCAAGCTATGGGTTAAATATTTTTTATTTAAAAACAGTGTGTTATGTTTTTTGTGGTGATATGGGGGAGGTGCTCGATAAATGTGAAGAGAAAGTTATCTGTGAAGGTTTGGTTCTATTTTGCGCGATTGAATGAAAAAAATCAGGCGGGCGTGAGAAAAGAAAAAGGCCGGTGATTAACCGGCCTTTCGTCAGACGATGCTGCGTGGCTGCCTTAGGTTTCCTGCAGACCCAGCTTCTTCTCCAGATAGTGGATGTTGGTGCCACCGTGCTGGAAGTTTTCGTCGTTCATGATCTTCTGCTGCAGCTCAACGTTGGTTTTGATGCCGTCGATGATCAGTTCAGCCAGGGCGTTTTTCATGCGGGCGATCGCCACGTCACGGTTTTCGCCGAAGGTGATCAGTTTGCCGATCATGGAGTCATAGTACGGCGGTACGGTATAACCGGCGTAGATATGAGATTCCCAACGCACGCCGAAACCGCCTGGCGCGTGGAAGCGGGTGATCTTGCCCGGGCTCGGCAGGAAGGTGTTCGGATCTTCGGCGTTGATGCGGCATTCTACCGCGTGGCCGTGGATCTTCACTTCTTCCTGTTTGATCGACAGCGGCTGACCGGCAGCGATGCGCAGCTGCTCTTTGATCAGATCCACGCCGGTGATCATTTCGGTAACCGGGTGCTCTACCTGAATACGGGTGTTCATTTCGATGAAATAGAACTCGCCGTTTTCATACAGGAACTCGAAGGTGCCCGCACCGCGGTAGCCGATTTCCACGCAGGCTTTCGAGCAGCGCTCGCCGATGTAGCGGCGCATTTCGCTGGTGATGCCCGGTGCCGGCGCTTCTTCGACCACTTTCTGGTGGCGGCGCTGCATGGAGCAGTCGCGCTCGGCCAGATAGATGGCGTTGCCCTGGCCGTCGGCCAATACCTGAATCTCGATGTGACGCGGATTCTCCAGGTATTTTTCCATGTACACCATGTCGTTGTTGAAAGCCGCTTTGGCTTCCGCTTTCGTCATGTTGATGGACTGCTCAAGGTCTTTGTCGCTGCGCACCACGCGCATGCCGCGACCGCCGCCGCCGCCGGAGGCCTTGATGATCACCGGATAACCGATGCGCTTGGCGAAGGCACGGTTTTTATCCATGTCGTCGGTCAGCGGGCCGTCGGAGCCCGGCACGCATGGCACGCCGGCTTTTTTCATGGCGTTGATCGCGGAAACCTTGTCGCCCATCAGGCGGATGGTTTCGGCTTTCGGGCCGATGAAGATGAAACCGGAGCGTTCAACCTGCTCGGCGAAGTCGGCGTTCTCGGACAGGAAGCCGTAGCCAGGGTGGATCGCCACCGCGCCGGTGATTTCCGCCGCCGAGATGATGGCCGGGATGTTCAGGTAGCTTTTTACCGATGGCGCAGGACCGATGCAGACGGTCTCGTCGGCCAGCAGCACGTGTTTCAGATCGCGGTCGGCCGCGGAGTGAACCGCAACGGTCTTGATGCCCAGTTCTTTACAGGCACGCAGGATGCGAAGCGCGATCTCGCCTCGGTTGGCGATAACAATTTTATCAAGCATGGGGGCGCCTCGTTATTCGATGACGACCAGCGGCTCGTCATATTCGACCGGCTGGCCGTTTTCCACCAGGATGGCTTTCACGACGCCGGACTTGTCCGCTTCGATCTGGTTCATCATTTTCATGGCTTCAACGATGCACAGGGTATCGCCGGCGTTCACTTTCTGGCCCACTTCCACGAAGGCTTTCGCGTCCGGGCTTGGGGTGCGGTAGAAGGTGCCTACCATTGGGGAACGAACGACGTGGCCACTCACGGCCGCCGGTGCTGCAGGGGTTTCTGCCGCAGGCGCGGTGGCAACGGCGGTAGCCAGGGCTGGCTGCTGCTGTGCCGGCATCGCGTAAGCCTGCTGCATGACGGGATAAGCCTGCGCCGGTGCGGCACGGCTGATGCGAACCGATTCTTCGCCTTCAGAGATTTCCAGTTCAGAAATGCCTGATTCTTCAACCAGTTCGATCAGTTTCTTGATTTTACGAATATCCATGAGTGTGATTCCGTACTCTTTTTGTGGAGCAATTAGTGGGTTTTCGACAGACGGTTAACCGCTGCCTGTAAAGCGAAAGCGTAGCCATCCGCGCCGAGGCCGCAAATCACGCCTACCGCTACGTCTGAGAGATAAGAGTGATGGCGGAAAGGTTCGCGGGCGTGCACGTTGGACAGGTGGATCTCGATGAACGGGATCTGCACCGCCAGCAACGCATCGCGCAACGCCACGCTGGTGTGCGTGAACGCCGCCGGGTTTATCAGAATGAAATCGGTGTTGCCGCGCGCCTGATGGATGCGATCGATCAGCTGATGCTCGGCGTTGGACTGCAGATGGCTCAGGGTAATATCCAATGCGGATGCCTGGTTTTCCAATCCGTTAACAATCTCTTTCAGCGTCGTGCTGCCGTACTTCTCCGGCTCACGCGTCCCCAGCAGATTGAGATTGGGGCCGTTCAGAAGCAAAATGTGAAACTTATCCGCCATTGTGCTGGTATCTCCGGCAATAAAACCATCATCGTAGAAAATAACCCGATGTTACCGATTTGTCACCTGTTAAGGGGCAAATTCACCCTGAGAACAGAAACAAGGTCGGGCATTATAACGATATCGTAGCAATTCGCAGCTAAATACTGGTCTTATCAGCGAAGATATTCAACCCCAAATCGACCAACTCGGGGGGCCGCGACGGGAATATGAGCGCTGGAACACAGAAAAAGTTCCCGACGGCGGCGTGCGTTTTTCTACGGCGATAACGCGTATCGCCGTGGGATTCAGCGCCACCAGGCGCGGAATTTCTTGTAACGCAGGCCCAACAGCGCCACCGCCAACAGCGCGTAAATGAACGGCTGGGGAGAAAAGGTTTTGACCGACCACAGGTAGTGGATGGGGGCGAGGATCGCCGCCAGATAGACGAAGTTGTGCAACGTTTGCCATTTGGCGCCCAGTTTGCGCATCGCCCACAGCGTCGACGTGGCCGCCAGCGCCAGCAGGATCAGCCAGGTGAGGATGCCGAGCGTCAGATAGGGCCGGTTCACCAGTTCGCTGCCCAGCAGGCCGAGATTGCTCAGCCCCAGCTCCAGCGTGGAGTAGCTTATCAGGTGCAGCGTGCCCCAGGCAAAGCACCACAGCCCCACCAGACGGCGACAGCGGATCAGTAGCGGCTGCCGGGCGTAGCGCGCCAGCGGGGCGATAGCCAGCGTGGCCAGCAGCAGTTTCAGCGTCATCCTGCCGGTGAAATGCTGGATGTCCTTGGACGGATCGGCGCTGAACCAGCCTTGATCCACTGCCAGCACCAACCACAAAAAGGGCAAAAACGCCGCCAGATGCAGGGCGGCTTTCAGCCATTTGATATGAACAGGCGTCAGGCGCACTTAGAAATTCTCCCGCAGATCCATGCCGCGATACAGCGACGCTACCTGGTCGGCATAACCGTTGAACAGCAGCGTCGGTTGGCGTTTGACGTCGAGAATGCCGCCGGAGCCGATAAAGCGCTCGGTGGCCTGCGACCAGCGCGGATGATCAACGTGCGGATTCACGTTGGCGTAAAAACCGTACTCGTTCGGTGCGGATTGGTTCCAGGTAGTCGGCGGCTGATCGCGCACCAAACGCATATGCACGATCGATTTGATGCCTTTGAAGCCGTATTTCCACGGCGTGATCAGCCGCAGCGGTGCGCCGTTTTGCGGCGGCAGGGTTTTGCCGTATACGCCGACGGTCAGCAGCGCCAGCGGATGCATCGCCTCGTCCAGCCGCAGCCCTTCGACGTAGGGATATTTCAGGCCGCCGCCGATAAAGCGATCTTTCTGGCCAGGCATCTGCTCCGGATCGTACAGCGTCTGGAAGGCCACGTAGCGCGCGTTGCTGTTCGGTTCGGCCAGCTTGATCAGCTTGCCCAGTTCGAAACCGATCCACGGCACCACCATCGACCAGGCCTCGACGCAGCGCATGCGGTAAATGCGCTGTTCCAGCGGGAAACGCTTCATCAGATCGTCGATATCCAGCGTGATCGGTTTCGCCACTTCACCATCGATGCGCACTTTCCAGCCTTCGGTCTTTAGCCCGCCGGCGTTGGCGGCCGGATCGGCTTTGTCGAGGCCGAACTCATAGAAGTTGTTGTAGCCGGTCACCTTGTCTTCCGGCGTCATCGCCAGCTGCGCCTGCCAGGCGGCCGGTTTGCTGAATGCCAGCGCTTTGCCCGGCGGCGCCTTGGGGCGATCGTTGCCCTTGAACCACGACAGCAGGTCCGCCTGCGCGCCGGTAGGCAGCGCCAGCGTAGCGGCGGTGATGCCGAGCGCCTGCAGCACCTTGCGCCGCTGGTGGAACACGCTCTCCGGCGTGACGTCGGCCTCGGTTAATTTCGGGTGTTTGTTCATGCTTATGTTCTCCGCGACTGATGCCCGCCGTCCGCGAGCGGCTGACGGGTCTTCATGAAATAAGCATGGCGCTAAAGCCGGCCGGAAGCGAGGGGGCGCGGGAAAATATGAAATTTCGCAGAAGCGGGAGAACTCCCCCCGTTGTCGGGGGGAGAAGGTCAGCGGATTTTCACCAGGGTGCGGCCGGTGATTTGGTTGTTCAGCAGCGCGGCGGCGGTGGCCGGCGCCTGCTCGAGGGCGATTTCATGCGTGGCCTGCTGATAGAAGCTGTCCGGCAAAATGCCGGCCAGCCGTTCCCAGGCGGTTTGGCGGCGGTGCAGCGGCGTATGCACCGAATCCACGCCCTGCAGGCGCACGTTGCGCAGAATGAACGGCATCACGGTGGTCGGCAGCTGATAACCGCCCGCCAGGCCGCAGGCGGCGACGGTGCCGTTATAGTTCATCTGCGCCAGCACCCGCGCCAGCAGTTTATCGCCGACGGTGTCCACTGCGCCGGCCCACAGTTGTTTCTCCAGCGGACGCGGCGTTTCGATATAGCCATCGCGCGACATCACCTCTTTGGCGCCGAGCGCTTTCAGGTACTCGGTATTGCTGTCGCGACCGCTGATGGCGGTCACCCGGTAACCCAGCGCCGCCAGCAGGGCGATGGCGGTGCTGCCCACGCCGCCGCTGGCGCCGGTGACCAGGATATCGCCGTCGTCCGGGTGCACGCCGCCTTCCTCCAGCGCCATCACGCACAGCATGGCGGTAAAGCCGGCGGTGCCGATGATCATCGCCTTGCGCTCATCCAGCCCGTTCGGCAGCGGCACCAGCCACTCACCGGAGACGCGCGCCTGCTCGGCCAGGCCGCCCCAGTGGTGTTCGCCCACGCCCCAGCCGGTGAGCACCACGCTTTGCCCCTCTTTGAAGCGATCGTCGCGGCTGTGGCGCACGGTGCCGGCGAAATCGATGCCCGGCACCATCGGGAAGTTGCGCACGATCTTGCCTTTGCCGGTGATCGCCAGCGCATCCTTATAATTTAGGCTGGACCAGTTGATGTCGACGGTGACATCGCCTTCCGGCAACCGATCGCTGCCGATATCTTTGATATGAGCCAGAGTTTGGTCGTCTTGTTGTTCCAATAACAGTGCACGCATGTCACTCTTCCTCTCGTTTACACTTTTCTATCAATGGCTGAATCACATTTATTTGACTATATGCATAATAAGCGGCCCAAGTCCTGATAAAGGACAAAAACGGCGCTTGCAGGTTTTATTCCTCGGCAAGGCTTGTTAGGGTTGGACGGCTCCTTTTAGCTAAAGGGGCACACTCACTTAACCATAGCGGACAAGGCACAGGGATGCGATTTACCACCAAACTCTCTGCATTGATCACTCTGTTGGTCGCGCTGGCGATGTTTTTGATGCTGATGGGGTGCTCATACAGCTTCTTTTACGTTACCCAGGATCGCCAGGAGCGCCGCTTTGATTCGCTGGCCACCTCTCTCGATCAAGCCATGTTGCATGAATCGCCGCGCGATCAGGAGAAGTGGTTGCCGATTGTCATGCGCCCGCTCGGCATTGTGTCGATCCGCGTAGAGGCCGGGACCAGCCAACTGCTCGTCTATAAATTGCCGACGCTGAAAAAAGAGCCCTGGGATGCGCTGAACGGCTATCGTCAGGTCTCGCGAACTCTGTTGCAGCACCCGGGCAGTACGCTGCACATCACCTACCTCGATCCCTTCGCCAGCGACGTGCGCACGCTGCAATCCACCGCCGCCGTCACGCTGTCGATCGTCGTCATGGTGGTGATTTTGCTGTTCAGCCTGCGCTGGCTGCGTGAGCAGGCCGATGGCGAAGATCGTCTGGAACGCCGCGCGCGGCGCATTCTGAACGGCGAGCGTGAAAACGTCATGCAGGGCGACGTGCGTGAGTGGCCGGCCAACGTCAGCGGCGCGCTCGACCGCCTGCTGGCCGATCTGGCGGAAGCGCGGGAAGAGCGCAGCCGGGTCGATACGCTGATCCGCGCCTTCGCCGCGCAGGACGCCAAAACCGGGCTGAATAATCGCCTGTTCTTCGATAACCAATTGACCACTCAGCTGGAAGATGAAGGCTCGCACGGCATCGTGATGATGGTGCGGCTGCCCGATTTCGAGACCCTGCGCGAGACGCACGGCAGCGTGGCGGTGCAAGAGCTGATGTATTCGCTGGTCAACCTGCTGTCTACCTTCGTGATGCGTTACCCGTCGGCGCTGCTGGCGCGCTACTTCCACAGCGATTTTACCGTGCTGTTGCCGCATCGAACCCTGAAGGAAGCCGACGGCATCGCTTCACAGCTGGTCAACGCCATCGATGCCTTGCCTTCCACGGCGCTGATCGATCGCGAGGCCTTCCTGCACATCGGCATCGTGGCGTACCGCAGCGGTCAAACCACCGAGCAGGTGATCGACTATGCGGAGCAGGCGACGCGCCACGCTACGCTGCAGGGCGAAAACGGGTGGTATGTGTACGACAGCCAGGTGCCGGAAAAGGGGCGCGGCAGCGTCAAGTGGCGCACGCTGCTGGAACAGGTGCTGGCGCGCGGTGGCCCGCGGCTGTATCAGAAACCGGCGGTGACCGTGGAAGGCGAGGTGCACCATCGTGAGATCATGAGCCGGATCCATGACGGCACCCAGGAATTGCTGCCGGCGGAATATATGCCGCTGGTGCAGCAGCTCGGCTTGGCGGAGAGTTACGATCGCCAACAGGTGAGCCGCATCATTCCCTTGTTGGCGCAGTGGCCCGAGGAAACGCTGGCGTTTCCGCTGTGCGTGGACTCGATTTTGCAGCGCTCTTTCCAGCGCTGGCTGCGCGATACGCTGTTGCAATGCGAAAAAAGCCAACGTCGGCGAATTCTGATTGAACTTGCGGAGGCAGATGTGTGTCAACATATCGACCGTTTGCGTCCGGTGCTGAGGCTGCTGTCAGGGCTGGGCTGCCGTCTCGCGGTGTCCAAAGCGGGTTTAACCGTGGTCAGTACGTCCTATATCAAGTCGCTGCAGGTGGAGATCGTCAAGCTCCACCCGGGGCTGGTGCGGAGCATCGATAAGCGGGACGAAAACCAGCTGTTCGTGCAGAGCCTGACCGGCGCCTGCGCGGGCACGCGCGCTCAGGTGTTCGCCGCCGGTGTACGCACGCGCAACGAATGGCAGACGCTGAAAGAGCGTGGGATCCATGGCGGGCAGGGCGACTTTTTCGCATCGCCGGAACCTATCGACGTGGGGCGTAAAAAATATTCACGTCGTTATCGCGTTTAAGCTGATTGACGGACAAAAATTGACGTAGAATGAGGGCCGGATCCATCTGGGCCTCGTTACCGTCTTTTTGGAGTTTTTTCCAAACTGCCTGCGACAACAACGCCTATTTGAGATAGGCTCTTGTCAGCTTTTATCTGGTTGGCGTTGGTAGGTGCTTACCATCGGCGGCAATCAGGGAATATGTTAGATTTTATGAGCTGTGTTACGCCGTTTCGTGCGTTGACAGGGTGGTAAACTGAGCCTTTGTTCAGGGAATTCAGGCCTCATCCAATTTCCGTGCATTCGAGCAGAAACAATACAGACTATTTTTCACCGAAGTAGAACGTTTTTGCGCCTTGTCGCTGCTTCGTGTGGTTGGTAAAGTAGGCGGATTTTATTTTCCGCCCCCAGCTTGCAGGATTATCCTTTCGTTATGTTTAAGAAATTTCGTGGCATGTTTTCCAACGACTTGTCCATCGACTTGGGTACCGCCAATACCCTGATTTATGTTAAAGGGCAAGGCATCGTACTGAATGAACCTTCGGTGGTTGCCATTCGTCAGGATCGTGCCGGCTCCCCAAAGAGCGTTGCGGCCGTCGGTCATGACGCCAAACAGATGCTGGGCCGCACCCCCGGCAACATCGCGGCTATTCGCCCGATGAAAGACGGCGTGATCGCCGACTTCTTCGTGACCGAAAAAATGCTGCAGCACTTTATCAAACAGGTTCACAGCAACAGCTTCATGCGCCCAAGCCCGCGCGTGCTGGTCTGTGTGCCGGTCGGCGCGACCCAGGTTGAACGCCGCGCGATCCGCGAATCCGCCCAAGGGGCCGGCGCGCGCGAAGTGTTTCTGATTGAAGAGCCGATGGCGGCGGCGATCGGCGCAGGTCTGCCGGTCTCCGAAGCGACAGGCTCCATGGTGGTGGATATCGGTGGCGGTACCACTGAAGTGGCGGTGATCTCGCTGAACGGCGTGGTGTACTCCTCTTCCGTGCGCATCGGCGGCGACCGCTTCGATGAAGCCATCATCAATTATGTGCGCCGCAACTACGGCTCGCTGATCGGCGAAGCCACCGCCGAGCGCATCAAGCACGAAATCGGTTCTGCCTATCCAGGCGACGAAGTGCGCGAAATCGAAGTCCGCGGCCGTAACCTGGCCGAAGGCGTACCGCGCGGCTTTACCCTGAACTCCAATGAAATCCTCGAAGCCCTGCAAGAGCCGCTGACCGGCATCGTCAGCGCGGTGATGGTGGCGCTGGAGCAGTGCCCGCCAGAATTGGCCTCCGACATTTCCGAACGCGGCATGGTATTGACCGGCGGCGGCGCGCTGCTGCGCAACCTCGATCGCCTGCTGATGGAAGAAACCGGCATCCCGGTCGTAGTGGCGGAAGATCCGCTGACCTGCGTGGCGCGCGGCGGCGGCAAGGCGTTGGAAATGATCGACATGCACGGCGGCGATTTGTTCAGCGAAGAATAGTCAGCCCCTGGAAGGAGGAATCGTATCGGATGAATGCGCACAGCGAGAATCGGGTACGGTTCCTCTTTCTGTTGTCGAGGAACTCGCATAATTTATGAAGCCGATTTTTAGCAGGGGGCCTTCCCTGCAACTGCGACTTTTTTTGGCGGTGATTGCGGCCATTGGCCTGATCGTTGCCGACAGCCGGCTCGGCACGTTCGTGAAGATACGCAACTACATGGACACCGCAGTCAGCCCTTTCTATTTTCTGGCCAACGGGCCACGTAAAGTTTTGGACAGCGTGTCAGAGACGCTGGCCACCCGCCAACAGCTGGAGCTGGAAAACCGCGCTCTGCGGCAGGAACTGCTGCTGAAAAACAGCGATATTCTTCTTCTTGGCCAATTCAAGCAGGAAAACGCCCGCTTGCGCGAGCTGCTGGGTTCTCCGCTGCGTCAGGACGAACACAAGATGGTCACCCAGGTGATCTCCACCGGTTCCGATCCGTATAGCGATCAGGTGGTGATCGACAAAGGGTCGGACAACGGCGTCTATGAAGGCCAGCCGGTCATCAGCGACAAGGGCGTGGTCGGTCAGGTGGTGGCGGTGGCGAAAGTCACCAGCCGCGTGCTGCTGATCTGCGACGCCTCGCATGCGCTGCCGATCCAGGTGCTGCGCAACGATATTCGGGTGATCGCCGCAGGCAGCGGCTGCGCCGACGATCTGCAACTGGAGCATCTGCCGAACAACACCGATATCCGCGTTGGCGACGTGCTGGTCACCTCCGGTCTCGGCGGCCGCTTCCCGGAAGGCTATCCGGTGGCGGTGGTCTCCTCGGTCAAGGTCGACAACCAGCGCGCTTACACTGTGATTCAGGCGCGGCCGACCGCCGGTCTGCAGCGCTTGCGTTACCTGTTGCTGCTGTGGGGCGCCGATCGCAACGGCGACATGCCGCTGCCGCCGGACGAAGTGCACCGCGTGGCCAATGAACGCCTGATGCAGATGATGCCGCAGGTGCTGCCGCCTGCCGGTTCTGTCGGGCCGCAACTGCCGGCTCCGGCCACCGGGGTGGCGCCGCAAACCACGGCTCCGGCCTCTGCTCAGCCTCAGATTCAGCCCGCGGCGGCGGGGGGGGTGCAATGAACAGCTACCGCAGCCACGGGCGCTGGATAATCTGGCTGTCGTTCCTGGTGGCGTTGGTGCTGCAAATCATGCCGTGGCCGGAACAGATCTACATGTTCCGGCCTTCCTGGCTGGTGTTGATCCTGATCTACTGGGTGATGGCCTTGCCGCACCGGGTCAACGTCGGCACCGGCTTCGTGCTGGGGCTGATCATGGATCTGATCCTCGGTTCCACGCTGGGCGTGCGCGCGCTGGCGCTGGGCATCATCGCCTATCTGGTGGCGTTCAAATTCCAACTGTTCCGCAATATGGCGCTGTGGCAACAGGCGCTTATCGTCGTGCTGCTGTCGCTGTCGATGGATGTGGTGGTGTTCTGGGCTGAGTTTTTAGTGATCAACGTCTCTTTCCGCCCAGAGGTGTTCTGGAGTAGTGTGGTAAACGGCATTTTGTGGCCGTGGTTATTCCTGTTGATGCGCAAAATCCGCCGTCAGTTCGCCGTACAGTAAGGGTATATCAATGACTTCGCTTTATCTGGCCTCCGGCTCCCCACGTCGACGTGAACTGCTGACCCTGCTGGGCGTGTCGTTCGACATTCTGCTGACGCATACCGAAGAGCAGCGCCGGGAAGGCGAAGCCGCGGAGGCCTATGTGCGCCGCCTGGCGCAGGACAAGGCCAAAGCGGGCGTGGCGCTGGCGCAGGAAGATCGGCCGGTGCTGGGCGCCGACACCATCGTGGTGCTCAACGGCCGGGTGCTGGAGAAGCCGCGCGACGAAGCCCATGCGGCGGACATGCTGGCGGCCCTGTCCGGCAAGCAGCATCAGGTGATGACGGCAGTGGCGATCGCCGATCGCCACGACGTGCGTTGCCAACTGGTGGTGACCGACGTGACGTTCCGCAGCCTGTCACAACAGGATATCCGCGACTATATTGCTACGGGCGAACCGATGGATAAGGCGGGCGCCTATGGAATTCAAGGAAAGGGTGGTTGTTTCGTCAGAACGATAACCGGGAGTTATCACGCAGTGGTTGGTCTGCCGCTGGTCGAAACACATGAGCTGCTCAGTAATTTTGTCGCATTACGTGATGTAAGAACCGGTTGATGGGCGCTGCCATTATCGACCGGCTCTGAGGAGAAGGCATGACAGCTGAGCTACTGGTTAATATCACACCGTCTGAAACGCGGGTCGCCTATATCGATGGCGGCATTCTGCAAGAGATCCATATCGAACGCGAATCCAAACGCGGCATCGTCGGCAATATTTATAAAGGGCGCGTCAGCCGCGTCCTGCCGGGCATGCAGGCGGCGTTCGTCGACATCGGCCTGGACAAGGCCGCCTTCCTGCACGCCTCCGACATCATGCCGCATACCGAATGCGTCGCCGGCGACGAGCGGAAAAACTTCCACGTGCGCGACATCGCCGAGCTGGTGCGCCAGGGGCAAGACCTGATGGTGCAGGTGGTGAAAGATCCGCTTGGCACCAAGGGCGCGCGTCTGACCACCGATATCACGCTGCCTTCGCGTTATCTGGTCTTCATGCCGGGCGCGGCGCACGTCGGCGTGTCGCAGCGCATCGAAAGCGAAGCCGAGCGCGAGCGCCTGAAGGCGATCGTGGCGCCGCACTGCGACGAGCTGGGCGGTTTTATCATCCGCACCGCGGCGGAAGGCATCGGCGAGGAAGAGCTGGCGCAGGACGCCGCATTCCTCAAACGCCTGTGGACCAAGGTGATGGAGCGCAAGAAGCGCAACCAGACCAAATACAAGCTGTACGGCGAGCTGGCGTTGGCGCAGCGCATTTTGCGCGATTTCGCCGGCGCGGCGCTGGATCGCATTCGCGTCGATTCGCGGCTGACGCACGATCTGCTGGTGGAGTTCACCGGCGAGTACATTCCGGACATCACCAACAAGCTCGAGCTCTATACCGGCAGCCAGCCGATTTTCGATCTGTACGATGTGGAAAACGAGATCCAGCGCGCGCTGGAGCGCAAGGTGGAGCTGAAGTCCGGCGGCTATCTGATCATCGATCAGACCGAGGCGATGACCACGGTTGACATCAACACCGGCGCCTTCGTCGGCCACCGCAACCTCGACGAAACCATTTTCAATACCAACATCGAGGCGACGCAGGCCATCGCGCGCCAGCTGCGGCTGCGCAACCTGGGCGGCATCATCATCATCGACTTTATCGATATGAACAACGAAGAGCATCGCCGCCGGGTGCTGCACTCGCTGGAGCAGGCGTTGAGTAAAGATCGGGTAAAAACCACGATCAACGGCTTCTCTCAGCTAGGCTTAGTTGAAATGACGCGTAAACGCACGCGTGAAAGCATTGAACATGTGCTCTGTCACGATTGTCCTACTTGCAATGGGCGCGGCACCGTGAAAACGGTGGAAACCGTGTGCTACGAGATCCTGCGCGAGATTGTGCGTGTGCACCATGCTTACGATTCCGATCGCTTCCTGGTGTACGCCTCCGCGGCGGTCGGCGAAGCGCTGAAGAGCGAAGAGTCGCATGCGCTGGCCGAAGTGGAGATCTTCGTCGGCAAACAGGTGAAGGTGCAGATCGAACCGTTGTACAGCCAGGAGCAGTTCGACGTCGTCATGATGTAGCCCGCCCGACATCGGTAGGGGCCCGGCACGCCGGGCCCGTCAGTGCATAGATATTCCCGTTGCCAGGCAGCGGAGCAAGGAGAACTGCGTGAGGCGACTGCCTGGGATTCTGTTAGCAACAGGCGCCACCCTAATCGTGATTGTGGCGCTGCTGATCAGCGGGCTGCGCCTGATGCTGCCGAAGCTGAACGACTACCGTCCCCAACTGCTGGCGCAGGTGGAGAAGCTGTCCGGCGTGCCCGTGCAGATGGATTTCCTGCAGGGCAGTTGGGAAACCTTCGGCCCACAGCTTGAAGTGCGCAACCTGAGCGTTACGCTGCCCAAAAGCGATGTGCATATCGAACGCGTGACGCTGGCGCTGGACGTGTGGCAATCGCTGCTGCACTGGCGCTGGCAGTTCCGCGATCTGACCTTCTATCAATTCCGCCTCGATTTGAACGCCACGCTGGGCGCCGATCGGCAGGGCGACGGCCTTGAACCCGGTAAAATCAGCGATCTGATGCTGCGCCAGCTCGACCATTTCGATCTGCGCGACAGCCGTATCTCGTTCCTGACGCCCGCCGGCGCGCGCGCCGAATTCGATATTCCCCAACTGACCTGGCTCAACGGCCGCGATCGTCACCGCGCCGAGGGGCAGATCAGCCTGTCGACGCTGAACGGCCAACACGGCGTGGTGCAGCTGCGCATGGATCTGCGCGATAATCAGGGCCTGCTGGACACCGGCACGGTCTATCTGCAGGCCGATAACATCGACATGAAACCCTGGTTTACCCGCTGGCTGCGCGCCAATACCGGGCTGGAAAGCGCCGACTTCAGTCTGGCGGCCTGGCTGCAGGTGCAGAACGGCGAAATCGCCGGCGGCCATGCGTTGCTCAAGCAGGGGGCGGCCAACTGGAATACCGGCGCCGCGCAGCACCGGCTGGACGTGGACAATCTGGCGCTGTCGTTGCGCCGCCAGGGCACCGGTTGGCAGCTCGACGTGCCGCAGCTGCGGTTGAGCACCGACGGCCAGGCCTGGCCGCAGGGCGCGCTTTCCGCGCTGTGGCTGCCGGAAAACACCGAATTCATGGGGCCGGCGCAGAATGAAGAGCTGCGGGTGCGCGCGACTCACCTTCAACTGGAGCGCCTGTCGGCGCTGCTGCCGACCTTCTCGTTCCTCAGTCCGGACGCGCTCGAGCGCTGGAACGATCTGCAGCCGCAGGGGCAGGTGGCTGCGCTGGCGCTGGACATCCCGCTCAAGCAGCCGGAAAAGAGCCGTTTTCAGGCGCTGTGGCGCGATGTCAGCTGGCAGCGTTGGGAACTGCTGCCGGGCGTCAACCACTTCTCCGGCGCGTTGAGCGGCGGGGTGGAGAACGGCCGCCTGACGCTGGGGCTCACTGACAGCACCCTGCCTTACGGCGACATGTTTCGCGCTCCGCTTGAAATCAGCAGCGCGCGCGGCGCGCTGACCTGGCGTTACAACGACCAAGGTTGGGAGCTGGCGAGCCAGGGCCTGGACGTCAAGGCGAAGTCGCTGTGGGTCAACGGTGATTTCCGTTATCAGCAGCCGGCCAAGGGCGAGCCGTGGCTGAACATTCTGGCGGGCATCCGCCTGTATGACGGCGCCGACGCCTGGCGCTATTTCCCGGAGCCGTTGATGGGCAAGCATCTGGTGGACTACCTGAGCGGCGCCATTCAGGGCGGCCAGGTGGATAACGCCACGCTGATTTATTCCGGCGATCCGCAGCATTTCCCGTACCGCAAAAACGAAGGGCAGTTCGAAGTCTTCGTGCCGCTGCGTCACGCCACCTTCCAGTTCCAACCGGGCTGGCCGGCGCTGACCGATTTGGCTATCGATCTCGATTTCGCCAACGAGGGATTGTGGATGCATGCGCCGCAAACCCGGTTGGGCAAGGTGGCGGGCAAAAATATCAGCGCGGTGATCCCGGATTACCTGAAAGAGCGGTTGCTGATCGACGCCGACGTCGCGGGGGCGGGCAGCGACGTACATGACTACTTCATGCAGACACCGTTGCACGATTCGCTGGGGGCGGCGCTGGAGCAGCTGCAGATTGGCGGTGATGTCAGTGGGCGCTTACATCTTGATATCCCCCTGGACGGCGAGCAGGTCAGAGCCACCGGCGAAGTGGCGCTGAACAACAATTCGTTGCTGATAAAGCCGCTGGACAGCGAGCTGCAAAAGCTCAGCGGCAAGTTCCGCTTCGACAACGGCAACCTGCAGAGCGATCCCCTGTCGGCCAACTGGTTCGGGCAGCCGGTGGCGGTCAACTTTTCCACGCAGGAAGGCGAGCGTGACTACAAGGTCAACGTCGGCCTGAAAGGAGACTGGCAGCCGGGCAAGTTCCCCGGCCTGCCGAAAGAGGCCGCCGATGCGCTCAGCGGCAGCGCACCCTGGCAGAGCCAGGTGGCCATCACGCTGCCGCACCAAGGGTCGGCCAGCTACGATATCGGCCTTGACGCAGACCTGAAGAAAGTGAGCAGTCACTTACCTTCGCCGCTGGACAAGGCGCCGGGCGAAGCGCTGCCGGTGAACGTCAAGGTCAAAGGCGGTTTGAACGGCTTCATGTTGACCGGCAGCGCGGGCAAGCAGAACCGCTTCAACAGTGAATGGAACTTCGACAAAAAACAGGTGAATCTGGCGCGCGCCGCGTGGCAAACCAACGGTGGCGGCACCCCGCCGCTGCCGGCCGGCAAATCGATGACGCTGAACCTGCCGGCGCTGGACGGCGAGCAATGGCTGGCGCTGCTGGCGCCGGCGCTGAAACAGGGCGGAGGCAGCGGTCAGGTGGGCGGTTTCAGCTTCCCCACCACCGTGGCGCTGACCACGCCGCAGCTGCTGTTGGGCGGCCAGGCCTGGCATAAGCTGACGCTGTCGGCCGAAAAACAGCTTGGCGCTACCCTGGTGAGCGCCAAGAGCGACGAAGTGGACGGCAGCCTGCGGGTGGCCGATCGCGGGCCGTGGCGCGCCGATATCAACTACCTGTATTACAACCCACAGTTCGCCGAGACGAAAAACACGGCGGGCGCGGCGGCGCCGTCGACCGAGAAACTTTCCTTCCGCGACTGGCCTTCGCTGATGCTGCGCTGCAAGTCGTGCTGGGTGCTGGGGCAGAACCTCGGCAAGGTCGAGGCGGATCTGACTAATCGGGGGGATACCCTGACGCTGGATCACGGCCTGGTCGATACCGGCAAAGGGCGCATGACCGCCACCGGCCTGTGGAAACAAAACGCGCAGGAAGAGCGCAGCTCGCTGAAAGGCAAACTGCTCGGCGGCAAGATCGATGAAACCGCCGCCTTCTTCGGCATCACTATCCCGCTGAAAGGGGCGCCTTACGACGTGGACTTCGATCTGTACTGGCACGGCGCGCCGTGGCAGCCGCAGGTGAATACGTTGAGCGGCGCGCTGCAGGTCAAGATGGGCAAGGGCGAGATCGACAGCATGGGCGGCGGCCGCGCCGGCCAGCTGTTGCGGCTGGTCAGCTTCGACGCCCTGCTACGCAAGCTGCAGTTCGATTTCAGCGATACCTTCGGCAAAGGTTTCTACTTTGATTCCATCCGCAGCACCGCCTGGCTGAAAGATGGCATAATGCATACTGATAATCTATTGATCGACGGCCTGGCGGCGGACATCGCCATGAGCGGCCAGATCGATCTGGCGCGCCGCCGCATCGATATGGAGGCGGTGGTGGCGCCGGCGATTTCGGCGACCGTCGGCGTGGCCACGGCGTTTGTCGTCAACCCGATCGTCGGCGCGGCGGTATTTGCCGCCTCGCAGGTGCTGGGGCCGCTGTGGAGCAAGATTTCGCTGATTCGCTACCATATCGGCGGCGATCTCGACCAGCCGAAGATCAATGAGGTACTTCGTAAGGCAAAGGAGGATAAGGCGTCATGAGGAATGCTAACGTTGCGTTGTTGCAGTTGTGCAGTGGCGATCAGGTGCGCGATAACCTGGCCCAGATTGAACAGCAGATCAAGCAGCTCAATGCCGGGGTAAAACTGGTCATGACGCCGGAGAACGCGCTGCTGTTCGCCAACTCCGCGGCCTACCGCCAACAGGCGGAAAAACAGGGCGATGGCCCGCTGCAGAACGCGGTGCGCGAGCTGGCGCGCCGCTATGGCGTGTGGTTGCTGGTGGGCTCGATGCCCTTGATCAGCCGTGAAAACCCGGAACTTATCACCACCAGCAGCGTGTTGTTCGACGAGCAGGGCGAGATCCGCGCCCGCTACGACAAGCTGCACATGTTCGATGTGGACATCAACGATGCGCACGGCCGCTACCGCGAGTCGGATACCTACCAGCACGGGCAGCACCTGACGGTGGTGGATACGCCGGTCGGGCGTTTGGGCATGACCATATGCTACGATCTGCGCTTCCCCGCGCTGTTCCAGGCGCTGCGGGCGCAGGGCGCCGAATTGATTTCGGTGCCGGCGGCCTTTACCCGGGTCACCGGCGAGGCGCATTGGGAAATCCTGCTGCGCGCCCGGGCGATCGAGAACCAGTGCGTGATCCTGGCGCCGGCGCAGGTGGGGCGACACGGGCCGACTCGTCGCACCTGGGGCCACACGCTGGCGGTTGACGGCTGGGGCAAGGTGCTGGCCGAGAACGCGGACGCCGTGGCGGCGCTGAAAGTGCGCGTGGACGCCGCAAGCCTGAAAAATATTCGTGCGCAGATGCCGGTGCTGCAGCACAACCGATTCCAGACGTCGCTGACGGCGCCGTCTGACAAGCTATCCTCCAATCAAGAGTGAAACCATTATGAGCCTGACGTTTGTCAGTGAGCAGTTACTCGCTACCAACAAGCTGAGTCATCAAGACCTGTACAGGGTACTGGGTCAACTGGCAGAACGCCGTATCGACTACGCCGATCTCTATTTCCAGTCCAGCTATCACGAAGCCTGGGTGATCGAGGACGGCATCATCAAGGATGGCTCTTACAATATCGACCAGGGCGTCGGCGTGCGCGCCGTCAGCGGTGAGAAGACCGGCTTCGCCTATGCCGATCAGATCACCCTGAATGCGCTGCAGCAGAGCGCCCAGGCGGCGCGCAGCATCGTGCGTGAGCAGGGCGACGGGCGGGCGCATACCCTGGGTGAGATCGGTTACCGGGCGCTGTATCCGCTGCTCGATCCGCTGCAAAGTCTGCTGCGCGAAGAGAAAATCGCCCTGCTGCACCGCGTCGACAAGGTGGCGCGCGCCGCCGATGCGCGAGTGCAGGAAGTGAACGCCAGCATTACCGGCGTTTACGAGCAGGTGTTGGTGGCCGCCACCGACGGCACGCTGGCGGCGGACGTTCGCCCGCTGGTGCGCCTTTCCGTCAGCGTGCTGGTGGAGCAGGACGGCAAGCGTGAGCGCGGCTCCAGCGGCGGCGGCGGCCGTTTCGGCTATGACTACTTCCTGGAAAGCGTCGACGGCGACGTGCGCGCCGACGCTTACGCTAAAGAAGCGGTGCGCATGGCGCTGGTTAATCTTGGCGCGGTGGCGGCGCCGGCCGGCAATATGCCGGTGGTGTTGGGCGCCGGCTGGCCGGGCGTGCTGCTGCATGAGGCGGTGGGCCACGGCCTGGAAGGCGACTTCAACCGACGCGGCACCTCGGTGTTCAGCGGCCATATGGGCGAGCTGGTGGCGTCCGAACTGTGCACCGTGGTGGACGACGGCACCCTGCAAGGGCGCCGCGGCTCGCTGGCGATCGACGACGAAGGCGTGCCGGGCCAGTACAACGTGCTGATCGAAAACGGCGTGTTGAAAGGCTACATGCAGGACAAGCTCAACGCGCGCCTGATGGGCGTCGCCCCGACCGGCAACGGCCGCCGCGAGTCCTACGCGCATCTGCCGATGCCGCGCATGACCAACACCTACATGCTGGCGGGCCAATCGACGCCGGAAGAGATCATCGCCAGCGTCGAGTACGGTCTGTACGCGCCGAACTTTGGCGGCGGCCAGGTGGACATCACCTCCGGCAAGTTCGTGTTCTCCACCACCGAAGCCTATCTGATCGAAAAGGGCCGTATCACCAAGCCGGTGAAAGGGGCGACGCTGATCGGCTCCGGCATTGAGGCGATGCAGCAGATCTCGATGGTCGGCAACGATCTGGCGCTCGATAAAGGCGTGGGCGTGTGCGGCAAGGAAGGCCAGAGCGTGCCGGTAGGCGTCGGCCAACCGACGCTGAAACTGGATACGTTGACCGTCGGCGGCACGGCGTAATCTTTCCTCAAGGGGCCGCGCGTTGGCCCCTCAACCATTCTCCATTTTGCGGCCTTTCTCGCATTCGTAACGCTAAGCGCGGCAGGACGCCGTAGCCTGTACGACATAATGGAATAAAATTGACGTGGCGAAAAAACAGATCACTACGAGAATGACGCGCCTGGCTTTATCCGCCCGGCATTGGCTGCTGGTGCTGGGGGTTCTCTCTCTGACGGGGTGCGCCCGTTCCGATGCGCTGTGGGGCGTGGTCGATAAGCTCTGCATGGCCAACTATCAGCAAAAGCGCGATCCGGCCCCGTGTGAGCAGATTTATATGCCGCAGGGGAAAGCGCAGGGCTTCAGCGTGCTGCAAAACCCGCGTTATCCCTATCACTTCATCCTGGTGCCGACGGCGCCGCTCTCCGGCATCGAAAGCCCGCAGCTGCTGGCCGGGGAACGGACGGACTATTTTGGCTATGCCTGGCTGATGCGTCACCGGCTGGCCGCTGAGTATGGCGGGCCGGTGCCGGATGATATGTTGGGCATGGCGATCAACTCCGCTTATGGCCGCAGCCAGAACCAATTGCATATTCACCTGACCTGTCTGCGCGAAGATGTGCGGCGCCAATTGCAGGCGGAACGCCCCTACATACAGGAGCAATGGCGGCCTTTGCCGGATAAGTTGTTGCGCCACACCTATTATGCTCGCCGCGTGATGCAGCCAGCCGTGATGGGCATCTACCCGATTAAGGATTTGGCGGGTTATTTCCATCTGTCGCCGCCGCAGCTGGCGGAATATGGCGTGGTCGTCGTTCCGACGAGGTTTGCCGGCCGGCAAGGGTTTATTTTGCTGGCCTCGAAGCGCGGCTGGGACGTCGGCAATCGCGCGTCGGTAGAATCGCTGCTGGATAAAGAGTGCGCGATATTGCCGCGTTAATTTTGCTACATAAATGACGCAGGTGAGAGCGACGAGGCATCGCTCTCACCTTTGTTGTCCCTACCTAAACCGCGCATCCCGCGTAAACAGGAAAGCGGCTTCCCGCAGGCGAGCGTCGGCTTCCGCCTGGGCCCCCTGATAGCGCAAGATCATGATCAGCGTGGCGTAGACGTTGGCGTCGATACGGCGCTGCAGATAGGCATTGGCCCACTGCCGATAGCCGGTCAACAGGGCATCATCACGTGTCTGGTTATAGACCAGCAGCGCGTGAGATTGCTCGTCGAACGTTTTGCGCTCCCGGTAGATCCAGGCGGCTGGCGGCGGCATCTGCTCGATGCTGTCGATGTTGGCCAGCATAGTGCGTTCCGACTGAGTGAGCGCCATGCGCCCTTGCCAGGCGAAGACCGCCATCGCCAGCACGCCGACCGCCGCCATCGCCACCGGCAGGCTCAGGGCTTTGGCGAACGGCAGCGGGCGGGGCTCGCCGGTTTGGCCGTCCAGCAGCGCCAGCAGCAGCAGAAACGCCAGCCAGTGCGGCGCAGACAGATAGAAAGGGTATTCCAGCTGAGTGTGTATCAGCATCGGCAGCAGCACCAGGAACAGGCCGACGCGCGCACCGTTCGGCTGTTCTCGATCCCGTTGCCAGGCGCTTTTCAGCAGCCGTACGCCGGCGGCAAGGACGATCATGATACCTGCCAGCGCCGGCAGACCACCCTCAACCCACCACAGCAGGATTTCATTGTGCGGATGCCCGGTGACTTCCAGCACTTCTCGCCAGGGCATTTCCTGCAGGCGGAAGTGCGCGAAGCCGTATTCAAAACCGCCGTAACCCCAGCCCAGCAGCGGCTTGGCCAGGATCATGGCGCCGACGTCGTGCAGCATGGTCAGGCGCGCGCTGTTGGATAGCCCCCGACCGATCAGGCCGGTGTGACCCTCCAGACCGAAACCGGTGAACAGCACCGTGAGGCCGATCGCCATACCCAACAGCAGCGCGCCGCCGGCCCAGCGGCTTGCGGCCGGGCGCTGGCGGGCAAAACGCCACAGCAGCAATGCCGCCGCCAAGGCGCCGCCGAGCCAGGCGGCGCGCGACTGGATCAGCACCAGCAGGGCGGAGAAAACGGCCAGCAGCGTGAGCAGCGGGATTTGCCGCCGCCGCATCGGCGCAGAGAGGGGAGCAAGCAGCAGCCAGAGCGCCAAAGCCAGCCCGGTGGCGATAAAGCTGCCCAGCACGTTCGGTTGCTGAAAGACGCCGTAGACCCGGCTTTCGTGAGGGGATACCCACGCCAGCGCGGGGGCGAACAGTTGCAGAGCCGCCAGCAGCGCCTGAACGCCAGCGGCGAACAGCAGACCGTACAGCAATAGGTTGCGCTGCCTGGGGGTTAGGCGCAGCTGCAGGCAGGCGACATAGAACAGCCAACCGCCGAGCAGGCCGGCGCAGCGCCACAGGGCGTCTTCGCGCCACTCGGGGCGGGTATACAGCAGTGGCAGCGCCAGCACGGCGATGCCGAGCAGCAATAGCCGGGCGGTGGGGGTAAGCGAAAGGCGGATGCGACCCAGGCAAACGGTAAACGTCACGATCAGCGTAGTGAGCGCCATGACGCCCCAGGCCTGAATGTTTTGCGGCAGCGCCAGACCGTCGCCGCCCATATTGGGATGATAGATCGGCAGGAGCGCCGCCATCCAGATCAGCAGCAGGGGCAGCACGGCGATGGTCGCTGCGTTAGCGGGAGATTTATCGGCCATGGTTAACCTGCCAAGGCCTGATAGCGTTTATTGAATGCATGTTTTGATTATTCCCTATCCTTTATCCTGATGTTGAAATGTGTGTAATGTTCAATTCGAAAATGTCTCACGGGAAATTTAAACCGTCTTCATGGTGAAGCGATAAATAATGTTTGCCCTGAGAATGCGTGAGGCTGTGCGCCTAAAGAAAGGTTAAGCCGTATTTTTCACCCGCAAAAGGCATTTTTGTTTTCTCAAAAACAGACGCGCTATTTTCTCAAATCTATTGCGATTCAGTCAATTTTTAATCTAACTATTATTTTTATTTATTAAAATCAGTTGGTTGGTCTTTGTGTTGGCGTGTGTAAATATCGTGAGGCATCCCGGCAATGGCCTAGATCGGCAGGTAATGTGAAGAATAAAATAGGTATCTGCTTGTTTAATTTTTTTCGTCAGCGGCGGCATGACGGAGGAGGTTTATTTCATCGTTTCCCATTGCTGATTTTTAAATTAAAAGTGATTTTCATGGTTTTATTTTTATTAAGATTCTTCTTGTCTCCATCTGTTTATTTAGGTTTTTATAAAATGATTTATTGTTAGGATTGTTCTGCTGAATTGGAAATAAAAGACGTTATGTCTTGAGCCTCCCCGTTGCCGCGGCAGAATACAGACTAACGCGCCTGCCCAAGCGCGTTAGTCTTGTCTCCCGTCCGCTTACTCCACCTCACCGATCCGCTCCAGCGCATCCACCACCAGATCCCAGAATTTATCCTGATCCAGTTTGACCGCCACCTGGGTGTGGCAGTCCGGCGGCGGCGGCGCGCGGAAGTCCGTGACCGTCATGCCCAACGTCAGGGTGCCGGTCAGTTCGATATCCACCGGCGCTTTACGCACCGTCATGACGCTCGGGTCGATCACGTAGGCCACCGCGCAAGGATCGTGTACCGGCGGGGCGCTGAAGCCCTGTGCCTGTTGGTACATACGGCCAAAGAATGCCAGCAGTTCGCCTACGAAGGCGGCCGGCCGGGTGCCGAGGGCGGCGATGCGTTCGCAGACGGCCGGCGTGGCCAGCGCCTGATGGGTGAGGTCCAGCCCGACCATGGTGAGCGGCCATTTTTCGTTGAACACGATGTGCGCCGCCTCGGGATCGATTTTGATATTGAACTCCGCCACCGCGCTCCAGTTGCCCACATGATAGCCGCCGCCCATCAGCACCACTTCCTTGACCCGTTCGGCAATGCGCGGCTCTTTACGCACCGCCATGGCGATATTGGTCAGGCCGCCGGTCGGCACCAGCGTCACGCTGCCCGGCGGGTGGGCCATCACGGTCTCGATGATCAGGTCTACCGCATGGCGTGAGTCCAACTGCAGGTGGGGGGCCGGCAGTACCGGGCCATCGAGGCCCGAGTCGCCGTGAATGTCGGGCGCCACTTCGATATTGCGCACCAGCGGGCGCGGGCAGCCGGCGGCGAAGGGGACGCCGGTGATATTGGCGATGCGGGCCACCGCCAGGGCGTTGCGCGTCACTTTGTCCAGCGTCTGGTTACCCACCACGGTGGTGACCGCCAGCAGGTCGATCTGCGGATTGCCCCAGGCCAGCAACAGAGCGATGGCGTCGTCATGCCCCGGGTCACAGTCCAGTATGATTTTTTTCATGGTTATTCCTGATGCAGGGAGAGGTTTCCGCAGCATAACGCAGCGCGGCGGCGTGGGATAATGCCGATGGCGCTTTTGTTAACGGCATCAAAGCCTTGTCACTTTTACGATGTAATGAAACGTAAATCCTGCTCGCCGGGCTTTACCCTGGAGTTTACTCCAGGGTTTACAGTGAGGTTCAGCGTCAATGCACAGAGGAGAGGCGGGATGAGCTTACTGAAACGGTTGTTGGGGCAAGGCGGTATTAACGGCGGTCATCAGCGCGCGGGCCACGGCGGCGGGCATCATGGCAACCGCTATAACCAGCATGGCGAGCCGGGGCCGCTGTGCCCGGAATGTCGGGCTGTGAATAAATCGGGCGCGCGTTATTGCCACCGCTGCGGTCAGCCGTTTGCCGCGGTGAGCGCCACCTGCGGCCAGTGCGCCGCGCCGTTGCCGTCGGGCAGCCGATTTTGTCCGCAGTGCGGCGGCGGTGTGCCGTGAACCGGGGCGGTTGGACACTCGCGCTGCTGCTGGGCGCCATGGCGCTATGGACGCTGCTGGCCTGGGGCGTAGCCGGGGTGCTGGCCTGGCTCCCGGCGTTGGCGGAGGCAGCCGGGAATGCATCGTTGCCGGTAAACGGTGCGCTGAGCCTGGTGCCGCAGGCGGTGCTGGACGCCTGGCTGCCGTGGCTGAAACAGCTGGGCAGCGGGCTGGCGAGCTATTTTCCTGCGCTGCTGACCTGGGCGGGCTACGCCATCTGGCTGCTGTGGGGCTTCGGCATGGTGGCGCTGACGCTGCTGGCCGCGCTGGCGCGACGCTATTTGAGCGCTGCTCAGCGATAGCCCTGATAGACCGCCGCTACGCGTTCGAAATAGTCGGTTAAATAATTGATGCACACCTGCACCTTCAGCGGCAGTTTGTCCTTCTCGGTATAGAGCGCGTAGATCGGCCGCGGATCCGAATGGTAGCTTTTGAACAGGATCTCGATCTCGCCGCGTTTGATCTCTTCGATCACCCACATCAGCGGGGCGTAGGCGATGCCGGCGCCGTTTTTCAGCCAACGGATCATGGTGGAGGAGTCGTTGGTGACGAAGCGCCCCTGCGGGGAAATGCGCGTGGTGATGCCTTCCGGCGACATCAGTTCGAATTCGCTGTCGGGCCGCACGCTGTACTCCAGCCAGGAGAAGTTGACCATGTCGCTCGGCTTCTGCGGCGTGCCGTGCTGGCTCAGGTAGCTTTTGGCGGCGCACACCACCATCGGCATCTGCCCCAGGCGGCGAGAGAACAGGCTGGAGTCCTGCAGCGCCCCGGTGCGGATCACCAGATCCAGCCCGTCGGTGATCAGATCCGGCGCCGGAATGCCGGTTACCAGGTTGACTGTCAGGCCCGGGTACTCTTTCATCATCTCGGCGGTCATGTTCGCCAGCACGTTTTGCGCCATGGTGGATGAGCTGCCGATGCGTAGCGTGCCGGCGGGCGTGTTGTTAAACGCATACAGCTGTTCATGCACTTCGCTGACTTCCTGCAGCATGCGTCGGCAGCCCTGATAGTAGATTTTGCCGGCCTCAGTCAGGCCGATGCTGCGCGTGCTGCGGTTCAACAGCTTGACCTGCAGCTCATTTTCCAGTTTCGAGACGGTTTGGCTGATCGATGAAACGCTCATGCCGAGTTGGCGCGCGGCCGCGGTAAACGACCCGAACTCAACCACTTTGGCGAATACCGACATCCGTTTTAATCTTTCCATTATTCACTCTGGCTTAAAAGTGATTTAGATCACAGATTGTTGATGCCTTGATAGTAAGCAGGCTAATATAACGTGGTCGGGTGAATAGACCTTACCAACGTGCGAGAGCGAGCGGCGACGTAATCCTGCCGCTCCTCCGGCACCCTCGCAATCCCTGTCGTGGACGTCTGCCCCAAAGTTTAACCTTTTTTCGGGTTCGTGACCTGGACAAGCTGTCTGGTCAAGATTTGTGGCGCGCGCACGCTAAAATGTAAAGAGAATGTGAATGGCGAGATGTGTCTTTCCCCGGCGCAGTGAACAATAAGGAAAAAGTGATGAGTTTGCTTCCGGTTATGGTCATCTTCGGACTGTCGTTTCCGCCGGTGTTTTTCGAGCTGCTGGTGTCGCTGGCGCTGTTTTTTCTCTTGCGCCGCCTGCTGCAGCCGACGGGGATTTACGATTTTGTCTGGCATCCGGCGCTGTTTAACACTGCGCTGTATTGCTGCTTGTTTTATCTGATTTCATGTCTTTTTGTTTGAGGTCGCTGTGAAAAATTTTTCGATAAAAATAACCCGAATCGCGATCACTTTGATTCTTGTGCTGTTGGGCATCGCCGCGATATTCAAGGCCTGGGTGTTCTACACCGAGTCGCCGTGGACGCGTGATGCCAAGTTTACCGCCGATGTGGTGGCGATCGCGCCGGACGTCAGCGGCCTGCTGACCGACGTGCCGGTGGTGGATAACCAACTGGTCAAGAAAGGCCAGGTGCTGTTCGTGGTCGATCGGCCGCGTTATGAGCAGGCGTTGGCGGAAGCCGGCGCCGATGTCGCCTACTATCAAGCGTTGGCGGCGGAAAAACGGCGCGAGGCCGGCCGCCGCGTGAAGCTGGGCGTGCAGGCGATGTCGCAGGAAGAGATTGACCAGTCGAACAACTCGCTGCAGACCGTGCAGCACCAGCTGGCGAAGGCCGTGGCGGCGCGCGAGCTGGCGCAGCTGGATCTGGAACGCACCACGGTGCGGGCTCCGGCCGATGGCTGGATCACCAACCTCAACGTCCATGCCGGCGAATACATCACCCGCGGCTCGGTGGCGGTGGCGCTGGTGAAGAAAGATTCCTTCTACATCCTGGCGTACCTGGAAGAAACCAAGCTGAATGGCCTGAATAAGGGCGACCGCGCGGAGATCACCCCGCTCGGCAGCAACCGCATCATGCACGGCACCGTCGACAGCGTGGCGGCGGCGGTGAACAACAGCAGCAGCACGGTGAACAACAAAGGGTTGGCCTCGATCGACAGTAACCTGGAGTGGGTGCGCCTGGCGCAGCGCGTGCCGGTGAAGATCCTGCTGGACGCCAAGGACCAACAGCATCCGTACCCGGCCGGCACCACCGCCACCGTGGTGATCGTCGGCAAGAACGATCGCAATGCCGACAGCGGCTCGCCTTTTGTGCGCCTGATGCACCGGCTGCGTGAGTTCGGCTAATGAGCAGCCCAACCTTTATCCGGCTGAGATTCGCCTTCAAACTCAGCTTCGCGATTGTGTTTGCGCTGTTCGTCGGCTTCCATCTCAATCTGGAAACCCCGCGTTGGTCGGCGATGACCGCCGCCATCGTCGCCGCCGGCCCGGCCTTTGCCGCCGGCGGCGAACCCTTCTCCGGCGCCATACGCCACCGCGGCTGGCTGCGTATCATCGGCACCTTTATCGGCTGCTTCGTCGGCCTGATCATTATCATCACCACCGCCCGCGCGCCGGTGGTGATGCTGCTGCTGTGCTGCATCTGGGCCGGTTTCTGCACCTGGCTTTCTTCGCTCATCAAGGTGGAGAACTCCTATGCCTGGGGGCTGGCCGGGTATACCGCGCTGATCATCATCGTGACGGTCGCCACCAGCGAGTCTCATCTGCTGGAAGCGCCGCAGTTCGCCATCGAGCGTTGCAGCGAGATCGTGCTGGGGATCGTCAGCGCCGTGTTGGCGGATCTGCTGTTCTCGCCGCGTTCGATCAAACAGGACATCGATCGGGCGGTGGATCAGCTGCTGGTAGCTCAATACCGCCTGATGCAGATGTGCATCAGCAACGCCGACAAAGAGGATATCGACCGCGCCTGGAGCAATCTGGTGAAGAGCACCACGGCGCTGGACGGCATGCGCAACAATCTGATGATGGAGTCCTCGCGCTGGCAGAAGGTCAACCGCCGGGTAAAAGCGCTGCATACGCTGTCGCTGACGCTGATCACCCAGGCCTGCGAAACCTATCTGATCTTGGTGAATCGCCCGGAGGCACTGAAAGACAGCCTGCGGGAGCAGCTGATGGTCCCGGCGGAAACCCCACAGGAGATCCACAAGCGCATGAAGCTGTTACGCCAGGTGCTGACCACGCATCGTTCCGAGGAAACGCTGCCGACCATCACCGGTTGGGTCGGCGCGGCGACGCGCTACCTGCTGCTGTCGAAAGGCGTGCACGCCAACTGCAGCATCAGCGCGGTGGAAGAGGGGGTGTTGAGCAACGAAACCGTGGTCAAGCCGACTTCGGCGGAAGGGCATCACGCGATGATCAACGGCCTGCGCACCTTTGTGGCGACGGCCTTCGGCAGCCTGCTGTGGCTGTGGACCGGCTGGACGTCCGGCAGCGGTTTTATGGTGATCATCGCGGTGATCACCTCGCTGGCGATGCGCACCCCGGCGCCGCGCATGGTGGCGATGGATTTCGTGCTGGGCATGCTGGCGGCGATCCCGGTCGGTTCCCTGTTCTTCATGGTGATCCTGCCGGCGACGCAGCAGAGCATTTTGCTGCTGTGTCTCAGCCTCGGCCTGCTGGCGTTTTTCATCGGCATCGAGGTGCAGAAGCGGCGGCTCGGTTCGCTGGGGCTGCTGGCCGGGACCATCAACATTCTGGTGCTGAGCAACCCGATGGAGTTCAACGTCACCCAGTTTCTCGACGGGGCGCTGGGCCAGTTCCTCGGCAGCTGCGTTGGGCTGATGGTGCTGCTGCTGATCCGCGACAATTCGCGTGAACGCACCGGGCGCACGTTGCTCAACCAGTTCGTCAGCAGCGCGGTGTCGGCGCTGACCACCAAGGCGGCGCGTCGTCGGCAAAACCATCTGCCTGCGCTGTATCAGCAGCTTAACCAGCTGCTGATGATGTTCCCGAACGACATCGCCAAGTATCGTCTGGCGTTGAACCTGATCATTGCCCACCAGCGCATGCAGCGGGCGGAGATTCCGGTCAGCGAAGAGTTGTCGGCCTTCCACCGCCAGATCCGCAGCACCGCCGATCGGGTGGTCTCCGCCAAGAACGACGTCAAGCGCGCCTATTACTACGATCGCTTGCTGGGTGAAATGAACGAGTACCAGCAGAAGCTGGTGGACAATCAGGCGCCGCTCAGCGTCACCGGGCCGGTGAAACGCCTGGCCGACATGCTGCATCGCTATCGTCACGCCTTGATCGATTGATGCGTTCCCTCCTGTTGCGCCGCGTTGTGCGGCGCCTTCCCTGACTATACTGAAAGCAGTGCCTGACATGGCGGGCCGTCTCATGTGAGGCGGCCTGTTTTCAGAGAGACTCCGAGTGCCAGAACGACTGGAAAGTGGCATCATTGTCAAGAATGGATGAAACGCTCACCGCCGCGAAAACGTGACGTGCCGGTCATCTTAGTTTCATCCAGGTCGACTATATACCTAACTAGCCTGGGGGAGCTGCGGCGCCTTCGGCGGCATAATTTCAGGGAATGTCATGAACAAGCGGATTCTGTTGGCGATTGTCATCGCCGTGGTCATCGCCGTCTTCAGCGCGCTGCGCGGCAGCGAGCACCGTGCGATCGGCGGCAATGCGACGGTGGTGCAAGCGCCGGCGGGGCAACAGCAGAGCATCGATCGGCTCACGCAGCAGCAAACGGTGGTGAGCTACCTGCAGCAGCATCAGCGGCTGCCGGGCTATTACGTCACCAAGAAGCAGGCGCGCGAGCAGGGCTGGGACCCGCGTTCAGGCAACCTCTGTGCGGTATTGCCGGGCAAGGCGATTGGCGGCGATCGATTCTCTAACCGTGAAGGACAACTGCCGAGCGCCGGCGGCCGGGTCTGGCGCGAAGCGGACATCAATTACCAGTGTGGCCGGCGCGGCGCCGATCGCCTGCTGTATTCGAGCGACGGTCTGATCTTCGTCACGCGCGACCATTACAAAAACTTCATTCGTGTGGAGTGAGTTTGATGGCAAAAGTAGAGTTTGATTTTGAACAGATCCAGGATGTGCCGACCTTCTACCGCGATTTTGCGCACAAGTTTGCGCTGGACGAGGGATTCGGCGCCAACCTCGACGCGCTGTGGGACGTGGTGACCGGCGATATCGGTCTGCCGGTGGAAATCGAGTTCACTCACCTGAATGCCCGCAGCAAGCGTCGTTTCGGCGCGATCATTCTGCTGTTTGAAGAGGCGGAAGAAGAGCTGGAAGGCAGCCTGCGCTTCAATATCCGCGAAAGCAGCGGCGAACCGGCGCATCACCGGGGATGAAACGGGTTCATCCCGGGATGGCGGCGCTTAGTCGGCCGCTTCGGCCAGCTCGCGCAGGTATTGGAAGATCTGGCGGTAAGCCTTAGGCGGCTTGTTGGCGGCCTTCTCTTTCTGCGCGTTGCGCACCAGTGAACGCAGCTGTTGGCGATCGGCGGCCGGATACAGATCCAGGATCGACGGAATGACGTCATCGCCTTCTTCCACCAGGCGGTCGCGCAGCGCTTCCAGTTTATGGAACAGGGAAACCTGCTGGTTGTGGCGGTTTTTCAGCTTGTCGAGCGCGGTCTGGATCGGCTCGATATCGCGGGCGCGCAGCATTTTGCCGATCAGCTGCAGCTGACGGCGACGGCCCTCTTTCTTGATCTTCTGCGCCAGCTCGATGGCGGCGCGCAAATCTTCGTCCAACGGAATGCGGTCCAGCGCGTTTTTGCCCAGATCGACCATTTCGGCCCCCAGGTCTTTCAGCGCTTCGGCATCACGTTTAATTTCACTTTTACTGACCCAGATAATCTCGTCATCGTCCTCGTTTTCATTCTCCGGGACATCGTCGAGCCAGTCTTCAGGCTGTTTGTTCATGGTAGGCTCCGTTAAAAAGAGGCTAATCCTAACAGGTTGCCGGCTTTATGCGAAATTCAACGCGGTTCCTGTTAGACTCAACGGCAGAGATCTCAGGATTTTTGCGCGCCGCCCCGCGTGCACAACTACGCCGCTCCGGCACTTTTCTCAACGATTTTCTGATTAATTATGGCAGATTGATGAAAGTAGTCACTCAAGTTGCAGAACAGCGCAAGGCGCTGGAACAGGCCGTTTCTCAGGCGCTGGAGCTGGCCCGCGCCGGTTCCGACGCGGCGGAAGTCGCGGTCACCAAATCGACCGGCATCAGCGTCAGTACCCGCTTCGGCGAAGTGGAAAACGTCGAGTTCAACAGCGATGGCGCGCTGGGCATCACCGTGTATCACCGCCAGCGCAAAGGCAGCGCCTCTTCCACCGATCTCAGCCCGGACGCCATCGCCCGCACCGTACAGGCGGCGCTGGACATCGCGCGCTACACCTCTGAGGATCCTTGCGCCGGCCCGGCGGAGAAAGATCTGCTGGCGTTCGAGGCGCCGGATCTCGATCTGTTCCACCCGACCGAGCTGGACGCCGAGCGCGGCATCGAGCTGGCGGCGCGCGCCGAGCAGGCTTCGCTGGCGGCGGACAAACGCATTACCAACACCGAAGGCGGCAGTTTCAACAGCCACTACGGCATCAAGGTGTTCGGCAACAGCCACGGCATGCTGCAAAGCTATTGTTCCAGCCGTCACTCGCTGTCCAGCTGCGTCATCGCAGAACAGGACGGCGACATGGAGCGGGATTACGCTTACACCATAGGTCGGGCGATGGGCGATCTGCACAGCCCGGAGTGGGTGGGGCAGGAGTGCGCCCGCCGCACGTTGGCGCGTCTCGCGCCGCGCAAATTGTCGACCATGAAGGCGCCGGTGCTGTTCGCCTCCGAGGTGGCCACCGGATTGTTCGGCCATCTGGTGGGCGCCATCAGCGGCAGCAGCGTTTATCGCAAATCTACCTTCCTGTTGGGCTCGCTCGGCAAGCAGATCCTGCCGGCGTGGCTGACCGTCGAGGAGCATCCGCACCTGCTGAAAGGGCTGGCGTCGACGCCGTTCGACAGCGAGGGCGTGCGCACCCAGAGGCGCGATATCGTCAAGGACGGCGTGCTGCAAACCTGGCTGATGACCAGCTACTCGGCGCGCAAGCTGGGCCTGCACAGCACCGGCCATGCCGGCGGCATCCATAACTGGCGCATTGCCGGGCAGGGCGCGGACTTCGCCGGCATGCTGAAGCAGCTCGGCACAGGCCTGGTGGTCACCGAGTTGATGGGCCAGGGCGTCAGCGGCGTCACCGGCGATTACTCGCGCGGCGCCGCCGGTTTTTGGGTGGAAAACGGTGAGATCCAATATCCGGTCAGCGAGATCACCATCGCCGGCAACCTGAAAGACATGCTGCGCAACATCGTCAGCGTCGGCAGCGATATCGAAACCCGCAGCAATATCCAGTGCGGTTCGGTGCTGCTGCCGGAAATGAAGATCGCCGGCCAGTGATCCGCTGCGCGGCCGGCGCCCGCCGGCTGCGCGTTATCCCGTCTCAACCTTGCTTACAAATCTCCGGTTTCGATTTTTCCCGGCCTTGCCTATGGTAACGGTGGGTTAATTAAAACAATAACTGGAAGGTGAGCAAACATGCAGAATACCCTGAAAGCGCTGGCGGCGTTGACGCTGCTGGCAGCCAGTTCGCTGGCGGTCGCCGCCGATCTTGGCGACGATATGGACACCCTGGCGGAAAACTACAAAACGGTGCTGAATACCGACTCCGCCGCTACCCTCACACAGAGCCTGCAGAACATGCGCGCCGCCGCGCAGGATGCCAAACAGGGCACCCCGCCGAAGCTGGAAGACAAAGCCGCCGACAGCCCGGAGATGAAAGATTTCCGCAGCGGGTTGGATACCCTGATCGGCCAAATCGATCAGGCGCTGGCGCTGGCCAATCAGGGCAAAGTCGCCGAAGCGAAGCAGCTGGCGCAGGGCTTCAAGCAAACCCGCGACGCCAACCACAAGAAATTCCGCTAATCCGTCAACCGTCGCGCCCGTCTTCCGTCAGATAGGAGGAGGGCGCCTGCCCCAGCACGCGGCGGAACATGGTTGAAAACGCCGCGCTGCTGTCATACCCCATTTCCATCGCCACCTGTGTCACGCTGCGTCCTTCGGCCAGCAGCGCCAACGCCAGCACCACGCAGGCGCGCTGACGCCATTGCGAAAACGGCAGGCCGGTCTGCGCGCGAAAGAAGCGGCTGAAGGTGCGAATGCTCATGTACAGACGAGGCGCCCACCGCTGCGCGGAGTCGTGGGCGTCGGGGTGCTGCAAAAAGGCGCGGCACAGCTCACCCAGCCGAGGATCGGCGGGCAGTGGGATGTGCAACGGCAAGGGCTGCAGCCTGGCCAGCTCGTGCAGCAGCAGCGCCGCCAGCGCTCCGTCGCGGCCCTGTTGTTCATACTCCAGCGGCATATCCACCGCCGCCATCAACAGCTGGCGCATCAGCGGAGTGACGCTGACCACCTGACATACCTGCGGCCGTTCGGCGGGCAACGCGCCGGGTTCAAGGTACAGGCTGCGGGTGGTGACGCCGACCATCCGCACCGCGTGCGGCATCTGTGGCGGCAGCCACACCGCGTGCTGCGGCGGAACGACCCAATTGCCTTGCTGCGTGAAAACGTGCATGACGCCGGTAGCGCCGTACAGCAACTGCGCGCGCCGGTGGCTGTGCATTGGCAGCAGATGCCCCGGCGGATAATCGGTGCCGATGGCGATCACCGCACGGGTTACGTGGTCGATGTCATCAATGCGGACGTTGCGCATGTGTTCCCTTTGGCGGGCAGATTGGCCGAAACGCAATGATAGTTGGCCCTTCATATAAAGCAAGCCAGCGACGGTCGCCCTACTATCGGGGCAGAAAAATAACGCTTGTTCGGGGCGCAGTTATTTTATCGGCCATGAAGCCCGTGCAAGTCTTCACACCAGGGTGGGACGAAGGTTCTCGTTCTCGCAATACAAGAAGTTAATGAGGAATAAAGCGTCATTTTATTCCAACACCTGAAGCAATAGTTCTTAGCGCAGTTCAATGACTATAAGGTGATATTTCATGTATAAGTTCGGTGTGATTGGCGGCGGGGCCGCCGGCATCTCTTTTGCGTATAACTTTATAAAAAATAAGTCGGTTAATCATTGCAAAAGGCCGCTTTCCCTGACGGTTTTCGACAAGCAGGGATTTAAAGGCGGCATGGCATACAGCAGCGATTTTGACAGCCATATATTAAATATGACGCCGGAAAATATGTCGGCGGATATTTTCGACGATGCGCACTTCGTTGATTGGATCGCCATGCATTTCCCGCAGTTTTGCCAGGATCGTTATCCGCCGCGCTGGCTGTATCGGGAATATCTCGATTTTATTCGCGACATGACAATATATATGGCGGCGGACAGTAACGTGGTGCTGAATTTCGTCACTGCCGAAGTGAATGCCATCGCGCTGCACGAAGCCGGCTATCGGCTGACCACCGCCTGCGGCGGCGCCGAGCAGATGAACGCGCTGGTGCTGTGTTCGGGGCACAACCCGCCGGAGTGCCTTTACCCGGTGGATGGGGTGATCGCTTATCAGGCCCATCAGGATTTGCCGCCGATCAACCCTTATTCGAGCATTGGCGTGATCGGCTGCAGCCTGACGGCGATTGACGCCATCGTTGAACTGATGGAGCGCCTGGGAGCGACCGACATCTGCGCCCTGTCGCGCTCGGGCCTGTTCCCCAGCGTGCAGCCGGCGGTGATGCGTCCGCCGCCGGAGGCGTTTGTTGAGGCGCTGCGGCGCTTTGTCGCCGGCCGCGATTTTATTGACGCGCATCAGCTGGTGCATGCGATCAACGCCGCGCTGGCGCGCCACTATCCGGGGCCGGAGCGGCTGACGGTGCTCTCGGCGCTGGGGGAAAGGCGCGATTGCTACCGCGATCTGGCGGACAGCCTCGATCGCGCGCGTTTTGCCCGGGAGCATATCTGCAGCTATCTGGCGGCGATCCACCCGGCAGTGTGCGCCGCCTGGGTCAAGATGGATGCCAACAACCGGCAGGTCTTCATGCGCTTTTACAACTCCTCCTGGATGCGCAATCGGCACGCCATGCCGATCAAGAATGCCAACAAGATCGTGGCGGCGCTGGAGAGCCAACGCCTGCGCGCCTGCGGCGGCCTGGTGGATATCAGCAAGGCAACGGACGGGTTTATCCTTCGTTGCCATGAGACGCGGGTGCGCGCGCAGTATCTGTTCAACTGCACCACGCCTTCCTATCAACTGCCGCCCAACCGCCTGAGCCAGCAGCTGCTGCAAGACGGGCTGGTGCAAGAGAACCTGTTCGGCGGCGTGAAGTGCAACCCGCATACGCTGAAAATCGCCGACCGACGCGGCCGTGAGCAGCATCTTTACTCGCTCGGCGCGCCCGCCAAGGGCGATCTTTTTTACACCTCGGCGATGGAATCCATCACGCGGGATATCAGCAAAATCGTGTTCAACAACCCTATTTTCAACGCAAAGAAGGCTGAAGTATGAAGAACGTAGCGCTCTTTGTCGGCAACGACATTTTCTCCTGGCTGGTGTGTCAGGATCTGATCGCCGCCCTGAAAGGCGAGTGTGCTTTTACGGTGTATTTCCCCCTGGCGAAAAGCGGCGGCCGCACCCAGGAGCCGGCGGTTCGCCGCCTGGGGCTGTATGAGCGCGAGGTGCTGAACGATTTTGTGTTCCCGTTCGTTGGCCGCAACGCCGCCGCCTGTGAGGGGGCCTATCAATCGCCGGCCCTGTTCCTGGCCGCCGCCGGGGTCAAGGCGCATCGCGTTCTCGACATCAATGACGCCACGTTTATCAGCAGCCTGGAGCATATGGACGCGGTGATCTCCCTGCGCTGCTATCAGAAATTCTCCGCCGATTATGTGCGCGCCTTCAGCCGACGCGGCAAGCTGCTGTGGAACCTGCACCCCGGCGACTTGCCGCGTTATCGCGGGGTGATGACGCTATTCCGCGCGATGATGAACGGTGACAAGGGCTGTGCGGTGACGCTGCATGAAATGGATGAACACTGGGACGCCGGCCCGGTGCTCGCCCGTCTGCCCGCCGAGCTGCGTCACGATCTGTCGTTCCTGGAAAACATGATGTTGCTGGGCGTGCAAAGCGGCACCTTCCTGGCGCGCCAGCTCATGCGGGCGGAACGGAGCGAAGCGATAGCGGCGGAAAAGCAGGGTGATTCGCGCTATTGGGGCTTCCCGGACGCACAGACGCTGGCGCGGGCGGAACAGGCGGGCATTGAGCTGGTGGATCACGACGCCGTGCGCGAGCAGTATTTGGGGCTGTTCGTCGGCGAGCGCTTCCACCCGCTGGCGGGGCAGTTCTGCGCCGGGTTCGACGACTTCGTGCGGGCGCACGGCCATGATTGAAACGTTGATTGTACTGGGCGCCGGTTTTCTGACCGGCATCACCACCATTCTGTTCGGCTTCGGCGGCGGCTTTGTGGTGGTGCCTTTCGTCTATCACCTGATCTCCGCCTCGGGCGAGCAGCCCGGCCAGGCGATGCATATTGCTGTAGCGACCTCGACAGCGGTGATGATCCTCAACGCGAGTTACGCCACCCTGACCAACTGGCGCAGCGGCAACCTGCTGCGAGAAACCATCGTGCCGCTGATCTTTTTCATCGGCATCGGCGCGGCGCTGGGCGCGTTCGCTTCCTCGCTGCTGGCGGACGGCGTGATCCGCGGGCTGTTTGTGGTCTATATGGCGGTGACCATCGCCGACTGTCTGTTCCGCCGGGGCTTCCTGATCAAACCGGCGCGCGCCGAACTGTCTCCCGCCACGTTGTGGGGCGGCGGGCCGCTGATCGGCGGCATCGCCACCCTGCTGGGGGTGGGCGGCAGCGTGATGACCGTGCCGCTGCTGCGCCGCCATGGTTACGACATGAAATATTGCGTCAGCGCCGCCAACCCGCTGTCGATTCCGGTGGCGGTGATCGGAGCGCTGATGTATATCGTGTTGGGATGGCGCGAGATGAGCGGGCCGCAGTATCTGGGGTACGTCAATCTGAACATTCTGGGGCTGCTGGTGGTGGCGGGGATTGCGGGGATCGTGTTTGCCAGGCGCTGTTTGCCGAAGGTGAGCGATGCGCTGCATGCCAAAATCTACGTGCTGCTGCTGATCGCCGTGCTGATCGCTATCTGCATCTGAGACAGAAAGGGCGGCCGGATGCCGCCCTGAAAACCGCTTAACGGTGGTATTCGCCCGCCGCTTCCGGCTGGTACAGCAATTCCAGCACTTCAATCCGCGCTTCTTCACCGTTCGGCAATTGCCAGGAGATCTGCTTGCCGACGTGCATGCCGAGCAGCGCTGCGCCCAGCGGCGCCATCACCGACAGCTGATCGTGGCTGTCTTTCAGCGAGGCTGGGTAGACCAGCGTGCGCACATGCTCTTCATCGGTGTGCAGATCGCGAAAACGCACGCGGCTGTTCATGGTCACCACGTTGGCCGGCATTTTCTCCGGCGGCAGGATTTCCGCGCGATCCAACTCGTCGTTCAGCGCGGCGGCGACGTCGGTGTTGGCAAAGGCCGGTTGTTCCAATAGCGCATCCAGGCGTTCCGCATCCAGCTCATTAATAGTAATGATGGGTTTGGTCATTCCACTCTCCAGTCAAATCAAAGGGCGCCAGTCTGTGCGCCCATAAATTCGGAAAAACAACACAAAGCAACACCCCCGCGCCAGAGGAGCGGGGGTGTGGGTAATGTCGATTTGTCCCATTGATAGTAGGCGGTTGGGGCGAGAAAAGAAAGAGATCCCGATCACGAAGGCTTTTATCGTCAATCGAGGCAAAAAAAACCGTTAGCCGGGTTATGTAATTGTTATCTCATTTACTTTTTCGCCATAACGCCGTTTTGCGAAATGGATCCCCGCGCGTCATTCAATTTCCACTTCGAACTGGAAAAAACCGGTCTACACAGAAAATCTTGCCGGGGGTAGGGTAAAGACATCACAGAAAGCGGGTTATTCAGGTGATGCGCTTTACGGCTTACTGATTAATGTGGGATCTAGGGGTACTGAAAAGTGAATGATGGATCTGCTTCGATAAAAGAAATTGAACAATCCGATGTCAGCGAAGCCGGTGAGATCACCGCTCGGGTGCTGGCGGATATTACCGCGATGCTGAATGCTGAGAATATTTATACCAATGCGGTGCAGCAACAGATGCTGGAATCGCATATTCGCGCCATGGTGCTGCGTTCAATAACCGGTGAGCCGTTGCCGGAGGTGGATAAATCGCTTTTCGACGAAATTTCCGCCGAGTCCATGCAAATGGCGGAACGCGTGGTGAATCAGTTTGGCACATTGCCTATCGAAGAAGCCTATTTGCTGTCCGTGCACTTCGAAGTGGCGAAAGATAATAACGCATAGCGGTTAACGCATCGATTTCAATCAGGAGAATATACCATGGGTCAAATTACCGTAGTGATCGGCGATCGTTTGGGCAAAGGGCAAAAAGTCGGCCAGGGCGTTGAAAACGCAGGCGGAAAAGCGGTGGTCATCCCCGGCGTGGCGGCGGATATGAAGCTGGGCGACGTCATGAAAGCGGAAAACGCGCAGCTGGGCATCTCTTTTTGCGGCAGCGGCGGCGCAGGCGCGATTACCGCGCAAACCAAATACGGCTACAAGGCCAAATACGGCATGCGTTCGGTGGAAGAGGGCGTGACGGCAATTAACGAAGGCTGCAACGTGCTGGGTTTCGGCTTTATGGATAAAGAAGAGCTGGGCCAGAAACTGGTGGAAGCCTACGTCAAAAAACATGGCAACCCATAATGAAAGAGCAATATACCACATCGGTAAAGGTGGAGGGTAAAGGCGACAGCAAAGCGAAAGCTTTTGCTTCCGCCTTGGCTAATGTGCAGGGCGCGGTATTAAAGTCCACCAACAATATTCTGCTGCGCATCGAGCCGCAGGACGTCAGCGTAGTGAAGGCGGAAGAGAAAATAACTAAAGAGAAATTTCTTTTCTTCTTTTTGCCGCGTGAAAGAAAGAGCTATGCCGTTTCTCTGGAAATAACCGTGAACGTAACCATTATCAATACCGAGAAGGTTGTCTTCGTCACGAAATAAAAACGTTAGCATAAATGAAAGGGTATACTGATGTTTTTAATCATCTTATTTAAATCGATTATTATCGGTGGGCTGGTGGGGGTCGGCGTAGGGGCCGGCGCCGCACGCATGTTCCACGCGCCGACAACACAGGGCATGGGAGCGTTTCGCACCCTGGGCGAGCTGAACTCCTGCGAGGGCGATCCGGCTTCCCACTTCTCATTCGGTCTGGGCTTCTTCTTCAACGCCTGGGCGTCTTCCGTGGCGGCGGGCTCCTTCACGCAGGACGTCGATCACCGCATCATCCCGCATTGGGGCGCGGCGGCCCTGATGGTCAAGAACCGCAATCTGGCGCAAACGCTGCACGATCCGAAAAAAATGGCCATCGCCTGCGGCATCATCGGCATGCTGGTGGTGGCCTTCCTCAATACCACCGCTTCCGCCGTGCCTGCCGCGCTGCAGGTTACCGCCATCAAGGTGCTGGTGCCGGCGGCCAACCTGCTGGTGAACACCGTGATGCCGGTGATCTTCTGGCTGGCGGCGATCGACGCCGGGCGCCGTTCCGGCTTCTGGGGCACCATCTTCGGCGGCCTGGCGCAGCTGATCATGGGCAACGCCGTACCGGGCCTGGTGCTGGGCATTCTGATCGGCAAGGGCGTGGAAGAGAGCGGCTGGAACAAAATCACCAAGATCATGATGGCGGTGATCGTGCTGCTGTTCGTGCTGAGCGGCTTCTTCCGCGGCTTCGACATGAAAGTTCTCGAGTCCTTCAGCCTCGGCGTGCCGGGCTGGCTGGACGCCATTCACAACACCCTGAGCGGTAAATAAGGAGCGGGATGATGGAAGAGCAAACCCAAAAAGGCTTCTGGTACGCCGACTGGTCATTCCCGATTTTTGTTGGCCTGCTGTCCTCCGGCGTGTTCGCCGGGACGCACATGTACTACCTGTACGGCATCGGCGCCTTTAACGAAGTGGCCTTCGTCTCCATGCTGCGGGCGGGGATGGATACCGGCGTGTACGGCGCGGTGGCGGCGTTCGGCGCCAGCTTCCTGTTCGCGCGCATCATCGAAGGTTCGCTGGTGGGCATCCTCGACATCGGCGGCGCGATCCAGACCGGCGTCGGGCTGGGCGTGCCGGCGCTGCTTTTGGGGGCCGGCATCGTGTTCCCGGTCGCCAACTTCGCCGCTTCGCTGGCCACCGGTCTGATCATCGGCCTGGCGATCGGTTACGTGATCATTCTGGCGCGCAAATTCACCATCAATCAGAGCAACTCCACCTACGGGGCTGACGTGATGATGGGCGCGGGCAACTCGTCGGGCCGTTTCCTCGGGCCGTTGATCATCCTGTCGGCGATGACCGCTTCGATCCCGATCGGCATCGGTTCGCTGCTCGGCGCGCTGCTGTTCTATATCTGGGGTAAACCGATCACCGGCGGAGCGATCCTCGGCGCGATGATCCTGGGGGCGATCTTCCCGGTAGCCATTTCTTAAGAGGCCTGCGCCAGGCGCCGCCCGATACGGCGGCACCCGGGCTAACAGGAGCAATGCGGTATGTATGACTTAGTAATCAGAGGCGCCAGACTGGCGGACGACACGCTGATCGATCTGGCGGTGAAAGACGGCAAATTAGCCTCGGTGGGGCGGTTGGCGGCGGACGTCAGCGCCGTTCGCCAGCTGGATTTGGCGGGCAACTGCCGCCTGAGCGCCGGTTGGATCGACGCGCACGTGCATTGCTATCCCGAATCGCCGATTTACCATGACGAGCCGGATCGGGTCGGCGTCGCCAGCGGCGTCACCAGCGTGGTCGATGCTGGTAGCACCGGCGCCGACGATATCGACGCCTTTTATCAGCTGACGCGCAGCGCCAAAACCAACGTTTTCGCCTTCCTCAATATCTCGCGCATCGGCCTGCTGCGGCAGAACGAGCTGGCGGAGATGACGGACATCGACAAGCGCGAGGCCGGCCAGGCCATCGCCAACCACCCCGGCTTTGTCATCGGCATCAAGGCGCGCATGAGCAGCAGCGTGGTGGGCAAGAACGGCACTCGCCCGCTGGTGTTGGCCAAAGAGATCCAGCAGGAAAACCGCCAGCTGCCGTTGATGGTGCATATCGGCAATAACCCGCCGGATCTGGATGAGATCGCCGATCTGCTGACCCGCGGCGACATCATCACCCACTGCTACAACGGCAAACCGAACCGCATTCTGACGCCGGCGGGCACGCTGCGCGAGTCTATCCAGCGCGCGCTGCGGCGCGGCGTATTGCTCGACGTAGGGCACGGCACCGCCAGCTTCAGCTTCGAGGTGGCGCGCCAGGCGATCAAACTGGGTATTTTGCCGCACACCATCAGCTCCGATATTTACTGCCGCAACCGCATGAACGGACCGGTGCACAGCCTGGCGACGGTGATGTCCAAGTTCTTCAGCGTCGGCCTGACGCTGCCGCAGGTGATCGCCTGCGTGACGGAGAACGCCGCGTCGGCGCTGCAGCTGAGCGGCAAAGGGCGGCTGGAGCCGGGCTATGACGCCGATTTCACGCTGTTTGAGCTGCGCCGCGAACCGCAGGTGTTCGCCGACGCCGAAGGGCAAACCGCCGAGGGTGAACGGCTGCTGGTGCCGCTGGCCGCGGTGGTGGCCGGGGAAATCCTATTAACCGAACAAGGGGAGGCAAGCCATGTCTTCGATTTATGAAAAATACGGTTTGAAGCAGGTGATCAACACCTCCGGCCGCATGACCATTCTCGGCGTTTCCACGCCGCGCCAGGACGTGATCGACGCCGTTGATTACGGCCTGAACCACTATTTCGAAATCAAGGATCTGGTCAACAAGACCGGCGCCTACATCGCCGATCTGCTCAACGTGGAGGATGCGGTGATCGTCTCCTGCGCCTCGGCGGGCATCGCCCAGTCGGTGGCGGCGGTGATCGTTAAAGATAACGCCAATCTGCTGGTGAACCTGCATTCGGCGTCGGTGACCGTGCCGCGCGAGATCGTGCTGCCGCGCGGTCACAACGTCAACTTCGGCGCCCCGGTGGACACCATGGTGGCGCTGGGCGGCGGCAAGGTGGTGGAGGCGGGGTACGCCAACGAATGTTCGCCGGAGCAGATTGAAGCCTGCATCACGCCGCAGACCGCGGCGATCCTGTACGTCAAATCGCACCACTGCGTGCAGAAAAGCATCCTGTCCGTCGAACAGGCGGCGGTGGTGGCGCGCAAGCATAACCTACCGCTGATCGTCGACGCCGCGGCGGAAGAAGATCTGATGTGTTACTACCAGATGGGGGCCGATCTGGTGATTTACAGCGGCGCCAAAGCCATCGAGGGGCCGACCAGCGGTCTCGTGATCGGCAAGAAACAGTACGTCGAGTGGGTGAAGTTGCAATCCGGCGGCATCGGCCGGGCGATGAAGGTCGGCAAAGAGGGCATCCTCGGCCTGACGCAGGCGATTGAAAGCTATCTGACGCTTGAGAAAACCACCGGGCAACAGATGGTGGAGCGGATGACGCCGTTCCTCGACAGCCTCAACACCCTGACCGGCGTCAGCGCCAGGACCGTCTGGGACAGCGCCGGCCGCGATATCGCTCGCGCCGAGATCACCTTTGATGAGGCTGTGCTGGGGCGGTCGACCTATGACATCGTCCAGGCGCTGAAAACCGGCGACATCGCCATCTACTTCCGCGGCTATAAAGCCAACGAGGGCAAGATTGAGGTCGATGTGCGCAGCGTCGACGAGCAACAGCTGATGACCGTCTTTAGCTGTATCAAAAACCTGTTTACGGAGAAACAAGCATGCAGCTGCAGCCTAACTACTATCGCGACCGCGTTTGCCTGAACGTGCTGGCCGGCTCCAAAGCCAACGCGCAAGACATCTACGCCGCGGCGGAAGGCCATGTGCTGGTGGGCGTGCTCTCCAAAAACTACCCGGACGTCGACAGCGCGGTGACCGACATGCTGCGCTATGCGCGCCTGATTGAAAACGCGCTCTCGGTCGGCCTGGGCGCCGGCGATCCGAAGCAGTCGGCGATGGTTAGCCTGATCGCTCAGCAGGTGCAGCCGCAGCACGTTAACCAGGTGTTTACCGGCGTCGGCGCCAGCCGCGCGCTGCTGGGCCAGAACGACAGCGTGGTCAACGGCCTGGTGTCGCCGACCGGCCGCGTCGGTTGGGTGAAGATCTCTACCGGCCCATTGAGCGCCGCGGCGCCGGACGGCATCGTGCCGGTGGAAACCGCCATCGCCCTGCTGAAAGACATGGGCGGCAGCTCCATCAAGTATTTCCCGATGGGCGGCCTGAAGTGCAAGGACGAATACCAGTACGTAGCCAAGGCCTGCGCCGAGCATGACTTCATGCTGGAGCCGACCGGCGGCATCGATCTGGAGAACTTTGAGCCGATCGTCGAGATCGCGCTGGCGGCCGGCGTGAAACGCGTGATCCCGCATATCTACAGTTCGATCATCGACGCCGCCAGCGGCGACACGCGCCCGCAGGACGTGAAAACCTTACTGGCGATGACCAAAACGCTGGTGGGCTGAACGCACAATGGGATGAGGTAAACGCTGGGAGGCGAAGGTTTTCCCGTGGCGCGGCATGCCGCGCCGCCGTTACCTATAGCCTATAGCTTTCAAGTTGCAGCTAGGCGGCAAGCGCACTCACCCCAGGAGCTTACTTAAGTAAGTGACTGGGGTGAGTGCGGGCAGCCAACAACGCTGCGGCTTGAAAGATGACGGATATATACTGAGGATTACTATGCGAAACTGGCAGGTTCCAACCCGACGCTCCGCGTTGTTCCTGGCGCTGCTGGCCGTGACCGGCCCGGCGCTGCATGCTGAGGATGCAATGAACTCCACGTCATCTCATTTTGCCTATATCGGCACCTACAATCCCAACGGCGAAGGCGTTTATCGGGTGCAGGTCGATCCGGCCAGCGGTGCGCTGAGCCACGCCACGCTGGTCAGCAATGTGCCGAATCCGGCGCAGCTGACGTTGAGCGCTGACGGCAAGACGCTGTATGTCGCCAGCGAAGTGGCCGATTTCAACGGCGGCAAGCACGGCGGCATCACCGCCTACCGGGTCAATCCGGCCGATGGCGCACTGACGCAGCTCAACCAGGTGGATTCGCAGGGGGCAGGGCCGGTGTATCTCTCCTCGATGCCGGACGGCCGCCATCTGCTGGTGGCGAACTACGTCAGCGGCAGCGTGGCGGCTTTCCCGATTGAAGCGGACGGCAGCCTGGGCGCCGCCAGCTCGGTGCAGCAACAGCAGGGGCCGGCGGGCGCGGCCAAACCGGCGGCGGCGGTGAACGGCAGCTTCGCCATCAGCGATCACAACGGCCCGCATGCCCATATGATCGCCAGCGATCCGAGCGGCAAGTTCGTGTTCTCCACGGATCTGGGGTTGGATCGCATCTACCAATGGCGCTTTGACGCCGCGAGCGGCCGCCTGACGCCGAACGATCCGCCGTGGATCGCCGCCTCTTCCGCCGGCGCCGGCCCGCGTCATTTTGTGTTCCACCCGGACGGCGACACCGTGCTGCTGGTGAACGAAGAGGCCTCGACGTTGACCAGCTACCGTTTTGATCGCCAAAAAGGTACTCTGAAACAACTGCATGCGGTTTCCGCGCTGCCCGCCGACTATCAGGGCACCAGCTTCGCCTCGGGGCTGGCGCTCAGCAAAAACGGCGGCACGCTGTACGTCGCCAACCGACTGCATAACAGCATTGCCCAGTTCAGCGTGGGCGCCGGCGGCGAGTTGAAACCGGTGGCGGAAACCTGGACCCGCGGCGATTATCCGCGTTCGCTGGCGCTGAGCCCGGATGGCCGCTATCTGTATGCGCTGAACCAGCGCAGCGATAACGTCACCCGCTTCAGCGTCAACCCGACGGACGGCAAACTCAGCTTTGTGGGCGGCTATCTGCCGATCGGCAGCCCCTCGCAAATGGCGTTTCTGCCGCCGGCGAAGTAACCCGTGGCCCGTCCGGTTCGCCGGGTGGGCCGCCTGATTGACGGACACAGAATGGTGCGATTTCCTTACCCGCGTTTGGCTTACTTGTTCGATGCTTTGCAAACCGAGACTTTGCCGCAGGATGAGCTGGCGAAGCGTTTCGCCGTGTCCACCCGCACGGTGCGGGCGGATATCACCGCGCTGAACGAGATCCTGGACAAATACGGCGCGCGCTTCGTGCATAGCCGCGGAGCCGGCTATCGCCTGCAGGTCGATAACGCTGCGCTGTTCAGCGCCCTGCAGCATCAGGAGCGCCGCAAACAGGCCACCCCGCGCAGCGCGCAGGAGCGGGTGCATTATCTGCTGGTGCGTTTTTTGACCTCAGCCTTCTCTCTCAAACTGGAAGATCTGGCCGACGAATGGTTCGTCAGCCGCGGCACGCTGCAAAACGACATGGCTGAGGTGAGGGAGCGTCTGGCGCATTATCAATTGACGATCGAAACCAAACCGCGTTACGGCATGAAGCTGTTCGGCGCGGAGATGGCGATCCGCGCCTGCCTGACCGATCTGTTGTTCCAGCTGCAGCTGGCCGACGCCGAGAACCCGTTGCTCAACAACGAGATCCTGTTGCAGCCGCAGGTGGCGGCGTTCGCCGGATTGCTGCACCCGCTGTTGTCGCAATACGCCATTCGCCTGACCGACGAGGGCGAGCAGTATCTGATCTTCTACTGCGCGGTGGCCCTGCGGCGCATCAACGACGGTTATCCGCTGCCGGACTTCGAGGTGGAGGACGGCGACGAGGCGGTACGCCAGGTGTCGACCCGTCTGGCGGCGGAGCTGCGCGCGGCCTCCGGCAAAGAGATCTCGATGGCCGAAGAGGCCTATCTGCGGGTCAACATCGCCGCGCGCCGCGTGCAGGACGTGCAACCGACCGAGATCAACGCCGACGATGAAGAAGCGTTGGTGGACTACATCCTGTCCTACATCAACGCACACTATAACTACAATCTGCAGGGCGACGAGCAGCTGCGGGCCGATCTGCTCACCCATATCAAGACCATGATTACGCGGGTGAAATACCAGATCAACATCCCCAATCCGCTGCTGGCCAACATCAAGCAGCACTATCCGATGGCTTACGACGTGACGCTGGCGGCGGTCTCCAGCTGGGGCAAATACACCCCCTATACCCTGAGTGAAAACGAGATCGGCTATCTGGTGTTGCACATCGGCGTGGGGCTGGAGCGGCATTACAACATCGGTTATGAACGCCACCCGCAGGTGATGCTGGTGTGCGATACCGGCAACTCGACGGTGCGCATGATCCAGGCGCAGATTGCGCGCAAGTATCCGCAACTGGTGATGACGCGCATCGTCTCGCTGCGCGATTATGAGATGCTTGCGCACATCGACGAAGACTTCGTGATTTCCAACGCCCGCATCGGCGAAAAGAACAAGCCGGTGGTGGTGATGTCGCCGTTCCCGACCGATTATCAGCTGGAGCAACTGGGCAAATTGGTGCTGGTGGATCGCACCAAACCGTACATGCTGGAGAAGTTCTTCGACGCCGAGCATTTCATGGTGCTCGACGAGCCGCTGACGCAGGCGGAGCTGTTCAGCCGGGTATGCGGCCAGCTGGAGCGGGAAGGATACGTCGGCGCGGACTTCTATCCGTCGGTGGTCGAACGCGAGGCGATCGTCTCCACGCTGCTGGGCGAAGGCATCGCCTTGCCGCACTCGCTGGGGCTGCTGGCGAAAAAGACCGTGGTGGTGACGCTGCTGGCGCCGCAGGGCGTCGTCTGGGGGGAAGGTGAGATCGCGCACGTGATTTTCCTGCTGGCGATCAGCAAGAGCGACTATGAAGAGGCGATGGCGATCTACGAGCTGTTCGTCACCTTTGTGCGTGAACGCTCAATGAGCCGCCTGCTGGGCAGCGACAGCTTCGACAGTTTTAAGGCGGTGGCGTTGGACTGCCTGAGCCGGAGTTGAGGGGCATGTGAGTGATTGGGCGCAGAAGCGCCCTCAGCGACTAATCTTCATCAAACCCGGAGTTGAACAGCTCGACCACCGCCGCCAGCGCGTTGACTTCGTCGGGGCCGGTCGCTTCGACTTCGATATGCCGGCCCTGGGCGGAGTCCAGCATCAGCAGCGCGATGACGCTGCTGGCTTCGGCCTCGGTGCCGCTTTCGTTGCGCAGCATCACTTCCGCATCGAAGCTTTGCACCAGTTCGAACAGCTTCATCGCCGGGCGCGCGTGCATGCCCAGTTTGTTTTTGATTTCAACCGTCTGTTTGACCGTCATTGTTTACGCTTTTCCAGCGTGCGGTGGCGCGACTGCACGTTCTTGCCGCGCGAGCGGAAGTAATCGGCCAGCTGTTCCGCCACGTACACCGAGCGGTGCTTGCCGCCGGTACAGCCGATGGCGACCGTCAGGTAGCTGCGGTTGTTGGTTTCCAGCATCGGCAGCCATTGCTCCAGGTAGCTGCGGGTCTGGTAGATGAAGTTGTGCACTTCGGTATGGCGATCGAGGAACGACGCCACCGGTTTGTCCAGACCGGTCATCGGCCGCAGCTTCGGATCCCAGTGCGGGTTCGGCAGGAAGCGCACGTCGAACACGTAGTCGGCGTCGATCGGGATGCCGTGTTTGAAACCGAAGGATTCGAACACCATGGTCAGTTCGCGCTCGCGCTTGCCCAGCAGGCGGGTGCGCAGCATTTCGGCCAGTTCGTGCACCGACATTTCCGAGGTGTCGATAATCAGGTCAGCCCGCGAGCGCAGCGGTTCGAGCAGATCGCTTTCTTCGTCGATCGCGCTTTCCAGCGACAGGTTTTTGCTGGAGAGCGGATGCAGGCGGCGGGTGTCGCTGTAACGGCGGATCAGCGTGTTGCGATCGGCGTCGAGGAACAGCAGTTGCGGTGAGAAGCTGTCCGGCAGCTGAGTCATCGCGTATTCGAACACTTCCGGCGATTCCGGCATGTTGCGCACGTCGATGCTGACCGCCGCGGAGATATTGCGTTCCGCCAGCGTATTGGCGAGCTGCGGCAGCAGAACCACCGGCAGGTTGTCAACGCAGTAAAAACCCATGTCTTCCAGCGCCCGCAAGGCGACGGATTTTCCGGAACCGGAACGGCCGCTGACAATCATCAGCACCATGTGGCAACTCCCCTGGCATCGCGGCGGCGTTCATCGCCACCGGTGGAAACTTTGTTATTCCGGCCGCAGCCGGATCCATCATCGTGAAACAGTAACGTTATCCGGGCTGGAAGTCACGCCGGCCGGGCATCACTCGGTGATGATTTGGTAAAGTTCTTCGTCGCTTTGCGCGGCGCGCAGGCGGCGACATACGGTTTTGTCGGCCAGGCGTTTGGCGACCAGCGACAGGGTATGCAAATGGGTTTTGCACTGATCGGCAGGCACCAATAGCGCGAACAGCAGGTCGACCGGCTGGTTATCGATAGCGTCGAAAGCGATGGGTTGGTCGAGACGGATAAACACGCCAACGGCCCGCAGTGTGTCCTCTTCCAGTTTGCCGTGGGGAATGGCGATACCGTTGCCGATACCGGTGCTGCCCATGCGTTCCCGGGTGAGAACCGCGTCAAACACCACCTGCGAAGGCAGATTGAGCTGTTTGGCGGCCAGTTCGCTGATAATTTCCAAAGCCCGCTTCTTGCTGGTGCAGTGTACCGAGCTTTTGGTGCACTCGATGTTTAACACCGAGCTTAATTGCATATATTCGTTGTTCATCTCATCTTCACTTAAAACCGCGCCGCCGGGCGCGCCCGGCAAGGCGGTTTTTCGTCGGTTTTAACCCTGATTACCGTTCGGCGCGTCACCCATGCGGGTCACGCGCCGAAGGGGGAGGCGGCGACGGATGCCGCCTCATGGAATGGGTTAGGGTGTCAGTGTTGCTTCAATTTGTCTTTATGTTTGTTCAATTGACGTGCCAATTTGTCGATCAGCGTATCAATTGCGGCATACATATTCTCGTCTTCCGAGGTGGCGTGCAACTCGCCTCCATTCACGTGCACCGTTGCTTCCGCAATTTGCTGCACTTTTTCCACACTTAATACAACATACACCTGATTGATGCGATCAAAATACTGTTCGAGTTTGGCGAACTTGTTGTTCACGAACTCGCGCAACGGATCGGTGATTTCGATGTGGTGTCCGGTAATGTTGAGCTGCATAGTGTCTTCCTTCTCAATAGAGGTCAAACCAACTGTTTACGCTGGTTCGACGGCGGGATGGACAAAGACTCTCGGTACTTGGCGACGGTGCGCCGCGCCACGATGATCCCCTGATCGGCGAGCAGGGTGGCCAGCTTGCTGTCGCTGAGTGGTTTGGCGGGGTTTTCCGCCGCAATCAATTTCTTCACCAATGCGCGGATCGCCGTCGAGGAGGCTTCGCCGCCGCTGTCGGTATTCACGTGGCTGGAGAAGAAATATTTCAATTCGAAAATGCCGCGCGGGCTGTGCAGAAACTTCTGCGTGGTGACGCGCGAGATCGTCGATTCATGCATTTCCACGGCCTGGGCGATATCCGCCAGCACCATGGGTTTCATAAACTCTTCGCCTTGCTCGAAGAACGCCTGCTGCTGATCGACGATGCAGCGGGTGACCTTCAGCAGCGTCTCGTTACGGCTCTCCAGGCTTTTAATCAGCCACTTGGCTTCCTGCAGGTTGCTGCGGATGAACTGGCCGTCGGCTTCGCTGCGGGCGCTGTTGCCCAGCGCTGCGTATTGCTGATTGATCTTCAAACGCGGAACGCTGTCGCCGTTGAGCTCGACCGTCCATTTGTTCTGCGTCTTGCGCACCAGCACGTCCGGGATCACGTATTCCGATTCGCCGGTATTGATCGACTGCCCCGGGCGCGGATCGAGCGACTGAATCAGCAGCATCGCTTCTTTCAGTGTATCTTCTTTTAGCCGGGTTGATCGCATCAGGCTGCGAAAGTCATGGTTGGCCAGCAGATCCAGATGGTCGCTGATGATCAGCCGCGCTTCGGCCAGGTAAGGGGTGTCTTTGGCGTATTGGGAGAGCTGCACCAGCAGGCAATCGCGCAGATCGCGCGCGGCGACGCCGATCGGATCGAAACGCTGCACGCGCTTCAACACCGCCTCGACTTCATCGAGGGTCACGTTTTCGTCGCCCAGGCTTTCCAGAATGTCTTCCAGCGGCACGGTGAGATAGCCGGTGTCGTCCACCGCGTCGACGATGGAGGTGGCGATGGCGGCGTCGGTATCGGAAAACGGCGTCAGATCCACCTGCCACATCAGGTAATCCTGCAGCGTTTGGGTGGTCTCGCCCTGATAGACCGGCAGCTCGTCGTCGCTGTAGTCGGTGCCGGTGCCTGACGGTGTGCCGGCGGTGTAGATCTCATCCCAGGTGGCGTCCAGCGGCAGCTCTTCCGGCATGTCTTTCTGTTCCAGCGCCTCGCGGGTATCGAGCCCCTCGGTCTCCTGGGTTTCTTTGGCGTCGATTTCGTCGTGCAGATCGGTCTGTTCAAGCAGCGGATTGCTCTCCAGCGCCAGCTGGATCTCTTGTTGAAGCTCAAGCGTGGACAACTGCAGCAGGCGGATCGCCTGCTGGAGCTGAGGAGTCATGGCCAGCTGTTGACTGAGCCTGAGTTGCAAACCTTGCTTCATAGTTTTCTGTCTACTTCCGTTAACGGTGTCGCCCCGCAGGGCGCGCCGGCGCTTAGAGGCGGAACTCTTCGCCCAGATAAACGCGTTTAACCTGCTCGTCGGCCAGAATAGCATCCGGCGTGCCGTGGGCAATCAGTTTGCCCTGGCTGACGATGTAGGCGCGTTCACACACGTCCAGCGTCTCGCGCACGTTGTGGTCGGTGATCAGCACGCCCAGGCCGCTGTCACGCAGGTGCTCGATGATTTTTTTGATGTCGATAACGGAAATCGGATCCACCCCGGCGAAGGGTTCGTCCAGCAGAATGAATTTCGGGTTGGCCGCCAGCGCGCGGGCGATTTCGACGCGGCGGCGTTCACCGCCGGACAGCGCCTGGCCGAGGCTGTCGCGCAGATGGGAGATATGGAACTCTTCCATCAGCTCTTTGGCGCGGTCTTCGCGCTGTTCGCTGGTGAGGTCGGGGCGAATCTCCAGCACCGCCATCAGGTTGTCGTACACGCTCAGGCGGCGGAAGATCGACGCTTCCTGCGGCAGGTAACCAATGCCGCGGCGCGCGCGGGCGTGCAGCGGCAGCAGGCTGATGTCTTCTTCGTCGATCACGATGCGCCCGGCGTCGCGCGGCACGATGCCGACCACCATGTAGAAGGTGGTGGTTTTACCGGCGCCGTTCGGGCCGAGCAGGCCGACGATCTCGCCGGATTTCACTTTCAGGCTGACGTCTTCGACAACTTTACGGCCCTTGTAGGCTTTCGCCAGGTTTTCTGCGATGAGTGTTGCCATAAGTGATTAGTTACTCTTTTTTTGCTCGTTTTTGTCTTGCAACTGCGACGGTACCAGAACCGTTGTCACGCGTTTGCCTTTATCGCTAAACGCCTGCATTTGCTGCTGTTGCACCAGATAGGTGATGCGATCGCCTTTCACGTTGCTGTCGAGCTGCTCCAGATAGGCGTTGCCCGTCAGGGTCACCAGCTGGGTCGCCACGTCGTAACGCACTTTCTGCGCGTGGCCTTTGACCGGCTTGCCGCTGTCCTGCATCTGGTAGAAGGTTACCGGGTTGCCGAACGCTTCAATATAGGTCTTATTCTGATCTCCGCCCGGGCGGGTGACGACCACCTTGTCGGCGCGAATATCGATGGTGCCCTGTTTGATCACCACGTTGTCGGTGAAGGTGCTGACGTTGCTTTGCATGTCCAACGACTGCTTGAGCGAGTCGATGCTGACCGGCTGGCTGGAGTCGGATTTCAGCGCCAGAGCGGGGGCGCTGGCGGCCAAAACTAAGCTGCCGAGCAACAGGTTACGGAGTTGTTTTTTGGTTCTGAATTTCATAGTTGGTCTTAACCTTATCAATCAGCTCAGCGGTTTTGGTCCGCAGGTTCCCACGCATTTTCATGCCGTTAGAGGTAAAATTGGTCCCGTAAAGCGTGACTTCGTCATCGGAGGTGACGTCTTGGGTGACCAGGTTTACCTGAGCGTTGTCCGTCTTAATTTTTTCCAGCTGCGAGGTGGTGGTCAGGCTGTTCACCTCGACGTGACCATACAGATACAGCATTCGGTCTTTAGTCAGTTTGGCGCGATCGGCGCGAACTGACCAGGTGGCCACCGCATTCTCATCGAACAGCGTCATCACCGGCTGGGTGAACCAGCTCAGCTCGCCGGCGGTGTAATACTTCGCGTCTTCCGCCACCAGTTTGTAATTCAGCTTGCCGGCCGGGTTGTACACCACGGTGACCGTGTGCTGGCTCTGGTAGGTCGGATCCTGATCGTTGACCGGGCCAGGGGCCGTGTCGTCGCTGAAGTCCGTCATGTTCCAGCCGATCAGCGCCAGAACGATCACCGTCAACAGGATGGTGATCCACAGTTTGGTTTTACTCATATCGACAGCCCTTTGGCGTCCTCCAGCTTATTTTGAGCCAAAAGAATGATGTCGCACAGTTCGCGCACCGCGCCGCGGCCGCCGGCGATGCGGGTGACGTAGTGGGCGCGCGGCGTCAGCAGCGGGTGGGCGTCCGCCACCGCGACCGCCAGGCCGACCTGCGCCATCACCGGCCAGTCGATCAGGTCATCGCCGATATAGGCGACCTGATCCGCCGTTAACGACAGTTTATCCAACAGTTCGCGGAAGGCCAAAAGCTTATCGGATTGCCCCTGATACAGATGGGTGATGCCGAGCGTCTGCGCGCGATCTTCCAGCAGCTTGGCGGAGCGACCGGTGATGATCGCCACCTCGATGTCCGAGGTTTTCAAGCAGCGGATGCCGTAACCGTCGCGCACGTTGAACGCCTTCAGTTCTTCACCGTTGTTGCCCATGAAGATCAGGCCGTCCGACAGCACGCCGTCAACGTCGCAAATCAACAGGCGGATGTTCCCGGCACGCGCCATAACCTCTTGTTCTACCGGCCCGTAGCAGGTTTCTACCATACCCATTCCGTTCTATTCCTTAATTAAACGACGCCGGCGCGCAGCATGTCATGCATATGTACCACACCCAGCAACTGGTCGCCATCGGCAACCAGCAGCGCGGTGATGTGGCGTTGTTGCATCAGGTTCAATGCATCGACCGCCAGGAGGTTGGGGCGCACCCGCACGCCGCCCGGCGTCATGACATCGGCGATCTTCGCCTCGTGCAGGTTGATGCCCATGTCGAACACCCGGCGCAGGTCGCCATCGGTAAAGATGCCGGCGATTTTCATCAAATCGTCGCAGATCACCGTCAGGCCCAGATTTTTGCGGGTAATTTCCAGCAACGCGTCGCGCAACGAGGCGTCGGCGCTGACGTGGGGTATTTCATCGCCGCTGTGCATGATATCGCTAACCCGCAGCAGCAGTTTGCGGCCGAGTGCGCCGCCCGGATGCGACAGCGCGAAATCTTCCGGCGTGAAACCGCGCGCTTTCAGCAGCGCAACGGCCAGCGCATCGCCCATCACCAGCGTGGCGGTGGTGCTGGTGGTCGGCGCCAGCCCCAGCGGGCACGCTTCCTGCGGCACCTTGATGCACAGGTGGATATCCGCCGCTTTACCCATCGCGCTTTCCGGATTGTTGGTCATACAGATGAGGGTGATCTGTTGGCGTTTCAACACCGGGATCAGCGCCAGGATCTCGCTGGACTCGCCGGAGTTGGAGATGGCGAGCACGATGTCCTGCGGGGTGACCATGCCCAAATCGCCATGGCTGGCCTCCGCCGGATGAACGAAGAATGAGGGCGTGCCGGTGCTGGCGAAGGTCGCGGCGATCTTGCAGCCGATATGGCCGGATTTGCCCATGCCCATCACCACCACTTTGCCGCCGCAGGCGGCGATCGTTTCGCAGGCGCGGGTGAAGTCTGCGTTGATGTAGCGATCGAGCTGGGCCAGCCCTTCACGCTCTATCTGAAGCACTTCTTTACCGGCCTGTTGAAAATCGAAGCCCGGTTGCAACTCAATGTTCGACATACTCATTCCCGTCGGTTTAGCCGAAAGTACTGAAAGGGTTAAAGAACAGCACCGCAAGATACGCAATAAAGCCGCATAATAACAGCGCGCCCGCCAGGTGGCCGATGCGATGTTTGCGGCCGATGCACAGCACGCTCAGCAGCACGCTGGCCGCCAGCATCACCCAGTAATCGCGCTGGAAGGCGGCGGTGTCTACGCTGCCCGGCGACAGCAGGGCGGGTACGCCCAGCACGATCACCGTGTTGAAAATATTGGAGCCGATGATATTGCCAATCGCCATATCATCCTCGCCCTTCAGCGCCCCGGCGATGGAGGTGGCCAGTTCGGGCAGGCTGGTGCCGATGGCGATAATGGTCAAACCGACCACCAGTTCGCTCAGGCCGAAATAGTGCGCGATCACCGTCGCGTTATCGACCACCATTCTGGAAGAGAGCGGCAGAATGATAAACGCCAGCACCAGCCACAGCACCGCCACGGTATTGCTGCTGTCCTGCGGCAGCTCGGCGATCTGCTCCATAGTCAGGCTGTCGCTGCCCTCGCGCTGCGCCAGCCGGGCGATTTTCAGCATCAGCAGGATGAAGCCGGCGGCGGCGGCCAGCAGCAGCACGCCGTCCAGCCTGCTCAGGGTGCCGTCCATCAACACGAAACCGCATAATACTGTGACCGCTAACATCAGCGGCAGTTCGCGCCGCAGTATCTCAGAGCGCGCGGCCAGCGGGTGAATCAACGCCGCCACGCCCAGGATCAATAAAATGTTGGTGATGTTGGAACCGACTACGTTGCCAACGGCCATATCTATCTGCCCGTTCAGCGCGGCGGTGGTGGACACGATCAGCTCCGGCAGCGAAGTGCCGATGCCGACGATGGTCATGCCGATGATCAACGGCGGTACGCCGAGCGAGCGGGAAATCACGGCAGCACCATAAACTAAGCGGTCTGCACCGTACACCAGTAGAAATAAACCAACGATTAATAATGCTATCGCGAGAAACATGCAGGGTCCTTTGTCGGGTATTATCCCGGTTCGTTGGTTAAAGCCGTCAATGCGGCGGTATTGCTTGCCCTCCGTTGCGCGCGTTTGAGCCGCAGCAACGGTTTTCCCCGGCTAATAGTTGAACAGTTTCGTTTTTTTTCGTTATGGCGCCAATTTTGACCGGGTGGCGCGGAAAAGTAAAACCAATGGCACCATTGGTTGCGAAATGGCAGTAAGTTTTTGTAAAGATGAGACGGATTGCGCCCATTGCTTTAACATCACGGGTAGATTCAGCAAAAGATGAGTCGTAAAGGGTCCATTAACATGCTCCAAAAGGCAGATAATTTGGTCGAAGTGCGCGACATGAGCTTCTCGCGCGGCGACCGACGGATATTTGAAGACATCAACCTGACGGTGCCTCGCGGTAAGGTCACGGCGATCATGGGGCCATCGGGCATCGGCAAAACCACGCTGCTGCGCCTGATAGGCGGCCAGCTGGCGCCGGACAGCGGGGAGATTTGGTTCGACGGCGACAACATTCCCGCGTTGTCCCGCCGTCAGTTATACGACGCGCGCAAAAAAATGAGCATGCTGTTCCAGTCTGGCGCGCTGTTTACCGATTTGACCGTATTCGAAAACGTGGCCTACCCGCTGCGCGAGCACAGCAACCTGCCGGAGCCTTTGTTGCGCAGCACGGTGCTGATGAAGCTGGAAGCGGTGGGGCTGCGCGGCGCGGCTCAGCTGATGCCCAACGAGCTTTCCGGCGGCATGGCGCGCCGGGCGGCGTTGGCGCGCGCGATCGCGCTGGACCCGGAAATGATCATGTTCGACGAACCTTTCGTTGGCCAGGATCCGATCACCATGGGAGTGCTGGTCAAGCTGATCGATGAGCTGAACCATGCGCTGGGCATTACCTGCATCGTGGTGTCGCACGACGTACCGGAGGTGCTGAGCATCGCCGACTACGCCTACATCGTGGCCGACCACCGGGTGATCGCCGAAGGCACCACGCAGCAATTGCAGAACAATCCTGATGCGCGCGTGCGCCAGTTCCTGGATGGTATAGCGGATGGGCCGGTGCCGTTCCGCTATCCGGCCAGGGATTATCAGACCGAACTGCTAGGCTTAGGGAGTAAATAAGCTCATGTTATTAAGAGCGTTAGCGTCGTTGGGGCGCAGTGGCATCAACACCAGCGCCAGCTTCGGCCGCGCCGGGTTGATGCTGTTCAACGCGTTGATTGGCCGGCCGGAACCCGGCAAGCAGTGGCCGCTGCTGTTGAAACAGCTCTACAGCGTCGGCGTGCAGTCGCTGCTGATCATCATGGTCTCCGGGCTGTTTATCGGCATGGTGCTGGGCCTGCAGGGCTATATCGTGCTCACCACCTACAGCGCCGAGGCCAGCCTCGGCATGATGGTGGCGCTGTCGCTGCTGCGCGAACTGGGGCCGGTGGTCACGGCGCTGCTGTTCGCCGGCCGCGCCGGTTCCGCGCTCACGGCGGAAATCGGCCTGATGAAGGCGACGGAGCAGATCTCCAGCCTGGAAATGATGGCGGTCGATCCGCTGCGGCGCATCGTGGCGCCGCGCTTCTGGGCCGGGCTGATCAGCATGCCGCTATTGACCATCATTTTCGTGGCGATCGGCATTTGGGGCGGCTCGGTGGTCGGCGTGGACTGGAAAGGCATCGACAGCGGCTTCTTCTGGTCGGCGATGCAGGGCGCCGTGGAGTGGAAAAAAGATCTGCTCAACTGCCTGATCAAAAGCGTGGTATTCGCCATTACCGTAACCTGGATTGCCATTTTCAATGGGTACGACGCCGTGCCTACCTCTGAAGGGATTAGCCGGGCGACGACGCGTACCGTGGTGCATTCGTCACTGGCGGTGTTGGGATTGGATTTCGTGCTGACCGCACTGATGTTTGGGAATTGATTCGATGCAAACGAAGAAGAGTGAAATCTGGGTTGGGGCATTTATGCTGATCGCGCTGTGCGCCATCGTGTTTATCTGCCTGCAGGTGGCGAACCTTAAATCGATCGGCAGCGAGCCGACCTACCGCATTTACGCGACGTTCGACAACATTGGCGGCCTGAAACCGCGTTCGCCGGTGAAGATTGGTGGCGTGGTGATCGGCCGCGTGGCGGACATCGAACTCGATTCGAAAACCTACACGCCGCGCGTGGCGCTGGATATCCAGAAAAAGTACGACCAAATCCCGGATACCAGCTCGCTGGCGATCCGTACCTCCGGCCTGCTGGGCGAGCAATATCTGGCGCTTAACGTGGGCTTCGAAGATCCTGATATGGGCACCACCATCCTGAAAGATGGCGGCACCATTCAGGACACCAAATCAGCCATGGTTCTGGAAGACCTGATCGGCCAGTTCCTGTATAAAAGCGGCGGTCAGGACAGCGCCAAATCGGGAGACGCGGCCGCTGAGCCGGCTGCCGGCGCCGCACCGCAACCCGCTGTTCCAAATCATTAAGAGAGGATACCTGCATGTTTAAACGTTTACTGATGGTGGCTCTGCTGGTGGTTGCACCGCTGGCGAGCGCAGCCGACCAAACCAATCCTTACAGCATGATGCAAGAAGCGGCGCAGAAGACCTTCAGCCGTTTGAAGAACGAACAGCCGAAGATCAAGCAGGACCCGAACTACCTGCGTGCCATCGTGCATCAGGAACTGATGCCGTTCGTGCAGGTGAAATACGCTGGCGCGCTGGTGCTGGGGCGTTACTACAAAGAGGCAACGCCTGCGCAGCGCGAAGCTTACTTCACCGCCTTCCAGGCTTACCTGGAGCAGGCTTACGGCCAGGCGCTGGCGATGTATCACGGCCAGACTTACCAGATCGCGCCTGAACAGCCGCTGGGCAATGCCGACATCGTGGCTATTCGCGTCACCATCATCGACAACGGTGGCCGTCCGCCGGTGCGTCTGGATTTCCAATGGCGCAAGAACAGCAAAACCGGCTACTGGCAGGCGTATGACATGATCGCCGAAGGCGTCAGCATGATCACCACCAAGCAAAATGAGTGGGCGTCTACGCTGCGTACTCAGGGCATCGACGGCCTGACCAAACAGCTGCAGGCCGCCGCCGCGCAGCCTATCACGCTGGACAAGAAAAACTGATGTCGGCAGCGCTCAGCTTCGAATCAGAGCAGCAGACGCTGATCCTGCGCGGTGAACTGGATCGGGAAACGCTGCAGCCGCTGTGGCGGCAGCGCGACGCGCTGATGGCGGATAAAACCGCGATCGACGTGGCGCAACTGCAGCGCGTGGACTCCGCCGGGCTGGCGCTGTTGCTGCATCTGCAGGAAGAGCAGCGCGAGCGCGGCGTAGCGCTGAAAATTTTCGGCGCCACCGAGCGCCTGAAAACGCTGATCGCGCTCTACAACCTGCAGGCGATAATGCCTGTCGATACCGCCGGTTAGCGGCGTTTTACGCCGCTCTTGCGTGGCAAAACGATACAAAGCCCCTGTTATGCAGGGGCTTTTTCTTTAGTTTAAGAAAACATCGTATTCCACTAAGATACTAGGCTGTTTATGATCCTTTAGCGGCAGAACTGGATACTATGGAAACCAACGAGATTAAAGACGTGCTGATGCAGGCATTGGCACTGGATGAAGTACATGTGACGGGCGACGGTAGCCATTTTCAGGCGATTGTGGTCGGTGAACTGTTCGCCGGCATGAGCCGCGTCAAAAAACAGCAGACGGTTTACGCACCGCTGATGGAATACATTGCGGACAACCGCATTCATGCCTTGTCTATTAAGGCGTACACCCCTGAAGAGTGGCAGCGAGACCGCAAACTCAACGGATTTTAAGGCTGTTTGCCCTGCCGGGCGGGCAGCTTCAGATTAGATAACAGAGAGTAGTCAGATGGATAAATTTCGTGTGCAGGGTCGGACCCGCCTGAGCGGTGAAGTGTCTATTTCCGGGGCCAAAAACGCCGCCCTGCCGATCCTGTTCGCCGCCCTGTTGGCGGAAGAGCCGGTCGAGCTGCAGAATGTCCCCAAGCTGAAGGACATCGACACCACCATTAAACTACTCAACCAGTTGGGTACCAAGATTGAGCGCAACGGTTCGGTCTTCGTGGACGCCAGCGGCGTGAACGAGTTTTGCGCCCCTTACGATCTGGTGAAAACCATGCGCGCTTCCATTTGGGCGCTGGGGCCGCTGGTGGCGCGTTTCGGCCGTGGCCAGGTTTCCCTGCCGGGCGGCTGCGCGATTGGCGCGCGTCCGGTCGATCTGCACATCACCGGCCTGGAGCAGTTGGGCGCCGAGATCAAGCTGGAAGAAGGCTACGTCAAGGCGTCCGTCGAGGGCCGTCTGAAGGGCGCGCACATCGTCATGGACAAGGTGAGCGTGGGCGCGACCGTGACCATCATGAGCGCCGCGACCCTGGCGACCGGCACCACCGTTATCGAAAACGCCGCGCGTGAGCCGGAAATTGTCGATACCGCCAACTTCCTCAACACGCTGGGCGCGAAGATCAGCGGCGCCGGCAGTGACAAGATCACCATCGAGGGCGTCGAGCGTCTGGGCGGCGGCGTGTACCGCGTGCTGCCTGACCGCATCGAGACCGGCACCTTCCTGATCGCCGCCGCGGTTTCCGGCGGCAAAGTGATGTGCCGCAACACCCGTCCGGACACGCTGGATGCGGTGCTGGCCAAGCTGCGCGAAGCCGGTGCCGATATCGAAGTGGGCGAAGACTGGATCAGCCTGGACATGCACGGCAAACGCCCGAAAGCGGTCACCGTGCGCACCGCGCCGCACCCGGGCTTCCCGACCGACATGCAGGCCCAGTTCAGCCTGCTGAACCTGGTGGCGGAAGGCACTGGCGTTATCACCGAAACCATCTTCGAAAATCGCTTCATGCACGTGCCGGAATTGATCCGCATGGGCGCGCACGCGGAGATCGAGAGCAACACCGTAATCTGCCATGGCGTTGAACAGCTGTCCGGTGCTCAAGTGATGGCGACCGATCTGCGCGCTTCCGCCAGCCTGGTGATCGCCGGCTGCATCGCCGACGGCGTGACCGTCGTCGATCGCATCTATCACATCGATCGCGGCTATGAGCGTATTGAAGACAAGCTGCGCGCGCTGGGTGCGAACATCGAACGTGTGAAAGGCGAGTAAGTCATTAGCGCCGGCGCGGCTGCGTCGGCAGGATGAATAGCAAAGGGCCGGCTATCAATGCCGGCCCTTTTTTAATTGCTGTCTTCCGGGAATTCACCCACCGTCATTTTCAACGTAATGCGTTTGCCGTCGCGCAGCACGATAACCGGTATCTCGGTGCCCGGTCTGATCTCCGCCACCTGATCCATGGTCTCCAGCACGGACACCGCCGGTTTGTTATCCACGTTGATGATGATGTCGTTGATCTGGAAGCCGGCGTTGTTCGCCGGGCCGTTCGGCGTAATCTCGGTCACGATGATGCCCTGCAGGCGATCGATGCCGGAATTGGACGAGCGCAGCGGAATGATCTCCTTGCCCTGAATACCGAAATAGCCGCGGATAACGCGGCCGTCGCGGATCAGCTTGTCCATGATCTTGGTGGCCAGTTCGATCGGGATCGCAAAGCCCAGCCCTTCCGGCGTTTCGCCGTCGGTGATTTTGTCATAGGTCAGGGTGTTGATACCGATCAGCTCACCCAGCGAGTTGACCAGCGCGCCGCCGGAGTTGCCGCGGTTGATTGAGGCGTCGGTCTGCAGGAACGTCTGCCGGCCGGTGGTGCTCATACTGATGCGCCCGGTGGCGCTGAGGATGCCCTGAGTGACGGTCTGCCCCAGGTTATACGGGTTGCCGATCGCCAGCACCACATCGCCGACGTGGGCAACGCGGTTTTTGTTGGTCGGGATCACCGGCAGGTTGCCGGGATCGATCTTCAGCACCGCCAAATCGGTCAGGCCGTCGGAGCCCACCAGCAGCGCTTCGTAACGGCGGCCATCCTGCAACACCACGGTGATCTGCTGTGCGTCTTTGATCACGTGGCGGTTGGTGATGATATAGCCGCGTTCGTTCATGATCACGCCGGAACCGAGCGACAGCACGTTGGCGGCGCCGTTCAGGTTGCGGTTGTAGATGTTCACCACGGCAGGGGCGGCGCGGCGCACCGCCTTGTTGTAGCTCACCGGCGTTTCGTCGCTGGTATTCTCGGTTTTCTCTGCAAACAGACCGTTGGAAGAACGCAGCATGGGCAGAGCGGCCAACAACAGGCCGGCAACGATGAGACCGATAACGACAGAACGCAAGAGCTTAGCAAACATGGAGTTTTCGTGGTGTGGTGAACGATGTTCGGAGGATAGCATGAGTTAACCGGGCGCAGTATGTCACCGAGCCCGGTTTTTGCACAAATTAACGCAGCAGCAGATAAATGGTTTCGTTACCGCGCACGATATTGAGCGCCATCACCGGTGGTTTGGCTTCCAGCACCTTGCGCAGTGCGGTGATACTGTCTACGCGCTGGCGGTTGACGCCGATGATCACGTCGCCTTTTTGCAGGCCGATTTGCGCCGCCGTCGAGCCTTTATCCACGTTCTCCACCTTCACGCCCTTGTCGCCGCTCGGCAGCGCGCCGTTGCTGAGGGATACCCCCTGCAGCGCCGGCGACAGCGTTTCGGCGTTGGTCGAGGCGCTCTCGCTGTTGTCCAGCGTGACCGAGACTTCCTGCGATTTACCGTCGCGCAGCAGGCCTACCTTGAGGGTTTTGCCCGGTGCGGTGGTGCCGACCTTGGCGCGCAGTTCGGCAAAACTGTTCACCGGTTTGCCGTCGACGGAAACCAGAATATCCCCGGCTTTGATGCCGGCCTTGGCGGCGGCAGATTTCGGCAACACTTCGCTGACGAAGGCGCCGCGCTGCGCGTCGGTGTTGAAGGCTTTAGCCATGTCCGGGGTCATTTCACTGCCCTTGATGCCAAGCAGGCCGCGTTTCACTTCGCCGAATTCGATCAGCTGCTGGCTCAGGTTCTGCGCCATATTGCTCGGAATGGCGAAGCCGATGCCGACGTTGCCGCCGCTCGGCGCCAGAATGGCGGTATTGATGCCGATCAGTTCGCCGTTCAGGTTAACCAGCGCGCCGCCGGAGTTGCCGCGGTTGATGGAGGCGTCGGTCTGAATGAAGTTTTCCAGCCCTTCCAGATTCAGGCCGGTGCGGCCCAGCGCCGAGATGATGCCGGAGGTGGCGGTTTGGCCCAGGCCGAACGGGTTGCCGACCGCCACGGCGAAGTCGCCGACGCGCAACTGGTCGGAATCGGCCATCTTGATGGCGGTCAGGTTTTTGGTATCGCTGAGCTGCAGCAGGGCGATGTCGGATTGTTCATCGCGCCCGACCAGCTTGGCGTCCAGCTCGCGGCCGTCGTTCAACTGCACGCGGATTTTGTCGGCGTTGTTGATGACGTGGTTGTTGGTCAGCACGTAGCCCTTGGCGGCGTCGATGATCACGCCGGATCCCAACCCTTCAAAAGGGCGGGAGCTCTGCTGTTGGCCGGGGAAATTGGGGCCGAAGAAGCGTCTGAACTCTTCCGGCAGCTGTTGACGCTGCACCTGGGTGCCTGCGACATGCACGCTCACTACGGCGGGCAAGACTTTTTCCAGCATCGGCGCCAGGCTCGGCAGCGGCTGCCCCTGCACGGCGACGGGCAGGGCCGCGTTGGCCGCCGGTGCGGCGCTGAGCGCCAGGCCGAGGCTCATTGCCAATGCACTAAGAATTAACGACTTTTTCTTCATTGATGATAACTCTCTCAATACCTGCCGATGAAAATTTGATGATAAGGCAATCGCCTTGTCATAGTGAAGGGTAAGACCGTGAATTTGCGTGCAAAGTTCAGTAAAGGTAATGCGAAGGAAGGTCAATATGGCGCAAACGGGATTAACCCCGCGGGTGGCCCCGCGGGCGAAGAAAGAATATCAGTCGCGGCGTGCGCTTTGACCGCGCAGCAGGCCGGAGGCCCCTTCAGAATAGTCGCGCGGCATTTCCACCGGCGCCTGATCGTTGTCCGCTTCCGCTTCGGTCAGGCGATAGCGGAACGGGTTCTCCTGCATCGGCAGATCCGGCAGCAGGTTGTTGGAGCTTTTCGCCATGTGCTGATACAGCTGGCGATAATCGCGCGCCATGTTGTCCAGCAGCTCGGCGCTGCGGGCAAAGTGGCCGACCAGCTCCTGACGGTACTCTTCCAGCTCGGTTTTGCTCTTGTCCAGCTCGTTCTGCAGGACTTGTTGTTGACGTAATTTACGGTTGCCAAAACGCATCGCCACCGCACCAATCACGATACCGACGACCAAACCAATCAGCGCATACTCCCAGGTCATGATGACTCCTATTTTGACTTCGTTGTTCCGCAGGGATTTTTCACTTAATAATATCCACTATAACCGTTAACCTTGTCCGAGTGGAATCCTGATGCGCTTCCACCTGGTTTTCACAGGGTTTTCAGCGGCGCCCGCAGCGGGCATTTGTGGCGATAACGGTGCGAATCGGCATCAACTTGCCGCCAACGTTGGCTAAATAATTTCTAAGCGTTCTTAGGGAACATCGAACAGATGCAGGCACTATCACCGTTATCTCGCTACCAGCAGGCGCTGGAGGCGGGGGAATATCAGGCCGATGAGGTTCAACGCCGGGCCGTCACTCAACTGGATCGCATTTATCAGGCTCTGCTGCAAAAGCCGGCGGCGAGCGCGCCGGCCGGCGGGCTGCGCGGCAAGCTCAGCCGCTTGCTGGGCAAGGGCGGCGAAACGGCGCCTCAGCGCCCGGTGCAGGGGCTGTACATGTGGGGCGGCGTCGGGCGCGGCAAAACCTGGTTGATGGATATGTTCTTCCACAGTCTGCCGGGCGATCGCAAAATGCGCCTGCACTTCCACCGCTTCATGCTGCGGGTGCATGAAGAGCTGACCGAGTTGCAGGGGCGGGAAAACCCGCTGGAAATCGTCGCCGACGGCTTCAAGGCCGAGACCGACGTGCTGTGCTTCGACGAATTCTTCGTCTCCGACATCACCGACGCCATGCTGTTGGCCACGCTGCTGCAGGCGCTGTTCGCGCGCGGCATCACGCTGGTGGCCACGTCGAACATCCCGCCGGACGATCTGTACCGCAACGGCCTGCAGCGGGCGCGTTTCCTGCCGGCTATCGATCTGATCAACGAGTACTGCGACGTGATGAACGTCGACGCCGGCATCGACTATCGTCTGCGCACCCTGACCCAGGCGCACCTCTACCTGACGCCGCTGAGCGACCAGACGCGCGAGGCGCTGGATCGGATGTTCGTCAAGCTGGCGGGCAAGGCGGGGGAGGACGCGCCGGTGCTGCAGATCAACCATCGGCCGCTGCAGGCGATCCGTTCGGTGGACGGCGTGCTGGCGGTGGATTTCCACACGCTGTGCGAAGAGGCGCGCAGCCAGCTGGACTACATCGCGCTGTCGCGGCTGTACCACAGCGTGATCCTGTATAATGTGCAGGTGATGGGGCCGCTGAAAGAGAATACCGCGCGCCGTTTCCTGGCGCTGGTGGATGAATTCTACGAGCGGCACATCAAGCTGGTGATCGGCGCCGAAGCGTCGATGTTCGAGATCTATCAGGGGGTGCAGCTGAAATTTGAATTCCAGCGCTGCCTGTCGCGCCTGCAGGAAATGCAGAGCGAAGAGTACCTCAAGCTGCCGCATCTGCCCTGAGCCCGCCGGGCCTATCGCCGGTTGTCCGCCGCCGGCGATAAATTTATTTTCCATTCAAAAACCGTTCGATCTTTGTGAGCGACTTCTCTATAATCTTGCGACCCCACGTTACAACAAAGTTTTTTTTCCCAAAAACTTTATAGTGCCGGCAATGGCTATTCGAAGGGGTAGGTTTGCTGGACTTGTATGGTCGTGTGAGCCTCAACTGTTTTCGAGCGTTTGGGTGTTCACCAACGTGTAACTAATTATTGGGTAAGCTTTCTAATGAAAACTTTTACAGCTAAACCAGAAACCGTAAAACGCGACTGGTACGTTGTTGATGCAGATGGTAAAACTTTAGGCCGTCTCGCTACTGAACTGGCTCGTCGCCTGCGCGGCAAGCATAAAGCGGAATACACCCCGCACGTGGATACCGGTGATTACATCATCGTTCTGAACGCTGACAAAGTTGCTGTAACCGGCAACAAGCGTACAGACAAAGTGTACTACCACCACACCGGCCACATCGGTGGTATCAAGCAAGCGACCTTTGAAGAGATGATTGCCCGCCGTCCTGAGCGCGTGATTGAAATCGCGGTTAAAGGCATGCTGCCAAAGGGCCCGCTGGGTCGTGCTATGTTCCGTAAACTGAAAGTTTACGCGGGCACCGAGCACAATCACGCGGCACAGCAACCGCAAGTTCTGGACATTTAATCGGGATTAATGGCAATGGCTGAAAATCAATACTACGGCACTGGTCGCCGCAAAAGCTCCGCCGCTCGCGTCTTCATCAAGCCGGGCAACGGTAACATCGTTATCAACCAGCGCAGCCTGGAACAGTACTTCGGTCGCGAAACTGCCCGCATGGTAGTTCGTCAGCCGCTGGAACTGGTCGACATGGTTGGCAAACTGGACCTGTACATCACCGTTAAAGGTGGTGGTATCTCCGGTCAAGCTGGCGCTATCCGTCACGGTATCACCCGTGCACTGATGGAATACGATGAGACTCTGCGTTCTGAACTGCGTAAAGCTGGCTTCGTCACCCGTGACGCTCGTCAGGTTGAACGTAAGAAAGTCGGTCTGCGTAAAGCACGTCGTCGTCCGCAGTTCTCCAAGCGTTAATTTTCGCTGCTTCGGCAGTGCGATTTACGCAAAAAACCCGGTGCTTCACCGGGTTTTTTTACGCCTGAAATCCGCCGTCCCCGACTAAAATCTGTGGCATATCAGACAATTCAACATGAATTCGCCGCACCGTCCCCACAAAACAAGCAGAATCTGGTAAACTATCACCCACTTTTGCGCCTGTTCGCCGTGCAGTTGACCTCCTGGGCCGGTTTTTTATGGGCTCGGGTCGCGCTGCGTGCTGCCGGCCTGCGGCAAGATTATTCAGGATAGCAGCCTGTCAGTTGGCTATTCGCAGTATTTTCTAGATAACTTGGAGGTTTTCATGGCTGTCGCTGCCAACAAACGTTCGGTAATGACGCTGTTCTCTGGCCCGACCGACATTTTTAGCCATCAAGTACGTATCGTACTGGCGGAGAAAGGTGTCAGCGTCGAGATCGAGCAGGTCGAAATGGATAACCTGCCGCAAGATCTGATTGACCTCAACCCTTACCAGACGGTGCCTACGCTGGTCGATCGCGAACTGACCCTGTATGAATCCCGCATCATCATGGAGTATCTGGATGAGCGCTTCCCGCACCCGCCGCTGATGCCGGTTTACCCGGTTGCCCGTGGTGAGAGCCGTCTGATGATGCTGCGCATCGAGAAGAACTGGTACTCGCTGATGGACAAGATCGAGAAGAGCAGCGGCCAGGAAGCGGAATCCGCCCGTCGCCAACTGCGCGAAGAGCTGCTGGCGATCGCGCCTATCTTCGGTCAGGCGCCGTATTTCATGAGCGAAGAGTTCAGCCTGGTGGATTGCTACCTGGCGCCGCTGTTGTGGCGTCTGCCGCAGCTGGGCATCGAATTGAGCGGCGCCGGTTCCAAAGAGCTGAAAGGCTACATGACCCGCGTCTTCGAACGCGACGCCTTCCTGGCTTCCCTGACCGAAGCCGAGCGTGAAATGCGCCTGCAGACCCGGGGCTAAGCGCGATGGACATGTCTCAGATGACGCCGCGTCGCCCGTATCTGCTGCGGGCGTTCTACGACTGGCTGCTGGATAACCAACTGACGCCGCACCTGGTGGTCGACGTGACTCGCCCGGACGTGCAGGTGCCGATGGAGTTCGCGCGCGATGGTCAGATCGTGCTGAATATCGCGCCGCGCGCGGTAGGCAACCTGGCGTTGGGTAACGAAGACGTGCAGTTCAACGCGCGCTTCGGTGGCGTGCCGCGTCAGGTTTCGGTGCCGATGGCCGCCGTGCTGGCGATTTATGCGCGTGAAAACGGCGCCGGCACGATGTTCGAACCGGAAGCCACCTACGACGAAAGCGAAGGCGTGTTCGAAGGTCTGGACAATGAGACGATCCCTTCGGAAACCCTGATGTCGGTGATCGACGGCGATCGCCCGGATACCGCGGAAGACAACGGCCCGGATGACGAACCGCCGCAGCCGCCGCGCGGTGGCCGCCCGGCGCTGCGCGTGGTGAAATAACCCCGTGAGAACAAACGAAAAAGCACCCCATGGGGGTGCTTTTTTTTGCCCGGCAGACGCGCTCAGCCTTTCAAGGCGGCAATGCAGGCGTCGCGCGGCGCGCTGAGATCGCCTACGCGCACGGTAGATAGGGCGTGGGTTGCGCGCTCACGGAAACTGGTGATGGCGGTGTCGCCTTGCACCTCCGGCGGCGCGGTGCAAATGTCATTGAGCGGCAGATCGTTGCCTTTGTTGAGCGCCTGCAACACCGCCGCCGGATTGTAGATCAGGGCCGCGGAGAGGGCCGATTTGATGCCGGCGGTAAAGCCGGCATTGCCGCCGCCGGCCAACTTGGGCGCCAGGGCAATCCAGCTGTCGTCCCCCAGCCGGATGCTGTTTTCCACGGCGCCGAACTGCCCGGCCTTGCCCAACTGCACCACGACCGGCCGTGCGCCGCGCGCTTCGATATTGTAACCAACCTCCTGCGAATCCAGCGCCATGGCTGAAGCGCTGAAACTGACGGCCAGCAGCGCGCCGGCCAACAGGGAAATGGAGCATTTCATGTTCGCTATCCTTATCTCGGTGTCAGGCGCAGCCGCGCCCCGCAATGGTGCTAACTCAATACTATAGCGCGTTGAGGCGGTGGGGAGAGGTAAGGTTGTTACAAAGCGTGGCAGGCTAAAAACAGAGGCCCGGCAATATGCCGAGCCTCTGATGGTACGGAAGGTTTACACTTCCAGGTAGTTCATGATGCCGTCTGCTGCTTTACGGCCTTCGGCGATCGCCGTCACTACCAGGTCAGATCCGCGCACTGCGTCACCACCGGCGAAGATTTTCGGGTTGCTGGTCTGGAACGCGTTGTCGCTGCCTTCCGGCGCCAGGATGCGGCCCTGTTTATCGAGCTGCACGTCGTGTGCCGCCAACCAGTCCATGCGGTGCGGGCGGAAGCCGAACGCCATCACCACCGCGTCCGCGTCGATCACGTGTTCGGAACCTGGCACCTGCTCCGCCGTCTGACGGCCATTGGCATCCGGCGCGCCCAGCTGAGTGCGCACCATTTTCACCCCGGCCACGCGGCCGGCGCTGTTCAGTTCGATGCTCAGCGGCTGCAGGTTGAACTGGAAGTCCACCCCTTCTTCCCGGGCGTTCTTCACTTCGCGCTTGGAGCCCGGCATGTTGGCTTCGTCGCGGCGGTAGGCGCAGATGACCTGCGTTGCACCCTGACGCACCGAGGTACGCACGCAGTCCATGGCGGTATCGCCGCCGCCCAGCACCACCACCCGTTTGCCTTCCATGCTGACGTAAGGCTCGTGCTGCTCGGTTTCATACCCCATCAGCTGCTTGGTGTTGGCGATCAGGAACGGCAGCGCGTCGTACACGCCCTGCGCCTCCTCATTCTCCAGGCCGCCGCGCATCGACTGATAGGTGCCGACGCCGAGGAACACCGCATCGTACTCGCTCAGCAAGGTCTCCATGCTGACGTCTTTACCCACTTCAGTGTTCAACTGGAACTCGATGCCCATCTCGCTGAAGATGCCGCGGCGTTTGACCATCACTTCCTTTTCCAGCTTGAAAGCCGGGATGCCGAAGGTCAGCAGGCCGCCGATCTCTGGATGACGGTCATACACCACCGCTTTGACGCCGTTGCGGGTCAGCACGTCGGCGCAGGCCAGCCCGGCAGGGCCGGCACCGACGATCGCCACGCGCTTGCCGGTCGGCTGTACGTGAGACATGTCCGGCTTCCAGCCCATTTCGATGGCCTTATCGCTGATGTAGCGCTCGATATTGCCGATGGTGACCGCGCCGAACTCGTCGTTCAGAGTGCAGGAGCCTTCGCACAGGCGATCCTGCGGGCATACGCGGCCGCACACTTCCGGCAGACTGTTGGTCTGATGCGCCAGGTCCGCCGCTTCCATGATGCGGCCTTCGTTGGCCAGTTTCAGCCAGTTCGGGATGTAGTTGTGCACCGGGCACTTCCACTCGCAATACGGGTTGCCGCAGGACAGACAGCGGTCCGCCTGGGCCTTGGCCTGGGTTTCCGAAAACGGTTCGTAGATCTCGACGAACTCGATTTTGCGGATCTTCAGCGGTTTCTTTGGCGGATCAACACGCTGCAGGTCGATAAATTGGTAAACGTTCTGGCTCATTAATGACCTACCTCTTACTGCGCCTGCACCCGCAGCTCGGCTGCGGAACGGCTACGGTGACCCAACAGCGCTTTGACATCGCTGGACTTCGGTTTGACCAGGGCGAACTTCGGCGCCCACTCCGGCCAGTTGGCCAGGATCTCTTCCGCGCGGGAAGAGCCGGTCGCCTGCACGTGTTCGGTGATCAGGCCGCGCAGGTGCTCCTCATGGATCGCCAGCTGATCGACATCCAGCACTTCCACCAGCTCCGGGTTTACGCGCTTGCGGAACTCGCCGTCTTCGTCCAGCACGTAGGCGAAGCCGCCGGTCATGCCGGCACCGAAGTTGATGCCGGTTTTACCCAGCACGCAGACGATGCCGCCGGTCATGTATTCGCAGCCGTTGTCGCCGATGCCTTCCACCACGGTGATGGCGCCGGAGTTGCGCACCGCGAAGCGTTCGCCCGCGCGGCCGGCGGCGAACAGCTTGCCGCCGGTGGCGCCGTACAGGCAGGTGTTGCCGACGATGCTGGCTTCATGGCTGCGGAAGGCGGAGCCGATCGGCGGACGCACCGCGATGCTGCCGCCGGCCATGCCTTTGCCGACATAGTCGTTGGCGTCGCCGGTCAGGGTCAACTCGACGCCGCCGGCGTTCCAGACGCCGAAGCTCTGCCCGGCGGTGCCGGAGAAGTGCGCCTTGATCGGATCGGCTGCCATTCCCTGATCGCCGTGTACGTTGGCGATCGCGCCGGACAGCATGGCGCCCACGGAGCGGTCGGTGTTGCGAATGTCGAAGTAGAAGGTTTTACCCTGCTTCGCTTCGATGTACGGTTCCGCCTGCGCCAGCAACTCTTTGTTCAGCAGACCCTTGTCGAACGCCGGGTTGCTGCTTTCGGTACAGTACACCGCTTTGCCCGGATGCGGCGTGGCGGTTGTCAGCAACGGCGACAGATCCAGCTTGTTCTGCTTGGCGGAAATGCCGTCCAGCTCGGTCAGGAACTCGGTGCGGCCGATCAGATCCACCAGTTGGCTCACGCCCAGTTGCGCCATGATCTCGCGGGTTTCACGCGCGATAAACTGGAAGTAATTCGTCACGCGTTCCGGCAGGCCGTGGTAGTGATCGCGGCGCAGCTTGTCGTCCTGAGTCGCAACGCCGGTCGCGCAGTTGTTGAGGTGGCAGATGCGCAGGTATTTACAGCCCAGCGCCACCATCGGCCCGGTGCCGAAGCCGAAGCTTTCCGCACCCAGGATCGCCGCTTTGACGATGTCCACGCCGGTTTTCAGACCGCCGTCCACCTGCAGACGGATCTTGTGGCGCAGGCCGTTGGCCACCAGCGCCTGCTGGGTTTCCACCAGGCCCAGTTCCCATGGGCAGCCGGCATATTTCACCGAGGACAGCGGGCTGGCGCCGGTGCCGCCGTCGTAACCGGCGATGGTGATCAGATCGGCATAGGCTTTCGCCACGCCGGTGGCGATGGTGCCCACGCCCGGCTCGGACACCAGTTTCACCGAGATCACCGCCTTCGGGTTGACCTGCTTCAGATCGAAGATCAGCTGCGCCAGATCTTCGATCGAATAGATGTCGTGGTGCGGCGGCGGGGAGATCAACGTCACGCCCGGCACCGAGTAACGCAGTCTGGCGATGTACGGGGTGACTTTATCGCCCGGCAACTGGCCGCCTTCGCCCGGCTTGGCGCCTTGCGCCACCTTAATCTGGATCACGTCGGCGTTCACCAGGTAGGCCGGCGTCACGCCGAAGCGGCCGGAGGCCACCTGTTTGATGCGCGACACCTTGTTGGTGCGGTAGCGCGCCGGATCTTCGCCGCCTTCGCCGGAGTTGGAGAAGCCGCCGAGGCCGTTCATGGCGATCGCCAGTGATTCGTGCGCTTCCGGGCTCAGCGCGCCGATCGACATCGCCGCCGTGTCGAAGCGTTTGAACAGCGACTCCGCCGGCTCGACCTGATCGACCGGGATCGGTTCGCCTTTCGGCGTGATGGCCAGCAGATCGCGCAGCATGGCGACCGGCCGCTCATTCACCAGCTTGGCGTAGGCCTGGTAGTCGCTGTACTCGCCGCTGTGCACCGCTTTTTGCAGCGAGTTCACCACGTCCGGGTTGTAGGCGTGGTATTCGCCGCCGTGCACGAACTTCAGCAGGCCGCCTTGCTCCAGCGGCTTGCGTTTCAGCCAGGCGCGCTTGGAAAGGTTCTGCAGATCCTGCTGGAAGTCGCTGAAGCTGGCGCCGCCGATGCGGCTGACCACGCCCTGGAAGCACAGATCCGCCAGATCGCGGTGCAGGCCGACCGCTTCGAACAGCTTGGAACAGCGGTAAGAGGCGATGGTCGAGATGCCCATCTTGGACATGATCTTGTACAGGCCTTTGTTGATGCCGTTGCGGTAGTTCAGCATCACGTCGCGGTATTTCTTGTCGATCGCCTGGCTGTCCACCAGTTTGGCCAGGGTTTCATAGGCCAGATACGGGTAGATGGCGGTCGCGCCGAAGCCGAGCAGCACAGCGAAGTGGTGCGGATCGCGGGCGCTGGCGGTTTCAACGATCAGGTTGGCGTCGCAGCGCAGGCTTTTCTCCACCAGCCGGGTCTGCACGGCGCCAACGGCCATCGGGGCCGGTACCGGCAGGCGGCCGGGCGCGATGGCGCGGTCGGACAGCACCAACAGCACCGCGCCTTCGCGCACCTTGCGTTCCGCTTCGTCGCACAGGGCGCGAATGGTTTGCTCCAGATCCTGCTGCTGCGGATCGAAGGTCAGATCGAGCGTCTCGGCGCGATAGTATTCGCCTTCCAGCGTGGTGAGCTGTTTGAAATCGGAGTACAGCAGGATCGGCGATTTGAAGCTCAGGCGGTGCGCCTGGCCTTCGGCTTCGCAGAACACGTTCATTTCACGGCCGATACTGGTGGCCAGCGACATGACGTGCGCTTCGCGCAGCGGATCGATCGGCGGGTTGGTGACCTGCGCGAACTGCTGGCGGAAGTAGTCGTAAACGATGCGCGGCCGGCTGGAGAGCACGGCGAACGGGGTATCGTCGCCCATCGAGCCGGTGGCTTCCTGGCCAATCTCGCCCAGCACGCGGATCACCTGATCCAGCTCTTCGCTGCTGTAGCCGAACTGTTTCTGGTAGGTTTCGAGCTGCGCGTCGTCGAGCTCGCGGCTGCCGACCTGATCGTCCGGCAGATCTTCGAACGGCACCAGGCGTTTGACGTTTTTCTCCATCCACTCTTTATACGGGTGGCGGCTTTTCAGATCGTTGTCGGTTTCCGCCGAGTGCAGAATGCGGCCGCTGCGGGTGTCGATCACCATCAGCTCGCCGGGGCCGACGCGGCCTTTTTCCACCACTTCATCCGGCTGGTAATCCCAGATGCCGACTTCGGAGGCGCAGGTGATCAGCTTGTCTTTGGTGATCACGTAGCGCGCCGGGCGCAGGCCGTTGCGATCGAGGTTACAGGCGGCGTAGCGGCCGTCGGACATCACGATGCCGGCCGGGCCGTCCCACGGCTCCATGTGCATCGAGTTGAAGTCGAAGAAGGCGCGCAGATCGCCGTCCATGTCGGGGTTGTTCTGCCAGGCCGGCGGCACCAGCAGGCGCATGGCGCGGATGAGATCCATCCCGCCCGCCAGCAGCAGCTCCAGCATGTTGTCCAGCGAGCTGGAGTCGGAGCCGGTTTCGTTGACGAACGGCGCGGCGGCCTGCAGATCCGGGATCAGCGGCGTTTGGAATTTATAGGTACGGGCGCGCGCCCACTGGCGGTTGCCGGTGATGGTGTTGATTTCGCCGTTGTGCGCCAGGTAGCGGAACGGCTGAGCCAGCGGCCAGCGCGGCACGGTGTTGGTGGAGAAGCGCTGGTGGAACAGGCAAATGGCCGACTCCAGGCGCAGGTCCGCCAGATCGAGATAGAAGCGCGGCAGATCCGCAGGCATGCACAGGCCTTTATAGATCGTCACCAGGTTGGAGAAGCTGCAGACGTAGAAGCTGTCATCCTGCACCCGTTTCTCGATGCGGCGGCGCGCCACGAACAGGCGGCGCTCCATATCGCGCGGGCGCCAGCCGGCCGGGGCGTTAACGAAGATTTGCTCGATGCGCGGCAGGGAAGAGAGGGCGATTTCACCCAGCACGTCCGGGTTGGTCGGCACTTCACGCCAGCCGACGATCGACAGCGTTTCGTTTTGCAGCTCTTCTTCCACGATGCGGCGGCTGAGGCGCGCTTCCTCTTCATTCTGGCTGAGGAACATCATGCCGACGGCGTAGTTCTTGGCCAAACGCCAGCCGCGCTCTTCCGCCACCATGCGGAAGAAGCGATCGGGTTTTTGCAGCAACAGGCCGCAGCCGTCGCCGGTCTTGCCGTCGGCGAGGATCGCGCCGCGGTGCTGCATGCGGGCCAGCGCGTGAATGGCGGTGCGCACCACCTTGTGGCTAGGTTCGCCTTCTATGTGGGCGATCAGGCCGAAACCACAGTTGTCCCTCTCTTGGGATTTATCGTACAACATATCGTGAACCTCCCCAGGCTCTGCGTGACTCTCACAACCTACTGCGAGGGGGCTTCCCAATTTCAGGCAGAAGTCCAATCAGCAAGTTAACCCCGCCAATCTGCTTTTCCGCCCTCCATCAATGGCCTCTCGTGACGGTCTCACAAGTGGTATAGGACTTGTTTTAAGAGGGAGTCTTCAATTACTGCATAAATATGACGAGACGTTTGCCCGTCCAGAAAGCTTCCAGCGGACTTCCAACTTAGCGAGAAAGAATTCGCAGGTCAAATGTGGGCTTAAGATAGATTCTTATCGAATTAGTGATGTTTATTTATTTGAAAAATAAGTGTTTTAATGCATTTTTGCACTATCGTGGGGCAACGCCGATCCCCGCAGAAGTGTGAGCTGTCTCACTATAGTGCAACCCCTTAATCTCTGCACCATGCTAGTGCGGGGGTTAATGCCAGAATTTTATTCTGTAAGATATTGCTTGGATGATGTTTATGACTATTTTTCACCGTGTTGTCATATTGCCGTTAACGGTTGCGTGACGATTAGAATAATTCATCAGAATTATAGTGAATTGATTTGCATTTATGATGAATAGTTATGCCTGGTGGCGCCTTGCGGGGAAAGCGTTGATCTCTGTCATCGCGGGAAAAACCGTTTCTTATTAGCATCGCGGCTTTGAACACAGAGAACCACCAAGATTATGCAGTTGCCGCAATTAGTCAATATGTTTGGCGCGGATCTCCAGCGCCGCTATGGCGAAAAGATCCATAAACTCACGCTGCACGGCGGATTCGGCTGCCCTAACCGCGACGGCACGTTGGGGCGCGGCGGCTGTACGTTCTGCAACGTCGCCTCGTTTGCCGATGAGGCGATGCAGCGCCAGAGCATCGCCGAACAGCTGGCGCAGCAGGCTGCGCGGGTCGATCGGGCGCGGCGCTATCTGGCCTATTTCCAGGCCTATACCAGCACCTATGCGGAGGTTGAACGGCTGGAGGCGATGTATCGGCAGGCGTTGGCGCAGAGCGCCATGGTCGGACTGTGCGTCGGCACCCGGCCGGACTGCGTGCCGGCCGCCGCGCTGGATCTGTTGACGGGATACCGCGAGCAAGGCTATGAGGTGTGGCTGGAGCTGGGGCTACAGACGGCGCATGATAAAACACTGAAGCGCATCAACCGCGGCCATGATTTTCGCTGTTATCAGCAGACTGCGCGGCTGGCCCGGCAGCGCGGGCTGAAGGTGTGCTGCCATCTGATCGTCGGGCTGCCGGGAGAAACCCAGCGCGATCATCTGCTCACGCTGCAGCGGGTGACGGAGACCGGCGTCGACGGCATCAAGCTGCATCCGCTGCACGTCGTCACCGGCAGTATCCTGGCGCGGGCGTGGCAGGCCGGGCGGTTGCCCGAACTGGCGCTGGAGGATTACGCCGCCAGCGCCGGGGAGATGATCCGCCATACGCCGGGCGAGGTGGTGTACCACCGTCTTTCCGCCAGCGCCCGGCGGCCGACGCTGCTGGCGCCGCTGTGGTGCGAAAACCGCTGGAGCGGCATGCAGGCGGTCGGCGCTTATCTGCAACGGCACGGCGGGCAGGGCAGCGCGCTGGATGAAAAACGGCGCTACCGGCCCGGCATGCCGCTCTGAAGTGCAATCTTTGCCACACTTCGGCGTTTGCCGCCTTATCTCACCGCTGTTTTACGGTATGATTCAAAAGATTGTGTCTGAAGGGAGCCGCTATGAAGCAAATCCGGGTGTTGGCCCAGTACTACGTTGATTTAATGGTGAAACTGGGGTTGGTGCGCTTCTCGCTGCTGCTGGCCTCGGCGCTGGTGGTGCTGGCGATGGTGGTGCAGATGGCGGTGACCATGCTGCTGCGCGGCGAAGTTGAAAGCATCGACGTGGTGCGTTCGATCTTCTTCGGCCTGTTGATCACCCCGTGGGCGGTCTATTTTCTCTCGGTGGTGGTGGAACAGTTGGAAGAGTCGCGCCAACGGCTGGCGCGGCTGGTGGACAAGCTCGAAGAGATGCGCCACCGCGATCTGGAGCTCAATCAGCAGCTCAAAGACAATATCAGCCAGCTGAATCAGGAGATCGCCGACCGTATCAAGGCGGAAGAAGAGCGCCTGCAGGTGATGGAAAAGCTGACCGAAGAGATGGAACAGCGCGAGCTGGCGCAGATTGAGCTGGGCCAGCAATCGGCGCTGTTGCGTTCCTTCCTCGATGCCTCGCCGGATCTGGTCTACTACCGCAACGAAGACAAAGAGTTTTCCGGCTGCAACCGCGCGATGGAGCTGCTGACCGGCAAAAGCGAGAAGCAGCTGATTGGCCTGACGCCGTTCGACGTCTACGGCCAGGAGATCGCCGAAAAGGTCATTGAGACCGACGAGAAGGTGTTCCGCCACAACGTCTCGCTGACCTACGAACAGTGGCTGGTGTATCCCGACGGCCGCAAGGCCTGTTTCGAGCTGCGCAAGGTGCCGTTTTACGACCGGGTAGGCAAACGCCACGGGCTGATGGGCTTCGGCCGCGATATTACCGAGCGTAAGCGCTACCAGGACGCGCTGGAGAACGCCAGCAGGGAGAAGACCACCTTTATCTCCACCATCAGCCACGAGCTGCGTACGCCGCTTAACGGCATCGTCGGCCTGAGCCGCATTCTGCTCGATACCGAGCTGAACGACGAGCAGCTGAAATACCTGAAGACCATCCACGTCAGCGCCATCACCCTCGGCAATATCTTCAACGACATTATCGAAATGGACAAGCTCGAGCGGCGCAAGGTGCAGCTCGACAACCAGCCGGTGGACTTCACCGGTTTTCTGGCGGATTTGGAGAACCTCTCGGGCCTGCTGGCGCAGCCGAAAGGGCTGCAGTTCGTCATGGAGCCGCAGACGCCGCTGCCGCAGCAGATCGTGACCGACGGCACCCGCCTGCGGCAGATCTTGTGGAATCTGATCGGCAACGCGGTGAAATTTACCCAGCAGGGGCAAATTGTGGTGCGCGTGCGGCGCGAGGCGCAGGAGAAGCTGGTGTTCGAAGTGGAAGACTCGGGCATGGGCATCCCGCAGGACGAGCAGGACAAGATCTTCGCCATGTATTATCAGGTGAAAGATCAGCGCGGCGGCCGCCCGGCCACCGGCACCGGCATCGGGCTGGCGGTCTCCAAGCGGCTGGCGCAGAGCATGGGCGGCGACATTACCGTGCGCAGCGAACAAGGGCACGGTTCTTGCTTTACCTTAACCATCAAGGCGCCGGCGGTGCAGGAAGCCGTCAGCGCGGCGCCGGAGGAAGAGGCGCTGCCGTTGCCGGCGCTGCACATCCTGCTGGTGGAGGATATCGAACTGAACGTGATCGTGGCGCGCTCGGTGCTGGAGAAGCTGGGCAACAGCGTCGACGTGGCGATGAACGGCCACGACGCGCTGGCGATGTTCGATCCGGACGAGTTCGATCTGGTGCTGCTGGACATCCAACTGCCGGACATGACCGGGCTGGACATCGCCCGGGCGCTGCGCGAGCGCTATGCCGGGCAGGCGCTGCCGCCATTGGTGGCCCTGACCGCCAACGTGCTGAAAGACAAAAAAGAGTATCTCGAAGCGGGCATGGACGATGTGCTGAGCAAGCCGCTGTCGGTGCCGGCGCTGACCAAGGTCATCAAACACTATTGGGATCATCAACCTTCTCACACTTCAAAGAAAACGGAGCACAAGGCGATGCAGATTAATGAGTCGTTACTCGATACCGCGATGCTGGAACAGTACATGGATCTGGTTGGCCCGCAGTTGATCCACCAAAGTCTGGAGATGTTCGAACAGATGATGCCGGGCTATCTGGCGGTGCTGGACTCCAACATGACGGCGCGCGATCAGAAAGGCATCACTGAGGAAGGGCATAAGATCAAGGGCGCCGCCGGTTCGGTCGGTCTGCGCCATCTGCAGCAGCTGGCGCAGCAGATTCAAACGCCGACGCTGCCGGCCTGGTGGGATAACGTGCAGGATTGGGTGGATGAGCTGAAACAAGAGTGGCGCAACGACGTGCAGGTACTGCGGGCTTGGGTTGAGAACGCTGAAAAAAAATGACCCCGACCTAAGCCGGGGTGCGCGAATATTGCGCCAACACCAGGGAAATTGTGAACCTGCGTATTGGTTTCAGTGTTCTGGTCGAGCAGGTTGTTGCGAATTCCTAAACATCATACAGCCAACAACATAGCAAATGTAAGCGCTCTTGTTAGAAGATTCATTAAAATGTGTGATGTAGATTAGTGTTTGTCAACTCCGAGCACGAACCAGTTGACAGCAGCGACAGGAGTAAGAGTGATGAAAAAGGTGGGTGTAGTCCTCAGCGGCAGCGGCGTTTATGACGGTACGGAGATCCATGAAGCGGTGCTGACGCTGCTGGCGTTGGATCGTGCCGGCGCCCAGGCGGTGTGCTTTGCGCCTGACAAACCACAACGCCATGTTATTAATCACTTATCTGGTGAGGAGGCGGCGGAGTCGCGCAATGTTCTGATTGAATCGGCGCGCATTGCCCGCGGTGCGGTGCAGCCGCTGGCGCTGGCGGAGGCCGCGCAGCTGGATGCGCTGATCGTGCCCGGCGGCTTTGGCGCCGCCAAGAACCTCAGCAATTTCGCCGAAGCCGGCGCAGAATGTTGGGTCGATGAAGATTTGGCGCGCCTGACGCGCGAGATGCATAAGGCCAACAAACCAATTGGCCTGATGTGCATCGCGCCGGCGCTGTTGCCGAAACTGCTGGATCAACAAGCGCGGCTCACCATTGGCAACGATCCGGATCTGGGGGAAGTGATTGACGCCATGGGCGGCGAACCGGTGATTTGCCCGGTGGACGACATTGTGGTGGATCGCGAACATAAGATCGTGACCACGCCGGCCTATATGCTGGCGCCGTCTATCGCGCAGGCGGCCCTGGGCATCGATAAGCTGGTGGCGCGGGTGCTGGAACTGGCTGAATGAGAAAATCGCTCGTCGGATGGCGGCGGCTGCGCCCGTGGTACTGGCTGAAGCGCGGCGTCATCGCGATTATCGGCCTGTGGGTGTTGGGCATTGTGCTCTTTGCCTTCCTGCCGGTGCCGTTTTCCGCCGTGATGGTGGAGCGGCAGGTCGGCGCCTGGCTGAGCGGCGACTTCGGCTATGTCGCCCATTCGGACTGGGTGTCGATGGACGACATCTCGCCGCAAATGGCGCTGGCGGTGATGGCGGCGGAAGATCAGAAGTTTCCAGACCATTGGGGCTTCGACGTGGCGGCCATTGAAAAGGCGCTCAGCCACAACGAGAAGCGCCCGACGCGCATCCGCGGCGCGTCCACGCTGTCGCAGCAAACCGCCAAGAACCTGTTTTTGTGGGATGGCCGCAGCTGGCTGCGCAAAGGATTGGAGGCCGGGCTGACGTCGGGCATCGAATTGGTGTGGACCAAGCGGCGTATTCTGACGGTGTACCTGAACATCGTCGAGTTCGGCGATGGGGTGTTCGGCGTGGAAGAGGCTTCACAGCGCTTTTTCCATAAGCCGGCCAAACGTCTGAGCGCGGCCGAAGCGGCGCTGTTGGCGGCGGTATTGCCGAATCCGCATCGCTTCAGGGCCGATGCGCCGTCCGGCTATGTGGTGCAGCGTCAACAGTGGATCATGCGGCAGATGCGGCAACTGGGCGGGGAAGCGTTTTTACGCGAGAACAAGCTGGATTAAACGGGCGGGAACGGCACGGCGCCGCTCCCGCCAGGCGGATTATTTCACGTAGGTAAAGGCGGTGGTGACGTGCTTCACGCCGCTGACCTGGCTGGCGATCTGCGCCGCCGACTGCCCTTCCTGCTGTGTGACCAGGCCCAGCAAGAACACTTCGCCGTTTTCGGTGGTGACCTTCACATTGGACGATTTCACCGTATCGCTGGTCAACAGCTGCGAACGCACCTTGGTGGTGATCCAGGTGTCGGAGGACGCGGTGCTCAGGCTGACCGGCGTGCCCTGACGGATTTCGTTATACACTTCGGTGGTGCCTTCCACGCCCATGGCGATCTGCTTGGCGCGCGCGGTGAGATCGGCGTTAGGCGACTGGCCGGTCAACAGCACCTTGCCCTGATAGGCGGTGGCGACCACCCGGGCATCTTTCTTCAACTGCTGGTCTTTGCTCAGGGCGCTTTCGACCCTGGCTTCCAGCGTGCCGTCATCCACCTGGGTCCCTACGCTGCGCGGGTCGGTGGCGGTTTTGGTCGCGACGGCCGCACTGCCGACGACGACGCCGGCGATACAGCCTTGCAACAGCAGGGCGCTGGACAGCACTGCAAATGTGGCTTTTAGCTTCATCTCAGTTCCTTAATCGTCCTGGTGGGGGAATAACGTATTGTCTATCAGGTCGCACAGGCAGTTTACGGTCAGCATATGCATTTCCTGAATGCGCGAGCTGCGGTGCGACGGGATGCGGATTTCGACATCCTGCTGTCCGAGCAGCCCGGCCAGCTCGCCGCCGTCGTAGCCGGTGAGCGCGACGATGGTCATATCGCGCGTAACGGCCGCCTCGACCGCTTTCACAATATCACGGCTGTTGCCGCGGGTGGAAATCGCCAGCAGCACGTCGCCTGTGTGCCCGAGCGCACGCACCTGCTTGGCGTACACTTCGTCGTGCAGCCGATCGTTGCTGATTGCCGTCAGCACCACGTTGTCGGCGTTGAGAGCGATGGCCGGCAGGCTGGGGCGCTCGGTTTCAAAACGGTTGATCATGCTGGCGGCGAAGTGCTGCGCGTTGGCTGCCGAGGTGCCGTTGCCGCAGCACAGGATTTTGTTGCCGTTGAGTAAGGATTGAACCAGCGTCATCGCAGCGCGGGAAATGGCGTCCGGCAGTGCTTCCGCCGCCGCGATCTGGGTTTGGATGCTTTCGGTGAAACAGACTTTAATTCTATCCAGCACGTTGTATTAATCCACTAAGTCAAAGGGCCGGTCTGCGCCGTAAAACCCCGATTAATCCGCATTGAAGGCGTTGGGTATCCATTCTAACTGGCTACCGGTAATGGCCAAAACATCAAAACGGCAAGATGATGTGTCAAAACTGGCTCCGCGCCCCGCCAGCCAGACGGCGGCGGCGTGCAGCAACCGCTGTTGTTTGCGAAAGGTGACGCTGGCGGCCGCGCCGCCGAAGGCGTCGTTGCGGCGGTAGCGCACTTCGACGAACACCCAGGTGGTGCCGTCGCGCATGATGAGGTCGAGCTCACCGCCGCGCACCGCGACATTGGCGGCGCAGAAGGTGAGCCCGGCGTGTTCCAGGTGACGGCGGGCCAGTAACTCATAGCCCGCCCCTGAGGCGCGTGGGTTCAAGAGACTGGAACGACCGTGCCCTGACGGTATTGCAGCCAAGGCAGCTTACGGTTGATCACGCAGTTCGGCGACGCGCTCAGCGTGCCGGTGGTGCCGGAAACCTGGAAGCCCGGCAGCTGGCGCATTTCAGCAAAGTGGTTGGCCAATGTCCAGGCATCCATCCCCATTGCATACAGGCGCACCAGCGAGTAGTCGTTGCGGAAACGCGCGCTGGCCTGCTGCAACAGCTGAGGGTTTGAGCCGGCAAGCAGCGGGATGTCGCTGAACTGCAGGCCTTCCATTTCCAGACGGAAGTCCGGGCCGGCGCCGGCCTGGTAGCTGCGCGAGCTGGCGTACATCGCCGGCTTGCCGCGCGAGCTGGTGGCCATGTCGATCATCGGTTTGATCAGCGTCAGCTGAGACTGCGTGGCGACGATGTACACCGCGTCGACGCTGCCGCCGGTGGCGGCGGGCACGTCGCTCGGCGGCGCAGGAATGGTCAGCCCGGCGATGGTGACGCTCTGCGGCGCCGGGGCGCTCGACATCGGCGTGCCGGTCATGCGGATGCCGCCGCTGTTCACCATCTGGCGCAGCTCGCCGGCCGAGCCGATGTGCTGGCGCAACACGGTTTGCCCGCCTTGCTTCTGCCATTCCTGGTTAAAGGCCCTGGCGACGCGATCGCCGAAGGCGCCGCGCGGCACCAGCAGCAGCGGTTGACGCTTCTGCTGTTCCCAGATGTGGCGGGCGGCGTCGCGCGCTTCATCTTCCGGCGACAGGGCGAAGTAACAGATGTTCAGGTTGTCTTTCGGCGTTTCCGGTTGGTTGAGCGCCAGCACGTTCAGCGTGGTGGTGCTGGCGGACAACTGATCGACGTTCTCTTTCAGCAGCGGCCCGACCACCAGAGTGGCGCCATCCTGCTGCGCCTGGCTCAGCAAGGCGGCCAGCGGCTGGCTGGTGGTATCGTACACTTTGACCTGCGCGTTGGCGGCCTGCGGCGGCGTTATCGGCGCGCTGGACGGCGCAGCGGGTTGCGCGGCGGTCACGGCGGGCTGGCTCTCTTGCGCCGAAGGGCTGACAGCGCCGTTGGCGTTGATGTCACCCGTAGTGGCCTGATCGGCCGGCGCCGTTTGAGCCGGCGTGCTGGCCGGTTGCGCGGCTTGAGGCTGCGGCGCCGGCATGGAGCCGCCGTTTTTCGCCGCTTCGAAGCCTTGCTGGATGGCGTCGGCGAACACTTTCGCCTGGCCGTTCAACGGCAGCAGCAGGGCGATTTTCGAGGTGGAGGCCTGGGTGAAGTTCAGCACCTGGTTCAGGCGAGCCGGCAGCGTTTTGGCCGCCGGGTTCTTCGGATAACGGTTCTGCCAGTCTTTGATGCCGGCCTTCAGCAGATCGGGATCCTGCTTGTTGTCCTGATAGACGCGCAGCAGATCCAGCCAGCCTTGCAGCACGTTCTCGTCGGCGTTGATCACCAGGCTGTTCATCTCCTGCGGCGGCAGTTGCAGCAGGGCCTGCCAGGTTTGATCCAGGTTGTCTTGGTGCGCCTTGCCGGTCAGCAACGGCTCCTGAGCGATATAGGCGCGGATCAGCGGCAGTGACGCTTTGCCCTGGTTGGCGGCGATCTGCGCCTGGTAGTAGCGCACCTTCTGATTCGGCGACAGCGCACCGCTGTCCAGGTGGCCCAGCGTGCTGCGGGCGCTGACGTAGCTCTTGTTGGCGATCTGCAGTTCGGCAGTCAGCAACTGGCGTTCAGTCTGCTGTGCGCCGCTGAGGTTTTTCGGCAACTGATTCAACTGGTCGCCGGCCTGCGGCAGTTTTCCTTCACGCAGCAAGGCGCGAATAGCAAGTAATTGCCAGTCAGCCTTGTTATCATCGCTGCTTTGCTGCAACTGCTGCAGGTAGTAATCGGAGCTGGCGCTCGCTTCGTCCTGTATATTGGCGGGCGGCGTTTGCGGGGCCCGACTTGGACAGCCTGCCAGGAAAAGGGCGGCCGCGATGACTGCGGTAAGTCGGACAGGCTTGGAACGCCCTGCTTTGGTACGAACGAATGTTGAGGAAAGCATACTGTATCCAGTGATGTTTTTTTCAAGATGCTCAATATTAAATCGGCAACCCGGATGAAACAATGAATCAACACCAACAATCAGTCATTTCTGCATCAACGCTGTATGTGGTGCCCACCCCCATCGGCAATCTGGGCGATATCACCCACCGTGCGTTAGAGGTACTGAAAAGCGTTGATCTGATCGCGGCGGAAGACACGCGCCATACCGGATTGCTGCTGCAACACTTCGCGATTAACGCGCGTCTGTTCGCGCTGCACGATCACAACGAACAGCAAAAGGCCGATCAGCTGCTGGCGAAACTGCAGGAAGGCCAGAGCATCGCGCTGGTGTCCGACGCCGGCACGCCGCTGATCAACGATCCCGGTTATCACCTGGTGCGCCGCTGCCGTGAGGCCGGCATTCGCGTGGTGCCGCTGCCGGGCGCCTGCGCCGCCACCACCGCGCTGTGCGCCGCGGGCGTCGCTTCCGACCGTTTCTGCTACGAAGGCTTCCTGCCGGCGAAAACCAAGGGACGCAAGGATACGTTGATGGCGCTGGCGGAGGAACCGCGCACGCTGATTTTCTACGAATCCACCCATCGCCTGCTGGAAAGTCTGCAGGACATGGTCACCGTCTGGGGCCCGCAGCGCTATGTGGTGCTGGCGCGCGAGCTGACCAAAACCTGGGAATCCATCCACGGCGCGCCGGTGGGCGAGCTGCTGGCGTGGGTGCAGGAAGATGAAGTGCGCCGCCGCGGTGAGATGGTGCTGATCGTCGAAGGCCACAAGGCGCAGGAGGATGCGCTGCCGCTCGAGGCGCTGCGCACGCTGGCGCTGCTGCAAAAAGAGCTGCCGCTGAAAAAGGCGGCGGCGCTGGCGGCGGAAATCCACGGCGTGAAGAAAAATGCGCTGTATAAGCACGCGCTGGAGCAACAACAGCCGTAAAGCGGTTGACCTGCCGCCGTCGCGACGCTACTATCCGCGCCGGAGTTGACCAGACAGTCGCCGCTTCATTGCCGTCCTCTTCGGGGAGACAGATGGAGGGGAGGAAAGTCCGGGCTCCATAGGGCAGGGTGCCAGGTAACGCCTGGGAGGCGCAAGCCTACGACTAGTGCAACAGAGAGCAAACCGCCGATGGCCCGCGCAAGCGGGATCAGGTAAGGGTGAAAGGGTGCGGTAAGAGCGCACCGCGCGGCTGGCAACAGTTCGTGGCACGGTAAACTCCACCCGGAGCAAGGCCAAATAGGGGTTCACATGGTACGGCCCGTACTGAACCCGGGTAGGCTGCTTGAGCCAGTGAGCGATTGCTGGCCTAGAGGAATGACTGTCCACGACAGAACCCGGCTTACCGGTCAACTCCCTCGACAAAAGAAAACCCCGCGCAACGCCAGTTGCGCGGGGTTTTTCGTTTTCGGCCGGCTTACACCGGCAGGTCAATCAGCAGCGCGCGCAGCGGCGTCTCGGCGCGGATCGTCAGGCGATTCTCCTCACGCACGAAGGCGCCGTCGCCGCAGGTCAGACGCTGTTCCTCGTGGCGCTCGCCGGTGGCGGCGATGGTGCCGTGAATCGACTGCAAATAGGCGCGCGGCCCGTTAATCGTCAGCGTTTGTTCTTCGCCCGGCTGCAGATCGAGATGGTGGATCCAAACCTGCTGGCGCAGCTGCAGGCTGCCCTGCGCGCCGTCCGGCGAGGCCAGCAGCAGGTTGCCTGCCGCCGGCAGCGCCAGGCGCTGTACCCGCTCGTTGTTGCGTTCCGGGCAGGCGTCCAGCCACAGCTGCAGGCGGGTCAGCGGCGTATCGCTGCTGACGTTCTGTTCGCTGTAACTCAGGCCCGGCTGGGTGGCCAACAGCAGCGCCTCGCCGGCTTTGGCGCGCGCGGTGTTGCCGTCGCTGTCGCGGTATTCCGCCTCGCCCTGCAGGATCAGGTTCAGGATATCCACGCTGGGATAGGTGCGCGGCTGGAACGACGCGCCCGGTGCCAGCACCTCCTGATTCAACACCCGCAGCGAGGCGTAGCCCATCAGTTTGGGATCGAAGTAGTGACCAAAGGAAAAGGTGTAGCGAGCCCGCAGCCAACCAAAGTCAGCTTGCCCGCATTGTTGTGCTGTTCTGCATGTAATCATGGCAATCGGCTCTCTAAATTCATTATTCAAATGGTAAGCATCTGGACGTCGGATTGTTAGCCAGTTAATCTGGTCGGCATATTCAAATTTCCTGACAGAGGGATGTGATGGCCAGAGATCGGGCGCTCACGCTTGAGGCGCTGAGAGTGATGGATGCGATCGACCGGCGTGGCAGTTTCGCCGCGGCCGCCGACGAATTGGGCCGGGTGCCGTCGGCGCTCAGCTACACCATGCAAAAATTGGAAGAAGAATTGGACGTGGTGCTGTTCGACCGTTCGGGCCACCGCACCAAGTTCACCAACGTCGGGCGCATGTTGCTGGAGCGCGGGCGGGTGCTGCTGGAGGCGGCCGATAAGCTGACCACCGACGCCGAGGCGCTGGCGCGCGGTTGGGAAACCCACCTGACCATCGTCAGTGAAGCGCTGTCGCCGCCAAGCCTGCTGTTCCCGCTGGTGGACAAGCTGGCGCTGAAGGCCAACACCCAGGTGTCGATTTTCACCGAAGTGCTGGCGGGCGCCTGGGAGCGGCTGGAACAGGGGCGCGCCGACATTGTGATCGCGCCGGACATGCATTTTCGCGCGTCGTCGGAGATCAACACCCGCAAACTGTACAAGGTCATGAGCGTTTATGTCGCCGCGCCGGATCATCCTATCCACCAGGAGCCGGAGCCGTTGTCCGAGGTGACCCGCGTGAAATACCGCGGTATCGCGGTGGCGGATACCGCTCGCGAGCGCCCGGTGTTGACCGTACAGCTGCTGGACAAGCAACAGCGCCTGACGGTGAGCACCATTGAAGACAAACGTCTGGCGCTGCTGGCCGGGTTGGGGGTGGCGACCATGCCGTATCCGATGGTGGAGAAAGATATCGAAGCCGGCCGGCTGCGCGTGGTGGGGCCGGAATACAGCCGCGAAGCCGACATCATTATGGCCTGGCGGCGCGACAGCATGGGGGAGGCGAAGGCCTGGTTCCTGCGCGAAATCCCGCGCCTGTTCGCGCAACGTTAACGTCGGTGGGATGACATCCCCTTGCCGGGCGGCAAGGGGATTTTTTTCGCCTTAACCGAAGCGCTGGTCGCGGCCGTGCGGCTCGTCCAGATCCTGCGCCGGCCCGATGGAAATGATGCCGTGCGGGTTGATGGTGGCGTGGCTGCGGTAGTAGTGGTTGCGAATGTGCGGCAGGCTGACCGTTTCGGCGATGCCCGGCATCTGGTAGATGTCGCGCAGGAAACCGTACAGGTTCAGATAGTCGCTGATGCGGTGTTTGTCGCACTTGAAGTGGGTGACGTACACCGGATCGAAACGCACCAGCGTGGTCCACAGACGCAGGTCGGCTTCGGTCAGCCGATCGCCGGTCAGGTAGCGATGTTGCCCCAGGATCTGCTCAAGGCGCTCCAGCGCGTTGAATACCCCGTTGACCGCTTCGTCATAGGCTTCCTGGCTGGTGGCGAAACCGGCCTTGTACACGCCGTTGTTCACTTGATCGTAAATCCAGCCGTTCAGCTCATCGATCTTGCCGCGCAGATCGGTCGGGTAGTAGTCCCCAGCCCGAGCGCCGACGCCGTCAAACGCGCTGTTGAACATGCGGATGATGTCGGCGGATTCGTTGCTGACGATGGTTTGCCTCTGTTTATCCCACAGCACCGGCACGGTCACGCGCCCGCTGTAGTGCGGGTCTGCCCGCAGGTAGATCTGGTACAGGAAGTCGGCGTGATACAGCGGATCGCCGGTGGTTTCAGGAAAATCCTGGCCGAAGGTCCAGCCGTTTTCCAGCATCAGCGGGTGCACCACCGAGACCGGAATGATCTGCTCCAGCCCTTTCAATTTGCGCATCAGCAGCGTGCGGTGCGCCCAGGGGCAGGCGAGAGAAACGTACAGGTGATAACGGCCCGCTTCGGCCTGGAAGCCGCCCGCGCCGTGTTCGCCGGGCTGACCGTCGGCGGTCACCCAATTGCGAAACTGAGCGGTTGAACGTTTGAAACGGCCGCCGGTAGATTTCGTGTCATACCAGATGTCTTGCCAAACGCCATCGACGAGTTGTCCCATGGGAATCTCCTTGGTGTCCGAGTGAAAAACGACAGGGCCCGGCATGCCGGGCCCTGAATGACAGTTTAGATTACCATTTCTTGTTCAGAAGACGGTCGATGCTGAAGCCGCCCGGGCCTGCGACCGCCAACACGATGAAGCCGCCGGCGATGGTCAGGTTTTTCATGAACATCAGCTGGTTTACGCCTTCCGCAAAATCAGTGTGGAACAGCAGCGCGGTCAGGATGGTGAAACCGGCAGTGAACAGCGCCACGGTGCGGGTCAGGAAGCCGAACAGGATCGCCAGACCGCCGCCAAACTCCAGCAGAATGGTCAGCGGCAGCAAGAAGCCAGGCACGCCCATCGATTGCATGTACTGTTGAGTTCCGGCGTAAGCGTCACCCATTTTGCCGTAGCCTGCCACGATAAACAGGATTGGCATCAGGATACGAGCAACCAGCAAACCTGCATCTTCTAATTTTTTCATCATCTACTCCAAAGTGTTTTTGTGTGCCTGTTCGGCGGTAGTCATATCAACGGGCGGCGTAGCGGGTCTCTGACCCTGTCCGCTCCGTATCGTATTGATGGAGTGAATGTTAAGCGGGAAGTGCTCAGGTTGTTAGCAAGTAAAACTGTCGTAATTTTTCAAAAAATCTGAATCTTTAGCGTGCTAATAAAATACCGCCGATCAGCAGGTTGCCCGGCCCCGGGGTTAGACGCGTTGTATCAAGGGAGAAAATGCGGGCAGAGCAACAGGAGGTTTGAAGGAAAGGTTAAGTGACTTACTTGGAGGAAAACGTCTTTTTAAACAGTCGAATAGCGCTCCAGGCGCCGAAAGCACGACGCGACCAGCGGATCATCTTGCTGGGGTGGCGGATGCCGTACAGCGCCATGACGCTGGAACCGAGTACCAGATAGCGGCGCAGGCCAAACACTGTCTGCCAGCCGCGGTCAATGCGTTCGGTCTTTTCCAGCCACAAAGACTTGTGTTCGGCCAGATCCAGACGCTGTTGCTGGATCTGGCGAATCAGCCTCTCTTTTTTCCATTCCAGGTAGCGGCGGCGGCTCATGGTTCGCGCTCCAGTTCGGCGCGGTCGAGTTCCAACTGCTTGCGCGTGGCGCCCAGCAGCGTGGTGCGACGAGCCTTGACCAGCGTCCAGATGGTGCCGACCACGGCCAGGAACAGCAGCACGCCGGTTGTTGCGCCCAGCGCCACCAGCCGGTAGACCGGATCGATGGCCCAGAAGATCAGGATCAGCAGGCTCATCAAACCGAAGGCGGTGAACAGCAGCGTCATGCCGGCCATGATCAGCAGCTGAATGAGGTTGGCTTTCTCCTCTTCCAGCTCGACTACCGCCAGCCGGACACGGGTTTCCACCATGCCGACCAGGATCGTGATGATGCGCTGACCGATATCCAGGACCCCTTTGGCGGGGCCCTGCGCGCGAACTTGCGGTTGTTCAGCCATGATTAACGACGCGCGAGCAGCACGCCCAACACCACGCCGACCGCCGCGCCGATACCGATGCCGGTCCACGGGTTGTCGCGCACATAGTCGTCGGCCTGGCCGGCGATCTGTTTGGTTTGCGAAGCCAGCTTGTCACCGGCGTCGCTCAGGCGAGCGCGGGTCTCTTTCAGCGCGCCTTCCGCTTTCGAACGCAGCTTCTCCAACTCGGCTTTCGGCTTGTCGGTGGAGGAGTTCAGCACTTCCTCCAGCGTATCGGCTAAGGACTTCAGTTCAGCGCGTAAGTTTTCTGCATTTGAATCATGTGCCATGTGATTATTCCTTAACGTTTATTTCGACAGACTTTTAACATAGCGGATTTTTTCGCCGGAGCAAAGGGGTGATGGTCAGAAGATAACACCAGACATCAATTCCATATGCTTAAGAAATCCCGTACGATGGGGCTCTCATCGACAAATCCGCTGGTATAAAAATTATTCCGCTTGGGCGCGTTTCAGCTCAGCCTGCGCTTCCGTCAGCTTTTGCTGTTTCTTGGCGACCTTGTCCAGCTTGCCGGTTTGCTGCGCTTCTTTCAGCTCCTGCCGGCGCTCGTCGACCTTGCGCTGTTTCTCTGCGATGTTTTTCTGGCGTTCGGCCTGCAGGCCGGCTTCGGTGCAGTGGGTCTGCACTTCGCTCAGCGCTTTTTTCAGCCCTTCCACGCGGCGGGTGTTGCCGTGTTGGGTGGCGTAGTCAATTTGCTGCTGGATGTCTTGCGCTTTGGCGGCGCAGCCGCCCTCAGCGGCCGAAGCGAGCGCCGGCAGCGTGCAGAGTGGCAACAGCAGTAACAGTGAGTGGCGTAATTTCATCTTTCAGTTCCTTGTCATGAGATGCCTGAACAGGCATCCGCTTTCCTGGCTGCCGAAGGCGGCAGCACGAGAGGAGGGCGTTCATCGCCGGCTGAAGTTACCCTTCAGCATAGTCATGAAACCGGCGAGCCCCCAAAGAATCAGCCGTGACCCAGTGCTGACTGATTAATTCTTGAGCTAATCGATGCGAATGAAAATGAAGATAATGGCAATGAAAGGAAACCCCTTCATATGAAGGGGGATTATCCCAGATTGAGTGGGGAACGCGCAAATTCGCGCACCCAATGCGACGGCACGGGGGACTCGCTCAATGCGATGTGGTAACCGGGCGGCAGAATGGTTTGCAACGCTTCGCGCGCCAGCAATTGCTGCTCTGGCGAATCCAGACGGATGACCAGGCCATCGCCTTCCGGCGTAATGCTTTTGATGCGGATGCCGCGTTCATCCAGGCGCTGGTAGACATAAAAGCCGTCGGGCAGCGACAGCCCTTGCTGGCTGGCGCGGATGCGCAGCTCGCTCTCGGTGCGCACCATACAGGGCACCAACAGCGTCGCCAACGCCAGCAGGGCGAGCGCGATCATCAGGACGTATTGCCAGCGCGGGCGCTTTGCTGTCACGCCCCTTTCCCCGGGTTCTGGCTGTTGGCGCGCTTCTTGCGCCACAACACGATCAACGAGCCGACCAGCCCGACCACCAGCAATACCAGCGGTAACATCATCAGGCAGAACATCAGCTGATCTTCATACTTGCGGAACACCGGAGTTTTCCCCAGGGCGAAGCCCAGCGTCGTCAAGATCAAGACCCACAGCAGGCCGCTCATCCAGTTGAAGAACTGGAAGCGCGCGTTGCTCAGGCCGGACAGGCCGGCGATGGTTGGCAGCAGGGTGCGCACGAAGGCCAGGAAGCGGCCGACCAGCAGGGCGGAAAGGCCGTGGCGGTGGAACAGGTTGTGAGCGCGTTGATGGTAGTGAGCCGGCAGATGCGAAAGCCAGCCTTGCACCGTTCGCGTATTGCCGAGCCACCGGCCTTGTATATAACTGACCCAGCACCCCAGGCTGGCGGCGACGGTCAGGATAACGATGGTCAATGGGAAGCCCATGGTGCCTTTGGCGATCAGCACGCCGACCAGGATCAGCAGGCTGTCACCCGGCAGGAAAGCGGCCGGCAGCAGGCCGTTCTCCAAAAACAGGATCATGAACAGCAGGATGTAGAGGGTCCACACCAACGAAGGGTTCGCCAGCGTCTCAAAATCCTGCTGCCATAAGGCATGTATCAGTTCTTTAATGATGTCCATCCGGTGTTCCTAAAACGTCATTGTTTATTTTTATCTCAGCGGCGGAGCGGGCGTGAGCTGAAAGCGCGCGGCGATCCTGAGTGCTGATAACGATGAAACGGCGTTGCTTTAAGGTTTCTAAGCGGTGCGACACCGGTCATAGGTGGTAAGTCAGCGTGCCACGGTACTGCATGTTGCTTTCTTTCCAACCGGCCTGGCGACTCTGTTGCCTGGAAGCGTCCAGCATCCAGTCGACCTGGGCAAGCCGGTTGGGGGCCGGGGTGTCCTGGCGGGGGAAGCGAATTCGGTAACCCGGCTCTGCGGCCAGGGTATAGACCGGCGCCGGCAGGGAGGATGCGAGCAGCGAACCGGAGAAAGAGTGCGCTCTGGGCAGCAGCAGCGGCAACTTGCCGGGGGCTTTGCGGCGCGCTTCGGCCGGCGCCCGATACACATGATCATAGGGGGAAAGCGCCGGCTCCGCCAGCAGCGGCAGGCTGCTCAGCGCGCTGGGGGTTGGCTTGGGTGACGCCACGCATAGCTGTTGGCCGGAGACCGAACCGGTCCAGCAGAAAACAGCAATCAGCATGGCAAACAACCAGCGCATTTATTCGCGTCCCGCCCCCGCAGCAATGGGTAAAAAAGTGGGCTAACTCTACCAAAATAGCACGATTGGCAACAGGGAAATCTACGTTGCCGACGGTGAAATAGTACACGGCAAACGGCGGTTCCGGCATCGATTCAGCGGATTTTACATTACCTGACATAAGCCGACGGTTTTTGACCGCCGTGGCTATTTCGGCTCGTGGTTCACGCCATCCAGATGCACCACCGGATTCTCGGCGAACAGGTAGCGATCGGCGTTGTATTCGAAGTCATCGCTGGTGGCGTTGAACAGCATCTGTTTGGTGTTTTCCAGGTGCTGCCACATCGCCAGTTTGGCGGCGTAAGGGTCTTTGCGCATCAGCGCTTTGAGGATCTGATCGTGATCGTCGCACCAGCTGGCGATCGAGCGTTCGTCGATATGTTCATGCAGTTTTTTCCAGTAAGGGTTGTTGACCCGCTGCACCCACATTTTTTCCACGATGGTGGCCATGGCGGTGTTCTGGGTGGCCAGCGCCACCTGCACGTGGAACTTCAGATCCCACTGCGAGTCGCGGAAGCGATCCTCTTTACGGGCGTGCTCCTGGATCTCCATCAACTGCACGATATCTTGTTTGGTCACCTGGGTGGCGGCGAATTCGGCGATGTTGCTTTCTATCAGCTGGCGCGCCTGCAGCAGCTCAAACGGGCCGGCGGTGGCGAACTCGATGCTGTCGCCCGGCACCACCAGGTGCTTTTGCTGGTTGGACACCACGTGGATCCCGGATCCTTTGCGCACGTCCACATAGCCTTCCACCTCCAGCATGATGATCGCTTCGCGCACCACGGTGCGGCTGACATTCATCTCTTCGGCGATGTATCGCTCGGCCGGCAGCTTGTCGCCTACCGGGTAGCGGCCGCTTTCGATGCGTTGCTTGAGCTCGGCGGCCAGTTGCTGATACAGGCGTCTGGTTTCGGTGAATTCCATAGTGAATGCTCTATACGGTGCGGTGGGAAGGGGCGCGTGGCCATCGGATTTGTTATACCACTTATTCGGCACCGCTGCCAGAGGAGCAAGAGGCCCGGCGCGCAGCGGCCGGGCGGCGGGATCAGCTGCGCGCCGGGGCAGGCTGCAGCGTGGCCGGCTGCGTTTCGGCGGCCGGGCGGTTTTGCAACACCGTCCAGATGACGATGGCGCCGAGAATGTCGAAGACCGACAGCGCGGCGAACAGCGGGCTGAAGCCGAGGGTGTCCGCCAGGGCGCCGACCACCAGGGCGAACAGTGTGCTGGCTGTCCAGGCCGCCATGCCGGTCAACCCGTTGGCGGTCGCCACCTCATTGCGGCCGAATACGTCGGAAGAGAGGGTAATCAACGCGCCGGACAGCGCCTGATGGGCGAAGCCGCCGACGCACAGCAGCGCGATAGCCGCGTAAGGGCTGGTGAACAGGCCGATCATGCCGGGGCCGATCATCAACACCGCTCCCATCGTCACCACCAGCTTGCGTGAAACGATCAGATTAACCTTGAAATACTTCTGGAACAGCGGCGGCAGGTAGCCGCCGACGATGCAGCCGAGATCGGCGAACAGCATCGGCATCCAGGCGAACATGGCAATCTCTTTCAGATTAAAACCGTAGGCCTTGAACATGAACAGCGGGATCCAGGCGTTGAAGGTGCCCCAGGCCGGTTCCGCCAGAAAGCGCGGCAGCGCGATGCCCCAGAACTGGCGGTTGCGCACGATCTGCCAGGCGGACATCTTTTTGGCGTTAGAGGTCTGGTGCTGCGCTTCCTGGCCTTCGAGGATGTAACGGCGCTCTTCCTGGCTCAGTTTCTTCTGATCTTTCGGGTGTTTGTAGAACAGCAGCCAACAAATGGCCCAGATCAGGCTCAGCACGCCGGTGATGATGAACGCCATTTCCCAGCTGTGCGCCACGATGGCCCATACCACCAGCGGTGGGGCGATCATGCCGCCGATCGATGAACCCACGTTGAAATAACCGACGGCGATCGAACGCTCTTTGGCCGGAAACCACTCGCTGCTGGCCTTCAGCCCGGCGGGGATCATCGCCGCCTCGGCCATGCCGACCGCGCCGCGCGCCAGCGCCAGGCCGCCCCAGCTGTTGGCCAGCGCGGTGCCCATGCAGAACAGCGCCCACAGAATGGCGAACATGGCGTAACCGACCTTGGTGCCCAGCACGTCCAGCACGTAGCCCGCCACCGGTTGCATCACGGTGTAGCAGGCGGAATAGGCGGCGACGATATAGGAATACTGTTGGGTGGTGATGTGCAGCGTATCTTCCAGCGTCGGCGCCGCGACGGCGATGGCGTTGCGGGTCAGGTAGCCCAGCACGGTGCCGATGGTCACCAGTCCGATCATGTACCAGCGTAACCCTTTAATTTTACGCATCCGAAATGTCTCCCCGTTTGAAGGTGTGGCCGTCGATGCGGCTGGCGAGACAATAACCTGTCATACAGGTTTAAAAGTTGAGTGATATCACAAAAGGAATTATTCGCCTGAGCGATACTGTGGCCGGTGAAATAGGGCATTTTTGCCGGTAAATTGAGCGAAAAAGGGCGTGGAGAGAGGATGAACGGCAGACATCGGGAAAAATCTGCTGGACGCTAGTTAAAATTGGTGTGATAACTTTTGTGATTCGAACCCCGTGCCGCACGGCAAGTAAGGAGCCCGAGATGGCGACGTTTTTGAGCGAAGATTTCCTGCTGGACAGCGAATTTGCCCGGCGCTTGTATCACGATTATGCGGCGCCGCAGCCGATTTTCGATTATCACTGCCATTTGCCGCCGCAGCAGATCGCGGAGAATACCCGCTTCAGCAACCTGTACGATATCTGGCTGCGGGGCGATCACTACAAATGGCGGGCGATGCGCACTAACGGCGTGGCGGAGCGGTTATGCACCGGCGATGCGGGCGATCGCGAGAAATTCGACGCCTGGGCCGCCACGGTGCCGCACACCATCGGCAACCCGCTCTATCACTGGACGCATCTGGAGCTGCGTCGGCCGTTCGGCATCACCGGCACGCTGCTGTCGCCGGCCACGGCGGATGAGATCTGGCAGCGCGGTAATGCGCTATTGGCGCAGGATGCGTTTCGCGCGCGCGGCATCATGCGGCAGATGAACGTGAAAATGGTCGGCACCACCGACGATCCGATCGACGATCTGCGCCACCATCGGGCGATCGCCGACGATCGTGGCTTCGATATCAAGGTATTGCCGAGCTGGCGGCCGGACAAGGCTTTCACCATCGATGCGCCCGGCTTCAACGACTATCTGCGGCAGTTGGAGGCGGCGGCGGACACCGCCATCGGCCGCTTCAGCACGCTGTGCGACGCGCTGTACAAGCGCATGGATCACTTCGCCGCCCACGGTTGCAAGGTGGCCGATCATGCGCTGGACGTGGTGGTGTTCGGCGAGGCCGATGAAGCGACGTTGGATGCGATCCTGCTGCGCCGCCTGAACGGCGAGCTGCCGACGCCGGAACAGAGCGCCCAGTTCAAAAGCGCGGTGCTGCTGTTCCTGGCCGGCGAATACCGGCGCCGCGGCTGGGTGCAGCAGTATCACATCGGCGCGCTGCGCAATAACAACAGCCGCATGCTGGCCGCCGTCGGGCCGGATATCGGCTTCGACTCGATCAACGATCGGCCGCTGGCGGAACCGCTGTCGCGGCTGCTGGATGCCCAGGCGCGGCAGGGGGGCCTGCCGAAAACCATTCTCTACTGCCTCAACCCGCGCGATAACGAAGTGATCGGCACCATGATCGGCAATTTCCAGGGGGAAGGCACGCCGGGCAAGATGCAGTTCGGCTCCGGCTGGTGGTTCAACGATCAGAAGGACGGCATGCAGCGCCAAATGACGCAGCTGGCGCAGCTCGGGCTGCTGAGCCGCTTCGTCGGCATGCTGACCGACAGTCGCAGCTTCCTGTCGTATACGCGCCATGAATACTTCCGCCGCATCCTTTGCCAGATGATCGGTCGTTGGGTGGCGGACGGCGAAGCGCCGGCGGATATCGCGCTGCTGGGCGAGATGGTGAAAAACATCTGCTTCGACAACGCCAAAGACTATTTCGCCATTGAACTGGCGTAGCCGTTATCCGGGACCGGTTTATGCAAAGTACGATAAAGATTCATGAGCAGGATAACGTGGCGGTGGCGCTGCGCGATCTGGCTGCCGGAGAGTGCGTTGAGCTGGAAGGCGCGGTCATCCAACTGGCGCAGCCGGTGGCGCGCGGGCACAAATTTGCGCTCGGCCCAATCGCCGAGGGCGAAGACATCATCAAATACGGCCAGCCGATCGGCCATGCGCTCGCGGCCATTGCGCCTGGGGAGCACATTCATTCGCAAAACGTCAAAACCAACCTGAGCGATCTGGACAGCTACCGTTACCAGCCGCAGTTCCCGACGTTGCCGCCGCAGGCGGCGGATCGCGAGGTGCTGCTGTACCGCCGGGCCGGCGGCGAAGTGGGGATCCGCAACGAGCTGTGGATCGTGCCGACCGTCGGCTGCGTCAACGGCATCGCCCGTCAGATCCAACAGCGCTTTTTGCAGCAAACGCAGGCGGACGGGATCGACGGCGTTCACCTGTTCAGCCATCCGTTCGGCTGCTCGCAGCTTGGGCAGGATCATGCCAATACTCGCATCATGCTGCAAAACATGGCGCGCCACCCCAACGCCGGCGCGGTGCTGGTGATCGGGCTGGGTTGCGAGAACAATCAGGTGGATGCCTTTCGCGCCACGTTGGGGATAGAGGACGAGCGGCGGCTGCGCTTTATGGTGTGCCAACAACAGGACGACGAAGTGGAAGCCGGGCTGGCGCTGTTGCACGAGCTGTACCGGGAGATGCGCCACGATCGCCGCGAGCCGGGCCGCCTGAGCGAGCTGAAGTTCGGCCTGGAGTGCGGCGGTTCGGACGGATTGTCGGGTATCACCGCCAACCCGCTGCTGGGGCGGTTCTCCGATTATGCGATCGCCAACGGCGGCACCACGGTGCTGACCGAAGTGCCGGAGATGTTCGGCGCCGAGCGCATTCTGATGAGCCGCTGTCGCGATGGGGAGACCTTCGGCAAAACCGTCGACATGATCAACGATTTCAAACGCTATTTCATTGCCCATCAGCAGCCGATTTATGAGAATCCGTCGCCGGGCAACAAGGCCGGTGGCATCACCACGCTGGAGGAGAAGTCGCTTGGCTGCACCCAAAAGGCGGGGCTAAGCCAGGTGGTGGACGTGTTGAAATACGGCGAGCGGCTGCGCGTGCCGGGGCTGAATCTGCTCAGCGCGCCGGGCAACGATGCGGTGGCGACCAGCGCGCTGGCCGGCGCCGGCTGTCATATGGTGCTGTTCAGCACCGGGCGCGGCACGCCGTACGGCGGCTTTGTGCCGACGGTGAAGCTGGCGACCAACAGCGAGCTGGCGGCGAAGAAACCGCACTGGATCGATTTCGACGCCGGCGGCCTGGTTCACGGCGTGGCGATGGAGACGTTGCTCAGCCGCTTCATCGACCTGATTGTCGAGATCGCCAACGGGCGTCCGGCGCGTAATGAAACCAACGACTTCCGCGAGCTGGCGATATTTAAAAGCGGGGTGACGCTGTAAGGCTGATAAAAAAGGCGCTCGAGGGAGCGCCTTTTTGATGAGGCAAGGCGGGGTTAACGCACCTTCAGCGGGTCTTCGTTCGCCAGCCGCTGGTCTTCCGCCTGGCAGGCCGCGGCGGTGAACAGCACGTCGGTGGAGGAGTTGAGGGCGGTTTCCGCCGAATCCTGCAGCACGCCGATGATAAAGCCGACCGCCACCACCTGCATCGCCACGTCGTTCGGAATGCCGAACATGTTGCACGCCAGCGGGATCAGCAGCAGCGAGCCGCCGGCCACGCCGGAGGCGCCGCAGGCGCAGAGGGCGGCCACCACGCTCAGCAACAGGGCGGTCGGGACGTCTACCGCGATGCCCAGCGTGTTTACCGCCGCCAGCGTCAGCACGGTGATGGTGATCGCCGCGCCGGCCATGTTGATGGTGGCGCCCAGCGGAATGGAAACCGAGTAGGTGTCCTCATTCAGGTTCAGCTTCTTGCACAGCTCCATGTTTACCGGGATGTTGGCGGCCGAGCTGCGGGTGAAGAAGGCGGTCACGCCGCTCTCGCGCAGGCAGGCGAACACCAGCGGATACGGATTGCGGCGGATCTTCCAGTAAACGATCAGCGGGTTGAGCACCAGCGCCACCAGCAGCATACAGCCGAGCAGCACCATCAGCAGCTGGGCGTAGCCCCACAGCACGCCGAAGCCGGTTTCCGCCAGCGTGGAGGCCACCAGGCCGAAGATGCCGAGCGGCGCACAGCGGATCACCGCGCGCACCACCAGCGTGACCGCATGGGACATGTCGTTGATCAGCCCCTTGGTGGTCTCGGAAGCGTGGCGCAGCGCCAGCCCCAGCCCGACGGCCCACGCCAGAATACCGATGTAGTTGGCGTTAATCAGCGCATGGAACGGGTTGGCCACCACGCTCATCAACAGGCCCTTCATCACCTCCACAATGCCGCCCGGCGGGGTAATGTCGGTCGCGCCGGTGGTCAGCGCCAGCGTGGAAGGGAAGATAAAGCTGACGACGACCGCCACCAGCGCTGCGGCGAAGGTGCCCAGCAGGTAGAGGAACAGGATCGGGCGAATGTTGGTTTTCTGCCCCTGTTTATGGTTGGCGATCGAGGCCATCACCAGAATCAGCACCAGCACCGGCGCCACCGCTTTCAGCGCGCCGACGAACAGGGAACCGAGCAGGCCGACCGCCGCCGCGGCCGCCGGCGAAACCAGCGCCACCAGAATGCCGGCCACCAGGCCGGCCATGATTTGTTTGACCAGGCTGCCCTGCGTGATCTTTTGTAGTAGTTTTTGCATAGTGCTTTCTTCCTGATGTTATCTGGCCGCCGCGGCGGGAACGACGCCGGGCAGCTTTATATGATTCTGTAACTAAGTGTGTTTGCCGAATCAGTATTCAGCAATCGAATGAGGTTGGAAAGAGGCGAGGGTGAAATTCTGAGCGCGGATCAACACTTGATAACATACTGGTTACATTTGTGTGATCGCAATAACGTTTGGCGTTTTGGGGGAATTGCCAAACAATCGCGGGGCGGCTAGCGCCCCGGATAACAGATTATGGTTATTTCTTCGCCAGGCGATCGTTGCGGCGATTGACCCAGGCGTTGATCAGCAAGGTGAGCGTCAGGATGCCCGCCACCACGCCGAGCGATATGCCGATCGGGATGTGGAAGAAGTCGATAATCAGCATCTTGATACCGATAAACACCAGGATCACCGACAGGCCGTATTTCAGCATCGAGAAACGTTCCGCCACGTTGGCCAGCAGGAAGTACATGGCGCGCAGACCCATGATGGCGAACAGGTTAGAGGTCAGGACGATGAACGGATCGGTGGTCACGGCGAAGATCGCCGGAATGCTGTCCACCGCGAAAATCACGTCGCTCAGTTCCACCAGGATCAGCACCAGCACCAGCGGGGTGGCGAACAGGATGCCGTTGCGGCGCACGAAGAAACGCTCGCCTTCCAGGCTGTCGGTCATGCGCAAGCGGCTGCGCAGCCATTTCACCAGCGGTTTGTCGCCGATCGCCGAGTCATCTTCCTTCGCCAGCGCCATTTTAATACCGGTGAACAGCAGGAAAGCGCCGAACAGATACAGCAGCCACTGGAACTGGCTGACCAGCCAGCTGCCGGCGAAGATCATGATGGTGCGCAGCACGATTGCGCCCAGCACGCCGTAGATCAGCACCCGCCGTTGCAGGTTGGCCGGCACGGCGAAGTAGCTGAACAGCATCAGCCAGACGAACACATTATCCACCGCCAGCGCTTTTTCGATCAGGTAACCGGTCAGGAAGGCCAGCGCCTGGGTATCGGCGACGGCGCGCCCGGCGGTTTCATTCAGGTAGTACCAGAAACCGAAGTTGAACAGCAGGGAGAGGCTGACCCACACCAGCGACCAACTGGCGGCCTGCTTCATAGTCATGGTGTGCGCGCCTTTACGGCCCTGCAACAGGAGATCGATTGCGAGCATCACGACTATGACGGCGGCGAAGCTGCCCCATAACCACGGTGTGCCAACGGAATTCATCATCAGAGGTATCCTTCAAAAACAAAAACGGCCAACGTCGGAAGACGCCAGCCGCTCTGTGAACGCTGCAAGCAAACCTCGCCTTCCGGCAAGGTCTCACTTACAACGTTGATGAAGGTGGTTACACCTTTGACATCAGGTTGCCCGGTAACCGGATGCTTGCGCATCGTAATGACGATTGACCGGCAATGAAGTTACTCCCCTTTGCAGAGCAGAAAGTAATGCAAAATGTGTCGGCGGTCAACGTGAATCGCGTTAGCCGGCCATCGCTTTTTGCGCACCGAGGCTGACGACGAATCCCTGCAGCAGCAGGCGGCTGAACGGCGTGTCGCTAACCTGTTGTTGTTGCTGGTGGTAGCGGGCTTGCTGCTCGGGATGCAGCTGGCCGAGCCACTGCAGATACTGGCTCATCACCGCGCCGTTGAATTCCGGGTGGAACTGGGTGGTCAGGGCATGATCGCCATAGCGCAGGATCTGGTGCGCGTCCTGCTGCGAACGCGCCAGCGTCTGCGCGCCGGCGGGCGGCGTCAGCACGCTCTGCGAGTGGATCAGGTTGGCTTTGAAGCGCGGCGGCAGCAGGGTGAGCCGCCGATCGTCGGCCGCGGCGGGCAGCAGTTCGATCTCCAGCGTGCCGACTTCCATGCCCTGCGGGTGGTAACCCACTTCGCCGCCGAGCGCGTAGGCCAACAGCTGATGGCCGTAGCAGACGCCGAACAGCGGCAGTTTGATCGCCATCGCCTGACGCAGCCATTCGGCGGCCTCCTCGCTCCACGGCAGCCGTTCGGTCACCATCGCCGGCGAGCCGGTGATGACCACGCCGCAATAGGCGGCCGGCGGCAACGGCCGTTCGCCGGCGGGCAAGTGTACGATGTGCGCGCGTTCGGCGTCGATATTGCCCTGTTGCAGGAACATGCCTTCAAAGTTTGCCAATTCCTGACGAATGGCCTGCGGCGCGTCGCCGGTTTGCATCACGAGCAGCGGTTTCATCTCATTCTCCGTCGGCGGGGAAGACGACGCCGGTCTGGCGGCGGATATCGGTCAGCAGGCGGGCGACGATCAGCGAATTCTCCAGCCCCGGATGTTCCACCTGACGCTTCTCAACCAACTCGGCGAAGGCCAGCGCCTCATACAGCATGGTGTTGATGTGCTGCGGCTGGCTCAGATCCTGGCGGTTGCCGCCGCGCGGCGTCAGCGCCACGCCCTGGCACTCGGAGATTTTGTCGATAATCAGCGTGCCTTCTTCTCCCTGGATCTCGCTGGGGATCGCCGAGTCGCTGACCTTGGAATGGGAAAGCGTGACGTCGAAATCGCCGTAGTTCAGGCAGACGGTGCCGTGGGCGTCCACACCGGTATCGAGCAGCGTGGCGCTGGCGAGCACCGACTGCGGCGCGCCGAACAGCGCCACCGCGCTGGCCAGGCAGTAGTAGCCGATGTCCATGATCGAGCCGTTGGAGAACTGCGGATTAAACGTGTTGGGGTTCTCGCCGGCCAGGTAGCGCGGGTAGCGCGAAGAGTATTGGCAATAGTTGATGAAGGCTTTGCGCAGCCGGCCGATTTTCGGCAATGCCTGTTGCAGCGCCAGAAAATTCGGCAGATAGGCGCTTTTGAACGCCTCGAACAGCACCACCTGGTTTTCCCGCGCGCAGGCTACCACCTGTTCCGCTTCGCGCTGGTTGGAGGCCAGCGGTTTTTCGCAGATCACATGCTTTTTATGGCGCAGGAACAGCAGCGATTGCGGGCAGTGCAGGGAGTTGGGGCTGGCGATATACACCGCGTCTATGGCATCGGACTGGGCCATGGCCTCGAGCGAGTCGAAAAACTGCGTGACCTGATAGTTGGCGCCAAACGCCTGCGCCTGTTCCAGGGAGCGTGAATACACGGCGCTCAACTTGAGTTTGCCGCTTTCATGGGCGGCATCGATAAAACGTTCCGTAATCCAGTTGGTGCCGACAACGGCAAAGCGAATCATAGCGAGCTCCGGTCCAGCCTAAAACCGCAGATTATCACGCCCTCACTCGCTATGCATACAGCTCGCCGAACAGCGAAAGGTGCGTCAGATACAGCCGGGTATCGAACTCCAGCTGGTGGTAATCCGGCTCCATATGGCAGCACAGGCTGTAGAACGCCTTGTTATGATCTTTCTCTTTCAGATGCGCCAGCTCATGCACCACGATCATGCGCAGGAACGGCTCGGGCGCGACCTTGAACACCGTCGCCACGCGGATTTCCGCCTTGGCCTTCAGCTTGCCGCCCTGCACGCGCGAGATGGCGGTGTGCAGGCCCAGCGCATGTTTCATGACGTGGATCTTGCTGTCGTAGGCCACCTTGCTCAGCGGCTGGGCGTTGCGCAGATACTGGTTTTTCAGATCGACGGTAAACTGATACAGCGATTTGTCGGTGGTGCAGTCGTGCACCTGCGGATAGCGCTGCAGCAGCACGTCCCCCAGCCGATTCTGATGGATCAGTTGCTGCACCTGGCTTTGCAGATGCGTTGGGTAGCCTTGCAGGTAGGCGAGTTCGATGTCATGCATGAGTGATATTGCGCCTCAGTATTTCTTTGATCGGCCGCAGCCGCACACGCTGCGCATCGGCCTGTCTGGCTTCCCAGCGATCGTGCGCCGCCTGCAGGTTTAGCCAAAAGTCAGCGGTCGTTTCGAACAGATCGGCAAACAGATTGGCCTCGGCAACGCTCATGCGTCGATGCCCGTTGCACAGGCGATTGACGGTGGCGCGGGTGACGCCCAATACCTTTGCCAGTTCCTCCTGGCCGATGCCTAGCGGCGTTAAATATTCTTCCTGCAGCACTTCTCCCACCGTGGTGGGTTCGCGAGTCGTGGTTTCCAACATAGGTACCCCCTCGTTCAGGTATCTTGATGAGGATCGAGGTAAATTTTTTCAGCGGCATCATGCCGCCACTGGAACATCAGCCGCCAGTGCATATTGACGCGCAGACTTGACCATCCCTGAAATGGTCCGGATAGCCGCTTGTAATAGTTACCCGTGGGGTGATGCAAATCACGCTCTTGCTGCGCGGCGGCCAACATATCGAGTTTTCTGGCCAACTGTCGCTCAAGCGCGCCGGGGATCAGACGGCTGCGCCTGCCTTCCAGATAGAACTGCTCCAGATAGCGATCGCGGAAAGATTTAATCATGCTTTCCCCCTTCCATAGGGACTGCCAGTGTAACATTTAAAGTTACACCCCGTCAGGTTAAAAAAACGTCGACATGGGTGCTCGGGAGGGAAAGGTTAATGTTGTTAAAGGAGAAAAGGGGCACGGGTTTTCAGATACGCGGCGCAATACGCAATTTATCCGAAAAAACATTTTACTGACGGGCGTTTTTAGGGGATAAACAGCCCAAATTTTATCAGTCAGGAGGGGCAATGAGCCAACTCGATCTGGGAACACAGCAACTTGAGCTGGAGCGTTATCCCCAACAGGAAGAATCCACCCAACTGCAGGCGTGGGAAGCGGCGGACGAATATCTGCTGCAACAGCTTGAAAACGTAGATATCGGCGGCCGTCCGGTGCTGATTTTCAACGATAACTTCGGCACCCTGGCCTGTGCGTTGCACGCGCATCGCCCTTACAGCGTCAGCGACTCGTACATGAGCCAGCTGGCGACGCGCCACAACCTCAAGCTCAACGGTCTGGATCCCGAGCAGGTCACGCTGCTGGACAGCCTGGCCGAGCTGCCGGCGGCGCCGGCGGTGGTGCTGATTCGCGTGCCGAAAGCGCTGGCGCTGCTGGAACAGCAGCTGCGCGCGCTGCGCCACGTCGTGACCGAAGACACGCTGATCGTTGCCGGCGCCAAAGCGCGCGACGTGCACACCTCGACGATGCAGCTGTTTGAAAAAGTGCTGGGCCCAACGCGTACCAGTCTGGCGTGGAAGAAGGCGCGCCTGATCTTCTGCCAGGCGGCGGACATCGTTCCGCCGGCGGCAGCGGAAACCACCAACTGGACGCTGGACGGCACCGATTGGCTGATCCACAACCACGCCAACGTCTTCTCGCGCGGCAGCCTGGATATCGGCGCGCGCCTGTTTATGGAGCATCTGCCGCGCGGCTTGAACGGCCATATCGTCGATCTGGGCTGCGGCAACGGCGTGATTGGTTTGACGGCGCTGGCGCAAAACCCGGAAGCGCAGGTGACCTTTGTCGATGAATCTTACATGGCGGTGGCCTCCAGCGAGCTGAACGTGGAGCACAACCTGCCGCAAGAGCTGGATCGCTGTCAGTTTGAGGTGAACAACGCGCTGGCGGGCATCGAGCGCGAAAGCGTGCAGGCGGTGCTCTGCAACCCGCCGTTCCACCAGCAACACGCCATTACCGATCACACCGCCTGGCAGATGTTCTGCGACGCCAAGCGCTGCCTGCAGGTGGGCGGCGAATTGCGCATCGTCGGCAACCGTCACCTCGACTACCATCAGAAACTCAAGCGCCTGTTCGGCAACTGCACGCTGGTGGCCTCGAACAAGAAGTTCGTGATCCTTCGAGCGGTGAAATCCGGCGCGCGTCGCTGAGCGTGAATAACAAGGGGCGCCGGGCGCCCCTCAGTCTGCAGACAAAGGAGGAAAAAGCGTGGTTTTTCCCCCTTTGTGGTTATCAGCCGAAAATCAATAAATTGATTTTCCTTGTTTTCTTTTCGCTGCTCTCTGCCAACCCGGCATGGGGATGAGGTTTGTCATCAATATCAGGGGCGCCGGGCGCCCCTTTTTTATAGCGTCATCGCCAACCGCGTGCCCTGATCGATCGCGCGGCGGGCGTCCAGCTCGGCGGCCACGTCGGCGCCGCCGATCAGGTGCACGGTTTTTCCCATTGCCAGCAGCGGCTGCTGCAGTTCGCGGCGCGGTTCCTGCCCGGCGCAAATGACCACCGTGTCCACCGGCAGGCAGCTGTCTTGCTCGGCGCGGGTGATGTGCAGCCCTTCGTCGTCGATCAGCCGATAGCTGACGCTGTTGAGCATCTTCACGCCGCGCATCGCCAGGCTGGCGCGGTGGATCCAACCGGTGGTTTTCCCCAGGCCTTCGCCCACTTTGCTGGTTTTGCGTTGCAACAGGTAGATCTGCCGGGCGGCGCGCGGCGCCTGCGGCCCTTGCTCCGCCAGCCCGCCGCGCTGCTCAAGGCGCCCGTCGATGCCCCATTCGCGATTGAATTCCGCCTGATCCAGGCTGCTGGACACGCCGTGCTGGCTGAGGTACTCGGCGGTATCGAAGCCGATGCCGCCGGCGCCGACGATCGCCACCCGCTGGCCGACCGGTTTTTTATCGCGCAGCACGTCCAGATAGCTCAGCACCTTGGCGTGCCCGATGCCGGGAATATCCGGGGTGCGCGGCACGATGCCGCAGGCGAGGATCACCTCATCGAATTCGCTTAAATCCGCCGCTTCGACCTTGACGCCCAGCCTGACCGTCACTTCACGCAGCGCCAGCTGGTGGCGGAAGTAACGCAGGGTTTCATGGAATTCTTCCTTGCCGGGGATCTGCTTGGCGATGTTGAACTGGCCGCCGATCTGCTCGGCGGCGTCGAACAGCGTCACCCGATGGCCGCGGCTGGCGGCGGTGGTGGCAAACGCCAGCCCGGCGGGGCCGGCGCCGACCACCGCCAGTTTTTTCGGTTTTTCCGCCATCGTCAGCGGCATTTCGGTTTCACGGCAGGCGCGCGGGTTGACCAGACAGGAAGTCAGCTTGCCTTCAAAGATCTGGTCGAGACAGGCCTGGTTGCAACCGATGCAGGTATTGATCTCGTCGGCGCGCCCCTCGGCGGCTTTCTGCACAAAGGCGGCGTCGGCGAGAAACGGGCGCGCCATCGACACCATGTCGGCGCAGCCGTCCGCCAGCACCTGCTCGGCCACCGCCGGATCGTTGATGCGGTTGGTGGTGATCAGCGGGATGCTGACCTTGCCCATCAGCTTGCGGGTCACCCAGCTGAATCCGGCGCGCGGCACCATGGTGGCGATGGTCGGAATACGTGCTTCGTGCCAGCCGATGCCGGTATTGATGATCGTGGCGCCCGCCTGTTCGATCGCCAGCGCCAGCTGCTCGATCTCCTCCCAACTGGAGCCGTCTTCCACCAGATCAAGCATCGACAGCCGGTAGATCAGAATGAATTCCGGGCCCACGGCCTGGCGTACCGCCCTGACGGTCTCGACGGCGAAGCGCATGCGGTTGGTGAAGCTGCCGCCCCATTGGTCATCGCGCTGGTTGGTGCGCGTCGTCAAGAATTGGTTGATCAGGTAGCCTTCGGAACCCATCACTTCAACGCCGTCGTAGCCGGCCTGCTGCGCCAGCGCCGCGCAGCGGGCGAAGTCGGCGATGGTCTGCGCGATCTCCGCTTCACTCAGGGCGCTCGGCGTAAACGGGTTGATTGGCGCCTGCAGCGCGGAAGGGGCCACCAGCTTGGGTTGATAGCTGTAGCGGCCGGTGTGCAGGATCTGCAGCGCAATTTTGCCGCCCGCCCGGTGGACGGCCTCGGTTACCGGGCGGTGGTGAGGCAATTGCGCTTCGCTGTTGAGGATCGAACCGCCGCGAAACACCACGCCCTGTTCGTTCGGGGCAATGCCGCCGGTGACGATCAGCGCCACGCCGGCGGCGGCGCGCTCGGCATAGAACGCGGCCAGGCGCTGCGGGCCGTCGGGCAGCTCTTCCAGGCCGGTATGCATCGATCCCATCAGCACCCGGTTTTTCAGGGTGGTGAAGCCGAGATCCAGCGGCGCCAGCAGGTGAGGGTAATTGCTCATTGCACTCTCCATCGTTCATCCCCCGCCTCTTTCAACCTGCAGCGTTGTTGCCTGCGTTCGCTCGCCCCAGTCACTTACTTGAGTAAGCTCCTGGGAACGCCCGAACTTGCCGCCTAGCTGCAGGTTGAAAGCGATTGGGGATGAGCATCTGTTATTATTATGTGAACACAAGTGGTCGGATGAGATAAATCTAGCCGTTGTCGCGCCGCTTGGGAATCTGCGTTGCGCCGAATGTGATAGATGTCATGAATCTCAGACTCTGTTTGCATAACGAACAAAAGATCGGTTAGCCTTTACGCGTTGCAAATTCCTTCTCTCTGCGGAGCCATTACCGAAAATGAACACCCACACCTGTTGATATCGTGTCCCACGCTGTGCGCTCTCGCGCCCTGTGGGGATGTTTTGATCTCATTCAGGAGTGCTTATGGCTCATTCAGCGCAGTCCCCTTATTTCGTTTTACATCAACTGACCTGCCAATTTGCTGACGGCGAAACGCTGTTCGGCCCGCTGGATCTTGCTTTCGACCGGCAGCGCTGCGGCCTGGTGGGGCGCAACGGCGTCGGCAAAACCCAGCTGCTGCGCCTGATCGCCGGGCTGGATCAACCGGGCAACGGGCACATCGAATCTCATGCCACAGTAGCTTACGTTGCACAGCAACCGGAGATCGCGCCGCACACCACGCTGGCCCAGCTGTTGGGCTATGGTGAGGCGTTCGCCGCGCTGGCGCGTCTCGAGCAGGGGCGGCCGCTGGTGGACGATATCGATCGTCTGGAAGGGCGCTGGGATCTCCACGATCGCCTGCAAAACGCCTTTGCCGCTGCCGGGCTGCCGGCCTTCGATCCGTTGCGATCCGCCAGTTCGCTGAGCGGCGGCGAGCGGATGCGCGCGGCCCTGTGCGGCGCCTTGCTGGGCGAGGCGGATTTTCTGCTGCTGGATGAACCGACCAACCACCTCGACAGCGCCGGGCGCGCCTGGCTGTATCAACAGCTGGATCAGTGGCGGGGCGGGTTGCTGATCGCCAGCCATGACCGGCAGCTGCTGGCGCGCGAGGAGCGCCGCCGCACCCGCGCCCGCCAACAGAAAGAGCACGACATGAGCCAGCGGCGCTCGGCGCAAACGCTGCGCGTCGTCGATACGCTGAATATCGCCTCTTTCGAACAGGTGGCCTACAAGTCGGCGGCGAAGGAGAGCCTCGGCACGCTGCGCAAACAGCATCAGGATCGGCGCGACAGCCTCGATGCGGCGGTGCGCGAAGCCTACCAGCGGGTGGAAGAAGAACAGCCGGTGTTGCTGGCGCTGCCCGGCAGTGAAGTGAACGCAAACAAGCAGGTGCTGGTGCTCGAGCGGCTGCAGTTGCCGTTCGTCAGCGCGCCGCCGCTGGATTTGCGGATCGACGGTCCGATGCGCGTGGCGTTGACCGGCCCCAACGGCTGCGGCAAATCCACCTTGCTGAAGACCGTTCTCGGTCAGTTGGCGGCGCTTTCCGGCCATTGTCATTGCCCGCTGTCGACGGCCTACCTCGATCAAACCCTGTCGCAGCTCGATCCGGGCCTGTCAGTAATGGAACATCTGGGGCTGCAGGATTCGCCGTTGGCGGAAGGGGCGTTGCGCACCCGGCTGGCGCAGCTGCAGCTTGGCGCGGATCGCATCGCGTTGCCGCTGGGCTCGCTGAGCGGCGGAGAACGGCTGAAGGCGGCGCTGGCCTGTGCGCTCTGGCGGCGACAACCGGCGCAGCTGCTGTTGCTCGACGAGCCGACCAACCACCTGGATCTGGCGTCGTCGCTGGCGATCGAAACCGCGCTGGCGGATTTCCCCGGCGCGATGCTGGTGGTGTCGCACGACGAAGACTTCCTGCAGGCGCTGCGGCCGACGCACCGCCTGCACCGACAGGCGGACGGCTGGCGGTTTCAGGCCTGGTGAGGCAGGCGGGCGGCGCGCTGACTTAGTGCGGGGCGTTGATGCACGCCAGCAGTTGGGTGAAGGCGGCGGCCATTTGCTCTTCCGGCACGCAGGCAAAGCCCATCAGCAGGCCGCGCCGGCGGTTGGGCAGCATGTAGTAGCGCGACAGCGGCCTCACCAGCACCCCTTGCGCGCCGGCGGCGGCGGCGATCGCCACGTCGTCGGCCTCGTCCGGCAGGTTGAGGATCAGGTGCAATCCGGCGTTGCTGTTGAACTCGCTGAGCGCCTGTTTGCCGAGGTGCCGTTCGATCAATCCGGTCAGGAAGGCGCGCCGCCGGGCGTACAGCAGCCGCATGCGACGGATATGCGCCGTGTAGTGCCCCGCCTGAATAAACTCCGCCAGCGCGCTCTGGATCAGCAGGTGCCCGCCGCGGTACAGCTCGGCGTGGGCGGTTTTCAGCGCCTGAACCAGCGGCGGCGGCAACACCACATAGCCGAGACGCAGCGCCGGGTAGAGCGTTTTGCTGAAGGTGCCGATGTAGATCACCGGCGCATCGGCTTCCAGCCCCTGCAGCGCCGGGATCGGTTGGCCGGAAAAGCGGAATTCGCTGTCGTAATCGTCCTCGACGATCCAGCCGCCGGCGTTCCGCGCCAGCGCCAGCAGCCGTTGGCGGCGCGCCAGGCTCATCACCGAGCCGAGCGGATATTGGTGCGACGGGGTGACGAAAATCAGGCGGGGCGGCGTCGTTGGCTGCTCCGGCGGCACCAGCCCGGCCTCGTCCACCGCCAGCGGGCAGATGTTCAGCGCATTGATGCGCAGGATATTGCGGATCCCCCAATAGCCCGGCTCTTCGATCCAGGCGTCATCCCCCGGATTGCACAACATGCGCGTCACCAGATCGATCGCCTGATGGATGCCTTCAGTGATCAGGATCTGTTCCGGCGAGCAGCGCACCGAGCGCGCCACCCGTAAATACTCCACCAACGCATGCTGCAGCTCCGGGCTGCCGCCCTGATTGCTGTAGGTCAGCCGCTGCGGCGTCGGGCGGCGGCTGAGGCGCGCCTGGATCTTGCTGAACAGCTGATGAGGAAAGGCGTTGACGTCGGGGACGCCGGGAATGAACGCCCCCCACTGTTTGGGGCTGGCGCTGGCGTGGTGCAGCAGCGTGGCGCCGCGCTCCGACAGTTCGACGCGCCGCGGTTGCCCGCTGCCGTCCGCCGGAACGCCGCCGGTGGACAGGCAGCTGTCCGGCACCGTGTCGGCGACGAAGGTGCCGCTGCCGGCGCGCGCCGACACGTAGCCCTCCGCCAGCAGTTGTTCATAAACGGTTAACACGGTGTTGCGTGACAGGCTGAGCTCCTGCGCCAGATCGCGCGAGGCGGGCAGGCGGCTGGAGGGCGGCAGGCTGCCATCGAGAATGCTGGTGCGGATCGCGTTGTAAAGCCGCTTGTGCAGCTTGTCATCGGGCTGTTCGCCGAGGCGCTGCAGCAACAGATCACCACTCAATGAGCGCAATTGGATCCCTCAATTATTCGTAACTGGCACTCGATTATAGGGCCACATCCTGTGTAAATAAACGTCATTGTTTCACGAATGTGAACGAAACGTGTAACTGGCACCGATCGGAGAGAACAGCATGAAAAACGCAGAATTGAACCAACGCCGTCAGGACGCCACCCCGCGCGGAGTGGGCGTGATGTGTGGTTTTTACGCCGAGCGCGCAGAGAACGCTACGCTGTGGGATGTGGAAGGCAAGGAAGTGATCGACTTCGCCTCGGGGATCGCCGTGCTGAACACCGGCCATCGCCACCCGAAAGTGATCGCCGCAATTGAAAAGCAGCTGCAGGCCTTCACCCACACCGCCTATCAGATCGTTCCTTACGAAAGCTATGTCTCGTTGGCGGAGCGCATCAACCAACGCGCGCCGATCGCCGGTCCGTGTAAAACCGCTTTCTTCACCACCGGCGCGGAAGCGGTGGAAAACGCGGTGAAGATTGCCCGCGCTTACACCGGCCGTCCGGGCTTGATCACCTTCGGCGGCGGCTTCCACGGCCGCACCTATATGACCATGGCGCTGACCGGCAAAGTGGCGCCTTACAAACTGGGCTTTGGCCCATTCCCCGGCTCGGTGTTCCACGGCCAGTACCCGAACGCGCTGTACGGCGTGACCACCGAAGACGCGATGAACAGCCTGGATCGCCTGTTTAAAGCGGATATCGATCCCAAGCAGGTGGCGGCCATTGTGCTGGAGCCGGTGCAGGGCGAGGGCGGTTTCAACGTGGCGCCGGCCGATTTCATGCAGGCGCTGCGCGCGCTGTGCGACCAGCACGGCATCCTGCTGATCGCCGACGAAGTGCAGACCGGCTTCGCCCGTACCGGCAAGCTGTTCGCCATGGAGCACTACAGCGTTAAGCCCGATTTGATCACTATGGCGAAAAGCCTGGCGGGCGGCATGCCGCTGTCGGCGGTGGCGGGCCGCGCCGAGGTGATGGACGCGCCGGCGCCGGGCGGGTTGGGCGGCACCTATGCCGGTAACCCGCTGGCGGTGGCCGCCGCGCACGCGGTGCTGGACGTGATTGAAGAAGAGCAGCTGTGCCAGCGCGCTCAGCGCTTGGGGCAGCACCTGGTGGAAGTGTTGCAGCAGGCGCGCAAAACCAGCCCGGCGATCGCCGATGTGCGCGCGCAGGGATCGATGGTGGCGGTGGAGTTCAACGATCCGGCTACCGGCAAGCCTTCGGCGGAGATCACCCGTCAGGTGCAGCAGAAGGCGATGGAGGAAGGGCTGCTGCTGCTGAGCTGCGGTGTGAACGGCAACGTGATCCGCTTCCTCTACCCGCTGACCATTCCGGACGATCAGTTCACCAAGGCGATGGGCATCCTGTCCCGCGCGCTGGCCCACTAAGGAGCGAACGGCATGAAATTGAACAATCCCGAGCTGTTGCGCAGCCAGTGTCTGATCAACGGCGAATGGTGCGATGCCCTGAGCGGCAAGCGCGAAGCGGTGATCAACCCGGCCACCGGCGCCGAGCTGGCCAGCATTCCGCTGGTCAGCGAAGAGGAAACCCAGCAGGCGATCGCGGCGGCGCAGCGGGCGCAAAACGACTGGAAACAGCTGACCGCCAAGCAGCGTTCCGCGCTGCTGTTGGCCTGGGCCGACAAGGTGCTGGCCGCGCAGGAAGATCTGGCGCAGCTGATGACCGCCGAGCAGGGCAAATCGCTGGCGGAAGCGCGCGGCGAAGTGGCCTACGCCGCGTCGTTCATCACCTGGTTCGCCGAAGAGGCCAAGCGGGTGGACGGCGCGGTATTGCAGGCGCCGCAGGCTTCGCAGCGCCTGGTGGTGGTGAAGCAGCCGATCGGCGTGTGCGCGGCCATCACCCCGTGGAATTTCCCGGCGGCGATGATCACCCGCAAGGTGGCGCCGGCGCTGGCGGCCGGTTGCGCCATCATCGTCAAACCGGCCGAGCAAACGCCGCTGACCGCGCTGGCGCTGGCCAAGCTGGCGCAGGACGCCGGCATTCCCGCCGGCGTGTTGCAGGTGGTGACCGGCGAAGCGGCGCAGGTGGGCAAGGTGTTGTGCGACAGTCCGGTAGTGCGCAAGCTGAGCTTTACCGGCTCGACCGAGGTCGGCCGCATCCTGATGGCGCAGTGCGCGCCGAGCATCAAGAAACTGTCGCTGGAGCTGGGCGGTAACGCGCCGGTCATCGTGTTCGACGACGCCAATCTGGACGCGGCGGTGGCGGGCATCATGGCCTCCAAGTTCCGCAACAGCGGCCAGACCTGCGTGTGCGCTAACCGCATCTACGTGCAGGACGGCATCTACGAGCGGCTGGCGGAGAAACTGGTGGCGGCGGTCGAGCAGTTGAAAGTCGGCGACGGCAGCCAGGAAGGCACCACCCAGGGGCCGCTGATCGACAGCGATGCGGTAGCGAAGGTGCAGAGCCATATCGACGACGCGCTGATCAAAGGGGCGCAGATCGCCACCGGCGGCCAGCCGCACGCGCTGGGCGGCACCTTCTTCCAGCCGACGGTGGTGACCGGCGTAACGCAGAAGATGCGCTTCGCCAAAGAAGAGACCTTCGGGCCGGTGGCGCCGCTGTTCCGCTTCCATGACGAGGCGGAAGCCATCGCCATGGCCAACGACACCGAATTCGGCCTGGCCGCCTACCTGTTCACGCAGAACGCCGCGCGCCAGTGGCGCGTGCCGGAAGCGCTGGAGTACGGTATGGTCGGCATCAACACCGGGCTGATTTCCAACGAAGTGGCGCCGTTCGGCGGCGTGAAACAGTCAGGGCTCGGGCGTGAAGGATCGCGCTACGGGATAGAAGAATATTTGGAGCTGAAATACCTGTGTATCGATGTGAGCCGTTGAGCGTCAGGACGTTAACCCATCCCGGCGGCCAGCGTCGCCGGGCGATAAAGGATGATGCATGTCTGATAATATCTCTGTTTCTCCGGCGCTTGCCGCCGGGGTGCGAGCACCTGCACCCGCCAAATCGTTAAGTTTCCTCGAAGGGGTGGCGATGATCGTCGGCACCAACATCGGCGCCGGGGTGCTCTCCATCGCCTACGCCTCCAGCAAGGCCGGTTTCCTGCCGCTGCTGTTTTGGCTGGTGCTGGTGGGGAGCCTGACCACCATCACCATGCTGTACGTTGCCGAATCTACGTTGCGCACCCGCGCGCATCTGCAGCTGAGCGGGCTGGCGAAGCGCTACGTCGGCGGCCTGGGCGCCTGGCTGATGTTCGCTTCGGTGTGCGTCAACAGCGTCGGGGCGCTTACCGCCTACATGACCGGCAGCGGCAAGCTGCTGCAATCGCTGTTCGGCATCTCGCCGGCGCTGGGCAGCCTGCTGTTCTTCGTGCCCGCCGCCGGCGTGCTGTACCTCGGTTTGAAAGCGATCGGCCGCGGCGAAAAGTTCATCAGCATCGGCATGGTGGTGATGTTGACCGTGCTGGTAGCGGCGACGCTGCTGAAAGACACCACCCAGATGCGCAACCTGCTGGACGGCGACTGGCGCTATATGGTGCCGGTGTTCAACGTGGTGGTGTTCTGCTTCTCGGCGCAGTACATCGTGCCGGAGATGGCGCGCGGCTTCGCCGACAAGCCGGAACAACTGCCGAAGGCGATCATCGTCGGCATGGTCGTGACCTTCATTTTGCTGGCGGCGGTGCCGATGTCGGTGATTGCGCTCAGCGGGCTGGATGACATCTCCGATGTGGCCACCATTTCCTGGGGCCAGGCGCTGGGGCAGTGGGCGTTCTTCTCCGCCAACATCTTCGCGCTGTGCGCGATGCTGACCTCGTACTGGGGGTTGGGCGGCAGTTTTCTGACCAATATTTTCGACAAGTTCCGGCTGGGCAACGACGAGCTGCCGCTGCGCCGCTTCGGCGTGCTGCTGCTGGTGGTGGTGCCGCCGTTCGCGCTGGCCTACAGCGGGCTGGTGTCATTCGTCAACGCGCTCTACTTCGCCGGGGTGTTCAGCGGGGTGATCCTGTCGATCATGCCGATGCTGATCCTGCGCGGCGCGCGCAAACACGGCGACCAAACACCACGCTGGCAGTGCAACTGGATCACGCACCCGCTGCTGCAGGTCAGCATTGTGTTGCTGTACCTGGCCAGCGCGGTGTACGCCATCGCTTCATTGTTAGGCTATCTGCCCTCTGGATGGTGATTTGCCTTCCCTCAAGCAGTGATGTTGTTTCTCGGCATTGAGAACGGCGGCGTCGTGGCCGCCGATTTTTTTCTCAGGCGCGCCGTTTTTCCGACAACGCCAACCAGGCCTGCACCGACGGGCGCTGCCACTGCTTGTGCGCATAGTGGCGCACGCGCTCCGGCACCGGATCGCCGTGCATCACCAGCCGGTTGAGCATCAGCGCCAGATCGGTGTCGGCGATGCACCACTCCCTGAACAGATTATCCTGCCCGTGGCTCAGCAGCTTTTCCACGGCGGCGATCAGCTTGCGCGCGGCCTCCTGCGCGGCTTCGGACAGCGGCGGGAACTTGCCGTTGTTGAACACTACCTCGGTCGAACGCTCGGCGCGGATCGGCAGCAGATCGCTGCGCAGCCAGGCCTGGATCTCGCGCGCCTTGGCGCGCAGCTTCACGTCGCGCGGGTACACGGCGTGGGCCGGGTGGATGTCTTCCAGGTATTCGGCGATCGCCGAAGACTCTGAGAGCTGGAATTCGCCGATCGCCAGCGTCGGCACCCGACGGGTGAGCGACAGCGCCGCGTAGGCCGCCTCTTTGTTCTCTTCTTTCGCCAGATCCACCGGCTTCACGGTGAACGGAATGCCTTTTTCCGTCAGCACGACAAAGGCGGACATGGCGTACGGGCTGAAAAATTCACTGTCGGTATAAAGCTCGGTGATCGGTTGAGACATCGGCGGTTCCTCGGGGTTAAGGGGGGGAACATTCATCATTGTTGAGGGGAGGCTAAAAATCAATCTGTTAGCCTAAAAGTTCTTGGGCGGCGCGGTTTACGGCGCCGTGAGTTCCTTCAGGATGATGTGATATATTTGTTGCCAACACGTGAATTGAGCCGTATTGGGTAACATGAAGACGCAGTGGATAGAACGGGTGAAAGTGGGATGCGCGCGCCTGTGGCCGCACCCGCTGGCGGTGGGCAAACGAGAGATGCTGATTTCCAGCGTCGGCGCCGGTTTGGGGCTGATGCTCGCCGGCTGGATCAGCCACTTTATTTTGGGCGAGGTGAACCTGTGGTTTATCGCGCCGATGGGCGCTTCGGCGGTGCTGCTGTTCGGCGTGCCCAACAGCCCGTTGGCGCAGCCCTGGTCGATCGTCGGCGGCAATGCGCTGGCGGCGACGGTGGGCGTCAGCGCCGGTCTGCTGATCCCCGATCCCGGCCTGGCCTGCGGCGCGGCGGCTGCAGTGGCCATCGGCCTGATGTTCAAGCTGCGCTGCCTGCATCCACCCGGCGGCGCGGTGGCGCTGACCGCCATCCTCGGCGGCCCCGGCATTCACCAGATGGGCTACCACTTCGTGTTGTACCCGGTGCTGCTGAACTCGGTGCTGCTGGCGGCGCTGGCCATTCTGTTCAATAACCTGGCCGGGCGGCGCTACCCGCACGCGCTGGCGCCGGCGGAGGCCAAACCGGCCAATCTGCCGATCGATGCCGTTTCCATTACCCGCGCCGATCTGCACGAGGCGCTGATGGAGGGGGATCTGTTCGATATCGACGAGGACGATCTGCAGGAGATCCTGCTGCGCGCCGAGCAACTGGCGCATCAGCGGCAAAGCAAGATTGCCTGATCAGCCCAGCGTTTTGCGGTAAAACACCACCCGTTCCGTTTCGGCAAAGCCCAGCGCTGCATGCAGGCGTTGGGAGTCCAGGTTGGCGATGTCGGTATCCGACGCCAGCTCGCTGCACCCCTGTTGCTTCGCCCACTCCTGCACCTGCGCGATCAGGTGCGCGGCCCAGCCCTGGCGACGGGCGCATTCGACGGTGTAAATCCCTTCCAAAAACGCCACCGGCGACGATTCGCAGCCGTTGACGTAATCGTGGCGCAGCGCGACCTCGGCAAAGCCAACGAAAGCGCCGTCCAGCCCCCGCGCCATAAACGCGGTGTGATGCGGCGAAGCCAATATTTCGCGCATCTCCGCGCGGTGCTCTTCCAACGGACAAGTGGGCCACAGCGCTGAGCGCAGCGCCAGCCAGGCGTCGAGGTTATCGTGGTCGCAGTTGACGATCATGCGGGGTCCTTTTGAGTCGGAATAAATCAGGCATGCCGAGAGGGAAGTGTGGCACGGCGGCGGGAAACAAAAAAGCCATTATGCCGAGGGGCGCCCTTCATTAGGATGAAAGGGGTGTTGATATTTTAAGCGAAGTTAGTATAGGGTACGGCTAGGGCGCTGATAAGGGATTGTTATGGATGCGAAAGCCGTAGCTCAAGGAATTCTTGAGGGAATAGAGTCTTTACCAAGGGGCATTGCCTATAGTGCTCGTAGGACATGGCAGGGAGCAGGGCTCGGCGGTCGAGAGCTTAAGCGCCGCAATGAAATCGAAACGGAACGGTTCATCAAGGTCGTTCGTGCCGGCTATGGTATCGAAGCCCCGCTACGTGAGCTGATAGCGGTGATTATCCGTGACTGCTATCAGCGGATGGATCTGCAAACACAAACCGTGCTAAGCCAAAAATTAAACCATGTAGAGGGTTATCTTACAGGACGTATGGGGACGCAGTTCATTCTGGTTCAGCAAATCACACACCATATTTTGAAAAAGGTTATCGGCAGCACACTTTTCAAATGGGTATTCAAAGGTGTCACCATTGCTGGGCTAAACATCATTCTTTTACAAGGAATTATTGAACAGGCCGCCGTTTCTTCGCGTCGTTTGCGGGAACAATATCCCTCAACGTACCATAAGCTCACGCCACGAAATTTGGACATGATCTACTTTCTGGCGGAGGAGTATCTTGAACCCTTTGTTGCCTATACCAGCAAATCGAAAATGTTCTGTGAAGGTGTGAATCATGAGCTATCTAAAGTCTTGGGGCAGTAAGCTCGGTAAAGGATTGTCGCACCTTGTGGAAGCGATTTTGGGCGGGATATTTTCTGTCGCTGCGTTTGGCTCACTGTTCTGGTTCGACGAATGGTGGCAACGAATTCTGAGCGCGGCAATATTCCTGTTACTGGTGTTTGTCACTATTGCTTTGTGTAGCCTTGTGAGAGGCGACCGATAGCGGATAGATCAATCAAAAGCCAGCGGTTGGATTTTAACTAATGGTTAAGTGATGATGACTTCCTATCGTTAAGTAATAAAATCAATGAACTGGCTAAAATCCTTTCTTGTGAAGTTCGTTAAATTTGTTGGCCGACAAACTGCTGACTTGGCTGAGTCCATAGTCATTGGCCTGTTCTCTATAGCGGCATTTGTTGCCTTGTTCTGGTTTGATGAGTGGTGGAAATCTATCGCTGCGGCTGTCGCGATCTTCTTTGCCGGCTTCCTGGTAAGTCTGGCTATAGGCTGGTTAAGAAGGGAAAGATAGCTGAGAGTGTTGGCATACCGCCGCCATTTTGCCGCCACTGTGAGCAAGAAATAAAAAAGCCACTTCGAGAAAAGTGGCTTTTTTATATGATTTTAGAGCTAAAATTTGGTGGCCCCTGTTGGGTTTGAACCAACGACCAAGCGATTATGAGTCGCCTGCTCTAACCACTGAGCTAAGGGGCCAAGCCGCGAGATTATAGGGAATCCTTAAGCATCGGTCTACTGTTACCCGCCCGTATGTTGCTTTTCTGCGCAGTTCTAGCCTGTTGTAATTGCTGGCGGATTTTGCGATAACCGCAGTAAATCCCTGCAATGGACTCACGACACTCATGGAACTTCTGGCGCCCAATCTGCGGGTGGTGTTTTGCGGCATCAACCCCGGCCTTTCTTCCGCCCATCAGGGCTATCCTTTTGCCAACGGCAGCAACCGCTTCTGGAAGGTGATCCATCAGGCCGGCTTTACCGAGAGCCAGCTGGCGCCGGAGCAGTGGCAGCAGCTGAAGGACAACGGCTGCGGCATTACCGCGCTGGTGGCGCGCCCGACGGTGGCGGCCAGCGAGTTATCGCGCGACGAGTTGCGCAGCGGCGGTGAGGCGCTGCAAGAGAAGATCCTGCGCTATCAGCCGCGCGCGCTGGCGATCTTGGGCAAGCAGGCGTTCACCACCGCCTTCGGGGTGAAAAACGCGCCCTGGGGCAAGCAGACGATGATGCTGGGAGAAACCGAGGTCTGGGTATTGCCCAACCCCAGCGGATTGAATCGCGCCACGCTGGAGCAACTGACCGCCAGCTATCGCGAGCTGTTCCTGGCGCTGCAATGAGATAAGGGGAGTGTGCGATGACATCGATGATGAAAGGCTGTTTGATGGCGCTGCTGTTGGTGACCGGCGCCGCACAGGCGGGGCATTCGCCGCAGGAAGCGCGCAACAAGCAAAACGTGCTGGAGTTTTATCGGCAGGGGCTGAACAACAAGGATTTTGCGGCGGCGCGGCCGTTTTTGGGCGAACAATACAAACAGCATAACCCCAATGCCAAAGACGGCGTGGCGGGTTTTCGTCAATTTGTCGAGCTGCTGAAAACGCGCTACCCCAACTCGCACAGTGAAGTTAAACAGGCGTTCGTCGACGGCGACTTCGTGATTTTGCATGTGGAAGTCAGCGGGCGCGAGGCCGGTAAAACCGCGGCGATCGTCGATATCTTCCGTCTGGACAGCGCCGGAAAGATCGTTGAACACTGGGACGTGACGCAGCCGGTGCCGGAGAAAACTGCCAGCGGCAACGGCATGTTCTGAGGCATAAAAAAACCCCGGCAGGCCGGGGTTTTTGTTTTGGGTGCGGCAGCCGGACTTAGTCGTCCAGGAAGCTGCGCAGCACTTCGGAGCGGCTAGGGTGACGCAGCTTGCGCAGCGCCTTGGCTTCGATCTGACGAATACGCTCACGGGTAACGTCAAACTGCTTGCCTACCTCTTCCAGCGTGTGATCGGTGTTCATGTCGATGCCGAAACGCATGCGCAGCACTTTCGCTTCGCGCGCGGTCAGGCCGGCCAGCACGTCGTGGGTGGCGGAACGCAGGCTTTCCGAGGTCGCGGAATCCAGCGGCAGCTCGAGGGTGGTATCCTCGATGAAGTCGCCCAGATGCGAATCTTCGTCGTCGCCGATCGGCGTTTCCATCGAGATTGGCTCTTTGGCGATCTTCAGCACTTTGCGGATCTTGTCTTCCGGCATCAGCATGCGCTCGGCCAGCTCTTCCGGCGTCGGCTCGCGGCCCATCTCTTGCAGCATCTGGCGCGAAATACGGTTGAGCTTGTTGATGGTCTCAATCATATGCACCGGAATACGGATGGTGCGCGCCTGGTCGGCGATGGAGCGGGTGATAGCCTGACGGATCCACCAGGTGGCGTACGTCGAGAACTTGTAGCCGCGGCGGTATTCGAACTTGTCTACCGCTTTCATCAGGCCGATGTTGCCTTCCTGGATCAGATCCAGGAACTGCAGGCCGCGGTTGGTGTATTTCTTGGCGATAGAAATAACCAGACGCAGGTTGGCCTCAACCATCTCTTTCTTCGCACGGCGGGCTTTCGCTTCACCGATCGACATGCGACGGTTGATGTCTTTGACCTGCTCGATGGTCAGGCCGGTCTCTTCTTCGATCTGACGCAGTTTCTGCAGGCTGCGCTGCACGTCTTCAGCAACGTCTTTCAGCTTTTCCGACCATGGCTTGGCCATCGCCAGCGCGGCTTCAAACCAGGAATCGCTGGTTTCGTTGCCGGCGAACAGGGTGACGAAGTTTTTCTTCGGCATTTTGCACTGTTCAACGCACAGCTTCATGATGATGCGTTCCTGGGTGCGAACGCGGTCCATCATGGTGCGCATGCTGTTGACCAGGAAGTCGAACTGTTTCGGCACCAGGCGGAACTGCTTGAACACTTCAGACAGCTTCAAGATCTCGTCCGCGGCGCTGGCGTGGCTGCGGCCGTTTTTCTTGATCACCAAACGCGTCGCTTCATACTGATCGCGCAACTCGGCGAACTTCTGACGCGCCAGCTCAGGATCGATGCTGTTATCGTCTTCGGTGTCGTCGTCTTCGTCGTCTTCATCTTCTTCGTCGTCGTCTTGCTCTTCGCTCGACAGTTCAGAACCGATGTGGGTCGCGGTGGGGGCGATGTCCTCTTCCGCGTTAGGATCGACGAAGCCGGTGATCAGATCGGACAGGCGCGCTTCACCCGCTTCGACGCGATCGTACTGCTCAAGCAGGTAGGTGATGGCTTCCGGGTATTCGGCAACCGAGCACTGTACCTGGTTGATGCCGTCTTCGATGCGCTTGGCGATGTCGATTTCGCCTTCGCGCGTCAGCAGTTCGACGGTGCCCATTTCGCGCATGTACATGCGCACCGGGTCGGTGGTGCGGCCGATTTCGGATTCCACGCTGGACAGAACCTGTGCGGCGGCTTCTTCCGCATCTTCGTCCGTGCTGTTCGAGTTTTCGGCGAGCAGCAGGTCATCGGCGTCCGGTGCTTCTTCCATCACCTGGATGCCCATGTCGTTAATCATCTGGATGATGTCTTCGATCTGATCGGAGTCGACGATATCTTCCGGCAGATGGTCATTGACCTCAGCATAGGTCAGATAGCCTTGCTCCTTACCACGGGTGACAAGTAGCTTCAGCTGTGACTGCGGGTTTTGCTCCATAAGACGGTATCCACACTTCAGAGTATTTAGGTTGGTGTCGGTCGGCGAAACCGCCAACAATAGCATTTGGGGCGTTTTCGTTATCGCCGCGGCCCACTATGGCGGCACTGTGCAGGGCTCTGCCCTCGCAATTATCGGCACTTAAGCCGTTTGGTATTCAGTTTTTCTTCGCTAAAACCTGGTTGAGAGAACGGACTTCTTCACGTTCCTCCGCACTCAGACCGCGCGTTCTGGCCTGGGCGATCAGCGTTTCCAGCCGTTGCTCGAGCACCGAGTCGTACAGGCTGGCCAATGTATCCAAAAAGGTCTGCTCGACCATGTCCTCAACGATCATATGGTTCCAGGTCGCCAAGGTTTCAAGCTGCTGGCTGAATTTGTTGTCGCGATACAGCTCCAGCAATTGCCCGGTCGTCAGGCCCGGCTGCGCCAAACAGGTCTGCACCAGTTCGACGAACAGCGGCAATCCCGCCTGTTTGGTCTGCTCCAACCCTTCCAGCGAAGGGATAAGTGTAGCCAACTGCGGATTTTGCACCAGTAACCCTATCAGTATACGCATGGTTGTGCGTTTTAGCTGGGGCGCCTGATAAGGATTCGCATTTTCAGCCTGCTTGGGCATCAGCTTGTCGAGCTGGCTGTCGTCCAGCAGCCCCAGCTTGTTGCCGAGCTCCTGGCGCAGGTACAAGCGCAACGTTTCGCCCGGCACCTGAGTAATCAGCGGCAGCGCCAGCGTGCTCAGCTTGGCGCGCCCGTCCGGGCTGCTTAAATCCACCTGCGGCAGCAGGCTTTCGAACAGGAACGTGGACAGCGGCTGCGCCTGCTCCATTCGCTGCTCGAAGGCTTCTTTGCCTTCCTTGCGCACCAGCGTGTCCGGATCTTCGCCGTCAGGCAAAAACATGAACCGCAGCTGGCGCCCGTCATTCAGGTATGGCAGCGCGGTTTCCAGCGCCCGCCAGGCCGCTTCGCGGCCGGCGCGGTCGCCGTCGTAACAGCAGACGACGTTGTCGGTGGCGCGGAACAACAGCTGAATGTGTTCCGCCGTCGTCGAGGTGCCGAGCGAGGCGACGGCATAGTCGATGCCGAATTGCGCCAACGCCACCACGTCCATATACCCTTCCACCACCAGCAGCCGCTGCAGGTTAGGGTGGTTCTGCTGTGCTTCATACAGGCCGTACAGCTGGCGGCCCTTATGGAAAACTTCGGTTTCCGGCGAGTTCAGGTACTTCGGCATACCGTCGCCCAGGACGCGGCCGCCGAAGGCGATCACGCGCCCGCGCTTGTCGCGGATGGGGAACATCACCCGTTCGCGGAAACGGTCGTACGAACGCCCCTGATCGTTAGTCACCAGCATGCCGGCATCGTTCAATGCGCGGCGCGAGTCGGCGTCGCGGCCGAAACGCTTCAGGGCGTTGTCCCATCCCGCCGGCGCGAAGCCGATGGCGAAATGGCGAATAACGTCGTCACTCAATCCGCGCTGCTGCAAATAGCTGCGCGCTGGCGCCCCGGAGGACTGCTGCAGTGACTGTTGATAGAACGCGCTGAGCTGTTCCATCAGTTGGTACAGGCTCTGGCGCTGATGGCGCTCGATCTGGGTTGGCCCGGTGCCCGCTTCGTAAGGCACTTCCAGCCCGTGCATGGTCGCCAGTTCTTCGATGGTTTCGACAAACTCGAGTCGGTCGTAATTCATCAAAAAGTCGACGGCGTTGCCGTGCGCACCACACCCAAAACAGTGATAAAACTGCTTTTCGCCATTAACGGTAAAGGAAGGCGTCTTTTCGTGGTGGAACGGACAGCACGCGTGATAGTTCTTGCCTTGCTTCTTGAGCTTCACGCGGGCGTCGATCAAATCGACGATGTCGGTGCGAGCCAGCAAGTCATTGATAAATACGCGCGGAATTCGTCCAGCCATAAGCCCTTACTTCATTAGCCTATAAACGAGAACAAGCCGCGCATTCCTTTCGGAAAGCACGGCCTTCGTATGCAACTACTCGGTCTGCGCGATTTTGAAAATCAGAAATTCACGCGGTGGGGTTGCCCCCGAAGAATTAATACAGACGAGTGCGGCGTGCGTTTTCGCGAGCCAGTTTCTTCGCGTGACGTTTCACAGCAGAAGCTTTAGCGCGTTTACGTTCGGTAGTTGGTTTTTCATAAAACTCACGACGACGAACTTCAGCTAAAACACCCGCTTTTTCGCAAGAGCGTTTGAAACGACGCAGAGCAACGTCAAATGGCTCGTTTTCACGTACTTTAATTACCGGCATGTGCCTCTCACCTCAATAAAATTCGGTTTGCTGCTGGCCAAGCGCCAGCCTTTTCAAAATGGTGCGGAATTTTACTCCAATGGATGCTGCTTTGTAAAGCATCACAGCAAATTGAAACCCGCGTCGCTCTGCCGCAACGTGCGCAATTTTGCACCGGGCGCTGATTATAGACTAATCAGAAAAAAATGCTCGTGTTTAATCGCTCGGGCATTTTCTGGATGAATCATCGACATAGGCGCAAGCCGGTGACAAGATGCGCCGCATCGGCGGTAAATGCGGCGGAATGTGGTAGACTGGCGGCCGCACGTGAATGATGGGAAATGTAATGCGAGTACTGGGTATAGAAACGTCCTGCGATGAAACCGGAATTGCAGTGTATGACGATCAAACCGGTTTGTTGGCCAACCAATTATACAGCCAGGTGAAGCTGCACGCCGACTACGGCGGCGTAGTGCCGGAACTGGCCTCCCGCGATCACGTGCGCAAAACCGTGCCGCTGATTCAGGCGGCGCTGAAAGAGGCCAACCTGACCCCGGCCGATATCGACGGCGTGGCTTACACCGCCGGGCCGGGCCTGGTGGGGGCGCTGCTGGTCGGCGCTACCGTGGGGCGTGCGCTGGCGTTCGCCTGGAACGTGCCGGCGGTGCCGGTGCACCACATGGAAGGCCACCTGCTGGCGCCGATGCTGGAAGATAACCCGCCGGCGTTCCCGTTCGTCGCGCTGCTGGTCTCCGGCGGCCACACTCAGCTGATCAGCGTCACCGGCATCGGTGAATATGAACTGCTGGGCGAGTCGATCGACGATGCCGCCGGCGAAGCGTTCGACAAAACCGCCAAGCTGCTCGGCCTGGATTATCCCGGCGGGCCGATGCTGTCGAAGATGGCGCAGCAGGGCACGGCGGGGCGTTTTACCTTTCCGCGGCCGATGACCGATCGTCCGGGGTTGGACTTCAGCTTCTCCGGGCTGAAAACCTTTGCCGCCAACACCATTCGCTCCAACGGCAACGACGATCAGACGCGTGCCGACATCGCCCGCGCCTTCGAGGATGCGGTGGTGGATACGCTGGCGATAAAATGCAAACGCGCGTTGGATCAGACCGGCTTCAAACGCCTGGTGATGGCCGGTGGCGTGAGCGCCAACCGCACGCTGCGCGCCAAACTGGCGGAGATGATGCACAAGCGCGGCGGGGAAGTGTTCTATGCCCGCCCGGAATTTTGCACCGACAACGGCGCGATGATCGCCTATGCCGGCATGGTGCGCCTGAAGAGCGGCGCCAACCCGGCGCTGAGCGTTTCCGTGCGGCCGCGCTGGCCGCTGGCGGAACTGCCTGCGGTATAAAACAAAGGGCCGGATTATCCGGCCCTTCTGTTATTCTTCTCTCGGCTGGTCGCCGTTATCCGCGTCGTTTTTCTTCTTGCGGAACTTGCCCCAGATCTTGCCTTCCTGGCCGCGCCACAGGCGCTGAATATTGTCGTGATGCCGCATCAGGATCAGGCAGGAGAGCATCGCTACCGGGAAGGTGAACTGCGGTTTGAACCACCAGACGTAGAACGGGGCGATCAACGCGCTGACGATGGCGCCGAGCGAAGAGTAGCCGCTGAGCAGCACCGTCAACAGCCAGGTGCCGGTCATCAGGCCGGTCAGATCCCAGCCGATAGGCGCGATGGCGCCAAACGCCGTCGCCACGCCTTTACCGCCGCGGAAGTGGAAGAACACCGGATAGATGTGCCCCAGGCAGGCGGCGATCGCCGTCAGGCCGAGATACAGCGGCGGCACATCGAGTTTGTAGGCCAGCCAGACCGGCAGCATCCCTTTCAGAATATCGAACACCAGCACCGCCGCCGCCGCCAGCCGGCCGCCGATGCGCAGGACGTTGGTCGCCCCGGGGTTTCCTGAGCCATGTTCACGCGGATCCGGCAGCCTGGCGATCCGGCAAACCAGGATCGCGCTGGAAATCGAGCCGCACAGATACGCGAAGATAATCATGCCAAGCGCGGTAGCACTCATAACGCGGTTCCGTTTAATAATGGTCGTTTTACTCGCAACATCTATGGATAATACGCACATTCCGCTGGAAGTGGTATCCGGCAAGGCCAAAAACAGAGAATGACGTGATGGATATCGTATTTATTGAAGAGCTTACCGTAATTACCACCATTGGCGTTTATGAGTGGGAACAGGGCATTCGTCAGAAGCTGGTGTTCGATATCGAAATGGGCTGGGATAACCGGCCGGCCGCCGCCAGCGACGATGTAAATGACTGTCTGAGCTATGCCGATGTCAGCGACGCCGTGATCCAGCATGTTGAGTCGAACCGCTTCGCGCTGGTGGAGCGCGTAGCGGAGGAAATATCCGAAATTTTGCTTCAGCGCTTCAATTCCCCGTGGGTCCGTATTAAGGTCAGCAAACCGGGCGCTGTAGCACATGCCAATCGGGTCGGCGTGATCATTGAGCGCGGCACTCGTCCCGCATGATTTTATGTCATCTGCTTGCAACGAAAGACCGTTAAACTGGTCTTAATCCTGAGAATTGTTTTAGCGGCATTGTCTTTTAAGCACTGCCGCTTTTTTATGTGATGGCCGTTATTTTATGGGGTGAGCGAAGCACATGGCTGACATGCATTCACTGTTTATTGCGTTTGTTCTTGGGGTTGTCGAAGGGTTAACCGAATTTCTGCCGGTGTCTTCCACCGGGCATATGATTATCGTTGGCGAGTGGCTGGGTTTTACCGGCGACAAAGCCAAAACCTTTGAAGTCATCATCCAACTGGGGTCGATCCTGGCCGTGGTGGTGATGTTCTGGCGCCGGTTGTTCGGCCTGATCGGCATCCATTTCGGCGGCAAGCCAGTGGAGCACGAGGGCAAAACCAGCGGCCAACTGAAGCTGGGGCATATCCTGCTGGCGATGATCCCGGCGGTGGTGCTGGGTCTGGTATTCCACGATGTGATTAAATCGCTGTTCGCGCCGAAAAACGTGATGTACGCGTTGGTCGTCGGCGGCCTGCTGTTGCTGGCGGCGGAATGGCTGAAGCCGAAGAAACCGAGAGCGGAAGGGCTGGATGACATCACCTACCGCCAGGCGTTCATGATTGGCTGCTTCCAGTGCCTGGCGCTGTGGCCGGGCTTCTCCCGTTCGGGTTCCACTATCGCCGGCGGTATGCTGGTGGGCGTAAACCGTTATGCGGCGTCCGAGTTCTCCTTCATCCTGGCGGTGCCGATGATGATTGGCGCCAGCGGTCTGGATCTGTACAAGAGCCTGCACTTCTTGACCTGGAGCGATCTGCCGATGTTCGCCGTCGGTTTCGTTACTGCCTTCGTGGTGGCGCTGATTGCGATCAAGACCTTCCTGTCGCTGATCAAACGCATCTCGTTCGTGCCGTTCGCCATCTACCGCTTTATCGTGGCGGCCGTGGTTTACATGGTATTCCTGTAAGCACGATGGCAAGAAAAAACCCCGCTCTGCGGGGTTTTTTTATGCCTGATCGTTGAGGATGGTTTGGTTGAGCTTCCAGTCGGCCAGCGCCTGCTGGCGACGGCGTTTGAGCTCATCGCGGATCGCGGTGCCCTGCAGCCCGCTGGCTACCACCTCTTTAATCGATACCGCGTTCGCCACCTGATACGCCTGGCGCAGATAGTCGCCCTGCGGATAAGGATTCTCCTCAAAGCCGGTGCGGCCGCGCGCGTCCGCTTCGCTGGTCAGGATCATCTGCTCCAGCCTTTGGGGCTTGCGCCAGACGTCGATGGCGTCGAACAGCTTCAGCAGGGTCTCCGGCCGCAGCTTGTTCACGGTGTGGATCAAATCATGGTACTCGGCCACCAGCTTGCTCAGATCGCGCACCGGGTTGGGCACCCGCAGCCGCTGGCACAGCGCCTCGACCAGCCGTACGCCCGCCGGGCCGTGGCCGTGGTGATGCGGCCAGAACGCTTTCGGCGTCAACCCTTTGCCAAGATCGTGGCACAGCGTGGCGAAGCGCACGTCCACCTCCGGCGTGAGGCGGGCGGCCATCGCCAGCGCCATCAGCGTGTGTACGCCGGTGTCGATCTCCGGGTGCCACTTGGCGGGGGCCGGCACGCCGAACAGCGCGTCGATTTCCGGGAACAGCACCGCCAGCGCATCGCAGTCGCGCAGCACCTGAAAATAGACCTGCGGGCTCTGGCTTTGCAGCGCTTTTTCAGTTTCTTTCCAGACGCGTTCGGCGGTCAGCGCGGCCAGTTCACCGCTGTGCGCCATCCGGCGCATCAGGGCCAGCGTTTCGTCGGCGATGCGAAAACCCAGATGAGCGAAGCGAGCATTGAATCGCGCCACGCGCAGCACGCGCAGCGGATCTTCGCCGAACGCGTCGGAAACGTGGCGCAGCACGCGCGCCTGCAGATCGGCCACGCCGCCGTAAGGGTCAATCAGTTCCCCTTCGGCGGAACGGGCGATGGCGTTGATGGTCAGATCGCGCCGCAGCAGATCGTCTTCCAGCGTCACGTCCGGCGCGGCATAGCAGGTAAAACCGGTGTACCCTTGGCCGGATTTGCGCTCGGTGCGCGCCAGCGCATACTCCTCGTGGGTATCGGGATTGAGGAACACCGGAAAATCTTTGCCGACCTGCTGGTAGCCCAACGCCAGCAACTCCGCCGGCGTGGCGCCCACCACCACCCAATCATGATCGACCACCGGAATGTTGAGCAGGCTGTCGCGAACGGCACCGCCGACCAGATAAATCTGCACTGTTGACTCCTGAATATCGTGTAAGGCCCTGTCTATCAGATTACATGAATTGGCCGCGGGATGTCGGCGCCAATGAAAAAGGCGCCCGCAGGCGCCCATACTCAAACTGAACGATACTGAAATCAGTTCATCCAGCGATTGTTGTTCTTGCGACGCGGGATCAGGTGCGGCAACAGCAGGCCCAACAGCAAACCGACGCCGGCAACGCCGCCGCCGTACATGAACCACTGCAGGATAATGGTGCGCTGCTTGTCGTCGAGCTGCAGGTTAACGGCGTTGACCTTCTTCTGCGCGACCACCAGCTGGTTTTTCAGATCCTGGTTTTCCTTCTGCAGGCTGCTGATGGTGCTGTCGCTGCCCGCGACTTTTTCCTGCATTTCCGAGGTACGCTGGTTCCAGGTGTTATCGATGTTGGCCAGTTTGTCGGTCAGGGTTTTCACCTGCTGTTCCAGCTCCGGCACGCGGGTGCGCAGGCTTGGCGTCTGGCTGAGCTGATCGAGCGGGATCCAGGTGGTGCGGCCTTTCGGATCGCGGATCTGGCCGTAATTGGTGCTGTCGTTGACGCTCAGCAGGGTCACTTCTTCACCGGCGTTCAGAGTGCCGACAATACGGTACTGATTACCTGGGCCGCTATGGACGTAAGTGCTTAACTCATCGGAGATATAGCGTTTATCTTCGGCATGTGCGGCCCAAGTGATGCTGAAGCTCAGCGCGGCAAGGAAAATCAGGCGTAATTTCTGCATTAGTTCATCGTTTCTGGGTGAATTTATGGAACGATAGTAGAGGGTTCAGTCTGACGACGCAACGCCAAAACCGGAATGAGAACTATCTTACTGTGGCTGATTCTGTGAGTTGCGCAGCGTTTTATAACGTAACAGGTTTTTTCTACAGTTAGCAGGGTTAAGGCGCTGGGAATCGCGGTAAGATAATGACAACTGTGCGTCAGTGGGCAGCATACGGCGGGCCGAGCGCGCCGCGCTGAAACCGACGCGAATGCGTAACTTATTGGTGTTAAAGAATTATGACCGTTGAAATTGAACTGAAATTCATCGCCGCGCCGCAAGCGGTGGCCGCTCTGCCACACTGGCTCGCCGCCTGGCCGCATCAGCATTCCGCGCCGCAAAAGCTGACCAACATTTACTTCGAAACGGCCGACAACTTCCTGCGCCGTCACGACATGGGGCTGCGCATTCGCGGTTTCGACGATCGCTTTGAGATGACCATCAAAACCGCCGGTAAAGTGGTGGGCGGCCTGCACCAGCGCCCGGAATACAATGTCGCTATCGCCGAGCCGCAGCTGGCGTTGGCGCAGTTCCCTGCCGACATCTGGCCGCAGGATTGCGATATCGCGGCGCTGCAGCAGGCGTTGCAACCGCTGTTCCGTACTGATTTCGTGCGTGAGAAGTGGGTGGTTACTTACGGCCAAAGCGAGATAGAGATTGGCTTGGATCAGGGTGAGGTGCGCGCCGGTGATCTCAGCGAAGCCCTGAGTGAGATAGAACTGGAGTTGCTGAAAGGCAATACCGCCGATCTGCTGGCGTTGGCCGGTGAGCTGGCGGCGCACGACGGGCTGCGTCAGGGCAGCCTGAGCAAGGCGGCGCGCGGTTACCACCTGGCGCAGGGCAATCCGCCGCGTGAGGTGCGTCCGCTGCGGGTGCTGAAGCCGGCGGCGAAGGCGACCGTAGAGCAGGGGATGATCGCCGCCTTCGAGCTGGCGCTCAGCCACTGGCAGTACCATGAAGAGCTGTGGCTGCGCGGCGACGCGCAGGCGCGCGCTTCGGTGATTGAGGCGGTCGGAACGATCCGCCAGGCGCTGGTGATCTTCGGCGGCCTGGTGCCGCGCAAGGCCAGCGCCGATCTGCGCGCCCGCCTGACCGAGCTCGAACCGCTGTTGGCGGACAAAACCGCGCAACCAGAGACCCTGTGCTACAGCGCGGTCTACCTGCAATGTAAGTTGGCGCTCACATCATGGCTGGTGAGCGGCGCCTGGCGGCCGTTTATCGACGCCAAAGCGCAGGCCAAGCTGGATGGTTCTTTCAAACGCTTCAGCGACATCATGCTGGGGCGCAGCGGCGCAGAGCTGAAAGAGGCCTTCAGCCGTACGCTGAACGAAGATGAATATCAGGAACAATTGCCGCGCCTGACGCGTCAGATTTCGGCGCTGGTCCTGCTGTCGGGCGCTTATCCCGACGAGCAGACCGGGCCTTATATCGAGGCCTGGCGCGAGCTGCAGGCGGCGCTGAGCGAGCGCCGTCAGGGCTGGTATGAAGCCAGCCGCAAACAGGCCTTATCGCATGCGCCATTCTGGTTAAACGGCGCGCTTCGTTAATCCAGCCGGCCCGCCAGCCGTGGGCCGCAGAACGGGTCATACACTATGTCGCCACTTTCAGCCGCGTTACAGGCTCAGGCACAGCAGATTGTGCAGCGTTTTCAGGAAGTTCACGGCGCGGACTGCGCCTTTAGCGAGCAGGAACAGTGGGTGCTGGCGTCGAGCGATTTCGTCAGCGACGCGCTGCTCGCTCAGCCTGCCTGGCTGGCGACGCTGCGCGAACAGCCGCCGGCGCCCGGCGAGTGGCAGCACTATGCCGCCTGGCTGCAGGACGAGCTGGAAGAGGTGCGCGACGAGGCGCAGCTGATGCGCACGCTGCGTCTGTTTCGCCGTGAAACGCTGGTACGCATTGCCTGGGCGCAGGCTCAGGGGCTGTGTTCGACCGAAGAAACGCTGCTGCAGCTGAGCGGACTGGCGGAAACGTTGATCGTCAGCGCGCGCGACTGGCTGTACCAAACCTGCTGCCGCGAATGGGGCACGCCGTGCAACGCCGCCGGCGAGCCGCAGCCGCTGTTGATCCTCGGCATGGGCAAGTTGGGCGGCGGCGAGTTGAATTTCTCGTCGGATATCGATCTGATCTTCGCCTACCCGGAGAACGGCCAGACCCAGGGCGGACGGCGCGAGCTGGACAATGCCCAGTTTTTCACCCGCCTCGGCCAGCGGTTGATCAAGGCGCTGGATCAGCAAACCATCGACGGCTTCGTCTATCGCGTGGACATGCGGCTGCGGCCGTTCGGCGACAGCGGCCCGTTGGTGATGAGCTTCGCGGCGCTGGAAGATTATTATCAGGAGCAGGGGCGCGATTGGGAGCGCTATGCGATGGTGAAGGCGCGCCTGATGGGCGGGGCGGAAGACGCCTATAGCCAGGAGCTGCGCAAAACCCTGCGGCCGTTCGTGTTCCGCCGCTACATCGATTTCAGCGTCATCCAATCTTTGCGCAACATGAAGGGCATGATCGCCCGTGAAGTGCGGCGGCGCGGTCTGAAGGACAACATCAAGCTGGGCGCCGGCGGCATTCGAGAAATCGAATTCATCACTCAGGTATTCCAGCTGATCCGCGGCGGCCGCGAGCCGGCGCTGCAGGGGCGTTCGCTGCTGCCGACGCTGCAGGCGGTGGGCGAGCTGGGGCTGTTGGAGGCCGAGCAGGTGCGGGCGCTGAGCGCCGCCTACCTGTTCCTGCGGCGGCTGGAGAACCTGCTGCAGGCGATCGGCGATCAGCAAACCCAGACGCTGCCGCAGGAGGCGCTCGATCAGGCCCGGTTGGCCTACGGCATGGGATTGGCGGATTGGCCGGCGCTGATGGTGGCGCTGGACGCGCACATGCAGGCGGTGCGCGCGGTGTTCGACGACCTGATCGGCGACGATAGCCCGGATGTCGGTGAAGATCCCGACTACCAGCACTACCACAGCCTGTGGCAGGACGCGCTGGAGGAGAACGAGCTGGCGCCGCTGACGCCGCACCTCGACGAAGAGGCGCGTCGACAGATGCTGCGCACCATCGCCGATTTCCGCCACGACGTCGACAAACGCACCATCGGCCCGCGCGGCCGCGACGTGCTCGATCAGCTGATGCCGCGCCTGCTGGCGGAGGTGTGCCCGCGGCAGGACGCGCCGACCGCGCTGGTGCGGCTGGCGCAGCTGCTGCTCAGCATCGTCACCCGCACCACCTACCTCGAGCTGCTGGTGGAGTATCACGCGGCGCTCAGTCATCTGATCCGCCTGTGCGCCGCGTCGCCGATGGTCGCCAACCAGCTGTCGCGTTACCCGCTGTTGCTGGACGAACTGCTGGATCCGGCCACGCTGTATCAGCCGGTGGCGCTGGACGCCTACCGCAGCGAGCTGCGGCAATATCTGCTGCGGGTGCCGGAAGACGACGAAGAGCAAAAGCTGGAGGCGCTGCGTCAGTTCAAACAGGCGCAGCAGCTGCGCATCGCCGCTGCGGATATCGCCGGCGCGCTGCCGGTGATGAAAGTGAGCGATCACCTGACTTATCTGGCTGAGGCGATCATCGACGCGGTGGTGCAGCAGGCCTGGATCGACATGGTGGCGCGCTACGGCCAGCCCACCCATTTGCAGGAGCGTGAGGGGCGCGGCTTTGCGGTGATCGGCTACGGCAAACTGGGCGGTTGGGAGCTGGGTTACAGTTCCGACCTCGATCTGGTGTTCCTGCTGGATTGCCCGCCGGAGGTGATGACCGACGGCGATCGCTGCATCGACGGCCGCCAGTTCTACCTGCGGCTGGCGCAGCGGGTGATGCATCTGTTCAGCACCCGCACCTCTTCCGGCATTCTGTATGAGGTGGACGCGCGGCTGCGGCCTTCCGGCGCCGCGGGGATGCTGGTCAGCACCGTCGAGGCGTTCGCCGACTACCAGCAAAATGAAGCCTGGACCTGGGAACATCAGGCCCTGGTGCGCGCGCGTATCGTGCATGGCGACCCGGCGCTGCATCAGCAGTTCGACGCGATCCGGCGCGAGATCCTGTGCAAAACGCGCGATCCGGAGACCCTGAAGCGCGAAGTGCGCGAGATGCGCGAAAAGATGCGCAACCATCTCGGTAACAAGCAGCGCGATCTGTTTGATATCAAAGCTGATGAGGGCGGCATTACCGACATCGAATTTATCGCCCAATATCTGGTCTTACGCTATGCGCCGGGTGAACCGCGCCTGACGCGTTGGTCGGACAATGTGCGCATCTTCGAGCTGATGGCCAATTACGACATCATGCCGGAAGAGGAGGCGCGCGCGCTGACCCAGGCTTATGTCACCATGCGCGACGAGATCCACCACCTGGCGCTGCAGGAGCATTCCGGCAAGGTCGACAGCGAGCTGTTTGCCGCCGAGCGCGAGCAGGTGCGCGCCAGCTGGGCCAAATGGCTGGATTGATACCTTTTTGCGGGTATTCCGGCGGTCTGTGGTAATATCTGCGCCACTAAAATTTTGTTCTTTTTTGGAGTTATCGGATGAAAGTTACGCTGCCTGATTTTCGCCGCGCCGGTGTGCTGGTGGTCGGTGACGTCATGTTGGATCGCTATTGGTATGGGCCGACCAGCCGCATTTCACCGGAAGCCCCGGTGCCGGTGGTCAAGGTCGATACCATCGAAGAGCGTCCCGGCGGCGCGGCTAACGTGGCGATGAACATCGCTTCGCTGGGCGCTACTTCCCGCCTGGTGGGCCTGACCGGCATCGACGATGCGGCGCGGGCGCTGAGCGCCAAACTGAATGAAGTCAACGTGCGCTGCGACTTCGTCTCGGTGCCGACCCATCCGACCATCACCAAGCTGCGCGTGCTGTCGCGCAACCAGCAGCTGATCCGTCTCGACTTCGAAGAAGGCTTCTCCAACGTCGATCCGCAGCCGATGCTGGAGCGCATTCAGCAGGCGTTGCCGCAGATCGGCGCGCTGGTGCTGTCCGATTACGCCAAGGGGGCGCTCAGCCAGGTGCAGGGCATGATCCAGCTGGCGCGCGCCGCCAAGGTGCCGGTGCTGATCGATCCGAAAGGCTCCGATTTCGAGCGCTATCGCGGCGCGACGCTGCTGACGCCGAACCTGTCCGAGTTCGAAGCGGTGGTGGGCCACTGTAAGGATGAGGCGGAACTGGTGGAACGCGGCATGAAGCTGGTGGCGGATTTCGAGCTGTCGGCGCTGCTGGTTACCCGCTCCGAACACGGCATGACGCTGCTGCAGCCTGGCGTTGAGCCGCTGCACTTGCCGACTCAGGCGCAGGAAGTGTTTGATGTGACCGGCGCCGGCGACACCGTGATCGGCGTATTGGCCGCCTCGCTGGCCGCCGGCAACTCGCTGGAAGAGTCCTGCTTCCTTGCTAACGCCGCCGCCGGCGTGGTGGTGGGTAAGCTCGGTACGTCTACCGTGTCGCCCATCGAGCTGGAAAACGCGGTGCGCGGCCGCGCCGAAACCGGCTTTGGCGTGATGACCGAAGCGCAGTTGAAAAACGCCGTGGCGCAGGCGCGTCAGCGCGGCGAGAAAGTGGTGATGACCAACGGCATCTTCGACATTCTGCATGCCGGCCACGTCTCTTATCTGGCCAACGCCCGCAAGCTGGGCGATCGCCTGATCGTTGCGGTGAACAGCGATGCGTCGACCAAACGCCTGAAAGGGGAAAAACGCCCGGTCAACGCGCTGGAGAACCGCATGATCGTGCTGGGCGCGCTGGAAGCGGTGGATTGGGTGGTGCCGTTCGAGGAGGACACGCCGCAGCGCTTGATCGCCGACATCTTGCCGGATCTGCTGGTCAAAGGCGGCGATTACAAGCCGGAAGAGATTGCCGGCAGTGCGGAGGTGTGGGCCAACGGCGGCGATGTCAAAGTGCTGAACTTTGAAGACGGCCTGTCGACCACCAACATCATCAAAGCGATCAAAGACGGGCGCGGCTAACGCCGGGCGACGTAAAGTACAAGGGCGCGCGGTGCGCGCCCTTGGCGGGAATTATTCGTCTTCCTGCTTGGCGGCCGGCGCCGCGCTCAGCTTGCTTTCCAGCTCGGCCATGCGCTGCTCCAACAGCGCCAGCTTCTCGCGGGTGCGCAACAGCACCTGAGTCTGCACGTCGAACTCTTCGCGGTTAACCAAATCCAGACGGGTCAGCTGCGACTGCAGCACCTGACGGATTTTTTTCTCAACGTCTTCCCCGAATTCACGAACGCCTTTAGGCATGGACTCATGAACCTGGCGTGCGATTTGTTCGATTTTTTTCGGGTCAATCATGGCGTATCCCTTTCAGAGTTTAATAGCTGCCGCTTAGTGTAATGCGAGTTGCCCGTCGGATAAACCATTAAGCGCATTCGCCGTACGTGGCCGAATTGTGCTTTTGCCAATTGCCCTGCCTACCCATTAGCGTTATAGTCATCTTGCTTATTCTCAGGGCGGGGTGAAAGTCCCCACCGGCGGTAAATCACCTTCTACGGTGAAAGCCCGCGAGCGCTCAGCCAGCCTGTAAAGGCCGGTTAGAGGTCAGCAGATCCGGTGTAATTCCGGGGCCGACGGTTATAGTCCGGATGGGAGAGAGTAACGGTATCTGCCGGGCATGCGCCCGCTTGCGTTATTTTTTTAGCTATTGCTAGCTACTCCTCAAGATCGCCCTGGTTCTGGTAATCCATAATTTTTAATGAGGTTTTTTACCATGAATCAGACGCTACTTTCAGACTTCGGCACGCCAACAGAACGCGTTGAACGCGCGATCGACGCACTGCGCAACGGGCGCGGCGTAATGGTGCTCGATGATGAAAACCGTGAAAACGAAGGTGACATGATCTTCGCCGCGGAAACCATGACCGTTGAGCAGATGGCGCTGACCATTCGCCACGGCAGCGGTATCGTGTGCTTGTGCATCACCGAAGAACGCCGTCAGCAGCTTGAGCTGCCGATGATGGTGACCAATAACTCCAGCCAGTTCCAGACCGCCTTCACCGTGACCATCGAAGCGGCGCAGGGCGTGACCACCGGGGTTTCCGCTTCCGATCGCCTGACCACCATCCGTGCGGCGGTGGCAGACAGCGCCAAGCCGAGCGACCTGAACCGCCCGGGCCACGTGTTCCCGCTGCGCGCGCAGCCGGGCGGTGTGTTGAGCCGTCGCGGCCACACCGAAGCGACCATCGATCTGGTTTCCATGGCCGGTTTCAAACCAGCCGGCGTGCTGTGTGAACTGACCAACGACGATGGCAGCATGGCGCACGCGCCTGAAGTGATCACCTTCGCCAAACAGCACGACATGGTGGTGCTGACCATCGAAGATCTGGTGGCCTACCGCCAGGCGCACGAGAAAAAAGCCAGCTGATAGCCGGCCGCTTTCAACGATAAAAAAAGCCGCGTAAAGCGGCTTTTTTTGTGGCTACCGTTTTGACAGGTGTTCGCCGATGCGGCTGGCGTAATTCATCACGTGGAAGGTGTAGTTCTCCTCCACCGTGCCCTGGAACAGATGCGCCCAGGGGCCGATGGCGTAGATGCCGAGATCTTCCCCGCCGTGCGTCTCGCTGTTCAGCGGCACCAGCGCCGGCTGAATAAAGTCGGGCGCGGTGGTTTGCTCCATGGTCAATGCCGGGCGCTCGGTCAGCGGGATCGCGCCGCCGGGGCCATTGGCGAAACCGAGGGTGGTGTAGGGCTTGCCGTCGCTGCCCAGCCGAGGTTTGCCGTCGACGCCGACGGAAATGCCGAGGATAGGATTGCCGCGCTTGGCATAGCCGGCGATGGTCAGCGTGTGGCTGTGATCGCCGGTCACTATCACCAGCGTGTCGTCCAGATCGACCTTATCGACGATGGTTTTCACCGCTTCGTTCAGGGCGACCGCGTCGCTCAGCGTGCGGTAGGCGTTGCCGTTATGGCTGCCGTGATCGACGCGCCCACCCTCCACCAACAGCAGATAACCCTCAGGATTCCTGGACAGAATATCGATGGCCTTGCCGGCCATTTCCGCCAGTGAGGGTTCTCCCGCCGCGTCTTGTCGCCGGTCGTGCTCGAAGTTCATGTGCGACGGCTCGAACAGAGCCAGCAGATGGTCGACGTTGCCCGGTTCGATTTTGTTGAACTGCGCCTGATTCCAGACGTATTGTCCGCGCTCGCCGTAGCGTTGCAGCCAGGCCTGCGTCAGGTCGCGGCCGTCCTTTCTGGCACCTTTCTTGCCGGGGTATTCCGGATCGCTCACGCTGTCGGGCAGGAAGTTGGCGCGCCCGCCGCCCATCGCTACGTTCAGGCCGTTGCCGTACTTCATTTCCACCAACTGGCGCGCGATGTCGCGGCAGCCTGCGGCCAGGGCATTTGCCGGCATTTTGGCGTCAGACTCCCAGTCGCGATTGGCGATATGGGCATAGGTGGCGCCCGGAGTGGCGTGGGTAATGGTGGCGGTCGTCACGGCGCCGGTGGACATGCCGAGCGTTGCGGCCATCTCCCACAGTGTGGTGACGGCCTTGGTTTGCTGATCCTCGCAGTTGTTGAGGGTAGCCGTATGATCGAGACCCATCAGATCGTTGATGGTTTTGACGCCGGTGGTCATCGCCACCGCGCTGGGCGCAGAGTCGGTGATTTGGGCGTCGGCGGAGTAGGTTTTGGCCGCCGCCAGATAGGGGAAGGCCTCCCAGGCCAACACGTTGGATTCGCCGTCCACGCCGCGCTGCTGCCCTTCAAAAATGCGGGCGGCGGTCACGGTGGAAAACCCCATGCCGTCACCGACGACCAGAATGACGTTTTTGGCGCGGTTGGTGTTTGGGGTTTGTTTCAGTCGCTGTTGCAGCTGAGTTTGCGCCTGAAGGAAGTAAGGATCTTCGCGCTGCGTCAGTTGCGCGTTGTCCGCCGCGCCGGTGGTTGCCGTCCAGCCGGCGAGTAAGAACATGGAAAGCGCCAGGCGGGTTGCCAGTGTGAGTCTGAACATGAATTCCTCCTTGGTGAGACGTAATTCCCATCGCGCGACGGCGTTGCCTGCTCCCGTCGGCAGAGGAGGAGTGTATAGATTTTGTTAACAAAAAATACATAAATTGTTCACAAATTGGATCTGTGTGGCAGTAATGTCATGGTATTCACTGATCTTATTATTTTATTGAAATATATGATTTTTTTATCTTTCTGTTGACCGGCGTATTTCTCTACTTTTAATTCAAATTTATTGAATATCTTCATCACGGTTATCCGGCTGTGTTGCTGCGGCAAAGCGCGTAATGTAACGCCATAGCACAATTTGAACTAAGGATCCCTCTATGAACACCTCTCGTATGCCGGCACTGTTTCTTGGCCACGGTAGCCCGATGAACGTGCTGGAAGACAACCGTTACACCCGGGCATGGCGTGCGTTGGGTGAGTCATTGCCGCGCCCGAAGGCGATCGTGGCGGTTTCCGCGCATTGGTATACCCGCGGCACTGCGGTCACCGCGATGGAAAAACCCAAAACCATTCACGACTTTGGCGGGTTCCCGCAGGCGCTGTTTGATACCCGTTATCCGGCGCCAGGCTCTCCCGCGCTGGCCGCGCAGCTGCAGCACATTCTGGCGCCAGTGCCGGTAACGGCGGATCTCGGCGAGTGGGGGTTGGATCACGGCACCTGGGGCGTATTGATCAAGATGTATCCCAATGCCGATATCCCGGTGGTGCAGCTCAGCGTCGACGGCACGCAGCCGGCGGCTTACCACTATGAGCTGGGCCGCAAACTCGCGGCGCTGCGGGATGAGGGCGTGATGATCGTCGCCAGCGGCAACGTGGTGCACAACCTGCGCATGGTGAAATGGCAGGGCGACACCAGCGCCTACCCATGGGCGGAATCGTTCAATAACTTTGTCCGGGATAACCTGCGTTATCGGGGCGATAATCACCCGCTGGTGGATTTCATGCGCCATGAGGGCGCGGCGTTGTCGAATCCGACGCCGGAACACTATCTGCCGTTGCTGTATGTGCTTGGCGGTTGGGATGGAAAAGAGACCATCAGCGTGCCGATCGACGGTATCGAAATGGGGGCGCTGAGCATGCTGTCGGTACAGGTGGGGTAAAGAAAGAACGCCAGTCAGAGACTGGCGTTTTTGCTTTCAGCGGGGCGATCAGCCGAGAATAGTGTGCGGATAGAAGCGCGACAGATCCTGCGTGATCAGTTCGCGATCTTCGCGCAGGCCGATGCCGCAGGGTTGATCGTTCACCAGCCAGCTGCCGATCAGCGTGTAGCTGTCTTCGAACTTCGGCAGCGGATGGAACTGCTGCACGATCATGCCTTCTTCACCGTACGGCCCATCGACGCGCGCCACTTCCTGACCGTTTTCGACGATCTGGATATTGGCGCCTTCCCGCGAGAACAGCGGTTTGGTGACGTAATGATCCATCGGCGGATGATCGTCTTGCGCGAAATAAGCCGGCAGCAGGTTAGGGTGGTTCGGGAACATTTCCCACAGCAGCGGCAGCAGCGCCTTGTTGGAGATGATGCTCTTCCAGGCCGGCTCCAGCCAACGCACACCGGCGTCTTCCAGCTTGGTGGAGAACATCTCGCGCAGCATGAATTCCCACGGGTAGAGCTTGAACAGGTTACCGATCACCTGATCCTGCAGATCGGTGAACTGGCCTTTCTCGCCAAGGCCAATCTCTTCCATGAACAGGAATTCGGTCGGCAGACCGGCTTCCTGCGCGCAGTCCTGCAGATATTGCACCGTGCCGCGATCTTCTTCGCTGTCCTGGCAGCACGCCAGGTGCAGCAGGCCGAAGCCGTGGTGCGCTTTCAGCTCGCCGAAACGCTCGATCAGCTTCTCCTGCAGGCTGTTGTACTGATCCGATTGCGGATCCAGCTTGCCGGCATTGATCTGGTCTTCCAGCCACAGCCACTGGAAGAAGGCCGCTTCATACAGCGAGGTCGGCGTATCGGCGTTGTTCTCCAGCAGCTTCGGCGGGTTGACGCCGTCGTAGGCCAGATCGAGACGCGAATACAGCGACGGCTGGTTGGTGCGCCAGGAGCTGCGCACGAACTCCCTGGTGTGTTTCGGGATGCAGAACTTGGCCATCAGCTCGTCGCTGCCGACCACTTTTTCCACCACTTGCAGGCACATCTGATGCAGCTCGGCGGTGGCGCTTTCGATCTCTTCAATCTGCGCCAGCGTGAACTGGTAATAGGCGTCTTCACACCAGTACGGCTCGCCGTACATGGTGTGGAAACGAAAACCGAACTCGGTCGCTTTTTCACGCCAGTCCGGGCGCTCGGTAATAGCAATACGTTTCATGCATCAACCGCCCATGCTGCGAGAGCCGGAGTTGGAAGTGGCGCTGCTGCGCTGCATGCTGGTCTGCTTGGCCACGGTCTCGCCGAAACCACCGCGGGTCACGGTATTGGTGACCGCAGGCTTCGGCGCCATGGCGGTTTTCGGCACCGTCATGGTGCGGCCGCCGGCGGTGGCCGGGCCGTAGCTCTTGCCGCTGGCGTCGACAAACTTGCCGTTCGCCGGGCTGGCGGCGTTCTTGGAGGTGAACAGCGGCTGCTGCGCGAAGCCGGAACCGCCCATCAGGCGGCCCATCATATAGCCCGCCATCAGCGGCATCCAGAAGCTGCCGCTGCTTTGTGATTCCGCCGCCATACCGGCCTGTGCCGGAGCCTGGGTACACTGCGCTTCGCCGAACTCGGCGACGCAGTCTTCGCGAGTGGCGTATTTCGGCGCGGTTTTCGCGGCTTCTTTCAGGGCATTGTTGTAGGCGGTGGTGCACTGCTCGCTCATCGAAGGATTGGCGCGCGAACAGTCATCGGCATTCTGATACAGGGAGACCGTTTCATCGCTCTTCTCGCAGCCGGCCAGCATAAAGACGGCGCTGATCGCCAAAGCCACGGGCGCGACACGGTAGCTGCGCCAGGATTTGCGGAACGTCTCTTGGTTGATGTTTTTTGTCCGTTTCATCGTTATCAATCCCATCATGCGGGCTGTTTTCGCCCTTTCCCAGTAGTGGCGCTAAGGATAGGGGAAACATGGTCAAAATTAAAGCTGAAACGCCCGCAGAATCGACTCTTTACGCAGTTATACGTTGGGGTGTGCGCCAGTTCGCTTTCGCGGCGAAAAAACGCGCGTTGGCGTTTCATCATGAAACGTTGTCGCTATGATGATGTTCCATAATGGAACAAAAATCGCGTGGCTCGCCAGGTGGGCGGCAGGCGCTCATAGTCGAAGCACAACAACAAGCCGGCGGCGAAGTCGGCGCGTCATCACCTGATATCTGAACGTACCATCGCCAACTCCCTACAAGGATCCGGTTATGTTGAGAATCATCCAGTCACCAGGCAAATACATTCAGGGCGCCAATGCGCTGGCCGCCGTCGGCGAATACGCCAAATCCCTCGCCGACCATTATTTCGTGATCGCCGACGACTTCGTGATGCAGCTGGCGGGCGACACCCTGATGGGTAGCCTGCGGCAGCACGGCGTGAAACATCATGCGGCCCGCTTCAACGGCGAGTGCTGCCGTAAAGAGATAGACCGGCTTGGCTGCGAGCTGCAGACCCATGGCTGCCGCGGGGTGATCGGCGTCGGCGGCGGCAAAACGCTCGACACCGCCAAGGCCGTCGCCCACTACCAACGGCTGCCGGTGGTGCTCATTCCCACCATCGCCTCCACCGATGCGCCGACCAGCGCGCTGTCGGTTATCTACACCGAACAGGGCGAATTCGCCGAATACCTGATCTACCCGCGCAACCCGGACATGGTGGTGATGGACAGCGCCATCATCGCCAACGCGCCGGTGCGCCTGCTGGTGGCCGGCATGGGCGACGCGCTCTCCACCTATTTCGAAGCGCAGGCCTGTTTCGACGCCCAGGCCACCAGCATGGCCGGCGGCAAATCGACGCTGGCGGCGCTCAGTCTGGCGCGGCTGTGCTACGACACGCTGCTGGCCGAAGGGGTGAAGGCCAAGCTGGCGGTCGAGGCCGGCGTGGTGACGGAAGCGGTGGAACGCATCATTGAGGCCAATACGTATCTGAGCGGCATCGGCTTCGAGAGCAGCGGGCTGGCGGCGGCGCACGCCATTCACAACGGTTTCACCGTGCTGGAGGAGTGTCACCACCTGTATCACGGCGAGAAAGTGGCGTTCGGCACCCTGGCGCAACTGATGCTGCAGAACAGCCCGATGGCGCAGATTGAAACCGTGCTGGCGTTTTGTCATGACATCGGCCTGCCGATCACGTTGGCGCAGATGGGCGTCACCGGCGATGCGGCGGCGAAGATGATGGCGGTGGCCGAGGCCAGCTGTGCCGCGGGTGAAACCATTCACAACATGCCGTTCAAGGTCACCCCTGCGGGCGTGCAGGCGGCGATCCTGACGGCGGATAGGCTGGGCGCCGCCTGGTTGCAGCGTCATTGATACCGTTGGGGCGCGGTGCGCCGCGCCCCTGTTCTTACAGAGGAAACCATCGTGAAAAAACTGATTAATCAGGTCGAGTCGGTGTTGGAGGAGCAATTGCAGGGGCTGGCGGAGGCCCATCCCGAGCTGCTGGTGCACGCGGATCCGGTGTTCGTGACCCGCGCCGACGCGCCGGTGGCGGGCAAGGTGGCGATCTTGTCCGGCGGCGGCAGCGGCCATGAGCCGATGCACTGCGGCTTCGTCGGTGAAGGGATGCTCGACGGCGCCTGTCCGGGCGAGATTTTCACCTCGCCGACGCCGGATAAAATGTACGAGTGCGGTCAGGCGATCGACGGCGGCGCCGGGGTGCTGCTGCTGATCAAGAACTACACCGGCGACGTGCTCAACTTCGAAACCGCCACCGAGCTGCTGCACGACAGCGGCGTCGCGGTGGCGACGGTGCTGGTGGATGACGACGTGGCGGTCAAAGACAGCCTGTTTACCGCCGGGCGGCGCGGGGTGGCCAACACCGTGCTGATGGAGAAACTGCTGGGCGCCGCCGCGGCGCGCGGCGACGATCTGGACAGCGTGGTGACGCTGGGGCATCGCATCAACAACCACGGGCATTCAATCGGCATCGCACTGGGCGCCTGTACCGTGCCGGCCGCCGGCAAGCCGTCGTTCACCCTGGCGGAGAACGAAATGGAGTTCGGCGTCGGCATTCACGGCGAGCCGGGCATTGCGCGCCGCCCGTTCACCACGCTCAACGCGGCGGTGGACGACATGTTCCATACGTTGATCGACCACGGCCACTATCAGCGCGCGATCCGCGTCTGGGATCGTCAGCAGGGCGAGTGGCGCGACGAGATGCAGACCAAGCAGCCGCTGACGCGCGGCGATCGGGTGATCGCGCTGGTCAACAATCTGGGCGCCACGCCATTGTCTGAGTTGTATGGCGTGTACCATCGGCTGGCGGAGCGCTGCGCCGAGGCGGGCATCATCATTGAACGCAACCTGGTGGGTTCTTATTGCACCTCGCTGGATATGCAGGGGGTGTCCATCACGTTGTTGAACGTGGACGACGAGCTGTTGTCCTTGTGGGATGCGCCGGTGAAAACGCCTGCGCTGCGTTGGGGTTGCTGAGGAGGAATCATGGCGTTGACCAAACAACAGGTTGTCGATTGGCTGATGCGTTGCGGCGAGGTGTTCAGCCGGGAGCGCGATTTTCTGACCCAGCTGGACACCGAGATCGGCGATGCCGACCACGGTTTGAACATGAATCGCGGTTTCAACAAGGTGGTGGAAAAGCTGCCGTCGGTGGCGGACAAGGATATCGGCTTTATCCTGAAAAACACCGGCATGACGCTGCTGTCGAGCGTGGGTGGCGCCAGCGGTCCGCTGTTCGGCACCTTCTTCATCCGCGCGGCGCAGGCGGCGAACGCCAAGCAGAGCCTGGATCTGGCGGAGCTGCATCAGGTGATGCAGGAAGGGGTGGAAGGCGTGGTGATGCGCGGCAAGGCGGAGCCGGGCGACAAGACCATGTGCGACGTCTGGTGGCCGGTGGTGGACAGTCTCGGCCAGTCCGCGCAGCAGAACCTGAGCGTGGCGGAGGCGCTGCAGCGCGCCGCCGACAGCGCCGAGCGGGCGGTGGAGAGCACCATCACCATGCAGGCGCGCAAAGGGCGGGCCAGTTACCTGGGCGAGCGCAGCATCGGCCACCAGGATCCCGGCGCCACTTCGGTGATGTTGATGATGAAAACGCTGGCCGAGGTCGCCGGCAGTTAGCAGGAGGCGAGATGATTAATATCGTGGTGGTTTCGCACAGCGCGTTGCTGGCGCGCGGCGTTGAGCAGTTGGCGCGGCAGATGATGCGCGGCGACGGCTGCAAACTGGCGCTGGCGGCGGGCGTGGATGACGAGCAGCACCCGATCGGCACCGACGCGGTCAAAGTGATGGAGGCGATCGAAGCGGTCGCCGACGGCGACGGCGTTCTGGTGCTGATGGATCTGGGCAGCGCGCTGCTCAGTGCCGAAACCGCGCTCGATCTGCTGGATCCGGATCTGGCCGCCAAAGTGCGGCTGTGTGCAGCGCCGCTGGTTGAAGGCACGCTGGCGGCGGTGGTTGCCGCCAACTCCGGCGCCTCGCTGGAGCAGGTGGTGGCGGAGGCGCAGGGGGCGCTGCAGGCCAAACAGGCACAGCTGGGCGAGGCTTCACCGACGGCGAAAAGCGTGGCCTTGCCGCTGGCGCAGGGCAAAAGCGCAACCTGGACGGTGCAGAACCCGCATGGGCTGCATGCGCGCCCGGCGGCGCGGCTGGTCGAGACGCTGGCGCCGTTCAAGGCCGAGCTGGTGCTGGAGAAGCAGGGGCAGTGCGTCGATCCGCGCAGTCTCAATCAGCTGGCGCTGCTGCAGGTGCGTCACGGCGACACCGTTCGCCTGATCGCCGACGGCGCGCAGGCGGACGAGGCGCTGGCGGCGTTCAAAGCGCTGGCGGAACAACATTTTGGCGAGACGGTCTCCGAGCGGCAGCAGCCTTCGCTGCACGGTATCCCGGTGGCGGAAAGCGTCACCAGCGGGCCGGTGTTTCAGGCCCACAGCTTCTGGCCGCCAACCGCCGATCGGCGTATCGGCGCGGACGAGGTGCTGGGCGAACAGCAACGCCTGCGGGAGGCGTTACAGCACACGCTGAGCGATCTGAACCGGCTGGCGGAACGCACCGGCACGCTGATCGGCAAGCCGCAGGCGGCGATCTTCGGCGCCCACAGCATGCTGCTGGACGATCCGGATCTGCAGCAGGCGGCTTACACCCGCATCGCGCAACAGCTGTGCAGCGCCGAGCAGGCCTGGCGGCAGGTGCTGGAGGCGATCGCCGAAGAGTACCGCGAGCTGGATGACGACTACATGCGGGCGCGCGAATTGGACGTGCGCGACATGCTGCGCCGCACGCTGTGCCATCTACAGAGACTGCCGCTGCCGGTTATTGCGCTCGCAGAACCGTCAATATTGGTGATGGACGAACTGATGCCTTCGGAGGTGGTGATGCTCGATCGCCGGCTGGTGCTCGGCATCTGTCTGAGCGGCGGCAATGCCCTGTCGCACAGCGCCATTCTGGCGAAGGCGATGGGCATTCCGATGGTGGTCGGTATGCAGGATTGCCTGAGCAAAACCCGCAGCGGACAGAAGGCGATGCTGGACGCCGCGCGCGGGGTATTGCAGCTCAGCCACTAAGCGCGCAGCTTGAACTGGCGGATGTCGATCCCGTGCTGTTTGATCTTCCGCCACAGCGTGGTGCGGCCGATGCCCAGCAGCTGCGCCATCTCCGTCACCTGGCCGCGGCTGACGGTCGCCGCGCGCAGGATCGCCTGGCGTTCCATGTCCGTCAGCGTCAACAGCGGCGCGCCGGGCGGCGGATCGCTTTCCAGCAGCGACGGCTGGCCGAGCAGGTGCACCGGCAGATCCGCCAACTGGATGTGGTGGCCGTGGCAAATCATCGCCGCGCGCTCCACCACCCCTTTCAGTTCCAAATCGTTGCCCGGCCACAGATAAAGCGCCAACTGGGCCATCACCTCGTCATCCACCCGGAAGCGACACTGAAAATGCTGCTCCAGCGTGCGCAGATGGTGTTTGACCAGCAGCGGAATATCGCTCAGCCGCTGGCGCAGCGGCGGGATCTGGATCTCGAACGCCTGCAGGCTGTAAAACAGCTGGCGGCGGAAGCGGTTTTGCTGCACCAGCAGCGGCAGGTCGGCGGCGCTGCCGGCGATGACTCGGACATCGACCGGGATCACCCGGCTGGAATTGAGGCGGATCACCACGCCGGTTTTCAGCACCTGCAGCAGCGCCGACTGCATTTCCGCCGGCAGGTATTCGATCTGTTCGAGATACAGCGTGCCGCCGTTGGCCAATTCGAATTTGCTGAGCTGGCCCGCCTCTTCTTCGCTGGCGTCGCTGCCCAACAGTTCACGCAGCCCCTGCGCCTGCGGCAGCAGCTGGCAGTTGAGGGCGATATACGGCCCGGCGGCGCGTTCGCCGGCGTTGTGGATAGCCTGGCTGAGCAGCTCTTTGCCAACCCCTTCCTCTCCGCGCAGCAGGATCGGATGCAGGCCCTTGGCCGCCTGCTGGCCGTAACGGATCAGCCGCCGCATTTCCAGCGAGGCGGAGGGCATTTGCTCGAAACTGTGGCTGACGCGCCCCAACTGGCTGCTGACGTACTGGCGCAGCCGCTCGAGCGGGTGCAGCAGGGCGATGAAACTGCAGCGATCGCCGTCGAAAATCGGCTTTAGCGTCAGCAAAGCGGCAATAAACTGCCGCTGGCTTTCGAAGGTGACTTCGACGTGTTGCAGCGGCTGCCGGTCGGCGATGGCGCGCTTGAGCAGGGCGGGCAGCGTCAACAGCTGCGCCAGCGGTTTGCCCTGGCTCTGCTGTTCGTCCAGCTTCAGCAGGCCGGCGGCGCGCTGGTTGATGTATTGCAGGTAGCCGCGGTGATCCCAGGCCATGACGCCGTCGTCCACGCCGTCCAGCAGGCCGTAAAGTTGATTCAGATGGCGGTTGGATTCCGCCAGTAGGCCGTCGGCGTTCAGCGAGTTGCCGATTTCGCGGGCGATGGCCAGCGTCAGCGACAGATCGCCGGCGGCACAGTCGGCCAGCAGGCAGCCCAGCGCGATCGAGCCGCGCTGGCGGCCGCTGTTGTCGTAGACCGGCGTCGCGCAGAATGACCAACCGTGCAGCGCCCGGCGCACGTGCTCTTCACCGCTCACTCGTACCGGGTGGCCTTCCGCCGCCGCCAGCGCCGGAGCATTGGTGCCGATCTGCCCCTCGGCCCAGTAGGCGCCGGGGGCGAACCCCAATTGCTGCAAAAGCTCCCAGGTTTGGGCGTCGCCGCAGCGCCACAGCATGCAGCCGCTCTCGTCGAAGATCATCAACAGACAGCGACGCGGCTCCATGTATTCGCAGGCGTCTTCCAGCGCCGCCTGGCCGAGCGTCAGCAGATCGTTCTTGCGGCGGCAAATCGATTCGAAGGTGGCGCCCTGAGCGCGGTGCGGTGCTTGCCAGACATCGGGTTGCATCAGGCTGCGGCAGCGCAGCCAGGAGGCGTACACCGCCGGCGTCGGGCGCAGCGGCGGCGGCAATTCGCCATCGTTAATCAGACGCTGCCAGCGTGAATCGTTGTCCATCGAACCTCATCCAGACTGCGAAAACGAGAGTGACGATGATACCACCTGACGCGGCGGCGGCTGTGAGGCGGCGGGCAGAAGCGGGGAAAATCGGGACAAAAAAAACGGGGCGCGGCGCAGGCCGGACCCCGTGTTTGTCAGCGTGCGCGCATCAGTTGCGGAATGGGTTGCCGCTGTTGCGAGCCGGTTGGCTGGTGGTAACGGCCGGCGCAGATGCGCGAGTGGCCGCCGGTGCCGGCGCCGCAGTTTGTTGCATCGGCGCATTGTCCTGATAGCCGTCCGCATAGGCGTCCTGCGCGCGATTCTGCGGTGCGACGGCGTCAGGCGCGGTCGATACCGGTTTGCCCAACGCGCCGTTCAACAGCAGCAGATCGTTCTGGTTCAGCGTGCCGAGCGCCGACTTGATGTTCAGTTGGTTGATCAAATAGGTATAACGCGCGTCGGACAGCTGACGTTTGGCGTTATACAGCGTGGTGGTGGCGTCCAGCACGTCGACGATGGTGCGGGTACCGACCTGATAACCGGCTTCCATCGCGTCCAGGGAGCTTTGCGCGGAGATCACCGCCTGTTTGTAGGCGTTGATGCTGCTGATCGAAGCGTTAACGTTGTTGAACGACGAACGCACGGTCTGCACCACGCTGCGGTGTGAGCTTTCCAACTGCTCGCTGGCGCCGACGAAGCCGTACTGCGCTTGTTTCACCTGCGAATTGGTCGCGCCGCCGCTGTACAGCGGCAGGTTGAAGCTCAGACCCACTTTGTTTTCACCGAGGTCTGCGTCGCGCGTGGTGTTGCGTGAGCCGCCGTAATTGTTGTTGGAGATCGCCGTGGAGGCGCTGAAGTCCACTGTCGGCATATAGCCGGTCTGCGCGGCGCGGATCTGTTCGCGCGCCAGATCCTGGCTCAGGCGGGCGGACAGCAGGCTCAGGTTGCGCGCTTCCGCTTCTTTCAGCAGGTTGTTCACCGCTTCCGGGCGTTGGGTGCTGAAGCGATCGGTGTTCAGCGAGGCCAGCTCGGGGTAGAAGGTGCCGGTGACCTGACGCAGCGTTTCCAGCGCGTTGTCCAGATCGTTGCGGGCGGAGACTTCCGCCGCCAGCACGGTGTCGTAGTTCGAGCGGGCGTTCTGCACGTCGGTGATCGCCACCAGACCCACGTTGAAGCGCTGGGTGGTTTGATCCAGCGTGCGGTACACCGCGTCTTTCTGCGCCTGGGTATAGGACAGCGTATCGATCGCTTTCAGCACGTTGAAGTAAGCGGTCGCCGTGTTGAGAATAAGCTGTTGCTCAGCGGTCTGGAAGGTGACGTCGGAGATGCCGGCGGTCTTTTCCTGCAGCGTCAGTTGGCGCCATTTCGACATGTCGAAGATGGTTTGCGTCAGCGCCAGCGAGCCGCTTGTGCTATCGCTATGGGTGTCGCGGCTGTCTCGATACCCGCTGGTGTAGTTGTAACCGGCGGTCAGGCCGAGCTGCGGCAGCAACGGGCTGCGCGCTTCGTTGATCTTTTCGAATGCGGCGTCGCGGTCAGCTGCACTTTTGCGCAGATCCGGGTTACTTTCCCTGGCCTGTTTGTAGACCTGCAGCAGGTTCTCTGCCTGGCTCATTGCACTGAAGCCGCCCAGGCTCAGTCCGATAAGAAGGGGGAGCAGTTTCTTCATTTGCATTCCTTGTTGTGCAGCAATATTGCTATGTTAGCGCTGACGATAGACGAAATAGTTGCCGATTCTAGCAGAGTCTGAGGTACGCATCAGGTGGCTGAATGTGCCATCTCACGTAACTTTTACCTTTCAGACCGCCCATTTACCTTGGCGTACTGCCCGGGTCGACTGCAGCTGATATTATGGCTGACAATCCGGATTGTTTCCCGCTATTACCTGCGAGCGCACAAACGTGCCGCATCCGGCGGCGAAAAACAGCCTAACATAAAGCCGCGGCGGAGAGTCCCGCTGTTTCTGTCATCAAAACCGTTTATTTTATCGGCATACTCACGCAGGAGAATTCGCGCATGAACCGTTCGCAGCCGTCGCCCGTTACTTTCGATAAAAAAGATGTAGAAATTATTGCACGCGAGACGCTGTACCGTGGTTTTTTTTCACTCAATTTATACCGGTTTCGCCACCGGTTGTTCAATGGTGAAATGAGCCCTGAAATCACGCGTGAAATTTTCGAACGCGGCCATGCGGCGGTGCTGCTGCCCTACGATCCGGTGCGCGACGAGGTTGTGCTGGTTGAACAACTGCGCATCGCCGCGGTCGATACCAGTAATTCGCCCTGGCTGCTGGAAATGGTGGCGGGTATGATCGAAACCGGTGAAAGCGTCGAGGACGTATGCCGCCGCGAAGCGCAGGAAGAGGCCGGCGTGGTGGTCGGGCGCTGCAAACCGGTGCTGAGCTACCTGGCCAGCCCCGGCGGCACCAGCGAACGTTTGTCGATCATGGTCGGCGAAGTGGACGCCGGCACCGCCGAGGGCATCCACGGCCTGGCGGAAGAACATGAAGATATCCGCGTCCATGTGGTCAGCCGCGAACAGGCTTACCGCTGGGTTGAGGAAGGCGCGATCGATAACGCCGCATCAGTGATTGCATTGCAATGGCTGGCGTTGCACCATGAATCGTTGAGAAAAGAGTGGGCCAACTAATGAAACAGCGCTATACCCCTGATTTCCCCGAAATGATGAGATTGTGCGAAACCAACTTCGCGCAATTGCGCCGCTTGCTGCCGCGCAACGACGAAGCGGGCGAAACGGTGACTTATCAGGTGAACGGCGCCGGCTATCGTTTGACCATCGTTGAGTCCACGCGTTACACGTCGCTGGTGGAGATCGAGCAGATCTTTCCGGCGGTCAGCTACTGGAGCCTGCCCGCGATGACGGTGCGGTTGTACCATGACGCCATGGTTGCGGAAGTGTGTTCCAGTCAGCAGATCTACCGCTTTAAAGCGCGTTATGATTATCCTAATAAAAAGTTGCATCAACGCGACGAAAAGCATCAAATTAACCAGTTTCTTGCTGATTGGCTGCGCTACTGTTTGGCGCATGGAGCGATGGCGGTTCCGGTTTGTTAGACAGACTGAAATAACAAAGGACACCATTTGGAAAGCCTGTTTAAACTGCCCGTGGCGAGTGGGGCCGCGGTCAGGATTCTACAAATAACAGATACCCACCTTTTTGCCGGCGAACACGAGACGTTGCTCGGCATCAATACCTATCGCAGCTATCACGCGGTGCTGGACGCCATCCAGGCGCAGCGCCGCGACGTCGATTTGATCGTCGCCACGGGAGATTTGGCGCAGGATCATTCGCAAGAGGCGTACCGCCACTTCGCCGCCGGCATCGCGCAACTGCCGGCCCCCTGCGTGTGGCTGCCGGGCAACCACGATTTTCAACCGGCGATGGTCGACGCGTTGGCCGCCGCGGGCATTGCGCCTTCCAAACAGGTGCTGTTGGGTGATAACTGGCAAGTGCTGATGCTGGACAGCCAGGTGTTCGGCGTGCCGCACGGCGAATTGAGCGAATACCAGCTGGAGTGGATGGAGCGTTGCCTGCAGGCTCACCCCGAGCGCTATACGCTGCTGCTGCTGCACCATCATCCGCTGCCTTCCGGTTGCACCTGGCTCGATCAGCACAGCCTGCGCAACCCGCATATGCTGGGCGCAATCCTGCTGCGTTATCCGAAAGTGAATACCGTGGTGTGCGGGCACATTCACCAGGATCTGGATTTGGAATGGCAGGGTCGGCGCCTGTTGGCGACGCCGTCTACCTGCGTGCAATTCAAGCCGCACTGCACGAACTTCACCATCGACGACGTTTCCCCCGGCTGGCGCTACCTCGATCTGCTGCCGGACGGTCGCGTCGAGACGCAGGTGTTCCGCCTGGAAAACGACGATTTCCGCCCCGATATGGACTCGGATGGATACTGATGCCTTCGACACTGCTCTACCTGCACGGTTTCAACAGCTCGCCGCAGTCGGCCAAGGCGGTGGCCTTCAAGGCCTGGCTGGCCGAACACCATCCCGATATCGAGATGCTGGTGCCGCAGCTGCCGGCCTTTCCGGCGGAGGCCGCCGAGATGCTGGAAAATCTGGTGCTGGAACGCGCCGGGCAAACGCTCGGGCTGGTCGGCTCGTCGCTGGGCGGCTATTACGCCACCTGGCTGTCGCAGTGTTTTTCCCTGCCGGCGGTGGTGGTCAACCCGGCGGTCAAGCCGTTTGAGCTGCTGGTCGACTATCTCGGCGCCAACGAGAACCCCTACACCGGCCAGCAATATGTGTTAGAGTCTCGGCACGTTTACGATCTGAAAGTGATGCAGATCGATCCTTTGGAGTCGCCGGATTTAATCTGGCTGCTGCAGCAAACGGGCGATGAAATTCTCGATTACGGCCAGGCAGTGGCGTATTACACCGCGTGTCGGCAAACGGTGGAGTCGGGTGGAAACCACGCCTTCGTCGGTTTCGAGCACTACTTCCCCCAGATTGTGGATTTTTTAGGGCTAAACGCGGTCTGACGGACCGTTCCGGCACCTCCCTTTAACCACGAAAAAATAATCAACGATGACTCAATCCAGCTATAACGCTGATGCCATTGAAGTACTCAGCGGTCTAGAACCAGTGCGCCGTCGTCCCGGCATGTATACCGACACGACGCGCCCAAACCACCTCGGCCAAGAGGTGATCGATAACAGCGTCGACGAAGCGTTGGCCGGTCACGCCAAGCGCATCGACGTGATCCTGCACGCCGATCAGTCGCTGGAAGTGATCGACGACGGCCGCGGCATGCCGGTGGACATCCACCCGGAAGAGGGCGTGCCGGCGGTTGAGTTGATCCTGTGCCGGCTGCACGCCGGCGGTAAATTCTCGAATAAAAACTACCAGTTCTCCGGCGGCCTGCACGGCGTTGGGATCTCGGTGGTCAACGCCCTGTCGAAGCGGGTGGAAGTCAACGTGCGCCGCGACGGCAACGTCTACGGCATCGCCTTCGAAAACGGCGACAAAGTGCAGGATCTGACGGTGACCGGCACCTGCGGCAAACGCAACACCGGCACCAGCGTGCACTTCTGGCCCGACGAACAGTTCTTCGACAGCCCGCGTTTCTCGGTATCGCGCCTGACTCACCTGCTGAAAGCCAAAGCGGTGCTGTGCCCCGGCGTCGAGATCTATTTCATCGACAAGGTGAACAACACCGAGCAGCGCTGGTGCTACCAGGACGGCCTGACCGACTACCTGATGGAAGCGGTTAACGGCCTGATAACCCTGCCGGAAGCGCCGTTCGTCGGCAATTTCGCCGGTGACACCGAAGCGGTGGACTGGGCGCTGCTGTGGCTGCCGGAAGGCGGCGAGCTGCTGACCGAAAGCTACGTCAACCTGATCCCGACCATGCAGGGCGGCACTCACGTCAACGGCCTGCGTCAGGGGTTGCTGGACGCGATGCGCGAGTTCTGCGAATTCCGCAATATTCTGCCGCGCGGCGTGAAGCTGTCGGCGGAGGATATCTGGGATCGTTGCGCCTACGTGCTGTCGGTGAAGATGCAGGATCCGCAGTTTGCCGGGCAGACCAAAGAGCGTCTCTCCTCGCGTCAGTGCGCGGCCTTCGTTTCCGGCGTGGTGAAAGACGCCTTCAGCCTGTGGCTGAACCAGAACGTTCAGGCGGCGGAACAGCTGGCCGAGCTGGCGATCTCCAGCGCCCAGCGCCGCCTGCGCGCGGCCAAGAAAGTGGTGCGCAAGAAGCTCACCAGCGGGCCGGCGCTGCCGGGCAAGCTGGCGGACTGCACCTCGCAGGATCTGGCCATGACCGAACTGTTCCTGGTGGAAGGGGATTCGGCGGGCGGATCGGCCAAGCAGGCGCGCGATCGCGAGTATCAGGCGATCATGCCGCTGAAGGGCAAGATCCTGAATACCTGGGAAGTGTCCTCGGACGAAGTGCTGGCCTCGCAGGAAGTGCACGACATTTCCGTGGCGATCGGCATCGATCCGGACAGCGAAGATCTCAGCCAATTGCGCTACGGCAAAATCTGCATCCTGGCGGATGCGGATTCCGATGGCTTGCATATCGCCACGCTGCTGTGCGCGCTGTTCGTGCGCCACTTCCGTTCGCTGGTGAAAGGCGGCCACGTCTATGTCGCCATGCCGCCGCTGTATCGCATCGATCTCGGTAAAGAAGTGTTCTACGCGCTGGATGAAGAAGAGAAAGCCGGCGTGCTGGAACAGCTGAAGCGCAAGAAGGGCAAGCCGAACGTGCAGCGCTTTAAAGGGCTGGGCGAGATGAACCCGCTGCAGCTGCGCGAAACCACCCTCGATCCGAACACCCGCCGTCTGGTGCAACTGACGGTGGCGGAGGATGACGTCGATCAGACGCTGGCGGTGATGGACATGCTGTTGGCCAAGAAGCGTTCGGAAGATCGCCGCAACTGGCTGCAAGACAAGGGCGACATGGCCGAATTGGCGGTCTGAGCCTGACCCTGGCCCGGTGAAACGCCGGGCCGGCTTTCCCGCAGGGCGTTCATGCGGCGCCCGATAACCTGGGCCGGAATGCATGAAGATCACGCTTGAAGAATTGCTGGCGTTCACCTCGGTGGTCGACAGCGGTTCCATCACCGCCGCCGCCGATCAGCTCGGCCAGACAACATCCGGCATCAGCCGCGCGCTCAGCCGCCTGGAGAATAAGCTCGATACCACCCTGATGCGCCGCACGACGCGTCGTTTGGAGCTGACCGAAGAGGGGCTGAGCTTCCTGAACCATGCGCGTACGATCATCAGCTCGGTGGAAAATGCCGAAGAGCAAATGGCGGTGCGCCGGCAAATGCCCGCCGGGCGGCTGCGGATCAATGCGGCCGCACCTTTTATGGAGCACGTCATCGTGCCGCTGGTGGCGGGGTTCAGAGAACGTTATCCGCAAATTTCGCTCGAGCTGAACACCGACAACCTGATTATCGATCTGCTGGAAAAACGCACGGATATCGCCATTCGCATCGGTGTGTTGCGTGATTCGACCATTCATGCGCGCGCGCTGGGAGCCAGCCGGCTGCGCATCCTCGCCAGCCCGGCTTATCTGCAGCAGCACGGCACGCCGCAGAGCGTGGAGGAGTTGCATCGGCATTGTCTGCTCGGTTTTACCCAGCCGGAGTCGCTTAACCAGTGGCCGTTGCGCTATCGCCAGGCGCCGCATTTCACCATCACGCCGACGATCTCTGCGTCCAGCGGGGAAACGTTGCGGCAATTGGCGCTGCGGGGCGAGGGGATCGTACAGCTGGCAGACTTTATGACCCGCCGCGATCGGGAAGCCGGCAAGTTGGTGACGTTGCTGGAGCAGGAGACGCTGGACGTGCGCCAGCCGATCAATGCGGTGTATTACCGCAATACGCAATTGGCGGCGCGCATCACCTGTTTTCTTGACTACGTCAGCGCGCACATCGACGCGCAGACGTTATAAGGCGGAGCTTACAGGGCGTTTTCCAGGATGTATATCTCGGTGTCCAGCACGCTGTCCTTGATGGTCTCGCGGTGTTTGAGCATGTGCTCAATGGCCAGGTGTTTTTCCAGATGCGCCATGCTTTCCCATTTCTCCAGCATGAATACCGAATCCGGCGACCGTTTCTGCCAGGGTGCCTGGGTATTGCTGTCGACCATCGGCGTATATTCGCCGCAGCCGTCTTCCGCCAGCACCAGCGGCACCAGTTTTTCAATGGCTTGCAGTACGGTGGCGCGGTGGCCGGGTTTCACTTTGATTTCTGCGATTACGGTGATCATGTCTGCCTCGTTGATGAGAATGTTCTGCGTCAGTTAAGCAAAAATTTTCGCCAAATGCTCGCGATAACGTGCGATGTCCGCTTCGATATCCGGTTGTTTTATCACGTTATTGCAGATAAAGGTCGGCAGCGCTTCCATTCCCAGGAACTGGTTGGCCTTGTGGAAGTGCAGGTAAACGCCGTCGACGCCGATACCGTGGAAGAACTGATCGGGATCGGTGAAGGCCTCCATCGGGGCGTTCCAGGTCAGGCTCAGCAGGTATTTTTTGCCCTGGATCAGGCCGCCGGAGCCATATTTTTTGCTTTCGTCAGAACGAGAGCGACCGTCGTTGGCATACAGGCTGCCGTGACCGGCGGTGAACACTTCATCGATGTATTTTTTCAGGATCCAAGGTTCGCCCATCCACCAGCCCGGCATCTGATAGATGACCGCGTCGGCCCACAGGTATTTCTGTACTTCGGCTTCGATGTCATAGCCGTCGTCGACCACGGTGACCTGCACATCGTGCTGCAGATCGCGCAGGAAGCCTTCCGCCACGTCGCTCAGGGTTTGGTTGAGTTCACCGTTGGAATGGCCGAATTGTTTTTTAGCGTTGATAATCAGGATATTGCTCATCTTTCACGGCTCCCGTCAGAGTTAAGATATGGCATGCTTCCCGCTGAAAAGGCGGAAACCATCTCGCTGGTGACGAGTGTAATCGTGAGTCAGGCAAGTAAAAATGCGATCTAGCGCACAACAGTGTTGACTGCCAGTCAATAAACGGGCCGCCAGACAGCGAAATTTTGCATAAACCGCATCGCGCAACCGGCCGCCGGCGGCGATCCTTGCGCCAACTGTGACAGCTACCCCGCAGATGGGTTACTATCGCGGGCAGAATCGACAAGCGATGCCTTTTGTCGTCCAAGGGATTGCCAAGCCACGGTCTGAGGATAATTGAGTAATGAGTGATCTGACTCATGACGGTGTAGAGCGTTTACCGCTGCACACATTCACTGAAAACGCCTATCTGAACTATTCCATGTACGTCATCATGGATCGGGCGTTGCCGTACATTGGCGACGGTTTGAAGCCGGTACAACGCCGCATCATCTACGCCATGTCTGAACTGGGGCTGACCAACAGCGCCAAATTCAAGAAATCCGCCCGCACCGTGGGCGACGTGCTGGGTAAATACCACCCGCACGGCGACAGCGCGTGTTATGAAGCCATGGTGCTGATGGCGCAGCCGTTCTCGTATCGCTATCCGCTGGTGGACGGCCAGGGGAACTGGGGGGCGCCGGACGATCCCAAGTCGTTCGCGGCGATGCGTTATACCGAATCGCGCCTGTCCAAATACGCCGAGGTCTTGCTGGCCGAACTGGGCCAGGGCACGGTCGACTGGATCCCGAACTTTGACGGCACGCTGCAAGAGCCGAAGATGCTGCCGGCGCGTCTGCCGAACATCCTGCTGAACGGCACCACCGGCATCGCGGTCGGCATGGCGACCGATATTCCGCCTCACAACGTGCGCGAAGTCGCCGCTGCGGCGGTGGCGCTGCTCGACAAGCCGGGCGCCTCGCTCGATGACCTGCTCGAGTTCGTGCAGGGGCCGGACTTCCCGACCGAAGCCGAGATCATTACCCCGCGCGATGAAATTCGCAAAATTTACCAGAGCGGCCGCGGCTCGGTGCGCATGCGCGCCGTGTGGAAGAAAGAGGACGGCAGCGCGGTGATCACCGCCTTGCCGCATCAGGTCTCCGGCGCCAAGGTGCTGGAGCAGATCGCCAGCCAGATGCGCGCCAAGAAGCTGCCGATGGTCGAGGATCTGCGCGATGAATCCGATCACGAGAACCCGACGCGTCTGGTGATCGTGCCGCGTTCCAACCGCATCGATCTGGAGCAGGTGATGAATCACCTGTTCGCCACCACCGATCTGGAACGCAGCTACCGCATCAACATGAACATGATCGGTCTGGACAACCGCCCGCAGGTCAAAGGGCTGGTGGAGATCCTCACCGAATGGCTGGCCTACCGTCGCGATACGGTGCGCCGCCGCCTGAACTACCGCCTCGAGAAGGTGCTCAAGCGTTTGCATATCCTCGAAGGTTTACTGGTGGCGTTCCTCAATATCGACGAGGTGATCCACATCATCCGCAGCGAGGATGAGCCGAAGCCGGTGCTGATGCAGCGTTTCGGCATCTCCGATACCCAGGCGGAAGCGATCCTCGAGCTGAAACTGCGTCACCTGGCCAAGCTGGAAGAGGTCAAGATCCGCGGTGAGCAGGACGAGCTGGCGAAAGAGCGCGATCAACTGCAGGCGCTGCTGGCGTCCGAGCGCAAGTTGAATACGCTGATTAAGAAAGAGATCCAGGCCGACGCGCAAACCTACGGCGACGATCGCCGTTCGCCGCTGACCGAGCGTGCGGAAGCCAAGGCGATGAGCGAGCACGATTTCGTGCCGTCCGAGCCGGTGACCATCGTGCTGTCGGAAATGGGCTGGGTGCGCAGCGCCAAGGGCCACGACATCGATCCGGCAGGGTTGAGCTACAAGGCCGGCGACAGCTTCCGCGGCGCGGCGCGCGGCAAGAGCAACCAGCCGGTGGTGTTCATCGATTCTACCGGGCGCAGCTATGCGCTCGATCCGATGACGCTGCCTTCGGCGCGCGGGCAGGGCGAACCGTTGACCGGCAAGCTGACGCCGCCGCCGGGCGCCACCATTGAGCAGGTGCTGATGGCGGCCGACGATCAAAAACTGCTGATGGCGTCCGACGCCGGTTACGGTTTCGTTTGCACCTTTAACGATCTGGTGGCGCGCAACCGCGCCGGCAAGGTGATGATCACGCTGCCGGACAACGCCAGAGCGCTGCCGCCGATGGAAATTCACGGCGCAGACGATATGCTGCTGTCGATCACCGCCGCCGGGCGCATGTTGATGTTCCCGGTCGCCGATCTGCCGCAACTGTCGAAGGGCAAGGGCAACAAGATCGTCTCCATTCCGGCGGCGCAGGCCGCAGCCGGTGAAGACAAGCTGGCCTGGCTGTTCGTGCTGCCGCCGCAGGCGTCCGTCACGTTGTACGTCGGCAAACGCAAGCTGACGCTGCGTCCGGAGGATCTGCAGAAGTTCCGCGCGGAGCGCGGCCGCAAGGGCACCCAGCTGCCGCGTGGCCTGCAGCGCATCGATCGCGTCGAAGTGGATGCGCCGGTGCGGGCGTCGGGAGGCGACAGCGAAGAGTAAGCGTTGGCGCCGGCGTTAAAGGGCGGTCGCAGCATGCTGTGGCCGCCTTATTTATTTTTGCTGGCGTTTATTTTCCAAATAGTTAACATTTCTGCGCATAAAATTATTGTGCGTACTGCCGCCTGGCAGGAAAATAGCGAGAAATGCAGGTGACATCGGCGTGCTTACCGCCTGGCCGGCAAATAATGAGTAAAGGAATCTGCGCAGCGAAGTAAACTGCGTTGGCAGTGTGCTAATGAGGTTGTTATGTTATTGATTTTGCGTGCCGTTCTCGCCACTCTTTTCTGTATTCTGGTGTGTATTTTCGGTTCTGTTTATTGCTTGTTCAGCCCGCGCAACCCTCGCCACGTGGCGACCTTCGGCCATCTTTTCGGCCGCCTGTCGACGCTGTTCGGCATCAAGGTTGAAACCCGCGTGCCGGCCGATGCGGCCAACAATGGCAACTGCATCTATATCGCCAACCACCAAAATAACTACGACATGGTGACGGCCTCCAATATCGTGCAGCCGCGCACCGTGACCGTCGGTAAAAAAAGTCTGGTGTGGATCCCGTTTTTCGGCCCGCTGTATTGGCTGACCGGTAATCTGCTGATAGATCGTGATAATCGCGCCAAGGCGCACGGCACCATCGCCCAGGTGGCGGAGCAGTTCAAAAAGAAAGACATTTCGATCTGGATGTTCCCGGAAGGGACCCGCAGCCGCGGTCGCGGGCTGATGCCGTTTAAAACCGGCGCGTTCCACGCGGCCATCGCCGCCGGCGTGCCGATTGTGCCGATCTGTGTATCAACCACCAGCGGTAATATAAATCTTAATCGCTGGAATAACGGTCATGTGATCGTCGAGATGTTGGCGCCGGTGGATACCAGCAAATACGGCAAAGAAAACGTGCGTGAGTTGGCGGCCCATTGCCGTGAGCTGATGGAGGCGAAAATCGCCGAATTGGACGCCGAAGTCGCCCAGCGCAACGCCGCCAAAAAATAAGAGTCTACCGGCTTCAAAGAATAGGGTTTTAATTGGCGTTCAGCGCCGTTAACGCCTGAACGCCTGCTAATCTTGATTGGCGGGCGTTTGGGTTTTGCACACGGTTTAGTTATTGCTTTTCATGGAGAAAATATGTCACTCAGTCGACGTCAGTTTTTACAGGCATCGGGCCTGGCGCTGTGCGCGGGCGCCGTGCCGCTGAGGGCTGAGGCGAGCGGAACGCAGACCCCGTTACCCATTCCCCCGCTGCTGGAGTCTCGCCGCGGTCAGCCGCTGTTCCTGACCTTGCAGCGCGCCCATTGGGCGTTTATGGATAACCGCAAAGCGGCGGTGTGGGGCATCAATGGCATGTACCTGGGGCCGACGGTGCGGGTTTACAGCGGTGACGACGTCAAACTGATCTACAGCAACCGCCTGCAGGAGCCGGTAGCGATGACCGTCAGCGGTCTGCAGGTGCCAGGCACGCTGATGGGCGGCGCGCCGCGCATGATGTCGCCTAACGTCGACTGGTCGCCGGTGCTGCCCATTCGTCAGGCGGCGGCCACCTGCTGGTACCATGCCAACACGCCGAACCGTATGGCGCCGCACGTTTACAACGGGCTGGCCGGGCTGTGGCTGGTGGAAGATGCCGTCAGCAAAGCGCTGCCGCTGCCCAACCACTACGGCGTCGACGATTTCCCGTTGATCATTCAGGACAAACGCTTCGATAACTTCGGCACACCGCAATACGATGCACCGTCGCAGGGCGGTTTCGTCGGCGATACGCTGTTGGTCAACGGCGTGCAAAACCCGTATGTCGACGTGTCGCGCGGCTGGGTGCGTCTGCGCCTGCTTAACGCCTCCAACGCGCGCCGCTATACCCTGCAGCTCAGCGACGGGCGGCCGTTCAACGTGATTGCCAGCGATCAGGGCTTCCTGCCTGCGCCGGTCGCGGTGCAGCAGCTGTCGTTGGCGCCTGGCGAACGCCGGGAAGTGCTGATCGACATGTCGAAGGGCGAAGAGGTGACCATCACCGCCGGTGAAGCGGCGGGCATCATGGATCGCCTGCGCGGCCTGTTCGAGCCGTCGAGCATTCTGGTGTCCACCCAGGTGCTGACGCTGCGCCCGACCGGCCTGCTGCCGCTGGTGACCGACAACCTGCCGATGCGCCTGCTGGCGGATCAGCTGTTGGACGGCAGCGCCAGCCGCACCCGCGATTTCCGCCTGGGCGACGGCGGCGTCGGCATCAACGGCGCGATTTGGGACATGAACCGCATCGACGTACAGGCACAGCAAGGCACCTGGGAACGTTGGAACATTCATGCGGATACGCCGCAGGCGTTCCATATTCAGGGCGTGCAGTTCCTGATCAAACGCGTCAACGGCGCGCAGCCGATGGCGGAAGATCGCGGCTGGAAGGACACCGTCTGGGTCGATGGCGACGTCGAGCTGCTGGTGTATTTCAACCAACCTACCTCCGAACACTTCCCGTTCCTGTATTACAGCCAGACGCTGGAGATGGCCGATCGCGGCACCGCCGGCCAGCTGATGGTGCAGCCGACGATGTAATCTGCGCTGCGGGCCGCTTACGGCGCCCGCAGCATTTCCAGGAAGGCCTGCACCACCGGCGTGACGCTGTCGGCGCGATACACCGCGTACAGATCCGCCGGCGGCGCCTGTTGCAGCGAGCAAAAGCGTACGCCGGGCCACGGGATGCGGCCGTAGCTGTCCGGCAGCAGCGTGATGCCGCAGCCTTCCGCCACCAGCGCCAGCAGGGTCTGCGGTTCGTTGACCTGATAAACGACGTCCGGCAAAAATCCCTGCTGCAGACACAGATTGTGCAGATACAGCCCCAGGCTGGCCTCATGCGGCGGCAGCACGATGAAGCTGTCGTTCTGCAGCGCCGCCAGCGGGATATTTTCCTGCTGCGCCAGCGGATGATCGAGCGGCAACACTACGGCGATGCTCTCGCTTGCCAACCGTTGGCAGGTTAACCCCGGCAGCGTCTGCTGCTGCGCCTCTCGCCAGACCCCGATGTCGATATGCCGCTTTTGCAGCGCGGCGATTTGCTGGCTGGGCGTCAGCTCGTTCAACGACCAGGTGACGCCGGCGCTCCGCTCGCTGAATCGCCGCAGCGCCGCGATCAGGCCGCCCCAGGCCGAGGTGCCGACCATGCCGACCACCATGTGGCCGCCTTCGCCACGCCCCATCTGTTGCACCTGATGCAATGCGCTGTCGGCCTGATCCAGCAGCCGCTCGACGTTGCGCAGCAGCGTGCGGCCGGCCGGCGTCAGCGTCATGGAGCGGGTGGTGCGTTTGAACAGCACCACCCCGAGCTGACTCTCCAGCTCCTTGATGTGCTTGCTGAGCGGCGGCTGTGACATATTCAGCCGCCGCGCCGCCTGGGTGAAGTTCATCTCTTCCGCCACCACGCGGAAATAGTGCAGCAGGCGGAAGTTAATCCGGCCGGGATCGGGCAGGGCTTGGGGCGGGTTCATCCGGGGTATCGCCTCCTTGTGACGCAGCTCAACTTATAGGTAAATGGAATAAATCGGCCGCCAAGAATGTATTGGTCTCGGCCGCGCCTCGCTCTCTACTATGGGGCTTATTATCCCCCGCTGAAAGAGAGAATACGATGTTTAATCAAGAAGATGCTTTTACCTGCGCCGACGTCGTCCGCGCGCGCCTGCCGGGTTTCCAGCCGAAAGCGGCCTTGATTCTCGGCTCCGGGCTTGGCGCCCTGGCGGAGGTGATGACCGAAACCGTCATCCTCGATTACGCGGAGCTGCCGGGCTTTCCGGTGAGCGGCGTCGCCGGCCACGCCGGGCAGCTGGTCGCCGGCAAGCTGGAAGGCGTGCCGGTATTGTGCATGAAAGGGCGCGGTCATTTCTATGAAGGGCGTGGCATGCAGGTGATGACCACCGCGGTGCGCACTTTTAAACTGCTGGGCTGCGAATTCCTGCTGGCGACCAACGCCGCGGGTTCGCTGCGCCGTTCGGTGGCGCCGGGCAGCCTGGTGGCGATTACCGATCACATCAATTTCATGCCGGAATCGCCGCTGGTCGGCGCCAACGACGATCGCTTCGGGCCGCGCTTCTTCAGCCTGGCGAACGCCTACGATCGCGATCTGCGCGCCGGGCTGGCGGCGGTGGCCGAAAGCGCGGGCATTCCGCTGGCGGAAGGGGTATTCGCCGCCTACACCGGGCCGAATTTCGAAACGCCGGCGGAGATCCGCATGATGCAGACCCTGGGCTGCGACGTGGTGGGCATGTCGATCGTGCCGGAAGTCCTGGCGGCGCGCCACTGCGGTCTCAAGGTGCTGGTGGTGTCCGCGATGACCAACTACGCCGAAGGGCTGTCGGATACGCCTCTTTCCCACGAACAAACGCTCAGCTGCGCGGCGCTGGCGGCGGACGATTTCATGCGCCTGATCCGCGAGCTGTTCAAAACACTGTAACACCGCAAGCAAACCGGCGGCGGGCTGCAGGGGGCCCCGCCGCACCAATCATCGTTGAAAGCATAATAACAAGGTGATGGCGATGGCGATAAAAACACGATTAAAAGTCATGATTTTCCTGCAGTTCTTTATCTGGGGCGCCTGGCTGGTGACGCTGGGCTCCTACATGATCAACACGCTGCATTTCAGCGGCATGCAGGTGGGGATGGTCTACAGCGCCAAAGGCATCGCCGCGCTGATCATGCCGGGGCTGGCGGGCATCATCGCCGATCGGTGGATGAAGGCCAACTATCTGTATGCGCTGTGCCACCTGCTCGGGGCGCTGGCGCTGTACTGCGCGGCGCAGGTCGAGCAACCGATGCTGATGTTCTGGGTGATGCTGTTCAACGCGATGGTCTATATGCCGACCATCGCGCTCTCCAACGCCATTTCCTATTTTTGCCTCGAAAAGCACGGCTTTGACACGGTGAGGGACTTTCCGCCGGTGCGGGTGTACGGCACCGTGGGATTCATTCTGGCGATGTGGTTGGTCGGCTTCAGCCGCATCGAGCTCAGCAATCTGCAGCTGTATCTGGCTTCTGCGGCGTCGCTGCTGCTGTCCGCCTATTCGCTGACGCTGCCGCGTTGCCCGACCAACCGCGCGGCCGAGTCGAAAAGCTGGGTGAGCGTGCTGGGGTTGGATGCGCTGGTGTTGTTCCGCCAGCGGCGCATGGCGCTGTTTTTCCTGTTCGCCATGTTGCTTGGCGCGGCGCTGCAGATAACCAATACCTTCGGCAACCCGTTCCTGCACGATCTGTCGCTCAATCCGCTGTATCAGGACAGCCTCAGCGTCCGGTATCCGGCGGTGCTGCTGTCGCTGTCGCAGATCTCCGAAGTGTTCTTTATCCTCACCATTCCCTTCTTCCTGCGCCGTTACGGCATCAAGCAGGTGATGCTGATCAGCATGGCGGCCTGGACGCTGCGCTTTCTGTTCCTGGCTTACGGCACGCCGGTCGGCTTTGGTTTCGTGCTGCTGTTGCTGTCGATGATTGTCTACGGCTGCGCCTTCGACTTCTTCAATATCTCCGGCGCCATCTTCGTCGAGAAAGAGGCCGATCACCGCATCCGCGCCAGCGCGCAGGGGCTGTTCATGACCATGGTCAACGGTTTGGGCGCCTATCTGGGGGCGCTCGCCAGCGGCGAGGTGGTGGACTTCTTCAGCCATGACGGCGTGAAAGACTGGCAGAGCATCTGGCTGGTGTTTGCGCTGTATACGCTGGTGCTGGGGATCGTGTTCGCGTTGAGCTTCAACTACCGCCACCCGCCGCAGGAGAGCGCGGCGGCGGCGCAGTAAGGCAGGGGGCGCAGCTGGCTGCACCCTGAAACGTCAGGCCTGCGGGAAGCGCTGCTGCAGCTGCTGCCGGTCCGGCGGATTGGCGGCGCCGAGGCTGGCCACCACGCAAGCGGCGACCCGGTTGGCCAGATCGACCGCCCGCGGCAGTGGCCAGCCGGCAGACAGGCCCGCCAGCAAACCGGCGCAGTGGGCATCGCCCGCGCCGATGGTGTCAACGACCTCTACCGGATAGGCCGGAACGTGCAGCGGCGGCGTGCGGCCGTCGCAGATCCACGCGCCGTCGCGATCCAGGCGACAGATCAGCGTCAGATTACGGGCGGCGGCATAGCGCTGTGCGGCCTCCACGGCGTCGCCGGCGCCGCACAGCGTGGCCACTTCGTCGCGGTTGAGCGTCAGCAGAGTGTGGCTGTCGCTGAGCATGGCGAAGAAATCTTCGCTGAGCTGGGCGATGCGCGGGCCGGGATCGATCAGGCGCGGTTGGTCGAACGGCATGCGCGTCAGCCACTCGCGCAGCGCTTCGCCGTTTTCGCCCGCCAGCTCGTAGCCGCTGGCGTAGATCAGCGTGTGTTCCGTCAGCGGCAGGGTCGCCAGCTGCGCTTTATTCCATTGGCTTTCGCAACCGGACACCGTGATAAAGGTGCGTTCGCCGTCGGGCTCCACCAGCGCCAGGCACCAGCCGTTGTCCATCTGGCCGTGGCGCAACAGCACCTCCAGCCCCAGTTCGCCCATGGCGGCTTCGATCGCCGCGCCCCACTCGCCGTTGCCGACCGGCATGCCGTTGATCACCGGCGCTTCAAGGCGCGTCAGCGCGCGCGCCACGTTGAACGCGCAACCGCCGATTTGCCGCGCCTGCGGCAGGGCTTCGATATCTTCACCGCGGATCGGCAGGCGCGGCAGCGTCATCACCAGATCGCCGACCGCGCCCCCAATCACCAGGACAGGTGTTACAGCTTCCCACTCATTCATTGATGTTCTCTGCGTTGGGTCAGGTACAGACCGTAAGCGATCAGACTCACCGCAAACGACACAAACAGCCCCAGGCTGGAGTCGGCGAACAAGCCTTTGGCCAGCGGGCCGTCGATAAAACCGGTTTTGGTGACCAGCAGGCCGCACAGGGCGCCGAGGAACCAGCAAAACAGCGGGGCTTTGCGCACGCCGCGGTTCTGGCCATGCAGGCCGTACAAAGCGTTGCCATCATACCCGTGGCGGCGGCGCAGGCACAGGTAATCGAGCAGGAAAATCGCCTCCCAGGCCGCCAGAAACACCCCGCAGAACACCAGGAAGGAGATGAACGGCCCCATGAAATCGCCGGAGATGAACAGCACATACAGGGCGATGCCCAGCACCACCACGGCGTCGATCGATACCGCCAGCCATTGTTTGACCTGCACGCCGATGGTCAGCAGGTTAAGGCTGGCGGAATACAGGCTGAGCACCGCGATGGTGACGATGCCGGCGGTGGCGGCCAGCAGATAAGGGATGGCCATCCAGGCGGGCAGCACCGAGCCTATCAGCGCGATGGGGTTGGCGGCGCTGGCCAGATCGGGGAGCTGCACGGAAAGCAGAATACCGGCCAGCATCAGCAGCATCAGCGGCAAACAGGCACCGCCCATCACCGCGGCGAAAATGCCTTTGCTCGACGAGCTCGGGCTTTGATAGCGGCTGTAATCGGCGCCGGCGATTGCCCAACTGATGCCGGTGCCGGCGGCGATCACCGATACCGCCGGCAGGAAACCGGTCAACCAACTGCCGGAAGGCAGCGCCAGCACCTGGCTCCACTCGGTGTTGAACAGGATATAGAGCACCACGATCAGCGTCATGGTGCCGAAGATGCGGCTGAACCAGCTCTGCATCCAGACCACGGTATTTTGCCCCAGCAGGCTGACGACGACAGTGAGCCCGCCGAACAGCAGCAGGCTGAGCGCGGTCAGCAGGTGGCTGGTTCCCAGTCCGAAGGCCTCGAACAGCGCCGCCAGCGTCAGGGTGCCGGTGATCACGTTGACCGCTTCCCAGCCCATCAGGTTGATCCAACTGAACAGGGTGGGCGCCACGTTGCCCTTCAGCCCGAAAATCACCCGCGAGAGCGTCAGCGTAGAGGTGCGCCCGCGCTTGCCGGCGAAGCTGGTGAGGCCGACCAGCACGAAGCTGGCGACGCCGACCAGCGCGGCGAGTACCGATTGCAGAAAGGATAAGCCGAAGCCGACGATGATGGCGCCGTACACCACGCCGAGAATACCGATATTGGCCGCCGACCAGATCCAAAACAGCTCGATGGGCTTACCGGTCTGTTCCGCGTCCGGCACCCGGTCGATACCGGTGCTTTCTACCTTCCATGCTTCATTGCGATTGATATCGGTCATAGCAAATGATCCCTGTTGCGCAGGGCCGCGAGGGCCGCCGCAGTTGACTGAAAATCGATTCCGTTGGCGCGGTTGAGGCCGGCTATCCCGCTGTCGGTGAAGACGCCGATTCCGCGCAGTGTGTAGCGGCTGATGCCGCCGGGTCTGTCAAAATGAGGGCGGTATCCGCCTTATCGGGTGAGGCACGTCGGCCGCACGGCGCCAATGAGTGTAGTCAAAGAGTGGGGCTGCAGCGGGGATTGGCGAAGCGGGAACGTTTCTATTTGCCGACATCGATCCGCTTCGCCCTCCGCGATGGGATCCTGTGATGCGGCGATGAGCCGTGAGCAGGCTATCCATTAGCTCCGTTGCTTATTATCGGCCGTTTGCGCCGGCAGTATAGGCCCGCTGCCGGCCATCAAGGGTATCCTTTAGGGCTGGCAGCGGGTTTTTTATTGTTTTTAAAGTGGGTCCCTGGTGTTGGTGCTATTGATGTATCAACATCAATAAGCACAGATTACGCGCGATCTAGATCCAATGAAAGTCCATTAGGCAAAAATTGTGATGCCACTCTGAAAGTATTAGCGATATTTTAGTTAAAGTGAGGTGCCTATCGCCGGACAGGCGATAGGATAACAATGAGACTCAGACGAATGGCATAAGCAAGAGGGCGGGCGAATGACGGATTTTATGGCCTGGCTGCGTGGCCATCTGGCGCAGGGGGCGGTAGCGCCGCGTTATATTCAGCTGGCGGCGGCGATAGAAACCGCGATCAGGCAGCAGGTGTTGGCGGCGGAGGCATTTCTGCCGCCGGAACGGCAGATGGCGGAGGGGCTGGCGCTGTCGCGCGTCACCGTCAGCAAGGCAATGAAGCTGCTGGAGGATAAAGGGCTGATTTCACGGCAGCAGGGGGGCGGCACCCGCGTGGCGATGCGCATTGGTTATTCCCTCGATAAGGACAGCGGTTTCACCGCTCAGGCGCTGCGTCACGGCAGCCGCGTCAGCAATCGATGGCTGCTGCGCACTCGAGTCGGCGCGCCGGCCAAGGCCGCGGCGGCGCTGGGGCTGGCGGAGGGGGATGAAGTGATCAAACTGCGGCGGTTACGCTTGCTGAACGGCAGCCCGGTCTCGCTGGAAACCACCTATATACCACCGCGCTTCTTGCCCGAACCGGCGCAGCTGGAGCATTCACTGTATGCGCTATGGCAATCGCGCGGCATCGTGCCTGAAGATAAACACTTTCTGTTGAAGGCGGTGTCCTGCAGCGACGAGGTCGCCGAACTGCTCAACGTGCCGTGCGGCGCGCCGTTGTTGCACATCATCCAAACCAGCCGCAACGCTCAGGGTGAGGCGCTGGAGTTCAGCGATATCTTGTGCCGCAGCGACGTTTATGAATTCGAAGTGAACGGTTAGCGAAATAACCATGCTCTTTTTGCTGCTAGTGCGTATAATCGCCGCCCGGCGATTAATTAACCTGTAAAAAGAGCAGCAGAATGAGCACCACCAGCCTGATCCAACCCGATCGTGAACTGTTTTCCTATAAGCCCTATTGGGCCGAATGTTTTGGCACCGCGCCGTTTTTACCGATGTCGCGGGCAGAGATGGATCAACTGGGCTGGGACAGCTGCGACGTGATCATCATCAGCGGCGACGCCTACGTCGATCACCCAAGCTTTGGCATGGCGATCATCGGCCGCATGCTGGAAGCGCAGGGCTTTCGCGTCGGCATCATCGCGCAGCCGGACTGGAGCAATAAAGAAGACTTCATGCGGTTGGGGAAACCGAACCTGTTCTTCGGCATCACCGCCGGCAACATGGACTCGATGATCAACCGCTACACCGCCGATCGCAAACTGCGCCACGACGATGCCTATACCGCCGGCAACGTCGGCGGCAAGCGGCCGGATCGCGCCACCCTGGTCTACAGCCAGCGCTGCAAAGAAGCCTATAAAGACGTGCCGATCGTGCTGGGCGGCATCGAAGCCAGCCTGCGTCGCATCGCCCACTACGATTACTGGTCGGATACCGTGCGCCGCTCGGTGCTGGTGGACTCCAAAGCCGACATGCTGATCTACGGCAACGGCGAGCGTCCGTTGGTGGAAGTGGCGCACCGTCTGGCCGCCGGTGAGAAGATCGGCGATATCCACGATATTCGCAACACCGCGGTGATGCGCAAAGAAGCGCTGCCGGGCTGGAGCGGCGTGGATTCCACCCGCCTCGACAAGCCGGGCCGCATCGAACCTATTCCGAACCCGTACGGCGAGGATCTGCCGTGCGCCGACGGCGCCAAGCCGAAAGAGCCGGAAGCCAAGCCTGTCACCGTGCGCGCCGCCAAACCGAAGCCGTGGGAGAAGACCTACGTGCTGCTGCCGTCCTTCGAGAAAGTGAAGGGCGACAAGGTGCTGTATGCGCACACCTCGCGCATTTTGCACCATGAAACCAACCCAGGCTGCGCCCGCGCGCTGATGCAAAAACACGGCGATCGCTACGTGTGGATCAACCCGCCGGCGATCCCGCTGACCACGCCGGAGATGGACAGCGTCTTCGCCCTGCCTTATCAACGCGTACCGCACCCGTCCTACGGTCAGGATCGCATTCCGGCCTATGACATGATCCGTTTCTCGGTGAACATCATGCGCGGCTGCTACGGCGGCTGTTCGTTCTGTTCGATCACCGAGCATGAAGGGCGCATCATCCAGAGCCGTTCGGAAGATTCGATCGTTCGCGAAATCGAAGAGATCCGTGACAAGGTGCCGGGCTTTACCGGTGTGATCTCCGATCTGGGCGGCCCGACCGCCAACATGTATATGCTGCGTTGCACCAACCCGCGCGCTGAGCAGACCTGCCGCCGCGCCTCGTGCGTGTATCCGGAGATCTGCACCTATATGGATACCAACCACGAGCCGACCATCAAGCTTTACCGCCGCGCGCGTTCTCTGGAGGGCATCAAGAAGATCCTGATCGCTTCCGGGGTACGTTACGATCTGGCGGTGGAAGATCCGCGCTATATCAAGGAACTGGCGACCCACCACGTCGGCGGCTACCTGAAGATCGCGCCGGAGCACACCGAAGAAGGCCCGTTGTCGAAGATGATGAAACCGGGCATGGGCAGTTACGATCGCTTCAAGCAGCTGTTTGATCACTATTCGAAGCTGGCGGGTAAAGAGCAGTACCTGATCCCATACTTTATCTCGTCGCACCCGGGCACCCGCGATGAAGACATGGTGAACCTGGCGCTGTGGCTGAAAAAGAACCGTTTCCGCCTCGATCAGGTGCAGAACTTCTATCCTTCGCCGATGGCCAACTCCACCACCATGTATTACAGCGGCAAAAACCCGCTGAGCAAGGTGGGGTACAAGAGCGAAGACGTGGTGGTGCCGCGCGGCGATCGCCAGCGCCGCCTGCATAAGGCGCTGCTGCGTTACCACGATCCGGCCAACTGGGCGCTGATCCGCGCCGCGCTGGAAGAGATGGGCCTGAAGCACCTGATCGGCAGCCGCCGCGATTGTCTGGTGCCGGCGCCGAGCATCGACGAACAGCGCGAAGCGAAACGGCTGCAGCGCCATACCCGGCCGGCGCTGACCAAACATACCGATATCAATCGGCAGCGCACGCCGTCCAACCGGCCGCCGCGCAAACCGATTCGCAAAGCCAAGCCGTAACGGCCGCACCGCATGCGTAAACAAAAAGGAGAACCCCCGGGTTCTCCTTTTCACTGTTGAGCGTCACAGCTGCTCGTACGCGGCTTCCACTTTCATCAAATGGCGCGGCGCCTGCGGCGCGGGATGGTATTTGCGCACGTGCCAGTTAAAGGCCTCCGGCGACAGGTTGTTAATCATCGCGATGGCCTGCTGACGGTTGCTGGAGAAGGTGCGCAGCAGTGCCCCGGTGCCGTTGACGTAGGCGATGATGGTGGCGTAGCGCAGCGTGACGGGATTGGCGATCCCTTTAAGCTGTTGTTTCTGCAAGGTGGCCAGATAGGCGGCGCCGAGATCGATATTGGTGTCGGGATCCCGCAGATCGTCATCGTCCGGGCAACCGCGTTTGCCTTTGTAGCGATAGGCGTCGCAGCCGGCGGTATCGGCTTTCAGCTGCATCAGGCCGATCGCATTGGATCTGCTCACTGCGGCGGGGTTGAAACCGGACTCCACCTGGATCATGGCGGTGATCAGCTTGGCGTCTACGCCGTATTCGCTGGCGGCGTCTTTGATGGCGCTATCGAAGGCGTGGCGATCGTAGCTGACGCGCTGTTTCTTGCCGGCGCAACCCGCCAGCACCAGCATGACGCAAAGCATGCCCAGCCGTGACCCGTGTGAGAAAGAGAATTTCATGGTGCTCCGTGCTTGTCTGTTTTTTAACGGCGTTAACCGGCGGGCGGAGCCTCCGGCGTCGTCATCATAACGTCAGGCGGCGCAAAGGAGCAATGTGCGGGAAGGAAAAGCCCCCTCCGGCCGGAGAGGGCTTGGGGGGAGATTACAGGGTATCCGGATCCGGCCCGAGGCGGTTGCCGACATCCAGCTTGGCGATCTCGCCCAGTTCATCTTTATCGAGTTTGAAATCAAACACCTCGAAGTTTTCGCGAATCCGTGACGGCGTGACCGATTTCGGGATGACGATAAGACCGCTGTCCAGGTGCCAGCGCACCACAATCTGCGCCGGGGTTTTCTCGTATTTTTCGGCCAGCGCCTTGATCAGCGGCTGGTCGAATACGCCTTCACCGCCTTGCGCCAGCGGGCTCCAGGATTCGGTGGCGATATGGTGCGTGGCGTTCCAGGCGCGCAGCTGGCGCTGTTGCAGCAGCGGGTGCAGCTCGATCTGGTTGACGACCGGCGCCACGTTGGTTTCATCCAACAGACGCTGCAGGTGCGGCGTATGGAAGTTGCATACGCCGATGCTTTTCACCAGGCCTTGTTCGCGCAGCTTGATCAGCTCGCGCCAGGCGGAGACGTATTGATCCTGCTGCGGGCGCGGCCAGTGGATCAGATACAGATCCACATAGTCCAGCTTGAGCTTTTCCAGACTGGTTTCCAGCGCCGCCAGCGGATCGCCCTGATCGTCGTTCCACAGCTTGGTGGTGATGAACAGGTCGCTGCGCGGCAGCGCGCTGGACTGCAGCGCGGCGCCGACGCCTTCTTCGTTCTTGTAAATCGCGGCGGTGTCGATGGAGCGGTAACCGATCTCCAGCGCTTTGCTCACCGCGCGGGTGGTCTCTTCAATACTCGCCTGCCAAACGCCGAGACCCAACTGCGGCATCAGATTACCATCGTGGAGTTTGATGATGGGTTGTTGCGTTGTCATGCGCATCTCCTTGTGTACGGATTGCGGCGCCTGCGGCGCCGAAACGGCTATAGATAAATTCTAGTTGGCAAAATGGGCGGTTGCCGGGTTTGCCAGCCTAATTTCAGCGGTGGCGGGAGGGCCATTTTCTCCCCGCTCTCCCTGCGAATGAGCGGTAAGACGAGTGGTGCGAAACGATCGGCGGCGCTGAAGCGCCCGATTGCGCCCGGTGATCGGCCGGGCGCAGGATGCGGCGAAAAATGGCTGGCGGAGACTAAAGCCTAGCAAAAAATCGCCGTTTTGCGATTAACGCGCCGCTTCATAAATGCGGCGGCTGACGTCCAGGGTAATGTCCTGATGCTCGCCCAGGGCGGTCATGCCGTGCTGATGGAGCTTGTCGAGCAGCGCCGGAATGCTGCTGCCGTCGAGCTGATAATCCGCCATGCGGGTCGGCACGCCCATCTGTTCGAAGAAGGCGCGGGTGGCGGCGATGGCGCCGTCGATCCGGCTGTCTTCGCTGCCTTCGCGCAGGCCCCAGACGCGTTCAGCGTACTGCAGCAGTTTTTCGCGCTTCTGCGCTTTCTTCTCGTGCAGCAGCGCCGGCAGCACGATGGCCAGCGTTTGCGCGTGGTCGAGATCGTGCATGGCGGTCAGCTCGTGGCCCAGCATGTGGGTCGCCCAGTCCTGCGGCACGCCGGCGCCGATCAGGCCGTTCAGAGCCATGGTGGCGCTCCACATCACGTTGGCGCGCACCGCATAGTTCTCCGGCTCGGCCAGCGCGCGCGGGCCGTCTTCCAGCAGGGTCAACAGCAGGCCTTCGGCGAAGCGATCCTGCACCTTGGCGTCGACCGGGTAGGTCAGATACTGCTCCAGGGTGTGCACGAAGGCGTCGACCACGCCGTTGGCGATCTGGCGGGGCGGCAGCGAGTAGGTCACCACCGGATCCAGCACGGCGAAGCGCGGCTGCACCAGCGGCGAGAAGAAGTGCTGCTTGTCGCCGCTGCTTTTGCGGGTGATCACCGCGCCGCTGTTGGACTCGGAGCCGGTGGCCGGCAGCGTCAGCACGCAGCCCATCGGCACTGCGTCGGCGATGTGGCTGCCGACGGTCTGCAGAATGTGCCAGGCGTCGTTGCTGGCCGTATAACGGGCGGCGGCGGCGATGAACTTGGTGCCGTCAACCACCGAACCGCCGCCGACCGCCAGCAGGAAATCGATGTTTTCCGCTTTCACCACCTCGACCGCTTTCATCAGCGTTTCGTAGGTCGGGTTAGGCTCGATGCCGGAAAACTCCCGCACGTCGCGGCCGGCCAGCGCGCTATGCACCTGATCCAGCACGCCGTTTTTCTTTACGCTGCCGCCACCGTAGGTGATCAGGATGCGCGCGTCCGCCGGGATTTGGCCGGCCACGTCGGCAATTTGGTCCTTGCCGAACAGGATTTTGGTTGGGGTATGCAGAATGAAGTTGTGCATGGTTGATTTCTCTCTTTCTGTCAGGCGGGCGCCAAAGTGGCGCAAAGGTATCTGGCCCGTATTGTCAGGAACCGGGCGGCAACGCACAATGCACATTCCTGTTTGGTTCTTGCCTATTTCTACAACTGTCTGTAGAAATGGCGAGTTTTAAATTATGATTTATGCCGAATCGTTCTGACTGTAAGAGGGTGTTTCCGTGATTGAAATCGATGCGCTGCGCAGCCGCATGGCGCGCCAGGCGATGGCTATCGCCAGCGGCAACGGCTACACGCCGTCGCCGGTGCCGCGGGTGAAGATTTTGTATGTCGATCGCCACAGCCCGCGTCAGCCGGTGATGTATGAACCGGGGATCGTCATTGTTTTTCAGGGGCACAAGGTCGGCTATTGCGGCAATAAGAAGTTCCAATACGATCCGCGCAACTACCTGCTGATGACGGTGCCGCTGCCGTTTGAATGCGAAACCTTCGCCAGCCCGGAACTGCCGCTGGTTGGGTTGGCGGTCAATATCGATACCCAAATGCTGCAGGACTTGCTGATCGACATCGACGATGACGACTACCTGATGCAACCGCGCGCGGAGAGCAACGGGGTGAACCTGGCGGAAATGACGGAAGAGTTGCTGTGCGCCACCGAGCGTCTGCTCGACGTGATGGCCAATCCGCTCGACGCCCGGGTGCTTGGGCCGCAGATTGTACGGGAGATTCTCTATTATGTGCTGCGCGGCGCCTGCGGCGCGTCGCTGCAGGAGTTGGTCAATCGGCATACCCACTTCAGCCAGATCGCCAAGGCGCTGCGGCGTATCGAACATCAGTATGCCGACAGCATCAACGTCGAGCAGTTGGCCAGCGAGGTCAACATGAGCGTCTCGGCGTTCCACCACAACTTCAAGGCGGTGACCAACACCTCGCCGCTGCAGTACGTGAAGTCGTACCGGCTGCATAAGGCGCGACTGTTGATGGTTCATGACGGTCTGAAGGCCAGCACGGCGGCGATCCGCGTCGGCTACGAAAGCGCGTCGCAGTTTAGCCGCGAGTTCAAACGGCTGTTCGGCATGACGCCGAGCGATGAAGTCGCCCGGCTGCGCGAGGCCAACCCGCTGTTGCTGGAGGGCTGAGCCGCGTTTATGGGGTTAAGACGATCTTGCCGAATGGCCCGCGATCGAGGTGATCCAGCGCCTGCGGCAGCTGATCGAAGCGGTATACCTGGTCGATCACCGGCTGCAGGTTGACGGCGTCCACGGCGCGCACCAGGTCTTCCAGCGCGCGGCGGTGGCCGACGCCGATGCCCTGAATCACTGCGGATTTTAATAGCAGCGGGCCGGCGGGGGCGGAAATTTCGTTGCCTTCCAGGATGCCTATTACCGAGATGCGTCCTCCCACCGCCACGGCGCGCACCGAATTGCCGAGGTTGGTGCCGCCCACGGTATCCACCACATGGTCGATGCCGCGATCCTGGGTCAGCTGATAGACCTTCTCCACCCAGTCGCCATGCAGGCGATTGATGCCGCGGTCGGCGCCCAGCGCCTTGGCGCGCGCCAATTTTTCGTCGCTGCCGGAAGTGACGTACACCTCGGCGCCGTGCGCTTTGGCGATCTGCAGCGCGAACAGCGCCACGCCGCCGGTGCCTTGCACCAATACCGAGTCGCCGGCGCGCAGTCTGCCTTGCTCCACCAGTGCGAACCAGGCGGTCAGCCCGGCGCACGGCAAGGTGCTGGCCTGAACATCGTCTAGCGACGCTGGCGCCGCCACCAGCCAATCTTCATGCACTATCACGTATTCCGCCAGCACGCCCTGATAAAAACCGCCGAGGGTGTGATAAGGCACCCGGCGCGCATCGCCGTAGGGTTTTTGCTCGCCGTCGAGCCAACCGGGGCTGAAGGTGGAAATGACGCGCGCGCCGGGCTGAAAGCGGCTGACGCCGGGGCCGATGGCATCGACCTCGCCGGCCATGTCCGAGGCGGGCGTGAACGGCTGCGGCAGCGTGAGCCCCATGCCGCTTTCAATCATCAATTTGTCACGGTAATTGAGTGAGATAGCCTTCACTTTCACTCTGATTTCGTGCGGCCCCGGCTGTGGGATGGCGCTTGCGCTCAGCTGCAGGTGCTCACGCCCCAGGGCGCTCATCGTCCAGCGTTGCATTGTATTGGTCATGATGTTCTCCAAAGTCAGCGATTAACAGACCTGCCGATAATATCGTTGATAGAGGTTCGCCAGTGGCGATAAGATTTCCGCAGATTGTTTCTTTCAGAGCGACAAATCATGAGCGATCGGTTGAGCGGCATTTCGGTATTCGTTACCGCCGTGGAGGCGGGCAGTTTTGCGTTGGCGGCCAGTCGGCTGCATCTTTCGCGTTCGGCGGTCGGCAAAACCATCGCCCGGCTGGAACAGCGGCTGGGGGTGCGGCTGTTTCATCGCACCACGCGCAGCCAGAGCCTGACCGACGACGGTGCGCTGTTTTATGAGCGCTGCCTGCGGGCGCTGGAGGAGATCCGTGGCGCGGAAACGCTGCTGGAGTCGGGGAAACGACAGGTCAGCGGCCGGCTGCGGGTGTCGATGCCGGTGCTGTTTGGCCGCATGTGCATTGCGCCGCTGCTGACCGAACTGACGCGCGAGCATCCTGGGTTGGAGCTGGAGCTGTCGTTCAGCGATCGGGTGGTGGACCTGATTGAGGACGGCTTCGATATGGCGATTCGCAACGGTACGCTGGCCAACAGCAGCGGCTTGGTGGCGCGCCGCATCGGCGATCACCGCATGGCGCTGTGCGCCTCGCCGGCCTATCTGCAGCGGTGCGGCGAACCGCTCAGCATCGAGCAACTGGCGCAGCATGAGGCGGTGACCTATATGCGCGCCGGCGCGCGGCGCAGCTGGTTGGTATTGGATAGCGACGGCAAGCCGCAGGACGTAATGCCGAATAACCGGCTGCAAATGGACGACCTGCAGGCGATTGCGGATGCGGCCACGGCGGGTTTCGGCATTGCCTGGCTGCCGTGCTGGCTGGTACGTGAGCAGTTGTTGAGCGGGGCGCTGGTGCGCTTGCTGCGCGATCGGCCGGGCGCCGCCTTTGAAGCGCATGCGGTGTGGCCGCACACGCCCCACCTGCCGCTGAAGGTGCGGCTGGCGGTGGATACGCTGGTGAACAAACTGCCTGCCAGTCTGGCGTTGGTCGAGAAGGCGCTGTAGCGCGCCCGGTTCAGGAAGAGGCGGCGCGTTTTTTACGCCAGATCACCAGCATGGCGCCCAGCAGGCCGACGAACAGCAGCAACAGCGGCAGCAGCATCAGGCCGGTCATCACCTGGCTTTCATAGCGTTTCACCAGAGGGATTTGGCTGAACGCGTAGCCGAGGCCGACCAGCGCGCAGACCCAGATCGCCGCGCTCAGCCAGTTGAATACCTGGAAGCGCGAGCTGTTGAGCCCGGAAATGCCGGCCATGGTCGGCAGCAGGGTGCGCACGAAACCGAGGAAGCGGCCGATCAGCAGCGCCGTCAGCCCGTGGCGGTTGAACAGGTTGTGCGCGCGCTGGTGGTACTGTGCCGGCAGTTGCAGCAGCCAGCTCTTCACCAGGCCGGTGTGGCCCAGCCAGCGGCCCTGGATATAGCTCAGCCAGCAGCCGAGGCCGGCGGCGGCGGTCAGTATCAGCAGAGTGGGGGCAAAGCCCATCACGCCTTTGGCGATCAGCGCGCCCGACAGCAGCAGCAGGCTGTCACCGGGAAGGAAGGAGGCGGGCAGCAGTCCGTTTTCCAAAAACAGAGTGGTGAAAAGTACGGCGTAAACCACCCAAATTACGCTTGGATCGGCGAGGGCGATGAAGTCCTGCTGCCAAAGCGCATGAATAATCTCTCGTAATACATCCATTTTATGTCCTGTTGCATGCCGGTTGCGCCCGGGGTCACGTTCTCCAGGATGCGGCGGTTACCGTATCTGACAGTTACCCGGTTAGTGTACCGCTAATAGCTTAAGCCGACATTAAACGAGACGAAGAAAATTATCGGAATCCGCCTTAGCGCACGCCGTTGAGGCGATCGAAGCCGGCCGCCAGATCGGCGATCAGGTCTTCGACGTTCTCCAGACCGATATGCAACCGCACCAGCGTGCCGGAAAAATCGACGCCGCCCGCCGGGCGGATCGCTTCCAGTTCTTCCGGCTGGTTGGCCAGGATCAGCGACTCGAAGCCGCCCCAGGAGTAGGCCATGCTGAAGTGGCTGAAGTTGTCCAGGTAGGCGGCCAACTGCGCATCATCCAGCCGCTCTTTCAGCACGAAGGAGAACAGTCCATTGCAGCCGCTGAAGTCGCGGCGATAGAACGCGTGGCCTTTGCAACTGGGCAGGGCCGGGTGATTGACCGTCGCCACCTCCGGCCGTTCGGCCAGCCAGTTGGCGACCTCAATGCTGCTGCGTTCGTGCTGCTTCAGGCGCACGCTCAGGGTACGCAGGCCGCGGCTCGCCATGTAGGCGGTGTCGGCATCCACCATCTGCCCCATCAGATAGGAGTACTCGCGCAGTTGATCCCAACAGCGCGCGTTGGCGACGGCGGTGCCGAGCATGTAATCGGAATGGCCGATCAGGTATTTAGTGCCGGCCTGAATGGAGATATCGATGTCGAAATCCAACGCCTTGAACAGCACGCCCGCCGCCCAGGTATTGTCGATCATGATCACCACCTCCGGCGCCACGGCGCGAATGGCCTGCACCATCGCCGGAATGTCCTGCACTTCCAGGGTGATGGAGCCGGGGGATTCCAGGAACACCACGCGGGTGTTGGGTTGGATCAACGTGGCGATATCGGCGCCGATCAGCGGATCGAAATAAGTGGTGCTGACGTTCATGCGGCCGAGGATATGGGTGCAGAAATCCTGGGTCGGTTCGTACGCCGAACCAGTGACCAGCAGGTGATCGCCGGCGCCGACGAACGACAGGATCGCATTGGCCACCGCCGCCGCGCCGCAGGGGTACAGCACGCAGCCGGCGCCGCCCTCCAGCTCCACCATTGCATCCTGCAGGGCGAAGTGGGTCAGGGTGCCGCGTCGGCCGTAAAACAGCTCGCCGTGGGCGCGTTGCGCGGTGGCGTGTTTTTTGGCAGCGACGGAGTCGAAGACCAAAGAAGAGGCGCGTTGCGTGACGGGATTGACGGAGCCCTGGGTGTAACGCTGGCTGCGGCCGGCGCCGATCAGCGTGGTTTCGATATGTTTTGACGTCATGGTACCTGGCTCACCTCTGGTTGCTCTGCACGTGCCCGTTTGCGATAGCCCTTACGTTAACATGAGTTAATATAGCCATCCAGACGTTTTAACTTCCAGATATAGAAACGGCTATAATTGTCTGTCGGGCGCGCATTTCTCGCCTCATCCTTCTGCCGTGGTGCGAGAGAGAAGCCCATTCATCGGTCAAGACGCCGTTCGGCAGCGCGGCGTTGTTGCGTCGTTGTGGGAGAAAAGTAACGAAATAACCCTATAAAAGGGGCAGTTGGCGGTGAACGGACGCAGATTGGCGCTTTGTGGCGGGGCTGGCTAAAATTTTCTCGTTTATTTGGTAAATAATAATGAGAACTACTATCAATCCCCGGTTGGTTTGATATGATCGCACGCTGAATTATTCCTTAATTTTGATCGGTAATGGGTGGAGGCACAGCGTGAAAACGGCTGGCAAGAATTTAAATCAAGGATCGTTCGGCCAGGGCCGGGCGCAGTGGGGCAAGGCCTTCGGCCGCAGCCTGATGGCTTCTATGGTGCTGGTCGTGGGGCTGGCCGGCAGCGCGCAGGCCGCGCCGGCGAGCAATCCGGCCGTTGCCGAAAGCGTTGCGCCGACCACCGCGCCTGCACCTGCGGCAGCCGCCGCGCCGGAGAGCATCACGCCGGTGAATCCGGCGCCAACGATCCAGCCACCGGAAACCCGCGGCATGGACCTGTCCGTTTGGGGCATGTACCAGCACGCCGACGCGGTGGTGAAAGCGGTAATGATCGGCCTGGTGCTGGCCTCGATCGTGACCTGGACCATTCTGTTCTCCAAAGGCAGCGAACTGCTGCGCGCCAAGCGCCGTCTGCGCCGCGAGCAGTTGGCGCTGGCCGAAGCGCGCACGCTGGATGAAGCCTCCGAGCTGGCGCAAAACTTCGCCCCGGAGAGCGTCAGCGCGGTATTGCTGAACGATGCGCAAAACGAGCTGGAGCTGTCTGCGGAATCCAACGACAACAACGGCATCAAAGAGCGCACCGGCTTCCGCCTCGAGCGCCGCGTGGCGGCCTACAGCCGCAACATGGGCCGTGGCAACGGCTTCCTCGCCACCATCGGCGCCATCTCGCCGTTCGTCGGCCTGTTCGGCACCGTGTGGGGCATCATGAACAGCTTCATCGGCATTGCCCATTCGCAGACCACCAACCTGGCGGTTGTGGCGCCGGGCATCGCGGAAGCGCTGCTGGCGACCGCGCTGGGCCTGGTGGCGGCGATCCCTGCCGTCGTTATCTACAACATCTTCGCCCGCGTCATCAGCGGCCACCGTGCGCAGGTGGGCGACGTGGCGGCGCAGGTCATGCTGCTGCAGGGCCGCGATCTGGATCTGGCCGCGACGGCGGAAGCCAAGCGCTCACAGCACGCGCACCAACTGCGGGCGGGGTGAGTCATGGCGATGCGCTTAAATGAAGATCTGGACGACAGCGGCGAACTGCATGAAATCAACGTGACGCCGTTTATCGACGTCATGTTGGTGCTGTTGATCATCTTTATGGTGGCCGCGCCGCTGGCAACGGTAGATATCCGCGTCGATCTGCCGGCTTCTTCCGCCAAGCCGCAGCCGCGGCCGGAAAAACCGGTGTTCCTGTCGGTGAAGGCCGACAAGCAGCTCTACGTCGGCGATCAGCCGGTGAATGCCGATCAGCTGACTTCGGTGCTGGATCAACGTACCCAGGCTAACAAAGAAACCACCATCTTCTTCCAGGCGGACAAGAGCGTGGACTATGAAACGCTGATGAGCGTGATGGACACCCTGCGTAAAGCCGGCTACCTGAAAGTGGGGCTGGTGGGCATGGAGGGCGCCGCCAAGTAGCGGCAGCAAAACGATAAAGGGCGCTCAGGCGCCCTTTTTTATTGATTCTGAGATATCACTCCCCGGCTAACAAAGCCCGGGAACCGGCATGACGCCAGTGGATACGGCCCGGCAGATAAAGCGCGCTCTGTTCCAGCGGCCGTTCGTCGATAAGCGCGGTGACTTGGTCGAAGCTATGTTGCGCCAGTGCCAGGCAGTCTTGCGCGACCGTGTCTATCTTCAGCGTCATGCAGTCGAACAGGTAGTGATCGTCGAAGCTGCACAGGTGAATGTCGCTCTCCATCAGCTGATGCTGAGTCAGATAACGCAATACGCCTTCCAGCAGGCCGCAGGCGGCGGTAAACAGCGCTTTAGGCGGACGCCCCAGCTGTGCGCACAGCTGAGCAAACATCTCGTAACCTGAGCTGGGGTGATAGTTGCCGTTGATGATCCATTCCGGTTTGCATGTGATGCCGGCGCGCTCCAGGCCAAGCTGGAAGCCGGCGAGGCGATCGCGGGTCGGCGAAATGCGCGGCTGCCCGCCGAGAAAATAGATCTCATCCGGATGTTGGCGCGCGACCTTTTCCACCAGGTCGGCAGTCGAATTGACCGAATCGGTGATCACCAGCGGCAGTTCAGAGCCGGCGATCAGACGGTCCATCTGCACCACCGGCAGCCCGGCGTTGATCTTCTGGTATTCCGCGTCGTTCAACTGGCTGGAGGCGACGATCAAGCCATCCACCTGCCGCTGCACCAGACTGTTCACCGCCATCATCTCCTGCGCCGGGTTTTCATCGGTGCAGGCGATCAGCAGCTGCAGACCGGCTTCGCGGCACAGCGTTTCCAGCTCGCGCGAAATCACCGCAAAGCCGTAGTTGGTCATCTCCGGCACCACCAGCCCCAGCGTGTGGCTGCGGTTGGAGCGCAAAGAGCGGGCGTGGATGCTGGGCTGATAATGGTGTTCGTGCGCCAGCGCCAGAACGCGATCGCGGGTGTCGTCGGACACCCGATATTCCTTGCTGCGGCCGTTCAGCACCAGGCTGGCGGTCGATTTCGACACCCCGGCCAGCGTGGCGATGTCACTGATGGTAATGCGTTTATTTTTTTTCACTGACGCCATCTGAAGTCATCGGAGGATGCGTCATTCTAGCATGCATGGCGTCAGCGGCCAGTATTCCAACGCCAGCGGCGCGCTCCCGCACAGCCGCAGTTGCGGCTCACCAGCCGGGAAGTAGCGCGCGCTCATCACCGCCTCGCCGCGGTTGATGAAAATTTCCACGCTGGAACGATCGAACAGCAGTTGCAGATGCGTGACCGAGCCGCGCCAGTAACGGTGCTCCGGCCGACCGTCGGTCAGGGAAGTGCGCGTCAGCTGCAGCCTTTCGCCGTCCCAGTTCAGCGTCATCGCGTCGCCAAAGGTTGCGCTGAACGCGCCCTGCGGCGTCATTTGCAACTCCGCGGCCCCCAGCGCATAGGCGGGGGCGTCATCGGCGCGGCCTTGCCAGCCTGCTCGCTCACCGCGCAGCTGTTGCAGCTCGCGCGCCGGGCGCTGGTGGAGGCGGCCATGCCGCAGCGACAGCTCGCGCGGGCAGGTCATGGTGTGGATCCAGCCGTAACGGCGCGTCGGATGGGCTTCTTCATCTTGATCGGGCACGCCCATCCAGCCGAACAGCAGGCGGCGGCCATCTTCCGCCAGCGTCGTCTGAGGCGCGTAGAACTCGAAGCCGGCGTCCAGCTCGCGGAATTCGCCGTGGCTGAAGGCCGCCTGCCGGTAATCCAGCTTGCCGAGCAGATAGCCGGCCTGATAACGGTTGAGATAGCGTTCCGGCTGCGGCGCCAGCCCCTGCGGGCAGCAGATCAACACATCGGCGCCGTCCAGCGTGAACAGATCCGGGCACTCCCACATGTAGCCGAATTCCTCTAAGCCGTTCAGACCGGAACCGGCGATCTCGCCCAGCGATTGCCAGTCAAGCAGATTGCTGGAACGAAACAGCAGCACCTTACCGCGATCCTGCAAGTCACGCGCGCCGAGCACCATGTACCAGTCATTTTGATGACGCCACACTTTCGGATCGCGTACGTGACCGCTGTAGCCCTCCGGCAGCGGCAGCACCGGCCCGAGCTTGCGGTATTCGCCCCGTTCGCTTTCCTGAGCCAGGCATTGGTAAGCGGTGCGTGAGCCGTCTGGGAATTTCACGTTGCCGGTGTAGATCAGCGTGATTTTGCCTTCCGCCGCCACCGCCGAGCCGGAGTAACAGCCGTGGCTGTCGTAACAGGCGCTGGGCGCCAGGGCGATTGGCTGGTACTCCCAACGCAGCAAATCGGCCGACTGCCAGTGTCCCCAGCATTTGTTGCGATGATCGCAACCCAGCGGATTCCACTGATAAAACAGATGATAAACGCCGTTGTGCTGGATAAAGCCGTTGGGATCGTTCAGCAGGCCAACGCTGGGCGCCAGATGCCAGGCCGGGCGGTGCGGATCGCGCAGCGCGAGCGGCTGGCCGTTCATGACCGCCCGCATTGCCTGTTTGATTAAGCTGAGTTCTTCCATCATTGCGCGTCCGTTTTGTATTTCAGCAGCAGAGAGAGGACAAAGGCGCTGCCAAACGCGATCGCCAGACCGATGATATAGCTGACCAGAGAACTGGCCTGCACGATCGCCATGCCGGGGATCGCCGTCAGCCCGACCGCGTTCATGCCGACATGGTTGGCCACCACCCAGGCCCCGCCGAGCGCGCCGCCCGCCAGCGCCGCCAGAAACGGTTTCACGAAGCGCAGATTGATGCCGAACAGCGCCGCCTCGGTGATGCCGAGCATGGCGGAAAAGGCCGAAGGCACCGCAATGGCTTTGATTTTGGCGTCGCGGGTTTTGAAATAGACCGCCAGGCAGGCGCCGCCCTGAGCGATGTTGGCCATCGACCAGATCGGCAGCAGGAAGTTGACGCCGATAGTGGGGTTGCCGAGCAGCCCGGCCTCTACCGCGTGGAAACTGTGGTGGATGCCGGTGATGACGATAGCGGAATAGAGGCCGCCGAACAGCAGCCCGGCGAACCACCCCGCATGAGCGATCAGCGTGCTGAGCACGAAGGAGATGCCGTCGCCCAGTGCCCGGCCGGCGGGGCCGATAAACAGCAGGGCGACAAAGCCTGAGATCACCACTGTCAGGAACGGCGTCAGGATCAGATCGAGCGCGTTGGGGATCACCTTACGCAGACGTTTTTCCAACAGGCTCATGAACCACACCGCCAGCAGCACCGGAAATACCGTGCCCTGGTAGCCGATCATGGCGATGTCCAGACCGAAGAAATTCATGGTGTGGAACCCGCCGGCGACGCCCCAGGCATTGGTCAGCGCCGGATGCGTCAAAATGCCGCCGAGCGTGGCGCCCAGATAGGGATTGCCGCCGAATTCGCGTGCGGCGGTGAAACCGATCAGAATCGGCAGGATAATGAACGCCGCCGAGCTGAACATATCCAGCATGATGAACAGTGCGCTGTTGGCATCGGCCCAGCCGTAGGTTTTCACCATGCCGAGCAGCCCCATCAACAGGCCGGAAGCGACGATCGCCGGGATGATTGGCACGAAGATGTTCGACAGCAGGCGCGCGATGCGCTGCAGCGGGTTGAGCTTTTTCGCCGCGATATCGGCGGCTTCGGCCTTGCTGGATTCGCTGACGCCCGCCGCCTTGATGAATTCCGCATGCACCTTGTTGACCAGTCCGGTGCCGAAGATCACCTGGATCTGACCGGCGTTGCTGAAGCAGCCTTTAACGCCGTCCAGTTTGCCGATGGCCTCTTTGTCCACCTTGCTGTCGTCCACCAGCACCAGGCGCAGGCGCGTGGCGCAGTGGGCGGCGCTGGCGATGTTCTCTTTACCGCCGAGCAGCGGCAACAGCGCGTTGGCGGTTGCGGTAATGTCCATGTTGTCCCCTTGCTAAATAAAAATACCGCCGCGCAGTTTGCGGCGCAGCGCCGTGAATCGATGTCAGAAGAAATACTTGAATCTGGCGCGCATGCCGTAACGCTGGTCGTTGTCGCCGTTGGCGATCTTGTTGTCGGCGTTGGCTTCCAGCAGCGACACATAGGCGCCTAAATACAGGTTGAAATTCTTCATATTCATAATGTTAGGTATCTGATACGACGCGTGAACGGTGTGGATGTCGTAGTTGCCCGGTTCGCTGAGCGGGTTGTGGATATCGGCGGCGATCCCGGCGGTATTGAACTCTTTGATATTGTTATGGGCATAGATATAACCCAGTTCGAAGCGTCGCCACAGCACGTTGACGCCGGCGGTGAAGTCTTGCTCGCCTGAGGCATCCAGATAGGCGGTGCTCAGGTTGGCCACCACGCCGTTATCCGGGTTGGCGGCGCTGTTGTTCCAACTCATCGTCATGCCGTAGCCGTTGCGCTTGGATTGGTCGACGAAGCGGCCCTGGCTGTCCTGATAGCCGTAAGCGTTATTCACCACGTTGCTTTCCATCGCCGCCGCGATGCTGATGGCGTCTTTCTTCCAGGCGATCACCGGGCGCAAATAGGCGACGTTTTTCTTATTTTCCAGCGCATTGCCGTGGTAGCTGTTGTCCTGGAACAGCGAGGTGCCGTCTTCCACCAGCGTGTTCAGTTCGAAATAGACATCCCCGGCGTATTTGCTCAGCATCAGGTTGCCGCCGCTGCTGCTGCGACCGCGGCCTTCTTTCATCATGTAGATATAGCCGAAGCCGTCGGCGTACAGGTCGTTGGCGGTATTGCCGGAGTATTGAATGAAGGTGTCCTGATTCAGCGGGAACATGTCGTAGGCTTCGAAGCGGCCGATTTTGGTTTGCCAGTTCTTTTCATTGCCGAAGAAGAAAGCGGCGTCGTCCAGGTTCATTTTGCCGCTCATGTCCGCCAGCGGCTGGACGCTGAAGCCGGAGAAGTTGCCGTCCGGATTGCGGCGGTAGCCGTCCAGCCCGACCAGAATGCGGCCATTGATGTCCCAGCGCTCTTTGTTGCCGGGTTTCCAGTCCTTGTGGTCGCTGCCTTTCAGCGACGTCAGCTGGCCGCTGCGGCTGGCGCCGTCCAGATTGAACTCCACGTCGCCGTACAGTTTCAGATCGTTGAAACCGTTCAGTTTCAGCGCGCTGGTCGGAGAGGATTGCGTTTCAAGCGCGGCGGCGCGCTGCACGACCTGCGCGGTTTGCCTTTCGGTGCTGGCGGTGCGCAGTTCCAGCTGTTGCGCCCGGCGTTCCGCCGCGGTGGCGCGAGTTTCAGCCTGAGCGGCGCGCTGTTCCGCCTGCGCCAGGCGTTGTTCCAGCGCGTTGAGGCGCGCCTCGATGCCGCCGTCGCCGGAGGCTGCAGCGGCAGACGTGGAGAGGAAAAGCCCTGTTGTTATCGCCAAATAGCTGAGTTTTTTCATCATCGTCTATCATCCGGGAAGGGTTGTTATTATTTTTTGCTAAATTGCTAAACCGGTTTTTCATGGCGAAAGATAACGATCGAGGAGCGGACTGGCAATCAAGTTTGCTAACCCGATTCAGCTATTGTGACCGAGCGCGCAAATCGCGGGTTAAAAGACCACGGCGCCCAGGGGATCGCCGTGGATGCAGGGGATCAACGCAGAAAAGCGGCCAGCTCTTCGGCGTGAGGCAGGGCGGTCATGGCGCCCTTGGCGGTGGTGGCCAGCGCGCCGCAGGCCTGAGCCTGGGCGATAACCGCCGGCCACTGCGCGTCCTGCGGCAATGCGTGAAGGCGCGCCAGTGCCGCTAACAGCCCGGCGACAAACGCGTCGCCGGCGCCGGTGGTATCGACCGGCACGACCGACGGCGCGCGGAAATGGCGCAGGCGATGCCCATCGTGTACGCAGACGCCGTCGCCGCCCAGCGTCACCAGCAGCAGGCGCAGCGGATAGGTTTGCATCATCCAGCGGATGCCGTTCTCCACATCGTCAAGGTGGCTGATGAAAGCCAGCTCTTCGCGCGACAGTTTCACCACATCCGCCAGCAGCAGCGCCTTTTGCAGGCAGGGGCGCAGCGCTTCCGGCTGACGCCAGACCTCTTCGCGGATGTTGGGATCGAAACTGACCCGGCCGCCGACTGCCCGCATGCGTTCCATCGCCGTAAAGGCCGCGCTGCGGCTGGGCTCCTGCGACAGCGCGATGGAGCAGAGGTGCAGCCATTCGCCCCGTTGGAAAGCCGGCAGATCGTCGGGCTGCAAAAACAGATCGGCGCTGGGCTGCACCATAAACGTGAATGAGCGCTCACCGTGCTGATCGAGATCCACCACCACCGTGGAGGTGTGGTGTTCGGGATCCGGTCGCATATGACCGATATCCACCCCTTCATCGCTCAGCACCTGCTGCAGAAAGGCGCCGAAGCTGTCTTGCCCCACCCGGCCGATAAAGGCGCTGTCGCCGCCCAAACGGGCGATACCCACCGCCACGTTCGCCGGCGCGCCGCCGGGGCATTTGAGATAACCGTTGGCATTTTCCGGCACCAGGTCGATCACGGCGTCGCCCAGTACCCATACGCGATTCATCATGCTTAATCCCTGTTTTTGTCGTTGTCAGATGGTGAGCTAAAATAGAAGAACCGGTTTAGCAAGGCAATGAAATAATCCTCAGAGCCGCTTGGTCAGTGAGGAAGATCAATCTTTCTGCTGGGCTTGGGGAAGAGGGAATCTGCCCCGCGAACCAGCGCGGGGCGAGATAGCGGGGCGTTTAGCCCAGCTTCGGATAGACGCCGGGACCGATTGGCAAGCCTAGCGCATACCAGACCAGCAGCAGCAAAATCCACACGCTGAAGAACACCAAAGGATAGGGCAGGATCAGCACGTAATAGGTGCCGAGCTGCGCGTCTTTGCGGTAGCGCTGCAGGAAGCCGAGGAACAGCGGCAGGAACGGTGACATCGGCGCCAGCGGCAGCACTGCAGAGTCGGCGATGCGAAAGATCATCTGGGCGAACGCCGGGTGGAAACCGAGCAGCATAAACATCGGCACGAAGATCGGCGCCAAAATTGACCAGATCGCCGAGCCGCTGGCGATGAACATGCACAGGAAGGCGGAGAGGAACATCAGGCCGAGAAATGCCGGTGCGCCGCTCATGCCGGCGGCTTCCAGCATATCGGTCAGACCGACGGCCATAAACTTGCCCATGTTGCTCCAGTTAAAGAACGCCACGAACTGCGACAGCGGAAACACCATCACGATGAAACCCGCCATGCTTTTCATCGGATCGAGCAAGTGGTGGGGAATATCGTCCGGCCGCCGGATCTGTTTGGTGACTACGCCATAGGTAATGGCGACGGTGAAGAAGAACAGGATGATGATCGGCACAATACCCTTGATGAACGGGGAAGGGATCACCGAACCGGTGTTCGGGTCACGCAGCGGCGCGGCCTCCGGCACCACCAGAGCGGCGATGATGGCGATAAACACCAGCGCGGCGATGCCGCTCATCATCAGCCCCCGGTTCTGCAGCGGGGTCAGCGCTGCGATTTTATCTTCGGCGCCGCCTTGCCACTTCGGCAGACGGGGCTCGATAAACTTGTCGGTGAGCAGCGCGCCGGCGATGGTCAGCACGATCACGGAGGTGGCCATAAAGTACCAGTTGTCTATCACGCTGACGTGAACCGCGCCATCCACCGCTTTGGTGGCTTCGGTGCTGATGCCGGAAAGCAATACGTCGGTGGTGACGATCAACAGATTGGCGGTAAAACCGGAGGCGACGCCGGCGATCGCCGCCAGCAGTCCGGCTATCGGGTGGCGACCCACCGCTACAAACATCAGCGCGCCGAGCGGCGGCATCACCACCAGCGCGGCGTCCGACGATATATGACTGAAGAAGGCGATAAACAGCACCATATAGCTGGCGTAGCGGGCGCTGACGCGCGAGGCCATTTTATACATCAGCGCCTGCAGCAGGCCGACCTTTTCCGCCAGGCCGGCGCCTATCACCAGCGCCAAAATGGCCCCCAGCGGCGCAAAACTGCTGAAATTATGGATGATATTGGGAAATATCCACTGCATGCCCGCCACGCTCATCAGGTTATTCACCTTGATGAGCTCGCCGGTGGCCGGATTTTTCACCGCCACATCGAGCCAGGAAAACAGCGCGGTGGCCAGCATAAGCACCAGGATCAAATAGACGAACAATAAAAACGGATTGGGGATCTTATTGCCGATGCGTTCCACCCAGTAAAAAACGCGTCCGGGGCTTTTATTGATTGGCGTTGTGGCCTCACTCATGATTTTACCCTCTGTGTTTGCTCTGTTGTGTGATTGTTATTATTTGATTTATTTATAATTATGCTCGGTGGCCCGGTGATCCGGGCCCTGTCTGTTCATGCTATTTCAATGGAGATGGCTTCACCCCCTGCGGGATGGGGCAGTGGTACGGCTGTTCGGCGCGCTGGCGCTCAAACTCGCTGCGGCAGCGCGCCAGCAGGGCGCTGTCGCTCAGCAGATCGACGGCGGTCGCCGCCATCACCTTGCCGGCCAGGCACATGCCCTTATGGGCGATAGCGGTGCGGCCCTGCGCCACCAGTTGCCAGGTGTGCAGCGGAGTGCCGAGTGCGAAACAGGGGCTAAAGCATTGGGCGGTCGGCGCCACCCAGCTCACGTCGCCAACGTCGGTAGAGCCGTACAGCAGATCGTCGGATTCCACATAAGGAGCGACCTCGTCCATCAGCACCTTATCTCCCAGCAGTTGCACCCACTCGCGCCCGGCTGCACCGCCGGTGCGGGCAATGTTGAGTTTGGCGTTGCGCAGATCGTCGCGGCTCAGCGTCTGGCGGATTTCCTCGGCGAAGCGGCGTTCGGCGTCGCTGTACTCGGGCAGACCGAAATCACACAGGTTTTGATACATCGCGCGTTCAAGACTGCGGTTTGGCACATAGTTGGAGCAGGCCTTGTCGAAGCGCACTTCCATCTGGGTGTCAGTCATCAGCGCTGCGCCCTTGGCGATGTTGATCACCCGTTGGTAAATGTCCTGCGCCTGGTCGAGCTGCGGTGCGCGGATCAGGTACAACACCTCGGCGTCGGCCTGCACCACGTTGGGGGAGTTGCCGCCGGTGTGGGTGACCGCATAGTGCAGCCGCGCTTCTTGCACGATATGTTCGCGCAGGAAGTTGGCGCCGGTATTCATCAGCGTCACTGCGTCCAGCGCGCTGCGCCCCAGGTGCGGCGAGTTGGCGGCATGGGCGGCGACGCCCTTGAAGTGAAACGCCGCCTGAATGTTGGCCAGCGTACTGGTGTTGAACATGCCGCTGAAGCCTTCCGGGTGCCAGGTGAGGGCGGCGTCGACGTCGTCGAACAGGCCTTCGCGCACCATAAAGGTTTTGCCGGAGCCCCCCTCTTCGCCCGGGCAGCCGTAGAAGCGCAGGGTGCCGGTCAGCCGGTTCTGCTGCATCCACGCCTTGGCGGCGAAGGCGCCCGCCAGCGCCGCGGTGCCCAGCAGATTGTGGCCGCAGCCATGGCCGTTGCCGTTTTCCACCAGCGGCTGCGGCGTGGCGCAACCGGACCGCTGGCTCAGCCCGGCCAGCGCGTCGTACTCGCCCAGCAGCGCGATAACCGGGTGACCGTTGCCGTAGCTGGCGATAAACGCCGTCTCGATGTCGCCCACGCCGCGCTCGACCGAGAAGCCTTCCTGTTCCAGCGCATCGGCCAGCAACGTGGCGGAATAGGTCTCGTTAAAGCGCGTTTCCGGATGGTCCCAAATCGCGTCGCTCAGCGCGCTGAAGCGGGACTGGCGTTGGTCAATGTAGTCGTCGATAAAAGCCTGCAGTTCTGAGTTGCTCATGCTCCGCTCCCGAATGTCGGCAGGTTCAGCGCCAGCGACGCCAGCGTTTTCACCGCCACCGCCATCACCTGTTCGTTGAAGTCGAATTTCTCGTTATGGTGTCCGGCGCTCAGCTCGGTGCCGAAAATGACATATGAGGCTTGGCCGCCGCGGGATTTCACCCGTTCCATCATGTAGGTGGCGTCTTCCGAACCCGCAGCCTGTTCGCGGCGATCGACCACCGAGGTCAGCTCGGTTATCTGCTGCGCCTGGCGACGGATGTAATCCACCCACGGTTGGGTCGGTTTGCTGCTCTGCGCCGCGCCCATCAGCGCGATGTCGCAGGCGACGCCGTGCATTTTGGCTGCGCCTTCGATGGCGTTCAGCGCCTGTTGATAGACGAACGCGTTGATCTCATTGGTGGCGCCGCGCGTCTCCACCTTCATAAACGCCCGATCGGCGATCACGTTGCGGCCGGTGCCGGCCTGCAGCACGCCGACATTGATGCGCGAGCTGCCTTCGCTGTGGCGCGGGATGGCGTAAAGCCCCAGCGCAGCCTGCGCCGCTGCCAGCAGCGCGTTGCGACCGTCTTCCGGCTTGGCGCCGGCGTGGGAGGCGACGCCGCGAAAGGTAACGTCCAGCTTGCTGGTGGCCATAAAGCTGTCGCTGCCGCACACCAGCTCGCCGGCCGGCACGCCGGTGCCGATATGCACCGCGGTGAAGAAATCGACGTCGTCCACCACGCCGGCCTCCACCATCGATTTTGCGCCGCGTGTGCCTTCTTCCGCCGGTTGGAAGATCAGTTTGACGGTGCCGCTAAGCTGGGACTCCAGGCTTTTGAACACGTGCGCCAGCCCCAGGCCGATGGTGGTATGGCCATCATGACCGCATGCATGCATCATGCCGCTGTTGCAAGAGGCGAACCCTTCACGGAACGGCAGGTGCTCGGGTTCCAGCAATTCGTTGAGATCGAGGGCGTCCATATCCACGCGGTAGGCGATAGTCGGGCCGGGGCGGCCGGTATCGAGCGTTGCGACGATGCCGGCGAAGCCGCCGGAAAAATGCGGCAACCATTTTTCCAACGCGCCCTGATTGCGGGCGCGCAGTTCCTGCGCCTCCAGCTCATCGGATGAGGGCAGTCCCATGCGCGCCTCGGCCTTGATGACCTCGCGGCCCAGCTGCAAACGATAACCCAGCCGATCGAGTTCTTCCGCCACCAGGGTGGCGGTGCGAAACTCAAACCAGCCGGATTCGGCATAGCGGTGGAAGTCGCGGCGCCAGGCCTGCAATTGCGGGTACAGATCGGCCACCAACATCGAAAGCGAATTAGTCATAGTGATATCTCATAAGTTATCGCGCGCTGGATCGCTCCAGGCAGCAGTTATGCTCTGAACTGAAATCAGACGGTGAAGCTATTGCAAAGAAAAAGGTGCGTTTGGTTACTAACTGCCGTGAATGGCGCTTATTGGCGCAGAAAATGCGCTTAATTAAGCGAAATAAGAATTTGGTTATTTATTATGTTTTTTCCGAATGTACACAATGGAATCTGGCTAAATAAGATGCCAATATCTTGCTATTGATAAATAACGGTTATCGCCTTTCGCCTATGCCAGCCTCGATAAAATTGCACCAATTGCGCGCATTTGTGGACGTTAGCCGCCAGGGCAGCATCCGCGCCGCCAGCCGCACCTCTCGCCTTTCCCAGCCTGCACTGACCAAAGCCATTCAGGAGCTGGAAGAGGTGCTGGGCGCCAAGCTGTTTATTCGCCGCAGTCAGGGGGTGGTATTGACCGACTGCGGCGATAACTTTTTCCAGCATGCCAGCCTGATCCTCGAAGAGCTGCGGGTGGCGCAGGAAGACATTCAGCAGCGGCTGGGGTTGGCGGGCGGCACGGTGAATATCGGCGTTGGCGGCAGCATTGCGCGCACCGTGATGCCGCAGGTGGTCACCCAGTTTCACCGTGAGTATCCGAACGTGAAGGTGCGCATCGTCGAGGGGCAACTGGTGTCGATGATCCCAGAACTGCGCCAGGGCGAGCTGGATTTTACCGTCAATACCTATTACCCCAGCAGCCTCGACAACGAGCTGCAGTATGAACGGCTGATGGAAAAAGAGTATCGGGTGGTGGTGCGCAAAGGGCATCCGATGGAGGGGGCGACCTCGCTGAAACAGCTGCAGCAATGCGACTGGACCATGCCGACGCCGAAAGGCAGTTATTACCGGCTATTGCACGATCTGTTCGGGGACTTGGGCATGGCGCCGTCGATCAGCGTGACCTGTGAGACCTTTATGGCCTGTACCAGCCTGGTGGCGCAGAGCGATTTTGTCAGCATTCTGTCGGTGGACGTGATTTCGGATCCGATTCTGGGCAAGCATTTGGTGCCGCTTGAGCTGGAAGAGCGTCTGCCGAAAGCGACGTTTTATCTTATCCAACGGAAGGACACCACCTTGACGCCGATGGGCGCGCACCTGGCGCGCCTGTTTCGTCTTTATTGTCGGTGATACCGAAGCCCCATCGGGGGCCTGGGTATCAGAAAGCGATCGACCCCTGCACGAAGAAGGTGCGCGGTTCGCCGACGTACTTGCCGAAGTTATTGTCGTTGGAGCGGGTGAAGTAGCGCTGATCGAACAGGTTTTTCACCCCGGCGCCCAGCGTCAGGTTCGACAGCTGCGGCCCGAAGTTATATTCCCCGCGCATATTCCACACCATGTAACCGGCGATGTTGCCGAACTGGCCATCGGCGCTTTCCTGCGTGATGTACTCCGGCCCGGTGCCCGGCGAATGCTGTTTCGACTGCGCATAACCGTCCAGATTCCATACCCAGTTGCCGGTGGCGTAACGCGTACCGACGGTATAGACCTGGCGCGAGTAGAACGGCAGATCTTTACCGGCGAAGTCGCCCTTGTCGGTGCTGGCCTTGGTGTAGGTATAGCTGGTGTAGACGCTGGCGCCGTCGAGCGCCCGATTCAGCTCGCTGAGATCGTAGCTGAGCGCCAGCTCGATGCCTTTGTGCTTGGTGGCGCCCATGTTGGTCCAGCCCACGTCGTTGCTGATGTACTGCAGCTGGTTATCGAAGTCGATGTAGAACAGCGTGGCCTCGGCCTTAACCACGGTGTCGTCGTAGCGGGTGCCGAACTCATAGGTGCGCGCTTTTTCCGCCGTCAGCCCCGGCGCCGGCTGGTTGCCGTTGCCGCCTTTGGTCAGTTGGAAATACTGCATGCTGCCGAACGAGGTGTTGGCGTTGGCGAACAGTTTCCAGGCGTCGGACAGGTGGTACATCACGTTCAATGACGGCAGCGGCTCGCTGTAGCTTTTCTCGCGGCTAATGTTGTTGAACGAATCGTCCACGTGGGTGCGAATGCTTTCATAACGCAGGCCCGGCGTGACCGTCCAGTTGCCGACGTTAATGGTGTCGTCGATATAGAACGCGTTGGCTGCGGTGCCGCCAGAGGTGTGCTGGTAATAGTCCGGGGTCTCCGGCGTCGAGCCGATATTCGCCGGGTTATACCAGGCCGAACGAGACGCCTTTTCATCCATGGTTTCATTCAGGTAGCGGTAACCGAGGGTGATCTCGTGCGCCATATCCCAGAAACGGAAGACCTGCGAGTAACTTGGTTCGATCGCCCAGGTTGAATAGTGGCGCGGATAGGAAACCATGCGCCGCTGGCCCGCGTTTTTGCCGGTGCCTTCCGATTCGATGTTGCTGCCGCGGTAGCTGTCGGTGAAGTAGGTCAACACTTCGAACTGTTTGTCGTCTTCCTGATGTTTGTACTTGAACGACATATCCTTGCGGCGGCCTTCGAACTGGTCCCACGGCCGCGTGGACTGGAACGGGTTCTGCGCGTATTGCGCGCTGCTCAGCCCGCCCGGCATGCCGGCTTTGGCGTCGTAGTAGTGGAAATTGGCCAACAGTTCGTCGCGATCGGTAAACGCATAACGCGTTTTCAGCATGAAATCGTCGATGTCGGTGTTGTCGTTGTTGTCGCGGTAGCCCTGGCCGTGCAGGCCGGAATAGAGCAGTTCGGCGCCGAGGCCGTTGTCTGCGGTGCCGCCCACGGAGGCGCTGGTCAGGGTCTTCAGGCCGCCGTGGCTGGCGCCCTGGGTTTGTACGCTGGCGGTGCCGCCAAACGTTTTGGGAATGTCTCGGGTAACGAAGTTGATCACGCCGCCGACGTTCTGCGGCCCGTAGCGCACCGCGCCGCCGCCGCGCACAACGTCCACCGATTGCAGATTACCGATAGACAGCGGAGCCATCGACAGCTGCGGTTGGCCGTAAGGCGCGACCGCCAGCGGGACGCCGTCCATCAGAATGGTGGAGCGTGGAGAAAGGCGCGAAGTCAGGCCGCGCACGCCGACGTTGAGCGAGATGTCGCTGCCGCCGGTGCCGTTGCTGTCGCGCACTTGCACGCCGGGTACACCGCGCAGGCTATCGGCGATGGTTTGGTCGCCCTGTTCGTGCATTTGCTGCTGGGTGACGATGGAACGCGCGCCCGGATGGTTGAGCAGCACCGAACTGGTATCAGGGTTGTCCAGCCAGTTGCCGACGACGGTCACGGTGTCGGTATCGTTCTGAGATGAGTTATCAGTAGCAAGGACAGGGAATGCGATGGCGATGGAAGCCGTCAGCAGAGAAAGCCGAAAAAGAGGTGACATAATAATGCCTTAAGAGTTTCAGACCCGGATGTATTTTTTAGAAAAGACAATCTTAATGATAATTATTGGCAAGTAAATAAAATTGTTACGGGATAGTTAAGTAGGCAACTAAATAATGACTGCGGGAAACAGAGCCCGGCTGGCGGGCCCTGGCGGGGGTTATTGTGGCGTAAGCCAGAAGACGCCGCTGTAATCCAGCGCGGTGAATTTCCGGTGCACCATTTCGATATCCGCTTGCGGATCAATATCTTTAAACAGCGCCGGGTGCAGGAATTTGGCGATCGCCTCAACCGCGATAAAGTTGAGCGGCGTGTCGTAAAATTGATGATAAATCGCCATCACGCGTTTTTCTTTCACCGCTTTCAGCACGTTAATGCCGGTGCGATCCAGCAGGTGCGCCAGTTTCTTTTGGCTGGTGGCCATATCGGTGGCGTAACCCAGCGGCACCGCCAGCGTGCCGCGATGGCCGCGGCTCCAGTCGGCGCCGGTCAGCAGATAGAAATCCGGGTTGCTGCTGATCACCTGTTCGACGTTCACTTCACCGCCCATGTCTGAAAACAGCGTGCTGCCGATATTGTTGCCGCCGGCGGTATCGATGAACTGCCCGAAACTGCCTTTGCCGAAGGTGTTGCAGCACTGTTCGCCTTTGATGCCGGCGCTGCGCTCGATGAAGACGCTGGGGCGCTGTTCCGGTTTCAGCGTGGCGACCCGCTGCCGCACCAGCTCGAGGCGCTGCTGATAGAGACGGATGAAGGCGTCGGCATTGGGCTGCTCGTCAAATACTTTACCCAACAGCGCCATGCTGGCGATGGTGTTGGTCAGCGGCTGTTGGCGAAAATCGATGATCAGCACCGGGATGCCGACTTTTTCCAGCTGGGTCAGCACGCCGCTGTCTTTCAATTTGCTCAGCAGGCCAATGTCGAAAATGATCAGATCCGGTTGACGCACCACCGCGCTTTCCACGCTGAAATCACTGGTGTAGGGGTTGTCGAAGGTGGGGATCTGCATGACCTGCGGGAATTTTTTCGCGTAGGCTTCAACCAGATCCGGCGCTTTGACCTTCAGCGAGTTGTCCCAGGCGATGATGTTTTTCAGCGGCTCCTGCGGATGCAGAATATTCAGCGCCAGCAACGCGCGGGCATCGGCCAGGATAACGCGTTTTGCCGGTTGCGGCAGGGTGACCTGGCGGCCGGCGACATCGGTGACGACGATCGGCGCGGCTTGAGCGGCGCCGGCCAACAGTAAAACGCAGGCGGCCAACCAGCGGCCGGCTTTGGCGATAAGAACAGCGGGCATGAAGATCCTTGGGTAATCGGCGAAGAACAAGAACGCAATGATAAGCGATATCCTTTCGATTTTTGAACTCCCACAGTGCCGATAGTTACTCATGGCCCATCAGCGGGTCGCTGACGCTGTGTTCGCCATCTTCCAGCCGCCCCGCCAGACGACGCAGCCAGCCCCCGGCGCTTTGCAGCGTAATATCGTACCAACCGCCGCTGGCGCGGGCGTCAAACGCTTGCTGGTGGCTGCCGCCCGCAGGCAGCGTGACAGGCCACGGGCCTTGCTGCGTGTAAGGGCAGCGTTCGAGGGTGATCGCTATCGCTTCGGTGCCCGGGTTATTCAACTGCAGCAGCAGGTTGCGGCCCGTCGGGCGCAAACGCACCTCAGGCTGCGGCCGGCTCAGGGCGCCGCGCAGTTCACGATGAAAGCCGTTGGGGCCGAGCAGCCACAGATGGTACTCATTTTCTGCCCGCCAGTCGTCGCTGACCGCCTTGCCGGCCTCGACGGTATAGCGACGCGGGATTTGCGTCAGGTCTCGCCGATCGTAGACGTGAAACACCGCTCCCTGCTCGCCGGTATTGAACAGGTTCAGCGTCACGCGGCGCTGCTCGGTCGCGACGCTGGCCTCGACGTGCAGCTGGTAGGGCAGAGCGCGGGAAGGGCGCGCCAGGCGGCGTTGGTGGGGTAAACGCTGGTGGGTGGGCGGCGGCAGCGGCACCTGCGGCAGCTGTTCCTGACGCTGGCGCAGGCCGTCAGCGGCGTGGCGGCTGGTGGCGGGCAGGCTCGGCAATGCTTCGCCGTTAGGATCGACAAAGTTGAACGCCGAAGTGAGATCGCCGCACACCGCGCGGCGCCAGGCGCTGATGTTGGGTTCATGCACCTGAAAGCGCTTTTCCAAAAATTGCAGCACCGAGGTGTGATCGAAAACCTGTGAATTGACCCAGCCGCCGCGGCTCCAGGGCGACAGCACCAGCATCGGGACCCGCGGGCCGGGGCCGTAGATGCGGCCGTCCGGCGGCGGTTGATCCTGCGAGCCGGGCGGCGCCACGTGCTGGAAGATCTCGGTGTCGAACGGTACGGTCGATTTACCGGCGAAGCTGCCGTCTTCGCGCAGCGACGGCGCGGAAGGCGAAGGCATATGGTCAAAAAAGCCGTCGTTTTCGTCGTAGTTGACCAGCAGGACGGTTTTACTCCACACCTCCGGGTTGTCGGTCAGCGCGTTGAGGATCTCTTGGGTGAACCAGCCGCCCTGCACCGGGCTGGAGGGATCGGGATGTTCCGAATAGGCCGCCGGCGCGATGATCCAACTGACCTGCGGCAGTTTGCCCTGCTGCACGTCGGCGCGGAATCCGGCCAGCATGGCGTCCAGGTCGTTGCCGTCGGCGGCCGGCAGGGTGTTGCCGTTGCCTTTGTAGAGCGGTGCGGCCTCGTTGAGCGCATCGCTATAAGGCACGAAAGCGTTGAAGTCTTTCGGCGGCCGCGCCGGGTTGCCCACTTGAATGCTGGCGGCGCGGTATTGGCGAAAACCCGCCAGCGGGTTGTCGGTAAAGTTGTCCGGCAGGAATTGATACACCTTCCAACTGACGCCGCTCGCCTCCAGCCGTTCCGGATAGGTTGTCCACTGGTAGCCGATGTCCGCCGGGCCGGGGCTGTCCCATTCGTTGACCACTACCGCCACGTCGGCGGCGGACGGGCCGTTGGTGCCGGTCCAGTGGAACAGCCGGTTGGTGTTGGTGCCGGCGTGGATGGAACAGTGATAGGCATCGCACAGGGTGAAAGCGTTGGCCAGTGCGAACTGGAACGGCAGCTCTTGCTGACGGTAGTAGCTCATCGAGGCCGGCGTTTTGTAGGTGGGCCAGGCGCTCATGCGGCCGTGATCCCAGGCGGCTTGCTCATCCACCCACGAGTGCGGCGTGCCGGTGACGCGCTGGGCGTTGCCGCGTTTGCTGTCCAGATGGTAGGGCAGCACCAGCCGTTCGGCCCCCTGTTGCTGCCAGACGAGGCGATCGCCGGGCAGTGGGATGGTAAAGCGATCGCTGAAGCCGCGCACGCCCGGCAGGGTGCCGAAGTAGTGATCGAAAGAGCGGTTTTCCTGCATCAGGATCACCACGTGTTCGACGTCGCGCAGGGTGCCGGTGCGGTTGTTGGCGGGAATGGCCAGCGCTTTGCGAATCGAGGCAGGCAACAGCGAGAATGCCGATCCGATGGCGGCAGCCCGCAGGATATCTCTGCGTGAAAGGTCAGGCATGCGTCGTTAATCTCCGTCAGTGTGCTTTGAAGATAGCCGCTGACGACGATAATGGCGAAAAATAACAGGGAGATGAAAGCGAGGGAAACAATGCTCCCTGGCGGGAGCATTGGGGGGTAACGCTTACTGCCTGATCAGGCGGCCGAGCGCCGGCGCCGTCTCGAAATCGCTGCGGAAGGGGTTGATGTCCAGGCCGCCGCGGCGGGTGTAACGCGCGAACACGCTGAGTTTTTCCGGGCGGCAGCTCTGCTTGATGTCGTTGAAAATGCGCTCGACGCACTGCTCGTGGAATTCGTTGTGCTGGCGGAAGGAGATCAGGTAGCGCAGCAGGCTTTCGCGATCGATTTGGCGGCCTTCATAGCGGATCACCACGCTGCCCCAGTCCGGCTGGTTGGTGACCAGGCAGTTGGATTTCAGCAGATTGGAAGACAGCGTCTCCGCCACGCGTTCCCCTTGATCGGCCGCGCCGCTCAGGTATTCCGGCTTGAAGGCGAAGTCGTCGATCGCGATATCCAGATCGTCGATGTTGATGCCCGGCAGGCGATCGATTTGCGCCGGGTAACCTTCCAGCCCCGGATAGAGTTTGACGGTGACCTGGCCGTTGGCCGCCTGCGACAGATCTTTTTGCATGGCGGCGCTCACCTGTTTCACGCTGTCGAAGCGCGTTTGGTTGAAACTGTTGAGATACAGCTTGAACGACTTGGATTCGATCAGGTTCGACGAGGAATGCGGGAAGGTAAATTCGCCGATGCCCACCACCGGCTTGCCCTTGCCGTTGAGCCACGACAGCTCGAAGGCGGTCCAGAGATCAAAGCCGCTGAATGGCAGCTGCCGCTCGTCCACGCCGATCAAATCGCGGCCGCGCGCGCGCGGCAAGGCTTCGAGCAATGCGGGAGCATATTGATCCGGATAATCGGAGTTCGCGCCAAGATGGGTGATCTTATCTTGCTTTTGGATATGCATATTCATTGCCCTTTGCTTGTTCGGTATTGATGTAGCGGTTAAACAGACTGCGGGTGGCGTAGATCGGCCCGACGCCCAGCAGGGCGTAAACCACCTTGATCAGGAACTGCGACAGGATCATGGTCTTGATGATGTCCCAGCTCAGCACGTTGTAAAACGCCAGCGTACAGAACACCACGCTGTCGATGGCCGACGCCACTACGGTACTGGTGATCACGCGCACAAACAGGTAACGGGAGTTGGTCAACTCTTTGATTTTGCAAAGCAGATAGGAATTGACGTTCTCGGAAATCAGATAGGCCGCCGACGAGGCCACCAGCACCGCCATGATGCTGTGCACGATGCCGTTGTAGGTCTCGCTGTACTCCCACTGCGGAATGCTCGGCACCAGCGTTGTCACCCAGACTCCCAGAACGAAGGTCAGGTTGGCGATAAACGAGATGATGATGGTGCGCCGAGCCAACCGCAACCCATAGAATTCGTTAAGGATGTCCACCAGAATGAACGTGAGCGGGTAAATGAAGATCGCCGGCGGCGTGATGAGATTCAGTACCGGGATTTGGATCGGCTTGACGCCGCACAGCGTTGAGAAAATATAAATCACGCTGAGCGCCACGGTAATAATCAGATAGGCGTACCAGGAGCGTTCGTGGCGATCGCTGAGCTCGTAGGCGGTTTTTTGTTGGTTATCGCCATAGAGTTTGCGGTACAGCGCCTGCAGCTCGTGCCGGCTCAGATCTTCTGATATTTCGCTGTCGGCCAGCTCATTCAGCCCCATGGTAATGGTTTTGCCGGTGGCCAATACCATGACATTGGCCGCGATGGTGCCATGCCGGGTGAAGCCCAACAGCTTGAACTTCTGATTCGGTTCCATTTATAACCTTTCTCCAACGATGTAACCCAGGAATTGCACGGTGTCCTGAGGGCGTTTGTCCATGCTTTCGCTGTCTTTGTCTTCAACCACAAAGAAGCCGCTTTTTCCCGAGTGATACAGCAAAGGCGAATCGCAAATCAGTGCCGGCGGGCGTTTGATGATGATGACCTCGCCGGGAATAAATGACCCTTTAATTTCGGTCTCTATTTTCATTGCCAACATGTTCGACTCATCGCCGAAGAAATAAGTCAAAGGGAACTCAGTGACCAGCTGCCCGATCTTGCGCTGCGAGACGGCCAGATAGCGCGACTGCGGGATCACCGGAATGGCGGAAGGGTTCTTGTTGCCTTCGGTGGACAGCGTTTCGTTAAGCAGCTCCAGCTTTTCCAGATCGTAATCTTCGATCTCTTCACAGGAGACACCGAAGAAATCGGAGATCCGATTCACGGTGGATTGCTGAACGTTGTTCACTCTTCCGTCAAGAATTTTGTAGAGGGTAGTGCGCGTCAGGCCGCTGCGATTGGAAAAGGAAGCCTTGGTTTCACCGCGGGTACGCATCAGATATTCAATATTTTTAATGATGTTGATTTTGCGCTGTGCGTTGGTGGTTTTCATTGGCTGTCCTTACAAACATTACGCAGGCTTCACTATATCTTACGCATTGGCGTTGTCCAGATAAAAAGGCGCGGACGGGCGGGTAACGAACTGATTATTAGTGGTAATTATTGTTTATCGTCAGCCGTTTAGCGCAGTGATGTCAGCGGGGGTAGCCTGCTTCCTCTGCGAGAAAGATAAAGCCGTGCAAATCAATTGATTAGGTTTTACTTATGGAAAAGTGAACACAAAAGCCGGTTTTATGTTTACTTTTATGTTGACCAAAGCCGATTTCATGGGCTACTGTTCATGCAAGCTGAAGCTTTTCTTTACGATCAAAATACGGAAGCCGACAGTTTTTATAATAAAAAGCTCAGAGGGGGCATTGCCACACTCTGAGCATAAATGGATAGCTTGCTACCGACACCAGGGACCCTAACCACCACGGCCGCTTGTCTGCGCGATCGGCCCCTTCTTTTGCATTGAATCCCCTTTTCGAGCGTCAAACACTCCCCAGAGACCTGGAGGAGTGCATTACCGCGTTCACGAAAATCAGAGCGATTTCTGTGATGCCAGCGGTTTTTGCGCCCGGCTGAAGACCAGTTTAAGCACCCAATACAGCAGGCTGGCAGCGACCAGGGAATTGATGGTCGGTACGCCCCATTCGGTCGCCAGGCCGACGGCGCCGCCGGCGATGCTGGCGACGATCGCCGCCCAGCCGATAGTTGGCGTTTCGTTCGGCAACTGGCCGGTACGGCGGCTCTCATCCAGGATCTTGCGATGGCTGCGCAGCAGATAATAGTCCACCAGCATGATGCCGATAATCGGCGGGAAGACCACGCCAAGCACCGTCAGGAAGTCGACAAAGCGGTCAAGAATGCCCAGCACCGACAGCGTGGTGCCCAGAATACCGATCACCAGCGTAGTGTAGGTGTACTTCAGCTTCTTGCCGGTGATGCCTTCCACCGCGTTGACGATGCCCAGCGAAGAAGAGTACAGGTTGAGATCGTTGACGCGCAGGGTGGAGAACACCACCACCAGCAAACCGGCGCCGCCGGCCGCTTGCGACATGATGGTGACCACATCCGCGGTGCCCAGGGTTTTGGCGATCAGGATCGCCAGGCCGTTCACCACGAACTCGCCGGCGATGATGGTGAAGAGCGTGACGCCGAGCACGTGCTTGCCGTTTTTGGAGTAACGGGTCAGATCGGGGGTCATCAGGCTGGCCACGATGGCGCCGCCGACGACGATGGTGATGCCGGCGCTGATGGTCAGCGGTTCACCCGGCGGCGCCAGCTGGATGATCTCCTGCAGGTTATGGCCGGAAAGCGCGGTCACCGAAATATAGGCCACCAGCATGATGAACATCGGCACCGCGATACGGGCGGCGATGCGCAGCGCCTTGAAGCCGAATGCCACCAGGATGGTCAACAGCGTGCCCGAGAGCCCGGCGGCCAGGCCAAAGCCCAGCTTATTGCCGAGCGCGAAGTCGAGCGATTTGGCGAAAATGGCGTTCTGAATGCCGAACCAACCCAGCAGGCTGACGGCAACCACCACGCCGATCAGCACCGAGCCCAGACGGCCGAAACCGCACCAGCGCGCCAGCAGGCTGCCGGAAATGCCTTCGCGCATGCCTGCCAGCCCCAGGCCGAAGGTCACCACGCCGAAGATCAGGCTGCCGACAAAAATGGCGGTGAAGGCGTCAATCAGCGTCATGGAGTTGCCGAGCACGGCGCCGAGCATGAATTGGTCCAGCGCGGTCAGCATGCCCATATGCACGATGGCCACGCTTAAAAACGAAACTCGTTTATCTTGCGGCACCCGGGTGAGCGGATAATCTTCGATCTTTATCACGGTGAGATCTTCCTTGCGGTTCAAATAAACTGAATGCCTTTGGTTATCAGGCGATCGGGAATGTAGTTATCCAGATTGGCGTATTTGCAGTATTCCTCAAATTGCTGCTGAGTATGCACGTTGGCCTTCTGGTAAATGTTATAAATGCGGTTTTCGATGGTCTTATTGCTGACATTATAGATTTTGGCTATCTCTTTCACTGTAAATCGTTGCAGCATAAGGAAAATGACATCGAGTTCGGCACGGGTGAACAGCTCGTTATTGACTTCGGTGGTCAACACGCTGGGTTTTTGCTGGTTGATGTACTTCAACGGCGACAGGCTGTTCATCGGCTTGGCGTTCCAGATCACGCCAATCACCTGTTTGTCATCGTTGTACACCGGCAGCTTTTCGCTGATAAACGGCGTCAGGCTGTCTTTGCCGTACCAGTAGTGCGTTTCTATGACCGTGACCCGATCGCGCGCCGCTTCGGTCATTTTGTCATGTTCGATAAAGTCGGCGGCGGAGTCGGCCCAGTCGGCGGGGAACTCGTGGTCATATTTGCCGGCGACGTCGAAATTCAGCGGCGTATTGGTATAGAGATAAGCGGCGCGGTTCATATAGAGGTGGCGGGACAGGTGATCTTTGATGCCCCAGGGTTCGCTCAGGTGCTCCATCATGGTGATGAGGCCCTTAAAATAAGATTCATTATTTTTATGCGATGAACCCATACCCACCTCTGTGCCGCTCAGGCCGCGTTACAGGCTTTTAGCCAGATAATGGCGGGTGTGGCGATGCGCATAGTCGCCCAGTTCGCCGTAGACCCGGTAGCCCAGTTTTTCGTAGAAGCCTCTGGCCTGGAAATCGAAGGTATCGACATAGGCCATATGGCAACCGCGCTTGCGGGCTTCTTCTTCGGCCAACTCCATCAATTGGCGGCCGTACCCGCTTTTGCGGCATTGATCGCCAACCCACAGATACTGCACTTCCAGGCCGCCCCACCAGGTGCGCGCGACCAGGCCGCCGACGATCTGCTGGCTGTCGTCGGTAACGGTCAGGAACAGCGGGTGAATGTCTACGGGCTGGGTTTTATGATTGTGCGCCCAAAGGCTGTCGATAACGAACTCTTCATCCTGCGGGTTGGGTTTGTCGGTGATATTAATATTCATTTTTAATATAATTCCCTGATTTAATTATTCAAAACTGAACTAGGCGCTTTCGCCCCAACCGCTTCTAATATCACTTTCGTTAATGTATTTCAAGGGTGGTTTTCACCCTTTTCCACCTGGTGAGCGGGCGCTTATGATAGGCGCCACAGGGAGAAGAAAATAGTGAAACAGGCGGTATTAAAACGCTGAAATGCCCTGCTTACACCATCTTTTCCTACTTGCGCCTCACCAGGGCCCCACCGGGAAAACTGCAGTACTGTATGGCTCCACCGGATAGAGCAAGCTCACTTGCCGACGGGGGAGCCACTTTGTTTTTTGACGCGCTCGCCCGCGGCCACCGTTCTCTGTCTCAGATATTAAACACTCTTCTTATCAGAAGATATGCGCCGCAGATGAAAATGTGGCCGATACCTTCTGAGCCGCGGATTCAGTCTTCTGCGATGACGCTGTCCAGCGCCGGCTCGATGGTCGCGCCCAGCATGGCGCCGTGCCCTAAGGTGGGCCATTCCCGATAGCCGACGGTGAAACCGTCGAGCTGCGCCAGCTGTTCGGCCAGCAAATGCGTTGCGTCCGCCGGCAGAGTGGGGCTCTTCACGCCGGGCGGGGCCGCGCGATCGCGTTCCGCCAGGCCAACCCACAGTTGCAGCCTTACCGCCGGCGTCGCGCGCCGTTCCGTCCTCTGCTGCGCTTCTTGCAGGATCATGCCATTGCCCCACCACAGCGAGGGTTCCACGGCGATATAGCGCTGAAAGGCGGCGGGATGGGTAAACAACGTGTGCAGAACGAAGAGCCCGCCGTAGGAGTGCCCCCACAGCGTCTGCCGCTGCGGATCGACCGCCAGTCTGGCGGCGATCGCCGGTTTGATCCGAGTTTCAATCAATTGCAGGAACGCATCCGCGCCCCCGCCGGACCGCGGCGGTGTCTTCATGCCTGCCGGCAGAGGGAGCGTATAGTCGTAGGCGCGGCCGGCGGCATCGATGCGCAGATCGTTGTCATAGCCGATCATGACTAGCACCGGCGGCCGCTTCGCCGCTGCCAATTTGGCCAGTAAGGCGGCGTTTAACTCCATCAGCACCGCGTTGCCGTCAAGGAAATAAATCGTTGGATAGCCGTCCGGCTCAGGCGCCCGATGCGGTTGGGCGATGCGAACGCGATAATGCCGTCGGCCATCGGCGGAGGTGAAGCGCAGGTCGCTGAAACGGTAATCCGCAGAATCGCTATCGGCTACGGTAGCGCCGATCTTGCGTTCCAAATCGGGCCTGGCCAGCACGGAGCCCGGCAGCCAAAGGCCGATGGCGAGCGCCAGAAGCGCAGAGATAAAATGCCGGTTGGACAAAAACATGCGGGTTAACACCTTCGGAAAAAGGCCGATAGTAGCATCCGTTCGCGCCCGGCAAAAACCTAGCTTTAGGGCGGACATTCCGGCCGAGAATGGCGGCCAAAACCCGGAAGAGGGGCGCCAGTTGCTTTGCCGGGTTAATAGCAACTCATTGTTATTATTGGTAAGTCAGGAATAAGAGAGATTGCAATTAATTAGAAATGGTTATGATTTTTATGGTGAGAGGAATGGCGAAGGGAGGGGGAACTACACGGTTATCAACGATTTTTAGCAAAAAAAGCCCTATAAAATAGGGCAAAGACACACAACAACACCAGGGAAACTTTCCGGTATCTTATATTATAGCTTCCTATACATATAGAACATTTTATTATAAATATGTAAGCGATTCTTATTGATTATTTAATGCCATTATTTTTCAAATGGTTATGTGGTCCGGCTGAGGCATTGCTCTTGGGTCGGCTGCGGGCTATCAGGGATGGGTGGCGGGGCTTTTCTGTAACGGCGGCATGAACAAGCGAGGTCATTGGCCCGATAACCCTCAGGGCAATACCGGCCGGCAGGCTGCGAACATGCCGGCCGGTATTCCTCCTCGCGCTGGATACTGCGCCGCACGATCTTCTCTGCGGGCGTCCGGTGAAAATCAGTGCTGTTGCAGCGTCAGCATCTTGCCAAGCAAAATATCGGTCGGCGGCAAAATATCCGTATCCAACCCGGCGGAGGGGGTAAAAGTCAGCTCGCCAAAAATGATCTGGCCTTGCGAGATGTAGAAATCAACGCGAACAAACTCAAAGGGCGCCGACAAGCGAGTGGCGTACTCAAACAGTTCATCATATCCCTCAGGTTTCACGAAAGCGTTTATCTCCTCCTGGCTCAATGCCAGGCAGTCCTCGCTATAGCAAAGGAACTTGAACTCTTTGTCGAAGAAGTAATATTTTGGCGTCCCGGTATCCCTGCCGACGCACAGTAAGGTGCAGTAAGGCACACCGCGGAAACAATAGATTTTATAGTCTTCAGGCCCGTGACCATTGGCCGATTCGATATATTTTTCCCCAATGATCTTTTTTTGTATCCCTTTGTAGTTGAGTTCTACATAGGTTTTCCAGTAATCGTCTTTCATCCACCCATCAATCAGATGAGAGGCGCTTTTAATGTTCAACGATTGCTTATTTTGGCAAATTAAATTATACCCTGAACCGTGGTTTCCCTTGATGACAAATTTATCAGGCAGCGTTTCCCACGGTATTTCCTGCACTGAATCACAGGAGAAATACAACTCATTAAGAATCTCTTCACATCCCTTTTCTTTGATGTACTCTCTCACCGCATATTTATCTGCACATTGAGTCACTAATGCGTTATTACTGTAGTCATTCAACTTAAGATGATTTATCTTTTCATTCCAGGTTGAGGGGGACTGTAAATTCAGCGGTTTGCCAAATGCCCTTTTGTATATCAATCTGGCCTTGAATTCGGGGGCTAATACGGCCAGCTGATTCAGAATAAACTTCTTGAATTGTCTCTTCATATACGTAATTCCATCAAAGCATAATGACAATGATTAAGACGTTCTTGTATTTAAAACGCGGGCGGCACGCTTTCACTGCGCCATTGAATGGCTGTCGGCGTTGTTCCCAGATCAAATGGCTTGTGCTCTAACGCCCGATTAAGAATGCGGGCCGATCGCCAGGCCATCAGGCTCAGCTGAGGATCGGCAATGCCGTGATTATGCATACTGGCGTTCATCGCAAATAAGCAGTTCTCCGCTGGGCCTTCCCACTCAAAGGTAAAGTCAGGGGCTATGCGGTATTCGCCGTCCGCAGTCTTCAACAACCGGTGGGCCAAAGGCTCAAGGAACTCAGGCGTCGCCGATTGATAACCGGTGGCAAAGATCACCACGTCCGCCTTGAAGGTTTCCTGGCCGTGATCGAGATGATGACGCGTTTCGAGCTGGTAGGCGTTATCCAGCGTGTGTTTCACGGCCATCAGCGAACGGCTGGGTAGCAGGCGCACCCATAATTTCTCGCGCAGGACGTCGAAGCGGTGGTACATGGCGCGATAAATCGCCAGCAGCGACTCACTGGTGATGCCATCTGAGGTCATCTTCTGTTCGGCCAGCATATGCCGCTTGGCCGCGCTGTCCAGTGAGTAAAAGCTCTCGACGTAATCGGGCGTGAAGTATTCGTTGGCAAAAGCAGCCTCATCGAGCGCATTGTAGTTGTTGCGGCGCGATATCCAGTCGAGCTGCTCCGGCTGCCCCCATTCCCCTTTAAAAATATTCAGGAACAGATCTGCGCCGCTCTGGCCGCCGCCGACGATCGCCACGCGTTTCCCGGTCAGATCGGGGTTGCGCAGCATCATTTCGCTGGCGTGGAAACAGCGATCGCTTTGCGTCGTCACGCAATCCGGCAACTTTATTTTCTTGCCTATACCTATGCTGACGTGTTTGGCGTGGAAGACCTTATTCGAGGTGGTCACCACGAACTGGCGCTGCCGATCGTCAAATTCGACCCGCTGAACGTCTTGATTGAATGCCAATGATCCCATACCGGCGGCGGCCCAGGTAAGGTAATCGGCGAACTCTTCGCGCGATGCGGTGCGCTGCTCTGTCGTCAGGAAACGATAAAATTTTCTGTTTTTCACCAGATAGTTGAGAAAGCTGTAGCGATTGGTTGGGGCAACCGCACTCACTAAATCTTTTAAGAAGTTGGTCTGCATACTGCAATCCGCCAGGATCATCCCTGGGTGCCAGGAGAAGTGAGGCTTGCGTTCAAGGAATTGTCCCGTAAATCCCTCTATTTCACTTCCTAAGGCTGCCAGGCTAAGATTCGATGGGCCAAGGCCAATACCGATGATATCCAAACGCTGATTCATTAATAAGCTCCAGTATAATGAGAATAATACCCAGAAATACGGCTGCAGATAGGGTGGCTTATAGCAACCAGGCTGCCTTTTTCTTATAAGTAAGCTTCACGAATTAAATGTAATTAAACGGTGTACGGGCCAAAATGCCGTATTTTTAAATGCCCGTTGAGAATTCGGTAGCGCATCAGGTAAAGGCTACAGGCGTATTTCTTTCCATGAAAATCCCTATGAAGGTTTGCGCGTGTATTTAATGAATATTCCTAAGTAAAAATCCGATGCCGCCTGATTCATCAAGCCATGAAAACGGCCACCAGGGAGGATGTCCACCGTATGAGTTCTTATCTGCTTTTCTGGTGTATATGCCATTGCATTGCCGGGATCGGTGTATTCGTTGCTTAGAATAGCCTTAAAATAGGCGCGGGGAAGGTGAAATAACGTGATATTAGAGGCAGGATGCTTTTTGCAAAGATGAAATCGGAAGTGAAATTATGAAATTTGTGCGTTGTGAGGTGGTTTTTATCATTTAATTCAACGTGTTATTTTGTTTTTTGCGGCAGAGTATCACACTCTTTCACTGAGGTGATACGCACGCTTCTGTACCTTTATCTCCTCTTGTTGCCCCCCGAACGGCAATATTTTACCCCGAGTTGCATCACCCTAATGGGCGCGGATGGTTCGCGTTAACTACCGGGGTCAGGATTCGTTTAATTAATGCCGGACAAAGGCTGGCCGGAGAGGACGCTTGCTCGAGCCGAGTGTGAAAAAACCTGGCCACGTTGGCGCAACGATCGCGTCCGATCCGGCAATCTGCCTTGTCATCATCATTGACCATTCTTACCGACAATAAAAATCTTTTGGTCAGCTCGGGGCATTTTTGCGCGCTGGACAGAATGACAACCGTTGCGCCAAAACCGTGAAGACCTGCCAGGTTGATCAATCACGGGAGCTTCAAATTGCTGAGGTAGTCATACTGGGCTTGCGAAATGTCCAGTTCCCCATCGCTGAAAAAGACTTTTATAAACATATCGCCCTGGCCGACGATATCGACACGTTGGTAGGTTCCCGTCACAAAACGGCGCACGATAGCCTGAATGGCAGCGGTATGATTAGCAGGAACTGCATTGTTATCCGTGACTTTCTGTTCAAAAGTAATAGGGTGCTCTGCCTGAGGATCGGGACTGTATTGTGCGCGTTTGGCTGCGCTTTCGAACTTGAAATCATTAAAGGCGTTGTGGGTGGAGTTAAACATATCGGCAAGGTTTTTGATATGCGCCGCCATCTGATTCACGACCATGGTTTTATTGGTCACGAAGCGTTTACCCAAATAAGTGCCAGTCACTACCGCGAGCTGGGCGGCATTTCTGCCTAAAATGCTGCCTACGCCAGAACCGGCCCCCGTCCATAATCCCGCGATCAAAACCAGTCCGGCTCCGCCGACGGTACTCGATGCGATATTCTCAAAATGCTGAACACGTGCCCCCATTTGCCATGAGGTTCCGGGAAAAGAGACATTAATGCGGTTATCCAGGTGATTAATTCTTCCGCCTGGTCGTTGTCCTGACTCAATATTATTGGCTGTCAGCCGGCGGTTGTTTTCATCTTTGAGTTCACCCAGCGTAAACGCGATCTGTCCGGTCTCCGTTTTTGTTAATCGAAAGACTTCTTCTGGTGACAGAGACCTGACGAGGATCAGAGCCTCATTTAAAATCTCACGGGTCAAAAAGTTGGCTGACACCCGATTATTCGATTCGTGTTGCGATGTCAGAGCTAAAATTTCATGTGACTTAGGAAATGCCATAATCCCCCCGCCATTACGATATGCACCGTAATGTGATTAGCTTTCTTTATTTTGCTTAATATCCCAGCCCATCTGCACCGAAGCTCCTTTATTGCCTTGCTTCGCTTGCTCCCAATATTCCATCGATACTTTACCGGCCTGAAAAGAGTATTCAATGCCTAGCGTGGAACCGTGCTCGACACCGATGAAGTCGGTATGAGTCACTAATACATTTTCCAGGGTAATACGGGTATATTCCACTTCCTGCCCACCGGCTTTGCAAAGCGACAACTGCACTTTGGCGAGGTGTTTACCGGCCGAGCAGTATTTCAATAAGGCAGGTGTCGCTTTATCTATCAGAGCCTGTACGGTCAGATCGCGAAAATTTACTTTACCCGCACCGCCGCCGCCGCCAACGGCCATATTGCCAGGCTGCCGCGCGCCCCAGTTAAAGGAAAAGACATCGATCCATTGCTTGTGATTCGCATTTTTCGATTCGCCATTAATGCCTTCAACTTTTAAAAACATATCCATTGCCATGATTTTATCACCCGATCATTAACGTATTGTTAGGTGCCCGAATGCGCTTAGCTCTCTTTATTCTGCTTGATATCCCAACCAGATTTGCTTTCCGCGCCTTTAGTGCCGCTGCTGCCTTGTTCCCAGTAACTCATGGTGACTTTTGACGCCTGGAAGGCGTAATCAACCAGGATCGCATCATTTTGACCGACACCGTTAAAATCGGTTTGCGTCACCAGCACGTCTTCGAGAACGATTTTGGAATATTCCACCTGGTTGCCGCCCGCTTTGCAGACGGAAAGCTCGATTTTCGCGACATGTTTTCCACTGGAACAATATTTAAGAATGGCGGGCGTAGATTTGTCGATAAGCGCTTGAATACGGAGGTCTTGGTAATTCACTTTCCCGGAACCGCCCCCACCGCCGACAGCCATATTTCCTGGCTGTGAAGCCCCCCAGTTAAACGAAAGTACGTCGGTCCATCCTTTATGATTGCTGTCTTGGGACTCACCCGTCATTCCTTCAACTTTCATATACATATCAATTGCCATTGTCGTCGGATTCTCCATTATTTCGCGTTGGTAGCGGAATAGGTTAAAAATGTCTTATCAATGGGTAAAATTCAGCATAGCCTTATATGAATGAATTAACAGCAATGTTGTTTTTATTCGGAATGTTCCTAGTTTTAATCCAATATGTTGTGATTTAACAAAGTGATACCGTTATAGGTTCGTGGCTATATTCCATCACCGAATGACAATAAAACACTCGATAAACGGAGAATAGGCGTGCGCTCGTTTGACGCTTGGGTGGTCGGGGATTGGGGGGCGGGCCTTTCGTGAAAGTGGCATCTGTAATGCGAAATTGCACATCCATCGGATGATGCGGTGGCGCTTGAGCGCTGGCCTGCAGGGTGAGGTCTTCAGACCGAATAATCGAACGCAGTTCGATGGAGAGTCCGTACCTCAGAAAGCGAAAAACCCGCCATAGGCGGGTTCTTCTGAATATGGTGCCGGACTCGGAATCGTAATTTGTATTAAATGTATGAAATAAATGTAAAATAATCATAATAACCTTAACTGTACCAACAAATGTACCATCAATTTATAAATGTGATTGCAAATAAAGTCAATTATATTCAATTGGTTATGACAACATACCCTGCCAAACCTCACTTAACAATCTTCAAGTCTGGACTGATTGTTCCGCTGCTTTTCCCTGCTCTATTCAATAGATTACCGTCACCAAATCCGATATGTTTACTCATAACATATCAAAGCGATAAATAAAGCCAGAAGGACAGATGCCACATGACCAAAGCGGAGATCGCCAGCGCTGTTAATGAATGGTTCAACATTGATAATTACAGCGTCCTGCAAAATTTGACAGTAGAACAACTTTTCCAAGAGATAGAGAACAGGATTGTCGTTTATCGTATGGAGCAAAACCGGGCAGAGTTGTCTCCTGAAAACCTTAGCAGGCATCAGAAATATTATGAAGAGCTGATTGAAGGTAAAGTCGTGTTTGGTGATGTTTTCGGTGGACCAGTAAAAAGACTGTCTTCCAGCTATGCTGTCAAGCCTGTAACACACCAAGGGCTATGGGAGGTGGCGGGTTATGTTGCTGCTTTCGATAAATACGTAAACCCGGAAGGAAAACCCCTACCTCATATGGAAGTCTCGCACTATCTGAAGGAAGCCGGGGTAAACAACGAGGGGCTGATGCTGGTTCAAATTAATCTGGCGGAAACTTCATCCGAAGAAATCATCAATCACCTGAAAGTGATGGTGCCTGAGTGGAAAGAACAACTACAGGCTCCTGAGCCTCCAGCCAGAGATTTTCGCTTTGGGGTCAGCAACCTCAAGAGAATACTCGATTACAACATCATTCCCATCATGGATTTGCTGTTCTGGGCGCAGGATGAAGAGGTCAGGATTGGTATGCCGCAACTGACCAGCTTTTTATACCCTGATGAGTTCAAGGACGGTATCCGTGATGTTGATAAGGTGAAATCAACAGATCATCCGCTGGCAGTAAAATATCTGACAAAGCTTGCTCACTATCGGTCTTTTGTCGATTTTACATATAGATATGATGACAGAAGGCACTGGAAGGTTCAGGATCTGATCAGAGAGGAACTTGGTAAGGATGAGCAATCCGGTCAGGACTGATCTTCCAAGAGGCGGTGTGCTGCGCAATGCAAATATCGCCTATATACTCGTGATACTTCAAATTGCATGTTGCTCTTGCAGCATTGTCCCCACAAGGCTTGGCACATACCACTGACCAAGCATGCACCTTCAAGTTTATCGTGTATATTCACCTAAGCTGAACATACCCTGTTTTTTCTCTTTCAAAAATCTGCGTAAAAAACTTCTTCTCGAACGTCCCTCTTAAATCACAAGAAAAACCCATACAATTATCTCATCGAACAACACAGGAGATAAATATGGTTCAAATCAAAACAGATAAACATCCCAAGCTTATTCGTTTACCTGAGGTAATGAACAGAACCGGATTCGGGAAGACATGGATATATGAGCTTATTAAAGCGGGTTGCTTTCCCGCACAGATAAAAACAGGTGTAAGAGCAATCGCCTTTATTGAAAGTGAGGTGGATGCGTGGATTGAACGAGCTATTCAGGTATCACGAAAACAAGCAGTTTAACAAATATTATCCATATAATGATCTAAGGAGGTTTTATGTAAACATAACAAAGTAAAACTGTTGTAAATAATATCCCTTACCAAAATCATACAGATTTCTGTAGGGGGACATTCACTTAAAAATAAAGAAGGAAATAAACATGAGTAATGCAATAACAGAAGTCCACGAAATCAAAGTTTACAATGAATCTACCAGATTATTCCTTGTGAAGTCATTTTATTGCTATGAGCTTTATATCAGTAATATGCAGGAATACATGGGCGATAGATTTGTTAAAATGGTTGAAGACAGAATATATATGGATGATGTTTTTGACAAGGTAATAGAAAACAGTAAGGAAGGATTTAATAAGTTTCTTAAGGAGTGTAAAAGCTCAGGCTCTCTCAGAGATGTTTTATTCGATGAGGTCAAAGTGAATCTGAGACATATGCACAACGTTATTTTTAACTCAAACTAATGGTCATATGGTCAGTATATGGCCCCGCAAGGGGCTAATAATCAACTCAATAAAGGAACATTTAAATGAATGATAATATTGCAATATCATTAAGTTTGCTATGTGAGCAAACACCTGAAATACTCTGCACCATCCAAGCAAGCGTCAGTACGTTCATTGCGCTATGCGGGTATTCAGCCGAGGAAATAATGGATGATGAAAACCTGACAGATGCGTTGAACAGTTATGTTAATAACGAACTGGTCAGTGAGATGGATTTAAGATACGGATCAGTGAACATTAATCTGGTTTATAAAAAGTAGTTATCTGTTTATTCCTATTCCGGGACTAAATAAGTCAAACAAACATGTAAAAATGAGGATTGATTATGTCTAAAGAAACTATAGTAACAAATAAGTCTACACAGCTTTTCCTTGATCTTGCTATAAGATCATTGGAGGCAAGCTGGAAGCTTTTTCAGGAAGTGAATGGAGATGGAGACGCTAATGACTATCTTGATGATCCTGATTTCATGAGTCCATTTATTATGAACATCATTGACCATATTCAGAATAACTTTGAGAGATTTACAACCCAAGAAGGTTATAGTGGGAGTATTAATGAAGTTAACTTCGAGCAGATTGCTGTTGTGTTGGTGTGCCATTCAGAACGATTCAGGAAATGAATTCTAAAAGTTGCCCCGCAAGGGGCTAACTAAAAAACAGTAAATAAAAACAGGAGCCAAAAATGATTGATGAATTTCATGTGTTGTATATGTATAAAAAAATCAAAGCCGAAGCTGCGGCAACAGATATGAAAACACTGGAACGGTTTTTGAAGAAGTTCCGCAAAGTTGTTGCGGAGCGTCGGGAAGAATACTATCAGGAGATTGGTGAGAAGAAGGCTCAAAAGCTAAGGGCAGAAAGATTACAACAGTTGCTTAAGAAAATGGAGCGTGATCGTGTATCACCACATGAGTTATAAAATAAAACCACCATATTGGTAATATACTGCCAGTATGGTAGTTTTATTCTAGATAGAAAATTTTCGGCGCTTTGTTGCTGATGCATTAAAATCAGAAGATATATCTGAAAGTTGCTCAATACTTTGCTCAACAGAACGCTGGAACTCAAGAGCCGCTTCTGTGCGCTGCTTTATGACGAGAGCGAAGAGTTCATCAGGTGTTTTTTCTAATAAAGTTTTTCTGTAGAGCATGGATTCCTGAACCTTCTCAAGTCTCTTGGATGCAAGAGCCGATGCATGGCTAATAGGATTAAGTTCTTCAATAAATTTTTCAAGCAGTGATTTCTTCTTTCGGTCTAATCTAAGGAGATTAGTGTGCGCAGATTTAAATTCTTTTGCTTCAATCAAGGGGGAGCCATTGGTTCTTAATCTGCGATATTCATCTCTGTATTCAGACATCGTTGGATATTTTTTTAATGCTTTGATAGTGTTCAGATACTGAATTAAATCATCATTGCCTAATTTTACTTTCCTCATATACACCTCGTAAATAAAATAGTGGATATATTTATATTACGAGATATAGTGTAAGTGTCAAATATAACCGGGAAATAAGAATGATAATATTCAGATGAAAACTATATTCTTTCTTTTTGATCAACATCTTCAGGATAATCAACAAAAATGTCATCTTCTGAAACAGAGTCCCAGTCAATATCTTCGTCGGGAGTAGAAAGTAAAGGTTTATCATCTCCTTTATCGATGGGTTTTTCTGCGTTGTTTGTAAGTACCGTATCTTTATAAACGGTGACGAATACGTCTTCTATACCTTCACTGGTCGTTCTCAGCGACTTCTTAACATATTCTTTCCTTGTGGCATTTAATGTTCTGTACTGGCCTTTCAGAAAGAGATTTGCGTTTATCATGGTATGCTTCCCTTCTTTGACCAGAATGCCTTTATTTACTAGCTTGTTCCAGCATTTACACACGTTAGATTTGCTCATATTAAGCTCTTCTGCGAGTGCCGACTGAGATATACTGGCAATGAGGTTTCCATGCTGCATGAGTTTACATAAGCGGATCATTATTGTGTATTCTGCGCCAGACATATTTTTTCCGAGCTTTTCCAGATTATCAAGAAAAGCATGAACATAGGCTATTCCCGGTTGAATATCAGAGCTTCTCTCTTTTTTTTCATTTACGGTTATTTTATCTTTTCTGTTTCTGTTATAAAAACTGTAAATCTCCAGTTTCTGTTTGTCTGTAAAATGATTTCTGTTTATATATTCTTCCACTTCTTCACTGCTGGAGGTCATTATTGTATTGTAATCAATGCTCATCGGTTACCCTTTTATTGTTTTTATGTTTATTCTATATAATGCAGGATATACTTTTGTCAAAAATAAATGTGAAAAAAGGAAAAATAATACACTTTTGCGAAATAGTGTTCACTTCTTTCTGGAAATTTTAACTATAAAAAAGTTTCCACAGAAGAAACTTTAGTTTCCGTACAGGAAACTTCGGTTTCCACAGAAGAAACTTAAATTTCCGTACAGGAAACTTTTTCCGTGAAATCTCTTTTAAATATAATAGGTTACGCCTCCTTAATACTATAATATGTTTAATAACCTTAACGGGAAGTGTGCCGGTTAAATGGCACTGTCTATTTTTTTTTTTTGCTTTGTTTTTACTTGATGTTATGGACAGCAAGTGATTGTTTTATACAATCACGAAGCGCTGCTGATTTTTTAGTAAATATACAATTGTTTTTCCTCTACGTTATAGCGGCTACGCCGCAATTCTTTATGGATAAATCCATCATTAACAGGGATGACCCCTGTTTCAGCAATGTGATTGTTTTGGACAATCACAAAGTGCTGCTGTGGATATTGTTTTTCTGTAAACTTAAGAATAAATGCTATATATCGAAAAAGAATCTGATCTTCGGTAAAAGGATCCTTTCCATATTGCAATTAAATAATGGAAAATGTGTTAGCCATTAAATCCCGTTGGATATCAGCGTCAGGGCGTAGCCGTGCGGCAGCACATGAGCGTTAGCTCATAGGATAAATATCTTTTCAAAAGAGAGTAATAAACAGGCAGTAAACCTGTTCTGAAGGGTAAGTTAAATTGGATTTTCTTCAACAGGAAATAGTATTTTTTATATAAGACAAGGAGAAGCATACAATGAAAACTATAAAAATAATAAACATCTTTAAAGCGAAAGAAAATATTCCCTTTGTGACCTGTTTGAACACCAGCATGGAGGAAAATGAAAAAGGAATAAACCTCACGCTGGAAAATGGTGAAAACATTTGCATTAAAGATTACGGTTATTACTTCCTGTCAGAAGCCGACGGTGATTTGGACAGGGAGCAAATGGTAAACAGCTATCGAAGGTTAATTTCTGAACTCGGCCAGATGAGTGAAGAAACGATAACATCATTAATGCCCTAAGCTGAATACGTCATCATTGTTGATTTTGTCGTTGGTTTTTATAACTTCATGACAAACATCGCATTTAAGTAAAATTGCTGTTCGGTTAGTATTACATCAACTTAACCACAAACATGACAATGAAAAGGAAATGGATCGTCAACACACCTTGTGTGCTGCTTCGTCCTTTATCTCTTAGAACATCCAGCCAAAGCCCCCAACTGTGGCGTTCCATTGCTGACCGCGGCTATCAATCAATTGATATAAAAGATCAATAATTTACTATTGATAGTATTTGCCGATTGAAAACAATTGATTGATCGTTATTCTAATTGCTTAAATCGATCAATTCTGTTTACTTGATAGTTTAAATCTATCGTTTGTTTTTTATCGATCGATTTAAACGATATGACGAACATCGAAAATAATTCAATTCTATCAATTGGTTAAACAGACTGTTTGTGGATCGGGTGTGATTAGGCCAAGAATAGGATCTCTTTCCTTTCAATCCTGTCACGAAGAGTCAGTTCGTTAACATTGATGGGATATGAAGATGAAAAAAATCTTACTTATGGCAGGCGCTGCGCTGGTGCTGACGGGCTGCAGTGAAAAAGGCGACTTTGAGAAAGCGATCAACACCAAGATTGCTCAATCAAAAACTTGTTTCTCACTGAGAAACAACAATGTCACATTCCCTGTCCAGCTCTCCAAACCACGATTTGACGAAACAGGCACTGGAACAGGATCTGTGATCCTCGACGGCCTCGTAGAACAGGGCTTAATGGCCTTTGTTAAAGGCTGGGATAACAATAAGCTTGGGGTAACAGATGAAGGTAAACAAGCCAAAATCTGGGATGCCAAGGAAGGTGTTTGTATTGGTCGTCGGGTTGTTGATGAAGTCAAAGAATGGACCGAACCGGGTAACGGTAATCAGAAAGTTGTTCGCGTCACCTATACATGGAAGTTAACTGATGTTCCATCATGGGTGGACAAAAGCGCATTCTCTGGTGTGAAAGGGATGAATGAGCCTGCCGATGGTGCCATGAATCTTGTCAAAACCAGCAATGGCTGGAAAGCGATCTAAGGGGCCTATCATGGAAAACAAAACTATCCAGTGTCCGTTTTGCCTGAAAGAAAGTCAGAGAGGTGTCCATGTCTGCACCGGCTGCATGGCAACTGTTTTGTATGGAACTTACCCCGGCTGGTATGCTTTCGTTGTTATAGTATTGACCTTCGGCCTGTCTATACTAATCGGAATGTCTGCAGGTATGGCGGGAGCTACTATCAGCCTACCAATCATTGCGGCTGTTGGATTTATAGCTGGTAAGGCGATATTCTCTGACAATGTTGTGTTTAGGCGAAGGATTTAACGGCTGAAAATATAAATTTATCACAAAGCCCCAAATCGTGGGGCTTAGTTATATGTATGGAGAGACTATTCATTTTTTTATTTCTTTGCGCGTTTCATTGACTTATCTGAACCAGTTAATTTTGTATTTTTTGCAGTGTCATTCATTATTTTCATGATATTTTCTTGATCCATATTAGTGGCTGATTTTTCAAATTGTTTATGCATGTGAAGTATGTATGACCGGAGTGTGTTGGGGATTTGTTTGATTGAAGATAGATCTATTGTCCCTTTTTTTAGCTCTGCTGATTTATTTATCTCATCAACATTCCAGCTATCCGAGAAAATATGAAAATATATGAACGGTAGTTTGAATACGGCGAAAAACCTATGGGGGTTATCATAGAATCTTACATCCTGTGAGCCAATAGAACGTTCAAGGCCGTAAGTTAAATAGGACGGTAAGTTATAATAAGGCGAATCACCATAAAATGGCGTGATAAAAATTTTTGTTTTGCATTCACCAGAAAGTATTTGTGTTTTAGCTGAGTGTAAAAAATCATCTAATAATGAAGAGTCTTCAGGTGTTCTATCGTTGGGGATTTCTTGAGTAGTTAATAGCGCCCGCCAAAAAATTGAGAGTATAGCTAATCTTATTTCTTCACTAACCACTATATCTTTCTTTTGCTCTCTATAATTGGCAATTTTCTTAAAAACCTCATTTGATAATTTTTTTTCAAGGACAGATAAATTTATCTCGCAATCTGCGCACAACAGATATTCTTTAGGTCCATCCTGATGCCTTTTGTTTACATCGTTGATATCTCTGAGGTATGGAGTTTTTGAGGTGTTCTTTATCCAGTCATATGCGAACTTGGGTATGCTGTGAGATTCTCTCAATATAATGTTTTCGGTATCACAGAGAGCACATTTTCCATATTTAACGTCATTGTCATTCATTTGAAATCGATCCTTCTCATAAAAAACGTTTAGTTATTTTAATCATAATCATAAAAAAATACAAATGATTTTTGTTAAAGGTCATTAAGTAGATATTCATGATGTTATTAATTTACTAAACTCAACAAGGCTGACTTTATAATATTTATGAAATTGTATTATTAAAAATACACTAATTGTACTTTAAGTATTTATAGCTTGTCACGACCTCTCGCCGGTTTCAATTTTAAGGAGCTGTTTCTTGAATGCTCTGGTGGAATGGATAAGATGAGATCTATACCGTGACCGCTTTGCGGCAGTTCATTCTTTGGACGACTTGGGAAACGGCTGATCTCATCCGGTGTTGGTTTATAGTCATCTTGGTTAAACTTGGCTTTTTTCTCGTATTCAGTGCGAGAGATATGACCGCCTAATACCTCGTCAAAGACGTAGTTTTCAGCAATACGTTTATCATGTTCTTCACTGATAAGATCAATTTCGGATTTGTTTGCTTTAGCCCATACAAACTTCTGCTTGAAAAAATCTATGACAAGAGTTGTGAAGCGTTTAAAGATATTATCCTGCCGTGGAATAGCCTGTTTCCTCTTAACTCGTTCAGGGGCGCTTCTGGATGCCCTGTTTGGGTTTTGAGAGGAGGATGTTTTCAGAATAGTATTTGTTTCAGAATCAGAAATACTGACCGATGGTTTCTTACCAGCAACAACCTTACTGATTTTGGATTTATCACGATAGGATTTAACGCCACGCATACGAGTATGAGGAGCTGGCGCTACCAATACAGGTCTTTGAGTTTCATCAGCAGAAGAGCCGAAGTGCGTTTCTGGTAATACAATCTCTTCTGGTTCAGCAAGAACAGCCACGGTGAAGCTTCTGACATCAACGACGATTTCAAGATCAAGTTCGCTGAATGTTTTGTAGACTTCAACCGCGTCCTCCTTCGCTGCGTCACGAACAGCCTGTTCTGCGGCTCTTTGCTCCTGAGCTGCTTTACTACGCCATTTGGCACTGTGGATACGTTTCATTGCAGGGCGGTTTGTTTCGGCGGCTTTGGCAAGCCATAGTGCTTTTTCTTCATTATCCAAAGCAACTGCTGCTTTTTCTAACGCTTCCTCGTGCTGGGCCTGAAGGGAACGATGATCAATACGTTCTGACGAACCAGCGGCAGCAAGGTAGCTGTTAGCCATCGATGCCCATGATTCACGCCAAAGGACAGACATTTTTCTGTCGTTCCAGCTTCTTTCTTTTTTACCAAAACCTTCCGGGCCTATGATTTTTAATGTCAACATAACGTGAGCATGAGGATTATCGCTATCAAGATCATGAAAAGCGATATCGGCAATCATGCCATTATCAACGAAATTTTTCTGACAATACTCAAGGACAAGTTTTTTCTTGTCATCATTATTTAACTCAGTGGGAATGGCAACATCGAAATAACGAGCTGTTTGTCCGTTACTCTGACGCTCGACTCTTTCAACTTCATTCCACAATGCTGTAGAGTCTTTTACAATATGTTGAGGAGCATTAACGGGTGCTAATATGAAATGTCCGTATAAATCGGTACGGCGGCTATAATCATACGTATCGCCTGTTCTTTCATCTGTTATCCTTGTACGAGCATGATAAGCAGCCTTCGCAACGGAAGATTTGCCCTCACTTCGTTTCACAATTTTAAAATCAAGATGAAAAATAGCCATAGAATAAAAACAACCTCAATATAAATTTAAATATAAAACCAAAATATAAATCTCCAATGCAACTATGCTGGTTTTAGTTTTTCGTAAGAAAAACTTTGGTGTTGACGTTGACCTTGTTTCCGAAGGAAACGGTGTTAGCCTGCGGCAGGCAACCGTCGGTAGACCCCACACGCTGCGTAGCAGTGTATAGGTGGGCATTGCTTTATTTTTATATCTCCTAAAGGAGCTAAAAATAACGACAATGTAAAAAGTTTTTCTATACTTAAATAATAACGCTAATTTTAATGTCTGTGAAATTAACAGAGGTGAAATCGGATGAACGGTTGAGGTAGAGTAGTTATATTGGATATTGTTGTTTTAGAGAACGCCCGTAAGGGCAAAAAGAGTATTTTTCCTCCCGCCGTGAGGCGGGAAAACAGAATTTAAGATAAATGGTGAAAGTTGCGAAAGATTTTATGTGTTGCACAATTCACAGGTTAAGACCAGAAATCAGAGTCAAAAAGCAAGAGGTAAAATTATTTTCATTGACTTAATAAAATAAGTAACGCGGAGAGTATCGGATATTTAATGTTAGTGATTGCCCTCGCTTGTGTTGCACAATTTTATTTTTGGCTTACTGATATCTCATTTTTAAAACTAAAACCCCTTTTTTCGGGATGAATCCCATCATTAACAGGGCAAGCCTGTTTAGCAACTGATTGTCTGGAACAATCATATCGCGCTACGTAATTTAATCTGGAATGAAAAACATTCAACTTTCTACTTATGGTTTGACCTTTTACTTTTTTAATTGTATTTCATGCTTTTAACAACTAAAAGGAGAAGTAATTATGAGTGATATTGATAATAGTAAAAAATCACGAACAGAAAAAACAATTAAGCAAAAAATAGCATCAGCACAGATGCGTCTGAATCGTCTAAAGAGTAAGGAAAAATCCCTGACTAAGAGCGCTGAGACACGCCTGAAGATAATCCTTGGGGCAGAAGTAGCTAAAGCTTTTGGCTGTAAAGTAGAAGACGTCGATAAGGAGTTTGTGTTGGGTATATTAATACATTTTCAAAATGTTGGTGCTGAGGATAAGGCAAGGCTGAAATTACGCGGTAAAAGGTTTCTTGAGGATATGGTTGGTAGACAGGAATAACGATATAAAAAATATAACATCATGATAATGATGGTTTTTTTCGTGTTCAGCGACAGTTGGGTATTTAGAGCTACAGAGGTGATTGTTCAAATAGTGTTCGTTTTTGAGATCGTGCTCAAGAAAATCTAAGTGCTTTATGGTGTAGTTTAGCTTAGGTGAATTTTCGTTAAAGTATTGTGGATGAAGGTTTTTTGAAATTTGGCTTTTCCATGAAACCACAATCTTTTTCATTGAGGTGAGGTGGATGTTATGGATGAAGTCAATGTTGCTCAATATTTGAGAATGTCTACAGACCATCAGCAGTATTCAATATTCAATCAATCTCAATTCATAAGTAAGTTTGCGTCAGAACATAAGATGAATATCATTCATACATATGATGACTCTGGAAAAAGTGGGGTTACGGCAAACCGAAGACAGGCATTTCAACAGTTAATAGATGATGTGGTTGAAGGGAAAATAAATATTAAAGCAGTCCTAGTTTATGACATAAGCCGTTTTGGGCGATTTCAGAGTATAGATCAATTTGGATATTATACCCATCAACTTCAAATGCATGGTGTTGGCATCATATATTGTGCTAACCCTATCATTGAAGGGAATAGTGATTATGCTGATTTTCAATTATTCATAGATCGAAAAAAAGCTTCTTCTTTAAGTCGGGATTTATCACAAAAAGTCTTTCTTGGGCAAGCTAATCTGGCAGGTCGTGGATATCATCAAGGCGGGCCTGCTGGGTATGGTTTACGAAGAATGTTGATAGATGAAAATCATAAACATAAAGGCATACTTAAATATAGAGAGTGGAAAAGCATCCAGACTGATCGAATAATTTTAGTATTAGGGCCGGAAGATGAAGTCATAACGGTTAGATGGATATACGATCAATTCGTGAATAGCTTTAAGCCAGAGAGGGTTATTGCCTCTGAGTTGAATAGAAAAGGGATTACTGCAGAGCATGGCACTAAATGGACCAGAGGAAAGATCCATGAGATTTTAACTAACGAAAAGTATATTGGTCATAATGTCTATAACCGAACGTCTTCTCGTTTAAAGCAGCGTCTTATGCACAATCCACAGCATGAATGGATAAGATGTGAAAATGCTTTTGAAGCTATTATTTCCCCTGAGTTATTTTTACAAGCGCAGACTATTATTAGTAATAGAAGTATTCATCTTAGTAATGATGTTTTACTTGGTAAACTCTCCGAGCTTTTTAAAACCAAAGGGAAACTATCAGGAATAATTATAGATGAAGATGATGATACACCATCCTCATCTGTTTATAGGAAACGTTTTGGTGGTCTATTACAGGCTTATAAATTAATTGACTACAAGCCAAAGCATGATTATGACTATTTGCGAATTAATTCCTTTCTAAGAGAAAAGTATCATAGCTTAGTTGAAAAACTCATTTTTGATATTACAGAACAAGGTTGTTATGTTGATTATGATGAGGAGTCTAAATTATTTATTATAAATGATGAAGTTAAACTGTCTGTAGTTATCTCCCGCTGTTTTATGAATAACACGAGAAAGCGTTGGAGAATCCGGTTTGAGCGAAAGTTTAGTTATGATATTTGTATCGTTGTTAGACTTGATAGTCAAAATGTGAACACGAAAGATTACTATATATTTCCATCAATAGAGTTGTTGGATAATCAGTTTGTTTTTGAAGGGTTTAATCCTTATCAGTTAGAGTTTTATCGATATGATGACTTGATCCCTTTTTTGCAGATCCTTAAACGTGATATTTTTTAAAAGGAGTCCACCGATGAGAGAATATGAAGAAATAAAGCTTATAGATATCTCTGCGATTAGGATTGTGAATCCACGTTCCAGAAGTAAATCTATCCATAATGAACTTGTTGAAAGCATAAAAAACATAGGGTTGAAAAAACCAATTACAATAAGGTTATCTGATTCCCCTTGTGAGAGATACCTATACGATTTGATTTGTGGGCAAGGGCGGATTGAAGCTTATGAAATATTAGGTGAAAACCAAATACCAGCAATTATAAAATCTGTAGATCATGAAGATGGGCATATCATGAGCCTCGCTGAGAACATTGCACGAAGAAAACCACGTTCTACTGAACTTCTCGATAGTATTATAGAGCTGAAAAATAAAGGCTTTACTGAGCTAGAGGTTGCAAATAAAATTGGTCGTTCTAGAACTTGGGTAAGTTCTATTGTGTCATTGAAAGAAAATGGTGAAGATAAATTGCTTGCTGCTGTTGAGTCTGGAAGAATACCAATATATCTAGCTGTGGAAATATCAAGAGCTAAAGGAATTGACATACAAAATATTCTTTTAGAAGGTTTCAATTCTGGTGAACTTAACTCCAAGCAAATAGCTGCGATTAAAAGAATCTTAGCACAAAGGGAAACATCAGGTAAGGGAAGTGATAATAATGCTTTCGTACAGGGCGCAAAAAGGAAACGGATTACTTCTGAAGAATTGAAGGAACTTTATCAAGAAAATGTTAAAAGACATAAAGTTATCCATACAAGATCTGAGTTTACAATATCTAGCTTAATGGTCGTTAAGGAGATAATGATTAATTTACTGCAAAATAAAGAATTTTCCGGCCTTTTGTCTGTTGAGAGTTTAAATTCTGTCCCAGCATTTATTCTGGATAACGTTGATCCTGAACGAGGACTAGAAAATGAATAAGCCTAACTTTGGTAATAAATTTTTCAATATGAATGTTTCCGATTTGATATATGGAAAAGAGTTGCCAATTAATGTTAAATCGAGCGTTAAATATCTTCAGATACTTTCAACGGTGAAAACAGTAGGTATCATAGAACCCGTAGTTATCTATATTAATAAACTGTCAGAAAAGATCATACTTGATGGTCATTTAAGAGTTGAAGCATCAAAGGACATTGGGCTATCTACTATACCTTGTTTAATTTCAGAGGATGAAGAATCTTACAGCTATAACAAGTACGTAAATCGATTACCTGTTATTCAGGAGTATCGTATGATATTGCAGGCTGTGGATGCTGGTGTTTCAGAAGAAAAAATTAGTCAATCCCTTAACATATCAGTAGATACACTCAGGGCAAAGTTCAGATTACTTGATGGGATTAGCCCGGAAACTACCGCTTTATTAGCAAATCAACATGTTCCTCAAGCAATATTCGCTATTTTACGTAAAATGAAACCTGAAAGACAGCTGGAAGCGGTATCCACGATGATGAGTATAAATAATTTCAGTCGTAAATTTGCTCTATCATTGTTACATTATACTTCTGATGATATGTTAATAAATCCGAAAGATTCTAAGCTCAAGCAACAAGACATAGCAAAAAATTTTGCCAGAATGGAACGCGAAATGGCTGCAATGGAAATGGAGACCAAGCAACTCGAAAATATATATGGTACAAATAATTTAAAGTTGGCAGTGATTATTGGTCACATTAAGAAATTACTATCAAATTATGCCGTATTAAATTGGTTGGTAGATAATAATCCGGATTATTTAGCTCAACTAAAGAAAATTGCTGCTATTGACTCATTGCCAATGTACGAAGATGAAGAGTTGCGTTGAGTATTATACGGCCCACTATGAACAATGCATTTTATGTTGTAGTGTGTTGTTCATAGTTGTGCTATACATTATATATTATATTTTAAATCTGAAAGTTTTAGAGGAATAAATTTGACAATTGATATTTAATATTATATTTAATAAGTGTTCCTTGTGAATATTCACTTCAACGAAGTGTCTGATTGCCCCACATATGGGGAGATGTTTGCAGCCCAATGGGCTGATTGATTTGCCCCAAGTGTGGGGATATGTATTCTCTCCAATGGAGAGTTCCCTTCAAGGGAAAAGGAAAGGGCCTTACGGCCCTTTTCCATTTTATATACTGCTTAACACATCATTTATGGTTGTAGAGAGCATATATCTCGCAGGATTAAGCATCTGATCTTTGAGTGAGATAAAATGAGCATTGCCACAAGTAATTTTCGCATCTTCTTCATTACCAAGACCAATGTGTTTACTTTTTGTCTCTACAACAAAGTAAATATGTTCTTCACCATTGTCTTCAATAACTAAGGCCCAGTCAGGATTGTAGGTTCCCAGTGGCGTCGGGATTTTAAACCAACCGGGAAGCTTCACATAAAGCTTAACTTCATCCTGTTCTTCGAGTTCCTGAGCGAAACGGCTTTCGACTTCAGAATCTTTAGGAACATATTCGTAAACGGACTTAGATGAGGTTTCGAAAAGATTACGGGCATATCCTGTTAGCTCTTTATCAATAAAGAGACTTTGAGCATACACCACTCCATTTAGTGGATAATATTTAATACCGTCAACAATTGACAGGCGTTTGCAGTAGTTGATTCGACTTATAGCTTCACTGATAAACTGCTGTGGGTTTTTAGCAAAATCAGCGAGTCTTCCACTTTCTTTCAGGATGGTGCTTAAACTTCGTCTTGTCAGTCCGGTTTTTTCCTGTAGAACACCAAGAATATCTGGCAGCGGTTGTTCAGCAACATCAATAACAGCGCTTGTTGTCCCATTAGACTGTGCCTTAACATCAAGGCCTGACTGGCTTTGTTTGATTGTTGCTTTGCTGAAACTGACCATCGCTTTTGCTACAGGCTGCATTTCAGAAAGTGATTTCGTACAAGATTTGATCAGTTCGTCTTCGTCAAATGCCAGTCGGTACAGTGTTTTTTGACAAATGCGCTGCCATAACGCTTCGAATTCCGGGCTGTTTAAGACTTCTTTTCGGTATTTGATTGTTTTACGCTCATCAGCATTGTTTATATTGAGTCGCCCTGCTGATTTACGCAGGATAATTTCAATTTGTTCCTGTAGTGAGGCATACTTCTCACTAACAACAAAAGTGTCTTCGAATAACACTTCTTTCAGGGCTTTTGTGATTTTCCCCGATTTTTCCAGATAACCTTCGGTCTGTAGTTCAGACCAAATCTCATGTGAACCGGAGATACCCACAGCTTGTGAGGAATCAGAGAAGATCAGATGGGCAAACGCATCTTTTTCGATGATACCAAAACGGATGCCTGTTTCGTTCTCAATTTCGCTCTGTAGTCGTTCGGCATAGGCTTCATAATTTTCACTGGCAACGACAGTCAGAATGTTAATGCTGTCATCACGAACACGTTCCCCCTCTTGGTTAACGCACAGGCGAAGACCACGGCCTAATGTTTGACGACGTTCTCGTTCACTTCCCATCTCTCGAAGGCTACAGATCTGGAATACATTGGGGTTATCCCAGCCTTCTTTTAAAGCAGAGTGTGAAAAAATAAATCTTACCGGATTCGAGAAACTCAAAAGTTTCTCTTTATTTTTCATAATGAGATTATAACCACGCTCCGCATTTTCCCGGCCTGCATTATTGCTTTCGCTTGTTTCAGCCCATGAACCTTTTTTATCAATGGAGAAATAACCATCATGAACGTCTTTAGCATGTTCTGGATGAGAAGGGAGCAAATCTTTATATGCGGGGCTTTTGATCGCTTTTAGATATTCTTCTTCAAAGATACGTGCATATTCACCCGGTTCACGAAGTCCTTCTTCATTAGTTTGGCGATAGAAATCAACCTTATCAATGAAGAACAGGGTGAGAACCTTTATTTGCTGAGAATTCAGGCGAAGTTCTTTATCAAGATGTTCACGAATTGTACGTCTAATCATATGACGCTGGATGAACATCGGGTCAATATCACCCACGATATCACCCACTTTCATATAGTAGGTATTAGAAGGTGTTTCTAGTGTAAGATAACCTTCTTTGCCCGTGCGGATCTCGCTAATCCTGTATCCCTGATAAATATCACGCCCTGTTTCGTCATCAAGTGTCATACCGTCATACACGGTAATCTCCGTACGCTTTATGCTCCCTTTTTTATCTGTTATATCAACAGTAACAGTCGCGTTAATATTATTCTTCTTACTGTTAATACTGACCAGTTTTACATAGGGGCTATTGCTTGCATTCTGGACTTCAAGCCCGGCAACTTCGATTTGTTTGACCAATTTTTGATTGTAGGCATCAATGGCATCGAGGCGATACACCATATGATGTTTATGCACATGTGTCGCTGAATAGCGTAAGGTGAACATTGGGTGCATAGCATCAAGAGCGGTTTTACCCGCACCGTTTAAACCACCATCCACACTTTGCGGTTCGTCTACAATAATAATTGGACGTGTAGCACGTATCAGATCGATTGGCTTATCCAGTTCGTCAACGGTTGTTTTTTCACTGGACTGATAGAGCTTATTAACATCTTTTTTGTTAATCGCACCCACCGTCATTACCATGATCTGCATAACAGAGCTGGTTGCAAAATTTCGCACATCAGCAGGTTTTGCTGAATCATACAGATAGTATTGGTATGGAGTACCCGCATACAAACTTTTGAAATGTTCTTCAGTGATTTGTAGTGTTTTATAAACGCCTTCCTTGATGGCAACGGAAGGAACTACGATGATAAATTTGCTCATGCCATAACGTTTATTCAACTCAAGCATGGTGCGAAGATAAACATACGTTTTACCTGTCCCTGTTTCCATCTCGACAGTAAAATCATGGCTGTCGAGCACAGGTGAAGGAGGAAGCTGATTTTTCAACTGAACATTGTTTAAGTTTTTCAGCAGAACATCATCTTCGGGTATCTGTGGGTTTACAGGCATTGAACCTGTTGCGCCTTCAAATGAGAGTGCACCCTGTGCTGGGGCCAGCACAGTCATTTCGCTTTCCCATTTCTCTTGCCCTTCAAACAAATCACAGACCGAAGTTATGGCGTTTTGCTGATAGGTAAGGTCAGATTCAAAATGTAGTTTCATCTCATTCCTTACAGGCTGTGCAGGTTAGTCAGGCCATGCTGTTCCAGAATGGCGCAAAGATTTGTTTTAGCGACGTTATTTTCAAATGCGTCATCAAGGAAATAGCAGACAGTATCTTTGCCAGCCTTCAAACTCTTATGCCAGTCAATGATCCCCTTGGTCAGTTCTTCTACTGAAGATGCAGGGATTTGTTTAGCAAAGCAGGTAAACAATTTGCCACCGTCAACGCAAGAAACGGTTAATCCATCAAACTGACGGGTTTCAATGTTTACACTCAGGTCAATGCCACGCTTAAGCATCAACTCTGTAAGTAAATCTTCTTCACTACGGCCATCAAGGATTGGGCTTACATAGGCGTCAATCTGTTCTGCAAGGGTTTCTGCTGTGGCTTCCCACGGACGGATATTAGATGTATCGAGTTTGAAAACACGAAAACCAACATCTCCTTTCCATTCTGGATTGTCTTCACGAACTTTTTTACCTGCACGACGCAGGCGCTCTTTGGTTAATTCACAGATAGTTTTTGGTAGCCTTTCTTGGACACAAAAGTTATATGCCTGTTTTTGCTCCTGATTATCAAATGATAATTTTTCGGGTAACTGAACTAATATATATTTCAGCGAAGTGTTGTTTTCGGCATTGTACTTGTAAAGGCTATGGCCAAAGGAGCCTGAACCAGCAAAGAAATCCATGACAATTTCATTTTCTTTAACTCTAGAAATTTCAACGAGATATTTCAGAAGGTTTGTGGGCTTAGCAAAATCAAATGGTATGCCAAGTTCTTTTAATTCTTTAGAACTTTGTCTGTTCTCCCATTTATTTATTAAATTTCCCGGCACCATTCCTTTTTCTTGCTGATCTTTTAACCAAAGCTTGTTGTATATGTTATATTTTGCCTGCTTCCCTTCTTCATCTACAAGTGCTGATGTAGTGGTTTCTTTGAAAACAATATTCCCGAGGTTATATTCCTCTTTATATCTTGTGTACGTCCATTTCCATACACCATCACCTCGTTCAGGAGTGATCTGCACTCCTTCTTTCACACTGTTGGGGAAAGTGGAACCCGGAGGAATAACAAAACTACCATCTGGACATTCTATCCAGTAGCGTTGGTTAGCCCTTGCATCCAAGCTAGCTTTATAAAGCCTTTCTTCACCATAAATTTCACCATCGCGTATGCCGCCGCTCTGTGTTTTGTTATAATAAGTTGCAATTTGTTCTGCACCAATCTTTGCTCTGAAATGAGTCGCTCTGTTGATATTTTTTGCGTAAACTAAAATAAATTCAACATTTGGCGTGAAAAAATTCCCTTTTGCACCGCCAGTTTTCATTAGTCGTGATATAGTTGATATGAAGTTGTCTTCACCAAAAATATCATTACAGGTGATTTTCAGATTCTCTATTTCTGAGTCATCGATAGAAATAAAAATAACACCATCTTCACTAAGCAAGTTTCTCGCAAGCTTAAGACGAGGATACATCATGTTCAGCCAATCAGTATGATAACGTCCACTGGTTTCTGTATTTGTGCTTAAACGTGCTCCGTCTTCTGTCTGTCCAGTAATTTCAAGATAATTTTTCATATTATCTTGGAAGTTATCAGGATAGACAAAATCTTTACCGGTATTGTAAGGCGGATCGATATAAATAAGCTTAACTTTTCCGGCATAACTTTTTTGAAGAAGCTTCAACACTTCAAGGTTATCACCTTCGATCATAATATTTTGGGTGTTATCCCAATCAACACTTTCATCTTTACATGGACGTAAAGTGCCACGGGAAGGGATTAGAGCAAGCTGGCGAGCCTGACGTTTACCATGCCAGTTCAGGCCATAGCGCTCTTCTTTTTCGTCTACATTTACACCCAAAAGCTGTTTCAAAACATCAAAATCAATGCTTCCTTCATTAAATGCTTCAGGAAACAAAGGTTTAAGTTTGCTAATATTATCTTCCGTTATATTCATTGATTGTAGTTCTGTCATATCAGAAGTTAGTTTATTCATAAAAAGTATCCGTCCTGAAGTCACGGGAAATCGGTGCCTGAAATTGGTAAACATTCTACGGTATGAAGTCATAGCCATCAACCAATGATGGCTATTCAAATATATTCAAAACAAAGGGTTACATGCTGCTATGTAATGGGTTATCAAGCGGTTAGCCTTGAATTTCAAACTCAAAACGATCAACTGCGGGCAAACTCAAACGGCCTGACCGCTCTATCTCGATTGCCATCAAGATAGTCAGCCCACCACTGAAGCATTAGCCTCCGCTCATCGAGATGTTCAGCAAGATGGATGTAGGCGGCGCGAACATGGTTACGCTCCTGATGGCTCATTTGACGTTCAACAGCATCTTTTGACCATAAGCCGGATTCAATCAAGGCACTACAGGCCATAGAGCGGAAACCATGTCCACAAACTTCTGTTTTGGTGTCATAGCCCATTTTACGAAGCGCGTTGTTGATAGTGTTTTCACTCATGGGCTTATAGGCATAATGATCACCAATGAAGATGATTTCCTGATCTCCACTGAGCTTCTGAATTTCTCTCAGGGTTGCTATTGCCTGCTTGCTTAATGGGACAAGGTGAGGGGTTTTCATCTTAGAGCCACGGCTGGAGTGTTTCACTCCTTGAAGTTCGTCACGTTCTGCAGGTATCGTCCAGAGCGCATTCTTGAAATCAATTTCAGACCAGCGGGCAAAACGCATCTCACTTGAACGAACAAAAGTCAGTAAAGTGAGTCGAACAGCAAGGCGGGTGAGCAGTCTTCCTCTGTAGCTCTCAATACGGCTGAGAAGCTCTGTAATGCGTTCAAATGGAAGAGCCGGGCGATGGACTCGTTTCGCTGTTGCAATGGCTCCAGCTAAGTCCTGAGCAGGGTTACTATCGATAATACTGTTATGGACAGCATATCGCATGATAGCGGTGATACGTTGCTGGAGACGGGCTGCAATCTCAAGATGCCCGGACTTTTCAGCCGCCTTAATTGGTTGGAGTAGGTCACGGGTTTTGAGGTCGGTAATGTTTCGTTTACCAATAACAGGGAACACATGGTTGGTAAGGCTGTTCAGCACTCTTTCAGCATGTGTTTCTGACCAGTTGATGTTGCTTGCATGCCAGTCTCTGGCAACGGACTCAAAAGCAAGAGCGCCGCTTTGCTCTACCTTTTCAGATTTTTTCTTTTCGGAGGGGTCAATACCAGCAGCAATTAATCTTCTGGCATCATCTCTACGGTTACGGGCATCAGCAAGAGAGACTGCAGGGTAGACCCCAAGAGCCAGTAGCTTTTGTTTTCCTGCAAAGCGGTATTGTAGACGCCAGTATTTGGAGCCATTAGGATGAATAAGAAGATGCATGCCATTGCCGTCAGTCAGCTTTACAGGCTTGTCAGCGGGCTTGGCATTTCTTACTTTGACATCAGTGAGAGCCATCGTTTACCCCTCCCTGTGATGGTACAAAACGTATCGAACTAACAATACCAACAGATATACCATCAAGGCAATGTGGATGTTGATGAATGTTAATGAACGTCAGGGAAGGGGATAAAGTAGATAGTTTATTGACTTTAAAAAGAAAAACGGACGTCAATGGACGTCCGTGTATGAATAAGTGGTGCCCGGACTCGGAATCGAACCAAGGACACGGGGATTTTCAATCCCCTGCTCTACCGACTGAGCTATCCGGGCAACGGGGCGCATTAAACCGTATTGGCCGGATGGCGTCAATCGCTTTCTGTCACAAAGCCGATCGGTTGCTCTATTTTCAGGCAGCGAGCCCGGAGGGGCGGGGGACGGGAGGATATCCTCATTCAATAAATATGCATATAAAACGTGTATTTATACTACTCTAGAACGCGCCATTTATTATTTTTCAATTAAATAACAATGGATTATATCTTGGTCAACGGACGTTCAATCAAGACGATTCTCGCTTGAACCCCGCAACGAATCATGCAATCATTGCGCAAATTTTAGCACTCTCCGTTCGCTAACGGTGTTCCCGCTTCTTATAAGCCAGAGGGTTATTGGCATGACTGGTTTTGTTGCTCAAGCGCTGCTGCGCACCAGACATCTGACGCCGCCACCGTTCCGCCGTTGTTTCCTCCGCACGTCATCCGCCCGAATACGCCTGCCGGCCATGCTGTAAGGCCGCCTGACGCTCGCTGTTAGGCATGCGTAAAGCCAGCGCTGCGGCCCTGATTTTACTGATGTCTGTCGGACGCTGCCAAGACCAGTTCCCCCGATAGCCGCCTGATGATCCCCGATCATGAGCCGGTCACGCACGCCGCTTATGCTGCCGTGCCCGGGTATCGCTTTTACCGGGATAACCGCGTTATCTCATTACCGTGCCGGTGGCACACCCTCATCCTTCACCGTTTGAGAGTCAGCATGATGAAAGAATTGAAAATCGCGACCAGCGCCAGCCTGGTCGCCACCATTGAGACGCTGCGCCAGATCGTGCGCGTAGAGCAGACGGACTACACCGACGTGGCGGCGGTGGTGGTGTCGGTCGCCGACGTGAACGCCGGCATTCTGGCGCGTTTGCAGGCGACGGGGTTCGACATTCCGACCTTCGTGGCGGTGGAAGGGGACGAGCATCTCTCGCCGGACTATCTGCCGTTTGTCAGTGGGGTTTTCGCGCTGCTGGCCGGCGCCAGCAAGCCGTTCTACATGGCGCAGCTGGAGGCCGCCGCCGACGCCTATGAGCAGGCGCTGCTGCCGCCGTTCTTCAAAACGCTGAAGACCTACGTCGAGATGGAAAACTCGACCTTCGCCTGCCCAGGGCATCAGGGCGGCGAGTTCTTCCGTAAACACCCGGCCGGCCGGCAGTTTTTTGATTTCTACGGCGAGACCCTGTTCCGTTCCGATATGTGCAACGCCGACGTCAAGTTGGGCGATCTGCTGATCCACGAAGGCTCGGCCAAGGATGCGCAAAAGCACGCGGCGCGGGTGTTCAACGCCGATAAAACCTACTTCGTGCTCAACGGCACCTCGGCGGCCAACAAGGTGGTGACCAACGCGCTGCTGACCCGCGGCGATCTGGTACTGTTCGATCGCAACAACCACAAATCCAACCACCACGGGGCGCTGATCCAGGCCGGCGCCACGCCGATCTATCTGGAAACCGCCCGCAACCCTTTCGGCTTTATCGGCGGCATCGATGCGCACTGCTTCGACGAACGCTATCTGCGCGAGCAGATCCGCGAGGTTGCGCCGGAGAAAGCCGCGGCGGCGCGGCCGTTCCGGTTGGCGATCATTCAGCTCGGCACTTACGACGGCACGATTTACAACGCTCGCCAGGTGATCGACACCATCGGCCACCTGTGCGACTACATCCTGTTCGACTCCGCCTGGGTGGGCTACGAAGGCTTTATTCCGATGCTGAAAGAGTGCTCGCCGCTGCTGCTGGAGCTGGACGAGCACGATCCGGGGATCTTCGTCACCCAGTCGGTGCATAAACAGCAGGCGGGGTTCTCGCAGACCTCGCAGATCCACAAGAAAGACGACCACATCAAAGGGCAAAAGCGCCACTGCAACCACAAGCACCTGAACAACGCATTCATGCTGCATGCGTCGACCAGCCCGTTCTATCCGCTGTTCGCCGCGCTGGACGTCAACGCCAAGATGCACGCCGGCGCCGCCGGGCGCCGCATGTGGATGGACTGCGTCAAGCTGGGCATCGAGACGCGCAAACAGCTGCTCACGCGCTGCTCGCAGCTGAAGCCGTTTATTCCGCTGCAGGTGGCGGGCAAAGACTGGCAGGATTACGATACCGATCTGATCGCCAACGACGCGCGCTTCTTCACCTTCGTGCCGGGGGAGACGTGGCACGGCTTTGAAGGCTATGCCCAGGACCAGTATCTGGTGGATCCGTGCAAGTTGCTGCTGACCACGCCGGGCATCGACGCTTCGACCGGCCAATACACCGAGTTCGGCGTGCCGGCCACCATTCTGGCCAACTTCCTGCGCGAGAACGGCATCGTGCCGGAGAAGTGCGATCTCAACTCGATCCTGTTCCTGCTGACCCCGGCGGAGAACCCGGCCAAGATGGAACAACTGGTGGAGATGCTGGCGCAGTTCGAACGTTATGTCGAAGTGGATGCGCCGCTGAGCGTGGTGCTGCCGACGGTGTACCGCAAGAACGAGCAGCGTTACCGCGGCTACAGCATTCGCCGGCTGTGTCAGGAGATGCACGATCTGTACGTCAGCTTTGACGTCAAGCAGCTGCAAAAGGAGATGTTCCGTCAGGATCATTTCCCGCCGGTGGTGATGAACCCGCAGGACGCCAACGTGGAGTTTATCCGCGACAACGTCGAGCTGGTGCCGATCGGCCAGGCGGAAGGGCGCATTGCGGCGGAGGGGGCCCTGCCGTACCCGCCGGGCGTACTGTGCGTGGTGCCGGGCGAAGTGTGGGGCGGCGCGGCGCAGCGCTACTTCCTGGCGCTGGAGGAGGGCATCAACCGCCTGCCGGGCTTCTCGCCGGAGCTGCAGGGGGTCTACATCGAGAAAAAAGATCACGGCTGGAAGCGCATCTTCGGCTATATGATCAAGCCATGAAAAAAGGGCCGGTTCGCACCGGCCCTTCTTCCATCCACGCGGGAAGCGCTACTTCCTGCGGTAGCTCTTCTGCGCGGTATTCACTTTCACCAGATAGCGGCGCGACTCGGCGGCCGGGTGCTTGGTGGTCAGCGTTTGGTACACGTCGCCCGGCTGCATGCCGTTGATGATGCCCACCGCGCGCGTCCTGTCGCTGGAGAACACCCGCAGCACGCTGCCGGCGCCGCCGTTGTAGGCGGTGATCACCGCATAGCGGCGCGAGGTCGGGTTCTGAATGCCGCCCAGGTAGTTGTTTTGCAGGATCGCCAGATAGGCGGTGCCGGTGTCGATGTTGTTCTCCGGATCGAACAGGTAGCTGCGGCTCGGGGTGCCCCATTTGCCGCGCATCTGGAACACATCCTTACCGGCGGTGTGCTGCACCACCTGCATCAGGCCCAGCGCATCCGAACCGCTCACCGCATAGGGGTTGAAGCTCGATTCGGTCTGCATGATTGCCAGGATCAGCGATTCGTCCACGCCGTATTTTTCCGACGCCTTGCGCACCATCGGCAGATATTTGTGCGCACGTTTGTCCAGGTGGTTCGGCACCAGTTGGATGGTGACCGAGTAGATGACGTGCAGGCCGGAGGTGCGTTTTTGCAGCTTGGTCTGCAGCAGGTAATCGGCGAAGTGCGCCGCGCGCCATTCCCAGCGGATCGGCGCGCCTTTGTTATCCAGCACCTGGCCGTACAGGAACGGCTCTTTGCTGATCTGGATATCGTTGGCGTCGGAATAGAGATCGATGGAGCCCGGATCGTCACCCATCAGCAGCGTGCTGATGATCGCCTGGCGCAGGTGCGCGGCGGGATCGGTGGTGGCGATGGTTTCGATGGTGATGGCGCCGGTGTCGAAGTTGATGTGGCTGCGGGTTTGGTATTGGTCGGTATATTTGACGTAGTCTTTCGGCCCGGCGATCAGAACTTCGTTCAGACCCCAGATGTTCTCGATGTTGTGAGCGAATTGCCCCATCAGAATGTCGAAGCCGTTGGTGTCTTTGATCCAGGCTTCGTTGATTTCTTCACTTTTTTTGCCGGAACAGGAGATCAGCAAAGGCGCTATTACGAGCAAAGCTAAAATTTTCTTCATCTTAAAGCCGTTTGGAAGAAGTATAAGAGGATTGAAGCGGGCCAGCGCCTGGCCCCAACAGCGTTATTCGCTTGGCGGCGTATAGCCTTCGATGTGCACGTCGTGCCCTTCGAACAGGAACTTGATCATTTCCTCTTCCAGCAGTTTGCGGTCATCCACGTTCATCATGTTCAGCTTCTTCTCGTTGATCAGCATGGTCTGCTTCTTCATCCACTCGCCCCAGGCTTCCTTGGAGATCTCGTTGTAGATGCGCTTGCCGACGTCGCCGGGATAAAGCTGGAAGTCCTGGCCTTCGGCGTCGCGCTGCAGGAAAGTACAAAAAATGGTGCGGCTCATGCTAATTCCTCGTCGATGGCGCTATCGCCATATAAGTTTTGTTGGATCGGGGGCTGCTTCGCCAGCTGTTGCAACAGGCGATCCACCGGCGCTGCCAGCCCGACCGACGGCGGCTGCGCTAAGTTATACCAGAGACCCGCGCCCTCATCCATGCCGCTGCCCGCCGCGTCGAGCGACAGCCACATCGGCACGATATCGAGATGGAAATGGCTGAACGTGTGGCGAAATGCGGTCAGCTGTTCCAGGCGCTTGCCTTTCAGACCGCGCTGCTGCAGCCAGAGTTCCAAATCCACGCGCGCGCTGAACTGCGGGAAGCAGAACAGGCCGCCCCACAGGCCCACCGCCGGGCGCTGTTCCAGCCACACGCGGTCGCCGTGCTGCAGCAATAAGAAGTAGGCGGTTTTTTCCGGCAGGGTCTGTTTGGGTTTCTTGCCGGGGTAGTTGGCCCAGCTGTGGTTGGCGTAAGACAGACAGCCGACGTTGAGCGGGCAGAGTTCACACTTGGGCTTGGAACGAGTGCAGACCATGGCGCCCAGATCCATCATCGCCTGGTTGAACTGGCCGACGCCCTGCGCCGGGGTGACCTCTTCGCTGATTTTCCACAGCCGGTTTTCGACCTCTTTTTTGCCCGGCCAGCCTTCCACCGCGTAGCAGCGGGCCAGCACGCGTTTCACGTTGCCGTCGAGGATCGGATAGTGTTGGCCCAGCGCCAACGACAGCACCGCGCCGGCGGTGGAACGGCCGACGCCCGGTAAATCGGCGATTTCTGCGAAGGTTGTCGGGAACTCGCCGCCGTGCTGTGCGACAATGGTCTGCGCCGCTTTGTGCAGATTGCGGGCGCGGGCGTAATAGCCGAGGCCGGTCCACAGATGCAGCACTTCGTCCAGCGGGGCTTCCGCCAGCGCGCGCACGTTGGGAAAACGGGCCATAAAGCGCTGAAAATAAGGAATGACGGTGGCAACCTGGGTCTGTTGCAACATCACCTCGGAGAGCCATACTTGATAGGCGGTTTTTTCCAGCTGCCACGGCAGGGTTTTGCGGCCGTAGCGCTGATACCAGTCAAGCACCACCTGTGCGAATTGTTGTGCTTGCATCATGAGCAGCGTCGTTATCCGGCAGAAAATGAAGCGAGATTGCAGCATAGAGTCATGGTGCTGTAAACCGGAACTTTCCGACGCCGCACGGCGGGTACAGAAGATGAACACTTGCTAAACCAATGTATCTTTGCATAATGCGCGTTTCCCTAATTGGCAGCCAAACAGACAGAAAGCACTATGATTAATGACGTCATCTCCCCGGAATTTGATGAGAACGGCCGCGCGATGCGCCGTATCCGCAGTTTTGTCCGCCGCCAGGGGCGGCTGACCAAAGGCCAGCAGCACGCGCTGGAGAACTATTGGCCGGTGATGGGCGTGGAGTATCAGGCTGAGGCTGTCGATCTCGCCGCGCTGTTCGGCCGCGAAGCGCCGACGGTGCTGGAGATCGGTTTTGGCATGGGCGCCTCGCTGGTGACCATGGCGGGCAATAATCCGCAGCAGAACTTTTTAGGGATCGAAGTGCACTCGCCGGGCGTGGGCGCCTGCCTGGCCGACGCCCACGAGGCGAAGCTGAGCAACCTGCGCGTGATGTGCCACGATGCGGTTGAAGTGCTGGAAAACATGATCCCGGACGGCTCGCTGGACATGGTGCAGCTGTTCTTCCCCGATCCGTGGCACAAGGCGCGCCACAACAAGCGCCGCATCGTGCAAACGCCGTTTGTCGAACTGGTGCTGCGCAAGCTGAAGACCGGCGGGGTCTTCCACATGGCCACCGATTGGCAACCTTATGCGGAACATATGTTAGAGGTTATGAACGGGGTCGCAGGCTACCGTAATCTTTCCAGCGATAATGATTATGTGCCGCGTCCGGATTCGCGCCCATTGACGAAATTTGAATTACGCGGCCAGCGCCTGGGACATGGCGTTTGGGACTTGATGTTTGAGAGGAAAGAATAATGGCTAAGAACCGCAGTCGTCGTTTACGTAAAAAGTTGCACATTGAAGAATTTCAGGAGCTGGGTTTCTCCGTAGCCTGGCGCTTCGCCGAAGGCACGTCGGTGGAAGACATCGACAGCACGCTGGATACCTTCATCGATGAAGTGATCGAGCCGAACGGCCTGGCGTTTGACGGCAGCGGCTACCTGCAGTGGGAAGGTCTGATCTGCCTGCAGAAGATCGGCCACTGCACCGACGAGCATCGCGAACTGGTGAAAAGCTGGCTGGAAGCGCGCAAACTGACCGACGTTAAGGTCAGCGATCTGTTCGATATCTGGTGGGATTGATCGCGGCTGCCCGATGAGCGCGGCTTCGCGCCGCTTATTTCCCCCTAAATAATTGGATTCGCATCACGGCGGCAAGAGGGTGATTCCCCAGGAGCTTACTTCAGTAAGTGACTGGGGTGAGCGCTCGCAGCCAACACAGATGCGGATTCAAGTATGACGGGGATGGATTTAAGGTGCCTTAACGGCGCCTTTGTTTTGCCCGGAGTGTGACCGAGGTGGTAACAACATTGGATAACGCGTTGCTGGAAGAGATCCTGCAACAGGTGCGCCCGCTGATTGGCCAGGGAAAAGTGGCCGACTACATCCCGGCGTTGGCGGAAGTGCCCGCCGATCGGCTGGCGATCGCCGTGTGTACGGTGGATGGCGAACTGTTCCAGGCCGGCGACGCCGCGGAGCGCTTCTCCATCCAGTCGATCTCCAAAGTGCTGAGCCTGACGCTGGCGCTGACGCGCTATCAGGAGCCTGAGATCTGGCGGCGCGTCGGCAAAGAGCCTTCCGGCCTGCCGTTCAATTCGCTGCTGCAGCTGGAGATGGAACAGGGCAAACCGCGCAATCCGTTTATCAACCCCGGCGCGCTGGTGGTGTGCGACATGCTGCAAACCCGGCTCAGCGCCCCCAAACAGCGCATGCTGGAGGTGGTGCGTCAGTTGGCCGGCGAAGACGACCTGGCCTATGACCTGCGGGTGGCGCGCTCCGAGTTCGAACACTCCGATCGCAATGCGGCCATCGCCTATCTGATGAAATCGTTCGGCAACTTCGAAAACGACGTCATCACCGTGCTGCAAACCTATTTCCACTACTGCGCGCTGCGCATGAGCTGCGTGGAACTGGCGCGCAGCTTCGTCTATCTGGCCAATCACGGCCGCGATCTCAGCGGCGAGGCGGTGATCAGCCCGCTGCAGGCCCGGCAGATCAACGCCCTGATGATGACCAGCGGCATGTACGACGGCGCCGGCGAATTCGCCTATCGGGTGGGGATGCCGGGCAAGTCTGGCGTGGGCGGCGGCATCGTGGCCATCGTGCCGGACGAGCTGTCGATCGTCGTTTGGTCGCCGGAGCTGGATGCTTCCGGCAACTCGCTGGCGGGAACTGCGGCGCTGGAACTGTTGTCTCAACGTATCGGTCGTTCGATTTTTTAATCCCAGTCTGGATGGGAGTCAGGAGAAGCTATGTTGAAGAAAACCGGGTTAGCCTTACTGCTGCTGGCGGCGACTGCCGCGCAGGCCCACGCCGAGTACCAATGCAGCGTTAAACCCCAAGACGATGTGATCATCAGCCCGCAGAGCGTGCAGGTGAAAGGCGCCAGCGGCGACCTGCAAATATCGCCGGATGGCGACGTGATCCGCAACGGCCAGGCGCTGAGCCTGAACGACAGCCAGCGGCAGAAAGCCTTCAGTTACCAGAGCGCCTTGCGCAAGCAACTGCCGTGGATCGACGACGGCGCGCAGAAACACCTGGAGAAAGCCCGCGCAGCGCTGGATAAAGTGATCGTTAAAGAGCTGGGCAGCAACAGCAACGTGCGCAACCGGCTGACCACCCTGAACGGCCAACTGAAACAGCAGATGAACCGCATCATCGAGCACCGCAGCGACGGTCTGACCTTCCACCACCAGGCGATTGACCAGGTGGAACAGGACGGCCGCAACATCGTGCAGCAGAGCATGGGCGGCGTGCTGCAGGACAGCCTGAACGAGATGGGCGTCAAACAGGCCGCCAATAGCGGCGGCAACCCGCTGCAGGCGATCATGGGCAACCTGGGCGGCTTGCAGAAGGCGATCCAGAACGAATGGAACAATCAGGAGCAGGACTTCCAGAACTTCGGTCATGACGTGTGCAACCGCGTCACCGCACTGGAAACCCAGCGCAAGGATCTGCTGAAGGCGTTGAAGTAACGGATAGATATCGCATATCCATATCAGAGACGCTGAGGCGAAGCGAAATTCTGGTTGATACCTATCAGGCATTGTTTTTGGAGGCTTGGCTTGAGTATTTCGGCTAAACGCGTCAGCTTTGACGATGCGACGATGTGGGTCGAACTGAGCGACGCCCGAATTATTGGCGTGCCACTGGCCTGGTTTCCGCGTTTGTTGAATGCGACGCAAGAACAGCGGGCGGGGTATGAGCTCAGCGCTCGCGGCATCCATTGGGATGCGTTGGACGAGGATGTTTCCGTTGAGGGATTGCTGAAGGGGCGTGGCGACGTGACGCATCGCCCTCATAATGCCGCCTGAACATGAAAAAAAGCGCTGATCATTCAGCGCTTTTTTTTATTCGTCGTCCGCCAGGAACAGTTCCAGCAGCGAGTTGAGGAACAGCTTGCCCTTCTCGGTAATTTGCCAATGCTCCGCGGTTTCTTCCAGATAGCCTTTGGCCAGCGCCTCGTCCAACTGCGGGCGAATGACGCTTTCCGCCAGCCCGGTGTAGTTGACGAAGTCGGCGCGCGGCGCGGCTTCCAGCAAGCGGAAGCGGTTCATGAAGAACTCGAACGGCCGATCCGCCGCCGCCACCTCATGCTGCTTGTCCATGTAGTCGCCGCGCATAAAGCCGCGCGGGTGCTTGGTCTTGGCGGTGCGCAGGATGCGTCCGTCGCTGAAGGTCACCTTGCCGTGCGCGCCGCAGCCGATCCCCAGATAGTCGCCGAAGCGCCAGTAGTTGAGATTGTGCTGGCATTGGTAGCCCGGCTTGGCGTAGGCCGAGGTTTCATACTGCTGGTATCCGGCGGCGCTCAGCAGCTGGTGGCCGCGCTCGAAGATGTCCCACAGCGCGTCGTCGTCCGGCAAGACCGGCGGGCGTGAGCTGAACAGGGTGTTCGGCTCGATGGTCAGCTGATACCACGACAGGTGCGGCGGATTGAGGGCGATCGCCTGGCGCAGATCGTCCAGCGCCTCTTCCAGCGACTGATCCGGCAGGCCATGCATCAGATCGAGGTTGAAGCTGCGCAGGCCAAGGCCGGTCGCCAGCGTCGCCGCGCGTTTGGCTTCTTCCGGGCCGTGGATGCGCCCCAGACGGTTCAACTTCTCGGCGCTGAAGCTTTGCACCCCGATGGAGATGCGGTTGACGCCGGCGCGCTGGTAGCCGCTGAAACGATCGGCTTCCACGGTGCCGGGGTTAGCCTCCATGGTGATTTCGGCGTCGTCGGCGACGCGAATGCGCGCCCGCACCCCGTCCAGCAAGGCCTGCATCGCCTCGGCGCTCAGCAGGCTGGGGGTGCCGCCGCCGATAAAGATAGTGCTGATTTCCCGGCCGCCGGCCAGCGGCAGGTCGGCATCCAGATCCGCCAACAGATGATCGACGTACTCCTGATGCGGCACGTCACCCTTCAGCGCATGGGAGTTGAAGTCACAGTACGGGCATTTCTGCACGCACCACGGGATATGGATGTAGAGACTCAGCGGGGGCAGCTTAAGCATTGCGCATGGCTTCCAACATCAGCTTCAGCGCCTTGCCGCGGTGCGAAATCGCCCGCTTCTCGTCGCGGCTTAGCTCGGCGGCGGTGCGGCCCAGCTCCGGCACGTAGAAGACAGGGTCGTAACCGAAGCCGCCTTCACCGGCGGCCTGCTCAGTGATTTCGCCGGCCCAACTGCCGTGGAACACCAGCGGCGTCGGGTCTGCCGCATGGCGCAGATAGACCAGCACGCAATGGAATTGCGCGCCGCGCCGGCCCGGCGCCACGTCTTTCAACGCCGCCAGCAGCTTGTCGAGGTTTTGCCGATCGTCGGCATCTTCGCCGGCATAGCGTGCGGAGTAGATGCCCGGCGCGCCGCCCAGCGCGTCCACTGCCAGACCGGAGTCGTCGGCGATCGCCGGCAGGCCGGTGACCTGTGCCGCATGGCGCGCTTTCAGGATGGCGTTTTCGATAAACGTCAGGCCAGTTTCTTCGGCGGATTCCACGCCCAGATCGGTTTGCGCGACCACGTCCAGGCCGAAATCGGCCAACAGGTCGGCGAGTTCGCGCACTTTGCCCGGGTTACCGGTGGCAAGAACGACTTTTTGCATAAGTGACTACCTTGAAAATTATTCGATGATACTCTGCGTATCTGAAGCCGCAGCCGCGTTGGCTGCACGCTCTCACCCCAGTCACTGGAGTGACCCAGCTCCTGGGGACTCAAGCCCTTGCCGCCTTGCTGCGGCTCCAGCTACTTTGTGTATAGCGCCGCGACCACGGCGGGGATCTGTTGCGGATTCACGATGCGTAACTGTTTATGCCGCCCCAGTTCGCCTTTCTCGATGGTGACGTTGCTTTTCGCCACTTTGAACTGCTTGGCGATAAACTTGATCAGATGGGCGTTGGCTTGGCCGTCGACCGGCGGGGCGGTGATGGCGACTTTTAGTTCGTCGCCATGCAAGCCGATAATTTGGTCGCGGCTGGCTTTCGGCTGAATATATAGCCTGATCGCCAGCCCGTCCAGCACCGGAGTGACCGCACTCACAGCAGGAACCAGATCTCGCCGAACAGATCCATGCCCAGGTAGTTGATCAGATAGAGGATCAGGATCACTACCATGGCGGAAAAGTCGATGCCGCCCATCGCCGGGATGATGCGACGGATCGGCGCCATCAAGGGTTCGGTCAGTTGGTACATCACGTAGTCGATCGGGCTGCGGCCCTGGCTTACCCAGCTCATCAGCGCACGAATGATCATCACCCAGAAGATCAGGTAGCCGGCGGACTTCACCAGCGAGATCAGACCGAACAGCAGGTTATACGGGCTGAGCGACATCGCGCCGCCCTGAATCAGCAGCAGCAGCGGGTACTTGATGGTCATCAGCAGGAACGCCAGCAGCAGCGAAGCGCTGTCGATGGGCCCCAGTGACGGGATGATGCGGCGCAGTGGGCCGACCACCGGCTGGGTGATCTTCACCACAAACTGTGAGAACGGGTTGTAAAAATCGGTGCGCGCCCACTGCATCCAAATGCGCAGCAACAGCACCATCACGTACAGATCAATAACGGTCTTGACCAGGAAAGTCAGCGTTAGCATGAAGTGGTCCTTCTCCTTAACTCGCGGTTATTTAAAATAATTTTTCCATCTCTTGGGCGCGGGAAACGGCGGCCTGCATCGCTTGCCCCACGGTTTCCGGCAGTTGGCGTTCGTTGAACACCCGCAGCGCTTCGGCGGTAGTGCCGCCTTTGGAGGTCACCTGTTCGCGCAGCGTGCCCAGCGGCGTATCCGGGTTGGCTTCCACCAATGCGGCGGCGCCGGAAGCGGCCTGTTGCACCAGATCGCGCGCGGTCTGGCTGTCGAAGCCCATGCGCTCGGCCTCTTTTTGCATCGCCTCCATAAACAGGAAGAAATAGGCCGGGGCGCTGCCCGCGGCGGCGATCACGCCGTTGATGCCATTTTCGTCATCGACCCAGCAAACTTTACCGACCGACGCCATTAAATCGCCGGTGTAATCGCGATCCCGCTGGCTGACCTGCGCCGGCGCGTACAGCCCGCTCATGCCCTTGCCGACCAGCGACGGAGTGTTGGGCATGATGCGCACGATGTCCAGCTTGTCGCCGAGCAGCTGATAGAAACGGCTGACCTGAATGCCGGCGGCGATCGACAGCACCAGCTTGCCGCTGAAATCGACCTGCTCGCGCAGCGGCTGGCAAACGTCGGCCATCAGCTGCGGTTTGACCGCCAGCACCACCACCTCGGCCTCGCGCGCGCAGGCGACGTTGTCGCCGCTGCTGACGATGCCGTAGTCCGCCGCCAGTGCGTCACGGTTTTTCGCCGAGGGGGCGCAGACGCTGATGGATTTGGCTGGATAGCCGCCCGCCACCAGGCCGGCGATGATTGCACGCGCCATATTGCCGGCGCCGATAAAGGTAATCTTGCGATGTTGCATCAAATCCCTCGTCTGTGTGTCAGGCCTGCGAGTAGTCGCGGGCGCCAAAAATTGCGGTGCCGATGCGCACCAGGGTGCTGCCTGCGGCGATCGCCGCCGCCATATCGTCCGTCATGCCCATCGACAGCGTATCGGCCTGCGGATAACGCTGGCGCAGGGCGAGAAAGGCGTCGTTCATCCGGCTGAATACCGCCAACTGCCGCTGATAATCCGCTTCCGGCGCCGGGATGGCCATCAGGCCGCGCAGCGTCAGGTTCGGCAGCGCGACGATCGCGTCGGCCAACGCCGGCAGCTCGGCCAACGCAATGCCGGATTTGCTTTGCTCGTCGCTGATGTTGATTTGAATCAGCACGTTGAGCGGCGGCATGTCGGCCGGGCGCTGATCGCTCAGGCGCTGGGCGATGCGCAGCCGATCCACGGTATGACACCAGGCGAAATGTTCCGCCACCAGCCGACTCTTATTGGATTGCAGCGGGCCGATAAAGTGCCACACCAACTCATCGCCCTGCGGCGACTCGGCGAAATGCCGGATCTTGTCTACCCCTTCCTGCACGTAGTTCTCGCCGAAGGCGCGCTGGCCGGCGGCGATGGCTTCTTCGATCGCCGCCACAGGTTTGGTTTTGCTGACTGCAAGCAGAGCAACTTCTTCCGGCGCCCGCGCGCAATTTCGCGCGGCGGCCGCGATGCGGTTTCTGACATCCTGCAGGTTCTGTTGGATAGTGCTCATTATTGACCCGGGAGAGTGATATGGATATCGATGAATTCGTGGCCCTTAGTGTAAAGCATAATGCTTCCGATCTGCACCTTTGTGCCGGTCATCCGCCGATGTTGCGCATCGACGGTGAACTGCAGCCGCTGGCGGCGGCGCCAACGCTGACGGCGCAAGGCGTGCAGGCCCTCTGCGACGGATTGCTGAATGCGCAGCAGCGCGAGAGCCTGCGGCGGCTGGGGCAGGTCGATCTGGCGTTGCACAGGCCGGGCGGGGAGCGGCTGCGGGCCAACGTTTTTCAACAAAGCGCGGGGATTTCTCTCGCGTTGCGGCGTATCGCCGCGCAATCGCCTTCGCTTGCCGAGCTGGCGGCGCCGGCCATTGTCCCGGCGTTGCTGCGGCGCGACAACGGGCTTATCCTGGTCACCGGCGCCACCGGCAGCGGCAAGTCCACCACGTTGGCGGCGATGATCGACGAGATCAACCGGCACCAGCAGCGGCACGTTTTGACGCTGGAGGATCCGATCGAGTTCCTGCACCGCAGCCGGCGATCGCTGATCCAGCAGCGGGAGATCGGCCGCGACAGCCACAGCTTCGATGCGGCGTTGCGCGCCGCGCTGCGCGAAGATCCGGATGTGATCCTGCTGGGCGAGCTGCGCGATACCGCCACCATCCGGCTGGCGCTCACTGCGGCGGAGACCGGCCACCTGGTGCTGGCGACGCTGCATACCCGCAGCGCGCCGCAGGCGGTAGAACGGCTGGTGGACGTGTTTCCCGCGGAAGAGAAACCCTATGTGCGCGCCCAGCTGGCCGGCAGCCTGCAGGCGGTGATCGCGCAAAAGCTGATGAGGCGCCCCGGCGGCGGACGCGTGGCGATCTTTGAAGTGCTGACGGCGACGGCGGCGGTCAGCAACCTGATCCGTGAAGGGAAAACGCATCAGTTGGCGAGCGTGTTGCAAACCGGCGCGCAGTCCGGCATGCAAACCTTTGAGCAAGGTTTGCAGCAGCGGATCGACGCCGGTGTGTTGGGGGACTGCGCGGGGGAGGGAACGGGCGTTTAGCCCAGCTGCCGTTCGAACCAGCTTTCGAGGATAACCACCGCCGAGGCGGAATCCACGCTGCCTTTGTCGAGCGCGCGGAAGCCGCCGCGATCGAACAGGTTGGCGCGCGCCTCCACGGTGCTCAGACGCTCGTCATGCAGATCGATCTGGATGCCGAAGCGGCCGTGCAGGCGGTTGGCGAACTTGCGCGCCTGGGCGGTAACGGGTTGTTCGGTGCCATCCATGTTCAGCGGCAGGCCGACCACCACCAAATCCGGTTGCCACTCCTTCAGCAGCTTTTCGATTTTCAGCCAGTCCGGCGAGCCGTCCTGCGCTTTGAAAGCCGGCAAGGCGCGGGCGCTGCCGGTCAACTCCTGGCCGACGGCCGCGCCGATGCTTTTGGTGCCGAAGTCGAAGGCGATAATGGTGCGGTTGCTCATCAGGCGTGTCCTGCGTGGTTGGCGATGCTGCGAATGTCGATACCCAAAAGGTTCCCCGCCTCGCGCCAGCGGCTGGCGATCGGCGTGCGGAACAAAATGTCGGTGTTGGCTTCGATGGTCAGCCAGGCGTTTTCCAATACTTCCTGCTCCAACTGGCCCTTTTCCCAACCCGCATAACCCAGTGCCACCAGCACGTCGTCCGGTTGCTCTGGCGTGCCGAGCGTTTCCAGCACGTCTTTCGAGGTGGTGATCATGGTGTTGGGCGAAATTTGAATGCTGGCGCCGAAGCCGTGGCGCGGCGTATGCAGGATAAACCCGCGATCGTCCGCCAGGGGGCCGCCGGCGAACACCGGCTTGTCCAGGCTGATGGCCGGATCGCGCGCAGGCGGCATGATCTTCAGCTTGCTCAGCACCGTGGCTACCGTGAACTGCTCCACCGGTTTATTGATCACCAAACCCATGGCGCCTTCTTCGTTATGCTCGCAGACGTAAATCACCGAGCGTTTGAAGCGAGGATCCTGCAGCGTTGGCATGGCGATCAGAAAATGGTGCTGTAAATTCATGGCGTTAGTATAAGGTAATCAATGGGTGAGAAAATAAACAGCCGCCAGTATGCGGCTATACCCGCCGCCTTTCAAGCCGTTGCCGAAAGGCGCGCTTTGGCGGGCGCGATACGGGATAGCGGGCGGCATACCGCCCGCATGACGCATTACTTCGCCGCCAGGCGCTTTTCAATCGCGTCCATCAGCATGCCGGTAATCGAAATCGGGAATGCCGCCTCAATCTCGCGTGCGCAGGTTGGGCTGGTCACGTTGATCTCGGTCAGGCGATCGCCGATCACGTCCAGGCCGACGAAGATCAGCCCTTTCTCTTTCAGCGTCGGGGCGACGGCGCGGGCGATTTTCCAGTCGCTTTCGCTCAGCGGGCGCGCTTCGCCGCGGCCGCCGGCCGCCAGGTTGCCGCGGGTCTCGCCCTGCGCCGGAATGCGCGCCAGGCAGTAAGGCACCGGCTCGCCGTCCACCACCAGGATGCGTTTGTCGCCGTCCTTGATCGCCGGCAGGAAGTTCTGCGCCATGCAGAAACGGCTGCCGTGTTCGGTCAGGGTTTCGATGATCACCGACAGGTTAGGATCGTCCTGCTTCACGCGGAAGATAGACGCGCCGCCCATGCCGTCCAGCGGTTTCAGGATGATGTCGCCGTGCTGCTGGTGGAATTTGCGGATGTGCGCGGCGCTGCGGCTGACCAGCGTATCCGGCGTCAGTTCCGAGAACCAGGCGGTGAACAGCTTCTCGTTGCAGTCGCGCAGACTTTGCGGCTTGTTGACCACCAGCGTGCCTTTAACTTCGGCGCGTTCCAGAATGTAGGTCGCATAGATGTATTCGGTATCGAACGGCGGATCCTTGCGCATCAGGATCACGTCCAGTTCGTGCAGCGCCAGATCCTGCTCGGCGCCGAAGCTGAACCAGCTCTCCTTGTCTTCCTTCACGCTCAGCAGGCGGGTGCGCGCGCGCCCGTCACCGGCGTGCAGATAGAGATCGTTCATCTCCATGTAGTGCAATTCGTAACCGCGGCGCTGCGCTTCGAGCAGCATGGCGAAGCTGGTGTCTTTCTTGATGTTGATGGAATCGATAGGATCCATCACGATGCCGAGCTTAATCATCTTTTCTCCTTTAACCCAGGTCGCCGAAGCGGACCTGCAGAGCGGTAATGGCGGTGAGCGCTGTGGTTTCGGTACGCAGAACGCGTGGTCCCAGCAGAATATCAGTAAATCCGTGGTCGGTGGTCATGGCGATTTCGTCGGCGGACAAACCGCCTTCCGGGCCGATCAGCAGGCGAACATGATCCACCGGCTGCGGCAGCGTGTTGATGCTGTGGCTGGCGCGCGGGTGCAGGTTGAGTTTCAGGCTGCCGTCCTGCTCGGCGCACCAGGCTTCCAGCGACATCGCCTCGCGGATTTCGGGAATGCGGTTGCGGCCGCACTGTTCGCAGGCGGCGATGGCAATCTTTTGCCATTGCTGGATTTTCTTCGCCAGACGCTCGCCGTCCAACTTCACGCCGCAGCGCTCGGAAAACAGCGGGGTGATGACGTTGACGCCCAGCTCGATGGATTTCTGGATGGTGAACTCCATCTTCTCGCCGCGCGAGATCACCTGGCCCAGGTGCAGGTTGAGCGGCGATTCGATGTCATCCACGCGGCCGTCGCCGAGGCGCACCAGCACGCTCTTTTTGTCCACCCGGACTATCTCGGCGTCGAACACCTGGTTGCTGCCGTCGAACAGCTGCAGCGCCTGGCCGGCGCTCATGCGCAGCACGCGCCCGACGTGGTTGGCGGCGTCCTCGCTGAGGGCGATCTCCGCCCGGTCGGTCAACGGCTGCGGATGGTAAATGCGGGGTATGCGCATGGGTAGTCTGATCCTGACGAAACGGCGCCGCGGGTTGGCGGCGCCATGAAAGATAAAGGCTATAGTAGGTTAGCTTTTCCGCTGCTGACAAGCCTGTTGAATATAGGGGTTGTGGTTGCCCTGCACCTTGGCGATACGTGCTTCGCGCTGACATTCCCATTGGCTCACCGGATATTGCCGGTTCCACACCTCGAACAGCCGGGTTTGCTGGCGTGACAGCCGCAGCTGGTAGCGATCGCGCATGTAGAAGTAGGTGCGGGCAATGGCGCCGCGCGCGCGGGCGGGCGGCTCCGCCTGTTTATTCTTGAAATCCACCTTCATCGGGCATTGCCCGTACTGGCCCGCGCCGCCGTTCCATTGGCTGTACATGAAGTTGTTGCGGTCGCCGTTCACTTCGCCGATCGCCGGCTGCAGGTTGTGCAGATCGGTTTCTATCTGGCGATAGGTGGCGTCTTTGTTGCAGTTCTTGCGCCCGCCGTCCTGCCAGCACTGCAGCTGGTGGCCGAACTGCCAGGCCGGCACCACGTGTTCCCACTCGATACGCTGCGCGCGTTGGGCGTTTTTACGCACCTGATAGCCGCAGCCGGCGAGATCTGGGATGCCCTTCTTGCCTTGCCAGTCGATGCGGCAGCCGCAGTAAAAACTGCCCGGCGCATCCTGGTTAATCTTGGCCGCCGCCGCCTTGGCCTGAGAAAAATTATTGATGCCGTGCGCCTGTACGGCGCCTGCGGCGAAAACCGCCATAAACAAAATTCTGCGAAGCATATTCCAAAACAGCTCAAAATTGGAAAAGCAGGCAGGGTAACGGAACTTGCCGGCAGTGGCAAATGGCGATATTTGCTTGTTTTAACGTATAAATCGTTTAACTAAAGGTTCTCGCTAGCAAGAAATTTCAGTTTTTCGCCGCACCGGCGGCAGCGGTATTCGCTTTCGCCGCGCAGCACGCGGTTATGGCGGCGAATGGTGAGCTGGTGCTGTCCGCAGCCGCAGCGGTAGGGGAAGGTTTTGCTTTGCACCGAGGCGGTTTCGAAACGGTGAGTGCGGCTGGCGGGGGTCAGCAGTACGCTTTCCATCATCCAGCGCCATTCGCGGCCGTGCGGCGCCACCCGGCCGAATTGGCGAAACACCAGCAGGTGCGCCAGCTCGTGCGGCACCACTTCATCGATAAACGGCTGTTGGTTTTCCAGCAGCAGCACCGGGTTCAGACGGATTTCCCAGCTTTGCAGCCAGGCGGTGCCCGCGCTGGTGCCGCGTTGCTGATAGACGATGCTGGGTTCGGGGAACTCGACGGCAAAATGCCGGCGTGCCAACTGCAGCTTTTCTCGCAGGCAGCGCATCACCGCTTGTTGCAGCGCGATGGGGATTCTCGGTTTGTTCATTGCGGCCTAGCTTAAGCAATGGCGCGGCGGCTGACAATATGCCCCGGCCTAAATCCGCATCCGACGCTTTCTTGGCGCTGTGCGCCGGTTTTTCGCCACATTGATAAGACGATCGCCGTCGATGGATTGTAATCAATGTGTTAACTGCGGGATAATAAAGCGTGCATGATGAGCCTGTACCCGCAGTTCTCACCGGACAAGGTTGAAACGCCGCCTGTGGTAATCCCTTACGCAAAGAGCGGTTATTTTGCGATTTGGCGCAATAACTGACTGATTAAAAATACGTAAGGTGGAGGCAGTTTTTTGACAAGGCGCCGCCTCGCGCGCCGCAAGTGTGAATTTAACGCAGCTGATGTTGCAAGTGAGAGATCAATGTCGAATAAACCGTTCCACTATCAAGATCCGTTCCCGCTGAAGAAAGACGATACCGAATATTATCTGCTGAGCCGCGACCACGTTTCCGTGAGCGAGTTTGAAGGCCAGGAAATACTGAAAGTTGCCCCTGAAGCGTTAACCCTGCTTGCCCAGCATGCGTTCCACGACGCCTCGTTCATGCTGCGCCCGGCGCACCAACAGCAGGTGGCCGATATCCTCGACGATCCGGACGCCAGCGAAAACGACAAGTACGTTGCGCTGCAATTTCTGCGTAACTCAGAAATCGCCGCCAAGGGTATTTTACCGACCTGCCAGGACACCGGCACGGCGATCATCGTCGGCAAAAAGGGCCAGCGCGTCTGGACCGGCGGCGGCGATGAAGAAGCGCTGTCGCGTGGGGTCTACAACACCTACATCGAAGAGAACCTGCGCTATTCGCAGAACGCCGCGCTGGATATGTATAAAGAGGTCAATACCGGCAGCAACCTGCCGGCGCAGATCGATCTCTACAGCGTGGACGGCGAAGAGTACAAATTCCTTTGCATCGCCAAGGGCGGCGGCTCCGCCAACAAAACCTATCTGTACCAGGAAACCAAGGCGCTGCTGTCGCCGGGCAAACTGAAAAACTACCTGGTCGACAAGATGCGCACGTTGGGCACCGCGGCTTGCCCGCCGTACCACGTGGCGTTCGTCATCGGCGGCACCTCGGCGGAAGCGACGCTGAAAACCGTCAAGCTGGCCTCGACCAAGTATTACGATGGCCTGCCGACCGAAGGCAACGAGCATGGCCAGGCGTTCCGCGATCTGGAACTCGAAGCGGAATTGCTGCAAGAAGCGCAAAACCTGGGGCTGGGCGCGCAATTCGGCGGCAAATACTTCGCGCACGATATCCGCGTGGTGCGCCTGCCGCGCCACGGTGCCTCCTGCCCGGTCGGTATGGGCGTCTCCTGCTCGGCGGATCGCAACATCAAAGGCAAGATCAACCGCGATGGCATCTGGCTGGAAAAACTGGAGCACAATCCGGGTAAATTCATTCCTCAGGAGCTGCGCCAGGCCGGGGAGGGCGAAGCGATCAAGGTCGATCTCAACCGCCCGATGGCCGAGATCCTCAAACAGTTGTCGCAGTATCCGGTTTCCACCCGCCTGTCGCTGAGCGGCACCATCATCGTCGGCCGCGATATCGCGCACGCCAAGCTGAAAGAGCGTCTGGATCGCGGTGAAGGCCTGCCGCAGTACGTCAAGGATCACCCGATTTACTACGCCGGCCCGGCCAAAACGCCGGAAGGCTACGCGTCCGGTTCCTTGGGGCCGACCACCGCCGGACGTATGGATTCCTACGTCGATCTGCTACAATCTCACGGCGGCAGCATGATCATGCTGGCGAAAGGCAACCGCAGCCAGCAGGTGACGGATGCCTGCCACAAGCACGGCGGCTTCTACCTCGGCAGCATCGGCGGCCCGGCGGCGGTGCTGGCGCAGCAGAGCATCAAGAGCCTGGAGTGCGTGGAGTACCCTGAGCTGGGCATGGAAGCGATCTGGAAAATTGAAGTGGAAGATTTCCCGGCGTTTATCCTGGTGGATGACAAAGGCAATGACTTCTTCCAGAAGATTCAGGCCGGTCAGTGCGCCAGCTGTCTGAAATAATCGCTGCCCCCTCCACCGCCCGCGGGTGGTGGAGGGGATTGTGTAAAGTCCTGTAGCTTGCTGGACGTCGAGTTTTAACCTGTATACCCTACGCGAATAGCACTAAAATTCGACTAATGGAATATCGGCAACATAAGGTTCGGCAAGCACATGGGCACGCAGGAAAGTCACATCAGGGAGTTACTGGTCTGGATTGAAGATAACCTGACCAATCCGCTGTCGTTGGATATCGTTTCCGCCAAGTCAGGCTATACGAAATGGTACCTGCAGCGCATGTTCAAGAAGCAGACCGGATTATCGTTAGCTTCCTACATTCGCGCTCGCCGCCTCTACATCGCCGCCTTCGCCTTGCGTTTCACGCAGAAGAGCATCCTCGATATTTCGGTTGAATATCAATTCGATAATCAGCAGACATTCTCGCGCTGTTTCAAGAAACATTTCGCCGAATCGCCCAGCGTTTATCGTCATGCCCGCAAACAGGACTTCAGCAATCTGGTGCGTTCGCTGGCGGCCAGCCAGCCCGGCGATATTCAGGTCGAACGCGTCAGCATCGCCAGAGGGCAATACGCCTTTCAGGGCAAACAGTACGCTTATCACCTGGATATCGAAAAGTTGGACAAGTCGCATCTGCCGCAGCGCAGCGCGCTGCGGGCGCAGTTCTACACCTTGTTGGGCGAGCGTCCGGCGCAGACCTATTCGTTTACCCAACTGGTGCCGGACGGCGAGCGGGTCAGGGTCGACTATACCCTGGGCGTGACGGCGGACTATCCGCTGCGTGAAGGCGTGGCGCTGGAGCCGCTGCCGGAGGTCCACGGCGAGTTTTGCCGTTTTCGCTATTCCGGCAAGCCGGTGGCGCTCAATGACCACATCATTCAAATCTACACGCAGGTGCTGCCCGAAATGGGGCTGGCCCGCGGCGACGGGCCGGACATGACGGTGTTCAGCTATTCGCTGAGCGGGAAAGAGGAGCTGCACCTGGAGCTGCAACATCTGGTGCCGGTGGTGCCGCTGCACTGATCCCGTCGGCGGCCGGCCGCCGGTTTTTTTGCTGCACGATCGCCGCCATCACCGCCAGAGCGATCTCCGCCGGGGTTTTGCTGCCGAGCGGCAGGCCGATCGGCGCGTGAATGCGTTCCAACTCCTGCGGCGTGAATTCGGCGATCTGCTGCAACCGCTGGCGCCGCCGCGCGCTGTTTCTGAGCGAGCCCATGGCGCCGATGTAAAACGCCGGGGTGTGGATCGCTTCCATCAGCGTCAGATCGTCCATACGCGGATCGTGGGTCAGCGCCACGACGGCGGTATTGGCGTGGCAACCGCCGTCCTCAATGAACTTGGCCGGAAACTGGCGCAGCAGCGTCACGCCCGGTTTTAACTCGGCGGCGAAGTTATCCAGCGCCTCCGGGCGGTTCTCGCACACCAGCACCTCAAACCCCAGCGCTACGGCGAAATCGGCGCAGTACAGCGCCACGCTGGACAGCCCGGCGATCAGCAGGCGCGGCGCGGCCGCGATATGCAGGGTAATCTGTTCGAGCCGGCGTTCAACCTGAGTGGCGCTGGTGAAATGGCTCTGCTCAAGGCTATGGCAGGCGTTGGGCAACGTCAGGCGTTTGAGCAACGCATGATGCCCTTCCAGCGCGCCGGCGATGCGCCGCAGGTAAGCGACGCTGGCTTCTCCCGCCGGCAGATACTCGATCAGTACGTCCAGCACGCCGCCGCACGGCAGCGCCACATTGGGCGTCATGCCGCCTTCGCCGTAGCGGATCACCTGGCTGGCCGCCTGATACTCCCCGGCGGCCACGCGCCGCAGAAAGTCCTCCTCCACGCACCCGCCCGACAATGAGCCGCTGTAGCGGCCGTCGCGGGTCGCGGCCATCAACGCGCCCGGCGACCGCGGCGAAGAGCCATAGGTGCTGAGCACGGTGCATAACCAGACCGGCTGTTGTTGCAGCCAGCTTACCGCCTGGCTGACCACGGTGACATCAAGATGTTGCATAGGTGAATTTACTCGCTGGCCGGGAGTTGCGATGGAAGATCAATATCCCGCACGACGCCGGGGTGTTCAAGCGGCAGCAGGTGCACCGCTGCGCCTTGCAGCAGTTCACGCGCGCCATTATCGCCGCGCAGTTGGCAAAGTGGTTTGCGCAATCGGGCGGAAAAGCCGACCGGGTGGCCGGGCTGTTGCGCATAGCTGGGGCGCACGATCGGGTGCTGCCGCAAGGCATCCGCCACCTGTCGGAAAACGTCGGCGCCGACGAACGGCATATCGGCCAGGTGGATCAGCCAGCCTTGCCAGTGCGGCGTGGCCGCAACGCCCGCGGCGATTGAGTCGCCGAGGCCCGCGCTGGCGAGCAGGGTGACCGGCACCTGGTTGGCGGCGCAGGCTGCCAGCACCGGCAGATTATCCGGCCGGGCCACCACATGTACCGGCAGGCCGGAGGCCAATGCCCGGCGCAGGGTGTGTTCAAACAGCGATCTCTGCTCGCCCGCCGCATCGGCAAATCCGGCGTTCAATTTGTTGCCCTGGCCGCCGGCCTGAATAAAGCGCTCTCCGCGTCCGGCGGCGGTAATGACAATGCCCGTGGTCATGGTTGAAGTCCGCGTTTGCGCAAATTATTTATTAGCCTACAAACTACCTGTGTTTTGTAAATGTTTTTTTGTTGAAAACAACCTGTTAATCATCACATAATTTTAGTTATAAGCATATGCTTATGACGTCTACGGCAAGGTCGTCAGCGTTTGCGCAACAACACCGCGAACAAAAACCAATTACAAGAAAGACGTGAAGGACTTATTTATGAGCAATTTCAACCCGTCGCGGCGCCGCTTTATCAAAAGCGCCGTGATTGCGGGGGTCTCCGTGTACCTCGCCCCCCTGTACAGCCGTGCCTACGCCGCGCTGTTCGAGCAAAAAATCCTCCAGTCGCCCAACTGGGATCCGCAGGCCAAGCGCGTCCGTTTCCGTATCGATGGCCGCGCCAAGGTCATGGGGCAGAAGGTGTTCGCGCGCGATATCCGCGCGGTGGACATGCCGCACTGGCCGCAGAAACAGGCGCACGCCTTCATTCTGCGCGTGACTAAAGCCGACCGGCTGTTCGAAGGCGTCGATCTGTCGCTGCTGGGGGACGATCTGCAGCCCGATCGCCTGGTGACGGCGGAAGATCTGGCGCGCGACGGCCTGGCCTTTCCGGCGTTCTACGGTGACGACATGCTGCTGCCGAGCGGCAAAACCCCGGCCTACCTCGGCCAGGCGGTGGCGATCCTGATCTATCACGACTTCGCCCGTTTCCGCTTCGCCAAGGACAAGCTGAAATTCCGTGAGGAAACCATCAAATACGGCGCGGTCACCGGCCCGCTGGAGCGCGATCCCTGGGGCAGCTTCCGCTATGTGCGGGTGGGGGGAGAACAGCCGTTCGACGACGACCGCTTCTCCAGCCTGAAGGACACGCCGATCTTCCCGGTGTCGATGAAAAAACACCTGCCGGTGTGGCCGGAAGGGCGTGAGGGCGGCAAGCTGGATCAGGAAGGCATGCGCTATGCGGGGATGATCGCCGACGAGATGGCGAACTCGCCGGCCGACTGGCTGGTAATGTCGCGCCGCTACACCACGCAGTCGATCGACACCTCGGCGCTGGAGCCGGACAACGCCAACGGCTGGTTCGACGCGCAGACGCAAACCCTGCATCTGGTGGTGCCGACCCAGTCGCCGCAGGAAGTGGCCGACGAGATGCCGCGCATGCTGGCCAAGCGCAACCCGCCGGTGAAACAGCTGATCCTGCACCCGTGCTACACCGTGGGCTACGGCTCGAAAGATCACTACAACTTCCCGTATTACGGCGCGGTGGCGGCGATGTACGGCGACGGCCACCCGGTGCGCCTGGCCAATGATCGCTTCGAACAGTTCCAGACGGCGTTGAAGCGCCACGCGTTCGACATGAACTACCGCATCGCGGTGAATAAGCAGACCGGCGTCATGCAGTCGTTCCTCGGTGACATGACCGCGGACGGCGGCGGCCGCAGCAACTTTACCCCTTCGGTGGTGATGGTCGGCGCAACCGCCGCCCAGTCGATTTACTACTTCCCGAAAAGCGATCTGTCGTCGGTCGGGTTGGCTTCACGCGCCATCGACGCCGGTTCGGCGCGCGGTTACGGCACGCTGCAGAGCATGGCCGCCACCGAGATGATGGTGGATGAGCTGGCCGCCGAGCTGAAGATCGACCCGATCGAGTTTCGCCTGCGCAACGTGCTGAAATCCGGAATGAAAAACACCCAGGGGGCGATCCCGGCCGGTGCGATCCGCGCCGATGAAGTGCTGGAGAAGGCGGCGAAGCACGAGATGTGGCTCAAGCGCGCCGAACGCAAGGCCGAGTTTGAGAGCCGCCATCCCGGCAAGCGCTATGGCGTCGGCTTCGGCTGCGTGCAGAAAGACTTCGGCACCGGGGCGGAAACTTCGTTCGCCCGGGTGGAGCTGAGCGAAGATGGCCGCATCACCCTGCATCACAGCGGCGCGGAGATGGGCACCGGCATGTCGACCTCGCAGTCGGTATTGTGCGCGCAGTGGCTGGGCAAACCGGCCGACGAAGCGCACTTCTCGGTCACCGACTGGTCGGTATTGCCGATGGTCACCAGCGGCGATCCTTACCTGATGTCGCAGGAAGAGCAGGACAAGCTGCAAACCAACCCCAACTGGACGCCGAGCTACTGTTCGCCGTCCAGCGCCAGCAACTCGGCCTATTACTTCTCGCACAGCACTCGCGAAGCGGCGCGCCTGATCTTCGATCACGGCCTGTGGCCGGCGGCGATGGCGCTGTGGCAGGCCGGTATCGGCGGCGGCCAGGCGGCGCCGCTGGTGGTGCGGCGCGAAGATGCGCGTTGGGTCGAAGGCGGCCTGACGGCGGCGGGCATGTCGGTGCTGAGCCTTGAGCTGCTGGCCAAGACTGCTTATCAGATGGGCGGCGTCACCGGTGCCGCGGTGCACGTGTTCAACCGCTGGCAGTGGGCGGAGGCCGATTTCACGTTGAACGGCAAAAGCGAACGCCTGCCGATCGACGGCATGGCGCTGCGCAATGCCGGCGGCGAATTCAAACCGCTGGCGCGCGGGCAGGTCTACTACCCGCCGACCCAGCGCAACAATGCGGCGGTGACCTACTACAGCGCCGTCGGCACGCTGGCGGAAGTGGCGGTGGATATCGCCACCGGCCAGGTGGAGTTGCTGAATCACCACTCGATCATGGAGTGCGGCAACCTGATCGTGCCGGAACTGGTTTCCGGCCAGCTGCAGGGCGGGCTGGCGATGGGCATCGGCCATGCGCTGCACGAATATTTACCGCTGTACGAAGACGGCCCGGGCAACGGCACCTGGAACTTCAACCGTTACCACCTGCCGCGCGCCAGCGACGTGGCGGTGTGGAAACAGAGCGGCGACATCCTGCCGGCGCTGTCGGAAACCGATCCGCCGAAAGGCATGGCGGAAGTGGTGATGATCCCGATCGTGGCCGCACTGGTCAACGCCATTGCCGACGCCACCGGCCACCGTTTCCGTGATTTGCCCGTTCGTGCAGAAAATATTCGTGAGGTATTACAATGAGCATTAAAACCCAGCCGATTTCCCTGACCATCAACGAGAAACAGTACGGCCCGATCGAGGTGCCGGAAGGCTTGATGATGATCGATTTCCTGCACGAGTATCTCGATTTGACCGGTTCGCGCCTCGGCTGCGGGCAGGGCATTTGCCACGCCTGCGTGGCAATCGTCGATCACCCGAGCGGCACCAGCGAAGAGGTGCGTACCTGCATCACCGGCGCGCATTTCTTCAACGGCAAGAAAGTGCGCACTGTCGAAGGCCACGCCAGGGTGGACGAACAGGGCGAGGTGGTCGAGCTGTCGCCGATCCAGCAGGCGTTTCTGGAACACTACAGCTTCCAGTGCGGCTACTGCACGCCGGGCTTCGTCAACGCCGCCACCATTTTCGTGGAAAAGCTCAAGCGTGAGCCGATCGCCCGCGATCAGCTGGAGAATGCCATCGAGCAGGCGCTGGATAGCCACATTTGCCGCTGCACCGGCTACGTGCGCTACTACGAAGCGGTGCGCGACGTGGTGCTGAAAACGCCGGGCCTGCTGAAGGAGACGGCGCAATGAAAAAACGTCTCGCAGTGTTGATTGTGCTGGTGGCGATCGTGGTGATTGCGCTGCTGTGGTGGCGGGAAAACCGCCGTTACGACGGCCCGGTGCAGCAGGTAACCGCCAGCGCCGAACAGATCGCCCGCGGCCGTTATCTGGCGCAGGCCGCCGACTGCGCCGCCTGCCATACCGCCAGCGGTGGGGCGCCGTTGGCCGGCGGCTATCCGCTGGACACGCCGTTCGGCACGATTTACGGCAGTAACTTGACGCCGTCGGCCGACCACGGCATCGGGCGCTGGAGCAAGGACGACTTCTTCCTGGCGTTGACGCAGGGCGTGGCGCCGGGCGGGCGGCACCTGTACCCGGCGATGCCTTACACTTCGTATAAGGGCATGTCGCGTCAGGACGCCGACGACATCTACGCTTACCTGATGACGCGCCCGGCGGTGGACGTGGCCATTCCGGCCAACGACATGCCATTTCCGTTTAACCAGCGCATGGCGCTGATCGGCTGGAATCTGTTGTTCCGCAGTCAGGATCCGTTGCCGGCCAGCTCGCAGGGCAGCTCGCCGCAATGGCAGCGCGGTCGCTATCTGGCCGACGTGCTGGGCCACTGTGGCGAATGCCACACGCCGCGCGGCGCGCTGGGGCAGATGGATCTCGGCAAACCGATGCAGGGCGGCGATCTCGGCCGCTTCATGGCGCCGGACATTACGCCGCACGGTCTGGCGCAGCGCGGCTGGACGCCGCAGGACGTCAGCCGCTTCCTCAGCACCGGCCTCGCACCGCAGGGTTCCGCCTTCAGCGAGATGCACATGGTGGTGGATCTCAGCACCCGTCATTTGACGCCGGAAGATCATCAGGCGCTGGCGCTGTATCTGATGGGTGAGCAGCCGCCGGCGGCGGTGCCGGTGAAAATGGGCCAGGGCAGCGATGCCGGGCGCATGACCTATCTGGATCAGTGCGCCGGTTGCCATGCGCGCGAAGGCGAGGGCAAACCGCACGTCGCACCGGCGATGCGCGATAACGCCACGCTGCGCCAGGCGGACGGCAAGAACCTGATCGTGTCGGTGCTGGATGGCCTGCCGGCCCAGCAGTTCCCGAACGGTGAAAGCATGCAGAGCATGCCGGGCTTCGGCGAGCGTCTGAGCGATGCTGAAGTGGCGGAACTGGTGAATTACCTGCGGGTGACCTGGGGCGGTTTGCCGGCGGACGTCACCGCCGAGCAGGTGAAAGCGCTGCGCAAGTAAGCGGCGTTCAGGCGAAAAAAATGGCCCGCATCTGCGGGCCATTTTATTGCGCGGTCACGGGGTTCAACGGCTGGTGACGCCGTCGACGCGCTGGCTGCGCTGTTTGATGGCGTAACCGACGGCCAGGATCGCTACCCACACCGGGATCAGCAGCACCGAGATTTGAATGCCCGGCGTCAGGTACATGATCACCAGGATGCCGGCCATGAACAGCAGGCACAGGTAGTTGCTGAACGGATACCAGAACGCTTTGAACTTCGGCACCACGCCTTCGCGGTTTTTGGCGGCGCGGAACTTCAGGTGCGCCAGGCTGATCATCGCCCAGTTGATCACCAGCGCCGATACCACCAACGCCATCAATAGTTCGAAGGCGCGGCCCGGGATCAGGTAGTTAATCAGCACGCACAGCGCGGTGGCGAGGGCGGAAATGCCGATGGCCACCACCGGCACGCCGCGGCCGTCGACCTTCAGCAGGCTTTTCGGGCCGTTGCCCTGCTGCGCCAGGCCGTACAGCATGCGGCTGTTGCAGTAGACGCAGCTGTTGTAGACCGACAGCGCGGCGGTGAGCACCACGATGTTCAGCACGGTCGCCACCAGGTTGCTGTTCAGCGCGTGGAAGATCAGCACGAACGGGCTGCCGCCTTCGACCACTTTGCCCCACGGGTACAGCGACAGCAGAATGGCCAGCGAACCGATATAGAAGATCAGGATGCGGTAGATCACCTGATTGGTCGCTTTCGGAATGCTTTTTTGCGGGTTGTCGGCTTCGGCTGCGGTGATGCCGACCAGCTCGAGGCCGCCGAAGGAGAACATGATCACCGCCATCGCCATCACCAGGCCCATGACGCCGTTCGGGAAGAACCCGCCCTGCGCCCACAGGTTGGTGACGGTGGCTTCCGGGCCACCCATGCCGCTGAACAGCAGGTAGGCGCCGAACACGATCATGCCGATAATCGCCACCACTTTGATGATGGCGAACCAGAACTCCATCTCGCCGTAAACTTTGACGTTGGCCAGGTTGATGGCGTTGATCGCCAGGAAGAACACCGCGGCGGAAACCCAGGTGGGGATCTCCGGCCACCAGTACTGCACGTAGATGCCGACCGCGGTCAACTCCGCCATCGCCACCAGGACATACAGCACCCAGTAGTTCCAGCCGGAGGCGAAGCCGGCGAAGTTGCCCCAGTATTTGTAGGCGAAGTGGCTGAAGGAGCCGGCGACCGGCTCTTCCACCACCATTTCCCCCAGCTGGCGCATGATCAGAAACGCGATGAAGCCGCCGATGGCGTAGCCGAGAAGCACTGACGGGCCGGCCATTTTTATTGTTTGAGCGATACCGAGAAATAACCCGGTGCCGATTGCTCCACCTAAGGCGATGAGCTGAATATGGCGGTTTTTCAGGCCGCGTTTCAGCTGGTCACCATGCTGTTGACCATCCATCAATCTAACCCTCTGTCGTTGTGAATGCCCACCTGCTTGTAAAGCAGTGGTTACGATGTGTGTTTTGTTTTATTTACGGCGTTATAGCTATTAATTCCACGGCGCCGCTACCGTTTGGCAGAGAATAATGTTATGTGCGTCGGTTTGCACCTGCTTTGTCGTGTGAGTGATTAAGATTGCAGCAGTTTAGGAAACAAAATGCGGGTTGTGTGACGGCGGGGGGGATTCAGTGCATGAAATAAGCAACAAATCACATAATGCGCAAAAATAACGTAGATCTGAACGGTGGGGCGCGTTCAAATAATGAACGAACCGCCGTTGCGCCGCTCGCCAAATAGCCATTCATTAAAGCGTCATAACCATGCAATAAAACTCGGGCAAAAAGTTTGCACTCTGCCTTGCGTAAGGTTTGGTAAAAGTTAAATCCCCAACCCGCCGCGTAAATGGTAATACCATCACGGCGTTACCGGTTTGCAGCGGGGTTTTCAGCGGGGTGTTAAAATGTGCGGGTAACCTGATTTCGATCAAGGCCCGTATGGACAGGAGGTGAATACTTTGTTACTTTACCGTCACGTTTTTGAAATTGGTATTACCAATTGACTCCGCGCCATTCGCAGAGAAGAATTCACTCATGGCCTACAGCAAAATCCGCCAACCCAAGTTGTCAGATGTTATCGAGCAACAGCTCGAATACCTGATCCTCGAGGGGACACTGCGCCCAGGCGAAAAACTGCCTCCGGAGCGCGAGCTGGCGAAACAATTTGATGTCTCCCGTCCTTCTCTGAGAGAGGCCATTCAGCGCCTTGAAGCGAAAGGGCTGCTCCTGCGCCGTCAGGGCGGCGGCACCTTCGTGCAAACTAATCTGTGGCAGAGCTTCAGCGATCCGCTGGCCGAGCTGCTGGCCGACCATCCCGAATCACAGTTCGATCTGCTGGAAACCCGTCACGCGCTGGAAGGCATTGCCGCCTATTACGCGGCGCTGCGCGGCACCGATGAAGATCTGGCGCGCATCCGCGATTGCCACATCGTGATTCAACAGGCTCAAGACAGCGGCGATCTCGACGCCGAAGCCGATGCGGTCATGCAGTATCAAATCGCCGTGACCGAAGCCGCTCACAACGTTGTGTTACTTCACCTGCTACGCTGCATGGGGCCGATGCTGGAACAGAACGTGCGTCAGAACTTTGAATTGCTCTACTCGCGCCGTGAGATGTTGGCAAAAGTGAGCAGCCACCGCGCCGGAATTTTTGAGGCGATTGTGGCACGCGAGCCGGAAAAGGCCCGTGAAGCCTCGCATCGCCACTTGGCGTTTATCGAGGAAATCTTGCTGGATCTCAGCCGGGAGCATACTCGGCGCGAGAGATCGCTACGGCGTCTCCAGCAACGCAAGGATTAAGAGCTGTCCTCTTCAGGGTACACCAGCCTGCGGGGGTTAAGTTCGAGGTACTTAGTTAAGTACTTAAGCGGCAACTAAACTGATGGGCCTGTCTTCGTGTGTTTTTTCACAGAGCACAGGAAGACAGGCTCCAAACAAACCATTAGACAGATAAGGAATACCACCATGTCAGAACGTTTAAACAATGACGTGGATCCGATCGAAACCCGCGACTGGCTGCAGGCGATCGAATCGGTCATCCGTGAAGAGGGTGTTGAGCGAGCTCAGTTTCTGATTGATCAGGTATTGGGAGAAGCCCGCAAAGGCGGCGTTAACGTTGCGGCCGGTGCTGCAGCGCACAACTACGTCAACACCATCGCGGTAGAAGACGAACCGGCCTACCCAGGCAACCTGGATCTGGAACGCCGCATTCGCTCTGCGATCCGTTGGAACGCGATCATGACCGTTCTGCGCGCATCCAAAAAAGACCTGGAGCTGGGCGGCCACATGGCTTCCTTCCAGTCTTCCGCGACCTTCTATGAAGTCTGCTTTAACCACTTCTTCCGCGCACGCAACGAGAAAGACGGCGGCGACCTGGTGTACTTCCAGGGCCACATCTCTCCGGGCGTTTACGCGCGCGCCTTCCTTGAAGGCCGCCTGACCGAAGAACAGATGAACAACTTCCGTCAGGAAGTGCATGGCAACGGTCTGTCCTCTTACCCGCATCCTAAGCTGATGCCGGAATTCTGGCAGTTCCCGACCGTATCCATGGGCCTGGGCCCAATCAGCGCCATCTATCAGGCGAAGTTCCTGAAATACCTGGAACACCGCGGCCTGAAAGACACCTCTGAGCAGACCGTTTACGCCTTCCTGGGCGACGGTGAGATGGATGAGCCGGAATCCAAAGGCGCCATCACCATCGCGACTCGCGAGAAGCTGGACAACCTGGTGTTCGTCATCAACTGCAACCTGCAGCGCCTGGACGGCCCGGTCACCGGTAACGGCAAGATCATCAACGAACTGGAAGGCATCTTCTCCGGCGCAGGCTGGCAGGTGCTGAAAGTGATCTGGGGCGGCCGTTGGGATGAGCTGCTGCGCAAAGACACCAGCGGTAAACTGGTTCAGCTGATGAACGAGACCCTGGACGGCGACTACCAGACCTTCAAATCCAAAGACGGCGCTTACGTGCGCGAGCACTTCTTCGGCCGTTACCCGGAAACCGCGGCGCTGGTCAAAGACATGACCGACGACGAAATCTGGGCGCTGAACCGTGGTGGTCACGATCCGAAGAAAATCTTCGCTGCACTGAAAAAAGCGCAGGACACCAAAGGCAAACCGACCGTTATCCTGGCCCACACCATCAAAGGTTACGGCATGGGTGAAACCGCGGAAGGTAAAAACATCGCTCACCAGGTGAAGAAAATGAACATGGAAGGGGTTCACCACTTCCGCGATCGTTTCAATGTGCCGGTTGCCGATGCTGACATCGAAAAACTGCCGTACATCACCTTCGAGAAAGATTCCGAAGAATACAAATACCTGCACGAACGTCGCCAGGCGCTGAAAGGCTACGTGCCTACCCGTCTGCCGGAGTTCACCCAGAAGCTGGAAATGCCGGCGCTGGAAGATTTCAGCTCGCTGCTGGAAGAGCAGAACAAAGAGATCTCCACCACTATCGCCTTCGTGCGTGCCCTGAATGTGATGCTGAAGAACAAGTCGATCAAAGATCGCCTGGTGCCAATCATCGCCGACGAAGCGCGTACCTTCGGTATGGAAGGTCTGTTCCGTCAGATCGGTATCTACAGCCCGAACGGCCAGCAGTACACCCCGCAGGACCGTGAGCAGGTTGCTTACTACAAAGAAGACGAGAAAGGCCAAATCCTGCAGGAAGGCATCAACGAACTGGGCGCAGCCTCTTCCTGGCTGGCCGCAGCGACCTCCTACAGCACCAACGATCTGCCGATGATTCCGTTCTACATCTACTACTCGATGTTCGGTTTCCAACGCATCGGCGACCTGTGCTGGGCAGCGGGCGACCAACAGGCGCGCGGCTTCCTGATCGGCGGGACCTCGGGCCGTACTACCCTGAACGGCGAAGGTCTGCAGCACGAAGATGGCCACAGCCACATTCAGTCTCTGACTATCCCTAACTGCATCTCTTACGATCCGGCTTACGCGTACGAAGTGGCGGTGATCATGCACGACGGTCTGGTGCGCATGTATGGCGACAACCCGGAAAACGTGTACTACTACCTGACCACGCTGAACGAAAACTACCACATGCCTGCGATGCCGCAGGGTGCGGAAGAAGGTATCCGCAAGGGTATCTACAAGCTGGAAACGCTGGAAGGCAGCAAAGGCAAGGTGCAGCTGTTGGGCTCCGGCGCCATCCTGCGCCATGTGCGCGAAGCTGCGCAGATCCTGGCGAAGGACTACGGCGTGGGTTCCGACACCTACAGCGTGACCTCGTTCACTGAACTGGCGCGCGACGGCCAGGATTGCGAGCGCTGGAACATGCTGCACCCAACCGAAACGCCACGCGTGCCTTACATCGCTCAGGTGATGAGCGACGCGCCTGCGGTAGCGTCTACCGACTACATGAAACTGTTCGCCGAACAGGTTCGTACTTATGTGCCGGCCAGCGATTATCGCGTACTGGGCACCGACGGCTTTGGTCGTTCGGACAGCCGCGAAAACCTGCGTCACCACTTCGAAGTCGATGCATCTTACGTGGTGGTTGCTGCTCTGGGTGAACTGGCTAAACGCGGTGAGATCGAAGCTTCTGTGGTTGCTGATGCAATCAAGAAATTCGACATCAACCCGGAAAAAGTTAACCCGCGTCTGGCCTAAGAGGTACTGAATAATGTCTATCGAAATCAACGTACCGGACATCGGTGCAGATGAAGTCGAAATCACCGAGATTCTGGTGAAGGTCGGCGATAAAGTTGAAGCGGAACAATCGCTGATCACCGTGGAAGGCGACAAGGCTTCCATGGAAGTGCCCTCCCCGCAGGCGGGCGTGGTGAAAGAGATCAAAGTGGCGGTCGGCGATAAAACCGAAACCGGCAAACTGATCATGATCTTCGAAGCGGCAGGCGCAGCGGAAGCTGCACCGGCGGCGAAATCGGAAGAAAAACCGGCAGCAGCAGCTGCTGCCCCGGCTGCTGCTGCGGCCAAAGACGTTGCCGTGCCGGACATCGGCGCCGACGAAGTCGAAGTGACCGAGATCCTGGTGAAAGTGGGCGATAAGGTGGAAGCCGAGCAGTCCCTGATCACTGTGGAAGGCGACAAGGCTTCCATGGAAGTCCCTGCGCCGTTCGCGGGCACCGTGAAAGAGATCAAGATCGCGACCGGCGACAAAGTGAAAACCGGTTCCCTGATCATGGTGTTCGAAGTGGCTGGCGCCGCTTCCGCTGCGGCCCCGGCTGCGGCTGAAGCACCGGCTGCCGCTGCAGCGCCTGCGGCCTCTGCGGCCAAGGACGTCGCCGTGCCGGACATCGGCGGTGATGAAGTCGAAGTGACCGAGGTGATGGTCAAGGTGGGCGACAAGGTTGCCGCCGAGCAGTCTCTGATCACCGTGGAAGGCGACAAGGCCTCCATGGAAGTGCCTGCGCCGTTTGCGGGCACCGTGAAAGAGATCAAGATCGCGACCGGCGATAAAGTGAAAACCGGCTCCCTGATCATGGTGTTCGAAGTGGAAGGCGCTGCGCCTGCCGCTGCCGCCGCCCCAGCCGCTAAAGCGGACGCTGCGCCGGCGCCGGCGCCGGCCGCCGCTAAAGCCGCCGCGCCGGCTGCGAAAGCTGAAGACAAAGGCGAGTTCGCCGAGAACGCGGCCTACGTGCACGCGACTCCGGTCATTCGTCGTCTGGCGCGCGAATTCGGCGTTAACCTGGCGAAAGTGAAAGGCACCGGTCGTAAAGGCCGCATCCTGCGCGAAGACGTTCAGGCTTACGTGAAAGACGCGGTGAAACGCGCTGAAGCGGCTCCGGCTGCTGCCGGCGGCGGTCTGCCGGGCATGCTGCCATGGCCGAAAGTGGACTTCAGCAAGTTCGGCGAGATCGAAGAAGTCGAGATGGGCCGCATCCAGAAGATCTCTGGCGCGAACCTGAGCCGCAACTGGGTGATGATCCCGCACGTGACTCACTTCGACAAAACCGACATCACCGATCTGGAAGCGTTCCGCAAGCAGCAGAACGAAGAAGCGGCCAAGCGCAAGCTGGACGTGAAGTTCACGCCTGTCGTGTTCATCATGAAAGCCGTCGCTGCCGCTCTGGAGCAGATGCCGCGCTTCAACAGCTCGCTGTCCGAAGATGGCCAGAAGCTGACGCTGAAGAAATACATCAACATCGGCGTGGCGGTAGATACCCCGAACGGCCTGGTGGTTCCGGTGTTCAAGGACGTGAACAAGAAGAGCATCACCGAGTTGTCTCGCGAGCTGATGACCATCTCCAAGAAAGCGCGCGACGGCAAGCTGACCGCCGGCGAGATGCAGGGCGGCTGCTTCACCATCTCCAGCCTGGGCGGCATCGGGACGACTCACTTCGCGCCGATCGTCAACGCGCCGGAAGTGGCTATCCTGGGCGTCTCCAAGTCTGCGATGGAGCCGGTCTGGAACGGTAAAGAGTTCATGCCGCGCCTGATGATGCCGATGTCGCTGTCCTTCGACCACCGCGTTATCGACGGTGCCGATGGTGCGCGCTTCATCACCATCATCAACAACATGTTGTCCGACATTCGCCGTCTGGTGATGTAATGCAAAAGGGGCGCAGCATGCTGCGCCCCTGACGATTCTGTAGCAGTTTTGTCGGATTTTGCATAACTCGACAAAATTGTTGAGACACGGGTCACTCGAACACGCTTTGCAGATTATTAACAATTCTGTAAACTGCTCGCGGTGTAAGCGTCCCGGTGGATGAAGGGCGTTATGAGATCGATTAGCAATAAAAATGACGTCTGACCCGCCGGACAATCAATTAAGAGGTCATGATGAGTACTGAAATTAAAACTCAGGTCGTGGTACTTGGGGCGGGCCCGGCAGGTTACTCTGCAGCCTTTCGTTGCGCTGACTTAGGTCTTGAAACCGTTCTGGTTGAACGTTATTCCACTCTGGGCGGGGTTTGCCTGAACGTGGGATGTATCCCTTCCAAAGCACTGCTGCACGTTGCCAAAGTGATCGAAGAAGCCAAAGCGCTGGCCGAACACGGCATCGTTTTCGGCGAGCCGAAAACCGACATCGACAAAGTGCGCGTCTGGAAAGAAAAAGTCATCACTCAGCTGACCGGCGGTCTGGCTGGCATGGCGAAAGGCCGTAAAGTGAAAGTGGTCAACGGCCTGGGCAAGTTCACCGGCGCTAACACCCTGGTTGTGGAAGGCGAAAACGGCCCAACCACCATCAACTTCGACAACGCCATCATCGCTGCAGGCTCTCGTCCGATCCAACTGCCATTCATTCCTCATGAAGATCCACGCGTGTGGGATTCCACCGATGCGCTGGAGCTGAAAACCGTCCCAGAGCGTCTGCTGGTTATGGGCGGCGGCATCATCGGCCTGGAAATGGGCACCGTATACCATGCGCTGGGTTCACAGATCGACGTCGTTGAAATGTTCGATCAGGTTATCCCGGCGGCAGATAAAGACGTGGTGAAAGTCTTCACCAAACGTATCAGCAAGCAGTTCAACCTGATGCTGGAAACCAAAGTGACCGCGGTAGAAGCCAAAGAAGACGGCATCTACGTCACGATGGAAGGTAAAAAAGCGCCGGCAGAACCACAGCGTTACGACGCGGTGCTGGTGGCGATCGGCCGCGTGCCGAACGGCAAACTGCTGGATGCCGGCAAAGCCGGTGTGGAAGTTGACGAGCGTGGCTTCATCAACGTCGACAAACAGCTGCGCACCAACGTGCCGCACATCTTCGCCATCGGCGACATCGTCGGGCAGCCGATGCTGGCGCACAAAGGCGTGCACGAAGGCCACGTTGCCGCAGAAGTTATCGCCGGCATGAAGCACTACTTCGATCCGAAAGTGATCCCATCCATCGCTTACACCGAGCCGGAAGTGGCGTGGGTGGGTCTGACCGAGAAAGAAGCGAAAGAGAAAGGCATCAGCTACGAAACCTCCACCTTCCCGTGGGCGGCTTCCGGCCGTGCGATCGCTTCCGACTGTGCAGACGGCATGACCAAACTGATCTTCGACAAAGAAACTCACCGCATCATCGGTGGCGCGATTGTCGGCACCAACGGCGGCGAACTGCTGGGTGAAATCGGTCTGGCCATCGAGATGGGCTGCGACGCGGAAGACATCGCGCTGACCATCCACGCTCACCCGACCCTGCACGAATCCGTGGGCCTGGCGGCGGAAATCTACGAAGGCAGCATCACCGACCTGCCTAACCCGAAAGCCAAGAAGAAGTAATTCTGCTGGCTTGACCGGTTAACAAGCGGCTCCTGAGAAGGGGCCGTTTTTTTTGCCCAGATGCACAAAACGGTTTTTTGTGGCCGCTGCGCCAAATTCCGATCCTCATGCTTATATCCGTTTTAATTATGTGGATATAATGCCCTGTTTGTCCGGCAGCCGATTACGCTGCGCTCAACGATTCAGCAAAGATTTAATGTTGCTTTTATGTGAACGAATTAACAACCGTTTCAAATCCTGATATGCTGGCTGAGCGGAACCGGGCACTGTACCTTACAGTCCAGGACATCGACAGCAGTGCCCCGTCAGGATAGATGGCATCAATATCGCCGTGCGCTCTACCCATCAGTCTTTCATGCTGTAACGCTGTTTGACCGCGCTTGTTTGCCCCAGTCACCGTTTCGGGGCCTTTACGGGCCGATCGCCTAGCCACAGAGTGAAACCCAAAGGGTATAAACCCGGTTTGCATATACGCCAGGCACAATAAATGACAATGAGAGCGAGGAGAACGTCGTGCTAGAAGAATACCGTAAGCACGTAGCCGAGCGTGCTGCTGAGGGCATCGCCCCTAAGCCGCTAGACGCCACCCAAATGGCCGCGCTGGTCGAACTACTGAAGAATCCGCCAAAAGGCGAAGAAGAATTCCTGTTAGACCTGCTGATTAACCGTGTTCCACCGGGCGTCGACGAAGCCGCCTACGTCAAAGCAGGTTTCCTGGCGGCCATCGCCAAAGGTGAAGCGACATCCCCCCTGGTTACCCCCGAGAAAGCCATTGAATTGTTAGGCACCATGCAGGGCGGCTATAACATTCATCCGCTGATCGAAGCGCTGGACAACGAGAAGCTGGCGCCGATCGCCGCCAAAGCGCTGTCCCACACGCTGCTGATGTTCGACAACTTCTACGACGTGGAAGAGAAGGCCAAGGCCGGCAACCCGCACGCCAAGCAGATCATGCAGTCCTGGGCTGACGCCGAATGGTATCTGTCGCGCCCTGAGCTGGCGGAAAAGATCACCGTCACCGTGTTCAAAGTCACCGGCGAAACCAACACCGACGACCTTTCTCCGGCGCCGGACGCCTGGTCGCGCCCGGACATCCCGCTGCACGCGCTGGCGATGCTGAAAAACGAACGTGAAGGCATCGTGCCGGATCAGCCTGGCAGCGTCGGCCCGATCAAACAGATCGAGCTGCTGAACAAGAAAGGCTTCCCGCTGGCCTACGTCGGCGACGTGGTCGGCACCGGTTCCTCCCGTAAATCCGCCACCAACTCGGTGCTGTGGTTCATGGGCGACGACATCCCGCACGTGCCGAACAAACGTGGCGGCGGCGTGGTGCTGGGCGGCAAGATTGCGCCTATCTTCTTCAATACCATGGAAGATGCCGGCGCCTTGCCGATCGAAGTGGACGTGTCCGAGCTGAATATGGGCGACGTGATCGACGTTTACCCGTACAAAGGTGAAGTGCGCAACCACGAAACCGGCGCGCTGATCGCCAACTTCGAGCTGAAAACCGACGTGCTGTTGGATGAAGTGCGCGCCGGCGGCCGTATCCCGCTGATCATCGGCCGCGGCCTGACCACCAAGGCGCGCGAAGCGCTGGGTCTGCCGCACAGCGACGTGTTCCGCATCGCCAAACCGGTAGCCGCCAGCAGCAAAGGCTTCTCGCTGGCGCAGAAAATGGTCGGCCGCGCCTGCGGCGTCGCCGGCATTCGCCCAGGCGAATACTGCGAACCGAAGATGACCTCCGTCGGCTCTCAGGACACCACCGGCCCGATGACCCGCGATGAGCTGAAAGACCTGGCCTGCCTCGGCTTCTCCGCCGATCTGGTCATGCAGTCGTTCTGCCACACCGCCGCGTACCCGAAACCGGTCGACGTGACCACGCACCACACGCTGCCTGACTTCATCATGAACCGCGGCGGCGTATCGCTGCGTCCGGGCGACGGCGTGATCCACTCCTGGCTGAACCGCATGCTGCTGCCTGACACCGTCGGCACCGGCGGCGATTCCCACACCCGCTTCCCGATCGGCATCTCCTTCCCGGCCGGTTCCGGTCTGGTGGCGTTTGCCGCCGCGACCGGCGTGATGCCGCTGGATATGCCTGAGTCGGTGCTGGTGCGCTTCAAAGGCAAAATGCAGCCGGGCATCACCCTGCGCGATCTGGTGCACGCCATCCCTTACTACGCGATCCAGCAGGGTCTGCTGACCGTCGAGAAGAAGGGCAAGAAAAACATCTTCTCCGGCCGCATTCTGGAGATCGAAGGCCTGCCGGACCTGAAGGTCGAGCAGGCGTTTGAGCTGACCGATGCGTCCGCCGAACGTTCCGCCGCCGGTTGTACCATCAAGCTGGACAAGGCGCCGATCGAAGAGTACCTGAACTCCAACATCGTGCTGCTGAAGTGGATGATCTCCGAAGGCTACGGCGATCGCCGTACGCTGGAGCGCCGTATTCAGGGCATGAAAAAATGGCTGGCGGATCCGCAACTGCTGGAAGGCGATGCGGATGCGGAATACGCGGCGGTGATCGACATCGATCTGAACGAGATCAAAGAGCCGATCCTGTGCGCGCCGAACGATCCTGACGACGCGCGCCTGCTGTCCGACGTGGCCAACAGCAAAATCGATGAGGTATTCATCGGTTCTTGCATGACCAACATCGGCCACTTCCGCGCGGCCGGCAAGCTGCTGGATCAGCACAAGGGCCAGCTGCCGACCCGTCTGTGGGTGGCGCCGCCAACCAAGATGGATGCGGCTCAGCTGACCGAAGAAGGCTACTACAGCGTCTTCGGCAAGAGCGGCGCGCGTATCGAGATCCCGGGCTGCTCGCTGTGCATGGGCAACCAGGCGCGCGTGGCGGACGGCGCGACGGTGGTTTCCACCTCAACCCGTAACTTCCCGAACCGTCTGGGCACCGGCGCCAACGTCTATCTGGCGTCTGCCGAACTGGCCGCGGTAGCGTCCCTGCTGGGCCGCCTGCCGACGCCGGACGAGTACCAGACCTATATGGCGCAGGTCGACAAGACGGCGGCGGATACCTACCGCTACCTGAACTTTGACCAGCTGGGCCAGTACACCGAAAAAGCCGACGGCGTGATCTTCCAAACCGCCGTGTAAGCCGCTATATTGCGCAACTGTTTAACGGGAGGCCTTGGCCTCCCGTTTTATTTTGCTCAGTTGCCAACTTTGCGAGCGCTCACTGAGTTAGTCAGCCATTTATGTTTACACTAAGAAAAAGGGCTCAGGAGGGCATGCTATGGATTACGAATTTCTGCGTGACGTCACCGGTCAGGTGATCGTCAGATTTTCGATGGGGCATGAAGCGATTGGCCACTGGATCAATGAAGAAGTTAAAGGCGATTTCAACCTGCTGGACCGGATTGAAGCCGGTGCGGCCGAGGTCAAAGGCAGCGAGCGTCAATGGCAGCTGGAAGGCCATGAATATACGCTGCTGATGGACGGTGAAGAAGTGATGATCCGCGCCAATCAGCTGGAGTTCGAGGGCGATGAAATGGAAGAGGGGATGAACTACTACGATGAAGAAAGCCTCTCATTCTGCGGCGTTGAGGACTTCCTGCGGGTGTTGAAGGCCTATCGTTCTTTCATGCTGAAGTACTAAGCATCAGGGCGCGGCGTGCCGCGCCCTTTCCATCATAGATGCGGAATATTGCGGCCGTAATAGATTTCCTGCATCTCTTTCCATAACAGATCGGTGATCTGCTTGCGCTCGGCGGCGCTCAACGCCTCCGGCTCCGCGTTAAACAGGTAGTGCTTCAGATCGAAATCCTTCAGCAACATCTTGGTATGGAAGATATTTTCCTGGTAAACGTTCACGTCCATCATGTGGTACAGCGCCTTGATGTCTTCCGACATAAAGTTCTGGATCGAATTGATCTCATGATCGATGTAATGTTTCACGCCGTTCACGTCGCGGGTAAAACCGCGCACGCGATAGTCCATGGTGACGATGTCGGATTCCAGCTGGTGAATTAAATAGTTCAGCGCCTTGAGGGGCGAAATGACGCCGCAGGTCGAGACCTCGATATCGGCGCGAAAGGTGCACAGCCCGCCTTCCGGATGGCTTTCCGGGTAGGTGTGTACGCAGATATGGCTTTTGTCCAGGTGCGCGACGACCGTATTCGGCAGCGGGCCTGGGTGTTCCGACGTATCGACGTCTTTCGGATCGATCGGCTCTTCGCTGACCAGGATGGTGACGCTGGCGCCCTGCGGCTCGTAGTCCTGACGCGCGATGTTCAGAATATTGGCGCCGATGATCGAGCAGGTTTCGCTCAGGATCTCGGTCAGCCGGTTGGCGTTATATTGTTCGTCTATGTAGGCGATATAGCCATCGCGATCGTCCGCGGTTTTGGCGTAACAAATATCGTAAATACAAAAACTCAGGCTCTTGGTCAGGTTGTTGAAGCCGTGCAGTTTTAGCTTATGCAATTTGGGCCACCTCCTTTATCTTCTCGCTTAACGTGTTACGTTCAGGGCATTGAGCAAATATTGCGGCAGGGCAAAGCTGCCGACGTGAATTGCCGGGTTGTAATAACGGCAGTGTAGGCCGCTTTGGTTAAAGCGCTGTTGCAGGGTAGGCAGATCGCGCTGGCGCAGCGCCGGGTTCTGGCTCGCCCAGGCAAAGGTCATGATGCCGCCGTAATAGGTCGGGATCGCCGCCTGATAGAAGCTGACGTCGCTAAAGTAGCGGCTCAGTTTGGCGTGGCTGTTGACCGCCTCGTCCTGTTGCAGGAAGCAGACGCCGTTCTGCGCAACGAAAATGCCGCCCTCATTCAGGCAGCGGGCGCAGCCTTCATAAAACGCCGAGGTGAACAGGCTTTCGCCGGGGCCGATCGGATCGGTGCAGTCGGAGATGATCACATCGAACGTTTCGTCGGTTTGATTCACGAAGTTGACGCCGTCGTCGATCACCAACTTGAAGCGCGGATCGTCATAGGCGCCGGCGCTGTGGTTGGGCAGGTATTGGCGGCAGAACTCGACGACGCCGGCGTCGATCTCGACCATGGTGATCTGCTCCACGCCAGGGTGCCGGCTGACTTCGCGCAGCATGCCGCCGTCGCCGCCGCCGATGATCAGCACTTTCTTCGCCTGGCCATGCGCCAGCAGCGGCACGTGGGTCAGCATTTCGTGATAGATGAACTCGTCACGCTCGGTGGTTTGCACCACGCCGTCGAGCGCCATCACGCGCCCCAGCACCGGGTTCTCGAAGATCACCAGATCCTGATGATCGGTCTTCTCGCGGTACAGCACCTTCTCTACCGAGAAGTACTGGCCGAAGCCCGTATGCAGCGTTTCGTACCAAATTTCTTTCTGGGTCATGTGCGGGAAACTCCGTAATAACAGCCATGAAAAATCGGCGCAACATCATAGCTAACTCTGTCTGGCGATGCACGGTTGAATTTCAGACAGAGAGAGCGAAAGGCGGGTGGGGGAGAGAGGCGGAATTAGTTGGCGTAGGCCAGCAGGCTCAACGAGTCGCGCGCCAGCGATTTGCACTTCTTAGGCGTTGGAATGGCGATGCCGCTGAGATCGCGATAGCTGTCTTCGCCCAGCGCTTTCATGTTAAAGCTGTTGTAGTTGCTCAAATCCCAGCGGTTTTGTTGTGCGAAATAGACGATAGCGCGTTTGATTTGCACATTTGGCAAATCGTTGTAGCCGCAATCATTTTTCAAATAAATAAATACCGCCGTCAGATCGGCCAGATCTTCCGCCTCGGATTCATTCAGCGCCAGACTGGCGTTGGAGAAGCCCAGCATCGCCAGCAACAGCATCGATAACGTTGTTTTTTTCATCATGAAATAGGCCTGTTTGTCGTCTGTTGACGTTACCACACTTGCCTGTAAAGGCACCAAATTTTATTGCTGCCGGGCCGGCGTCGCGTGTGTCAGTCACACTCTCTGATTGTGAGGCATAGCTTAAAATACCGCCAGGAAAGGCTTGACCTTCCGCCTGGGGGAAGGTTTAGGCTGGCGGCATTGAGTTATGTCACTGAGAAAAGGGAGTCAGCGATGTTACGCCGTGATTTTATTAAATTAACCGCTGCGCTGGGCGCGGCGAGCGCATTGCCGTTATGGAGCCGGGCGGCTTGGGCGGCCGATCGGCCGGCCCTGCCGGTACCGCCGCTGTTGACGCCGGGCGCGCAGGGAAAGATTGCGCTGGCGCTGCAGGCGGGGGAAACCCGCTGGTTGCCCGGCGCCGCCACCAAAACCTGGGGATTCAACGGCGCGCTGCTCGGGCCGGCGGTGAAGCTGCAGCGTGGCCAGCCGGTGACGGTCGATATCAAAAACAGCCTGGCGGAGGCCAGTACCGTCCACTGGCACGGGCTGGAAATTCCCGGAGACGTCGATGGCGGCCCGCAGGCGCTGATCCACCCCGGCGCGACGCGCACGGTGAATTTCACCGTCGATCAACCGGCGGCCACCTGCTGGTTCCACCCGCACACGCACGGTAAAACCGGCAGCCAGGTGATGATGGGGCTGGCGGGGTTGGTACTGCTGGAAGACGATGAAAGCGCCAAACTGCCGCTGCCGAAAACCTGGGGGCAGGATGATATTCCGGTGATCCTGCAGGATAAGCGGCTGGATAAAGACGCGCAGATCGAATACCGCCTGGACGTGATGAGCGCGGCGGTGGGCTGGTTTGGCGATCGCATGTTCACCAATGGCGCGCAGTATCCGCAACATCTGGCGCCGCGCGGCTGGTTGCGTCTGCGTTTTCTCAACGGCTGCAACGCCCGCTCGTTGAATCTGGCGGCCAGTGACAACCGTCCGCTGTATGTTATCGCCAGCGACGGCGGTTTCCTGGCGGAGCCGGTGAAGCTGACCGAGCTGCCGATGCTGATGGGCGAACGCTTTGAAGTGCTGGTCGATGCCTCCGACGGGAAAGCGTTTGATATCGTGACGCTGCCGGTGAAGCAGATGGGCATGACGTTGGCGCCGTTCGATCAACCGCTGCCGGTGCTGCGCATTCAGCCGTCGTTGGCGCAGGGTATCAAAACCATGCCGGACAGCCTGGTGAAGCTGCCGACATTGCCTGCCACCACCGGCATCCAGGAGCGTTGGCTGCAGCTGATGATGGATCCGCAGCTGGATAGGCTCGGCATGCAGGCGCTGATGGATCGCTATGGCCACCAGGCGATGGCCGGCATGAGCATGAATCATGGCGCGACGGGCGCTGGAGACATGAAAGGCATGGAGAAGGGCGGCATGCAGGGCATGGACCACGGCAACATGAAGGGCATGGATCATGGCAAGATGGCCGGGATGGATCACGGCGGCGCGCAGAGCAAAGCCAAACCGTTCGACTTCAGCCACGGCAACATGATCAACGGCAAGGCCTTCGATATGACCAAGCCGATGTTCGCCGCCAAACGAGGCCAGTATGAGAAATGGACCATTTCCGGTGAGGGCGACATGATGTTGCACCCGTTCCACATTCACGGCACCCAGTTCCGTATCTTGTCGGAAAACGGCAAACCGCCGGCGGCGCATCGCAGCGGTTGGAAGGACACGGTGCGCGTCGAAGGGTGGCGCAGCGAAGTGCTGGTACGCTTCGATCATTCGGCAAGCAGCGAACATGCGTATATGGCCCACTGCCACCTGTTGGAACACGAAGATACCGGCATGATGATGGGCTTTACCGTCGACGAATGATCGCGGTTCATCGCTCAGGTGGCGGTGCGCTCGCGTCGCCACCGCTTGGTTCAATGAAAGGAAGCCGTTATACTGATTAAAATATCAGCTTTTGAGGAGTGCGTCATGCCGACAAAATTGGATCCCATCGTTTCTGAGTTTGAGACTCAAGAGCAGGCTGATAGCTACGATCGTTGGTTCAGAAGCACTGTGGAATCTTCCATCAATAGCGACTCCTCCCGTATCCCCCATGACGAAGTCATGGCCGGCGCTCGTCACATTATCGAGCAGGCGAAAGCCAAAAGAAAATCGGCCTGACCCTTATGTTAACCGTCAAATGGACTGACGAAGCAAAAACGGGTTTATATACGCTGCTGGCTTTTATCGCTGAGCGAAATCCACTTGCCGCTGAGGCTTTGTTACAACGCATTGAAGAGTCGGTTATCCCGTTAGCGGAACATCCTTATCTATTCCGGCCAGGCAGGGTGAACGGGACTCGTGAAATGGTTGTTCATCCTAATTACATTGTGGTTTACCGCGTGCTGGCTGCACATATTGAAATAGTGAGTGTCCTGCACGCTCGTCAGGAATACCCTTAATAAAGAAAACTCCCCTGTCCGGGAGAGAGGCAAGTCGTAACGGCCTATGCTAAACTCTGCGCCTTTCTTCCGGCAACTGACCTGAATACTATGAAACACACTGTAGACGTAATGATTTCCGAGCAGGAAGTTAAGACCCGTATCGCCGAACTTGGCCGCCAGATCACCGAACATTACCGCGACAGCGGCAGCGACATGGTGCTGGTCGGGCTGCTGCGCGGCTCCTTCATGTTCATGGCCGATCTCTGCCGCGCGATCGAGGTGCCGCACGAAGTCGACTTTATGACCGCCTCCAGCTACGGCAGCGGCATGTCCACCACCCGCGACGTGAAGATCCTCAAGGATCTGGACGAAGACATTCGCGGCAAAGACGTGCTGATCGTGGAAGACATCATCGATTCCGGCAACACGCTGAACAAAGTGCGCGAGATTTTGGCGCTGCGCGGGCCGAAGTCGCTGGCGATTTGCACCTTGCTGGACAAACCTGAGCGCCGTGAAGTACAGGTGCCGGTCGAATATGTCGGTTTCTCGATCCCGGATGAGTTCGTGGTGGGGTATGGCATCGACTACGCTCAGCGCTACCGTCACCTGCCGTACGTCGGCAAAGTGGTGCTGCTGGACGAGTAATTGGATGTGGGGCGCGGCAAGCCGCGCCCGCGGCGGGGTTATACGCCTTTATCCTGCTTCAGTTTGGCTATCGCTTTGCGGTAGCCCATCTCCAGGCTCTCGCGGCTGGTCGCCAGCACTTCCATATCGCGCAGACGGCCGTCCTGAATGCCGTACACCCAACCGTGGATCATCACCTTCTGGCCGCGCTTCCAGGCGGACTGCATGATGGTGGAGTGGCCCAGGTTGTACACCTGTTCAATGACGTTGATCTCGCACAGCATGTCGAAACGCTGTTCCGGCGGCAGCTCGCCCAGCAGCGAGCTGTGCTTGTACCACAGATCGCGAATGTGCAGCAGCCAGTTGTCGATCAATCCCAGCTCCGGGTTTTCCACCGCCGCCTGCACGCCGCCGCAGCCCAGGTGGCCGCAGATGATGATGTGTTCGACTTCCAGCACATCTACCGCATACTGCACCACCGACAGGCAGTTAAGATCGGTGTGGATCACGAGGTTCGCCACGTTGCGATGGACGAACAGTTCACCCGGCTCGAGGCCGGTCAGGCGTTCTGCGGGAACGCGGCTGTCAGAGCAACCAATCCATAAGAAGCGGGGCTTTTGCGCCTGGGCTAAACGTTCAAAAAATTCCGGGTCTTCCTGACTGATATTGGCCGACCAGGCCTGGTTGTTGGCGATAAGCTCTTCGATTTCTTTCATGAAGGTGATTGACCCGTAACGGACAGATTGCGTTGGGGTAATATAGGGTAAGCGTCACAATTTGGAAATCGGAACAGTGGTGCAGCCTCATTTACCGCACGGATTCGACGCAGTGAAAACGCCGTCGATGCTAGGATTATTGTTAGTGTTTCAAGCCTCGCAAACAGGGGCGCGGCGGCATACTCATCGTTATAAGGTACTATTTTACATATGAATTATGCACTGGAATTAGCGCAGCTGACCAAGACTTACGCCGGTGGCGTCAAGGCGCTGCGCGGCATCGACCTGAGCGTCGAAGCGGGGGACTTTTATGCCCTGCTGGGGCCAAACGGCGCCGGAAAGTCCACCACCATCGGCATCATCAGCTCGCTGGTGAACAAAACCGCCGGCAGCGTGCGGGTGTTCGGTTACGACATCGATAAAGACATCGTCAACGCCAAGCGCCAGCTCGGCCTGGTGCCGCAGGAGTTCAACTTCAACCCGTTCGAGACCGTGTTGCAGATCGTGGTGAACCAGGCGGGTTACTACGGCGTCACGCGGCGTGAAGCGATGGCGCGCGCCGAAAAATACCTCAATCAGCTGGATCTGTGGGGCAAGCGCAACGAGCGCGCCCGCATGCTGTCCGGCGGCATGAAGCGCCGCCTGATGATCGCCCGCGCGTTGATGCATCAGCCGAAGCTGCTGATTCTCGATGAGCCGACCGCCGGGGTGGATATTGAGCTGCGTCGCTCGATGTGGGGCTTCCTGAAAGAGCTGAACGCCCAGGGCACCACCATTATCCTCACCACCCACTATCTGGAAGAGGCGGAGATGCTGTGCCGCAACATCGGCATCATCCAGAACGGGGAACTGGTGGAAAACACCTCGATGAAGGGGCTGCTGGCCAAGCTGAAGTCGGAAACCTTCATCCTCGATCTGGCGGCGAAGAGCCCGCTGCCGAAGCTGGACGGTTACCACAGCCGCCTGACGGATACCTCGACGCTGGAAGTGGAGGTGATGCGCGAGCAAGGGCTGAACGGCCTGTTCGCCCAGCTGAGCGCGCAGGGCGTGCAGGTGCTGAGCATGCGCAATAAGGCGAACCGCCTGGAAGAGCTGTTTGTCACCCTGGTTAACGGCAATGGAGAGAAAGCATGACGCGTTTGTATTGGGTGGCCTTACAGAGCATCTGGGCCAAAGAGGTAAACCGGTTCGCGCGCATCTGGATCCAGACCCTGGTGCCGCCGGTGATCACCATGACGCTGTACTTCATCATCTTCGGTAACCTGATCGGCTCGCGCATCGGCGATATGCACGGCTTCAGCTACATGCAGTTCATCGTGCCCGGCCTTATCATGATGGCGGTGATCACCAACTCCTATGCCAACGTCGCCTCGTCGTTCTTCAGCGCCAAGTTTCAGCGCAACATTGAGGAACTGCTGGTGGCGCCGGTGCCGACCCACGTGGTGATCGCCGGCTATGTCGGCGGCGGCGTGGCGCGCGGCATCTGCGTCGGCATGCTGGTGACCATCATCTCGCTGTTCTTCGTGCCGCTGCAGGTGCACGCCTGGTGGGTGATTGCGCTGACGCTGCTGCTGACGGCGATCCTGTTCTCGCTGGCGGGGCTGATCAATGCGGTGTTCGCCACCACTTTCGACGACATCAGCCTGATCCCGACCTTCGTGCTGACGCCGCTGACTTACCTGGGCGGGGTGTTCTACTCGCTGTCGCTGCTGCCGCCATTCTGGCAGGCGGTGTCCAAGCTGAACCCCATCGTTTATATGATCAGCGGCTTCCGCTACGGTTTCCTCGGCATCAACGATGTGCCGCTGGCGTTCACCATGGCGGTGCTGGTGGCATTTATCGCGGTGTTTTACCTGCTGTCCTGGTACCTGATCGAGCGCGGCCGCGGCCTGCGCAGCTGATCGTATCGCGCCCTCGCTTTCCCGGCGGGGGCGCTTTTCTTGATTTGGCGCAGGCGGCGCGTAAATCAATAGAATTGCTCAAATAACCGCTAGTTCCCCGCTGTTCAAATCGTGCTATGCTGGCGCTCCACATTTCCTCCACTTTTGTCATTACGCACTCGTAAGCAGAACATCATCATGCGGTCTCAATACACGTTAACGGCTGGGTTGCTCGGCATTCTGATGTCGTTGGTTTCCCCTGTGAGCCTGGCTAGTTTGCTGTCGGAAGACAGCGCGGTTAAATCTGAATACATGGAAGCGCAGCGCGATAGCGAAGTCTATGCGTTGGTGGGCGAGCATGTGATCCCGGTAGGGGAGGTGAAGCGCGGGCAACTGATCCAAGTCTTCCCGGCGGATGCGGAATACTACGAATTCAAATTTGGGCATGGTACCGGCTTTATCGATAAAGACGACGTGCGTGAATTGAAGAAGTCGCGCAAGGTGCAAGACGATCTGGGCGAGCTGAACAAACCGCTGACCAACCAGAATCTGATCACGCAAAAAACGATCGACGTATACACCGCAGCGGACAAGGACAGCGAGGTCTTGGGCACGCTGGAAGGCAACCTGCGCTATCCGATCATCGGCAAGCTGAAGGATCGCCTGAACAACACCTGGTACGAGGTCAACATCGGCGAGCGGCTGGGGTTCATTAATGAGTTGGACTGCGAGATCGATAACGGCATACCGGTGCTGACTTACCACCACCTGCTGAAAAACGAAGAGAACAAACGCTTCCGCCACACCTCGACCACCACTTCAGACGTGGCGTTCAGCAACCAGATGACCTACCTGAAGCAGGCGGGCTACGACACCATTTCGCTGTACCAGCTGGAAGCCTACCTGAAAAATCAGATCAACCTGCCGGGCAAGGCGATCGTGCTGACTTTTGACGACGGCCTGAAATCGGTGTATCGCTACGCTTATCCGGTGCTGAAGAATTACGGTTTCCGCGCCACGGCGTTCATCATCTCTTCGCGCATCAAACGCCACCCGCAGAAATGGAACCCGGACTCGCTGCAGTTTATGAGCGTCTCGGAGCTCAAGCAGATTCAGGACGTGTTCGACGTGCAGTCGCATACCCATTTCCTGCACCGCACCGACGGCAATCGCCAGCCGATTTTGCTGAGCCGTTCGCTGCACAATATCGAGTTCGATTTTGAGCGCTCGCGCCGCGCGCTGTCGCAGTTCAATCCGCACGTGCTGTATCTGTCCTACCCGTTCGGCGGCTATAACCAACGGGCGATTCAGGCGGCGCAGGACGCCGGTTTCCATCTGGCGGTGACCACGGTGCAGGGCAAGGTAAAGCCGGGGGATAACCCCTATACGCTGAAGCGGCTGTATATTCTGCGCACCGACTCGATCCAGACCATGGCGGATCGGATAGCCAACAAGCCGGGCACGGTGGTGGTGCAATAAGGAAGAACGGGCGCGCAAGGCGCCCGTTTTATTGTCAGGCGACCTGAACCGGCACGGCTTTCGCCTTGCGCTGCAGGTTGTTGTCACCTTCGAAATAGGCGACTTTCGGGTGGTGCTGGCGGGCGTCGGCGTCGGTCATTTGCACATAGGAGCAGATGATCAGTTTGTCGCCGACGCAGGCGCAGCGCGCGGCGGCGCCGTTGACCGATATGATGCGCGAACCGCGCTCGGCGGCGATGGCGTAGGTGGAGAAGCGCTGGCCGTTATCCACGTTGTAAATATCGATCGCTTCATATTCCAGAATGCCGGCGGCCTCCAGGAAATCCTGGTCGATGGCGCAGGATCCTTCATAGTGCAAGTCAGCCTGAGTGACTTTGACGCGATGCAGCTTGCCTTGCAGCATAGTACGTATCATAGCTTTACCTAACTGAATATCGGCCTTCACAGGCGCTGGGGTTGAACATCTCTCCTGCATCCCTGCAATCTCTATCGTCACCGATTGCTTCGCCATTGTCTACCAATGGCCAGGGCTTCAGGGTGACGACAGTATAAAAAACGGCTTACAGCGTCAGGTCGACCTGCTGGTTGTCGATAAGACGCGCCTTGCCCAGCCAGGCGGCCATCAGCACCACCGCCCGCTGGCTGTCCACCGTCAGCGGCTGCAGGCTGTCGGCGTCGCGAATAAACAACTCATCCGGCGTAAAGCCGGCGGCGCGCAGCTGCTCGGCGGTCTGCTCCAGCAGCGCTTCGACCTGGCGCTCGCCATTGGCCAGCTGTTGCGCCAGCGCGTTCATGATCTTGCTCAGCTGCGGCGCTACCTTGCGCTCTTCGGCGGTCAGGTAGCCGTTGCGCGAGCTGAGGGCCAGGCCGTCTTTGGCGCGCACGGTCGGCACGCCGACGATATTGATGTCGTAACCCATGTCCGCCACCATTTTGCGGATCAGCGCCAGCTGTTGGTAATCCTTCTCGCCGAAACAGGCCAAATCAGGCTGCACCAGGTTGAACAGCTTGCTGACGATGGTGGAAACGCCGCGGAAGTGGCCCGGCCGGCTGGCGCCTTCCAGGATGGTGGAGATGCCCGGCACGTCGACGTAGGTCTGCTGCTCCAGGCCCTGCGGATAAACCGCGGCCGGGGCCGGCGCGAACACCAGATCGACGCCGCGGCGGGTCAGCTTTTCGCTGTCTTCCTGCAGCGTGCGCGGGTAGCGCGCCAGATCGTCCGGGCGATCGAACTGCATCGGGTTAACGAAGATGCTCACCACCACCACGTCGGCGCGGGCGCGCGCTTCATCGACCAGCGTCATGTGGCCGTCGTGCAGGTTGCCCATGGTCGGCACCAGCGCGATGCGTTTGCCTTCCTGGCGCCAGCGGCGGATCTGCTGACGCAGCATCGGCAGGGTTTCGATAATAATCATTGGGTGACTCCTGGAACCATTGCTTAGTTAAAAGAGTGTTCAGCCGCCGGGTAGAGGCCTTGCTCCACTTCCTGAATGTAGTGCTGCACCGCCGTGCGGATATCGCCGCTCTGCGCCAGGAAGTTCTTGGCGAACTTCGGCGTGTGGCCGCCGGTGATGCCGAAGGCGTCGTGCATCACCAGGATCTGGCCGTCGGTGCCGTTGCCGGCGCCGATGCCGATGACCGGAATGGAGAGCGCTTCGGTGATCTGGCGCGCCAGCTCGGTCGGCACGCACTCCAGCACCAGCAGCTGAATGCCGGCCAGCTCCAGATTCTGTGCGTCCTGCAGCAGCTGTTTGGCGGCCAGTTCGTCGCGCCCTTGTACCTTATAGCCGCCGAACACGTTGACCGACTGCGGCGTCAGGCCCAGGTGGCCGCATACCGGCACCGCGCGCTCGGCGAGCATTTTCACCGTGTCGCACAACCAGCTGCCGCCTTCCAGTTTCACCATGTTGGCGCCGGCGCGCATCAGCTCGGCGGCGTTGGCGAAGGTTTGTTCCGGGGTGGCGTAACTCATGAACGGCAGATCGGCCAGCAGCAGACAGGCCGGCGCGCCGCGGCGCACGGCGCGCGTGTGATAGGCCACGTCGGCGACGGTGACCGGCAGCGTGGAGTCGTGGCCCTGCAGCGTCATGCCCAGCGAATCGCCCACCAACAGGACTTTGATGCCTTGCTCTTCAAACAGTTTGGCAAAGCTGGCATCGTAGGCGGTAAGGGTAGCAAACTTGCGTTGCTCCTGTTTCCACTGGCGCAAGTGGGTCACGGTGGTGGGTTTCATCACAACGTCTCCTGAAACGGGCCGTGCGGCGTACGCAGGCCCAGGCTGCAAAAAAGTGCAGTCATTCTACTGTAACCCGATCGGGGTGGGTAGCGCGGATCGCCATGCTTAAGCGGTTCTTAAGAACCTTGTGGTGCAATGGCGCCAAGACTCAAAAGGGATACTCATGCGAATTCTGTTGATCGAAGATGACAAACTGATCGGGGACGGCATCAAGGCCGGGCTGACCAAACTCGGCTTCAATCTGGACTGGTTCACCGACGGCGCCGTCGGCAAAAATGCGCTGGACAGCGCGCCGTACGACGCGGTGATCCTCGATCTCAGCCTGCCGGGCCTCGACGGCCTGGATCTGCTGCGCCAGTGGCGCCAGGCCGGGCAGGACGTGCCGGTGCTGATCCTCACCGCCCGCGATGCGCTGGAGCAGCGGGTCAGCGGGCTGCAAAGCGGTGCCGACGATTATCTGTGCAAGCCGTTCGCGCTGGCCGAAGTGGCGGCGCGCCTGCAGGCGCTGATCCGCCGTCGCCACGGCCAACTGATGCCGCAGCTGACGCATGGCAACGTGGTGTTCGACAGCGCCACCCGCAGCGTGAGCTGCAACGGCGAGCCGGTGACGCTGACGCCGCGCGAATTGGCGGTACTGGAGCTGTTTCTGCACAACAAAGGGCGCGTGCTGGCGCGGCCGTTGATTCAGGAGAAACTGTACAACTGGGACGACGAAGTGAGCAGTAACGCGGTGGAGGTGCATATTCACCACCTGCGGCGCAAGCTGGGTAACGGCTTCATCCGTACCATCCACGGCGTGGGTTACACGCTGGGGGATGCGCCGTGAAGCGTCTCAGCCTGCGGCTGCGTCTGATCCTGATCTTCAGCCTGCTGGCGCTGCTGACCTGGAGCACCGCCAGCGTGGTGGCCTGGGTGATGTCGCGCAATACCATCAACGAAGTGTTCGACACCCAACAGATGCTGTTCGCCAAACGGCTGGCGACCGCCAACCTCGGCGATCTGTTGGCCGATGAAAGCGCGCGCAGCCTGCCGAAAACCAAGAAGCTGGTGCATCACGGCAAGCGTGGCGAGCAGGACGACGACGCGCTGGCGTTCGCCATCTTCGATCGCCAGGGCAAGATGCTGCTCAACGACGGCGAGAACGGTGCCGACTTCCTGTTTGACGGGGAGCGTGAGGGTTTTACCGACGGCGAGCGCAAAGGCGATGACGACAGCTGGCGCCTGGTGTGGCTGACCAGCCCGGACGGGCGCTACCGCATCGTGGTCGGCCAGGAGTGGGATTACCGGCGCGATATGGCGCTGGGCATGGTGACCGGCCAACTGGTGCCCTGGCTGGTGACGCTGCCGGTGCTGATGCTGCTGATCGCGCTGATGGTCGGGCGCGAGCTGCGGCCGTTGCGCACGGTAGCCGCCGGTTTGCGCCGGCGCGCGCCCGATGATGCGACGCCGCTGGACGCGCGTCAGGTGCCGACCGAGGTGCGCCCGCTGGTGGATGCGCTCAATGCGCTGTTTGCCCGCATCAACGCTTTGCTGGTGCGGGAGCGACGCTTCACCTCCGATGCCGCGCACGAGTTGCGCAGCCCGCTGGCGGCGCTGCGGGTGCAGACTGAAGTGGTGCAGCTGGCGGGGGACGATGCGCCGATGCGCGAGCACGCGCTGGACAATCTGACGCTCGGCATCGATCGCGCCACCCGGCTGGTGGATCAGCTGTTGACGCTGTCGCGGCTGGATTCGCTGTCGGATCTGGCCGAACTGGCGCCGATCGACTGGAACGATCTGGTGACGATGACCCTGGCGGAACAGGACCGGCAGGCCCATGCGGCGGGCGTGACGCTACGCTATGAACATCGGGGAACGCCGCCGCCGCGTCAGGGAGAAACCTTGCTGCTGTCGTTGCTGTTGCGCAATCTGCTGGACAACGCGGTGCGCTATACCCCGCAGGGCGGCGTCGTCACCGTGACGTTGAGCGAACGTTCGCTGACGGTGGCGGACGACGGTCCGGGTGTCACCACGGAGCATCTGGCGCGGCTCGGAGAGCGTTTCTATCGCCCGCCGGGGCAGGAACAAACCGGCAGCGGGCTGGGGCTCTCGATCGTACAGCGTATTGCCGGCTTGCATGGTTTACAGATCAGTTTCGCCAATCGCCCGGCGGGGGGATTTGTCGCGCGGTTGGCGCTGTAGGCGGGTCAGGATTTCGGTTTTGGCGAGTGCCACAGCGCCATGCCGTTTTCCGGCACGCGCTTGAGGCAGCTGGCGAGCGGTTCGCCATCGGGGAAAATCAGATCGGGGGCGATTTCCGCCAGCGGGTAGAGCATGAATTCGCGCTCTTTCAGGCCGTAATGCGGCACCGTCAGGCGCTCGGTATGGATCACCTTGTCGCCGTACAGCATGATATCCAGATCGAGCGTGCGCGGCCCCCAGCGCTCATCCTTGCGCACGCGCCCCTGATTGCGTTCTATCGCCTGGGTATGGTCGAGCAGCTGTTCGGGCGGCAACAGGGTATCCAGCGCCACCACCGCGTTGAGAAAGTCCGGCTGGTTTTGCGGCCCCAGCGGCTTGGTGCGGTAAAACGAAGAACAGATGACCAGCCGGGTGCGCGGGAGATGCTCCAGCGCCTCCAGCGCGGTGTTAACCTGTTGCAGCGGCTGCGCCAGGTTGCTGCCCAGCGCGATATAAACGCGGATCATTATGCCCCTTCTTTGCGCGGTGCCCGGCGGCGAGGGCGGCGTTGGCGCGCGCGGCGCGGCGCCGGATCGTCGCCCAGGGTGCTCAGCATGGCTTTCTGCCGCGCCGGCGTGGCGTCCTGGAACTCTCCCCACCACTCGGCCAGACGCAGCATCTCCTGATTGTCTTCCACCTCCGCACGCAGCGCCAGCAGGTCATAGGCGGCGCGGAATTTCGGATGTTCCATCAGTTTGTGCGCGCGTTTGCCCTGACGGCGAGACAGGCGCAGCTGCAGCTGCCAGATATCGCGCACCAGCGTGGTGATGCGTTTCGGGATCGCCAACGAGCGGCACTGCTCGTCGAGCACATCGTTCATCGCCAGCGCGAAGGCGTCGTAGTAGGCCAGGCCGCTTTCCTGCGCCAGCTTCTGCGCGTGCTCCAGCAGCGGGTACCACAGCATGGCGGCGAACAGGAACGCCGGGTTGACGCGCATGTCGTTCTGCAGGCGATGATCGGTGTTCTTCAGCACCTGCACCAGAATGCGCTCCATCGGCGTATCGTGGTTCGGCGTGAAGTTGCGGGCGATCAGCGGGAACAGCGGTTGGAACAGCTGATATTCGCACAGCTTCAGGTAGGTTTGGAAACCGTAACCCGCCTGCAGCAGCTTGAGGGATTCTTCGAACAGACGCGCCGGCGGGATCTCATGCAGCAGCGAGGCCAGGCGCGGGATCGGCTCGGCGGTCTCTTCGCTGATGCGCATGTCCAGCTTGGCGGCGAAGCGCACCGCGCGCAGCATGCGCACCGGATCTTCGCGGTAGCGGGTTTCCGGATCGCCGATCAGGCGGATCACGCCTTGTTTCAGATCGTTCAGGCCGCCGACGTAATCGCGCAGGGTGAAATCCGCCACGCCGTAGTACAGGCTGTTGATGGTGAAATCACGGCGCTGGGCGTCTTCCTCGATCGAACCGAAGATGTTGTCGCGCAGCAGCATGCCGTTTTGCGCCTGCTGGGAGGAATTCTTGTCGGATTCCTGATTCTGTTCGTGGTGACCGCGGAAGGTGGCCACTTCGATGATCTCCGGCCCAAACATCACGTGTGCCAGACGGAAGCGGCGGCCGACCAGGCGGCAGTTGCGGAACAGTTTGCGCACTTGTTCCGGCGTGGCGTTGGTGGTGATGTCGAAGTCTTTCGGCTTTTTGCCGAGCAACAGATCGCGCACCCCGCCGCCGACCAGATAAGCCTCGTAGCCGGACTTGTTCAGGCGATAAAGCACTTTTAGTGCATTCTCGCTGATGTCTTTGCGCGAAATCGAGTGCTGTTCGCGCGGGATCATGGTCATCGAGTCGTTGCTCTCGGCGAGAGGGAAAGGCGGACGCTTGCGCGGCGTTGAGCGGCGGGCAGGGGCGTTGCTGCCGTTATCGGCGGCGCGCGGCTGCGGCGCAGGGCGGCTTGGCGCCGCGGCACGCTCTTCGCGGACTACGTTTTTATCGCCGGCCGCCGCGTCGTCGCGGGGCAGCTTGTCATCGCGGGTCAGTACCTTACGACAGAAGTTGGCTACTCGGGTAAAAATGGTACACCTCGATAGTGACTGATAAAAATGGAGCTAACAAAAAATAGCGGCTAATCATAGCTCACCATGGCTCTTTTGAGAATGCCGGCGTGTTTTCATCCAGAGGGATAGCCTCCTGACGCGGCACGTTTTCCAACCGCCAGTGTTCGATCGCCCAGCTCAATAATAATGGCAGGTCAAGATCTTGCCAGCTTTCCGGCAGCGGTTGGCGCAGAAATTTCAGCGCGGCGATCAGCACCGGCCGCGGATCGCCTGCGGGCAACGCCGGCGCATGATTTTGCTTCGACAGCTTGATGCCGTTGGCGCCCAGCGCCAGCGGCAGATGCACATAAGCGGGCACCGGCGCCTGCAGCTGGCGGTAGAGGGCAATTTGGCGCACCGTCGGTTCGATCAGATCGGCGCCGCGGACAATCTCGGTCACGCCCTGAAAATGGTCGTCGATCACCACCGCCAGGTTGTAGGCGAACAGCCCATCGCGGCGGCGAATGATAAAGTCTTCCCCTGCCAGCGCCGGATCGGCCTGCAATTCTCCCTGCAGGCGATCGTGGAACCGGTAAACGGGCGCGGTCTGGCGCAAGCGGATGGCGGCGCCCTGCGGGCCGAGCTGCAAGTCACGACAGTGGCCGTCGTATAATCCGCCGATGTGCTGGATGCGGCTGCGGGTGCAGGTGCAGTAATAGCTGAGCCCCTGGCGCTGCAACAGATCCAGCGCGGCGCGGTAGGCGTCGTGACGTTGGGATTGATAGATGACCTGGCCGTCCCAGTGGAGACCATAATGTTCCAGCGCGGACAGGATGCGAGCGGCGGCGCCGGGGACTTCACGCGGCGGGTCGATATCTTCGATGCGAACCAACCACTGCCCGCGTTGGGCGCGAGCCTGAAGGTAGCTTCCCAGAGCGGCAATCAGCGAACCGAAATGCAGATCCCCGGAAGGCGATGGGGCAAAACGCCCCACATAATGACTTTCTTGCATATCAGAGGGGAGGGGTTCCCTTTTCTCTGTGCGGCGCACGCGGGTACGCACGCCGCAGCGGTAACATACTCGTTATGCTTGAAACTGCATCTGTGTTAGCTGCGCCTGCTTACCCGAATCACTTACTTGAGTAAGCTCATCGGGATGCGCATTCTTGCCACCTTGATGCAGCTCCAATCATTTAGAGTAGCGGTATTAGCCGGCCATCTGCTTTTCGCGGATCTCGGCCAGCGTCTTGCAGTCGATGCACAGATCGGCGGTCGGACGCGCTTCGAGGCGACGAATACCGATCTCCACGCCACAAGATTCGCAGTAGCCGAAATCATCGTCTTCCACTTTCTTCAGCGTTTTCTCGATCTTTTTGATCAGTTTGCGTTCACGGTCACGGTTACGCAGTTCAAGGCTGAACTCTTCTTCCTGAGTGGCTCGGTCGGCCGGATCAGGGAAGTTGGCTGCCTCTTCTTGCATATGCGATACAGTACGGTCCACTTCGTCCCTGAGCTGGTTGCGCCACGCTTCAAGAATGCGCTTGAAATGCGACAACTGGGCGTCGTTCATGTACTCTTCGCCCGGCTTCTCTTGGTACGGCTCCACCCCAGCGATGGCGAGAATGCTCAAGGACGAGGTTTTACGGTTTTGCCCTTCTTGCATGTTGCTTCTCCTACATACACACGCACTATCGAATCCCCAATGCGGGGGAAAAACAGGCCGCTATAAATAACAGAAGGAAGGTAGGTTGGCAATTATTCCTGTCGCCCGCTTGACAATCGTGTGAAGGAGGGCGTATTTGGCGATCGTGCTGGCCGGTTGTCTATTTATAGGGACCCGACTGCGCTAATCGATAAAAAACGGCAGCTTATCGCAGAGATAAATACCGTCAGGTGATAATTTTGCCCCGTAGCAAACCACTTCCACTCCCAACTGCCGGACCTGTGCCAACAGCGCCGCATAGCGCTCATCTATATGATGTGCCGGTGCGACCTGCTCAATACCGCTGTGTAACACGGCAAAGAACAACACCGCCCGTTGCCCGCTTTCAACCACGCTGAGCAACTCACGCAGGTGCTTTTGCCCTCTGAGCGTTACCGCATCAGGAAAGTAACCACGTTGTTGTTGCAGTAATGTGACTGACTTAACTTCAATATAGCAGTTAACCCGATTTTCTGCCTGTAATAACAAATCGATACGGCTGTTTTCACCGCCGTATTTCACCTCGCCGCTGATTTTACTGTAACCGGATAATTCATTGATTAAATTGTGTTCAATCGCCTCGCGCACCAGCGCGTTGGCGCGCAGGGTATTGACGCAGATCCAGTGCCCCTGTTGGGTATGGGTCAACTCCCAGCTGTGAGCGTATTTGCGCTTGGGATTGTCCGAGGTGGAGTACCAAACGGTGTCGCCGGGCGTGGCGCAGCCGGTCATGGCGCCGGTATTGGCGCAGTGCAGCGTAAAGGTTTCCCCTTCCGGGGTGATCACGTCCGCCAGAAAGCGTTTGTAACGTTTGATCAGCGTGGCGGAACGCAGCGGTGGAGAAAAAATCATGCGGATGCCTGTTTGGCCAGCGGCCACTGTTCGAGGTGTTGATAGCGGGTGCGGCCGTTTTCGAACACCGACTCATATAAGGAAAAGGCGTCGGCGCTGAACGCCCAGCCCGGCGTCGCCGGCGGGATCGCCACCGGCTGGGTGGCGGCGCGCAGCAGCGTGACATGCGGATGGAACGGCAGCGCGCTTTGATGGCAGCCGCTGCGGGCGGCCTGCGATCGCAGCAGCTCGGCCAGCTGCAGCAGCCCGCGCGGCGCGCGGCGGGTGCCGAGCCAGACCACGCCGGGGCGCGGCCAATGGCCGAGATCGTCGAGCCGCATGCTGAACCCGGGTTGTACGATGCGGCCGGCCAGCTTGCGCAGCGCTTGCTCTTTCTGCGCGGTGACCTCGCCGAGAAACGCCAGCGTCAGATGCAAATTGGCCGCAGCCACCGGCCGGCCGGCCTCCGGCGCAAACGCCTCGGCGCGCCAGCGGATCACCTGCTGTTGCAGGGCGTCAGGCAAGGACAGGGCGAAAAACAGGCGGCGCGAATTGGACATAAGGGCTCGGCAAATGCATGACAAAACGGTCGGGAACAGCGGTAAACGTTGCTGGCAGCGGCCCCGCGAGGGGCGCGGCGCACGAATGAGCTCCGTACTATAGCTAACGACGCCGCAGTTTGAAAGGCTACGGGGACAAAGCTAATGCTACACTGTACGCCGTTTAACGTTAACCACCACGGAGAGTTCAGTGTCTTCATTGCCCGTCAGCGCGGTGCTTGATGAGTTGCTGGCTGCGTTGCAGTCCGCTCCTCAGGTGCTGTTGCACGCCCCGACCGGCGCCGGTAAATCCACCTGGCTGCCGCTGCAGCTCCTGGCGAAGGCCGGGCTGCCGGGGCGCATTATCATGCTGGAGCCGCGGCGGCTGGCGGCGAAAAACGTCGCTTACCGCCTGGCACAGCAACTGGGGGAGGAGCCCGGCCAGACCGTGGGCTACCGCATGCGCGCCGAAAGTAAAAGCGGGCCGCAGACCCGGCTGGAAGTGGTGACGGAAGGCATTCTCACCCGCATGTTGCAGCAGGATGCCGAGCTGCAGGGCGTGTCGTTGGTGATCCTCGATGAATTCCACGAACGCAGCCTGCAGGCCGATCTGGCGCTGGCATTGCTGCTCGATGTGCAGCAAGGGCTGCGCGACGATCTGAAGCTGCTGATCATGTCGGCCACCTTGGATAACGCTCGCCTGTCGCAGTTGCTGCCGGAAGCGCCGGTAGTGGTGTCCGAGGGGAGAAGCTTTCCGGTTGAGCGTTTATATCAGCCGTTGGCCAGCCATCAGCGGCTGGAGGACGGCGTAGCGGCGGCGGTGAAGCGGTTGCTGGCCGAACAGCCGGGATCTTTGCTGCTGTTCCTGCCGGGCGTGGCGGAGATCAATCGGGTGCTGGAGCGATTGACCGGCGAGGTGGCGAGCGATACCGATCTTTGCCCGCTGTATGGCGCCTTGCCTCTGGCGCAACAGCAAAAAGCGATTCAGCCGGCGGCGCCTGGTCGCCGCAAGGTGGTGCTGGCGACCAACATCGCCGAAACCAGCCTGACGATCGAGGGCATTCGGCTGGTGGTGGACAGCGGTCTGGAGCGCGTGGCGCGTTACGACGTGCGCAACGGTTTGACGAGGCTGGCGACGCAGCGCATCAGTCAGGCCTCGATGGTGCAGCGCGCCGGGCGCGCCGGGCGGCTGGAGCCGGGCCTTTGCTGGCATCTGTTCGCCAAAGAACAGGCGGAACGCGCGGCGGAACATGCCGAACCGGACATTTTGCAGAGCGATCTCACCGGCTTCTGGCTCGAACTGTTGCAGTGGGGTTGCCACGATCCGGCGCAACTGACCTGGCTGGATGCGCCTCCGGCGGCGGCATTGACGGCGGCCAGGGCGCTGTTGCGCCGGTTGGGGGCTACGGATGACGGCGACAAACTCACCGCGCCGGGGCGCCAGATGGCTGCGTTGGGGTGCGAGCCGCGGTTGGCGGCGATGCTGGTTGCCGGCGCGACGCTGAGCGCCGACGGCCTGGCGACGGCGGCATTGTTGGCGGCATTGCTGGAAGAACCGCCGCGCGGCGGGCAGATGGATATCGGTTATTGGCTGAGCCGCCCGCAAGCGAACTGGCGGCAGCGCGCCGCGCAGTTGGCCAAACGCCTGCCGCAACGTGCGGGGCTAGTCGACGTCGAGCTGGCGCCGCGTCTGTTGGCACAGGCATTTACCGATCGCATCGCCCAGCGGCGTGGCCAGGACGGCCGCTACCTGCTGGCCAACGGCCTGGGCGCGGCGATGAATCAGGACGAGGCGCTGTCGCGCGCCCCCTGGCTGATCGTTCCCAGCCTGTTGCAGGGCCACAACAGCCCCGATGCGCGTATCCTGCTGGCGCTGCCGGTGGACATCGAAGCGCTGGCGGCGCAGCTGCCGGCGATGGTCATGCAGCGCACGGCGGTGGAGTGGGATGAAGAAAAGGGCACGCTGCGCGCCTGGAAACGCCAGCAGATCGGCCGTCTGACGCTGCGCGCTCAGCCGCTGGCCAAACCGGCGGACGAAGAGCTGCAGCAGGCGCTGCTCGACTGGGTGCGCGCGCAGGGGTTGGCGGTGCTCAACTGGGAGGGCGCCGCTGAACAATTGCGGGTGCGCCTGCAGTGCGCGCAAGCCTGGCTGCCGGAGGCGGAATGGCCGGCGATGGATGAAGAGCCGCTGCTGGCGGCGCTGGAGCAGTGGCTGTTGCCGTCGCTGAACGGCGTGCGCGATCTGCGCGGCTTGAAGCAGGTCAACATCGCCGAGGCGCTGTCCCGCCTGCTGGACTGGCAGCAAAAGCAGCGGCTGGATAATGCGTTACCCACTCATTACACTGTGCCGACCGGTAGCCGCCTGCCGATCCGTTATGAGGCCGGTAAACCGCCGGCGCTGGCGGTGCGCTTGCAGGAGGTTTTCGGCGAGCAGCGCAGCCCGATGTTGGCGGAGGGTCGCATCCCGGTGGTGCTTGAGTTACTCTCACCGGCGCACCGGCCGTTGCAAATCACCGGCGATCTGGCGGCCTTCTGGCAAGGCGCCTACCGCGAGGTGCAAAAAGAGATGAAGGGCCGCTACCCGAAACACGTGTGGCCGGACGATCCGGCCACGGCGGTACCGACGCGCCGAACGAAGAAATATCAGTAGGTCGCGATCATTCAAGGTTTGGAATTCAGATGTTTCTTCTGGTCAGCGCTGCGGCGTCGGCACAGATTAAGCGACTAATCATGGCCGGCAGTGTCGGCAAGCTCGGAGAACAACAGCCATGGCTGGGGATGACCGCGAGCCCATCGGGCGCAAAGGAAAACAACCAAAAAGCACCGCGTCGCGCAAGCCGCCGCGCCGTCGCCGAGACGACGATTATGACGATTACGAAGAAGACGAGTATGACGATGATGAGTATGAAGAGGAGGAGGAACGCATGCCGCGTAAGGTAAAAGCGACTCCGCCGCGTAAAAAACGCCGCTGGCTCGGCCTGATTATCAAACTGATCCTGGTGCTCGCCGTCTTGTTGGCGATCTATGGCGTCTACCTGGACTCGCAGATCCGCAGCCGCATCGACGGCAAAGTCTGGCAGCTGCCGGCGGCGGTGTACGGCCGCATGGTCAACCTGGAACCGGGCATGCCGTACAGCAAGAAGGAGATGGTCAACCTGCTGGAAGGCATGCAGTATCGCCAGGTCAGTCGCATGACGCGTCCGGGCGAGTTTACCGTACAGGCCAACGGCATCGAGATGCTGCGTCGCCCGTTCGACTTCCCGGACGGTAAAGAAGGGCAGATCCGCGCCCGCCTCGATTTCCAGAACAACCGTTTGGCGAAGATCGAAAACCTGGACAGCGGCCGCAGCTTCGGCTTCTTCCGCCTCGATCCGCGTCTTATCACCATGCTGCAGTCGCCGAACGGTGAACAGCGCCTGTTCGTGCCGCGTTCCGGTTTCCCGGATCTGTTGGTGGACACGCTGATCGCCACGGAAGACCGCCACTTCTACGAGCATGACGGCATCAGCCCATACTCCATCGGCCGCGCGGTGCTGGCCAACCTGACCGCCGGCCGTGCGGTGCAGGGCGGCAGTACCCTGACGCAGCAACTGGTGAAGAACCTGTTCCTGACCAACGAACGTTCGCTATGGCGTAAGGCCAACGAAGCCTATATGGCGCTGTTGGTGGATTACCGTTACAGCAAAGACCGCATCCTGGAGCTGTATCTGAACGAGGTGTACCTCGGCCAGAGCGGCAGCGACCAGATCCGCGGTTTCCCGCTGGCCAGCCTGTATTACTTCGGCCGCCCGGTGGATGAGCTGAGCCTCGATCAACAGGCGTTGCTGGTCGGCATGGTCAAGGGCGCGTCGCTGTATAACCCGTGGCGTAACCCGAAACTGGCGCTGGAACGCCGCAATCTGGTGCTCAAACTGCTGCAGAACCAGGGGGTGATCGACGGCGAGCTGTATGACATGCTGAGCGCGCGTCCGCTGGGCGTACAGCCGAAAGGCGGCGTCATTACGCCACAGCCGGCGTTTATGCAGATGGTGCGTCAGGAACTGCAAACCAGGCTGGGCGATAAGGTCAATGACCTGTCCGGTGTGAAGATCTTCACCACGCTGGATCCGGTGTCGCAAGACGCGGCGGAAAAAGCGGTTGAAGACGGCATCCCGGCGCTGCGCGCCGCGCGTCACCTGCAGGATCTGGAAGCGGCGATGGTGATCGTCGATCGCTTCAGCGGTGAAGTGCGCGCCATGGTCGGCGGCGCCAACCCGCAGTTCGCCGGTTTCAACCGCGCCATGCAGGCGCGACGCCTGGTCGGCTCGCTGGCCAAACCGCCAACGTACCTGACCGCGCTGTCCGAGCCGGACAAATACCGCCTCAACACCTGGCTGGCGGATGCGCCGCTGTCGCTGAAACAGCCCAACGGCGCCGTCTGGCAGCCGAACAACTACGATCGCAAATTCCGCGGTCAGGTGATGCTGGTGGATGCGTTGGCCAACTCGCTGAACGTGCCGACGGTGAACCTCGGCCTGTCGGTCGGGCTGGATCAGATCAGCGCCACGCTGCAACGCCTGGGGATCCCGAAAGCGGAGATCAATCCGGTGCCTTCGATGCTGCTGGGAGCGATCGGCCTGACGCCGATGGAAGTCGCGCAGGAGTACCAGACCATCGCCAGCGGCGGTAACCGTGCGCCGCTGTCGGCGGTGCGTTCGGTGATCGCCGAAGACGGCACCGTGCTGTACCAGAGCTTCCCGCAGGCGGAGCGCATGGTGCCGGCGCAGGCCGCTTACCTGACGCTGTACGCGATGCAGCAGGGCGTGGCGCGCGGGACCTCCCGCTCGCTGTCGGTGAAGTTCCCGAACTACAACCTGGCGGCGAAAACCGGTACCACCAACGATCTGCGCGACAGCTGGTTCGCCGGCATCGACGGCAAGGAAGTGGCGATCGCCTGGGTCGGGCGCGATAACAACGGCCCGGCCAAGCTGACCGGCGCCAACGGCGCGTTGACCCTGTATCGCCGCTATCTGGAAAACCAGACGCCGCTGCCGCTGATGCTGCAGCCGCCGGAAGGCATTAACCAGATGAGCATCGACTCTGCCGGCAACTTTATCTGCGGCGGCGGCAGCTGGCGCACCATCCCGGTCTGGACCGACAATCCGCAGGGATTGTGCCAGGCCAGCCAGGCGGCGGTGCAGCAACAGCAGCAACAGCAACAACCGGCGGCGGGTGAGCAAAAAGATGGCGATGGCGTCGCCGGCTGGATCAAGGATATGTTCGGCCAGTAATCGCTACCGGGGCGTCGGCCCCGGTGAAAGTTTTTTCTTTGTTATTAAGCCCGTAACCTTGGTTGCGGGCTTTTTTATTTTTCTGCTCGTTTTATTTCCCTGCTAACCGCAAGGCTAAGCGTCTAATCCTTAACCTATTTGCCCTATGAATTCGACTTGCAGTTTAATTTGGCTTCTGCATAAAATGCGACGCTTATAATAATTATTATCGTTTACATTCGTCATTTAATTATTCATCAGAGAAATCAACTATGCCGACCAAGCGTCTTCCATCATTCGCGGCCAAGCAGGGCCGCCTCCCCGTCAGCGCGTTAGCGATCACCGTCGCCGCGGCGCTGGGCACGCTGGCGATGCCGGCCTTTTCCGCCGACGCCAAGTCGTCCGCCAAGGAAGACACGATTACCGTTGTGGGCGGCAGCAATACCGCCCAGCAGGAAAGCGCCTGGGGGCCGGTCGGCACCTATGTCGCCAAACGCAGCGCCACCGGCACCAAAACCGATACGCCGATCGAAAAGAACCCGCAGTCCGTTTCCGTGGTGACGCGTGAAGAGATGGACATGCGCCAGCCGGATACGGTGAAGGGCGCGCTGGCCTATGCGCCGGGCGTATTCGCCAGCCGCGGCAGCTCCACGACCTATGACGCGGTGGCAATCCGCGGCTTCCCGGCTACCAACACCACCCAGTATCTGGATGGCCTGCGGTTGCTGGGCGACAACTACAGCGAAGCGTCCATCGATCCTTATTTCCTCGAACGTGCCGAGCTGCTGCGGGGCCCGGTCTCGGTGCTGTACGGTAAAAGCAACCCGGGCGGTTTGGTCTCGATGGTCAGCAAGCGGCCAACCACCGAGCCGCTGCGCGAAATCCAGTTCAAAATGGGTACCGATAACCTGTTCCAGACCGGTTTCGATTTCAGCGACGCGCTGGACGATCAGGGCATTTATTCCTATCGCCTGACCGGCCTGGCGAAAGACAGCGATACGCAGCAGAACATGAGCAAAGAGAAGCGCTATGCGATCGCGCCGTCCTTTAGCTGGCGCCCGGATGACAAAACCAACTTCACGCTGCTGGCCAACATTCAAAACGATCCCTATACCGGTTATTACGGCTGGTTGCCGAAGCAGGGCACGCTGATCCCGTTGCCGGACGGCAGCAAACTGCCGACCGATTTCAACGAAGGCGAAGCCAGCAACTATATGGCGCGCAAGCAGCGGATGATCGGGTACAGCTTCGAACACGCCTTCAACGATACCTGGGCGGTGCGCCAGAACCTGCGTTATATGCAGGTGGACACCGATATGAAGAGCATTTACGGGTTCGGCTTGTCATCACCGACGACGATCAATCGCGCTTACGTTCAGTCGAAAGAACACCTGAACAATTTTGCGGTTGATACTCAGGCGCAGGCGAAGGTGAAAACCGGCGATATCGACCATACGCTGTTGTTTGGCGTAGATTATTCGCGTATGCGCAACGATATCAATTCCGGCTATGGTTCCGCAGACGGCCTGAGCATGACCCAGCCGCAGTATGGCAATGATGTGGTCAATATCAACTTCCCATACAAGTACTTGAACCGTCAGGAGCAAACCGGCCTGTATGTGCAGGAGCAAGGGGAGTGGAACCAGTGGCTGTTGACGCTGGGCGGGCGCTATGACTGGGCGAAAACGTCGGCCAATAACCGCGTTCTCGGGTACACCAACGAACGCTCCGATGGGCAGTTTACCTGGCGCGGCGGATTGAATTACCTGTTCGACAACGGCGTGACGCCGTATTTCAGCTACAGCGAGTCGTTTGAACCGACCCTCGATACGTCAATCAATGGCCAGACCTTTAAGCCCTCGATCGGCAAGCAGTATGAAGCCGGTGTGAAATACGTGCCGAAGGATCGCCCAATCGTGCTGACCGGCGCGCTGTACCAGCTGACCAAGAACAACAACCTGACGCCGGATCCGGATAACGCGCAGTTCAGCGTGCAGAGCGGCGAGATCCGTTCGCGCGGTGTGGAGCTGGAAGCCAAGGCGGCATTGAATGCCAACGTCAACCTGATCGCCTCCTATACCTATACCGATGCGAAGTATACCAAGGACAATACCTATCAGGGCAAACCGACCGTCGAGGTGCCGAAACATATGGCGTCGCTGTGGGCGGATTATACCTTCCACGAAACGGCGGTGAGCGGCCTGACGCTGGGTTCCGGCGTGCGTTACGTCGGTTCCAGCTCGAGCTTCAACAGCGATAACTCCACCTTCAAGGTGCCGGACTACACGCTGGTGGACGCGACCATTAAATACGATCTGGCGCGCTTTGGCCTGCCGGGCTCGTCCGTGGGCGTCAACATCAATAACCTGTTCGACAAGACCTACGTGTCGAGCTGCTACCGCGACTACGCCTGCTACTGGGGCGCAGAACGCCAGGTGGTCGCCACCGCAACCTTCCGTTTCTAACCGGATAGCCGGGGCGGCGCCGCGTCGCCCCGGACAAAGCAGGATCTATGCAGGACAAACTTCTTAATCCCGGCGCGACCTTCGCGCTGGATAACGCCAGTTTCGCCGTCCCCGGCCGGGTGCTGCTGCAACCGCTGTCGCTCAGTTTTCCCCAGGGCAACGTCTGCGGCCTGATCGGCCATAACGGTTCCGGTAAATCCACCCTGTTGAAACTGCTCGGGCGGTACCATGCGCCCAGCGGCGGCCAGGTACTGCTCAATCGGCAGCCGTTGGCGCAGTGGGACAGCAAATCCTTCGCCCGCCAGGTGGCCTACCTGCCGCAGCAGTTGCCGGCGGCGGAAGGCATGACGGTGCGCGAACTGGTGGCCGTCGGGCGCTATCCGTGGCATGGCGCGCTGGGGCGGTTTGGCGCCAACGATCGCCAATTGGTGGAAGAGGCCATTTCACTGGTGGGGCTGAAGCCGTTCGCCAACCGCCTGGTGGACAGCCTGTCCGGCGGCGAGCGCCAACGCGCCTGGCTGGCGATGATGGTGGCGCAGGACAGCCGCTGCCTGCTGCTCGACGAACCGACCTCGGCGCTGGACATCGCGCATCAGGTTGAGGTGTTGGCGCTGATCCAGCGCTTGAGCCGCGAACGCGATCTCACGGTGATCGCCGTGCTGCACGACATCAACATGGCGGCGCGCTACTGCGACCATTTGGTGGCGCTGCGCGGCGGTGAAATGATCGCCCAGGGCGGCCCGCTGGAACTGATGCAGGGGCCGGTGCTGGAGCAAATTTACGGTATTCCTATGGGCACGTTGCCGCACCCGAGCGGCGGCGCGCCGGTGAGTTTTGTCTACTGATGTCCTCTGCATTCACTTCTTCTCACGATCCGCTGCGCCGCCGTCTGTTGATGGCGCTGGCGCTGTCGCCGCTGTTGGGATCGTGGCCCGGGCGAGCGGCGGATACGCCGCCGGATATCGCGCGCGTTGCGGCGTTGGAATGGCTGCCGATCGAGCTGCTGTTGGCATTGGGCGTAACGCCGCTGGCGGTGGCCGATGTGCATAACTACAACCTGTGGGTGGCGGAGCCGAAACTGCCGGCGACGGTGGTCGACGTCGGCCAGCGCACCGAACCTAACCTCGAACTGCTGCAGCAGCTCCAGCCTTCGCTGGTGTTGCTGTCGCAGGGCTATGGCCCGACGCCGCGCAAAATCCAACCCATCGCGCCAACCATGAGCTTCGGCTTCAACGACGGCAGCGGCAAACCGCTGACCGTCGCCCGTCAGTCGCTGCTGGCGCTGGGCCAGCGGTTGGGCATAGAAAGCCGGGCGGTAAACCACCTGGCGCAGTTCGACAGTTTTATGCAGGATGCGCGTCAGCGCCTGCAAAGCTACACCCGCCAACCGTTGCTGCTGTTTTCACTGATCGACACGCGTCATGCGTTGATCATCGGCCAGAAAAGCCTGTTCCAGGAAGCGATGGACCAACTGGGCATCCGCAATGCCTGGCAGGAGCCAACCGACTTTTGGGGCACGGCGGTGGTGGGGATTGAACGGTTGGCCTCGGTGCGTAACGCCCGGGTCATCTATCTCGATCACGGCAATCAGGCGATGATGGACAAGGTCAGCGCGACGCCGCTGTGGCAGTCATTGCCCTTCGTGCGGCAAAACCAGCTGCGGCAGGTGCCGGCGGTGTGGTTCTATGGCGCCACGCTGTCGACGATGCGGTTTTGCCGCCTGTTGGCGCAGGCTCAGGAGAGTGCGTCATGAATGCGGGCATCCGGAAATTGCCGCTGACGCTGATCCTGCTGTTGCTGGCGGCGGCAGGTGGCCTGACGATATACAACCTGACGCAGCAGCTGCCGCCGGCGCAATGGGCGCGGGCGCTCAGCGCGCCGGACATCGACGACGTGCGGCAAATGCTGTTCCATTACAGCCTGCTGCCGCGGTTGACGGTGTCGCTGTTGGCCGGCGCCGGCCTGGGCTTGGTCGGCGTGCTGTTCCAGCAGGTGTTGCGCAATCCGTTGGCGGAACCGTCGACGCTCGGCGTGGCCGCCGGCGCGCAGCTCGGCCTGACCATCGCCACGCTGTGGGTGCTGCCGGGGGGGGAATTCACCCGCCAGCTGGCCGCTATGGTGGGCGCGATTGTGGTGGGCGGGCTGGTGTTCGGCGTCGCCTGGGGCAAGCGTATGTCGCCGGTCACGCTGATTCTAGCCGGGCTGGTGCTGGGGCTGTACTGCGGCGCGGTCAACAGCCTGTTGGCGCTGTTTCATTACGATCAGCTGCAGGGCATGTTCCTGTGGGGCACCGGCGCGCTGAACCAACAGGATTGGAGCGCCGTACAGTTCCTCCTGCCGCGTTTGCTGGTGGCAGGCCTGCTGGCGGCGCTGTTGCTGCGCCCGCTGACGCTGCTGGGGCTGGACGACGGCGTGGCGCGCAACCTGGGGCTGGGGCTGTCGATGGCGCGCTTCTGCGCCCTGGGGGTGGCCATTATCTTCAGCGCCATGCTGGTGAGTGCGGTGGGCGTTATCGGCTTTATCGGCCTGTTTGCGCCGCTGATGGCGAAGATGCTGGGCGCGCGCCGCCTGGCGCACCGCATGATGCTGGCGCCGTTGCTGGGGGCGCTGCTGCTGTGGCTGACCGATCAGGTGATGCTCGGGGTGACGCAGGTGTGGCGCGAGATCCCGACCGGTGCGGCCACCGCACTGTTCGGCGCGCCGCTGCTGTTGTGGCTGCTGCCGCGTTTGCGCAGCGCCGCTACGCCGCCGCCGATGAACCTTGGCGACAAGGTGCCTGCCGAACGCGGGAATCTGCCTGGCTGGGCAGCGCTGGCCGGCGTCGTGCTATTGATCGGCCTGACGCTGGCGCTGATGCTGGGCAAAAACGCCGGCGGCTGGCACTGGAGCCTGGGTGCGGAGCTGGACGCGTTGCTGCCGTGGCGTTGGCCGCGGGCGCTGTCGGCGCTGGCGGCGGGCATGATGCTGGCGGTCGCCGGCACGCTGATCCAGAAGCTGACCGGCAACCCGATGGCCAGCCCGGAAGTGTTGGGCATCAGTTCCGGCGCCGCTTTTGGCGTCGTGATGATGCTGTTTATGGTGCCGGGCGACGCCTTCGTTTGGCTGCTGCCCGCCGGCAGTTTGGGGGCGGCCGCGACGCTGCTGATCATCATGATCGCCGCAGGCCGCGGCGGTTTCTCGACTGAGCGCATGTTGCTCGCCGGTATCGCGCTCAGCACCGCCTTTACCACCGTCATCTTCCTGCTGTTGGCCAGCGGCGATCCGCGTATGGGGGGCTTGCTGACCTGGCTCTCCGGTTCAACCTATTCGGTTGAGCCGGCGCAGGCGCTGCGCACCGCGCTGGTGGCCGCCGGCCTGATGGTATTGGCGCCGCTGTGCCGTCGCTGGCTGACCATTCTGCCGCTCGGCGGCGCCACCGCCCGCTCGGTGGGGATTGCGCTGACGCCGGCGCGGTTGACCATTCTGTTGCTGGCCGCCACGCTGACCGCCATGGCGACCCTGACCGTGGGGCCGCTGAGCTTTGTCGGGCTGATGGCGCCGCATATGGCGCGCATGTTGGGCTTCCGCCGCGCGCTGCCGCAGATGGTGATCGCCGCGCTGTTGGGCGGTTTGCTGATGGTATTTGCCGACTGGTGCGGGCGGATGCTGCTGTTTCCGTATCAGATCCCCGCCGGGTTACTGGCGACCTTTATCGGCGCGCCGTACTTCGTTTATCTGTTGCGTAAGCAGACGTCGTAAGCTTCATCCCTACTTTGCTTTCTCCGCCATCAAGGGCCCAGCGTTGCTGGGCCTTTTTTCAACGCCTTGCAAGGCGTTGCGTGTCGCTGCGCAAGAAAGACATTTAACGTGAAAAGGAACGCGGGAAGAGAGGGGGAGGTGAATATACTGCGTGCGGGTGCTCTGGATCTTTGTCTCTGGAGCCTGCGTGAAAGATACAAAGAGAAAAGCCCCGAGTCGATATCCATCAACCCGAGGCCTACTCTAACGCGTGACAACGTTAAGTTAGCCTCTTACCCGCCGCGAGGCAAGGAGAAGAAGGCATGATGCCGAACAAACGGAGCCTGTTAAAATTGGTGGTTATTTGTGCCACGGTAATATCACTGGCATGGATAACCCGCAGCACGCTGTGTGAACTGCGTATCCGATCGGGCACTACGGAGGTTGCGGCCATTTTGGCTTACGAATCCGAACGGTAAGACAACCCGGCGGCGGGGGCTTTGCCTCCGCCGGCCGGCAGTTGATGCGTTGATCCATGAGCACCCATCTGCTCAAAAAAAACGGCGAGCCCAGGCTCGCCGTTTTCATGTTGATGTCGGGGCTTATTTCAGGCCGGCGGCATCGCGCAGCAGTGCGGCTTTGTCGGTCGCTTCCCATGGGAAGTGTTCGCGGCCGAAGTGGCCGTAGGCGGCGGTTTCGCGGTAGATCGGCTGCAGCAGATCCATCATCTGGATCAGGCCGTATGGGCGCAGATCGAAGAATTCGCGCACCAGCAGCGTCAGCTGTTCGGTTGGCACTTTCTCGGTACCGAAGGTTTCCACCATGATGGAGGTCGGTTCCGCTACGCCGATAGCGTAAGACACCTGAATCTCGCAGCGATCGGCCAGGCCGGCGGCAACGATGTTTTTCGCCACATAGCGCGCCGCGTAAGCCGCGGAACGGTCAACCTTGGACGGATCCTTACCGGAGAAGGCGCCGCCGCCGTGGCGCGCCATGCCGCCGTAGGTGTCGACGATGATCTTACGGCCGGTCAGGCCGCAGTCGCCCATCGGGCCGCCGATAACGAAACGGCCGGTCGGGTTGATGTGGTATTTGGTGCCCGCCGTCAGCCATTCCGCCGGCAGTACCGGCTTGATGATCTCTTCCATCACCGCTTCTTGCAGATCTTTCAGCGAGATGTCTTCAGAGTGCTGGGTGGACAGCACCACGGCGTCGATGCCGACGATTTTGCCGTCGTCGTACTGGAAGGTCACCTGGCTCTTCGCATCCGGGCGCAGCCACGGCAGGGTGCCGTTTTTACGCACTTCGGACTGGCGCTGCACCAGACGGTGCGCGTAGGTGACAGGTGCAGGCATCAGCACGTCGGTTTCGTTGGTGGCGTAGCCAAACATCAAGCCCTGATCGCCGGCGCCCTGTTCGAGAGGATCGGTACGATCAACGCCCTGATTGATATCCGGGGATTGCTTGCCGATAGCGCTCAATACTGCACAGGAGTTGGCGTCAAAGCCCATGTCCGAATGAACGTAGCCGATCTCGCGCACGGTCTTGCGGGTAATCTCTTCGATATCGACCCAGGCGCTGGTGGTGATTTCACCGCCGACCAAGACCATGCCGGTTTTCACGTAGGTTTCGCAGGCGACGCGCGCCTTCGGATCTTGTTCCAGGATGGCGTCGAGGACGGCATCGGAGATCTGATCGGCGATTTTATCGGGATGTCCTTCGGAGACGGATTCGGACGTGAAGAGGTGTTTAGCCATTGTGTTCTTTACCTTGCATAAGACGGGTTAGAAATTACTGCACAGCGCTGGAGATCCGGCATCGAAGCGAAGGGTCTTCCGCTGATGGCGCGAGATGCATCCTGCAACGCCCCTCAGGCAAAGCCGTTAAGCAGTTTATCAGTTAACCAGTATAGATGGATTAACATCTGGACGTCTATTTTAGGTCAGGGTTTAGCCAGATTGCCAGTAATTTTTTGCGCTTTCGCTCTTTTGCGCAAACGGGTTGGCGCCATTTTCATCGCTTGAAACAGTTTTCGGCGAATTTTCATTTTGCTTTTTCACCTGCTTACCGGTATAAACTGCGCGCGCGGTTCATTTGCTGCACAGTACGGCGGTCTGGCGTGGTGGAAGGTGCGATTAACTTCCGCTTTGCATTCGCCGGCGTTGCGCTATTATCCGTCGCGGGCGTTCGCCGTAAGCGCCGCCGCTTCATCGAACGGTCACGTTCTTACACTATTTTAGAGGCTGGGTCGTTCACTCCGAACGGCGCGCGTGGAGGTGGTTGGATTAATGATCCGTTGTCTACCGGTTGTTGGTTCTCAACAGCAGTGCCGTTCTGGCGCACATTCTTCTGCTATTTCCCGTCTTGTCTCTCTGTCACTTACCAGGTGCGATAAACACTTGGCCGCTACTCAGGATTCTCGGGCCGGCTAACGGTCGTCTGAAGAACTGAACAAGGGTAGCCTGCAGCCTTCCTGTGGGATGTTTCTTGGCCCGATTCACGAGGTTTGAACAGGGTGTCTTACAATTATATGAGTGATAAACCGATCGCTGACCGCGAACGGCAGTTCTCTTCGCTGCCGCCGGCGCGGCTTGTTGGGTTGTTCTCGCGGGTTGTAGCTGCGATAGTGGCTGACGGTTTCGTCAGTAGGGAATGTGAGGCGAACCATGTCTGATGATCTGTTGATTCACCGTCCGCCGGTTGCGGGCGAGTCTTTATCTTTGCGCTCCATGCAGGAGGTTGCCATGAATGATCGTAATGCCAGCAAGATGCTGCGTACTTATAACGTCGCCTACTGGGGCAACAATTACTATGACGTCAACGAGCTGGGCCATATCAGCGTGTGCCCGGATCCGGATGTCCCGCAGGCGCGCGTCGATCTGGCAGAACTGGTGAAAACGCGCCAGAAAGACGGCCAACGTCTGCCGGCGCTGTTCTGCTTCCCGCAGATCCTTCAGCATCGCCTGCGTTCGATCAACGCCGCGTTCAAACGCGCGCGTGAATCCTTCGGCTACCAGGGCGGTTATTTCCTGGTGTATCCGATCAAGGTGAATCAACACCGCCGCGTGATTGAATCGCTGGTGAATTCCGGCGAACCGCTGGGGCTGGAAGCCGGCTCCAAGGCAGAGCTGATGGCGGTGCTGGCGCATGCCGGCATGACCCGCTCGGTGATTGTCTGTAATGGTTATAAAGATCGTGAATACATTCGCCTGGCGTTGATCGGGGAAAAGCTGGGGCACAAGGTGTACCTGGTGATCGAGAAAATGTCCGAGATCAACCTGGTGCTGGAAGAGGCCGAACGGCTGAACGTCATACCACGCCTGGGCGTGCGTGCGCGTCTGGCGTCGCAAGGCTCCGGCAAATGGCAGTCGAGCGGCGGCGAAAAATCCAAATTCGGTCTGGCGGCAGTGCAGGTGCTGAAGCTGGTGGAGACCCTGCGCGAAGCGGGCCGTCTCGACAGCCTGCAGCTGCTGCACTTCCACCTGGGCTCGCAGCTGGCCAACATTCGCGATATCGCCACCGGCGTGCGCGAATCGGCGCGCTTCTACGTTGAGCTGCACAAGCTGGGCGTCAACATTCAGTGCTTCGACGTGGGCGGCGGTTTGGGCGTCGACTACGAAGGCACCCGCTCGCAGTCCGATTGCTCGGTCAACTACGGCCTGAACGAATACGCCAACAACGTGATTTGGGGCATCGGCGACGCCTGTAACGAACACGGCCTGCCGCACCCGACGGTGATCACCGAGTCCGGCCGCGCCGTGACTGCGCACCACACGGTGCTGGTCTCCAACGTGATCGGCGTCGAGCGCAACGAGTTCAGCGAACCGCAGCCGCCGGAAGCCGATGCCCCGCGCGCGCTGGAAAGCATGTGGGAAACCTGGCTGGAAATGAACGAGCCGGAAAACCGCCGCTCGCTGCGCGAATGGTTGCACGACAGCCAGATGGATCTGCACGACGTGCATACCCAATATGCGCACGGCATGCTGGACCTGACCAAGCGCGCCTGGGCCGAGCAGCTGTATCTGAACATCTGCAACAAGATCCAGCAGCAGCTCGATCCGAGCAACCGCGCGCACCGCCCGATCATCGACGAATTGCAAGAGCGCATGGCGGACAAGTTCTACGTCAACTTCTCACTGTTCCAGTCGATGCCGGATGCCTGGGGTATCGATCAACTGTTCCCGGTGCTGCCGCTGGAAGGGCTGGATAAGCCGCCGGAAGGCCGTGCGGTGCTGCTCGATATCACCTGTGACTCCGACGGCACCATCGACCATTACGTCGATGGCGACGGCGTGGCGACCACCATGCCGATGCCGCCGTACGATCCGGAGAACCCGCCGGCGCTGGGCTTCTTCATGGTCGGTGCGTATCAGGAGATCCTCGGCAACATGCACAACCTGTTTGGCGACACCGCCTCGGTTGACGTGTACGTGTTCCCGGACGGCAGCGTCGAGACCGAATTGTCCGACGAGGGCGACACCGTGGCGGACATGCTGGAGTACGTGCAGCTGGATCCGAGCGCGCTGCTGTCCAAATTCCGCGATCAGGTCAAAGAAACCGATCTGGACAGCGAGCTGCAGGCGCAGTTCCTGGAAGAGTTTGAAGCCGGCCTGTACGGTTACACGTATCTGGAAGACGAGTAATGAAGTGAAGAAAGGCCGGGCGGCTTAAGGACGCCCGGCCTTTTCTTTTCTGCCGCACGACTAAGTTTTCGATGGCGTACAGGTTGCAGGCAGCCATGCTGCCGTTCGAACGGCGGCGCAGGGCGTACTTAACATTACCGGGACCGGGCTTTTGCCGCCCTGATGCAACGTCCAACTCTGCAGTGGTGAGTTCAACGCGTTACGAAAAGTATGTTTTCTTTCATCCATCTTCTTTATTGAATGCATCCTATATTATAAATCCATTTACTAAATACAAGAAGTTTCTGAAATTAACCTTTTCATTCACTAATTAGATCTTTCAATTATAAAACATAACTATTATTAGTTATTGTTGTTCATTATAAAGGCGATAATTGATCAGTTTCTCTTTCATTTCACCTCTTTTTCTTGATGGGTTTGAATTTTTAATCAAGTATCTATATGGTTTTGTCTTTCTGAGTGTGGTGGGTAATCTCTTTGTTTTATAATGGATTGTATTTTATTTGTGTATTTTATATTCCTGTAAATAGGGCATGGTTCTGATTTTTTAAAAAACAAACCCATTAATTATGAATTATGGTTCTGTTTTTTTGTTCCGTTTCTCTTTGTGGTTGAATTAATAATTTTAAATGACTTATTATCCTTGGTGGGTTTCTGATTACTAATGACCTTCCTTAGGTTTTATAAAGCCGATGCAATGCATGGTGCTCGTATTTTTCGTGCATGCGCACCATATATTTTCATCGGTAATAACGATGCGTAGTAAACGTGGTGTTCACGCCACGGTCAATGTATGTATATCGACATATAACTTAGTAGTTTAAATAATATAAGGGACTTATATGAAAAAGTATCTGGTAGCTTCCGCACTGGCCTGTGCGGCGATCTCTTCCTCGGCATTTGCCGCTGATGGTGTGATTAACTTCACCGGTAAGATTGTCGATAACGCCTGTGTGGTTAACCCGACGCTGAATGTACAGATGGGCGATGTGGCGGCGGCTAAGTTTAAAAATGTGGGTGATGAGTCTGGTACCCAAGACTTTTTACTGGAGCTGAAAGACTGCCCGGCTAACCTGAGCAGTGCCAAAGTGACCCTGGATGGCGCGGCGGACGCCAACAACGCCGAGCTGTTCAAACTGAATGACGCAGGTGCTGCCGGCCTGGCGCTGCGTATTGCAGGGCCAGACAAAAAAGATGTCATCCCTGGCGGCTCGTCGGCAGAAGTAAAACTGGCAGAGGGCGATAACGTGTTGCCTTTCACCGCGGCTTATAAATCAACGGATAAAGTCACCGCCGGTGATGCCAACGCCACTATCCAATTCAGCGTTTCGTATAACTAATTTTCTATCCGGGCGTTAATCTACCGGCGAAATACGCTTTCGCCGGTTATTTTACATGTTTGCGCTAGGCGGAATCGTTATTCCTCAGCGCTGATTAAAAAATAACATCAAGGGAATGGATAAAATGAAGGCCGTCTATTTGGCGCTTTGTGCCGCACTGTTAATCAACAGTTTTCAGGCCGCTGCCGGTGTGGTGATCGGCGGCACCCGGCTGGTGTATCCCGGCGGCAAGAAAGAAGCGACCATCACGGTGAAAAATCCGGACGATATTCCTTATCTGGTGCAATCGTGGGTCAACGCCGATCTGGAAGGCAACGTCAAGGCGCCGTTCCTGGTCACGCCGCCGTTGTTTCGTTTGAATGGCGGCAAAGAGAATACGCTGCGGGTGGTGAAAACCGCCCAGGCGCTGCCGGAAGATCGCGAGTCGGTATTCTGGTTCAGCGTCAAGACCGTGCCGCCGGAGGCGGAAGGCAAGGGCAACCATCTGCAAATCGCGGTGCGCACCCGCATCAAACTGTTCTATCGCCCGGCGTCGCTGGCCGGCTCACCGGAAGAAGCGGCGAGCAAAGTACGCTGGGAGCGCAGCGGCAATACGCTGAAAGCGATCAATGATTCCCCCTACTACCTGAGTTTCTCCACGGTCTCGGTCGCCGGTGAAAAAATCAAGGAGCCGCAGATGGTGGCGCCGTTCGCCACGCTGGCCTATACCCTGCCGCCTTCAGCCACCGGCAAACAGGTGAGCTGGCAGGTGATCAACGACTACGGCGGCCTGAGTGCGCAGCACCAACAAGCGTTGTGATGGCGCGGTTGATAACCAGGGGGGCGGTGTGAACAGGGATGTGGAACATGAACAGCAAAACAGCGCGTCGCCAATCTGGGCGGCGCGGCGAATATCGGCTGACGCCGTTGGCCTGGCAACTTGCCGGCCTGCTGATGTACAGCGGCGTGGCGCAGGCGGAATACCGTTTTAGCTCTGCTTTATTGCAGATAGGCAATACGCCGCAAACCGAAGTGGATCTGGCGTTGTTCTCTGATGAGGATAAGCAGCCGCCGGGAGAGTATCGCGTTGATCTGTTCCTCAACGAGCAGCGGCTGGATACCCGTACGCTGGCCTTTTCTCTGCAGCCGGATGAGCAGGGCAAAGAGCGTCTGGCTCCTTGCCTGAAATGGGAGGACCTGAAGGGCTTTGGCGTGGATCTGGCCGCCTTTCCCGCGCTGCAGCCCTCCGAGGCGTGCATCAATCTGCCGCAGGCCATTCCCGGCGCCAGAACGGAACTGCTGTTCGAGCAACAGCAGTTGAAGCTGAGCATCCCGCAGGCGGCGTTAAAACGCCAGGCGCGCGGCTATGTGCCGCCAGAGCAGTGGGACAGCGGCATTCCGGCGTTGCTGAGCAACTATACCCTGCGTGGGGCGCACGATCGCAGCCGGCAGGGGGGCGGCAATGAAAGCAGCTATTTCGTCAATCTGCGCAATGGCGCTAACTGGGGCGCCTGGCGGTTGCGGCATGACGGCGTGTGGAACCGGAACGGCCAGGGAGAGGCGCACTGGCGCACGTTGAACAGCTATGTACAGCGAGACATCACCCCGCTGAACGGGCTGTTGACGCTGGGCGATGCCACCACGCCGGGCGATATCTTCGATTCGCTGCCGCTGCGCGGCGTACAGCTGGTCTCGGTGGAGGAGATGTACCCGGACAGCCTGCGCGGCTACTCGCCGGTGGTGCGCGGCATCGCCAAAAGCAACGCGGAGGTGATCATTCGCCAAAACGGCGTGGTGGTCGATCAGCGCTATGTGCCGCCAGGCGCCTTTGAAATCAGCGACCTGTATGCGGTTTCCGGCAGCGGCGATCTGGATGTCATCATCAAAGAAAGCGACGGTACGGAACAGCGCCTGCTGGTGCCGTTTGCTTCGCTGCCGGTGCTGCAGCGCGAAGGGCGGCTCAGCTACGGCCTGGCCGCCGGTCATTACCGTGCGCAAGAGGCAAATACTGAAGACGCGAAGTTTATGCAGGGCACGCTGATCTACGGCTTGCCGCTCGGCGCCACGCTGTATGGCGGTGGCCAATGGGCCAATCGTTACCGTTCGCTGGCGCTGGGCGTGGGGCAAAACCTGGGCCGCGCCGGCGCGTTGTCGCTGGATATGACGCAAAGCTGGGCCCGGCGACCGGAAGAGGCCGTTCAGAGGGACGATCGGCAGGGCAAAATGTGGCGTCTGCGCTATGAAAAAAGCTTCCCGCTCACCGGCACCCAGCTGAGCATGGCCGGTTATCGCCATGCCAGTGAGGGCTACACCACGTTGCAACAGGCGATGCAACCCCGCGAACGCACAGGCAACAGCGCTACCCGCAGCCGTAAAGAACTGTCGCTGCAGCAGGGGTTGGGGCCGCTGCCAGGCTCGCTGTTCCTGAGCCTGGCAGAAGATCGGCGCTGGGGAGAACAAGGCAAGCGCCAGTCCGTCAGCCTGGGCTACAACGGCAGCATCAAAGGAGTGAGTTATGGCCTTAACTACAGCCAGAACCAGAGTTATCAGGCTCAGACCGATCGCGTCGTGGCGCTGAATGTCAGCATTCCACTGAACCTGTGGGCACACAACACCTGGGCTGGTTACGGCATCAGCAATAGCAACAACGGCAAAACGTTGCAGACGCTGGGGCTGAATGGCACTGCGCTGGAAGGCGACAACCTGAATTGGGGGCTGACCGGTGGCTACGGCAATCAGGGGGAGGGCGAGAATGGCAATCTGGCGCTGGGCTATCGCGGCAGCAAGGCGTTGCTTGGCGCCGGGCTGAGCCACGATGGGCAGCGCCAGCGGCTGAATTACGACATTCAGGGCGGGGTGTTGCTGCATGTCGGCGGTGTGACGCTGTCGCAACCGCTTAACGATACGGTGGCGCTGGTGCGCGCGCCGGGTGCCGGCGGGGTCAGCGTGGTGAATCAGGTGGGGGTGAAAACCGATAGCCGCGGCTATGCGGTGGTGCCTTATCTCTCTGCCTATCGCCAGAATGCGATCGCGCTGGATCCGACCACCCTGGCGGACAACGTGGAGCTGGGGTTGACCAGCCAGACGGTGATCCCAACCCGTGGCGCGGTGGTGCTGGCGGATTATCAAACCAAGGTAGGCGCACGGATGATGATGACGCTGACGCGCGCCGATGGCCGGCCGGTGCCGTTCGGTGCGATTGCCAGGCTGACGGGCGCAGGCGGTGACGGCAGCATTGTCGGCGACGGCGGGCAGCTGTTCCTGGCCGGCATGCCGGCCAACGGCATGCTGCACGTGCAGTGGGGCAAACAACCGGACCAGCAATGCCAGGTCGTCTACAGCCTGCCGGAAACGGCCGGCCCGGAGATCCCAGAGATAGCGGCAGAGTGTCGTTAAGGAGCAAAGGATGAAAGCGGGAGTATGGATGCTCGGCCTGTGCGGGCTGTGGGCGGCGGGCGGCGCCTGGGGAGCGGAATGTCCGCCGGCCGGCAACCCGGAACGGCTGCTGTTCGACATTCCGGCGCAGACGTTGCAACGCGATCTGCCGGTCGGCAGCGTGGTGTGGCAGGGCACGCGCCAGGTGCAGCAAGCCGCGTCGCTGGCGCCCTGTGCGGGAGCGGAAGACGCACGTCTCAACCTGTTGGGCAGCGATAGCGGGTTGAAAAGCGGCAACAGCGCGGTCTACGGCACCACGATCAGCGGGCTGGGCTATGCGCTGGATACCGACGCCGCCTTCAGCGAGGGTTGGCCGGCGAGCGGCGCCCTTGCCGCCGGAAAACGGCAAATCAGCCTGCGGCTGGTGGTGACCGGGCCGCTGGCCTCCGGCGTGTTGGCGACGGAAACCCTGGCCCGCCGCACGCTCAACGGCCAGCCGGTGCTGGATATCGCCTTGCAAAAGCCGGTTGCCATCACCCGCCTGGCCTGTGAGCTGCAGGGCGGCCGCCACCGCACGGTGGCGTTGGGCGAGGTGGCGCGCAGCGATTTTCGCGGCGTGGGCAGCACGCGCGGCGAACAGCCGTTCTTGCTGGATCTGGCCTGCGATGCCGGCGCCCGGGTCAATATTCAGTTCGATGGCATCGCTGCAGAGGATGACCTGCCCGGCGTGTTGGCGCTGGTTAACCCCGATGCGCAGGCCAGCGCGCGCGGCGTCGGGGTGCAGTTGCTCTACCGCGGCGCGCCGCTGACGCTGGGCGAACGGCTGCCGCTGGAAACGGCCCCGCAAGGCCTGCGCAGTTACCCGTTCAGCGCCCGTTATTACCAAACGCAACCGCAGATCGCCGCCGGCGAGGCCAACGCGGTAGCAACCTTTAGCCTCACCTATCAATAAGGACGAAGATAATGATGAGAAAAATAGCACTGCCCCTGACGCTGCTCGGCGCCGCCGTGTTGGCGCCGCCGCTGCAGGCGGCGGAGGGGAATATTAATGTGACTGGCAGAGTGGTGGAGAGTAGTTGTGTGCTGCATGCCAGTTCTAAAAGCCAGAAGGTGGATATGGGAACAATGTTCGCTGGAGGCCCTATCGGCGTACTTAATGTCGGTCAATCCATCACGGTGATTTTGGAGAATTGCCCGGAAAGTATCAGCCAGGTGCAGATCAGGTTTGAGGGAACTGCGGCAAGCAGCAATGATTTTCCAGGCAAGGTTTTTGCTGCCGACAATAGTGATCAGCCTGATGCCGCTAAAAATGTGGGTTTTCTCATTTCCAATGCACAAGGAGATCGTGGTGGATATTTTGAAGATCTTCTGAGAGTTAATGAATTCAGCCCGGCGATTGGGTTGGTAAATGGTATAAATTTCCTTTATTTCTATATGGGATATTCTACCGGCAGTGCCATGCCGACAGTAGGGGTTGCTCGGGCACGGGTGCAGTTTAGCCTGATTTACCCTTGATGTTATTGAGTAGTCCATTTGATTAATATAGGGAAAAATTAATGAAAAATATCATCAAGGGGTTGTTGCTGATCGGCAGTGGACTGGCGTTTAACGCTTATGGTGCGGATGGCAGCGCTGATATTGAGCTGCGTTTAGTCCATGGAACCTGCAACCTTAGCGCCGATAACAAGAGTATGTCGGTGGCGTTGGGGAATATCTCACGCACTGAATTGGCACCAATGGGGGCGGTCAGCAAGCCGGTTGATTTTGTCATCAGGGCGGCTGACTGCGTACCGGGGATGACGGTCTACTATCGTTTTGACGGCACTTCCGCCGGTCAGATGGGCGCATTTGCGTTGGATGATGATTCCGAGGCTCAGGGGATTGGGGTGCGGATATCTGACATGTATCGTGTGAAAGGACCTGGTGAGCGATATGGGGCGGTGAGCATTCCAGGAAAGGACGGAATTGTTTCTATGCGATTCAATGCACAATATATTTCTTTAGCCAATAATATTATTCCAGGTGATGCCAATGCTACTGTACAATTGAGCATAGTCTATGAATAAATGACTTGACGTTATTTTTCCTCTTTTGGGTTGATTATATTATAAATAATTCCTCCCCTAGTAATAAGGAATATGGCGAGAGTAACAAGTAAATCAGCGGCGCGGCTGTCTATATTGCCACGAAGGCGCAAACGGTTACCCCCGGCAGCGCCAACCTGACCACGCAGATTAGCCTGGTCTATCCATAATAACCGGGCCTGTTTCAGCACGATGATTGTTTGGCATTATCAGAGAGATAAGGAAATTAACGATGATAGCAACAGTGAGAAAAATGCCGCTGCTGGCCTTACTCAGTGCGGCAATGTTATCTCCGCTGCTATACGCAGCGGATGGTAATATTAACGTCACCGGCCGGGTGTTGGAGAATGCCTGTGTGGTGGATGAGGACTCTAAGAATGCAACATTCGATTTCGGTGTGCTGGCAGGGAATTCTGGGTTAAGTAGTACGGGATATGGATTTTATATGAAGCTCCTGAATTGCCCTTCAGGGGTTAATCAGGTGAAGATTCGATTTGAAGGCACTGCTACTAGTGAGGATGTTGATAGAAAAGAATATATTTTCGCACCCGATGACCAGGGGCAGTTAGGGGCAGTAAGGAACGTGGGATTTATGTTGTCATCGGCTGGTGATAATGTAAAGGTCAACAGTGATTCGTTGCCTTATGAGCTAAAAAATACTGGTTCAGGTAGCGTAAATTCCCTCTGGGTTGGTGTGACGTTGTTATTGCTTAATGATAAAAGAGAACCGATCTCCCCGGGTGAGGTTACCAGCACTATCCAGTTTACCATTATGTATAACTAAGTTGTCCGTGGTTTATTATTTGGTGGTTAAGGAGTGTTTATGAACAATGAGTTAAAGCGAATGATTCAAGGTGTGTTGCTCTGTTTTAGTGGGTTGGTATTACCTGCACAAGCGGGGGATGGTACTCTAAAAATTAAAGTGAAATTTATTAATTACACCTGTAATCTGACTGCTGACAGCAAAAACATGAACGTACCTTTGGGGGATATTAACCGTAGTCAGTTAGCTAAAAAAGGGGACCGTAGTCCAGCAGTAGTTTTTGAATTAAAGGCTACCGATTGCCCTACGAAAACGAGGAGCTATGTTGAGTTTAAATTCGCTGGCAAAGCTCCGTCTGAAGACTATCGTGCATTTGCGTTAGATAAAGAATCCACTTCGTCAGGTGTTGCAGTGAAAATAAAATCCGGTGATGATTATGATATATATCCGAATCATTCTGCGGGAAACGGCTACCCGAAGTCTAACGGAGAGGTTACTGTGCGCTACGCAGCGCAATATGTTGCCTTGAGCGATGACATTACGCCTGGCACAGCTAATCTTACTACTCAGTTTGATATGGTGTATTACTAGTTTTTCCCATAATCCCGATGGCGTAAAAACTGTCGGGCTGGTGATATTGACTGCAAAATAAAGCTGCCCAAAATAATTCAAGCCGCATCGTGGCGGCTACGGAGCGAGTTCCCAGGCGCTGACTCCAGTAAGTGCCTGAGGTGAACGAAGGTAGCCACCAAGAGGCGCCAGTTTCAGGATTATAAATTGCTATGGCGGCGGCGCTGACATCATTGCCGGCGAGTTTCTTACTGTCGAACGACGTGGCGATGAGCTTTATCAATAATCAGCCCGGAAGGGCAAATGTTCTTGCTGTGCCGCTGTTGAGCGTTCGTTTTTCTGGCATAGGGTTCCATTGGCATATCAAGATGCTGCTCGGGCTTGTGCGGCCTGGTAGCGGGGAACGAAAAAAAAGCGCAGGCTTGCTACCCCCGTCCACCAGCTAACTTTATGAGTAGAATAAGGACGTTATTTGCTTCATCAACCAGGGAAAATATGATTGATATGGCCGCTAGCCTGCGCGGATCATCCCCCTTGAAGCATGAACAAAATGCGGCCATAATCTGCTGCATCGGTAGCACCGAAACAAACATCGAATTACCCGTCATACTTGAAGTTGCCTCTGTGTTGGCTGCGTGCGCTCACCCCAGTCACTTACTTGAGTAAGCTCCAGGGGATTCCCGCCCTGGCCGCCTTGATGCAGCTCCAATTATCTAGGGTATCAATCCCTTTCTCGTCGGGCTAACGACGCGGGAGGGATTTTTTTTTGTAACGGCCCGGCGTCTGCGCCCGGCAACTTGTTGAACTACGAGGGTTTACTATGAGCACCTTAGGCCATCAGTCCGATAATTCATTAGTGTCCAACGCCTTTGGTTTCCTGCGCTTTCCGCTGAACTTCATGCCTTACGACAGCGATGCAGAGTGGGTCATCACCGGCATTCCGTTTGACATGGCGACCTCCGGTCGCGCCGGCGGCCGTCATGGCCCGGCGGCCATACGCCAAGTGTCCACCAACCTGGCCTGGGAAGGCAACCGTTGGCCGTGGAGCTTCGATCTGCGCGATCGCCTGAACGTGGTTGACTGCGGCGACATCGTGTTCAACTTCGGCGATGCGCAGGACATGAGCGACAAGCTGCAGGCGCACGCGGAGAAACTGCTGAAGGCCGGTAAGCGCATGCTCTCGTTCGGCGGCGACCACTTCGTCACCCTACCGCTGCTGCGCGCGCACGCCAAGCATTTCGGCAAGCTGGCGCTGGTGCACTTTGACGCCCATACCGATACCTACGCCAACGGCAGCAAGTTCGACCACGGCACCATGTTCTATCATGCGCCGAACGAAGGCCTGATCGATCCGCACCACTCGGTGCAGATCGGCATTCGCACCGAGTTCGATCACGACAATGGCTTTACCGTACTGGACGCCGCGCAGGTGAACGATCGCAGCGTGGACGACCTGCTGACCCAGATCAAAGGCATCGTCGGCGATATGCCGGTGTACCTGACCTTCGACATCGACTGCCTGGATCCGGCGTTCGCACCGGGCACCGGCACGCCGGTGATCGGCGGTCTGACTTCCGATCGCGCGCTGAAACTGGTGCGCGGCATGCAGTCGCTGAACATCGTCGGCATGGACGTGGTGGAAGTGGCGCCGGCCTATGATCAGTCCGAGATCACCGCGCTGGCCGCGGCGACCCTGGGTCTGGAAATGCTGTACCTGCAGGCGGCCAAGAAACACGCCTGACGCTTGGCCACGCCTCGCTGAAAAAGCGGCTTCCATCGTATGGGGCCGCTTTTTTTATTTCATTTTTCGTCATCCGCGCGGCGATTTTCAGTCTGTTGCAACGCCTTTGCGCAATTTTGCGCAGAAATGAAACGGAGTCAGTAAAAAGGAACCGGGATAACGGGGAGGATGAATATACTGCGCGCGGGTGCTCTGGATCTTTGTATCTAGAGCCTGCGTGAAAGGTACAAAGAGAAAAGCCCCGAGTCGATATTCATCAACCCGAGGCCTACTCTAACGCCAGCAACGTTAAGTTAGCCTCTTACCCGCCGCGAGGCAAGGAGAAGAAGGCATGATGCCGAACAAACGGAGCCTGTTAAAACTGGTGGTTATTTGTGCCACGGTAATATCACTGGCATGGATAACCCGTAGCACGCTGTGCGAGCTGCGGATCCGATCGGGCACTACGGAGGTTGCGGCCATTTTGGCTTACGAATCCGAACGGTAAGGCAACCCGGCGACGGGGGATGTCCCCCGTCTGCTGGTTGTTGGCGTCCAGATCCATGAGCACCCTCTCAAGGCCATTGGCTTTCTCTGCCGCAACGGTGCGGGAACAGACTATGCCCGTTTCACCTGGCGCGCCAGCAACATGCGGCTAAACAGCGCACCGCCCGCCAGCAGCGTCAGCAACTGTGAGGCGATCAGTACCGCAAAGCCCGAGGACACCTTGCCCTGGCTGGCCATCACCATGCCCATCGCCATCGGCACAAACGCCGAGAACAGATTGCCGATGCCGTTGATCAGCCCATAGGCGCTGCCGACCGCCTCCGGCCGCGCATAATGCTGCAGCAGCGTGGGGATCGCCGCGCCCTGCGCACCCCAACAGGCGTTGGCCGCCAGCAGGAAGAAGGCGATCCAACCAAGCTGATGGCTGTTCATTACGCCATAGATGCACAGTGCGGTCGCCGCGCCGCCAAAGACGAAGATCAGCGGCGCCTGATAGGGGCGGATACGATCGAGCAACGCGCCGCCGAGGTATTTGGAGGCGATGCTGACGATGAACGGCAGCGCCGCCATCCAGCCCATTTGCTTGATGGAGAACCCCTTTTCATCGGTCAGGTAAGCCGGCAGCCAGGCGCTGGAGCCCCACAGGTAGCTGAGCGTGGCGATCTCGATCAGCAGGATCCAGCCGAGCATCGGCGTGCGCCAGGCCAGCGCAAAGGTGTGCCAGACGCGGCTTAGCACCGGTTGCGAATCGGCAGGGCGTGAAGAAGATGAGGGTAAGGCGAGCGGATGAACGAACAACCGCACCAGCGCCAGGCCCAGCAGCAGGTTGAGCAGCGCCAGCAGGTGAAACGACATCGCCCACCCGAAGTGCGCCATCAGAAAACTCACCAGCGGAAAGCCGAGCACCAGCCCCAACGAGACGCCCAGCGCGCTGACCGCGTTGGGCTTGCCGCGCTCGTCGGCGGCGAAATGATCGCTGATGTACATGGTTTTCAGCGAGAACAGCGGCCCTTCGCTGACGCCAAGCAGCGCGCGCACCGCGCACAGCAACAGCAGCGATCCCGCCAGCGGCGAGGCGGCGGTGAGCAGCGCCCACAGCACCACGCTCAGCGTCAGCGCGCGGCGGTAACCCATCAGCGTTTCCAGAAACGGCGTCAGCAACATGGCGGACAGGCCGTAACCGAGTAAAAACACCGTCATCAGCGTGCCCTGGTGAGCGCGGTCACCGCCGAGTTGAAAGTGTTGCAGGAAGTCGGGATTGACCAACATCACGGCGATATTAACCCGATCCGCATAGGCGATAACGATCAGAAACAGCAGGGCGATCACCCCAAACCAGCGTTGACGTTGTTGCACGGCGCGTTCCTCAGTGCGAGCGGTTGACGAATTCAGGCAGCAGTAAACTCACCCGAGGATGCCATTTGGCGCAAACGCGGGGATGGGGCTGATTGATGTAAATTTATTGTTATCAAATAGGGTGTAAATGACAGAGGGAAAACACTTTTACGCGCAATTCGCCGCAGAGATCAACGCGTTTTTTGCCATAAATTAGCGAGGGAGCGCACAACTGACATAGGTTTTTCATATCGGTGCATGATTTCGTGATCCTTCCCACATTTGTCATTTTTAAACAACCTTTCATTAACATTTGCCGTTCCGCTCGCTTGACGAAAGTTTCGCCAGACTTATAGTGGCTGTATTAAATAAGAAACTGAGTTTCATATATGAAACAATCAGATAGAGGATAAAAGCAATGAGCTGGAAGAATGTGTGCGAAGTGTCTCAGGTGAAAGAAGATTTTCCTTTCTCCGGCAAAGTGGAAGGAAAAGAGATCGGGGTGTACCTGCTCGACGGTAACTACTACGCGCTGGAAGACGTCTGCCCGCATGCTTATGCCTTGCTCAGCCAGGGGTTTGTAGACGACGGCAAGGTTGAGTGCCCGCTGCACGAAGCGCTGTTTGACGTGCGCACCGGCCAGTGCCTGCGCGAGCCGGGCGGCCGAGATCTGCAAACCTATCCCACCCGGGTGGTCGACAACCAAATCCAGATCACCTTTATCGCGGAGGAGTAATCATGCAGCACATCACCGATTTCAATCCCTGGCTGCCGGACACCCAACAAGTGACGCCAGCCCGCGAAGGCGGCAACGGTCAAATCCATCAGCCGGGCCAGTTCCGCAATGTCATCTGGCAAAACCGCGCCCGGGTGCCGGACGGTTTCGAAACCGCCCTGGTGGCGGCGCTGGAAACGATCTTCGATCAGGGGGGGAAGAGCTGGAGCAGATCGTTAGCGCGTTGAATCAGCGTCGTCTGTTCGATCGCAGCGGCCAGCCGTGGAATGAGGCGACGTTCCGCGAATTCCTTCACGTTAACGGTTTCTGAGCGACACCCGGGAGAAGACAATGACAGCAAACACAACATCCTCCGAACAGAGCTTGCAGGACTATCTTGACCAGGGGCTGCGCGGCATGTGGTATCCGGTGCTGGCCAGCTGGGAAGTGGGCAACAACCCGGTCGGCATCACCCGCCTGGAGCAGCAAATCGTGGTGTGGCGCGACGGCGAAGGCCAGATCCACGCGCTGGAAGACCGCTGCCCGCACCGTGGCGCGCGGCTTTCCATGGGGTGGAACCTCGGCGATCGCATCGCCTGTTGGTATCACGGGGTGGAAGTCGGCGGCGACGGGACGGTGAAAGACGTGCCGGCGGTGGATCGCTGCCCGCTGGTGGGGCAAAAATGCCTGCGTTCTTACCCGGCCAAAGAAGCCTATGGCGCGGTGTTCCTCTATTTCGGCGTGACGGCGGATGAAGCGCCGGCGGAGCTGACTTTCCCGCAAGAGCTGGCGGACGAAGCGTCGTACAGTAATTTTCTGTGCACCGCCAGCTGGAACTGCAACTACCAGTACGCCCTGGAAAACGTGATGGATCCGATGCACGGCACTTACCTGCACTCCTCTTCACACTCGATGGCGGAAGGGGATCGCAAGGCGGACATGGCGCTGGAGCCGACCGACAGCGGCTTCATCTTCAAGAAAAACGGCCAGATCGGCGTCAACTTCGACTGGGTGGAATTCGGCAACAGCGGCGCGTATTGGATGCGCCTGTCGATCCCGTACAAGAAGCGTTTCGGGCCGGGCGGTCACTTCTGGATCATCGGCATGGTGGTGCCGGAAGACAAGGATCACTGCCGGGTATTCTTCTGGCGCATTCGTAAGGTCAAAGACTGGCAGCGCGACATGTGGCGCTTCATGTACCGCAATCGCCTGGAATCGTTGCATTGGGACGTGCTCGAGCAGGATCGCATCGTGCTTGAGAACATGGCGCCTAACGCCCGCGGCCGCGAATATCTGTACCAGCACGACGTCGGTCTTTCTCGCCTGCGCCGCCTGATGCAGAAAGAGGCGCAAAAACAGCTGGCGACGCTGCGCGAGCGGGAGGCGGCGCAGTGAAGGGTCTGCTGAACGATAAACGCATCGTGGTCACCGGCGCGGCGCGCGGCCTGGGCTACAGCTTCGCCGCCGCCATCGCGGCTGCCGGCGCGCAGGTGGTGATGTGCGACATTTTGGCGGATGAGCTGGCGGCGAGCGGCGCCGCGCTGCGCGAGCAGGGCGCTCAGGTGGAAACGCAAATCATCGATCTGGCCTCACCGGATTCGATCCGTTCGGCGTTCGAGAAGATCGCCACAGGCGGCGGGATCGACGGGCTGGTGAACAACGCGGCGCTGGCGACCGGCGTCGGCGGTAAAACCATGATGGAATACGACATCGATCTGTGGGATCGGGTAATGCAGGTCAACGTGCGCGGCACCTGGCTGGTGAGCCAGGCGGCGGTGCCGCTGTTGGCGCGCAACCCGCACGCCAAGATCGTCAACGTGGCGTCGGACACCGCGCTGTGGGGCGCGCCGCGCCTGATGGCCTATGTTGCCAGTAAAGGCGCGCTGATCGCGATGACCCGATCGATGGCGCGTGAACTGGGGCCGCAGGGGATCTGCGTCAACGCCATCGCGCCGGGCCTGACGCGGGTGGAAGCCACCGAGTATGTCCCCGCCGAACGCCACCAGCTGTACGAGCAGGGGCGCGCGCTGGCCGGGGCGCAGCACCCGGACGATGTGAACGGTACGGTGCTTTATCTGCTGTCGCCGCTGGCGAATTTCGTCACCGGTCAACTGCTGCCGGTCAACGGCGGCTTCGTATTCAACTGACGGCCCGCAGGGCAGGCGCACAGCGCAGGAGCGAGAGATGGCGGACGAGCAAGCACAAGCATGTAAGTATCTGATCCCGGGGCTGGATCGCGGGTTGCAGTTGCTGCTGGCGTTTGGCGAGCAGCATAAGGAGATGACCTTCGCCGAGTTGCATCGCTTGGTCGATATGCCGAAGGCCACCGCTTATCGCGTGGTGCAGACGCTCGAACACCTGGGCTTTCTGGAGCGCAATCCGCGCACCAACACCTTTGCGCTCGGCATCAAGGTGCTGCGCCTCGGCTTCGAATATATCGCGTCGCTGGACGTCGCGCAGGCCGGCCAGCCGGTGATCGAGCAGCTGCGCGATCGCAGCCAGTGCAGCAGCCATCTGGCGATCCGCGACGGGCGTGATGTGATCTATATCGCCCGCGTCAGCGCTGCCGGTTCGCAGATCAATCAGGTCAGCGTCGGCACCCGCTTGCCGGTGCACCAAACCTCGCTCGGCCGCATGTTGTTGACCAGCGCGACTCGCAGTGAGTTCGAACAACTTTATCCAGACGCGCAACTGCCGGGCAATGCGCCGGGCACCCCGGCGGATCGCGAAACGCTGTGGCAGATGGTGCAGCAAGACAAGGCGCGCGGCTATGTGATCGGCGAATCGTTCTTCCGCCACGGCATCTCCTCGATCGTCTATCCGATCTTCAACCGCGAGCAGCGGGTCGAGGCGGTGGTCAGCATCATGGTGCCGTCCGATGAGATCCCGAAAGCGGATCGCGAGCGGCTGCGCATGGAAGTGCGCGACGCGGCGGAGAAAATTTCCGGCTTCCTCGGCGCGCCGCCGCAGGCCAACGTCGGCTAACCGACAGGACCGACTCTTTTACTCAGGCAGGGATAAGGCCCGCAGCAAACACGGGCCGGGGTTCAGTCATGCCTGAAAACCGTATGCAGCGAGAATGTGAGGCTGAACAATGAGCGTAATCGGAATCGAAAAACTGGAATTTGGCGTCGAAGATCTGCCAACCTGCGAAAAATTCATGCAAGATTTCGGCCTGCAGCCCGCCACGCAACATTGGGGCGAAGCGCAGCGCGAATTCACGACCCTGAGCGGGGCGCGGGTTGTCCTGCACCCGTTGCAAAGCGCGGCGCTGCCTGCGGCGTTTGAAGGCGGTTCCACCCTGCGCCGCATGACCTGGGGCGTGGCCTCGCCCGCCGAACTGGCGCGCCTGCAGCCGCGTTTGGCGTTGATGCCCGGCTTCCGTCAGGTGGGAGAAGAGTTGGAATGCCGCGATCCCAACGGCATGACGCTGCGCTTCGTCGTCAGCCGCCAGCAGGCGGTCGAGGTGCCGGTCACGCCGATCAACCAGTGGGGCGACGTGCGCCGCATCGATCAACCCAGCCCGGTCTATTCGCAGGCGCAGCCGATCAACATCGGCCACGTGGTGTTCTTCGTCGACGATCTGGCGGCGACCGAGCGTTTCTACCGCGAGCTGTTGGATTTCCAGGTTTCCGATCGCTATATCGATCGCGCCGTCTTCCTGCGCACCCAGGCGCGCGGCGGCCATCATAACCTGTTCCTGCTGAAGTTGCCGAACCGCCCACGCGGCCTGAATCACGTGGCGTTCACCGTGCGCGATATCCACGAAGTGATCGGCGGCGGCATCGCCATGAACAAAGAGCAGTGGAGCACCTTTATCGGCCCCGGCCGTCACCCGATCTCCTCGGCCTATTTCTGGTACGTCAACAGCCCGACCGGCGGCGCGTTCGAGTACTACACCAACGACGATTATCTGACGGAAAACTGGCAGCCGCGCGAGCTGGAGCATTCGCTGGTCTCCTTCACCGAATGGGCGGTAGAGGGCGGCATCGATCACGACACGCGCCGCCAGCATAAAAAAGCGGAGGCGTTATGAACCGGGCTGAACAGGCGGGCATCGTCATCGTCGGTGGCGGCCAGGCCGGCGGCTGGGCGGCCAAGACGCTGCGCGACCGCGGTTACAGCGGCCGGCTGACGGTTGTCAGCGACGAACCCTACGATTTTTACGAGCGGCCGCCGCTGTCGAAAGCGGCGTTGCTGGATGCCGCGGCTCCCCTCAGCCGGCTGTTCAGCGAACAGACGGTGGCGGAGCTGAATATCGACTGGCGCCGCCCGCTGCGCGCCGAGTCCATCGACGCCGAACAGCAAATCGTTACGCTCAGCGATGGGCAACGGCTGCAGTTCGAGCAGTTGCTGATCGCCACCGGCGGGCGGCCGCGTGTGCCGGGCGCCGCCTGGGCGCAGCACCCGCGCGTGATGACGCTGCGTTCCTGGGACGATGCGGCCCGGTTGCGGCAGGGGCTGCAGGGCTGTCGTCGCCTGGCGATCGTCGGCGGCGGTTGGATCGGGCTGGAGATCGCCGCTTCCGCGCGGCGTCTCGGTGCCGAGGTGACGGTGTTTGAACGCCAGCCAGCGCTGTGTATGCGCAGCGTCGGCGCCGATGTCTCGCAGGCGTTGCTCGAACTGCATCGCCGGCAGGGCGTCACGGTGCTGTGCGGCTGCGGCGAGATCTCGCTGGAAGATCGCGACGGCGCCGCCTGGATCGGCAGCGAAGTCAGCGATCCGCAGGCCTTCGATCTGGTGGTGGTGGGGATCGGCGTCGAGCTGAATCTCGAACTGGCGCGCAGCGCCGGGCTGGCGATCGAGTCCGGCATTGTGGTCGACGGCCAGGGGCGCACCAGCCATCCGGCGATCTTCGCCGCCGGCGACGTGGCGCGTCACCCGACGCTTGGCCTGTGCCTGCAGTCCTGGGCCTACGCGCAAAATCAGGCCATCAGCACCGCCTGCGCGATGCTCGACGCCTTCGCCGCCCCGTATGACGACGTGGCCTGGCTGTGGTCGGATCAATATGACGTCAATATCCAGATCCTCGGCGTGCCGAGCGGCGGCGTACACCATGTGGTGCGCCGCACGCCGCAGTCGCAGGTGTTCTTCACGCTGAACGCCGATCGGCAGCTGGTGCAGATGGTGGCGTTCAACGACGCGCGCACCATCAAACTCGGCAAGCGTTGGCTGGCGAGCGGCCGGGTGCTGGATCTGCAGCAACTGGCGGATGCGGAGTTTTCTTTGATGGCGTTGAAATAACGCCCGAACCTCGGGAGCGTTTTATGACTACGCAAGACATTGACGCCCGCGCTGGACGGGCGGGGGAAACCGTTGCCGAAAATCCGCAGCAGCGGGTGCGCTGGTCGGTGCCGATCGCGCTGTTCGCCTGCGTACTGCTGGCGTTTTTCGACAAGATCAGCATCGCGGCGCTGTTTTCCGACGCCGAGTTTCAGCAGGCGTTGGGCATTGGTTTTGACCCGGCGCGGCTGGGCTTGCTGATGAGCGCGTTTCTGTTCTCCTACGGCATTTCCTCAATGCTGCTCAGCGGCATCGGCGATCGGCTTAATCCGGTCAAGGTATTGATTGGCATGATGGTGGTGTGGGGCGTGCTGATGGTGTTGATGGGGCTGGTGCGTTCCTATCACGCCATGATGACGCTGCGCATCCTGCTCGGCATCGCCGAAGGGCCGTTGCTGCCGATGGCCTACGCCATTATTCGTCAGGCTTTCCCGCCGCAGCTGCAGGCGCGCGCCACCATGCTGTGGTTGCTCGGCACGCCGTTGGGGGCCGCGCTCGGCTTCCCGGTCACCCTGTACATCCTCAATACCTTCGACTGGCAGGCCACCTTCTTCTTTATGGCGTTTCTGACGTTGCCGGTGATGTTGCTGGTGCTGTTCGGCATGCGCCACCTGAACGTCTCGCGTCCGGCGGCGGCGGCCAAACCGGCGGTGTCCGAACGCAAACAGCACCGCCGCGAGCTGCTGCGCAGTCCGCACTTTTGGATGATCTGCCTGTTCAACATCGCCTTTCTGACCTACCTGTGGGGCATGAACGGCTGGTTGCCGAGCTATCTGATCAAGGGCAAAGGCATTCATCTGGAGCATGCCGGTTACCTCTCTTCGCTGCCGTTCATCGCCATGCTGCTCGGCGAAGTGCTGGGCGCCTGGCTGTCGGACAAGCTGGATCGCCGCGCGCTGGCCTGCTTCCTGTCGCTGTGCGGCGCCGGCCTCGGTCTGGCGGTGGTGTTGCACCTGCAGGGCACCTACAGCGTGATCGCCGCCATGGCCTTCAGCACCTTTATGTGGGGCGCCGGCGCGCCGAATATTTTCGCGCTGTTGGCGAAGGCCACCAGCAGCAAGGTGAGCGCCACCGCCGGCGGCATCTTCAACGGGTTGGGCAATTTTGCCGGCGCGCTGGCGCCGGTGCTGATGGGGGCGCTGATCGCCGCCACCGGCAATATGGATAACGGCCTGCTGTTCCTGGTGGTGATGGCGTTCGTCGGCTGCCTCATTCTGCTGCCGTTGCTGAGAAAGTACTGAATTAACAATTACTAAGCCCAATGGATTTCATGCTGTGGCTAGGCGGCAAGTTCGTGAGTCTCCAGGAGCTTACTGCGGTAAGTGACTGGTGCGAACGAATGCAGCCAACAACGCGACAGCGTGAAAGACGAAGGGGATAACCATTTGATTCAACAGAGGAGTGACAACATGTCTCAGGTTGAGAACAAAGCTGGCGTCAAGCCGCAGGATCTGTCGATAGAGAACTGGGTGGAGTCGCGCATTGCCCGTTTCGAAGGCCGCAAATATGACTGGAACGCGCTGAAATTCCAGGCCGATTTTGACCCGAAATACCGCCGCGCGCAGATGCGCTACATCGGCACTGGCGCCACCGGCGTGGCCAGCGACGCCAACACCATTCCGGCGGGCAACTTCACCTTCTCCACCATGGTGCTGCCGTCGAAGTGCGAGGGCCCGCTGCACCTGCACGACGACGTGGAAGAAGTGTTCTTCATGCTGAAAGGCAGCATCACGCTGATGATTCAGGATGGGGAAGAGTATTACGAAACCAGGCTGAAAGAGCGCGATCTGATCTCGGTGCCGGCGGGGGTGTATCGCGGCCTGTTCAACCACGGCGAGGAAGAGGCGCTGATGTGCGTGATGCTCGGCACCGCCAAGCCGGAGATCCCGACCTATCCGGCGGATCACCCGCTGTCCAAAGTGAAGCGCAACTGATGAACGGCCTGGCGCAACGCCAACGGGCGCGCTGCGGGGCGTACACCCTGAGCTGGCGCGAGGCCGGGCAGGGGCGGCCGGTGGTGTTGCTGCACGGCATCAGCTCCGGATCCGCCTCGTGGATCAAGCAGTTCAACGATAACGGCCTGACGGACGGCCACCGTCTGTTGGCGTGGGACGCGCCGGGCTACGGCGGCAGCCTGCCGTTGGCGGATCCGCAGGCCGATGCCGCCGGTTATGCGGCGGCGTTGGCGGCGCTGATTGATGAGCTGCAGCTGGTGCAGCCGCTGATCGTCGGCCATTCGCTGGGGGCGCTGATCGGTAGCGCCTATGCCGCCGGCTATCCGGATGGGCTGTGCGGGCTGGTGTTGGCGGATCCGGCGCAGGGCTATGCCACGGCGCCGGAGGAAAAACGCCGGCAGGTGTACGGCCAGCGCCAGCAGATGATAGAGACGCTGGGGCCGGTGGGCTACGGCGAGCAGCGGGCGGCGGCCTTGCTGCGTGAAGGGGCGGATCCGCAGGATATCGCCTGGGTGCGCAACGGCATGCAGCAGCTCGATCCCGACGGTTTTCTGAGTGCCGCCTGGATGTTGGCCAACGATGATATCGGTCGCTATCTGGCGCGCTATCGCGGCCCGCTGGAGGTGTGGTGCGGTGAACAGGATCGCATTACGCCACCGGAGAAGGCGGCCGAGCTGGCGCGCGAGCAGGACGCGACGCTGCGTCTGATCGCCGCCGCCGGTCATGCCAGCTACCTCGATGCGCCGGCGTGTTTCAACCGCTATCTGCGGGACTTTACGGGAGCAATCCAACGATGAATTTTCAGCTTGAGGATCGGGTGGCGGTGGTGACCGGCGGCTCGTCGGGCATCGGTTTTGAAACCCTGAAGCTGCTGCTGGCCGAAGGGGCGAAAGTGGCGTTCTGCGGCCGCGATCAGGACAAGCTGGCCGGCGCAGCAGCCAGCCTGCGCGCGGACTTCCCGCAGGCGGATATCCTGGCGCTGCGCTGCGACGTGCTGGACGCGCAGCAGGTGGCGCAGTTCGCCGCTCAGGTGACGGCGCATTTCGGCGGCGTGGATCTGCTGATCAACAACGCCGGTCAGGGCTTCGTCGCCCATTTTGACCAGACGCCGCGCGAGGCCTGGCTGCATGAGGCCGAGCTGAAGCTGTTCGGCGTGATCAACCCGGTGCAGGCGTTCTTACCGGCGCTGGAACGATCGGCGATCGCGTCTATCACCTGCGTGAACTCGCTGCTGGCGCTGCAGCCGGAAGAGCACATGATCGCCACCTCGGCGGCGCGTGCCGCGCTGCTCAACATGACGCTGACGCTGTCGAAAGAGCTGGTGGGCAAAGGCATTCGGGTTAACTCGATCTTGCTGGGGATGGTGGAGTCGGGCCAGTGGCGCCGCCGTTTCGACGAGCGCAGCGATAAAGATCAAAGTTGGGAGCAGTGGACGGCGGCCATCGCCGAACGGCGCGGCATCCCGATGAAACGCCTGGGCAAGCCGCAGGAGCCGGCGCAGGCGCTGTTGTTCCTCGCTTCGCCGCTGGCTTCCTTTACCACCGGCGCGGCGCTGGACGTTTCCGGCGGCTTTAACCGCCATGTGTAGCAGGGGCCGAGAAAGATGAAGAAGATCATGATGATTGGCTACGGCGCGATGGCGAAGGAAGTGATCGCCCGTCTGCCGGAAGGCGTGGAGGTTGGCTGGATCCTGGCGCGCGCAGCTCATCATGCGGCGATCGCCGAGGCTTTTGACGGGCGGGTGCAGGCGCTGACCCATCCGGAGCAGTGTTCGCAGCGGCCGGATCTGGTGCTGGAGTGCGCCAGCCAGCAGGCGGTGGCGGAGTTTGGCGAGGCGGTGCTGCAGCGCGGTTGGCCGCTGGCGGTGGTCTCGACCGGCGCGCTGGCGGACGCCGCATTGCAACAGCGGCTGCAGCAGGTTTGCCGCCGCCATCACGGGCAGCTGATCGTGCTGTCCGGCGCGGTGGCGGGGATGGACGGGCTGGCGTCGGCGCGTGAAGGCGGGTTGGAGAGCGTGACCTATCAGGCCAGCAAGAGCCCGGCCAGCTGGCGCGGCAGCCCGGCGGAGCAACTGATCGAGCTCGATGCGGTGCGCGAGGCGCAGGTATTTTTTGAAGGCTCGGCGCGCGAAGCGGCGCGTTTGTTCCCGGCCAACGCCAACGTGGCGGCCACTATTGCGCTCAACGGTCTGGGGATGGACGCCACCCGGGTGCGCCTGCAGGTCGATCCCGCCACCCGGCGCAATACCCATCGCCTGCAGGTGTGCGGCGACTTTGGCGAGTTTCACATTGAGCTGAGCGGCAACCCGCTGGCGAGCAATCCCAAAACATCAACCCTGGCGGCGCTGAGCGCGGTACAAGCCTGCCGCCGTCTGGTGGACGGCGGTTTTATTGCCTGAACGGCAGGAGCGGAGCATGGAACGATTGAATATTTTTGTCGCCGGGCGCTGGCGTGAAGGGCGCGGCGAAGAGATGGCTTCGGTATTCCCGGCCGACGGCAGCGTCAACGCGCGGCTGCGCGCCGCTAACGTCGAGGATGTCAACGAGGCGGTAGAGGCGGCGGAAAAGGCCTGGCGCGCGCCGGAATGGCGCGGGCTGGTGCCGCACCAACGCGCCTCAATTCTCTACCGCGTGAGCAACCTGATCCTGGCGCAGCAGGAACAGCTGGCCGAGTTGCAGACGCGCGACAACGGCAAACCGCTGGCGGAAACCCGCGGCCTGGTGGCCAGCGCGGCGGCGACCGCGCGCTACTTCGCCGCCGCCTGCGAGGTGTTGGAAGGCGAGCTGCCGACCCCGCGCAGCGCCGAAGTGATGACGCTCAGTCAGTATCAACCGATGGGGGTGATCGCCGCCATTACGCCGTGGAACTCACCGATCGCCAGCGAAATGCAGAAGGTGGCGCCGGCGCTGGCGGCGGGCAACGCCGTGGTGCTCAAACCGGCCGAAGCCACGCCGCTGATGGCGCTGAAGCTGGCCGAGCTGTTCGAACAGGCGGGGCTCCCTGCCGGGCTGCTCAGCGTGCTGCCGGGCAAAGGTTCGGTGATCGGCGAGGCGTTGGCGCGCCATCCGCTGGTGAAAAAGATCGCCTTTACCGGCGGGACCGGCACCGGGCGCCATTTGGCGCACATCGCCGCCGACAAGCTGATCCCCACCTCGCTGGAGCTGGGCGGTAAATCGCCGACCATCGTGCTGGAGGACGCCGATCTGGAACAGGCGGCGCGCGGCATCTGCTACGGCATTTTCAGCTCCGCCGGCCAGGCGTGCATCGCCGGTTCACGGCTGTTCGTGCATCGTTCGCTGTATCAGCCGCTGCTGGCGCGCTTGACCGAACTGACGGCGGGGCTGCGCATCGGCAACCCGCTGGTGCCGGGCGTGCATCTCGGCCCGCTGATCAGCGCCAAGCATCGGCAAAGCGTGGCGGACTACGTGGCGTTGGCGCGGCAGGAGGGCGGCCGGGTGAGCATCGGCGGCGAAGCGCCGGCCGATCCGCAACTGGCGAGCGGCAGCTATTACCTGCCGACCATTATCGAAGGTTTGAACAACGATGCCCGCGTGTGCCAGGAGGAGATCTTCGGCCCGGTGCTGGTGGCGCTGCCGTTCGACGACGAGCAACAGCTGATCGAACAGGCCAACGACTCGGTGTACGGCCTGGCGGCCGGCATCTGGAGCCGCGATTTCCCGCGGGCGATGGCGCTGGCGGAGCGGCTGGAAACCGGCACCGTCTGGATCAACACCTACAAAACGTTCTCGATTTCCACGCCGTTCGGCGGCTTCAAGGAAAGCGGACTGGGCCGCGAAAAGGGCCTGAACGGCATCAAGGCCTACATGCAGCAGAAAAGCGTGTATCTGGCGCTGAGCCATCAGGTGAACCGCTGGAGCGACTAGGCCGACACCTCTACGCATAACCCTAATAACGATTACCCTAAGAAGGCAGATGATGAGCGATAAAATCACGGTTGGCGAGGCGATAGCCCGGACTCTGGAACAGTACGCGGTGTCGGCGATGTACGGCATCATTTCGATTCATAATCTGCCGATCGCCGATGCGGTGGGGCAGCGCGATAAAATTCGCTTCGTGCCGGCGCGCGGCGAAGCGGGCGCGGTGACCATGGCCGACGCGCACGGGCGTTTCTCCGGCCTGGGCGTGGCGTTGACCAGCACCGGCGCCGGCGCGGGCAACGCGGTGGGGGCGATGATTGAGGCGCTCAACGCCAACACGCCGCTGTTGCATATCACCGGCCAGGTGGAAAAAGCCTATCTGGACGCCGACGCCGGTTTTATTCATGAAACCCGCGATCAGCTCGGCTTCCTGCGCGCCTGCTCCAAGCGCGCCTACCGGGTCAATTCGCCGGAACAGGCGGTGGCGGTGATCCAGCGAGCGATCCTGGATGCGCAAACCGCGCCCTGCGGCCCGGTGGCGGTCGAGATCCCGATCGATATCCAAAGCAGCCTGGTGTCCCGCTCGGTGCTGGCCGAAGCGTTGGCGCCGGCGCCGCTGCCGAAGGCGGACGCCGCAGCGGTGGAGCGGCTGCATCAGCGGCTGAAACAGGCCAAGCGCCCGCTGTTATGGTTGGGCGGCGGTGCGCTGGCCTGCGGCGACGCGGTGCGCAAGCTGGCGGACGCCGGCGTGGCGGTGATCTCCAGCACCCACGGGCGCGGCATTCTGCCGGACAGCCATCCGCGCAGCCTGCGGGCGTTCCACAACTCGCCGAGCATTGAAGCGATCCTGACGCAGTGCGACCTGACGCTGGTGGCCGGTTCGCGCCTGCGCAGTAATGAAACCCGCACCTGGACGCTGCCGCTGCCGCGCCCGTTGGTGCAAATTGACATCGATCCGGCGGCGGCCAACCGCAACTACCTGGCCGATGAACAGATCAATGGCGACTGTGCGGCGCTGCTGACGGCGCTGGCGGCGCGGTTGACCCCTGGCGAGAAGGTGAGCGCCGAGTGGGATGCCGAGATCGCGGGAGCGGTGCAGCAGGCTGAGAGCGCGCTGCGCCAGCAGTCCGGCGAATACGCCAAACTCAATGACGCCATCGACGCCGCGCTGCCGCAGGACGGGCTGTTGGTGCGCGATATCACCGTTTCCGGCAGCGTCTGGGGCAGCCGGCTGTTTCGGGCGATTTCGCCGCTGTGTAACATACACTCGCTGGCTGGCGCCATTGGAATGGGGCTGCCGATGGCGATCGGCACCGCAATCGCCAACCCGCAGCGCAAGGTGGTGGGGCTGGTGGGCGATGGCGGTCTGGCGCTGGGTCTGGGGGAACTGGCGACCATGGCGCAGGAACAGGTGAACATCACCCTGCTGATCATGAACGACGGCGGTTATGGCGTGATGCGTGGCATTCAGGACAAGTATTTCGCCGGGCGCCAGTATTACAACGAGCTGCATACGCCGGCCTTTACCCAGATCGCCGAAGCGATGGGGTTGAAAGCCTGGAAGGTGGACGCGGCGGCGCAGTTCAACGGCGTATTGGCCGAGGCGATCAATTACCCGGGGCCGTCGGTGGTCGAGGTGGACATGAAGCGGGTCGGGCCGCTGACCTTCGCCGGGCCGCCGCAGAAAACCCTGTATTGATACGATAAAAAACGCCCGGCGGTTGCCGGGCGTTCTCGTTGTTACTTCTCTGCCGCGATGCGATCGCGAATGTGCTGCGCGCGCGCTTGGGAAGATGGGTGATCGTCGAACATGCTGCTCTGACGGCCGGCTTCCATTTGGGCCAGTTTTTCGAAGCTGGTGGCCAGGCCGTTCGGATCGATGCCGCGTTTTTTCAGCAGATCGAACGAGTAATCATCCGCTTCGCTTTCCTGCTTCTGCGAGAACTGGGCGCTGACCAGCTTCTCGCCGATATCCGCCAGCTGCGACTGCGACAGCGAGCCGATGACGCCGCCGGCGGAGGACGCCGCGGTGCGCAGCGCCACGGTGCCGTAAGCCACCTGCATCGCTTTACGGGTGTGGCCCAACGCCACGTGGCCCATTTCGTGGCCCAGCACGCCTTCCACTTCGTTGTCGTTCATCATGTCCATCAGGCCGCTATAGACGCGGATACAGCCGTTGGCCATCGCCCAGGCGTTGACGTCTTTGGTCACGTAGACCTTGTAGTTGGCCGGGGTGCCGTTGATGTTGTCGCCCAGCGCCGCAGCGATTTTGTTGAGACGCTTGGCGTAGGTGCTGCCGGCCGGCGCGATTTGTGCCTTGCTGTCCATCTCGGCGCAGGATTTATCACTCAGGGCCTTAACGTCGTCGTTGCTCAGGGTCGCCGCCTGGAACGCCTGCGCGCCGGACTGCATCAAGGTTTCGGTATTCAGGTTTTGACAGCCGGTTGCCAAGGTGGCAATGCCCAACGCAATCAAAGAGGTACGAATTTTCATAACGCCATCTTCCTGTGAAGGTAACAAGGTAAAAGAGTCATTTTGCTTTGAGGAAATCTTGTCGCAAGAGCCTAGTGTACGCCAGCTAAGGCGAGAATAGTGTTATTCCGAAAAAGCGTCCAATCGTGCTAATAAGTGGTGAACTCGCTCTCATTTGGCATTAGGGATTGCCGTTGTGATGTGGAGTCTGAGAAAATAGGGAACTTGACTGCTTTTTTTATCCGACCTGGAGTAAAACATGTCCTCTCGTAAAGAGCTTGCCAACGCCATCCGCGCACTCAGCATGGACGCCGTACAAAAAGCAAATTCCGGCCACCCGGGGGCCCCTATGGGCATGGCGGACATCGCCGAAGTCCTGTGGCGTGACTACCTCAACCACAACCCGACTAACCCGCACTGGGCTGACCGCGACCGTTTCGTGCTCTCCAACGGCCACGGCTCCATGTTGATTTACAGCCTCCTGCACCTCACCGGCTACGACCTGCCGATGCGCGAGCTGGAGAACTTCCGTCAGCTGCATTCCAAAACCCCGGGCCACCCGGAGTACGGCTACACCCCGGGCGTTGAAACCACCACCGGCCCGCTGGGCCAGGGCATAGCCAACGCCGTCGGCTTCGCCATCGCCGAACGCACCCTGGCGGCGCAGTTCAACCGCCCCGGCCATGACATCGTCGACCACCACACCTACGCCTTCATGGGCGACGGCTGCATGATGGAAGGCATCTCGCACGAAGTCTGCTCCCTGGCCGGCACCCTCAAGCTCGGCAAGCTGACCGCCTTCTACGATGACAACGGCATCTCCATCGACGGCCACGTCGACGGCTGGTTCACCGACGACACCGCCCTGCGTTTCGAAGCCTACGGCTGGCACGTGGTGCGCAACGTCGACGGCCACAACCCTGACGCCATCAAGGCCGCGATTGAAGAAGCCCGCAAGGTGACCGACAAGCCGTCGCTGCTGATGTGCAAGACCGTTATCGGCTTCGGTTCGCCGAACAAGGCCGGCACCCATGACGTGCACGGCGCCGCGCTGGGCGCTGCCGAAGTGGCCGCCACCCGCGAAGCGCTGGGCTGGAAATACGCCGCCTTTGAAATCCCGCAGGACATCTACGCTCAGTGGGACGCCAAAGAAGCCGGTCAGGCCAAGGAAGCGGCCTGGAACGACAAGTTCGCCGCCTACGCCAGGGCTTTCCCGGAACTGGCCGCCGAGTTCAAGCGCCGCATGAACGGCGAGCTGCCGGCCGACTGGCAAGCCGACGCCAAAGCGTTCGTGGAAAAACTGCAGGCCAACCCGGCCAACATCGCCAGCCGCAAGGCGTCGCAGAACGCGCTGGAAGCGTTCGGCAAGGTGCTGCCGGAGTTCCTGGGCGGCTCCGCCGACCTGGCGCCGAGCAACCTGACCATGTGGTCCGGCTCGAAAGCGCTGAACGTTGACCCGGCGGGCAACTACATTCATTACGGCGTGCGCGAGTTCGGCATGACCGCCATCACCAACGGCATCGCGCTGCACGGCGGCTTCCTGCCGTACTCGGCGACCTTCCTGATGTTCGTGGAATACGCCCGCAACGCGGTGCGCATGGCGGCGCTGATGAAGCTGCGCAACGTGTTCGTCTACACCCACGACTCCATCGGTCTGGGCGAAGACGGCCCGACCCACCAGCCGGTGGAGCAGCTGGCGAGCCTGCGCGTGACCCCGAACATGAGCACCTGGCGCCCGTGTGACCAGGTGGAATCGGCGGTGGCGTGGCAGTACGGCATCGAGCGCAACGACGGCCCGACCACCCTGGTGTTCTCGCGCCAGAACCTGACCCAGCAGCCGCGCACCGCAGAGCAGCTGGCGAACGTGTACCGCGGCGGCTACGTGCTGAAAGACTGCGCGGGCACGCCGGACGTGATCCTGATCGCCACCGGCTCCGAAGTGGGCATCACGGTGGAAGCGGCGGACAAGCTGACCGCAGCGGGCCGCAAGGTGCGGGTGGTGTCGATGCCGTCGACCGACGCGTTCGACAAGCAGGATGCGGCGTACCGCGAGTCGGTGCTGCCGGCGGCGGTGACGGCGCGTGTGGCGGTGGAAGCGGGTATCGCGGACTACTGGTACAAGTACGTGGGGCTGAACGGCGCCATCGTGGGCATGACCACCTTCGGTGAGTCGGCGCCGGCGGAGCAGCTGTTCGCCGAGTTCGGCTTCACCGTGGACAACGTGGTGGCGCAGGCGCAGGCGCTGCTGAAGTAAGCGGTCTGGCGCCAGCCGATAAAAAAGCCGGTCATCATGACCGGCTTTTTTTATGGGCGGAAATCGCGCTTACGACGCGGCATTGGCGCTTTCGACGCCGCGCAACCGGTCGTAAGCCGCCGCCAGCAACAGCACCAGCAGCGTAGGCTGCAGCCAGACCAGCCCCTGTTCGGCCAGCGGCAGCTTATCGAACCAGGCGGGCAGCAGGCCGCTGAAGCTGGAAGCCTTCAGGCCGTCGGCCAGGCCAAACACCAGGCTGGTGGCGATCACCGGCGCGAAGACGCGCCTGGCGCTGCGCCAGCGGTTCTGGCTGAAGCTGAGCAACACCAGCGCGATGCAGGGCGGGTAGATCGCCGTCAGCACCGGCAGCGAGACGCGGATCAGATTGGCCAGCCCCATGTTGGAGACCAGCATGGCGAAGAGGGCGAGGATGACCACCAGCGTGCGGTAAGAGAGCGGCAGGTAGCGGGAGAAGAAGTCCGCGCAGGCGCAGGTCATGCCGACCGCCGTCACCAGGCAGGCGATGAACATCAGCACCGCCATAAAGACGCTGCCCAGATCGCCGAAGGTGTGCTGTACATAGGCGTGCAGGATTGCCGCGCCATCCTGAGCGCCGTTCTCGATCAGGCTACCGCTGCCGGCGCCGAGTTTGAACATGCAGATATAGACCAGCGTCAGGCCGACGCCGGCGATCAGGCTGGCCCACAGCGTATAACGCAGCAGCAACCCGCTGTCGCTGACGCCGCGCGAGCGGGCGGCGGTAACGATAATCGAACCGAACATCAGCGCCGACAGCGTGTCCATGGTTTGATAACCCTGTACGAAGCCGGTGGAAAACGCCGAGGCTTGATAGCTGCCGACGGCGGAGAGCGGCGCGCCTGCGGGCCAGACCAGGGCGGCGATGCCGAGCGCGGCCAGCGCCAGAATTTTCAGCGGCGCCAGAATATGGCCGACGTTATCGAGCAACCGTCCGGGATAAAGCGACACAATCATCGCCAGGGTAAAGAACAGCAGGCTGTAGATGAACTGCGGCAGGGCGCCGTCGCCGGTGAAAGGTGCAATGCCGAGGGCGAAAGAGACATTGGCGGTTCGCGGCGTGGCGAATAACGGGCCGAGCGCCAGATAGCAGACGGTCGCCAGCAGCAAGCCGGCGGTGCGGCCGATGGGGCCGGTCAGCAGGCTGATGCTGCCGCCGACGCGCGCCAACGCGATCACGGCGATCACCGGCAGGGCGACGGCGGTCACCATAAACCCGATAGCGGCCGGCCACAGATGTTCGCCGGACTGCAGTCCCACCAGCGGCGGGAAGATGATGTTGCCGGCGCCGACAAACAGGGCAAAGGTCATAAAGCCCAGGGCGATAATGTCTTTCGGGGATAAACTCTTGGTCATAACGGTATGGCACTGCCTGTATTCATGAAATAAACGGCCTGCCTGCAGAGGGCTGGCGCGTGGGGCAGCGAGCGCCCGCAAAAATTTTCGTCCGGCAGGATATAATAATTCGGCGACAAAAACCTGATTAATCCAGCGCTGTTTATCCTTGCGTGAACCGGCCGCACAGATGAATCCTGGCGGCCGGCCCGGCAGCGCGTTAGCTCGCGCGCGCCACCATGTCTATCGACAGCGGGATTTCGATATGCGGTTTAAAAGAGTCATACGCGAAGGAGACGTGGCCGTCTTCGACCGGTTTACGGGTGAAAAAGATCAGCATATCGCGGGTTGAATTCTTACGTTTGTCCTGCGCTTCCACCGGTGAGAGGCTGTGTTTGCGTTCATGGTCGACAATCAGCAGGGTATCGAGGAAATGCCGATGCTGTATTGCGCCCAAAATCCATTCCGGCCGGGCCCGATCGAATTTGATCCCGCTGGTTTCGCGCATATCGTGAATAAAGGTCTTGGCGCTGTCGTCGGTCATGTTGTCGCAGCCGAGGAAGGTCGTCATGGTGTGGTCGACGCCGTCGCTGTGTACGCCTTCCAGCGCCGGTTCGCCCAGCATCTGCGGCGTGGTGACGGTGCGCAGGTTGAACACCGTGCAGACGAACTTGTTGATCTCCTGATTAAGCCGGGGGCGCGGCGTCACGCTCACGCCATCGATCACGTAGGCTTTGAATTTCATCAGCGCCTGAAATGCCGTATTCAACTGCAGATCGTCGTTGATGCCGCGGAAATGGCGCACCTTTCCCGAATCGTAGCGGATGAAGTCTTCCTCGACCGAGAGCACGAAAGGCTGGAACTCCAGCCGCTCAATCCGGGCGCGATCGAAGTCGAAACAGAAACGGCCGTTTCTGGACTTGCGGAAAGGCAGCGTGGGATCGTCCGCCAGATTGGCGCTGACCTGCTGCAGCCTGGCGAAATCTTCCGGCCGCGCGCCCAGCGCCAGCAGGATTGCCTGCATGGTAGCGCCGGGGATAAAGGCTGAACGGTGTTCCTGGTATGCTTTCTTAACTTCATCAAGCAGAGATAACTGTCGCATTTCTCGGAGGCCTCACGAATGATGGGGCGGTTATAAAATCTTGCTGCCGATCTCCACGTCGAAATCGGGTTTCAGCAAGACGGTGCCTTGATCCCTGGTGACCGCGGCAAGAACCAGCACTTCGGATTTAAATCCGGCAACCCGCCTGGCGGGGAAATTAACGACGGAGATGACTTTTCTGCCAAGCAGATCATCTTCCTGATAGTTTTCGCATAATTGCGCCGAACTGTTTTTAATGCCAATTTCCTCGCCGAAATCAATGCGCAGCTTATAGGCGGGTTTTAACGCCTTGTCGTTATATTCCACGGAAATAATTTCGCCAATACGCATATCCAGTTTCATAAAATCAGTGATTTCGGCCATGAGTCAGTCCCGTTAATTAAATGGCTTCAGAAAGGCTAGCAAAGGGGAATTATCCCGACAATGTCGCCGATAGGGGAATATTTATACCTGATGTAGCAATTAATTTACATTATCGTAACGTAGCGCAATTAATTATAAGCTCGATGAATTATATGAAATTGAAACTTCATTATTCACCGGTAATTATGTGCACCACCTGAACTTGGGCGTTCGCTCGGCACTGTTAAGCCCGTGTTAAATTGGTTAGTATGCCCTCATTCATCAACCGCATTCTTTCAGGTAGTGATATGGAAATAACCCCGCGTGAAAAACGCGATCGGCGAAAGGCATTTATCGCGCCGTTTTTCCTGATATTAATTTGGTCGACGGGTTTTATTGCCGCGCGTGCGGTGGCGGATCATGCCGATCCCAACCTTTTCCTGACCTTTCGCTTTTTGATCGCCGCCGCGGTATTCGCTTTGCTGGCATTGCATTGCGCCTGGCCCAAGGGGCGGCAGTTCGTGATGCACCTGCTGACCGGCATGTTGATGAATGGCGTTTATCTCGCTGCAAGCTGGTGGGCGGTGGCGAACGGCCTGGCGGCCGGGGTGATGTCGCTGATCGGCGGATTGCAGCCGTTGTTCACCGCGCTGATTTTCGCGTTGGTGCTGCGCAAATCGATAGGGTTACGCTCCTGGGCCGGACTGGCGGTCGGTTTTATCGGCGTTGCGCTGGTGCTCTCCCCTCGACTGACCGGTATCGACGTCGGCAATATGGCGCTGTTGCCGATCCTGATGGGGTTTGGCAGCATCGTCGCGCTGACGATCGGCATCATGGTGCAGAAGTCTTCGCTGGCGGCGGCCGATCTGCGGGCGGCGGGCGCCATTCAGCACCTCGGCGCCGCGATCGTGACCGGCGCGTTGGCGGCCGTGATGGGCTCCGGCGCCTGGGACAATTCGCCGACGCTGTGGTTCTCGCTGCTGTGGTCGGCCGGCGTGTTGTCGCTGGGCGGCACCGCGCTGTTTATCTGGATGGTGCGCCACGGCGATTTGACTCGCATTACCGCGCTGATGCTGCTGGTGCCGCCGGCGGCGGCGCTGCAGGCTTACGCGCTGTTTGGCGAGGCGCTGTCGCTGGTGCAGTTGGCGGGGTTTGCCCTGACCCTGCTGGGGGTCGCCATCGTACAGCGAATTCGCCTGCTGCGGCGTTCTCGCCTGGCCGAATAGTTTGCGACAGGAAGCGCCGTAAAGCCCGCGCTGCCGGGCTTTTTTATTGGCTGAAAAACGTCCAACCTCACAAAACCGAAAGATAACAAAGCAACGCCGTTGCCTCGTCACAGTTATTAACTATATGTTAATTTTTAGTTTATTAAATGTGATCAGGGGATGGATGATGATGATGAAAAAAATCAGCGCGACCGTAGCGGCAATCACTTTGCTAGGCTCCGTTTCCGCCTATGCGGCCTTCCCGGCGGGCTACCCCGCCGACTACCAGAAACTGGTCGACGGCGCGAAGAAAGAAGGCAAGGTGGTGATTTACTCGACCACCGACACCAAGGCGGCGGCGCCGCTGATCCAGGGGTTCGAGGCGTTGTATCCGGGCATCAAGGTCGAATACAACGACATGAACAGCACCGAACTGTATAACCGCTTTATCAGCGAGCAGGCGGCCGGCGGCACCAGCGGCGACGTGGTGTGGAGTTCGTCGATGGACACCATTTTGAAACTGGCGGGCGATTACGCGCAGGAATACGCCTCTCCCGAGCAGGCTCAACTGCCGAAATGGGCGGTATGGCAAGATAAGGTGTATGGCACCACCTATGAGCCGGTGGTGTTTATCTATAACAAACGCCTGATCCCGCAAGGCGATGTGCCGGATTCGCATGCGGCGCTGGCCAAGCTGATCGCCGGCCAGACGGACAAATTCAAGAAGAAAGTCACCACCTACGACATCGAAAAATCCGGCGTCGGCTTCATGCTGTCGGTGCAGGACTTCAAGGCCGATCCTAACTACTTCAAAACGCTGGCCGACGTGGCCAAGGGTGGCCTGGCGGTGCAATCCTCCACCGGCACCATGATGGAACGCGTTTCCTCCGGTGAAAACCTGATCGGCTTCAATATCCTCGGTTCATACGCCGAGGCCCGCGCCAAGAGCGACCCGTCGCTCGGCATCGTCTATCCGAAAGACTATACCCTGGTGCTGTCGCGCGTGAGCTTCATCGGCAAAGAGGCCGGCAACCCTAACGCCGCCAAGCTGTGGTTTGACTATGTGCTGTCGGAGAAAGGGCAAAATATTCTCGCCAATCAGGCGGATATCCCCTCGATCCGCAACGACATCGAAGGCAAGAACGACATCGATGGCATGACCAAGCTGTTGGGTAACGCGCTCAAACCGATCCCGGTCGATGACAGCCTGCTGGAATATCTGCAGCCGGCCAAGCGTCTCGACTATATCAAACAATGGCGCGCCGCCGCGGCGAAATAACAGGGACTGCATTCGGACGCGCGCCTGTCGCACGGGCGCGCGCCCTTTGGTCGTCGTTTACAACCATAGGGAGCATTTATGCAAGCATGGCGCAGAAAGTGGCAGAGTCTGCCGCGCGGCCTGGTGGTGTTGATAACCGCGCTGGTTATCTATGTCCCCCTGTCGTTTATCATCATTCAAAGCTTCCTCTCGGCACCGTTTTTCTCTCCTTCCAAGGTTTTCAGCCTTGAGGCCTTCGAGTTCATCTTTACCGATCCGGATTTCTACAAGGCGCTGAAAAGCGGCTTTATTTTGGCATTCGGCCTGGTGATTATCGCCATCCCGCTCGGCGGTGTTTTGGCCTTCCTGATGGTGCGCACCGATCTGCCGGGGCGGCGGATCATCGAACCGCTGATTCTGGTGCCGATCTTCGTGTCGCCGATGGTGCTGGGTTTCGGTTACGTGGTGGCGGCGGGACCGGTAGGTTTCTTCTCGCTGTGGGCGGAGGCGCTGCTGGGTTTCGTGCCGTGGAACATCTACTCAATGGCCAGCATCGTGGTGATAGCCGGATTGACGCACGTGCCTCACGCGTATCTGTACATCTCCTCGGCGCTGCGCAGCGTGGGCTCCGACGTTGAAGAAGCGGCGCGCACCGCCGGCGCCACGCCGCTGCAGGTGATGACCGCCGTCAGTCTGCCGATGGTGCGGCCGTCTATCTTGTACGCCGGGGTGCTGTTGTTCTTCCTCGGGCTGGAAGTGTTCGGCCTGATGCTGGTGTTGGGCGATCCGGAAGGCAACCTGGTGCTGGCGACCTACCTGTACCAGTTGACCAACAAGCTGGGCACGCCGTCTTACCATCTGATGGCGGCGGTGGCGGTGGTGCTGATTTGCATCACTATTCCGTTGGTGATGCTGCAGCGCCGGCTGATGCGCACCGCCAATCGCTTTGTCACCGTCAAGGGCAAAGCCTCGCAGGCCCGCGCGCTGCCGCTCGGCAAATGGCGCTGGGTGGCCGGCGCGGTGGTGGTGTTCTGGCTGACCGTGACCATCGGCGTGCCGCTGATCGGCGTGGTGCTGCGCGCCTTTATCTCTAACTGGGGCGTGGGCGTGTCTGTCTGGGACGAGCTGTCGATCAACACCTTCCGCACCATCTGGGCGCAGCCCAACCTGCTGCGCGCCATCGTCAACTCGATGGCGATCGGGGTGATCGGCGGGGCGCTGGCGGTGGCGTGCTACCTGTTTATCGGCATCGCCATGCACCGCAAGCCGGATGGCGCCACGCGCTTCCTCGACTACAGCGTACTGGTGCCGCGCGCGGTGCCGGGGCTGTTGGCCGGTCTGGCATTCCTGTGGGTGTTCCTGTTCTTGCCGATGTGGCTGGACAAATCGCTCAAGGAGGGCTGGCTGTCGGCGTTGCCGATGGCCGAGTGGCTGCGTGCTAACTGGATTGTCTGGCTGCGTTCGCTGCGCAGCACTATCTTCAGCGTCTGGCTGGCTTACACCGTGGTATGGATGGCCTACGGCCTGAGGCTGATCTCTTCCACGTTGCTGCAGGTGGGGCCGGAGCTGGAAGAGGCGGCGCGCAGCGCCGGCGCCAGCCGCGGCCAGATCACCCGCCACGTCACCATTCCGCTGTCGCGCTATGGCCTGATCGGCTCTTGGCTGCTGATGTTCCTGATTTTTGAACGCGAATATTCCACCGGGGTGTATCTGCTGTCTCCGGGCACGGAAACCATCGGCTCGATGCTGGTTTCTCTGTGGGCCGCGGGCGCTATCGATATCGTCGCCGCGCTGTCGTTCATCAATATCCTGCTGGTGGTGCTGGGGCTGGGGATCGCCTTGCGCTTTGGAGTGAAATTACATGATTGAACTTTCGGTAGAGAATCTGCATTTGACCTATGGCGACAACCCGGTGCTGAAAGGGGTGTCGATGGATCTGAAACGGGGCGAGGTGGTCTCGCTGCTGGGCCCGTCGGGCAGCGGCAAAACCACGCTGCTGCGGGCGGTGGCCGGGCTGGAGAAACCGAGCCAGGGGCGGATCGTCATCGGCAATAACCCCGTGTACAACGGCAGCGCGCGCAGCGAAATTCCCGCCGAAGAGCGCAACCTGGGGCTGGTGTTTCAGTCCTATGCCCTGTGGCCGCATAAAACGGTGTTTGAGAACGTCGCTTACCCGCTGAAGCTGCGTAAGACCGCCTCGGCGGAAATCGCCCAGCGGGTGCAGGCGGTGCTGGATCAGCTCGGGTTGGGGCATCTGGCCAAGCGGCACCCGCACCAGCTTTCCGGCGGCCAGCAGCAGCGCGTGGCGATCGGGCGTGCGCTGGTCTACAACCCGCCGGTGATCCTGCTGGATGAGCCGTTGTCCAACCTTGACGCCAAGCTGCGCGAAGAGGCGCGGGTATTCCTGCGCGAGCTGATCATCAAGCTCGGTCTGTCGGCGCTGATGGTGACCCACGATCAGAACGAGGCGATGGCCATTTCCGATCGCATCCTGCTGCTCAATAACGGCAAAATCGAACAACAGGGCACGCCGCAGGAGATGTACGGTTCACCCACCACGCTGTTCACCGCCGAGTTCATGGGCAGCAACAACCGCTTGCCGGGCAAGGTTGTCGCGCGGGAAGGCGACCGGGCGCGCATCGAAGGCAAGGATTGGGCGCTGTGGGGCAAAGCGGGCGCCGGCGTGCAGGTCGGGCAGGAGGGCACGGCGGTGATCCGCGTGGAGCGCGTACGGTTGGGCGAAGATCCGCAGGGCAACCAGCTTGAGCTGCCGTTGCTGACCAGCATGTATCTCGGCGATCGCTGGGAATACCTGTTCCGCACCGTGGCCGAAGATTTCGTGGTGCGCGCCTATGGCCAGGAGGCGCGCGATCGGGCGTTGTGCCGGCTCTCCCTGCCGGCCGATCATCTGTGGATATTCCCGAAAGCCTAATCAGGACGCCCGCTGATGCGGGCGTTCCGTTTACAAATCCAGCACCAGTCGGCTGCCTTTGGCGCGCGAGCAGCAGATCAACAGGGTTTGCTGCGCCGCGCGTTCTTCGTCGCTGAGATACTGATCGCGGTGGTCGGCTTCCCCCTCGACGATGCGGGTTTCGCAGGTGCCGCAAATGCCTTCGCGGCACAGACACTCGACCCTGGCCGCCTTGCTGTTTTCCAGCGCCTGCAGGATGGTCATGTCTTCCGCCACTTCAAGTTCAATACCCGACCGGGCCAGCACCAGCGTAAAGGCGCCGCCCGCCGTGTCTTCGGCGGCGAAGGCTTCGCTGTGTAAACGCGCGGCGTCGATACCCAGTTCGGCGGCGGTCCGGTAGACCGCTTCGTTCAGCGCCCTCGGGCCGCAGACGTAGATATGGGCGCCGGGTTCCACGTCGGCCAGCGTGCGTGCCAGATCCAACCGGCCGCCAAGGCTGGAGACATGGCAACTGACGTTGTCGGTGAACGGCGCTTGCGTCAGCTGCTGCTGGAAGGCGTTGTGTTCCTCGCTGTGGAAGCAGTAGTGCAGATGGTAGCGTTGGCCGCTGCGTTGCAGCTCATGCAGATGGGCCATAAACGGCGTGATGCCGATGCCGCCGGCGATCAACACGTGATGCCGTGCCTCCGGCGCCAGCGCGAACAGGTTATTCGGGGTGCTGATGGTCAGCGTATCGCCGACCGCCAGCCGGTCATGCATGAAGTCAGAACCGCCTTTGGAAGGAGACTCGCGCCGAACGGCGATCTGGTAATGCTCTGGCTCGAACGGTGAGCTGAGCAGCGAGTAAGCGTTGCTGTAGCGCTTCTCGCCGTCCTGCATTTGCACGATGATGTGGCTGCCGCCGCTGAAGGCGGGCAGCGGCCGGCCTTGCGGATCCGCCAGAGTAAAGCGCTTGACCTGTGCGGTGACGGTTTCGATGTCGACGACGCGAACATCAAGCATCTGATAGCTGGTCATTCATTGGCTCCAAAGCGCGGGCGTCCCCGCGCATAAAAAAGTTATACCGCCTGGCACAGGTATTTGAGCTCCAGATAGTCTTCGATGCCGTATTCGGAGCCTTCACGCCCCAGGCCCGACTGTTTCACTCCGCCGAACGGCGCGACCTCGTTGGAGATAAGCCCGGTATTGATACCGACCATGCCGTACTCCAGCCGCTCCGAAACGCGCCAGATGCGCGCCGCATCGCGGGTGTAGAAGTAGGCGGCCAATCCGTAGATGGTATCGTTGGCCTGGCGGATCGCCTCGGCTTCGTCATCGAACACCACCAGCGGCGCGACCGGGCCGAAGATCTCTTCCTCCAGCAGTAGCGAGCCGGGCTGCACGTTGCCCAGCACCGTCGGGGTGAAGAAGTTGCCGCCCAGCGCGTGCGGCGTGGCGCCGGTCAGCACCTGAGCGCCTTTGCTCAGCGCGTCATCGAGCAGCTCCAGCACCTTGTCGCGCGCCTTGCGGTTGATCAGCGGGCCTATTTGCACGCCCGGTTCGAAGCCGTTGCCGACCTGCAGCGCCGCCACGCGGGAGACAAACTTCTCGGCGAACTGCGGGTAAACGCCGCGCTGCACGTAGAAACGGTTGACGCAGACGCAGGTCTGCCCGGCGTTGCGGTATTTGGCGATCAGCGCGCCTTCCACTGCGGCATCGATGTCCGCATCGTCAAACACGATGAACGGCGCGTTGCCGCCCAGCTCCAGCGACACTTTCTTGATGGTGTCCGAACTTTGGCGCATCAGCAGCCTGCCCACCGGCGTGGAGCCGGTAAAGCTCAGTTTGCGCACCTGCGGGTGGCGGGTCAGCTCGGCGCCGATCGCCTGCGAGTTGCCGGTCACTACGTTGAACACCCCGGCGGGAATGCCGGCGCGCTCGGCCAGTTCGGCCATCGCCAGCGCCGAATAAGGGGTTTCGTTGGCGGGTTTGACCACCAGCGTACAGCCGGCCGCCAGCGCCGGCGCGGCCTTTCGGGTGATCATCGCCGCCGGGAAGTTCCACGGCGTGATCGCCGCGCACACGCCGATGCCCTGCTTCAGCACCATCAGGCGTTTATCGCTGCTCGGCGAAGGAATGATGTCGCCGTTGGTGCGCTTGGCCTGTTCGGCGAACCATTCGATAAAGGAAGCGGCGTAGCGGATCTCGCCCAGCGATTCCGCCAGCGGTTTGCCTTGCTCCAGCGTCATCAGGCTGGCCAAATCCTGCTGGTGTTTCAGCATCAGTTCGAACCAGCGGCGCAGCAGCTGCGCGCGCTGTTGCGCCGGCAGCGCGCGCCAGCCTTCCAGCGCCTGCTGGGCGGCGTCGATCGCCGATTGGGTTTCGGCCGTCGCCATGTTGGGCACGCTGCCGATGAGTTGGCCGGTGGCGGGATCGCTCACCGGCAGGGTTTCCTGGTTGTCGGCGTCGCGCCATTGGCCGTTGATGTAGGCCTGTTGGCGGAATAGCGCCCGATCGGAAATATTCACGAGAACCTCACAAGTCAGGGGAAGGGGCCCTTGGGCCCCGTCGCATCAGGGTTGATAAACCTGCGCCAGCAGGTTGTGGAAGTGGGCGATGCCGTGCTCGCTGACGCCGCTGCCGGCGCCGTCGGCCATGATGCGCCCCTGCCCGCGATAGCCGCGCGATTTGAGGCCTTTTTGCACGCTCTCCACCAGCCGCAAATCTTCCGGGCGGAACACGTCGCGGTACCAGTCGATCAGTTTGAGCTGTTCGTCGCTCAAATCGGCGTTGGTGAAGTAAATGTCGTAGTGCTGCAGGGTGGTTTCCGCATCGACCGGGAACTCATAGATCACCGTCATCATGCCTTCCAGCGGCGGCATGTTGAACATGGTGCACGGCCACAGCCAGATGCCGTGGAAGCTGGCTTCTTTACCCTCTTCAAACTTGAACGACTGCTCGGAAGGGCGGGCGTAGCCGAACTGCAGCGTCCAGTTGCCGTGCAGGGTGTGCCAGTAGCGGTCGACCTGCACCGAGTCGGCGAAGCCGGGGTGCGCCGGGCCGCAGTGGTAGCACTCGAGGTAGTTGTCGACGATGTTCTTCCAGTTGGCCGGAGTGCGGGTGACGAAGCGCGCCGCCAGCTTGAGATCGTCGACCTGTGGGCAGGCCTCGCGCACTTTGGCGCCGAGGCCCGGCAGCTGGTCTTCCACCGTGCCGGCCTGCGAGTCCAGATTGACGTAAATAAACCCGGCGTACTCTTCGACCCGCACCGGCACCAGATGCGAGTTTTCCTTATCGAAGTTCTGCACGTTTTCGCAGTTGCGCGCGTGCGCCAGTTCGCCGTCCAGCTTGAACGCCCAGGCATGATAAGGGCAGGTGATGACGTTTTTCGCCCGGCCGTCGCCCGCCAGCAGCTGGTGGCCGCGGTGCGGGCAGACGTTGTAAAAGGCGCGCAGTACTTTGTCGCGGCCGCGTACCACCAGAATGTTTTCACCGATGATCTCGCGGGTGATGTAGTCGTTCGGTTGGGCGAGCTCGCTGCGGTGCGCCACGCAGATCCAACTGGTGGCGAACACCTGCTCTTTCTCGTGTTCGAACGCCGCCTGGTGGGTATAGAACCGGGCCGGAATGGTGTAAGCCTCGCGGGCGTCGGCGCAGAAATCTTTCGGTAAGGTAAATTCAGGGATCAGAGTGCTCATAAGTTAACCTTCCTCTTTTCTTATTGTCATTTCGCCATAGGGCGCGGTTGATACGACGATGGAGCGGAGAGTTCGGCGGCCGGCGGCGCGTCTGGCAGCGCCGGTGGGCTGCTTTCGATCAGGTGCGCCGGGATGGCCGCGTAGTCCTGTTTCAGCCAGCGGGCAAAGCCGTAGGTTTTCACCAGCAGCACCAGCAGGAACGGCAGCGCGGTCAGGATCACCGTGGTTTTCATGGTGTCCAGCGAAGCGCCGGTGAACAGGATCGACAGCGGGATCAGGGTGATTACCACGCACCAGAACAGGCGCAGCATCGGGCTGGGATCTTGCCCTTCCTGCAGGTTGCGGGTGCTGGTGGCGGCCATGGTGTAGGCCACGGCGTCCATGTGCGAGGCCAGGAAAATGATCATGATGAACAGATAGGCGGCCAGGAACAGCTTGCCGAGCGGCAGCGCCGTCAGCAGCATCTGCACGGCGGTTTCGCCGCCCTGGGTGCTGAGGATCTCCGGCACGTTGAGCTGCCCGCTGATGAACTGGTGCATGGCGTAACTTTCCAGCGAGCCGAAGAAGAACCAGCAGCCGAGGGTGCTGCCGAGCAGCAGCGCCCAGATCACCTCTTTAATCTTGCGGCCGCGCGAGACGCGGGTGACGAACATCGCCACGCCCGGGGTATAGGAGATCCACCACAGCCAGTAGAACACCGTCCAGCTGCGGCTGAAGCTGCCGTCGCCCATCGGATCGGTGAACAGGCTCATCTGCAGGAAGTTTTGCGCCGTCAGGCCGATGGCGTTGATGGTGTTGTTGATGGTGAACTCGGTGGGGCCGACCAGCAGCACCAGCCCGGCGAAGGCGAAGGCGCCCCAGCCGACCATTTTGCTCAGGCGCTGCATGCCGCCGTCGATGCCGATGTAAGAGCTGAGACAGAAGATCACCGCCGCCAGCAGGATCACCGTCGCCTGTACCGTGAAGTTATCCGGGATGCCGGTCAACGCCGTCAGCCCGCGGGTAAAGGTGGAGGCGGTCAGCACCAGCGAAATGGTGAGGGCGCCGACGGTGGCGACCAGGAAAATCAGATCCACCATCCGCCCGATCGGGCCGTTAGCGCGCACGCCGGTGATGGCGGAAATGATCCCCGACAGGCTGAGCCCTTTGTTCTTACGCACGTGGAAGTGGTAGGCCATGATCAGCGAGGCGAGGGCGTAGGTCGCCCAGGCGCTCAGACCCCAGTGGAAGAAGGAGTAGCTGATGCTGTATTCCAGCGCCTTTGGGGTGCGCGGCGCGATGTTCAGCCCCGGCGTCTGGTAATAATACGCCCATTCCATCACCCCCCAGTACAGGGTGGACGAGCCCAGGCCGGCGCAGATGAACATGAACAGCCAGGCCAGCGTGGAGTATTGCGGTTTGCCTTCGCCGAGGCGGATGTTGCCGTATTTGCTCAACGCCAGATACAGCACCACCAGCAGGGCGATCAGCACCAGGATTTGAATGGTTGAACCGAACAGCCGGGTGACGCCGTTGAAAATGGTGTTGGCGATAAGCGCGGATTGAGCCGGAAAGAGCATCAGGCAAATGGCGATCAGCGCAATACTGCACAGGCTGATGGCGATGAGCGTGACATCCTTTTTAGGGGTGCTCTGCATGGGAGTGAACTCCTGTTATCGGTGGTGGGCCGGTGCGCGAAGCGTAGGGTGCGCCCGGGCCTTGTTGGTTTGAACCCTTTGTTTTGTTACACCGCGAGGAGCAAACGCCCCGACAGAACGCCACCGGAAATGTTTACTCTTCATTAACATTTTTGAGTGTGCACAAATTACAGGAGGGCCACAATTGGGGCATCTGTAAAAGGATAAAACACAGTATGTAAACAATTTGTTGTGATCTTGACCGGGGTATTGGCGTGCTTTCTGCGGTGATTTTCAGCGGATTTGCGGCGGCGATCGAAGCGGAAAAACGGACGTGGCAAAGCAGGGCGCGAAAGGGCGCCCTGCGCAGGAAAATCAACGGCGTTTAGCGTTGCAGCAGGGCGGCGATCGCCTGGCCGACTTGCTGGGTGGAGGCGCCGCCGCGCATATCCGGCGTGCGCGGCCCGTCGGCGATAATGCGCTCAATCGCCTGCAGGATGCCGTCGTGCGCCTGGCGGTAGCGGGCATCGCCGTCGCCGAGGAAATCCAGCATCATCGCGCCGCTCCAGATCATGGCGATCGGGTTGGCGATGTTTTTGCCGAAAATGTCCGGCGCCGAGCCGTGTACCGGCTCGAACAGCGACGGGAAGTTGCGCTCCGGGTTCAGGTTGGCCGACGGCGCGATGCCGATGGTGCCGGTGCAGGCCGGGCCGAGATCCGACAAAATATCGCCGAACAGGTTGGAGGCCACCACCACGTCGAAGCGTTCGGGGTTCAGCACGAAGCGCGCGCACAGAATATCGATGTGCTGTTTGTCCCAGGCGATATCAGGGTATTGGCGCGCCATCTCCGCCACGCGCTCATCCCAGTACGGCATGCTGATGGCCATGCCGTTGGACTTGGTGGCTGCAGTCAGGCGCTTGCGCGGGCGCTGCTGCGCCAGCTCGAAGGCGTACTTCAGGATGCGGTCCACGCCCTGACGGGTGAAGACCGATTCCTGGATCACCATCTCGCGATCGGTACCTTCGAACATCCGTCCGCCGAGCGAGGAGTACTCTCCTTCGGTATTTTCTCGCACCACGTAGAAATCGATATCGCCCGGCTGTTTGTTCGCCAGCGGGCAGGGCACGCCGGGAAACAGCCGTACCGGGCGCAGGTTGACGTACTGCTCGAAGTCGCGGCGAAATTTCAGCAGTGAACCCCACAGCGAAATGTGATCGGGCACCGTATCCGGCCAGCCGACGGCGCCGAAATAGATGGCGTCGAAGCCCTTGAGCTGCTCAAACCAATCGTCCGGCATCATCTGGCCGTGGTGCTGGTAGTAGTCGCAGCTGGCCCACTCGAAGGTGTCGAATTCCAGCGACAGATCCCAGCGCGCTGCCGCCGCCTGCAATACTCGTATGCCTTCCGGCAACACTTCCCGCCCGATACCGTCCCCGGGGATGGCGGCAATCTTGTAAGTTTTGCTCATACAGAGGTCTCATTTGTAGGTAGGGGAGATTGACAACACTGCTATCCTATAATTGACTAACTGTTAATCAATCGCGAAAACGGTGAAACATAAAACACGAATCATGAACAATATGCCGATCCTGAGTGACCTGCGGGTGTTCGTGCTGGTGGCGCGCCGCGCCGGGTTCGCCGCCGCTGCCGAAGAGCTGGGCGTTTCGCCGGCCTTTATCAGCAAGCGCATTGCGTTGCTGGAAAAGGCGCTGGACGTGTCATTGCTGCACCGCACCACGCGGCGGGTGGCGATCACCGAAGACGGTGAACGCATCTACGAATGGGCGCAGCGCATTCTCAACGATGTCGATCAGATGATGGACGAGTTGTCCGAGGTGCGTCAGGCGCCGCAGGGCATGCTGCGCGTGGTCAGCAGCTTCGGCTTCGGCCGGCGTTTCGTGGCGCCGGCGCTGTCGGCGCTGGCGCGGCAGTACCCGCAGCTGGAGCTGCGGCTCGACGTGTCCGATCGGCTGGTGGATCTGGTCAGCGAAGGATTCGATCTGGATATCCGCATCGGCGACGATATCGCCCCCAATTTGATTGCGCGCAAGCTGGCGGACAATCAGCGCATCCTGTGCGCTTCGCCGGCATACCTGCAGCGCCACGGCGTGCCGAAAAATCCGGCGGAGCTGGCGGGCCGCACTTGTTTGGTGATCAAGGAACGCGATCACCCGTTCGGGCTGTGGCGGCTGCAGGGGCCGGGCGGCGAAGAGACGGTGAAGGTGACAGGGGCGCTGGCGTCGAACCACGGCGAAATCGTGCACCAGTGGTGCCTGGACGGGCAGGGCGTCGCGCTGCGTTCCGCCTGGGACGTGAAAGAGAACATCGACAGCGGCAGGTTGGTGCACATCCTGCCGGAGTATTATCAGCCGGCCAACATCTGGGCGGTGTACGTTTCCCGGCTGGCAACGTCGGCGAAAGTGCGGGTGACGGTCGAATTTTTGCGCGACTATTTCCGCGAGCACTACGGCGAAACGGGGCCGGCGAGCGAAAATCCACCGCGGCCTTAAGGCCAAAAATGTGCGCCAGATCATCTTATGCTCGTAAAACTCCCCTCCGTTACCTGAGGAACTGTTGCACCTGTTTCTTTTGCCAAAACTTTGGTTTATGCTCAGCTGAAGCGTTTCAGTTGAAGCACTCTTCGACAGAAATGCCGATGTGACGGCGGCGAAAAGCCGCTGAAGCGCGGGAATAATGCAAACTCGGCGATTCACAGCGGGCGGTGCGATCCACTACTCTATGCGGGTTAGTGAGACAACCAGTCAGCGCCGGGCGGCGCCGGTGAGTCACCCGGCGTGGACGGCCCTTTTTCAGGAGCAGCATGACCATCCGCATAGCGATAAACGGCTTTGGCCGCATCGGCCGCAGCGTATTGCGCGCACTGTACGAATCGGGACGACGGGCGGAAATCTCCGTGGTGGCGATCAACGAGCTGGCGAACGCCGAAGGCATGGCCCATCTGCTGAAGTACGATTCCAGCCACGGCCGCTTCGCCTGGGATGTGCGGCAGGAGTGCGACACGCTGAGCGTCGGAGACGACGCGATTCGCCTGTTGCACCAGCCGGCGGTGGAGCAGTTGCCCTGGGGCGAGCTGGGCGTCGACGTGGTGTTGGACTGCAGCGGCGTGTACGGCAGCCGGGCGGATGGCGAAGCCCATCTGGCGGCGGGGGCGAAGAAAGTGTTGTTCGCCCATCCGGGCGGCAACGATCTGGACGCCACCATCGTGTTCGGCGTCAACCATCAGACGCTGCTGGCGGAGCACCGCATCGTGTCCAACGCCTCGTGCACCACCAACTGCATTATTCCGGTGATCAAGCTGCTGGATGACGCTTACAGCATCGAATCCGGCACCGTGACCACCATTCACTCGGCGATGAACGATCAGCCGGTGATCGACGCGTATCACGCGGATTTGCGGCGCACCCGCGCGGCGAGCCAGTCGATCATTCCGGTCGATACCAAGCTGGCTGCGGGCATCACCCGTATCTTCCCGCAGTTTTGCGATCGCTTCGAGGCGATCTCGGTGCGCGTGCCGACCATCAACGTGACGGCTATCGATCTCAGTGTCAGCGTGAGCGCCGCGGTGAAGGTGGCGGAGGTCAACCAGCTGTTGCAAAAGGCCGCACGGGAATCATTTCGTGGTATAGTTGACTACACGGAATTACCATTGGTCTCGATCGATTTTAACCATGACCCGCACAGCGCTATCGTCGACGGTACGCAGACTCGGGTCAGCGGGCAGCACCTGATAAAGACCTTGGTCTGGTGCGACAATGAATGGGGCTTTGCCAATCGGATGTTGGATACAACACGGGCAATGGCCGCCAGCGGTTTCTAGTACGGCGGCGCCGGCGTGATTGGCGCGCTGCTCAGGCAATTTTATAGAGATTCAATAAAGAGGGTTCACCATGTCTGTAATTAAGATGACCGATCTGGATCTGGCGGGTAAACGCGTACTGATCCGCTCCGATCTGAACGTGCCGGTAAAAGACGGTAAAGTGACTTCCGACGCGCGTATCCGCGCTTCCCTGCCGACTATCGAAGCTGCGCTGAAGCAAGGCGCCCGCGTGATGGTAACCTCCCACCTGGGTCGTCCTACCGAAGGCGAGTACAACGAAGAATTCTCCCTGCTGCCTGTGGTCAACTACCTGAAAGAACACCTGAAATCCCCAGTGCGTCTGGCGAAGGATTATCTGGATGGCGTCGACGTCGCCGAAGGCGAACTGGTGGTGCTGGAAAACGTCCGCTTCAACAAGGGCGAGAAGAAAGACGACGAAACCCTGTCCAAGAAATACGCGGCGCTGTGCGACGTGTACGTAATGGATGCATTCGGCACCGCGCACCGCGCGCAGGCTTCCACCCACGGCGTGGGCAAGTTCGCGCCTGTCGCCTGTGCCGGTCCGCTGTTGTCCGCCGAACTGGAAGCGCTGGGCAAAGCGCTGGGCAACCCGGCCCGTCCGATGGTCGCCATCGTGGGCGGTTCTAAAGTGTCCACCAAACTGACCGTGCTGGATTCCCTGTCCAAAATCGCCGATCAGCTGATCGTCGGCGGCGGCATCGCCAACACCTTCGTGGCGGCGCAGGGCAACAACGTGGGCCAGTCCCTGTACGAACCTGACCTGATCCCGAACGCGCAGAAACTGCTGGAAACCTGCGACATTCCGGTGCCGACCGACGTGCGCGTAGCGACCGAGTTCTCCGAAACCGCAACCGCGACCGTGAAGCAGGCCAACGAGATCCAGGACAACGAGCAAATTCTGGATATGGGCGACGTCTCTGCCGAGCGTCTGGCCGTTATCCTGAAGAACGCCAAGACCATTCTGTGGAATGGCCCGGTTGGCGTATTCGAGTTCCCTAACTTCCGTAAGGGCACCGAAATTGTCGCCCGCGCGATCGCCGATAGCGACGCTTTCTCTATCGCTGGCGGCGGCGACACTCTGGCAGCCATCGATCTGTTCGGTATCGCTGACAAAATTTCCTACATCTCCACCGGCGGTGGCGCATTCCTGGAATTCGTTGAAGGGAAACCGCTGCCTGCAGTCGTGATGCTGGAAGAGCGCGCTAAGCAGTAATTCAGACAACGGGAGGCGAAAGCCGCCCGTTTGTTTTATACCGCGCGGCTAACGCTGCGCGGCGTGAAAACATCGATTTACATCCATCTACGGCCGACGAAACAGGACAAAGTAACATGTCTAAAATTTTTGATTTCGTAAAACCGGGTGTCATCACGGGTGATGACGTTCAGAAAGTCTTCGCAGTTGCTAAAGAGAACAACTTTGCGCTGCCAGCGGTAAACTGCGTGGGTACCGACTCCATCAACGCAGTGCTGGAAGCCGCGGCTAAAGTGCGCGCGCCGGTCATCGTTCAGTTCTCCAACGGCGGCGCCGCGTTCATCGCCGGCAAAGGCGTGAAGACCGATGTGCCGCAGGGCGCAGCGATTCTGGGCGCCATCTCTGGCGCACACCACGTTCACCAGATGGCTGAACACTACGGCGTGCCGGTGATCCTGCACACCGACCACTGCGCGAAGAAACTGCTGCCATGGCTGGACGGCCTGCTGGACGCCGGCGAGAAGCACTTCGCCGCTACCGGCAAACCGCTGTTCTCTTCCCACATGATCGATCTGTCTGAAGAGTCTCTGGAAGAAAACATCGAGATCTGCAGCGCCTACCTGAAGCGCATGGCCAAAATCGGCATGACGCTGGAAATCGAACTGGGCTGCACCGGCGGTGAAGAAGACGGCGTGGACAACAGCCATATGGACGCTTCCGCTCTGTACACCCAGCCGGAAGACGTGGCTTACGCGTACGAAAAACTGAACGCCATCAGCCCGCGCTTCACCATCGCAGCTTCCTTCGGTAACGTGCACGGCGTGTACAAGCCAGGCAACGTTAAGCTGACTCCGACCATCCTGCGCGATTCTCAGAAATACGTTTCCGAGAAATTCAACCTGCCGCATAACAGCCTGAACTTCGTGTTCCACGGCGGCTCCGGTTCCAGCGATGCGGAAATCAAAGAGTCCGTCAGCTACGGCGTGATCAAGATGAACATCGATACCGATACCCAATGGGCGACCTGGGACGGCATCCTGCAGTACTACAAAGCGAACGAAGCTTACCTGCAGGGCCAGCTGGGCAACCCGAAAGGCGCCGATCAGCCAAACAAGAAATACTACGATCCACGCGTATGGCTGCGCGCAGCGCAGACCAGCATGGTGACGCGTCTGGAGCAGGCTTTCAAAGATCTGAACGCGGTAGACGTTCTGTAATCTTCGGCACCTGTTGCACGATGCAAAAGGCTCCCTGCGGGGAGCCTTTTTTGTTTTCAGCCCAGCAGGCCGGCGCCGACGTTGATCGACAGGCCCAGGATCAGCATGTTGAACACGAACGAAATAACTGACTGCACGAGCGCGATTTTACGTACCTCCGCGGCGCCGACCGCCACGTCGGCGGTTTGCGACGCGACCGCGATGGTGAAGGAGAAGTAGGCGAAGTCCAGATAGGTCGGCTCGGTGAGATTGCCGGGGAACAGCAGCGGCAAAGGATCCCGCTGTGCGCCCTGACGATAAAACTGATGGGCATAGTGCATGGTGAAGGCGGTCGGCAGCAGCAGCCAGGAGACTGCCAGCGTTGCGCCGGTTAACGCCAGATGTAGCGTTTTCAGCGAGTCGCTGGCCTGTTTGGCGCTGCTCAATTCGAACAGGATCGCCAGAATGCTCACCAGACAACCGAAACTGACCAGCGCCAACACCGTGCTGGCGCTTTCATCCTGTCGCCGGGCGATCTGGCGAATGTGCTGCGGCGTGCTGACCAGCATCAGCCGCCAGAGAAACAGCAGATAGAGCCAGGCCAGCGTATTCCAGCCGATCATCAGGCGCTGCAGCAACGAGAGCTGGGCGGGCAGCAGCAGAAAGCACAACAGCCCCGCGCCGACGGAAAACAGCAGCCTGGGCCGCACTTGCCAATAGTGTTTGAGCGAAGAGCGAATGTGCATGAAGAACGGATCTCTTGTCGTGAAATGGCCAACGCGCTGTTTTCAGCATAGAAGAAGCGGCGGGCGGTTTCGGCTATTTTTAACGCTGACGGTTGGCATGAGCCTTTAATGTTGGTTACCCTTAGGCGGTGGTTTCCTACTGGCTGCCGAAGCCAGTGTATTTTTGCGAGTTTCTCCCGTTAGGGACTGAGTTAGGACGACACGAATGAAAGATTTGAATGTAGTAGACGGCATCAACGGTGCCGGCGACTGGTTGGTGAAGAACCAGGATCTGTTGATCCAGTACGCGGTGAATATCGTCGCCGCCATCGTTATCCTGATCATCGGTTCGATCGTGGCCCGCGTGGTCGGCAATGCGCTGAACCGCGTGATGAAACTGCGCGGCATCGACGCCACGGTAGCTGACTTCCTGTCGGCGATCGTACGTTACGGCGTGCTGGCGTTCACCTTCATCGCGGTGCTGGGGCGCGTCGGCGTGCAGACCACCTCGGTGATCGCCGTGCTGGGTGCCGCCGGTTTGGCCGTCGGTCTGGCGCTGCAAGGCTCGCTGTCCAACTTCGCCGCCGGCGTGCTGCTGGTGATCTTCCGCCCGCTGCGCGTGGGTGAGTATGTCGATCTGGGCGGCGTGGCCGGCACCGTCGATCAGGTGCAGATTTTCTCCACCACCCTGCGCACCGCAGACAACAAAACCATCGTGGTGCCGAACGGTAAAATCATCGCCGGCAACATCATCAACTACTCCCGCGAACCGAACCGCCGCGTGGATATCGTGGTAGGCGTGGCCTACAACGCCGATATCGACGTGGTGAAAAAGGTGTTGGGCGACGTGATCGCCGCCGACAAACGCATCATGCACGCTAAAGGCGTGACCGTGCGTCTGAACGAGATGGCGCCATCTTCCCTGAACTTCGTGACCCGTTCCTGGACCACTAACGCGGAATACTGGAACGTGTACTTCGATCTGATGGAAAACTTCAAGCGCGCGCTGGATGCCCACAACATCGGCATTCCGTTCCCGCAGATGGACGTGCACCTGTATCGCACCGAAGACGCTTTCGCCAAGGCGGAATAACACAGAAGGGGGCCTTGGCCCCCTTTTTTATTGCGGGCCGAGACGCTACCGATGGCGTCTCGGCCTTTTATTTCCGCGAGTTCAGATGCCGGCCGCCGGTTCGGTCAACGGCGCGCGGCGGCGCAGGCTGAGGCGATAAAGCAGGAAGATGGCGGCTGCGCCCAGCAGCGCCGGCAACGCCAGCCAGAGGAAGAACACTTCTGGCGATCCGGCGGCGGTCATCATCCAGGCGCCGAGCATCGAGCCGACGATCGAGCCGAAGCGGCCATTGGCCATGGCCCAACTGACGCCGGTGACGCGGGCTGCGGTCGGGTAAAGGGTGGCGGAAACCAGGTTCAGGCCGTTCTGCGCGCCGGCCACGCCGAAGCCGATAAGGAACACAATGGCGGCCAACGTGTAGACGTCGCCCATCAGATACCCGGTCGCGCCAATCACCAGCGCGGCGCCCAGGTAGGAGACGGCCAATACGCGGTAGGGCCCGACCCGATCCATCAGCAGCGCCATGAGGATGGCGCCCAGAGTGCCGCCGAGCGGCACCATGGCTCCGATGCGCGAGGCGTGGGCGATATCGTAACCGGCGTCTTTGAGGATCGTCGGCAACCAGCTGGTGAGCAGGTAGAACACGAACAGCGAACAGAAGAACGCCGCCCACAGCAGCAGGGTGCGCACGGCGCGCCCTTCGATAAACAGATGCGAGATCGGCGATTTGACCTGCGCCGGACGCTCGTCATCGACAATCGTCACACCGGCCCAACGCTGGCCGGTGATGCGCTCGACCACCCGGCGCAGCCGATCGGCATGTTTGGCGCTGGCGGCCATAAAGCGTACTGATTCGGGCATCTGCCAGGCTAACAGCGGCAGCAGCGCCAATGGCGCAATGCCGCCGACCACCAGCAGGCCGCGCCAGCCAAATGCAGGAATGATCTGCCCGGCCAGCAGGCCGCCCAGGGCCAGCCCGGCGGTAAAGCCGCTCCAGCTCAGGGTGACCATCAGCATGCGCCGGCGCGCCGGTGAGTACTCAGAGCTGAGGGTGATGCAGGTCGGTATCGCGCCCCCGAGGCCAATGCCGGTGATGAAGCGCAACAGGGTCAGGGATTCGATCGAATGCGCATAGGCCGAAGCCAGGGTGCAGCCGCCAAACACCAGCACCGCGACGAGCAGCACGCGTTTGCGGCCGATGGCGTCGGCGAGCGGCCCGAACAGCAGGCTGCCGATCAGCAGGCCGAACAATCCCGCACCGAAGGCGGGGGAGAGCTGCGCTGGCTGCAGGCCCCACTCTTCGCGCAGCGCCGGGGCGATATAGCCGATGATGGCGGTATCGAAGCCGTCCAGCAGGGCGATCAGGAAACACAGGGCGAGGATGAGAATTTGATAAGGCGAGATCTTGGCGCGATCGATAATTTCGCTGATGCGAGCGGTATCTGGGCTCATGAGGGTTCCACTGTTATTAAGCTGGTGTGGGCTGGCTGAGGGGCCGTTCAGGCCGCTTTGGCTGGCATCGCGTAGAAATCCGAGTATACACCAGAGCGGGGGCGTTGCGGGGAGGGGGAGTCGATGATAATCGCCCGCCGCAGGAGGCTACTGCGGCGGGCGCTGGCGCGGTTATTTAGCCAACAGTTCTCGGCGCACGATTTCGGCGCCTGCGCTTAAGGCATTCAGCTTGCCGCTGGCGACCTGACGGGGCAGGGGAGCCATGCCGCAGTTGGTCGACGGATAGAGCTTGTCGGCATCGACAAACTGCAGCGCTTTGCGCAGCGTAGCGGCTACTTCCTCCGGCGTCTCAACGGCATGATTCGCTACGTCGATGGCGCCGACCATCACTTTTTTACCGCGAATCAGTTCAAGCAGATCCATCGGCACGTGCGAGTTATGGCACTCCAACGAGATAATATCGATAGTCGACGTTTGCAGCTTGGGAAACGCCTCTTCATATTGCCGCCACTCAGAGCCCAGCGTCTTTTTCCAATCGGTATTGGCCTTAATGCCGTATCCATAGCAGATATGTACGGCCGTTTCACACTTAAGCCCTTCAACGGCTCTTTCCAGGGCGGCGATGCCCCAGTCATTCACCTCGTCAAAGAACACATTAAATGCGGGCTCATCAAACTGAATAATGTCGACGCCGGCGGCCTCAAGCTCTTTGGCTTCCTGATTGAGGATCTTGGCGAACTCCCAGGCCAATTTCTCGCGGCTTTTATAGTGGTTGTCATAAAGCGTGTCGATCATGGTCATCGGCCCCGGCAGGGCCCATTTAATCGGCTGCTTGGTCAGCTGGCGTAAAAATTTGGCGTCTTCAACGAAAACGGGTTTTTGGCGCGAGACCGCCCCCACAACGGTTGGCACGCTCGCTTCGTAGCGATTGCGGATTTTAACCACTTCGCGTTTCTCGAAATCGACGCCGCTGAGGTGCTCGATAAACGTCGTGACGAAGTGCTGACGCGTTTGCTCGCCATCGCTGACGATATCGATGCCGGCCTGTTGTTGCTCTGCCAGCGACAAACGCAAGGCGTCCTGTTTCCCTTCGATTAATTCTTCATTCTGCAATTTCCAGGGCGACCACAGGGTTTCCGGTTGGGCCAGCCAGACAGGTTTGGGCAAGCTGCCGGCGGTCGACGTAGGGAGCAATATTTTCATGATAGATGACCTGTATTTGAGTGAATCAAAGCGCGTAGTGAGCAGACCATTGCTCAAGAAGAGGTTTGTAGGGTTTGATAAATTGCTCTTCCGTAAATTTCCCCTGCTCAATCGCCAACTGGCTACGCTCTTCGCGATCGTAAACAATCTTGGTTAATGAATGATCCTGGTTATTCAGGCTGGGCTGATAGCATTGCCCCGCCGCCGAGTTGGCATTGTAAATTTCAGGCCGATAAATTTTCTGGAAGGTCTCCATCGTGCTGATGGTGCCGATCAGTTCCAGATCGGTGTAATCGCTCAGCAAATCCCCGGGGAAATAAAACGCCAGGGGCGCGACGCTATTTTTCGGCATGAAGTAGCGCACCTGCAGGCCCATTTTTTTAAAATACCGGTCGGTCAGCGAAGCGCCGTCTTGCCGATACTCGTCGCCCAACACCGGGTGTTGATTGCCCGTCCGATGGTAGGTGTCTTTGCTGGACACGCTGAGGCAAATCACCGGCGGTTTGCTGAAATTTTCATGGTATTCGTTTGAATTGACGAAGTGCTTAAAGATATTGCCGTGCAAATCGCCGAAATCATCCGGAATGGTAAATTCCGCCGTGTTTTTATTGTGCGCCGGCAGCAAGACGCTAAAGTCGTAATCGCGCACGTAAGAGGAGAAATTGTTCCCAACGATGCCCTCGATACGCTTTTGCGTTTTTTTATCAAGGATGTTGGTTTTCAGGATTTCGATCACCGGGAAGCTGGCGCCCTGATCTTCAATGCGCATCTCAACCGAGATGATTTCAAGCTCGACCGAATAGCGATCGGCCTTGGGGTTATCCCAATGCGCCAACGTATTGAAGCGATTGTTAATCATCACCAGCGTATTGCGCAGGTTCTCCCGGCGATTTTCCCCTCTGGCCAAATTGGCGAAGTTGGTGGTGATACGCGTACTTTCAGAAGGGTTATAATCTTCATCGAAAGAACTGCTCTTAATCGTAAAGGTAAAGTCTCTATTCATCGTCTTATAGCATCCTGTTATATGATATGAAGGCTGTATTTATCCATTTATTTCAATGGTTTGTTTTTCTCTTTTTTCATTCAGCCGATTTCATATTGTCTGTCGTTAATGAGGTCTATTTTTGCCAGAGTCCCGGTGGGAGTGAAAGAGACTTAATTTCATTACCACATGAGCGGTATTCATGTTCTGGCGTTCGGGGCGGTTTATCGCCGTTGCCCTGCGGCGCAAACCGCCGGTGGGTTGGGCCGGCAACCTGGTGCAGCCTGAAAAATTACGGGTATAATCCCTCCATGATCCCACGGCTTCAGACACGAACATGACAAAACTCACCTTACAAGAGCAGATGCTCAAAGCGGGCTTGGTAACCAGCAAGAAAATGGCCAAAGTCCAGAGAACGGCTAAAAAATCACGCGTTCAGGCCCGCGAGGCCAGAGAAGCGGTGGAAGAGAATAAAAAGGCGCAACTTGAGCGCGATAAGCAGCTGAGCGAGCAGCAAAAGCAGGCCGCGTTGTCCAAAGAGTACAAGGCGCAGGTGAAGCAGCTGATCGAGATGAACCGCATCGTCCTGGCGAAAGGCGATATCGGTTTCAACTTCACCGACGGCAACCTGATTAAAAAAATCCTGGTGGATAAGGCGACGCAGACGCAGCTGATCAATGGCCGCCTCGCCATTGCCCGCTTGGTGGTCGAGAATCGGGAAGAGTGTGAATACGCGATTATCCCCGCGAGCGTCGCCGATAAAATCGCGCAGCGCGATGCGGCCAGCATAGTGCTGCACAGCGCGCTGAGTCAGGAAGAACAGGATGAAGACGATCCGTACGCCGACTTTAAAGTGCCCGACGATTTGATGTGGTAAGCCGCGTTCAGAACGGCGCTGCGTGACGAGCGGTTATCCGCTCTCCGCTGATGGGGTGCACAAAGTCCAGCTCGCTGGCGTGCAGCATCAGCCGCGGCGTCTGTTCGGTACCCGGCAGCAGGCGCCCGCCATACAGATCGCAACCTAAAATAGGATGGCCCAATTGCCGGCTGTGAATACGCAGCTGGTGGGTGCGTCCGGTCTCCGGGGTGAGCTGCACCCGCGTCAGCGGCAGCGAGATCCCGCCTTCCATTTCACGATAAAAACGTTCGACGACCCGATAGCGGGAGCGGGCGGGCTTGCCGTGGAGGGCGCAAATCGACATCAGCGGGAACAACGCCGGATCTTTGGCGATCGCCGCGTCTATTACCCCTTCGTTATCCGCCAGATGGCCGCAGAGCAGCGCGCTGTACACTTTGCCGACGATGCGTTCGCTGAACTGCCGACAGAGCGCGGCGTTGACGGCCTTGTTGCGGGCCACCACCATCAAACCGGACGTGCCGAAATCCAGGCGGTGCGCCAGGGCGCAGCCGGGGAACCTCTGTACCAGCCGGTGGTGTACCGAATCGAGATTCTGCGGATTCTTGCCCGAGAGGCTGAGCAGCCCGGCCGGCTTATTGATCAGCGCCAGATGATCGTCCTGATAGAGGATCTCTATCTGGTCATGGCATGGCGGGGCGATAAAGGTATCGGTGATCGTAGACATCGGGCGGCCGGCTGGAGGGTGGGTGCGGATGATAGCGAATTTTTCGCCGATGGGCGAATGCGGTTTTCGCTACACTGCGCCTCATGCCCGTTGGCACCCGATGCGGCAAAGCATCGGGTGCCACGGTTAAAGCCCCGGCGCGCTACTGCCCGTAGTAGGCGTGTTGGCCGTGTTTGCGCAGGTAGTGTTTGTCCAACAGTTCGCGCTGCATGCTGTGAATGCCCGGCGTCAGCTGGCGCGAGAAAATGCCCATGTAGGCAATTTCTTCCAGCACCACCGCATTATGCACCGCATTGTGGGCGTCTTTGCCCCAGGCGAAGGGGCCGTGGGCGTTGACCAGTACCGCCGGGATCGCGTTGGGATTGATATCGCGCTGGCGGAAGGTTTCGATAATCACGTTGCCGGTTTCCAGTTCGTAATCGTGCTCAATTTCATCCTGGGTCATCAGGCGAGTGCAGGGGATCGCGCCATAAAAGTAGTCGGCGTGGGTGGTTCCCCAGGCGGGGATGTCCAGCCCGGCCTGCGCCCAGATGGTGGCGTGGCGCGAATGGGTGTGCACGATACCGCCGATATCGGCGAATTCGCGGTACAGCGCCAGATGGGTGGCGGTGTCCGACGACGGTTTTTTTACCCCCTCGACGGTGCGGCCGCTGGCCAGATCGACCACCACCATATCCTCCGCCGTCATATGCTCGTATTCAACGCCGGAAGGTTTGATCACCACCAGGCCGCGTTCGCGATCCACCGCGCTGACGTTGCCCCAGGTAAAGGTCACCAGCTTATGGCGTGGCAGATCGAGATTGGCCTCCAGCACCTGTTGTTTTAACTGAGTCAGCATGTCATGCCCCCTTGTTGCATTTTCTGTTCGATCCAGCGGCGGGCCTGAACGATCTCGGCCACCGGCTCCTCGGCTTTTTCGGTCCACATCTCAATCAGGAATGCGCCGCGGTAATTGAGGCGCTGCAACGTGCGAAACACCTCGACGAAGTCGACGCAGCCTTCGCCAAACGGCACGTCGCGGAATTGTCCCGGCGAAACGGCGGTGACCGGGTAGGTGTCTTTCAGGTGAATGGCGGCGATGCGGTCGATGCCCAGCTCCAGCTCGCGCGGCACGTCATTGCCCCAGGCGCTGAGGTTGCCGACGTCCGGATACACCGTGAACCACGGCGAGGCCAGCAGGGCGTCCCAGGCTTTCCATTTACCGATCGAGTTCATAAAGGCGGTCTCCATGATTTCCACCGCCAGCATCACCTGGGCGGCGGCGGCACGCTCTACCGCCCACTGCATGCCTTCGCTAAAGCGCGCCAGCGTCCCCTCGTCCTGCTCTTCGTAATACACGTCGTAGCCGGCCAGCTGGATGGTGCGGATACCGACGTCTTTGGCCAGCTGAATGGCCTGTTCCATCACGTCGAAGGCGCGCTGGCGCAGCGCCGGATCGTGGCTGCCAAACGGAAAGCGCCGGTGGCCGGAGAGGCACATCGACGGGATGCGGATGCCGGTTTCCAGCATGGCGTCCACCAGCGCCAAGCGCTGCGCCTTGCTCCAGCTCAGGCGCGCCAGGCGTTCATCGCTTTCGTCCACCGACATTTCGACGAAGTCGAAGCCGCAGGCCTTGGCCAGCGCCAGGCGCTCGGGCCAGCTCAGGTGTTTCGGCAGCGCTTTCTCGTAAATTCCCAACGGGTGCTGACGCATATCATGATCTCCAGATGTCATCGATGGCGGCGCGGAACTGCCTGGCGGCCGCCGGCGGATCGCCGGCCTCGGCCAGCGCGCGGCCGGCGATAAAGGCGGTGACGGCGATCTCTTTAAACAGCGGCAGGTCGGCGGGCGTGATGCCGCCGGTCACCGACAGCTCGATGCCCAGATCGGACAGCGCCTTCATCCGATCCAGATCCTGCCGGCCCCAGGTTTGCCCGCTGGCCTGCGCGTCGCGGCCGCGGTGATAGATCGCCTGGCGAATGCCAAGGCCGCGCCATTGCCGCGCATCCTCCAATGTCCAGCGGCCGAACAGTTCGATCTGGATTTCGCCGCTGTGACGCTCGGCGACCTCCCGCGCGCTGGCCATGGTGGCCAACGGCGCGGCGCAGATCACCGTCATCCAGTCCGCGCCTTGGCCGAAGGCCTGCTCGGCCAGCGTCGCACCGGCGTCGGCCACCTTGAGATCGGCCACCAGCGTGTGCTGCGGACAGCGCTCGCGCAACGCGCTAACCGCCTGAATGCCGGCGCTGATGCACAAAATGGTACCGGCCTCGATGATGTCCACATGGGGGCTGAGGGTCTCGGCGGTGCGCAGCGCCGTATCCAAACGGGTTTGATCGAGCGCCAGCTGCAGGCGCGGTTTCGTGCTCATGGGGCCTCCTTGTTGGCGGGCTGCAGATTTTGCAATGCAGCAATCAGCGCCTGATAACGTTGGTGTTTGTGGTTGTAAGCTTCGGCGGCGGCCGCATCAGGCAGCAGCCGCTCGATACGCGGCGCCAGCCGGCGCTGGGCGGCGGTAAAATCGCTGAAGACGCCGCTGCCGACCATGGCCGCCATCGCCGCGCCCAAACAGCCGGTTTCTTCCACCTGCGGCAGCTCAACCGGCAGGCCGCTGACGTCGGCGAACATTTGCATCCAGGGGAGGGATTTGGCGGGACCGCCGGTCACGCGCAGCGCCTGCGCCTCAGGGAAACGCCGGCGCATGCGGTTAAGGTGCGTCATGTGGCAGAACACCACGCCTTCGTAGATCGCCTGCACCAGGTGCTCGCGTTGGTGGAAGGCCTGCAGGCCGTAGAAGCTGGCGCTCAGCCCCAGGCCGGCGTTGGAGCCATACAGGAAAGGGGCGAACAGCAGATCGCCGGCGGCTTTCGGCAGGGCGGCGACCCAGCGGTTAAGCTGGTCGTAGTCCTGCAGCCCCCATTGGTGACAGAACCATTCCAGGTTGGCGGCGGAAGTGGGGCTGGCTTCGTGCACGATGTATTGGCCGTTTTCGGCGTGGCGGCCATAGACAAAGGGATGATCGAAACCCTCGACGATGGCGTCGGTGATGCCGCTGGTGACCGACCAGGTCCCCATCACCGCGTTGAGCTGGGTTTCGTCCTGCAGGCCGGCGCACAGCGCGGTGGACACCACGTCGAACAACCCGCCGACCACCGGGGTGCCGATTTGCAGGCCGGTAATGGCCGCGGCGTTTGCCGCGACGCGTCCGGCGATGTCGGCCGAACCGACAATCGTCGGCAGGGCGGGCATGATGTCGCCGATGCCCAGCAGCTGCGCCAACGCCGGGTCATAGCGTCCGCTGCGCATCTGATACAGGTTGGATTCGGAGATATTGGTTTCTTCGCAGGCCAGCTCGCCGGTCAGGCAATAGCGCAGGTAGTCGTGCGCCATCAGCACGCTGCCGATGCGGGCGTAACGTTCAGGCTGATGCCGCTTCAGCCAGCGCAGCAGTGAGACCGGGTGCCCGGTCCACAGCGTTTGGCGCGTTTGCGGATACAGCGCCTGCGGCACGCCCTGCCGTTGCCATTCCTGCACCAGCGCCAGCGCGCGCTGATCGGAAGAGAGCATGGCGTTGCCCAGCGGCTGCCCCTGCTTATCCAGCAGAAACGCGCCCTTGCCCTGCGCCGAGATGCCGATGGCCTGGATGGCGCCGGCGGCAACGCCGCTGGCGGACAGCACTTCACGGATCACGTCGGCGGCGGTGCGCCACAGCGATGCCATATCGCGCTCGGCCCAGCCGGGATGCGGCGCGACGATCGCCAGATTGCGCCGCGCAACGCCGTGTTCATGGCCCCTGTGGTCGTATAAACCCGCCTTGATGAAGGTGCCGCCGCAGTCGAGCCCCAGCCAATATTCCATCATTCGCTCCTCGTACTGTGGTCGCATTTATTGGGCAGCATCAACGCCAGCACGGAGGCGATCGCCAGCGAGGCAGCCAGGCTGTAGACACCGACATCCTTGTTGAACAGGCTGATCAGGACGCCGACCATATACGGGCCGCAAAAGCCGCCGAGGTTGCCCAGCGCATTGATCACGCCGCGCGCACCGCCGGCCACTTCGGCGTTGAACAATTTGGGCGGGATGGTCCAGAACACCCCGGCCGCCGCCTGAATAAATACGCCGCAGCCGACCAGCGCAGCGTAAGACCACCAGACGTGATCCTTCAGCAGCACCGACAGCGCCATGCAGGCGGCAAAGCAGGCCAGCGGCAGGGCGACGAAGATTTTGCGCTTGCCGGTGCGATCGGAGAGGGTGGAGATGATCAGCATGCCGAAGATGGCGCCGATATAGGGCAGGATAGCCAGCAGGCCCACTTGCTCCATATCGCCGTGGGTCAGCCCTTTCAAAATGGTCGGCAGCCACAGGGTGTAGCCGTAGATACCGGTCTGGTAGAAAAAATTCACCAGGATCAGCTGCCACATGATCCGGTCGCCCAGCACCCGGCGCAACGAGGCGTTGCGCACCGTTTTTCCTTTGATCAGCAGCTGTTCGTCGTGCAGGGTCTTTACCAGATACTCTTTTTCCGCCTGCGAGATCCATTTGGCCTCCTGGGGGCGGTTGCTGATGGTGAAGTACCACAGCGCCATGACTATCAGCGACAGAGCGCCCTCCACCAGAAACAGCATGCGCCAGTCCCAGGCGGTGATGATCCAACCCGACAGCGGGGCGGTGAGAATGCCGGCGATCGGCACGAACATGATGACGATGGCGTTGGCGCGGCCGCGCTCCTTATCCGGGAACCAGTTGCTGATCATGGTCAGCACCACCGGCAGCATGCCGCCTTCGGAAACGCCGAGGGCGAAGCGCAGGAACAGCAGCTGGTACTGGTTGGTGACCAGCCCGGTCAGCACCGAGATCACCGCCCAGGCCAACAGTGACCAGCCGATGAATTTCTTGCCGTTGCCGTATACCGCCAGCTTGCCGCCGGGCACCTGCAGAAACAGGTAACCGATGAAGAAGATGCCGCCGGCCAGTCCGGCCATCGAGGCGGTGATGCCGAGTTCGTCATCCATGCCGCCGGGCATGGCGAAGGCGATGTTGACCCGGTCCATGTAAGAAATGATGCAGGTGATGAGGATCGGCGGCACGATCCTCAGCCAGCGGAGCTTGGGGATCGCCTGGCTTTGGCTGACGGAAACGGAGGCTGTATTCATAAGGACCTCTTTCGATGTTCGCTTTTTTGTAGGGTCGGGCGTTTGTTTTGCTTGATTTGGGCGCAGGGGCGCCCGCACAGGCCCATGGACCGGTGTTGTTATCGTTACGGGTGTGGCGGCTATCAGGCGCTAAACGACGCCAGCGGTATCTTCACCACCACCTTGCGTATCGCGCTTGGGCGTTGGTTAATGCAGGCCGGGCGATGCACGTCCTGTGGGAAAAATACCGCGAAGTTGCCGGGCCGCATCGTGAGCCAGGATTCGTCGGCCACGTCCTGATAAAACAGGATGTCGCGCTGTGCCAGCAGCTCCTGATGAACGACGTTGTCGCCGTTGTCCGCCGCTACGCCGATAAGTTCGGTGCCGCTGACCAGAAACTGCACGTCGACGTTTTGCCGGTGGACTTCCGGGCGCAGCGCATCCGGTGGTTGGGTATGCAGATCCAGCACTTGCACCACGTAGCCGGTGGCGGGATCTTCATAGCGCCCTGCGGGCAAGACGCTGAAATCGGTGCGCTGCAAATAGGCGACGGCGTTGGCGACCGGCGTCGGGTACTGCTCGGGCGCGGTGTTGGCGATGTGGCCGAATATCATGATGCTCCTCCCGTTACAGCGCCTGAATGCGCGCCCAGACTCGTTCGTCGACCGGAATGCCGTCGCGCAGGTTCTCTGCCAGAATGCGCGGGAACTTGTGGCCCGGCAGGCGAATGGCGACGTCGGGGTTGTCCCGTTCGGCGCTGGTGACGTAATCCATGATGCGCTGCAGTTTTTGATCGCGGCTGTCGCCGTCGATCAACCGGTCTATCTCAATCGCGATGAACACCTGCGAGACGCCGTATTCGTCGCGGTGATCTTCCGTCACTTCCGCCACCGAGGCGCCGCCTGACAGCAGGGTGGCGATCATGTCCAGCACGATCGACAACGCCGATCCTTTCCAGTACCCCATCGGCAAAATGCGCCGATTCTCTTCGATGGTGGCCGGATCGCGGGTCAGATGGCCGTCGTTGTCGAAGCCGCCGTCCACCGGCAGGGTTTTGCCCGCAAGCCGGTTCAGCTCCAGCGCGCCGTAGGAAAACATCGACATCGACATGTCCACCATAGTGATCGGGTTGCCCGGCACGGCGACGATCAAAGGGTTGGTGCCGATACGGCACGTTTTGGCGCCCCACGGCGGCATCACGGCGATCGAGTTGGTCCAGCAAATGCCGATATAGCCTTTCTCCGCCGCCTGCCAGCCGTAACCGCCGCCGCGCATCCAGTGGTTGGCGTTGCGCAGCGCCACCAGGCCGATGCCATGATCATCGGCCAACTGCATGGCGCGATCCATCATGCGGCGGGCGGTAAGGTTGCCGATACCCTGGTGCGCATCCCATTGCTCGATCGCCCCCAGAGACAACAGTTTGCTGGGTTCAGCGTCTGGCACGATATCGCCGGCGTCCAACTGCTGAATAAAGCGCGGAAAGCGGTTAACGCCGTGGGAGTAAACGCCGCTGGCGGTGGTGTCGGCGAACATGCCGGCGCAGTCGTCGGCGAGATGTTCCGCCACGCCGCGCGCCAGCAGCACGCGTTTGAATTGCTGTTTTAATTCGCTGTAACTCACTCTCATGCCGGTTCTCCGCCTGTGCGAATCGTCTGTTTTTGGTTCGCTAGATTTCAATATGCGAAATTGCATTTCAAATAAATGCTATCCCGGCGATTCAGGGAAGTCAAAGCAAGGGGGAGTAAAATTATTCATGAAAAACATGACGTTAAAATTGAGTGGTGATTTTGTGATCGTCGCCACATTTTGGTGGAGATGGCGTGCTTCAGACATGGCAAAGCAGGGCGGATCGACACCCACCCTGCGTCTTGCAAGACCCCGGCTAACCGCGGGTGTTCAACACCATGCGGTAGAGTGAGGTGGTGGCGGTGATATAGAGTTCATCGCCGTTCGGGCCGCCGAAGGTGCAATTGGAGACGCGTTCCGGCACGCTGATTTTGTCGATCTGTCGCCCCTCTGGATCAAAGACCAGCACGCCGTCGGCGCAGCTGCAAAACAGATTGCCGGCCCGGTCGACGCAGAACCCGTCCGGGAAACCGGGCTCCACCGTCGCGAAACGGCGGCCGGCTTCCAGCTCGCGGCCGTTGACCGCATAGACGCGCAGCTCGCGGCGGCCCAGCGTCGGGAAATCCACGATCGACATGTCCGCCACGTACAGCCATTTTTCATCCGGTGAAAACGCCAGACCGTTCGGGCGCTGCAGGTCGCAGGCGGCGATGGTCAGCGAACCGTCGCGCGGATCGAAGCTGTAGAGGTAACAGCCGATCACCTGGCTTTCCGATTTGTAGCCCTCTTCGTCGCCGATGATGCCGTAGGGCGGATCGGTGAACCACAGGGTGCCGTCGGAACGCACCGCCACGTCGTTCGGCGAGTTAAAGCGCTTACCGTCGACGCGGTCGATCAACAGGCGCACTTCGCCATCGCTTTCGGTGCGGCTGATGCCGCGCCGCCCGTGTTCGCAGCTGACCACGCGCCCCTCGCCGTCGCGCGCATTGCCGTTGGCGTAGTGCGACGGCGAACGGTATAGGGCCAGCTCACCCCGGCGTGACCAGCGGAACATGCGATTGCCTTTCACGTCGCTGAACACCACCGCATCCTCCTGCGGTAGCCAGACCGGCCCTTCGGCCCAAATCGCAGGTGAGCACAAGCGCTCGAGCTGAGCGTGCGTGCGCAATGAATGCCGAATGCCGCCGTTCACTTCACGCCCCAGATCGCTTTGTAATGGCCCTGATAATCATTTTGCGGGTCATACAGGTTATTGGCGCCGCCGTCGGCGGCGATATTGTCGCGTGTCACCAGGTGCGCCGGCGTGACGTAGCCGGAAGGCGGGTGCTTGGCGAAGGCGCGGTTGAATTCGTCCAGCAGTTGCCAACCGTGCAGCTTCAAGGGCTCCGGCACCGTCGCCGACTGGCTGTCGCCTGACCGGATACGCTGGTAAGCGGAGATCGAACCGTCGCCGGCCGACACGTTGTAAGGCGCGTTCTTGCCGCCTTTGCCGGCGGTCTTCAGCGCCGGGGCCATAAAGTCGAAGTACAGATCGTTGATCGCCAGCGCATATTGGAATTTGTCGCCGTACTTCTGCTGCAGGCTGAAGGTCATCGCCGGCATGCGGTTGGCGGTATCGGCCAGCGGCGTGTCGATGAATTCCAGCAGCGTGCAGCCGCTGCATTTGGCGATCTCTTCTTTCATGACGTTGGCCTTGTCCAACGCGATTTGGTACAGCGAGTCGGTGAAGATCAACACGCTCGCCTTGCCGCCGGACTGAACCACCGCGTATTGCGCGGCGATGCGCGCCACTTCGTTGGAATCCGACGTGACGTTATAGAACACGTTGTATTTGGCGATGGGGCCCGGTTCCGGCACCGCGTGCCAGGCGGTCAGCACGATGCCCTGCTGTACGGCCTTTTTCAGCGGGATCTTGGCGACGTTAGGGTTCCAGCCGCCGATCACGATGCCGTCCGGTTTCTGGGCGATGGCCTGATTGAGCGATGCCAGCTGATCTTTCACCGAGCCGCCGCCGTCGAGCGTTTCCAGCTTCCAGCCGGCGGCTTTCGCCGCTTCGCTCAACCCCTGTTGCACCCCTTGCACGCCGCCGTTCTTCATGTCGGAGGCGATAAAAATGATCTTCTTGTTGGCCTGCAGCTGCGGGCCGCTGGTGGGGCCGTCCCACTGGGTGGCGCTGGCGGTGGCCTTCGCGACGGCGGCGGTGGCCTGATCGAGATAGGCGTCGGCCCAGACCGGCGATGCGGCGAGCAGCAAGGTCGTGAACCCCGGTAACAGCCAAATGCGTTTCATGGTGTGCTCCTGGTTTAAGGGTGGGTCGCTGTCTGATTGTTGTTGTCAGCCGGCGTCGCCTGGCTGCGTTGTACCGCTTTCTGATTGAGCAGCCGACGGCGTTGGGCATAGCCGGCCAGGGTGATCGACAGCAACAGCGTCGCGCCGTTGAACAGCGGTTCGACCCAGAATTCGCCGCCGAACTGCTGAATGCCGGCGATGCCGATTGCCAGAATGGCGATGCCGACCACGGTGCCCCAGACGTTGACGCGCCCTGGGCGAATGGTGGTGCTGCCGAGGAAGGCGCCGACCAGCGCCGGCAGCAGATAGTCCATGCCGACGCTGGCCTGGCCGACGCCCTGTTCGGCGGCGATCAATACGCCGCTGAAACCGGTGAGCACGCTGGAGGCGATGAAGGCGCCGATGGTAAAGCGATTGACCGAGATGCCGTTCAGACGCGCCGCCGCCGGGTTGCCGCCCACCGCATACATGCAGCGGCCGAGCGGGGTATGTTCGGTGATGAGCCACAGCACCACCGCGACGATCAGCACGTAAAACGCCACGATCGGAATGCCGGCGATCTCGGTGTGGTGCAGCGCGATAAAGGCATCCGGCAAGTCGCCGACGATCTGCCGCCCGCCGGAGTGCCACAGGGCAATGGCGTACAGTACGGTGCCGGAGCCGAGGGTGGCGACGAAGCTGTCGATATCGGCCAGCGCCACCAGAATGCCGTTCAGCAACCCGTACAGCGCCGAAATCGCCAGCACCGTCAGCACCGCCATCTGCCAGGTGAAGCCGTATTCCACCTGCAGCGTGATCGCCAGGATGTGCCACAGCACAATGCCGAAGCCGACGTTAAGATCGATCTTGCCCACGATCATCGGGATGGTCGCCGCCAGCGCCAACAGGGCGATTTTGGCCTTGCTCGACAGAATCGCCTGCAGCGTCAGCATCGATGCGAAGGAGGGGGTGAGCAGTGAGAACAGCACGACCAGCGCGATGCACAGCAGCAGCAGGCCATAGCGGGTGAGAACCTGCATCAGCCACGGGCCGGCGCCGTCCTGCGCCAGGCTGACGCGCTGCTCCAGCGCGGTTGATTTAACGGATGTTTTAGACATGGCCTACCTCGGATTCTGACGTGATTGCGACGCTTTCCCCGGTGCTGGCAGAGGCCAGCTCCAATAAATTGGCGAATGACACCTGTTGATTTTTCAATTCCCCGACCACTTTCCCGCGGTTGAATACCAGCGCGCGGTTGCAAATATGGGCGATCTCCTCGAAATCGTTGGAGATCACCAGCACTGCCACGCCTTCCGCCAGGGATTTATTCAACAGGTGGTAGATTTCCGCGCGCGCGCCGACGTCCACGCCGGCGGTGGGATCTTCCAGGATCAGCAGCGGCGCCCCCAGGTGCATCCAGCGCGCCATCACCACCTTTTGCTGGTTGCCGCCGGACAGCGCGCTGATATCGATATTGACGTCCTTGGGGCGTACGTCGAACAGCTGCACCTTCCACCAACTGGCACCGATCTCCGCTCGCCGCCCGTAGCGGGAGAGCAGCCGGTGGCCGCTGGCGCAGGGGTTGATAAACAGGTTTTCACGCACGCTCATCGACATCACCAGGCTTTCACCGGTGCGATCGCCCGCCACCAGTGAAACGCCGCAGGCCATCGCCTGCTGCGGGGAACTCGCCAGATAGGGCCGATCGCGAAACCGAATCGCGCCGCCGTCGGCCTGACGCAACCCGAACAGCAGACGGCCAATCTCTTCTTGCCCGGCCCCGCGCAGGCCGGCCAACGCCAGCATCTCGCCCGGCTGCAACTCGAAGCTCACCGGACCGATGTCGCCCACCGTGACGCTATCGAGCTGCAGCACCGGCGGACGATGCTCCGGCAGCGGTTCGCGCTGATCGTCCGCCATCGCTTCGCCAACGATGGTTTGCACCAGATCGCGCAGCGAGTAGTCGGCGGTGCGGCCGCCGGCGACATAGCGCCCGTCGCGCATCACGCAGACTCGATCGGCGATTTCGATCACTTCGTCCAAACGGTGGGTGACGTAAATCATGCCGACCTTTTTGGCGCGCAGCCGGTTGATCACGGCGAACAGATGACGCACGTCGTTGGCGGGCAGGGAGGCGGTCGGTTCATCCAGCACCAGCAGCTCGGCATTGACCGCCACCGCGCGGGCGATCGCCAGCAGCGATTTTTCGGTGCGCGACAGTTCGAAGACGCGCGCATCGGGATCGAGCGCGATGCCGACGTCTTGCAGCGCCTGCGCCGCCCGGCGGCGAATGGCGCGCCAGTCGATCAACCCAAAGCGGCGGGGAAACCCCATCACCAGCGCCATGTTTTCCGCCACCGTCATCCATTCGATCAGGCCGAGATCCTGATGAATAAAGGCGATCGGCTGGCGGCTGGCGCTTTTTATCGCGGCGGCGGAGGCGATGCTTGCGCCCTGAAAGCGAATATCGCCGCCGTCGCGCGGGTAGACGCCCGCCAGCACTTTGATCAGCGTCGATTTGCCGGCGCCGTTTTCGCCCAGCAGCGCCAGAACTTCGCCCGGCATCACCTGCAGGCTGACGTCGTTGACCGCCACGTTGCCGCCAAATCGTTTGACGATGTGGCTGAGGGTAAGGATGGGTTGTGCCGCATTATCGATAGTCATGTGATGCGCCCCTGGTGTTGCGCCCGTGCGAAGATGCCGGGCAAATCAGCTAAACCGCTGGTGAGTATCTGGCCTTTAAATTTCAACATGCGAAATTCAATTTCAAAAATAATATGACGTTCGTTGCGCTAAATCAAAGGCGATGAGGTTTTAATTGCTGTTATTAAACAATGGGTTATTTTTTACTTTGCGGAAGTGTGACCGATGGCTCACTTCAATGCGGGGGAAATATTGCGGATTTTTGGCCCGCTGCGGACAATGAAACGGCGTTCCGTCTTCACCTGATGCGGGCCTTGGGGTAACATGCCCGGCAAAGAGCCTGCTGACTTCGCCGCAGCGCCGGTTGGCGGTTCGACACTGGAGAGATTTTCGCTATGAGCCTGAAAGCCGTCGACGAGAAAGATGACAAGAAAGACAAACCGCTGGGCAGCCAAAGCCTGTTCCGCGGTTTGCAGTTGATTGAGATCCTGAGCAATTTTCCCAACGGGTGCCCACTGGCGCATCTGTCTGAGCTGGCCGGCATGAACAAGAGCACGGTGCACCGTCTGCTGCAGGGGTTGCACACCAGCGGCTATGTGACCCAGGCGCCGTCGCCGGGCAGCTACCGCCTGACCACCAAGTTCATTTCCATCGGCCAGAAGGCGCTGTCGTCACTCAACATCATCCACGTGGCTGCGCCGCATTTGGAGCAGCTGAACCTGGAAGTGGGGGAGACGGTCAACTTCTCCAGCCGCGAAGACGATCACGTCATCCTGATCTACAAGCTGGAGCCGACCACCGGCATGATGCGCACTCGCGCTTATATCGGCCAGCATATGCCGCTGTACTGTTCGGCGATGGGTAAAATCTTCATGGCCTACGGCAACGACGATTATCCGGCTCACTACTGGCAGACTCACCAGCAGGAGATTCAGACGCTGACGCGCAATACCATTACCGAGCTGCCGAAGATGTATGAGGAACTGGCCGATATTCGCCAGCGCGGCTTGGCGATGGATCGCGAGGAAAACGAGCTGGGGGTCTCCTGCGTGGCGGCACCGGTGTTCGATATTCAACAGCGCGTGCCTTATGCGGTGTCTGTTTCTCTGCCGACCGCCAAGCTGCAGCAGATCGGCGTCAAAAGCCTGATCAAACCGGTGCTGGCCACCGCGCAACGCATCTCGCAGGAGCTGGGGTTCGTCACGCCGATTTGAGTATTAGCTCTGCTGATGCTGGATTAGAAACATCAATTTCAACTAATGATCGCTTCCTCGTATGATGCGCGTGTTGACCGATACGCGCCCACGTCCGGCGCCTTTTATCATTCGAGGAATCTCCCATGTTAGCCGTCTTCCTGCAGGGTTTTGCTCTGAGCGCCGCCATGATCCTGCCGCTGGGCCCGCAGAACGTATTCGTGATGAATCAGGGCATTCGCCGTCAGTATCATCTGATGATCGCCTCATTGTGCGCACTGAGCGATATCGTGCTGATCTGCGCCGGTATTTTCGGCGGCAGCGCGTTGCTGACCCGCTCGCCGCTGCTGTTGGCGCTGGTCACCTGGGGCGGTGTGGCGTTTCTGCTGTGGTACGGCTGGGGCGCGTTCCGTTCCGCCTTCAGCCCGCAACCGGCGCAGGCCGCGGCGCAGGAGCTGGCGCAGAGTCGCTGGCGCATCGTGGTCACAATGCTGGCGGTCACCTGGCTGAATCCGCACGTCTATCTGGACACCTTCGTGGTGCTCGGCAGCCTGGGCGGACAGCTGACGGCGGATGTGCGCTCCTGGTTCGCGCTTGGCGCGGTCAGCGCGTCGGCGGTGTGGTTCTTCGGCCTGGCGCTGCTGGCCTCCTGGCTGGCGCCGTGGCTGAATACGCAGCGGGCGCAGCGCATCATCAATGCGCTGGTCGGGCTGGTGATGTGGGGCATCGCGCTGCAGCTGGCCTGGCAGGGGGCAAATTTATAAGAATTTGTCACTAATCCGAATTCAAAACGCCGTGCGATATGCTACGTTTGATGCCAGGAATCCGGCGGTTCTCGCAGGGAAAAGCCGGCGATCAGAGACAGCCTGTCATTAAGGAGACACTGTGAAGCTAAAAGCATTGGCTATGGCCGCAATGGTCGGATTAGGGACGTTACCGATGGCGCTGCAGGCGGCTGAAGTGCCTGAAGGGCCGCACGTCGTCACCTCCGGCACCGCCAGCGTGGACGCCACGCCGGATATCGCCACCCTGGCGATCGAGGTGAGCGTTTCCTCCAAAGACGCCGCTCAGGCGAAGAAGCAGGTAGACGAGCGCGTGGCGCAGTACTTTGATTTCCTGCAGAAAAACAACATCGAGAAAAAAGACATCAGCGCCGCCAACCTGCGCACTCAGCCGGAATACGACTACCTGAAAACCGGCGAGTCGGTGCTGAAGGGCTACCGGGCGGTGCGCCAGGTGCAGGTCACTCTGCGCCAGTTGGACAAGCTGAACGAGTTGCTGGACGGCGCGCTGAAATCCGGCCTGAACGAGATCCGCGCGGTGGAGCTGGGCGTCGCCAAACCGGACGTATATCGCGAGCAGGCGCGGCAAAAAGCGATCGAGAACGCGACTCAGCAGGCCGAATCCCTGGCCAAGGGCTTCCACGCCAAGCTGGGGCCGGTGTACAGCATTCGCTACCGGGTCGCCAACTACCAGCCGATGCCGGTGGCGCGGATGTATAAGGCGGCCGGCGCGGCGGCGGAAAACGACGCGGCGCAAACCTATGAACAGCAAAGCATTCACTTCGACGATCAGGTGGATGTGGTGTTCGAGCTGCAGCGCAACGCCGCGCAGTAAGGGTGTTGTCATGAAGAAAAGGTTCGCTGCGGCGAACCTTTTTTCGTTTTAATCCTGGCGCAGCACCTGGTGACCGTGCTCCAGCAACGCGTCGGTCACTTTACGCATCATGCGGCTCTCCGGCGCGAAGCGGTGCCAGTACAGCATGCGGCGCTGGTACAGCCCCGGCGTCAAATCGATCAGTTCGCCGGATGCCAGCTCCTTTTCGATCTGCAGATGTGGGATCATACAGCAGGTGGTGCCCTGACGGGCCAGCTGCACGAAGGCTTCCGATGAGTTCACGATGTGGCAGGGCACGCTGCCCGGCGACAGATCGAAGTTCTGCTGCAGGAATGCCTGGTGCATGTCGTCGAGATGATCGAAGGCCACCGCCGGCGCTTTCAACAGCGCGGAGCGGGTGACGCCGTTCGGGAAATAGCGCTCGGCGAAGCCGCTGGAGGCCACGAACAGGTAGTCCAGCGCCCCCAGCCGATCCACCAGGCAACTCGGCAGCGGCTGCGGCTGAATACTCACCGCGCCCACCACCTCACCGCGGCGCAGCCGCTCCTGGGTGCGGGTTTCATCTTCCACCTGCAGATTCAGACGAATGGGGGAGTCCGCCAGCACCGGCTTCAGCGCCGGCAGCAGCCAGGTCGCCAGACTGTCGGCGTTGACCGCCAGCGACAGCAGCAGCGGCGTATCGACGCCGGTGTCATTGCCGAGCCACTCTTCTTCCAGCAGCTCCACCTGATGCAGCAGCGCCAGCAGCTTTTGCCCTTGTTCGGTCGGGCGCGGCGGCACGGTACGAACCAGCAGCGGTTGGCCGAACAGGTTTTCCAGCTGTTTGATGCGTTGGGATACCGCCGATTGCGTGATACAGAGTTTTTGCGCGGCGCGCTCGAAGCCGCGCTCACGGATCACCGCGTCCAGCGCTTGCAGCGTACGATAGTCTGGGCGTTTCATCGGAAAGATATCCCTTAAATTAGAATGATACCGGCACTATGCCACATTTTGCGTGCGGCGCAGGTGGAAAAATCACGCCCCCAGCTCGCCGCCAAGCGGGTAAAAATGCGGGCTGCGGTAAATAAGTGTGATCCTGCCGGCGTGAAAAACAGCGTTTTACCCTATAATACGCACACGTTTTCGTACAGAGGCAAGGGACATATTATGACGCAGGATGAACTGAAAAAAGCGGTGGGCTGGGCGGCGCTGGAATACGTGACGCCGGGCACCATCGTCGGGGTCGGCACCGGCTCTACCGCCGCCCACTTTATTGACGCGCTGGGCTCCATCAAGCACCAGATCGAAGGCGCGGTGTCCAGCTCCGATGCCTCCACCGCCAAGCTGAAAAGCCTCGGCATCCACGTGTTCGACAGCAACGAAGTGGACTCGCTCGATATCTACGTGGACGGCGCGGACGAAATCAACGGCCATATGCAGATGATCAAGGGCGGCGGCGCGGCGCTGACGCGCGAGAAGATCATTGCCGCCATCGCCAAGAAATTCATCTGCATCGTCGACGCCAGCAAGCAGGTGGACGTGCTGGGCAAGTTCCCGCTGCCGGTGGAAGTGATCCCGATGGCTCGCTCTTACGTGGCGCGCGAGCTGGTGAAACTCGGCGGTCTGCCGGAGTATCGCCAGAACGTGGTGACCGACAACGGCAACGTGATCCTCGATGTGCATAACCTGAGCATCACCGACGCCGTGGCGCTGGAGAACAAGATCAACGGCATCGCCGGCGTGGTGACCGTGGGGCTGTTCGCCAACCGCGGTGCGGACGTGGCGCTGGTCGGCACCCCGGAAGGCGTGAAAGTGGTCAAATAAACTTCTGCCGTCTGTGGCCCGGCAGTGCCGGGCCGCATAATTCTTCGGTTAAAATATCTTTTCTGAAAAACGGCAAATTTGGTGACTTATGTCACATTGTGAAAACTGACTCCCCAAAGCTTCTGCCGAAAACTTTCCCTATGGCATTTTCTGCCGTAAACCGCCATCAACGCTGCGCCTTGTCCTGCCGGGCAGGCAATCGTTTGTATTGCCGCCCGCGTTATTTTTGTTATGTTGGATGGGAGCTGTGTCGTCACAGCCGCTTCTGAAGTCTGAACATAGGGTCGGGTAAATGGCAAAAGTATCATTGGAGAAAGACAGGATTAAATTCCTGTTGGTGGAAGGGGTTCATCAGAGCACGGTCGATAATTTACGTGCCGCCGGTTATACCAACATCGAATACCACAAGGGTGCGTTAGACACCGAATCGCTGAAGGCATCCATCCGCGATGCACACTTCGTCGGCATCCGATCGCGCACGCATCTGACCGAAGAGGTGTTCGCCGCCGCAGAAAAACTGGTGGCGGTGGGCTGCTTCTGCATCGGCACCAACCAGGTTGAGCTGAAAGCGGCGACCAAACGCGGTATTCCGGTCTTCAACGCCCCCTTCTCCAATACCCGATCCGTGGCCGAAATGGTGCTGGGCGAGCTGCTGTTGATGCTGCGCGGCATTCCGGCCGCCAACGCCAAGGCGCACCGCGGCGTGTGGCACAAACTGGCCGTGGGCTCCTATGAGGCGCGCGGCAAAAAGCTGGGCATCATCGGTTACGGCCATATCGGCACCCAATTGGGCATTCTGGCCGAAGGGCTGGGCATGAAGGTGTTCTTCTACGACATCGAGAACAAACTGCCGCTGGGCAATGCGCAGCAGGTGCGCCATCTGTCCGATTTGCTCAATATGAGCGACGTGGTGACGCTGCACGTGCCGGAAACGCCATCGACCAAAAATATGATGGGGGCGGAAGAGCTGGCGCTGATGAAACCGGGCGCCATTCTGATCAACGCCTCGCGCGGCACCGTGGTGGATATTCCCGCGCTGTGCGACGCGCTGGCCAGCAATCACCTGGCGGGCGCGGCGATCGACGTCTTCCCGGAAGAGCCTGCGACCAACAGCGATCCGTTCAACTCGCCGCTGTGTGAGTTCGACAACGTGCTGCTGACGCCGCACATCGGCGGTTCCACGCAGGAAGCGCAGGAGAACATCGGCGACGAAGTGGCCGGCAAGCTGGCGAAATACTCCGACAACGGATCGACTCTGTCCGCCGTCAACTTCCCGGAAGTGTCGCTGCCGGCGCATGGCCCGAACGCCAGCCGCCTGCTGCACATCCACGAAAACCGTCCGGGCGTTCTGACGCAGATTAACCAGATCTTCGCCGAAGAGGGGGTTAACATCGCCGCACAGTATCTGCAAACCGGGCCGGAAATCGGCTATGTGGTGATCGACATCGAAGCGGAAACCGCGCGCGCCGACGCCGCGCTGCAGCGTATGAAGGCCATCGACGGCACCATCCGCGCCCGCCTGCTGTTCTGATTCGGCGGCATGCCGCAACGAAAAAGGCCGGAGCGATCCGGCCTTTTGCTATTTGGGCTCATGCCACGCCCAGCTGCAGAGCGGGGTGAGGATTTCCGGCAGCGGGATATCCCAATGTTCGGTCGGCAGGTGTTCCACCTGCTGGCAATCATGGGCCAGGCCGATGGGATAGGGGCCGCCGCTGCGCCAGTTTTGCAGGGTGCGATCGTAAAAGCCGCCGCCCATGCCCAGACGCTGCCCGGTATGATCGAACGCCACCAGCGGCGTCAGCACCACCTCCAGTTCACCCAGCGGCAACACCTGGCGCACATCGAGGCGTGGTTCGAGAATATTGAAGCGGTTGCGCACCAGCGGCGTTTCCGGCGCATAGCGCAGGAACAGCAGGTGGCCTGGGCTGAACGGATGCAGCACCGGCAGGTAAACCCGTTTGCCGAGCGTCCACAGCCGCTCGATCAGCGGCCCGGTATCGAGTTCGCCGTCAAACGACAAAAACACCGCGATGCTGTGCGCCGCCTGAATGCGTTCATGCGCGACGAGGCGTTCGGCTATCTTGTCTGCGGCAAAGCGTTGCTGGCCCGGCGTAAGCTCGCGCCGACGTTGGCGAATGAGTTGACGAATGGCTTGGCGCTGCTGCGCGAATTGGGGTTGAAAAGACATCGTATCAGGCTTGCTCAGTGTGGCGTTCAGCACACATAAACCGCTGAGAAGGGGAATCTCCGAGATGCCGTCGCAGGCTGTAACCCTTGAACCCATGGTTCAAGGTGAACGTGCCGTCGCAATCTTAAGGCTTCTCGGCGCACCGAGCGTGCTCACCGATCGCGGAGCAACACATTCTGTTTGTACTAAATATCGGCTCAGGGGACTGGCCCGCTGGCGAACATCTCAGAGAAATTTTGTACTCGTTGCCGAAACTTTGATTTCAACAACTTAAGTTATTCGAATTGTGCATCCTGACGTTCAGAGATGCGACCTTGTTCAAGCAGCGCTTGTTCAATGGTCTGCTGCAGCATCCGTATGCGTTGTTCCATATTGGACGCATAGTCACGGGTTTTCAACCGTTCTTGAGCAAGTTCGTGACAGACGTTCAATGCCGCGATGAAAACCAGTTGCTCAGTATTGGAGACTCTAGTGCGAACTTTAAGATCTTGCAACCGCTGGTTAAGATCGTCCGCCGCCATATTCAACGCATCTTGTTGTTCTGGCGGGCAATTGACTCTTAACGAGCGGCCAAAAATTTGAATATCTACCGGTTGTGCAGACATGCCACCTTCCTGCCTAAATTTCGCGCCAGCCTTGTCCGCCCTGGCCGGGCCGTCAAAGCGGGCGCCACTATATATACCTCGGTACCAAGATACAACCCCTTTTTCAGTACCTGGTTGTAATCTACTGTGGCGCACATTGCCAGTCAAAAAAGGGTTTCAAAATGCGTATTTACCGCACTTTCGCCACCCGCCGGCGCAGTGTGAAACCTGCCACATCGCGATTATAACTAGCCACTGAGGTGTCGCGCTTATCTGGTATAGCGACGGACCTTGGTGGTAGCATAACACGAACTTATCCTGCCAACGATGACGAATGCGCATGTCTATACAGAATACATTTCCAAGTTACCAATCTTTAACCGTGGCCCTCAACCAGCAGTCGGTGGCGTTGACCGCGGCAGAAATGCACGGCCTGATCAGCGGCCTGCTGTGCGGCGGCAGCCGTGACGCCGGCTGGCAGGCGCTGGTGCACGATCTGACCAACGAAGGCGTCGCCTTCCCGCAGGCGCTCAGCCAACCGCTGCAACAGCTGTATGAAGCGACGCGCGACACGCTGGAAGATGACGAATTCCTGTTCCAACTGATGCTGCCCGAAGGGGAGATCGTCAGCGTGTTCGATCGCGCCGACGCGCTGGCCGGTTGGGTCAACCACTTCCTGCTCGGGCTGGGCATGATGCAGCCGAAGCTGGCCCAGGTGAAAGACGAAGTCGGTGAAGCGATCGACGACCTGCGCAACATCGCGCAACTGGGCTACGACGAAGACGAAGATCAGGAAGAATTGGAACAGTCGCTGGAAGAAGTGGCGGAGTATGTGCGGGTCGCCGCCATCATGTGCCACGGCGAATTCGCCCGTCACAAGCCGACGGCACCGGAAAACATCAAACCGACGTTGCACTAAACGTTTTATCACCCCTCCGCCGGCGGTGCGGATGGCATGATTTCAGGAGAAGGCAATGACTCAGCAGGAATTCAACAACCGCCGCCAGGCGCTGTTGGCGAAAATGGCGCCGGCCAGCGCGGCGGTTATTTTCTCTGCGCCGGAAACGACGCGCAGTGCAGATTCAGACTATCCCTACCGGCAGAACAGCGACTTTTGGTACCTGACCGGCTTCAATGAGCCCGAAGCGGTGCTGGTGCTGATTAAAAGCGATGAAACGCACAACCACAGCGTGTTGTTCAACCGGGTGCGCGATTTGACGGCGGAAATCTGGTTTGGCCGCCGCCTGGGGCAAGACGCCGCGCCGGCGAAGCTGGGCGTGGATCGCGCGCTGCCGTTCGATGAAATCAATGACCAACTGCACCTGCTGCTCAACGGCCTGGATGCGGTCTACCACGCGCAGGGCGAATACGCCTATGCCGATCAGATCCTGTTCGGCGCGTTGGACAAGCTGCGCAAGGGGTTCCGCCAGAATCTGCAGGCGCCGGCCACCGTTACCGACTGGCGGCCGTGGCTGCACGACATGCGCCTGTTCAAATCGCCGGAAGAGCTGGCGGTGATGCGCCGCGCCGGTGAGATCAGCGCGTTGGCGCATACCCGCGCGATGGAAAAATGCCGCCCGGGCATGTTCGAATACCAGCTGGAAGCGGAAATTCATCATGAATTCACCCGCCTCGGCGCCCGTTATCCGTCTTACAACACCATCGTCGGCAGCGGCGAAAACGGCTGCATCCTGCACTACACCGAGAACGAGAGCCAGATGCGCGACGGCGATCTGGTGCTGATCGACGCCGGTTGCGAGTACCAGGGGTACGCCGGCGACATCACCCGCACCTTCCCGGTCAACGGCAAGTTCAGCCGGCCGCAGCGCGCGGTGTACGACATTGTGCTGGCGTCGCTGCAGCGCGCTTTGGAACTGTTCAAACCCGGCACCAGCATCCGCGAAGTCAATGACGAAGTGGTGCGCATCATGGTGGTCGGGCTGGTGGAGCTGGGCGTATTGAAAGGTGAAGTCGATCAATTGATCGCCGAGCAGGCCCACCGTCAGTTCTTTATGCACGGGTTGAGCCACTGGTTGGGGCTCGATGTGCATGACGTCGGCCACTACGGCACGCCGAGCCGCGATCGGCTGCTGGAGCCGGGCATGGTGCTGACCGTGGAACCGGGGCTGTACATCGCGCCGGATGCGGACGTGCCGGAGGAATACCGCGGCATTGGCATCCGCATCGAGGACGACATCGTGATCACCGCCGACGGCAATGAAAACCTGACTGCCACCGTAGTGAAAGATGCCGATGCCATCGAAGCGTTGATGGCGGCGGCAAGGTCATAGCATGAGCGTAATTATCGTTGGCGGCGGTATGGCGGGCGCGACGCTGGCGCTGGCTATCTCGTCGCTTACTCAGGGAAGAATGGCGGTGGATCTGGTCGAGGCGACCCGGCCGGACGACCGCAGCCATCCTGGTTTTGACGCCCGCGCCATTGCTTTGGCGCAGGGCACCTGCCAACAGCTGGCGCGCATCGGCGTTTGGCCGGCGCTGCGCGACTGCGCCACGCCGATCACTCAGGTGCACGTCAGCGATCGCGGTCACGCCGGTTTCGTTAATCTGCAGGCGCAGGATTATCAGGTCGATGCGCTCGGGCAGGTGATCGAACTGCACGACGCCGGGCAGCGGCTGTTTGCACTGCTGGCGAAGGCGCCGGGCGTCACGCTGCACTGCCCCGCGCGGGTGGTGGACGTGATCCGCACCGCGGAGCGGGCGGAAGTGCTGCTGGACAACGGCCAGCGTCTGCGCGGGCAGCTGCTGGTGGCGGCCGACGGTTCGCGTTCGGCGCTGGCGCAGGCCTGCAACGTGCAGTGGCGGCAGGAGGACTATCCGCAGTTCGCCACCATCGCCAACGTCACCACGGCGGAAGATCCGCAGGGGCGAGCTTTCGAGCGCTTTACCCGTTATGGGCCGCTGGCGCTGTTGCCGATGTCGCAGGGGCGCAGTTCGCTGGTGTGGTGCCATGCGCGCGAAGATCGCGCCCGGGTGGATGCCTGGGACGACGCGCGTTTTATCGCCGAGCTGCAACAGGCTTTCGGCTGGCGGCTGGGGCGCATCCTCAAGGCCGGTAAGCGGCACAGTTATCCACTTGGCCTGCTGACCGCCGATCGCCATGTCAGCCACCGGCTGGCGCTGGTGGGCAACGCGGCGCAGACGCTGCATCCGATCGCCGGGCAGGGGTTCAATCTTGGTCTGCGCGACGTGATGTCGCTGGCGGAAACGCTGGCGGAAGCGGCAGACAGCGGCGAAGACGCCGGCGGTTACGCATTGCTGAGCCGTTATCAGCAGCGGCGGCAAAACGATCAGCAGGCGACGATCGGCGTGACCGATGGGTTGATCCACCTGTTCGCCAATCGTTATAGCCCGCTGGTGGTCGGCCGCAATCTGGGGCTGATGGCGATGGCGCGTTTGCCGGCGGTGCGCGACGCCTTCGCCAAGCGTACGCTGGGCTGGGTGGAACGTTAGACACAGAATCGGGCGCCCTGTGGCGCGCCCAAAAACGCGGCGCGGCAAGGCGTCGCGCGTTATTTAAGGAAATCGAGCAGCATGCAATCATTTGACGTGATTATCGCCGGTGGCGGTATGGTGGGGCTGGCGTTGGCCTGCGGCTTGCAGGGCAGCGGGCTGCGCGTGGCGGTGTTGGAGCAGCGCCAGCCGGAGATGACGCCGCCGTCGGAGCAGCCTGCGCTGCGCGTCTCCGCCATCAATGCCGCCAGCGAGCGGTTGCTGCAGCACATCGGCGTGTGGGACGACATCCTCCAACAGCGCGCCAGCGCTTACAACGCGATGGAAGTGTGGGATCGCGACAGCTTCGGCAAAATCGCCTTCCGCGGCGATGAGTGCGGCTTCAGCCATCTCGGCCACATCATCGAAAATTCGGTGATCCAGCAGGCGCTGTGGAAACGCGCCGAAAGCCTGTCGGACATCACGCTGATTACCCCGGCCGCGCTCAAGCAGGTGGCGTGGGGCGAGAATGACGCCTTCATCACGCTGGAGGACGGCCGTATGCTGACCGCCCGGTTGGTGATTGGCGCCGACGGCGCCCAGTCGTGGCTGCGCCAGCATGCCGATATCCCGCTTACCTTCTGGGACTATCGCCACCACGCGCTGGTGGCCACCATCCGCACCGAAGAGCCGCACCAGGCCACGGCGCGGCAAATTTTCCACGGCGACGGCATTCTGGCGTTCCTGCCGTTCAGCGATCCGCATTTGAGCTCCATCGTCTGGTCGGTCGCGCCGGAAGAGGCCGAGCGTCTCAAGCAGCTGGAGCCGGAACAATTCAACCGCGAACTGGCGATGGCCTTCGATATGCGTCTGGGCGCCTGCAGCCTGGAAAGCGAACGGCTGGCGTTCCCGCTGACCGGCCGCTATGCGCGCAGCTTCGCGGCGCACCGCCTGGCGCTGGTGGGCGATGCGGCGCATACCGTGCATCCGCTGGCCGGACAGGGCGTGAACCTGGGCTTTATGGACGCCGCCGAGCTGATTTCCGAACTGCGTCGCCTGCAACGGCAGGGCAAGGATATTGGCCAGCACCTCTATCTGCGCCGCTATGAGCGCCGCCGCAAACATGGCGCGGCGGTAATGCTGGCCAGCATGCAGGGTTTCCGCGAACTGTTCGACGGCAATCACCCGGCCAAAAAGCTGCTGCGCGACGTGGGCCTGCGGCTGGCGGACAGCCTGCCGGGCGTCAAACCGAAGCTGGTGCGTCAGGCGATGGGCCTGAACGATCTGCCCGAGTGGCTTGCCTGACACCTGCCTTCTGCGGGCCCGCAGCGGGCTCGCGCTTCTCGCCTTATGCCATCGCGTTTCCTTATATAACCCCTCATTTGAAATAATCTAATTTCAGCCGCTTTTTATCATTACTTTTTCTAATTCCATGTTCGGTTATCAAAAGTCCGGATCCCATGTGCGGCCATAGGTTTGTTATATAAGTTCGGTGTTTTGCCGCTTTAATTGTTAATTTTGTGCCTTAAGGCGCATTTTTCCAGTGAAAAACTCTGCACACTAGCCCGGCGTTTTACCGCCCGGGAACGGCGATGAGCCTATTTTAACTTATGGTTAATGTGGTCGTTCGGTGATAAGTTCGAGGGAAAGGTATCGTTTGCGTCACGGCGGTTGCACGCAGTTTCCGCCCGTCCCGGCGCAGCATTTGTGTTGAGCAGTCAGTGCGCCATGGCGATCGGGCCGCGAGCCAGTCTCCGCCGCATTGCGTGGCAGCACCCTAACTTCTAGCGACGAGTGGAAAGAGGGAAAAGATGGCAAAGCAAACCCCACTGTACGACCAGCACGTGGCGTGCGGTGCGCGCATGGTAGACTTTCACGGCTGGATGATGCCGCTGCACTACGGCTCGCAGCTCGATGAGCACCACGCGGTGCGTCAGGATGCCGGCATGTTCGACGTGTCTCACATGACCATTGTGGATCTGCACGGCGCCCGCACCCGCGAGTTCCTGCGCTACCTGCTGGCGAACGACGTCGCCAAACTGACCCAACCCGGCAAAGCGCTGTACACCGGCATGCTGAATGCCTCCGGCGGCGTGATCGACGACCTGATCGTTTATTTCCTCACTGAAGACTATTTCCGCCTGGTGGTGAACTCCGCCACCCGCGACAAAGACCTGGCCTGGATCGAAGAGCACGCCGCGCCGTATGGCGTCGCGCTGACGGTGCGCGACGATCTGGCGCTGATCGCGGTGCAGGGCCCGCAGGCCAAAGAGCGCGCCGGCACCCTGTTCACCCCGGAGCAAAAAAGCGCGGTCGAAGGCATGAAGCCGTTCTTCGGCGTGCAGGCCGGCGAGCTGTTCATCGCCACCACCGGTTACACCGGCGAGGCCGGGTATGAGATCGCGCTGCCGAAAGAGCAGGCGGCGGATTTCTGGCAAAAATTGCTGGCCGCGGGCGTCAAGCCGGCCGGTCTGGGCGCGCGCGACACGCTGCGTCTGGAAGCGGGCATGAACCTCTACGGGCAAGAGATGGATGAAGGCGTTTCGCCGCTGGCCGCCAACATGGGCTGGACCATCGCCTGGCAGCCGGAAGATCGCCGTTTCATCGGCCGCGAAGCGCTGGAACAACAGCGCGAGCAGGGCACCGAGCAACTGGTCGGCTTGATCATGACGGAAAAAGGCGTATTACGTAATGAGCTGCCGGTGCGTTTCACCGACGCGGCGGGGCAAACCCACGAAGGCGTGATCACCAGCGGTTCGTTCTCCCCGACGCTGGGCTTCAGCATCGCGCTGGCGCGTGTGCCGGCGGGCATCGGCGAGCAGGCTATCGTGCAGATCCGCAACCGCGAGATGCCGGTCAAAGTGACCAAGCCCGGTTTCGTTCGCGCCGGCAAGCCGCTGGCAAATTAATTTCTATTGATTGATTTTTTATTTCTTCGAAGGAGTAACCGGCGATGAGCAATGTGCCAACAGAATTGAAATACGCATCCTCCCACGAGTGGGTTCGTGCAGAAGGTAACGGCGTTTACACCGTAGGCATCACCGAACACGCGCAGGAACTGCTGGGCGATATGGTATTTGTCGATCTGCCGGAAGTGGGCCGCACAGTCGCCGCCGGTGAAGATTGCGCCGTGGCGGAATCCGTCAAGGCGGCGTCGGACATTTACGCACCAATCAGCGGTGAAATCGTGGCGGTGAACGGCGAGCTGGAAAGCTCCCCGGAGCTGGTGAACAGCGAACCTTACGGTGACGGCTTCCTGTTCCAGATTAAAGCCTCCGACGAAGGCGAGCTGGCGAACCTGCTGGACGCCGCGGCTTATCAGGCCTCGATCGACGAGTAATCGTGCCCACGCCCCAGGCCTTTCGGCCGGGGCGTTTTAGTTACCGTTCAAGCTATATCCCGTATCACGCAAGCATTCAGGAATTTGTAGCAATGACTCAGACACTCAGCCAACTCGAACACAGCGAAGCGTTCATCGAACGCCACATCGGCTCTTCTGCGGAACAACGCCAGGAGTTGCTGGCAGCGGTGGGCGCTCGCTCGCTCAGCGCGCTGATCCAACAGATCGTGCCGGCGGACATTCAGCTGCCGGGGCCGCCGCCGGTTGGCGACGCGGCGACCGAACACCAGGCGCTGGCTGAGCTGAAGGCGATCGCCTCGCAGAATCAGCGCTACAAATCCTATATCGGCATGGGCTACAGCGCCGTGCTGACGCCGCCGGTGATCCTGCGCAACATGCTGGAAAACCCGGGCTGGTACACCGCTTACACCCCTTATCAGCCGGAAGTGTCGCAGGGCCGTCTGGAAGCGCTGCTGAACTTCCAGACCGTGACCCTCGATCTGACCGGCCTGGATCTGGCCTCCGCATCGCTGCTGGATGAAGCCACCGCCGCCGCCGAGGCGATGGCGTTGGCCAAACGCGCCAGCAAGCTGAAAGACGCCAACCGCTTCTTCGTGGCTGACGACGTGCATCCGCAAACGCTGGACGTGGTGCGCACCCGCGCCGAAACCTTCGGCTTCGACGTCATCGTCGATAAAGCGGAAAAAGTGCTGGAGCTGGACGGCGTGTTCGGCGTGTTGCTGCAGCAGGTGGGCACCACCGGTGAACTGCACGACTACAGCGCGCTGCTGGCCGAACTGAAATCGCGCAAAATCATCACCAGCGTGGCCGCCGACATCATGGCCCTGGTGCTGCTGACCGCGCCGGGCAAGCAGGGCGCCGACGTGGTGTTCGGCTCCGCGCAGCGCTTCGGCGTGCCGATGGGCTACGGCGGCCCGCACGCCGCCTTCTTCGCCTGCCGCGACGAGTTCAAGCGTTCGATGCCGGGCCGCATCATCGGCGTTTCCCGCGATGCCGCCGGCAACACCGCGCTGCGCATGGCAATGCAGACCCGCGAGCAGCATATCCGCCGCGAGAAGGCCAACTCGAATATCTGTACTTCGCAGGTGCTGCTGGCCAACATCGCCAGCCTGTATGCGGTGTATCACGGCCCGCAAGGGCTGCAGCGCATCGCCGGGCGCATCCATCGCCTGACCGACATTCTGGCCGCCGGGCTGCAGAAGGCCGGCCTGACGCTGCGCCACAACACCTGGTTCGACACCCTGACCGTTGAAGTGAAAGACAAGGCCGCCGTGCTGGAACGTGCGCTGAGCTTCGGCATCAACCTGCGTACCGACATCCACGGCGCCGTGGGCATCACGCTGGATGAAGCCACCTCGCGTGAAGACGTGCAAACGCTGTTCGCACTGCTGGCCGGCGACAATCAGGGTCTGGACATCGACGCGTTGGACGCGGCGGTGAGCAAAAACAGTCAATCGATCCCGGCCGCCATGCTGCGCCAGGATCCGATCCTGACCCACCCGGTATTCAACCGTTATCACAGCGAAACCGAGATGATGCGTTACATGCATCGCTTGGAGCGTAAGGATCTGGCGCTGAACCAGGCGATGATCCCGCTGGGTTCCTGCACCATGAAATTGAACGCCGCGGCGGAAATGATCCCGATCACCTGGCCTGAATTCTCCGAACTGCACCCGTTCTGCCCGCCGGAGCAGGCTGCCGGTTACCAACAGATGATCGGCCAACTGTCTCAGTGGCTGGTGCAGCTGACCGGCTATGACGCGGTGTGCATGCAGCCGAACTCCGGCGCGCAGGGCGAATACGCCGGCCTGCTGGCGATCCGCCGCTACCACGAAAGCCGCAACGAAGCGGGCCGTCACGTCTGCCTGATCCCGAGCTCGGCGCACGGCACCAACCCGGCCTCCGCCCAGATGGCGGGCATGAGCGTGGTCGTGGTCGCCTGCGACAAGAACGGCAACATCGATCTGCACGATCTGCGCGTCAAGGCGGAGCAGGCAGGCGAAGAACTCTCTTGCATCATGGTGACCTACCCGTCGACCCACGGCGTGTATGAAGAAACCATCCGTGAAGTGTGCCAGATCGTGCATCAGTTCGGCGGTCAGGTGTATCTGGACGGCGCCAACATGAACGCCCAGGTGGGCATCACCACGCCGGGCTACATCGGCGCGGATGTTTCGCACCTCAACCTGCATAAAACCTTCTGCATCCCGCACGGCGGCGGCGGCCCGGGCATGGGCCCTATCGGCGTGAAAGCGCACCTGGCGCCGTTCGTACCGGGCCACAGCGTCGTGCAGATCGACGGCGTAACCACCCAGCAGGGCGCGGTCTCCGCGGCGCCGTTCGGCAGCGCCTCCATCCTGCCGATCAGCTGGATGTACATCCGCATGATGGGCGCGGAAGGCCTGAAGCAGGCCAGCCAGATGGCGATCCTGAACGCCAACTACATCGCCACCCGTCTGAAAGACGCCTATCCGATTCTGTATACCGGCCGCGATCACCGCGTGGCGCACGAATGCATCCTCGACATTCGTCCGCTGAAGGAAGAGACCGGCATCAGCGAAATGGACATCGCCAAGCGCCTGATTGACTTCGGCTTCCACGCGCCGACCATGTCGTTCCCGGTGGCGGGCACGCTGATGGTCGAGCCGACCGAGTCGGAAAGCAAAGTGGAGCTGGATCGCTTTATCGATGCGATGCTGGCGATCCGCAGCGAGATCGACCGCGTCGCCAAAGGCGAATGGCCGCTGGAAGACAACCCGCTGGTGAATGCGCCGCACGTGCAGGCGGAGCTGGTCAACGACTGGCAGCACCCGTACAGCCGCGAGCTGGCGGTGTTCCCGGTGGCCGGCGTACGCGAGAACAAGTACTGGCCGAGCGTTAAGCGTCTGGACGACGTGTACGGCGACCGTAACCTGTTCTGCTCTTGCGTGCCGATGAGCGATTACGAATAACACGTTCGGCAAAGTTTGTGTTCGGGGGACACCGCATCATGCGGTGTCCCTTTTTATTTTATAGCGGCCTATTCTTTCCTGTACGTTCCCACGATTTGAGGAGTCACCATGCAAGCGGCAATCGTAACAGCGCTGGGGCAAGCCCCGGTTTTCGGCACCTTTGAGGAGCCCCAGGCGCAGGTGAATGAAGTGCCGATCGACGTTCTGGCGGCCGGCATCAAACAGTTGGATCGCGCCACCGTCGCCGGCACCCACTATTCCAGCCCGAAGCAATTGCCGATTGTGCCCGGCACCGACGGCGTGGGCCGTACGGCGGACGGAAAACGGGTGTACTTTGCCTCCTTCCGCCGCCCTTACGGTGCGATGGCTGAGCGCAGCGTCGCGTCATGGACGGTGCCGGTGCCGGAGGCGGTGGATGACGCCACGGCGGCAGCGCTGATCAATCCGGCCTTCGCCGCCTGGCTGCCGCTGCGTTGGCGGGCGGATCTGCAGTCCGGTGAAACGGTGCTGATCATCGGCGCCACCGGCACCTCAGGCAAGCTGGCGGTTGCCGCGGCGCGTCAGGCAGGAGCAGGGCGTATCGTTGCCGCCGGCCGTCGGCTGAGCGTGCTGGAAGCGTTGGGCGTGGATGCCACGGTGGATCTGAGCCTGCAGGGCGAGGCGCTGACGCAGGCCTTCGCGGCGGCGGCGGGGCCGGGCGGTTATCAGGTGATCGTCGATTACATCTGGGGGCCGGCGACCGAAGCGCTGCTCGCGACCCTCAATAATCACGATCTCTCGTCTTACGCCGGCGGACGCGGCATTCGCTTGGTCAACGTCGGTTCGATGGCCGCGCCGGACATCCGGCTGCCGGCGGCGGTGTTGCGCAGTAATCAGCTGCAGATCCTCGGCAGCGGCACCGGCAACTTCCCACCGATCCCGGAAATGCAGCGCTACGCGATCGAGATTCTGGCGCTGGCGGCGACCGGAGCGCTCACTATCGAGACGCAGGAACACGCGTTGGCGGAGATCGCCGAGGTGTGGGATCTGAACAAGAAAAGTGACGTGCGTTCGGTGATACGCATCGCCCGTTAAGCCCCGGCCGTTAGCGGCAAGGGCAGACCAGATGAATATCCTCCGGCTCACGGGCGAACAATTCCGTATCCGGCTGTTCGATGAGTCGGCACCCTTGCGCCAGATAGAAGTCTACGGTGCTTTTATTGGGGATGGAGGAGACATACAGCCCGGCGGCGCCTTCTTGCGCCGCCTGACGCAGGCAGAGCTGGAACAGCTGCCTGCCTAACCCCTGGCCGCGTTTGTGCGCGCTGACGTAAAAGAACAGCAGCTGGCGCAGATCCCGCTGTGGGCCGCGCGGTTCGGTGTCCAGCGCCGCCGCCGCCGCGATCTCCTCGCCTTCGAACAGCGCGAAGAACGCCCCGCCGCGATCGAAGCACGCTTCGTGGATCGGCGTATAGGTTTCCCGATCGTGCGGATCCCAGCCGCGCACATCGTAGTAGTCCGGGTAGGGGTGCAACTTGCCGTCCTGCAGGCGATACAGAGTGTCGATAATTTCGCTGCGGTCGATATCCCATAGCCGGTCGAGTTGCTGCCGTTGTAGCAGAACAGGGGCAATCATGGTCGTTGTTCACTCTCAGTCTGTGGCCGGTAACTTTCCGGCAAATCGATGATGAAGCCGATGCCGCGATCGTCGAGGCCTTCGGTGACGCGCAGCTGCGCGCCGATTTTGTCGGCCAGGTTGCGGGCGATGGCCAATCCGAGCCCGCTGCCGGTTTGCTGCGTGCCGGGCACGCGGTAAAAGCGCTCAAACAGGCGGGAACGGTGTTCTTCGCTTACTCCTGGGCCGTTGTCGCGCAACGTAATATAGCAGCCGAGCGGCGCCAGCGAGCGGATATTGGCTTCGATGCGGCTGCCGGGTGGCGCGTATTTGAGCGCATTGTCCAGCAGATTGGTGAAGATGGCGATCAGCGCACGGCGATCGGTGCTCACCACCACATCCTCGCTGCCGTCGAGCGACAGTTCCACATCCTTTTCCAATGCATAGGGAACGTGCTGCGCGATGCATTTGCCAATTTCGGCGTAGATGTCCACCGCCTCAATCTTCAGCGGAAAATCTTCCGCCTCCAGCTTGGCCAGGTTGATCAGCTGGCGTGACAGCGACGCCGCGCGATCCAGCCCTTGCTGCATGTCGCCGATGATCTCCCGGCGCTCCTGCTGCTCGGTGACCTGGGTCAGCAAATGCAGCTGCGCCAGCACGGCGGCGATCGGCGTGCGCAGTTCGTGCGCGGCGTCGGCCATAAACCGTTTCTCGCGCTGATTGGCGGCGTCGATGCGCGCCATCAGTTTGTTGACCTCCATCACCACCGGCCGGATTTCCTGATACTGCTCGCTGACGTTGATCGGCGACAGGTTGCCAGGCTGGCGATCGGAGATGGTGCGGGCGATCTGGCGCAGCGGCCGCAGGCTGAAATAGGCGGTAAACAGCAAGGTGACGATGATGGCCGCCAGAATACCCAGCAGCGGTACGGCGGTGCTCTCCGCCGGATTGCCGAACAGCGTGGTGCGATCGTTGAACGATTCGCCGACGATCACCCGGTACTGGCGCTTTTCGCTCCAGCTGCCGGCGAGATGCCAGTTGGCGCCGGCGTAATTGACGGAACCGGACAGCACCGAAGGCGGCAGGCGCAGCGGCTCTCCCTGCGTTTGCGAACTGTAAAGCACCCGGTTGTCTCGATCGTAAACCACAAACAGCGGGTGATAGTCGATTTCATCCTGCATGCCGTTATTGATGGAATCAATGTACATGCCTTCAATAGTCTTGATGATGCCGCGGTAATCGATATTGTCAGTGCCTGTTTCGTCGAGAATATTGGCGATGCCTGCAGCGACGATGCGTTGCTGGTTATCGAAATATTTCTCCATGTCGGGGTAATACCAATATTTTACCCAGGCGACGAGGAGCCCCCACAACAATAAAATGGCCAGCACCTGGAAAATAATGGTGCGCATAAAGAAGGATTTGAAACCGATCATTCCGCTACTCTTTCTTCAGCAAATAGCCAATGCCGCGTACGGTAATCACTCTTTCTTTACCGATCTTGCGCCGTAAATTATGCATGTGCACTTCCAGCGAGTTGCTTTCCACGCTGTCGCCGTGGCCGAACAGCCGCTGTTCCAACACCGCTTTGCGCACCACGGTGCCGGCGCAACGCATCAGTTCGTGCAGCAGGTGATACTCTTTTTTCGACAGCATCAGCAATTCGTTATCCAGCATGACCTGATGGTTGACTGGATCGAGATACAGCGCGCCGAGGCTCCAGGTTTGTGACGCGAAGCCCGCCATGCGCCGGTTGACCGCCTTGACGCGCGAGATGAGTTCGGGCAGCGCAAAGGGTTTGGCCAGAAAGTCGTCCGCGCCGGAGTCCAGGCTGTTCACCAGGCTTTCAATGCGGTCGCGGGCGGTCAGGATGATGATCGGGATATTTTGCCCGGCGGCGCGCCAGGCGATCAGCTTCTGCAAACCGTCGCCGTCCGGCAGCGTGAGATCCAGCAGCATCAGATCGAATCCGCCGGATGAAAGTTTATTTTCCGCGTCGGCGATCAGGCGCACCCAGCACAAATTAAAGCCGGCCAGCTCCAATGCGCGGCACAGCGCCTTGCCTAATTGCAGGTCGTCTTCCACCAACAGTATGTTCACGTTATTTCCGCTGAGATCCTTGAGTCGCGCTTATCTAACTATAACGCTGACGGGAAGACAACGGGGAAACCTGCTCGGCCTGCGCGTTCTTAAGCAAACCTTAATCTGGCTTTAATCTCGCGTTAAGGGAGCACGGAAGAATTTCAGTTATTTTGCTGCCATTCGAAATCATGGCTGGGGGAGCGAAACATGCAGACTGAAGGTTTCCCGAACGCGGGCGCCTCGCGGCGGCTGATGTATTCAAGCGTGGCGATGCTGCTCGTTCTGTTGCTGTTGTCTTTTCGCGGTGATGCGCAGAGCCATAGCCACGGCGGCCATCATGCTTCCGCTTTGCAGCGGGTGCATCAGGCGGCGGCGACGGATGCTTACGGCTGCGCCAAGTCGCGCATTAAAAAGCAGCTGCGCCGCCTGGCTCAGCTTTGAAGCGGTTTTTAGGACGCCGCTCTATACTCTGACGGGCATACGGGGCGCCTGCGGGCAGGCCGCTGTGTTGATATCGTTAACCAGAGAAAAAACAGTATGACGAAAGTGGCATTGGTAACCGGCGCAAGCCGGGGGATTGGCCGCGCGACCGCTCTGCTGCTGGCCCGGCAGGGCTATGCGGTGGGCGTGAATTACCTGCGTGACGAAAATGCGGCGCGCCAGGTGGTGGCGGAGATCGAGGCGCAGGGCGGCAAGGCGCTAGCGCTGCAGGCCGACGTGGCCGATGAAGCGCAGGTGATGGCGATGTTCAGGGCGCTGGATGCCGGGCTGGGCACGCTCAGCGCGCTGGTCAACAACGCCGGCATTCTGTTCCGGCAGGCGAACATTGAACAGTTGACCGCCGAGCGCATCAATCAGGTGCTCGGCACTAACGTCACCGGTTACTTCCTGTGTTGCCGCGAGGCGGTGAAACGCATGGCGCAGCGTCATGGCGGGCAGGGCGGCGCTATCGTCAATGTGTCTTCCGCCGCTTCTCGTTTAGGCGCGCCGGGGGAGTACGTGGATTATGCCGCCTCGAAAGGCGCCGTCGATTCGTTGACCATCGGGCTATCGCTGGAGGTGGCGGCGCAGGGCATCCGCGTCAACGGCGTGCGGCCTGGGCTTATCTATACCGAGATACACGCCAGCGGCGGCGAACCCGGCCGGGTGGATCGCGTGAAGGGCAGTTTGCCGATGCAGCGCGGCGGCCAGCCGCAAGAAGTGGCGGAGGCGATCGCCTGGCTGCTGTCCGACGCCGCGTCTTACGTGACCGGCACCTTTATCGAGGCCGCAGGCGGGCGTTGAACGCATCCGGAGAATTTTGACATCCCTTCGGAGGTGATGTATTTTGATTAAATAACAACCAAAATGTAGTTACAAAAATGTATGTTTATTTTGAATGGAATCAGGATAAAAATCACAGTAACCAGCGCAAACACCGTGTCAGTTTTGAGATAGCGCAACGGGTTTTTCTGGATCCCAACCATTTGGCTGTGCTGGAAAGGATCGAGGATGGAGAAGAACGTTGGCAAACGATCGGTATGGTCGGATCCTGTTTGCTGTTGCTGGTGGCACATACGACGATCGAAACGGATGTCGAAGGCGATACAGTAGAGATCGTGCGTATCATTTCAGCACGCAAGGCCGATGGCAAAGAGAGGGGAAGATATGAAGCGCAAAAATTCCGCCAAAAATCTGGCCCATAGCGTACTCCCGCCGTTGACGGAGGAGCAGAAAGCGCAAATTGCTTCACTGAGTGCGTTGCCGGACGAGGGCATCGATTATGCCGATGCGCCGGCGCTGGGGGAAGAAACGTGGCAGACTGCGGTTCAGGGGCGTTTTTATAAGCCGATGAAAGTATCAAAAACCATCCGAATCGATGCGGATGTGTTGGCCTGGCTTCAGCGGCCAGGCAAAGGCTATCAGAAACGCCTGAACGCCGTGTTGCGTGAGGCGATGTTGAAAGAGCATGAGCACGAGGAATAATGTGTGTCAGGCGGCTAACGATCCGGTGAGATTCTCACCGGATTTTTTTTGCAGTTTTTTAAGGCAACACCTGCCAACGTCGGCCACCTCTCGATGGAGCTCGATCAAAACTATAAAAACGGTCATTCCGCGGAGCGTGAAATGTGACCGTTTACCGTTTATCTCCTGCTCATCGGCAGAACAGGGTCATCATAACTATTCCCGGTAATATCCTGCGCCGCGGGGTTACCCGTCGTGCAGCAGCGCAGTGCGGAATGACAGGATATGCGCCTGCGCGGCCTCGGCGGCGGCGGCGCTGTCTTGTGCGGCCAGCGCGGCGATAATTGCCCGGTGTTCGTCGATCACTTCGCGCATATGCCCTTCCCGCGACAGGGTGCTGGCCCAAAAGCGCTGCGCCCTGGCATGCAGTACACTCAGGATATCCGCCAGCATGTTATTGCCGGCGATCTGCGCCAGTTCCTGGTGAAATTCATGGTCGAGTGTCATCATGCGCACCCTATCTCGCTCCTGGCTCGCGGCTTCGATTTGCCGATTGAGTTCGGTCAGCGTCGCTATCTGCCTCTCGGTAATCTTCTGGCTCGCCAGCCGCATACACAGCATCTCGTTAGCCAGCCTTACTTCGATCAATTCCAACGCATCGTCCATCGACAACGGTGAAACCATCACGCCTTTGCGCGGGATGACCTGCAATAACCCCTCGTTGGCCAAGCGGTGGATTGCCTGATTGATCGGCGTTCTGCCCATATCCAGGTCGTTCATCACCTGCGCGGTATTGAGATATTCGCCCGGCTTGTAGCTGAGTGTGACCAGCGCCTGTTTGAAACGCCGGTAGGCCAGCTCGTTCAGTGACACGCCGGCTTCTTCCGTCATCGGGCGCTGCGGGCTTTCTGCGTCAACAGTCTTCACGTTTTGCTCCTGCAAGAAGAAAGTTTTTAGACATAGTACACAAAAACATGGCATGGAAATCGCTTATTTGGTAACTAAAGATATAGTGAAATTTCACAGTGTTTTAACAAAAGGGGCGAAACTGCCATGAGACTGACCTTCACTTTACCTGAATCCTGCGGCGCGGCGACGTTGAATGTTGAGATTGATCATCTGGTGATCGCCGGTTGGACCGGACGCGATCGCGAGGCGATCTTGCACCATATTCGTGAATTGGCCGAGCTGGGCGTGCCCCAGCCCAGTGCAATCCCCCTGTTTTACCGCGTTGCCGCCAATCAGTTGAGCCAGCAAGAGACCATTGAAGTCATTGGCAACGCGACGTCCGGCGAAGTGGAGCCGCTGATTTTTGCCCACCGCGGCGAACTGTTCGTGTCATTGGCGTCCGATCACACCGATCGTCAACTCGAAGCGCACAGCGTGGCGCTGTCGAAACAGATTTGCGTTAAACCGGTGGCGCGAGCCGCCTGGCCGCTGCAGGAGGTGTTGGAACATTGGGACAGTTTGATCTTGCGTTCGTGGATCAGAGAAGAGGGCGAATGGCGATTGTATCAACAGGGCTGCCTTGCCGCGTTGCGTACGCCCGGTGATTTGCTGGAACGTTACTTCACCGGTATGCAGCCGCCGGAGTGCGGGCTGGCGCAGCCGCAAACGCCCGACGGGTTGGCGATGACTTGCGGCACGGTGGCGGCGATCGGCGGCATTCGGCCGGCTGGCGAGTTTCGCATGGAACTGGTGGACGACGTGCTCGGGCGAACCATCAGTCATCGCTACCGCAGCATCGAACTGCCGGTGGTGGCGTAATGAAAAAGCTGACTTTGATGCAGGCCACCGCCGGGCTGGCTAGCGGTGAGCTCACCGCAGTGCAACTCACCACCGCCGCTTTGGCGCAGATCGTCGATGAGCGGGGAGAGGGGGGGCGCGCATTTACGCGTACCTACACCGAGTGGGCGCAACGGCAAGCGCAGGCCTCCGATCGGCGACGCGCCGCCGGCTCGCCTCTGTCGGCGCTGGATGGCGTGCCGATCTCGGTCAAGGACCTGTTTGACGTGGCCGGTGAGGTGACCACGGCCGGTTCGCGCGTATTAGCGGACGCGCCAGCCGCTGAAAAACACGCTGCGGTAGTGGAACGGCTGTTGCAAGCCGGCGCGGTGGTGGTTGGCAAAACGACGATGACGGAGTTCGCCTATTCCGGTCTGGGCATCAATCCGCATTACGGGACGCCGGCCAATCCTTGGGAGCGCCAGGCGGCGCGCATTCCCGGCGGCTCCTCTTCCGGTGCGGCGGTGGCGGTGGCCGACGGCATGTGCCTGGGCGCGATTGGCAGCGATACCGGCGGGTCGGTACGCATTCCCGCCGCGCTGTGCGGGTTGACCGGTTATAAACCCACTGCACGGCGCATCAATGACGCCGGCTTACTGCCGTTGTCGCCTTCGCTGGATTCGATCGGCGTGATCGCTCATGACGTCGCCAGCTGTATTGCGCTGGATGCACTGATTGCCGACTGTCCGCTGCGGGTGCCGCAAAAAACGTTGGCGCAGGCGCATTTTGCCGTGCCGCAAGCGGTGGTGCTGGATGAACTGCAGCCGGAAGTCGCCGGGGCGTTCCAGCGCAGCCTGCAATGCCTGAGTCAGGCAGGCGCACGTATTGAATTTATCCCCGCCACGGCGTTCGCCGAGCTGGCGGCGATCAATGCCGATGGCGGTTTCACCGCGCTGGAGTCCTGGCGCTGGCATCAAGCGTTGATCGCTGAACGGGGCGATGGTTATGACCCAAGGGTGCTGTCGCGCATTCGCCGCGGCGCATCCTTGGGCGACGCCGAGCTGCAGCTGTTGCAGCGACAACGCGCCGGCTGGCAGCGGCGAGTTACGGCGGAGCTGCAGAGTTTTGACGCTTTGCTGATGCCGACCGTGCCGATGATTGCGCCAACTATCGGCGAGCTGGCGGCGGATGATGCCTACTTCCGTTGCAACGGACTGATGCTGCGCAATCCCGCGATCATCAATTTCCTCGACGGTTGCGCGTTGTCCTTGCCTTGCCAACAGCCAGGAGAGGCGCCGGTCGGACTGATGCTGGCTGGGTTGCCGATGCGTGATGAGGCGTTGTTGGGGTGGGCGCTGGCGATCGAACGCTGCCTCGCCGACGCGTGATTTTCCGGTGGGCGCAGGCCTGCCTTTTGAGATGACCAGGAGAATATCCATGAACGATTCCCAGAACGGAATGCTGTTTGTCGCGACGGATGTCGCCACGCAGGATGATGCGGATTTCAATCGCTGGTATGACCGCGAACATGTGGAGGAGCGAGTGCGGGTGCCCGGTTTTTTATCCGGCACCCGCTATCGGGCATTGCAGGGGGGGCGTCAATATTTGGGGTTGTATAAAACCGAATCATTGGCCAGTTTTACCTCCGAAGCCTATCGCGCCGCGTTTCAACACCAAACGCCATGGTCGGTGGCGAGCCTGGAGAAAATGCGTGATCCAATGCGCAGAGTGTGTGCGGTGGAGGCGGTCACTGGCCAAGGGTGCGGCAGTCATCTCTGTATCTTTGTGCTGCCGTCGGCGGCATCGGAAGCGCTGCATGCCCGCGTCTTGCAATTGGGTGCGCAGCTGGCTGAACAGCCCGGATTCGTGCGCAGCAGCCTGTTGACGCCGGATGCCGAACTCAGTTCCCCGCTGCCGAAAGAATCGCGAGAAAACCGCCGAATGTTGCCGATGCTATTGATCGAAAGCAGCGACGCCGAAGCCGGCCTGCGTTTAAGCGAGCAGGCCGCTGAAGCGCTGAACATGCCCGCCGCCGATGCCTGGCATTATGCCCTTGGCTGGCAACTGACCGCACAGGAGCTGACATCATGAATGCATACACCACTGAAACGGCACAGGCTGCCGCACCGGCCGCAGAAAGCACCGCCGCACCGCCCAATACCGGCAAACTGGCGGCGGCCAGCTCGATCGGCACGGCGCTGGAATGGTACGATTTCACCGTCTACAACATCATGGCCGCGTTGATTTTCAACCATGTATTCTTCCCATCGTTCGATCCGCTGGTGGGCACGATTCTGGCTTTCTCCACTTATGCGGTGGGTTATGTTTCCCGGCCGATCGGTGGCATCGTATTCGGCCACCTTGGCGATGTGTTGGGACGGCGCTTTGTACTGGTCACCACGCTGGTGATCATGGGCGTGACCACGGCGCTGATGGGATTGCTGCCCGGCTACGCCAGCTGGGGGATTTGGAGCCCGCTGCTGCTGGTGACGCTGCGCTTTATTCAGGGCATTGCGCTGGGCGGAGAATGGGCGGGTGCGGTACTGTTGTCGATGGAACACGGCAAGCCGCATCAGCGCGGGCGCAACGCGTCCTTTGCTCAGGTAGGGCCGTCCTGCGGTTCGCTGATCGGCACAGGCCTCATTACGTTGGTGACGTTGGCGATGTCGGCGGACGATTTCCAGCAATGGGGCTGGCGGATCCCGTTCCTGCTGAGTCTGGTGCTGGTCATCTTCGGTTTGTGGCTGCGCCGGGGGGGGTGAGACGCCGGCATTTTTACAACTGGAGGCGTCGAAAGATGTTACGCAGTCGCCGATCCGCGAAGTCTTCACGCAGCACATGCGTCCACTGCTGATCGCCGGCGGATCGCGAATCGGCTCTGACGTGCTCTATGCGTTGGTGGTCGTGTTCACGTTGACCTACGTCACCACCGTGCTGAATCTGCCGCGCCCTCTGGCGCTGGGTGCCACCATGCTGGGGGCGATAGGCAACGCCGTCGCAGTACCGCTGTTCGGCGCGTTGTCGGATCGCTTCGGCCGTCGTCCGGTGTATATCGGCGGTGCATTGGCGGCGATAGTGTGGGCGTTTGCGTTCTTTGTCCTGCTCGACAGCAGTCAACCGGTGTTGATCTGCATGGCTGTGGTGATTGGGCTGTTGATCCATGCGGCGATGTATGGGCCACAGGCGGCATTCATCACGGAACAGTTCCCGACACGGGTGCGTTATGCCGGATCTTCGTTAGCCTATACCTTGGCGGGGATTATCGGTGGCGGCTTTGCCCCGCTGATCATCACTTCTTTGTTTAAATCTTACGACAGCACGCTGGCGATTTCCGCCTATGTCGCGTTGGCTCTGCTTATCACGCTTTGGGCGGTATGGGCGGCGCGGGAAACGGCGCATAAGCCGCTGTAAATAGAACGCCGGGCTACTTTGGGCCCGGCGTTCGGTCAAAACCACACAAACGGTCATTAACGGTCATGCTGCGGAACGTGGAATTGTGACCGTTTACCGTTTCTCGCCAGTCTGCCTCAGGCGGTCGCGCATCATAACTGTCTGTTACTCCACACTTTCGTAATTATTCATTTCATTTCCTTCCCGATTTTTTTGACAACTATCACAGCGCGATCGTTGCCCGATCGCGGGGCGATGCGCTTTGCGTCTGCGCGCAAAACGCGGCGCGGCAAATCGATATCGTAATCATCGTCGTGGAGGAGAAAAGAAACATGCTGCCTGTAGAACGTCATCGCTTTATCACCGAAGTCTTGAGCCAGCGCGGCCGCGTGATGGTGCAGGAGGTGGCGCAGCTGTGCCACATCTCTATCGAGACGGCGCGGCGTGATCTGGCCCTGCTTGAACGGCGCGGCCTGCTGCTGCGCAGCCACGGCGGCGCGGTGTTCGTCGAGCCGCCGGCGGCGGAGAAAACCTATGTGCCCGCCGAGATAGACCAGGGGGAATCTTTCCGCCAGCGCAGCAACGAGGCGCCGGAGCAGAAGACGCGCATCGCCAAACGCGCGCTGGAGTTTATCGCGCCGGGGGATTGCCTGCTGTTGGACAGCAGCTCTACCAGCTGGTTTTTGGCGCGCCAGCTGCCGGATATCTCGCTGGTGGTGCTGACCAACTCGCTGCACATCATCCAGACGCTGGCCTGCAAGGCCAACGTGCGCACCATCGGCCTGGGGGGCGAGTATTCCGCCAAGTACGAGGATTTTATCGGCGTGCTGGCGGAGCAGATGCTGAAAGAGTTCGTGATCAACAAGCTGTTCTTCTCCTGCCACGGCATTTGCCAGGACGGCGGCATCCGCGAGAGCAACGAGCACCATGCGCGGTTGAAGCAACAGATGCTGCTGGCCTCGGAGCGCAAGTTCCTGCTGGTGGACAGCAACAAGTTCGGCCGCCGCTCGTTCGCGCGTATCTGCCACTACCGGGAGATAGATACCTTAATCACCGACAGGCTTGGCGACGACGAATTTCGTCAGGAACTGGCCTGGAACAACGTCGACGTGATTGAAGTTTCACCCGCCGCGAAAAGGGCGGCGCGATAACAACAACGAAAACCCTTTATTACAGCCAACACTTGTGGAGAGAGAACAATGAAAAAATCCGTACTGGTCGGTCTGTTTGCCTCGCTGCTGCTGTCGGTCTCCGCGCAGGCGGCGGACAAGCTGAAAATGGGCGTGGTGGTGAAGATCGGCGGCATTCCCTGGTTCAACGCCATGGAGGCCGGCATCAAAAGCGAGAGCGCCAAACGCGGCATCGACGCCTGGATGGTCGGGCCGACGGCGGCGGATCCGGCGCTGCAGGTGCGCGCCATCGAGGATCTGATCGCGCAGAAGGTGGACATCATCGGCGTGGTGCCGAACGACGCCCGGGTGCTGGAGCCGGTGCTCAAGCGCGCGCAGGAAGCGGGCATCAAGGTGATCGTGCACGAATCCCCCGGCCAGAAGTACGCCGACTGGGATTTTGAGCTGGTGGACGCCTCGCAGCACGGGGTCAACCACATGAAAGCGCTGGCCGCCTGCATGAAAGAGCAGGGCAAGTACGCGGTATACGTCGGCAGCCTGACGGTGCCGCTGCACATCACCTGGTCGGACTCGGCCATCAACTACCAGAAGCAGCACTACCCGAACATGCAGCTGGTGGGCGATAAGTTCGGCGTGGGGGAATCGCTGGATGACAGCGTACGCACCACCAACGATCTGATGGCCAAGTATCCCGATCTGAAAGGCGTGCTGGCGTTCGGTTCGCAGGGGCCGATCGGCGCCGGGCGCGCGGTGCTCAACCGCGGAAAAATCAACGATATCTGCGTCATCGGGCCGTTCAGCCCGGGGCAGGGCGCTTCGCTGGTCAATCGCGGCGCCATCAAGGGCGGTTATATCTGGAATCCGATGGTGGCGGGCGAAGTGTTCGTGCGCATCGCTGACATGATGCACAAGGGCGAAAAAATCACCGATGGCATGACCATCGAAGGCATGGGCAAGGTGCAGGTGGATGCGCAGCAGCACACCATTCTCGGCAACGCCACCGAAAGCCTGGATAAGCAAAACTTGCCGAAGCTGGTGAAGATGGGGCTGTAATCATGGCGATTTCCGGCAATACGGCAATGCAGGGCGCGCCGCTTATCGAACTGCAACAGCTGTCGATGACCTTTGGCGGGCAGCGCGCGCTGAACGATATTTCATTGGCGCTGATGCCGGGGGAGGTGCACTGCCTGGCCGGCACCAATGGCTGCGGCAAGAGCACGCTGATCAAGGCGATCGCCGGCGTGTATCAACCGGATGATGGCAGCCGTATTACTCTTGATGGGCAAACCTTCGGCCGACTGTCGCCGGATCAGGCGCGCGCCTTCGGCATTCAGGTGATCTATCAGGATCTGTCGCTGTTTCCCAACCTGACGGTGGCGGAAAACATCGCCTTTGAGCACAACCTGCGCGGGCTGTTGGGGTGGCACCGCCCGGCCAGGCTGCGGCGCGCCGCCGAGCGCCTGCTGCAGGCGCTGAGTTTTAATCTGGATCTCGACAAACGGGTGGCGGAGCTGCCGATCGCCCAGCGCCAGCAGGTGGCGATCTGCCGCGCGCTGGTGGCGGAAGCGCGGCTGGTGATCATGGATGAACCGACAGCCTCGCTGACCCGCACCGAAGTCAACCAGCTGCTGCGTACGGTGGACTATCTGAAAGCGCAGGGCATCTGCGTGGTGTTCGTCAGCCACCGGCTGGACGAAGTGCTGGAGATCTCGGATCGCGTCACGGTGATCCGCGACGGTAACAAAGTCGGCACCTGGCCGGCGGCGGAGATCACCGGCGATCGTCTGACCGAGCTGATGACCGGCTTGAAGCTGGATTATCGCCTGAAGTCACCGAGCATGAATAAGGATCGGGTGATGCTGGAGGCGGATCGTCTCAGCCGCGCCGGGCAGTATCAGGATGTGAGCTTCCGGCTGCATCAGGGGGAGGTGCTCGGGCTGTGCGGGTTGCTCGGCTCCGGGCGCACCGAGCTGGCGCTGAGCCTGTTCGGCATGACCCGGCCGGACAGCGGCAAACTCTACCTCGACAGCAAACCGGTGCGCTTTCGCGGCCATGAGGACGCGATCAAGGCCGGCATCGGCTACGTCTCGGAGGATCGCCTGACGCTGGGGCTGGTGCAGCAACAGTCGGTGGCGGATAACGCGGTGCTGACCATTCTCGATAAGCTGCGCGGGCGCTTTCGCCTGATCGACGACTACCGCAAGAATCGCATCGTCGCGGAGTGGATCGCCAAGCTCGGCGTGCGGGTGGCGGATCCGGATCAGGCGGTTTCGACGCTGTCCGGCGGCAATCAGCAAAAGATCGTGCTGGCCAAGTGGGTGCTGACCCAGCCGCGGATCCTGATCCTCGATTCGCCGACCGTCGGCGTCGACGTCGGCGCCAAGGCCAGCATCTACCAACTGATCCATCTGCTGGCGCAGGAGGGGATCGCCATTTTGCTGATCTCCGACGAGGTGCCGGAGGTGTATTACAACTGCGATCGGGTGCTGCACTTCAGCGGCGGCAGCGTGATCGGCGAATACCTGCCGGGGCAGGTGAGCCAGCAACAGCTGGCGGAGGCGGTCAATGCGTAGATTCAGTTTGAAACCGCGCGGCAACGAAGGCTATCTGGCCTGGGTACTGCTGCTGACGGTCATCGTCTTTTCACTGCTTAGCGATCGTTTTTTGACGGTGCAAAACCTGCTCGATCTCAGCGAAAGCTACGCGGTGAGCGGCATATTCGCCCTCGGCCTGTTTGTGGTGCTGGTGACCGGCGGCATCGATATCTCCTTCGCCGCGGTCGCCTCGGTGGTGCAGTACCTGATCGCCACGCTGGCGACGCACTACGGCCTGGCCAACCCGGCGGGCAGCATTTTGCTGGCGTTGGCGTTCGGCGCCGCGCTCGGCATGGTCAACGCGCTGCTGATCTACTGCCTGCGTATCGTCTCGATCATTGTCACCATCAGCATGCAGGCGTTGTTGTTCGGCATGCTGATGTGGTTGACCAACGGCCGCAGCCTGTACGCATTGCCGGACTGGTGGACGTTGCCGCGCAGCGTGCTGCCGTTCCAACTGGGTGAACAGAGCTATCAGCTCGGTTTGCCGACGCTGGTGATGCTGGCGGTGGCGCTGTTGACCTGGCTGCTGCTGAACAAAACGCACCTCGGGCGCCAGCTGTTTGCCGTGGGCGGTGATGCGGAGTCGGCGCGGCGCATCGGCATCCGCGTTGGCCTGCTGCATCTGTTCGCCTATGGCTATCTGGGCGCGATGGCGGCGATCGGCGGCCTGGTGCAGGTGTATCGCATGGGGGAAGTGGTGCCCAACGCGCTGGTGGGCGGGGAGCTCGACGTGCTGGCGGCGGCGGTGCTGGGCGGCGCCAGCCTGAATGGCGGCAAGGGCAGCGTGGTCGGCACGCTGATGGGCGTCTTCCTGATCGGCGTGCTGAAAAACGGCCTCAACCTGATCGGCGTGTCCAGCTACTTCATGAACGTGGTGATCGGTCTGGTGATCGTCGCGGCGATCACCGTCACTCACTACAAGAAACGCAAAGAAACCGACGTTGGTTTCGCCTGAGGAGCGCCTGATGGGCAACAACCTGAAATTTCGTCCGGACGGGGTCGCCGTCGGTCTGCTGGCATTGCTGCTGGCGGTGGTGCTGGCCTTTAGCCTGCTGATGCCGGGGCGCTTCTTAAGCGGCGCCACCTTCACCAGCGTGGCCTTCCAGCTGCCGGAGCTGGGCCTGCTGACGCTGGCGATGTTCATTCCGATCCTCAGCGGCGGCCTGAACCTGTGCATTATCGCCAGCGCCAACCTGACCAGCCTGCTGATGGCCTGGCTGTTCATCAGCTATCTGCCGGCGGACGCCGGGCTGGGCTTGCAGGCGCTGTGGCTGGCGTTGGCGCTGGCGGCGGCGATGCTGCTGGCCGGGCTTATCGGCGCGGCGACCGGCGCACTGGTGGCGTACGTCGGCGCGCATCCGATTCTGGTGACGCTGGCCACCATGACCACGGTCAACGGCATCGGCATCTACCTGACGCGCGGCGCGGCCCTGAGCGGCATGCCGGAGATCGTGCGGTTTATCGGCGCTGAGCGCGTGCTGGGCGTGCCGGTACCGCTGTGGATCTTCCTGGCGGTCGCCGCCTTGCTGGCGCTGTTCTTGCAGAAAACCCGGCTCGGCAAATGCATCTACATGAGCGGCAGCAACATCAACGCCACCCACTTCAGCGGCGTGAATACCCATCGGGTGCTGATCGCTATTTACACCCTCTCCAGCCTGCTGTGCGTCATTGCCGGGCTGGTGATGATGGCGCGCTTCAACTCGGCGCGCATGGGCTACGGCGACTCCTACCTGCTGCTCACGGTGCTGGCGATCATTCTGGGCGGCACCGATCCGTTCGGCGGTTTTGGCCGGGTCAGCGGCGTGGTGTTGGCGCTGATCGTGCTGCAGGTGATCGCGACCGGTTTGAACCTGATGAACGTCAGCCCGCATTTCAGTCTGGCGATGTGGGGCGCGGTGCTGATTGCGGTGCTGGCGATGAAGTTTTTCCGACATCGCTATCGGCAGCGGCGGGCGATGCGCCGCAGCGCGGCCCAGGCCAGAACCGCGGCGGGCCACTGATCCCTTTTCCCTTTTGCGCAGGATAACGCTAATGAAATACCAGATTTCACCTTCATTGATGTGCATGAACCTGATGGATATCCGCCAGCAATTGGCGGTGCTGAATCGCCGCGCCGATATGCTGCATATCGACATCATGGACGGGCACTACGTTAAAAACATCACGCTGTCGCCGTTCTTTATCGAACAGATCCGCCCGCACACCTCGTTGTTGCTGGATGTGCATCTGATGGTGGAGAACCCGACCGATTTCATCGACCCGATCGCCCGCGCCGGCGCGGACTTTATCTGCCCGCACGCCGAAACCATCAACCGCGACGCGTTCCGCGTGATCAATCAAATCCGCGCGCTGGGCAAAAAAGTGGGGGTGGTGCTGAACCCGGCCACGCCGGTGGAGTTTATCCGCCACTACCTTCATCTGCTGGACAAGGTCACGGTGATGACCGTCGATCCCGGCTATGCCGGGCAGCCGTTCATTCCCGAAATGCTGGACAAGATCCGCCAGTTGCGCGATCTGAAAAGCCAACAAAATCTGCGCTATCTGATCGAGATCGACGGATCCTGCAATCAGCGCACCTACCGCGATCTGATGGGCGCCGGCGCGGAGGTGTTGATCGTCGGCAGCTCCGGGTTGTTCAACCTCGATCCGGATCTGGAGGCGGCATGGGAAAAAATGCTGGATCAGATGCGGCAGGCGGCCTGAGGCGGGGGATATGATGCGGCATTTTCTTGGCGTTGACGTTGGCGGCACCAATACCCGCCTGCTGTTGATGGATGATGACGGCGAGTTTAGCGCTTACCGCAAGATAGCGACCGCCGACTGGGCGCGGCAGGCCGATCCGCTGGCGGCGTTGGGCCGCCTGATCGCCGGGCATAGCCAGGATCGTCAGGTGGCGCAGGTGATGCTTGGGTTGCCGGGGATCCTCAGCCGCGATCGCTCGCGGGTGCTGTCGCTGCCGTTCATTCCGGCGCTGGACGCCCAGCCGGTGGCGGCGCTGTTGGCCGATTTGCTGGCGCTGCCGGTGCGAATGGACAAGGATGTCAACCATCTGCTGTGGTGGGATTTGCAGCAGTTGCCGGCGCTGCCGCAGGTGGCGGTGGGGCTGTATCTGGGCACCGGCATGGGCAACAGCCTGTGGCTTAACGGCGACTTTTACCACGGGGCGCACGGCGCCGCCGGCGAGTTGGGGCACATTCCCTGGCCGGGCCATCTGGGCGAGTGCCCGTGCGGCAAACGGGGCTGCGTCGAGAGTTTGACCTCCGGCCATTGGCTGACCGGCTGGGCGCGCGCCAACGCGGCGCAAACGCCGTTCGACCGGCTGTTCGAGCGCCACGGCGATCATCCGGATTTGCAGCGTTTCGTCGAACGATTGGCGCAGACCATCGCCATCGAAATGAACGTGATCGACCCCCAACGGCTGATCCTGGGCGGCGGCGTGATCGCCATGCGCGGTTTTCCGTTGGCGCGGCTGGAGCAAGAGATCCGCCGTCATCTGCGCGGGCCGCAGCCGGCACAGGGGCTGGCGATCTCCATCAGCCGCCTGACCGATGAAACCGGCAGCAAAGGCGCCTGTCTGGCCGCACGGCGCCACTTCCAATTAAGCAGGGAGTACCAGCAATGAAAGGCAAAGTCTGCGTGTTCGGTTCGTTCAACCTGGATATCGTCGCCGGCATGGCGCGGTTTCCGCAGCCCGGCGAATCGCTGATCGCCCGTAACAGCATGATGGGCGCGGGCGGCAAGGGCGCCAACCAGGCCACCGCCGCCCTGCGCGCCGGGGCGCGGGTACATTATATCGGCAAGGTGGGGCGCGACGACTTCGGCACCTTCGCCCGGCGCCATCTCGCCGCGGCCGGTTTCGATGCGGTGACGCTGTTCTCGACCGGCGATTGCCCGACCGGCAATGCGCTTATCTACGTTGCCGGCGAGGATGCGGAGAACATGATCGCCGTCGATCCCGGCGCCAACCTGACGGTCAGCGAGGACGAGGTGCGCCAGTGCCGCCCGGCGATCGCCGCGGCGGATATTCTGTTGACCCAACTGGAGAACAACCTGCCGGCGATCGAACAAGTGATCGCCATCGCCCGCGAGGCGCGGACGTTCATCATTCTCAACCCGGCGCCGTTTCAACCGGTGCCGGACAGCCTGTTGGCGCAGGTCGATCTGCTGACGCCCAACGCCACCGAATGCACATTGCTGACCGGCGTGCCGGTGCGGGATGTGGCTTCGGCGCGCCAGGCGGCGCAGGTGCTGCACGCCAAGGGCATTCGTTTGCTGATCGTGACCTTGGGCACGCAGGGGGCGTTGTTCTCGGATGGGGAACACAGTGAGCTGATCCCGGCGTTTCCGGCGCAGCCGAAAGACACCACCGGCGCGGGGGATGCGTTTAACGGCGCCCTGGCGGCGCAGTTGGCGAATCAGGTGCCGTTAGCCGATGCGGTGCGCTTCGCCGCCGCCTACGCGGCGGTCTGCGTGGAACGCGCCGGGGCGGCGGGGTCGATGCCGAGCTATGAGGAAGCGTTGGAACGCCAGCAGGCGTTCGCGTGACAAAGACGGGCTGCGGCCAAGAGGCGGCAGCCCGGTTCCCTTACTTCAACCAGCCTTTGCGCTGCGCGTCCCGCAGATGTTGCTCCATATGGTGCCACAGTTCGGGGTGTACGTCGGCGATAGACGCATTGCGCGCCAGCACCTGCTCCAGGCTGATGCCGTTTTCCACCCAGCTCTGGCCTTCGTTGTGCAGATTCATCAGCATCGGCATGGTGCGATCCAGCAGCAAGGCGAAGCGCGCATCGGCGCTTTCGCCATCTTCATACTCCTGCCATAAAGCGGTGAAATACTCGCGCTGAGCCTCCGGCAACATGCCGAACAGACGGCGCGCCGCCGCCACTTCCTGATCGTGGATCGCCGCGCGAGCCGCCAGATCGTAGACCAGCACGTCGCCGGCGTCGATTTCCACGATGTCATGCAGCAGCGCCATCTGGATCACGCGCTGAATGTCTACGTCCTCACCGGCGTAGGGCGCCAGGCTCATGGCGGCGATGGCGAAGTGCCAGCTGTGTTCGGCGGAGTTTTCCTGGCGCTGGGTGCCCAGTACCTTGGTGCGGCGTTGTACGCCTTTCAACTTATCGATTTCCATCAGGAACTGGATGGTCTGGGTCATTGAACCGAAATCTAACGCGGGTACAGCGGATGACATGGTGTAAACCTCAAGATGGGTGGGTTGAAGCCTGACGATTGTAGACCAGCGGGCGGGGGATTTCGATGGTTACACGCGTTCACATTTTTATTTTAGCGTACACGTGTACACTGGAATTATTCTCAGTTAAGCTGCTTTGCGTTAATTTCGCACAAAGCAGGGCATTTTGAGGGGTTGCGCGTTATGGGGAAAACGGACGTAGTGAAAGCCGGAAGCAATAAGATGGTCGCCGCGGCTTATCCGTGGGCGGAAGAGATCGCCAACAGCATCAGTCACGGTATCGGGCTGGTGTTCGGCATCGTCGGCCTGGTATTGCTGTTGGTGCAGGCGGTGAATACCGGCGCCGATGCGACGGCCATCACCAGTTACAGCCTGTACGGCGGCAGCATGATCCTGCTGTTTCTCGCTTCCACGCTCTACCATGCGATCCCGCATCAGAAGGCCAAGCATTGGCTGAAAAAATTTGACCACTGCGCCATTTATCTCCTGATTGCCGGCACTTACACCCCATTTTTACTCGTGGGACTGGATTCGCCGCTGGCGAAGGGCCTGATGGCGGTAATCTGGGGATTGGCGCTGCTCGGCGTGCTGTTCAAACTGGCCTTCGCCCACCGTTTTGAAGCCCTGTCGTTGGTGACCTACCTGACGATGGGCTGGCTGTCGCTGATCGTGATTTATCAGTTGGTTACGCGGCTGGAGGCCGGCGGCGTCACGCTGCTGGCGATCGGCGGGGTGGTTTATACCCTGGGCGTGATTTTCTACGCCTCCAAGCGCATTCGCTTTGGCCACGCCATCTGGCACGCCTTCGTGCTCGGCGGCAGCGCCTGCCATTTCATGGCGATCTATCTGTACGTCTAAGCGTTCACGCTACATCTGAATGCGTATTGAACTGGCGCCTCTTTTGTTTTAAAAAAGAGGCGCTTGCTTCTTTCGGGTATCCAGCAAGCCCGTTCCTTCATTTCTGAGCCCGCATACCGTTTCTTTAACCTCTGTTCAGGACTCACCAAGATGATCGTTCGCTTATCCAAAGCGCTGCTGGTCTGCGCTATCGCCTTGTTCGCTTCGCTGGTCGCCTTCGGCAACATCACCGACTACGGTTCCAACTTCGCCTTCGTGCGCCACGTCTTTATGATGGACACGATTTTCCCCGACGCCACCATCGGCTACCGCTCGATACAGACGCCGTGGCTGCATCACGCCGGTTATATTTTCATCATTGCGCTGGAGGGCCTGACCGCGCTGCTGTGCTGGATTGGCGGCCTGCGCCTGCTGTGTGGCCTGAAACTGCCTGCGCACGCCTTTAACGGCCGGAAAAAGCTGGCGGTAGCGGGGTTGACGCTGGGCTTCCTCACCTGGCAGGTCGGCTTTATGTCGATTGGGGGCGAGTGGTTTGGCATGTGGATGTCGAAGCAGTGGAACGGCGTGCCGGATGCGTTTCGCTTCTTCGTCACCATCATTCTGGTGCTGATTTATCTGGTGCAGCGCGACGGGGAATTGGACGAGTAACGAAGATGGCCGCAGGCAGGGGGCCTGCGGCCGACGGATTATTTCTCTTCGGCCAGCGAGTAGGGCAACGGTTTGATCGCCAACTGGCTGGCGGCATCGTCGCGCACCCGCAGCTTGCTGTCGGCATCCAGATCGTTGTTCATCACCACCTGCACCCACAGCGTGCCGTCGGCCAACTGACTCGACGCCAGTACGGTGCCGGTGCGGCGCCAGTTTTCCCCCAGCTGCAGCTCCAGATCCTCCGCCGCCTGCGGGGCGCGGGCCGCTTTACCTTCCAGCCAGTAGAGCGCACGCTTGTTGGCGCCGCGGAATTTGGCGCGCGCCACCATCTCCTGACCGGTATAGCAACCCTTGCTGAAGCTGATGCCTTCCAGCGCCTGCAGGTTGGTGGCCTGCGGGATCAGCTGCGCGCTGTTGGCGGCGTCGATAACCGGATAACCGGCTTCGATCTCCAGCGCCAGCCATTGGCTGCTGTCATTCAGTTCCGCCTGGTCATGCAGTTTGCCGATCAGCTGTTCGGCTACGGCGGGGCGGGTCACCAGCAGAAAACGTTCCGCCGGCGCAGCGAAGTGCAGAATCGTGGTCTCGCCGTCCTGCACCACCGGGTGCTCGGCGCTCGGCAGCGTGGCGAACAGGCCCGTCAGCGCGGCGCGCGCCTGGAAACCGGCGACGCCCAGCAATACCGCGTCATTATCGGCGGCGATAGTGACTTTGGAGAACACCGCGTATTTTTTGATTTCCGCCAGTTGGCTGTCCAGCACGCTGCGACGTTCCAGATAGGCGAAGCCTTCGCCTCGGTGGAACAGACGCAGGTTGCTCCACATTTTGCCCTTGGCGTCGCAGTGGGCGCACAGCACGTGTTGATCGGCCGCAAGCGCGTCGATGTCCGCCGTCACCTGGCCCTGGAGATATTTCACCGTGTCCGGCCCGTTCAGCGTCACCAGCGCCCAATCTTCCAGCGAGATCAGCGTCAGGGGAAGATGGGTGGAAGCGGAGGGCTGACGGGGTGGGAATGGAATGTTATGCGCCATAGTAAGTTCCTGCTCAACGTTTAGCTTACCTGAAGGGTATTGAGCCCATGGTAAAAGAGGCGGCGGGCTTTGCAAACTGTTATTCGCGCCGTGGCGCCGGGGTGCGCTTTTTTTGGCATTTTGCGCTTTATTGCGTTTTCCGCAGCAAAGCGCCTTCCCGGCGTGTATGTCAAATTGTTACTCTATAGGCTTGCGGCCAGGGCACCCTTGCAGACAGATCCCCGGCTGATGGAATTATATTGCGACGGCGTTGCCATACAGTGTGTCATTTGAACCCTGCGCTGGCGCTGCCGCGCTGAAAAGAGGTGAGTCATAACAACATGGATATTAACAACAAAGCACGTATTCACTGGGCTTGCCGTCGTGGCATGCGCGAGCTGGACATCTCCATCATGCCGTTCTTCGAATACGAATACGACAGCCTGAATGACGCGGACAAGGCGCTGTTTATCCGCCTGCTGGAGTGTGACGATCCCGATTTGTTCAACTGGCTGATGAATCATGGCGCGCCGCAGGACGGCGAGCTGCAGAGAATGGTGACCCTGATCCAAACGCGAAATAAAGACCGTGGCCCAGTGGCGATGTGATATCCGCATTTCCTGGCGCACCCAGCTGTTTTCACTGTTGACCCACGGCGTTCTGATCCTGCTGATCCTGATTTCGCCCTGGCCGGAGGGCTTTGGCCCGCTCTGGCTGGTGCTGCTGACGCTGGTGGTGTTTCAGTGCATTCGTAGCCAGAAGCGCATCGCCGCGGTGCAGGGCGAGCTGCGGCTGCTGGCGGACAGGCGTTTCAGCTGGCACGGCCGCGAGTGGCGGCTGGCGAAAAAACCGTGGATGCCGGGTTACGGCATGCTGTTGACGCTGCAGCCGATGGAGGGCAAAAAGCGCCGCCGGTTGTGGCTGGCTTCCGACTGCATGAGCAAAGAGGAGTGGCGCCACCTGCGGCAGCTGTTGCTGCATCCGCCGGCGGGTAACGGCGAGGAACCCTGATGAAATCCGTACTCTGGTTGGTGGAGGATGAACCCAGCATTGCCGATACGCTGGTTTACACGCTGGAGAGCGAAGGCTTCGAAGTACGCTGGTTCGAACGCGCGGAGCCGGCGTTGCAGGCGCTGGCGCAAGAAGGCGCGCCAGCGCTCGCTATCCTCGATGTCGGTTTGCCGGATATCAACGGCTTTGAATTGTGTCGCCGCCTGCTGGCTCAGGCGGCCGACCTGCCGATTCTGTTTCTTACCGCCCGCAGTGATGAAGTGGATCGCCTGATCGGGCTGGAGATCGGCGCCGACGACTATGTCGCCAAGCCGTTCTCCCCTCGCGAGGTCAGCGCCCGGGTGCGCACCATTTTGCGCCGCCTGCATAAGCAGCAGCGCCTGCAACAGAGCGCGCGCTACCATTTCGGCGCTTTCGCCCTCGACGAAGACGCGGCCACCATCTCCTACCATCAGCGGCCGCTGCCGCTGACCCGTTACGAATACCTGCTGCTGAAGACGCTGTTGTTGGCGCCTGGACGGGTGTTCTCGCGGCAGCAACTGATGGAAAGCGTTTGGGCGCAGGCGGAAGAAAGCCTGGATCGCACCGTCGATACCCACATCAAAACCCTGCGCGCCAAACTGCGTGCGGTGGATCCCGGTGAGCCGCCGATCCACACCCACCGCGGATTGGGCTACAGCGTGAGCCGCCAGCCATGAAAATTGGCCTGCGCCTGCTGCTGGGATATTTTCTGATCGTGGCGGTGGCCGGGTACTTCGTGCTGAGCATTTTCGTCCAGGAAGTGAAGCCCGGCGTGCGGCGCGCTACCGAAGGCACACTGGTGGACACCGCCAACCTGCTGGCGCAGATCGCCCGTCAGGACATGCAGCGCGGCGATGCGGCGCATGGCCAACTGGCGCAGGCGTTTACGCAGCTGAACCAGCGGCCGATCGGCGCCAATATCTCCGGCATCCGCAAGGATCGCAGCGAATACCACGTCTATCTTACCGATGCGCGAGGCAAGGTCATCTTCGATTCCGCCGGCCGCGCGCAGGGGCAGGATTATTCGCGCTGGAATGACGTTTATCGGACGCTGCGCGGCCAGTACGGCGCCCGCAGCACCCGCAGCGACCCGCAGGATGAAAACAGTTCGGTGATGTATGTGGCCGCGCCGGTGATAGAACAAGGGCGCATTATCGGCGTGCTTACCGTGGGCAAACCCAACAGCACCATGGCGCCGGTGATCAAACGCAGCGAACGGCGCATTTTGTGGGCCGGCGCATTGCTGCTGGGGATCGCGCTGCTGATCGGGGCGGCGTTCGTCTGGTGGATCAACCGTTCCATAGGCCGTCTGGTGCGTTATGCCGACGGGGTGGCGCAGGGAGAAAACGCGCCGTTGCCCAAAGTGGGCGGCCGGGAATTGACGCAGCTGGCGCAGGCGTTGGAGAGCATGCGTCTGAAGCTGGAAGGCAAAGCTTATATCGAACAGTATGCACATACCCTGACGCATGAGCTGAAAAGTCCGCTGGCGGCGATCCGGGGGGCGGCGGAACTGTTGCAGGAGCTGCCACCGCCGGAGACCGCCCGGCGTTTTCTCACCAATATCGAACAGCAAAGCGCACGCATCCAGCAACTGGTGGATAAACTGCTGGTGCAGGCGCGGCTGGAGAGCCGGCCAGAAATGGAGACCGCGCCCATCGCGATCGCGGCGCTGATCGGCCAGACGATGGCGGGCAAAGAGGCGCAGGCGACGCAGCGCGGCGTCAGATTGCAACTGGAGGCGTTGGCGGAGGTGACGCTGAACGGCGATGCATTGCTGATCAGCCAGGCGCTGACCAACCTGCTGGACAACGCGATCGACTTTACCCCGCCGGGCGGTTGCGTCAGCGTGCGAGGGGAACGGCGGGAACAGCATTACTGCATCAGCGTCTGTGACGACGGCAGCGGCATTCCGGACTATGCGCTCGATAAAGTGTTCGAGCGTTTTTATTCGCTGCCGCGCGCCGAACGGCCTAAAAGCAGCGGGCTGGGCCTGAACTTCGTGCAGGAGGTCGCCCGTCTGCATCATGGCGGCATTCGCCTGCGCAACCGCCGGCCGCACGGGGTGGAAGCGACTTTCATGTTATCGCTGTGACTTCACCTTCCCTTCACATAACCACATTCTGATTTCACCTGCGGGTTTTATCGTGGCCTCATTACCTACGAGGAGCGAGCATGATGAAATCGGTACTTTTCTGGAAAATAACCACGTTGCTGGGATTGATGGTGGTGATGTTGATCCCCATCGCCCAACTGATGAGCGTGATCGACGAACGCAGCGGCTATCGGCAAAGCGTGGTCGGGCAGGTGAGCGAAAGCACCAGCGGGGCGCAGCGCGTGCTCGGCCCGTTGATTGTCATTCCCTATATCGAACGCGAAGAGAAGAAAGACGAGAAAGGGCAAACGGTGGTGCAGCGGGTGCAGCATTACCGCTATTTGCTGCCGGAGTCGCTTCAGGTGCAGGGCGCGCCGAAGGTGGAAGTGCGCAAGCTGGGCATCTATCAGACGCAGGTTTATCAGGGGCCGCTGAACTTCAAGGTGCGTTTCGGCCAGCCGGAGCTGACGGATTTGCAGCGCGCCAACGTGGCCGTCGGCCAGCCGTTCCTGCTGGTGGCGCTGAGCGACTCTCGCGGCATCAAGCGCATTTCCCCGCTGGCAACACCGCAGCCGGTGGCGTTTGAGCCGGGCACCGGCGTGGGTTCGTTGCGCCAGGGGATCCACGCACCGCTGACGCTGGCGGCGTTGCAACAAAAAGAGGGGCTGAACGCTGACTTCACCCTGACGCTGGCGGGCACCAGCAGCCTATCGCTGGTGCCGCTGGGGCGCAGCAGCGAGCTGCAATTGCAAAGCAACTGGCCGCACCCGAATTTTCTCGGCAACTTCCTGCCGGACGAACGTAAGGTGACGGATCAAGGGTTTAGCGCTCGCTGGCGCAGCACCTGGTTCGCCAACAACATTAACAGTGCGTTCCATTACGACGATGGCATTATCGACGAGGACAAGCTGCCGGCCTTCAGCGCCAGCCTGGTCGAACCGGTCGATCACTATCAACTGACCGAGCGCGCGGTCAAATACGCGCTGCTGTTTATCGGGCTGACGTTTATGGCGTTTTTCCTGTTCGAAACCCTGACCGGGCTGCGGGTGCACCCGATTCAGTACCTGCTGGTCGGTGCGGCGCTGGTGTTGTTCTACCTGATTCTGCTGGCCTTCTCCGAACACCTGGGATTCGCTCTCGCTTACCTGGCGGCCAGCATCGCCTGCAGCGGACTGATCGGCTTCTATCTGAGCGCCGTGCTGCGCGGCAAGCTGCGCGGTGCGCTGTTCGCCGCGAGCCTATTGCTGTTGTACGGCGTGCTCTATTTGCTGTTGCAGTCGGAGGACAATGCGTTGGTGCTGGGGGCGGGGCTGCTGTTCGCCATTCTGGCGGGCATTATGCTGTTGACGCGCAAGCTGGACTGGTATCAGGTGGCCGATCCGGCGCGTTTGACCAAGGAAACGCCGGCCGGGGAAGACGAGCCACGCTTTCGTCTGTGGAAATAAGTGAGGGAAATCGGGCGCGTTACGCGCCCGATAGCGGCTACAGCAGCGGCTCCATCTCCAACAGGATCTGTTCGCACCATTGCTGCAGGCGCTCTTCGCTCAGATCGTATTGGTTGACCTCATCGAGCGCCAGGCCGACGAAATGTTTGCCGTCGGCGCTCAGCGGTTTGGGGCTGGTGAACTCGAAGCCCTCAGTTGGCCAGAAGCCGATGAACTGTACGCCCAGCGGCGCGATGTGATCGTGCAGCATGCCCAGCGCGTCGAGGAACCACTCACCGTAACCGAGCTGATCGCCCATGCCGTACATGGCGACGATTTTGCCTTTCAGATCCAGCGCCGCCAGCTGCGGCCAGATCGCTTCCCAGTCTTCCTGCAGTTCGCCGAAATCCCAGGTCGGGATGCCGAGGATCAGAATGGAATAGTCCTCCATCAGCTTGGGCGAGACGTCTTTCAGGTTGTGCAGGTCGACCAGGTCTTCACCCAGAATCTCACGGATTTTTTCTGCCGCCATTTCGGTGTAGCAGGTGCTGGAGCCGTAAAACAGACCAATCTTCATGTGTAAACCGTTACGTTGCTGTTTAGAGAATTGCAGCGAGTATACCTGATTTGCTCCGGCTTAAGGCATAATGGCGCGGGTGGAAATGCAACAAAGAGAGGACCGCGTGCAACAGCAAGACAATGCGCTGATTGAACAATTCCTGGATGCGCTGTGGCTTGAGCGCAATCTGGCGGAAAATACGCTGGCCTCCTATCGGCTGGATTTGCAGGCACTGGGCGCCTGGCTTGGCCAGCAGAAGACCGATTTGCTGCAGGCGCAGGCGTTGGATCTGCAGGCGTTTCTCGCCGAGCGGGTGGATGGCGGTTACAAGGCCACCAGCTCCGCGCGTTTGCTGAGCGCCATGAGGCGCCTGTTTCAATATCTGTACCGCGAAAAGCTGCGCGCCGACGATCCCACCGCGCAGCTGGCGTCCCCCAAACTGCCGCAGCGCTTGCCGAAGGATCTGAGCGAGGCGCAGGTCGATGCGTTGCTGCAGGCGCCCTGCGTCGATCAGCCGCTGGAGCTGCGCGACAAGGCGATGCTCGAAGTGTTGTACGCCACCGGGCTGCGGGTTTCCGAGCTGGTGGGGCTGAGCATCAGCGACGTCAGCCTGCGTCAGGGCGTGGTGCGGGTGATCGGCAAGGGCAACAAGGAGCGGCTGGTGCCGCTGGGCGAAGAGGCGGTCTACTGGATCGAAAATTATCTGGAGCACGGCCGCCCATGGCTGGTCAACGGCCAGACGCTGGATGTGCTGTTCCCCAGCACCCGCTGCCAGCAAATGACCCGACAGACGTTCTGGCATCGCATCAAACACTATGCCATCCTTGCGGGCATCGACAGCGAGCGTCTGTCGCCGCACGTGTTGCGGCACGCGTTCGCTACCCATTTGCTGAACCATGGGGCCGATCTCCGTGTCGTACAGATGTTGTTAGGGCACAGCGATCTCTCGACCACGCAAATTTATACACATGTAGCGACCGAACGACTGAAACAGCTACATCAACAGCATCACCCGCGCGCCTGAGCGGCGGGTTCGAAAGGATTGGAACAATGAAAAAAGGTTTAATGCTGCTCTCTCTGCTGGTGGCTTCGGTGGCCGGCGCCGCCCATGCCGATGACGCGGCGATCAAAAAAGCGCTCGCCAGCCTGGGCATCCAGCAGGCGGACGTGCAGCCTTCGCCGGTCAACGGCCTGAAAACCGTGCTGACCGACAGCGGCGTGCTGTACGCCTCCGAAGACGGCAAGCATATCCTGCAGGGCCCGCTGTTCGACGTCAGCGGCAAAGAGCCGGTCAACGTGACCAACCAACTGCTGAGCAGCAAGATGGACGCGCTGAAAGATCAGATGATCGTTTACAAAGCGCCGAAAGAGAAACACGTGATCACCGTGTTCACCGATATCACCTGCGGTTACTGCCACAAACTGCATCAGCAGATGAAAGAGTACAACGATCTGGGTATTACCGTGCGTTATCTGGCATTCCCGCGCCAGGGGCTGGCTTCCCAGGCTGAAAAAGACATGCAGTCGATCTGGTGCACCGCCGACAAGGCCAAGGCGTTTGACGCCGCCATGAAGGGCGACGCCGTTTCTCCGGCGACCTGCAAAACCGACATCAGCAAGCATTACGAGCTGGGCGTGCAGTTCGGCATTCAGGGCACGCCGGCCATCATCCTGGAGAACGGCATGATGATCCCGGGCTATCAGGGGCCGAAAGAGATGGCCGCCATGCTGGATGCGCACCAGGCCGCCACCAAAGCCGGTGGTTAATCGCCGGTGAGTATCAAAACGCAACTACGCCGCCGACCGGCGGCGGACGACACGCATCTGCCCGCCAGTTTGCCGCCGCTGCTGCGTCGGCTTTACGCCCTGCGCGGTGTGCAGGCTGAGCAAGAGCTGGAACGCGGCGTCAAGGGCATGCTGCCCTGGCAACAGCTGGACGGCATCGACGACGCCGTCGGCCTGCTGCAACAGGCGCTGGCCGACGGCCGCCGCATCATGGTGGTGGGCGATTTCGACGCCGACGGCGCCACCAGCACCGCGCTGACGGTGTTGGCGCTGCGCAGCATGGGCGGCGCAGCCGTCGATTATCTGGTGCCTAACCGTTTCGAAGACGGTTATGGCCTGAGCCCCGAAGTGGTGGAGCAGGCGGCGGCGCGCGGCGCAGAACTCATTGTCACCGTCGATAACGGCATCTCCTCCCACGCCGGCGTCGACGTGGCGCACGCCAAGGGCATGCAGGTGCTGGTGACCGATCACCACCTGCCGGGCGAGACCCTGCCGGCGGCCGAAGCGATCGTTAACCCCAACCTGCGCGGCTGCGCCTTCCCGTCCAAATCGCTGGCGGGGGTAGGCGTCGCGTTCTACCTGATGCTGGCGCTGCGCGCCCGCCTGCGGGACAGCGGCTGGTTCGAGCAGCGCGCGCTGGCGATGCCCAATCTGGCGGAGCTGCTGGACCTGGTGGCGCTCGGCACCGTGGCCGACGTGGTGCCGCTGGACGCCAACAACCGCATTCTGGTGTATCAGGGATTAAACCGCATCCGCGCCGGCAAATGCCGACCGGGCATCCGCGCGCTGCTTGAGGTGGCCAACCGCGACGCCCGTCAACTGGCGGCCAACGATCTCGGTTTTGCTCTCGGGCCGCGGCTCAACGCCGCCGGCCGGCTGGACGACATGTCGATCGGCGTGGCGCTGCTGCTGAGCGACGACATCGCGCAGGCGCGCATGCTGGCCAACGATCTCGATGCGCTGAACCAGACGCGACGCGAGATAGAGCAGGGCATGCAGGTGGAAGCCCTGCAGCTGTGCGATCAGCTGGAACGCACCAGCACCGAGCTGCCTTACGGATTGGCGATGTATCACCCGGAATGGCACCAGGGCGTGGTGGGCATCCTCGCTTCGCGCATCAAAGAGCGTTTCCACCGCCCGGTGATCGCGTTCGCGCCGGCGGGTGACGGCATCCTGAAAGGCTCCGGCCGTTCGGTGCCCGGCCTGCACATGCGCGACGCGCTGGAGCGGCTGGATATGCTGAACCCCGGGCTGATGATGAAGTTCGGCGGCCACGCGATGGCGGCCGGGCTGTCGCTGGAAGAAGCCAAATTCGACGAGTTCCGCCAGCGTTTCGGCGAGCTGGTGGGCGAATGGCTCGATCCGGCGATGCTGGAAGGGGTGATCTGGTCCGACGGCGAACTGGCGATGCAGGAGCTGTCGCTGACCACGGCGGAGCTGCTGCGCGAGGGCGGCCCGTGGGGCCAGGCGTTCCCGGAACCGACCTTCGACGGCAAGTTCCGCATCCTGCAGCAGCGGCTGGTGGGCGAGAAACACCTGAAGCTGATGGTGGAGCCGCTCGGCGGCGGCCCGCTGCTCGACGGCATCGCGTTCAACGTGGATACCACGCTGTGGCCGGACAGCAGCGTGCGCGAAGTGGAACTGGCCTACAAGCTCGACGTCAACGAGTTTCGCGGCAACCGCAACGTGCAGCTGCTGATCCAGCATCTTTGGCCGCGCTGAGGCGAAATTGAACACAATTCGGGGATTGGGCTCTCCAATCCCCGGCATCCTTCCCGATCGCCACAAAAACTGACCAACTCGCTATAAACTGCCGCCCGGATCCGTTAGAATTAGCGGTTCCAATGGCATTCCGCCATCGACGACATCAACGTAAAAGAACGAAACCATGTTTGAAATTAACCCGGTAAAAAACCGAATTCAGGACCTGTCCGAGCGGACTGCGGTTCTTAGGGGGTATCTTTGACTATGATGCCAAGAAGGAACGCCTAGAAGAAGTCAACGCCGAGCTGGAGCAGCCGGACGTTTGGAACGAGCCGGAGCGCGCACAGGCGCTCGGTAAAGAGCGCGCTGCGCTGGAAGCCATCGTTGAAACCATCGATCAGCTGGAGCAGGGCGGCGAAGACGTTGGCGGGCTGCTGGAACTGGCGGTGGAAGCCGACGATGAAGAGACCTTCAACGAAGCGGTCGCCGAGCTGGATCAACTGATGAGCAAACTGGATCAGTTGGAATTCCGCCGCATGTTCTCCGGCGAATACGACAGCGCCGACTGCTACCTGGATATCCAGGCCGGCTCCGGCGGCACCGAAGCGCAAGACTGGGCCAGCATGCTGCTGCGCATGTACCTGCGCTGGGCCGAAGCCAAGGGCTTCAAGACCGAAGTGATCGAAGAATCCGACGGCGACGTCGCTGGCCTGAAATCGGCCACCATCAAGATCATCGGCGACTACGCGTTCGGCTGGTTGCGCACTGAAACCGGCGTGCATCGCCTGGTGCGCAAGAGCCCGTTCGACTCCGGCGGCCGTCGCCACACCTCGTTCAGCTCGGTGTTCATCTACCCGGAAGTGGACGACGATATCGATATCGAAATCAACCCGGCGGATCTGCGTATCGACGTGTACCGCGCCTCCGGTGCGGGCGGTCAGCACGTCAACAAAACCGAATCCGCCGTACGTATTACTCACCTGCCAACCAACATCGTGGTGCAGTGCCAGAACGATCGTTCTCAGCATAAGAACAAGGATCAAGCGTTTAAACAGCTGCGAGCCAAGCTGTACGAGTTTGAGATGCAAAAGAAAAATGCTGATAAGCAGACGATGGAAGACAACAAGTCCGACATCGGCTGGGGCAGCCAAATCCGTTCTTACGTGCTGGATGACTCCCGCATCAAGGATTTGCGCACCAACGTCGAAACGCGTAACACGCAGGCCGTACTGGATGGCGACCTGGATAAATTCATTGAGGCAAGTTTGAAAGCCGGGTTATGAGGAATAGAAATGTCTGAACAACAAGTACAGGGCGCCGATCAGGCGCTGGATCTCAATAACGAACTGCAGTCCCGCCGCGAGAAACTGGCCGGCCTGCGTGAGAACGGCATTGCGTTCCCGAACGACTTCCGTCGCGATTCCACCTCCGACAAACTGCACGCTGCGTACGGCGATAAAGACAACGAAGAGCTGGAAGCGCTGGGCGTAGAAGTGACCGTCGCCGGCCGCATGATGACCCGCCGCATTATGGGCAAGGCATCCTTCGTCACGCTGCAGGACGTGGGCGGCCGCATTCAGCTGTACGTCGCGCGCGACGATCTGGCTGAAGGCGTGTACAACGAGCAGTTCAAAAAGTGGGACCTGGGCGATATCCTGGGCGCGCGCGGCAAGCTGTTCAAAACCAAGACCGGCGAACTGTCGATCCACTGCACCGAACTGCGTCTGTTGACCAAAGCGCTGCGTCCGCTGCCGGATAAATTCCACGGCCTGGCGGATCAGGAAACCCGTTACCGCCAGCGTTACCTGGATCTGATCGCCAACGAAGAATCGCGCAACACTTTCAAAGTGCGTTCGCAGGTGATGTCGGCTATCCGCAACTTCATGGTGGAACGCGGCTTCATGGAAGTCGAAACCCCGATGATGCAGGTGATCCCGGGCGGCGCGTCCGCGCGTCCATTCATCACTCACCACAATGCGCTGGATATCGACATGTACCTGCGCATCGCGCCGGAACTGTATCTGAAGCGTCTGGTGGTCGGCGGCTTCGAGCGCGTGTTCGAAATCAACCGCAACTTCCGCAACGAAGGCGTTTCTCCGCGCCATAACCCAGAGTTCACCATGATGGAACTCTACATGGCTTACGCGGATTACAAAGACCTGATCGAGCTGACCGAGACCCTGTTCCGCACCCTGACCGAGAAAGTGCTGGGCACCTCTCAGGTGCAGTACGGCGATGAAGTGTTCGACTTCGGCAAGCCGTTCGAGAAGCTGACCATGACCGAGGCGATCAAGAAATACCGTCCGGAAACCGATCTGGCTGACCTGGCCGACATGGGCAAAGCGGTGGCCATCGCCGAATCCATCGGCATCAAGGTTGAGAAGAGCTGGGGCCTGGGCCGCGTCGTGACCGAGATCTTCGAAGAAGTGGCGGAAAGCCATCTGATTCAGCCGACCTTCATCACCGAGTACCCGGCTGAAGTGTCGCCGCTGGCGCGCCGCAACGACGTGAACCCGGAAATCACCGACCGCTTCGAGTTCTTCATCGGCGGCCGTGAAATCGGCAACGGCTTCTCCGAGCTGAACGACGCCGAAGACCAGGCGCAGCGCTTCGCCGATCAGGTGAATGCCAAAGACGCCGGCGACGACGAAGCGATGTTCTACGACGAAGACTACGTCACCGCGCTGGAGCACGGCCTGCCGCCGACCGCCGGTCTGGGCATCGGCATCGACCGCATGGTGATGCTGTTCACCAACAGCCACACCATCCGCGACGTGATTCTGTTCCCGGCGATGCGCCCACAGAAATAATTCCGTTTAGCGTGAAACAACCGGTGCAGGCAACTGCGCCGGTTTTTTTTCGCCCACTGAACTTAACCGCTTAAAACATCGGCAGTTACGCGCCATCTCCGCTTGCCCGCCGCCGATAACCGGTTATAATGCCTGTCGCACACCGATGCGGGTGTAGTTCAATGGTAGAACGGCAGCTTCCCAAGCTGCATACGAGGGTTCGATTCCCTTCACCCGCTCCAAAATCTCCCTATGCATCACCCCCATTGAGTTATAACCGTTTTCAGAAAAGCTGATTCTCAACGATGCATCACCGTTTGGTGCGGGTTGACGTGTGAGTCGCTCAAGCCATTGGCCTGGCATTTAACCGCGATAACACAACGCGCCGCCCAATCCTGATGCGGGTGTGAGCCGCCGTCGCTGCCCACACCGCGTTATTGCCGCTTAACTCCATTTCTGTTTGGCCCCGGATGGCAGGCGGTTATCCGCTTCTTCGCAGGTGCGATCGCATTCTTTCGGCAGCAGGAAGGTGATACTTCCCGCCAGCAGCAGCGATGCCGCCAGCGCGCAAACCGCGACGTTCTGTCCGTACAGATAAATCATGACGCCGACCAGATAGGGGCCGCAAAACCCACCGAGGTTGCCCAGCCCGTTGATCACCCCGCGTGCGCTGCCCGCCACTTCCGCCGCCGCAATGCGTCCGGGAATTGACCAGAAGGGGCTGGTCGCCGCTTTAAGGAAGAAGCCGCACACCACCAACGCGATATAGGCGGCCACCACGTGCTCATGCAGGATCACCGAGGCTATCAGCGCCGCCGCAAAACAGTACAGGGAGATCCTGACCCACAAACGTCGTTTACCGCTGCGATCGCTGAACATCGAAATCACATAAATCCCCGCCAGAGTGGCAACAAACGGCAGGATCGCCAATACCCCCACATTGGCCATGCTGCCACCGGTCAGGTTTTTCAAGATGGTGGGCAGCCACAACGTATACCCATAGTCTCCGGTCTGGTAAAAGAAATTCAGCACGACCAGGCGCATCAATCCCTTGTTGCGAAACACCGCTTTTAACGGCGCCTTCGCTGCCGGCACCCTCCCTTCCCGCGCTTTGCGCTCCCGGGCCAGTTCGGTCAATAAATAGTCGCGTTCCTTCGCCGGTAGCCAACGCGCCTCTTCCGGACGGTCACTGATTACCAGCCACCAAATGGTCAACACCACGACCGACAACAAGCCTTCGATAATGAACAGCCAGCGCCAGTCGAGAGTGGCAATAATCGCGCCGGAAACCGGGGCGGTCAGCATCCCCCCTAGTGGGGCAAACATCATGACAAAGGCATTGGCGCGCCCCAGTTCTTTTTCCGGGAACCAATTGCTTACCATGGTCAGCACGACGGGCAACATTCCTCCTTCGGAGATCCCGAGAATAAAACGCAGCACGAGCAGTTGATATTCATGGGTGACGAACCCGGTGGCGATAGAGACAATCGCCCAGGCCACGAGCGACCAGGCTATAAAACGTTTTCCGCTACCGTAAACCGCAAGTCGTCCGCCAGGGATTTGCAGAAATAAATAACCAATAAAAAAGATACCGCTGGCCACGCCAGCCATCTGGCTGGTAATACCTAAATCCTGTTCCATGCCACCCGGCAGAGCAAAGCTGATATTAACGCGATCCATAAATGAAATAATACAGGTGATAAGGATCGGCGCGATAACCCGCAGCCAGCGAGTTCCTGGTATTTTATCGGTCATAATAGCGTCTCGATGATATCCGCCATTCACAGAGAATATTGTGTTGGCGGATAAAAATGATTATTCGTAACTCAAACGATCATTTTTATTGAATTAACCCAGGAATATCCTGATGTGAAAAATAACCTGCCAGATTATCCAAAACGGATTGGCTCATTCCCTGACGGGTTTCTACGGTAGCGCTGGCCACATGGGGTTGAAGCAGAACATTCTCGAGCGCAAAGAACGCTGTCGGGACATAGGACTCGTTTTCAAAGACATCCAGAGCGGCCCCGGCGATAACATGATTTTGTAACGCCTTTATCAGCGCCGCCTCATCGACCAGGCTGCCGCGGGCAATATTGATAAGCCAGGCGCGTTCGGGCATGGCGTTAAATACGCTGGCATCAATAATCCCGCGGTTTTCCGCACTGCCGGATGCCGCGATCACCAGGAAATCACTCTGCGCTGCGAGCGTATGCAGATCGGCGCACCACTGGTAATCCAGGCCGTCTTTGCGCTGGCGGTCAGTATACAGGATGGTCATATCGAAGCCTTTCGCCCGGCGGGCGATGGCTTGGCCAATATTCCCCATGCCGAAAATACCGATGCGTTTACCGCTCACTTTGGTCGCCAGCGGTGGCGGCGTCGTTTCCCAGCGGCCTTCGCGTACAAATCGGTCCCCTTGGCAGAGGCGGCGGCTGGCGGACAGCATTAGCCCCAGAGCCAGATCTGCCACATCATCGGTCAGCACGCCGGCGGTGATCCCGACGCTGATATGGCGTTCCCGGGTGTAGTTGAGATCGATAGCGTCAGTCCCCACGCCAAAGACGGCAATCATGCCCACCTGCGGCAGCTGTTCCAGCGTCTCCCGGGTTACCCCCACATCACCACGGGTGACCACCGCCTGAACGTCTGCGCCATGGCGAACCAGGAAGGCTGGAATATCTGATTGTTCATAGAGACGGAATACCCGGTAGCGGGCGTCCAACGCGGCTTGCAAAGCATCCATCACCGGCGCGATAAGTAAAATGGTAGGTTGAGTGTCAGTGTGCATCGTTGCGATCCTGTCTGAAAAATAGGGGATACCCTGTATCAGACGTTTTTTTACCGCTTATTTTTGCGATCTGCATCACGCCAAAGAGTGTTAAAAAAGCATGTTACTGCTGGCGTGATCTCGTGTGCAATTTCGTGGTTTCTGTCAGTGACTATCGGGGAAAATAATCCATTATGCCCGTAGGGGGAGAAGGCGGAATCGAGCGATTTTGGTGAGAGCGGTGAATATCCAGTGATTTTCTGCCGTGGATCACAGGATAAGTAACGTCGTTTCGTAACACTTAATTAAGTGACTTTTGTCACAGTTTTAAGCGGCTAAAAACCGTGAGATAGGTCATGACTTATTTCACCATGCCGAATAGCCTTTCAGGTGGAGTTTACTCACAGTGGTGATAGGCTGTAAATATTAACAACAAAGCGGTTTGCTTTGTTGCTTATTCATAGTGGCGCCCGTAGAACGATCTAATAGCGATTCTACCGTAATTACACCGAGATTGCCTGTTGCCATAAAACTACCCAGCCATTGTTCTTGTCGGTGAAATACCGAGCCGATATTGACCAGAGAAAATATTATGATTATTGATGCCTTAACCACTGCCGTAAATAATAAATTCTATCCGGCAGCCATTCGAAAAATGCTGGCCAGCATTATTGAAAGTGAGCCGTACAATTTACCTGTCGGCCACTATCAGGTGCAGGGTAAACAGATGTTCTTTAACGTCGTTGAAGGGGAAACCAAACTATTGGCCGACCAGAAGCCGGAGTTTCATCGCCAGTATCTGGATATCCATCTTGTCCTGGAAGGGAGAGAAGTGATTGGCGCCGGAGTTCTGGGGCTGCCTTTGCCCCTGAGTGAGCCATTTAACGAGGCGCACGACCTTGGGTTTAGCCCGGCGATCCCCGGTGAGACTCTCATCCACCTGCAACCCGGTGAACTTGCCGTTATCTTTCCGGGGGAGCTGCATCGCCCGATGAGTACCTGCACAACACCGGCAGTTCTGCGCAAAATTGTGGCGAAAATCGACGGCGCCCTGCTGACGTAGCAAGACGTTCAGCGGCGGCTGGTATCGCTACTTCAGGCTGCCGGCGGAAAGCCTCGCTCATCCGCCGTCTGCCGCGATTCCGAAGAATACGCCTTTCCCGTCAACGCCATAGCCCCTAACTTTTAAAAATTGAGTTGGGTTGAATAAATTTACGGCAGAGATTACGCCGTATTATTTACAGGGATATTTGCTTCAGGTTCAGATTACATCATTAAAGGCCGTGAGTTTACCTCTGTCGTAGATGTAGCCAATCTCATAACGCCTTGATCTTTTAATGCGATTCCTCCCCATTAGCACAATTTTTTATTTTGGTTTGCCTGCGTTCTGATAGATATTAAAAAAACTATATAAAAATAAATTATTTCGGAGCTAATAATGTCGTTGCAAATCGTGCTTACCCGCAGGGAGGCGCTGGGGAAAATGGTGGGCGTCATCGTCGCCGCCAGCCTGTTGCCTTATTCAAATATAACCTATGCCGAACGGGCGCAAATTGCCGCCTCGCCCGTTGAATACGCGCAATTTTTACAAATTTCGAGAAAAATTACCGAGTTTGACGATTTGGACGTCACACTCTCCGCCCGCTATTTTTCCGCACTGCGCGAACATTTTCCGCAGTTGAACTCGCAACTCAACGCCCTGTTCATCCTGAGCCAGCAAGCCACCGATGCGGAAACCTTGAACCGACATGCGATTGAACAGGGGCAAAGGGAGCTTATCCAGGCGATCGTGACCGCGTGGTATACCGGAACCGTAGATCCTTCAAGCGCCGAGCAGGGGCAGTTGATTAGTTATAAAGAAGCGCTGATGTATCGCACGGTTCAGGATGCCCTGGTTGTGCCGACCTGGTGCAATTTTGGCCCGCTGTGGTGGACCGGCTTGCCGCCGGGCGTTACCCGCCAACCTTCCATTCCCGCAACAGATTTGCCTGCCGTAGCCGATAAAAAATATGAGGATCGCGTGTGAAAAGCCCAATAATTAATGCTTCCGGCGATGCAGAGGCCGATGTCGTCATTGTCGGTTCCGGTATTGTGGGCGGTCTGATGGCGGATGCTTTGGTGAGCCAGGGCTACTCGGTGCTGGTACTTGAGGCAGGCCCGCGCATTGAGCGCGCACAGGCTGTGGAAAACTGGCGCAATATGCCACTGCACAATCGTGCGGGGTCGGATTTTCAGGGGCTTTACCCGCAATCGGAGTACGCCACCGCGCCGCTCTATTTCCCGGAGAACGACTATATCAAACTGACCGGCCCCAATGGCTCAGGCTTTAAACAGGGCTATTTGCGTGTGGTGGGGGGAACCACCTGGCACTGGGCCGCTTCTTGCTGGCGCAACCATCCCAATGATTTTCGCATGAAATCCCTCTATGGCGTGGGGAGAGACTGGCCTATTTCCTACGAAGATATCGAACCGTGGTACGCGAAAGCCGAAGAGGAAATAGGCGTTGCCGGCCCGAATAATCCGGAGTGGCAGTCCCCTGCGGAACGCAGCGGGCCTTACCCGATGGACATGGTGCCCTGGGCCTACGGCGACAGACGCATTGCTGAGATTGTTAATCCTCACGGCTTTAAATCGGTGCCCATTCCGCAAGGCCGCAGCACCCGGCCCTGGAATGGACGGCCCACCTGCTGCGGCAATAACAATTGCCAGCCGATTTGCCCGATCGGAGCCATGTACAACGGCATTCACCACGTTGAACGGGCCGAACACAAGGGGGCGAAGGTGATCCCCGAGGCGGTGGTGTACAAAATTGACACCGACGACAATAACCGCGTCACCGCCGTTCACTGGTACGACACGGCGCATAACTCCCATCGGGCGATCGGTAAAGCGTTCGTTCTGGCCTGCAATGGGATTGAGAACCCGCGCTTACTGCTGCTGGCGGCCAACGAAAAGAACCCGAACGGCATCGCGAACAGCTCGGATCAGGTGGGGCGCAACATGATGGATCACTCTGGCCTGCACTGCTCCTTCCTGGCGCGAGAGGCCCTGTGGGTTGGCCGCGGCCCGGCGCAGAGCAGCTGCATGGTGGGGTATCGTGACGGCGCGTTCCGCAGCGACCACTCCGCCAACAAGATCATCATCAACAACATCAACCGGGTGATCCCCTCCGCCCTTGAAGTACTGACATCGGGCAAGGTCGGCAAGGCGCTGCAGGATGAAGTGCGCGATCGCGCCAGCCGCTCGGTGGATCTCTCCATTAGCCTGGAACCGCTGCCGGATCCGAACAACCGTCTGACCCTGAGCCCTACCCGCAAAGACAAGCATGGCCTGGCCTGCCCGGACATCCACTACGACGTCGGCGAGTACGTGCGCAAAGGGCTGGAAGTGGTCAAAACCCAGCTACGGCAGATTGGCGACTTGTTCGATGCGCAAGAGTTTGTGATTAACGACAAGCTGAATGCCAACAACCACATTATGGGCGGCACGATCATGGGCAGCGATCCCACGAACTCGGTGGTGAACGGCAATTGCCGCGCCCACGATCATGACAACCTTTGGATCCCGGGTGGAGGCGCCATGGTTTCAGCCAGCGTTGTCAACACCACGTTGACGATGGCGGCGCTTGGACTCAAGGCGGCCAATGACGTACTGCGCGCCCTGGAGAGCAAATGAATAAAATCACCCATTCGTTGGCAGCGACGCTGCTGCTGGGAAGCGGCTTCGCGGCGCATGCCCAGGACGGCGATCTGATCGCTAAAGGGCAAGCGCTGGCTATCGCCTCGGACTGCATGGCCTGCCATACGAATACGCAGCAGCAGGGCAAGCCTTTTGCCGGGGGGTACGGCATTGCTTCTCCCATGGGCACTATCTACGCCACCAATATAACCCCATCGGTAAAATACGGCATCGGCGGCTATTCCGAAGCGGCGTTTGCCGACGTTCTGCGCTCGGGGATCCGGCAAGATGGGACGTATCTCTATCCGGCAATGCCCTACACCGCCTACACCCGTCTGAGTGATGACGAGATCCACGCGTTGTATACCTATTTCATGCATGGCGTTGCCCCGGTCGATGAGCCAGCCAAGCGCCAAACCGATCTGCCGTTTCCGTTCAACATCCGCCTCTCCATGGCGGTGTGGAACATGCTTTATTTGGATAATCGGCGTTTCACCCCGGATGTGACGAAAGGTGAGGCGTGGAACGAGGGGGCCGCGCTGGTGCAGGGGCCGGCTCACTGCGGAACCTGTCATACGCCGCGTAATGTGCTGATGGCGGAAGACAATTCGCGCTTCCTGATGGGGGCATCGTTGGGTTCTTGGTACGCGCCGAATATCACCGCCGATCGCCAGGAAGGGATCGGCGACTGGAGCGAGCAGGAGTTAGTGAACTATCTGAAAACCGGTCGGGCGGAAGGGCGCGCACAAGCTGCGGGGCCAATGGCTGAAGCCGTTGAGCACAGCTTCCAATACCTGACCGACCGGCAGCTGCAGGCGATTGCAACTTATCTGAAGACCGTGCCGTCACAGGGCGAGGGGCGCCAGGGCAATGGCCTCAGTCAGGCGCACTACAACGTTGAGCACCATCTACGCGGCATGAATTCGCCCAACGCCAACCACACGCTCAATAGCGGCGAGGCGCTCTACAGCGGCTACTGCGCCAGTTGCCATCAGCCGGACGGCAGCGGCAGTTTGAACCAGGCTTACCCTTCGCTATTCAACAACTCCACCACGGCCGCGAACAACCCGTCAAACCTGATTGCCGCCATTTTGCAGGGGGTTGATCGCCGGGTTGACGGTAAGCACGTCCTGATGCCGAGCTTTGGCGCCGGTTCCTATGTCGGAGAACTGACGGATAAGCAGGTTGCCGATATCGCTAACTTCGTGCTGCAGAAATACGGCAACAGCACGCTGAGCGTGAGCGAGGCCGACGTGAGTGAGGTGCGCGCCGGGGGGCCGAAACCGCTGTTGGCGCGCGCACAGCCGATGATTCTGCCTGGCATGGCCACCACGGCGGTCGTCATTATTCTGCTGATCCTATTCTGGCTCCGGCGCCGCAAGGCACGTTAAGGGGGCGTTCGGTCAGGTGGGTGACGCCATCTGGCCGAATTTCTGGCCGGGATAGCGAGTGATGTTCTTCTGACGACGCGGGCAGCTATGGCCAGTGATGAAGTCACTGGCGGGGAACGCTATATTGTCTCCCCCATTGACAGGCGGAAGTGGAGATCGACATGTTCAATGGTCGGCAGCCCTTTAATTTTTTTTATTATGATCTCTGTCGCCACTTTCCCCATCTCATACCGTGGCGTCAGTACGCTGGCTAACCGGGGGGTAATGATCTGCCCGATCTCAAGACCGTGAAATCCGGCAATGGCAATTTGCGCTGGAACGCCGATACCGTTTGCCAGGCATTCCTGTAACACTCCCACGGCCAGATCGTCGTTGGTACAGAGAATACCGTCCATATCCGGATACATTTGGCTCGCAAGCGTCATCATGCCTGTCCCAATCGAAATGGAAGAGATTTTATTGGGGGAAATGCGACCGGTAGGCAAATCATGGTTAGCCATTGCCTGACAGTATCCCGTGTAACGCTGTTCATCGCGGATATCAGACATTGAACCAAAATAGATAATGCGTTTTTTACCGCTTGCCAGCAACATGGTGGTCATATCGTAGCCGGCTTTCACATTATCAAAACCCACGTTAATTCGATCTGCATTGCCTGACAGCCCCATGATTTCAGCAACGGGTATTTTTGCCGCCTTCAGGAGTTTTTCCGCCCGCAGGCTATGGACCGACTCGGTCAGCAGCAGCCCTTTAATCTTAAAAGCCAGGATCGCGGCGATTTGCTCCTCTTCGCGTTTGCTGTTGTAGTCATAATTGACGACCAGCGTCTGATAACCCTGTATAGACGTCACGGATTCAATGCCGGCGAGGACATCAGCAAATATCAGATTGTTAAAAGAAGGAACCAGAACGCCGATGAGGGGAGGGCTATTGGAATAGAGGGCGGGATTGTCGGGATCGGCCTGATAGCCGACTTCCTCGATCACGGCGGCGATGCGCGCAGCCGTTTCCGGTTTAACCCTGTCCGGCGTGCGCAGATAGCGACTGACCGTCATTTTGGTGACACCAGCCAGTACAGCAATGTCATTTAACGTAATTCGCTGCGACTTCACCATTCATACTCATCTGACCCAGACCGTGTTTGTCATTATGCCCACTGCCGAGTCAAAAGAGAATGCGCGCAATGCGCTGCCCCGGCCGTATCCGGTGACAACCGCACGATGCGCCGATCCCGGCCTCTTTTCCCGTTCCGGCATTATATGTCCGTTATCTCCGCATTTCGTAACGCGGGGAAAGAAAGGCACGCATCTGCGTGCCGTGGACGCGGTGGAAGAAAAGACGGGCAGTTTGATACCTTATTCGGCCTGCCCAATAAGATGAACGGGCCGATATGGCCGGGTTAACTGAGAATATCTTCGGCGATCACGTTGAACAGCGTATCGATCTCGCCCCGAGTGTTGTAGTGCATCATGCCGATGCGCAGCACGCCGCCGTCCTGCAACCCCAGCTGTTGCACCAAGCCCAACGCATAGAAATGCCCGCTGCCGGCGCAGATGTTGTGCTGCCCCAGGCGGCGGGCGATCGCGTCAGGCGTATGGCCGCTGAAGGTCAGGGCGAAGGTTGGCGTGCGGCGCGCGCTGTCCGCCTGGGGATTGCCGTAGAGCCGCACGCCGTCGAGTTGCTGCAGCCGTTGCAAAAAGTGACTGCACAGCGCCTCTTCATGCCGGTGGTAGGCGGCGAAGCTCTCCTGCAAGCGCTGCCTTAACGGCGCTCCGGGCGCGCCCCACTGCGCCAGATACTCGATAGCGGCCGCGACGCCGGCCAGTGCCTCGAAGCTTTGCGTGCCGGTCTCGAAACGGCCGGGGCCGACGTCGGTGGCCGGCTCGACTTTGTACGGCCGCAGGCGCTGCAACCACTGCGTCGCGATGTAGGCCATGCCGACGTGCGGGCCAAAGAACTTGTAGGCGGAGCACACCAGGAAGTCACAGCCCAGCGCCTGCACGTCGATCAGGTTATGCGGCGCGTAATGAACGGCGTCGACATACACCTGCGCGCCGACCCGATGCGCGGCTTCAACGATGGTTTTGATATCGACGATGCCGCCGGTGACATTGGAGGCGTAGCTGACCGCCACCAGACGGGTGTTGGCGTTGATGCGCTCGCACACTTTCGCGGCATCCAATGCGCAGTCGGCGCTCTCCAGCGGTATCTGATGTACCGTGGCCCCTTTGTCGGCGGCGGCCTGCTGCCAGCTGGAGACGTTGGCGTAGTGATCCAGCGCGGTGACGATGATTTCATCGCCGGCCTGCCAGTCGCGGCTGATGATGCGGCTGAGATGAAAAGTCAGCGTGGTCATGTTCATGCCGAAGACGATGTTGTCGGGCGACGGCGCATTTAACAAGGCGCGCACCGATTCCCGCGCCTGGCCCATCACCTCGCCGGTGACCCGGCTCGAGAAATAGTGGCCGCCCAGGTTGGCGTTGTACCTTCCCAGGTAGTCGGTCATTTTTTCCAGCACGCCCCGTGAAACTTGCGCACCGCCGGGGCCGTCGAAAAAGATGGCCGGTTTGCCGTCGATCTGCTGTGACAGGGCGCTGAACTGGGCGCGGGCGAGCTCGGGGGTAAAGGTCATGCTTTCTCCCCCCGCGCGGTGAGGACAAAGAGATCCAAATGACCTTCTTCTTCCGGGCTCACGGCGTTGATCGGCGTGGCGTTGTGCCACAGTTTGCTGTCCGCCAGCAGCACGGCCTCACCGTCCGCCAGCGCTTTTTTAAAGAAAGGATCGTGGCGGCTGTCGTCATACAGCATGATTTCACCGCCGACGATGTTGTGCCGGTGAATGGCGATCATCGCGATATGGTCGAAACCGTCCTGGTGTATGCCTTCCGGCGCCACCTGGGTGTCTTTCTCGATAGCGACCACGCGCATCTGGTGGATCTCTATCTCGGCGCCTTCCGGCAGGTCGTTGCTCTCTGCAAACAGGTTGCACATCTCTGCCATGCCGGCGCTCTGCAACACGGCGCTGTCGATAGGTTCGAAGCGGCGCACCACATTGCCCTGGAAGTGGTTGATCTGATCCGACTGCATGAAAGTGCGCGGCCCTACTTCGGCGACGTTGGGGTTGAGGTATTTAACGACCGAATAACGGCGCAGGCGATATTTGCCGTCGGCGTGTTGCGTGTGGGGCAAGAAGGAGAACGATGGCATCAGCTGTTGGGTGGCTTGCGGGCTTAGTACAGTCATACTTATTACGTTTTCGTGTTTCTGTAACATAATCACCTCTAATAATAATAATTTCTGATGTTGTAGGGGGTAATTCGATTGAATTGTAGACGACTCTATAACCAACGCAATTTAGCGGTAGCGAGGTGTGACGGCGGTCGTAAAGTGGGGTGAACAGCAGAGAGGATGAGCGGAAGGGAATGCTGGTATGAAGCCGTCATTCAGCAAAATAAGCGCTAACGGGGGAGAATTCATGCGCAAGCATAACGTGACCAAGGTTACGCTTTCAGGGATAACTCTCATGAATATGAGGTGCTTTACTATAATTCCGGGACAGAGTGACCGCAGTGGCATTGCCTGGTTGTTGAAAGAACAATCTTCAATTCCCCCTGAATAAGGACTCCGATCATGCAGCATGTCAGAAAATTCGTCATTTCCTGCCTGTTTGCGTCGATAATGTTCCCCGGCATGGCCTTCGCGGAAGATCCCCCCGTGACACCGTTGGCTACCGGGATCGTCAGCAGCGGCGTAGCCGAAGCGCAAGTGACCGAGGCCGTGCGCCACGGTGAAATCCTGACCATCAAAGTGCGTTTCAAAGGGTTGAAAGACAACCTTAATGGACAAGGCTTGTATAGCAGTCTGGATAAAAGCAGTCTTGAGAAATCCTTCTATATTCTGGTGGGTAATAAAAAATACCTGCTGCTTACCGATAGCAATAATGTCCCACTGGCCTCTCCCAGCGTGTCATTCAGCTCAAGTTCAGGCATTCCCTATGTCGCCACCTGGTTTGGCAGCTTCCCTGCGCCTCCACCTGATGTGAAAGAGGTGTACCTGACGATCGCCAATGTCGAGCCGCTCGGGCCGATAGCCATTACGGATCGTTGAGCGATGAACGGCCTCAGGAAAGCCGCCTGTGTGGGGGGGATGTTAGCCTTTGGGTTGGTGTCATTGGGTTCATGGGCTGACAGCGGAGAGCCGGCATCCGTGGGGAAACCGGTGATACTCGATCTTAAGGCCACCCGGCTGGATTTGGTTGGTTTGCCTTCGGGGCTGAATGCCGGCGTCCTTGATCTGCAGAGTAAGGCAGCGGATTTGGCTAAACAATCCGCCGACATTTCCGTCAGAGACAGCAAAAATGCCGTAACGTTATCGATGCGCAGCGATGTGCTGTTCGCCTTCGACAGCGATGCGATTGCTGCTAAAGCGGAGCCTGCGCTGCAACAGGTGGCGCAATTTATCGCGGCCGAACCGGTAGGGAACGTGGTGATCGAGGGGCATACCGATGCGGTGGGCAGCGATAAATATAATCGGGATCTGTCGCTGCGACGCGCACGTGCGGTGGCTGTTTGGCTGATCGCACATGGGGTAGAAAAATCTCGTCTGAGTGAACGGGGAAAAGGGGAGGCTGAACCGGTGGCTTCCAACGACACGCCGACGGGCCGGGCCAAGAATCGGCGGGTTGACTTCGTGTTGCCGAAAACCGCTGCCGCCGGTTAACCCCGCGCCGGTGGACGTTTCCTTTGCCAGAGCCGCTTTTAAACGGGCTCCTCCCGCTGACTGCTCGCGGAGTTCAGGCTGTATGGCGTGGAGCCGGTGACGTTAATGATTGATGAACATAATCGCGTCGCCAAAAGCCTGTATCTCGCTTTCGGTTTTCGCTTTAGCGGCCCCGATAAAATGCGGGGTCAGAACGTCTCGAAATACAGCTCGCGCAACAGCCAGGATATTTCGTTATTGGTGCGGTTCAGGACGTCTATTCTGTGAACCCCTATCGCTTCTGCGCGCAGATCGAGCAGCAAGTTGCGAATCTGCCGGAATAACGGGGTTTGCGGGTTGGGTTTGGCCAACTGCTGGCCGCACAGTTTGATACCGGCGTCGCAACCGGTGGCGATGTCCGTCAGGCAGCACGGGCAGGTGGTATTTTGGCGCGCCATATTGCGGCATTGTTGCCCGATTACCTGATTGAAATGGCGTAATTGCAGGCAGACTTCCCGCGAGTTCAACGGGTTGGAATGGGTTGTCATCGGTTTCAGCTCCCTTGTCTGCGCCTATATTGGCACTTACCGATGAAGATAACCACGGACAAGCCGAGGGGGTATCGCCTTGTTGTGTCTGGAAGCGACGAAATCGATGAGGCCCGCGATGGCGGGCCGGTAGAGTCAGGCGCGTTTAAACAGATTCGCCGCCTGGAACAGCGCAAAGGAGCTGACCAGCATTTCGATGCCGACGATCGCCGTCACCAGCGTGACCGACGCCGCCGGGCCTGAACCGATCAGCATCCAGGCGATGATCAAATCGAGCACGCCGATAACGAACTGTAGCCAGTTGCCCGGCAATCCGCGGCGCATATAGCCGGCCGCCAGGCGCGCGATGCCGCCGAGCGCGAACAGCACGGCAAGGTACACCGCCAGCGCCAGAATGCCCGCCAGTGGGCTGGTGATGAACACATAGCCGATAATCAGGTAAGCCACGCCCAGCAGAATGCCGCCGATCATCGGCCAGGTATTCTGCGCCCGGTTGGCGATCATGGCGATAATCAGCCCGGCGCCGCTCAACAGCAGCAGGACGCCGACCACGATGCTCAGCGCCGCGCCGGAGGCGAAAGGGTTGACCAGGCACAGTATGCCGCCCGCCAGCAGCAGGAAGGCGATGATCAGCAGGGTGGTGCGTTGCTTTTTGAGCAGTTCTTCGCTCAGGAGGGGCAGATTATTGCGATCAAGGTTTAGCATGTTACAGCTCCATTCTCTTTGTTGCGATCCTCGGGGGCACTCTATTTTTCCGAGCGCTCTATTATAGTAGTCACTTTTTAATCGCTGCGGTAAATCCGGCGTGGCGTTTATGCTTGGAAGCGGCGTGTTATTCGGCCAGTTCATCAACGATGAAATCAATCAGCGCCCTTACCGAAGGGGGGAGTCCTTGTCTGGAAGGGTAAAACGCGACAATCTTGTGTTGTTCCAATGTCAAGTCGTCGAGCAGCGTTTTCAGGCTGCCGTCGAGCAGTTCCTGGCGGGCTAATTTCAGCGGCAGACAGCCAACGCCGACGCCTTTTACGATCGATTCCTTGATCAGGCGAATGTCATCGCACACCATGCGTGACTCGTTGTTTATTTTGACTTCGCGATCGGCTTGTTGAAACGTCCAGGCGGCCTGAAGATGGGTCGATAACCACCCGACCGTTGGCAAACTGGAGAGATCTTCGGGCGTATTTATACTTTGGTACTGAATAGCTGCAGAGGGGGCGACCATAAATGCGGTGGGCACAGTGCAAATTCGACGCATCACCAAATTGCTGTTTTTGGGCTCATCGGCGATGAGTTTTAATGAGAGGTCATACCCTTCAGAAATAATATCCACGTTGCGATTAAATATTTTCACATGCAAATTGACCTTGGGATATTGCAGCATGAATCTCGCCAGCACTTCCGTTAGGCCAAGATCCAGGAGAATGTTTGAGCAGGTCAGTTTTATTTTTCCAGTGGGTTTTTCGCTTTTGTTAATAATAAGGCATTCCGCTTTCTCTGCGGTGCTAATCATCTGCAGGCAGTACTGAAAATATTCTTTTCCTATATCGGTGACCATGAGGTTTCGCGTTGAGCGCTGAATAAGCCTGACATTAAGCCTTTTTTCCAAATTGGATATTCGTCTTGATAGCGTCGATTTGGGTATACCAAACTTCTTACTGGCGGAAAGAAATCCACCGCATTCAACTACTCTGGTAAACATAACCATCTCATTGAAATCTATCATATAAAATTAACCTTCCCAGTGGTGAAACACTCATTCCCAATAATCGTGCTATTTACCCGGCTGGTTCATTGCTAGCCTGATGTCGGAGCGTTTGAAAGCATGCTACATGCTTGGAATGCATGGGGCGATCGGAATTTGATGATTTTGATGATAAAGGAGAAGGGAATGACTTTTAAATATAACCGATTAGATAAGACACAGGCCGCCGTTTTATTAGTCGATCATCAGACGGGGCTACTGTCCCTGGTTAGAGATCAGGATCCGGATAAATTCAAAAATAATGTTTTGGCGCTGGCCGATCTGGCTAAATACTTCAATTTACCGACGATACTGACCACGAGTTTTGAAAACGGACCGAACGGCCCTTTGGTGCCAGAGCTAAAGCAAACTTTCCCTGACGCCCCCTATATTGCTCGTCCCGGCAATATCAATGCCTGGGATAATGAAGATTTCGTCAAGGCGGTAAAGGCCACGGGCAAGAAACAACTGATCATCGCCGGCGTGGTGACCGAGGTTTGCGTGGCGTTTCCTGCGCTCTCTGCGCTGGAAGAGGGGTATGAGGTTTTCGTCATCACCGACGCATCCGGCACGTTCAATGCGATTACGCGCGATGCGGCTTGGGATCGCATGTCCCAGGCCGGCGCACAGCTGATGAGTTGGTTTGGCGCGGCGTGCGAATTGCACCGCGATTGGCGAAATGATATCGAAGGGTTGGGGAACCTGTTCTCTCAACATATTCCTGACTATCGCAATCTGATGACCAGCTTCAGTTTGCTGACCTCAGGTAAACAGTAATCCCGGCATCGCTGCATGGTTTGGCGCCTTATGGCGCCATTTTCCTCCCGCCGATCGCGCCGCAGCGGCCTCCGTGCCCGCTGTTTTCCGATAGTTGCCTCTTTCCCGCTTTTTGACTGACCCGGCGCAAATGTTACACTGTGCGGCTGAGGCGTATCAGAACCGAAAAGACGATTGGGGACAGGATTTGAGCACAGGAAGCAAGCTGGCGAGGTGGCGCCGCATCGCGGTGTGTCTGACATTGGGGCTATTGTTGGCCGGGTGTTCGGGTAAAAATACCTACAACCGCGACTACGACAAACTGCCGAAGGGCAGCTACACCGGCAAGTCCTACACCGTCAAACGGGGCGATACGCTGTACTACATCGCCTGGATCACCGACAGCGAAGTCAGCGATCTGGCCAGAATCAACAAGATACGCCCGCCTTATAGCCTGGAAGTGGGGCAAAAGCTGCGGCTGAGCGGCAGCGCGCCGACCAAAACCGCCGCCACGCGCCGTAAAACGTCTTCCTCCGCGATCGCCAAGCAAACGCCGCCGCCGGGCGCCGCCCGCTGTTGGCGCTGGCCGGCCAGCGGCCGGATCGTGCAGGCGTACTCCAATGCCGATGGCGGCAACAAGGGCATCGACATCGCCGGTAAACGCGGCCAGCCGATCTATGCTTCCGCCAAGGGCAAAGTGGTGTACGTCGGCAACCAACTGCGCGGCTACGGCAACCTGATCATGATTAAGCACGGCGAAGACTTTATTACCGCCTACGCGCACAACGACACTACGTTGGTGCGCAACGGCCAGGATGTGAAAGCGGGGCAGAAGATTGGCACTATGGGCAGCACCGGCACCGATTCGGTGTTCCTGCATTTCCAGATCCGCTATCGCGCCACCGCGCTCGATCCGCAGCGCTATCTGCCGCCGCAGGGTTCGTCGCCGTCCTGTTAACGTCAATCCGGCTCCTTGCGGAGCCGGATGTCAGCTATTTCAGCGGCAGATAAAGATCGGTCACCAGTTCATATTCCGCCACCTCGTGCACGAAGTTGTGGTAGTGGAAATAGAGCGGAAAATCGCGCAGCACCTCGCCGCTGGCCGGCAACCACTCGCTGTAAAGATAGCGGGCGCTTTCCGAGAGCCCATCCAGCGATCCGAGATGGCGCAGCACCGCACAGCGCCCGGCCGGCAGCGTGCCGTTCACCACGCCGAAGGCGTTGTCCTCCGGGATCGGCGCAGTGACCTCGCCGCAAATGAAGAAGCGGAAGTCCTGCGCTTCGGTGGTGGCCGGATCGTGCGGTGCGATACCGTAAGTGCGGCTGCTTCTGACCGGCGACAGGCCACTGGTTTTGCGCCACTCGATAAAGCGTGCGGCGGTTTCGTTGACCAGCGCGGACGGGCCGCGATGTTCGATCATCGCCACCGGCGTGGCCGGGAAGTCGACAATGTCTACTTTCATGGGTTGTTTCCTTTTGTGTTTCGGCTCGGGAAAGCGCTGCTGCCAATCGATCCAGGCCGGCCGTTTGCGAAACTGGCTTGGCGTTTGGCTGAACGCCTGTTTGAAGGCGCGGCTGAAGGACTCCGGGTTTTGAAAACCGGCGTCCAGCGCGATGTCAATCACCGGCTCCAGCGGGTTATACGCCAGGCGGTACGAGGCGCGTTTGAGCCTCATCCACTGGATATAACGCCACACCGAGATGCCACAATACGCGCTAAACTGGCGTTGAAAGTGAAAGCGCGAAAAGTGGGCCACTTCGCTCAGTTTTTCGACGGTGAGCGCCTCGTCCAGGTGGCGGTCGATATAGTCAAAGACCAGCGCAAAGCGCTTTGCATACGTCTGGGTCATGTGATTGTCTCCTCCATGCCTGAACTTTGCCCGAGCCGCCGCCGCTTCTCCTGACGGATGATGCTGAGTTGTCGCCGCAGGAAAATGGGAGGGTGCGGCGTTCGCCGTCGGCCAGGCCAAACTCATAACCCCGCGCGGCTGTGCGCCGCGATCCCGATCGAGAAGATGAATATTACATGATGGATCGTTCCCGTTTGCTGAAATTCCTGCTGCCCTATCTGTGGCCGAAAGACAACCCGCGGCTGCGGGGGTATCTGGTGGTGGCCTTCGTGTTCATGGTGGCGGCCAAGGTCAGCACCACGCTGGTGCCGCTGGCTTATAAAGCGATGGTCGATGCGCTGAGCGGCGAGACGGCGAAAATGCTGGCGGTGCCGCTTGGGCTGATCGTCGCCTACGGCGTGGCGCGGGTGGGCGGCGCGCTGTTTGAGGAACTGCGCAACGTAATGTTTATCCACGTCAGCCAGAACGCCACGCGCCTGTTGGGCGTGCGGGTGTTCCGCCAGCTGCATGCGCTGAGCCTGCGTTTCCATCTGGAGCGCCAGACCGGCGGGTTGTCGCTGTCCATCGAGCGCGGCACTCAGGCGGTGTCCACGGTGCTGTCGCGGCTGCTGTTCTCCATCGTGCCGATCCTGTTCGAGCTCTCGCTGGTCACGGCGATCATGTGGCATATGCTGAACGGCTGGTTCGCGCTGGCGATCCTGACGACGGTCGGCTGCTACATCCTGTTCACCGTGTTGGCGGTCAGCTGGCGCACCCGCTTTCGCCGCGAGCTCAACAAGGCCAACGCCGACGCCAACAGCAAATCCATCGACAGCCTGCTGAACTATGAAACCGTGAAGTACTTCGGCAATGAAGAGTTCGAGGCCGAGCGTTTCGACCTCTCGCGCCGGCTGTACGAATACGCCGCCATCAAGAACCAATTCAGTTTTACGGCGATCAACCTGGGACAAACCGCCATTATTTCGATCGGACTGATCGTGATGATGACCATGGCGGCGCAGGGCATTACGCAGGGGACGATGACGGTCGGCGACTTCGTGCTGGTCAATGCCTATCTGCTGCAGCTGTATCAGCCGCTGAACTTCTTCGGCTTTATTTATTCCGAGGTGCGCCAGGCGCTGATCGACATGGAGAACATGTTCGATCTGCTGCAGGAACCGCGTGAGATCGTCGATAGCCCGGATGCGCAGCCGCTGCGCCTCGATCGCGGAGAAGTGAAGTTCGACGCGGTCAGCTTCGGTTACGACACGCGTCGGCCGATCCTCAAGCAGGTGAGCTTTACCATTCCGGCGGGCCACACGGTGGCGGTGGTCGGCGCCTCCGGCGCGGGCAAGTCCACGCTGTCGCGCCTGCTTTTTCGCTTTTACGACGTGCAGGGGGGCGCCATTACCCTCGACGGCCAGGACATTCGCCAACTGACCCAGGCCAGCCTGCGGCAGGCGATCGGCATCGTGCCGCAGGATACGGTGCTGTTCAACGATACGTTGCGTTATAACATCGGTTACGGCAAAACCGGCTCCAGCGATGAAGAAATCGAGCGGGCGGCGCGGCTGGCGCATATCCATGATTTTATCGTCGGTCTGCCCGACGGTTACGACACCCGGGTGGGTGAGCGCGGGCTGAAGCTGTCGGGCGGGGAAAAGCAGCGGGTGGCGATTGCGCGCACCATTCTGAAAAATCCGGCCATCCTGGTGTTTGACGAGGCGACCAGCGCGTTGGATACCCAGACCGAGCGCGAAATCCAGGGGCACCTGCGCGAGGTGAGCCGCAACCACACCACGCTGGTGATCGCTCATCGGCTCTCCACCGTGGTGGACGCCGATGAAATTATCGTGCTGGAGGCGGGGGAGATCGTCGAGCGCGGGGGGCACGAGGCGTTGCTGGCCGCGAACGGCCGCTACGCCGCCATGTGGCAAACCCAGTACAGTGAAGAGCAGGAACCGCACTGATGGAGCCGCCGTTCACGTTCACCCCTGCTGCTGGGCGGCGTTGAGCCGCTGCGCCACGTAGTCGCAGGCGATGCGGCAGTCCTGTTTTAGGTCTGTCTCGTCGCCGGCCAGGCTGCCGCGCAGCCAAAGCCCATCGATCATCGCCGCCAGCCCGCGCGCCGCGTCGCGCGCCTGCTGCAGCGGCAGCTCGCGGCGGAACTGGCTGCAAATATTGGAATAGAGCCGCCGATCGTTGGCGCGCTGCAGGCGGCGCAGCACCGGCTGATGCATGCTGGCGGCCCAGAAGTCGAGCCAGGCGCGCATGGACACGGCGTTGGTTTGGCTGGGGTGGAAGTTGCCCTGGATAATGGCGAACAGCTGTGACTGGCTGTCGCTCGCCGCTTGCGCGCGGCACTCGGCCACCGCGTCGCGCAGATCGCGCAGGATCTTGCGCATGGTGGCGCTCAGCAACCCCTCTTTATCGCCAAAATAGTGGCTGACGATGCCGGTCGACAGCCCGGCTTCTTTCGCCACCTGAGACAGGGTGACGCCGGCCAGCCCGACGACGTTTATGGTCTCGAAGGCGGCGTTAATCAACTGCTCCTTGCGCTGCTCAGGAATGTCTCTGCGGTACATATTTTCCCCAACTGATAGGCAAATCACACTTTGAATTTGATTGATTGAACGGTCAATCAATACTCTATATGCTGCGAAAATGTCAAATAAATGACGATAGAATGTTAATTAAAAGTTGCATTTAAATCGTCTGTCTTTCGCATCATGGAAGCCTGCCAATGACAACAAAAACTCCTCCATCGCTTGACGAAGAACCTGTCAGATTGAATGTTCCGGTATTTTTCGGCCTCGGCGGCGGTGATCCTGCTGCTGGGATCGCTGGTCGTGCTGTTTCCCGCTGCCAGCAAACAGTGGTTGAACGCCGCGCAAAGCTGGGTCGCCGACGTGTTCGGCTGGTACTACATGCTGTTGATGGTCGCCTGCATGGTGTTCGTCTTCTGGCTGGCGCTGTCGCGCTTCGGCCATATTCGCCTCAGCCAGGATGACGAACCGCCGCAGTTCAGCTATCCCTCGTGGGTGGCGATGCTGTTCTCGTCGGGCATCGGCATTGCGCTGGTGTACTACGGCGCCTACGAACCGCTGGATCACTTCCTGTCGCCACCGGAAGGCAGCGGCGGCACCGTGCAGGCGGCGCGGCAGGCGATGGCGCTCACCTTTTTGCACTGGGGGCTGCACGGTTGGGCGCTGTATGCGCTGATCGCCACCGCGCTGGCCTATTTCGCCTATTGCCGCGGCCTGCCGTTGGCGCTGCGCTCTGCGTTATACCCGATCTTCGGCGAGCGTATCCACGGCGGCGCCGGCCATCTGGTGGACAGTTTCGGCATTCTGGTGACGGTGATTTCGATGGTGACCAACCTGGGGATCGGCGCGCTGCTGGTGAACTCGGGGCTGTTTTATCTGTTCGACATTCCGCAAAGCACCGGCGTGCTGCTGGCGCTGATCGTGGTGATGATGGTGGTGGCCACGCTGGCGGCGGTCACCGGCGTCGAGAAGGGCATTGCCATGCTGTCGAACATCAACGTCGGCTTCCTGTGCCTGTTGCTGCTGTTCGTGTTTCTGGCCGGCCCGACGCTGAATCTGCTCAACGGCATGTTGCAGAACCTTGGCGATTATCTCACTTCGCTGGTCAGCCGCAGCTTCGATATGTATCTGTACGGCAAGGCGCGCCAGTGGCAGGGCGCCTGGACGTTGTTCTATTGGGCCTGGTGGGTGGCGTGGGCGCCGTTTGTCGGGCTGTTCATCGCGCGCATTTCCAAAGGGCGCACCATTCGTGAACTGATCTTCGGCGTGTTGCTGATCCCGTTGGGCTTCACGCTGGCGTGGCTGTCGATCTTCGGCAATACCGCCATCAGCCTGGTGTTGGAAGGCGGGCAGGCGATCCTCGGGCAGGTGGCGCAAAGCGATCCGCCGATGGCGGTGTTCAAGCTGTTCGAATACCTGCCCTATACCCAGCTGACCGCCGGTTTTGTGGTGGCGATCAGTTTCGTGCTGTTCCTGACGCCGGTCGATTCCGGCACGCTGATGATAGCGAACCTCTCCTGCCAGGGCGGTTCCGCCCACGATGACGCGCCGGCCTGGCTGCGGGTATTTTGGGCGGCGGTCACCACGTTGATCTGCGCCGGGTTGCTGTACGCCGGCAGTTTCAGCGCGATGCAGACTGCGGTGGTGCTGTGCGGCCTGCCGTTCTCGGCGGTGATCGTGTTGTACATGGTCAGCCTGCGCAAGGATCTGCGCGGTTACGCCATGACGCCGGCGCTCCCCTGAGGCGGTTTATTCGTCCGCGCGCGGCCGGTGATGCACGTATTCGATAATCGTGCCGTCCGGCAGGCGGGCATTGAAACAGGCGCCGGTGGGCACTTCCACCGGGCCAAAGAAGATATCGGCTCCGGCGGCCAGCAGCCGCTGATGGTAGGGATAAATGTCATCGACCAGCAATGTGCCGACGGTGCTGCGGAAAGGGCGCAGGCTTTCTTCCGAGCCTTCCAGGATCAGAAACGGCCCCACCGCCGCCAGCACCAGCCGATGCGCGGGAAAGTCGAAACGCATATCCGCTTCCACGCCGTGCAGCTGCTCGTAAAACGCGATGGCGCGGTCGATCTCGCCTTCGTCGACGTAGACCCGGATCAGCACGCGCGGCACGCGCAGCGATGAAGAGTCGGCGGTTTTGCGCCAAAAGCCCGCTTCTGTCAGTTTTGCCGTCATTGCTCATTCCCCATGGTGGCTCGTTTCCCCGTCATCATGCCGCCGTTTGGCCGCAGGGATTAGACTGAGTTGTTATGAACCAGCAGCGGCGGAAATAAAAAAGCCCCGGTAACGGGGCAAAGACCAGCTCAGGTCGGAATAGCGGGCTAAAGCGGGCGTCAGGCGCGATGGAATTCCGGCAACACCAGTTGACCGATCTCCTGCATCGTCTCTTCCAGCGGCCGCTGGTTACGGCGGAAATGCAGGCCGATGTGGTTGACCCCGGCGTCACGCATGGCGCTCAGTTCCTGAATCAATCCATTACGGCCGCTCTTGATGCCGAAGCGATGGCGCTGAATCGGCGCGTCGGCGTTATCGGTGAGGTCGAGATGAATAAAGCTGACGTAGGGCTTGTCACCGGCTACGTTACGCCAGAGTTTGACCCGCGAAACGTGGTCCGCAGGCGTGCCGGGATACGACAGCCAGCCATCCATATTTTTGCCCACCCACTCGGGCGTTTGCTGCGCCAACCCGGCGACCAGCAGCGGCGGCGGCGGCGTGGCCGGCAGCAGGCGCAATCCAGGCTGGAGCGCGCTGTCGGCTTCCCCTTTGAGAATGCCGACGCTGGTGCGGAAGTTTTCACCGCGCGCGGCGTAATCGGCGCCGAACAGCGGGTACTCCACGGGGCGATCGCCGCTGGCGACGCCGAGCAGCAGACGATCGCCGCTCAGCGTTTGCAGCGTGGAAGCCGCTTTGCGCACCAGCCACGGCTGGCGCAGCGGCAGCACCACGGCCGCGGTGCCCAGCAGAATATTGCGCGTCAGGCTGGACAGGTAGCCGAGGTAGGTAAAGGTCTCAAACACCTGCGCGGCGTCGCCGAAGTCCGGATCGTACAGCGGCACGTCGCGAACCCAGGCGGCGCGAAAGCCGAGCTCATCGGCCAGCTTGATGCGCGCAGCATGTTCGCTCATGTCCGGCACGCCGAACGGTCGCCCGTCCTGCTGGCGTTTCAGCTGCCCGCTGGTGGACCAATCGTTGTCCAGCGGCAACTCGATGCCGATGGAAAGCGGCTCCCAGGTTAGTCTTTCGATGCTCATGTGTCACTCCGTCTCAGGCCTTGCGGCGCGGTGTCGAACGATGGCCCGAAGTGTTGCATGGCGCTAAATTGAGATAAACAGCCCTAATCGCAATAGATAATTGCTGTTGCGAGCATAATTGCTTTGCAGGATACGGCATGATTGCCGTGATTTACGTCACGCTCTGCGCTTTTGCTATTGTCCAGATGAAATTATGTAACCCTGCCAATAGCCTTTCCCTCATAAGAGTTAGTTTGTTGTGCGGCAATAAAATAAAACCAAATGATTCAATAGATAAAAGTAAAACTGAATATTCCCCAGCGTTCATTCAATACGGATAAAAAATTAATAAGCCTGAAGAGTGATCGTTGAGATTATTCGGGAATGGCGTGGAAATAGGCATTTTTAACCGAAGAAAAATACCCGTTATTATTTTATTGTCTGTAAAAACAGAGGGGTAAAATATCTTTTTGTGATAATGCGATTTTGAAATAGTACCGAATAAAAACTTCATTCGTCTCTAAGAAAGCGCCGGTTGACAGACCGCCGGCTTACGATAATTTTATGTCATTAACATGTTAATGAGTTGTTGTCGTGACGGAGGGCCAATATCTCTCTTGGCCGTGCGCTTAACACACTTATGCCATGGCGGCTTGCCATTCATAAGTTAACTTATGGACACATGACGCTATGAATACATCGCCAGAGCCTCGCAGCGCATTAAGTGAAGAGAACCGGTTGCTGATTATTTTATTTTTCGTTTTCGGCTGTGTGTTCGTCGATCGTCTGACCATCTCGTTTCTGTTTCCGATGATTGCCGCCGACCTCAAGCTCAGCAACGTGCATCTCGGCACCCTGTCGGCGGTGCTGGCGTTAACCTGGGCGCTGTCTGGCGCCGGGCTGGGGGCGATAGCCGATCGTTTTAATATCCGTAAACCGATGCTGATCTTGTCGATCCTGGTGTTTTCGCTGTTCTCCGCGCTGTCGGGGTTGGTCAGCGGCTTTGCCATGCTATTGATCTTCCGAGCGTTGATGGGGATCGCCGAAGGGCCGGTATTGCCGATCGCACAGTCGTTGATGGTGGAAAAATCGCAGCCGCAGCGCCGCGGTTTCAACATGGGATTGATCCAGGGCGCGGCGCCGGGGCTGCTGGGCGGCATTATCGCGCCGCCGCTGATCATCTATCTGGCGCAGAAGTGGGGCTGGAGCATGGCGTTTCACCTGACCGCCGTGCCGGGCATCATTCTGGCGTGGCTGATCTATCGCTATGTGAACGGCAAGAAGGATCCCGCTTTCAGCGCCCCGCCGGCGGTCGACAAGGCGGCGAACAAAGGTGCTTACGGCGAGCTGTTCAAAATCAAGAACGTGGCGCTGTGCATTCTGATCTCCTGCGTGTTCGTCACCTGGTTCATGATCATCATTACCTTCACCCCCAACTTTTTGGTGACCGACCGCGGCTTCGGCGAAGGCACGATGGGCGGCATCATGAGCGCCATCGGCGCCGCCTGGGTCTTCTGGGGCGTGGCGGTGCCGGCGATTTCCGATCGCTTCGGCCGCAAGCCGACGCTGATCTTCTTTTCGCTGCTGGCGGTGTGCTGCCCGCTGTTCCTGAGCTACGTCGATAACCCGTGGCTGCTGGGCGTGCTGGTGTTCCTGTCTTATACCGGCCTTGGCTGTTTCACGCTGTTTATGGCCACCATCCCGTCTGAAACGGTGTCGCCGGCTCGCATCGCTACCGCGTTGGGGCTGGTGATGGGGATTGGCGAGGTGATTGGCGGCTGCCTGGCGCCGTTTATCGCCGGGCTGATCGCCGATCGCTACGGGCTGGTCAGCGTGATGTGGCTGGCGGCCGCCGGCGCCGTGTGCGCCGGCGTACTGAGTTGTTTTCTCGATGAAACCGCCCCTGCCGTGGTGAACCGCCGAGCGGTGAAACCGGCGGGCGTCGCTGACGTCTGAGGCGATTTTCATCCCATTCAATCAAGGAGAGCGAAGATGTCAGCAGAACCATCCGTACTGAATCAAAATGCCGAACCGGACTGGAAGAATTACGACGATTTCGCGCGCGGCATCGACACCAACCGGCTGCCGGGCACTCAGGACTGGCGCGGCAAAACGTTGCAGATCGCCTTTGAAGGCGGCGGGGAAATCACGCTGCGTTTCAGCGCCGATCGGCAGCGGGTGCTGTGGGCCTGGGGCGGGGAGAGCGGCGAGGACGCTTACGAAGAGGTGCAAACCTCCGCCGCGCGCTATTTCTTCAATATTCCGCTGCAGACGCCGGGCAACGAATGCCTGACGCTGGTGCTCAACCGCGACAGCGGCCGGGCGCTGCTGGTGCGCAGCACGTTGCTGCCCGAGCAAACGGTGGAAAAGGGATCTCGCCTCAAGCAAAGCTTCCACGTTGGGCAGATTGCCGGCGTCACGCCGGGCGGCGTCGCGCCGCATCTGACCCGCGAGCTGATCGGTTATCGCACGCTGAATGTCTACAGCCCCAACCACTATTACGAACACTTCTACGTCAACACCGAGCGCTACGCCTGGCAAAACCTGCGCGGCGAACAATTCGGCCACGGCGACATGGACTACGCCACTTACTACAAGTTTGAGGACGAGATGTTCCTGTTCACCTTCCGGGAAAAGATTATCCCGGTGTGCTCGGTGTTCTTCTTCGACTTTGTCTCCGGGCGCTGCACCGGCACCTTCCTCGGGTTGGACGCCGCCGGCCGGGTGTTGGTGTCACCGGCCGGGGCGTTCATCAGCAAGATGAGCTACAACGCCTACCCGGAAGGGGTACAGCCGCTTTGATTCAGGCGTTTCTGACCAGCGATCCGGCGTTGATCTCCGCAATGGTTTTCGCGCCGGTGAGCGTCATGGCGACGCGCATCTCTTTGTCGATCAGATCCAGCAAGTTAGCCACCCCGGCTTCGCCGGCCGCCGCCAGCGCATAGACGAAGGCGCGCCCCAGCAGCACGCTGTCGGCGCCCAGCGCGATCATGCGCACCACGTCCAGGCCGCTGCGGATGCCGGAGTCGGCCAGCAGGGTGATGTCGCCTTTCACCGCGTCAGCGATCGCCGGCATGGCGCGCGCGGTCGACAGCACGCCGTCCAGTTGGCGGCCGCCGTGGTTGGAGACGATGATGCCGTCGGCGCCGAAGCGCACCGCGTCTTTGGCGTCTTCCGGATCCAGAATGCCTTTGATGATCATCGGGCCGTCCCAGAACTCGCGGATCCACTCCAGATCTTTCCAGGAAATCGACGGATCGAAGTTGGCGCCCAGCCAGCCGATGTAATCTTCCAGGCTGGTCGGTTTACCGCGGTAGGCCGAGACGTTGCCCAGGTCGTGCGGCTTGCCGAACAGGCCGACATCCCAGGCCCACTGCGGATGGGTAAACGCCTGCAGCACGCGGCGCAGGGCGGCGTTGGGGCCGCTCATCCCTGAGTGGGCGTCGCGGTAACGGGCGCCGGGTACCGGCATGTCGACGGTAAACACCAGCGTTTTCACGCCGGCGGCTTTGGCGCGCTCCAGCGCGTTGCGCATAAAGCCGCGATCTTTCAGCACGTAGAGCTGGAACCACATCGGCCGATCGATCGCCGGCGCCACCTCTTCGATCGGGCAGACCGACACGGTGGACAGCGTGAACGGGATGCCTTTTTTGGCCGCGGCGCGCGCGGCCTGCACTTCGCCGCGGCGGGCGTACATGCCGGTCAGCCCCACCGGCCCCAGCGCCACCGGCATCGCCAGCTGCTCGCCGAACAACGTAGTCTCCAGGCTGAGTTCGGACATATTGCGCAGCACGCGCTGGCGCAAGGCAATATCGGCCAGATCTGCGGTATTGCGCTTCAGCGTATGCTCCGCGTAGGCCCCGCCGTCGATATAGTGAAACAGAAACGGCGGCAGTTTGGCCTGGGCGGCGGCCCGGTAGTCGGTTGACGCGGAGATGATCATAGTGTTTACCTTCTTTTCTTGCTTGCGATAACGAGTGTTCGGTCAGAGCGTGAGGATCGTTGCCATACCGGCCGCAATCCCGCCGTACGCCAGCATCGGCAGTACGGTCTTTCTGATGATTTTGCCTTCGGCGTTGCCGATCCCGAGGATCGAACAGACCGCGATAATGTTGTTCAGGCACACCATGTTGCCCATGGCGCCGCCGACGGACTGCAAGGCCAGCGTCAGGTTGACATCAAGACCGCTGCTCTGGGCGATCGACTGCTGAATGCCGCCGAACGTCAGGTTCGAAACGGTATTGGAGCCGGAGAAGAACGAGCCCAGCGCGCCGAGGAACGACGAGAACAGCAGCCAGCTGTCGCCGGTCAGCGCCGCCAGCGCTTTACCGATCAGGATCACCGGCGCGTTGTCGCCGCCCTGCATCATCAGGTTAACCATCACCAGCGCGCCGAACAGGGCGATAAAGGGCCGCGCGATGCGCCCGCCGGTTTCGCTGAACATTTGCCGCACCTGGCCGCTATTCAGACGGAACAGCGGAATACACAGCAGCACCACCAACAGGAACGGGATCAGCGCCGGGACATACAGCGTTTTGTAGCCGGCGGCGGCGGCGGTGCCCAGCACCTGCTGCAGTTCGACGATCAGCGCCCGGCTGATGCGCAGCTCCCCGAGCCAGCCGAGGTTTTCCTGCCACAGCAGCGCGGTGTTGTTGAGCAGCGCCTTGAGGCCCAACTGGTGGACGCGCGTCACTATCAGAATAGCAATCAGCAGCAGGGTCGGGGTCATGGCCTTGACCACCTGCATGAACGGCACCGCCTGCGCGGCGCTCTGCGGTTTGTCGCCGCGGGCGAGGCCGATGCCACCGCGCGCCAGCAGCACCGACAGAGCCAGGCCGATCGCGCCGCCGACCAGCGCCGGGAACTCATAGTTCACCTGGGCCAACAGCAGATAGGGCAGGGTGCAGCTCAGCACGCTGAGCAGGATAAACGGCAGGTTGCGGCGGATATCCTGCCAGGAAACGATAAAGCGCAGCGCCAGCAGAGGAATGACGAAGCCGGCGACAACGTGGATCAGCGCGGTTTGCCGGCCGATATCCAGCAGGCTGGCGTCCGACAGGCCGAGGTTGGCAAAGCCGAACCAGGTGGGGGTGCCTACGGCGCCGAAGGAGACCGGCACCGAGTTCATCACCAGCGTCAGCAGGGCGACGCGCAGCGGGTTGAAGCCCAGCCCGACCAGAATCGGCGCGGCGATGGCGGCCGGTGTGCCGAAGCCGCTGGCGCCCTCGATCATAAAGGCGAACGCCCAGCCGATAATCATCAGTTGGGCCACGGGATTGGGGCTGATGGTTTCCAGCCAGCGGCGCACCACGTTTTCCGCGCCGCTTACCTGCATCAGTTTGTTGAGCAGGATGGCGCCGGCAATGATGGTGATCGGCGTCAGCGTCGACACCAGCGCGGTGATGATATTGGCATGCAGCAGCCGCAGCGAGGCATCGAACCACAGGAGCTGTACGGCATACACCACGGCGGCCGTCAGCGGCAGGGCGAGGTAAGAGGGCACGCCATTCCTTTTAGTCATCATCCAAATCAGCAGGATGATGGGCGCAATACTGAAAAGCAGGGGCATAAGATCCTCAGGGTTATTATTTTTATGGGCAGAGAGATGTAGCTGAAAGGTTAATTACCGCAACATTTTCATTCTAATCACAACGTTGGCGATGATGCCATGCGGTAATTTTTTAACATCGGCGAACGGCGTCGGGACAGGGAAAAACGCCGGTAGAAGGGGTTAAATTAATTGATTTAAAATCAGCATGATAGGGAGTGTTGATGTGCGATAAGTGCGCGAGCTCACATTAATTAGGCAGTAATGTTCAATAGATTATGTCCAAAAATGCCGTAATCCCCGCGGTCTTTTGCGGTAGCGGGGAAATAATCCGAGAGGAAAACTCAAAAATAATGGCTGATATTTTGGTAGGAACCGATGATATGTTCGATCAGCAGACGGGTTTTTAACGGCAGATTGCGGGTGTAAGGATAAACGGCGTAAATGCCCAGCACTTTGCCGCAGTGGCCGGCCAGGATCTCCGTCAGTTTACCGTCCTGCAAATCTTCATACACCATGCAGCGCGGCACCATGGCGATGCCGTGGCCGCCGATCACCGCTTTGCGGATCGCCCGCGCATTGTTGGCCGACAGGTTGCCGTTAACCTGCAGCTCGTAGATGTCGTTGCGCCCCGGCCGCTTCATCAGCCAGTTGGCGGTGCCGCTCTCTTGGTAGGTGTAGGTCAGGCAGTTGTGGCTCAGCAGATCGTCGGCGCTGCGCGGTTCCGGGTGGCTTTCCAGGTAGCCCGGCGAGCAGACGATCACCCAGCGGGAATCGAAGATCGGCCGGGCAATCAGGCTGGAGTCCGGCATGGTCCCGGTACGGATCGCCAGATCGATGCCTTCTTCCACCAGATCGACGAAGCGGTTTTCCAGCCGCATTTCGACCTTCAGGCTGGGATGCAGGGCGCAAAATTCCGCCACGCTTTCGCTCAGCAGCAGCTCGCCCGAAATGGTCGGCACCGACATGCGGATGGTGCCGGTCAACTCTTCGCTCTTTTCGCTGACGGCGTACAGCGCCTCCTGCACTTTGGCGCCGATCTCTTTGGCCTGTTGGTAGAGCGCCTGGCCGCTTTCGGTCAGCGTCAGGCTGCGGGTGGTGCGGTACAACAGGCGGGCGCCCAGCGATTTTTCCAACCGCCCGATGCGTTTGCTGACCACCGAGCTGGTGATGCCGGCGCTCTCCGCGGCTTTGCTGAACGAGCCGCAGTCGACAATCAGGGCAAACAGAATCAGGTCGTTGGCGTATTCGTGAGTCGCGAGCATAATCGGCTGTTCCCTTCAGCGGCAAGTGGCGCCAGTGTAAGTCTCTCGTTTCAATAAGCAATCATCAAAATGCCCTTGGCGTCGAAATCAGAGGCTGCGCGAGCAATGAGAATTCGTCTTGATCTCATTCTCGCGCCGCTTACAATGCCTGCCAGATCGCGACTTCAGAGGTTTTTTCATGGAACTGCTACGGGTGGTTTATCACCAGTATCGTTGGCCATTTCTGGCGGTTATGGCATTGACCATGACCAGCGCCGGCTTGGGCATCGGTATCATTGCGTTTATCAATCAATACCTGATGGACGCCGGCGGCGATGCATTGGCTGTGCTGCCGATGTTTCTCGCCCTGCTGGCATTGCTGATGGCGGTCACGCTGGGATCGCAATTGGCGCTGACGACATTGGGCCATTACTTCGTCTACCGCCTGCGCGGGCAGTTAGTGAAACGCATCCTGGATACCGATATTGAACGCCTTGAACAGTTAGGCAGCGCCTCATTGTTGGCCAGCCTCTCCAGCGATGTCCGCAATATCACCGTCGCCTTCGTGCGCTTGCCCGAACTGGTGCAAGGGGTGATTTTAACCCTGGGGTCGGCGGCCTATCTGGGGTGGCTATCGCCGAAAATGCTGGCGGTGACGGCGGTGTGGGTCGCCGTCACCGTGGTGGGCAGCGGCTGCCTGGTCTCGCGGGTTTATCGCCATATGGCCAGTTTGCGCGAGTCGGAAGAGCGCCTCTATCATCATTACGAATCGGTGATTGACGGTCGCAAGGAACTGACGTTAAACCGCAAGCGAGCGCAGGCGCTGTACGAACAGACCTATCAACCCGATGCGCAAGCTTACCGCCACCATATCATTCGCGCCGATACCTTCCATTTGAGTGCGCTCAACTGGTCAAATATCATGATGTTGGGGGCGATCGGACTGGTGTTCTTTATGGCTAACAGCCTGGGATGGGCGGACTCGGCGGTGGCCGCCACGTATTCCCTGACGCTGCTGTTCTTGCGCACGCCATTACTGCAGGCGGTCGGGGCGTTTCCGACGCTGGTCAGCGCCGAAGTCGCCTTCAACAAGCTGAAGACGCTGCGCCTGGCCGAGTACCAACCGGCGTTTCCTGCCGCCGCAGGCCGTTCCTGGCAGACGCTGGAGCTGCGCGACGTGGTTTTTCACTATGCCGATACGGCGCAACAGCCCGGTTTTGCCGTCGGGCCGCTTAATCTGACGCTGCGGCGTGGCGAGCTGGTCTTTTTGATCGGCGGCAACGGCAGCGGCAAGTCAACGCTGGCGATGCTGTTGACCGGGTTGTACCGGCCGGTGAGCGGGCACATCGTTCTGGATGGCGTCGCACAGACCGCGGCGGATATGCCGGGCTATCGTCGGCTGTTTTCGGCGATTTTCACCGATTTTCATCAGTTCGATCGTTTGCAAGGGCCGGAAGGCGGCGAGCCCGATGCGGAACTGGTCGCCGGCTGGCTCGAGCGGTTGAATATGAAAAGCAAACTGCAGTTCGACGGCGCCAGGGTGACCAACCCGCAACTGTCGCAGGGGCAGCGCAAGCGTCTGGCTTTGCTACTGGCCGTGGCGGAACAGCGCGATATCTTGCTGTTGGATGAATGGGCCGCGGATCAGGATCCGCAATTCCGGCGCATTTTCTATCGCGAGCTGTTGCCAGAACTGCGCGCGCTGGGCAAAACGGTGTTTGCCATCAGCCATGACGATCACTATTTCGAACACGCCGATCGGCTGCTTGAGATGCGCTCGGGTCATTTACGTGAGCTGACCGGCAGCGAGCGTGAACACGCCAGCCGGGATTCCGTCAGCAGAATCGGTTAACTCACACCGGCCCGAGCGAGACTAAAGCGGGCCGGTGCTTCTCTCCGCATGATCCCAGTACGTCGCTTCATTTTATCCCCCGCCTTCAGCGCTGTCTGTTGCCGATTTGGCTTATGGCCAGTCAAGTAATTGATAGTTGAATTATTTACCAGTGGTTTAATTTTGACCTTTAAAGATATGGCACACTGCACGTTCGTTCGCCTATCAATTCAAGTTATCGCCTGCCGATAACAGTGATATCCACGGTGCCGTTCTTACTGAGGCGGTGATGCAGGTCTATGGCTAGCAGCTGTTTTTTAAATTTCCATAGGAAAAAACTACTTTATCGATCGTTAAAACAGATCGATAATTGTGGTTTGAATGGTTTAATCTATTGGTTGAGGGCGCTGTGGTGAGCAAGGATGGATCTGATATCAAACGTAGAGCATGGCTGTGTGTGTTTATCGGTAGCGGGCTGTTCTGGCTGTTAACCGCCGCCGTGATTTATTGGTTACTGAGTTAGCAGGTTAAGCAGGAAGGCGATTCGTGAACAAAAAGCAGGCTAAAAACCGTGAGGGCGCTGAGCGTCGCGCACAGTCCAAAATTCCGCCGTCATGGGTGCTGAGCGATGAGCAGCGCGCCTTTATTGAAGATTTATGGCAGGACACCGACTCTGAGCCGGCGCGGCCCCCATTGCGCCGCAGCGTTAGCTGATCACGCGGCTGCGGCCGGCCAGCGCGCCGAACAGCATTTGCAAGACGGTCAGGCTCAGCAGGGCGATCAACGGCAAGCGCCAGCCTTCCGTCAGATCGTGCAGCAGGCCGAATAGGGTGGGCCCCAGCGCCGCCAACAGATAACCGACGGATTGCGCCATACCCGACAGCAGCGTCGCCTGATGATGATGCTGACTGCGCAATCCAAAGAACGACAGCGCCAGCACCAGCGAACTCCCCGCCCCCAACCCGGCAAACGTCAGCCACACCAGTGAACTGGCGGGTTGCACCAATAATCCCCCGACGCCGATGAAGATCAGCAGCGAGCTGCCCAACGCTATCGCCCGCTGATCGCGCGCCCGCGGCAAAATCACCACCATGACAAAGTTGGCGACGATCGCCACCACCTGGTAAACGAACAGTTCGAAACCCGCCTGCTGAGCGGAGGTGCCGTGGCTGGCGGCAAAAGCGCTGAACCAGCCGATGATGGTGTAGAAGGCGATCGATTGCAGCCCCATGAACATCGCCACTTGCCAGCCCAGCGCGCTGCCCCAGGGAGAGCGATAGCGTTGCGGCTCCGTCGGCTGCGGCTCTCTAGTGGCGGGAGTGGCGGAGCGCCGCAGTTGCGGCAACCACACCAGCAGCGCCAACAGCGCAGGCAAGCCCCAGCATAACAAGGAGAACCGCCAGCCAAGGTCGGCCAGCGAAGCCAGCGGCACGGCCAGACCGGAAGCGATGGCGGCAACCAGCGACATCACCGCCGCATAGGCGGCGATCATCGCGGCGGCGCGATGTGGGAAATCTCTTTTCACCAGCGTCGGCAGCACTACGTTGGCGAAGGCGATGGCGGCGCCGATCAGGATGCTGCCCGGCCATAGCATGGCGTCTTGCGGCAGGGAGCGCAGGGCGATGCCGCAGATCAGCAGCGCGAGGGCGAGGCCCAGGGTGCGCTCAATACCGATGCGTTTCGCCAGCGCCGGGGTCAACGGCGAGAGGATGGCGAACAGGATCAGCGGCAGCGAATTGATCAGGCCGGCGGCGGTGGCGGACAACGCCAGCTGTTGCTGGATCTGCTCCAGCAGCGGGCCGACGCTGGTCAGGGCGGCGCGCAAATTGGCCGCGATCAGCATAATGCCGACGATAAGCAGAATAGGGCGGTGTAACCGGCGACGCGGGGTCGCGGTGGACGCTGGGGGTGAAGCGGGTTGCGGCATGGGTTCCTCGCACCAAGGCATGCAGTCAATCAGTGCTGCATGGCGTGATGCGTTGATTGACGTTAACGCTTACGTACCGAAAATCGACGGTATCCGATCGCCAGTGTAGGGAAGATGGCTCGTGCTGACAAGGGTACGGCCCGGCGGGATGGCGGCGGTTAATCCCCGCCGGCCGCCGGATAATTGCCATTATGTGATCTTGGTCACTGAGTGAACTAAAAGTCATGGCGCGGAGCGCACCATGCGCCGCTTTCGCTTTCCGTGCAGCCCACGCCTCAGCGCTCCGGGGGTATCGCCCGTCATGGCATTTCACTTTTTCCCCCTTCCGCTTTTGGGCTTTTCGATCCGTTTCGATTCGAAAGGTTTTTTGGCGGTTTTTTTGCTAAAACGGGGCTGTAATCCCGATCACAATTTCATTGCTTTCGCTTTGCTGTAATGCGAGCGCAGTAGAGCGAAAGCCATCTTCTCCCCGGCGATGCCGGAAACCTGAGGACCGCAGCTCATGCCAGTGAATACCGCAAAGCGACGTGAACACATTATCGATCTGTTATGCGAGCACGGCAGCGTGCGCGTGGAACAGCTCAGCAAACAGTTTGCGGTATCCACGGTGACGATCCGCAACGATCTGCGCTTTCTGGAACGAAAAGGGTGTGCGCTGCGCGCTTACGGCGGCGCGATGCTCAATCAGCAATTCGCTTTCGATCGGCCGCTGCGGGACAAAGGGCGGTTGAATCGCGACGTCAAAACGCTGATCGCCAACGCGGCGGCCGGCTATGTGCGCGACGGCGATGCGCTGATCCTCGATTCCGGTTCAACCACCGCGCAGATCGTGCCGTTCCTGAAGGGGCGGCGCGATCTGGTGGTGATGACCAATGCGCTGAACATTGCCTACGAGCTTTCGGGAAACGACGGGGTGGAAGTCATGGTGCTGGGGGGCAGCGTGCGCCGCAACTCTTACTCGCTCTACGGTCCGGCTGCCGAGCAGCAATTGCGTCAGTACCGCTTCGACAAGCTGTTTTTGGGCGTCGACGGGTTCGATCTGAGCGCCGGCATCACCACGCCTCACCCCGGTGAAGCGCACCTCAATCGCGTGATGTGCGAGGTGGCGCGCGAGATTATCGCGGTGGCGGATGCCAGCAAATTTGGTCGCAAGAGCTTTTGCATGATTCGCGAAGCCGGACAAATCCATCGGCTGATCACCGACAGCCGTCTTCCGGACGATTACGAGCGGGCGTTAACCGAGCTGGGCGTGGAGGTCATCATCGCCGATCGGTAGCAGGGCGCCTGCATGGGGGCTTCATGCAGCAGTTGTTACAGCTTGTCGAGCAGCACAAGGCCGGTATGCCGGTCGGGATCTTTTCCGTCTGTTCCGCCCATCCCTGGGTTCTGAAGGCCGCGCTGCGGCAGGCCAAAGCCCGCGGCACGCCGGTGTTGGTGGAGGCGACGTCCAACCAGGTCAATCAATTCGGCGGCTATACCGGCCAAACGGCGGCCCAGTTCCGCGATGGGTTGTGGCGTCTGGCGGATGAAGTAGGCCTGGCGCGCGAGCGCGTGTGGCTGGGTGGCGATCATCTGGGGCCAAACGCCTGGCAAGATCGCCCGGCTCAGGAAGCGATGGCGCTGGCGGAAATCTTGATAGACGATTACGTTCGCGCCGGATTTCGCAAAATTCACCTCGATTGTTCCATGTCGTGCGCCGATGATCCCTCGCCCCTGGGGGATGCCACGGTTGCCGAGCGGGCGGCGCGTTTGTGCGCGGTGGCGGAACGCGCCTGGGCGCAGAGCGGCGGCGAAGCGCCGGTCTATGTGATCGGCACCGAGGTGCCGGTGCCGGGCGGCGCGCAGGAGGCGCTGGCGGGTCTGCAGGTCACCACGCCGCAGGCGGTGGCGCAAACGCTGGAAACGCATCGTATCGCCTGGCAAAAAGCCGAGCTGAACGATGCCTGGCAGCGAACTATCGCGCTGGTGGTGCAGCCGGGCGTCGAGTTCGATCACCACAGCGTTGAGCATTACCAACCGCAGCGCGCCGACGCATTGAGCCATTTCATCGAACGGCAGCCGGGCATGATCTATGAAGCGCACTCTACGGATTACCAACCGCCGCAGGCCTACCGCCAACTGGTGCGCGATCACTTCGCCATCCTGAAGGTGGGGCCGGCGCTGACCTTCGCGCTGCGCGAAGCGCTGTTCGCCCTCGATCGCATCGAACGCGAATGGTTGGGGGAACGCCAGTCGGCGCAGCTGTGCGCCACGCTGGAGCAGGTGATGCGCGAGCAGCCGCAGCAGTGGAGCCGCTATTACCACGGCACGCCGCACCAACAGTATCTCGATCGCCACTACAGCCTGAGCGATAGGGTGCGTTACTACTGGCCGCAGCCGCAGGTGCAGCAGGCGGTCGACGGTTTGCTGGACAACCTGCGCCGCAGCCCGGCGCCGCTGGCGCTGCTCAGCCAGTACCTGCCGGATCAGGCGCGGTCGCTGAACGCCGGCGAATTGAGCGCCGATCCGCAGGAGTGGGTGCTGCATAAAGTGACGCAGGTGCTCGACGATTACCACGCCGCCTGTTACCCGGAGGGCCGCTGACATGCCGAACATTTTAATGACTCGCATCGACAATCGTCTGGTGCACGGCCAGGTGGGCGTGACCTGGACCAATACCCTCGGCGCCAACCTGGTGGTGGTGGCCAACGACGAGGCCGCCGCCGATCCGGTGCAGCAGAACCTGATGGACATGGTGGTGGCGGAAGGGGTGCAGACCCGTTATTTCACGCTGCAGAAAACCATCGACGTGATCCACAAGGCGGCGGATCGGCAGAAGATCTTCCTGGTGTGCAAAACGCCGCAGGATGTGTTGACGCTGGTGCGCGGCGGGGTGCCGATCCGTTTCGTCAACGTCGGCAACATGCACTTCGCCGAGGGGAAGCGGCAGGTGCACAAAACGGTGTCGCTGGACGACGGCGACGTGGCCGCGTTCCGCGCGCTGGCGGAACTGGGCGTGGAGTGCGAAGTGCGCCGGGTGCCGGATGAAGCGGGCGAGGCGATCGGCAAACTGCTCTTTTGAGCCAGGGGGGAAGCATGTTGACGGATGCGCTATTGATTGCGTTGTTGGCCGGATTGGCCGGGGTTGACCTGTTCGACGGTCTGACCCATTTCCACCGGCCGGTGGTGATGGGGCCGCTGGTGGGGCTGATTTTGGGCGACGTCTACACCGGGTTGCTGGTGGGCGGCACGTTGGAGCTGGTGTGGATGGGCATGGTGCCGCTGGCGGGCGCCCAACCGCCGAACGTGGTGATCGGCGGAGTGATCGGCACCGCGTTCGCCATTCTGACCAAGGCCGACCCTAAAGTGGCGATCGGCGTGGCGGTGCCGTTCTCGATTGCGGTGCAGGGCTGCATCACGCTGCTGTTTACGCTGTACTCACCGATGATGCACCGCTGCGATCGCATGGTGAAAGCGCTGAACTGGCGCGGCATCGAACGGGTGAATTACCTGGGCATCAGCATTCTGTTCATCTTCTATTTCGTGGTGGCGTTCCTGCCGATTTACTTCGGCGCCGATGCGGCCAGCGACATGGTGCAGAAAGCGCCGGGCTGGCTGCTGGACGGGCTGGCGGTGGCGGGCGGCATGATGCCGGCGATCGGTTTCTCGCTGCTGATGAAGGTGATGATGAAAAAAACCTACGTGGCCTATTTTATCCTTGGTTTCATCTCGGTCACGTTTCTCAAGCTGCCGATCCTGGCGGTGGCGCTGGGCGCCCTGGCGATCGCTTTGATTGATTTCTTCAACACGCAACGCGGCACGGCAGAGGCGACCGCCCGGCCCGCTCCGCAGGAGGACGCCGAAGATGGCATTTAACGATTCCGACGATCTGCTGGCGCAAAAGGCCGAGCAGCGCATGGCGCAGGCGCTGGCCACCAGCCAGGTGGAGCAGGACGATTATCTGGACAGCCAGCCCGCCGAAGCGCTGACGCGCGGCGACATCAACCGCATGGCCTGGCGTTCGCTGCTGTTGCAGGCGTCGTTCAACTACGAGCGCATGCAGGCGGGCGGCTGGCTGTATCAGTTGATCCCCGGGCTGCGCAAGATCCACCGCAACCCGCAGGATCTGGCCAACTCGATGAAGATGCACATGGAATTTATCAACGTGCACCCGTTCGACGTCACCTTCCTGACCGGTTTGGTGCTGGCGATGGAGCAGAACAAGGAGAAGATCTCCACCATTCGCGCGGTGAAAGTGGCGCTGATGGGGCCGCTCGGCGGCATCGGCGACGCGCTGTTTTGGCTGACGCTGTTGCCGATCTGCGCCGGCATAGGCGCTTCGCTGGCATTGGAGGGCAGCCTGTTCGGGCCGATCGTCTTCCTGCTGCTGTTCAACCTATTCCACTTCGGCCTGCGTTTTGGGCTGGCGCACTACGGTTATCAGGCCGGCACCAGCGCGCTGGCGCTGCTGAAGACCCACACCCGGCGCATTTCTCACGCCGCGTCGATCGTCGGCATGACGGTGATCGGCGCGCTGGTGGCCTCGTATGTGCACCTGTCCACGCCGCTGGTGATGCACGCCGGCAAGGCCAGCGTGGCGCTGCAGACCGACGTGCTGGACAAGCTGATGCCCAACTTGTTGCCGCTGTGCTTCACGCTGCTCATTTTCTTCCTGATGAAGCGCGGTTTCTCGCCGGTGAAGCTGATTGGCGTCACCGTAGCGATCGGCGTGGCGGGCAAATTTATCGGTATTTTGTGAGGAGCGGGCTATGCCAGGCATTGTGATTACCGGCCACGGCGGCTTTGCCACCGGGCTGTTGCAGGCGGTGGAACAAGTGGTGGGGCCGCAGCGGCACTGTGCGGCGGTCGATTTCCCCGAACAGATGAGCACCGCGCAGCTCAACGACGCCCTACGCTCGGCGCTGGCGGCGGTGGCGCAGCCGGACGGTGTGGTGTTCCTGACCGATATGCTCGGCGGTTCGCCGTTTCGCAGCGCCTGCGAACTGGCGGATGCGCAGGGCGATTGCGAAGTGCTCACCGGCGTCAACATGCAGTTGGCGGCGGAAATGATGCTGGAGCGCGATGGGCTGAATCTGGATGAATTTCGCGAGATGGCTTTGGCGTGCGGTAAACGCGGCCTGACCAGCCTGTGGCATGAACGCCGCCGGGTGAAGTGCGAAGATGCGCAGGCCGATGGCATCTGAACGAAAACCGGGCGCGCCCGCGCCCGGCTTCGTGAGTTATGCCGGCAACGGGCTCAGCGCCAGGCGCGCCGGTTGGTCTTCGCCGCGGCTGAAGCGCCAGCAGGTCTGATGGTACTTCGCCACGCTGTTGCGGTGCGCTACGCTGATCAGCGTCATGTCCGGCAGTTCATCCACCAGCAGGCAGTACATCAGCTGCTCGGTTTCGTCGTCCAGCGCGCTGGTGGCCTCGTCGAGGAACAGGATGCTCGGGCGAATCAACAGGGCGCGGGCGAACGCCAGCCGCTGTTGCTCACCCGGCGACAGGCGATGGCTCCAGTTGGCGGAGGTATCCAGCCAGCGCTGCAGGTGTTTCAGACGGCAGTTTTCCAGCACCCGCATCAGCTGTTCGTCGCTGTATTCTGACGCCAGGCTCGGGTAGCTCAGCGCCTCGCGCAGCGTGCCGATCGGAATGTAGCTGCGCTGGGGCAGGAACAGCGTGTTGGCGTTGGCCGCCACCCCGATGGCGCCCGCGCCGTAAGGCCAGATACCGGCGATGGCCCGCAGCAGCGTCGACTTGCCGCAGCCGGAAGGGCCGACGATCAGCAGGCGATCGCCGCGTTGCAGCGTCATCTCTGCGCCGGCCAGCAGCGGTTGGCCGTCGGGCAAGTTCAGGCTGAGGTTATCCAGCGTCAACGGATGGGCGGTCTCTTCCCGCAGCTGAATGCCGCGCGGCTGATGGTGAACCTGATCGACGGCGGCGTTGAAGCCGGCCAAACGGTTAACGCAGGCTTTCCAGGTCGCCAAGTCGTTAAACGCGTCGATAAACCACGACAGCGCACCCTGCACCTGGCCGAAGGCCGAGGCGATCTGCATCAGGCCGCCCATCTGAATGGCGCCGGAGAAGTAGCGCGGCGCCGCCACCAGCAGGGGAAACACGATGGCGAACTGGCCGTAGAAGTTGGTGGCGATGTTCAGCCGCCGGGTGATGCGCATGATCGCCCACCAGTTGCTGCGAATGGTGTCGAAACGGTCACCCAACTGTTGCGCCTCGCGCGGTTCGCCGTGGTATAGCGCAATGGCGTCGTTGTTTTCGCGGATGCGGATCAGGCCGAAACGGAAGTTCGCCTCATACCGCTCCTGGTTAAAGCCCAGCATGACCAGCGGTTTGCCGACCCACCAGATCAGCAGCGATCCCAGCACCGCATACAGCAGCGCGAACCACACCATATAGCCGGGCAAGGTGATGGCGTGTTGACCGAGCGCGAAGGTCATCGGCCCGCTGACGTGCCATAAAATGTCGATAAAGGAAAACAGCGTCACCAGGCTGGAGAGCAGCCCGAGCGACAGTGACAGGGTATATTGAGTCAGTACGTTGAGATCTTCAGCGATACGCTGATCGGGGTTATCGACGATCTGCTGCTGCTCGGTATGGTAATACGCCTGGTGCGCCAGCCATTTTCCCATGAACTTTTCCGTCATCCAGCGCCGCCAGCGCATCTGCAGCCCCTGAGTCAGGTAGATCTTGTAGACCGCCAGCACGATGAAGATCAGCGCCAGATAGGTGAAGCGCCACAGCTGCGCCTTGAACACCGGGTAGTTTTTGTTCTGCAACGCATCGTAGAACACCTGGTTCCACTGGTTGATCTGCACGCTGATATAGACCAGACCAAGCGACAGGACGACGATGGCTGTTAGCATCATCCAGGCGCGCCATCGCTCCTCAGACACCCAAAAGGGTTTGATCAACTGCCACACGGCGTGTTTCTGCAAGGGGGTTGCGTTCATAACGGCTCGATAATTGCGGTGTTTTGTTCAGCATGGGCTGCGGGCCGGTAACAAACAAACCGCGACTGTAAGCAGTTTTGACTCCGCTAACCGTTTGAAATAAGGCGGCTGAATCGTCAGCGGCGCGCTGGCGGGCGCAATTGCGGCATACACTCCGGCGCAGGGCGGTTATACTGGCGCCGAATTTTTGCAGAAAGGATAAACGATGAAGGCTTGGTTTCCCCTGTTGCTGACCTGCGGCGTCTTCGCCAGCGCCCGGGCCTGGGCGCACATTGACGAGCCGGACATCGCCGCCGACTGTCAAAAGGTGGCGAGCTACGCCGAACTGGGAAAAAAGGCCTATCAGCGGCAGGATTACGCCAAAGCCGCCGACATCTTTCGCGATCAGGCGGCCTGGAGCGAGTTTTGCGGCCTGAGCGAGCAGGCTGTCGCCACGGCTTACAACAACGTGGCGCTGTCGCTGATGCACGCCGGGGAATTGCTCAAGGCGCAGGCCTATCTGGCGCTGGCGCCGCACGACGACAAATCGCAGCACAACATGAGCCTGTTGCGCCAACGCCTGGCGCAGCAGCCGCAGCCCAAGGGGCCGGGCGGCGTGTATTGGCAATACGCCGGGCGCGGCGTGTGGAGCGAAGTGGCGGTGAAGCCGCAGGGCGATCGCTGGTTGATCGCGTTTTCCGGCTACGCCATGCCGCAGATGGGGCTGTATTACGGGCCGAACATGGGCGACTTCACCGCCGAGCTGCCGATCGAACACGGCAAGGCTGTCTACCACCAGCATGAAGCGGAAAGCGCGCAGGTCTGCGACGTGACGATGGCGTTTGGCGAACAAGCGCTGGAGATGCATACGCGGGGGGATTGCGGGTTCGGTCACAACGTGCGGGCGGAAGGGCGGTTCGTGCGGGTCGAATGACTCGCCCCGGCGATCGGGGCGAGAAGGGTTACGCCAGCGCGGCGGCGCCCAGCAGGTTCTTCCAGGCTTCCACATTGCCCAGATAGTTCCCGGCCGGCAGCAGATGCAGGTGGCCTTCGCTGTCCTGCAGCGCAAAGGTCGGGAAGCCCTGGCCTTGCACTTTGGCGAGCAGCGCCCGGCTTTCCGCGATGTGTTGCGCGGTCGGTGCGCCGCTGTTGAAGCGCATTTCGGCGATAAACGCCGCCGAAGGCAACCCCAGCTCTTTCGCCAACGCTTCCAGCACCGGCGTGTCGGCGATGCGCCGGCCTTCCTTATAGTGCGCCTGCTGAATGCGATGCAACATGTCCAGCCCGCGTCCAGACAGCTTTTCCGCCGCCAGGATAGCGGTGATCGGCGGTTCGGAATCCATCACCGCCGTGGTGTCGCGCAGTAGGCCGTTGAAATAGGCTTCGCCGAACGGCTGGCCCGTCATTTCGGCGATGCGTTTGTCGTGCGGAATGACATAGTTGCGCCACTCGTCGGTGATCTGGCGGCGATTGTTGCCGGTCATCATGCCGCCGGCGTGCGGCACGATCTTCAGCCCGGGGAGGCTCTGAGCCGCTTTCACCAGCGGCGCGGCGCCATAGCACCAGCCACACAGCGGATCGAAAATGTAATGTAACGTGGTTTCGGTCATCTTTACTCCTCGCTTGGCGCGCGGCAACTCGCCGCGGCGCCGGGGCTGGTTCAATCACGCAGGGGCGCTTATTGCGGCCACTTCATCTCGCCTTTCAGCACTTTTGCGCTCAGTTCCAGGCTCGATTCGTCTTTCAGCGTCGGGTAGTGCTTTTTCATCGCTTCAATCAGCGCGGCGGAGTCCTTGGCCTTCGGCAGTTCGGCTTCCAGCGTGGTCAGGTATTTCTGGGTAAAGTGCACCGATGCCAGCGTTTGCGCGGCGCCTGGCAGGAAGTGGCCCGGCACGACGACCTGCGGCTTCAGCGCTTCGATGTTTTTCAGCGTCTGCTGCCAGTGCTGGCGCGATTCCTCGGTCTGGTTGTCGGCGATCCACGGATGGATATTGTCACCGGCGACCGCGACGCCGCCCACGACCGCTTTCAGCGCCGGGATCCAGACGAAGGTGCGATCGGGGGTCGGGCCGTTCAGGCCTTTCACTTCCACTTTCTGGCCGTCGATGGTGAAGCTGTCGCCCTGCAGCGGCTGTGGCACGATCACGGTTTTCGGCGCGTTGTCTTTCAGGATCGGGCCCCAATAGGCGACTTTGCCGTCTTTGGTGGCGTTGATGTCCTTGATGGTGCCTGGCGAAGCGATGATTTTCGCCTCCGGGAAGGCCGCCTTAATCACGTCCAGACCGAAATAGAAATCCGGGTCTGAGTGGCTGATATAAACGGTGGTCAGCTTCTTGCCGGTCGCCTTGATCTTTTTCACCAGCTCTTCGGCATCGTTACGCTGGAACTGAGCGTCAATCAGCGCCACTTCGTGTTGGCCGCTGACGATTTCGGAAGACACCGGGAACACGCTTTTCTCGCCCGGGTTATACACTTCCATGGTCAGGGTATCGGCAGCGGTGGCGTAAGTGCTCAGTGTGGCGACGCCGGTGAAGGCCAGAGTTAACAGTGATTTCTTAAACATGGGCAGAGGTCCTTAGGTATCGGTTAATGTTGTAACGATGTTAGGTTGCATAAAGCGATAGAAAAACCGGATAATAAGCAATTATTCGTTGCATAAATCGGACTAATCATGGATCGCATTACCGCCGCTGAGGTTTTTGTCACCATCGTCGATCGCGGCAGCATGATCGCCGCCGCGGAAACGCTGGAGATGTCGCGCGCGATGGTGACGCGCTACCTGGCGCAGATGGAGCAATGGGCCGGGGCGCGTTTACTGCACCGCACTACCCGTAAGCTTAGTCTGACCGACGCCGGTGAGCGTACTCTGGAACGTTGCCGACAAATGTTGGCGCTGGCGGGGGAAATCGATCTGGTGGAGGAAGGGCAGAGCGACGAACTGCGCGGCCTGCTGCGCATCACCTGTTCGCAGTCGCTCGGGCAAACGGCGCTGGTGGGGGCGGTCGCTCAGTATCTGAAGCGTCACCCGCAGGTGGCGGTCGATCTGCAGATGAACAACCGGGCGGTGAACCTGGTGGAAGAGCGCATCGATCTGGCGCTGCGCATCACCAACGAGCTGGATCCCAATCTGATCGCCCGTCCGCTGTCCACCTGCGCATCGGTGGTGTGCGCCGCGCCGGCGTATCTGGCGGCACACGGCACCCCGCGCCAACCGCAGGATCTGGCGTTGCACAACTGCCTGACCTACTCCTATTTCGGCAAAAGCCTGTGGCACTTCGATGCTCAGGGCGTGAAATCGGCGGTGGCGGTCAGCGGCAACCTGAGCGCCAATGAGTCGGTGGTGTTGATGGCCGGCACGGTGCAGGGCGCGGGCATTTCCATGCAGCCCTATTATTCGGCGGCCCCGCTGCTGGCCAGCGGCGAACTGGTCGAATTGTTGCCGGATTACCGGCCGCAGTCGATGGGCATCTACGGCATCTACACCTCGCGTCGCCAGATGCCCGCCACCTTGCGCACCATGCTGGACTTTCTGGTGGAGTGGTTTGCCACCGATCCGCAGTGGCAGGCGACGCTGCGCTAAGGCCTCGGCAATATTCCCACGCCGCTTTCAGCGCCTGACAGCGGCGGCCAGCCGGGCGGAGAAGCGTGCCGCCTGCTGATGCAAATGGTCGATAAAGGCCGTGACCAGCGCCGATGAAGGGCGGTGCAGCGGCCGGATCAGGCTGACGGTGAACGGCACGTCGATGCTGAACGGCCGCACGTGCACGCCGCTGCCGGCATAGTCGAGCGCCGTCAGCGGGTTAACGATCGACACCCCCACGCCGGCTCTCACCATGGCGCACACTGACGCCGCACTGTGCGTTTCCATCACCATGCGGCGCTCGACGCCTTGCTCGGCGAACAGCGCATCCAGCAAGTGACGATAGCTGTCGGTGCTCGACAGGCTGATGAAGTTCTGCCCGGCGAAGTCCTGCGGCGTCAGCTGGTCTTTTACCAGCAGCGGGTGGCCCGTCGGCAGCACGCACACTTCGTTCAACGTCATCAGCGTCACCCGTTCGGTGCCCGCCGGCGTGAGGGTGGTTTCCGTCAGCCCGAGATCGTGGCGCTGGGCAGACAGCCACTCTTCCAGCAGCGGCGACTCTTGCGGGATCACGCTGAAGCTGACTTCCGGATAACGTTCGATAAAGGGCTGGCACACCGCCGGCAGCAGCGATTGGGAAAATACCGGCAGGCACACGATCGACAGCTGCGCCTGCTGAAACTGGCGGATGCCGGCGGCGGCGTTGACGATGCGATCGAGGCCGTAATAGGAGCGTTGCACCTCTTCGAACAGCCGTAGGCCCTGCACCGTGGGGGACAAGCGCCCGCGCACCCGGTCGAACAACTGCAGCCGAATCAGCTTTTCAAAGCGCGCCAGCTCGCGGCTGACGGTCGGTTGCGAGGTTTGCAGCAGGGCCGCCGCCTCGGTCAGGTTGCCGGTGGTCATCACCGCCCGAAAGATTTCGATCTGCCGCAAAGAGATACTGTGCATGGCGAGGCCGCTCGACTGTAGAGAAAGCCATATCATAAATGAATAGACTACGGCTAAATAGATATTTTTCACTCGATTCAGCGTGCGGCACTATGGCTTTATCTGCCGTCATTTTCGAATTGGGAATATCGCCATGCCACGCCCGTTGCACGACACCTCCACCGCGTTGAACGCCGCTAACCTGCTGGCTTTGCCGCAGCGTTTCGGCTGCCCGGTCTGGGCTTATGATGCGGACATCATCAGCCAGCGCATCGCTCAGCTGCGCCACTTCGACACCATTCGTTTCGCGCAGAAGGCCTGTTCGAACATTCATATTTTGCGCTTGATGCGCGAGCAGGGCGTGAAGGTGGATTCGGTGTCGCTGGGCGAGATCGAACGGGCGCTGCAGGCCGGTTTTCAGCCGGGCGGCGAACCGAGCGAGATCGTGTTTACCGCGGACGTGTTGGATCACGCCACGCTGGCGCGCGTCAGCGAATTGAAGATCCCGGTTAACGCCGGTTCCATCGACATGCTGGATCAGCTCGGCCAGGTTTCCGCAGGGCATCCGGTGTGGCTGCGCGTTAACCCGGGATTTGGCCACGGCCACAGCCAGAAAACCAACACCGGCGGCGAGAACAGCAAGCACGGCATCTGGTATGCCGACCTGCCGCAGGCGGTGGAGAAGATCCGCCGCTATGGCCTGCAACTGATCGGCGTGCACATGCACATCGGTTCCGGCGTCGATTACCAGCATCTGGAGCGCGTCTGCGATGCGATGGTGCAGCAGGTGATCGATCTCGGTCATGACATCAGCGCCATTTCCGCCGGCGGCGGCCTGTCTATCCCGTATCAGTACGGCGAAGAGGCGATCGATACCGAACACTATTTCGGTTTGTGGAATCGGGCGCGTGAACGCATCGCCGCGCATCTGGGGCATCCGGTGCAGTTGGAGATTGAACCCGGGCGTTTCCTGATGGCGGAAGCGGGCGTCTTGGTGGCCGAGGTGCGGGCGGTGAAAGACATGGGCAGCCGCCACTTCGTGCTGGTGGACGCCGGTTTTAACGATCTGATGCGCCCGGCGATGTACGGCAGTTACCACCATATTTCGCTGTTGCCGGCCGATGGGCGCGATACCTCGGGGCAAGCGCTGCGCGAAACGGTGATCGCCGGGCCGCTGTGCGAATCCGGCGACGTGTTCACCCAGCAGGCGGGCGGCGGCGTGGAAACCCGAGAGCTGCCGCCGGTGCAGATCGGCGATTATCTGGTGTTTCACGATACCGGCGCCTACGGCGCGTCGATGTCCTCCAACTACAACAGCCGTCCGCTGTTGCCTGAAGTGCTGTTCGAAAACGGCGAGCCGCGATTGATCCGCCGCCGCCAAACCATCGAAGAACTGATCGCGCTGGAACTTATCTGATCAGCCGGCGGGCGTCTGGCGCCCGCTTCACAGCGTTATGCGGCGGCATGATTACGGCTGTTCGTGCGCGTTGTTGAGGGTGGCGACCGAGTGGCGGCGCACCAGCGTTGGGCTGAACATGTTGGTGATTTCCGGCAACGGTTGCCGGTTGGCCAGCGCCAGCGCCAGCTCCGCCGCCTGGGTCGCCATCGCCACGATCGGGTAGCGAATGGTGGTCAGGCGTGGGCGCAGGTAGCGCGAAATCAGCACGTCGTCGAAACCGATCAGCGAAATCTCCCCCGGTACGTCGACGCTGTTATCGCTCAGCACCGACAGCGCGCCGGCGGCCATCGGATCGTTGTAGCAGGTAATGGCGGAGAACGAACGGCCGCGGCCGAGCAATTCTGTCATCGCCTGTTCGCCGCCGATCTCGTCCGGTTCGCCATAGGCGATCAGCTTTTCATCCACCGCGATGCCGTGTTCCCGCAGCGCGTCGAGATAGCCCTGCAGCCGGTCGGTGGCGTCGGAAATCTGGTGGGTGGAGCAGATGATGGCAATGCGCTGATGCCCTTGCTGGATCAGATGACGGGTCGCCAGCCAGGCGCCGTAGCGATCGTCGAGCGCCACGCAGCGCGTTTCGAAGCCCGGCAGCGTGCGGTTGATCAGCACCATGCCCGGGATCTGTTGCATCCAGCCGCAAAGTTCCTGATCGCTCAGCCTTTTGGCGTGCACCACCAGCGCTTCACAGCGGTGCCGCACCAGCTGTTCAATCGCCTGACGCTCTTTTTCGGCGTCGTGGTAACCGTTGCCAATCAGCAGAAAATTGTGGGTGGCGTAGGCCACCTGCTCGACCGCCTTGACCATCGCGCCGAAGAAGGGATCGGAAACGTCGGAGACGATCAGGCCCAGCGTCTCGGTGGATTGCTGCGCCAGCGCTCGTGCGTTGGCGTTAGGGTGATACTGCAGCTGTTCCATGGCGGCCTGCACCGCGGTGCGCGACCCTTCGCTGGCCTTGGGGGAATTGTTTATCACGCGGGATACCGTGGCCACGGAAACCCCCGCCAGCCTGGCAACATCCTTTATCGTAGCCATATCAGTCAACACATCCTGGGTAATCGCTTACATCCCCCAGTTTTGCGGAAAAAAACCGGGGCTGCAAGCGGTCTCGTGCGCAACTTGTGGCGGCCGTTGCAGAATCTCTTCGAGTCTGTACGCATAACCATCGACGACCGAACGATAGCGCAATTTGTACGTTGGCACTGGCGGCGGGCTGAGGTAACGTCTGTGCATTCCGATTTGCGCCGAGAATGCCATGTCCATTAAACGCTATCCGCAGCTCGCCCATTGGGGCGCTTATACCGCCGTGGTTGAAGACGGCCGGCTTATCCGTTGTGAACCCTTCGTCGACGATCCCGATCCTTCGCCGCTGCTCGATTCCATCGTACCGATGGTCTACTCCGACAAACGCATCCGCAAGCCGGCGGTGCGCCGCTCGTGGCTGCAAAAGCGCGAGGGCAGCGACCGTACGCTGCGCGGCAGGGAAGATTTCGTCGAGGTGGATTGGGAGTTAGCGCTCGATTTGGTGGCGCAGGAGAATCGCCGGGTGCGCGATCGCTACGGTGCCTCCGGGCTGTTTACCGGCTCTTATGGCTGGTCGTCGGCAGGGCGGCTGCACCATGCCCGCTCGCTGGTGCGGCGGTTCTACTTCAGCGGCGGCGGCGGCGTCGATCAGCAGGGCAACTACAGCTGGGGCGCGGCGCAGTTTTTCCTGCCGTATGTGATCGGCACTTTCTCGCCGTTGACCGGGCGCGTCACCAGTTGGCCAAGCGTGGTGGAGCACTGCGAACTGTTTGTGGCGTTTGGCGGGTTGGCGCTGAAAAACGCCCAGGTGTCTTCCGGCGGCGCGGCGGAGCATGCGCTCAAGCCCTGGCTGCAAAAGCTGGCGCGCAAGGGCACGCCGGTGATCAACATCAGCCCGATGCGCGACGACTGCCCCGAGTTCGTCAATGCGGAATGGATCCCGATCCGGCCGAATACCGACGTGGCGCTGATGCTGGCGCTGGCTTACGAAATCCAGCAGCTGGGCGCGCAGGATGAAGCCTTCCTGCACAGCCACTGCGTGGGTTATCAACAGTTGGCGGATTACCTGAACGGCGTGAGCGACGGCGTGGCGAAAACGCCGGCCTGGGCCAGCGACATTACCGGCATTCCGACGGCGCGCATCGCGCTGCTGGCGCGGCAACTGATCGGCGTGCGCAGTTTTATCACCTGTTCCTACTCCGTGCAGCGCGCGCATCGTGGCGAGCAACCGTACTGGATGATGATCGCGCTGTCGGCGATGCTGGGCCAGGTGGGGCTGCCGGGCGGCGGCTTCTCGTTCGGCCACGGCTCAATGAACGGCGTCGGCAACCCGCGCGTGGATACCCCCGCGCCGACCATGCCGGTAGGCGATAACCCGGCCGGGCTGGCGATCCCGGTGGCGCGCATCTGCGACATGCTGCTGCACCCTGGCGAAGCCTATCAATTTTGCGGCGAGACGCGGCATTATCCGGATATCCATCTGGTGCACTGGGCCGGCGGCAACCCGTTCCATCACCATCAGCAGTTGAACCGACTGGTGGAAGGCTGGCAGAAGCCGGATACGGTGATCGTACAAGATATCTGGTGGACCGCGGCAGCCAAAATGGCGGATATCGTGTTGCCGGTCACCAGTTCGCTGGAGCGCAACGACATCGGCGGCTCGTCGCGCGATCGTTACGTGCTGGCGATGCATCAGGCGATTGCACCGCAGCATCAGGCGCGCAACGATTTCGATATCTTCGCCGATCTGGCGGAGCGCCTGGGCTATCGCGAGCGCTTTACCGAAAACCGCGACGAGCGGGCCTGGATCGAAGCTATCTACCGGCAATGCGGCGCTGCGCAGCAGCGCGCCGGCGTCGCCTGGCCCGAGTTTGAGGTGTTCTGGCAACGGGGCTATGTCGAGCTGCCCGCTCCGGCCAAAGAGTTTGTATTTTTTGACGCGTTCCGCGCCGATCCCCAGGTTAACCCGCTGCAAACGCCCAGCGGCAAGATCGAGTTGTTCAGCGAGCGGATCGCCGGCTATCGCTACGAAGATTTCGCTCCGCATCCGCAGTGGCGGCCGCCGGTGGAGTGGCTGGGCGCGCCGCAGGCCAAGAATTGGCCGCTGCACCTGATCTCCATTCAACCGAGCGATCGCCTGCATAGCCAGATGGATCCGGCGCCGCTGGCGCAGGGCAACAAGACCGCCGGGCGCGAAACCCTGTATATGCATCCGGACGATGCGGCGCCGCGCGGGGTGGCGGACGGCGCCGAAGTGCTGGTCAGCAATGCGCGCGGCAGCTGTCTGGCGGGGGTATCGCTCACCGATGGTGTGACGCGCGGCGTGGTGTTGATGGCGACCGGTGCCTGGTTCGAGCCGGGTTTCGACGCACAGCGCCGGCCGCTCGAGCAGGCGGGCAACCCGAATGTGCTGACGCTGGATATTGGCACCTCGCCGCTGACGCAGGGGCCGAACGCCATGAGCTGCCTGGTCGAGGTCAGCGCGCGATGAGTGAAGATTTCACGTCTGGGTCACTGGCTCGTCGTTGTTATATTTATTTTCGTCGCTGCGGGAAGGTTTAAGTTTCATTGAGTTATTACAGCAGATCGCGGGAAATTTACAGCTGGTTGCATTTGGAGCAGAACTCTTGCGATTCGGCGGTAGTTTCCTGCACGCCATCTCTCTAGAGTAGGTGATCCCAGAGGTATTGATTGGTGAGAAATCAGCATACTCTGTATGTTGAAGCCATTTTCAATTGCACCAACCTACGCGGATGCGTAGGTTTTTTTTTGCCTGCCATATAGTATTCTTTTCCCTACAACGATTTACGCCTCCATGGCCAAGGGAGAAGGGCATGATCTTTTCACTGCTGCGCGCGCTGTTTCGCCTGTTGTTTCGGGTTCGGGTCGAAGGGGGTGTCCAGCACTTCGAACGGCAAAAACTGCTGATTACGCCGAACCACGTCTCTTTCCTCGACGGCGTGCTGTTGGCGCTGTTCCTGCCGATAAAACCGGTGTTTGCGGTTTACGCCAGCATCGGCGAGAGCTGGTTCATGCGCTGGCTTCGGCCCTACATCGATTTCGTCTCGCTCGATCCCACCAAGCCGATGGCCATCAAGCAGCTGGTGCGCATGGTCGAACAGGGGCGGCCGATCGTCGTGTTCCCTGAAGGGCGCATCACCGTGACCGGCGCGCTGATGAAAATCTACGACGGCGCGGCGTTTATCGCCGCCAAATCGGGCGCCACCGTGGTGCCGGTGCGGATCGACGGCCCCGAATTCAGTCCGTTCGGCCGCATGGCCGGGGTGTTCAAGATCCGCTGGTTTCCGCAAATCAGCATCCGCATCTTGCCGCCGACCACGCTGCCGATGCCGGAGGCGCCGCGTGCGCGCGTGCGTCGGGCGCTGGCGGGCGATCGGCTGATGCAGATCATGATGCGGGCGCGCATGGAGACGCGCGAACCGCAGACGCTGTTCCATGCCTTGCTGGCGGCGCAGCGCCGCTATGGGCGTCGCAAGCCGTGTATCGAAGACATCGCTTTCAAAGAGGACAGCTACCAAACGCTGATCAAGAAATCGCTGGGCGTCAGCCGCATTCTGCAGCGCTTTACCGCCGAAGGGGAACACGTCGGGCTGCTGTTGCCAAACGCCACCATCACCGCGGCGGCGATCTTCGGCGCTTCGCTGCGCAACCGCATTCCGGCGATGCTCAACTACACCGCCGGCGCCAACGGCCTGAACAGCGCGATGACCGCCGCCGGCATCAAGACCATCGTCACCTCGCGCCAGTTCCTGGAGAAGGGCAAACTGACCCACCTGCCGGAGCAGGTGACGCAGGCCAACTGGGTGTATCTGGAGGATCTGAAAGACACCGTTACGCTGGCGGACAAGCTGTGGATCCTGCGGCACTTGCTGCAACCGCAGCGCGCGGCGTTGCCGCAACGCCCGGAGGACGCGGCGCTGATCTTGTTCACTTCCGGCTCCGAAGGCCACCCCAAGGGCGTGGTGCATTCGCATGCCAGCCTGCTGGCCAACGTAGAACAAATTCGCACCATCGCCGATTTCACGCCGCGCGACCGTTTCATGTCATCGCTGCCATTGTTCCACTCGTTCGGCCTGACGGTGGGGTTGCTTACGCCGCTGATCACCGGCAGCCGCATTTTCCTCTACCCCAGCCCGCTGCACTATCGCGTGGTGCCGGAGTTGGTGTATGACCGTAACTGCACGGTGCTGTTCGGCACGGCGACCTTCCTCAACAACTATGCGCGCTTCGCGCATCCGTATGATTTCGCCCGCCTGCGCTATGTGGTGGCCGGCGCGGAGAAACTGGCGGACAGCACCAAACAGATCTATCAGGATAAATACGGCATCCGCATTCTGGAAGGCTATGGCGTGACCGAGTGCGCGCCGGTGGTGTCGATCAACGTGCCGCTGGCGACCAAGGTGGGCACCGTTGGCCGCATCATGCCGCAGATGGAGGCGCGCTTGATCGCGGTGCCGGGCATCGATAACGGCGGCCGTCTGCAGCTGAAGGGGCCAAATATCATGAAAGGCTATCTGCGGGTTGAACGTCCCGGCGAGCTGGAACCGCCGGCGGCGGAAGATGCGAACGGCGTGCTGCAGCCGGGTTGGTATGATACCGGCGATATCGTCAGCCTGGATGAGCAGGGTTACTGCACCATTCGCGGGCGCGTGAAGCGCTTCGCCAAGCTGGCGGGCGAGATGGTGTCGCTGGAGAGCGTCGAATTGCTGGCGCAACGGCTGTCGCCGGAAAAGCTGCATGCCGCCACGGTCAAAAGCGACAGCAGCAAAGGCGAGGCGCTGGTGCTGTTCACCACCGATCCCGCCATTACCCGCGAGGCATTGCTGCGGGTGGCGCGCGAGCTGGGCAGCCCGGAGCTGGCGGTGCCGCGCGATATTCGCCTGTTGAAAACGCTGCCGGTGCTCGGCAGCGGCAAACCTGATTTCGTCACCCTGCGTCATATGGCCGAACAGCCGGAGAGTGCCTGATGAATCCTTCGACCGAATCCCCTTTGTTGTCACGCGGCATGATCGCGGTGATCAGCGCGCAGTTCCTCTCGGCGTTCGGCGACAATGCGTTGCTGTTCGCCACGCTGGCGCTGATCAAGCAGCAGCTGTATCCGGACTGGAGCCAGCCGATCCTGCAGATGGCCTTTGTCGCCACCTACATCATCCTGGCGCCGTTTGTCGGCCAGGTGGCCGACAGCTTCGCCAAAGGGCGGGTGATGATGTTCGCCAACGCCCTGAAGCTGGCGGGGGCGTTGATGATCTGTTTTGGGGGGAACCCGTTTTGGGGTTACAGCCTGGTCGGCGTGGGTGCCGCCGCGTATTCTCCAGCCAAATACGGCATTCTGGGCGAGATCACCAGCGGCGAGAAGCTGGTCAAGGCTAACGGCCTGATGGAGGCCTCGACCATCGCCGCCATTCTCACCGGTTCGGTGGCCGGCGGTATTCTGGCGGACTGGCACGTGGTAGCGGCGCTGGCGGCCTGCGCGTTGGTTTACGCAGGGGCGGTGGTCGCCAACCTGTATATTCCACGTCTGGCGGCGGCGCGCCCAGGGGCTTCATGGCGGCCGCGGGCCATGACGAACAGCTTTCTTACCGCCTGCGTCACATTATGGCGCGATGGGCAGACGCGTTTCTCTTTGATCGGCACCAGCCTGTTTTGGGGGGCCGGCGTGACGCTGCGTTTTCTGTTGGTGCTGTGGGTGCCGGTGGCGCTTGGCATTGCCGATAACGCCACGCCGACGCTGCTGAACGCCATGGTGGCCGTCGGTATCGTGGTCGGCGCCGGCGCCGCCGCGCGCTTCGTCACGCTGAAGACGGTGAAGCGCTGCATGCCGGCCGGGATCCTGATCGGCGTCGCGGTCGCGGTGTTTGCGTTGCAAACGACCATGCTCAATGCCTACGTCTTGCTGGCGATCATCGGCATGCTGGGGGGCTTCTTCGTGGTGCCGCTCAATGCGTTGCTGCAGGAGCGGGGCAAGCATTCGGTCGGCGCCGGCAATGCGATCGCGGTGCAAAACCTGGGTGAAAACGCCGCCATGTTGCTGATGCTGGGCCTGTATTCTTTGGTCGTGAAGCTGGGCGTGCCGGTGGTGGGCGTCGGCGTAGGGTTTGGCGTGGTGTTTGCGCTGGCGATTAGCGCATTGTGGTGGTCTCAGCGGCGGTGAAACGGGGCGCAGCCTGGCTGCGCCCTCAGAGGAATTAAGGCGCCGGAATGGTAAACCGGGTGTGGATTTCTTCGAGCGCCTGCAGCACGTCCTCATCCAGAATCACGTCAAGGCTGTCGAGGTTGATTTTCAACTGATCCACCGAGGTGGCGCCCAACAGGGTGCTGGCGACGAACGGCTGCTGACGCACGAAGGCCAAGGCCATCTGCGAAGGATCCAGTCCGTGTTTTTTGGCCAGCGCCACGTATTCGGCGATCGCCAACTGGGTTTGCTGCCCTGAATAACGGTTGAAGCGGGTGAACAGCGTATTGCGCGCGCCGGCCGGTTTTGCGCCGTTGAGGTATTTACCGCTCAGGGTGCCGAACGCCAGGCTGGAATAGGCCAGCAGTTCCACCCCTTCGTGCTGGCTGATCTCGGCCAGGCCAATCTCAAAGCTGCGGTTCAGCAGGCTGTACGGGTTTTGAATCGACACGATGCGCGGCAGCTCATGTTTCTCCGCCAGCTGCAGGTAGCGCATCACGCCCCAGGGCGTTTCATTGGAAACCCCGATATAGCGGATCTTGCCGGCGCGCACCTGCTCGGTCAGCGCCTCCAGCGTTTCCAACAGCGTGACCGTGGCTTTGTCGTCGGTGTATTGATAGTTGAGTTTGCCAAAGCAGTTGGTGGCGCGCTGCGGCCAGTGCAGTTGATAAAGATCGAGATAATCGGTGTTCAGCCGTTTGAGGCTGGCGTCCAGCGCGGCGCGGATGTTCTTGCGATCGAGCGCCTGCTGCGGGCGGATGCTGCTGTCGGTGCCGCGCACCGGCCCCGAAACTTTGCTGGCCAGGACGATTTTTTCGCGATTGCCGCGCGCCTTGATCCAACTGCCGATATAGCTCTCGGTCAGGCCCTGGGTTTCCGGGCGGGGCGGCACCGGGTACAGTTCGGCGGTGTCTATCAGGTTCACGCCTGCGGCCAATGCATAGTCCAGTTGCGCATGGGCGTCGGCTTCGCTGTTCTGTTCGCCAAAGGTCATGGTGCCCAGTCCCAGCACGCTCACTTCTAAAGAACTGTGGGGAATACGGTGGTATTGCATTAACGGCCTTCCTTTCTTGTTAGCGCTGACGGGCCGCGCGGCCCGGTGAAACAGGAGCCCAATTCAGAAGACGGCGCAAAGTCCGTCGGGCGGCGATGTCGCCTTTCCTGACTATAACCAAGCGGTGAAGATGGGGGAAGCGGATTCAGTGCGCAGGCGAATGAGGGCTACCGCGCTTGAACGGGCGATAGCCGGCGAGCGGTGATTAGCGTTCGATAACCTGGGAAACCTGATCGCCGTTGATCTGGCGGTGGTTGCCTTTCTCGTCTTTATAACTGATGAGTCCGGTGTCTGTGTCGATCTCCGGTTTTCCTTGCGTCAGGATCATGTTGCCGTCTTTAGTCGCCATGACGTAGTCGCTGGAACATCCCGCCAAACCGGCGGCCATAACCAGCGCAGACACTGCCATTACCCACTTTTTCATCCTGCGGATCCTCGATTATGCAGAAAACAATGTTCTTTCAAGATTAGCAAACTCTCGGCCGGGGGCGTCTCAGATAAGTCTTTATCTGATAAGAAAAAGTGAAATGAGGGGGCAATGAAACGGCGGAAGCCGCCGGTGGCGGCTTCCATATCGCGTTATTCCGGCGCGTGATTTTTTTTGCTGCGCATCAGATTGAGCGCTTCTACCGACATGGAGAAGAACATGGCGAAATAGATGTAGCCTTTCGGCACGTGCACCTGGAAGCTTTCCAGCATCAACGTGAAGCCCACCAGGATCAGGAACGCCAGCGCCAGCATTTTTACCGACGGATGGCGGTTAACGAACTCGCCGATCGGCCGGGCGGCGAACATCATCACGCCGACGGCGATCACCACCGCCGCCATCATGATGAACAGATGGTCGGAAAGGCCCACGGCGGTAATCACCGAATCCAGACTGAAGATGATATCCAACAGCATGATTTGCACGATCGCGCCGAAGAAGCTGTGCACCTTGGTGTGGTGCTCTTCTTCCGAACCTTCGATGGTTTCGTGGATCTCTTTGCTGGCTTTCCAGATCAGGAACAATCCCCCCAGCAGCAGGATTAAATCGCGGGCGGAAATGGCGTGATCCAGCACGGTGAACAGCGGGTGCGTCAAGCGGATCACCCAGGCGATAGAGGCCAGCAGCGCCAGGCGCATCAGCATGGCGGCGGCCAGCCCGAGCCGGCGAGCTTTGTTCTGTTGCGCTTTGGGCAGCTTGGCTACCACCAGCGACAGAAAAATGATGTTATCAATACCCAGTACGATCTCAAGAATGGTTAGCGTACCTAACGCTAACCAGGCATTGGGATCCATAATCCATTCGAACATTGCCCGACACACCTTAATAAATGCAAAGCGTGAATTATACGCGTTTATCGCGGCGCTGACAGGGTTAGCTAAACCAGAGTTAAACGAAATCGCTTAGATTGAGAAATGTCTTGCCAGCAGCGCGCCGGTAAAGCCCTTTTTCAGATAGAAACCGCGCGGCAGCGTCATGATAGGTTGCCCCTGTTCGCCGATGGCTTCGGTGAGCGCCTTGTTGTTGGCCGCTTTGGGGCGCAGTTGCAGCACTTCGCCGTGGCGTGCGGTGATGCGTTCTACGTGACCGAGCACGATCAGATCCATCAGTTCTTCCCAATCGCGGCGTAACCTCTCTTCTTCTGCAAGGCTCGGGCTCCACAGCAGCGGCGAACCGACGCGGCGCTGGGCCAGCGGGATTTGCCGTTCGCCTTCTACCGGTATCCACAACACGCGCGCCAGCTTGTGGCGAACGTGGCTGCTGGCCCAGGTGACGCCGCTGTTGCCGGTGAGCGGGGCGACGCAGACGAAAGTGGTTTCCAGCGGTTTGCCGGCGGCGTCGACAGGAATGGTTTTCAGCTCAATGCCCAACTCGGGAAAATCCTGTTCCGGTTTGCTGCCGGCCATGGCGCCGAGATACAGCTCCAGCAGCATGCCCACCCAGCCTTTATCGCGTTTCAGATCCTTGGGGATCGGCAATTGCGCACGGGCGGCCAGTTCGCCAAAGCTGAAGCCGGCCAGCGCCTGAGCGCGCTCGAACAGCTGCCGTTCATTTTCCGGCGGGGGCGGCAAAGGGGATAAAAATGCCATAAATCAAGCCTGTCGAATTTGGTTGAAAAACGTACTGCAATTATACACGGCGAGCGATAACCGCTATCGCCTGGGGAAAAGAATAATAGTAGCATGATTTTACATGACTTTTTTTCTTTCTTTACGCGGGCGACAATGCACTCGCGGGGCTTGTTCACCTGAAGCCACCGACAATAAACAGGATCTTACACCTATTTATCCACAGATTTATGGGATAACCCAAATTTTTACCGATCACTGGTTCAATTTACAGCCTTGACTCAGGCGGGTTTTTACGAATTTGTCCGTTTTGTGCGTAACTTGCCCGGATAATCTGTGGATAAAAACGGCGTTGGTGGATCTTTCGCCAGGGTAAGATCCTTACCGTGCATAGATCACATTTTTGTCCTGTGCATCACTGCGAGATATTGGTTAACTATATGTTTTTAAATTTAATATTTGTTTTTGGGTATGAGGGCGGATTTTAGGGGACGAGAGTTTTACCGGCTTATCCCTCGAGTTCTGCACACACCTATCCACAGAAAAAGTGAATAAAACCGGTCTAAAAGGCTGGGGTATGTTTATAACTTTGCCAATATCTGTGAGTTATCCCAATGTTATCCGGCCCGCAGCGCCGTAAAGCAGTGGTTTACCGCCTGTAGCTTGTGTGAAACAATCAGGACATCTATGCGAATTTAAGCTTATCGAGGTAGTCCGGTGATCGATGATGATGGCTACCGCCCGAATGTTGGTATCGTAATCTGTAATCGTCAGGGGCAGGTCTTATGGGCCCGCCGTTACGGTCAGCACTCCTGGCAGTTTCCCCAAGGTGGGATTAACCCTGGCGAAACTGCGGAGCAGGCGATGTACCGTGAGCTGTTCGAAGAAGTGGGGCTGAGTAAAAAGGATGTGCGCATCCTGGCTTCGACCCGCAACTGGTTGCGCTATAAATTGCCGAAACGTTTGGTGCGTTGGGACACAAAGCCGGTTTGTATCGGCCAAAAGCAAAAATGGTTTTTGTTGCAGCTACTGTGCAATGACGCTGATATCAATATGCAGCGCAGCAGCACGCCGGAGTTCGACGGTTGGCGCTGGGTGAGCTTCTGGTATCCGGTGCGCCAGGTGGTGTCGTTCAAACGCGACGTCTACCGCCGGGTGATGAAAGAATTCGCCGTGACCGTGATGCCGATGCAAGAGCAGGCGGCGCCGCGGCAGGCTCCCGCTTATCGCCGAAAGAGAGGTTAAGTTAAGCCGACTATGCTCACGCGCTTGCGAGAAATTGTAGAGAAGGTGGCCGCGGCGGGCAGTCTGACGGATGCGCTGGATCTGCTGGTCAATGAAACCTGTCTGGCGATGGACACCGAAGTGTGTTCCATCTACCTGGCGGACAACGATCGCCGCTGCTACTACCTGATGGCCACGCGCGGGCTGAAAAAGCCGCGCGGGCGCACTATCGCATTGGCGTTTGACGAGGGCGTCGTCGGGTTGGTCGGCCGCCGAGCCGAGCCTATTAACCTGGCCGATGCCCAAAGCCACCCCAGTTTCAAATACGTTCCGCAGGTGAAAGAGGATCGTTTCCGATCCTTCCTCGGGGTGCCGATCATTCATCGGCGCCAACTGCTGGGGGTGCTGGTGGTGCAGCAGCGCGAGCTGCGCCAGTTCGATGAAAGCGAAGAGTCTTTCATGGTCACTCTGGCCACGCAGATGGCCGGGATCTTGTCACAGTCGCAGCTCAACGCCATTTTCGGCCAGTATCGCCAAACGCGCGTGCGCGCACTGGCGGCCTCGCCCGGCGTGGCGGTGGCTGAAGGGTGGCAGGACAGTAGCCAGCCTTCGCTCGATCAGGTTTACCGCGCGTCGACGCTGGACACCGCCAGCGAGCGCGAGCGCCTGACGCTGGCGCTGGAAGAGGCCGGCGCGGAGTTTCGCCGCTTCAGCAAGCGTTTTGCCGCCAGCTCGCAAAAAGAGAGCGCGGCGATCTTCGATCTTTATTCTCACCTGTTAAATGACGCCCGCCTCAAGCGCGAACTGTTCGCCGAAATCGACAACGGCTCGGTGGCGGAGTGGGCGGTGAAACAGGTGATAGAAGCCTTTGCCGAACAGTTCGCCAAACTGCAGGACACCTACATGCGCGAGCGCGGCAGCGATCTGCGCGCGCTGGGCCAGCGCCTGCTGTTCCACCTCGATGACACCACCCAGGGCGCCACCCAGTGGCCGGCGCGTTTTGTGCTGGTGGCGGATGAGCTGACCGCGACATTGCTGGCCGAAGTGCCGCAGGATCGCCTGGTCGGCGTGGTGGTGCGCGACGGTGCCGCCAACTCGCATGCGGCGATTTTGGTGCGGGCGATGGGGGTGCCGACGGTGATGGGCGCCGACATCCAGCCTTCTCTGCTCAGCCAGCGGTTGCTGATCGTTGATGGGTATCGCGGTGAACTGTTGGTCGATCCTGAACCGGTGCTGGTGCAGGAATATCAACGGCTGATCAGCGAAGAGCTGGAGTTGAGCAAGCTGGCGGAAGATGACGTCGAGCAACCGGCGCAGTTGAAAAGCGGCGAGCGTATCCAGGTGATGCTGAACGCCGGCCTCAGCCCGGAACATGAACAACTGTTGGGCGGCCGAGTGGATGGCGTGGGGTTGTACCGCACCGAAATCCCGTTCATGTTGCAAAGCGGTTTCCCCTCCGAAGAAGAACAGGTCGCGCAGTATCAAGGCATGCTGCAGCTTTATCCGAGCAAGCCGGTTACGCTGCGCACCCTGGATATCGGCGCCGACAAGCAACTGCCCTATATGCCGATCAGCGAAGAGAACCCTTGCCTGGGGTGGCGCGGCATCCGCATCACTCTGGATCAGCCGGAGATCTTTTTGATTCAGGTACGCGCCATGCTGCGCGCCAATGCCGGCACCGGCAACCTGGGTATTTTGCTGCCGATGATCACCAGCCTTGAAGAGGTCGACGAAGCTAAACGCCTGATTGACCGAGCCGGGCGCGAGGTGGAAGAGGTGCTCGGCTACGCGATCCCGAAACCGAAAATCGGCGTGATGCTGGAAGTGCCATCGATGATTTTCCTGATCCCGCATTTGGCCGGGCGCGTTGATTTCATCTCGGTCGGCACCAACGACTTGACCCAGTACCTGCTGGCGGTGGATCGCAACAACACGCGGGTCGCCGCGCTGTATGACAGTTTGCATCCCGCGATGTTGCAGGTGCTGAACTTGATCGCCGAGCAGGGGAAAGCGGCCGGGCTGCAGCTTAGCCTCTGCGGTGAGTTGGCCGGCGATCCCATGGGCGCGCTGTTGCTGGTGGGCATGGGCTATCGCAATCTGAGCATGAATGGCCGCAGCGTGGCGCGCATCAAATACCTGCTGCGACATATTGACCTGGCCGACGCCGAAATGCTGGCTCACCGGGTGTTGAATACCCAGATGACCACCGAAGTGCGCCATCTGGTGGCGGCGTTTATGGAGCGGCGCGGCATGGGTGGGCTGATCCGCGGGGGCCGATAACCGCCGCGCGGTGTGATTTTTTTACAGAACTTTTCCCGCCCTGCCGGACCGGACCGCGCTAAGCCTATGTTATGATGCGCAACCTCAGCGCGGCGCATGCTCGTCGCCTTGCAGACCGCAGCGGCCAATGCCGCCGTTTGCAAGGCGCGGGATAATTTCCGTCGCCGCTTGGCACCTGCCGCCCCCGCATGGGGAAAAATAACAGACATGTTGTGGTGATAGATGAGCAATAGCTATCTGGCGTTTCCTAAATTTGATCCGGTCATTTTCTCCATTGGCCCGGTTTCTCTGCATTGGTACGGCCTGATGTACCTGGTCGGCTTCGTTTTTGCCATGTGGCTGGCGGTGCGTCGCGCCAACAAGCCGGGCAGCGGCTGGACCAAAGACGAAGTGGAAAACCTGCTCTACGCCGGCTTCCTGGGCGTATTCGTCGGCGGCCGCGTCGGCTATGTGCTGTTCTACAACCTGCCGCTGTTCCTGGATAACCCGCTCTATCTGTTCAAGGTCTGGGATGGCGGCATGTCGTTCCACGGCGGCTTGATGGGGGTGATTCTGGTGATGTTCTGGTTCGCTCGCCGCACCAAACGCACCTTCTTCCAGGTTTCCGATTTTATCGCGCCATTGATCCCATTCGGCCTGGGCGCCGGCCGCCTCGGCAACTTTATCAACGGCGAACTGTGGGGCCGCGTGACCACCGATACCCCTTGGGCGATGTTGTTCCCAAGTTCGCGCAGCGAAGACGTGGCCCTCGCCACCGCCGATCCCTCTCTGCTGCCGTTGCTGAATCAGTACGGCGTACTGCCGCGCCACCCGTCGCAGCTGTATGAACTGCTGCTGGAAGGCGTGGTGCTGTTTATCATTCTGAACCTGTTTATTCGCAAGCCGCGGCCGATGGGCGCCGTATCAGGCCTGTTCCTGATCGGGTATGGCGCATTCCGCATCATCGTTGAAGCGTTCCGCCAGCCGGATGCCCAGCTCGGCCTGTTCGACGGCGTGATCAGCATGGGGCAGATCCTGTCCATCCCGATGGTGGTGGCCGGTATTATTATGATGATTTGGGCGTACCGTCGTCGCCCACAGCAACAACTGTCGTGAGGAACAAATGAAACAGTATCTGGATTTGATGAATAAGGTGCTCGCCGAGGGCACCCCTAAAGCCGACCGTACCGGCACTGGCACATTGTCGATTTTCGGCCACCAGATGCGTTTCAACTTGCAGGAAGGTTTCCCGTTGGTGACCACCAAGAAATGTCATCTGCGTTCGATCATTCATGAGCTGTTATGGTTCCTGAACGGCGATACCAACATCGCCTACCTGCGTGACAACAAGGTCACCATTTGGGACGAGTGGGCCGATGAAAACGGCGATCTCGGCCCGGTGTACGGCAAACAGTGGCGCGCCTGGGGCGCAGCGGACGGCCGTCAGATCGATCAGCTGAGCAACGTGCTCCAACAGCTGAAGCAAGATCCGGATTCGCGTCGCATCATTGTTTCCGCCTGGAACGTCGGCGAGCTGGATCAGATGGCGTTGGCGCCGTGCCACGCGTTCTTCCAGTTCTACGTGGCGGACGGCAAGCTCTCTTGCCAGCTGTACCAGCGTTCCTGCGACGTTTTCCTCGGCCTGCCGTTCAACATCGCCAGCTACGCGCTGTTGGTGCACATGATGGCGCAGCAGTGCGATCTGGAAGTGGGCGACTTCGTCTGGACCGGCGGCGATACCCACCTGTACAGCAACCACATGGAACAGACTCAGCTGCAGCTGACGCGTGAACCGCGTCCGTTGCCGAAACTGGTGATCAAACGCAAACCGGCTTCACTGTTCGATTACCGTTTCGAAGACTTCGAGATCGAAGGTTACGATCCGCACCCGGCCATCAAGGCGCCGGTCGCGATCTGACCTTAACCGCATCACACCAGGGGCGCAGCGATTGCGCCCCTTTTTTTATCCGCATTGCGTACCGCACCGCATTTTTTTGTCGCCGTCTGCCATCGTAGAGAAAACATTGCGCAGCTTGCCGCAGCGCTTGCGCATGCGGCTTTACCGCGTTGTTACGGCCCTTACACTGGCGGCATGAACGACAATACTCTCTCGAACATCGATGATCGCCAACGGGGCATGACGCTGATTGAGCTAATGGCGGCGATCCTGATCGCCGCCATGCTCACCGGCTGGGGCGTCGGGCAATGGCGCTATCATCAGCAAGCGCTGCGGCTGGAACACACGGCCCAACAACTGCTGGCGTTTTTGCTGCGATTACAGGCGGACGCCAACTGGCGTAACCGCACGGCGCTGCTGTGGTTCAAGAATGGCACGCCCTGGTGCCTGGGCGGCGGTGTGCCACCGACGGATTGCGTTTCCGCCGAAGGCTCCGTTTTCTTGCCGCCTTATCGCGACGTTGTGCTGAGTGGCTACTCCGGCAAAGAGATTGGGTTTTATGGTTTGCGCAATACTGCGCAGGCGGGGCACATCCTTCTCAGCAACGACGCAGGCAGCCTGCGGCTGGTGCTGTCCGCCCGTGGGCGGCTGCGTTTGTGCAGCGAAGGGCTCCGGATAAGGGGGATCGCGCCATGCTGACTGTCGAACGCGGTTTTACCTTGCCGGAGGTGATGTTGGCGCTGGTGTTCGGCAGCGTGATCGCGCTCGGCGCGGCGAAAACTTACCCGGTGTTACGCCAGCAGAACGTGGCCGTCGGTCAGCACTTTCGGCTGGAGTCAACGCTGCGACAGTTGGCGTTCGGCATTGAGAAAGATCTGCGCCGCGCCGGTTTTTGCGCCGGGCAATGCGCCGGCCGGCCGCTGCTGATAGGCCAGGCATCGGGGGAAACGGCTGGCAGCTGCGTTATCGTTGCCTACGACATTGCTCGCAGCGGGCAATGGCTCACTTCGGGTGAGGATGCAGGCTATTTCGGTTATCGACTACGTAATGGCGGCTTGGAAGGGCAGCGCGGCGTGAGCCAATGCGAGGGCGGTGGCTGGGAGCGGCTACTCGATCATGACGAAGTGCGCATTGAGCGGTTTCATGTGGCGATAGAGCGGGGCGATCACGGCGCGGCATTGGCTCGCCTGACGCTGACGGGGCGCTCCGCCAGCGATACGCGTATCAGGCGCAGCCTGAGCGGGAGCGTCGAAATGGCGGCGCTGCCATGAAGCGGCGAACCCAGCGAGGTGGTAGCACCCTGGCGGCGGTGATGTTGCTGCTGGCGCTGGGGCTGATGTTGCTCAATGCTCAACAGCGGCAATTGGATAACGCGCTGTTACTGGCCGCCGATCAGCAGCGTTACCTTCAGGCTTACAATCAGGCCGCTTCGGCGCTGAGTTGGGGCATGAGCCAGCGTTGGCCGCGCGCCGAGCTGAGTGCAGCGGCCTGGCTATGCAGGCAGCGCGTGGAACTGACGGCTTGCGCTCGGCTGTCAGCCAGAGCGGGAGTGGTGACGGTTCGCGGCCTTGGTGAGATGCGCGGCGGTGAACCGGTATGGCTGTATCAATGGGGCACCTTTAACGGCGCGGAGGCTGCTGGCAAGTTGCAAGCACAGCCGGGCGGTCGGCTGGATTTTTGTCCCGAGAAAAGGTTGGCCGACTGTGAAGGCTAACGCTCGGGCAGCGTGGATATCCCGCAACGGCTTCAGTCTGCCGGAAGTGTTGGTGGCGGCCTTGCTGTTCTCGGTGTCGCTGCTTGGCTTGTTACAGTATCATCAGGTGCTGTTGCAGTCGTTCCAGCGCCAGTGGCACTACCGGCAAGCCTGGGGGCTGGCGCACCAGCAGTTGGAGGCGTTCGCCGTCATCGGCCGGCTCGAGGCTGAACCGCTGCCGGAAGGGTGGCGGCGCGAGACGGCACTTGACGATGCGGGGAGCGATTGTCGCCGATTGACGGTCAGGATCCAAACGCCGCAGCGGCAGTGGGCAACGCTGAGCCGCTGGTATTGCGCCCGTTTTTGAGCCGTATGTCTTTTGTTTTAAAGGAGTCTTCATGTTCACTGTTTATCATTCCAATCAGCTGGATTTGTTGAAAACGCTGACCAGCGCGCTGATAGCCAGAGATCCGTTGACCGATCCTTTTCAACAGGAGGTGGTGCTGGTGCAAAGCCCCGGCATGGCGCAATGGCTGCAGATGCAGCTGGCGGAACAGTTCGGTATCGCAGCCAATGTCGCGTTTCCGCTGCCGGCGACCTTCATTTGGGACATGTTCACCCGGGTGTTGCCGGATATTCCGAAAGAGAGCGCCTTCAGCAAGGATGCCATGACCTGGAAGCTGATGTGGTTGTTGCCGGAGATGCTGACTCAGCCGGCATTTGCGCCACTGCAGCACTATCTCACCGATGACGGCGACAAGCGCAAAATCCACCAATTGGCCGGCCGGGTTGCCGACCTGTTCGACCAGTATTTGGTTTATCGCCCGCAGTGGCTGGAGAGCTGGCAGCGCGGCGAGCGCATCGACGGTCTGCCCGAGGCTCAGCAGTGGCAGGCGCCGCTCTGGGCGCGGCTGGTGGAGTACACGCGCGAATTGGGGCAGCCGGAATGGCACCGCGCCAATCTGTACAGCCGCTTTATCCACGCGCTCGAGCAGGCAACAGCGTGCCCGCCCGGTTTGCCGCCGCGGGTGTTTATCTGCGGCATCTCGGCGTTGCCGCCGGTCTATCTGGAAGCGTTGCAGGCGCTGGGGCGGCATATCGACATCCACCTGATGTTCACCAACCCTTGTCGCTACTATTGGGGCGACATTCAGGATTATGCTTTCCTGGCCCGCTTGCAGAGCCGCAAGCGTCGTCATTACCACCAGGCTCGCGAGCAAGGGCTGTTTCGCGAGCCGGCCGACGCGGCGCGCCTGTTTGACGCCGAAGGGCAGCAGCAACTCAGCAACCCGCTGCTGGCCTCTTGGGGCAAGCTGGGGCGCGATCACCTCTATTTGCTGTCGCAGATGGAAGGGGCGCAAGAGGTCGACGCCTTTGTCGATATCCCGGCGGATACCATGCTGCACGCCGTTCAGCGCGACATGCTGGAGTTGGAAGATCATGCGGTGATCGGTATTACCGCGGAAACGCTGGAAAGCAGCTTCAGCAAACGCCCGCTTGATGAGAACGACCGCTCCCTCAGCCTGCACGCCTGCCACAGCCCGCAGCGGGAAGTGGAGGTGCTGCACGATCAACTGCTGACCATGCTGGCGCAGGATCCCGCGTTGACGCCGCGCGATATCATCGTGATGGTGGCGGATATCGACAGCTACACGCCTTATATTCAGGCGGTGTTCGGCAATGCCCCCGCCGAGCGCTACCTGCCGTTCGCCATTTCTGACCGCAAAGCGCGGCAGGCGCATCCGGCGCTGCAGGCGTTCATTTCACTGCTCGATCTGCCGCAAAGCCGCTTTACCTCGGAACAGGTGCTGGCGCTGCTGGAGGTGCCTGCCCTGGCCGCCCGTTTCGCCATTGGCGAAGAGGGGCTGCGTCTGTTGCGCCACTGGGTCGGTGAATCCGGCGTGCGCTGGGGCCTGGACGACGATAACGTGCGCGAACTGGATCTGCCCGCCACCGGCCAGCATACCTGGCGCTTCGGTATTACGCGCATGCTGCTCGGCTACGCGATGGACAGCAATGCCGGCGATTGGCAGGGCATTTTACCTTACGACGAATCGAGCGGGTTGGTCGCCGAACTGGCGGGGCAGTTGGCAGACCTGCTGGCGCAGCTCAGCCACTGGCGGCAAATTTTGAGCGAAGCGCGCCCGCTCGAGGCGTGGCTACCGCTGTGCCGGCAACTGCTGGATGCCTTCTTCGAAGCGGAGAGCGACACCGAAGTGGTGCTGGCATTGATCGAGCAGCAGTGGCAGCAGGCCATCAATTTTGGCCTGGCGGCGCGCTATCCCGATGAGGTGCCGTTGACCATTCTGCGCGACGATCTGGCGGCGCGTCTCGATCAGGAGCGCATCAGCCAGCGCTTCCTTGCCGGGCAAATCAACTTCTGCACGCTGATGCCGATGCGCTCCATTCCGTTCAAGGTGGTGTGCCTGCTGGGCATGAACGACGGCGTGTATCCGCGCACGCTGCCGCCGCTGGGTTTCGATCTGATGGCGCAGCAGGTCAAACGCGGCGACCGCAGCCGGCGCGATGACGACCGCTATCTGTTCCTGGAAGCGATTTTGTCCGCGCAACAGCGGCTGTATATCAGTTTCATCGGCCGTTCCATCCAGGACAACAGCCCGCGCTACCCTTCGGTGCTGGTCACCGAGCTGCTGGAGTACCTGGAACAAAGCTATTGCCTGCCGGGAGATGAAGAGCTCAGCGCAGACGACAGTGCTCGGCGGGTTGGTGAGCATTTGCTTAAGTGGCACGCGCGCATGCCGTTCGCCGCCGAGAATTTCTTGCCGGGCTCGGAGGAGCAAAGTTATGCCGCCGAGTGGCTGCCTGCCGCCGATGGTCGCGGTGCGGCGCACCCGGCCTTCAACCAACCGCTGCCCGCCGAAGCGCTGCAGCAAATATCGTTGGATGAGCTGCTGCGGTTTTACCGCCATCCTATCCGCGCCTTCTTCCAGCTGCGGCTGGGCGTCAGTTTTATCCTGGAAGAGACTGAGCTGCCGGACGAAGAGCCCTTCACGCTGGATAACCTCAGCCGCTACCAGTTCAACAGCCAACTGCTGAATACCCTGATCGACGGCGACGATCCCGAACGTTTGTTCCAACGGGTGCGTGCCGCCGGCGGCTTGCCCTATGGCGCCTTCGGCGAGATCTATTGGCAAAAGCAGCAGGAAGAGATGAGCGAACTGGCCGAGCAGGTGCGTGCGGAACGCGCAGAGAGCCATAGCCTGGAGCTGGATATCGATATCGCCGGCGTACGTCTCAGCGGCTGGCTGCATCAGGTGCAGGATGACGGCCTGTTGCGCTGGCGGCCCGCCACGTTGTCGGCGGTGGACGGCATATTGCTGTGGCTGGAGCACCTGGTGTACTGCTGCGCCGGCGGCACCGGCGAGAGCCGCATCTACGGTCGCAAGAACTCCGCCTGGCGCTTTGCCGCGCTGGCGCCTGAAGAGGCGCAGGCGCAGCTGGCGGAACTGCTGGCGGGCTATCAGCGCGGTTTGTGTCAGCCGCTGCTGTTGCTGAACAAGAGCGGCTGGGCGTGGCTGAGTCAGTGCTATCAGCCGGAAACGCAGCAAATCGACTGGGAGGAAGAAGCGCAAATTAAGGCACGCGCCAAATTGCTGCAGGCTTGGCAGGGCGATCAGCGCATTCCCGGAGAAGGGGAAGATCCCTACGTGCAGCGAGTATTCCGCCAATTGGATAATGAATACTTAGCGCAAATACTGGCCGAAACAGAGCGTTATCTGCTGCCGGTGGCGCGACATAACCTGGGGTAACAATCCCCCGGTGGTGCTGTACGGCGGGAGGTGGTAAAAATAACGAAGGTTATATTCAACCATTGGGGTGATTCCCGGTCTTACATAACGTACAGGCATATACCCGCCGTGTTTCGGGCCGCCACATTGGCGAAGATCCCGGCGAGTACAGATTTGGTTATGTGGTTTTGATGCACGTCGCCAACGTCAGGGAGTGGGCGTAGCGACGTCAGAATAGGGGTTTATTTTGGATATGCGCAGACAGTTGGTCCGTATCACCGGGCTGGTACTATTGGCTATGTGTTGGGCACCGTTGAGTTGGGCCGCGCAAGGATGGCAACCGCTGACGGAGAAGATCAACAAGAGCGAACACGATCCGCGTCAGTATGAAGCGATCAAGTTGGCTAATGGCATGACGGTGTTGCTGGTGTCTGATGCCCAGGCGCCGAAATCGCTGGCGGCGCTGGCATTGCCGGTTGGATCGCTCGAAGATCCGAACAGCCAACTGGGATTGGCGCACTATCTGGAACATATGGTGCTGATGGGCTCCAAACGCTATCCAGAGCCGGAAAACCTGTCCGAATTCCTGAAAAAGCACGGCGGCAGCCACAACGCCAGCACGGCCTCTTATCGCACCGCCTTCTATCTGGAAGTGGAAAATGACGCGCTGGAGCCGGCGGTCGACCGCATGGCCGACGCTATTGCCGAGCCGCTGCTGGATCCGGGCAATGCCGATCGCGAGCGCAATGCGGTGAACGCCGAGTTGACGATGGCGCGTTCGCGCGACGGCATGCGCATGGCGCAGGTCGGCGCGGAAACCCTTAACCCGGCGCACCCGAGCGCGCGCTTCTCCGGCGGCAATCTCGATACGTTGAAAGACAAGCCGGACAGCAAGTTGCACGATGAACTGACCGGCTTCTATAAGCGCTACTATTCCGCCAATCTGATGATGGGCGTTTTGTACGGCAATCAGCCGCTGCCGCAGCTGGCTGACATTGCGGCGAAAACCTTTGGCCGCGTGCCGAATCATGACGCCAGCGTGCCGCCGATCACCGTGCCGGCCGTGACGCCGGAACAGCAGGGCATCATCATTCACTATGTGCCGGCGCAGCCGCGCAAGCAGCTGAAGGTCGAGTTCCGCATCGATAACAACAGCGCCGCGTTTCGCAGCAAAACCGATACCTACATCAGCTACCTGATCGGCAACCGCAGCAAAAACACCTTGTCTGACTGGTTGCAGAAGCAGGGGCTGGCGGACGCCATCAATGCCGGCGCCGATCCGATGGTGGATCGCAACGGCGGCGTCTTCGCTATCAGCGTCTCGCTGACCGACAAAGGCCTGGCCCAGCGCGACCAAGTCGTCGCCGCCATTTTCAACTACCTGAAAATGCTGCGCAGCGAAGGCATCAAGCAGAGCTACTTCGATGAAATCTCGCATGTTCTGAACCTGGACTTCCGTTATCCGTCGATCACGCGCGACATGGACTATATCGAATGGCTGGTGGACACCATGCTGCGCGTTCCGGTTGAGCATGCGCTGGACGCGCCTTATCTGGCCGACCGTTATGATCCTAAGGCGATCGCCGAACGCCTGGACGCCATGACGCCGCAAAACGCGCGCATCTGGTTCGTCAGCCCGGATGAACCGCACAATAAGACGGCCTATTTCGTCAACGCGCCTTACCAGGTCGACAAAATCACGCCGCAGCGCTTTACGCAGTGGCAGCAGTTGGAGAGCGGCATTTCCCTGTCGCTGCCGGCGCTCAACCCGTACATCCCGGATGACTTTACCCTGACCAAGCCATCGCACGAGTTCAAAAAACCGGAAAGGGTGGTGGATAAACCCGGCCTGCGCGTGCTGTACATGCCGAGTCGTTACTTCGCCGACGAGCCGAAGGCCGACGTCACCGTCGCTTTCCGCAACGCCAAAACCATGGATTCCGCGCGCAATCAGGTGCTGTTCTCGCTGACGGATTATCTGGCCGGCCTCGCGCTGGATCAGTTGAGCTATCAGGCGTCGGTCGGCGGGTTGAGCTTCTCGACCTCGCCGAACAACGGTCTGATGTTTAACGCCAACGGCTTCACCCAGCGTTTGCCGCAGTTGCTGACGGCGCTGATCGAGGGTTATTCCAGCTTCACGCCGACGGAAGATCAGTTGGCGCAAGCCAAATCCTGGTATCTGGAGCAGTTGGACGCCGCCGAGAAGGGCAAGGCGTTTGAGCTGGCCATTCAGCCGGTGCAGATGGTTTCCCGCGTGCCGTATTCCGAACGCAGCGAGCGCCGCGAGGTGCTGAAGACGTTAACGCTGAAAGACGTGCTGGCCTATCGCGACAGCCTGCTGGCCGAGGCCACGCCGGAGCTGCTGGTAGTGGGCAACATGAGCAAGCAGCAGGTCGACACGTTGGCGTCGACGTTAAAACATCGTCTGGGCTGTACCGGTAGCGAATGGTGGCACGGCGAAGACGTGGTGGTGGACAAGAATCATCTGGCCAACCTGCAACAGGTGGGCAGCAGTACTGACTCGGCGCTGGCGGCGGTTTATGTGCCGACCGGCTACGACGAAGTGACCGGCATGGCCTACAGTTCGCTGCTGGGGCAGATTATTCAGCCGTGGTTTTACAGCCAGCTGCGCACGCAGGAGCAATTGGGGTACGCGGTCTTCGCCTTCCCGATGTCGGTAGGGCGCCAGTGGGGCGTGGGCTTCCTGTTGCAGAGCAACAGCAAACAGCCGGCCTACCTGTACCAGCGCTATCAGGATTTCTACCCGAAAACCGAGAAACGCCTGCGCGACATGAGCGAGGCGGACTTTGAACAGTACAAACAGGCGCTGATCAATGAGCTGAAACAGCGGCCGCAAACCCTGAGCGAGGAGGCCAGCCGGTTCGCCAACGATTTCGATCGCGGCAACTTCGCCTTTGATACCCGTCAGAAGCTGATCGCGCAGGTGCAACAGCTGACGCCGGCCAAACTGGCGGATTATTTCCACCAGGCGGTGATCCAGCCACAGGGGCTGGCGGTGCTGTCGCAGGTCAGCGGCAGCGGGCAAGACAAGGCGGATTACGCGGCGCCTAAGGACTGGGTCACCTATCCGAACGCGTCGGCATTGCAGCAGATTTTGCCGCGTAAAGTGGCGACGCCATGACGGAAATTGCCCCGCAGAGGTTGGAGCCTCTGTCGCTGCCGCTGTTCGGCGAACGCCTGATAGAAGCGTCGGCGGGCACCGGCAAAACTTTTACCATCGGCGCGCTGTACCTGCGTTTGCTGCTGGGGTTGGGCGGTGAAGCAGCGTTTCCCCGCCCGCTGACGGTCGAAGAAATCCTGGTGGTGACCTTTACCGAGGCCGCCACCGAGGAGCTGCGCGGGCGTATCCGCGACAATATTCACGGATTACGCATCGCCTGCGTGCGCGGTGTCAGCGCCAACCCGCTGTTTTCGGCGCTGATGGCTGAAATTGACGATTTGACCGACGCCGCCTCGCAGCTGCTGGCGGCGGAGCGGCAGATGGACGAAGCGGCGATCTACACCATTCACGGCTTTTGCCAACGAATGCTGACGCACAACGCCTTCGAGTCCGGCATGCTGTTTGAACAAACGCTGGTGCAGGACGAGCTGCCGCTGCGGCGGCAGGCCTGCGCCGATTTCTGGCGTCGCCACTGCTATCCGTTGCCGCTGGGCGTGGCGCGTGCGGTCAGCCAGGAGTGGAGCGGCCCGGAAGCGTTGCTGGCCGATCTCTCCGGCTATCTGCACGGTGAAGCGCCGGCGCTGCGTCGGCCGCCGAAGGATGAAGAAACCGTCCTGATGCGCCACGAGCAGATCGTCGCGCGCATCGACGCCATCAAGGCGCAATGGCGGGCGGAGGCGGGCGATCTGGAAGCGTTGATCGCTCAGTCCGGCGTCGATAAGCGCAGCTACAGCAGTAAACACCTGCCGAACTGGCTGAACAAGGTCGGCGAATGGAGCGGGCAGGAGACTCAGGACTACCAGTTGCCGAAGGAACTGGATAAATTTCGCCAGTCGGTGCTGCTGGAGAAGACCAAGAAAGGTGAGCCGCCGCGGCATACGCTGTTCACGGCGATAGATGAGTTGTTCGCTGAACCCTTGACGCTGCGCGACCTGATCATGGCGCGTGCGCTCAGCGAGATCCGCACCTCCATTCAGCAGGAAAAGCGCCAGCGCGCCGAACTGGGATTTGATGACCTGCTCAGCCGGCTGGACGGCGCCCTGCAAAGCGGCGGCGGCGAACAGCTGGCGCAGGCGATCCGCCAGCGATACCCGGTGGCGATGATCGATGAATTCCAGGATACCGATCCGCAGCAATACCGTATTTTCCAAAAACTTTACGTCGGCCGGCCTGATTGCGGCCTGCTGTTGATCGGCGATCCCAAGCAGGCGATTTACGCCTTTCGCGGCGCCGACATCTTTACCTACATGCGCGCGCGTTCAGAGGTGAGCGCCCACTATACGCTGGAGACCAACTGGCGCTCGTCGCCGTCGATGGTCGCCAGCGTCAATCACCTGTTTTCTCAGGTAGAAAAGCCTTTCCTGTTCGGCCAAATCCCCTTTATTGAAGTTAACGCGGCGGAAAAGAACCAAGGGCTGGCGTTTGAATTGCACGGCAAGCCGCAGCCAGCGATGCAGTTCTGGCTGCAGCAGGGAGAAGGCGCGGGTGTAAGTGATTACCAACAGCTGATGGCGCGCCTGTGCGCCACGCAAATTCGCGACTGGCTCAGCGCCGGGCAGCAGGGCCAGGCGCGGCTGCAGAGCGGCAAGGCGTCACGGCCGGTACAAGCCTCCGATATCACGGTGCTGGTGCGCAGCCGCAATGAGGCGGCGTTGGTGCGCGATGCGCTGAGCGCGCTGTCTATTCCGTCGGTCTACCTGTCCAACCGCGACAGCGTGTTTGACACCCCGGAGGCCAAAGACATGCTGTGGTTACTGCAGGCGGTGTTGGCGCCGGAGCAGGAGCGCACGCTGCGCAGCGCCATGGCCACCGGGCTGATGGGGTTGGACGCGCCGACGCTGGACGGCCTGAGCCGCGATGAGCGCGCCTGGGACGCGCTGGTTAACGAGTTCGACAATTACCGCACGCTCTGGCTGCGCCGCGGCGTGTTGCCGATGCTGAGCGAGGTGATGAAAGCGCGCCAGCTGGCGGAGAACCTGTTGGCCAGCGTCGGCGGCGAGCGTCGCTTGACCGACGTGCTGCATCTGGGGGAACTGTTGCAAGAGGCGGCGGCGCAGCTCGACAGCGAGCATGCGCTGGTGCGCTGGCTGGCGCAGCAGATCGCCCAGCCCAATCGTCAGTCCGATAATCAGCAGCTGCGGCTGGAGAGCGACCGGCATCTGGTGCAGGTGATCACGATCCACAAATCCAAGGGGCTGGAGTTCGATCTGGTGTGGTTGCCATTCATCGGCAACTTCCGCCAGCAGCAACAGGCGCTGTATCACGATCGCCACAGTTTCCAGGCGTTGCTGGATCTCGACGCCAATGAAGAGAGCCAGGCCTGGGCGGAGGAGGAGCGGTTGGCGGAAGATCTGCGTCTGCTGTACGTGGCGCTGACCCGCTCGGTGTACCACTGCAGCATCGGCATCGCGCCGCTGTTCCAGGGCACGCGCAAGAAACAGGGCGATACCGATCTGCACCGCAGCGCATTGGGTTATCTGGTGCAGGGCGGGCAGGCCGGCGACGCCGTGTATCTGCAGGAACGTCTGCAGCAATTGGCGGGCGGGGGTATCGCACTGTCGCTGGTTGAACCGCCGGACGAAAAACCCTGGCAACCCCAGGCGGCACTGGCCGAAGCGCTGGCGGCGAAAAGCTTTACCCGGCGGATCCAGGATTTTTGGCGGGTGACCAGCTATACCGGTTTGCAACAGCACGGCGCGAGCCTGATGCAGGATCTGCTGCCGCGTCTGGATGTCGACGCGGCGGGCGAGCGGAGTGAGGAGAGTGAGCCAGCGCTCACACCGCATACCTTCCCGCGCGGCGCGGCGCCCGGCACCTTCTTGCACAGCCTGTTCGAAACGCTGGACTTCACCCAGCCGTTGGATGAACAGTGGCTGCTGGCACAGCTGCAACAGCAAGGATTTGCCGAACACTGGCAGCCGATTTTGCTGGCGTGGATGCAGGTATTGCTCAACACGCCGCTCGCCGACAGCGGCGTGACGCTGGCGGCGCTAACGCCGCAGCACAAGCAGGCCGAGCTGCAGTTCTATTTGCCGATCAACCGGCTGTTGCAGGCGAAGGAGCTCGATGCCCTGGTGAAGCGTTACGATCCGCTTTCCGCCCGCTGTCCGGCGCTGGATTTCCATCAGGTGCAAGGCATGCTGAAAGGCTTTATCGACCTGGTGTTCTGTTGGCAGGGCAAATACTACCTGCTGGACTACAAGTCCAACTGGTTGGGAGAAGACAGCAGCGCCTATACCCGGCCGGCGATGGAGCAGGCGATGGCGGAGCATCGTTACGATCTGCAATATCAGCTGTATACGCTGGCGCTGCACCGTTATCTGCGTCATCGGCTGCCGGATTACGATTACCGGCGCCATTTCGGCGGGGTGATTTATCTGTTCCTGCGCGGCGTGGATGCGGCGCACCCGGGCAACGGCATTTTCACCTGTCTTCCCGAGTTTGAGCTGGTGGCGGGGATGGATCGTTTGTTCAGCGGCGAGGCTGCTGCGACGGAGGATGGATCATGATCGCACTGCTGGAGCAGGCGGTGGCGCTTGGCGTGTTGCGCCCGCTGGACGTGCAGTTCGCCCGCGTGGTGGCGAACGAAGACGAGCCCGATATTTTGCTGGCCGCCGCCTGCCTGAGCGCAGAGGCGGGGGCCGGTCACGTCTGCCTGATGCTGGAGCAGCTGCAGGCGGATACGCTGTTTGAAGGGCGCCAACCGGCGCTGGCGCTGGCGGTGTGGGAGGCGGCCGGGCGGCCGGATGGCGTGCGTTGGCAGCAGCGCCTGGCGGCCAGCGCGGCGGTCGGGGACGGCAGCGAGGCTACGCCGCTGGTGCTGCGCGGGCCGCGCTTGTATCTGCAGCGCATGTGGCAAAACGAAGGTGAAGTGGCGGCGTTTATCGGCGGCGAAGGCGACTCGCTGGCGGTGCCGGAGGCTGAACTGCGCACTATTCTTGACCGTTTGTTCGGCTCGGCGAGCGATGAACCCGATTGGCAGAAGATCGCCGCCGCGGTGGCCGCCACGCGGCGCATTGCGGTCATTTCCGGCGGGCCGGGCACCGGTAAAACCACCACCGTCGCCAAGCTGTTGGCGGCGCTGGTGCAGTTGGATGAAAGCGCGCGCTTGCGCATTCAGCTGGCGGCGCCGACTGGGAAGGCGGCGGCGCGCCTGACGGAGTCGCTTGGCAGCGCCAGCCGTCAGCTGGCGTTGACCCCGGCGCAGCAGGCGCTGTTCCCGACGGAGGCGGCGACGTTGCACCGCCTGTTGGGGGCGCAACCGAACAGTCAGCGCATGCGCTATCACCGCGGCAACCGGCTGCATTTGGATGTGCTGGTGGTGGATGAGGCCTCGATGGTCGATCTGCCGATGATGGCGCGCCTGATTGCCGCGTTGCCCGATCGGGCCCGGGTGATTTTCCTTGGCGACCGCGATCAGCTGGCCTCGGTGGAGGCCGGCGCGGTGCTGGGGGATATTTGCCGTTTTGCCGAGCAGGGATACAGCGATGCGCGCGCTGCAGAGCTGAGCCGCCTGACCGGCTGTTCGATCGAAGGACAGCTGGCCGTTGCGGAAGCGGCGGTGCGCGACAGCCTGTGCCTGCTGCGCAAGAGCTATCGCTTCGACGCCCGTTCCGGCATCGGTCAACTGGCGTTGGCGGTCAACGCCGGAGCGGGGGATCACGCGCTGGCGGCACTAAACGGCAGTTTCGGCGATGTCATGGGTTATGCGTTGGCGACGAGCGAAGAGTATCAGACGCTGTTGGATGCCTGCGTGGCGGGCTATCGCGACTATTTGCGGCTGACCGCCGAAGGCGCAGACGCGGCGGCGGTGCTGGCGGCCTTTGGCCGTTTCCAGGTGCTGTGCGCGCTGCGTGAAGGGCCGTTTGGCGTCGCCGGCCTGAACGAGCGCATTGAGATCGGGTTGCAGCGCGCCGGTCTGATCGACCGTAAACCGGGCGTGCTCGGCCGTTGGTATCGGGGGCGGCCGGTGATGATCGGCCGCAACGACAGCGCGCTGGGGCTATTCAATGGGGATATCGGCATTACGCTGCCGGATGAGCGCGGCGATCTGCGCGTGCATTTCCAATTGCCGGATGGAAGCATCAAGTCGGTGCAGCCGAGCCGTTTGCCGGCGCATGAAACCGCCTATGCCATGACGGTGCACAAATCTCAGGGATCGGAATTTGACCATACGGTTCTGGTGTTGCCGAATCACTTCCTACCGGTGCTGACGCGTGAATTGGTCTATACCGCGATCACTCGCGCGCGTAAGCAGCTCTCGCTGTATGCCACGGAGGCGGTGTTGCTGCGGGCCATTCGCACGCCGACCCAGCGCCGCAGCGGATTGGCTGAACGGTTGCAGGCAACGGAATAAACGATGAAGGGGCGCGGCAACGGCCGCGCCCACTGGGATTACAGATCCGCCAGCAGAATTTTGGAGCGGCGCTGGTAGTTGTACAACGCCTGTTTCTGCATCGGCAGCACGTCGACCTCCGCCGGGGTAAAGCCACGTTCCTGGAACCAGTGGATGCTGCGGGTGGTCAGCACGAACAGCTTCTTCAGCCCCATCTGTCGCGCCTGGTTTTCTACCCGCTGCAGCAGCATCTCGCCGCGCGAAGAGCTGCGGTAATCGGGATGTACCGCCACGCAGGCCATCTCACCGATTTTTTCCTCCAGGAACGGGTACAGCGCCGCACAGGCGATGGTCAGGTTATCGCGTTCGATGATGGTGAATTTGTCGATCTCCATCTCCAGCTGTTCACGCGAACGGCGCACCAGAATGCCCTGCTGCTCGAGCGGCCGGATCAGCTCCAGGATGCCGCCGATGTCGTTGATTGTCGCCCGGCGCACCTGTTCGGCGCTCTCCATTACGATTTGGGTGCCGATGCCGTCGCGCGAGAACAGTTCCTGCACCAGCGCACCGTCTTCCTGGTAGCTGATCAGGTGGCTGCGGCGCACGCCGCTGCGGCAGCCTTTCACCGCGCCGCGCAGGAAACGCACGGTGCCGGAATGGTAATCGCCGCCTTCCTCCAGCTCTTCAAGGCGCTTTTGCGCGTCGTTGGGGAACAGCTCGGAAAGGATGTTGCCTTCCGCGTCGGTCACGCCCTGCGAGGAGCAGAAACCGATCATTTTTTCCGCCTTCAGCTTGATCGCCAACTGGGTGGCCACTTCTTCCGAGGTCAGGTTGAAGCTCTCGCCGGTGACCGAAACCGCGACCGGGCCAATCAGCACGATGGCGTTGCTGTCGAGCTGGCGGTGGATCGCTTCTTCATCGATGCGGCGAATGCGGCCGCTGTGGCAGTAGTCGATGCCGTCATCCACGCCCAGCGGCTGCGCGATGATGAAGTTGCCGCTGACCACGTTAATGTGCGCGCCTTGCAGTGGCGTGTTGTTGAGGCTCATCGACAGCCGAGCGGTGATGTCGAGCTGCAGCAGGCCGGCGGCCTGCTTGACCAGCTCGAGCGTATGGGCGTCGGTCACGCGAGTGTGTTTGTGGTAGATCGGCTCATAGTTGTGCTGCGCCAGATTGGCGTCGATCTGCGGCCGTGCGCCATAAACCACCACCAGGCGAATACCCAGGCTATGCAGTAGCCCGATATCGTTGACGATGTTGGAGAAATTCTCGTGTTCGATGGCTTCCCCGCCGAGCATGATGACGAACGTCTTGCCGCGGTGGGCATTGATATAGGGGACTGAGTGACGGAATCCTTGCACCAGCTCTGTACTACGTTCCTTCACGGCCAAACCTCTTTGCATATTTATACGATATTTTTGTATTTTTATTCTTTTATTGCGCCGATGGCAAGTGGGAAATCGTCATGAAGCGTGCGCTAAGGGCGCTAAATCGTTAATAAATTGAAAAACCATAAAAAGATTTTCTGATGACAGGGCTGGAATGATTGGTTAAAGTTTTCGGCATCCCCATTTCATTGGTGTTTTTTTCATCTGTTGTAAACAGCTATTACTGCCGGAGCCGCATGCCAAACGCTAATCACAATCTGGGCCGCCGTCGTTTATTACAGGGCGTTGCCGCCAGCTGGTTGCTGAGTGTGAGTCGTACGGGCTTCGCCGCATCATCGCACGTGATCGCCGTGCGCGTCTGGCCATCCTCCACCTATACCCGCGTCACGCTGGAATCCAACGTCGAACTGAAATACAAGCAGTTCGCCCTGACCAATCCCGATCGCGTGGTGGTGGACATCGAAGGTGTTCACCTCAACAGCGTGCTGAAAGGCATCGCCGGGCAGGTGCGCGCCGACGATCCTTATCTCAAGCAGGCGCGCGTCGGCCAGTTTGATCAGAATACCGTGCGGCTGGTGCTGGAGCTCAAACAAAGCGTCAGCCCGCATATTTTCACGCTGGCGCCGGTGCCGGAGTATCGCAACCGTCTGGTGATGGATCTCTATCCGACGAAGGGCGGCAGCGGGGGTGAGGAGTATGATCCGCTACTGGCGTTACTGGAAGATTACAACAAGGGCGATCTGGAGCGCACGCTGCCGCCGGAAGCGCCGCAGGCCGGCAAAGCGGGGCGCGATCGGCCGATCGTCATCATGCTGGATCCCGGCCACGGCGGCGAAGATCCCGGCGCTATCGGCAAGTACAAGACGCGCGAGAAAGACATCGTGCTGCAGATTGCCCGCAAGCTGAGCGCCATGATCAAGCGCGAGCCAAACATGAAAGTGTTCATGACGCGCAATGAAGACGTGTTTATTCCGCTCAAGGTGCGCGTCGCCAAGGCGCGCAAGCAGCGCGCCGATCTGTTCGTTTCGATTCACGCCGACGCCTTCACCAGCCGCGCCGCGCGCGGTTCATCGGTGTTCGCATTGTCCACCAAGGGCGCCACCAGCTCGGCGGCCAAGTTCCTGGCGCAGACACAGAACGCGTCGGACCAAATCGGCGGTGTCAGCAAGAGTGGCGACCGTTATCTCGATCACACCATGTTCGATCTGATCCAAACCGCGACCATCAACGACAGCCTGAAGTTTGGCAAGGAAGTGTTGAATCGGATGGGAAAAATCAACCGGTTGCACAAGAATCGTGTCGATCAGGCCGGTTTTGCGGTGTTGAAGGCGCCGGATATCCCGTCGATCCTGGTGGAAACGGCGTTTATCAGCAACATTGAAGAGGAGCGTAAGCTGCGCACCAGCCACTTCCAGCAGCAGGTGGCGGAATCGATTCTGGCGGGCATCAAGGCTTATTTCGCCAACGGCGGCGCGCTGGCGAGCCGATAAAAGCAGGGCCGGGCGCGAGTCCGGCTATTTTTGCGGATTGCAGATACAAAAAAACACCCGTCAGGGTGCTTGTCTGTTGTCATCAAGAGTTGGTTGCGGAGGCCGGATTTGAACCGACGACCTTCGGGTTATGAGCCCGACGAGCTACCAGGCTGCTCCACCCCGCGTCCGTCTTGATGCTGTATTACGACGAAACCACCGTTCATGTTATGCCGCTGGTACGACATTCGGTTGGTTGCGGGGGCCGGATTTGAACCGACGACCTTCGGGTTATGAGCCCGACGAGCTACCAGGCTGCTCCACCCCGCGTCCGTATAATACTTTGTTATCGAAGCCAAACGCAAATACCGCCAATGCGGCATCGGTTGGTTGCGGGGGCCGGATTTGAACCGACGACCTTCGGGTTATGAGCCCGACGAGCTACCAGGCTGCTCCACCCCGCGTCCGATGGATGCGCACTATACTCTCCATGCGTTTTGTTGCAAACCCTTTTTGCATTTTATTGGCCTAAACCCGTTTTTCTGCTGGATTTGCCCGCAATTTGCCTTCTTTTTCATCACCATCCTCCGGGCGGCTTTTTTTATTTGCAGCGATTCCTTTATCAATGAGCGTTTGTTATCGTTCAGCCGGTAGATCATATCAGTTTGAGAGTGTGCGCGATGAAAGGACGTTGGGGCAAATACCTGCTGGGCGGGTTGATGGTGGCGGTGTTGGCGGGCTGTTCGTCCAAGCCGACCGATCGGGGTCAGCAATATAAGGACGGCCGTCTGGATCAATCGCTGGAGCTGGTCAATCAGCCCAACGCCAAAGGTTCGCCGGTCAACGCCAAGGATTACTCGGATCAGCTGATGGAGATCAAGTACGCGTCGCCTTCGCTGTTTAACCGCAACAACAGCACCTATCAGGCGGTGCAAAGCTGGATGGCGTCTGGCGCCGACACGCGCATGCTGAGCCAGTACGGCCTCAGCGCTTACCAGATGGAAGGCGTCGACAATTACGGCAACGTGCAGTTTACCGGCTACTATACGCCGGTGGTGCAGGCGCGCTATACCCAACAGGGCGAGTTCCGCTATCCGCTGTACCGCATGCCGCCGAAGGGCAGGGGGCGCTTGCCGGATCGCGCGGGCATCTATTCCGGCGCGCTCGACGATCGCTATATCATCGCTTACACCAACTCGCTGATGGACAACTTCATGATGGAAGTCCAGGGTAGCGGCTATGTCGACTACGGCAACGGCCAGCCGCTGGTGTTCTTCGGCTACGGCGGCAAGAACGGCCATGCCTATCGCAGCATCGGCAAGGTGCTGATCGATCGTGGCGAAGTGGCCAAGGCGGACATGTCGATGCAGGCGATCCGTCAGTGGGCGGATACCCACAGCGCCGCAGAGGTGCGTGAGCTGCTGGAGCAGAACCCGTCGTTCGTGTTCTTCCGTCCGGAAGCTTTTGCGCCGGTGAAGGGCGCCAGCGCGGTGCCGCTGATCGCCAAAGCCTCGGTGGCTTCCGACCGTTCGCTGATCCCGGCGGGCACCACGCTGCTGGCCGAAGTGCCGCTGCTGGACAACAAGGGTAAATTCACGGGAAAATACGAGATGCGTCTGATGGTCGCGCTCGACGTGGGCGGCGCCATCAAGGGCCAGCATTTTGACATGTATCAGGGCATCGGGCCGGAAGCCGGCCACTCGGCGGGGTACTACAACCACTACGGCCGCGTCTGGGTGCTGAAGAACAACGGCGGTGGCCAGCTGTTTAGCGCCAATCAGTCAAACCGCGGCGGTTCGTTGCTGGCCACCCGCTAAACGCATACGGCGTGAAAAGATTGACCCGCAAGGGCCGGATTTTCCGGCCCTTATCATTTGCATTATGAAGGTAATTAAAGCGTTATGAGTACAGCTTATTCGGAAGCCTATCTGCAGCGTTTCGGCGGCACGGCGCGGTTGTACGGCCAGCAGGCGCTGGCGGTGTTCGCGCAGGCGCATGTCTGCGTGATCGGCATCGGCGGCGTGGGTTCCTGGGCGGCTGAGGCGCTGGCGCGCACCGGCATCGGTGCCATTACCCTGATCGACATGGATGATGTTTGCGTCACCAATACCAACCGCCAGATCCACGCGCTGCGCCAGCACGTCGGGCAATCGAAAACCGAGGTGATGGCGGAGCGTATCCTGGCGATTAATCCGGAATGCCGGGTGACCTGCATCGACGATTTCATCACCCCGGACAATGTCGCCGAGCTGCTGGACCATAACTTCAGCTACGTCATCGACGCGATCGATAGCGTGCGGCCGAAGGCGGCGCTGCTGTCATACTGCCGCCGATTCAAGATCCCGGTGGTGACCACCGGCGGCGCCGGCGGGCAGATTGACCCGACCAAAATTGAAGTGGCCGATCTGGCCAAAACCATCCAGGATCCGCTGGCCGCCAAGCTGCGCGAGCGGCTGAAGCACGATTTCAACGTGGTGAAAAACGGCAAGGGCAAGCTGGGCATCGACTGCGTCTTCTCCAGCGAGCCGCTGGTTTATCCGCAGCCGGACGGCTCGGTATGCGCTTCGCGCAGCACGGCGGAAGGGCCAAAAAGAATGGATTGCAGCGCGGGGTTCGGCGCAGCGACTATGGTCACCGCCACCTTCGGCTTCGTCGCCGTGTCGCACGCGCTGAAAAAGATGCTGGCGAAGGCGGCACGTCAGGCGTAACGGGCGGCGATCGCCTGCACGGCGGCGGCCAACGCCGCCAGGCCGCTGGCGCGGGTGGCGCTCAGCTGCGCGCGCAATGCCAGGCGGTCGAACAACGCCAGCGGATCCAATGCGGCGATCTGCGGCGGCGTTTTCCCTTCCACTTCGGTCAGCAGCACCGCCAGCAGGCCGCGCACGATGCGGCCTTCGCTGTCGCCATAGAAATGCAGCGTGCCGTCTTCCAGTAACTGGTGCCCCAGCCAGACGCGGTTTTCACAACCGCTCAATTCCATTTCTTCACTGCGCAAGGCCTCCGGCAGCGGCGGCAGCCGTTTTGCGAGCATAATCAGCTGGCGGTAGCGGTCTTCCCACTGTTTCAGCGCGCTGAAGGTGGCGATCAAGGCTTCGGCGGTGATCTCTCGGCCAAAAGGATGGGGGGCGAGCATAGCGTCTCCGGGAGTCAAGTCAGTCGGCCAGCAGATCGAGGGCGTGAGTCAACGCGCTGACCAGCGTATCGACGTCCTGTTGCGTATTGTAGGGGGCGAACGACGCGCGCAGCGTGCCGCTGACGCCTAACGCCGCCATCAGCGGCTGCGCGCAGTGCTGGCCGGCGCGCAGCGCAATGCCTTGCTCCGCCAGCAGCGTGACGATGTCGCTGTGGTGTACGCCGGCGATGTCGAACGCCAGCAGGCTGGAGCCGGAGCTGCGGAAGCTGCGAAAGCCCGGCAGCTGCGCCAACCGTTGTTCCGCCTGGTCCGCCAGCTCGCGGCTGTAGCGCTCCGCCGCCGCCATGTCCTGTTCGCTGAGCCAGGTGAGCGCGGCGGCCAGCCCCAGCACGCCGGCGATGTTTGGCGTGCCGGCTTCGAAGCAGTGCGGCGGCTTTTGCGGGGTAAAGCCGTCGAACGATGCCTGGGTCAGCATCTTGCCGCCGCCTTGCCACGGGGCCATCTGCGCCAGCAGCTCGGCTTTGCCGTACAGCGCGCCGATGCCGGTCGGGCCATACAGCTTGTGGCCGGAGAAGGCGTAGAAATCGATGTCGAGTCGCTGTACGTCGGCCGGGCCGTGAACCACGCCCTGGGCGCCGTCGATCATCACGCGCGCGCCGGCGCCATGGGCCAGCGCGATAGCCGGCGCCAGATCCGGGCAACCGCCGGTGACGTTGGACATTTGCCCCAGCGCCAACAGGCGGGTTTTGTCGTTGAGCAGGGCGGGCAGCTGCGTCAAATCCGGCAACCGATCGGCGCCGATCGGCAGTTTCACCACCCGCGCGCCGGTTTGTTCCGCCACCATCAGCCAGGGGATCAGGTTGGCGTGGTGTTCCGCTTCGCTCACCAGAATTTCGTCGCCTGGCTGCAGACGCGGGCGCAGGTAGCTCTGCGCCACCAGGTTGATCGCCTCGGTGGTGCCGCGCGTCCAGACGATGTCGTCGGCCGACGGTGCATGGATCAGTTGCGCCACCTGGCCGCGCGCCTGCTCGAAGCGGGCGGTCAGATCCTGCGCCGCCCGATGCTGGCTGCGGTGCACGGTGGCTGCGTCATCGCGATAAAATTGCTGCGTGGCGTCGATCACCGCCTGCGGTTTCAATGCGGTGGCGGCGCTGTCCAGATAGATACCGTCCTGCGCGAGCGCGGGAAACTGTTGGCGAAAAAGGCTGGGATTAAAAGGCGTCATACCTTGATTGTCACTGGCTTGAGTCGATGGGTGATCCTGTCCTATTTTGCCGCCGGAGACAAGCGATCCTGCCTATTAGGACTTATCGCCTGGCAAAACTGAGAAAGTTTGTTATGCTATTAAATGTGCGCTTATTAATCGCATTTATACACACAAAAGGTATTTATCAGCATTTAAAACTACAAAGGAGTCCTCAATGAAGAAAACAGCCGCAGTTCTCTCTGCCCTGATGCTTACGTTCACCCTGGCCGCCTGTTCCAGCAACTACGTGATGCATACCAATGACGGACGCACCATTGTTGCTGACGGCAAGCCTAAAGTGGATAACGATACCGGCATGATCAGCTATAAAGACGCCAACGGCGTCGAGCAACAGATCAACCGCGCCGATGTGAAAGAGATGGTTGAAAGCGACCAATAAGCGTCAGGCAAAAAAAAGCACCGCAAGTTTTGCGGTGCTGCATAAAATCACTATGGACAGACAGGGTAAATGTACAGGAAGTGAAAAAACAGTAGCCTAGCTACCATGTCCGGAATCGCCGGACAATTTGCAAACACAACATCACAACCACAAGCCAAAAGTTCATCGGCGTCCTCGACACCCACTCCCTTTTCGTTCCGGCCCGGGAAGTGCCGCCACTATAGGTATTTGCTGGCGCATCCTCAACGGACAAATTATAATGGCTCGGATAAAAAAAACTAATGGCAATACGCCGTTAGCGTTTACCGATGGCTTGCCACGCAAAGCCGCCCGATTTTCGGCGCCGAATCATTCGGATTAATGTTACACAAAAGTAGCTAATTTAATGTCTAAACGCTTACCTCCCCTCAATGCGCTGCGCGTGTTCGATGCGGCCGCTCGCCACCTGAGTTTCACCAAGGCGGCGGAAGAGCTGTTCGTGACCCAGGCCGCGGTGAGCCACCAGATCAAGTCGCTGGAGGACTTCCTCGGGCTGAAGCTGTTTCGTCGGCGCAACCGCTCGCTGCTGCTGACCGAAGAGGGGCAAAGTTACTACCTCGATATCAAGGAGATCTTCTCTTCGATCAACGAGGCGACGCGCAAGCTGCAGGCGCGCAGCGCCAAGGGGGCATTAACCGTCAGTCTGCCGCCGAGCTTCGCCATTCAGTGGTTGGTGCCGCGCCTTTCCGGCTTTAACTCAGCTTATCCGGGGATCGATGTGCGCATCCAGGCGGTGGACCGCGAAGAAGACAAGCTGGCGGACGACGTCGATGTGGCGATTTTCTACGGCCGCGGCAATTGGCCGGGGCTGCGCGCCGAGCGCCTGTATGCGGAATATCTGCTGCCAGTTTGTTCGCCGAGCCTGTTGACCGGCGATCATCCGCTGAAAACCGCAGACGATCTGGCTTATCATACGTTGCTGCATGACGTTTCACGCCGCGACTGGCTGGCCTATACGCGTCAGCTGGGGTTGCAACACATCAATGTGCAGCAGGGGCCGATCTTCAGCCACAGCGCCATGGTGGTGCAGGCGGCGGTGCACGGCCAGGGCGTGGCGCTGGTGAATAACGTGATGGCGCAAACCGAGATCGAAGCCGGTCGCCTGGTATGCCCGTTCAACGATGTGCTGGTCAGTAAAAACGCTTTTTATCTGGTATGTCATGACAGCCAGGCAGAACTGGGTAAAATAGCCGCCTTCCGGCAGTGGATCCTGGCGCGCGCCGCCAGCGAACAAGAGAAGTTCCGCTTCCGCTACGAACAATAAGGCCGGCCGCCGCCTTGTCGCGGCCGGTGATTTTTAATGGGATAGATCACGATGAGCAGCCGTTCCATGCTGGTTTTCGCCGCTATCAGCGGCTTTGTGTTTGTCGCGTTGGGCGCATTCGGCGCGCATGTGTTAAGCGGCACGCTAGGCGCCAACGAAATGGCCTGGATCCGCACCGGGCTGGAATATCAGGGGTTCCACACTCTGGCCATCCTGGCGCTGGCGGTCGCGATGCAGCGCCGCGTGAGCCTGTGGTTTTACTGGAGCGGAGCGCTGTTGGCGTTCGGCACCGTGTTGTTCAGCGGCAGCCTCTATTGCCTGGCGCTGTCGCACCTGAAGGTCTGGGTATATATCACGCCGGTTGGCGGCGTGTGCTTCTTGATCGGCTGGATATTGATGTTGATTGGCGCTTTGCGTCTGAGGAAAAAGGCCGAGCGCCATGAATAAGATTGCGTTGTATTGCCGCCCCGGCTTCGAAAAAGAGTGTGCGGCGGAGATCACCGATAAAGCCGCCCAGCTGGAGATTTACGGCTTTGCGCGGGTAAAAGAGCACAGCGGTTACGTGCTGTTCGAATGCTACCAGCCGGACGATGCCGATCGCCTGGCGCGGGAGATTCCGTTTCGCGAACTGATTTTCGCCCGCCAGATGATCGTGGTGGGTGAGCTGCTGCGCGATCTGCCGCCGGAAGATCGGGTATCGCCGATCGTCGGCATGCTGATCGGCGTGGTCGATCGCGGCGGCGAGCTGCGGGTGGAAGTGCCGGACACCAACGAAAGCAAAGAGCTGATGAAGTTCTGCCGCAAGCTGACGGTGCCGCTGCGCGCCGCGATGCGCGAGCAGAAGGTGCTGATGGCGCGCGAGAACCCGACTCGCCCGGTGGTGCATGTGTTTTTCATCGCGCCGGGCTGCTGCTATGTCGGTTACTCCTACAGCAACAACAACTCGCCGTTCTACATGGGCATTCCGCGTCTGCGCTTCCCGGCCGATGCGCCGAGCCGCTCGACGCTGAAGCTGGAAGAAGCCTTCCACGTGTTCATCCCCGCCGACGAGTGGGACGAGCGCCTGGCCAGCGGCATGCACGCGGTCGATCTGGGCGCCTGCCCGGGCGGCTGGACCTATCAGTTGGTGAAACGCAGCATGATGGTGCATTCGGTGGATAACGGCCCGATGGCGCCAAGCCTGATGGAAACCGGCCAGGTGACGCACCACCGCGCCGACGGCTTCAAGTTCGAGCCGAACAGCAGCAAGATCTACTGGCTGGTGTGCGACATGGTGGAGAAACCGGCGAAGGTGACCAGCCTGATGATTCAGTGGCTGGTGAAAGGCTGGTGCCGTGAAGCGATCTTTAACCTCAAGCTGCCGATGAAAAAGCGCTACGAGGAAGTGTCGCAAAACCTGATGAGCATCCGCGAAGCGCTGGGCGCCGCCGGCATCAGCGCTGAAGTGCACGCCAAGCAGCTGTATCACGATCGCGAAGAGATCACCGTACACGTGCGCCGCATGTGGTCGGCGGTGCCGGGCCGCCGCGACGAGCGCGATTAACCGCGTGAAGCCTTAATGAAGGGCGCTGCTTGCAGCGCCCTTATTGTATCGGCAGGCGCAGCTGCTGCAGGTTGCCGTCCAGCGACAGATCGGTGCGTAGCGTGGCGACCCGTTTGCTGATGTAGGCCAGCTCGCGGTGCTGCTCCAGCTTACCGCGCCATTTCTCCGGCACCTGCTCCAGGTGCTGATAAAGCCCGTCCAGATTACCCGATTGCTGCAGCAGCAGCACGGCGGTCTTCGGCCCGATGCCGGCCACGCCGGGGATCTTGCTGCTGCCGATCCCCGCCAACCCCCAGTAGTCCGGCAGCTGCTGCGGCTGCACGCCAAACTCCTGTTGCACGAAAGGCATATCCAGCCAACGTTTCTGGAAGTAATCGCGAATTTGTACGTTCGGCGCCAGCAGTTGGCAATAGCCTTTGTCGGTGGAGACGATGGTCACCTGGTGGCCGCCGCCGGCGACCTTCGCCGCCAGCGTGGCCGCCAGATCGTCCGCTTCGTTGCCGGGCGAATGCCAGCTGGCGACGCCCAGTTCGGCAAAGGCTTCGCGCAGCTGCGGCATCTCCTGCTGCAGGTTTTCCGGCATCGGCGAGCGCCCGGCCTTGTAGTCCGGCAGAATTTGGTGGCGCCAGCTGTCGCTGCGATCGTCCTCGTCGAATACCGCCACCGCGTGAGTTGGGCGGCTGTGCTGGAGCAACTGCTGCAGCGCATGGCGGCAGGCGTTGACGCAAGGGGAGCCCTGCACGGCGTGAATGCGGCGGATGAGGTTCAGGGCGTCGACAATCAGTAGGTGTATCATCATGGGCGGTTAGGTCAGAGAAAACAGGGCGGCCGTTACGCCGCCCGGGATTGAGGGTCAGGCGACGATTTCGTAGCAGGGCACATAGGCGCTGCCCGGCAGCTTCATGCGGTGCTGGGCAACAAAGCCCTGCAGCAGGCTGTCCATCTGCTTCATCATTTGCGGTTCGCCGTGCAGCTTGTACGGGCCGAACTGCTCAATGGCGTGGATGCCGTTTTCCTTCACGTTACCGGCCACGATGCCGGAGAAAGCGCGGCGCAGCGCGGCGGCCAATTGCTCCGGCGGCTGGTTCGGATAAAGATTGAGGTTCGCCATGTTCTCATGGGTCGGCTCGAACGGCAGCTGCAGATCCGGCGCGATGCGGATCGACCAGTTAAAGCTGTAGGCGTCGCCGGTGTTGCGGCGGTTCTCCTTCACCAGCGGCATGGCTTGCTTCATCTGCCGCGCCACTTCCGCCGGATCGTCGATGATGATGGTGTAATGGCGGCGCGCTTCGTCGCCCAGGGTGTTCATGATGAACTCGTCCAGCACGCGGAAGTAGTCGGCGCTCTCTTTTGGCCCGGTCAGGATCAGCGGCAGCACCTGTTCACTGTTCTCCGGGTTCATCAGGATACCCAACAGGTACAGCAGCTCTTCGGCGGTGCCGACACCGCCCGGGAAGATAATGATGCCATGCGCGATGCGCACGAAGGCTTCCAGGCGTTTTTCGATGTCCGGCATGATCACCAGCTCGTTCACCAGCGGGTTAGGCGGCTCGGCGGCGATGATCGAAGGCTCGGTCATGCCGATGAAGCGGCTGTTGCGGTAACGCTGCTGCGCGTGACCGACCGCCGCGCCTTTCATCGGCGCTTCCATCGCGCCCGGCCCGCAGCCGGTGCAGATGTTCAGCTCGCGCAGGCCCAGCTGGCTGCCGACCTTGCGCGCGTACAGATATTCGTTCTCGTTGATCGAGTGGCCGCCCCAGCACACCACCATGTTGGGATCTTCATCCAGATGCAGCGTGCGTGCATTGCGCAGGATCGAAAATACCAGGTTGGTGATGTGGGCCGAGTTTTCCAGATTCAGGTGCTGGAAACGGCCGGCGCTGGCGATTTGGCCGTGCACGAACAGGATGTCGCGCAGCACGGCGAACAGGTTGGCCTGCAGCGAACGGATGATGCGGCCGTCGACGAACGCCTCTTCCGGCGGGTTGACCAGCTCCAGCTTCACCCCGCGCTCACGGCGCAGCACGTTGATGTCGAAGGTTTCATAGCGCGACAGCAGCTGTTTGCTGTTGTCGGTTTGGCTGCCGGAGTTCAACACGGCCAGCGAACAGTTGCGGAACAGGCGGTACAGGTCGCTGCTGGCGGTGCGCTTCAGCATGTCTACTTCCAGCTGCGACAATAAATCCATAGAGCCAAGCGGGCTGATGTGTGTAATCAAGGTAACTCCTTTGCACCCGGTGCGGGGCGGTAGTAATCCATACGCAGCAAAACAGCATCTCGTTATGGTTGGCGTGCTGCGGCGCAGCGGGCGCTCTGCCCGGCCGCAGCCTCGTTTTAACCTTACCGCCGTCCCTGGGCTTTTACCAACATAAACCGCTCGTTAGCTCAGTTGTTGAGCAATGTTTCGCACTTATTGGCGCGCCAGGCGGCCGTGCGCGGGAGCGAATTCGACGTTGCTGCGCCACGGGTTGATATCCAGACCGCCGCGGCGGGTGTAGCGGGCGTAAACCGTCAGGCTTTGCGGCCGGCAGTAGCGCATCAGATCGTTGAAGATGCGCTCGACGCACTGCTCGTGGAATTCGTTGTGGTGACGGAAGGAAACTAGATAGCGCAGCAGCGCTTCGCGATCGATCTTGCCGCCGTGATAGCTTATCTGCACCGAGCCCCAATCCGGCTGATGGGTGATCAGGCAGTTGGACTTCAGCAGGTGGCTGACCAATTGCTCTTCCACCACCCCTTCACCGGCGGCGTTCAGCAGGTAGTCGGCGCTGAACTCATAATTGTCGATGCGGATATCCTGCTGGTCGATGCAGTCGCCGGCCAGACGAGCGATCGGCGTGTCTTCCAACTGCTCGACGCTGAACAGGGTGACGCTGACCTCGCCCTGGGCGCAGGCGGACAGATCGCGCTGCAGGGTGCTGCGCACCATTTCCCAATCGGCGAACGGCGTTTGATTGAAGCTGTTGAGATACAGCTTGAAGCTTTTCGATTCGATCAGGTTCAGGCTGTCGGCGTTGAGGCTGATCTCGCCGACCGCTACCTGCGGCAGCCCGTTGGCGTTCAGCCAGGAGAGTTCGTACAGCGTCCAGATGTCGGCGCCGTGGAAGGGCAGGTTGTCGGGATACAGCCCCAGCGGCTCGCGGTTCATGCTGCGCGGCACCGCCTGCAGCAACGTGGCGTCGTAGCGATCGCGGTAAGCGGTGGGTTTGCCCAGCGTCAGCCCTGACAGGGCCTGGTGGTCTTGATAGGAGGACATCTGCTGTCACCTCGGTCAGAGATAGGTACAATGGCCGTCAGTTTAACGTATGCGAGAAAGAATATGGACCATGATGTATCGCACGCTCTGCGTGAATTCACTCAACGCTATGTCGAGTTGTGGCAGCAAGCGCGCGGCCACGCGCCGGCCAGCCAGGCGCTGTACGGCGTGCCGTCGCCCTGCATCGTGGAGAATCGCGAGGACGACGTGCTGTGGTTGCCGCAGCCTTTCGAACCGGCGGCGACGCTGGAGAAGGTAGAAGCCGCGCTGGAGCTGCGTTTGCAGCCGGATGCGCACCGTTTCTACACGCAGCAATACGCGGGTGACATGAGCGCGCAATTTGGGGAGCATCGCCTGAGCCTGCTGCAGGTCTGGAGCGAGGAGGATTTTATCCGCCTGCAGGAGAACCTGATCGGTCATCTGGTGACGCAAAAACGTCTCAAGCTGTCGCCAACGCTGTTCCTGGCGACCACCGAATCCGAGATGACGATGGTGTCGCTGTGCAACGTCAGCGGCAACGTGGTGCTGGAACAATTCGGCAGCGATAAGCGCACCTTGTTGGCGGCGACGCTGGGGAATTTCCTCGATGCGCTGCGCCCGGTGCTGGACTGAAGCGCGGCGGATTCGCCGTCGCCCGTGTGAGAGATCTCTCACACGGGCTGTGAGAGATCGCTCTTAATTTTTCCCGCCTTTCTCCAGGCTATGAGATTATTGTTATCCAGATCAATTGGTTAGAATTTCTTTAGGATAACTCTTAGGCTTAATTTAGTGTGAGACGTCTCCCAAACCCTTGTGATTCCGGGGAATTTAAGCGATCTTATCGTTACCGGAACGGAACCGGCGGAGCAGGAAAGCATCAGGATGATGCAGCTTCAGGACGAAGAAAGGGATGCGCTCAGGCAAGAGCGAAGGATGGCGTCAGGAGATGCCCAGGATGTTTCAGGATAGAAACCAGGGACACCTCCAGGACGGAGATTGAGAGCCGACACAGGACTGTCGGCGGGTCAGGAAGGCTGAGGAACCGCGTCAGGACGATGCTGCAGGATGATGCAAGGATCACTTGGTCAGGATGGCCGCAGGAAAAGTTTTCAAGGATTGAGCAGGGAGCACACTGTGTAGCGGGATGGCTATAAAACGAACCGGGGGCACTGTTAACGCAGTGCCCCCAACTTTTTGTTCTCTCCCGCCGTGCGTGCTCCTCTGCTGCTTAATCCATCGTCAGCGTTAACCAATCGCGCCCAGCGTATCGCCTGCGCCCTGTTTTTTCGGCAGCAGGAACAGCGTGGCGTAGATATCCAGCAGGTAAATCGCCGCCAGCAGGCTGATGGCGGCGGTGAACGACACCTGCGTCACCAGCGCGCCGATCACCAATGGCCCCAGGCCGCCGACGCCGCGCCCGAGATTGAACAGAATGTTTTGCGCGGTAGCGCGCGCCTGCACCGGGTAGGTATCGGAAATCAATGCGCCGTAGCCGCCGATCATGCCGTTAACAAACATGCCCATCACGGCGCCGGCGAACAGCATCGGCATCGGATCGCTCAACTGGGCGTAGCCGATCACCATCACCACCGCGCCTATCTGATACAACACGAAAATCTTCCAGCGGGCGAAGCGATCGGCCAGCATGCCAAACAGCCAGATGCCGAACGTCATGCCGACCACCGTCACCGCCGTCCACAGGCCGGACTTGGTGAGCGAGAAGCCGAAGTTTTTCGCCAGGTAAGTCGGCATCCAGATCATCAGCCCGTAGTAACCGAAGTTCTGCACCGAACAGAGAATGAAGATGCCGATGCTGGCCTTGCCGGTGGCGCGATCCTTAAACAGCAGGCGCAAACGCTGGAGGAAGGAGAGCGGTTGTCCGGCGTCTTTCTGCCGCACGAATTCCTCCGGTTCGCCCAGCGTGCGGCGGATCAGGAATGACGCCAGCGCCGGCAGCAGGCCGACCAGGAACATGCCGCGCCAGCCGATATGTTCCAGCAGCAGCGGCGTCAGGAAAGCGGCCGCCAGCACGCCCAATTGCCAGCCCATGCCGACGTACGCCGAAGCGCGGTTGCGCTTCTCCGCCGGCCAGGCTTCCGCGATCAGCGCCATGCCGATGCCGAATTCGCCGCCCAACCCGATGCCCGCCAGGGTGCGATAGGCCAGCAGATCCCAATAGCCTTGCGCCACGGCGCACAGGCCGGTGAACAGGGAAAACATCAGAATGGTGATGGTCAGCACCCGGATACGGCCGAAACGATCGCTGAGGTGGCCGAAGATCACGCCGCCCAGCACCGCGCCGATCAGCGTCCAGGTGACCAGCGAACCGGCGGCCGATGAGGATAATCCCAATTCGATGCTGATGGCCGGCAGCATAAAGCCGAGGATCAGCAGGTCAAACCCGTCCATGGCATAACCGGTGACCGAGGCCAACATGGCCTTACCGGGCGTCGCGTGGTTTTTTTTCTCTGTTATTACGGACATGAATCTTTATCTGTGTGGTGAATTCGGTGGCCCTATTGTGCCGCGCGACGGTGAACGTCACCAGATAAAAACGGCGAGCTGTCTCAGGCGCGCCGAATTTGGGCTATAAAAATGCTATGCTTTGCCGCCTTTCAGCCAGAGCGCTGAATACCATGATGAAAAGAGATCGGGAATGCAGATGAGTATACATAACCAGGTGCGCCGCAGTTTGCAGGCGATTGAACAATCCATGCGCGATCTGGCGCTGTGGCAGGCCGCGCCGCCTGAGCATGAGGCTTTCTCCAGCACCGAGCCGTTCTGCATCGACAGCATGTCGGCCGAAGCCTGGCTGCAGTGGGTGTTCTTGCCGCGCATGTATGCGTTGTTGGACGCCGAAGCGCCGTTGCCGACGCGCTTCGCCATCACGCCTTATTTCGAAGAGGCGTTGAAAGATCGTGAACCGAGCAGTCTGCCGCTGCTGGTGCTGCTGCAACAGCTGGATTTGATGTTGAATAAAGAGCCGTAATGCGCCGGCGGCGCGCAGATTTTTGCCGCCCGGCAGTGTAGAGTACTCGCGCGGATGCCGGGCAGGAGAGCCGACGGCGTCTTTCGGCTCGGTTTAACCGCAGCGGTTGACCGGGGGCTGCATTAGGATGATGAGGTGCTGCAATAATGGATTTATTAAGGTTTATCCTGCGTTTGCCTTTTACCCTGGTTAAGGGCGTTTGTCGCCTGCTGGGCGGGGCGTTGTCGCTGTTGGGGCGGTTGCTGAGACCGCTGGTTGGCAACCTCAGCTGGCGCGCGCCGGCCTGGTGGGCTGCGCTGCCGCGCGGTTTTTTGCGGCTGGAAAGCGGCGTGGATAAACACCCGAAAGCGATCGGTCTGGGCCTGCTGCTGTTGGCAGGCGCTGCGGGCGGCGCATTTTACGGTTGGCACTGGTGGCAAAACCGGCCCCAACCGATTGAACCGGCGCCGATGGTGGTTCAGGAGATCAACGCCGAGGTGGTCAACCCCGAGCCGATAGACTACACCGCCGCCCGGCTGGCGCCGCAAACGGTGAGCCTGACCTTCAGCGGCTCGGCTGCGCCGATAACCGCGGCGGGCAAAACCGTGAGCGCCGGCATCACTCTGAAGCCGACGGCGGAAGGGCAGTGGGCGTGGAGTAATGAATCAACGCTGGTGTTCACGCCGAAAAAACCGCTGCCGATGGGTGCGAAATATGATGTGACCCTTGAGCCCGCCACCTTGCTGGCGCCGCAGGTCAAGCTCGCCAAAACCCGCTATGCCTTCACCGTGCCCGCGTTCGATTACCGTCTGGGGCAGGCCGAGTATTACCGCGATCCGCAAAATGCGCAGAAACGCAGCGCGATTTTCAATCTGCAGTTCAACGCGCCGGTCGATGTCGCCAGCTTTGAAAAACAGATTTCGCTGGGATTGAAGGAAGGCAGCACGTCCTCCGAGAAAAAGCTGAATTTCTCTCTGGTCTATGACGAGAAAAAACTGAACGCCTGGGTGCATTCCGAGCCGCTGCAGGCGCTGGATCAGGGCGGCGCGGTACATCTGACCGTCGGCAAGGGCGTTAAATCGACGGCGGCCGGCAACGCGGTCGAAGAGGCGAAAAGCAACTGGGTCAAGGTACCGACGCTGTACAGCCTGGCGCTGAGCGACGCCAGCGCCCAGGTGGTGGACACCGACGCCGGCCAAGGGCAGCGTGCGCTGGTGGTCGGTTTCAGCGATGCGGTGAAGGATAAAGAGCTGGCGCGGGCCGCGAAAGCCTGGCTGCTGCCGCAGCACGATCCGAGCGATGCCGAGGCCGCCAACGATGCTGAAGATTTCTATCAATGGACGGTCGACAGCGTCGGCAAAAACGTGCTGGCGCAGGCGACGGCACTGCCGTTGGCGCTTAACGAGGCGGAAGAGGCCTACCAACCGCAGTTCAGCTTCCGTTTCGACGCCCCGGCGCACCGCTTTGTGCTGCTCGAGATCGATAACCAACTGGTTTCCGCCGGCGGTTACAAAATGCCGAAGAAGGTTTACCGCGTGGTCGAAGTGCCGGAGTTCCCGAAATCGCTGCAGTTCATGTCGCAGGGCTCGCTGCTGTCGGTCAACGGCGACAAGCAGATCAGCGTGGCGGCGCGCAACGTGGCGGGCCTGCGGCTGGACATCAAGCGGGTGATCCCGAGCCAGCTGCAGCACATCGTCTCCTTCAAAAGCCGGGAATACTCGTCCACGGAATTCAACCGGCTCAACGACGAATATTTCACCGAGCATTTCAAATACCAGACGGCGCTCAACAACGAGCGGCCGGGGGAAGTGAACTATCAGGGCATCGATCTCTCCCGCTATCTCTCCACCAACGCCAGTTCCCATCGCGGGGTGTTCCTGCTGACGCTGTCTGAATGGCAGCCGAACCGAAAACCGGCGGCGGAAGAGGCGGGCGCCGAACAGGATCAGGAACAGGATGAGAGCGAAGGGGAAGAGCAGCCCGACGTCGGCGATTCGCGCTTTGTGGTGGTGACCGATCTGGGCATCGTCGCCAAGAGCTCGCAGGACAAGACGCGCGACGTCTTTGTGCAGTCGATTCAAAGCGGCGCGCCGGTCAGCGGCGCCACCGTGTCGGTGGTGGCCAAAAACGGCGTGACGCTGCTCAGCCAAACCACCGGCGCCGATGGCCACGTGCGTTTCCCGGCGCTGGATGTGTACACCAACGAGCGCCAGCCGGTGATGTTCCTGGTGGAAAAAGAGGGGGATGTCTCCTTCCTGCCGACCGGCAGCTATAACGATCGCGGGCTGGACTTCTCGCGCTTCGACGTCGCCGGTGAACAAACGCCGACCGATCCGCGCACGCTCAGCAGCTACCTGTTCTCCGATCGCGGCGTTTATCGGCCGGGGGATACTTTCAATATTGGCCTGATCACCCGTGCCGCCGACTGGGGCGTTGGCCTGGCCGGCGTGCCGGTGCGCGCCGAAATCCGCGATCCGCGCGACAAGCTGATGTCCACCGTGCCGCTGACGCTGGGCGCCAGCGGTTTCAACGAGCTGAGCTATACCACCGATGAAAACTCACCGACCGGCGAGTGGAACGTCTACCTGTATCTGATCGGCAAAAACAACGACACCTCCACGCTGCTCGGCCATACCGCAGTCAATGTGAAGGAGTTCGAACCGGATCAGCTGAAAGTGAAACTGGCGTTGACGCCGGACCGCCAGCAAGGCTGGGTAAAACCGTCTGAGCTGAAGGCCAGCATCGATGTGCAGAACCTGTTCGGCACCCCGGCGCAGGATCGCCGCGTGACCACCAGGCTGACGCTGCGGCCGATGTATCCGAGCTTCGATCGTTTCCCGGATTATGCGTTCTATGAAAACCGACAAAACAGCGACGGGTTCGAGACCGAGCTGGAAGATCGCTCCACCGATGAGCACGGCGCGGCCGATATTCCGCTCGATCTGAAATCCTACGCCGACGCCACCTATCAGCTGCAATTGCTGTCGGAGGCGTTCGTCGCCGGCGGCGGGCGTTCGGTGGCGGCTACCGCCCGCACGCTGGTTTCCCCTTACGATTATCTGATCGGCGTGAAGGCGGACGGCGATCTGGGCTACATCAACCGCGACGCTGAGCGGCATCTGAACGTGATCGCCATCGATCCGGCCCTGAAACAGATCGCCATGCCGAACCTGAAGCAGGTGTTGATCGAGCAGAAATACATTTCGGTGCTGACCAAACAGGATTCGGGCGTTTACAAATACCAGTCGAAGATGAAGGAAGTGCAGTTGTCGGAACAGCCGCTGGCGCTGGGCGAGCAGGGCGCGGATCTGCGGCTAGCGACCGATAAGCCGGGCGACTTCGTGCTGGTGATTGAAGATGCGCAGGGCAAGACGCTCAACCGCGTCGCCTACAGCGTGGCCGGCAACGCCAACCTGAGCCGTTCGCTGGATCGCAACGCCGAACTGAAGCTGAAACTCAACCAGGCGGAATACCAGCCCGGTGAGGAGATCGAGGTGGCGATCAACGCGCCTTATACCGGCAGTGGCTTGATCACCATTGAAAAGGACAAGGTTTACGCCTGGCAGTGGTTCCACACCGACACCACCAGCTCGGTGCAGACGATCCGCGTGCCGGCCGGCATGGAGGGCAACGGCTACATCAACGTGCAGTTCGTGCGCGACATCAACTCCAGCGAGATCTTCATGAGCCCGCTGAGCTACGGCGTGATGCCGTTCAAGATCAGCACCAAGGCGCGCCAAAACAGCCTCGAGGTGACGGCGCCGGAGGTCATCAAGCCGGGTGAAAACCTGACGATGACGGTCAAGACCGATGCGCCGCAGCAGGTGGTGCTGTTCGCCGTCGATGAGGGCATTCTGCAGGTGGCGCGTTACCGTCTGAAGGATCCGCTGGAGTTCTTCTTCAGCAAGCGCGAACTGAACGTGAGCAGCTCGCAGATCCTCGATCTGATCCTGCCGGAGTTCAGCAAGCTGATGGCGCTGACTGCGGCGCCGGGCGGCGATGCGGGCGAAGGGCTGGATCTCAACCTCAACCCGTTCAAGCGCAAGCGCGATAAGCCGGTGGCCTATTGGTCCGGCATTACCGAGGTCAGCGGCGAGAAACAGTTCGTCTATCCGGTGCCGGATTACTTCAACGGCAAGATCCGCGTCATGGCGATTTCGGTGACGCCGGAGAAAATCGGTAAGGCGCAAACCGCCGCCACGGTACGCGACAGCTTCATCATGACGCCGAACGTGCCGGCGATGGTGGCGCCGGGCGACGAGTTCGACGTCAGCGTGGGCGTCAGCAACAACCTCGAAGGGCTGAACGGCCAGTCGGTGGCCATCAACGTCCTGTTGACGCCGCCGCCGCAGTTGGAGGTGGTGGGCAACGCGACGCAAAGCCTGACGCTGGCGGCAAAACGCGAAGGCGTGATCACCTTCCGTCTGCGCGCCAAAGCCGTGCTGGGCGATGCGCCGCTGGTGTTCGACGCCCGTTACGGCGACCAGGCCAGCCGCCGCACCGTCAGCACCTCGGTGCGGCCGGCGGCGCCGTACCGCACCCAGTCGGTGATGGGGCGCATGAGCGGCGGCAGCCAGAACGTCGATGGCCTGCGCCAGATGTTCGACGCTTTCGCGCAGCGCCGGGCGGCGGTGTCGAATTCGCCGCTGGTGCTGACCAGCGGGCTGGCGCAATACCTGGCGGATTACCCGTATTACTGTTCCGAGCAGATCGTCAGCCGCTCCATTCCGCTGATGCTGCAGAGCCGTCATCCGGAGATGAAAAGCAGCCTGAGCCAGGCGGAAGTCAGCAAGCAGTTGCGCAATCTGCTGGGCGTGCTGCGCGCCCGTCAGAACGACAGCGGGGCGATCGGCGCCTGGCGTTCATCGCCGGATGCCGATCCTTTCGTCACGCCTTATGTGGTGCAATATCTGCTCGAAGCCAAAGCGGCGGGCTACGCCCTGCCGGAAGGCATGCTGGATGAAGCCAACGGCGCGTTGCGCGAGCTGGCGGCCAGCGGTTTCGACGATCTGTATCTGCTGCGCCTGCGCAGCTGGGCGGTTTACCTGCTGACGCTGCAGGGCGAAGTGACCACCAACTCGCTGGCGGCGGTGCAGGATACGCTGCAAAAACGCTATGGCGAAGAGTGGAAAACCGATCTGAGCGCGCTCTATCTGGCCTCTTCCTATCGCCTGTTGAAGATGGACGACGAAGCCGCCGCGCTGCTGCAACCGAGCTGGCAGCAACTGAGCAAGGCGTATGACAGCGCCTGGTGGACGCAGAACTATTTCGATCCGCTGGTGCAGGATGCGACGCGGCTGTATCTGATTACCCGCCACTTCCCGGAGAAGGTGGCGTCGATCCCGCCGCAGGTGCTGGAGAATATGGTCAAGGCGTTGAAAGAAGAGCGCTACACCACCTACTCTTCCGCGATGAGCATTCTGGCGTTGGAAAGCTACTCGGCCCAGGTGGCGGCGCAGTCCGCCAATGCGGATGCATTGGGCATCGCGCAGGTGGGCAAAGCCGGCGGCGAGCCGCAGCGCATCAGCGATCTGCAAGGGCTGTTCGTTCAGGGGCAATTTAACGCTGACGCCACTGCGGTGCGCTTCACCAACGGCGGCAGCGCGCCGGCCTGGTATGTGGTGACGCAGGCCGGTTACGACCTGAATGCGCCGCAAAAAGCGCTGTCGCGCGGGATTGAGATCGTCCGCGATTACACCGACGAACAGGGCAAGCCGGTGACGCAGGTGACGCTGGGGCAGAAGATCAATGTCCATCTGAAGGTGCGCGCCAACTCGAAAGAGGGGCAGAGCAACCTGGCGATCGTCGATCTGCTGCCGGGCGGGTTCGAAGTGGTGCAGCAGACGCCGCCGGAGCCGGCCGACGCCGGCGAGGAGAGCGACGATCGCGGCGGCTGGCAGTCGCCGCTGGCCGCCTCCGGCTCCACCTGGGCGCCGGACTACAGCGATATCCGCGAAGATCGGGTGATTATCTACGGCAGTGCCGGCACCGAGGTGCAGGAGTTTGTTTATCAGATCAAGGCCACCAATACCGGCAGCTTTATTGTTCCACCGGCCTACGGCGAAGCCATGTATGACCGTGAAGTGCAGGCCATGTCGGCCGGCGGCGGCAAGCTGGTGGTGGTGCCGGCGGGCAACGACTAGGCCATATCCGGCGCCAGGCCAGCGTCTGGCGCCGGAATGCTGAGAACGTATGAAGATCCTGACCGGGCGCGTGCTGCAAAACGGCTTGATGGCGGCGTTTTTACTGGCGCTGCTGTTGGCCGCGATTCGGCTGTGGCCGCATCCGCCCCTGTGGCAGGGGCTGCCGCAGTCTTCCGTTTATTACGACAGGCACGGCGCGCTGTTGCGCATCACGCTGGCCAACGACGATCGCTACCGATTGTGGACCCCGCTGGAACAGGTGTCGCCACTGGCGGTGCGCGGGCTGCTGCTGCACGAAGATCGCTGGTTCTACTACAACCCCGGATTTAACCCCGTCAGCCTGATGCGCGGCTTCTGGCGCAGCTATGTCGCCGGCGGCAAAATGCAGGGCGGATCGACCATCAGCATGCAGCTGGCGCGGATGCGCTGGCATCTCAATACCCGCACGCCAGGCGGCAAGCTGCTGCAGGTGCTGCGCGCGGTGCAGCTGGAATTGAGTTACTCCAAGCGTGATATCCTGGAAGCCTACCTGAATTACGCGCCCTACGGCCGCAATATCGAAAGCATCGGCGCCGCCAGCCTGATCTATTTCGCCAAGTCGCCGAAGGCGTTGACCCTGCCGGAGGCGCTGACGCTGGCGGTGTTGCCGCAGTCGCCCAGCTACCGTCTGGAGCCGAAAACCGGCGTGCTCGGCGCGGCGTTGACGCAGGCGCGCAATCGTCTGTTCCAGCGTTGGCAGCAGGTTTACCCGACCGACGCCAGCCAGCAAACGCTGTTCCGCCTGCCGCTGGCGCTGCGGCAGCCTGAGCAAGTACCCTATATTGCGCCGCACTTTATCGAACAGCTGCGCCTGCAGACGCAGCAACTGGTGCAGCGCGACACTCGCGTCGACACTACGCTGGACGCCGGGTTGCAGCGGCTGGTCGAGCGGCAGGTTAACGCCTTTATCGCCCGCAACCGCAGCCGCGGCATTCAAAACGCCGCGGTGCTGCTGGTGGACAGCCGCGATATGGGGGTGCGCGCGCTGGTGGGCTCGGCGGACTATTACAGCCGTCCAATTCAGGGGCAGGTGAACGGCACCAACGCCAAGCGTTCGCCGGGATCGACGCTGAAGCCGTTCATCTACGCGCTGGGCATGGAGCAGGGCGTGCTGCATCCGATGACCATCCTGAAAGACGTGCCTTCGTCGTTCGGCGCCTATGCGCCGGAAAATTTCGACCGGCGCTTCCTCGGCCCGGTGACCGCCACCGACGCGCTAAATTTCAGCCGCAATATTCCGGCGGTATATGTCGCCTCGCAGCTGCGCCAGCCGACTTTTTATCAGTTCTTACGCCTGACCGGCGTCGCCAATATGGCCAATGAGAGCCACTACGGGCTGTCGCTGGTATTGGGCGGCGGCGAGGTAACGGCGCAGGAATTGGCGAAGCTGTATGCGCTGCTGGCGAATCGCGGTGAGCTGCGGCCGCTTCGCATGCAGTTGAACCAGGCCGAATCGACGCCGGTGCGGCTGCTGAGCGAGGAGGCCAGTTTCATCACGCTGGATATGCTGCGCCAGCACCGGCGGCCGGGCGATACGCTGGCGCAGCGTTCTTCGTCGCTGCCGGTGTACTGGAAGACCGGCACCTCCTGGGGCTTTCGCGACGCCTGGAGCGTCGGGATTTTCGGTCCTTACGTGCTGGTGGTGTGGGAAGGCAATTTCGACGGGCGCGGCAACAATGCGTTGGTCGGCGCCGAGGCGGCCGCGCCGCTGTTTTTCAATATCATCGACAGCGTCAACGCCAGCTATCCTGCCCTGCGGGAACCGAAACATCCGTTCCCCAAGCGGCTGCGGCGGGTAGACATTTGTCTCGCCAGCGGCGATCTGCCGACGCCGTGGTGCCAGCAAAAGGGCAAGACCTGGTTCATTCCCGGCAAGTCGCCGATCAAGGTAGACAGCGTCTACCGGCCGGTGGTGCTGGATATTCACAGCGGCGAGGTCGTTTGCCCGCCGTATGATGCGGCGCAGACCCGCACCGAAATTTTTGAATTCTGGCCTTCCGATTTGGCCAACGTGTTCGCCCAGGCCGGGCTGCCGAAGCGGGCGCCGCCGGTCAATCGCTGCAAGGACAACGGCATCGCCGTCGGCGGCAACGCGCCGCGCATCACCTCGCCGTTGAAAAACACCACTTATACCCTGCGCCAGTCGCAGCAGGGGCGGGACAACATCGCCTTCAATGCGGTGACGGACGCCGACAGCAAGACGGTGTACTGGTTCGTCGACGATATCTATCTCGGCAGCAGCGCCAGTAAAAAACCGATCGACTGGCGGCCGATCAACAATGGGCGTTACCGCATTCGGGCGGTGGACGATCGCGGCCGCGCCGATACGCGCCTGGTGACCATCGAATGGGTGAACTAGCGTTGCGTCTCATGCCTGTTATACTCGCGCCCGAAACGGCTATTGACCTGGGAACGCGATGTGATTGAGATTTTGTATCAGGATGAACACCTGGTGGCGGTGAACAAACCGTCGGGCTGGTTGGTGCACCGCAGTTGGCTGGACCGTCATGAAACTCGCTTTATGATGCAGACGGTGCGCGATCAGCTCGGGCAGCATGTCTTTACCGTGCACCGTCTCGATCGCCCGACGTCCGGCGTATTGCTGATGGCGCTCTCCAGTGAGGTGGCGCGCCTGCTGTCGCAGCAGTTCGAGCAGCACCAGGTGCAGAAAACCTATCATGCGGTGGTGCGCGGTTACGTGCAGGAGGAGGCGACCCTCGACTACCCGCTGACGGCTGAGCTGGATAAAATCGCCGATAAACATGCCGATGCCGACAAGGGGCCGCAGCCGGCGGTGACGCACTACCGGCCGTTGGCGCAGGTAGAGATGCCGGTGGCCATCGGCCGCTACGACAGCGCGCGGTACAGTCTGGTGGAACTGCAGCCGGAAACCGGCCGCAAGCACCAACTGCGGCGCCACATGGCGCATCTTCGCCATCCGATCATCGGCGACAGCAAGCACGGCGATCTGCGGCAGAACCGCGGGATGGCGCAGCATTTCGGCTGCCCGCGCCTGATGCTGCACGCCAGCCACCTGCAACTGACGCACCCGGTGACCGGCGAGCCGCTGCAGGTAACGGCGCGCTGGGACGAAGCCTGGCAAGGGGTGATGGCGCAGTTCGGCTGGGCGGGGGTATTCCCTGAACTTGCCGGGGTTGAGTTTAGCGCGGCTAACGGTCAGGATAGCTGACAATTTTTAAAGGTAATGAAGGGAGTAGGAGCCATGGCTCAGGTTGGTATCTTCGTGGGAACGGTCTACGGCAATTCGCTGCTGGTGGCGGAAGAGGCGCAAAACATCCTCAGCGAGCAGGGCCATGAGGTCAAACTGTTCGAAGAGGGCACGCTGGAGGCCTGGCAGTATTATCGTCAGCACTACGCGCTGGTGATCACCTCCACCACCGGGCAGGGCGATCTGCCGGACAGCATCGCGCCGCTGTTCCACGCTATCCGCGATCAGGTTGGCTATCAGCCGGAGCTGCGCTATGGGCTGATCGCCCTCGGCGACAGCAGCTATGACAACTTCTGCGGCGCCGGGCGCGCGTTCGACGCGCTGCTGCAGGAGCAGGGTGCCACCCGCGTTGGCGAAGTGCTGGAGATCGATGCGATGGAACAGCCGGAGCCGGAAGTGGCCGCCTGCCCGTGGGTCGAGCAGTGGGGCACGCTGCTGCAGTCATAACGTAAAAAGGCGCCGCAAAAGGGCGCCTTAACGATGATGCGGGTTAACCGAACCGCATTATTTGCCGCGGGTGAGTTTTTCCAGATCGGCTTCGATCTCGGCAATCTTGTGCGACACCACGCCTTCGAGATGGCGCAGGTCGTCGAGGATTTTACGCTTCAGATCCACTTCCACCTGATCGCGCTGGCACAGCTGATCCAGCTCGTCGATCACGTAACGCAGGTTCGGGTTGATCTCGTGAATTTCCTTGTAGCCTTGGCCGGCGTTGTCCGCCACCACGGTTTTACGCTGGCGCGGGTACTTGAACTTCACGCTCTTGGCGAAGAACTCGCCTTTGTCCTTGCGGAAATAGATCTTGAGGATGTCGTTGTTGGCCTCTTGACGCAGGCTATAGCGATCGACGTCTTCCGGTTGATTGATGCCCAAACTCTTCAAGTTATCGTACATACTGCGCCCTCTTTAGATGTGATCGTTATATTCCACGACTGCAATTATGGCGGAAAGCGAGATCTGCGACTGTGACTGCCAGCGAAACGCAGACAAAAAAATAGCGGGTGAATCACCCGCTATTTCAATTTAGTCGATAGTGCGCAATAACTCATTAATGCCGACTTTACCGCGGGTTTTGGCGTCGACTTTCTTGACGATCACCGCGCAGTACAGGCTGTAAGAACCGTCTTTCGACGGCAGGTTGCCGGAAACCACCACCGAACCCGCCGGCACGCGGCCGTAATGGATTTCGCCGGTCTCGCGGTCATAGATGCGGGTGCTCTGGCCGAGGTAAACGCCCATCGAAATCACCGAGCCTTCTTCCACGATCACGCCTTCCACCACTTCGGAGCGCGCGCCGATGAAGCAGTTGTCTTCGATGATGGTCGGGTTGGCCTGCAGCGGCTCCAGCACGCCGCCGATACCGACGCCGCCGGACAGGTGAACGTTTTTGCCGATCTGCGCGCAAGAACCGACGGTGGCCCAGGTGTCGACCATGGTGCCTTCGTCGACGTAGGCGCCGATGTTAACGTAAGACGGCATCAGCACGGTGTTGCGAGCGATGAACGCGCCCTGGCGCACGGTGGCCGGCGGCACGACGCGGAAACCTTCCTTCTGGAAGCGCGCTTCGTCGTAGTCGGCGAATTTCATCGGCACTTTGTCGTAGTAGCGGGTTTCCGCGCCGTCCATCACCTTGTTGTCGTTGATGCGGAAAGAGAGCAGCACGGCTTTCTTCAGCCACTGGTGGGTGACCCATTGACCGTCGATCTTCTCGGCAACGCGCAGGGCGCCGCTGTCCAACAGGCCGATCACCTGGTTTACCGCTTCGCGCGTTACGGTGTCTACGTTCGCCGGAGTGATGTCCGCACGGCGTTCGAAGGCGCTTTCAATAACGTTCTGTAATTGCTGCATGCTGTTCTCTTTCCTGATGTTGTCGGTAAAAAGTTACTTGTATCACATTTTATCGTTTGGGGTGAGGGCCTCTGTCAACCGTTGCTCCAACTTTCTGCGCGTTTCTTGGTCGAGCGCGCGCCGCTCGCCGTCGGCCAGGATAAACAAATCCTCGACCCGCTCGCCGATGGTGGAAATGCGCGCGCCGTGCAGCGACAGCCCCAGATCGGCGAACACTTCGCCCACCCGAGCCAGCAGGCCGGGTTGGTCGAGCGCGGTCAGCTCCAGGTAGCTGCGGCGATCGGTGTGGGTCGGCAGGAAAGTGACCTCGGTCGGCACGCTGAAGTGGCGCAGCTTGGAAGAGGGGCGGCGCACGCGCGGCGGCTGGTACTCCCGCTGGGTGATGGCCTGCAGCAGCGCCTGGCGGATCGCCGCGTGGCGATCCTGCGCCAGCGGGCTGCCGTCCGGCTCCAGCACGATAAAGGTGTCCATCGCCATACCGTCGCGGTTGGTGAAGATCTGGGCGTCGTGCACGCTCAGGTTACGGCGATCCATCTCTCCGGCGACGGCGGCGAACAGGTAAGGGCGATCCGGGCTCCAGATGAAGATCTCGGTGCCGCCGCGCGTCGCCTGGCGGCTGACCAGCACCAGCGGCTGGGTGGAGTCGTGGGCCAGCAGGTGGCGGGCGTGCCAGGCCAGCTGATTCGGCGAGTGGCGCAGGAAGTAATCGGCGCGGCAGCGGCTCCAGATGCGGTGCAGCGCCTCTTCGTCGATGTTGTCCATGCGCAGCAGCGCCAGCGCCTGCAGGCGATGGTGGCGTACGCGTTCGCGCAAATCCGGGCTGTTTTGCATGCCGCGGCGCAGCTGTTTTTCGGTGGCGAAATACAGCTCGCGCAACAGGCTCTGCTTCCAGCTGTTCCACAGGGTTTCGTTGGTGGCGCAGATATCCGCCACCGTCAGGCACACCAGATAGCGCAGGCGGGTTTCGCTCTGCACTTCGCTGCTGAACTGCTGGATCACCGTCGGATCCTGGATATCGCGGCGCTGCGCGGTGACCGACATCAGCAGGTGGCAGCGCACCAGCCAGGCCACCAGCTGGGTTTCTCGCGAGTTGAGGCCGTGCAGTTCGGCGAACTCCACCACGTCTTCCGCGCCGAGGATCGAGTGATCGCCGCCGCGCCCTTTGGCGATATCGTGGAACAAGGCCGCCAGCAGCAGCAGTTCCGGGTGCGGCAGGCGCGGATACAGCTCCACGCACAGCGGATGGCGCGGCCGGGTTTGCGCATCGGCGAAGCTCTCCAGCTTCTGCAGCACGCGGATAGTGTGTTCGTCGACGGTATAGGCGTGGAACAGATCGAACTGCATCTGCCCGACGATCTTGCCCCACTGCGGCATATAGGCCCACAGCACGCTGTGACGGTGCATCGGCACCAGCGCGCGCGACACCGCGCCGGGGTGACGCAGGATGGCCATAAACAGATCGCGCGCTTCCGGGATGGTGCACAGCGGCTGTTTCAGGTGGCGGCGCGCGTGGCGCAGCTGGCGCACGGTGGTGGAGTAAATGCCCTTGATCTCGCGGTTGCGCACCATCAGGTAGAACATGCGCATGATGGCTTGCGGCTCGCGGATAAACAGCGTTTCGTCACGCAGATCGATCAGATCGCCGCGCAGCTGGAAATCGTCGTTCAGCGGACGCGGCTTTTCGGTGGCGTCCAGCGCCAGGATGGCTTCGTCGAACAGCTGCAGCAGCATGTGGTTCAGCTCGCCGACGCGGCGCGTCATGCGGTAGAAGTCTTTCATCATGCGCTCGACCGGCTCGTTGCCTTCGCCTTCATAGCGCAGCAGCTGCGCCACGCTGAGCTGACGATCGAACAGCAGACGGTTGTCGTAACGCGGCAGCACCAGATGCAGCGCAAAGCGGATGCGCCACAGGAAGCTCTGGCATTCGTTCAGCTCGTTGCGCTCGGCCTGGGTGAGGAAACCGAAACCGACCATTTCGTCCAGCGAGGTGGCGCCGAAGTGGCGGCGCGCCACCCACAGCAGCGTGTGGATGTCACGCAGGCCACCGGGGCTGCTTTTGATATCCGGTTCCAGGTTATAGCTGGTGCCGTGGTAGCGCTGATGACGCTCCTGCTGCTCGCTGATCTTGGCGTGGAAGAACTGCGGCGAGGGCCAAAAGCCGTCGCTGAAGATATGCTTTTGCATCTGCAGGAACAGCGCGACGTCGCCGCAAATCATGCGCGATTCGATCAGGTTGGTGGCCACGGTCAGATCCGCCAGCCCTTCCAGCAGGCACTCTTCCAGGGTGCGCACGCTGTGGCCCACTTCCAGCTTGAGATCCCACAGCAGGGTGATGAACTCGCCGACCCGCTGCGACTGTTGCTCCGTCAGCCGGCGCTGGCTGAGCACCAGCACGTCGATATCCGACAGCGGATGCAGCTCGCCGCGGCCATAACCGCCGACCGCCACCAGCGCGGTTTCCGGGATATCTTCAAAGCCGTAGAACGTCCACAGCCGGCGCAGCAGGCGATCGATGAAGTCGCTGCGCGCCGCCACCAGGCTTTCGGCGCTGGAGCCGGCGTCGAACGCCGCCGCCAGCCACAGCTGGAACTGCTCCAGCCGCTGTTTCAGCAGCGGGCAGGTGAGCTCGTCGTCGCCGTAGACGCTGGGAGGGACGGGCGGCATCGGCACGGCCGGTTGAAGGAGATTGTCAGACATAGTGCGCAGCCCATAAAAAAGGCCGGCATAAGCCGGCCTGGTGACATTCTGCACGCGGCGTGCGCCGCAGTGCTTACATCTCGTGCGTAATGATGTTGGGGATGGTGTCATCCTTGCGCAACGTCATTATCTCGCAGCCGTTATCAGTGACCACAATAGTATGCTCATACTGCGCCGACAAGCTGCGATCTTTGGTTTTTACCGTCCAGCCGTCTTTCATGGTGCGGATACGGTAGTCGCCGGCGTTGACCATCGGTTCGATGGTGAAGGCCATGCCCGGCTGCAGCACCACGCCGCCGTCGTCCGCGTCATAGTGCAGCACCTGCGGCTCTTCGTGGAACACTTCGCCGATGCCGTGGCCGCAGTACTCGCGCACCACGGAGAACTTCTCGGCTTCGACGAATTGCTGGATGGCTTTGCCCAGGGTGCGCAGACGGATGCCCGGTTTGACCATCTTCAGCGCCAGATACAGGCTTTCCTGAGTGACGCGGCACAGGCGCTCGCCCAGAATGGTCGGTTTGCCGACGATGAACATCTTCGAGGTGTCGCCGTGGAAACCGTCTTTAATCACGGTCACGTCGATGTTGACGATGTCGCCGTCTTTCAGCGTTTTGTCATCGCTCGGGATGCCGTGGCACACCACTTCGTTCACCGAGATGCACACGGATTTCGGGAAGCCGTGGTAGCCGAGGCAGGCGGAGATGGCCTGCTGCTCGTTGGTGATGTACTCGTGACAGATACGGTCCAGTTCGCCGGTGGTCACGCCAGGTTTGACGTGCGGCTCGATGATCTCCAGCACTTCGGCGGCCAGGCGGCCGGCCACGCGCATTTTTTGGATGTCATCAGGTGTTTTAATTGAGATTGCCATGAAATTCGTCCGCAGGTGTCGTTATCGTCGACAATAAGAAGCAGTGACTTATGGTATCAGCCCGGCCGGGGGCTGCCAAATTTCATTTCCTGACGCCCGGCGAAACGCAACAAAAGTTGGTGTCTGCGGCGGGTTTATGGTATAAAGCGCGCCGGCGATCCGCGACTTGGTTCTTGTGGCCTGGCGGGAATCGGCCGAAAATACTTTAACTGCACTCATTTTGTGTAAATAACACACACGTATCGGCACATCCGCCGGGGTGCCCTGAGGTGACTTGTCGCCGCCAGGGTCGGCGTTATGGGATACGTGGAGGCATAACCCCAATTAATCTATAGAGGTTTAATCATGGCAACTGTTTCCATGCGCGACATGCTCAAGGCTGGTGTTCACTTTGGTCACCAGACCCGTTACTGGAACCCGAAAATGAAGCCTTTCATCTTCGGCGCTCGTAACAAGGTTCACATCATCAACCTGGAGCAGACCGTACCAATGTTCAACGCCGCTCTGGCTGAACTGAGCAAGATCTCTTCCCGTAAAGGCAAGATCCTGTTCGTTGGTACCAAACGCGCAGCAAGCGAAGCGGTAAAAGACGCTGCGAACAGCTGTGACCAGTTCTTCGTGAACCACCGCTGGTTGGGTGGCATGCTGACTAACTGGAAAACCGTTCGTCAGTCCATTAAGCGTTTGAAAGATCTGGAAATCCAGTCTCAAGACGGCACCCTGGACAAGCTGACCAAGAAAGAAGCGCTGATGCGCACTCGTGAACTGGCCAAGCTGGAAAACTCCCTGGGCGGTATCAAAGATATGGGCGGTCTGCCAGACGCACTGTTCGTTATCGATGCCGATCACGAGCACATCGCGATCAAAGAAGCCAACAACCTGGGTATCCCGGTATTCTCTATCGTTGATACCAACTCCAACCCAGACGGCGTTGACTTCATCATCCCTGGTAACGACGACGCAATCCGTGCAGTAAACCTGTACCTGACTGCTGTTGCTGCCGCTGTGCGTGAAGGTCGTTCTCAAGATCTGGCCGTTCAGGCGGAAGAAGGCTTCGTAGAAGCTGAATAATAAGGCAAGCTCGTCACTGAGCCCTTATTAACCAGGTATTGACATATGTTGGTTAGGGGGGCCTGTTAAGGCCCCCTTTGCTTATCTGAATGAGAACTGTCTCCACGCGAGATAACCGAGGAAAAAGAAATGGCTGATATTACCGCTGCCCTGGTAAAAGAACTGCGCGAGCGTACCGGCGCTGGCATGATGGATTGCAAGAAGGCGCTGGTTGAATCCAACGGCGACATCGAACTGGCAATCGAAAACATGCGTAAGTCCGGTGCGATCAAAGCCGCTAAAAAAGCAGGCAACGTGGCTGCTGACGGCGTGATCAAAACCAAGATCGAAGGCAACTACGGCATCATTCTGGAAGTTAACTGCCAGACTGACTTCGTAGCAAAAGACGCCGGTTTCCAGGCGTTCGCCGACAAAGTGCTGGATGCCGCTATGGCTGGCAAAATCACTGACGTTGACGTGCTGAAAGCACAGTTCGAAGAAGAGCGCGTAGCGCTGGTGGCAAAAATCGGCGAAAACATCAACATTCGTCGCGTTGCTTCCCTGGAAGGCGACGTGCTGGGCAGCTACCTGCACGGCGCGCGTATCGGCGTTCTGGTTGCGGCTAAAGGCGCGGACGAAGAACTGGTTAAGCAAATCGCAATGCACGTTGCGGCGAGCAAGCCAGAGTTCGTGAAGCCAGAAGACGTGTCTGCTGAAGTGGTAGAAAAAGAGTACCAGGTTCAGCTGGACATCGCCATGCAGTCCGGCAAGCCGAAAGAAATCGCAGAGAAAATGGTTGAAGGCCGCATGAAGAAATTCACCGGCGAAGTTTCTCTGACCGGTCAGCCTTTCGTTATGGATCCGAGCAAATCCGTTGCTCAGGTGCTGAAAGAGCACAACGCTGACGTGACCAACTTCATTCGCTTCGAAGTGGGCGAAGGCATCGAGAAAGTCGAAACCGACTTCGCTGCTGAAGTTGCCGCGATGAGCAAACAGTCTTAATGACTGTCGATGGAACCGCCGTCTGGCGGTTCCATACTATCCAGCCAGAATTACACCGGTGGCAGGCCCTGCAGCGTGATACTCACCTCAGGCGCGTTTCATCGGCTGAAATCCCCACTACTAATACTGCTTCTTAGGACAGAACACCATGGCAACCAATGCAAAACCCGTATATCAGCGTATTCTGCTTAAACTGAGTGGCGAAGCCCTGCAAGGTGCAGAAGGTTTTGGTATCGACGCCAGCGTTTTGGATCGCATGGCTCAGGAAGTGAAAGAGCTGGTCGAACTGGGAATTCAGGTCGGTGTAGTTATTGGCGGCGGGAACCTGTTCCGCGGCGCGGGCCTGGCGCAAGCCGGCATGAACCGCGTAGTGGGCGACCACATGGGAATGCTGGCTACCGTGATGAACGGCCTGGCTATGCGTGATGCACTGCACCGTGCCTATGTGAACGCCCGCCTGATGTCGGCGATCCCGCTGAACGGCGTGTGTGATAATTACAGCTGGGCAGAGGCGATCAGCCTGCTGCGCAACAACCGCGTGGTGATCTTCTCCGCCGGTACCGGCAACCCGTTCTTCACCACCGATTCCGCCGCTTGCCTGCGTGGTATCGAGATCGAAGCCGACGTGGTGCTGAAAGCCACCAAAGTGGATGGGGTCTACTCCGCCGATCCGGTGAAAAACCCGGATGCGACGCTGTATGAACAATTAACCTATCAGGACGTGCTGGAGCGTGAGCTGAAAGTGATGGATCTGGCGGCGTTTACGCTGGCCCGCGATCACGGTCTGCCGATCCGCGTGTTCAACATGAATAAGCCTGGCGCGCTGCGCCGCGTGGTGATGGGTGAGAACGAAGGTACGCTGATCAGCAAATAAGGCTGTTCACACCCCTTTTTCGGAGCGCGTGACGCCAGGCGCCGCGCGCTCTTCGAGTACGATTACGGGCTATACTTGAGTATCGCCTGCCAAGTAACCAGCTTCCAAGGGTTTGCAACGTGACTAATGAAATCAGAAAAGATGCTGATTCACGCATGGAAAAAAGCGTAGAAGCATTCAAAAACCAAATCAGCAAGATCCGCACCGGCCGCGCTTCGCCAAGCATTCTGGACGGCATCATGGTGGAATACTACGGCGCCGCTACGCCGCTGCGTCAACTGGCCAACGTGACTGTGGAAGACTCTCGCACGCTGAAAATCAACGTGTTCGACCGCAGCCTGAGCCAGGCCGTTGAGAAAGCGATCATGAGCTCCGATCTGGGCCTTAACCCGTCTTCCGCCGGTTCTGACATTCGTGTTCCGCTGCCTCCGCTGACCGAAGAACGCCGTAAGGATCTGATCAAGATCGTGCGCGGCGAAGCCGAGCAGGGCCGCGTAGCGGTGCGTAACGTGCGTCGCGACGCCAACGACAAGGTCAAGGCGCTGCTGAAAGACAAAGAGATCAGCGAAGACGAAGAACGTCGTTCACAAGACGAGATTCAGAAAATGACCGATGCTTACATCAAGCTGGTCGACGCCGCGTTGGCGGAGAAAGAAAAAGAGCTGATGGATTTCTAATCAGCATCGTGCAGAAAAAAAGCGTCGCCTGGGCGGCGCTTTGTTTTTTGTGGCGCAGATCCCGTTTCATCGTACTGAAAGATCATGGACAAGCGGTGTCCAAGGTTCCACACTGGAGCACCTCCGATCTCATCAGACAGTTATTCAGAGTGAACTCATGAAGCAACTGACCATTCTTGGCTCGACCGGCTCGGTAGGGACCAGCACCCTGGCCGTGGTCAGGGCGAATCCCGAGCGTTTTGCGATCAAAGCGCTGGTGGCCGGCCGCAACGTCGCGGTCATGGCGCAGCAATGCATCGAATTCCGGCCCGCCTTCGCCGCGATGGCGTATGAAAGCGCTGCCCGCGAGCTGCGCGCCATTCTGGCGGAAAACGGCGTCGCTACCGAGGTATTGGCCGGGGAGCAAGCGGCTTGCGAACTGGCGGCTTTGGACGACGTCGATCAAGTGACAGCGGCCATCGTCGGCGCTGCGGGGCTGTTGCCGACGCTGGCGGCGATCCGCGCCGGCAAGCAGGTGCTGCTGGCTAACAAAGAGTCGCTGGTCACCTGCGGCCGCCTGTTTATGGACGCGGTGCGGCAAAGCCAGGCGCAACTGCTGCCGCTCGACAGCGAGCACAACGCGATTTTTCAGAGTTTGCCTGAGAGTATTCAGCGCCAGTTGGGATACTCTTCACTGGACAGTCATGGTGTTTCGCGCATCGTGCTTACCGGCTCTGGCGGTCCGTTCCGCACCACGCCGCTGGACCAGTTCGCCGCGATGACGCCGGATCAAGCCTGCGCCCACCCGAACTGGTCGATGGGCCGCAAGATCTCGGTGGACTCCGCCACCATGATGAACAAAGGTCTGGAATACATTGAGGCCCGCTGGCTGTTTAACGCCTCGGCCGAGCAAATGGAAGTGATCCTGCACCCGCAGTCGGTGATTCACTCGATGGTGCGCTATGCCGACGGCAGCGTGCTGGCGCAGCTGGGTACGCCGGATATGCGCACGCCGATCGCCCACGCGATGGCGTATCCGCAGCGCGTGAATTCCGGCGTGGAAGCGCTGGACTTCTGCCGCATCGGTTCGCTGACCTTCGCTGAACCGGAACGCGAGCGTTATCCTTGCCTGTATTTGGCGATCGACGCGTTCGAGGCCGGCCAGGCGGCGACCACCGCGCTGAACGCGGCCAACGAAATCGCCGTGGCGGCATTTTTGCAGCAGCAGATCCGCTTTACCGACATTGCGGCGGTCAACCGCCAGGTGGTGGAGCGTCTCGCGCTGCAGGAACCGACCTGCATCGACGCGGTCTTAGACATTGACCGCCAGGCGCGCGCCGCCGCCGAGGAACGCGTTCGCGCGTTGTGCGGCTGATCACGGCGATTATCCGATTTTGCTCGTAATTCGCGCGTGCCGCCGCGGGGTCGTTTGTTCATGCCCCGCTGAGGTGGTATAGTCTGCGCCACCTGTCAGCGGTTATACCGTTGAATTATGACCCGATTGGCGCCTTGTGCGCCAATGGCGACCCGGCTGCGTCGGGTATCGCGAGGGCAGGCTGAAAGCCGTGTCGGGCACACGGCTTTTTTTGCGCGTAAGGGCCTGATGTTCCGGAAAGGCAGTTATATTTCTATTGAGGAAATAAGTACGAGTTATGTCGTCCGCAAACCAACAAGAGGCTAATCCATCTTCCCCGGGGCCGCGCCATGTCGCCATTATCATGGACGGTAACGGACGCTGGGCCAAACGTCAGGGCAAGTTACGTGTCTTCGGTCATAAAGCAGGGGTGAAATCGGTTCGCCGCGCGGTCAGTTTTGCCGCCAGCCACCATTTAGATGCACTCACGCTTTATGCCTTCAGCAGCGAAAACTGGAACCGTCCGGTGCAGGAAGTCTCCGCCCTGATGGAGCTTTTTGTCCGCGCTTTGGATAGTGAAGTAAAAAGCCTGCATAAACATAACGTCAGGCTGCGGGTGATCGGCGATATTAGCCGGTTCAGCGCGCGTTTGCAGGAGCGGATCCGCCGCTCTGAAGCACTGACGGAAAATAACGATGGCCTGACGCTCAATATCGCTGCCAACTATGGCGGCCGTTGGGATATCATTCAGGGAGTAAGGGAGCTGGCCGAGCGGGTACGGGGCGGTGAGTTGCACCCGGATCAGATCAGCGAGGAATTATTGAGCGAACGGGTTTGCATGAGCGACCTGGCGCCGGTGGATCTGGTTATCCGCACCGGTGGCGAGCATCGCATCAGTAACTTCCTGCTGTGGCAAATCGCCTATGCTGAACTTTACTTTACTGATGTGCTCTGGCCTGATTTCGATGAACTTGTCTTTGAAGGTGCGCTGAATGCATTTGCACAACGTGAGCGCCGCTTCGGGGGAACAACACCTATCGGCGCCGATGCGTCCTAGGGAGAACTTTTGCTGAAGTATCGCCTCATAACTGCTCTGATTTTAATCCCGATCGTTATCGCGGCGCTGTTCCTGTTGCCGCCGCTGGCCTTTGCTCTGGTAACGCTCGTCGTGTGCATGTTAGCAGCCTGGGAGTGGGGCCAATTGGCCGGTTTTACCTCCCGTTCGCAGCGCATCTGGCTGGCGATACTGTGCGGTTTTCTGCTGGCGCTGATGATGCTCAGCGTTCCCGCCTACCATCAATCCGTGCCGCAGGTAAGCGGCTCGCTGTGGCTGTCGCTGGCCTGGTGGCTGGCGGCGCTGCTGCTGGTGCTGTTTTACCCCGGCTCGGCCGCCATCTGGCGCAATTCGCGCCCGCTGCGCCTGCTGTTCGGCCTGCTGACCATCGTGCCGTTTTTTTGGGGCATGCTGGCGCTGCGCCAGTTCGGCTATGAGCAAAACCCGTTTACCGGCGCCTGGTGGCTGCTGTACGTGATGCTGCTGGTGTGGGGCGCAGATTCCGGCGCCTATATGTTCGGCAAGCTGTTCGGCAAGCATAAGCTGGCGCCGAAGGTCTCGCCGGGTAAAACCTGGGAAGGGTTGATCGGCGGGCTGCTGACATCGGCGGTCATTTCCTGGCTGTTCGGCCGCTACGCGCCGCTGAACGTGGTGCCGACCACGCTGTTGGCCTGTTCGGTGATCGCCGCGCTGGCTTCGGTGCTGGGCGATTTGACCGAAAGCATGTTCAAACGCGAAGCGGGCATCAAGGACAGCGGTCATTTGATTCCCGGTCACGGCGGCATACTGGATCGTATCGACAGCCTGACCGCGGCGGTGCCGGTGTTTGCCTGCCTGATGCTGTTGGTGTTTTAATCCGTCAATGACGGAAAGTGAGGGATGATGGTCAGCGTGCTTTGGAACCTGGTGGCGTTTCTGATTGCGCTCGGTATTTTGATTACCGTGCACGAGTTCGGACACTTTTGGGTTGCCCGTCGTTGCGGCGTGCGCGTTGAACGTTTCTCCATCGGCTTCGGCCGGGCGCTGTGGCGCCGCACCGATCGCCAGGGCACCGAGTACGTCATCGCTTTGATTCCGCTTGGCGGCTACGTGAAGATGCTGGACGAGCGCGTGGAGTCGGTGGCGCCGGAAATGCGCCATCAGGCCTTCAACAACAAAACCGTCTGGCAGCGCGCGGCCATCATCAGCGCCGGCCCCATCGCCAACTTCCTGTTTGCTATCCTTGCCTATTGGCTGGTGTTCATCATCGGCGTGCCGAGTTTCCGCCCGGTGATCGGCGAAATCGCGCCGCAATCCATCGCCGCCAAGGCTGAAATTTCGTCTGGCATGGAACTAAAGTCGGTTGACGGCATCGAAACGCCTGATTGGGAGTCAGTTCGTCTGGCGCTGGTGGCGAAGATCGGCGATGCGCAAACCGAAGTCGGCGTCGCGCCGTTCGGCTCTTCGCAGGTCGTGACCAAAACCCTGGATTTGCGCCAGTGGAACTTTGAACCGGACAAGCAGGATCCCGTTGTCGCGCTGGGCATTATGCCGCGCGGCCCGCAGATCGAATCCGTGTTGGCGGAAGTGCAGCCTAACTCGGCGGCGCAAAAGGCGGGTTTACAAGCGGGGGACAGGATCGTTAAAGTCGATGGTCAGCCGTTGGGTCGTTGGCAGACGCTGGTGAAGCGTATCCACGATGGCCCGGGGCAATCGCTGGCTTTGGAGATTGAAAGAAACGGCGCCCCCTTGTCTTTGACGCTGATACCGGATACAAAGCCGGTGGGAAAAGACAAATCGGTGGGGTTTGCAGGCATCATTCCAAAAGTGCTGCCGCTGCCGGACGAGTATAAAACGATTCGCCAGTATGGACCGTTCCCGGCGCTGTATCAGGCCGGCGACAAGACCTGGCAGCTGATGCGGCTGACGGTCAACATGCTGGGCAAATTAATAACCGGTGATGTAAAGCTGAACAACCTGAGTGGCCCGATCTCGATTGCACAGGGAGCTGGGGCGTCAGCCGGAGTCGGGTTCGTGTATTATCTGATGTTCCTGGCGTTGATTAGCGTCAACCTGGGTATCATCAACCTGTTCCCATTACCGGTGTTAGATGGTGGGCATCTCCTCTTCCTGGCGATAGAAAAGCTGAAGGGTGGGCCGGTTTCCGAGCGAGTACAGGACTACAGCTACCGCATAGGTTCGATCGTGCTGGTGTTGTTGATGGGTCTTGCACTTTTCAATGATTTTTCCCGCCTCTAGGGGCGGGGATAGGTTAGGAAGAACGCATAACAACGATGGCGATGAAAAAGTTGCTCATAGCGTCGCTGCTGTTTGGCAGCGCCACCGTATACGGTGCAGACGGGTTCGTAGTGAAAGACATTCATTTCGAAGGCCTGCAGCGAGTCGCCGTCGGTGCGGCGTTACTCAACATGCCGGTTCGCGTCGGCGATACCGTCACTGACGATGACATCAGTAATACCATCCGTGCCTTGTTTGCCACCGGCAACTTCGAGGACGTGCGCGTGCTGCGCGATGGTAATACCTTGATCGTGCAGGTGAAGGAACGTCCTACCATCGCCAGCATCACTTTCTCCGGCAATAAGTCGGTGAAGGATGACATGCTCAAGCAGAACCTGGAAGCCTCCGGCGTCCGGGTGGGCGAGGCGCTCGACCGCACCACGATCTCCAGCATTGAAAAAGGGCTGGAAGACTTCTACTACAGCGTCGGTAAATACAGCGCCTCGGTGAAAGCCGTAGTCACGCCGTTGCCGCGTAACCGTGTCGACCTGAAACTGGTGTTCACGGAAGGGGTCTCCGCCAAGATTCAACAAATCAACATCGTCGGCAACCATGCCTTCACCAACGACGAACTGATCTCACGCTTCCAACTGCGTGATGAAGTGCCATGGTGGAACCTGGTCGGCGATCGCAAATACCAGAAGCAAAAACTGGCGGGCGATCTCGAAACCCTGCGCAGCTTCTATCTGGATCGCGGCTATGCCCGCTTTAACATCGATTCTACCCAGGTGAGCCTGACGCCGGATAAAAAAGGCATCTACATCACCATCAACATCACCGAAGGCGAGCAGTACAAGCTTTCCGATGTTGTCGTGAACGGCAATCTGGCCGGCCACTCGGCGGAAGTCGCTCAGATCACCAAAATTGAGCCAGGCGAGCTGTACAACGGCAGCAAGGTGACCAAAATGGAAGACAACATCAAAACGATGTTGGGCCGTTATGGTTACGCCTACCCGCGCGTCGGCACTCAGCCTGAGATCAACGACGCGGATAAAACCGTCAAACTGCACGTCAACGTTGACGCGGGCAACCGCTTCTACGTGCGTCGCATCAAGTTCGAAGGTAACGACACCAGCAAGGATTCCGTACTGCGTCGCGAAATGCGCCAGATGGAAGGCGCCTGGCTCGGCAACGAGCAGGTCGAGCAGGGCAAAGAGCGTCTGAACCGTCTGGGCTACTTCGAAACGGTTGACGTGGAAACCCAGCGCGTGCCGGGCACCGCCGATCAGGTCGATGTGACCTACAAGGTGAAAGAACGCAACACCGGTACCTTCAACTTCGGCGTCGGTTACGGCACCGAGAGCGGCGTCAGCTTCCAGGCCGGCGTGCAGCAGGATAACTGGTTGGGTACCGGCTACTCGGTCGGCATCAGCGGCACCAAGAACGACTACCAGACCTATACCGAACTGTCGGTCACCAACCCGTACTTCACCGTTGACGGTGTGAGCCTGGGCGGCCGCATCTTCTACAACGACTTTAAGGCGGATGACGCGGATCTGTCGGACTATACCAACAAGAGTTACGGTATCGACGGTACGCTGGGCTTCCCGATCAACGAAAACAACTCGTTGCGTACCGGCCTGGGCTACGTCCACAACGGCCTGTCGAACATGCAGCCGCAGATCGCCATGTGGCGTTACCTCGACTCGATGGGCGTGGATGCGAACAAGACCGACCGCGCCAGCTACTCGACCGACGACTTTACGCTGAACCTGGGCTGGACCTATAACAACCTGGACCGCGGCTACTTCCCGACCTCGGGTAACCGCACCACGTTGAACGGCAAGGTCACCATTCCGGGCTCGGACAACGAATACTACAAGGTGACGCTGGACAGCGTACAGTACGTGCCGATCAACGACGATCGCACCTGGGTGCTGTTGGGCCGTGGCCGTCTGGGTTACGCGGATGGGCTGGGCGGCAAGGAAATGCCGTTCTACGAGAACTTCTACGCCGGTGGTTCGAGCACCGTGCGCGGCTTCCAGTCCAACACCATTGGTCCGAAGGCGGTGTACTACAACTCCAACTCGTACCAGTGTCAGTTCAACGCCGGCAGCACGACCGATCGTCAGAGCATCTGTAGCTCGGATGACGCGGTGGGCGGTAACGCCATGGCGGTCGCCAGCCTGGAGCTGATCACCCCGACGCCGTTCATCAGCGAGAAATACGCCAACTCGGTGCGGACGTCGCTGTTCATCGATGCCGGTACCGTGTGGGACACCAAGTGGAAGAATACCAACGAAACGCTGATGTACGGCGTGCCGGACTACAGCAAAGCCAGCAATATTCGTTCTTCCGCCGGTATCGCGCTGCAGTGGATGTCGCCACTGGGGCCGTTGGTGTTCTCTTACGCCAACCCGATCAAGAAATACGAAGGCGACAAGTCCGAACAGTTCCAGTTTAACATCGGTAAGACCTGGTAACGGGTCTCGCCTCTGGGCATAACAGTTATTAAGAATCGCAATGGCCAGGCGCCCGCCGGCAGAGGGAGATGATTCTCATTGTTTGGTGGGACAAGTCTGGCAAATTGTGTACTTCAGTGTCATATGACACAAATGGGTGATGGTAAGGAGTTTATAGTGAAAAAGTGGTTGTGTGCCGCAGGCCTCGGTTTAGCAATGGCTGCTTCAGCTGGCGTTCAGGCAGCAGATAAGATCGCTGTCGTTAACGTCTCCAGCATTTTCCAACAGCTGCCGGCCCGCGAAGCGGTCGCTAAACAGCTGGAAAACGAGTTTAAAGGCCGTGCAAGCGAACTCCAGAACATGGAACGTAGCCTGCAGACCAAAATGCAACGTCTGCAGCGTGACGGCGCTACCATGAAAGCCAGCGACCGCAGCAAGTTGGAAAAAGACGTGATGGCGCAACGCGAGCAGTTCTCTCAGAAAGCCCAGGCTTTCGAGCAGGACAACCGCCGTCGCCAGATGGAAGAACGTAACAAGATCCTGAGCCGCATTCAGGACGCGGTGAAATCTGTCGCCAGCAAAGGCGGTTATGACGTGGTGATCGACGCCAACGCCGTTGCCTATGCAGACTCTTCCAAAGATATCACTGCTGACGTGCTGAAACAGGTTAAATAACACATGCTTTCAATTCGACTGGCTGATTTAGCGCAGCAGTTGGATGCACAATTGCACGGTGATGGCGATCTCGTCATCACCGGCATTGCTTCTATGCATTCGGCACAGCCTGGCCAAATCACGTTTTTGTCAAACAGCCGCTATCAAGAGCAGCTGTCTTCCTGCCAGGCAAGCGCCGTGGTGCTTACCGAAGCGGATTTACCACACTGCCGTGCTGCGGCGCTGGTGGTTAAAAACCCTTATCTGACCTACGCGCGCATGGCGCAACTGATGGACACTACGCCGGCGCCGGCGCAGGATATCGCGCCAAGCGCGGTGATCTCGCCTGAAGCGCAGCTGGGGCAGAACGTCGCCATTGGGGCGAACGCGGTGATCGAGTCGGGTGCGGTGCTTGGCGATAACGTGGTTATCGGCCCGGGCTGTTTCATCGGCAAACACGCACGCATCGGCGCGGGTACGCGTCTGTGGGCGAACGTAACGATTTATCATGCGGTCGAAATCGGCCAGCGCTGCCTGATCCAGTCGGGCACTGTGATCGGCGCGGACGGTTTCGGCTATGCGAATGAGCGCGGCGAGTGGATCAAGATCCCTCAGTTGGGCACGGTGATTATCGGCGATCGCGTCGAAATCGGCGCTTGCACCACCATTGACCGCGGCGCTTTGGATAACACCCAAATCGGGAATGGTGTTATCATCGACAACCAATGCCAGATTGCACATAACGTCGTGATTGGCGACAATACCGCCGTCGCCGGCGGTGTGATCATGGCCGGCAGCCTGAAAATCGGCCGCTACTGCCAGATCGGCGGCGCCAGCGTGATCAACGGTCACATGGAGATTGCCGACAAGGTTGTTGTTACCGGAATGGGAATGGTTATGCGACCAATCACCGAACCTGGGGTATACTCTTCGGGCATTCCGTTGCAGCCTAACAAGGTTTGGCGTAAAACCGCTGCGTTGGTGATGAATATCGATGAGATCAGCAAACGCTTGAAAGCTGTCGAACGTAAAGTCGGAAAAGACTAATCATTGCCGCCCGCCCTGGCGGGTACAAAACGAAACGCGTTGGTCGTGAGACCAAAAGCGCAAAGAGATGTTAATTTGCGGCCTGCATGATGATCTCCTTTTGGGGTCAGCGCAGGCCGTGTTGTTGATGCCATCAGTTTTTAGAGACAGGAAGAGTATTTTGACTACTGACACTCATACTCTGGATATTGCAGAAATTTTGGATCTGCTTCCTCACCGTTACCCGTTCTTGCTGGTCGACCGCGTCCTCGAGTTTGAAGAGCACAAATATCTGCGTGCGGTGAAGAACGTATCGGTGAATGAACCGTTTTTCCAGGGCCATTTCCCTGGCAAACCGATTTTCCCAGGCGTATTGATCCTGGAAGCCATGGCGCAGGCCACCGGTATCCTGGCGTTTAAAAGCGTCGGCAAACTGGAGCCGGGCGAGCTGTATTACTTCGCCGGTATCGACGAAGCACGCTTCAAGCGCCCTGTGGTGCCAGGCGATCAGATGGTCATGGAAGTCACCTTCGAGAAAACTCGCCGCGGTCTGACTCGCTTCAAAGGCGTGGCGACCGTTGACGGTAAAATTGTCTGCGAAGCAACCATGATGTGTGCCCGCAGCCGGGAGGCTTAATCCGTGATTGACCAAACCGCCTTTATCCATCCTAGCGCGATAGTCGAAGAAGGCGCCGTGATCGGCGCCAACGTGCATATCGGCCCTTTCTGCTACGTCGGCTCCCAGGTGGAAATCGGCGCCGGCACGGTGCTGAAATCCCACGTGGTGGTGAACGGCATTACCAAGATTGGCTGCGATAATCAGATTTATCAATTCGCCTCTATCGGCGAAGTGAATCAGGATCTGAAATACGCGGGCGAACCGACGCGCGTTGAAGTGGGCGATCGCAACCGCATCCGCGAAAGCGTGACCATTCATCGCGGCACCGCGCAGGGCACCGGCCTGACCAAAGTGGGCAACGACAACCTGCTGATGGTCAACGTGCACATCGCCCACGATTGCGTGGTCGGCAATGCTTGCGTGCTGGCCAACAACGCCACGCTGGCGGGGCATGTGGAAATCGACGATCACGCCATCATCGGCGGCATGACGGCGATCCACCAGTTCTGCATTATCGGCGCACATGTGATGGTAGGCGGTTGTTCCGGTGTCGCTCAGGACGTGCCTCCTTTCGTCATCGCTCAGGGCAACCACGCTACGCCGTTCGGCGTCAACGCGGTCGGCCTGAAGCGCCGCGGTTTTGACAAGGATGAAATGCAGGCAATCCGCAACGCCTACAAAATCCTGTATCGCAGCGAGAAAACGCTGGATGAAGCGAAAGCGGAAATCGAAGCCCTGGCCAAAGAACAGCCGGTAGTGCAGCAATACCTCGATTTCTTCACCCGTTCCACCCGTGGCATCATTCGCTGAGTTATGTCGAATCGTCCATTGACTATCGGACTGGTCGCCGGAGAAACCTCCGGTGACATTCTCGGCGCCGGCTTGATCCGTGCGCTCAAGGCGCAGATCCCCGACGCGCGTTTTGTCGGCGTCGCCGGCCCGCTGATGCAGGCCGAAGGCTGCGAAGCCTGGTACGAAATGGAAGAGCTGGCGGTCATGGGCGTGGTGGAAGTGCTTGAGCGCTTGCCACGCCTGTTGAAGATCCGCAAGGATCTCACCCGCCGTTTCGGTGAGCTGCGGCCGGACGTGTTTGTCGGCATCGACGCGCCGGACTTCAACATCACGCTGGAAGGCCGCCTCAAACAGCGCGGCATTCGCACCATCCACTACGTCAGCCCTTCCGTGTGGGCCTGGCGGCAAAAACGCGTTTTCAAAATAGGCAAAGCCACCGATCTGGTGTTGGCCTTTCTCCCTTTCGAAAAAGCGTTTTACGATCGTTTCAACGTGCCTTGCCGGTTTATTGGCCACACCATGGCGGACGCCATGCCGCTGCAGCCCGACCGGCTGGCGGCGCGCGCTCAGCTTGGCATCGCTCCGCAGGCGCGCTGTCTGGCCTTGCTGCCGGGCAGTCGCGGCGCCGAAGTCGAAATGCTGAGCGCCGATTTCCTCAAAACCGCGCAGTTGCTGCGCACCCGTTATCCCGAGCTGGAAGTGGTGGTGCCGCTGGTCAACGCCAAACGGCGCGAGCAGTTTGAGCGCATCAAGGCCGAGGTTGCGCCGGATTTGACCGTACACCTGCTGAATGGGCAGGGGCGCGAAGCGATGATCGCCAGCGACGCGGCGCTGCTGGCATCCGGTACGGCGGCGCTGGAGTGCATGTTGGCCAAGTGCCCGATGGTGGTGGGCTATCGCATGAAGCCGTTCACTTTCTGGCTGGCGCAGAAGCTGGTGAAAACGCCTTACGTTTCGCTGCCGAATCTGCTGGCGGGGCGCGAGATCGTCACCGAGTTGCTGCAGCATGACTGCGTGCCGGACAAACTGGCCGCCGCCGTGATGCCGCTGCTGGAAGAGAGCCCGGAAACCGACGCGTTGAAACACACTTTCCTTACCTTGCACCAAAGCATCCGTTGCGGTGCGGACGAACAGGCCGCTCAGGCTGTGTTGGAGCTGGCGAAAGCATGATTGAACCCTTTATCTATCCCGCTGCCACGCTGATTGCCGGTGTGGACGAAGTGGGCCGCGGCCCGTTGGTCGGCGCGGTGGTCACCGCCGCCGTGATCCTCGATCCGGCGCAGCCGATCGTCGGTCTGGCGGACTCCAAGAAACTCAGTGAAAAACGCCGCCTGGCGCTGTATGACGAAATCGTCGCCAAGGCGCTCTCCTGGAGCCTGGGGCGCGCCGAACCGGCAGAAATCGACCAATTGAACATTTTGCACGCCACCATGTTGGCGATGCAGCGCGCGGTGGCCGGGTTGCATATCGCGCCGGACATGGTTTTAATCGACGGTAACCGTTGCCCGAACCTGCCGATGCGTTCGCAGGCGGTGGTGAAGGGCGACAGCCGCGTGGCGGAGATCAGCGCGGCGTCCATTCTGGCGAAGGTCACGCGCGATCGCGAAATGGCCGAGCTGGACAGCGAGTACCCGGACTACGGTTTCGCGCAGCATAAAGGCTACCCGACCGCCTTCCACCTGGAGCGGCTGGCCGCGCTGGGCGCCACCGAGCATCATCGCCGCAGCTTCGCGCCGGTGAAAAGAGCGCTGGCGCTGTAGTCTGCGGGCCTGACCGGGCTCGACGATAGCATTAACCCGGGCTCAGCCTGCTGAGCCCCTTCAATCAGGTATCTGGAGATGGCCGAACCTCGTTTTATTCACCTGCGCGTCCACAGTGACTACTCCATGATTGATGGATTGGCCAAGACGGCGCCGCTGGTGAAAAGAGCCGCCGCGTTAGCCATGCCTGCACTGGCAATCACCGATTTCACCAACCTGTGCGGGCTGGTGAAATTCTATGGCAGCGCGCACGGCGCCGGGATCAAACCGATCATCGGCGCGGATTTCCATGTGCAAAGTGAAGAGCTGGGCGATGAACTGGCTCAGTTGACGGTGCTGGCCAGCAACAACGAAGGCTACCAGAACCTGACGCTGCTGATTTCCCGCGCCTATCAGCGCGGCTACGGCGCCGCCGGCCCGACTATCGATCGCGACTGGCTGATTGAACATCGCGAAGGGCTGATCCTGCTTTCCGGCGCGCGTCAGGGCGACGTCGGCAAGTTCCTGCTGCGCGGCAACCAGACGCAGGTGGATCAGTGTCTGGACTTCTATCAGCAGTATTTCCCAGACTGTTACTATCTGGAACTGATCCGCACCGGCCGCCAGGACGAAGAGAACTACCTGCATGCGGCGGTGGCGCTGGCCACCGAGCGCGGCTTGCCGGTGGTGGCCACCAACGACGTGCGCTTCCTGGTGGAAGATGACTTCGACGCCCATGAGATTCGCGTCGCCATTCACGACGGCTTTACGCTGGACGACCCCAAGCGGCCGCGCAACTACAGCCCGCAACAGTACATGCGCAGCGAAGACGAGATGTGCGAACTGTTCGCCGACATCCCGGAAGCGCTGCTGAACAGCGTCGAAATCGCCAAGCGCTGCAACGTCACCATTCGCCTTGGCGAATACTTCCTGCCGCAGTTCCCGACCGGCGATATGAGCACCGAGGACTTCCTGGTGCTCAAATCGAAAGAGGGGCTGGAAGAGCGTCTGGAGTTCCTGTTCCCCGATCCTGACGTGCGCGCGCAGCGCCGCCCGGAATACGATGAGCGTCTGGACGTCGAGCTGAAGGTGATCAACCAGATGGGCTTCCCTGGCTACTTCCTGATCGTGATGGAGTTTATCCAGTGGTCGAAGGACAACAACGTGCCGGTTGGCCCGGGGCGCGGCTCCGGCGCCGGTTCGCTGGTGGCCTATGCGTTGAAAATCACCGACCTCGATCCGCTGGAGTTCGATCTGCTGTTCGAACGCTTCCTGAACCCGGAACGTGTCTCAATGCCCGACTTCGACGTCGACTTCTGCATGGAGAAGCGTGACCAGGTAATCGAACACGTGGCGGAGATGTACGGCCGCGAAGCGGTATCACAGATCATCACCTTCGGCACCATGGCGGCGAAAGCGGTTATCCGCGACGTGGGCCGCGTGCTGGGGCACCCGTACGGCTTCGTCGATCGCATTTCCAAGCTGGTGCCGCCGGATCCGGGCATGACGCTGGAGAAAGCCTTCGCCGCCGAACCGCAGCTGCCGGAGATTTACGAGGCCGACGAAGAGGTCAAGGCGCTGATCGACATGGCGCGCAAGCTGGAAGGGGTGACGCGCAACGCCGGTAAACACGCCGGTGGCGTGGTGATCGCGCCGACCAAGATCACCGACTTCGCGCCGCTGTACTGCGATGCCGAAGGGAACCACCCGGTGACCCAGTTCGACAAGAACGACGTGGAATACGCCGGGCTGGTGAAGTTCGACTTCCTCGGTCTGCGCACCCTGACCATCATCGACTGGGCGCTGGAGATGATCAACGCCCGGCGCGCCAAGACCGGGCTGGAACCGATCGACATCGCCGCCATCCCGCTCGACGACAAGAAAAGCTTCGACATGCTGCAGCGCTCGGAAACCACGGCGGTGTTCCAGCTTGAATCGCGCGGCATGAAAGATTTGATCAAACGTCTGAAGCCCGACTGCTTCGAAGACATGATCGCACTGGTGGCGCTGTTCCGCCCGGGGCCGCTGCAGTCGGGCATGGTGGATAACTTCATCGACCGCAAACACGGCCGTGAAGAGATCTCCTACCCGGACATTCAGTGGCAGCACGAGTCGCTCAAGCCGGTGCTGGAACCGACCTACGGCATCATCCTGTATCAGGAACAGGTGATGCAGATTGCCCAGGTGCTGGCCGGCTATACGCTGGGCGGCGCGGACATGCTGCGTCGTGCGATGGGTAAAAAGAACCCGGTCGAAATGGCCAAGCAGCGCGGCGGCTTTGAAGACGGCGCCAAAGCGCGCGGCATCGACGGCGAACTGTCGGTGAAAATCTTCGACCTGGTGGAAAAATTCGCCGGTTATGGCTTCAACAAATCGCACTCCGCCGCCTATGCGCTGGTGTCGTATCAGACGCTGTGGCTGAAGGCGCACTATCCGGCCGAGTTTATGGCGGCGGTGATGACCGCCGATATGGACAACACCGACAAAGTGGTGGGTCTGGTGGACGAGTGCTGGCGCATGGGGTTGAAGATCCTGCCGCCGGACATCAACAGCGGCCTGTATCACTTCCACGTCAACGACGACGGCGAGATCGTTTACGGCATCGGCGCCATCAAGGGCGTGGGGGAAGGGCCGATCGAAGCCATTATCGAAGCGCGCAACAGCGGCGAGCAAGGTTATTTCAAAGACCTGTTCGATCTCTGCGCGCGCTCCGACATCAAGAAACTGAACCGCCGCATTCTGGAAAAACTGATCATGTCCGGGGCGTTCGATCGCCTTGGGCCGCACCGCGCCGCGCTGATGAATTCGCTCGGCGACGCGTTAAAAGCGGCGGATCAGCATGCGAAAGCCGAAGCTATTGGCCAGGTGGATATGTTTGGCGTGCTGGCGGAAGCGCCGGAGCAGGTGGAGCAATCCTACGCCAATATCGCGCCCTGGCCGGAGCAGGTGGTGCTGGACGGTGAACGGGAGACGCTGGGGCTGTACCTGACCGGCCACCCGATCACCCAGTACCTGAAGGAGATCGAACGTTACGCCGGTGGCCAGCGTTTGAAAGACATGCACCCGACGGATCGGGGCAAAATGACTACCGCCGTCGGGTTGGTGGTCGCCGCGCGGGTGATGGTGACCAAGCGCGGCAACCGCATCGGCATCTGCACGCTGGATGACCGTTCAGGCCGTCTGGAAGTGATGTTATTCACCGAAGCGTTAGAAAAATACCAGCATTTGTTGGAAAAAGACCGTATCCTTATCGCCAGTGGACAGGTCAGCTTTGATGACTTTAGCGGCGGGCTTAAAATGATGGCCCGCGAGGTAATGGACATCAGTGAAGCCCGGGAAAAATACGCTCGCGGGCTTGCTATCTCGCTGACTGACAGGCAAATTGATGACCAGCTTTTGAACCGTCTCCGTCAGTCGTTGGAACCCCATCGATCGGGGACGATTCCAGTGCATCTCTACTATCAACGGGAAGATGCGCGAGCCAAGCTGCGTTTTGGCGCAACCTGGCGCGTGACGCCCACCGACCGCTTGTTGATCGACTTGCGGACGTTGGTAGGCAATGAGCAGGTGGACTTGGAATTTGACTAAAATAGGAATGCTATGAGTCTGAATTTTCTTGATTTTGAACAGCCGATTGCAGAGCTGGAAGCGAAAATTGACTCGCTGACTGCAGTCAGCCGTCAAGACGAAAAATTAGATATTAATCTGGACGAAGAGGTTCAGCGCCTGCGTGAAAAGAGCGTTGAGCTGACGCGCAAGATTTTTGCCGATCTTGGGGCTTGGCAAATTGCCCAATTGGCACGCCACCCGCGCCGTCCTTATACCCTGGATTATATCAAACACATCTTTACCGACTTCGAAGAGTTGGCGGGCGATCGCGCTTACGCTGACGACAAAGCGATCGTCGGCGGCATTGCGCGCCTGGATGGCCGTCCGGTGATGATCATCGGGCACCAGAAAGGCCGTGAGACCAAAGAGAAGATCCGCCGCAACTTCGGCATGCCGGCGCCGGAAGGCTACCGCAAGGCGCTGCGCCTGATGGAAATGGCCGCGCGCTTCAAGATGCCGATCATCACCTTTATCGATACCCCTGGCGCTTATCCGGGCGTGGGCGCGGAAGAACGCGGCCAGTCGGAAGCTATCGCGCGCAACCTGCGTGAGATGTCGCGTCTGAACGTGCCGGTCATCTGCACCGTCATCGGCGAAGGCGGCTCCGGCGGCGCGCTGGCGATCGGCGTGGGCGACAAGGTGAACATGCTGCAGTACAGCACTTACTCGGTGATTTCGCCGGAAGGCTGTGCTTCCATCCTGTGGAAGAGCGCCGATAAGGCACCGCTGGCCGCAGAAGCGATGGGCATCACCGCGCCGCGTCTGAAAGAGCTGAAGCTGATCGACTCGGTGATCCCGGAGCCGCTCGGTTCCGCGCACCGCGACGTGCCGGCGATGGCCGCCGCGCTGAAAGCGCAGCTGCTCGCCGATCTGAAAGATTTGGATGGCCTGAACGACGAAGAGTTGCTCAACCGCCGTTACCAGCGTCTGATGAACTACGGCTACTGCTGAGTTCTGTGTTTCGCTGCAAGAAACCGCCTCCGGGCGGTTTTTTTTTGGCTACACACCGTCGGATTTTCGTGGTGTTATAGAGACTTGGCCGTTAACTGACAGGAGCTGCCGATGAATATCATCGCCATCATGGGCCCGACGGGCGTCTACTACAAAGATGAGCCGATTCGCGAGCTCCACGCTGCGCTGGCCGCCATGGGATTCCAGCTGGTGTACCCCAAAAACAGCGGTGACCTGCTGAAGTTGATCGAAGCCAACGCCCGCATCTGCGGGGTGATCTTCGACTGGGACGACTACAGCCTGGAGCTGTGCAGCGAGATCAACGAGCTGAACGAATACCTGCCGCTGTATGCCTTTATCAATACCCACTCCACTTTCGACGTCAGCCTGCATGAAATGCGCATGGTGCTCTATTTCTTCGAGTATGGCCTGAATGCGGCAGACGACATCGCGCAGCGCATCCAGCAGTACACCGCGGAATACATCGACACCATTACGCCGCCGCTGACCAAGGCGCTGTTCAACTACGTGCGCGAAGGGAAGTACACCTTCTGCACGCCGGGCCACATGGCCGGCACCGCGTTCCAGAAAAGCCCGGTAGGCTGCCTGTTCTATGACTTCTTCGGCGCCAATACCCTGAAGGCCGATATCTCGATTTCGGTCACCGAGCTCGGGTCGCTGTTGGATCACACCGGCCCGCATCTGGAGGCCGAAGAGTACATCGCGCGCACCTTCAACGCCGAGCAGAGCTATCTGGTCACCAACGGCACCTCCACCGCCAACAAGATCGTCGGCATGTATTCGGCGCCGGCGGGCAGCACGGTGCTGATCGACCGCAACTGCCACAAATCGCTGTGCCACCTGCTGATGATGAGCGATATCACGCCGATCTATCTGCGCCCGCTGCGCAACGCCTACGGCATCCTCGGCGGGATTCCGCAGCGCGAGTTCACTCGCGAGAGCATCGCCGCCCGGGTGCAGGCGACGCCGAACGCCACCTGGCCGGTGCACGCGGTGATCACCAATTCCACCTATGACGGCCTGCTGTACAACACCGACTACATCAAGCAGACGCTGGAGGTGCCGTCGATTCACTTTGATTCCGCCTGGGTGCCTTACACCAACTTCCACCCGATTTACGACGGCAAGAGCGGCATGAGCGGCGAGCGGGTGCCCGGCAAGGTTTTCTATGAAACCCAGTCTACCCACAAGCTGCTGGCCGCCTTCTCGCAGGCCTCGATGATTCATATCAAGGGCGACTACGATGAGAGCACCTTCAACGAAGCCTACATGATGCACACCACCACTTCGCCGCACTACGGCATCGTGGCGTCGATGGAGACCGCCGCCGCCATGCTGCGCGGCAACCCGGGGCGCCGTTTGATCAACCGTTCGGTGGAGCGCGCGCTGCATTTTCGCCGGGAGGTGCAGCGGCTGCGCGAGGAGAGCGACAGCTGGTTCTTCGATATCTGGCAGCCGGAAGAGATCGATGAGGCACAGTGCTGGCCGCTGGATCCGGACGATAACTGGCATGGTTTCGGCCAGACCGATCGCGATCATATGTATCTCGATCCGATCAAGGTGACGATCCTGACGCCGGGCATGAATGAGCTGGGCGCGCTGGAAGAAGAGGGGATCCCGGCGGCGCTGGTGGCGAAGTACCTCGACGAACGCGGCATCGTGGTGGAGAAGACCGGGCCGTACAACCTGCTGTTCTTGTTCAGCATCGGCATCGATAAAACCAAGGCGATGAGCCTGCTGCGCGGCCTGACCGACTTCAAGCGCGCCTACGATCTCAACCTGCGGGTGAAGAACATGCTGCCGGATCTGTACGCCGAGGATCCGGATTTCTATCGCCATATGCGCATCCAGGATTTGGCCGCCGGCATTCATCGCCTGATCCGCCAACACGATCTGCCAGGCCTGATGCAGCGGGCGTTCGATGTGCTGCCGGAAATGAAGCTGACGCCGCACCAGATGTTCCAGGAGCAGGTGCGCGGCAATGTCGAAACCTGCGATCTGGATCAGTTGGTGGGCAAGGTGGCGGCCAATATGATCCTGCCTTATCCGCCGGGCGTGCCGTTGGTGATGCCGGGTGAAATGATCACCGAAGAGAGCCGGGCGGTGCTCGATTTTCTGCTGATGCTGTGTTCGATCGGCGAGCGCTATCCCGGGTTTGAAACCGATATCCACGGCGCCAAGCTGACGGAGGATGGGCGTTATCTGGTGAAGGTGCTGAAAGCCCCACAGCCATAATGGCATAACGCGCCCGGCGGTTTGGCAGGATACGTCGGGCTTTTTCATTGACGGCATTGTCGCCGCCGGATACCGTGCCTCATCAAAACGAACAGAAGAGAGTTTCTATGCTGGCGTTACGTCAGGTGCACCACATCGCGATCATTGGCGCGGACTACGCCGCCAGCAAGCATTTCTACTGCGACATTCTCGGATTTACCCTGCTGAGTGAAGTCTACCGCGAGGAGCGCGACTCCTGGAAAGCGGATCTGGCGCTCAACGGGCAATACACCATTGAGCTGTTTTCGTTCCCCTCGCCGCCGGCTCGCGTCAGCCGCCCGGAGGCCTGTGGCCTGCGTCATCTGGCGTTCAGCGTCGACGACATCGATCGGGCCATCGCTCATCTGCAGGCGGCCGGCGTCGCCTGCGAACCGGTGCGTGTCGATCCCTACACCCAATCCCGATTTACCTTTTTCAGCGATCCCGATGGTTTACCGTTAGAATTATACGAGAGTTAACGGCTTAATCGCCTCCCGGCGGCCACAGCCGGGGGCGATTATGCTATGATCGCGCCCTTGCCCTACATGCCTACAGAGTTATTTCCGCCATGCAAGAGCCTGCTTTTCGCGTCGGGGAGTGGCTGGTTACTCCTGCCGACAACACCATCAGCCGCGATGGTCGCCAGAAAACGCTGGAACCGCGCCTGATCGACATGCTGTGTTATTTTGCCCGGCACCCCGACGTGGTGCTGAGCCGCGACGAGCTGATCGACAACGTCTGGAAGCGCAATATTGTCACCAACCACGTGGTGACCCAATGTATTTCAGAGCTGCGCAAGTACCTGAAAGACGGCGACAGCGACAGCCCGGAATACATTATCACCGTGCCCAAGCGCGGGTATAAGCTGGCGACGTCGGTGATCTGGTGTGAAGAGGAGGAGACACAACCCGCTATTGCACCGGCGCCGCAGATCGCGGTGATCATGCATGAGCCGGAAGACGGCAGCGATGATGACGACGAGACGCCGTACGTGCCGCCGCGCCGGGCAAGCGGCGCGCCGTCTGACGCGCCTGGCGAAAAGCAGCCGCGTTTTTATCGTCGCCCGACCTTCTGGGTGTGGCTGGCGTTTCTGGCGGCGCTCAGCGTTTGCGTGGCGTTTGTCGGCATCGCCACGCTGTCGCAGCGCGTGCCGGTATCGACCATGCCGGTGCTGCTCAACCCGCGCGATATCGATATCCGCATCCAGGGCGGCGAGAGCTGCAGCAACTGGATGCCCCAGCTCTCTTACGTGGTGGGCGTCAGCGAGCTGATCACCGATTCGCTCAACACCTACTCGACCTTCCTGGTGCATGACCAAACCAATTACAACTATTCCGGCCCCAGCAATTCGGGCAAGTCGCTGTATATCGAGTTCGTCAATCAGCGCCACTACCGCGCCCAGCAGTGTTTCCTCTCCGTGCGGCTGGTGGATAACGCCGACAGCTCTGTCATGCTGGACAAGCGTTACTTCATTACCGCCGATAATCAGCTGAAGATCCAAAGCGACTTCCTCTCCAGCCTGTCCGCCGCGCTGAAACAGCCCTGGCCGCCGCAGCTGGAACAGCGTCTGGCGCAGCTGCTGCCGGACAACGGGCCGCTGCTGCAGCGCTTCTACCAGGCGCATCAATTGTTGATCCACGGCGACGCCGATTCGTTGACTCGCGCCAGCGCGCAGCTGAGCGAGCTGATTAAAAGCGCGCCGAATTTCCACTACCTGCTGGCGGAAAAAGCGCTGGTGGATCTGCTGCGCAACTCTTATCAACCGTTCGACAGCCAGGGGCTGGCTCAATTGCGTGCCGATATCAGCCATCTGGCGACGATCCCGGAATTGAAAAACACGCCGATCGTGCAGCAAGTTCTGGCGGTAGATGCCTTGACGCAGGGGCGGATTGACGAGGCGCACCGGGCGATCGATCTGGGGATTGAGTTGCAAATGTCGTGGCTGAATTATGTGCTGCTGGGCAAGGTGTATGAAATGCAGGGGCAGAATCATTTGGCGGCCGACTCTTATATTACCGCCTTCAATCTTCGCCCCGGTGAGGATACCTTGCATTGGATCTCCAATGGCGTATTCCAGACGTCATTGACCAACGTAGTGCCTTATTTAAATAACTATCAGCGCCAATAATTAATCCAATATCACGCCGCCCTTATTCTTCGGGAATCATGGCGGCGTTATTTATTGGTGAAGCAATGTTGCATGAATGTATTATTTTGCTGCGCGATATTATTTCTTTTTTGCCATTTGTTATGCGTCATTAACCTTGTCATCTTTTTGTTTTTAAATGATGTTTATCTTTTCTTTAGCCTGTCTTTTTATCTTGATGTGTTAATGAAAAACCTCAGGTTATCATTTGTATGATCATGAGCGTAATCTCACTTTATCTTTAGGACTTTATTCCCCCCGATGGTTAGCATCCTGACAATCAAGCCGGCTCATTAAAATCTTTTATTTATGGGTGTGGCTTATAAGAAACGTAAATCAGGAGAAACTGACCATGGCTTCACCCAAGAAAATAGGGCTTATTGCCTGCACCGGCGTGGTCGCCGGTAATATGATGGGGAGCGGGATTGCCTTATTGCCCGCCAACCTGGCGAGTCTCGGATCCATCGCTATTTGGGGATGGGTGATCTCGATTATCGGGGCGATGTCGCTGGCTTATGTCTATGCCCGCCTCGCCACCAAAAACCCGCAGCAGGGCGGCCCTATCGCCTACGCGGGTGAAATTTCCCCGGCCTTCGGTTTCCAGACCGGCGTGCTTTATTACCATGCCAACTGGATCGGCAACCTGGCCATCGGCATTACCGCCGTTTCTTATCTCTCCACCTTCTTCCCGGCGCTGAACAACCCGGTGCCCGCCGGCATCGCCTGTATCGCCATCGTGTGGGTCTTCACCTTCGTGAACATGCTGGGCGGAACCTGGGTCAGCCGTTTGACCACGCTGGGCCTGGTGCTGGTGCTGATCCCGGTGATCGTGACCGCCACCCTCGGCTGGCACTGGTTTGACGTCGCCACCTACCAGGCTAACTGGAATACCTCCGGCACCACCGACGGCCATGCGGTCATCAAAAGCATCCTGCTGTGCCTGTGGGCATTCATCGGCGTGGAGTCCGCGGCGGTCAGCACCGGCATGGTGAAAAACCCGAAACGCACCGTACCGCTGGCGACCATGCTTGGCACCGGTCTGGCGGGCATTATCTACATTGCCGCCACCCAGGTGATCAGCGGCATGTTCCCGGCGTCCGAAATGGCCGCCAGCGGCGCGCCGTTCGCCATCAGCGCCTCGGCGATTATGGGCAACTGGGCCGCACCGATGGTTTCCGCCTTCACCGCCTTCGCCTGCCTGACCTCGCTCGGTTCGTGGATGATGCTGGTCGGCCAGGCCGGGGTGCGCGCCGCCAACGACGGCAACTTCCCGAAAGTGTACGGCGAGCTGGATAAAAACGGCATTCCGAAGAAAGGCCTGCTGCTGGCTGGCTGCAAAATGACCGCGCTGATGGTGCTGATCACCCTGATGAGCTCCGCCGGCGGCAAAGCCTCCGACCTGTTCGGCGAGCTGACCGGCATCGCGGTGCTGCTGACCATGCTGCCTTACTTCTACTCCTGCGTAGACCTGATCCGCTTTGAAGGGGTCAACGTGCGCAACCTGCTGAGCCTGATCGCTTCAGTGTGCGGCTGCGGCTTCTGCTTCATCGCGCTGATGGGCGCCAACTCTTTCGAACTGTCCGGCACCTTTATCATCAGCCTGATTATCCTGATGTTCTACGCCCGGAAAATGAATACCCGCCAGGCTGCCAACGCCGCGGCGGTCGATGAAAACACCACGGCCAAAGCGCACTGATTCGCGTCCGCTGACCGACTGAATTTACCCAGCCCCTTTCTTTCCGACCTGTCAGCCGCGACGGGAAGGGGCTTGCTTTGCCAGGAGAAATGCATATGAACGTTATCGCCATCATGAATCACATGGGTGTCTACTTCAAAGAAGAGCCCATCCGTGAACTGCATCAGGCGCTGGAAAGTCTGGATTTCCGCATCGTTTACCCTAACGATCGCGAAGACCTGCTGAAACTGATCGAGAACAACGCCCGTCTGTGCGGGGTGATCTTCGACTGGGACAAATACAACCTGGAGCTGTGCGAAGAGATCAGCCAACTGAACGAATACATGCCGCTGTACGCATTCGCCAACACCTATTCGACGCTGGACGTCAGCCTGAACGATCTGCGCATGCAGGTGCGCTTCTTCGAGTATGCGCTCGGCGCGGCAACCGACATCGCCGCCAAGATCAAACAGAACACCGACGAGTATATCGACACCATCCTGCCGCCGCTGACCAAGGCGCTGTTCAAATACGTGCGCGAAGGCAAATACACCTTCTGTACGCCGGGCCACATGGGCGGCACCGCGTTCCAGAAAAGCCCGGTGGGCAGCCTGTTCTACGATTTCTTCGGCCCGAACACCATGAAGTCGGATATTTCGATTTCGGTGTCCGAGCTGGGATCGCTGCTGGATCACTCCGGCCCGCACAAAGAGGCGGAAGAGTACATTTCCCGCGTGTTCAACGCCGAACGCAGCTATATGGTGACCAACGGCACCTCCACCGCCAACAAGATCGTCGGCATGTATTCGGCGCCGGCGGGCAGCACGGTGCTGATTGACCGTAACTGCCACAAGTCGCTGACTCACCTGATGATGATGAGCGACATCACGCCGATCTACTTCCGCCCGACCCGCAACGCCTACGGCATCCTCGGTGGTATTCCGCAGAGCGAGTTCCAGCGCGCCACCATCGCCAAACGCGTGAAGGAGACCCCGAACGCCACCTGGCCGGTGCACGCGGTGATCACCAACTCCACCTATGACGGCTTGCTGTACAACACCGACTTTATCAAGAACACCCTGGACGTGAAGTCTATCCACTTCGATTCCGCCTGGGTGCCTTACACCAACTTCCATCCGATCTATAAAGGCAAGTGTGGCATGAGCGGCGGCCGCGTGGAGGGCAAGGTGATCTATGAAACCCAGTCCACCCACAAACTGCTGGCGGCCTTCTCGCAGGCATCGATGATCCACGTGAAGGGCGACATCAACGAAGAAACCTTCAACGAAGCCTACATGATGCACACCACCACTTCGCCGCACTACGGCATTGTGGCCTCGACCGAAACCGCCGCGGCGATGATGAAAGGCAACGCCGGCAAGCGCCTGATCCACGGCTCTATCGAACGCGCGATCAAGTTCCGTAAAGAGATCAAACGCCTGAAAGTCGAATCCGACGGCTGGTTCTTCGACGTCTGGCAGCCGGAGCACATCGATGAGCCGGAGTGCTGGCCGCTGCGCTCTGACAGCGCCTGGCACGGTTTCAAGAATATCGACAATGAACACATGTACCTCGATCCGATCAAGGTCACCATTTTGACGCCGGGGATGAGCAAGGAAGGCGAGATGCAGCCATTCGGCATCCCGGCCAGCATCGTGGCGAAATACCTCGACGAGCGCGGCATCATCGTCGAGAAAACCGGGCCGTACAACCTGCTGTTCCTGTTCAGCATCGGCATCGACAAAACCAAGGCGCTCAGCCTGCTGCGTGCGATGACCGACTTCAAACGCTCGTTCGACCTGAACCTGCGGGTGAAAAACATGCTGCCTTCGCTGTATCAGGAAGCGCCTGATTTCTATGAAAACATGCGCATTCAGGATCTGGCACAGAACATTCACCGCCTGGTGGAGCAACACAACCTGCCGGACCTGATGTACCGCGCGTTCGAAGTGCTGCCAACCATGGTGATGAATCCGTACCAGGCGTTCCAGAAAGAGCTGCACGGCGAAGTGGAAGAGGTCTATCTGGAAGAGATGGTCGGTAAGGTCAACGCCAATATGATCCTCCCATACCCGCCGGGCGTGCCGCTGGTGATGCCGGGCGAAATGCTGACCGAGGAGAGCCGGCCGGTGCTGGAGTTCCTGCAGATGCTGTGCGAAATCGGCGCGCATTATCCGGGCTTTGAAACCGACATTCATGGCGCCTACCGTCAGGCGGACGGACGTTATCGGGTGAAAGTGCTGAAGGCGAAATAACCGCAGCCAATCACAGGGGAGGCCTCGCGCTTCCCCTTTGTCGTTCACCGACTGATGGGAGACCACCATGAAAACACCCTCACAGCCGCGCGCAATCTACTATGTCGTAGCGATACAAATTTGGGAATATTTCAGCTTTTACGGCATGCGTGCGTTACTGATCCTCTATCTGACCCACCAACTCGGCTATACCGACAGCCGCGCCATCGATCTCTACAGCGCTTACGCTTCGTTAGTTTACGTCACTCCGATTCTTGGCGGCTGGCTCGCCGACCGCCTGCTGGGCAACCGCGTCGCGGTGATCGCCGGCGCGGCGCTGATGACCCTGGGGCATATCGTGCTCGGCCTGAGCGCGGTTTCTGCCCAGTCGCTCTATCTGGCGCTGGCGATCATCATCTGCGGTTACGGCCTGTTCAAATCCAATATCAGCTGCCTGCTGGGCGAGCTGTATCCGGCCCAGGATCCGCGGCGCGAAGGGGGCTTCTCGCTGCTGTACGCCGCCGGCAACGTCGGTTCCATTTTGGCGCCGATCGCCTGCGGGCTGGCGGCCGAGCGCTATGGTTGGCACGTCGGCTTTGCGTTGGCCGGGATCGGCATGTTCGCCGGCCTGGCGATCTTCCTGCTGGGTGGGCGTCATTTCCGCCACACTCGCGGCGTGAATGCCCCGCTGATGCGCGCCAGAAGCCTGGGCCTGCCGCACTGGGGCTGGCTGTTGGCGGCGTTGCTGGCATCGCCGCTGTTCTTCACGCTGTTGTTTATGCGCGACTGGGCCGGCTATTTGCTCGGGCTGGTGTGCGTGGCGGCGGTGGCGCTGGTGGCGCGCATTATGCTGCGCGCGGACGCCGGCCAGCGCCGGGGGCTGTGGCAGATCGTGGTGTTGATGCTGTTGGGCACGCTGTTCTGGGCCTTTGCCCAGCAGGGCGGCAGCTCCATCAGCCTGTTTATCGACCATTTCGTCGACCGGCGCTGGTTCGGCTGGACGGTGCCGACCGCCTTGTTCCAGTCGGTTAACGCTTGCGCGGTGATGCTGGGCGGCGTGGCGCTGGCATGGCTGGCGAGCGGCGATGGCGACCGCACGCTGCGCATCTGGTGCAAGTTCGCCTTCGGTCTGCTGTTGATCGGCGTCGGCTTTACGCTGATGGCGCTTAATACGCGGCTGCACGGGCCGGGGTCGATGGGGCTGATGATCGCCGGCCTGGCGGTGATGGGCTTCGCCGAACTGTTTATCGATCCGGTGGCGATGGCGCAGATCACCCGGCTGAATATCCCCGGCGCCACCGGCGTGTTGACCGGCATCTATATGCTGGCGACCGGTTCTATCGCCAACTACCTGGCGGGCATCATCGCCAATCAGACCGCCGAAGATCACCTCGAGGGGGCGGCGATGCAGGCGTATGGCCGCATTTTCGCCCAGATCGGCTGGGGAGCGGCCGGGTGCGCGCTGGCGGTGATCGCGGCGCTGGGCGGCTGGTGGCTGCTGACGCGACGCCAGGCTCGGACGGTTAATGCTTGATTGATGACGGTAGGCGGGGTTAACGTGCAGCTATGTAGAAGTGACAAAGCCTACCGATGGATACTGATCAATTAACGACGCGGGTGGCAGACCAGTTGGGCGCACAGCAGCGGTTGCTGGTGGCGTTCAGCGGCGGTCTGGATTCCAGCGTGCTGCTGCATCTGCTGGCGGAATTGCGCCGCCAACGTCCGGCATTGCAGCTGCGCGCGCTGCACGTGCATCATGGCCTGAGCGTTTTCGCCGATCGCTGGGTTGAGCATTGCCGCCGCCAGTGCGCCGACTGGCAGGTTCCGCTGACGGTGACGCACGTACAGGTGGACGCCCGTCAGGGCGGCATCGAAGCGGCGGCGCGAGCGGCGCGCTATGCCGCCTTCAGCGCAGCATTGGCGGAGGGTGAAGCGCTGCTCACCGCCCAACACCTCGACGATCAAAGCGAAACCTTTCTGCTGGCGCTCAAGCGCGGCAGCGGGCCGGCGGGGTTGTCGGCGATGGCGGCGCGCGCCACGCTGGGCGAGCACCTGCTGTTGCGGCCGCTGCTGGGCTGCTCGCGTCAAACGCTGGAAAATTACGCGCAACGCCACGGCTTGGCCTGGATAGACGACGACAGCAATCAGGACACGCGCTTCGATCGCAATTTCCTGCGGTTGCAGGTGTTGCCGCAGCTCAATCAACGTTGGCCGCACTTCGCCTCGGCGGTGGCGCGCAGCGCCAGCCTGTGCGCCGAACAGGAGCAATTGTTGGACGAGCTGCTGGCGGAACCGCTGCAAAGCCTGTTGGCGGCGGATCGCTCATTGGCGATCGACGGTTTGACGGCCTGTTCGCCGGTGCGGCGCTTCGCTCTGTTGCGGCGCTGGATCGCATTGTTCAACGTTACCATGCCGGCGCGTGAGCAGTTGCAGCGTCTGTGGGAGGAGGTGGCGCTCAGCCGGGAAGATGCCGAACCGCAGCTGCAGCTCGGCGCCTATCAGATCCGCCGTTTCCGCGGCCGGCTGCACCTGTTGCCGCCGCTGGCGGCGCTGCGCGATGTGCACCTGCCCTGGCACCCTGACGAGACGCTGACGCTGCCGGACGGACTGGGGCGGCTGATCGCCGGCGAGGGCGAGCAGGCGCTGCGCGCGCCGCTGCCATCGCAGCAGATCAGTATTCGTTTCGGCGGCGTGCAGGGCGCGGTGCGTATCGTGGGGCGCGCCCATTCGCGGCCGATAAAAAAACTGTGGCAGGAGCTGGGTATTCCCCCCTGGCAGCGTGAACGCATCCCGTTGATTTACTATGATGAGCAGCTGATCGCCGCGCTGGACGTATTTGTCTGTGAGGCGGGGCAGGTGCCGGAAGGTGAACGCCCGTGGCGACTGCGCTGGGAAAAAAATCATAATCGCGAGGAGCACTGATGAAGTTAGTGGGGATCACGCTGTTGGCCGCCGGCCTGTTCAGCCTGCCGGCGTTGGCGGCGGGGGATGCGGCCGCCGGTCAGGCGAAAGCCGCCGCTTGTGCGGCGTGCCACGGCGCGCAGGGCAAGGTGACGGTGCCGATGTACCCGAATCTGGCCGGACAGAACGCCATGTATCTGCAGCATGCATTGCAGGCGTACAAGAAAGGGGAGCGCAACGGCGGCCAGGCCGAGGTGATGAAGGCCTATGTGTCGGGGCTGTCGGATGACGATATCGCCGATCTGGCGGCCTATTACGCCAGCCTGAAGCCGTAAATGACGAGGGCAGCCGTTGGGCTGCCCTGTTGGGATGGGGTTACCGCTGCTCAGTCCGACAGGCTGACGACCACGGTACCGATTTCCGGATGACTGAAACTGCTGATATGGTCCAGGCGCAGGTCGCGCTGCTGGCCGTTCTGTTCGATGGTCAGATACTCAACGCGTTTCTTTTGCAGCAGGTCGATCGCCTTGGCCTCGATCACTTCTCCGTCGCGTAACTCCAGCTTCAGAATAAGTTTATGCTGACAGGCGAGTTCCAGGTTGTCGTAGTCATCGCAATTGATGGGTTGGTACTCATCATTCATCAACATAGTCGCTCACCAATAAGTTAGCGGCGGCAAAGGCCGCCTGTTCCCTAACGGAGGACGGTAGCGCATCGTTCGCTGCGACATCGTCCAATGCCTTTAACGCACAAGCCAGCGCATCAGGCACGTAGCCAAGATCTCCACTGCCAATCTCGGCGTAAGTACGGCGTACTAACTCACAGTATTGTTGCACAGTTTCCTCCCTTAAGAACCTCTGCATCATCAAGACTACTATCGCGATGAGGCGCAGGCTCTCGGAGTTTTATCCTATCCTAGACGACTATAGCACAGCTGTTATGGAGTTATCAGCACCCCGGCACGCCTTTCGCACTGCCGCAGCCTGGCCGCGCTGGCGGGGTTTGGCCCTGATCAAGTACACTGTCGCCGGATAATAACGAGGTCACCCATGGCGCTGAAAGCAACCATTTATAAAGCCGCGGTCAATATTGCTGATATGGATCGTCACTTCTACCACGACGCCACGCTGACGCTGGCGCAACACCCGTCCGAAAACGAGCAGCGCATGATGCTGCGCCTGTTGGCCTGGATCTGTCATGCCGACGAGCGGCTGGTGTTCACCAAAGGGCTGAGCGCCGACGACGAGCCGGAGATCTGGCAGCGCAACGACCATAACGGGCTGGAAATGTGGATCGAGATGGGGTTGCCTGACGAGAAGCGCATTCGCAAGGCCTGCAACCAGTCGCCGCGCGTGGTGCTGTACGCCTACGGCGAGCGCGCCGCGCACGTGTGGTGGCAGGGAATGCAGGGCAAGGTGGCCGGTTATAAGAACCTGAGCGTGCGTTTCCTCGATGACGAGCAGCTGGCGCGGCTGACGGCGCTGGCCAGCCGCACCATGACGCTACAGGCGACGCTGCAGGAGGGAACTATTTGGCTGTCCGATGCTCAGAATAGTCTGGAAATCCAGTTTGCCGAGTGGCAGCGGGCACAGGTGTGACCGGTGCTGGAACTGTCAAAAAACGTCGCCATACCGGATAATGAGCTTGAGTTGACGGCGATCCGCGCGCAGGGCGCGGGCGGCCAGCACGTGAACAAAACCTCAACGGCGATCCATTTGCGCTTTGACATTCGGGCCTCCAGCCTGCCAGAGTATTATAAGGAAAGGCTGCTGGCGCTGAATCACCATTTAATTACCGCCGATGGCGTGGTGATTATCAAGGCGCAAGAGTATCGCAGTCAGGAATTGAATCGCGAAGCGGCGTTGGCCAGGCTGGTCGCGTTGATTCAGCAGGCGATGGTGGTGGAAAAAACGCGCAAGGCGACCAAGCCGACGAAAGGAGCGAAACTGCGTCGCCTGGAAGGCAAGACGCGTAAAGGCGCCACCAAGGCGCTGCGCGGCAAGGTTCGCACTTAGGAATACATGAACACAGTAGGAGAATAACTGTGAAGAAAATTACGGTAGCCCTGTTCCTCGCGGCAGGCGCACTCTCGTTGTTGGGATGCAACAATCATTATCAACCGAAGGAACAACCGCTGCAGGCGATGCCGCAGAGTTATCAAGGGGTGTTGCCTTGCGCCGATTGCGGCGGGCTGGATACGGCGCTGTTCCTGGATGAAGATGGCACCTTCGTGCTGCAGGAAACCTATCGCGGCAGCAAAGACGGCGATCAGACCTTTGCCGACTACGGCAAATGGGCGCGCACCGCGGATAAGCTGGTGCTGACCGACAGCACCGGCGAGAAACGCTACTTCCGTCCGGTGGGCAAGAGCCTGGAGATGCTGGATCGCAGCGGCGCGCCGATCGAGTCCAAGCTGAATTACCGTCTGGAGCCGGTCGAAAAGCCGTTGCCTAAAACGCCAATGGTGATGAAAGGCAGTTATACCTATATGGCGGATGCGGCAGTCTTCAAGGACTGCGCCACCGGCATCACTTTCCCGGTGGATAACAACATCGCGCTGGAGCAAGGTTACGCCAAGGCCAATAAGACTGCCGGCGAGCCGGTGTTCCTGACTTTCAACGCGCACTTCAGCGTGCAGCCGTCGATGGAAGAGGGGCAGATTGAAAAAGCGGTGGTGCCGGACGGCAAGATCGCGTTCGACCGCAGCAAAAGCTGCAGCAGCAAGTAACGCGTTTCGGATATAAAAAAACCCGCCTAGGCGGGTTTTTTTATTCTCTGGCGATCGGCGCTTAGCGTTTGATCTGGCCCAGCAGGAAATCAACGATTTCGCCGGTTTTGATCATTTGCTTCTCGCCGACGCGGCGGTTCTTGTACTCGATCTCTTCGTTATCGAGGTTACGATCGCCGATAACGACAGAGTGCGGCACGCCGATCAGCTCCATATCCGCGAACATCACGCCCGGACGCTCTTTGCGGTCATCGAGGATCACGTCGATGCCGTGGGAACGCAGGGTGTTGTACAGCTCTTCTGCCAGCGCCTGTACGCGGAACGACTTGTGCATGTTCATCGGCAGGATCGCCACCTGGAACGGCGCGATGGCGTCCGGCCAGATGATGCCGCGTTCGTCGTGGTTCTGCTCGATGGCGGCGGCCACGACGCGCGTGACCCCGATGCCGTAGCAACCCATGGTCAGCACCTGGTTGCGGCCGTCTTCACCCTGCACGGTCGCTTTCATCGCTTCCGAGTACTTGGTGCCGAGCTGGAAGATATGGCCCACTTCGATGCCGCGTTTGATCAGCAGCGTACCCTGACCGTCCGGGCTGGCGTCGCCTTCCACCACGTTACGGATATCGGCCACCTGCGGCAGCGGCAGATCGCGCTCCCAGTTGATGCCGAAGTAGTGTTTGCCGTCAACGTTGGCGCCGGCGCCGAAATCGCTCATCGCCGCCACGCTGCGGTCGGCTACCACCGGCATCGGCAGCTTGACTGGGCCAAGCGAGCCTGGGCCGGCGCCGACGATGGCGCGGATCTCTTCTTCGGTGGCGAAGGTCAGCGGCGCGGCAACCTGCGCCAGTTTCTCGGCCTTGACTTCGTTCAGTTCGTGATCGCCGCGCACCAGCAGGGCGACCAGCTTGTGGCCGCTCTCTTCGGTGGCGCGCACCATCAGCGTCTTCACGGTTTTTTCCACCGGCAGCTGGAATTGCTCGACCAGCTCGGCGATGGTTTTGGCGTTCGGCGTATCCACCAGGCGCAGCTCTTCGCTGGCTGCGGCGCGCGGCTCTGCCGGCGCGACCGCTTCCGCCAGCTCGATGTTGGCGGCGAAATCGGAACCGGTGGAGAACACGATATCGTCTTCACCGCTCTGCGCCAGCACCTGGAATTCGTGCGAGGCGCTGCCGCCGATCGAGCCGGTATCCGCCTGCACCGGGCGGAAATCCAGGCCCATGCGGCTGAAGATTTTGCTGTACGCTTCGTACATCGCGTCGTAAGTCTCCTGCAGAGACTCCTGTGAGGTGTGGAAGGAGTAGGCATCCTTCATCAGGAACTCACGGGAACGCATCACGCCGAAACGCGGGCGCACTTCATCACGGAACTTGGTCTGGATCTGGAAGAAGTTCAGCGGCAGCTGCTTGTACGAGCTGATCTCGTTGCGGATCAGATCGGTGATCACTTCTTCATGCGTTGGGCCCAGCACGAACGGACGATCGCCGCGGTCGACGAAGCGCAGCAGCTCGGGGCCGTATTGCTCCCAACGGCCGCTTTCCTGCCACAGATCGGCAGGCTGAACCACCGGCATGGAAACTTCGATCGCGTTAGCATTGTTCATTTCTTCGCGAACGATGTTTTCAACCTTCTTCAGAACGCGCAGGCCGGTCGGCAGCCAGGTGTAAAGACCGGAGGCCAGCTTGCGGATCATCCCGGCGCGCAGCATCAGCTGGTGGCTGATCACTTCGGCGTCGGCAGGTGTCTCCTTCAGTGTGGAGAGCAGATATTGGCTAGTACGCATGGTGTTTTGGTTCCGTTAGAACTGCAAATTGCATCGGGCTGCCAGAGTGGCGGCCAAAAGTGACAAAAGTGGTTTAGTTTACCAGCGCGAGCGGGTCGCCAAAAGAGAGGCGGCGGAATTTTAACGCGGGTCGAGCGCCAACACTTCGGTGTGGCCGTCCACGACGCGCCAGCGCACGTTGAAATCCAACAGCCAGACGGCGTAATCCCGTTCGACGTCCTCTCCTTTACGATAGGCGGGACGGGGGTCTTGCGCCAGCACCTGGCTGATAAAACGCCTTAATTGCGGGTAGCGCGCCTGATGTTGCTGCAGCTGTTGCTCGGCCTGCGGCGCGAAACGCACCGGCATATCGCCGGCGGGCGCGGCCTGGGCAAAGCCGGCGCGGGCCTGCGGCTGGCTCTCGGCGAACGGCAGATAAGGCTTGATGTCCACCACCGGGGTGCCGTCGACCAGGTCGAGGCTGCCCAGTTCCAGCGCCACTTCACCGTTTTTCACCCGCACGCCTTTCAGCTCAATGAGCGACATGCCGAGCGGGTTGGGGCGGAAGGTGGAGCGGGTGGCGAACACGCCCATGCGGGCATTGCCGCCTAAACGCGGCGGACGCACCGTCGGGCGCCAGCCGCCTTCCATGGTTTGATGGAAAATGAACATCACCCACAGATGGCTGAAATCGCTGAGGCCGCGCACCGCTTCCGCCTGGTTGTAAGGCGGCAGCAGCAACAGTTCGCCGCCGCCGTCTTCGACCAGCCCCGGTTGGCGGGGCACGGCGAATTTTTCTTTATAGGGCGAGCGGATCACGCCGATCTGCTCGAAAACGAATTCGGTCATTTGGACGAGACGTTAAGCGCCGAGCCCTGGCAAACGGCCTGCTGGTAACAACCGGCGACGCCGCTGACAATCTGGCAGTCGTGCAGCAGCACGGCGTTGGCCTTCATGTAAGACGCACGGATTTGCATGCGTTTACGGGCGGTGGCCAGATTTGGTGGAGAGTCTTGCACGGTGGTTTGGCACGATTCGCCGGACACTTCACCCAGATCGCGGAACGGCTTGCCCACGAGCTCTTCTGCACTTTTATACAGTTTTACCGGAGCGGGGCGGGCGGCCGGCGTGGTCTTGGCCGGAGCGGTGCTGGTCGGCTTGCTGGTGCTGCTTGTTGAGGACGGCGCGATACGCTGCGATGAACATCCGGCCAGCGCGAGCGCTAACAAACAGAGAGGTAAAACACGCATTGAGATTCCTCTGCCTTAATGAAAGTGGCGCTATTGAAGCAAGCTATGGCGGAAATAACAAGACGGGCCTTGGCCCGTCTTGCAATTATAGGAATAAAATGGGTGAATAAGCGCTTACCAGCCTTTCACCGCACCGCCGTTGAAGATTTTGTTGGCGGCGGCGTCAACGTCGTCAGACTGATAGGCCTGCACGAATTTCTTCACGTTTTCCGCATCTTTGTTATCTTCGCGCGCAACCAGCAGGTTGACGTAAGGTGAGTCTTTATCTTCCACGAACAGACCGTCTTTCGCCGGCGTCAGGCCGATCTGGCTGGCGTAGGTGGTATTGATCACCGCCAGCGCGATCTGCTGATCGTCCAGAGAGCGCGGCAGCTGAGGCGCTTCCAGCTCAACCAGTTTCAGGTTTTTCGGGTTCTCGGTCACGTCCAGCACGGTCGGCAGCAGGCCAACGCCGTCTTTCAGTTTGATCAGACCGACTTTTTGCAGCAGCAACAGCGAACGGCCCAGGTTGGTCGGATCGTTCGGCAGCGCGATCTGAGAGCCCTCTTTCAGTTCGTCCAGCGATTTGATTTTCTTGGAGTAACCGGCGATCGGGTAAACAAAGGTGTTGCCGACCGGCACCAGTTTGTAGCCGCGATCTTTGATTTGCTGATCCAGATATGGCTTGTGCTGGAAAGCGTTCAGGTCGATATCGCCTTTGCTCAACGCTTCGTTAGGCAACACGTAGTCGTTGAAGGTGACCAGTTCAACGTCCAGACCGTATTTCTCTTTCGCCACTTTCTGCGCCACTTCAGCCACTTGCTGCTCTGCGCCGACGATTACGCCGACCTTGATGTGGTTCGGATTCTTTTCATCCTGGCCACAGCCCGCCAGAGCCAGCGTGCCGATCAGTGCGCCAATTGTCGCGATGGATTTAAATGTTAACGACATATCCCTTCCTCATTAGACTCGCATTAATATGCGGTGAAATTATTTATGGGTAACGGCTTTGACGATGCGATCGCCGCAGAATTGGATCAGATAAACCAAAACTACCAGTAATACTAATACGGTATTCATAACTGTGGCGTTATAACCGATATAACCGTATTGGTAACCGATTTGGCCCAGACCACCGGCGCCGACTGCGCCGCCCATGGCGGAGTAGCCCACCAGGGTGATCAGGGTGATGGTCGCGGCGTTGACCAGGCCCGGCAGGGCTTCCGGCAGCAACACTTTCTTGATGATCTGCATCGGCGTGGCGCCCATGGCGCGCGCCGCTTCCACCAGACCGGACGGGATCTCCAGCAGGGCGTTTTCCACCATGCGCGCGATGAACGGCGCGGCGCCGACGGTCAGCGGCACGATGGCCGCCTGCAGGCCGATCGAGGTACCGACGATCATGCGGGTAAACGGAATCATCCAAACCAGCAGGATAATGAACGGGATGGAACGGAAGATGTTCACCAGCCCGGACAGGATCTTATACAGCGAATTGTTGGCGATGATCTGCCCCGGGCGGGTGACATACAGCAGCACGCCTACCGGCAGGCCGAGCACGAAACCGAAGAAGCCGGAGACAAAGGTCATCATGACGGTTTCCCACACGCCACGCGCCATCAACCACATCATTGCCTCAGACATAACCCAGAACCTCTACTTTTACCTGATTTTCTTGCAGGAACTTAATCGTCGCCAGCGCGTCTTCGTCGCTGCCGTGCAGCTCCGCCAGCATCACGCCGAATTTTACGCCGCCGGCATAATCCATCTGGGCGCTGATAATGTTGTTGTTCACGTTGAAGCGGCGAGCGGCTTCAGACAGCAGCGGCGCATCGACCGATTGACCGGTGAACTCCAGGCGCAGCAGCGGCTGACGGTCGCCCTGGCGCTCCGGCGACAGGCGCGCGGCGTAGTCGTCCGGAATATCCAGATGCAGCGTGGACTGAATGAACTGCTGGGCCAGCGGGGTTTTCGGGTGTGAGAACACTTCGCTGACGCTGTCTTTTTCGATCAGCTGCCCCTGGCTGATGACCGCGACCTGGTCGCAGATGCGTTTCACCACGTCCATTTCATGGGTGATGAGCAGAATGGTCAGACCCAGACGGCGGTTGATGTCTTTCAGCAGTTCCAGGATGGAACGGGTGGTGGCCGGATCCAACGCGCTGGTGGCTTCGTCGCACAGCAGCACTTTGGGATTGCTGGCCAGCGCACGGGCGATCGCCACGCGCTGTTTCTGGCCGCCGGACAGATTGGCCGGGTAGGCGTCGTGTTTGTCCGCCAGGCCGACCAGCTCCAGCAGTTCGGTCACGCGCTTTTTGATCTCGGCGCGCGACGTATTGTCCAGTTCCAGCGGCAGCGCCACGTTGCCGAACACCGTGCGGGAAGAGAGCAGGTTGAAGTGCTGGAAGATCATGCCGATTTGGCGACGGGCGCGCGTCAGTTCGCTTTCCGACAGAGACGTCAGATCCTGGCCATCGACCAGCACCTGGCCGGAGGTCGGGCGCTCAAGCATGTTGGCGCAGCGAATCAGCGTGCTTTTGCCGGCGCCGGAAGATCCGATAACGCCATAGATTTGCCCGGCAGGGACGTGAAGGGTCACGTCAGAGAGCGCGGTAATGGTGCGCGAACCCTGCTGGAACACTTTAGTGATGTTAGAAAGTTTAATCATATTCTTCTTATTTTAGCGTGGTTGCCCGTGGCTAGATAAAAGTAAACCTCGGCGTGGAACCAAGGTATGGATCAGATGTTAAGGCGTCTAGACGTCTAAGTCAACGACCAGCGACGTTCTCCGGCGTTCTCAGTGCGGGGTAAAACATGCGATACTGTCAGCGTATTCAGCCCCTCAGGAGCAAAGCGGTGACACAAAGCGTTCCAGCAATTTTTCTCGATCGTGACGGTACGATTAACGTTGACCATGGTTATGTCCATGAAATCGACAACTTCCACTTTATTGACGGCGTGATTGACGCCTGTCGCGAACTCAAAAAGATGGGGTTCGCGCTGGTGATGGTGACCAACCAGTCGGGCATTGCGCGCGGCAAGTTCAGCGAAGACCAGTTTATGTACCTGACCGAGTGGATGGACTGGTCGCTGGCCGATCGCGACGTCGACTTCGACGGCATCTATTTCTGCCCGCATCATCCTGAGGCGGTAGTGGAAGAGTATCGTCAGGTCTGTGACTGCCGTAAACCGCAGCCGGGCATGCTGCTGCAAGCGCAGCAGGAATTGAACATCGATATGGCCGCTTCTTATATGGTGGGCGATAAACCGGAAGACATGCAGGCGGCGATCGCGGCCGGCGTCGGCACCAAGGTGCTGGTGCGTACCGGCAAGCCGGTGACGGAGCAGGGCGAAAAGCTGGCCGATTGGGTGCTAAATAGCCTGGCGGACCTGCCGGCAGCCATCAAAAAGCGGGTTTAATAGGCGTTACGAATGAATAGTGAGCGGTCAGATAAAAAATGCATATTATCGCTTGTCATTCTGAACCGGCTCCCTATAATGCGCCTCCATCGACACGGCGCAAGTGATTCACTTCACACGCGGCCGGGAAGAAAGAGAAAAAATCCTGAAAATTAGGGTTGACTCTGAAAGAGGAAAGCGTAATATACGCCACCTCGAGTTAGCAAGCGAAAGCGCCTAACTCACTGCTCTTTAACAATTTATCAGACAATCTGTGTGGGCACTCCACAAGACGATATCCAGCATCTTCGGATGCAAAAAAATATCAAGTCTTGAAGAGTGACTAACTGAAGTAAAATTCATGCAGTAAATCTTTGAGCATCGCTTCTCGAGTGGAAGCAAATCAAGCTTTTAATTGAAGAGTTTGATCATGGCTCAGATTGAACGCTGGCGGCAGGCTTAACACATGCAAGTCGAGCGGTAGCACAGGGGAGCTTGCTCCCCGGGTGACGAGCGGCGGACGGGTGAGTAATGTCTGGGAAACTGCCTGATGGAGGGGGATAACTACTGGAAACGGTAGCTAATACCGCATAACGTCGCAAGACCAAAGAGGGGGACCTTCGGGCCTCTTGCCATCAGATGTGCCCAGATGGGATTAGCTAGTAGGTGGGGTAATGGCTCACCTAGGCGACGATCCCTAGCTGGTCTGAGAGGATGACCAGCCACACTGGAACTGAGACACGGTCCAGACTCCTACGGGAGGCAGCAGTGGGGAATATTGCACAATGGGCGCAAGCCTGATGCAGCCATGCCGCGTGTGTGAAGAAGGCCTTCGGGTTGTAAAGCACTTTCAGCGAGGAGGAAGGTGGTGAGCTTAATACGTTCATCAATTGACGTTACTCGCAGAAGAAGCACCGGCTAACTCCGTGCCAGCAGCCGCGGTAATACGGAGGGTGCAAGCGTTAATCGGAATTACTGGGCGTAAAGCGCACGCAGGCGGTTTGTTAAGTCAGATGTGAAATCCCCGGGCTCAACCTGGGAACTGCATTTGAAACTGGCAAGCTAGAGTCTCGTAGAGGGGGGTAGAATTCCAGGTGTAGCGGTGAAATGCGTAGAGATCTGGAGGAATACCGGTGGCGAAGGCGGCCCCCTGGACGAAGACTGACGCTCAGGTGCGAAAGCGTGGGGAGCAAACAGGATTAGATACCCTGGTAGTCCACGCTGTAAACGATGTCGATTTGGAGGTTGTGCCCTTGAGGCGTGGCTTCCGGAGCTAACGCGTTAAATCGACCGCCTGGGGAGTACGGCCGCAAGGTTAAAACTCAAATGAATTGACGGGGGCCCGCACAAGCGGTGGAGCATGTGGTTTAATTCGATGCAACGCGAAGAACCTTACCTACTCTTGACATCCAGAGAACTTTCCAGAGATGGATTGGTGCCTTCGGGAACTCTGAGACAGGTGCTGCATGGCTGTCGTCAGCTCGTGTTGTGAAATGTTGGGTTAAGTCCCGCAACGAGCGCAACCCTTATCCTTTGTTGCCAGCGGTTCGGCCGGGAACTCAAAGGAGACTGCCAGTGATAAACTGGAGGAAGGTGGGGATGACGTCAAGTCATCATGGCCCTTACGAGTAGGGCTACACACGTGCTACAATGGCATATACAAAGAGAAGCGACCTCGCGAGAGCAAGCGGACCTCATAAAGTATGTCGTAGTCCGGATTGGAGTCTGCAACTCGACTCCATGAAGTCGGAATCGCTAGTAATCGTAGATCAGAATGCTACGGTGAATACGTTCCCGGGCCTTGTACACACCGCCCGTCACACCATGGGAGTGGGTTGCAAAAGAAGTAGGTAGCTTAACCTTCGGGAGGGCGCTTACCACTTTGTGATTCATGACTGGGGTGAAGTCGTAACAAGGTAACCGTAGGGGAACCTGCGGTTGGATCACCTCCTTACCTAAAGATATTAGTTCGAGTGGCGTGCTCACACAGATTGTCTGATAGAAAGTAACGAGCAGAAATACCTTTATAGGCTTGTAGCTCAGGTGGTTAGAGCGCACCCCTGATAAGGGTGAGGTCGGTGGTTCAAGTCCACTCAGGCCTACCACTTCTCGGAAGTGGAAAAGGTACTGCGCGTGACTGTATGGGGCTATAGCTCAGCTGGGAGAGCGCCTGCCTTGCACGCAGGAGGTCAGCGGTTCGATCCCGCTTAGCTCCACCATATAGTCCGGTATTTCAATACTTCAGAGTATATTGGCGACAGTATGCTGCGAAGTATTTTGCTCTTTAACAATCTGGAACAAGCTGAAAATTGAAACATGACGGCTGAAATTTATCCCTCCGTAGAAGTACTGGGATGAAGAGTAACCTGTCATAGAGTCTCTCAAATGTTTGCAGCGCGAACGATGGAAACATCTTCGGGTTGTGAGGTTAAGTGACTAAGCGTACACGGTGGATGCCTAGGCAGTCAGAGGCGATGAAGGGCGTGCTAATCTGCGAAAAGCGTCGGTAAGGTGATATGAACCGTTACAACCGGCGATACCCGAATGGGGAAACCCAGTGTGTTTCGACACACTATCATGTCATGAATACATAGTGGCATGAGGCGAACCGGGGGAACTGAAACATCTAAGTACCCCGAGGAAAAGAAATCAACCGAGATTCCCCCAGTAGCGGCGAGCGAACGGGGAGGAGCCCAGAACCTGAATCGGCTTGTGTGTTAGTGGAAGCGTCTGGAAAGTCGCGCAGCAAAGGGTGATAGCCCCGTACACTAAAATGCACAGGTCGTGAGTTCGATGAGTAGGGCGGGACACGTGACATCCTGTCTGAATATGGGGGGACCATCCTCCAAGGCTAAATACTCCTGACTGACCGATAGTGAACCAGTACCGTGAGGGAAAGGCGAAAAGAACCCCGGCGAGGGGAGTGAAATAGAACCTGAAACCGTGTACGTACAAGCAGTGGGAGCACCTTCGTGGTGTGACTGCGTACCTTTTGTATAATGGGTCAGCGACTTATATTTTGTAGCAAGGTTAACCGTATAGGGGAGCCGTAGGGAAACCGAGTCTTAACTGGGCGATTAGTTGCAAGGTATAGACCCGAAACCCGGTGATCTAGCCATGGGCAGGTTGAAGGTTGGGTAACACTAACTGGAGGACCGAACCGACTAATGTTGAAAAATTAGCGGATGACTTGTGGCTGGGGGTGAAAGGCCAATCAAACCGGGAGATAGCTGGTTCTCCCCGAAAGCTATTTAGGTAGCGCCTCGTGAACTCATCTTCGGGGGTAGAGCACTGTTTCGGCTAGGGGGCCATCCCGGCTTACCAAACCGATGCAAACTCCGAATACCGAAGAATGTTATCACGGGAGACACACGGCGGGTGCTAACGTCCGTCGTGAAGAGGGAAACAACCCAGACCGCCAGCTAAGGTCCCAAAGTCATGGTTAAGTGGGAAACGATGTGGGAAGGCATAGACAGCCAGGATGTTGGCTTAGAAGCAGCCATCATTTAAAGAAAGCGTAATAGCTCACTGGTCGAGTCGGCCTGCGCGGAAGATGTAACGGGGCTAAACCATGCACCGAAGCTGCGGCAGCGACGCTTAGGCGTTGTTGGGTAGGGGAGCGTTCTGTAAGCCGTTGAAGGTGGCCTGTGAGGGTTGCTGGAGGTATCAGAAGTGCGAATGCTGACATAAGTAACGATAAAGCGGGTGAAAAGCCCGCTCGCCGGAAGACCAAGGGTTCCTGTCCAACGTTAATCGGGGCAGGGTGAGTCGACCCCTAAGGCGAGGCTGAAAAGCGTAGTCGATGGGAAACAGGTTAATATTCCTGTACTTGGTGTTACTGCGAAGGGGGGACGGAGAAGGCTAGGCTAGCCGGGCGACGGTTGTCCCGGTTTAAGCGTGTAGGGGGTGTGACCTGGTAAATCCGGTTGCATATCAACCCTGAGGCGTGATGACGATGCACTACGGTGCAGAAGTAGTTGATGCCCTGCTTCCAGGAAAATCCTCTAAGCATCAGGTAACATTAAATCGTACCCCAAACCGACACAGGTGGTCAGGTAGAGAATACCAAGGCGCTTGAGAGAACTCGGGTGAAGGAACTAGGCAAAATGGTGCCGTAACTTCGGGAGAAGGCACGCTGGCATGTAGGTGAAGTCCCTCGCGGATGGAGCTGAAGCCAGTCGAAGATACCAGCTGGCTGCAACTGTTTAATAAAAACACAGCACTGTGCAAACACGAAAGTGGACGTATACGGTGTGACGCCTGCCCGGTGCTGGAAGGTTAATTGATGGGGTCAGCCGCAAGGCGAAGCTCTTGATCGAAGCCCCAGTAAACGGCGGCCGTAACTATAACGGTCCTAAGGTAGCGAAATTCCTTGTCGGGTAAGTTCCGACCTGCACGAATGGCGTAATGATGGCCAGGCTGTCTCCACCCGAGACTCAGTGAAATTGAACTCGCTGTGAAGATGCAGTGTACCCGCGGCAAGACGGAAAGACCCCGTGAACCTTTACTATAGCTTGACACTGAACATTGAGCCTTGATGTGTAGGATAGGTGGGAGGCTTTGAAGCGTGGACGCCAGTCTGCGTGGAGCCATCCTTGAAATACCACCCTTTAATGTTTGATGTTCTAACTCGGCCCCATAATCTGGGGTGAGGACAGTGTCTGGTGGGTAGTTTGACTGGGGCGGTCTCCTCCCAAAGAGTAACGGAGGAGCACGAAGGTTAGCTAATCACGGTCGGACATCGTGAGGTTAGTGCAAAGGCATAAGCTAGCTTGACTGCGAGAGTGACGGCTCGAGCAGGTACGAAAGTAGGTCTTAGTGATCCGGTGGTTCTGAATGGAAGGGCCATCGCTCAACGGATAAAAGGTACTCCGGGGATAACAGGCTGATACCGCCCAAGAGTTCATATCGACGGCGGTGTTTGGCACCTCGATGTCGGCTCATCACATCCTGGGGCTGAAGTAGGTCCCAAGGGTATGGCTGTTCGCCATTTAAAGTGGTACGCGAGCTGGGTTTAGAACGTCGTGAGACAGTTCGGTCCCTATCTGCCGTGGGCGTTGGAAGATTGAGAGGGGTTGCTCCTAGTACGAGAGGACCGGAGTGAACGCACCACTGGTGTTCGGGTTGTCATGCCAATGGCATTGCCCGGTAGCTAAGTGCGGAAAAGATAAGCGCTGAAAGCATCTAAGCGCGAAACTTGCCTCAAGATGAGTCTTCCCTGGGCCTTTAAGGCCCCTGAAGGAACGTTTAAGACTAAGACGTTGATAGGCTGGGTGTGTAAGTGCAGCGATGCATTGAGCTAACCAGTACTAATGATCCGTGAGGCTTAACCTTACAACACCGAAGGTGTTTTAGAGAGATTTTCAGCGAAGTTCCGAGATTGGTTCTGATGGCGACACGAAAGTGAAGCGGTTGGAATGAAACAGAATTTGCCTGGCGGCAATAGCGCGGTGGTCCCACCTGACCCCATGCCGAACTCAGAAGTGAAACGCCGTAGCGCCGATGGTAGTGTGGGGTCTCCCCATGCGAGAGTAGGACACTGCCAGGCATCAAACAAAGCCGAAAGCCCTGAACTGACGTTCAGGGCTTTTTGCTATGCGTAAAAAGGAAAATCCCCGTTGTAATCCGCTTCAATTTTCATCGTACTGTTTAATATTCATCACAAAACCAACGCATTGTTTCTCTGAATGTCAGATATTCTTCGTCCGCTATTAAGTTTGGCTGTTAACTTATAAATAACAATAAAGTAACAACCAGGGCGGCAGGACGCCGAATTTCATCATTGCTATGGCTCGGAGAAAATATCATGACAGAAACAACCTCGGCTCTTGGGGATGAGCACGGCGTCGAACAGGAGGCGCTGGATAACAAGAAACGCATTTTCGCTATCGTCGGGGCTTCATCAGGCAATCTGGTGGAGTGGTTTGATTTTTACGTTTACTCCTTCTGTTCCATTTATTTTGCCGCCTCGTTCTTTCCAGCGGGCAACAGCACCACGCAGCTGCTGCAAACCGCCGGTGTTTTCGCCGCTGGCTTCTTTATGCGACCTATCGGCGGTTGGCTGTTCGGCTATATTGCCGACAAGCATGGCCGAAAAAACTCAATGCTGCTTTCAGTCTGCATGATGTGCGCCGGATCGCTGGTGATCGCCTGCCTGCCGACGTATGAATCGATCGGCAGTTGGGCCCCGGCGCTGCTGCTGATCGCTCGGTTGTTCCAGGGGTTGTCGGTGGGTGGCGAGTATGGCACCAGCGCCACCTACATGAGCGAGGTGGCAATCAAGGGGCGGCGTGGCTTCTACGCATCGTTCCAGTACGTGACGCTGATTGGCGGGCAACTGTTGGCGCTGCTGGTCTTGGTGATCTTACAGCAGATATTGCCCGCCGAAGAGCTGAAAGCCTGGGGATGGCGTATTCCGTTTGCCCTGGGGGCCGTGTTGGCGGTGGTGGCGCTTTACCTGCGCCGCTCGCTGAATGAAACCTCCGATGCGAAGACGCGTAACCACAAAGATGCCGGTTCGCTGACGGGGCTGTGGAAAAATCGCAAGGCGTTCCTGATGGTGCTGGGCTTTACCGCCGCCGGTTCACTGACCTTCTACACCTTCACCACCTACATGCAGAAATACCTGGTGAACACCGCCGGTATGGACGCCAAGCTGGCCAGCGCCATCATGACCGTTGCGCTATTCGTCTTTATGCTGCTGCAGCCGGCGGTAGGCGCGTTTTCGGACAAAATCGGCCGTCGCAGCTCGATGCTGATCTTCTCAGCCTTCGCCACGGTGTTGACGGTGCCGATCCTGTTTGCCTTGAAAGAGGTGACCAACCCCTTTATGGCGTTCGGTCTGATCGTGTTGGCGTTGTTCGTTGTCAGCTTTTACACCGCGATCAGCGGGCTGCTTAAAGCCGAGATGTTCCCGCCGGAGGTACGCGCGTTAGGGGTAGGCTTGTCTTATGCGGTGGCGAACGCTCTGTTCGGCGGTTCGGCGGAATATGTCGCGTTGTCGCTTAAATCATTCGGCGTGGAGAATGCCTTCTTCTGGTACGTTTCCGGCATGTGCCTGCTGGCGTTGCTGGTTTCGCTTCGGTTGCATCGCAAAGGGAAGGAGATACAGCTGTAATAAAAACCCCGGCCTTGGCCGGGGTCAGAGTATCGCTTACAGGATACGGCTAATCAGCCGATCGATGCGGATACGCCGCAGACGGCGAATCAGCTTGCGCACCTTGATCGGATACTGCTGAATGCTTTGCAGCTCCTGATAGTGGCCGACCACGGTGGTGTGGGTGCGGATGCACTCCAGCTCTTTTTGCCGCTGTTCGCGCATCTCTTGTTTGGGATCGTGGATCAGAATGGCGTTTTCCAGATCCAGCCGCCAGGCGCGCGGGTTGAGATTATTGCCGGTAATCAGCTGCCACTCTTCGTCTACCCACATGCCTTTCAGGTGATAGCTGTTATCGCCATCCTTCCACAGACGCACGATCAGCTGCCCGGTATCGATATAACGCTGCAAGCGGCTCAGGAAGCGGCGCAGGTTGATCTCGTACAGGTAGGGCAGCGCGCCGATGATTTTGAACGGCTGGTCTTCCGGAATATAGAAATCGTTGGCGGTCTTGTCGCCGACAATGATCTCCACCTGTTTGCCCTGGCGCAGCAGATAAATGATGTTGCGCACCAGCAGCGCCGGCAGGTTGAAGTAGGGGGTACAGAGCGTCAGTTTCTGGTCGGCGCACGACATCAGGTGATGAATGGTTTTATTCAGCACGCTTTGCTTGCCAAGCCCAACCAGCGGCGTCACCGCCAGCTCATCGTTGCCGGCCTTGCCGCGGAAGTGGTAACCGGCGCGGCGCAGGGCGAAACGGAACAGACGGGTCTCGTTTTTGATCTCCGGGCTTTTCGGCCGATCGCTGCGATCGAGGCGCTGTACGGCGCCGGCGGTGAGCAGATGCTGCTTGATGTAATCGATCAAGGTATCGGCCAGCACGCCGTTGGTGATCAGCTGATAGCGATCGTAACGGTATTTCTCATGCTGATGCAGATAAACGTCGTTGATGCTGGCGCCGCTGTAGATCGCGGTATCGTCGACCACAAAGCCTTTCAGGTGCAGTACGCCTAACGCTTCGCGGGTATTGACCGGCACGCCGTAGATCGGCACCGACTGTTCCGGATGTTGGCTGGCCATGGCGCAGTACCAGTCGGCGTTGGTATTGGCGGCGGCGGCGCCGATGCGCCCACGCTGTGCGCGGTGCCAGTCGACCAGTACGCAGATTTCCAGCTCGGGCCGCCGCTGTTTGGCTTGATACAGCGCGTTGAGGATCTCGCGCCCGGCGTCGTCATGCTCCAGATACAGAGCCACCAGATAGATGCGTTGGGTGGCGTTGGCGATGGCGCTCAGCAGCGTGGTGCGAAAATCGGACGGCGCGTACAACGTACGAACATCAGCAACCGTCTGGGGGAGTTTGGGCAGTTGTGCAAGGTGTTGTTGATGTTTGCTACGTTTAAATTTTGACAACATCACAGTGCGTTTCTTCTCTCATGATTGATGGCCAGAACGCCACAGGCATAAAAACAATAAACCGAATAATCGGGCGATAATACCATTAGTTGCCCCGATTGTGCGTATGTTTTGGCGTTAAGTGATGGATTCGTAGCGCATTGCGACGCAGGTCACTGCGCGTCGGCGGCCTGCAGCGGCAGCGTCAGATTGACGATGCCGTCCTCAAGCTGCACCTCAATGCCAAAGCCCAGCCGCTGCGCCAGTGCGATCATGCCGCGGTTATTCGGCATGGTGATGCCGCTCAGACGGGTCAGGCCATGAGCGCGCGCATAGGCGATCATTTTCTCCAGCAACTGACGGCCCAGGCCCAGTCCTTTGAGGTCGGAACGCACCAGCACGGCGAATTCGGCGTCGGTGTTGTCCGGATCGGACAGCGCGCGGGTCACGCCGATGATCTCGTCTGCGCGCACCGCCACAAAGGCCATTTCTCGATCGTAGTCGATCTGCGTCATGTTGGCCAAATCGTCATGGGTAAACTCATTGATCTCGCTGAAGTAGCGATAATAGAGGTCTTCCTTGGTCACCCGGTCGATGAAATGCTTCAGCGCCGGCTCGTCTTCCGGCAGGATCGGGCGGAACAGGCATTGGCTGCCGTCTTTCAACGCGATGGTCTCTTCCAGCTCATGCGGATAAGGGCGGATCGCCAGCCGCGCCTGCGGATCGCCGCTGAACGGCGCGAGCTGCATCGAAACGTCCAGCAGAGTGAATTCGCTGCCGGAGGCCAACACCGGGTGAATATCCAGCCGGGCGATCTCCGGGCAGTCGAGGATCAGGTTGGAGACCTGCACCAGCAAGCGGCTTAGTCCAGGGATATCTAAAGGCCGCAGCGCGCTGCGCCCGCGGATCTTGCCGCCTTTCACCGCCTGCAGCACCAGATAACGCGCCAGCGCCATGTTCAGCGGCGGCAGCGCGACCGCCACCTGATTTTCCTGGCGCCATTCCACACCGCCTTCACCCAGCATGATCAGCGGGCCGAAAATCGCATCCTGCTCCACCGCGATGCGCAGCTCCTGGGCGCCGGCGCGGTTGGCCATGCTCTGCACCAGCAAGCCGTGGATGCGCGCCTGAGGGTAGGTGCGCTTCACGCGGTCGAGGATCGCCTCCGCCGCGCGCTGCACTTCGGTCGCGGTGCGCAGGTAGAGCATGACGCCCTGAACTTCTGACTTGTGCGGGATATCTGGCGAACGGAGCTTCAGCGCTACCGGGTAGCCGATCTGTTCGGCGATATGTACCGCTTCGGCGCTGTCTTCGGCGATCCAGGTCGGCAGGGTGCTCAGGTCATAAGCCTGCAGAATGGATTGCACCTCGTGGGTATCCAACTGGGTGGCGCCTTCGGCCAGCGCCTGATGGATCAGGCGGTGAGCGTCGGCGGTATTGGCGGTCAGGCCGACCGGCAGCGCCGGGGTCTCTTTCAGCTGCTTCTGGTTGCGGCGGTATTCCACCATATGCATAAAAGCGGTCACAGCGCCTTCCGGCGTGCGGTAGGTGGGTATGGCGGCCTCGGTAAACAGCCGGCGCGCCTCTTGAGAAGAGTATTCGCCGCACCAGTTGGTCAGCAAGGTGATGCGTTTGCCGCGCGCATGGCGGTGCAGCGCGTCGATCAGCCGCTGCGCCGTGGCGGTGCCCGGCGCCGCCGCGCTCGGCGCATGGATCAGCAGCAGCGCGTCATAGTCGTGGCTGTCGAGCAGCGCTTCGAGAGCCGCCAGGTAGCGCTGCGGCGTGGCGTCGTCGCGCAGATCGAGCGGGTTGCCGGCGCGAATGAAATCCGGCAGCGCATCGCTCAGCTTCGCCAGGCTCTCATCGTTCAGCGTTGCCAGCTTGCCGTTGCGCCCGAGCAGCTCGTCCAGCGCCATTGCCGCCGGCGCCGCCCCGTTGCTGACGATCATCAGCCGCTCGCCGCGCAGCGGATGCATATGGCTGAGGGTTTCCACCGCGGAGAACAGCTCATGGGTATCCTGCACGCGCAGCAGGCCGGCTCGCTGGATGGCGGCGTCGTAGGCGGCGTCCAGCCCCTGCTGGCTGTTGAGCAGTAATTGCGCCTGTTGGCTGCGGCCGCTTTTGATCACCAGAATGGGCTTGTTGCGTGAGGCGCTGCGCGAGGCGGAGAGAAAGCGCCGTGCGTCGCTGATGTTTTCCAGATACAGCAGGATGGCGCTGGTTTTGCTGTCGCGCGCCAAAAAGTCGAGCAGGTCGTCGACGTCGATATCCAGGCTGTCGCCCAGCGCGATGAAGTAAGAGAAGCCGACTTCGCGCTGCTGCGCCCAGTCGAGAATGGTGTTGGCGACGGCGGCGGACTGCGAGATAAACGCCAGCTTGCCTTTTTGGATCGGCACCGGCGAGAAGCTGGCGTTGATGCCTTGCCACGGCGCCAGTAATCCCAGGCTGTTGGGGCCCAACAGCCGCATGGCGTAGCGCTGCGCGCAGGCTTTCAGCTCGGCGAACTGTTCCGGTGGCGAAGAGAGCACGATGGCGGTTTTGCAGCCGCGCTGCCCCAGCGCGTCGAGCAGCGCCAGATTACGCTTGGCGTGAGTGCAGATGATCGCCAGATCCGGCGTCAACGGCAGGCTGGCGACGTCGGGGTAGGCCATGACGCCGCATACCGCCTTGTAGCGCGGCGTCACCGGCAAGATGGGGCCGCCGAAACCGCCGGCCAGCAGGTTGCTCATCATCAGGTTGCCGGCGCGGCCCGGCTGCTGCGAAGCGCCCAGAACGGCGATCGATTTGGGACGTAGTAGCGCTTCTAACCCTCGCTGGCTCATGCACGGCTCCTTTTGGCAACGTTACGCCTGATTTTAGGCGCTTTATGGCTGCATTGCTGTGACCGATGCCTCCGGCCGGGTCGGTTTTCCCGCCAGATACTGTTGGCGGAAATAGCGAAAATGCTGATTCAACCCTTCGGCGGCCGGCAGATCGCCCGCCTGTTGCAGCAGGGCGGCGGCCACTTCCGCCGTGCAGTGTTGCTCGGCGCGGCTGGCTTCGCGCAGTTGGTAGTCCGATGCGGCGTCGACGTTGAGGGAAAACACCGGGAATTGATTGAGATACGGGCTTTTACGGAACATTTTGCGCGCCTCCGCCCAGGTGCCGTCCAGCATGATGAACAGCGGCGGTTTGCCGCCGACGGGCAGCGCGCTGAACACCGGCCGTTCGGCGTCGGCGTAGGACGCGGGGAACACCACATAAGGCTGCCGGGTGGGATCGTTGATGGCCGCCAGCAGGGCGGGATCGACCTCGGTACGCGACCAGAGGAACGCCTGGGTGTCCGGCAGGATATCGGCGATCAGGCGGCCGGTGTTGCTGGGCTTGAGCGGCTCGGCGCCGAACATGATCAGGCAGAAACGGCTGCCGGCCTGCTGTGGGCGAATGGTGTCGCACAGGCAGTTCTTATGCGGCAGCAGGCAACCCTGACAACGTGCCACCCGGCAACCGCGCGCCAAAAAAGGGCGGGTGGCGCGGTCTAAACGGAATTGGCGCAGGCGAAGTACGGCGTTGTCGGTCATAACGATCCTGGGGAAAAACCGTTATTGTAACGCAGAAAAAAGCCCGCCGGGAGGGGCGGGCTCGATCGGGGCGCGTTCGCGCGCAATGGCGGGATACGGCCTATACTTGCCGAATCACACTAACTCGTTGAGCCAGTTGTCAAACGGCGCTTTCGGCATCGCGCCGTTGAGCATGTCGACCATTTTGCCCTGACGGAACACCATGATGGTCGGGATGCTGCGGATGCGGAAACGGGCGCTCAGCTCCGGCTCGGCTTCGGTGTTCACTTTCACGAAGCGCACTTTGCCGGCGCGCTCTTCGGCCACGTCTTCAAAGATCGGCGCAAAGCTGCGGCACGGGCCGCACCACGGCGCCCAGAAATCGACCACGACCGGCAGATCGTCCTGCAGCAACTGGTCCAGCGTGGCGGCGGTGGCGTTGATCACTTCACCGTCGAAGAGCTCATGGCCGCAGCGGCCGCATTTCGCGTTGTCCGCCAGACGTTCTTCCGGCACGCGGTTGGTGGCATTGCAAGCTGCACAAACTGTATTCATGTTGACCTCGGGTACAGAGAAAGCATGGTCCCCGCAACGCGGTTGCGGAGATGTTTCTTAAATGCTGACAATTATCGGCAAAACCCGGCGCGTGAACAATGAGGTTTGTTCAATGGATGTGATAGTTGGGAGCTTTTAGCGCAAGTTGGTGGCTTCGTGCACCAACATCAGGTAATCTTCGCGCCCTGCGCGTTGGTGGAGAAGACAATGAACGATTCATTTAGTGGCAAGAACGGTAAAGTCAAAGTGATGTACGTCCGCAGTGACGACGACAACGGCGACGACCGTAACAAGAATAAACGTCCGGCCGGCAAAGGCCGTCCGGCTGACGGTGCGCGATCGGGCCGCACCGGTCAAGACAAGGCGCGCGGCGGCAACGATCGCCGCGGCGCCGACTCCCGCCGCAGTGAAAGCGATCGTCCTCGCCGTCCGGCGCGCTCTGAAGATCGCGGTGGCAATGAGTCGCCGTGGAGAACCGTCTCGCGCGCGCCGAATGAAGAGCCGGCGTTCGATCATGGCGGCATCAGCGGCAAAAGCTTCATCGATCCTGAGCAACTGCGCCGCCAGCGCGCGGAAGAAACCCGCGTTTACGGTGAAAACGCCTGTCAGGCGCTGTTCGCCAGCCGTCCGGAAGCGATTGTGCGCGCCTGGTTCGTGCAGTCGGTCACCCCGCGCTTCCGCGAAGCGCTGCGCTGGATGGCGGCTAACCGCAAAGCTTACCACGTGGTGGATGAAGAAGAACTGGCCAAGGCTTCCGGCACCGAGCACCACGGCGGCGTTTGCTTCCTGATCAAAAAACGTCAGGGCCTGGATGCGCAGACCTACCTGAAAACCGCACCGGCGACCGACTGCGTGCTGGCGCTGGAGGAAGTGGGCAACCCGCACAACCTGGGCGCCATCGTCCGTTCGTGCGCCCACTTCGGCGTCAACGGCGTGCTGCTGCAGGATCCGGCGCTGCTGGAATCCGGCGCGGCGGTGCGCACCGCAGAAGGCGGGGCGGAGCATATCAAGGCGATCAACGCTGACGATTTCCTGTCGGTGCTGGATACCTTCCGCAAGGCGGGTTACACCATCGTCACGACCTCGAGCCACAAAGGCACCGCGCTGGCGCAGGCCAAGCTGCCGGCCAAGATGGTGCTGGTGCTGGGGCAGGAACGCGACGGTCTGAGCGACAGCGCCTGGCAGCAGGGTGACATGAACGTGTCTATCGGCGGCACCGGCAAGGTGGAAAGCCTGAACGTTTCCGTGGCGACCGGCATTCTGCTGGCGGACTGGTGGCGTCAGAATCAGGCGTAATCTTTTCTACGTCGGATAAAAAAAACGGGCGCCCCAGGGCGCCCGTTTCGTTTATTGCAGCTTAGTGCGCGCCGCCGCCCCCACCGCCGCCGGAGCTGAACGGCGGTTTCGCCACCCACACCAGCACCAGCAGCACCAGGAACACCCCGGCCGACAGCCAGAAGATTTCGTTGGCGGAGATGATCAGGCCCTGCGCGGTGATCTCGTTGGCGATGTACGCCGACGCCTGCTGCTTGCTCATGCCGAGCTGCTCCAGCTGGTGGTACATCTCCTGCGACTGCGGGTTGTACGGGTTGACGAACTCCGTCAGCTGCGAATGGTGCTGCGATTCGCGCTGCGTCCACAGGGTGGTGGTGATCGAGGTACCGATCGAACCCGCCAGCGTTCGCGTGAAGTTCGACAGGCTCGATGCCGCCGCCATACGCTCCGGCGGCAGGCCGGACAGCGTGATGGTGGTCAACGGCATGAAGAAGCAGGCGATGGCGAAGCCCTGGACGAACTGCGGCCAGGCGGAAGCGCCGAAGTCCATGCCCGGTTCAAACGTATAGGCGCGCCAGTAGAAGCACACGGCATACATGATGAAGCTGAAGGTCACCAGCCGGCGCATGTCGAGCCGGTTGCCGAACTTGCCGATGATCGGCGACAGCAGCACCGGGATCAGCCCGACCGGCGCCGACGCCAGCCCCGCCCAGGTGGCGGTATAGCCGTACACCTCTTGCAACAGCTGCGGCAACAGCACGATGGCGCCGAAGTACAGCATGTACGCCAGGCTGATGCACAGGCAGCCGATGGTGAAGTTGCGCGATTTGAACAGCGACAGATCCACCACCGGATGGTCGTCCGTCAGCTCCCAAACCACCAGGAACAACAGCGCCACCACCGCCACGACGGTCAGGGTGATGATCTCGGTCGAGTTGAACCAGTCCAGCTCCTTGCCCTGATCGAGCATCACCTGCAGCGAACCGATGCCGACGATCAGCAGCACCAGTCCAACCGTGTCGATCGGTTTGATCTCGGTTTTGGTTTCTCGCCCCTTCAGCGTCGCCATCGCCGCCATGATAACGAAGGCGCCGATCGGGATGTTGATGAAGAAGATCCAACCCCAATGGTAGTTGTCGCTGATGTAACCGCCGAGGATCGGCCCGAAGATCGGCGCGACGATAACGGTCATCGACCAGAGCGCCAGGGCCATCGCTCGCTTGGCGGGCGGGTAGTTATTCAGCAACAGGCTCTGCGACAGCGGGATCAGCGGCCCGGCCACCACGCCCTGGATCACGCGGAAGAAGATCAGCATGCCGAGGCTGTTGGAGATGCCGCACAGCCAGGAAGCGAGGACGAACAGCGCGGTGGACCAGAGGAACAGCCGCACCTCGCCGATGCGCTTCGCCAGCCAGCCGGTGATCGGGATCGAGATGGCGTTCGCCACGCCGAACGAGGTGATCACCCAGGTCCCCTGCGAGTTGGAAGACCCGAGGTTACCGGCAATGGTGGGGATCGCCACGTTGGCGATGGTGGAGTCCAGCACCTGCATGAAGGTCGCCATGGCGAGCGCGACCGTCATCCAGGCGAGCTGGGCGCCTTCAAGCGGTTTCTGTGGCAAGATGGCCTCCCGCGCGCTTAGCCGGCGTTCGCATGGATCACGTCGGCGATCAGCTGGTTAACCGGCGCCAGATTCAACGCCAGCGCGTCGCTCTGGTACAGCGGTTTGTCGCGCACCACGTCAGACAACACGCGGCCGTCCAGATTGGCGGTGTCGACGGTCACCAGCGTCGAAAGACCGATGCGCAGCGGATGATCGGCCACCTGCTTGGCGTCGAGCTCAATACGCACCGGCAGACGTTGCACCACCTTGATCCAGTTGCCGGTCGCGTTCTGGGCCGGCAGCAGCGAGAAGGCGCTGCCGGTGCCCATGTCGATACCGACCACTTTGCCTTGATACACCACGTCATCGCCGTAGACGTCGCTGACCACCGTCGCCGGCTGGCCGATGCGCATGTTGGCGATCTGGGTTTCCTTGAAGTTGGCGTCAACCCAGATGTGATCGGCCGGCACCACCGCCATCAGCGGCGAACCGGCGGCGATCTGCGCGCCGACCTGCACGCTGCGGCGCGAGACATAACCGGTAATCGGGCTGATCACCTTGGTACGCTGCAGCGCCAGCCAGGCGTCGCGCATCTGCGCGGCGGCCTGTTGGATCGCCGGCTGCTGTTCCAGCGGGGTATTCAGCACCATCGCCTGATTGGCGTTGTATTGCTGCACCGCCACTTCCAGGGCGGCCTTGGCGCTGTCGACCGCATCGCGCGCGTGTTGCAGTTCTTCGCGGCCGATGGCGTCGACGCTGCCCAGCACTACGCGGCGTTTCAGATCGTTCTCGGCCTTGCTCAGATCGGTCTTGCGCAGGGCGATGTTGGCCTGATATTGCTTGCTGTTGATGATCAGCTGGTGGGTCTGACGCACGCTGTTGGCCAGGCCGGTCTTGGCGCGTTCAAACGCCTGCTCGGCATCGGTCGGGTCGAGCGTCAGCAGCACGTCGCCCTGCTTGACGTAGTCGGTGTTGTCGAAATTGACGCTGTTCACGCTGCCGGACACCTGGGCCATGATCTGCACCTGGTTGCCGGAGACGTAGGCGTCGTCGGTTTCCTGATGATGACGCAGCACCAGGAACCAATACACTAAGTAAGCCACCCCTATAACAATGAAAATAACCGTCAGCAACAGCAGCCAAAATTTGCGCTGCTTCTTTTTGCCGCTCGGCTGCTGCGGGTTTTGAGTTTCCGCGCTTGCGCTCATGGTGTTCTCCAAGCCTTATATTATTATGCTTTCGAATCCGCTGCGGCCGGGGCCTGATAGCCACCGCCCAGCGCGCGGATCAGTCCTATCTTCGCCTGCAGTAAATTGCTGCTGGCATTCAACTCCGCCTGTTGCTGCTGTAATAGCTGCGTTTGGCTGGTCAACAGATCGTCGCGCCCGATAATCCCTGCCTGGTAACGGGCGTTGGCGACCTGGTACACCTGTTGCATCGACTGGGCCGCGGACGCCGCCTGCAGCTGCTGTTGCGCAGAACTCTGCTGGATGGTGATGGCGTCAGCGGTTTCCTGTACCGCATTCAGGATGGTTTGGTTGTAGGATTCCACCGCTTCGTCATACAACGCGGATTCCTCGCCCAGCTTGCTGCGCAGCGCCCCGGCGTGGAAGATCGGCAGCGAGATCGCCGGCATCACGTTCCAGGCCTGGCTGGCCGCTTCAAACAGATTCGGGCTGGTGCCACTGGTATTGGTGGTCATCAGGCCGGCGAAGGCTGAAATGGTCAGGCTGGGATAAAACTCTTTACGCGCGGCGCTGACGCGCTGGCTGTAAGATTCCACCAGCTGGCGTTGCGCGGCGATGTCCGGACGTTTACCCAGCAGATCCGCCGTCAGCTCGCCCTGCGGCGCCATCAGGTTGTCTGCGGGCAACGGCACCTGACGCAGGTGCTGCATGGCGTTCGGCCCCTGGCCCGCCAACGCGGCAAGCTGGTGTCTGAGCTGTTCGATTTGCGACTGCAGCTGCAGGATCTGCTGCTTGGCGACGTCGGACTGCGCCTGGGTCTGTTGCGGCACATCGACGCCGGTCAGCCCGGCCTGATAGCGCTGTTGGCGCAGCGCGGTCAGGCGCTCATTGTTGTTTACTTCCTGCTGCAGCAGCTTCTCGAGCGCCAGATTGCTCTGCAGCTGGTAGTAGGCGGACGCCACCGAGCTGGTCAGCGTCAGCGCCGCCTGTTCCTGCTCGGCGCGCGCGGCGTTGACCTGCGCCTTGGCGGCGTTCACCTGGTTGCGGTATTTGCCCCACCAGTCGAACTCGTACGCCAGGTTCAACCCCAGCGAGTTGGAGCTTTCGTAGATCGGCTTATGCGGATACCCCAGCCCCATATTGACGTTTTGCGGCACGCGCTGGCGCTGGGTGCTGGCGTTCAGATCCAGGTTCGGCCCGTTGGCGGCGCTGGCTTCACCCACCACGCTCTGTGCTTCGCGCACGCGGGCGGCGGCTTGACGCAGGGTCGGCGAGCTTTGCAGCGTCTGCGTCATCAGGGTATCCAACTGCGGATCCTTGAGGGCGCGCCACCACTGCGGGCTGACGGCCAGCGAACTGACTTTCGGCTGAGCCAACTGCAGGCTCTGCGGATCCATCAGCGTGGATTGCGGGGCAATATTATCGGTCGAAGCACACCCGGCCAGCAGTAACACGGCGAACAGCGGGGTGAATCTCCAGTGAAATGGGGATCGCATAAGTAGGTACCTGAACAGAAATTGTGAATTAGGGTAACTGTTCTGTGATTTCCATTTGATCCAGACGTGCCAGCAATTTGCGCGTCAGCTGTTCCAGCTGTTTTTGCTCATCGTCGGTCAATGTGGACCACAGGAAATGCAGACATTGATGCTGCGGCGGCAGCAGTTGACTGAGAAATTCTTCCCCCTGCGGCGTCAGGTGCAGATGCAGGCAGCGGCGATCGTTGTCGCTTTCCCGGCGCTCGATCCAGCCGCGTTTTTCCAGCTCGTCGGCGATGCGGGTCGCATTGGTGCGCGAGGAGCCTAAGGCAGAGCTTAGCTCAGAAGGTTGGATGCTGTGGCTTTCCTGCGCATCCAGGGTAATCAGCGCCATAAACAGTGTTTCGTTAATCCCCTGCGCTTTGAGCATCTTATTGCGGTTTTCCAGCAGCTTGCCTTGCATGTGCATGCACAGGCGGGTCAGCAGGATTTCCTGATAAGGGAAATCTTTCTGCCGCGTGGCGCGGAAATTCAGCATTTGTTCTATGGGGGCAAACGAGCTTTCCATAATTTAGGGCCTCATTAATTTCGTTCGAGATAGTAACGACGGTGACAAATAATGTAAATGTTCAGCCGTGCGGATAATTTAGCAATTCGTGTCATTTGTCAGTGTTTGTAAAGATGTGGCGCCTGAAAACGCCAGTGTGAAGCCAAACGATCGGGAGCGGCGTCAGCCCGCGCCGAAAATCATTAACAGCTTTAATGTGATGCCAAAGGCCGTTGCGCCGAGCAGCGTCGACAGAATGATGCTTTTGCTGCGGTAGAAGCACAGCGCCAGCGCGGCGAACCCCACCAACGTCGGCAGCAGTTTGTCCGGCTCGCGCATCACCACCGGCGTGCTGGAGACCACCAGCAGGGCGCAGATCGAGGCGATGCCGATGCTGTCGAGCAGCAGGGCGGCTTTACCGCGTTTGAGGCCGGGCTGGGCGCGCGCCGGCGCCAGCCGCAGCGGCAGATAACGGAACAGGTAATTGGCGCAGCCCACCACCAGGCCGATCACCAGCACATCAGTGTTCATGGCTGGCCTCCGCAGGGGCAGGTTGGAACAGAGCGGCGACGCAACCGGCGCCGATGCCGGCCAAAATGGCGACCGGGATGGAGAACAGCACCACGCCGAGCAGCGCGCCGGCCAATGAGGCAGCGATGGTCAGGCTCTGCGGACGCCGGAAGGCGGCCAACAGGAAGCTGAGAAACAGCGCCGGCAGCATGAAGGCCAGCGAGGCCTCGATCACCGGGAACTGCTCCAACGGGCCGTTGCCGAACAGCGCGCCGAGCGCGGTGCCGGCCACCCAGGAGAGCCAGGAACAGAGCGCGATGCCCAGCATCCAGTTTTCGCTCCAGCTGCGGTTATTGCGCATCAGCCTGGCGGTGGCGGCGGCGAAGACCTCATCGGTCAGACCAAAGGCCCACATCGCCGTTTTACCGGGCGACATGCGCGAGACGATACGATGACGCAGCGCCGGGCCGTACAGCAGGTGGCGCACGTCCATCGCCATCACCGTCAATGCGGAGACCCACAGCGACATCCCGGCGCTCAGCAGGGCGGTGATCACGAACTGGCTGGCGCCGGCGTAGATGATGCAGGAGAAGAAAATGCTTTCCAGCGGGGAAAAACCCAGTTTGACGGCGCTGAGGCCGAAGGCGAACGCCACCGGGACATACCCGATGACGATCGGCAAACTGTCGACGACGCCGTTGGCGAAGGTGGCGCTGACGGCGGGCGGATTGAGGCTGTCTGCAGCTTGGCTTTGCATGATTGTGGATCGCAGGGTAGATAGGACTTCAATAGTTTATGCCCAGAACATTACCAGAGAGTAAGTAATGTTTATACCCTGTACCGCTAATAAATTTCTTTAGTGACTATTTGCACGATAATCAGATTGGCGCGGGCCCCTGCGGATCGTGGTGCTTGCCGAGCCACCAGGTCAGCAGGTTGAGCAGGCATAACACCCCGCCGGCGGCGGCCACGCCGTACCAACCGGCATGTTGATAGGCCGAGGCGGAGAGCAGTGAACCGAGAGCGCCGCCGATAAAGTAGCTGGTCATGTAGCCGGCGGTCAGGCGGTTGCGCGCGTCCGGCATGATGCGGTACATCACGCTCTGGTTGGTGACGTGCACCGCCTGCACCGCCAGATCGAGGATCAGGATGCCGGCGATCAGCGCCCACAGCGATTGTTTGGCGAACGCGATAGGGATCCAGGACAGCAGCAGCAACACCAGGCCGACGGTGGTGGTCAGCCCGGCCTTGCCTTTGTCCGCCAGATGCCCGGCGCGCGAAGCGGCCAGCGCCCCGGCGGCGCCCACCAGGCCGAACAGCCCGATCACTCCCTCGGAATAGTTGAACGGCGGCGCGGCGAGCAGAAAGGCCATTGAGGTCCAGAGCACGCTGAAGTTGGCGAACGACAGGGCGCCGAGGATGGCGCGGGTGCGCAGCAGCGGCGTGCGGCAGAACAGGCTGAAGATCGAGGCCAGCAGCTGCGGGTAGTTCAGCCCGGAGTGTTGCTTATAGCGCGGCAGCGCGCGCCACAGGATCAGCGCCATCAGGATCATCAGCACGCTGGCGACCCAGTAGATGGTGCGCCAGCCGCCGAACGACGCCAGTGCGCCCGCGACGGTTCGCGCCAGCAGGATGCCGAGCAGCAGGCCGCTCATGATGATGCCGACGGTCTTGCCGCGCTTTTCCGGGTGGGCCAGCGTGGCGGCCAGGGGCACCAGGATCTGCGCCACTACCGAGAACAGCCCGGTGAGCGCGGTGCCGAGGATCATCATCGGCAGCGTGGCGGAGGTGGCGGTGATCAGCATGCCGCCGGCGGCCAGCAGCGTCATGAAGACGATCAGGCTGCGGCGTTCGAACATGTCGCCGAGCGGCACCAGCAGCAGCAGGCCGGTGGCGTAACCGAGTTGCGCGGCGGTGACGATAAAGCCGGCCTGGTTGACCGACAGGTTGAAACTGGTGGCGATGGTTTCCAGCAGCGGTTGCGCGTAGTAGTTGCTGGCGACCGCCAGGCCGGTGGCGATGGCAATCAGCACGGTCAGCGCCGGGCTGAGGCCCGGATGGGCGTTTTGTGGGTTCATGATTTTTTCATCACGGGAAGAAGATAGCGCGCAGTATCCGGCAACGCGTCTGCGGAAACCAATGTATAATTTTCATTTGATTTATCTCATTTCAAGATAGATGCCATGAACCTGAAACAGATCCGCTACGCGCTGGCGGTGGCAGAAGAACAGAGTTTCACCCGGGCGGCGCAGCGCTGCCATACGGTGCAGTCGGCGCTCAGCCACCAGATCGCCAAACTGGAAGAAGAGCTGGGCTGTACGCTGTTTGAACGCACCTCGCGCCGGGTGCGGTTGACCCCCGCCGGCCAGGCTTTCATTCCGTCGGCGCAGCGACTGTTGGCGGCGCAGCAGGCGCTGGTGGAGGAGGTGACCGCCGCTGGCGATGCGGTGTCCGGCACCCTGACCATCGGCACGATTTCAACCATAAACGCGATTGATCTGACCGAAAAGCTCGACAAGTTTCATCGCCACTATCCGGCGGTGAACATCCGCCTGTACGTTGGCATGAGCGAAGCCCTGCTGGAGGATGTGCGTCAGCAGAAGTGCGATATGGCGTTCGTCGGCATTTGGCCCGGCGATGTCGATTTACTGCCGATGTCGCACCGGCAGTTGACCGATGAGCCACTGGTGGCGCTGGTGGCGCCGCAGCACCCGCTGGCCAACCGCGAGCGGGTAAACCTGCAAGCGCTGGCGGAAGTACCGCTGGTGGATTTCTACAGCGGCACCGGCGCGCGGCGCCAAACCGACCGCGCCTTTCAGGCGGCGGGCATCCGCCGACACGTCAGTTTTGAAATCGATCATATCGAATGGCTGGAGAATCTGGTGCGGCGCGGGTTGGCGGCGGGCATCGTACCTGTCTCGACCGCGCAACGCTTAAGCGCGCTGGTGTCGATTCCGATTGAAGACGGGCCGCGGCGCCAGGTGTATTGCATCTGGCCGCAGCCCTTGTCGAACGCCGCCGCACGTTTTTTACAGTTCAGCGGCATCGATATGGCGGGGTAGGGGCGCGGCAAAGGCGGCGCCCCTGAACGGTTACGACTTCGCCGCTGCGGCGGCGGTTTTCACCCAGCCGTCGAAGGTCGCCTGGTGCGCCTTGATCCAGCCGTTAACGTGGTTCTGGATATCGGCTTCCGAAGCCTGGCCTTCATGCATGCGCAGGTTTTGCGCGTTGATGTCGGCGATCGGCAGCTTCATGATGGCGAACAGCTTGGCGGCCGCCGGGTTGGCTTCGGCCCACTGCTTGTTGGCGGCGATGCGCATGGTGTTGACCGGGAAGCCGTAGTTGGCGCCGTTAGGCAGCTTGGTATCGACGTTCTTCTGCTCGCCCGGCAAGGAAGAGAACGGTACCTGCAGCCAGACCACGTCGCGGCCCGGCACCATCACATCGCTGACCCAGTACGGCGTCCAGGTGTAATACAGCACCGGTTTGCCCTCTTTGTAGCGGGTGATGGTGTCGGCGATCATCGCCGCGTAGTTGCCCTGGTTGTGTTCGACGGTGTTGCTCAGGCCATAGGCCTTGATGTGATGGTTGATCACCGCTTCGCAGCCCCAGCCCGGGGTGCAGCCGGTCAGATCGGCCTTGCCGTCGCCGTTGGTGTCGAACAGCTTGGCGATCTTGGGATCCTTGAGCTGCTCGACGTTGGTGATGTGGTATTGCTCAGCGGTTTTCTTGTCGATCAGGTAGCCCTGCGCGGCGCCGTTGACGTAGACGCCTTCGCGGTAGAACTTGGCGTCGCCGCCGGCGGCCTTGTACTGATCGGCGTGCAGCGGATCCCAGTTGACCGCGATAAAGGTCGCATCGCCGGAGGCGATCGAGGTGTAGGCGACGTTGTAATCCACTTCACGCGGTTCTTTCACGTCATAACCCAATTTTTCCAGCGCTTTGCTGACCAGCAGCGTCTGGAACGTCTCTTCGGATATGGTGCTTTGCACCGGCTGTACCGCGATCCCCTTGCCGGGTAAATCTGCCGCGCTCACGCTCTGTGAGCCAATCAGCGTCGTCAGGGCGAGAGCCCAGATGCCCGTGGTGCGCATAGTGTTTCCCCTCTTTCGATGTGGTGGTGTCATAGCCCGCCGGGGCCGCAGCCGCCGGCGGGAAAAGCGTCAGGCTTGCTTGATGAACGGGCGAGTCAGCAGCCCGATAGGGCCGCGGCGATACCAGCGGCCGATGCCTTTACTGCGGCGATCGCGACCCAGCGATTGGGTGAGGCGATCGAGAATGATCGCCAGGATCACGATGCCGACCCCGCCGACGGCGGCCAGGCCCATGTCCAGCCGACCGATGCCGCGCAGCACCATCTGGCCCAAACCGCCGACGGCGATCATCGAGGCGATGACCACCATCGACAGCGCCAGCATCAGCGTCTGATTCACGCCGGCCATGATGGTCGGCATCGCCAGCGGCAACTGCACCTTGAACAGCAGCTGGCGCGGGCTGGCGCCGAAGGATTCGGCGGCCTCGATCAGATCCTCCGGCACCTGTTTGATGCCCAGAATGGTCAGACGCACGATCGGCGGCAGCGCGAAGATGATGGTGACCACCACGCCCGGCACGTTGCCGATGCCGAACAGCATGACGATCGGCACCAGGTAGACGAAGGCCGGGGTGGTTTGCATCGCGTCGAGCAGCGGTCTAATCACCTTGGCGGCGTGCTTGCTGCGCGCCAGCCAGATGCCGAGCGGCAGGCCGATAAGGATGCAGAAGAACAGCGCGGTCAGCACCAGCGCCAGCGTGACCATCGCCTGCGACCAGGCGCCAATGGCGCCGATGGCGATCAGGGAGAGCAGCGTCGCGGCGCCCATGCCGAGGCCCGAGATCTGCCAGGCGAGCAGCGAGAACACCAGAATGGCGATCGGCGCCGGCATGCCCAGCAACAATTGCTGGAAGCCGCTCAGGATCATGTCCACCGGCACGCGGATGCCCTGGAACAGCGGGCGGAAGTGCAGCACCAGCCAGTCGATGCCTTGCGTGACCCAGGTGTCGAACGGCACCCAGGCTTTGTGGAACGGATCGAGCAGGCTGAAGTGCTCCGGCTGCGCCGGGGCGCCGCTGAGCCAATCGGCGCTTTGCCCGGCGGCGTCATGAGCGGCCGGCGGCGGCGCGCTGGACCAGGCGTCGCCGGCGTTGGCGGCGGCATCGCTGGCAGGTGCGGAGCCGGTATCGGCCGCTGCGGTAGCCCAGGGATCTTGGGTTTGCGTGGTATCACTCATTGGTTGAGCCCTCCTTGTCCAACGCCTGCAGCAGCATGGCCTTGGAGATGATGCCGAGATAGTTATGTTCTTCGCTCACCACCGGCACCGCGCACGGCGCCTGGGCGACCAGGGAAATCAGATCGCTGAGCGGTGTGTCGGCCGGCACGGCGGCGGGGGCCTCGAGCAGGGCATCGTCCAGCGTTTGATTGGCGGACAGCGCTTTTTTCAGCGACTCTATCGACACCACGCCGATAAATTTCTTCCCGCGTTCAACAACATAACCATAATCACGGTCCTCATCGCGCAGCAGCTGCAGCGCCGAGCGAGGGCCAAAACCGGGGGTTTTGCGGATCAGCGTCACCGGGCGCCGTTGGGCGATATCCTTGGCGCTGAACACATGACTGATGTCCACGCCGCGGAAGAAGGTGCGCACATAGTCGTTGGCCGGGTTGTTCAGGATCTCGTCCGGCGTGCCGACCTGGATCACCTCACCGCCCTGCATGATGGCGATGCGATCGCCGATGCGCATCGCTTCGTCCAGATCGTGGGAGATAAACACGATGGTGCGCTGATGCTGAGCTTGTAATTTCACCAGCTCATCCTGCATTTCGGTGCGAATTAACGGATCGAGCGCCGAGAAGGCTTCGTCCATCAATAATATATCCGGGTTATTGGCCATGGCGCGGGCTAATCCTACGCGCTGGCGCATACCGCCGGATAATTCATCCGGATAAGACAGCGCATAATTCTCCAGCCCGACCTGACGCAGGGCATCCAGCGCTTTTTCCTGGCGTTCCTGCAGCGGTATTCCGGCTAATTCCATGCCAAAGGCGGTATTATTCAGAACATTCATGTGCGGCATTAGCGCGAATGACTGAAATACCATGCTGATCTTATTTCGCCGCACGGTGCGCAGCGCGGTGTCGGATATTTTGGCGATGTCCTCACCGTCGATCAGCACCTGACCGCGGGTGGGTTCTATCAGACGATTGAGAAGGCGTACCAGGGTGGACTTGCCGGAACCGGAGAGCCCCATGATGACAAATATCTCGCCTTCTTCAATGGCCAGAGTGGCGTCTTTTACGCCGAGCGATAAGCCGGTTTTTTCAAACAGCCGATCTTTTGTCAGACCTTTATCCAGCAGTTTGAATGCGCGCTCCGGGTGCTCGCCAAATATCTTATACAGGTTCTTTACTTCGAGTTTAATTGCCATGCAATTTGCTGTTTCCTCTGGTTTAATTAACGCGTTATGGGCTGTCCTTAGCAAAATAAAAGAGCTTTTTACCCTAACACAGTGAATATCTGAGACAACCCTCAATGTCATTTAAATGGGATATTAGTGGTTTACATCAAGGTTTTAATTAGTTATGGTAATTTGGCCCGTGACTCAAAATTGACGGCCATTATTCGGCATAATGGTTTGGTTTTTGGGAAAATAATACGGTGTGGCGCAGAGAGATATTTGGGCGCCGCGCCTGCCGTTCGGATAATAAAAAACCCGACCAGAGGCCGGGCAAAAGTCATCAGTATTTCATCAGTTTTAACGACAGGTGCCGATATCGAGGGGGATATCGTCGAGCGTCATGTTATCGCCTTAGTATGACAGCCAGATGGCAGCCTCAGGCCTTGCGGTACAGCCGCCGCGGATGGCCGATATTGCCGTACAGCATCTCCACCCGCACGAACTGGGTGGCGACGCAATACTCCAGATAACGGCGGGCGGTGGTCTTGCTGATGCCGACTTGCTCAACCACGTCTTCCACCGCATGCGCCACCGCCGGCTGGGCGATAAACAGCGCCTGCACCAGCTCGAGGGTATTGGTTTCGATGCCTTTGGCGCTCGGCTCGCTGGAGAACTGCTTCGACTGCAGGTTGTACAGCGCATCGACGTTGTCCTGATCGATGATCTTGAAGGTGCGCTGGGTCTGCACGAACTGCATGAAGCGTTCGAGCGAATTGCGCAGTCGCTTATAGGACACCGGCTTGATGATGTAATCGAAAGCGCCGTTGCGGATCGCCTGGCTGCAGGTATGCATGTCGCTGGCGGCGGTGATGAAAATCACCGAACAGGCGGGGTTCTTCACCGCCGGCTCTTCCATCAGCTCGATGCCCTGGCCGTCCGGCAGGAAGTTATCCAGCAGGATCAGCCGCGGCTGATGTGCGTTGGCTTTGGCCCGCGCTTCGGCCAGCGTGGCGGCGTAGGCCACCACCCGCAGGTTGAAATTTTTCTCGATGAACTCCGCGTGCAGCGTCGCCAGTTGCGGCTCGTCTTCCACGATCAGAACGTCCAGTGTTAGGTGTGACATAATCGGGTGCTCAAAAAATCGGGTTATGGGTTTTATTTAGGGATAAATATAGAGAATATCGCGCCGTGCGGCTCGTTGTCCGACACTTCTATGCTGCCGTGCGCCTGCGCCACATGGCTGGCGACCAGATGCAGGCCGATGCCGTGGTCGCTTTTATCCGCTTTGGTGGTGACGCCCTGTTCAAACAGCGTATCACGAATCTCCTCGGCGATGCCGGTGCCGCGATCCGCCACCTCGATCACCAGCTCGTCGCTGCCGTCGCTGATATAGAGTTCGATCGCGTCGTGCGGCGCCGGGCAGTGCAGCGTCGCTTCCACCGCATTATCCAGCAGATTGCCGACGATCGACATCAGTTCGGTCTCATTCAGCGCCGCCGGGATCTGCCGCAGCTGGCAGGCCGGATCGAAGCGCAGCTCGATGCCTTTTTCTCTGGCGCTGGAATATTTGCCCAGCAGCAGGCCGCACAGCGCCGCCGAACTGAAGCGCTGCGAGATGAAATCGAGGATCTCCTGCGCGCCCTCCGACTGGGCTTCCACATAGCGGATGGCCTCGTCGTAGCGCTGCATATGCAGCAGCCCGGCCAGCGTGGCGGTCCAGTTCAGCTGCTCGTGGCGCATGATGCGCAGATTGTCGGCATAGCGTTTCACCTGGCTGAGCTGGCTGCTCAGCGTATTGATATCGTTCTTGTCGCGGAAGCTGATCACCCAGCCTTGCAGCTCCTGCTCCTGCATGATGCGCACCCGGCTGGCGATCACCCGCACGTGGTTGAAGCGGCACACCTCGTCGTGCGTATCCTGGCCCAGTTGCGCGGCGGCGAAGAAGTCCGGCTGCGCCTGGATCACGTCGCCGATCGGCCGGCCCAGCAAGCTGGCGGCGGGCTGGTGCAGATCCAATAGCTCGCGCGCCGCATGGTTGATGGTGATGATCCGCAATTGCGGATCGATGGCGATCACGCCCTCATAAATGGCTTCCAGCAGCGCTTTTTGCTGGCGCACCAGCAGCGCGATCTCTTTCGGTTCCAGCCAGAACATCTGGCGCTTGAGATTTTTCGACAGCAGCCAGGAAAAAACGAACAGGGCGATCAGCAGCAGAACGATGGAGCCGATAATTTGCGTCAACGTCCTGGCATTTAAATTATCGATGTGCGATTTCAAATAGCCGACGGAAACGATGCCGATCACGTGATTATTTTCATCCAGGATCGGCGCCTTGCTGCGCAATGAAACGCCAATGCCGCCCTTGCGAATGGAAATAATGCTTTTCCCTTCCAGCACCTCTTTATTATCGCCGCCGATCATCGGCGTGCCCAAGCGGCCTTCGTATTCGGAATGATAAAGATGGCGGGCGTGATTATCGCCGATGACGATATAACTGGCGTCGCTGCTGGCGCGGATTTTTTTCATCAGCGCGGCAATTCTGGCGGCGTCGTGTTTTTCCACCGCGTCCACCAGCGAAGGGATAAGGGCGATTTCCCGCGCCTGCACCTGGGCGCGGGCGCCGAGATCGCGGTGCAGTTGCGCATCCAGCTGGTAATAGGTGTAGGCGCCGATACAGGTCAGCAGCAGGCAGGAGAAGGCCACCAGGCACAGAAACAGTTTGATTTGAAATGAGAGTTTGAGGCGCATGGCGGAGCTTCACCGTAAAGAGATCCTGAAGCCTTACCCTATCACGAGAAGCGGGGTCTGTAATATTGCGCCCGATCAACTTGTGATCCCTCACACGGGATTAGAGTGAACCGGACGAGAATTGTTCGCCTGCGATAAAATTGATAAGCTTTAAAATAAAAACGGTATTAACACCATTAAAACCACGTCGGTTTTTACATAATCTTAATTAACCCCATAGAAACCATAACCACCATTAAAAACCCTTTTTAACTTTGAACATAATCACAGCAGATAATCCGTGCGCTTCTCTATGATGGCTGAACAAACTAATAAGAGGCCAGATTATGAGCACAACAGATGATTCTTACCTCGTAGCCAAAGACAAGACCGCCGATATTCCTCTGCGTGAGAAATGGTGGCGGATACTGGACAATTATAAAGTAGGGATTATTCCGTTACCGTTCTTTATTCTGGCCGGCGTATTGATTCTGCTCGACTGCCTGGAAGGCAAATTGCCGAGCGATATCGTGGTGATGGTGGCCACCCTGGCGTTCTTCGGTTTCGCCTGCGGCGAATTCGGCAAACGGCTGCCGTTGATCGGCAAAATGGGCGCGGCGGCGATCTGCGCCACCTTCATTCCTTCCGCGCTGGTGCACTATGGCCTGTTGCCGGACGTGGTGGTGGAGTCGACCACCAAGTTCTACAAATCGACCAACATTCTTTATCTCTACATTTGCTGCATCATCGTCGGCAGCATCATGAGCATGAACCGCCAGGTGCTGATCCAGGGCTTCCTGCGCATCTTCATTCCGATGCTGTGCGGCGAGATCGTCGGCATGCTGGTGGGGATGGGCGTCGGCATGGCGCTGGGCCTGGAGCCGTTCCAGATCTTCTTCTTCCTGATCCTGCCGATCATGGCCGGCGGCGTGGGTGAAGGGGCGATCCCGCTGTCGATGGGCTACGCGGCGATCCTGCACATGGAGCAGGGCGTGGCGTTGGGGCGCATTCTGCCGATCGTGATGCTCGGCAGCCTGACCGCCATCGTCATCGCCGGCCTGCTCAACCAACTGGGCAAGCGTTATCCGCACCTGACCGGCGAAGGCAGCCTGATGCCGAGCAAGCAGGGCGACAGCGGCATGAACGCGGTGGAAAAAATCAGCGGCAAGGTGGACGTCAGCACCATCGCCTGCGGCGCGTTGCTGGCTATTCTGCTGTATATGGTGGGCATGCTGCTGCATCGCCTGATTGGCCTGCCGGCGCCGGTGGGCATGCTGTTCGCCGCCGTGGCGGTGAAGCTGGCGCACGGGGTATCGCCGCGAATTCAGGAAGGCTCGCAGGTGGTGTACAAATTCTTCCGCACCGCCGTGACTTATCCGATCCTGTTCGCGGTCGGGGTGGCCATCACGCCGTGGCAGGAGCTGGTGGATGCGTTCACCGTCCAGAATCTGATCGTGATCGTCACGACCGTCAGCGCGCTGGTGGCGACCGGTTTCTTCGTCGGCAAGAAAATCGGCATGCACCCTATCGACGTGGCGATTGTCTCCTGTTGCCAGAGCGGGCAGGGCGGCACCGGCGACGTCGCGATCCTCACCGCCGGCAACCGCATGTCGTTGATGCCGTTCGCCCAGATCGCTACGCGTATCGGGGGCGCTATCAACGTCTCGCTGTCGCTGCTGGTGTTGGCCAAGTTCTTCGTATAACTCCTATAAATCCTTAGCGTTACTTTGCCTTTCCCCGCCCCCGCGGGGATTTTTTTTGCCCGCGCGCCGGCCAGACGCGCGGGCAAGGGGAACGCCGGTTATGCCGCCTGTTTCATGGCGGCGTCGTACCAGGCGAAGTAGCGCTCTACGCCGCGGCGGCCGGATTCGATCAGCGCGCGTTTTTTCTCCTCGCTGATGCCGAACTCCAGCGTGCCGACGTCGAGCGTGTCGACATACACGGTGCGCTTCCAGTCGTCGCTGTCCAGATGCACCTTGGTTTGGATGTCCAGCATCACGTTGGCCACCGCCAGGGTGAAATCAAACAGGTTGTTGACCGGCGTGCGCGAGCCGGCCTGACCGGCGGCCTGGGCGATTTCACCGGCGGAGTCCAGGCGAAGGCCCAGGGTGCGGGTGTTGATGCGCTGGCTGGAGACGTCGATGTAAGGCGGCGTGGCGGAGAAGTCATAGTCGAATAGCCGCACCGGGTAGTTGTCGATCATGCCGCCATCAATGCACAGGTCGCCCAGGGTATTGTTCTTCGCCACGAAGGCGAACGGGAACGACATCGAAATGCGCAGGCCGTCCGCCACTTTCATGCGCGGCGTAGTGCGGTACGAATAAACTTCGCGTTGGCCGCTGTTGAGGTTGGCGCCGATAAAGTAAATCGACTTGAACCCTTTCGCCGCCTTCATCGCTTCGAACTGCTCGAAGGTGATATCCGGGTTGCCGGTATATTGCTTGATAATATCGCGTGACCATTGATAGAAATAATCGCCGGGCGCGATGCCGTATTGATTGAACAGGCGATAGGCGTCCTGGAGCGTACCGAAAAAGCCGCCGTTATAATCGAGGAATTTTTTAAAATCCATCGCCGACAGAATTTTGGTTACGTCCGCCGAGCTGCAGCCCAGGCCGACCAGCAGCGCGGCGATGGCGCCCGCCGAGGCGCCGGAGGTTTGCTTGATCTGCGGCATGATGCCTTTGGCTTCCAGCAATTCCAGCGCGCCGCCATAGGCGATGCCTTTTACGCCGCCGCCTTCAAAGACCAGATTTTCGAATTGATAGTTCATGATATTTCCTCACTCTTGATTTAGGGAGTAAGAAAAATAACCAAGTCGCGAACCGGAAAATATTGATTGGGGTTGTGTGAGTCGGCAAACAAAATTATTCATAATAAATATATTGTTTATATATTTATCAAAGGCATTTATTAAACAGGCGCATCGGGCTTTTTGCGTCAATACTTAGCGCTGTTCAATTCTCGCAAGGAGTCATCATGTTCTGGAAACGTTGTCTGCTGGGCGCGGCGCTGGCCGTTATGTCATTACAGGCCGGGGCCGCCGCGCCGCAGGCCAAAACCCCGACGCCGGGATTTTACCGCATCATGCTGGGCAGTTTTGAAGTGACCGCGTTATCCGACGGCATCATTCGCCTGCCGGCGGACAAACTGTTGCTGAACACCACGCCGCAGCAGATCGCCGCCGGGTTGGCCGAGCGGCATCAAAGCCTGCCGGTGGTCACCTCGGTCAATGCCTATCTGATCAATACCGGCGACAAGCTGGTGATGATCGACAGCGGCGCCGGCCAACTGCTGGGCGACGGCCTGGGCAAGCTGGTGGATAACCTGCGCGCGGCGGGCTACCAGCCGGAGCAGGTGGATGAGATCTACCTGACCCACATGCACCCGGACCACCTCGGCGGCCTGACGCACGACGGCAAGGCGGTATTCCCCAATGCGGTGGTGCGCGCCGCCAGCCAGGACGCGGAATTCTGGCTGAGCGCGGACCAACTGAAACAGGCCAGCGCAGGCAGTAAAAGCAACTTCGAACGGGCCCAGGCGGCGATCAAGCCATACCAGGCGATGGGCCACTTTAAGCCGTTCAGCGGCGACGGTGAACTGTCGCCGGGCATTGCCGCCTTCGCCGCCCACGGCCATACGCCGGGGCACAGCGTGTATCAGGTGACCAGCCAGGGCAAGAAGCTGTTGCTGTTGGGGGATCTGATCCACGTGGCGGCGGTGCAGTTGCCGCATCCGAAGGTGGCTATCAGCTTTGACAGCGACGCCAAGGCGGCTGTCGCTCAGCGGCTGCGGATATTTGGCGACAGCGCGCGGCAGAGCGAACTGGTCGGCGGCGCACACCTGTCGTTCCCGGGGTTGGGGTATCTGAACCGCCAGGGCGACGGTTACACCTGGGTGCCGTTGAACTACGGCGCGCTGTAACGCCCGCTCTCGTTATCGGTTCCGCTCGGCGAACACCCGGCTGAACCAGTCGAGAAACACGCGCACCCGCGGCGACAGCTGGCGGTTGCGCGGATAAAGCAGCGAGACCGGCATCGGAGGAGAAGGCCAATCCGGCAGCAGCGGCAACAGGCTGCCGTCGGCCAGATCGCCGCGCAGGTGATAGCGCGGCACCTGAATGATGCCCAGTCCGGCGCGGGCGGCGGCGACCAGGCTCTCCGCCGCGGTGACCGACACCGTCGCCGGCAGCGTGACGGGTTGCGCTTGTCCCGCCACCGTGAACGCCAGCGGCATCAGCGCGCCGGTCGCCGAAGAGCGAAAGCCCACCATGCGGTGATGGCGCAGATCGTCCAGGCTTTGCGGCGTGCCGAAGCGCTGCAGGTAGGCCGGGGCGGCGCAGGTCACCTCTTCCAGCTCGCCCAGGCGGCGCGCCACCATGTCGCTGTCCCGCAGTTTGCCGACGCGCACCACGCAGTCGATGCCTTCCCGCAGCGCGTCCACCAGCCGATCGCCTTCGCTCATATAAAGCTCGATATCCGGGTATTGCGCCAAAAAATCCGGCAAATCGGGCAACAGAAAATGGCGCGCCAGCGTGCCGTGCACGTCGATGCGCAGCAATCCGCGCGGTTTGGCGCCGGCGAACGCCATCTCCGCTTCTTCGATGTCCGCCAGAATGCTCAGACAACGCTGATAGTAGGCTTCGCCGTCCAGCGTCGGGCTGACGTGGCGGGTGGTGCGTTGCAGCAGCCTGACCTGCAGCCGGGCTTCGAGCTGTTTGATGGCGTCGGTCACGGTGGATCGCGGCAGGTTCAGATCCTGCGCCGCCTGGGTGAAGCTGCGTTGTTCTACCACGCGGGTGAACAGGCGCATGGCGTCGATTCTGTCCATAATTGTTCGTTTATTTCGGATAGTGATAACGAAGAATAGGGGATTATTCGCCATGCCGAAAGGTGCATGATGACTGTACATTAACCCGATGAGGAGATATCCATGAATCACGCGACTCAACGCGTCGCCATCGTCACCGGCGCATCCCGCGGCATCGGCGCGGCCATCGCCAAGCGTCTGGCCGCCGATGGCTTTACCGTCATCATCAACTATTCAGGCAATCCGGCGCCGGCCGATGAGCTGGTGGGCAAGATAGAACAGCGCGGCGGCCGCGCCTTGAGTGTCAAGGCCGACGTCAGCGATGCGGCTGCGGTCGCCCAACTGTTCGACAGCGCCGAACGGGCGTTTGGCGGCGTCGACGTGCTGGTCAATAACGCCGGGGTGATCGCGCTGGCGCCGGTGGCGGACATGCGTGATGAAGATGCGGATCGCCTGCTCGACATCAACCTGAAAGGCAGCTTCAATGCGATGCGCGAGGCGGCGAAGCGCCTGCGTGACAACGGCCGCATCATCAACTTCTCCTCCAGCGTGGTGGGGTTGCTGCAGCCGGGGTACGGCATGTATGCCGCCAGCAAGGCGGCGATCGAAGCGCTGACCAGCGTGCTGGCGAAAGAGCTGCGCGGCCGCAATATCACGGTGAACGCCGTCGCGCCGGGGCCGACCGCCACCGGCTTGTTCCTCGACGGCAAAACCCCGGAGCTTATCGAGCGGCTGGCGAAGATGGCGCCGTTGGAACGTCTGGGCACGCCGGACGATATCGCCGCGGCGGTGGCTTTCCTCGCCGGGGCAGACGGCGGCTGGATCAATGGCCAAACCCTGCGCGCCAACGGCGGCATCATCTGATTGGCGACGCGCCGCCGCAGGATCGGGTATCCTGTGGCGGAACATATCACATCAAGGGCAACGTATGGCGGGCCACACTCAGCAATCCCATCCTGGCGTCAGATCGCCCTGCGTAAGCCTGTGCCGGTTCGACGACGAAACCCAGCAGTGTCGCGGATGCCGGCGCACGCGGGCGGAGATCGCCGCCTGGCCGACCGCCAGCGACGCGGAGAAACGCGCTATTTGGCGGCGGCTTGAGCTGCGTCAATCGGTGAAATAATCCTCTGCATTATTGCGCTGTCAGACTTCATGTAGCACAATTGAGCTACATGTGATTGACCGACGTTAGGAGCGATTATGTCGACGACGACCATTCGTATTCCAGATGAGCTTAAAGCCCGAGTCGCTGTCGTCGCCGAGCAGGTAGGCGTCACGTCTCACAGCTTTATTTTGCAGGCAATAGCGGAGAAAACGCAGCAAGAAGAGTTGCGCCGTGACTTTGAGAATGAAGCGGAAAAACGCTATGCCAAGATAATTGCGACGGGAGAGACGGTCTCTTGGAAAGAGATGCGCGGTTATTTGGAAAATTACGCAGCGGGTGATACTGCCGCTGTCAAACCTCCTGTTAAAAAACTGGGACGCTGATGGCAAATGTCGAGTTGGCGCCAGAGGTCAGGGATGATATCGAACGTGTTCTCGCTCATTTGGCTCAGTATGGCGCTGCGGATTCAGGGCGGCGCATTCAGGAAATCATCCATGCAATTGCGGTATTGGAACATAATCCATTGATCGGACGGTCCCTTGGCGCAGGGCTGCGTGAATTGATTATTGGGCAGCAAGCTCGCGGTTATTTGGCGCTCTACAAATACATTCCTGATATCGATACGGCGTTTGTTCTGGCGATCCGCAGTCAGAAAGAACAAGGGTATTGAATGCACGATACCGGCCTGAAAGACCGGCATCGCTGTCATGTCCTCAGAAATCCCAGTCCTCATCCTCGGTGTTGACCGCCTTGCCGATGACGTAAGACGAACCTGAACCGGAGAAGAAGTCGTGGTTTTCGTCGGCGTTCGGCGACAGCGCCGACAGGATCGCCGGGTTGACCTCCGCCATCGCCGGCGGGAACAGCGCTTCATACCCCAGGTTCATCAGCGCCTTGTTGGCGTTGTAGTGAAGGAAGGTCTTCACGTCTTCCGTCCAGCCGACGCCGTCGTACAGCTCCTCGGTGTAACGCACCTCGTTGTCGTACAGGTCCTGCATCAGGTCGAAGGCAAAGTTTTTCACCTGCTGGCGCCGCGCGGCGTCCACTTTCTCCAGCCCTTTCTGGAACTTATAGCCGATATAGTAGCCGTGCACCGCCTCGTCGCGAATGATCAGGCGGATCAGATCGGCGGTGTTGGTCAGCTTGGCGCGGCTGGACCAGTACATCGGCAGATAAAAGCCCGAATAGAACAGGAACGACTCTAGGAACACGCTGGCGACCTTTTTCAGCAGCGGATCGTCGCTGCGGTAGTGCGCCAGAATGATGCCGGCTTTCTTCTGCAGCGCGCGGTTTTCCTCGCTCCAGCGATAGGCGTCGTCCACGTCCGGCGTTTGGCACAGGGTGGAGAAGATTGAGCTGTAAGAGCGGGCGTGCACTGCCTCCATAAAGCTGATGTTGGAGTACACCGCCTCTTCGTGCGGCGTCAGCGCATCGGCGATCAGGGCCGGCGCGCCGACGGTGTTCTGGATGGTGTCCAACAGCGTCAGCCCGGTAAATACCCGAATGGTCAGCTGCTGCTCCTTCGGCGTCAGCGTGGCCCAGGAGGGGATATCGTTGGACAGCGGCACCTTTTCCGGCAGCCAGAAGTTGGAGGTCAGGCGGTTCCATACCTCCAGATCCTTGTCGTCTTCGATGATGTTCCAGTTGATGGCGCGCACCAGCGGCGCCGATGTTACGGTCGTCATAAGTTGCCTCACAGCGCGCAGGACACGCAGCCCTGCACCTCGGTGCCTTCCAGCGCCATCTGGCGCAGGCGGATGTAGTAAATGGTCTTGATGCCTTTGCGCCAGGCGTAGATCTGCGCGCGGTTGATGTCGCGGGTGGTGGCGGTATCGCGGAAGAACAACGTCAGCGACAGCCCCTGATCGACGTGTTGCGTCGCGGCGGCATAGGTATCGATGATTTTTTCCGGGCCAATCTCGTAGGCATCCTGGTAATACGCCAGGTTGTCGTTGGTCATGTACGGCGCCGGGTAGTAAACGCGGCCGATCTTGCCTTCCTTGCGGATCTCGATGCGCGAGACGATCGGATGGATGCTGGAGGTGGCGTTGTTGATGTACGAGATGGAGCCGGTCGGCGGCACCGCCTGCAGATTCTGATTGTACAGCCCGTGCATCATCACCGACTGACGCAGCGCGCGCCAGTCGTCGCGGCCCGGAATGGCGATGCCGGCGGCGGCGAACAGCTCGCGCACCCGCTCGGTCTGCGGCAGCCAGTCGCGCTCGGTGTACTTGTCGAAGTACTCGCCGCTGGCATAGCGAGAGTGCTCAAAGCCATCAAAGGCGCCGCCGCGCTCGATCGCCAGCCGGTTAGAGGCGCGGATGGCGTGATAGGCCACGGTATAGAAATAGAGATTGGTGAAGTCGATGCCTTCTTCCGAGCCGTAGAAGATGCGCTCGCGCGCCAGGTAACCGTGCAGGTTCATCTGGCCCAGACCGATGGCGCGGGCGCTGCGGTTGCCTTCGGCGATCGACGGCACCGAGCGGATATCGCTCATGTCGGCCACCGCGGTCAGCGCGCGGATCGCGGTCTCGATCGCCTTGCCGAAGTCCGGCGCGTCCATGGTTTTGGCGATGTTCAGCGAGCCGAGGTTGCAGGAGATATCCTTGCCGATGCGATCGTAGCTCAGATCCTCGTGATAGGTGCTGGCGCGGTTGACCTGCAGGATCTCCGAACACAGGTTGCTCATGTTGATGCGCCCGGCGATCGGGTTCTCCCGGTTGACCGTGTCCTCGAACATCACGTAGGGGTAGCCGGATTCGAACTGGATCTCCGCCAGCACCTGGAAGAACTCGCGCGCGTTGATGCGCGACTTGCGGATGCGCTTGTCGTCCACCATCTCGCGGTACTTCTCGCTGACGGCAATCTCCGAAAACGGCACGCCATACACCCGTTCGACGTCGTAGGGCGAGAACAGGTACATTTCTTCGTTGTTCTTCGCCAGCTCGAAGGTGATATCCGGGATCACCACCCCCAGCGACAGCGTTTTGATGCGGATCTTCTCGTCGGCGTTTTCCCGCTTGGTATCGAGAAAACGCAGGATATCCGGGTGGTGGGCGTTGAGATACACCGCGCCGGCCCCTTGGCGCGCGCCGAGCTGGTTGGCGTAGGAGAAGGCGTCTTCGAGCATTTTCATGATCGGAATGACGCCGGAGGACTGGTTCTCGATGCGCTTGATCGGCGCGCCCACCTCGCGAATATTGCTCAGCATGAAGGCCACGCCGCCGCCGCGTTTCGACAGCTGCAGCGCGGAGTTCACCGCCCGGCCGATCGATTCCATATTGTCTTCGATGCGCAGCAGGAAGCAGGAGACCAGCTCACCGCGCTGGCGTTTGCCGCAGTTGAGGAAGGTCGGCGTGGCCGGCTGGAAGCGGCCGGAAATCATCTCTTCCACCAGATCCTGCGCCAGGGCGGTGTCGCCCGCCGCCAGCGTCAGCGCCACCATGCACACCCGGTCTTCGTAGCGTTCCAGATAGCGCTTGCCGTCGAAGGTTTTGAGCGTATAGCTGGTGTAGTACTTGAAGGCGCCGAGGAAGGTCTCGAAGCGGAATTTCTTGGCGTAGGCCTGTTGGAACAGCTGCTTGATAAACGGGAATTCGTACTGCGCCAGCACCTGCGGCTCGTAGTAGCCTTCTTCCACCAGATAGCGCAGCTTTTCCTCCAGGTTATGGAAGAACACGGTGTTTTGGTTGACGTGCTGCAGGAAGTAGTGCCGCGCCGCCAGCCGATCTTTATCGAACTGGATCCGGCCTTCCGCATCGTAAAGATTGAGCATCGCGTTGAGCGAATGGTAATCCAGCGCGCCCGTCTCGGGCCTGGTCAATTCTGTCGTTGCCAAAATGCGGTTACTCCCTGTCTAACGTTTTCAACGTCTTGCGTAGTGCCGAGCAGCTCGAAGCGGTACAAAAAAGGCACCTGGCATTTTTTGGCGATGATGTCGCCGGCGATGCCGTACGCTGCGCCGAAGTTGGTGTTCCCGGCGGCGATGACGCCGCGCAGGTATGAACGGTTTTGCGGAACGTTGAGAAAGCGGATCACCTGGATCGGCACCGCGCCGACGGCACTGCCGCCGCCATAGCTGGGTACGATCAAGATATAGGGTTGTTCCATCAGCAATTTGCTGCGGGCGCCGGCGATCGGAATGCGGATCGCCGGCAGGCCCAGTTTCTCAACGAATCGGTGGGTGTTCTCCGAACTGCTGGAGAAATAGACCAGCGGATTCATCGCCGAGCCTCAGCAGGTGAGCGCCAGCGCGCCGATTTTGTCCGGCCGGAAACCGGACCAGTGATCGTCACCGGCGATAATCACCGGAACTTGCTGATAACCTAAGGATTTAACGTGGTTCAGCGCCTGCTGATCCTGGGTGAGGTCGATCACCTGATAATCAATCCCCTGTTTATCAAATGCGCGATAGGTGGCGTTGCACTGGACACAGTCCGGCTTGCTGTAAATAATAATGCTCATGATTCGCATTTACCTTTAGGCTGAAGGAAAGGCGGACAAGTCAGATAACGGAGCATCGTTCCTGGCGTTTCTGACGGCGTTATCAACCGAACAACGGTCCCTGCGGCTGATAGATAAAATACTATATGTAGATATTTAATTTATCAACCACGCTATATATGGTGTTTTGTGGGGTTGGGTACGTAGGCCGCGTCGGGGCTGGAAAAGGCGAGGGAAAAATTTTTTCGGGTGAGAAATTCTCCTCTCTCAGTGAAGAGGGGGAGTCGAGCGCATTCTGACGCATGCTGACGGCCAGACGATTGAAGGCGCTCTCTGATTAGCGCATCGACCATCCGGCGGGGCGGGGGTTACTGTCGGGGGGCGCCAATTTCAGCCGGCGAGAGGAGGCGGAGCGGGCGGTACAGGGGCTGGCGCAGCTGTTTCGCACAAATTAAACGGCCCGCGATTTCCGCGGGCCAGACGCACATCTGTTTTATCTTTATGACTGCAGGGGTGTTAACGCCGGGCCAGCAGCACGCCGAGCACGATGCCGACGGCGGCACCGATCCCTACGCCCTGCCAAGGTTTGTCACGCACATAGCTGTCGGCTTGATCGACCGCGTCGCGCGCATGCTGTGTCAGACTGGTGGAGCCATTGAACCGCGCCCGGGCGTCGCGCAGCACGCCTTTCGCCTTGCTGTGCAGCTCTTTCAGTTCCTCTTTGGTCTTGTCACCGGACTCGCGCAACACTTCATCCAGCGTATCGGCCAACAGAGTGACGTCCTGATCGATATCGCGTTCTGTTCTTTCCGCTTTCTTAAACATTCAGCTCTCCATTTCGACACATGTCTTTCAAGTGTAGACCATGCCGAGATTTGCGTGGCCGATCACGGAAAAAAACCGCCGTCACGCAGGTGTTTGCCGGCGCCTGGGCTTTGTACATTTGGTTACTCGGCGAAACCAATCACTCACGGAAGCGGCGGTTTGATTCCACTAGTATCTGTTTCAACGGCTCCACCGGAGCTTACCGAAACAACACTCTGAGGATTTAAAGATGAAAAAAGTATTAGCGCTGATCGTTGCTGCCACTATGGGTCTGTCTTCTGTTGCTTTCGCTGCTGATACCGCAGCTACTGCTCCGGCTACCACCACCGCACCAGCTGCGACCACCACCACCGCTGCGCCAGCGGCTGCTGCTGAAAAAGCGCCAGCTAAAGCAACGCACCACAAGAAAGCCAAGCACCACAAAAAAGCGCCAGCCCAGAAAGCTCAGGCCGCTAAAAAACACCACAAAAAAGCGCCAGCTCAGAAAGCCCAGGCTGCTAAAAAACACCACAAAAAAGCGCCAGTGCAGAAAGCTCAGGCCGCTAAAAAACACCACAAAAAAGCCGGTAAAAAAGCTTAATTAAGTGATGTTTGCGGAACCGGAAGGTTCCGCACGCTCCAGTCCGTACTCCAGACACCCGGTTCTTCCGGGTGTCTTCTTTTGAGGCGACGCACGATGATCAATCGCTATCTGTTTGAAGTTATTTTCAGCGCGGTAACCCTGTGCGGGGTGATCGTCGGTTGGGAACTGTTTTTGGCCGGCAGCTTCCTGTGATCATTGCACCGCGACGGTTTCGTGCAAATGCCGCCAGCCGAGCGCGTTGGGCTGACGTTCAAATACCACCGTGGAGTAGCGCAGCGTAGCGCTTTGTCCCGGCAGACTCTGTTTTTCCCGGTAGCTGACTACCGCGCCCGTCGGCCATTCGGCCACCAGCTTCATCTCTTCTATCTCGATTTCCAAACCCGGTTTGGCGGCGCGATGCGCGTGGAAAAAAGCGCACAGCGCGGTGAAATCCAGCGGAGCGCCGTTCAGCGCGATCATGCTGAAATCCGGCGTAAAGCGCGCCAGCAGCGCCTGCTCTTCTCCGGTCCCTTTGCCCAGCCAGCGTTCAATGGCGATGTGGGCGTCGATCACTTCGGTAAAATACGGGTTCATAAAGCATCCTGTTGAGCGTTGAGTTGGCGCACGATGGCGCGGTTGGCGAGGCGCAGGCACAGCAGCAGCGGGATGAGTACGCTGGCGCCCGCCAGAATGAAGCAGGTGCGGTAAGCCGTCGCGGGCGGCAACACGGCCAGCAGCAGATTCAGCAGCAGGCTGAGCAGCGCCACGCCGAGGCAAAAACTGAGTTGGCGGTTGATATTCCACAGCGCGCTGGCGTCCGCCAGCTGAGCGTCGGGGATCTGCAGGAACGCGCTGCTCTGCGCGGTGCTACTGCACAGGCTGCCGCCGAACCCCATCAGGGCAAAGGCGGCGATCTGCAACGCGTGCTGCCCGGCCTGATCGATCTGCGCCAGCGTCAGCATGCCGACGCCTTGCAACAGACAGCCGACGATCAGCAGCGGCCGCGGGCCGAGGCGGTTAAAGGTTTTGCCGGTCAGCGTGATGGCCAGGAACGACGCCAGCGCCCAGGGCAGCATCAGGCCGCCGACCTGTGCGGCGGGCATGCCCAGCTGGTTTTGCAGATACAGCATCGCCACCAGGCTGACGCCGATGAACAGGCCGGGAATACACAAATAAACCGCCATGGCGTTGCGCAGCAGCGGATCGGCGACCAGCCGCAGGTTCAGCAGCGGCTGCGGGGTTCGCAGGCTATGGCGCAGATAAGAGGCCAGCACCAGCAGGCCGGCAGCCAGCAGCGCCGCACCGGAAACCTGATGGCCGGCTTCGCTCAGCCGGGTCAGGCCGAGCAGCAGCAGCGTCAGCGCCGCGCAGGCGCTCAGTAATCCTGTCGCGTCCAGCGGTTTGCACGCCGCCGTCGGCGCTTCCGCGCGCAGCCACAGCGCCGCCAGCGCCAGGGCCAGGGCCGCCAGCGGCAGGTTGGCGAAAAACACCCAGCGCCAGTCCAACCGATCGACGAACCAGCCGCCCAGCGCCGGTGACAGCGCCGGCGCCAGCAGCCCCACCAACATGATGGCCGCCGACAGCCCGGCGCGTTCATGGCTGCGGTACAGCTGATAGGTCAGCGTCTGGCCGATGGGGATCAGCAAGCCGCCGCCCATGCCCTGCAGGGTGCGCCAGCCGATCAGCGCGCCGATGCTGTCGGCGTTGCCTGCGCCGAGGGTGGCCAGCATGAACAGCGCCAGCGACAGCAGAAATACTCGCCGTCCGCCGATGCGCTGCGCCAGCCAGGCGCTGAGCGGGATCACCAGCGTCAGGCCGAGAATATAGCCGTTGCTGACCCACGCCAGTTGGCTGACCGATGCTCGCATCGCCTGGCCGATGGCGGGGTAGGCGACATTGGCGATAAACATATTGATCAGATCGACGAAAAAGCCGAGCAGATAGACGATTGCCACTTTGCTGCGATAAGACATGGTGCCTCCGGTTGAAGGCGAGCAGTGTATCGGGGGGAAAAGTGCGGATAAATCGGCGGCGGGCGATTACACTGTCAAAATGATTTTGACAATAAGGGCGGCGAAATGCTGAATTTGCAGCGTCTGGCGATCTTCGCGGCGGTGGTGGAAGCGGGCAGCTTTACCGCGGCGGCGGCGGCGCTGGGGCAAACCAAGGCGGTGGTGAGCTTTAACGTCAAGCAACTGGAGAATGAGCTGGGGGTGTCACTGCTGGCGCGCAGCACCCGACGATTGTCGCTGACCGATGCCGGCGAACGCTTCTATCAGCGCAGCCAGCAATTGTTGCAGGAGGCGGAAAACGTGCTGGACGACGTGCGACGCGATCATCACGGGCTGAGCGGCGTGCTGCGCATCACCAGCACGCCGGAGTACGGTGCGCAGGTGGTGGCGCCGGCGCTGGCGGCGTTTTCGCGCCAGCATCCGCGCCTGCGTATCCAGCATGTGTCTTCTTCCTATCATGCCGATCTGATTTCGGAGCGCTTCGACGTGGCGATCCGCTTGGGCCAGCTGGCGGATTCCAGCCACCGCGCGGCGCTAATTGACAGCTTCGCCATTTTTCCGGTGGCGTCGCCGGATTATCTGGCCGAGCGGCCGATTCATTCGCTGACGGATCTGGCGCAGGCGCAGTGGATCGCCCACAGCCGGCTCAGTTCGCCGCTCAGTTGGCAGGTGGTCACGCCGCAGCGCGAAGCGGTGCTGTTCAAGGTCGCGGACGCCGCCACGCTTACCGGCGACAGCGCCGCGGCATTGCTGGCGTTCGCCCTGCATGGCGCCGGGGTGGCGCTGCTGCCGGCGTGGCTGGCGCAGCCCGACATCGATGCCGGCAGGTTGCAGCGGTTGCTGCCGGATCACCGTTTCCCCGAGCAGAGCATCTATGCGCTCTACCCGAATACCCGTCACGTGCCGGAGAAGGTGCGGGCGTTTATCGATTTTCTGCGCGCGCGGGTGGCGGCAAAATCGTTAGCGAAATAATAATTCGTTATAACTCTCTCATTTATCATCAAATCTCATCGGGGTATGCTGGAACGCTTCGTCTACCTCGTCCGATGCGAGCCACCTTCGATGACCGCAGAAAATAACTTCCAACTGAACCGACGTATTTTGTCCGTGGTGATGTTCACCTTCGTCTGCTACCTGACCATCGGCCTGCCGCTGGCGGTGTTGCCGGGATTTGTGCATGACCACCTGGGCTACAACTCGGTGTTGGCGGGCCTTATCATCAGCGCGCAATACTTCGCCACGCTGTTCAGCCGCCCGCACGCCGGGCGTTGCGCCGATCAGCTGGGGCCGAAGAAGGTGGTGCTGTTCGGCCTGGCGTGCTGCGGCGCCAGCGGCCTGTTTTACGCGCTGGCGTTCGGCGTTGACGGTTACCCGTGGCTCAGCCTGCTGTTGCTGTGCGTGGGGCGGGTGTTTCTCGGCGTCGGCGAAAGCTTCGCCAGCACCGGTTCCACGCTGTGGGGCATCGGCCGGGTTGGGGCGATGCACACTGCGCGGGTGATCTCCTGGAACGGCGTCGCCACCTACGGCGCGATGGCGGCCGGCGCGCCGCTCGGCGTGTATCTGAACCAGCAGTGGGGATTGGCCGGGGTGGCGGCGCTGATTGTGCTGGCGGTCGCGGTGGCGCTGCTGTTGGCGAGCGGCAAGCCGGACGTCTCGATCGCGGCTGGGCAGCGCATCGCCTTCCGCGCGGTGTTCGGCCGCATCTGGGCCTATGGTCTCGGGCTGGCGATGGGCACCGTCGGCTTCGGCGTGATCGCCACGTTCATCACCCTTTACTACGCCGACAAAGGCTGGAGCGGCGCGGCGTTTTCGCTGACGCTGTTCAGCTGCGCCTTCGTCGGCATCCGCCTGATCTTCAGCAACGTCATTAACCGCCACGGCGGGTTGAAGGTGACGCTGGCGTCGTTTCTGGTCGAGATCGTCGGGCTGCTGTTGATCTGGCTGGCCGGCGAACCCTGGATGGTGCAAACCGGCGCGTTGCTGGCCGGCGCCGGTTTTTCGCTGGTGTTCCCGGCGCTGGGCGTTGAGGCGGTGAAACAGGTGCCGCCGCAGAATCAGGGCACGGCGCTCGGCACCTATTCGGCGTTCCTCGACCTGGCGTTGGGCATCACCGGCCCGCTGGCCGGGCTGCTTATTGGACAAGCGGGCGTGCCGTCGATTTATCTGGCGGCGGCGCTGCTGGTGGCGCTCGGGGTGCTGCTCACCCTGCGCCTGCTGCAGCGCCGCCGGGCCTGATTCAGGAATAGTCCGAAACCCGGATTCCTCCCCAGAAAATCATTGTTTCGGTGAATGATTACGGTAAGGTCGCTCAGCGGTCCAGAATGAGAGGAGGAATCGATGTATTTACGGCCGGATGAAGTGGCTAAAGTGTTGGAGAATACCGGCTTTGAGCGTGATTATATCACCGATCAGGCCTATGGCTACCGCAAGGGTACGCATTATGTGTATGTGAATCGCGAAGCGCGGATGGGCAGAACCGCGTTGGTGATCCACCCGGCGCTGAAAGAGAGAAGCGTGCATTTCGCCACGCCGACCTCCCCGGTGCGCACCAGCGAGCAGTATCTGGAGTTTCCCCTGGATTTAAGCAGCGACGCCCCGAACCAGCGCTACGGCATCGCACACGGCTTCAGCTCGCGCGAAGCGCTGTCGCGCTACCTCTACAGCATGTTCCTGTAATCGGTCCCCCGCCCGGGGGACGCGATCAGCCGTGCGCCAACGCTTCGCGGTTGAAACGCTCGTTGTAGGCGCGGCGGAACTGCGCCAGTTCAAACGCATCGATATCCAGCTCGGCGAAGTAAAACAGCGCCGCTTCGGTGTGCTCGGCATGCAGCTCCGGCGACAGCCCGGCGCGCAGCAGCACGTCGCGCCACAGGGCAATCTGTTCGTCGTCCGCCTGTTTGATGAACGTCAGGTAGATGAACAGCAGATAAGCCGCCTGGTGCATCTCTTCGGTGTAGCCGTTGTTCAGCATGCGGATAAAGGTCTGGCTTTGGCGGCCGCCCATTTCCTGGATCATCGATTCGATCAGCATCGGCTTGACCCTCAGCAGATGGGCCAGCGAATCGATGGCTTTGCGGGTGTCGGACGTCAAGATGCGGTAACCGATAATGAATACGACGATCAGGGCGGCGAGGATGATCCAGGTCATTTAGGCTTTATTACACTCTCAATACGCCAGAAGAGGGGCGGGAGGCGCTGTGCGACAGCGCCCGCTATCAATGCTGTTCGCCGCTGAAATTACCGACCGCGCTCTGTTGGCGCAGGTGGTGATTGAAGGTGGCCGCGTCTTTGGCCAGCGCGTCCAGATGGGCGCCGAGCATTTTGATCTGCTTGACCAGCGCATGCTGTTCCGGCACCGAACTGGCGGTGCTCAGTTTGCGCGCCAGTTGTTCATTCTGCGCCCGCAGCGCGGCTTCGCGCTGTTTGGCTTCTTCCAGCAGTTGCTGCAGCGCCTGGTAGCTCTGCTGCCATTCGCGGTGTTGCCGTTCGAAGCTGCTCTGCAACTCATTCATCGCATTTTGAAACTGGATTTCCAGCTCGCGCATTGTCATGGGCTCGATCCTTTGCGGCACTCAATGATGGCTTAGCAGTATAGCGAAAACTGTTCGCAAGCTCACCCGTTGACGACAAATGAGACACATGCCGCTGACAATTCCCGGCTTGCAACCGTGACAAGGCGTCTTACAATCGACCCCATTCCCAGCCGTAAAGGCTGCCGTTCAAGAGAGGTGGAACATGAGCGAGCAGGAAAAAGACTTTTTTGAACAGGCGATGGCGGACGTGGTGCCGCTGGAGAGCGGACGGCAGACGCTGTACCTCAAGCCGCAGGTGGCGGTGGACAAAAGCGCACGGCGCGACGCGCAGCGGCTGCGGCAGGAAAACTTCCTCAGCACCGATTTTCTCGAAGTGATCCCCTGTGAACAGCCGCTGGAGTTCAAAGGGGAAGGCATTCAGCAGGGCGTGCTGGACAAACTGCGCAACGGGCGTTACCCGCCGCAGGCATCGCTGAACCTGCTGCGTCAGTCGGTCGAAGCCAGCCGGCAGGCGCTGTTTCGCTTCATTATGCAGGCGGAGGCGCAAAACCTGCGTTCACTGCTGATCGTGCACGGCCGCGGGCGGCAGAACGAAAGCCATCCGAATATCGTGCGCAGTTACGTCGCTAAGTGGCTGGCGCAGTTTGAACAGGTACAGGCATTTTGCCGCGCCTTACCGCGCGACGGCGGCGAGGGCGCCTGCTATGTCACGCTGCGTAAATCGGCGCAGGCCAAGGCAGAAAACTTTGAGCGCCACGCCAAGCGCAGCCGGTGAAAGGATAGCCGAAATAAAATGGCCGGCGAATATCGCCGGCCATCGATGAATTATTTATTAAATATTTTATAGTCCAGCGAATAACGGCCGGCGCCGGTTACCGCCAGCAACAGCAAACCGCCAATGATGCTGATGTTTTTAAAGAAGTTGATTTCGTTGCCCATCATTTCCATGCCGGTCATTTTCCAGAACGGATGGCCGATAAACGCGGTGCCCAACACATACAGGGCGAAAATGACCGCGATAGGCCGAGTAAACAGGCCGAGAATAAGCGCGATGCCGAAAATAAACTCCACCACCACGGCAACGATCGCCGCCAAATAAGGCATCGGCGTGCCATAGCCTTCCATCGCCGTGACGGTCGCACCGAAGTTGACCAGTTTCATCCAGCCGAAAATGATAAACAGAACCATCAGTAGAATGCGGGACAGCAGAATTACGCCGTCTTTTGAGCTATCACCCATTTCGAACTCCTTAGCCACTGTCGGAATTATGTTGTCTTGCTGATTAAAGATTAGAACAATTTACGTTTTTTTCTAGCGGCGACGGGCGGTTGCGCCACTTTTTTCATTGGGTGAGACGCGTGGTGAAGCCGACGGCATTGCCTATACTTGAGCCTGGAGCAAAAACAATAAAACAGGCAATGTGAGGCCAAGATGGATGAGGAATTGACCGCCGCCGGTTACCGCCGTTATTCCGGCGACAAGATTGACGTTTATTTTAACAGCGCGATATGCCGCCATTCCGCCAACTGCGTGCGTGGCAACGCGGCTATTTTTACCCTGAACCGCCGGCCGTGGATTATGCCGGATAATGCCGACGCGGCCGAAGTGAAACGCGTTATCGACACTTGCCCCAGCGGCGCACTGAAATATAGGGAGAAATAATATGGAACATAAAATACTGGCAGACGAGAAGCGTTTTTATATCAATGACGAGCACGGCAAGCTGATCGCCGAGATCTCTTTCGTGCCGAGCGGCGACAGGCTGACCATTATCGATCACACCTGGGTGGATGAGTCATTGAAGGGGCAGGGCGTCGGCAAAAAGCTGGTGGCGCTGGTGGTGGAGAAAATGCGCGCGGAGCAGCGTAAAATCATTCCGCTATGCCCGTTCGCCAAGCATGAGTTCGATACCACCCCAGCCTATCAGGACATTCGCGCCTGAGGCGATAACGGGGCGCGGCGCGCCCCGATCATTCAGCAGACGCCGAAATCGCCGTCTTCGTGGTACAGCGCCACCTCGTTGGCCTGCACCTCCGTACGCTGCTCTTTACCCAGTTCATTCCAGCTGCAAACCAGGGTTTCGCCGTCGATCGCCACCACGGTCATCTTCGGGCCGCCGGTGGTGCGTTGTACAAAATCACCGATATTGAATGCCATGCGTTCCTCCACAACAGATTAAACCTCATCTATTGATAACACAGAATGGCGCCGCCGTTGGCAGGTGTTTCGTTATGTATTAAATTATATAGCGATTATCATCAAGGAGAGCAAACTAACATGCCGGGATTATTGATGTTTTATGTGGGCGGTACGGCGCCGGGCGCCAATATTGAGTTGCACGACGTGCAGTTTGCGGCGGCGGATCGGCCGGAAGAGGCGTATCCGCTGCTGCGCGAAAAGTGGTTCGGCGATAAGCGCAAGGTGCATGTCGACGGTTATGCGCGCATCGACTGGGCGGACGGTTACGACGTGAGCCTGGAGTCTGCGCCGTTCGCCGGTGAAGAGAAGCTGTTTTTCGTTAACGTGGGCGGTTACCGCAGCGATGAGCTGGCGGAATTGCACCAGTTCGGCCTTTTTGTGGCGCGCTCCGCCGACGAGGCGAAGGAGAAAGCCAAACGGGCGCTGCTGACGGACAGCGTGCAGCAGCACAAAGATGATCTGGCTGAGGTGGACGACAGCCTGCTACTGCAGGCGCTGCAGGGCTACCACGTTCATCTGCGGGCCAACCCGCACGGGAAACCGGCCCGGCCGCTGTGGCAGGGGTATCTGCCAATCGGCGAACCCGCGCTATAACGCCGCTTCGAACACCTGCGGCAGGTTGAGATCGCGGCGTTTCAGATCCAGATGCATGATATTCATTACCTGTTGATGAAAATGCCGTTCATGCAGCATGAGAGGCGCTGTATGCTGGCAAGCACAGTCATCAACACGCCCAGGATTTACCATGACCATTGAGATTTACCCGGCGCAAAAAAGCGACGCCAAACTGATTCTGGATATGATTATCGAGCTGGCGGTGTACGAAAAGGCGCGCGAGCAGGTGCTGGCCAGCGTGGAAGACATCGAACGCAGCTTGTTTGGGCCGGGCGCCTGTTCCGAAGCGCTGATTTGTACGGTGAACGGCGAGCCGGCGGGTTATGCGGTGTTCTTTATGAGTTACTCCACCTGGCTGGGTAAAAACGGCATCTATCTGGAAGACCTGTACGTGGCGCCGAAGCATCGCGGCGCGGGCGCCGGTAAAACGCTGCTGCGGCACATCGCCCGGCTGGCGTGCGAACGGCAGTGCGGCCGCCTGGAGTGGAGCGTGCTGGACTGGAACCAACCGGCCATCGATTTCTACCTCAGCATCGGCGCGCAGCCGCAGGGCGAGTGGGTGCGTTATCGTATGGAGGGCGAGGCGCTGACGTACTTCGCGGCGCACGGGGCGGCGCTGCCGGCGTAACCGTCATTGGGGGGAGGCGGCCTCCCCAACTGTGGTGGTGTGATCGGTTTACTGCGGGTGAATCAGGTCAGGATCAGGCGGGTTTGCGGGCGGCGAGAATGAAGATCATCGGGCGCTCCTGCTCTTCGTCCAGCGCCGGGTTAGCGGCGATTTGCTGCGCGCTGGGGCCCCATTCGTTCAAATGCTGGATGATAAACCCTTGCTGCGCCAGCGGGTTGATATAGCCGCCAAGCGTGCGGTGCTGCTTGATGACGCCTTCCGCCAGCCAGTTGGAAACGCGCTGGCCTTCTCGCTGGTAACCGTTGACCGGCCAGGATTTCTGCCCGTTGCCGTCGGTCAGCCAGCCCTGCTGCGCCGGGGCGGTGTAGATCGGGTGCTCGGCGGTGAAGATGAACTGCCCGCCAGGTTTCAGCGCGGCGTACACCGTGGCGAACAGCGCGGACAAATCCTCGAGGTAGTGCAGCGTCAGCGAGCTGTAGACCAGATCGTAACGGTTCACAGGCAGCTGCAGCTGCGCCAAATCCTGCCGACGATACTCGATGCCCGCGTCGGCGGTCATCTCCCGCGCCTTGGCCAGCATTTTTTCCGAAACGTCCAGCCCCAGCACGCTGGCTGCGCCCTGTTCGCGGGCGCTGCGGCAGAACCAGCCGTAGCCGCAGCCGAGATCGACCACGCTTTTGCCCTGTAAATCCGGCAGGATGCGGCGGATGGCGGGCCATTCCGGCGCGCCGTCCAGACCGTGCTGCGAGCGGCTGAGCTGCGCATAGCCGTCGAAGAAAGCCTGATTGTCATAGATATTTTGCGTCATGATGACTCCTTGGGGTGAATGACGGCGGCGGAATGCCGCTGCCATACCATGCATATTGCTGCATAATTCTACGCTGACAACATGAATAACGGGAATGACGATGGACATGATTTCGGTGCGGCAAGCGCCCGAGCTGGCGCCGCGCGCCATTGCGTATTTTCAGCGGCACTGGGCCACGGCAGAGACGCTGATGATGTATGAAGACGCCATCAACCGCAGCCTCGGCGCTGCCAACCCGCTGCCACAGTGGTACCTGCTGATGGAAAATAACCTAATCCTCGGCTGCGCGGGGCTCATCACCAACGACTTTATCAGCCGTGGGGAGTTGTATCCCTGGCTGTGCGCGCTCTACGTAGAAGAGACGCAGCGCGGCAGGGGCTACGGCGCCAAACTGATTGAGCATGTAGCGGCGGAAACCCGCCGGCTGGGTTTCCCGCAACTGCACCTTTGCACCGATCTGGAAGGGTACTACGAGCGTAATGGCTTCGTTTATAACGGGCTCGGCTATCACCCATGGGGCGAGGCCTCGCGGGTCTATTCGCGGGTGCTGTGATCACCGCCGCCGGGGGCGAGCAAGACAAATCTGACTTTTCTTTCACCTCATCGCGCCTCGCGGGTTACACTGGCCGCTTGTTCGCCACCGACCGGGTTAATTCGCCGCCGCGATGAGAGTGCCACGCCAGCTACCGCAACGCTTCACCGCCTGCATCGCCATTATGGCGGTGCTGTTGCTGTTTGTGGCGCCGGTGGTGTCGAAATCGCTGATGCACCATCAGATGATGGGCGGCATGATGCAAACGGACGCCGCCATGCCGCACGACATGCACGGGATGGCGATGCCCGCCGCCGAGCATGCCGGCCACCACGGCATGGACTCGGCGGAGATGATTTTCTGCGGCTACTGCGAGCTGCTGATCCATGTGCCGCTGCTGTTGTGGGTATTCGTCCCGCTGCTGTGGCTGATGACGCGTATCGCGCGCCTGCCTTGCGCGCCGCGCATCGTCCCCCCGCCCATTCGGCGCCTTGCTCTGCGGCCAAGCCCGCGCGGGCCGCCCGGCCAGCCGTTTTTCCTTATTGCTTGATCATGGGTAACGCCGTTCGTATCGCTGCGGACGGTTTGCCTGCGCGCACAGTTTGAAAAACGAGAAAGGCCATGTCTTCGATAACCAAAACTCCACCTGCCGCATCGCCGAGAGGCGCGATGCTGAACCTGATCAGACGGCTGCATTTTTATATCGGCCTGCTGGTCGCCCCTTTTATTCTGGTCGCCGCACTGACCGGCACGCTGTATGTGCTGACCCCGCAGCTTGAAGAGGCGCTGTATCGCGATGCGCTGTCTACCGAGCCGCACGGGCACGCGAGACCGCTGGCCGACCAGATCGCCGCCGCCCGCCGTGTGGCGGGTGACGAGGCGCGCATTTACGCCGTGCGTCCGGCACCCGGCGCAATGGACACCACGCGCGTACAGTTCGCGAGTGCCGATCTGGGCGCTTCCGAGTCGCGCGCGCTGTTTGTCGATCCTTACACCCTGGCGATCAAGGGCGATATGACGGTGTACGGCACCTCTGGCGTGCTGCCGCTGCGTACCTGGCTGGATAAGCTGCACAGCAGCCTGCTGCTTGGCGATCTGGGGCGCAACTACAGCGAGCTGGCGGCCTCTTGGCTGTGGGTGGCCGCCCTGGGCGGCGTGGCGCTGTGGCTGGCGACGCGGCCGAAGCGCAAGCTGAAAAGGGCGAAAGGGGGCTTTGCCGCCAGCCGCCATTGGCATATCACGCTGGGCGTGGCGCTGCTGGCCGGGCTGCTGTTCTTCTCGGCCACCGGGCTGACCTGGTCGCAGTGGGCCGGCGGCAACATCGACACGCTGCGGGCCAACCTGGGCTGGCTGACGCCGCAGGTCAACGCCAGCCTGCAGGCCGATGCGCCGCAGACGCCGGCCGATCCGCACGCCGAGCACCGCGGTATGATGCCGGGCATGAAGATGAACCCTGCCGCACAGGCCAATGCGCTGAATGGCGACTGGGATCGGGCGCTGCACGCCGCGCGCGCCGCCGGAATAGACGCCGCTAAGGTCGAGCTGCGCCAGCCGAAAGGCGAGGGCAAAGCCTGGACGGTGACCGAAGTAGATCGCAGCTGGCCGACGCAGGTGGACGCGGTCGCCATCGCGCCGCAAAGCTTCACTGTCGTCGATCAGGTGCGGTTCGAGACCTTCCCGCTCATCGCCAAGCTGACCCGTTGGGGCATCGACGCCCACATGGGCATTTTGTTCGGCTTGCCGAATCAGCTGCTGCTGGCGGCGTTCGGCCTCGGGCTGTGCCTGATGATTGTGCTGGGTTACCGCATGTGGTGGAGTCGCCGCCCGGCGGCGGGTGCGCAGCATCCGGTGCATACGCTGGTTGCCGCCTGGCTGGCGCTTTCCCTGCCTGCGCGCGCCGGCACGCTGCTGGTAGCAGCGGCGCTGGGTTATTGCCTGCCGGTAATGGGGGTGAGCCTCGCGGCGTTGCTGCTGGTGGACGTATGGCGCTGGCGCGGCCAGCGGGATGAAACGCCGGAAGCGGCCGCCCGCCGCGCCGAGGTGCGCAAGTTCCGCGCGGCGGTGGCGACAGTGGCGGTGGCGGTCGGCTGCGTGATGGGCCGGGCGATCCTCGGCGGCACCGTCGAACAGTTTCAGCTGCCGATCGGTGACTGGAGCGCACAGATGGTGATCATGCAGAGCCTGATGGTGCTGCTGTATACGCTGGTGTTCACCCTGCTGCTTTCCATTCCGCTGTGGTATTTCTTCCTGGGGGAAAAAGAGGGGCGGTGAGAGGGGGGCCGGCATGCCTGCGGGCATGCCGGATATTTGGGAATGGGGCTTAAGCGCGTATCATCTCACCAAAGGGTAATCTCTACTGAAAGGAAGCGAACGATGACATTTAAACAACAAAGGGATAAGGCGATAGCGCTGATGGAGGAAAAGAAGATGTGGCGGAGTAACTATGCGCCGCCAATCTTGCGCTTGCTGTGGCGAATGGACGTGAATATGCCACCGCCGCCGTTTGCGCCTTTCTGGCTGAACATGCTGTTCTTCGGCATTTGGTTTGGCCCGCTGTGGGGCGTGCTGATGTGGTTCATGGTATGGAAAAATCAGGGACATACTGGTGAAGAGGCTCTGATATTAAGCCTCGCCGCCGGCCTGCTGTTTGGCTTTTTTATGGCGCTTTTCCACTATTGGCGAAAAAAGGCGAACAGGTTGCCGGACTGGAACGATCTTTGACACGTTGGTGATGAACAGACACAAAAAAGCCCGCAACCGAAGTTGTGGGCTTTTTCGCTATTATCGCCGGGTCTATCTGGTTCACTGGCGACGTATTTGGTGGAGCTGGGGGGATTTGAACCCCCGTCCGAAATTACTACACCGTCGGCACTACATGCTTAGTCCAATCTTTACATTCGCCGGCCAGCTGCGGATGGACACGCTACTGACAGACTAGCCTGATTGAGTTTAACGCTTCAGCCCCAGGCAGGACATCCACGCGATCTCTTTTGGGTTTGACCTCTCTTGATCCCCGTCCTAAGAGCGGAGGCTAGGGAGAGAGGGCTCTAAGCAGGGTATTAAGCTGCTAAAGCGTAGTTTTCGTCGTTTGCGACTATTTTTTTGCGGCTTTTTACGAGGCCAACCGCCCCTCGGCATGCTCCTAGGGCTTCGCAAATCCCGTCGAATCCAGAATCAGCCCCAAGTAACTTTGTGCAGTATACCAGAAGTTTACCTCGATAAGCCAGCGGCTTAACGATTGGCGTGCTTCATGATACGGGCTTTCGCCGTCTGCCATTCGCGATCTTTGATGTCATCGCGTTTGTCGTGCTCTTTCTTGCCTTTGGCTACGCCGATCTTGATCTTGCTCCAGGCATTTTTCCAATACAGGGACAAGGCCACCACGGTGTAACCTTCGCGGTTGACGCGGCCGAGCAGGGTGTCCAGCTCGCGTCGGTTCAGCAGCAGTTTACGGGTACGCGTCGGATCGCACACCACATGCGACGAAGCCACGTTGAGCGGGGTGATGGTGGCGCCAAACAGATAGGCCTCACCGTCACGGAACGTCACGTAGCTGTCGCTGAGGTTGGCTTTGCCGGCACGCAGCGATTTAACTTCCCACCCTTGCAGCGACAGGCCCGCCTCGAATTCTTCTTCAATGAAGTATTCGAAACGCGCGCGCTTGTTTTGGGCAATGGTGGCGGAACCGGGTTTGTGTGCTTTTTTCTTTGTCATAGTGCGTTCATTATACTGGATGCTTCAGCGAAAGAAATCCTTTCCCGTTCAGCACCTGCGCAATTTTTCGCATTTTTGGTGCCCTCATCCCGTAGCAGATTTTTTGTTTGCCGCCAGATAAATGATATTATCTGTACGTTTTATGTCTTACAGGAAATGATATGCCCCAGATCAGTCGGTCTGCATTAGTGCCGTTCAGCGCCGAGCAGATGTATCAGTTGGTTAACGATGTTCATTCTTATCCCGATTTTCTGCCAGGCTGCACTGGCAGCCGGGTGCTTAACGCTACCTCCAACGAGATGACCGCCGCGGTGGACGTCGCCAAGGCCGGTATCAGCAAGACCTTCACCACGCGCAATACGCTGCTGGATAACCAGAGCATCAATATGCAGCTGGTCGATGGCCCGTTCCGCAAGCTGATGGGCGGTTGGCAGTTCACACCGCTGAGCGAAGAGGCCTGCAAGGTGGAGCTGCACCTGGACTTCGAGTTCACCAACAAACTGATTGAGCTGGCGTTCGGCAAGGTGTTCAAAGAGCTGGCGGGCAGCATGGTGCAGGCATTCACCCAGCGGGCGAAAGAGGTCTACAGTGTCTGACATCCAGGTCGAGGTGGTGTACGCCTTGCCGGAGCGGCAGTACCTGCGCAAGGTGAAGCTGGCCGAGGGCAGCAGCGTTGAGCAGGCGATCCAGGCTTCGGGCCTGCTGGAGCTGCGCCAGGATATCGATCTCAAGAGCAACAAAATCGGCATCTACAGCCGCCCGGCCAAGCTGGGCGATACGCTGAACGACGGCGACCGGGTGGAGATTTACCGGCCGCTGATCGCCGATCCGAAAGAGCTGCGCCGGCAACGGGCAGAAAAGGCAAAAAAATAAGGCGCTTATAGCGCCTTATTTTTTTATCTGAAATTGATTTTCTCTTCCGCGTTGCAGCCTGCGACTGTCATGAGGAACACCATGCCCCCCATGGGCCGGAAGAGCGGGCGACGCCGATTACTTGGTCAGCGCCGGTTTGTTCTGGATATCGGTCAACACGCCTGCGCTGTCGAAGGTCAGCGTCAGCGTCTGCTGGGTGATATCTTCATGGCCAGGCTGCTGACGGAATACATAGAACCACGTTTGCGTTCCAAACGGGTCTTGCAGCATTGGGGTGCCCAATGTGTAAGCGACCTGTTGTTGGGTCATCCCTTTCTGAATTTTCGCCACGTCGGTCGACGTCAGGTAGTTCCCCTGGTTGATGTCAGGACGATAAACCACCTTTTCAAAAGTAGAACAGCCTGCAGTCAGCATCACAAGAACTACAGCGGCGGCAGTCAGCGTTTTACAGCGCATAGTAATCACATTCCTTTAGGGCATAGGATGCCGATGATAATAGACCTTGCGGCAGTTGGAAACCTTTATACCCTTCATCTTTCACGTTGCGACGCATTGGCTTTCCTTTAGCACCTCAAGCGCTTGGCCTTTTTCAGGCTCTTGAGATGGCTTTGGATCACCGCCGCGCCGCACTTTAGATATTTCTCGGGCCAACAGCGTCACTGTCAGACCGCAGGAAAGTGAAAAAGTTGAGCTTTTTTATGCCGCCAGCAGTTCTTTGGCGTTCGCCAACGTATTGCGGGTGACTTCGCTGCCGCCGAGCAGGCGCGCCAGCTCCTGCAGCCGGGCGCGTTTATCCAGCGGCGCCATCTGGGTTTCGGTAACCGTGCCGTCGGTCTGCTTGCTGACGAACAGGTGCTGATGCCCGCATCCGGCCACCTGCGGCAGGTGAGTCACGCACATCACCTGGGTGGATTCGCCGAGCTGGCGCAGTAGACGGCCGACGATGGCGGCGGTCGGGCCGCTGATGCCCACGTCCACCTCATCGAAGATCAGCGCCGGGGTTTCCATCTTGCGGGCGGTGATCACCTGAATGGCCAGCGCGATGCGCGACAGCTCACCGCCGGAGGCGACCTTCGCCAGCGGCTGCAGCGGCTGCCCCGGGTTGGTGGAGACGCAGAACTCGGTGCGGCTGGCCCCTTCGGCGCTCAGGTGCTGCGGTTCGAAGCGCACGTCGATGTTGAACTTGCCGTGCGGCATGGAGAGCGCCTGCATGCTGTCGGTGATGAGCGTGGTCAGCTCGGCGGCGTAGTGCAGGCGTTTCTGATGCAGCTGCTCCGCCAGCGCCAGCGCCTGCTGATGATGCAGGGTGACCGCCTCGTTCAGATGCTCATGGTCGCTTTCCTGCTGAGACAGCAGCTGCTGTTCATCCAGCAACTGCTGATGCAGCTGCGGCAGCTCTTCCGGCGCGACCTGGTGTTTGCGCGCCAGGCTGATTTGGCGCGACAGGCGTTGCTCCAGCTCGTGCAGGCGATTGGGATCGAGATCCATGCGATCGGCGTAATGGCGCAGCTCGTCGCTGGCTTCGCTGATCTGGATAGAGGCCTCTTCCAGCATGTCCAGTAGGCCGCTGAGCTTATCGTCCAGCCCGGCAAGCTCAAGCAGCAGGTGTTTGGCGCTGTAAAGCTGGCTGAGCATGTTGTTCTCGTCGCTGTCGGCCAGCAGCTGCAACGCTTGCTGGCTGAGGGTCAGCAGCTGGCCGCTGTTGGCCAGGCGCTTGTACTCGGCGTCGGTCTGCTCGAACTCGCCGGCCTGCGGCGCGAATTCGTTCAGCTCTTTCAATTGGTATTGCAGCAGTTGCTTGCGCGCTTCGCGTTCGATGGACTGCTGCTGATGGTGCGCCAGTTCGCGGCAGCTCTGGTGCCAGCGCTGGTAGGCCTGGCTCATCGCCGCCAGCAGGGCGGGTTCGTCGGCGTAGGCGTCGAGCAGCGCTTTTTGGTGCTCCGGCTTGAGCAGCAGCTGATGGGCGTGTTGACCGTGGATTTGAATCAGGCGTTGCCCTAACTCGCGCAGCTGCGACAGCGGCACGGCGGTGCCGTTGATAAAACCGCGCGAACGGCCGTCGGCGTTGATCACCCGCCGCAGCAGGCATTCGTTGCTGTCGTCCAGCTGGTTCTGCTCCAGCCATTCGCGCGCGGACGGGGTGTCCGCCAGCGAGAAGCGGGCGCAGATGTCGGCGCGGGCGGCTCCCAGGCGCACCACGTTGCCGTCGGCGCGGTTGCCGAGGCACAGCCCGAGCGCATCGATAGCGATGGATTTGCCGGCGCCGGTTTCACCGGTGATCGCCGTCATGCCCGGTTGAAAATCGATTTCCAACTCACGAACGATAGCAAAGTTGCTGATGGTTAATTGCGCCAGCATGGGAACCTTCCTGTGTATAAACACATAACTGTAGTTTCATACAGTATAAACTGGTTTTATATACAGTAAAGTGGCCGGCGCAGATTTTAGAACAATTTTTTAGACCAGCCCAACTTGGTGCTTAACGTGTTGAAATAGCTGTAGTCCTTCGGGTGAATCAGGTTCAGATGGAAGTTGCTGCGGCGGATCAGCACTTCTTCGCCTTCCTGGATCGGCAGCGCGATCTGGCTATCGCAGCTAATCTCCAGATCGCTGCCGATCTGCGAAAACTTCAGGCGGATGGTGCTGTCGCCGTTGATCACCAGCGGCCGGGCGGACAGGGTGTGCGGGAACATCGGCACCAGCGCGATCGCCTCCAGCGACGGGGTGAGGATCGGCCCGCCGGCGGAGAGCGAGTAGGCGGTGGAGCCGGTCGGGGTGGCGATGATCAGGCCGTCGGAGCGCTGCGAGAAGGCGAAACGATCGTCGATGTACACCTCGAATTCGATCATGTGCGCCACTTTGCCGGGGTGCAGCACCACCTCGTTGATGGCGGTGCTGATGCGGCACTGCTGGTGCTCTTTATGCACGATGGTTTCCAACAGGAAACGCTGTTCGTCGATGTACTCGCCTTCCAGCACGTCCGCCAGCTGCTGCAAAGCGTTGTCGGGATCGAGATCGGTGAGGAAGCCGAGGTTGCCGCGGTTGACTCCGATCACCTTGATGTCATAGCGCGCCAGCACGCGCGCGGCGCCGAGCATGTTGCCGTCGCCGCCGACCACCACCGCCAGATCGGCGCGCTGGCCGATATCCGCCAGGCTGCCGGTCACGGCGTCTTTCAGCCCCAAATCATGGGCGATTTGGCGTTCGACCATCACCGAATAGCCGCGGGCGACCAGCCAGTGGAACAGCATCTCGTGGGTTGCCAGCGCTGAAGGGTGACGCGGGTGGCCAACAATGCCAATACAGGCGAATTTTTTATTCATTTGCTGTGATTTTCCTCACCGGGACCCGTTTATGCCCCACATTGTGACCGGTTGACTTGAAACCCCGGTTTTGATCCCCATAATAAGCCAAGTTGCGAGATTAATGCTAAAACGCGGAGATATTCATGAGTAGTAAAGAACAGAAGACGCCAAACGAGCAAGTCTCGGAAGAAATGGAACAACACGCTCATCACGAGGATACGCTGCCGGAAGCGGCGGAAGGCGTCGATCTGCGCGATGCGCGTATCGCCGAACTGGAAGCCCAACTGGCGGAAGCTCAGCAGCAAGAGCGCGACAGCCTGCTGCGCGCCAAAGCGGAAGCGGAAAACATCCGTCGCCGCGCCGAACTGGACGTCGAGAAAGCGCACAAGTTCGCCCTGGAGAAATTCTCCGGCGATCTGCTGCCGGTGATCGACAACCTGGAGCGCGCGCTGGATCTGGCGGATAAAAACAATCCGGAACTGGCCGCAATGATTGAAGGCATCGAGCTGACATTGAAATCGCTGCTGGACGTGGTGCGCAAGTACGGCCTCGAAATCGTCGGCGACGTCAACGTGCCGTTCAACCCGGAAGTGCATCAGGCGATGAGCATGATGGAATCCGCCGATCACCAGCCGAACCACGTGATGATGGTGATGCAGAAAGGCTATACGCTGAACGGCCGCCTGCTGCGCCCTGCGATGGTCGCGGTCTCCAAGGCCAAGGCGTAATCGCTCCGGCAACGATATAAAGAAAGGCACCCAAGGGTGCCTTTCTTGTCTCTGGGCTACGCCTGCGGCAGGCGTGGCATCCAGTCGATCGGCGTGAGCCCTTGCTGCTCCAGCAGCTGATTGGCCTGCGAGAAGTGGCGGCAGCCGAGGAAACCGCGGTGGGCGGAAAGCGGCGATGGGTGCGGCGCTTTCAGCACGTGGTGGCGGTTGCGGTCGATAAAGTTGCCTTTCTTCTGCGCGTGCGAGCCCCACAGCAGGAACACCACGCCTTCGCGGTTCTCGTTCAGGGCGGCGATCACCTTATCGGTAAAGGTTTCCCAGCCCAAATTGGCATGCGAGTGCGCGCGGCCGCCCTCTACCGTCAGCACGGTGTTGAGCAGCAGCACCCCCTGTTCGGCCCAGCTTTGCAGGTAGCCATGATCCGGGCGTTCGAAACCGGGAATGTCGGTCGCCAGCTCTTTATACATGTTCACCAGCGACGGCGGCGCCGGCACGCCGGGGCGCACCGAGAAAGAGAGGCCATGCGCCTGATTGGGCCCGTGATACGGATCCTGGCCGAGGATGACGACCTTGACGTCCGCCAGCTCGGTAAAGCGGAACGCGTTGAACACGTCTTTCTGCGGTGGATAAATGGTCTTACCGGCCTGACGTTCAGCGGCAACAAAGGCGAGCGTTTCAACAAAATAGGGCTGCTCTTTCTCTTTGCCGATCACGTCATGCCAGGTGAGGGAGGTGGCCATAAACGCTCTCCTTTGTTTTCTTTAGCAATTCATGGGCTATAGCTTACCGTGTCGGCTCGCGCAGCGAAACCCGCTTTTCATTTCTCGTCGCCGCGCGTAATGCAATTATTTTTGAAAATTTACAAAAATAATTGGTTTTTGCCGCGGTGGGAAAATTGATATAAAACATAAATTTGCCCCTTCATGCCCTGCGCCTACCCGGTAAAAATTGACTTTAATCAAGGAACTGGCCCGGTCAGGCTGGTATACAGAACAACAAGACAACAATGGTTTTACCAAATGGCCGAAACCAGGATTGGGTTTTCTCACGACGTGAATTTTTACGCCCTTGTACGGAGGCAACATAATGATTACCGGTATTCAAATTACCAAAGCGAACGACCAGGCGCTGGTGAACTCTTTCTGGCTGCTGGACGATGAAAAAGCGGAAGCCCGCTGCGTGTGCGCCAAGGCCAACTACGCGGAAGATCAGGTTGTCGCAGTGAGCGACCTGGGCCAGATCGAATACCGTGAAGTGCCGCTGGAAATGCAGCCGACCGTGCGTGTGGAAGGCGGTCAGCACCTGAACGTCAACGTGCTGCGTCGCGAAACCCTGGAAGACGCGGTCAAGCACCCGGAAAAATACCCGCAGCTGACTATCCGCGTGTCCGGTTATGCGGTGCGCTTCAATTCCCTGACGCCGGAACAGCAGCGCGACGTTATCGCCCGCACCTTTACCGAAAGCCTGTAATTTGCGGCGCTGTCAATCAGGGAGCTTCGGCTCCCTTTCTTGCGTTTGACGGCCGAAAACGGAATGCGGATCACATTCTGTACAAAGATAAGCATTTCTAATACAGAACTCATCCGACCTGCCGATAGCTAAATCAGCACCTATTCAGGTGCTCAATAAAAAGTCTATCGACAAGGAGTCGGCATGAGTATGCCTTTAAGTTTTACCTCTGCAGTATCCCCGGTGGCCGCGATCCCTACACCTCGCGCCGTTGCCGAGACGGTGACGGCGGTGCAGCCCGCGGCAGCGCCGGCAAATCCGGCGCCGGTGGCCACTCCCTCTCAGAACTCGCTCAATGCGCAGGCCATGTTGAATACGCTGGTCGGCGATATCTCCGCGGCGGCGCCGACGGCGGCGGCAGCGCCGGGCGTGACCCGGGGGCAGCAATCGCAGGAGGGTGATTATGCGTTGGCACTGTTGGCCAAGGACGTTTATTCACTGAACGGTCAGGGCGCCGCTGGGTTCAACCGCTTGAGCGACAGCGCGCTGCTCGGTTTCGGCATCGATCCCGCCAGCCTGCACGACGCAGGCAGCGGTTTCCAGGCCGGGGTTTACAGCAACGACAAGCAGTATGTGTTGGCGTTTGCCGGCACCAACGACTGGCGCGACTGGCTGAGCAACGTGCGGCAAGCGACGGGCTATGATGATGTGCAGTACAATCAGGCGGTTGCCGCCGCCAAAAGCGCCAAGGCGGCCTTCGGCGATGCGCTGGTGATCGCCGGTCATTCGCTCGGCGGCGGTCTGGCGGCCACGGCGGCGCTGGCGACCGGCACCGTCGCGGTCACCTTCAATGCGGCCGGGGTGTCAGATTACACGCTGAATCGCCTGGGTATCGATCCGGCGGCGGCGAAGAAAGACGCCGAAGCCGGCGGCATCCGTCGTTACAGCGAACAATATGACATGCTGACCAGCACCCAGGAGTCGACTTCGCTGATCCCGGACGCCATTGGCCACAACATCACCCTGGCCAACAACGATACCCTGACCGGTATCGATGACTGGCGGCCGAGCAAGCATCTGGATCGCAGCCTGACGGCGCACGGCATCGACAAGGTGATAAGCTCGATGGCGGAACAAAAGCCGTGGGAGGCGAAGGCCAATGCCTGAAGGGCGTCGCTTGCGGCGAGCGCTGGCGATAGCCTTACTGGCGCTGGTCGCGGTGACCGGTTTACTGATGATGGCTAAGGAGCAACAGATGGGGCAGGAGATTTCACCGTTTGACGGCCGCGGCAACCTGGCGCTGGCTCAGGCGGTGGCGCGCGGCGATGCGCAGAGCATCCATGCGCAGGCTACGCAGGATCGCTTGCGCGAACGAGGCGATCGGCAGGTCACGCTGTTGCAGTGGGCAGTGCTTTCGCAGCAGCCGGCCAGCGTGCAGGCGTTGCTGGATCTCGGGGCCGACCCGTCGGTAGCGGGGCTGGACGGCAACAGCGCGCTGCACACCGCGGCGATACTGCAAGACGTGCAGTATCTGCGGTTGCTGCTTGCTGAAGGGGCGCAGGTGAACGTGCGCAATGCCGTTACCGGCGCCACGCCGCTTGCGGCGGCGGTGCTGGCCGGGCGCGAGGAGCAACTGCGGTTGTTGCTGGCGGCCGGGGCGGACACCACCCTGAGCGATCGGCTGGGGGATACCCCGCTGCATCTGGCGGCGAAGATCAACGCGCCGCATCTGGCGCTGTTGCTGTTGCAGGCCGGGGCCGATGCCCAGGCGCGTAATCAGCAGGGTTATGCGTTCCAGTTTTATTTCTCGCAAACGCCGGCGCATTTGCAGAATGACGAGCTGAAGGCGCAGTTCCGCGAGCTGGATAAATGGCTGCAGGGGCGCCGCCTGGCCACGCATTACGCGCAGCAGTAAACGCCCATAAAAAAACCGCCTGTACAGGCGGTTTTTTCTTAGGCAGCGGTGGTTATTCTGCGTCGCCGGCCGGTTTGGCCTTCGCCTGACGGCGTTTTCCGACGTTTTTGGCGTCGCGATGGCGCACTTTCACCTTGGCCTTCTCTTTGTTCTTCGCTTTATCTTCCGCGCGTTTGGCCAGCACTTTCTTCGATGGCTTGCCGTTGCTCTTCTCGTTCGGCACCTTGGTTTTCGGCCGCAGTTCGTCGATCACGCGCGCTTTCAGCGGCTCGTTCAGGTAACGGCCCACTTTGCCCAGCAGCAGATGGTCGTGCGCTTCCACCAGCGAAATGGCGGTGCCTTTGCGCCCGGCACGGCCGGTACGCCCGATGCGGTGCAGGTAGGTATCCGCCGTGCGCGGCATGTCGAAGTTGAACACGTGGGTGATATCGAGGATATCCAGGCCGCGCGCGGCAACGTCGGTGGCCACCAGCACGTTAACCCGGCCATCCATCATGCGTTTGACCGCTTCGTTGCGTTTGGCCTGCACCATCTCGCCTTCGAGATAGCAGGTGTTGATGCCCGCTTCGCGCAGCCAGGTGGCCAGCTCATGCACGCGCTCGCGCTTGCGCACGAAAATCACCGATTTCTGCACGTCCGGCTGTTTCAGCAGGTGGATCAGCAGCGCGGTTTTGTGCTGCACGTCATCGGCGCGGTAGTACCACTGCAGGATCTTCTTGCGTTCGCGGCGCGACGGATCGGCTTCCACTTCCACCGGCTCTTTCAGGATGCGTTCGGCGAATTCGCGGATCGCTTCGCCTTCCAGCGTGGCGGAGAACAGCAGCGTCTGGTTGCGCCAGCGGGTTTCGGCGGAGATGGTTTCGATGTCCTGCGCGAAGCCCATGTCGAGCATGCGGTCGGCTTCGTCGAGGATCAGGGTTTCCACCGCGCGGCAGTCGAAGTTCTCTTCTTTAATGTATTGCAGCAAGCGGCCGGTGGTGGCGACCACCACGTCCTGGTTTTCGCTGAACACTTCCGCGTGGTTCATGTAAGCGACGCCGCCGGTGATGGTGGCGATATCCAGCGAGGTATGAGCAGCCAATTCACGCGCCTGGTCGGCGACCTGCATCGCCAGCTCGCGCGTTGGCGTCAGGATCAGCACGCGCGGCGGGCCGGATTTCTTGCGTGGAAAGTCCAGCAGGTGCTGCAACACGGGCAGCAGGAAGGCGGCGGTTTTGCCGGTGCCGGTCGGAGCCGAACCTAAGACGTCGCGCCCGTCCATCGCCGGCGGGATCGCAGCGGCCTGAATGGCGGTGGGACGATCGTAGCCTTTGTCGCGCAGCGCGTCGATCAGGCGATCATCGAGTTCGAGTTCGGAAAAAGTGGTTGCTGTCATGGTCTACCTCTACTTGGGGCGCCGATTATAGACGGGTTGGCCGCGATCTTCACCTATTTAAGCGGAAAGCCGCTCTTTTCCCGCCGATCAGATTGCCTTATGCTACGCCAGTTTTATAGCCGGGTGGTGAGTGTGAGCAAGCGATCGAAAGCCGATTTTACCCCGCGTCGCGGGGGTTTTACCTTTAAACAATTCTTTGTCGCCCACGATCGTTGCGCCATGAAAGTGGGCACCGACGGGGTGCTGCTCGGCTCCTGGGCGCCGCTGGGGCAGGCGCGCCGGTTGCTGGACATCGGCAGCGGCAGCGGGCTGATCGCGCTGATGCTGGCGCAGCGCAGCGGCGACGAAGTGACCATCGACGCGGTGGAGCTGGATGAAGCCGCCGCCGGCCAGGCGCGCGAAAACGCGGCGGAATCGCCGTGGCCGCAGCGCATCCGCGTGCATGCGCAGGATATTCACCATTATGCGCAGCAGCATGCCGCTGAGTATGATCTGATCGTCAGCAATCCGCCGTATTTCGAGCCGGCGGTGGCCTGCCGCGACCAGGCGCGCCACAACGCGCGCTACACCGAAACCCTGACGCACGACGCGCTGTTGGCCTGCGCGGCGCAGCTGCTGGCCGCGCAGGGGACGTTTTGCGTGGTGCTGCCGCACGACATCGGCGCCGAATTCGAACGCCTGGCGCAGCAAAGCGGCTGGCACACGGCGGCGAAAGTGAACGTCAGCGATCGCGCCGATACGCCGCAGCACCGGATGCTGCTGGCGCTGACCCGGCGGGAAACGCCGCTGCGGGAGCAGGCGCTGGCGATCAAACAGGCCGACGGCGGCTATACCGACGATTTCCGCCGGTTGATCGCCGACTTCTATCTGTTCTACTGAAAGGAAAAGGGCGCCGATAAGGCGCCCTGTCGCTTCGTTTAAGGCTGCAAAATGGTCGGCAGCGCTTCCGGCAGCAAATCCGGGTAGTCCAGCGTGTAGTGCAGGCCGCGGCTCTCTTTGCGCGCCATGGCGCTGCGCACGATAAGCTCGGCCACCTGCACCAGATTGCGCAGCTCCAGCAGGTTGTTGGAGATGCGGAAGTGCGCGTAGTACTCGTCGATTTCCGCCTGCAGCGTGTTGATGCGGCGCAGGGCGCGCTCCAGCCGCTTGGTGGTGCGCACGATGCCGACGTAATCCCACATGAACAGCCGCAGCTCGTGCCAGTTGTGCTGGATCACCACCCGTTCGTCCGCATCATCCACCCGGCTCTCATCCCAGTGCGGCACCTGTTTGGCCTGCTGGATGAACGGCAGGCGCTGCAGAATGTCTTCCGCCGCCGACCAACCGTAAACCAGGCACTCCAGCAGCGAATTCGACGCCATGCGGTTGGCGCCGTGCAGGCCGGTGTAGCTGACCTCGCCGATGGCGTACAGCCCGTCGAGATCGGTGCGGCCATGCTGATCGACCATCACGCCGCCGCAGGTGTAGTGCGCCGCCGGAACGATGGGGATTGGTTGCCGGGTCAGATCGAAGCCCAGCGTCAGCAGCTTTTCGTGGATCATCGGGAAGTGCTGAGTGATGAATTCCGCCGGCTTGTGGCTGATGTCCAGGTACATGCAGTCGGCGCCCAGGCGCTTCATTTCATGGTCGATGGCGCGGGCGACGATATCGCGCGGGGCCAGTTCGCCACGCGGATCGAAATCCGGCATAAAGCGGCTGCCGTCCGGGCGCTTCAGGTAAGCCCCTTCGCCGCGCAGCGCTTCGGTCAGCAGAAAGTTGCGCGCCTGCGGATGGAACAGGCAGGTCGGGTGGAACTGGTTGAATTCCAGGTTGGCGACCCGGCAGCCGGCGCGCCAGGCCATGGCGATGCCGTCGCCGGAGGAGATGTCCGGGTTGGTGGTGTATTGGTACACCTTGGCCGCGCCGCCGGTGGCCAGCACCACCGTTTTGGCTCGGTAGGTTTCCACCCGTTCCAGCTCGCGGTTCCAGACGTAAGCGCCCACCACTCGGCGGGTGCCCGGCAGGCCGATTTTGTTCGAGGTGATAAGGTCAACCGCGTTGCGGCGTTCCATCACGCAAATATTGGGGTGAGCGCTTGCTTTCCCCACCAGCGTGGTCTCTACTTCCTTACCGGTAGCGTCCGCGGCGTGCAGGATGCGGCGATGGCTGTGGCCGCCTTCGCGCGTGAGGTGATAATGCGCCTCGCCCTGCGCGTTGACCTCGGTGTCGAACAGCACGCCCTGATCGATCAGCCACTGCACGCAGTGGCGCGCGTTGCCGGCGATGAATTCGACGGCCTCTTTGTCGCACAGGCCGGCGCCGGCAATCAAAGTGTCATCAACGTGTGAGGCAATGCTGTCCGTCTCATCGAACACCGCGGCGATCCCGCCCTGGGCGTAAAAGGTGGCGCCCTCGCTGAGCGGCCCCTTGCTGAGGACGGTAACCTTACAATGCTGCGCCAGGCGCAGCGCCAGTGACAGGCCCGCAGCGCCGCTGCCGACGATCAGGACATCGCTAACATGTTCAGATGATGGTTGCATAACGTATGATGTGTGCAGAAGAAGAGTGAATTTCATGTTAGCCTAACTGTCCGGGCAAAAGCCACGGATAGGGTGACATCAACAGAAAAAACAATGGCGATATGGAACTTCGTGTTCTATATGAACTCCAAGCGAGTGCTTGCTCAGGAAAATAATGTATGGCTGGCAGTACAATTTTACGCGTGGAGACGGATTTGGGGAGAGTTTACCTCGGATGAGCGAGCAGTTAACGGATCAAGTTCTGGTCGAGCGGGTCCAAAAGGGCGACCAGAAGTCGTTTAACCTACTGGTAGTGCGCTATCAGCATAAGGTGGCGAGTCTCGTTTCCCGCTATGTGCCGCAGGGCGATGTGCCCGATGTGGTGCAGGAGTCGTTTATCAAGGCCTATCGCGCACTGGAATCGTTCCGTGGCGACAGCGCTTTTTATACCTGGTTGTATCGAATCGCCGTGAACACGGCAAAGAATTATCTGGTTGCTCAGGGGCGCCGTCCGCCATCCAGTGATGTGGACGCCAACGATGCGGAAAATTACGAAAGTGCGGGCGCACTGAAAGAAATTTCGAACCCTGAGAACTTAATGTTGTCAGAAGAGCTGAGACAGATAGTTTTCCGTACCATTGAGTCGCTCCCTGAGGATCTTCGCATGGCGATTACCCTGCGGGAGTTGGATGGTCTAAGCTACGAAGAGATAGCCGCCATCATGGATTGCCCGGTCGGAACCGTACGTTCGCGTATTTTCCGCGCCCGGGAAGCTATCGATAATAAAGTTCAACCGCTGATCCAGCGTTAGCAATGGCGGGCACAGGAAGGGTACTTAGGCATGCAGAAAGAAAAGCTTTCCGCTCTGATGGATGGTGAATCGTTCGACAGCGAGCTGTTGAGTTCTCTGTCGCAAGATCGAACGCTTCAACAAAGCTGGCAGAGCTATCACCTGATACGTGACACACTGCGAGGTGATGTCGGGCAAGTGATGCATCTCGACATCGCCGATCGCGTCGCCGCTGCACTTGAGAAAGAACCCGCCCGGCTGGTGCCTTCCGCCGTTCAGGAATCTCAGCCGCAGCCTCACACCTGGCAGAAAATGCCGTTCTGGGACAAAGTGCGTCCTTGGGCGAGCCAGATTACGCAAATCGGCATGGCGGCCTGCGTGTCGCTGGCGGTGATCGTCGGCGTGCAGCAGTACAACCAGCCTTCTGCGCCATCGAACGCGTCCGAATCGCCGGCCTTCACCACGCTGCCGATCATGGGCCAGGCCTCGCCGGTCAGCCTGGGCGTACCTGCCGACAGTTTCTCCACCGGCAGCGGCCAACAGCAGCAGGTGCAGGAACAGCGCAAGCGTATCAACGCCATGCTGCAGGACTATGAACTGCAACGTCGCCTGCATTCGGATCAGCTGCAGCTTGAGCAAGGCAACCCGCAACAGGCTGCCATTCAGGTTCCCGGAACTCAGTCTTTAGGAATGCAACAGCAGTAATGAAGCAAATCTGGTTCTCCGTTTGTTTATTGACGGGCAGCCTGCTCTATTCCAGCATCGCCCCGGCGCAGCCAACTGCGTCCGGGGCGTTATTGCAACAGATGAGCAGCGCCAGCCGTTCTCTCAATTACGAGCTCGCCTACATCAGCGTCAGCAAGCAGGGAATCGAGTCGTTGCGCTATCGCCATGCGGTGATCGGCAACGTGCCGCTCGGCCAGCTGCTGCATATGGACGGCCCGCGCCGCGAAGTGTTGCAGCGCGGCGGCGGGATCAGCTACTTCGAACCCGGTCTGGAACCGTTCACGCTCACCGGCGATCACATCGTCGATGCGCTGCCGGCGATCGTCTATGCTGATTTCACTCGTCTGGCGAAGTATTACGACTTCATCTCCGTGGGCAGCACCCGCATCGCCGATCGGCCGTGTGAAGTGCTGCGCGTGGTGGCGCGCGACGGTTCCCGCTACAGCTACATCGTTTGGATGGACGAAGACACCAAGCTGCCGCTGCGGGTGGATCTGCTCGATCGCGACGGCGAAACGCTGGAGCAATATCGGGTGATCTCCTTCGCGGTCGGCGCCGACGTGCAGGGCGCGATGCAGGGGCTGCTCAAAGCCAATTTGCCGCCGCTGCTGTCGCTGCCGGCGGTGGAAAACGTCCAGCTCAGTTGGAGCACCGGCTGGCTGCCGGCCGGCGTGGACGAGGTGGCGCGCAATCGCCGCAAATTGCCGAACGTCGCCGTGCCGGTGGAGTCCCGGCTCTACAGCGACGGTCTGTTCAGCTTCTCGGTCAACGTCAGCCCGGCGGGCAGCGGCGCCGGGCAGCAGTACTACCGTCAGGGGCGCCGCACCATTCAGACCGAAGTGCGCGCGGGCAACGAAATCACGATTGTGGGCGAATTGCCGCCGGCGACGGCCAAGCGCATCGCCGACAGCATTTCTTTCAAGGTATCGCCGTAATGATGAAAGAGTGGGCCACGGTGGTATCGTGGCAACAGGGCGTAGCGCTGCTGCGCTGTGAACCCAAGGCCGGCTGCGGCAGCTGCACCGCGCGCTCCGGCTGTGGCGCGCGTGCGCTGAACGAGCTGGTGCCGGAAACCGAGCATCAGCTGCAGGTACATATCGATCAGCCGCTCGAACCGGGGCAGCGCGTCGAGGTCGGCATCGCGGAAGGCAGCCTGCTGCGCTCCGCCATACTGGTTTACCTGACGCCGCTGCTGGGCATGATGTTGGGCGGCACATTGCTGCAATATTGTTTCGGCAGCGACGCCTCGGCGGCAGTCGGCGCCGTATTGGGCGGTGGTGCGGCCTTTATGCTGGCTCGCCGCTTGGCTCGACGTCTGGGTGAGCAGGCCGATTACCAGCCGGTGGTGCTGCAGATTGGGTTGCCGCCTACCGCGATGCGCATGCAGGCGGAAAACTCCCCGCTGATTTAAACCGATGGTCGCGTCATCGCCGGGTTGTGATAGGCGGGGATGCGGTTGTGGATCATATGCTCCAACAGCGCGATGAACAGATCGGCGCTGAGCAGCGAATCGTAGTTAATCGCGAACAGCACATTTCCCTGGCCATCGAATAAGCGGATGCCGCGCTGCGGATGATTTTCCAACGTGCGGATCTGTTCGATAGGCACGTTTCCCCGTTCCGTCGTCAGCAGGGTGGCGCTCAGCCGCAGCGTTTCGGCCGGCGAGCCTTGCCGCTTGCCGAGCAGCAACTGCCACAGCCAGCGCGCGTCGCCCTCTATGGTGTGAAACGACACCGTCCCCCCCTGATAGAGCGCATTCAGCGCCAGCGGCCCGCGCTGCTGCAGCTGTTGGTCGACGATTACGTCCGCCAATCGCCACGAGTGGGCGACGTTGCTGAAAACCGTGCACCAGGGCTGATCCGCACCGGCGCGGAACGCCGTAACGTCAAACAGCCCGCCAAAAGCCTGGCCGCCGCGAAAGCGATAGATGTCGCTGATCTTCTCAAACGGGATGAAACGCTCTTTGTGATGGTGGCTGTCAAAGACCCGCACGCCGTGCTCGTACAGACGATAAGTCAGCGCCGGACGCAGATAATGCCGCAGCGCCAGCAGCGTACAGCCGAGTAAAATCGTGCCCGCGCCGGCCTGCAACAGCGTGATGACCTGGCTCTCGTCAATGCTGCTCAGCAGCGGCAGCACCAACAGCGCCGCCCCCACACTAAACAGCAGCGCCGCCGCCGCCAGTATGCCCCAGTTGACCTTTGAAAAATCGTGCCGGCTCAGCATTTGCCCTTTATCGATCATAATGCACCTTCCAATCAACGTACGCAGATATGCTGGTGAACCCCGGTGGGCTGCCGATGTAGTGCCCTGAATAATGTTTTGTCGCGGAGCTCATGCCCTTTCTATCCGAGGGACGGTGGTGGCGTATATGGGGTTTTTCCTAAAGGAAGTGGGGCAAAATGAAATTCTAAGAGGTTGATCCAAATATTCTTTTTTTATAATTTCGGAGAGGGTTTATTGCGCTGTGGCCGGTTATGTATTAGTGCCGGAGTTTGACGGCCACGAAGCACCGGCAAGCCTTGGGTTCAGGCCGCATCGTCCGCGTTAACATCTGTTTTCACCCGCTGGGGCGCCCTGTAACATTTAGCGGCGCATAATAGAATGCCTTCACTGCACCGATCGCTAGGTTTTCAGTGGTGTGGCATGTAGAATGCAGCGATTCAGGTGCAAGACGGCCTCACCCATTCACTGTCGCTTTAGGTCCATGCGGGTTTCTATAGGCGAGTAATTCAGAAATACCAAGGCAGAAAAACTTTTATAATGAAGCATATACGAAATTTCTCCATTATTGCCCATATTGACCACGGTAAGTCGACGCTGTCTGACCGCATTATCCAAATCTGCGGCGGCTTGACCGACCGTGAAATGGCTGCGCAGGTGCTCGATTCCATGGATCTGGAGCGCGAGCGCGGCATCACCATCAAGGCGCAGAGCGTGACGCTGGATTATAAAGCGCAGGATGGGCAGACCTATCAGCTTAACTTTATCGACACTCCCGGCCACGTTGACTTCTCCTATGAAGTTTCCCGCTCGCTGGCGGCCTGCGAAGGCGCGCTGCTGGTGGTGGACGCCGGCCAGGGCGTAGAAGCCCAGACGCTGGCCAACTGCTACACCGCGATCGAAATGGATCTGGAAGTGGTGCCGGTGTTGAACAAAATCGACCTGCCGGCCGCCGATCCGGATCGCGCCGCGCAGGAAATCGAAGACATCGTCGGCATCGACGCCACCGATGCCGTGCGCTGCTCGGCCAAAACCGGCGTCGGCGTGCCTGACGTGCTGGAGCGCCTGGTGCGCGACATTCCGCCGCCGCAGGGCGATCCGGATGCGCCGCTGCAGGCGCTGATCATCGACTCCTGGTTCGATAACTACCTGGGCGTCGTGTCGCTGGTGCGCGTCAAGAACGGCACGCTGCGCAAGGGCGACAAGATCAAGGTCATGAGCACCGGCCAGGTGTATAACGCCGATCGTTTGGGCATCTTCACGCCGAAGCAGGTCGATCGCGACGTGCTGAACTGCGGCGAAGTGGGCTGGCTGGTCTGTGCGATCAAAGACATCCTCGGCGCGCCGGTGGGCGATACCCTGACGCAGGCGCGTCAGCCGGCGGATAAAGCGCTGCCGGGCTTCAAGAAAGTGAAGCCGCAGGTGTACGCCGGTCTGTTCCCAATCAGCTCCGACGACTATGAATCTTTCCGTGATGCGCTGGGCAAGTTGAGCCTTAACGACGCTTCCCTGTTCTACGAGCCGGAAAGCTCCACCGCGTTGGGCTTCGGCTTCCGCTGCGGCTTCCTCGGTCTGCTGCACATGGAGATCATTCAGGAGCGTCTGGAGCGTGAATACGATCTGGATCTGATCACCACCGCGCCGACGGTAGTCTACGAAGTGGAAACCACCGGCAAAGAAGTGATCTACGTCGACAGCCCGTCCAAGCTGCCGCCGCTGAACAACATCCAGGAACTGCGCGAGCCGATCGCCGAATGTCACATGCTGATGCCGCAGGAATACCTGGGCAACGTCATCACCCTGTGCGTTGAGAAGCGCGGCGTGCAGACCAACATGGTCTACCACGGCAACCAGGTGGCGCTGACTTATGAAATCCCGATGGCGGAAGTGGTGCTCGACTTCTTCGACCGCCTGAAGTCCACGTCGCGCGGTTATGCGTCGCTGGATTACAACTTCAAGCGCTTCCAGGCCTCCGACATGGTGCGCGTGGACGTGCTGATCAACAACGAGCGCGTGGATGCGCTGGCGCTGATCACCCACCGCGACAACTCGCAGTACCGCGGCCGTGAACTGGTGGAGAAGATGAAAGATCTGATCCCGCGTCAGCAGTTCGACATCGCGATTCAGGCGGCGATCGGCACGCATATCATCGCGCGCTCAACCGTGAAGCAGCTGCGTAAAAACGTGCTGGCGAAATGCTACGGCGGTGACGTCAGCCGTAAGAAAAAGCTGCTGCAGAAACAGAAAGACGGTAAGAAACGCATGAAGCAGGTCGGCAACGTCGAGCTGCCGCAGGAAGCGTTCCTGGCCATTCTGCACGTCGGTAAAGACGGCAAGTAACCGCGACGAGTTCGCGAAACGAGGGAGTTTGCATGGCGAATATGTTTGCCCTGGTCCTGGCGTTGGCCACTCTGGTCACCGGGATCATCTGGTGCTTCGAGCGCTTTAAATGGGCGCCGGCCCGCCGCGCGAAGATCGCGGCGGTCAACGAACAGACCGCGGGCGCCGTCGACGATAAAACGCTGGCGAAAGTGGCGAAGCAGCCTGGTTGGGTAGAGACTGGCGCATCGGTGTTCCCAGTGCTGCTGCTGGTCTTTGTGGTGCGTTCGTTTATTTACGAACCATTCCAGATCCCGTCCGGATCAATGATGCCGACGCTGTTGATTGGCGATTTCATTCTGGTGGAGAAATATGCCTACGGCATTAAAGATCCGATTACCCAGACGACGCTCATTGAAACCGGCCATCCGAAGCGTGGCGATATTGCGGTATTTAAATATCCGCTGGATCCGAAGCTGGATTATATCAAGCGCGTGATTGGCCTGCCGGGCGACCGTATTACTTACGATCCGGTGAATAAGCGCGTCACGGTGCAGCCGTCCTGCAACAGCGGGCAGTCCTGCGATACCGCGCTGGCCGTGACCTACGCCGATGCGCAGCCGAGCGACTTCGTGCAGCTGTTCAGCCGCAGCGGCATGGGCGAGGCCAGCAACGGCTTCTATCAGATCCCGCTGAACGATAACGTGCCGTCGGGCGGCATTCGCATGCGTGAGCGCCAGGAAAGCCTCGGCAACGTTACGCATCGCATCCTGACCGTGCCGGACGCGCAGGATCGGGTGGGCGCTTACTATCAACAGCCGGGCAAACCGTTGGCGGAGTGGGTGGTGCCGGCCGGGCATTACTTCATGATGGGCGACAACCGTGACAACAGCGCGGACAGCCGTTACTGGGGCTTTGTGCCGGAGAAGAATCTGGTGGGCAAAGCCACGGCCATCTGGATGAGCTTTGAAAAACAGGAAGGCGAGTGGCCTACCGGCGTGCGTTTCAGCCGGATCGGCGGCATTCATTAATCGCTGATTTATTCCCTGTCAATTTCACGCCGCAGCCTACTGCGGCGTGAAAGATTAAGGGGATATAAACACAGCATTATGTTTCCACTCGTTGTAGAATACTTTCTCGAGCGATAAAAGTTGGCTCCTGCTGGGAGCCACTGCAAACGAAACAGCTTTGGATCGGCTTTCGGCGAAGCAGGCCTGTTCCGTGTGCTGCAAGTTTTTGACGCATTCTTGATCTATTGGTAACTCATGAACCCCATCGTAATAAACAGGCTGCAGCGGAAGCTGGGCTACACTTTTCAACAGCAGGAGCTTTTACTGCAGGCTTTGACTCACCGCAGCGCCAGCAGTAAACACAATGAACGTCTTGAGTTTCTGGGTGACTCGATTCTGAGCTTTGTCATCGCCAATGCGCTCTATCACCGGTTTCCTCGCGTAGACGAGGGCGACATGAGCCGCATGCGCGCCACGCTGGTGCGCGGCAACACGCTGGCGGAGATGGCGCGCGAGTTTGACCTGGGCGAATGTCTGCGGCTTGGGCCGGGCGAATTGAAAAGTGGTGGGTTCCGCCGCGAGTCAATCCTGGCGGATACGGTGGAGGCATTGATCGGCGGCGTGTTCCTGGACAGCGACATCCAGACCGTCGAGCGCCTGATTTTGGACTGGTATCGCAGCCGGTTGGACGAAATCAGCCCCGGCGATAAGCAGAAAGACCCGAAAACCCGTTTGCAGGAATTTTTGCAGGGGCGTCATCTGCCGTTGCCTTCTTATTTGGTGGTGCAGGTTCGCGGAGAAGCGCACGACCAGGAGTTTACCATCCACTGCCAGGTGAGTGGTTTGAGCGAGCCCGTGGTGGGCACCGGCTCGAGCCGCCGTAAAGCCGAGCAGGCGGCAGCGGAACAAGCGCTGAAAAAGCTGGAGCTTGAATGAGCGAAGTAAAACAACACTGCGGGTTTATCGCCATCGTCGGCCGCCCGAACGTGGGCAAATCGACGTTGCTGAACCAACTGCTGGGGCAGAAGGTTTCCATTACGTCGCGTAAGCCGCAGACGACCCGTCACCGCATCATGGGCATCGACACCGATGGCGCCTATCAGGCGATCTACGTCGATACCCCAGGGCTGCACATCGAAGAAAAACGCGCCATCAACCGTTTGATGAACCGCGCGGCCAGCAGCTCGATCGGCGACGTTGAGCTGGTGATCTTCGTGGTCGAAGGCACCAACTGGACCGCCGACGACGAAATGGTGGTCAACAAGCTGCGCAGCCTGCGTTGCCCGGTACTGCTGGCGATCAACAAGGTCGATAACGTTACCGACAAATCCAAGCTGTTGCCGCATATCGCGTTCCTCAGCCAGCAGATGAATTTCCTCGACGTGGTGCCTATCTCCGCCGAGAAAGGGATGAACGTCGACACCATCGCCGGCATCGTGCGCAAGCTGCTGCCGGAAGCGGAACACCACTTCCCGGAAGATTACATCACCGATCGTTCCCAGCGCTTTATGGCGTCTGAGATCATCCGCGAGAAGTTGATGCGTTTCCTGGGCGAAGAGCTGCCGTACTCGGTGACGGTAGAAATCGAACAATTCGTGGCCAACGATCGCGGCGGCTACGATGTGCACGGCCTGATCCTGGTTGAGCGCGAAGGCCAGAAGAAAATGGTCATCGGCAACAAGGGCGCCAAGATCAAAACCATCGGCATCGAAGCGCGCCAGGACATGGAACAGATGTTCGACGCTAAAGTGCATCTCGAGCTGTGGGTGAAAGTGAAATCCGGTTGGGCGGACGACGAACGTGCGCTGCGCAGCCTGGGCTATGTTGACGATCTGAAGTAACGATCCGTGGACGGCTGGGAGCGCGCTTTCGTCCTGCATGGGCGGCCGTACAGTGAAACCAGTCTGATGCTGGATCTGTTTACCGAAGGTCATGGGCGGGTGCGCTTGCTGGCAAAAGGCGCGCGCAGCCGCCGCTCCAATCTGAAGGGTTGCCTGCAACCCTTTACCCCCCTGTTAGTGCGCTGGGGCGGTCGCGGCGAAGTGAAAACGCTGCGCAACGCCGAAGCGGTCTCTCTCGGTTTACCCCTCAGCGGCATGATGCTTTACAGCGGCCTGTACGTGAACGAACTGCTGGCGCGCGTGCTGGAGCAGGAAACCAACTACTCGGTGCTGTTCTTCGACTACTTGCAATGCCTGCAGGCGCTGGCGGCGGAAGACACTTCACCGGAACAGGCGCTGCGCCAGTTCGAGCTGGCTTTGTTGCATCATCTCGGCTACGGCCTCGATTTTCTGCACTGCGCCGGCAGCGGCCTGCCGGTGGATGACGCCATGACCTACCGCTACCGCGAAGAGAAAGGCTTTATCGCCAGCCTGGTGGTGGATCATTACAGCTTCACCGGGCGCGAACTGCGCGCGCTGGCGGAACGGCAGTTTCCCGATGCCGAGACGCTGCGCGCCGCCAAGCGCTTCACCCGCATGGCGCTGAAGCCCTACCTCGGCGGCAAGCCGTTGAAGAGCCGCGAACTGTTCCGCCAATTCGTGCGCAAACAGCCGAATACGCCGGTCGACGACGCCTGACCTTTTCCCCTTTTGCCGCCCTGCGCCCGCGTGTAAACTGCTGGCACTGAAAATCGTATTTAGAGGTTGTCATGGCTGATTTGCTGCTGGGCGTCAATATCGATCACATCGCCACGTTACGTAACGCGCGCGGAACCCAATACCCGGATCCGGTTCAGGCGGCATTCATTGCCGAACAGGCGGGAGCCGACGGCATTACCGTGCATCTGCGCGAAGATCGCCGCCATATCACCGACCGCGACGTGCGCTTGCTGCGCCAGACCATCCAGACGCGCATGAACCTGGAGATGGCGGTGACCGACGAGATGCTGGACATCGCCATTGAGCTGCAGCCGCATTTCTGCTGCCTGGTGCCGGAAAAACGCGAGGAAGTGACCACCGAAGGCGGCCTGGACGTCGCCGGCCAGCTGGACAAAATGAGCGTGGCGGTTGAGCGCCTGGCGCAGGCGGGCATTCTGGTTTCGCTGTTCATCGATCCCGATCATCGCCAGATCGACGCGGCGGTGGCGGTGGGCGCCCCTTACATCGAAATCCACACCGGCGCCTACGCGGAAGCGCAGGGCGAGCTGGCGGTACAGGCCGAGCTGCGCCGCATCGCGGTCGCCGCCGCCTACGCGGCCGAGAAGGGGCTGAAGGTTAACGCCGGCCACGGCCTGACCTACCATAACGTGCAGCCGATCGCCGCGCTGCCGGAAATGCACGAGCTGAACATCGGCCATGCGATTATCGGCCAGGCGGTGATGAGCGGGCTGCCGGCCGCGGTTGCCGACATGAAAGTGTTGATGCGGGAAGCGCGCCGGTAATGGCGGTGCTCGGGCTGGGTACCGACATCGTCGAGATGGCGCGTATCGAAGCGGTGGTGGAGCGCAGCGGCGATCGTCTGGCGCGCCGGGTGCTGAGCGACGCCGAGTGGGCGCTGTATCAGCAGCACCAGCAGCCGATCCGCTTTCTGGCCAAACGTTTCGCGGTGAAAGAGGCCGCCGCCAAGGCGTTCGGCACCGGCATTCGCAACGGCCTGGCGTTCAACCAGTTCGAGGTGTTCAACGATGCGTTGGGCAAACCGAATATTCGTTTGCACGGCCGCGCCGCCGAGCTGGCGGGGGAGATGGGGGTCACCGCGATCCACGTTTCGCTGGCCGATGAAAGGCGCTATGCCTGCGCGACGGTGATCGTCGAAAGCTGAAAATAGAAAGGGCGCCCTGCGGCGCCCTTGTCAGTCCTGCGGCGGGTTAAATGCGATCGGCGTGGTGCAACACCACGAACTTGTCCCACAGCTGTTCGTTGGTCTCACGATGCTGCGGATCGGTGATAATGGTGTTGTCGATGGGGCAGACCTGCTGACAGGTTGGCGTATCGTAATGGCCAACGCACTCGGTGCAGCGATCGGTATCGATCTGGTAGATCTCATCGCCCATCGAAATCGCCTGGTTCGGGCATTCCGGCTCGCACATGTCGCAGTTGATGCATTTGCGTGTGATTAGCAGGGCCATGACGTATCTCTCATTATTAACAGGGGTATTTTTCGCAGCGGCGATTATACCGGTTAAACCAACTTTTTCATCAATTGTTCGCTGTGCTTGATGCGATCGCGGGCATGATCGAGATCGTGCTGGATCAGGGCCATAAACAACAGGTCGGTGAGGGCGAACTGGGCCGTGCTGGAGGAGATGGCCGCGCTGCGGGTATGGGGCTCTTCGGCGATGGTATAGAGGCAGTGGTCCGCGCGCTGCTGCAGACCATTGGGCGAGAAGCTGGTCAGCGCCAGCACCCTGGCGCCGGCCTGGCGCGCCTCTTCCGCCGCCAGATTGATTTCACGCCGTTCGCCGCTAAAGGAGATAGCCAGCAGCAGATCGCGCTTGTCCAGCGCCTGCACCGCCGCCAACTGGACGTGCATGTCCGCTTCGGCCACCGCCATCACGCCGATTTTCAGCAGCTTGAAGGAAAAATCCTTGGCCACCAGCCCGGAGGCGCCGATGCCGATCAGCATCACCCGGCGCGCCTGGCGCAGCATGTCCAGCGCCTGATGCAGCCGTTCTTCGCTGTTGATGTCCAGCGTCGCGCGCAGCGCCGCCTGCTTTTCCGCCAGCAGCTTTTCACCGACGGTTTTCAGCGTGTCGCTGCTGAGGATGTGGTTGTGAACGGTCACTACCGGTTCAACCTGTGGCTGAGCCAGCGTCTCGCTCAGCGCCAGCTTCAGCGCCGGGAAACCTTTATAGCCCAGTTTTTGGGCGAACTTCACCACGCTCGACTGGCTGATGCCGGCCAACTGGGCCAGCTTTTGCGAGCTGAGATGGCGCGCCTGCTCGGCGTTATTCAGCAGAAAGTCCGCCAGCTTGCGGTCGTTTTGCGCCAGTGTCGGATACATCTGGCGAATGCGCAGAAGGGTACTCATTGTTCTTTCCCTGGAAACCAGCGGCCATTTTGCCATGCAGAGGGCGAAAACGCGCGGTGAAAATTTTTGTGAGCTCACCGTTAAAATAGCAAATAGCGCTCGCTTTGTTGAATAAAATATTCAAATATTGATTAAGTTTTGTGAATTAAAAATTCAAAGGTGAACAGATGAACTTAGGCGCACTGGTATCGGAAACCCGCAACCCGGCCACCATGGGGCTGGATGAAATGTCGACGCTGGACATGGTCCGTTGCTTTAACCAGGAAGATCGCAAGGTGCCGGAGGCGATTGAACAGGTGCTGCCGGCGATTGCGCAGGCGGTCGATTTGGCCGCGGCGGCGTTGAAGGCCGGCGGCCGGTTGATTTATTTGGGCGCCGGCACCAGCGGCCGCCTGGGCGTATTGGATGCCTCCGAGTGCCCGCCGACCTTCGGCGTGCCGCACGGCGTGGTGGTGGGGCTGATCGCCGGCGGGCCGGGCGCGCTGCTCAAAGCGGTGGAGGGGGCGGAAGATGACGAGACCCTGGGCGAAGCCGATCTCCGGGCGCTGAACCTCACCGCCATCGATATGGTGGTGGGGCTGGCGGCCTCGGGGCGCACGCCCTACGTGATCGGCGCGCTGCGCTATGCGCGCGGGCTGGGTTGCCCGACGGCGGCCATCTCCTGCAACCCGGATTCGCCGATTGCGCACGAAGCGCAGGTGGCGATTTCGCCGGTGGTGGGGCCGGAGGCGCTGACCGGTTCGACGCGCCTGAAATCCGGCACTGCGCAGAAACTGGTGCTCAACATGCTGTCGACCGGCGCGATGGTCAAACTTGGCAAGGTCTACCAGAACCTGATGGTGGACGTGAAGGCCACCAACGTCAAACTGGTGGATCGCGCCTGCCGCATCGTGGTGGAGGCCACCGGCGCCGAACGCGCTCAGGCGGAAGCGGCGCTGGCGCAGACCGGCTTTGAGGTTAAACCGGCGATCCTGATGCTTTTGGCCGGCGTCAGCGCCGAAGAGGCGCAGCAGCGGCTGCAGCGGCACGATGGCTACCTGCGCGCGGCGCTGGCGCGTTAATTCACGGTGGGGGCGGCGATGGACAAGACAACGGCATTGGCGACACAGATCCTGGCGGGCGTGGGGGGCGAGGGCAATATCCTCAAACTGGAGAACTGCATGACGCGGGTGCGCGTCGAAGTCAGCGACGAGCAGCGTCTGGATCTGGCCGCTCTCAAGCAGTTGCCCGGCGTGAAGGGCTATATCAAACAGGGTGAGCGGCATCAGTTTATCGTCGGCCCGGGCGCCGCCGCCAAGGTGGTGGACGCCATGCGCGGGCTGTTGAGCGGCAGCGCGCAGCCCGCCGTCGGTGACGCCGCCCGCACCAAGGCGCAGGCCAAGCAAAAATACGCTGCGCCGATGAGCGGCGCGCTGAAAAAGCTGGCCGACGTTTTTATTCCGCTGATCCCGGCGTTTATCGCCTCGGGCCTGATCACCGGCATCATCAACCTGCTGAAACGGCCCGACATCGCCGGTCAACTGGCCGTGGACTACCCGAACGCGCTGGGGCTGCTGGCGATCTTCGGCAGCGCGGTGTTCGCCATCATGAACATTCTGGTCGGGGTCAACGCCGCGCGGGTATTCGGCGGCTCGCAGGCGATGGGCGGCGTGATGGCCGGCATTCTCTCCAGCCCGGCGCTGGCGCAGATCACGTTGTTCGGGGAGGCGCTGCAGCCGGGGCGCGGCGGGGTGATCGCCGTGCTGCTGGTGGTGGCGTTGATGTGCTGGGTGGAGAAACGCCTGCGCACGCTGTTGCCGGAGTCGGTCGAGCTGATCCTTAACCCGCTGCTGACCACGCTGGTCACCGCCTCATTGGCGATCCTGATCCTGCAGCCGATCGGGGGTTATATTTCCGATGCCATTGCCCACGGCGCCAATCTGGCGATCGACAAGGGCGGGCTGCTGGTGGGGGCGCTGCTCTCGGGGCTGTTCCTGCCGCTGGTGCTCTCCGGCCTGCATCAGGGGCTGGTGCCGATCCACGTCGAGCTGGTGCAGGCGCACGGTTCCAACCCGCTGTTGCCGATCCTGGCGATGGCCGGCGTCGGGCAGGTGGGGGCGGCGTTGGCGGTGCTGTTGAAAACCCGCAACGCGCGGCTGAAGCAGGTGATCAAAGGGGCATTGCCGGTCGGCATTCTCGGCATCGGCGAGCCGCTGATCTTCGGGGTGACGCTGCCGCTGGGCCGGCCGTTTATCGGCGCCTGCCTCGGCGGCGCGGTCGGCGGCGCGTTAATCAGCTACTGGAAGGTGGCGACGGTCATCACCTTCGGCATTTCGGGGCTGCCTTTGGCGTTGACCATCGTCTCAGGTAAGGTGATGCTGTATCTGGCGGGGATGTTGATTACGATTATCGCCGGTTTTCTCTTCACCTGGATGATGGGGTTCAACGATCCCGAGGAGTAGCGTTTGAGCGACAAGCAGCAACAACCGGCCGCAGAGGGGCGCCGCGTGGTCTTTTTTGATCTGGACGGCACCCTGCATCAGGAGGATATGTTCGGCAGTTTCTTGCGCTTTCTGCTGCGCCGCTTACCGCTGAACCTGTTGCTGGTGATACCGCTGCTGCCGCCGATCGGGGTGGCGCTGCTGCTGCTGGGGCGCGCCGCGCGTTGGCCGATGAGCCTGCTGCTGTGGGCGATCACTTTCGGGCGCTCCGAAGCGACGCTGAAGGCGCTGGAGCGGCAGTTTATCGAGGCTTTCCGCCAGAAGGTGACCGCGTTTCCGGTGGTGCAAATGCGGCTGCGGCAGTATTTGGATGAGCACGATGCCGAGGTGTGGCTGATTACCGGCTCGCCGGAGCAACTGGTGGCGCAGGTGTATCGGGATTCGGCGTTTCTGCCGCGGGTGCGGTTGATCGGCAGCCGCATCACGCGACGCTGCGGCGGTTGGGTCTTGACCTTGCGCTGCCTGGGGGCGCAGAAAGTGGTGCAGTTGGAACAGCGGCTCGGCGCGCCGCTGAAGCTTTACAGCGGTTACAGCGACAGCAAGCAGGATAACCCGCTGCTGTTTTTTTGCGAGCACCGTTGGCGGGTGAGCAAGGAGGGCGAGCTGCAGCAGCTGGAATAAACAAAGGGCGGAGAATTCCGCCCTTTGCTGTTACCGCTGCCGCGATCAGTCGTCGGTTACGTCGTGCGGTTTGCGTCCGAGCTGCCAAATCTTCTCCGCATAATGCCCCAGCGCCCACAGGCTCAGGCCGAGCAGCGCGAAGAAAATCGTCTTCGGCATGCTGTCCCAGAAAAACTCGAACAGGCGGGTGTACAGGTTGATGCCGAGGAAGGTCAGCCCGAAACCGCGCAGCATGGCGTCGTCATGCTTCAACCCCAGCCAGATGGCGGCGAAGGCGGCCAGCCCGAACAGCAGGCTCCAGTGGAACAGCTCAATCTGGCGCGCGCGGTACCAGCTGTCGAGATCGCCGTAGTTGCCGAAGATGGACAGCAGCCACAGCGCGATGAACAGGTACAGCAGGCCCATCGCCAGCGACACCCGCTGCAGGCCGCGCTGCGCCAATAGCGGCCGCAGCAGCAATGCGGCGGCGATCAGCACCGCGCCGAAGGCGATAAAGCGAATCGGGTAGCTCATGCCGAGCCAGTAGGCGCCCCAGCCGGACAGGTAGCCGGTCTCTGCGCCGAAGGCATTGCCGAGCGACAGCAGGGCGAACCACCACACCAGCCCGGAGCGGCTGAACCAGCCGATAGCGCCGTACAGCAGCGCGGCGACCAGCAGCAGTACGGAAACCCGGCCGCTGCCGTTATCCAGCCAGACCCCCAACTGCCATAAGGCGCAGGCGGTAAGCAACACGGCGACAAACAATGCCGCCTCGTTGCCGTAGCGTTTTTCCGGGTGCCGTTGGCGGCGGCGTAGCGCCCAGACGTAGGCCAGCGCCGCCAACACCCCGGCGATCGCCATGCGTACCGGCGCGTCGAAGCGGAACAGTTCGCTCAGCCATGCAAGCAGTGCGCTGTCGGCGAACAGGCTGGTGACGGCGATCAGCAGCGAGGCCAGCGCGGCGAGAAACGCATAGCGCGCCAGCCGCCGCCAGTCGAAAGGTTGTACGTCCACATGCAGCAGCAACTGCTGCCGTTGTTCGGGCGTCATGGCGCCTTCCCCAACCCAGCCGTCCAGCGCCTTGCGCACCACGACGGCGTTCTTTTTACTGAGTTTCATGCTTCTTGTCCCTGAACCACATGCTGATTCGGCCAGTATAGCCATTGGCGGGCGGCTACGACAAAGGGAGGCTAGTGTGTATAATGCCCGCCGCAAAAGCGCACGAGGAATTATGCGATGACTGAATATAACGATGAGTACTGGATGCGTCAGGCATTGCAGCTGGCCCTGCGCGCGCAGGAAGAGGGCGAGGTGCCGGTGGGTGCGCTGCTGGTGCTGGACAATCAGGTCATCGGCGAGGGCTGGAACCGCCCGATCGGCCGACACGATCCTACCGCGCACGCCGAGATCATGGCGCTGCGCCAGGGCGGCGCGGTGCTGCAAAACTACCGCTTGTTGAACGCCACGCTGTACGTCACGCTGGAGCCCTGCGTGATGTGCGCCGGCGCGATGGTGCACAGCCGTATCCGCCGGTTGGTGTATGGCGCCGCCGACGAGAAAACCGGCGCGGCCGGTTCGCTGGTGGACATTCTGCGCCATCCGGGCATGAACCATCAGGTGGAGATCGTCTCGGGCGTGCTGGCGGACGAATGCGCCGCCACCCTGAGCAATTTCTTCCGCCTGCGCCGCGAACAAAAAAAAGCGCTCAGGCTGGCGCAGCGGGCGGCGGATAAGCCGGAATAATCAGTAGTTGAGCGCCAGTTCCGGCATCACCGTCGGATAGCCTTTCCCCAACGTCTCCTGCTCGGCGGCCGCTTGCGCCGCCTTTCTCTCTTTTTCCTGCAGATAGCCCACCAGGCTGACCTGATAGCGGCGGATATTTTCTACATAGTTGTAGGCTTCACGCCCGCGCGCATAGCCGTAGGTCAACTGCGGGTAGTAGCGCTTTTGGCTGAGCATCGGCAGGCGTTGTTTGACGTCGACCCAGCTGTCCGGGTTGCCTTTTTGCGTCTTGGTCAGCTTGCGCGCGTCCAGCATGTGGCCCCAGCCCATGTTGTAGGCCGCCAGCGAGAACCAGATACGCTCGTCTTCCGGCACGCTGTCCGGCACCTTGGCCATCAGCCGCTGCAGGTAGAGCGCGCCGCCCTGAATGCTCTCTTCCGGATCGAGGCGGTCGTTGACCCCCAGGCCGTCGGCGGTGGCGCGGGTCAGCATCATCAGGCCGCGCACGCCGGTGGGGGAGGTGGCCTGCGGATTCCAGTGCGATTCCTGATAGGCGATGGCCGCCAGCAGCTTCCAGTCGATCTCGTTGGCGTGCTTCTCGAACAGCGGGCGGAAGTTGGGCAGCACCGAGTCGATGGCCGACAGGAAGGTTTTGGTGTCCACATAGTCGAAACTGCCGACGTGGCCGAGGTACTTCTCTTCCAGCCGCGCCAGGGTGCCGTCGTCCACCATCTGGCTGTAGAAATCCAGCATCGCCGCGTACAGACTGTCGTCGCCGTCGCGTTTCAGATACCAGGTGACCGGCTCTTCGTCGGTGACGTCGAACGCCACCGCCAGCTGCGGATGGATGCGCTGCAGCAGCGCGATGGTCACCGAATCGCCGAGGGTGTAGTCCAGCTTGCCGTCGGCCACCCGTTCCAGCAGCTCTTTGGAGGTGAGATCGCTGGAGGACTCCCAGGCGAGATCCGGGTATTTATCCTGCTTGAGCTGTTTTAGCGTGCTGACGTGCGCGGAACCGGAGGCGACCGCCAGCTTGCCTTTGATGTCGGCGAAGCTTTTCGGCCGCGGGGTGCCCAGCCGGTACACCAGCTGTTGGGAAACAGAATAGTAGGCCGGGCCGGTGCGCGCACGGCTGAGGCGTTCCTGGTTGTAGATAAGGCCCGCCGCCAGCAGGTCGGCGTCGTCGTCGTCCAGATCGTCGAACAGGTCATTGATGTTCTGATGGGGGATCACCACCAGCTTCACCCCTAGGTAGTTGGCGAAGCGCTTGGCCAGTTCGTAGTCGAGCCCACCCGGCCCTTGCTTGGTGTTGAAATAGGTCAGCGGTGAATTCAGCGTGCTGATGCGCAACTCGCCGCGGGAAATGATCTCCTGGAGTTGCCCGCCCTGGCCGCTGCGCCAGGTGATATTGGGCCACAGCGCGAGAGCCAGAAGCAGGGTGACAACGCCGATGAGGATGTAGTTTATTTTAAGACGTTTCAAATAGTTATCCAGTGGTGGCACAGGTACACCGGCGACGACAACCGCGACTTTTCTCATGGTTAAATCACCAGTGCGGGGGGCATTTTGCGCAACAAAACGCCAGTGTGCAACTTTATTGACACGTTATGACAATTCGACGGTGCAGCATGCTTTTATCAATAATCCCTACGCAAACGGTTTCGTCGGCGGCGAGGATTCTCTATAATGACGCGCGTTTTCCCCTGTTGCGCCCAATGAAGCGTCTTATCCGTCGCTTCGAAGACGAGAGAACTTTGATTATGGAAATTCTGCGTGGTTCGCCCGCTTTATCGGCTTTTCGCATTACCAAACTGCTGTCCCGCTGCCAGGACGCTCACCTGCCCGTCAGTGATATCTACGCCGAGTACGTCCACTTTGCCGATGTCAGCGCACCGCTAAGTGCCGAAGAACACGCCAAGCTTCAGCGTCTGCTCAAGTACGGTCCTTCTCTCGCCGAACACGCTCCCGAAGGCCGGCTGCTGCTGGTTACGCCGCGCCCGGGCACCATTTCTCCCTGGTCTTCCAAAGCCACCGACATCGCCCACAACTGCGGTTTGCAGCAGGTGCTGCGGTTGGAGCGCGGCCTGGCGTTCTACGTCAAGGCGCCTGAGCTGACGGAAACCCAATGGCGCCAACTCGCCGCGCTGTTGCACGATCGCATGATGGAAACCGTCTTCAGCGAGCTGCAACAGGCCGAACAGCTGTTCGCGCACCATCGGCCGGCGCCGTATCAGTCGGTCGACGTGCTGGGCGCAGGGCGCGCTGCGCTGGAGCAGGCCAACGTCCGGCTCGGCCTGGCGCTGGCGCAGGACGAGATCGACTACCTGCTGAATGCCTTTACCGGTTTGGGGCGCAACCCGACGGATATCGAACTCTATATGTTCGCGCAGGCCAACTCCGAGCATTGCCGCCACAAGATTTTCAACGCCGACTGGATCATCGACGGCGAACAGCAGCCTAAATCGCTGTTCAAAATGATCAAGAACACCTATGAGCAGACGCCGGACTACGTGCTGTCGGCGTATAAAGACAACGCCGCCGTGATGGAAGGCTCGCAGGTCGGCCGCTTCTTCGCCGCGCCGGACAACGGCACGTACGATTACCATCAGGAAGACGCGCACATCCTGATGAAGGTGGAAACTCACAACCACCCGACGGCGATCTCGCCGTGGCCGGGCGCCGCGACCGGCTCCGGCGGCGAGATCCGCGACGAGGGCGCCACCGGCCGCGGCGCCAAGCCGAAGGCCGGCCTGGTGGGCTTCTCGGTGTCCAACCTGCGTATTCCCGGCTTTGAACAGCCGTGGGAGCAGGACTTCGGCAAACCGGAACGCATCGTCACCGCGCTGGATATCATGACCGAAGGCCCGCTGGGCGGCGCGGCGTTCAACAACGAATTCGGCCGTCCGGCGCTGCTGGGCTACTTCCGCACCTATGAAGAGCGCGTCAACAGCCATAACGGCGTCGAGCTGCGCGGCTACCACAAACCGATCATGCTGGCGGGCGGCATCGGCAACATCCGCGCCGATCACGTCCAGAAAGGGGAAATCACCGTCGGCGCCAAGCTGGTGGTGCTGGGCGGCCCGGCGATGAATATCGGCCTGGGCGGCGGCGCGGCGTCATCGATGGCGTCAGGCCAGTCCGATGCCGATCTGGACTTCGCGTCGGTGCAGCGCGACAACCCGGAAATGGAACGCCGCTGTCAGGAAGTGATCGACCGCTGCTGGCAGCTGGGCGACCAGAACCCGATCCTGTTTATCCATGACGTCGGCGCCGGCGGCCTGTCCAACGCCATGCCGGAGCTGGTGAGCGACGGCGGCCGCGGCGGCCGCTTCGAGCTGCGCGATATCCTCAACGACGAGCCGGGCATGAGCCCGCTGGAAGTGTGGTGCAACGAATCGCAGGAACGTTACGTGATGGCGATCGCCCCGGCGCAGATGGCGCAGTTCGATGAGATCTGCCGCCGCGAGCGCGCGCCTTACGCGGTGATCGGCGAAGCGACCGAAGAACAGCACCTGACGCTGAACGACCGCCACTTCGACAACCAACCGATCGACATGCCGCTGGACGTGCTGCTCGGCAAGACGCCGAAGATGACCCGCGACGTGACCCGTCTGCAGGCGCAGGGCCAGGCGGTGCAGCGTGAGAACATCACGCTGGCCGACGCGGTGAAGCGCGTGCTGCATCTGCCGGCCGTCGCGGAGAAAACCTTCCTGATCACCATCGGCGACCGCACCGTCACCGGCATGGTGGCGCGCGACCAAATGGTCGGCCCGTGGCAGATCCCGGTGGCCGACTGCGCGGTCACCACCGCCAGCCTGGACAGTTATTACGGCGAGGCGATGTCGCTCGGCGAACGCGCGCCAGTGGCGCTGCTGGACTTCGCCGCTTCCGGCCGCCTGGCGGTCGGGGAAGCGCTGACCAACCTGGCCGCCACGGAAATCGGCAGCCTGAAGCGCGTGAAGCTGTCCGCCAACTGGATGGCCGCCGCAGGCCACCCGGGTGAAGACGCCGGCCTGTACGAGGCGGTAAAAGCGGTGGGTGAAGAACTGTGCCCGGCGCTGGGCATCACCATTCCGGTGGGTAAAGACTCCATGTCGATGAAAACCCGCTGGCAGGAAGGCAATGAGCAACGTGAAATGACCTCGCCGCTGTCGCTGGTCATCACCGCCTTCGCCCGTGTGGAAGACGTGCGCCATACCGTGACGCCGCAATTGCGCACCGATAAGGGCGACAGCGCGCTGCTGTTGATCGACCTGGGCAACGGGCATAACGCGCTGGGCGCCACCGCGCTGGCGCAGGTTTATCGCCAACTGGGCGACAAACCGGCCGACGTGCGCAACGTCGCGCAGCTGGCGGGCTTCTTCAACGCCATGCAGCAGCTGGTAGCCGATCGCGCGCTGCTGGCTTACCACGATCGCGCCGACGGCGGCCTGCTGGTGACGCTGGCGGAGATGGCCTTCGCCGGTCACTGCGGCGTAGAGGTTAACCTCGATGGCCTCGGCGACGATGCGCTGGCGGTGCTGTTCAACGAAGAGTTGGGCGCGGTGATCCAGGTGAGCGCCGAACGTCTTGACGACGTGAAGCGGGCGTTCGCGCAGCACGGGCTGACCGACAACGTGCATCACATCGGCAGCGCGCAGGCCGGCGATCGTTTCGTCATCAACCAACACGGCAAGGCGCTGTACAGCGAAAGCCGCAATACGCTGCGCACCTGGTGGGCGGAAACCACCTGGCAGATGCAGCGTCTGCGCGACAACCCGGCGTGCGCCGATCAGGAACATCAGGCCAAGCAGGATGAACAAGATCCCGGCCTGAACGTGAAACTGACCTTTGCGCCGCAGGAAGACATCGCCGCGCCGTACATCGCCAAGGGCGCTCGCCCGAAAGTGGCGGTGCTGCGCGAGCAGGGGGTGAACTCCCACGTTGAAATGGCGGCGGCGTTCCACCGCGCCGGCTTTGACGCGGTGGACGTGCACATGAGCGATCTGCTGGCCGGGCGCCGCGATCTGCAGGACTTCCACACGCTGGTGGCCTGCGGCGGCTTCTCTTACGGCGACGTTCTGGGCGCCGGCGAAGGCTGGGCGAAATCTATCCTGTTCAACGAGCGGGTGCGCGACGAGTTTGAAGCGTTCTTCCACCGTCCGCAGACGCTGGCGCTGGGCGTATGCAACGGTTGCCAGATGATGTCCAACCTGCGCGAGCTGATCCCGGGCGCCGAACACTGGCCGCGCTTCGTGCGTAACCTGTCGGATCGCTTCGAGGCGCGCTTCAGCCTGGTGGAAGTGGCGGCCAGCCCGTCGCTGTTCATGCAAGGTATGACCGGTTCGCGCATGCCGATCGCCGTTTCCCACGGTGAAGGGCACGTTGAAGTGCGCGATGCGGCGCATCTGGCGGCGCTGGAAAGCCATGGCCTGGTGGCGCTGCGTTTCGTCAACAACGCCGGTCAGGTCACGGAGGCTTACCCGGCTAACCCGAACGGTTCGCCGAACGGCATTACCGCCGTGACCAGCGCCAACGGGCGCGCCACGGTGATGATGCCGCACCCGGAACGCGTGTTCCGCACCGTCAGCAACTCCTGGCACCCGGAAGAGTGGGGCGAGGACAGCCCGTGGATGCGCATGTTCCGCAACGCCCGTAAGCAACTGGGTTAAAAACGGCCACCACCGTACAGAGGGCGCAAGCAATTGCGCCCTTTTTTATGGCCGGCGTTCGCCGTCTGGCGGCAGTGTCTGCATTTTGCGACAGGCGCTATTTTTCGTGTCGCTAAATGGAGACATTTAACTATTTGATTTTATTGGCGGTAATCAGGTTTGACTTTAGTTGTCTGCATTTGGCGACAGCACGGCGTTTTTTTCATCATTCATCACCGCGTAATGGACGAGGGAATTTGCTTGTTTTGTTTTATTTTCAAACAAAATCAATGTATTATGATTTTTATTGCAAAATTGGCACGCTACGTGCATTATTCTCGGCGGCTGCTCATTCACCTTTTTATGACGGCGCCGTAATTAGACGGCAAATCGCCTCATAAGCCTCCGAATGATGCCAAAGAAATGGTGCCTATCGTCCAACCAAACCGATAACAGACCGTGCAAGCGGCTTTATCAAGCATCGGGCGACACGTGGAGTGAGGCACCGCCTGTATCCAACTGTGATGAAGGGTTCATCAATCCTGGATACTTACGGATGCTATTCGTCCTGTTCGATGCCAGCCGCTGTGCTACATCACCCTGGGGACGAGGTTTAAGGGCATCCACACTTTCCTTGCGTTGGGGCAAGTTTCTTGCCCCGATGTCAATTCTCAACGCTGCGCTTATGCCCCTTTCGTTGCCTATGTCCTCGAACGCAGACGCTATCCCCACACGCTCGTTTTCGCACCGGTTGATGTTACCGGGGCCGCATGCCGTCGGTAGGCCAGGCCTATGGGCGCGGTTCGCCGATTCTGCCGCTTTTTCCTTGTGCGTTCAGGATTCTCCCCTGCCGGGCTTTTCTCTTTCCGGCGAGTCAGTTAGCATCGTGACAGAGCTGAGAGAATGAGATGATTTCGTTGAAAAAATGGCGTTTATTCCCCCGTTCGCTGCGGCAATTGGTGCTGCTGGCCTTCCTGTTAGTGCTGCTGCCGCTGTTGGTGCTGGCCTATCAAGCCTACCAGAGCCTGGATCACCTCAGCGCGCAGGCGGCGGACATTAACCGCACCACGCTGGTGGACGCGCGGCGCAGCGAGGCGATGACCAGCGTGGCGCTGGAGATGGAGCGCAGCTATCGTCAGTACTGCGTGCTGGTCGATCCTACGCTGCAGAAGCTGTACCAGAACCAGCGCAAACAGTATTCGCAGATGCTGGACGCCCATGCGCCGATTCTGCCGGACGAGCGCTACTACCAAACGCTGCGTCAGTTGCTGACCCAGCTGGCGGCGATCAAATGCCATAACAGCGGGCCGGACCAAGAGGCTTCGGCCTTGCTCGAATCGTTCTCCCGTTCCAACGCCGAAATGGTGCAGGCCACGCGTGCGGTGGTGTTCTCGCGCGGCCAGCAGCTGCAGCAAGCCATCGCCGAGCGCGGCCAGTTCTTCGGCTGGCAGGCGTTGCTGTTGTTCCTGGTCAGCGTGCTGCTGGTGGTGCTGTTTACCCGCATGATCATCGGGCCGGTCAAGGCCGTGGAACGGATGATCAACCGCCTGGGGGAGGGGCGTGCGCTGGGCAGCACCGCATCGTTCAAAGGGCCGCGCGAGCTGCGTTCGCTGGCGCAGCGCATCATTTGGCTGAGCGAGCGGTTGGCGTGGCTGGAATCGCAGCGCCACGAATTTTTGCGCCATATCTCGCACGAGTTGAAAACGCCGCTGGCCAGCATGCGCGAAGGCACCGAGCTGCTGGCCGACGAGGTGGCGGGGCCGCTGACTTCCGATCAGAAAGAGGTGGTGGCGATCCTCGACAACAGCAGTCGCCACCTGCAGCAGCTGATTGAACAGCTGCTGGATTATAACCGCAAACTGGCCGATGGCCCGGCGGAACACGAGAACGTCGAGCTGCGCGAGATGGTCGATTTGGTGGTCGCCGCGCACAGTTTGCCGGCGCGGGCGAAGATGATTTCCACCGAAATCGCGCTGGAGGCGGAAATCTGCTGGGCAGAGCCTACGCTATTAATGCGCGTGCTGGATAATCTCTACTCCAATGCGGTGCACTACGGCAAGGAATCCGGTAACATTTGGATCCGCAGCCGTCAGGTTGGACAACGGGTGCAAATCGACGTCGCCAATACCGGCACGCCGATCCCCGAGGCTGAAAGAGCCATGATTTTCGAGCCTTTTTTCCAGGGTAGTCACCAGCGAAAAGGGGCGGTAAAAGGAAGCGGACTGGGGTTGAGCATCGCTCAGGACTGTATCCGTCGCATGCGCGGTGAGCTGCAACTGGCGACGGTCGCCGGTGCAGACGTCTGCTTCCGCATTGAACTGCCGTTAACCGCCGAGAATGAATAAATAATGTACACATGGTCTAAGCGCCTTCGTCTTTCACAGACCGAACGTTCACCGCGTGCCGTGCACAGAGCGCCGCTCGGCAAACGCCCGATCAGCTGGTTGGGCGCCGTTTTCTTTATGCCGCTGTTGCTGGCGGGCTGCGTCGATCGCGCGGTCAGCGGCGGCCTGAGCGCTCAGCAGCAAGAAGCGATCCCGGATACCAAGGTGATCGATTACCGTACCGCGGCTTGCGATACCCTGTGGCAGTTGGACGACAAGGACGCGCTGGATAACGCGCTCTACTGGCTGCGTGCGATGGACTGCGCCGATCGCATCGGCTCAACCCAGGCGCGCGCGCTGGCGAAAACGGTGCCTGGCGACAGCTGGTCCGGCGTTTTCAAACAGAGCATTCTGCTGGGGAGCGCACAGCCGACCTCCGGCGAACGCCGCCAGATGATCGACAGGATCAACAGTTACCGGATGGAGTTCCCAGGCTCGCTGCGTCCACTGACGCAGCTGTGGCGCCAGCAGCAGATGCTGCAGATCACGCTGTTCGATGAGAAAGCGCGTTATCAGCATCTGCAGGAGAGCAGCGACAGCCAGATCGATTCGCTGCGCCAGAGCCAGGCGCGCTTGCAATCGCAGCTGCAGGACACCTCGCGCAAGCTGGAAAACCTGACCGACATCGAGCGCCAGCTCTCATCGCGCAAGCAGTTGCAAGGGGAAATACCGGACAGCGGCGCGGGCTCGCAAAAGGGCGACGCCGCCGGTAAAAACGGCGCGGCCGCCAAAGGGGCTGAGCCGCAGGACGAACCGGAAAAGGGCACTGCGCTGCCGGTTGAACCGGAAGACACCTATACGCCGCACCCCGCCAATAAGGAGTCCCACGCGCAATGACCGCACGCAAACCGGCCAACCTGTTATTGGTTGACGACGATCCCAGCCTGCTGAAGCTGCTGGGCATGCGCCTGACCAGCGAAGGTTTTCACGTCACCACCGCCGAAAGCGGCCAGGAAGCGCTGCGCCTGCTGGCGCGCGAACAGATCGATCTGGTGATCAGCGATCTGCGCATGGATGAGATGGACGGCATGGCGCTGTTCGCCGAGATCCAAAAACATCAGCCGGGCATGCCGGTGATCATTCTCACCGCGCACGGTTCGATTCCCGATGCGGTGGCCGCCACCCAGCAGGGGGTGTTCAGCTTTCTCACCAAACCGGTGGATCGCGATGCGCTGTACAAGGCCATCGACGAGGCGCTCGCGCTGTCGGCCAGCCCGGCCGGCGACGATGCCTGGCGGGAAGACATCGTTACCCGCAGCCCGTTGATGCTGCGCCTGCTGGAGCAGGTGAAAATGGTGGCCCAGTCAGACGTCAGCGTGTTGATCAACGGCCAGAGCGGCACCGGTAAAGAGGTGGTGGCGCAGGCGATCCACGCGGCCAGCCCGCGCGCCAGTAAGGCGTTCATCGCCATCAACTGCGGCGCGCTGCCGGAGCAACTGCTGGAGTCCGAACTGTTCGGCCACGCCAAGGGCGCCTTCACCGGCGCGGTCAGCAGCCGCGAAGGGCTGTTCCAGGCGGCGGCGGGCGGCACGCTGTTCCTCGACGAGATCGGCGATATGCCGCTGTCGCTGCAGGTGAAGCTGCTGCGCGTGCTGCAGGAACGCAAGGTGCGGCCGCTCGGCAGCAATCGCGATCTGGACATTGACGTGCGCATCATCTCCGCCACCCACCGCGATCTGCAAAAGGCGATGGCGAAGAACGAGTTTCGCGAGGATCTCTACTACCGCCTCAACGTGGTGAACCTGAAGATCCCGGCGCTCAACGAGCGCGCCGAAGATATCCCGCTGCTGGCCAATCACCTGTTGCGCGAAGCGGCGCAGCGGCACAAGCCGTTCGTGCGCAGCTTCTCGACCGACGCCATGAAGCGGCTGATGACCGCCAGTTGGCCGGGCAACGTGCGTCAGCTGGTCAACGTCATCGAGCAGTGCGTGGCGCTGACCTCGGCGCCGGTGATTAGCGAAGCGTTGGTGGAGCAGGCGCTGGAAGGGGAAAACACCGCACTGCCGACTTTCGCCGAAGCGCGCAACCAGTTCGAGTTGCATTACCTGCGCAAGCTGCTGCAGATCACCAAGGGCAACGTGACCCAGGCCGCGCGCATGGCGGGCCGCAACCGCACCGAGTTTTACAAATTGCTGTCGCGCCACGAGCTGGACGCCAACGATTTTAAAGAATGACAGTTTCCCGCCGGCGCCTGCCACGCAGGTTCTCAACAAATCCGGCGGAATGATTTACACTCCGTTCTCTTTGCCGCGGCGCGCCCCGGCGTAGAGCACCATGGAACGTATTAAGCGGGATCGTACACAAATGAGCAGATCACTTTCCATCGCCCTGGCCCAGCTGAACCTGCTGGTCGGCGACATTGAAGGCAACACCGAACGCATGTTGCAAATCGTGCAGGAGCAGCAGAAGGCGGGAGCCGATCTGGTCATGTTCAGCGAACTGGCGCTGTCCGGCTACCCGCCGGAAGATCTGCTGTATCGCAATGATTTCTATGAGCGCTGTGATGCGCAGCTGCTGCGCTTGCAGCAGGCTTCCGCCGAGACGGCGATCCTGGTCGGCCACCCGTGGCGCGAAGGCGACAAGCTGTATAACGCGCTGTCGCTGTTCGCCGAAGGCCGCCTGCTGACCCGCTACTTCAAGCAGCAGCTGCCGAACTACGGCGTGTTCGATGAGAAGCGCTATTTCCACGCCGGCAACGACACCTGCGTGGTGGCGCTGAAAGGCTACCGTCTGGGGCTGCTGATTTGCGAAGATCTGTGGTTCCCTGAGCCGATCGACGCCGCCAAGGCGGCCGGCGCGGAGATTATCCTGTCGATCAACGCCTCGCCGTATAACCGCGAAAAACCGTATATCCGCAAAACGCTGATGGCCGGCCACTGCCAGCGCACCCAGCTGCCGCTGGTGTACCTCAACCAGGTCGGCGGCCAGGATGAGCTGATCTTCGACGGCTGCTCCAAGGTCTTCGACGCCGCCGGCACCATGACCCACCGTCTGGCGGCTTTCGACGAGCAGGTGACCCGCCTGGAATTCAACGAGCTGGATGTGGTGCCGATGGCCGATCCGGCCGCCGAACTGCCGCAGCTGGCGCAGGTGTATCAGGCGCTGGTGCTGGCGGTGCGCGACTACGTGACCAAAAACGGCTTTAAAGGCGCGGTGCTGGGGCTGTCCGGCGGCATCGACTCGGCGCTGACGCTGGCGATCGCCGTGGATGCGTTGGGCAAAGACAAGGTGCAGGCGCTGATGATGCCATTCCGCTACACCGCGGATATCAGCATCGCCGACGCCAAGGAAGAGGCGGAAATCCTCGGCGTGGAGTTCGATATCGTCTCCATCGAACCGATGTTCGACGCCTTTATGGGCCAGCTGTCGCCGATGTTCGCCGGCACCGAGCGCGACACCACCGAAGAGAACCTGCAGGCGCGTTGCCGCGGGGTGGTGCTGATGGCGCTGTCCAACAAGCGCCGCAGCATCGTGCTGACCACCGGCAACAAGAGCGAAATGGCGGTCGGTTACGCCACGCTGTACGGCGATATGGCCGGCGGTTTCGACGTGCTGAAGGACGTGCCGAAAACGCTGGTGTTCAAGCTGTCTGAATACCGTAACACCGTCTCCTACGTGATCCCGCAGCGGGTGATCGATCGCCCGCCGTCCGCCGAGCTGGCGCCGGATCAGGTCGATCAGGACAGCCTGCCGCCGTACGATATCCTGGATGTGATCCTGGAAGGCTACGTCGAGCGCGACAAGTCGGTCGCCGATCTGGTGGCCGAAGGGTTCGACGAAGCGATCGTGCGCAAGGTGATCCGCCTGGTGGACATCAACGAATACAAGCGGCGTCAGGCCGCCGTCGGGCCGCGCATCACCGCCCGTAACTTCGGCAAAGACCGCCGCTACCCCATCACATCCGGTTTTGGCCGCAAAAATTGGTAAAAGGAAAGAAGATGAAAAAGATCGACGCGATTATCAAGCCGTTCAAACTGGATGACGTCCGCGAAGCGCTGGCCGAAGTGGGCATCACCGGCATGACGGTCACCGAAGTCAAAGGCTTCGGCCGCCAGAAGGGCCACACCGAGCTGTACCGCGGCGCCGAATACATGGTCGATTTTCTGCCTAAGGTGAAGATCGAGATCGTGGTTGCCGACGACATCGTCGACACCTGCGTAGAAACCATTATGCAAACCGCGCAGACCGGCAAGATCGGCGACGGCAAAATCTTCGTCTTCGACGTGGCGCGCGTGGTGCGTATCCGTACCGGCGAGCAGGACGAAGAAGCGATCTGATCCTCCGCAGGATCATCGGCCATCAGGGCGCAGCGTGCTGCGCCCTTGTCATTTCTGTCCCCCGCACATCGCACTTCTTCGCCTCATTGTTCCCCCCATTTTTGCCTGTCGGCATTCTAAAAAAGCGAACGCTATCGCGTTTTTGATACTTTTCCCGATCGCTTCTCTCGCGAGATCTACAATCAACGTAACTATTTTGATTAAGGTGATCCCCAATGAATTTCAAGTTGCGGCTAGGCGGCAAGGGCGTGCATCCCCAGGAGCTTACTCAAGTAAGTGACTGGGGTAAGCGAACGCAGACAACAACGCAGCGGCTTGAAAGGCGATGGGGATGATGACGTTACGCCAAATCCGCCACTTCATCGCCGTGGCGGAAACCGGGTCGATCTCCGCCGGCGCCCAGGCGGTGTTTGTTTCCCAGTCTTCACTGACGCTGGCGATCCAGCAGCTGGAAACCGAGATCGGCGTGCGGCTGTTCGATCGCCACGCCAAGGGCATGACGCTGACCCACCAGGGGCACCAATTCTTGCGCCAGTCGTATCTGATCCTGGCGACGGTGGACAACGCCAAGCGCAGCCTGCAGATCGGCACCGAAAGCCTGACCGGCAAGCTGACTATCGGCGTCACCAGCCTGGTGGCCGGTTACTTCCTGGTGGAACTGCTCACGCGCTTTAAATCGGCTTATCCCAATGTCACCGTGCAGGTGGTTGAAGACGAACGCCCGTACATCGAGCATCTGCTGGTCAGCGGCGAGATCGACATCGGCGTGCTGATCTTGTCGAACATCGAGGACCGCGACGCGCTGCAGACCGAGGTGCTGATGCACTCGCCGTATCGCCTGTGGCTGCCGCCGCTGCACCCGCTGCTGGAGCACGAGAGCATCAGCCTGGCGGACGTGGCCAAACAGCCGCTGATCCAGCTCAACGCCGATGAAATGGACGTGCACGCGCGGCGCATCTGGGCGCGCGCCGGGCTGAAGCCGGAGATCGCCATGAAGACCGCCTCGACCGAGGCGGTGCGCAGCCTGGTGGCGGCGGGGATGGGAGTCTCCATCCAGCCGGATATGGCGTACCGCGCCTGGTCGCTGGAGGGCAACATGATCGAGGCGCGCAAGCTGGACGATCTGCTGGAGCCGCTGGATATCGGGTTGGCATGGCGGCGCGGCAGCGCGCGGCCGGAGCTGGTGACGCCGTTCCTCACCATCGCGCGCGAGAACGGCAGCAAACATGCCGCCGGGCTTAAGCATTCGATTTAATCGAACGCGTCGTTCAGTATTTAGAATTTGTTGCCCGCCAGAGGCTCGCTTAGGCTGATTAAAACTAACTTATTCACATTTGGTTAACGTTTTTGTCACTTAGGGGCGTCAGGCGATGGCGGATGTGCAGGTTCTCTCAGGTTTGTCCTGTCAGCAGTTCATTAACGGTCAGCTTATCGACGGCGAAGGCCAGCAGGAGTGCATCGTCAATCCGGCCAACGGCGAGACGCTGATCGCCCTGACCGAAGCCTCTGCGGCACAGGTCGGCAGCGCGGTGAAAGCCGCGCAGCAGGCGTTTGGCCATTGGTCGCGCACTACGCCGGCCCAGCGCGCCACGCTGTTGCTGCGTATCGCCGACGCCATTGAGCGGCAGGCGCCGCAGCTGGCGCAGCTGGAGGCCCTCAACTGCGGCAAACCGCTGCATCAGGCGCTCAATGACGATCTGCCGGCGGCGGTCGACGTGTTCCGCTTCTTTGCCGGCGCGGTGCGCACGCAGCAAGGGCAACTGGCCGGTGAGTATGTGCCGGGCCACACCTCGATGATCCGCCGCGATCCCATTGGCGTGGTGGCCTCGATCGCCCCCTGGAACTATCCGCTGATGATGGCGGCGTGGAAGATCGCGCCGGCGTTGGCGGCGGGCAATACCGTGGTGTTTAAACCCTCCGAACATACGCCGCTGACCATTCTGGCGTTGGTGCCTGCGCTGCAAGAGATCCTGCCGCCGGGCGTGCTGAACATCGTCTATGGCGGCGGTGAAGGGGTCGGCAGCCAGCTGGTGGGGCACCCGCAGGTGCGGCTGGTGTCGGTCACCGGCGATATCGTCACCGGGCAAAAAATTCTCCAGGCGGCGGCCAAAAGCGTCAAGCGCACTCATCTGGAGCTGGGGGGCAAAGCGCCGGTGATCGTCTGCGACGACGCCGATCTCGACGAGGTGGTCAACGGCATTCGCACCTACGGCTATTACAACGCCGGCCAGGACTGCACCGCCGCCTGCCGCATCTACGCGCAGGCGGGCATCTATCCCAAACTGGTGGACGCGCTGGGCGAAGCGGTCGCCAGCCTGCGTTTCGCCCGCAAGCGCGATCAGGACAACGAGATCGGCCCCTTGATCAGCAGCCGCCAGCGCGATCGCGTCGCCAGCTTTGTCGAGCGGGCGCTCAGCCAACCGCATATCGAATTGATCACCGGCGCCGCGGCGCACTCCGGGCCGGGGTTCTACTACCAGCCGACCCTGCTGGCGGGCTGCCTGCAAAGCGACGAGATCGTGCAGCGCGAGGTGTTTGGCCCGGTGGTCAGCGTCACGCGCTTCGAACACCTGGAGCAGGCGGTCGCGTGGGCCAACGACTCGGAATACGGCCTGGCCTCGTCGGTGTGGACGCAAAATATCGATCGGGCGCTGCACATTGCCGCCCATCTGCAGTACGGCAGCACCTGGATCAACACTCATTTCACCTTGGCGAGCGAAATGCCGCACGGCGGCCTGAAACGCTCCGGCTACGGCAAGGATCTGTCCAGCGATTCGCTGCAGGATTACAGCGTTGTCAGGCACGTTATGGCGAAGTTCAAAGCCGGCTTCTAACGGTTATATCAAGAAAAATCAGGCGGCAGCCGTTCCCTGCCGCACACCGATAAGCAACACAGGGGTAATTACGATGGGAAAAACTACCGCAGTCACTACCACCGTCTCCGCGCTCTGTCTCACCGTGCTGTGCGGCCTGGCCCAGGCGGCCGATCTGCCGCAGTCGTTGGGCAAAGGCGAAGGCCGACTGGACATCATCGCCTGGCCCGGCTACATCGAACGCGGCCAGTCCGACAAAAACTACGACTGGGTCACCCAGTTTGAGAAGCAAACCGGCTGTGCGGTGAACGTGAAGACCGCCGCCACCTCCGATGAAATGGTCAGCCTGATGGCCAAGGGCGGCTACGATCTGGTGACCGCCTCCGGCGACGCCTCGCTGCGCCTGATCTTCGGCAAGCGGGTGCAGCCGATCAATACCGCGCTGATCCCGAACTGGAAGAACATCGATCCGCGCCTGTTGAACGGCGCCTGGTACACCGTGGACGGCAAAACCTACGGCACGCCGTACCAGTGGGGGCCGAACCTGCTGATGTACAACACCAAAACCTTCCCGACGCCGCCGGACAGCTGGGCGGTGATCTTCCAGCAGCAGAACCTGCCGGACGGCAAGAGCAACCAGGGCCGGGTGCAGGCTTATGACGGCCCGATCTACATCGCCGACGCGGCGTTGTTCCTGAAGGCCACCCAGCCGCAGCTCGGCATCAGCGATCCTTATCAGCTCAACGAAGAGCAGTATCAGGCGGCGCTGAAGCTGCTGCGCAGCCAGCACGCGCTGATCCACCGCTACTGGCACGACACCTCGGTGCAGATGAGCGACTTTAAAAACGAAGGCGTGGTGGCCTCCAGCGCCTGGCCGTATCAGGCCAACGCCCTGAAGGGCGAGGGGCAGCCGATCGCCACCGTGTTCCCGAAAGAGGGCGTGACCGGCTGGGCGGATACCACCATGTTGCACAGCGACGCCAAACACCCGAGCTGCGCCTACCAGTGGATGAACTGGTCGCTGGAGCCGAAGGTGCAGGGTGATGTGGCTGCCTGGTTCGGGTCGGTGCCGGCTTCGCCGGCGGGCTGTAAGGCCAGCGCGCTGCTGGGTGAGAAGGGCTGCGAAACCAACGGCTTTAACCAGTTCGATAAAATCGCCTTCTGGAAAACGCCGCAGGCGCAGGGCGGCAAGTTTGTGCCATACAGCCGCTGGACCCAGGATTACATCGCCATCATGGGCGGCCGCTAAGCCGCGGGGCGCAGCCCGCTGCGCCCGAATTACATCAGAATGGAGCACAGAAAATGACCATTGCCGTGCAATTCATCGATGTTTCGCGGACTTTCGGCGATGTTCGCGCCGTGGATCGGGTATCCATCGACATTCAGGACGGGGAATTCTTCTCCATGCTCGGGCCGTCCGGCTCGGGCAAAACCACCTGCCTGCGCCTGATCGCCGGCTTTGAACAGCTCACTTCCGGCTCGATTCGCATCCACGGCCAGGAAGCCGCCAACCTGCCGCCGTACCAGCGCGACGTGAACACCGTGTTTCAGGATTACGCGCTGTTTCCGCACATGTCGGTGCTGGAAAACGTCGCCTACGGCCTGATGGTGAAGGGCGTCGCCAAACGCGAGCGGCTGGCGCGGGCGCAAGAGGCGCTGGAGAGCGTGGCGCTCGGTTTCGTCGCCGAACGCAAGCCGGCGCACCTGTCTGGCGGCCAGCGGCAGCGCGTGGCGCTGGCGCGCGCGCTGGTCAATCGGCCGCGGGTGCTGCTGCTGGACGAACCGCTCGGCGCGCTGGATCTCAAGCTGCGCGAGCAGATGCAGGGCGAGCTGAAGAAGCTGCAGCGCCAGCTGGGCATCACCTTTATCTTCGTCACCCACGATCAAAGCGAAGCGCTGTCGATGTCCGATCGGGTGGCGGTGTTCAATAACGGCCGCATCGAACAGGTGGATACGCCGCGCGAGCTTTACATGCGGCCGAAGACGCCGTTCGTCGCCGAGTTCGTCGGCACCTCCAACGTGGTGCGCAGCGAGCTGGCGCAGCGCCTGCTCGGCGAAAGCCGAACCTTCTCGATCCGGCCGGAACATATCCGCCTGCTGGAGCAAGGCGGCGCGGCGCAGGACGAGATCCAGGTGCAGGGCACGCTGCAGGAAATCCATTACCAGGGCGCGGCCACGCGCTATGAAATCGCGCTGAACGGCGGCGAAAAGCTGCTGGTCAGCCAGGCCAATCCGCAGTGGATCGCCGAAGGGCAACAGCGTCAGATCGGCCAGCCGATCGTCGCCTGCTGGCCGCGCGCGGCGATGGTGCCGCTGCTGGAGGAGAGGTGAGATGGACATGAGCATCGATTCCCCCCGGCGCGCGGCGGTAGCGTGCGCGCGCTGTCGACCTGGCTCTATCGCCGGCCGACGCTGTATCTGCTGTTACTGCTGGTGCCGCCGCTGCTGTGGTTCGGCGCGGTGTACCTCGGCTCGCTGCTGACGCTGCTGTGGCAGGGGTTCTACACCTTCGACGATTTCACCATGGCGGTGACGCCGGATCTGACCTTCGCCAACCTGGCGGCGCTGTTCAACCCGGCCAACTACGACATCATCCTGCGCACGCTGACCATGGCGGTGCTGGTGTCGCTGGCCAGCGCGGTACTGGCGTTCCCGATCGCCTATTACATGGCGCGTTATACCAGCGGCCGCGTCAAGGCGTTCTTTTACATCGCGGTGATGATGCCGATGTGGGCCAGCTATATCGTCAAAGCCTATGCCTGGACCCTGCTGCTGGCGAAAGACGGCGTGGCGCAGTGGTTTCTGCAGCACCTGGGGCTGGAGCCGCTGTTGGCTTCGCTGCTGACGGTGCCCGGCGTCGGCGGCAACACGCTGTCGACCTCGGGGCTGGGGCGTTTTCTGGTGTTCGTCTATATCTGGCTGCCGTTCATGATCCTGCCGATCCAGGCGGCGCTGGAGCGCCTGCCGCCCTCGCTGCTGCATGCCTCGGCGGATCTGGGCGCCCGGCCGGCGCAGACCTTCCGCCACGTCATTTTGCCGCTGGCGGTGCCGGGCATCGCCGCCGGGTCGATCTTCACCTTTTCGCTGACGCTGGGCGACTTTATCGTGCCGCAGTTGGTGGGGCCGCCGGGTTATTTCATCGGCAGCATGGTCTACGCCCAGCAGGGCGCGATCGGCAATATGCCGATGGCCGCGGCCTTTACGCTGGTGCCGATCGTCCTGATCGCCATCTACCTTTCCATCGTCAAACGTCTGGGGGCTTTCGATGCACTCTGAACGCGCGCCCTTAGGGCTGAAGCTGGCCGCCTGGGGCGGACTTGTCTTCCTGCATTTCCCGTTGGCGATCATCGCCATTTACGCCTTCAACACCGAAGACGCGGCCTTCAGCTTCCCGCCGAAGGGCTTTACGCTGCACTGGTTCAACGTTGCCGCCGGGCGGCAGGACATCCTCGATGCGGTGCTGCTGTCGGCGCAGATCGCCTGCCTGGCGACCGCCATCGCGCTGGTGCTCGGCACCCTGGCGGCGGCGGCGCTGTATCGGCGCGATTTCTTCGGCAAAGACAGCATTTCGCTGTTGCTGCTGCTGCCGATCGCGCTGCCGGGGATCGTCACCGGCCTGGCGCTGCTGGCGGCGTTCAAGGCGCTGAACATCGAGCCGGGCATCCTGACCATCGTCGTCGGCCATGCGACGTTCTGCGTGGTGATCGTGTTCAACAACGTCATCGCCCGATTCCGCCGCACCTCATACAGCCTGATCGAGGCTTCGATGGATCTCGGCGCCGACGGCTGGCAAACCTTCCGTTACGTGATCTTGCCGAACCTCGGCTCGGCGCTGCTGGCCGGCGGCATGCTGGCGTTTGCGCTGTCGTTCGATGAAATCATCGTGACCACCTTTACCGCCGGCCACGAGCGCACGCTGCCGCTGTGGCTGCTGAACCAGCTTGGTCGCCCGCGCGACGTGCCGATCACCAACGTGGTGGCGCTGTCGGTGATGCTGTTGACCATGCTGCCGATCCTCGGCGCTTACTACCTGACCAAAGGTGGGGAAAGCGTCGCCGGCAGCGGCAAATAATTTCCTTACCCGACCTCTGACAAAAGGATAACCCTATGCAAAGCCAACTGTTGATTGACGGCCAACTGGTGAATGGCCAGGGCGCGACCCAGCCGGTGTATAACCCGGCGACCGGCGAAGTGATCGCGCAGGTGGCGGAGGCCAGCCCGGAGCAGGTCGATCGTGCGGTGCTGGCGGCGGACGCCGCGTTCGCCGCCTGGGGGCAAACCACGCCGAAGGAGCGCGCCGAGCATCTGCTCAAGCTGGCGGATCTGATCGACGAGCATGCCGAGACCTTCGCCAGGCTGGAGTCGCTCAACTGCGGCAAGCCTTATCACTGCGTGCTGAACGACGAGCTGCCGGCGGTGGCCGACGTATTTCGCTTCTTCGCCGGCGCCAGCCGCTGCCTGACCGGCATGGCGGCCGGTGAGTATCTGGCCGGGCACACCTCGATGATCCGCCGCGATCCGCTCGGCGTGGTGGCCTCGATCGCGCCGTGGAACTACCCGCTGATGATGGCGGCCTGGAAACTGGCGCCGGCCTTGGCGGCGGGCAACTGCGTGGTGATCAAGCCTTCGGAGCAGACGCCGCTGACCACCTTCAAATTGGCCGAACTGGCCGCCGGGCTGTTCCCGCCGGGCGTGCTCAACGTGCTGTTCGGGCGCGGCGTCAGCGTCGGCGATCGGCTGACCGGGCATGACAAGGTGCGCATGGTGTCGCTGACCGGGTCGATCGCCACCGGTGAGCACATCATCGCACACACCGCCGCCGGCATTAAGCGCACCCATATGGAGCTGGGCGGCAAGGCGCCGGTGCTGGTGTTCGACGACGCCGATCTGCAGCAGGTGGTGGACGGCATTCGCGGCTTCGGGTTCTACAACGCCGGCCAGGATTGCACCGCCGCCTGCCGCATCTACGCGCAGAAAAGCATTTATCCCGAGCTGGTGAAGCGGCTGGGCGAGGCGGTGGCCAGCCTGACGATCGGCGCGCCGGACGACGAGAGCACTGAGCTGGGGCCGTTGATTACCGCCCAGCATCTGGAGCGGGTGGCCGGTTTTGTCGAGCGAGCCAAAGCGTTGCCGCATGTGCAGGTGGTCACCGGCGGCGAGAAGGTGAAGGGGCCGGGCTACTATTTCCAGCCGACGCTGCTGGCCGGCGCGCGCCAGGACGATGAGATCGTGCAGCGCGAAGTGTTCGGCCCGGTGGTGACGGTGACGCCGTTTGACGACGAAGAGCAGGTACTGGCCTGGGCGAACGAATCCAACTACGGATTGGCCTCGTCCGTGTGGACCCGCGACGTGGGCCGCGCGCATCGCTTAAGCGCCCGCCTGCAATACGGCTGCACCTGGGTGAACACCCACTTCATGCTGGTGAGCGAAATGCCGCACGGCGGCCAGAAATTGTCCGGTTACGGCAAGGATATGTCGATGTACGGGCTGGAGGATTACACGGCCATTCGTCATGTCATGTTCAAACATTGATTTTACAGTAATTATCCGCACAATAGCGCGGCCTTCGAGCCGGCTCCGGCCGGCTGATGATAATAAAAATTGAAAGGAAGCCTATATGGGTATCACCAGACGCGATTTTCTCAACGGAGTGGCGATCACCATCGCCGCCGGGTTGACGCCGCTGCAAATCTTGCGCGCGTCGCCGCAAACCGCCAATCAAACCCTGTACTATCCGCCGGTGCTGACCGGGCTGCGGGGCAATCATCCGGGCTCGTTCGAGCATGCGCACCAGCTGGGGCGCGACGGCAAAACCTTTGATTTCGGCAGCGTGCCCGCCGTTGAAGAGTTCGATCTGGTGGTGGTGGGCGCCGGCATCAGCGGGCTGGCGGCCGCCTGTTTCTGGCAGCAGCTGAAAGGCGAGCAGCAGCGCATTCTTTTGATCGACAACCACGACGACTTCGGCGGCCACGCCAAGCGCAACGAGTTCAACAGCGACGACGGCATGCTGCTCGGCTACGGCGGCAGCGAATCGCTGCAGTCGCCGCGCTCCAACTTCAGCCCGGTGGCGATGGGGCTGCTGCGCAAGCTCGGCGTCGATATCGACCAACTGGAGCAGGCTTTCGACACCACCTTCTACCCGGATTTGAATTTGAGCCGCGGGGTTTACTTCGATCGCAAGAACTTCGGCGTCGACAAGGTGGTGAGCGGCGATCCGGGCCGCACGGTGGCGGACGACATTCCGCGCGATCGCCTCAACGGCCGCTCTTATGAAGCGTTCATCGGCGATTTCCCGCTGCCGGAAAGCGATCGCCAGGCGCTGATCGCGCTGCACACGGTGGAGAAAGACTATCTGCCGGAGATGACGCTGGAGCAGAAGGTCGACTGGCTCGACAGCCACAGCTACACCCAGTTCCTGCGCGAGAAGGTGGGTCTGAGCGAACTGGCGATCCGTTATTTCCAGCAGACCACCAACGATTTCCAGGCGGTGGGCATCGACGGCACGTCGTGCAGTGATGCGCGCATTTGCGATCTGCCGGGCCTGAACGGCATGAATCTGCCGCCGCTGGACGAAGAGTCGCAGGCGGATCTCGACGATCCTTACGTGTTCCACTTCCCGGACGGCAACGCCACGCTGGCGCGCCTGATGGTGCGCCAACTGATCCCGGCGGTGGCGCCGGCCGGCAAGGACATGAACGACGTGGTGCTGGCTAAATTCGACTACAGCCAGCTCGATCGGCCGGAATCGCCGGTGAAGCTGCGTTTGAACAGCACCGGGCTGCACGCGGCCAACGTCGGCGACAAGGTGGAAGTCACCTACATGACCGGCGAGAAGATGACCAAAGTGCGCGCCGGACAGGTGGTGATGGCCGGCTACAACATGATGATCCCGTATCTGGTGCCGGAGATGGCGCACGAGCAGCAGGAGGCGCTGAAGCAGAACGTCAAGGCGCCCCTGGTGTACAGCAAGGTGGTGATCCGCAACTGGCAGCCGTTCATCAAGCTGGGCGTGCACGAGGTCTATTCGCCGGCCGCGCCGTACAGCCGCGTGAAGCTGGACTATCCGGTGAGCATGGGCGGGTATCAGCACCCGCGCGATCCGGATCGGCCGATCGGCCTGCATATGGTCTATGTGCCGACGCTGCCGGGCAGCGGCCTCAGCACGCGCGAACAGTCGCGCAAAGGGCGCGCGCTGCTGCTGGGCACGCCGTTCGAAGTGCACGAACAGATGATCCGCGAACAGCTGCAGGGCATGCTGGGCGAGGCCGGTTTCGATCATCAGCGCGACATTCAGGCGATCACTGTCAACCGCTGGTCACACGGTTACTCCTACTTCCTTAACGGGCTGTTTGATGACGAAGACGAAGCCAAGAAAATCATCGAAACGGCGCGGCAGCCGATCGGCAAGATCGCTATCGCCAACTCCGATGCCGACTGGAGCCCGTACGCCAACTCGGCGATCGATCAGGCGTGGCGTGCGGTGAATGAACTGGCCTACGGCAAGATTGCCGCCAAGGAGGGAGCATGAATCTGCGCTCGCTGTACCTGTTGAGCCTGCTGGCCGCCGGCGGTTCTGCCCAGGCGATGTCGGCCGGGGAATACGTCGCCAAAGCCGGTGACTGCACCGCCTGCCATACCGCGCCGGGCGGCGCAGAATTGGCGGGTGGCATGAAGTTTCCGACGCCGCTCGGGGCTATCTACGCCACCAACATCACGCCGGACAAGCTGCACGGCATCGGCGCCTATTCGTTCGAAGAGTTCGATCGCGCCATGCGTCAGGGGGTGGCCAAAGACGGCCACCGGCTCTACCCGGCGATGCCGTACACCTCGTACGCCAAAATGAGCGCGGAAGACATGCGCGCGCTGTATGACTATCTGATGAATGAGGTGCCGGCGCAGAACGTCGCCAACCGGGACAGCGACATCAGCTGGCCGCTGTCGATGCGCTGGCCGCTGGCGGTGTGGAATCAGCTGTTCCACGACGACCAGCCGTATCAGGCGGATCCGCAGCAAAGCGCCGAGTGGAACCGCGGCGCTTATCTGGTGCAGGGCGCGGGCCACTGCGGCAGCTGCCATACGCCGCGCGGCTGGGCGATGCAGGAGAAGGGGCTGGACGGCAAGGAACCGGTGTTCCTGAGCGGCGCCGAGCTGGACGGCTGGTACGCCTCCAATCTGCGCGGGCTGCCGCCGGAAGAGGTGACGGCGCTGCTGAAGACCGGCCGCAGCCGCCATGCGGCGGTCGCCGGGCCGATGAGCGATGTGGTGACCCACAGCACGCAGTACCTCAGCGACGGCGATCTGAACGCCATCGCGGTGTACCTGCGCAGCCTGGCGCCGGACACCGCCGCCAAAGCCGCTGCGCCTGTCGTGCAGGCGGATAATTCGGGCGGCAAGGCGACCTATGCGATGTACTGCTCGACCTGCCACGGCAATAAAGGTGAAGGCACCGACTTCGCCATTCCGGCGCTGGCGGGCAACGCCACGGTAACGGCGGACAATCCGCTGACCGCGCTGCGGGTGGTGCTGGAAGGGGCGCATACGCCGATCACGCAGCAGGCGATGGCGTTCGACATGCCGGCTTACGGCTGGGCGTTGAACGATCGTCAAGCGGCGGATCTGATGAGCTATCTGCGGGGAAGCTGGGGCAACCAGGCGGCGCCGGTGACGGTACAGCAGGTCCAGGACGCGCGCCAACTGCAGGCGAAATGAAGAGGGAGCGCGGTCTGACGGCCGCGCTCCGCACGCATTACAGCACTTTATGCGGGCCGAAGCATTCGTAGTGGATGCGCTCGGCCTCTACCCCCATCTCCAGCAGCTGTTTGCCCACGAACTGCATGAAGGCCACCGGGCCGCAGAAGTAATAGTGCATCTGCGGATCGGCCAGGCTGCCTTGCAGCGCGCTCAAATCCATCAATCCGCGGCTGTGGTAGTCGCGGCCTTCCACGTCATCGGCACCCGGCTCGCGGTACCACACATGGCGACTCAGATTCGGCATGCGCCCGGCAATATCCGCCACTTCATCGGCAAAGGCGTGCACGCTGCCGTTTTCCGCCGCGTGCAGCCAGTGGACCTGCGCCTGATGTTGGCTGTCGTGCAGGGTGTTGAGCATGCCGAGCATTGGGGTTTGGCCAACGCCGGCGGAGATCAGCGCCACCGGCGTAGTCGGCGTCACGTCGAGGAAGAAGTCGCCGTGCGGCGGGGCGATGTAGATCACGTCGCCTTCCTGCGCCTGCTGGTGCAGGTAGTTGGACACTTTGCCCTGATCTTCACGCTTCACCGCGATGCGGTAGAACTCGCCGTTCGGCGAGGTGGTCAGCGAGTACTGGCGAATTTCCTGATGCTCCAGGCTGTCGTGCTTGATGTAAACCGCCAGGTATTGCCCCGGTTTGAAGTCCGCCACCCGGCCGCCGTCCACCGGTGCCAGCACGAAGCTGCAGATCACGTCGCTCTGCGGCTGTTTCTTCAGGATGCGGAATGCGCGCAGATCGCGCCAGCCGCCGTTGTCGGTTTCGCTCTGCTGATAAATCTGCTCTTCACGCTGGATAAATACGTTGGCCAGCACGCCGTAGGCTTTGCCCCAGGCGTCCAAGACTTCCTGGCCCGGGCTGAACATTTCGTCCAGCGTCGCCAGCAGGTGGCCGCCGACGATGTTGTACTGCTCCGGCTGGATATTGAAGCTGGTGTGCTTCTGCGCGATGCGCTCCACCGCCGGCAGCAGCGCCGCCAGGTTCTCGATGTTGGCGGCATAGGCGCAGATGGCGTCGAACAGCGCCTGACGCTGATCGCCGTTGCGCTGATTGCTCATATTGAAAATGTCTTTCAATTCCGGGTTGTGGGCGAACATGCGATCGTAAAAGTGGGCGGTCAGCTTCGGCCCGGTTGCTGCCAGCAGGGGGATGGTGGATTTCACGGTGGCGATGGTTTGGCTATCCAGCATGGGAGCGCTCCTTGGGTTGGGATCTTGACGAGAATTCTAATGATGTATTTTAAATGCATCTTATTGGGTTCCACGCCGCTTGTAAATACCCTTGTTTTCGTTGCGGTGTTCTTCCGGCGTCGATCGCGCTCACAGAACATGAAAAAAGCGCATTGTTCGCATGAGGAAATGTCCGTTGATAAACGGCAGCGTTTCGCGGATCAAAGCCTTGCGCCGCCTTATGCCAATCGTTTGCGTAAAAACCTCTGTCAAGACCTATCTTCGGTAGGGCGAAACGGTTTACACTGTGGCCCAGACCCCAAACGGGTAGTTATTTGGTGATTTTTTAGTTAGCTGATTTAAGTCAGGAGATGCCGGATGTTAAAGCGTGAAATGAACATTGCCGATTACGATGCGGAACTGTGGCGTGCCATGGAGCAGGAAGTGGTGCGTCAGGAAGAGCACATCGAGCTGATCGCGTCGGAGAACTACACCAGCCCGCGCGTAATGCAGGCTCAGGGTTCCCAGCTGACCAACAAATACGCTGAAGGCTATCCGGGCAAGCGTTACTACGGCGGCTGCGAATACGTGGATATCGTTGAGCAGCTGGCTATCGACCGCGCCAAAGAATTGTTCGGCGCCGATTACGCCAACGTGCAGCCGCACTCCGGCTCCCAGGCTAACTTCGCCGTGTACACCGCGCTGCTGCAGCCGGGCGACACCATTCTGGGCATGAACCTGGCGCACGGCGGCCACCTGACCCACGGTTCCCCGGTTAACCTGTCCGGCAAACTGTATAACGTGGTGCCTTACGGCATCGACGACAAAGGTCAAATCGACTATGACGATCTGGCCAAACAGGCGCAAACCCACAAGCCGAAAATGATCATCGGCGGCTTCTCCGCCTACTCTGGCGTGGTTGACTGGGCCAAAATGCGCGAAATCGCCGACAGCATCGGCGCTTACCTGTTCGTCGACATGGCGCACGTGGCCGGCCTGATCGCCGCCGGCGTGTACCCGAACCCGGTGCCGCACGCGCACATCGTCACCACCACCACCCACAAAACCCTGGCGGGCCCGCGCGGCGGCCTGATCCTGGCGAAGGGCGGCGACGAAGAGCTGTACAAGAAGCTGAACTCCGCCGTGTTCCCTGGCGGCCAGGGCGGCCCGCTGATGCACGTGATCGCCGGCAAGGCGGTGGCGCTGAAAGAAGCGATGGAGCCTGAGTTCAAGGTTTACCAGCAGCAAGTGGCGGTCAACGCCAAGGCGATGGTGGAAGTGTTCCTGCAGCGCGGCTACAAAGTGGTCTCCGGCGGCACCCATAACCACCTGTTCCTGCTGGATCTGGTCGACAAAAACCTGACCGGTAAAGAAGCTGACGCCGCCCTGGGCCGCGCCAACATCACCGTCAACAAAAACAGCGTGCCGAACGATCCGAAGAGCCCGTTCGTTACCTCCGGCGTGCGTATCGGCACCCCGGCCGTCACCCGTCGCGGCTTCAAAGAAGCCGACGTGCGCGAACTGGCCGGTTGGATCTGTGATGTGTTGGACAACATCAACGATGAAGCCACCATCGAACGCACCAAGAAGAAAGTGCTGGATATCTGCGCCCGCCTGCCGGTTTACGCCTAATCCCGCTTTCGCCTGACAAAACCCGCTGCGGCGGGTTTTTTTATGGCCGCTTGCGGCAAACTGTGAGCTGCCTGGCACTCTAACGCATTGAAGTGGAATGAGGATTGCGGGCCGGTGTGAGCTCTGTCAAAGTATTGCCCTCACACCGGAGGGATCATGGTTCTGCAATCCACGCGTTGGCTCGCGCTCAGTTATTTCACCTACTTTTTTTCCTACGGCATTTTCTTACCGTTCTGGGGCGTGTGGCTGAAAGGCGAGGGCATCGCGCCCGAAACCATCGGCATATTGCTCGGCGCCGGTTTGGTGGCCCGCTTCCTCGGCAGTTTACTGATTGCTCCCCGCGTTAAAGATCCCTCTCATCTGGTCGCCGCCCTGCGCCTGCTGGCGCTGCTGACCCTGGCTTTCGCGGTTGGCTTCTGTTTCGGCAACGGTTGGGGCTGGCTGATGCTGGTGATAGCGGGGTTCAACCTGTTCTTCTCGCCGCTGGTGCCGCTGACCGACGCGCTGGCCGCCACCTGGCAAAAGCAGATCCGTATGGACTACGGCCGGGTGCGGCTGTGGGGCTCGCTGGCGTTCGTCATCGGCTCGGCGCTGACCGGGCAACTGGTGGCGGTGTGGGGCCATAACGCCATTCTCTACAGCCTGATCCTCAGCGTGCTGGCGATGCTGCTGGGCATGCTGCTGAAGCCGAGCGTGATGCCGCAGGGCGAAGCGCGCACGCACGGCGGGGCCGAGCGTTCGCTGTTGGCGCTGCTGAAAGAGGGGCCGGTGTGGCGCTTCCTGCTGTGCGTCACGCTGCTGCAGGGCGCGCACGCCGGCTACTACAGCTTCGGCTCCATTTACTGGCAGGAGGCGGGCTATTCGGCCTCGACCATCGGTTATCTGTGGTCGCTGGGCGTGGTGGCGGAAGTGATTATTTTCGCCAGCAGCAACGTGCTGTTCCGCCGCTGGAATGCGCGCAACCTGCTGCTGCTTTCCGCCTGTTGCGGCGTGTTGCGCTGGAGCCTGATGGCCTACAGCACCGAGCTGGGTTGGCTGCTGCTGATCCAAATCCTGCACTGCGGCACCTTCACCGTCTGCCATCTGGCGGCGATGCGCTTTATCGCCGCGCGCCAGGGGCAAGAGGTGATCCAACTGCAGGCGGTGTATTCGGCGCTGGCGATGGGCGGCGGCATCGCCGTCATGACGGTCATTGCCGGGTTCCTGTTCGAACATTGGCAGGGCGGGGTGTTCTGGGTGATGGCGGCGGTCGCGGTGCCGGCCTTGTTCATCCGGCCGCCGGCGGTCAGCGTCAGCCGGTGATTAAGGGGCTTCCAGCAGCGCGCGGATGGCCTGGCGCTGGCGGTTTTCCAGCGGCAGTTCGGTATAGATCAGCGGCGGGTGCGGAGCGCTGTGCACCGCCGCGTAGGGGGTGATCACCAGCGTGACGCCCTGCGGCGCTCCGCCGCACAGATAGTCGCTCAGCGGCAGATATTTGATGTTCAGCGGCAGCAGCGTGAGCTCGCGGATCTGATATTCTACCTCCTCTTCCAGCTGCGGGTTGTCCAGCGTCAGCAACAGCACCTGTTTTTCCTGCAGCGCGTTGTCCTGCATCAGCCAGGCGCCGAAGCTGATGGCCACCAGGCCCGCCTCCTCGTTGGAAAAATGCACGCCGTACTCCTGTTCCAGCGGTTTCAGCGCTTCCTGCGTGGTGCGCATCAGCCGCGGGTATTTGCGCACCACGTCTTCCAGCAGCATATTGTCGATGCCGATGGCGAAACGGCAGCGCTCCAGCGCCGGCGCCAGGTGGGCGAACAGCTGGCTGACCAGCTCCGCCTTGTTGCTGAAGGCCATGTCGGAAAGCTGCTGGAAACGCTCGACCATGCTGTCGATCGCCGTCATCAACCGCTGCTCTTGCGCCGAGTCATTGCTGTGGTAGCTGTGATTTTTCAACAGGGTGAAGGTCAGCGCCAAAAAATCGCGCTCGTCTGTCTGCGGCGGCTGGTTAAACAGCCGGTTGCAGGCCTGATGCAGCCAGGCGGCGGCTTGCTGCTCCGGTTTTTGCCGCAGCCAGTCGCGTTGAACGGCGTCGAAACGCGGATGCTGCTGCAGGCGATTTTGCCAGGCGCAGTAGAGCAGGTAATGCTGCAGAAATTGGCGGTCGCGCGCGTCGAAGTGGCGGTTAAGCAGCGGCCCGCAGGCGTCGATCGCCTCCGCCAGCGCAGACGTGGGGACGGCATCGGCCGCCAGCGCTTGCCTCAGGCGCGGGGCGAAGTCGCTTTCGACAAACAGCGGGCTGCAGCGCAGCGCCCGCCGCAGCCAATGGATCAGGCACAGGCGTTGGTCAAGCGCGCTGCCCCGCAGTTGGTAGCCATGGTCGGGATCGACGGCGATCTCCAGGTGATGGAAACGCTGGATTTCACTGGCTACCTCGGCTATATCTTGCCGGGTTATCGGGGGGGCGACGCCGTTGATTCGGCTTAGGGTCTCCAGCTGTAACTCGGGCTCCGGCGTGTACAGCATCAGCAGCAGATGGCAGCGCCGTTGTTGTCCGGAGAGCGCGGGCACGGGAGAGGTGTCCAGGCTCATTATCACCTTCCGGCATAAAAGGTTGCGATTATGCCTAAGCATAGCAAAAGGCTTTGCAACGTCAGGATGACAGCGCGGCTTTTACTTCGGCTTACAACTTTCGTCACAAATATCGCCGGGAGAGGCGGGCCGTTCGGCAGTTATTTGTGTTACGTTATAACAAATGCAGGTAAGACAGGATAATGATGAAGTTACGTCGTCTTTTGGCTGCTTTCGGCGCCGTGTTCAGCGCGGGTGCGATCGCGCATCCACACAGCTTTATCGACATGAACACCACCTTTGTCGCCAAGGACCAGCGGCTGGTCGGCCTGAAAATGGTGTGGGTGATGGATGAAATCACCTCGGCGGATCTGCTCTACGATGCGAAAAACGCCAAGAGCGATTCGGAAGTATGGAAAAAGCTGGCGGCGGAAGTGATGGCCAATGTGCTGGGGCAGCACTATTTCACCGATCTTTACCGCGACGGCAAGCCGGTGAAATACCTGAACTTGCCCAGCGAATATCACCTGTCGCGCCAGGGCAACCAGGCGGTGCTGGAGTTCGTGCTGCCGTTGGCCGAACCGCAGCCGCTGGCGGGCAAGCCGTTCGAACTTTCTACTTACGATCCGACTTATTTCGTGGATATGACCTATAAAGATCAAAATGCGCTGCATTTGCCGCCGGAGATGGCGCAGCAGTGCAGCTACAAGCTGATGACGCCGCAGCCGAATGCGTCGCTGCAGGCCTATGCGCTGTCGCTCGACAAGAACGACTCGCCCGGTGAAGACCTGGCGCTGGGGCAGCAGTTCGCCCAGCGGGTGACGCTGCAATGTCGCTGAATCTCTCGCAACCGACGACGAGCCGGCGCCACTGGGCCTTCGGCCTGTGGCCGCTGCTGCCGTTTACGCTGGCGCTGGCGGCCGCCGCGCTGCTGGCGTGGTACTATTGGCCGCAGCTGCTGATGCAGAGCGTGGTATGGCAAAAAGCGCTGCACCAGCAGATGGCGGGGCTATTGCAGCAGGTGAAGGCCGCGCCGCAGCAGGCCGGGCTGGCGCTGATGCTGTTCAGCCTCGGCTATGGCGTCTTGCATGCGCTCGGCCCCGGCCACGGCAAAGTGGTGATCGCCACCTATCTGGCCACCCATCCGGCGCGGCTGAAAAGCAGCCTGAAGCTGACCTTCGCCGCTTCGCTGGTGCAGGGCGGGGTGGCGATCGCGCTGGTCACGTTGATGCTGGTGGTGTTACAGCTCTCTTCGCGCCAGCTGCATCAAAGCAGTTTCTGGCTGGAGAAGGGCAGCTTTATCCTGGTGATGCTGCTTGGCGTGCTGCTGAGTTGGCGCGCGCTGAAACGCCTGTTTGCGGCGATCAAGGCGATGCGCCCGGCGCCGGCGCTGCGCATCAACAGCCTGACGCCGCTGGCGGCGGATCATGTGCACAGCGCCAATTGCGGCTGCGGCCACCGGCATCTGCCGAGCGACAGCGAGCTGCAGGCGGGAAGCGATTGGCGCACTCAGGCCGCCATCGTGCTGGCGATGGGCATGCGTCCCTGTTCGGGAGCGATTTTGGTGTTGCTGTTTTCCAAGGTGATCGGCGTGTTCGGCTGGGGAGTGATCTCCGCGCTGGCGATGGCGTTCGGCACCTCGTTGACCATCTCCATGCTGGCGCTGTTGGTGCATTACAGCCGCCGGCTGGCGGTGCGCCTCAGTCGTTCGCGCGCGCCCGCCGCCTGGAGCGCGGTGGCCTGGGGGGCGCTGGCGCTGGCCGGCGGTCTGATCCTGTTGGCCGCCGGGCTGTTGCTCTACGTCAGCGCGCAGCCGGAATTCGGCGGCGGCATCCGCCCCTTCTCCCGCTAACGGGCATAAAAAAAGCGCTGCATCGGCAGCGCTTTTTTTCGATTCGCTTCTGGCGATTAACGCTTCAGCGCTTCGCTCAGTTCTTCACGCATGGTGGCCAGCATGGCTTTCACCACGCGCGGGTTGCCTGCGACCACGTTGCCGGAGCTGAAGTGATTGTGGCCGCCGACGAAGTCGGTGACCAGGCCGCCGGCTTCACGCACCAGCAGTTCGCCTGCGGCGAAGTCCCACGGCTTCAGGCCGATTTCGAAGAAACCGTCCACGCGGCCGGCGGCGACATAGGCCAGATCCAGCGCAGCGGAACCGGTGCGGCGGAAGTCCGCGCACTGGGTGAACAGCTTGCCGACGATATTGATGTAAGGCGTGGCGTGCTGTTTGACTTTAAACGGGAAGCCGGTCGCCAGGATGGTGCCATCCAGATCTTTGGCGTTGGTGCCGCGCAGACGGTAACCGTTGAGCTGTGCGCCCTGGCCGCGCGTGGCGGTGAACAGTTCGTTGCGCATCGGATCGTAAACCACGGCCACTTCGGTACGGCCTTTGATGCGTACGGCGATGGAAACGGAGAAATGAGGGAAACGTTTGATGAAGTTTGCAGTGCCATCCAGTGGATCGATCACCCATTGCACATCGCGATCTTCGCCGATCAGCTCACCGCGTTCTTCGCTCACGATACTGTGTTGCGGATAAGACTTGCGGATGACGTCGATGATCAGATGCTCTGCATCGCGATCGACGTTGGTGACGAAGTCATTGGTCCCTTTCTGGCTCGCTTCTACAGCGTCCGGGGTTTCGTAGTTTTTGGCAATCAGGTTACCGGCCTTGCGCGCAGCGCGCACGGCGATAGTCAGCATCGGATGCATGGGTATCTTCCAACTAGGATGTTAAAGAACAGGAAACGGCGCGAAGTATAGCAGCTGTTCGGCAAATTGCCTACGGCTGTGTTAAGATGCTGCGATTTTCCGCCACGCTCAGAGTTTGTATGCTGCACAATATCCGCATTGTTCTGGTAGAGACTTCACATACCGGCAACATGGGCTCGACCGCCAGAGCCATGAAAACCATGGGTTTAACCAACCTTTATCTGGTTAATCCGCTGATCAAACCCGATTCTCAGGCCATCGCCCTGGCCGCCGGCGCCAGCGACGTGATCGGCAACGCCACTATCGTCGATACCCTCGATGACGCCATCGCCGGCTGCAGCCTGGTGGTGGGCACCAGCGCACGTTCTCGCACCTTGCCGTGGCCGATGCTGGAGCCGCGCGAATGCGGCGTGCGCGTGGTGCACGAGGGCGAGCATGCGCCGGTGGCGCTGGTGTTCGGCCGCGAACGCGTCGGGCTGACCAATGATGAATTGCAAAAGTGCCACTACCACGTCGCCATTCCGGCCAACCCGGACTACAGCTCGCTGAACCTGGCGATGGCGGTGCAGATCCTGGCGTACGAAGTGCGCGTGGCTTACCTCGATCGCCAACAGGCGGGCGCGCCGCAGTTGGAAGAGACGCCGTATCCGCTGGTGGACGACCTCGAGCGTTTCTATCAGCATCTGGAGCAGACGCTGCAGCGCACCGGTTTCATTCGCCCGTCGCATCCGGGCCAGGTGATGAACCGCCTGCGTCGGCTGTTCACCCGCGCGCGCCCGGAAGGGCAGGAGCTGAATATCCTGCGCGGCATGCTGACGTCGATCGAGAAACAGGATAAACATCAAGGTAATTAATTGATGTGGCATAACGGTGGGTGACAATAGTATTAGTTATCCAAAGGTTATAACATGTATTTTATATACCTTTGTTCTTGCTAAGTTCAAAACGTGCTAATACTTGAGTTAATTACTGGGTTAAATAGTTGACTGTTTTACTCAGGAATGTCAGACTTTCGGCCATATTTGACCAACAGGTAACCATTGAGCTATGAGACTGACATCCAAAGGCCGTTATGCCGTAACCGCTATGCTCGACGTAGCGCTGCATTCCCAGGAAGGGCCGGTGCCACTGGCGGACATTTCCGAACGCCAGGGTATTTCGCTCTCTTATCTGGAACAATTATTCTCCCGTCTGCGCAAGAATGGCCTGGTGGCCAGCGTGCGTGGCCCGGGCGGTGGTTATCTGCTGGGTAAAGACGCGGGTGAGATCGCCGTTGGCGCTGTCATCACTGCCGTCGATGAATCGGTAGATGCAACCCGTTGCCAGGGCAAAGAAGGCTGTCAGGGCGGCGATCGCTGCTTGACCCACGCCCTGTGGCGCGATCTGAGCGAGCGCATCAGCGGGTTCCTGAACAACATTACGCTGGCAGAACTGGTCAACAACCAGGAAGTGCTGGTGGTGGCGGATCGTCAAAACAACGATACGCGCCGCACGGCCAACGGCCGTCCGCAAGAAACTATCAACGTTAATCTGCGCGCATAAGCAGCTGGCGAAATTATTTTAGTTTTTGGAAGTGATGTACGGAGCACAAGAGCAATGAAATTACCGATTTATCTGGATTACTCAGCAACGACGCCGGTTGACCCGCGCGTTGCTGAGAAGATGATGCAGTTTTTGACCCTGGACGGCACTTTCGGCAACCCGGCTTCCCGTTCCCACCGTTTCGGTTGGCAGGCGGAAGAGGCGGTAGACATCGCCCGTAACCAAATCGCCGAACTGGTGGGCGCCGACCCGCGCGAAATCGTCTTCACCTCCGGGGCGACCGAATCCGACAACCTGGCGATCAAAGGCGCTGCCAATTTCTACCAGAAAAAAGGCAAGCACATCATCACCAGCAAAACCGAACACAAAGCCGTGCTCGACACCTGCCGTCAGCTGGAGCGCGAAGGGTTTGAAGTCACCTACCTGGCGCCGCAGAGCAACGGTATCATCAGCCTGCAGGATCTCGAAGCGGCGCTGCGCGATGACACCATCCTGGTCTCCATCATGCACGTCAACAACGAAATCGGCGTGGTGCAGGACATCGAAGCGATCGGCGAAATGTGCCGTGCGCGCGGTATCATCTACCACGTTGACGCCACCCAGAGCGTGGGCAAACTGCCTATCGATCTGAGCAAGCTGAAAGTCGACCTGATGTCGTTCTCCGGCCACAAAATCTATGGCCCGAAAGGCATCGGCGCGCTGTACGTGCGTCGCAAGCCGCGCATCCGCATCGAAGCGCAGGTACACGGCGGCGGTCACGAGCGCGGCATGCGTTCCGGCACCCTGCCTGTCCACCAGATCGTCGGCATGGGCGAAGCTTATCGCATCGCCAAAGAAGAGATGACCGAAGAGATGGCGCGTCTGCGCACCCTGCGTGACCGTTTGTGGAACGGCGTGAAAGATATGGAAGAAGTGTATCTGAACGGCGATCTGGAGCACGGCGCACCGAACATCCTGAACGTCAGCTTCAACTACGTTGAAGGCGAGTCGCTGATCATGGCGCTGAAAGACCTGGCCGTTTCTTCCGGTTCAGCCTGTACCTCCGCCAGCCTCGAGCCGTCCTACGTGCTGCGCGCGCTGGGCATGAGCGATGAATTGGCGCACAGCTCGATCCGTTTCTCCCTGGGGCGTTTCACCACGGAAGAAGAGATCGACTACACCATTCAACTGGTGCGTAAATCCATCGGCCGTCTGCGCGATCTGTCCCCGCTGTGGGAGATGTTCAAGCAGGGCGTGGACATCAACAGCATTGAATGGGCGCATCATTAATTCTCAGGTTTCAGGAGCAAGGTCATGGCTTACAGCGAAAAAGTAATCGATCATTATGAAAACCCGCGCAACGTGGGTTCTTTCGACAACGAAGACCCTACCGTCGGCAGCGGCATGGTAGGGGCGCCGGCTTGTGGCGACGTCATGAAGCTGCAAATCAAGGTTAACGATGAAGGCATCATCGAAGACGCGCGCTTTAAAACTTACGGCTGCGGTTCCGCCATCGCCTCCAGCTCGCTGGTGACCGAATGGATGAAAGGCAAGTCGCTCGATCAGGCTGAAGCGATCAAAAACACCCAGATCGCCGAAGAGCTGGAATTGCCGCCGGTCAAAATTCACTGCTCGATCCTGGCTGAAGACGCCATCAAAGCAGCGATTGCCGACTATAAGAGCAAGCATAGCGCCAAGTAATTTGTCTGAGTCGGCCCGGCCGCGCCGGGCTTTGATGTGAAGTGTGAGGTTGTGATGTCTATTACCATGAGCGACAGCGCTGCGCAGCGTGTTCAGGCGTTTTTGACGAACCGCGGCAAGGGTCTCGGTCTGCGTCTGGGAGTGCGAACTTCCGGTTGTTCCGGGATGGCGTACGTGCTGGAATTTGTTGACGAAGCCAACGATGACGACATCGTATTTGAAGACAAAGGCATCAAGGTGATCATCGACGGCAAGAGCCTGGTCTACCTTGACGGCACCGAGCTTGATTTCGTTAAGGAAGGCCTGAACGAAGGCTTCAAGTTCAACAACCCGAACGTCTCAAGCGAGTGCGGCTGCGGCGAGAGTTTCAACGTCTGACAGTCCATCGTGCTCCCCCGTTTCGGCGGGGGAACTTCATCCGCTAACGCCCAGAGCACGCTATGGATTACTTTACTTTATTCGGGCTGCCAGTTCGCTACACCGTGGACGGCAGCCTGCTTGCGTCCCGCTTCCAGGATCTGCAGCGCCAATTTCACCCCGATCGTTTTGCCAACCAGCCGGAGCGCGAACGCCTGATGGCGTTGCAGCAGGCGGCGACCATCAACGAAGCCTACCAGGCGCTGAAGCACCCGTTAAAACGCGCGGAGTATATGCTATCTTTGCACGGCTTCGATCTGGGCAACGAACAGCATACGATGCGCGACACCGCGTTCCTGATGGAACAGCTGGAGCTGCGCGAAGAGCTCGACGCCATTGAGCGCAAGCCGGAAGCGGAAAGCCTGCTGGCCGATTTCGGCGCGCGGCTGGCCACCTCCATCAAGCAGCGCAGCGCGCTGATGCTGCAGCAGTTGGACAGTGAACAGTGGGCGGATGCCGCCGACACCGTGCGCAAGCTGCGCTTTTTGGACAAACTCCAGCAACAGGTTGAACAACTCGAAGAAAAACTGCTGGGTTTTGAGTAACACCTTCTGATTCTGATTGTGGAAGCTTCAACATGGCCTTATTACAAATTAGTGAGCCTGGCCTCAGCGCCGCGCCGCACCAGCGACGTCTGGCCGCCGGCATCGACTTAGGCACCACCAACTCGCTGGTCGCCACGGTGCGCAGCGGGCAAGCGGAAACGCTGGCCGACGATCAGGGGCGCCATTTGCTGCCTTCGGTGGTGCATTATCAGGCGGACGCGCAGCGCGTCGGCTGGGATGCGCGCCAACAGGCGGCGCAGGATCCGGCCAATACCATCAGCTCCATCAAACGCATGATGGGCCGTTCGTTGGCGGACGTGCAGCAACGTTACCCGAACCTGCCGTATCAATTTCAGGCCAGCGACAACGGCCTGCCGCTGATCGTCACCGCCGCCGGCCCGGTTAATCCGGTCGGCGTCTCCGCCGACATCCTGCGGGCTCTGTCCGCGCGCGCGCAAGCGGCGCTGGAAGGCGAGCTGGATGGCGTCGTGATCACCGTTCCCGCTTACTTCGACGACGCGCAGCGCCAGGGCACTAAAGACGCGGCGCGTCTGGCCGGCCTGCATGTCCTGCGCCTACTGAACGAACCGACCGCTGCGGCGATCGCCTACGGGCTGGATTCCGGCCAGGAAGGGGTGATCGCGGTTTACGATCTGGGCGGCGGCACCTTTGATATCTCCATTCTGCGCCTCAGCCGCGGCGTGTTCGAAGTGCTGGCCACCGGCGGCGATTCCGCGCTGGGCGGCGACGACTTCGATCATCTGTTGGCCGACTGGCTGCGTGAGCAGGCCGGCGTGGCCGATCGCAGCGATCACGGCGTGCAGCGCCAATTGCTGGATGCCGCCATCGCCGCCAAAATCGCATTAAGCGATGCCGACAGCGTGCGCGTTGAGGTGGCCGGTTGGCAGGGCGAAGTGACCCGCGCCCAGTTTGAAGCGCTGATCGCCCCGCTAGTGAAACGTACGCTGATGGCTTGCCGCCGCGCGCTGAAAGACGCCGGCGTCGCCGCCGACGAGGTGCTGGAAGCGGTGATGGTCGGCGGTTCCACTCGCGTGCCGTTGGTGCGTGAGCAAGTGGGCGCCTTCTTCGGCCGCACGCCGCTGACGTCGATCGATCCGGATAAAGTGGTCGCCATCGGCGCCGCGATCCAGGCCGACATTCTGGTGGGCAACAAGCCGGACAGCGACATGCTGCTGCTGGACGTGATCCCGCTGTCGCTGGGCCTCGAAACCATGGGCGGCTTGGTGGAGAAAGTGATCCCGCGCAACACCACCATTCCGGTGGCGCGCGCGCAGGAGTTCACCACCTTTAAAGACGGCCAGAGCGCAATGATGATCCACGTGCTGCAGGGCGAGCGCGAGCTGGTGCAGGATTGCCGTTCGTTGGCGCGTTTCACGCTGCGCGGCCTGCCGCCGCTGCCTGCCGGGGGCGCGCATATTCGCGTCACCTTCCAGGTGGATGCCGACGGCCTGTTGAGCGTCACCGCGATGGAGAAATCCACCGGCGTGGAAGCCTCGATCCAGGTCAAGCCGTCGTATGGCCTGTCGGACAGTGAAATCGCCGGCATGATCAAGGATTCGATGGCCAATGCGCAAAGCGACGTGGGCGCGCGCAAGCTGGCGGAGCAACGCGTGGAAGCTGCGCGGGTGCTGGAAAGCCTGCAGGGCGCGCTGGCCACCGACGCCGCGCTGCTGAGCGAGGCGGAAAGCCAGGCGATCGCCGCCGCGACCCAGGCGTTGCAGCAGGCGGCGCAGGGTGAAGATCCCGCCGCTATCGAAGACGCCATCAAAACATTAGATGCACAAACGCAAGATTTTGCCGCGCGCCGCATGGACGCTTCCATTCGCCGCGCGCTGGCTGGCCATTCTGTGGATGAGGTTTAACCATGCCTAAAATTGTTTTCCTGCCCCATCAAGATCTTTGCCCGGAAGGGGCGGTTCTGGAAGCCGAAAAAGGGGAGTCGATCCTCAACGTTGCGCTGCGCAACGGCATTGAAATCGAGCACGCCTGCGAGAAATCCTGCGCCTGCACCACCTGCCACTGCATCGTGCGTGAAGGCTTCGATTCGCTGGAAGAGAGCAGCGAGCTGGAAGACGACATGCTGGACAAAGCCTGGGGGCTGGAGCCGGAAAGCCGTCTGAGCTGCCAGGCGCTGGTCGCCGACGAAGATCTGGTGGTCGAAATGCCGCGTTACACCGTCAACCACGCGCGTGAGCATTAATTGTTAGCCGCGGCGCCAACCAGGAGATCATAATGGGACTGAAGTGGACCGACAGCCGTGAAATCGGCGAAGCCCTGTACGACCAATACCCGGACACCGATCCGAAAACCGTGCGTTTTACCGACATGCATCAGTGGATCTGCGATCTGGAAGAGTTCGATGACGATCCGCAGGCTTCCAACGAAAAAATACTGGAAGCGATCCTGCTGGTCTGGTTAGATGAAGCGGAGTAAATAGCGTAACGGGCTGCCATGGGCGGCCCGTTTATTTTGTATCCGACATACCCGTCGTCTTTCAAACCGCAGCGTTGTTACCTGCACGATCACACCCCAGTCACTTACCTGAGTAAGCTCCTGGGGATGAGATCGCTGGGCGCCTAGCTGCAATTTGAAATCCATAGGGTATGCAATAAAGCCCTATGAAATAATAAAGGGAACATCCGGAGTAAGAAGGCTATGACAACAGAATTCATGCAGGTCACGCTGTCGCAACAACCTGCCGACGCCCGCTGGGGCGAGAAAGCGCTGCTGAGCACCAACGGCGAAGGGATGACCATCCACCTGACCGGCGCCGACAAGCTGGGCGCGATCCAGCGCGCGGGCCGCAAAATTGACGGCCAGGGCATCAAAAACGTTAAGCTGGCCGGCGACGGTTGGGATTTGGAAAACAGCTGGGCGTTTTGGCAGGGCTACCGCGGGCCGAAAGGGCAGCGCAACGTCGAATGGGCCGAGCTGCCGGAAGCCGCGCGTCAGGAGCTGGATAAGCGCCTGAAGATCGTTGACTGGGTGCGCGACACCATCAATATGCCGGCGGAAGAGCTGGGGCCGGAGCAACTGGCGACCCGCGCCGTCGATCTGATGTGCGACGTCGGCTGCGATGCCGTCAGCTACCGCATCACCAAGGGCGAAGATCTGCGCGAGCAGAACTATGCCGGCATCCACACCGTCGGCCGCGGTTCCGAACGCCCGCCGGTGCTGCTGGCGCTGGACTTCAACCCGACCGGTAACCCGGACGCGCCGGTGTTCGCTTGCCTGGTCGGCAAGGGCATCACCTTCGATACCGGCGGTTATAGCCTGAAACAGAGCGCCTTTATGGATTCGATGAAGGCTGACATGGGCGGTGCGGCCACCATCACCGGCGCCCTGGCGCTGGCGGCGGCGCGCGGCCTGAAGCAGCGCGTGAAGCTGTACCTGTGCTGCGCCGACAACATGGTCAGCGGCAACGCCTTCAAACTGGGTGACATCATTCGCTACCGCAACGGCAAAACCGTTGAGGTGATGAACACCGATGCGGAAGGGCGCCTGGTGCTGGCCGACGGCCTGATCGACGCTTCTGAGCAGAATCCGCAGCTGATTATCGACTGCGCCACCCTGACCGGCGCGGCCAAAACCGCGGTGGGCAACGACTACCACGCCCTGTTCAGCTTCGACGATGCGCTGGCGCAGGAACTGCTGAGCAGCGCCGCCGCCGAGCAAGAGCCATTCTGGCGTCTGCCGTTGGCCGAGTTCCACCGCAGCCAGCTGCCGTCCAACTTCGCCGAGCTGAACAACGTGGCCGGCCCGGCCTACACCGCCGGCGCCAGCACCGCGGCGGCCTTCCTGTCGCACTTCGTCAAGAATTACCAACAGGGCTGGCTGCACATCGACTGCTCCGCCACCTACCGCAAAGGCGCGGTGGATCAGTGGTCGGCCGGCGCGACCGGGCTGGGCGTGCGTACCCTGGCCAATCTGCTGCTGAGCAAAGCCAAATAATTGAACGCCCGCCGCGTCGGGCGCTAGAATGCGCATTATCTTCGGGGCCCAGCATGCTGGGCCTCGCTATTTGATCCTGGAGTTTGCCATGAGTGCCCATCATCACGATGCCGCCCCGAGCGAGAACGAACTTGAACGCCTGCTGAAGCTGGCGGTGACGGAGCCGGCCCACCGCCCGGCGTTCTTCCGTGAACTGCTCGATGCCACGGTGTTGATCCTCGGCGACAGCGAGCAGGTGCAGCAGGACGGCGACATTACGCTGAACGCGGATACGCCGGTTAATATCCAGCATTGGGAAAAGCAAGACGGCGGCAGCATCATTCCGTTCTTCACCTCGCTGGACGCGTTGCAGAAGGCCGTTGAGGACGAACAGCCGTTCATCGCCATGCCGGCTCGGGTGCTGTTTGAAATCACCCAGGGCGCGGATCTGTTCCTCAACCCGAAGGCGGAATACGGCAAAGAGTTCTACCCGGAAGAGGTGGCGATGCTGCTGGCGACCGGCGGCGTCGTCAAACCGGTGGAGCATTACGTCGACAAAGAGACCCAAATCCTGTTGGGGCAGCCCGAAGAGTACCCGTCGGCGATGGTGGATGCGCTGACCACGCTGTTCAGCCAGCGCAAACCGGTGCGCCGCGCGTTTCTGGCGCTGATGCACGATCAGGCGGCGGACGAGAAGCCGAATCTGCTGATCGGGCTGGAAGTGGACGCCGAGCCGGCGGAGATCGAGGCGTTGATCAACGAGGCCGGCAGCGTCGCCAGCGAAACGGCGCCGAATGACGAACCGGTCGATTTCTGCCTGGTGTCGGAGAAAGAGCGCGGCATCAGCCACTACCTGATCGCCCATACGCAGCCGTTTTATCAGCGCCGCTGGGGCAGCTGGCTGCGCAATTTGATTCCGTCCACCGACAAAACCCAGTAACGCGGCGCGTTGTCGGAAATGCCGCAGGAAGATCATATTTTTTTAATGAAATGTTGATTTTCCCGTAGGCAAGCGTTAACGGCGCACATATAATCTGCGCCACTTGAGAAGGCCGGCAACATTGCAGACCGGCCTGTTTTGGAAGTCATACAGAGGCCATCATGACCGTAGAACGTACCTTTTCCATCGTTAAACCAAACGCTGTAGCCAACAACGACATCGGCGCTATCTACGCGCGTTTCGAGCGCGCCGGTTTCAAAATCATCGCCGCTAAAATGCTGCGTCTGACTCGCGAGCAAGCTGAAGGCTTCTACGCTGAGCACAAAGGCCGCCCATTCTTCGACGGTCTGGTAGAGTTCATGACCTCCGGCCCAATCATGGTGCAGGTTCTGGAATCTGAAAACGCCGTGCAGCGCAACCGCGACATCATGGGCGCAACCAACCCGGACAACGCACTGGCCGGCACCCTGCGCGCCGACTACGCGGACAGCTTCACCGCTAACGCCGTTCACGGTTCCGACTCCGTTGAATCCGCACAGCGTGAAATCGCTTACTTCTTCAACGAAAGCGAAATCTGCGCACGTTAATCGTGCCGTTGCTGATAGCCAGGCATTCACCGGCTGAAACAATAAAAATGCCCTGAATGCCTTTCAGCCATAGAAACCCGCTACTAAAATTTGTACAATGCCGCGCCCCTGATAAGACGACTTGTCAGGGGCGTGTTTTTAGTGCCGCCACCCGAATCATGCGGGCTGAAATGCACAACTTACTGTCCATTCTTTAGCGCCATAACGTGTAATAACGAGGCCAGAGATCATTATGTTAGAACCCATCACGTCCGAGCACACCGTGTCTGAAAATAATTCGCTGATTACCCCCTCCGTTAACGTGGAGCAACCGGCTGCGGCCAAAATCAACCTGCTGGATCTGAACCGCCAGCAAATGCGCGAGTTCTTCGCCGAAATGGGCGAAAAACCGTTCCGCGCCGATCAGGTGATGAAGTGGATTTACCACTACTGCTGCGACGATTTCGAGCAGATGACCGACATCAACAAAGTCCTGCGCGGCAAGCTGCAGCGCGTGGCGGAAATCCGCGCGCCGGAAGTGGCGGAAGAACAGCGTTCGGCCGACGGCACCATCAAGTGGGCGATCAAGGTGGGCGATCAGCAGGTCGAAACCGTATACATCCCGGAAGCCGACCGCGCGACGCTGTGCGTCTCCTCGCAGGTAGGCTGCGCGCTGGAGTGCAAATTCTGTTCGACGGCGCAGCAGGGCTTCAACCGCAACCTGCGCGTGTCGGAAATCATCGGCCAGGTGTGGCGCGCGGCGAAGATCATCGGCGCGCTGAAGGTGACCGGCCAACGCCCGATCACCAACGTGGTGATGATGGGCATGGGCGAGCCGCTGCTCAACCTGAACAACGTGGTGCCGGCGATGGAAATCATGCTGGACGACTTCGGCTTTGGCCTGTCCAAACGCCGCGTGACTCTATCTACCTCTGGCGTGGTGCCGGCGCTGGACAAGCTGGGCGACATGATCGACGTGGCGCTGGCTATTTCGCTGCACGCGCCGAATGACACCATCCGTGATGAGATCGTGCCGATCAACCGCAAGTACAACATCGAAACCTTCCTGTCCGCGGTGCGTCGCTACCTGGAGAAATCCAACGCCAACCAGGGCCGCGTCACCGTCGAGTATGTGATGCTGGATCATATCAACGACAGCACCGACGACGCGCATCAGCTGGCGGAAGTGCTGAAAGACACGCCGTGCAAGATCAACCTGATCCCATGGAACCCGTTCCCGGGCGCTCCGTACGGCCGCAGCTCCAACAGCCGGGTGGATCGTTTCTCCAAGGTGTTGATGGAATACGGCTTTACGACTATTGTTCGTAAAACCCGCGGTGATGATATCGACGCCGCCTGCGGGCAACTGGCGGGTGAAGTGATCGACCGTACCAAGCGTACCCTGAAAAAGAAAATGGCCGGGGAACCTATCAACGTACGGGCGGTCTGAATCCTATAGCACCATTTTTTTGTTATCTAACAGCCTGTTATGTGAAATATTCACGCTAATGGGCGTTAGCTGGCGGCCGATAAGGAAATGAATGCGGGCATGAAGCTGAAACTGTGGGGTGTGTGGCTGGCGGCCGGGCTGTTGGCCGGGTGTTCCGGTTCAGCGCCGGAAAAGGAAGCGCAAGTCTCTGAGGCGGGCCAGACGCGGTTGCAGCTGGGCCTGGAGTACCTGCAGCAAGGCGACATGGACGCCGCGCGCCAGAACCTGGAAAAGGCGCTGGACGCGGCCCCGCAGGATTACCGCACGCAGTTGGGCATGGCGCTCTACGCGCAGCGGAACGGTGAAAACGCCGCGGCCGAACAGCGTTATCGGCAAGCGCTCAAACTTGCGCCGGGCAATGGCACCGTCTTGAATAATTACGGTGCGTTTCTTTGCGGTTTAGGGCAGTATGTACCGGCGCAACAGCAGTTTAGCGCTGCGGCGCTGGCGCCCGATTATGGCCAGGTCGCCGACAGCCTGGAAAACGCAGGTTACTGTTTTCTCAAGGCCGGACAAAATGATGAAGCGCGCACGCTGTTGAGCCGCGCGCTGAAAGTCGATCCGGACAAAGGCGCTCCGCTGCTGGCGGAGGCCGAAAAGCAATTTGGAGAAGGGAAGCGCGCCCAGTCGCAACTTTTATTGGATGTTTATCAGCATGTTCTGCCGGCCAGCGCCAGCAGCTTATGGTTACAGATTCGTTTCGCCGCGTTAGCCGGCCGCCAGGATAGCGTTCAACGCTATGGCAAGCAGCTAGCGCGAAGTTTTCCACAATCCAAACAGTACCAGCAGTTCTTAGCTAATGAATACTGAAGCCTCCCAAGATAAAACCGTATCCATGACGACGGGCCAGCGCCTGCGTCAGGCCCGTGAGCAACTCGGGCTGAGCCAACAGACCGTTGCAGAACGCCTGTGTCTCAAAATGTCCACCGTGCGCGATATCGAGGAAGACAGCGTGTCCGCTGACCTCGCGTCCACCTTCGTGCGCGGCTACATCCGTTCCTACGCCAAGCTGGTGCATCTGCCGGAAGACGAACTGCTGCCGATGTTGGCCAAGCAGGCGCCGTTGAAGATGGCGAAAGTGGCGCCGATGCAAAGTTTCTCGCTGGGCAAGCGTCGCAAGAAACGCGACGGCTGGCTGATGAGCTTCACCTGGCTTATCGTGTTCGTGGTGATCGGCCTGACCGGCGCCTGGTGGTGGCAAAACCACAAGGCGCAGCAGGAAGAGATCGCCACCATGGCCGATCAATCCTCGGCGCAGCTTTCACAGAATAACGAAGGGCAGTCCGTGCCGCTGACCGACGGCAATGCCGACGCCGGCACCAACGTGCCGTTGACCGACAACAGCGCCGCGCCGGCCGATACCGGCGCAGCGGCTCAGGCGCCGGCGGCGACCGCCCAGGTGCCGAGCGCGGCTCAGCAGCAGCCTGCCGTGGTGTCGCCAAGCCAGACCACCCTGCCGGAAACCGCGCCGGCGGCGCAAGCGCCGTTGCCGACCGCCGATGCGGGCGTGGCTGCGCCAGCGGCCGATCCGAACGCGCTGGTGATGGATTTCTCCGCCGACTGCTGGCTGCAGGTGACCGACGCGAGCGGTAAAACGCTGTTCAGCGGCACCCAGAAGCAAGGCGGCAAGCTGAACCTGACCGGCACTGCGCCGTATAAACTGACCATCGGCGCGCCGGCGGCAGTTCAGATCCAGTATCAGGGTAAACCGGTTGATTTAAGCCGGTTCGTTAAGTCAAACCGTGTTGCTCGCCTGACCGTCGCCGCGCAGTAATCGCGCGGCACCGGTCGTGATGTCAGAGCAGCAATGGAGAGTAAGTAATGCATAACCAAGCGCCCATCAACCGTCGAAAATCTACACGCATTTACGTCGGCAAGGTGCCTATTGGTGATGGCGCGCCGATTGCCGTGCAGTCGATGACCAACACCCGTACCACCGATGTTGAAGCAACGGTTAATCAGATCAAAGCGCTGGAGCGCGTGGGCGTCGACATCGTCCGCGTTTCGGTTCCTACCATGGACGCCGCCGAGGCGTTCAAACTGATCAAGCAGCAGGTCAACGTGCCGCTGGTCGCCGATATCCACTTCGATTATCGCATCGCGCTGCAGGTGGCCGAATATGGCGTAGACTGCCTGCGCATCAACCCGGGCAACATCGGCAACGAATCGCGCATTCGATCGGTGGTGGACTGCGCCCGCGACAAGAACATCCCGATTCGCATCGGCGTCAACGGCGGCTCGCTGGAGAAAGACCTGCAGGAAAAGTACGGCGAACCTACGCCGGAAGCGCTGCTGGAATCCGCCATGCGCCATGTGGACATCCTCGATCGCCTCAACTTCGACCAGTTTAAGGTCAGCGTCAAGGCGTCGGACGTGTTCCTGGCGGTGCAATCCTACCGCTTGCTGGCGTCGCGCATCGATCAGCCGCTGCACCTGGGCATCACCGAAGCCGGCGGCGCGCGCAGCGGGTCGGTCAAATCGGCCATCGGCCTGGGCATGCTGCTGTCTGAAGGCATCGGCGACACCCTGCGCATCTCGCTGGCGGCGGATCCGGTCGAAGAGGTGAAGGTCGGTTTCGACATTCTGAAGTCGCTGCGCATCCGCGCGCGCGGCATCAACTTCATCGCCTGCCCGACCTGTTCGCGTCAGGAGTTCGACGTGATCGGCACGGTGAACGCGCTGGAGCAGCGCCTGGAAGACATCATCACGCCGATGGACGTTTCGATCATCGGCTGCGTGGTGAACGGCCCGGGCGAAGCGCTGGTGTCCACCATGGGCGTAACCGGCGGCCACAAGAAGAGCGGCTTCTATGAAGACGGCGTGCGCCAGAAAGAGCGTTTCGACAACGAACAGATGATCGACCAGCTGGAAGCGAAAATTCGCGCCAAGGCCGCGATGATGGACGAAAGCAACCGCATCACGGTCAATCTGCTGGAAAAATAAGCGTTATCGCTACACGGCGGGCCTGTTGGCCCGCTTGTTTATGCACCTGAAGGGCGGAAAACCGCATCCGCGTTGAATACCGGGCGGCAAAGTCCCTATAATCGGGTTCATTTTTACAGACAACGGACAGAGAACTCACGTGGCAAAGAACATTCAAGCCATTCGCGGCATGAACGACTACCTGCCGGAAGAAACGGCATTATGGCAGCGTATTGAAGGCACCCTCAAGCAGGTGCTGGGCGGCTACGGTTACAGCGAAATCCGGTTGCCGATTGTAGAGCAGACCCCGTTATTCAAACGCGCGATCGGCGAAGTGACCGACGTCGTGGAAAAAGAGATGTATACCTTCGAAGACCGCAACGGCGAAAGCCTGACGCTGCGTCCGGAAGGGACGGCTGGCTGCGTGCGCGCCGGCATCGAACATGGTCTGCTGTACAATCAGGAACAGCGTCTGTGGTACATCGGCCCGATGTTCCGCTACGAGCGCCCGCAGAAGGGGCGTTACCGTCAGTTCCATCAGCTGGGCGCGGAAGTGTTCGGCCTGCAAGGCCCGGATATCGACGCAGAGCTGATCCTGCTGACCGCCCGCTGGTGGAAAGCGCTGGGCATCGCCGAGCACGTCAAGCTGGAGCTGAACTCCATCGGCTCGCTGGAGGCGCGCGCCAACTACCGCGACGCGCTGGTGGCGTTCCTGGAGCAGCACGTCGAGGTGCTGGACGAAGACTGTAAACGCCGCATGTATAGCAACCCGCTGCGCGTGCTGGACTCCAAGAATCCTGAGGTGCAGGCGCTGCTGAACGACGCGCCGCGCCTGTCCGAGTACCTGGATGAAGAATCCCGTGCTCACTTCGCCGGTCTGTGTGAACTTTTGGCGCAGGCAGGTATCCCATATACCGTTAACGAGCGCCTGGTGCGCGGTCTGGATTACTACAACCGCACCGTGTTTGAGTGGGTGACCACCAGCCTGGGCGCGCAGGGCACCGTCTGCGCGGGCGGCCGTTACGACGGTCTGGTCGAGCAACTGGGCGGCCGCGCCACCCCGGCGGTCGGTTTCGCCATGGGCCTGGAGCGTCTGGTGCTGCTGGTGCAGGCGGTCAACCCGGAATTCAAGGCGCCGTCGGCTATCGACGTGTACGTCATCTCTTCCGGCGCGGGCACCCAGAGCGCGGCGATGCGGCTGGCTGAGCAGGTGCGCGACGCGGCGCCGCAGCTGAAGCTGATGACCAATTACGGCGGCGGCAACTTCAAGAAGCAGATCACCCGTGCGGACAAATGGGGCGCGCGCATCGCGCTGATCCTGGGTGAGAGCGAAGTGGCGGCGCAGCAGGTGGTGGTGAAAGACCTGCGCAGTGGTGAACAAGAAACGCTGGCGCAAAGCGAAGTCGCTGCGCGTCTGGCTTTGATGTTAGGTTAAGGAGAAGGACACCGTGGAAGTCTATACCACTGAAAACGAACAAGTCGACGCACTGCGTCGGTTCTTTGCCGAGAACGGCAAAGCGCTGGCGGTGGGCGTGGTGCTCGGAATTGGTGCCCTGGTTGGCTGGCGTTACTGGCAGAGCCATGAAAACTCCAACATGATGGCGGCATCGCAATCCTATCAGGAAGCCAGCGATCGTCTGGCGGCCGGCAAGCCGGATGACGTGGCTGCCGCGGAGAAATTTGTCCAGGCCAACGGCAACAGCTACGGCGTACTGGCCGCGCTGCAGTTGGCCAAGCACTTTGTCGAACAGAATGATTTCGCCAAGGCGGAACAGCAGCTGACGTTGGCGCAGGGCCAGACCAAAGACGACAACCTGTTGGCGATGATCGACCTGCGTCTGGCGCGCGTCCAGCTGCAGGAGAAAAAGCTGGATGAAGCGCTGAAAACGCTGGATGGCGTGAAAGGCGAAGGCTGGGCGGCGATGATGCAGGATGTGCGCGGCGATGTATTGCTGGCCAAGGGCGACGCCAAGGGCGCGCGCGAAGCTTACAGCAAAGGCATTGAGTCCAATGCTTCTCAGGCGCTGCAGGTTCTGCTGCGCATGAAATTGAATAACTTGTCCAGCTAAGGGGAATTCCCATGCAATTGCGTAAAACACTCTTGGTCGGACTGGTTTCCGCTGCCTTGCTGAGTGGTTGCTCGCTGTTTAACAGCGAAGAAGACGTGGTTACCATGTCGCCGTTGCCGAAAGTTGAAAATCAGTTTACGCCGAGCAAGGCGTGGAGCACCTCGGTGGGCGACGGCATCGGTGAGTATTACTCCCACCTGCGTCCGGCCTATCAGGACAGCACCATTTACGCCGCCGATCGCTTCGGCATCGTGAAAGCGATGGATGCCGACAGCGGCAACGAGAAGTGGAAGGTCAATCTCTCCGAGAAGACCGGCTTCTTCTCCAGCAACCTGTCTGCGCTGCTGTCGGGCGGCCTGACGGTCGCGGGCGACAAGGTTTACGTCGGCAGCGAAAAAGCGGTGGTTTACGCATTGAACACCGCCGATGGCGCCATCGCCTGGCAGACCAAAGTGGCCGGCGAAGCGATCTCCCGTCCGGTTGTCAGCGACGGTATGGTGTTGGTGCACACCTCCAACGGCATGCTGCAGGCGCTGAATGAAGCCGACGGCGCGGTGAAGTGGACGGTTAACCTGGACATGCCTTCGCTGTCGCTGCGCGGTGAATCCGCGCCGGCCGTCGCCTTTGGCGCCGCCATCGTCGGCGGTGACAACGGCCGCGTCAGCGCCGTGCTGATGCAGCAGGGCCAGATTATCTGGCAACAGCGCATTTCTCAGCCGAGTGGCGCGACCGAAATCGATCGCCTGAACGACGTGGACACCACGCCGGTGATCGTTGACGGCGTGGTCTACGCGCTGGGTTACAACGGCAACCTGACGGCGCTGGATCTGCGTTCCGGCCAGATCATCTGGAAACGCGAACTGGGTTCGGTGAATGATTTCATCGTCGACGCGGGCCGCATCTACCTGATCGACCAGAACGATCGCGTGGTGGCGCTCAGCACCGAAGGCGGCGTGACCGTGTGGACGCAGAGCGATCTGCTGCACCGTAATCTGACGCCGCCGGTGATGTATAATGGTTATCTGGTGACCGGTGACGCCGAAGGCTATCTGCATTGGATCAACACCACTGATGGCCGTTTTGTCGCCCAGCAGGAAGTGGACAGCTCCGGCTTCCTGTCTGCGCCGATGGTGGCCAGCGACAAGCTGGTCATCCAGGCTCGCGGCGGGAAAGTTTACGCTTTCACCCGCTAACGCCGCTCGTCGTGATCCTTCTTGCGCCCGAAAGATTTCGGGTTGCAGCCAGGCGGCAAGCGCATGAGTCCTCGGGAGCTTAGTGAGCTAAGTGACCGAGGCGAAGGTGCGCAGACAACGCCGCTGTGGCGCGAAAGATGAAGGGGAAAACGGCTCCTGAATGTTCAGGGGCCGTTTCGTATTTTATAAGCTGCACCGCTGGTGTCTATCCACAGTGCAGTAACGCATTGATTATTAAGTAATGAGGCTTCAACAATGATACCTGTCGTCGCGCTGGTCGGGCGCCCGAATGTGGGTAAATCCACCTTGTTCAACCGTTTAACCCATACGCGTGATGCGCTGGTGGCGGATTTCCCGGGGCTGACGCGTGACCGCAAGTATGGTCGTGCTGAAATCGAAGGCAATGAATTCATCATCGTCGATACCGGCGGCATCGACGGCACCGAAGACGGCGTCGAAACGCGCATGGCCGGCCAGTCGCTGCTGGCGATCGAAGAAGCGGATATCGTGCTGTTCATGGTCGACGCCCGCGCCGGGCTGATGCCGGCGGATCAGGGCATCGCCCAGCACCTGCGCAGCCGCCAGAAGGCGACCTTCCTGGTGGCCAACAAGACCGACGGCCTGGATCCGGACACCGCCACCGCCGATTTCTACTCGCTCGGCCTGGGGGAAGTGTTTGCTATCGCCGCTTCTCACGGCCGCGGCGTGACCCAGCTGATCGAACACGTGCTGGTGCCGTTCGTGCCGGAAAAACCGGAGGACGTCGAACTGACCGAGGAAGAGGCCAACGCCGCTTACTGGGCTGAGCAAAACGGTGAAACGCTGGAAGGCGAAGAAGACGAAGAGCCGGAAGAAGCGTTCAACCCGCAGGATCTGCCGATCAAGCTGGCGATCGTCGGCCGCCCGAACGTCGGTAAGTCTACGCTCACTAACCGCATCCTGGGCGAGGAGCGCGTGGTGGTGTATGACATGCCGGGCACCACCCGCGACAGCATCTACATTCCAATGGTGCGCGACGAACGCGAATACGTGCTGATCGACACCGCCGGGGTGCGCAAACGCGGCAAGGTGACCGAAACCGTCGAGAAATTCTCGGTGATCAAGACCCTGCAGGCGATTGAAGACGCCAACGTGGTGCTGCTGGTGATCGACGCGCGTGAAGGCATCTCCGATCAGGATCTCTCGCTGCTCGGCTTTATCCTCAATAGTGGGCGCTCACTGGTGATTGCGGTCAACAAATGGGACGGCATGAGTGAAGAAGATCGCGAGCATGTGAAAGAAATGCTCGATCTGCGTCTGGGCTTCGTCGACTTCGCGCGCGTGCACTTCATTTCCGCCCTGCACGGCAGCGGCGTCGGCAACCTGTTCGAATCGGTACAGGAAGCCTACGAGTGCGCAACCCGCCGCGTAAACACCTCGATGCTGACCAAAATCATGCAGATGGCGGTGGACGATCACCAGCCGCCGTTGGTGCGCGGCCGCCGCGTGAAGCTGAAATACGCCCACGCCGGCGGTTACAACCCGCCGATCGTGGTGATCCACGGCAACCAGGTCAGCGATCTGTCCGATTCGTACAAGCGCTACCTGATGAACTACTTCCGCCGTTCGCTGAACGTGATGGGGACGCCGATCCGCATCCAGTTCAAAGAGGGTGACAACCCGTTCGCCGGTAAACGCAATCTGCTGACGCCAACCCAGATGCGTAAGCGCAAGCGCCTGATGAGCCACCTGAAAAAGAGCAAGTGATCGCTCATGAGGGGCGCGGCAGTGATGCCGCGCCCTTTTTTATTGGCCCGAAATCGTTTTATTATCTGAGGATTACCTCGCCTGCCTGAAGGAACACCATGTCCTGGGAAACCTGGAGTTTTGCGTTTAACGTCACCGTGCCGAATTTGCTGATGATGCTGCTGGGGATCCTGCTGCGCCATTGGCGCCTGATGGATGACCGTTTCGTCGACGGCGCGACCCGCCTGGTGTTCAATTTGGCGCTGCCGTGCCTGCTGTTTTTCAGCATCGCCACCAACCATCCGCAACTGCTTGGCAATCTGCCGCTGGTGCTGTTCGGCGCAGTCGGCACGCTGGCGACCTTCCTGCTCTTGGAGCTGGCGGCCAAGTGGCTGGTGAAAGAACCGCGTGAGCGCGGGGTGTTCGTACAGGGCGGCTTTCGCGCCAACACCGCCATCGTCGGTCTGGCCTACGCCATGACCGCCTACGGCAGCGAAGGCATTGCGCTCGCCTCGCTGTACCTGACCGTGACGGTGATCCTGTTCAACATACTGTCGGTCATCACCCTCACGCGCAGCCTGCAGGGCGGGCAGGGCAAGAAAATCAGCCACCTGTCGCTGCTGCGCAGCATCGTCACCAATCCGCTGATCATCGGCCTGGTGTGCGGGCTGCTGTATGCGCAAACCGGGCTGGGCATTCCGACCGTGATCCGCCAGACCGGCAGCTATATCTCCGCGCTGTCGCTGCCGTTGGCGCTGCTGTGCACCGGCGCCAGCCTGGATTTCCGCGCCATGTTCCGCTCGTCCAACGTGGCGGCGCTGTCGTCGGCGGCCAAGCTGTTTCTGGTGCCGTTCCTGATGACGCTGGCCGGCTGGTTGTGCGGGTTTCACGGCGCGGCGTTGGGCATCATCTTCCTGTTTTCCGCCACGCCGACCGCTTCGGGCAGCTATGTGATGACGCGCGCCATGGGCGGCAACGCCACGCTGGCGGCCAACATTATCGCTATCACCACCGTCGGGTCGTTCTTCACCACCGCGTTGGGGATCTATTTCTTGCGCTCATGGGGCGCGATTTAACCTGGGAGCCGTTATGGATGCGCATTGTCCGCACTGTCGTCAGACCATGAATTGGGTAGCGGGTCACTACCATTGTGCCGCCTGTCAGCGTGATTATCGGCAGCAGGCGAGCTGCCCGGAGTGCGGGCAGCCGCTGCAAGAGTTGAAGGCCTGCGGGGCGGTGGATTACCTGTGCCAGAACGGGCACGGGCTGATCTCCAAAAAACGGGTGAATTTCAGCTATCAGCCGCTGTAAGCCCTCACTCATCCACCTGGCCGGTTTTCCACAGATCCACCAGCGCTTGCGGCGCGCTGCTTTCCGGGATTAACAGCACGATCTCGGTGCTCAGGGTGGGGCTGGTGTAGTTGATCTGTACGCGGTAGTAGCGCTGGTCACCGCAGCCGGGGGAGTTGGGCTGGCCTTCTTCCTGCGCATAGGGCAGCGTCTGGTTCAGCAACTGATTCAGGCGCTGCCGCTGTTCCGGCGTGATATCGGCCAGCGCGATGCGGCGCTGGCCCGCCAGTTTGGGAATGTAGGCGAAGCCTCCCTCGCGCGCCAGCTCAATGACCGTATCCTGATTGAGCGTCGGCAGCGGTTTCATTATTCCACCCCCACCTGATGCCAGGCTTGCTGCACCTTGTCCGCCACGCTCTGGTCGAAACGCGCTTGCGCATGTTTCACCGTGGCGCGGGCGAAGGTGGCGAAGTCGGCATTTTGCGGCAGCGCTTTGTCGCACACCGTGTCATACCAGACGTAGCCGGCTTTCTCCCAGGCGAAGCCGCCGAGCGCCGTCGCCGCCAGGTAGAAGGCGCGGTTGGGAATGCCGGAGTTGAGGTGCACGCCGCCGTTGTCTTCCTTGGTCTGGATGTAATCCTTCATGCTGGCGGGCTGCGGATCTTTGCCCAGCAGCGGGTCATCGTAAGCGGTGCCGGGGGCCGACATCGAGCGCAGCCCTTTGCCTTTAATGCCCTTGGCGAGCAGCCCGGCGCCGATCAGCCAGTCGGCTTTATCGGCGGTTTGCTGCAGGTGGAACTGCTTGACCAACGAGCCGAATACGTCGGACAGCGACTCATTGAGCGCCCCGGACTGCTGGTAGTAGATCAGCCCGGCTTCACTCTCGGTCACGCCGTGCGCCAGCTCGTGGCCGACCACGTCGATGGCGATGGTGAAACGGTTGAAAATCTCGCCGTCGCCGTCGCCGAACACCATTTGTTGGCCGTTCCAGAAGGCATTCTGGTACTCCTTGCCGTAGTGTACGCTGCCGACCAGCGGCAGCCCTTGGTTATCCAGTGAGTTGCGGCGGTAGGCCTGCCAGAAGAAATCGTAGGTGACGCCGAGGTAGTCGTAGGCTTCGTCCACCGCCACATCGTGGTTGCTGGGCTGGCCCTCTTTGCGCACCGGTTTGCCAGGCAGTTGGGTGCCGTTCTGGGCGTCGTAGATATCGCGGAGCGCTTCGCCGGCTCGGGCGTTTTTCTCGGTCGGCGAACGCAGCGGCTTGTTGCCGAGCAGGCTTTGCACGTGGTTCAGGGTGTGCAGCGCGCAGTCGCGCTGCGGCGCGTTGCCGTGTTCAATGATGCGGCGCAGCATGTAGGGAGGAATGACGGAACGCATGCGCTGGGCTGGCATAGTGGCTCTCCTTAGGCAAAAAATTTTACCTCATCGAATGAATGCACTGTGCCTAAGTGTAGCCTACTCGTCATAAAGCCTGTGGTCATGCGTGCTCACCGCCGGCGCGGTCTTGTGCGGGCTGATGCGCCGCACCGAGGCGCGCACCGCCAGCCGGCCGTGCAGCAGCAGATTGCACGGCGGCGCGTCGGCGCGCAGCATGCGCCGCTGCAGCAGTTGGATCGCTTCGTAACCCAGTTCGTCGCGCGGCACCTGCACCGAGGTCAGCGGCACGTCATGGATTTCCGCCAGGTTGAAGCCGTCGGTGCTCATCACCGACACGTCGCCTGGCACGTTCAGCCCCCGCTTGTTGAGCGCCTTGACCGCCCCGACCGCCATGTAGTCGCCGCCGGCCAGGATCGCCGTCGGCAGCGGGGCGTGACCGTGGATGCCGTTGAGATAGGTGGTCAACGCCTGCTCGGCCTCTTCGCCGCCGAAGCCGGAGGTGGTGATCAGATGGCGGCCGTCGTCGAACGGCAGATGATGCCGGGCGTAGGCCTGCCGGATGCCCGCCAGCCGCAGCTCCATGGTGTGGCGGCGCAGACACTGCAGGTTGAGAATATGGCTGTGCCCCTGCTGGAACAGGTAGCTGGCGGAGTAATCGCCGATCAGCTGATGATCCGGCGAGACGCTGTCCAGCCGCATCTGCCGATCGCTGCAGTTGATCAGCACGCAGGGCTTGTGCAGATCGGCGGCCAGGGTGTGGATATGCTCGTCGTCGATGCCGATGATCAGCGCCGCTTCGGTGTGCGGATCGCTCATCTTTTCCAGAAACAGCGCGCCGTCGCTGTGTTGCTCTTCCAGCCCGCAGTAGCGGATGCGCACCTCGTGCTCCATCAGCGCGGCGGCAATGCCCTGAATGACCTTGTAGTAGAAGATGTCGGTGCGCACGTCGAACGCGCGCTGCGGTGCGAACACCATCACGTTGTTCAGCATCAGCCGGCCGCTGGAAATGCCCTGCAGAATGCCATTTTGTTGCGCACAGTCCAACACCTTGCGGCGCGCCTCGGCGCTGGTGTTGGCCTTGCCGGCCAGCACGCGGGAAACGGTGCTGATCGACAGCCCGGTTTGGCAGGCGATCTCCTGGATTTTCAGCTTTCCGTTCATTTTGTGATCTCCTTCAAATTCGTCCATGAGAATATTTTCACTGCGCATTTTCAGCGTCTTGACCGGATTTAACGGTCATTATGGCTATTTTTTCACCCGCCAGTGAAAATCTTTGCAAAAAACCCCGTTTCGCTGTGCGCTATCGCTGAGTAGTCTGCATTGGTACACCAATTTTAACGACCTGTCAGTCCAATTTTAACGGTGTGCGAAAAAGAAAACAAAAAATAAATCATGGGGTTGTGATGGACTGCCGGTCTGTTATGCGAGCGTTGGCCTGTGTTCACCGTCCCCTTTTGATAGCACAACGTACCCTACCAAAACGCGCGTCGCCGTAGCCGGCCGCCGCGGGGAGAGAACCGATGAGTGTGGAGATCAATCAGGCGGTCGCGCAGAGCGGCCGGCGCAAGTTCAAATCGCTGCGCTGGTGGATGCTGGCGCTGTTCTTGCTGGGCGTGACGGTCAACTACATCACCCGCAACTCGCTGGGCATTCTGGCGCCGGAGCTGAAATCCAGCCTGAACATGAGCACCGAGCAATATGCCTGGGTAGTGGCGTCGTTCCAGCTGGCCTACACAGTGTTCCAGCCGATCTGCGGCTGGCTGATCGACGTTATCGGCCTGAAGATGGGCTTTCTGATCTGCGCCGGCATTTGGGCGGTGGTATGCATGCTGCACGCCGGCGCCGGCAGCTGGCTGCAATTGGCCATTCTGCGCTTCTTCATGGGGGGCGCGGAGGCGGCGGCCACCCCGGCCAACGCCAAGGCGATCTCCGACTGGTTCCCGAAAAAGGAGCGGCCGATCGCCGCCGGCTGGGCGGGCGTCGGTTTCTCCATCGGCGCCATGCTGGCGCCGCCGATCATTGTCATCGCTCACGTCTCCTTCGGCTGGCAGGGGGCATTCCTGTTCTCCGGCGGGTTGGCGCTGATCTGGGTAGTGCTGTGGTGGCTGTTCTACCACTCGCCGCAGCAGCACCCGAACCTTAGCCAGCAGGAGTTGGATCTGATCCGCGAAGACAACGAGCCGGTGTTGCCGAAGCTGCCGTTCTTCACTTCGCTGGCCAGCCTGTGCAAGAACAAGAAGTTTTACGGCATCGCCATCCCGGCCTTTCTCGCCGAGCCGGCCTGGGCGGTATTCAGTTTCTGGGTGCCGCTGTACCTGGCCACCGAACGCGGCATGGATCTGAAACAGATCGCGATGTTCGCCTGGCTGCCGTTCCTGGCGGCAGATATCGGCAGCGTCGCCAGCGGCTATCTCACCACCCTGTACCGCAAATGGTTCGGCTGCAGCCGCGTCAACTCGGTGGTCGCCAGCTCGGTGACCGGCGCTTTCCTGATGGTGTCGCTGGCGTTCGTGGCGATCACCCAAGATCCCTATGTGGCGATCGCGCTGATCTCGATCGGCGGTTTCGGCCATCAGGTGATCTCCTGCATGCTCAGCGCGCTGGTGGTGGAGTCGTTCGATAAAAACCAGATGGCGACGGTCAACGGCATGCGCGGCTCCAGCGCCTGGATCGCCAGCTTCCTGTTCACGCTGCTGATCGGCGCGGTGTCCGACACCATCGGCTTCAACCCGCTGTTCATCGCGATGGGCTTCTTCGATCTGATCGGCGCTGTGTTCCTGATCGCCCTGATCGCCGAGCGTGGCGGTAAGAAAACCCCTTCACACAGCTAAGTGGAATATTTATGAAAACCTTGAAAAATTGGACGCTGGCGGCGCAGCATGCCGACCATGTCGAGCTGCTGGTCGATGAACGTCACCGTTTCTGTCTGTACGTGTTGGAAGACGGTCTGTTCCGCGTGTTGATCAAGCGCAACGGCGAGCTGGCGCTGGATCGCACCTGGAGCATCGCGCCGCAGGAGGATGTGCCTTGGGAAGGGCGCGAACGGCTCAGCGTCGCCGGCTTCAGCTTGCCGGGCTATCAGCTGCGCCAGGAGAGCGGTCGGCTGGTGGTCAGCACGCCGCTGCTGCGCGTGACGGTGCATCAGCCGCTGTGGTTGGAATGGGAGCATTGCAATGCCGCTGGCGAGTGGCGGCCGCTGGCGGCGGATCGGCCAACCAGCGCCTACCTGCTCAATGCGCACGGCGACGGCGTGGCGCACTACCAACGCCGCTTCGCCGATGAGCGCTATTACGGCCTGGGGGAGAAAACCGGCGATCTGGAGCGCACCGGCCGCCGCTTCGAGATGCGCAATCTGGACGCCATGGGGTACAACGCGGCCAGCACCGATCCGCTGTACAAACACATTCCGTTCACCATCACCCGTGGGCCGGAGGCGAGCTTTGGCCTGTTCTACGATAACCTGAGCAGCTGCTGGCTGGATCTGGGCAACGAGATAGACAACTACCATACGGCCTATCGCCGCTATCAGGCCGAAGCGGGCGATCTGGATTACTACCTGTTCCTCGGGCCGAAGGTATTGGACGTCACCAAGGCGTTCGTGCGCCTGACCGGCCGCACCCACTTCGGGCCGAAGTGGAGCCTGGGCTACAGCGGCTCGACCATGCACTACACCGACGCGCCGGACGCCCAGCAGCAGCTGCAACAGTTCATCGCGCTGTGCCGCCAGCACGCCATTCCCTGCGACTCTTTCCAGCTGTCGTCGGGCTACACCTCGATCAACAACAAGCGCTACGTGTTCAACTGGAACTACGACAAGGTGCCGCAGCCCAAGCTGCTCAGCCAGGCGTTTCACGACGCCGGCCTCAGGCTGGCGGCCAACATCAAGCCGTGCCTGCTGCAGGATCACCCGCAGTATCAGGCGGTGGCGGCGCAGGGGCTGTTTATCCGCGATTCGCAAAGCGACGCGCCGGAACGCTCCAGCTTCTGGGACGACGAAGGATCGCACCTCGACTTCACCAATCCGGCGACGGTGCGCTGGTGGCAGCAGGGTGTCACGCAGCAGCTGCTGGAGATGGGCATCGATTCCACCTGGAATGACAACAACGAATACGAAGTGTGGGACGGCGAAGCGCGCTGCCACGGCTTCGGGCGCCCGATCGCCATCAAGCATATCCGACCGGTGATGCCATTGCTGATGATGCGCGCCTCGATGGAGGCCCAGCAGCGCTTCGCGCCGCAGCGGCGGCCGTACTTGATCTCGCGCTCCGGCTGCGCCGGCATGCAGCGCTACGTGCAGACCTGGAGCGGCGACAACCGCACCAGTTGGCAGACGCTGCGCTACAACATCCGCATGGGGCTGGGCATGAGCCTGTCCGGGCTGTATAACCTCGGCCACGACGTCGGCGGCTTCTCCGGCGACAAACCGGACGCGGAGCTGCTGGTGCGCTGGGTGCAAAACGGCGTGATGCACCCGCGTTTCACCATCCACTCCTGGAACGACGATGCTACGGTCAACGAGCCCTGGATGTACCCGGGCGCCACCCCGGCGGTGCGCGAGGCGATCAACCTGCGTTACCGGCTGTTGCCGTATTTCTACACCTTGCTGTGGCAGGCCTGCACCGACGATGAGCCGATGCTGCGCCCGACCTTCCTCGATCACGAACAGGATGCGTGCACCTTCGGCGAGAACGACGATTTTCTGATCGGCCGCGATCTGCTGGTGGCCAGCGTGGTGGAACCGGGGCAACGTCGCCGTTCGGTGTATCTGCCGGATAACGGCGAAGGCTGGTACTGCTTCTACAGCGGCCAGTGGTTCGGCGGCGGCCAGACGGTGACGCTGGCGGCGCCGCTGGAGCGTCTGCCGCTGCTGGTGCGCGCCGGGGCGGCGCTACCGCTGTCGCAGCGGCTGGCGCATGTGGACGTGGCCGCCGACGATCGGCGCGAGCTGCGGCTGTTTCCGCTCAAGGGCTGCGGCGCAAGCAGCGGGCTGTTGTTTGAGGACGACGGTGAAAGCGAAGGTTGGCGGCAGGGCGATGCGCTGTGGCTGCGCTGGGAAATGCGCTGCGACCCTCAGCGCATCATGCTGGATATCACGACGGAAGGGCGTTTCCGCCCGGCCTGGCGCACGCTGCTACTCAGTCTGCCGGAAGGCGAAACGCGCGCGCTGTGGGTGAACGGCGAACCGGGCGAGCGTTTTACGCTGGAGTAAGGCTTACTCGGCCGCGCGTTTCTTGCGCGGCTTTTTGGCGACGGTGATGGTTTTCACCTCACTTTCCACCCAGCCGTCCTGCAGGCGGGTTTTCAGCAGTTCGCCGACCTGCGCCTGCTTGGTGGTTTTCAGCAGCTCGCCGCGCGGAGTTTGCGTCACGCTGTAGCCGCGCGCCAGCGTCGCCAACGGGCTGACGGTCTCCAGTTGGCTGCAGGCCACGCCGAAGCGCTGGCGGTAGGCGTTGAGCTGCCGCTCCATCGCCTGCTGCAGACGGTATTCCTGCTGCTGCACGCGCTGCTGGTAGCGGTGAATGCGGCCCTGCGGCTGCACCTGCGCCAGCCGCTGCTGGGCGCGTTCGCTGCGGCGGGCGGCCTGGCGCAACTGCTGCTGCATGCCGTCTTCCATCCGGCGCTGCAGCTTGAACAATAGCGTCTGCTGACGCGCCAGGCGCAGATGCGGATGCTGCTGCTGTAAACGGTGGTGAATGCGGGTGAACTGCTGCTGGCGCTGCGCCAGGTAGTAATCCATCGCCATCTCCAGCCGCTGCTGCTGCGACTGCAGCTGGCGCAACAGCTCAAGCTGATTGCGGCTGACCAGTTCGGCGGCGGCGGATGGGGTTGGCGCGCGCAGGTCGGCGACGAAGTCGGCGATGGTGACGTCGGTTTCATGGCCGACGGCGCTGACGATCGGAATGCGGCTGGCGAAGATCGCCCGCGCCACGCGTTCGTCGTTGAAGCTCCACAGATCTTCCAGCGAACCGCCGCCGCGGCCGACGATCAGCACGTCGCATTCATCGCGGCGGTTGGCGGCCTCGATGGCGCGCACGATCTGCATCGGCGCTTCCGCGCCCTGCACCGAGGTGGGGTAGATGACGATCGGCAGCGACGGATCGCGCCGCTGCAAGACCTGCAGAATATCGTGCAGCGCCGCGCCGCTGGCGGAGGTGATCACCCCGACGCGTTTGGCCGGCGCGGGCAGCGGCTGCTTGAACTGCTGATCGAACAGCCCTTCGGCGCTCAGGCGCTGTTTCAGCTGCTCGAACTGTTGCTGCAGCAGGCCGTCGCCGGCGGGTTGCATGCTCTCGGCGATCAGCTGGTAGTCGCCGCGCGGTTCATACAGCGTGATGCTGGCGCGCACCAGGACCTGCTGGCCGTTTTGCGGCCGGAAGGTGACGCGGCGGTTGCTGTTGCGGAACATCGCGCAGCGCACCTGGGCGCGATCGTCTTTCAGCGTGAAATACCAGTGGCCGGAGGCGGGCTGGGAGAGGTTGGAGATCTCGGCGGAGAGCCAAATCTGCCCCATTTCCCTTTCCAGCAGTTGGCGAACCGTCTGATTGAGGCGGCTTACGGTAAAAATGGAAGGCGAAACAGGTAGCGACATGTGACCCAGATCAAATTTCAAAACAATCACTTAATTGGTCGATACTACATGGCTGAAAAAGGTAATCAAGACTTTTTGTAAGAAAGTGCTGGAGGCAACCGATTCCGCTCTGTATAATGCCGCGGCAATATTTTATCTTTTTCACAGCCCACCCTGGTGAGATATTGCCCATGCTACGTATCGCTAAAGAAGCTCTGACGTTTGACGACGTCCTCCTGGTTCCAGCCCACTCCACGGTTCTGCCTAACACTGCAGAGCTCGGCACTCAACTGACCAAAACCATCCGCCTGAACATCCCTATGCTGTCCGCAGCCATGGATACCGTTACCGAATCCGGCCTGGCCATCGCGCTGGCGCAGGAAGGCGGCCTGGGCTTCATCCACAAAAACATGTCCATCGAGCGCCAGGCTGAAGAAGTCAGCCGCGTGAAGAAACATGAAAGCGGCGTAGTCACCGACCCGCAGACCGTTACTCCGGCCACCACGCTGCAGGAAGTGAAAGAGCTGACCGCGCGCAACGGCTTCGCCGGTTACCCGGTCGTTACCGAAGACAACGAGCTGGTCGGCATCATCACCGGCCGCGACGTGCGTTTCGTGACCGATCTGACCCAGCCGGTCACTGCGGTGATGACGCCGAAAGATCGCCTGGTCACCGTGAAAGAAGGTGAAGCGCGCGACGTGGTGCTGCAGAAGATGCACGAAAAGCGCGTAGAGAAAGCGCTGGTGGTGGACGACAGCTTCCACCTGCTGGGCATGATCACCGTTAAAGACTTCCAAAAAGCGGAACGTAAGCCGAACGCCTGTAAAGACGAGCACGGCCGCCTGCGCGTGGGCGCGGCGGTCGGCGCCGGTGCCGGCAACGAAGAGCGCGTCGACGCGCTGGTGGCGGCAGGCGTTGACGTCCTGCTGATCGACTCCTCGCACGGCCACTCCGAAGGCGTGTTGCAGCGCATCCGCGAAACCCGCGCCAAATACCCGGATCTGCAGATCGTCGGCGGCAACGTCGCGACCGCAGCGGGCGCCAAAGCGCTGGCTGAAGCCGGCGTGAGCGCGGTGAAAGTGGGTATCGGCCCTGGCTCCATCTGCACCACCCGTATCGTGACCGGCGTGGGCGTACCGCAGATCACCGCCATCGCCGACGCGGTGGAAGCGCTGGAAGGCACCGGCATTCCGGTTATCGCCGACGGCGGCATCCGCTTCTCCGGCGACATCGCCAAAGCGATCGCCGCGGGCGCATCCTGCGTGATGGTTGGTTCCATGCTGGCGGGCACCGAAGAATCTCCGGGCGAAATCGAGCTGTATCAGGGCCGTTCGTTCAAATCTTACCGCGGCATGGGCTCGCTGGGCGCGATGTCCAAAGGCTCTTCCGACCGTTACTTCCAGACCGATAACGCCGCCGACAAACTGGTGCCGGAAGGTATCGAAGGCCGCGTGGCCTATAAAGGCATGCTGAAAGCCATCGTGCACCAGCAGATGGGCGGCCTGCGCTCCTGCATGGGCCTGACCGGCTGCGCCACCATCGACGATCTGCGCACCAAGGCGGAGTTCGTGCGCATCAGCGGCGCCGGTATTCAGGAAAGCCACGTGCACGACGTGACCATCACCAAAGAGTCACCGAACTACCGCATGGGCTGATGCCTTAACCTCTCCTGAGTGAGAGGCCGGGGTGGGGCGCCAAGCCCCATCCCGAAAACATACATTTTCGCTCTTTTTCTCTTGTTGCTGGAATTCGCCTCACATGACACAAAATATCCATAAGCATCGCATCCTCATACTGGACTTCGGTTCGCAATACACCCAACTGGTCGCCCGCCGCGTGCGCGAAATCGGCGTTTACTGCGAACTGTGGGCCTGGGACGTTAGCGAAGCGCAGATCCGCGAATTCAACCCAAGCGGCATCATCCTGTCCGGCGGCCCGGAAAGCACCACCGAAGCCGGCAGCCCGCGCGCCCCTGACTACGTGTTCAACGCCGGCGTGCCGGTGCTGGGCGTGTGCTACGGCATGCAGACCATGGCGATGCAGCTGGGTGGCCATGTGCAGGGCTCCAACGAACGCGAGTTCGGCTACGCGCAGGTGGAAATCGTCAACGAGAGCGCGCTGCTGCGCGACATCGAAGACGCCATCAGCCCGGCCGGCAAACCGCTGCTGGACGTGTGGATGAGCCACGGCGACAAAGTGACCGCGATCCCGTCCGACTTCGTGACCGTCGCCAGCACCGACACCTGCCCGTTCGCCATTATGGCCAACGAAGAAAAACGCTTCTACGGCGTGCAGTTCCACCCGGAAGTGACCCACACCCGTCAGGGCCAGCGCATGCTGGAGCGCTTCGTACTGGACATCTGCCAATGTGAAGCCCTGTGGACGCCGGCCACCATTATCGAAGATGCGGTCGAGCGCATCCGCGAGCAGGTGGGTGAAGACCACGTGATCCTCGGCCTGTCCGGCGGCGTTGACTCCTCCGTCACCGCGATGCTGCTGCACCGCGCCATCGGCAAGCGCCTGACCTGCGTGTTTGTCGACAACGGCCTGCTGCGCCTGAACGAAGCCAAGCAGGTGATGGAAATGTTCGGCGACCACTTCGGCCTGAACATCGTTCACGTTGAGGCGGAAAACCGCTTCCTGACCGCACTGGCGGGCGTGGACGAACCGGAAGCCAAGCGTAAAATCATCGGCCGCGTGTTCGTTGAAGTGTTCGACGAAGAAGCCTGCAAGCAAGAGCAGGTGAAATGGCTGGCGCAGGGCACCATCTATCCGGACGTGATCGAATCCGCCGCTTCCGCCACCGGCAAAGCGCACGTGATCAAGTCGCACCACAACGTGGGCGGCCTGCCGAAAGAGATGAAGCTGGGCCTGGTCGAGCCGCTGAAAGAGCTGTTCAAAGACGAAGTGCGCAAGATCGGCCTGGAGCTGGGCCTGCCGTACGACATGCTGTACCGTCACCCGTTCCCGGGCCCAGGTCTGGGCGTGCGCGTGCTGGGCGAAGTGAAGAAAGAGTACTGCGATCTGCTGCGCCGCGCCGACGCCATCTTCATCGAAGAGCTGCACAAAGCCGACCTGTACAACAAAGTCAGCCAGGCGTTCACCGTGTTCCTGCCGGTGCGTTCGGTCGGCGTGATGGGCGACGGCCGCAAATACGACTGGGTGGTCTCCCTGCGTGCGGTGGAAACCATCGACTTCATGACCGCGCACTGGGCGCACCTGCCGTATGACTTCCTCGGCCGCGTCTCCAACCGCATCATCAACGAAGTGGACGGCATCTCCCGCGTGGTGTACGACATCAGCGGCAAGCCGCCGGCGACGATTGAGTGGGAGTAATCTCTTGGTTGGAATAGCTCGGTATTGACAGACATAAAGTCATAGCTAAGCCCGCATAATTGGACTGCACTCCAAAAGTTGAACACTCAACTTAGTAAGGTGCAGTTTTTTATGTCATCTAAAAGTACCTGATAAGATGCTATTCAATTAATATCATGAGGCGAACAAACTATGTCTCATTCGTACTCGGCAAAGCTGTGCGATGCTTCAAAGTCATAACACGCTCAAGATGATCGAAAGGGGGTCGGTGGTGTAACCTGCGATTCGGGAGGCTGTTGTCGAATGTAGAGGTCCTACGGAAGGATTTCGGCGGTAACACCTACAGGGGGAGAACCATGGAAACGTTCCACAATCCAGATCGATTTATGTCCGATCTGCGGCAAGTGCTGTCACAGGGAAGAAAACGTATTGGGATTCTTGTTGGCGCAGGTGCGCCGCTTGCAATACGTGTAAATAACAATAATGAGATAGACCCTAATGGAAATTCACTTATTCCGGGTGTAGAGGCGCTTACACAGCAGGCAATTTCTGGGCTGTCAGCAATTCAGACGGAGGCGGTCGAAGCGATAAAAGATAGTCTTGGAAGTACCGCTAATATTGAGTCCATTCTATCACGTATCCGTTTATTGGAGCAAGCTCTGGGAAAAACGGAAGTTCAGGGGTTAGACTCAGATGGTTATAAGCAATTAGGCAAGGAAATCTGTAAAAGAATTGCTGAGATCGTCGGTGTTTATTTGCCGAAAGACCGTAACGCATATTCCGATTTGATAGCATGGATTACTGGTACGGTTCGTTCTAATTCTGTGGAAATATTTACTACAAACTATGATTTTCTTTTCGAAGAGGCATTTGAAAGAGTCAGAAGTCCTTATTTCGACGGGTTTTCAGGAGGCAGTAAACCTTTCTTTGATCCGGTCTCTGTAGCAGGTGATGATTTGCCTGCTCGATGGGCAAAACTATGGAAGATGCATGGCTCACTTGGTTGGGCCTTGGAAGACGGGGCCGTTGTCCGAGGTCATGGACGAGAAGCTGCTGAGTTAGTTTATCCAGACCATTTAAAATATGATCTAACTCAAAAACAACCTTATTCAGCCCTCTTTGAGAGACTTAAACGATTTTTGCTTACGCCCGACTCCTTATTACTCACGATTGGATTTTCCTTTAGGGATGCACATATATGCGCGGTTCTTGATGAAAGCTTGGCGATGAATGCCAATACGGCTGTTTTGGCGTTTCAATACCAAGCTCTTGAAAAGGAAGAACCTGCTGTAAAATTAGCAAGTGACAGACCTAACCTGAGTGTCTACGCAGCAGATGGTGCTGTAATAGGAGGAGTTCCAGGAAAGTGGCGTCCGGGGGAGCTTCCCAAAAACTGGGGAAGTATCCGTAAGAGTTTTTGGGCATCGCGATGGCCTAAAGAGCCGGCTCTGTTTCTATTGGGAGACTTTGCAGCTTTTGCTCGTTTCTGTGCGTTAGCTCAAGCTAATGACTTGATAGTGCAGTCCTTGAAAAGAGATGAGCCAGACAAGGAGGAGGAGGAAGCTGGTAGCAGCAGTAGTAATGAGGTTGAGCTAAAGGACGGCCAAAATGAGTGGCAATGATCCGACATACTTAGGCGTCGTTAGTGCCGTTTCAGGTGCCACACTTACCGTAAAACTTGCTGAGTCCCTAGACTCAGGTTTTGCTGTCATCAATGGCCATACATACCGGGTTGGCCAAGTTGGCAGTTTTGTCAGAATACCTCAGGGCTATCAGGACTTATTTGGTATCGTTTCTGAGGTCGGCGCGACGGCCGCACCATCACAATCAGATATTTCCGGCGTCGACTCAGGCAGATGGATGACGGTTCAGCTTGCTGGTGAGACAGTCGGTGGCCAATTCGAAAGAGGATTAAGCCAGCATCCTAATATAAATGATTCAGTGCATTTAGTTACCGAAGCCGATCTAAGAAGAATATACGGTTCGGTCGGTGACGACCAAGTAGCTATAGGTCATCTCGCGAGTGCTGAAAATATTGAGGTACGCCTTTCTTTGGACGCACTTGTAACACGTCACTCCGCAATACTTGGATCTACGGGATCAGGAAAATCTACAACTGTTGCAAGTCTCCTACGGTCAATAATTCGTAAAGATGAAAATCCGGGTTCACCTGGTGCTCGCATACTGATGCTCGATATTCACGGTGAATATACGAAAGCGCTAGAGGATGTGGCGGTGGTTTTCAGTGCTACCCCCAGCCAAGGTCAAGAGCCGTTATTTGTTCCTTATTGGGCTTTAGAGGCTGGTGAGCTTTTAGATTTCATTACTGGAGGATTATCCGATGCCCATGAAATTGCCTTCACAGATAAAATAGCGGAGTTAAAAGATAAGAGTATTATAGCGCATCCAAGAGCAGGTATTGACTCCAGAACACTTACCGTGGACAGCCCTGTTCCATTTAGTTTGAAACAACTTTGGTATGAGTTGGTTGATTTTGAAACCACCACCTATGTTGGAGTAAATCGTGACGAACCTGCGCTCGAAGAAGAAGGAGACGCAGACATTTTAGTTGCACCAAAATACCAAACTCACGCGTTGGGAGCCAAGGGACCATTCACCAACACAGCAGCCAAAGGTATCCGAAGACCGCTAAATTTGCTTCGTTCCCGTTTACTAGACCGCCGCTATGACTTTCTTCTTCACCCGGGAGATTGGGAGCCAGAGCTTACGGGAACGGTCAAGAATGATCTTGACAAACTCTTGGAAGGTTGGCTTGGTCACGATAAACAAATTACTATATTAGATTTGTCTGGCGTTCCCAGCGCAGTTCTAACACGGCTCATCGGTTCTATTTTACGTATTGTTTATGAAGCGCTTTTTTGGAGCCGCGAAAAATCGGAAGGGGGAGTAGAACGCCCACTTTTAGTCGTAATGGAAGAGGCTCATCGTTATCTAGGGCCTGATGCCGGGACGGTTGCTTCTGAGGTGGTAAAGCGTATAGCAAAGGAAGGACGAAAATATGGTGTAGGCGCTATGATTGTGTCCCAACGGCCTGCAGAAGTAGATGAGACCGTCTTATCCCAATGCGGTACGATCATCGCTCTTCGGTTATCAAATCCCATAGACCGCGCGCGCGTGAAAGGAACTTTGCCAGACAACCTAGCTGGGTTGATGGACCTTTTACCTGTCTTGCGAACTGGCGAAGCAATCATCACGGGAGAGGCTGCCCGCCTTCCTGTACGCTGTCGCATTGCTTTGCCTCGACAAGTTCACCTACCTAGGAGCAACGATCCCAAGGTAACCCAAGCTTGGGCTAGGAGGCGCTCAGCCGAAGGATATGACCGAGTGGTTGCCTCTTGGCGTAGTCAGCAGACTAATGCAGTTGTCCAAAAACTTGAAATCACCCGTTTACCAATCGAAGACGAGCCTGAGGAGGGCTAAATATGCACCGCGACGCCGTATCATCGTCAAATATTATGTCAGCTGGTTATGACTCAGCCAGTGAAACCATGGAAATCGAATTCAAGGATGGAGCCGTTTACCAATACTATAATGTTAACGAGCATCTTTACGAGCAATTTAAATCAGCTCCCTCTAAAGGGCAGTTCTTTAATATATATATAAAAAATGCGGTTCCCTTCTCGAGAGTTTGATTAACCAAATCGGGCTGCCTCATACGCAGCCCGATCTACGTCAGCGCTACAAAGACGGTGAGCGCAGCCTCGGAAACCTGCTGCACAAATTTGGTATTGAAAGCGTTTGGCGGTGGTAACTCTTAGCAGCAATCCCATGTCCCATGAGGAAATGGAATTTCTGCATGGAGTTGTTCGCCCAGCGCCGTAACTCTTGTTAATAAGACCACTGCACCAACATCGCCAGCTCCAGCGGCTTTCTCAATACAAGTAGCCTTCCTGTTCTGCCTCTTGCAGAATCGGCGTGTTGAATTCCCCACTGACTATGGCGCCGCTGGTGCTTGGTGAGTCCGCGCAATAGTCACAGCCAGCCTCAATTTTCACCCTGTAGGTTATGCTCATCGTATCTTTTCTGGCACTTCTGAATCGCCTCGATATTCCCCAACGTCCAGTCGAACAGTATCGAGAACGGCCCCTGCAGGGATTTGCCGAGCGGCGTCAGCGAATACTCGACGCCAAGCACCCGCCCATCCAACACTTTGCGATGCACCATGCCGTTGCGTTCCAGTTTGCGCAGGGTCTGGGTCAGCACGCGTTGCGTAACGCCATCCAGACGGCGCTTGATGGCGTTGAAACGCTGCGGCTCGCGCAGCACTTCCAGCACCATCATGGACCATTTATCGGCAATCTGATCGAGCACGATGCGGCTTGGGCAGTCGGCGCGGTAAACAAGGTCGGTCGTATCCATCGGTATCCTCCTGCATCCCTGGGATGCTTAAGGTGCGTAATTGACGCCAAGTATGCAAAGTATACCATTCGAAACACGGCGCGAATAACCCGCACTTGTACCCCAGATAAAAGGATATCGAGATGACAGATACAGATTTCAGCAAACTCAGGCTGTCTCATGCGTACGGCGTGATGACGATCGCTATCGATAACCCACCGGTAAACGTACTTGATGTGGCGCTGATGTCGGAAATCAGCCGTTTATTGCTCGCGGTGCGTGACGATCCGGATACGCGGGTGTTGGTGTTCCAGAGCGCAAACCCAGAATTCTTTATTGCTCATGTCGACATGACCTTGATCGATGAGCCGCACGCTTTCGACGAACTGGCGAGCAACGCGCCGGAGGGGCTTAATCCGTTCCAGGCGTTTGGCGAACTGCTGCGCAGCCAGCCGCAGGTCACTCTCGTTAAGCTGGCCGGGCTGGCGCGCGGCGGTGGCGCCGAGTTTGTGGCGGCGGCCGATATGGCTTTCGCTGCACGGGAAGCGGCGGGGCTGGCCCAGTGCGAGGCTTTGATGGGCATTACGCCCGGCGGCGGCGCGACGCAGTATCTGACGAGCCGAATGACGCGCGGCCGCGCTCTGGAAGTGATCCTGGGCGCCGATCTCATCGATGCCGCTACCGCAGAGCGTTATGGCTGGATTAACCGCGCCTTGCCTGCTGCCGAGCTTGATGATTTCGTCGATCGGTTAGCGCGCAATATCGCGGCATTGCCTGCGGGGGTGATTGCGGCGGCCAAGCAGGCGATGCCTGCACCGGATCTGCAGGCCGGTTTTTATCGCGAGCACGACGCCTGGGCGGGATTGTTCGCACGCCCGGCCGCGGAGCAGTTGATTCGCGGCGGGCTGAAGGCCGGTGCGCAAACCCCGGAAGGGGAGCGCAACCTTGAAGGCCTGCTGCGGCATCTTGCCCGCTAAGGCACCGCCTCGCGCTAGCCCGCCCCCCACTGCGTCAGCAGCGCATGCAGCCTGGCCGGTTCCAGCGGCTTGCGCAGCACCAGATAGCCTTCCTGCTCGGCCTCTTGCAATATTTGCGAATTGAACTCGCCGCTGACCATCGCGCCGCTTACGTTCGGCAGGCGTTCGAACAATGCCTGCAGGATGTCGAAGCCGCTCTCGCCGGAGCGCAGCCGCTGGTCGCACAGCACGGCGAACGGCGTGAAGCCGCCGTCGACAATGGCGAAGGCTTCCTCGGCGGAGGCCGCGCAGCGCACGGTGATGCCCCAGGTACTCATCAGGCTCTCCCAGGCGGAGGTCACCAAGGGATCGTCGTCCACCACCAGGCAGGCGCCGCGCAGCGGTGCATAGCGGGTAGGCGTGGCGGTGTTGTCGTAGGCGGCGGCGGTTTCCGGCGCTTTATCTTCGCCGATGTATTGCGTGAAGCGCATCCAGAAGCGTGAGCCTTTGCCTTCGACGGAGTGCATGCCGTACTTCACCTTCATCAGCTTGGCGCAGCGCGCCACCACCGCCAGCCCCAGCCCGTGGCCGGCGCTGTCGATTTTCCACGCCAGCTCGGGGCGGTAGTAAGGGGAGAAGATTTTGCTTTTCTCTTCGTCGGCGATGCCCACGCCGGTGTCCCACACTTCCACCAGGCACTCGGCGCCGCGCGGGCGGATGGCGATCAGCACGCCTCCCCGTTGCGTGTAGCGCAGGGCGTTCTGGATCAGGTTGATCAGCGATTGCCGCACCAGCAGCGGATCGCCCATCACGCTGATGCGCCGTCTGGGGCGCCAGGTGCGCAGCGCCAGGGCGCGGCTGTTGGCCTCTTCGCGGAACAGGGTGACCACCGAGTCGAGCAGGGCGCCGATATCCACATGGGTGGCGGCGGTGCGCACGTTGCCGGATTCGATCTTGCTGAGATCGAGCAGCGAATTGAACATCAAATGCACCGAACGCACGCTCTGTTGCAGATCCAGCAGCTGCGGCGTCAGGCTGTCGTCGCGGTTTTTGTGGATGATGGCCTCGATCAGAAAGCCCATGGCGTGCACCGGCTGGCGCAGGTCGTGGCTGGCGGTGGTCAGGAATTGGTTCTTATCCAGCAGCGCCTGTTCAGCCTCTTCTTTGGCCTGACGGAACTGCTCCGCCAGGCGCGAGCTTTGTTCTTCGAGCAGCGCCTGCTGAATAAAGAACGCATGCGAGGTTAACGCGTGGCGGTAAATAGCGAAGCCGTACAGCAAGTTCAGCATCAGCACGATGAACATCACGTCTTCCAGCCGCCAGATGATGCCGAGGTTCAGCAGCCCCCAGGAGGCGAAGAAAAAGCGGGTAAAGGTGCTGATGACGGGCGTCAGGTGCGTTGCGTTGGCGGCGACGATCGCGGCGATGCTGATATTGAGCAGCAGGAAAAAGTCAAAGTTATGGGTCTGCGGCGTAATTAAATAGAGTGATGAGATCCCCAACCCGTGAATAAAGGCCACCTTATTAATACGCGGCAGCCAGCGGCGCAGCACGGCGTCTTCATCATTTTCTTTGGCTTCGCGCTGGTAGCGCCGATGCCCTATTCGGATCGCCACGGCGCATAGCAGGTAAACGATGATCCAGGCAATGGTTGGGCCGAGCTTGTCGCCCAGCAAATAAATCCAGATGGCGAAAGGGATGCCGACAAAAGGCACGGCGGTGAAGCTGAACACCAGCCGCATGAAGGTGTTGTCCAGCAGGCGGATCTGCGCGCTCGGGGAGATGCCATCATTTTGTAAATGCTGGAAAAACCTCATGACGACGGATCCCGTTTGCCGTGCAACAGCGTGATGGCTTCCACCCGGCTGTTGACGCCTATCTTTTTCAATATATTGCTGATATGTTCTTTGACGGTGGGTTCGGAAATAGACAGCTGCGTCGCAATTCTTTTATTTGGCAGGCCGCGCAGCATCATAGTTAATACGTCGATTTGCCTCGGCGTTAAATTGAATTTATTTAAGTGTTCATGGTGGCTTTTAACGGTGGCTTCATTACCGTCAGGGAACCATTCCTGATTATTATTCAGCGCAAAAACCGCCCTGGCGAATAATTCCGGCGGTTCGTTTTTTAACACGAATCCATGCCCGCCGGCATTGTTAACTTTCTGCCAGATATCGTTATTCTCGTCGCCGCTGACCACCAAAATCCGCACCTGCGGATAACGTTGTTTTACTTCTTTGAGTAATTTCAACGCGGTACCGGAAGAGAGCCAAAAATCGATCACCAGTAAACGCGGTGGGCCATTTTCCCTAATATGGCGGTAGCAACTCTCTTCATTGGTCACCACATGCGCCTGTTTGAATCGGCAATGCGTGCTGAGAAAATTGGCGATGCCGCTTGCTACCAATGGATGGTCATCAACGACCAACGCATAATCCTGCCCCAAAGGATTCTCCTTTCGCCTTCAAATATCAGATAGGTCTGATGAATTATTATCAACCCTCCCTACTTTAGGAGGGTTTTTTCGTTTAGGAAAGGGAAATATATTATTCGAGGATTTGGATAAGAGAAAACATAAAGCCAATCGGTAATTTTAACTGATTGGTTATAAAGGATAATTTATGAAGAAACCACTTATCGCTTTAACCGTTACGATGATGCTAGCCGGTTGTTCCACCCTGAAAACCGATCAGGCCATTCCATTGCTGCAGGCGGAAACCGCCAAAATGCTGGGGCTGGGATCGTCGGACGAAATTACCGTGACCAACGTCAATGGCGCGCAGCCGGATGCGCTGGGCGGCCAAAAACTTTCTTATCGCGCCACCACGGAAAAAGGCCGCATTTTCGATTGCTCGTCGCTGATGATGCCGGGAATTTTAGGTTCATCGCCGTCGCTGAGCGCGCCGACCTGTACGCCGGTGGTCACGCATAAATAATTCGTTTTGGGGGGCGGTATTACCGCTTCCTGGTTTTTCATCGTCGGAGCGTCAGCGCCGGGGGGCAATAAGCTTTTGCTTCGACGATCACTAAACCGGCGTGCGCGAAATAACGCCTCACACCTCCTCTAGTGTATTGAGTTCCCTATAACAATAAATTTCGCGACATCACGCTAACGAGTACGGAGATAGCCCGTGAATGACAAGACATCGCACCCTTTAGCGGTTAGAACACCGCTTTCCAAACTTTACCTCGCTCTATTTTCTGCGCCGTTGTTGATGCTGGCGTCTGCCGATATCGCTCGCGCAGACGATGCCATTTTTGACGGCGACTCAAAAATTACCGAATCATTGGCCTACACCGGGGACGTTTACGTCGGCCGTAATCAAAGCGGCAACCTGCTGATCGAGAATGGCAAGATCAGCGCCTATAACATCAATATCGGCCGGATGTTCAACGGCCAAATTCATGACAGCCTGGTCACGGTCCGCGGGCCGAACGCCGAGCTGAACGCGGTGAACGATCAGTTCGTGCTGCGCGGCGGCCTGAATCTGGGGCGGGGCACTTTGCGGGTTGAAGACGGCGCGCTGGCCAGCGCGAAAGAGATCGTGGTCGGCACCACCCGCGGCTACGACAGCCACCTTATCGCCACCGGCGCCGGTTCTCGCGTCACCAGCAATTTTCTCAGCGTCGGCACCGACTTAGGGGCGCGATCCACGCTGGCGATTGAAGACGGCGCGGTGCTGAACACCGCCTTTGACGCGCGCATCGGCAATGGCAGCGGACCGGGTGAGACCGATACGCTGAGCCCGAAAGCCACGGTCACCGGGGCCAATGCCCAGTGGAACGTCGGCCGTGCGCTCACGCTGTACGGCGATCTGGACGTGCTGAACGGCGCTGCGGTCAATGTCGGCAACATCCAGGTGGCGGGCGTCTCGGGCGCGCGTAAAACCGCTGAGCTGGTGGTCGCCGGCAACGGCTCGCGCTTTACCAGCGGCAGCAGCGTCAACGTCGGCGATTACGGCAACGGCGTGTTGGCGGTCATGGACGGCGGGACATTCTCCGCCAGCGGCAACGAAGTGGTGCTGGGCAAGACCGGTTCCGGCTCGAACCGCGGCGCGCTGATTATCGGCAGCCGCGGCCATATGGACACCGGCACCGGGTTGACCGAGCCGACGCTCGGCGCGGCGGGCGCCGCAGGCACCATCGATGCCCAGACGGCGATCGCCCTGCGGGGCGGATTGTTCCGCAGCTATGTGTACTTTAACCATACCGACGGCAATTACGTTTTCAGCAACAAGATGAGCGGCGAAGGCGAGGTGATCAACACCGCCGGGCACACGACGCTGAACGGCGATCTCTCTGGGCTGCAGGCGAACGTCACCGCGCGCGGCGGCAAGCTCATCATCGCCAGCGACATCAATACCCAGAAAGAAGACGACATCTTCGAGATCCAAACCCTCGGCGCCGAGAACGGCGGCACGCTGATCCTGAACGCGACGGCGGGTACCGACGTCAATAACGGGCAGGGTTACAGCAGCGCAGCGTCGATCAAGGCCGGCGGCACGCTGGGCGGCAACGGCACGCTGGGCCAGACCGAGATCCTGTCCGGCGGCCATATCTCGCCCGGCGACGGCAATATCGGCACGCTGACGCTGAAACGCTACCTGAACTTTATCGGCGAATCCTTCTATGACGTCGATATCGCCGGCGACGGACGCAGCGATCAACTGCTGGTGGCGGGCAAAACCACCATCAGCGATCAGGCCAAAGTGCAGGTGACGGCGCTGGATCCGCAAACCAGCTATAAAACTGGCCAAAGCTACCGCATTCTGACCTCGGACGGCGGCATTGAAGGCCAGTTCGCGGCGGCGGTCTCCAAGTCTGCCTTCCTCGATGTGGCGTTGAAGCACAGCGCCAACGCCGTGGATCTGACCATCGCACAGAAAGACACGGGGGGGAAAACCCTGGCGGCGAGAATCCGGGCGGGGAAAACCCAGGCGGTGAGAATCCGGGCGGGGAAAACCCGGGCGGGGAAAACCCGGGCGGTGAGAATCCGGGCGGGGAAAACCCGGGCGGTGAAAATCCGGGCGGAGAAAACCCGGGCGGTGAGAATCCTGGGGGCGAGAACCCGGGGGGCGAGAACCCAGGCAGCGGCAAGCCGGGCATTTTCCAAACGGTGGCCGAAAGCGGCAACCAGTGGAATACCGCCGGCGCGCTCTCGACGCTGACGCAGAGCGGCCCTTCGCTGGCGCTGTACAACTCGCTGCTGCTGCTGAGCGCGCCGGAAGCGCGCGAGGCGTTCAATCAGCTGTCCGGCGAAGTCTATCCGTCGATGCAGTCTAACCTGATCGCCGGCAGCACCCAGCTGTTCAACGTGCTGAACCAGCGCATGCTGCGCCTGTTCGACAACGACAGCCTGCCGGTACCGCCGTTGGCGATGTCGTTGGTGCAACCGGCGCAGGCGCAAAACAGCGGCGTCTGGGGGCAGACCTTCAGTTCCTGGGGCAGAAACAGCGGCAACGGCAACGTGGGCAAGCTGGATGGCAATACCACCGGCTTCCTGTTGGGGGCTGATCGCAAACTGGCGGACCATAACGTGCGCATCGGCGGTTACTTCGGTTACAGCCGCGGCGACTACGACGTTGACAGCCGCCGCTCCAAGGCCGATACCGACAACTACCACCTCGGTCTGTATGCGGCCGGGCAGCAGGATGCGTTCTCACTGCGCGGCGCGCTGGGTTACACCTGGCACAAGATTGAAGGCAAGCGCAACGTCGATTTCAGCGGCTTCTCGGATCGGCTGAAGTCAGATTACGACGCGAACTCGCTGCTGGCGTTCACCGAAGCGGGTTACCGTTTCGGCCAGCCGGAGATGAACGTCGAACCGTTCATCAACCTGAGCTATATCCGCCTGCATACCGACAGCTTCCAGGAGTCGGGCGGCGCGGCGGCGTTGAGCGTGCGCAATGAAACGATGAATACCTTCTACTCCACGCTCGGGGTGCGCGGCGTGACCGAACTGCCGAAGAACGTCAGCCTCTACGGCTCGCTCGGATGGCAACATGCTTACGGCGATAAGAACACCTCATCGCGCATGGCGTTTGCCGGCAGCGACGCGTTCGTCACGCAGGGCCAGGCCGTGGATGACAACGTGATGGTGGGCGATATCGGCGTGAGCGTGAAACTGTCGCGCGCCGCGACGCTGGATGTCGGCTATCAGGGGCAATTCGGCGCCGATACCCGCGTTAATTCGGTCAACGCCAACCTGCGCTGGTCGTTCTGATTTTCCCTCTAGACTTCTCTGGTACCGACGGGCCCGCTTGATGCGGGCCTTTTTTATGGTGAGAACTCAGTGGCGGCCTGTGGTTGACTTTCACGATAAAAAAGCCCGCGCAACGGCGGGCTGAACGGGGGAAGGCGTTTAACGCCCTTTTTTCTTGCGCCCCGGCTGGGTAAAGCGCTTGCGGCCGGCCGGCGCAGTGGCTTTGTCGGCGCTTTTCGGCCCGCCGGCGCTCGGCTTTTTCGCCGCGGCGGATTTGGCCGGGGCCTTCTTCGCCGGCTTGGCCTCGGACGAGGAGCCTTCAATCAGTTTGAACAGTTCAATCAGCTCGTCATCGGTCAGATCGCGCCACTCGCCCAGCGGCAACCCTTTCAGGCTGACGTTCATGATGCGCGTGCGTTCCAGCTTGGTGACCTCGTAGCCGAAGTGTTCGCACATGCGGCGGATCTGGCGGTTCAGCCCCTGCACCAGCGTGATGCGGAACACGAACGGCGCCTCTTTCTTCACCTTACATTTTTTGGTCACCGTGCCAAGCATCGGCACGCCAGCGCCCATGCCGCGAATAAACTCGTCGGTCACTGGCTTGTTGACCGTCACCAGATACTCTTTCTCGTGATTGTTGCCGGCGCGCAGGATCTTGTTGACCAGGTCACCGTGGTTGGTCAGAAAGATCAGCCCCTGCGAATCCTTGTCCAAACGGCCGATCGGGAAGATGCGCTTGCTGTGGTTGACGAAGTCAGCGATGTTGTCGCGCTCGCCGTCCTCGGTGGTGGTGACGATGCCGACCGGTTTGTTCAGCGCGATCAGCACCAGATCTTCTTCATTGCGCGGTTCGATCAGCTGACCGTTAACCTTCACGACATCGCCGGCAAATACCTGGGCGCCAACGGTGGCGCGTTTACCGTTGATGAAAACGTTGCCCTGTTCGATGTATCGATCGGCGTCGCGGCGTGAGCAGATACCGCTCTCGCTAATGTATTTGTTCAGACGAATGGATGAGTTAGTCAGCATGGGTTCTCCGTAAAACGCGGACTATACATTACCCGGATGGCGCTGCGAAGTGAATCATGCAGGGGGCGGCGGCCATGAACAAAATCCGTCCCTGCATCAATAAGTGGTGTCGACAGGCTTGCGTCTTATTGCGATGCTGTTGTCGTCAATAGACTTGCGATCGTCGTTTTGGCATAGCCGATGAATGCCGCCAACGGCTGCTGATGCTGAGGCAGATCATCTATCGCTTGTCCGAGATAAATTCGCCGCGCGGTGCTGAGTACCGGCTGGTGTTCAGATGGCAAGCGTTCCAGCAGCCATTCGGCGGCCACATCTTTGGGGGCGATCCGACCGGTCGCCGCGCTGAACCAGATGCGCGCCAGCGCCAGCACAATGTTGCATTCGTCGCCATGCCAGTCATCAGGCTCGTTCCATTGACTCAGGGTATCGGTGAGCGCGGCGATAAAGTCGCTGCGAGGGACGCTGTCATACAGGAGTTCAAAGGAGGCGCCGAACAGATGTCGATGATGCTGCCGGGCTTTGGTAAGCAGGATCGCCACATCAGGATCCAAGGTGGCGGGGGAGACAATTCCCACCAGCAACTCTTCACGCAGCCATTCGCCAAACTGTAACTCACGTCGTGGCGGATAGCGCCAGGGTTTGATGTCGGTCTGTACCAGCACGGTGACTTCCAGCGGGCGAAAAATACTGTCGGCACCTGGCGGAGCCGACACGGTCAGCAAAGCTTTCATGAGGGCGGCCCGAGTGGTTGACGTCAGCGGCTTGCTGATGACGACCAAGATGTCGATATCGCTGTTGGGTTTAAGACCGCCGTCGACCGCGGATCCATACAGATGGATGCCCAAGAGTGTCTCGCCGAGTTGCTCTGTCAGCACGTTGCATGCGGCGTCGATCTGTGCGGCGATTTCGGTTGGAAGTGTTTCTTTTATCGCTAATTGGGGATTGTTAAAAGACGGCTCAAACCGTTCCCCCACCTTCACCACCCGGGTATGCAGCGGGGTGAGCGTCTGCCCGGCGCTGCCGATCGGCGTCAGGCGCGGGACGGGGCGGCCGCTGTCGCTTTCCACCAGCGTTGAGTGCGCCTCTCCCTCGGCGAACAAATGATCTTCCCCCCACTGGCGCAGGCCGACGAGCACCGGAAACAATGCGCGGCCTTTCTCGGTCAGCACATACTCCTGATAGGCGCTGCCGTCCGCGGCGGGCACGATCTCCAGCACGCCGTGCGTCACCAGGGCGCGCAGCCGGGTGGCGAGGATATTCTTCGCCATCCCCAGCCCTTTTTGAAACTCGCTGAAACGGGTGACGCCGTCGAAGGCGTCGCGCACGATCAGCAGCGACCACCAGTCGCCAATCACATCCAGCGTGCGCGCCACCGGGCACGGCGCGTCTTCCAGGCTTTTACGTTTCACGGCGTTTATCTCCAGCGACATATTCTGGTTGCATTATAAAACCTCTACATCTAAAGTTCATTGGGTTTAATTATGAAACCAGATTGAGGTGTGCGATGAGCGACAAACTGCTGGATCCTCCCTGTGCGGCGCTGGGGCGTCTGCCGGCAGCCCTGGTGCTGCTGTTGGCCGCCGCCAGCGCCTTTAGCGTGGCCAACGTTTACTATGCGCAGCCGCTGCTGGACGCCATCGCCCGCGATTTTTCCATCAGCCTGGCGGCGGTCGGCATGGTGATCACCGTGACTCAGTTGGGCTGCGCGCTGGCGTTGCTGTTGGTGGTGCCGCTGGGGGATCGGTTGAACCGGCATCGATTGCTGGCGGGGCAACAGCTGGGGCTGATCGGCGCGCTGCTGCTGGTGGGCTGGGCGCACAGCGCGGCCTGGCTGCTGGCGGGGATGTTGCTGGTGGGGCTACTGGGCACCGCCATGACGCAGGGGCTGATCGCATTCGCCGCTGCCCTGGCGGTGCCGCAGGAGCGCGGGCGGGTGGTCGGCGCGGCGCAGGGCGGGGTGGTGCTGGGGTTGCTGCTGGCGCGCACCTTGTCCGGCGCGCTGGCGGACGTTGGCGGCTGGCGCACGGTGTACTTCTTCTCCGCCGGAGTGACGCTGGTATTGCTGCCGATCCTGTCGCGCCTGCTGCCTGCGCCGCGCACCGCTCCCAGCACGCTGAGTTATCCCGCGCTGCTGCGTTCAATGCTGAGCCTGTTGCTGCATGACCGCACGCTGCAAATTCGCGGCATGTTGGCGCTGCTGATGTTCGGCGCTTTCAGCCTCTTTTGGAGTTCGCTGGTGTTGCCGCTGAGCCAGGCGCCGTTCAACTTCACCCATGCCGCGGTGGGAGCGTTCGGCCTGGTCGGCGCGGTGGGCGCGCTGGCGGCGGTGCGCGCCGGGCATCTGGCGGATCGCGGGCTGGGGCAGGCGGCCAGCGGCGCGTGTCTGCTGCTGTTGACACTGGCCTGGCTGCCGCTCGGTTTGCTCGGCAGCGGCCTGATTTGGCTGGTGGCGGGCATCGTGCTGCTGGATCTGGCGGGCCAGGCGATCCACGTGCTGAACCAGAGCATGATCTTCCGCGCGCACCCGCAGTCGCATAGCCGGCTGGTGGGCTGCTACATGCTGTTTTACGCCGTCGGCAGCGGGCTGGGCGCCTTTGCCGGCACCCATATGTACGCCTGGGCGGGGTGGAGCGGCGTCTGCTGGCTGGGGGCGGGCGTCAGCCTGAGCGCACTGCTGTTTTGGCGGCTGACGCTGCGCGGGATGCCGGATGCCGCGGGTAAGAGCTAGCGGGCCGGCGAATGCATCAGGTAATAATCTTCTTCGCCGTCGTTGCCGGTAGAGATAATACGCCAACCGTGTTTGCGGTAGAACGTCAGCGCCTTTTCATTCTTCACCAGGCATTTCAGCGAGCCGGTGGCGGTGAAGGTGGCTTGCGCCGCTTGCAGCAGCGCACTGCCGACGCCGCGCGGCGGCTGATGGGGATCGACATACAGGTTATGAATGAAGTTGTCTTCGCGGTAGATGGAGACGAATCCCAGCAGCACGCCGCCGTCTTCCGCCACCCAAATCGCTTCGCCCAGCGTCGCGCGGTCGAAATCTTCCAACTGGTAGTTTGAGGTATTGCGCCAACCGAACGCCGCCTTGCGCGACGCCAGGTACAGCGTGCGCAGGAAGGGGCGATCGGCCTCTTGGTAAGGTCTTATTTGCATGACATCTCCCGGTGGTTTGTGCTCACTATAGCGCATGGCGCCGGGCGTGCATGGCCACAAACGGAAAATGCTAGGCGTCGCCCCAGGCGGGCAGGCGATTGACTCCGTCGCTCAGCTCCTGAGCAAGATGGCGCACGGTGTCGGCGTGCAGGGCGGCCGACGGTGGATGAAAGTCGGGCGCCCGCAACGCTTGCGGCGCGCGGGAAAGCTGCGCCGCATACTCGGCGAGAACGCGCCCGCCCTGACGTTGCACCTCGATCAGCGCCTGGCGTTCCTGCGCGGACAGCGCCGCGCCGCCGCCTGCCAGATAGGTGTTGAGCTTTTCGCTGGTCAGCAACAGGCTGCGCGTCTGGTTAAAGATCAGTTGGATATGCCGGGTGAAGCTTTCATGATTATCGTCCGCCAGCTGCCAGGTGGGCTCCAGCGTCACCCGGGCCACCACTGCTTCGCAGCCCTCGATCTTTTGCCAGATGCCGATGGCGTTTGTGTTCTCGCCGCCGAGGAAGCGCGACAGTTCCCGCAGCACGTTGGCAACCTGCTGCCGCAGTGACTCCCCTTCGTATTCCGGCCACAGCGTGGCGTGAATGAAGGTGGCGAACCCTACCCCCAGCACGATGCCGATCAGGCGATCGCGGATCTCGGTCAGCTCGGTGACCGGGCCGAAGCTTTCCAGCAGCGCCAGGGAAAAGGTGAACAGGATCTGTACCCCGGCATAGCTTATTTTCTCGGAGCCGGCGGCGATCCAGGCGGAGAGGGCGATCACCGGCAGCGTCAGCAGCAGCAAGCCGACGAGGCTGTCGAGGTGAGGCATGATCCACACCACCGAGATCAGCGCCAGCAGGCTGCCGATCGCCGCGCCGCCGAGACGCAGCCGCGCCCGCCGCTGTGTGGCGCCGAGGCTGGGCTGCGCCACGATCAGGCAGCTCAGCATGATGGTATGAATGCCGGACCAATCGACGGCGGTATAAAACACGTAGGCGACCAGCACGGTCAGCAGCGTTTTCAACGAAAACTGGATGTAAACCGGGTTGGTCAGGGCATCAGGGGTAAAGAAGGGCACTTTTTGCGGCGGCGCGGCCTGCAGGGCGTCGGCGTAGTCGCTGCGGTTGGCGTAGACCTGCAGGAGGCCGGCCATTTCATTGAGCGGCGCCGGCACCTGCGGATCGTCGCTGCCGGCGATCGCGACGGAAAATCGCAGCGCGCTGTCGTGGCTGATCGCGGTTTGCAGCGCGCGGCAGGCGGCGTCTATCTCTTGCGCCAATTGACGCGCGGCCGCGCCGAAAGCCGGCGGCAGCTGGTAGGCCAGAATATTGAGCTGCAACACCAAGGTGATCAGCGCCAGATAACCGGGCTCGTTGGCGCGGCAGCGATCGCTGCGCATCACCGAAAAGCGCAGCAGCTTGTGCAGCTCGGTGGCGTGCTGCGAGATGGCGCTCAGATCGCGCGTCTCGCCGCCGTTGGCCAACATAGCGCGGGTTTCGTCCAACACCGCGTTCATCCGGCCCTTTAGCTGTTTCAGCGGTTCAGCCGGCAGCAGCAGGGTATTGACGATCAGGGTGAGCAGGATGGCGTAGTTGATCGCCACCCATACCCACAGCACCAGCCGTATCACCACTTCCGCCTGCGGAGTGAGATCGACAAAGCTTTGCGTGTAGATCACCACCAGCGCCATCAGGAAGAACAGCACCCCAACCTTGGTCACCCGCATCAGGAACACGCTGAGGAAAAACAGCGCGCTGGAGAGCAGGATGCGCAGCATCGGGTAGTCGTAGGTGAATTTCAGCACCAGGATAGCGGCGCCGATCGCCAGCGTGGAGCTGACGAAAAACAGGATGCCGATTGCGCGGGTGATCACGATATTGGACTGTGTGATAAAGAAGACAGCGATCAGTGACAGCGCCAGCCACGGCACCTGCAGCGTCTGCGAGATCACGATGGCGATCGCGCTGGAGAGCAGGGCGCGGATCACCAGGTTGATGCGGCTGTCCGAAGGGCGCAGCTCGTCGATCAACTGGGACAGCCAGCCGTGAGACATCGTTTTATTCTTCATGGCGCAGGTTCAGCTTGGCCACCGCCGAAGCGCCCACGCGGAACAGCGCCGGGTTGGGGGCCTCTACCGCGATCTTGACCGGGAAGCGCTGCGAAACGTGCACCCAGTTGATGTTGCGCGACACGTTGGGCAGCCCGCCCAGCACTGTGCCGCCGTCGTCAGGCTGCACGCCGTAGCTGATCGATTCCACCTTGCCGCTGAAGGTCTGGCCGGCGTCGCTCATTAAATACAGCGTGGCCGGCACGCCGGGATGCACGCCTTTCAGGTCGGTTTCGCGGAAGTTGGCGACCACGTACCAGTGGCGGGTGTCGATCAGCGTGAACACCGGTTTGGCGCTGGAGGCATATTGGCCGACGGTGGTTTTCAGGGAGGCGATGCGGCCGTCGAACGGCGCTCTCACCTCGGTGAACTCCAGGTTCAGTTTGGCGATGGCGATGTCGGCCTGCACTTCGGCACGCTGCGCGACCAGGGCTTCGACGCCGCTGACGGCGGCTTCCGCCTGTTTCGCCTGCAGCAATGCGGCCTGCAGTTCCGCCTGCGCCGAGCGCTGGGAGGTGCGGGCGGTTTCCACTTCTTCCGCCGAAACGTAGTTCTTGCCGAGCAGCTTCTGCCGGCGGTTGAGGGTGTCGGTCGCCTGTGCCACCAGCGCCTGCGAGCGTTTGACGATGGCGTTCATCGATTCGGCGTTGTACTGCTGCGCGTTGACCGAACGCTGCGTCAGCTTGATCTGTTCATTCAGCATGATCAGGCGCGCTTCGCTGGCCGCCAGCGCGTCCTGGTAAGGGCGCGGATCGATGCGGAACAGCAGATCGCCTTGCCGCACTTCCTGGTTGTCGCGGATCGGCATCTCGATGATGCGGCCGTTCACCTCCGGCACTACGTCGATGGTGTCGGCATAGGCGTAGGCATCGTCGGTAGTGGGGGCGTTTTCCACCCGCCAGACGACGGTGGCGGCCACGATGAGCGTCAACGCCAGGATGGTAAGCACCAGCAGTCTGCGCTTGTTGGAGGTTTGTGGTTGGGTCATGGCGTCAGTCTCAGTGGGGGAAAACCAGTAACCAGGTCAGCATGGCGATCAGCGCGGTCAGCGCCGGATACGTCAGCAGCTGCGGCGCCAGCCAGGCGCGTTTTTCCGGGGTGCGCAGCAGCAGGTGGATCGCCACCATGCCCGCCACGCCGCCGCACAGGCAAAACAGCCAGTCGGGGAACGAAGCGCCGAACACCACCATGGACGGTGCCGGCGAGCACCCGGTGAGCAACAGCGCGGTCAGGCAGGTGATAAGCAGTTTTTTGTCGGGCATAGGGCGTTCTCTGGCGATTGGCTTGGTCGACGGGCCGAATGAAATGACTCTTTTTCAGTGAGTGAGGTCACTGTTTGTCACCCTCATGCTTGCGCAAGGGTAAACTAGAATAAATACTCTACTCTAAACTAGAGGAGTTAATCTAGTTTTTTGTGTCACCCTGCCTTCGCGGCGGCAAATGGGTATAATGCGTTGATGACAGCGGGCAGAAACGAATATGCAAATCGACGAACACATCACCGGGCGAGAGCCGCAGCAGGAAAGAGGGCGGCAACGCGTACAAACCATTCTGGATTCAGCGGCGGCGATCGTGGCGCAGGATGGCCTGGCGGCGCTCAGCATGCAGCGGCTGGCCAAGCACGCCAAAACCTCCATCGGCTCGATGTATCACTTTTTCCCCGATCGCCACGCGGTGATCAAGGCGCTGGCGGATCGGCACACTGAATCGATCGAGGCGCTGGTGCGCGACATGGCGTTGGCCAGCGACGACGAGTGGCGGCGCCTCTCCGCTGAAGCGGTGATCCAGCGGCTGTTTTCTCCCTATGCGCAGTACCTGCGCGAGCACGCCGACTACCTGCCGGTGATGCGGGAAATGAACCTGCCGGACGAAAAGTCCAGCTTCCTGGCGCTGATCGCCCGAGTGCTGCAGCTGCGCCGCCCCGAGACCGCCGAAGCGGAGATCCTGCAGCAAACCCGGCTGTTGCAAAGCCTGGTGGCCGGCACCTTGCATCACATCTTCAAAACGGCGCCGCAGAGCGTGGCGTTTACGTTGGCGGAGCTGCCCGGCGTGCTGAGCCTGTATCTGGCGGGAAAAGAGGGCAACATCGCTTAGGCGCGAGCGAATTTATTCGCTTGTTTGTCCGCGCCGCCGCTGGCATGATCCCGCTCAGGGATTAACGCAACGTTGATCACAACCTATTGATTTTCATGACTCGGGGTGCCCTTCTGCATGAAGGCTGAGAAATACCCGTATTACCTGATCTGGATAATGCCAGCGTAGGGAAGTCACGGCCGCCCAACCGGCGCCGCCTTCTTGAACGCCGGTTGGGAGGAATATGATCGCTCGACCTGATGCACTACCCGGCGCTCGCGCCGCGGCCTGCCTGACTCAATTCCAACAGCGGCCTCCGCTGATCCACTGCCTGACCAACGAAGTGGTGCAATCGCTGACCGCCAACGTGCTGCTGGCGCTCGGCGCCTCCCCGGCGATGGTGGTGGAGCCGCAAGAGGCGGCGCAGTTCAGCGCGCTGGCCGACGGCCTGCTGATCAACGTCGGCACCCTCAACGCGCTGCGCGCCGAATCGATGCGCGCGGCGGTGGCCGCCGCCAATCGGGCCGGCAAGCCCTGGACGCTGGATCCGGTGGCGGTCGGCGCGCTCTCCTACCGCACCGCCTTCGCCAAACAGCTGCTGGACGAGAAACCGGCGGCGATACGCGGCAACGCCTCGGAAATCATGGCGCTCAGCGGGTTGCTGGCCAGCGGCCGCGGCGTGGACAGCGGCGACGATTCCTTGGCGGCATTGCCCGCCGCGCGTGAGCTGGCGCAGCGCAGCGGCGCGGTAGTCGCGGTCACCGGCGCGGTGGATTACGTCACCGACGGCCAACGCGATTGGGCGATCGAAGGCGGCTCCCCGCTGATGACACGGGTGGTGGGCACCGGCTGCGCGCTGTCGGCGGTGGCGGCGGCGTTTTGCGCCCTGCCGGGCGATCGCCTGGACAACGTGGCGGCCGCCTGCCGGGTGATGTCCCACTGCGGCGGCCTCGCGGCCAGGCAGGCCGCCGGGCCGGGCAGCTTTACGCCGGCGTTCCTCGACGCCCTGTATCAGCTGCGCGGGGAGGATCTGTGATGAAACGCATTAACGCGCTGACCATCGCCGGCACCGATCCCAGCGGGGGCGCCGGCATTCAGGCCGATCTGAAGGCCTTCTCGGCGCTTGGTGCCTATGGCACCTCGGTGATCACCGCGCTGGTGGCGCAGAATACCCGCGGCGTGCAGTCGGTGTATTACATCGATCCGGCGTTTGTCGCCGCGCAGCTGGACTCGGTGTTCAGCGACGTGCGCATCGACAGCGTCAAGATCGGCATGCTGGCCAACGCCGATATCGTGCAGGCGGTGGCCGAACGGCTGCGCCATTACCGGCCGGAATTCGTGGTGCTGGACACCGTGATGCTGGCGAAAAGCGGCGATCCGTTGCTGGCCCCGGAGGCGGTAGAGTCTATCCGGCGCGAGCTGTTGCCGCTGGTGTCGATCATTACGCCAAACCTGCCGGAAGCGGCGGCGCTGCTGGCGTGCGCGCCGGCGGAAGATGAAGCGCAGATGCGCGAGCAGGGGCGGGCGCTGCTGGCGATGGGCTGCCGAGCGGTGCTGATGAAGGGCGGCCACCTGAGCGAAAGCGAGAGCCCGGACTGGCTGTTTACCGCCGAAGGCGAGCAGCGTTTTACCGCGCCGCGCGTCGCCACCCGCCATACCCACGGCACCGGTTGCACGCTCTCGGCCGCGCTGGCGGCGCTGCGTCCGCGCCATGCCGACTGGGCGGCCACGGTGGCCGCCGCCAAGGGCTACCTGCAACAAGCGCTGCAACAGGCGGATACGCTGGAAGTGGGGCACGGCATCGGGCCGGTGCATCATTTTCACGCCTGGTGGTGAGTCAACTTTTTGCCGCAATCGTGGTCTGACTAGTTCAGGCCCGGTTTTATGGGCGAAACCTGATTTAACCTAGGGAGAAGGACTATGACGGGACACCAGGCGCTGCGTTGCGCCCTCTTTGGCGCACTGCTCAGCTTCAGCGCGGGCAGCTTTGCCCAACAAATCGTCACCACATCGGATTTGATTCAGCTGCCGGGGTATCAGGCCAGCTGGCAAAACATGGTGAAAGGCCAGGCGCGGATGCCGGGTTGGGCGCGCAAGGGCGTCGGCACCTCTACGCCGGCGCAGAATCTGAACTGGAAGGGCAAAGAGTATCTGGTCGGCAACCTGTGCAAGCCCCACGACTGCGGCAATAACTTTTTGATCGTGGCGTTCAGCGCGGACAAATCCCAGGCCTGGGGCGTGCGGGTGGAAGTGGAAGATCGGCCGGAAGCCGTCGATCATCCGAAGAAGTATGCCAAGTACCAGTGGCTCGGCAAGCCGAATGACGACATGAAAGCGCTGCTGAAGCAGCAGTTCGAGAACAATCCCGATTGGAAATGATCTGTCCGGGGGCGCCGGTGATGGCGCCCCCGGCGTTGATCAGCCGATGCCGGCCTGATGCAGATCGTGCAGGTTGAGCGCCCCCACCAGCACGCCGTCCATATCGACCACCGGAGCCGCGCTGATGTGTTGTTCGTGCAGCGCTTCCAGCGCCTCCCCGGCGCGCCACTGCTCTGGCAGCCGATAGCCGGGGCGGGTGATCGCCGGGCTGAGCGGATCCTGCAGGCTGTTGCCCTTCACCAGCCAGCGGCGCAGGTCGCCGTCGGTAAATACGCCCACCACCCGCTGCTGCGCGTCGCAGACCGCCACCAACCCCAGCCCGGTGCGGCTCAGTTCCAGCATCGCCTCCATCACGTTGGCGCTTTCGCTCACGCGCGGCAGGCGATCGCCGGTGCGCATCAGGTGATGCACGCGGTTCAGCAGACGCGCGCCCAGGCTGCCGCCCGGGTGCGATCGGGCGAAGTCTTCCGCGTTGAAGCCGCGCTGGCGCATCAGCGCCATCGCCAGGGCGTCGCCCATCATCAGGGTGTTGACCGCGCTGGAGGTGGGCGCCAGCCCCATCGGGCAGGCTTCGCGCTCGACGCCGATATCCAGCACGCAGGCCGCGGCCTGCGCCAGCGGCGACTCTTTGCCGCCGGTAACGGCGATCACCGGAATGCCGTTCTCCGCCAGCAGCGGCAGGATCAGATCCAGCTCTTTGGCGCGGCCGGAGTAGGAGATGAACACCACCACGTCGTCGGCGCCGATCATGCCGAGATCGCCGTGCAGCGCCTCCGCCGGATGCACGAAGAATGACGGCGTGCCGGTGCTGGCCAGCGACGCGGCGATTTTTTTGCCGATATGGCCGGACTTGCCGATGCCGGAAATCACCGCTTTGCCGCGGCAGTTCAGCAGCAGCTCGCAGGCGCAGACGAAGTTGTCATCCAGGCGCGCCAGCAGGCGCTGCGCTTCGGTCAACTCGATCTCCAGCGTTTCGCGGGCGAAGGCGAGCAGGGCGTTGGCGTTACTCATCGGGGTCTCCTACCAGAATGATATTGATGCCTTTCGCCTGCAGGGCGGCGAGGTAATCAGGGTTGATGTCTCGGTCGGTGATCAGCGTGTCGACGGCGCTGAGTTCGCACACCACGTTCGGGCTCTTGCGGCCGAATTTCGAGGAGTCCACCAACAGAATAATGCGGCCGGCGGCTTCGCACATCGCTTTGCTGACGTTGTGCACTTCGTTGAAGGTGGTGACGCCGGCGTTGAGATCGACGCCGTCCGCGCCGATAAACAGCTTGTCGAAGCTGAATTGCTGGAACGCCGATTCCGCCAGGCTGCCGTGGAACGAGGCCGATTTTTTGCGGTAGGTGCCGCCGGGCATCAGGATGGTCTGATCGTTGTCCAGTTCCACCAGCGCGTTGACGATGGTCAGGCTGTTGGTCATCACCGTGATGTTATTGAACTGCGCCAGGTGCGGCACCATCTGCAGCACCGTGCTGCCGGCGTCGAAGATCAGCGAGTCGCCGTCGGCGATCAGCGCCACGGCGGCGCTGGCGATGCGGCGCTTTTTCTCGGTGTTGATATGGGTTTTACGGTCGATTGGCTGATCGCCGTCGTCGCGGCTGAGCACCACGCCGCCGTAGGTGCGGATCACCTCGCCTTCTTCTTCCAGCAGGGTGAGATCCTTGCGGATGGTGGTGCCGGTGGTGGAGAAATGCTCGGCCAGGGCGTCCACCGCCGTTTTGCCATGCCGCTGCAGATATTCAAGGATAGCGGCCTGCCGCTGCTTTGGTTTCATCGCGATTCCCGTTCACAAGAGTTGGGCATTTCCCCTCGCTGAATAATTCACTATGAAAGGTAATGTCTTTTAATGTGAAAATATCACGATTTGGGGTCAATCGCTAACGATAGTGCAGACTGGCATGCGCGATCCTCGGGGAAGATCACATCCGGGCGCAAATCCTGCTGATGCAATCCGTGTAAATGAGGCAGCGGGCGGGGCCGGGCGAAGACGGTCAGGCCGCGCAGCAACAGGCTGCCGCATACCCGCCGATCGTCGTCGAAGGCCAGCGCCAGCACCACCCGTGGGCGAAAACGGCCGCCGGAACGGCCGACGCCCACGGCGCCCAGCCGGCATAAACCGTCGAAGGCGCGGTTGAAACGTTGCAGTTGCCACCAGCCGAAGGCGATTTGCAGCAGCCAGGCCAGCAGCGCGAAGGCGATCAAAGCTTGTGTCATGGGGTTCTCCTTAGGCCCCCTTCCGCGGAAGGGGGCGTCGGTGGCGTCAGAACATCACCTGGCCGCCGGTGATGTTGATCGATTGGCCGGTGCAGTAAGAGGCCTTATCGCTGGCGTAGAACAGCAGGGTGTTCAGTACGTCCTGATAGTCGCAACCGCGCTTCAGCGGCACCTTGTCGATGTAGTACTGCTCCACCTGGTCCGGTGCGATGCCCAGTTTTTGCGCGTACTGCGGCAGCAGCGACTGGAACATCGGCGATTTCAGCAGGTTGCCGAGCATCAGCGAATGCACGGTAATGCCGTATTCCGCCAGATCGAGCGCCAGCGACTGCGTCAGCCCCACGCCGCCGAACTTGGCGGCGCTGTAGCCGGAGTTGTGCTTGCTGCCGACCTTGCCGGACTTGGAGTTGATCTGGATGATGCGCCCGGCGATGCCGTCGCGGATCATCAGGCGCGAGAACTCGCGGGCGCAGAGGAAATAGCCCACCAGGTTCACCTGCAGCGAGCGGTCGAAGTCGCCCAGCGGGAAATCGGTGATTGGCGCCGCCTTGGCGATGCCGGCGCTGTACACCAGCAGGTTGGCCTGGCCGAACGCTCGGTCAACCGCCGTCGCCAGCGCGATCACGCTCTGCTCGTCGGTGGCGTCGGCTTGAAAACCGCAGGCGCTGCCTGTGCCGTACTCTTCGTTGATCTGCTGTGCCACCCGATTGGCGTTGTCGGCGTTCAGATCGGCCACCGCCACCCGATAACCGGCCTGCGCCAGCCCGTGGGACAAAAAGGCGCCTAACGTTTGGCCGCCGCCAATCACTACAGCTACTTCAGACATGGTCTACTCCTTATGCGATAAATGACAGCGTGCTGCCCAACGGGATATCAGTCGGCGTCGGGCCGGATACGTGGATCGAGCCGGGGAATTCGGCCTCGGCTTCGCCGTCGAAGCGCACGGTTACGTGGCCCAGCTCGCGCAGATTCTGCGTGGCGACGCTGCCGACGGCGGTGATGGCGTAGCGCTGCTGCGCCAGTTCCATCACGCCGCCGACCTGCAGCTCGCCGGCGGTTGCGCCGTGGCGGTGGATGAAGCAGAACTCTTCGATATCCGCCGGGGCGCCTTCACGGAAGGTGATCAGCATGTTGTCCAGCAACGCGTCGCGGGCGCAGCCGCCGATCTGCGTGATGGTGGTGTGAAAAATGGTGTGCATAAACGTCTCCCTGGGGATCACATTATTGATAAATGAAGGCCGAGGCGGCCCAGGCGATTAACACCGTCGGCGCGCCGGTCAGGAAGCGGCCGACCAGCACTGAAGGCACGCCGACCCGCACGGTGTCCTGTTTGGCTTCCGCCAGCGACAGGCCGACCGGAATGAAGTCGCAGGCGGCCTGCGCGTTGATGGCGAACAGCGCGGGCAGCGCCAGCTGCGGCGGAATATGGCCGAGGCCGATCTGTACCCCGACCAGCACGCCGATCACTTGGGCGATGACCGCGCCGGGGCCGAGGAACGGCGACAGCAGCGGGAATGAGCAGATCAGCGCCAGCGTCACCAGGCCGATCGGGCTGTTGGCGAGCGGCGTCAGGCCGTGAGCGATAAAGTCTCCGAGGCCGGAGGCCATGATGATGCCGATCAAGGCCGAGACGAACGCCATAAACGGCAGAATGGTCTTCAGCACGGTGTCGATGGTGTCGCGTCCGGCCTGGAAGAACACCGCCACCACCGATCCCATGCCCATGCCGACCTTCGCCAGCAGCCCGTCGCTTTGTTCGGTGATCTTCTTGCTGGTGTCGTAGTCGCGCGCCTTGGGCGGCGCTGCAACCGCGGCGGCGGGTGGGTTCTCCGTCGCGTCGATTCGGCTGATGTTGTGGTCACGCACGCCGGAGACATAGATGTCTTCGAGGATAAACTGCGCCAGCGGGCCGGACTGGCCGGTGGCATGGATGTTGACCGTCGGAATGCGGCGTTTCGGGTACAGGCCGCAGCGCAGGGTGCCGCCGCAGTCGATCACCGCCACGCCGATCTCTTCCGCCGGCGGTTCGCCCTCTTTGAAACCGTCGACGGCGGGCCAGCCGGTCAATTCGCTGAGGCGATCGACGATGGAAGGCCGGGTGCCGGCGGTGATGTACACCACTTTTTTGCCGGGCTCTATCGGCAGCTCCAGGGGGCCGCCCCAGCCGCTGGCGCCTTTTTCAATACGGATATAAGCACTCATGCTGCACTCCACGAATTAAAGTTGCACCTGGCGATCCAGACGGATGCCCATCTTGCGTTCAAACAGACTGGTGGTGAGATCGGTGACCCAGCCGCGGAAGAAGTTGGTGAACAGCCCCACCAGGAAATAGCTCACCGCCAACGGGCCGAGCGGCAGGCCGAGGGTGGTCAGGCCGCTGGCGATGCCGAGGTAAACGAACAGTTCGCCGGGGTTGATGTGCGGAAACAGGCCGTTCATCGAGTGGCAGCTGTAGGAGGCCGCCGCGTAGTAACTCGGCTTGTATTTCTCCGGCATGAAGCGCCCCAGGCTGAGGGTCATCGGGTTGCAGAAGACAAAGGTGCCGATCAGCGGCAGCAGCAGATAACGCGAAACGGGGTTGCCCGCGCAGCGCTGCGCCAATCGTTCGATACGTTCCTGGCCAACAAATTTGATCAGCGCGTTCATGATAACCAACAGGCTGATCAACAAGGGCAAAATGCCGGTCACCATGCCGACAAACACTTCACCGCCTTTCTGAAACAGGCCGATAAACCACTCGGCGCCGTGGGTGATTAGCTCAATCATTATGTTCTCCTGTAATGGACTGATATGGCCTGGAGCGAACGGCGGCTCTGTCGCCATGGGCCTTACAGTAGTCACTTTGTTGGGCTATTTGTTTTAAATGGATCACAATTTGAAAGATAAATATTTTATTTTGAAAGTTTAAAGTGAAAGAAAGAGAAGGTTAACGGTGCGTGAGGCGGGATAACGGGCACAAAAAAGCCCGGCGAACCGGGCTTTGGGACAGGCGGTCCGTCACATCAGGCGATGGTGACCTTCTTGTCCAGATAGGCGTCTTGCACGGCGTTGATCAGCGCCACGCCGTCTTTCATCGATTTCTTGAAGGCTTTACGCCCCAGGATCAGGCCCATGCCGCCGGCGCGTTTGTTGATCACCGCGGTGCGCACCGATTCCTGCAGATCGTTCTCACCGGCGGCGCCGCCGGAGTTGATCAGCCCGGCGCGGCCCATGTAGCAGTTGGCTAACTGGTAACGCACCAGATCGATCGGGTGATCGGTGGTCAGCTTGGTGTAGACGCGATCGTCGGTATAGCCGAATTTCACTGCGCGGTAACCGCCGTTGTTTTCGGCCATTTTCTGTTTGACGATGTCGGCGCCGATGGTGGCGGCGATGTGGTTGGCCTGGCCGGTCAGATCGGCGCTGGAGTGGTAGTCCACGCCGTCCTTGTTGAACGCCGGGTTACGCAGATAGGCCCACAGCACCGTGACCATGCCCAGCTCATGCGCGCGCTCGAAGGCGATCGAGATCTCTTCGATCTGGCGGCGCGACTGTTCGGAGCCGAAGTAAATGGTGGCGCCAACCGCCACTGCGCCCATGTTGAACGCCTGCTCGACGCTGGCGTACAGGGTCTGGTCGTACTGGGTCGGGTAGCTCAGCGTTTCGTTGTGGTTGAGTTTGACCAGGAACGGAATTTTATGCGCGTAGCGGCGCGATACCGACGCCAGCACGCCGTAGGTGGAGGCGACGCAGTTACAGCCGGCTTCAATCGCCAGCTCGACGATGTTCTTCGGATCGAAATACAGCGGGTTGGCGGCGAACGAGGCGGCGGCGGAGTGCTCGATGCCCTGATCGACCGGCAGGATAGACAGATAACCGGTGCCGCCCAGGCGGCCGTGGTTGAACAGGGTTTGCATCGAACGCAGCACGCTGTTGGGGCGGTTGTTATCGATCATTACGCGGTCGACGAAGTCGGCGCCCGGCAGGTAGAGATTCTCGGCGGGGATAGTGGTACAGCGGTGTTGCAGCAGATCTTCCGCTTCCTTTCCTAGCAACTGCACAATATCAGTCATGATTCACTCCCGATTAAGCTTCTTCATACACCGGCAATACAAGGGTTTTTGACCACCGGCGTAGTAAAAAAGCGGTGATTGAAGCTGTAAAGCGATGCTACCGAACTTGATCCGGCAAGGACAAACAATAGATGCGATTGAGAGGAAATGCCATTGGCGTGGCCAAATACGCGGGGGCGATCGCCCCCGGCTTGCTAAGCGGTTGATTATTCGATCTCGAACCACTCGGTGTTCTGCAGGGCGATCGGGGTGATGGAGTAGATCATCTCCTGCAGATGATCGTGGATGGCGCGCTCCGCCGCCTCGGCATCGCGCGCTTTCAGCGCTTCGTAGATGCGGTAGTGCTGCTTGATCAGGCTCTCAGGCGGCGAGACTTCGCTCAGGCTGAGGAAACGCACCCGATCCATGGTGGCCTTGATGGTTTCGATGGTCTCCCACGCCAGCGGGCAGTCGGCAAACTGGGTCAACAGCTGGTGGAACTCGTCGTCCAGCGCCAAAAATTCGCGCGTTTGCCCGTTCTGCGCCGCCAGCTCTTGACGGTGCAGGTTATGCTCCAGCGTCATCAGCTGCGCCGGAGTGGCGCGCTCAGCCGCGCGGCGCACGATGGCGCATTCCACCGCTTGACGGATAAAGCGCCCGTCGGCCACGCGCTTGGCGGAAATCTTCATCACGAAGGTGCCGCGCTGCGGCAGGATCTGCACCAGACCGGCCTCCGCCAGCTTGATGAAGGCTTCGCGCACCGGCTGGCGCGAAACGCAAAAGCGGGTGGAGATCTCTTTCTCGGACAGCAGGGTGCCGGGGGGGATGGTGCAGTCGACGATATCTTTGCGCAGGAAGCGATAGATCTGCTGGTTGACCGGGACGTTGTTGGTGAGACTGTACGTTTCAGACATGGCGACAATCAGGCATCTGGCTGGAATTCGAATGCCACCATACTAGCAGATTATTGGTTGAGGGCGGGGGGATAAATCCACCCGCCGGGCAGGGTAACTCAGTGATGCCAATCCTGATACTCCTGCTTGCGCCGCTCTGGCGCGGTTTCCGGCATCAGGCTCAGGCCGAGGGCCGACACCACGCCCAGCACCATCATGTAGCCGGCCAGCCCGTAGTAATGGCCGCCGGTCACCTGCAGGATCTTCACCGCCAGCAGCCCGAGAATGCCGCTGCCGATCAGCGAGCCGATCTGCCAGATCAGCGCGATGCCGCTGCAGCGCACGCGGGTGGGGAACAGTTCCGGGAAGTAGGAAGCCTGCGGCGCGTAGCACATGCTGTGGCCGAAGGTCAGCACTACAATCATGGCGATCTGCGTCACCCAGAAATTATCGAGGTTGATCGCCATAAAGAACGGCACGATGCACACCACCTGCAGCAGCGCGCCGGCGATGTAAACCGGTTTGCGCCCCAGCCGATCGGAGAGGCGGCCCATCAGCGGAATGGCGAAAATCTCCAGCAGCACCGCCACGATCATCGCCTCCAGCAGAATGCTTTCGTTGAGGTGGTTGGCCTTACCGTAGGCCAGCACGATCACCGTGAACATGGCGAAGGCGCAGGCTTCGATCAGCTTGGCGCACACCCCTTTGGCGATAAGGCCGGGATAGCGGCGGGCCACTTCCACCACCGGCCGGCTCTCCACCGCTTTGGTGGCGCGGATCTGGGTAAACACCGGCGATTCGTCGATCTTCAGGCGAATAAACAGCCCGACCAGCACCAGCAGCAGGCTGAGCAGGAACGGAATGCGCCAGCCCCAGTCCAGCATTTGCGCCGGTGACAGCACGGCGGTCAGCAGCGCGAACAGCCCGGACGGCAGCAGGAAGCCGGCCGGCGCGCCGATCTGCACCCAGCTGGCGTAGAAGCCGCGCCGCGGCGGCGGCGCATATTCGGCGGTCATCAGCACCGCGCCGGCCTGTTCGCCGCCGACGCCGAAGCCCTGCAGCACGCGGATAAAGATCAACGCGATCGGCGCCCAGATGCCGATCTGCTCATAGGTGGGCAGCAGGCCGATGCAAAAGGTGCCGAGGCCGACGATCAGGATGGTGATCACCAGCGCCTTCTTGCGGCCGACTTTGTCGCCGATATGGCCGAACACGATGCCGCCCAGCGGGCGCGCCAGGAAACCGACCGCGTAGGTGGCGAAGGCCGCCAGCGTGCTGATCAGCGGATCGGCGCTGGGGAAAAACAGCTGGCCGAAGAACAGCACCGCGGCGGTGCCGTAGGCGAAGAAATCATAGTATTCGGCGGCGGTGCCGATGGCCGAAGCACTGGCGACGCGCCGCAGCAGCGGTTGATTGCCGGTATTGACGGCATTATGCGTGGTGACGGTCATCGGAAACCTCCCGGTCGGTAAGCGGCAGAGCGGCGACGGCGGCTTTGGCCCCCAGGCTCAGCAGTTGGTGATAAGCGTGGCTGACGGCGTGGACGAAGTCAGGCGAATCGGGCAGATCGCGGCCGAAGACGCTGTCGAGTTGCAGCAGCGCCAGGACGCGGGGCCGCCCTTCCTCGCTGCCGGCGACCAACGCGGCGAGGCGTTCGCGCAGCGGATCGCTGATGGCGATCGGCTCGCCTTGTTCATCGCGGCCGCCGACGTAGCGCATCCAGCCGGCGACGCCCAGCGCCAGGCAGTCGAAGCGGCTGCCGCGCGCCAGATGCCAGCGGATCGCGTCCAGCAGCCGTTGCGGCAACTTCTGCGTGCCGTCCATGGCGATCTGCGCGGTGCGGTGCTTCAACGCGCGGTTGCGGTAACGCTGCAGCAGCGAGTCGGCATACTGCGCCAAATCGACGTTCGGCACCTGCAGGGTCGGCGCCTGTTCCGACAGCATCAGGTGACGGGCGGCGCGGACAAAATCCGCATCCTGCATGCAATCGCCGACGTGCTGATAACCGGCCAGATAGCCGAGATAGGCGAGGAACGAATGGCTGCCGTTCAGCATGCGCAGCTTCATCTCCTCGTACGGCAGCACGTCGCTCACCAGTTCGGCGCCGACCTTTTCCCAGGCCGGGCGCCCCTGGGGAAATCGGTCCTCAATGACCCACTGGCTGAACGGCTCGCAGGCCACGCCGACCTCATCCTCGACGCCGCCCAGCCAGACAAACAGTTGTTCGCGGGCCTCCGGTGTTACCGCCGGCACAATGCGATCCACCATGGTGGAAGGGAAGGCGACCTCTTGACGCACCCAGTCGGCCAACGCCGGATCCTGCCGCTGCGCCAGTTCGACCAGCACCTGGCGCGTGACCTGGCCGTTGGCCGGCATGTTATCGCAGGACATCACGGCGAACGGCGGCAGCCCGCGTTCACGGCGCAGGCGCAGCGCCGCCAGCAGCAGCCCCGGCGCCGACTGCGGCTGTGCCGGGTGGGCGATATCATGCGCGATCGCCGGGTGTTCCGCCATCAGCCGGCCGCTGGCGGGGTGGTGGCAATAGCCCTTTTCGCTGATGGTCAGCGAGACGATGGCGATCTCGGGCTGCGTCAGGGCCGCCAGCACCGCCGCCAGCCCGTCGGTTTGCAGGTGCAGCGCCTGGCGCACCACGCCGATGACCCGGCCCCGCCAGCCGTCGTCGTCCATCTCCGCCACCGAGAACAGCAGGTCCTGTTGCCGTAGATCGGCGATCTTTTGCTGGCCGTGCTGCATGCTGATTTCGCAGTAGCCCCAGTCACTGCCGTGCTCGCTGGCCAGCCTGTCGGCGTACATCGCCTGGTGCGCGCGGTGAAACGCGCCGAAGCCGATATGCGCCATGCGCGGTTTCACGCGCTCACGTGCGTAGCCGGGCCGGATAACGGCGGCCGGCAGCGCGCTGTGGTCGGAAAGTCTCATGTTCAATGTCCCTGGAGAGGTAAGCAAAAAGGGGCGAAGCCGCCCCGTCTGGCGTTAGGGTTTTAAGATTTGCACGCCCGCCGTTGCGCGCGGCGCCTTGATCACCAGCAGCACCAGCAGCGCGCCCAGCGCGGCGACGCCGCCCGCCAGCATAAAGGCGCTGTCGAATTTGCCGGTGTTCTGCACGATGTAGCCGGTGGCGATCGGCCCGATGATGCCGGAGACGCTGCCGATCAAATGAATGAACCCGCTGGCGCCGCCGACCCGGGATTTATGCACCACGTCCTGGATGATCGCCCAGTAGAGAGCGCCGGTAATGTAGAGGAAGAAGATCGACACCGACATCAGCATCACCGCCGGCACCACGCTGCTGACGGTGCCCGCCAACGCCACGCACACCGCCGCCGCCAGCAGGCTGGTGACCAGCACGATCTTGCGTGACAGCAGCAATTTGCCGGTGATGTTGAAGATCTTGTCGGAAATATAGCCGCCGAGCGCCAGCCCGACGAAGCCGACGATCCACGGGATCATCGTGGTCAGGCTCATCTCTTTGATGTTCAGGTTGTGCGCCTGCACCAGATACGAGGGGAACCAGCTCAGGAAGAAGAACAGGATGTAGTTGTAGCAGAAGAAGGCGAAGGCGGTGACCAGAATGATCGGCTGCTTCAGGTAGTAACCCAGCCCGTGCGGAGCGTCGCTCAAGGCGCTTTCCTCGCCGAGATTTTCCTGTTTCAACCGTGCGATCAGCGCCCGTTCTTCGTTGCTGACGCGTTGGCTTTTCGCCGGGTTATCCGCCACCACGAAGAACCACACCAGCATCCAGACGATGCCGATGGCGCAGATGATCATAAACGCCGGCCGCCAGCCGAACGCCAGCGCCAGATAGCCGACGATCGGCCCGGCCACCGCGCCGCCCAAGGGCGAACCGGCGCTGAGCAGGCCCACGGCGGTCGCCGCCTGTTTCTTCGGGAACCAGCCGTTAATCATCTTGTTGGCCGAGGCGCAGATCGGCCCTTCGGCCATGCCGAACAGGACGCGCAGGATCAGCATTGAGTAAAAACCGGTGGCGATCGCCGTCATGCCGCAGAAGATGGACCACAGGCCGACCGCCACGCCCAGCACCAGCGTCGGGCCGAAGCGGTCGACCGCCAGCCCGCCGACGAAGTTGAAAATGGCGTAGCCGAAGAAGAAGCTGCCGAAGATCAGACCGAACTGTTCGGCGTTCAGCATCAGATCCTGTTCGATCATCGGCACGGTGATCGACAGCGCCACGCGATCGAGGTAGTTGATCATGTAGACCATGAACAGCAGGAACACGATGGTCCAACGCAGGTTTTTAAACATAAAGCACTCCACTGGGTGTCGTTTTAATCGTGATGCTTCGTTGTTTGCACGGGCGGCGGGCGCCGCCCCATGCCCCGATGCCGCCTTGGCGTTACTCGAACTGCAGCAGCACCTTGCAGCAGGTGCGCTGATCCCGCTCGAACATCTGCATCGCCCGTTCGACGTCGTCGGCGGGCACGCAGTGGGTGAGCAGCCGCTGCGGGTCCAGTTTGCCGTCCGCCATCCAGGCGATCACCTGCGGGAAGCGCGCGCTGTTCAGGCGCGAAGAGAAGATCGACAGCTCCTTGCTGGTGATGCTCTGCTGGGTCAGGGTGCAGGCGTCGCCGGAAAAGCCCATGATGCCGATACGCGCCGCCGGCGAAGCCAGCGCGATCGCCTCCGGTAAAATGGCGGGGTGGCAAGCGGCATCGACGATCAGCGTCGGCTGAACGCCGCGCTGCTGCAGCGCCTGCGGCAATGCGGCCTCGGCGTTGTTGAATGTTTCGTCGGCGCCGTTGGCGCGCGCCATGTCCAGCCGCTCGGCGATGCGATCGACGACCCATACCTGCTTGACGCCATACACCCCTTTCAGCGTCTGGATCACCGTGAGCCCCATCGGCCCGGCGCCGTAGATCAGCGCGATGTCGTCGGGGCGCGGTTGCAGATGGGCGGTAATGTTGGCGGCGATGCTGAAGGGTTCGATCATCGCGGCGTGGCGATCGCTGATGGCCGACGGAACCGGGTAGGCATTGCGCGCCGGTACGCAGGCGTAGTCGCTGAAGCCGCCGTCGCAGTGCACGCCGATCACCTGCAGCGAGGTGCAGACGTTGGGGCGGCCGACCGAACAGGGATAGCAGTGGCCGCAGCTCACCACCGGGTCTACCGAGACGCGTTCACCGAGGCGCGCCGGATCGACGCCTTCGCCCAGCGCATCGATCAGGCCGAAGAACTCGTGGCCGATCACCCGCGGGTAGCGGGCGAACGGGTTATGGCCGTGATAGATATGGACGTCGGAGCCGCAGATGCCGGCGAATTTCACCTTGACCCGCACTTCGCCGGCCGCCGGTAGCGGCAGCGCGCGCGTCTGGATCGCCAGGCGCCCGGGCTGTTCGATCACGACGCTGCGCATGGTGTTTACCAGTTCCATAAGGTGCCATCCTCCAGACGCGCGACCGGCAGGTAGGCCGGTTCATACGGGTAACGGGCCGCCAGCTTCTCATCGAACTCGATGCCGATGCCCGGCTTGTCGCCCGGATGCATATAGCCGTCGTCGAACGTCCAGCTGTGCGGGAACACTTCGAGCATTTGCTCGGAATAGCCCATGTATTCCTGCACGCCGAAGTTTGGCACCCACAGATCGAAGTGCAGCGCCGCCGCCATGCAGATCGGCGACAGATCGGAAGGGCCATGTGAACCGGTACGCACCTGATACAGTGAGGCGAAGTCGGCGATGCGCCGCATGCCGGTAATGCCGCCCGCGTGCGTCAGGGTGGTGCGGATGTAGTCGATCAGCTGTTCTTCGATCAGCTGTTTGCAGTCCCAGATGCTGTTGAACACCTCGCCGACGGCGATCGGCGTGACGGTATGCTGGCGGATGAGGCGGAAGCAGGCCTGATTTTCCGCCGGCGTCGGATCTTCCATCCAGAACAGGCGATACGGCTCGGCGCTTTTACCGAAGCGCGCCGCTTCGATCGGCGTCAGGCGGTGGTGCATGTCGTGCAGCAGGTGCTCGTTGAAACCGAACTTGGTGCGCACCGCGTCGAACAGTTTGGGGGTGAAATCGAGGTACTTTTCCGTCGACCACAGCTGCTCTTCCGGCCAGTCGCCCTTGGTGGCCGGCTCATAAGCCTGGCCTTTGCCCTTGGCCATGCCGTAAGTGGTTTTCATGCCCGGCACGCCGCATTGAACGCGGATCGCCTTGAAGCCTTGCTCTTTATGTTTGGCGTAGTCGTCGAGCACCTCGTCGATCGAGTGGCCGGTGGTGTGGCAATACACCATCACTCCCGAGCGCGAGGCGCCGCCCAACAGCTGATACAGCGGCATATTGGCGGCCTTGGCCTTGATGTCCCATAGCGCCATGTCGACGGCGGAAATGGCTGACATGGTCACCGGGCCGCGCCGCCAGTAAGCGCCTTTGTAGAAGAATTGCCAGAGGTCTTCGATCCGCTGCGCGTCGCGGCCGATCAACTGCGGGCAGAGGTGATCTTTCAGGTAAGAGGCCACCGGCAATTCGCGCCCGTTCAGCGTGGCGTCACCGAGGCCGATGATGCCGTCATCGGTGGTGATTTTCAGCGTGACAAAGTTGCGCCCCGGGCAGGTGACGAACACCTCGGCGTTGACGATTTTCATAACCTTCACATCCTGTAGCTGCGGAGAGATAGCGCGAAAATACGCCATGAACTAACTACCATACAAGTATGAATTAATGAATTTGCCGGAGAGGATCACATTTGATCGCGAGTGGAAGCGGATGAGCGGAGGGGAAGAAGCGGGGCGCAGCGGCTGCGCCCGACAAGGTCAGCCCAGCAGGGCGCAGTTAGGCGGCAGGCGGCATTCGATGGCCTGTGGCAACACTTCGATGCGAAAATGGCGGCCTTTGAGCGGTTCGCCGTCGAGGTTGAAAGTCATCTCATGCGGCGCGTCGATCTCGAGCCACGGCAGCGCCGCGCTGAGGATGCTGTTGCTCTCTTCGTCGTTGAACAGGGCGGCGACCAGCGCCGGCAGCAGTTCATCGGCGATCAGCAGGCGCAGCTGCAGCAGGCCGTCGTTGATCAGCGCGCTGGGGCACAGTTCCTGGCCGCCGCCGGCCTGTTTGCCGTTGCCGATGCCGATCACCAGCGCCTCGCCGGCCCAGCGAAAGTCCGGCCCGCGGATTTCACAGCGGTCGGCCTGCAGCGTATCCATGCGCAGCAGGCCGTGCACAAAGTAGGACACGCCGCCCAGCGCCGCCTTCAGCTTCTCCGGCGTTTCGGTGGTGATGCGGGTGCCGAAGCCGCCGGTGGCCATGTTGATGAAATAGCGCTCGCCGTTGACCTTCGCCAGATCGATAGGCACCGAGCGGCCCTTGATCGCCAGCTGCAGCGCCAGTTCGGGGGACGGAGGGATATTGCACGCCATGGCGAAGTCGTTGGCGGTGCCGAGCGGCAGGATGCCCAGCGCCGGCCGGTTGTGCGCCGGCAGCTGCACCAGCGCGGCGGCCACTTCGTTGATGGTGCCGTCACCGCCGCCGGCGACGACGGTGCCGACGCCGAGCTGCGCGGCTTCCGCGACATAGCGCGCGGCATCGCCGTGCTCCCAGGTGACGCGCACGTGCAACGTTATCTGTTCTTCGCGCAGCCGGTTGACCGCCTGACGCAGCTCTTCGTTACCGGCGCCTTTGCCGTTGATGATAAGCAGGGCGGACGTATGTGAGTGTTGAGGCATTGCCGATATCCTCCGGCGGAAAACCAAGAATGCCTCAAGATAAACCAGCTGCCGCCACCAGGCCATCAGAATATTCAGCTAATTCCGGTTATTTCCCGGCGCTCAGTGAATATGAAGCAATGCGAATTTATCTGAATTTTACGCGGAAATAAGCAAAGTGTTAAAGAAGCGAGGATTAATCGCTGTAGCGTTATTTATATATCGAAGCGGCGTGATTATTATTATTAAAACGGATAATGGGAATAAGTTATGGAAATTGGCGTGGTGGAAAAAAATAGGCGCACCCATAAAGAAAAAGCCAGCCCAAGGGAGATTGGGCCGGCTAAGGAGGTGGTTCCTAGTATTGCTATGCAAATATTTTCGTTGTTCGTTTTAAGCAGCGTGATAGTAACCAAGCTGCGCGCACATTGATGTGATCCAATTCTAATATTTGCTAAAAATCGCCGCCGAATGACGGCGATTCATTTTTATACCCCGGCGCTATTTTCTTCCGCCAAATTGCGGATCAGCAACGCATAATTGAGATCGATATCCTGCGGGATCGGCAAATAAACGATATGGCCGTTGCCCGGCGCCACCTCAATCGATTCGCCTTTCTTATTTTTCATGCTCTCGAGGGTGAACACCACGTTGCCGCCCGGTGTCATCATTTCGACGCTGTCGCCGAGCGCGAACTTATTCTTCACGTCGACTTCCGCCCAGCCATCACGGCGCACGCCGGTGAATTCGCCGACGAACTGCTGGCGCTCGGAGAGCGAGGAGCCGTAGTCGTAATTCTGCTGCGCTTCGTGCACGTGGCGGCGCAGGAAGCCTTCGGTATAGCCGCGGTGCGCCAAGCCTTCCAGCGTGGTGAGCAGGGTCGGATCGAACGGTTTGCCGGCGGCCGCGTCGTCGATGGCGCGGCGATAGACCTGAGCGGTGCGGGCGCAGTAGTAGAAGGACTTGGTGCGCCCTTCGATCTTCAGCGAATGCACGCCGAGCTGCGTCAGACGCTCCACGTGCTGGATGGCGCGCAGATCCTTGGAGTTCATGATATAGGTGCCGTGTTCGTCCTCGAAGGCGCTCATATATTCGCCTGGCTTTTGCGCTTCAGACAGCATGAACACCTTGTCGGTGGGCGCGCCGATGCCCAGCGTCGGCTCGACGGTTTGCACCGGGATCGGTTCGTGCAGGTGCACGATATTGCCGGTGTCGTCCTCTTTGCCTTCTTCCGCTTTGTACTGCCAGCGGCAGGCATTGGTGCAGGTGCCCTGATTGGGATCGCGCTTGTTGATGTAGCCGGACAGCAGGCAGCGGCCGGAGTAGGCCATGCACAGCGCGCCGTGGACGAAGATCTCCAGCTCCATGTCCGGCACTTCGGCGCGGATCTCGGCGATCTCTTCCAGCGACAGTTCGCGCGACAGGATCACGCGGGTCAGGCCCATTTGCTTCCAGAACTTCACCGTCGCCCAGTTAACGGCGTTGGCCTGCACCGACAGGTGGATGTCCATCTGCGGGAAGGCTTCGCGCACCATCATGATAAGGCCGGGATCGGACATGATCAGCGCATCCGGGCCCATATCGATAACCGGCTTCAGATCGCGCAGGAAGGTTTTCAACTTGGCGTTGTGCGGGGCGATGTTCACCACCACGTAGAACTTTTTGCCCAGCGCATGCGCTTCGTTGATGCCCTGCGCCAGATTCTCGTGGTTGAACTCGTTGTTGCGCACCCGCAGGCTGTAGCGCGGCTGGCCGGCGTAAACCGCATCGGCGCCGTAGGCGAAGGCGTAACGCATATTTTTCAGCGTGCCGGCCGGGGAGAGAAGTTCTGATGTAAACATAGTGTGTCTCGGTCTGATTTCAGGTCAGCACCACGCCACCTGATGGCGCAGTAAAAGCGGGGGATTGTAGCCGCAGCGCGGCAAGAAATCAGCAGTTAACCGGATTTATTCAAGGGAGATTGATCCCGGTCAAACGGAAAACGCGCGGTGGCCGCCACCGCGCGGGTGAAACGGGGGATCAGGCGCTCAAATCGCGGATATCGGTGGTCGGGCCGTTTTTTATCACCGACTGGATACCGTTTTTGGCCGCGCTTTCGGAGCTGTACATTTCGCTGACGCCGATCACCTGATGGTTCTTGGCCTTCAGCACAAAGTAGGGCTGATTGCTGGCGCTGTGCTTCAGTTCGTACTGCGCTTCGTGCGGTGAATTGGTCTGCACCGAGGCGATGCCGTTCTCCGCCGAGGCTTTGCTGGCATACATCTCGCTGGCCAGAATGATCTCGCCGTTACTGGCTTTCAGGTTGAAGTGGTACTGTCCGTTCTTTGCTTTTTTCAGCTCGTAATGACCGATTGCCATGGTTCTTCTCCTGTAGGTTCCGATTCGTGATGTAAGTGTAGCCAATCGCTTGAAAATCGGCGGCTAAACCTCACAGCAGCTTAGTTGAAAAAATGCGCAGTTTTTTTGCGCCGGCGCGGAGTTTTCGCCCGAGAGGCACAGCGCCGCACGGGAAGCTAAGGGAGAAGGCGTGATTGCGCAGTGCGCCGCATAACGAGGGGAACAGGGTGTCACCCCGTGAGATTGTGCGTTACTGTTTGGCCGTTTCGTCAATGTGGATGAAAAATGAGCGATACATCTTGGCATCGACACGCTACAGGCATATGCTTTGGCCTATGCCTGCTGTGGAGGTGTCGAGATGGAAAGGATCGCAAAGCTGTTTAAAAACGGCAGAAATCAGGCGGTGAGGTTACCGGTGGAATTTGAATTTGATACGGATCGTGTCTATATCCGTCGCGATCGGGAGGGCAACGTGATTTTATCCAAATATCCGGCAAAGCCGGACAGCTGGGCACCGCTGCTGAGCATTATCGCCCAAACGCCGGTGCCGCAAGAGTTTCTTGGCGCGGAAGATCGTCAGCAAGGGGTTGCCGACCGCGATCCCTTCTCAGAGGAAGAGTAGGCGATGTACATGTTTGATACCAACACCGTCAGCCACTTGTTTCGGCAGCATCCGCAGGTGCTTAACGTCATGGAAAAGCTCCCGCCTTCTGCCGTATGTATTTCCAGCGTCACGGAGGCGGAACTGCTTTACGGTGTGGCTAAACGGCGGAACAAGGCGTTGCAAAGCATGGTCGAGGCCTTTCTTGCTGCAGTGACGGTCTATGCATGGGATAGCGAGGCCGCCCGTTGCTACGGTGAAATGCGGGCAACCATGGAGAGAAAGGGCAAAATCATGGGCGCGATGGATCAACTGATCGCCGCTCACGCGCAGAGCCGTGGTGCGACGCTGGTGACCAACGATCGCGCATTCGCCATGGTGCCCGGGTTGGCGGTTGAAGACTGGACGCGCTGATTTCCCCTAAACCCCATTCATCAGCCGGCAGGGCTCGGCTTCCCAGCGGTAGCCCACGCCGTATACCGAGCGGATGAAGGATTTTTCCCCGTCGATCAGTTCCAGTTTGCGGCGCAGGTTTTTGATGTGGCTGTCGATGGTGCGGTCGGTGACCACCCGGTAGTCGTCGTACAGGTTGTTCAGCAGCTGCTCGCGTGAAAACACGTTGCCCGGCTGGCTGGCCAGCGTTTTCAGCAGGCGGAACTCCGCCGGCGTCAGATCCAATAACTGCCCCTGATAGCTGGCCTGGAAGCGCGGTTCATCGATGTGCAGCAGGTCATCTTCCCGCGCGTTCTCCTGCGGCCGATAGCTGCGGCGCAGGATGGTTTTCACCCGCGCCACCACTTCGCGCGGGCTGTAGGGTTTGCAGATGTAATCGTCGGCGCCGATCTCCAGCCCCAACAGGCGGTCAATCTCTTCAATTTTCGCCGTCACCATCACGATGGGCACGTCGCTGAAGCGGCGCAGCTCGCGGCACACCGTCAGGCCGTCGGCCCCCGGCAACATCAGGTCGAGCAAGATCAGCGCCGGCGGATGCTGGTGCACGGTCGGCACCACCTCATTGCCGTTGGTCAGCCAGCGGGTGGCGTAGCCCGCCGCCTGGAGATAATCCACCAGCAGTTGGCCCAGCTTGGGCTCATCTTCAACAATCATGATCTGCACGGGTTGATTCTGAATGTCCATCAGGGCGCCTTATTTTTTATCGGGGTAGCAAATTCTACTGTAATGCGCACGCCGCCTAAAGGCGAATGCTCGGCGCGGATTTTCCCGTCGTGCGCTTCCACGATGTTGTGGCAGATCGCCAACCCCAGCCCGGAACCGCCGCTGGCGCGGTTGCGTGAACCTTCCGCCCGGTAGAAACGTTCGAAAATGCGCGTCAGTTGCTGATCGCTGATGCCCGGCGCGCTGTCCTGCCAGTAAAGGAGCAGCCGCCCCGGCTGCTGCTCGACGCCGATCTCCAACCGGCCGCCGGCGTCGGTGTAACGCAGGCTGTTTTCCAGCAGGTTATTGAACAGTTGGTTCAGGCGATCGGGATCGCCGAACAGCGGCGCTTGCGCCGGCAGATGGGTGACGATCTCCAGCCCTTTGGCGCGGAAGCGTTCGCGGAAGGCGGCGACGGCGATCTGCACCAGGTGCACGCAGTCCACCGACGCCTTGCGATAGGCCAGCGCGCCGAGATCGGAGAGCGACAGCTGGTGCAGATCGTCGACCAGTTTGGTCAGGGTGGATACCTCGGCCTGCAGCGAGCTGAGCGACGCCGGCGTCGGCTGGCGCACGCCGTCCTGCAGCGCCTCCAGCTCGCCGCGCAGCACCGCCAGCGGCGTGCGCAGCTCGTGCGACACGTCGGCCATAAAGGCGCGACGCATCTGCTCGTTTTTTTCCAGCGAGGTGGCCAACTGATTGAAGTCGTGCGCCAGCCTGCCCAGTTCATCCTGGCTGCTGACCGCCACGCGGGTGGTGAAATCGCCGGCCGCCAGGCGGTGGGTGCCCGCCACCAGGCGCTTGACCGGGGCCAGCATGCCGCGCGACAGCAGCCAGGTCACCGCCGCCGCCAACAGGGTGGAGAGCGCGACGATAATCCAGCTGGTGCGCCGCTGCTGGCGATCGAAGTTGATGTCGGTATTGCGCGTCAGGCGCTCGACCGGGGTGGTGAGCACCCAGCCGACGATCTCGTTGTTGTAGCGGATCGGGTGGCGAGGCCCTTCCTTCGGCAACGGGCCGGAATGCCCGACCAGCCGATTGAACTGGCTGTCCACCACCCAAAACTGGGTGCGCCACCCCTTGGGCGGCAGATTGTGGCTGCTGTCGCTATTCTGCTCGAACGAACGCATGATTTGGTAGACCACCTGATCGTTGTTGCGCAGGAATATCCAGTTGCCATGATGGCTGTACTGTTCCTCCAGCGCTTCGCTAAGCATGTTGATGCGCTGCTCGTTGCTGCTCTTGATGTAATCGATAAAGCCGCGCTCAAAGCTGACACGGACCCCCCAATGCATGGTGATCAACACCAGCATGCAGGTAGCGAAAATGGCCAGGAACAGTTTTCCGGTAATGCCTATCCTCATTGCAACCTCGTTGAGCCGGTACCCGGCTCTTTGGTCAGCGTGCGGTTGGGCGCGCTATCGGCCGGCACGCGCGCGAAGGCGAGCGCGGGCAGAGCGATAATCAACGCCATACAGCAGTAGCTGTAAATGAATGCGCTGTGGATGGCCGGGCTATCGGCCACCACCTGGTGATGGGCGAAGCTGCCGATCAAGATGCCGGCGACGCTGACGCCGAGGCTCATCGACAGCTGCATGACCATCGACAGCAGGCTGTTGCCGCTGCTGGCCAACCGGTCCGGCAGATCTTTCAGCGTCAGAGTGTTCATCGCCGAGAAGCGCAGTGAGTTGATCATCCCCTGGAAGAACAGCACCACCGGCAGCAGCCACAGCCAGCCGAGCATCGCCGCCAGCAGGAAGCTCAGGCTGACCAGCGCCAGCAGCAGCGTGGCGGCCACCAGCACGTTGCGGTAGCCAAAGCGGTTGACTACCTGCACCACGATGCGCTTCATGCCCATGCTGCCGATGATCATCGGGATCATCATCAGCCCGGCGTGGAACGGCGTGAAACCCATGCCCACCTGCAGGAACAGCGGCGTCATGAACGGCAGCATGCCGCTGCCGATGCGCCCCAGCAGGCTGGCCAGCAGCCCGATTTTGTAGGTCGGGGTGCGAAGCAGCCGCAGCGAGAACAGGGCGCGGCTATTGCCGTAGGCATGCCAAACATACCCCAACAGCGCCGCTGCGCCCAGCGCCACCAGGCCGGCGATGGCGCTGCCGGACAGCCCCATGCCTTTATGGCCGTCGAGCGCCAGCGTCAGCGACGCCATGCCGATCGCCAGCAGGATAAAGCCGCTGAGATCGAAGCGGCGGGTCTGCATTTGGTAGTTGGGCATCAGCAGCAGCGTGGCGATGGCGCCCACGATGCCCACCGGAATATTGATCAGGAAAATCCAGTGCCAGCTGGCGTATTGCACCAGGAAACCGCCCAGCGCCGGCCCCATCAGCGGGCCGATCTGGCCCGGCAGCGTCACGAAGGTCATCGCCGCCATGTACTGCTCGCGCGGCACGATCTTCATCACCGTCAGGCGCCCGACCGGCACCATCATCGCGCCGCCGACGCCCTGAAGCACGCGCGAGGCGATCAGCTCGTTCAGGGTTTCCGAACGGGCGCAGAGGAGGGAGCCGAGGGTGAACAGCACGATGGCGCTGAAAAACACCCGCTGTACGCCGACTTTGTCCGCTAGCCAGCCGCTGGCCGGCAGCGTCACCGCCACCGTCAGCACATAGGAGACGATCACCGACTGCATGCGCAGCGGGTTCTCCCCCAGGCTGGCGGCCATTGAGGGCAGGGCGGTGTTGACGATAGTGGTATCCAGCGTCTGCATAAAGAAGCCGAATGCCACTATCCAGAGTTGCCAGCGTACCGTGGCGGCGTGTTTCATCAGCATCAGTCGGCCATTAATGGGGCAGCGGAGCCAGTTGCTTGTTGCGGCGGAACTTCGCCTGCAGCCGGTCGAAGTAAAGGTAGACCACCGGGGTGGTGTACAGCGTCAGCAGCTGGCTCATCACCAGGCCGCCGGCGATGGTGATGCCGAGCGGCTGGCGCAGCTCCGCGCCGTCGCCGCTGGTCAGCACCAACGGCAGCGCACCGAACAACGCCGCCAGCGTGGTCATCATGATCGGCCGGAAACGCAGCAGGCTGGCCTGGAAAATCGCCTCGCGGGCGCTGATGCCGCCGTTGCGCTGCGCTTCGAGCGCGAAGTCGACCATCATGATGGCATTTTTCTTCACGATGCCGATCAACAGCATGATGCCGATCAGCGCGATCAGGCTGAACGGCGCGCCGAACAGCTCAAGCGCCAGCAGCGCCCCCACGCCGGCGGAAGGCAGCGTGGAAAGGATGGTCAGCGGATGGATATAGCTCTCATACAGCACGCCGAGCACGATATACACCGTGGCGATCGCCGCCAGGATCAGGATCAGCTGCGACTTCAGGGTGTCCTGGAACACCTGGGCGGTGCCGGCGAACGCGCCGCGCACCGTGGACGGCACGCCGAGCTGAGTCATGGTGCGCTCTATCGCCGCGGTGGCGTCCGACAGGCTGCCGCCGTCCGGCAGGTTAAAGGAGACGGTCGAGGCGGCGGACAGCCCCTGATGGTTGACCGACAGCGGCGCGTTGGCCGGCCGCCAACTGGCGAAGTAGGAGAGCGGTATCGCTTTGCCTTCGTTGTTGATGATGAACATTTTGTCCAGCGAGCTCACGTCCTGGGTGTAGGGCGGCGCCACTTCCATCACGACTTTATATTGGTTGAGCGGTTGGTAGATGGTCGAAATCTGTCGCTGGCCGAAGGCGTTGTTCAACAGGTTGTTGGCGTCGGACACCGAAATGCCGAGGCGCGCCATGGTTTCGCGATCGTAGACCAGATCCATCTCCGAGCCTTTATCCTGCTGATCCGAGTTGACGTCCGCCAGCTCGGGCAATGCGGCCAGCGCGGTGCGGATCTTCGGCTCCCATTCGCGCAGCGCGGCGAGATCGTCCGCCAGCAACGTATATTGGTAGCTGGCGTTGGCCTGCCGGCCGCCGACGCGGATATCCTGCACCGCCATCAAAAACAGGCTGGCGCCCGGTTCTTTGGCCAGGCGGGCGCGCAGGCGGGCGATCACTTTCTGCGCGTCGTCGCTGCGTACCGACAGGGGTTTCAGTGAGATGAACATCGAACCGCTGTTGGTGCGCGAACCGCCGGTAAAACCGGTGACGTTTTCCACGTCCGGATCTTCGCGCACGATTTTCATGAAGTCTTCCAGTTTGCCGCGCATTGCCTGGAACGAAATGCTTTGGTCGGCCTGAATAAAGCCCATCAGACGCCCGGTATCCTGTTCCGGGAAGAAGGTTTTCGGGATGCTGATATACAGCCAGACGTTGAGCGCAACGGTGGCGAGGAACACCGCCAGCACCCAGCGAGAGTGGCCGAGCACCCAGTTCAGCGAGCGCCCGTAGCCCTGCTGCAGCGCCAGCAGCATTTTGCCGAAGCCGCGCGCCCGCCGCTGCGAACGCGGCGGCTGGTGGCGCAACAGGTAGGCGCACATCATCGGCGTGAGCGTCAGCGAGACGATCAGCGACAGCCCGATCGACACCGACAGGGTGACGGCGAACTCGCGGAATAGCCGGCCGGGCAGGCCTTCCATCAGCAGCAGCGGGATAAACACCGCCACCAGCGAAACGCTCATCGACAGCACGGTGAAACCGACCTCCCGCGCGCCCAGCAGCGCGGCGTTGATCGGTTTCATGCCGGCCTCGACGTGGCGGGAAATGTTTTCCAGCACTACGATGGCGTCGTCCACCACAAAGCCGGTGGCGATGGTCAGCGCCATCAGCGACAGGTTGTTGAGGCTGAACCCGCACAGATACATGGCGGCGAACGAGCCGATCAGCGATACCGGTACGGCGACCGCCGGGATCAGCGTGGCGCGCCCGGAGCGCAGGAAGATGAACACCACCAGGATCACCAGCCCGATGGCGATCGCCAGCGACTGTTCCACCTCGGCCAGCGACGCGCGGATGGTCGGCGAACGATCCTGCGCGACGTTGAGTTGAATCGAGGCCGGGATATTCTCCTGCAGGGCGGGCAGCTCGGCGCGAATGCGATCGACGGTTTCGATGATGTTGGCGTCCGGAGCGCGGCTGATGGCCAGAATGATCGCCGGTTTGGCGTCGGTCATCCCGGCGTTGCGCACGTCTTGCACCGAGTCTTTGACCTCGGCCACGTCGGCTAAACGCACCGCCGAGCCGTTGTTGTAATGAACGATCAGCGGGCGGTAGGCGTCGGCGGTTTTCAGCGCGTCATTGGCCTGGATCTGCCAGCGCTGCTGCGGGTTTTCCACGGCGCCCTGCGGGCGGCGCACGTTGGCGTTGGCGATGGCCTGCCGTACGGTGTCCAGCGACACGCCCTGATTGAACAGCGCCGAAGGGTTCAGCTCCACCCGCACCGCCGGCAGCGAGCTGCCGCCGACGGAAACGTCGCCGACGCCCTCAGTCTGGCTGATCTTCTGCGCCAGCTGGGTGGAGGCGAAATCGTAAAGTTGCCCCTGGCTGTAGGTGTCCGAGGTCAGCGTCAGGATCATGATCGGCGCGTCGGAAGGGTTGACCTTGCGGTAGCTGGGGCGGCTCGGCATGCCGGTCGGCAGCAGGCTTTGCGCGGCGTTAATCGCCGCCTGCACGTCGCGCGCGGCGCCGTTGATGTCGCGATCGAGATCGAACTGCAAAATGACCCGGGTACTGCCGAGCGAGCTCATCGACGTCATTTCGTTAACCCCGGCGATGCGGCCCAGCGCGCGCTCCAGCGGCGTCGCCACCGAAGACGCCATGGTTTCCGGCGAGGCGCCCGGCAGCGACGCGCTGATCGAAATCACCGGAAAATCCACCTGCGGCAGTGGCGATACCGGCAACAGGCGAAAGCCGATCGCGCCGCTGATGGCGATGGCCAGCGTCAGCAGGGTGGTGGCCACCGGCCGGTGAATGAACAGGGCGAAGAATCTCACGGCAACTCCTGCGTATCCGGCTGGCGATGCGTGTTGCGCGCCAGTTTGTCAAACAGCAGGTAGATCACCGGCGTGGTGAACAGCGTCAGGATCTGGCTCATGATCAAACCGCCGACCATACAGACGCCGAGCGGATGCCGCAGCTCCGCGCCGACGCCGGTGCTCAGCATCAGCGGCAGCGCGCCGAGCAGGGCCGCCAGCGTGGTCATCAGGATCGGCCGGAAACGCAGCAGGCAGGCCTGATAGATGGCGTCGCGCGGCGATAAGCCCTGCTCGCGTTCCGCCGCCAGCGCGAAGTCGATCATCATGATGGCGTTCTTCTTCACGATGCCGATCAGCAGGATGATGCCGATGATGGCGATCACGTCCAGCTCGCTGCCGGCCATCATCAGCGCGAGCAGCGCGCCGACCCCGGCGGTCGGCAGGGTGGAGAGGATGGTGACCGGATGAATGAAGCTTTCATACAGCACGCCCAGCACGATGTACATCGCCACCACCGCCGCCAAAATCAGCCACAGCGTGCTGCCGAGCGCCGCCTGGAAGGCCAGGGTCGCCCCCTGGAATTGGGTAGTGATGTCCCTTGGCATGTTGAGATTTTTTTCCGCCTGGGTGACCGCGTCCACCGCCTCGCCGAGCGAGTAGCCGTCGGCGACGTTGAACGAAACGGTGGCCGACGGGAACTGGTCGAGATGGTTGACCGACAGCGGGCCGAAGCGCTCTTCGATTTTGGCGATGGCGCTCAGCGGCACCACGGCGCCATCGTTGCCGCTCAGACGGATCTCATTGAGCGCCGCCAACCCCGGTGTCGCGCTGACGTCGTGCTCCAGCACCACGCGGTATTGGTTGGCCTGGGTGTAGATGGTGGAGATCAGGCGCTGGCCGAACGCGTTGTACAGCGCATTGTCCACGTCGCTCATGGTGACGCCGAGGCGGGAGGCCGAATCGCGATCGACGTTGACGTAGGCCACCAACCCCTGATCCTGCCAGTCGCTGGTGACGTCCGCCAACTGCGGGGTTTGTTTCAGCTCATCCATCAGCTGCGGCACCCACAGGCTGAGATCGTCCAGCGACATCGCCTGCAGGGTGAATTGGTACTGGGTGCGGCTGACCTGGGTATCGATGGTCAGATCCTGCACCGGCTGCAGGTACAGCTTCACGCCGGGAAACTGCGCCGTTTGCTGCTGCAGGCGGCTGATGATCGCCGGAATGCGGTCGCTGCGTTCGCTCAGCGGCTTCAGGTTGATCTGCAACCGGCCGCTGTTGAGCGTGGCGTTGCTGCCGTCGACGCCAACGAACGAGGTCAGGCTTTCCACCGCCGGATCCTTGAGGATCTGCGCTGCGACCTGCTGCTGGCGCTCGGCCATGTTGCTGAACGAGACGCTCTGCGGCGCTTCCAGCGTGCCCTGAATGATGCCGTTGTCCTGCACCGGGAAGAAACCTTTCGGGATCAGCAGATACAGCAATACCGTCAGCGCCAGGGTGCCCACGGCCACGCCGAGCGTCAGCCAGGGATGGTTAAGCACCGTTTTCAGCCACTGGCCGTATCGCGCGATCACCCGCTCGAAAAAGCGTTCGGAGGCGGCGGAAAAACGGTTCTGCTTGCGCAGCGATTCGTGGCTGAGCATGCGCGCGCACATCATCGGCGTCAGCGTCAGCGACACCACGGCGGAAATCAAAATCGCCACCGCCAGCGTGACGGCGAACTCGCGGAACAGGCGGCCGACGATGTCGCCCATGAACAGCAGCGGGATCAGCACCGCCACCAGCGAGAAGGTCAGCGAGATGATGGTGAAGCCGATCTCGCCGGCCCCTTTCAGCGCGGCGTCGAGCGGTTTTTCCCCTTTCTCGATGTAGCGCGAGATGTTCTCGATCACCACGATGGCGTCGTCCACCACGAAGCCGGTGGCGATGGTCAGCGCCATCAGCGTCAGGTTGTTGATGGAGAAGCCGAGGAAGTACATGGCGGCGAAGGTGCCCACCAGCGACAGCGGCACCGCCACGCTGGGGATAATGGTCGCCGGCACGTTGCGCAGGAACACGTAGATCACCATCACCACCAGCGCGACTGCCAGCAGCAGCTCGAACTGCACGTCGCTGACCGAGGCGCGGATGGTGGTGGTGCGATCGGTCAGCACCTTGACGTCGACCGACTTGGGCAGGCTTTTAATCAGCGTCGGCAGCATTTCGCGGATGCTGTCGGCGGTGGTGATGACGTTGACGCCGGGCTGGCGTTGGATGTTCAGCACGATCGCCTGCTGCTTGTTGGCCCAGGCCGCCAGCCGGGTGTTTTCCGCCCCTTGTTCGATGGTGGCGATATCCTGCAGGCGGATCGCCGCGCCGTTCTGATAGGCGACGATCAGCTGGCGATAGTCGTCGGCAGATTTCATTTGGTCGTTGGCGGACAAGGTGACCGATCGGGTCGGGCCGTCAAGGCTGCCTTTCGCCGAGTTGACGTTGGCGTTGCTGATGGCGGCGCGGATGGTTTCACTGTCCAGGCCATAGGCGGCGACCGCCGCGGCGTTCAATTTTACGCGCACCGCCGGGCGTTGGCCGCCGGCCAGGGTCACCAGGCCGACGCCGGTCACCTGAGAAATTTTTTGCGCCACGCGGGTTTCCACCATGTCTTCCACCTGCGTCATCGGCATGGCGGTGGAGGTCACGGCCAGCGTCAGGATCGGCGGATCGGCGGGGTTAACCTTGCTGTAGATCGGCGGGTAGGGCAGATCGTTCGGCAGCAGGTTGGTGGCGGCGTTGATCGCCGCCTGCACTTCCTGCTCCGCGACGTCGAGCGGCAGCGCCAGCTGGAACTGCAGCGTCACCACCGAGGCGCCTCCGGCGCTTTGCGACGCCATTTGCTTCAGGCCGGACATCTGGCCGAACTGGCGTTCCAGCGGCGCGGTAATGGCGGAGGTCACCACGTCCGGGCTGGCGCCGGGGTATAGCGTCACCACCTGGATGGTGGGGTAATCCACCTCCGGCAGGGCGGACACCGGCAGCGCGCGATAGCCGATAATCCCCGCCAGCAATATCGCCACCATCAGCAGCGTGGTGGCGACCGGGCGCAGAATAAACAGGCGGGACGGACCGCCGCCGGCGTTGGGAGGCATCACCTGCATCAGGACTTCCTCTGAACGTCAGGTTCGCGCTTGGGGTTGGCCGCCGTAGGCGCTTCGCTCGGCGCGAGCACTTCCACCTGCATGCCTTCGGTCAGGCGATCGATGCCGTCGGTCACCACCCGATCGCCGGCGTTGAGGCCGGCGCTGATCACCACCTGCCGGCTGTCCTGCACGCCGGCGGTGACCCGATGTTTGCTGACCTTGTTGTCTTCGCCGAGCGTCCAGACGAAGTTGCCCTCGTTGCCCATCTGCAGCGCGGCGGTCGGGATCACCACCGCGTCGTGCAGGGTATCCACCTGCAGCCGCGCGTTGACGAACTGGTTGGGGAACAGCGCGTCATCTTCGTTGGTGAAACGCGCTTTCAGCTTGATGGTGCCGGTGGCGGTATCAATTTGGTTGTCCAGGCTCAGCAGCGAACCGGTCGTCAGCTTGTTCTGGTTGGTGCGATCCCAGGCTTCGACGCTCACCGGCCCGGCTTTTTGCGCCTTGAGCAGATCGGCGATGTTGCCTTCAGGCAGCGTGAACACTACGTCGATCGGGTGCGTCTGCGTGATGACCACCAGACCGGTGGTGCTGCCGCTGGTGACATAGTTGCCGACGTCGACCAGTTTCAGGCCGACGCGGCCGTCGATTGGCGCAGTGATGCGGCTGTAGGTGATCTGCAGTTTGGCGCTGTCGACCGCGCCCTGATCGGCCTTGATCGCGCCTTCGGTCTGCTGCACCAGCGAGGCCTGCGTATCCAGCTCCTGACGGGAAACCAGATTGGTTTTCACCAACTGCTGATAGCGCGCCAGATCGCGCCGGGCGTTGGCCAGCGTGGCCTGATCTTTTGCCAACTGCCCCTGAGCCTGGGTCAGCTGCACCTGGAACGGCCGGGGATCGATCTCCGCCAGCAGATCGCCGGCTTTGACCTGCTGGCCTTCGGTAAAGTGGATCGCCATCAGTTGGCCATCGACCCGGCTGGTGACGGTCACGGTATTGGCGGCGGTGGCGGTGCCCAAGCCGGAAAGATAGCGCGGCACGGTTTGTTGCGTGGCTGTCGCCGCCTGCACCGGCGACATCGGCGCGCCGCGTCTGCCGCCCGCCGCGCGGCCCGCTCCCGTTTTACCGGCGGCCTGGTGCGCGCCCGGCGTCGTCCCGGCGGTCGGTTGAACGGCGCTGAAATGGCGCCAGGCCAGAACGGCGACGATGATCGCAATCGCCGCAGCCAGCAGGCGCAGCAGCAGGGAACGACGTTGGGGTTTTGCATTCATGGTGGTGAAAATTCTCTCCAAAAGGCAGGGGCGCGGGCACTCATTGCCACAAAAATGACACTCCTTACAGGATACTAGTTTAGCCAGCGAAGACGGCATAAAAATGAAGGAAATATGGAGGAACCGTCAGCATTGTCTTAATAAGTGGGTGATTTGCGCGTGCTATGTTTATAAGTGATTTATTCCGGCTTATAGCCAATACGTTTTAACGATTTCCTGCATTTGGCGCTAATAATTAACAGGCAAATCATTTAACCCATGGAGCCTTTGTGATGAGCAAGAAACAACTGGGCCGTTCGGGCATTCAGGTGCCGGCGTTGACCTTTGGCGGCAACGTGTTCGGCTGGACGGCGGATCAAGCGACCTCGTTCAGTCTGCTGGATGCGCTGGTGGACAATCAGCTCAACTTTATCGATACCGCCGATGTCTATTCCAGCTGGGCGCCGGGCAACCGGGGCGGCGAATCGGAAACCGTCATCGGCGAATGGCTGAAGAAGAGCGGCAAGCGCGACCAGGTGATCATCGCCACCAAGGTGGGCAAACCGATGGGCGAAGGCAAACAGGGGCTGTCGCCGCGCTATATTCAGCAGGCGGTGGAAGATTCGCTGCGCCGTCTGCAAACCGATTATATCGATCTCTACCAGTCGCACGACGATGACCGCGATACGCCGCTGGAAGAGACGCTGGCGGCGTTCGATGCGCTGATCAAAGCCGGCAAGGTGCGGGCGATCGGCGCCTCCAACTATCAGGCGGATCGCTTGGAAGAAGCGCTGCGGGTGAGCGAGAACAACGGATTGGCGCGCTACGAAACCCTGCAGCCGGAGTACAATCTGTATGCGCGCGAAGGGTATGAAGCCGAGCTGGAAGGCGTGGCGCAGCGCCACGGGCTCGGGGTGATCAATTTCTTCGCGCTGGCCAGTGGTTTTCTGACCGGCAAATACCGCAGCAAAGCGGACGAGGGCAAAAGCCAGCGCGGCGATCGCATCGTCGAACGCTACCTGAACCCGCGCGGTTTCCGCATTCTGGCGGCGCTGGATCAGGTGGCGGGCAAACACGGCAGCTCCCCGGCGCAGGTCTCGCTGGCCTGGCTGATTGCGCGCCCGAGCATCACCGCGCCGATCGTCAGCGCCACCTCGTTGCCGCAGTTGGATGAGTTGGTCAGCGCCACCCGCCTGACGCTGGATGCGGACGACATTCAGACGCTGAACCACGCCAGCGCTGAGTAAAAGCCGCCGGCGATTTTGCTCTATGCTGAAGGGGTCAATATGACTTATTCAGGAAACTGCAATGTCTGGCGATATCATCAACGACCTCGCGGCGCTGGAACAGCTTTACGGCAAACCCGCCGCGCCCTCGGTTTTTAAAGAAGTCAGCTATATCCACCCGGCGTACCGTCCGTTTATCGAGGCGGCGCCGTTTGCCGCCCTCTCGACCGTCGGGCCGGACGGCATGGATGTCTCCCCGCGCGGCGATCCGGCCGGTTTTATCCAGATCGAAGACGAGAAAACCCTGCTGCTGCCGGACCGGCGCGGCAATAATCGCATCGATAGCCTGCGCAATATCCTGCACGATAACCGGGTGGCGCTGCTGTTGCTGATCCCCGGCATCGGCGAAACGCTGCGGATTAACGGGCGGGCGGAGATCGTGGTGGCGCCGGCGGTGCTGCAGCGCTTCGCTCACCGCAACCAGTTGCCGCGTTCGGTGCTGCGCATTCGGGTGGAGGCGGTGTTCTTCCAGTGCAGCCGGGCGATCTTGCGTTCGGGATTGTGGGAAGAGGGCAGCCGCCTCGAACGTTCGGCGCTGCCCAGCCCCGGCCATATTTTGGCCGCGGTGAGCCAAACGCGCTTCGACGGTGAGGAGTACGACAGCGCGCTGCCGCAGCGGCTGAAGGATACGCTGTATTAATCGCCGTGGCGTTCGCGCCACGTTTGCCGGTTCAGCCGGTACAAGACGTGCTGTTGCAGCGGATGGCCCGCCGGCAGACGCGGGTGCAGGAAGGTTTCGCCGTCGAAGCGCATGCCGATGCGCGTCATCACCCGGCGCGACGGCTGGTTATCTTCGGCGGTGAAGGACACCACTTCCGGCAAGTGCAGCGTGTCGAAGGCGCACGCCAGCGCGGCGCGCGCCGCCTCAGCGGCGTAGCCGTTGCCCCAGTGGGCCGCCGCCAACCGCCAGCCAATCTCCACGCAGGGGGCGCAAGGCAGGTCGTCGCCCGGCCGCGCCAGCCCGACAAAACCGATAAAGGGCGCGCCGCTTTTCACTTCCACCGCCCACAGCCCCCAGCCGTGTTGTTGCATGAAGGCGCGGATGCGTTCGGCCTGCGCGCGGCTTCCCTCGGCCGTCATCGGCGCCGGGAAATAGCGCATCACCTGCGGATCGGCGTTGAGCGCGGCGAAGGCCGGCAGATCGTCATCACGCCAGGGGCGCAGCCGCAGCCTGGCGCTGTCGAGGGTAAGGATGGTAGACATGATGCATAGCCTCCAATGAACAAGGGCGCGGCGAGCCGCGCCCGTGGGCAGTCAACGGAACAGCGTTTGCGCCCAGCGCGCCAGCCCGGCGGTGACCGAGCCGAAGTCGTTGCCGCCGACGATCGGAATGCCCGGCAGCTGCTGTTGCAGCGCGGCGCGCAGCAGGGGTGAGCGCGCGCTGCCGCCGGTCAGGTAGATCACCTGCGGCGCGGTCTGGCTGCTGGCCAGCGCGGCGCTGACCTGCTCCTGAATGCGCATCAACGGCTGCGAGATGGCGTCGGCGAGCTGAGCCTGGCTGATGTTCTCCGCCAGATCGGCCTGCACGAAATTGAGCGGCGCGCTGATGGCCGTTTGGCCGGACAGGGCGATCTTACTCTCTTCTGCCGCCCGCACCAATCGGTAGCTCAGGCGCTGCTGGTACACTTTCAGCAGGCGCTTGACCTTTTCCGGCTCCGCCGCGTCGAGGATCAGATCGCGCAGCACGCGGCCGTTGGCGGCGCTGTAGAAATCGTTTTGCGCCGGCACGTCGTTGGTCGCCACCGCATTCCAGTAAGGCAGCGCCGGCAGGGCGATGCCTTTCGCGGTTTCGCCGCCTAGGCCGAACAGCGGCATCAGCTGTTTGAAGGCCAGCATGATGTCCAGATCGTTACCGCCGACCCGGCAGCCGCTGTGGCCCAGCAGGCTCTGCTGGCGATCGGCGCGGTCGCGCCACTGCGGCCCCATCAGCAGCACCGAGCAGTCGGTGGTGCCGCCGCCGATGTCCACCACCAGCACGGTTTGCTCTTCGCTCAGCGTCGCCTCGAAGTCCAGCCCCGCCGCCACCGGCTCGAACTGGAATTCAATGTCCTTGAAACCGGCGCGTTCGGCGGCGCGCTGCAAAATGCCCTGCGCCTGCCGGTTGGCTTCGTCGCCGCCGATGCCCTGGAAGTTGATCGGCCGGCCGATCACCGCCTGATCGATGCCGGTCTGCAGCACATTTTCCGCCTGGCGTTTGATGTGGAACATCATGGCGCACACCAGGTCTTCGAACAGCGCGATCTGCTGCGGCTTCAGGCCGTTGGCGCCGAGGAAGGATTTCGGCGAGCGCACGAAGTACACCTCTTCCGGATCTTCCATGTAGTGCGCCAGCGCCTGCAGGCCGAACAGCACGCTGTCGCCGTTGACCGGAATGTCTTCTTCGCGGTTGTAACTGATGGCGCGGCGCAGCAACTGCTGGTTTTCTTCGCTGCCGGTTGGGATCTGCCAATGGCGGTGCAGGCATTCGCTCACCGCTTCGCGGGTCGGCGCACACAGCATCGAAGGCAGATAGGGCGCGTTGTTTTCCAGCGTCAACAGCTCGGGGCCGTGGTCGCGCATCACTGCAACGGAACAGTTGGCTGTCCCGTAATCGAATCCAATAAACATCTCTTTTTTGTCCCCATGCCAATGAAGGGGGGCGACTTTACCCGAGACGGGGCCGGCGGGCAATGCGCCAATGCGCGAGTGTCGAAAAATTTAGCGGGCGCGGCGGCGGCGTGCTTAACTTAATGTCCGAATTCCGCACGTCAGCACGCCAGCCGAGCCCCATAATGCAGAAAAAACCGAACCCGAGCGTTGCCATGAATACCCAACAGCAAGCGTTGTACGACGCGCTGCGCGCGCGTGACCGCAAATTCGACGGACGCTTTTTCGTCGGCGTCTCTTCAACCGGTATCTATTGCCGTCCGGTGTGCAGCGCCCGCACGCCGAAGCGGGAAAATTGCACCTTTTATCCGAGCGCGGCGGCGGCTGAACTGGCGGGGTTTCGCCCCTGCCTCAAATGCCGGCCGGAGCTGGCGCCCGGCCTGGCGCTGATCGACCTGGGCAACCGCTATGCGCAGGTGGCGGTGCAGCTCATCGAGCAGGGCTATCTGTCCGAACACAGTTGCGAAGCGCTGGCGGCGCGGCTGGGCATTTCCGATCGCCATCTGCGGCGCATCTTCGCCGAACAGTTTGGCGCTTCGCCGATCGATTACGCGCAGTCGCACCGGCTGCTGCAAGCCAAGCGCCTGCTGGCGGATACCGATCTGCCGCTCAGCGAGGTGGCGTTCGCCGCCGGCTTCGGCAGCCTGCGGCGTTTCAACGAGCTGTTCAAGGCGCGCTACCGCCTGATCCCGTCAGCGCTGCGCAGCGGCGGCGCGCGCGGTGAACGGGCCGCCGCCAGCGGGCTGGTGTTTCACCTGGGCTATCGGCCGCCCTATGACTGGGAGCGCATGCTGAATTTCTTGCAGGCGCGCGCCGTGCAGGGCGTGGAGCGGGTCGACGGACGCCGCTACCTGCGCTCGATCGCCGTCAGCCAGGGCGGCACGGAACACCGCGGCTGGGTCAGCGTGCAGCCGGAAGAAACGCGCAATCGGGTTCGGGTCGAGATCGCGCCTGCGCTCAGTCTGGTGACGACGGAGGTGTTGCGCCGGGTGCGCCTGCTGTTTGATCTGGATGCCGCGCCGGATCGCATCAATGAGGCGCTGGGCTCGCTGGCGGCCGATGCGCCGGGGCTGCGCCTGCCGGGCTGCGTGAACAGTTTCGAGCAGGCGGCGCGGGCGGTGCTGGGGCAGTTGGTCAGCGTGAAAATGGCGGCGACCTTCGCCGGGCGGATGGCTGAACGCTGGGGGGAAGCCCTGGCGACGCCGCATGAGGGCATCACCCATGTCTTCCCCACCGCAGAACGGGTGGCGCAGCTGCAGCCCGAAGAACTGCGCCCGCTCGGGGTGCAGCTGAAGCGCGCGGCGGCGCTGATCGAGATCGCCCGCGCGCTGGGCGAAGGGCGGCTGCAGCTCGACAACGTGCTGGATATCGAGCGGGGCATCAAGGCGCTGACCGCGCTGCCGGGCATCGGCAGCTGGACCGCCAGCTATATCGCGATGCGCGCCTGGTCGTGGCCGGACGTGTTCCTGGCCGGCGATTATCTGATCAAACAGCGTTTTCCCGGCATGACGCCGCGCCAGATAGAACGCTACGCCGAACGTTGGCGCCCGTGGCGTTCTTACGCCACGCTGCATCTGTGGCACAACGACGGCTGGGCGCCGGAAGGGGAGAGTTGAACGCAGAGCTAGCGAGGGGCGTCGATCAGCTGCAGCAGGCGGCTCATGCCCTCGCGCATCAGGAACGCCAGCAGCTTTTCCCGCTCGGCCGGCGTCAGGTGGTAGTAATACTCGATCCAGACCCGTATCGGATCCTGGCGTTTGACGTCGTAATCCGGATGGTCGGTTTCGCGCAACGCCGACAGGCTGCGCGCGCCGAACGGCAGACTGTCGATATGGTATTCCAGCGCTTTGCCCTGTACGCCGCTGCGGCGGCGGCTGACCCAGCCTTCACGCCGGGCCATCAAATTGACCCCTTGCGGAGTTGAAGGCAACCCCGCCTTACCCATCAGTTCCCTGGCGGAAAACCATTTCTTTTCCATAGTCCCTTATCCCTGAGCCATCACCTGCCGAGGAAAATCAACGGAAACGCTGATAGTCGCATGGGCGCTTCATCTTACTTAATCGTTTAAGCTTCAGGTGTTATTTATATCACTAATCTTGTCTTGGTTAATATCATGTAACGAACGAGATGCGAGGCGCCGCCCGGGAGACGGCGCCTGAGAGGGGGGAGAAGGTTAACGGATGCCGAAATAGCCGTCGCTGAGCAACACCGCCAGCGGCTGCTCCAGCGCCACTTGGTCGCCGTCCGCCAGATCGACGCCGATATCGCGCAGCGCCTGCAGCGTCACCGGCTGGTGAGCCGGCCCGGCGAAGGTCTGCGCTTTAATGCGATGCGCCGCGCCGTTGAGCATCGAGACCATCAGCTCGTCCATCTGGTTGCAGTGCACGTTGGTGATAAAGCGCTCATCGATGCGAATGATGTCGATCTTCTGATCGCTGAGCTCATCGAACGCATTGATGTTATGTCCGAAGCCGTTGACGATCAGCCGGCAGCCCTGCTGCTGCAGTTCGCGAAGAAATGCCCGACACTGCGCGGCGTGCTCCAGTATCGCGGCCTCATCGACGCTGAACAGCAGCGCCTGCGGCGGCAGCGAGGAAGCGAGCACCGTTTCTGTCAGGTAGCGCTGGAAGTCGGCGCTCAGCAGGCTGTCGATGGCCAGCGGCAGCGCGAGCGACAGCCCTTTGCGTTTGATGTCGTCGGCATATTTCACCAGCAGTTGCGCCGCCGTCCAGCGGTCGATGTCCGGCATCAGGCCGTACAGCTGCGCGGCGGCGATGAACGCCTCGTGCGACAGCGGGCGGTCGTCCGGCGCCATCACCTGCAGTGTTACCTGGTGAAACGCGGCCGACAGCGGCGTCGCCGGCGGCGCGACCGCGTGAGTCAGCAGCCGCAGTTGCCCCTCGCTGATGATCGTCTGCACTTCCTGCAGGCTCAGCACCTCGTGCTGCCGCTCCAGCAGCTGTTTCTGCCGCGTTTCGTACAGATAAACCTGGCCGCGCCCCTGGTGCTTGGCGGTGTAGCAGGCGATATCGGCCTGCGCCAGCAGTTCGCTGCTTTTGGCGTCGGCGCTGATGCGCGTGATGCCGGCGCTGGCGCCGACGCGGTAAATCTTCCCTTCCCAGTAGAACGGGTGCTGGCTGATTTGATTAACCACTTGCTGCACCAGCGATTTGGCCTGTTCCAGCCGGCAGTCGTACAGGATCAGACCGAACTCGTCGCCGCCCAGCCGGGCCAGGCAATCGCTATGGCGCAGCTGATGCCGCATCAGCTGGGCGATGTCCCGCAGCAGGGCATCGCCCGCCGCATGGCCGGCGGTGTCGTTCACCGCCTTGAACCGATCCAGATCGAGGAACACCAGCGAATGTGGCGACGACGGTTCCCCGCCGGCGACGATCGCCGCTTTCAGCTGTTTCTCGAAGCGGGTGCGGTTCGGCAATCCGGTCAGCGCATCGTGCGAGGCGCTGTAGCTGAGTTTTTTCATCAGTTCGCGCGAGGCGGTGACGTCCTGCAGCACCATCACCGCACCCATGGTTTCCCCGTCGAGGGTTTTCAGCGGTGAGACCGACTGCTGTACGTCGAAATAACGCCCGTCGCGGCTGTGCAGCACCAGCGCATAATCCGCCGGCCATTGCCGTGGGTATTGCGTGAGGTTTTCGATTTCCGGGCCGTCTTTGCCGTTGGTCAGGCGCACCACGCCGGCGACGGGCATACCGATCGCCAGGTCGAGCGGCCAGCCGCACATCTGTTCCGCCACCGGATTCATAAAGGTGATGCGCAGGTGGCTGTCGGTGGAGATCACCCCTTCGCCGATGGCGTCGAGGGTGATGTGCAGGCGCTCTTTCTCTTCGTGCAGCGCCTCGGCGAGGCTCTTGAGCTCGGTCATGTCGATATTGGTGCCGATCAGGCGCAGCGGCCGGCCCTGATCGTCGAGGATCACGTTGCCCTGGCCGCGGATATGGCGCACTTTGCCGCTGCGCGTAGTGATGCGAAATTCCATGACGAACGGTCGCGGCTGCGCCAGGATCTCGGCCAGCTCGCGATCGGTACGCTCGCGATCTTCCGGCACCAGCAGGGTGCGCCACAACGCCAGCGTCGGCGTTTGGTCGGGGGGGAGATCGTAGAGTTCGAACATGCGCTGATCCCAGGTGAAGTTTTCCTGGCTCATCACCCATTCCCAGATGCCGACGCCGCCCACCTGGTTGGCCAGCGTGATGCGCTCCACCAACCGGTTGTTCTCCGCCTCGCTGCGCTTAAGGTCGCTGATGTCCTCCACCTGAGAGATGAAGTACAACGGCCGGCCTTCGCCGTCGCGCACCAGCGAGACCGCCAGCAGCGCCCAGACCGTCTGCCCGTCGCTGCGGATATAACGCTTCTCCATGGTGTAGCTGCTGATATGGCCGTCGAGCAGTTCGTGCAGTTGGGTCAGGTCGGCGTTCAGATCGTCCGGGTGGGTGATCTCTTGAAAGGTCAGGCGATAAAGTCTTTCGGGCGGATAGCCGAGCAGCTTGCACAGCGCCTGGTTAACCTGCAGCCATTTGCCCTCCGGCGACACCAGTGCCATGCCGATGGCGGAATACTCCAGCGCGCTGCGAAAGCGGCTTTCGCTCTCGACGATATGTTGCTTTTCCACCCGGAAGGTGTGCATCACCATCGCCATGGCGTGCGCCGGGATCAGGATCAGCAACATCGGCAGATAGAGGCCGAGTTCGCCCAGGAAAGTGTGCTGGGAAGACTGAAGGCGCAGCAGGCCCAGCGACAGCAGGACGGTGATCAGCAGGAGAGTGCAGAAACAGACGGTGAAGGTTTCGAAGCGCGACAGGGCGATAGCCGCCCACAGCAGCGGCAGGATGACGAAGGTAAAGGGGAAGGGCAGATGCGTCAGCGCCAGATAGCTGAAGGCCAGCGAGCCCATCAGGGTCAACAGCAGCGGATACGGATTCAGCCCGGCCAACAGACGGCGGTGATAGGTGAGCCCGAGCGGCGCCAGCGACAGCACCCCTATCGCTTCAGAGATGAACCAGGTGCCGAACGATTGCCAAAACGTCAGGTCCGGCGTGGGGGTCAGTCCGGCGGCCAGCAGCGCGCTGAACAACGGGGTAAAGATCACCGCGCAGACCACGAAGCGCAGCCAACAGCCCAGATCGCTCAGCGGATCGATCGCCGGCAGCGTGCGGCGCAGCAGCAGAGCGCACACTGCCGCTTCCAGCAGGTTGATGGCGGCCAGCTTGACCGGAATGGCGCTGAAGCCGAACAGCAGGAAGCTGGCGAGCACGATGCCTGTGCCGCTGGCCAGCAGCGGCAAACCCCAATGACGCGGAGGATGACGATACAGCACGGCGATCGCGGCAGCGGTCGGGAACCACAGCGGCGTGAAGTGATGAGCCTCACTGGATAACGACAGGCTCAGCAAGGCGAGCAAAAATGTCGCCAGCGCCACGAACAGAGAATGTGTCAGCATAACGCCTTTGTGTGTGCCGAACGCGTTCGGCGCGCTGATATCCATAGACATCCTTACCGATGACCTCTGCCTGTGATTGGATTCATGACGTGGATGAATCAAGATGATTTATTGAAAAAGGGTAGTACAGCGCGGGAGGAAAACCTATCGGGAGGGCCGACTTTACTGCGTTAGCGCAAACCCGGCGACAGAATGACGAAAAAGCCGGCGCGGGGCCGGCTTTGAGCGTCTTACAGCAGGAACAGGGTGGCGAGGCCGAGGAAGATGAAAAAGCCGCCGGTATCGGTCAGCGCGGTGATGAGCACGCTCGAGCCGACCGCCGGATCGCGGCCCAGTTTGAGCATGGTCATCGGGATCACCACGCCCATCAGCGCCGCCAGCAGCAGGTTGAGCAGCATCGCCAACGTCATCACGCCGCCCATCGCCGCGTCGCCGTACAGCAGCCAGGTGACCACGCCCATGATGCCGCCCCACACCACGCCGTTGATGATGGCGACGCCCAGCTCTCTGAGCATCAGGCGCGAGATGTTGCCGACTTCAATCTGGTGCAGCGCCAGCGCGCGCACGATCATGGTGATGGTCTGGTTGCCGGTGTTGCCGCCGATGCCGGCGACGATCGGCATCAGCGCCGCCAGCGCCACCAGCTGGGAAATGGTGTGTTCGAACAGACCGATCACGCGCGAGGCGACGAACGCGGTGCAGAGGTTGATCGCCAGCCAGGCCCAGCGGGTTTTGACCGCTTTGCTGACCGGGGCGAACACGTCTTCTTCCGGGCTTAAACCGCCCATGCGGCGCAGGTTGGTGTCGCTCTCTTCGTTGACGGCGTCGACGATCTCTTCGATGGTCAGGCGGCCCATCAGTTTACCTTTGGCGTCAACCACCGGGGCGCTGATCAGGTCATAACGTTCGAACGCGCCGGCCGCTTCATCGGCCTTGTCCTCAGGCTGAAAGGTGGCGGGATCGCTGTCCATCACTTCGCGCACCGGGATTTCCGGGTCGTTCAGCAGCACCGCGGTGAGCGGCAGTTCGCCCAGCAGGGTGTTTTTGCGATCGGTGACGAACAGTTTATCGGTGGCGTCGGGAATGGTTTTGCGCATGCGCAAAAAACGGTGCACCGCGCCGAGCGTGACGTCCGGCCGCACCGTCACCAGTTCGAAATCCATCATCCAGCCGACGCTGTCTTTGGCGTACTGGCTCATCTCGCGCACCTGGGCGCGCTGTTCCGGCTCCAGCGAGGTCAGCAACCGGCCCATCAGGTTGCGCGGCAGGTATTGAGCCAGGTAGGCCTGTTCGTCGACGTCCAGCGTTTTGATCGCTTTGAGCAGGTCTTTGTCGCTCATTTCCTCGATCAGGCTGTCCCAGACCGGTTCTGCGACTTCCACCAGCGTCTGGCCGCGCTTGCTGTTGCCCACCAGCCGCCACAGCGCCATACGTTCGTCCTGCGGCAGCGCCTCCAGCAGGTCCGCAAGGTCGGCGGCGTGCATGTCGTCCAGCAGGCCGGTGATTTCCGCCGTCTGGTTCAGCAGTTCGCTTTGGCTGAGGGCGTGTTCATCCCCTGGCCGGCCGAGAATGCCGTCGACCAATTCCTTATTGTTCAACAACAGAGTGAGAATGCGCTGGCGGTGTTCAGCGACTTTTTTGACGTTATGGGTTGCGGCTGACATGGTGTTCCTTAACGGGCGCTCGGCGTTCCTGACGCAGGCTCATTAAAAGATAGAGCATAGCGAGTGCCGGAGTCATTTTTATGAAACGGACGGGGCGCGGCGGTTATTCAGAGGAGGCGTCCTGTTGCAGCGCGCTGACTTCGGCGGCGTTTTGCGCAGCGGCCTGCTTTTTTTCCTGATGATGAGGCACCGCCACCACGGCGGCGTACAGCAGTCGGCCGACTAAAATGATAAAGCTGATAAACAACACTATCTTCGTCATCTGTCCGGTGGTTTTCTTGCGCATATATCACCCGGTATGCCGGTGTCCTGTGTTATTCGCTCGAGAATTTGTAACCGGATTTTAGGCGCTGATGACAAAAGTTGTCCATTTTTTTCCGGCGAGCGGCGCGCCGTATTAGGGTTTCGTTTAGGTTGGCGGAGCGGGGGCGGAAAGAAAAACCCCCTGGCTGGCAGGGGGCGGGGGATCAGGCGGAGCGCTGTTCGTCTTGCGAACCTTCTTCGTCGATCAGCAGCTTCCAGCCGACGACGTCGTTCCAGTAGGCCTGCTCGCGCTCGAAGTCCAGCTGCACCAGGTTGTTTTGCGCCAGGTAGCCGGCCGGGAAGCGCAGCGTCCAGTGGTTGTCGTCGGTGGTCAGGCGCAGCGTTTCCGGCGTGGTGGTCGACTGGCGCTGGTTGTTGAGCAGGGTGCTCAGACGCAGCAGCTGGATCAGCGGCAGGTAGTGTTTCTTTTTGAACAGGTTGAGGCGCGGCAGCTCTTCCAGCTTGATCGCTTTGCGGTGGAAACGCACCAGCGCCGCCAGCAGCAGCTGCTGTTCCTGGTTGAAGCCGGGCAGGTTGGAGTTTTGCAGAATGTAGGCCGAATGGCGGTGCATGCCGCTGTGGTTGATGCTCAGCCCCACCTCGTGCAGCATGGCGGCCCATTTCAGCAGGGCCTCCAGCTGCGGATGCACCAGCTTGGTGTTTTGCGCCATCCACTGCGAGTAGAGCAGCTCGGTGGTTTCCAGCACCCGCTTGGCCTGTTCGCGGTCGATGTTGTAGTGATCGGCCAGACTTTTGGCGGTGCGGCTGCGGATGTCCTGGTGGCGGAAGCGGCCTTCCATTTCATACAGCACGCCTTCGCGCAGCGCGCCGTCGGACAGGCGCAGATCGCGGATCGCCAGCGCGTCGAACACGCCGCACAGGATAGCCAGCCCCGGCACGAACACCGATTGGCGATCCTCCGACAGCCCCGGCAGGCTCAACGAGCCGAAGCTTTTGAACTGCAGCACCTGTTCGGCGAGCATTTCCAGACGATCCAGGGTGATGAGACCGTCTTTTTCGCCCATCGCCACCAGCACTTCGTGGGCGGCCTTGATGGTGCCCGAGGCGCCCAGCGCGTACTGCCAGCCCTGAATGCGGTACTGCCAGGCCAGCGTTTCCAGCTTCTGCGCCGCCGCCAGCCGCGCGCGGCGGAAGTTGTTTTTGCTGATCTCGCCGCCCGGGAAGAACAGCTGGGCGAAGCTGACGCAGCCCATGCGGCGGCTTTCCGCCAGCAGCGGCTCGAAGTCTTCGCCGATCACCAGCTCGGTGGAGCCGCCGCCGATGTCGATCACCAGCTTGCGGCCCTTCTCCGGTTGGGTGTGTTCCACGCCCATGAAGATCAGACGCGCCTCTTCCTGGCCGGCGATGATTTCGATCGGGTAGGGGATCACTTTGGCGGCGCGCTTGAGGAACACTTCAGCGTTCACCGCCTGACGCAGGGTGTGGGTCCCGACGATGGTGACGTTATCCGCCGGGAAGCCCTGCAGCCGTTCGGCAAACAGCGCCAGGCAGGCCAGGCCGCGTTCTATCGCCTCTTCACTGAGTACGTTGTTGCTGTCCAATCCGTCGGCGAGATGCACCCGCTGTTTTAAACGGCCCAATACCTGTAAGGCGCCGTTGACGACGCGGGCGATCACCATGTGGAAACTGTTCGACCCGAGGTCGATGGCGGCGATTTCCTGCGGTTTGTTCGTTGCAGTGTTTTTTAGCGGCATAGTTGCTGGCCTACTGTCCTGGTTGTTCCAGAGCTTTTAAATACTCGTAAATAGCCACCTGGGCGCGCACTTTGCGGCGGTTGCCGCGCGGCACGTACTGGTTGCTCAGTTCTTTATCCACATAACGGGCCTTGACCGTATCGCTGAACAGGATCTCCAGAATGTCCAGAACGCGCTGTTTCAGCGCCGGATCCAGCAGCGATACCGCCACTTCGATACGGTAATCTATGTTGCGGGTCATCCAGTCGGCGGAGGACAGATACACCCGTTTGTCACCTTTGTTGTCGAAAACGTAAACCCGATCGTGTTCCAAAAAGCGATCGACGATGCTGATCACCTGAATATTGTCGCTGATCCCCGGCAGGTTGGGAATCAGGGAACACATGCCCCGCACCAGCAGGCGGATCTTCACGCCGGCGCCGGACGCGGTATATAACCGATCTACCAGCCCTTTATCCACCAGATTATTTATTTTCAACATAATGCCGGCCTGTTCCCCGGCCTGGGCGTTGGCGATTTCGTTGTCGATCAGCTCATACAACTTCAGGCGCGAGTTCTGCGGCGACACCATCAGGTTGTCGAAGGTGACCGGCCGGTAGGGGTTCTCAATAAAGTTGAATACCCGGCGTACCTCGTTGGTGATGCGCGAATCGGCGGTCAACAGCGAATAGTCGGTGTAGATGCGCGCGGTTTTTTCGTTAAAGTTGCCGGTACCGATATGAGCATAGCGCACAATTTCATCGCCTTCACGGCGCGAAATCAGGAACAGTTTGGCGTGGATTTTCAGCCCCGGCGCCGAGAAGATCACGTGCACGCCGGCTTCGGTCAGGCGCTTCGCCCAATGAATGTTGGCCTCTTCGTCGAAGCGCGCCTGCAGCTCGACCACCACCGTGACCTTTTTGCCGTTGTGCGCGGCGTGGATCATCGATTCGATGATGCGCGAGTCTTTCGCCACCCGGTAGATGTTGATTTTGATCGCCAGCACGCTCGGATCGAACGACGCCTGGCGCAGCAGCTCCAGCACGTGTTCAAAGGTGTGGTACGGGTAGTAGAGCAGCACGTCCTTTTCGCGAATGGCGTCGAAGCCGTTGCGGAAACCGTCGAACCAGATGTGGCGCAGGCGCGGCAGCGGCTTGTTGACCAGATTGGCCTTGCCGACGTTCGGGAAGCTGATGAAGTCTTTGAAGTTGTGATAGCGGCCGCCGGCGATCACCGAATCGTAGTTGGAGATGCCCAGCTTGCCGCGCAGCAGCTCCACCATCTCGTTCGGCATGTCGCGCTGATAAACGAAGCGCACCGGCTCGGCGGTGAGGCGCTGTTTCAGGCTGGAGGACATCAGTTCCAGCAGGCTGGATTCCATTTCGGTGACCAGATCGTACTCGGCGTCACGGGTCATCTTCATCGAATAGGCGTTGAGCGCGTCGTAGTCGAAGAAGCCCTTGAAGATATCGTCCAGGCAGTAACGCAGGATGTTGTCGAGCAGGATCATCGGCTTGCGGCGGCGCGGCGCTTCCGGCGGCAGATTGACGAAGCGCGGCACCTTGTCGGACGGGATCTCCAGCAGCGCATAGTCGATGCGCGCGCCGCGGATGATCTCCACCGCCAGATAGGTGTAATCGTCTTTCAGGAACTGCACCAGGTTGGTGTCGTGGTTGATCAGGATCGGCGTGATGTGCTGGCGCAGGTGCTGTTTGAAATATTGCCGCAGCCAGATTTGCTGGTTCTCGGACACCTGGCGTTCGTTGATCAGGAAGATCTGGTTGCGCGCCATTTCCAGCAGCAGATCGTTGTACAGACCGTCGAACTCCTGATCGGTCTTCAGCACCTTGGCCTGGATCTTTTTCAGCAGATGGCGTGAGGAACCGGCGGAGCCTTGCTCTTCGCTGATCAGGATGCGCCGTTTGAGATCGGCGAAGCGGACTTTATAGAACTCGTCGAGGTTGTTGGAGTAAATGCCCAGAAAACGCATACGTTCAATCAGGGGATTGCTCTTATCTGCGGCTTCCTGCAACACGCGCTCATTAAAGGATAACCAGCTTAGTTCTTTTTCGATGTAGAGCTTTTCCTGACCCATTGCCACTCCAGTTCAAATTTAGAATAGGATCCGGGACGCAGCGCCCGGATGCCGCTCTAGTGTCCTTCATCATTATTGCGAGAGATTGACAGGAAAGTCCAACATATCCATTGCGTTGGCGCGCGGCGTTTTTCGGCGGCAATAAATTTTCCCCGCGGCGGGATGCCCGGCAGTGAAACGATCAGCATGAAATGACGGTTAGCAGGCTTATTCTTGGCGTTATAAAGCGTATTTATGGTCATTTTTCAGCAATATATCAAATTCATATTGTCTGATGGCAGTGTAAAAAACCTGAGTTATGACGGGTAACTTTGTCATGCAAACGTCATAAAACTGACATAAGATGCCCGGTTATCTTACGGCGCAAGCCCGATTACATCAGCGACAGCGAGACACATGACACAGACGACGGCCAATCAACATCCCCGAGATCGCATGCGCGGGCGCATCGACCGCGGCGTGCAGGCGGCAGTGACCGCCAGCGGGCTGATGGTGCTGATGACGTTGATGCTGATCTTCGTTTATCTGCTGTTTGCGGTGCTGCCGTTGTTCAAACCGGCCTCGCTCGGCCAGGCGCAGCCGCTGCCGCTCACGGTATCGGCCCCGGCGCTGGCGCTGGGCATGGACGTGCAGCAGCGCGTCGGTTATCGCATCGACGCGCAGGGCTCGGGGCAATTTTATCGCCTGACGCCGGCGCCGAGCGGCCAGGCTCAGACGCCGCTGGCGCAGCAGACGCTGTTGGCCAAACCGACGCTGCTCGCGCAGGCCGCCGGCGAGCGCGATCTGTTTGCGTTGGCGCAGGCTGACGGCCGGTTGGTGGTGGCGCGCGCGGATTTCGCCACGGCGGAAAACGGCCGGCCGCAGTGGCAGTTCCCGCTCGGGCAGCAGCCATTGGCGCTGGATCCACAGCGCAAGCCGCTGAAACTGCTGTCGCTGGCGGATGCGCATCGCGGGCAGTATCTGCTGGCCGGAGTGACCGACGATCGGCGGCTGGTGTTCGGCCGCTTCAGCCCCGACCGGCCGCCACAGTTTAGCGAGCGGCCGCTGGAGCACGACGGGGAGCAGCTGGTGCTGACGCCGGATGGCCGCCAGCTTTATCTGCTGACCGGCAACCGGCTGGCGCGTTATCAGATCGACGGCGCACAGCTGCAGCTGCGTGAAACGCGTACCCTTGGCGAACACGCCCCGTATCAGATGACGGCGCTGCCCGGCGGCAGCGCGCTGCTGATCAAGGGCGCCGACGGCAACCTGCGCGAGTGGTTCGAGGTGGAAAAAGAGCAGCGCTGGCGACTGACGCCGGTGCAGCATTTCGACCACGGCGCCGACGGGCAGGAGCTGACGGTGGCTGAGCCTTACCGCCGGGTGTTCGCCACCCTGCGGCCCGATGGCGGCTTCTCGCTGTTCTCCGCCATTCAACCGCAGCCGCTGCTGAATACCCGTTTGGGCGCCGAGGTGCGGCAGATGGCGTTCGCGCCGCGCGGCGATGGCCTGCTGCTGGAGAGCGCGCAGGGCTGGCAGCGCTATGCGCTCGACAACCCGTATCCGGACGTCACCTGGCGTTCGTTGTGGGGCAAGGTGTGGTATGAGAACTACCCGCAGCCGGCCTATGTCTGGCAGTCCACCTCCGGCGAAGACAGTTACCAACCCAAATTCAGCCTGATGCCGGTGATCTTCGGCACCTTTAAGGCGGCGGCTTACGCGATGCTGTTCGCCATCCCGCTGGCCTTGGCCGGCGCCATCTATACCGCTTACTTTATGACGCCGGGGCTGCGGCGGGTGATCAAACCGGCTATCGAAGTGATGGGCGCGCTGCCGACGGTGGTGATCGGGCTGGTGGCCGGCATTTGGCTGGCGCCGATCATCGAGCAGTATCTGTTGGCGGTGCTGGCGTTGCCGCTGCTGTTGGCGGCGGCGGTGTTGCTGTGCGGCGCGTTGACCCATCGCTTTATGCCGCGCTGCCGGCCGGGCGTCGATCTGCTGTTGCTATTACCGCTGCTGGCGTTGACGGTGTGGCTGGCGCTCAGCCTGGGGCCGCGGCTGGAGGTGGCGTTGTTCGGTGAGCCGCTGCATTTCTGGCTGGGGGATAATTATGATCAGCGCAATGCGCTGGTGGTGGGCGTGGCGATGGGCTTCGCGCTGGTGCCGATCATCTTCTCGCTGGCGGAGGACGCGCTGTTCAGCGTGCCGGCAACCTTGAGCCAGGGCTCTTTGGCGCTGGGCGCCACCCAGTGGCAGACGGTGATCAAGGTGGTGCTGCCATCCGCCAGCGCCGGCATTTTCTCCGCGCTGATGATCGGCTTTGGCCGCGCGGTGGGGGAAACCATGATCGTGCTGATGGCCACCGGCAACACGCCGATTATCGACGGCAGCCTGTTCCAGGGGCTGCGCGCGCTGGCGGCCAACATCGCCATTGAAATGCCGGAGGCGGTCTCCGGCAGCAGCCATTACCGCGTGCTGTTCCTGACCGCGCTGGTGCTGTTTGTCTTCACCTTCGTGTTCAACACGCTGGCGGAGGCGGTGCGCCTGCGGTTGCGCAAGCGTTACACGCCGAATCAGGAGGCGCCATGAAGAGCTGGGTGAAGAGCGGGTCGCCGTGGATATGGCTGACCGCCGGTTCGGTGGCCGTCAGCCTGCTGGCGCTGATCGGCATTCTGTTGCTGCTGGCCGGGCAGGGGATGCGCTATTTCTGGCCGAGCCCGGTTTATCAGTTCGAACTGAATCAGAACGGCGCCGGGCCGGTGACGGTGATCGGTGAGTTGTACCAGCAACAAAGCATTTCCCGGCGCCAACTGGCCGAGGCGGGCGTCACGCCGCCGGGCGAGGCGCAGAGCGTCGAACGCTATCTGATTAAGGTCGGCAACCGCGAGCGCGAGGGGCAGGATTTCCGCACGCTGCTGGCCAGAGACATCCGCAGCCAAAGCACGCCGCGCAGCCTGCTGGTGCTGGAGCGTGATAGCCATGGCACCGCCTACGGCTATCTGGCAGGGCTGCTGGAGGATGGGCAACCGCTGACCGGCCGCAATCTGGGGCAGGCGCTGCAGCAGCGGCTGCCGCAAATCGCCGCGCTCTCGCGCCAGGCGCACGACATTCAATTCCGCGACATGGCGCGCATCAATCAGCAGTTTGACGCGCTGCGGCTGCGGGAAAAGCGCCTGCAGCGCGACGATAAGCTGGACGCCCGCGCGCAGGACGCCATCAAGGCCGAACGGCTGGAGCTGCAGCGGCAGTATCAGCTGCTGTCCGAACGTCTGGCGGGGCTGAACCGCGATCGCCAGCGCGACGCGCTGCTGCTGCGCGACATGCACGGGCAGACGTTGACCATTCCGCTCAGTCAGGTGCGCGATGCCTGGTACCCGAACGCCATGAACACCGTCGAGAAGCTGGCGCACTGGGGCGAGCAGGTGAAGAAGTTCCTCACCGACAGCCCGCGCGAAGCGAATACCGAAGGCGGGGTGTTCCCGGCCATTTTCGGCACGGTGTTGATGGTGATCCTGATGTCGATCGTGGTGATGCCGTTTGGCGTGATCGCGGCGGTATATCTGCACGAGTATGCCGGCAACAATCTGCTGACGCGGGTGATCCGCATCGCGGTGGTCAACCTGGCCGGCGTGCCCTCGATCGTCTACGGCGTCTTCGGCCTCGGCTTCTTCGTTTATATGATCGGCGGCACGCTCGATCAGCTGTTCTATCCTGAATCCTTGCCCAACCCGACTTTCGGCACGCCCGGCGTGCTGTGGGCGGCGCTGACGCTGGCGCTGCTGACGCTGCCGGTGGTGATCGTCGCCACCGAGGAAGGGCTGTCGCGCATTCCCACCTCGCTGCGGCAGGGCTCGATGGCGTTGGGCGCCAGCCGGGCCGAGACGCTGTGGCGCATCGTGCTGCCGATGGCGGCGCCGGCGATGATGACCGGCCTGATCCTGGCGGTGGCGCGCGCCGCCGGGGAGACCGCGCCGCTGATGTTGGTGGGGGTCGTGAAATCGGTGCCGGTGCTGCCGGTGGACGAGATTTTCCCGTATCTGCACCTGGAGCGGAAGTTTATGCATTTGAGCTTCCAGATCTACGATATGGCATTCCAGAGCCCGAGCGTAGAGGCGGCGCGGCCGCTGGTGTTCGCCACCGCCTTCCTGCTGGTGACGATCGTGGTGAGTTTGAATCTGGCGGCGATGGGTATCCGCCATTCGTTGAGGGAGCGGTACCGAGCATGGTCGCAGTAACAATGACGCTATTTTTGGGGAGTGCGTAATGGGTTTGATGACGCCAGGCAGTTTGCCCCGGCTGGATGTCCAGCATCTCGACGATGAACAGACCGCGCTGGCGGTCAACGGCCTGAACCTGTTTTATGGTGACAAGCAGGTGTTGCACGATATCTCGTTACGTATCCCGAAGCACCGGGTGACGGCTTTGATTGGTCCCTCGGGCTGCGGCAAATCGACGCTGCTGCGCTGTTTCAACCGCATGAACGATCTGGTGGACAACTGCCGCATCGAGGGCGATCTGCAGCTGAACGGCGCGGCGATCTCCGGCGCGCAGATCGACGTGGCGGCGCTGCGGCGGCGGGTGGGCATGGTGTTCCAGCGGCCGAACCCGTTCCCGAAATCGATCTATGAAAACGTGGTGTACGGCCTGCGGCTGCAGGGCGTGCGCGACCGGCGCTTGCTGGATGAAGCGGTGGAGCGTTCGCTGCGCGCCGCCGCGCTGTGGCATGAGGTGAAGGACCGGCTGCGCGAAAATGCGTTCCGCTTGTCCAGCGGCCAGCAGCAGCGCCTGGTGATCGCGCGCGCCATCGCCATCGAGCCGGAAGTATTGCTGCTCGACGAGCCGACCTCGGCGCTCGATCCGATCTCCACGCTGACCATCGAAGAGCTGATTTCCGCACTCAAGCAGCGCTACAGCGTGGTGCTGGTGACGCACAACATGCAGCAGGCGGCGCGGGTCTCCGACTACACCGCCTTTATTCATCAGGGCCGGCTGGTGGAGTACAACGACACCGACGCCATTTTCACCTCGCCGCGCCAGCGCCGCACCGAGGATTATATTACCGGGCGGTATGGGTGAGGCCGTTTGGGCTATGAACAAACGAAAGGCTGCACAACCGTGCAGCCTTTTGTCTATCAGGGGCGTCAGTAATTTTTGCGAATGCGGATCGCTTCTTCTACCCACTCAGCCAAATTGTCTTTTATATGGTTATAGACATTGGTGCTGGTCGAATAAGGCGGATCGTAGGCTTTGGCGATTGTGGAAAGCTTTGCGTCACCCAGCTTAATGTAATCCAACGGGTTTTTACCTTTCGTGGTTTGGTCGCCGGCGCTGTCTTTCAAATTGTGTATATACACCACCAGCACGCCCATGCCTTTTTTCCAAGCCTCGCATATTTCGAAATTAATCCATTTGCGATCAGCGGTATCTTTACCAGCGAGAATCACGGCGCAGCTGCGATTGTCCAACTGGCCCTTGATCCAAGCGGCGATGGCGGCGTCACCGCCTTTTTTCACTTCCTCCCAATCGTTATCCGTGGCTGGCCGGTTACCTTCCAGCGAGCCCATTTCGCGTACCTGAGAAGCGCGCCAGTTGTCCGGCTCATAATGGAAACTGTAAAAACATTTTCTGGTCATCGGGGGTTATCCTTAGTAATGATATCGATAAGCGCCAACAGGCTTTTTTTCTTCTCCGCCAGGCCGCCCGGTTCGTTAAGCTGATCCAGCAGATTCATGGCGGCGGGGTTGCGGTGGTAGAGGGTTTCTTTCATTTCCTCCTTGATTTTCCGGTAGATCTCGGCAGATGCGCTGCCGGTACAACCGATAGGAATGCAGACGCAGCCTTGTTCCGTGGCAATCTGGAACTCTTTCAATAAACCGTCGGCCTGCACGTATTCGCCCTCGGCGTTGCGTTTGTTGCCGAACAAAAAGATTGCGATGCCGCTGAGCGAAATCATGTTCTGACGGTATTCGTGCCAAAGAGCCGGTAGGGTAATGCCGCCGCTGGCGAATTGGGGGAAAGGACGCAACACCAACTGGCTTTCGCTGATTTTTCCTTGGCTGTCGTAAATGGCTTCCAGTGCGCCGTTGATCACCGCCGTGCCTACGCCCCAGCCGAAACCGTTGACGATGCGATACTGTTTGCGGATAAGCAGGCGCGCCAGACGATGTATGAACTGGATGGACTCTTCACGGGCATAGGGCTGGTAGTTGTCGGCGCTGCCGGAGATAAACACCGTGCTTTTCTTGAACTGCGTTTCGATGGCATACAGCAGGTCAGTGATTTGCCGATAGTCATCCACTAACAGCGTTTGAATGCCGTAACGGCGCAGATCGTTAATCATCAAGCCTTGTTTGCGGCTGTTGTAGTCACAGGACGCCTGATCCTCGCTGCCGCTGTCGCCGAGCTGGACGCGCCGCATGATGCAGTAGTGGTTTCTCTGCCCTTCGCCGTACTGCGCGTAAAGGCGGCTCAACACATATTGCAGATTGGGATCTTCGAAGCTGAAACCGATAAACAGGAAGGTTTTAGCGGTCAGCTCCGCCATCAGCATGTTGATAAAAGGAAGGTGTGTACGGGAGTAAGTTTCGTATTGTTCGCGGGTGATAATCGCCTGGTTGGGATTTCTATAGTCACCATGCATTTTATATAAAACAACATCACGTTTGTGAATGTTATTGGTCAGGCTTTCCGGTGTGGTTTTAACGTCGCATACGCGATTATAGCGGGCATAGGTTTTTTCAATCAGGTCGTCGTAGTTGGTGGTCCAAAGTGACGCTATCGGTAATCTGGCGATAATCCGGTGGTTTTCTGTTTCTTCCGCCTGTTCAGCGAATTCTGTAATTATTTTTTGATTTATCTTATGTCTGTTGCCCTTTTCATTGAGGTGATACTGCGCCAGGGAAATAAGATCGCTCTCTTTTTCGATATCCAGCCCCAGTTCATAAGCGATATCGCCGATAAGCTCTTTCCAGCTAACGAAACCGGCGGGGATGGACAGCCCGGCGCCGGCGAACAGTGCGGCGCTGCCAGCTTTAATATCATTAACGTAATCACGAATAAACAGTTCTATATCACGGTTAAACATGAGGCTATTCCCGATATTGTTTTTCTTTATTGGTTAATTAATAACTATGTTTCTTATGAATTAATTATGCGAATAGAACTACCAAGATAAAAGGGTGAATTAACTTTGTAAACTCTGCTTGTTTGTTTTTGTCGATGTTGAACGTGTTATTTTTATATTGAATTTATTTGTTTTTACTATTCATTTTTTTAATTTTAATATTAATTAAATGCACTCTGGGTAATAAGCCGCAGTAGCTGTGGCATATGCGCATTTTTTCCGCATTGTGATTTAGATTAAACAAAATTAATTATCATTATCATTGATTGGTGGCATAAAATGTATATACTCCGCTAAGGTATGTAAATTAACGTAAATTGATGTATTTAAATGTGTGCATGGAAGCCGAGGATTTGGCCTGTGCTTTTGGCGTTTTGCAGCTCGGCGTGGTGCGCAGAAATCACCAGCCCTGCCGATCGCGACAGCATTACCCAACAGCAGAAAACGTTGCTGGAACAGGCCCAGCAACAGCGCGAGGCGCTGCAAAATAACGTTGAATTGCCGGCGTTACCGCTGCCTGTGCCAGCCGCCGCAGGAGCGGTTTGCCAGCCGGTGCGGCAGATTGTTTTTGAGGGTGCCGAGCATCTTTCCTGGTCGGTGAAAGAAAGCCTGGCGCGCCCGTATCAGGGAAGCTGTCTGACGCTGGAGCACATCAACCGCCTGGTGCGTGAAACCACCAATGCTTATCTGCAACGCGGCTATGTCACTTCGCAGGCCTGGCTGCAGGAGCAGGATATCTCCCGTGGCGTGTTGGTCGTCAGCGTCAGCGAAGGGCGAATCGAGTCCATCACGCAGAGCGGCGAGCAGACGCCGGCGTTGAAGATGGCGTTCCCCGGCCTGGTCGGCGACGTATTGAATCTGCGCGATATCGAGCAGGGCATGGAGCAGCTCAACCGGCTGGCTTCGCAGCAGGTGACCATCGATATTCAACCTGGCGAGCAACCCGGCTTTTCCAAAGTGGTTTTGCTGCGTGGCGCCACGCACGCGCCGGTCTCTTTCTCTTTCGGCGCCGATAACAGCGGCCAGAAAAGCACCGGCACCGGGCAGATGAATGCCGGCGTGGTGCTGGACAACCCGCTGCGCCTGGCCGACCAGTGGTCGCTCTCCGCAGCGCGCAATAACGATTTCAGCCCACATCATCGCAGCCGCAGCCTGAACGGCAGCGTCACCTTACCCTATGGCTATTGGCTGTTCAGCTACCAGTACGCCTGGAACGATTTTTTCCAGCAGGTGCCATTCAACGGCGCGGCTTACCGCTATCAGGGCAATAACCAGACCCAGCGTTTGGGCGCCAACCGCACGTTGCTGCGGGATGGCAAACGCAAGCTGGCCGTCGATATCGGCCTGGCGCGGCGCACCACGGAAAATAAGCTGGCGGGTGAACGGTTGGGCGTCAGCAGCCCGACGCTCAGCATTGCCAGCCTGGGTCTCAATTACAGCGCGGTCGCGGGCGGCGGCTATATGACGTTGAACCCGACGGTAAGCCGCGGGCTGCGCATGCTGGGCGCCACCGCCGACGATCCGGAGCGCGACGGAGCGCCGCGCAGCGAGTTCCGTAAGCTTGGCCTCAGCGCCAGTTATTTCTATCCGCTCGCACCCTCCCTCTACTACCTGACCTCGGCCTATGGGCAAACCAGCGCAGACAACCTGTATGCCGGGGAGCGCATTTCCATCGGCGGGCAATACTCGGTGCGTGGCTTTAAAGAGCAGTACCTGACCGGTAATCGCGGCGCCTACTGGCGCAATGAACTCAACTGGCAATGGCAGACCTTGCCGAGGCTGGGGGAGCTTTCTTTGACCGGCGCGTTAGACGCCGGCTGGCTGCAGGGGCGCGCCGGGCAGATAGACGGCGGCAGCGTCGTCGGGGCGGCGCTGGGCGCCACGCTAAGCGGCCGTTGGTTCAATCAGGCGGTCACCATCGGTAAACCGCTGACGCACCCAGACAGCCTGCAACCGGATCGTTGGGTGGCCTACTGGCAAGCCACCGTCACGTTATAACGCCAGCACACAGCAGGAGCGCCTCGGCGTTCAAAACAACATCCTTTCGAAGGAATGAATATGGATAAGCTCAATCATCCGCTGGCGCGGGGCGCCAGCTATTTGCTGATCTACCTGACGGCTTTCCAGCCGTTGCACCCGGCGTTCGCTGCCGGCATTACCGCCGCTAACGGCAATACGCAGGTGGTTATCAAGCCGGGCAACGTAGGGGATAACGGGGAGATACTGGGGTTGCCGGGCCGGAGCGTCAGCCATGCGGTACTGGCGGGCATCAGTGCGGAAATCGGCAGAGGCGACGGCAAAGGCGCAGCGGCCGGGGCACTGGCGGCGGAGCTGGCCGGGGTGATTCTGGGCGACAACATTATCAAGCCGGAGGAATGGCAGAAAAAATCGGAACAACAGGCGCAGATGGCACGGGTGTTGGGCGCGGCTGCCGGTGCAGTCTTCACCGGCAAGTCTGATGGTGCCTATAGCGGCGCCACCGGCGGTGAGAATGCGTTCCGATACAACTACCTCAGTCACAAACAACAGGAGCTGATGGAGAAGGATTTGGCGGCCGCGAAAACGCCGTTGGATAAAGCGTTGGTATTGGCAAACTGGGGTATCACGAGCCACACCCAGGATGGTGCTTTTGTGGCCGGCGTCGTGTCGGGTATCCCGGTTGAAATCAGCGATACGGTGGATGGTCTGGTCGCTGTGGCCAGCAATCCACGTGAGGCCGCGGATGCATTAATCGCCCTGATAAAGAACGATGATCGCTTCTCGATTATTGGCGAGAGTGTGAAACAGGAATACCTGGGGCGAGTCGAGGCGTTCAAGGCGAAGTATGAACACGCGGGCGTGGATGGTGCTTACGGTGCCGGTCTGGAGTTTGGTAAACTGACGATGGCCGGGCTGGGGCTGGTTGCAGGGGCAGCCGGTGCCGGTAAACTGGGTGTTAAGATCACCACCAACGCCATTAAAGCATCGGAAAAAGCTGCGTTAAAAGGCCCATTAGCTTATGTAGATGAGCCTTTTTTCAACCCTTATGGGACATTGAGTTCCGGACAGGTCTGGTCGATTAAGGGCCGAATGAAACATGTTCAGTTACCTAATGAAGGGAAAATTAGATTCGTACCCGACTCTAATTACAAACCAACAAACCCATTACCAAGAGGTCCAAACAAAGGATATATAGATAAATTTGGTAATGAATGGACCAAAGGTCCATCAAGAACGAAAGGTCAAGAGTTTGAATGGGACGTCCAACTTTCACCAACTGGGAAAGCTCAGTTGGGGTGGGCGAGCCGAGATGGTAAGCACTTGAATGTATCGCTTGATGGGAAAATTACGCACAAATGAATGCAAAAATAGAATTTTATCAAGAAGTTGAAATTTCCAATCCACGTAACGACCGAAATGCAAAATATTTAGGAAAGAAAGGTGGTGTTATGGGAATCAGCGAAGAGAACGGCGTAATATACGCCTATACAATTAAACTCTATGAAGAAAGTTTCCTTTTATCCTTTGATATTGACGAGGTAGCACCAACAGGAAAGCAAGGGAAACAAGAAGATTATTTCTAGATTTTATGCACAACGCGCATGGAAGCGCCAGCTGCGGAAGACCCACTTTCGCACCGTTGGTAACATTTAGGACTGGATCATGAAAATAATGGGTACCTTTTCCGCGCTCGAGCACTTGATACAAATTTATTTCGGGCAGGACTACTACGAAATCACAGGGGCGATACCCGCAAGGATGTGCAGTGGAATACCGTCAGGGATGCGTACAGCAGTTGGGACTACAAAAGCCAGCATTTAAACCCGGCGGTGGCGGCGGTGATTGCCATCGCGGCGGCGGCGGTGACTGCAGGAGCCGGGCTTGCCGCAGCGGCCGGCCAAAGTGCCGTGACCGCCACCGGCGTGGCCGGTGCGACCGCTTCGTCGGCAGTGTACGGTTCGGCTTATGCCGGCATGACGTTGCTGGCTTCCCAAGTGGCGGTGGCGCTGGTCGACAATCAGGGTAATTTGTCGAAAACGCTGCAGGCGCTCGGCAATTCTCAGACGGTCAAGGCGACGGCGACCGCGATGGCCATTGGCGGTGCGCTGGCTGGCTTTGACCAGGTGCTGGACGCCAATGTGCCGGCTGATAAGGCACGGCTGCCGGTTCTTATCAAGGATGAGGACTGGAGCAAGATTGCGCAGCGCGTGGCCGGCCAATCGGTCATCAGTTCGAGCCTCAACACCACCATCAACGGCGGCAGCTTCAAAGACAACCTGACCAACGCGCTGCTGGCGAATGTCGGCAGCCAAATCCAGGCAGAGGGTGCCAATCTTATAGGGGATAACGGGGAGATACTGGGGTTGCCGGGCCGGAGCGTCAGCCATGCGGTACTGGCGGGCATCAGTGCGGAAATCGGCAGAGGCGATGGCAAAGGCGCGGCGGCCGGGGCGCTGGCAGCGGAACTGGCCGGCGTCGTTATGCAGAGCACGTTGTTCGAACCGGCCAATCTCAACGAAAAGGAACGCCAGCTCTATCGTCTGCAGGAAGCGTTAAACGGCAACGAAGCCAAGGAGCAGACGGCACGCGTCATCGGTGCACTGACCGGGGCGTTGACAACGCATACGCGGGAAGGCGCCTACAGTGCTGCGGACAGCGCGCAGTCGGTTTATCGCTACAACATGACCGAACATATGTTGATGCAGTATGCGCTGGATAATCAGAAAGACATTTTGGCCGCTGATAAAGGCGATGTTGCTGCGGCAAAACGTGTTGTGGCTCGCCGAGAAGCTGCCGCAATAGTGGCGACCGTAGGTGGCGGCGGTCTGGTACTTACTGCGGGGGGAATGACGCTGGTGGGAGCTGCGCCAGAATTGGTTCTGGCTGCACGATTGGCAATTGCCGGCTGTAAAACCAACCCCGCGCTTTGCCTGAACCAAGCCGGTATTTATGCGGCAGATATTGTGGCACCAGAGGCGATTATTGGTACTGGCGCCGTAACCACCGGCAGCACATTGATTCTAGGTAAAACCGAAGACAGCGTGAGGAAGTTGAGCCGACAGCTGGTGAGCGCTTCCGACGAATTATATAAAACAAAAACGTTCAACACTCAGCCGGTTGCCGATTTTATCAAAGGAGAAACGGCAGCCGGGGCGAATCTGTCGACTAAAACGGCAGATTATCTGCGAGACATGCAGAAGGTTAACACTAACCAGTTGGTTAAACTTTTCGACAAAACGCAGCCAGATGGTAATGTAACTGTTTTTGGTAAGTCCATAGCTCAAGTTTTAGGCGATGGAGGGAGTAATAGAAAAGGAACAACAAAAGTTTTTGCTTCTGAATCACTTAGTGATAAGGATATCTATGATTATGCGCAATCACTTGCTGGAGGCCTCCCTCTTAACGAGGTGAGAAACGCGAAAGGTATTGTGTACTATGCAAAGTTTGAAGGGAAAATAATAAACCTGAGAAACTATTCTACAAGTGCACAAGAGTCGAAAGCTCGGTGGACGATTGATATTATTGGGAATAAAGATATAAACAAAGTATCGAATCTCTCCGATAACAAGTTTGAAATCAAGTTTAGATAGGTGATCTATATGCTTACAATAGAGCAATATGAAAATAGGAAGGAAGCTCTTGTGGGAGCATCGATGGTGACTATTTGGGAAAATATTCATCCGGATAGTCTATCAGGTAAGATCTGCCTTTCTTTTTATGAGGAAAAAGAGTTATTCCTCTGGTTTATCGAGCATTTGATGAATGAGGGGATAGTAAAACTTGGCAACGGGGGCGAGTTCTTGAAGGGAACAGTGAAAGAGCAGGTCGATAAATTTAGAACCAGTTTTCCTAATACTCCTGAAGAGATGGAGTATGGCGCTTTTAATGGATACTGGTTTTTATCTGATGCATGCCCCGCTGGCCTTGTCTGGATTCACGAAAACGGCTATCAAGATTGGACTTAGATGCTGTTGTTATAAATAGTGCGTAATATTATTGTTTGACTACTAAAAGCCCGCTGTTGCGGGTTTTTAGTTTTTTTAAACTTGTATCTATTCCATCTCAGTTGTTATAAGTGATTCTGTTAGAGTGCAGATGCGTTACAAAGTGCTCTTTTTGATAATATGTCTCCCGCATAACTTGTTCTGCAATATCTACGATGAAATTGGGTTTTTATCGTCCCCGCCCCGAAACCCGCAGCACCAACCCCACCAGCAGCAACGCGGCCCCCGAGGCATAGAGCGGGAACCAGCGCGTCCACCAGAGCGGGGAAAACAGCGGGGTGCTATTGGGATCTGCGGAGGCGTAGCCGCTATAGGTATTCAGGCCGGCGGCGATGGCGAGCATCGCCAGGCCGATAAAAAGCAGCAGGTTTGAGACGGTCGTCATGGCATTTTTCCTTTGTAGAGGCAGAGGGTAACTCTTACTATCACTATTAATTATTGTTCGATTAATTATCTCGATTAAATATTATTTATTTCCACATTCATCAGGCTATTTCCTGACGATAAATAGCATCCCTTAATACTAGCCACTTATTTCCCAATAAAAAACCCGCCTGGGCGGGTTTTCACTTTTTCTCGCTAAGTATCACTTCACCAGCGGCTTATCATTGGGCGTTTTGAACTTCGCCAGATATTGCGGCTGGAAGATGCACATGCGCAGCACGGTGCGGTATTCGCCGTTGACGAAGAACTCGTCGATCAGCTCGCCTTCCACGTTGAAGCCCAGCTTGCTGTAGATGTGGATTGCCTTCGGGTTCTCCTTGTCGACGATCAGGTACAGCTTGTACAGGTTCAGCACCGAGAAACCGTAGTCCATCGCCAGGCGGGCGGCGGTGCTGGCATAGCCTTTACCCTGGTGGGCGGGATCGATGATGATCTGGAACTCAGCGCGGCGGTGGATGTGATCGATCTCCACCAGCTCTACCAGGCCGACCTTGGCGCCTTCGTGCTCGATGATAAAGCGGCGCTCGCTCTGATCGTGGATGTGTTTGTCGTAGAGATCGGAAAGCTCGACAAAGGCTTCGTAGGGTTCTTCAAACCAATAGCGCATAACGCTGGCGTTGTTGTCCATCTGGTGGACGAACGACAGATCGTCCCGTTCCAATGGGCGTAACCTGACGCTGGCAGTGCTGGACATGTGGGCTCCTCTGTGCCGTGAAATTGTGCAAAGTATAACTTCACAGAATGGATGAAGGCGAAAAAAAACGGCGCCGCGCGGGCGCCGTTTAGGCAAGGTTCAGGCTGCGCGCATCAGTCGGCGGCGTGACCCTGTTCAGGCAGGCGTTCGCCGTCCAGCCAGGCGGCGCCGTCGCGCATCGCCAGGCGGCCGTCGACGAACCAGCTCACCACCAGCGGATAGATCGTGTGTTCCTGGGTTTGCACCCGTTCAACCACGTCATCCTCTTCGTCGTCAGCGAAAATCGGCACCTTGGCCTGCAAGATCACCGGGCCGCCGTCGAGCTGTTCGGTCACGAAGTGCACCGAGGTGCCGTGTTCGCTGTCGCCGTTGTCAATGGCCTGACGGTGGGTATGCAGCCCCGGGTATTTCGGCAGCAGGGAAGGGTGGATGTTCAGCATGCGGCCGGCATAGCGCTGCACGAACTGCGGGCTGAGGATGCGCATGTAGCCGGCCAGCACCACCAGATCGGGCTGGTACTGGTCGATGGCGTCCGCCAACGCGGCGTCGAACGCCGTGCGATCGGCGTAGGCCTTGGCATCCAGCGCTTGGGCGGCGATGCCCGCCGCTTCGGCGCGTTGCAGGCCATAAGCCTGCGCCTTGTTGCTGAACACCGCCACGATTTCGGCGGCGATGCGGCCCTGCTGGCAGGCGTCAATCAGCGCCTGGAGATTGCTCCCCTGGCCGGAGACCAACACCACGATCTTTTTCATCAGTTGATGACCACTTGTTGTTCGTCGGAAGAGGCGGTCAGTTTACCGATTTTCCACGCTTTTTCACCTGCCGCGGTCAGCAGCGCGATGGCCGCTTCCACTTCGGCTTCCGGCAGGGCGATGACCATGCCTACGCCGCAGTTGAAGGTGCGGTACATTTCATGACGGCTGACGTTGCCGGCCTGCTGCAGCCAGGTGAACACCGCCGGCCACTGCCAGCTGGCTTCGTCGATCACCGCCTGCATGCCTTCCGGCAGCACGCGCGGAATGTTTTCCCAGAAGCCGCCGCCGGTGAGGTGAGCGATGGCGTGTACGTCAACCTTCTCGATCAGCTCCAGCACGGACTTCACGTAAATTTTGGTCGGCGCCAGCAGGTGGTCGGCCAGCGGCTTGCCTTCCAGCTGAGTGGCGGTCGGATCGGTGTTGCTCACTTCCAGGATCTTGCGCACCAGCGAGTAGCCGTTGGAGTGCGGGCCGGAAGCGCCCAGGGCGATCAGCGCATCGCCGGACTGCACTTTGCTGCCGTCGATGATCTCGGATTTTTCGACCACGCCGACGCAGAAACCGGCCACGTCGTAGTCTTCGCCGTGGTACATGCCCGGCATTTCAGCGGTTTCGCCGCCGACCAGCGCACAGCCGGACTGCTTGCAGCCTTCGGCGATGCCGGTGATCACGCTGGCCGCGGTGTCCACATCCAGCTTGCCGGTGGCGTAGTAGTCGAGGAAGAACAACGGCTCGGCGCCCTGAACCACCAGATCGTTGACGCACATCGCCACCAGATCGATGCCGATGGTGTCGTGGCGTTTCAAATCCATCGCCAGACGCAGCTTGGTGCCCACGCCGTCGGTACCGGAAACCAGCACCGGCTCGCGGTATTTCTGCGGCAACGCACACAGGGCGCCAAACCCGCCCAGACCGCCCATCACTTCCGGGCGACGGGTCTGTTTAACTACACCTTTGATGCGATCTACCAATGCGTTGCCTGCATCGATATCGACACCTGCGTCTTTATAGCTGAGAGAGGTTTTGTCGGTCACTGCGCGATTCCCCACGACGGTTTGCGGTTTGAAAACTGTGCTTCCGATGTTGATTCCGGAATAAGGCGCGGCAATTCTAACAGCGCAGGCAAACGTTTGCGAGCGGCTTATGAACCGGCTCCGCTTTTTCGTCATCTATACTGATATTCAAACTTTTGTTGATCCCGATCGGGCTATTGTGGGTGGCGCGGCGAAAAAAAGGAGGTATAATCCCGCGATTTTTTTGGCCGCAACCACCTTAATAGGAGAAAAATGATGAAGATCGTTGAGGTGAAACACCCGCTGGTAAAACACAAGCTTGGCCTGATGCGCGAAAATGACATCAGCACCAAACGCTTCCGTGAGCTGGCCTCAGAAGTGGGTAGTTTACTGACCTATGAAGCGACCGCCGATCTGGAGACGGAAAAAGTCACCATCGAAGGCTGGTGCGGGCCAGTTGAAGTGGATCAGATCAAAGGGAAAAAGATTACCGTAGTGCCAATCCTGCGCGCAGGTCTGGGCATGATGGAAGGGGTGCTGGAGCACGTGCCGAGCGCGCGCATCAGCGTGGTGGGCGTATACCGCGACGAAGAAACCCTGGAGCCGGTGCCGTACTTCCAGAAGCTGGTTTCCAACATCGAAGAGCGCATGGCGCTGGTCGTCGACCCGATGCTGGCCACCGGCGGTTCGATGATCGCCACTATCGATCTGCTGAAGAAAGCCGGCTGCCACAGCATCAAGGTGCTGGTCCTGGTCGCGGCGCCGGAAGGCATCGCCGCGCTGGAGAAAGCGCATCCGGACGTTGAGCTGTACACTGCCTCCATCGATCAGTGTCTGAACGACAAGGGCTACATCGTGCCGGGCCTGGGCGATGCGGGCGACAAGATATTTGGTACCAAGTAAACATTTGAGCCGACTTAACGAGTCGGCTTTTTTATGTTCTTCGTCTTTCAAGCTACAGCGTTGTTGGCTGCAGGCAATAACCCCAGTCACTTATTTGATATAAGCTCCTGGGGATTATTGCCCTGGCCGCCTGGCTGTAACTTGAAATCCATTGAGCATAGACAATTCAGCTTGCATAACGATTAATGACTCAGAGGAAAAGCACACATGACCCGTCGCGCCATCGGCGTCAGCGAGCGCCCGCCGCTGCTCCAGACCATTCCGCTCAGCTTCCAGCACCTGTTCGCCATGTTCGGCGCCACCGTGCTGGTGCCTATCCTGTTCAAGATCAACCCGGCGACCGTGCTGTTGTTCAACGGCATCGGCACGCTGCTGTATCTGTTCATCTGTAAAGGCAAGATCCCGGCCTACCTCGGTTCCAGTTTCGCGTTTATCTCGCCGGTGTTGCTGCTGTTGCCGCTCGGTTACGAAGTGGCGTTGGGCGGTTTCATCATGTGCGGCGTGCTGTTCTGCCTGGTGGCGCTGATCGTGAAAAAGGCCGGCACCGGTTGGCTGGACGTGATGTTCCCGCCGGCGGCGATGGGGGCGATCGTCGCCGTCATCGGCCTGGAGCTGGCGGGCGTGGCGGCCAACATGGCGGGGCTGCTGCCGGCGGAAGGCGCCAGCGCCGACTCGACCACCATCACCATTTCGCTGGTGACGCTGGCGGTCACGGTGCTCGGCTCGGTGCTGTTCCGCGGCTTCCTGGCGATTATCCCGATCCTGATCGGCGTGCTGGTGGGCTATGCGCTGTCGTTCTTCATGGGCGTGGTGGATTTGACTCCGATCCGCGAGGCGCACTGGTTCGCGCTGCCGACCTTTTACACCCCGCGCTTTGAGTGGTTCGCCATCTTCACCATTCTGCCGGCGGCGCTGGTGGTGATCGCCGAGCACGTCGGCCACCTGGTGGTGACCGCCAACATCGTGAAGAAAGACCTGATCCGCGATCCGGGCCTGCACCGCTCGATGTTCGCCAACGGCATCTCGACGGTATTCTCGGGCTTCTTCGGCTCCACGCCGAACACTACCTACGGCGAGAACATCGGCGTGATGGCCATCACCAAGGTCTACAGCACCTGGGTGATCGGCGGCGCGGCGGTGCTGGCGATCCTGCTGTCCTGCATCGGCAAGCTGGCGGCGGCGATCCAGGCGGTGCCGGTGCCGGTGATGGGCGGCGTTTCCCTGCTGCTGTACGGCGTGATCGGCGCCTCGGGCATTCGCGTGCTGATCGAATCCAAAGTGGATTACAACAAAGCGCAAAACCTGATTTTAACCTCGGTGATCCTGATTATCGGCGTGAGCGGCGCCAAGGTGCATATCGGCGCGGCGGAGCTGAAAGGCATGGCGCTGGCGACCATCGTCGGCATTGGCTTGAGCCTGCTGTTCAAGGTCATCAGCCTGTTCCGCAAGGAAGAAGAGGTGCTCGACGCGCCGGACGAACCGGCGGAGCAGAAGTAACGAAAAGGGCAGCCCAAGGGCTGCCCTTTTGACTTATGGCATTCGCCTTAGCTGCGAATTTTGCGGTACACGAACAGCACCACGATGGCGCCGATAACCGCCACCACGAAGCTGCCGAAGTTGAAGCCGTCAACCTTGCCGTAGCCGAAGAAGGTGCTGATATAGCCGCCGACCACGGCGCCGATGATCCCCAGCACGACGGTCAGAATAAAGCCGCCGCCGTCTTTGCCGGGCATGATCCACTTAGCCAAAATACCGGCGATCAGGCCGAAGATAATCCAGGAAATAATCCCCATTTACTGCTCCTTTCTTTTGTGGCTGAGAATAGCTTACTGCTGGGTGGCCGGCTGAGTATTGCCGTTCACCGCCGCATCGGTTTCTTGTTTCAACTCTTGCGCTTTGTTTTCGGCGCTGTTCTTGATGGCTTCGGTCTTCGCCTTGGCCTGCTCGGTCAGATCGTTGGCGCCGTTGATGGCGTCGTTTTTGATGGCCTTGGCCTGATCCACCAACTGCTGGCTCTGTTTGCCTGCGTCGTCTTTGATCGCGGCGGCCTTGGCCTTGGCGTCGTTGGTGATGGCGTCCGCCTGCTTGGCGGCGTCTTCTTTAATCGCCGAAGCTTTGTCTTTCAGCTGATCCGCCTGAGTGGCGGCCTCTTTTTTGATTTCATCCGCCGTCGCTTTCGCCTTGTCCGTCAGATCGTCCGCTTTTTTCTGGGCGGCGTCTTTCATCTGCTCGGCGCTGTCTTTGGCTTTATCCAGGTTGGCGTCAACCTTGGACGAGTCATCACAGCCGGCAACCAACAACCCGATAAAGGAGGCCAACAGCACTTTATTCCATACTTTCATCGTCTATATCCTTGCAGAAACCTTGTTGATGGTGATTGCGTTTAGCCTACCTATACTAGGCCAGATTTGGCTTAAATGACAAATTTAACCTGCGCAGGCATGGGGTTAGGGAATTAACTCGGATAATTCTTGCCTTGGCGGGGGCCGCAGCCAATCAAGCGGCGCTTAGGCATTGTTCACTATTGCGGCATAAGATCCAGCCGGTTCAACAGCGCCCGTTTTCTGTGTTAAACTGCCCACGTTTTTCTGCCAGTTTTGGTTGAGGTGCTTCTCTGAATACGCCGGCACAGCTTTCACTGCCACTTTATCTTCCCGATGATGAAACTTTCGCCAGTTTTTATCCGGGCGAGAACCCATCCCTATTAGCCGCGATCCAATCCGCCGTCCGTCAGGAACATGGCAGCTATATCTATTTCTGGTCGCGTGAAGGCGGCGGGCGCAGCCATTTGCTGCATGCGGCCTGCGCCGAGCTTTCGCAGAAGGGGGAAGCGGTGGGCTATGTGCCGCTCGACAAGCGCGCTTACTTCGTGCCTGAAGTGTTGGACGGCATGGAACAGCTGGCGCTGGTCTGCATCGACAATATCGAATGCATCGCCGGCGACGAAGAGTGGGAGATGGCGATCTTCAACCTTTACAACCGCATCCTGGAAACCGGCCGCACCCGTTTGTTCATCACCGGGGATCGCCCGCCGCGTCAGCTGAACCTGCGTTTGCCGGATCTGGCTTCGCGTCTGGACTGGGGGCAGATCTACAAGCTGCAGCCGCTGTCGGACGAAGAGAAGCTGCTGGCGCTGCAGCTGCGCGGCAAACTGCGCGGCTTCGAGCTGCCGGAAGACGTGGGCCGCTTCCTGCTGAAACGGCTGGATCGCGAGATGCGCACGCTGTTTATGACTCTCGATCAGCTCGATCGCGCCTCGATCACTGCCCAACGAAAGCTCACCATTCCGTTCGTTAAAGAAATTCTGGGGCTGTAGCCGCTACCGTAAAAGAAAGGGCGCAATAGTCCGCGCCCGAATTCGAATTTACAAAATCTCCAGCACCTGCTCCGGCGGCCGGCCGATGCGCGCCTTGCTGCCTTTCACCACGATGGGGCGTTCGATCAGTTTCGGGTTCGCCGTCATCGCCGCCAACAGTTGCTCTTCGCTCAGGCTGTCGTCCGCCAGCTTCAATTCCTTATACAGATCTTCTTTTTTGCGCATCAGATCGCGCGCCGATGTGAAGCCCAGTTCCTTCAACAGCTTTTTCAGCTCATCGACCGTAGGGGGCGTATCGAGGTACAGCACCACCTTTGGATCGACGCCGTGCTGTTCCAGCAGCGCCAGGGTTTCACGGCTCTTGGAGCAGCGTGGGTTGTGGTAAATCGTGACGTTTTTCATGGCGTTCATTCCTTGTTGAATCAGCTGCGCTGGTATTGGCGGAAGCGCTGTTGCAGTTGGCGCAGCTGGTCGATGCGCGCATCGTAACGCGCCTGTTTCAGGCTGCCGAGTTTTTGCAGCGAGCTGGCATTGCTGAGCAGGCCGATGGCCTGATCGAGCCGGCCGGTCAGCGCCAGGCTTTCGGCGCGGGCCGACAGCTCTTCATCGCGCAGCCCCTGAGCGGCGCTGGCTTGCGCCAGCAGATCCCAGCCGTTCGGATCGTCCGGATGGGCAAAGGTGTAGCGGTTCAGGATCTTCGACGCCTGCGCCGGTTGGTTGCCTTCGACATAGGCGTTGGCCAGGTTGAGCTGCAGCACCGGGTTGTTGTTCTGGGCGGCATTGGCCGCCTGCAGGCGTGCGATCGCCTGCGGCGCGCGTTTCTGGCCGAGATCGATGTCGGTCATCAGGTCGATCAGCCAGACGTTTTTCGCATCCTGCGCCAGCATCGGCTGAATGATGTTGCGCGCGTCGTCGTATTTTTTCGCTTCATAGAACAGAATGGCGCGGCCGTATTTGGCGGCCGCCTGTTCGCGCACGTTGCCCTTGCTGAGCGAGCCGAGCAGCTCTTCGTTCAGGCCATAGCCTTCCGAACTGTACATGCCCAGTGCGCGCACCTTGGCCATCAGGTAATCCTGCGAAGACTGCACGATGTGTTTCGGCATCTGGTTGGCGCGGTTGCGCGCGTCTGAGAGGCGGCTGTCCGGCAACGGGTGCGTCAGCAGCATTTCCGGCGGCTTGGAGGCGTAGCGCGACTGATCCGAGAGTTTCTGCAGGAAGTCGGGCATGGCTTCCGGATCGAAACCGGCGCGTTGCAGCACCTGAATGCCGATGCGGTCGGCTTCCTGTTCATTCGATTGGGTAAAGCTGATCATGCCCTGCTGGGTGCCGGCCATGGTGCCGCTCAGCGCCGCCATGCCCATGGTCGGGTTGGCCATCGCCAGCAGAATGGAACCGAGCGCGCCCACCCAGGTCAGCGGGGCGTTGCGCTGTTGATCTTCCATTGCGCGCGCCAGGTGGCGCTGGGTGACGTGCGAGATTTCGTGCGCCAGCACCGAAGCTAGCTGGCTTTCGTTGTCGCTGACGCGGAACAGCGCGGAGTGCAGCACCACGTTGCCGCCGAAGAAGGCGAAGGCGTTGATCTCGTCGTTGCGCACCAGATAGAAATGGAACGGCGTGCGCACCGAATAGGCGCTGGCCACCAGCCGGTTGCCCAGCTGATTGATGTATTGGCTCAGCAGCGGATCGTTGATCAGCGGGGCGCTGGCGCGCAGTTGGCGCACATAGAAATCGCCCATCGCCAGTTCTTGTCCGATGCTCAGGGTGCCGCCGGCGGAGGTGCCCATATCCGGCAACTGGTCCTGGCTTTCCGCCTGTGCTGGCGCCAGGGCGGTGGCGTTCAGCGTGCTGAGCAGCAGCACCGCTAACGCGGTTTTGGTCAACCGGTTGGTCATAGTCAGGCGTTTCCCTTAAATAATCATTTCTAAGACGTCAGCAGCAGACAAGAGTTCTTTATTCCCGCGGCGCAATCCGCGCGAAAGTGCGGCGGCTCACAAAACGCGGCGGCGGCACCCATCACATCATAGTCAGCCGCAGGCGACAAGGAAACGTTAGCCGAGCGCGAATCGAGCAAAAAAGTTTTATTTTTCATTTTGAAGGGCGCTTTTTTGTCGCTGGCGACATGCATTTTTAATAAAACGCAGACAAAGTTAGTCTGTGTTTTATTGACAAGATAAACGCAGACTCATATAGTCTGCGTTATTGAAGATTCACTGACGGTCGAAAACGGACATATGGCGTACATCACAACCAGCGTTGAATATGGCATTCACTGCCTGCTGTGGCTGGTCGGCGATAACCAGCGCGCGCTCAGCAGCCGCGAACTCGCCGAGCTGCAAGGCATCTCCCCCAGCTTTCTCGCCAAGATTTTTCCCAAGCTGGAAAAGGCGGGGATCGTCGCCGCCAGCGAAGGGGTGCGCGGCGGTTACCGGCTGGCCCGTCCGGCGGACGAGATCAGTTTTCTGGAAATTATCGACGCCATCGAGGGGCACAAGCCGCTGTTCGATTGCCAAGAGGTGCGCGGGCGCTGTGCGGTGTTCGATGATTCCCCGCCGGATTGGGCGGTCTCCGGCAAATGCGCTATCCATGCGGTGATGCTGCAGGCGGAGAAGGCGATGCGCGATGCACTGGCGGCGCAGACCCTCGGCGCCGTCGCAGCCCGCTTTGGCCGCAAAGCGCCGCAGGGCTTTTTCGGTGAGGTCAACCTCTGGCTCGACGAGCGCATGACGGAACGCACCGCGCGCAGCGGCAAAACGGCGCGCGCCAAGACCTAAGCTCCGCCTTTCCTTAAAAAAGCGAAACACACTTTTTCCCGCCTCTTCGGAAGGGGCGGGCGGGCCTTCTGCACCTTGTTACGGGAGCGGAACGGCATCGTTCATCCGAAAACACTGCGGGCAAGCCTTATCGCCCGGTTAACCCTGTATGAAGGAGTCATCCCATGACGCAGAAAATAGTGATTGCCGGTTCCGGTTTTGCCGGTTTTTGGGCCGCCGTGTCCGCCATGCGCGCCATTACCCTCGCCGGTAAGCATGACGATATCGAGGTGCTCATGGTTTCACCGACGCCAACCGTTACCATCCGGCCGCGCCTGTATGAAGCCGTGTTGGAAAACATGAACCCGGACATTTCCGCGCAGCTCGCCGCCGTCGGCGTGCGGCACCTGGCCGGGGTTGTAGAGCGTATCGATGCCGCTGCTAAAACGCTCACGGTGGCGCCGGCGGCGGGGGAACCCCTGGAGTTGGCCTACGATCGTTTGGTGTGGGCCACCGGCAGTCGGCTGTCCGTGCCTGCGGTGCCGGGCTTTGCCGAATACGGCTTCAACGTCGATACGCTGGAAAGCGCGCAGCGTTTGGATGCCCATATTAAAGCGCTGGCGGCCAAACCGTCGACGCCGGCGCGCAACACCGCCGTGGTGGTGGGGGCGGGGCTGACCGGCCTGGAGAGTGCAGCAGAGATGCCGCAGCGGCTGCGTGATGCACTGGGCAAAGACGAGAATGTGCGCGTGGTGATCGTCGATAGCGCGCCGGAAGTGGGCGCCGGAATGGGCGCGGAGCCGGGGGCGGTGATTCGCCAGGCGCTGGCGGAGTGCGGCGTGGAAGCGCGGGCCGGCCTGCGCGTCTCGGCTATCGACGCTGAGGGAGTGATGCTGTCGAACGGTGAGCGCATCGCCGCCAACACGGTGATCCTGGCGGCGGGCGTGCGTGCACACCCGCTGACCGAGCAAATCCCCGGCGAGCGCGACGGCAGCGGCCGGGTGATCGGCGACGCCTTCCTGCGCGCGCCGGCGGCGGCGGGCATTTTCGTGACCGGCGATACGGTGAAGGCGGCGACCGACGATCTCGGTAACCACAACCTGATGACCTGCCAGCATGCGCTGAGCCTTGGCCGCGTGGCCGGCCACAATGCGGCGGCGGAGCTGGCGGGGTTGCCGACGCACCCGTACAGCCAGCCGAAGTATGTGACCTGTCTGGATCTGGGCCCCTGGGGGGCGCTGTATACCGAAGGCTGGGAGCGCCAGGTGCGCTTTACCCGTCAGGCAGGCAAAAAGATTAAGCAGGAGATCAACACGCAGTGGATTTATCCACCGGCGGCGGATCGCGAGGCGCTGTTCGCCATCGCCAATCCGGATTTCGTGATTGTGCCTTAAGGTCGTCAAAACGGGAGCGGCAACGTTCCCGTCGTCATTTTCCCAACGGCAGGAATGAACGCTCCGGCACCACGGTTTTCATCACCAGCGTGGAGCTCAGGCGTTGCACGCCCGGCAGGGCGGAGAGTTTCTCGTCATAAAGCTGCTGAAAGGCGGGCAGATCGCGAGCGATCACGTGCAACAGATAGTCGGGGTCGCCAAACAGCCGCTGTGCCTGCACCACCTGCGGAATGTCCACCATGGCGTTTTCGAAGGTTTCAACGGCGCGGCGATCGCCTTCGCGCATGGTGACGAACACCAGGGCGGAAAAATTATAGCCCAGGCTGCCGGGATCGAGCTGGGCGCGGTAACCCCTGATCACCCCGGACTCCTCTAATGCCCGCACCCGGCGGTGGCAGGGGGACACGCTCAAACCGATCCGCTCGGCCAGCTCGGTCACCGACAAACGGCCGTCGGCCTGCAGTTCAGCAAGAATCTTGCGATCAATCTTATCCATTTGGAAAAATTTCCCCGTTTACGCCGATTTCAGGCAAGTAATTGAAAGCACATTTTAACGTCATGAGGATATTCTTGCCATCTGTTGAACGGTTTTACGGCCGCCGCGGCAGGCGGAGGCCGTTCTTCTTCCACGAGGAAAGCGCAATGGTTCTCTGTTCGATGTGGCGCGGCGCGTTTGAGAGGGCGCTGGCATGACGCTCGCTCTTTTCGCCGCGTTTTGGGGGGTGTCGATTTTGTTGGTGATCACGCCAGGTATGGATTGGGCCTATGTGATCTCGGCGGGCATTCGCGGCCGGGTGGTGGTGCCCGCCGTCGCCGGCTTGCTGTTTGGCCACCTGCTGATGATTGCGATCGTGGTGGCGGGCGTCGGCGCGCTGCTGGTCGGCAACCCGCTGGCGCTGATGGCGCTCACCTTGCTGGGGGCGGCTTATCTGTTGTGGATCGGTTTCAACATGCTGCTGCACCCGCCAGTGCCTGGCGCCGGTGAAGATCAGCGTTCCGATTCCTGGCTGCGCTGGGCCGGCAAGGGCGTGTGCGTCAGCGGCTTGAACCCCAAGGTGTTTCTGCTGTTTCTGGCGCTGCTGCCGCAGTTTACCGACGCCCGAGCCGAATGGTCGGTGCCGATGCAGATGCTGGCGTTGGGCGTCGTGCATTTGATCAGCTGCGGCCTGGTGTATCTGCTGGTGGGGTTTGGTTCGCAGTCGGTGCTGCGCACGCGCCCGCAGGCCGCGAAGGTAGTGGGGCGCATTTCCGGCGCGGCGATGATCGTCATCGCCCTCGGGCTGCTGGCCGAGCAGGCGCTGAAATAGCGCTACCGTCGGTAAATGTCCGGCCGGGCGATCTGCCAGACAAAGTCGGGGCGGTTGATGGCGCTATAGCCCACTTTTTCGTAGAGCCAGGGGGCGGTGCTCGTGACCAGCATGACTCGCCGCAGCGTCGCCATCAGCGGATGGGCCTGGCAGCATTCTGCCAGCCATAGGCCCAGCCCGCTCTTTTGGTACGTTTCCAGCACGTACACGTCGCACAGATAGCCGAAAGTGGCGTAATCGGTGACCAGCCGGGCGAAACCGATCTGCCTGGCCTCGTGATACAAACCGAAGCACAGGCTGTGGGCGAGCGACTGGCGGACGGTTTCTTTATCGATTCCCTCCGCCCATGACGAACGGGTCAGAAAAGCGTGGATGGCATCGAGATCCAGCAGAACGGGATCGGTGCTGACGAGATAGTCCGCACGCCGCCACTCCCGTGGGGCAGGGGTTGTCATGATGGTTCTTCTCCTGTGCAAGCGTTCAGGTCAGGGCTGCCGTTCAGGCGTGCAATTCGGCGACCGTCATGGTGAAAATCAGCGTGTCTTCGCCTTCGTTGGCGTACCGGTGCGGGCCGTCCGTTTTGGCGACCGCCGAACAGCCCGGCGCAATCATGAGCTCGGTCTGTTCGACGGCCAGGCTCAAGACGCCTTGCTCAACGTGCAGCAGCTCGAAGGTGCCCGTCGGGTGGCCGCCCGATGCATAGGCTTCCCCCGGCGCCATTTCCCACCGCCACAGTTCTATCATGTTCGGGCCTTGGGTGCCCGCGAGCAAACGGGCCGAGCCGCCGCGATCGCCATGCCACAGCGTGGGAATATCTTGGCTTTCAATCAGGTAGGCGGCGGGCGCGCGGGTGACGTTGACGATGTCCGCCACCGACAGACCCAGCGCCGCTGCGAGCTTGCACAGGATGGCGATGCTGGGATTGGCGGCGCCTTTCTCGATCTCCACCAGCATGCCTTTGCTGACGCCCGCCCGGCGCGACAGCTCATCCAGCGATAGCTTTTGGCTTTTTCTTTGTTGCTTGATGCGGTGCGACACCGCTTCGCTGACGGTTTGCACGTCGGCGCCGAACTCGGTCGGTCTGTTGACTTTGGCGTTCATCGGTCAATATTATGAAATAAAATGGTCAATATAGGATTATTCAATGATTTTAGTCGATCCGTCAATCGATCCGGCCGTCGCTGCGCTGGCACCCGGTTTCCGGGCGTTAAGCATTACCGCGGTTGCGGCTCCCATAACCCATCCGGACGTGGGGGCATTGGCGTTGGCGCAAGCCTGTCGCGCCCTCGGCGAGGAAGACGCACCCTGGGCAGAGGCGCATCTCACGGCCTGGCGCGAGGTGTTCATGCAGTTTGGCGCCAAACCCAAGCGTACGCCCTGTTCCGCCGACGCCCTGCGCAAGCGCGCGCTGCGCGACGGCACGATGCCCAGCATCGATCCGGTCGTCGATCTCTATAACGCCGTCAGCATTCGTTATGCAGTGCCGGTGGGGGGCGAGAATATCGCGGCCTATGTCGGCGAGCCGCGGCTGATCGTCGCGGATGGCAGCGAACTGTTTGATACCGTCAAAGAGGGGGCGCTGATCCATGAATCGCCGGAGGCGGGGGAGGTGGTTTGGCGCGACGATCGCGGCGTGACCTGCCGCCGCTGGAATTGGCGCCAGGGGGTCAGAACCCGGTTGAGCGCCGAGGCCGAGCGGATGTGGTTCATCCTGGAGAGCCTGCCGGCGATGCCGTTGGCGGCGCTGCACGAGGCGGGCGACGAATTGATTGCCGGTTTACGGCAAATGATGCCCGGCGTCACGGTAGAGCAACGGCTCATCGGCTGCGCCTCGTAACAGGCGTCAGCACTGGCGGCGGACCAAACCGCTGATCAAATCCAGCGCGTCGTCCGCCGCCGCGATTTCGCTTTTGCTGAGCGCCTGCCGTTCGATGAAGCTCTCGATGGCTTCCAACAGGGAGAAGACGCTGATTTCATCTCCTATCTTTACGACTTCGCAAACGCCACGCCCGATCGCCAGACAGATGGCTTCATCAAATTCACACGGTTTGCTGTTCATTTTTCCCCCTACGGCATTTGGGATTATATCGGCCATGCTACCGGTTTTTTCCCGGTGGCTGTCTGACGAAAATCCCATTTTTTCGTTGATGCTGACGGGCGCACGATCGCGGGCATTGGCGAAATTCTGATTTCCTCACCGTGGCCAAATTTCCCTTGTGACCACCGTGCCGGCGCGGTATTGTCGCCAAATGACGACAATACCGCCTCATTGTCCGCATAAAAAATTCATGACGTTATCATCCCTTCATCCCGCTGCCGTGCGGGATTTTTTTATGAGGTTTATCCCAAAGTGCGGATAACCTCGACGCGATCGCTTGCCATGTTCTGGGAATAATCCTAGCTTGAAATAGTCATTTAGGGTTAGCAATCCCTCATGACCTCCTTGTAACACTTGATGCACCAGAACGTTTTCTCCCCCGCTTAGGCGGGGGTTTTTAATGACGTGCATCAGAAAAGGCCGTGAACGTAGAACCGACAGAGTTCGTGACGATAACCAGTTTAAGCATCAGGGGACGGGACAATGAAAAATGATCTGGCGGCGGCGATCGCGATTGGCTGTGTGTTGTTGTTCGCATTGGCGGTCGGTTCGCCCCTTTCTATCGTTACTTCGCTGTAATCTTCCGCGGCCCCGTTCGGGGCCGCTCATCGCGCCAGTCGCCGCGTCTGCGGATTTTTGCGTCGATCGCCTGCCCGCGCGATAAAATCAGCCAGTTCGCTGTTGATGTATGGCGAACTTTGAGTACTCTGAGTGCTTTGCACATCCCGCGTGCGCCCATTCTATCTATGCTTTAATCAGGCCTATCACAGGAATCGCCATGCCCGCCCGCCAAATCTCAAGGAGCCCGCTCTGATGCTGGAGATGTTATTACAGTGGTACCGCCGCCGCTTCACCGATCCTCAGGCCATCGCGCTGCTGGTGATCCTGGTTGCCGGGTTCCTTATTCTCTATTTTTTGCATGGCATTCTGACCCCGTTGCTGGTCGCCATCGTGCTGGCGTATCTGCTGGAGTGGCCGACCGCGCGCCTGCAGCGCATCGGCTGTTCGCGCACCTGGGCGGCGAGCGTCATGCTGCTGGTGTTCGCGGGCGTCGCCATGCTGCTGGTGTTCGTCGTCGCGCCGACCGCCTGGCAGCAGGGCATCAATCTGATGAGCGATCTGCCGGGCATGCTCAACCAGTTCTATAACTTCGCCGCGACGCTGCCGAAGCGTTATCCGGCGCTGGTGGATGCCGGCATCATCGACATGATGGCGGAAAACCTGCGCAGCCGGTTGTCCGGCATGGGCGAATCGGTGGTGAAATTCTCGCTGGCGTCGCTGGTCGGCCTGCTGACGTTGGCTATCTATCTGATCCTGGTGCCGATGATGATGTTCTTCCTGCTGAAGGACAAAGAGCAGCTGCTGAACGCGGTGCGCCGCGTGCTGCCGCGCAATCGCGGCCTGGCGGGGCAGGTCTGGAACGAGATGAATCAGCAGATCACCAACTATATTCGCGGCAAAGTGCTGGAGATGGTGATTGTCGGCGTGGCGACTTACCTGGTGTTCGCCGTGCTGGACATGCGCTACTCGCTGCTGCTGGCGGTGCTGGTGGGGTTCTCGGTGCTGATCCCCTACATCGGCGCGGTGCTGGTCACCATACCGGTGGTAGTGGTGGCGCTGTTCCAGTGGGGCGTCGGCGCCGATTTCTGGACGCTGATCGTCGCCTATCTGGTGGTGCAGGGGCTGGACGGCAACCTGTTGGTGCCCATTTTGTTCTCCGAAGCGGTCAACCTGCATCCGCTGGTGATTATCCTGTCGGTGATCGTGTTCGGCGGGATGTGGGGCTTTTGGGGCGTGTTTTTTGCCATACCTCTGGCGACGCTGGTGAAGGCGGTGATCCATGCCTGGCCGGATGAACTGCGGGTCGAGGTGGAAGACAAGGCCGACTGACAGGGAAGAAACGAAGCGCAGCAGGCCGCTGCGCTTCGTGAGAATTACTGCTGCAGGTAGTTCAGAACGATGTCGTGGTGATTGGTGGTTTTGAAATCATCAAACACTTTTTCAATCTTGCCGTTGGCATCGATCAGGAAGCTGATGCGGTGAATGCCGTCGTAGGTCTTGCCCATGAAGGTTTTCTCGCCCCACACGCCAAACTGTTGTGACACCTGATGATCTTCATCAGACAACAGCGTGAAGTTGAGCAGCTCCTTTTCGGCGAAGCGCGACAGTTTTTCCGGTTTGTCGGTGCTGATGCCCAGCACTTCGACGCCGACCTTTTTTAATTCGTCCATGTTGTCCCGCAGGCCGCAGGCTTGCACGGTGCAGCCCGGCGTCATCGCCTTCGGATAGAAATAGACCAATACTCGCTGTCCCTGGAAGTCGGCCAAATTAATTTCCTCACCGTCCTGGTCAGGCAAACTAAATTTCGGCGCTGTGTCACCGGCTTTCAATGGGCTCATCACTACTCTCCATCTTTCTCGTCATGCTGTGGATAGTTCACCACGCTAATACTGCCTTGCGCGTTCAATTCTGTACATAGGCGATGGAAGGCTTGCTCAATATTTGAGGCGTCCCGATCGCCGGAGCTGTGGGCGGTAATTTGGATATACAGCTGCGGCGGCAGGTCGCCGTCCGCCGGCTGCGTGCGCGAGACCAGTTCGGCGATATTCATCTGGCTGGAGTCGAACAAATCGGTAAAGCGTTCGATGATGTGCGGCGAGTCCTTCACTTCCACCTGCACCCACACCGTGGCCGGCATCGGCGGCCTTTCGTGCGAGTTTGTGCGCTTCATCACGATCAGCAGATCCAGCTCCGCGCCTTTTTGCGGCAGGGTGGATTCGATCAGGGTGATGGCGTTCCAACTGCCGGACAGCAGCATGATGAACGTGAACTCCTCTCCCAGCATGGCCAGACGGCTATCTTCGATATTGCATCCGCAACTGCTGACGTGGCGGGTGATGGTATTGACGATACCGGGGCGGTCGGCGCCGAGCGCGGTAATCACGAGATAGTGTTCGTCTGACTGAGGCAAAATAGCGCTTCCTGTCGTGCTTAATGGGGTTACCATGGTAAACATAAAAAAAACCGCCTGCCAAGCGCTTACAACGCGGTTGTGCGCTTGCTTTTGGATAGGCAGCAAAAGTACCATGAGTGACTTGTTTGTGGAGGGGACGGCCAATGTTTACGGGAAGTATTGTTGCACTGGTTACGCCGATGGACGACAAAGGTGCTGTCGATCGCGCGAGCCTGAAAAAATTGATCGATTATCATGTAGCCAGTGGCACCGCGGCGATCGTTTCCGTAGGGACCACCGGCGAGTCCGCAACGCTTGCCCATGACGAGCACGTTGACGTGGTGCTGCAGACGCTGGAGTTGGCCGACGGCCGCATTCCGGTGATCGCCGGCACCGGCGCCAACGCCACCGCCGAAGCCATCGCGCTCACCACTCGCTTCGCCAACACCGGCGTGGTGGGCTGCCTGACGGTAACGCCGTACTACAATAAGCCGACGCAGGAAGGGCTGTATCAGCACTTCAAGGCGATCGCCGAGAGCACCGAACTGCCGCAGATCCTGTATAACGTGCCTTCGCGCACCGGCTGCGACATGCTGCCGCCGACCATCGCTCGGCTGGCGAAAATCAAGAATATTGTTGCTGTAAAAGAAGCGACGGGGAACTTAAGTCGCGTTAGTCAGATCCAAGTGCTGGTTGACGATGAAGATTTCATTTTGCTGAGCGGCGACGACGCCAGCGGGCTGGACTTCATGCAACTGGGCGGCAAAGGGGTGATCTCCGTGACGGCCAACGTGGCCGCGCGCGAGATGGCGCAACTTTGCGCGCTGGCGGCGCAGGGCAAATTTGCCGAAGCGCGCCGCTTAAATCAGCGCTTGATGCCGTTGCATCAGGATCTATTTGTAGAAGCAAACCCAATTCCGGTGAAGTGGGCCTGTAAGGCGTTGGGATTGATGGCAACCGATACGCTGCGTCTGCCGATGACGCCGTTGAGCGAAGCCGCCCGCCCGGTGGTGGAGCGCGCGCTGAAAAGCGTCGGTTTGCTGTAACTCTAAGGGAAATTTGATGGCTTATTCATTGCAAAAGTCGACGGTAGCAAAAGTAGTGGGCATCTCATTGGTGATGATGCTGGCAGCCTGCAGCAGCGATCAGCGCTACAAGCGCCAGGTCAGCGGCGACGAGGCCTACCTCGACGCGGCTCCGCTCAAGGCGCTGAACGCGCCGTCCGGCATGATCCTGCCGGTGCAGAGCGGCAACTATGACGTGCCGGCCACAACGGTGCAAGGCAACGTCGGCAAGCAGCTGGACATTCGTCCGCCGGTGCAGCCGTTGGCGCTGCTGAGCGGTTCACGCGCGCAATACGCCGGCGACAGCGGCACGCTGCTGCTGGAAAACAGCCCGCAGAACCAGAACCTGTGGTCGCGCGTGGTCAGCCTGCTGCAGGCGAAGAACATCGCGATCGCTTCCCGTCAGGACGCCGGTCAGACCCTGACCACCGACTGGGTGAAGTGGAACCGTCTGGACGAAGACAACCAGTACGAAGGCCGTTATCAGATCAGCGTGCAGCAGCAGGGCTATCAGCAGGCGCTGGTGGTGAAAAGCGTTGGCCTGCAGCAGCAGGGCAAGACCGAACAGGTGACCGATCAGTCTGAGATCCAGCGCTACAACGGCATGATGATCAACACCCTGATCGAAGGCCTGGACAAGCAGGATAACCTGGCGAGCTCCCAGACGGCCAGCCGTTTCGGCGCGCTGGACGTGCAGAGCGGTGCCGATGATACCGGCCTGCCGATGCTGGTGGTGCGCGGCCCGTACACCGTCGTGTGGGATCGCCTGCCGCCGGCGCTCGAAAAACTGGGGATGAAAGTGGGTGACCGCAGCCGTCCGCAGGGCACCGTCGCCGTGACCTATAAGTCCCTGAGCAGCAGCGATTGGGATGCGTTGGGCGTCAAGGATCCTGAACTGACGGAAGGCGATTACAAACTGCAGGTCGGCGATCTCAACAACCGCACCAGCCTGCAATTCATCGATCCGAAAGGCAAACCGCTCACCCAGTCGAAAAACGACGCACTGGTGGCGGCATTCCAGTCAGCCTTCAGCAAAACCAGCGTTAACTAATCAAAAAGGGGCTTCGGCCCCTTTTTGTTTTGTCTATACGGTATCGTTTGCGTCGCAGGTTTGGCACAATAGTGTCCGGCACGCCAAAGAATTCATTAGGTCAATTCTATACCCCCTAATTTCGGGCCGCGCTCGGGAGACAACGGGGATACATCACTGGAGTAAGTAAGATGCAAAAGCTAGCTGAGCTGTATCGCGGAAAGGCAAAAACCGTTTACACCACCGAGAATCCCGATCTGTTGGTGTTGGAGTTCCGCAACGATACGTCAGCACTGGATGGTCAGCGCATTGAGCAGTTCGATCGCAAAGGCATGGTGAACAACAAGTTTAACCATTTCATCATGAGCAAACTGGAAGAAGCCGGCATCCCGACCCAGATGGAGCGTCTGCTGTCCGACAACGAAGTGCTGGTGAAGAAGCTGGACATGGTGCCGGTGGAGTGCGTGATCCGCAACCGCGCCGCCGGTTCGCTGGTGAAGCGTCTGGGCATCGAAGAAGGCCTGGTGCTGAACCCGCCGCTGTTCGATCTGTTCCTGAAAAACGACGCCATGCACGATCCGATGGTGAACGAATCCTACTGCGAAACCTTTGGCTGGGTGAGCAAAGAGCATCTGGCGCGCATGCGCGAGCTGAGCTACCGCGCCAACGACGTGTTGACCCAGCTGTTCGACGACGCCGGCCTGATCCTGGTCGACTTCAAACTGGAGTTCGGTCTGTTCAACGGCGAAGTGGTGCTGGGCGATGAGTTCTCGCCGGACGGCAGCCGCCTGTGGGACAAAAACACCCTGGACAAGATGGATAAAGACCGTTTCCGTCAAAGCCTGGGCGGCCTGATCGAAGCCTACGAAGAAGTGGCGCGCCGCATCGGCGTGAAACTCGACTAAGCGTCGGCACCGCCATTCGGGGCGATCCGGCCGGATCGTCCCGCTATTCTGCGTTTTTCCAGAAAATTTCTACATTTCCTCCGCGGCAGACCATTTATAATGATGGATGCGAGATGACTAAAACCTATCCCACTCAGGCTTGAAGCTGCCTTTGCGCTTACGATCGCGGCGCAACTTCAACGAGCAGGGGAAATATCTGGAGTGTATTTATGCGTTGGCAAGGGCGTCGGGAAAGTGACAATGTTGAGGATCGTCGCGGGCAGTCTTCAGGTTTGGGCGGCGGTGGCGGCGGTTTCCGCGTGCCGGTGGGCGGCAAGGGCGGCATCGTCATTCTGGTGGTGGTGCTGGTGGCCGGTTATTACGGCATCGATCTGTCGCCGCTGTTGAACGGCGGTAACGTCGCGCCGCAGGGTCAACAACAGAGCGCCAGCATCAGTCCGAAAGACGATGAGCTGGCCAAATTCACCTCGGTGGTGCTGGCTTCGACCGAGGACAACTGGAAAGAGATTTTCCAGCGCATGGGCAAAACCTATCAACCGCCGAAGCTGGTGATGTATCGCGGCGTGACGCGCACCAGCTGCGGCACCGGTCAGTCGGCGATGGGGCCGTTCTACTGCCCGGGCGACAGAACGGTGTATATCGATCTGTCTTTCTATCAGGACATGAAGACCAAACTGGGCGCCGGCGGTGATTTCGCTCAGGCCTATGTGGTGGCGCACGAAGTCGGCCACCACGTGCAGAACCTGTTGGGCATCGAGCCGAAGGTGCGCCAGATGCAGCAAGGCGCCAGCCAGGCGGAAGTGAACCGCCTGTCGGTGAAAATGGAGCTGCAGGCGGACTGCTTCGCCGGCGTGTGGGGTAAATACGCCGAGAAGCAGCAGATGCTGGAAGAGGGCGACCTGCAGGCGGCGCTGAACGCCGCGCAGGCGATTGGCGACGATCGGTTGCAGCAGCAGAGCCAGGGCCGCGTTGTGCCGGACAGCTTCACTCACGGCACCTCGCAGCAGCGCTACACCTGGTTTAAACAAGGCTTCGACAGCGGCGATCCCAATACCTGCAACACCTTTGCATCCCGTTAACGCCTCAAGTGCCGGAGCCTGACTCCGGCATTTTTTTCGGATTGAGATACAGCCTTATGTTACAGGCAGCGCAACAACTCATGCGGCGGCAGGGCATCCGGCGCCTGCTGGTGCTCAGCGGTGAACCTGACTGGTGCCGCGAACAGGCGCAGCGGCTGGCGGCGACGCTACCGGGCGACTGGCCGTGGGTGGGGGAAAACCCGCCGCCCGGCCTGACGGCTTTGCCGAGCCGCGCGGTGCGCCAATTGCTGGGGCAGGAGCGGCTGCACGCAGTGTTCGACGCCGGTCAGTCGCTGGACGTGGAGGCGTTGGCGGCGCTGTGCGGCGCATTGCGCGCCGGCAGTTGGCTGCTGCTGTTGACGCCGCCCTGGCGGCAATGGCCTCAGTTGCCGGACGGCGACAGTCTGCGCTGGAGCGATTGTCCGCAGCCGATCACCACGCCGCATTTCATTCATCATCTGCAGCAGCATCTGGCCGATGACAGCGAAGTGACGATCTGGCGGCAGGATGAGCCCCTGACGCTGGCCGCGCTGCCGGCGCGTGAGGGGTGGCAGCCGCCGGATGGCCGCCCGACCGAGGAACAACAGGCGATCTTGACGGCGCTGCTGCAGGCCGAGTCCGGCGTGTGGGTGCTGACCGCCGCCCGTGGCCGCGGCAAATCGACGCTGGCCGGCATGCTGGTGGCGCAGTCGCCGCTGACTTGCTGGATCACCGGGCCGAGCCGCGCCGCCACTGAGGTGGCCGGGGAATGGGCGCAGGGGCGCGCGCAGTTTTGGGCGCCCGATGCCTTGCTGGCGCAGTGCCGGGAAGGCGACGTCAGTGAGGTGGGCTGGCTGCTGGTGGATGAGGCGGCGGCGATCCCCGCGCCGCTGTTGCAGCAGTTGATCGGTTATTTTCCTCGCGTGCTGTTGACCACCACGGTGCAGGGCTATGAAGGCACCGGCCGCGGTTTTCTGCTGAAGTTTTGCGCCGGGCTGCCGTCCTATCAGGCGTTGAGCCTGCAACAGCCGATGCGCTGGGCGCAGGGGGATGCGCTGGAACGGATAACGGACAATGCGCTGTTGTTCAACGAGCTGCCCGCCTGGCCGGCGGACGGCCAGGCGATCGATTACAGCCAGGCGGAACAGCGTGAACTGTGCGCCGATCCGCAGCGGCTGGCGCGTTTCTATGCTCTGCTGAGCAGCGCGCATTACCGCACCTCGCCGCTGGACTTACGCCGGCTGATGGATGCGCCAGGCATGCATTTCGGGCTGGCGCAGGCCGGACAGGAAGTGGTCGGCGCCGTGTGGCTGGCGGAAGAAGGCGGCTTGAGCGCCGAGTTGGCGCACGACGTGTGGGCCGGCCGCCGCCGGCCGCGCGGCAACCTGGTGGCGCAGTCGCTGGCGGCGCATGGCGGCCAGTGGTGGGCGCCGACGCTGCGGTCACGGCGCATTACCCGCATCGCGACGCTGCCGGCGCTGCGGCGGCAGGGTATCGCGCGTCAGCTGGTCGAGCGGCAACGCTGCCAGGCGCAGGGTCTGGACTTCCTGTCGGTCAGCTTCGGCTATACCGAGCCGCTGTGGCGCTTTTGGCAATCCTGCGGTTTCGAGCTGGTGCGCATCGGCAGCAAGCCGGAGGCCAGCAGCGGCTGCTATACCGCGATGGCTATCTTGCCCCTGAGCGAGCAAGGGGAGGCGCTGCGGCATGCGGCGCACAAGCACCTGGCGCGTGACTGGCCCTGGCTGCGGCAGCGTATCGAGCTGACGCTGGCGATCCCGGGCGACGACGGCGATACGTCGCTCGGCGAAGAGGACTGGCGCGAGCTTGCCGGGTTCGCTTTCGCCCATCGGCCGCTGGAGGCCAGCCTGGGGGCATTGCAGCGTTTGCTGTTGGCCAGCAGTCTGCCGCTGTCCGCGCTGCGCGGCCATCTGCAGCGGCGGCAATCCCCGGCGGCCTGCGTGGAGCAGGCGGGCGTAAGCGGCCAGAAAGCCTTGCTGCGCTACTGGCGGCACGAAACGGCGCAGGCGCTGGAACAGCTGAATGCGCAGCACTGCCGCTACTGGCGCGACTGGGCGCAGTCGTTGCAATAAATTGAATAACTCGCTCAATAAAACCCGATTTTCCCGATTTCTCAACGGCGTATAGTCACTGTCAGCGGTGCGGCGGCGACTGTCGCCGCACCAGGTCTGGTTACAACTAAGGAGTCATCGATGAAACATGAGCATTTCGTTGTCCAAAGCCCGGCGACCCCGGCGGCGCAGCTGATCTTGCTGTTTCACGGTGTCGGCGACAACCCGGTGGCGATGGGGGAGATCGGCAGTTACTTCGCCAAAGAGTTTCCTCAGGCACAGGTGGTAAGCATCGGTGGCCCCGAAGCGTTTGGCAACGGCGCCGGGCGCCAGTGGTTTTCGGTGCAGGACGTGACCGAAGAGAACCGCGCGGCCCGCATCGCAGCCGTGATGCCGCAGTTTGTGGCGGTGGTGCGCCATTGGCAGCAGTTGAGCGGCGTAGGCTATGCCGGCACGGCGCTGGTGGGGTTCTCGCAGGGGGCGATCATGGCGCTGGAAGCGTTAAAAGCGGAAACCCGACTGGCCGGGCGCGTGGTCGCGTTCAGCGGGCGTTTCGCCCAGTTGCCTGAGCAGGCTTTCGGCGACAGCGTGGTGCATTTGATCCACGGTGAAGAGGACGCGGTGATCGCGGTGCAGCACGCTCACGCGGCGGCGGAAGCGTTACGGGCCGGCGGCGCCGATTTCACGCTGGACGTGGAGGAAAACGTCGGGCACGCAATCAACCAGGGCATGATGAACGCCGCGCTGGAAAGGCTGCATTATTACGTGCCGCAGCGCTACTGGGACGAGGCATTGTCCGGCAAGCGCGGCGAGCTGATCGCCTTTCGCTGAAAACTCAGGGCGCCGATGAGCGCCCTGATGTCATTTCTTTTTCGGCCAGTCGTCTTCGTCATCCCACTGGGCGTTGTTGTCGCGGTGCGGCGGTATCTCCGGCTTGTTGGCCAGATAGCTTTTCACGTCGACGCGGCGCAGTTCCTTGATGCCGCTGACGACCATCCCCACCAGAACCAGCAGGATAATCCACCAGTAATCAGCTAACCATTGCATAGCTACTCCTTTCCTTCACTGCGTATAAAACGCGAAAAAATCGAGGGCAGATGGCGTTCGAGCCATTCGGCACCGGCGACCTCCTTATCATGCCAGGCCGCCAGCAACAGCGCCGGGGTCAGCAAATGTTCGGCCTCTTGCGCCAGCGGCCGGTAGCTCAGATGCCACGGCTCCACCGCCACGCCGCCGCTGTCTTCGGTAAAGGGGCGATAGAAACCGAACTCGGCCATATGCGCCGTCAGCCACTGGTTGAGTGGCGCAAAGTACCCGCCTTCTTCATATTCCCACGGCTCCAGCTGCAGCTTTTGCCCTTCCGGCAACAGCGACGGATCGTACACGTCCAAATCGCTGCCCCAGTGATGGCGGCTGGCGCCAGGCAAGGCTGACCAGCGCAGGATCGCCTCACAGCGCTCGGCGGCGGACAGCGGCGCGACGTCGATCGGTTGGCTGTCCTTATCTAATACTGGCCGCTGGCCGCAGAATTTGCCATTCCAAATCGCCAACTGACGGTCGAAATCGCGGAAGGTACTGGCGGGCTGGAGATCGAATCCCGCCTCACGCGCCGCCTGCTGCATCGCCAGGAAGGCGTTGACCGCCTGCGGCTGCAGGCGGTGGTTGCCGCTCAGCGGCGCCAGGTGTTCGGTTGAGCGGCCGGTGAGCATCTCTGCGTTGATCATGCGACCAATTGCTCCATGATGCGTTGATACATGCGGCTCAGCAGCTGCAGATCCGCGGCGTTGACACATTCGTTGACCTTGTGGATGGTGGCGTTAACCGGCCCCAGTTCCACCACCTGCGCGCCCATCTGCGCGATGAAGCGGCCGTCGGAGGTGCCGCCGGTGGTCAGCAGCTGCGGCGTCAATTCAGAATAGTGCTCGACGGCGTTGACCACCGCATCCACCAGCGCGCCGCGCGAGGTGAGGAACGGTTGACCGGACAGCCGCCATTCGATGCTGTAATTCAACTGATGGCGTTCCAGCAGCTCTTCCACGCGCTGCTTGATCATCGCGTCGGTCAGTTCGGTGCTGAACCGGAAGTTGAACTGCACGTAGAGATCGCCCGGGATCACGTTGTTGCTGCCGGTGCCGGCCTGCACGTTGGCGATCTGCATGCTGGTCGGCGGGAAGAACTCGTTGCCGCGATCCCATTCGATCGCCACCAGTTCATTCAGCGCCGGCATGGCGCGGTGCACCGGGTTGTCCGCCAAATGCGGATAGGCGACGTGCCCCTGTACGCCGTGGATATGCAGGTTGGCGGTGATGGAGCCGCGACGGCCGTTTTTCACCACGTCGCCGACGCGTTCGGTGCTGGACGGCTCGCCGACCAGGCAGTAATCCAGCCGCTCGTTGCGCGCCATCAGCGCTTCGACCACTTTAACCGTGCCGTGAGTGGCGCTGGCTTCTTCATCTGAAGTGATCAGAAATGCCAGGCGGCCCCGGTGATTCGGGTTGGCGGCGACAAAGCGTTCCGCGGCCACCACCATTGCGGCCAATGAGCCTTTCATGTCCGCCGCGCCACGGCCATACAGCATGCCGTCGCGGATCGCCGGTTCAAACGGCGGGTTTTCCCAGCGTGTTTCATCGCCGGTCGGCACCACGTCGGTGTGCCCGGCAAACGCCAGGGTTTGCCCTTCGCCGCGCCAGGCCCAGAAGTTTTGGGTGTCTTCGAAGTCCATGGCTTCGACGGTGAAACCGATCGCCTGCAGACGGTCGATCATCAGCTGCTGGCAGCCTTCGTCATTCGGGCTGAGGGAAGGGCGTTTGATCAACTGCTGGGCCAGTTCGATAACCGGGCAAGTCATACGGCAACCTCGGCGATAAATTGTTGGTAAGCGTCGGCGTTGAAACCGAGCAGAGCGTGGCCGTTGCCGTCGTCCAGCAGCGGACGTTTAATGATTGCCGGCTGCGCCAGCATCAGCGCGATGGCGGCGTCGGCGTTATCACAGGCGTTGCGCTGAGCTTCATCCAGCTTGCGCCAGGTGGTGCCGCGGGTATTGAGCAGCGGCTCCCAACCCAGTTGCGCGACGAAACCGCGCAGTTGCTGTTCGGTCAGGCCGTCGGCGCGGTAGTCGTGAAAATGATAGGCTATGCCTTGATCTTCCAGCCAGCGGCGGGCTTTTTTGATGGTGTCGCAGTTTTTGATGCCGTACATCGTCAGCGTTGTCTGTTGCGGTTTATTTGCCATGGCGTAAAGCTACCTGTCTCGTCGAGTCGATACTGAGCGGCGGGCGCGGTCTTAGGCCTTCTCGCCGCCCGGCGATAGCAGAGATAATGCCAGTAAAGCGGCGGCGAGATCCAGACAACGATGCGCGCGAGAGACGATTGGGCGCCAGGGAGAGAGGTTGGCAAATTGATGAAACGGCGATCTTCGCCGGCGGCGCTGTTAAAAGACGCCGGCGAACGCGTTCTGCCGCCAATGCGGCGCGGGGGAGAGAGAACTAATCTTTATTGATTCTTATGTTTAAACGCTCGGTCAAACACCGTACGCGGGTAATATGCAACAGTGGTTTTATCCTGCTGGTGCCGAGTTTTTTCATGATTCGTGATTTGTAATGATTGGCGGTTTTATTTCTGATATTCATGGCATTGCTGATGTCGGCCAGCGATTTTCCCGTCGACCACTCCGAGAGAAAATGCGATTCGCGCTGAGAGAGTTGCGGCGGCTCGGTATAGTGACTGTAACGCTTATATAAGTCGCCGATCAGGTGGCTGAAGCGGCTCAATGATATAAGGTTTGATAATATAATGGTCTTATTGTCGACAATCACCATCTCATGCAGACAGTCGGTGATAATGATTATTTTGTAGGTATTGGGGTTGGCATATTCATCGCGGTAACGCGCTTCAAAGTTGGCGATGGTGACATCGATAAAGCAGACCCTTCTGCGGCTAAAGCCGGCCGGCGCGCGTTTTTCCGCCCAGGTTTGGTTAATGAGTTGTCGGATGCCGACGGTGGTATAAGCACACTCGCTGAAAATATCAATTTCCATTTTATTATAATCCTTTACTTTTTATTTCCCGGTGAGGATGGCTATCTTAAAACATAAAAAAAGAAATAATCCAAATAATTGCATGTTGAACTTTTCTTGCGCCGCAAATGAATGAGCGTTATCTGGGCGCGAGCTTTGAAGGGAAGGTTATATACTAGCATGATTTATAAAGAGTAAATCTTTTTTTCAACCGAATTTTTAAGCAAGGTAAGGTTAATAGAATAGACATCTTCTATTAATACCGCGGTAATTAAAAGGAATTAACATAGATAAAGGCTATCAAAATATGTAAAATGATCGGTTTTGACGATCATTTAAGGGTGGCTGTTTGGGCTTAACGAATTAATAACTAAGATTTTTCTTGGTTTTATCACGATGAGTGGCTTTATTTTGAACGTCACCAGAGTCGGCGCTGAGGTCATGAAAAAATTAACGTTGAAATTGAGACAAAGATAATTCTAAACAAAGAAACTGCGATGTTTTAAGCTGTAATCAGAGTGTGAACATGGATGATTGATCCGGAGAGCCGGCGAGAAAAAATGTCATATCGAAATTTCCGAGCGGGTAACGCAGGAAATAACGTCCTGTATCGCGGAGGGATTGGATCGTTTTAACGATCAACATATCGGCTACGGCGATCGTCTGCCGCTGGCGGTGGTGGTAAGAGATCCCGACAGTGGGGAAGTTCTGGGAGGGATTACCGGACGCTCATCGTTAGGGCTGCTGTTTCTCGAGCTCTTTTATCTGCCGGAAGCGCTGCGCGGCGCGGGGTTGGGCAGCGAACTGTTGCGCCGTTTCGAGCAGGAAGGCCGCCGGCGCGGTTGCCTTTCCGCCGTGTTGTACACTATCAGCTTTCAGGCGCCGGATTTTTATCAACGGCATGGCTGGCAGCGTATGGGTGAAGTGCCTTGCTTGCCGCCGGGAACTCGCCGTATCTTTATGAGCAAAACCTTGTGATGCGCGTTTAACGCACGTAGCCTCCTTGTTGCAGGCGCTGCAGCGCAGCGCCGTCCGCATACACCATGCCGGTGGTCAAATCGTGAAAGCCGTACTTTTTATAGAAGGCCAGCTTTTCCGGCACCGAATAGATGAAAATCTTGCCGAGCGGCGCCAGATCTTGCATCACCCGATCCATCAACCTGCGCCCCAGCCCTTGTCCCTGAAAGCGCGGATCGATCGCCACGTCCGCCAGGTAGGCGACCGATGTCAGATCGCTGATGGCATGTGCAGTGGCGATCAACTCGTCGCCGATAAAACCCCAATAGCAAAACTGGCTGTGTTGGTAAACGCGCCGCAAGGTGTGCGGATCGCGCTTGCCCAGCCCGGCGGCCTCCAGCAATTCACACAGCCGCTGCCAGTCGATGGCGCGGCGGCTCGGATCGGTGATAATTTCCATCGTTTTCCTCTAACCGATAAGACTGAGATCGGCGGCATAGTGCCGAATGGCGCGTTGATAACCGCGGATGTCGGGGTCTGACGAGGTGTCCGCCAGCAGCAGCAACAGATCGGTCACGGCCCGTTTATTTTCACCCAGGTTGTACAGCGCCATGGCGCGAAACAGCATCAGCTCGTTGGCCTGCGGGAACTCGGCCAGGCCGTCGTCGAAAGCCCGTAGCGACGCCGAATATTCTCCCAGGGCGCGGTAGGTGCTGCCGAGACCCAGCCAGGCCTCGCGGCGCTGGGCGGGCGGCAAATCGCGAGCCAACGCCGCGAGGTAGCAGGGAATGGCCTGTTGCTCCAGGCCCTGTACGTCATACAGGCAGGCCAGCTGAAAGTGCAACATCGCCGCTTCCGGCTCTGCCGTCAGTTGCCTTAGCGCCAGCGCGGTCGCCTCCTGATAGCGGCCCTGCGTTTTCAACTGCGAGAGAGACAAAGAGCTGGACATGATCGACGCTCCATTGGCGTATTTTTATACCTTTTACACGCTACCGCGGAGAAATTGATATCACAAGGGAATAGCGGCACTAAACATTGATCAGATAAATACGAAAATGTGCGCTAAGCCCGGTTTCAGGGCCCGGCATCGTTCCCGTTTCCCTTCACATGGTCAAAAAACAGGCGTAGAATCCGCTTCGTCAAATAATTGAGGTTGTAAAGTATTATGGTTGATCGTGAATTAGGAAACTGGAAAGACTTCATTGATGAGATGTTGGGCAACTGACACAGCGTTGAAGCAGATGGCAAGGTTGAGTCATTGGAACGTCACTGAAACGCCTTGGGAACGAGATTTTCGTTCGAAATAAAGCAGCATCGGTAACCCGACGCTGCTTTTTTTATATCCCGCGGATCAGTCCCCGCTGGCCGGCGTATTGCCTGCCGGATGCGCTTTACCCGGGAAGCGGCGCCGTACCAGCACGAAGAACAGCGGCACGAAGAAAATCGCCAGCAGGGTGGCGGAGATCATGCCGCCCATCACCCCGGTGCCGACCGCATGCTGGCTGCCGGAACCGGCGCCGCTGCTGGTGGCCATCGGCAGCACGCCGAAGATGAACGCCAGCGAGGTCATCAGGATCGGCCGCAGGCGCATGCGGGACGCGTCGAGCGTCGCCGACATCAGATCTTGGCCTTTATGGTTCAGCTCATTGGCGAACTCGACGATCAGAATGGCGTTTTTCGCCGACAGCCCAATGATGGTCAACAGGCCAACCTGGAAATAGACGTCGTTCTCCAGACCGCGCAGCCAGGTGGCGGCGACCGCGCCGATCACCCCCAGCGGCACCACCAGCATCACAGAGAACGGTATCGACCAGCTCTCGTACAGCGCCGCCAGGCACAGGAACACCACCAGCAGCGAAATGGCGTACAGCGCCGGCGCCTGCGAGCCGGACAGCCGTTCCTGATAGGACATCGCCGTCCATTCCAGCCCGAAACCGGTCGGCAGTTGGCTGACCAGTTTTTCCATTTCCGCCATGGCGGTGCCGGTGCTGACGCCGTTGGCCGCCTCGCCGACGATCTCCAGCGCCGAGCTGCCGTTATAGCGCTCCAGCCGCGGCGAGCCGTACTCCCAGTGCGAGGTGGCGAAGGCCGAGAACGGCACCATGCCGCCCGCGCTGTTGCGCACATACCATTTATTGATGTCATCCGGCAGCATGCGGAACGGCGCCGCGGCCTGCACGTAGACTTTTTTCACCCGCCCGCGGTCGACGAAGTCGTTGACGTAGGTCGAGCCCCAGGCGGTGGAGAGGGTATTGTTGATGTCGTCGATCGATACGCCCAGCGCCTGAGCCTTGCGCTGATCGATATCGATTTGCAGCTGCGGGCTGTCGTCCAGGCCGTTGTGGCGCACGCGCGACAGCAGCGGATTTTGCCCGGCCAGCTGCAGCAATTGATCGCGCGCCGCCATCAGTTTGGCGTGGCCGAGCCCGGCGTGGTCTTCCAACTCCATGTCGAAGCCGGAGGAGTTGCCGAGACCGGTGATCGCCGGCGGGCTGCTGGCGATCACCCGGGCTTCGTTAATCTTGTTGAATGCCAGCGTGGCGCGATCGATGATGTCGAACGAGCTGTTGGCGCCCGAGGTGCGCAGGTCCCAGTCTTTCAGCCGCACGAATAGGCGCGCCACGTTTTGGCCGTTGCCGCCGGGCCCGGAGCCGATGATGGCGAACACCGACAATACGTCCTGTTTCTCTTCGGTGAGGAAGTACCGCTCGACCTTTTCCACCACTTTGGAGGTTTGCTGTAGGGTCGAGCCCGCCGGCAGTTGCACCTGCACGGTGAAGATGCCGCGGTCTTCCTGCGGCAGGAACGAGGTCGGCAGCTTGATGAACAGCAGCGCCATGCCGCCGAGCAACAGCAGATAAATCACCATGTAGCGGCCGCTGGCGTGCAGAATGCGCCCCACGCCGTGCTCATAGCGTTCGGCGTTGCGGTTGAACATGCGGTTGAACCAGCCGAAGAAGCCGCGCTTGCCGTGATGGTGCCCTTTGGCGATCGGTTTGAGCAGCGTGGCGCACAGAGCCGGGGTCAGGATCATCGCCACCAGCACCGACAGCACCATGGCGGAGACGATGGTGATGGAGAACTGGCGATAGATGGCGCCGGTGGTGCCGCCGAAGAACGCCATCGGCACGAACACCGCCGACAGCACCAGGGCGATGCCGACCAGCGCGCTCTGGATCTGCCCCATGGATTTGCGCGTGGCTTCACGCGGCGGCAGGCCTTCCTCGCTCATCACGCGTTCGACGTTCTCCACCACCACGATGGCGTCGTCCACCAGCAGGCCGATCGCCAGCACCATGGCGAACATGGTGAGGGTGTTGATGCTGAAGCCGCAGGCGGAAAGGATGGCGAAGGTGCCCATCAGCACCACCGGCACGGCGATGGTGGGGATCAGCGTGGCGCGGAAGTTCTGCAGGAACAGATACATCACCAGGAACACCAGCAGGATGGCTTCCAGCAGCGTTTTCACCACGTCCTTGATCGAGGCTTTGACGAACGGGGTGGTTTCATAGGCCACTTTGGCCTCCAGCCCGTGCGGGAAGTATTGCGACAGCTCGGCGATCTTGTCCTTCACCAACTGGTCGGTTTGCAGTTCGTTGGCGCCGGAGGCCAGCTTGATGTTCATGCCCGCGGCCTGCATGCCGTTGTAGCGGCTGAGGTAGTTGTAGTTCTCGCCGCCCAGTTCGACGGTGGCGACGTTGCCCAGCGTCACCAGCGAGCCGTCCTGATTGACCCGCAGGGTGATCTGGCGGAACTGTTCCGGCGTCTGGAGCTGCGACTGGGCGTTGATGGTGGCGTTCAACGCCTGTTTATCGACCGATGGCGTACCGCCCAACTGGCCGACCGCCACCTGGGCGTTCTGGGATTGAATGGCCTTGACCACGTCCTGGGTCGTGAGCTGGTAGCTGTTGAGCTTGTTGGGATCGAGCCAGATGCGCATGGCGTATTGCGAGCCATACACGTCCATGCTGCCGACGCCGTTGATGCGGCTGAGCGGATCCTGCAGGTTGGAGACGATGTAATCGGCGATGTCCTGCTTGTCCATGCTGTTGTCGGTGGAGACGAACGCCACCATCATCAGCGTGGTGTCGCCGGATTTCGAGACCGTGACCCCCTGATTCTGCACCGCCTGCGGCAAACGTTTGATCGCCGCCTGCAGCTGGTTTTGCACCTGCTGCATCGCCTCGTTGGGATCGGTGCCGGCTTCGAATGTCAGCGTGACGGTCGCCTGGCCGGTATTGGTGCTCTGCGACGACATATACATCATGTTGTCGAGGCCGGTCATATTTTGCTCAATGATTTGGGTGACGGTGTTTTCCAGCGTTTGCGCCGAAGCGCCTGGGTAAGTTGCGCTGATGCGCACGTTCGGCGGCGCCAAATTCGGGTATTGTTCTACCGGTAAAGAAAAAATCGCCAATGCCCCGGTCAGGCAAAGAATAATTGCCAGCACCCAGGCGAAAATCGGGCGATCAATAAAAAAATTGGCCATGCAGCGCGAACCTCGTTATGACTTGTTCTATCTTTAAAACGCATCGGAAATATGCATTTCAGCGGCAGGGAAGGATTCCGGCGCTATTGCACTTTACTCGGGATAGTCGAGGAAAGCGTGGAGAAAAAAAGGAGATAGTGTAAATAACGGTAGCGGAAAACGGCGCGGATGCACCGACGCCGATAATTGGACGCTATTAAGACATTTTTATTACTATCAAAGGCCTTGCGCATCTCTTCGCCGCAGGCAACCGAAAGTAAAAACTGGATTCACCTTACAGCAGGAGCTTGGCATGGGAATTAACCCGGTATTTGCCCGTCGGCTTTATTTATGCTGGCTGATCAGCCACAGTGAACGGCCCAATGTGCCGCGGTTGATGGCGCTGACCGGTTGGCCGCGCCGCACGTTGCAGGATGTGCTGAAGGCGCTGCCCGGCATGGGCGTCGAGCTGCAGTTCGTGCAGCAGGGCGTGCGCAACAACGACGGTTTTTATCAGTTGGAAAGCTGGGGGCCGTTCAACAAGAGCTGGGTGCATCAGCATCATCAGGCGCTGCTCGGCGCCATCGAGTAGGCGGCCCCGGCGTATTGGCCGGGGCGGGGCGATCAGTGGCTTTTGTACTCCAGGTACATCACCGTCGCCGCCACGCGAGAACGCACGTCCAGCTTGCGCAGTATGTTGCGGATGTGCACCTTCACGGTTTCTTCAGAGATATGCAACTGCGCCGCCACCTGTTTGTTGGACAGGCCGCGCGCCACCTCTTGCAAGACGTCCAGTTCGCGTTCGGTCAAGGCGGTGAAGGGATCGCGCTGCTCGCTGCGCGCCAGCAAATAGTCGGCCATGGCGTCGCTGATCACGTTTTGCCCCTCGGCGGCGGCGCTGATGTGTTCCAGCAGCTGCTCCGGTTCACTGTCTTTCAGCAGATAGCCGTCGGCGCCGGCGTCGATCAGCGCATACAGATCGCTGCGCGCGTCGGAGACCGTCAGCACGATGATGCGTGCGTCCACGCCTTCGTCGCGCAGAGCCCGCAGCGTATCCAGCCCGGACATGCCCTTCATGTTCAGATCCAACAAGATCACGTCCGGCGCGTGCTGCAGCGCCAGCGCAACCGCCTCGCTGCCGTTGCCGGCCTCCGCCACCACGCCAAATCGCGCATCCAGTCCCAGCAGTTGTTTGATGCCGCGCCGCATCAACGGATGATCGTCAACGATCATGACTCGGTATTGCTTCATCACCATGAAAAATGCTCCCTGTAGCAAGTAAAGCCACTCAAACGCGCCCGGAGGCGTGCTTCACAGTGGGACTGTCTCTTCAAAAATAGCGGCATTCTGCACCGCAAACCTCTCCGGGCGGCCTTCTGCCCGGCGGCAACCGTAACGCAGAGTGAACAGCCGCAAGGTCAGGGCGAGAATGTCAGGCAGACCGCCGTGCCGCCGCGGCTTCTGCGCCGGATGCGCAGCGTTCCTCCCAGTCGCGCCGCGCGTTCGCTCATGATGGTCAAGCCGTAATGCCCTTCCGGTTCTTCCAGACTGGCGATGCCGCAACCGTCGTCGGTAATGCTGAATACGTTGTCGCCTGCGGCGTTGACCTCGCAACACACCGCGATCTCGCTCGCTCCTGCGTGCTTGACGGCATTGAGCACCGCCTCGCGCACGATCTGCAGCGCGTGCACCTGCTGCTGGGCGTTGAGCGCCTGCGAGGGCAGCCGACAGTGTAACTGAATCCGCGCGGGGGTTAGCGCCTTTAATGGCTGCAACAGTTGCTCCAGCGCGGCATTCAGATCCGCCTCCTGAATGTTGAGGCGGAAGGTGGCCAGCAATTCCCTCAGCTGGCGATAGGCATCGGCCAGCGTGCGATCGAAATCGTCGATAATCGTCTGCGCCGCCGGATCGTCGGCGGCGCGCCGGAGCAGCGTCAGCTGGATGCGCAGGAACGACAGCGTCTGCGCCAGCGAATCGTGCAGCTCGCGGGCGATGGTCCCACGCTCTTCCATCAACAGCAGATATTGGTGCTGCTTTTGCGCCCGGTTGAAGTAGACGCCGCGCCCCAGCATGTTGGCCAGGCTCTGCATCAGGTGAGGATGCGGCGGCTGCGCTTCGGGCTGCCATCGCAATTCACCCAACAGTTTATCGCCTTGGGTGATCGGCAGCGCGCTCCAGGTTTGCGCCGGCGCCGGCTCTCCTTCGTTCAGTTGCCACTGACCATGATCGTCCGCCACGTTCAACCGGATGCAGCGCAGTCGTTCGCTTTGGCGCACGATGCGCAGCACATTCTCGAATGCCTGCTGATCGATCTGGCGCACGCTCAGCGCCTGTGAACAGCGATACAGCACCTCCAGCGTTTCGTTGGCCTGCTGCAGGCGCTGGGTTTTTTCCTGCACTTTCAGCTCCAGCGACTGATAGAGCCGGGCCAGCTCGTCCGACATGGCGCTGAAGGTTTGCGACAGCACGCCGAGCTCGTTCGGCAGCGCCACGTCCAGCTGCGGGTGGCGAAAGTCGCGCTGTTGCACGCGCTGGCTGGCGTCGACCAGGTGCTGCAGCGGCGTGACCACCTGGCGGCGCATAAAGCGGATGCAGAACAGCACCAGGCCGATGATGGCGGCGTAGCCCAGTACGCTGACGGCGGCCACCAGGGTGAGTTTCAACTCGGAATAACGCTGCAGAGCGGAAACAAAATGATCGACGCGGTTGACGTAGCCGGCGACCTCCGCCCGGTAGGCGGCGGCCTGCCCGTCGCGGATCTGCCGCTCCATCGCTTGCCATGTTCGTTGCAGCGCCAGATAGTGGTTGCGCACCTCGGCCGGGACGTAAAAGCGCGCCAGCTTTTGCAGCGCCGGCGCCTGCAAAGATTGCCGATACTGCTGCAGGTGCAGCTCCAGCTCCGGGCTCTGTCGATCGAGATCAAAGGCCAGGCGGTAGCTTTGCATGCGCAGCGAACCGGCGATGTTGATCGCCTCGGCATCGCTCTGGCTGCCGGCGACGGTCGTCAACGCCAACCCGGTGGCGAGCACCGACAGTATCACGATGCCGAACAGCGCCCTGGCCAGGCTGCCGGTCACGGAACGTTTAACAAGCAATCACGGAATCCTTTTCTCTCAGGTGAGGGCTGCGCCAGTTTCATTCGAAAGCAAAACTATAACTTTTGCAACTAAATTGCACCGCGATTTGTATCAAGTTGTCAACAAAACGGGAACAATTGTCGTCGTGTAATCAAATGAATAGCGAAATGCCCGCCGATGTTCAGCCGCCGCCCGGTTTCCACTGAGGATTTGTCTTTGCGGATGCGATTCGTCTGTCAGATTATGCGTCTGCCCACGATGTCTTTTTAATCCTGGTTTGCCCGGAGAGGCATTGTGATTTTTGTTGCAAATCGTCTGCTGCGGCGCAGCGTAATCGCGGTATGATTTTCACGTTGCAACTCAAGGAAAAAGGGTCATGTCGTCGAAAATTGAGAATGTGAAGAAAGAGCTGTTGTCGGACAACTGGTATGTGCTGCACAAGTACACGTTCGATCTGAAACGCAAAAACGGCGGTTCGGTGCAACAGATGCGCGAGGTTTACGATCGCGGCAACGGCGCCACCATTTTGCTGTACAACCGCGCCAAGGGCACGGTGGTGCTGACCAACCAGTTCCGCATGCCGACCTACGTCAACGGCAACGAAAGCGGCATGCTGCTCGAGGCCTGCGCCGGCCTGCTGGACGCCGATTCGCCGGAGCAGTGTGCGCGCCGCGAAGCGGTGGAAGAGACCGGTTTTCAGGTGGGCGAGGTCAAAAAAATCTTCGAAGCCTACATGTCGCCGGGCGGCGTGACCGAGATCGTGCACTTCTTTATCGCCGAATACCATGACGATGAGCGGCGCGCGGCCGGCGGCGGCATTGAAGATGAAGATATCGAAGTGATCGAACTGCCGTTCAGCGACGCGGTGGCGATGATTGCCGATGGCCGCATTAAAGACGGCAAGACCATCATGCTGCTGCAGTATTTGCAGATTCATCGGGTGATGGAATAAAAAAAGCCGGTCATGATGACCGGCTTTTTTATCGGCTGGCGCCAGACCGCTTACTTCAGCAGCGCCTGCGCCTTCGCCACCACGTTGTCCACGGTGAAGCCGAACTCGGCGAACAGCTGCTCCGCCGGCGCCGACTCACCGAAGGTGGTCATGCCCACGATGGCGCCGTTCAGCCCCACGTACTTGTACCAGTAGTCCGCGATACCCGCTTCCACCGCCACACGCGCCGTCACCGCCGCCGGCAGCACCGACTCGCGGTACGCCGCATCCTGCTTGTCGAACGCGTCGGTCGACGGCATCGACACCACCCGCACCTTGCGGCCCGCTGCGGTCAGCTTGTCCGCCGCTTCCACCGTGATGCCCACTTCGGAGCCGGTGGCAATCAGGATGACGTCCGGCGTGCCCGCGCAGTCTTTCAGCACGTAGCCGCCGCGGTACACGTTCGCCAGCTGCTCTGCGGTGCGCGGCTGCTGGGTCAGGTTCTGGCGCGAGAACACCAGGGTGGTCGGGCCGTCGTTGCGCTCGATGCCGTACTGCCACGCCACCGCCGATTCCACCTGGTCACACGGGCGCCAGGTGCTCATGTTCGGGGTCACGCGCAGGCTCGCCAGCTGCTCCACCGGCTGGTGGGTCGGGCCGTCTTCGCCCAGACCGATGGAGTCGTGGGTGTAGACGAACACGTTGCGCAGCTTCATCAGCGCCGCCATGCGCACCGCGTTGCGGGCGTATTCCACGAACATCAGGAAGGTCGCCGAGTACGGCAGGAAGCCGCCGTGCAGCGCGATGCCGTTGGTGATGGCGGTCATGCCGAACTCGCGCACGCCGTAATGAATGTAGTTGCCCGCCGGGTCAACGTTCAGCGCTTTCGAGCCGGACCATAGGGTCAGGTTGCTCGGCGCCAGGTCGGCGGAGCCGCCCAGGAACTCCGGCAGCACCTTGCCGAACGCTTCCAGCGCGTTCTGCGACGCCTTGCGGCTGGCGATGTTGGCCGGGTTGGCCTGCAGTTTTTCCACGAACGCCTTGGCGTCGGCTTTCCAGTCGGCCGGCAGCTCGCCGTTCATGCGGCGCTTGAACTCGGCGGCCAGTTCCGGGAAGGCCCTGGCGTAGGCGGCGAACTTGTCGTTCCAGGCCGCTTCCTTGGCCTGACCGGCTTCTTTGGCGTCCCACTGGGCGTAGATGTCCTGCGGGATTTCAAAGGCGGCGTATTTCCAGCCCAGTGCTTCGCGGGTGGCGGCCACTTCGGCGGCGCCCAGCGCAGCGCCGTGCACGTCATGGGTGCCGGCCTTGTTCGGCGAACCAAAGCCGATAACGGTCTTGCACATCAGCAGCGACGGCTTGTCGGTCACCTTGCGGGCTTCTTCAATCGCGGCCTTGATGGCGTCCGGGTTGTGGCCGTCGACGTTGCGCACCACGTGCCAGCCGTAGGCTTCGAAGCGCAGGGCGGTGTCGTCGGTGAACCAGCCGTCGACGTGGCCGTCGATGGAGATGCCGTTGTCATCGTAGAAGGCGGTCAGCTTGCCGAGCTTGAGGGTGCCGGCCAGGGAGCAGACTTCGTGCGAGATGCCTTCCATCATGCAGCCGTCGCCCATGAAGGCGTAGGTGTGGTGGTCGACGATGTCGTGGCCGGGGCGGTTGAACTGCGCCGCCAGGGTGCGTTCGGCGATGGCGAAGCCGACGGCGTTGGCGATGCCCTGGCCCAGCGGGCCGGTGGTGGTTTCAACGCCCGGGGTGTAGCCGTACTCCGGGTGGCCCGGGGTTTTGGAATGCAACTGACGGAAGTTCTCCAGCTCGCGCATCGGCAGGTCGTAGCCGGTGAGGTGCAGGAGGCTGTAAATCAACATGGAGCCGTGGCCGTTGGAGAGCACGAAACGGTCGCGGTCAGCCCAGTGCGGGTTAGTCGGGTTGTGGTTGAGGTAGTCACGCCACAGGACTTCGGCGATGTCCGCCATGCCCATAGGGGCCCCCGGGTGGCCGGAATTTGCTTTTTGTACGGCGTCCATGCTGAGTGCGCGGATAGCGTTGGCAAGCTCTTTACGAGAAGACATAACGAAACTCCAGTGCGATTACAGTTGAGCGGCCAACATGTCTTCCAGCTTCTGCTGGTCGACGGCGAACAGGCGAATGCCTTCGGCGAGTTTTTCCACCGCCATGGCGTCCTGGTTGTGCAGCCAGCGGAACTCCGCTTCGGCCAGCGGGGCAGGTTGGTGGAAGCCCTCGGTCGACGGGGTCAGCTTGCGCTCGACCGGCTGTTCGCTGTTTTTCAGCTGTTCCAGCAGGTTCGGCGCGATGGTCAGGCGATCGCAGCCGGCCAGCGCCAGGATTTGCTCAACCTTGCGGAAGCTGGCGCCCATGATCACCGTCTGGTAACGATGACGCTTGTAGTATTCATAGATGGTGCGCACCGATTTCACGCCCGGATCCTGATCGGCGTCGTAGTCGGCGGCAGGCTGTTTGGCCTGATACCAGTCATAGATGCGGCCGACGAACGGCGAGATCAGATACACGCCGGCTTCGGCGCAGGCGCGGGCCTGGGCGAAGGAGAACAGCAGCGTCAGGTTGGTGTTGATGCCTTCTTTTTCCAGCTCTTCGGCGGCTTTGATGCCTTCCCAGGTGGAAGCCAGTTTGATCAGGATGCGCGATTTGTCGATGCCCTGTTCCTGATACATGCCGATCAGTTTGCGCGCTTTGGCGACGCACATGCCGCGATCGAACGACAGGCGGGCGTCCACTTCGGTGGAGATGCGGCCCGGCACGCTTTTGAGGATCTCGACGCCGATGTTGACCGCCAGTTTATCGCTGGCGTTGATCAGCTGGGTTTCCTTGCTGCCGCCCTGGCGGCGGGCATACTCCAGCGCTTCGGTGATCAGCGCTTTGTACTGCGGCAGCGCGGCGGCTTTCAGGATCAGCGAAGGGTTGGTGGTGGCGTCCTGGGGTTCGAACTGGCGGATGGATTCGATATCGCCGCTGTCGGCGACCACCGTGGTCAGCTGCTTGAGTGCGTCTAATTGATTCATTGATAAGCTCCTTGACCAAGCTCAATGTAGGGAAATGAGAACCTTTTTCATCATAGGGGGAACACACTGCATCATCGGATCGAGAATGAAAATGCGCTTTTTCTGATTGTTGCGATGGATAATAACAATGAATGCCGAATAAACCCAGGCGGAGCGCGGCTTGCGCGCGACCGCCATCGAGACTGCAGGCGGTTTAACGCCGTCCGGCCGCGTTTTCGTAATAGCCGATTCGCTCGACTTTCGGCGCCGATCCTCCCCCTTCAAACTCCGATTCCAGCCAGGCATCGACGATGGTTTTCGCCAGTTCGGCACCGATGACCCGCGCGCCCAGCGTGATGATCTGAGCATCATTGCTTTTGCGCGCCCGTTGGGCGGAGTAGGTATCGTGACATTGCGCCGCACGAATGCCGGGCACTTTATTGGCCACGATGCTCATACCGATGCCGGTGCCGCACAGCAGGATGCCCCGCCGATGTTTTTCCTCCCGTATCGCCTGCGCGACGCGATAGGCGATATCGGGATAGATCCCCGTTTCTGCGGCGCGATCCGTCGTGTAGTCAATGACGGGGATGTCCCGTTGTTGCAGGTGGGCAACGATCAGATCCTTCAGTTCAATGGCGGCATCATCGGCGCCGATGGCGATAGGCAGCATAGCGGTCTCCTGATTGGTAACGAAAAGGGTGGCGATCCTCGGTGGCGCCACGTTCATTACCGTATCCCTGTTTAATCAAATGTTCAATTGATGTTCTTTTGTTTTTTGCTGGATTTTTCAGTTTGCCACTGTAAAAGGTGATATCAGTCACTAAAAAAGGGCTTTCAATCGTTGTTTACCCTAGTTGAGACGGGTTTTTGAGCGATATCACACTTTGATAAGTTCACTGTGGGCAAATTGAACGCGCGGCGTTAGTGTTCATTTGTTCTTTGTTTGTATTAATGATCAAAATAAGTTCCCCTACCAGAGGAGAGTGCTATGTGTCAGACCTGCATAACAGAGGCGAAAATGGCGGCCGGTATCCCCGAGATCATGAAGGCGGTTGTGGCGTACGCCCCGAAAGATTACCGCCTGGAACAGGTGCCGGTACCGAAGATCGGCCCGAAAGAGATCCTGGTGAAGATCGAGGCCTGCGGCATCTGCGCCGGTGATGTTAAAGCGTTCGAAGGGGCGCCCAGCTTCTGGGGCGATGAAAAACAACCGGCATACATCAAGGCGCCGATGATCCCCGGCCATGAATTTATCGGCCATGTCGTGGGGTACGGCGAAGGCGTCGAGGGCTTCAATCTCGGCGATCGCGTGATATCAGAACAAATCGTTCCCTGCTGGCAATGCCGCTTCTGCAACCGCGGTCAGTATTGGATGTGCGAAAAGCATGACCTGTACGGTTTCCAGAAAAACGTTAACGGCGGCATGGCCGAGTACATGAAGTTCACCAAAGAGGCGATTAACTACCATGTGCCGGCCGACCTGCCGATCGAAAAAGCCATTCTGATCGAACCCTATGCTTGCTCCTTCCATGCGGTGCAACGCGCCAATATCAAACTGGGCGATGTGGTGGTGTTGGCCGGCGCCGGCACCCTGGGGCTGGGCATGATCGGGGCGATCAAAAAGTCCGGGCCTTCGAAGCTGGTGGTGCTGGATCTGTCCGACGAACGTCTGGCCTTGGCGAAGCGCTTCGGCGCGGATGTGACGCTGAATCCCACCCGTGACGACGTGCCCGCCGCGGTTAAAGCGATGACCGACGGCTACGGCTGCGACATCTACATCGAGGCGACCGGCGCACAGAAGTCCGTGGAACAGGGCCTGACGCTGATCCGCAAGCTCGGCACCTTCGTCGAATTTTCCGTGTTCAAGGATCCGGTGACCGTCGATTGGAGCATCATCAGCGACCGCAAGGAGCTGGACGTGCTCGGTTCGCACCTCGGCCCTTACTGCTACCCGCTGGTGATCGAAGGCATCGCCAATGGCGATCTGCCGACCGAAGGCGTGGTGACGCATACGTTGCCGCTGGAACAGTTCGCCGAAGGTTTCGAGCTGATGAAGCGCGGCATCGGTTCAATCAAAGTGGTGCTTAATCCAAACCTCTGAAACCTGCGTCGTTCCTCGGGTGCGGGCGAGCCTGCGCCTCCATAATCACATGTGCTGGGGTGTTCTATGTTGCATGGACTGATTCATCGCATTGGTCTGTCACCGAAACTGCTGCTGGGCTATGCCGGCGTGTTGGTGTTCATGATGGGCGAAGGGCTGGAACAAGGATGGCTGTCACCTTATTTGATTGGCAAAGGGCTTAGCATTCAGGAATCGGCGCTGCTGTTCAGCGTTTATGGCTTTGCGGCCGCGATCGCCGCCTGGTTTTCCGGCGTGCTGGCGGAAATCTTTACCGCCCGGCGGGTGATGTTGGCCGGCCTGCTGCTGTTTCTATTCGGTTCGGTGTGTTTTTTGACGTTCGGCCTGCCGAGCAACAACCTGGCGATCATGGTGCCGACCTATGCGCTGCGCGGCCTGGGCTATCCGCTATTTGCCTACGGTTTTCTGGTGTGGGTGGCGTATGAGGCGCCGCCGGAAAGGCTGGGGTCGGCGGTGGGGATTTTCTGGTTCGTCTACAGCGGCGGGCTCAGCGTGCTGGGCGTGCTGTATTCCAGCATCATGCTGCCTTATCTCGGCGAGATCCACACGCTGTGGAGCGCGCTGATTTTCGTCGTGCTGGGCGCGGTGATTGCGCTGATGCTCAATCGCGACGACGGCGCGGCACAGAGCGGCAACCGGGAAAAAGCGTCGCTGGGTTACGTCTTGAAGGGCATCACCATCGCGTTTGAAAACCCGAAGATTGGCCTGGGCGGCATCGTGCGCACCATTAATACCTCTGCGGCTTACGGCTTCGTCGTATTCATGCCCATGTACATGATGGATATGGGGTTCACCCGCACGCATTGGCTGCAGATGTACGCCGCGCTGTGGACGGTCAACATCATTTTCAATCTGATTTTCGGCGTGATCAGCGACGGGCTCGGCTGGCGCAATGTGGTGATGTGGTTTGGCTGCGTCGGCTGCGCCTTGACCACGCTGATGTTCTACTACGTGCCGCAATTCTTCGGCGCCAATTATCTGCTGACCGTGTGCGCCGCCGGGTTGTTCGGCGCCTGTCTGGCGGCGTTTGTGCCGTTGTCGGCCATCATGCCGTCGCTGGCGCCGGATAATAAGGGCGCGGCGATGTCGATTCTCAATCTGGGCGCCGGCCTGAGCACCTTCGTCGGCCCGGCGGTGGTGGGGCTGTTTATCGGCAGTCTCGGCACCGTTGGCGTGATCTGGATCTTTACCGGCTTGTACCTGTTCAGCGGCGTGCTGATGAAATTTGTCACGCTGCCGAAAGAAAGCGCGACGGCGCAGGAGGAACGCGGCGCGAGTTTGGCGAAAATATCCTGACCGATCGTGAAGTTCACAGTTTTAAGGGGAAATTTATGATTAATCATCAAACTACGGCGCCGCGCGAGCTCTCGCTGCAGGGCAAGGTGGCGCTGATTACCGGCGGCGCTGCAGGGATCGGTCTCGCGATTGCCGAACGCTATCTGCAAAACGGCGCGCGCGTGGCGCTGCTCGATCGGGCGCCGCAGGTTGCGGAAGTGGCGCGACAGCTGGACGCCGAGGCGGCGTTGGGCGTCGTGGCCGACGTCACCGATGCCGCGTCGGTGGAGCGGGCGGTGGCGCAGATTGAGGCGCATTTCGGGCGGCTGGACGTGCTGGTCAACAGCGCCGGCATCGTCGCGCTGCATCCGGCCGAGGAGCTGCCGGAAACGGCGTGGGATGCAACCCTGGCGGTCAATCTGAAAGGCGTGTTTCTTACCTGCCAGGCGGTAGGGCGCCGTTTCATTAGTCAGCGCGGCGGCAGCATCATCAATCTCGCCTCGCAGGCCGGGGTGGTGGCTTTGCCTAATCACCTGGCCTATTGCGCCAGCAAAGCGGGCGTTATCGGGTTGACCCAGGTGCTGGCGCTGGAGTGGGGACCACACAACGTGCGGGTCAACGCCATTTCACCCACCGTGGTTTTGACGGAGCTGGGCCGTAAGGCCTGGTCTGGCGAGGTGGCTGAGCAGATGAAGCAGAAAATTCCGCTGCGGCGCTTTGCTGAGCCGCAAGATATCGCCGCCAGCGCCCTGTTTTTGGCCGGTGACGCGGCAGCGATGATCACCGGCGCCAACCTGGTGGTCGACGGCGGTTACACCATTCAATAATTTCTTATTCAGGCGACAGAGAGGCCGCGATGAACAGAATCATTAACGATCCCGATCACGTAGTGGAAGACGCCATCCAGGGCTACAGGCTGGCCCACCCGAACTATTACGCCGCCACCGACAATGCGCGGGTGTTGAAATATCCGCCTGCGCCGATCGCCGGCAAAGTGGGCATCGTCACCGGCGGCGGCTCCGGCCATGAGCCGGCGTTCCTGGGCTATGTCGGCAAAAACATGCTGGATGCCGTCGCGATTGGCGAGATTTTTTCATCGCCTACGGCGGGGGCTTTTCTCGACGCCTTCAAGGCGGCGGACAGCGGTGCGGGTGTCGCTTGCCTGTACGGCAACTACGCCGGCGACAACATGAACGTCAAGATGGCGATCAAGAAGGCGACGGCGGCCGGCATACGGGTGAAAACCGTGGTGGCCAACGATGACGTCGCCTCGGCGCCGGCCAGTGAGAGGGATAAGCGACGCGGCGTGGCCGGCGAAATTCTGATGTGGAAGGTCGGCGCGGCGGCGGCGGCCAAGGGATACGATCTGGACGGCGTGATCGGCGCGGCGCAAAAAGCCATCGACCGGTGTCGTTCGATCGGCGTCGGCCTCAGTTCCTGCACCATTCCCGCGGTCGGCAAACCCAATTTTCATATCGAAGACGGCAAGATGGAGATCGGCATCGGCCATCACGGCGAACCGGGCATTGAGGTATCGCCGATCCAGTCGGCGTCGGCGATGGCCGGCACCATGCTCGATTTTGTGCTCAACGATATGCCGTTGGAACAAGGCCAGGAGGTGGCGTTGCTGATCTCCGGGCTTGGCGCCACGCCGGTGATGGAGCTGTATATCTATTATGCCGAAATAGAGCGCCGGTTGACGGCGAAAGGCGTGCGGGTGCATCGGCGCTACGTCGGCAATTACTTCACGTCGCTGGAAATGATGGGCGTGACGCTGACGCTGATGACGCTGGATGACGAACTGAAAACGCTGCTGGACATGCCGGCGCAATCTTTAGGCTTAACCCAGGTGGAGTGAATCATGACGGAACAAATTTCAACCCGGTACGGCAGTGAGATCGTTACGGGGCTGATAGAAACCATTGTCAGCAACCGCGAATACCTGAGCGAAATCGACGGCGCCATCGGCGACGGTGACCATGGCATTAATATGTCGAAGGGATTCGCGATGTGCGGCGATGCCATTCGCGGCCGCGAGCTCACGCTGGCGCAGGCGTTCGATGCGGTATCGGATGCGCTGATGGAGGGCATCGGCGGTTCGATGGGGCCGCTGTACGGCAGCCTGTTCATGGGCATGGCGGAGAGCGTCCGTGAGCGCAGCGTGCTGGATAAGCAGGCATTTTTGGCGATGTTGCACGGCGGATTGAGCGAACTGCAGGACATCAGCAGCGCGGGCGTGGGCGACAAGTGTCTGATGGATACGCTGATACCGGCGGTGGCGGCGTTTGAGCAGGCGGCCGGGCGCGGTGACGACTTCGCCGCAGCGCTGGAAAAGATGAGGATCGCCGCGGAACGCGGGCGCGATTCCACGCGCGAGCTGGTGGCGAAAATCGGCCGCGCCAGCCGTCTGGGCGAGCGTTCGCGCGGCGTACTGGACGCCGGCGCGGTATCTTGCTGCCTGCTCTTGACCCGATTGGCGGACGAGGTGGAACAACGACTGAATACCGTTGCCGCTTGAACGCGTTATACTAGCGGGCATTCAGCCTTGTCGGAGGGGCGTGTATCGTCCCTCCGCCATCATCAACCGGCCTGCCGTGGGGAAACGTCTAACGGATGGAAAAACAAACTGTGTCCCAGGATAACGAACTGCTGACCGAAATCGCCGTTGCTTATTATCAGGATGAGATCACGCAGGAAGAGATCGCCAAAAAATTCGGCATCTCACGGATCAAAGTCGGTCGTTTGCTCAAGCGCGCCAAGGAAGAAGGCATCGTCGAGATCAACGTGCGTTATCACCCGGTATTCAGCACCCGGCTGGAACAGCAGATGATGGAACGTTTTCCCATCAGCCGCGCGTTGATCGCGCTCGACCATCAGGACGAAGAGGAACAGCGTCGGCAGGTGGCGGCGCTGGTGTCCAACTATCTGGCGATGTCGCTGAAAGACGATATGGTGTTGGCGGTCGGCCAGGGACGCAACGTGGCGGCGATCGCCGATCACGTCGGCAGCGTGACGGAACGCAACTGCAAGTTCATCTGCGGCATCGGCGGCACCCACCGTCCGGGCGATGCGATCAACGCCGACCATATCAGTCGGCGCTTGGCGAAGAAGTTCGGCGGCAGCAGCGAGACGCTTTACGCGCCGGCCTACGTCGAAAATCGCGCGCTGAAAGACGCCTTCATGCAGAACGGCACGATCAAGGAAACGCTGGACCGCGCGCGTAAGGCCGATGTGGCGTTAGTCGGTATTGGCGACATGAATGAAAACAGCTATATGGTGAAATTGGGGTGGTTTACGCCGCACGAGATTATCGACGCCAGCCTTAATCAGGGCGTGATCGGCGACATCGCCGGCTATGACTTTTTCAATGCTCAGGGGCAGCATGTCGACACGGTGATGAATGACAGAGTGATCGGGCTGAGCATTGATGAGCTGCGCAAAATCCCTTGCGTGATCGCCATTGCTTCCGAGAATACCAAGGCGTTGGCGATTTTGGGCGCTTTGCGCACCGGCGCCATCGACATTATCGCCACCAGCGCGCTCAATGTGCGCACTATCCTCAACATGTCGCAATAGCGGCACCTGCAAAAAAAAAGGGTTCAGCGCCAGGCTGAACCCTCAACGATCTCCTCATTTGACCGATTATTTGCTCAGGTTGACGTCGATCGCCTGATAGAAGGCGTTGGCGGTGTCGGCTATGTCCCACACGGCAAGGATCACGTGCGAACCGCTGCGATCTGCCGGTATGTTGCACTGGTGGGTGACCTGTGCGGCAGGGATGGCGCCGCCGTCGTTGAACTGGCAGAACGGCGTCAGGTCAAAGGAAGCGCGGGTCAGCGGCTGCGAAGCGTCCCAGTTCGGCTTGGTGATGAAATAGCGCCAGCTGGTGGTGCTGTGACGGGCGGTCAGCTTCCAGGTAAAGGAGTTCGGGCCGGTTTTCAGGTTGAGCTTGTTCCAGCGCGTCGGCGTTTGCTGATCCAGTTCGAAGAAGGTGGACTTGTCGGCGCTGGCGATGTGGCCGTCAGCCGGGCCGGCCTGTGGGAAGCCTTTCAGGCCTTCGACGCTCTGCGGTTCGTACTGCACGCTGCCGCACTGTGTGTTGAGCTGCAGTTTGCACTGATAGGCGCGGCTGGCCGGCGATTCGACATAACCGTGAGCATTCGCCTGTTGCGAAACGCCGAACATGGCCGCGCTCAGCAGGCCCAGAGAGAGCAGGGTACGGGAAGTTTTGTTCATAAGTCACTCCTGACTGAAATTATGTTGTAAGTTGAGCGTATTTCACCGACAAAATGAGAGACTAATAACGCAATTGGAAATAACCCTTCTTGTCGGCTTGTTTTATTTTTACCATTCTGGTTTGGCCGTAGATTGGAATGTTTTACCGGCTATTAACGAAAAATATTATGATGACGATCTTTGATCGTTAGGCCGAATTTATTTAACTGTCACAGTGTAAAAGCACGGCGCTATGATGAAATTTATATCAAGTAGTGATGAATAGTATTTAAGATAGCGCTCTCATTTATGAAGTATATTGCTTGTTGCGTTGAGTACCCTTGTTTGATTTGATCGATTTTTGTGCGCCACCACCTTGGGAATTTAGTGTCATTTTTCTTATTTTATTTTAAAGAGGAATTTGTATGACTAGATTATCCCTGGACGCGATTAAAATAATCAGCACCATCAAGAACACCGGATCTTTCTCTATGGCGGCGGAGGCGCTGCATAAAACGCCTTCGGCGATCTCTTATCGGGTTTCCAATATTGAAAGCAAACTCTGCGTGAAACTTTTTCATCGTAATGGCCCCATGATTACCCTGACGGATGAAGGGGAGTTTCTCCTGCAGGAGGGCAGCTGGATATTAAATGCGGTGCAGGATCTGGAAAGCCGGGTGCGCAACATTCCCAAGCTAGACAATAATATCCGCCTGGCGGTAGACACCTTCTTCCCGCTGGAAACGCTGACGCAGGATATCCGCGACTATATTCAGCATTGCCCGAACGCCAATATCTCGGTGCAGCGGGAAGCGTTGAACGGCACCTGGGATGCGCTGAAGAACAACCGGGCGGACCTGATCATCGCCATCGGCCAAATCCCCGACAGCGTGCAGGCCAAAACCCTGATGCTCGGCAAGCTCGACTTTGTGCTGTGCGTGTCGCCTTCCCACCCGTTCGCGGCGCAGAGAACGCCGGTATGCAAGAAGCAGCGGCTGAACGACATCGTGGTCGCGATCGCCGACAGCAGCCATGAGCTGCCTAAACGCAATCACGGCACGCTGCCCTTGCAGCGTCAGTTGGTGGTATGCGATGTGGAAAGCAATCTGGCGCTGCTCAAGCGCGGCATCGGCCACGCTTTTCTGCCGCCTGCGTTGATTGAAAAGGAACTGGCCAGCGGTGAACTGGTGACGGTGCCGGTGGAGATGCAAAAGGGGGACGAAATGATTTGGCTGGCGTGGCATCCGGCCAGCAAGGGCGCCGGGTTTAACTGGTGGCATGAGCGGCTGACGCGCAAAAGCGATGTCTACAGCCTGATGGGCCGCGAAGTGGTACGGGATGGCGGCTATCCGTGGTGCCACAACTGATGGAATAGAGACGAAGGGACGCGAAAATCAAACGGTTAACTCAATGAAAACCCCGCAGCATTCGGCTACGGGGTTTTTTTACGGCTTACGCCACGCGGCCCACCTTCAGCCAGGCGCTGTCTGAGCCGGGCGCCGAGGTGATGTAACCCCACTTGGTCTGCCAGACGTAGCCTTGGTAGGACACCAGCGCGCCCTGGGCGTAAGTGGTGCCCGGCACATAGGCCGGCGCGGTCATGATCGGCAGGTTGCCGGGGCCGACGCCGGTGTATCGCAGGCCGGTGCCCATATCCAGCTGGCTGTCGTCGTAGTCTGCGGCGTTGAAATAGCGATCCAGCGCGGCCAGCAGATCGCCGTTGCGGTTGTCTTGCCCCAAATGCCAGAACATTACGCCGCCCAGCTGCTGCTGCTTGATGTACTTCGCTTTGTATTTGAAGCTCTCGGCATCGTCATAGGTGACAAACAGCCCGTTCTGCGCATGATACAGATACGGGGTTTTGGTCTTATCGTTCCACAACCGCTGATAGCCGTAGTTGCCCTGCAGCATCTGCTCCAGCTGGCGATAGGAGGCGATGCGCGGATCCTTGTCGCGCACGCACTCGTCGCAGCCCACCAGCCAGTAATCGGCGTTCGGATACGGATCTTCGCCCGGCGTGCTGTGGCTGCTGTACTGGCCGCCGTTGCCGCCGCTGACGCCCTTGAAGGCGCGGCCGTAGAAGGGCACGCCCATGACGATTTTGGCGCTCGGCACGCCTTCCATCATCAGGTGCTGCTGCACGGCGGCGTCGACCGTCAGGCTGAACGGGCTGGGGAAGGCGCGGGTCAGCTCTTCCCAGCTCCAGCCCAGATTGGCTTCGCGCAGCGCGTTGTAGAAGGTCGGCCCGGCCGCGTCGCCGAACAGCGCCGCCTGGTGGTTGGTGATCTTCTCCCAGGGGCCGGCCAGATCGTAGGTCATCAGGTTGATGTAATCGAGTGGCGCGACGATTTGCGCCAGCTTGCTGTAATAGCGCGACAGGAAGAAGGCGCCGCCAGCGCCGGCGATGGTCAACTGATACGGCAACGCCTGGCGGCCGTCCGCGATGGTTTGCTGGTTCAGCAAGGTGCGGATCTCCTGCAGCGCGGCGATGAAACCGTCCACTTCCGCCGCCTGCGGATACTCCCAGTCGATGTCCACGCCGTCGAAGCCGTAATCCTTCATGATGCGCACGCAGGATTGGGCGAACTTGGTGCGCGCCGCCGGGGTTTTCACCGCGTTGACGTAGTTGGCGTGCGACACGCCCAGATCGTTGGAGTAGTACCAGCCGCCGATGGAGAACATGATGCGCAGGCTGGGGTTGTGCGCTTTGAGCGCGGTTAAACGGTTGACCACATCGCGCGCTTTGGCGTCGTTGGTGGCCGGATCCCAGGCGCATTCCAGGTTGCTGTTGATATCCAGGAACGAGAAGTTAATGTGCGTCAGCTGTTTGGCTTTGGCCGGCGTGATGTTGGAAACCGGGAACGGCACGACAGACGTATCGGTCTCGGTGTAATTATTGATTTGGTTGGTCGGAATAAAATAATACCCAATAACGGCTTTGCGTGTGGACATGGCATTTCTCCAGAGTGGATGTTTTTCAATGGGGGAATATTCCCCGTCGCCATTAATGTTTATTTTCCTCGAGAATAAAAGTCGAAATAAATCACCATAAGAATGAATTTTTATTAACTGCCGCATGCATTGGCGTTTTATGTGTTGTGCCAACGTTCAGCGTGAATGAATTCGACCATAGGGCCTGTATTTATTCATTTGCTTTGTAATAGCATCCTTAACTAGATTCTGAGTATCCGATGTCCCGCCGGCCATGATTGGCATTTAATTAAAAATAAAAAGGAGATGAGCTATGTCCAGCATAGAGCCTGACGCTGTTGGCTTAATAGTCCAGCGAGTATGTGAATATCTTCAGCCGGTATTGAACGCCATTCTGGCCGGCGTGATGGCGCTATTACATGGCGCTTACCGCAACGTGGGCATTCGGCGCCGTTTATTGAATGCGGCGATGTGCGCGTTATTGGCCTGGACGGTGCGCGATGCGCTGGCGCTGATGGGCCTGGAATTAAAGTGGGCGAATTTGGCCAGCGTACTGATTGGTTTTATGGGGGCGGATTACATCAACGCCTTAATTAAAAAATTCATCGGAAAAAAGACGGGGTTTAAAAATGTTAAATGACATTGAAGAGATTCGTTTTACCGCCCGCAGCGAAGAGAACCTGCGCGGCGTGCACCCGGATCTGGTGCGCGTTATTCGCCTGGCGCTGCGTTATTCGCTGGTGCCGTTTTCCGTCAGCGAGGGGCTGCGCAGCATGGCGCGCCAGCGGGAAATGGTGCGCGCCGGCAGCAGCCAAACGCTGCGCAGCCGCCACCTGACCGGGCACGCGGTGGACGTGGTGGCGATGCCGGCGGGTGTGGCCTCCTGGGAGTGGGATTACTACGCGCAGATTGCGGTGGCGGTGCGGCGCGCGGCGCGTGAATGCGGCATCAACGTCGAATGGGGCGGCGAGTGGAAAACCCTCAAGGATGGCCCGCACTTCCAACTGCCGTTCCGGGACTATCCGGCATGAGCGGCTGGCTGCAAAAACTGATGCAGGGCGGCTTGCTGCTGTTGTTGCTGGCGGCCATCTGCCTGGGCGGCTATAGCTCGCTGCTGTCGCACCAGTTGGCGTCCGCGCGGCAACAGGCGGCGGAACTGCAAAAAAGCCTGGCGCAGCAGGCGGGGCTTATCGCCACCTTGCAGACACAGGATGCGCAAAATCGCGCGCTGATGGCGGCGCAGCAGCGGCAGGAACGGCAGTTGCGCCAACAACACGAGGCTTATCAGAGGAAATACCGTGAAGCGATTAAAAACGATCCCTGCGCCGCTCAGCCTCTGCCTGGCGCTGTGCTTGAGCTCCTGCGCCCGGCTGCCGCCGCAGGCCGTACCGCTGTTGCCCCCTGAGTCGGTGTTCGCTCCCTGTGAACAACCGCAGTTAGAGGGAGAGACCTGGGGGGATGCGGTGAGCTATGTCCTGGCGTTACAAACCTCGTTACACATTTGCGCCGGCCAGCTGGAGACGCTCAACGCCTGGCGCGCCACGCTGCCGCCGCGCTGACGGCGGCGTTTCTCTGCTCGTCTCGCAGATCTTCTTTTTTTACTTTTAAAACGCTCTTTCGACCAAGGTTATGGCGCGCTTCAAAGTTTGTGATGTTTCTCTCACTATACTTCAAGGCTGTGCCCTGTCATTGTAATTGGGCGCCATGGCCCACGGCAGGGCGCAGCCTCAAAGCCTTACCTCAACATAAAAGCAAAAAACAAAGGAATCCATAATGGACGAACAGCTCAAACAGAGTGCCCTTGATTTCCATCAGTTTCCTGTCCCAGGGAAGATCCAGGTTTCCCCTACCAAACCGTTGGCGACCCAGCGCGATCTGGCGCTGGCCTATTCGCCGGGCGTCGCCGCGCCTTGCCTCGAGATCGCCGAAGATCCGCTGGCGGCCTACAAATACACCGCGCGTGGCAATCTGGTGGCGGTGATTTCCAACGGCACGGCGGTACTGGGTCTGGGCAATATCGGCGCGTTGGCCGGTAAGCCGGTGATGGAAGGCAAGGGCGTTTTGTTCAAGAAGTTTTCCGGTATCGATGTATTTGATATCGAAGTGGATGAGCATAACCCTGACAAGTTAATCGACATTATCGCCGCGCTGGAACCGACCTTCGGCGGCATCAACCTGGAAGACATCAAGGCGCCGGAGTGTTTCTACATCGAACAGAAACTGCGTGAGCGCATGAAGATCCCGGTATTCCACGACGACCAGCACGGCACGGCGATCATTACCACCGCTGCGGTGCTCAACGGCCTGCGCGTGGTGAAGAAGAATATCTCCGACGTGCGGCTGGTGGTGTCCGGCGCCGGCGCGGCCTCCATCGCCTGCCTGAACCTGCTGGTGGCGCTGGGGCTGCGTCAGCAGAACATCACCGTCTGCGATTCCAAGGGCGTCATCTATAAAGGCCGCGACGCCAATATGGAACAGACCAAAGCCGCCTACGCCATCGAGGATAACGGCCAGCGCACGCTGGGCGACGCCATCCCGAATGCCGACATCTTCCTCGGCTGCTCCGGGCCGGGCGTCCTGACGCAGGATATGGTGAAAACCATGGCGCGCGATCCGCTGATCATGGCGCTGGCCAACCCGGAACCGGAAATTCTGCCGCCACTGGCCAAAGCGGTGCGCCCGGACGCCATCATCTGTACCGGCCGTTCCGACTACCCGAACCAGGTGAACAACGTCCTGTGCTTCCCGTTCATTTTCCGCGGCGCGCTGGACGTGGGCGCCACCACCATCAACGAGGAGATGAAGCTGGCCTGCGTGCATGCCATCGCCGATCTGGCGCTGGCGGAGCAGAGCGACGTGGTGGCTTCCGCGTATGACGATCAGGATCTCTCCTTCGGGCCGGAATACATCATTCCGAAACCGTTCGATCCGCGCCTGATCGTCAAGATCGCGCCGGCGGTGGCCAAGGCGGCGATGGATTCCGGCGTGGCGACGCGCCCGATCGAAGACTTCGACGCCTATGTGGAGAAGCTGGCGGAGTTCGTCTACAAAACCAACCTGTTCATGAAACCGATCTTCTCGCAGGCGCGCAAAGAGGTGAAGCGGGTGGTGCTGGCGGAAGGCGAGGAAGAGCGCGTGCTGCACGCCACGCAGGAGCTGGTGTCGCAGGGGCTGGCCTTCCCGATCCTGGTCGGCCGGCCGAGCGTGATCGAGATGCGCCTGAAAAAGCTGGGCCTGCAGCTGACGCCAGGCAAAGATTTCGAAGTGGTGAACAACGAGTCGGATCCGCGCTTCAACGAATACTGGGGAGAGTACTACCAGATCATGAAACGCCGCGGCGTTTCGCAAGAGCAGGCGCGCCGCGCGGTGATCGGCAACCCGACGCTGATCGCCGCCATCATGCTGCATCGCGGCGAAGCGGATGCGATGATCTGCGGCACCATCGGCAGCTACCACGAGCATTACGACGTGGTGAAGAACGTGTTCGGCTTCCGTGAAGGCGCGCACGTCGCCGGCGCGATGAACGCGTTGCTGCTGCCGAGCGGCAACACTTTCATCGCCGACACCTACGTCAACGACGATCCGACGCCGGAACAGCTGGCGGAGATCACCCTGATGGCGGCGGAAACCGTGCGCCGCTTCGGCATCGAACCGAAGGTGGCGCTGCTGTCTCATTCCAGCTTCGGCTCGTCTGACTGCCCGGCGGCGCGCAAGATGCGCAAAACGTTGGAGCTGGTGAACGAGCTGGCGCCGGAGCTGGAGATCGACGGCGAAATGCACGGCGACGCCGCGCTGGTGGAGAGCATCCGCCACGATCTGATGCCGGACAGCCCGCTGAAAGGCTCGGCCAACCTGCTGATCATGCCGAACATGGAAGCGGCGCGCATCAGCTACAACCTGCTGCGCGTCTCCTGCTCGGAAGGGGTGACCGTCGGGCCGGTGCTGATGGGGGTCGCCAAACCGGTGCACATCCTGACGCCGATCGCCTCGGTGCGCCGCATCGTCAACATGGTGGCGCTGGCGGTGGTGGAAGCCCAGACCGAACCGCTGTAAGCCCGGGTTGAGTGACTGGCCCCCTGTGCCGTTGGCGCCGGGGGCTTTTTTATTTCCAGCGGGCGTGGTACAAATAATCGTCAAATATGTACATGTACAGGTAAAGAAAATGACTACGATTAGCTATACGGCGGCGAGAAACAATTTGGCCGAGGTGCTTTTGGAAGCGCAAAAACAGCCGGTGGAAGTGACGCGCCGCGGACACGATGAGGTTTACATCATTAGTAAGGCCGACTATGAGGTTTTGGTCAAAGCCAAAGTGAAAGCGCGCATTCAGGCTAAACACGCGGATACGATAAAGGCGCTGGCGAATAGATGATCTTTTTGACCGCAGAGGATATTGCGGAGTTCAATGCTGAAATTGTGCCTCACGGCCGCCAGGAAGGCAGCAAAGTTGAGGCTGTAGCCAACCGCGTGCTCAATGCTTACCACTACGAGAACGTCACAGACGTATACCGGTTGGCCGCGCTCTATCTCATCGCCATCAGCCACGGTCACATTTTTCTTGATGGCAACAAACGTACGGCCTTCCAAAGCATGGCGCTATTTCTCGGTATTAATGGCATTGCACTGCGGGAAGACGCAGAACTGGTCGAAATTACGGTTGAAGCAGCTCAAGGCCGCCTCAACGTTGAACAAGCCGCGGAGCAACTGCGCCGGCTAACCGAGTAACTCCCATTCTCATGCCTTGCAGCGCGCGGCGATGGCGCGGATATCCTGCGGGGTGGTGCGGCAACAGCCGCCGATCAATTGCGCGCCGAGCGCACGCCACTCTACCGCCTGATCGGCCAGGCTGCCGTGTTCGCCGCCGCAGGCGTGCCAGGTTTTGCTCACCGCATCGTAATGCTCCCCGGAGTTCGGGTAGACCAGCAGCGGTTTGTCGGCCAGCGCGCTCAGCTGACGCAGCGCCGGGGCGACCTTGTCCAGCGCGATGCAGTTGATGCCGATCGCCAGCACCTGCGGGTTGCCGCGCAGTGCGGACATGACCTCCGTCAGCGGCGTGCCGTCGCTGAGGTGTTGGCTGTCGCGCAGGGTGAAGGCGAACCAGGCGCCGAGCGTCGGGAACTCCTGCAACAGCGTCAGCAGCGCCTGTAGTTCAGCGAACGACGGCAGCGTTTCGCAGGCCAGCAGATCGACGCCGGCGGCGGCCAGCGCGGCGAGGCGAGGGCGGTGGAAGGCAATGAAGTCATCCTGCGCCAGCCGATAGTCGCCGCGGTATTCCGAGCCGTCGGCCAGATAGGCGCCGTACGGGCCCACCGAGCCGGCGATCAGCAGCGGCGCCGCTTGCGGGTGTGCGGCCAGATAATCGCGGCGCGCCCGCTGCGCCAGCTGCACGCTTTTGGCGATCAGCGCCAGCGACTGATCCTGATCCAGGCCGCGGCGCAAGAAGCCCTGCGGTGTGGCCTGATAGCTGGCGGTGATGGCGCACTGGGCGCCGGCGTTGAAATAATCGAGATGCACCTGATAGATAAGCTCGGGATTTTCAATCAGCACCTTGGCCGACCACAGCGGATCGGTCAGGTCGCAGCCGCGCGCTTCCAGTTCGGTGGCCAGCGCGCCGTCCAGGATCAGCGTCGACTGTTCGGCCAGCAGGCGGGCGACGGGGTTGTTAACCGACATGTTGTTCTCCCAAAGCATTTTTTTGCCCGGCGCGCCGGGTCAGGAAATAGGTGAGGTAGCACAGGGCGACGAACGGCAGCCCGCAGTAGAGCGCAATGCGCTGCTCCGGATCGAACGCCAGCCCGATGCAGGCCAGCAGGCACAGCGCAAAGCCGAGGATCGGCGTCAATGGATAGCCGGGCGCGCGGTATTTCAGGCCGCTTATCGGCTGGCCGCTGCGCAGGTAGGCGCGGCGGAAAGCATAGTGGGCCGCGCAGATGCTCAGCCACACCGTCACTACCGCAAAGCCGGAGATCGCCGACAGGGCGACGAACACCGTGTCCGGCGCGATCACGCTGGTCAACAGCGCCAGCACGCCGCCGAGCATGCTGAAGGTCAGGGCGTTGATCGGAATGCCGCGCGCATTGACGCGCGCAAAGTAGGCCGGCAGGGTGCGCTGGTGGGCCAGCGACCACAGCATGCGCCCCGAGGCGTACAGGCCGGAGTTGGCCGCCGACAGGATGGCGGTCAGGATCACGAAGTTGAAGATATCGGCGGCGTAAGGCACACCGATGCGTTCAAACACCAGCACGAACGGGCTTTTGACGATCCCCGCCTGATCCATCGGGATCAGCGCCGCCAGCACGAAGACCGTGCCGATAAAGAACAGCATCAGGCGGATCACCGTGGTGCGGATCGCCAGCGGTACGACTTTTTCCGGGTTCTCGGTTTCACCGGCGGCGATGCCGATCAGCTCCGTGCCGGAGAAGGCAAAGTTCACCGCCACCATGGTCATCAGGATCGGCAGCGTGCCGTGCGGCAGCCAGCCGGAAGCGGTCAGGTTATGCAGGAACGGCGCCGGGGTGCCGTCTTTCATCGGCAGCAGGCCGAACATGGCGGCACCGCCCAGTATGATGAACGCCAGAATGGTCACCACTTTGATCAGCGAAAACCAGAATTCGCTTTCGGCAAAAAAACGGGTGGTCACCACGTTAAGCAGGAAAATGGCCGCACAGAAGAGCAGGCACCACAGCCACACCGGCGACTGCGGGAACCAGTACTGCATGCAGAATCCGGCGGCGGTCAGGCTGGAGCCGAGCGCCACCGTCCAGGTGAGCCAATACAGCCAGGCGACGGCATAGCCGGTGGCCGGCCCCAGATAGCGCGAAGCATAGACGTGAAAGGCGCCGGTTTCCGGCATCGCTACCGACAACTCACCCAGGCACAGCATCACCAGATACACCACCAGCGCGCCGATCAGGTAGGCCAGCAGCGTGCCGAGCGCGCCGGTGGTGGAGATGATGTAGCCGGTGTTGAAAAACAGCCCGGTGCCGATCACGCCGCCCAGCGACAACATCACCAGGTGCCGGGCCTTCATGCTGCGTTTGAACTGCCCTGCGGCGGGCGCCGATGCGTGCATAATAATCTATCCGTATAGACGTCTAAATATCTGAATGGCTATTGGTTATACCCGTAATGCCTTTTTAACGCAATGCGCCACCGGCGATCGCCGCGTAAAAAAATCGTTAAGCCGGATCTATATGCAAATGATAATTATTATCTATAATGTCGCCATTTTCGATAATGGGGCAACATGATGAGATATTTGATTTTATTGGCGGCCTTGGCGCTCGGCGCCTGCAGCCAAACGTCGGTGAAGGCGCCGGCCAATGACGTCGCGAGTTTGGGAAGCATCACCGATCTGCACAGCGGCGCGGCCCTGACGCCGGAGCAGCTGTTGACGCGATTGGCGCAGCAGCCGCGGGTGATCGTTGGGGAAAAGCATGACAATCCTTGCCACCATCAGATTGAGCAATGGCTGGTGCAGCAACTGCCGCAGCGGCGGCCGCAGGGCAGCGTGCTGATGGAGATGATCAACCCGAACCAGCAGGCGCAGGTAGACAAGGTCAAACAGTGGTTGCAGAGCGACCCCACGGTGCGTGACGGCCGCGTGGCGGAGCTGATCGCCTGGCAGCCGGGCTGGAAGTGGGAACTGTATGGCGGGGTGACGATGGCGGCGATGCGCGCGCCTTACCCGCTGTGGTCGGCCAACCTGGATCGCAGCGAGATTACGGCGTTCTATCAGCAGCCGCAGTTCCCGGCGGGGCAGCTATCGGCGCAGCCGGCGGTGCGCAAGGCGCTGGAAGAGACCATCCGCACTTCGCACGGCGGCAAGATTGAGGCCGATCAACTGCATGCGATGTTGGCGATCCAGCAGCAGCGCGATCGGCGCATGGCTGAGCGCTTGCTGGCGGCACCGACGCCCGCGCTGTTGATCGCCGGTGGTTATCACGCCGCCAAATCGGTGGGGGTGCCGCTGCACGTGCGGGATCTGCAACCGGCGGCGGTGCCGACGGTGCTGATGCTGGCGGAACCGGGCGTACAGGTCGATGCGAACACCGCAGACTACCTGTGGATCACACCATCAGTGAAATGAATACGTTAAGAGAGTGAAAAGGGGTGTTAATTATAGTTGCAAATGATTGTCATTAGTAAATGTGATCTGCAATCATTCGCAATTAAGCAAGCTAATGCCCCTATGTTAAGTCAGTCTTACTCCCTCCCGGCCTTTGAACTGCCGCAGCCGCGCTGGGCGCGCGGCCTGCTGCTCGCCCTGGCGGCTCACGCGGCGTTGGTGCTGCTGTTTTATTGGCCGCAGACGGCGCTGGAGCCGGTGGCGCTGCCGCCGCCGGCGGTGATGATGAGCTGGGCGGCGCAGATTGAAGCGCCGGAAAGCAAGCCGCTGCCGCTGGGCGTGCAGCAGGCGGAGTCCGCCGCAGCGCAGCCCGCTGAGCAGCAGCAACAGCCGGATCTGCCCAAGCTGGCGCGCGCCGATAAAGCGAAAATCGTGACGGCGCAGAAGAAGCGCGCCGAACACCGTCCCCCGCAAAAAGCGCAGCCGAAGCCGCAGGAACAGGCCAAAGAGACGCGCAATGCCGCCGCGTCCAGCGCCGCCGCGCCGCAGGCGCAGACGCTCTCCCACCACACCGCCGCCCCGATCAACAGCGACGCCAACAGCAACGCGCAGGCCAAGCTGTCGTGGGAGAGCCTGGTGAAAGGCAAGCTGAACCGCATCAAGGATTACCCTTTGGATGCCCGCAGCCGCCGGCGCAGCGGCATGCCGCAGGTCAGTTTCAGCGTCGATGCGCAGGGGCGGGTATCGAACGTGATCCTGCTGGCGCGTTCCGGCACCGCGTCGCTGGATCGGGAAGCGGTGGCGGTGGTATCGCGCGCGCAGCCGTTGCCGCCGCCGCCGCCGGAGATGCTGCAGCAGGGGGCCGTCAGGGTGACGATGCCGATCGATTTCAATCTGGCGGAGCTGAACGCCCGCCGTTAATGCCTGCAGACGCCGCCTCGCCGCCGTCCGCCTTTTCAAACTTCGTGAGGGATTATGAATCCGCTGTTATTCACCCCGCGTCGCCGCATTGCGGCCGCGCTCTGGCTTTCTTTAGGCGTCGCCGGCGCCGCGCTGGCGCAACCGCAGCCGCCGTTGGCGGAACGCGCGCCGAAAGCGCTGACGGCGCATGGCGAGACGCGTACCGACGATTATTACTGGCTGCGCGACGACAGCCGAAAAGAGCAAAAGGTACTGAATTACCTGAAGGCGGAGAACCGCTACACCGAGCAGATGATGGCGCCGTACCAGAAGCTGCGCGCCACGCTGTATCAGGAGATGCTGGGCCGCATGAGTCCTGACGATCGTTCGGTGCCGTATCAGCTCAACGGTTATCGCTACCAGGAAAGCTACGCCGCCGGTAAAGAGTTCGCGCGGTATCAGCGCCAGGCGCTCACCGCCGACGCGCCGTGGCAAACCCTGCTGGACGCCAACCAGCGCGCCGCCGGCCACGCTTACTATCGCCTGGGGGCGATGGACATTAGCCGGGACAACCGCCGTCTGGCGGTGGCCGAAGATCTGCAGGGCCGCCGCCAATACCGCATCTCCCTGCGCGAGTTAGGCAGCGAACGCTGGTCGCCGGAAACGCTGGAAAATACCTCCGGCAACATGGTGTGGGCCAACGACAACCAAACCCTGTTCTACGTGCGCAACCACCCGCAAACGCTGCTGCCATACCAGGTTTATCGCCATCAGTACGGCACGCCGACAGCGGAAGATAAGCTGGTGTACCAGGAAAACGACCCGGCGTTCTACCTCAGCCTCGGCCGCTCGTCCTCGCGCGATTACCTGATTCTGACCATCAGCGGCAACACCACCTCCGAGGTGCGCCTGATCGACGCCAACCAGCCGCAGCGCGAGCCGCAGCTGTTCGCCGCCCGGCAGAACGGCCGCGAGTATTATCTCGATCACTACCGCGGCGAGTTCTACCTGCGCTCTAACCATCAGGACCCGAACTTCGGCCTGTACCACACGGCGGCGGCGGGTAAACCCTGGCAGACGCTGATCGCGCCGCAGGCGCAGCACGAGGTGGAGAGCTTCAGCCTGTTCCGCGACTGGCTGGTGGTGCAGGAGCGCGCCAACGGGCTGGTGCAGCTGCGGCAAATCAGCTGGGACGGCAAAACCGAGCGCGCCATCCCGTTCGACGACGCCAGCTACATGGCCTGGCTGGGCTATAACCCGGAGCCGGACAGCGATCGGTTGCGCTACGGTTATTCGGCGATGACCACGCCGACCCGCACCTATGAGTGGGATCTGAACAAGGGCGAGCGCACCCTGCTCAAGCAACAGGAAGTGAAAGGCGTCGATCCCAGCCTGTATCACAGCGAACGCATTTGGATCGCGGCGCGCGACGGCGTGAAGGTGCCGGTCTCGCTGGTGTACCGCACATCGCTGTTCAAAAACGGGCATAACCCGCTGCTGGTGTATGGCTATGGCGCTTACGGCATGAGCATGGATCCGGCGTTCAGCGCCAACCGCATCAGCCTGTTGGATCGCGGCTTCGTCTATGCGCTGATCCACGTGCGCGGCGGCGGCGAGCTGGGGCAGCGCTGGTACAAACAGGGCAAACTGACGCACAAACCGAACAGCTTCAACGATTTCATCGACGCTACCCAAGCGCTGATCAACGACGGCTACGGCCAACCGGGGCGCATCTACGCCATGGGCGGCAGCGCCGGCGGCTTGCTGATGGGGGCGGTGATCAATCAGGCGCCGCAGCTGTACAACGCGGTGGTGGCGCAGGTGCCGTTCGTCGACGTGGTGACCACCATGCTGGACGACAGCATTCCGCTCACCACCGGGGAATACGAGGAGTGGGGCAACCCGCACCAGCCGGCCGCCTATGCGCTGATGAAGTCCTACAGCCCGTACGACAACGTGCGCAGGCAGCGTTACCCGAACCTGCTGGTTACCAGCGGCTTGTACGACTCGCAGGTGCAGTATTGGGAACCGGCCAAATGGGTGGCGAAGCTGCGGCGCTTCAAGCAGGGCGATTCGCTGCTGCTGCTTTCCACCGACATGACCGCCGGCCACGGCGGCAAATCGGGCCGCCTGGCGCGGCTGGAAAACGGCGCGCTGGAGTACGCCTTTATTCTGGCGGCGGATCGGCAGGCGCAGAAATAACCTTCAGCGCCGCGGCACGCTGCGGCGCAATAAAACAATAACAACTTTTACCGCGCTTTCGGCGGGCTTTTTGCTGGGCATTGTCGGCCATCAAACCTTATTGGCTATTTCTGGGGATATATGAAAATCAAAATGATAGCGAGCCTGATCGGCGCGGGACTGGCGCTGTACGGGCCGGCTGCGGCCGCGCAGGAACAGGCGGAAAATAATAAAGGCAGCGTGGCGTTCAGCCCGCTCAACGTCTCGGCCGCCGACGGCGGCAAGAGCAGCGAAAAAGAGGCGTTGGCCAGGCCGGGCGCGTTCAGCTCGCGCGACGAAAACAAAAATCTGGAGTCGGTGGACAGCATTCTGCGCAGCATGCCGGGCACCTATACCCAGATCGATCCCGGCCAGGGATCGGTCAGCGTCAATATTCGCGGCCTGAGCGGCTTTGGCCGGGTCAACACCATGGTCGACGGCATCACGCAAAACTACTACGGCAACTCGCCGAGCGACGCGGCGCACGGGGGATTGCCCACCAGCCAGTTCGGGGCGCTGATCGATCCTAACTTTATCGTCGGCGTCGACGTGGCGCGCGGCAACGCCACCGGTTCCGACGGGGTGAACGCCCTGGCGGGCAGCGCCAACTTCCGCACCATCGGCGTGGACGATGTGGTGTTTTCCGATAACCCGTTCGGCGTGCGCACCAAATTCTCGGTGGGCAATAACGGCATCGGCCGCAGCGGCATGATCGCCGTGGGCGCCAAAACCGCCGCTTTTGCCGACGGCGGCAGTCTGGGGGCGATGGCGGCGATCAGCGGCAGCTCCATCACCTCCAACTACAAAAACGGCGCCGGTTTCGACAGCGAGATGTTCAACGTCGATAAAACCTACCGCCAGAACCCGAAATCCCAGCTGTTCAAGGTGGACATCAAGCCGGATGCCTTCAACAGCATCGAACTGTCGGCGCGCAGCTACCAGAATAAAATCACCCGCCGGCACATCGACAGCGACGATTTCTACCTTAAATACCACTACGCGCCGTTCTCCGAACTGATCGATTTCAACCTGACCGCCAGCACCAGCCGCGGCGAGCAGAAGTTCATGTCCGACAACATGGCGGGATTCAGCGACAGCACGGCGAAAAACATCTCCGATGCGCTAGATATCAACAACACCAGCCGTTTCAGCCTGCAGGACGTCGATTTCGCGTTCAGCTACGGCGGCAAGCTGGTGCGCAACGAGTATAAGAAAAAGGCCTCCGGTTTGGTGACGGATGACAATCAGGCGGAAAGCATGCCGGTGGGAATGTCGGGCAAGCAGGATATCTCCAGCCTGTACAGCGGCCTGCAGGCCAACTACGGCATCTGGCAGGGGAATTTCGATCTGAACTACACCGCCTATCGCCTCTCCGGCTATAAGCCGGCCTGTGACGAGCGCGTAGAGTGCTTCCCGCAGGGCGCCGGCAATATCAACCGTAACGAACACGGCTTCAACCCGTCGGTCATGCTGTCGGCGCAGGTGACGCCGTGGCTGCAGCCGTTCGTCAGCTACAGCAAGTCGATGCGCGGGCCGAATATCCAGGAGGTGTTCTTCGCCAACAGCGGCGGCCAGTCGATGAACCCGTTCCTCAAGGGCGAAAAAGCGGAGACCTGGCAGGGCGGGTTCAACGCCAATGCCCACGATCTGTTGTTCAAGCAGGACAGCTTCCAACTGAAAGCGGTCTATTTCGAAACCAGGATCAAAAACTACATCTCCAGCCAAACCTACCTGGTGTGTAAAGACCGCCAGAAGTGCAACCGTTCGCAGGCGACGCAGGAAGAGTGGGATAACGCGGACGTCAACGTCAGCATGACCATGTACAGCAACGCCCCCGAACCGGTCAAAATGCGCGGTGTGGAGATCGAAGCGCTGTACGACGCCGGTTTCGCGTTTACCAAACTGTCGTTAAGCAAGGAGCATACTTCCCAGCCGACCAACCAGGCCAGCAACGTGTTCGGCGCGGGTGATGTCAGCGAACTGCCGGAATTCTACTTCACGCTGGACAGCGGGGTGCGCCTGCTGGACGAGACGTTGACGCTGGGCGGGGTGGTGAAATACACCGGCAAAGCGGTGCGCCTGTCGCCTGATTCCACTCTCGATGAAAACGAACAGTTGATGAAGGAGCCGGCGCCGCATATTCCGACCATTATCGATCTGTACGGCACCTATCAGGTGAATCGCAATCTGCTGCTGAAGCTCAGCGTGCAAAACCTGATGGACAAGGACTACTCGGACGCGCTGAACAAGATGAATTCGCTGCCTTCGCAGTCACAAGATTTCACGCCGACCAACACCGCCCGTGGGCGGACTTATATCTTCGGGGGGGAGTTGCGCTTCTAAACCGCAGCAGAGCAGGGCGCAGTCACTGCGCCCGTTTCGCCTGCAGCAGCCATTTGTCCAGCTCGTTGGCGAACTGCTGGCGGTCGCGCTGGTTCAGGGCGTTCGGGCCGCCGGTCTGAATGCCGCTGGCGCGCAGGGTATCCATAAAATCGCGCATGTTGAGGCGCTCGCGGATGGTGTCCGGCGTGTAGCGTTCGCCGCGCGGGTTCAGCGCCACCGCACCTTTCTCGATCACCTCCGCCGCCAGCGGGATGTCGGCGGTGATCACCAGATCGCCCGCTTCGCAGCGGCGCACGATCTCGTTATCGGCCACGTCGAAGCCGGCCGCCACCTGCAGCGAACGGATGTGCTTCGACGGCGGCGTGCGCAATGGCTGGTTCGCCACCAGCGTGACGGTGATGGCGGTGCGATCGGCGGCGCGGAACAGCACCTCTTTGATCACGTTCGGACAGGCGTCCGCATCGACCCAAATCTGCATCATTTCGACTCCTGCAGCCAGTCGCGCACCGGCAGGAAATCGCGCGCCAGCGCCGCTTCCGGGCTGTCGGCCTCCGGCTGGTAGTTATATTCCCAACGCACCAGCGGCGGCATCGACATCAGGATGGACTCGGTGCGCCCGCCGGTTTGCAGCCCGAACAGCGTGCCGCGATCCCACACCAGGTTGAACTCCACATAGCGGCCGCGGCGATACAGCTGGAACTGGCGCTCGCGCTCGCCCCAGGTCAAGGCCTTGCGTTTTTCGACGATCGGCAGATAAGCGTCGAGGAAGCCCTGGCCCACCGCGCGGGTGAAGGCGAAACAATGGTCGAAATCCGGGGTGTTCAGATCGTCGTAGAACAGGCCGCCGATGCCGCGCGCTTCGTTGCGATGCTTGATGAAGAAGTAATCGTCGCACCACTGTTTATATTTGGGGTAGACCTCGTCGCCGAACGGCGCGCACAGCTCGGCCGCGGTGCGGTGCCAGTGCACGGCATCCTCTGCGAAACCGTAGAACGGCGTCAGGTCAAAACCGCCGCCGAACCACCACACCGGGGCTTCGCCCGGTTTTTCGGCGATGAAGAAGCGCACGTTGGCGTGGCTGGTGGGCACGTAGGGGCTGAGCGGGTGGATAACCAATGAGACGCCCATCGCCTGGAAGCTGCGTCCGGCCAGTTCCGGACGGTGCGCGGTCGCCGAGGCCGGCAGGGTGGCGCCGGAGACGTGCGAGAAGTTGACTCCTGCCTGTTCGAACACCGCGCCGTTGGTCAGCACGCGGCTGCGGCCACCGCCGCCTTCTTCACGCGTCCATTGGTCTTCGGTGAACACGGCGCCGCCGTCGGCCTGGGCGAGCTGCGCGCAGATGTGATCCTGCAGCGCCAGCAGGAAGGATTTTACTTCAGCGATGTTAGGTAAACTCATGCGGGGTCTTTATAGCGTCTGGCTGAACAAGGCGCTGAGTATACTCTTATTCGCCGCCCGCGGCATCAGCGGGGTTTGCGTTGGTGTGCGTCGAAATAGTCGAAGAAGTTGACGATGCCGTCCGCGATGGCGCGGGCGATTTTCTCGCGAAACGCGGTGGTGCCCAGCAGCCGTTCTTCGTTCGGGTTGGTGATGAACGAGGTTTCCACCAACACCGAGGGGATGGACGGGGATTTCAGCACCGCGAACGCCGCCTGTTCGGTGCTGTCGCTGTGCAGATGGTGCACCGGGCGAATTTGACCGAGCACGTGGCGGCCGAGCGTCAGGCTGTTGTTGATGGTGTCGGTTTGCACCAGATCGAACAGCACCTGCTGCAGGTAGTTGTCCTGATCCTTGTACTTGCCGCCCGCCACGTCGTCGGCGGCGTTTTCACGGTTGGACAGGTAGCGCGCCATGGCGCTGCTGGCGCCGCGGTTGGAGAGGGCGAACACCGAAGCGCCGGAGGCCGACGGGCTGGTAAAGCCGTCGGCGTGAATCGAAATGAACAGGTCGGCCTGGTGCTGGTGGGCGATCTCGACCCGCTGGAACAGCGGAATGAACTCATCTTCTTCGCGCGTCAGGCGCGCCTCGACGTGATCGTGCTCATGCAGGAAACGGCGCACGTGGTTGGCGATTTCCAGCACGATGTGTTTTTCCTGCGAGCCTTCGTGGCCGACCGCGCCGGAGTCGATGCCGCCGTGGCCGGGATCGATCATCACCCGCTTTTTGCCGCCGGCCGGTTTCGCCGCCGGTTTGCTGTGCTGATTGCGCAGCAGGCCCTCCGCCTTGGCGCTGTGGTTTTTCACGCCGAACAGCGCCACCGCCAGGCCGGAAAGCAACAGTTGGCGTCGCGTCGGGGAAACGGCAAGCGGCTTAAAATTGAGGAATTGTTTACCCTGCTTTTTCATTACGCAACGCTCCGTCGACGTTTCTATTTTGCGACGTTATATCGTATTGATAATCATTAATCGACCCGATAACTATTTCCATTTATTACGCCTGTTACCGGCGATTTCCGGGCAAAATAGCGCGCTAAATCGCAGTTTGATATTGCGTAAGTGAATAATCACGCGATAATCAGATAAACACCTTAATTAACAGCGGCCAACATCGATGGAAATTCGCGTATTTCGACAAGACGACTTTGAAGAAGTCATTACCCTGTGGGAGCGCTGCGATCTGCTGCGGCCCTGGAACGATCCGGAAATGGACATCGAGCGCAAGCTGAACCACGATCCGGAGCTGTTCCTGGTGGCGGAAGTCGGCGGCGAAGTGGTCGGTTCGGTGATGGGCGGCTATGACGGCCACCGCGGCTCGGCGTATTACCTCGGGGTGCATCCCGACTATCGCGGGCGCGGCATCGCCAATGCGTTGATCAACCGTCTGGAGAAGAAGCTGATCGCCCGCGGCTGCCCGAAGATCCAGATTATGGTGCGCGAAGACAACGACACGGTGGTTGAGATGTACGAGAAGCTCGGCTACGAAATCCAGGGCATCACCAGCCTGGGCAAGCGGCTGATCGAAGATCAGGAATATTGATCGAGCGGCGGACGGCGGTATAGCCCGCCCGCCGCATCGCATTACGGCAGCTTTTTGACGGTTTTCACGTCCACTTCCACGCTGCTCCAGTCTTTATCCACTTTCCCTTCCAACTGCACCTTGTCTTTCGGCGTGACGGTTTGGCCGTTCCAGCGCTTGCGATCGATCTCGACCGTCAGGGTGCCGGTGGCGTCGCGGAAGGTGTAGGTATCGTCGCCGATGCGCTGTTCGATGTTGCCCTGCAGCATCACCCAGGTGTCGTCGCTCAGCGATTTCACCTTGTCCACGGTGGTCAGCGCCGCGCTGGGGCCGGAGAAACCACCTTGTGCGGTGGTTTGCGTTTGAGCCTGCGGCGCGGCCGGATCGAGGAACCCGCCTTGTTGCGCCAGTACCGGTGCGCTGCACAGCGCGATCAGAGCGGCCAGAGTCAGTTTTTTCATGTTGCGCTTCCTTATCGTTATTGAAAATCACATCCCGCTGATATCGGGGGCTTGCTTAGTGATAGGGATTAAAACACGCCGATCTTAAGAGCTTCTTAAGCCGACGCATTGAAATTCCCATCGCCGGCGCCCATCTGTAGCCATAGTCTTTATTCTGTTGGCAAGGAACGATCGTTGAAGCCATTCTCACCCCGGTTTTCCCCGGATGATTACGACCAGCACGGCGCGCTGCGGCTGCCGCTGGGATTTTGGGCCGTGCTGATTTTGCAGGCGCGCACCTGGCTATTGTTCGTGATGGCCGGCGTTTCGCATGAGCAGGGCGAAAGCTTGCTGGCGCTGTTTTATCCGGATACCCAACGCTTTTGGTACGGCATGCTGCTCGGTCTGCCGGCGGCGCTGGCGTTTTTGCTGAGCGGCCGTCGCCACCAATGGCCGCGGCTGTGGCGCGGTTGGCGCTGGGGGCTGGCTGTCTCGCTGCTGGCGTCGCTCGGCGGCTCGCTGTTCAGCCTGTGGCGCCAGGACGGCGATGCGCCGGGGCTGGAGCTGACGTTGGCGCTGCTCGACGCGCTGGCGCTGAGCTATCTGTTGCTGAATGCGCGTCTGAAAGCCTGTTTCGCACCGGCGGAGCACGCCGACTAATTGCCGAGAAGTGCGGCACTTTTCGCATTTTCCGCACTCCAAGCTGGCAACCGTTGGCGTAGTGCGGGCCGTTGTGAGAGGCTGGCATGCAGCAAAACGCCGAGTGCGGCAGGGGCGGGTTACCGCCCCGTGCCATTGATGTTTAAGGAGCTAGAGATGAATATTCGCCCCCTGTTGTTAGGGCTTCCGTTGTTACTGACCGGCTGTTCGAGCATGTCCAATTTCTCTTGGTCCAGCCTGTCGCCGTTCAACTGGTTCGGCAGCAGCCTGGAGGTCGGCGCCAAGGGCGTCGGCAAGCTCAACGCCGGCACGCCGATGTCGGAAAGCGCCATCAATGACGGGCTGGACGGCAACTACCGCCTGCGCGGCGGCATGGCGACCAACAACGGCCAGATCGTCTCTTATTACCAGGCGCTGTCCGGCGACGAAGTGAAACTGGTGATCACCGGCGAACCGAAAGGGCGCCTGCAGCGCGTGGACGTGCTGGATCCGAAAGTGGCGACGGAGTGGGGCAACAAGCTCGGCACGCCGTTCGGCGATATGTACAGCAAGGCGTTCGGCTCCTGTAAGCCGGGCAGCGGCGAAGACGCCGGTAAAGTGGAGTGCGTGGCGGAGCAGAGCAAGTACGTCACCTACATCTTCAGCGGCAAGTGGGCCGGGGCGCAGGATATCATTCCGCCGGACGACACCCTGAAAAGCTGGACGGTCAGCAAAATCATCTGGCACGCCAAGCCGCAGCAGTAACGCGTTCAACGGGCGCCGGTTCGCGGCGCCTGCCTTTTCAAGCCATTACCCCTATTTTCTTTGCGCTGCTGCAAGGCAATCGCCCGCGCTTGCGGTATGATAGCGCGCGTTTGTAACAGGGAACCCGCGCGTCAACCGCCATACCTGTTGCCTGGTTTTGGTATTGAGGATAACAACATGACACAGGTTCAGAGCGGCATTCTGCTGGAGCACTGCCGTTTCGCCATTTTTATGGAAGCCAGCGTACAGGGCGAATTCGCCGACTTGCGCCAGGGCTGCAAGCAGTTTTGTCAGACCCTGAGCGAGCTGCAGCAGCAGTTCCCCGATGCGCGCCTCGGCGCGGTGATCGCTTTCGGTTACGACGTCTGGCACGATCTCTCCAGCGGCCAGGGCGCGAAAGAGTTGAAGCCGTTCACACCGCTCGGCAAAGGGCTGGCGCCGGCCACCCAGCGCGATATGCTGATCCACATCCAGTCGCTGCGTCACGACGTCAACTTCACGCTGGCGCAGGCGGCGTTGGCGGCGTTCGGCAACGTCATCAAGATTGAAGAAGAAACACACGGTTTCCGCTGGGTGGAAGAGCGCGATCTGAGCGGCTTCGTCGACGGCACCGAAAATCCGCAGGGCGATCAGCGCCCGGCAGTGGCGACGATCGCCGAAGGCGAAGAGGACGCAGGCGGCAGCTACGTGCTGGTGCAACGCTACGAGCACAACCTGCGCCAGTGGCAGCGCTTTACCACCGAACAGCAGGAGCAGATCATCGGCCGCACCAAGCACGATAGCGAAGAGCTGCCGGCCGATCAGCGCCCGGATACCTCGCACGTCAGCCGCGTCGATTTGAAAGAGAACGGCAAGGGCCTGAAAATTCTGCGTCAGAGCCTGCCTTACGGCACCGCCAGCGGCAAGCACGGCCTGTTCTTCATCGCCTATTGCGCGCGCCTGCACAATATCGAGCAGCAACTGCTGAGCATGTTCGGCGATCTGGACGGCAAACGTGACGCGATGTTGCGCTTCAGCCGTGCAGTGACCGGCAGCTACTACTTTGCGCCATCGCTGACGCGCCTGCTGTCACTTTGACGCCGTCGCCGAAGCCGGCGCGTCCGGCTTCGGTCCGTTTTCCCGTCCCGAAAACGCCTCGCATTCCCTGCCTTATAGCGTTTGATGCTTGTAAATCACTAAACGGTATATAAAAGCGTTACAGCTCCGCACCGAGTTATAAATACACTGGTCGTCAATAAGGCGAAAGCCTGAAGGAATGACTCAGTGATAAGGTGCAGAATGAAACAAAACCGGGTTAAAAATCTCGTGCTGAAAGGTTGGCTGGCGGCTGCGCTGTTGGCGAGCGGCGCCGCGTCGGCGGCGGAATTGCTGAACAGCTCTTATGACGTTTCCCGTGAATTGTTCGTCGCGCTGAATCCCGGCTTTGAACAGCAGTGGAATCAACAGCATCCGAACGACAAGTTGACCATCAAACAATCGCACGCCGGCTCGTCGAAGCAGGCGCTGGCGATCCTGCAGGGCCTGCGGGCCGACGTAGTGACCTACAACCAGGTCACCGACGTGCAGATCCTGCACGATCGCGGGCAGCTGATCCCGGCTGACTGGCAGGCGCGCCTGCCGAACAACAGCTCGCCGTTCTATTCCACCATGGCGTTTCTGGTGCGCAAGGACAACCCGAAGGGTATCCACACCTGGAACGATCTGGTGCGCGACGACGTGAAACTGGTGTTCCCGAACCCGAAAACCTCCGGCAACGGCCGTTACACCTATCTGGCCGCCTGGGGCGCCGCCAGCCAGGCTGACGGCAACGATGCGGCCAAGACCCGCGCCTTCATGACCCGCTTCCTGAAAAATGTGCTGGTGTTCGATACCGGCGGCCGCGGCGCGACCACCACCTTCGTCGAGCGCGGTTTGGGCGACGTGCTGATCAGCTTCGAGTCCGAAGTGAACAATATCCGCAAGCAATACGGTGAAGACAAGTACGAAGTGATCGTGCCGCCGGTCGATATTCTGGCGGAGTTCCCGGTGGCCTGGGTCGACAAAAATGTAGAGCGCAACGGCACCGAGCAGGCGGCCAAAGCCTATCTGAACTACCTCTACAGCCCGGCGGCACAGCAGGTGATCACCAGCTTCTACTACCGCGTCTATGACCAGAAAGCGATGGCTGCCGCGAAGGGGCAATTCCCGGACACCCAACTGTTCCGGGTGGAAGACCAGTTCGGCGGCTGGCCGCAGGTGATGAAAACCCACTTCGCCACCGGCGGCGAGCTGGATCAGCTGTTAGCGGCAGGGCGCAAGTAAATGTTGGCGTTGTCGTCCAGTAAGCGGGTGCTGCCCGGATTTGGCCTCAGCCTCGGCAGCAGCCTGTTTTATACCTGTTTGATCTTGCTGCTGCCGCTCAGTGCGCTGGTGATGCAGCTGGCGCAGATGAGCCTGGCGCAGTACTGGGAAGTGATTTCCAACCCGCAGGTGGTGGCGGCGTACAAAGTGACGCTGTTGGCCGCCGGCGTCGCCAGCCTGTTCAACGCGGTGTTCGGCATGCTGATGGCCTGGATCTTGACGCGCTACCGTTTTCCCGGCCGTTCGCTGCTGGACGGCCTGATCGATTTGCCGTTCGCGCTGCCGACGGCGGTGGCCGGCCTGACGCTGGCCGGTCTGTTTTCCACCACGGGCTGGTACGGTCAGTGGCTGGCGCACTTTGACATTAAGGTCACCTTCACCTGGCTTGGGATCGCGGTGGCGATGGCGTTCACCAGCCTGCCGTTTGTGGTGCGCACCGTGCAGCCGGTTTTGGAAGAGCTGGGGCCGGAGTACGAAGAGGCGGCCGAGACGCTGGGCGCCACGCGCTGGCAGAGTTTTCGCCGCGTCGTGCTGCCTGAAGTGGCGCCGGCGCTGCTGGCCGGCACCGCCATTTCCTTTACCCGCAGCCTGGGCGAGTTTGGCGCGGTGATTTTCATCGCCGGCAACATCGCCTGGAAGACGGAAGTGACCTCGCTGATGATTTTTGTGCGTTTGCAGGAGTTCGACTACCCGGCGGCCAGCGCCATCGCCTCGGTGATCCTGGCGGCATCGCTGCTGCTGCTGTTCAGCATTAACGTCTTGCAAAGCCGCTTCGGCAGACGTTTGGGAGGAGGGCACTGATGGCTGATATTTCCGCCTTCAACGGCGCCGAGCGCCCGCGCGTCAACTGGGGCAAGTGGACGCTGATCGCTATCGGTACGCTGTTTTCGGCGCTGCTGCTGGTGGTGCCGATGATGTCGATTTTCGCCGAGGCCTTTTCCAAAGGATTCGGCGCGATGTGGAGCAATTTGCTCGATCCGGACATGCTGCACGCCATCTGGCTGACGGTCTTGATCGCGCTGATCACCGTGCCGTTCAACCTGGTGTTCGGCACGTTGCTGGCGTGGCTGGTGACGCGTTTCACCTTCCCCGGCCGCCAGCTGCTGCTGACGCTGATCGACATCCCGTTCGCCGTTTCACCGGTGGTGGCGGGGCTGATTTATCTGCTGTTTTACGGCAGCAACGGCCTGCTGGGCGGCTGGCTGGATGCGCATAACATCCAGATCATGTTCTCCTGGCCGGGCATGGTGCTGGTGACCATCTTCGTCACCTGTCCTTTCGTGGTGCGCGAGCTGGTGCCGATGATGCTCAGCCAGGGCAGCCAGGAAGATGAGGCCGCCATTCTGCTGGGGGCGTCCGGTTGGCAGATGTTCCGCCGCGTGACGCTGCCCAACATTCGCTGGGCGTTGCTGTACGGCGTGGTGCTGACCAACGCGCGCGCCATCGGCGAGTTCGGCGCGGTGTCGGTGGTGTCCGGTTCGATTCGCGGCGAAACCTACAGTTTGCCGCTGCAGGTCGAGCTGTTGCAGCAGGATTACAACACCGTCGGCGCTTTTACCGCTGCCGCGCTGCTGACCCTGATGGCGATCGTTACCCTATTTTTGAAGAGCGCGCTGCAGTGGCGTCTGGAACGTCAAAATGCGCGTCTTGAGCGGGAGGAAAATCATGAGCATTGAGATTAACGGCATCAACAAGTACTTCGGTCGCACCAAGGTATTGAACGATATCTCGCTCGATATTGCTTCCGGCGAGATGGTGGCGCTGCTTGGGCCATCCGGTTCCGGCAAGACCACGCTGCTGCGCATCATCGCCGGGCTGGAAAGCCAGAGCGGCGGCAAGCTGGGTTTTCACGGCACCGACGTCAGCCACATGCATGCGCGCGACAGACGTGTCGGCTTCGTGTTTCAGCACTATGCGCTGTTCCGCCACATGACGGTGTTCGACAATATCGCCTTTGGCCTGACCGTGCTGCCGCGCCGCGAGCGGCCGAACGCTGCGGCGATCAAACAGAAAGTCACTCAGTTGCTGGACATGGTGCAGCTTGGCCATTTGGCCAATCGCTACCCGTCGCAGCTGTCCGGCGGCCAGAAACAACGCGTGGCGCTGGCGCGCGCCCTGGCGGTGGAACCGCAAATTCTGCTGCTGGACGAGCCGTTTGGCGCGCTGGATGCGCAGGTGCGTAAAGAGCTGCGTCGCTGGCTGCGCCAGCTGCACGAAGAGCTGAAGTTCACCAGCGTATTCGTCACCCACGATCAGGAAGAGGCGATGGAAGTGGCCGACCGCATCGTGGTGATGAGCCAGGGCAATATTGAACAGGTTGGCTCGCCGGAGGAGATTATGCGCGAGCCGGCCAGCCGTTTCGTGCTGGAGTTTATGGGGGAAGTGAACCGTCTGAACGGCGAAATTCGCGGCTCCCAGCTGTTCGTCGGCGCGCACCAGTGGCCGCTGTCGTTCCAGCCGATGCACCAGGGCAGCGTCGATCTGTTCCTGCGCCCGTGGGAAATGGAAGTGGCGACCGAGAGCAGCGAGCGCTGCCCACTGCCGGTTCAGGTATTGGAAGTCAGCCCGCGCGGCCATTTCTGGCAACTGACGGTGCAGCCGATCGGCTGGCATCAGGAACCGATAAGCATAGTGTTGCCGGAAGGCAACGCCACGCCGGTGCGCGGCGGCCGTTATTACGTCGGCAGCCTCAATGCGCGGCTGTATGCCGGCGATCAACTGCTGCAACCTGTTGCGTTAGCCAAAAGCGCCTGATAGGTTTTAGCCGTCCTTTTCTTCAAGGCAACCCCGGGGTTGCCTTTTTACTTTACGCACACCAACACACAGGCAAAGATCGTGACAACGCTCGAACAATGCATCGGGAATACCCCGCTGGTACAACTGCAACGGCTGGCCGCCCAGGCGGGCAGCGAGGTATGGGTCAAACTGGAAGGCAATAACCCGGCGGGATCGGTGAAGGATCGCGCCGCGTTGGCGATGATCCAGCAGGCGGAGCTGCGCGGGGAGATCAAGCCCGGCGACGTGCTGATCGAGGCTACCAGCGGCAACACCGGCATTGCACTGGCGATGATCGCTGCATTGAAAGGCTATGCGCTGAAGCTGCTGATGCCGGAGAACATGAGCCTGGAGCGGCAGGCGGCGATGCGCGCCTACGGTGCGGAACTGATCCTGGTCAGCCGTGAGCAGGGGATGGAAGGGGCGCGCGATCTGGCGCTGGAGATGCAGCGCCAGGGGCAGGGCAAGGTGCTGGATCAGTTTAACAATCTCGACAATCCCTATGCCCACTTCACCACCACCGGCCCGGAGATCTGGCGCCAGACCGAAGGGCGCATCACGCACTTCGTTTCCAGCATGGGCACCACCGGCACCATTACCGGCGTGGGCGGTTATCTGAAAAGCCAGAACCCGCAGGTGCAGATCGTCGGCCTGCAGCCTGCGGAGGGCAGCAGCATCCCCGGCATTCGCCGTTGGTCGCCCGCTTACCTGCCGGGGATTTTCCGCCCGGAGCTGGTGGATCAGGTGTTGGATATCGAACAGGGCGATGCCGAGCAGACCATGCGCCAGTTGGCGCAGCGTGAAGGCATTTTCTGCGGCGTCAGCTCCGGCGGTGCCGTAGCCGGCGCCTTGCGCATCGCGGCGGCCCATCCTGGCAGCGTGGTGGTGGCGATCGTCTGCGATCGCGGCGACCGTTACCTCTCTACCGGCGTGTTCGACTGATCGCTCCTTCCCGGCGGTGTGTTCCGTCGGGAGAATCTTTCCCACTTTCCTTCCGACAGACGGCAGCCCCGCTTGCGTGGTAGCTGCCGCTTGCTCGTGCGCCAATGCCATGACTGAAGTAGAGAAATTGCGCGGCAGCGACCACAATAACGGTGGCGAGACGCAAAGAGCGATGTGTAAGGATTGAGTAAAACCGGCTGCGGGCCGGCGGAATTGGCGGGAAAATAACGAAAATCGGTGAAGGAGCAAGGCATGAAAATTTTACTGGTCGACGATGACCTGGAGCTTGGCACCATGCTGAGCGAATACCTGACGGGCGAAGGCTTCGACGCCACGCTGGTGCTGACCGGCAAGGCGGGGGTTGAGGGCGCGCTGTCGGGCGACTATACCGCGATGATCCTCGACATCATGCTGCCGGACATGAGCGGCATCGACGTGCTGCGCGATGTGCGTAAAAAGAGCCGGCTGCCGATCATCATGCTGACCGCCAAAGGCGACAACATCGATCGGGTGATTGGCCTGGAGATGGGCGCTGACGATTACATGCCCAAACCGTGCTACCCGCGCGAATTGGTGGCGCGTCTGCGCGCGGTGCTGCGCCGTTTCGAAGAGCGGCCGCAAGAGGCGGACGAGGAGGCCGCCATCAGCTTCGGCGAGCTGACGCTGAACCCTTCAACCCGCAGCAGCGAATGGCGCGGTAAGGCGTTTGATCTGACCGCTTCGGAATTCAATCTGTTGGAGCTGTTGCTGCGCGCGCCGGATCGCGTGGTATCGAAGGACGAACTGTCCGAGAAGGGGCTGGGGCGCCCGCGCGAGGCCTATGATCGCAGCGTGGACGTGCATATCAGCAATATCCGCCAGAAGCTGAGCGCGCTGGCCGGCAGTAAGCTCAGCATCGAGACGGTGCGCAGCATCGGCTATCGCATTCGGTAACCTGACATGCGTGGAAGACTGTTCTGGAAAATTTTACTCGGCTTTTGGCTGACCTTTCTCATCATGACGCAGGCGCTGTGGGTGGCGTTTTCTCTCTATGGCGATCGCTATGTGCCGCCGGAGAACGCCATGGCGCGGCGGGTCATCGGCCTGCAGCTGACCTCGGCCGCCGCTCAGTTGCGCCGCGGCGGCATGCCGGCGCTGGAAGCCTTGATGCGCGACTGGCCCGAGGACGATCGGCGTCTGCTGTCGGTGACGCCAATGACCCAACCGCCGCCTGCACCGGAAGAATCGGTGTTTGAAGGGCGGCGGATGCCGAAAGCGATTTCCGCCTGGGTGCAGACCGGGGAAGGGCAGGGTTACTGGCTGAGCTATGACGTGCGCGGGCTGCGGGAAGAGTATCGGCCGGAGCGGCGTTCCCACTTCTTCAACATTCCTGCGCCGATGCTGTGGGTCGGCGGGCTGGGCGGTTTGCTGTTCAGCGCCGTGCTGGCCTGGAACCTGACCCGGCCGATGCGTCAGCTGCGTGGCGGCCTGGATCGGGTGGCGCAGGGCGATCTCTCGGTGCGGCTGTTTCCGACGATGCGGCGCCGCCATGACGAGCTGTCCGACGTGGCGCGCGATTTCGACACTATGGCCGAACGCCTGGAGCTGTTGGTCAGCGCCCGCGAGCAGCTGTTGCACGACGTCTCGCACGAGCTGCGTTCACCGCTGGCGCGCCTGCAGCTGGCGATCGGACTGGCGCGACAGAATGCCGGCAACGTCGAAACCTCACTCAAGCGCATCGAACATGAGTCGGGGCGGCTGGACAAAATGATCGGCGAGCTGCTGGCGCTGTCGCGTACCGAACACAGCAGCCTGCCGGACGAAGAGTATTTCGATCTGTACGGCCTGGTGGATGCGGTGGTGAGCGATGCGCGCTACGAGGCGCAGGTGCCCGGCGTGGATATCGTGCTGCAGGCCGAATCGGACGTGGAGTATACCGTCAAGGGCAATGCGGAGCTGATGCGGCGCGCGGTGGACAACATCGTGCGCAATGCGCTGCGCTTTTCCATCCACGGGCAGCGGGTGACGGTGGCGCTGTCGCGCGTCGATAACCAGTTCCAGATCGCCGTCAGCGATCAGGGGCCGGGGGTCGAAGAGGCGAAGCTGTCGAGCATCTTCGATCCGTTCGTGCGCGTGAAGTCGGCGCAGTCGGGCAAGGGCTACGGCCTGGGGCTGGCGATTACCCGCAAGGTGGTGTTGGCGCACGGTGGCCAGGTTGAGGCGCGCAACGGCGACAAAGAGGGGCTGGTCATTACCCTGCGTATCCCGCGCTGGCAATAATAGACTATCTTACTTGCCATTTTGAACTAGGGCAGTGCTCGCCTTCGTCACGTACTGCGTGTACGCTCCGAAGGTTGCGCGCTGTCCATGTTCAAACTGCCTGCGCCGATAACGTCTATTATCCGCGGCATACCCAAAGGATTTCGAATTGCAGCTAGGCGGCAAGCGGGGGAATCTCCGGGAGCTTACTCCGGTAAGTGACCGGGGTGAGCACGTGCGGCCAACAACGCTGCGGTTCGAAAGACGAAGGGGATAAAAAAACGGCGCCGAGGGCGCCGTTTTTCTTGCTCATCCGCGATTACTTCTTGATGCGGATGATCGGGGTTTCGCCAACGGTCACGCTGCCCGACAGTTTGATCAACTCTTTGATCTCGTCCATGTTGGAGATAACGACCGGCGTCAGGGTAGACTTGGCTTTCTCTTCCAGCAGTGGCAGGTTGAACTCGATAACGACGTCGCCTTTCTTGACGCGCTGGCCTTCTTCGGCGATGCGTTTGAAGCCTTCGCCTTTCAGTTCTACGGTATCGATGCCGAAGTGGACGAACAGCTCAATGCCGCTGTCGGATTCGATAGAGAATGCATGGTTGGTTTCGAAAATCTTGCCGATGGTGCCGTCAACCGGAGCAACCATTTTGTTGCCGGCCGGTTTGATGGCGATACCGTCGCCAACGATTTTTTCAGCGAACACTACGTCCGGCACATCTTCGATATTGACGATTTCGCCAGAAAGGGGAGCGACGATCTCGATAGTGCCCGTGTCTTTCTTGTCATCAGAAACCAGAGATTTCAGTTTATCGAACAAACCCATGATCTTCTCCTAAGCATTAAATTGGGCGGCGTTCCAGTGTCGTGGAAGTTTAGCAGAGCGTTTTTTCTTCGATGAATTTATTGACGCAATTCATCAGGTCTTGTGCCGTTGGCTGTGCCAAGGCCTGCGCTGCCAACGCCTTCACATCTTCGAAATTCGTGTTACGAATAATTTTCTTGATGCGCGGGATTGAAATCGCACTCATGCTGAACTCATCCAGCCCCATGCCCAATAACAACAGTGTAGCACGCTCATCGCCAGCCAGTTCGCCGCACATGCCGGTCCACTTGCCTTCCGCGTGAGATGCATCAATAACCTGTTTGATCAGGCCAAGCACTGATGGGGACATCGGGTTATAGAGATGAGAAATCAGCTCGTTGCCGCGATCTACCGCCAGAGTATACTGGGTTAGATCGTTTGTCCCAATACTAAAGAAGTCGACTTCTTTCGCCAGGTGGTGAGCGATGACCGCCGCAGCCGGTGTTTCCACCATCACGCCCACTTCGATGCTCTCGTCAAACGCCTTGCCTTCTTCGCGCAGTTGCGCCTTCAGCGTCTCGATTTCGCCTTTCAGATCGCGCACTTCTTCCACGGAGATGATCATCGGGAACATGATGCGCAGTTTGCCGAACGCCGAGGCGCGCAGGATGGCGCGCAGCTGGGCGTGCAGGATTTCACGGCGGTCCATCGCGATGCGGATGGCGCGCCAGCCGAGGAACGGGTTCTCTTCCTTCGGCAGGTTCATGTACGGCAGGTCTTTGTCGCCGCCGATGTCCATGGTGCGGACGATCACAGCCTGCGAGCCCATGGCTTCCGCCACGGCTTTATAAGCCTGGAACTGCTCGTCTTCGGTCGGCAGCGAGTCGCGATCCATGAACAGGAATTCGGTACGATACAGGCCGACGCCTTCCGCGCCGTTGCGCTCTGCACCCGCGACGTCGCGCACGGTGCCGATGTTGGCGCAGACTTCAACCTGATGGCCGTCCAGCGTAATCGCCGGCAGGTCCTTCAGCTTGGCCAGATCGTTTTTCTCGGTGATGTATTGGTTCTGGGCGGCTTTCAGCTGATCGATCACATCAGCGGTCGGGTTAACGTAAATTTTGTTGTTAACCGCATCCAGAATCAGGTAGTCGTCGTTCTTCACCTGCTTGGTCACGTCGCTGGTGCCGACGATCGCCGGCAGCTCCAGGGAGCGCGCCATGATAGAGGTGTGGGAGGTGCGGCCGCCGAGATCGGTGATGAAGCCCAGCACTTTGTCCAGGTTCAGCTGCGCGGTCTCGGACGGGGTCAGATCGGTGGCCACCAGGATCACTTCGTCCTGAATGGAACCCAGATCGACGATCGGCATGCCCAGAATGTTCTGCAGCAGGCGTTTGCCGATGTCGCGCACGTCGGCGGCGCGTTCTTTCAGGTATTCGTCGTCCAGCTCTTCCAGCGCTTTCGCCTGACCTTCGATCACGGTGTAGGCGGCGGCGTCTGCGGAGGCCAGATCGTCTTTGATTAGGGCTATGATTTCCTGCTCAAGCTCTTCGTCTTCCAGCAACATGATGTGGCCTTCGAAGATAGCTTCCTTCTCTTCGCCGAAGGTTTCGCCAGCTTTGGTCTTGATCGCTTCCAGCTGTTCGGACGCTTTCGCGCGGCCAGCCAGAAAACGCGAGACTTCCTGCTCTACTTGATCAGCAGAGATTTTCTTCCGGTTGATGACGATGTCGTCTTCTTTCAGCAAGAGAGCCTTACCAAAAGCGATGCCCGGTGATACTAAAATGCCTGAAATCATAACCCTACCTTACTCTTGACTGGTGTTAACTAAAAAGACGGGCCGATTACTCAAGCTCTGCCATCAGTTTTACCAAGTGCTCAACGGCTTTCTGCTCGTCTTCACCTTCAGCTGAGATGGTCACTACGGTCCCTTGAGTCAGCCCCAGAGTTTGCAGTTTGAACAGGCTTTTAGCGCTGGCGCTTTTGCCGTTGGAGGTCACGGTGATGTCAGACGTGAAGCCTTTGGCTTCTTTAACGAACTGAGCGGCAGGGCGAGTATGCAGACCATTCGGAGCGGTAATAGTAACTTCTTGCTGGAACATTGATGTTTCCCCAACTTATTGGATTAATGTTGTGGAGTTAAAGTTTAGCCCAGGGGCCTGACTTTAACTTGTCTGGTTATAGCGCCTGACTATGGACAGGGGCGAACGTTGATGCAACAGAAAACGACGCGTTAGGCACTTCAGATCAAAAAACTCGGCTTTAGACGTCGTTCCAATCCGCTCCCCATTATGCCCGATTCGCCGCGTCGGCGACAGATGAGTAAATCGATTCAGCCTCGACCAGGCTCGGAGAGTGATTAATTTTGCGCATCGAAATAATGCACCGTTAAATACTAAAGGCGACGGGCAAAAGCAATCTTGGACTGCTATAAAGTTTGATCCAGTCCACAAAAAAGCACCCCGCAGGGTGCTTTTTTAGCGATTTGTGCAGTGGCGGAATTACTGCTGCAATTCCTGCTCGGTGAACAGATCGGCGAACAGCGCGGTGCTGAGATAACGTTCGCCGGAAGAGGGCAGGATGACCACAATGGTCTTGTCGGCGAACGCCGGTTCTTCGGCCAGTTTTACCGCCGCTGCGACCGCTGCGCCGGAGGAGATGCCTGCCAGGATGCCTTCTTCGTCCATCAGGCGGCGTGCCATGCTGATGGCTTCGTCGTTGGAGATTTTTTCGACGCGATCCACCAGGTCAAGATCGAGGTTGCCCGGTATGAAGCCGGCGCCGATGCCCTGGATCTTGTGCGGGCCCGGTTTCAGCTCTTCACCGGCCAGTGCCTGGCTGATGACCGGCGAGTCGGTCGGCTCGACCGCCACGGTGGTGATGGCCTTGCCTTTGGTGTTCTTGATGTAGCGGCTGACGCCGGTCAATGTGCCGCCGGTGCCGACGCCGGAGATGAACACGTCGACTTCCCCATCGGTGTCTTCCCAGATTTCCGGGCCGGTGGTTTTTTCATGGATGGCCGGGTTGGCCGGGTTGCTGAATTGTTGCAGGATCAGGTAACGGTTTGGATCGGTGGCGACGATCTCCTCCGCTTTGGCGATGGCGCCTTTCATGCCTTTCGCCCCTTCGGTCAGCACCAGATTGGCGCCCAGTGCCTTGAGCAGCTTGCGGCGTTCGATGCTCATGGTTTCCGGCATGGTCAGCGTCAGCTTGTAACCGCGCGCGGCGGCGACGAAGGCCAGCGCGATGCCGGTGTTGCCGCTGGTCGGCTCCACCAGTTCCTTGCCGGCGGTCAGCACACCGCGTTGTTCCGCATCCCAAATCATATTGGCACCGATGCGGCATTTGACGCTGAAGCTCGGGTTGCGTGATTCAACCTTGGCCAGAATGCGTCCGTTGCCGATACGGTTCAGACGAACCAGCGGCGTATGGCCGATTGTTAATGAGTTGTCTTCATATATCTTGCTCATAGCCCGTCCTTTAACTCTATGAAAATGTGGGGAACATCGAAAGCATACGCTAACAGTACCGGCAGGGAAGTAAAGAATTGGTATATCTATATGTTATTAGGAAATAAGTTTTAAGCACAATGATAAGGGCGCGAAATGCGCGCCCTGTCGAAAATTTCCGCGCTGTCGGCGGCAAAAAACGGCGGTTATCGGACGAATTGCGAGCGGTAGCGATCGACCCACATCGCGGTGGCGCCGCAGACGGCGACCGGCAGGATCACCAGGTTGAGGATCGGGATCATGGTGAACAGGCTGACCAGCGCGCCGAACTGCAGGTTGTCGGTTTTGTGCTGGCGCAGTGCGCGGCGCATGTCGGCAAAGCTCACCTTGTGGTTATCGAACGGATAGTCGCAATACTGAATCGCCAGCATCCAGGCGCTGAACAGGAACCACAGCACCGGCGCCACCGTCTGGCCGATGCCGGGCACGAAGTACAGCGCCAGCAGCAGCAGCGCGCGCGGCAGGTAATACATCAGTTTGCGCCATTCGCGCGCCATGATGCGCGGCAGATCTTTGGCGATGCCGAGCAGGCCGGTGTCCGGCAGCGGTTTGCCGGTCAGGCTGCCTTCGAGCTGTTCGGCCAGCAGACCGCAGAACGGCGCGGCGATCAGATTGGTGATGGTGCTGAACAGATAGCTGAACACCAGCAGCACCGAAATGACCGCCAGCGGCCACAGCAGGTAGCTCAACCATTGCAGCCAGTCGGGAACGTGGCTCATCATCGCCGGGATCCAGTCGCCGAGGCGGCTGAACAGCCACCAGAAAGCGGAACCCATCAGCAGCACGTTGACCAGCAACGGCAGGACCACATAGCGTTTAATCCCCGGGCGTGAAATCAGGCGCCAGCCTTCGGCGAAATAGTGAATGCCGCTGGTCGATCGGGGAGGGGGCTGCGTATAGGACATATCTTAAGTTATCTCGTTGTCTGAACAGGCATCATTATCATATAGGGATGATTTTCCACTGGCTAGGGTAGGGTTGGCTGAAAAACCAGCAGAAAAAGGCAGTATAATCATCTTTATTGGCATAAAGTTCAGCACGGACTTGCACTTGTGTGCGCGGGCAAATAGAGTTAAAGAGTGAATGTTTGCCGCGGTGGCAATGTATTGGAACAACAGAGATAGCAATGATGCAGGATTTGCGTCTGATATTAATCGTTGTTGGCGCGATCGCCATAATAGCGCTGTTATTGCACGGTCTGTGGACCAGTCGCAAAGAACGGTCAGCGCTCTTCCGCGATCGCCCAGCCAAACGTTCCCAAAAGGAACGTGAACAAACTCCGATCGACGATCTCGAAGAAGGCGTCGGTGAGGTGCGCGTACGCGCCGCTCACCCGCAAGACGAGCCGTCATTCGGCCATTTCGATGCCGCACGCGAAGAACCCGTGGCCGCGCCGAAGCCCGCTCCGGCGGCTGCGCCTGCGCCCCGCGCCGTTCAGCCGGCCGCTCATCAGACGCCGCCTCCGCTGTCTCAGCGGCCGGAGTATGATGACATCCTGCTGAACAACTACGCGCCGGACGAAGAACCGGCCGAGCCGCAGCAATCGCAACCGGCCGCGCGCCGCGAGCCGCGCGTTGACGATCTGCCGCATGAACATGAGGCGCCGCTGGCGGCGGAACCGGCATTCCACGCCGAACCCGCCCCTGTGCAGCCAGCGCCGGAAGTCAAGCCTGCGTCGGAACCTGCACCGCAGCCGCAACAGCCGGCCGCTGCGCCAGTTCAGGCTAAACTGAAAGAGACCGTGCTGGTGCTGCATGTCGCGGCCCATCAGGGCGGCGTGATCGGCGGCGAAGTGCTGCTGCAGAGCGTGTTGCAAGCGGGCTTCCAGTTTGGCGAGAGGGGCATCTTCCACCGCCATATCAGCCCGGCCGGCAGCGGCCCGGTGCTGTTCAGCCTGGCGAACATGGTCAAGCCGGGGTCGTTCGATCCTGACATGATGTCCGACTTCTCCACGCCGGGCGTGTCGATGTTCATGATGGTGCCGTCTTATGGCGACGCCAATCAGAACTTCAAGCTGATGCTGCAGTCGGCGCAGCGCATCGCCGACGACGTGGGCGGCGTGGTGCTGGACGACGAGCGCCGCATGATGACGCCGCAGAAGCTGGAAACCTACAAAGCGCGTATCCGTGAAGTGTTGGAAAACAACGCCTGACCGGGTTGCCGCGCGCACTGAACATCCGTAACAACAAAGCCCCCGCTAGCCGGGGGTTTTTTATCTTTGATGGTGAGCCATGGAATCGATAATCCAACAAATCAATCAACTACGAGCCACACTGCGCCATCATGAATACCAGTATCATGTACTGGATGCGCCGGAAGTGCCGGATGCGGAATATGACCGCCTGATGCGCGAACTGCGCGAGCTGGAGAGCGCGCATCCGGAACTGATCACCGCCGATTCACCGACCCAGCGCGTGGGCGCGGCGCCGCTGGCGGCGTTCGACCAGGTGCGTCACGAAGTGCCGATGCTGTCGCTGGACAACGTATTCGACGAAGAAAGCTTCCTGGCGTTTTACAAGCGCGTGCAGGACAGGCTCAAAAGCAGCGATCCGCTGACCTTCTGCTGCGAACTGAAGCTGGATGGCCTGGCGGTCAGCCTGCTGTATGAAGACGGCGAACTGGTGCGCGCGGCGACGCGCGGCGACGGCACCACCGGCGAGAACATCACTACCAACGTGCGCACCATTCGCGCCATCCCGTTGCGCCTGACCGGCGACAATATCCCGCGCCGGCTGGAAGTGCGCGGTGAAGTGTTCATGCCGCAGGCCGGTTTTGAACAGATGAACGAAGAGGCGCGGCGCAAAGACGGCAAGGTATTCGCCAACCCGCGCAACGCCGCCGCCGGCTCGCTGCGCCAGCTCGATCCGCGCATTACCGCCAAACGCCCGCTGACCTTCTTCTGCTACGGCGTCGGCCTGCTGGAAGGCGGCGAGCTGCCGCGCAGCCACTTTGAGCGCCTGATGCAGTTCAAGGCCTGGGGCCTGCCGGTCAGCGATCGCGCCCAGCGCCGCACCGGCAGCGAGGAAGTGCTGGCGTTCTATCGCCAGGTCGAGCAGGACCGCGCACAGCTCGGTTTCGACATCGACGGCGTAGTGATCAAGATTGACGATATCGATCTGCAGGAAACGCTGGGCTTCGTGGCGCGTGCGCCGCGCTGGGCGACGGCGTTCAAATTCCCGGCGCAGGAGCAGATCACCGTGGTGCGCGAAGTGGAGTTTCAGGTTGGCCGCACCGGCGCGATTACGCCGGTGGCCCGCCTTGAGCCGGTGCTGGTGGCCGGGGTGACCGTCAGCAATGCGACCTTGCACAACGCCGATGAAATTGAGCGGTTGGGGCTGCGCATCGGCGATACGGTGATCGTGCGCCGCGCCGGCGACGTGATCCCGCAGGTGGTGGGGGTGCTGGAAGACCGTCGGCCGCAGGATGCGCGCGAAGTGGTGTTCCCGCTGCACTGTCCGGTGTGCGGCTCCGACGTTGAGCGCGTGGAAGGCGAAGCCGTGGCGCGCTGTACCGGCGGGCTGATCTGCGGCGCGCAGCGCAAAGAGGCGTTGAAGCACTTCGTTTCCCGTCGCGCGCTGGACGTCGAGGGCATGGGTGACAAGATCATCGAGCAGCTGGTGGACAAGGAGTACGTGAAGAACCCGGCCGATCTGTTCCGCCTGTCCGCCGGCATTCTGACCGGTCTGGATCGCATGGGGCCGAAATCGGCGCAGAATCTGGTCAACGCGTTGGAGAAATCCAAGCAGACCACCTTCGCCCGTTTCCTGTATGCGCTCGGCATTCGCGAGGTCGGTGAAGCGACCGCCGCCAACCTGGCTGCGCATTTCGGTTCGCTGGAGAAGCTGTTCACCGCCGATATCGAGGCGCTGAAAGAAGTGCCGGACGTCGGCGAAGTGGTGGCCAAACACACCCGCAATTTCCTCGATGAAGCGCTCAATCAGCAGGTGATCAACGAGTTGGTGGGCGCCGAGATCGGCATCCGCTGGCCGGCGCCCGTGGTGGTGGTAGCGGAAGAGATAGACAGCCCGTTCGCCGGCAAAACCGTGGTGCTGACCGGCTCGCTGAGCCAGCTGTCGCGCGACGAAGCCAAAGATCGCCTGACGGCGCTGGGCGCCAAGGTCAGCGGCAGCGTGTCGAAGAAAACCGATCTGGTGATCGCCGGCGAAGCGGCCGGCTCCAAGCTGGCGAAGGCGCAGGAGCTGGGTATCGCCGTGATCGACGAAGCGGAAATGATCCGCCTGCTGGGTGACTGATGGAAAAGGAAAACCTGCTGGAGATCGCCAACACCGTGATGCCGTTCGGCAAGTACCAGGGGCGGGTGCTGATCGACCTGCCCGAAGAGTACCTGCTGTGGTTCGCCCGTAAGGGCGAATTCCCCAAAGGCAAGCTCGGCATGCTGATGGAGATGACGCTGGCGATTAAAATCGAAGGGCTTGACCACCTGGTCAAGCCGCTGAAGAAAAGCTGATCTGACGGGCCTCGGCCCGTCTTTTTTTACCCGCGCGACGCCTGCGCGTTGGGCACCGCCTGCTGCGTCTGCTGCTTTCGTTGATACCTTTTGGCCAGCACTGCGCAGGTCATCAACTGCACCTGATGAAACACCATCAGCGGCAGCACCATGATCCCCACCGTCGCCGCCGGGAACAGGATATTGGCCATCGGAATGCCGTTCGCCAGGCTCTTCTTCGATCCGCAGAACACGATGGTGATTTCGTCCGCTTTGCTGAACCCCAGCCAGCGCGCCATGTAAGTGTTCACCACCAGCACGATCGCCAGCAGCACGATGCTGCCGCCGACGATAAACGCCAGTGAGCCCATCCCTACCTGATGCCAGATGCCGTGCGTCACCGCCTCGCTGAAGGCGGCGTACACCACCAGCAGAATCGAGGTCTGGTCGGTTTTGCCGATAAGCGGGCGATGGCGCTCGATCCAACCGCCGATCAGCGGCCGCAGCAGGTGGCCGGCGACGAACGGCACCAGCAGCTGCAGCACGATCGAGCCCACCTGCCGCAGGCTGCCGGTATCGCCGTGCACGTTCATCAGCAGGCCGACCAACAGCGGCGACACGAAGATCCCCAGCAGGCTGGAGGCGGAGGCGCTGCACACCGCCGCCGCCACGTTGCCGCCCGCCAGCGAGGTGAAGGCGATGGCTGACTGCACGGTGGCGGGCAGGATGCACAGGTAGATGAAACCGGCGTACAGCTCAGGGCTGACGTCGATCGGCGCCCACCAGGCGAACAGCATCCCCAGCGCCGGAAAAATGATGAAGGTGCTGAACATCACCCACAGATGCAGCCGCCAGTTGTTGCTGCCGGCCAGGATGGCCTCGCGCGACAGCTTGGCGCCGTGCATGAAGAACAGCAGGGCGATGGCGGCGATGGTCAGGGCGTTGAGCCAGCCGACGAACTCGCCGCGCGCCGGCAGGAACGACGCCAGCAGCACGGTGGCGATCAGCGTCAGGGTAAAACGATCGGGCAGGAATCTCATGGCGATGCGCTCGGGTAGAAAATCGATGGGGCTATTCTCCCGCGCGGGGATATAATAATTAAATTGATTTATTTAATTCATCTATGAATAAAACACATGAATTACTCACTCAAACAGCTGCGGGTGTTCGTCGTTGTCGCCCGCCACGGCAGCTTCAGCCGCGCCGGCGAGGCGATCGGCCTGACGCAATCGGCGGTCAGCCACAGCGTGAAAGAGCTGGAGGCGGAGGTCGGCGTGCGTTTGCTGGATCGCACCACGCGTGAAGTGGTGTTGACCGACGCCGGCCTGCGGCTGGCCAACCGGGTTGAACGGTTGCTGGACGAACTGCAGGCTGCTTTGCTGGATGCGCGCAGCTTTGGCGTACAGCGCAGCGGCACGGTGCGGGTGGCGACGAGCCAGACCATTTCCGCCCATCTGATGCCGCAGTGCATCGCCGCCGGCGAGCGCCAATACCCGGAGATCCGCATCATGCTGCGCGATCAGGCGCAGCAGCAGGTGCTGCACAGCGTGCGTAACGCCGAGGTGGATTTCGGCATCGTGGTCGATCCGGTGCAAGCGGTGGATCTGGAGTGCGAAGCGGTGCTGCATGAACCGTTCCTGTTGCTGTGCCGCGACGATCACCCGTTTGCTGCGCAGCAGGCGGTACGTTGGTCGGCATTGAACGGCTGCCGTCTGGTGCTGCAGGATTATGCGTCGGGCAGCCGGCCGCTGATCGACAGCGCGCTGAGGCAGCAGGGGGTGGAAGCGCAGGTGGTGCAGGAAATCGGCCATCCGGCGACGCTGTTCCCGATGGTGGCGGAGGGGATCGGCATCAGCATTTTCCCGGCGTTGGCGCTGCCGCTGCCGGAAGGGGGGCGGCTTCGGGTACGGCGGCTGGTGCCGGAAATTAACCGCGCGCTGATGCTGGTGCGGCGCAAGAACCGCTCGCTGACGCCGGCGGCGGAGGCCATCTGGCAGGTGGCGCGTCAGCAGGCGGCGCTGCTGCAACAGCGCCGGCGGGAAAACGCGGAATATTGACTCAGATATAGACGTCCACCGCGTTGAGCGGCGTTGGGCGGTTTACGCCGTCGCCGGCTCGCGCCGCGGCTTTTTCCATTTGCTCCTGCTGCTGCTTTTCCATTTCTTCTTTCTGGATGCGCGCGATCTCGGCTTGCAACATCTTGATCTGCGCTTCGATCAGCTGTTTCTGCTTTTCGATTTCCTTAGGATCGGCGTTGGAGTCCTTCAGTTCCACCAGCTTTTGCTGCAGCGCCTGAATCTGCCGGTTCAGCGCCTTGATGCGCGCCGAGGCGCGGCTTTCGTTGAGATTAACCGGTTCGTCATTGCCGTTGGCGCGTTCGTTTTTCTCCATCTTGCCGCCTTGCGGCTGGTTGTTGACCGGCTTGGCCATCAGCAATTCGCCCTGATGGCCCGGCGCGCTGAAGACGTTGCTGACGCCGGGGACGGTATTCTTGATCGGTACGATCATGGTGATGGTGGTCGACATGGTTGCTCTCCCTGAGTCTGGATCTCGCTGTTCAGGGTATCGGCAGCGGCGGCTAAATCTTTACCTGCCGCAGACGCGGCCAACGCTGCAGCCAGCCTTTGTCGACCACGCGCTGGGCATAGGCCGCGCGATCGCCGTTTTTCGCGTTGAAGGTGATGGTGTCGTCGAACAGCGCCGCGAGCCCGAAGGGGGCCACCAGCGTGATGCTGTCGTCGGCGTTCAGGCGCGCGCCGATCGCCGTTTCCACTTCGGTCCAGAAGCTGATGGCCTCTTCGCTGTCGCGGTAAGGCGCCCGGCCGCCGCGCAGGTGCATCCGCGCCTGGTTCTTGACCGACCAAGGCCGCGGCAGCCACTGTTGCAGCCGCGCCTCCAGCATGCGATCGCGCTCAGCGTCCGCACGCTCCGCATCGAAGTGGATCACGTCGATATCGTTGAGCGGCGTGGGCTCCGTATAGCCATGGCGCCGATCCCACACCAGATTGCGCACAAAGCCGGCGCCGAGGCACCAGTCATTCAGGCCGAGCCGGCGCACGGTGCGCAGGGCGGCCATGCGTGCGTTATCCTGTTGCAGCCAGTTGATAATTTGACGTTGCGGATCCATCACCCCTCCTGTTTTCGCGGCTACTGTAACCCGAAGCGGCAACGGGTGAAATGGGGGAAAGCGCGATGGCGGCGATAGCAGGCAAATTAATTTTCTTGCTTCACTGACTACACTTGGTGCAGGGCTGTTATCTCGTCACGCAGGGCAAGGGAGGGGGCTATGTTTCAGGCAACGGTGGGCCAACGCGGCTATCGCTTTGGCGATCTGCGGCAGCTGATGGCGAAAGCATCGCCGGCGCGTTCCGGCGATTATCTGGCGGAGGTGGCGGCGGAAAGCGCCGAAGAGCGCATGGCGGCGCGCATCGCGCTGGCGGATGTGCCGCTCAAGGCGTTCCTGCAGCAGGCTCTGGTGCCGTACGAACAGGACGAGGTGACGCGCCTGATCATCGACAGCCACGACGCCGCCGCCTTTGAGCCCATCTCGCACCTCACGGTCGGCGATTTTCGCGACTGGCTGCTGAGCGAGCAGGCGGACAGCGCCATGCTGGCGCAGGTGGCCGCCGGCATTACGCCGGAGATGGCGGCGGCGGTAAGCAAGATCATGCGCAATCAGGATCTGATCCTGGTGGCGAAGAAATGCCGAGTGGTGACGCGCTTTCGCAACACGATCGGTCTGCCGGGCCACCTCAGCGTGCGGCTGCAGCCCAATCACCCGACCGACAGCCTGCAGGGCATCGCCGCCAGCATGCTGGACGGTCTGCTGTACGGCAGCGGCGACGCGGTGGTCGGCATCAACCCGGCCAGCGACAGCCTGCCGCTGCTGGAAAAGCTCAACTATATGCTGGACGAGGTGATCCAGCGCTTCGCCATTCCCACCCAATCCTGCGTGCTGACCCATGTGACCAACACGCTGCGGCTGATGGAGCGCGGCGCGCCGGTGGATCTGGTGTTTCAGTCGATCGCCGGCACCGAGACGGCCAACCGTGGTTTCGGCATCAGCCTGGCGCTGCTGGCGGAGGCGCAGCAGGCGGCGCTGAGCCTTAGGCGCGGCACATTGGGCGATAACGTGATGTATTTCGAAACCGGGCAGGGCAGTTGCCTGTCGGCCAACGCGCATCACGGCGTCGATCAGCAGACCTGCGAGGCGCGCGCCTATGCGGTGGCGCGCCATTTCTCGCCGCTGCTGATCAACACCGTGGTGGGGTTTATCGGCCCCGAATACCTGTATGACGGCAAGCAAATTATCCGCGCCGGGCTGGAGGACCACTTCTGCGGCAAGCTGCTCGGCCTGCCGCTGGGCTGCGACGTCTGCTACACCAACCATGCCGAAGCCGATCAGGACGACATGGACACGCTGCTGACGCTGTTGGCCGCCGCCGGGTTGACGTTCCTGATCGGCGTGCCGGGCGCGGACGACATCATGCTCAACTACCAAAGCACCTCGTTCCATGACGCGCTCTATATCCGCGAGCTGCTGGGGCTGAAGCATGCGCCGGAGTTCGCCGCCTGGCTGGCGGCGATGAACATCACCGACGAACGCGGGCGGCTGCGCGACGCCGCCGCCAATCACCCGTTGTTGCTGGCGCTGCAGGGAGAACGGACATGAGCAAACCGGTTCACGTCAACAGTTGGAACGCGCTGCGCGCCTTTACCGACGCGCGCATCGCGCTGGGGCGCACCGGCGCCAGCCTGCCGACCGACGAGCTGCTGCGCTTCGGCCTGGCCCATGCCCAGGCGCGCGACGCGGTGCATCAGCCTTTCGACAGCGAGCGGCTGGCGGCGGATTTGCACGAGGCCGGTTGGCCCACGCTGGCGGTGCACAGCCAGGCCGCCGACCGCGCCGCCTACCTGCGCCGACCGGATCTGGGGCGGCGATTGGCGCCGGACAGCCGCAGCCTGCTGCTCGGCTTACCATCGCGCCGTGTCGATCTGCTGCTGGTGGTGGCGGACGGCCTCTCCTCCAAGGCGGTGCACCGTCAGGCGCTGCCGCTGCTGCAGGCGCTGCGACCTTATCTCGATACGCTGGGATTGAGCGTGACGCCGGTGGTGCTGGCGCATCAGGCGCGGGTGGCGCTGGGGGATGAGATCGGCGAATGCCTGCAGGCCCGGGCGGTGGCGGTGCTGATCGGCGAACGGCCGGGGCTGTCGTCGCCGGACAGCCTGGGCATTTATTTAACCTGGGAGCCGAATGCGCGCAGAACGGACGCCGAGCGTAACTGCATCTCCAACGTGCGGCCGGAGGGGCTGGATTACCCGCAGGCGGCGTTCCGTCTGGCCTGGTTGCTGGAGCAGGCGTTCCAGCGGCGGCTGAGCGGCATCGAGCTGAAGGACGAGAGCGACAATCCGGCGCTGCACAACCGGGTGACACCGCTTTACCCCCAATTGGGCGGCTGACCGAGGGTTTGCTGCAGCAGGGCGGTGAAGGCCGCCAGCCGGGCGGACACCTTCGCCATCGGGCGCAGCAGATAGATGCCTTGCTGCTCATGGCGCGGATCTTCGAGCATCTGAACCAGTTGCCCATTCTGCACGTCTGGCCCCACCACCCAGTTGGGCAGAAAGGCGATGCCGAGGCCGAGCAGCGCCGCCTGGCGCTGCGCGGTGAAGTCGTCGCAGCGCAGCGCCATGGTGCAGCGGCTCATCAGCGCCGCGTCGAGGATCTGCGCCCAGCAGGCCGGCTGCTGTTTGTGGTAGCGGGCGATCAGCCGATGCTGCGGCAACGCTTCCAGATCGCTCGGCAGGCCATAGCGGGCGACGTAGGCGGGGCTGGCGCACATCACCCAGCGTTGCGTGGCGATACGGCTGGCGTATAGCGCGCTGTCCTTCTGTTCGCCGATGCGGAGGGCGGCGTCCAGCCGTTCCTGGGTCGGATCGGTCTGGCGTTCGGTCAGATCGAGATCGACAGACAGCTGCGGATGGCGTTCCGCCAGCGTCGGCAGCAGCGGCAGCACATAGGTTTTGCCGAAGGTCGGCAGGCAGCTGATGCGCAGCGTGCCCTGCGGCGTTTCGTTTAACGCGCTCAGCTCGGCGTGAATACCGGTAATGTCCGCCATCAGCGCGGCGGCGCGCGTTAGCAGCAGCTCGCCGGCGTCGGTCAGCAGCAGCCCACGGGTGGAGCGGACGAACAGCGCGGCGCCGAGCGCGCTTTCCAATGCGTCGATATGGCGCACCAGCGAGGAGGGCACCATGCCCAGCCGGCGAGCGGCGGCGGAAAAGCTGCCCAGGCGGGCCACGTCGAGAAAGATCGGCAGATGTTCAACATAACGGGCGTCATTCATTTTTGCATTATATGCAAAAGCGTTTCTTATGAATACCCGCTTCTCTGTCGGCGGCGCTGCGGCTACTCTGGCTGCGGGTTGACGGCGGGCTTCAACGCCGCCGCATCCCGGCCGTATAGAGAAAAAACGCATAAACCTCGCGGCGCTTAGCACTAAATAACAGATGTTTTTCCCAGGCTGCATGAGCCGCCTGCGGAGTTGATTGTCGCTCCAACACCAGATTAACCGTTCAATTTGATATCCGACACAGCATTAATGATTAGTGAGCCTTTACTTTCACACATCATGCCGTGGGTTCTGGATATCGGCCGGCCAGCCGTGCCGGTTTTTTTGTCGCCTCAGGCTGAATCGTTCCAACTGATGAACGCGCCTTAGGGGGCATCTTGGCCCGCCGTCGGTGGGTCTTTTGAACGCGCGGAATCGCGATCCCGCGCTGGTGGAGGAGTGAGTCATGAACGAAAAACACGGGTGTTCCTGTGCGCGCCATTTGGCGCAGGGTTTTGCCAGGCAGTCGATCAACGCCGGGGAGGGCGAAATCTATCAAATCTCGCTGATGAGCGCGCTCATCGACGGGGTCTACGAGGGTGAAACCACCATTGCCGAGTTGCTCAAACACGGCGATTTCGGCCTCGGCACCTTCAATCACCTGGACGGCGAACTGATCGCTTTCGACCAGGAAATACACCAGCTGCGCGCCGACGGCAGCGCCCGCCCAGCCGGTTTGCAACAGAAAACTCCTTTCGCCGTCGTCACCTTTTTCCAGCCCAGCATCAGCCAACAGTTCGACCGGCCGATTACCAAGGCGCAACTGCATCAGTGCATCGACGAACAGGTCGCCTCGCCGAACCTGTTCTGCGCGGTACGGGTCGACGGTGAGTTCAGTCACGTGGAAACCCGCACCGTGCCGCGCCAGGAGCGGCCCTACCGCCCGATGTTGGAAGCGATAGAAGAGCAGCCGACCTTCTCGTTTCATCAACGGCGCGGCACGCTGGTCGGTTTCCGCTCGCCGGATTACATGCAGGGCATCGGCGTGGCCGGCTATCACGAACACTTCGTTACCGACGACCGCAGCGGCGGCGGCCACGTGCTGGACTACCAGCTCGATCATGGCCGCCTGCAGTTCGGCGTCATCACCCGTCTCAATCTTCAGTTGCCGCATGATGCGGATTTCTTGCGCGCTAACCTCTGCCCAGAGGATTTGGATCGCGCGATTCGTTCCGCCGAGGGCTAACCCCGGCGATCGTTTTCTTAGGAGGTGGAACCATGGCACAGGAAAAAACAGGCAATGACTGGCAATGCGGCGCCGATTTGGTGGTGAAAAACCTGGAAGCGCAGGGCGTCAAACACGTTTTCGGCATTCCGGGCGCCAAGATCGATCGGGTGTTCGACTCGCTGGAGGATGCGCCATCGATCGACACGGTGGTGGTGCGGCATGAGGCCAACGCGGCCTTTATGGCGGCGGCGGTCGGCCGCCTGACCGGCAAGGCCGGGGTGGCGCTGGTCACCTCCGGGCCGGGCAGCTCCAACCTGATCACCGGGCTGGCCACCGCCACCTCGGAGGGGGACGCGGTAGTGGCCTTTGGCGGGGCGGTGAAGCGCGCCGACAGCCTGAAGCAGACGCACCAGAGCATGGATACCGTCAGCATGTTCCGGCCAGTGACCAAGTATTGCGCCGAAGTGCATGCCGGTTCGGCGATTTCCGAGGTGATCGCCAACGCCTTCCGCCGCGCCGAGTTTGGCCGGCCGGGAGCATCATTCGTCAGCCTGCCGATGGATATCGTCAATGAACCGGTCAGCGCGCCGGTGCTGGCCGGCTGCCGCTTGCCGCGCATGGGGGCCGCGGCGGCGGACGACATCCAGGCGGCGGTGAAGCTGATTCGCCAGGCCAAATGCCCGGTATTGCTGCTCGGTTTGCAGGCCAGCCGGCCGGAGAACAGCGAGGCGGTGCGCCATCTGCTGTACCGCACCCATATGCCGGTGGTCGGCACCTATCAGGCGGCGGGGGTGATCGACGTCAACCACTTCGCCCGTTTCGCCGGCCGCGTCGGCCTGTTCAACAACCAGCCGGCCGATCAGCTGTTGCAGAAGGCCGATCTGGTGGTGAGCGTCGGCTATGATCCGATCGAATACGATCCCTGCATGTGGAACAGCCACGGGCGGCTGAGGCTGGTGCACATCGACGTGCTGCCGGCGGATATCGACACCTGCTATCGGCCGGATGTCGAACTGGTGGGCAACATCAGCGCCACGTTGAACATGATGACCGAAGCGTTCAATGAGGCGGTCTGCGTGCCGCCGGAGGTGGAGCTGATCCTCTCCGATCTCGGCCGTCAGCGCACAGAACTGGCGGAACGCGCCGCGCGCCGCGGCGGCATGCCGATCCATCCGCTGCGCATCGTCAAGGAGCTGCAGGACATCGTCAGCGACGACGTGACGCTGTGCGTGGACATGGGCAGCTTCCACATCTGGATCGCCCGTTACCTTTACAGCTTCCGCGCCCGCCAGCTGTTGATCTCCAACGGCCAGCAAACCATGGGGGTGGCGCTGCCGTGGGCCATCGGCGCGGCGCTGGTGCGCCCCGGCGATAAGGTGGTGTCGATCTCCGGCGATGGCGGCTTCATGCAGTCGAGCATGGAACTGGAGACCGCGGTGCGGTTGAAAAATAACATCGTGCACGTGATCTGGGTCGATAACGCCTACAACATGGTGGAGATGCAGGAAGTGAACAAATACCAGCGCAAATCCGGCGTGGAGTTTGGGCCGATTGACTTCAAGGCCTATGCGGAATCCTGCGGCGCGGTCGGTTTCGCCGTGCAGTCGGTGGACGACCTGCGGCCGATGCTGCGCAAGGCGATGGCGATCCAGGGACCGGTGGTGGTGGCCATTCCGGTCGACTACGCCGACAACTATAAGCTGATGGCGCAGATGAACTTCAGCCAGATGATTTAATTTCATCATCGCGCTGTTTCACCGGGGCAGGCCGCTTGCGCGCCTGCCCGTTTTTATGCGCGGAATTTATCCTTTACATCGCTAACTGCATGATTTATTGCTATCCGTTGGGCTGTTTTTTCACCACTGGGGATAGCGCAATGAAAAGAAAAGCAATAACGATCGGGCTGCTGGCGTTGGCGATTGCCGGCGGCGCGCGGGCCAATACGCTGGTCTACTGTTCCGAAGGTTCACCGGAAGGCTTCAACCCGCAGCTGTTCACCTCCGGCACCACGGTAGACGCCAGTTCGGCGGCGATCTACAACCGGCTGGTGGATTTCAAACCCGGCACCGTCGAGCTGCAACCCAGCCTGGCGGAAAGCTGGGAGGTGAGCGAAGACGGCAAGCGCTATACCTTCCATCTGCGCAAGGGCGTGGCATTCCAGAGCAATAAATATTTTACGCCCACCCGCGATTTCAACGCCGATGACGTCATCTTCTCGTTTATGCGCCAGAAGGACGCCAACAACCCGTATCACAAGGTCTCCAACGGCGCCTACACCAACTTCGAGTCGATGGAGTTCGGCACGCTGATTGACCGGATCGTCAAGGTGGATGACCACACCGTGCGCTTTGAGCTCTCCCGCGCCGAGGCGCCGTTCGTCGCCGATCTGGGCATGTACTTCGCCACCCTATTATCGGCGGAATATGCCGACGCGATGCTGAAGGCCGGCACGCCGCAGCGGGTGGACAACGATCCGATCGGCACCGGGCCGTTCCAGCTGGTGCAGTACCAGAAGGATGCGAAAATCCTCTACAAGGCGTTCGATCGTTACTGGGAAGGCAAACCGAAGATCGACCGGCTGGTGTTTTCGATCACGCCGGATGCGACGGTGCGTTACGCCAAGCTGCAAAAGAACGAGTGCCAGGTGATGCCGTTCCCCAACCCGGCGGATCTGGCGCGCATGCGGCAGGACGGCAACCTTCAGGTGATGGAAAAATCTGGTTTGAATATCGGTTTCCTGGCGTTCAATACCCAGAAGAAGCCGTTGGATAACGTCAAGGTGCGCCAGGCGTTGGCGCTGGCGGTCAACAAACCGGCGATCATCGACGCGGTGTTCCACGGCGCCGGCCAGCCGGCCAAGAACCTGCTGCCGCCGACCCAATGGGGCAGCAACGCGCAGCTTGAAGACTACCCGTATTCGCCGGAGCGGGCGAAGCAGCTGTTGCAGGAGGCCGGGCTGGGGCAGGGTTTCGACATCGATCTGTGGGCGATGCCGGTGCAGCGGCCCTATAACCCCAACGCCAAGCGCATGGCGGAGATGATCCAGGCCGACTGGGCCAAGATCGGCGTGCGCGCCAAAATCGTCACCTTCGAGTGGGGCGAGTATTTACAGCGGATTAAAAACGGCGAGCACCAGACCGCGCTGATGGGCTGGACCACCGCCAACGGCGATCCGGACAACTTTTTCGGCCCGCTGTTCACCTGCGCTTCGCTCGGCGGCTCCAACTCGGCGAAATGGTGCTATAAACCGTTCGACCAGCTGATCCTGCAGGCGCGTGAAGAGAACGATCACGCCAAACGGGTGGCGATGTACCAGCAGGCGCAGGTGATGATGCACGATCAGATGCCGGCGCTGATGATCGCGCACTCGACCATCTTCGAACCGGTGCGCAAGGAAGTGAAAGGCTACGAGATAGACCCGTTCGGCAAACACATCTTCAAACAGGTGTCGCTGGAGAAGTAACCAAAAGGCCGGGGTAACCCGGCCTTTTTCATGCCTGCGGCGTGTCGCAGTGGTAGCGGCCGCGCGGGATCACCAGCGGCGTGTGGGACAGCGGATCGTCGATGATCATGCACGGCATGCCGAACACTCGCTCCACCAGTTCGGCGGTGATGATCTCCGCCGGTTTCCCCTCCGCCACGATCTTGCCGTCGCGCATGGCGATGATGTGATCGGCATAGCGGCAGGCGTGGTTGAGATCGTGCAGCACCGCGATCATGGTTTGACCGCGCTCGCGGTTAAGCTGGCGGAACAGATCCAGCAGCTCAATCTGGTGCGCGATGTCGAGGTAGGTGGTCGGCTCATCCAGCAGCAGCAGCGGGGTTTGCTGCGCCAGCGCCATCGCCACCCAGACGCGCTGACGCTGCCCGCCGGACAGTTCGTCGACGCTGCGGTCCGCTAATTGGCTGACGTTGGTGGCCGCCATGGCGGCTTCCACCGCCTGTTTGTCGGCCTGCGTCCACTGTTTCAGCAGGCTCTGATGCGGATAGCGGCCGCGCGACACCAGATCCGCCACGGTGATGCTGTCCGGCGCGATTGAAGTTTGCGGCAGCAGGCCAAGCTCGCGCGCCAGCGCCTTGGTGGCGAAGCTGCTGATGTTCTTGCCGTCCAGCATCACCTCGCCGGCGCTGGGTTTCAGCAGGCGGCACAGGGCGCGCAACAGCGTCGATTTGCCGCAGGCGTTCGGCCCGACGATCACCGTGAAGGCGCCGTCGGGGATCGCCACGCTCAGATCGTCAGCGATGATTTTATTGTCGTAGCCCAGCTTCAGGTGCGAGGCGTGCAGGCGGTGGCTCATGGCATTATCACTCTTCATTATCTGCGGGCCTCTCGGATGAGCAGCCAAATCAGGTACAGGCCGCCGATGCAGACGGTCACGACCCCGACCGGCAGTTGGATCGGCGCGAAAAGATGTTGGGACACCACGTCGGCGCCGAGCAGCAACGCTGCGCCCATCAGCGCCGAGGAGGTCAGGGTGACCGAGGATTGTCCGGCCAGGCGACGGGCGATCTGCGGCGCCGCCAGCGCGATAAAGGAAATCGGCCCGGCGGTGGCGGTGACGGCGGCGGTGAGGGTAACGCCAAACAGCATCAGCCACAGCCGGCTGCCTTCGGCGTTGACGCCCAGCGCGCGCGCCGTGTCGTCGCCCATTTCCAGCAGCTGCAGCCGTTTGCCCATCAGCAGCGCGGCCGCGGCCGCCAGCACGATGAACGCCGTGGCGGGCTGGGCTTTTTGCCAGGTCATGCCGTTGAGCGAACCGGCCTGCCACATGGCGGCGTCCATGGCGCGCTCAAGCGAAGCGGTGATGATCAGCCAGGTGTTGGTGGAAACCAGCACTGCGCTGATGGCGATGCCGACGATGATCAACCGGAAACCGGCGATGCCTTGCCGCCAGGCCAGCAGATAGATGGCCAGCGCCGAGAGAATGCCGCCGGCCAGCGCGCCGCCGGCGATGTAATAGTAGCCGCCGTTGAACAGGGTGATGGCGATCAGCGCGCCGGTGTAGGCCCCCATGTTAAAGCCGATCACGTCCGGGCTGCCGAGCGGGTTGCGGATAATCGACTGGAAAATGGCGCCGCTCATGCCGAGCGCGGCGCCTAACAACAGCGCCATGGCGATGCGGGGCAAGCGCCATTGGGTGACCACGGTCACCAGATTTTTCGGCGCCTCGCCGCTGAGCGCGGCAAAGACTTGCTCCAGCGAGAGCTGCAGCGTGCCGTAGCACAGAGCGGCAACCGCCATCGCCAGGCATAACGCCAGCAGCGAAAGGTTGACCAACAGCAGGCGCAGCGGCACGCGCCAGTTGATGACGCCGTCCGGACGGCCGATATGCAGCGTGTGCGGCAGACTCATCACAAGCCCCCCAGCGTTTTCTTGCGGCGCACCAGCCAGATCAGTACCGGCGCGCCGATAAAGGCGGCGACGATGGAAACCCGCAGTTCACCGGCCGCCAGCAAGCGGCCGACCACGTCGGCGCACAGCAGTAAAATCGGCGCCAGCAGCATGGAATAGGGCAGGATCCAGCGTTGGTCGGGGCCGACCCACCAACGGGCGATATGCGGCACCATCAGGCCGATGAAACTGATCGGACCGACGGTGGCGGTCGCCGCGCCGCACAGCAGCGTGATGGCGATCACCGCGACGATCTGAGTCAGCACCACGCGCGCGCCGAGCGCGATAGCCAAATCTTCCCCCATGCCGATGGTATTCAGCGGCCGGGCGATGAGCAGCGTCAGCAGGCAGCCGAGCAAAATGGCGGGGGCGGTGACCGGCAGCGTGGACAGCGTGCGGATATCCAGCGTGCCGGCCTGCCAGAAGCGCAGTTGGTCAAAGGTTTGCGGATCGATCAGCGACAGCCCGGTGGTGATGCCGAGCAGCACCGCGCCGATCGCCACGCCAGCCAGCGTCAGTCGCACCGGGTTGATGCGCCCGCCCGCCAGCGTGCCGATCAGGTAGACCAGCAGGGTGGTGAGGGCCGCGCCGACAAAGGCATAGGCCATATAGCTTTCGGTGGTGGCGGCGCCGAAAAACATGATGCCGATGACTACGGCGAAGCTGGCGCCGGCGTTGATGCCGAGCACGCCGGGATCGGCCAGCGGGTTGCGCGTCAGCGCTTGAATCAGCGCGCCGGCGGCGCCGAGCGCCATGCCGGCCAGGATGCCCGCCAGCGTACGGGGTACCCGGGCATTGAGAATGATGGTGCTGTCGGAACCGCTCGCGGCGCCCTGCAGGCTGAGCCAGACGGTATGGAAGGGGATGGCTTTGGAACCCAGCATCAGGCTGGCCATGATGCATAGCAGCAACAGCGCCAAACCGATACCGAACCCGGCGATGCGTTTGAAGCCACTGGCGTAAGCTGCGTGCGGTGCGGACGAAAGCGTCCGCTCAGTCGGAGTGGGTATGTTCACACCGGTAACTCCTGTATGATTTTTATTCTCATTGTTATTTGCGTTCATGCGGGGGCAATAGTAGCACGAGTTTACGCCCGCATGCACCCGCCGGTTGGCGGCGCAGGTGCAATGATGATGTTAATAACTATTGATATTTCAATTGATTGAATGTGAATGCTTGCCCGCTTGCGGAAAGCGTCGGCAGGGGGCTGGCCTGCCGACGGCGTGATTCAGGGCTTTTTGAACAACCGTTCGATTTGGTTCAGCATGTTGGTGGCGCTGTAGTAATCGAGGCGGAAGGTGTCGTTGCCGACGGCGTAGACGTGCCGCTGTTCCACCGGCTCCAGATGTTTGAGGAACGGGTTGGTCAGCACCTCTTGCACTTTGCGCTCATTGGTGGCGAACAGGATCAGGGTTTTGCCATTCAGGCCTTCGGCCATTTTTTCGCCGGAGATCTGGATGATGTCATGGCGTTTCCCCATGCTGGTGTTGCCTTTGGCGCTTTCCGGCGGGGTGGCCAGTTGGAAACCGAGCTGGGTCAGCAGTTTGCCCTGGGCAGAACCCGGCGTCCACAGCATGGCCTCGCGGCCGTTGTCGGCATACACCAGCGGAGTGGTGGGCTGCGGCGGCAGCGCGATCGCCTGCTTCACTTGCTCCACGCGCTGTTCGAAACGATCTTCCGCCTGTTTGGCGCCGGCTTCATGACCGGTGATCTCGCCGAGCTCGCTGGCCAGCTGCTGCCAGCTTTTGTCGCCATAATCGAGCACCAGCGTCGGCGCAATGGCGGACAGCTGGTCATACAGTTTCAACGCCGAATCCCCGCCGGTCGCGGCGACGACGATCAAATCCGGCGCGGCGGCGGCGACGGCTTCGGCATTGGGCTCCACCTGGTACAGCCGCTCGACGTGGCGCTGCTTGGCCACCTCGCTCCATTGGGTAAAGAAACCTTGTTTATCGGCCACCAGGGGATTTGGGCTGGTGGCGGCGCTGGCGACCACCGGGGCGTCGATAGCCAGCAGCGTGCCGGTGATGGTGACGCTGGTGGACACGATGCGCTGCGGCGGTTTTTCCAGCGTGAATTTCCCTTTGACGCTGTCGATGGTGCGCGGCCAACTGCTGTCGGTTGCGGGAGCGGACGGTTTCTGCCCGTCGCTCTTGTCGTCCGGGCCGCAGCCACTGAGCAGCAGGCTGGAAGTGGCGATAAATGCAATGAACAGCTGGCGTAAGGATAGGGTCATGAGCGGGCTCTTTCTTTCCTTGAACTAAGGCGTATCAATCCGGCGGCGGATTGGCTGCGTGGTGGATGCCCGCTAATTTACCATTCAAGCCGCCAAAATGATAACCATTCGTATCTCAGCGCGTAGTGAATACAGAAAGAATAAGGAGATAGGGGCAGTGAGTGAGGCAGAAACGAAAAAAGCGCCAAAAGGCGCTTTTTTCTGAATGGGTGGGTCGTGCAGGATTGATTCGGCCTGTGGCCTCACCCTGCGGGCAACGCTGCGCGTTGTCGTATCGCTGCGCGATGCTCGAACCTGAACGCAGGATCTCACCCGCACGACTCAGTGGGCCATGTCAGTAAGAAGATAGAAGCAGATTCAGATGGCGCAGAAACGAAAAAAGCGCCCAAAGGCGCTTTTTTCTGAATTGGTGGGTCGTGCAGGATTCGAACCTGCGACCAATTGATTAAAAGTCAACTGCTCTACCAACTGAGCTAACGACCCGCAGAAGTGGTGGGTGATGACGGGCTCGAACCGCCGACCCCCTCCGTGTAAAGGAGATGCTCTACCAACTGAGCTAATCACCCACTTCAGGACTTCCAGGTTACTGCTAAACGAGAGAATGATGGTGGGTGATGACGGGCTCGAACCGCCGACCCCCTCCGTGTAAAGGAGATGCTCTACCAACTGAGCTAATCACCCTCATTCGTTCTCATTTTTTCTCAACAAGATGGTGGGCGATGACGGGCTCGAACCGCCGACCCCCTCCGTGTAAAGGAGATGCTCTACCAACTGAGCTAATCGCCCCGTCTTGTTGGAGTCGCATTATAGGGATAGTTCAAAGTGAGTCAACGGTTTTTAAAATGATTTCAATCGTTCGCCGCAAATTTAGGCAGGGCGCGATAATAATCGCCAGCAGCGCCGATTCTTTGCGCGATGCTATGCGAAACTCGCCGCAAAACGCGCGAAATCGACCGGTGCAACATCGTGTCGGCGTTGAGGAATTAGCGCGTGGTGATACAATGTCGTCCACTCTTTTTTCAATTCCGAGCAATCGTCGGCAACCGCCGACACGCGTTGCGTAATAAGGCAGTGAACCCAATGAAAATCAAAACCCGTTTTGCACCGAGCCCGACCGGCTATCTTCACGTCGGCGGCGCGCGTACCGCACTTTATTCCTGGTTGTTCAGCCGCCATGCGGGCGGTGAGTTCGTTCTGCGTATCGAAGATACCGATCTGGAACGTTCTACCCAGGACGCGATCGACGCAATTATGGATGGCATGAACTGGTTGAACCTGGATTGGGATGAAGGCCCGTATTTCCAGACCAAGCGTTTCGATCGCTACAACGCGGTCATCGACGAGATGCTGGAGCAGGGCACGGCGTATAAATGCTATTGCTCCAGGGAACGTCTGGAAGCGCTGCGCGAGAAGCAGATGGAAAACGGCGAGAAGCCGCGTTACGACGGCCACTGCCGCGACAGCCAGTGCAGCCACACCGACGACGAGCCGCACGTGGTGCGCTTCCGTAACCCGCAGGAAGGCTCGGTGATCTTCGACGACAAAATTCGCGGCCCGATCGAATTCAGCAACCAGGAGCTGGACGATCTGATCATCCGCCGCACCGACGGTTCGCCAACCTATAACTTCTGCGTCGTCGTCGATGACTGGGACATGGAAATCACCCATGTGATCCGCGGTGAAGACCACATCAACAACACCCCGCGCCAGATCAACATTCTCAAAGCGCTGGGCGCGCCGGTGCCGGAATACGCGCACGTGTCGATGATCCTCGGCGACGACGGTAAAAAACTGTCCAAGCGCCACGGCGCGGTGGGCGTCATGCAGTATCGCGACGACGGCTATCTGCCGCAGGCGCTGCTGAACTACCTGGTGCGTCTGGGCTGGTCCCACGGCGATCAGGAGATCTTCTCCATCGATGAGATGAAAGAGTTCTTCACGCTGGAAGCGATCAACAAATCCGCCAGCGCCTTCAACACCGAGAAGCTGCAGTGGCTGAACCACCATTACATCAACCATATGCCGGCGGAAGAAGTGGCGGTGCATCTGGCATGGCACGTTGAGCAACTGGGCATTGAAACCCGCAACGGCCCGGAACTGAAAGACATCGTCAAGCTGCTGGGCGAGCGCTGCAAGACGCTGAAAGAGATGGCGGAGTCTTGCCGTTACTTCTACGCAGACTTCAGCGAGTTCGACGCCGACGCGGCCAAGAAGCACCTGCGCCCGGTGGCGCGTCAGCCGCTGGAAGCGGTGCGCGCCAAGCTGGCCGCCATCACCGTCTGGACGCCGGAAAACGTGCATGACGCCATTCAGGGCACGGCGGATGAGTTGGGTGTTGGCATGGGCAAAGTCGGCATGCCGCTGCGCGTCGCGGTGACCGGCGCCGGCCAGTCGCCGGGTATGGACGTGACCGTGCATGCGATCGGCCAGAAGCGTTCGCTGCAGCGCATCGACATGGCGCTGGCTTATATCGCCGAGCGCGAAGCGCAAGCCTGATTCGCTGCTACGCCATAAAGCAAAAGCCCCGAGGAGCAATCCCGGGGCTTTTTTCATGGCGGTTGTCAGGCGTGTTCGCTGGCCGGCAAACCGGGGCGATAGGCGAGGAAATACATCAGCCCGACAAAGCCGGCGCCGCCCAGCGCATTGCCGAGAAATACCGCGACGAAATTAGGCAGGTACTGCTCCCAGCCCATGCCGCCGGCGAAGATGGCCGCCGGGATGATGAACATGTTCGCCACCACGTGCTGGAAACCGATGGCGACAAAAGCCATGACCGGGAACCACATGCCGATCACTTTGCCCGGCACATCCTTGCTGGCGAAGGCTAACCACACCGCCAGGCACACCAGCCAGTTGCAGCCGACGCCGGAGATGAAGGCGTGCAGGAAGTCCGCATCCACTTTGGCCTGCGCGATCGCCAGCGTCTTATGCAAAAACGCGCCTTCGGTCAGGCCCAGCAGGTGGCCGAAAAAGTAGGCGACGGCCACGCTGCCGGCCAGGTTGGCCAGGGTGACCCAAAACCAGTTGCGCAGCACGGCGATGGCGGGGATTTCACGAGCGAACCAGGCCATTGGCAAGGTCATCATGTTGCCGGTCAGCAGTTCGCCGCCGGCCAGAATGGTCAGGATCAGGCCGATCGGGAACACCGCTGCGCCCAACAGCGCGCCGAAAGAGCCCCATTCGGCCGGCAGGGTGCCGATGACGTGAATATCCAGCAGGAAGCCGGTGGCGATAAAGGCGCCGGCGAGAAAGCCCAGAATCAGCAGATTAGCGAGCGGGGCGTGGCTTTTGTTTACCCCGGCCTGAACGGCGAGGGCGGCGATTTCTTTTGGTGAATGCAAAGACATGACGGACTCGGTTTATAGTAATGAAATTTATGGCGCGGGCAGTCTATGCCGCTCGGGAGTCCGACTCAAGCGCATTTCGCTAACATTCCGTTAATTAAAAATCAACGTGATATGCAGGGTCTTTCGCCATTTTGAGATGTAGCGCGCAAAATGGATGAACTCTGCACAAAGTGATGATTTTTTGGCGCCAAAGATGCTGATTTGGCGGCTTTTTCAACGCTTGATTCAGTAATTCAATTTAGCCGTTGACAGCTTTGAGCGGGTTTCATATTATGCGCCCCGTTCACAGCACAAAGTGATTGTGGAACGGGGCTATAGCTCAGCTGGGAGAGCGCTTGCATGGCATGCAAGAGGTCGACGGTTCGATCCCGTCTAGCTCCACCAACCTTCTTCTCAGAAAGGTTGAGGATACCGTAACGCCGGTCAACGCGTACCACTTTTGTGGGGCTATAGCTCAGCTGGGAGAGCGCTTGCATGGCATGCAAGAGGTCGACGGTTCGATCCCGTCTAGCTCCACCACCATTTAAAAAGCCGACCTTAGGGTCGGATTTTTGCTTTGCGTCATTTAACCTTCGCCGAATGCCGGCCAATAAAAAAGGCGCCCGCAGGCGCCTTGTTATCGCAGTCGGTTCGAGGCTTAGCCCAGCACCAGACCCGCGATGGAAGCGGACAGGATGCTGACCAGCGTAGAGCCGTACACCAGCTTCAGGCCAAAGCGTGACACCACGTTGCCCTGGTGTTCGTTCAGGCCCTTGATCGCACCGGCCACGATGCCGATGGAAGAGAAGTTGGCGAAGGACACCAGGAACACCGACAGGATCCCCAGGCTGCGCGGCGACAGCTCGGCAGAGACTTTCTGCAGTTCCATCATGGCCACGAATTCGTTGGAAACCAGCTTGGTGGCCATGATGCTGCCAACCTGCAGGGCTTCGTGCTTAGGAATGCCCATGATCCAAGCGAATGGATAGAAGAAGTAGCCGAGGATTTCCTGGAAGCTCAGGCCGAAAATGGCGCTGAACACACCGTTGAGCGCGGCGATCAGGGCGATGAAGCCAATCAGCATCGCGGCGACGATAATCGCTACTTTGAAGCCCGCCAGGATGTATTCACCCAGCATTTCAAAGAAGCTCTGGCCTTCGTGCAGGTTGCCGAGGTGCAGCTCTTCTTCTTTATTGGTGTCGTACGGGTTGACCAGCGACAGCACGATAAAGGTGCTGAACATGTTCAATACCAGCGCCGCCACCACGAACTTGGCGTCCAGCATGGTCATATAGGCGCCGACGATGGACATGGAAACCGTAGACATCGCGGTCGCCGCCATGGTGTACATGCGCTTTTCCGACATCTTGCCCAGGATATCCTTGTAGGCGATGAAGTTTTCGGATTGCCCCAGGATCAGCGAGCTGACGGCGTTAAACGACTCCAGCTTGCCCATGCCGTTCACTTTCGACAGCACGGTGCCGATAATGCGGATGATGAACGGCAGCACCTTGATGTACTGCAGAATACCGATCAGCGCCGAAATGAAGACGATTGGGCACAGCACCTTCAGGAAGAAGAACGCCAGGCCTTTGTCGCCCATGCCGCCGAACACGAAATCAGTCCCTTGTCCCGCAAACCCGAGCAGTTTGTCAAACAGCGCGGCGAATCCTTTTACGAAGCCCAAACCCGCTTCCGAATGCAGGAAAAAGTAGGCCAGCAGTACTTCGATAACCAGTAGTTGAATAACATAGCGAATGCGGATGCTTTTACGATCGCGGCACACCAACAGGGCCAGGATCGCCACCACCACTATCGCCAACGCAAAGTGCGCAATATGGGACATGTTTGCTCCAAATTTGAGGCAGGCTGAATTTCGGCTGTCATTTTATGTAACGCTACGTTTAAAAACGAGACTTCTATTGCAAATATGGAAAATCATAGTGGGAGTTCTCCTAAAGTGTTGCGCAAAAGCATAAAAAATCAAGATGTTAAAGCAGCAATAGGAAATTCGTATTCTTGTGCTAACCTGTCTTTCAGGGGTATTGCAGCCAAAATCCCATCCCAAAAGCACGGAAATCGGCAAGCTCCGCGCTGAACCCTTCGATAAAACCGTTAATGTTGGCTATTACAGAGATAAGTTTTACCGCTCTAAATGCGCTTGATAATTATTATCATTTATATAGAGTGGAGATAAACGTAATTTCAGTAAGGGTTCAACATATGCTGAACAGTCGCGTGGTTGAAACCACCTCCGGTCGCTCCGCCAGAAAAATCAAACTCTCGCTCATGGGGCCCGCCTTCATCGCCGCTATCGGCTATATCGATCCCGGCAACTTCGCCACCAACATCCAGGCCGGCGCCTCATTCGGCTACAGCCTGCTGTGGGTGGTGGTTTGGGCCAACGTGATGGCGATGCTGATCCAGCTGTTGTCCGCCAAGCTGGGCATCGCCACCGGGAAAAATCTGGCCGAGCATATTCGCGATCGCTTTCCGCGGCCGGCGGTGTGGGCCTATTGGGTACAGGCGGAGATCATCGCCATGGCGACCGATCTGGCTGAGTTTATCGGCGCGGCGATCGGCTTCAAGCTGCTGCTCGGTGTCTCTCTGTTGCAGGGCGCAGTGCTGACCGGCATCGCCACCTTTTTAATTCTGATGCTGCAAAAACGCGGGCAAAAGCCGCTGGAGCTGGTGATCGGCGGGCTGTTGTTGTTCGTCGCCGCCGCTTACATCGTCGAGCTGGCGTTCTCCCAGCCGCAGTTGGCGCCGCTGCTGAAGGGGATGGCGCTGCCCGATTTGCCTAATGGCGATGCGGTATTCCTGGCTGCCGGGGTATTGGGCGCCACCATCATGCCGCACGTGATCTATCTGCATTCGTCGCTCACCCAAATCGGCGGCGAGCACGACAAGGCGGAACGCTATGCCGCCACCAAAGTCGACGTCGCCGTGGCTATGACCATCGCCGGTTTCGTTAATCTGGCGATGATGGCCACCGCCGCCGCCGCGTTTCATTTCAGCGGCCACAGCGGCATCGCCGATCTCGACGTGGCTTACCTGACGCTGCAACCGCTGCTCGGGCACGCCGCCGCCACCGTGTTCGGCCTGAGCCTGGTGGCCGCCGGCCTCTCTTCTACCGTGGTGGGCACGCTGGCGGGGCAGGTGGTGATGCAGGGGTTCGTGCGTTTCCATATTCCGCTGTGGCTGCGGCGCGCGGTGACCATGCTGCCGTCGTTTATCGTCATCATGTTGGGGATGGATGCGACGCGCATTCTGGTGCTGAGTCAGGTGCTGCTCAGCTTCGGCATTGCGCTGGCGTTGGTGCCGCTGCTGGCTTTCACCGGCAATCGGGCGCTGATGGGGGAAATGGTCAACGGCCCGCTGGTGCAAAACCTGGGCAAGCTGATCGTGCTGGTGGTGGTGGGATTGAACGGCTACCTGCTGATCGGCAGCGTGCTGTAAGCAAAAACAGTGCGGGCCGGCGTTGCGCCGGCCCGTCGTCGTTAATCGCGGTCGTCATCGCCGTGGCGGCGCCAGCGATCGCGGTCATGATCGTGGTGGTGCTTTTTCTCTTTCTTCCAGTGGTGCTTATCGTAGTGTTTGTCGTATTTACGATAGCGTCCTTCATGGTAGTAATAGTGTTTACGCCAGTAGTCGCCATCGCGCCAGCGATAGCCGTCCCAGTAGTAACCGCGACGGCTGCGGTCGCCGAGATAACGCCCCTGATGGCCTTGCCACCAGTCGCGATCCCGCCAATCGTAACCATCCCAATAGCGGCCGCGGTTATCCTGATCGCCGATGCGCAATGAAACGCCCGGCATCAGATCGATGCTGATCCCTTCGGCATGCGCCTGCTGTGCGGCGGGCAGTACCGTCGCCGCCAAAATGGCGGCCAAGAGCAGAGGTTTAAACATGGCTTCTCCTTCCCGCTTGCGCGGCCTGGCCGTTTGTCACTTTATGAAGCGCGTTCATCAGTTTAAAAGCGGCCTTATCGTTATTTTTGCTGCAATATCGGCATCATAGCGCCGGCGCATAGGGTTGAATCTGAGAGCCACTCTGAAAATGATACAGGAGGTTAAGATTTGAGATTTTTCTGGGGTAGCGCCGCTCGATTGAACGGCGGAATTTGTAAACGATTACAATAAGATTGTCTCGATCTGCGCGAGCTCTTCTTCACTAAAGTGACGATTGGCCAGCATGCCCACCGCGTCTTCTATCTGCGCATTCTTGCTGGCGCCGATCAGCACTGAGGTAACGCGATCGCCGCGCAGCACCCAGGCCAGCGCCATCTGCGACAGCTTCTGCCCGCGTTGCCGCGCCAGCGCATCGAGGCGGCGCACCTTGTCCAGTCGCTCGGCGGTCAGCTGCTCCGGCTGCAGGAAGCGGCTGCCGCTGGCGGCGCGAGAATCTTGCGGTATGCCGTGCAGGTAGCGATCGGTCAGCAGTCCGCCCGCCAGCGGCGAGAAGGCGATAGATCCGACGCCATGTTCCTCCAGCGTATCCAGCAACGCCGTCTCCGGCCCGCGTTCCAACATCGAATACTTTGGCTGGTGGATCACGCACGGCGTGCCGAGCCGCTGCAGAATGTCGAACGCCTGTCGCGCGCGCTCGGCTGGGTAGTTGGACAAACCGACATACAGCGCTTTGCCCTGGCGCACCAGCAGATCCAGCGCCGCCATGGTTTCTTCCAGCGGCGTGTCCGGATCCGGCCGATGATGATAAAAGATATCCACATACTCCAACCCCATGCGCTTCAGGCTCTGATCGAGGCTGGCGACCAGGTACTTTTTCGAGCCCCAATCGCCGTAGGGGCCGGGCCACATGGTGTAACCGGCTTTGGATGAGACGATCAGCTCATCGCGCCAGGCCCGTAGATCGGCGTTGAGAATGCGGCCAAAGTTCTCCTCGGCGGCGCCGGGCGGCGGGCCGTAGTTATTGGCCAGATCGAAATGGGTAATGCCGCGATCGAAGGCGCAGCGGATCAGGCCGCGGGCGTTGTCGTACAGCGTGGCGTCGCCGAAGTTGTGCCACAGCCCGAGTGAGACGGCGGGCAGCTTCAGCCCGCTGCGGCCGCAGCGCCGGTATTCCATATCTTGATAACGCGAGGGGGAGGCTGGGTAAGACATAGTTATCCTTGTCGGCGAGAGGTGAAGTGCTTTGAGTGTATACGTTTTCACCTCGCGCTGCCGCGGGAGGGATCACGGCGCCGGCATGTAACGCCAGGTTGCCGTTCGACGCAGGGGGGATTGTTCGAAATTCGAACGGCATCTTCGATACTTAAGATAATCGCTCCAGTTGCAGACAGGTGATGATCATGACTCAGACCTATACGGTGGCCGATTATCTGCTCGATCGTCTGGCCCAAATCGGCATCCGTCATTTCTTCGGCGTGCCGGGGGATTACAACCTGCAATTTCTCGATCACGTCCTCGCTCATCCGCAAATCACCTGGGTAGGCTGCGCCAACGAACTGAACGCCGCCTACGCAGCCGATGGCTATGCGCGCTGCAAACCGGCGGCCGCGCTGCTCACCACCTTTGGCGTCGGCGAGCTGAGCGCGCTGAACGGCGTGGCCGGCAGCTACGCCGAATACCTGCCGGTGATCCACGTGGTCGGCACACCGGCGCAGCGCGCCCAGCGCGCCGGTGATTTGCTGCACCATTCGCTGGGGGATGGCGACTTCACCCACTTCGCCCGGATAGCCAAAGAGGTGACCGTCGCGCAGGCCGACCTGACCGCCGACAACGCCGCGCTGGAGATAGACCGCCTGATCGGCGCCGCCTTGCTGGAGCATCGCCCGGTTTACCTGATGTTGCCCAGCGACGTCGCGCAGGCGCCGCTGCCGAATAAACCGGCGCCGCTGATGCTGCGTCAGGCCAAACTGTCGCAGAGCGCATTGCAGGCGTTTATCGCCGCAGCGCGCGAAAAGCTGCTGTCGGCGCGGCGGGTGTCGCTGCTGGCGGACTTCCTCGCCGATCGCTTCGGCGCTGAAGCGGCGTTGGACGAGTGGCTGCAGGAGGTCGATATGCCGCACGCGACGCTGCTGCTCGGCAAGGGTGTGCTGGACGAGAACCGCGCCGGTTTCGTTGGTACCTACTGCGGCGGCGCCAGCGATCCGGCGGTGAAACAATTGATCGAAAACGCCGATGTGGTGATCAACGTCGGCGTACGCTTGACCGACACCATTACCGCCGGTTTCACGCATCATCTGCCGGTGGAAAAATGCATCGATATTCAACCGTTCGAAGCCTGGGTCGGGCGGCGGCGCTTTAGCCGCATTCCGATGCGCGAGGCGGTGCAGGCATTGCACCGCCTGAGCCTGTCGCTGGCGTCGCGTTGGCCGTTGCCGCCGATCGTCCGCCCGGCGCTGCCGGAAGGCGATGGGGAACGGCTGGATCAGCACGCCTTCTGGCGGCAGATACAGGATTTCCTGCGGCCGGGGGATATCGTGCTGGCCGATCAGGGCACCGCCTGTTTCGGCGCGGCGGCGCTGAGGTTGCCGCGTGGCTGCCGCCTGATCGTGCAGTCGCTCTGGGGATCGATCGGCTATACCCTGCCGGCGACGTTCGGCGTGCAGACCGCCGAACCGCAGCGCCGGGCAGTATTGCTGATCGGTGACGGCGCCGCGCAGTTAACCGTGCAGGAACTGGGATCGATGCTGCGCGACGGGCTTAAACCGGTGATCTTCGTGTTGAACAATCAGGGGTATACCGTTGAGCGCGCGATCCACGGGCCGGAGCAAAGTTATAACGACATCGCGCGCTGGAACTGGACGCAGTTGCCGACGGCGCTGGCCGGTGAGCGGCCGGTGAAGGCGTTGCGGGTCAGCGATCCGGACGGATTGCGTCAGGCGTTGCGCGAGGTAGCGGACGACGAGCGGCTGGCCTTCATCGAAGTGATGCTGCCGAAGATGGACATTCCGGAACTCCTCGATACCGTCTCTCGCGCTATTCAGGCGCGCAACGCCGCCGCTTAGGGCAGGGTGTCGCCCAGCAGGCGCTCCAGCATCCAGAACCCCGCCGGGCCCGGCGGGGTCAGTTTGGACCATACCGCATCCACCGAAATCAGCTTTGGCCAGCCGCGCGGCCGCAGCTGGGTGAGTCTGCCGTGGCCGTATTGCTGCACCAGCCAGTGCGGCAACACCGCCCAACCGAATCCTTGTTCCGCCATCTCCAGCAACAGCAGATAGCTGGGCGCCGACCAGACCAGTCCACCCTGTCTGGCCGCCTCGGCGCCGGTGTAGGTATTCAGGATCAGCTGGCGGGTGCTGGACAACTGCTCCGGCGTCGGCGCGGCGACCTGGGCCAGCGGATGCTGATGGGCGACGAACAGCCCCATTTCGGTCTGCTCAGGCAGCCGGGAGAAGGCGATATCCGGCGGATAACTTTTTTGCACTTCCACCATGCCCAAATGCGCGCGGCCGCTTTGCAGCAGATCGATGACGTCGCCTTCCTCGGCGATCATCCATTCCAGCTCAATTTCCGGGTAGCGCTGTTCGAACAGCTGCATCAACCGATCGTGATGCTTGGGCTGGTAGGTATCGGAAAACACCATGCTCAGGCGCGGTTCAACCTCGCCCGCCAGCTGAATGCTCAGGGCGTCGAGCCGTTCGCTGGCGGCGAGGATCTCCTGCACGTGCCCCAGTACCTTGCGGCCGGCGGCGGTGAGCACCGGTTGGCGCGCGCTGCGATCGAACAGCGTCAATGCCAGGTCGGCTTCCAGATTGGCGATGGCGGTGCTGACGGTGGATTGGCTTTTGCGCAGCTTGCGCGCGGCGGCGGAAAATGAGCCGAGGGCGGCGGCTTCCACGAACGCCTGCAACGCTTCCGGGGAATAGTGCATGATATATCTACTTTATCGATGGAACCTATTTTTAATCTACCCAAAAAAGCGATGATAATCACCTGGCTTTCGCAACAACTGTTGAAAAAAGGTGATGTATGCAACTGCAAAACAAGTCTCTCATTGAACGTATCGTCCACGCCGTCGGTTTCGAGGCCATCGCCGTGATGGTTTGCGCCCCGCTGGGCGCGTGGCTGCTGAACCGCTCAATGGTGCAGGTCGGTGCGTTGGCGGTGATGCTGTCCACCGTCGCTATGCTGTGGAACATGGTTTACAACACGGTGTTCGACCGCCTGTGGCCGGCCAGCCGGGTGGTGCGTAACCTGAAGGTGCGTGCGCTGCACGCCGTCGGCTTTGAAGCCGGTTTTATCCTGATCGGCGTGCCGATCGCCGCCTGGATGCTGAGTATCTCCTGGGCGCAGGCGTTTATGCTGGAAATCGGTTTCTTCCTGTTCTTCCTGCCGTACACCATGGCCTATAACTGGCTGTACGACACGCTGCGCCAGCGCTGGTTCGAGGCGCGCCAGCCGATCAATTCCGGCGCCAAATAAGGCGTCGTCAGACTGACGATTCTCAGGTAAGGTCAGAGGATCGTCGGAAATGCTGAGGAACGAAGGATGAAAGTGTTGGGTCTGCTGGGCGGCATGAGCTGGGAATCCACCATTCCGTATTACCGCACCATCAACGAGCAGGTAAAGGCGCGCCTCGGCGGGCTGCATTCGGCCAAAATCGTGCTCTACAGCGTCGATTTCCAGGAGATTGAGCGCTTGCAGCACCAGGGCGATTGGGACGGCGCCGGCCGGCTGTTGGCCGAGGCCGCGGTGGCGTTGCGCGCCGCCGGCGCCGAAGCCATCGTGATCTGCACCAACACCATGCACAAGGTGGCGGAGGCGGTCGAGCAGGCCAGCGGCCTGCCGCTGATTCACATCGCCGACGCCACGGCGCTGCAGGTGCGGGAGAAAAACATTCGCCGCGTCGGGCTGCTGGGCACGCGTTTTACCATGGAGCAGACCTTCTACCGCGGCCGCCTGCAGGAATTGCACGGCATCGACGTGGTGACGCCGGTCAGCGCCGATCGTGACATCGTGCACCGCATCATCTATGACGAACTCTGCCTCGGCAAAATTCGCGACGCCTCGCGCGACGAGTATCGCCGGATCATCAGCGATCTGGAACAGCAGGGGGCGCAGGGGATTATTTTCGGCTGCACCGAAATAGGCTTGCTGGTGAGCGAGCGGGATGCGTCGGTGCCGGTGTTCGACACCACCGCGATCCACGCCCGCGCCGCCGCGGCGTTCGCGCTGGCCTAATCGTCGTGCGGCGGTTGCCGGCGGTTTACCAGCATCAGCGGTTTGCCCGCCAGCGCCAGCCAGGCGGGCAGCATCACGATGCACAAGACCGGCAGCAGGTGCAGATCCGGCACTACCGCCACCGCCATAAACAGGCTGAGCCAGCCGTCGCGCGTTACCACCAGCACCAGCCCCATGATGGCGCAGGAGACGGTGATCGCCGCCGGCACCGCCGGAACGTGCTGATGCAGCATCAGGCCCAGCGCCGCGCCGACGAACACCGCCGGGAAGATGCGCCCGCCGCGAAAACCGCAGGCGGCGGCGATCACCAGCGCCGCCAGCTTGGTCAGGGTAATGGTCAACAGCGCCGGCACCGAATAGCTGTCGTCCACCGCCAGGCGTTTCATCTCATCCAGCCCCTTGAACAGGGTAATCTCTCCGCCCAACAGCGCCAGCAGCCCCAGCACAAAGCCGCCCAGTCCTAACATCAACACCGGATTCTTCATTGAATGGAACAGGCGGTGAACGTGCGGGAAACACCACAGCGCCACCATGCCGAGCGCGATGGCGATCAGCGCCACGATGGCGCCGCTGAAGATGTCCGGCAGCCGCGTCACGTCGTAGGCGTCGAGCTGCAGGGCGAAATTGGGCACGAAGAACATCTGGGTGGTGACCGCGCCGGCGGCGGCGGCCACCAGCGGGGCGAACAGCCGATCCCACAGCGGCGTTTCGTTATTGCCGGCCAGGGTTTGCGAAAAGATCAGCGCGGCGGCGACCGGTGTGCCGAACATTGCGCCGATGGTGCCTGCCGCGGCCAGGATGATCCAGTCCATGCGCGGCACTTTCGGCAGCAGGCGCGCGCCGGCCGCCGCCGCCAGTGCGATGTTGATGGCGGTGATCGGGTTCTCCGGCCCCAGACTGACGCCGCCGGCCAGGCCGACGATCAGCGCCAACCCCAACCCCGGCAGGGCGGAGAGCGGCAGCGGCATGCCGATCAGCGATTCCGTCGCCGGATCCGGCCCGGCGTGACCCGGCATATAACGCACGATCAGGCCGACCGCCACGCCGGTCAGCGTCAGCATCGCAACCGGCCACCAGGGCGACTGGGCGTCCAGGCTCAGCGCATCGGGCAGCGTCACCCACAGTAATTGCTGCAATGCGGCGGCAATTTTCATCACCAACAGCAGCACCAGACTGGAAGCGGAACCGATAATCAGCGCAGGCAAAGCAAAGGCCAACATGGCATTGGCGCGCGGATGCAGCATGAATAATCCCTTGTCGATGCCTCCCTGCGGGGCAGGGAGAGCGGGTGGTTGGGCAGTGGCCACAGCTTGCCAGACTATCGGCGCGCAGGCACGCATTGATATTGCCCGGCGGCGATGGCGGTTAACAGTCGCCGGGGGGCATTTTTTGCCGCAATTTGTTTCAAATCGCGGCATAGCGGGCAAGCTGAAACGTTTTTTGTGATCCGGATCGCTATTGAGGTGCAGATCCGAGGCGGGTGATTGTTGTTTTCGCAGCAGGATTTTACAGTGTGGGCAGCGTGTTATTTTTCATTTTGCGGAGACGAAATCAATGACCTATGCCCTCGTGGGTGATGTTGGCGGCACCAATGCCCGCCTGGCGTTGTGCACTGTTGCGACGGGTGAGATTACCCAGGCGAAAACCTATTCCGGCCTGGAGTTCGACAGCCTGGAGGCGGTGATCCGCCACTATCTGAAAGCGTGCGATATCGAGGTGCAGGATGCCTGCATCGCGATCGCCTGCCCGGTGACGGAAGACTGGGTCGCGATGACCAACCACAGCTGGGCGTTCTCGATCAAAGAAATGAAGGCCAATCTGGGGTTGAATCATCTGGAAGTGATCAACGATTTCACCGCCGTCTCGATGGCGATCCCGATGCTCTCGCCGGACGACGTGCTGCAGTTTGGCGGCGGCGATGCGCAGCCGGGCAAACCGATCGCGGTGTACGGCGCCGGCACCGGGCTGGGTGTTGCCCACCTGGTGCAGGTCGATCGCCGCTGGGTCAGCCTGCCGGGCGAGGGCGGCCATGTCGATTTCGCGCCGAACAGCGAAGAAGAAGACATTATTCTGGAGGTGCTGCGCGGTGAAGTGGGGCACGTTTCCGCCGAGCGCGTGCTGTCCGGGCCGGGCCTGGTCAACCTGTATCGCGCCATCGTCAAGGCGGACAACCGCCTGCCGGAGAAACTGGCGCCGAAGGACATTACCGAGCGGGCGCTGGCCGACAGCTGCATCGACTGCCGCCGTGCGCTGTCGCTGTTTTGCGTGATCATGGGGCGCTTCGGCGGCAACCTGGCGCTGAATCTGGGCACCTTTGGCGGCGTGTACATCGCCGGCGGCATCGTGCCGCGCTTTATGGAATTCTTCAAGGCCTCGGGCTTCCGCGCCGCCTTCGAAGACAAAGGGCGTTTCCGTGACTATGTGCGAGACATTCCGGTGTTCATGATAACCCATGGTCAACCGGGCCTGTTGGGGGCCGGCGCGCATCTGCGCCAGACGCTGGGCATGCGGCTGTAAGCCGCGCGGCAGGGCAATAAAAAAGGGGCGCAACCCGCAGGTTGCGCCCCTTGTCGTTTTCGCGGGGTATCAGGCTTTGGCCAGCTCCGCCGCCTGTGCGGTTTCTTCGCTTTCCATTTCCACCGCCTTCGGCGCTTTGATGAACAGCGTAATCAGCAAAGAAGCGGCGGACAGGACGCCAATCACCATGAAGGTGGCGTGGAAGCCGCCGAAGTATTTGGCGACGAACGAACCGGCCAGCGCGCCCAGGCCGAAGCCCTGGTAGATGATGCCGTAGTTTTTGCTGTGGTTTTTCAGGCCGAAGAAGTCGCCGACAATCGCCGGGAACACGGTGATGTTGCCGCCGAAGCAGAAGGCCACCGCGCCGACGCAGATGAAGAACAGCGTGTGGTTCAGGGTCATGAAGCTCAGGGCGACAATCGCCAGCACGGTAACCAGCATGGTGAAGCTGATGACGCGCATACGGCCCACTTTATCGGACAGCGTCCCCAGGATGATGCGGCCGGCGGTGTTGAAGATGGCGACGGCGGACACGGTGTTGGCGGCGGTGGCCAAGTCCATCCCGGCCAGTTGAACGCCCATGTCTTTCACGATGCCAATCAGATACAGACCGCTCATGCAGGCGGCAAAGAAGATGGTGAACAGCAGGTAGGCTTCTTTGGTGGCCAGCATCTGGCGCACGCTGAAGTCGTTGCCCAGACCATTGGCGCCTTGCTGTGCGGCGTTGGTCGCCAGCACCGGCTCTTTCAGCAACAGGGAACCGACGACGATCAGGCCCATCACGATGGCACCCCAGTAGAAGAAGGCGCCGGAAACGCCGACGTCAGCGATCAGGGCGGCGTTGACGTATTTGAACAGCAGGCTGCCGCTGCCGAAGGCGCCGACGGAGATGCCGGAAATCAGGCCTTTGTTGGCGGGGAACCACTTAATCAGGTTGGACAGGGTGGAGATGTAGGCGATACCGACCGCAAAGCCCACCACCACGCCAGCCAGCAGGTAAATCATGTCGAGCGAGCTGACGTGGGCGCTGGCGATGAGACCCAGGCCGACCAGAATGCCGGAACACAGCGTCAGATTGCGGATGCCGAAGCGTTCTTGCAGCTTGCCGGCGAACAGCGTGGCGAAGGCCAGGAAGAAGCTGGTGATGGAGAAGGTGGTGGCGACGTCCGCCAGCCCCCAGTGGAACTTGTCGACCAGCGGCTGGTTGAACAGGCTCCAGGTGTAGATGGTGCCCAGACCCATCTGACAGATGATGGTGCCGAGAACGATTAAGCTGCGATTTGCCGGTTTGGTGTTCATGGCCGGTCTCCTTCCTGTGTGTGCGTTGCCGGGCGTGAGCCGTTGGCTGAAATTTGCGGGGTGAATCTGTGTTCCCGCGGTATGGGCTTATTATATGGCCGGCGCCCCCGGCGGGCGGCGGATAGGGAATGAGTTGCACGATGGAAGGAATGAAATGCATTTTATACGGCGTGAGTTGCCGTTTTTGCGCCGAAAAGCGCGTGAAATGCCGGGGGTGACACGTGATCTACATCAAAGATATCAACGATTTATTGTTAATCACCGGTGAACGATTGTGGTGAAATTGTGAAGGATGCGTCTGCAAGGCGTAAATCGGCATTGCGCCTATAGAGCGGCGGCGAGCGCGGGACTATGTTATCTGCGATCGGACGAGGTCCGCTCTGCAGGAGTCCATGAAATGAAAAAAACGCTGTTGTTACTGGCCGCGCTGCTGGCGCTGCCGCTGGCGAGCCAGGCCGACGTGTCCATCGGCGTGAACGTGCCGGGCCTGTCGTTGCATATCGGCGATCGCGATCATCGCGGCCACTACTGGGACGGCTATCGCTGGCGCGATCCGCGTTGGTGGGCCGATCATCACCGGTATGAACGCCCGCGCGGGTACTATTACGGCCCGCCGCCACGGGTGATTTACTACGGGCCGCCGCGGCGCGACTGGCGAGATCGGCCGCATTACCGCATGCCGCCACCGCCGCCGCCCGGCTATTACTACCGTCCGGGCCCGCGCTGGTAAGCGCTTACAGGCGCATCAGCTTGCGAAACTCTTTCACCTTGCTGCGGCTGACCGGCACTTCAAACTCAAGATCGCTCAGCCGCAGAATGTAGGTATTGTTGAACCAGGGCACGATCTCGCGGATCTTGGCCAGGTTAACGCAGTAAGAGCGGTGGCAGCGGAAGAAATGTTCTTCCGGCAGCCGGCCGTAAAACTCGGTGAGGTTCATCGGCATCACGAACTCTTCCCGGCGAGTGTAGACCCGCGTCACCTTTTCATCGGCGGCGGCGTAATAGATGTCGTTGATGTCGGTAACGATGATCCGCTCGTCTTTGATCAGGTTGATGCTGTGGCTGCCGCGGCTCGGCGCGCTGGTCGGTTCCGCCGCGCCGGCGGGGCGATGATGCAGCGCCTCCAGCTTTTGCAGCATGGTGACGATGCGCGCCTCGTGATAGGGCTTGAGGATATAGTCGAACGCTTCGATCTCGAACGCTTCCACCGCGTGCTCTTTATAGGCGGTGATGAACACGATAGACGGGCGATGCGCGAATTTGCTGATGTTTTGCGCCAGCAACACGCCGTCCAGCGACGGGATGTTGATGTCGAGGAAAATGGCGTCGACCTGGTGGGTCTGCAGGTATTTGAGGACGTCGAGGCCATCCTCGAAGGTGGCGACGATATCGATATTGCTGTGTTTCTTGATCAGGTAGCTGAGTTCTTCCTGCGCGAGGAATTCGTCTTCCACGATGATGGCTTTCATGAGGCCTCCCCGATCGGCGGCGCGCTCGATTCCTGATGCAGCTTGCCGCCGTTTTTGCTGATGTAGAACGCGATTTCGGTGCCCGGCTCCAGGCGGCGGATATGCAGCCCTTCACCGTACAGCAGCGACACGCGGTGGTGTACGTTGAGCAGGCCGATATTGTGGCCCGGCATCTCGTTGCGCGCCACCCGATCGATGGTTTCCTGATTGATGCCGTGGCCGGTATCCTTCACCGATATTTTCACCCGGTCGCCCTGATCTTTCACCGCGATCACGACTACCCCTTTGCCCTTGCAGGGCTGGATGCCGTGCACGATGGCGTTCTCCACCAGCGGCTGGATCAGCAGGCTCGGAATGCGCACCGAGACGTCGTCGTCGATGTCGTAAATCACCGTCAGCTTGGCGCCGAAGCGCGCCTGTTCGATGGCGATGTAATCCTGGATCTGATGCAGTTCCTTGCGGATATCGATCAGTTCGTCGTTCAGCTCCAGGTTGTAGCGCAGGTAGCGCGACAGATTGATGATCAGCTGGCGAGCGGTGTCCGGATTCAGGCGGATGGAGGAAGAGATGGCGTTCAGCGCGTTGAACAGGAAGTGCGGGTTAATCTTGCTCTGCAGCGCGCGCATTTCAGCTTTATCCGCCATCTGGCGCAGGTGCTCGATGCGCGAAACCTCCATCTGCGTGGAGATGATCTGCGACAGCCCGACCGCCATCACCTTCAGCGTGTTGGTGATCTGGTGCGCGTGGCAGTAGTAAATTTTCAACGCACCGGTCACTTCTCCTTTTTCCCACAGCGGCACCACCAGCTGCGAATGGATCTGCGGCGCGGCCGGGTTTTCCAGGTTGTTTTTGATGATGATTTTGCCGTGGCGAATGCTTTCGCGGGTGACGCGGCTCAGCCCTTCGCGGCCGATCGGGTAGGCTTCGCGCCCTACGCCGACGTAAGCCAGCACCTGATGGGTATCAGTGATCGCCACCGCGTCGGCGCGGATATCCTGGCGGATGATATCGCAGATGGTGGCCAGCGATTCGCTGTTGATGTTGCGGAAATAGGGCAGCGTCTTGTGGGCGATATCCAGCGCCAGCTTGGCCTGGCGTGCGGCGATCACCTCTTTTTCATCTTCGACGCTCTGCACCAGCAGCACGATCAGGCCGATGCACACCGTGCCGAGGATCATCGGCAGCGCGATCTGCGACACGATATCCAGCCCAAGCTCGGTCGGCTTGGCCCACAGCACGATCAGCAGCATGGTGAGGGATTCGCACAGCATGCCGCCGACGATGCCGGCGCGCCAGCGCTGCTCTTTTCTCACCTTGAGGTTGATGTAGCCGGCGCTGATGCCGGCGATGATGCTGGTGATGAGGCAGGGCACCGAGGTGATGCCGCCGATGTCGATCAGATAGCGGTGCACCCCGGCGATGATGCCGGTGACGATCCCCACCCAGGGGCCGAACAGGATGCCGCCGGCCATGATGGCGATGACGCGCACGTTGACCAGCGAGCCCTCAACGTTGATGCCGGAGTAGGTGCTGAACAGCGCGAACAGCGAGAAGATCGCCGTGACGATGCCGAGCTCGAGCGGCGTATGGTCTTCTTTTTGCAGCAGTTGGCGGAACAGCCGGGTGCGGGTCAGGAAAAACAGACAGATCAACATCAGCGCGGCGCGATCAAACACCGCCAACAGCATTTCAAAAAAAGGGTGCACGACGGGTTCTCGCTGCGGCCTACGGATGACGGCAGTATACCACAGCGAGAGAGGCCCGTGGCTGGGGCGGCGGTCAGCGCATGCCGAGCTGCGCTTTGCCCATCGGCGTCAGCAGCTCGACGGTGGCGCGGCCCTCGAAATCCACTTCGAAATCGTCGGGGGCGAAGTCCGGCGGCGTTCTGCCGTCGATAAAGCTCGGCAGTTGGCGCTGCAGATAGGCGTCGTTTTTCTCGCAGCCCGGCGCGGCGGCGATGTACATCACGTTGCTGTCGAACTCGCCGTTATGTTCGTTCTCCACCGCGTGGATCACGTCGCAATGCCAAAATACCGTGTCGCCCGGCTCCAGATCGGGAATAGGGGAAATCCCGCTTAATAAAAGGGGATGCCATTTTTCCGAGATCGACAGCGCGCGGCCCGGCGCCGCATCGCACAGATCGTCGTCGGCGACGTCGTCCTGCAGCGCGCGCAGCAACACATAGGCCATGGCGTTGGCGATCGGCACCAGGTTCAGCGTGCCGGCGTTGGTGCGTTGCGGCGTCAGCGCCGTCCAGCCCTGGAAGGTGCGGAACATCGAGCAGACCGCCGGGGAGGCTATTTCGCGCACCTCGGTGCGGCCGTCGGCGGCAAAGGGATCGTACTGCCGCCAGTCGCCGGAGAAGACGTGGCGATACACATAGCGGAAATTCTCGTCCAGCCAGCGCTCGATGGTGCCGCTGTCGACGTGCGGTGACAGGCCCAGTGATGAGGAGTTCGGCGGGCGGCGGCGGGTGCGATCGGCGTAGGTGGCGACGCGGGTCGGATCGAAATGCTGCTTGCCGTTGCTTTCGGTGGCCCACAGGCTGTTGAGGAACACCTGTACCGCATGCATGCGCGCATCCTGCCGCGCTTCGACCTGCGGTTTTGACCAATAGATGCCGTAAATTTGCGGCTTGCTGGCGGCCAGCTTGCCGAAATAGTTGTCTTCGGCGGCGTTCTTCAACCGCTCGACGAAGTTGTTGCGCTCGAGATAGTCGCCGATTTCCCGGTTCCAGCCTTCGGCCTTGGCGCGGGGAAACACACCGCGAATGGCGCAGGCGCCGCGCTGTTTGATCAGCGCTATCTGTTGATCGCTGACGCGCTGCTGCAGGATATCTTCCGCGTCGATCTGCGGCACCGGATTATGGCCGGCGGCCAGTTCGCGGCGGATCTGGTCGACCTGGCCGCGGATGTTCTCCTCCAGCGCCAGAAAAACGTCGCGGTAGTTCGGCAATGCCTGGCGCAGCTGGCGCTTGACGTTAACGATCGTCTGCGGAATATCGTCGATGACTAAAGAGGCCATGGTGTTCTCCTGATGCCGCGTGGGTAACGGCGGCGGACAGTTGTAGGGAATCGGGCAAGACGTTATGGTTTTGTGGTTTTAACGTAAATGATTATCGGCAACCAATCGGGGAAAATAAAGAGATATCTTTCATTCGTAAGTTACTCTTTTTCGTTTTTCGGAGATTTTATGAAGCTGGTCACTGAACGTCTGCACTTACAGTCGATAACCGCCGAGGATTGGCCGCTGTTTCTGCGCCTGTACCAAGATCCCGAGGTGATCCGTTACATCTCCGATCCGCGCAGCGAAGCGGAGATCCGTGCACGGTTCGAGGAACGCCTGCCGGTCTGGGACAAACACGGCGAGCAGTGGCTGTGCCTGGTGATGCGTGAGAAGCACAGCGGAGAGGCGGTGGGTATTACCGGCTTTCGTCCGCACTGGGCGCCGTATCGGCAGGCGGAAGTGGGATACGGGAGTTTGCCTTCCGGGCAGGGCAAGGGCTATGGCAAGGAGTCACTGCGGGCGGTGCTGGATTTTGCGGTGAACGCCTGCGGTTTTCACAAGCTGACCGCCACCGTGACCGCCGGCAACCTCGCCTCGCGCGGCCTGCTGGAGTCGTGCGGTTTCCAACTGGAGGGCACGCTGCGCGACAACTACCGTCTGGCGGATCAGTGGTGCGACGACTGGCTGTTCGGGCTGCTGGCGGCGGAGTTTCAGGGCGCTAAATAAAAATATCGCGCCGGGTATCGACAAGCTCGTCGGCGCTGCGCTATGTTCGATATTCGGTCAGTTCGCTGGCCAGCGTCGCTCGGACGGTCCGGGCGCTAACGTCTATCGAGGAATCCCCTATGGCTGATAACAGTCCACAGCGCCGTTTCACGCGCATTGAACGCCTTCCCCCTTACGTATTCAACATCACCGCCGAACTGAAGATGGCCGCACGCCGTCGCGGCGAGGATATTATCGACTTCAGCATGGGTAACCCCGACGGCCCGACGCCGCCGCACATCGTGGAAAAACTGTGCGCCGTCGCCCAGCGCGACGACACCCACGGTTATTCCACCTCGCGCGGCATTCCGCGCCTGCGCCGCGCCATTTCGCGCTGGTATGCCGATCGTTATCAGGTGGATATCGATCCGGAAAGCGAAGCCATCGTCACTATCGGTTCGAAAGAGGGGCTGGCGCACCTGATGCTGGCGACCCTCGATCACGGCGATACCGTGCTGGTGCCGAACCCCAGCTACCCGATCCACATTTACGGCGCGGTGATCGCCGGCGCTCAGGTGCGCTCGGTGCCGCTGGTGGACGGCGTGGATTTCTTCGGCGAGCTGGAGCGTGCCATTCGGGAAACCATTCCGCGCCCGAAAATGATGATCCTCGGCTTCCCGTCCAACCCGACCGCGCAGTGCGTGGAGCTGGATTTCTTCGAGCGGGTGGTGGCGCTGGCCAAACAGTACAACGTGCTGGTGATCCACGATCTGGCCTATGCCGATATCGTCTATGACGGCTGGAAAGCGCCGTCGATCATGCAGGTGCCGGGGGCGAAAGACATTGCGGTGGAGTTCTTCACCCTGTCGAAAAGCTACAACATGGCCGGCTGGCGCATCGGTTTCATGGTCGGCAACCCTGAGCTGGTCAGTGCGCTGGCGCGCATCAAGAGTTATCACGACTACGGCACCTTTACGCCGCTGCAGGTGGCGGCCATCGCCGCGCTGGAAGGCGATCAGCAGTGCGTGCGCGATATCGCCGAGCAGTATCGGCAGCGCCGCAACGTGTTGGTGAAGGGGCTGCACGAGGCCGGCTGGATGGTGGAAAATCCGAAGGCGTCGATGTACGTGTGGGCGAAAATTCCCGAGCCTTATGCCCACCTCGGTTCGCTGGAGTTTGCCAAACGCCTGCTGGCGGAAGCCAAGGTCTGCGTCTCGCCGGGCATTGGCTTTGGCGACTACGGCGACACCCACGTGCGCTTCGCGCTGATCGAGAATCAGGATCGTATCCGCCAGGCGGTGCGCGGCATCAAGGCGATGTTCCGCGCGGACGGGCTGCTGAAGCCGGGCAAAGCCGGCAGCGCCAAATAATCCTGTCAGGCCGGGCGTTCGCCCGGCCTTATTTTTTTCCGTCCCAAGGTTTTCTTCATTATTTCCCCATTATGCTCAACTACGCTGAATTTTATTTTTTGGACAGAGTGAATGAGCAACCGCTACGCGCGATCGCAAATCGTTTTACATTGGCTGACGTTGCTGATGGTGATCCTCACCTATGCGGCGATGTTGCTAAAAGATTCGGTGCCGGAGGCGTGGGCGCCGATGGTCAAAAATCTGCATTTCAACTTTGGGGTATCGGTCTTTGTCCTGATGCTGATTCGGTTGGCGGTGCGTTCTTTCCACGCTGCGCCGCCGACCACGCCCCCGCTGGAAGAATGGCAGGAGGTAGGCGCGAAGATTTTCCATTGGCTGCTGTACGTGGTCTTCCTGATGTTGCCGTTGCTGGGCATGTTAACCCTGGCCTACGGCGGGAAATCGTGGTCTTTGCTGGGCTGGCCGGTGCCGCACTGGGTGACGCCGGAGCCGGTGATGCGCAAGCTGGTTAAAACGGTGCATGAGACGCTGGCAAACGTTGGCTACTTTATCATTGGCGCGCATGCGCTGGCGGCGCTGTATCACCACTACCTGCGCAAGGACGACACCCTGCGCCGCATGATGCCGGGCAAATGATCGCTAGCCGAAACGACAAAGGGACGCTTGCGCGTCCCTTTGTCTGTGTTCCTGGTGTGGCTGCTGTCAGGCAACCATCAACATGAAGGTGCCAACCCAGGCAACCAGCATGAATGACACGCCCATCAAAAAATATTTCACTGAACAACTCCTGTCTGGAGTCCTCGCCAGCAATGATCCCGATTGTTGTGCTGAGTGTTTTATGGACAACCGGCTTGTCGGGCGGATTCTTCCAAGCGAAAGAACAACGTCCTCGAGCGCCGGGTGTCCGGTTGTCGCGCCTCATGCTCCGTGAGGTAAAATCCGAACCGCGACAGGATCGGCGCTAATGTACTCTCAATACTGGTCTGATTTCAATACTGTGTTTTTGATCACAATTTTAGGCTGTTTTTTAAACAGTGCGGGCTGTTTTATAACGCTTTTTATAAGCAAGCGACAGAAAGTAGCCCGCCGTGTGGCGGGCTTTAAAATCGGGTATTGCAATACGGTGGCAGGCGCTCAGGCGACGGCGTTGATGCCGGTCGCCAAAATGACCCAAAAAACGAGACAAGACAGCAGAATAACGGCCCAAATATGACGGCGACTCCACTCCATTTTTAGCCTTCGTTGTTGCGACAAGTGATTAGGTAGCCATCATATCGGCGCAAAACGGGGGAAATTTAGCCCCCTTGGATAATATTTCGCTTACCTGCCGCTAACTTATTGGCAAACTTCACTTATCGTCACGCGCACTTCGTAGCCCAGCAGATACAACGCCTGCTCCAGCGCTTCCACTTTTGAGGCGTAGCCGATATCCAGCAACCGCTCCATTTGCCCGCCGTTGAAACCCAGCTTGCGCGCCAGCGCCGCTTTACCGGTGTTTTTGCGCAGCATCGCGTTGTGCAGTTCGATCTTCAGCGCCACCAGCGCCGGCAGATGTACCCTCAAGTCATCGGTTTGCGAAGGAGAAGGGGCGGGCAGGGGCAGCCCTTCATCCATCGCGGCGGCGATGGCGGCCAGCAGGCTTTCCTGCGCTTCCAGCTCGATGTCTTCGCGTTTATAGCAGGCAGATTGCCACTCGGGGAAGTCGTGGAAACCGATCTGCCAGGCGTCGCTGTCGCTATCGAAGGTGTAATGGGCGGGGTAGTGGCTGTACATGGCAATCCCTGATTGAAACCAGAATGAGGCGCTATTGTGACGGCGCGGCCGGCGGATAGCCATAGCCTTGAGCAGAATGGCGCTCAATCGGCATGTTCACGCGGCTTGCGACGCCGCACATCGGGCGGCAACAGCAGGGCGCAGATCATGACGGCCAGACTGAACAGCGGCAGCCAGCGCGCCACCGGGCCGGGAGAGTAATTGTTCAGCACCGAACACACATAGCACGCCACGGCCAGCGCCCAACCGGGCAGGCCGATATCGTTGAGCCGAAACGCGGTTTTGGCCATAAACCACGCCACCAGGCCAAAACAGAACAGCGCCCACACCATGATGCACAGCAGATACAGCAGCACCGAGACGAATTCCTCGGTGTCGCCGTGCGCATGGGCGCGAAAATGGTTTTTATCCAGGTAGGTCGACAGAAACGACAACAGCACGATGCCAACGGCGAAGATCGCCAGCGAGAAAACAAAGGGTTTGCGCGAGATGCGCCCGCGGTAAAGGTCTTTGGCGAGTTGTCCGAGAGATTCCATCACAGTCCGTTGTCGTAATCATTGACCGCCCGGCGGCGGCCGGATGGCAAGCAGCCGGGCATTTTAACGGGGCAAACGGGGGCGTCAAGGTGATAACTTTTCTCATTTAGTCGCGGTTGAGATTCCACGCGGTCGCACCGGGCGTCCTTTCACCGTGCAAAACGTCACAATTTGGCACGTTTGGCTACCTGGCGCGGTAATTGGCGGCATAATCCTGTTTGTTCGCGTTGAACAATGCATTAACATAACTCCCACTTATCTCTTGCATGGCTATATGGATATCCGATGCGTCACCTGGTTGCGCTTTTACCGCTGATTACCTTGCTTGCTGCCTGTAGCAGCACGCCGAAACCCAGTACCACCGCTACGCCGCAGAGCACCCCGGTAAAGGGCGGCTTTTTGCTGAGCCCGGCGCACAGCGGCGCGCCGCTGGGAGGGGATTTCGCCAATAACCCGAATACCGCGCGCTTCATCGATAAGATGGTGCAGGAACACGGGTTTGACCGGCAGCAGCTGCACGACGTGCTGGCGCAGGCTCGGCGATTGGACTCGGTGCTGCGGCTGATGGACAGGCAGGCGCCGACGCCGTCTACCCAGGGCCCAACCGGGCCGAACGGTTCCTGGCTGCGCTACCGCAACAAGTTCATCACTCCGGATAACGTGCAAAACGGCGTAGTGTTCTGGAATCAATATCAGGATGCGCTGCAGCGCGCCTGGCAGGTATACGGCGTGCCGCCGGAGATCATCGTGGGGATTATCGGCGTGGAGACCCGCTGGGGCCGCGTAATGGGTAAAACCCGCATTATCGACGCGCTGGCGACGCTGGCCTTCAACTACCCGCGCCGCGCCGATTACTTCGCCGGTGAGCTGGAAACCTTCCTGCTGATGTCGCGCACTGAAGGCGACGATCCGCTCGAACTGCGCGGCTCCTTTGCCGGCGCGATGGGCTATGGGCAGTTCATGCCTTCTTCCTTCAAAAGCTACGCGGTCGACTTCAACGGCGATGGGCATATCAACCTGTGGGATCCGGTCGATGCCATCGGCAGCGTGGCCAATTACTTCAAGGCGCACGGCTGGTCCAAAGGCGAGCCGGTCGCCATTCAGGCCAACGGCCAGGCGCCGGGGCTGGAAAACGGCTTCAAGACGCGCTACTCGGTCGCCGCGCTGGCGGAAGCCGGCCTAAGCCCGCAGGGCTCGCTCGGCGATAATCAGGAAGCCAGCCTGCTGCGGCTGGACATCGGCACCGGCTACCAGTATTGGTACGGCCTGCCGAACTTCTACGTCATCACCCGCTATAACCACAGCACCCATTACGCCATGGCGGTATGGCAACTGGGCGAAGCGGTCGGGCGCTCGGCGCGCGGCGGCTTCTGACGCTGCGTCAATAAACGAAAAAGGCCGCTTGCGCGGCCTTTTTTGCGTTCTGAGCAATCAGAAATCGTAGCGCAGGCGCACCACGGTCATATCGCCGAGGTTGTCGGTGCTCGATGTCAGCACATGCTCCACGTCAACGCGGAAACCGTAGTCAAACTGCACGGTAACCCCGAGGCCGTTGTCGATGCGCTGGTAGTTGCGGCCGGTGATGTATTCCAGGCGGTCGCCCATGAAGTACGGCATCACCGATTTCACCGCGTACTGGCCAACCGGCACGGTATAACCGGCCAGGTATTCGATACCCCATGCGTCGCCGGCGAAGTAATTATTGATGTCGGCTTTCTTGGTGGTCAGGAAGTCGTTGTAGTAACCGCCGCCGAAGGTGAGGGTCCAGTTGTCCGGTTTCCAACTGATGGCGGTACCGAAAATGTTCTGGTCATAGCTCTTGCTGCCGCTGGTGGACGGATTGCGCATTTCGGCGCGGGTGTAGTTCCAGGCGGTGCCCCAGGTCAGATCCGGCGTAATGTGGTAATCCACGCCCAGTGAGCCGCCGCCTTTGCGCTTGTAGCGCAGGCCGTTGCCCGGCAGATAGTCGCTGTCGCTGAATAGGTACGAAGCGTAAACGTCCGCATCGCCGAAGCGGTTCTTGTACTTCAGCATTTTGCGTGAGCGATAAGAGCCGTCGTAGTCGCCGTTGATGCCGTTGCCCGGTGCCTGGGCCAGCATGTCGTAGTCCCAGATATCGGTTTTGGCGCCAACCACATCGTAGTAAACGCTGTTCTGCTGACCGAAGGTCATCTGGCCCCAGGTGTTGCTTTTCAGGCCGGTGTACAGCATGCGGCGGCTGGTGTTTCTCGCGCCGTCGGCATAGTGGTGATCCCAGTCGAACAGCGCCGGAATGTTCACGCCCAGCTCGTAGTAGCTGATCCAGCTGATATCGTCGAACAGGTAGTAGTCCGCCGCGAAACGGAAGCGGGTGCCGCCGTCGAAGCCGTTACGCTTGTAGGAGCCCTTGTCACCGTCGCCCGTCATGTTGTTGAACTGCGGACGGATACTGCCGCCAACGGTGAAGTTCAGGCGGCTGAGCGGATCGCCAGCCTGCGGATCCTGCTTCAGCAGGGTGATTTCCGCCTGAGCGGCGAACGACGCGCTGCCGATCGCCAGACCCAGCGCCACCGCTTGAGTCAATACGCGCAATTTCATTGCCATGTGTTATCCCTGTTTTATGTATGACCGCCCCCATCAGCGCCGCCATGCCGATGTTTTGCGCAGAACGCTGCGTTTTCACGCATTTTGACGGTTTTTTTGGTGTTTTAGCGGCGGGCGGCATTTGTAACATAAACGGTGACATAAATAATTACTTTTCTTGCTAATTGTTGGCCGGTTTTTGACCATTTCGTGCGGTGAAAAGGGCCGTTTTTCATGCCTTTCGATTCGGATGAATTCATCTAACGCCAAGGTTTATATTTTTCATTTGTCAGTCATCGGCGTCAGCCTGTAATTTTATCCGTGCAAGAGATAATTAATTTCAGCCTGTCACCGCCGTATTAACGTTAGCCTTTTTCTGCGTAATCGGTCGGCAGGAATAAGCGATTGGGAGGTCGCCATGAGAAATCTGTTCATGTTGTTGGTGGGGGTGTTTTCATTACCGGCGATGGCGGCGGAATCGCACGTTTGTCATTCTCAAGCTTATGATTATGCAGAGGTTAGTAAGGTCAGGTTGTCTGACGACACCCAGTTTTCCTGCCGCGGCATAGGGCGCCTGACGATCCCGGAACTGGCGCGAAAAGGATGGAAGGTGATTCATTTGGCGCAGCAAACCGAATATACCGACTCCGTCGACAGCGATGGTGAGGTTATTAAAATTTATCAGGAAATCGTGGTGTATAAAGAATAACGCGACGGCAGCCTGTGATTATTTCAACGGCGGCGAGAATCCTATTATGAATGCAAGAATCGGTATTGACGGCAGGGCTGCGGCCGCCATGGTGGTGCTTTGCGCCATCTGGGGAATGCAGCAGGTGGCGATCAAGGCTGCCGAGGCGGATGTGTCGGCGGTACTGCAAATTGCCATTCGCTCGGGTCTCGCCGCGTTGGGGGTATACCTGCTGGCGCGTTGCCGCGGCGAGTGTTTCACCTGGGATCGCGCCACGCTGAGCGCCGGTTTGAGCGTAGGGGCATTGTTCGCGCTGGAGTTCTTTTTTGTCTCCGAAGGGTTGCGCTATACCAGCGCCTCGCATATGGCGGTGTTTTTGTACACCGCGCCGCTGTTTTCCGCCCTTGGCCTGCATTTCCTGATCCGTCAGGAGCGCCTGTCGCCGGTGCAGTGGCTGGGCATGCTCATCGCCTTTGGCGGCGTGGTGCTGGCCATATCGGGCATGGCCGAGGGAAGCGGCGGGGCCGATCGGCTGAAAGGCGATTTCTATGGCCTGCTGGCGGGGATCGCCTGGGGCGGTTCTACCCTGGTGATCCGTACCACGCGCCTGGCGGAGTGCCCGGCCAAACAGACGCTGCTGTTCCAGTTGACGGGCGCCTGCGTACTGCTGTCGCTGCTGGCGCTGGCGACGGACAATTTGCACGTCGTCCTGAGCCCCGTGGCCTGGAGCAGCCTGTTGTTCCAAACGGTGATCGTGTCGTTTTTCAGCTACCTGATCTGGTTTTCACTGTTGCGCCGTTATCAGGCTTCCTCGCTGGGCATTCTCACCTTTATGACGCCGGTATTCGGCATCCTGGCGGGGGCCGTCATTCTCGGCGAACCATTGCAAATTGAATTTGTATTGGGTGCCGTGCTGATCGTACTGGGGTTAATCGTAGTGAGTTGTTCATATCTTATTTATGTTGACCGAAGGGTGGCACCAAAAATATAAATTATGGATGTTGATGTACAGAACTACCAAATAAGCTGCGAAAGCCAATTCATTATTCAGCTGCAAATATCTCGCTATGCTTGGGGCGTGCCGTTGATTACGCTCAGCGATAACGGTGATTTTACCGTAATAAGAAGCCGGGGTTGGGCGAGGTTGGCTAATGGGATGCAATTGGAGGTTTATTATTTTGCCAATAATACCCTGCTGGCCTGGGATAAAAACCGCAAATATATCTCTTATTCAAAGGCTGGCCGGCTCTACGCCTGCGCGCTGCATTTTTCTTATTCTCCCAAAATAGAGCGCTAACCCTCCGGCCATCAGACCAGAGGGGAGATTTTCATGATCCACTGCTTAAACGCGAGGATCTTGGGCCACTGCCGTTCGGAAATGGTCGAGATAAAATAGCAGTGCTCGCAGGGCACGGTCATGTCGGTGAACGGAATGATCAGCTCGCCGCTTTTGATCCAGTCCTGCACCAGATTGAGCCGCCCCATGGCGACGCCAAGGTGCCGCGTGGCGGCCAGCACTGCAAGATCGGAACGGTCGAACTCCATGCTTTTACTGTCGGTATCCAGTCCCAGCGCAAAGTGTTGTGACCAGGTTTGCCACTCATCTTCGCCGGAGTTGTAGCGATCGTGCAGCAGCGTACAGTGAGCCAGGTTTTCCGGCGCACCATACAGATTGTGTGCGGCGGCGTACTGCGGCGTGCAGATCGGCACCATCGATTCCTGCATAAAGGCCTCTTCCAGATGCCGCCCCGAGCGCAGTTTGCCGAAGTACATCGCCAGATCCACGCCGCGGTTGGCCAGGTTGATGATTTCCTGCCCGGTCAGAATGTTGAGGTGAATGGTGGGGTGTTGGGCGATAAAGTCGCCGATGCGCGGCAGCAGCAGACATTGCACCAGGGACGGGTGCGAGTAGAGGGTCAAGGTCCCCGTCAACTCGCGATTTTTAATGTCCAGGATTTCCTGATTCAAGGTGTTGAAGGAACTGTCCAGCGCCCATTGCATGCGCTCGCCCTCCGGCGTCAGCGTAATTCGGCGATGAAAGCGTTGGAATAGCAGAAAACCCAATTCCTTTTCGAGCAAATTAATGCGGTGGCTCACGGCGCTGGGGGTGATCGACAATTCTTGCGCCGCCAGCGCAAAAGATAAATGACGGGCGACGCATTCGAAAGTATGCAGCCGGGAAAATTGATAGCTGGTCAGCGGGGTTGCCCGCTGCGAATGTTTTTTACTGGGGAACATGCTATTTCTCCATGCGCATAATACGGCAATATTAACATTTAATGGCGCGGAGGATAAACCCAGATTGATTGATATATTCAGTTTTTACGCTGAGAGATATCGTTATGTTGAAGGGAAATTAACTTGCTTGCATAACAACCGGAAATAACAGGCAGTGGGCGCACTGAGTGAGAGGGTTATGATAATCAGCAATAGGACGAATATAATAAAAAGACGTGCCGTTAAGCAGCGAGTAAAGACGGTGTGCGCAGCCTGAACGATAAAGGCTCATGTTCCCTGCGGGATATAACGTTTTCGCCGCAATAATTTGTCGCATGGCGACACAGAATACGCGTTAATCCCAGCGGCAAACGAGCGGAGGCATCAATCGATAATACTACGCCCCCTCAGGCCGATAGAACTGCGCCCGGTGGTTACCCTCCGGGCGCGACATTCAGGGAAAAGCGGTTTGCTCGCCGGCGCGTATCAACGGCGGCGCAGCAGCAGGCCGGCCAACAAACCTGCGCCGGCAACGAGTGCCAACGCGGCGAGGGGGTTTTTCTTCATCATACCGCCGGCGCAGCTCAGGGCGTCGCCGTATTTTTCTTGCAGCGCGCCCACTGCCTGGCGCGTGACGCCTTCGGCCTGCCAACGTTCGTTACCGCTGACGTCACCTGCGATTTCCTGCGCTTTGCCCGCCACTTTGTCCATCATGCCATTGGCTTTTTCGCTGTTCATTATGATGTGCTCCTAAGGTTCGATCCGTTTGGCGTTCGCACAGAGCGAAAGCCTGCATTTGCACCGCCATGTTATGCACTTCACTTTTGGCCTATAAGGGGCGTTTGCATCTGTTTGGGTAGTGCATTTGCAGGCTACTTGCCGTTCCTGGAGGCCGCTCCGCCGGTAAACAGCCCGCGCTCTCTGGCCCAGACGATGGCTTCGCTGCGGCTGTGCACGCCGAGTTTGGAATAGACCGTCGCGACATGATTGCGGATGGTGTTGAGCGCCAGATTGAGGCGCGCCGCGATTTTCTTGTCCGGCAGCCCCTCGCAAATCAATTCCAGCACATCGCGCTCGCGTGGCGTGAGATCGCTGGCGGTGAATCCAGCCTGGTCGGGCCGGTTGATGCTTTTCACGTTGGCCAGTTTTTCGATCAGGGTTTGGCTGAACCAGGAGGCGTCCTGCATCACTTCTTCGATGGCGCTTACCAGCTCCAGCTCCGAGCGTTTGCGTTCGGTAATGTCCATGAGCACCAGCAGATAACAGGGCGCATTGTGGATGCTGACGGCATCCGCCGAGGCCACACAGTCAATCGACTCGCTCCCCTTCTTGCGCACCCGGATGTCCAGCCCTTCGACGTTGCCGCTTTTTTCCAGGGCGGCAAACAAACGGCGGCTCGCCTCCGGATCGTCAATAAACGGGATCTCTCCGACCGTCTTGCCGATCAAGTCTTCGGCGGCGTACTCGGTGGCGCGGGTGAAGGCTTCGTTGACATCCAGCACGCGCCGTTCGTGCGCGGTACATAACAACGTCGGCACCGGGCTCAGGCGAAATGCCTTGGCGAACCGCTCTTCACTTTCTCGCAGCGCCGATTCCGCCTGGCGTCGGGGTTCGAGATCGGTAAACGTGAACAGCATGCAGTCGTCTTCATTGATATCCAGCGGTTGGCCGGCAACCACCACCAGCTTGCTTCCTCCGCCGGGCAGTTTCAGCTCGGCCTCCATCTGCGGGATGGTGGCGCCTTCCCCCAGGCGCTGCACCGCCAGCTCTTTGTGCTCCGCCTGTTCCAAAACGTCGAGTTCATAAACCGAACGCCCCATGACCTGTTCACGCTGATAACCCGTCATATCAAGGAACCCCTGGTTGACCTTGACGTAGCGCAGGTCGCTGAGCCGACAAATGACCGCCGGCGCCGGATTGGCGTTGAAGGTTTTTTCAAAACGCTGTTCGGCGCTGGCCCACTCCGTCGCGTCGCTCAGGATCAGCGCCAGCAGCTCCGGCTGCCCCTGCGCATCGGTGATAATCAGGCTCCGCAGGCGGTGCACCCAGAAGCTGTCCGGATCGTCGACCTGCCGAACCTCCACCACCACATCGGTGAAGGTTTCGCCTTCGGCAACCCGGTTCAGCGGGTACTGTTCCAAAACCAGCGGATGATTGTTGCGATAGCGCAGGGCAAAACGCGCCGCGTACTCGCCGGCATCGGCCCCCAGAGCTTTCTGATGACTCACGCCATGCATGGCCAACGCGGCCTCGTTGGCCCATAGCAAGGTTTGATCGGTATCCGTCAGGATCACGCCGTCGGACAAGCCGGAGATGATTTGCTGCAGGTGGCCGCGGTGGGTTTCGCTGGCCAAAACGGATTGGCTCATGTGTTCTCCGCTAGACAGAAGGGGGACGGCCGCTTAAGGGGGCCGCGGGTTACGCTACTCGCTGAGCAGCTTAGTGCATAACGTGCGTATTCGCAGGGTGTGAATGCACTAGGCATTCTGATGCAAATGAACCGGGACGGCCGACAACGCCACGCGGCAGACTGAATTTGTCTGCGCGGTTATCCGCCGTGCGTGCAATCACTTGTCCAGAAAATATAAGGAACAACGATGACCACTGTCTATGAATCAAATCGCTTAGCGTTTCAGGTGTCATGGGGCTCGATATTGGCCGGGAGTGCCGTGGCGCTGGTGACTTATCTGACCTTCAGCGTGCTGGGCACGGCTATTGGCGCTCAGGCCGTGGATATGATGCAACAGGGCAACCCGCTGAGCGGCTTTGGCACCGGCACCGGGATCTGGCTGCTGGTTTCAACGTTGGCATCGCTGGCCGCAGGCGCGTTCGTCGCCGGCCGCGCCGCACCGAATCGCGGTGGCTTGCATGGTTTGCTGAGCTGGGCGATCACCACCTTGCTGACCACCTGGCTGATGGTTTCATTGGCGAGCGGCGTGGTGGGGCTGGCGGGCAGCGCGGTGGGCAAAGGGCTTTCGCTGGCGGGCAGCGGCCTGGCGGCGGCGGCGCCAAACGTGGGCGAAGGCCTCAAGCAGCAGCTGGATAAAAAGGGCATCAGCCTTGACTGGGGAAGCCTGGAAAATCAGTTGAACGCCACGCTCAAGCAGACCGGCAAACCGGAACTGGATCCATCTCGGTTAGAACAGAAGGCCGATAGAGCGACCGCCGATGGCAAACAATCGGCCATGGACGCGGCTGCCGATCCGGCGCAGGCCGCCTCTGAGCTTAAGCAGTGGTTCGACCGCGTCAAGCAGTCCGGTGAGCCGACGTTGAGCGCGGCCGACAAGGATGCGTTGGTGAATATCGTTGCGGCGCGCACCGGCAAGAGCCGCGATGAAGCGAGCCAAATCGTCGATAACTACGCTCAGGCTTACCAGCAGGCGGTGCAGAAAGTGGAAAAACTCAAGGCCGAGGCCGAACAGAAAGCGCGTGAAGCGGCCGATGAAGCGGCCAAACAGCTGTCTCGCGCCGCGTGGGGGTCGTTGTTGGTGCTGCTGTTGGGCGCTGCGTTGAGCGCCGGCGTGGGGCGGATTGCCGAATCAACCCGCCGCACTGTCGCGCGGTAAGTTGAGATGAAAAAAAATCTGTCGTGCATCTCGCTGAATTATCGAAAAGTAGCGGGGGCCTCAGCTCCCGTGCTCGTCATCGATTTCTGCAACGAGAACAACGAGCGTTATACCCTGCGCTACAACCTGCCGCCGGATACTCCGGAGCGCACCGAGCGGCGGGTGTCTTTGCTGCTGTACCTGTTGCGCAAGCACAGGTCCGCAGAGATCGACAACCTGGCTGATTAATCAGGCCGTTAATGAAAAGCCCTGCCTCGCGAGCCGGGCTTTTTGTTTGCGGCCGCCGGCCGTTCTGACAACAAGGCGCGGGCGAGTCGGCTCGGTATTTTGCCGGGGGAGATATGGGCGATTCATGGGCGTAGACAGGGTTCCCAATGGGCGCGGTTTGTAAAATAGGGCATCGAGCAAGGTTTGTTAAGATATCCGTTTTCTCTGCGCAGGAACGATAAAAAAGAAACGCGCTATTGCGACGCGAGATTATAGAGACCGATGTTCAGCCTTGAGCTTATCCCTCCCGTCTTCTTTGACTGCTGGCCATACTTTTATATCTCTTCCGCAGTACGTTTTATCGGCGGGCCAAGCATATAAAATGCGTTTTCATTTGTGATGATGAAATTCCTATTCGGCCATGAAATCTGGCTGTAAAAAACACTTTAAGGTAAAACAATTAGCAAAAAGTGTGATTCTACCTGGTGTGGCAAGTGCATCTTTGATGAGTGCACTTTACGCGAGTTGATTTTGTTTTATGGGTTTCTTGCGGAGAGATTTATATAACATGATCATTTTCAGTTATTTATGCGATAGTTTTTCCTATGCCGAAAAAAATGAATTGACAGGCTGGTTTTTTTTAGGATTAATCTTAATGACTTGGTTTGGTTGGTTAACGATTTTAATAAAAAGGACGCGAATCTTATAAAAGCAAGGAGCACATATGGATTACAGAAAAGATATTCTTTTGCAGGTATTGGAATATATGGAAAAGAATATTGTCGAGGGGCTGTCAGTTGAAAAGGTTTCCATTATCTCAGGTTACTCTAAATGGCATTTGCAACGGCTGTTTAAGCATTATTTTGGTATAACGCTAGGGACTTATATAAGAAATAGAAAACTGAGTCGCTCTGCTATTCTGCTCAAACAGCACCAAGGGAACATATTGGATGTCGCCCTGGCATCCGGGTTTGCCTCACAACAATGTTACACGCGGGCATTCAAACGTTTCTTTGGCGAAACGCCCAACAGCTTTAGAAACAGCCGGGGGTGGGATTTTTCCACGCAGATCCCCCCGTATGGCAACGATAAGAAACCCTATTTCTACCACACGGTCATGCCGGATGACATTGAGATGTTAAAGCATTACAAATCGCTGATTTTTCATTCTATAAGAAAATTCAGAGATGCCGGCGACATTGCCCAGACCAATGAAAAATGGTTAAGCAAGCAGCGGGGGGCATGTAATGTGGAAAAGAAAAGGAGTAATAAATGGCATTCCAACAGCAAGGGGCAAGAGGTTTTCCATTCCATTTTTAACTTCTATATCCCTATGGGTAAATATATTGTCATTCCCTTTGCGGGGGAGTTGTCAGAATATATTGACTTTTTCGATGTAATGTATGACGCTTATCTGCCAGCTATCAATGTCAAAATGCGGGAGAGCTTTTTTATAGAGTTATACAGGCAAGAGGATCTAAATGGGAAGGTTGTCAATGTCGATATACTTATTCCTGTGACATAGTGATGAGGCAAGAAAACATCATGAATAGAGAAAAACCTCTCGACTCGATTAATAAGCGGCCTCAAGCTCGCTTTATGCTATCTTCTATATTGTCTGCACCTGGCCGAACAATCGTTGCCGGCTTAGGCCGGCCGGGCATTCAATTAACTGCGGTGTTAATTTTTCTCATGTTTTCAGGAAATGCGATGGCCAATAATCGGGAACATCAGCAAATAGCGTTAGTCGGTACCTGGACCCATATTCCGGATGCGCCTGCGGTGCAGAAACCGGCAAGACCCAGCGAAGGGCTCTATCGCCTGACGGTTAATGGCGACGGCACGTTAACGCTGCTCGACGTGGTTAAAATGAACAGCCCATCGTGGATCGTAAAATCTCGCGATGGCCGTTTCGCCTATGCCACCAATGAGGAGAACGCGGGAACGGTGACCGCCTTGGCAATAGACGACGCTGGCAGCGTGCGGGTGCTGAATACGGTGAACAGTGCGGGCCAGCAGCCGACGCACGCCACCCTCAGTCCGGATGGCAAGTTTCTGTTTGTCGCCAACTACTCCGTCGCCAAAGGCGGCGCGGGGATGACGGTATTGCCAATTGGCAGTGACGGCAAACTGGGTGAACGGGTGCAGCATTATCCGTTTATATCAGGTTCTGGCGTCGTGCAGGGGCGCCAGGAAGGGGGCCATGCGCACTCAACCACCTTCAGCCGCGATGGTAAATATCTGTATGTGGCGGATCTCGGCGGGGACAAGCTGCACGCCTATCGCTATCGCTCGGATAGCGCACAGCCGTTACAGGCGGATGCATCGCGCGATGTCAGCTTTGCGCCAGGCGCCGGCCCAAGGCACATGGTGTTCTCGCCGAAAGGCGAGTATGCCTATGTCATCACCGAAATGGCGGGTGAAATCGAGGCGTTTACCGTCAGTGACCATCGATTGACGCTACAAGGAAAAGTGAAACTGAACGGCGGGCAGGATTCCGCGGAGGCGAAAAGCGGCGGAGCCATTATCCTCAGCCCGAGCGGGAGATATCTTATTGCCACCAATCGCGGTGCCGATAACCATTTGCTGGTATTAAAAATTGGTGGGGATGGGCTGCCAGGGGAGACGACGCGCTATGAGGCCGGCGGCATTGAGCCGCGTGCGCTCGCTTTCGATGCCACCGGCAACCATCTTTATGTCACGAACGTGTTCACCAATACCGTTACGCTGTTCGATTTCGATGATGAGACGGGCGAGTTGAAGGCCAAAGGTGAGGCGGCGACGATTTCTACGCCGACGGATATCAAGTTTTTTAATTGATGCCAATTATAACGCGCGGAGGAAATCGGGTCTGAGGCGTGGAGAAGGGGGATTGCGGGTGCTGATGATGGGGAATGGCTTGATAATAAATAATGGTGTCCCCGACTGGAATCGAACCAGTAACTAGCCCTTAGGAGGGGCTTGTTATATCCGTTTAACTACGGGGACGCTGCGGGCTGGCAACCGAAGCTGCCGAGGCATTATACCTTTTTTTACCCGCAGAATAAGCGCTTAGCGGCGCGTTTGCTCAATACCTCGCCAGTTAGCGCCGAAATTTCCTCGCCTAACCGACGGCGATCACGGTTTTTCCCCGCCGTGGCGCCGTTTTTCCTGTTGCTGACGCGCCGCCCGTTTTTGGGCGCTCAAATCGTTGCGGATCTGCGCATGGCTTATCAACGCAAAGATAAAGGTGCCGCCGATGATGTTGCCCGCCAGCGTCGGCAGGGCGAACGGATAGACGAATTCCTGCCACCCAATCGCGCCGTTGAACACCAGATAGAGGATCTCTACCGAACCGACCACGATATGGGTCAGATCGCAAATCGCCACCAGGTAGGTCATCAGCACGATCACCCAGATTTTCGCTCCGCCGGCGGCCGGGATCATCCATACCATGGTGGCGATGATCCAGCCGGCCAGGATGCCGTTGGCGAACATTTCTCCCGGCGTATGGCGCATCACCTCTTCGCCCAGGCTGATGAAGGCGCCGCGCGTTTCGGCGTCGAACAGCGGCATATGGGTAAACGCCAGCGCCGCCAGCCCGGTGCCGATCAGGTTGCCGAGCAGCACCACGCCCCACAGGCGCAGCAGGATCAGCAGGTTGCGCGGCGTGGGTTTGTGCATGATGGGCAATACCGCCGTGACGGTGTTTTCGGTAAACAGCTGCTGGCGCGCCATAATGACAATGATAAAACCGAAGGTGTAGCCGAGGTTCTCGATGAAAAAGCGGCTGGGATCGTCCGGCAAGCGGGCGTGGAAAATGCCTTTCGCCGCCAGCGAGGCGCCCATCGACAGCCCGGCGGCGATCGCCGACCACAGCAATGCCAGCCCGTCGCGCTCCAGCTCCTTTTCGCCTTCCATCCGGATCTGTTCATGCACCGCCGCCGCGCGCGACGGCAGATTCTCTTCCCTGACTTCGATTTCGCGCTTGCCCTGTTCCTGTTCTTCGCTCTCTACCCGCATCGTCTCATCCTGCTCGTGCTCCTGGCGTTGCTGTTCGTTCATGCTGTCGCTCCTGCTCAATAAGGGTGAGGTCACGTCATTAAGCGTAGTTGCCCGGCCTAAATGCGGCGAAATACAGAAAAAGGTAACAAGAGTTAAAATCCGCCGCTTTTTTCCGCGCATTCTTGATCCTGCTCGCCATATTGGCCCCTCGGCGCGCCCCCCGCGGGCTGCGTGTGGGGAAAGGCTTATGCTATGATTCGCTATCCCAAAGAAAAATATGAGTTCCCCGATGCTGGAAGCCAAAAGTCTGAGTTGCGTGCGTGATGAACGCATCCTGTTTAGCGAGCTAAGCTTTTCAGTTCAGCCGGGCGATATCATTCAGGTAGAGGGGCCGAACGGCGCGGGCAAGACCAGTTTGCTGCGCATCCTCGCCGGTCTGGCGCGGCCGGACGGCGGTGAGGTGTGCTGGCGCGGGCGTGACACGCTGCGCGCTCGCGCGGATTACCAGCAAGATTTGCTGTTTATCGGCCATCAACCGGGCATAAAAGCCGTATTGACACCCTTCGAAAACCTGCAGTTTTATCAGGCGGTGCGCGGCGCGGTCGAGCATCAGGCTATCTGGCGCGCGCTGGAGCAGGTGGGGTTGGTGGGCTACGAAGATCTGCCGGTGGCGCAGCTTTCCGCCGGGCAGCAGCGGCGCGTGGCGTTGGCGCGCCTGTGGCTCAGCGCGGCGCCGCTGTGGATCCTCGATGAGCCGCTAACGGCGATCGATAAACAGGGCGTGGCCGAGTTGATTAGCCTTTTTGAGCAACATGCGCAGCGGGGCGGCATGGTATTGTTGACCACCCATCAGGATTTGGCCGGCGTCAGCCAAACGGTGGGCAAAATTCGTTTGGCGGAACACGACGCGGGGAGTTTGTGATGTTTTTGACCCTGGTGCGTCGCGAACTGAAAATCGCCTGCCGTAAAGGTTCGGAGATCGTCAACCCGCTGTGGTTTTTCCTGATTGTGATCACGCTGTTCCCGTTGGGGATTGGCCCGGAGCCGCAGTTGCTGGCGCGCATTGCGCCGGGCATCGTATGGGTGGCGGCGCTGTTGGCCTCGCTGCTGTCGCTGGAGCGGCTGTTTCGCGACGATTTTCTCGATGGCTCGCTGGAGCAACTGTTGCTGCTGCCGACGCCGCTGCCGATGACGGTGCTGGGCAAAGTGTGTGCTCACTGGGTCGTGACGGGATTGCCGCTGCTGATCCTGTCGCCGCTGGTGGCGCTGCTGTTGTCGCTTGATATGCAAACCTGGCTGGCGGTGGCGGGTACGCTGCTGCTCGGCACGCCGACGCTGAGCCTGATCGGCGCTATCGGCGTGGGGCTGACCGTCGGCCTGCGCAAAGGGGGCGTGCTGCTCAGCCTGCTGGTGCTGCCGCTGTATATCCCGGTGCTGATCTTCGCCACCGGCGCGATCGACGCCGCCGCGATGGGCATGCCGATCGACGGTTACCTAGCGATACTCGGCGCGATGCTGGCGGGCAGCGTGACATTGGCGCCGTTTGCTGCCGCAGCGGCGCTGCGAGTGAGCGTGCACTAGCTAACAAATTGAATGAACAGACGGGGCAAGGCCGGCAAGAGCGTACCCCGCAGAAGATTTTCGCCGTTTCGAACGCTCGAGGCGGCCGACGCATAAAAATTACCGTGAGCACTGACGACAATGTGGAAATGGTTACATCAACTGGCGCGGCCTGAACGGCTGTATCATGTCTGCGGCCGCTTTATCCCCTGGCTGGGGCTGGCGGCGGCGGCCTGCCTGCTGCTTGGCTGGGCATGGGGCTTTGGCTTCGCGCCGAAGGATTATCAGCAGGGCGACAGCTTCCGCATCATTTATATTCACGTGCCGGCGGCCATGTGGTCGATGGGCATCTATGCCTCGATGGCGGTGGCGGCGTTTATCGGCCTGGTGTGGCAGATGAAAATGTCCGATACCGTGGTGGCGGCGATGGCGCCGATCGGCGCGGTGTTCACCTTTATCGCGCTGGTGACCGGCTCCGCCTGGGGCAAGCCGATGTGGGGCACCTGGTGGGTATGGGATGCGCGGCTGACCTCCGAGCTGGTGCTGCTGTTCCTTTATATGGGCGTCATCGCGCTGTATAACGCTTTCGAAGACCGCCGCCTGGCGGGCCGGGCCGCCGGCATTCTGGTGCTGGTGGGCGTGGTGAACATTCCGATCATCCATTTCTCCGTCGAATGGTGGAACACGCTGCATCAGGGCTCGACCAACATGCAGCAATCCATCGCGCCCAGCATGCGCACCCCGCTGCGCTGGGCGATCCTCGGCTACCTGCTGTTGTTCGTCACGCTGACGCTGATGCGCCTGCGCAATCTGATTCTGTTCCAGGAGCGCCAGCGCCCGTGGGTCGCCGGGCTGGTGAACAAGGAGCGTCAGTCATGAATGCCGCATTCGATTCCTGGCCGGCGTTTTTCGCCATGGGCGGTTATGCCTTCTATGTCTGGCTGGCGGTCGCCGCCACGCTGATTTCGCTGTTGGGGCTGGTGGCGCACACCGTCTGGCAGCGGCGGCAGTTGCTCGCCGAGATCGGCCGCCGTCAGGCGCGCGAGCGGCGCATTCGCCATGCGCAACAATCAAAACAAAAATCCGCCGCACCGCGGGAGAAATCATTGTGAATCCACGTCGTAAAAGCCGCCTTTATCTGGCGATCGTTGTGCTGATCGGTATTGCGCTGACCGCGACCCTGATGCTGTACGCGTTGCGCTCCAACATCGATCTGTTCTATACCCCGGGTGAGATCCTGCAGGGCAAGGGCGAAAATCATGAGAAGCCCGAGGTCGGCCAACGGCTGCGCATCGGCGGCATGGTGATGCCGGGCTCGGTGAAACGCGATCCCAATACGCTGCAGGTCAGCTTCAAGATTTACGACGCGCGCGGCGCGATCGGCGTGACCTACACCGGCATTCTGCCGGATCTGTTCCGCGAAGGGCAGGGCGTGGTGGCGCAGGGCGTGCTGGGCGAGGGCAACGTGGTCAACGCGCGCGAAGTGCTGGCCAAGCACGACGAGAAATATACGCCGCCGGAAGTGGCCGACGCGATGCAAGAGAATCACAAAGGGCCGGCGGAAGCGTATAACGCGCCGCAGGCGGAGGGCGCCAAGTCATGATGCCGGAACTGGGCAGTTTTCTGCTGTGCCTGGCGCTGGCGATCGCGCTGCTGCTGAGCATTTACCCGCAGTGGGGCGCGGCGCGGCAGGACAGCCGCATGATGGCGGTGGCCCGCCCGCTGACCTACGGCATGTTCGCGGCGATTGCGCTGGCGTTCCTGTGCCTGGTGCATGCCTTCGTGGTCAATGACTTTACCGTCGCCTACGTGGCCACCAACTCCAATACCCAACTGCCGGTGTATTACCGCATCGCCGCCACCTGGGGGGCGCACGAAGGTTCGCTGCTGCTGTGGGTGCTGCTGCTGAGCTGCTGGTCGCTGGCGGTGGCGTTGTGCAGCCGGGCGATGCCGCAGGACGCGGTGGCGCGGGTGCTGTCGGTGATGGGCATGATCACCGCCGGCTTCCTGCTGTTCATCATCATGACCTCCAACCCGTTCACCCGCACGTTGCCTAACTTCCCGATCGACGGCAGCGATCTCAACCCGCTGCTGCAGGATATCGGCCTGATCTTCCACCCGCCGCTGCTGTACATGGGCTATGTCGGCTTCTCGGTCGCCTTCGCGTTCGCCATCGCCTCGCTGATGGCCGGCCGGCTCGACACCGCCTGGTCGCGCTGGTCGCGCCCGTGGACCACCGCCGCCTGGGTGTTCCTCACGCTGGGCATCGTGCTCGGATCGGCCTGGGCCTACTATGAGCTGGGCTGGGGCGGCTGGTGGTTCTGGGATCCGGTGGAGAACGCTTCCTTTATGCCGTGGCTGGCCGGCACCGCGCTGATGCATTCGCTGGCGGTGACCGAGAAACGCGGCACGTTCAAAGCCTGGACGGTATTGCTGGCGATCACCGCTTTCTCGCTGTGCCTGCTGGGCACCTTCCTGGTGCGCTCCGGCGTGCTGGTCTCGGTGCACTCCTTCGCCTCCGATCCGGCGCGCGGCATGTTTATTCTCGCCTATCTGGTGATCGTCATCGGCGGTTCGCTGCTGCTGTACGCGGTCAAGGGCGGCCAGGTGCGCAGCCGGGTGCAGCACGAGACTTTCTCGCGCGAGACCTTCCTGCTGGGCAATAACGTGTTGCTGATCGCCGCCATGCTGGTGGTGCTATTGGGCACGCTGCTGCCGCTGGTGCACAAACAGTTGGGGCTGGGCAGCATTTCGATCGGCGAGCCGTTCTTCAACACCATGTTCACCTGGCTGATGGCGCCGTTGGCGCTGCTGTTGGGCATCGGGCCGCTGGTGCGCTGGCGCCGCGATGAGCCGCGCAAGCTGTGGCGCCGCCTCGGCGTGGCGCTGCTGGTGACGCTGGTGCTGTCGATTCTGCTGCCGTGGCTGCTGCAGGACAGCATCGCCGGCATGACGGTGGTGGGCCTGATCATGGCGCTGTGGGTGATCATCCTGACGCTGATGGAGCTGCATGAGCGCGCCACCCACCGCCACGGTTTCTGGCGCGGTCTGCGGCAGCTGTCTCGCAGCCATTGGGGCATGGTGCTCGGCCACCTCGGCGTGGCGGTGACGGTGATCGGCATCGCCTTCAGCCAGAACTACAGCGTGGAGCGCGACGTGCGGATGAAGGCCGGCGACAGCGTGGATATCCACAATTATCACTTCGTGTTCCGCGACGTGCACGACATTCGCGGCCCGAACTACAGCGGCGGCGTCGGCATTATCGACGTGACGCGCAACGGCAAGCCGGAGGCGACGCTGCATGCGGAGAAACGCTACTACAGCGTGGCGCGTAGTATGATGACCGAGGCGGCGATCGACGGCGGGTTCAGCCGCGATCTGTACGCGGCGCTGGGCGAGGAGCTGGAAGACGGATCTTGGGCGGTGCGTCTGTATTACAAACCCTTCGTGCGCTGGATCTGGTTCGGCGGCGTCTTTATGGCGATCGGCGGCCTGCTGTGCATTCTCGACCCGCGTTATCGCATGAGCAAAAAGCTCAAGCGCGAAGGCAAGCTGGAGGCGCAATCATGAAGCGTAAGCTGCTGTTTATCCCATTGATACTTTTCCTGCTGTTGGTGGCGGCCCTGATGGTGCAGCTGACGCGCAACGCGGGCGGCGAAGATCCGACCATGCTGGAGTCGGCGCTGATCGGCAAACCGGTGCCGACCTTCAAGCTGGAATCGCTGGATCAGCCCGGCAAAACCTACGATCAGGCGGTGCTGCGCGACGGCAAGCCGATCTTGCTCAACGTCTGGGCCACCTGGTGCCCGACCTGCCGCGCGGAACATCAGTATCTCAATACGCTGGCGGCGCGCGGCGTACGGGTGGTCGGCCTGAACTATAAAGACGATCGCGCCAAGGCGGTGGCCTGGCTGAATTCCCTGGGCAATCCCTATGCGCTCAGCCTGTACGACGGCGACGGCATGCTGGGGTTGGATCTCGGGGTGTACGGCGCGCCTGAGACCTTTCTTATCGACGGCCAGGGGATCATTCGCTATCGCCACGCCGGCGACATGAATGAGCGCGTCTGGCAGCAGGAAGTGCTGCCGCTGTATAAAAAGTACGGGGGTGAGGCATGAGGTTGATTGTTCTGCTGTGCGCCGCGCTGCTGAGCTGGAGCGCCGCCGCGGCGATCGATACCTATCGCTTCAACTCCGTCGAGCAGGAGCAGCAGTATCGCGAGTTGACCGAACAGCTGCGCTGCCCGAAATGCCAGAACAACAGCATTGCCGATTCCAACGCCATTATCGCCGCCGACATGCGCACCAAAGTGTACGAGCTGATGATGCAGGGGCAAAGCAAGCAGCAGATCATCGATTACATGGTGGCGCGTTATGGCAACTTCGTCACCTACGAGCCGCCGGTAACGCCGGCGACGCTGATCTTGTGGATCGGCCCGCTGCTGTTCGTATTGATCGGCGGGGCGGTGGTGATCCTGCGCACCCGTCGCAAGCCCGAGGCGGCGGTGGACGATGCATTCTCCGAACGGGAACGGCAGCGCCTGGCGGCGCTGTTGCAAGAGACTGACAGGAAGAAACCCTAATGGTTTTTTGGCTGATTATTTGCGTGTTGCTGGCCGGCGCCGCCGCGTTGCTGGTGGTGCCGGCGATGCGCCACGGCAAGCAGAGCGCCGCCACGCGCGATGCGTTGAACAAGGCGTTTTATCAGGATCGCCTCAGCGAGTTGGAGCAGGATGAGCTGCAGGGCGTGGTAGCCGAGCGTCCGGAACTGGTCAAAGAGTTGCAACAGAACCTGTTGAACGACATCCCGGCCGAGCAGATGGCGCAGGCGAAACCGATCAACCGCTGGGCGCTGGTGCCGGGCGTGCTGTTATTGCTGGCGGTGACCGTTGGCTTTTATCTGAAAACCGGCGGGCTGGCGCAGGTGCTGGACTGGCGCATGGTGCAGGCGCAAATGCCGGAATTGCGCGAGCGCGTCGCCAATGAGCGCGCCAAACCGCTGAGCATGGAAGAGATTGCCCGTCTCGGGCTGGGGCTGCGCACCGCGCTGCAGCAGGACGATCGCAATATCAACGACTGGATGATGCTGGGGCGCGTCGGCATGGCGTTGAACAATGCCACTACCGCCACGCAGGCCTTTGCTCATGCTTATCAATTGGATCCGAATAGTCTGGAAGTGCGGCTCGGCTATGCCGAGGTCTTGACGCGATCCAACGATCCGGAGGATAACAAGCAGGCGACGCAGCTGTTGCGGCGCATGATCGCGGAAAACCACAGCGATCCGCGGGTGCTGAGCCTGCTGGCGTTCAATGCCTTCGAACAGGGCGATTTCAAACAGGCGATCGGCGCCTGGCAAGTGATGCTGCAGCTGCTGCCGGCTAACGATCCGCGCGCGGAAGTGATAAAGCGCAGTATTGCACAAGCAAAAGCCCAGGCCGGCGGAGAAACTGTTAAACTGAATGTGACTGTTTCACTGTCACCGCAGGCGGCGAAAGCCATGCCGCCGCAGGGGACGCTGGTTATCTCGGTGACCGACGGCGTCAGCCCGGTGCCGGTCGCGGTAAAACAATTGCCGTTGAGCCGTTTTCCGCTGTCTTTCTCTCTGGACGACAGCAACGCCATGATGCCCGAGCGTCTACTCTCGGCACAGCATCAGGTGCAGGTGCGTGTGCGCCTCTCACAGGACGGATTGGCCACGCCGCAGCCGGGGGACTGGTTCGGCGAAAGCTCGCTGCAGACATTCAGCGGTAAAGAGCAGGTTAGCGTTCAGATAAACAAGCAGGTCCCTGAAAAATAAGACCGAACGTGTTTTTATGGAGAAAAATATGAACTTTCGCCTGACTGGGGTGGCATTCGCAGCGGCATTACTGGTGGGCTGTGCCAGCGCGCCAGACAATGAGCCGCAAGGGCGTTCCGATCCTCTGGAAGGATTTAACCGGACGATGTTCGACTTCAACTACAACGTCCTGGATCCTTATATTCTGCGTCCGGTAGCGGTGGCCTGGCGCGACTACGTGCCGATGCCGGCGCGTAACGGCATCAGCAACTTCACCTCCAACCTGGAAGAGCCGGCCAGCATGGTCAACGCCTTCCTCAAGGGCGATCCCTACCGCGGGATGATCCACTTCAACCGTTTCTTCCTGAACACCCTGCTTGGGATGGGCGGTCTGATCGACGTGGCCGGCATGGCCAACCCGAAACTGGCGCGCGAAGAACCGAACCGCTTCGGCAGTACGCTGGGCCATTACGATGTGGGTTACGGCCCGTACGTGATGTTGCCGGGCTACGGCAGCTTCACGCTGCGTGACGAAGGCGGCGACTTTGCGGATACGCTGTATCCGATGCTGAGCTACCTGACCTTCTGGATGTCGGCGGGCAAATGGGTGGTCGAGGGTATCGAAACCCGCGCTCAACTGCTGGATTCCGACGGCCTGCTGCGCAACTCTTCCGATCCTTATGTCATGGTGCGCGAGGCTTACTTCCAGCGCCACGATTTCATCGCCAACGGCGGCTCGCTCAAGCCGGAAGAGAACCCGAACGCCAAGGCGATTCAGGGCGAACTGGACGAGATCGACTCGCAGTAATCCCGGGCATTATGCCAATGAAAACCCGCCGTCAGGCGGGTTTTTTTTATGCCGGCGGCAAGCGGCAGGCAAAGAAAAAGCGCCCCAGGGGGCGCTTTGGCATCCATCTCAGGCGAGATTAGAAGCGGTAGTTGAAGTTGGCGCCGTACAGCCAGGCTTTACCCACCGAGTTGAAGGTGTAAGGGCCTTCGTTGATGGTGACTTTCTGGCCGTGCATGTAGGACACGCCGACATCAACCGAGGCGTCTTTGTTGAACGCATAGGTAGTACCGGCACTCAGCCAGAAACGGTCCTGATCGGGAATGGAGATCGAACGGTTTTGGGCGGGCACCGGGCTGTCATCGAAGGCGATACCGGTCCGGAAGGTCCAGTTGTCGTCGTAGAAGTAGGTGGTGCCCAGCGCGATACGGTAGGCATCGCGGAAGCCTTCATGCTTCTCGAACAGGGTCTGGCCGTTGTTGCCGGTGGCTCTCAGCTCCTGGAACTGGCTCCAGCTGGTGTAAGCCAGGCTGTAGTGGATAGCCCACTGCGGCGCCACTTTGTTGTAACCGGACAGCTCCCACATTTCCGGCAGGTTCAGATCCAGAGAGCCCGGAATGGTGCTGCCGTTGGTGCCCAAAGGCAGGCCGAGGGAACCCAGAATTGGGTTATAGGCCGATGGCAGGCTGCTCTTGTAATCGCCGTCAAACTTGATTTTCACTTCGGAGCGATAGGTGAAGCCGTAACGGTTGTTTTCGTCCACTTCGTACAGAATGCCGGCGTTCCAGCCGTAACCCCATTTATCGCCTTTCAGATGCGAAATCTGGGTATCAGCCGGGATCTGTGATACCGGACCGGCCAGCTGCGGCGGTAATTGGCCGGAACCTGCGATCAGTTTCGGCAATTCACCGGCGTAGCGTTCCAGTTTGGCTTTGGCGTACACCGCATCGAAGCCCAGACCGAAGCTGAAGTGTTGATTCAGACGGTAGGCGCCGCTCAGGTTGAGGTTAACGGTAGTCAGATCGGTCTTACCGCCGTAAGCGCCGGCGGTATAACCGTCGTTGAATTCGGTCGCCAAACCGAAGTTGCTGGTGACCGAGCCGCCTACGGCGAACTGATCGTTAATCGGGTGAACATAATGCAGGTTCGGCACCCAGGCGACAGGGGCGATATTTTTGGAGTCCAGGCTGGCGCCGGAAGGCGATTTGCCGGTGATGTCAACGTCCGGGTCGATGAAGACTGCGCCGATGGACAGCTCGGGACGGGTATACATCATCAACAACGCCGGGTTGCGGCTTGCGGAAGCCGCCGTATCCGCCATGGCGCCTTCGCCAGAATACGAACGTCCTAAACCAGCTGATGAGAACTCATTCAGCTGGAATCCTGCGGCAGACACGTTTGAAGAAATAATTGCCACTGCAGCTGCGAGAGCTGATTTAGTCAATAGGTTTTTCTGGCTCATGACCAAAACCTCATTATGTGTTTATTATTTAAACTATTGTTACACGAAGTAACAAGGAGCGCGGGATTGTAGGGTCCGTTATCGTTCAGACAAATCAGACCAGTGGCTGAAGTATAGGTCTGACCTGTGAAATTGTTGCAAGTTTGTTTTTGAAATATTTCCAACCTGATATCAAAAAAGAGATCTGCTTAACAAAAAGACAGCGGTAAATAACAAAATTCTTACCGTTCCTTAGCAGACGCTCATTTTTATTTGTGATTTCCATCACTTAAAACACCCAGTAAAAGTAAGTGCTAGTGATTGCCGGCGTGGAAGCGTAAAATACCCGCAGAATTTTGTGGCTTTGTGCCGGTGAGTGAAACGGCAATTTGGGCTGATAACAGAGGCCCTTGAGGAGAACCAATCATGTCAGATGCAATTAATAAATGCAGCGCCCAGGAAACCGCCGCGTGTTGCTGCGTGGATGTCGGCACCGTGATGGATAACACCGATTGCACCGCGTCCTACAGCCAGGTGTTCGGTAATCAACAAGATGCGGAGGCGATGCTGGCGGCCCTGAGCGAAAAGGCGCGCGCGGTCGAGTCCGATCCTTGTGACATCAGCAGTAGCATTAAACCGGTTGACGGCGGCGTGCAGTTGGAGGCCGATTTCACCTTCGCCTGCCAGGCGGAAACCCTGATCTTCCAGCTCGGCCTGCGTTAATCCCCGCTTTACCCCCGGCGCCGCCTGCTGCGCGCCGGGGATTTCCTTCTCCGCCTCGTTCCCCATAGAAAGTGCGCCTGCTCGCAGTTTTGATCTCTGCCGGTTTGCCAAATGTAACCGTTTGGTTAACAATGACCTCATCAGGTCAGACCTCTTTCTGCCCATTGCGCTGACGTTATTTTCTTCAGGAGCATTTATGAGTAAGGCACTGCCGTTGGTGACCCGTCATGGTGACCGCATTGCGATTGTGAATGGATTGCGTACCCCCTTTGCCAAACAGGCGACTGCCTATCACGGCATTCCGGCGGTGGATTTAGGGAAAACGGCGGTGAGCGAGCTATTGGCGCGCAGCGGCATCGATCCAAAACTGATCGAACAGCTGGTGTTCGGCCAGGTGGTGCAAATGCCCGAGGCGCCGAACATCGCGCGTGAAATCGTGCTTGGCACCGGTATGAGCGTTCATACCGACGCTTACAGCGTGTCGCGCACCTGCGCCACCAGCTTCCAGGCGATCGCCAACGTGGCGGAGAGCATCATGGCCGGCAGCATCAGCGTCGGCATCGCCGGTGGGGCAGACTCTTCTTCCGTCTTGCCGATCGGGGTCAGCAAGGCGTTGGCGCGCACGCTGGTGGACGTCAACAAGGCGCGCACGCTGTCGCAGCGTCTCAAACTGTTCAGCCGGCTGAAATTCCGCGATCTGATGCCGGTGCCGCCGGCGGTAGCGGAGTATTCCACCGGTCTACGCATGGGCGATACCGCTGAGCAGATGGCGAAAAGCCACGGCATCACCCGCGAAGCGCAGGATGCGCTGGCGCACCGTTCCCACGAACTGGCGGCCAGAGCCTGGCGTGAGGGGTGGCTGCGCGATGAGGTGATGACGGCCTACGTGCCGCCTTACCGCGCGCAGCTTTCCGAAGACAACAATATCCGCAAAGACTCCAGCCTGGCTTCCTACGCCAAGCTGAAACCGGCGTTCGATCGCAAGCATGGCAGCGTCACCGCGGCCAACAGCACGCCGTTGACCGACGGCGCGGCGGCGGTATTGATGATGAGCGAATCGCGCGCCAAAGCGCTGGGGCTGCAGCCGCTCGGCTATCTGCGCAGTTTCGCCTTCGCCGCCATCGACGTGTGGGAAGACATGCTGCTGGGGCCTTCTTACGCCACGCCGCTGGCGCTGGATCGCGCCGGCATCGGTCTGGCCGATCTGACGCTCATCGACATGCATGAAGCTTTCGCCGCGCAAACGCTGGCTAACCTGAAGATGTTCGCCAGCGAAGCGTTCGCCCGCGAGAAGCTTGGCCGCAGCCAGGCGATCGGCGAGGTGGACATGGACAAATTCAACGTCTTGGGCGGTTCCATCGCCTATGGCCACCCGTTCGCCGCCACCGGCGCGCGCATGATCACCCAGACGCTGCGCGAGCTGAAACGCCGCGGCGGCGGGTTGGGCCTGACCACCGCCTGCGCCGCCGGCGGGTTAGGCGCCGCGATGATCGTGGAGGTGGAATAATGAGTGCCGAAAACGCATTGCACGAACAGCGGGCCAAACCGTCGGCCTTTCAGCTGACGATTCGCCCCGACAATATCGGCGTGATCACCATCGACGTGCCGGGCGACAAGGTCAATACACTCAAGGCCGAGTTCGTCGAACAGGTGAATGACGTGCTGATCCGGGCGCAGCAGCATACCGCGCTGGAAGGGCTGGTGATCGTTTCCGGCAAGCCGGACTCGTTTATCGCCGGCGCCGACATCACCATGATCGCCGCCTGCACCAGCGCCAAAGAGGCGGAAACGCTGGCCAAGAAAGGGCAGAGCACGCTGGCGCAGATCGCCGCGTTCCCGGTGCCGGTGGTGGCCGCTATCCACGGCGCCTGCCTTGGCGGCGGCCTGGAGTTGGCGCTGGCCTGCCACGGCCGCGTCTGTTCGCTGGATGACAAAACCGCGCTCGGTCTGCCGGAAGTGCAGCTGGGCCTGCTGCCGGGCTCTGGCGGCACTCAGCGCCTGCCGCGCCTGATCGGCGCCGCCAAGGCGCTGGACATGATCCTGACCGGCAAGCACATTCGCGCCCGCCAGGCGCTGCGCATGGGGCTGGTGGACGACGCCGTGCCGCAGTCGATCCTGTTGCAGACCGCCATCGAGCGGGTGAAACAGGGCTGGAAGCATCAGCGCGAGCTGCCGTGGCAGGATCGCCTGCTCAATGGCCCGCTGGGCAGAAATCTGTTGTTCAGCATCGTGCGCAAAAAAACGCTGGCGAAAACCCACGGCAACTACCCGGCGGCGGAGCGCATTATTCAGGTGGTGCGCACCGGGCTGGATCACGGCAGCGCCAGCGGTTATGAGGCCGAAGCGCGCGCCTTTGGCGAGCTGGCGATGACGCCTCAGTCGGCGGCGTTGCGCAGCCTGTTCTTCGCCTCCACCGCGCTGAAAAAAGAGCGGGGCGGCAATGCCAAGCCGCATGCCCTGCATCGCGTCGGCATTCTCGGCGGCGGCCTGATGGGCGGCGGCATCGCCTGTGTCACCGCCACGCGCGGCGGTTTGCCGGTTCGCATCAAAGACATCAATGAAACCGGCATCAATCACGCGCTGAAATACAGCTGGGATGTGCTCGGCAAACGGGTACGCAGCAAGCGCATGCGCCCGGCGGAGCGGCAAAAACAGATGATGCTGATCTCCGGCTCTACCGATTACACCGGCTTTGAGCAGGCGGATATCGTGGTCGAGGCGGTGTTTGAGGATCTGGCGCTGAAACAGCAGATGGTGGCCGAGGTCGAAGCAAACTGCGCGCCGCATACCGTGTTCGCCTCCAACACCTCTTCGCTGCCTATCGGCCACATCGCCGAAAAGGCGCAGCGGCCGCAGCAGGTGATTGGTCTGCACTACTTCAGCCCGGTGGATAAAATGCCGCTGGTGGAAGTGATCCCGCACGCCGGCACCAGCGAAGAGACCATCGCCACCACCGTGGCGCTGGCGCACAAGCAGGGCAAGACCGCCATCGTGGTGGGCGACAGCGCCGGTTTTTACGTCAACCGCATCCTGGCGCCGTACATCAACGAAGCGGCGCGCTGCCTGCTGGAAGGCGAGCCGATGGAGTCGCTGGACAAGGCGCTGGTGGACTTCGGTTTCCCGGTCGGCCCGATTACCCTGCTGGATGAAGTGGGCATCGACGTTGGCACCAAAATCATTCCCGTGCTGGTCGAGGCGCTGGGGCCGCGTTTCGCCGCGCCGGCTGCGTTCGATGCGGTGCTGAAGGACGGGCGTAAAGGGCGCAAGAACGGCCGCGGCTTCTATCTCTACCCGAGCGAAGGGCAGCAGCGGCAGCGGCGTAAACGTGCGGATACCTCATTGTATACGTTGCTCGGCGTCACGCCGAAGTCGCACATGCTGCCGGCGACCGTCGCCCAGCGCTGCGTGATGATGATGCTGAACGAAGCGGCGCGCTGCCTGGATGAAGGCGTGATCCGCAGCGCGCGCGACGGCGATATCGGTGCGGTGTTCGGCATCGGCTTCCCGCCGTTCCTCGGCGGCCCGTTCCGCTATATGGACGAGCTCGGCGCCGAAAAAGTGGTGAAAACGTTGGAATACCTGCGCCAGCAGCACGGCGAGCACTTTGCGCCGTGCGAACGCTTGCAGCGCATGGCGCAGCAGGGCGAGCGTTTTTACCCGCAGGGGAGCTGAACGCAGGACGGCCCGATTTGCACTATAGTTGCAACAGGGTCGCGTTGTGATCGCCATCACTCCTTGCAACAGCGTCAGCCGGTGAGGCTGTACAGCAAGGCGCAGGCAGCGGTAAGTTAGCTTGACCGTCATCAATAAATTTCATGGCGGCAAGGTTAAAATTTAACCCGTTGAATTGATTGTTCTGTGAGCAATCGAGGTTTGCCAGGGGAGGGTTGCTGTAAAAAACAGCATTTTCTTTAGGCAAACTTTCAGGCAAAATGCCCGGCCGCCATAAAGAGACGGCGCGTTATCGTTTTAAAGCTTTGGCTTTGGGTTGGAAAACTCGGCGGTACAGCACGCACGGCGTTTCTGTATAGCGTTACTTTGTCAACAACAGCGGTGCAATATGCAAGTTTTGATTATGCGTCACGGAGAGGCGGCGCTCGAGGCAGCTAGCGATGCGGTAAGGCCCCTTACCCTGTGTGGCCGCGACGAGTCCCGTCAGATGGCGGCCTGGTTGAACACCAAGTCTGTGGATATTGAACGCGTGCTGGTCAGCCCCTATCTGCGGGCCGAACAGACGCTGGCGACGGTGCGTGAAGCCTTGACGCTGCCGGAGGGCGAAGAAGTGCTGCCCGAGCTGACGCCGGGCGGCAACGCCGAACAGGTTGGCAGCTATCTTCAGGCGCTTGCGATGCAAGGGGTGAGCTCGGTGCTGATCGTGTCGCACCTGCCGCTGGTGGGGTATCTGGTGGCTGAACTGTGCCCGGGCGAGTGCCCGCCGATGTTCGCGACCTCGGCGATTGCCAACGTCGATCTGCCGGCCGACGGCAGCTACGGCAAGTTTGAATGGCAGGTCAGCCCGTCGCAGGTGATGGCCAAAGTGTGAACCGCGGATGCGGTGCGGAATAAACTCAGGGCGATGTCTGACATCGCCCTGAGTCGTTTTTGCAGGAACTACTCGGCCAGTTCCACCAACAGCAGGATGGCGGCGTTGCCGCCCCATTCCTTCGGCGCCTGGTGGAACGCCAGCACGTCGGGATGTTGCGCCAGCCACAGCGGCGTTTGCTGTTTGAGGATGTGCTTGCCGTGCCCGTGCATCACGCAGGCGCAGTGCACGTGCTCGCGTTTGCAGGCGGCGATCAGCGCCCCCAGCTCCTGCTTGGCCTGCAGCTGGGTCAGGCCGTGCAAATCAAGAAACAGTTCCGGCGAATAATCGCCGCGTCGCAGCTTCTTCAGCTCATACGGGCTGCTGCCGGGGCGCACGTAGCGCGTCGGGCCTTCCTCTTCCAACTGCGGCTGGTATTCATCTGAAAAATAATAGCTGGCATCGACCTGCTCCTGCAGCAATCGCTGCGGCGCAATCTGTTTGACCTTGGGCTTCGACGGGCGGTGGACGATGGTGTCCTGGCGCAGCTTTTTCGCGCCCGCCACCGACTCTCTGAAGAGCTGTTGTTCGTCTTTGCTCAGAGGGGGCTTGTTCTTCATGCTTCATTCACCGGAAATCGTTTATTTCGCTAGTTTACCTTGTGAATGAGCGCTGTCGACGCAAAACTCGGGCCAGAGTGAAAAGCGCGAGGGGCAAGCGTGATTTGTCGCGGGCTTCATGGCAAACTATGCGGCTAAATCATGAAACACAGCGCCTGCCGGAGGGCAAATTGGACAAAATTTTCGTCGACGAAGCAGTGAACGAACTGCACACCATTCAAGATATGCTGCGCTGGACGGTAAGCCGCTTCAACGCCGCCAATATCTATTATGGTCACGGAACCGATAATCCGTGGGACGAAGCGGTGCAATTGGTGCTGCCAAGCCTGTTCCTGCCGTTGGACATTCCGGAGGATATGCACACCGCCCGTCTGACTTCCAGCGAGCGCCATCGCATCGTTGAGCGCGTGATCCGCCGCGTCAACGAACGCATCCCGGTCGCTTACCTGACCAACAAGGCCTGGTTCTGCGGCATGGAATTCTACGTCGACGAGCGCGTGCTGGTGCCGCGTTCGCCGATCGGCGAGCTGATCAACGATCGTTTCAGCGCGCTGATCCCGCACCCGCCGCGCCATATCCTCGACATGTGCACCGGCAGCGGCTGCATCGCCATCGCCTGCGGCTACGCTTTCCCGGAAGCGGAAGTGGACGCGGTGGACATCTCCAGCGAAGTGCTGGCGGTAACCGAGCGCAATATTCAGGCGCACGGCGTCGAACATCAGGTGATCCCGATCCGTTCCGATCTGTTCCGCGATGTTCCCGCGATCCAGTACGATCTGATCGTCACCAACCCGCCGTACGTCGATGCGGAAGACATGTCGGATCTGCCGCAGGAGTTCCGCTTTGAGCCGGAACTGGGCCTGGCGGCGGGCAGCGATGGCCTGAAGCTGGTGCGCCGCATCCTGGCCTGCGCGCCGGACTACCTGACCGACGACGGCGTGCTGATTTGTGAAGTGGGCAACAGCATGGTACATCTGATGGAACAATATCCGGACATTCCGTTCACCTGGCTGGAGTTCGAAAACGGCGGCGACGGCGTGTTCATGCTGACCAAACAGCAGTTGGTGGATTGCAAGGAACACTTCAGCCTCTATCGCAGCTAAGCCGCATTTCCAAGGCCCGTATGGCGGGCCTCATAACGATAAAAGACTAACGGTAAGGAGCCGTGATGGCAGGAAACAGTATTGGGCAGATTTTCCGCGTCACCACCTTCGGTGAATCTCACGGGGTGGCGCTGGGTTGTATCGTCGACGGCGTGCCGCCAGGCATCCCGCTTACCGAAGCCGATTTGCAACACGATCTGGACCGCCGTCGTCCGGGCACCTCGCGTTACACCACCCAGCGTCGCGAACCGGATCAGGTGCGTATTCTCTCCGGCGTATTCGAAGGCGTGACCACCGGTACCAGCATCGGTCTGATCATTGAAAACACCGATCAGCGCTCGCAAGACTACAGCGCCATCAAAGACGTGTTCCGTCCGGGGCATGCCGACTACACCTACGAACAGAAATACGGTCTGCGCGACTATCGTGGCGGCGGCCGCTCTTCGGCGCGTGAAACCGCCATGCGCGTCGCGGCGGGCGCTATCGCCAAGAAATACCTGCAGCAGAAGTTCGGCGTGCAGGTGCGCGGCTATCTGGCGCAGATCGGCGACGTGACCTGTGAGCTGAAAGACTGGGATCAGGTCGAGCAGAACCCGTTCTTCTGCCCGGATCCGGACAAGCTGGAAGCGCTGGACGAACTGATGCGCGCGCTGAAAAAAGAGGGCGACTCCATCGGCGCCAAGGTCAGCGTGATCGCTGAAAACGTGCCGGTTGGCCTGGGTGAGCCGGTGTTTGACCGCCTCGACGCCGATCTGGCGCACGCGCTGATGAGCATCAACGCGGTGAAAGGCGTGGAGATCGGCGACGGGTTCGCCGTGGTGACCAAACGCGGCAGCGAAAACCGCGATGAAATCACCCCGGAAGGCTTCCAGAGCAACCATGCCGGCGGCATTCTCGGCGGCATCAGCAGCGGCCAACCGGTGATCGCGCATCTGGCGCTGAAACCGACCTCCAGCATCATGGTGCCGGGGCGCACCATCAATCGCCAGGGCGAAGCGGTGGAAATGGTGACCCGCGGTCGCCACGATCCGTGCGTGGGCATCCGCGCCGTGCCGATCGCCGAAGCGATGATGGCGATCGTGTTGATGGATCACCTGCTGCGCCAGCGTGCGCAAAACGGTGATGTGGTTTCCGACGTGCCGCGCTGGTAATCGCCATGAAAAACTGGATGTTGGGCCTGCTGGCCCTGACGGCCTCCGCTTCCGCCATGGCGCTGACGCCGTGGCAGAAAATCGACCATCCGGTGGCCGGCGCGCCGCAGGCGGTGGGCGGTTTCGCCAACGGTTGCGTCATCGGCGCGCAGCCGCTGCCGCTGAACTCACCGAACTACCAGGTGATGCGTACCGACCAGCGCCGCTATTTTGGCCACCCGGATCTGCTGGCGTTCATTCAGCGTCTCAGCAGCCAGGCGAATCAGAAAGCGCTGGGCACGGTGCTGATCGGCGACATGGCGATGCCGGCCGGCGGGCGCTTCAGCAGCGGCCACGCCAGCCACCAGTCGGGGCTCGATGTCGACATCTGGCTGCAGTTGCCGCGCCAACGCTGGAGCGCGCAGCAATTGCTGAAGCCGCAGCCGATCGACCTGGTGTCGGGCGACGGCAAGCAGGTGGTGGCGCGCCAATGGCAACCGCAAATTGAGTCGCTGATTAAGCTGGCGGCACAGGATGCGGAGGTGACGCGCATCTTCGTCAATCCGGCGATCAAGCAGCGCCTGTGCCTGGATGCCGGCGCCGATCGGGCCTGGTTGCACAAGGTGCGGCCGTGGTTCGGCCACCGTGCGCACATGCACGTGCGTCTGCGTTGTCCGGCCGGCAGCCTGGAGTGCCAGGAGCAGGATACGCCGCCGCCGGGCGACGGCTGCGGCGCCGAACTGGCGAGCTGGTTCGTACCGCATCAGCCGAACGCGAAGCCGGGCAAACCCGTGCCGCCGCCGTTACCGCCGACCTGTCAGGCATTGCTGGATCACCATTTCTCAGCGGAATAACACATGGACTGGTTCGTCATTGGCCCCGAGATGCTCGGGGTGTTGTTTGCGGTAGCGCTGCTGGCGGGGTTTATCGACTCCATTGCCGGCGGCGGCGGGTTGCTGACGGTGCCGGCCCTGCTGGCGGTGGGGGTTCCTCCGGCGCAGGCGCTGGCGACCAATAAGTTGCAGTCGGTCGGCGGCTCCTTCTCCGCCAGTCTGTACTTCATTCGTCGGCGAGCGGTGAATCTCAACGACCAGAAGCTGACGATTTTTCTGACGCTGATCGGCTCGATCGCCGGCGCCATTTTGGTGCAGCATATGCGCGCCGATTTGCTGCGGCAGATGTTGCCGCTGCTGGTGATCGGCATCGGTCTCTATTTCTTGTTGATGCCGCGACTGGGGGAGGAAGATCGTCAACGCCGCCTTGGCGCCTTGCCGTTCGGGCTGGTGGCCGGTGGTTGCGTCGGGTTTTACGACGGCTTTTTCGGCCCCGGCGCCGGTTCATTCTACGCGTTGGCCTACGTGACGCTGTGCGGTTTCAACCTCGCCAAGTCCACGGCGCACGCCAAAGTGCTGAACTTTACCTCCAACGTCGGCGGGTTGGCGCTGTTCATCATCGGCGGCAAGGTGGTGTGGAGCATCGGTCTGGTGATGTTGGTGGGGCAGGTGCTGGGGGCGCGTCTGGGCGCGCACATGGTGCTGACCCGCGGCCAGAAATTGATTCGGCCGATGATCGTGATCGTTTCGCTGGTGATGAGCCTCAAGCTGCTGTACGACAATCACGGCGCGGAAATTCAGCAGTGGTTGACCGCCTTGATGCACGGTTAAAGATGAAAAGGGGGCGTTGCTTACGCGCCCTGTCTTATCGGGTATAATGGCCTCTTTATTTTTGTGGTTATAGAGTTTTTATGTCAGACACGCAGACCCGTCATCGCTATGAACATCTGATTGAGATCTTCAATCGCTGCTTCAGCGATGACTACAACACTCGCCTGGTGAAGGGCGACGACGAACCCATTTACCTGCCGGCCGACGATGAACTGCCGTATCACCGCATCGTGTTCGCCCACGGTTTTTACGCCAGCGGCCTGCACGAAATCTCGCACTGGTGCATCGCCGGTGAAGCGCGCCGTCAATTGGTGGACTTCGGTTATTGGTATTGCCCGGACGGGCGCGACGCGCAGACCCAGAGCGAATTCGAAGCCGTGGAGATAAAACCACAGGCGCTGGAATGGATGTTCTGTGTGGCGGCCGGTTTCCCGTTTAACGTCAGCTGCGACAACCTGAATGGCGACTGCGAGCCGGATCGCATTGCGTTCCAACGCAAGGTGCGCGACCGGGTATTGACGCTGCTGGAGCAGGGAATACCCACAAGGCCTGCGCGCTTTATTCAGGCGCTGCAATCGTTCTACAATACGCCACCGTTGGCGGCCGAGCATTTTCCGTACCCGGAAGATCTCAACTGACGCCACAGTCCGTTATTTAATGAGGAAATTTGATGATCGCAGAATTTGAAGCGCGCATTTTGGCGCTGATTGATGACATGGTAGAGCACGCCAGCGATGATGAACTGTTTGCCGGTGGCTACCTGCGCGGTCATCTGACGCTGGCGGTGGCCGAAGCGGAAGAGCAGGGCGAACACACCGCTGAAGCGCTGAAAGCGCGGGTGGAGGAGAGCCTGCACAAGGCGATCGCCGCCGGTGAACTTTCGCCGCCGGATCAGATCCTGGTGCGCGGCATGTGGGAAAACCTCTATCAGGCTGCCACCCCTGCCGCCTGACCGCTATGCCGGGGCGCGATCGCCGCGCCCCTCCGGGTTGATTAAACCGCACGTCCCTTCAGTAATTTCCGCACCCACATCCGATTCGGATTCAACGCCGCCAGCAGGCGCGCATCGCCCGGCAACGGCTCGCCGAACAGCTGCGCCGCCAAAATTTCCGCCGCCAGCGGCGCCGAGCTCAGCCCGCGCGAGCCTAATCCGCCGATAGCGAACAGGCCGGGATAGACCGGCGCATCGGCGACGGTTTCGCCGCGCTGATTTTGCCGCTGCAAATCCTGATACTGCGTCAGCGTGGCCTGATAGTCCGGCAGCGCGCCGACCATCGGCAGATGATCGCGGGTGGCGCTGCGCACGCCGCAGCGCGCCTGGCGTGCGCTGACGTCCACCTGCTGCGGCCAGGCTTGCTCCGGCAGGCAGCGCAGCAGGCGCTCGCGGTTTTCCTGTTGCTCCTGCTCGCGGTAGTCGGTGGCGATGTCGCCGCGCTGATAGCTGGCGCCAATGCAGTGCTGGCCGTTGTTGGCATTAATCGGCGTCAGGTAGCCGTCGTAGCACAAGACTTGCTTCAGTTGACCGAGGGCCGGCGAGGTCGGGATATGCGACACCTGCCCGCGTACCGAATACAGCGGCAGGGCTTCCGTCGGCGCCAGCTCGGCCAACCGATGGCCGTTGGCCAGGATCACCGTCGCATGGCGCCGGCTGTCGCCGTTGGCGAAATCGATGCGCCAGCCGTTTTCTTCCTGCGTCAGCATCTTTGCATCGTGCCGGTAGCAGCAGACCAAGCCCTGGCGCTGCGCCAGCGCGATAGCGCCGCGCGTCAGCTCGGCCGGGCACAGCCAGCCGCCTAGCGGGTAGGTGATGCCGCCAAAGCCGGTATCGACGCCGCAGCGTTCGCTGAGCGTCTCGCGGTCGGCCGCCATCGCCAAGGCCTGCGGCCAGTCGGTTTTCAGCATATTGGCGATCTTGGCGCTGCTCTTTTCGTCATAGGCCAACTGGCTGACGCCGCACCACTGGTGATCGAAGGCGACGCCTTGTTGCAACAGGGCGTCGTATTGGCGGCGGGCGAAGGGAAACGCGGCGCTGAAGAAACTCTCCAGCGCGTCGCCGCTGCCGTTCAGCAAAGGATAAATCGCGCCCTGGCGGTTGCCGGATGCGCCTTCGGCCGCCTGTTCATCGGCGCAGTACAGCGTGACGGTGGCGCCGCGCCGCAGCAAGGCCAGCGCAGTGAGCGCGCTGGCGACGCCGCCGCCGATCAGGGCGATGTCGGCGGTGTTGTCCGCCGCCGGGCGTCGATACCAGGGCGCTGGGTGTGCGGCGGGCTGCGCATCGGCCGGGAGCTCGCCGGCGAGCATTTCACGTTTTTGGCCGAAGCCTTTGCAGCGGTTGACCTGAAAACCGGCCTGCTGCAAGCCGCGGCGCACGAAGCCGGCGGCGGTAAAGGTGGCGAAGCTGCCTCCCGGCCGGGCGAAACGCGCCATGGCGGCGAACAGTTGATCGGTCCACATGTCGGGATTTTTTGCCGGCGCGAAGCCGTCGAGGAACCAGGCATCCACCTGGTTATTCATGCTGGCGTCAAACTGCGGCAGCAAATCGTTGACGTCGCCGAACCACAGATCGAGCGTAATGCGGCCTTCGGCTAACAGCAGGCGATGGCAACCCGGCAACGGCAGCGGCCATTGGGCGCGTAGTTCGTCGGCGTAAGGCGCCAGCTCCGGCCAGCGCGCATGCGCCGCCGCTAGGTCAGCCTGCTGCAGGGGAAATTTTTCGAAGCTGATAAAGTGCAGGCGCTGCAGCGTTGCGTCCGGCTCGGCCTGGCGAAAGCCGGCGAAGGCCTGCCATAGCGTGAGGAAATTGAGCCCGGTGCCAAACCCGGTTTCCGCCACGACAAACAGCGAGCGCGGGTGGACGGCGAAACGCTGCGGCAGCCGATTGCCGTGCAGGAAGACATAACGGGTTTCTTCCAGCCCATCCTGATTGGAAAAATAGACGTCATCAAACTGTTTCGAAACAGGTGTACCCTGTTCGTTCCAGGTTAGCGTTGCGGTTTGGATGGGGGCATGGTTCACGGTCAATGGCTCGAAATTCAAGGGATGCCGCGAATTCTAACGGCGCTGGCGCCTTGGCGCAAACTGGACAACAATAAAGCTGAAAAACGCTGATCGGACTTGTTCGGCTTACATCTGTACGCTAAAGTGCGATGCAAAATCCCGTAGGTAAATAGTGGAAGAGGTATTGAATGAAACGTGCAGTGATTACTGGCCTGGGAGTTGTCTCCAGCATTGGTAATAACCAGCAGGAGGTCCTGGCGAGCCTGCAGGAAGGACGTTCTGGGATCACTTTCTCCCAGGAACTGAAAGATTCCGGCATGCGTAGTCACGTATGGGGGCAAGTTAAGCTCGACACGACCGGCCTGATCGACCGCAAGGCGGTGCGTTTCATGAGCGATGCTTCCATTTATGCCTTCCTGGCGATGCAAGAAGCGATCGCGTCTTCCGGTTTGAAGGAAGAAGAGTATCAAAACAACCCGCGCGTAGGCCTGATCGCCGGTTCCGGCGGCGGTTCTCCGCGCTTCCAGGTGTTCGGCGCCGATGCGATGCGCAGCCCACGCGGCTTGAAAGCGGTTGGCCCGTACGTGGTCACCAAAGCCATGGCTTCCGGCGTTTCCGCCTGCCTGGCGACGCCATTCAAAATCCACGGCGTGAACTACTCCATCAGCTCCGCTTGCGCGACCTCCGCACACTGCATCGGCAACGCGGTTGAGCAAATCCAGCTGGGCAAACAGGACATCGTGTTCGCCGGCGGCGGCGAAGAGCTGTGCTGGGAAATGGCCTGCGAGTTCGATGCGATGGGCGCGCTGTCCACCAAGTACAACGACACGCCGGAAAAAGCCTCCCGCACCTACGACGCCGATCGTGACGGTTTCGTCATCGCCGGCGGCGGCGGCATGGTGGTGGTTGAAGAACTGGAGCACGCGCTGGCGCGCGGCGCGCACATCTACGCAGAAATCGTCGGCTACGGCGCAACGTCTGACGGCGCCGACATGGTTGCACCTTCGGGCGAAGGCGCAGTGCGCTGCATGAAGATGGCGATGCAGGATCTGGACGCGCCGATCGACTACATCAACGTGCACGGCACCTCCACACCGGTGGGCGACGTGAAAGAACTGGGCGCCATTCGCGAAGTGTTCGGCGACAATACCCCGGCTATCTCCTCCACCAAGGCGATGACCGGTCACTCGCTGGGCGCCGCGGGCGTGCAGGAAGCGATCTACAGCCTGTTGATGCTGGAGCACGGCTTTATCGCACCGAGCATCAACATCGAAACGCTGGATGAGCAGGCGGTCGGCATGAACATCGTGACTCAGCCGACTCAGCGCGAGCTGACCACCGTGATGTCCAACAGCTTCGGCTTCGGCGGCACCAACGCCACCCTGGTGATGCGCAAACTGGCGAAATAATCCCGCCTGAGCCTCACCTCGCCATCAAGCCCGCGTTTTCGCGGGCTTTTTATTGCTCAAAGCCCACTTGCCGGGCGCTCGGAGTTTTCCCAAATCACATCCCCTGACACATCATTACCTCGTCATTACACGCGTTGGGCATACAATAGCCTGGTAGCGTGATTATCGCTCGGCGTAGCTTTATAAAGTGATCGAACATTGAGGCAAGAAGTATGAAAAAGTTAATTGCGGTTGGGTTACTGTCGGCCGTGTTGGCCGGATGCGCCACCGATTCTCCCTGCGTACCGGTCTACGATGACCAGGGGCGTCTGGTGCATACCAACACCTGTATGAAGGGCACCACTCAGGATAACTGGGAAACCGCGGGCGCGATCGCCGGCGGCGCGGCGGCGGTTGCCGGTCTGACCCTCGGCATCATCGCGCTGACCAAGTGATCGGCGCGGAACAGGACTAAGCCCGGCCATGGCGTGCCGGGCTTTTTTTATCTCACTGCACCAAAAACGCTTTGAACTGCGGCGTCATCACGGCGCTGAAACCGTCGTCGGTTTTACTGATCAGGTAGACCGCCAGCCCTTTCTCTTCCGCGAGCTGCAACGCTTTCTCCGTGCCCAGCACCATCAGACCGGTATCCCAGCCGTCGGCCTCGAGCGCGGTCGGGGCGATCACCGTGGCGGAAACCAGCCGGTGGTTGATCGGCCTGCCGGTGGTCGGATCGATGACATGGGAGTAGCGCTGGCCGTTTTGTTCAAAGTAGTTGCGGTAGCTGCCGGCGGTGCTGATGCCGTAACCGTGCAGATCAACCAGCGCCTGCACCGCATTTTCACGATCGGTCGGCTTTTGGATCGCCACCCGCCAGGGTTTGCCCTGGCCGTTGACGCCGCGCGAAGAGACCGCGCCACCGACCGATACCAGGTAGTTGGTAATGCCGTTGCGGTTCATCAGGCGCACCAACTCATCCGCGCCATAGCCTTCGCCCAGCGTTGAGAGATCGACATACATATCCGGCAGATCTTTTTGCAGCCACTCCCCGCGGTTGTCGCTGATCAGCTTCAGGTGCTGCAGGCCGGTGCGCTGCTTCGCCGCGTCGATCTGCGCCTGTTCCGGCACCTTGACCGGATGTTTGTCTGGGCCGAATCCCCACAGGTTCACCAGCGGGCCGACGGTGATATCCATGGCGCCGCCGGTATCGCGGCCGATGCGTTGAGCCATCAACACGATGTCCGCCATGCCGCGTGGGATCGGCTGCGCCCCGAGGCTGGCGCTGCGGTTAAACCGCGACAGCACCGAATCGGCGCGGTAGGTAGAGATATCGTCGTTGGCCCGTTCGAGCACCGTGTCGATCTGCCGCTGCAGCTCTTGTTTGCCGATCGCGACGTCACCGCTGACCTTAACGCTGTAGAAGGTGCCCATGGTCTTGCCGTCGATATCGATTTGCGGGCGGGAGGAGGAGGCATTGTCGCAGGCGGCGAGCAGGGCGCATAAGGCACTCAGCAACGCCCCTTTGGCGAACAGGGAAGCCATAACATGTCCTTTGAAAACGAGAAAGCCGCTACAAATAAAGTAAAGCGCGGCAAATGAAAAGCGGATAAAGGTAAAATAGCATTTTGCTGGCGCTGAAGCCGCGTCTGAGCTAACGTCTGCCCATTCTTTTCGGTGAGGTTCACGCAGCCACCATGAGTTCAACCGCCATTTCTCGGCTTATCCACCCCTTTATCAAAGATCGCTTCTTGCATGCATTGCTGCTGGCCGGCGTGGCGATGTTCGCTTTTCATCCGCAACCGCTGACAGCGCTGGGTGGTTTTATCGACGGCCGTACCCTCATCACCCTGTTGGGGCTGATGCTGCTGACCAAAGGCGTGGAGGTCAGCGGTTACTTCGATTTTGTCGGCCGCAAGATTATCAACCGCTTGCTCAGCGAACGGCGGCTGGCGCTGTTCCTGGTGTTTTCCGCCGCGCTGCTGTCGTCGTTTCTTACCAACGATGTGGCGCTGTTTATCGTCATTCCGCTCACCATCACGCTGAAAAAGCTGTCGGCGCTGCCGGTTGGCCGCTTGATCATCTTCCAGGCGCTGGCGGTGAACGCCGGTTCGTTGCTGACGCCGATCGGTAACCCGCAAAATATCCTGCTGTGGAGCCGCTCCGGCCTCTCTTTCCTCGGTTTCATCGGCCAGATGGCGCCGTTTGGCGCCGCAATGATGTTGAGCTTGCTGGCGCTGACCTGGTTAAGCTTCCCGGCGCGCGACATTGTGAAAGCGCCGAATACCGAGGGGTATCCCTACCAGCGGCCGCTGTTGCTGAGCTGCGTAGGGCTGTATGCGGTTTTCCTGCTGAGTCTCGATTTCGATCTGCCGTTGTATGGGCTGTTGGCGGTGTTCGCCGGTTTCTTGCTGCTGGCGCGCCGGGTGCTGTTGCAGATCGACTGGAGCCTGATTTTCGTGTTCGCCGCCATGTTCATCGATGTCGGCCTGTTTACCCGTTTGCCGCCGCTTCAGCCGGCGTTCGCCGCCATCGCCGGGCTGAGCGAGGGCGGCGTGTATGCGTTGGGCGTTGGGCTGTCGCAGATCGTCAGCAACGTGCCGGCCACCATACTGTTGCTCAACTATGTGCCTTCCAGCGCTCAGCTGGCCTATGCGGTCAACGCCGGCGGCTTCGGGTTGGCGATCGGATCGCTCGCCAACCTGATTGCGCTGCGCATGGCGGGGGAGCGCATGATCTGGTTGCGCTTCCACTATTATTCGCTGCCGCTGTTGGTATGGGCCGCGTTGCTCGGCTGGCTGTTGAGCTAACTCTGATTACCGCTTTGCCGCGCGGCCAGCAGGCAAATGCTGCGGGTCACCTGATAGGATTTCACGAAGGCGCTGACGGGTAAAAACTCGAAGCGCGAGTGGAAGTTATGCGCGCCGGTGAAGTAATTGGGCGTCAGGATGCCGCGGCTGGAGAGCGCCGCGCCGTCGGTGCCGCCGCGCATCGGGATCACCTTCGGCGGGATACCGTGGGCGGCGAGGGCGCCGAAGATCAGATCGATAGCGCGCCGGTCCTCGCCGATGGCGTTGCTGATGTTGCTGTAGATGTCGCTGACGCTGCAGCTGACGTTGGCGCGCGGATAGTTGGCCGCCACCTGGCACACCGTCTCCTCAAGGCGGGCCTTGCGCGTCTCGAACGCCGCGCGATCGAAGTCGCGAATCGACACCTTCAGCGTCGCCTGATTGGCGTTGGCGGCCAGATCGGTGAACCAGAAATAACCCTCGCGCCCCTCGGTGTGCTCCGGGGTATCCTGCACGTCGAATCGGTTTATGATGTCGTTGGCGATGCGTATTGGGTTGATTAACACGTTTTTCGCCGACATCGGGTGGGCGGTCACTCCCTCGATGCGGATCTCTGCCGCCGCCGCGTTGAAATTCTCGTATACCACTTCACCCAGTTCGCAGCAGTCGATGGTGTAGGCGAAATCGACGGGGAAGCGCTGCAGATCCAGCGCCTTGGCGCCGCGCAGGCCGATTTCTTCGTCCGGCACGAACGCCACCACGATATCGCCGTGGCGATCGGCCGCGGTCAGGTTGGCCAGCAGCGTCATCACCACGGTGACCGCCGCCTTATTGTCGGCGCCCAGCACGCTGGTGCCGTCGCTGAACAGGATCTCTTCGTTCCGGTAGGGCAGGATCTCCGGATGCTCGGCGACCCGCAGCCAGATGTCTTGCTCGGCGTTCAGACATAAATCTTCGCCGGTGAAGCGCAGGCGCTGCGGGCGAATCTCGGGCGAGAGGCCAACGTCCACGGTGTCGATATGCGTGATGAAGCCGATGCGCGGCGCGCCGGGTTGGGTGCCGGGCTTGCGCGCGGTCACGGTGGCGTGCTCGTCGATTTGCACGTCGGCCAGGCCGAGCCGGCGCAGCTCGTCCGCCAACAGTTGCGCCATCTCATGCTGCCCCGGCGTGCTGGGCAGGGTGGCTGCGGCGGCGTTACTCTGGCTGGTCACCGCCAGATAGCGGAAGAAACGTTCGGTAAGCTGTTCGGCAATCGGGCTGGTCATCGGAACTCCTCGCGGTTGGCAATCTACCGGTTTTAAAACGAAATCAGCCGTTTGTCCAACGGTGCAATGCGTAAACCGCCAGAATGCGAAGTATCGCGCAGAAACGAAAAATAGCGGTGCAACTAGGAAATAGTCGCAGGTTTCTGCGGCAAAATCGGTGTTAGCTGTGGGCCGGGATGCGCCCACATAACACTTATCTGTCCCTCAAGGAGAATTCATGCACACCGGTCACGCTCTGCTTATCACCTTACTGTCCCTGGGTATCTCTCACAGCGCCTGGTCGTCTGCCGATACCGGGCACGCCAACAGCAACGCCAACAGCCGCGAGGTGGCCAGCGCGTTGGGCGGCCTGAAGAACAAAACCTACGAACTGGAACAGGCGCCGAAGATCCGCGTAGCCAGCTTCAATATCGCCGCCGGCAAGGTCAGCGACATGACCGCCATCGCCAAGGCGATTCGCGCGATGAACGTCGACGTGGTGGCGCTGCAGGAGGTGGATAAACTCACCGCCCGCAGCGGGCGGGTCGATCAGGCGGCGGAACTGGCGAAGCTGACCGGCATGCAGGCGGTGTTCGGCCGGGCGATCGATTTCGACGGCGGTGAATACGGCCTGGCGTTTCTCTCGAAGTATCCGCTGCACGATGCCGTGATCTATCCGTTGCCGTCCGGCCAGCGCGAGCAGCGCATCGCCTTCAGCGCCAAGGTCGATGTGCCGGAGTTCCCGACGCCGATCACCCTGTTCAACACCCACCTCGATACCAAGGAAGATCCGACGATGCGTCTGGATCAGGTACGGGAGCTGAACGATCGCACCATCGAAGTGCGCGGCATCAAACTGCTGTTCGGCGACATGAACGACGTACCGGGCAGCGTCACCTGGCTGGAGCTGAGCCGCTATTGGAACGATATCATGCCCAACGGGCAGGACGGCCGCAGCTGGCCGGCGGAAAACGCCGAAATCAAGGTGGATTACATCTTTAGCGGCAATGCGCAGCGTTGGCATCTGGACAGCCTGACGGTGCCGAACGCTAGCGGCGATTGGAACGGCGTGCACTGGCCGGCGGTGAGCGATCACCTGCCGCTGGTTGCGGAGATGCGCCTGACCGAGCAATAAGCCGGCCGGCGTCTCTCCGGGGCAGGGCTAAGCCGCGGCGATCCGCGCCAGCCGCTCGACGGCGCTGCGGATCTCGCCCGGCGTCAGGGCCGAAAAGCCCAGCAGCCATCCGTCGCGCTGGGCCTGAACCGTTTGGTATTGCGCAGTTAACCCGGGCGTAAGGACGCCGAGCCGCCGCGCCTGCCGGCTGAGCGCCGCCTCCTGGCCGGGCGGCAGCCAGACGCTGAGCTGCAGGCCGCCGGCGGCGGGAGCGGGTGTGGCGAAGTGGCCGAGTTTTTCGCGCACTGCCGCCAGCAACACATCGCGCCGGCTATGGTAGAGTTGGCGCATGTAGCGGATATGCGCGGCGAAGTGCCCCTGGCGGATGAATTCGGCGGTGACCGCCTGCATCAGCTGCGCGCTGTGGCCGTCATACACCGTGCGCGCGGTGACGAACGCTTCAACCAGCGTGGGCGGTACGATCAGGTACGCCAACCGCAACGAAGGGAACAGCGATTTGGAGAAGGTGCCGAGGTACAGTACGCGGCCACGGCGATCCAGGCCCTGCATCGCCGGTATCGGCAGGCCGTCGTAATGAAACTCGCTGTCGTAATCGTCCTCAATGATCCAGGCCTGCTGCCTTTCCGCCAGCATCAGCAATGCCAATCGGCGCGCCAGGCTGAGCGCTGCGCCGGTTGGGTATTGGTGCGAGGGCGTCAGATAAATCAAACGCGGCTCGGGCAAGGAGGGTTCAGCGTGCAGGCCGTCGCCGTCTACCGCCACCGGCGTCAGGGCGGCGCCGGCGCTGATAAAGGCGTTTCTCGCCCCGGCGTAACCCGGTTCTTCCATCCAGACGCTGTCGCCGCTGTCCAGCAGCAACGTGGCGAGCAGCTGCAGCGCCTGCTGCGAACTGGTCAGCACGATAACCTGGTTTGCATCGCAGATTACGCCGCGCGTTTGGTTGACGTGGGCGGCAATCGCTTCACGCAGCGGCAAATAGCCCTGCGGGTCGCCGTAGCGCAGCAGGCTTTCCCCCTGTAGCCGCAGGCGCTGCGCGGTCAACTGCTTCCACAAGGCCAGCGGAAACGCGCGCAGATCCGGCGAGCCGGCGGCAAACGCCTGTGGCTGCTGCGGATCGCGGCAGCCGCCGGTTTGCACGATCTGTTGGCCGCGCTGCGAAAGGCGCGGCAAGCCGGAGCCGGCTGCCGGCGGCGGTGATTTGGCGATGGTAATCGCCACAAAGGTGCCCTGGCCGACGCGGCGCAGCAAATATCCTTCCGCCTCCAACTGGCCGTAGGCTGCTTCGACGGTCACCCTTGAGAGGCTCAGATCCCCAGCCAGCACTCGGCTGGAGGGCAGGCGTTGCCCAATGCTCAATGCGCCGTGGTGGATGGCTTGCCGCAATGCCGCGCACAAACGATCGCGCAGTGTGCCGACGGCCTGGGGCGATTGCTGAAACAGCGTGATCAGCGTGTGCCGCATAATGGGTCTTATCATCTGTGGATAATGGGTATCAATCATAAGACCAAAATGGGGCACTATTGTCATCTGTCTTGATGCACGGGAGTAAGTGATATGTCGAAAGAATCATTGGTGCTGGCTTTTCCGCCGGCGGCGCCGGAAGAGAGTTTGGCCTACCTGGCGGCCAAACTGAGCCGCTATGCGGATGCCTGGGATGTGGCGGAAGATCTGCGCAAAGGCGTGGACGGGATAGTGGTGATCGATACCCGCGCGGAGGCGCTGTACGCCGCCGGGCATATTCCCGGCGCGTTCAGCTTGCCGCATCGCCTGATGGATGAAGCCGGCACGGCGCATCTGGATCGTAAAAAGGTGTATGTGACCTACTGCGACGGCATTGGCTGCAACGGATCCACCAAAGGCGCTTACAAGCTGGCGAAACTGGGATTCAGGGTGAAGGAGCTGATCGGCGGGCTGGACTTCTGGCTGCGCGATGGCCATCCATTGGCCATCGGAGAACAGCCGGGATCGCTGCGCGATCGGGCGGCTGCTGAGGACTGCGGCTGCGCCTGAGGCGTTAAAACACCAGCGCCAGCACGACCGCCAACGCCAACAGCAACAGGATCAGCGCCACGGCCGGCTTGCTGAGCGCTTTCTGCAGCGGCAGAGGCAGAGCGGCGATCAGCGGGTTGAGCAGCGGCTGCGGTTCGACAGGGTGGCTGGCGATCGGCTGCGCCTGGCCGGCTTTATCCAGACGGCGGGCAAACAGCTGATGAATGGCGTCGCTCATTTGCGGGTGCGTCAGCGGTGCATTGGCGCCGCAGTTGAAGCGCGTCTGGCAATAGTCGTTCATCTGCTGCAGTTCTTGCTCATCCGCCGGCTGTTTTAGCGCCGCCAGCAGGTTGTTCAGCGTCGGCGCGTTCTGCGGGCTGAGCGCCACCTTCACCTGTAAAAACTGGTTCAGCAGCTGGAAGTGGCGCGCCGGCAGCGGATCGTTGGTTTTCACGCCCGCCAGATCGAACAGCGTTTGCCAGATTTTAGCCGGCGCTTCGCCGGTCGCGGCGCTGAGTTTGGTGATCTGCTGCTGCAGGCTTTGATGCTCTGCGGGCAGCAGCGGGCGATCGCTGGTGGTGGTTTGCTGCGGCTGGGGAATGGTCAGGCCGCCGGTCTGCAACAGATTCAGCACCTGTTGCAATTGCGGTGGGCTCAGCTGGCTCAACACCGTATGGCCGAACTGCTGGCGAATAAAGTCGCTGACCGCCTGGCGGTTATTGCCCTGCGGCAGCAATTCGGCCAGCTGTTGCAGCAGTTGGCGCCCGGCATGGTTTTGTTGCGCCTGCGTCAGGCGCGTTTGCAGCAGCTGTTCCGCCGGTTGAAAATGGCGCGCCAGCAGTTCGCCGCCTTTGTCGGCGCCGAGATCGTGACGCAGAGACGCCCAGATCTCCGCCGATTTGGCCGGGCTGAGCGTCATGATTTTCACGATCAGTTTTTCCAGCGTCGTGCGCTGCGCCGGAGAGAGAGGTTGATCGTCAGTGGCCGCCGTTTTGCCCGGGGAGGGGGGGCGTTCGCCGGCGATTGGGGTGCCCGGCCCACTCAAAGGTTGCATATCACCAGTCCTTCGCTGTGTATCCCCGCAGTGTGCCTGGAGGAGAGAATCGTCATCGTACCCGGCGAAAAGCGCAGGCTTACCGTCTATGATACCTGTAAATCGCCGCCATCAATACCGCCGCTCAGACATTTCTTTACCGACAAAACGTTGCTAAACGCGTCTGCGTCGCTAAGATAACCCCAGATCTGAACATGAGGATGGCATGGTTAAACGGCAGCGGATTGCAAAATGGTTTTTATGCCTGGCTTGCCTGGTGGTGCTGACGTGCATGACCCAGCGCATGGCGGGCTTGCATGCGCTGCAGCAAACGCTGGGGATCCCGGCCGCCACTGCCGTGCAATCCAGCGACGCCGCCGCCGAAGCGCAGCCGACGCCCTGTGAGCTGAGCGCCAAATCATTGCTGGCCGCGCCGCCGGTAATGTTCGAAACCGTGCTGTTCGGGCTGGGTCTGCTGCTGGCGCTGTTGGCGCCGACCATTGCCGCGCGTCTGCGCATTCCTCCTCCCCGCGCCATTTCACCGCCCACCCTCAGGGTGCACCTTCGATTATGCGTCTTCCGTGAATGAGTTAATCGCCCGTTTTTCGCGGTGAATTAATCATTTATGGAGAATTAACATGTTGAAAATTATCAGGCTGGCCTGCGCTTGCCTGTTTATGCTGTGGCTGCCTGCCTTGCAGGCGGCGGACAGCGGCTGGCTGCAAAATCCGGCCAACGATCATGCCAAGGTGCGGCTGCGCGCCGACACGTCACAGCCGGGAGAGATCCGCCTGCTGCTGTCGGTCGAGCTGCAAAAAGGCTGGAAAACTTACTGGCGCTCTCCAGGCGAAGGCGGCATCGCGCCGGCTATCGTCTGGCAGGGTAACCCGCCGCCGGCGACCTGGCACTGGCCGACGCCGCAGCGTTTCGAGGTGGCCGGCATTTCCACCCAGGGCTATCACGATCGGGTCACGCTGCCGATCGTGATGCCAGGCCAGGTGTCCGGCCCGCTGGCGGGTACGCTGACGCTGTCCACCTGCAGCAACGTCTGCATTCTGACCGACTACCCGTTCAGTCTGGATCTGACCACGCCGAACGATCCGCAGTTTAACCATGACTTCGCGCAGGCAATGGGGCAGGTGCCGATCGCCGCCGGGTTGGCGGAAAGCGTCAAGGCCGGGTATCGCAGCGGCGAGCTGCAGATTTCCGCCGAACGCGCCGCCGGCTGGCAACAGCCTGCGCTGTTCTTCGATACGCTGGCGGATGCCGATCTCGGCAAGCCGCAGGTCGAGACCGACGGCGCTCAGCTGTTGGCGCGAGTGCCGGTCAGCGATGGCTGGGGCGATGCGGCGCCGGACCTGCGCGGCAAAACGCTGACGTTGGTGATCGACGACGGCGGTATGGCGCAGCAGATAACGCTGCCGATCGGCCAGCCGCTGGCCGCGCCGACCGGTGCGGCGTTCCCGCTATGGCAGGCGGTATTGATGGCGCTGGCGGGCGGGTTGATCCTCAACCTGATGCCGTGCGTGCTGCCGGTGCTGGGCATCAAGCTCGGCTCCATCCTGCAGGTGGAGCGGCGCGATCGGCGCAGCGTTCGTCTGCAGTTTCTGGCGTCGTCGCTGGGCATCGTCGCCTCGTTTATGGCGTTGGCCCTGTTGATGACGCTGCTGCGGCTCGGCAACCACGCGCTCGGCTGGGGCATTCAGTTCCAGAATCCGTGGTTTATCGGCTTTATGGTGCTGGTGACGCTGCTGTTCAGCGCCAACCTGTTCGGCCTGTTCCATCTGCGACTCTCATCCGATCTGAATACCTCGCTGGCGACCCATAACGGGCACGGTCTGAGCGGCCATTTCTGGCAGGGCGCGTTCGCCACGCTGCTGGCGACGCCGTGCTCGGCGCCGTTTCTCGGCACGGCGGTGGCCTTCGCGCTGGCGGCGTCGCTGCCGGTGCTGTGGGGCATGTTCATCGCGCTCGGCATCGGCATGAGTCTGCCGTGGCTGCTGATCGCCGCCTGGCCGTCGCTGGCGCTGCGGTTGCCGCGCCCCGGCCGCTGGATGAATACCGTCAAGCTGGCGATGGGATTACTGATGCTGGCGTCGTCGCTGTGGTTGCTGAGCCTGCTGAGCAATCATATCGGCGCGCAGGCCACGCTGTGGCTGGGGGCGCTGGCGTTGCTGGCATTACTGCTGGCGGTGTGGCGCCAGCAAGGGGCACGGTTGGCGGCCAAGCTGGCGGCGGGCACGTTGGTGCTGGCGGGCGCGGCCTTGCTGGCCGGCTCGCTGACCGCCGGTCTGTGGCGTCAACCCTTGCAGGATCGGGTGCAGTGGCAACCGCTGAGCGAACAGGCGATCGCCGAGGCGCTGGCGCAGCATAAGCGGGTGTTCGTCGACGTGACCGCCGACTGGTGCGTGACCTGCAAAGCCAACAAATTCAATGTGCTGCTGCGCGATGACATACAGCGGGCGTTGAGCGCCGATGATGTGGTCGCGCTGCGCGGCGACTGGAGCCGCCCGTCGGCCGACATCAGCGCCTTCCTGCAAAAGCGCGGCAGCGTCGCCGTGCCTTTCAACCAAATCTATGGCCCCGGCAGCCCGGACGGCGAGGTGTTATCCCCGCTGTTGACCCGTGACGCCGTGCTGCAAACGCTTTCCCATGCCAAAGGAACCGAACAATGAAAAAACTACTGATTTTACTGATGATCATCGCCGCCCCGGTGTGGGCCGCCGAGCCTTTCACCCCGGCGCAAGAGGCGCGTATCAAAGAGATGATCCGCGAAACGCTGGTGTCCAACCCGGACATTCTGGCGCAGGCGGTGGACGCCTGGCAGCAGCAAACCGCCAGCCAGCAAATCAGCCAGGCTATCAAGCAGAACGCCAAAACGCTGTATCAGGATCCGGCCAGCCCGCGGCTGGGCGCCGCCAACGCCAAACTGACGCTGGTGACCTTTACCGATTATAACTGCCCGTACTGCAAGCGGTTTGATCCGATGCTGGAGAAGATCGTCAAGCAATACCCGGATGTGGCGCTGGTGGTGAAGCTGCTGCCGTTCAAGGGCGAAAGTTCGGTCAGCTCGGCGCGCGTGGCGCTCACCACCTGGCAGCAGCACCCGGAGCAATTCTGGGCCTTGCATCAGCGGCTGATGGCGAAAAAGGGCTTCCACGACAATGCCAGCATCGCCGCCGCGCAGGAGAAAACCGGCGTCAAGGCGGTGGCGCCGAGCGAACAGAGCATGACCACGCTGCGCAGCAATATGGCGTTGGCGGAGCAACTGGGCGTACAAGGAACGCCGGCGACGCTGATCGGCGATCGGATGCTGCCGGGGGCGGTGTCGTATGAAGAGCTGGAAACGATGGTGAAGCAGCAGCTGGCGAAGGCCAACAATGGCTAAGCTCAAGCGCTGGGGGCGCGAGTTGCTGCTGCTGGCGCTGATCGCATTGGCGGTGGTCACGGTGATGGATTGGCTGAACGCGCCGCAGGCGCCGCCGGCCTTCGATGCCCAGACGCTGACCTCGCTGGACGGCGAGCGCGTGTCGTTGGCGCAGCTTAGCCATGAGCGGCCGCTGCTGGTTTACTTTTGGGCCAGCTGGTGCGGCGTTTGCCGTTTCACCACGCCGGACGTCGCCCGCTTGCAGGCGGAGGGCGGCAACGTGCTGACCGTCGCGCTGCGCTCGGGCGACGATACCCAGGTGAAACAGTGGCTGGCGCGTAAACGGCTGGCGCTGCCGGTGGTCAACGATCCGGCCGGCGCGCTGTCGGCGCAGTGGCGGATTGGCGTGACGCCGACCTTCGTGGTGATCTCGCAGGGCAAGGTGGTGCAGAGCACCACCGGCTGGACCAGCTACTGGGGGATGAAGCTGCGGCTGTGGTGGGCCGCCGTCTAACCGGCGCTTTTCTCCGCTATCACTTCCTCAATCGCCCGGCACAGCCGGGCGATACCTTCTTCAATCTGCGGCGGCGAGTTGGCGGCGAAGTTTAGCCGCAGGCCGTGTGCGCCCAGCTGTTCCTGCGCATAGAAGCATTCACCGCGGGCAAAGGTGACACCGTGCCGCCAGGCCGCCGGCATCAGTTCGGCGGTGGTCACCGTCGCGGGCAGCGTCAGCCAGATAAACAAGCCGCCTTGCGGCGTTTCGAAACGGCACCCCGGCGGCAGCCGCCGTTGCAACGCGTCGATCATCACTTCCAGATGCAGGCGATAGACGCGCCCGGCGCGCCGCAGCTGCTTATCGTAACGGCCGACGGTGACGAACGCGTCCAGCGCCCGCTGGATCAGGCTGGAACTGGTGAAGCTGTCGACGTGCTTCAGCCTGGCGAAACGCTGATAGTGTTCGCTGTCCGCCACCAGATAGCCGATGCGCATGCTGGGCAGCAGCATTTTGGAGAAGGTGCTGACGTAGATCACCGCGCCCGGCTGCGCCAGCGCGCGCAGCGACGGCAGTTGTTTGCCTTGATAACGCAGATCGCCGACGAAGTCGTCTTCCAGGATCACCACGCCGGCCTGTTGGGCGATCGCCAGCAGACGTCGCCGGCGCGTCTCGCTCAGGCAACGGCCGGTCGGGTTGTGGAAGTTGGGGATGGTGTAGATCAGTTTGGGGCGGTGGCGTTCCAACAACTCCGGCAGCAAATCCACCCGCATGCCGTGGCGGTCGCCGGGCACGGTGACGATATTGATGCGGTGCTGGCGCAGCAGACCCAGCGCTTCGGCGTAGGTCGGCTCTTCGACGATCACCGTATCACCCGGCGCCAGCAGGCTTTGCACCACCAGACTGATGGCATGCTGCGAACCGTTGGTGATCAGCACCTGTTCCGCCTGCGTGGGGATGCCCTGGGCGCTGAGGATGCGGCTCAGCGTATCGCGCAGCGGATAGTAGCCGCAGTATTCGCCGTAGCTGAAGGCCTCTTCCGCGTGGCGGCTGAGCACCGACAGCAGCACTTTGCGAAACGCCTCCAGCGGAAATATTTTGGGGCTGCCGACGCCGGCGGCGAAGTTGATCAGCCCCTCCGGCAGCGGAGCGTCGGCGTAGCCGTCCAGACGCGAGGTGAGGGTGGTGAAGCTCTCCAGCGGGAAAGGGGCGTCGCTGGTCGGGCGGGCCGGGCGCGTTTGCGCCTGCGGGTGCGCGACATAGGCGCCGCTGCCGCGCCGCTGATGCAAAAAGCCCTTGGCCGCCAGCTCGGCGTAGGCGTTATCCACCGTTAAACGGCTGACCGCCAGCTCGGTCGCCAGCGTGCGCGTCGAGGGCAGCTTGTCGCCATCGACGAACACGCCGGTGAGGATGGCGCGCCGCAGCGCTTCTTCGATCTGTAAATAGAGCGGAACGTCCTGCTCGCGATCTAACGGGATGTGCATGCGAAATTGGCCCGGTTAGGGAGAGATATTTTCACTATACCCCATGTCAGCAGGGCTTCAAGCGCACAAAAGTGGCCTGCATGACAACGCTGCAAAGTGGCTATAGTGAGAAAAAATGGCCGCGTTACACTCTGTGCCTGAGTATTTATGTCGCCATTTCTCCGAGGATCTCATGTCATTACCGTCAGGCGTTTCCGCCCGGCCGGCGCTGCCCGGCGCGCGCCTCTTTCAGGGCAGCAGCCAGGGGTACGTCATCGCCATTATCAGCGCCATGCTGCTGGCCTTTACCGCCATCATCATCCGCGCGCTGACCGAGTATTACCACCTGCCGACCTTCGTGCTGGCGTTCTGGCGCGCGGCGCTGGTGGCGTTGGTGTTGTTGCCGCTGCTGTTGCTGGTGAAACCGCAGTGGGCGCGTCTGCGCCGTGAGCAGGTGGTGTTCTACGCGCTTTACGGGCTGCTGCTGGCGCTGTTCAACAGCCTGTGGACGCTGTCGGTGGCGCTGAACGGCGCGTCGGTGGCGACCATTCTGACCTACTGTTCGGTGGGCTTTACCGTATTCCTCGGCTGGGTGATGTACAGCGAACGCCTGACGCTGCGCCAATTGCTGGTGATCGCCATCAGCCTGGGCGGCTGCTTCCTGGTCAGCAACGGCGACAGCATGGGGAACAGCCACTTCGATCTGCTGGGGCTGCTGGTGGGGATGCTGTCGGGCATCGGTTATACCCTGTATACCCTCGGCGGGCGGGTGGCCAGCGAACGCGGCTATCCGGTGTGGAACACCATCCTGTACGTGTTCGGGTTTTCGGCGCTGTATCAGCTGGCGTTCAATGCGGCGCTGACGGCGTTCCCGTTGGCGGCGTTCCACGGCATGGCCGGCGATCTGTGGTTCCTGTCGCACAGCGCGCAGGGCATTCAGTGGAGCGGCTGGCTGTTGCTGCTGGCGTTGGCCGCCGGGCCGACGCTGCTGGGTTTCGGGTTGTATAACATCAGCCTGAAAACGCTGCCGCTGGCGGTAGCCAACCTGATCCTGTCGCTGGAGCTGGTGTTCACCGCGGTGATCGCCTATTTCCTGCTGGGGGAGAACATGAATCAGCTGCAGCTGCTGGGCAGCGCGTTGGTGATGGGCGGGGTGCTGCTGTTGAAAAGCAAGACCGCCGAGGCGTGATCGGTTAGCATTACGCCTCGCAAGAGAGGCGGTAATGATGAATAACCCGAGATTGAAACGAGCGCTTATCGCTTGAATGGCCGTGTTGAGTGAACGACAACACGGCCACAGACACTCCGTTCCGTGGCTTTTATTCCCGTAACAAGAGAATACGCCATGTCCGAAAAACACTGGTCCAACACTGAGCTTCTGCATCAGACGGTGACCAACCCGAATATTATCGTCAAAGGCACCCACAGCTACTACAGCGATTGCTGGGACAACGGCTTCGAACGCTCGGTGGTGCGCTATCTGCACGGCGACGCGGTCAGCCGGCAATGGCAGCCGCTGGGCGAAATAGACCGTTTGCTGATCGGCGATTACGTGTGCATCGCGGCCGAAGCGGTGATCCTGATGGGCGGTAATCACACCCACCGCATCGACTGGCTGAGCCTGTACCCGTTTATGGCAACCATCAAGCAGGCATACCGTCCCAAAGGCGATACCCGGCTGGGTGACGGTTGCTGGATCGGCATGCGGGCGATGTTGATGCCGGGGATATCGATAGGCGAAGGGGCGATCGTCGCCGCCGGCAGCGTGGTGGCCGGCGATGTTGAACCTTATGCCATCGTCGGCGGTAACCCGGCGACGTTTATCCGTTGGCGATTCACGCCGGAAATCATCGCGCGGTTGCTTGCGTTGCGCCTCTATGACTTGTCCGAGGCGGACTTTGCGGTGATCCAGCCTCTGCTTGCCGATGACGATATCGGGGCGCTGGAAAAGGGAATTGCGGCCTTGCGCCGTTAAACACCACGGGCGGGGGATCCCTGCCCGTTTCGCGTTATTCGGCCTTGGCCTCGGCCGCCGGTTGGCGGCGTTTGCGCATCAGGCGCAGCAGCGGCGGCAACGCCAGTACCGCGACCGCCAATACCAGCAGCGTTTGCGCGATGCTGCTGCTCCACAGAATGCCGAACTCGCCGTTGCTGATCGACAGCGCGCGGCGCAGGTTTTGTTCCAGCATCTCACCCAGCACAAAGCCCAGAATCAGCGGCGACATCGGGAAATGCATTTTCCGCAGAATGTAGCCGAACACGCCCAACCCGACCATCAACAGCAGGTCGAAGGTGGTGCTGTGCACCGCATAAACCCCTACCGCCGACACCGCGGCGATCGCCGGCACCAGGAACCACAGCGGGATGGTCAGCATGCGGGTGAACAGGCCGACCAGCGGCAGGTTCATGATCAGCAAAATGACGTTAGCGATCAGCAGCGCGGCGATCAGCCCCCAGACGATATCCGGCTGTTCGGTGAACATCGCCGGGCCGGGGGTGATGTTGTACAGCGTCAGCGCGCCCATCATCACCGCCGTGGTGCCGGAACCCGGCACCCCCAGCGTCAGCATTGGAATGAACGAGCCGCAGGCCGAGGCGTTGTTGGCCGCTTCCGGTGCCGCTACGCCGCGAATGTCGCCCTTGCCGAAGGTGTCGCTGTTGCCGCTGATTTTCTTCTCGGTCATGTAGGTCAACGCGCTGGCGATGGTGGCGCCGGCGCCCGGCAGAATGCCGACGAAGAAACCGATCACCGACGAGCGCAGGGTCGGGCCTGCGCACTGCGCCGCCTCTTTGCGGTTGAACAGCAGGCGGCCGGTTTTACGCACCAGCTTTTGCCCGGCGCTGGTGCTTTCCAGCATCAGCAGGATTTCGCTGACCGAGAACAGGCCGATCACCACCACGATAAACTGCACGCCGTCGGAGAGATGCACGCTGTCGAAGGTAAAGCGGTAAACGCCGGTGTTGGCGTCGACGCCCACCGTCGCCAATCCCAGGCCGATCAGCGCCGCCAGCAGCGATTTTAGCGGGTTCTGGCTCATCATGCTGCCGAGGCAGGCGATGGCGAACACCATCAGGGCGAAATACTCGGCCGGGCCGAAGGCCAGCGACCAGCGGGCCAGCAGCGGCGCGAACAGAATGATGCCGCCGATGGCGATCATCGAGCCGATGAACGAGCTGACCGCCGAGATGGACAGCGCCACGCCGGCGCGCCCCTGCTGCGCCATCGGGTAGCCGTCCAGCGCGGTCATGATCGCCGCCGCGTCGCCCGGCACGTTGAGCAGAATCGACGAGATGCGCCCGCCGTATTCGCAGCCGATATATACCGTCGCCAGCAGGATCAGCGCCGATTCTGCCGGCAGTTTGAGGGCGAACGCCAGCGGCAGCAGGATCGCCACGCCGTTGATCGGCCCCAGCCCCGGCAACAGGCCGACGATGGTGCCGACGAAGCAGCCGATCAGGGCGATAATCAGGTTCTGCGGCACCAGCGCCACTTCAAACCCTTGGGTCAAATACATCCAGGTATCCATCATCGCTCCCGTTAGCTCAGCCAGATGCCGAGCGGCTGTGTGACATCGAGAAGTTGGTCAAAGGCGTAGTACAGCGCTGCGCCCATGACGACGCCGGAGATGGCCGCCGCCGGCAGGCTGGCCTGAAACAACAGGCCGATGCTGAACGTCAGCAGCGCGGTCGCCAGCGGAAAGCCCAGCCATTCAAAGCCCCAGGCATACAGCACCAGGGTGATCACCAGCACCAGCAGCCGTTGCAGCACCTTGTGGTGCGGCCATTCCACCGCCTGTGGGCGGCGCAGCAGCAACAGGGCCGCGCACAGCGCCATCAGGCTGAGGATCGCCAGCGGGAACGGGCGCGGCCCCAGCGGTTCATAGCTGTATTCGCTTTGAATGCCCCAGCCGATGAACAGCCCGCCGATACACAGCAGCAGCCAAAAGCCGGCAAAAATACGATCGCTCATGGTTTTCCCCTGCGGTTATTTGGCCAGGCCGAACACTTTCGCCTGCTCACGGTATTGGGCAACCTGATTCTTCACGTAGGCGTCCAGCTCTTTGCCGGTCATATTGAATTCGAACAGGCCGCGCAGATCGCGCTGCTGCTTGAATTCGTCTGTCGCCATCATTTTCTGGAAGGTGTCGATCCACCACTGATACTCTTCATCGCTGACTTTCGGCCCGACGTAGAAGCCGCGAATGATCGGCCACACCAGGCTGTACCCCTGTTCTTTGGCGGTCGGAATGTCGGCCAACTGGCCCGGCAAACGTTGCTCGGCATACACCGCCAGCACGCGGATTTTGTCGCCCTGCAGGTAAGGCACCATCTCGCTCAGGTCACCGGAAACCGCCTGAATATGGTTGCCCAACAGCGCGGTGACCGGCTCGCCGCCGCCTTCGAACGCCACGTAGCGCATCTTGCGCGGATCCACGCCGACTTCGCGCGCCAGCAGCGCGGTTTTCATCCAGTCCTGGCTGCCGATGGAGGCGCCGGCGCCGAACACCACGCTGTTGGGATCTTTTTGGAAGGCGTCCATCAGGTCTTTCAGGGTTTTGTAAGGCGAGTCGGCGCGCACCGCGATCATGCCGTAGTCGGTTCCGACCGCCGCCAGCCATTTCACGTCGTCCACGTTATAGCGGCCGAACTTGCCCTGAGCCAGATTGAGCAGCGAACCGCCGGAGAAGGCCACCACGGTGCCGAACTCCGCCGGGCGCTGCGCGACGATGGCGTTGTAGGCCACCGCGCCGACGCCGCCGGGCATATAGGTGACGCGCATCGGTTTATCGATGGCCTTAGTGTCCTGCAACGACACCTGAATCAGCTTGCAGGTCAGATCGAAGCCGCCGCCGGGCTTGGCCGGCGCAATGCATTCGGTGCGTTTGGGCGCTTCCCCGGCAAAGGCCTGAGAGGCCGCCAGCAACAGTGCGGCGGCGGTCAAGGTACGGGTCATTATTTTTTTCATTGTGGCTTGCCCTCGGTATTGTTCTGGTTGTGAATCCCGCTGAGCGCGGTTGCGGGATTGTTAAAACAACAACCTTTCATTTACCTTTCAGTGGCCGGAAAAGTTTCCAGTCTGTGATTAGGGTCTCTTGTCGCTAGCGAATCACGGGTGCGCTACCATAGAAATGCTGGCAGGAACAGGGCGCAAAACCGGCCAAAATCCTGCGTAATATCAGGTTTGCCGTTTTGCTTTCGCGATAAAATCATGATCAGTGAAATGAATAGAGACGCAGTGATATGTTTTCGTTAGGGAAATTGTTTAGCGGCAGGGACAGCGCCAAAGTATGCGCGATTAAACGGTTGCCTGAGGTCTACGCGGAGATGGTCGGTGGAACCGGGCAGTGCCGTTTGAAGCGACTGCGCGCCGAGGTTGGCGTGTTTGAGCTGCATTTCGTCAACGCCGCCGGTGAAAGATATGCCTGCCAGATGACCGCCTGCGTGACCGGCATCGATCTGGTATTTGCCGTCAACAATCGCTCCGTGCTGGTTTCTGCACCGTTTACCGCCGACAAGCTGCGCTCGGTGCTGGACATTGCCGTGGCCGATAGCCCCATTCCGCTGATCTGACGCCGCCCTGCGATCGCGCTCCATACGCATAATTGTGTGCCAGCTCCCAAAACTGGCGGCGCGGCGCTCTTTTATCCCCTTATTTTCCATGCCATTCTCTGTTATCAGCCTGTTAACGGACGCCGTGTCGGAGCCAGGTTGTTCAGATAAATCAATGGAATGGGAACATGCGACTGTTATTGGTTGAAGATCACCCCGAGCTGTCTCACTGGTTGCAAAAGGCGCTGACCGGCGCCGGGTTTGCCGTCGACGTCGCCCCGGACGGCGTGGCGGCCGATCATCTGTTGCTCAACGAGCGTTATGCGCTGGCGGTGTTGGATGTGGCGCTGCCGCGTTTGAACGGCCTGGATTTGCTGGCGCGCCTGCGCAAGCGCGGGCAGGATCTGCCGGTGTTGCTGCTGACGGCGCACACCGACGTGGCCGATCGGGTAAAGGGCCTGAATCTGGGGGCGGACGATTACCTCACCAAGCCGTTCGAACTGGACGAGCTGGAAGCGCGTATTCGGGCGCTGCTGCGCCGCAGCGTCGGCGCCCCGCAGCCGGCGTTGCAGTACGGCGCGTTGACCTACCATGACGAAGGCTATTTTCTGCTGGAGAGCAAGCCGCTGGCGCTGACGCCGCGCGAACTGGCGGTGTTGACCGCGCTGATGCATCGGCGCGGCCGCCCGGTGGCCAAACAACAGCTGTTCGAGCAGGTGTTTACGCTGTCCGACGAGGCCAATCCCGAGAGCATCGAGCTTTACGTACACCGCCTGCGGAAAAAGCTGCAGGGCAGCGACGTGGCGATCGTCACGCTGCGCGGTCTGGGCTACAGCCTGGAGCTCTGCAATGCGGTGGTTTAATGCGCCGCGTTCGCTGTTCTATCAACTGCTGCTGTTTTTTGGCCTGCCGCTGCTGGCGTTGGGCGGTATCTCTATCTACACCCACTATTTCAGCGCCATGAGCGCCGCCATATTGGCTTACGATCGCACGCTGCTGGCGTCGGCGCGCACCGTGGCGGAGCGACTGGTGGTGCGCGAAGGCAAGCTGGCGGTCGATGTGCCCTATGTAGTGCTCGACAGCTTCGAGCGCAACATGAACGATCAGCTGTATTACGAGGTGATTTCGCCGCAGGGAAAAAGCATCTCGGGCTATGACGATTTGCCGTCGCTGCCGCCCCATATCCCGCGCTCCACGCTCTACCCGGCGCTGGTGCATTTTTATGATGCGGAATACCTCGGCCGGCCGATCCGCGTGGCGGCGCTGTTTCAACCGGTCAACGAGTCGGGGGTGAGCGGCATGGCGACCATTTTGGTGGCGGAAACCCTGGAATCGCGCCGTTACCTGGCGCGGCAGATGATGATCGCGGCGCTGCTGAGCCAGGGCACGGTGGTGGTGTTGACCCTGATCCTGGCGTTCGCGCTGCTCAAGCGGGTGTTGAAGCCGATGCGTAAACTCTCCGGCATCATGCTGCGGCGCGATCCGGGCGAGCTGACGCCCTTGCCGCGGGTATTGCCGTGGTCGGAGATGCAGCCGCTGCTGGTGGCGTTCAATCGCTATATCGAACGGCTGCGGCTGATGGTGGCGCGTCAGGAACGCTTCAGCGCCGACGCTTCCCACCAGCTGCGCACGCCGCTGGCGGTGTTGAAGACGCAGGTCGGGGTGGCGCTGGCCAGCGATCGGCCGCAGCAGTGGCGTGAAAGCCTGCAGGCGATGAGCGCGACGCTGGACAATACCGTGGCACTGACCGACCGCCTGCTGTATCTCTCACGCCTGAAGGCCAGCGAGCACCAGGCCGAGCGCAAGCTGCAGCCGGTCAACCTGGCGCAGGTGCTGCGCGACGCCTGTTTTTCGCGCTTGCCGCAGGCGCGCAGCAAACAGATCGATCTCGGTTTCGAAGGTGAAGCGGCGTGTCAGGTGGCAGGGGAACCGCTGCTGTTGGCCGAACTGTGCGCCAACTTGTTGGACAATGCGTTGAAATACACACCGCGTCAGGGCGTGGTCACCGCTCGCCTCACGCAGGGAAAGGAGACGGGGGAAGGCGTGCTGGAGATTGAAGACAGCGGCCCCGGCATCGCCTTACAGGACAAGGCACTGGCGCTGCAGCCGTTTCACCGGCTGGACAACGTGGGCGATCAGCCGGGCGCCGGCCTGGGGCTGGCGCTGGTGAAGGATATCACCGCGTATCACGGCACCCGCCCGGAGCTGTTGAGCTCCGCCGCGCTGGGCGGCCTGTTGGTGCGGGTGCGTTTCAGGCTGTTGTCTTAAGCCTGTTCTTTGCAGGACTCGACGTCAGCCGCCGGGACTTTGGCTTTACGCGTCAGCGGCGTGCGCAGCCGCTGCGACAGGATAACGCCCAGCAGGGTAATGCCGCCGCCGATCAGGTGGTAACCGTGCAACTGCTCATGCAGGAACAGCACGGCGATAGCGGCGGTAAACACCGGCGCCAGGTTCATGAAGATCGAGGCGGTGTTGGCGCCCAGGCGCATCACGCCCTGGATCCACAGGAACGGGGCGATGATCGAAGCCGGAATGCCGGCGAACAGCACCAGCGGCAGGTTATGGCCGTTCAAGCCGACATCCTGCGCCATCAGGAAATTAGGCAGCAGCAGCAGCACGCCGAACAGGATCTGCACGTACAGCGATTGCCAGTTCGGCAGCGCGATGGCCCAGCGTTTGGTCAACACGCCATACAGCGCGTAAGAGGCGGTGGCGAGCAGCATCATCAATTCCCCCTTGCCGATACCGTGCTGCAGCAGTACGCCGGGCTGGCCGCCGCTGACCAGCCAGATCAAACCGCCGAAGGAGAGAATACTGCCGAGCAGCACGCCGACGGTCGGCGCAATGCGCAGCAGGACGATGCTGATCAGGATGGTCAGCAGCGGGATCAGCGACACGATGATGCCCATAAACAGCGCGCTGACGCTGTGCGCCGCGTAATAGGCCAGGCTTTGATACAGCACCATGCCCAGCAGGCCGAGGATCATCAACTTCCACCAGTTGGCGCGCACCTGCGCCCAATTGCGCAGCACGCCCGGCAGCACGAACGGCGTCAGGGCAATCAACGCCAGCAGCCAGCGGTAGAGCGAGATGGCCGCCGGATCGATGGCGGTGGCGGAGAGTTTGCTGACGACGGCGTTAATCGACCAAATCAGCACGGCCAACAGCGGGAAGAGCATATTCATGATAATTATTCTCAATAACGTCCAACATGCTGGCTAGTCTACGCGTGTCCGGTTTATCATATATAGCGATATCCAGACAAAAATCGGCGTAAACAAGACAAATCACGGGACGAAACCATGCCAGAAATCCGCCATTTCCCCGAGTCGCTGATCCCGGCGCCCAACCCGGTGCAGTTCCGCTGCGAAGAGTTTAACGCGCGCACCGAATTCCAGCCGCACAGCCACACCTGGGGCCAGTTGATGTGGGTCAAGGCCGGGGTGATGGTGCTGCGCATCGGCGGGCAGCGCTTTCTGGCGCCGCCGGAGTTCGTGTTGTGGGCGCCGGCGGGCATCGAACACTCCTGCTACAACCAGCGACTGGCGCAGTGCCGCATGGTGGACATCACGCCGGCGCTGTGCGCCGGTATGCCGGCCGACCCCTGTCTGGTGAGCGTCACGCCCATCTTCCGCGCCATCGCCGAGGATTTCTATGCGCGCAAGCAGTACATTCCGCAGGCGGAGGAGGATTTGCGCCTGTGCCAGGTGCTGATCGATCAGCTGCGCCTGTCGCCGCGTCAGCAAACCTATCTGCCGTCGTCGGACGACAAATTTTTGGCGCCGGTGCTGGAAGCGCTGGAGCATTGTCCGGCGGACAACACCTCGCTGGCGACGTGGGCGGCGCGGGTCTACACCACCGAGCGCACGCTGTCGCGCCGCTGCCAGCAGGATCTGGGCATGTCGTTCAGCGAGTGGCGCCAGCGCCTGCGTTTTCTGCATGCAGTGTCGTTGCTCGAGCAGGGCAAAACCGTGCAGGACGTGGCGTTGGACGTCGGCTACAGCTCCGCGTCGGCCTTTATCGTCATGTTCCAGCAGATCGCCGGCACCACCCCTGAACGCTTTCGCCGTGCCTGATTCAGTGGCACACTATTTCGCAGACAAATAGCCGTAAACCGTCGGAGAACGCAGTGAAAATTCTGGTTGATGAAAATATGCCGTACGCGGCCGAGCTGTTCAGCCGCCTGGGCGACGTGCAGGCGGTGCCGGGGCGTCCGATCCCGCGCGAGGCGCTGGCGGATGCCGATGCGCTGATGGTGCGTTCGGTCACCAAGGTCAATGAAGCCTTGTTGGCCGGCAGCCGCATTGGCTTTGTCGGCACCGCCACCGCCGGCACCGATCACGTTGATGACGCCTGGCTGCAACGGCAGGGCATCGGGTTTTCCGCCGCGCCGGGCTGCAACGCCATCGCGGTGGTCGAGTATGTGTTCTCCGCCTTGATGCTGCTGGCCGAACGCGACGGCTTCCAACTGCGGGATAAAACCGTCGGCATCGTCGGCGTGGGCAACGTCGGTTCCCGCCTGGACGCGCGCCTCAAAGCGCTGGGCGTGCGCACGCTGCTGTGCGATCCGCCGCGTGCCGATCGCGGCGACGCCGGGGAGTTTTGGCCGTTGGAGAAGCTGGTGGCCGAGGCCGATGTGCTGACCTTCCATACGCCGCTGAATAAATCCGGCCCTTACCATTCGCTGCATCTGGCGGATGCGGATCTGTTGGCGGCGCTGCCGGACAAGCGCATTCTGATCAACGCCTGTCGCGGGCCGGTGGTGGATAACACCGCGCTGCTGCAGGCGTTGGAAAAGGGCAAAAAGCTGAGCACGGTGCTGGACGTGTGGGAACCCGAGCCGGATCTCGCCTTGCCGCTGCTGGCGCGGGTGGATATCGGCACCGCGCATATCGCCGGGTATACGCTGGAAGGCAAGGCGCGCGGCACCACCCAGGTGTTCGAAGCGTTCAGCCGCCATCTGGGGCAGCCGCAGCAGGTGGCGCTGGCCTCGCTGCTGCCGGTGCCGGAGTTCAGCCTGATCCGCCTCAACGGCCCGCTGGATGAAGCGCGGTTAAAACGATTGATGCACTTGGTGTATGATGTGCGCCGCGATGATGCGCCACTGCGCAAAGTCGCCGGGCAACCGGGCGAATTCGATCGCCTGCGCAAGCACTACCAGGAGCGCCGCGAGTGGTCTTCGCTGGCCGTGCAATGCGATGACAGCGCCAGCGCCGAGCTGCTCGGCAAGCTGGGCTTCAGCGTGGCGTAGTGTAAGGTTGTCTTAAGCCAACGCCGCTACAGTGAGCGGTAAAGATTATCGGGCGGTGATTGCACTGCCCGTGTGCTTTTATGAATGAAATACTCTGGAGAAAACCCGATGTCTGACGGCTGGAATATCGCGCTGCTCGGCGCCACTGGCGCGGTAGGTGAAGCGTTGCTGGAATTGTTGCAGGAACGCCAGTTCCCGGTGGGTGAACTCTATCCTCTGGCAAGCGAACGCAGCGCGGGCGCCAATGTGCGCTTCAACGGCAAGTCTCTTCTGGTGCAAAACGCCGAAGAGTTCGACTGGTCGCAGGCGCAGCTGGCCTTCTTCGTCGCCGGCAGCGACGCTTCCGCGCGCTATGCCGAAGAAGCCGGCAACATGGGCTGCCTGGTGATCGACACCAGCGGCCTGTTCGCCATGGAGCCGGATGTGCCGCTGGTGGTGCCGGGCGTGAACCCGCAGGTGCTGGCGGATTACCGCAACCGCAATATCGTGGCGGTGGCCGACAGCATGGTCAGCCAACTGCTGACGGCGATCAAACCGCTGACCGAACAGGCGGGGCTGTCGCGTCTGCACGTCACCACGCTGATGTCGGTATCGTCGCGCGGCAAGGTGGCTGTGGACGACTTGGCCGGCCAGAGCGCGCGCCTGCTGAACGGCATTCCGGCCGAGGAAGGCGTCTTCGGTAAACAGCTGGCGTTCAACCTGCTGCCGCTTGTCGCCGACGAGCAGGGCAGCGTGCGCGAAGAGCGCCGGATCGTCGATCAGGTGCGCAAGGTGCTGCAGGATGAAGGGCTGCCGATTTCGGTGAGCTGCGTTCAGTCGCCGGTGTTTTACGGCCACGCGCAGGTGGTGCACCTGGAAGCGCTGCGCCCGCTGTCCGCCGAAGAGGCGCGCAGCGAGCTCGAAGAGGTCGAAGACATTCAGCTGAGCGAAGAGGACGATTACCCGACCCAGGTCACCGACGCTTCCGGCAGCGATGCGCTCAGCATCGGTTGCCTGCGTAACGATTACGGCATCCCCGAGCTGCTGCAGTTCTGGACGGTAGCGGACAATGTGCGCTTCGGCGGCGCGTTGATGGCTATCGAAACCGCCGAGCGTCTGGTGCAGGAGCAGATGTACTGATGTCTGAGGTGGTCTCGCCCGCTCAGCCGACGCTGAAGGTAGCGCTGGGCATCGAATATGACGGCAGCCGGTACTACGGCTGGCAGCGGCAGCAAGAAGTGGCCAGCGTGCAGGAACGCCTGGAGCAGGCGTTGAGCAAGGTGGCGGATGCGCCGATTACCGTGCTGTGCGCCGGGCGCACCGACGCCGGGGTGCACGCCACCGGGCAGGTGGTGCATTTCGAAACCACTGCGCGCCGCAAGGACGCCGCCTGGACGATGGGGGTGAATACCCATTTGCCGCCGGACATCGCGGTGCGTTGGGTGAGCCCCGTCGCCGACGATTTTCACGCGCGTTTCAGCGCCACCGCGCGCCGCTACCGCTATATCATTTTCAACCATCGCTACCGGCCGGCGGTGCTGCAGCAAGGGGTGACGCATTTTTATCACCCGCTGGACGCCGATCGCATGCACCGGGCGGCGCAGGCGCTGCTGGGCGAGAACGACTTCACGTCGTTCCGCGCGGTGCAATGTCAGTCGCGCACCCCGTGGCGTTGCGTAAAACACGTTAAGGTTACGCGCTACGGCGAATATATTGTGGTAGATATCAAGGCGAATGCCTTTGTGCATCATATGGTTCGCAACATCGTCGGCAGCCTGATGGAGATCGGCTGCGGCAATCAGGGTGAGAACTGGATGGCCGAGTTGCTGGCGCTGAAGGATCGCAATCTGGCGGCGGCGACGGCGCGAGCCGAGGGGCTGTATCTGGTTGCCGTGGATTACCCTGACCACTTTGGTCTACCGCGGCCGCCGATGGGGCCGCTGTTTTTGCCCGACGATTAAACGCCGGCACGCCTGAAAGCGTTGCTCCCTTGTGCTTCTGCCGGGTGATTGAAACGCCCGGCATCAATGAGAGAATTTATGGACATCATCAAGTTTATTATTGATTTTATTCTGCATATTGATGTGCACTTGGCCGAACTGGTCGCACAATACGGCATGTGGGTCTACGCTATTCTGTTCCTGATCCTGTTTTGCGAAACCGGTCTGGTGGTGACGCCGTTCCTGCCGGGGGATTCTTTGCTGTTCGTCGCCGGCGCGCTGGCGGCGTTGCCGACCAACGATCTGAACGTGCATACCATGGTGGCGTTGATGGCCGTGGCGGCGATCATCGGCGATGCGGTGAACTACACTATCGGGCGGTTGTTCGGCGAGAAGCTGTTCAGCAACCCGAATTCGAAAATCTTCCGCCGCAGCTACCTGGACAAGACGCATCAGTTCTATGAGAAGCACGGTGGGAAAACGATTATTCTGGCGCGATTCGTGCCGATCGTGCGTACTTTTGCGCCGTTCGTCGCGGGCATGGGGCATATGTCCTATCGCCACTTCGCCGCCTACAACGTGATTGGCGCACTGGTTTGGGTGCTGCTCTTCACTTATGCTGGCTATCTGTTCGGCGATCTGCCGGTGGTGCAGGAGAACCTGAAGCTGTTGATCGTCGGGATCATCATCGTTTCGATTCTGCCGGGCGTGATTGAAATTTGGCGCCACAAGCGCGCGGCCGCCCGCCAGCAAAAACAGTAAAAACATCGCTTAACCTGTCGGTTCGACCAGTTTTTTGTCCACAGCGTCGGGCCGATATGGTTTAATGAGCGACATTATGGTCTGTTCCTGCGAACAACCCTGAAGCCGATGCCTCAGTCGCCGCGCTTGCCGCGCCGCGAACGGGCATTTTTTCATTGGGGTGTTTTCGGGGGGATTGTTAAAGCATGAACAGCGGACTGGCGTGTGCCAGGTTCAAACAGAAAGGTCATCGATGAGCTGGATTGAACGAATTCTTAACAAGAGCAATATCACACAAACCCGTAAGGCGAGCATTCCTGAAGGGGTCTGGACTAAATGCGACAGCTGCGGCCAGGTTCTCTACCGCGCCGAGCTGGAGCGGAATCTGGAAGTGTGCCCGAAGTGCGACCACCACATGCGTATGAGCGCGCGCGCGCGTCTGCATACCCTGCTGGACGAAGGCAGCGAAGTGGAGCTGGGCAGCGATCTGGAGCCGAAGGACGTTCTGAAATTCAAGGATTCCAAGCGCTATAAAGATCGTCTGGTCGCTGCACAGAAAGCGACTGGCGAGAAAGACGCGCTGGTGGTGATGAAGGGCACGCTGTACGGCATGCCGATCGTCGCCGCGTCCTTCGAATTCGCCTTCATCGGCGGCTCGATGTCTTCCGTGGTCGGCGCGCGTTTCGTGCGTGCGGTTGAGCAGGCGCTGGAGGACAACTGTCCGCTGGTGTGCTTCTCCGCCAGCGGCGGCGCGCGCATGCAGGAAGCGCTGATGTCGCTGATGCAGATGGCGAAAACCAGCGCGGCGTTGGCCAAAATGCAGGAGCGCGGCTTGCCGTATATCTCCGTGCTGACCGACCCGACCATGGGCGGTGTCTCCGCCAGCCTGGCGATGCTGGGCGACATCAATATCGCCGAGCCGAAAGCGCTGATCGGTTTTGCCGGCCCGCGCGTTATCGAGCAAACCGTGCGCGAGAAACTGCCACCAGGCTTCCAGCGCAGCGAGTTCCTGATCGAAAAAGGCGCGATCGACATGATCGTTCGCCGTCCGGAAATGCGCCAAACGTTGGCGAGCATTCTGTCCAAGCTGACCAACCAGCCGCAGCCGCATTTCGATGAGGCCGCGCCGGTCATTGAGCCGGAGCCGCAGGCCGACGCCTGAGGCAAAGACAGATCCCGCCCGGGTTCAGCCGCCACTTTGTGGCTAAGTGACGGCTGATGCCCGCTCCCTGCCGGCCGTAGCCTTTCCGCTGCGGTTTGCAGGCTGGCGGCAGTCACGAAGCGCATCGCCTTTACCGCGGTGAGGGTGGTGCCCTGATGGATTAATGAACCCAAGTTCAGTGATGGGACTCATGCAAAACCACCAAATTCCCCAAGCCACGTCGCCATTGAGCTCGTGGCTTTACTATCTGGAACGTCTGCACAGCCAGGCGATCGAACTCGGCCTTGAGCGCGTACAGCGCGTCGCGGCGCATCTGGATTTACTGACCCCCGCACCCACGGTGTTCATCGTTGCCGGCACCAACGGCAAAGGCACCACCTGTCGCACCCTTGAAGCTATTCTGCTGGCCGCCGGCCTGCGCGTCGGCGTCTACAGTTCACCGCATCTGGTGCGCTATACCGAACGCGTGCGCATTCAGGGCGAAGAGCTGAGCGAAGCGGAGCACAGCCGCTCGTTCGCCGCCATTGAAGCCGGCCGCGGCGAAACGTCGCTGACCTATTTCGAATTCGGCACCCTGTCGGCGCTGCAGCTGTTCAAACAGGCGCGACTCGACGTGGTGATCCTGGAAGTGGGGCTGGGCGGGCGTCTCGACGCCACTAACATCGTCGATCCGAGCGTGGCGGTGATCACCAGCATTGCGCTCGATCACACCGACTGGCTGGGCAACGATCGCGAAAGCATCGGCCGTGAAAAGGCCGGCATTTTCCGCAGCGGCAAACCGGCGGTGGTCGGTGAACCCGATATGCCGGACAGCATTCGTCAGGTTGCCGAAACGCTGGGCGCGCCGCTGTCTCGCCGTGGTGAAGCCTGGCGCTTCAGCGAGCAGGGCGATCGCTGGCAGTGGCAGGGCGGCGACACGCTGCTGACCGATCTGCCGACGCCGAACGTACCGCTGGCCAACGCCGCTACCGCGCTGGCGGCGCTCAACTGCAGCCCGCTGGAAATCGACGAACGCGCGATTTTCACCGGGCTGCAGCAGGCGACGTTGCCGGGGCGTTTCCAGATCGTGCGGCGGGAGCCGACGCTGATCCTCGATGTGGCGCACAACCCGCATGCCGCCGGCTATCTGGCCGGGCGTCTGGCCCAACTGCCGCGCAACGGCGGCAAGGTGCGCGCGGTGGTGGGCATGCTGTCGGACAAGGATATCGCCGGCACGCTGGCCTGCCTCAGCGAGCAGGTGGATGAATGGTACTGCGCGCCGCTCGACGGGCCGCGCGGCGCCAGCGTCGAACAGCTGGCGCAGCATCTGACGGAACCGCGCCGCTTTAATGATGTCGAAACTGCCTGGCGGCAGGCTATGCAGGATGCTGATAAACAGGATATTGTGATCGTCTGTGGATCGTTCCACACCGTGGCGCAGGTGATGGCGGCGTTAGACGAGATGCGGGGAGTGTGAGTGGCGAGTAAATTTCAGAACCGACTGGTCGGAACCGTGATTCTGGTGGCGCTGGGGGTGATCATCCTGCCAGGGTTGCTGGACGGCAAAAAGAAGCATTACGAGGATGAATTCGCGGCCATTCCGTTGGTGCCGAAGGCGGGCGACGTCGAAGAGAACGACGTGCTGCCACCGGTGACGCAACCGTTGCCGGCGCAGCCGCCGGAAGGGGCGGGCGCGCTGGTCGAACAGCAGGCGGCCAACGAAGCGGCGGCGCAACAGGCGGTGCGGCAAGGTGCTCAGCAGCCAGCGCAGGTGGCGCCGCCACCGGTCGAGACGCGTCCTCAGCCGGTGCCGCAGCCCAAGCCGAAACCGGTAGAAACCAAACCGGTAGAAACCAAACCGGTGGAAGTGAAACCGAAACCGGTGCCGCAACCGAAACCGGTGGAAGTGAAGCCGGTACCGAAGCCGGAGCCGACGCCGAAACCTGAACCGACGCCGCAGCCGAAACCGGCGGAAGAAAAAGCGCCGGCCGGGCAAGCCTACGTCGTGCAGCTCGGGGCGTTGAAAAATGCCGCCAAGGCGAACGAGATTGTCGCCTCGCTGCGCCTCTCGGGCTATCGCGCCTTTACCGTGCCGTCAACGCCGGTGCAGGGGCAGATCACCCGTATCTACGTCGGCCCGGACGCTTCCAAGCAGAAGCTGCAGGCGGCGCTGCCGTCGCTGAACTCGATCAGCGGGCTGAGCGGGCAGGTGAAGCCGTACGGCCGTTAAACCCCGCAGGGGCGCAGCACGATGCGCCCCTGAATTAAGGAGTGGTGGAGATAAAGCGAGAAAAACCGCGCCTTTTACAGGCGAAATCACCTATGTAGGCGCGGCGATTGGGAATTTTTTGATCGCCGCTTTTTATTTGTAACGTGGTAGGAAATCCCCTACGCAAACGTTTTCTTTTTCTGTTAGAATTCGCCGCGAATTGGATGCAGGGGCGATTCATCATTGGAATAGTTCATGGTCTGGATTGATTACGTCATTATAGCGGTGATTGGATTTTCGGCTCTGGTGAGCCTGATCCGAGGGTTTGTTCGCGAAGCATTGTCACTTGTGACATGGGGATGTGCGTTTTTTGTTGCCAGCCATTTCTACTCTTACCTTGCGGTCTATTTCACTCGTTTTGAAGATGAACTGGTGCGAAACGGCATCGCGATCGCGATTTTGTTCATCGCGACCTTGATCGTAGGGGCTATTGTTAACTATGTGATTAGCTCACTGGTAGAGAAAACCGGGTTGTCGGGCACCGACCGGGTGTTGGGCATCTGCTTCGGCGCGCTGCGCGGAGTATTGATCGTCGCAGCGATCCTGTTCTTCCTGGATACCTTTACCGGCTTTTCACAGAGTGCCGACTGGAAACAGTCACAGCTCATTCCCCAGTTCAGTTACGTCATCAGGTGGTTCTTTGACTACCTGCAGAGCACGTCGAGTTTCTTGCCGACCCAATTGCCGGGGCGGTAGCGCTGATGAGGAAAAGACAACATGTGCGGTATTGTCGGTATCGCCGGTTTCATGCCGGTAAACCAGTCGATTTATGATGCGCTGACGGTGCTTCAGCACCGTGGCCAGGATGCCGCAGGCATCGTCACCATTGACGCCCACAACGGGTTCCGTTTGCGTAAAGCCAACGGCCTGGTGAAAGATGTGTTTGAGGCGCGCCATATGCAACGCTTGCAGGGCAACATGGGCATTGGCCATGTGCGTTACCCGACGGCCGGCAGCTCGAGCGCCTCTGAGGCCCAGCCTTTCTACGTCAACTCGCCGTTCGGCATTACGCTGGCCCACAACGGCAATCTGACCAACGCCCATGAGCTGCGCCAAAAGCTGTTCGAAAGCGGCCGCCGCCATGTCAACACCACCTCCGACTCGGAAATCCTGCTGAACGTGCTGGCCAGCGAGCTGGATCGCTTCCCGCATTATCCGCTGGAGGCCGACAACATTTTTACCGCGGTCGCCGCCATGCATCAGCAACTGCGCGGCGCTTACGCCTGCGTGGCGATGATCATCGGCCATGGCCTGCTGGCGTTCCGCGATCCGAACGGTATTCGTCCGCTGGTGATCGGCAAACGCACGCTGGAGGATGGCCGCAGCGAGTACATGGTGGCTTCCGAGAGCGTGGCGCTGGATACCCTGGGCTTTGAGTTCCTGCGCGACGTGGCGCCGGGCGAAGCGGTGTATATCACCACCAAGGGCCAGCTGTTCACCCGCCAGTGCGCAGAGAACCCGAAAACCAACCCGTGCCTGTTCGAATACGTCTATTTCGCGCGCCCGGACTCCTTTATGGACAAGATCTCGGTCTACAGCGCCCGCGTGCGCATGGGCCAGAAGCTGGGTGAGAAGATTGCCCGCGAATGGGAAGATCTGGACATCGACGTGGTGATCCCGATCCCGGAAACCTCCTGCGACATCGCGCTGGAGATCGCGCGCATTCTCGAGAAACCCTACCGCCAGGGCTTTGTGAAGAACCGCTACGTCGGCCGCACCTTTATCATGCCGGGCCAGCAGGCGCGTCGTCAGTCGGTGCGCCGCAAGCTGAACGCCAACCGCGCCGAGTTCCGCGACAAGAACGTGCTGCTGGTGGATGACTCCATCGTGCGCGGCACCACGTCGGAACAGATCGTCGAGATGGCGCGCGAAGCGGGCGCCAAGCGTGTGTACCTGGCTTCCGCCGCGCCGGAAGTGCGTTTCCCGAATGTCTACGGCATCGACATGCCGAGCGCCAACGAACTGATCGCCCACGGGCGTGAAGTGGATGAAATCCGCCAGATTATCGGCGCCGACGGGCTGATCTTCCAGGACCTGGACGATCTGATCGAAGCGGTGCGCGAAGAGAACCCGGACATCACCCAGTTCGAATGCTCGGTGTTCAACGGCATCTACGTGACCAAAGACGTCGATCAAAGCTATCTGGAATATCTGGAGTCGCTGCGCAGCGACGACGCCAAGGCGCTGCGAGGGCAAACCGAAGCGGAAAATCTGGAACTGCACAACGAAGGCTAACCGGCCGCGTTGATTACTCGGGGGGGCATCGCCGCGTCTGCGGCGGTGCGCCTTGCTCCTGTGAACTTGCTTATCCCTCGCCATTGCGGCAAAGTCTGCCTGATCTTACTTTTTACGGCAGAGGCCATTTTCCATGAAACGACTCATCATCGGCATTTCCGGCGCCAGCGGCGCGATCTACGGCGTGCGCCTGTTACAGGTTTTGCGCGACGTCGCAGAGGTGGAAACCCATCTGGTGATGAGCAACGCTGCACGGCAGACGCTGGCGCTGGAAACGCCGTACAGCCTGCGTGAAGTGCAGGCGTTGGCCGACGTGGTGCACGATGCGCGCGATATCGCCGCCGCCATCTCTTCCGGTTCCTTCAAAACCCTGGGCATGGCGATCCTGCCATGCTCGATCAAAACCCTGTCCGGCATCGTCAACAGCTACAGCGACGGGCTGCTGACCCGCGCCGCCGACGTGGTGCTCAAAGAGCGTCGCCGTTTGGTGCTGTGCGTGCGGGAAACGCCGCTGCATCTGGGACACCTGCGGTTGATGACGCAGGCGGCGGAGATGGGCGCGGCGATCATGCCGCCGGTGCCGGCGTTTTACCACCAGCCGAAAAGCGTGGAAGACATCATCGATCAGACCGTCAATCGGGTGATCGATCAGTTTGATATCGAACTGCCGGCCGATCTGTTCACCCGCTGGCAGGGTGCTGATTAACATTTTCATCCCCAAATTGGCACATTTGTGCAACACCGCACTGAATTAGGGCGGCGTATGCACCATAATGATCCCACTTCATCACGTTCACTGTTTCATGGCGCCGCCTTATCGCGGCTGCCAGTGGCGCGGCCCCGAGCGGCCGATTTAATTTTGCGGTTATCGTCCCAGGAAACAGTATTGTGAAGGCCGGAGCCGTTCCCTCCGCCCGTAGCACCTAATGTGGCACGATTACTGCAAATTGATTTGGTGGGGAAAAGTAATGCCCGTAGTGGCATCAAAAAATCAATTTGAGGGTAATTTATGAAAAAGCGGGTTTTGATTTTGCCGTTAGTTCTGGCTTTGAGCGCCGCCAGCAGCGCCTTTGCCGCCATTCCTTCCACGCTGAAGATTGGCACCGATCCGACTTACGCACCGTTTGAATCCAAAAACGCCAAAGGCGAATTGGTTGGCTTTGACATCGATTTGGCCAAAGAGCTGTGCAAACGCATCAATACCCAATGCACCTTCGTGGAGAGCGACTTCGACGCGCTGATCCCATCCCTCAAGGCGAAGAAAATCGACGCCATCATCTCTTCGCTGTCCATCACCGAAAAACGCCAGCAGGAAATCGCCTTTACCGACAAGCTGTATGCCGCCAACGCGCGTCTGATCGCGCCGAAAGGGTCCAAGCTGTTGCCTACCGTGGACGCCCTGAAAGGCAAGAGTGTGGGCGTGTTGCAGGGCACCACCCAGGAAGCCTACGCCAACGCCATGTGGCAGCCGAAGGGCATCACCGTCGTGCCTTACCAGAACCAGGATCTGGTTTACGCCGATTTGGCTTCCGGCCGTATCGACGCCGCCTTCCAGGATGAAGTGGCGGGCAGCGACGGCTTCCTGAAACAGCCGCCGGGCAAAGACTATGCGTTCGCCGGCGAATCGGTGAAGGATGACAAGTTCTTCGGCGTCGGCACCGGCATGGGGCTGCGCAAGACCGATACCGAGCTGAAAGCGGCGCTGGACAAAGCCTTCGCCGAGATGCGCAAAGACGGCACCTACGACAAATACGCGAAAAAGTACTTCGACTTTGACGTCTACGGCGGGTAATCCGCTTACCGTTCCATGCTGTGACTGCGGGGCCGGCGTGCCGGCCCCGATGGTTCGGATCCTAGACCACAGGGTGAAGTAGATGCTGCAAGGCTATTCCCAACTGATTTTCGAGGGGGCTCTGGTGACGTTGGAGCTGGCCCTCAGTTCCGTGTTGCTGGCGGTGGTGATCGGCCTGATCGGCGCCGGTGGCAAACTGTCTCATAACCCCTTTATCTCCGGCCTGTTCGGCGCCTATACCACGCTGATCCGCGGCGTGCCCGATCTGGTGCTGATGCTGCTGATTTTTTACGGTCTGCAAATCGCGCTGAACAATATCACTACGCTGCTGGGCTTCGCGCAGATCGATATCGATCCGCTCGGCGCCGGCATCATTACCCTCGGCTTTATCTACGGCGCTTATTTTACCGAGACCTTCCGCGGCGCTTATCTGGCGGTGCCGAAAGGGCAGATCGAAGCGGCGACGGCCTATGGCTTCAGCGGCGCGCAGATCTTCCGGCGCATTCTGTTCCCGGCGATGATGCGTTTCGCCCTGCCGGGCATCGGCAATAACTGGCAGGTGATCCTGAAGGCGACGGCGCTGGTGTCGATTCTCGGCCTGAACGATGTGGTCAAAGCCACGCAGCTGGCGGGAAAAGGCACCTATCAGCCGTTCTTCTTCGCCATCGTGGCCGGCGTGGTGTATCTGATCTTCACTACCGTTTCCAACGGCGTGCTGCTGTGGCTTGAACGGCGTTACTCACTGGGCGTCAAGAGGGCCGAACTATGATCGAGATCCTGCAACAGTATTGGCAGTCGCTGCTGTGGAGTGACGGCTACCGCTTCACCGGCGTGGCGATCACGCTGTGGCTGCTGATTGCCTCGGTGGTGATGGGCGGGCTGCTGGCGATCCCGATGGCGGTGGCGCGCGTTTCTTCCCTTCGCTGGGTGCGTTTCCCGGTGTGGCTCTACACCTATGTGTTTCGCGGTACGCCGCTGTACGTGCAACTGCTGGTGTTCTACTCCGGCATGTATAGCCTCGAGATCGTGCGCGGCAGCGAGTTTCTCAATGCGTTTTTCCGCAGCGGGCTCAACTGCACCATCCTGGCGCTGACGCTCAACACCTGCGCTTATACCACCGAGATCTTCGCCGGGGCGATCCGCTCGGTGCCGCACGGTGAAATCGAGGCCGCCAACGCCTACGGTTTCTCGCGTTTCAAGATGTATCGCTGCATCATTTTGCCTTCGGCGCTGCGCACCGCGCTGCCGGCTTACAGCAACGAAGTGATCCTGATGCTGCACTCCACCGCGCTGGCGTTTACCGCCACCGTGCCGGATCTGTTGAAGATCGCGCGCGACATCAACGCCGCGACCTATCAGCCGTTTTACGCCTTCGGCATTGCGGCGGTGCTGTATCTGATCATCTCCTACGTGTTAATCAGCCTGTTCCGCAAAGCTGAGAAACGCTGGATGGCACACGTTAGTCACTGATAAATGACGGGAAGAAAACCATGTCTGAGAATAAATTAGCCGTCACGGAACTGCACAAACGCTATGGCGACCACGAAGTGCTGAAGGGCGTCTCGCTGGCGGCCAACGCCGGGGATGTGATCAGCATCATCGGCTCCTCCGGCTCCGGCAAAAGCACCTTTCTGCGCTGCATCAACTTCCTTGAGAAGCCGAGCGAAGGTTCGATCAGTCTGAACAACGAAGATATTCGCATGGTGCGCGACAAGGACGGCCAACTGAAGGTATTCGACAAGAAGCAGCTGCAGCTGTTGCGCACCCGCCTGACCATGGTATTTCAGCACTTTAACCTGTGGAGCCACATGACGGTGCTGGAGAACGTGATGGAAGCGCCGGTGCAGGTGCTGGGGCTGAGCAAGGCCGACGCGCACGAGCGCGCGGTGCGCTACCTGGACAAAGTGGGCATCGACGAGCGGGCGCGCGGCAAATACCCGGTGCACCTGTCGGGCGGCCAGCAGCAGCGCGTCTCTATCGCCCGCGCATTGGCGATGGAGCCGGAGGTGCTGCTGTTTGACGAACCGACGTCGGCACTGGATCCCGAACTGGTGGGCGAGGTGCTGCGCATCATGCAGAAGCTGGCGGAGGAGGGGAAGACCATGGTGGTGGTGACGCACGAAATGGAGTTTGCGCGCCACGTTTCCAACCACGTGATCTTCCTGCACAAAGGGTTGATTGAAGAACAGGGGCCGCCGGCCGAGCTGTTCGGCAACCCCAAAAGCCCGCGCCTGCAGCAGTTCCTGTCCGGCGCGTTGAAGTAACGTCAGATCAGCGGGCTTCGGCCCGCTGATTGATCACGTCATCCAACGCCTGTTCCAACTCCAGATAGCGAAAGTGGAAGCCGGCTTCTTCCAGCCGTTTCGGCACCGCCCGCTGGCCGCCGAGCACCAGCACCGCCGCTTCCCCCATCAACAAGCGCATGACGAACGCCGGCACCCGCAGAAACGCCGGGCGATCGAGCACGTTGGCCAGTTGGGCGGCGAACTGTTCGTTATGCACCGGGTAGGGGGCGACCATGTTGAACGGGCCGGTCAGCGTGGCGTGATCCAGCAGATAAATAATGCCGTTGACCATGTCGTCGAGATGGATCCACGGCAGATATTGGCGGCCGTCGCCGATCGGGCCGCCCAGCCCGAAGCGGAACGGCGGCAGCATTTTGGCCAGCGCGCCGCCTTGTGGCGCCAGCACCACGCCGGTGCGCAGCAGGCAGACGCGGGTGGCGTCGCTCTGCGCCTGCAGCGCCAGCGTTTCCCAGCGTTGGCACAGCTGGTGGGTGAATTCGTCGTGCGGCGGCTCCTCTTCGGTGACCACCGCCTGCCCCTGATCGCCGTAGTAGCCGACGGCGGAACCGGAAATCAGCACGCCGGGCGGCGTGCTGCCGGCCTTGATCAGCTGCGCCAACCGTTCGGTCAGATCCCAGCGGCTGCGGCACAGGCGCTCTTTCTGCTGCGCGCTCCAGCGCTTGTCGGCGATAGGTTCGCCGGCGAGGTTGATCACTGCGTCGAAGTCATCCAGCGACTGCCGGTCGTCCAGCGTTTGCCAATAGCTCGGCCGGTCGCCCAGCCTGGCTCGGGCGCGCCGCTCGTCGCGGGTCAGTACCGTAATGTGGTGAGAAAGCGCCAGCAGTCTTGCCGTCAGGCTGCTGCCTATCAATCCCGTTGCGCCGGTGATCAGGATCCGCATGGTCGACCTCCCTGAGTTAGCCCCGGCGGTAGCTCATGGTCATGGAGACCGAATCGGCGTAGCGCAGAGCCAGAAGTTTATCTATCTCCACTTCAGCATAGGTTACCCAGGCGTGTTCTTTTACGATGTCGAGCACATCCTGCGTTAATTTTTCCAGCAATGCGAAACGGTTATCTTCCACATGGCGGATGATCGCTTTGGTGATGGTGCGGTAGTTGAGCGCGTCGGCGATGTCTTCGCTGTTGCGCGCCTTATCCGCCGGGTAGTGGATCACCACGTTGATCAGAACGTCCTGTCGGTTGTTGATTTCCTCTTCCTTGATACCGATGAACGTGCGCAGCCGCAGATTTTTAATGCGAATAACGGCGTCGGGTTGACTGAAAGACATCAGAGATTCTCCATAGGTCTGATTATTAGCGTTCAGAATACACGGAAAGTAAGGAAATGATAACGTGAGGACGATGTGACTCCCCGGCCGACGGGGAGTCGGGGGAGGCGCTTAGGCTTGTTCGGCCAGTTTGTAGGCGCGCTCGGTCGCCGGGCGGTTGCTGATGCGCTCGAACCAGTTGCGCACCGCCGGGTAATCTGCCAGATCGATGCGCTGGCGCGGATGCGACACCACCCACGGGTAGGTGGCGATATCGGCGATGCTGTAGTTGTCGCCGCCCAGGTACGGGTGTTTTTGCAGTTCAGCTTCCAGCACGCCGTACAGCCGCTTGGTCTCCAGATGGTAACGCTCGATGGCGTAAGGCACCGGCTGCGGCGCGTAGTGATTAAAGTGATGATTCTGCCCGAGCATCGGCCCGAACCCGGCCACCTGCCAGAACAGCCACTGCAGGGTGGCGGCGCGTTCGCGCAGGCCCTTGCTCAGCAGCTTGCCGGTCTTCTCCGCCAGATACAGCAGGATTTCCCCGGACTCGAACAGGCTGATTGGCGCGCCGCCGTCCACCGGTTGCTGATCGACGATCGCCGGGATTTTGTTGTTGGGAGAAATGCTCAGAAAGTCCGGTTTGAACTGCTCGCCGGCGCTGATGTTTACGCGATGGATACGGTAGGGCAAGCCGACCTCTTCCAGAAACAAGGTGATCTTGTGACCATTGGGAGTAGGCGCGTAATACAGGTCAATCATGTTGCCTCCTGCGGTAAGGTGATCTGTAATTCATTACACGTTGCTGCGGTCTTCGCCGCGCACAAAGGTATATCAGAGATCCAACAATAGCAGCTAAGGATAGCAGGCTATGTGGGATTCGTCCGATGCTATCTGCGCAGTTGGATCACAATTCTCCACCGGGGCGGTCGGCGGTTTGCCGCACGGCGCCGGCGCGGTAAAATGGCGCTTATTTCCCTCTATAGGACAAGGTTATGAAGCTGATGTTCGCCTCGGATATCCACGGATCGCTGCCGGCTACCGAACGCGTGCTGGAATTGTTCGCACAACACGGCGCCGACTGGCTGATTCTTCTGGGTGATTTGCTGAATCACGGCCCGCGCAACGCGCTGCCCGCCGGGTATCAGCCCGCTCAGGTTGCCGAACGATTGAATCGCTATAGCGACAAGATCATCGCCGTTCGCGGCAATTGCGACAGCGAGGTCGATCAGATGCTGCTGACGTTTCCCATCGAGGCGCCCTGGCAACAGGTTTTACTGCAAAAAAGACGATTGTTTTTGACCCACGGTCACCTTTATCATCCCTCGGCACTGCCGCCGTTATCCCGCGGTGACGTCCTGGCCTACGGCCATACGCATCTGCCGCAGGCGGAGCGGCAGGGTGAGATCTATTGCTTCAATCCAGGCTCGGTCAGCATCCCGAAAGGGGGCTTTCCGGCCAGCTACGGCATGTTGGATCGGGGCACTTTGCGCGTGCTGGCGCTCGACGACGGCAAGGTCGTCGCGGAGGTGGCGTTAACACGCTAAACGCACTAATTTATACACACACAATAAAAATCTTTGAAAAACACTCATTGATTAACCAGCGCGCGGGATGCATCGCGCCAAAATAGAAGGTTTTAGAGGATGGCGGAACAGGGTCAGGCTGCAGATACCGAATGGGTTGATATCGTCGACGAGCAAAACGAGGTGATTGCGCAATCCAGTCGTCAACAGATGCGGGCGGAGCGGCTGCGTCATCGTGCTACCTATATTGTGGTGCATGATGGGATGGGAAAAATTCTGGTGCAGCGTCGCACCGAGATCAAGGACTTCTACCCGGGCTGGCTTGACGCGACGGCGGGTGGCGTAGTGCAAAGCGGTGAAAACGTACTGGATTCGGCGCGCCGCGAGGCGGAAGAAGAGCTGGGCATCGCCGGCGTGCCCTTCGCCGAACACGGTCTGTTCTACTTCGAAGAAGAGCAGTGCCGGGTGTGGGGGGCGCTGTTCAGCTGCGTATCGCACGGCCCGTTCGCGCTGCAGGAAGAAGAAGTGGCTGAAGTGTGCTGGCTGACGCCGGAAGAGATCACCGCGCGCTGCGACGAGTTTACCCCGGATTCGCTGAAGGCGCTGTCGCTGTGGCTGACGCGCAACAACGAACAGGATTACGGTAAGCCGCTCGACAACCACTGAGACGCCAACGCGTGAGAAAGCCGGTCATCGACCGGCTTTTTTTATGCTGTGGATTCAGCAACTGTCGCGGCGGCACAGCGTGGCGGGCAGGGAGCCCGCCGGTTGCCAGGGTTGCTCGTTCAGCCGCGCCAGCAGCGCCTGGCCGGCCTGAATGCCGATGTCGCGATGCGGAATGGTCATGGTGGTCAGCGGCGGCTGGCACACCCGGCTGAACTCGCTGTTGCCGAACCCCACCACCGCCAGATTGTCCGGCACCTTGATGCGCCGCCGCTGGCATTCATACAGCGCGCCACCGGCCAGTTCGTCCGAGGCGCACACCAGCGCGTCCAGCTCCGGCCAGGCCAGCAAAAATTCCGGCAGCTGCTGCGCGCCGGTGCTGAAGCTGGCGGGCTGCGCGGCGTTGATCACCCGATGCGGCGACATATGGTTGCGCAGAAGCGCCTTGTGCCAACCCTGCAGGTGCTGCTGGAAAATCCACTGTTCCTGATTGGCGCACAGCAGCCCGATATTCTGATAGCCGCCGGCGATCACCGTTTGCGTCAGCTGATACATGGCCGCCACGTAATCGATGCCGATGCTCATGTCGATCGGATCGGCGCGCACGGCGCCGATCTCCACCACCGGAATGTTGGCGGCGATCAACGCGTTGCGGGCATTTTGCGAATGCTCGACGCTGAGCAGCACCGCCGCCGCCAGGTTGTAAGAGAGCAGGGTCTCCAGCAGTCTCTCCTCGCGTTCCAGGTGGTGCTGCGACTCCGCCAGCATGATGTGATAGCCGGCGGGCTGCAGCACTTTCTGCAGACCGGCGAACATCTCGGCGCAGCCGGATTCGGACAGGCTGGGCACCACCATGGCGATGGTGTAGGAGGAGGCCGACGCCAGCGAACTGGCGGCCAGGTTGGGCAGATACCCTAACTCGCTCACCGCGGCTTCAATCTTCTCGCGCAGTTTGTCTGAAACCTGCTCCGGCGTGCGCAGCGCGCGCGACACCGTCATGGTGCCGACGCCCGCCAGCTGCGCTACGTCAGCCAACGTCACCCTGCCCGTGCTGCGTCGTTTTTTACCGATCGACATGCCAAATCCCGACTGAAATGCGCGCGCGGCGCATAAAAATGGTGAGGGTGGGAAGCCGACGGCGCGGCTTCGACGATCCCCGTATGTGGCACATTCTACCCCGTTACCCGAAAGAGCGAGAAAAAATTGTGGTTAACGTCATGCCGCGGCGCGGCGTTTTGATAGCGCTATCACAGATCTGCATGATAGCGCTTTGGTAGCGCTATCTTTGTGATATCCATCACTGTGTGGCCGGGAGGGGTTGATTAAAGTTTTACCGTCGTCGGTGAATTAATCACCGGCCGCAATCATCGATTCTCGGGAGGATAACGTGCTGAAAGAGTGGCTGACCGCCGATCATATACAGCTGTGCGAACGGGTGGAGGACTGGCGCCAGGCGGTAACGCTGAGCGCGCAGCCGCTGCTGCAAGACGGCGTGATTACGCCGAATTATCTGACGGCCATCTTTCATCAGCAGGAGAAGCTCGGCCCTTACTTCGTCCTGGCGCCGGGCATCGCCATGCCACACGCCCGGCCCGAGGAGGGCGCCAACGCGCTGGGGTTATCGCTGTTGAAGATCCATCAGGGGGTGAACTTTCATTCCGCGGATAACGATCCGGTTCAGGTGGTGGTGACGCTTTCCGCGCCTGACGGCAACAGCCACATCGAATTGATTTCGCAACTGGCTGAATTATTTTCAGACAATCAGGCAATGGAGGCGTTATTTCACGCCAAAGATAAACGACAAATCGAGGATATTATCGCCCGCTATTAACGTTTAATCACCAGGAGCACGATTAATGCTAACAACGCCGGGAATATGACCGGCGGCGCTACCCTACACGCTAAATTCAACAGGTGGATATCATGAAAATCATGGCGATTTGCGGTTCTGGTCTCGGCAGCAGTTTTATGGTGGAAATGAATATTAAAAAGGTGCTGAAAAAAATGGGCGTGGAGGCCGAGGTCGAACACTCCGATCTGTCGTCGGCCACCCCCGGCGCAGCCGACGTGTTCGTGATGGCGAAAGACATTGCCGACAGCGCCAGCGTGCCGGCCGAGCAGCTGGTGGTGATCAGCAACATCATCGACATCAATGAGCTGGAAGCCAAGCTGCGCGCTTACTTCGAAGCCCACTCAATCCTCTGAATAAAACGATTGGCGAGGTGGATATGTTTATCCAGGAAACGCTTAAGTTTGTGGTGGATATATTAAAGGTGCCTTCGGTGCTGGTCGGGCTTATTGCGCTGATCGGTTTGCTGGCGCAAAAGAAATCCTTTTCCGACGTGGTGAAAGGCACGGTAAAAACCATTCTCGGCTTTATCGTTTTGGGCGGCGGCGCCACGGTATTGGTCGGGTCGCTCAATCCGTTGGGCGGCATGTTCGAACACGCATTTAATATTCAGGGCATCATTCCGAACAACGAAGCGATCGTCTCTATCGCGCTGGAGAAATACGGCGCTTCCACCGCCTTGATCATGGCGTTCGGCATGGTGGCGAACATCGTGGTGGCGCGCTTCACCCGGCTGAAATACATCTTCCTCACCGGCCACCACACCTTCTACATGGCCTGCATGATCGGCATCATCCTGACGGTGGCGGGCTTCGAGGGCGTTCAACTGGTGTTTACCGGCGCGTTGACCCTGGGGCTGGTGATGGCGTTCTTCCCGGCGATCGCCCAGCGCTATATGCGCCGCATCACCGGCAACGACGATATCGCTTTCGGCCACTTCGGCACCCTGGGCTATGTGCTGTCCGGCTGGATCGGCTCGAAGGTGGGTAAGAACTCGCGCTCGACCGAGGAGATGAACCTGCCGAAAAACCTCAGCTTCCTGCGTGACAGTTCCATTTCGATCTCGATGACCATGATCGTCATCTACCTGATCCTGGCGATCTGCGCCGGGCGGGCCTATGTGGAAAGCGAGCTCAGTGGCGGCCAGAACTACCTGGTGTATTCGATTATCCAGGCCATCACCTTCGCCGCCGGGGTGTTCATCATTCTGCAGGGCGTGCGCTTGATTCTGGCGGAGATCGTGCCGGCGTTCACCGGCTTCTCGGAAAAACTGGTGCCTAACGCGCGGCCGGCGCTGGATTGCCCGGTGGTTTATCCCTATGCCCCCAACGCGGTGCTGATCGGCTTCCTGTTCAGCTTCCTTGGCGGGTTGGCCGGGCTGTTCCTGCTGGGGCAACTGAAGATGGTGCTGATCCTGCCCGGCGTGGTGCCGCATTTCTTCACCGGCGCTACCGCCGGGGTGTTCGGCAACGCGACCGGCGGGCGGCGCGGCGCGATGCTGGGCGCCTTCGCCAACGGACTGCTGATCACCTTCCTGCCGGTGCTGCTGTTGCCGGTGCTGGGGGCGCTTGGCTTTGCCAACACCACCTTCTCCGACGCCGATTTCGGCGTGATCGGCATCCTGCTGGGCAATATGGCGCGCTTTATGTCGAAGGAGATGATCATGCTGGCGATCGTCGCCGTGTTCGCGCTGCTGGTGGCGCATAACTTCTTGAGAAAACGCAAAGGCGCGCCGGCCGCTGACCGCGTCGAGAAATAACGAGGGCAGACTGATGAACGACACAACGAGCGAAACGGAAATTGAAGAGCTGCGTGCCCTGGCGCGCGCGATCCGCCTGGAAACGCTGAAAGCGCTGACCGGGCTGGGCTTCGGCCACTATGGCGGCTGCATGTCGGTGGTGGAGACGCTGGCGGTGCTGTACGGCGGCGTGATGCGCATCGATCCGGCGGATCCGGACTGGCCGGAGCGCGATGACTTTGTGCTGTCGAAAGGGCACGCCGGCCCGGCGCTGTACAGCACGCTGGCGATCAAGGGCTACTTCCCGCTGGCGGAACTGAAGACCCTCAATCAGAACGGCACGCGCCTGCCGAGCCACCCGGACCGGCTGCGCACGCGCGGCGTGGACGCCACCACCGGCTCACTGGGGCAGGGCGTGTCGATCGCCGCCGGCATGGCGTTATCCCATCGGCTGGCGGGGCGGCGCAATCGGGTGTTCAGCATCCTCGGCGACGGAGAGCTGAATGAAGGGCAGTGCTGGGAGGCGTTCCAGTTTATCGCCCACCACAACCTGAACAACCTGACGCTGTTTATCGATTACAACAAGCAACAGCTGGACGGCGCGCTGGACGAGGTGATCCAACCGTTCGATCTGGCCGCCAAGTTCCGCGCCTTCGGCTTTGAGGTGCAAACCATCAAGGGCGACGACATCGCGGCGCTGCTGGCGGCGGTAGCGCCGGCGCGCGGCGGCGAACAGCGGCCGCTGGCGATCGTGCTCGACAGCATCAAGGGACAGGGCGTGACCTATCTGGAAAACCTGTCGAACTCACACCACCTGCGCCTGACGCCGGACGTGCAGCTGGAGATCGAAAAAGCCATCGCCGAACTGGAGGCCGCCCATGTTTAACGTAGTGACGCAGTTGGAAAACGACGCCGTCGAAATGCGCAAAGTCTACGCCGGCGCGGTGCGGCGGCAGATTGAGGCGGGCGCGCCGATCATCGCGCTGGAGGCGGATTTGATGAGCTCGATGGCGATGGACGGCGTGCACAAGGATCACCCGCAGCACGTGATCAACTGCGGCATCATGGAGGCCAACGTGATCGGCGTCGCCGCCGGGCTGTCGCTTACCGGCCGGGTGCCGTTCGTGCATACCTTCACCGCCTTCGCCAGCCGCCGCTGTTTCGATCAGCTGTTCATGTCGCTGGATTACCAGCGCAACAACGTCAAGGTGATCGCTTCCGACGCCGGGGTAAGCGCCTGCCACAACGGCGGCACCCACATGTCGTTCGAGGACATGGGCATTGTGCGCGGGCTGGCGCATTCGGTGGTGCTGGAAGTGACCGACGCCACCATGTTCGCCGACATTCTGCGCCAACTGATGGATCTGCGCGGCTTCTACTGGGTGCGCACCATTCGCAAGCAGGCGACGCGCATCTACCAGGAAGGCTCGCGCTTTACCATCGGCAAGGGCAACCTGCTGCGCGATGGCGACGACGTCACGCTGATCGCCAACGGCATCATGGTGGCGGAGGCGTTGAAAGCGGCGGAGATGCTGGCGCGGCAGGGCGTCAGCGCGGCGGTGATCGATATGTTCACCCTCAAACCTATCGACCGTGAACTGATCAAAACCTACGCGGCCAAGACCGGACGCATCGTCACCTGTGAGAACCACAGCATTCATAACGGGCTGGGATCGGCGGTGGCGGAGGTGCTGGCGGAAGAGTGCCCGACGCCGATGCGGCGCGTGGGAGTGAAGGAGCGTTACGGCCAGGTGGGCACCCAGGCGTTTTTACAGCAGGAGTATGGCCTGACCGCCGAACATATTCTGGAGGCTGCCGGGCAGTTGCTGCAAAAGTAGTTCTTGAGTCAATAACAACTGCTGTAACGAATGAGGCTCGGTGCTCTGGATAAAGCATATACCTTCCCCCGGAATTTTGAGTCATGACTCACGTATTATTAACGGATAAGCCCCTTAGGGGGCTTTTTGTTTTCGGTGAATAATAGGTGGTCAATGCTTGGATAAAAATAGATAATAAAAATAAATCAATAAATACAATAAATTATATTCATGGAGTGAATAATGATAACAGCAAGAGGCTCATTCAGAAGGCTGACGCTAGGCGAGATCACGCTATCCCGCTCTCTCTATAAAAATGCCATCGACTACAGTCTTGTTAAAGTGCATAACGCGAGCTATTTCCCGTTTGGTTTGCAGAATGAGGAAACGGCCGTTACGCCTAATGGTGAACTTTATTGGCCTGAAAAACACTTCAGGGAAGATTTTTCCACAGAAACAACGCGCTATCTATGGTGGTTCATGCATGAAATGGCCCACGTATGGCAGTATCAGATGGGGATGAACGTCCGGCTACGGGGAATAATGAGCTGGGCGGTAACTTATAAATACTCGCTGCCCGATTACTACTCATTAGCTGATTATGGTATGGAGGCGCAAGCCAGCCTTCTTGCAGATTACTTCATCCTTTCTCGTTATGGAAAAGAACGGTGGTTTGAGGTGAAGCTGATGCAGGGTATTATAGGTCCAGATTTGAAAAGCCGTTATGAGCATGTTTTGAAAAGATTTCTTAATGCTCCTACCGACAGGAAAAACCTGAAATGAGAAGAATCTATACCCTCATCATGATGATGTTGCTCAGTGGTTGTATGCTTGAAAAGCAACGTTTTTACACTGCGGATATTACGCTACGGGGAAATGATCTCTGTTTCTCTTTGCCGCAGACCTACCAAACACAGAGTGGCAGGGTCAGTCTGGTCAGTATCGCTATTGAACAACGGTTGGGTAGCCAAACGCATGAACTCTGGCGCAGGACCATTCTACCGCCAAAGCCCGCTGAGACGATCACGCCCGGCCGGTGTATCCCATACTCGTTCAAAGCATTTGAGAGCAATATGCCATACACCGTAGCAATCAGTACCGTGGATCCTCAGGATGCGGATTCGAAACGTTTCTGGCAGCGCAGTTTCTCGCTGAAAATCAGTGACGGCCAGATTTCGCAGGTTATTGCCAGCGCGGAGTAATAAAAAGTCAGAGAAGGGATGAATGAAATAACAAGGGCCGGCAATGCCGGCCCTTGTTTCGTTTGGCGATGAATTACGCCTTGGCGGCAGCGTCAGCCTGGGAAGACTGGATCGCCGTCAGCGCGACGGTGTAGACGATATCGTCAACCAGTGCGCCGCGCGACAGGTCGTTCACCGGCTTGCGCATGCCTTGCAGCATCGGGCCGATGGAGACCAGGTCAGCGGAGCGCTGTACCGCTTTGTAGGTGGTATTGCCGGTGTTCAGATCCGGGAAGATGAACACGGTCGCCTGGCCGGCCACCGGCGAGTTCGGCGCCTTGGACTTGGCAACGTCGGCCATGATGGCGGCGTCGTACTGCAGAGGGCCGTCGATGATCAGATCCGGGCGTTTTTCCTGCGCCAGACGGGTCGCTTCGCGCACTTTCTCGACGTCGCTGCCCGCACCGGAGTTGCCGGTGGAGTAGGAGATCATCGCCACGCGCGGCTCGATGCCGAAGGCCGCGGCGGAATCCGCAGACTGGATGGCGATTTCAGACAGCTGCTCGGCGGTCGGATCCGGGTTGATCGCGCAGTCGCCGTAGACCAGTACCTGGTCAGGCAACAGCATGAAGAACACGGAGGACACCAGCGAGCTGCCCGGCGCGGTTTTGATCAGCTGCAACGGCGGACGAATGGTGTTGGCGGTGGTGTGAACCGCGCCGGAGACCAGACCGTCGACTTCGCCCTGTTCCAGCATCAGGGTGCCGAGCACCACGTTGTCTTCCAACTGCTCGCGCGCGACCACTTCGGTCATGCCCTTGCTCTTGCGCAGCTCAACCAGACGCGGCACGTAGTTTTCACGCACGGCGACCGGATCGACGATTTCGATGCCTTTGCCCAACTCAACGCCTTGCGCCGCCGCGACGCGCTGGATCTCGTCCGGGTTGCCGAGCAGCACGCATTCCGCGATGCCGCGTTCGGCACAGATGGCCGCCGCTTTCACGGTGCGCGGCTCGTCGCCTTCCGGCAGCACGATGCGCTTGCCGGCTTTACGCGCCAGCTCGGTCAGCTCGTAACGGAACGCCGGTGGAGACAGGCGACGTGAACGTTCGGAGGTGGCGGTCAGCGAATCGATCCACTCGGTGCTGATGTGGCTGGCCACGTAGTTCTGCACTTTCTCGATGCGCTGGTGGTCGTCCGCCGGCACTTCGAGGTTGAAGCTCTGCAGGCTCAGCGAGGTCTGCCAGGTGTTGGTGTCGACCATGAACACCGGCAGGCCGGTCTGGAAGGCGCGTTCGCACAGCTTCTTGATCGGCTCATCGATGGCGTAGCCGCCGGTCAGCAGGATGGCGCCGATTTCCACGCCGTTCATCGCCGCCAGGCAGGCGGAGACCAGCACGTCAGGACGGTCTGCGGAGGTCACCAGCAGGGAGCCTGGGCGGAAGTGTTCCAGCATGTGCGGGATGCTGCGCGCACAGAAGGTCACGGACTTCACGCGGCGGGTCATGATGTCGCCTTCGTTGACCACGCGGGCCTTCAGGTGGCGAGCCATGTCGATGGCGCGGGTGGCGATCAGATCGAAACTCCACGGCACGCAGCCCAGAACCGGCAGCGGGCTGTTGGCGAACAGCTGCGCAGGATCGACGTGGGCGATGCTGGCTTTGGTGGAGTCGTCGAAGATTTCGGACAGGTCAGGACGGGTGCGGCCCTGATCGTCGACCGGCGCGTTCAGCTTGTTGATGATAACGCCGGTGATGTTTTTGTTCTTGCTGCCGCCGAAGCTGGTGCGCGCCAGTTCGATGCGCTCTTTCAGCTGCGCCGGGGAGTCGTTACCCAGCGCCAGTACGAAGACGATCTCGGCGTTCAGGGTTTTGGCGATCTCGTAGTTCAGCGCGTTGGCGAACTGGTGTTTGCGGGTCGGCACCAGGCCTTCGATCAGCACCACTTCCGCGTCTTTGGTGTTCTCGTGGTAGCGCGCCACGATCTCTTCCATCAGCACGTCTTGCTGGTTGGAGCTCAGTAGGCCTTCAACGTAATCCATGCGCAGCGGTTCGGCCGCCGGGATGGTGGAGTTGCTGCGGATGATGGTGGTGGTCTGGTCGAGCGCGTTGTCGCCGGTGCGCGGTTGAGCGATAGGCTTGAACACGCTCAGACGAACGCCTTTTTGCTCCATGGAGCGGATGACACCCAGGCTGACGCTGGTCAGGCCGACGCTGGTGCCGGTGGGGATCAACATAATAGTACGTGACACAGAATAGTCCTCTTCACGATTAACATGAGGCTAAAACAACACCGTCAGCCTGGGCTGACGGTGTTTTGAGAGCATTACGCGGTCAGGCGGGATGCGTCCTGCGCGATGACCAACTCTTCGTTGGTCGGGATCACCAGCGCCAGGCGGCTGCCGTCTTTGGTGATGGCGCCGGATTTGCCGAAGCGAGCGGCCATGTTGCGGTCGTGGTCGATTTCGAAGCCCAGCAGACCCAGTTTGTTCAGGGTCAGCTCACGCACCATGCCGGCGTTCTCGCCGATGCCGCCGGTGAAGATCACCGCGTCCAGACGGCCTTCCATCAGCGCGCTGTAGGCGCCGACGTATTTGGCCAGACGGTGGCAGAACACGTCCATGGCGCGTTTGGCATCGGCTTTGCTGTCGTAGTTGTCTTCAACGTAACGGCAGTCGCTGGTGACTTCGGTCAGGCCCAGCAGGCCGGATTCTTTGGTCAGCATCTTGTTGATCTGGTCAACGCTCATGCCCAGAGAATCGTGCAGGTGGAAGATGATAGCCGGATCGATATCACCGCTGCGGGTGCCCATTACCAGGCCTTCCAGCGGGGTCAGACCCATGGAGGTGTCAACGCACTGGCCGTTGCGCACTGCGGTGACGGAACCGCCGTTGCCCAGGTGGCAAGTGATCACGTTCACTTCTTCCACCGGCTTGTTCAGCATCTTCGCGGCTTCCTGAGTCACGTAGAAGTGGCTGGTGCCGTGTGCGCCGTAGCGGCGAACGCCATGGTCGCGGTACAGGCTGTACGGCAGGGCGTACAGGTAAGATTCTTCCGGCATGGTCTGGTGGAACGCGGTGTCGAACACGGCAACGTTCTTGTCAGCCAGGTGAGGGAAGGATTTCAGCGCTTCCGCGATGCCGATCAGGTGAGCTGGGTTGTGCAGTGGTGCAAACGGCACGGAATCTTTGATACCCTGCAGAACTTCGTCGTTGATCACGGCGGAGGCGGTGAACTTCTCGCCGCCGTGCACGATGCGGTGGCCGATAGCGGTCAGCTGCGCGGAAAGCTCTGGTTTTTGTGCCAGAATAGTATTAACAATGAAGTTCAGCGCTTCGCTGTGTGCAGCGCCGGCCCCCAAGGCAGCTTCGTGTTTGGCGCCGTCCATTTTCCACTTGATGCGAGCTTCAGGCAGGTGGAAACACTCGGCCAAACCGGAGAGGAATTCGTCGCCGTTAACGGCATCGATGATGGCGAATTTCAGAGAAGAACTGCCGCAGTTAAGAACCAGTACTAGCTTACTCGACATGGAAGTACCTACTTAAATAGTCGTGTTGTTAAAAGAAAATCGAACACACGTGGTGAATTAATCGTCAATCAGACAACAAGCGTAGCGCATAGTGCCGATGACATTTATGATTAACATCATGTGAAGTGCACAAATCACAGGATGATGGAAAAACCGATGATTTCTCTGCGGTTTAAATAATCTTGATTTTTATAGGGCTAAAAGTTGACAAAATTTACGTCATCTTCTACCGGCCACAAGGCCGGCTTAGGATACCGATAGCCCGGTGCAAACACAAAATAAATTTAAAGCTTCAAATTTTTTAGTATGGGCTCTGGCAGCACGCTTTTAGTTTCTTTACGTGACGTTGAGGTACGCAATGACGAGCAAACCGTCCGGTTCCGTAAGCTGGTTTCAGGTCTTCCAGCGCGGGCAGCATTATATGAAAACCTGGCCGTCAGACAAACGTCTGGCACCGGTCTTTCCGGAGAACCGCGTTGCGCGTGCCACCCGTTTCGCTATCCGTTTCATGCCGCCGTTGGCGATTTTCACGCTGACCTGGCAGATCGCGCTCGGCGGCCAACTGGGCCCGGCGATCGCCACCGCGCTGTTCGCCTGCAGCCTGCCGATGCAGGGCTTGTGGTGGCTGGGGCGCCGTTCGGTCACGCCGCTGCCGCCGACGCTGCTGCAATGGTTCCATGAGGTGCGCAACAAGCTGACGGAAGCCGGACAGGCGGTGGCGCCGCTCGAAGGCACGCCGACCTATCAGACGTTGGCTGATTTGCTCAAGCGCGCCTTCAAGCAGCTGGACAAAACCTTCCTCGACGATCTGTAAATGAAAAAAGGCCGCGTTGTGCGGCCTTTTTCGTCTAAGCGCCAATAACCCCGGTTTAAATCAAAGAACGGTCGAGTTGTGATTTCCTGCGTTCTTGCGCTGTGCGATGCTCCCGCCATCACACAGAAATGAGGAAATCCTGATGGAAATGACCAACGCCCAGCGGCTGATCCTGTCGAATCAGTACAAGATGATGACCTTGCTCGATCCGGACAACGGCGATCGTTATCGCCGGTTGCAAACCATCGTCGAACGCGGCTTCGGTTTGCAAATGCGCGAGCTGGATCGCGACTTCGGCGAACTGAGCGAAGAGGTGTGCCGAACCATCATCAACGTGATGGAAATGCATCATGCGCTGCAGGTTTCCTGGGGCAACCTGAAAGAGAAGCAGGATCTGGACGAGCGCCGCCTGGCGTTCCTCGGCTTCGACGCCGCGACCGAGGCGCGCTACCTGAGTTACGTGCGTTTCCTGGTCAGCACCGAGGGGCGCTATACTCACTTTGATTCCGGCAGCCACGGTTTTAACGCCCAGACCAAAATGTGGGAAAAATACCAGCGCATGCTGGCGATCTGGTTGGCCTGTCCGCGCCAGTATCACTTGAGCGCCGTTGAGATAGCGCAAATCATCAATGCTTGATTAAGAAGAGGTTTTCTGTGGAGTGTAAGGGTTTTCTGTTCGATCTTGATGGCACCCTGGTGGATTCGCTGCCGGCGGTAGAGCGTGCCTGGACGCACTGGGCCGAGCGCCGCGGCGTCGACCCGCAAGCGGTGCTGGACTTCATTCACGGTAAACAGGCCATTACTTCTCTGCGCCATTTTATGCCGGGCGAAAGCGAAGCGGAAATTCAGCGCGAATTCCAATTGCTGGAGCAGGTGGAAGCGCAGGATACCGATGGCGTTCGCGCGCTGCCGGGCGCGATTGCGTTGCTGGAGCGCCTGAACGCGCTCGGCATCCCTTGGGCGATCGTCACCTCCGGTTCGGTGCCGGTGGCCGGCGCTCGCCGCCAGGCCGGCGGTTTGCCGCAACCGGCGGTGTTCATCACCGCCGAGCAGGTTAAACATGGCAAGCCGCAGCCCGACGCCTATCTGCTGGGCGCCGAGCGCCTGGGGCTGGCGCCGCACGAGTGCGTAGTGGTCGAAGACGCGCCGGCCGGCATTCTCTCCGGCCTGGCGGCGGGTTGCCAGGTGATTGCGGTCAACGCCCCGGCCGATGCGCCGAAGCTGGAGCAGGTCGACCTGCGGCTGGATTCGCTGGCGCAGATCGCCGTCGATAAAACGGCGCAGGGCGCGATCGTTCGCCGGCTGGTTTAAGCGGCATGATCTTCACCCTAATTGATTAGACCCCGCTTCGGCGGGGTTTTTTTATGCTATTTTTTAGACCCTTGGACATTTGCCGGATGAGGCCGTTTTGAACAGCGAATTACTGTGGGTGCTGAGTTTACTGCTGATTGCCATCGTGCTGTTTACCACCAACAAGCTGCGGATGGACGTGGTGGCGCTGTTGGTGATCATCGCTTTCGTGCTGAGCGGCACGCTCAGCTTGCAGGAGGCGACGGTCGGTTTCAGCGATCCCAATGTGATTTTGATCGCCGCGCTGTTCGTGATCGGCGAAGGGCTGGTGCGCACCGGCGTGGCTTATCAGGTGGGCGACTGGCTGGTGAAAGTGGCCGGCAGCAGCGAAACCAAAATGTTGATGCTGCTGATGGTGACGGTCGCCGGATTGGGGGCATTTATGAGCTCGACCGGCGTGGTGGCGATCTTTATCCCGGTGGTGCTCAGCGTGACGGCGAGAATGAAGATCGCGCCGGGGCGGCTGATGATGCCGCTCAGCTTCGCCGGGCTGATCAGCGGCATGATGACGCTGGTGGCCACGCCGCCCAACATGGTGGTCAACAGCGAACTGGTGCGTGAAGGCATCCATGGTTTCGGTTTCTTCAGCGTGACGCCCATTGGCCTGGCGGTGCTGGCGCTGGGCGTCGGTTACATGCTGATTGCCCGGCGTTGGCTGGGCAGCGGCGACACGGGCAAAGCCGGCGACGACTGGCAGCGCCGCACCTTCCGTGACCTGATCCGCGATTACAAGCTGACCGGCCGCGCGCGGCGGTTGGCTGTCCGTAGCGCTTCGCCGCTGATCGGGCGTTCGCTGGACGAGCTGCACCTGCGCGCGCGCTATGGCGCCAACGTGGTGGGCATCGAGCGCTGGAAACGCTTCCGGCGGGTGATGGTCAGCGCCTCCGGCAACACCGAACTGCGCGAGGGCGACGTCCTCTTGATCGACATGTCGGACAGCCAGGTCGATCTGCGCGAATTCTGCGGCGAGCAGCGGCTGGAGCCGATGGTGCTGCGCGGCGATTACTTCTCGGAACAGTCGCGCAACGTCGGCATGGCGGAGGTGTCGCTGATCCCGGACTCGGCGCTGCTGGGCAAAAGCCTGCGCGAAGCGGCGTTCCGCAGCCGTTACGATCTGAACGTGGTGGGCATCCGCCGCCACGGCGAGACGCTGGGCGGCAAGTTGGTGGACGAGCCGCTGGAACTGGGCGACATCTTGCTGGTGATCGGCGATTGGAAGGCGATTCGTCAGCTGCAGGCCAAAACCCACGACTTTATCGTGCTCAATCTGCCGGCCGAGGTGGACGAAGTGGCGCCGGCCATCACGCAGGCGCCGCATGCGCTGTTTTGCCTGGCGCTGATGGTGGCGATGATGCTGACCGACGAAATCCCCAACCCGATCGCGGCGCTGATCGCCTGTTTGCTGATGGGCAAGTTCCGCTGCATCGATATGGAGAGCGCCTATAAATCGATCCATTGGCCGAGCATTATTTTGATCGTCGGCATGATGCCGTTCGCGCAGGCGCTGCAAAAGACCGGCGGGGTGGATCTGATCGTCAGCGGGCTGATGGACATCGCCGGCGGCGCGGGGCCGCGCGTGATGCTGCTGTGCCTGTTCGTCTTGTGCGCCACCATCGGCCTGTTTATTTCCAATACCGCGACGGCAGTGCTGATGGCGCCGATCGCCATCGCCGCCGCGCGCGAAATGGGGGTATCGCCATACCCGTTCGCGATGATTATCGCCGTCGCCGCGTCCGCCGCCTTTATGACGCCGGTTTCTTCACCGGTCAATACGCTGGTGCTGGGGCCGGGCAATTACAAGTTCGGCGATTTCGTGCGGCTCGGCGTGCCGTTCACCCTGTTGGTGATGGCGGTCAGCGTGATTGTGGTGCCGTGGCTCTACGGTTTTTAACGGCGCAACGAGGCTGCGCCGGCGGGGTTACAGCGAGCTGTCGAGGCTGATTTCGTCCAATGACAGACTGAAACTGGGAATGAACACTTCCATGAAGTAGTCCATTTCCGGGCTGCGGCGCTGTTCCAGGGTTTTATCCAGCCGCGCCTTGGCCAGGGTAAATTCGTTGTTACCGGCAGACAGCTCCTCCAGGCATTTCAGGTAGGCGCATAATGCGTCCGCCTGCTTTACCACCTGCTTTTCATCTTCGCTGTAATAGTGCTCATCGAGAATGGTGCGGAAATCGTTGCGCAGTTCCGCGGGGATCATGTCCAGCAGCTTTTGCTGGGCGATCTTTTCGATCTTCTTGTACTCGTGGGCGATCTGCGGATTGTAGTACTTGATCGGCGTCGGCATGTCGCCGGTGATCACTTCGCTGGCGTCGTGATACATCGCCAGCAGCGCAACCCGGTCGGCGTTGAGATTGCCGTTGAACTTGCGGTTCTTGATCACCGCCAACGCGTGGGCGACAAAAGCCACCTGCAGACTGTGTTCGGAGACGTTCTCGGTGCGCACGTTGCGCATCAGTGGCCAGCGGTTGATCAGTTTCAAGCGGGACAGATGGGCGAAGAAATGGCTCTGGCTCATGGTGCTCTCTTTAACGGCAAGTGAGGCCCCCATTGTGAAGCAGTGACGGCGAATTTTGCAACCGGGCAATGAGAGAAGGGCGCAGCAAGGCGCTGCGCCCCAGGCGATTACTGATGGTAGCCTTCAAGGAAGCGGCCCAGCTTGCCGACCGCCATTTCCAGCTCGTCTACGCGCGGCAGGGTGACGATGCGCACATGATCCGGGTAGGGCCAGTTGAATGCGGTCCCCTGCACCAGCAGCACTTTTTCCTGCAGCAACAGATCCAGCACCAGCTTCTGGTCGTCATGGATATTGAAGCGTTTGGCATCGATGCGCGGGAACATGTACAGCGCGCCCTGCGGCTTCACGCATGAGACGCCCGGAATGTCATTGAGCAGTTCCCAGGTGCGGTTGCGCTGTTCGTACAGACGGCCGCCGGGCTGAATGAATTCGCTGATGCTTTGATAACCGCCCAGCGCGGTCTGAATGGCGTGCTGCATCGGCACGTTGGCGCACAGGCGCATCGAAGCCAGCATCTCCAGCCCTTCGATATAGCCTTTGGCGTGCTTCTTCGGCCCGTTCAGCACCATCCAGCCCTGGCGGAAGCCCGCCACGCGGTAGGTTTTCGACAGGCCGTTGAAGGTCACAGTCAGCAGATCCGGTGCCAGCGCAGCGATCGAATGATGCTCCGCTTCGTCATACAGGATCTTGTCGTAGATCTCGTCGGCGAAGATGATCAGGTTGTGTTGACGGGCGATCTCGACGATCTGTTCCAGCAGCGCTTTGCTGTAGACCGCGCCGGTTGGGTTGTTCGGGTTGATGATCACGATGCCGCGGGTGCGCGGGGTGATCTTGCTGATGATGTCGTCCAGATCCGGGAACCAGCCGGCCTGCTCATCGCACAGATAGTGCACGGCTTTGCCGCCGGACAGCGAGACCGCGGCGGTCCACAACGGGTAGTCCGGCGCCGGCACCAGCATTTCGTCGCCGCTGTTGAGCAGCGCCTGCATGGATTGAACGATCAGCTCCGAGACGCCGTTGCCAATGTAGATATCCTCAACGGTCACGTCACGCATGTTGCGCGCCTGATAGTGCTGCATGATCGCTTTACGCGCCGAGAAGAGGCCCTTGGAGTCGGAGTAGCCTTGCGCCGTGGGCAGATTGCGGATCACGTCGACCAGGATTTCGTCCGGGGCGTCGAAACCGAACGGGGCAGGGTTGCCGATGTTCAGTTTCAGGACTTTGTTGCCTTCTTCTTCAAGACGTTTAGCTTCTTTAAGCACCGGGCCGCGAATGTCATAGCAGACGTTGTCCAGTTTGCTGGATTTCTCAATGGGGGACATAAAAAGTTGAGCCTTTTGCTGGGATAGGGGCGCTCCTACCGTGGGACGCCGCAACCCGCCCAATGTACTCCTGGCGTAGTTGCTTTTGAAGGGTTTTGCACGCCTTTGGTGCAAATGCATGTCGTAACGGGGGATTTTAGTTATGATAAGCAAAGGTAAAGTTATTTTGTGGTTCATAATTTCATGAACTATAATTTTACTAGGGTTTTGTTCTGTAAAATCACGTGTCGATAAACGAGACGTGTCGGCGATCGCGGCCGGCAGCAGTGAACTGATAAGCCGAAAGTGAGAATAGGCTTCAATAAACTGTAAAGGAACGATAATACCGGAGTTGTCTGATAGCGGGTTGCCGGTTAGCGCACCACACTAAAAAAATGGCATATTTACATTAGCTTTACTTTATATTTCAGCTTAAGCATTGTTTATGTGGTTATAGGATTATTATTTAAAGTAAAAATCTTACTGATTGAATTTATTAAATTCATTGAGTGATAACACGACGTTGGTGCCGTTAATTATTTATTTTTCTTACTCTGTAATGCAGCCTGAACGCCGGTTGATAAGGATTCTCAGTAGCACGAATGGAGTGGAAATTAGGCAGTATCAATGAGTAAAATCTCAGGTTCGGTGGGGGTTTTCCCTTCCCACCGGTATTCAGTCCCCCGCGTTCTATAAGCACCATCGATAGATCGCATTTTAAAAAGCGATAGAGGTAACGAATCATAAGTAATTTTTTTGCCCTCCACTTATGAGTGGGGTACTGTCATAACAGGCTCCGTCCTTTTCAACGGCGTCTGAGAAACACACCAGGGTAGTAGTTCGTAAATTAGAATTTAAAAAAGTGAAGAATACACTATGACAACTGCAAATCGTCCGATACTTAATCTCGACCTCGATCTGCTAAGAACCTTTGTTGCGGTTGCTGATTTGAATACCTTCGCGGCGGCGGCTGTTGCCGTTTGCCGTACGCAATCAGCCGTCAGCCAACAAATGCAGCGATTAGAGCAACTGGTCGGCAAAGAACTGTTTGCCCGCCATGGGCGCAACAAACTCCTGACTGAGCATGGTATTCAGCTTCTCGGTTATGCCAGGAAGATCCTGCGCTTTAACGACGAAGCCTGTACCTCGCTGATGTACAACAATATTAAAGGTGTTCTGACCATCGGCGCTTCCGACGACACCGCCGATACCATTCTGCCTTTCTTGTTGAACCGCGTGACCGCCATTTATCCGAAGCTGGCCATTGATGTGCGCGTAAAGCGCAGCACGACGATGGTCGATCTGCTGGAAGAGGGGGAGATCGATCTGGCGGTGACCACGGCCGATCCGGCCGGGCACCCGCACATCGTGCTGCGCACGTCGCCGACGCTGTGGTACTGCGCTGCCGATTATCACTATCAGGCCGGCGAACCTATCCCGCTGGTGGTGATGGATGAACCAAGCCCGTTCCGCGCGTTGGCGATCAAACAGTTGGACGAAGCCGGTATCCCGTGGCGTATCGCCTACGTCGCCTCCACGCTGTCCGCGGTGCGGGCGGCCTGTAAGGCCGGCCTGGGCGTGACCGCGCGGCCGATCGAGATGATGAGCCCCGATCTGCGGGTGCTGGGCGCGGTGGAAGGTTTGCCGCCGCTGCCGGATACCCAGTATGTGCTGTGCAAAAACGCGCAGTGCAGCAACGAACTGGCCATGGCCATCTTCAGCGCGATGCAGGGCGGCGATGACAGCTATGGCTTCAACGGCGCGGAAGCCGGTCTCCAGAGCGATCAGGATGATGCCAGCCTGGTGGACGAAGAAGAATAACGCCGCGGCGTGATATCTGATGAAAAACCTCTGCTTCGGCGGAGGTTTTTTTTGGCCGTTTTTTGATGATTTCTACTGTTATAGAGGTTTAAGTATGATTTTGTTATGAGTCGTCTGTTTTATTAACTTTTAAGCGTTGCTGAAAAGAGAGTTTGACCGGATTTAAGATGCTGGGTTCGTTTTTTGCACAATAAGATTGAATGAGTTAAAGGCATGGTAATAGCATGGTTATTTTGTTAGCTTATGGCGGTCGTTTTTGCGGCTTAATTTGAGGAAAATTGTTAAAGGGCCACACTTTTTTTGAGGATTTATGCTGAAAACGTGTCCTGGATCAAAAAAATACCCCTAGGTAGTGAGTGGAAGAACAGGGAATTCCTGAGACAATGGTATAGTAAAACTGAAATGTGCATGTTGGTTTATATCTATCTGTTTCTACACAAAAATTAACTGACACGATTTAGCCTGTCCCTGGCGCATCAAATGTTAATCAAATGATACGTATGTAAACTAGTGTGTAGATACTTTTGTCAAAGTTGACAAAAGGTTATAGAAAGGAGTAAAAAGCCCACAGAAAAACGCTGCCTAACTCGCTGTAAAAGCAGTTTGTTTGTGTGGTTATTTATCCTTCCCTTAAATCGATGTGGCGCACTAACTGCCGGTGACAAGAGCAGTGCGATCGACGCCACTTTTGATGAGTAAGCATAGAGTATGTCAACAACCACTGAAGTTATCGCTCATCACTGGGCGCTCGCCGTATTTCTCGTCGTGGCTATCGGGCTTTGCGGCTTAATGCTGCTGGGTGCGTTCTTCTTGGGCGGGAGAGCCCGGGCGCGCGCCAAACACACCCCGTTTGAATCAGGCATCGACTCGGTCGGCACGGCGCGCATGCGCTTGTCCGCCAAGTTCTACCTGGTGGCCATGTTCTTCGTTATTTTCGACGTTGAAGCCTTATACCTGTATGCCTGGTCGGTCTCGATTCGCGAGAGCGGCTGGGTGGGCTTTATCGAAGCCGCCATTTTCATTTTGGTGCTATTGGCCGGTCTGGTTTATCTGGTGCGCATCGGCGCGTTGGATTGGACTCCGGCGCGTTCCCAACGCCGCAGCAAACCGAGCACGATCACTAACACCAACAGTCATCCGCAGTAACAGCGAGGCATTAAGATGGACTATACGCTCACCCGCATAGACCCGAACGGTGAGAACGACCGTTATCCCCTGCAAAAACAGGAGATCGTCGCCGATCCCCTGGAACAACAGGTTCACCGCACGGTTTACATGGGTAAACTCGAACATGCGCTGCATGACATGGTGAACTGGGGGCGTAAAAACTCTATTTGGCCGTATAACTTCGGCCTTTCGTGTTGTTACGTGGAGATGGTGACGTCGTTTACCGCCGTTCACGACGTGGCGCGTTTCGGTGCGGAAGTGTTGCGCGCCTCCCCGCGTCAGGCTGACCTGATGGTGGTAGCCGGGACCTGCTTCACCAAAATGGCCCCGGTCATCCAGCGCCTGTACGAGCAGATGCTGGAGCCTAAGTGGGTGATCTCGATGGGCGCCTGCGCCAACTCCGGCGGCATGTACGACATCTATTCCGTGGTGCAGGGCGTGGACAAGTTCCTGCCGGTCGACGTGTATATTCCCGGCTGCCCACCGCGTCCGGAAGCCTACATGCAAGCGCTGATGCTGCTGCAGGAATCCATCGGCAAAGAACGTCGCCCGCTGTCGTGGGTTGTCGGCGATCAGGGCGTTTACCGCGCCAATATGCAGTCTGAAAGAGAGCGTAAACACGGCGAGCGCATCGCGGTGACCAACCTCCGGACGCCTGACGAGATTTAAGACGTTCATTTAACGTCCATCTTAGTGCGCTATTGGTTAACACAGCGAAAAGTGAAACTTGCGGCGAATAACCCTTTAGTGTGGTGAAAAAAAATTATGACAGATTTGACGACGCACGACGCCTTGCCTGCCTGGCAGACCCGAGATCACCTTGACGACCCGGTGATCGGCGAACTGCGCAACCGTTTTGGGCCGGAAGCCTTTACTGTTCAGGCCACTCGTACCGGCATGCCCGTGGTATGGGTTAAACCTGACCAGTTACTGGAAGTAATGACGTTCCTGAGAAAACAGCCGAAGCCGTATGTCATGCTGTTCGATCTGCATGGCGTGGATGAACGCCTTCGCACCCACCGCGACGGCCTGCCCGCTGCGGATTTCTCCGTTTTCTACCATCTGATCTCCATCGAGCGCAACCGCGACATCATGCTGAAGGTGGCGCTGTCTGAAAAAGACCTGCACGTGCCGACGGCGACCAAGGTGTTCCCGAACGCCAACTGGTACGAGCGCGAAACCTGGGAAATGTTCGGCATCACCTTCGACGGCCACCCGCACCTGTCGCGCATCATGATGCCGCAGACCTGGGAAGGGCACCCGCTGCGCAAGGACTACCCGGCGCGCGCCACTGAATTCGATCCTTTCGTGCTGACCAAGCAGAAAGAAGATCTGGAAATGGAAGCGCTGACCTTCAAGCCGGAAGACTGGGGCATGAAGCGCGGCACCGAGAACGAAGACTTCATGTTCCTCAACCTCGGCCCGAACCACCCGTCCGCGCACGGTGCGTTCCGCATCATTCTGCAGCTGGACGGCGAAGAGATCGTCGACTGCGTGCCGGATATCGGCTATCACCACCGCGGCGCCGAGAAGATGGGCGAGCGTCAATCCTGGCACAGCTACATCCCGTACACCGACCGCATCGAGTACCTCGGCGGCTGCGTGAACGAAATGCCTTACGTGTTGGCGGTCGAGAAGCTGGCCGGCATCAAGGTGCCCGAGCGCGTCGACACCATCCGCGTGATGCTGTCCGAGCTGTTCCGCATCAACAGCCATCTGCTGTACATCTCCACCTTCATTCAGGACGTCGGCGCGATGACCCCGGTGTTCTTCGCCTTTACCGATCGTCAGAAAATCTACGATCTGGTGGAAGCGATCACCGGTTTCCGTATGCACCCGGCCTGGTTCCGCATCGGCGGCGTCGCGCACGATCTGCCGCGCGGCTGGGATCGCCTGCTGCGTGAATTCCTCGACTGGATGCCGAAGCGTCTGGACTCCTACGTGAAAGCGGCGCTGAAGAACAGTATCCTGAAAGGCCGCTCCATCGGCGTCGCGTCTTACAACGCCAAAGAAGCGCTGGAGTGGGGCGTGACCGGCGCCGGCCTGCGCGCGACCGGCGTGGAGTTCGACGTGCGTAAATGGCGTCCGTACTCCGGCTACGAGAACTTCGACTTCGAAGTGCCGGTCGGCGACGGCACCAGCGACTGCTACACCCGCGTGATGCTGAAGGTGGAAGAGCTGCGCCAGAGCCTGCGCATCCTCGAACAGTGCCTGAACAACATGCCGGAAGGCCCGTTCAAGGCCGATCACCCGCTGACTACGCCGCCGCCGAAAGAGCGCACGCTGCAGCACATTGAAACGCTGATCACCCACTTCCTGCAGGTTTCCTGGGGCCCGGTGATGCCAGCCAACGAATCATTCCAGATGATTGAAGCCACCAAAGGGATCAACAGCTACTACCTGACCAGCGACGGCAGCACCATGAGCTATCGCACCCGGGTACGTACGCCGAGCTTTGCGCACCTGCAGCAGATCCCATCGGTCATCCGTGGCAGCCTGGTTTCAGACCTGATCGTCTATCTGGGTAGTATCGATTTTGTAATGTCAGATGTGGACCGCTAACTATGCATGATCAAAAAGACAATCACGCAGTCAATGATGCGCTCGAGCCCATCAACGCAGCCGCTCCTCAGAGCGGCGTTGATGCATTTGTACTGAGCGCGGAAGAACGTGATGCGATCGAGCACGAAAAGCACCATTACGAGGATCCGCGCGCCGCGTCCATCGAAGCACTGAAAATTGTGCAGAAGCAGCGCGGTTGGGTTCCGGACGGTGCGATTTACGCCATCGCGGAAGTGCTGGGCATCCCCGCCAGCGACGTAGAAGGCGTGGCCACGTTCTACAGCCAGATTTTCCGTCAGCCAGTAGGACGTCACGTGATCCGTTATTGTGACAGCGTTGTTTGTCACATCACCGGTTACCAGGGCATTCAGGCCGCTATCGAGAAGAAGCTGAACATCAAGCCGGGTCAAACCACCTTTGATGGCCGCTTCACGCTGTTGCCGACCTGCTGTCTGGGCAACTGCGATAAAGGGCCGACCATGATGATTGACGAGGACACTCACAGTCAGCTGAAGCCTGAAGATATCGAGACGCTACTGGAGCAGTATCAATGACCAAGCACATTGTACGCACTCCCGAAACGCATCCGCTGACCTGGCGTCTGCGCGATGACAAGCAGCCGCTGTGGCTGGACGAATACCGCAGCAAAAACGGCTATGCCGGCGCAGAGAAGGCCCTCAAAGGCCTGGCCCCGGACGAGATCGTCAGCCTGGTGAAAGATTCCGGGCTGAAGGGCCGCGGCGGCGCGGGCTTCTCCACCGGTTTGAAGTGGAGCCTGATGCCGAAGGACGAATCCATGAACATCCGTTACCTGCTGTGTAACGCCGATGAGATGGAGCCGGGCACTTACAAAGACCGCCTGCTGATGGAGCAGCTGCCGCACCTGCTGGTGGAAGGCATGCTGATCTCCGCGTTCGCGCTGAAAGCCTACCGCGGGTACATCTTCCTGCGCGGCGAGTACATCGAAGCGGCGGCGCACCTGCGTCGCGCTATCGCGGAAGCCACCGAAGCCGGCTATCTGGGCAAGAACATTCTCGGCACCGGATTTGATTTCGAGCTGATCGTGCACACCGGCGCCGGCCGTTACATCTGCGGCGAAGAAACCGCGCTGATCAACTCGCTGGAAGGCCGCCGCGCCAACCCGCGCTCCAAGCCGCCATTCCCGGCCAGCGCCGGCGTCTGGGGCAAGCCGACCTGCGTCAACAACGTCGAAACGCTGTGCAACGTGCCGGCCATTTTGGCGAACGGCGTAGAGTGGTACACCGGCATCTCTGGCAGTGAAGACAAAGGCACCAAGCTGATGGGCTTCTCCGGCCGGGTGAAAAATCCGGGCGTCTGGGAACTGCCGTTCGGCACCACCGCGCGCGAAATCCTGGAAGACTACGCCGGCGGCATGCGCGACGGTCTGCGTTTCAAAGCCTGGCAGCCGGGCGGCGCGGGCACCGACTTCCTGACCGCCGATCACCTCGATCTGCCGATGGAATACGGCGCGATCGGCAAAGCCGGCAGCCGTCTCGGCACCGCGTTGGCGATGGCGGTTGACCACGAGATCGGCATGGTGCCGCTGGTGCGCAACCTGGAAGAGTTCTTCGCCCGCGAGTCCTGCGGCTGGTGTACGCCTTGCCGCGATGGCCTGCCGTGGAGCGTGAAGATCCTGCGCGCGTTGGAAAACGGCGAAGGGCAGCCGGGGGATATCGAAACCCTCGAACAGCTGTGCCGTTCCCTCGGCCCGGGCAAAACCTTCTGCGCCCACGCGCCAGGTGCCGTAGAGCCACTGCAAAGCGCGATTAAATATTTCCGTGAAGAGTTCGAGGCGGGTATCGCCGTGCAGCACTTCGGCAACGCGCATGCGATTGGCGGCATTCAGCCGAACAACCTGCTGAAGCAGCGCTGGTAAGCCGACTCGCCCGAACACGGCCAGAATTTTTGATTAACGCCTGCCGCAAGGCAGGCCACTTGGAAGCATGCTGACTATGGCTACGATTCATGTAGACGGCAAAGAGTATGAGGTAGACGGGGCGGACAACCTGCTGCAGGCTTGTCTCTCCCTCGGCCTTGATATTCCTTACTTTTGCTGGCATCCGGCGCTGGGAAGCGTCGGCGCTTGCCGCCAATGTGCGGTAAAGCAATACCAAAACGCGGAAGATACGCGCGGCCGTTTGGTGATGTCCTGTATGACCCCGGCATCCGATGGCACCTTTATCTCTATCGATGACGGCGAAGCGAAGCAGTTCCGTGAAAGCGTGGTTGAGTGGTTGATGACCAACCACCCGCACGATTGCCCGGTGTGTGAGGAAGGCGGTAACTGTCACCTGCAGGATATGACGGTAATGACCGGCCACAGCTTCCGTCGCTACCGCTTCACCAAGCGTACCCACAACAACCAGGAGCTGGGGCCGTTTATCTCGCACGAGATGAACCGCTGCATCGCCTGCTACCGCTGCGTGCGTTACTACAAAGACTATGCGGACGGCACCGACTTCGGCGTGTACGGCGCACACGACAACGTCTACTTCGGTCGCCCGGAAAGCGGCACGCTGGAAAGCGAGTTCTCCGGCAACCTGGTGGAAGTGTGCCCGACCGGCGTATTCACCGACAAAACGCACTCCGAGCGCTACAACCGTAAATGGGACATGCAGTTCGCGCCGAGCATTTGCCAGCAGTGCAGCATCGGCTGTAACACCAGCCCGGGCGAGCGCTATGGCGAGCTGCGTCGTATCGAAAACCGTTACAACGGCAGCGTGAACCACTACTTCCTGTGCGACCGCGGCCGTTTCGGTTACGGCTACGTCAACCAGAAAGATCGTCCGCGTCAACCGCAGCAGCTGCGCGGCGACGACTGGATCACACTGAACGCCGAGCAGGCGATGCAGGGCGCGGCGGACATCCTGCGTCAGGCGAAGAAAACCATCGGCATCGGCTCCCCGCGCGCCAGCCTGGAAAGCAACTTCGCACTGCGCGAGCTGGTCGGCGCCGAGAACTACTACACCGGTATCGCTCAGGCGGAGCAATCACGCCTGGCGCTGATGCTGAACGTGCTGAAGAACGGCGGCGTTCATACGCCGGCGCTGCGTGAGATCGAAGATTACGACGCGGTGCTGGTGCTGGGCGAAGACCTGACGCAAACCGGCGCGCGCATCGCGCTGTCCGTGCGTCAGGCCGTCAAGGGCAAAGCCCGCGCGATGGCGGCGGCGCAACGCGTGGCCGACTGGCAGATCGCGGCGGTGCAGAATATCGGCCAACACGCCAAGTATCCGTTGTTCACCACCAACGTCGACAACACCCGTCTGGATGACATCGCCGCCTGGAACTACCGCGCGCCGGTAGACGAGCAGGCGCGCCTCGGCTTCGCCATCGCTCACGCGCTGGATAACGCCGCGCCGGCGGTGAACGATCTGGCAGAAGGCCTGAACAAGAAAGTCGATATCATCGTGCAGGCGCTGACCGGCGCACGCAAACCGCTGATCGTGACCGGCAGCAACGCCGGCAGCGAAGCCATCATCGAAGCGGCGGCCAACATCGCCAAAGCGTTGAAGGGCCGCGGTTCCGATGTCGGCATCACCTTCGTGGCGGGCGCAGCCAACAGCATGGGCCTGGCGATGATCGGCGGCGGTTCGCTCGATCAGGCGCTGGAACAGCTGGCGAGCGGCGCAGCCGACACCGCCATCGTGATGGAAAACGATCTCTATCGCCATGCGCCGGCGGCGCAGGTGGACGCGGCGTTGGCCAAGGTCAATAACCTGATCGTCGCCGACCACCAGCGCACCGCGATCATGGACAAAGCCAACCTGATCCTCTCTTCGGCCAGCTTCGCCGAGAGCGACGGCACGCTGATCAACCAGGAAGGCCGCGCGCAGCGCTTCTTCCAGGTATACGATCCGGCTTATTACGACGACGCCAAGAAGAATCAGTTCACCGTGATGCTGGAAAGCTGGCGCTGGATGCACTCGCTGCACTCCACCTACACCAGCCGCCACGTGGACTGGACCCAGCTCGATGACGTGATCGCCGCTTGCGTCGCCGCGTTGCCGCAGCTGCAGGGCATCGTCGATGCCGCGCCGGACGCGACGTTCCGCATTCGCGGTCAGAAGCTGGCGCGTTCGCCGCACCGCTCCAGCGGCCGTACCGCCATGCGCGCCAACATCAGCGTGCACGAGCCGCGTCAGCCGCAGGATAAAGACACCATGTTCGCCTTCTCGATGGAAGGGAACAACAGCCCGCTGGCCGATCGTCAGCAGATCCCGTTCGCCTGGGCGCCAGGCTGGAACTCACCGCAGGCATGGAACAAGTTCCAGGCCGAAGTGGGCGGCAAACTGCGCCACGGCGATCCGGGCGTGCGCCTGATCGAAGCGGGGGAGGGCAGCCTCGGTTACTTCGACCGCGTGCCAGCCGCCTTCAATCCGAACGACGGCTGGCGTGTCGCGCCGTACTACCACCTGTTCGGCAGCGATGAAATGTCGCAGCGCTCGCACGTGATCCAGCAGCGCATGCCGGAAGCCTACGTGATGGTCAACCCGGCCGATGCGGCGACGCTTGGCGTCAACGCGGGCAGCCTGGTGGAGTTCAACTGCGCGGGCCAGACCCTGCGTCTGCCGGTGCGTCTGAGTGAAACCCTGACCCAGGGCCAGGTTGGTTTGCCGCTCGGCTTGCCAGGGATCCCGCCGATCTTGGTGGGTGCTAAGGTAGACAATCTGCGGGAGGCGGCACGATGAGCTGGTTTACCCCTGAGGTGATCGACATCTTGATCGCCATTCTTAAAGCGGTCGTGATCCTGTTGGTGGTCGTGGCGTGCGGGGCGTTCATGAGCTTCGGCGAACGCCGTCTGCTCGGCCTGTTCCAGAACCGCTACGGACCGAACCGCGTAGGCTGGGGCGGCTCGCTGCAGCTGGTCGCCGACATGATCAAAATGTTCTTCAAGGAAGACTGGGTGCCGAGATTCTCCGACCGGGTGATCTTCACCCTGGCGCCGATGATCGCCTTTACTTCCCTGTTGCTGGCATTTGCCATCGTGCCGGTCAGCCCGACCTGGGCGGTGTCCGATCTCAACATCGGTATTCTGTTCTTCCTGATGATGGCCGGCCTGGCGGTGTACGCCGTGCTGTTCGCCGGATGGTCGAGCAACAACAAATACTCGCTGTTGGGCGCGATGCGTGCCTCCGCGCAAACCCTGAGCTACGAAGTGTTCATCGGCCTGTCGCTGATGGGCGTGGTGATGCAGGCGGATTCATTCAACATGCAGGCCATCGTTGAATCTCAGGCGCACGTCTGGAACGTCATTCCGCAGTTCTTCGGCTTCGTGACCTTCGCGATCGCCGGCGTGGCGGTGTGTCACCGTCACCCGTTTGACCAGCCGGAAGCCGAGCAGGAACTGGCTGACGGTTACCACATCGAATATTCCGGCATGAAGTTCGGTCTGTTCTTCGTGGGGGAATACATCGGTATCGTCACCGTGTCCGCCCTGATTGTGACGTTGTTCTTCGGCGGCTGGCAGGGTCCGTTCCTGCCGCCATTCATCTGGTTCGCATTGAAAACGGCCTTCTTCATGATGATGTTCATCCTGATCCGCGCCGCGCTGCCGCGTCCGCGTTATGACCAGGTGATGTCCTTCGGCTGGAAAGTGTGCCTGCCGCTGACGCTGCTGAACCTGCTGGCAACCGCCGCGGTCATTTTGTACAACGCTCAATAAGGGGTGAATAAACCATGACATTGAAAGAGTTAGTGGTTGGTTTCGGCACCCAGGTGCGCAGCATTTGGATGATTGGCATGCATGCCTTCGCCAAGCGCGAAACCCAGATGTATCCGGAAGAACCGGTTTACCTGCCGCCGCGCTACCGCGGCCGCATCGTGCTGACGCGCGATCCGGACGGCGAAGAGCGCTGCGTCGCCTGTAACCTGTGTGCGGTTGCCTGCCCGGTCGGCTGTATCTCGCTGCAAAAGGCAGAACAGAAAGACGGCCGTTGGTATCCGGAGTTCTTCCGCATCAACTTCTCGCGCTGCATCTTCTGCGGCCTGTGCGAAGAGGCTTGCCCAACTACCGCTATCCAGCTGACGCCGGATTTCGAACTGGGCGAGTACAAGCGTCAGGATCTGGTGTACGAAAAAGAGGATCTGTTGATCTCGGGGCCGGGTAAATATCCGGAATATAACTTCTACCGGATGGCCGGTATGGCGATTGACGGCAAAGCCAAAGGCGAAGCCGAAAACGAAGCCAAACCGATCGACGTCAAAGGTCTGTTGCCCTAAGGAGCCAGCAAGCATGGAAATTGCATTTTATCTGGCAGGTTTGATTGCGGTGGCCGCGACGATTCGCGTGATCACCCATACCAACCCTGTGCATGCGCTGCTGTATCTGATCGTCTCGTTATTGGCGATCTCGGCAGTCTTCTTCTCTCTCGGCGCCTACTTTGCCGCCGCGTTGGAAATCATCGTTTATGCGGGCGCCATCATGGTGCTGTTCGTGTTCGTGGTGATGATGCTGAACCTCGGCAACGTGCAGCAGCAAGAGCGCGACTGGATGAAGCCGACGGTGTGGATCGGGCCTGGCCTGCTGTCGCTGGCGCTGCTGGTGGTATTGATCGTTGCGATCCGCAGCGTATCCGATCAGGGCATCAGCGGTGAGATGGTCGACGCGAAGGCGGTGGGCATCAGCCTGTTCGGGCCTTACGTACTGGCGGTTGAGCTGGCTTCAATGCTGCTGTTGGCGGGTCTGGTTGTCGCCTTCCATATCGGCCGCGAGCACAAGCCTGGCGAGGTGCTGAGCAACGCGCCGGTGGGTGGCGAAATGGCGAGAAGAAAATCGGAGGAGCAAGCATGATCCCTCTTCAACACGGCCTGATCCTGGCGGCTATCCTGTTTGTGCTCGGGTTGACCGGGCTGCTGGTGCGCCGCAACCTGCTGTTTATGCTGATCAGCCTGGAAGTGATGATCAACGCTGCGGCGTTGGCGTTTATCGTGGCGGGAAGCTACTGGGGCCAGGCGGACGGGCAGGTGATGTACATCCTGGCGATCAGCCTGGCGGCAGCCGAGGCCAGTATCGGCCTGGCGCTGCTGCTGCAGCTCTACCGTCGTCGTCATACCCTGAATATTGATACTGTCAGTGAGATGCGCGGATGAACCTATTATATTTAACAATTCTGCTACCGCTGATCGGGTTCCTGCTGTTGGCATTTTCCCGCGGTCGTTGGTCTGAAAACACGGCGGCCACCGTCGGCGTGGGTTCTATTGGCCTGGCTGCGCTGGTCACGGTGTATGTGGCGATGGATTTCTTCGCCCAGAAAGCCGCCGGCGTGCAGCTGTTCGAGCAAAGCCTGTGGACCTGGATGGCCGTCGGCAACTTCAATATCGGCGTGACCCTGGTGCTGGACGGCCTGTCGCTGACCATGCTGTCGGTGGTCACCGGCGTCGGCTTCTTCATCCACATGTTCGCTTCCTGGTACATGCGCGGTGAAGAGGGCTATTCGCGCTTCTTCGCTTACACCAACCTGTTTATCGCCAGCATGGTGGTATTGGTGCTGGCGGACAACCTGCTGCTGATGTATCTGGGTTGGGAAGGCGTGGGCCTGTGCAGCTACCTGTTGATCGGTTTCTACTACAAAGATCCGGCCAACGGCGCGGCGGCGATGAAAGCCTTTATCGTCACCCGCGTGGGCGACGTGTTCCTGGCGTTCGCGCTGTTCATCCTCTACAACGAGCTGGGCACGCTGAACATCCGCGAACTGATGATCCTGGCGCCGCAGAAACTGGCGGTGGGCGATACGGCCATCACCTGGGCGACCCTGATGCTGCTGGGCGGCGCGGTCGGTAAATCGGCGCAGCTGCCGTTGCAAACCTGGTTGGCGGACGCGATGGCGGGCCCAACCCCGGTTTCCGCACTGATCCACGCGGCGACCATGGTGACCGCGGGCGTCTATCTGATCGCCCGCACGCACGGCCTGTTCCTGATGGCGCCGGAAGTGCTGCACCTGGTGGGCATCGTCGGTGCGGTCACTCTGCTGCTGGCCGGCTTCGCCGCGCTGGTGCAGACCGACATCAAGCGCGTGCTCGCTTACTCCACCATGAGCCAGATCGGTTACATGTTCCTGGCGCTGGGCGTGCAGGCATGGGACGCGGCGATCTTCCACCTGATGACCCACGCGTTCTTCAAGGCGCTGCTGTTCCTGTCGTCCGGTTCGGTGATCCTGGCTTGCCACCACGAGCAAAACATCTTCAAGATGGGCGGTCTGCGCAAGAGCATCCCGCTGGTGTACGTCTGCTTCCTGGTGGGTGGCGCGGCGCTGTCCGCGTTGCCGCTGGTCACGGCCGGCTTCTTCAGTAAGGACGAGATCCTGGCGGGCGCGATGGCTAACGGCCACATCAACCTGATGGTTGCCGGCCTGGTCGGTGCGTTCATGACCTCGCTGTACACCTTCCGAATGATTTTCATCGTGTTCCATGGCGAAGAGAAAATCAAAGCGCATGCCGGTAAAGGCATCACTCACCACCTGCCGCTGCTGGTTCTGCTGGTGCTGTCCACCTTCGTCGGCGCGATGATCGTGCCGCCGTTGCAGGGCGTGCTGCCGGAGACGACCGAACTGGCGCACGGCAGCGTGCTGACGCTGGAAATCACCTCCGGCGTGGTGGCTATCGTCGGCATTCTGCTGGCGGCCGCGCTGTGGCTGGGCAAACGCAGCCTGGTCAACAGCATCGCCAACAGCGCGCCGGGTCGTTTCTTCTCGACCTGGTGGTTCCATGCCTGGGGCTTCGACTGGCTGTATGACAAAGTGTTCGTCAAGCCGTACCTGGGCATTGCGAAGCTGCTGCAGCGCGATCCGCTGAACTCGCTGATGAACCTGCCGGCCGTCTTCTCCCGCTGGGGGAACCGCGGTCTGACGGTGAGCGAGAACGGCCAGGTGCGTTGGTATATAGCGTCTATGGGTGTGGGTGCAGTGGTCGTATTGGCTCTGTTGATTTTGGTTTAATTGAATAATTTAAACAGACGCATTTTTCGGGCGTAGCGCCGGGCAGGCGCTACGTACAAAGTTTGAAATTATTCGTATAAGGGACACAAAACGCCATGCTATTACCTTGGCTAATTCTTATCCCCTTTATCGGCGGTCTGCTGTGCTGGCAGCTTGAGCGCTTCGGTACTAAGGTGCCGCGCTGGATAGCGCTGATCGCAATGGGGCTGACGTTGGCGCTCTCTCTGCAGCTGTGGATGCAGGGCGGCTATACATTGACCACGCCGAAAGGCATTCCGCAGTGGCAGAGCGAATTCCTGCTGCCGTGGATCCCGCGCTTCGGCATCTCCATCCACCTGGCGCTGGACGGTCTGTCGCTGCTGATGGTGGTGTTGACCGGTCTGCTGGGCGTGCTGGCGATCCTCTGTTCCTGGCGTGAAATCCAGAAATATCAGGGCTTCTTCCACCTCAACCTGCTGTGGATCCTGGGCGGCGTTATCGGCGTGTTCCTCGCCATCGACATGTTCCTGTTCTTCTTCTTCTGGGAAATGATGTTGGTGCCGATGTACTTCCTGATCGCGCTGTGGGGCCACAAGGCGTCGGACGGTAAAACCCGCATCACCGCGGCGACCAAGTTCTTCATCTACACCCAGGCCAGCGGTCTGGTGATGCTGATTGCGATCCTGGGCCTGGTGTTCGTGCACTACAACGCCACCGGCGTGTGGACCTTTGATTACGAAGACCTGCTGCAAACGCCGATGTCCCACAATGTGCAATATCTGCTGATGCTGGGCTTCTTCATCGCCTTCGCGGTGAAAATGCCGGTGGTGCCGCTGCACGGCTGGTTGCCGGATGCGCACAGCCAGGCGCCGACCGCAGGTTCCGTCGACCTGGCGGGCATCTTGCTGAAAACCGCGGCCTATGGCCTGTTGCGTTTCAGCCTGCCGCTGTTCCCTGAGGCTTCGCACGAGTTTGCGCCAATCGCCATGTGGCTGGGCGTGGTCGGCATCTTCTACGGCGCCTGGATGGCGTTCGCGCAGACCGACATCAAGCGTCTTATCGCCTACACCTCGGTATCGCACATGGGCTTCGTGCTGATCGCCATCTACACCGGCAGCCAGCTGGCTTACCAGGGCGCCGTGATCCAGATGATCGCGCACGGTCTGTCCGCCGCCGGTATGTTTATCATCTGCGGCCAGCTGTATGAGCGTCTGCACACCCGCGACATGCGTCAGATGGGCGGCCTGTGGGGGCGTATCAAGTTCATCCCTGCGCTGTCGCTGTTCTTCGCCGTGGCTACGCTGGGGATGCCGGGTACCGGTAACTTCGTCGGCGAATTCATGATTCTGTTCGGCAGCTACCAGGTGGTGCCGGTGATCACCGTGATCTCCACCTTCGGTCTGGTGTTCGCTTCGGTTTACTCGCTGATCATGATGCAGCGCGCTTACTACGGTGCGCCTAAGTCAGACCAGCCGCTGCAGGGCATGACCGCGCGCGAATTGTTCATCATTCTGCTGCTGGTGGTGTTGCTGGTTCTGCTGGGGGTTTACCCGCAGCCGATTCTGGATACTTCCAACGCGGCGATGAGCAACGTGCAACACTGGTTTGGTTCGTCAGTTTCAGCAATTTCAACAACAAGGCCGTAATTCGCCATGACAATAACTCCTCAACAACTGATCGCACTGCTGCCGCTGTTGATCGTCGGATTGACGGTGGTGGTTGTGATGCTAGGCATTGCGTGGCGACGCGACCACTTTATCAACGCCACCCTGACCGTGATCGGTCTCAACCTGGCGCTGCTTTCGCTGTACTTTGTCGGCCAGGCAGGCCCAATGGACGTCACCCCGCTGCTGCGGGTTGACGGCTACTCGATGTTCTACACCGGGCTGGTGCTGCTGGCGAGTCTGGCGACCTGCACCTTCGCCTATCCGTGGCTGGTCGGCTATCCGGATAACCGCGAAGAGTTCTACCTGCTGGTGCTGATCGCCGCCATGGGCGGCATCCTGCTGGCGAGCGCCAACCATCTGGCTTCGCTGTTCATCGGCATTGAGCTTATCTCGCTGCCGCTGTTCGGCCTGGTGGGCTACGCCTATCGCCAGAAGCGCCCGCTGGAAGCCGCCATCAAGTACATGCTGCTGTCCGCCGCCGCGTCGTCGTTCTTGCTGTTCGGCATGGCGCTGCTGTACGCCGAATCCGGCGATCTGTCGCTGGCCGGCCTCGGCAAGAGCCTGCAGGAAAACATGATGCACCAGCCGCTGATCCTGGCCGGCATGGGCATGATGATCGTCGGTCTGGGCTTCAAGCTGTCGCTGGTGCCGTTCCAACTGTGGACGCCGGACGTGTATCAGGGCGCGCCTGCGCCGGTTTCGACCTTCCTGGCGACCGCCAGCAAGATCGCGATCTTCGCGGTCGTGATGCGTCTGTTCCTGTATGCCCCGGCCGCCGACAACGAAGCGCTGCGCCTGGTGCTGTCGATCATCGCGTTCTGTTCTATCTTGTTCGGCAACCTGATGGCCATCAGCCAGACCAACATCAAGCGTCTGCTGGGTTACTCGTCGATCGCTCACCTGGGCTACCTGCTGGTGGCGCTGATTGCGGTGCAAACCCATCAGCTGTCGCTGGAAACCGCCGGCGTTTATCTGGCCGGTTACCTGTTCAGCAGCCTGGGCGCCTTCGGCGTGGTCAGCCTGATGTCCAGCCCATACCGCGGCCCGGATGCGGATTCGCTGTTCTCTTACCGCGGCCTGTTCTGGCATAAGCCAATCTTGTCTGCGGTGATGACGGTGATGATGCTGTCGCTGGCCGGTATTCCGATGACGCTGGGCTTTATCGGTAAGTTCTTCGTGATCGCGATGGGCGTCAGCGCACACCTGTGGTGGCTGACCGGCGCAGTCGTGGTAGGCAGCGCCATCGGCCTGTACTACTACCTGCGCGTGACCGTCAGCCTGTTCCTCAGCGCGCCGGAATCGCTGCAGCGCGACACCCCGAACAACTGGGCGTTGACCGCCGGTGGCGTCGTGGTGCTGATCTCCGCCGCGCTGGTGCTGCTGTTGGGTGTTTATCCGCAGCCGCTGATTTCGCTGGTGCAGATGGCGCAGCCGACGTTCTGATAACGCTTCAGACAGTAAAAAGGTCGCTTCGGCGGCCTTTTTTTATGGGCGAAACGGCACTCAGCCGTAATGGGCGCTAAACGACGTTTCCAGCGCCTGCACCACCGCCCGCACGCGGGCGGCGCGTTGCAAATCGGGGTGCAACACCAGCCAGATATCCACCCAGTCTTTGTTCTCCGGGAACAGGCGCACCAGCTCCGGGTCTTTGTCCGCCAAAAAAGCGGAGAGCAGGCCGATGCCCAGCCCGCTGCGAGTGGCGGAACGCAGCAGTAGCTGCGAATTGCATTGCAGCACGACGTTGGGCTCATGCAGAGCCTCGCCGCAGAAATTGTTCCAGTGGCGCGGCACCAGCTCGCGCGGGAACATCAGCAGATCGTGGCCGCGCAACTGCTCGCCCTTGACCGGCATGCCGCGCCGCGCCAAATAGTGCTGAGTGGCATACAGGCCCATTTCGATGGTGGCTAACCGTTTGATGATTAGCTCATCGTCATCGGGACGGGCGCCGCGGATCGCCAGATCTGCGCCGTGGTAAGAAATATCGGCGATGTTGACCGCCGTCAGCAGCGTGACGGTGATGGCCGGATAGCGTTCCCGCAGATCTTGCAGCGCCGGCATCACGAAGGCTTCGGCCAAGGTATCGGTAGTGGCGATGCGCACGTTGCCGCACAGGCTTTCGTCACCGCTGGCGGCTTTACGGTTGATCGCCTGCACCGCATTTTCCATCTTCATCACGTCCGCCAGCATTTCTTCCCCCAGCGGGCTGAGGGCGAAGGATTTCGGCGTGCGGATAAACAGCTTGGAGCCGAGCGCGTCTTCGAAAGCTGAGAGCCGTCGGCCGCCTGATCGACATGCAGCTGGCTGGCGGCTTTGCGTAGCGTGCCGCAGCGCGCAACGGCGAGAAAAAATCGGGCGTCGTCCCAGTTCATTGCGCACCTCCTCTGTACAAACTGGCGGGAGGGGGAAGGAAGCGGTGTGATGCGGTGTTTATTCTGGTGTGGAGACCGAAAAAAATGCTTCGTATCATCATTATTTATAATGTTTCAGGATATGTATAAATGCATCACCGTGAAGCGGTTTTGCACCTTTATTTTTGTCTGGTAATGCTTATTCTTATCGGCGCTTATGCTGCGACCCGACGCATATTTTACACCAAGGCTACCCTAATGCATAAGCAATACGAATAAGAGCCGGTTCCCGTTATTTCTGGGCGACCGCCAAGTGGGATCGACTCTGAATCAAGTTAGCTCACGATGATATGACTGGATATAAAAAAATGGAGTCTCACGCAGAGATGCTGTGCCCCCCCGTTGCGCTGGCGACGGAGGACGGAGTCAGAGTTACCGTGGCGCCAGGCGCCGAGAAGATGGAACGCAACAACGCCGATATCATTATTCAAGGCCTTGCAGCGCGCGGCATTCAACATATCTTTTTGGTCCCCGGCAAACTGGTTTACCCGTTAATCACTTCTATTGACCGTTCCGAGATTGTCGGCATCGTCGGTGCCCATGAAACCGCATGCGGATTTATGGCCGATGGCTATGCCCGCGCCAGCCGAAAGTTTGGCGTCTGCTTGGGCATTTCAGGCCCCGGCACCATGAATTTCCTGCCGGCGATGGCCGCCGCGCAAGCCGATAAGATCCCCGTGCTGTACCTGGCCGGCAGCATCGCCACCTATCACGAGGCGCAGGGCGCTTTTCAGGACGGCAGCAACAGCGGCATCGATGAGCTGACCATCGTCAAACCGTTGCTTTGCGCCGCGATAGAAACGAAAAACAACCTGACCTTGCAGCATGAGCTGCGCCGCAGCCTCTCCAGTCTGAACCCACAGCGGAAAGGGCGCGCCTATCTGAGCGTGCCGGTCGACATGCAGAAGAAAACCGCGTTCGGCGATCGTCGCGACCAGCCTGAGCGAGTGCCACAGCACCGTGAAGCGGCCGTGGATGTGCAAGCGGTGGAACAGCTGCTGCATGATTATCTGCTGCGCGGCCTCAACGTCGCCTGCCTGGTGGGCAACCGGATGAACAATCCGCAGGATGCCGCGCTGTTGTTGCGGGTAGCGGAAAAATACCGCTTGCCTGTCGCCACGACGTTGTCCGGCAAGGGCGCGTTTCCCGAAGGGCACGCCCTGGCATTAGGGGTCTACGGTTTTGCCGGGCATGCCCGCGCGGTAGAAACCCTCAACGGTGAAGGCGTCGACGTGCTGCTGGTGCTGGGCTGCGATCTCAGCCAGCGCGACAGTCTGAACTGGAACCCGAGACTGCACGGCAATAAAACGCTGGTGGCGATCGACGAAGACTTCGACAAAGTGAGCTCGCATTACCAGCCGGATCTGCAGATATTTTCCAGCCTGAGCGGTACGTTGCACTGTTTGTTGGCCGCGGTTGGCGATGAGGACGCGCGGCTTGGCGACGCGGCTCACTTGCGTGACGCCTGGTTGGAAGGGGTTCGCGCACTGCCGCTGGAACAGCCGCAGCCGACGTTGCAGGCGCGCATCGCCCAGGGCGAAAGCCGGCTGTATCCCGGCGATGCGATTAAACACATTCGCAGCCGCATGAATCCGGATACCAACGTCGTGGTCGATTCGGGCGCACACCGCATCTTCATGGCGCATCACTGGCTGGCGGCCGGGCGGGGAGATTATCACACCTCCAGCTCCCTGGCGCCGATGGGGTGGGCCATTTGCGCGGGCATCGGCATCAAGCTGGCGGCACCGCAGCGGGATTGCGTCGTGGTGACAGGCGACGGTTGCATGCTGATGCACGGCATCGAAATTCAGACCGCCGCGCGTTATGGCGTGAAGGTGGTGTTCGTGGTGATGAACAACAACGCGCACGGCGCCATGCACATCGACACGCTGCAAAATCGCGGCATTTCCGCTGACTATACCGCCTTGCCCAGCCATGACTGGAAAGCGTTTGCCAACAGCCTGGGGGTCGCCTCCGCGAAGGCGGAGACGCTGGAGGATCTGGACGAAGCCCTCGACGCCGCGGCGAAACATCCGGGGCCGTACCTCATCGAAGTGATGGTGGGCAACTTTGCGGCGCCTAACCGCTACTACGCCGAGAGCATCGCGGAATACGAGCAGCGCATCAAAGGACTGTAGCGCAACGCTGTTTTTTCAACTCGCCAGGTTCACCGCGCGCGGCGCCTGGCATTTTTACTCGCGGCAGTCATGGAGCGATCAGATGGTTAAGTGGAGCATTTTGGCATTGTTGGCCGTATTTCAGGGGCCGGTTCAGGCTGCCGAGGGGCATGGCGAAGGCATCGTCAAAACGACGTTGCTCAAGACCGACAGCGCGTGGGAGGGCTCGGCATATCATCAGTATCCCGCCGGCGCACCGCAGATCACCATGCTGAAGGTGACGGTAGAGCCGAACAAGGTACTGGCCTGGCATACGCATCCTTGCATCAGCGCAGTGTACATGAGCGGCGGCAGCGTTTCGCTCACCGTCAGGACAACCGGTGAACGCCGCACGTTCCGGCAGGGGGATTCGTTTACCGATACCGTGGATATCGTGCACCAGGGCGTTTCCGGCGAGCAAGGCGCCGAAATGCTGGTGTTCTTCGCTTGCGCGGACGATAAACCGTTGACGGTGAAAGCCGCCGGGTAGTGTTGATACGGCCCAGACCAAAGGCCGTTAATAAGAGAAGATCATGGTAGCTTTGTGGATGGTCGTCGCCAGCGGGTTCTTTGCGCTGATGGGTGCTTGCATCAAGTTGGCGTCGACGACGGTCGGATTTTTCGACATCATTTTTTATCGTTCTCTCATCAATGTGCTGATCGTCGCGGCGCTGATCAAGATCCAGCGCCTCGGTTTTCGCACCCGTCATCTCGGATTGCATATGAAGCGGGCGGCGATAGGCAATGCGGCGATGTACTGCGGTTTTTATTCGCTGATACATCTGCCGATCGCCACCGCCACCACGTTGGGTTATACCAATCCCCTCTTTCAGTCGGCGATCGCGTTTATCACGACCCGAGGGCAACTGACCGGTCGGCTGTTGTTTTCCGTGCTGTTGGGCTTTGCCGGCATTTTGGTATTGCTGCGCCCCGACGCCCCCAACGGGGAGTACGTTGCCACGCTGGTCGGGCTGGCGGCCGGTCTGTTGACCGCGCTGGCTTACTTTAACGTCGGCAAGCTGGTGCGGCGCGGAGAGCCGGAACTGCGCGTGGTGTTCTATTTCTCGCTGGTGGGAACGCTGGTTGGCGGCCTGATGACTGCGTTACTGGGCTTTTCCTTGCTGGACGGCGCAATGCTGCTGTGCGTCTGCGCCATCGGCGTCTTCGGCAGCCTGGGGCAGATCGCCATGACTCGCGCCTACGGGGGCGGCAATGCGGTGATTGTCAGCATTCTCTCTTACAGCACCATTATTTTCTCTACGCTGCTTGGCTATCTGATATTTGGCGAACAGCAGTCTTATATCGCCGCCGCCGGTATGGCGCTGATCGTGTTGTCCGGCGCGTTGGCGGTGCGCAAGCGTGCTTCGGCCAAGTCCGAGCAGGCGGCGGTGGCATAACGTGATAAGGAACGAAACAATGAACATGCGTCCGGTTGGCGGCATGGCGATGGCGGTCTTGTTTGGCATGGTGGCGACGTTGGTGATGGATGGGGTGAACAGTGTCGCCTCCAGCGTCGGTCTCATCGGCAAGCTCAACCTGGCCTTCATCGGCAAACTGATGAATCAATGGCTGCAGGGGCAATTTTGGTTTTTGCGGCCTGGCGACATTCCCGATGTGCCAGAGGCTCTGATGATGGGCTACGGCGCGCACTATTTTGCCGGCATTAGCCTGGCGATCCCGTTCTATCGCCTGATCTGCCCGCGCATTAAGTCCGGGGGCGGCCTGTTCGTCGGGGCGCTGACGTATGGCCTGGCCTGCTCGCTGATCTCGCTGTGCTTCATTTATCCCTCGGTGGGGTTGGGGCTTTGGGGAATGGCCGGTAAAAATCCGGCTTTGCTGATCGCCAGCCTGGCCAACCATGCAGTGTATGGCGTGGCATTGGGCGGTTGCGCCATCGCCTGGCGGCGTCGCATGCTGCAGAAATGCATGCCTGACGCTGCGATGCTGCATTAATGAATCACGATGATGCATTCTTGGCTATTTTGGGCGTGATAGCCCAACGCTATGATAAGCGCGCTTCCTTAAGCCGCGTGGCCTACGGGAAGGCGCATTTATTTAGGGCGAATGCCTGATCGATTCGGGAGTTGAACATGTCAGAAAGTATCGCCGTTGAAGAAACGGCTAAAGCGAAGGCGGGTACATCGCATTTCGCTATCTTGCTGTTTCTGGCGTTGGCATTGATGTCAGCGCTGTTGAACAGCAGCGCGCCGACGCCGCTTTATCCGCTTTATCAACATGAGCTGGCGTTGAGCTCGGTCAGCCTGACGATCATCTACGGCGCTTATGCCGCCGGCGTGCTGATTTCGCTATTCGGCGTAGGCAATATGGCGGGGAAAGTAAAAGACCTGCGCAGCATGATCGTGCCGGCGCTGTTGGTGGTGTTGCTTGGCGCGCTGCTGTTTTCGGTGGCGTCATCGTTCTTCATGATGTTTATGGCACGGCTGCTGGCCGGCGTCGGCACCGGCGCCCTGACCGGTGCGGCGAATATCGCGTTGGTGCGTTTCGGGCCGCAGGACGGCGGAAAAAATGCGGCGTTGATCGCGACGCTGTCCTTTACCACCGGATTGGCCCTGGGCCCGATCTTTAGCGGCGTCGCCCTGCAAACCGGTTTTCATACCACGTCATTGCCGTTCATCATCATCATGGCCATCGCCGCCGTCGCCGCACTGGGCGTGATGCTGCGTTGGCCGCGAGAGGCGGTGGCGGCGCAGGCCGATAGCGCAGCGGCGGATAACGCGCCGGTGGCGAAGAGCTCTCTGGCGGATGGCCTGCGCGCGACCGGCGGCAAATTCTTCCTGTGCGCCGGGGCGTTGTTCATTTGTTGGGCGGTTGCCGCCAGCATTCTGGCGATAGGGCCGAGCGTCGCCGAAAAGCTGTTGGATATGCAGAGCCGTGGCGTCTTTGGCTATGTGGTCGCCGTCTATCTGGTGATTGCCGGCATCAGCCAGATTTTGAGTCGTCGCATCAACGCCCGCCATTCGCTGTTGTTCGGTTGCCTGGCTCAGGCTTTGTCGGTCGGGGTGTTCGCCGTGGCGATTCAGATCCATTCGCTGGCGCTGGCCGCCGCAGGCATGGTGATCGCCGGTTACGCCTATGGCGCGATCTTCGTCGGCAGCGCCACGCTGGTGAATCTGATTTCACCGAAAGCCAGCCATGCGCGTTTGATCTCCCTGTTCTACGTGATCGCTTATATTGCTAACTGGGTGCCGATCCTGTTGGGCGTTGTGATCGACCACGCCGATTTGCATTTGGCGACCCACTTGTTATTCCTGAGCAGCGCCGTGATTTGTTTGACGTTGAGCGTCATGGTAACGCGTGCGGGCTTCCCACGCTGAAACCGGCGTTCGGGAGGGGGCGACAGGCGTCGCATGTAGGCATTTCATTTGAGATCGTGATTTCCCTGGTGTTGTGTTATTCCAGCGTGCTCGTCACGCTGGCTTTTTTTTGTGATACACATTGATTTTTTGATATTTACATTTCCTTAGTTGCATTTTTTTCGTGATTTTAGTCACGAAAAAATCACTCGCTTCGGGTAAACTGCGCGCTTTATTTTTGCCGCGGGTCACTTTATGAACGTTCTTTTCGCCATTGCCGTTACTACCGGGATCCTCTCCGGCGTTTGGGGCTGGGTTGCCGTCAGCCTGGGGCTGATCGGTTGGGCCGGTTTTCTGGGCTGCACGGCGTATTTCGCCTGCCCGCAGGGCGGGCTGAAAGGGCTGTTGATTAGCGCGTTGACCTGCTGCAGCGGCGTCTTCTGGGCAATGGCGATCATCCGCGGCAGCGAACTGGCCCCGCAGTGGAATCTGCTGGGGTATCTGCTGACCGGCGTCGTGGCGTTCCTGATGTGCATTCAGGCCAAACAGCAGTGGTTGGGGTTCGTGCCCGGCACCTTTATCGGTGCCTGCGCGACCTTCGCCGGCGGCGGCGATTGGCCGCTGGTGACGCTTTCCCTGCTGGTGGGGCTGCTATTCGGCTATGCGATGAAAAACAGCGGTCTGTGGTGGGCGGCGCGCAGCGAAAAAGCCCGCGCTACGCCGCCGGTTGGCCCGAATGTCGGCTCAAACGGTGCCGCCGAGTGAGAGACGGCAGTTCACCACCAGCGTTTGGTCACCCGGCGTTTGGGTTACGCCGGCCCATTGTGTGATGTCCTGTCGCGTAACGCGGAGGTGTTTCATTCGGTGGCCTTCACGGGCGGCGCGGCAAGGGGGATAGCGGTATGTTAACCCATCGATTTGGCGATAAAAATGAAAGCACTTCTATTGGAAATAGCCATTTTTCAATCGGATAGATGATCTTTCCCCTCTTGCTGCCTGCGTGAGATCACGTTAAGGGTAACAGGGTTTCGTAACATGATTTTCAGTGATTTCCATCACGTTTTTACCGGTAACAATCGGCTGAGATAGAGGCCTGTCCGATTGGAGGCCTGATGGCCGGGAATCACCATGAACAATCTGTTTTCACTGGATAACAAGACCGTCTTGATCACCGGCGCCTCGCGCGGCATCGGTTTTCTGCTGGCACGCGGCCTGGCGCAGCAAGGCGCGCATATTCTGATCAACGCCACCACCGAAGAACATGCCCGGCACGCCGCCGATCGTTTGCGCGAAGAGGGGCTGCGCGCCGAGGCGGCGGCGTTCGACGTCACCGACTCTCAGGCGGTGCATGCCGCCATCGACCGTATCGAAGCGGACATCGGCGCGATAGACGTTTTGATCAACAACGCCGGCATCCAGCGCCGCCACCCGTTCACCGAGTTTCCGGAGCAAGACTGGGACGACATCATCGCCGTCAACCAGAAGGCGGTCTTCATCGTGTCACAGACCGTGGCGCGTTACATGGTGCCGCGCCGGCGCGGCAAGATAGTCAACATCGGCTCGATGCAAAGTGAGCTGGGCCGCGACACCATCACCCCTTATGCGGCGTCCAAAGGGGCGGTGAAAATGCTCACGCGCGGCATGTGCGTGGAGCTGGCGCGCTACAATATTCAGGTCAACGGCATCGCCCCCGGCTACTTCAAAACCGAGATGACGCAGGCGCTGGCCGACGATCCGGCCTTCACCGCCTGGCTGACCCAACGCACGCCCGCCGCGCGCTGGGGCGATCCGCAGGAGCTGATCGGTGCGGCGGTGTTCCTGGCCGCCGACGCCTCCGCCTTCGTCAACGGGCAACTGCTGTTTGTCGATGGCGGCATGTCGGCGGCGGTGTAACCTTTTCCCGTGGAGTCTGGAGATGAAAATTCAAACCCAGTCCTGCGTGGTCAACGGCAAGCGAGACGTGGCGGTGATCGCGCAAGAAGTGGATTATCGGGGGCAGGGAACGCTGGTGAAAATCAGCCGCGGCGGCATCTGCGGCTCGGATCTGCATTACTTCCAGGAAGGCAAGGTCGGCAATTTTCAGGTGCGTCAGCCGATGGTGCTGGGCCATGAGGTGATCGGTGAGGTGGTCGCCAGCGATTCGCCGCAGCTGCCGGTCGGGCAGAAGGTGGCGCTCAATCCCAGCAAACCCTGTGGGCAGTGCAAATACTGTCTGGCGCAGCAAAGCAATCAATGCGTCGAGATGCGTTTTTTCGGCAGCGCGATGTATTTTCCGCACGTCGACGGCGCTTTTACCCAATACAAAGTGGTGGATAGCGCGCAGTGCATTCCTTACGCCGCCGATCGCGACGACAGGGTGATGGTGTTCGCCGAACCGCTGGCGGTGGCTGTCCACGCGGCGAAGCAGCCCGGCGATGTGACGGGGAAAAAGATTTTCGTGTCCGGCGTTGGCCCGATCGGCTGTCTGCTGGTGGCGGCGCTGAAAGCGCTGGGCGCCGCCGAGATTGTCTGCGCCGATCTCAGTCCGCGCTGCCTGGCGATCGCGAGGCAAATGGGGGCGAATCGTTGCCTGCATGCTGCGGACGACGATTTTAGCGACTATCAGCAGGACAAGGGCTATTTCGACGTCGCCTTCGAAGTGGCGGGACATCCGCTGTCGCTGCAGCGCTGCCTGGAGCTCACCCGCGCCAAAGGCACTGTGGTGCAGGTGGGCATGGGCGGCAGCTTCCCCGATTTTCCGCTGATGTTGTTGATTGCCAAGGAACTGAATCTGCTTGGATCGTTCCGCTTCGTGGCGGAGTTCGCGTTGGCGGTGGCCTGGCTGGCCGACGGCGTGATCGATCCGCTGCCGTTGCTGTCGGCGGAATTCGCCAGCGGGCAGTTGGCGCAGGCGCTGACGTTTGCCGGCGATAAACGCCAGGCCGCCAAGGTGCAATTGGTGTTTTAGGGTAAAAGTCCGATGGCCGCAGGCGGTGATCCTTGTCTATAGTGTAGGAACGCTTAATTTTTCAACCACGGAGATCTCACGATGGCAAGACATACGGATGCTGAGCAAACTACGCTGGATGACGATCTGAGAATGCTGACCGAGACGCTGGAAGAAGTGCTGCAATACACCGGCGATCGTGCGGATCAGGCCTATATCGACATCAAGTCGCACGCCGAGCAGGCGCTGAGTGAGGTCAAGGCGCGCTGGGCGAACACGGGCGAATCCTACTATGCGCGCGCCAAAGAAGCGGTGCACCGCACCGACGACTACGTGCGGGACAAACCCTGGCACGGCGTGGGCATCGGCGCCACCGTCGGGCTGGTGTTGGGGCTGCTGCTGGCCCGCAAATAAATCATGTCATCGGGGCGGCGCAGGCCGCCTCGTGCTTTTCTGCAGACTGTGTCGTTCATCCCGCCGTTTCCCCGATCGCTTGCCCTTATCCCGCCTATACTTCCCGCTAGCCGCCGTTGGAGCGCCTCTATTTCCCTTGTTTTTGTATGGACGGATTGAGCCGGCGTCGCCGCAAGTGTAAAGTATTTGTGTTTTAATTGTTTATTTTTTGTTCTAAATCAAATAATTATCTGGTGTAAACACTCAGGGATATACGGCGTTTTTGCGCTGGCGCAAAAGCCGTGAAAATAACACCTCATATAATACAGAGCGTAACTACAGGCGCGGCGTCCGTCGGCTGCGCCGGAGACGATCTCTGCTAACTGACTTGTGAGCGAACTATGTCGACAAGTGTTTTTAATCGCCGGTGGGCGGCTGTGCTGCTCGAGGCGCTGGCCCGCCATGGGGTGCGGCATGTTTGTATCGCTCCGGGATCGCGCTCCACGCCGCTGACGCTGGCCGCTGCGGCCAACCGATCGTTTATCTGCCATACCCATTTTGATGAGCGCGGGCTCGGCCATTTGGCGCTCGGTCTGGCGAAGGCGGCGCATGAGCCGGTGGCGGTGATCGTCACGTCCGGCACCGCGGCGGCGAACCTTTATCCCGCGTTGATCGAAGCCGGCCTGACCGGTGAACGGCTGGTGTTTCTCACCGCCGATCGGCCGCCGGAACTGATCGACTGCGGCGCCAATCAGGCGATCCGTCAAAACGGTCTCTACAGCAGCCACCCGACGTTGGCGATCGATCTGCCGCGTCCGACGCCGGATATTCCGGCCGCGTGGCTGGCCTCCAGCGTCGACAGCGCGATGGCGCGCCTGCAGCATGGCGCTTTGCATATCAACTGCCCGTTCGCCGAACCGCTGTACGGCGGCGATGAGCGTCAGTATGCCGATTGGTCCGCCGCGCTGGGCGACTGGTGGCAGGGCGATCGTCCGTGGCTGCAGGAAAGCGAGACGCGTGCGGCGCCGTCGCCGCAGCCGGACTGGTTCTTCTGGCGGCAAAAACGCGGCGTGGTGCTGGCCGGCCGCATGAGCGCGGAAGAGGGCGCGCGGCTGGCCGACTGGGCCGAGACGCTGGGCTGGCCGCTGATCGGCGATGTGCTGTCGCAGACCGGGCAACCGCTGCCCTGCGCCGATTTATGGCTCGCGCATCCGCAGGCGCAGCGCCTGTTGCAAGACGCGCAGCTGGTGGTGCAGTTCGGCGGCAGCTTGACCGGCAAACGCCTGCTGCAGTGGCAGACGCAGTGCCGGCCGGAAGAGTATTGGGTTATCGACGAGCTGCCGGGGCGGCTCGATCCGGCCCAGCACCGGGGGCGGCGCTTGCGCGCCGGGGTGGCGCAGTGGTTGGCGCAGCATCCGGCGCAACCGCGCGCACCGTGGGCCGCCGGGCTGGCGGCCTTGGCGGATAAGGCGCTGACGGCGGCGTCCACGCATCTGCACGATAACTTTGGCGAAGCGCAGCTGGCGCACCGCCTGCCGGAGCTGCTGCCGGAGAACGGCCAGCTGTTTCTCGGCAACAGCCTGGTGGTGCGACTGATCGACGCGTTAACGACGCTGCCTGCCGCTTACCCGGTATTCAGCAACCGCGGCGCCAGCGGCATCGACGGTCTGATTTCCACCGCCGCTGGCGTACAGCGCGCCACCGCGAGGCCGACGTTGGCGGTGGTGGGCGACCTTTCCGCGTTGTATGACCTCAATGCGCTGGCGTTGTTGCGCCACGGTTCGGCGCCGACGGTGCTGATCGTCGTCAATAACAACGGCGGCCAAATTTTCTCGCTGTTGCCGACGCCGGACGAGGAGCGCCAACGCTTTTACTGCATGCCGCAGAACGTCGAGTTCAGCCACGCGGCGGCGATGTTCCAGCTTGACTACGCGCGGCCGGAAAACTGGAGCCAGCTGCAACAGGCGGTTGAGCAAGGCTGGCGGCGCGGCGGCGCCACGCTGATAGAACTGCAGGTGCCACCGAGCGCAGGAGCCGAAAGCCTGCAATACCTGGTGCAACAGATGGCGGTGCAATGATGCTGGCGACGCGAATTTTGCAACAGGGCGAAGCGGGCCGCCCGTGGCTGGTGTGGCTGCACGGCCTGCTCGGCAACAACAACGAATGGCGGGTGATCGCCGCGCGCTGCCCGGAATGGCCGTCGCTGGCCATCGATCTGCCCGGCCACGGCGATTCCGTGGCGGTGACCTGCCGCGGCTTCGACGACATCAGCGCGCAAATCGCCGCTACGCTGCAGCTGCGCAATATTGAACGTTATTGGCTGGTGGGCTATTCGCTCGGCGGGCGCATCGCCATGTATCACGCTTGCCACGGCCGCCATGCCGGGCTGCAAGGCGTGATCGTCGAGGGCGGCAATCCGGGGCTGGAGGACGAAAAACAGCGCCGCCATCGCTGCGAGCAGGATGCACTGTGGGCGGCGCGTTTTCGCAGTGAACCGATCGCCGAGGTGCTGGCGGACTGGTATCAGCAGCCGGTGTTCAAAGAGCTTAGCCATGTGCACCGTCAGGCGTTGATCGCCGCGCGTTCGGTCAACAGCGGCCCGGCGATTGCCGACATGCTCGAAGCCACGTCGCTCGGGCGGCAGCCCTATCTGGCGCCGCAGCTGCGCCAACTGACCGTGCCGCTGCGGGTGCTGTGCGGTGAGAACGACCCCAAATTTCAACGGCTGGCGCGCGACGCCGGGTTGCCGTTGCGCATCGTGCCGCAGGCCGGCCACAACGCGCATCTGGCCAATCCGCAGGATTTCGTCGCCGAGCTGCAGACCTTTCTCGTTAACCCTGGTTAAAGGAACCGAACATGCTTTATCCGAATGAAGAACACCTGTATGCCGCCATTGCCTGGCAGGATTGCACCGGCGATTTCGAAGACATTCTGTATCACAAGTCCGCCGACGGCATCGCCAAAATCACCATCAACCGGCCGCAGGTGCGCAACGCGTTTCGTCCGCAAACGGTCAAAGAGATGATCGACGCGCTGGCCAACGCCCGTTACGACGACGGCATCGGCGTCATTATTCTGACCGGCGCCGGCGATAGGGCCTTCTGCTCCGGCGGCGACCAGAAAGTGCGCGGCGACTACGGCGGCTATCGCGACGACAGCGGCGTACATCACCTCAACGTGCTGGACTTTCAGCGCCAGATCCGCACCTGCCCGAAACCGGTGGTGGCGATGGTGGCCGGCTATTCGATCGGCGGCGGCCACGTGCTGCACATGATGTGCGATCTGACCATCGCGGCGGATAACGCCATCTTCGGCCAGACCGGCCCGAAAGTGGGCTCGTTTGACGGCGGCTGGGGGGCGTCTTACATGGCGCGCATCGTCGGCCAGAAGAAGGCGCGCGAAATCTGGTTCCTGTGCCGTCAGTACGACGCCGCCGCCGCGCTGGACATGGGCCTGGTCAATACCGTGGTGCCGCTGGCCGATCTGGAAAAAGAGACGGTGCGCTGGTGCCGCGAAATGCTGCAGAACAGCCCGATGGCGCTGCGCTGCCTGAAGGCGGCGCTGAATGCCGACTGCGACGGCCAGGCCGGTTTGCAGGAGCTGGCGGGCAACGCCACCATGTTGTTCTACATGACCGACGAAGGGCAGGAAGGGCGCAACGCGTTCAACGAGAAGCGCCAACCGGACTTCAGCAAATTCAAGCGTAACCCGTAATGAGCGGAGCAAACCGCAGCGCGGCGCTATACCGTTACAGCCTGCCGATGGAGGCGGGCGTGGTGCTGCGCAATCAGCGGTTGAAAACGCGTGACGGATGGGTGGTGCAACTGTGCCAGGGCGAGCGTGAGGGGTGGGGCGAGATCGCGCCGCTGCCGGAATTCAGTCGGGAAACGTTGGCGCAGGCCGAACAGGCCGCGTTGGGCTGGCTGCAGGCCTGGTTGGCGGGCAACGAACCGGATGACAGCGCGCTGCCCTCGGTGGCCTTTGGGCTCAGCTGTGCGCAGGCCGAGCTGGAGCAGCGCTTGCCGATGCAGGCGGATTTTCGCAAGGCGCCGCTGTGTACCGGCGATCCGGACGAGCTGTTCGAGACATTGAGCGCTTTGCCGGGCGAGAAAGTCGCCAAGGTGAAAGTAGGGCTGTATGAGGCGGTGCGCGACGGCATGATCGTCAACGTGCTGCTGGAGGCGCTGCCGGATCTGCGGCTGCGGCTGGATGCCAACCGCAGTTGGACCCGCGCCAAAGCCGACGGCTTCGCCAAATACGTCAACCCGGCGTGGCGCGATCGCATCGCCTTTTTGGAAGAGCCCTGCAAGACCCGTGATGAATCGCGCGATTTCGCCCGGGCGACCGGCATCGCCATCGCCTGGGATGAGAGCGTGCGCGAGGCGGATTTTGTGGTGCAGGCCGAGCCGGGCGTGGCGGCCATTGTGATCAAGCCGACGTTGGTCGGCAGTTTGACGCGCTGCCAGGCGCTGGTAGCGCAGGCGCACGCGGCGGGGCTGACGGCGGTGATCAGCGCCAGCATCGAGTCCAGCCTGGGGTTGACCCAGCTGGCGCGCATCGCCCATTGGCTGACGCCGGACACCGTGCCGGGCCTGGACACGCTGGGGTTGATGCAGGCGCAGGTGCTGCGCCCGTGGCCGGGCAGCGCGTTGCCGCTGCTGGATGTCTCGGCGCTGGAGTGTCTATGGCGCGGTTAAGCGATTGGCCGTGGCGGCATTGGGCGCGCCTTCAGCCGCAGGCGACGGCGCTGTTGCTCGGCGAACGGCCGCTGAGCTGGCTGGCGTTGCAAAGCCAGGTGGATGAACTGGCGGCGGACTTTCAGCATCAGGGCGTAGAACCGGGCTGCGGCGTGGCGCTCTGCGGCAAAAACAGCTATCCGTTGCTGTTGGCCTATCTGGCGCTGCTGCAATGCGGCGCGCGCCTGTTGCCGCTCAATCCCGCCTTGCCGACGCCGCTGTTGGCGCAGCTGTTGCCGGAATTGGATATGACCTTTGTCTTCGGCCCGGACTCGTTGCCGGCGTTGCCGGAAGAGGTGATTCGGTTGACGCCGCCCTCGACCGAGCCGCGTTGGCCAGACCTGCCGACGTGGGATGCGCAGCGTCTGGCGACGCTGACGCTGACCTCGGGTTCCAGCGGCATGCCGAAAGCGGCGGCGCACAGCTACGCCAATCATCTGGCCAGCGCCGCCGGGGTGTTGCGGTTGATGGATTTTCAACGTGAGGATTGCTGGCTGTTGTCACTGCCGCTGTTTCACGTCTCCGGCCAGGGCATCGTCTGGCGCTGGTTGGCGGCGGGCGCCCGATTGGCGGTGCGCGAGATGCAGCCGCTGGCGGAGGCATTGGCGGGATGCACGCATGCTTCGCTGGTGCCGACGCAGCTCTGGCGGCTGCTGGAGCAACCCCTGACGGGCATGACGTTGAAAGCGGTGCTGCTCGGCGGCGCGATGATCCCGGTGGAGCTGACCGAACGGGCGGAGGCGGCGGGGATCCGCTGCTGGTGCGGCTACGGGCTGACCGAACTGGCCTCCACGGTGTGCGCCAAGCGCGCCGATGCGCGGCCGGGCGTCGGCCTGCCGCTCGGCGGCCGCGAAGTAAAACTGGTGGGCGAAGAGGTCTGGATCCGCGCTGACAGCCTGGCGCTCGGCTACTGGCGTCATGGCTATCTGCAGCCGTTGGCCGATGAACAGGGCTGGTTCGCGACCCGCGATCGCGGCGTGATGGCTGAGGGAGAACTGCGTATTCTCGGCCGGCTGGACAACCTGTTTTTCAGCGGCGGCGAAGGGGTGCAGCCCGAGGATATCGAACGCGTGCTGGCGGCGCACCCGCAGATCACGCAGGCGTTTGTGGTGCCGATGGCGGACGCCGAGTTCGGCCAGCGGCCGGTGGCGGTGATCGACGGCGATCCGTCGCTGTCGCTGGCGACGCTGCTCGCCTGGTCGCAGGACCAGCTGGCCAATTTCCAACGCCCGGCGGCGTTGCTCCCGTTGCCTGACGAGCTGAAAAACGGCGGCATCAAGATTTCGCGCCGCCAGTTGCAGCAGTGGGTGGCGCAGCGTCTCTCCCAGGCATAAAAAAGCCGCCCGAAAGGGCGGCTGAGTGGATGGCTGCAGGAGGGTTATTTCAGCCCCAACGCCTTGGCGACGCCGGCGCCGTAGTCCGGATGCACCTTGGTGAACAGCTCGACCTGACGGCGCTGGATCTGTTCCGGCACCTGCGACAGTTCGCCGGCGATGCGGGTGAACATGCGCTGGTGCTCTTCGGCGCTCAGCAGGTTGAACAGCGCGCGCGGCTGGCTGTAGTAATCGTCGTCTTCACGATGGTTCCAGTGATCGGCCGCGCCCTCAATGCTCAGCGGCGGCTCGCTGAAGTCCGGCTGCTCCTGGAACAGGCCGAAGCTGTTCGGTTCGTAGGTGGCGCCGTTGCCGCTGTTGCCGTCCACGCGCATCGCACCGTCGCGATGATAGTTGTGGAACGGGCATTTGGCGCCGTTCACCGGGATCTGGTGATGGTTGACGCCCAGGCGGTAGCGGTGCGCATCGCCATAGGAGAACAGACGGCCCTGCAGCATTTTATCCGGCGAGAAACTGATGCCCGGCACCACGTTGGCGGGGTTCATCGCCACCTGTTCGACTTCGGAGAAGTAGTTGTCGGGATTGCGGTTCAACTCGAAATAACCGACGTCGATCAGCGGGTAGTCGCCGTGCGGCCATACCTTGGTCAGATCGAATGGGTTATATGGCGTCTGAGAGGCTTCGTGTTCCGGCATGATCTGAATTTGCAGCTTCCAGCGCGGGAAGTCGCCGCGTTTGATCGCCTCGAACAAATCGCGCTGTGAGCTTTCGCGATCCTTGGCGATGATCGCTTCCGCCTCTTCATCCATCAGGTTTTCAATACCCTGTTCGCAGCGGAAGTGGAATTTCACCCAGAAACGTTCGTTGGCGGCATTGATAAAGCTGAAGGTGTGGCTGCCGAAGCCGTGCATGTGGCGGTAGGACTTCGGAATGCCGCGATCGCTGAAGTCGATGGTCAGCTGGTGCAGTGATTCCGGCAGGTGGGAGAAGAAGTCCCACTTGTAGACCGGATTGCGCAGGTTGGTATGCGGATCGCGTTTCACCACGTGGTTGAGATCGGGGAATTTCAGCGGATCGCGCAGATAGAACACCGGCGTATCGTTACCCACCAGATCCCAGTTGCCTTCTTCGGTATAGAACTTCATGGCGAAGCCGCGAATGTCGCGTTCGGCGTCGGCGGCGCCGCGTTCACCGGCGACGGTGGAGAAGCGGATAAACATGTCGGTCTGCTTACCGATTTCGGAGAAGATCTTGGCGCGGGTGTAGCGGGTGATGTCGTGGGTGACGGTAAAGGTGCCGTAGGCGCCGGATCCCTTGGCGTGCATGCGACGCTCGGGGATGACTTCACGGTCGAAGTGGGCCAGTTTTTCCAGGAACCACACGTCCTGCAACAGCATCGGGCCGCGTTTGCCCGCGGTGATCACGTTATTGTTATCGACAACCGGGGCGCCGGCTGCGGTGGTCAGTCCTTTCTTGCTCATCACTTGCTCCTTATCGTAGTGCAGTTAAGTAAAGACTCGGGCGGTTTAAGCGTTCATCAGCATAGTCCTTTGGCGGGGCTTCTTCCCCTGACCTTGGTCAAAGCCACTACTAGTTGTAGCCCTATTGCCGAGCGACGGCAAATAGGTCTCGGTTATCGTTGGCATCGCCTTGACGAATATGGATTTTTGTTTGCAAATTTTTACATTTATTTGATTATTGAAGAATTTTTTCGCTTTTATCCCTTAAATACTCATTGCGCTTTGGTATAGACTCGTGACGTTATTATTATGCGTTGATTCGATCATTCGGTACGGATGACAAACCAGAGGGAAAGATGATGAAAAAGACTTGGGTCGCGTGCGCGGCAGGATTGCTGTTGGTGACCGGCGCGGCGAACGCCATCAGCGTGTCGGGCGAAGCCGGGCAACACTACACCAACCTGGGCGTCGGCATGAGCACCGGCTCTTCAGGTCTTGGCCTGACCGGCAACTGGGCGCGCAGCGACCACGACGGCAACGTCGGCAGCGTGGGGTTGAACTTCGGCGTGCCGCTGGGGCCGTTGACGGCGACCGTGGGCGCCAAAGCGCTGTACCTCAGCCCGAAAGATGGGAAGAGCGGCGGGGCGGTGGCGCTGGGCGGCGGCCTGGAGTGGGAAATTAACCGTTACTTCAGCCTGCACGGCGAAGGGTACTTTGCCCCTGAGTCTTTCACCAGCGGCGTGAAGGCCTATAACGAAGCCAGCGGCGGCCTGCGCTGGAAGTTCCGTCCGCTGAGCGTGGACGTGGGCTACCGTTACATGCAAATGGAAGGCAAAGACGGGCGTCGCGACAATACGCTGGCCGATGGCCCTTATGTCGGCGTGGGCCTGAGCTTCTGACGCTCAGCAAAAAGGGGCCATTGCGGCCCCTTTCTCTTTATCATTTCTTGTCTTTCGTCGCTTACCCGACCGCCGGCAGCATGCCGCTGGCGATGCCCAGTTGGATGGCGATCACCGTCACCCCGCAGACAAACACCAACGCCAGCGCCGGCGTACCGCCCCAGACGCGATACTGCGCCTGATGCTTTTGGCGGGTTTTCCACACCAGCAGTGAAGGCAACAGCAGCGCCAACACCGACAAGGCGATGGCGGCGAATCCCAGCGCCAGCACGAAGCCGCGCGGGTAGAACAGCGCGAAGGCCAGCGGCGGCAGGAAGGTGATGGCGCCGGTTTGCAGGCGGCCGCGCACGTTATCTTGCCGCTTGAACAGGTCGGCCAGGAAATCGAACAGCCCGAGCGCCACGCCGAGGAACGAGGTCGCCAGCGCCAGATCGGCGAACAGGTGTACCGCCAGTTCAACGTGCGGCGAAGCCACCGCGTCGCGCACCGCCTGCAACAGGCCGTTCAGCCCGGCCTGCTGCGCCAGAATGCCGACGAAGGTGTCGGAGCTGATGCTGCCCAGCGTCGCCAACTGCCAGAAGATATAGGCCATCAGCGGGATGGCGCTGCCGATGATAAATACCCAGCGCAGTTTGCGAATGTTGCCGCCCATGTAGTTGACAATGCTCGGCACGCTGCCGTGGAAGCCGAAAGAAGTGAAGATCACCGGAATGGCCGACAGCGCCAGGCCTTGCTCCAGCGGCAATGTCATCAGATTGGTTTGGTGGATATTCGGCAACATCAGGCCGAGCATCACCACCAGAAATACCACTTTGGCGCTGAACAGGATGCGGTTGAACAAGTCGACCGAGTGGGTGCCGATGCACACCACGCCGCCGGCCACCAGGGTGAACAGCAGGACGCCGAGCGACACAGGGAAGTCCTGCGATGTCCATTGGCTGATGCTGGTGGCGAGCAGTTCGCCGGCGCCGCTGATATAGGCGGCGGTGAGGGCGTACATCAGGAACATCATGCTAAAGCTGGTCAGCCACTGGCCGCCGCCGCCGAGATAACGTTTGGCGAGCGTGCCCAGACCGGTATCCGCCTGCTCATGCTGGTAAACCTCCACCAGCAGCAGCGCGGTGTAACACATCAACAGCCACAGCCCGACCAGTAAGGCCAGCGTGACGCCGAAGCCGACGCCGGCCGCAGCCAGCGGCATCGCCAGCATCCCGGCGCCAATGGTGGTGCCCGCCACGATAAAAACACTGCCAAGAGTGCGATTCTTCACGTTTTTTCTCTACCAGCCGAAAGATTTTGAAAATTATAGGTAACGATTTATGAGGATGGCAGGATAGTGGAAGCCCTAATTCGTGTCAAACCGGCGTTACGCATGATGTAAATAAATATTTACATTGCGGCGACCGGCATGGCACATGAGAAACGGACCCAAGGCTGAAATTATCCGAAGGCGGCTAGTGAAAAGTTATTTACGGGCTTCTATAGTGGAATGACCAAAAAATGTGGGAGAGATCAATGTTAAGGGTGGAGATGCTCAGCACCGGCGATGAGGTGCTGCACGGGCAAATTATTGATACCAACGCCGCCTGGCTGGCGGACTACCTGTTCCAGCAGGGGGTGCCGATGAGCGGGCGTGAAACGGTCGGGGACAGCCTCTCTGCGTTGATCGAGATCCTGCAGGAACGCAGCCATATCGCCGATGTGTTGATCGTCAACGGCGGCCTGGGGCCGACCAGCGACGATCTCAGCGCGCTGGCCGCCGCGAAAGCCAGCGGCGTAGAGCTGGTCGAACGGGTTGACTGGTTGGCGCGCATGGAAGCCTATTTCGCCGAGCGCGGGCGGCCGATGGCCCCTTCCAATCGCAAGCAGGCGCAGATCCCGGCCAACGCGGAAATGCTGGATAACCCGGTGGGCACCGCCTGCGGGTTCGCATTGCAGCTGAACCAATGCCTGATGTTCTTCACCCCCGGCGTGCCGTCGGAATTCAAAGTGATGGTCGAGCAGCAGATCGTACCGCGTCTGCGCCAGCGCTTCACCTTGCCGGCGCCGCCGCTGTGCCTGCGCCTGACGACCTTCGGCACCTCCGAGAGCGATCTGGCCGCCGAGCTGGATGGCATGCCGCTGCCGCCGGATGTGGTATTGGGTTACCGTTCCTCCAGCCCGATCATCGAACTGAAGCTGACCGGGCCGGAAAGCCGGCGTGCGGAAATGGAGCTGGCCTGGCGACGCGTGCGCGAAGTGGCGGGGGACAACTGCATTTTTGAAGGCACCGACGGGTTGCCGGCGACGCTGACGCAGCGCCTGAATCAGCAAGGGCTGAAGCTGGCGTTGAGCGAGCAGTTCAGTGGCGGTTTGATCAATCTGCAGCTGCAGAGCGAAGGGGCGCCGCTGGCGGGTGGCGAGCTGCTGCCGGCACACTGCATCGAAACGCTGGAAACGACGCTGGCGCGCGCCCGCTCGCTGGCGGAATTGACCGGCGCGCCGTTGGCGTTGGCGGTCAGCGCCATGCGCGATGAGCAGGTGAGCATTGCGCTGCACACGCCGCGCGGCGGCATTGGCCAGACCGTGCGTTATCGCGCGTCGCGCCACGGTCTGCGGTTGCGTCAGGAGTCGGTGGCGATGCTGGCGTTGGATATGCTGCGCCGCTGGCTGAATGGGAGCCAGGCGTGCGGTAAAAACGCCTGGCTGGAAGTGGTGGAAATTATCGAGTGACGGGCATCGGCGTTGCTGAGTCTCCCGTCTTGTCGGCCTCATCGCGCTGCATCAGCCGTTCGGACGCCAGGCGTGAAAGACGTATTGCGGCCGCGCCTCGCGTTTGCAGTTCTGTACCGTAGTTCCTGAGTACCTGCCCGGCGCTGTCTGAGTGCGCCAGATGCGCCGCCAGGCTGGCGGCGTCTACCAGCGCGGTGTTGGCGCCGAGCCCACCCGCCGGGCTCATGGCGTGCACGGCGTCGCCGAGAAAGGCGATGCGTTCGCTGTGCCATTCCGGCATCGCCGCCGTAACCTGCACCGTCCGCACGCTGAGCGACAGGGGATCCGCCAACGCTAACGCCGTTTGCAAGGCGGGCGCCCATCCTTGCGAGATATGCCGTACGCGCGCCCGCAACGCGGTGCTTTTTTCCACATCGGCGGGAAAGGGGCGCTAAGCGAAATACTGTGAGGATAGTTATATATCCCTGATTAATCATAATTTTATAGGGGACATTCGCGGTGAGGGAATGCTGTTACTCTCTTGACGGGTGCTTGAGACTGTTCGTCTTGGGCATTGTGTGACAAGGCGGATAGATGAAAGCCCCAGACTGACTCTCAAATCAGAATGGGGCTGCCCTAACGCCTAGACACCGTTATGGTAGCCCCTTCACAGCAAGGAGGCAAGCATGCGCTTAAGGCATGTGTTTCACTCGCTAACCGTTGTATGTATTACGGTTTTGTTATTTATCTGGATGATAAGAGACTCGCTGTGCGAGCTGAAAATCTACCAGGAAAATATCACTATCCTGATCAGGTTGGCGTGTGAGGTGAAGCGGTAATCCTAGGGCGGGGGCAACCCCGCCTTCTGGTCTTCAGGCGCGGTTTCCGGCACCCGACTTTACATTTCCAGCTCGATATCCGTCAGCGGCATGCAGCAGCAGGGCAGGATTTCGCCGGCGTTGATAAACGCCAGCGGCTGTTGGCGGTAGGCCACTTCGCCTTTCACCAGCTTCAGGCGGCAGGCGCCGCAATAGCCGGAGCGGCATTGGTACTCCACCTGCACGTCGTGCAGTTCCAGCACGTCGAGCAGGCAGTTTTCACTGTTAGGGCAAGAGAGCTGCGTGCCGGCGGCGCGCAGCGTCACGGTTGGCGTCGTCATCGCTTACAGTTCGAAGTCGCTCAGGTCGTCGGCGTTGATCTCCGAGTCGATCTGGCCAACCAGGTAGGAGCTCACTTCCACTTCCTGCGGCGCTACCTGCACGTTGTCGGACACCAGCCAGGCGTTGATCCACGGGATCGGGTTGGAGCGGGTTTCGAACGGCAGACCGAGGCCGACCGCCTGCATGCGGATATTGGTGATGTATTCCACATACTGGCACAGGATGTCTTTGTTCAGGCCAATCATCGAGCCGTCGCGGAACAGGTATTCCGCCCACTCTTTCTCCTGCTGGGCGGCCAGCACGAACAGATCGTAGCACTCTTGCTGGCACTCTTCGGCGATCTCCGCCATTTCAGGATCGTCAGCACCTGAACGCATCAGGTTCAGCATGTGCTGGGTGCCGGTCAGGTGCAGCGCTTCGTCGCGAGCGATCAGCTTGATGATCTTGGCGTTGCCTTCCATCAATTCGCGCTCGGCGAACGCGAAGGAGCAGGCAAAGCTGACGTAGAAACGGATCGCTTCCAGCGCGTTCACGCTCATCAGGCACAGGTACAGCTGCTTCTTCAGCGCACGCAGATTGACGGTGACGGTTTTACCGTTCACCTGGTGGGTGCCTTCACCCAGCAGGTGATAGTAGCTGGTCATCTCGATCAGATCGTCGTAGTAGCCGGAAATGTCTTTCGCGCGCTTCTTGATCTCTTCGTTGGTGACGATGTCGTCGAACACCAGCGCCGGATCGTTGACGATGTTGCGGATGATGTGGGTGTAGGAACGGGAGTGGATGGTCTCGGAGAACGACCAGGTTTCCACCCAGGTTTCCAGCTCAGGGATCGAGATCAGCGGCAGCAGGGCGACGTTCGGGCTGCGGCCCTGGATGGAGTCCAGCAGCGTCTGATACTTCAGGTTGCTGATGAAGATGTGCTTCTCGTGCTCCGGCAGCGCCTGATAATCGATGCGATCGCGGGAAACGTCAACCTCTTCCGGGCGCCAGAAGAAGGAGAGCTGTTTTTCGATCAGCTTTTCGAAGATTTCATGCTTTTGCTGGTCGAAACGCGCAACGTTTACCGACTGGCCGAAGAACATCGGCTCTTGCAGCTGGTCGTTTTTGGTCTGAGAAAAAGTGGTGTAAGCCATAAGCCTGAATCCATCGTAACGTGGCTAAATGAAGGGGCCGGAAAACTCCGGCCCGCTAGGTCAAACTTTAGATCTTGCAGGCGCCGCTTTCGCAGTCGTCATCGCCGGCCTTGGCAGGCTGCAAATCTTCCTGGGCGTCTTCCGCGCCGTCGCGGGTGTTTTGGTAGTACAGCGTTTTCACGCCGAACTTGTAGGTGGTGAGCAGGTCTTTCAACAGCTGCTTCATCGGCACCTTGCCGCCCGGGAAGCGGGTCGGATCGTAGTTGGTGTTGGCCGAAATCGACTGGTCGATGAATTTCTGCATCAGCCCCACCAGCTGCAGATAGCCGTCGTTGCTTGGCATTTCCCACAGCAGCTCGTAGTTGTCTTTCAGACGCTCATACTCCGGCACCACCTGGCGCAGGATGCCGTCTTTCGACGCCTTGATGCTGATGTGGCCGCGCGGCGGCTCGATGCCGTTGGTGGCGTTGGAAATCTGCGAAGAGGTTTCCGACGGCATCAGGGCGGACAGCGTCGAGTTGCGCAGACCGGTTTCCTGGATCTCTTTGCGCAGGGTTTCCCAGTCGTAGTGCAGCGGCTCGTTGCAGATCGCATCCAGGTCTTTCTTGTAGGTGTCGATCGGCAGGATGCCCTGCGAATAGGTGGTTTCGTTGAACCACGGGCAAGCGCCTTGTTCCTGAGCCAGGCGGTTGGAGGCTTTCAGCAGGTAGTACTGAATGGCTTCGAACGTTTTGTGGGTCAGGTTGTTGGCGCTGCCGTCGGAGTAGCGCACGCCGTTTTTCGCCAGGTAATAGGCGAAGTTGATCACGCCAATGCCCAGGGTGCGACGACCCATCGCGCCACGGTGCGCGGCCTTGATCGGATAATCCTGATAATCCAGCAGGGCGTCGAGTGAACGCACCGCCAGGGTCGCCAGCTCTTCCAGATCGTCCAGGCTGTCGATCGCGCCCAGGTTGAAGGCGGACAGGGTGCACAGCGCAATTTCGCCGTTCTCGTCGTTGACGTCTTCCAGCGGCTTGGTCGGCAGGGCGATTTCCAGGCACAGGTTGGACTGACGCACCGGCGCGATCTGCGGATCGAACGGGCTGTGGGTGTTGCAGTGGTCGACGTTCTGGATGTAGATGCGGCCGGTAGAGGCGCGCTCTTGCATCATCAGCGAGAACAGCTCAACCGCTTTCACGCGCTTCTGGCGAATGCTGTCGTCTTTTTCGTACTGGGTGTACAGACGTTCGAATTCGTCCTGATCGGCGAAGAATGCGTCATACAGCCCCGGCACGTCGGACGGGCTGAACAGGGTGATGTCTTCGCCCTTGATCAGACGCTGGTACATCAGGCGGTTCAGCTGCACGCCGTAGTCCATGTGGCGCACGCGGTTGCCTTCAACGCCGCGGTTGTTTTTCAGCACCAGCAGGCTTTCCACTTCCAGGTGCCACATCGGGTAGAACAGCGTTGCCGCGCCACCGCGCACGCCGCCCTGCGAGCAGGATTTGACGGCGGTCTGGAAGTGTTTGTAGAACGGAATGCAGCCGGTATGGAAAGCTTCCCCGCCACGGATCGGGCTGCCCAGCGCGCGAATGCGGCCGGCGTTGATGCCGATGCCGGCGCGTTGCGAAACGTATTTCACAATGGCGCTGGAGGTGGCGTTGATGGAGTCCAGGCTGTCGCCGCACTCGATCAGCACGCAGGAGCTGAACTGACGGGTTGGGGTGCGCACGCCGGACATGATCGGCGTTGGCAGCGAAATCTTGAAGGTGGAAATCGCGTCGTAGAAACGTTTGACGTAGTCCAGACGAGTTTCACGCGGGTAGTTGGAGAACAGGCAAGCGGACACCAGCATGTACAGGAACTGGGCGCTTTCGTAGATCTCGCCGCTGACGCGGTTCTGCACCAGATACTTGCCTTCCAGCTGCTTGACGGCGGCATAAGAGAAGTTCATGTCGCGCCAGTGATCGATAAAGGAGTCCATCTGCTCGAACTCTTCAGCGCTGTAGTCTTCCAGCAGATGTTTATCGTATTTGCCCATCTCGACCATGCGCGTCACGTGAGCGTGCAGCTTCGGCGGTTCGAACTGGCCGTAAGCCTTTTTGCGCAGGTGGAAGATCGCCAGGCGAGCGGCCAGGTACTGATAGTCCGGCGCATCGCGGGAGATCAGATCGGCAGCGGCTTTGATGATGGTTTCGTGAATATCGGCGGTTTTGATGCCGTCATAAAACTGAATGTGGGAACGCAACTCTACTTGAGAAACCGAGACGTTGTGTAATCCTTCTGCGGCCCAATCGATGACCCGGTGGATTTTGTCGAGGTTGATGCGCTCTTTACGGCCATCGCGTTTAGTTACAAGCAGACTTTGGTTCATGTGGTGTTTTACCTGTCCGTATGGTGCCCCTAAGCAGAAGTGTAGTCGCTCTGCTCAGTATGTAAACACTATATATAGGGGTTGTATGTCGGTGAGGTAACAAGATAGTGAGAAAAAACGGCGTTTGCAAGTGAACAAAACCCGCCTAATTTGTGGATAACTTGGGGGTGAAATGTCACTTGCCTTTCGCAGTGCGCGCCGTGACTGGCGCGACAAGCTTGTCAATAAGCGAGATCAGATTTTCCTTAAAAACTGAAAAAACCGATCGTTTGGCGCTTTATTAAACGTTAGAAAAAAACGGCATATTGATCTGATTTAATATTCTAAAAAACTGTTTACAACCGCTATTTTGATCGAAGTCGCGAAAATTAGGTATTTTTCCGAATACGTCAATGGCGCCGCCCCCCGGTAATGCAGGGCCGGCGCGGTTTACCGCGTTTAACCTTCGTGCTGGGTGTGCACCATGTAGTTCACGTCAACGTTGCGCCCAAGCTTGAAATGATCGGTGATCGGGTTGTAATGCAGGCCGATCATGTGTTTTTCGCGCAGCGGCGTGCCGTCGACCCAGCCGATCAGTTCGGAAGGGCGAATGAACTTCTTATGATCGTGGGTGCCCTGCGGCACCATCTTCAGCACGTACTCCGCGCCGATCACCGCCATCAGCCAGGCTTTGGTGTTGCGGTTGATGGTGGAGAAGAACACGTGGCCGCCCGGTTTCACCAGTTGGGCGCAGGCGCGTACCACCGAGGCCGGATCCGGCACGTGCTCCAGCATCTCCATGCAGGTGACCACGTCGTAGCGCTGCGGGTTGGCCTGAGCGTGGCTTTCCACTGTCTCTTGCACATAGGTGACGTCCATGCCGCTTTCCAGGGCGTGCAGCCGAGCGACCTGCAGCGGCTCCGCGCCCATGTCCAGCCCGGTTACCTTGGCGCCTTCGCGCGCCATGCTCTCCGCCAGAATGCCGCCGCCGCAGCCCACGTCGAGCACCTGCTTGTCAAAAATGCCGCCGGCGCGCTGCATGATGTAGTTCAGGCGCAGCGGGTTGATGCGGTGCAGCGGTTTGAACTCGCCTTCCAGATCCCACCAGCGGGAGGCGACGGCCTCGAACTTGGCGATTTCCTGGTGGTCAACGTTTTGCACTCGGCTGGATGATTCTGCGTTCATGGGCTTGTCTGGCTCCTTGTTCTCGTTGCGCGGATTATACATGTTCCGGCGCGGCATCGTCTGTGCCGATGCGTTTTTAGCGCACTTATCTGCACAATTTCCGTGAAACAGCGGCGGTTATTTTCCCGTAAAGCGTGCTTTGTGATATAGTTTTACACCTTTGCCACTATGGCAGCGGGCAGATGAATCATTAGTAGAGGGATAGCAGCTCCATGAGCGACCTTGCCAGAGAAATCACACCGGTAAACATCGAAGACGAGTTGAAAAACTCGTATCTGGACTATGCGATGTCCGTTATTGTCGGACGTGCCCTGCCAGATGTTCGTGATGGACTGAAGCCGGTTCACCGCCGCGTTCTGTACGCGATGAGCGTATTGGGTAACGACTGGAATAAACCATACAAGAAATCGGCCCGTGTCGTCGGGGACGTGATCGGTAAATATCACCCGCACGGTGACAGCGCGGTTTACGACACTATCGTGCGTATGGCTCAGCCGTTTTCACTGCGCTACATGCTGGTGGACGGTCAGGGTAACTTCGGCTCCGTCGACGGCGACTCCGCGGCGGCGATGCGTTATACCGAAGTGCGCATGTCCAAGATTGCTCACGAACTGTTGGCGGATCTGGAAAAAGAAACCGTTGACTTCGTGCCTAACTATGATGGCACCGAGCAGATCCCGGCCGTCATGCCGACCAAGATCCCGAACCTGCTGGTCAACGGCTCGTCGGGCATCGCCGTGGGCATGGCTACCAATATTCCGCCGCACAACCTGGCGGAAGTCGTCAACGGCTGCCTGGCCTATATCGACGATGAAAACATCAGCATCGAAGGGCTGATGGAACACATCCCGGGGCCGGACTTCCCGACGGCGGCGATCATCAACGGTCGCCGCGGCATTGAAGAGGCCTACCGCACCGGGCGCGGCAAAGTCTACCTGCGCGCGCGCGCGGAAGTGGAAGCCGACGCCAAGACCGGGCGCGAAACCATCATCGTTCACGAGATCCCGTATCAGGTGAACAAGGCGCGTCTGATCGAGAAGATCGCCGAGCTGGTGAAAGAAAAACGCGTGGAAGGCATCAGCGCACTGCGCGACGAGTCCGATAAAGACGGCATGCGCATCGTGATCGAAGTCAAACGTGACGCGGTCGGCGAAGTGGTGCTGAACAACCTGTATGCGCTGACGCAACTGCAGGTCACCTTCGGCATCAACATGGTCGCGCTGCATCAGGGGCAGCCTAAACTGCTGAACCTGAAAGACATCCTCGAAGCCTTCGTGCGCCACCGCCGCGAAGTGGTCACCCGCCGCACCATCTTCGAACTGCGCAAGGCCCGCGACCGCGCCCATATTCTGGAAGCGCTGGCTATCGCGTTGGCTAACATCGACCCGATCATCGAGCTGATTCGCCGTGCGCCGACCCCGGCGGAAGCGAAAGTCGCGCTGGTGGCGCAGCCTTGGGATCTGGGCAACGTCAGCGCCATGCTGGAACGCGCCGGTGACGACGCCGCTCGCCCTGAGTGGCTGGAGCCGGAGTTCGGCATCCGCGACGGCAAATACTACCTGACCGAGCAGCAGGCTCAGGCGATTCTGGATCTGCGCCTGCAGAAACTGACCGGCCTGGAGCACGAGAAGCTGCTGGACGAATATAAAGAGCTGCTCAACTTTATCGCCGAGCTGATCTTTATTCTGGAAAGCCCAGAGCGCCTGATGGAAGTGATCCGCGAAGAGCTGGTGGCGGTCAAAGAGCTGTACAACGACGGCCGCCGCACCGAGATCACCGCCAATACTTCCGACATCAACATCGAAGACCTGATCAACCAGGAAGACGTGGTGGTGACCCTGTCTCACCAGGGCTATGTGAAGTATCAGCCGCTGTCCGACTATGAAGCGCAGCGCCGCGGCGGCAAAGGCAAGTCCGCCGCGCGTATTAAAGAAGAAGACTTTATCGATCGCCTGCTGGTGGCCAACACCCACGATACGATCCTGTGCTTCTCCAGCCGTGGCCGCCTGTACTGGATGAAGGTGTACCAACTGCCTGAAGCCAGCCGCGGCGCGCGCGGCCGCCCAATCGTCAACCTGCTGCCGCTGGAAGCCGACGAGCGTATCACCGCCATTCTGCCAGTGCGCGAGTATGAAGAAGGGCGCCACGTGTTCATGGCCACCGCCAGCGGTACCGTGAAGAAAACCGCGCTGACCGAGTTCAGCCGCCCACGCAGCGCCGGCATCATCGCCGTCAACCTCAACGAGGGCGATGAGCTGATCGGCGTCGATCTGACCGACGGCAGCAACGAAGTGATGCTGTTCTCCGCTAACGGTAAAGTCGTGCGCTTCCCGGAAACGCAGGTGCGTTCGATGGGCCGTACCGCGACCGGCGTGCGCGGCATCAACCTCGGCGAAGGCGATAGCGTGATCTCACTGATCGTGCCGCGCGGCGAGGGCGACATCCTGACCGTCACGCAAAACGGCTTCGGTAAACGTACTGCAGTCACCGAGTACCCGACCAAGTCACGCGCCACCCAGGGGGTTATCTCCATCAAGGTGAGCGAGCGTAACGGCCAGGTGGTCGGCGCGGTGCAGGTGGAAACCAGCGACCAGATCATGATGATCACCGATGCCGGCACGCTGGTGCGTACCCGCGTTTCGGAAGTCAGCGTGGTCGGTCGTAACACCCAGGGCGTGACGCTGATCCGCACGGCGGAAGACGAAAATGTCGTCGGTCTGCAGCGGGTGGCCGAACCGGTGGAAGACGAAGAGCTGGACAGCCTGGAACCGGGCGCGGAAGCGGTGGAAGAAGACACCACGCCGCTGGACGATGGCGACGACGCGGCTGAGCCGGTGGACGACGACAACGTTTAAGCAAGGTGAGGGCGTCGGCATGCCGACAGCGTAATGCACTGAGACAAAAGGGCCTGGCAGCGATGCTAGGCCCTTTTTCAGTTATATGGTTTAATTGGCGCACCGAGCCGCCGGCCGCCGCGCCGGCGACAACGCGCGCCGTCACTGACTTTCGTATGGTATCCGATTGAAATACTTAGCCTCTTTTCGAACTACGCTGAAAATATCCCGCTACTTGTTCCGGGTGCTGGCGATTTTGCTGTGGTCGTTGGGGGCGCTGCTCACCACCTTTTATATTCTGAATATCCTGCATCAGAAAGAATCTGACATCCGCCAGGAGTACAACCTCAACTTCGATCAGGCGCAGGGCTACATCCGCCATTCCGCCGACATCATCCGCGACATCAAGTATATGGCGGAGAATCGCCTCAACGGTTCGGTCAGCAGCCTGGACATGTTCAGCGGCGTGTTTCCCGGCAAAGGCAGCCCGCCGCAATTCTTTCCGCTGTACCCGGAGTCCAACTGCACGCTGAGCACCACCTACCGCAGTTCGCTCGATTCGCTGAGCGGCCTGATCCAGTATTGGAAAGAGAACTTCGTGGCGGCCTACGATCTTAACCGGGTGTTCTTCATCGGCGGCGACAGCCTGTGTATGGCGGAATTCGGCGGCGGCAATGCGAGCGCCAATCGGGAAAACGTGCTGAAGTCCCTGCATGAGCGCATTCTGAAATACCGCAACGCCAAGAATCTGGACAAAGACAACAACCTGTATTGGATCAGCCCCAGCGCGCAGCGGCCCGACATCGGTTATCTGTATGTGCTGACCCCTCTCTATATCGGTAATAAGCTGGAGGCGCTGCTGGGCATCGAGCAAACCGTCCGGCTGGAAGATTTCGTCACCGCCGGCAGCCTGCCGATCGGCGTCACGCTGTTGGATGAGAACAACGAGCCGGTGCTGCGTCTGGCGGACGGCGATCGCTATGCCGCTGCGCTCAATAGCTACCCCGAAGAGCATGCTTACTTCGGTTATGTCGACAATTACCGCGACCTGATCCTGAAGAAAGCGTTGCCGCCTTCATCGCTGAGCATCGTTTATGCGCTGCCGGTGAAAAGCGTGGTGGAACGCTTCAAGATGCTGATCCTCAACGCGCTGTTGCTGAACCTGTTATCGGCTATCGTGCTGTTCACGCTGGCCTGGCTGTTTGAGCGCAAGATGTTCTTGCCGGCGGAGGAGAACGCCTTCCGTCTGGAAGAACACGAGCAGTTCAACCGCAAGATTGTCGCCTCGGCGCCGGTGGGCATCTGCATCCTGCGTATCAGCGACGGCACCAATATCCTGAGTAACGAACTGGCGCATAACTACATCAACCTGTTGACCCACGAAGATCGCGATCGCATTACGCGCATCATTTGCGAACAGCAGGCGAATTTCGTCGATGTGATGACCAGCAACAACAACAACCTGCAGATCAGCTTTGTCCACTCGCGCTACCGCAACGAAGAGGTGGCGATCTGCGTGCTGGTGGACGTCAGCGCGCGCGTGAAGATGGAAGAGTCGCTGCAGGAGATGGCGGCGGCAGCGGAGCAGGCCAGCCAGTCCAAATCGATGTTCCTGGCCACCGTCAGCCATGAGTTGCGCACGCCGCTGTACGGCATTATCGGCAACCTCGATTTGCTGCAGACCAAGGCGCTGCCGCAAGGGGTCGATCGGCTGGTCAACGCGATGAATAACTCTTCCGGCCTGCTGCTGAAAATCATCAGCGATATTCTCGATTTCTCCAAAATCGAGTCCGAACAGCTGAAGATCGAACCGCGCGAGTTCTCCTGCCTGGAGGTGATCACCCATATCGCCGGCAACTATTTGCCGCTGGTGGTGAAGAAACGTCTGGGGCTGTACTGCTTTATCGAACAGAACGTGCCGGAGCGCATTTTCGGCGATCCGGTGCGGCTGCAGCAGGTGCTCTCCAACCTGGTGAACAACGCCATCAAGTTCACCGATACCGGCTGTATCGTGCTGCAGGTCTGCACCCGCGGCAGCTACCTGGAGTTCAGCGTGCGCGATACCGGCGTCGGCATCCCGGAGAAGGAAATCTCGCGCCTGTTCGATCCGTTCTTCCAGGTGGGGACCGGCGTGCAGCGCCACTTCCAGGGAACTGGCTTGGGGCTGGCGATCTGCGAGAAGTTGGTCAACCTGATGGACGGCGACGTCTTCGTCGAGTCCGAACCGGGGCTGGGCAGCTTGTTCAGCATTCGCATTCCATTGTTTAACGCCCAGTTCCCGATCCCGCAGGCCAGCGATACCTGGCAGGGCCGGCGGCTGTGGCTGGATATCCGCAATCAGCGCCTGGAAAGTTACCTGATGGCGATTCTGGGCGGCTACGGCGCCGATATCCAGCGCTATGACGGGCAGGATACCGCCGCCGGCGAGGTGATGCTCAGCGATTACCCGCTGATGATGAACACGCCGCTGCTGGCTCAGATCCAATTCTCCACCGAACATATCGGTCCATCGCAGGAAACCCGGCCGGGCTATTGGATGCACAGCACCTCTACGCCGCGTGAAACGCTGACCTTAATCAACCGGTTGTTCGGCGTCGGCAACGGCGCGGCAGAGGCGCTGGTGCAACTGCCGGTGCCCGCCAAGGCCAGTGCGGCGGACAACGGCGATATTTATCTGCTGGTGGTTGACGATCATCCGATCAACCGTCGCCTGCTTTCCGATCAGCTGGGGTCGCTGGGGTATCAGGTGGTGACCGCCAATGATGGCGTCGACGCGCTCGGCGTGCTGAAACAGCACCACGTCGATATTGTGCTGACCGACGTCAATATGCCGAACATGGACGGCTATCGTCTGACGCAGACCCTGCGGCAGATGCAGTTCAGTGCGCCGGTGATTGGCGTGACGGCGAACGCGTTGGCGGAAGAGAAACAGCGCTGCCTCGAGGCGGGCATGGATAATTGCCTGTCGAAGCCGGTCACGCTGGAGACGCTGGAGCAGACGCTGGCATATTACAGCCAACGGGTACGCTACAACCGCAGCGAGGTCTGAAAAGCAAACAGGCACGGCGGATGCCGTGCCTGTTTGGCGTTAACCTGCCGTGAGGCGGGCTTTAGTCTTTGTCCAACGGCGTCATGCTGACGGACGAGAGGTAGTTGAGCAGGGCGATGTCGTTTTCGACGCCCAGCTTCATCATCGCCGATTTCTTCTGGCTGCTGATGGTTTTGATGCTGCGGTTGAGTTTCTTGGCGATTTCGGTCACCAGGAAACCTTCGGCGAACAGACGCAGCACTTCGCTCTCTTTCGGCGACAGGCGTTTGTCGCCATAGCCGCTGGCGCTGATCTTCTCCAGCAGTTTGGAGACGCTTTCCGGCGTGAACTTCTTGCCTTTTTGCAGGGCGGCCAGCGCCTTCGGCAGATCGGTCGGCGCGCCTTGTTTCAGCACGATGCCTTCGATATCCAGATCCAATACCGCGCTCAGGATCGCCGGGTTGTTGTTCATGGTCAGCACGATGATCGACAACTGCGGATAGTGGCGCTTGATGTATTTAATCAGCGTGATGCCGTCGCCATACTTGTCACCCGGCATCGACAGATCGGTGATCAGCACGTTGGCGTCCAGCTTGGACAGATTGTTGATCAGTGCGGTTGAGTCTTCGAACTCCCCAACGACATTCACCCATTCAATTTGCTCAAGTGACTTCCGGATGCCAAACAGTACGATAGGATGGTCATCAGCAATAATTACGTTCAGGTTATTCATGTTGTTGGCTACCTTGCTTCAGCAGTCTGCTGACGAAAAAATCAATCTGACTGATGTTATTCTCGATCTCGGGCGCATCACCTTCTGCGATGCGCTGTTCTAACGATTCGCACAGCTGCTTGCCGGGAAGCAGATTTAACATGGCAAACACGCCTTTCAGGCGGTGTGCGGTTTGTGACAGCGCATTGAAATCACTGCTGCCCGCCTCAGTATACAGTTTTTTGACATCGTCGGGTACTGTATCGACAAACAGCCCATAGTAATCACTTGATTTCAATTGTTTTTCATAGAGTTGGATATCTTCTGAGCTCAATGAAAGCGGGCTTTCTTCCTGTTCCAGCGCGGCCATTTGCTGTTCGATCAGCATCAGCACGGCGTCGATTAAAGCGCCGTTCAGATTATAGTTCACCCGAATGTAGCGTTTATCCAGCGCTTGCCAGCCCGGTTCATCGGTCGCCAGCAACAGGGTGTAATCATCGGCGCGCTGCGGGTTATCGGTCAGCAGCACGTCATAATCGCGGTTGACCGCGCGATCTTCGGCGACGAGGCAGTCGGCGCCGTAGGCCTGCAGCAGACGAGTCGCGATGCCGCGCACTTCATCCGACGTAACGTCCAGCAAGGCGGTGACGCCGTCGAGCAGCTTTTCCTGCTCCTTCGACTCTTTTTTCTCCATCTCCATGGCGACGCGAATGGTGTAGCGAGTGCCGATATCCACCTTGCTGCGAATGTCCAACTGGCCGTTAAGCTTCTTGCACAGCTGATTGCACAGGAAGAACGTGAGGCCGGAACCGTGGTTGAAGCGATCCACCAGCGTCTGGCTGAGGAACGGATAGTTAAGGTTGCTGATCTCTTCGTTGGAGATGCCGGAGCCGGTGTCGTTGATTTGGAAAATCAGGCGGTCAGGGTGCTCGGGCTCATGGTCGATAACCAGAGAAACCTTGCCGCAGGCGGTGGTGATAATGGCGTAATGCACCAGCAGCGAGATCACCTTGCGCAGCGCGTTGGCGTCGCCGATATAGTTCTGCTCGACGTCCAGCTGGAAATGCTTGAACAGCGCCAGCCCCTTCTGATTAAGGGCAGGCAGGGCCTCCAGCAGCAACTCGTCGATCATCGCCGTCGGGTTGAACGGCTCGCGCGTGGGTTGCCAGTCCTGGGTTTCCAGCCGGGTCAGCAGGGTGATGTTATCGATCAACTCCAGCACCGAAGCCGACGCCGCCGTCAGCTGGCCCAGCAGCGCTTGCTGTTGTTCCTCATCCGGCCGGCTGTGCAGACGGTCGACCAGATCGTGCATCTTGCGTACCGGCTGATTCAGCTCGATGCCAAGATTGTGCAGCATCAGCTTGCGCGCCTGAACGTTTTTGTCGTATTCGCGCCGCGCCTGCTGCAGCCGCTTATTCACCATCACCTCTTTATCCTGATCGTGCATCAGGAACAGGTAGGTGTCCGGCGACAGCTGGCTGCGGAAAATGCGGATTTCATACACCTCGTTGTTGACCGTCGCCTGGATCACCCCGTGATGCTGTTCGGCCATATGGGCGATCTTTTGCAGGCTGAGGTGCGGCAGCAGGTGCTCGGCGATTTTGTTGCTGGCGATCACCGTATTGTTGGCGAAGCTGTAGACCAGCAGGCCGGAGGGCAGGCTGGAGATGATCTCCTGATTCAGCGCGCGCTCGGCCTCCAGCTCTACCGCCATGTTTTCGCTCGGGCGAATGTACTGGCGGCGGATAAAGTAGATGCTCAGCATCGACAGCGCCAGCAGCAGCAAGTTGACTGCGATCAGCCAGATGTTGTTGCGCAGCAGATCGATGGCCAGATTGATGGCCGAAACGCGATACACCACCTTCAGCGGCGCATTGGGCAGAGCGGCGCTGAACTCCACCCAGCCACCGCTCATCGTCGCATGGGTACCGAGGACGGTGTCCGCCGGGATGGCGCTATCGTCGAGATCGACATCGTCCGGCAGCAGCAGGAAATTGGCGCGGGCCAGATTGGCCGGAATGATGTCGTTGATTGGCAAATCGAAGGCGATCACCGTCGCCAGATGCCCCGGCTGATTGAACGTGGTGCGAATCGAGAACGAATAGGCGTTCTGGAAGCGCTGCTTGCGCAGGTCGGAAAAGCTCTCGCGTTCGTCGAGCATATTGGCCTGTTGCAGCATCTCGGCGCGGCGTTCATCCGCCGAGGTGGTCAGGTAGCTTTCCCGAAAGCGCGAAGCCAGCTCTTTGAGCGGCTGGGTGGTGATCAGGCTGAGGCTATTGTCCTGACCATTGAGGTAATACATGGCGTAGTTCTCGGTCTTGGCGCCCCAGCGGGTGTCCAGGTAGTCCGAGATATTGGCGATCATCGCCAGCGTGTTTTCGTCATGGCTGCCGAAGATCACCGCGTCGGTTTTCTTGTGCGGTTTCTCGACATAATAGACATCGGGCCGCAGGCGGGTTTCCTGCAAACCGGGATCGACATTCTGCGCCGGCGCATTGCCGAATTTGTCATAGACCTGATAGGTCATATAGCGGTAGGCATCGATACGCTTTTGCAGCGAACCGGCGATGCTGTTCAGCGTGTACTTCTTTTCCGCCAGCCAGGCGTTGGTGTAGTTGTAGCCATACAGGCCGATGCCGATCGTCAGCAGCACGATAAACAGCAGGAAGCAGCGGGTAATGTTGCTGGAGCTTATGGTCAATTGTTTATTTTGCATAGTGGCTGCGCATTCCTGAATCAGCGAGTGACGGCCCTGGCGCTGGCGGCCACCGCCAACAGCAGAACGGCTACGCAAGCGAAGGCCGCCGTCAGGCTGGAAAACTGAGCGATGAAGCCGATCAACGCCGGGCCGGCCAGAATACCGGCATAGCCGACGGTAGTGACGGAGGCGATCGCCAAATTGGCCGGCATGTCGCGCTGGTTGCCTGCGGCGCTGAACAGGATCGGTACGACGTTCGAGGCGCCCAGCCCGACCAGCATGAAACCGACCAGCGAAACGGTCGCGTGATTGAAGGCGATGGCCAGGCTCAGGCCGAGAGCGGCGCACAGGCTGCCCAGCAGCAGCACCCGGTAGCGGCCCAGCGAGTTCACCACCCGATCGCCATTGAGCCGGCCGAGCGTCATGGTGATGGAAAACAGCGCATAGCCCAGACCGGCCTGACTGTGTTCGACGCCGCGCAATGTGGTGAGAAACAGCGCGCTCCAGTCGAGCATCGATCCTTCCGCCAGAAACATGATAAAGCACAGAATGCCGATGAACATCACCCAGCCGCGCGGCAAGACGAACATCGGCCCGCCGTCATCGGCGCCGCTCTCACGCAGCAGATGGCGGCTGGCCAGCGTCAGCAGCGCGATCACCGCCAGCACGGTGAGCAGGGTGGATTGCAGCGGCGTCAGCCCCAGCCACAGCAGCGCGCTGACGCCGCCGGCGCCGGCAATGCCGCCGATGCTGAAGAAACCGTGAAAACCGGACATCATCGCCTTGCCGCTGGCGCGTTCGACGATCACCGCCTGCACGTTCATCGCTACGTCGATCATGCCGATCGCCGCACCGAACAGCAGCAGCGCCGCGGCCATGCCGCCGAGGGAATCCATTAGCGCCAATAGCGGCAGATCGATGCACAACCCGAGCCCGGCCATCAGGATCACCGCACGGCAACCCAGTTTGCCGGTCAGGAAACCGGTCAGCGGCATCGCCAGCATGGAGCCGGCGCCGATACAGAGCAGCAACAGGCCGAGCGAGCCATCATCGATACCGATGCGCGCTTTGGCGAAGGGGACCAGCGGCGCCCAGGCGGCCATGCCGAGACCGGCGACGAAAAAGGCCAGACGGGTGGCGATCTGTTGAGGAACGCCGGGCGTTTGCTGTTCATTGCACAAGGTGGCTGTCATGTAAGCGTCAGGATCTTGGGTCAAAAGAATGGTGAAAGTTACTGACAGTTTTTATCACAATCCGCGATCCGGGTCGAAAATATTCGTGCCCGACACATCCCCGGCGCCGCCTCTGCGCACCAGCCACAGCGCGATAACCTGGACAATATAGTCCTTTTGCTGCTCGTCCAGTGCGACGCCTTGCGCTATGCCGTGCCACTTTTCCAGACAGCCGCGGCAGCAGGTGGCAGTGGCATGCTGGGCGACGAACACCGGGTGGCCACGCATCGGGGTTTGCTTGCCGTCGTTTTTAGGATGGGCGGCGGCCAGGCGGCGGTCGATAAAATCGCGGGCATGGCTGAGGATCAGCGGCAATCCCTTGCCATCGAGATAAGTCTGGTCTTTGGCATTTAAACGGAAGCGAGCGCGGAAGGGGGAACTTTGCAGCCGCCGCCACAGCACGTCGGGTTGAAAGGGCATCATGAATTTTACTCGCGGAAGGTGCGCTTTTTTCAGATTACCAGAACTGAAACTCGGCGGCTAATGGTGCCTGCGGCGGGAAATAATTGATGCGATAAAGCACGAAATGAAAAGCAAGTTCAATTTGTAGACTAAAATAAGGAAAAAGATTAGCAATTAGTGCGAAAGTGAATTAATGAAACTATATCATTAGGTTATTTATTTGCGTGCTATTTGTACGGGCTGAAATTGTGAGGAGAGTATGGAGGAAAATAAAAAACCGGCCAGAAGCCGGTTAAAGGAATGCAGAAATTATCTTCGGATAATGAAGGTAATAATGAAAATAATGATGATAGCGAGGTGATTATAGCGGCTGCGTGTGGGCTGCGTTTTGGCACAATGTGCTTATTGTCTGGCTCAATTGTATGGTTGGCTTTTTTTTCTTAAAGATATGTATAACTACATGATTTTTTATCAATTAATCTATTCTTTGTCTTTAAGTGCTTTATTTTGTTTGTCTGTAATGTTTTGTGAAAGTTCGCGCGCATTTACATTTTGAAACCTTTATTAATTACAATGAAACACTATCGGATACTTGGTATCATTTTCTTTCTGGATTAATATAACCCTTGTTACCAGAATGGTAATGCACAGTCGTGCTAATAATGCTCGAAAAGGGCAGTGGCCGTAGCTCGACATAATTAACGAGGATAATAACGATGAAACTTCGAGTACTCTCTCTGATGGTACCCGCACTGCTGGTTGCAGGCACAGCAGGCGCGGCGGAAATCTACAACAAAGACGGTAATAAACTGGATTTGTACGGTAAAGTCGACGGTCTTCACTATTTCTCCAGCGACAACGGCGTGGACGGCGATCAGTCTTATATGCGTTTTGGCCTGCGCGGCGAAACGCAAATCAGCGATCAGCTGACCGGTTACGGCCAGTGGGAATATCAGGCGAACCTGAATCACGCTGAAAGCCAGGACAACAAGAACTTCACCCGTTACGGCTTCGCCGGTCTGAAATTCGGCGACTACGGCTCCTTCGACTACGGCCGTAACACCGGCGTGCTGTACGACGTCGCGGCGTATACCGACTTGCAGCCTGAGTTCGACGGTATGACCTACGGCGCCGACCAGTTCATGTTCCAGCGTTCCAGCGGCCTGGCGACCTACCGTAACAACGACTTCTTCGGTCTGGTTGACGGCCTGAACTTCGCCCTGCAGTACCAGGGTAAAAACGGCAACGGCGAAGAGACCAACAACGGTCGTGACGTTCTGGGCCAAAACGGCGAAGGCTACGGCATGTCCATGAGCTATGACATGGGCTACGGCATCAGCGCGGCTGGCGCCTTCTTTAACTCTCGCCGCACCAGCGAGCAGAACGGCGCCGGCGCGTACCGCAATATTATGGGCCGCGGCGACAAGGCCGAAGGCTACTCCGGCGGTCTGAAATATGACGCCAACGACGTCTATCTGGCGGTGATGTTCACCCAGTCCTACAACGCGGCGCGTTTCGGCAGCTCCGACAGCAGCGTTTACGGCTACGCCAACAAGGCGCAGAGCTTCGAAGCCTATGCGCACTACCAGTTCGACTTCGGTCTGCGTCCGTTCGTCGGCTATAACCAGACCAAAGGTAAAGACCTGGGCCGCGCCGGTAACGGCAAGGACTACGGCGATCAAGATCTGGTCAAATTCGTCGACCTGGGTGCGACCTACTTCTTCAACAAAAACATGTCCACCTATGTTGATTACAAAATCAACCTGGTGGACAACAACGATTTCACCGACGCTGCCGGCATCAACACCGACAACGTGGTTGCCGTGGGCCTGGTTTACCAGTTCTAAGCACCAGCGTGTGAATGACACAGCGCGGCCTTTGGGCCGCGTTTTTTTTGCTGGTAAAAAGCACGGATTGATCCGTTGTCGGCTCGGGAAGCGCTTCGGAGCGCCTCTGTTCGACCTACGCTGTCAGAACGGAAAACAGAGCGGAGGTGATATGGAACTCAAGATCGACAAGGTGATCGAAACGGTGCTGTACGTCAGCGATATTGAACGCGCGGACGCTTTTTACCGGGAGGTGCTGAAGCTGCCGACGATGGCCGCCAATGAACGGTTTCGCGCCTACAACGTCGGCGATCGGAGCGTACTGTTGCTGTTTATCGAAGGTGATTCGCTGCGCGGGGCGCACTATCCGACCGGGTTTATTCCTGCGCACGATGGCGTGGGGCCGGCGCATATCGGGCTGGCGGTGACGAAAGAGCAACTGCCGCATTGGGAACGGCATCTGGTGGACAACGGCGTGGAGATTGAGGGGCGGATGCGCTGGGAACACGGCGGGGAGAGCATTTATTTTCGCGATCCCGACGCCCACCTGTTGGAACTGGTGACGCCGGGCATTTGGGCCAATTACTGATCGAACCCGCCTTGCGCCAACATGTCCAACGCGGCATTCAGCACCTGCAGCGCGGCCTGCGGTTGCCGCTCTATCTGCACTCTGACGATGGCGCCGTCGATCAGCATCGCCAGCATTGCCGCCCGCTGTTCCCGCTGTGGGCCGGCGGGCAGGTGACGCGCCAGTTCATCCGCCATTTGCCGCTTATGCCGGCCGGCGATTTGCAGGCTTTCCGGCAGCAGGTCGGCGATTTCTACCGCCGTATTGATAAACGCGCAGCCGCGAAAGCGCGGATCGTCGAACCATTCCGCCAGGCAGGGCGCCAGCGCCGGCAGCAACCCGCCGGTTTGTGCCACATGGCGATCCAGCGCTGTGCTGAACCAGGTGAGCCACTGCTGGTGGCGATAGGCCAAAAACGCCGTAATCAAATCGTTCTTGCTGGGAAAGTGGCGGTAAAACGTCACCTTAGTGACGCCTGATTCTTTGATGATGCGATCGATGCCGGTGGCGCGGATCCCTTCCTGATAAAACAGATCGTGAGCCGTCAGCAGGATGCGCTGGCGGGCGGGTAAGGTATTGCGATCGACGGTCATCATTTTCTCCAAGCTATTTTCGAGTGATTGTAGACAACTCTGTCTACATGCGCTAGCGTAATGATGTAGACAGAATTGTCTACATGCCTTCACTCAGGAGATAAGCATGAGCATTAAACCCCCATTGCCGCCTTTTACCCGCGAATCCGCTATCGAGAAGGTGCGGCTGGCGGAGGATGCCTGGAACAGCCGCGATCCTGAGCGGGTGTCGCAGGTGTATTCCCTCGATACCCACTGGCGTAACCGCGCGGAATTTGTCGACGGCCGCGCGGCGGTGGTCGCATTTTTGCAACGTAAGTGGGCGAAAGAGCTGGAGTATCGGCTGATTAAGGAACTGTGGGCGTTTGACGGCGCGCGCATCGCGGTGCGTTTCGCCTATGAGTGGCGCGACGATTCCGGCAACTGGTATCGCAGCTTCGGCAATGAAAACTGGGGGTTCAATCAGGAGGGGCTGATGATTAACCGCCATGCCTGCATCAACGACATGCCGATTCGCGAACAGGATCGGCGTTTTCATTGGCCACTCGGTCGGCGCCCGGACGATGTCCCGTCGCTGAGCGATTTCGGCTTTTGAATCCGATGTCGTGCCCGCGCCGGCCGATCGCGAGAAAAAGCGCACCGATCGACAAACGGGAATTTGTAGAAAAGCCTTTCCGCTTCTAGACTTAGGGGACAACAAACGTACTCCAAGAGGACAAGCTATGACGAAGAAGTTGGTTTTGGCCGTCGGTACTGCGGCGGTATTTTCCATTCTTGCCGGCTGCACCGCCTATGACCGTGCAACCAGTTATGTCAATGAGCCGGTGGTCAGCGATGTCAAAGTAGGGATGACCAAGCAGCAGGTGCGGGCGATTGCCGGTCCGCCGTCGACGTCCGCCACGCTGATTCATGCGCAAGGCACTTGCGATACCTATGCGGTCGCGCCGCGCGATGGCAAAGTGCAAACGTACTTTGTCAGCTACAACGACACGGGCCATGTCATGAACAAGGGCTATCAAACCTGTTCCGACTACGATTCGCAGCCGAAGTAAACGCGTTTCAGCCGAACATAAAAGCCTCGCTTTCGCGGGGCTTTTCATTTTTTAAGCGTTTAAGGCTTGAAGTTTAGGCAACCGCACCGCCCATGCCATTTTTTTGCATCAAAATGATAGACATTTCATAACGGTATCGCTAATATCAGCGCCCATTGGAAGGATGGCCGAGTGGTTTAAGGCAACGGTCTTGAAAACCGTCGAGTGTAACAGCTCCCAGAGTTCGAATCTCTGTCCTTCCGCCAAATTCAGCCGGCTTAGCTCAGTAGGTAGAGCAACTGACTTGTAATCAGTAGGTCACCAGTTCGATTCCGGTAGCCGGCACCATGAGTGCCAAAAAACCGCCAGCCGCAAGGTTGGCGGTTTTTTGCTTTACGCGGTTCTCAACGCGGCGCGCAGGGACTAGGGCAGCCAGGCGCCAAGCACCACCCCGATAATCGCGTACTCATCGGCATTCTGCGCCGGGCAACCCGGCATGCTTCCCTTAAGCCATCGATGCCCGGCTTCCTCGACATACCTTCTAAAGACGAGCTCCGCGCTGTCACAGCGTTTCGCTATCACCTTATCGCCGGACACGAGCTCGGTTATGCCGGCAGTAACGGGTTCGACAAGTATCAAGGCGCCCTTTGGGTAATTGGCGCCGGCAGAGCCGTTCATCGTGTTATCCCGCACCGGCAACCAGTAGGCCTGAGCGCTGCATTGCACCATCGCCGGGTAGTGGACGGTCGTTCCTTTGCGCAGCTGTTCATGAGACAACGGCAATGTCCACGTTAGCAGCGGCAGCGTTTTACCCAAGGCCTGCGAAGTCTTCTGCCTGACGGGGCGTAGCCCGATTTGCTCCAGGCCATCCAGCCAGCCGATTTGCACGGCGAAGTACTGTTCAATCCTTCGCGCCATGTCGCCACTGATGCCCTTTTTGCCTTTCTTGCCCGGCGGGTAGAGCAGGCGAGAGACATAGTCAGCGGCAATACCGAGCGCCTCCGCAAGGCGCTTTTGCCCCCCGACGCCGAGGTTATCGATCAGGATGATCAGGCGCTCTCGCCGCATCTCCTGGAGGTGCATTTTTTGCTCGTTTTTCATGAGGCCATCGTACCTAAATTTACCTGCAGGTAAATGGATTTTCGCTATTGAAAAAAAGATACCTCTGGGTATACTTGGATACTGTTTATTTATACAGTATTTGGTGTAATGCCCTCGGCGAGCACGCCGGGCGGAGCGGTTGTTGCGTGTTGGCGCACGCCGAGCAGAAGAGCGGCTCGACCGACGTCGGTCAACGACATGGAGCCCTGGCGATGTGGCAAACGCCCAAAGGAGGTGGAAGCATGAGAGATATGAATGAAGTGTTGGAGCGGTGGGGCGTATGGGCCAGGGATAATAGCGGCATCGATTATTCCCCCATTGCTGCCGGGTTCAGAGGGCTGTTGTCCTATAAATCGAAAGGCGAGCGTTCCTGTTGCGATGATGATGGCCTGGTGATCGACGGTTGCGTGGGCAGATTGAAGAAATACAAACCCGAAGAGTTCGATCTCATCATTGCCCACCATGTTTATGGTATATCTCTGCGTAAGATCGCCCTGAAAAGGAAATGTTCAGACGGTACGATACGCAAAGAGATGCAAACGGCGGAAGGGTTCATCGGGGGATGCCTGGCGATGTTGGATATAAAGTTGACTATGGATCGCTGAAACTGCTGCCGTTGAAGTTGATGAGGGTTTATTTCTCGTTTCATTGTGACATCAGGAATAATAATAGCGTATGCGCGTTGCAATAATTTAAAAAAAGACTCACGCGTACGCAAATAAGCGCGTAACCTGATAAAACTGAGTCGTTACCGGCGCCGCCGCACGATAGCCAAACCTCGCTCCAGCGGGGTTTTGTTTTTTTATAATAAAAGACTCACGCGTACGCAAATAAACGCGTAATCTGATAAAACTGAGTCGTTGCCGGCGCCGCCGCATGATAACTAAACCTCGCTCCGGCGGGGTTTTTCATTTTTAGCCTCCTTGTCAAAACGGTCAATCACTCACTGAATAATGACTATCGTTGAATGATCACGGCCGGAGGCTAATCCTTCTCATTTATAAAACGGCGCAATCCTTATTTCTCTTCTCAGGTTGAGCAGAACGGATAAGCCATTTTCGACAGCGTAAATGGCCGCTTATTTAAATGGAACAGGAATGACGGAGAGGGGCGCCGCATTTAGCCGCTCTTTTCCATGACTCCCGACGATCGGGCTATGCCCCGGTAAGGGGAGGGTGATGATTATGCCTTGGAAAAATGAACCAAACATCCTTTCAATGCTGCTTGCTTTCGGCATGACGCTGCTGGGGGCGATCGCCAGCTATTCCTTCAAGGTTTTGAACGGCGAAACCTTTAGCTGGAGGACGCTGTTTTTGCAGTTGTTCGTCTCTATTTTCGCCGGCTTGACCATGGTGATGATTGCGCTGCATTACGACTGGCCTTCGGAGGTGATGGGCGGCGTATGCGGCATGGCGGGGTGGTCGGGAGCATCGCTGATCAAGGCATTGGAACGCCGATTTCTCAATAAAGCGTCAGGAGGAAACCAATGAAGATAAGTGATGATGGCATGGCGCTGATTAAGCGTTTCGAAGGCCTGCGTTTGCAGGCTTATCAGGACTCGGTCGGCGTTTGGACCATCGGCTACGGGTGGACTCAACCGGTAGCGGGACGAAAAGTTGGGGCCGGCATGGCGATCGATGTCGCAACGGCCGAGCGTTTGCTGGTGTGCGGTGTCGCCCAATTCGAACGGGGCGTCGAACGGCTGGTGGCGGTGACGATCACGCAGGGGCAGTTCGATGCGCTGGTGAGCTTCGCCTATAACCTGGGTCTGCGCGCGCTGGAGAACTCGACGCTGCTGCGCCGGCTGAACGCCGGCGATCGGCAGGGTGCGGCCGACCAGTTCGGCCGATGGGTGAATGCGGGCGGTGTGCGGCTCGATGGGCTGGTTGCTCGGCGTGCGGCGGAACGCGCGCTGTTCCTTACCTGATGCCTGAATGCGTCTGTAAAACGATTCCCCCTCAAAACGACGGAGACCTTGCCCAAATGATTGAAGATGAAATCCAACGCTCGCTGGCCGCGCTAACCCATCTGGCGGTTCATCCGCTGATCCTGCCGGATCCGCAGCAAGAAGGCGTGACCTATCAGAAGATCAGCGATCTGAAAGTGAACACCGGTCTGGTTGACAGCTCGCTGGTGCAGAGCCGTTTTCAGATCGTGCTGTACGTGATCGACGATTACTCCCGGCTGATCGCTCTGGATAAAGCGGTTTTGAACGCTTGGGAAGGGGTTCGACATGGTCATATCGGCGAATGGCCGGTACAGGCGGTTACGCGCAGCACCCTTTTGCAGAGCGCCACGCCCCTGGCGGATAACCGCGTCCAGTATCGGATGGCGCGCGATTACCTCATCACCCATTCCGAGGTGGCGGCGTGATCGCCATAAACGTTACCGGCATGGCGGAATTGACTCGCCGCTTGGAAGCGATTCGGCGCGAGGTCGCCAGTCACATTCTGCCGGAGGCCGGCCACGCCGCGCTGGCGCCGCTACTTAGCACGATGCGGCAGTGCGCCGAGCGGGGGGCGTCAAACAGCGAACCCTCGCTGAGCGCCGGCATCGCGATACGCCCGGCCGTTACCGGATGGAACGCGGTGACGTTGCGTGTCGGCCCCAGTAAACAGCATTACCACAGAGCTCTGGCGCAGGAGTACGGCACGGCAACGCAAGCCGCCGCCCCGTTTATTCGCCCTGCGCTGGATCACCATAAGCACCAAGTGTTACGCATCCTGGCGGCTAACGTCCGCTATGGCATCGAAAACCGGTAGCGACCGCTACCATCCTTCATCAAAAAAGAGAGAGAAAAACTATGGCTGATAAAACCTCGCCAGAATACGCCATGCTGCCTGCCGGCACTATCGTCAAATGGGGCACCGTTGGGGCTGCACCGACGGCCATGAAGGCGCTGACCAACTGTAAAGCGGTAGGTGAAATGGGGCAAACCGGCGGTTTTGTCGATTGCACCACGCTGCTGGATACCGCCAAGCAGTTTATTTCCGACCTGCCGGAGGGCGCGGAGAAGTCCATCGGTTTCATCGACGATCCGTCCAACGCCGATTTCGCGGCGCTGCTGAATGCGGCGGACAAGCGCGAAACGGTGCAGTTCTACGTCGAGCTGCCAAATGGCCGCACCTCCACCTCCATCCTGTCGCTGTCCGGCTGGAAAATGAATGAGATCACCGCCCCGGCGAGCGAAGTCATTCAGATTACCGTCCAGGGCAAGCAAAACAGTAACACCTGGGGCTCGGTCACCCCGAAAGTGTGATCCATTGGCGGTTTGCCGCAGGTTAACGCCTGAAGGCGAACGCTTCCGCCGCGGGCCATGTGGCCTGCGGCAACCTGCTTATTACAGAGTAAACCGAATTGAACAAGGAAAAACCGATGAGTGAGAAATACGATCTGAAAGCGCTGAAAGCGGCGCTGCTGAAATCCGACGATCACGTGATTGAAACGCAGATCTTTGGCGCCAAAGCCTTTATCCGTCGCCTGAAAGCCGCGGAACTGCAGGAAAACGAAGACGGCATGAAGGCCGCCATCGACAGCGGTGACATGAACAAAGCCGCGCAGCTCAACGTGCAGCTTCTGCTGTCTTGCCTGATGACGCCGGACGGCAAACGCATCCCGGCCGGCGCCTTGCCGAGCGTAGACGATCTGCTGGCGGCGCACGACAACCCGACGCTGGTCGAAGCCATCGGCGCCGTCAAGCGCCATGCGGTCGGCAGCCTGGAGGAAGCGGAAAAAAACTGACTGACTCGCCCTGGCTGATGTTGGTGTTCCAACTGGCCGATCGCTGGGGTGAGTCGGATCCTCGCAAGATCGCCGCGATGCCGGCGCACATCCTGAATCACTGGCGGGCATACTTCAAACTGCAAGGCATGACGGCCGATGCGGCGGAGAGTGCCCCCGTTCATCAATCCGGTCAGCCCGCTCAAAGCAGTATTGATATGCAGTGTGCTGACGTTATGCGAGTGCTGGGAAATGGCTGATACCGCACAGTTGGTCGTCGGGTTGCAACTGAATGACACCAACTTTAAAAACAAACTGACGGCGGCTTACCGTACCGCCGGGGAACAATCCGCCAAATTTAACCGCCAGGCTCAGCAGGACGCGAAGAAGACCGACGAGTCGTATCAACGCATCGGTGGCACGCTTGGCGGCCTGGCGGGGAAACTGGCGGGGCTGGCCGGCGTTGAGCTGTCGCTGCAGGGCCTCGCAGCCACCTCGCGCCAGTATGGGCAGGCGCTCACCGAACTCGCGTCCATCACCGTCGCCGCGACGGCGCAGATGAAACAGTTGGACGACGCGGCTCGCCAGGCGAGCAGCGCTTCCGGCGAAGGTGGCAGCCGGGCGGAGGAGATGCTGAAACTGGCCGGTGGCCTGAATGACAGCGCGGCGGCCTGGCGCGATCAGGCGGCGGCGGCGCGCGGGGCGGCTCAGGCCACATCGGGCGTCGGCGCGGCGTCTCGTGTCGCCAATGTCGCGCTGGGTGTGCTTGGCGGCCCGATCGGTGTCGCCATACAGGCGGGATTGGCGATGCTGTACTTCCATGAGCAAAACAAATTAGCACGTCAATCGGCTTTGGCATTGAAAGATGCTGTAATAGAGACCGTCCCGACATTGGCTAAGATGTCTAATAAACAATTAGCTGTAAAGCAACTGGATTATAGAGATCAGCTTCAGAAGCTTTTTGATGAAAAAAAGCAGCTGCAACGTAATGAAACATATCTGAAAACACGGATAGAGCAGGCTAATAAAGCAGGGTGGATTGGCAGTGTCTTGTTTGGTAAGCCGGAGGATCGGAAGGACGAATTGACCAGAACGGCGGCGGAAATGGAGTCGATGGATAAGGCCATCGAAAAAGCTAAACGCAATCTTGACAATGTAAATGATGCTCGCTTTTTGGCTTATACAGAGCTTGGTCAACGTATTAGCCAGTTTCAATCTGATGTTAATGCAATGATAGCTCCCGATCAGCCTAAAGATGATCCAGCTGCTGTCACTCCTGCTGGTAGGTCAGGGGCAGATAAGAGTAGACAAGAAAAGCAGCAGGAGCAGTACATGCAGCTGCTTCAACAACTCGCGGAACAGTACGCTCCTGGGCAGACGACGGTACGTAAAGAGCAGGAGGCCAGCGAAGAACTGAAAACGCTTTATGGTAAGCGTCTGTCGAACGAACGCGAATATCAGATCGCCAGTCTGGCACAGCAGCAAGAAAATATGCGCCAGCGTTTGAAAGTCGAAACCGACGCGAAACAGCTGGAGTACTCTAACCGGAACGCACAAATGACTTTGTCGCCTGAAGCTTATGATCAAATGGTCGCAGAGCAGCAGATCAGAGAGTCGTTCCATCAACGTCGCTTGCAGTTGGACAAGGAAGTGGCAGATAAAAACTCCGAGCAATATGTGCAACAGGCAGACATTCTCGCGAGTGAACAGCAACGCCAACTGGATATTGTTCGCGATGCCGAACAGAAAAAAGCGGCGATTAAAGGGGATTATGTCGCCGGGTTGAAAAAGGGCCTGTTTGCCTGGACGGGTGATAGCGGTAACGTTTTTGAGCAAGTCAAAAACATAACGACCCAAACGTTTGATGGCATGGCCAACGCCTTGACTAACTTTGTCACCGTCGGTAAAGCCAGTTTCGGTGATTTTGCCAAATCCATCCTGACCGACCTAACCGGTATGATGATTAAGATGGCGATGTTTAACGCCCTTAAAACCGGTATGAGTTTCTTTTTGCCTACCGGTAACGATCCGGGGCCTGTGCCGATGTTCCCCAACGCCAAGGGCGGCGTATACGCCTCGCCTTCGCTGAGCGCATTCAGCGGCCAGATCGTCAGCAATCCCACGTTGTTCGCGTTCGCCAGAGGTGCCGGCTTGATGGGCGAAGCCGGGCCGGAGGCCATTATGCCGCTCAAACGCGGCGCGGACGGTTCGCTCGGCGTGCGGGCGATCGGCGGTGGCCAACAGTCTGCGGCGGCGCCGAATGTCTACATCACCATCGAGAACGGCGGCAACGTCAGTTCGCAGGCCGATCCGGGATGGGGCGAGTTCGGTAAACGGATGGGCAATATCGCCGCGCAGGAAAGCCAGAAGGTGATCAACCGCAACCTGATGCCGGGCCAGCCGATTTGGAAAGCAATCAAGGGGATGTAATGGGCATTCAGACATTTGAATTTCCGGCGCGCGTCAATGCCGCCGGCGATACGCGCTTTCGCGTCAGAAAGGCGCAGTTCGGCGACGGCTATGCGCAGGTCTCCGGCGACGGCATTAACCCGATCGTGCGCTCCTGGGATCTGACCTTTGTCGGCAAGTATGACTACATCACGCCGATCATCGTCTTTCTGGAAAATCATCATGGGGTGAAGTCCTTCCAATGGACGCCACCGACGCAGGTTCCCGGCCTTTACCGCTGCGAGGGTTATAAGCCGGTCGCGATGGGCGGGGGCAACTATTCACTGACGGCCACGTTTACCGAGGCCTTTCACGTTTAATCGGGGGAGATGATGCTGAATTCAGATTTGCAAAAGCTGGAGCCGGGCAACCGCATCCGCCTGATTGAGGTGGACGGCACCCGGTTTGGCGCCGATATTCTGCGCTTTCATTGCGATACCCTGCCGTTTACGCCGCAAGAGCTGGCCGCTGCGGGCGGTGATGAAAGCAAACTGCCGGCGAAATCGGTCTGGTGGCAGGGGCAGGAGTACGGCCCGTGGCCGTTTAGCATTGAAGGGCTGGAGATTTCCGCCGACAGCCAGGGCAACGCGCCCAAGCTGTCGGTCGCCAATATCAACGGCCTGATCAGCGCGCTCTGCCTGCAGTTTGAGGACATGGCGCAGGCCAAGGTGCGGATCCACGACACGCTGGTGCACTACCTTGACGCCCGTAATTTCCCGCAGGGAAACTCTTCGGCCGATCCGCTGCAGGAAAAGCTGCAGGTGTTCTACATCGATCGCAAGGCGACGGAAAGCGACGAGGCGGTGGAGTTCGAACTCTCCAGCCCGGCGGATCTGCGGGGGTTGCGCATTCCGACCCGGCAAATCCACAGCCTGTGCACCTGGTGCTCGCGCGGCGACTATCGCACCGGCAAGGGCTGCGATTACGCCGGTAGCCGTTACTTTGACGACAAAGGCAACCCGGTGGAGGACCCGAGTCAAGATCGCTGCGGCGGGCTGCTGAGCGACTGTCAGAAACGCTTTGGCGAGCATGAGCCGCTGCCGTTTGGCGGCTTCCCGGGCGCGGCGTTAATCCGGCAGTAGGGGGCGAGTATGAAAGAAAAAACCGCGGCGGCCATTATGGCGCACGCCAAGGCCGAGTACCCGCGCGAATGCTGCGGCGTGGTGGCGCAAAAATCCCGCGTGGAGCGCTATTTCCCGTGTCGCAACCTGGCGGACAACCCCACCGAGCAGTTTCATCTGGCGCCGGAAGACTACGTGGCCGCCGCCGAATGGGGCACCATCACCCTCATTGTGCACAGCCACCCGGACGCCACCACGCAGCCGAGTGAGCTGGACAAGGCGCAGTGCGACGCGATGGAGTTGCCCTGGGCGATAGCCAGCTGGCCGGAGGGGGATTTGCGCACCATTTTGCCGCGCGGCGAACTGCCGCTGGTGGGTCGCCAGTTCGTGCTGGGGCATACCGACTGTTGGGGGCTGGTCATGAGCTATTTCCGCCAGGAACACGGCATAACGCTCCAGGATTACCGCGTTGATTACCCGTGGTGGGAGCGGGGTGAAAACCGCTATCTGGATAACTGGCATGCCTGCGGCTTTCGCGAGTTCGATGGCCCGCCGCGCCCAGGCGACATGGCGATCATGCAGGTTTCGGCGCCGGTGGCCAACCACGCCGGCATTCTGCTGGCAGATGGCCTGTTGCTGCACCATATGTACGGCATGCTTAGCCAGCGGGTGCCTTATGGTGGTTATTGGAAGGAGCGGACGGTGAAGGTGTTGCGGCATAGAAAAATGATGTAATTCTCTGTTAAGATGAAAAAAATAACAGAGGGATTACTGATGAAAAAACTCCTATTACTCATCACGTTGCTGATGCTGACAGGTTGCGCAAATCCAGAACTAACAAAAAAGGTTACTGCTGAGTTTACATCTAAAAAGGATGTAAAGAATTTATCCGTTTGCATCGCTGATAAATCAGACATGAGAACGTTTAATATGCTACGAATTGAAACAACAGAAAAGCCAGCCAGGGACGGTGGTGTTTCTTTAGCTCTGATTAATGGCGGTGACTATATTGACATTATACCAGAGACATTAGGCAGCAAGGTTATATATCGTGGTGAAGGTTCGAGACCAATGCTCGGAATGCTAACGTATAGAAATGATGAAGTAATAGCAGATATTAAATCATGTTTGTAAAAACGAACATAGTAATCAAAGCCATCAATTGATGGCTTTTTTATGGGGATAATTACATGTCGTTAATTGAAATTCCACTCAGAACGGTAAGATTTCACGGACCGTTGATCAACGCTTTTGGGAGAGAGTTCAAATATCGGGCTACGACGGTACCCAAGGCTATTGATGCAATGAAGAACTTATTGCCAGGTTTCGAACGCTACATGCTTGAAGCGCACAAACGCGGCCTGACATTTTCTATTTTCGTTGGTAAACGCAATGTCGGACAGGATGAGTTGGAGTTCACCAAAGGCTCGGAAGATATTCACCTTGTTCCCGTCGTGATTGGCAGCAAGCGCGCAGGCTTATTCCAGACCGTGTTGGGCGTGGCGCTGGTTGCCGTGGCTATGTATGTTTCAGCGGGGACTGCGGCTGGTGCCATGGGGGCATTTACGGCGGGTGGGGGAACTGGCATGGCGGCGATGGCCGGTGCTTCCATGGCCCTCGGCGGCATCCTCCAAATGCTTTCCCCGCAAATGGGCGGGCTGCGCATGCGGCAAGGCCCGGAAAATAAACCGAGCTATGCCTTTGGCGGGCCGGTCAACACCACGGCGCAGGGCAATCCCGTCGGCGTGCTGTACGGCACGCGTGAAATTGGCGGGGCGATTATCTCCGCAGGCATTTATACCGAAGACCAGCAATAACGACATCCGTTTGAACAGACAGCCGCAATAGCGGCTTTTTTTATGGGCGAAATATGGCACAGAACATGATCCGTGGGCGAAAAGGCGGCGGCGGTGGCGGCCACACGCCGGTAGAATCGCCGGACAGCATTCAGTCGATCGCCAGAGCGAAGATGTTGTTCGCATTGGGCGAAGGAGAATTTGCCGGCGGGCTGGATGGCACAAACATTTTTGTTGACGGTACGCCGGTGCTGAGCAGCGACGGAACGGAAAACTTTCCCGGTTTCCGCTGGGAGTTCCGCCCTGGCTCGCAGGCGCAGGAATATATCCAGGGCATTCCCGCCGTTGAAAATGAGATCTCGGTCGGCAGCGAACTGAAAAGCGGCGCGCCGTGGGTGCGCTCCGTCTCTAACCTGCAACTTTCCGCCGTCCGCCTGCGCCTGGGGTGGCCCATGCTGCAAAAGCAGGCGGACAACGGCGACGTCAACGGCTATCGCATCGAGTACGCCATCGACGTGGCGACCGACGGCGGCAGTTACCAGGAGGTGTTAACGGCGGCGATCGACGATAAAACCACCTCGCTGTATGAACGCTCGCATCGCATCAATTTGCCGAAGGCCACCACGGGATGGCAGCTGCGCGTGCGCCGGTTGACGCCTAACGCCAACAGCGCCCGGATCGCCGACCGCATGAACATCGAGGCGCTGACCGAAATCATTGACGCCAAGCTGCGCTATCCGAACACTGCGCTGCTTTACGTGGAGTTCGACTCAAAGCAGTTCCCCAACATCCCGAAGATCAGCTGCAAACCGCGCGGCCGCCTGATCCGCGTGCCGGACAATTACGATCCGCAAACGCGCAGCTATACCGGCATCTGGAGCGGCGGCTTTAAGTGGGCCTACAGCGACAACCCGGCGTGGGTGTTTTACGACATTATTTTGGCCGAGCGTTTCGGCCTGGGCGACCGCATCGACGCTTCCCAGGTCTCGGAGTCCGAGCTGTATCGCATCGCGCAGTATTGCGATCAGCCGGTGCCGGACGGGCGCGGCGGCGAGGGCATGGAGCCGCGCTTTACCTGCAACGTTTATCTGCAGTCGCGGGAAGAGGCCTGGACGGTGCTGAGCGATTTGGCCGGCATCTTCCGCGGCATGACCTATTGGGGGCAAAACCAAATGGTCGCCCTGGCGGACATGCCGCGCGATATGGACTTCACCTACACCCGCGCCAACGTGATCGACGGCAAGTTTACCTACTCGTCCGCCAGCGAGCGCACCCGCTACAGCACCGCGATGGTCAGTTGGTCCGATCCGGGCAACCATTACGCCGATGCGATAGAGGCGGTATTCGACAGCGATCTGGTGCGCCGCTACGACGTGAACCAGACCGAACTGACGGCCATTGGCTGCACCACGCCGAGCGAAGCGAACCGCCGCGGCCGCTGGGCGCTGTTGACCAACAGCAAGGATCGTACGGTCAGCTTCTCCGTGGGGCTGGACGGTATGATCCCCATGCCGGGGCATATCGTCGGCGTGGCGGACCAGATGCTGGCCGGACGAGTGATTGGCGGGCGCCTCAGCGGCGTGGACGGACGTAAACTGACGTTGGACAGGAGGCCGGGCGCTAAAGCCGGCGATCGCCTGATCGTTAACCTGCCTTCAGGTAAAGCGCAGGCGCGCACCGTGCAGGCGGTGAATGATCGCGTAGTGACCGTCACTACCGCCTATAGCGAGACGCCGGCGCCGGAAGCGGCCTGGTCCATCGATGCGGACGATCTGGCGGTGCAGCTTTACCGCGTGGTGGGCATCGCCGACAACGGCGATAACACCTATACCGTCAACGCCGCGGAACACGATCCGAACAAGTACGCCCGCATCGATACCGGCGCGCGTATCGACGATCGTCCGATCTCCATCATTCCGCCCGGCGTGCAGGCGCCGCCGAAAAACATCACCATCGACAGCTACTCCTCGGTGAGTCAGGGTATCGCCATTACCACCCTGCGCGCCGCCTGGGGCGCGGTTGAAAATGCCATCGCCTATGAGGCGGAATGGCGCAAAGATAACGGCAACTGGGTGTCGGTGCCGCGCACCTCGGCGCTCGGCTTTGAAGTGCCGGGGATTTACGCCGGTCGTTATCGGGTGCGGGTGCGGGCCATCAACGCCAGTGACGTATCGTCTATCTGGGCGACGTCGATGGAAACCTACCTCAAGGGCAAAGAGGGTAAACCGCCGATGCCGGTCGGCTTCAAGGCATCGCCTTTGCTGTGGGGCATCCAGCTCGACTGGGCGTTCCCTACCGGCGCTGAAGATACGCTCAAGACCGAAATTCAGTATGCGGACAACGCGGCCGGAAATAACGCGATGCTGCTGGCTGATATCCCGTATCCGCTGCACACCCACGCTATGGCCGGGCTGAAGGCGGGACAGGGCTTCTGGTTCCGCGCGCGGCTGCAAGACCGCACGGGCAATCAGGGCGACTGGACTGGCTGGAGCGCCGGGCAGGCGAACGCGGACGCCGGCGATTATCTCGAGAACATCGGCGACGATCTTCTGACCTCGAAAGACGGCGAGCGGCTAGTGGGCGATATCGACACCAACATCGACGCCATCTTGCAGAATGCGCTGGCAAACAATGCGACGGTGGATCACCAGTGGGCGCAGTACGGCACGGTGCGCGCCGATATCATGGTGGTGAAAACCACCATCGCGGAGGTCGATCGCGGGCTGGCCGAGATGAAAACCCAAGTGCAGGCGCAGATTGACGACGTGGCGGCGGTGCTGGAAGACAAACTGACGGCGACGGTAGACGCCGACGGCGCCACGGCCATCCATACGCTGAAAGCGGGCGTGCGGGTGAACGGCACCTTCTATAACGCCGGCATGTCGATCGCGGTATTGGCGGAAAACGGCAGGCCTGTCACGACTCGCGTCGGCTTTAACGCCAATCAGTTCGTGCTGATGAGCGGCAACAACAGCAATCAGTATTCGCCGTTTGCCGTGGTGGATGGGCAGGTGTTTATTAGCGACGCGTTTATTCGCAATGGCACTATCGATAGCGCAAAGATCGCACAGCATATCCAGTCTTCTAATTGGATAAGTGGGCAGCGTGGCTGGGCGATAAATAAAGATGGTGGGGCACAATTCAATAACATTAGCGCCCGTGGAGCAATATATGCCGACACCGGTGAGTTTAAAAATGGTGTGATTGGCAATTGTCGAATTCTTGAAAACTGTTCCATTGAGGGAAAACTTTCCGCCGCAAATATCGAGGGCGCGATCATGGATGGCTCGATGTTAAGCTGGACGGGTTATCATACTAATGAGAGTCGGTTATTACGTTTTGGCGGTAATAATGTTATTCCCGTTCGTGTTTTTGGACAGATTCAAATTAGAAGAAGCGGACGCGGCTATCCTCACGGTTATGGCGGGGTTAGGCAAAATGCAACCGATGGAGGCTATATGCCAGAGGTTCCCGTTAGTTCCAGTTCAGGTAGCGGACAACCTTCGGTATCCATCGTTTATGTCGATGCATTAATTGGGAAGTCTTCGACTGCCTTTTGGCAGCTTGCTTCAGGAGAACTCGATCAAGGACAAGGACATTCAACGACCTTCATTGTGAACATTTTTGCCACGCCACAATATACGGCCTTTGCGCTGGAGTAATCATCACCTCCGTAACGAGGTTTTATCTGGCTAATTCAGGAGGATACTTATGCCAGCAGGCACTCTCACCCTAACGAGTAATTCCATAATAGTAAAAGGTACCGGAACGGCCTTTAATACCGAATTAAAATCCGGTGATTTCATCGTGAGCGTGGTCGGCGGCGTCACCTATACGCTGCCGGTGAAAACCGTTGATAACGCCACGCAGGCCACGCTGATTAAAGCCTATGATGGCCCAACGCAGGCGGGCGCAGCATGGTATGCCGTTCCGCGCGACGCGATGAACGTCATCACCGCCCAACTGGCCGCTGAGACGGCCAAAGCCCTGCGTGGGCTGAACCTCGATAAAGAGAACTGGCAGCAGGTCTTCAGCAATACCGGAAATATTACCGTTAAGTTGCCGGATGGCAGCACCTATAGCGGCCCGGCCTGGAATAATATTTCAGCTTCACTCAATAATAAGTTAGACAAGACGATTAGCGCTGCCCAGGAAATTAAAGGTTCACTGTCTTTACAGGGTTCTTTGGTGACAGGGCAAACGGCAAACCTTGACGTTGGGGGATATTCACGCTTCCGTAAGTCAACGACATTTGATGATACAATTTTTTCTCCTAAAGGACTCATTGCTGATGGGGGAAATAATGAATCTCCCTCAGTCATCTGTCATCGCACATCGACCGCCATGGCTGGGCAAGTAACAGGAGGGACTTTTTTATCAACGCTGAAGCAAAACGGTTTGAAAACCGCGATGGTCATGGCGTTACGTCGCGAGATTGGCATTGAAGACTATGGGTATATTTCATATCAGGACTATGTCGGGAATTGGCATGAGGCTCGCTGGTTGGCTAGCGGGAACATTAATAACATGACAGGAAGTTGGGTGACCGGGTCCGATCTTCGAATAAAAACTGACATTGAAGTTATTAATGATCCTATTTCCCTTGTTCGAGGCTTGAAGCTTTATTCTTTCAATCGTGATGGCAAGCCACAGATAGGTGGAATTGCTCAGGAAATTGAAAAGACGATGCCGTTATTAATCAGTGATGGCGGATCTATCACATTAAAAGATGGTAGAAATATCGAAAAAGTAAAATCCGTCGATTATTCAACGCTGGGATATGTGGCCCTGGCCGCATTGAATCAGGCTCTGGATAGAATCGATCGCCAGGATGAATTAATCAAAGAACTTATGGAGAAAGTACAATGACATTAATCAGCGGCGTATTAAAAGGCCCTTACGGCGATCCTCGCTCCGGCGTAACCATTACCCTGCGCGCAGTCAGAACCTCGTCAACGGTCCTGAGCTTGGCTAAATCACAATCAGTGACGGATGATAGCGGTAAATATTCCCTACCCGTGGAGCCGGGCGCTTACGAGGTCATCATCTCGGTGTATGGCGCGCAGCCGGAGCGAGTGGGGGCTATCGAGGTTTATAACGATTCGCTGCCCGGCACGCTCAATGATTTCCTGCGTCGGCCAGGGGAAAGCGATATCACGCCGGAGATTGTGCAGACCGTCGATCGTCTGCGTGCTGAAGCGGCAGCGTCCGCCGACAAGGCTTCTTCCTCTGCTGCTGCGGCAAAAGTGAGCGAGCAAAATGCGGCGAAGAGCGCCGCTCAGGTGGTGACCGCCTTTGATAATGTGCGCTTTAAGCTGCCGGAGAACAATACCAGTACCTCTGCCTGGTTCCTGCTGGGGCAGTTTAAAAATGCGGGGCAAAATGGCGTAGGCGTCGCCCTCAATTTTTATGGTTCAAATGGTTTTAACGGTTTTACTTATAACGCGGGCATGTCACGTCTGATGTTGAGAACGGGCAATCAGAGCGCCAGCGATTCGACCAACAAGGTCAACCGTATCGGTGGCACCTTTATTAACGATACCGGAACGGCGATCTTGGATATTCAGGTTATTGAATCTAGCCGAGATAATTATGATATCTATTTGAAAATTAATGCGTTTTCACTCAACTGCTGGTATACGGTTGAGCAAATCACCTACGCGAACGCTGCCGGCCTGCGCTGGGAGCATAAGGCGGTAAAACAATCGGTGGAACCGGTCGGGGTGATGAAAGTTGATATGCGTACGGGCGTTTCGTTCTCGCAATCCCAGGCGTTGCCCGAATATGCCACGGTCGCCCAATCTGCTATCGCCGGTTTTGGGATCGGGCCGGTTCATACTGAGGATGCATTCGCGAAGGATAATAAATCTTCCATTCAGCGCTACACGGTGGCGACGGCCAATCGGCCGGGCAATGTGTCTGGGGGGCTATTAACGCTGCCGGTGGATGGCGGACCGTCGTGCGCATATTTTGCCACATCGGTTTCGCGGCAGGCCTGGGTGGGGAGTTCCTCTACCGCATTGCCTTCGACCATCACGTGGTCGCGGTTATTCAGCTCGTCCGATCAACCCACTGTCGCAGACATTCCAAACCTGAAGGACTGGGGGTTGAGTAAAGGCGTGACGGCGGCGAGTAAAGGCAACTTCAATGCGCAAATGCAAAGCCGGCGCGGTTATGTGAGCACGGATCCCATTGGCAACCCCTTCAAAGACGTTGGCACATATTTCCTCGATACGCGCTCATGGGCGGTGACGCAGGCGGGAACCGACGACAGCTATCGAACGGTGCAAACCTGTTACGGCTATGGCGTGAGTGCTGCACAGACGGGAAAAATTGCCGTGCGCAGCTGGAATGGCACCGCGTTTACCCCCTGGGTTTGGATGTGGTCGGAAGCCAACACCACGGTTGACGGCAACGGCTTTATCAAGAAAGCCTCGCCGATCGCGAGATTGTCCGCGGCGCCCGAGCATATGCAGGCTGACTATCTGGACGGCGGCTTTGCGCTGGCCGGCTGTGTCGCCGTTAACGGTGAGGCGACGGGGGTGAGCGCAGAGCGAATCTCTACCGGCGTTTATCAGTTGAGTGGTTCGCTGGGGTTGGCAAAGGAGGGCTGGACCATCGAAGTACCGCAGGACGTGAACGGCAACCGCCTGTGCTTTGTAGAAACCGCCACCGACAGCGACGGCGTTATTACGGTGAAAATCAGCAAACGCCGTTTTGACATCGATACCGCGACGGTCGTGGCCGGCGAAGCGATGGATATTCCTGAAGGGCGCTGGATCGATTTGCGCCTCGCCATGCCGGCGCGTGAAGAGGTGGAGGTGTTGCCGCCGGACGCGCTGGTATCAAACGATGACGTGTCATCGGAAACCAACGCGGTTTCATAAATAAAGTGGATGCCAGGTAAAATGCCGGTGCAGTAGGTTATTGGCCGCCTATTGCATCGGCGCCGGCATTATCACCGAGAGGCTCGGGCAAACACGCTGCCCGTTCTGCCCGGCAAGGTTCCCGCTGAGTGGGAATCAATAGCGTTGCTGCCCGTCAAATATCAGTGACCAGCCACTGATCCGCTTCTTCGAACATCTCTTCCAACATTCGGTTCAGCTTCTCACGATCGCTTTTGCTGGCGTCGGAGTTCAGGCCGTTGGCCTGCATCGGTTTTACGCGCACGTCAGCTTCCGGAAACAGCGCATGCACGCGTTTTTCCAGCTCGTTGCGAATAATCTCGGCGGCGTTGGGCAGCCCAGCGACGTTGCGTTTGTCGTACACCAATTCTACAAACATGACTCACCTGTAAACACTGATTTAATGTACAGTATTCTGGCCTGAGGAAGACCGGTTGGCAAGAGGGCGCGCGGAATTTTGCCTGATGCGATCATTCTTGCGCGGCGTGCGCTAAAACCTGCAGCTGAATCACCAATTCCGCCAGGCTGGCGGCCTGCATTTTCTCCATCACTTTTGCCCGGTGAACCTCTACGGTGCGCAGAGCGATATTCAACCGTTCCGCCATTTCTCTGTTCATCATGCCTCGCACCACCAACTGCGCGATGTCGCGTTCTTTCGGCGTGAGCGTGCGGTAACGGCCGCAAGTTTCATGGCGTCGCCAGGCTTTGGCCGAGACTTGCTGCGCCCGTTCGAGGGCGGCGATCAGCGGTTCAGCGGCGATCGGTTTTTGCAGGAAATCCACCGCGCCGTACTTCATCTGCTCCACCGCCATCGGCACGTCGCCATGGCCGGACAGGAACACCACCGCCAGCGTGCTGCCACGGCGGCGCAGCTCAGCGTAGGCCTGATGCCCATCGAGTATCGGCATCCGCATGTCCAGCAAGACGATCCCGGTCTGAAACAGATCGGCCTGCGCCAAAAAGCCGGCGCTGTCATTCCAGCATTGCACGTAGTGGCCGAGGCTGGTCAGCAAAAAATGGCAGGCGTCGGTGACGGCGACGTCATCATCCACCAGATGAATTAGCGACATGGTTTTCCTCATCGTTCAATATGAAATGCAGGGTTACGCACAGCCCCTTGCGGCTGTCGGGGGCGAGGCGGTTAGCCAGCAGGATCTCGCCGCCGCCATAGCGGGCCAGGCGCCGGCAAATGGCCAACCCCAGCCCCATGCCGCCGGCTTTGGTGGTGTTGAAGGGGCGAAAAGCCTGTTCCAGCCCGGCCGCACTCATCCCACCCGCGTTGTCCTGCAGATGCAACTCGATCGCCCGTTCGCTCTGGACGGCGGAAAGCCAGACGGCGTTGGCCCCGGCCTGCGCCGCATTCAGCAGCAGGTTCGCCAGCAGCTGTTCCAGCAGCGCCGGCGGCAGGATTAGCGTCAGCGAAGGTGCCACATTGTTGAACAACGTCAGGTCGGGATAGCGCTGCGTCAGGCGCAACAGTGTCCACACCCGCTCGGCGGTTTCGCTCACCGCGATGGGGCGCCAGCTCGCTCTGTCTCCCTTCTCGCTGGGGGACTGGACCCACTGGCGCAGGTTATGAATTGTCTCGCCGCCGCGCTGCGCCTGCCGGTCGATATTTTCCAGCGGCGTCAGCAGCGGGTGCCCGGCGTCCGTTTTGCGCAGTTGGATCAGGCACCCCTGCGCATAGTGGCGAATAGCCGCCAGCGGTTGATTGAGCTCGTGTGCGAAGCCGGAGGCCATTTCCCCCAATACGTTCAGCTGTCTGGCATTCTCCAGCGCCTGCTCCTGTCGCCGCAGTTGCTCTCCGGCATGAAGCAACTGCCGCCCGCGCCGGCGTACCAGCAGCGCGATCCAGATATGGTTGACGATCAACAGCGCCAGCACCGCCAGCGACAGGCCGACGGCCGTCTGATGCTGGATCAGCCAGCTCTTGATGTCCAGCCACAGCCGCCGCTGTTCCGGGTGTTGGTTGACGGCGCGCAGCAAGGCTTCCACCTCGCTGGTCGAGGCCGGGGCGCCCCACAGGAAGGGAGATTGCGGTGGGGCGGTCAGCAAGGCTCTTGCCACCGCATCCACCAGTGAGTTATCCAGACCGGGCAGGGCGGCGAACGACCAGTTGGGGTAAAGCGGCGTGCTGGTGACGCAGGGAACCGATGTGGGCCGTTGCAACAGCGGGCGAAAATCCGCCGGGTTGATCAGGCCTTCCCGATCCATTTTCTCCAGCAAACAGACGGGAACGATGGCGGCCTGAATGGCGCGCTCGCGCAGCAGATAGAGCAGGGCATCGGCAGGGAAACCGGTAAAGCGCAGGTGAAAATCGCGCTCGGGCCGTATGCCGGCGTCGCTGAGCGCCTTATAACCGGTCAGATAGCCGCCGAAGGCCTGCGGATCGATGGCGCCCACCGTTTTGCCCATCAGCGCCTGCGGCGTCGTAATGCCGCTGTCGCGCCGCACCAAAATCACGCTGCCGATGATGTTACCCGTTGCCCGATCGCCGTTGGCGGCGCGCAACGACGCCAGCCAGCGCAGATGATAGTGGTTGTTCAACTGCACGAACTGCGCCGGATTAGTGACCACGAACTGCACGCTGCCCCGATTGACCGCTTCGCGCATCTGCGCCAGATCGAGCGGCTGCAGGCGGAAGCGTTCACCGCCGACGCTGCCGTTGAGACTGTCGATCAGCGGCTGCCAGTCACGCGCGGTCGCCGCATCGCCGCGCATCGCCAGCACGCCGACCGACCACTCTCCCGCCTGTGCCGCCATACCCCAGCCGAGACTGAACAGCAGTAATAACACGACCCTCACAGCCCCTCCTGATGGGCAATCTGCCTGCCGTCACTTGTTTTAGATCAACGTTAGGTTCGGTATGTGGTTAACCACAATAGAGCTGAGCCCAATGTCATTTTTACACTGTAAATCATCGACATTGTTTATTCATCTAACGGGCATCAATAGCGTGATCGGGGTGATGCCCAGGACGTGGGAGAGGCGCATGGATTTCGGTAAACGGCAGTTTTTACAGCGGCTGGGCGTGTTGACGGCGGGGGCTTCGCTGATCCCCGTGGCGGAGGCCGGGCTGACGTTAGCGCCGACGCGGCGCGAGGGGGATGCGAGCCGCCGTTACGCGATGCTGATCGATCTGCGGCGCTGCGTAGGGTGCCAGGCTTGTACCGTGAGCTGCGCCATTGAAAACCAGACGCCGCACGGTGAGTTCCGCACCACGGTAAACCAGTACCAGGTCAGCCTCGAAGGCGAATCCGGCGCGACCAACGTGCTGCTGCCCAGGCTGTGCAACCACTGCGACAACCCGCCCTGCGTGCCGGTATGCCCGGTACAGGCCACCTTCCAGCGCGAGGACGGGATCGTGGTGGTCGACAACAAACGCTGCGTGGGTTGCGCCTATTGCGTGCAGGCCTGCCCGTACGATGCCCGTTTTATCAATCACGCCACCCAAACGGCGGACAAATGCACCTTCTGCGCGCACCGGCTGGAAGCGGGATTGCTGCCGGCGTGCGTGGAGTCGTGCGTGGGTGGGGCGCGGATCATCGGCGATATGCGCGATCCGCACAGCACGCTGAGCAAGCTGCTGCGGCGCCACGAGGCCGAGATCAAGGTCCTCAAGCCGGAGAACCAAACCGCGCCCCACGTGTTTTATCTGGGGCTGGATGACGCCTTTGTCACGCCGCTGCCGGGGCGGGCGCAGGTCGCCTTATGGGGGGAGGGACGATGAGCCGCCAACTGATGATCGCAGAAGTGCTGAGCCAGCCGCAGGCGGTGAGCTGGCTGCCGTGGGCCGTGCAATATTTCTTCTTTATCGGCATCGCCGCCTGCGCCGCGCTGCTGGCCTGCGTGTGGCGCTGGCGCGGAGGGGACAACGCCGCACGCCTGGAGCGCGCGGCGCTGTTTATCGGGCTGACGTGCGCCATCACCGCGCCGCTGGCGTTGACCGCCGACCTGCATCAAACCGCCCGCTTTTGGCATTTCTACGCCTACCCGACGCCCTGGTCGTGGATGCCGTGGGGCGCGCTGTTCTTGCCGCTGTTTACCCTGCTGATCGGCCTGTGGTTTATCGCGATTGAATTTACGCGGCTGACGGGCAGACCGGTTGCGCTGCTGCGTGGGATCGCGCCCGCCTGCGCGCTGGTGGCTATCGGCCTGCTGTTGTACACCGGGCGAGAGGTTTCCATCGTGCGCGCCCGCCCAATCTGGTTCAGCTACGGATTTCCGATCGTGATGTTCCTCAGCGCGCTGCAGGCGCTCTTGGCTTTGCTGCTGCTGACATTGCGCGAACGGCCCGATCTGCAAGCGCCGCTGGCGCGTGCGATGTTGCTGACGTTGCTGCTGCTTGGCGGGGCGATCCTGCTGTGGGGATGCGGCGATACGTTATCCGGCGCGGCGGTACGCCACTGGCTGCAGACGCAGGCGATGGCGCGCCGGTATGCCGCGGGATGGATTGCGCTGTGGGGGCTGACGCTGGCCTGCGCCGCCTGGACCGGCTATCGGCGCTTGCCGCGCAGCGGCGCGCCGCTGCTGGTGGCCGGCGCACTGGGGCTGAGCTGGCTGATGCGCTGGACGCTGTTGATCGAGGTACAAACCATTCCGAAATACAACGCGTCTAACTCCCCTTATAGCCTGCCGCTCGGCACCGACGGTTTGCTGGCGATCGTCGGCACCTTCGGGTTGTGGCTGGCGTTAATGATCATGGTGCGTGAAGCACAGGCGTTTTTACTGCGGAGAAAACAACATGGCTAAATTCACCCGGCGTCAGTGGTTGAAAGTGGGCCTGGCCTTCGGCGGATTGTCCGCTTTCGGCCTGAGCTATCGCGAAGTCGCCAAACGGGCGATTGACGGCTTGATTCACGGCACTTCAGGGCGGGTGACTCTGGATCGTATCAACGGCAACTCCCTGCCGCCCGAAGGACGGGCAATGCCGGAGTGGCAAGGCAATCCGCAGCAGGCCATCTCGATGACCCAATGTTTCGGTTGCTGGACGCAATGCGGCGTGCGGGTACGGGTGGACAGGCAGACCGACCGGGTATTGCGCATTGCCGGCAACCCGTATCATCCGCTGTCTCAGGAACGGCACGTCGACTCTGCGTTGCCGCTGCAGGACGCGTTGGCGCAGCTGGGCGGCGAAAGCGGCCTCGACGCCCGCTCCACCGCCTGCGCGCGCGGCGCCACGTTGCTGGAGGGGCTTTACAGCCCGCTGCGCGTGCTGGAGCCGATGAAGCGCGTCGGCAAACGCGGCGAGGGCAAGTGGCAACGCATCAGCTTTGAGCAGTTGATCGCCGACGTGGTGGAAGGCGGCGATCTGTTCGGCGAGGGGCATGTGGACGGCCTGCGGGCGATCCGCGATCTGGAGACGCCGATCGATGCCCGACGGCCGGGGCTGGGGCCGAAAGCCAACCAGCTATTGGTGACCAACGCCGGTGACGACGGGCGCGATAGCTTCCTGCGGCGCTTTGCCCAGAACAGTTTCGGCAGCAAAAACTTCGGCGCGCACGGCGCTTACTGCGGGCTGGCCTACCGTGCCGGTTCCGGCGCGTTGATGAACGATCTGGACAAGAACCCGCATGTGAAACCCGACTGGGAACAGGTCGAATTCGCACTGTTTATGGGGACTTCGCCGGCGCAGTCCGGCAACCCGTTCAAGCGCCAGGCTCGGCAACTGGCCAGCGCCAGATTGCGCAGCGAGTTCCGTTATGCGGTGGTGGCGCCGGCGCTGCCGCTGACCACCACGTTGGCGGACGATCATGGCCATTGGATCCCGATATTGCCGGGTACCGACTCGGCGCTGGCGATGGCGATGATCCGTTGGATCCTCGACAACCGGCGTTATCAGGCCGCTTATCTCGCCATCCCGTCGGAGGCCGCCATGCAACGCGCCGGCGAGAAGAGCTGGACCAACGCCACGCATCTGGTGATCGCCGAGAACGAGCATCCGCGCGCGGGGCAGCATTTGACGCTGGCCGATCTGAACGGCGCCGGGTCGGCGTCGCCGCTGGTGGTCAACGGCGCGGGTGAGCTGGTGGCGGCCGAGACGTGCGACAGCGCCGAGCTGTGGGTAAGCCGTACGGTGACGCTGCACGATGGCGCGCAGGTGGGGGTGAAAAGCGGCTTCCAGTGTTTGAAAGAGGCCGCCGATAAGCTGTCGCCGGAGGCGTACAGCCGGCAATGCGGCGTGCCGGTGGCACGCATCGCGGCGCTGGCCGAGGCTTTTACCGCCCACGGGCGCAAGGCGGCGGTGATCGCCCATGGCGGGATGATGGCGGCGAACGGGTTTTACAATACTTGGTCGGTGATGATGCTTAACGTGCTGATCGGCAACCTGAGCCTGGCGGGGGGCGTGTTCGTTGGCGGCGGTAAATTCAATGGCTTCGCCGAGGGGCCGCGCTATAACCTGGTCGAGTTTCCCGGCCTGGTAAAACCGAAGGGGCTGAATATCGCGCGCAGCAAGGCCGCCTATGAAACCTCTGACGAATACCGCGAAAAAGTGGCGGCGGGCGTTTCCCCCTGGCCGGCCAGGGCGCCCTGGTATCCGTTCGTCGCCGGGCAACTGACCGAACTGCTGACATCGGCGTTGGCGGGGTATCCGTACGGGCTGAAAGCCTGGATTTCGAACATGACCAACCCCTTGTACGGTATCGCCGGGTTGCGCGGCGTGGCAGAGGAACGATTGAAAGATCCGGCGCGTTTGCCGCTGTTTATCGCCATCGATGCGTTTATCAACGAAACGACGGCGCTGGCCGACTATATCGTCCCGGACACCCATAATTTTGAGAGCTGGGGGTTCAGCGCCCCCTGGGGCGGCGTCGCCAGCAAGGCCACTACCGCGCGCTGGCCGATAGTGACGCCGGCGACCGCGAAAACGGCGCAAGGGCAGCCGATTTCCATGGAGGCGTTTTGCATCGCCGTCGCTAAACGCCTGGCGCTGCCGGGGTTCGGCGATCGCGCTATCGGCGACGGTCAGGGCGGGCTGCTGCCGCTCAACCGCGCCGAGGATTATTATCTGCGCGCCGCCGCCAACGTGGCGTTTGCCGGCAAGGCGCCGGTGCCGGCCGCGAGGGCGGACGAACTGACGCTGAGCGGCGTCGATCGCTTGTTGCCGCAGCTTGCGCAGACGCTGCGCGCCGATGAAATCGACCGCGTGGCGTTTATTTACAGCCGCGGCGGCCGATTCGCGGATCATGACAGCGGCCGCCGCGACGGCAGCGTGGGCAACCGCTGGGAGAAACCGCTGCAGATCTGGAATGCGGAGGTGGCGAAGCACCGGCATGCGATCACCGGCGAGCGTTTCAGCGGCTGCCCCACCTGCTATCCGGCGCGTTTGTCGGACGGCCGCGCGGTGGAAGCGCTCTACCCTGAACGGCAGTGGCCACTGCGCCTGATGTCCTTCAAATCCAATGTGATGAGCAGCTCCACCGCGGTGATCCGGCGCCTGCACGACGTGAAGTCGGTGAACCTGGTGGCGCTGAATCCGGCGGACGGGGCGCGTTTCGGCATTCAACACGGCGACCGGGTGCGCATCAGCACGCCGGGCGGCAGCCGCGAGGCGCAGATCAGTTTACTGGCGGGCGTGATGCCCGGCGTGATCGCGGTGGAACACGGCTACGGCCACCGGGAGATGGGGGCCAGTCAGCACTACCTGGACGGCGAACCGCTGGCGATGGATGAGCGCATCGCCGCCGGCATCAACCTCAACGATTTGGGCTTTGCCGATCCGACGCGCGAAGTGCCGAATACCTGGCTGGATTGGGTGACCGGTGCGGCGGTGCGTCAGGGGATCCCTGCGACCATCGTCAAGCTTTCCGCGTAGGCGCAGCCGTAAATCTGCTGTGGCTGCAGGTGGGGGTATTAAGCCTGCGTCAGCAGCTGCAAAAAGCGGCTCAGCGCGGCAAAAGGCGGTTCGCTGTTGCGCCAGAAGACGCCCACGCTGCCTTTCTGCTCTATCTTCGGCAGATTCAGGATCGCCAACTGCCCCTGGCTGGCATAACGCTGCGCCAGCCGTAGGGAAAGAATGGAGATCATATCGCTGCTTTGCAGCAGGTTGGTACTGACGTTCATGGATGCCGATTCAACCGTGTTTTCGGGCAGCATCACGCCGTTATCCGCCAGCGCATTATCAATGCTGAGGCGGATGGGCGTGCCGGTCGGCCAGACAATCCAGCGCCAGTGGGTGAGATCGTGCCAGGTGAGGGAGGCGGATTTTGCCAGCGGATGGTGAGGGCGGGCAACAAAGCATACCGGTTCGGTGTAGAGCACTTGATAGTTGAGCGGCAGTTGCAGCGCCCGCCCGCCAACGCGGCCCACGACGACGTCCACCGCGCCCGCGAGCAGATCGTGCAGCAGCGGGGTCATCACCTTTTCCTCAATATTGAGATGCAGCGTTGGCATTTCTTGCAGCAGGCTCAATATGGCCTGCGAAACGCAGTCGGTGGCGACCGGCGAACAGCCGATTTTCAGGCTTCCCACCAGCCCGCCTTGCTTAAAGCGGGCGATTTCAGACTGCGAACGCTCCAGATCATTGATCAAACGCTGCGCATGCTGAAGCAGCAATTTCCCCCCCTCGGAGGGGCGCAGCCCTTTGCTATGCCGCTCAAACAGCGTGATCCCAATCTCATCTTCGAGCTGTGACAACCATTTTGACAGAGCGGGTTGGGAGATGTTCATCATCCGGGCAACGTGGGTCAGATTTCCCTGCTCGCCCAACGCCACCAACATTTGCAGATGGTGAAGTTTCATTTTCTGCGCCCAGTTCGCCATTTGCTATAACCCTCCGGTTATGTCTCCGCCTGAAAAGCCATTGTACATTTTATCGCTAAGGATACAAATTCGTAACATACCTAAAACAAGACAGACATCTCCCTACCCGCACCGAGGCGCTCACTATGACTCAATGGCGTGATTTACAAGCTCTGATCGATGCTGCTCCCATCGGTAAGACGCAGTGGCGCGTTATCATCTGCTGCTTTTTGGTGGTGATGCTGGATGGTTTTGACACCGCCGCCATTGGTTTCATCGCACCCGACATCCGCGCCCAGTGGCAACTGACCGCCGGTGAACTGGCGCCGCTGTTTGGCGCGGGGCTGCTGGGGTTGACAGCGGGTGCACTGCTTTGCGGCCCGCTTGCTGATCGCTTTGGCCGCAAGCGTGTCATCGAGCTTTGCGTGGCGCTGTTTGGCGCGCTGAGCCTGATTTCGGCCTTCTCCCCCGATCTGTCAACGCTGGTCGTTTTGCGTTTTCTCACCGGCCTGGGGTTGGGGGGCGCGATGCCGAACACCATCACGATGACCTCTGAATATCTGCCCGCTCGCCGCCGTGGCGCGCTGGTCACGCTGATGTTCTGCGGTTTCACGCTCGGTTCAGCCCTGGGCGGGATCGTCAGCGCCCAACTGGTGCCGGTGATGGGGTGGCACGGCATTTTGGTGCTCGGTGGCGTTTTGCCGCTGATGCTCTTTGTGGTGCTGCTGTTTGCCCTGCCGGAATCCCCGCGCTGGCAGGTTCGCCGCCAACTGCCGCACAAGGTGATTGCCAAAACGGTCAGCGCCATCACCCGAGAGTGCGATGAAGAAACCCATTTTTATCTGAGCGAAGCCGCCACGGCGGCCAAAGGCAGCATCAGCCCGCTGTTTGCCGGCCGCCAGTTGCGTATCACCCTCATGCTCTGGGCGGTTTTTTTTATGAGCATGCTGATCATCTACCTGCTCTCCAGTTGGTTGCCGACGCTGCTTAACCACCGCGGTATTGATCTGCAGCATGCCTCCTGGGTGACCGCCGCTTTCCAGATGGGGGGCACGGTGGGGGCGCTGGGGCTGGGCGCGTTGATGGACAAATACAATCCCTTCCGGGTCTTGGCGGTGAGCTACGCCTTAGGCGCCGTCTGTATCGCCATGATTGGCCTGAGCGAGAACGGCCTATGGCCGATGGCGCTGGCGATCTTCGGCACCGGCATCGGCATCAGCGGTTCGCAGGTTGGGCTGAATGCCTTGACCGCCACGCTCTATCCGACGCAAAGCCGGGCGACCGGCGTCAGCTGGTCCAATGCCATTGGCCGCTGCGGCGCGATTGTCGGCTCGCTTGCCGGCGGCGTGATGATGGCGATGAATTTCTCATTCGATACGCTATTTTTCATTATTGCCGTGCCGGCGGCGATCAGTACGGTGATGTTAATGCTGCTGACGGCTGTCGTTCGCCAGTCTGCCCCAGCCCCTGATACGTTGCCTCGCGCAGCGTCGTGAATGAAAAGGAGAATCCCTATGCCTGAACGCAATCAGGATGTTAATCCCAGCCGCCAGCAGTTCTACCGGCATATTTCAGGGCAGAACCTGACCCCATTGTGGGAGTCGCTGCACCATTTGGTGCCGCCGACGCCGAGTGCAAACTGCGCCCCGGCTTACTGGAACTATCAGGCGATTCGCCCGCATCTGCTGGCCAGCGGCGAGTTGATTGGCGCCAAAGAGGCGGTTCGCCGCGTGCTGGTGCTGGAAAACCCGATGCTGCGCGGACAGTCCTCCATTACCCCGACGCTGTATGCCGGATTGCAGTTGATCATGCCGGGCGAAGTCGCGCCGAGCCATCGCCATAATCAGTCGGCATTGCGGTTTATCGTCGAAGGGAAAGGGGCATTTACCGCCGTTGACGGTGAACGTACGCAAATGCATGAAGGCGACTTCATTTTGACGCCGCAGTGGCGCTGGCACGATCACGGTAATCCCGGCGAGGAGCCGGTGGTATGGCTGGACGGGCTGGATTTGCCGCTGGTGAACCTGCTGGGTTGCGGTTTCGCGGAAGATTATCCGCAAGAGCAGCAGCCCGTGACGCGCCAGGAGGGGGATTATTTACCGCGCTATGCGGCCAATATGCTGCCGCTGCGCCACCAGAAAGGCAACTCATCGCCCATTTTCAACTACCGCTACGATCGCAGCCGGGAAGCGCTGCATGACCTCACCCGCATGGGGGACGCCGACGAATGGGAAGGGTACAAGATGCGCTACGCCAACCCGGTGACCGGCGGCTACCCCATGCCCTCGATGGGCGCCTTCCTGCAGCTGCTGCCGAAAGGCTTTTCCTCACGGAAAGCGCGAACCACGGACAGCACCATTTATCACGTGGTGGAAGGGCGCGGTCAGGTCAGCATCGGCAGCGAAACCCTTCACTTTTCGGCAAAAGATATCTTCGTGGCGCCGACCTGGTTCGACGTGTCGTTCCTGGCGGACGAAGACACCGTGTTATTCAGTTTTTCGGACCGGCCGGTTCAGGAAGCCCTGGGACTGTTCCGTGAAGCACGTTATTAATTTGGGAGAGACAAAATGACGCAATACGTATTTGCACCGCAAGCCCCCGTGACGGTTCCTGTCGTGGGGAGTGATAAACAGTTTCCCGTGCGCCGTGTCTACTGCGTCGGGCGCAACTATGCCGCGCATGCCCGCGAAATGGGTTTTGACCCGGATCGTGAGCCGCCGTTTTTCTTCTGCAAGCCTGCCGATGCGGTGGTGCCGGTGGCGGCCGGCGAAACGCTGGCGTTGCCGTATCCGTCGCAAACCGACAACTATCACTACGAAATCGAACTGGTGGTGGCGATTGGTAAACGGGGGAGCGATATTCCGCTGGAAAAGGCGCATGAATACATTTGGGGATATGCCACAGGCCTGGACATGACCCGCCGCGATCGGCAGATGGACATGCGTCAGATGGGGCGCCCATGGGAAATCGGCAAGTCGTTCGATCTTTCTGCGCCCATCGCGCCATTGCATAAAGCCGGCGACAGCGCAGACGTGAACAACGCGCCTATCTGGCTGCAGGTCAACGGCAGCGATCGCCAGCGCAGCGATATCCGCCATCTGATCTGGTCGGTGAATGAAACCATCAGCTATCTGTCCGGCTTTTTTGAGCTGCAGCCCGGCGATCTGATTTTTACCGGCACGCCGGAAGGGGTAGGCGCGGTGGTGAAAGGCGATGTGATTACCGGCAATGTAGAGGGGCTAACCCCTATCGCCGTGAAGATTGTCTGAGGCCGATTCAGAGGTGAATGATGAAGCTGTACAGTTTTTTTAATAGCTCAGCCTCCTATCGCGTGCGCATTGCGCTGGCGCTGAAAGGCCTCCATTACCAGACGGTGGGGGTCAATATTCGCATCGGGCAGCAGAATGAGCTGGCTTATCGGCGCATGAACCCGGTCGGGCTGGTGCCGACGCTGCTCACGGACGACGGCGAGTCTCTCAGCCAGTCGCTGGCGATTACCGACTGGCTGGATCGCCATTTCCCTCAGTCGCCGCTGTTGCCGGCGGCCGATCCGGCGCGCAGCAGGGTACTGGAAATCGTCTATGTCATTGCCTGTGATATTCACCCGGTCAATAACCTACGGGTGTTACGCTACCTGAGTGAAGAGCTGAAGGTGGGCGATGAAGAGAAAAAACGCTGGTATGCGCACTGGATCCGCCAAGGGCTGAGCGCCGTAGAACAGCTGTTGCTCCAGAGGCCGCCAGGCCCCTTCTGCGTTGGCGATACCCCGACGTTGGCGGATTGCTGCCTGATCCCTCAGTGGGCGAATGCCCTGCGGATGGGGTGCGATCTGAGCGGGTATCCGCGCTGTAAGGCGGTTTACGACGCCTGTACTCAGCTCCCGGCGTTCATCGCCGCGGCGCCCGAAAACCAACAAGACAAAATTTCAGCCTGAGCTTGATAAGGCGAAAGGCCGTCGCGAAAGCGAGGCGCGCAATGATCGTTGGGGGAGACAGTGGCGCAGCGGTTGCGCTCTCATCCTCTCGACGTGCAGACGAAAAAAAACCTGCTGTTACAGCAGGTTTTCTTAAATTTGATCGGCATGAGAGGATTATGCGCATCTTCGATGCTTGCCCTGCGGGCCGTTGCTAAAGCAACGTGGTCTCACTACGTTCGGCTCAAACCTCCTTCGGAGATTCTCATCCTCTCGACGTGCAGACGAAAAAAAAACCTGCTGTTACAGCAGGTTTTCTTAAATTTGGTCGGCATGAGAGGATTCGAACCTCCGACCCCCGACACCCCATGACGGTGCGCTACCAGGCTGCGCTACATGCCGACGCTATGAAAAATCATACTACCGATTCCCGATGTTAATGCAAGCGCCTCGCCACTTGATTGCTTTAGTTTTAAGCAGTTAGTTGGCGATAAAGCGTTTTACATCGGTCAACACCTGCAACAGCAGAGCAAGCTGCGGTTTCTCGTCCTTTATCTCTTCGCCGTTCTGATCGTAGACGCGATAGTTACCGCTGTTGTCCAGCATCAGCGTTTGTGTCGGCGTGGTTATCACCAGCTGGTTGCCATCGCCGGTGGCGATCCAGTTGTTGCGGCGCTGGGCGGTGAACAGATCCTCGCCTTGCGAATAGTCTTTCGGCGCGGTTTTCACGTGCAACAGGCGTTGCATCAAGGTGCGCATGACGTCGTTATGGCCGGTCAGCTTGCTGATGGTCTGCGCCGGGGTGCCCGGCCAGTGGATCACCAACGGCACCTGTAGCTGCGCCTGGTTGAAGGCGGTGCCGGCGCCCCATTGGCCTTTGCCGCTGTCGTTGAACTCGACGCCGTGCTCGGCGGTGATTACCACCACGGTTTTATCCAGCAGGCCGCGCTGTTTCAGCGTGTCCAGCACCTGGGCTATCTGGGTATCCACATCTTGTGCGCCGGCGCGATAGCGCCGAATAAAGTCGGCCGGGACCGGTTTTTTGTCGCCTTCGGTCGGCTCGGCGCCGCTGAAGTTGATATAGGAGAACCACGGCTCTTTGCTACCCTGGTCTGCCAGCCAACGCTGCCATTGCTGGGTGGTCTGGGCGTCGCTTTGCGGCGCCGGCGTCGGCAGCGAGAAGTCGGTCAACAGGGCCTGGCGGTACAGGCTGGCATTGAAGCCATCGGAGGAGAACAGCCCCAGCTGGTAGCCCCGATCGCCGAGCGCATTGATCAGTGCTGACGGCTTGCGGCCGGCGAGCACGCTGTCCAGATAGGTCGGGGAAATGCCGTAGAACAGGCCGAACAGCCCGGTATCGGCATGGTTGCCCGAACTGTAATGATCGCTGAAACGCACGTTTTCCTGGGCGAAGCGGGTCAGGGTTGGCATGTCCTGCGCCACGTCTTTGGCGCGAATGCCGTCCACTACGATCATCAGCAGGTTATAGCCGCTGCCTTTATCGCCGTAGCTGAGATCGCTGAGCGGATACTCCACCGACACTGCTTCCGGGTTGCCCTGTTGCACCAGACGGCGCTCATACTCTTGCTGGTCGAGCAGGCCGTGTTTTTCGAGGAACTTGCGCGCGGTCATCGGGTACGAGAGCGGCAGGTTGGCCCGCTGCATGGTGATCGGGCGATAGAAGTTGGCGTCGGCCCAGATATAAATCAGGTGCGACGCGAAAAAGGCGCTGATAAACAGCGCCGCCAGCGGCTTGCCGAAGCGGCGGCGGTTCAGGCTGCGCAGCTTCTGCCAGCTCCAGGTGCCGAACAGCATCTCCACCAGGAAGATCACCGGCACGCAGATAAACATCAGCTGCCAGTCACGCGACAGTTCGCTTTGATCCGGGTTGACCACCAGATCCCACACCACCGGATTGAGGTGCAGGTGGAAATGGGAGAACACTTCGCTGTCGACCAGCAACAGCGTGAGCCCGATGGTGGCCAGCGCGGCGGAAATAAATCGCAGCAGCCGCTGCGACATCACCACGAAGGTGAGCGGGAAGATCACCAGCAAATAGCCGGCGAACACGATAAAGCTGAAATGCCCCAGCAGGCTGACAAAGGCATAGACCCGGCCCAGCAGGGATGCGGGCCAGTCGGTGACAAACAGGTAGCGGCTGCCCAGCCCAAGGGCGAGCAGGATGTTGAATAAGGCGAACCAGTGCCCCCAGCTGATCATCTGGGAGACTTTTTCACGATAACGCTGACGGTTTGTCACCATAAGTCAATATTAATGTGCTTTATCTTCACGGACAGAAGCCTGCAGGGCTTCCGCGAACGATCTCGCCAGGGTTTTCCGCTGCGCGGGGGCAACGCTGGTGTTGATCAAATTAGTGACCATGTTGCCCAGCACCATCAGGGAAAGATCGGTGGGGGTATGGTGTTTTTCCAGAACATTGACCAGCTCTGAGAGCAGTTGTTCAACGTGTTCGTCACTGTAACGGGATGATTGTGGCATAAAATTGCGCTTAGTAATCTGCAAAGTGCCCTATCTTACCGTATAGGGCAGTGATTTTCCGCTCTTTTATCACTTCCTGTCATTTGGGGAAGGGGGCGCCCGTGGCGGGGCTGCTCCTCGCAGCGCCTTTCCGGTTTGCCGCGGCTTTTTAGTATTGCAGGGCGGGGTCTTCAGTGTTTGAATACGCGCCTAAAGAACAGGAGGATTTATCATGAGTCTGGATATCGACCAGATCGCTCTGCACCAATTGGTGAAACGCGACGAGCAAACGCTGGACGTGGTGTTGCGCGATACCTTGCTTCCCACCAACGCGGCGGTGGAAGAAATGATGACGGAACTGCATCGCGTCTACAGCGCCAAGAGCAAGGCCTTGGGCCTGTTCAACGAAGGCAGCGAGCTGGCGGAAGCGCTGCGCACTTGCCGCAAGGACGATAAGGACTTTCTGGCCTTCAGCCGCGCGGCGACCGGCCGCCTGCGCGACGAACTGGCGAAGTATCCGTTTGCCGAAGGCGGCGTGGTGCTGTTCGGCCAATACCGTTATCTGGCGGTGGAGTACTTGCTGATCGCGGTGCTGAACAGCCGTAACAGCATGCGCGTCAACGAAGAGCTGGATATCAACACCACGCACTATCTGGACATCAACAACGCCGATATCGTCGCGCGCATCGATCTGACCGAATGGGAAACCAACCCGGAATCGACCCGCTATCTGACCTTCCTGCGCGGGCGCGTAGGTCGCAAGGTCGCCGACTTCTTCATGGATTTCCTGGCGGCGTCCGAAGGGTTGGACACCAAGGCGCAAAACCGTGGGCTGCTGCAGGCGGTGGACGACTACTGCGCCGATGCGCAGTTGGACAAGAACGAGCGCCAGTCGGTGCGCCAACAGGTGTACAGCTACTGCAACGAACAGCTGCAGGCGGGCGAAGAGATTGAACTGCAGGCCCTGTCGCAGGAGCTGTCGCCGGTCGGCGAGAAAGACTTCATGCAGTTCTCCAGCGAGCAAGGGTATGAGTTGGAGGAAAGCTTCCCGGCGGATCGCGGCACGCTGCGCCAGCTGACCAAATTTGCCGGCAGCGGCGGCGGCATCAGCCTGAATTTCGACGCCATGCTGCTGGGCGAGCGCATTTTCTGGGATGCGGCCACCGACACGCTGACCATCAGAGGCACGCCGCCGAACCTGCGCGATCAGCTGCAACGCCGGACCGGCAGCGGCAAGTAAGCGTGCCGAATCGCAGACAATAAAAAACGCCGCAATTGCGGCGTTCTTTATTTCGGCGTCCCGAAAGGTTCGAAAACGTAGCGATTAAACGCGAACGAAGTCGATGTGAGCCAGTTTTGGCTTGAACGGGTGACGCTGTACAGCCTGAACCTTAACTTTGGTTTCTTTACCGTCGATAACCAGAGTTACTGCTTCGCTGTAGAATTCTGGTTTAGCTTCCATGTTCTTAACAGAATCATGGTCCAATTCGATGGAAACTGCAGCTTCTTTGCCACCGTAAACGATAGCTGGGAATTTGTTTGCTGCACGCAGGCGGCGGCTCGCACCTTTACCCTGGTCTTTACGTACTTCTGCATTGATAGTGAACATTGTTTTTTCTCTTAAAAGAAAATTTACCCTGCTACAGGCGACCCAAGTAGCAAGTTCGGAATTCCGCTTTAACGCTGGGCAGGCCCAGGTAAAGCGCGCGGCATTTTAACGGAAAGCCGCCCGCAGGGCAACGAAAACCTGCCCAGATTGAGGGCCGTTCGCTCAGGCCAACTGATTGGCGCGGCGGAAACGGCCTTGATAATCGAACACTTTCTCGCGCACCTGCCAAAACTGGCCGCGTTTGCGCGCCACCACGAAATCCGGATGGCGCAGCGCCTGCTGTTGCGCCAGCACGTCGGCGGCGGTGTGCCAGGCGAACGGCACGCCCGGCGCGCGCTGGTGCGGGCGCAGGAACAGCATCTCGAACGCTTTGCGCTGCGCCGGCGTCTGCAGGCGGAAACGCTCGCTGGTGCTGGTGCCGTCCTCGTCGTAATAGGTGGCCTTCAGCCATTCGCCCTTGTCATCGCGGCCGCTCTGCAGCTCCATGCCGCCGCAGCGCAGCACCAGCGCGTCTTTCAGCTTCAGCGCCGCCTTCAGCATGTCGTCGGGATCGACCAGCACCTCCTGACACTGATGGCAGCGGCGTGCGGCGATGTCGTTCTCCGCGCCGCAGTGCGGGCAGCTCTTGAACCGGAAGCGGTAATCGCACTGTTCGCGGTGGCCGTCGTCGTCTTCCAGCCACCCCTGGCAGCGGCGGCCGTAGTGCTCGATAATGTCGCCGTTCTCGGTGCACTTGCCCCAGAACAGATTGGCGAAGCCGCAGGCCGGGCAGAACACCTGCACCGGCTGGCTGTCGCCGTGCGGCTTGCTGACGCCGACCTCCGGCGTAAACAGATCGTGCGGGTTGCCGGCGTAGTCGAGGATCAGACAATCTTCCTTGCCGGGCGCCAGCCGCAGCCCGCGGCCGACGATCTGCTGATACAGACTGACGGACTCGGTCGGGCGCAGGATCGCGATCAGATCGACGTGCGGCGCGTCGAAACCGGTGGTCAATACCGCGACGTTGACCAGATAGCGCAGCCGCTGCTGTTTGAACGCCTCGATCAGCGCATCGCGCTCGGCGGGTGGCGTTTCGGCGCTGACCAGCGCGGCTTCGCCATTCGGCAGCAGGCCGTGGATTTCGCGGGCGTGTTCGACGGTGGCGGCGAAGATCATCACGCCTTTGCGATCCTCTGCGTATTCCACAATCTGGCTGATGATGTGCGGCGTGACGCGGTTTTGCCGCTTCAGCTCGCGGTTCAGATCCGCTTCGCTGAACAGGCCGTTGCTTCTGGCCTCCAGCCGGCTGAAATCGTACTGCACAATCGGCATGTCCAGCCGCTCAGGCGGCACCAGGAAGCCGTTCTTAATCATATAGCGCAGCGGCAGCTCATAGATGCAGTCGCGAAACAGGCTGGCGCCGTCGCCACGGGTGAAACCGTGGTAGTGATACTGGTAAATCCAGCCCTTGCCCAGACGATAGGGCGTGGCGGTCAACCCCAGCAGCCGCAGCTGCGGGTTGGTTTTCTGCAAATGCTGGATGATTTGTTGGTACTGGCTGTCGTCGTCATCGCTGATGCGGTGGCATTCATCGACGATCAGCAGCGAAAAGGCGCCGTTGAACAGCGGCAGGTTGCGCGCCACCGACTGCACGCTGCCGAACACCACTTTGCCGGCGCTTTCTTTTTGTTGCAGGCCGGCGGCGAAGATGTCCGCCTCCAGGCCGTAGGCGCAGTATTTGGCGTGGTTTTGCGCCACCAGTTCCTTGACGTGCGCCAACACCAGCACCCGCCCACGGGCGCGCTTCGCCAGTTCGGCGATCACCAGGCTTTTGCCGGCGCCGGTCGGCAGCACGATCAGCGCCGGTTCGGGACGCTGCCGGAAATGGTTGATGGTGGCTTCGACCGCTTCCAGTTGGTAGGGGCGTAGGGTAAAGGCCATAAAATGAACGCCGTAGAGTGGAATGGGCCGCCGGGTACAGATCTTGTCGCCTCCGTTCCCACAGAAATAGCGACATTTTACGCCCCGGGCGGCCGAAAAATTTCTACTATTATGCCTTCTGCGCACGCGCGGTGCGAGAAGCGTGAAAATTACCTCTGTCGGGCAACGCGTAGTGTCGCTATACTTGTGTGACAGCAATCGCTGTTCCCCCACGCGATTTCCCCCCTGAACCTGCTATTTGCACCCGGTGCAACGGCGGGCGTCATATTTTGGCAATACGATCAATGCGATCATAACAACGACAGGCAAAGCAGATCCCATGCGATTGGACAAGTTTTTATCTCAGCAGTTAGGCATCAGCCGTGCGCTGGTCGCGCGCGAACTTCGGGCTAAACGCGTCACCGTGGACGGTGAGGTGGTGAAGAGCGGGGCGATTAAACTGACCCCGGAGCAAGAAGTGGCGTTCGACGGCAATCCGCTGCAGCAGCAGAACGGCCCGCGCTATTTCATGCTCAACAAACCGCAGGGCTACGTCTGCTCTACCGACGATCCCGATCATCCGACGGTGCTGTATTTCCTCGATGAGCCGGTCGCGTACAAGCTGCACGCCGCCGGGCGGCTGGATATCGACACCACCGGGCTGGTGCTGATGACCGACGACGGTCAATGGTCGCACCGCGTCACGTCGCCGCGCCACCACTGCGAGAAAACCTATTTGGTCACGCTGGAGCACCCGTTGGCGGAAGACACTGCGCAGCGTTTCGCTGAAGGGGTGCAACTGCACAACGAGAAAGATCTGACGCGGCCGGCGACGCTGGAGCAGGTCGACGAGCACGTGGTGCGCCTGACCATCAGCGAAGGGCGCTACCACCAGGTGAAGCGGATGTTCGCCGCCGTCGGCAACCGGGTGATCGCGTTGCACCGTGAGCGCATCGGCGCCATCGCGCTGGATGACGATCTGGCGCCGGGCGAATACCGCCCATTGACGGAAGAAGAGATCGCCAGCGTGGGCGCGCCGCACCTGCAGGACTGATAACCGATCATTGATTGCGGCCGATTAAGGAGTCGTGGAACGTGCAACAGAACCGAACCTCTCATCTCGGTTTGATTTTCATTCTGGGCCTGTTGTCCATGTTGATGCCGTTGGCCATCGACATGTACCTGCCCAGCATGCCGGTGATCGCCGCCCAGTTTGGCGTCGAGTCCGGCAGCGTGCAGATGACGCTCAGCGCCTATATGCTCGGCTTCGCCTTCGGGCAGCTGTTCTATGGGCCGATGTCGGACAGCATCGGCCGCAAGCCGGTGATCCTGTGGGGAACGCTGATCTTCGCCATCGCCGGCTGCGCCTGTGCCATGGCGCAGTCTATCGATCAGTTGATCGGGCTGCGTTTCCTGCACGGTTTGGCGGCGGCGGCCGCCAGCGTGGTGATCAACGCCCTGATGCGCGATATGTTCACCAAGGATGAGTTCTCGCGCATGATGTCGTTCGTCATTCTGGTGATGACCATTGCGCCGCTGCTGGCACCGATGATCGGCGGTGCGCTGTTGCTGTGGTTCAGCTGGCACGCCATCTTCTGGACCATGGGCGCCGCGGCGCTGATCGGTTCGCTGCTGGTAGCCTTGTTCATCAAGGAGACGTTGCCGAAAGAGCGGCGACAACGGTTCCACCTGCGCACCACGCTGGGCAACTTCGGTTCGCTGTTCCGCCATAAGCGGGTGCTGAGTTATATGTTGGCCAGCGCCTTCTCGTTTGCGGGCATGTTCTCGTTCCTCAGCGCCGGGCCGTTCGTCTACATCGAACTGAACCACGTTTCGCCGCAGCATTTCGGTTACTATTTTGCGCTGAACATCGTCTTCCTGTTCCTGACGACGCTGATCAACAGCCGCAACGTGCGGCGCTTCGGTGCGGTCAAGATGTTCAAGCTGGGGCTGCTGGTACAGCTGGCGATGGGGCTGTGGCTGATGGCGGTGAGCACCGTGGGCCTGGGATTCTGGGCGCTGGTGATCGGCGTTGCGGTCTATCTGGGGTGCATCGCGATGATCTCCTCCAACGCCATGGCGGTGATCCTGGATGATTTTCCGCATATGGCGGGCACCGCTTCTTCCCTGGCCGGCACGTTGCGCTTCAGCATCGGTGCGCTGGTGGGGGCGGTGCTGTCGATGGCGCCGGGCAAAAGCGCTTGGCCAATGGTCACCTCGATGGCGCTGTGCAGCATCGTGGCGGTGCTGTTCTATGTTTACGCGAGCCGGCCGCGCGATCGCGCAGCCTGATGTTCTCCCGATGCGGGGCGTGTCGCTCCGCATCGTCACGGGGTTGCGCCCTGCCATTTCAGGGGGCAACCGGCAATGAAAAATTTGTTGCTAAATATACGCAAGCTAATTAATTGGCCGTTTTCCCATCTGTGTGCTTTTTGTTAAAAAAATCCGCCAGCGTGCCGCCCAATATTCCCCGAGTAGCGCGGCGCGCTGTTGGCTGAGCCGCGCGGGGGGTTTGTATTAGGGTTGATGTAAATCAAGGTATTAGCAACAGTGCCTGCGCTAACGTGACGGGTAAGATGTTTCTTCATTGTAAAAATATGGCGACGAAAAAGTAGTCGCATTGCAAGAAAAAAGAGTTGAGATCGCTGCGGGAAAGGGTTACATATAACGCAAAAATGCGAGCTGAGTCGCAAAATGCCGTGAAATAACACCGCACGGCGCGCCAAAAAGTGGCACGGCATCGGCAAGCACGGGGTCAGGTTAATGGCTTGCGGCAAAATTTACATTTAAATAACATTTGTGCGCGGCAGAGTCGGGAGTCAACGGCTATAACTTAGTAACCCTGTCAGGTAAAAGTGTTTCACCTTTTCAAACTAGGGATTTCATGTGGAGAGTATCCAACTTTCGGTAGTGCATCGCTTGCCGCAAAGTTATCGTTGGCTATCCGGTTTCACCGGCGTGAAGGTCGAACCGATTCCGTTTAACGGAATAGACGAAGATAACAACCTGATTGGGCTGAAGTTGCTCAGCCATGAAGGAGCCGAGGCCTGGCAGGTCATGCAACAGCTCAATCTGTCGTTGCAGGAGATTCAGGTCGACTGTGCGATCGTCGAATGGGAAGGGGAACCTTGCCTGTTCGTGCAGCGCAGCGACGAGAGCGCCACCATGTGCCGCCTGAAAAACGTCGGTGCCGCGATCGCCGAACCGCTCAGCGCGCAATACCCCTTCTGAATTCGCCGCTAATCCGCCAACTGCAGCAGTTGACGGGTATAGTCGGCCGCGGGCGCCGCGAAAATCGCCCGGCAGTCTCCCTGTTCAACCACTTCCCCCTGTCGCAGTACGATGACCTGGTGACATAGCGAACGCACCACCTGCAGGTCATGGCTGATGAACAGATATGCCAACCGATGGCGTTGCTGCAGCGATTTCAGCAGCGTCAGGATCTGCGCCTGCACCGATTTATCCAGTGAAGAGGTCGGCTCGTCGAGGATCAGCAGCTGCGGCTGCAGGATCAGCGCGCGCGCGATGGCGATGCGCTGGCGTTGGCCGCCGGAGAACTCGGTGGGATAGCGGTGGCGAAGCTGAGGATCCAGGCCGACTTCCCGCAACACCTCGATCACGCGTTGTTCCCGCTGCTCGGGGCTAAGTCGCTGGTGCACCTCCAGCCCCTCGGCGATGATCTGCTGCACGCTCAGGCGCGGATTCAGTGCGGAATAAGGATCCTGGAAGACGATTTGCATTCGGCTGCGGTAGGGCAGCATCTGTTTCATCGTGAGCGGGTGCAGCGGTTCGCCGTCGAACCAGATGGCGCCCTGCGAGGCCAGCAGACGCAATAGCGCAAGCCCGGTGGTGCTTTTACCCGAGCCGGATTCTCCTACCAGCCCGACGCTTTCCCCGGCGCGCAGCTCGAAACTCAATGATTTCAATGCATAATGATAATCCACCGTGCGGCGCAGCAGGCCACGCCGAATGGGGAAGCGCACCTGCAGATCTTCCACCTTGAGCAGCGGCCGCTCGTCACCGGAGCGCGCGTTGGCCGCGGCAGGCAACGGCAGCGGCTCACCGACGTCTTCGGCGGCCAGCAGCTGCTGCGTGTAGGGATGCTGCGGCCGGCTGAACAACTGCGCGCGGCCGTTTTGCTCTACGCAGCGCCCCTGGCGCATCACCGCCACGTTGTCCGCCAGGCGGCGCACGATATTCAGATTATGGGTGATGAACAGCAACCCCATGCCCATCTCTTGCTTCAGCTCTTGCAGCAGCGTCAGGATCTGCGCCTGGATAGTCACGTCGAGCGCGGTGGTGGGCTCGTCGGCGATCAGCAGTTTCGGGCGGGTCAACACCGCCATGGCGATCATCACCCGCTGGCGTTCGCCGCCGGACAGCTGATGCGGGTAATCCTGCAGCCGGCTCTTGGCCTGACGGATGCCGACGCGCTCCAGGCATTCGACGATCTCTGCGCGCGCGGCTTCGCGCCGCAGGCCGCGGTGCAGCATCAGCACTTCCGCCAGTTGCTTCTCGATGGTGTGCAGCGGATTGAGCGACACCATCGGTTCCTGAAAGATCATCGCGATCTGATTGCCGCGCACCTTGCGCAGTGCCGCTTCCGGCGCATGCAACAACGACTCGCCGTTGAACAGAATATCGCCGGCAGGGTAAACCACCGGCGGCGCGGGCAGCAGACGCAGTATCGACAGGGCGGTGACGCTTTTGCCGGAGCCGGATTCCCCTACCAGCGCCAGCGTTTCCGCCGGCGCTATTTGCAGCGAGAGTTCGTTGACCACCGGCGTGACGGTGTCGCCCTGGCGGAAGGCGATGCTGAGATCCTGAATAGCGAGCAAAGGAGTGGCCATATCAATGCGCCTTGCTGGGGTCAAAGGCGTCGCGCACCGCTTCGCCGATAAAGATTAATAACGACAGCAGCACTGCCAATACCAGGAAGGCGGTGATGCCGAGCCACGGCGCCTGCAGATTGTTTTTGCCTTGCAGCAGCAATTCGCCGAGCGACGGCGAGCCTATCGGCAGACCGAAACCGAGGAAATCGAGCGACGTCAGGGTGGTGATCGAGCCGCAGAGGATAAACGGCAGGAAGGTCAGCGTCGCCACCATGGCGTTGGGCAGCATATGGCGGGACATGATTACCCGATCCGGCACGCCCATGGCGAGCGCGGCGCGGATATAGTCAAAATTGCGGGTGCGCAGGAATTCGGCGCGCACCACGCCCACCAGGCTCATCCAGCCGAACAGGATGGTGATGCCGAGCAGCCACCAGAAATTGGGCTGGACGATGCTCGACAGCAGAATGATCAGAAACAGCGTCGGCATGCCCGACCACACTTCGATAAAGCGCTGCCCCCACAGATCGAAACGCCCGCCGTAATACCCCTGCGTCGCGCCGACGCACACGCCGATCAGGCTGGAAAACAGCGTCAGCGCCAGGCCGAAAAGCATCGAAATGCGAAAACCGTACAGCACCCGGGCCAGCACGTCGCCGCCGTTGCTGTCGGTGCCCAGCAGGTTGTGCCGCGAAGGCGGCGAAGGGAAGGGCACCTCGGTGGCGAAGTTGATGGTGTCGTAACTGAAGCGGATCGGTGCCCAGACCGCCCAGCCGTGCCGTTCGATCTGCCGCTGCACGAACGGATCCTGATAGTCGGCTTCGGTATTCAGTTCGCCGCCGAAGGTGGTTTCGCTGTAGCTAATCATAAACGGCAGGTACAACCGGCCTTCATAACGCACCAACAGCGGTTTGTCGTTGGCGATCAGATCGGCGGCCAGGCTCAGGGTGAATAGCACCAAAAAGATCCACAGCGACCAGTAGCCGCGGCGGTTGCGGCGAAAACGCGCCCAGCGCGCCTGGTTGATCGGGCTAAGGCGGCTCATTGGCGGGCCTCGAAGTCAATGCGCGGATCGACCAGGGTGTAGGTGATATCGCTGAGGATATTCAACAGCAGGCCGATCAGGGTGAAGATATACAGCGTGCCGAACATCACCGGGTAGTCGCGCTGCAGCGTGGCGTCGTAACCCAGCAGCCCCAGGCCGTTGAGCGAGAACATCACCTCAATCAGCAGTGAGCCGGTGAAGAACATGCTGATAAAGGTGGCTGGAAAACCGGCGATCACCAGCAGCATGGCGTTGCGGAACACGTGGCGGTACAAGATTTTTTTCTCGTCCAGCCCTTTGGCACGGGCGGTGATGACGTACTGTTTGCGGATCTCGTCGAGGAACGCGTTTTTGGTCAGCATGGTCAGGGTGGCGAAGCCGCCGATCACCGTCGCCAGCACCGGCAGGGTGATATGCCACAGATAGTCGGCGATCTTCGCCGGCCATGAGAGGGTGTCGAAGTTGCTCGATACCAGGCCGCGCAGCGGGAACCAGTCCAGGTAGCTGCCGCCGGCGAACAGCACGATCATCAGAATGGCGAACAGAAAAGCCGGAATGGCGTAGCCGATGATAATCAGCGTGCTGCTCCAGGTATCGAACGCGCTGCCGTTGTGGACGGCCTTGCGGATGCCGAGCGGGATCGACACCAGATAGATGATCAGCGTGCTCCAGAGGCCCAACGTGATGGAGACCGGCAGGCTCTGGCCGATCAGCTGCATCACCGAAGCGCCGCGAAACAGGCTGTCGCCGAAGTCGAAGCGCATATAGTTCCACAGCATGGTGAAGTAGCGCTCGTGCAGCGGTTTGTCGAAACCGTAACGTTGGGTGATCTCGGCGATCACCTCCGGATCCAGACCGCGCGAACCGCGATATTGGCCGTCGCCAGCCGCGATGCCCGTCCGGGCGTGGCCCAGGCCTTCGCCGACACCGCCGCTGCCAAACCCGCTGCCGTGCCCGAGCTCGATGGCGGCGATGGCCTGATCGACCGGACCGCCGGGGGCGATTTGCACGATAAAAAAGTTGATGGTGATGATCGCCCACAGCGTGGGGATCACCAATAACAGTCTGCGTATCAGATAGGCCGCCATTCCGACTCCTTATTGCCGCTGAGCCGGTAAGCGCGCCGCCTTGTTGACGTCGTACCACCAGTTGTCGAAGCCGATCGCATAGGCCGGGCGAATCGACGGCGTGGAGAATTTGTCCCAATAGGCGTAGCGGTCGTGGTTGGAGTACCACATCGGCAGCATGTAGTTGTTCCAGGTCAGCACCCGGTCCAGCGCGCGGCCGAGCGGCAAGAGGGCTTTTTCGTCGCCCTGATGGGCGGCGATTTGCCTGACCAGGCTGTCGACCGCCGGATCTTTGACGCCGGGGGTGTTATAGCTGGAATCAATGTACTGCGAATCCCACAGAATTTGCAGATCGGCGCTGGGGAACGGCATCGCCATATACACCGTCGACATCATGTCGAAATCGCGCTCGCGCATGCGGCGGGTGTACTGAGAGGCGTCAATCTCGCGGATTTGCATATCGATGCCCAACCGTTGCAGGTTGTGGCGGAACGGCAGCACGTACTGGAAGTTGCTGCCGCTCAGCAACATCAGTTCAAAGGTGAACGGCTGGCCGGTTTTGGCGTTGACCAGCTTTTGATTTTTGACCACCCAACCGGCTTCTTTCAGCAGTTGGGTCGCCTTCAGCAGGTTTTGTCGATCGTTGCCGCTACCGTCGGAGGAGGGCGGTTGGTAGATGCTGGTAAATACCTCCGGCGGTATCTGGCCCTTGAGCGGTGCCAGCAAGGCCAGTTCAGCGGCGTCCGGGTAGCCGCGGGCGGCGTAGGCGGTGTTTTGGAAATAGCTGTCGGCGCGCTGATAGGCGTTGTAATACAGCGCCTTGTTCATCCAGTTAAAATCGAAAGCCAGGCCGATCGCTTCCCGTATCCGACGATCGGCGAACAGCGGTTTTTGCAGATTGAACGCCAGCCAGCGGGTATTCTGCGCCGCCTGGTTGGTCTCGTCTTGCTTGATGATGTAGTTGCGCGCGAAGTTGCCGCCCTGATATTGGGTGGCCCAGCTTTTGGGCGACGGCTCGATGCGGAAATCGTAAGCGCCGGCCTTGAAGGCTTCCAGCGATACCTTATCGTCCAGGTAATAATCGTAACGAATGCTGTCGAAGTTGTAGCGGCCGCGGTTCACCGGCAGATTGGCGGCCCAGTAGTCGCGCACCCGCTGATAGATGATGTACTGGCCGAGGCGGTAATCGCCGATTTTATACGGGCCGCTGGCGAGCGGCGGGGTGCTGAGCGGTTCGTTGAGCTTATGGTTTTTCCAGAAGCTTTCCGGCAATACGCGCAGGCTGAGCAGACTGAGGATTTGCTCACGGTTCGCCTTAGGCAGCTCGATGCGCACCGTCAGCCGGGAAATGGCCTTGACCGTGACGCCTTTGTAATAGGAGCGAAACTGCGGCACGCCTTCGGCCATGAATTTATTGAAGGTAAAGGCCACGTCGGCGGCGGTGATCGGGCTGCCGTCCTGGAAGCGGGCGCGGGCGTTGATATCCAATTCCATCCAGCGCATGTCGGCCGGGAAACGGGCCGATTCGGCAATCAGCGGGTAATAGCTGCCGGGTTCGTCGTCGGAGTTGGTGAACAGCGTATCGTACAGCTCCATCGTGCGCTCGCCGGGCACGCCGCGGGTAGCGAAGCGGTTGAAGTTGTCGTAGGTGCCGATGGCCGCCAGCCGCACGTCGCCGCCCTTGGGCGCCGCCGGGTTGACGTAGTCGAAATGGCTGAAGTCGGTGGCGTATTTCGGTTCACCGAGAAGGGCGAAAGCGTAGCTTTCGTTGAGGGCTTCGGCCCGCAGACCGAAGCTCAGTGCCGAGAGCACCAGAGCAGCGAAAATGCGCACGGACATCAGACGGTAAGCTCCTGCTGTGGAATAAAGTACAGCCTGCGCCCAGCATAACATTCTTCGGGCGGGCGCAGGGTAAAGATGCTTAAAGATTAACTATTTTTTTCCTGATAATCAAAGACCTGACGAGCATTGCAGTAAGCGACGAAATCATCGATGCTCAGCGGCTTGCTGAAGTAGTACCCCTGCATGAAGTTGACGCCGTGCTCTTGCAGGAACTGCATCTGCTCGGCGGTTTCCACGCCCTCGGCCACTGTCAGCATTTTCAGCTTTTTCGCCAGCGAGATCACCGCATCCAGCACCGGCGCGGTGACCGTATCCTGGCCGATGGTGTTGACGAAGCCACGGTCAATCTTCAGATAATCCATGGTGAAGCGCTCAAGATAGATCAACGCGCTGTGCCCGGTGCCAAAATCGTCCACTGCGATCTCGATGCCCTGTTTGTGCAGCCAGTCAAACTCCGCCAGCGCGCTCTCTTCTTCCACCATGCCGCGTTCGGTGATTTCAAACACCAGCGTAAAGTAATCGCCCGGCAGCTGCGTCAACAGTTCATACACGTCCTGGTGGAACGACGGCGCGCTGAGGTGGGCGGGGGAAATGTTGAGGCCAACTTTACCTCCCCGTGGCAGCGCTTTGGCGAGCTGTGGCACATCTTCGGCGATCAGCCTGAACAGGTGGCGGGTAAGCGGCACGATCAGCCCGTTGCTTTCGGCGTAGGGGATAAAGACATCGGGCGGAATACGGCCCTCGATCGGATGCTGCCAGCGGATCAGCGCTTCCAGCCCGCCGATGCTGTTGCTGTCGGTGTGGAACACCGGCTGGTATTCGATAAAGAACTCGTTGCGCTTGATGCCACGCAGCAGCGCGCGTTCCGGGCTTTGCCGCAGCAGCAGCATGTAGTAGCAGAGTACGCCGGTCATCAATGACAGCACCAAGCTGCCCAGCAGCGTCAGGCGAATGTCGTTGGGGGTCAGTTTCTCGTTGTAGAACAGGATGGTCAGCGGCAGATTGGGCAGCGTCAGGTTATCCGCCTTGCCCTTCGGCAGCTGATTGACCGGCATCAGGTTCGGGCTGAAAGTGGTCAGCGCGCGGTTGCCCATCACGATGGCGATGCCCGGCGCCTGTTCGTCGTGCGAGGTGAACAGCAGGTAGGGCATCAGATCGATGTCCAGCGTAGCGAGGATGCCGGTGGCCTTTTCGCCGGGATGCCGCAGCCAAACCGCAACCGCCGGTTTGTTTGGCACCATCGGCGTACCCTGCTGCAGCTTGAGATCCAGAGGCAGATCCCAGTCGATATCCTGGTAGATATTTTTCATCGGCAACATCATGTCGCCCGTGGCGGAGGAGCAATAGGCGTAACCGTCCTTCACCAACAGGAAGGTGCGCACGCCGCTGGTAAAGGCCGCCTGGTAGGTAATGTCCGACTGGCTGGAGAGGCAAGGCTTGTCCAGCAGCGGCATCATTTGCCGCATCACCGCCGTCAGATGCGAGATATAACCCAGCGTGAACTTTTGCGTGCGCGCTTCGACCTTATGTTGATATTGCGTGCGCTGGTGATTGATCAAAGAAAGCGTGACCGCGGTGAATAGCGTAAAAAATACCAGGGCGGCGACACCGCTTTTGGCCAGGCTGCGTTGTCGGTGAGACACGCTGCGGGCGAAAGCTCTTTTCAAGCCCATAACCGAGCCCTCTGCAACAGGGCGTCAGGCGTGTCGCGCAGCCAGTTAATGGATTGTGCCAGCGGCTTTTTTTTCATTTTTGCCTTTTTATCCCGTACCAACCGGCGGCGCCGTTTAAATATGCGGCGTCGCCGACAGAAATATCATGCGCATAATATCAGCGGAAACGTTTTAAATAACGCCGGGGCGCCGTTGCCGTCATCTGACGATAATAGGCGAGTTTTTCCTCGACGGCGCGATTTCCTGCCAACAGTTTATCAAAATAACGACGTGCGGCAGTGTTAAGTGGGGAACGGTGACGATAAGGCAGGGATCAATCTTGATGATACCCGTTCGACAGCCCAAAAAAAACGCCGCCCGTGGGCGGCGCTTATCGCTCGTTTGGTATTCAGGATCTTCAGGGCGTTGCGCCGTCAGCCGTTGGTCAGCACCCGGCGCGCTTCTCGATAACGTTTATTCCAATAGTTATCGGTCAGCTTGGAAATCATGACCCCACTGCTGGTGGAGGCGTGAACGAACTGATCGTTGCCTAAATAGATGCCGACATGGCGCCCGGTAGAACCGGCGCGGAACAGCACCAAATCGCCGGCGCGCAGCTTGGTGCGCTGGATTTTCTTGCCGAGATCTTCCTGTTCATAGGTTGAACGCGGTAAATCCATGCCGAACTGTTCGCGGAAGGTGCGCTGCACAAACGCCGAGCAATCGATGCCGCGCTTGGTGTCACCGCCTAAGCGGTAGCGAACGCCTTTCCAGTCCGCGTACTGATCCATAATCTTTGACTTGACGTCAACGTTGCGGACCATCGCTTCGAATTCATCCTGAGAGGCTTGCAGTAAAAGACCGTCTTTGTCATTAACTGCACGCATCTCAGTTTGTGCGTTATTCAAGTTCGAAGTGTGAGTCGAGCTGCACGCTGACAGCATAACCGCAGCGGCAATTGCAGGGACTACCCGCAAAAAATATCTCAGAAACGGTTGAGATTTGACCATTGTTGTTGTTTTCCCTTGAAGTCCTTAACGACGAAAGTCGCTACCTGAAAAATGCCAAACGAAACGAGCCTAGTCCGCACCTGTTGCATCGACAACCAGTTACCGTTGAAAACGTGCGAGAACGCACATTTTTATCGGATTTCATACTGATTCGACTTAAACCAGGCACAAACGCATCTGAGATTACCGGAACCAATAGGGGATTGCGAGCCTTTTTCCCGTCTTTTTTATATGAATTTGTGATGTAACATAATGTAAATCTTCATATAAAAAACGCCAATTGTCCGATGTATGAATCTGGCGTGAAATCAGGTTGCAAAAGCGTTAACGAACGGCGGGGAAATTTTTGCGCGCGGCGAGGGGGAGAGGACGGGAGGCGGGCGCCTCCCGGAATGAGTCATAGACACAAATTATGGTTGGCCGGGGCGGTGCTTGCCGGGCAACAGGCGATTCAACCGATCGACGATCCAGTCGCTGCAAGGCGTCATCAGCACCCAGCTGGCGCCAACCAGCACTACGGACAATGAGCCGACGGCGATATCGGTAAACCAGTGGGCGCCAATCATCACGCGCGGCAATGAGAAGACCACCGTAATCAGCAGGGCGACGGCGAAGGCGCCGCGGCCGAAATAGCGCAGCATAAAGCAGGAAAAAATAATCAGCATCATGCCGTGGTCGCCGGGGAAGCTGTCGCCAGAAGCGTCCTTGGTGGGGATGCCGGTCAGCTCGCTGACGCGATGGATATTGTCAAAGGTCAGGGTGGGGCTTGGATGTTTCACCGGCAGCAGGTGGCCAAGCTGGTTCAGCACCACGGCGGTCAGCAGCATCACCACGCCGGTGATCACCAGGCGGCGGCGGCCGGCGGCGTCCTGCTTCAGATAAAAGTACAGATACAGCAGCCCCATGGCGAGCAGCGAGATCGCGTCGAACGCGCGGTTGTTGGTGATGGCGACCAGATGCAAAAACGCCGGGTCGGTGGCCAGATGGCGGTTAAAGAAGAAGAAGATCGCCGAATCCAGGGTAAACCAGCCGCCGTGATTGGCCGGCAGGAACCAGGACAGAAACAGCGCAACGCCCAGTAAATTGAAGAAGAGAATGAAGGGTAAATTGCGGCGTGTCATGACATAACCTGTTGGAAAAATGAAAACGAAATAAAACCCGGCTACCCTGCGGCAACCGGGGGGCAACGGTACGGGGTCTAACTTAAACGAATCTTAAACAAGGCGGATTGCAGGGCATTCCAATCGGCATTTTCGCTGTGGATAAGCTCAATTCGGCTGTCGAGCGGCGCGACCGGGCGGGTTTCGATGTTGAGATCCTGCCCCTGACGATTGATCAGCAATGTGCCTTCGGGGATGCGCACCACGCCTTTGGCGCGTTCGACCGGCGCGAGTCGCACCCATTCCATGAAACCGACGGTGTCGAACCGGGTATCGCCGTCAAAAATCCAGCCGCAGCTGGTGAAGCCTTGCCCTTCATTCAACGCTCGCCGCCAGCGGGCGTGCTCCGGCAGCCGCAGCGCCGCCAGCCCCTGCTTTTTCGCCTGACCATGATGATGCTGTGCGTCCGGCAATTCTGTACGATTCGTGCGCGGAAGTGACAACAGCGCGACATCCGTTTCGCCTTGCGCGATGGCGTAGCAGGGCCGCTGCAGCGGGTCTTGCGCCCTCCAGGCCTCCAGCGCCCGCCTGTCTTCCGGCTGATAGGTGTCGCTTTTGCTGGCCAAAATAACGTCGGCCGCGGCCAGCTGATCGCGGAAGTTTTCGTTGTCGCGGTAGCGGGGCTGGCTGAGCTGGCGGGCATCCAGCAGGCACAGGGTGGCCTGCAGATCGATCCAGCCGGCATAACTCTCCTGGGTCAGCAGCGACAGGATTTGTTTCGGATGCCCGAGCCCGGTCGGCTCGATCAGCAGCCGGTCCGGTTTGGCCTGCTGCAACAGCATATTCAAGCCCACCTGCATCGGCAGGCCGTTGACGCAGCACATGCAGCCACCGGGGATCTCTTTGAGCACCGCGCCGCTGTCCGCCAGCAGCGCGCCGTCGATGCCAATCTCGCCGAATTCATTGACCAATACCGCCCAGCGTTCATGTTCGGGTTTATGAGCCAGCAAATGGCGGATAGTGGTGGTTTTACCGCTGCCGAGGAAACCGGTAATCAAATTGGTTTTGGTCATTAATCATTCCTGGCGCAAAAATTAACCTGCTTAATAAATGAGTTACGCAGCCGTATCGGTGAAACGACCGCGATTTAATTTGTGCTCTATCTCGCAAATTTTGCACGTCACCCTGCGCTTTTCAACCGATAAAATCCACCTTTCTTTGCAAGAAAATTCTTAGATAAAACCCTGTATTAGATACGGTTAACTTTTGTTAGTAGCTTGTTTTTACATTGTTAATGACGCGATTAACGATCAAATCCTGTCCCTTTCCTTGCGATTATTCCTAACAAGATCCTCTATGGTTAAATTGGCTTAACTAAAAATGAGGTTGCCATGAATGCCTTTCGGTTATTTTTGATCGTAGGAATGTTGTTTTCATGGACGGCAGTGAGTCATGCAGGCGTGGCCGGTGGGGTAATTCGCTTCGTCGGTTCTATCGTTGAAAGTCCTTGCACGGTCAAGATTGCAGATTCTAAGGCGAATACGCAATGTTACCGCAACGGCCAGCGTTATCAGGCCCAGCAAGCGTTGTCAGGTTTTGATGCTACACGCAAAGAACTTCCGCTAAATCTAGGCACAACCGAAATGAAGTGGGTGGACCAACAGAAGAAACTCGCTGTTATGACGGTCGTTTATCGTTAAGTCGTTCCGCCATGCCGGCGTAACGTTACGCCGGCATGGTTATTCTCGGCCCTGCAGGCTCCTCACCGCATCACCCACTCCTTCACCGTTTCACGCGCGCCGCGATCGCGCAGCGATAAATAGGCTTGCGTCACCGCGTCGGTAAATGCCGCATGCGCCGCCAGCGCTTCGCCGAATACCGATTTCAACGCCAACAGCGCCGCTACGCGCCGCCGATCGTCCGGCGTTGCGGCGATCGTCTGCTTCAGCACGTCTGCCAGCGGATCGCGAATGTCGATCGGCTCACCGGCGTCATCGACGCCGCCGACGTAACGCATCCAGCCCGCCACGCCCAGCGCCAGCCCGCTATAGTCGCCACCGTGCCGCAGATGCCAGCGCACGGCGTCCAGCAGGCGCTGCGGCAGCTTTTGCGTGCCGTCCATGGCGATCTGCCAGGTGAGGTGTTGCAGCGCCGGATTGCTGAAGCGCGCGATGAGCTGCGCGGCGTAGTCGGGCAGGCTGATGCCGGTGACGCTCAGCGTCGGCGCCTGTTCGTCCAGCATCAACCGCAGGGCGGCGCGGCGGTAGTGCTCATCCGCCATGCACTCGTTGATATAGCGGTAGCCGCCCAGGTAGCCTAAGTAAGCCAGGAACGAGTGGCTGCCGTTCAGCATGCGCAGTTTCATGTGTTCAAACGGCAGCACATCGCTGACCAACTGGGCGCCGGCCAGCTCCCACGCCGGGCGTCCGGCGGTGAAGTTGTCTTCCACTACCCATTGAATGAAGGGCTCACAGGCGATGGCGCATTCGTCGCGCACGCCGCCCAGCGCGGCGGCGATCTCATCCAGCGTGGCCGGCGTGGCGGCCGGCACGATGCGATCCACCATGGTGCAGGGGAAGGTGGCGGCGGTGGCGATCCAGTCGGCGAGCGACGGATCCCGCGCCTGCGCCAGATCGAGCACCGCCCGGCGCAACACGTGGCCGTTCTCCGGAATATTGTCGCAGGAAAGCAGGGAGAAGGCGGGCAGGCCGCGTTCGCGCCGCAACCGCAGCGCTTCCACCAAAATGCCGGGCGCGGTCTGCGGCTGATGCGGCCACGCCAGATCGGCGACGATCCCCGAATGCTGTCGATCCAACCGTCCGCTGCCGGGTTCGATGCAGTAGCCTTTTTCGGTGATGGTCATCGAGACGATCGCCACCTGCGGTTCGGCCAGCTTCTCCAGCACCGCGGCGATGCCCTCCAGCTTGCGGTGCAGGCTCTCATGCACCGCGCCGACCACGATGGCCTGATGGCCGTCCGCGCCTTTCTCCAGCACGCTGTACAGATGATCCTGTTGCCGCAGCGCCTCAAACAGCGGCACGCCGCCGGAAAGACTGATCTCGCAAATGCCCCAGTCGCCGCCGTGGGCGTTCAGCACCCGATCGGTCAGCAGCGCCTGATGCGCGCGGTGGAACGCGCCGAAGCCAAGGTGCACGATGCGGCTGCGCAGGGCCCGGCGGTCATAGCCCGGCTGCCGGACGGCGCCGGGCAGCGGGGTGTTGGCGATCGTTTTCATCTCATCTCCAAAGCGTGTAAGACAGCTGGCGGGCCACTTGCGCCAAGTTAGCAGACCAGTTTTCTGCCACATAGACAGGGTGGCGCCGGCGATAAAAAACTGCGACCAGTGTAAGGATGTCGGCCGGTTAAAGGAATTGGTCAGCCCAAAATAAGCCAGAAGCGTGAAGTGGATCAACCAATGAGGGGTTCGGTTTTGACAGCGCGTGGCGAAAGAGTAAGTTAAAGATAACTGACATCTAAATTAAACTGGTATAACAGCATTGCGGTGCGAGACAGGCATAAGGACAATACATGGAACAAACATGGCGTTGGTATGGCCCGAACGATCCGGTTTCTTTGGACGACGTGCGTCAGGCCGGGGCGACCGGGGTGGTGACGGCGCTGCATCATATCGCGAACGGCGAAGTCTGGCCGATCGATGAGATCCGCGCGCGCCAGACGTTACTGGCGGAAAAAGGACTGGTGTGGTCGGTGGTCGAGAGCGTGCCGGTGCATGAGGAAATCAAAACTCACAGCGGTGACTGGCAGCGGCATATCGCCCATTACCAGCAGACGCTGCGCAACCTGGCGGCCTGCGGCATCGATACCGTCTGCTACAACTTCATGCCGATCCTCGACTGGACGCGCACCGATCTGGCCTATTCGCTGCCGGACGGCGCCAAAGCGCTGCGTTTCGATCAGATCGCCTTCGCCGCGTTCGAGCTGCATATCCTGCAGCGCGCCGGCGCCGAGGCCGACTATACGCCGCAAGAGCGCAGTCAGGCGGCAGCCTATTTCGCCGCCATGAGCGAGGAGGAGAAAGCCACGCTGACGGGCAATATCATCGCCGGGCTGCCTGGGGCGGAAGAAGGTTATACGCTGGAGCAGTTCCGCCGCCGCCTGGCGGAATACGACGGCATCGACAAGGCGCAGCTGCGCGAAAACATGGCGGCCTTTCTGCGCGCCATCGTGCCGGTGGCGGAAGAGGCCGGCATCCGGCTGGCGGTGCATCCCGACGATCCGCCGCGGCCGATCCTCGGCCTGCCGCGCATCGTCTCCACGATTGAAGACATGCAGTGGCTGAAGCAGACCGTCGACAGCATTCATAACGGCTTCACCCTGTGCACCGGTTCCTACGGCGTGCGCGCCGACAACGATCTGGTGCGGATGATTGAAACCTTCGGCGATCGCATTCACTTTACCCACCTGCGCGCCACCTGCCGCGAGGAGAACCCGAAAAGCTTCCACGAGGGGGCGCATCTGCAGGGCGATGTGGACATGGTGGCGGTGATCGAAGCGATCCTGACCGAAGAACTGCGTCGGCAGCGGGCGGGCGATCGGCGGCCGATCCCGATGCGCCCCGATCATGGGCATCAGATGCTGGACGATTTGAAAAAGAAAACCAATCCGGGCTATTCGGCCATCGGGCGGTTGAAAGGGCTGGCGGAGCTGCGCGGCGTCGAGCTGGCGCTCAAGCGGCGCTTTTTCCCGGAATTGCCGTAGCGGAAAATGAAACGGGGCCGAGCATCGGCCCCGCTGGCGCGACTAGTCGGCGCGGCTCATGTAGCGGCGTTCGGCGATATGAATGCGGATCTTGTCGCCGGCGCTGAGGTATTCCGGCACATGGATCACCAGACCGGTCGCCATGGTGGCCGGTTTGTTGCGGGCGCTGGCGGAAGCGCCTTTGATGCCCGGCGCGGTCTCGACGATTTCCATATCCACGGTCTGCGGCAGCTCCAGCGCCAGCACCTGGCCATCCAGCGTCAGCACCTGCATGCCCGGCAGGCCGCCTTCCGGAATGAACAGCAGCTCGTCTTCGATCTGGTCTTTCTTGAAGATGTACGGCGTGTAATCTTCGTCATCCATGAACACGTATTCTTCGCCGTCGATATAGGAGAAGTTCACCTTGCGGCGCGACAGGGAAATGGTGTCCAGGATATCGTCGCCCTTGAAGCGTTCTTCCACTTTCAGGCCGGTGCGCACGTCGGAGAAGCGCATTTTGTACAGGGTGCTGGCGCCGCGGGCGCTCGGGCTCTGCACGTCGATATCTTTTACCAGCAGCAGCTTGCCGTTGTAGCTGATCGCCATGCCGCGCTTAATTTCGTTAGCTCTTGCCATTTCAATTCATCCGCAATGAAGAGTATTAGAGAAGTTGCGACAAGGTACTCGCGCCGCCGATTTCAGGCAATAGCCCGGCGTAAAAACAGTGCGGGAAAGGGAGGGCGGCCGCCCTCCCGTCGGGGATTAGTGGAAGACCGGCAGCAGGCCGAACAGCGACAGAATATGCGCGGCGGCGTTGATCAACCCGAACAGGATGACGAACAGGATCACGCCGTTGCCGCCCGGCGCGCGGTAACCGGCCTGCGGATAGCGGCGGCGGCTGGCGCGCGCCATCAGCGCCGGCACGATCACCGCCCAGACGGTGGCCGCCAGCCCGGCGAAGCCGATGGCGTACAGGAAACCGTTCGGGAACAGCAGCGCGGCCAGGGTCGGCGGCACAAAGGTCACCAGCGCGGTCTTGCTGCGCCCGACGGCGTCGTCCTTGAACTTGCAGAAGTCCGCCAGGTAGTCGAACAGGCCCAGCGACACGCCGAGGAACGAGCTGGCCAGCGCCATATAGGAGAAGGCGTTCAGCAGTTGGCTGACGGTTTGGCTGCTGGAGACGTTGCCCATTTGCTTGAGCAGGCTGCCGATATTGCCGCCCTCGGCGATCACCTGCTTAAAGGCGTCGCGCGCGATATTGCCCTGAATCACATACTGCCACAGGATGTAGATAGCCAATGCCAGCAGGGTGCCGTACACCAGGCTGCGCACCACGGAGCCGCTGTCCTTGTGGTAGTACTTCACCAGCCCGGGAATGTTGCCGTGGTAGCCGAACGAGGTCAGCAGGTAAGGCAACGCCGCCAGGGCGTAAGGCAGATAGCTGGCCTGGCTATCGCCGGTGTTGAACAGCACCGCGGGCTGCACGTGGGTAAACATGTCGCCCACCGACATCACGAAGGTGATCACCATACCGCCGATCAGAATGGTGCTCAGGCGGTCGACCGCGCGGGTGGAGAGCCAGACGATAAACGCCACGACCAGCGCGAACACCAGGCCGGCGGTGGTCTGGCCGACGCCGACGATGCCCTCCAGCGTGTGCGCGATGATCGAGCCGCCGGCGGAGATATAGGCGTAGGTCAGGATGTACAGCACGAACGCCACCGACAGGCCGTTCACGGCGTTCCAGCCTTTGCCCAGCAGATCCTTGACCATGGTGTTGAAGCTGGCGCCGCTCGGGTAGTGCAGCGTGGCTTCGAGGATCATCAGGCCGGAAAGCAGCATGCAGGCCCAGGTATACACCAGCAGCGCGACGGAGCCGCTGAACCAGACACCGGAAGTGACGATCGGAATGGAAAACATGCCGGCGCCAACGGCGGTTCCGGCAATGATCATCGCGCCGCCGAGGACGGAAGGGCGGGCCAGCTTCTGGATGGTGTCCGTAGACATGCGTGCTCCTGAGGGAAGAGGTTCTTTTGTACTAGCTCAATGGTACGTGTGTGTATGGCGCATGTAAAGCGTGGGAATTGCACGCTTCACGCGTTTTTGTCTTTAAATTGCGGCTTTTTGGGCGTTTATTCGCCATGCGGTGAATCGGCCGGGGTAAGAGGGTTGCGGGACGAGTGTAAAGATCGCCAAGGCGCAGGGATTCTGCTGGCGGCCACCGCGCGCGGCTGCTATTGTCGCGCTTCTTTTCCCCAGCCCGCCAGGAGTAGCGCTGATGGACTGTCGCAGCGACTGCGGCGCCTGCTGTATCGCGCCGTCAATATCCAGCCCGATCCCCGGCATGCCGAACGGCAAGCCCGCCAATACCCGCTGCATTCATCTGGATGAACGGCTGCGCTGCGGCCTGTTTCATTCGCCGTTGCGGCCGAAGGTGTGCGGCAGCCTGCAGCCGAGCCGCGACATGTGCCACGATCACCGCGATCAGGCGCTGATTTATCTCGCCAGGCTGGAAGCGGACACCGCGCCTTAAGCGTCTTTCAACCGCCACAGACACAGCGTCGCGCCTGCCGCCATCGCCAGCGCGGCGTAAAACACCGCATGGTAGCTCCAGATTTCCGCCACCGCGCCGGCGAGGGCGCCGGCGATGATCCAACCCACCCGAATGGTATTGGTGAACAGCGTGGTGGCCGTGCCGGCCTGACCGGGCATCAAATCCTGGAAATAGAGCATGCCTATCCCCGCCAGCACGCCGATAAACGCCGCATTCAGCAGCTGCAGAGCGATGAGTTGCCCACTGCCGGTGATAAGCAGCAGACCAGCGTAGAACAGCACGCCGGCGGCCGCCGCCACGCGCATCAGGAAACGCTTGCCGCAGCGTTTCGCCGCCAGCCCGGCGAGCAGCATGATGGGGATCTCCAGCCCGGCGGCGGCGCCCATCAATATCCCGGCCAGCCGCTCCGGCAGCCGCAGTTCGTGCACTACATACAGCGGCATAGTGATCAGGTACATGCTGTTGGCGGTCCACATCAGGGTGCAGGCGGCGAACAGCAGCAGCGCATCGCGGCGATGCTGCCGCGGCGCGGCCAGCGGGGCGCCCGTCGCCACGGCTTTCGGCATCGAAGGCAACCGCTGCCACACCAGCAGGCCGCACAACACAAAGGCCGCCGCGCCCGCCAGATACAGGGTCTTGAAGCCGAATCCCAGCGCCAGCGCGAAGGCGATCGGCGGGCCGATTACCCAGGCGAGCGAGACCTGGGCGCGCATGATAGAGGTGAACATCACCGCCTCGCGCCCGGTGCGATCGGCGTGTTCGCGCGCCAGCGCGAACATTTGCGGGTTAGCGGTGGAGCCGAAGCTGGTGAGCAGCACGCCGACGAGCAGCAGCAGGTAATAGTTGCGGCTCCAGGCGAACAGGGTGAACCCCAACGCGCCCAGCATGCAGCAGAGGAAGATCAGTGATTTGCGGTCGCCTTTTTTATCCGAACGGCCGGCGAGAAACTGGCTGACCAGAATGCCGATCACCGCGCTGCCGGTAAAGAACAACCCAACCAGCGCCGGCCGCACCTTGACTTCGGTTTCCAGAAACAGGCTCAGCGTCGGGGTTTGCAACGCGCCGGCGATACCGGTCAGGAAGGCCACCGCCAAAAAGGCCAGTGAAGTGAGATCGGGCGTGCGTCGCGTTACTGCGGATGAAGTCGGCATGGCGGTTGATAATTCGTCGAAAAAGGGAGGTCGCGCGCATCATACGCCCGTTGAAAAGAAACGCAAACCGCTATCCCTCGGCGCAGAGTCAGCGACTCTGTCGCGCGGCGACGAGGAAAACAGGGGCGCGCCGCGCCCCCTTGCTTGCCGGTAAATCAGGCGCCTTGCGGCACCGCGTGTGCGGTATTTTTCAGCGCCGGCCCCTGATATTTCTCGATCTGCAGCTGCGCCATCTGCCCGCAGTTGCCCTGCGCCAGGCTGGAAGAGCCGATGTCGAAGGTCAGGCAGTTGACGTTGCCGTTCTTGCACAGCGAGCCGGGCTGCGCCGGATCGGCCGGATCGAACCAGGCGCCTTCGCTGATGCGCACCACGCCGGGCCGCACGTCTTCGCTGACCACCGCCCCCACCAGGATCTGGCCGCGATCGTTAAACGCCCGCACCAGATCGCCGCCGGTGATGCCGCGCGGCTGCGCGTCCTGCGGGTGGATCAGGATCGCCTCACGATCCGCCACCGCGTATTTCTTGCGCAGCGGCGTATTGTCGAGCTGGGAATGCAGCCGATTGGTCGGGTGCGCGGTATTGAGCGACAGCGGATACTTGGCCGCTTCCGGCCCGCGATACCACTCGTGCGGCGGCATCCAGGTCGGGATGCCGGGGCAATCCGCATAATGCATTTTGGCGATGGCGTCGGAGTAGATTTCGATCTTGCCCGACGGCGTGCCCAGCGGGTTAAGCAGCGGGTTGTCGCGATAGTCGGCAAAGCGCACCCACTGCTTATTGGCCTCCGGCACCGGGAAACGCACGTAGTTGTTGGATTGCCAGAACATGTCGAACGGCGGCAGCGCCACCCGCGCGGCGCGCGCCTGGTTTTTCATGTCGTCGTACATGCCTTTCAGCCACTGGGTTTCGTCCTTGCCTTCGGTAAAGGCTTCCTGCACGCCCAGCCTGGCCGCCATCGCCGAGAAGATGTCGAAGTCGCTGCGCGATTCGTGCTGCGGCGGCACGCATTGATGCATCGGGAACACGTAGAGCTGCGAATAGTCGCCGCCCATTTCCAGATCGTTGCGCTCGTAGCTGGTGGTGGCCGGCAGCACGATATCGGCATGCTTGGCGGTGGCGGTCCAGTAAGGCTCGTTGACCACGATGGTGTCCGGCCGCTGCCAGGCTTTGACCAGGTTATTGGTGTCCTGATGCTGGTGGAAGGTGTTGCCGCCCGCCACATACACCATTTTCACCTCGGGGTAGGTGACCTTGGCGCCGTTGAAGTCGATGGTTTTGCCCGGATTGCTCAGGCATTCGGCGATGCGCGCCACCGGGATCGGCGCCGGCGAGTTCTTCGGCGCATTGCCGGCGGAGATGCCGGCGATGATGCCGCCCTTGGCGGTCGGGCTGCCGCCGGACGAATAGTGGTAGCTGAAGCCGAAGCCGCCGCCCGGCAGGCCGATTTGGCCGAGCATCGCCGCCACCGTCACCAACAGCCAGTGCTGCTGTTCGCCGTGGTGCTGACGCTGAATGCCCCAGCCGCCCATGATCATGGTGCGGCTCTTCGCCATCTCGCGCGCCAACGCGCGCAGCGTGTCGGCATCGACGCCGCTGATGTCGGCCGCCCATTCGGCGGTTTTCGCCACGCCGTCGTTCTCGCCCAGCAGGTAGGCCTGGAACTTGTCGAAGCCGACGGTATAGGTTTTCAGGAAGTCCGGGTTATGCAGCTTCTCGGTCAGCAGCGTGTGGGCGATGCCGATCAGCATGGCGCCGTCGGTGTAAGGGCGCGGGGCGATCCACTGCGCATTGACGAACTTGGCGCTGTCATTGTGCACTGGATCGATGCTGATCACCCGGGTGCCTTTCTTCTTCAGCGCTTCGAAGCCGGTCTGGCCGACGTGATCCGGCACGTTCCAACTGTTCTTCAGCGTGACCATCGGGTTGCAGCCCCACAGGATCACCAACTCGCTGTTCTCGATCACGTTCGGCCAGGCGGTCTGCTGTTCGTAGACCTCCATCGAACCGACCACGTGCGACATGATCACCTGCGCCGCGCCGGTGGAGTAGTCGCCGGCGTAGCCGAGGAAACCACCGGTCAGGTTCATCAGGCGCTGCAGCAGCGTGCGGCTGTTGTGCAGCATGCCGACGCTTTTCCAGCCGTAGGAACCGGCGTAGATCGACTGCGGGCCGTGATCTTTCTGCAGGCGAACGATCTCATTGCACACCAGCTCGGTCGCTTTGTCCCAGCTGACGCGCACCCACTCATCGCGGCCGCGCAGCTCGGTGCGGCTGCCGGGGCCGCCTTCCAGCCAGCTTTTGCGCACCATCGGATATTTGATGCGGTTCTCGGCGTGCACCTGATAAGGCGCCATGGTGATCAGCTCATTGGGATACGGATCGTCCTGCACCGGCTGCACGCCGACCATCTTGCCGTCCTGCACGATGGCCTCAAACGCGCCCCAGTGGGCGCCGGTCAGGATGCCTTTTTGCGCCTGACGCAAGACGATGAACTGCGGCAGCGCTTCGCTGATGGCCTGCGCCAGTGCCGCTTTGGGCCATAAGCCCGCCAGCAGCGGGGCGGCGGTCAGCGCGGCGGCGCCGGTCAGGAAGCGGCGGCGGCTCATTTTTAACGGTTGTTGGTTGCTCATTGCGCTTCTCCCTTAAAGCTTGGCCGGTGCGGCAGGTGGCATGTCGCTGGCGTGTTTTTGTACGTATTGCGTCAGCACGCGCAGCTGTTCCTGCGTCAGCGAGGTGCGCGGCGCCATGCCTTTGATGACGCCGATCCATTGGTTGGCGTTGAAGCGATCGAGCGCGGTCAGCCCGTGGCAGCCGGTGCAGTTGGCCGACATCATGTCCGCGGCGTAACGCCAGATTTTTTGCTGATCGTCGATCAGCTGCTTGCGCGGCAGCCACACCTGCAAAGAAACCTGATGCCAGACCAGGCCGGTTTCCGCATCGGTCTGAGTCGACGCGGTCTTCAGCTGTTGGCGCGCGTCCTCACCCAGCAGCACGCTGAGGATGCGCTTGCCCTGCGCGGCGTAAAACACTTCGCTGACGCCGTCTTGCTGCCAGCCGCTCACGGTGGCCAGCACCTTGTCGCCCTCCTGTTTCACCACCTGCACTTCGGTGGACGGCATCAGGTTGCCGGCGTTATGGCTGTCGTCCGCGCCGAGGAAGAACGGTTCGGTGGCGATGGTGTAGAGGGTGGTGGCGCCCGGGGCGGTCAACGCCGCGGCCTTCGCCAGCTCGGCGGCGCCGGCCTGGGTTTCGCCGCTCATGTCCGGCAGGATGTGGGCCACGCCCTTGTGGCAGTCGATGCAGGTTTCGCCCTGTTTGATCGCCACCGGGTGTTGCAGGCGCGCCTCAGGGCGCTGGGCGGTGATGTCCATGGCGTCGTAGCTGTGGCAGGAACGGCAGGTGGCCGAGTCGTTCTCTTTCAGCGTTTTCCAGACCGACTGCGCCATCGCCAGCTTGTGCGCTTCGTATTTTTCCGGCGTATCGATGGTGCCGACCATCTCGCCGTAAATGTCTTTCACCGCGCGGATCTTGGTCCACAGGTAGTCGATCGGCTGGTGCGGCACGTGGCAGTCGGCGCACTCGGCGCGGATGCCCTTGGTGTTTTGGAAGTGGACGCTGCCCTGATATTCGGCCAGCGGCTGTTGCATGGTGTGGCAGGAAACGCAGAAGGTGGTATCGCTGGTTTTATGGAAGACGGTGGCGGTCCCGGCCAACAGCGCCGCGCCGAGGATAATCCCCAGCAGCAAAAGCCATAGCCATCCCCACCGGCGCTTTTTTTCAAAGCCAGTCAGTTTTTTGCTCATGGTAAACCCGCTTATAATTATGAATTTAAAATAAAATCTTGCCAAAAGGCCACCGACCGGAGGTCAGAATGCCACGTCGATTGCAGGGGTAATGATAGAAGAGGGTTAACCCTATAGGGTTATCCGTAGTCAAAAAAATGGCATATATCGCAAAAAATAGCGTTATATTCTATTTTGTATAGCGGTGGGCGGCGCAGCGCGCGCTCGCGATGGGTCAGGCCGTGGGCAGATAGGCCTGGCCGCTCAGCCACAGGCGGATCGCCGTGCGGCTGGCTTCGAAATGGGGTTCCGGCAGGGCGTCCGGCGCGCACCAGCGCCATTCGGCGCATTTCTCGGGCTCTTTCAGCTCGGCGTTGCCGCCGGGGTGATCCACCTGCAGGCAGATAGACACGGTGTGTTTGCCTTCGGCGCGCCAGGTTTGCAGATTGTTGCTGACGCCAACGAAGCGCGGCGGATCGATAAGCAACCCGGTTTCTTCGGCGATTTCGCGCTGGGCGCACTGCTCGAAGGTTTCACCGGCATCCAGATGCCCGCCGGGGATCGACCAAAAGGGCGCGTGGGAGCCGCAGCGTTTACCCAACAAAATCTCGCCTTGAGGGTTGACGATGATCACCCCGACGCCCGTCACTACGTTCATGCTTTTCTCCGTCAGCAAAGTTTCAGCACAGTATGTCATTTTGCTCCGGCGCTGACCAATGAGCCGATGAAAGTGTGCGTAAGCTCAAAAATCTGCAATGGCGAAAGGGAGAAAGCTTGCTTTCGTCTTGTGCAGCTCACACACTCCTTGAAACGTTTCAGCGTTGTCCGGCCGCTTGTGGCGAACGGGTAACGCTCCTTTTTCTCAATAAAGCTGAAACGATTCAATTCAGCAGGAGAGGAGAATCATGTTCCAGTTGTCACCGCAAGACATTCATCTGGGCGCCGTTGCCGACGGTAAGCAAGAGGCCATCCGCCTGGTGGCCGCCGCCCTGACCGACGCCGGCTGCGTCAGCGCCGGTTACGTGGACGGCATGCTGCAGCGCGAACTGCAGACGTCCACCTATCTGGGTAACGGCATCGCCATTCCGCACGGCACCACCGATACTCGCGATCTGGTGTTGAAAACCGGCGTGCAGGTGTTCCAGTTCCCGCAGGGCATTGCGTGGGGCGAAGGCCAGACCGCCTATGTGGCGATCGGCATCGCCGCCCGCTCCGACGAGCATTTGGCGCTGCTGCGCCAGCTCACTCACGTCCTGAGCGATGACAGCGTGGCGGAGCGGCTGGCGCAAACCACCTCTGCGGAGGAACTGCGCAGCCTGCTGATGGGCGAACAGCAGAGCGCCGAATTCCAGTTCGACGTCTCGCTGATTGCGCTCGACGTCGCCGCCGACAGCCTGATGACGCTGCAGGCGCTGAACGCCGGCCGGCTGCAAAAGGCCGGCGCGGTCAACGCGCAGTTCGTCAGTGATGTCATCACCCGCAAGCCGCTGAACCTGGGGCAGGGCATCTGGCTGAGCGACAGCGTCGAAGGCAACCTGGCCAGCGCGGCCACCGTCAGCCGCCCGGCGCAGGCTTTCGTGGAAGACGGCGAGCCGGTGGCGCTGCTGCTGACGGTGTCGGTCGCCGACGCGCAGCCGCTGGCGGTGCTCAACTACCTCAGCGATCTGCTGCTGGCCAGTAAAGCTGAACGTTTGCTGAAGGCGGATGCCGCCGGGGTGCTGGCGCTGCTGACCAGTGAAGTGGCTGAGGAAAGCAGCGTGCTGAGCGCCGAATTCGTGATCCGCAACGAGCATGGTCTGCACGCGCGGCCGGGCACGGCGCTGGTCAACGTGATCAAAAGTTTCAACAGTGACATCACCGTCACCAACCTGGACGGCAGCGGCAAGCCGGCCAACGGACGCAGTCTGATGAAGGTGGTGGCGCTGGGCGTGAAGAAAGGGCATCACCTGCGCTTTACCGCCAATGGAGAAGATGCTGAAGCCGCGCTGAAGGCGATAGGCGAAGCGATTAATGAAGGACTGGGCGAGGGCGCAGCATGAGCAGAAGAGTAGCAACGATCACCCTGAACCCGGCGTACGATCTGGTGGGTTTCTGCCCGCAGATCGAGCGCGGGGAAGTCAACCGGGTAAAAACCGCCGGCCTGCACGCCGCCGGTAAGGGCATCAACGTCGCCAAGGTGTTGAAGGATTTGGGCATCGACGTCACCGTCGGCGGCTTCCTGGGCAAAGACAATCAGGACGGTTTCCAGCTGCTGTTCAGCGATCTGGGGATCGCCAACCGCTTTCAGGTGGTGCCGGGGCGCACCCGCATCAACGTCAAGCTGACGGAAAAAGACGGCGAAGTGACCGATTTCAACTTCTCCGGCTTCGAAGTGACGCCGCAGGACTGGGATCGCTTCGTCAGCGACTCGCTGAGCTGGCTGGGCCAATTTGACATGGTGGCGGTGAGCGGCAGCCTGCCGGCCGGCGTCGATCCCGACGCCTTTACCGACTGGATGACCCAGCTGCGCGCCAAGTGCCCGTGCATCATTTTCGACAGCAGCCGCGAAGCGCTGGTCGCCGGGCTGAAGGCCTCGCCGTGGCTGGTCAAACCGAACCGCCGCGAGCTGGAAATCTGGGCCGGTCGCCCGCTGCCGACGCTGGCGGACGTGGTCGAGGCCGCGCATGCGCTGCGCGAGCAGGGCATCGCCCACGTGGTTATCTCCCTTGGCGCGGAAGGCGCGCTGTGGGTTAACGCATCCGGCGCCTGGATCGCCAAACCGCCGTCCTGTGAGGTGGTCAGCACCGTGGGCGCCGGCGATTCGATGGTAGGCGGTCTGATTTACGGCCTGCTGATGCGCGAATCCAGCGAACACACTCTGCGTCTGGCCACGGCGGTAGCGGCGCTGGCGGTCAGCCAGAGCAACGTCGGCGTGACCGATCGTCCCCAGTTGGCCGCGATGATGGCGCGCGTCGATCTGAAACCTTTCAATCAATAGCAGGAGGCAGAATGAAAACGCTGCTGATGGTAGACAGTTCGCTGGGGCAGGCCCGTGGCCACCTGGCGAAACGCATGCTGGAGGCCGCCGCGGCCAAAACCGGCCTGACGCTGGTCGAGTCGCTGCAGGACGCCGAACTGGTGGCGGTGGCGGGGCAGGCTGCCCCTGCTGACGCCGGGCTGAACGGCAAATTGGTGTATGTGGGCGATGTAGAACAGGCGGTGCGTGAACCGGACGCTTTTCTGGCGCGCGCCAGGGCCGAAGCTGAAACCTATCAGGCACGGCAGGCGGCGCCGCCGGTGAAAGCCGATGGGCAAAAACGCATCGTGGCGATCACCGCTTGCCCAACCGGCGTGGCGCACACCTTTATGGCGGCCGAAGCCATTGAAAGTGAAGCGAAGAAACGCGGCTGGTGGGTGAAAGTGGAAACGCGCGGCTCCGTGGGCGCCGGTAACGCCATCACCCCGGAAGAAGTGGCGGCGGCGGATCTGGTGATCGTCGCGGCGGACATCGAGGTGGATCTGGACAAGTTTGCCGGTAAACCGATGTATCGTACTTCCACCGGTCTGGCGCTGAAGAAAACCGCGCAGGAACTGGACAAGGCGCTGGCCGAAGCTGAAGTGTTCCAGCCGCAGCAGCGCGGCGGCGCGGCGCTGGCGGCGAAGAAGAAAGAGGGCAACGGCCCGTATCGTCACCTGCTGACCGGCGTGTCCTACATGCTGCCGATGGTGGTGGCCGGCGGCCTGTGTATCGCGCTGTCTTTCGTGTTCGGCATCAAGGCGTTTGAAGTCAAAGGCACGTTGGCGGCGGCGCTGATGCAGATCGGCGGCGGCTCCGCCTTCGCGCTGATGGTGCCGGTATTGGCCGGTTTCATCGCCTTTTCCATCGCGGATCGTCCGGGCCTGACGCCGGGCCTGATCGGCGGCATGCTGGCGGTGAGCACCGGCGCCGGGTTCCTCGGTGGCATCATCGCCGGTTTCCTGGCGGGTTACGTCGCCAAGGCGATCAGCAGCAAGCTGCGTCTGCCGCAGAGTATGGAAGCGCTGAAACCTATCTTGATCATTCCGCTGGTGGCCAGCCTGATCACCGGTCTCATCATGATTTACGTGGTCGGCACGCCGGTGGCGAAAATCATGGAAGGCCTGACCCATTGGCTGCAATCGCTGGGCACCGCCAACGCCGTACTGCTGGGGGCAATCCTCGGCGGCATGATGTGCACCGACATGGGCGGCCCGGTGAACAAAGCGGCCTATGCATTCGGCGTGGCGCTGCTCAGTTCCTCGGTGTATGCGCCGATGGCGGCAATCATGGCGGCGGGCATGGTACCACCGCTGGCGATGGGTCTGGCGACGCTGCTGGCGCGCCGCAAGTTCCCGAAATCCGAACAGGAAGGCGGCAAGGCGGCGTTGGTGCTGGGGCTGTGCTTCATCACCGAAGGGGCGATTCCGTTCGCCGCCCGCGATCCGATGCGCGTGCTGCCGTGCTGCATCGCCGGCGGGGCGCTGACCGGCGCGCTGTCGATGGCGTTCGGCGCCAAACTGATGGCGCCGCACGGCGGGCTGTTCGTGCTGCTGATCCCGGGCGCGATTTCGCCGGTGCTGCTGTACCTGGTAGCGATCGCCGCCGGCACGCTGTTGGCCGGGGTGGCTTATGCCCTGCTGAAACGTGCTGAAGTACCGGCGGCCAGCGTGGCGTAACGGCGATCCAGCCATAAAAAAACCGGAGCCCAGGCTCCGGTTTTGTCGTTTGGGCGCCGCGTTACTGCTGCGCTTTCAGCCAGGCGATCTCTTCCGCCCAGATGTCCGGGTTTACCGTTTCCAGAATCAGCGGGATATTGTCGAAACGCGGATCGCGCATGATGTAGCTGAACACCGTTTTGCCGATGTTGCCTTCCCCCAGGCTGTGGTGGCGGTCGACGCGGCTGTTGAACTCGCTCTTGGCATCGTTCAGGTGCATGCCGCGCAGGTAATTGAAGCCGACGATGTCGCCCAACTGCTTGAAGGTATGCTCGCAGTCTTCTTCGGTACGCAGATCGTACCCGGCGGCGAAGGCGTGGCAGGTGTCGATGCAGACGCCGACGCGGCTTTTGTCTTCCACGCCGTCGATGATCGCCGCCAGGTGTTCGAATTTGAAGCCCAGGTTGCTGCCCTGGCCGGCGGTGTTCTCGATCACCGCCGTCACGCCGGCGGTTTTATCCAGCGCGATATTGATCGATTCGGCGATGCGCGCCAGGCACTTGTCTTCATCGATTTGCAGCAGGTGGCTGCCGGGGTGGAAGTTCAGCAGCGTCAGCCCCAGCTGTTCGCAGCGCTGCAGCTCGTCGATAAACGCCTCGCGCGATTTTTCCAACGCCTCGGCCACCGGGTGGCCCAGGTTGATCAGGTAGCTGTCGTGCGGCAGGATCTGCCCCGGCCCGAAGCCGTACTGGGCGCAGGCGCTCTTGAACTTATCGATAACGTCGGCGGCCAGCGGCGCGGCCTTCCATTGACGCTGATTTTTGGTGAACAGGGCGAACGCGGTCGCCTCCAATTCGTGCGCGCGGATAACCGCCTGATCCACGCCGCCTGACGCGCTGACATGTGCACCGACAAACTTCATCTTCATTCTCCTGTGTTATCGGTGACATTATGGCATTGATGGCGGGCGGATTGAATGGCGAAAAGCGGCGGCCCGCCGAAGCGGGCCGCCGAGGGCGATTACAGCAGGTGTTGCACCAGTTGGTTTATCGCGCCGCCGCCGACCAGCAGCCAGACGAACAGCAGCGTCGCCAACAGAATCGGTTTCACCCCGGCCTGGCGCACGGCGCTGATGTGGGTGGTCAACCCCAGCGCCGCCATCGCCATCGCCAGCATCCAGGTGTCGGCGGTGATCAGATGGCGCACCAGCGTGGCCGGCAGCAGGTTGAAGGAGTTCAGCCCGGCGACGGCGATAAACAGCACGGCGAACCACGGAATGGTGATGGCGGATTTTTCCGCCTTGCCTGCGCTGCCGCGGCTGATGTAGCCCGACAGCAGCAGCAGGAACGGCGCCAGCATCATCACGCGGATCATCTTGGCGATCACCGCCGCATTTTCGGCGTCCGGCCCGATGGCGTGCCCGGCGGCGACCACCTGAGCCACTTCGTGAATGGTGGAGCCGGCGTAGATGCCGAAGGTTTCCTGGCTGAACGGCAGCCACTGGAAGTGTTCATTCAACTGATACAGCCACGGATAGACGAAGATAGCCAGGGTGCCGAACACCACCACGGTCGAAACCGCCACCGCCACTTTGCTGGAGTCGGCCTTCAGCACCGGCTCGGTGGCCATCACCGCCGCCGCGCCGCAAATGCTGCTGCCGGCGCCGATCAGTATCGCGGTCTGGCTGTCGATGCCGAACACTTTCTTGCCGAGCCAACAGGCCAGCAGGAAGGTGGTGATCAGGGTCAGCGCGTCGATGATAATGCCGCTGGCGCCCACGTCGGCGATCTGCTGAAAGGTCAGCCGGAAGCCGTAAAGAATAATCCCCAAACGCAGCAGGCGCTGTTTGGCCAGCTGCACGCCGCCGTGACAAACGGTTTGCCAGCGGGGGTACAGCGTGTTGCCCACCAGAATGCCGATCAGGATCGCCAGCGTCAACGCCCCCAGCCCCAGCTCCGCCACCCAGGGAATATCGCCGGCCCAGACGGCCAGCGCGGTGAGCGCGCCGGTCAGCGCCAGCCCCGGCACCAGCCGCGGCAGGCCGAACAGCGGAAAGCGTCGCTCGGGGTAAGTGTGAGTGGTATCAGTCGCCATAAAAGTCAGTCCTTCAGTCTGTTTCTTGCTGCTAAGAGTACGTTTGGGCTGAATAAAAGAGAAATTGATTATATATTTATAACCTATCTATATAAGTGGTATGGGGACTCTTTGGGACTTGTTGGGGCGATTTTTCCAGTAACCATGCGGCCTTAAGAGGTAAAACCACCTAATTAGAAAAATTGATTGGGCAACGTTGTCCAACGTTGGGACATAAAATCTTTGCCCATATTTGTGTCCATAATGCTGTATCCTTCTTCTCGGTGTGTCCATCTGGTGGCTTGAGGGGGCTATGGCGTTATCTGATACGTACTTAAAATCCAACTTGGGGCGAGGGCGTCTGAAGGTTGAAGAAAAGGCCGATCGTGATGGTTTGTGGGTTCGCTTATCCATCAAGGGTGCGGTCACTTTCTTCTATCGCTACCGATTCATGGGTAAGCAAGACAAGATGACCATCGGTTCATATCCCGCCATATCGTTAAAGCAAGCCAGAGAGGAGGTTGCAAAGCATGCTGCTGTGTTGGCTATAGGAAAGAACCCTAAAATCCACCGCGAGCTGGAGTTGGCTCGGTTAAATTCCTCTATGACGTTTGAACGGATGTTCCGCGATTGGTTCGAAATGGTCGAGAGCGGGAAAAAATGCGCGGATCAGGTGATGCGATCGTTCGAGCTGCATGTATTCCCTAAGGTTGGCAAATACCCGGCTTCTGAGATATCCCTACAGCGCTGGATAGAGCTATTGGATGCGCTGGCGGCTGTGTATACCGGCGTAACAAAGCGGATCCTTAACAAAACCAAAAATAGCTATGCCTGGGCGCACAAAAGGGGAGCTGTTGAGCATAATCCAGTCGTTACGCTTACATCTTCCGATTTTGGCATCAAAACCAATGTTGGTGAGCGTACCTTGGAGAGGAAGGAGATCGCTTTTATCTGGAAAGCCTGTGACCAATCCAGGATGAGTAATAGGAATAAATCGATAATTAAGCTATGTCTTTTCTTTGGTTGTCGAGTTAGCGAGTTAAGATTAGCGGAAAAAGATCACTTTGATTTCGAAAATATGGTGTGGGTCGTACCGCCACAGAACCATAAAACAGGCTCAAGTACAGGAAAACCCATCATTAGGCCAATTATCCCTGGTGTTGTGCCACTTATTAAGTCAGCTATGGATTTAGCGCCGGGGAAATATGCTTTCTCAAATCGGACGGAACCGATGCCGAGTGGAAATCATCTGAGTATTACGGGGATGTTATGTAAATTTATGCTGAAGGTGTACAAGGAGAGCGTGCCCCATTTCACTGTTCATGATTTAAGACGGACAGCAAGAACCAATTGGTCGGAGCTCGCCGAGCCTCATATTTCTGAAATGATGTTGGGGCACAAATTGCCTGGCGTCTGGGGCGTGTATGATAAACACAAATACCTAGACGAGATGAGAACGGCATATAGCCTTTGGTGGGCAAGACTAATGGGGATTGTTGACCCGCAGGTTGCGGAGTTCAAGCGGCCTTCTGTCGCGTCTTGATATTACGATTCCCCCATGCGATGACCTCTTCACTTATCCAACGATTACCTTCCCTGAATGCTTGTTGTATAGGTTCAGGGAACGGCTCTTTAACGCCTTTCCCTTGACGCCAACGATGAATAGTGCGTCGATTAACTTCAAAATGTTTACACACTGATGATGTGCGCCAAAAACCACTATTTTCTATATTCATTGTTTCCTCTGCTTTTTAACTGTATCAATCCGCATGCAGGCACAGCTGAGTCGCATCCATGCTGGCGGCTTTGCCGGCCAGTAAGGAGCGATCTTAGCTGCGTGCTTGTCGAGGATTTCGCGATATGTGAGATTATTGGTAGGGGAGCGGTATTCGTTTAAAACCTCTTGTGCCGTGCTTCGCAGATTATCATCGCGGGCTTTGTCCACGGCATTCACTCAGTAACCGATCGAACGTTTGACGCCGTAAGATGGCGTTTACGGTTTCTTGATGCTCTCCCTCAAGATAGGTCCATTTCGGCGCTGCGCGTTTTCTACCAATCCCAATCGCTGCCTTGGAGTAATTGGCATATTTGGGGGAGACGTAAACAACCTTAATTTTCATTGAGCGTTCCGCCCAGCGCCGTTCGAAAGCGATGGATGTTGAACGAGTGATGATGTTTCGCAGGTTTTTAATGTCTATGTCATCGAACCCAGCATCAGGGAATGTGCTTTTGAGCAGGTCAATGTGCCCTTTGACGTCATAAAAACCGCCATCTTCTTGAAGAAAACAGAGAAGTTGATAGTTAGTCATCTCATTTCCTTAATTCTGTGTTGTATTCAGAATGGGACATTAACCGCCATGTAGTGCCTTCGTCTTTCGACAGGTAGCGCCACCAGGGCGTGACAGATAGCGTTAAATATTTGTTCTGATAGGTGCGGCGTGGCCTTTGCTGCCCAGCTCTATACGCGCGCAGAACTGCCTCAGCTTTAGCGCTGATTTTTTCAGGAATTCTTGGCTTCATATTGGTAACCGGTTATGCAAATAAAAACCCCAGCGAATGGCTGGGGCAATTAAGCAGTTATTGATGGGTAATGGTTTTAATTAAATTTCTCGCTTTTTAGGCTGTCAATGCGAACCATCACCCAACCTCGTTTGCGTAAAACATTGGCGACGTTTTCAGGACTGGTGAGGTCTTCATTATTCTTCGCCATTCTGGATTTCACAATTACACCTAACTCATTGTAGGTGTGAAGAACCCTGCAATTTCGGTAATCAAGAGCGTTGCTTTGTTGCGTGGCCGCGACGTTATTACGCAGCTGTTTTTCGCAGTTGATAAAGTAGCGTCTAACCTGCCGGCCTTTCTCGTTACGTTCGACCATGGCGAGCTCTTTGGCGGTGTCGAGGGTGAGGTGGTAATCAATCCTTCCCCGTCCATGACCTATTTCCCGGATTTGGGAAATAGCTATATAGTCTTGATTTTCAACAAAACCATACTCAGAGATACGCTCTTTAATCCAGGAGGCAAAGCGCTTGCCTACCTCTAAGTGCCGATGAAGTTCACGGGCATCACAAAGCAGGGTCGGTTCATTGCTTATGTCGCCATCGAAGACGGGGATGAGTTGACTATTCATGGCTGAACTCCTTTGGTGTTTTGGGAGTCACCACCGGGAGCTGCAAGTCTCTGATTGGTGGTGAGACGTACAGGGCTTGCAGGACCGGTCACCAAAGAACCCGGCGAGCCTTTCGGCTCCCCTGTACGCCCCACCATTGAAAGGTGTAGCCGTACGCCGCACACAAAAAAACCGCTTGGCGCGGTTGTGCGCTTTGGTAATGTCCGAGCTGCAAGACCCGGCAACCGATTTTGCGGCTGCACAGGCATGATAGACCGAACAACAAGGTTGTTGCCACTGAAAATGCGAATTTTGCTCATCGACTCACCCTAATTGGTTGAAATTAAGTCATTAATCGTCCTTGGCTCAGTGCGCACCATAGGTAGTGTGGTAAAGATTTTCTGATTAACAAATAGGTTTCGTAGATCAATAATTAAAAACCGATCGTTTTGAGCGATCGGTTGGGTTTTTTTATGAGAAAGTTCTTAATGATCTGATTTGAAAAAGAAAAACCACAAAGTGTGGTTTGATGGTGAGCATCATTATGTTCCGTTCATGAAAGGGCGAAGTGAGCTATTGCTCAGGGAAGGTTTTAGCTAACTTAGGTGTTGTTCACCTGGTGTTTTTCTGTGCGCTGATTTGCGCCCCTGCTCACACTAAAAATTGTTAACTAATGACTTAGCAGTTAAGATGTGAACACTATGTTCATGGAAAACACTCGGATACCCACCGACATAAATGGAGAAAAATCATGACTGTCTTTGCTGTGATAGCGACAGACGACCAAGAAAACATGAAGAAAGCCGTCTCGGAAAAATTCTCTACTCAGCAATTTCTTGAAGTTGGCGACAGTCTTTGGTTGATTGATAGCCAATGTGCCACAACCAGAGACTTAACCATGCTGCTGTGTGGTGAGGATAACTCAGCGGAACTTAGCTCTTTCATTGTACTGCCAGTCACCTCGTACTTTGGACTGCATAATAAACTTGTTTGGGAATGGTTGAACGCTAAAGGACTATAATCATGAGTAAGCGGATTCCTCTTGATGGCGATCAGGTTGCCCCTAGAGACGACACCCAAGTAGCGGGTGGCGGAGAGTCGAGGCATACTCAGCACCAGTGGATCGTCCAATCTTTCAACGAATTGAAAGAGGACAGTAAGCATATGAATGATCGAATCGACCAGGTTTATACGCACCTCTCGGATGCTAAGAACGACGCTTCGCTCGCATGCGCTGTTTCTCGCATGGAGATGACTCTATCAGGCATAGAGAAGAAGATGGAGTCCCTGGATGCAATCGAAAAGACAATCGACAAAACGAAAATTGCAGTTGGCATTGGCACGACTGTAATCGTCGCTTGTGCTGGCATAACTTGGTTTGTGTTCGGCAACTACCTGGGGAAAATCCTCGAGGTTCTAAACTCTATGGTACTGAAGTAATCGACCCGTTATAGCCAACATCACTTCCTCTTCCTGAAGCCAGCCCAGATAGGGCTGGTTAGTCGTGAATAACCTTCAACATAATCCATGCGAATGCCAGGATGCAGCCTACGAAACTGAACAAGGCAATCAGGAGCGCGAGGGTAAACCAATCAATCACAGCTTCCCTCCGGCGGCACCGGTGGGGAATCGTACAGCACACGAAACTCGTAATCGTTGCTCGTAGCGTGTTGCACGCTCATCTCTGCATGCTGTTCTGCTGTGATGCGCTCCCAGTCGTGCCACATGTTGTAGCCGCTGTTCCAGTAGCGCATTTCCCATGCCACGGCGCGCGCGTTTGCAGGCGCTGGCGGGGCGGTGTATAGCTTTACGTTCACATACCCATGCTTAGTGATTGCGTCGCTGCAATCGCTCTGTGGTGCTGCCTTTAACCAGCTTCCAAATTCATCACGCTCAGCATGGTAAAGCCCATAACCTGCAAACTTACCCGTTGGCACCAGCTGCGCCTCCCGGTTAGCCAGGAGTTCGCGAGCCATTGCCTCTACAGCCGAGGGCGCCACCCCAAAACCTTGTCCTGCGATGAAATCATTGAGTGTCTCAGTCGTTAGTGTCATGCATCCCCCTTAATTCACCCGTCTTTTCAAATTCATCGAGCGCCGCTAGATAGCTGGTGTCGCACAAAGAAACTGCGTTTGTACTGCTGCCGTGCTTGTCTATTCGCCGCAAACTCTCTTTGTTAATGCGCAGCAGCGTCAACCTGTAGTGTTCAGGGACTATTTCGCCGCCCGCATCCTCTCTAACTTTGACCACTCGTACTCCTTCAGCCTTGGCATCCTCTTCGCTGATATCGTTCAGGCGCTCAACGCGCACTGCGGTGATTCCCAGCGTGATTCTGCTGGCCCAGCGCGGCATGTGGATTGATGGACGCCATGCGCCTTCGTATTGGGTGTCTCGATCAGGTATCGACCACAGTCCGTAGTTTCCCGGCTCTTGCCAGCACGAAGCCTTATAAATCCGCGCTGCTTGCTTCTCGTCCCCCTTAATCAGGTTCCCATCCCAATCGATAGGGCATCCGTCTTCGTTGCCGAGAACGGCGAAGGTTTCGCGCACCCACAGTCGATCGCCTATCAGAGCGCCATTAGCAAGGCATTAAAAAGTAAACGGAATATCACCGTTTTGGTGCACGACAGCGGGATGGTTGAGGCAGAGGAGCTGCGGCCTTTCCCGAGCCTAAGTGCAAAACGCAAATGACGAAGGGAACTATTACAGATGCATGACGCAACCACGCGCAAGAAAGCGCGGGATATCGAAAGTGAAATTATGGGCCGCATCGCAGTACGTGGCGCAAACAAAGTGGCGGCAAAGATTGGCATTGATGAGTCGCGGATTAGCCACTGGAAAAAGCCAGGTGGGCTTGTTGAGCGAGCGAGTTTATTGCTGGCGGCCATCGACTACCAAAAGCCGGAAGGAATGGTGCTGTTCAGTGGTGACGAAACGGCCGATTTGGCCCGTGGGCTAATCGCAATGCTTGAACACATCAGGGAGCCGACGAAACGTTAATCGAAGGGGGTAATTATGCGCACAGAAGAGTTACAGGAGCGTTTTCGCCGGATGTTGCAGCGAAACACCTCGGTTATTAGCCAGGGTGCCGGTCCGCGTATTCCGATGATAGGTGAGCGCTACCGCGATGAGCGCGGGCGCATGATTACTGTTACAGCTTCCAGTTCGCTGGAAGTGACCTTTGAGCGCGACTTTTACCCGGAGCCTTGCGTAGTGCCGCTTTGGCAGTTTGATAAGCAGTTTAAGAGAGTGGGTGTATGAATACATCAACGGTTGATTCCAAGAGTTTTGGGCGCTACACTGCTCAGACAGCTCCTCAATGGGCTGTCGGGCCTGCAAACCCGGAACTCACAATAGCGCACAGCCGCGCCAGCGGTTTTTTTGTGCCGAAAAGTTGTACGTACCTGTCAATGGTGGGGCGTACAGGGGAGCCGAAAGGCTCGCCGGGTTCTATTGTGACCGGTTTTTGCAGCCCTGTACGTCTCACCACCAATGAGCCTGCAAACTCTGGTGGTGAGTTATCAAAACTCACAATAGAGGTTGCCTCCATGGCTACTACCCTTACCCAGACTCAACCTGAAGTTACCCTCGTCGACGGTCACGCCGTTACCACCTCAATTGCCATCGCTGATTACTTTACCAAGCGTCATGATGACGTTCTGAAGAAAATCCGCTCTCTGGAATGCTCCCCTGAATTTAACGCCCGCAATTTTGCGGCGGTCGAATATACCGATTCTAAGGGCGAACAGCGGCCGGCCTATCAAATCACCCGCGACGGTTTCGCGTTCCTCGCTATGGGCTTCACTGGCAAACGTGCAGCCATCTTCAAAGAAAACTACATCACAGCATTTAATCGTATGGAAGAAGCGCTGCAACTTAAGTATCCACGTAATTGTCGGGTGCTGCATACCTATGATGCCAATGGTGGCATTGTCCGCTCTCAGATAAGCGCATACCTGCATCGCACGCCTTTGAGGCAATTCAGCAACACACTCAAAGCATTTCCTTGGCCTCATGGGAAAAAACCGTCAAACCATTTTACGATGGACTGATCCGCAACCTGGATGAGGAGGAGTCCATCGCCGGTGACGCGTTGAGGAACGTAACCAGATAGTGAGAAATATAATCGTGAGCTATTTTATAGTGAGCTATTTACTTTTTCCGGAAACTGGGATAATTTTGCCCTAACGATGGGTGTTGTGTGCCTGGCGTTGATTGGCCCGCCTTTGTGCGGGCTTTGTTGTTTTCGACATACGGAAACCTTGCTGCGCGACCATTTGTTGCTTCTTGCGTTTCTTTGTGGCACTGTTTCATCACCTATAGATGAGAAAGGCTAGTGATATGGCTACAAGCATTCGTTTAGATGACGACTTCGTTACTGATGTCAAAGTCTATGCAGAGGCTTCAAGTCGAAGTGTACCAAAGCAGATTGAGCACTGGGCCAAAATAGGTCGTATCGCCGAAGATAACCCTGATCTGCCATATAGCTTCATACTTGAAACTTTGCTGGCTAAAAGCGAGGTCGAAAACAAAAAGGTGTCGCGTTATGTCAGAAGGACCGAACGGTCAGCAGATTGATGTGTATGAAACCAGTCGTTTTTCTAAAGCGTTGGCAAGATTACCCGAGCAATTGTTAAAAGTCGTTGAAGATGAAATTGAACGGATAATCGCTGATCCAGAAATAGGTGAGTTGAAGAAGGGTGATCTTAACTATCTCCGTGTGCATAAGTTTCAGCTCAATAATCAGCTTACGCTTTTAGGGTACAGTTGGGTTGAAGGCAAGCTGGAGCTTTATCTCTTGAGTTTGGGGTCACATGAAAACTTCTACCAAGAACAGAAGCGACAGCGTAAAACTGACCTGAAGCTGATTGATTCCCGCTAACAGCTCCAGAAGGGCGCACTTGGTATTGATACGCACTATCGCATCCCTTGGTGGGGGTATCTGAGTGCGTCCTTCTGATGTGAAGTGACACCGGGAAAGACCGGCATCCAACGGCAAGAGTATTTGCGGCGAGAAAAAACGCTTGCAGTATTATTCTTCCGTTCATATTTTCTGCGCGAGCTGGTTTATGGCCGGTTCTCACTTGTTATTCTGGTGTTGAATTGACAGCCGGGAAAGACCGGCACCTCAGCCCTTTAGCTCAGTTGGTTAGAGCGCGCGACTCATAATCGCTCGGTCGCTGGTTCAAGCCCAGCAAGGGCTACCAAACCGCCATTAGCTTAGCAGGAAGAGCGGTTATCCCTAATGGAGATAACGGTACGGGGTTCGAGGCCTCGATGGCGGACCAGCGCGGTCATCGTATAATGGCTATTACCTCAGCCTTCCAAGCTGATGATGCGGGTTCGATTCCCGCTGACCGCTCCAGACAATGGCGGAGCGCTTATGATTATTGGGCTTACCAACATCGAACAATGGCAACCTAATACCGTGAGCGCTCCTTCATTGTGATGCACACTGAAAGTCGGAAAATCGGCTCCATTTCTAACCCTGGCTAACCGCGAGTTTATGGCGATTGACTGCACTGAGCTGCCTATCTGAAACTATTTTAGTTGCAGTGAATCCCACTATGCGTCGGGGTGAAACAGCGGAATTTCAAATCGGGAATTTGCTTGACAGAATCACGAGTCATGGTGACTGCTGGCCAACGGCTCACTGGGAGGCACCCAGCACTGCAACACTGATTTAGGCCCTGGCTAATTGCCGGGGCTTTTGCTGTTCTATCGATTATTGCCTGGTGACGTCATAGTCATAGATTATGAACAGGAACCAGCCTGTAATAAGAGCCAGTATGGCAAACCAGTAGATTATTAATCCCAGGAATTTCATGCTCCCCCCCTTGATTGTTGTGGTATTGATAGCAACGGCAGAGAGGATAGGCCAAGCGATTTTGGCATTGATTTCAGCCGCTGGTGGTATCCAACGCCAAGTAAAAAAAAGCCAGCAGGAAAGCGCTGGCTATAAATTGGAACAATGTAACATCAGTAATAACACTACTGTTAGCCCTGCCTCAGGAGAGTGAGGAGGCAGGACTAACGATAATGGGTATCATCATGATTTCAATATAATTCATAATGTGAATTATTTCGTCATGTTACCGATTTTAGGCGACAACTACAGGCCCATGCATACGCGTGGGCTTTTTGCTACCTGGAGACGCTATGAGTGATAAAACCAGCATCAATGTAGCCAGCCTGAACGATTTTCAGGCAGGGGAATGGTTAGAATATATGGCGAAAGCTGCGCGCGAAATTAGCTCAGGAGGAACGCTTGGTTCCACGAGGACGCATTTGCGTACAATTGCAGGCGGTTTGCGCGACGCACTTAGCGGTAGGGTATTAATCATGAACCAATATAAATTCAGTGCGACAACGACGAGCTTCTACCCAGTGGACCTGCTCGATATGTACGAGAACGCAGGAACGCTACCGGCAGACCTGGTAGACGTCAGCGATGAAGATTACACCACCTTCACCGGACAGCCCCCGGAAGGCAAGACGCGCGGCAGCAAGGGAGACAAGCCAGCCTGGGTCGATATTCCGCCGTTATCGGTCGAGGAAGCCCGCCAGGGCATGGTATCAAGGAAATCGCGGTTACTGAGCGAAGCGGAAGACGTGATAAGGCCACTTGAACGCGCCGTGAAACTCGACATGGCCACGGACGAAGAAAAGGCCAAGTTGGACGCCTGGGAGCGCTACAGCGTGGAATTGAGCCGGGTTGATGTCGATAATCCGGTGTGGCCGGATACAGCAGAGTAATTCCATTGATAAGTGATAGTCTGCCATAAGGTGTGTTTTGTACTCGAAAATGCTCCAAACTGATTGCAGCGGTCGGCTTTTCCTTTTTTCTGCAATACTGATACAGCAGGATTTCATCGATGAGTTAAAAGCGAATTTCACCTGAACTGATGATAGTAAATGGTCGGGGAATTCATGCGTCGCTCATGAAGGAAATATGTCGCTGTATATTCTTGTTTTATATGCAGCAAGATGCTTTGTATCAGAAATACAGTGACTACTTATTGAGCTTGCGAACTGAACGGTGGTAGCCAATGCAAATTGCAATAATAAAAACAGCATTAAAACCTAGCCAGAAGAAGAGAATTACTTTCCAAATCATGCAGGAAAACTCCTTTTTCCATATGTTACTTTTTTCTTTTCGGGTTATTGATAATAATTCGTCTTTTCATTTTTTGTTGAAAATTTTTGTAAAACGAGAAAATCGATAAGTTGAGTAATGCCAGCGCTGTGAGAATTATTATTTTTTCGTGCATTTTCATTTCCAGTCCATAAATGATGCTTTAAAATTTACCCGAAAATATGCACGGCTGGGGGGGGGTGTCAATCAATAAGGTGGGGGTGATTGTTACACATAATTGGAAAGATGAGCGAGAAATGTGCGAACATGGCACGCTTTATTCTGGCAGCCAGCGTTGCTATTTCAATGTTGATTGCTTCGGAGGGGGTTGCTATTGCGGTGATTATTTATGCATTGCGATGAAATCAGGAGGGCGTGATATTGGCGGCGGTGATGTATGCGGCAAAGTGGTGATGAGGTTACTTTTTGTCGTCATCGCCCCGTTTTATGTAATCCGCAATCCATGCGCTTAGTGCTGCTAAAAAGAAAACTAGGTAACATATCATCCACATGTATACAAGAAAATCCCAAACCATAATCATGTCCTTGCATATGGGACTGCAGCCCCATTTCCGAACACATCCCTGCTTCTGGAGCTGCCTTTTTGGGTGGCGATGACGAAAGCCCCGACACAGGAAGCGCAACACTAACTAACTTTCGTCACTGCCATTGTTTGGCGGTAATGCCCGGCACTAAAAAGGCAGTGGCACATAGCGATAAAATTGCAGGGCATTACCATTGATTGGGTGGTGCAGCATCAGGCTGACAACAAGGTACTGGCGCTGCACCGTTGCTCCCTTGAAGAGTGATTTGAATATATGGGTGGGAGATTTGGGGTGTCAACTGAGTAAATGATTTCGTGTGGTGCGGAGAGAGAAAACCTAGCGTAGTGGTTGGGCGGTTCTATACCGCCTTTTGTTCTGCTTTAATCAAACGTAATGCCGCTTGTTGAACAGTAGTTACCGGAACTACTCTAATTGAGTGCTTATCTCCAACCTCTTGTATGGCGTGGAGGGCTTCATGCAATTTCGCAAATTGAGACTTCCCGTAAGTTGCGTCATTATCTGGTGGGCGATACACAATAAGTTCGAAACAATCCCGATCAAAGATATCGTGATCTTTAACAGACAAAAGGTCAAGTATTCTTGCTTTATTCCTGTCAAGGTGTGCAGCGAGATTAGTTGGTATCAGACGATCTGTGTTAACAGCTACTTTAGTGCTCAAATAAAATATTTTTGCAGCTCTTGCATGCCCGTCTACTTTGAATTCTCTGTTGAAATATTGCTCATAATAAGGTGATTTATTAATTATTGTTGCTCTTAGCTGATTTGCCCAGGTGTTTTCTGATGAATATTTCTCATCATTCTCATCTTCTGAAGAGAAAAAATCTAGAGAAGATAGGCTGGCAGTTAATTGAACCGCCTGTCTTAAAATACCAGTCATATCACTTGATTGGGCTGATGTAATTCCGCCTAAGACGGCTCCAACTATTGGGGACTTCCAGCCAGAAAAGCTTTTATGCATCTTCAGGTGGTTTTCTAAGTTTTGTATGATAATTTCAATTATTGAGTGAAACTGTGAGTGCTTATTACCATACATTGCTTTTACTACATGAGGACGTATCGCATTACATACTCTTACCACACCATCCTCTGAGTATGCAGCAATAATCACAGTGAATTTTTCTCCTGAACCCATCACGGGTTCAAGATACACTGGCGCCCAAGTCGCTCTGAAGCTTGGTGGGCGAGGTGCTGACTTGAGAAGTTTGTTATAATCAAGCATTTATGAAATCCGATTGTGCGGAACCTACCCGTATATTTATCATCGATTTTAGCAGGTTTTGTCTAATAGACAAGAAATTACAAAGAGATTTTATAATATTAGAATCACCACTTATAGAGTTTGTTGTGATGTGTATCGCGTTACGGTTAATTAATTCATCCGTCCAAATACTACCATTGTTTGATATTTTTGTTTTTTCTAAATCATTTTTGCAAATGCTTATTGCAAGTGAAAATAACTTATTGTTCCATGCACTAGGTGGTGTTTCAGGAGGGAATGATTCATGCAATGTGAGCCCATGGTCTATTAAGTGGAATTCTTCACCATCGTAAAGTAAATTTCCTGGGTGCCTGTCAGCATTGAAAATAAGTTCGTCAAAAAATGAAGCTGATTGTAAATGAACCCATTTCTTTAATTTTGACATGACAGCTTCACTTTCCGAATCCTTATCAAGGTAATGGAGTAAATTAGGATACCCAATATCAATGCTACCAAACATTGGCTTCCCATCTGCATCAAATATTAAAAGTGGCTCAGGGATAGGAAGGCTAAGTTCTCGCCCTAGTTGTGCGCACAAGATCTCACAAAGAAGTTCCCGATCAGAAAGATATTTCGCGATGACCTGAATTTCATTATCACCAACTATGGCAAAGCCACGAAGAGCGCCATTGATACCTTGTCCTACAGGCCTCGCTCCAGCAAGCAATATACCGACCTGAATACTCTCCATTAAAAAAATCCTTGTAAAGTTGAAGGGCGCCATTGTATGGAGGCAGGGCATAGTCAGTATGTTTTTGAGCACTGAGGTCGTTACTGACAAGCCCTGCCATTGGGTGGCGCAGTGTTACCAATCCTGTGAATAACGCTGCGACATGCTTATGCAAGCAGCCGAAAAGTAAAAAAGGGAGTTGAGTTGTGTCAATAGGGTCGGCAACGTCTGGGCTGCAGGACCGGGTCGGGGCACGACGAATAAGAACCCTGCAGTTTGTTCAGACGTCACCAACCTATGTTTACGTTGAACTCTTCGGGGGGGCCCATATCTACTGGTGGTTCCCAATCGGGAGCACCACTAGCCCAAAGAGACCTTCCATGGCCGTCAGTGACGCTTGTTATCCAATGCCATTGTGGAACTTGTGGATCTCCTGGCCATGTAAACACAGGTTGTGTTGAGTCTGTCACCCAGTATCCATGGTACTTATAGTGTCTAAATACAATTTTGTTAGTGCCAGGTCTAGAACCAGTAAGATCGGCAACGTCAATGACCCATGTATCAGACTTCATTTCATCATGGCAGCCTGTGAATACACCGTTTATATCGGTTATTGTGAATGAGTAACTTCCACCTGGAGAAATATATACAGAGCCACTTGGTAAGTTCCATTGAGACATGCAAGTACTCAGTGTGTCCCATTTCTGCTTGGTTCGTGCCTGGATACCACCCGGTCCTGTGAGTTTCACAGACCAGTCGGTTTTATTATAAAACGTGACCTTATAACTCTCCTCCGCCAGGCATCCAAGCGATGTAAGAGTCAATGACATGCCAATTATAACTTTGTATATCCGCAACGACCGCAATGTACCCGAATAAGAACCCATGTTAAATATCTCCTAATATGATTTTCAATAGATAAAAATATAACTACTTCACTTACACCGATGAAGGGTTGCGGCACACTGCATGTTTTCACTGAATCTTCGGACTGCCAAAGGGTTCATCATGCGTGTGCCGCCATTGGGTGGCAACCAAAGCCCCTAAAGTGAACGCCTGCGGAGCGGACAATAATTTTGGCCTTGGCTGCCATTGAGTGGCGCGACCTGGAAGTTGCTGAGAAAACCAAGCCGCGCCGTGCCTGTCGAAGAACACGCAGTTATAACTTGTTAACGATAGAGGGTGACTGTCAAGGTGAAAGGAATGAGCGGATTGTAGCCGAGGATTCATGTTAAACACTGGTTGCTCAATCACCCGCAGTCAGCGCACGTTGCACGTTGACAGGAGATACCTCCCTGCAATTGCATAGTGTTTTTAAGTTGTTAGGTTGACATCCTATCTCCATTTGCTAATCGAGGTATTTCATGAACGAAATAAAAATCTCTCGCTTTGTTTGTTTGGTTATGTCTCTATTCCCAGCTCTTTGGGGGATTTTTAGCTTCATGAATAATATCACTGATTTTTCCGATACTGCGCAACACGCGGTGGCACCTTTGCTATCAATGCAAGATACTTATAACGTTCCTGGGCAAATGTGGCGAGCCATAAACGTTAGCTGGGCCCCGTTTATTGGTATGGCTGCAATTACAACAATGGAGACACTCGCGGGAATATTTGCCACTATCGGGATAGTAGTGATGTTGAAAAACTTTCGTAATCCTTACCATGACTTTGCGAAAGGCAAGGCTTGGTCCATGATGGGCGCTTCATTCGCCATCTTGGTGTGGGGGATTGGTTTTATGGTGGTTGCTGGTGATTGGTTTTTGGCGTGGCAAGCTAAAGAAAATCCGCTGGCAACGCAAATGGGGGCTATGATGTACACGCTTCCTTGTGTATTGACGCTGATTATTTTGATGTTGCAACGTGAGCCTCAGTAGTTACTGCGCCGGGGTAACCCCGGCTTTAACTCTCCAGCTAACCTCCTCGCTTCTCGACGTGCCCTGAAGTATTTTCCTCGATAGCTTATCAGCCCGCTGGCGTAATGTTGCACACTGACGACCTGTCCATACCTGTCATCCGAACGGTTAGTGGGGCTGGTGCGCAGAAGACATATTGACGACCATGACCTCCCAGCAACACGCTATAACCTCATCTAACAAGGGAGTTAAGATATGCGTCAATTATCAATCGGTGTGCTGGTGGCGTCACTGCTGGGATTTGGGGGGACTGCTACTGTGGCAGCTCCAATGCCGACGGTTAGTGCTGATACATCCCCCGCGATCGCGCCACTTGTTGCGCGCGGTCCTGGCCCAGTCATTAACCCGGAAGGCTCGAAATACATGGAAGATAAAAAAGCGGCGATGGAAAAACAAATACCACAGCACACCAAGCAGGGTAAGCCGGTTAAACACCACAGCAAGAAAAAACATCACAGTAAAAAGCATCACAGTAAAAAGTAGTAATTGACGGCGGGCGCGGCGTGGTGGCTAATTTTTGTGCTGCGCCTGCATCGCATGACCTAAATTCAGGTTGGCCTATATCATGAATATATCCATCAGTCCGCACCGCGCAGCACACTTCCACACTTATCAAATATCGGTAACCAGCCACTGATCAGATTCTTCAAACATTTCCTCAACAAGCATTTTGACGATTTTTTGCTGGACTTCTTGCATGACGTCGAACTTAAGGCCATTGGTTGAAGCGAAAGACAGTAGGCAATACGCGTTATAAAGGTGTGCCGAGGGATGCGGCCGCGTTGGTGCGGGAGAAGTAGGGGAATTCTTATTAGTAGAGCTGATAGGGCGGGGTTCGTGAGTGAATTTCAACAGCAAGCTACAGTTTTGTATGGTGGTTAAAATATAGTCACACTGAGCTATTCGCCCATCAATGTGTCCATTGTCCTCATTAATAAGTTTAATACCCTTATATTTATTAAATAAAATCAAAGAGTTGTTAATTATTATAATTATAACCTATCTGAATAAGTGGTATTGCGTCAGGCATTGGCATAAAGTCGCATTGCGGCTAGGGTGAGGTGGAGCGGCAAGCCGCCGTCAACTTTCCAACTGAACAGGAGCAGGCGATGGATACCGACGATCAACGCAGAGAGCAGGTAGATCAGGAAGTGGGGCGCGCGGTGCGGCGGTTGATTGAAGAAAACAAGGCGATCGACCGCGACCATCTCGTGGCGATGCTGCAATTGATACAGCGGGACGAAGCCGGCACGCCGCGCGAGGCGGCGCTGGCCGCGGCGGCGCAGCTGGTCGCCTTGGGCAAGTAGCGCGCCGAACTGGCCGCAAACGGGGTAGCCTGGCCGGGCTACCCACATCATGTTGACATTAATTTTGCGGTTCTCTGGCAGAACCCTTTTTCAATACCGGGACGGCTATGCATATCACGTTGCGTCAACTGGAAGTCTTCACCGAAGTGCTGAAAAGCGGTTCGACCACTCAGGCCTCGGTGGTGCTGGCGCTGTCGCAGTCGGCGGTCAGCGCGGCGCTGGCGGATCTGGAGGGGCAACTGGGCGTGCAGCTGTTCGATCGCGTCGGCAAACGGCTGGTGATCAACGAACACGGCCGGTTGCTGTATCCCAAGGCGCTGGCGCTGCTGGAGCAGGCGGGGGAGATCGAGCAGCTGTTTCGCCATGACGGGGGGGCGTTGCGCATCGCCGCCAGCAGCACCATCGGCAACTACATGCTGCCGGAGATGATCGCCCGTTACCGCCGGGACTTTCCGGCCACGCCGCTGGAGCTGAACGTTGGCAACAGCCAGGACGTGATCGTGGCGGTGGCGGATTTCCGCGTCGATCTGGGGCTGATCGAAGGGCCTTGCCATATGCCGGAGCTGGTGACGCAGCCGTGGCTGGAGGATGAGCTGGTGGTGTTCGCCGCGCCGGATAATCCCTTGACCCGCCAGCCGCCGACGCTGGAGGCGCTGGCGAATGCGCCTTGGATCCTGCGCGAGCGCGGTTCGGGCACCCGCGAGGTGCTGGATCATCTGCTGCTGGCGCACCTGCCGCACTTCCAGCTGGTGATGGAGCTCGGCAACTCGGAGGCGATCAAGCATGCGGTGCGGCACGGTATCGGCATCAGTTGCCTGTCACGGCGCGTGGTGGCGGAGCAGTTGGCCAGCGGCGCGCTGGTGGAACTGCCGGTGCCGCTGCCGCCGCTGCGGCGCACCCTGTACCTGATCCGCCATCGGCAAAAGCACATTTCCAACGCCTTGCAGCGTTTTCTCAGCTATTGCGCGTTGTAATCGACAGCGCGTCACGTCTTCTATCGCCACGCAGGCAAAAGAAAGCATAAAAACCTGCGCGCGCTCACATTAATGAGCGTAAGTAAGGCCATAAGGGCCGCGGCTAATAATTGCCTCTGAATTATGAAGCTATCTTATATCGGTGCAATGTTGCTAGTTCACCGGCGGGTATTTGTTACAATCCGCCCTCATTTTTCGAAGAGCAGATAGATAGGGAACGAATGGCTCAGCAGGATATAAAAACATCGGGGCAGCAAGCTCCCGGATTGCGCCGCGAGCTGAAAGCCCGGCATTTGACCATGATCGCCATCGGCGGCTCCATCGGCACCGGCCTGTTCGTCGCCTCGGGCGCCACGGTTTCTCAGGCCGGCCCCGGCGGGGCGCTGCTGTCTTACGCTCTGATCGGTTTGATGGTGTACTTCCTGATGACCAGTCTGGGCGAACTGGCGGCCTTTATGCCGGTCTCCGGTTCATTCTCCACCTACGGCGCCAAATACGTGGAAGAAGGCTTTGGCTTCGCACTGGGCTGGAACTACTGGTACAACTGGGCGGTGACCATCGCCGTTGACCTGGTGGCTTCGCAATTGGTGATGAGCTACTGGTTCCCGGACACTCCCGGCTGGGTTTGGAGCGCGCTGTTCCTCGGCCTGATGTTCCTGCTGAACTACATTTCGGTGAAAGGGTTCGGCGAGGCGGAATACTGGTTCGCGCTGATCAAGGTCAGCACCGTGATTATTTTCATCGCCGTCGGCGTGCTGATGATTGTCGGCATTCTGAAAGGCGGCGAGCATGCCGGCTGGCAGAACTGGACCATTGGGGATGCGCCGTTCGCCGGCGGCTTCTCGGCGATGATCGGCGTGGCCATGATCGTCGGCTTCTCGTTCCAGGGCACAGAACTTATCGGCATCGCGGCCGGCGAATCGGAAAATCCGGGTAAAAACATCCCGCGCGCGGTGCGTCAGGTGTTTTGGCGTATCCTGCTGTTCTATATCTTCGCCATTCTGATCATCAGCCTGATCATTCCGTATACCGATCCGAGCCTGCTGCGCAATGATGTGAAAGACATCAGCGTCAGCCCGTTCACCCTGGTGTTCCAGCATGCCGGCCTGCTGTCGGCGGCGGCGGTGATGAACGCGGTGATCCTGACGGCGGTGTTGTCCGCCGGTAACTCGGGCATGTACGCATCGACCCGCATGCTGTTCACCCTGGCGTCCGAAGGCAAAGCGCCGCGCATCTTCGCCAAGCTGTCGAAAGGCGGCGTGCCGCGCAACGCGCTGTACGCGACCTGCGTGGTGGCCGGGCTGTGCTTCCTGACCTCGATGTTCGGCAACCAGTCGGTTTACCTGTGGCTGCTGAATACCTCGGGCATGACCGGCTTCATCGCCTGGTTGGGCATCGCCATCAGCCACTACCGTTTCCGTCGCGGTTACATGCTGCAGGGGCGCGATCTCAACGACTTACCGTACCGTTCCGGGTTCTTCCCGCTGGGGCCGATCTTCGCCTTCGTGCTGTGCCTGATCATTACCCTGGGCCAGAATTACCAGGCTTTCCTGCAAGACAAGATTGACTGGTACGGCGTGACCGCGACCTACATCGGCATTCCGCTGTTCCTGCTGATTTGGTTCGGTTACAAGCTGTCGCAAGGCACCCGTGTCGTGAAGTACAGCGAAATGGAATTCCCGAAGATGGACGTGAAGTAATCTTCGGTGAGTGACACGCGGCGGGAGTTCCCGCCGCGTTTGGGTTTACTTTTTCCCGCCTTTGGCTTCCGCCAGCGCCTGCTGCGCCGAGCTCATCAAACTCTCTACCGTCGCGTAATTCTGCGTCAGCGCCAAAATGCCGGCGTTAAGCCGCATGTTCACCTCGCCGAACGCGCCAAAATCGTAGGGCGCCTCCAGCGGCGGCACAATGCGCGCCAGAAACTCGCTTTCCGCGCCGTAGGGCAGATCGTGCACCAGAATCAGAAACAGACCGCCGGTATAGCGGCAGACGTAATCGCTCGGGCGGATCAGTGTCTTGAGGCGCTCGCCGACGGTGCGCAGCACGTCGTCGCCGATCTGGACGCCGTGACTTTGGTAGAGCGCCGCCAGCGGGCCGAATTCGAGAATGAACAGGTGGGAGATCGGCTGCGCCGCTGCGGGGCGGCAGATGCTGCGCATCACCACCTCGCCGCCCGCGCGGTTGAGAAAGCCGGTCAGGCGATCGCGGTGCGATGCCTGCTGCTTCTCCCAGGCCAGCGTGACGTGCTGCACCAATTGGCGATGGTAGCGCGCGATCATGCCATGGGCCAGCACCAGCCACAGCGGCGCGAGATCCGCCAGGACAAACAGATTTTGCACGCGCGACAGCGGCGCCGCCAGCAGGTAGGGCAGCGTCAGCGCGATCACCTCAAGCAGCGCGAAGCGCGGCGCGGCGGCATGGCGCTGCATCAGCCAGCAGGCCAGGGCGGTAATGGTCAGGCCGGCGAACAGGATCAGCACGAAGCGGCCCGACAGCATCGCCAGCGCGGCGCTGGCGCCAACCAGCAGCGCCCACAACAACACTGTCACCAGCATGGCGTTCGGCCAGGCGGGTTGGCGCCTTTGCGCCAACCTGGCGCGCCCGGCGGTCAACAGCAGCAACAGCAGCAACAGGCCGATACCGACCAGCGGTTGGTTCAGCCAGGCGTACCCCGCCAACAGCGCGGCCGGCCCCACGGCATTCAGCCAGGGGGTGAGAGGTGAGGGCGTCAGCGTGAGACGCAGCTGGCGTTGAAACGGTTCGTCATCGGCGTGCAGCGGGCTGTGCAACAGCCAGTTCAGCAGCGCCGGGCGTTTGGGCGTTACCGCCGGAGATGGACTTCTCATTACAGCCTCGTCAATAAGGCCGCTCTTGCGGCGGCCTGAAAGTTTTTTGCACGCGCGGTGCTGTGGTTTTGGATTCTATGTGGTTTTGCCGCTATTTGTCAGAGTCTGGTCGGATCAGGAATAATTTTCAGAATAATTAACCTACTGGCCGTTGGCGGGGGAAAGCGTGGTGGTTTGAAAAATGGCGAGAAAAAACAAATTATTACATTTCGACAACGCTGTTTTCACCTATTGATATGATTGATAAGTATTATCGTTTGCTTTATTGTGGGCGGCTGCGCGCAGGCGGTCGCCGCGCGCTTTCCGGTTTACGGCGGACGCCTTCGCGCCGCTGTCATGATGGTTGTAACAGGTATCTTAACGAATGAGCGTATCCACCGATCCCATGACTGACGCCAAGGGGCAACCCAACGCCGGCGTGATGGGGCGTTATCAGCATATTCTTCGCCATCGCCTGTTGATGATGGGCGTGTTGGCACTGGCGATCCTGGGCTCGCTGCTGCTGGATTTCACCATGGGGCCGTCCGGCCTGTCGCTATCCTCCTTATGGCAAACGCTGCTTGACCCCGCCGCGGCCGATGCCGGCACGCGGGTGATCGTCTGGGACATCCGCTTGCCCTATGCGCTGATGGCGGTGGTGGTGGGCTTTGCGCTCGGCCTGGCCGGGGCGGAAATGCAGACCATCCTGAATAACCCGCTGGCCAGTCCCTTCACCCTCGGGGTGTCTTCTGCCGCGGCCTTTGGCGCCGCGCTGGCGATCGTGCTCGGCATCGGCATTCCGGGCATTCCCGATCAGTGGTTCATCTCCGCCAACGCTTTTATCTTCGCGCTGTTCGCCGCGCTGATGCTCGACGGCATCACGCGCTGGACGCGGGTCGCCACCTCCGGCGTAGTGCTGTTCGGCATCGCGCTGGTGTTTACCTTCAACGCGCTGGTCTCGATGATGCAATTCATCGCCAGCGAGGACACGCTGCAGGGGCTGGTGTTCTGGACCATGGGCAGCCTGGCGCGCGCCTCGTGGGACAAGCTGGGCATTCTGTTCGGGGTGTTCGCCGTGCTGCTGCCGCTGTCGATGATGAGCTCGTGGAAACTGACCGCGCTGCGTCTGGGCGAAGACCGGGCGGTGAGCTTCGGCATCGACGTGCGTCGTCTGCGGCTGACCACGCTGCTGCGCATCAGCATGCTCTCGGCGCTGGCGGTGGCTTTCGTCGGGCCGATCGGCTTTATCGGCCTGGTGGCGCCGCACATCGCCCGCATGATCTTCGGCGAAGATCACCGTTTCTACCTGCCGGCCAGCGCGCTGATTGGCGCGCTGGTGCTGTCGATGGCCTCGGTGGCGTCGAAAAATCTGGTGCCCGGCGTGATCATTCCGGTGGGCATCGTCACCTCGCTGGTCGGGGTGCCGTTCTTCCTGAGCATTATTCTGCGCCATCGGGGGAACGTATGAACCAGGGCTTGCGCATAGAACACTTCTCGGCGGGCTACCCGAAACGTCAGGTGATCGACGATCTCTCGGTGCCGATGCTGCCGCGCGGGCAAATCACCGTGCTGCTGGGGCCGAACGGCAGCGGCAAATCGACGCTGCTGCGCTCGCTGGCCGGGCTGAACCCGGCGCAGGGCAAGCTGTGGCTGGACGACGGCGATCTGATGCAGATGCCGTTCGCCCGTCGCGCGGAGAAAGTGGTGTATCTGCCGCAGTCGCTGCCCGCCGGGGTGCACCTGCACGTGCTGGAGTCGATCATCGTGGCGCAGCGCGCCTCGGGCGGCCGCAGCAACGCCGGCAGCGAAGCGGAGGTGATGGCCCTGCTGGAGCAACTGGGCATCGCCCATCTGGCGTTGAGTTATCTCGATCAGCTGTCCGGCGGCCAGAAACAGCTGGTGGGGTTGGCGCAGTCGCTGATCCGTCAGCCGTCGCTGCTGCTGCTGGATGAGCCGCTGAGCGCGCTCGATCTCAACTATCAGTTCCACGTGATGGATTTGGTGCGCCGTGAAACCCGCAAGCGCAATATCGTGACGGTGGTGGTGGTGCATGACATCAACATCGCGCTGCGTCACGGCGACCACGTGCTGATGCTGCAGGATGGCGATCTGATCGCCGATGGCGCGCCGGAGCAGGTGATTACGCCGCAGAGCCTGGCGCGGGTCTACGGCGTGCGCGGGCGCATCGAACGTTGCTCGCAGGGCACGCCGCAGGTGCTGATAGACGGTTTGGTAAACCAGCCGACGATTTAACCCAAGAAAAAGCCCGGCATCGCCGGGCTTTCTTTATCGCGCAGTGTGATTCAGCGCCTCGCTCACGCGTTCGACGACGTGTTGGGCGGTGACGATGCCGCCGGACAGATAGACCTCGGCCGCCGGCAGGTAAACCACCTGGCCTTTTTTCACCGCCGTGGTTTTCTTCAGTGCGGTGCCGGTGAGGATTTTCTGCGGCGCCACCGCGTTCGGCCGCCCGGTCGCGGCGTCTCTGTCGATGACGAACAGCCAGTCCGGATTCAGCTTGGCCACCTGCTCAGGCGTCAGCTTGTTGCCGCGCACGTCTTTTTCATCGGACTGCAACGCGGACGCGAAGCCGAGGGCGTCATAGACGAAGCTGAAACGGCTCTTGGGGGCGTAAGCGCTGATCTTGCCGCCGGAGAACAGCACCACCAACCCGCGTCCGGCCTGGGCGGCCTGCGGTTTGACCGCCGCGATCTGCGTATCCAGCTTGTCGATCGCCGCCTGCGCCTGTTGCTGCTTATCGAACAGCTCGCCCAGCTGCAGGGTGCGCTGTTTCAGGCTGCCCAACTGATCCTGCTGATCGACGGACATGTTCAACGTCGGCGCCAGCGTGTTCAGCTCGTCATAGGCTTTGGACGCCCGGCCGGCGATCAGGATAAGATCCGGTTTGGCGGCGCGCAGCACGGCCATATCCGGTTGGAACAGGGTGCCGGCATTGAGGTATTTGTCGTCCTGATAGCGCTTCAGGCTATCCGGCAAGTTCTTGCGGTTGCCGGGCAGCGCCAGCGGCTCGACGTCCAGCAGCTGCAGCGTTTCCAGCGAGGCGTAATCCAGCACCACGATGCGCTGCGGGTGCTTCTTCACCTCGGTGCTGCCGTTCAGGTGCTGGACGTTGACGGTGGCCGGGGTAGCGGCTACCTGCGTATCGGTTTTGCTGTGGCAACCCGCCAGCGCCATCGCGGCCAGCAGGGCGATCATCAGGGGGGAGCGGCGTAATTTCATGGAGCTTCCTCACGGTGATGGAATGAAAAGGGCGCGCAGCGCGCGCCCGGGGGCATCAGAAGTTGTAGGTCATGCCGACGGTGTAACGGCGGCCGTCCAGCGTGGTGTTGTAGTGATCGTAATCCACGGTCTTGTCGAGGATGTTGTAGACCCCGCCGGTCAGCTGCAGGTTTTTCGCCGCCTGGTAGCTCAGGCCCGCATCGACGAAGGTGTAGGACGGCGTGCTCTTGGCCATCGAGGTACGGCTCAGATACTCAGACGTTTTGCTGCGGAAATTAACGCGCGACCACAGGCTGAGGTCCTGCGTGGCGCGCCAATCCAGCACGGTGTTAACCATGTGCTTCGGCATCTGGTTGAGCGCCTTGCCCTGGAACTCGCCGCTCTTCTGCTCGGAAGCGGTGTAGGTGTAGTTGGTGTTCCACTTCCAGTCTTTGTTGATCTGCCAGCCGAAGGTGGCTTCTACGCCGCGCATATTGGCTTTGTCGACGTTGACGCGATCGCTGATAAAGTCGTAGACGTCATTGCCGATCTTACAGTCCGGCGTGTCTTCGCAGCGGCGCACTTCGGTGATCTTGTTCTTGAAGTCGGTGTTGAAGACGGTCACCCCGGCGTTGACGCCTTTCAGGCTATCCCACATCAGGCCGATCTCTTCGCTCAGGCTCTTCTCCGGCTGCAGATCCGGGTTGCCGACGATGATGCCTTTACGCACGCCGCCGCCGGTGACCTGGCCCCAGTTGGCGGAGGATTGGCGCAGATCCGGCGATTTGTAGCCGGCGGAGACGCCGCCTTTCAGCGTCCACTGTTCGGTCAGGTGCCAGACCCCGTACATGCGCGGCGTCCAGTGGCTGCCGAAGTTTTCGTCCTGATCCATGCGGATGCCGGTCGTCAGACTGAAGTCGTTGGTCAATGCCCACTCATCTTCGGCGAACAGCGCCCAGCTCCAGCGCGTCAGCTTGCTGAGACCTTGTGCCGATTCAAGCTGGTTGCCGCTGTCGCTCAGTTTTTCATAGCGATACTGACCGCCGAGGTTCAGCATGTGTGAACCCAGCTCGAACTGGTTCTGGGTGTTGAAGATGGTGTTGTACATCTTCATTTTGCGGCCCGGGTTGTTGGTCTCTTCCCGCTGAACGTAGCTGGTGGAGTTGCCGAAGTCGTAATAGCCGTTGTGGGTCAGCGCGTAGTTGGTGCGCGTATACAGGCTTTCGCTGCGCGATGTCGGCGTGCATTTGCCTTTGCTGCAGCGTTCCGCTACCACCGATTTGCCCGGCGTGCTGTTGCGATCCTGCAGCGAGCGGCCGATTTCAAAGTCGAATTCGTTTTTCTCGTCCGGGGTCAGGGTGAACACCGCGGTGCCGCTGCGCATGCGCTGCTCGTTGTAACCGTTGGTGATTTTATCTTCCGCGCGGCGCGACAGCAGGCCGTTGACCCGCAGGCCGAGCAGGCCTTCAACCAGCGGGCCGGAGGCGTAGGCGTTGGTCTGGAACAGATCGCCGGAATCGCGGTTTTCCTGAAGGGTGGCGTCGCCGTGCAGCGAGCCTTTCCACTCGGTGCGCGAGGTTTTGCGGGTGATGACGTTGATCACGCCGCCCATGGCGTCGGAACCGTACAGCGAAGACATCGGCCCGCGCACCACTTCGATGCGCTCAATGGCTTCCATCGGCGGCAGCCAGCCCTGTTCGATGCCGGCGTTATCGCTGTTCGGCCGGGTGTCGCGGGTGTCGACGCGCTTGCCGTCCACCAGGATCAGCGTGTACTTGGAAGACATGCCGCGAATGCTGATGTCGCTGCTGCTGGCGCCGCCGGTGACCACTACGCCCGGTACGTCTTTCAGTGCATCGGTCACGTCGCGATAGGCTTTATCTTCGATCTGCTGGCGCGGGATCACCGAGATGGAAGCGGCAGAGTCCTGAATTTTTTGCTGAAAGCCGGAGGCGGTGACGACCATGGTGTCCTGGGTGTCGTCCTGCGGCGCGGCCAGTGCGGCGGTGGCGCTGAGTGAGGCGATCACCAGAGCGGCGAGCTTGCTGTAACGTGGCGTTTCCATGAGGTAAACCTTTCCTGGATTGAAGTGAAAGTAATTAACCAATTGAATTTCTAATGAAATTATTCATCGTTCGCTGAGAAATACTTCGCTTCGTCAGCGTTGCGTGAGGGTATTGTAAGGATTTTTTTCTTAATGTAAACGCTAATGATAATTCATATCATTTGTATGCTTGTTCTGCTGACGGAAAAGGGTAACCGGATGAATTAAAGGGAAAAGCGGCGCAGCGGGCGTGCGCCGGGAAGGATCAGCGTTTCTGGATGTAGGTGATGGCCAGCGCCAGCGCCAGCACCAGGCCTTTGATAATGTCCATGGCGTAGTAGGGCACCGACAGCATCACCAGGCCGTTTTGCAGCACGCCGAGGATCACCGCGCCGATCAGGGTGCCGAGCGCATTGGGTTTACCGGCGCCGGCCAGCGAGAAGCCGATATAGGCCGCCGCCACCGCGTCCATCAGATAACCGCCGCCGGCATTGACCTGCGAAGAGCCAATACGTGACGCCAGTAAGATGCCGCCAAGCGCCGCCAGCCAGGAGGAAATGACGTAAGCGGCAACCCTGTAACGCACGGTGCGGATGCCCGACAGACGCGCAGCCTCGGGGTTGCCGCCGATGGCGTACATGCGGCGGCCGTGCTTGGTCAACGACAGGAACAGCTGCACCGCCACGGTGACCGCCAGCATGATCAGCACGATCACCGGCACCTGGCCGAGGGCGGAAAACACCTCCGGGATCGGGCCTTCCGCCATGTCGCCATTCGGCAGCACCATGTTTTGGGTGATGGAACCGCCGTAGCTGTAGGTCATCGCCACGCCCTGGATCACGAACAGGCTGGCCAGCGTCGCCAGCATATCGGGAATTCTGAACACCACGATCAGCAGGGCGTTGAACAGGCCGACCAGTGTGCACAGCAGCAGCGTCACCACGATGGCGCCGGTGGTGCCGAACCCGTGCCAGACGAACAGCGAAATCACCAGCGCGTTGGCCAGTGAGGCGGTTGAGCCGACTGACAGATCGAAACCGCCGACCGACAGCGAGATAGAGACGCCGATGGCGATCACTGTCACGATGGCGATCGAACGCAGGATATTGATGATGTTGTTGGCATCGAGAAAATTGTCCGACGCCAGGCCAAACAGGGCGATCAGCGCCGCCACGGTCAGCAGCATGCCCCACTTGTAGAGGAAATCGAACAGCTGTTGGCGCCAGGGCAGCGCCGGCCGCAAGGCAAATTCTTTACTCACGCAGGGGTTCCTCCGGTGGAATAGAGTAATAAGGTTTCTTCGTCGATGTCGGCGGCGTTCAACTCCGCCACGATGCGGCCGTCCCACAGCACGCAGATGCGATCGCACAGGCCAATCAGCTCGGCGAACTCGCCGGAGGCGTAAATCACGCCTTTGCCGGCGCGGGCCAGGCCGTCGATCAGGCTGAACAGCTCCTGTTTGGCCTTGATGTCCACGCCCTTGGTCGGCTCATCGAAGATCAGCACCTCGGCGTCGCCGCGCAGCCATTTGCCGATCGCCACTTTTTGCTGATTGCCGCCTGACAAGCGCGCCAGCCGCTGTTGCGGGCCGGAGGCGCGAATGTTCAGACGCTGCATGATCTCGCGCGCCCAGCGCAGTTCTTGCCGCCGGTTGAACAGGCTCCAGCGCGAGAAGCTGTCGTCGGCGCTGACGCTCAGGTTCATCGGGATCGCCTCGTCGATGAAAATGCCTTCTTTGCGGCGTTCTTCCGGCACCAGCGCCAATCCTTGTTCGACCGACAGGTGCGGCGCGCGTGGCGCCCAGGGCTGCCCGCGCAGTTCGCCGCGCTCGAGCTGCACGGCGCCGGCGCCGAACAATGCCTTGCACAGTTCGGTTTTGCCCGCCCCGGCCAGCCCGGCGATGCCGAGGATCTCGCCCTCATGCAACCGCAGCGAAACGTCGCGCAGCTTATGGCGATCGCGCAAGCCCTCCACCTGCAGCAGCGTTCGCTCTGGGTGCGGCGGGCGCGGCGGCGGGAAAATGTCGTCCAGCCGATGGCCGAGCATCTTCTCGACGACCTGTTCGCCGCTCAGCCCGCGCATGGCGTCTTCGCTGACGCGCCGGCCGTCGCGCAGCACCGTCAGCCGATCGCAAATGTCGCTCAGTTCATGGATGCGGTGGGAAATAAACACGATGCCGATGCCTTCGGATTGCAGGCGGCGCACCACGTTAAACAGGCGCTCGCTCTCGGCGCGATCGAGCGGCGCGGTCGGCTCGTCGAGCACCAGAAAACGGCAGCGGTGCGACAGCGCGCGCGCCAGCAGCACCTGCTGTTTTTCCGCCAGCGTGCAGTCCGCCAGGCGTCTGCGCGGGTTGAGCGGCAGCGCCCATTGCTGCAGCAGCTGCGCGGCGCGGCGGTGCAGCTCCGCCCAGTTCAGCCAGTGGCCCGGCTCGTTCAGCCAGTCAAGCATGATGTTTTCCGCTACCGACAGCGTGGGGATCAGCGCGACGTCGACCTCTTGCTGCACCACGTGAATACCGTGACGGCGCGCCTGCAGCGGGGAGTGGATCGCCACCGGCTGGCCGTCGATCAGGATCTCGCCGCGATAATGATCGTGGGCGCCGGAGAGGATCGCCATCAACGTCGACTTACCCGCGCCGTTGGCGCCGACCAGCGCATGGATTGATCCGCCCTGCAGCGTGAAGTCCACGTCCTGCAGCGCGTTGAAGCCGGCGAAGGCGATCGAGATATTGCGCATCTCGAGGCGTGAAGGCGTTGCGGTTGACATAGGGTAGTAAGGCCGTTTAGATGTTTAGATGGCTGTTTTGCTCTGTTGTAACACAGATTGCGCCGTTGGCAACCAACAAAATGGCATAACGGCGATGAAAAACGTGGAGAGGCAGGGGCGCAACCCGCGTCAGGCTGCGCCGGTGCGAGAAGCGGTCAGAAGGTGGTAGGGGTGTGTGCGCTGACGATGCGGCAAATGCGCGCCGACGTATTGCTGAAGCTGTGCGGAATGCCGGTGTTGATGGCGTAACTCTGACCGGCGGTCAGGCAATAGCTCTGGCCGTTGATGGTCAGCACGATCTCGCCCTCCAGCAGGGTGCCGATTTCTTCGCCCTGATGCTTGATCTTTTCGCCGGTGGTGGTGCCGGGCTGGTAGGTTTCCAGCATCATCGCCAGGTTGCGCGTCGGGCTGCCGTTGTGCACCAGCTTCATCGACACCCCCTGGCTGCCGATCTCAATCAGATCTTCGGCGTCGATCACCACGCGCGGTTCGTCGACGGCCTCCGGTTCGGCAAAGAATTCAGACAGCGACAGGCCATACACCTTCAGCAGCTTTTGCAGCGTGCTGATGGCCGGGCTGACCTTGTCCTGTTCGATGGTGCTGATCGCACTGTGGGTTAACCCGGACAGTTCGGCGACCCGGCGCTGCGACAAACCCAATTGCTGACGGATCTGTGACAGGCGTTTGCCCGGTGCCAAGCTGGCTTCGCTCATAGCGGTACTTCCTTCTGGTAGGGGCGACAGGCAGACATGAATATCGTTATCGGGCGCCTGTCTGGGCGATAACGATGCTGCATGATATCGATAGTTAGGGCAGGTTTGGAAAATATATTGCCCATGTTCACTCTCGGTGCGTTGGACGAAATAGTTGACGTAAAAATGGCAGCAAGGCCTTTTCGGTCAATATTTTATCAATTTAGCAGCCGGTGGTGAATAATCAAACAGGATTGTAACATTTGCAAACCCATTCTGTTAATACTATGTTTCATATTGTGGATGTTATTTTGAGCGCCCGGCAGCGGCGCGACCTGGCGAGAAATCCAATCATGTGTTGAATCGAACGGCGGACGGGCGCTAACGCGCCTTAAGAGCATAATGGCGGGTGACGTATGCAAACCAATAGCGCAGCAGTTGAACATTTTGCACAGCATCATGAAGAGAGGCGAAGTAGCGCGTTCCAAAATGAGGTTGCTCATTATTTGGAACGCCATCCCGCCACGCAGTATGTCGATATCCTTCTCACCGATCTCAATGGTTCCTTCCGCGGCAAGCGCATACCCGTCTCAGGGTTGAAAAAACTGGAAAAAGGCAGCTACTTCCCCGCGTCGGTGTTCGCCATGGACATCCTCGGCAACGTGGTGGAGGAGACCGGTCTTGGGCAGGAGCTCGGCGAGCCTGATCGCATTTGTCTGCCGGTGCCCGGCTCGCTGACGCCGTCGGCCGCCGATCCGGAGCATATCGGCCAGGTGTTGCTGACCATGCTGGATGAAGATGGCACTCCCTTTGACGTTGAACCCCGTAATGTGCTGAACCGCGTGTGGCAGGCGCTGCGACAGCGCGGCTTGTTCCCGGTGGCAGCGGTAGAGCTGGAGTTTTATCTCATCGATAGGCTGCGCGACGCGGAAGGCGATTTGCAGCCGCCGTGTGCGCCCGGCACCCAGGAGCGCAACACCCAAAGCCAGGTGTATTCCGTCGATAACCTGAACCATTTCGCTGAGGTGCTGAACGATATCGACGCGCTGGCGAAGCTGCAGGGGCTGCCGGCGGACGGCGCGGTGGCGGAGGCGTCGCCGGGGCAGTTCGAGGTCAACCTGCGTCATACCGACGATATTTTGCTGGCCTGCGATCACGCGCTGGCGCTGAAGCGGCTGGTGCGGCTAGTGGCCGAGAACCACGGTATGCACGCCACCTTTATGGCCAAACCCTATGAGGATTACGCCGGCAGCGGCATGCACGTGCATGTCAGCATGCAGGACGGGGCGGGTAACAACCTGTTCGCCGACGGCGAAGGCGAGGATTCACCGTTGCTGAAACAGGCGCTGGCCGGAATGATCACCCTGATGCCGGCGTCGATGGCGCTGCTGGCGCCGAACGTCAATGCCTATCGGCGTTTCCAGCCGGGGATGTATGTGCCGATCCAGGCCGCCTGGGGCCACAACAATCGCACCGTGGCGCTGCGCATCCCCTGCGGCGAACCGGAGAATCATCGGGTGGAGTACCGCGTGGCCGGCGCCGACGCCAATCCGTATCTGGTGATGGCGGCGATCCTGGCCGGCATGCTGTACGGGTTGGACAACGCGCTGCCGTTGCCTGAGCCGGTGACCGGCAACGGGCTGGAGCAGGAGGGGCTGCCGCTGCCGATCCGCCAGAGCGATGCGCTGTACGAGTTTGAACATCAGCACGCGTTGACCCACTATCTGGGCGAGCGTTTCACCCAAGTTTATCACGCCTGCAAGACGGACGAATTGCTGCAGTTTGAACGGCGGGTGACGGAAACAGAGATCGACTGGATGTTGAAAAATGCCTGAATGGGCGTATAAAGTAAGAAGTATGTGCGGGCGACCGGCCTGCCGGTAGCGGATTAATTCGCCTGCCGGGCTGGTTTTCCGTTCGATCGACAAAAAGAATTTGTATTTGAGGGCTTCCGGATCTTGTCATCCGGAGGCATTCTGGTGCAAAATATCTCAAATGCAGATAGCCGACGTTTTGAAAGCGTCGGTTATTTTTTTTGCATTTAGTTTTACCAACGTAGCGTTTCATACACCAAGCGAGGCCGGACACCGATCCGGATAGATAAATAGTTTCGTGCACGATCAAACAAAACTTTATGGTCGTGACTCATGAGGATTAGAAAGATGGGGCAATTTTTCACTTTAGCGCCGGTGCCCGCCGGTTTCCGCTGTGGCCGCAGCGACTATGGAGCAGCCGAGGTTACCTCGACCCGTTATCCAGCTTACAATCCCCTTCTTTTAGAATTAAGTCGCTCGTTGCGAAGTTTCCCCGCAACCTTAAGTCTTGGCGTGTCCGCCATCCGCAAGGCTCAAGGTAAGGGGGGGCTGAACAATGTCCGATAACACCCTTAACGCCGCTCCGGCTCAGCGCACTCAGCTGCGTAAAACCCTGACATTGGTTCCGGTAGTGATGATGGGTCTGGCTTATCTGCAGCCAATGACCATCTTCGATACCTTCGGCATCGTATCCGGCCTGACCGATGGTCACGTCGCGACCGCGTACGCCTTCGCTCTGCTGGCGATCCTGTTTACCGCCCTGAGCTACGGCAAGCTGGTGAAGAAGTTCCCTTCCGCCGGTTCCGCCTACACCTACGCCCAGAAAGCCATCAGTCCGCACGTCGGCTTTATGGTGGGCTGGTCATCGCTGCTGGACTACCTGTTCATGCCGATGATCAACATTTTGCTGGCCAAGATTTACCTGGAAGCGATCTTCCCGGGCGTCCCGTCCTGGATCTTCGTGGCGGTGCTGGTCGGGTTGATGACGATTTTCAACCTGCGCGGCATCAAGTTGGTGGCTAACCTGAACTCCATCATCGTGGTGGTGCAGGTGGCGATCATGATCGTATTTCTGGGCCTGGTGATCAACGGCGTTTACCACGGCGAAGGCGCCGGTACGCTGGTCAGCAGCCGCCCGTTCTGGTCCGATAACGCTCACGTGGTGCCGATGATTACCGGCGCGACCATCCTGTGCTTCTCGTTCCTGGGCTTCGACGGCATCAGCTCGCTGTCCGAAGAAACCAAAGACGCAGAGAAAGTGATCCCGAAAGCCATCTTCCTGACGGCGCTGATCGGCGGCATCATCTTTATCGTGGTGTCTTACTTCGTGCAGCTGTATTTCCCGGACATCTCGCGCTTCAAGGATCCTGACGCGTCGCAGCCTGAAATCATGCTGTACGTGGCGGGCAAGTTCTTCCAGTCGGTGATCCTGGTGTTCTCCTGCGTGACGGTATTGGCGTCAGGCATGGCGGCGCACGCGGGCGTTTCGCGTCTGATGTATGTAATGGGCCGCGATGGCGTGTTCCCGACTCGCTTCTTCGGCTATGTGCATCCGAAGTGGCGTACCCCGGCGCTGAACGTGCTGCTGGTTGGCGCCATCGCGCTGTCCGCAGTGTCGTTTGACCTGGTGACCGCGACTGCGCTGATCAACTTCGGTGCGCTGGTGGCCTTCACCTTCGTCAACCTGTCGGTGATCTCGCAGTTCTATATTCGCGACAAGATGAACCGCACCGTGAAGGACACGTTCAACTACCTGATCTTGCCGGTGATGGGCGCACTGACCGTCGGCGCGCTGTGGATCAACCTGGAAGCCAGCTCGATGACGCTGGGCCTGGTTTGGGCGGCCATCGGTCTGATCTACCTGGCCTTCGTCACCCGCAGCTTCCGTCTGCCGGTGCCGCAAGCGAGCGAAGACGCCGCCTAAGCGCGAGTCGTCTCCTCAGCCACAAAAAAGGCCGCTTTCGCGGCCTTTTCCTTTTCTGCTTGCTGCGGGTTTTATCCCACCAACTCTTTGCCGTAATCGAACAGCGCTTTCAGCAGGGCGGTTTTCTCTTTGTCGCCTTCGTGCAGGTTATACAGCGATTCGAGCTGCAGCAGATAGCTCTGCACGCGCTCCGCGCTCAAGGCTTCCTGACGATGTTGCAGCCAGCGGCGCTGCTCGGCGTCGTCCAGCGTATTCGGGTAGTTGCGCGCGCGGAAGCGGAACAGCAGCTCTTTCATGCGGCCGTCGCTGAAGGCCAGATCCAGCGCCGGCAGGTTCTGCGGCTTGGTCTGCTGGATAATCCTCATCGCCGCCTTGTCGGCGTCGCTGAAGAAACCGTCGTACAAGCGGGCGTCGACGTCGTCGGCGCCTTTGAACGGCTCGGCTTCGGCGAACAGCGCGACCACTTTCTCGCGCACTTCCGGATGCTGTTTCAGCAGCTGCAGATTTTGCAGACACGCCTGACGATCGATGCCCAGCCGCTCGGCGTTCTCCGGCAGCAAGGTTTTGGCCGGCGCCAGCACCGGACATTTGTTGATGTGCACCAGCTTGATCGGCACCGGCGCCTGATCCGGCGCCAGATCGTCGCGGCGGGTGTACAGCCGTTCACGCAGTTGCTCGGCGCTCAGCGTCAACAGCGGCGTCATGTCGCCGGCCAGATCGCACATGATCACCGCGTTCTTGTTGTCCGGGTGCCAGGCCAACGGCGACACCCAGCTGGTGTTGCCGCGCGCCGCGCCGAACATGCCGGAGACGTGCACCAGCGGCGTCATGTCAGCGACGTCGATCAGGGCGTTCAGCTTGTGTTTGTTACGGTGCTGCAGCAGGAAATCGAACAGCCGCGGCTGCGCCTGCTTGACCAGCTTGGCCATCGCGATGGTGGCGTAAACGTCCGACATCGCATCGTGAGCCTGCGTGTGTTCGACGCCGTTGGCGCGCGTGAGGTGTTCGAGGCGGAAGCTGGGGAAACCGTCTTCGTTTTCCGGCCAGACGATGCCGTCCGGACGCAGAGCGTAGCAGGCGCGCATCACATCCAGCAGATCCCAACGCGAGTTGCCGTTTTGCCAGCTGTAGGCATAGGGATCGTAGAAGTTGCGATAGAAGATATTGCGGCTCACTTCGTCATCGAAACGGATGTTGTTGTAACCGAGAATGCAGGTGCCGGCCACGCTGAAGGCCTGATGGATTTGGCGGGTGAACTCGGCCTCGTTAACGCCTTTGGCTCGCGCCACCTGCGGCGTGATGCCGGTGATCATCACCGCCTCGGGTTCCGGCAGGTAGTCGTCGGCCGGGGCGCAGTAGATGACCAGCGGCTCTTCGATAATGTTGAAATCCATATCGGTGCGCACGCCGGCGAACTGCGCCGGGCGGTCCAGCGACGGGCTCTTGCCGAAGGTCTCATAGTCGTGAATGTAAAATGTGGCCGTTGCCTTGCTGCTCAAAATCGCGTCTCTTCAGTGGCGGATACAATATGCCCCTATTGTAACGGCGTGGGGAGCGATGCCAAGCGGCGGTTAGCGAAATGCGCGCAATTACGCACGGCGATAGAAATCCAGCCGCTGATGAAAGTAGGGGAGCAGGTGGTCGGGGATCTGTCGTTCTGTTTCCGCCTGGGTCGAGGCGATGCCGTAGCGCTCGTTGTAGATCACGCTGATGGCCAGCAAATCGGTTTCTATTTTCTCGCGTTGCGCCTGCGGTAAGCTATCCAGCTTTCGAACCATCGTTATCTCCCTGTTAACCTTAGGGTATAATAGGATCGTTAGCGGGTCTTGTCCCTACCCATTCCGAGGGGAGGTGGACGCCTGAGCGCTTTGCTGTGAGCTGGAAGTCAGACTGTGACGCGCGGCGAACTCGCTCTGCGCCTGGTGCGCATTGAGGCGATCCGCCCGGTTATACAGCGAACAGGCGCCGCTTATCACCGCCCCCCAAAACAGGGTGCACAGCAGTAAAACCCCCAACCAGATTTTTTGGTTATAGGTCATAAGTCCTCCACGGACGAAAAGAGAAATAACATTGACCGTTAAATTAAATCAGGCACTACATCAATGGTATTTAAACGGCGGAGATTAATCATGGAATCTACGCGGTTCTTTTGTTACTAAACCCAGGGTGGATGTTTCAAAAGATTCCTTAAGATAATATTAAGAAAAGTGAGTCTGGGCGCCGTAATTCTATTTAATATTTGTTTAAATATCCGCAGATACAATCTCCCACATTCAATGCCAATGTGGGTGACAATGATGAAAACGCTACTGTTGACCGGCGCTACCGGCTTTCTCGGTGGTGCAGTTCTTGAAAAATTATTGATTGAAAATCAGTCTATTAATTATCTTTTGCTGGTGCGCGCCGATGATGCGCAGCAAGGGCTGGCCCGTATTCGCGCGAATATGGAAAAGTTTAATATCGACGCGAATCTGCTGTCTAAAATTACGATGGAAAATATATTGTTGGGCGATCTTTCCGAGCCGGCCGACTTTTTAACTGACGCACGTATTAACAATGTCACGCACGTTATTAACTGCGCGGCCGTTGCTTCATTTGGTAATAACCCGCTCATTTGGAAGGTAAACGTAGAAGGCACTCTGACTTTTGCTGAAAGAATGGCGCAGGTGCCGGGATTAAAACGCTTCCTGCACGTTGGCACCGCCATGTCCTGTTCGCCGGAGCCGGGTTCGCTGGTGGCGGAGAGCGGCGAGTTTGAGGAGGACGCCGAGCACCTGGTGGAATATACCCGTTCCAAATCCACCATCGAACAGCTGATGCGCCAGCGCTGCCCGCAAATGCCGTTGACCATCGCTCGTCCGTCGATTGTGGTGGGGCACACCCGGCTGGGCTGCCAGCCTTCCAGCAGCATTTTCTGGGTGTTTGGCATGGCGCTGATGCTGCGCAAGTTCATGTGCTCGCTGCAGGACAATATCGACGTGATTCCGGCGGATTACTGCGCGGATGCGCTGGTGATGCTGATGAACAGCGAAACGCTGGAGAACGACGTTTATCACATCTCCGCCGGTGAGGAGAGCAGCGTCAGCTTTGCTGAAATTGACAACGCCATGGCGGCGGCCCTGGAAAAAGCGCCGGTGGGCGATGAGTATGCGCAGGTGACCTATGACGCGCTGGTGAAAATGCGCCGTCAGCTGAAAGACATTTTCGGCCCGTGCAACGAGCGGCTGATGCTCAAAGCGATGCGCCTGTACGGCTCGTTCGCCATGCTCAACGTGCGTTTCAGCAACGAGAAGATCCTCAAGCTGGGCATGCCGAAACCGCCGCGTTTCACCGACTACATCGCCGGCTGCGTGCAGTCGACGCGCGGGCTGTCTATCCAGCAGCAGATGGTGGTGGACTTCAAATAACCGCCGGGCGCAACAGGCGCCCGAGGTTGCTCTGCTACCAGGACGAAGACGACCAGAAGACGCGGCCGAGCACCACCAGTTGCTCCTTGCGCTGTTGATAGCTGAGATGCTCGTCCTGGTACTCTTCCCGGTTGAGGGAGCGGATGATGACGCCGCCGTCCGGCTGCTCGATCAGCACCTTCACCCGCAGCAAATTGCCGTGGCGGATGGCGTAGGTCTTGCCCTCGCGGATGCGCGTGTCGTCGGTGTTGATGCCGACCACGTCGCCGTCCTGCAGGCGCGGTTCCATGCTGGAGCCGGAGATGCGGATAATGCGCGCGGCGTTGACCGCCACCCCCATCTTGTGCAGATAGTAACGGCGGAAGATCAGCGAAAACTCCTCGCGATCGACGATTTCGTAGCAGCCGTCGCCGGCGGAAAAATCAATATCCAGCAGCGGGATCTCCACAAACTCTTCCTTGTCTTGTTCGGTATCTTCCCATACCACCGGTTTCAAACGGGCGGGCTGGAAGTCCGACTCCGCCGCCACGTTGTCAAACGGGCGCACCAGCTGCTTTTCGTGAAACACGTCGAACCAGCCCTTGGGCAAATTCAGCCTGGCCTCGATCCGCCTGGCCAGATTGTCGCCAAGATTGCGGGAGGATTTTTCCCCGATGATTTGGCTCAGCGTCGGCGCGGAAGACTCAACCAGCGTGGCGAACTCATTCTGGTTGACGCCTTGCCGGGCGTAGCGGGCCATCAATTCGCGCAGATTGTTGCGCCTGATTTCTTTAGTTTCCATCGTGCAATGATCGCACTCTTTAGCAAAAAGGTAAATAACTATTTTGCTAAAAAACACTTGCGCATAATTTAGCAATTAGCTAAAACAAAAGGGTGGGCCAAGGGTTCACCCGTGCGGGGCGGCCTGTCATGATGAGGAGCCGCTCAGTGAAATCAAACGAGAGAGGGACTTTACGATGTACAAGATTGATTACAATAGCTACCGATCGGTCGCCAGCTTCGGCCACCGCGTGCGTTTTCTGGTGCTGCACTACACGGCGCAAAACTTCGCCGACTCGGTGACGTCGTTGACCGGAAAATCGGTCAGCGCGCACTACCTGGTGCCGGATCCGACCGAGGTGACCTATCAGGCGGCCGGCTTCAGCGGCGTGCGCATCTTCAACCTGGTGGACGAGAACGAGCGCGCCTGGCATGCCGGCACCAGCCAGTGGGGCACCCGCAGCAATATCAACGACACCTCGATCGGCATCGAGATCGTCAATCTGGCGAGCGGCGACGGTGAAAACATCACCTTCCCGCCGTTCAATCCGCAGCAGATTGAGGCGGTCACCCAGCTGGCGCAGAACATCCTGCAGCGTTATCCGGACATCTCGCCGGTGAACGTGGTGGCGCACTCCGACATCGCGCCGGGCCGCAAGAGCGATCCGGGCCCGCAGTTCCCGTGGCAGCAGCTGTATCAGGCCGGCGTCGGCGCCTGGTATGACGAAGCGACCAAGCAGCAGCGCCAGCAGGAATACTGCAGCCAGGGCCTGCCGGCGCAGGCCGATCTGCTGAAACTGTTCGCCCAATACGGCTATGACACCTCGGCGGCGAACACCGCAGAAGGCTATCGCCAGCTGGTGCGCGCGTTCCAGCTGCACTTCCGTCCGCAGAAGTATGACGGCGTGATGGATGTCGAAACCGCCGCCGTTCTGCGCGCGCTGGTCGACAAGTACGCCGCCTGAGCCTGACCGCGAATGGGGGACGCCTCATTCGCCTTTTCCTCGCCGGGCTTCCTCCGCTAAAATAGCGGCCTGGCTGGTCTTTATCGGAGGCATCGTGCGCCTCGATCGAAAAATCTCTCCCCTTGAACTGCTGACCTATCGCCACTATCGCGTCGTTCACGGCGTGCGCATCGGGCTGGCGTTTATCCTGACCTTTCTGCTGATCCGCCTGCTGGCGGTGCCCGAAGGCACCTGGCCGCTGATCACCCTGGTGGTGGTGATGGGGCCGATCTCGTTTTGGGGCAACGTGCTGCAGCGGGCGCTGCAACGCATTGCCGGCACGGTGTTCGGCGCCGCGTCCGGCCTGATCGCCCTGTATCTGGAACTCTATTCGCTGCCGCTGATGCTGGTCTGGTGCGGCGTGGTGATGTTCGTCTGCGGTTACCTGACGCTCGGCAAACGGCCGTATATGGCGCTGCTGGTGGGGATCACGCTGGCGGTGGTGTGCGGCGCGGGCGCCGGCGACATGCACACTGCGCTTTGGCGCAGCGGCGACGTGATCTTCGGCTCGCTGCTGGCGCTGCTGTTCACCAGCATCTACCCGCAGCGCGCCTACATTCTGTGGCGCATGCAAATGGCGGACTGCCTGCAAACCGCCGCCCGAATTTACGGCGCCTACTTTTCGCCGAACGTCATTGAGCGGCCGCGGCTGGAGCCGCAGCTCAAGGATCTGTTGAATCAGGTGGTGAAGCTGCGCAGCCTGATCGTGCCCGCCAGCAAGGAAACCCGCATCCCCAAAGCGGTGTTCGAGGCGGTGCAAACCCTCAGCCGCAATCTGGTGTGCACGCTGGAACTGATGGCCGACGCCTACTGGGCTTCGCGCGAAACGCACTTCATCATGCTAAACGCCCGCACGCTGCGCAGCACCCAACTGCTGACGCTGAGCTCGCTGGAATCGCTGGCGCTGCTGATGCGCGAAGGGCCACAGGCGCAGCGGCAGGCGGCGGCGGGGCAGCTGGCGGAGATCGCCGGCGAGCTGAAAACGCTGATGCAGGAGGTCAGCCTCGGTCAGCACGGCGAAGCGCCGATTTACGGCTATGTCTGGCTCAGCATGGAGCTGGCGCAGCAGCTGGAAGAGTTGGGGGATCTGCTCCAGGTCTGCACCGCCGCCGGGCGTGAATAAGGGGTCAGATCATGAAGGCGGCGCTTTGGGTTTTGGCCGCCGGGGCAAAGTGGGTAAGATAAGGCAATCACTGTTGTGCCGGACCGCCACAAACCTGTATCTTGGTGCCATGTGGCCGTAAGCAAATGAATCTGTGTATTACTAAAGCAAGGGTATAAAGATGGATAATGCAAATAAGCCGAGTTTCCAGGACGTGCTGGAGTTTGTGCGTATGTTCCGCCGCAAAAACAAACTGCAACGCGAGATCGTCGACAACGAAAAGAAAATTCGTGATAACCAGAAGCGCGTGCTGCTGCTCGACAACCTGAGCGAGTACATCAAGCCCGGCATGAGCATTGAAGACATTCAGGGCATCATCGCCAACATGCGCAGCGACTACGAAGATCGCGTTGATGACTACATCATCAAAAATGCCGATCTGTCCAAAGAGCGCCGCGAGCTGTCCAAAAAGCTGAAAGCGATGGGTGAAGTGAAGTAACCCGCTTTATCGGGCCGGGCGCGATGCCTGGCCCGCATTCCTGCCAATCATCTTCTTCCTGCCGTTTCGATCATCTCCCGATCCTCATCGATCCCGTAAATGGGATCGCGATCCGCATTTGTAGCATTTTTAGCCGCAATGTTAACGAACTGTGATTTTGCTCAAACAATTATTTTTGCAGCTTTGGTTATATGTCTATCAATGTTCACGTTGTCATTTTGAGTTTTCGAGATGTTTTATGATTAATTTATTGAAATTTAACATGTTGTTTCGTTGCTCGTTTTTTGTTGAATAAAAATGACAACGTCAACATTTAGAATTTTCAAGCGTTTAACGAGTGTATTGGAGGAAGAGATGAGCCAGTTGCCGGAAAAAATGCGCGCGGTCGTTTGCCACGGCCCGCAGGACTACCGTTTCGAACAGGTGCCCACGCCGCTGCCGAAAGCGCGCGAGCTGGTGATCAAGGTGGAAGGCTGCGGCATCTGCGCCGGCGACTGCAAGTGCAAGAACGGCGCGCAGATGTTTTGGGGGGAGAACCCGTGGGTCAAACCGCCGGTGGTGCCGGGACATGAGTTCTACGGCCGCATCGCCGCGCTGGGCGAGGGCGCGGAAGGCAAATACCGGATCGGTGAGCGGGTGATCGCCGAGCAGATCGTGCCGTGCTGGGAGTGCCGTTACTGCAAATCCGGCAGTTACTGGATGTGTGAGACGCATAACATTTACGGCTTCCAGAAAGACGTGGCGGAGGGCGGCATGGCGGAATACATGCGCTTTTCCGAGAACGCTATCGTGCACAAGATCCCGGAAAGCCTGAGCCATGAAGACGCGGTGCTGATCGAACCGATGGCCTGCGCCATCCACACCGTGGCGCGCGGCGACATCCAGCTGGACGACGTGGTGGTGTTGGCCGGCGCCGGGCCGCTCGGGCTGTGCATGGTGCAGGTGGCGCGCCTGAAGACGCCGAAGAAACTGATCGTGATCGACGCCATCGACGAGCGGCTGGCGCTGGCGAAGGAATTCGGCGCCGACGTGGTGATCAACCCGCTGAAGGAAGACGCCGACCAGATTGTCAAATCGCTGACCGGCGGCTACGGCTGCGACGTGTATATCGAGGCCACCGGCGCGCCGATCGGCGTCACCCAGGGGCTGCAGATGATCCGCAAGCTGGGCCGCTTCGTGGAGTTCAGCGTATTTGGCAAGGAAACCACCGTCGACTGGTCCATCATCGGCGATCGCAAAGAGCTGGACATTCGCGGCGCGCACCTGGCGCCCTACAGCTATGAAATCGCCATCGATCTGTTCGAGCGCGGGCTGGTGACCTCAAACGGCGTGGTCACCCACAGCTATTCATTGAACGACTGGGACGAAGCCTTCGCCCTGGCGGACTCGACCGATTCCATCAAGGTGATCCTGGTTCCCTGATTTTCCCGCCGTACCGCTGTTGCAGTCACGACCGCCGGCCCATCCGCAATGGGGGGCCGGCCGGTCGGCCAAACGTAAAGACATGCTGTTGCTCTGATAACCACAACAAGAAGCTTCCCTACAGGAGAATTGGCTATGTTTTCATTATTCAAAAAGACCCTGCCTTTTATCGTCGCCGGTGGAATGTTGGCGGCCAGCCAGGTGGCGCTGGCCAAGCAAATCACGATCGGTATGTCGTTCCAGGAAATGAACAACGACTACTTCGTCACCATGAAGCAGGCGTTGGATCAGGCGGCGGCGGATATCGGCGCCAAGGTGTACGTGGCCGATGCGCGCCATGACGTTGCCAAACAGATCGGCGACGTGGAAGACATGCTGCAGAAGAAGGTGGATATCCTGCTGATCAACCCGACCGATTCGGTGGGGGTGCAGTCGGCGGTGATCTCCGCCCATAAGGCCGGCGCGGTGGTGGTGGCGATCGACGCCCAGGCGGAAGGGCCGCTGGATTCATTCGTCGGCTCGGAAAATTACGACGCCGGCTTCCAGGCGGGCGAGTACCTGGCGAAAGCGCTGGGCGGCAAAGGCAAGGTGGCGATCCTCGACGGTATCCCGGTGGTGCCGATCCTGGAGCGCGTGCGCGGCTTTGAAGCGGCGATGAAAAAATACCCCGACATCAAGATCGTCACCAAGCAAAACGGTAAGCAGGAGCGCGACACCGCGCTGACCGTGACCGAAAACATGCTGCAGTCGGCGCCGGATCTGGCGGGCATCTTCAGCGTCAACGACGTCGGCGCGCTCGGCGCCCTGGCGGCGATCGAAAGCAACGGCGCCAAGGTCAAGCTGGTGAGCGTCGATGGCCAGCCGGAAGCCATCAAAGAGATCCTCAAGCCGAACTCGCCGTTTATCGCCACTTCGGCGCAGTTCCCGCGCGACCAGCTGCGCATTGCGCTCGGCATTGCGCTGGCCCGCTACTGGGGCGCAACGGTGCCGAAAACCGTGCCGGTCAAAGTGAAGCTGATCGACCGCAGCAATGCGGCCGGCTTTAGCTGGTAACAGCGGCCGGTTCGCCCCGCTGCGGCGGGGCGTTCGGCGCGGAGGGCAATGCGGTGACACCTTTACTGGAACTGAAGCGAATCAAGAAAAGCTTTCCTGGCGTAAAGGCGCTGGACGGCATCGATCTGGCCATTCAACGCGGCGAGGTGCACGCCCTGCTGGGCGAAAACGGCGCCGGCAAATCGACGCTGGTGAAAATCATGTGCGGCATCTATCAGCCGGACGAGGGCGATATTTTTATCGACGGCGAGCAGCGCCGCTTTAACAACTATCGCCAGGCGATCGAGGCCGGGGTCGGCATTATTTTTCAGGAATTCTCGTTGATTCCCTATATGAGCGCCATCGACAACATCTTCCTCAACCGGGAGATCAGGAACCGCTGGGGCCTGCTGGATCGGCGGGCGATGCGGCGCAAGGCCGAGGCGATCTTCAAGCGGCTGACGGTGGCTATCGATCTCGATTGCCCGGTGGAGCAGTTGAGCGTGGCGCAGCAGCAGTTCGTTGAGATCGCCAAGGCGCTGGCGCAGGGCATCGGCCTGCTGCCGGAGAGCCGCAAAACCGAGGGTCTGGTGCTGCCGTTTTCGGTGGCGCAGAACATCACCCTCAACCGACACCACCGGCGCGGCAAGATCTTCGTCAGCGCCCGCAAGGATCGCGACGTGGTGCAGCGGCTGATCCGCGCCGTGGGCGTGAAAACCCCGGACGCCGAGACCGCCGTCAGCACCCTGAGCGGCGGCAACCAGCAGAAAGTGGTGATCGCCCGCTGGCTCAACAACGACTGCAACATCCTGATCTTCGACGAGCCGACGCGCGGCATCGACGTGGGCGCCAAGGCCGAGATCTACCAGCTGATGCAGCAACTGACCCAGCAGGGCATCTCCATCATCATGATTTCCTCCGAACTGCCGGAGATCATCGGCGTGTGCGACCGCGTGCTGGTGTTTCGCGGCGGCCACATCGTCGCCGAGCTGACCGGCGACGACATCGAATCCAACCACATCATGCTTCACGCGACCGGGAGTGCCTTATGATCGGAATTGAACAACCCGCCGTGGCGCGCCGCGCCGCCGGCCCCAGCCTCGGCAAGCGCTGGGAAAAACTGCTGCATCACCCGGCGGTCTTGCCGTTTATCGGCTTTGTGATCCTGTTCGTGCTGATGAGCCTGTTGAACGACAGCTTCCTCAGCGTTAACAACCTGACCAACGTGGCGCGCCAGGTGTCGATCAACGCCATTATCGCGGTGGGCATGACCTGCGCCATCCTGACCGGCGGCATCGATCTCTCGGTGGGGCCGGTGATGGCGCTGGCCGGCTCGGTCGCCGCCGGGCTGATGCTGGCGGCGGTGCCCATCCCGCTGGCGATGGTGGCGGCGCTGGCGCTCGGCGCGCTGTTCGGCCTGGCCAACGGCGCCTGCATCGCCTACCTGCGCATGCCGCCGATCATTGTCACCCTGGCGTCGATGGGCATCGCCCGCGGCCTGGCGCTGCTCTATACCGGCGGCTACCCGATCTCCGGCCTGCCCGACGTATTCTCCTTCTTCGGCCGCGGCACGCTGCTGGGCATTCAGGTGCCGATCCTGATCATGCTCGGCGTGTACGTGCTGGCCTGGCTGATGCTCAATCAGCTGCCGTTCGGCCGCTACGTCTACGCGATGGGCGGCAACGAAGAGGCGGCGCGCCTGAGCGGCATCCGTGTGCCGCGTTACAAGATGCTGGTGTACGTGATCAGCGGCCTGACCGCCGCGCTGGCCGGGCTGGTGCTGACCTCGCGCCTGATGAGCGGGCAGCCCAACGCCGGCGAAGGCTTCGAGCTGGACGCCATCGCCGCCGTAGTGCTGGGCGGGGCGGCGATCTCCGGCGGGCGCGGCGCCATCGTCGGCACGCTGGTGGGGGCGATGATGCTCGGGGTGCTCAACAACGGCCTCAATCTGATGAACGTATCGCCGTATATCCAGAATGTGGTGAAGGGCGGCATCATCCTGGCCGCCATCTACCTCAGCTCCGTGCGGCGCAAATAGGAGGCGCGATGTCAGTCTTTCTTGGCATAGACGTCGGCGGCACGGTGATCAAGGCCGGGCTGTACCGGTCAAGCGGCGAAGAGCTGGCGATCGCCGAGCGCGATGGCGCGGCGATTGCCGCCCAGCCGGGCTTCAGCGAACGCAATATGGACGCGCTGTGGGATGACGTTTGCGCGGCGATCCGCCAGACGCTGCACGCGGCGGGGCTGGCGGCCGGGCAGGTGCGCGGCGTCAGCTTCTCGGCGCACGGCAAAGGGCTGTACGCCATCGACCGCCACGGCAAACCAGTCGGCAACGGCATCCTCTCTTCGGACAACCGCGCGGCGGCCACGGCGGCTGAGCTGCGCCGCGCCGGCGTGGACGCGCAGACCTACCCGCGCAGCCTGCAGCCGCTGTGGCCCAGCCACCCGGCGCTGCTGCTGCGCTGGCTGAAGCAGCGGCAGCCGGCGCAGTACGCCGCCGTCGATCGCATCCTGATGGCGCACGACTACCTGCGCTTTCGCCTCACCGGCGAGGCGGCGGCCGAGGTGACCAACATCTCCGGCAGCAACCTGTTTAACCAGCACAGCGGCGCTTACGATCCGGCGCTGATGGCGGCCTTCGGCATCGAAGAGGCGCAGGAGAAGACCGCGCCGGTGATCGGCTCGGCGCAGCTGGCCGGGCGGGTGACGGCCGCTGCGGCGGCGCAGTGCGGCCTGCGAACGGGCACCGCGGTATACGGCGGCCTGTTCGACGTGGTGGGCGCGGCGCTCAGCTCCGGCGTGGCCGACGATCGCACGCTCAGCGCGGTGGCGGGCACCTGGTCGATCGCCACCTGCGTAACCGAGCGCATCATTCCCGCCGATTATCCCTACGCCTGGGGGCGCTACTGCATCGACGGCCGCTATTTCGTGCACGAAGGCAGCCCGACCTCGGCCGGCAATTTGGCCTGGTTTCTGCGCCAGTTCTGCGCCGACGACCGGCAGCGCTACGCCCAGTTCAACGCCTGGGTGGCCGAGCGCCGCGAGCAGCCGAGCGGGCTGCTGTTCCTGCCTTATCTGTACGGCTCCAACCTCGGCGGCAACACGCCGGGCGGGCTGATCGGCCTGAGCGCTCACCACGAGATGGCGGACGTGGTGCAGGCGATCTACCAGGGCATCGTGTTTTCGCACCTGATCCATCAGGAGCGCATGGTGCAGCTGAACCCGCGCATCGAACGGGTGCGCATGACCGGCGGGCCGACGCAGTCCGAGGTGTGGATGCAGATGTACGCCGACGCCGGCAACCTGCCGCTTGAGGTGGTGGAAACGCGCCAGAGCGGTTGCCGCGCCGCCGCCCTGTGCGCCGCCGTCGGCGCCGGGGAGTACGCCGGGTTCGCCGAGGCGATCGCCGCCGCGCCGCCCAAACTGCGCTGTTATTATCCCGCGACCGCCGCCCATCGGCGCCTGCGCGCCCAGCAGGCGCGCTATCTGGCGGTCGCTCAGGCTTTGAGTGAGGTGACTGATGCAAACGACTAACGCCGCCTGTCTGGGGCTGTATGAAAAGGCGCTGCCCGCCGATCTGAGCTGGCCGCAGCGGCTGACCACCGCCGCCGAGCTGGGCTTTGAATTTGTGGAGATGTCGATCGACGAACAGCCGGCGCGCCAGCAGCGGCTGGATTGGGATCGCCGCCAGCGGCTGGCGTTTATCCAGGCGCGGCTCGACAGCGGGGTGACGGTGCCGAGCCTGTGCCTGTCGGCGCACCGGCGCGATCCGTTCGGCAGCGCCGAGGCCGCCACCCGCGAACGGGCGCGGGGGCTGATGAGCAAGGCGCTGGAACTGGCGACGGATCTCGGCATCCGCAACATCCAGCTGGCGGGCTACGACGTCTATTACGAACCCGCCGATCGCCACAGCCGCGAACGCTTTATCGAGGGCATGCAGTGGGCAGCTACGCAGGCCGCCAGGGCGCAGGTGATGCTGTCGGTGGAGGTGATGGACACGCCATTCATCAACAGCATCAGCAAATGGCGCGACATCGCGCGCCACGTCAACAGCCCGTGGTTCACGGTGTATCCCGATCTCGGCAACCTCAGCGCCTGGGGCAACGACGTCGCCGCCGAGCTGGCGCTGGGCATCGGCAGCATCACCGCTGTGCACCTCAAAGACACCGTGGCGGTGGGGCCGGGCAGCGCCGGGCAGTTCCGCGACGTGCCGTTCGGCGAAGGCTGCGTGGATTTCGCCCACGCCTTTTCCGTGCTCAATGCGCTCGGCTATCGCGGCCCCTACCTGCTGGAGATGTGGGCGCGTGAAGACGGGCAGGATAAGCAACGCATCGCCCAGGCCAAGGCCTGGATCGAACAACAGATGAATGAGGGAGGCATCGCATGCTGAACGAACTCAAGCGGCAGGTGCTGGCGGCCAACCTCAGCCTGCCGGCATACGGGCTGGTGACCTTTACCTGGGGCAACGTCTCGGCGATCGACCGCCAAAGCGGGCTGGTGGTGATCAAGCCTTCGGGCATCACCTACGAGGTGATGACGCTGGAGGATCTGGTGGTGGTGGATCTGGAGGGCAAGGTGCGCGAAGGGCACCGCAAACCCTCATCCGACACCGCCACCCACCTGGCGCTGTACCGCGCCTTCGCCGATATCGGCGGCGTGGTGCACACCCACAGCCGCAACGCCACCATCTGGGCGCAGGCCGGGCAGCCGATCCCGGCGCTGGGCACCACCCACGCCGACTACTTTTACGGCGACATTCCCTGCACCCGGCCGATGAGCGAGGCGGAGATCGCCGGCGATTACGAGGGGGAAACCGGTAAGGTGATTATCGAGACCTTCAATCAGGCGGGGCGCGATCCGCAGCAGGTGCCGGGAGTGCTGGTCTATTCCCACGGCCCGTTCGCCTGGGGCAAGGACGCGGCGGATGCGGTGCACAACGCGGTGGTGCTGGAGGAGGTGGCGATCATGGCGATGGCGACCCGCCAGCTGGCGCCGGCCATCGCCCCGATGCAGCCGGAGCTGCTGGACAAACATTTCCTGCGCAAGCACGGTAAACACGCCTACTACGGGCAATAGCGTCCGTCAGCGATTCAACAGCGAGCCGGTGAAGAATTCTCTGCGCACCGGCAACTCGCCGCGCGGGCTGTGAATGGCGCTGAACAGCAGCTCCGCGGCGATCTCCCCCAGTTTCTGCGTATCGTGATACACCCCCGGAATGTGCAGGCCGTAAGCGCCGGCGCGCGGCGGTTCGTCTATCGAGAAGAACTTCACCTGCTGATAGAGCCCCATTTCGTGGCAGATGGCGATGGCGCCCAGCGTGATGATGCCGTTCAGGCCGATGATGTAATCCGGGCGGTTCTCCGGCTGCGCCAGATAGGCGCGCACCTCGCTCTCTTGCGAGGTGAAATCGTAGTCGCCGTTGATGATATGAATCTCACGCCCGCTGCCCTGCAAGGCCGCGACGATGCCGGCGGTGCGCGTTAAGGTAATTTCCGAATCCGCCGGGCCGCCGATAATCAAAAGCTTCTGCTCCGGCTGCTCCGCCAGATAGCGCCCGGCCAGCACGCCGATCTCGCGATTATCGAGAAACACGCCGCTCAGCTGCTGATCGTAGAGATCGCGGTCGATCAGGATCAGCGGCACGCCGTACACCTCGGCCAGCTCGAGATAGGCGGGGCGGTAGCGCTTGTCGTCGCGCACCGCCGACAGCAGGATGCCGCGCGCCTTGTAGCCGAACAGCGCCTGAATGGCGCGCATTTCCGCCTCTTCGCTGCCGTCGGTGTCGAACAGCATGATCTGATAGCCCTGCTGACGCGCAATGCGCGACACGGTCTTGATCAGGCCGGAATAGAACGGGTTGTACATGCTGCTGGTGACGATGCCGATAATCTGGCTGCTGCTGCTTTTCAGCCCCTGCGCGAACGCGTTGGGCACATAATTCAGCTCTTTGGCGATGGCGTGAATGCGCTCGCGGGTTTCCGGCTTGACCAGCTCGGGCTTATTGAAGGCGCGGGAAACGGTGATATTGGTCACCCTGGCGCGGCGGGCGATATCCACGATAGTGGCGTTGGGATTGGCTTTCGACACCGTCTTTCCTTGCGTTATGCCTCAACAGATCCCTTATTGTAGGGAAAGGGCGGGGGCGGTGCTAGGGGGGAGTTGGGGGGGCTGGAGTGGGGGAGAGAAAATAATGGAATAAAAATAGATGTAATAATGTTGTTGGTTTATTAATTGTGAATTTAATCATTTTATGTCGCTATATTTTGTTGGCGGGGAGTTTGGTAAGGTGTATCGCATGGTCGAGATTAGGTGTTAATGGCGGCTTTGTGCCAGGAGCGGACGTTCTAGCTGTATGATATGTTTTTGAATGGGGCTGACCATTGTGACTTTAAACTAAGAGTTTTTATCTAAATATCAAAAACATTGGATTGATAGACTATGAAAGAGACTGTTTACAATATATTTATATTTTCACAAGATGGTGTTCATATTACTCACGCAGGCATCGTGCCACATCAATTAGATAATGATGATGATTACAAACTTGAATTCCTGTTAAAAAACTTAGAAATTGATTTGGCTTCTTGCCGTTCTTTCCACCCCATTCATCCATCAGTATTGGATTCAGATGGAAAACTTTCTCTAACAAGGTATAATTCAAATATGAGAGTAAATAACTCTCTTACACCTTTCGAAATAGCTTTAGCCAATCATAATGCTTCACAAAACCCCTTGGTAATTGTGACTCCTGTAATTGATGGGAAGATACAATATGATATCCAACTTTCAGTTAGCGAGAAGTTAAGACATAAACACATGCCCCATCAACATATTGAAGGTGTTAAAAGCCTCCCGGACTATCTTGACCAGTATATAAAAGATGATGAGTTTCATGTGAAGCAACTTTTAAATGATGACCAAATGAAGCCTATTAAATTACTCTTTAATAATAAGCATTACTTGGCAAGCTTTAAACTTTTAATGTCTTTTATTGATACTATAGCATACATTGAATTCGGTAACGTACAGCGGGGGTTTCAAAATTGGCTTGATACTTACTCAGCACTGAATAGCCTTGAGGTTACTTCAGATGAACTTTATGGTCTTAGAAGTTCTATGCTACACATGACAAATCTGAATTCACATAAAGTGATGCAAGGTAAAATACGCCGCCTTAGTATCGCTATTTGCAAGAAGGGCCATCCAACTCAAGTACATGACAATATTGCTTACTTAAATTTTACTGATTTCCTTTTTATTTTTGATGAGGCTGTTGATAGATGGTTGGATACATACAAAGATAACAAGAAGCAGTTAACACTGATTGAACGATACGATGAGATAATTAGAGATGGCTACTGGTAATAGAAAACGGTAAAGTGCTTACCGTATGAGCATGGCGGTTTTTATTGAAACATTTAACAAAATATGGTGGTAATTAATGAACTATCTAGATAGAGAAGCATCAGTATTATACTTCAAATTGTCACAAATATACTTTCACGGAGAAAGACTCAGTTGGGATCATTACAAGGATAGAATGCTGGCACTAAAAAACATGTGTGAATCAACCGATCCAATTTATGAGAGGGCTAATCGAATTCTTTTGGTGGAAGAATGGAGCGACGAAGACTTTTGGTCCCCCGAAAATGACGATCATGATTGCACTCCATCCGTATCCACTACAGATGAGCCTGCTTATAAAGTCGACATTCAGCCAGGTATAAGCAGAGATGAAAAAGGGGATATTCACTTTTTATCGAAGAGAAAAGGCTTAAATGATTGGGTCTTTCATCAGTATGACGTAGACTTTCACCCTTCAATTCCTCACGGTCATTATAAAGGAAAAAATCAACCTAAATTAGACTCTTATTTAGGTTGGGTATATCAGGGTTCTAAACAAATTAGACGACTTAGTAGAGATATAATAATTGATCTTTGGAATGATGATGAATTCCGGATTTTCGCCAGAGTCGCAATCGAGTGGTATATGGATAAATTCCCAGCTTACAACTGGCGGGTAGATTATCCATTAATGTTACCAAAACATAGAAAATAATTAACAAATTCGAGCTTGTGAGTAATTTTGTGTAACTGCCAGCGTATTAAAGGTGACCGCTCAGGCGGCCACCGAACTCGATAATAAAACGGCTCATCGCCAGCCGCCAGTTCTGGATCGGCATACACCATTTTTTCGATGCATCCTTTATCGCCAGATAAATAACCTTCCGTACTGAGTCGTCTATTGGGAGCACTTTGTGCTTTTGATAGCTGTACGAAGAACACTATTCAGCGATTCGATAGCATTTGTGGTGTAGACGGCCCTGCGAATATCGGGTCGATATCCACGCTGACTAAACTGAGATGAAACACTTTAATCAAAGGTCCGTTGTTCGCTCAAAGCTGCCCCTTAATGCTACCGTTCAAAGCAATAAACCAGCACCAGTAGCTGTGGAACGGAAGCGTTGTGGGGCTCATTGAGGAAAACAGAAATCCCCGCTTAAGAGCGAACGGACCAATAACGCAGGCGATGCTCCCCACGCTCGACTACCGGCAACAACACCGCTAATCTAGCCGCGACTTTTCACCCCCAACTCCCCGCCACAACCCCGGCAACAGCGCCAGCGTCTCATCAATCAGCGCCCGTCGGTCATTGCCCGGTTTCCAGATAGTCACCATGGTTTGGCTGATACCCTGGCTGCCCACTTCGGTGCGCAGCGTGTTGACGTTTTTCCACCGTTCCGCATGCATGTGCGTCGGCAAGAATCCCCAGCCGCAGCCCTGTTCGAGCAGGGCGCGCAGCATTTCCAGCTCGTTGGTGAAGATAGTGTGCCCGGAAATTTGCAGGCGGCGCGCCACCGGTTCGTCAGAGTCCGGGTGCATGATCACCTGCGGCGTGAGCGAGAGCTCCAGCAGCGAAAGCGGCTGTTCCGCGCCGGGGAAAAGCATTTTAGCGGCGTAAAAATCCATCTCTATCGCCCCTAAGGCGCGCCACTCCATGGCGTCGCCCACGCTGCGGTGGCGCGCCTGGCAGATGCCCAGATCGGCCTGGCCGCTTGCCAGCAGGCTTTCCGCTTCGTCGCGCGAGGCGTTAATCAGGCTCAGGCGCGTATTGCGCTGGGCCATGGCGGCAATCAGCGCTTGCAGCAATGCACGGGGCGTGAAGGGATCGTAAACCAGCGAGATTTCCTGCGCTGCGCTCTTCGGCACGTCTTTGGCAAATGCCTCAAAGGCTTTCACCTGGCGCATCAGCAGGTGTGCCTGGCGCTGCAGCTGTTCGCCTTCCGGCGTCAGGTGCAGGCTGCGTCCCTCGCGCAGGAACAGCGCATAGCCCAAGCCATCCTCGAGAAAATCAATCAAATCGCGCAGCGTCGTGCGGTCTTTGCCGAGCTTGAGCGCGGCTTTCGCCAGGCTGCCGTGCTCGGCCACGGCGGTGAAGGCTTCCAATTGGGCAAAGGAATAAATCAGGCTCGGCACGCAGTTCCCCCGTCGATTTTGCGGGGGATTTTCCCCCATCAGGCGTTTTTTATTATAGGTCGCGTTTTTTTAAGCTGAACGCCTTCCTGAGCTAAGCGAGAAAAAATATGAAAAGCAAAGTGTTTAACCGCAGCCTGCTGGCGGGCGTTGTCATCAGTCTCTGCAGCGGCCTGCTGGCACCCGCTGCGCTGGCCGCCTGTGCGGGCACCGAACTCAGCGCCTGTCCCGCGCCTTTTGATGCGCAATTGCCGGACACGCACAAGATGCTCACCTGGAGCCAGAGCGACCGGGTGATCGGTTTTCGTAACGACTACCGCAACTATGCCGGGGATGTGTTTCACCACGGCGACGCCGCGCCGTTGGTGGCCTCCGCTAAACCGCTAACGGACGCCAGCTATCGGGTGAATGGCAAAACCTACAGCCTGCAGGACTACCTGCAGCGCCAGAACGTCAGCGGCATGCTGGTATTGAAAGACGGCAAAATCGCCTGGAAATATCTGGGGCAGGGCAATACCGACGCCACCCTGTGGACGTCGCGCTCGGTGGGCAAATCCGTGGTCGCCACGCTGGTGGGCGTGGCGATTAAACAGGGCAAAATCCGCTCGCTCGACGATCTCATCACGCAATACGAACCCGATCTGAAAGGCATCGCGTGGGACGGCGTGACCCTCAGGCAGCTGATCACCCACACCTCCGGCGTGGCGTGGAATGAGGATTACACCAACCCGAAATCGGACTTCGCGCAGCTGACCGAGTGTGAGGCCAGGCCCGGCGCCTATGCCTGCGTGCGCAAGCTGGTGGCCGGTTTGCAGCGTGCGCATCCGGCCGGGCAGAACTGGTCTTACTCCTCCGGCGGCGCGTGGCTGCTGGGCGACGTGCTGGAACGCGCCACCGGCATGCCGCTGGCGGCCTATCTTGAGCAAAGCATCTGGCAGCCCTACGGCATGGCGAGCGACGGCGTGTGGCATGCCTACGCCAAAGGCCAGCACGACGTGGGTGCGCACGGCTTTAACGCCACGCTGGAAGACTGGGGGCGTTTCGGTGAGTTCATTCTGCATAACGGGACGCTGCCGAACGGCAAACAGATCTTGCCGGCTGATTGGGTAGCCCAGTCGGCTAACTGGACGCGGGCGGCGGGCTCGGTATCGGCGGCGCATCCCAACGGCATTTACGGCTACCAGTGGTGGAACAACGAAGTGCCGGCCAATGCGACTAACGTTGAGCCTGCTCCGCAGACCTCCCTCAAGCATTCCCTGTGGGCGCTGGGGATCTTCGGCCAGATGATCATGGTCAATCAGGCGGAGAATCTGGTGATCGTCCAATGGTCCACCTGGCCGCAGGCGGAGCCTTCTTTCAGCGCGCAACCGCTGGAGGCGTCGCTGATGTTTAGCGCGATAGCGAAGGAATTGCGTTAACCCCGGCAACTATCGACAGAGCGGGCAGGGGCGGTTGCCATTTCGCCCCTGAGCGGCATATTACATGTTTTCGACGTCGACCTATTCATGCCGTAGGGGAGGGGAGTATCAATTCTCTATAGGTAGTGGAGGCCAGTCTCCACCGTTTTTAATTAATAACTCTTTTATCTTGTTAATTTTCTCTTTATCCTCGGCATCGCCTACCCCTCTATCTATAAAGCGCTGAAGCTGATTGCCCATAGTCCAACCAAACTTACCCTTGATTTTATTATCTGCACCTCTCTCCAACAGAAGTATAGTATGATCAAACGAACGAGAATCCAGAGAGCTTATTAATATGGTATTCCCCAATGAATCCATTGTATTTATATCCGCACCATAATCCAGCATCACCTTTAACGTTTCAGGGTTTTTCGCTTCTAAAGCTTCGAATATAATGGGTTGATTGAATACCTTATCTTTTGCGTTTGGCGGCAAACCGCCGTCGAGCATGGCCTTGATCCAAATTCCCTTGTCGGCTTTCATGACAAACTCCGCCGGGCTGCTTCCCCCTTCCGGTCTGGGCTGCAACGGGTCTGCACCCGCTTTAACCAACTCAGTAATAATCCTCAGTCTTTTTGGCGTATTTTTATCGTAGATTGCGTTTAGCACCGACCAAAACAGCAGGGTCATGTCTGCTTTCACTGGTCGATTCAGTTCTTCCTTGCTTATAGAGGGAAGCTTCTCTTTCAGTTTCACTTCATCGCCATCATAAATCAGCTGTGCGATGTCCAGCTGCCGGCCTTCAAAAAAATCCTGTGGCTCATATTCCATGTTTTTGTTGCATCCTTGCACCATGAGGACAGTAAACAGTAGCGCTATTGCCATTATCAATTTGCTCATACTCTCCCCCTGAGAATGGTGGCATCCTCGTCTCTTCAATCAGTTTTTTTGTCTATAGCGTGTTTATCGAAAGCCAGATGTAACCTGACAGATTCAGTATAAATAACCGGCAGCTGTCAGATCCGAGTTAGTGAAATTACTGCGTTTCCTTTGCTCCTTTTAAAAGCATGAGCTCGAGTATTTTCTTACACTGTTCATTGTATTCTGAGCCATCTTGGCTGTCTTTTATTTGCCGATTCACTGCTGTTAACAGCGAAAGATTGTTTATATTTACCGGGTTAGGATTCGCACCCCGATTGAGCAGTAGGGTCATGTGCTCAAAGGCTGAGCTAAAAAAAGCATCCATTAATAAGGTTTGTTGCAAGGAGTCTCTGATATTTATATCCGCGCCATAATCCAGCATCACCTTTAACGTTTCTGTGTTCTTGGCTTTGATTGTTTGGAATACAATGGGCTCATTGAATACCTTATCTTTTGCGTTTGGCGGTAAACCGCCGTCGAGCATGGCTTTGACCCAAATCCCCTTGTCGGCTTTCATGACGAATTCCGCTGGGCTGCTTCCTCCCTCCGATCTGGGCTGCAACGGGTCTGCGCCAGCTTTTACCAAGTCGGTTATTATTTTCAGCCTTTCTGGCGTGTTTTTATCATAGATTGAGTTTAGCGCCGACCAAAACAGCAGGGTCATGTCTGCCTTAACCGGTCGATTCAGTTCTTCCTTGCTGACAGAGGGAAGTTTCTCTTTCAGTTTCACTTCATCGCCATCATAAATCAGCTGTGCGATGTCCAGTTGACGGCCTTCAAAAAAATCCTGTGGTTCATATTCCATGTTTTTTTTGCATCCTTGCATCATGAGAACAGTAAACAGTAACGCCATTGCCATTATCAATTTGCTCATATTCTCCCCCTGATAGTGGCGACATCCTCGTCTTTCTGATCTTCAATCATCAGGTGAAATAATATCATCGGCGATATACAGCAGTTTCAAACTGGAAAACATAGTGTGTCTCTTCCTTTGCTTGCTGCGTCTCGGCCTGTTCAGGCGGGCGCTCGCACTCCTTGCACTCGATGGGCCCTGAGTGGGCATGTTATCGAACGGCAGTCAGCGGTAGCTAACGGCGCATAGGACACCAGATAAGGGATGATAACGGCTCAAGCCAATTTGTAAAGCCGGCCAAAGGTTAACCGGAAAGTTCTTGTTTTCCAAAGGCTGTTGCGGGTTTTTAACCCCGCCGATCAAACCGATGAACCAGCGCCAGCGCCAACGCCAGGAGCAACAGGGGCGGAGCGAGGGCGGTGAAGGGCGCGTTGAGGGCGAACAGCAACCCCAGATTGAGGACGATTTGGTAAGCGATGTAGGTCAGCAGCCCAATGATGACGCCGAGCGCTAATCGGCTGCCCATGCCGGGCGCACGTGGGGCGGTGAAGGTAAACGGGATGGCCAGCAAAATCATCGCCAGCACCAGCAGAGGCTGGCCGAGTTTTTTCCACAGCGCCAGGCGGTATTCGGTGCTGGGTTGCCCAGAGCCCTGCAGATAATCGATATAGCGATCCAGCTGTTGGAGCGAGAAACTGCCCGCCGGCAGGGTCAGCTCTTTCAGGCTCGGCACCGCGAACAGCGAGCGCCAGAGCAGGCTGTCTTGCCGCGCAATCGTCTCCTTTCTGCCTTGCCAGCTTTTCTGCATCACGTTGTGCAGCAGCCAGTTGCCGTCGGCGGCGGTGCTGGCGCTGTCGGCGTAAATGTAAGATTCCAGCGCGCGGTTGGCCTGATAACGGAAGATCTCAATGCCGTGGGGCTGGTCGTTCTCATCGACGGTCTTTACCGTCACAAACTCGTTGCCGCGCCGCGCCCACAGCGGGTTCACGGTGACGTCGTTACTGTTCGACTGCGCCAGAGCGTTGTTTTTCATCTGCAGCGCGCGTTGTTGCAGCGGCGAGGCGGCCCATTCATCGAGGGCGCCGAGCGAGAGGTTCATCAGCAGCCCGGCGGCGAGCATCACCAGCGCGATGCGGAATATCGACATCCCGGCGGAACGGATCGCCGTCAGCTCCAGGCTTTTAGACAGCTGCCCCAGCCCGACGATGCCGCCGAGCAGCGCGATAAACGGCCCCAGATCGACCAGGCTGCGCGGCAGCGTCATCACGGTCACCAGCAGCGCCTGCTGCCAGCGGTAGCCGCCCGGAGTGACGTCCTCCAGCTCGTTGATCAGCGTAAAGGTGGTGAACAGCGGGATGAGCAGCCCGGCCGCGGCGGCGAAGCCGATGAACACGTTGCGGATCAGGTAACGGCTAAAAATAGTCATCGGGAGGGTTTCCGCAGCAGGGATAAGTCGCGCGCCAGCAGCAGGGCGATGCCGACAGCCATCGCCAGCGGCACCAGCCAAACGCCGGGGATCGTCGGCAGAGAGCCGTTGGCCACCAGCGTGCGGCAAATGTTGCCGCCATAGAAAATCACGGTAAACAGCACCGTCAGGGGCAGCAGCGCGGCGTAGCGCCCCTGCCGCGGCTTGATGCGGCTAAAGGGGATCGCCAGCAGCACCATCAGCACGGTGGTCAGCCCACGGCTCTCGCGCCATTGCAGTTCGGCGGCGTCGCCCGGATCGGCGGAGCGCGCCAGTTCCGCCGGCGAGGCCGACTTGTGCCGGCTCTCGGCGCTGGGCACGAACGGTTTGAGCGCGATGTCAAAGTTGTCGTAATTCTGGCCGTTGTCGTCGGCGCCCTGGCGATCCAGCACATAGGCGGTGCCGGTTTTCAGCCGCACGGCGGGGCTGGCGGGAGAGGCGTCGAGCACTTCCACCGACTGCGCGCGGTACAGGTTGGTGTGATGGCCGCCGCGCACATAAATCAGGGCGTCCGTCAGGTGGTTGGCCGTTTTGTCGACGTGATTGGCGAGGATCATGCGGCCGTTGCCGCTGACGTTGAATTTGTCGGCCTGCAGGTGGCTCACGTCCAGCACCGATTGCGACTGTTGCTGCAGCTGATAAATATTGGCGTACGCCCAGGGCCTGCCATACAGCGACAGCAGCGTGACCGCGATCGCCAGCGGCACGGCGAGCAGCAGCACCGCCTTGTACAGCCGCAGCGGGCTGGCGCCGGCGGCCAGCATGGCGGTGATCTCCGCATCGCTGTACATCTGGCTCAGCGCGACCGCTACCGAAACATACAGCGCGACGGGCAATATCATCTCCAGCGCGATCAGCGATTTATAGAAAACCACGTCGGCCACCACCCGCAGCGCCAGCGTGCCGTTGGCGGCGTCGGTCAGGTAGCGCTGGGCGGAGTAGCTGGCGAACATGAAGATCAGAAACCCGGCGATCATCATCACCAGACGGCGGATCTCAACCGTGATATAGCGTTCAATCAAAGACATGCGTTATCAGTTCCCGGCGGCGTGCGCTTCATGGCGTCTCCTGCGCGATCAGCGCGCGCAGCAGGGCGATCACCTGGTCAACTTCCTGCGGGGTGAGTGCGCCGTCCTTCGCCCACTGCACGCGCCCGGCCTTGTCCAGCACTACGATGGTGGAGCTTTCCTCCGGCAGCCGCCAGGCCATGCGCCCCAGCCCGTCGCTGTCGACGATGAATTGCGCCCAGGGATAATGCCGCTTGTTTTTCTCGATCTTGCCGCGCACGAAGAAGCCGGAGCCCGGAATCGCATCGTCGGTGTTGACGATGGTGGTCGGCTGGAAGCGATCGCCCGGCAGGTTCGCGTCCTTAACGGCGTTGATCAGCAACGAGTTCTTCTTTTTGGCGGAGGTGCGCCCGGCGATGTACTGGATCACCCGCACCTTGCCCGCCAGTTTTGCGCTGTTCCACGGCCGGTAGCTGAAATCGCCGTTGCGCAGCAGCAGCTCGCCGCGATCGGCGATGGCGATCGGCGCCACCGGCCGGCCATGCACGAAGTTATGCGCGGATGCCGCCAGCGGCGTCAGCAGCAGGGCGAGGGCCAGCAAGCGAGGTAACGTCATCATGGCTACGGGCAATGCGCTTATCTGCCCGCCGCGATGGCCGGCTGGGAAAACGACAGGGGAAAGCGCGCCAGCAGCAGCTCCAGGCGCTGGCGGATGTCGATATCCAGGATCGCCGGCCGATCATAGATATCGCCGCCGGCCAGCTTGTCCGCCACCATCACGTCATGCCGGTCACCCATCAGGCCGTTAATCGCCGCCAGGAAGCGCGAGATCTGCCGGGCCTCGCGGTTGTCGGGATCGATCGATCTCAGCGTGTCGTAGAACGAGACCTGGCGGCTGACGATTTTGCGCACGTCATGGAACTGATGCCCGGTCAGCGCCGGGCCGGCGATCAGCGTTTGCAGCTGGCGCATTTGCTCCTGACGGTAGGTGATAAAGCCCTGTGCGCTTTCCAGCCGGGTGTGGCGCAGCGCATAGCGCACGTAAGACCACACCGGCTTGCTGAGCAGCAGCCGCAGCAGGTTGCCGTACAGCGTCAGGTTCTTCTGGTTGCCGTTGCGAAACGCGTCCTGAAAATGGCCGAGCACCACGGTGGTGGTGTGGAACAGGCGGTTGGCGCGGTGGGGGGCGCCGTACAGCTGCTGGGCGAAGCGCAGGTGCTTATAGCGGGCGCGGATATATTTGTAGCGCATGCGGGTCGCCGCCGCCAACTGCGGGTCTTGCAGGAAACCGTTCACCAATTGCAGCAGCTCGCGGCGGGAAAAGCCGTCTTCCCAAAACTGCAGGCACAGCGCGTAGTTGTCCCGAATGCTCTCGGGGGAGCATTCCAGATCGATCTGCTGCGGCAGGCTGATATTCGCCTCAACCAGGTCGTCCTCTTCCACCGCGACAAACAGCGCCTGGGTGGTTTCGGCGGAGAACTTTTTCCAATTATTGCTAGCGGTCATTGATTACTCTCTTTGGGCACATTCAGCCCCAACATAAAGCGATTGCGGTAGGCGCCGATCGTCGGTATCAGGGATAACAGAACGTCTAAACATTGCCCAAGTAAATAAGCGAAGGCGGCGCCCTGCACGCCGAAGGCATACGCCATCGACACCAGCAGCGCAATGTAGGCCGCCGAGGCCGTCGCCTGCGCGATCAGGAAAGCGCGCTGCTTGCCCGCCATAAACAGTAAGGATTCCTGCGGGAAGCCCATCATGGAGACGATGATCGCGCCCAGCATGATTTGAATCAGGTCATAGGCTTCCAGGTATTGCTGCCCGAAGACCGCGGAAATAAGCGGCTTGCCCACCAGCAACATCAACACCGCGACGGCCAGGCCGATGCCGCCGGCCAGCAGCGAGGAGCGCAGGCCGAGCAGCCACGGGGTCTTGGTGCGCGGATCCAGGCGCATGATCTCGGGATAGAAGCTTTTCTCCAGCAGCTTGGCCGGGGTGCCCGTCGCATCGAAGAAGGTCATGGCGATCTTGAACAGCCCGGCGGCGGCCGGCCCGAGCACCACGCCCACCAGCACGGTGGTGCAGGAGTTGCGCGCGGCCCAGATGGTATGGGCGATGTTGGTGGTCCAGACGAAGTTCCAGGCGCCCTCGATGCGGCGCGCGACGTTGAACAGGCGCGGCCTCAGCGCGCCGTGGATATCGCGGCGGCGCAGTTCGCGCGCAGTGAACCACCAAAACAGCGTGCCGCCGATCAGGTTCGAGGCGTACCAGGTGACGATAAAGCCGGGGAACCCCAGATCGAAATAATAGGAGATGACGCTGCCCACCGCCTGCAGAAACGGCTTGATCGCCTGCTGGATGGCGATGAGATCGAAGCGGTTGAAGGCGCGCAGCACGCCGGTCGGCGTGGACGAGGTCATCGATGGGATCAGGGTGCAGTACAGCATGGCGAGCCAGAAGCTTTCGCTGTCCAGCCCCAGGGCGTGAGACAAGAACGGCAGCATGATCATGCCGCCCAGCACGGCGATGACGCCGCTGGCGATATCCAGGCCGAAGGAGAAGGCGACGACGTCGCGGAAGCGCCCGGTATTTTGATGCTCCAGCGCCGGAGTGCCGAATTGCACCACAAACTGCCAGGTCTGGAATTTGATGAAATCGCTGACCGCTTTGGTATAGGCCTGGATCACCACCAGCACGCCGAACATTTCAGGCGACATGCCTTTACCGGCGCAGGAGAGCGCCAGCAGGCCGAGCAGCGCGCTGGCGACGCTGCCGGAGCCCAGGTAGGCGGCATTACGTAAAATGGAACGAAACGCGCCGTCGGAAAACCACCGTTTCATAGCCCAAACCAGCCGTTATCGTTGTTTTGCTGCATTTTGTGTTCCGCAGTCATGCGCTTGCCCTGTATTCGTTTAATAAACCTGAGTTTCTTTACCGGCGTTCTCGCCGGGTTGCCCGAGATCGCTCTGCGGGCGCTTCGCGGGGTTCACCACGGCGGAAATGGCGTTGAGCGCATTGCTCAGCACCTCGTCGTAAGGGGCTCTGGCGTCCAGTTCGATGATGCGCGAGCCGTTGTATTGCAGGCGCACCATGGCGGCGATCTTGTCTTTCAGCTCTTCGTAACTGTGATCGGGCTTGCGGGAAAAGGCCGTATCGACGTCGATATCAAGACGAATGATCAGCGCCGGCCGATAGACGGCCATGCGTTGATATAAACGGCGTTCGCGCGCCGCCAGGCGGCTCAATAGCCACCCTTTTGCGCGCTCCACGCCGATGCCGGGCCCATCGTAGTAAAAGCCTGAGATTTCCGCCTGCGGGTAGCGATCGCTGATCACCAGAACGCCGCTCTGCGCCAGCCGCCGCACCTTGCGCAGGTTGGATGCGCGCCACAGCGAAAAACCGTACATGATCAGCGCCGCCCACAGCGCCGGCGGCCTGTTGCTCATGCGCTGGGTTTTGTCGGATTTCGCCGCCAGGCGCCGTTCCAGCCACACGCCGATGAACGGCAACTTTTTGATTTTGTCGCCGTCTTCGCCGGAGATCAGCCCCAAATAGCGCCGCTCCGTGGGGCGATGTTGCTGCAGGTTTTTCACCAGGTCGGCGGTCAGCGTGGACTTGCCCGTGCCGTCGCTGCCCACCACGGCAATCAGCCCGGTGATGCAGACGGGAGAGGTATCCTGTTCGGCGGTGAGTTTATTTTTTTTCATCTGTTTCGGTACGAAAAGGTTATTTGTCGGCTAGGCATTGGCGGCCCTCAGCGATATTTTAACGGCGCGCAGCGATGCGTCGAAAATACGGTCGGCGGGTTCGCGGCCGTCTAAATCCAATATGTTAGCGCCGTTAAACGTCAGGTGCGGGATGACGGCGATCTTTTCACGCAACGCCGCCAGCGAGTGATCGGGTTTGCGTGAATAGGCCGTTTGTTCGTCAATATCCAGCCGAATTAATAATAAGGGCTGATAAGACGCCATCCATTGGTACAGGTTTTGTTCGCGCTTTCTCAACCAGCGGATCCAGCGATTGCCGCCAGCGGTTTTCGCCAACTGCGGGCCATCGAAACGAAACCCCGCCACTTCGGCCTGCGGATAACGATCGGTGATCAGTAATGCGCCGCTGCGGCTTTTCTTCAGCATGCGACGGAATTTATAAACGCGCCAATAGGAGAGTAAAAATATCACCAGCGCCGTGGCATTATCCGGCGGTGTGGAAGGGCGCTCATGCACGCGTTCCGATTTCTTCAGCAAATAACGCCCGAAGGGCGCGCCAATAATGGGCAGCGAACTGATCCATTCGCCGATGCGCCCGGAAGACTGGCCGAGATACAGCAGTTCGGCAGGTTCTTGTGCCGATAACGCGTTGACCAGGCTGGCGGCTAATGTGGATTTTCCCGAGCCGTCACAGCCGGTTATCGCTATTACGCGCACGGGCGAGCGATCAGATGAAGGTCTTATCTGCTGACTCACAATAATTGATCCAATGCGAAAAAAACTATTGTATTCCAATACGCCTTGGGTTCAAGATATTTATTGTGCTTTGCTGCGATAAAATAATGAGATCGGTATTCTTTTTCGTTATTTGAATTGATATTCATGGCGTTTGTTCTTGTTATTTTGTGCTAATTGTTCGTGCGTGGGCCGGTTTCGCTTTTTATGTTAATTCTCGGCATGGCTCACGACGAAAAAAGAGCAGAGGTTTTCAATTTTCGCTTAATCTTTTGTGCTTTTTGGCGCTGCGTATGGCAAATTTTTTTTCACGCAGCCACCGCGGCAATGATAAGCGATCGTTCGCTTCAAATATGGCACGCCGTTTCTGGTGTATTGAAAGAGAGTCTTATTATGAGTGCAAAATTTCCGCCGCTGATTGCGGTTATCGGCAGCGACGGATCGGGTAAGTCCACCGTTTGTGAACATCTGATCGAGTATGTGAAACATTATGGCCCGGCGGTGCAGGTGCATCTGGGCAAACAGGCGGGCAACGTCGGGCGCGCGGCGGCGAAATTGCCGCTGCTCGGGCGCTCGGTGGGCAAGGCTATCGAGAGCAATACCAAAAAAGTCAAAACGAAAAAATCCCGCATCGGCCTGTTGCCGTCGGCGGTGATCATCGCTTTCGTGGGGCGGCGGCTGCTGCGTTTTCGCCGCATGCTGGCGTATCGCCGGCAAGGGTTCATCGTGTTGACCGACCGTTTTCCGCAGGCGCAGATCCCTGGCGCTTACGACGGCACGGTTTTTCCCGTCGACGTTGAAGGCAGCCGTTTCGTCCGTTGGCTGGCGGCGCGTGAACGGGCGGCGTTTCAATGGATGGCGGGGCAAAAACCGGATCTGGTGCTCAAGCTGAATGTCAGTCTGGACGTGGCCTGCGCGCGCAAACCCGATCACCGCAAAGCGGCGCTGGAGAAGAAGATCGCCGTCACGCCGCTATTGACGTTCGAAGGCGCCGACATCGTGGATCTCGATGCCGATCGGCCGATCGAGGAGGTGCTTTCGGCGGCGGAAAAAGCCATCGCGGAATTTATGGCGGCGCAGGGGTATCGCTATTCGGCTGATGGGGTATCAACGGCTGCGCACTGAGGTGCGCATCGGTTCGGCAGGGCGGCGTGGCCATTTTCGGCACCGCCGCCGCGGCCGAGAAGGAAAGGCTTTATTTTTTCAGCGCCGCAAAGGCGCGCACGATGGTGTCGATTTCTTCATCGCTGTGCGCGGCATTGACGCTGCAGCGCAGCAGGGTCACGCCCGCCGGCGCGGCCGGTGGCAGCACCAGGTTCACATAGACGCCGTGGGCGATCAGCTCGCGCCAGAAACGCAACCCTTCTTCCTTTGAACCGATCATCACCGGCACCACCGGGCTGATGCGCGGCCCCAGGGTATAACCCAGCTCGGCGAGGCCGTGGTACAGGCGGTGCGCATTGCTCCACAGTTTTTCCCGCAGCTCGGGATGGCGGGCGATTTTTTGCAGCGCCGTGCGCACCGAAGCGATGCTGGACGGCGACGGCGAAGCGGTAAAGATATACGGCCGGCTGCTGTAGCGCAGCACGTCCATCCCCTTGCCGCCGACGGCGAAGCCGCCGATCGAAGCCAGGCTTTTGCTGAAGGTGCCCAGGATGATATCCACGTCTTGCTCGACGCCCAGCGCTTCGGCCAGGCCGCGGCCGTGCTCGCCCATTACGCCGAAGGAGTGCGCTTCGTCGACCAGCAGATACCCGCCCAATCGCCGTTTGATGTCGACGATTTCCACCAGCGGGGCGACGTCGCCCAGCATGCTGTAGATGCCTTCCACGATAATGATCGCCTCGCGGGCGCGTTCGCCCAGGCGCACCATGCGGCGCTCCAGATCGGCGGCGTCATTGTGGCGGAAGCGAATAATTTCCGCGCCGCCGAGGGCGCAGGCGTCGTAAATGCTCGCGTGGCTGTCCGCGTCGATCAGCACTACGGCACCCGGCCCCGCCAGCGTGCTGATGACGCCCAGGTTGGCGGTATAGCCGGTGGAGAACACGATGGCGCTCGGGCGATCGAAGAATTCCGCCAGCTCCCGTTCCAGCGTCAGGTGCGATCCGTAACTGCCGTTCGCCATGCGCGAGCCGGTGGTGCCGGTGCCGAGCGCGGCCAGAGCCGCCTGGCCGGCGGCGATCGCCTGCGCATCGAACGTCAGGCCAAGGTAATTATTGGTGCCGGCGAGGACAATCTTTTGATCGCCGATGCGCCCCTGGGTGGCGGAATACACTTCGTCGATACAGGTGCCGAACGGATTCAGACCGGACGTTTGAAATTGTTCACGGTCATTGGCGAGCCGCGCAAACTTATCATACAGTCCCATGGTGTTTCTCCAGATAAGGGCGCAGCGCGTCAAGCAGTTGCTCAGGCGTTCTGACATCAAGCAATATATTGATAGGAATGGAGATATCTAATTCATCTTCCAGCATCATCAGCAGATCCAAGACTCTGATGGATTCCAGGCCAAGATCATTGACGAGATCGCTATCAGGTTTTATTTCCACTCCGCCTTCGACGATACCTTGCAAACACGTCAGGATATAATCCATTACAGCATCGCGATTTAGCATAAGAACGTTGACACACCTCTACTTGGAATAATTAAAACAGCCCTTCACGCAACGCGCGTTCCAAACTCACCTGTGGAAACCAATTAATCTGTTGCGACAGCGCCTGATTACTGGCGGACCAGTCGCGATGCGTTAATTCGCGTATTTTGCTGCGCGTCAGCATCGGCTCTTTTTTTACCAGGCGGTTCCACACCACGCTGATATCCGCCAGGGCTTTCAGCAGCGGCAGCGGAATGCCCACCAGACGCACCGGCCCGTGACGCACGGCGGCGCCGATGTCCCGCAGGCGCAGCCAGTTATAGCCTTCGGCTACGCCGTCGCACAGTTCGTAAATATTCGGCTGCGCGGGTTCGGTTTGCACCCATTGGCTGACCGCCTTTGCCAAATCGCTCACGTGCAGAAAAGAGAGCCTGGCGTCAGGCGCGCCCAGCCGGGGCAGCACGCCGCGCAGCAGGCCGTTGAACAGCGGTTTCAGCTCTTTATCGCCGGGCCCGTAAACCGCCGTCGGGCGGAAAATCCCCAGCGCGATATCGCCCGTGGCGGCGATGAGTTGCTGCTCGGCGGCCTGTTTTGAATGGGCGTACCAGGACAGCGCCGGATGGCGGGCCGCCAGCGACGACATGAACAAGAAGCGATTGCAGCGGCCGTTCTGTTTGGCAGCCTGCATCAAATTCAGGCTGCCGGTGACGTTGCAGCGGGTGAACACCGCTTCCGCATGCCCGCGCACCTGGCCCGCACAATGCACGACGCACTCCGCGCCGCGCACCAGTTCGGTGAGCGAGGGCCGATCTTCCAGCGCGCCGGGGATCCACTGCAGGTTGTCTGCGGCGGCTTTTCCGGTTTGCCGCGTCAGGGCGCGCACGCTAAACCCTTGCGCCAGCAGTTCCTGGACGATATGCCGGCCGATAAAGCCGGTCGCGCCCGTCACTGCCACGGTGCCGCTCATTGCGCGAAACCGGCCAGCTGCGGCATTTGCGGGTAGAGCGAAGCGCTCAGCCAGCGTTTCTTGGCCTCCGCGCGTGCGGGTTTACCCGACGACGTGCGGGGAATGCTGTGCGGCGGCAGCAGCTCGATGTCCACCGCGATGCCGAACTCGCTTTGAATGCGCGCGCTCAGCGAATGCACGATTTGTTCACGGCGTTCTTCCGAACTGACTCGACACTGGATCTGCAAAATGATCCTGGCCGCTTCGTCGTGTTCTTCGGTCACGAAGGCAATCGCATCGCCGGAACGGATTTCCGGTTCGGATTCCGCGACGTACTCAATATCCTGCGGCCAGATATTGCGGCCGCGAATAATGATCAAATCCTTCTTGCGGCCGGTGACGTACAGATAGCCGTCCAGCAGATAGCCGAGATCGCCGGTGTCCATCCAGCCGGTCACCTGGATCTGCTGCTGGGACTCATCGTCGCAGAAATAGCCGTTCATCAGGCTGGGGCCGGAAATCGTGATATGGCCGACCTGACGTTCCGGCAGCGGTTGCCCGGTTTCGCTGCGGATCTCGATGCGGTGGCCGGGCAGCGCACGGCCGCAGTTGACGAAGGTCGAGACGGCGCGGGTTTTCTTGCCCGGCGCGACCGCTTTACCCTCGTATTCCAAAATATCGCGGTCGACTTCGTTGGTTTGCGGGCCGGAGCAAGGGTCGGAAAAACTCACCGCCAGGGTGTTCTCGGCCAGGCCATAGCACGGCATGAAGGCTTTGCTGTCGAAGTTGATGCTGCTGAAGTGTTCGCCAAACTGGGCGAGCAGCTCGGCCGGGATCGGCTCGGCGCCCACGCCCGCAACCCGCCAGCTGGAAAGATCCAGATCGGCCAGCTCTTTGGCGTTGCTGCGGCGCAGACACAGATCGTAGCCGAACGGCGGGGCGACGGACACCGTGCCGCGATTCTTGGCGATCAGTTTCAGCCACTGCATCGGGCGCATGGCGAAATCTTGCGTGCGCAGGTAGTCGACGGACAGCTGGGTCGCCACCGGCGTAAGCAGGAAACCGACCAGGCCCATATCGTGATAGAAAGGCAGCCACGAAACGCAGCGGTCGCCGGCGCGCAACTTGATCCCGTCGCGACTGATCGCGTTCAGGTTCGCCATGGCCGCCCGCTGGGTAATGATCACGCCGCGCGGAAAGCGGGTGCTGCCCGAGGTGTATTGGAGATAGGCGATATCGTCGGGCGAAGGCGCCGGCAACGCGATCTCCGGCTCTGGCAAGGCGTTAAAGTCCGCGTCGCTGAGGATGTGCATCGCCGACGTGTTTTCCGTGGCCGACGCGATGAGCGGTGTCCACTCTTCGCTGCTGATGATCGCCGCGGGGTTGCAGCTGGCGATCAGCCCTTTCAGTTTGGCGGTGTAGGAGTCGCGCTGGCCAACGCCCATCGGGATTGCCAACGGCACCGCCACCAGGCCGGCATATTGGCAAGCGAAAAAGGCTTCGACGAAGCCCGGGCTGGTTTCGGCGATAAGCGCCACGCGATCGCCTTTCTTGAGCTTCAGGGACAATAAACGCCGCGCGCCCGCGATCGCTTTTTGCTGCAGCGTGCGATAGTCGAGAACGGTCACGAGTTGATTGCGACGGTCGTAAAAATTCATTCCCGTATTACCGAGTGCCGCGTAATCCAACGCGTCCACTAACGTGGGGAAGTCCGCATAGCGCATGGGAAGAGAATGAACGGAACTTGTTTCAGACATAGACAAACTTAGCCATAGATTAAAAATCACCAAAAGAGAGAAATCACTCTTGGCGAGGTAATTGATGTTTTACTATGAATAGGTTTTGAATAAGTTTGTTATTCAACCATCTTCATTCCGCGAACAGCGTATATTGCCGTGCTCGAGCGGCATGCCGGTTATTAACCGGGCAGAGCGTAAGTAGCCCGAGTCATCAGCCTTGAGCGGCACCCTGGCGAGATATGAGAGACTATTGTAATATCCGGACTTCGCCGTTCTTTAGTCTGCATCTGTCGGGCAGGAAATAACTGTCGGCTCATAGGTTATGACCTCATGCATGGCTATCTTGGAACTTAAACACTTCCTAAACAGTATGCCGCAAGAAATTCAAAAGTGAACGATTCATTTAAGGCTAATCTTAAAAATAGCATTAAGTGGTAAAAATGGCGGCGCACCTCCTGATTAAAGTCGGTACACTAAAAGCGGCGAGTTTCTTTTACCATAACAGCACGAAATAATAAAAGAGCACTATTAGCGTAGCCTGGCTGCGCCGCTTTCTGTTTCCTTTTTTTATCAATTATGGACATCACAGGGTGAATGTCAGGCAACACGTTGCTGATTCGCCGAGGGGGAATATTCGGTTTTTCTTATCAGTGAGCCGGAGGCAATACACAATTCAATAAAAGGCAACAGCATAAAAAATGCTAAAGGCGTTGTCGCGTGCTTATTTAATTATTTTATTAAAACGTAAGGCTATTTATGATCCGTATTGAGAAAGTTCTGGATAAACGCGAACTTAAAGAATTTATTGCTTTCCCCTCGCAACTGTTTCGCGATGATCCGAACTGGATTGAGCCGCTGCATGTAGAGCGCGAAGAGCACCTGTCAAAGAAGAATCCCGGGACCGACCATATTGAATGGCAGGCATGGGTGGCCAAAAAACAGGGCAAAGTGGTTGGACGCATCACTGCGCAAATCGATTCTCTGCACCGGGAGCTGCATGGTGAGGATACCGGCCATTTCGGCATGATTGACGCCGTTGACGATCCCGCCGTGTTCAGCACCTTATTCACGGTAGCGGAGGAGTGGCTGAGGTCGAAAGGCGCGCGTAAAATCACCGGGCCATTCAGCCTCAATATCAATCAGGAAAGCGGCCTGTTGGTCGAAGGGTTCGATACCCCGCCTTCCGCCCTGATGACGCACGCGAAACCTTACTACGCGGCCCAGATAGCGCAGCAGGGCTACAGCGAAGGGATTGATTTGCTTGCCTATTGGATGAAAAGAACCGACCTGCATTTTTCGCCGTCGTTAACCCGGATGATGGATCAGGTGCGTAAAAAGGTGACCGTTCGCCGTCTCAATCGCAAGCGCTTTCGCGAGGAGATGCAGGTGCTGCGCGAGGTGTTCAACTCCGGGTGGCAACATAACTGGGGGTTTGTCCCGTTCACCGAGCACGAGTTCGCCACCATGGGGGATCAGCTGAAGTTCCTGGTGCCTGACGATATGATCCATATCGCTGAGGTGGATGGCGCCCCCTGCGCCTTTATCGTCGGTCTGCCAAACATTAACGAAGCGATTGCCGATCTGCAGGGGCGTTTATTGCCGTTCGGCTGGGCGAAGCTATTGTGGCGCCTGAAAGTCAGCGGCGTGCGCACCGCGCGCGTGCCGTTGATGGGCGTACGCCAGGAATATCAATTCAGCCGCATCGGGCCCATTATTGCGCTGCTGCTGATTGAGGCGCTGCGCGAGCCTTTCGCGAAGCGCAATATCGACGCGCTGGAAATGTCGTGGATCCTGGAAACCAATACCGGCATGCGGACGATTTTAGAACGCATCGGCGCGGTGCCGTACAAGCGTTACCGCTTGTACGAGAAAACGCTTTAAGCGGCTGATATCGCGTCCCCTTTTTACGCTCCCAGAATAATAACCGCGCCAGGGCATTTTCGGGCGGTGGCGTTTCAGGAGCAGGGGGACGGCGAGTGAGTGAATGCATCGTTTCCTGAAAGAGAACGGTTAAGGTTTTTAATTAATAAACTCGAGATAAATTCACGTTGCGTGATTTATTTGCGAGTGACTGTCGCAGTTTTGACGAGAGCTGATTGTATGCCTGTGGAAAAGAAAAAAGGAATAAGCCGATTAACCTACAGCATTAGGAATTCCTGGGCCGGGTTTATTGATGCCGTGCTTACCGAAGATGCGTTCCGCCAATTATTGGTTATTAACGCCATTTTACTGGTTGTTACATTTGGTTTAGATATTACAAATATAGAAAGGCTGTTATTAATCACCTGCAGTTTTCTGCTATTGGTGGTTGAGCTGCTTAATACGGCGATTGAAACCGTGGTCGATCGCATTTCGCTGGAATTGCATCCGTTATCCAAACGCGCCAAAGATTTGGGCGGCGCAGCGCAGCTGGTGGCCGTGGTGATGACTATCATTATTTGGGGAATGGTGCTGCTGGGGCGATAGGGGCTTTGGTGGCTCAACCAGCAAGCCGGTTGCCGTGGCGATATAAGCGGTTATCATCGTTGGTTTGCGTTTTATGCCATTTCAGCAAGGAGAGTTGGCCGTTATGCCCGTAAATTTTGATCTCAACGATCTCTATGCGTTTCGCGCGCTGGTGGAGTACGGCAATTTTCGGCTGGCCGCAGAGTCTATCTGCCTGTCGCAGTCGGCATTGAGCCGCAGGATTGAGAAACTGGAAAACGCGCTGGGCAGCAAACTGTTCGATCGCACCACCCGGCGCGTGACCTTGACGCTGTACGGGCAGGCCTTTGCCGAACGTTCTGAGCAGTTGCTGATGAACGTCGAAGCGGTGATGGCCGATATCGATAAGGTCAGTCAAGAGCGGGTGGGGCTGGTTACCGTCGCCACGGTGCCCTCGGCGGCCTACTATTTCATGCCCGACGTGATACGCCGTTTCCGGCTGCGCTATCCGCGCGTGCGCGTCAAGCTGATCGACGGCAGCGCAGGCAATGTGATTGAGGCGGTCACCGGCGGCCAGGCCGATTTCGGCATCTGCTTTGCCGGGCGGCTGCAGCCTAATCTTGAATTTGTGCCGCTGGTGGGGGACGTCTACGTGGCCGCCTGCCGACGTGACCATCCGCTCGCCGGTAAAAAGAGCCTCACCTGGCGGGAATTTTATCAGCAGGATTACGTCTCGCTGGATAAAACCTCCGGCAATCGCAATCTGCTCGATCAGCGCCTGGAACACCTCGTGCCGGAACGCCCCAGCGTGTGTGAAACTCGCCATGTGACAACCATGCTGGGCATGGTTGAGGCGGGCATCGGCATTGCCGCCGTGCCCGCCATGTCGATGCCCGCTTCAGAACATTCGGTGTTGACGTCGGTGTCGCTGGTTGATCCGGTGGTGAAACGCACCGTCGGTCTGATCCGGCGCCGCGGCCGCATGCAGTCTTTTGTCGCCGCCGAGCTGGAAAAGCTGATTACTGAACAGTATCACTCTGCCTGACTGGCTGCTGCGCCGGCACGGTTCGCATGCCGGTCGTGCGAATGGTCGGCTGCGCCTGAGAGGAGGCGAGGAAGTTCAGCAGCGCTTTGCCTTCGCGGCGGTGCTCCGCCTTAGCGGTCACCGCGCCGGCGAAGCGGGTGATGTACTGCACGTTTTCCGGCAGCTCGCCGATAAAGGTGACGCCCGCCACGGGCAGCAATTCGCTGACCTGCTGGAAGCCCAGCGCGTATTTCCCTTGCGCCACTTCAGAGGCCACCGGGATGCGCTCAACCTTATGCGCCTTTCCTTTCACCTGTTCCTCGATGCCGAGCTTTTTGAACAGTTGGCCGCTGACGTAGCGGCCGCTGGCGCTGTCGGAATAGGCGAAAGAGTCAGCTTGCAGCAAGACATTGCGCAGCTCGGCATCCGTTTTTATCGCCGGTTTGGGCGCGCCCTGTTTCACCACCATGCCGATCGGCGAGTCGGCCAGCTCCACGCGCGAACCCGGCTGGATCCAGCCGCCTGTGTCCAGTTGGGCCAGCGCGTCGCCCACCATGATTACCACATCGGCTTGCTCTCCACGCGCCAGCCGCGCGGGGATCGCCTGCGGCGTTTTACCCATCGAGGGGCCGGACACCAGAATGATTTTGTCGCCGCTTTGGGCTTCATATTCCGGAGCCAGTTTTTCCAGCGCGGCTTTGAAGCCGCCGGAGATCATCACGGTCACGTCTTTGGCCAGCGCCGCCGTACTGCAGGAGGCGCACACCAGCGCGGCGAGGATCGAACGAGTGAGTTTCTGCATGACATGATTCCCTGTTGCGATTGCGGGTTAGCGTGCGGTTTGCAGCGGCATGGCGATGCGGCGATACAGATACAGCGTCGCCAGCAAGGCGCACAGCGCGGCGAAGCTCATCCAATAGCCCGGTGAAGCCTTATCGCCGGTGTATTCGATCAGGGCGGTGGAGATCACCGGCGTAAAGCCGCCGAACACCGCCGTCGCCAGGCTGTAGGCCAGCGAGAACCCGGCCACCCGCACTTCCGTTGGCATGATCTCCGTCAGGGCCGGGATCATGGCGCCGTTATAGAGGCCGTAAATGAAGGACAGCCACAGCAGCACGGCCAGCATCATGCCGAAGCTGGGGGCGGCGGCGAGCAGGCTCAGCGCCGGGTAGGCGGTGGCCAGCGTCAGCAGCGTCATGGCGACCAGCACCGGTTTGCGGCCGAAGCGGTCCGACAGCGCGCCGCCGATGGGCAGCCAGATGAAGTTGGAGATCGCCACCAGCAGGGTGACCAGCAAGCTGTCGGAAGCGCTGAGCAGCAGCACCTTTTTGCCGAAGGTCGGCGCATAGACGGTGATCAGATAAAACGCGGTGGTGGTCATGGCGACCATCAGCATGCCGGCGATCACCACCGGCCAATTTTTCAGCAGGGTTTTAAACACGTCGCGCATCGCCAGGTGGTGACGGCGGGCGGTAAACTCCTGCGTTTCTTCCAGCTTGCGGCGCAGGAGGAAGATGAAGGGAACGATCAGGCAGCCGAACAGGAAAGGAATGCGCCAGCCCCATTCGCGAATGGCGCTTTCTTCCAGCGCCGCATTGAGCGCGAAGCCCATGGCCGCCGCCACCATAATCGCCACCTGCTGGCTGCCGGACTGCCAACTGGTGTAGAAGCCTTTACGGCCCGGCGTGGCGATTTCGGCCAGATAGACGGACACGCCGCCCAGCTCCGCACCCGCCGAGAAGCCTTGCAACAGGCGCCCGCACAGCACCAGCAGCGGCGCCCAAAGCCCGATGCTGTGGTAAGAGGGGATCAGCACAATCAGGAAGGTGCCCGCGGCCATGATCGACAGGGTCACGATCAGCCCTTTGCGGCGGCCGACTTTATCGATGTAAGCGCCCAGCACGATGGCGCCGATCGGGCGCATCAAAAAGCCCGCGCCGAACACCGCAAAGGTCATCATCAGTGAGGCGAACTCGCTGCTGGCCGGAAAAAAGGTGTGTGCGATGTAGGTGGCGTAAAAGCCGAACAGGAAAAAATCGAACTGCTCTAAAAAGTTGCCGGAGGTGACGCGCAATATCGCGCCGGCTCTGGCCCGGGGAGTCATGGGTGAGGTAGAGGAATGCATCTTTATCTCCAGTTTGTTATTGGCGCCTGACGCCGCGCCTGTTGCTGAAGACTCGCTCAGGAAAATAAAGTAAATAAGCGCAATAAACGCATGGCGCGATGCGTTTGGCGCATCAATCGGCGTTAACAATGTTGCCTAACCCGATGTAACGTGGCGTTAACAAGTTTGCCGCTCATCGCCCGCTGCGTAGAACGTCGAAAACGTTATGCGCTTTTTGTGACAGGGTTCATAAAGGGGCGGCGGGGAAACGTTCCGTGCCTCTGAACGATTGTTCGATACCGCGCGTAAAAAGCTGAATGCCTCGCACTGCGTTTGCAAAATGCGTGGATGTACGTTCAGCCTTGCAGTATCCACGCATGCCTTTGCATGCTATCCCAGCGCCTCTCTGCTATAGCTTTACATCTATATAGTTACTGATCTATATTTTAGGGAGGTCCCGTGTGGGAAATTAAAACAACGGATGCATTTGATCATTGGTTCAGATCACTCAGCGATGCCGATCGGGCCGGCGTACTTACCGCATTGATGGTCCTGCGGGAAAAGGGGCCGGGGCTGCCCAGACCCTATGCCGATACGGTTAAAGGCTCACGTTACAGCAATATGAAAGAGTTGCGCATTCAGCGCCGAGGCGAACCGTTGCGGGCATTCTTCGCTTTCGATCCGTACCGTATTGGCATTGTGCTTTGCGCGGGCAATAAAGCCGGTAATGAAAAGCGTTTTTACGATGGGATGATCCAGGTTGCCGATCGGGAATTCACGAACTGGCTGAACACATTAAACGAGAAGGAGTGACGCGATGGGCAGAACGTTGGAACAGCTTATTGCGGATGAAAAGCCCGAGGTCGTGGCCAAAGCGCAGGCGCTGGCGGCGGACATCATGCTGAACATTCACCTTGCCGAGCTGCGTGAAAAAGTACAGAAAACGCAGGTTGAAATGGCGCAGGCGCTGGGGATCAGGCAGCCGACCGTTGCCGTGATGGAAAAACCTGGCCGCGATCTGAAACTGTCTTCGCTTAAACGCTATGTTGAGGCGGCCGGCGGCAAACTGCGCCTGGACATTGAACTGCCGGACGGCTCTCACTACGAGTTTGTGCTGTAAGCGCTAACGGCAGAAAGGCACAAAGCACGCTCAGATTCCCCGGTGCGGGCTTTGTGCTTTGACACAAGCAGGCGGCCGTGAAAGCAACGAGGCTCAAGACGGGCAGGCTGTCTGAGCACTTTCGTTTGGGCCGGATAGCGTTAAACAAGCCACCCGCACTCCCTTCGCGATGTCTTGCTTGCCCGTAACTGTCTCCTTGCTCCTTAGCTGAAACGATACAAATTATGTTGATAAGTAGCTCGTTTCATGTGCAAAAACTCAACGTCTTTCATTAAAACTGCGATGAAATTCGTATTTTTGTCGCACTATTTCTTCAAATACTCACCCGGTGAAGCTCATCACATTTCTTTAACCTGCTTAACAGTAGATTTTCCCTTGTTTATAAAAAATCGATTCAGCTAAAGGGGAAGGGAAATGAAAAAGACATGGGTGATGGCGGTGTTTTCGGCCCTGATTTCAAGACAGGCGGCGGCGCAGAGTTGGGTGCTGACCAGCGCTGAAGATGGCGTGGAGAAAGGAAACTGGAAGATTTCGAGCGAGGCGCTGAAGATTAAGGATAAAACGTTCAGCATTGAGCAGAAGGTATTGCACGGCGGTAAGCAAGAAGGCAGCAAAGTCGTGATTATCCGCAGCGAGGATGGCCTGACCATCACGCTGAGTCCCACCCGCGGCATGAACCTCCTGCGGGCAGAAGGATTTGGCGCGAAAATGGGATGGGATTCCCCGGTCAAAGAGGTGGTCAACCCCGCCTTTATCAACCTGGAAAGCCGCAATGGGCTCGGCTGGCTGGAAGGTTTCAATGAGATGATGGTGCGTTGTGGCTATGAGTGGACCGGTCATCCAGTGACCGAAGGAGGGCAAATTTACACGTTGCACGGCAAAGCGGGCAATACGCCGGCCTCGCGGGTTGAGGTTGAGGTCGCGGATACGGCGCCGTATGAAATTCGTGTTCGCGGCCTGATCAAAGAGAGCACATTCAAAAAAGCCGATCTGCAAACCCTGACCGAATTGCGCTATGTGCCCGGCAGCAACAGTTTCCGCCTGCATGATGTGTTAACCAACCGGGCGGATTATCCCCATGACTACCAGATTATTTATCACAGCAATTTCGGCGCGCCGATTCTGGAAAATGGCGCTCGCTTCCTGGCGCCGATGGCCAGCATCAGTCCGTTTAACGACTATGCCAAAGCCGGGCTGAAGACCTGGGGAACCTATGCCGGTCCAACCAAAGGGTTCGATGAAATGGTCTTTAACATTAAGCCATTATCGGATCCGAATCATCAGACACTGGCGGCGCTGGTCAATAACGCGGGCGACAAAGGGGTGGCGATTCAGTTCGATACCCGCCAGTTGCCCGTCCTGACGCTGTGGAAGAATACCGATACGTTAAAACAGGGGTATGTAACGGGGATTGAGCCGGGCACCAGCTATGCCTACCCGGTCACTGTCGAGCGCGAACAAAAACGCGTTAAGCAGTTGCAGCCTGGCGCCAGTGCGCAGTTTGATCTGACCTATACCTTGCTGCACAGCAAAGCGCAGGTAGCGGGTCTGGCGCAGAAGATTGCGGATATTCAGGGCAAGGTAAAAATTGATGAGAATGACGCGCCGATAGCCACAGAGTAACGCTGCCTGTCGATGCATTTAGCGTTAAAGCAAAAAGCCCGCTTAAGTTTCCTTAAGCGGGCTTCTCTAAATATGGCTCCTCTGACTGGACTCGAACCAGTGACATACGGATTAACAGTCCGCCGTTCTACCGACTGAACTACAGAGGAATCGTGTGAACGGGGCGAATAATAGCGGGGCGCCTGGGGTTTGTCAAAGCGCTAAACTGCAAAAAAAGCGCGTTTGCTGAGGGAATGAGCACCTTGCGCTGTTTTTCGGCATTTTCCATCGCGATGCGTTGATTTTTGCATCCCAAATCGTTTTGACGCCGCTTGCACACGCCTTTGCACGGCGATGGTGCAGGGTCACTCTCGCTATCCTGCACCTTCCCATCTTGGCCGTACGGCTCAGCCCCTGTTATCCCCGCCACACGCCGCGCCGCAACTGATATGTAGGATGAATAAGCAAACAATATGTATTCGTCGTCACAATGGCTGGATTTTTGCTTACCCATTTTTGGGGAATGCGACTGCGCTCTCAAGAAAATTATTTTCCCCGTCTACACATAAAGTGACTGATCCGCGCCCCAGGGCGTTTCGCTACAACAGTGCTGAGGAAGATAACAATGTCATCGAAATTGATAAAAAGTCCGCTCGCTGCTTTGCTCATCGGTTGTTTAGGTACGGCGTTTTCCGCGCAGGCCGATATCGTCATCGGCGTCGCCGGGCCGTTCTCCGGGCCGAACGCCACTTACGGCGATCAGTATTGGCGCGGGGCTTCGCAGGCGGCGGCGGACATCAACGCCGCCGGCGGCATCAAAGGGGAAAAAATCAAACTGGTGCAGGGGGATGACGCCTGCGAACCGAAACAGGCGGTCGCGGTCGCCAACCGGCTGGTGGATCAGGACAAGGTCTCGGCGGTGGTCGGCCACTTCTGTTCCTCATCCACCATGCCCGCCTCCGAGGTGTATGACGAGGCCGGCATCATCGCCATTACCCCCGGCTCCACCAACCCGCAGATCACCGAGCGCGGCATGAAGACCATGTTCCGCATGTGCGGGCGCGACGATCAGCAGGGCGTCATCGCCACCAACTACATGCTGGATACCCTGAAGGCCAAACGCATCGCGGTGATCCACGATAAAGACACCTACGGCCAGGGGCTGGCGGACGCCGCCAAGGCGGCGATGAACAAGCGCGGGGTTAAAGAGGTGCTGTATGAGGGGCTGTCGCGCGGCGAGAAAGACTTCAACGCGCTGGTGACCAAGATCGCCTCGGTCAAACCTGACGTGGTCTACTTCGGCGGCTGCCATCCCGAAGCCGGGCCGCTGGTGCGCCAGATGCGCGAGCAGGGCGTGACCGCCAAGTTCTTCTCCGGCGACTGCGTGGTGACCGAAGAGCTGGTGACCGCCGCCGGCGGGCCGCAGTACACCAACGGCGTGCTGATGACCTTCGGCAACGATCCGCGCCAGATCGCGGAAGGCAAGGCGGTGATCGCCAAGTTCCGCGCCAGCGGCTTTGAGCCGGAAGGCTACACCCTTTACTCCTACGCTTCGATCCAGGCGATCGCCGCCGCCTTCAACGCCACCGGCGGCAAAGACAGCGCCAAGGCCGCCGAATGGCTGAAGTCGCACGACGTGGACACCGTGATGGGCAAAAAAGCCTGGGATCAGAAGGGCGATCTGAAGGTCTCGGACTACGTGGTCTATCAATGGGATGACAAGGGCAAATATCACCAGCTGTAAACGGCCGAACCGTGAAGTTATGACCCTATGACCGACGGGCCGCCGCCCTGGCGCGCCCGTTCCGCGACTACCTTTGGCCGCGTCGGACTGCGTTGGCGGCCTTACCAGGCGAGACTGCTCATTATGGATGTATTCTTTCTGCAACAGCTGATCAACGGCCTGACCCTCGGCGCGGTGTATGGCCTGATCGCCATCGGCTACACCATGGTTTACGGCATCATCGGCATGATCAACTTCGCCCACGGCGAGGTGTACATGATCTCCGCCTACCTGTGCGCCATCGGTCTGGCGCTGCTGTCGTTCTTCGGGCTGCACTCGTTCCCGCTGCTGATCCTCGGCACGCTGGTATTCACCATCGTCATCACCGGGGTGTACGGCTGGGTGATCGAGCGCATCGCCTACAGGCCGCTGCGCAACTCCACCCGCCTGGCGCCGCTGATCTCCGCCATCGGCATGTCGTTAATCCTGCAAAACTACGCGCAGATCAGCCAGGGGCCGCGCCAGCAGGGCATCCCGACGCTGCTGAGCGGCGTGTTCCGCCTGGAGTTCGACGGCGGCGTGGTGCAGATCACCTACACCAAGGTGTTCATTCTGGTGGCGTCGCTGCTCGGCATGGCGATCCTCACCTACATCATTCAGCGCACCCGGCTGGGGCGCATCTGCCGCGCCACCCAGCAGGATCGCAAAATGGCCTCGATTCTCGGCATCAATACCGATCGGGTGATCTCGCTGGTGTTCGTGATCGGCGCCGCCATGGCCGGGCTGGCCGGGGTGCTGATCACCATGAACTACGGCACCTTCGATTTTTACGTCGGCTTTATCATCGGCATCAAGGCCTTCACCGCCGCGGTGCTGGGCGGCATCGGTTCGCTGCCGGGCGCGATGCTCGGCGGGCTGCTGCTCGGGGTCGCGGAGGCGCAGTTCGCCGGCATGGTGAATTCGGATTACAAGGACGTGTTCTCCTTCGGGTTGCTGGTGGCGATCCTGATCTTCCGCCCGCAGGGCCTGCTCGGCCGGCCGCTGGTCGCCAAGGTTTAAGGAGAACGCCATGTCGCAATCCGTAATCAACGGCGGGCTGGACGTTAAACGCAGCCTGCTGGATGCCGTTTTGGCCGGGCTGATCGCCCTGATCGTGTTCGGGCCGATCGTCGGCATCGTGCTGAACGGCTACAGCTTTAACTTCGAGCCGCACCGGCTGGTGTGGATCATCGTCGCGGTGATGGCCGGGCGGCTGCTGCTGAGCCTGTTCCTGCAAACCGCGCCGGGCCGCAAGGTGCTGGCGCGCTTCGACGGCGGCAACGACGGCGTTTACGTGCGCCCGCTGGGCTATAAATCCAATCTGCGCTGGTTCCTGCCGCTGATGGCGGCGATCGCGCTGTTGTTCCCGTTCGTCGCCACCAAGTACCTGCTGACGGTGGCGATCCTCGGCCTGATCTATGTGCTGCTCGGGCTGGGGCTGAATATCGTGGTCGGGTTGGCGGGGCTGCTGGATCTGGGGTACGTGGCGTTTTACGCCATCGGCGCCTACGGGCTGGCATTGGGCTACCAGTATCTCGGGCTCGGTTTTTGGGCGATGCTGCCGCTCGGGGCGCTGATGGCGGCGCTGGCCGGCGCGCTGCTGGGCTTTCCGGTGCTGCGTATGCACGGCGACTATCTCGCCATCGTCACGCTCGGGTTCGGCGAGATCATCCGGCTGGTGCTGAACAACTGGATGTCGCTCACCGGCGGGCCGAACGGCATTTCGGTGCCGGCGCCGACGGTGTTCGGTCTGGAGTTCGGCCGGCGCGCCAAGGACGGCGGGGTGCCGATCCACGAGTTTCTCGGCATCGATTACAATCCCAACCTCAAGTTCATCTTCATCTACGCGATGCTGTTTTTGGTGGTGCTGCTGGTGCTGTACATCAAGCACCGGCTGACGCGCATGCCGATCGGCCGCGCCTGGGAGGCGCTGCGCGAGGACGAGATCGCCTGCCGTTCTTTGGGGCTGAATCACGTGCTGGTGAAGCTGTCGGCGTTTATGCTCGGCGCCTCCACCGCCGGGCTGGCGGGGGTGTTTTTCGCCACTTACCAGGGGTTCGTCAACCCGACTTCGTTCACCTTCTTCGAGTCGGCCCTGATCCTGGCGATCGTGGTGCTGGGCGGCATGGGCTCCACCCTCGGCGTGGTGCTGGCGGCCTTCGTGCTGACGGTGGCGCCGGAGCTGCTGCGCAGCTTCGCCGAATACCGGGTGCTGCTGTTTGGCGTGCTGATGGTGGCGATGATGATCTGGCGGCCGCGCGGGCTGGTGCGCATCAGCCGATCCAGCTTCGCCGAACGCAAGGGGGTGGCGCCATGAGCGACGCCATTTTGCGGGTGGAACACCTGATGATGCGCTTTGGCGGCATCAAGGCGCTGAACGACGTCAATCTGGAGGTGGAGCGCGGTTCCATCACCGCCCTGATCGGCCCCAACGGCGCCGGCAAGACCACGGTGTTCAATTGCCTGACCGGCTTTTACCGCGCCAGCGGCGGTGCGATCCTGCTCAATACCCACAAGCGGCCGACCGACGTGATCCAAGTGCTGGGGCAGAAGTTCCGCGCCGGCGACTGGATACGCCCGAAGCGGCTCGGTTCGCGCCTCTATTACAAGATGTTCGGCGGCACCCACCTGGTCAACCGCGCCGGGCTGGCGCGCACCTTCCAGAATATCCGCCTGTTCCGCGAAATGTCGGTGGTGGAGAACCTGCTGGTGGCGCAGCACATGCAGAGCAACCGCAACCTGATCGCCGGGGTGCTGAATACGCCGGGCTACCGCCGGGCGGAAAGCGCCGCGCTCGATCACGCCTTCTATTGGTTGGAGGTGGTGGATCTGGCGGACTGCGCCAACCGGCTGGCGGGGGAGATGTCCTACGGCCAGCAGCGGCGGCTGGAGATCGCGCGCGCCATGTGCACCGCGCCGGAGATGATCTGCCTCGACGAACCGGCCGCCGGGCTGAACCCGGTGGAGACGGCCGCGCTGAGCCGCATCATCCGCTTCCTGCGCCAGCATCACGGCATCACGGTGCTGCTGATCGAGCATGACATGGGCATGGTAATGGAGATCTCCGATCGGGTGATCGTGCTCGATCACGGCGATGTGATCGCCCGCGGCACGCCGCAAGAGATCCAGCACAACGAGGCGGTGATCGCCGCCTACCTGGGCGCGGACGAAGAGGAGCTGGCGGGATGAGCGAAGCGATGTTGGAATTTCGCGAAGTGGACGTGTTTTACGGGCCGATCCAGGCGCTGCGCCAGGTGTCGCTGCAGGTGAAGGCCGGGGAGACGGTGGCGCTGATCGGCGCCAACGGCGCGGGCAAGTCCACGCTGTTGATGTCGATCTTCGGCCAGCCGCGCATCGCCGGCGGGCAGATCCTGTTTGGCGGCGAGGACATCAGCCGCCGCTCCACGCACTTTGTTGCCAGCAGCGGCATCGCGCAGGCGCCGGAGGGGCGGCGCATCTTTCCGGACATGAGCGTGGAGGAGAACCTGTTGATGGGCACCATCACCGTCGGCAATCGCTACCTGGAGGAGGATTTGCCGCGCATGTTCGAGCTGTTTCCGCGCCTCAAGGAGCGGCGCAACCAGCGGGCGATGACCATGTCCGGCGGCGAGCAGCAGATGCTGGCGATCGCCCGCGCGCTGATGAGCCGGCCGAAGCTGCTGCTGTTGGACGAGCCGAGCCTGGGGCTGGCGCCGATCGTGGTGCGGCAGATCTTCGGGGTGCTGCGCGAGCTGACCCGCAGCGGCATGACGCTGTTTCTGGTGGAGCAGAACGCCAACCACGCGTTGAAACTGTCCGATCGCGGCTATGTGATGGTCAACGGCCAGATCCGCCTCACCGGCAGCGGCCAGGAGCTGTTGAACGATCCGGAGGTGAGAAAGGCCTATCTGGGCGGCGGCTGAACGCCGCCTCACGGGCAGGGATGCCCGCGTTCATCCCTCGATGGCGTTTCGCTCTTGATCATCGTAGTGCGAGCGGGCCGCTCTGAAGGCGTCGGCGGAGGCGATAATCCACGACCAGAGCGGCAGCATGTTGAGCAGCATCTCTTCCCCCGCGTCGGTGATGGTGTAAACCACGCGGGGCAGTTTTTCCTGATAATCGCAGCGCGATATCAACCCATCCCGCTCGAGATGGCGCAGTGTCCGCGTCAGCATTCTCTGCGTCACGCCCGCTAATTGGCGGCTTATTTCGCCGTGGCGCAGCGGCCCGTGGGTGCCCAGGATATGCAATACCCCCAGCGACCAACGGTTGCCCGCATGTGCGAGGATCTCGCGCTTCAGCCCTTCATCGTCGTTGCTCAATGCTTCACAGAACGCCTGCGAAAATTGCAGCAGCGCTTCCCGATCGCTCGTCATATTCCTCTCCGGTATCACGCGTGTACCTAATTGAACCCGTTTTTGTCAGCTGTCAGGATGACGCAGTGTCAAGACAGGAGGCAAGCATGAAATCCACAAATCCATCCATCAATACCGTGCTCATACTCGGCGCCGGTGAACTGGGGCTGCCGGTATTGCGTGCGATGAGCCGGCAGGCTCGGCTATATCCATCTTTAAAAATCAGCGTGCTGCTCCGGCCGGAGGCCGCCCGCGCCGTCAACGGCCCGCTCCGGGCGCGGCGGGATGCGCTGGCGCGGCTCGGCATCGCCGTGGTGGAAGGCGATCTGCAGCAAAACGGCGTGGAGGCGCTGAGTGCGCTATTCCGTTCCTTCGACGCGGTGATCAACTGCAGCGGCTTTGTCGGCGGGGCGGGCACGCAGATAAAGATCACCCAGGCCGTCTTGCAAGCGGGCGTGGCGCGCTACTTCCCGTGGCAGTTCGGCGTGGACTACGATGTTGTCGGCAAAGGCAGCGGGCAACAGGTGTGGGATGAACAGCTCGAGGTGCGTCACCTGCTGCGTGCGCAGCGTGCGACGGAGTGGGTGATTGTTTCCACGGGCATTTTCACCAGCTACCTGTTTGACCCCGACTTTGGCGTGGTGGACGCGGCAACCAAAACGGTGCGCGCGCTGGGCGACTGGCGCTACGCGGTGACGCTGACCACCCCCGAGGACATTGGCCGGCTGACGGCCGCGATTTTTTTCCATCGGCCCGCGTTTCGCAACCAGGTGGTCTATATCGCCGGCGACACGCTGACCTACCGCGAGCTTGCCGATGTCATGCAGGCGCGCTGGGGCGTGGAGGTCAACAGGATCCTGTTGGACAAAGAGCGGCTGCGGGAAGATGTGCGGAACCATCCGCGTGACGTCGGCGCCAAATACCGGTTGGCTTTCGCCCGGCCCGACGGCGTGGCGTGGGATAAGGCGAAAACCTTCAATGCGCGCCAGGGCATAGCCACCACCACCGCCGAACAGTGGCTGGCGCAGCAATGGCCGATCCCTCAGGACGGTTAATCGCCTGAGCGCCGCAGTCAGAACTGGCGCTGCATCCAGCGCACGTTCAGCCGCACCAGCGCGATGATGGCGCTGGAGAGCAGCCGCAGCCCGCCGGGCATGTCGCGGCGGCGAATGTCCAGCAGCAGCACGGTGCGCACCTGCGGGCTGTCGTTCCATACCTCGTGCTCGAAGGTATCGTCCCAGAGCATGAACTCCCCCTCGTGCAGCCGGTATTCGCGGCCGTCCACCTTCAGCACCGCCGCCGGCGCGCTGTCGGCGCGTTTGGGCATGTCCAGCACCAGATAGCCGCGCAGAATGCCGCGGAACGGACCGCGATGGGGCGGCACCTGTTTGCCGGGCGCCAGGAAGGAGAGCGACGCGGACAGCACGTCCGGCGAGGAGGCGATCAGCGCCGCCAGCGTCGGACAGCGCGCCAGGTTGCGGGGGATGGGCTGGCCATAGGCCTTCATGATGAACATGCGCCAGTCGCGCGCGTCGTTGGCGGAGATGGACGCCTGCTGGCTCATGATCTCGTGAAAGCGCGGGATATTGTGCAGATCGTGGGCGACCGTCAGCGCCTCTTCGCGGATCTGCCGCCATTGGGCGGTGAAGCGTTCGGCGTCGGGGAAGAGGGCCGCGCTGTCGAGCACCGGCTGGCCCTGGATGCGGCGATCGTAAACATTGCGCAGGGCAAGTACGGACCAATCATAAATCGCGGACATCATAATGACCTCGCCTCAGGAAACGCCAAAGGGACACTGCGCGCTTCTTCGGCGCGGCGCGTGGACGGCCGGGGAGAAACGGCAGGAAAAATTGGTACGCTTCAATAGATTAGCACAGCATTTGTGCAACCGTGTGTCTGCGAATGTGTCGAAATGCGGCGAAAAAAACCACACAATTAAAGTGTGACGCGTATCGCATTTAGCGGGCCGGTTGGTTAAAATATCGCGACTTGCCCGCACCTGTCCGGATTTCTTTTACCATGGAACACGCTCCCGTTTCGCGCTCAACCGCCTGGTTGCGCGTGGTCATCCTCGCCGTCTCGGCCTTTATTTTCAACACCACCGAGTTTATTCCGGTCGGTCTGCTGAGCGATATCGCCGCCAGCTTCTCGATGCAAACCGAACAGGTCGGCCTGATCATCACCATTTACGCCTGGATCGTCGCCGCCGCCTCGCTGGCGTGCATGCTGCTGACCAGCAAAATTGAGCGCCGCAAACTGTTGATCGGCGTGTTCATGCTGTTTATCGCCAGCCACGTGCTGACCGCCGTGGCCTGGAACTTCACCACGCTGGTTATCTCGCGCGCCGGCGTGGCGCTGGCGCACTCGGTGTTCTGGTCGATCACCGCCTCGCTGGCGATCCGCGTGGCGCCGCCGGGCAAGAAAGCCCAGGCGCTGAGCCTGCTGGCGGGCGGCACCGCACTGGCGATGGTGCTCGGGTTGCCGCTCGGGCGGGTGGTCGGGCAACTGCTCGGCTGGCGCATGACCTTTATCGGCATCGCGGTGTGCGCCACGCTGGCGCTGGTGCTGCTGTGGCGCCTGCTGCCGGTGCTGAAAAGCGAGCACTCCGGTTCGCTGGCCAGCGTGCCGCTGCTGTTCAAACGCCCGGCGCTGGTGGCGCTGTACATGCTGACCATCATTGTGGTGACGGCGCACTTCACCGCCTACAGCTACATCGAGCCGTTTATCCAGACCGTGGCCGGGCTGTCGGAGAACTTCACCACGCTGATGCTGCTGCTGTTCGGCGCCGCCGGCATCGTCGGCAGCTTGCTGTTCAGCCGCTACAGCGAGCGGTTTCCTTCCAGCTTCTTCATCGGCGCCATCACGCTGCTGGCCTTGAGCCTGCTGCTGCTGTTGCCGGCGGCCGGCAGCGAAAGCCACCTGACGGTGCTGTGCATCTTCTGGGGGATGGCGATCATGGCGATCGGCCTGTCGATGCAGGCCAAAGTGCTGAGCCTGGCGCCGGACGCTACCGACGTGGCGATGGCGATTTTCTCCGGCCTGTACAACTTCGGCATCGGCAGCGGCGCGCTGCTGGGCAACCAGGTGAGTCTGCATCTGGGCATGGGCAACATCGGCTTCGTCGCCGCGCCGCTGGCGCTGATCGCCCTCGGCTGGTGCCTGTTGAGCGTCTACCGCAGCGAACGGCTGCAGCAGCACCACAGCCGTTAACCTGCGGATTCGGGATGCCGCTGCGGCATCCCGCACTGCATTTTCCTGCTATAAAACAGGCTGCTGCAGCGTTTTATGCTTAACTTTTTTTCATAGTCTGCTAATTAAAAATTTAACTCCGACGCCGCTTCGCTAGCATAGAAAGTCATTAAAAATGTTAATGCGAGGTTAACGGTGAGTGACTCTGTAGCGGCGTCGCCGATCCATGCGCGGGATTTGGCGGCCAGAATCGACGCCTTGCCCGCGTCGGCCGGCCTGTGGCGCTTTATCATTCTGCTGTCGCTGGGCGGCTTTTTCGAACTCTACGATCTGTTCCAGACCGGCTATATCAGCACCGGCCTTATCGCCGACGGCATTTTCCACACCGGCGCGCAGGGCGTCTTCGGCGTGTCGGATCAGGCGGCCTTCGCCTCCGCCACCTTTCTCGGCCTGTTCGTCGGCGCCAGCCTGCTGAGCCCGTACGCCGATCGCTTCGGCCGGCGCGCCACCTTTATGTTCGCCCTGATCTGGTATGGCGCCTTCTCGCTGCTGTTGGCGTTTCAACAGCAGGCGGAATGGGTGATCTTTCTGCGTTTTCTGGTGGGCGTCGGGCTCGGCATCGAGTTGGTGACCATCGATACCTACCTGACGGAGTGGGTGCCCGCGCATCTGCGTACCCGGGCTTTCGCCTTCGCGTTCTTCGTGCAGTTTCTGTCGGTGCCGGCGGTGGCGCTGATGTCCTGGTGGCTGGTGCCGCAGACGATTTGGGGCCTGAGCGGCTGGCGCTATGTGGTGATCGCCGGCGCGCTGGCTTCGCTGGTGATCTGGCTGGTGCGCAAGGGGCTGCCGGAGTCGCCGCGCTGGCTGGTGCAACAGCGGCGCTATGCGCAGGCCCGGCAGGTGATGCGGGACATGGAACGGCGCTGCGGCGTGGCGGCCGCAGACTTCCCGTCGCGCCCGGTTGACGATGCCGAGGGGGCGCCGCTGCGCGGCCGCTTTCGCGACATCTGGGCGCCGCAATATCGCGATCGCACGCTGATGCTGGTAGTGATGAATTTCTTTCAGGCCATCGGCTTCTTCGGCTTCGGCAACTGGTTGCCGGCGCTGCTGTCGGGCAAGGGCGCTTCGGTCACCCACAGCCTGCTGTACGCTTTCTTCATCACGCTGGCCTACCCGTTTGGCTCGCTGCTGTGCAGCTTCTACGCCGACAAGATGGAGAACAAGTGGCAGATCGTGTTGTCCTGCCTGGTGACGGTGATCTTCGGCTCGCTGTTCGCACTGCAGAACAATCCACTGTGGCTGATCCTGTGCGGTTTCTTCATCACCTGGTCCAACGCCTGGCTGACCTACAGCTACCACTCGTATCAATCCGAGATCTTCCCGACCCATATCCGCGCCCGCGCCGTCGGTTTCTGCTACTCCTTCAGCCGCCTGTCGACGGTATTCAGCAGCATCATCATCGGCATTATCTTGCAGTACGGTGGTTCGCTGGGGGTGATCGCGTTTATCGTCGCCAGCATGCTGATCGTGATGCTGGTGATCGGGCTGTTCGGCCCAAAAACGCGCGGTATCGATCTGGAAAACATCTGACGTTTTGCGCCGGCGGCGACGCCGGCTTCTTCAGCAAAAAAACTCGCGATCATGCGAAAATTATTCCGTTATCACTGCCTTTACGCCTGCCGTACTGTTAACCCGTACAAAATCCAATTCGATACCGAGCGGGGAACACGTCATGAGCACCCTTACCGCGCCCGATGGCGCACGCATTTTCTATAAGGATTGGGGCCGCGGCCAGCCGATCCTGTTCTCCCACGGTTGGCCGCTGTCCGCCGACGCCTGGGACAACCAGCTGCTGTTTTTCGGCCAGAGCGGATTCCGCGTGATCGCCCACGATCGCCGCGGCCACGGCCGTTCCGATCAAACCTGGCACGGCAACGACATCAATCAATACGCTGACGATCTGGCCCTGCTGATCGAAACGCTGGATCTGCGCGATCTGATCCTGGTCGGCCATTCCACCGGCGGCGGCGAAGTGGCGCGCTACATCGGCCGTCACGGCAGCGATCGGGTGGCGAAGGTGGTGCTGGTCGGCGCCGTACCGCCGCTGATGCTGCAAACGCCGGTCAACCCAGAGGGTACGCCGATGGCGGCCTTCGACGGCATTCGCAGCGGCGTGGCGGGCAACCGCTCGCAGTTCTTCAAAGATTTGGCGGTGCCGTTCTATGGCCTCCACTGCGACGAGGTGGAGAGCAATGCGGGGCTGATCGACCACTTCTGGCTGATGGGCATGCAGGGCGGCGTGAAAGGGCAGTACGAGTGTGTGCGCGCGTTCTCCGAAGTGGATTACACCGCCGACCTGCTGGCGATCGACAAGCCGACGCTGCTGGTGCACGGCGACGCCGATCAGATCGTGCCGATCGGCGCCTCGGCGCTGAAAGCCGCTAAGCTTATGCAACAGGCGGAGCTGAATGTTTACGCTGGCGGTTCTCACGGTTTGGCGCAGGTCGATCCCGATCGCTTCAACGCCGATCTGCTGGCCTTCATCCAAAATTCGCCGTTTTAAGGGGGCGCGATGAACCTGACTGCTATCGCCGCCCGCTGCGCACAGCGGCTGCATGCGCCCGCTGTGCGCTGGCTGCTGCTGCTCGCCATTTGCGCCGCCTATATTCAGGGCGGGTTGGTCAAAGCGCTGAACGTCGAAGGCGCGATCGCCGAGATGAGCCACTTCGGCCTGCAGCCGTCGGCGCTGTTCGCCGTGCTGGTGACGCTGCTCGAACTGGCGGCGTCGGCGCTGATCCTGAGCGGCTTTTATCGCTGGCTCGGCGCGTTGGCGCTGGCCGGTTTTACCCTGATGGCGACGCTGATGGCCAATCCGTTCTGGCAGTTCGACGGGGCGGAGCGCGGCCAGATGATGAACGGATTTTTTGAACACCTCGGGCTGGCCGGCGCGCTGTTGCTGGTGGCATTTAACGATTTGAAGGAGCGAACGGATGGCTGAACAGACGGAAAACAAGGCGGCGGCGGGCGGCTTCGCGCCGCTGAAAATCCCATTATTTGCGGTGCTGTGGGGCGCCACGGTGCTCGGCAACGTCGGCAGCTTTATGCGCGACGTCGCCAGCTCGTGGCTGATCACTGACCTGTCGAGCAACCCTTCGGCGGTGGCGCTGATGCAAACCGCCGCTACGCTGCCGGTGTTCCTGCTGGCGATCCCGGCCGGGGTGCTGTCGGACATTCTCGATCGGCGGCGCTTTCTGATCTTCGTGCAAATTCTGCTGGCCTGCGTGAGCGGCAGCCTGCTGGTGCTGTCGCAGACCGGTTCACTGACGGTGGAATATTTGCTGGCGCTGACGTTCGTCGGCGGCATCGGCGCGGCGCTGATGGGGCCGACCTGGCAGGCGATCGTGCCGGAGCTGGTGCCGCGCGCCGAGCTGAAAAACGCCGTGGCGCTGAACTCGCTGGGCATCAACATCGCCCGTTCCATCGGCCCGGCGGCCGGCGGTCTGCTGCTGGCCAGTTTCGGCGCCGGCGCGGCCTACGGCGCGGACGTGATGAGCTATGTGCTGGTGATCGCGGCGCTGCTGTGGTGGAAGCGGCCGAAGGCCGAGGACAGCGGCCTGTCGGAGCACTTTTTCGGCGCCTTCCGCGCCGGCCTGCGCTATGCCCGTTCCAGCCGCGAGCTGCACGTGGTGCTGCTGCGGGCGGCGGTGTTCTTCGCCTTCTCCAGCTCGGTCTGGGCGCTGCTGCCGCTGGTGGCGCGCCGCATGCTGGGCGGCAGCGCCGGTTTCTACGGCGTTCTGCTGGGAGCGGTAGGCGCCGGGGCGATCCTCGGGGCGATTGTGCTGCCGCGCCTGCGCCAGCGGCTGAATGCCGACGGGCTGGTGTTGCTGGCGGCGGTGTTGACGGCGGCGGTGATGGCGGCCCTGTCGCTGGCGCCGCCGCAGTGGCTGGCGGTGGTGCTGCTGTTGGTGCTGGGCGCAGGCTGGATTATCGCGCTGACCACGCTCAACGGTGCGGCGCAGGGCGTGCTGCCCAACTGGGTGCGCGGCCGCGGCCTGGCCATCTACCTGATGGTGTTCAACGGCGCGATGGCGGCGGGCAGCCTGCTGTGGGGGCTGGTGGCGCAGGAGCTGGGCGTGGCCGCCACGCTGCTGGTCGGCGGCGTCGGCCTGTTGGCGGCGGGGCTGCTGTTCCACCGCCTGCGTCTGCCGACCGGTGAGGCCGATCTGCAGCCGTCGAACCATTGGCCGGAACCGTTGGTCAACACGCCGGTCGAAAACGATCGCGGCCCGGTAATGATTCAGGTGGAGTACCGCATCCGCGAACAGGATCGCCCGCAGTTCTTGCGCACGCTGCTGATGCTGGAGCGGGCGCGCCGCCGCGATGGCGCTTACGCCTGGGGCATCACCGAGCATACCGGCGATCCGGAATGCATCATGGAGTGGTTCCTGGTGGAGTCCTGGGCGGAGCATCTGCGGCAGCACCAGCGGGTGTCGCACGCCGACGCCGATCTGCAGCAGGAGGCGCTGCGCTTCCATATCGGCCCGGAGAAACCGGTGGTGCATCACTTCCTGTCGTTGGACAGGCGGAAGGTGAAGCATTAACTGCACGGCCAGGCGGTGAGAAGGTGCTATGCTTTTGGTCGGTTCGGCGGCGCGGCCGCCGTAAGACGAATGTAGTCAGTACAGGGAGACACATTGATGACGGCACCTTCTGCTTTTGCCCGCGAGCTTGGGCTGCGCTATCCGATCGTTCAGGGGCCGATGAACGGCGCGTCACCGCCGGCGTTGGCGGTGGCGGTGAGCACCGCCGGGGCGCTGGGATCGTGCGCGGCGGCGCTGTTTTCACCGGCGCTGATCCTCGAACGTGTGCAGCAGATCCGCGCGCAGACCGCCGCGCCGTTCAACATCAATCTGTTTCTGCTCAATGAGCAGCACCCGGATCTCGCCGAACTGAAGCGCGCCCAGCACCTGCTGCGGCCGTTCCGCGAAGCGCTGGGGCTGAGCGAGCCGCCGCTCCCCACTCAATTCGCCGAAAACAACCTCGACCAGATCGCAGCCTTGCTGGAGGCTGCGCCGCCGGTGGTCAGCTTCACCTTCGGTGTGCTGCCGCGCGCCACGGTCACGCAGTTCAAGAAGGCCGGTTCACGGGTGATCGGCACCGCCACCACGGTGGCGGAAGCCCGCGCCTGGGAAGAGGCGGGCGCCGACTTCGTTTGCGTCTCAGGCTCGGAGGCGGGCGGCCACCGCCCGACCTTCCTCGGCGATATCGAACAATCCTGCGTCGGGCTGATGGCCCTGCTGCCGCAGGTGGCGGCGGCGGTGAAAATCCCGGTGATCGCTGCAGGTGGCATCATGAACGGGCGCGGCATCGCGGCGGCGCAATTGCTGGGCGCGCAGGCGGCGCAGCTCGGCACCGCGTTTCTGTGCAGCCCGGAATCGGGCATCGCCGAAGCCTGGCGGGCGGCGCTGAGCAACGCCGGCGATGACAGCACGCGCCTGACGCGCGCCTTCAGCGGCCGCCCGGCGCGCGGCATCGTCAATGACTTCATGCGGCAGATGCGCGCGGAAGAGGCGCAGATCCTGCCCTATCCGGTGCAGAACGCGCTCACCGGCGATATCCGCCAGGCGGCGGCCAAGGCCGGGCGCGGGGAGTTTATGTCGCTGTGGGCCGGGCAGGGCGTGGGCCTGGCGCGGCCGATGCCGGCGGCGGAGCTGGTCGCCACCCTGGCGGCGGAGCTGGAAGCGGTGTGAGCTCGTCTGCGCGATTTATTGCTGTGGCAATGTAAAAAGACGCCGGGGTGAGGCCTGAGAAGAGATGAACAGCCCGGCGTTCACGCCGGGCTGCGGGTTTACCCCTGCTAGACGAGAATATCGGCGGAAGCGTCGACATGCCCAACGATTTTGACAAGGAAATCAGGTAATTGATTGCCGGAGAGATTGATGGCCAGATCGGTGACATTCTGCTGCGCGTCATAATTCAGCGCCGCTTCATACAACGAGCCGCTTAAACTATCCACGAAGTGCAGCTCGCTCCCATCGGCCTTAGCCGTCTGGTTGAGCCACGACAGATCGATTTTATCCACCGCCGTCTGGAAATCGCGGATCCAATCCGGTGCGGCGGCTTGGCTGTCGCCGGCTTCGCGGAAGACGAAGGTGTCCGCGCCTGCATTGCCCCAGAGCTGATCGGCGCCGCCGGCACCGTAAATGATGTCGTTGCCTGCACCGCCTTTTAGCGTATTGTTCAGCGCGTTGCCCACTAAAATGTCTGCGCCGCTGCCGCCGATGATATTTTCAATCTGCGCGCCGTAGGCGATGGCGATATTTGCCTTCAAGCCGCCCACATCAGAGAATGCGCCTTCGTTAATGTTGATGCGCTGATCCTGGCTGTAGCCTGAAAAATCCAGCGTGTCATTGCCGCCAGCATCCCAGATAGCCGCCACGATTTTGTCCGTGGACGCCTTAACGCTCAGAAAGTCTCTGTCCGTATTCGAGTTGAAACCATAGGTGGTATCACCGGTGCGCGTGGTGGTATTCGCGCCGTAAAGCTTCTGTATGGCGGTAATATCATCCAGCTGCGGCCCTGATGGCCAAACGCCTTTATAGTCAGCGCTGGTGTATTGTTCGTTAAAATAGCTCATCAAAGAATATTGATGGTCGTCTTCATAATACTTCGCCGAGTTGGCGTAGGTGGGGTAGGTGGCATTTGACGCATCATAATTGCCGGGATGAGAAAGCCCTAACGCATGCCCTATTTCATGAGTCAGCGTATCCCTGGCGTAGTTATTGGTTTGCGGATTGGAGGCGTCGTAGCCGTTATTGCCGCTGATCCAAATGGTGCTTTTGAGATTGCTCTGCGTACTTTCATACGAGGTGTAATTGCCCCCGCTGGCCGCCTTATAAAAACCAAACTTTATATCTGCATTTTTCGCGTCGTTGCCTTTAACCTCGGTGAACGTGATGTTGGCCACATCCGACCAGGATTGCAATGAAAGCTTGGTTTGGGCTTGCTGGGCGGCGGTAAGCTGCGCGGCGCCCGTCTTGTCGCTGCCGGTATAGACGGGGAAAGAGTAGGTCAAGGTAGCCGCATGGTCGGTCACGCCTTTGCCATTGGCGGAATAATGGCTCCTCAGCAGCAGATCTGAAACTTCTTGCGTGGTATATGACGGTTTACTGCTCCCCGCGTGATCGCCTCTTTCATAACTGGTTAAATAACCGGAAATCTTATCGGTCGCTAATGACATATCAAACTCCTTTGGACGTTGACAATATTGCACCTAACGCTCTATATGCTCGTACACAGGTTTGAAAATCAGGGGTAATTAATGTGATATCATTGGCTTGCCTCCTTGGTCCGGCTTGAATATTGCGTTCAAGCAGAATATATCCTTATCATTAATCACGGTGAGGAATTAATTGTGCACTGTGATTGAGTTAAAGCAGTATAAACACAATTATTTTATTAATGAGTTATTCTTATATGAATCTTTTACATAAGATATGCGTAAAAGGCGTGCTTAAATAACCAGGTGGAATTAAATATTTATTTAATATTACACTGTAATTGGCTCGCGGAGTTTACGTGATTGATTTATCTTTTTGCTTTTATTTGGCTTTTGTCTGTGAATGGCGGCGAGTAGCCGCCATTGCCGCAATGCATATGGGCGGCTACTCGCCGGCGATCGTCATTAATTGAGTACGGGATTATTAAGGGCGCCCGCGTACACCGATTAACTTACCTGATACTTAAAAACTGTAGGTGCCCTGCGCCAGCACGAAGTTCATGTTTTTCAGCCCGGCATGTTGCTGCAGGCTGTTGCTGACGTCGAAGTAGACGTAGGCCACCTTGAACTGGAGATCGCTTCTCGGCATCCAGGTGGTTTCGACCTGGTACTGGTTGCCGATAAAGCGCGAGCCCTGTCCGCTGCCTTTCACCGGGCGCATTGGCCCGAGGTAGAAGGCGTCCTCGCGGCGTTGCCGCCATAAGGCGTCCCAGCTGAAGTCGATGGCCAGGGTTTGCCACGGCGTAATCGTGACCGAAGGATGGATAGCGATCAGGTTAGCCGGCGCCACCAGCCCGTTCTCGGTCAGGTAGGGCAGCTTGGGGTACATGGCGTTAAAGGTGTTAAGCTGCCCATCGTGACCGTTTTTATCGCCGCTGGCGATGCCAATCTTGCCGCCAAAGCGCGGCTGCCAGCGCCAGTCGCTCACCGTATAGCCGGCGTGCGCCGACGCCGACCAGGCGCGGATATCACGCTGCTCTGCGCTGCCGAACTGCCAGGCGGCTTCATTATCCCAGTCGAACCCCTGCGCCGCGCCGAAAATGCGCGCGCCGACGGTATAGCGCCGCTCTTGTCCGCTGAGCTGCGCGTAGTGGGCATCGTTATCCTCAAAGCCAAAGGTGTAGAGATCGAGCGAGGACGCCAGCGGCGTCAGCGGCGTGGTGCCGTACAGCCCCCACACCTTTTGGCTGTTGTCGGTATCGTCGTCGAAACTGCCGGTTTTAAGGGTGACAGGATGGCCGATAAAGGCGTCGAGGCGGTTTTTATCCTTGACCCAGCTGGCGCGGATAGCATCGAAGGAACGGCGCACGTTGGGGCCGTCGCGGGTGCCCAGCAGGTGCAGCGAGCCCAGCGCAATCTCCTGGCGGCCGACCCGCAGGGTGCCGAGGCCGTAGGCAGTGGGCAGTTTCATATCCACATAGCCCTGGCCGAGGTAGGCATGATCTTCGTCGGTCGGCTTGCGCCCGCGATCGCGCGGCGTGGCCAGCGACGATCCCACTTGCACATAGGCGCCGAAATAGTCGCCGTAGTCGAGGCGCGCGCCAACCAGCAAGCGCTGCATGAAAGTGTCGTCGCGTCCGCCATTCAGATCCCGTTGATCCGTCCATTCATAGCGCTCGCGCAGTGAACCGTCGAAAGATAAGGTGGCCGCATCGCCCAACGGGATGTTTTTCCAGGGGGAAGCGACGGGCTCCGCCGCCAGCGCGGGGAGCGTGGAAAACAGCAACAGTGCGGGTAGCGTGCGTTTCATCATGAATATCCGAAGAAAAAAGCGCGCCGCAGCGCGCCTTGGGTTTATTTAGCCGTCTGGTGAATTTCGGCGATGTAGCCGCCGGGGAAACGCACCAGCGCCGAGGCGCGGCGTTCCGCCGCCGTCGAACGCCACAGCACCTGCGCGCCAGTGGCCGTCGCTTTGGCCAGCGTGGCCTGCAGATCCTCGACGCCATAGCCGGTGCGCTCATGGCCGAACGGATAAGGCAGATGCCCATCGGTGACGAAAATGCGCGTTTTGCCAAAGCGCGAGTCCAGTTCGATCTGGCGGATTTTGCCGTTATCGTTGCGGCCGATCGCCGCATCGCTGACCTGTTCGTCGCTCACCACGTTGCCGTGCGAGAACGTCTGATAGCTTTTCAGGAAGTCATCGATGCGGTAAGCGGAGAGGTACAGGCGGTTTTCCGGCAGGCTCAGCAGCGGTTTGTAGTTGGGCGCTTTGGTGTGCCAATAGAGCTGCATGTTGACGCCGCCGGGCCACTGGATCACTGCGTCGCGCCCAATCGGATCGTCGAAGGGTTCGACCAGCACATCGGCGCCGGCGGCCCTGGCCTGCCGGATGGCGGCGTCCATATCCCTGACCAGAAAACCGTTGCGCTCGGCGCCGAACGGGTACGGGATCGGCGTTTTGAAATCGAACACCGAGAAGCTGCCGGCCGGCGTCAGTATCAGCTGGGAGTAAGTTTCGCTGGGGGTGGGCGTGACGTTGACCAGCACGCGTTCGGTACTGGTGCCGCCGAAGGTTTTCAGGATGCTGTCGACAAAGGCGTCCATTTTGCCGCGTTCGACGTAGACATGGGTGGTGTCATATTGCGGCCCCACGGCAAGAGACGCCGTATCGGCCGCCCATGATACGGCAGGGAGCAGCAGAGCAAGGGCCGATATCCTCAGCCGACGAGAAGAAATACCGATAGTATGTTGCATGTTGACCTCCAGGTAGCGGTTATTTTCCTGAGTGAAACGTCATTTCCTATGAGCTTTCCCGTCGGCTGAAAAATAAAAGCTAAAAACGCAACGTGCGCCGTGAAACATTAACGAAGGGCGAACGTCAGACGCCTGAACGAATATCGCGCAGGTGCAGATCATCTATTTTTATGGCGTAAAACGATAGGGCGCCTTTGCCGGCCAAACCCGCTGCCGCTAAGGAATGGCGATGGTCATTAGGCCCGCCTCGCCGCGTGTTGAGGTGAGTCGAGGATAATCCATAACGGTGTTCTCCTTGATGGGATATATCGTATTAGCGCGCTGAAGTTACGTTCTTCATTGCCCTCTAAATATAAATACAGCATTAAAAGAATTGCCGCCCATCAAATTTTTATATGACTTGTTGAGTAAATGCGAATAAGCGAGAAAAGAGAATATCGCAGCGCCAGCCATGGCTCGCCGAAGCAGGCCGTTGAGGAGGCTTACGCCAGGTTTGGGCGATCGTCGTAAGGGTTATTGATGTTCTTAGCAGGAAGGAACAGCGCGAAGATCAGCATTACATAGGGTGTGAAGCAGAACCAGGTCAGGCACCAACCACCGGAGTAACCCGCATCATGCAAACGGCGCACATTGGCCGCTAGCAAAGGCAGCAAAAACGCCGCAAGCGCGAAAATGGAAATCTCATTCATCTTGCTGGCGATAACGGCGAGATAAAGCAGAAACCAAACGTGCTGGCACAAAAGCAGCATTGAATAAGGCCCACGGCTTTCGCGGCCTGAGTAGGTGAAGGTCTTTTTGTAACTGCTGAAGAGCGGGTGAGCGTTGTCCGATGTCTGTATCATGCCATCTCCTTGGCTGCGGTTAGCCAACGTTAGCACGAAATTGCGATAAAGATATGCATCAATGATTAAAAAGCCCGCCGACTTACCGTGGCGGGCTTTGTGCTGTCGCTAAGTTACGCCAGATCGAAGCGATCGAGGTTCATCACTTTGTTCCAGGCGGCGACGAAGTCGTGGGCGAACTTCTCTTGCGCGTCGGCGCTGCCGTAGACCTCGGCCAACGCGCGCAGCTGCGCGTGCGAACCGAACACCAGATCGACGCGGGTGCCGGTCCACTTGACCGCGCCGCTGCGGCGATCGCGGCCTTCGAACAGGCCGTCTTCACCGACCGGGTGCCAGGTGGTGCCCATGTCGAGCAGGTTGACGAAGAAGTCGTTGGTCAGCGCCTGCGGCCGCTGGGTGAACACGCCGTGCTGCGTGCCGCCGACGTTGGCGCCGAGCACGCGCAGCCCGCCGACCAGCACCGTCATTTCCGGCGCGGTCAGGGTCAACAGCTGCGCCTTGTCGACCAGCAGCGTTTCGGCCGGCACGCGGTATTTGCCCTTCAGGAAGTTGCGGAAACCGTCGGCGAGCGGCTCCATCGCCTCGAAGGAGTCCACGTCGGTCTGTTCCTGTGAAGCGTCCATGCGGCCCGGCGCGAACGGCACCGTCAGGGCGAAACCGGCGTTCTTCGCCGCCTGTTCCACGCCCGCCGCGCCGGCCAGCACGATCAGATCCGCCAGCGAGATGCGCTTGCCGCCGGTCTGCGCGTCGTTGAAGGCGCGTTGAATGCTCTCCAGCTTGGCCAGCGTCGCGGCGAGCTGCGCAGGTTGGTTGACCGCCCAGTCCTTTTGCGGCGCCAGGCGAATGCGCGCGCCGTTGGCGCCGCCGCGTTTGTCTGAACCGCGGAAGCTGGAAGCCGAAGCCCAGGCGGTGGAGACTAGCGCGGACACCGACAGGCCGGAAGCCAGCACGGCGTTTTTCAGCGCGGCGATGTCCTGCTCGTCGATCAGCGGATGATCGACGGCCGGGATCGGATCCTGCCAAATCAGCTCTTCCTGCGGCACTTCCGGGCCAAGGTAGCGCGCGCGCGGCCCCATGTCGCGGTGGGTCAGCTTGAACCAGGCGCGGGCGAAGGCGTCGGCCAGTTCCTCCGGGTGTTCATAGAAGCGGCGCGAAATCTTCTCGTAGGCCGGATCGAAACGCAGCGACAGATCGGTGGTCAGCATGGTCGGGCGGCGCTTCTTGTTCGGATCGAAGGCGTCGGGAATGGTTTCACCGATGTCTTTCGCCACCCACTGGTGCGCGCCGGCCGGGCTTTGGCTCAGCTCCCATTCGTATTCGAACAGGTGGCGGAAGAAGTCGTGGTTCCACTGGGTCGGGGTGGTGGTCCAGGTGACCTCCAGGCCGCTGGTGATGGCGTCTTTGCCGACGCCGGTGCCGAAGGTGCTGTGCCAGCCGAGGCCCTGCGCTTCCAGCCCGGCCGCTTCCGGATCGGCGCCGACGTGAGACGCCGGGCCGGCGCCGTGGGTCTTGCCGAAGGTGTGGCCGCCGGCGATCAGCGCCACGGTTTCTTCGTCGTTCATCGCCATGCGGGCGAAAGTTTCACGGATGTCGCGCGCGGCGGCTACCGGATCGGGATTGCCGTCCGGGCCTTCCGGGTTAACATAGATCAGGCCCATCTGCACCGCCGCCAGCGGGTTTTCCAGATCGCGGTCGCCCGAGTAGCGGCTGTTCGGCCCGCCGCTCAGTTCCAGCCAGATCTTCTCAGAACCCCAGTAGACGTCGTCCGGCTCCCAGGTGTCGGCGCGGCCGCCGGCGTAGCCGAAGGTTTTGAAGCCCATCGATTCCAGCGCCACGTTGCCGGTCAGGATCAGCAGATCGGCCCAGGAGATGTTGCGGCCGTATTTCTGCTTGATTGGCCACAGCAGGCGGCGCGCCTTGTCGAGGCTGACGTTGTCCGGCCAGCTGTTGAGCGGGGCGAAGCGCTGCTGGCCTTCGCCCGCGCCGCCGCGGCCGTCGCCGATGCGGTAGGTGCCGGCGCTGTGCCAGGCCATGCGGATGAACAGGCCGCCGTAGTGGCCGAAGTCCGCCGGCCACCATTCCTGCGAGTCGGTCATCAGGGCGTGCAGATCCTGTTTGACCGCCGCCAGATCGAGGCTGTTGAAGGCATCGGCGTAGTTGAAGTCTTTATCCATCGGATCGGACAGGGGGGAATGCTGATGCAGCGGTTTCAGGCTGAGCTGATTAGGCCACCAATCCTGATTGGTGGGGCCGTTCTGCGGTGCGGGCTGCTTGCCGCCCGAAAACGGGCATTTGCTTTCAGTTGTCATAATGCGCTCTCTGCTTCCGTAAAGATGCTCCAGCCGCCGGGCGTGGAGCGGTTAACAAGGCATGCGGGTAAGGCTTGCGTCGGGTATTGCGCTAAATAACTGAACTCAATCGATTTACGTCATCCTCGCCGCCAACGGGCAAAGGGTGACTCATGGCTAAGCTTAGTCAGCGGCGGCGGAGAGATAAAATAGGAATGAGTGAATATTGTGATAGCTTGCGGCGATTTATGGGTGTGCTATTGATAGTCAACACGCCGCGTTATCGGCGCCGCAACATGAACGCGAGCACTGCGTCCGCCAGCTTGCCGAACGGCGCGCGCAGCAGGTCGGTAAAGCGCCAGCGGCTCTGGATGAAAACGCCTTTGGCGTGGCTCAGCGCCCGAAATCCTTCGATGCCGTGACAGGCTCCCATGCCGCTGGGGCCGATGCCGCCGAACGGCAGGTCGTCCTGAGCGAAGTGCAGCAGGGTGGCGTTGATGCTGACGTTGCCGGAGGCGGTGCGCGCCAGCAGCCGATCCTGCTGCGCGTCTGCCGGGCCAAAGTAGTACAGCGCCAGCGGGCGCGGCCCGGCGTTGATAATGTCGATCGTTTCATCAAAGGCGGCGTAGGTGCGCACCGGCAGCAGCGGCCCGAAGATCTCTTCTTGCATGATCCGGCTGTCGTCGGGGGCGCCGACGACAAGCGTGGGGGCCAGGGTTTTCGGCCGTTCAGACGCCGAGTCCGGGCGATGGCCGACCGGAATGATTTGCGCGCCTCGCGCCTGGGCATCGGCGAGCAGATCGTGCAAGCGGTGGTAGTGCCTGTCGTTGATGATGGCGCCGTAGTCGTCGCCGGTTGGCCCGTCGGGATAAAAGGTTTTGACCGCCGCGTCGTAGAGCGCCATGAAGCTTGCCAGATCGTCCTGATGAACCAGCAGGTAATCGGGCGCGATACAGGTTTGGCCCGCGTTCGACAGCTTGCCGAACGCCACGCTCTTGACGTTTCTGGCGTTAACCGCGCCGCGCGCCATGACGGCGGGGCTTTTGCCGCCCAGTTCGAGCGTTAACGGCACCAGATGTTTGCCGGCCGCCTGCATGACCTGACGGCCGATTGCCGTGCTGCCGGTGAACACCAGATGGTCGAACGCCAGCTCGCTGAATCTGGTCCCGACGTCCGGCCCGCCGGTCACGACGGCGACCTCATCGGCGGGAAACCGCGCCGCCAGCATCGTTTGGATGAGGCGGCTGGTATGCGGCGTGAGCTCCGAAGGTTTCAGCATCACGCGGTTGCCGGCGGCCAGGGCGGTGGCCAGCGGGATGAAGGTCAACGAGAAGGGATAGTTCCACGGAGCCATGATGCCAATCACGCCCTTGGGCTGATATTGCACATAGGCGCGTGCGGCCTGATACGGCAGGGCGACGTGGCGGCGCTCCGGCTTCATGAAGCGTTTCAGGTTGCGCAGCAGGTAATCGATCGCCTGAACGGTGACCAGAATCTCCAGAATGTCGGTTTCGTAAGGCGAACGGTGGCCGAAGTCCGCGCTGACGGCCGCCGCCAGCGCGGCGCGCTGAGCCAGAATGGCGCTCCGCAAGCGGCGCAGGGCGGCCTTGCGCTGTTGCAGCGTCGGCGCGCCGTCGCGCAGGAAGGCGTGGCGCTGGGCGGCAAGCCGTTGCTCCATCGTCGTGGCGGTGTCATCTCCTTGCACTTGAATACTCCTGATGCCGATCGCGTTACTGAGGGAAATACCGCTTGCCGGGCCACTATTGACCTTAAAGTGAACTTTAAACCTATACTCGTTAAACGATCAACGCAAGATCGTCGGCCAACCGGGATGAGGGAGCCAGAGATCCCGGCGCCGTGCGCAGTATAAACCTTCTTTTTTAACCATAGTGTAAATGGGAGAAACGACATGGGTTATGTAACGACCAGCGATGGCGTCGAGATTTTCTACAAGGATTGGGGCCCCAAAAACGGCAAGGTTATCTATTTCCACCACGGCTGGCCGCTGTCGAGCGATGACTGGGATGCCCAGATGCTGTTCTTCGTGAACAAAGGATTCCGCGTGATTGCGCACGATCGCCGCGGCCACGGCCGCTCCAGCCAGGTGTGGGAAGGGCACGACATGGATCACTATGCCGATGACGTCGCCGCGGTGGTAAAACACCTCGGCGTACAGGGTGCCATGCACGTGGGCCACTCGACGGGCGGCGGCGAGGTGGTGCGCTATATCGTGCGCCACGGCGAGGACAAGGTGTCCAAAGCGGTGTTGATCAGCGCGGTGCCGCCGCTGATGGTAAAAACCGACGCCAATCCGCAGGGCACCCCAAAATCGGTATTCGATGATTTCCAGGCGCAGCTGGCCGCCAACCGGGCGCAGTTCTATTACGACGTGCCGGCCGGCCCGTTCTACGGCTATAACCGCCCGGGCGCCAAGCCGTCGGAGGCGATTATCTGGAACTGGTGGCGCCAGGGCATGATGGGCGGCGCCAAGGCGCACTATGACGGCATCGTCGCCTTCTCGCAGACCGATTTCACCGAAGATCTCAAGAAGATCGCCATTCCGGTGCTGGTGATCCACGGCGACGACGATCAGGTGGTGCCTTATCAGGATTCCGGTGTGCTCTCGGCCAAGCTGGTGCAAAACGGCACGCTCCATACCTATAAGGGCGCGCCGCACGGCATCCCGACCACCCATGCCGATCAGGTCAACGCCGATCTGCTGGCGTTCGTGAACAGCTAAGCGCGAAAAAGCACCTTTGCTCCGCCCTGAGTGGGTGGAGCTTTTTTCATTGCGATGAGGAACGCCAATGCAAACGATCCTGGGCGCCAGTGGCCAGATCGCCCAAGAGCTGGCGCGTGAACTGAAGCGCGCGCACACCGATGATTTAAGATTGGTCAGCCGCCACCCGAAGAAGATCAACGACAGCGATACGCTGGTTGCGGCCGACCTGCTCGACGCGCAGCAGACCCTGGCGGCGGTGAAGGGCAGCGAGGTGGTGTATTTCGCCGCCGGCTTGCCGCCGGATTCGGCGCTGTGGGAGCGACAATTTCCGACCATGCTGCAGAATGCGCTGGACGCCAGCCGTACCGCGGGCGTGCCCTTTGTCTATTTCGACAATACCTATATGTATCCGCAGAACGGCGAGCCGCAGACGGAATCGACGCCGTTCGCGCCTCGGGGGCGCAAGGGACGGGTGCGCGCTCTGATGACCGAGAAGGTGCTCGACGAGATGAAGCGCAAGCAGATCCCCGTGCTGATCGGCCGTGCGCCCGAGTTTTATGGGCCGGGGAAAACGCAGAGCTTCACCAATGCGTTGATCGTCGACAGGTTGAAAGCGGGGGAAAAACCGCGCGTGCCGGTTCGCGATGACAGGCTGCGCACGCTGATTTGGACGCCCGACGCCAGCCGCGGGTTAGCTCGGCTCGGCAATACGCCCGACGCGTTCGGCCAGACGTGGCATCTCCCGTGCTGCGACGAGCGGCTCACCTATGCGCAGTTCGCCGCGTTGGCCTGCGAGGTGTTTGGGAAGGACATTTCATATTCCGTTATCGGCAAATGGGCGTTGATCGCCGCAGGGCTGTTTTCATCCGGGGCGCGAGAGATGCGCGAGCTGCTGCCGCGCTACGAGCACGATAACCTGTTCGACTCGACCAAGTTCAAACAGCGTTTTCCCGACTTCGCCGTCACGACGTATCGCGCCGGGCTGGAAACGATTTGGCGGGAGTGGAAGAACGCGCAAGCGCGACGTTAAGGCGTCTGTCGCGCCATGAGCAGGCGCATTCGGCACCCTGTCATCACTCTGCCCACCGTCTCGATCGGCGCGAGCGAGCCTCGACCTTCACCGGGCGGGGCTTTTTATTGGCTATGGCACCCCGCTTGAGCGCTGCCAGCGCGAGGGTGATTGAGGGATATCCCTCATTGCGGCCCCGCCGGCGGTTATTTAAGCTGAAAGGGCAATGCAACGGTGAATATGGAGATAATCATGACTGATTCAGTGTCCAACGATCGTAATCCCACCCCGGATGTGGCGGAAGACAACGCGTTCTTCCCATCGCCTTACTCCCTCAGCCAGTACACCTCGTCCAAAACCGACTTCGCGGGCGCCAGCTACCCGAACGCCTATCGCGGCGGCAAGTGGAAGGTGCTGATGATCGCCTCGCAGGAGCGCTACCTGCTGATGCAAAACGGCAAGTTCTTCTCCACCGGCAACCACCCGGTCGAGATGCTGTTGCCGATGTATCACCTGGATCTGGCCGGTTTCGAGATCGACATCGCCACGCCGTCCGGCGATCCGGTGAAGCTGGAGATGTGGGCGTTCCCGCATGAAGATGAAGCGGTCAAGGCCACCTACGAGAAGTACCGCAGCCAACTCAAGCAGCCGAAAAAGCTGGCGGAAGTGGTGAAGGATCTGGATGGCGGCAACTATCTCGGTGTTTTCATCCCCGGCGGCCACGGCGTGCTCAATGATATCCCGTTCAGTGAAGAGGTGAAAAAGACGCTGCACTGGGCCCATGACAACGATCGCTACGTGATCTCGCTGTGCCACGGGCCCGCCGGTTTGCTGGCGGCGGGCATTGGCGAGAGCAAAGACGATTTCCTCTATCGCGGCTATGAGATGTGCGTGTTCCCGGATGCTCTCGATACCGGCGCCAACATCGACATCGGCTATATCCCCGGCCCGATGCCCTGGCTGGTGGGCGAACGCCTGCGTGAGCTGGGCGTGAAGATCGTCAATGCCGACATCACCGGCAAGGTGCATAAAGATCGGCGCCTGCTGACCGGCGACAGCCCGCTGGCTTCCAACAACCTCGGCAAACTGGCGGCGGAGACGCTGCTGGCCGACGTCGCCGCGCGATGAGCGATGAGATCGCGCAGCGCGCTTTCCAGACGGCGTTGGCGATGGACCACGAGCGAACCCTGTCCGCCATTCAGAGGCGGGTTCGCGCCTTCGCCGCGCCGTTCGGCTTCGATCGCTTTGTGCTGTTTTCCGCTTCCGCCACGGCGGAGGCGGGGATCGAGCATATCTATTGGGTCGAAGGCGACTGGTTCGGCGAGGGGGAGGCGGTCGATGCGCTGACCTACGTGCGGCACTGCCCGGTGACTCGCCACATGCTGCGGGCCAGCGAGCCGTTCTTCTGGACCAAGACCCGGGCGCAGCAGGGAGAGCGCTACCGGATTGTGCGCACGCCGCGCGGCGCGGGCCTGCACGGCGTGCAAATCCCGGTGTTCGGCCCCGCAGGCCTGGAGGGCGCCGTCAGCCTGGGAGGCGAGCGCATCGACGCCTCGCCGCCGGTGCGGTTGGCGCTGTCGCTCGTGGGCTCGGCGGCCTTTCTGGCGGCGCGGCGGCTGTTCGAACCGGCAGCCGGCAAAGAAGAAGGCCGGCTGTCGGCGCGCGAGCGCGAGGTGCTGAGCTGGACCGCCATTGGCCGGCGGCAGGCGGATATCGCCGCGATGCTCGGCCTGTCTGAACGCACGGTGGAAAACCACCTGCGCCGCATTCGCCAGCGTCTCGGCGCCGCCACTACCGCGCAGGCGATCAGCGTGGCGATCCGCCTGGGCGAAATCGCCCCCGAGAGCCGTTAGCCCGCCGCCATTTGCCGCAGCAGCCACGCGCGCAGCGCCATGATATCGGGACGCTGTGCGGTCTCCTCGGTGGTCATCAGATAGTAGTTGGCGCCGGGCAACGACATCTCGAACGGCGCGGCCAGCACGCCGCGCTGCAACAAATCGCGCGCCAGCAGCCGGCTGGCGATCACCACCCCTTGGCCCGCCACCGCCGCCTGCAGCGCATGGGTTTCGTCACTGAAGGTCAGCCCGGCTTCCACGTTCAATCCTTCCGGCCCGTAGCGCCGTCGCCAGTTCTCCCAGGTCGGCGAGTCGGCGGGCACCTGCCGATGCTCCACGTGAAACAGCGTCACCCGCTGCAAATCTTCGATGCGCTCCAGCGCCAGCGCCGGGCTAGCCACCACGATAAAACGATCCTCATGCAGCAGGGTGCAGTGCAGATCGCTTTCCGGCATTTCGCGGTAGCGGATGGCGACGTCCACGGTGCGCTGGCTGAGATCGACGCGCTCGACGCTGGTGTGCAGGCGCAGATCGATGGCGGGAAACTCCGCCTTGAAATCCGCCAGGCGCGGCACCAGCCAGTGGGTGAGAAAGTTGGAGGTGGTGGTGACGGTCAGCGCCGGCGGCTGCCGGGCGCGGGTGATTTGGGCGACGGACTGCGCCAGCGCGGCAAAGGCGCGCTGGGTGCCGGCATACAGGATCTCGCCGGTCTCGGTCAGGCTGACGCCCTGCGCGCTGCGCTCGCACACCCGGCATTCCAGCACCGACTCCAGCAGCTTGATCTGGTGGCTGACTGCCGTCGCGCTGACGCCCAGCTCCTCGGCGGCATGTTTAAAGCTGCGGCAGCCGGCCACGGCGTGGAAAGCGCGCAGCGCGCCCAGCGGCGGCAAACGGGTTTTTCTCATGGCTGAATTATTCTCATCCAAGGCTGAAAACTATGAGTTTGTCTGACCGATTATACAAGAGATAGGCTACTGACATGTGAACAGGGAAATGAATTTATTTCATCATTTCCATCATGTCGGAGTGAACGATGAGCCTCTATATCAACAACGGCGCCCTGGGCGCCATGGAACACCCGGGAACGGCGGCGAGCGCCCTGGCGCTCAGCGTGCCGGTCGCGGCGGGCGCTTTGCTGCTGAAGACCGAAAATCTGCTGGGCATCGGCGCGACCCTGATGCTGCTGATGGCATTGGCGCTGGCGTTTCTCGGCGGCGCCGCGCTGGCCCGTCTACGGCCGCTGCGGAACCGGCCTGCGCTGGCGATTCTCCGCTACGGCTTTTTGCTGGCGGCGGCGGGATGGCTATTGATGCTGCTAATGCTGTTCGGCGGCCACGGCTGGCCGGCCCTGCTGCCGGGCATCGCCCTCGGCGGCCTGGGGCAGGGCGTCGCCTACCGCACGGCAGTGGGGGAGCAAGCGGGGTTGGCCGTGGCGTGCAGGCTGACGACGGTGGTGACTATCGTGGCCGTAGTAGTTGCCGCTTCGCTGGTGCAAACCTATGCCGCACCGGGGATAAAGGGAGCCTGTTTCGCGCTGGCATTGCTGGTCGATCTGGCGCTGCTGGGGGCATTGATGGCGCGGGTTGCGGAGCGGGATGGGGGCTGAGAAATGGCTGAAGGTTAAAGGCCTGCGTGGGGGACGAGGCGGGCCTTTAGGTGTTTGTGGGGATTGTTGAGTAGGTGATCCGCCGGGGCAGTTTTGTGCCAGAAGCGGAAGTTGCTTACATCGTGCTATGTGGGTTTACTTGAAGAAATCAGAAACTTAATATTGGAATATTAATATGAATATCATATAGTTATACTTGAAAGCAATGAGAAATTAGGTTAAGTAACAATGAGAATAGACATTCCTACTAGGCGTGATTTTTTTACAATGGCTGAGCATATAGTAAATGAAGCTTGGGAAAAAATTGCTCATTTAGCTTATGATTTTAGAGAACCCGACATATGGAATAGTTGCTATAAAGAATCCGAATATTTCTCAGATTCAGATGTAAGAAAAATACCTAACACTATCTTTACTCTGATAGGGCTGCTATCCATTAGTAAAATAGAAAATCAGTTTATGATTTTGAATGTTAACACCTAAAATGATGAATTAAAGTTTTGCACCTTTCATTAAAAAAGGAAAAGAAAATGTTCATTAAGTCTTTGTCTGTTAGTAAATTCAAAAAAATTGACACAGCAGAAATCACCCTTAGTGATATAAATGTATTAGTAGGAGCAAATGGCTCAGGTAAGAGCAGTATTCTGCAAGCTATACATTTTTCAATATGCGCAGCTATTGCCGCTCGGCAACAAAGTCAACAAACATTCTCCACTGAGCTTTTAATGTATAATATCACCCCGGACTTCACTGTTTTAAAGAACGGCGAGCCTTATAAAAATTCGAGGTCACCTGGCAATCAAAGTGTGTTGAGTCTTTTTGGATATGATGATCTTGCTGATCGACAATTAGAATACAATATAATTATATCTAAGGGTCGAAATCATGGAAATATGTCATGTGAAAGGACCGGTGATTATACCGGATTCGGTTCAGTAATCACCGATGAAAAAAATCTCTTTAGTATATATGTCCCTGGCCTGGCTGGTATATCACAGAAGGAAGAATTAAAATCTCCAGCAATAGTTAGAAGAGGAGTGGCAAGTGGTGATGCAAATTTATACTTAAGGAATGTAATATATTATCTGAACAAAGACAACCGCTTGGTAAATCTCAATAGCATGCTGCAAGTTGTATTTCCAGATATAGAAATCGAAGTGGATTTCAAAGAGGATAAAGATACTTATCTAACCGTTAACTTTAAAGAAAATGTAAGTGGGAAAAATTACCCTATCGAGTTAGCGGGAACTGGATTACTCCAAACATTACAGATATTTGCATATATAGTATATTTTAAACCTAAATTATTACTCTTGGATGAACCGGATTCTCATCTTCATCCGGATAATCAATATATTCTCACTGACTCATTAAATTTAATATCAGAAAGTAACAAATCAGAAACTCAAGTTATACTTTCCACTCATAGCAAACATATAATTGATTCATTGTATGGTGAGGCGAATTTTATTTGGATGAAAGATGGTAATGTTCAGAATCAAGGTATGAACTTGGACAAAATATCAATGTTCTTAGATTTAGGAGCTTTAAATGACTTGGATAGAGTAACTGAGGGGGTTGTGGATAATATATTCCTCACTGAAGATAGAGATAAAAAATATTTCAAGGCCCTTCTGCAACATAATGGTTTTGATATGGAGAGAACTGCAGTCTATAGCTACAAAACATGCACAAATGTGCAAGGGGCAATTGTATCTGCTGACCTTCTTAAGGAAATGTCCCCTAATTGCAAAGTTATAATTCATCGTGACCGCGATTTTATGACTGATGATGAAGTAGACATAGTAAAAGCAGAAATTCAAAGAGGCGGCGCCATTCCATTCATTACTGAAGGTAGTGATATTGAGAGTTATTTTACTAGAATAGAGCATTTATCTCATATTACAGGCTCTTCTGTGCAAGATATACAAACATGGATTTCTGATATAGCCACACAAAATCATGTTGTCATCCAGTCTGATTTTCAATCCAAAAGAGATGTGATTAAATATAATTTATACAAGGGGAGATTGGAAGCATGCCCTCGACACCTAACATTATTTGGAAACCAAGTTCCGACATCAATTGATAACATTAAAGGAAAATATTTATTAAGGAAAATACGAGGAGGAATGCAAGAGAAATTGGGGAGGCAGTATGATTTAACTCAAATGAGCCCTCACCTGCTCATTAACGAATTAAGCTCAATTATAGAGACCGATTAGCAGACCTACTGTTCTGGTGGAATTTCTGTTAAAAGGGGGCAATCCCTTGAATATCCCCCTTCAAATATAAGTAAAAACACAATGATGTTGATAATGTCTTCAATAGCACCAAGACGTCGTTATCAATAAAAATTGTATTTAAGGACCGCTTTTCGCTCATAGCAGACCTTCGTCTGCCCTGCGCCAGAAGCGAACTATCGTTTCGCCAGACCAAATCAGCCTCAGTGCGATGAAACAAATACCGAGGCAGGCTGCGCGGGCGGAATGGCGAAGTGACGCTGCATGCGTTTTATCTCCTCTGCCGGTGGCAGGCCAAACAGACGTTTGAATTCGCGGTTAAATTGCGATGGGCTTTCATAGCCAACGGCGTAACTCGCAGCAGCGGCGGTGATTTGTTGGCGCACCATCAGCATCCGTGCCTGGTGCAGTCGTACCGATTTCACATACTGCATCGGCGGCATCTGCGTTATCGCTTTGAAATGGCTATGAAAGGTCGGCACGCTCATGCCGGCCAGCATCGCCAGCTGCGTCAGCGTTAACGGCTCCGCGTAAGTGGCGTGAATGTGCTGCAACGCTTTACCGATTTTGCCAAACTGGCCCTGTAAGGCCAGCGCGGCACGCATCGCGTTACCCTGTGCGCCTGTCAGCACGCGGAAATAGAGCTCTCGCACCCGCGCCGGGCCGAGGATCGCCGCCTCAAGCGGGTTGGCCAGGACGTCAAGTAAGCGAAGTACGGCCATTTTTACCGTGTCGTCCATGGGGCTCGACATCATGCTTTGCGGCGCGGCGGGAGGATGCGGGGCGCCATGTTGTTCAATCTGCAACATCAGTTCCGCGGCAAGCTGAAAATCCAGATGCATGTAAATCGCCAGCAGCGGATGTGCTGCCGACGCGTCAGTTTCCATCACAAACGGCACCGGCACCGAAACCGCCAGGTAGTGCTGCTCATCATATAAATAGGTCTGTTGACCGAAATAGCCGCGTTTGCTGCCCTGGCAGACAATCACGATCCCCGGATCGTACAGCACCGGCGTTCTGGCAAGCGGGCGATCGGAACGCAAAATTCGCACATCAGGTAGGGCAGTGAGGTTGTATCCCTCTTGCACCGCAAGTCTATTCATCAGGGCAATCATGTCGGACATCCCACCACCTCATAAAATCAGGCAAGAAAAAGAGAAGATACGGCCTAAAAATGCGGCAGAGCAGAGAATACCATGCAACCTTCATGGTTCATGGGAGTTCTTTTTATGGCATCTGCAAAAACGATTTTAATTACCGGCGTCAGCAGTGGCTTTGGTCAGGCGCTGGCGCGGGAAGCCCTCGCCGTGGGGCATCGGGTTATAGGGACGGTGCGCAACAGCGAAGCGCTACAGGCTTTCGGCGCGCTCGATACGCAGCGGGCTTTTGGCTATCTGCTTGATGTCACGGACGTTGAGCGTATTGATGAGGTGGTTGGAGAGATTGAGTCCGCCGTCGGTCCGATAGATGTGCTGGTGAACAATGCCGGTTACGGCCACGAAGGCATTCTGGAAGAATCCCCGCTTGCAGAGCTGCGCCGCCAGTTTGACGTCAATGTGTTTGGCGCGGTGGCGATGATCAAAGCCGTGCTGCCGGGCATGCGCCAGCGCCGTCGCGGCCACATTATCAATATCACCTCAATGGGCAGTTTCATTACCTTGCCCGGTATCAGCTATTACTGCGGCAGCAAATTTGCACTGGAAGGGATATCAGAAGCGTTAAGTCAGGAGCTTACCCCGTTCAACATACGCGTGACCGCAGTGGCGCCCGGTTCGTTTCGAACGGACTGGGCCGGGCGTTCAATGGTACGCAGCCCTCGCCGTCTCCCGGACTATGACGCGTTATTTGAACCTGTTCGTCAGGCGCGCCAGGAAAAAAGCGGCAAGCAACTCGGCGATCCGGTGAAGGCGGCTCACGCCATACTGGCATTGATCGAGAGCCAGACCCCACCCACGCATCTGTTGTTAGGCAGTGACGCATTAAGTTTGGTGCGGCAAAAGCTCGAGGCGTTAGGTCAGGAAATTGAACAATGGGAGAAACTGACCCGTTCAACGGATGGCTGAACGGTGTCGGGTAGGGAGGGCGTAGGGATCACCGATTATGACCGCCTGACAGCAAAAAGCCCGCTTAAGTTTCCTTAAGCGGGCTTCTCTAAATATGGCTCCTCTGACTGGACTCGAACCAGTGACATACGGATTAACAGTCCGCCGTTCTACCGACTGAACTACAGAGGAATCGTGTGAACGGGGCGAATAATAGCGAGGCGCCGTCGGCATGTCAAAGGCGGATTACACATTCTGTGACTGTTTGCTTACAGAATGCGCAACCCGTTGAGTTTTTTGGCAGATTTAGCCCTCTGGCGCTCGCTGCAGGCGCAGCTGATAGCGGTAAACGCCGGCGGTGAGCAGGTAATCCCGGTGCACGCTCGGGCTCCAGGAGTCGTCGCCGCCCACTCCCATATGGAAGCCGTCCAGATGCAGCCAGGTGCCCGCTTCCGGCTGCAGCAGATGCTGGTGGCTGCAGGCCATCAGCTGTTGCAGGCCGTAACGGCTGAGCGAGAAGTGGAAGCGGCCGTCGATGCGCCAGCCGCCGTAGCGCAGGCTGCGGGTGTCACAGCGCAGGCCGTTCTCGCCGGGGAAAATATACGGCGTATGCAGGTCCGCCAGCGGCAGGCGCCAGCGCCCGTGCTGCGCGGCCAGGCGGCGATCCGGGTAGTTTTCGTGCGGGCCCAGGCCCAGCCATTCCGCCTGCGGCTGCACCGTCGCCAGTTGGCAGTGCAGGCCGATGCGCGCCGGCGGCGGCAGGGCGTCGGCCACCTCGACCTCCACGTTCACGCTCACCGCGCCCAGCGCGTCGAACAGCCACTGTTTGCGGCTGATCAGCAAAATCTCCCCGTCCACGCCGAACTGGTGTTCGCTCACCACCCGCACGCCGTTTTGCAGCGCATCCGCCTGCAGCCGCGTGCAGCGCTCTTCCAGCCGGTACAGGCCTGCCAGCTTCCAGCGTTCGACCCAGGCGTTGGGATCGATATGGTTCGCCTCGCTGACGCCGATGTCGTTATCGATCGGCGCGCGCGCAAAACCGTCGCGCAGCGGCGTCAGCAGCTGCGGCTGCTCATTCTGCCACCACTGCGTCAGATGGCCGCTGCTGCGCTCGAAGCGCCAGCGCTGGTCGCCATGGGTAAGCGTCAGCCCTTCATCATTTTCAATAAGCGTTGGCGGCACGCCCTGCGCCGGCGGCGGCGCGGGATGCAGCGCGCGCGGCACCCGCCACTGATCCCAGGCGCAGCGGTGGTGCGCTTCAGACCAGTCGGTGGCCTGCGGTTGCACCACCTCCACGTTCAGCCACAGTTCGCCGGGCTGATGCAGCATCGGCAGCCGGTCGAGCAGGGTGAAGCTAGCGCTGCCCTGCGGCGGCAGCGCCAGATCGAGGCTGCCGCTGGCGCGCTCCACGCCGTCCAGCTCCAGCCGCCAGTTGAGCTGCTCGTTGTCGGTGTGGCGGAACAGGTAGTCGCTGGTGACGGTCAGCGTCAGCGAGGCAGCGTCGAAGGCGAAGCGGAACAGCTGCTGCGCCCGCTGCGCTTCGAACAGCGCCGGGTGCGGGGTGCGATCCGCGAACATCAGCCCGTTCAGGCAGAACTGGCGATCGTTGGGGGTGTCGCCGAAGTCGCCGCCGTAGGCCCAAAATTCTTCGCCGCGTTCGTCGCGCCGGATCAGCGCCTGATCGACCCAGTCCCAGACAAAGCCGCCCTGCAGGCGCGGATGTGCGTGGAACGCGCGCCAGTAGCGCTCAAAGCCGCCGAAGCTGTTGCCCATCGCATGGGCGTATTCGCACAGGATCAGCGGGCGCTGTTCCTCCGGCAGGCCGATCCACTTGCCGATCGCCCATTTGGGCACCGCCGGGAACGGCTGATCCTGATCCACCCGCGCATACATCGGGCAGATGATGTCGGTGGCGGCAGTGTCGGCGCCGCCGCCTTCATATTGCACCGGGCGGGTCGGATCCTGGCTTTTCACCCAGCGGTACAGCGCGTCGTGGTTTACGCCGTGGCCGGACTCGTTGCCCAGCGACCAGATGATGATGCAAGGGTGGTTGCGATCGCGCTGCACCATGCGGGTGACGCGCTCGCTCATCGCCGGCAGCCACAGCGGATCGTCAGCCAGGCGGTTCATCGGCTGCATGCCGTGGGTCTCGATATTGGCTTCGTCCACCACGTACAGCCCGTAGCGGTCGCACAACCGATACCACAGCGGGTGGTTGGGATAGTGCGAGCAGCGCACCGCGTTGAAGTTGTGCTGCTTCATCAGCAGGATATCGTGGCGCATCGTCGCCTCGTCCATCACCTGGCCGTGGCGCGGGTGATGCTCGTGGCGGTTAACGCCGCGGATCAGCAGCGGCTGCCCGTTGAGCTTCAACAGCCCGCCGCTGATTTCCACCTGGCGAAAGCCGACGTCATAGGCTTCCACCTCGATAATCTCCCCTTCGGGCGAGAGCAGGGCGACGGTAGCGCGATACAGCGCGGGCGTTTCGGCGCTCCACAGCGCCGGGCGTTCCACCGGCAGGCGCAGCGTGACGCGATCGTCATAGGCGCCGCGTTCGTCCACTATCTCGCTGCCGAGTGGCTGGGTGCGCTCGGCCACCCGCGCGCCATCGCGCCACAGCTGAACCTGCACCAGCAGCGGGCCGGGCCGGCTGGCGCGCGCCGTCACCACCAGTTCGCCGCGGGTAAAGCCGTCATGCAGCGGGGTGGTGATGCGCACATCGCTCAGGTGCGCGGCGGGTTTGTGCAGCAGGCTGACGTCGCGGAAGATGCCGCTCATGCGCCACATGTCCTGATCTTCCAGATAGCTGCCGTCGCACCAGCGCAGCACCATCACCGCCAGCCGATTTTCACCCGGCTGCAGCCACGGGCCGAGATCGAACTCCGCCGGCAGGCGGCTGTCCTGCGAATAGCCGACCCAGTGGCCGTTGCACCATAAATAGAACGCCGAGTTGACGCCGTCGAAGATGACGCGCGTCTGGCCGGCGGCCAGCCAGGCCGGATCGACGTTGAAGGTGCGTGAATAGCAGCCGGTCGGATTGTCTTCCGGCACGCGCGGCGGATCGACCGGGAACGGGTAGCGCACGTTGGTGTAAATCGGCGCGTCGTAGCCGGCGAGCTGCCAGTTGCTCGGCACCGCCAGCGGGGCGGCGTCCGGCAGATCCTGCTGCAGCCAGCACTCCGGCGCCGCCTCTGGGCGCGGGAAATAGCTGAAGCGCCACTCGCCGTTCAGCGACCGGCGGCTGGCGCTGGGGGCGTCATCGCGCGCGTCTTCCACCGTGCGCCAGCTGGCGAACGGCGGGTGAGCGTCCAGTCGGCGGTAGTGGGTGCAGGCCGGGTTTTGCCAGTCACGGCGGGCGAGGATTTCGGTCAGGGAAGCATGGGGCGCAGCAGGCATCGGCGATCGTCCAGTCGTCTAGGTGATGCTCACCAAGATGCTGACCGTCGCATAAAAAGTAAAGCGGTTACACGCAACCTTGCAAGGGCGATCAAATAACCGTTAATGCGGTTCGCCGGCGCGGTAGATCCGCTGTGGGCGGCCGACCTTGCCGTAAATGATCTCGGCGCGCAGCTGCTGTGCGGCGGTGCAAAACTCCAGATAACGGCGCGCGGTGGTGCGGCTGAGCCCCATTTTTTGCGCAACGCTTTCAGCGGTGTGGCGCGCGGCGGGTTCGGCGAACAGCGCGCGGATCTTGCCCAGCGTCAGCTCGTCGATGCCGGCGGGCAGCGCCGCCTGCTGCTCGCCGCGGGCATAGGTGTTGAACATCTCGTCGATGCGGCGCTGGTTGAGGCGCGCTTTGTCCTTCAACGCTTCGCGGCGCTGGCTGAAGCGCTGCAATGTCTGGCTCAGCCGGTCATAGGCCAGCGGTTTGATCAGGTAGTCGAACACGCCGTAGCGCAACGCCTCGGCCACGGTGGCCATGTCGCTGGCGGCGGTGATGAACACGATGCCGCCGCGATACCCGCTCAGCGTCAGTTCGCGCAGCAGGGTGATGCCCTGGCCGTCGGGCAGAAAGTTGTCCAGCAGGATCAGGTCCGGCTTGAAGCGCTCGGTCATGGCGCGCGCCTGCGCCAGGGTGCCGGCCAGCCAAATCTGGCGGCAGCCGCCGTTCTGGCGGATAAACTCCGCGTGCATCTCCGCCAGCGGCGTTTCGTCTTCAACGATCAGGATGTTCAGCCATTCCATAATGAAACCTACTATTGCAATCAAGATGCTAAATGAATGTAAGTAAATTGCGGCGCTAAATAAAGATTATCTCAATAATAAACACCATAAGATTAATTAAGCAAATAAAGAACATTAAATAACTTATTAACCGGGAACGGTTTGTGAAATAGGTCAATAATTGGCGTTTTTTTTCTGTTTACCATTGATTTATCGAACGCGAAGCGGCGTTTATCTTCATGGTTTTTAAGGTTTTAATTGCCGTCATTGATGTTAATTAAAATGCCTTTTTGTATTTAACTTGTTGTGTGCCAGTTAACCCAGAGAGCGTGTTATGTTAGGCGATGCCGTATTTAATCGGGTAAAGCGATCGGATCATAAAGCGATTTCGGAAATAAGTGCCTTCTTGCGCAGTAACGATCTGAATATCGACACCACGGTTGAAATATTTATTACTGTTACCCAGCACGACAAATTGGTCGCCTGCGGCGGCATCGCCGACAATATTATCAAATGCGTCGCCATCAGTCCGCTGATGCGCGGCGAAGGGTTGGCGCTGGCGCTGGCGACCGAGCTGGTGAACCTGGCCTACGAGCGCCACCACACCCAGCTGTTTATCTACACCAAGGTGCAGAACGAGCCGCTGTTCCGCCAGTGCGGTTTCTACCCGATCGCCACCGTGCCGGGCATCGTGGTGCTGATGGAAAACAGCCCGTGCCGCCTGAAGCGCTACGCCGCCCAGCTGGCGAGCCAGCGCCGGCCGGGCGAGACCATCGGCAGCATCGTGATGAACGCCAACCCCTTCACACGCGGGCATCAGTATCTGGTGCGTCAGGCGGCCAAACGCTGCGACTGGCTGCACCTGTTTCTGGTGAAGGAAAACACCTCGCGCTTCAGCTATGAAGACCGCCGCCGGCTGGTGCTGGCCGGCACCGCCGATATCCCCAACCTCACGGTACACGAAGGCTCGCAGTACGTGATCTCGCGCGCCACCTTCCCCTGTTACTTCATCAAGGATCAGGGCGTGGCCGACGACTGTTACACCGAAATCGATCTGAAGATCTTCCGCCAGTATCTGGCGCCCGCGCTGGGCATTACCCACCGTTTCGTCGGCAACGAGCCGTTCTGCGCGGTGACCGCGAAATACAACCGCGACATGCGCTACTGGCTGGAAACGCCGGCGCTGCCCAGCCCACCGATCGCGCTGGTGGAAATCGAGCGTTTGCAATATCAGGGCACGGCGATCTCCGCCTCCTGGGTACGCAAGCTGCTGGCGGCGGGGGACTTCCACGCCGCCGCGCCGCTGGTGCCGCCGGACACCCTGTACTACCTGCAGGATCTGCAAACGCAGCGCCGGGCCAAGGCGGCCCCGCATCCTTTTGAGTCCGCACAATCAGGTGAATGATGAAAATTATCCGAGAAGCAATGGCCGGCACGCTGGAATCCAGCGATGTCATGGTGCGCATCGCGCCCGCCGAGGGGCCGCAGCACGATCTGTTGATCGCCAGCAGCGTGGAAAAACAGTTCGGCGCGGCGATCCGCCGCACCCTGCTGGAGGTGCTGCAGCGTTATGAGGTGGAGCCGGTGCAGGTGATCGTCGACGACAAAGGGGCGCTGGACTGCGTGCTGCGCGCCCGGCTGGAAACCGCGCTGATGCGCGCCTGCGAGAGCGGCCAACTGCCGTGGGAGGCGAAAGATGAAAACGCTGAATAAAACCCGGCTACGCCGCAGCATGCTGTTCGTTCCCGGCGCCAACGCGGCGATGGTCAGCAACGCCTTTATCTATCAGGCCGATGCGCTGATGTTCGATCTGGAAGACTCGGTGATCCTGCGTGAAAAAGACGCGGCGCGCCGGCTGGTGTACCACGCGCTGCAGCACCCGCTGTACCAGGAGGTGGAAACCATCGTGCGCGTCAATGCGCTCGACTCCGCCTACGGCCTGGCGGACCTGCAGGCGGTGGTACGCGGCGGCGCGGACATCGTGCGCCTGCCGAAGACCGACAGCGCGCAGGACGTTGTCGACATGGAGCGCGAGATTGCCGCCATCGAGGCGGCCTGCGGCCGGCCGGTCGGCAGCACCGGGCTGCTGGCGGCGATCGAATCGGCGCAGGGCATCACCAACGCGGTGGCGATCGCGCACGCTTCGCCGCGTCTTATCGGCATCGCGCTGGGTGCGGAAGACTATGTGCGCAACCTGCGCACCGAACGCTCGCCGGAGGGTATCGAGCTGCTGTTCGCCCGCTGCTCGCTGCTGCAGGCGGCGCGCGCCGCCGGCATTCAGGCGTTCGACACCGTCTACTCCGACGCCAACAACGAAGCCGGCTTCCTGCAGGAAGCGGCGCTGATCAAACAGCTCGGCTTCGACGGCAAATCGCTGATTAACCCGCGCCAGATTGAGCTGCTGCACAACCTGTATGCGCCGACCGCCAAAGAGGTGGCGCACGCGCAGCGGGTGGTGGACGCCGCCGAGGCGGCGGAGCGGGAAGGGCGCGGCGTGGTGTCGCTCAACGGAAAAATGGTCGACAGCCCGGTGATTGAACGCGCCCGGCTGGTGCTGGAGCGCGCCGCGCTGTCCGGCTTACGGGAAGAACCGGCGCAGCACGGGGAGGAAGCATGATGAACCGCCAACAACGATTGATGACCTTCGCCAACCCGGCGGATCTGCCGGGCTATCAGGACGTGTCCAAAGCCAACCTGCAGGCGCGCAAACCGCGCGATCTCAAGCTGTGCGACTCCTTGCAGGAAGCGGTGCGCCGCAGCGGGCTGCAGGACGGCATGACCATCTCCTTCCACCATGCGTTTCGCGGCGGCGATCTGGCGCTCAATCAGGTGATGGAGACGCTGGCGGCGATGGGGTTCCGCAACCTGACGCTGGCCTCCAGCTCGCTGACCGACTGCCATGCGCCGTTGGTTGAGCATATCCGCCACGGCGTGGTGAGCCGCATTTACACCTCCGGGCTGCGCGGCCCGCTGGCGGACGCCGTTTCGCGCGGCCTGCTGGCGGAGCCGGTGCAAATTCACTCGCACGGCGGCCGGGTCAACCTGATTGAATCCGGCGAGCTGAAGATAGACGTGGCCTTCCTCGGCGTGCCGGCCTGCGATGAGTTCGGCAACGCCAACGGCTACAGCGGTGAAGCCTGCTGCGGCTCGCTCGGCTATGCGCGGGTGGACGCCGAGGCGGCGGGCACCGTGGTGCTGCTGACCGAGCAGCTGGTGCCGTATCCGCATCATCCCGCCAGCCTGGCGCAGGATCGGGTGGATCTGATCGTGCAGCTGGAGCGGGTGGGCGACGCCGACAAGATCGGCGCCGACGCCACGCGCATGACCTCGAACCCGCGCGAGCTGCTGATCGCCCGCCGCGCCGCCGAGGTGATCGCCGGTTCAGGTTACTTCACCGAAGGGTTTTCGCTGCAAACCGGCACCGGCGGCGCCTCGCTGGCGGTGACCCGTTTCCTGGAGGACAAGATGCGCGCCCGCGGCATTCGCGCCGCGTTCGCCCTCGGCGGCATCACCTCGACCATGGTGGATCTGCACGAGAAAGGGTTGATCGGCAAGCTGCTGGACGTGCAGAGCTTCGATCGGGCGGCGGCGACCTCGCTGGCGCGCAACCCGCGCCATATCGAAATCAGCGCCAACCAGTACGCCAACTTCAGCTCCAAGGGCGCGTCGGTCGATCGGCTCGACGTGGTGGTGCTGAGCGCGCTGGAAATCGACACCGGCTTCAACGTTAACGTGCTGACCGGCTCCGACGGCGTGCTGCGCGGCGCGTCCGGCGGCCACTGCGACACCGCCGCCGCCGCGCGGCTGGCGATCATCGTCGCGCCGCTGGTGCGCGGGCGCATCCCGACGCTGGTGGAGCAGGTGACCACCTGCGTCACGCCGGGTTCCAGCATCGACATTCTGGTGACCGACCACGGCATCGCCGTCAACCCGGCGCGGCCGGAGCTGGCGCAGCGCCTGCGGGAGGCCGGGCTCGAGGTGGTGAGCATCGACTGGCTGCGCGCCCGCGCGCTGCAGCTGACCGGCGAACCGCAGCCGATCGCCTTTACAGACAAGGTGGTGGCGGTGGTGCGCTACCGCGACGGCTCGGTGATCGACGTGGTGCATCAGGTGGCGGAGTAACCGATGGCCGCCGTCGATCCTCAACTGGCCGCCGAACGCGCGGTCAGCCTGCCGGAGCTGCTCACCAGCCGCGAATGCCGCCAGGCGCGCCAGCAGGCGTGGCTGGCGCAGCACCAGTGCACGCTGCTGGTGCTGACGCTGGTCGTCCCCGGCCCGGTGAAGGACAGCGCGCTGACGCGCGGCATCTTCAACCTGGGGTGGGCGGCGCTGCTGCGGCTGTGCGCCGAACAGGGCTGGCCCAGCCCGCAGGCCGAGGCGCTGGCGCTTTCCACCGGCTGCGAAGGGTTTGTGGCGCTGCGCGCCGACGCCCAGCGGGTGAAAGATTGCGCCATGCAGCTGGAGGTGAGCCGCCCGATCGGCCGGCTGTGGGATATCGACGTGCTGGATGCGCAGGGGCGCATTTTGTCGCGCCGCGACATCGGCCTGCCGGAACGGCGCTGCCTGCTGTGCGGCCAACCGGCCAAGATCTGCGCCCGCCAGCGGCGGCATGGCAGCGAGCAGCTGCTGCAAGAAATGGAAAGGATGTTCAACGATGCGATCTCTGCCGATTAATCCACCCGCCCGTCGCACCGAGCCGGCCTGCGACTTCGCCCGCGCCGCTTTCCGCGCGCTGCTGGTGGAGGTTAACCTCACGCCCAAACCGGGGCTGGTGGATCGTCATAACACCGGCGCCCACCGCGACATGGATCTCGGGCACTTCTACCGCAGCGCCCGCGCCATCGGCGTGTGGCTGCCGCGCTTTATCCAACGCGGACGGGAAGACGCGGCTTTGCCGGCAGAGCAGCAGCTGGCGCGGCTGCGGCCGCTCGGCATGGCCTGCGAAAACCAGATGTTTCGCGCCACCGGCGGCATTAACACCCACAAGGGCAGCGTGTTCTCACTCGGGTTGCTGTGCACCGCCTTCGGCCGCCTGCAGCAGCAGAGCCGTGACATCGGCGCGGAGGCGCTGTGCGGCGAGGTAGCGGCGATGTGTCGGGGGCTGGTGGACCGTGAGCTGCGGCGCAACAACGCCGGGCAGACCGCCGGCCAGCGCTTGTTCGCTGCGTATGGCCTCAGCGGCGCGCGCGGCGAGGCGGAGTCCGGTTTTCGGTTGGTGCTTGACGGCGCGCTGCCGCTGTATCGGCAACGGCTGGCCGCCGGCGGCGACGAACAGCGGGCGCTGCTGGACAGCCTGCTGTGGCTGATGGCCCACAACGATGACACCAACGTCGCCTCGCGCGGCGGCCTGCGCGGGCTGCGCTGGCTGCGGTGCCGGGCGGCCTGGCTGCTGGCGCAGGGCGGCTCGGCGGGGGAAACGGGCCTGGCGCGCCTGCGGCGCTTCGATGCCGACTGCATTGCCCGCAACCTCAGCCCCGGCGGCAGCGCCGACTTGTTGATAGTGACCTGGCTGCTGGCGCAGCTGGGTGCCCAAGAATAATAACCAAGCCTTCAGGAGAGTCCCTATGTCCCAAACCCAGGAAAAGATCTGGAAAGCGATAGCGCCGCTGGCGGTGCTCGCGATCCTGTTATTGATACCGGTGCCCGACGGCATGCCGCCGCAGGCGTGGCACTATTTCGCCATCTTCGTGGCGATGATCGTCGGCATGATTCTGGAGCCGATCCCGGCCACCGCCATCAGCTTTATCGCGGTGACCGTCAGCGTGCTCAGCGCCAACTGGGTGCTGTTCGGCGCGCAGGAACTGGCGGAGCCAGGCTTCAAGGCCGGTAAAGAGGCGCTGAAATGGGGGCTGGCGGGCTTCTCCAGCACCACCGTCTGGCTGGTGTTCGGCGCCTTTATCTTCGCGCTGGGCTACGAGGCCACCGGGCTGGGGCGGCGCATCGCGCTGTTCCTGGTGAAGTTCATGGGCAAGCGCACGCTGACGCTGGGCTATGCGGTGGTGATCATCGATATTCTGCTGGCGCCATTCACGCCGTCCAACACCGCGCGCACCGGCGGCACGGTGTTCCCGGTGGTGAAAAACCTGCCGCCGCTGTTCGATTCCTTCCCTAACGATCCCTCTTCGCGCCGCATCGGCGGCTACCTGATGTGGATGATGGTGGTCGGCACCAGCATCAGCTCCTCGATGTTCGTCACCGGCGCCGCGCCGAACGTGCTGGGCATCGAGTTCGTCGGCAAGATAGCCGGGGTGCACATCAGCTGGATGCAGTGGTTCCTGGCGTTCCTGCCGGTCGGCCTGCTGCTGCTGATCATCGCGCCGCTGATCTCCTACTATCTGTACAAACCGGGCGTGACCCACAGCAGCGAAGTGGCCGCCTGGGCGAATACCGCGCTGGGGGAAATGGGCAAGCTGACGCGCAAGGAGTACACCCTGATCGGCCTGGTGCTGCTCAGCCTATGCCTGTGGGTGTTCGGCGGCAAGGTGCTGGACGCCACCGCGGTGTGCCTGTTGGCGGTGTCGCTGATGCTGGCGCTGCACGTGGTGTCGTGGAAAGAGATCACCAAATACTCCAGCGCCTGGAATACGCTGGTTAACCTGGCGACGCTGGTGGTGATGGCCAACGGCCTGACGCGCTCCGGCTTTATCGACTGGTTCGCCCAGACCATGAGCACCCACCTGGACGGCTTCTCGCCGAACATGACGGTGGTGGCGCTGGTGCTGGTGTTCTACTTCGCCCACTACCTGTTCGCCAGCCTGTCGGCGCACACCGCCACCATGCTGCCGGTGATTCTGGCGGTCGGCAAAGGGTTGCCGGGCGTGCCGATGGAGCAGCTGTCGATGCTGCTGGTGCTGTCGATCGGCATCATGGGCGTGCTGACGCCGTACGCCACCGGGCCGGGGGTGATCATCTACGGCTGCGGCTACGTGAAATCGAAAGACTACTGGCGCCTGGGCGGCATTCTCGGCGTGGTGTACATCGCCGCGCTGCTGCTGATCGGCTGGCCGATCATGAGCCTGTGGTACTGAGTTGACGCACAGCGGCCGCCGCCCGGTGGCCGCTGGTACGATCTTTTCCCGTGAACCCTGTCACACACTTGTCACACTAACCCCGCCATCATACGCAGGCAAACGCTAACACCTTAAAAATAATCATTTTCCGGGAGCCTCTGCGGATGAGAAAAAAAACGTTATTGCTGTGCCTGCCCTTGTCATTCACCGGGAACGCGCTGGCGGACGCCGGCGGTTATCAACTGGAACAGGTGCTGGTGATGAGCCGCCATAACCTGCGCGCGCCGCTGGCCAACAACGGCAGCGTGCTGGCGCAGTCCACGCCGAAGGACTGGCCGGCCTGGGAAACGCCGGGCGGCCAGTTGACCACCAAGGGCGGGGTGCTGGAAGTGTATATGGGGCACTATTTCAACGCCTGGCTGAAGCAGACCGGCCTGTTGCCGCAAGAGGGCTGCCCGACCGCCGGCAGCGTGTACGTCTACGCCAACAGCCTGCAGCGCACGGTGGCCACCGCGCAGTTCTTCAGCAACGGCGCGTTCCCCGGCTGCGACGTCAGCGTGCACCATCAGGACAAGATGGGCGAGATGGATCCGACCTTCAACCCGATCATCACCGATACCAGCGAAGCCTTCAACCAGCAGGCGCTGGCGGCGATGAACGCCGCGCTGGGCTCGCTTAAGCTGGACGCCTCTTACCAACAGCTGGCGAAGATCATCGACTACAAGGATTCCGCCGCCTGCAAGACCGACAAACACTGCGACCTGACCAAAGAAGCCAGCGTGATGAGCGCGGTGCCGGGCAAAGAGCCGGGCGTCTCCGGCCCGCTGCGGGTGGGCAACTCGCTGGTGGACGCCTTTATGCTGCAGTATTACGAAGGTTTCCCGATGAAAGAGGTGGCCTGGGGCAAAATCGTCACCCCGCAGCAGTGGAAGCAGCTGGCGCAGTTGAAAGACGGCTATCAGGATTCGCTGTTCACCTCGCCGGTGGTGGCGCAGAACGTCGCCAAACCGCTGCTGACCTACATCAACAACGCGCTGCTCGGCGAGCGCAAACCGGACGCGCCGAAGCTGACGGTGCTGGTCGGCCACGACTCCAATATCGCCTCGCTGCTGTCGGCCATGCAGTTCCAGCCGTATCAGCTGCCGCAGCAGTACGAGAAAACGCCGATAGGCGGCAAACTGGTGTTCCAGCGCTGGCGCGACGCGCAGAACAGCCGTGAATTGCTGAAGATTGAGTACGTCTATCAGTCCACCGAACAGCTGCGCAAGGCGACGCCGCTGACGCTGCAAACCCCGCCGCAGCGCGTGACGCTGGCGCTGAAAGGCTGCCCGATCGACAAAGACGGTTTCTGCGCCTGGAGCGATTTCGAAAAGACCATGAAAGGCATCTTGTAATGCCCAGCCTCTCTCCCGACCGCGGGGGAGAGGCCTCTCCCCATCCCGGCTAACGTGCCGCCGTACGAGCCTTATCGTCATTTATTTTGCCCAGGGTCATTGTTGCAGGCGGTTTCGGGGGCTAACATCATCAGCCTGCCTGCTTATCATGGATACCGCCGTTGCCCACTTTTATCCGCAATATCGAATTTTTCACGCCGGACGGCTATCCGGGCCAGGTGGCGCGCTGCCATTTTGCGCTGGCAGAGTATCGCGACGAGAGTTTTCCCGAGGCGGGCTTTGCGCTGCCGGACCACCTGGCGCGCGCGGTACCGAAACGCCGTGCGGAGTATCTGGCCGGGCGTGTGCTGGCGCGACAGCTGCTGGCGCCGCTCGGTTTCGCCGACTTCACCCTGGCGCGCGGCGAAGATCGCGCGCCGCAGTGGCCGCCGGGCATCGCCGGGGCGCTGAGCCATAATTCGGATACCGCGCTGTGCGCCGTACACCGCGAGAGCGGGCTGGGCGGCGTTGGGTTGGATGTGGAGACGCTGCTCTCCGACGTGCGGGCGGAGGAGCTGTGGGGGGCGATCGTTTCGGCGGGGGAGCGCGAGACGTTGCTGCGCGAAACGCTGCCGTTCAACGAGCTGCTGACGCTGACGTTTTCCGCCAAAGAGAGCCTGTTCAAGGCGCTTTATCCGCAGGTGCGTTGTTACTTCGATTTTCTCGATGCGCGCATGGTCGCCGTGGATACGCAGCGGCAGACGTTCGTATTAGCGTTGCTTAAGACCTTGACGCCAAATTGCCCCGCCGGCCGCCGGTTCAGCGGGCATTTTTGGCGTGAAGGTGACGACGTCACGACCTTTATTTTTTGCTAAAACACAATAATAACAGTGTGTTATTTCTTGCTGCGCCGTAACGTGGATTTGCCGCAGCGAGCGGAAAGATTCATTCATCGGAGATTGACCCTCGGTGGGGAATCGGTGTAATTTATCCTCCTTTTACAGCTAATGATAATTATTCGCATAAACATTATCATTGGTGAGGCGCAACAAAGGAGTGGTCTGTGGCGACACTGACGACAGAAAACCAAACCTTCCCCGGGTTTGCGTACGCCGAACAATCGACCTTTTTGTACCGGTCCGAATTCCGTTCCCTCTCCGCCAGCGGCGTGTTCGAACGGATTGAGACGCCGGCGTTCGGCGGCGAGCAGGAAGGCAGCGCGCTGGCGCAGCATATTCGCCAGGCGCTGGCGCGAGCCAACGCCGCCGGCCAGGAGACGCCGGTGGTGGTGGGCGCCATTCCGTTCGACACGCGCCGGCCTTCCTGCCTGTATGTGCCTGAAAGTTACGAGTTTGTCGCCAACGACAGCTTTACCCGCGCCGCGCGCCCGATGCTGCAACAGCCGCATCGCCTGGCCGCCTGCACCAGCATTCCGGACGAGCCGCGCTTCAAGCACGCGGTGGCGGAAGCGGTCAGCCGCTTTAAACAAGGCAAGCTGGACAAGGCGGTGCTGTCGCGCATCCTCGACATCGAGCTGGAGCAGCCGGTGGCGGGCCACCAGATCCTCAATAACCTGATGGTGCAGAACCCGACCGGTTACCACTTTTCCCTGCCGCTGGCCGATGGCGGCGTGTTGATCGGCGCCAGCCCGGAACTGCTGATCCGCAAGCAGGGCGGCGAGATCCACACCAACCCGCTGGCGGGCTCGGCGCGCCGTCAGGACGATCCGCAGCAGGATCGCCTCGGCAGCGAGCGCCTGATGCGCTCGACCAAAGACAAATACGAACACAAGCTGGTGATCGACGACATCCGTCGGCACCTGGCGCCGCTGTGCGCCAGCCTGAGCGTGCCCAGCGGCCCGTCGCTGCTCAGTACCGGCACCATGTGGCATTTGTCCACCCGCATTCGCGGCGAGCTGCTGAACCCGAATCTCAACGTGATGCAGCTGGCCTGCCTGCTGCATCCGACGCCGGCGCTGTGCGGTTTCCCGACCGAGAGCGCCCGCCAGCTGATCGCCGATCTGGAGCCGCACGATCGCGGCCTGTTCAGCGGCATCGTCGGCTGGTGCGACGCCAACGGCGACGGCGAGTGGGCGATCGTCATCCGCAGCGGCCTGCTGCGCGGCAACCGGGTGCGGCTGTTCGCCGGCGCGGGGATCGTCGCCGCCTCGACGCCGCAGTCCGAGTGGCTGGAAACCGCCGCTAAACTGGGCACCATGCTCAACGCTTTCGGCCTGAACAGCGGTGCGCTGTAGGGCCACTTTGCGGCGCAGCGCGCGCCGCATCCTATCCTTTTCGCAGGAGACAACGATGAACAACAACATGACCCGGTTGTGCGCCCGGATGGCGGTGCGCGCATGAGCATTCAGATGGATTTCACCGGCAAACGCGTGTGGGTGACCGGCGCGGCGCGCGGCATCGGCGAGCAGATCGCCCGGCATTTTTTGACGCAGGGCGCCGAGGTGGTGGGGTTTGACCGCGAGTTCGCCAACCCGGATTTGCCTTACCCTTGCGTGACGCTGGACATCAGCCGGCCGGAGCAGGTGGAGGCGGTGTGCCGCCAACAGCTGGCGGAAAACCCGCAACTGGACGTGTTGGTCAACGCCGCCGGCATTCTGCGCATGGGCAATACCGAAGATCTGAGCGTGGATGACTGGCACCAGTGCATCAACGTCAACGCCTCGGGGGCGTTTTACCTGTTCCGCGCCGTGCTGCCGCACTTCAAGGCGCAGCGCAGCGGGGCGATCGTCAGCATCGGCTCCAACGCCGCGCACGTGCCGCGCGCGCAGATGGCGGCTTACTGCGCCTCCAAGGCGGCGTTGACCAGCCTGAACCACTGCGTGGGGCTGGAGATGGCGCCGTTCGGCGTGCGGTGCAATCTGGTGTCGCCGGGCTCGACCGACACGCCGATGCAGCGCGGCATGTGGCAGACCGATGATGCGCAGCAACGCACCATCGCCGGCTTCCCCGAGATGTTCAAGTTGGGGATCCCGCTGGGCAAAATCGCTCGCCCGGACGAGATCGCCAACGCGGTGTTGTTCCTGGCCTCCGACTTGGCCAGCCACATCACCATGCAGGACATCGTGATCGACGGCGGCGCGACGCTGGCCGCCTGAGTCAGACCCGCTGGCGGCGCAGCAGGTGCCGCGCGCCTTCCGCCGCCAGCAGCAGCACCGCCAGCCAGATCGCCAGATAGGTCGGCCATTCGCTTTGGCCGATGCTTTCGCCGAGCAGCAGCGCGACGATCACCAGCAGCACCGGTTCCACATAGCTCAGCAGGCCGAACAGGCTGAACGGCAGCAGGCGGCTGGCGAGGATGTAACACACCAATGCCACGGCGCTGATGACGCCGAGCAGCGGAATGCGCCAATACAGCTCGGCATTGATCGGCAGCGCCGCCGCGCCGCCGTCGCCGAAGGCGAACCAGGCCGCCGCCGGCAGCATCAGCGCCAGCTCGCACCACAGCCCGCCGAGATTGTCGGTGCCGAAACGCCGCCGCAAAATAAAGTAGAGCGGATACCCCAGTGCTACCACCAGCGTCGGCCACGATACGCCGCCCGCCTGATACAGCTCATTGCCCACCCCCGCCACGGCGCACGCCACCGCCAGTTTTTGCAGCAGCGACAGCCGATCGCGGTAGATCAAACGGCCCGCCAGCACCATGGTCAGCGGCAGCAGAAAATAACCGAGCGATACGTCGAGCGCCTTGCCGTGCAGCGGCGCCCACAGGAACAGCCACAGCTGCACCCCCAGCAGCGCCGAGGTGAGCAGCAGGCCCAGCAGGCGCCGCGGCCGTTGGCCGATCCCGACCAGCGTGTCGCCCACCTTGCGCCAATCGCCGGACAGCGCCATGAACAGCGTCAGGAACGGCAGCGTCAGCAGCGTGCGCCAGCCGTAGACCTGCTCGCCGTTCAGCGGGGTGAGGGTAGAGGTGAAGTAATACATCGCGCCGAACAAGATGGAGGCGACGACTGAAAGAGTGATGCCCTTAATCACACGCATTCCTGGTGAGTGATTGATTTTATGGCGGCTACTGTAGAGAAATTTGCCGCCAACGACAATGGCGCCGCCGGGCGCTGGACAATCGGCGGCGGCGGGTTACAATGGGTACTGTGTATTCATACAGGCTTTGGCGATGACAATCGATCTTTTTGAAGACGCGCTGCCGCCGCCGTGGCGCGAAGAGATCGCCCCCGGCGCGGTGGTGATGCACGGCTTTGTGCGCGATCACGGGCCGGAACTGCTGGCGGCGGTGCAGGGCGTGGTGGCCCAGGTGCCGTGGCGGCATTTGACCACCCCCGGCGGGCACGTGATGTCGGTGGCGATGAGCTGGTGCGGCAACGGCTGGACCAGCGACAGCCGGGGCTACCGCTATTCGGAACGCGACGCGCGCAGCGGCAAACGCTGGCCGGCCATTCCGCCGATCCTGATGGCGCTGGCGGACGAAGCTGCGCAGCAGGCGGGCTTCGGCCCCTTCGTGCCGGATTCCTGCCTGATGAACCGTTACGATCCGGGCAGCAAGCTGTCGCTGCATCAGGATAAAGACGAACACGACTTCGGCGCGCCGATCGTCTCGGTGTCGCTCGGGCTGCCGGCGGTGTTTCAGTTCGGCGGCCTGCAACGCAGCGACCGGGCGCGGCGCATTCCGCTGGCGCACGGCGATGTGGTGGTGTGGGGCGGCCCATCGCGGCTCTGTTTTCACGGCATCCTGCCGGTCAAGGAAGGCTACCACTCGCTGGTGGGGCCGCACCGCATCAACATCACGCTACGCAAGGCGCTTTAACTGCGGCTCCTGCGCCAGGCAGGCGACGAGATAGTCGATAAACACCCGCAGTTTGGGCGGCAGATACTGGTTGGGCGCATAGAGCAGCCACAGGCCGCCGTGATAGCTGCTGAGGAAATCCCATTCTGGCAACACCTGCACGATCTCGCCCTCGTCGAGCGCCTGGCGGGCGGTAAAGTACGGCAGGCTGCCGATGCCGATATGCCGTTTCACCGCGTCCAGCCGCACGCCGGTGTGGTTGGCGGCGTAGCGGCCGCGCACGCTGACCGTCACCGTTTTGCCGCTGCGGCGGAATTTCCATTGCGCGTCGCTCGGCGTTTCTCCCAGATAGATGCAGCTGTGCGCCGCCAGATCGTGCGGGTGCAGCGGCGTGCCGTGTTGCGCCAGGTAGTGCGGCGTGGCGCACAGCAGATGGTCTATTCTCATCAACTGGCGGCCGATCAACCCGGGCGACGGGCGATCGGTAATGCGCAGCGCCAGATCGACCCGATCGTCGATCAAATCCATGTAACGATCTTCCAGCCGCAGCCTCACGTCCACCTTCGGGTAGCGGCGCAGGAACTCCGGCATGTGCGGATGCAGCACGAAGCGGCCCACCGCTTTGGGTACGCTGACGCTGACCAGCCCTTCGGGCTCCGCGGCGCCGCGCCCGCCGATCGCCATGACCGCGTCGGCCGCCGCCAGCAGGGTGCGGCAGTGCGCAAACGCCTCTTCGCCGCTTTCGCTCAGCCGCAGTTTGCGGGTGGTGCGGTGCAGCAACTGCAGCGCCAGCGCCTGCTCGAGCTTCGCCACGCTGCGGCTGACGGCGGAAGGCGAAGCGCCCAGCTTGCGGGCGGCGGCGGAAAAACTGCCGCTCTCTACCACCTGAACGAAAACGGCCATTTCGGCCAACAGCGCGTAAGAAAGATTTGTGCTCATGACGCAAAGGTCCATTGTGATGGCGGCGGATTATGCTCCGATTATGACATGAATATAATGGCTCTTCGAACCGAGGAGAAAAATGATGACCGAACGACGTTATTACTACAGCGACGATTTACAGGGCCAGGCGCAGGTGTTGAGCTGTGCGCCGGCCGAGGCGGGCGCTTACGCCGTGGAGCTGGACGCCACGCTGTTCCACCCGCAGGGCGGCGGCCAACCTTCCGATGTGGGGTCGTTAGGCGGCGTCACCGTGCTGCGGGTGCAGCAGCAGGGGGATACCGTGGTGCACTTTACCGCCGCGCCGCTGCCGAACGGGCCGGTTACGATGCAAATCGATGAAGCGCAGCGTCGGCTGCACGCCCGCTGGCACTCCGCTGGGCATCTGATCGGCTGGTTGGGCGAAACCCGGGGCTGGCGGCCGGTCAAGGCGCATCATTGGCCGGGGGAAGGGCGCATCACTTTCGCGCCGGGACCGGATGCGCAGACGATAGAAGCGGACTTTTTGCAGGAGGAGCTGATGCGTTTGATCGCCGCCGATCTGCCGCGCCGCCAGCAGGCGGTGGACGGTTTGCGCCAGGTCGGTTTCGGCGAGTTGCCCGCCTACGGCTGTGGCGGCACCCATGTCGCCGCGCTGGGCGAGGTGGGCGCGATCGCGATTACCGGCCTAAAGATGAAGAAAGGGCAGTTGAACGTGCAATATGAGCTGGGTTGAACACTCTTGATCGTCGTACCTTGTACGAGTATCCTGAAAAGAAAGATCGCAGGAGGCGACGGTAATGGACTATCTGGAGTTTATCGAAACGACCGTTTTCAGCAGAAAGCGAGCCGAATTGATGAAGGATGATGACTTTCAGGCTTTCCAAAGCTATTTGCTGTTGAATCACCATGACGGGGATACGATCAGCCACACGGGCGGATGCAGAAAGATACGCTGGGGGCTGGACGGAAAGGGAAAACGCGGGGGCGTTAGAGTGATTTATTATCTGACGGCGGCCAGCGGCCGAGTGTACTTATTGTTGATATACCGTAAAAGTGAAAAGGATGATTTATCCGAACAGGAAAAGGCGATATTGAGATCCATCGTTCAACAACTTGATTAACGATGGCGAAATTGTGTGACGAAGGAATCAGGGCATTATGAAAAAAGAACTTTTCGACGATTTGGTCAGCAGCATGAACGAAATGGTGGCGATCGAAAAGGGTAAGATGACGCCAAAGTCCGAGCATGTTCACCGTCATGCTATTCCTGACGTCAAGCTGCTGCGCAAATCCCGTGGGATGAAGCAGGCGGAGTTTGCCAAGGCTGTGGGGGCCAGTGTGGGATTGGTGCAAAGCTGGGAGCAAGAACGCCGCATTCCCTCGGGATCGGCACTGAAACTTCTGTTGCTGATTGAGCGTAACCCGGCGCTGCTTGATGAGTTGCTGGTGATTTAAATCCTACTCAACGCCCGGCCTGTCGCAACTGGGTGCAGAATGCGCATTGGCACCCCGCCACCGGCACCGCCGCGCAGCTGCCGATGCTCACCGGCTGGGCGTCCATGGCGTGAAAGCCGTAAAACAGATTTTCGATGTTTTGTTCCGCCACCCGCGCCTGCTCCGGTCGCGGTTCGGGCACTTTCGACTGAAACGCTGCGGCCTTGCCGGCCAGCAGGCTGAGAAATAACAGCGACAGCTGGATTTTCATCGTCGTCTTCCTTTGGCTGAGGTTTTGATACTTTATAACAGATTGCATTCGCCGCCAAGCGACGCGTCTTGTGCGATTTACACCATTGGTTAGCGAAATTAGTTCGTTCAATTCCCCGCCGATTTGGTTTGTTATCTAACCCATAACTTTCAGAAATAATATGGGTGCGGCACTAATGTTTAAGTTTTCTTTCAAGGTATTAACCGGTGGAATAGCGGTGGCGTTAGGAGGGGCGGCGGCGATGAGCCCGGCGTTGGCGGCGGTGCAGGGCGGCACGCTGATCTACCTCGAACAACAGGCGCACACCAATCTTTATCCGCCTTCCGGCGGGTTTTACCCCAACGGCGGTATTCTCAATCAGATCACCGACAAGCTGAAATTTGACCCGCAGCAGGCCAACCGGCTGTTGGATGAAGCGGGTTGGAAAAAGGGCGGTGACGGGCTGCGGGAAAAGGACGGCAAGAAGCTGGTGCTGACGGTGTATGAATCGTTGCCGCAGCCGCAGAACAAGGCGGTGTTGCAGCTGGTTTCTCAGCAGTGGGGGAAAGTCGGCGCGCGGCTGAACATTCTGGCGGGCGACGCCGGCAGCCGGGTGGCGGATAATCTCGACCCACAGAAAACCCCGGCGACGGTGGTGGAGGTGGGGCGCGCCGATCCGGACGTGATTAAAAGTCAGTTTTACCCAACCAACCGCGACGGGCTGCTGCAGAAGGGCGGCACCAGCAGCAACAGCAACTTTAGCGATGACAAGCTGAATGCCCTGCTGCTCGGCATTGCCTCCGAGGTTGATGCGCAACAACGCCTGCAGATCGCCGGCGAGGCGCAAAACTACCTGATTGACCAGGCCTACGTGATCCCGTTTTTTGAGGAGCCGCAGGTGTTCGCTGGTGCGCCTTATTTGAAGGGGGTGAGTTTCGAAGCGGTCGGTCGCCCGAGCTTCTACGGCGCCTGGTTAGAGAAACATTAAGGGGGCGCAATGAAGCGATATCTGGCGGGGCGCATCGGGCAGGCGGCATTGGTGCTGTGGGCGGCCTTTACCCTGTCGTTCATCCTGCTGCAGGTGCTGCCGGGCGATGCGATCCTGATCAAATTCCAGAACCCGGACATGGGGCTGAGTCCGGCGCAGATCGCCGACATGCGCGCGGCCTATGGCGCGGATGTCCCCCTGTGGCGGCAGTATCTGCATGCCCTGGGCAGCGTGCTGCATGGCGATCTGGGCTTCTCAATGCAGGCCGGGGTGCCGGTTACCGCGCTGCTGGCGGCTAATCTGCCCGCCACGCTGCAGTTGGCGGTGCTGGGCTTTGCGGTGGCGTTGCTGCTGGCGCTGATTATCGCTTTTGTTTCCAACCTGACCGGCTTCGGCTGGCTGCGTTCGGCGCTGCAGATGCTGCCGTCGCTGTTCGTTTCAGTGCCCACCTTCTGGCTGGGCATTGTGCTGATTCAGCTCTTTTCGTTCCGCCTGAAGCTGATCCCGATCATTAACCCCGGCGAGTGGCAGGGGGTGATTTTGCCGATCGCGACGCTGGCGCTGCCGATCTCCGCGCCGCTGGCGCAAATTCTGATCCGCAGCATCGATGCGGTGCAAACCCAGCCGTTCGTCGCGGTGGCGCGGGCCAAGGGCGCCAGCCGCAGCGGGGTGCTGTGGCGGCATGTGGCGCGCAACGCCATGCTGCCGGCGCTGACCATCGCCGGCATGCTGTTCGGCGAACTGATCGCCGGGGCGCTGATCACCGAAACCGTGTTTGGCCGCAGCGGCCTGGGGCAATTGACCCAGCAAGCGGTGGTCAATCAGGACGTTGCGGTGCTGCAGGCGATAGTGCTGATCTCGGCCGCCGCTTTCGTCATCATCAACTTGCTGGTGGATCTGCTGTTCCCGCTGCTGGATCCGCGGCTGAAAACCCAGGCAGGAGCATCCCTATGAGCAGTATCTCCTTTGAAAAAGCCACGGTTCCGGAGCGCGATCTGTCCGGCGCTGAAAGTGAAGGCGCGCTGCCCGCCAGTCGTTCGAGCCGCCGCCGTGTCCCCCTGACGCTTTTGCTGGCCTGGGCGGTCATTGCGCTGGTGGTGCTGTGGGCGTTGGCGCCGCAGCTGTTTACCGCCTACAGCGGAACCGAAGGCATTGCCGGCGCGCAGCGACTGACGCCCGGCGGTGAGCATTGGCTTGGCACCGATCAACTGGGACGCGACCTGTATGCGCGCATGGTGTACGGCGCGTCGCAAACCCTGGCCGGCGCGGTAGTGGCGGTGGCGCTGGGGTTGGTGTTCGGCACCGCGCTCGGCCTGATCGCCGGCGCGTTGGGCGGCGTGGCGGACGACGCGGTGATGCGCGTCGTCGATGTGCTGCTGTCGATCCCCGGCCTGCTGCTGTCGCTGAGCATTATCATCCTGCTTGGTTTCGGTACGGTCAACGCCGCTATCGCCGTGGGCGTCACTTCGGTTGCCAACTTTGCCCGTCTGGCACGGGCGGAAGTGGTGCGAGTGCGGCACAGCGATTACGTTGAAGCGGCTTACGGCAGCGGCGGCAGCTTTTGGGCGGTGCTGTGGCGGCATATCCTGCCGAACTCGCTGACTTCGGTGATCGCCTTCTCGGCGCTGCAGTTCGGCAGTGCGATCCTGGCGATCGCCACCCTGAGCTTCCTCGGTTACGGCACTCCGCCGCCAACCCCGGAATGGGGGCTGCTGATCGCCGAAGGGCGCAACTACATTTCCACCGCCTGGTGGCTGACCACCTTCCCGGGCATGGTGGTGGTGGCGGTGGTGTTGGCGGCTAACCGCATCAGCCGTTCGCTGGGAGGAAAAGCGCGATGAGCATGCAAGCGGCATGGCAACGGGCGGCGCGGCCGCCGGTACTGGCGCTGGACAAGGTTTCCATCGCCTATCAGGGCAACGAAGGCAGGCGAAGGGTGGTGCATGAGGTGTCGTTCACGATTGAGCCGGGGGAAGTGGTGGCGCTGGTTGGCGAATCCGGTTCCGGCAAAACCACCACGGCGCAGGCGATCATCGGCTTGCTGGCCGACAACGGCCACCTTGAACAGGGCGCCATCCGGCTGCACGGCACCGATATCGCCGGCTGGTCATCGCGGCGGCTGGATGCGGTGAGAGGGGCGCAAATCAGCCTGATCCCGCAAGATCCCGCCAGCTCGCTCAACCCGGTAAAAACCATCGGCGAGCAGGTGGCGGAGATCGTCAATATTCACCGCCGGTTGCCGCGCGGGCAGGTACAACAGCGGGTGACGGAACTGCTGACCCGCGTCGGGCTGACGCACCCGGAACTGCGGGCGCGCCAGTTTCCGCATCAACTTTCCGGCGGCATGAAGCAGCGGGTATTGATCGCCATCGCCATTGCGCTGCAGCCGGCGTTGATCATTGCCGACGAACCGAGCAGCGCGCTGGACGTGACGGTGCAAAAACGCATTCTCGATCTGATCGACGAGCTGCGGCGCGAATTCGGCACTGCAGTGCTGCTGGTGACGCACGATTTGGGCGTGGCGGCGGAACGCGCCGATCGGCTGCTGGTGTTCCGCCACGGCCGGGTGCAGGAACAGGGGGCTACCGCCGAGGTACTGCGCGCGCCTGCCAGCGCATACACCCGTAAACTGTTAGCCGATGCGCCTTCATTGAGCGGCGCCGTTGCGCCGCCGCCGAAACGCAGCGGGCAGCCGCCGGCGATCGTGGTTCAGGCGCTGGTTAAGGATTTTCGGCTGTCCGGCGGCCAGGGGTTCCGCGCGCTGGATCGCGTGTCATTCAGCGTGCCGCGCGGCACCACCCATGCGTTGGTGGGAGAGTCCGGGTCGGGCAAAAGCACGCTGGCGCGTTGCCTGCTGGGTTTCGAGCGGCCGGATGCCGGGCAGGTCCTGATCGACGGCGTCAATATTATCGGTCTCAGGGGCGAAGCGCTGCGTCAGTTTCGGCAGCGCATTCAGCTGGTTTATCAGAATCCGTTCGGCTCGCTCGATCCCAAACAGACTCTTTATCGGGTGATTGAAGAACCGCTGCTGAATTTCGCGCCGATCGGCAAACCTGAGCGCGATCGGCGGGTGCGTGAGCTGTTCGAACGGGTCGCGCTGCCGCCCGATTTGCTGAACCGCAGGCCGCACGAACTGTCCGGCGGCCAGCGTCAGCGGGTGGCGATTGCCCGCGCGCTGGTGCTGCAACCGCGAATATTGGTATTGGATGAGGCCACGTCGGCGCTCGACGTCACGGTGCAGGCGCAGATCCTGCATTTGTTGCAAGAGTTGCAGCAGGAGCGGGACCTGACCTACCTGTTTATTTCTCACGATCTGGCGACGGTGCGGCGGATTTCGCACAGCGTTTCGGTATTGCACCGCGGTGAACGGGTAGACGGCGGTGCCACCGCCGAGTTGTTCGCCATGCCGGGGAGCGATTACACCCGCCAATTGATCGCCGCCATTCCCGGCCGCGCATCGCATGTCGGACAGCCAAAATTCGAGGAGGCGATATGAGCGGAAAAAGACTCGGTTTCTTCACCCGATTGCTGGATCAGGGCAGCGCGCAGGAGCGCTACCGGCTGGCGACCGAACAGATCGTGCACGCCGAACGAGCCGGGTTCGACACCGCCTGGGTGGCGCAGCACCACTTTCATGCCGATGAGGGCGGTCTGCCATCACCGCTGGTGTTTTTGGCGCAGGTGGCGGCACGCACCCGCCGTATCCGGCTGGGCACCGGGGTGATCACGTTGCCGATGGAGTCGGCGCTGCGGGTGGCGGAAGACACTGCGGTATTGGATCTGTTGTCCGACGGCAGACTGGAGGTGGGCGTGGCAGGCGGCGGCACGCCGTCTTCTTTCGCCGCTTTCGGTCTCGACGCCGGGCAGCGCAACACGGCATTCGCCGAGAATTTACGCACGTTGCTGAGCGCCTGGCGCGGAGAGGCGTTGGGCGGCGAAGACAACCGGCTGTACCCGGCGGCGCCGCAGCTGGCGCAGCGCGTCTGGCAGGCCACGTTCTCGGTGGAAGGGGGCGAACGGGCCGGCCGCGCCGGTGACGGCCTGATGCTGTCGCGCACGCAGCCGCGCCCGGCGGACGCGCCTGACCTGCCGCTGGACGAACTGCAGAATCCGATCATTGACGCTTATCTGGCGGCGCTGCCGCCAGGGGTGGCGCCGCGCATCATGGGGTCGCGCACTGCGTTTGTCAGCGAGAACGGCCAGCAGGCACGCGACTTCGCCACGGCCGGGTTGAGCCGTGGGCTGGAGCGGATGCGCGCCAGCGGCCACCGGTTGGCCGATACGTCGCTCGACGGCCTGATCCGCGCTTTCGACGTGCACTTGGGCACGCCAGATCAGGTAATAGCCTCGCTGCAACGGGACAGCGCGCTGGCGCGCGTCACCGATCTGGCGTTTCAGGTGCACTCCATCGACCCGCCGCACGCCCATATTCTGCGTTCTATCGATCTTATCGCCCGCCACGTGGCCCCTGAACTGGGCTGGCGGCGCGGCACGTCCGCCGTTGCTTATGAATATCACGTTGAGGAAAAGCTATGACGACATTACCGCACCAGGTCGATCTGCTGGCCGAACTGGCCGAGATTGCGCCGGATTCCACGCTGGCGCAGGCCAGAGCCACCCGGCAGGCGGCGACCGATGCCGTTCAGTCCAGCTATCTGGCGCTGTTTGCGCCTGCGGACGCCGGCGATTTCCCGCTGGCGCAGCGGCTGCGGTTGGCTCAGCGCATCAGTGAATGGCATGGCGAGCCGCGCTTGGCCGCGCATTACGCTGCTCTGCTGGAACGTCAGGGCGACGCGCCGGAAGACGAGCGGCTGCCGGCGGCGTTGGCGCATGCAGAACGTTTGGCGTTTCAACCGGCCAACGCCAACGCCCAGCACTTGCAGGCGCTGCGGCAGGCCGGCTGGTCGCTGGACGCCATCGTCACATTGTCGCAGTTAATCGCCTTTGTCAGTTTCCAAAGCCGCTTGCTGCGGGGCTACCGGTTGTTGGGCGGCAAGACGGACGACGCTGCGGCGCATCAGCCGGTAACGGCCGGCCGCTGGCGAACGGGGAGCTCGACGCGGGGCGGCCGTCACGCGCCGCCGGCGTTTACCCGGCAAGAACTGGGGTGGGAGCCGTGGATCGCCGCCAAGCCGTTGGCGGAATTCGATGACGCCGGCCGGGCGTTGCTAGAGCGGTTTGGCCACGCCGATTCCGATTACTTCCGCCTGTTGGCGCGCAACCATCCGGTGCTGGAACAACGCACGCTGGCGGACCGGGCGATTTTTTATACCCCCGGCGGGCTGTCGCGGCAGGATCGCGAGTTGGCGGCGACGGTCGCCAGCAAGGTGAACGGCTGCATCTACTGCGCCTCGGTGCATGCGCGCAAGGCGGCGCAGCTGTCGAAGCGCGAAGCCGAGATAGATCGGTTGCTGGCGGTGGCGCCGGGCGGCGCGTTGAGCCAGGGGCAGGATGACGCCTGGCAAGCGCAGATAACCTTTGCCGCCGCGCTATCCGCCACGCCGCCGCAGGCTGACGCCGGGCAACTGGCGGCGTTGCGCGCTCAGGGCCTGGATGAGCTGGCGCTGTTGGATTTGGTGCAGGCGACGGCGTTTTTCGCCTGGGCCAACCGGTTGATGTTGACGCTGGGCGAACCTTATCTCTGATCTCTGCCCTCTTTCAGGCGGCGGCATTGTCGGCTGCCGCCCGGGATCCGCCGGACATCTGGCGTCGGCGCTTTCGGCAGGGGATCACAGCGGCCAGACCGCCTCGCGCACGGCGATCGCTCTGGGCAGCAGCCCGAGGGCGTAGAAGCGGTCGGCGATGCTTTGCTGCTGGCGGATCACCTGCAAATCCATGGCGCGGATCTCGTGGCTGCGGCGCGACAGCGCGAGTTCCAGCGAGGCGCTCGCCAGCCCCAGTTCGTTGGAAAGGTGACGAGCGGCTTCTCTCGGCTGCGCAGTGATGTAGCGGCCGGTGTGCTGCAATGCTTGCATCAATGGCTGCAACAGATCGCCCGAACGCTCGGCGAAGTCGCGGCGCGCCAGGTAGAATTGCTGATTGAGCACCCGCTGGGTGCCGTCGGCGATCACGCGCAGTTCCCCGTTGCGTTGCGCGTCGCTGAGCAGCGGATCCCACATCATCCAGGCGTCCACCGCCTGCAGATCGGTCGCCGACAGCGGATACTTCGGCGGCGCGTAGACGATACGCACGTCGTTCAACGTCAATCCCTGTTCGTCCAGCATCTGCAGCAATAAATAGTGCACGTTGGAGCCTTTGTTGAGCGCGATGCGTTTGCCGCGCAGATCGGCGGCGCTGCGTATCGGGCTGTCTTGCGGCACCACCATCGCCACGCTCTGCGGCGCCGGCGGCTCAAAACCGACGTACACCAGCGCATTGCCCTGTGCCTGGGCGAAGATCGGCGGCACTTCGCCGGTGGTGCCGAAGTCTATCTCATCGCCGTCGAGCGCGTGCAGCAGCTGCGGCCCGGCGGGAAACTCGCTCCACAGCACGCTGATGCGCTGTGTGGCGAAGAGCTGTTCCAGGCTTTGCCGCGCCTTGAGCACCCCGAGGTTGCCGAACTTTTGATAGCCGATGCGCAGTTCGCGTTCGGGCAGCGGCGCTGCGCTGATGGCCGGTGAATGTGAGGGGGCGCCGGCGCTGCGGCGGCGCGGTTTGATCAGACCAAGATGCGCCAAATGGGTGCGCAGGGTATTGCGGCTGACGCCGAGCAACGACGCCGCTTGCAGCTGGTTGCCGCCGCTGCGTTCGAAGGCGTTGCGCACCAGCGCATCCAGCACCCGTTGGTAAAGCTGCGCGCTGTCGCCTTGCAACTGCTGCTGCACAAAGCGATCGATGGCGTCGTCGCCGCCGCCGCCGCCGTTATCCGTCAGGCGATGGGTGAGCTGCAGTTGCTGCGGGGCGATCGCCCCCTCCTGGCTCAGCAAGACCGCATTATGCAGCGTGTTCTCCAGCTCGCGCACGTTGCCGGGCCAGGGGTAGTCCAGCAGCACCTGCTGCGCTTCCGCCGTCAACCGCGGCAGTGGCCGTTCCAGACGACGGGCGTACAGCGCAAGAAAATGTCTGGCCAGCACCGGAATATCGTCCGGCCGCTGGCGCAAGGGCGGTAAAGTCACCGCCGCCACGTTCAGGCGGTAATAGAGATCTTCACGGAACCGCCGTTGGCGAATCGCGCCGGCCAGATCGACGTGGGTGGCGGCGATGACCCGCACATCGATCTTCAGCGGTTTGCGCGAACCGACACGGGTGATCTCCCGTTCCTGCAGCACGCGCAGCAGCTTGACCTGCAGCGACAGGTTCAGCTCGCCGATCTCGTCCAGCAGCAGGGTGCCGCCTTCCGCCGCTTCGAACCAGCCCTGATGAGTGCCGACGGCGCCGGTGAAGGCGCCTTTCTCATGGCCGAACAGTTCGGCTTCCGCCAGGCTTTCCGTCAGCGCGCCGCAGTTGACCGCCAGGAAAGGTTGATGGCGGCGCGCGCTGTGGTGGTGCAGATAGCGCGCCACCACTTCTTTGCCGGTGCCGGTTTCACCGACGATCAGCACGGTGGCATCGGTGGGAGCCAGCCGATCGAGCACGCTTTGCAGAGCGAGCGACGCCGGATCGATCAGCACCGGCTTGTCGGCGGCGAACGGTTGGGGATCGTACATGGGCGTCTCCTGTCTACGACGATGGGAAAAAAATCTTATCCCAGCCAATGGGCAGCCGCGAGAGGATAAAAGGCGCACGGTGCTGCATTGGCAACAGCCTTCCGCCGCCGCCTGCTGCCAATGCAGCAGTGTTTTTACGTCGATATCTCATCAATATATTGATATTTATTGGTTTTTTAAAATCTGCAATGTGGCATGCATCCTGCTTTTCTTTTTATAACCAAGCAAAGTTTTTCTATCGATAAATACTGAAAATAGTTATATAGGAAAGGCATAAATGACTGAGTCAGTGAAAGATCGCATCAACGTTTTCTGGTTTCTGCCGACCCACGGCGACGGTCGCTATCTGGGCACGGCGCAGGGCGGGCGCCCGGTGGACCTGCCTTATTTGCAGCAGGTGGCGCTGGCCGCCGACAACCTCGGCTATTACGGCGTGCTGATCCCAACCGGTAAAAGCTGCGAGGATTCCTGGCTGGTGGCGGCGGCGCTGGCGCCGATCACCCGCCGGTTGCGCTACCTGGTGGCGGTGCGCCCCGGTCTGCAGCCGCCGAGCCTGGCGGCGCGCATGGCGGCGACGCTGGATCGGCTGTCGGACGGACGCCTGCTGATCAATGTGGTAACCGGCGGCGATCCGGTGGAAAACAAAGGGGATGGCATCTTCCTCAGCCATGCCGAACGCTACGAGGTGACACAGGAATTTCTCACGGTGTATCAACGGCTGTTGAAAGGAGAGAAGGTGGACTTCAGCGGTAAGCATATTCGCGTCGAAGGCGCCGAATTGCTGTTCCCGCCGGTGCAGGAAAACGGCCCGCCGCTCTATTTCGGCGGCTCATCGCCGGAAGCGATCGATATCGCCGCCGGGCAGATCGACACCTACCTGACCTGGGGTGAGCCGCTGGCTCAGGTGGCGGAAAAGCTGGCGGCGGTGCGCCAGCGCGCCGAGCGGCAGGGGCGTAAACTCAGCTATGGCATTCGCCTGCACGTTATCGTGCGCGAAACTGAAGACGAAGCCTGGGCGGCGGCCGAGCGACTGATCGCGCATCTGGATGACGACACCATCGCGGCGGCGCAGCAGATCTTTGCTCGCATGGACTCCACCGGCCAGCGCCGCATGAGCGAGCTGCACGGCGGCTCGCGCGAGAGTCTGCGCATCGGCCCCAACCTGTGGGCCGGCGTCGGCCTGGTGCGCGGCGGCGCCGGCACCGCATTGGTGGGCAACCCGCAGCAGGTGGCGGCGCGCATACGCGAGTATCAGGCGCTGGGCATCGACAATTTCATCCTTTCCGGCTATCCGCATCTGGAAGAGGCTCACCGCTTCGCCGAGCTGGTGATGCCGCTGCTGCCGCTGGCGCAGTCGGCTCATCAGACGGCTCGCACGATCAATACCGGCCCGTTTGGCGAAACCATCGGCGGCGATCGTCGTCCCGCCCCGGCGCAGCGGGAGGGCTGATGGCGAAGCGTGCCCATATTATCGTTATCGGCGGCGGTTTCACCGGCGCGGCGCTGGCGATCCAGCTGGCGCGCGGAGCGGTGGATGTCACGGTGATCGAACCGCGCGCCGCGCCGGGCTATGGCGTGGCGTATTCGACCACGGATCCGACCCACCGCATCAACGTCCCGGCCGATAGGATGCAGCTGGCGGATGAACCGGCGGGGGATTTTGACCGCTGGTTCCGTCAGGGCGGCTGGCTGGCGGCCGATCCGCAGGCGTTATGGCGCGACGGTAAGGCCTATCCGCAGCGCGGCGCCTTCGGCCGCTATGTCGAGGAACGTTTTCATCAGGCGGCGCAGACGGGCCAGGCCCGCGTGCGGCACCTGCGCGATCGGGCGCAGCACCTGCAGCCGCAGGCGCAGGGCGCGTCCGTCATCACCGCCGGCGGCGAACGGCTGTGGGGCGATTATGTGGTGTTGGCGACCAGCCATCCGCCGCCCGCGCTGCCGCGGCAAATCGCCCCGGAACTGGCGCGCGACGCGCGGTTGATCGCCAATCCCTGGGCGGAGGGGGCGCTGAATGAGATTGAGCCCGATGAATCGTTGGCGATCGTCGGCAGCGGGCTGACGATGGCCGATGCGGTGGCGGCGTTGCACCGCCGCGGGCATCGCGGGCCGATTACCGCGTTCTCTCGTCACGGCCTGTTGCCGCGTGCCAATGCCGAAGGGGAGTACCCGACGTGGTCGTTTACCCCGCCATCCGGACTGCGTGACGGGGTGCGGCAGGTGCGCCTTGAGGTGGCGCGCGCCGCTGGGCAACGGGTGCCGTGGCAGGCGGTGTTGGACGCGGTGCGCGCCCAGGGCCAGCGTCTGTGGCAAGCGTTGACGCTGACCGAACAGCAGCGCTTTCTGCGGCATCTGCGCGCCTATTGGGACGTGCACCGCTATCGCCTTGCGCCGCAGGTGAGCACGCTGCTGGCGGAGCAACAGGCAGCGGGCACGCTGCAGGTATTGGCCGCTCGTCTGCGGCGGGCGGAACCCACGCCGCAGGGCGTGCGCTTGACGATTCTGCCGCGCCAGGGCGCAGAGCGGGCGCTGCAGGCGCAGCGGTTGCTGATCGCTACGGGGCCGGCTCATGCCGGCCTGATCGCCGCCAGCCCGTTGCTCAGTTCGCTGGCGGAGCAGGGGGCGCTGCGCGCCGATCCGCTGGGATTGGGGCTGTGGGTCAATGCCGACAGCCAGGCGATCGGCGGCGACGGCCTTGCCAACCCGCGCCTGCTGGTGGCCGGCCCGGCGGCGCGCGGCCGCTTCGGCGAACTGATGGGGCTGCCGCAGGTGGCGGAACACGCCCAAAGCGTCGCGCAATACCTGTTGGCGCGATGTCCGGCTGCAAACTGATCGTCCATTCCCGTTTTTAACACCCTAAGACCCCCCATCCGGCCCGGCTCCGCCCGTGGCCGGCAGATAATTGTGGAGCTCGCTATGTCATCGCAACGTGAAATTCGTCTTAACGCTTTTGATATGAACTGCGTCGGCCATCAGTCGCCGGGGCTGTGGGCGCACCCGCGCGACCGTTCCTGGCAGTATAAGGATCTCGAATATTGGACCGATCTGGCGCGCCTGCTGGAACGCGGCAAGTTCGATGGATTGTTTATCGCCGACGTGCTGGGGATTTACGACGTGCTTAACGGCAGCGGCGACGCGGCGATCCGCCAGGCGACGCAGGTGCCGGTTAACGATCCGCTGGCGCTGGTGACGCCGATGGCGCTGGTTACCGAACATCTCGGCTTCGGGCTGACCGCCTCGCTGTCATTCGAGCACCCTTATCCTTTCGCCCGCAGATTGTCGACGCTTGATCACCTGACCAAGGGGCGCATCGGTTGGAATATCGTCACCTCTTACCTGGAGAGCGGCGCGCGCAATATTGGCCACCGGGCGCAGACCGATCACGATGCGCGCTACGACTACGCCGATGAATACCTGCAGGTGGTTTACAAGCTGCTGGAGGGCAGTTGGGAAGACGGCGCGATTTTGCGCGATCGTCAGCGGCGCATCTTCAGCGATCCGGCGAAAATTCATCCGATCAACCACAAAGGCGAGTTCTTCCAGGTGCCGGGCATTCACCTGAGCGAGCCTTCGCCGCAGCGCACGCCGGTGCTGTATCAGGCCGGCGCTTCCAGCCGCGGCAAGCAGTTTGCCGCGGAGCACGCCGAATGCGTGTTTGTCGCTTCTCCTTCGAAAACATTGCTGAAAAAAACCGTGGCCGATATCCGCCGCCGCGCCGCCGAGGCCGGGCGCGACCCGCGCAGCATCCTGATCTTCAACCTGCAGACGGTGATCGTCGGTGAAACTGACCGACAGGCGCAGGAAAAATGGCGGGAATACAAATCCTATACCAGCTACGAAGGCGCGCTGGCGCTGGTGTCCGGCTGGACCGGCATCGATTTCGGTCAGTATCAGCCGGATCAGGTGCTGAAGCATCTGCACACCAATGCCATTCAGTCGGCGGTGGAAACTTTCTCCAGCGCCGATCCCAGCCGTGAATGGACCGTACAGGGCATCGCCGAATGGGTCGGCATCGGCGGTTTCGGCCCGCTGTTGGTGGGCGGCCCGCAAACCGTGGCCGACGAACTGCAGGCGTGGGTGGAGGAAACGGATGTTGACGGTTTCAATTTGGCCTACGCCGTTACCCATGAAACCTTCACCGACGTGGTGGAACTGCTTGTCCCCGAGCTGCAAAAACGCGGAGCGTACAAGCGCGACTACACGGCGGGCACTCTGCGAGAAAAATTGTTCAATCAGGGGCCGCGCCTGGCGGAGCCGCATCCGGCGGTGGGCTACCGCTGGCCGGCCGGCGCGCCCTTGGCCGATGCACTGAGCGTCAAGTGAGGATGCGATGATAGAGATTGAAGGATTGCACAAGGCTTACCGCGCGCCGGACGGGCGACGGATTGAGGTGCTGAAGGGCGTTTCGCTGCAGGTGCCGGCCGGATCGATTACCGCCGTGGTCGGCCCCAGCGGGGCGGGCAAATCGACGCTGGCGAAATGCATCAGCCTGCTGGAACGGCCGAGCAGCGGCAGTATCCGGGTGAACGGCCAGGACTTGTCGCGGCTTGCGGGCGAGGCGCTGCGCAGGGAGCGGCGGGCGATAGGCACGGTGTTCCAGTCTTCCGCGCTGCTGCAGCGCAAAACCGCCTGGCAGAATGTGGCGCTGCCGTTGACCTATCTGGGCGTGGTGCCGCGCGATATCGACAAGCGGGTAAAGAGCCTGCTGGCGGCGGTGGGGTTGGCGGACAAGGCGGCGTTTTACCCGGCGCAGCTGTCCGGCGGCCAGCGCCAAAGGGTCGGCATCGCCCGCGCGCTGGCGCTGAATCCGTCGGTGCTGCTGGCGGATGAGGCCACCTCCGGGCTGGATCCGGACGCCACCGGGGCCATTCTCAGCCTGCTTAAACAGCTGCGCGATCGGTATGGCCTGTCGATCATCCTGATCACCCACGAGATGGATGCGGTGCGCGACGCCGCCGACGCGGTGGCCGAGATCCGCGACGGCGTGATTGTGCAGCAAGGGCCGGTGCGCGAGCTGTTGGCGGCGCCCGATTCCTCGCTGGGCCGCCGGTTGTTCCCGCTGAAGACGCTGGCGTCCGACGCCGCGCTGCGGCTGCAGGTAACCTATTCCGCCCGTCAGCCGGCGGCCACCGACTGGATCAGCCGCATCAGCCGCCAACTCGACCTGCAGATCGATCTGCTGGGCGGCCACGTTGAAGTGGTGGGCGGCAGCCTGGCCGGGCGGTTGGAGATTGCGGTGCGTTTTGGCGGCGTTTCGCGTTCGGCGGCTGAACTGCAGGGCGAGCTGCGGCGGTTGGGCATTCTCGCCGAGGTGCTGGAACAGCCGGCGGCCTTGCGGGAGGCGGTATGAAAAATCTGTCTGACAGCGTGATGAGCCAGGACACACCCTGGCGCGAGATCCATCGGTTGATGCTGCCGGCCTACGGCGAAACCTGGCTGATGGTCGGCATCGTGATGCTGTTTGTGGTGGCGATCGGCGGCGCCGTCGGCGTGGTGTTGTTCAACACCTCATCGCGCGGCTTGTTTCCGCGCCCGGCGCTGAATCGCGCGCTGAGCTGGTTGGTGAATATGGGCCGTTCGCTGCCGTTTCTGGTGCTGATGGCGGCGATTATTCCGTTCACCTTCTGGTTGACCGGCACCACCATCGGCATTCCGGCGGCGGTGATCCCGATGATCGTCGCCGGCATTCCATTCTTCGGCCGGCTGGTGGAGAACGCGCTGCGCGAACTGCCGCCGGAGGTGACGGCGGTGGGGCTGGTGTCCGGCGGTTCGATCTGGCAGATAGTCACCCGCGCGCAGCTCAGCGAGGCGCTGCCGGCGATCGTCGCCGCCATCACGCTGAACGTCATCTCGATGATCGAGTATTCGGCCATCGCCGGCACCATTGGCGCGGGCGGCATCGGCTATCTGGCAGTGGTGTACGGCTACCAGCGTTTCGACAATCACATCATGATCGCCACCATTGTGGTGCTGATCGCCACGATTCAACTGATTCAGTTTATTGGTGACCGCCTGGTCGCCGCGTTGCGTCATCATCAGGAAACCTTTTAATCATGCCTAATCACGATTTTGAGATAGTGAAGAAGAAACGCTGGCCGTGGCCGGTGGGTATCGCGGCGGTGGCGATTATCGCCGCCGCGGTTTGGCACTTCAGCGCCCGCCAGCAGCAGACGGTGCAGTTCGGCAGCACGCTGAAAGTGCACTTTGAGCCGGCGATGGCCGGAGAGCAGCGGGTGATCGAGTACGTCGGCGAACATATCGCGCCGGATTACGGCCTCAGGCTGGAGGCGGTTGGCCTGCAGGATCCGGTGCAGGCCGATCGTGCGGTGGCGCAGGGGCAGTACGCCGCCACGATCTACCAGCACCAGTGGTGGCTAAAGCAGGTGGTGGATGCCAACGGTTTTAAGCTGACCCCGACGCTGCCGGTGTTTCAGTGGGCGTTTGGCATTTATTCCGACCGCTATACGTCGATCGCCGAGTTGCCGGACGGCGCGGAGATCGTGGTGCCCAACGACGGCGCCAATCAGGGGCAGGCGTTGTGGCTGCTGCAGCGCATTGGACTGATCGGGCTGGATCCGGCGATCGAGGCGCGCACCGCCAGGCTGAAAGACATTCGCGAGAACAAGCGCCATTTTAACTTCAAGGAGTTGGATTTGCTGACCATGCCGCGCGCGCTGAATTCGGTAGATGCGGCCATTGGCTATGTGTCGCAGTTCGACGCTGGCAAGGTGCCGCGTGAGAAGGGCATCTTGTTCCCACCGGCGCCGAAAACCTTCGCTTCGCAGCTGGTGATTGGCACGCCCTATCTGCAGGACGAAAATATTCGCAAGCTGCAGCGGGCGTTTGCCGATCCCAGGTTGCAGGCGTGGCTGAAAAGCACCGACGACCCGCGGGTGAAAGGCGTGCTGGTGCCGGTCTCGGCAGAATAATCCCCGCCCGAAATGACCGTGATAAAGACCGGATTAACGCGCGTTAATCCGGCGTTTTTGTTACGCCGTAACTGTATTTAATTTATTGATATTAATGATATTTATAGAAGAAATTGTTGTTTGTCGGCGTAATTTTTTCACCCTATAAACGAGGTGTCACCTGCCAATTACAACGAGGAAGCTATGAGTACCTTAAATATCGATACCGCGCCGCCGTTATCTGCGCCCATCGGCTCGGCCAGCGATGTGGCGCGTTTGATTAACCAGCGCAGCGAGAAAAATACCCATGCGCGCATGATCGTGCTGTTGGCGCTGGGCGGTGTTTTTCTCGATGCCTATGACCTGACCACATTGTCTTACGGCATCGATGACGTGGTGCGCGAATTCAGCCTCAGCCCGCTGCTGACCGGGGTGGTAACTTCTTCGATCATGGTCGGGACCATTCTCGGCAACCTGGTCGGCGGCTGGTTGACCGATAAGTACGGCCGCTATCAGGTGTTTATGGCCGATATGCTGTTTTTTGTGGTTTCCGCCATCGCCGCCGGGCTGGCGCCCAACGTCTGGGTGCTGATCGGCGCGCGCTTTTTGATGGGTATCGGCGTCGGCATTGATTTGCCGGTGGCGATGGCCTATCTGGCCGAATTCTCCAAATTCACCGGCAAGGCCAACAAGGCGTCGCGCCTGGCGGCCTGGTGCCCGATGTGGTACGCCGCTTCGTCGGTGTGTTTTCTGATCATCTTTGCGCTCTATTTTCTATTGCCGGCCGAATATGCGAACTGGCTGTGGCGCGCCTCGTTGATTTTCGGCGCCGTGCCGGCGTTGCTGATCATCATGGTGCGCAGCAAGTTTATGAACGAGTCGCCGCTGTGGGCCGCTAACCAGGGCGATCTGAAAGAGGCGGCGCGCATCCTGCGCGAGTCATACGGCATTGCCGCCCATGAGGCGGAACCTGACGCCGCCCAACCGGCGGCGCCGCCGAAGGTCAGCTTCCGCGTGCTGTTCCGCAAGCCGTACCGCGAGCGCACTCTGGTCGCCAGCGTGATGAACGTTTGCATTTCCTTTGAATACACCGCCATCGCCTTCTTTCTGCCGTCGATTCTGGCGCAGTTTCTCGGCGCCGGGGTGTTTGAAACTATCTCCGCTTCGCTTGGGCTGAACGTGCTGTTCGCTTTTACCGGTGGCCTGCTCGGCATGCGTCTGGCATGGAAGTATCCGTCGCGCCACGTGGCGATCGCCGGATTCGCGCTGCAGTTTATCGCGCTGATTGCCCTGGCGTTGATCGGGCATCCGCAGGCGGCGTTCGGCGTTGGGCTGGCGATCCTGATGTTGGGCCTATGGCTGTTCGCCGAAGGATTCGGCCCCGGCGCGCAGATGATGATTTACCCGGCGCTCTCTTACCCGACGCCGATCCGCGCCACCGGCGTCGGTTTCGGCCGTTCGCTGTCCGGTATCGGCAGCGCGCTGGCGCTGTTTATTCTGCCGATTTTGCAGGCGCGCTTCGGCACCGACATGTTTTGGATTGTTTCACTGGCGGCGGCGATCCCCATCGTCTTCCTGCTGATCATTCGCTTTGAACCGACGGCGCGCGATATCGACGATCTGGCCGATCGCGCTTAACCACAGAGGACACTGACATGACGCAACACCTGTTATCCACCGGAGCAGACTACGCACAGCTGGCCGCGCGTTTTCGGCCGATCTTCGCCGAAATCGCCGCCGGGGCGGTGGAGCGCGAGCTGTCGCGCACGCTGCCGCATGAACCGATCCGTTGGCTGAAAGAGGCGGGGTTCGGCAGGGTGCGCCTCCCGCGTGAAAAGGGCGGCGACGGCGCTTCGTTGCCGCAGCTGTTCGAACTGCTGGCCGAACTGGCGGAGGCGGACTCTAACCTGCCGCAGGCGCTGCGGGCGCATTTCGCCTTCGTGGAAGATCGGCTGAACGCGCCGGACGGCCCGGAGCGCGATCGCTGGTTCGAACGCTTTCTCGACGGCGAGCTGGTCGGCAGCGGTTGGACCGAGATCGGCGGCGTGAAGCTGGGGCAGGTCAATACCCGGATAACGCCGCAGGCCGACGGCTGGTCGCTCAACGGCGAGAAATTTTACAGCACCGGCAGTCTGTTTGCCGATTGGATCGACGTGTATGCCGAGCGCAGCGACAGCGGCGGCCCGGTGATCGCTTTGGTGAACGTCGCCCAGCCGGGCGTAGAGCGCGACGACGACTGGGACGGATTTGGCCAACGCACTACCGGCAGCGGCACCACGCGTTTTATTGATGCGCGGGTCGAGCAGGCGCACGTCTATGACTTTGCCGAGCGCTTCCGCTACCAAACTGCGTTCTATCAGCATGTGTTGCTGGCGACGCTGGCGGGGATCGGCCGCGCGGTGCTGCGAGACGTCGGCGAGGGCGTGAGGCAACGTAAAAGGATCTATAGCCACGGCAACGCCGGTTGGGTGAAGGACGACGTGCAGATCCAGCAGGTGGTGGGGCAAATCAGCGCCTGGGCCTATGCGGTTGAGGCGACGGTGCTAAAAGCGACTTCCTCGCTGCAGCAGGCTTACGAGGCGCATCGATCCGGCGATGAAGCGCTGCTGCAGGCGCTTAACGTGACGGCGGAGCTGGACGCCGCCAGGGCGCAGGTCATCGCCGGGGAGTGGGTGCAGCGCGCCGCCGGTGAATTGTTCAATGCGCTCGGCGCTTCAGATACCCGTACCGGCAAGGCGTTGGATCGCCACTGGCGCAATGCGCGCACGCTCTCTTCACATAATCCGGTGATCTACAAGGCGCGCAATATCGGTGACTGGGAAATTAACCGCCATACGCCGACCTTTATCTGGCAAATCGGCAGTGGCGGTTGAGGCCGAGGCTATTCCGTCCAAACCTGCGTGCTGCGCGGGCTGTCCATCTGATAATCCGAGTAGGGGCGGGTGAAGAACTCGCGCCCCAACTCGCGGGCGGCCCGCAGCGGGTTGCGCGGATCGCGGGCGATCTCGCCGCGCTGGTTGCCGGCGCCGTGCACCAGCCCGACGAAGGCGGAATGGGTGTAGCGGCTGAACTCCTGGATCTGATGCACGATGCCCAGCGCCGCGCCGGGATAAGTTTCTTCCGACGCCACCGCCAGCCCGATGCGTTTGCCGCTCATGCGTTGGTGCACCTGTTCCGCCTGAGGGTAGACGTTGGAATAAAAGCTGAACGAGCGATCGAAAAAGGCCTTGGTTTGTGCCGACATGCCGTACCAGTAAATCGGCGTGCAAAATACCGCGCCGTCGGCCGGCAGGAAGTGCTCCAGGAACAGCTCGGCGTAGCGATCGGTCGGCGGCGGCGTATGGCGTTCATCGCTCAGGAAACCGCTCAGGTAATCGTCGAGAAAATGCAGGCTGGCGGAAGTGCCGGCTTCGGCGGCGCCCGCCATGATCGCCTGCGCCAGCGTGGCGCTGTTGCCGTCGCGGCGCGGGCTGCCGACCAGCACCACCAGGCGTTTGGATTGATGAGTTGTATTCATGTCATGTTCCTTGGTGTGAAGTGAACTCAGCCTTAATTTAGAGGCAAGCGTCCGCAGGCGACAAATGACGGTTTTTCTGCCAGGATGAACTCAACTCATCCCAAGAGGCTTCGCCATGTTCGCCACGCTGCCCGTCAACGCGTTACGCACCTTTGAATCCGCCGCTCGTCTGCGCAGCTTCAAGCTGGCGGCGGCCGAGCAGGCGGTGACGCCGACGGCGATTTCGCACCAGATCAAGGCGCTGGAACAGCAGCTGGGTTTTGCGCTGTTCGAGCGGGTGCCGCGCGGCGTGCGGCTGACGGCGAAGGGCGAAACGCTGTTTACCGGAGTGCATGGCGCGCTGCTGGACGTCGCCGCCACGCTTGAGGGCCTGCGGCCGCAGCCTAGCAGCGGCTCGCTGTGCGTCTCGGTCACGCACTCTTTCGCGGCGCTGTGGCTGGTGCCGCGCCTGGGGCGTTTCTACCAGGCGCATCCGCACTATCTGGTGCGCCTGGAGGCCTGCGCCGAGGTGATCGACCTGCAGCAGGACGCCAGCGTGGATGTGGCGGTGCGCTACAGCCGCGCGCATTATCCCGCGCTGCATCAGGCGGCGCGGCTGGAGGAAAGCTTTGGCGTCTACGCCGCGCCGGGGCTGGCCGCCGCCGAACCGGAAAACCCGGTGCTGATCACCGTCAAGTGGGGGGATTCGGCGCTGTACGACAGCGGCTGGCATGACTGGTGCCGGGCCGCCGGCGTGGACTGGTGGCAGAGCCATGCGGCGATGCGCAGCTATCACGAGGAGCATTACGCCCTGCAGGCGGCGGTGGCCGGGCAGGGATGGGTGCTCGCCAGCTCGGTGATGGTGTCCGAGATGGTGGACAACGGTCTGCTGGTGGCGTACCGGCCGGAGGTGCGCGTACCGGGCGCCGCATACAGCGTGCTGTGCGCCCCGGGGCGCGAGCGGCATCCGCCGGTCAGGGCGTTTCTGGCCTGGCTGCGGCAGGAATTGCCGCAGGACAATGGCACGAAATAAAAGTTTTACCGTCCTAAGCTGTGGGAATATCAGCGAACTTTTGTTTTTACTTCACTGCGAGAACCTATCATGAGCCAGCCAAGAATCTCCGATTACCCGATTGACGCGCAATTTATCGAGCGCTGGTCGCCGCGCGCGATGACCAACGACGCCATCGACGATCAAACGCTGCTGAGCTTCTTTGAAGCAGCGCGCTGGTCGCCTTCGGCCTACAACATTCAGCCGTGGCGCTTTGCCTACAGCAAGCACGGCTCCGACAGCTGGGAGAACTACCTGGAGTTCCTGATCGACTTCAACCGCGGCTGGGCGCAACACGCCTCGGCGCTGGTGGTGATCGTCTCCAAAACCACCAGCCTGAACGGCGAGCGCCTGGTGGACAACCCGACCCATGCGTTCGACACCGGCGCGGCCTGGGCCAACCTGGCGCATCAGGCGCATCTGAAAGGCTGGCTGACCCACTGCATGAGCGGCATTCACCACGATAAGATCAAAGCGGCGTTGCAGCTGCCGGACGACTATGCGGTGCACGCCATGGTAGCGATCGGCAAACCGGGCGACAAAGCCCGCCTGCCGGATTTCCTGCAGGAGAAAGAAGCGCCGTCGGGCCGCCTGCCGCTGGGCAAGACCGTCAGCGAAGGGCTGAATTTCACGCTGTGATTGCCCGCTTTCTCGCAGGCCCGCTTGGCGGGCCTTTTTTATGCGGCGAGTAAAACTTAGGGAGTATGTTCTCGTTCGCTCATTCGATATATATTTTGTTATATAGCGATTGCGTGGTGAGGAGGAACCCGTGGGAGATCATTTTGGCAAAGGGCTGTTGGCGGGGTTAAAGGCGGAGAACCTGAAGCCGGAGGCGGAGCTGTCGCGCTTTTGCTCCGACTACAAGCGCGGCTTCGTGCTCGGCTATGCCCACCATTTGGCGCAGCGCTGCGGCGACGAGAACCGGGCGGCGTTCGAGGCCGGGCAGCTCAGCCGCGCCTATGGCCTCGGCAGCGAGCCGATGAGCGAGTTCTTCTCCGGCGGCGACAGCCGGTTGGCGGAGAAGTTTTTCCACGCCGGCTATAACCAGCCGACGCAGGGGTAGCGCCGGCGAGCCGTCAGGCGGCGCTCAGCACCGCCACCAAATACACGCATGCCTCATCGCTTTGGTTTTCAAAGCGGCAGTCCGCCGGTGGGCCGAGCTCCAGGCAGTCGCCCTCGGCCATTTCATGGCGCGCGTCGCCCTCAAGAAAGACCAGCTCGCCGGATAAAACCCAGATCAGCTGACGCTTGAAGGCGTACACCGACGCCGGCATCGGGATCGCCGCGCCGGCCGGCAGTTCGATGCGCACCAGATCGAGCGGCAGATCGGTGCGCGGCGACACGTGGCGCCGCACGTAGCCGCTCTCAGGATCGACCCACACCGGTTGATCTTCCCGGCGCAGCAGCCGGCCTTCTTGCGTTTCCGCCCGGGCGATCAGTTTGGACATGCTGAGGCCGAACGCCCCCGCCAGTCTGCCCAACAGCATCGCCGTCGGGCTGCTCTCGCCGCGCTCGATCTTATGCACCATCGCCCGTGAGACGCCCGCCCGTTCGGCCAGATCGGACAGCGACCAGTGGCGCGCCTCGCGTTCAATGCGAATGCGCGCGCCGATCAGCTGATTTAGATTGTCTAATTTAATATTCATATCGTAGTATTATAGTGGACAATTGGCCGGGGTAAACCATGATTATACGAAATGCGACGCTCAACGATAGCGCGGCGATTGCCGCTATCTATAACGACGCGGTGTTGAACAGCACCGCCATCTGGAATGAACAAACCGTGGATGCGGCCAACCGTGCGGCGTGGATCGGCGAACGCCAGGCGGCGGGCTACCCGGTGCTGGTGGCGGTGAACGCCGCGGACGAGGCGATCGGCTATGCGTCGTTCGGCGACTGGCGCGCCTGGGATGGCTATCGCCATACCGTGGAACATTCGGTGTATGTTCATCAGGCGCATCGCGGCGCAGGGATTGGCAAGACGTTGCTGCTGGCGCTGATCGCACGGGCGCGGGAAATCGGCAAGCACGTGATGGTGGCCGGCATCGAATCCGGCAATCAGGCCTCGATTGAGCTGCATCTGGCGCTGGGGTTCCGCGAGGTGGGGCGCATGGAACAGGTGGGCGCCAAATTCGGCCAATGGCTGGATCTGACGTTCCTGCAGCTGACGCTCGACGAACGGGCGACGCCGCCCGCGCGCTGATCCCGGGAGACAGGGCGATGAATATGCTGTTACTGCTGATCGCGGCCGGGATGGGGCTGGTGGTGCAGAATCTGCTGATGGTGCGCATTACCGAAAGCGTTTCGACCATCCTCATTACGCTGGTGATCAACTCCAGCGTCGGTTTGTTGTTGCTGGTGGGGTTGCTGCTGGCCAAAAACGGCCTCGGCGCGGTGGCGGAAGTGACCGGCGCCGCCAGGTGGTGGATGCTGTTGCCGGGGCTGCTGGGATCGCTGTTCGTGTTCGCCGGCATCCTGGGCTACCAAAAACTGGGCGCGGCGGCCACCATCTCGATCCTGGTCGCCAGCCAGCTGTGCATGGGGCTGTTGGCGGACGTCTACCGCGCCGGCCCGGCGGCGCTGCGCGAGAATCTGCCGGCGCTGTTCGGCGCTCTGCTGCTGGTGGCGGGCGCCTATCTGGTGGCGAAACGCAGCTTTTGAGGGAACGGCTTTCTATCGCCGGTAAGTTTCTGCGTCTTGAGCTACGCCGCATGTTATAGGGGGAAACTATTCCCCCTATAACAATCTAGTAAACATAGTCATACTTTATTTCTGCAACGTGGTTGTAGACGTTATCCCGGTTTTTCTTCATGTCTTTAATTAAAATTGAAATGTTTTGCTGAGCATTAATGCATCTTCCAAACTTATCCCAGCTTTTACAGGTAGTTGTGGTCGTTTCTGTGGTGAAGGACTTCATCACTTCTTTGCTGGTTAACTCTCTATCGTCGTTATCATAAGTAAAATCTCCGGTGGTTGTACCTGATAGTGTTCTTATTAAACGGTTTTTAGCGTCATGACTATAAACGGTGTTGCCACTGTCATTGCCCAGCGTACTAATGCGTTTTGCCTCGGACAACCTCCCGGCGTCATCGGCTAAAAATATTGTTACCGCCTTGCTTGACTGGTGCTTTTGCTTGATAAGCAGGTCGGATGCCTCTTCCGATCGGACGATTCGGCCACCTTCATCGGTGAGCACGGTGCCGCTGATTTCTTGCGCCATCAGCTCATGGCGGGCATTGCCATTCTCAATCATAAACATGTTAAATGTTGAGCTGTAATCCCAGTTGTTATGGTTTTTATCAAGCGTGCTGCTGAACTGGATCACTAAAGTACTCTTGTTAATTTGTGACCTGACGGTTTTTTTAGCGCGTGAATGCAGCAGGGTACCGCAGTCATCAAATTCTAACTGGGAATCAGCCGAGATATAGTCATCCTTGCTGGTTATACGCATGCTGATTTTTTTAGGCGTTTTCTTAGCTGACCACTCTTGAGCCAAGATGGCATTGTTAAAGGCGTTGTTGGCTGAGGTTTTTTCAGAGCAGAGGTTTTTATTTGCATATACATTGCATGAATAAATAAGTGGCAAACAGAACAACATTGACTTTTTCAAAGTGAACACTCCATGTCATAGCACATTGATGTGGTATGATTATATCTACGTATTGCCATATGTCGCAACTTTTGTCAGCCTGGCCAACAGGCCATCTGTTTTTGCAAAGATAACGGAAAACAGGCCAGAGCGTTTATAAATCTGTACCTGTCGTTACGTTACACAATATATACTATGGTATTGTAATTTTAGAGCATGTACTATTATCTAACTATACGACTGTAGTGATGGATATTTATGCTATGCTGACATCTGACCCACGTTATCAACTTCTAGCAGTATATAGTGCACAACATCTCCGTGCTGTTGCTGGCAGAGTCATTGCTCGTGCTGAGCTGACACCTCTGAATTTTTCTACGCTGCTCTGGCGCTCAATGTGGCAATCACCAATTCCACCTCTTTTACACCCTGAATCAGGTCACGAATTTTTACAGGAAAACGGCTGCCCCTATCCACGACCTTATGGCCTTAAGTCGTGGATCACGAACAACAATAAAGGTATTCTTGATTTCCAGTCTGCTAATAAGATTATTTATTTAGCTAGTTTTATTGAAAAAGACTGGAGTCTTAGCAGGCAAATTCCAATATGGAGAAAACACGCAACGAGTCGGATCAATGGCTATGCATATAATATTGTTCAGATGTTTATGTGTGACGGGCTTTCGGATGCTTATCCAACTGAATACTATGTTACGTTCGACTACGATCTTTTGAGTGACGAGTTGAAAAACACAAGGCTTAATCGCTGGGTGTCTACATACCAAAAAAAATCGAAAGACCCCTTTGTCGTTGCATCAATGGAAATTACTCGGATATCTAATATGAGATCAATATTTCTATGGCAAATTACGCTTGAGACAGTTAAAGGGTTATGTACATCTTTAACGGTGGAGGCTACACCGGGTAATTCATATTTAAGCTATGTTCATCCCGTCAGACAAAAGCGAGTTCATCCATTTATTGGCTATATTTGAATGCTTAAAGGATATAGTATTAAAGGGAGGAGGTTTATATGTGCTATACGATAAGATAACCATGTAAACTATATGGATATAAGCGTGAGGCAAGAGGGTGAAATATAATGCCACTCGGTCGCCGTAGAATTTCTCGGCCAAAGTCGTACGAATAGAGGCTGTAATTTAAATTGTGTATCTACCTGTTTTTGATATGTTCATTCCCACAACGGAGACAGGCAAATTATGGATGAAAATAAACTCAAAGCACTGGCTGCTGAACTGGCCAAAGGCCTTAAAACCGAAGCCGACCTCAACCAGTTTTTCCGGATGCTGACGAAGCTTACCGTCGAAACGGCGCTCAATGCAGAACTGAGCGAGCACCTCGGACACGAGAAAAACGCGCCCCAAAAAGCTCAAATACCCGCAATGGCTACTCGTTAAAAACGCTGCTGAGTGATGACGGCGAGAGCGAGTTGAACACCCCGCGTGACTGTGAAAATACCTTTGAACCTCAGTCACCAGACGCGTATTAAGCAGATGGACATCCAGATTTGGTCCCTCTATGCCAAAGGCATGACCACCCGCGAAATCGTCGCCACGTTCAAGGAAATGTACGATACGGACGTGTCTCCCACGCTGATATCTAAAGTCACCGATGCAGTTAAAGAACAGGTGACAAAGTGGTAAAACGGGCCTCTTGAAGCACTGTATCTCATGGTTTATCTTGGCTGTATCGTGGTGAGGGTTCGTCAGGCTGGCAGCGTGATTAACAGAGCCGTATTCCTCGCTCTGGGCATTAATACAGAAGGTGATCTTGACCCGCTATCTCCAAACAGCTTTTGTATCTTAAGTTAACAATGCCCGCAGGCGCCGGTATTCTCTCGGGGAGTGATATCCCAGTGCGAAACGAGGGTTTCCTCACCCAAGCTGGTGAATTTCATTCTGACCTGTGGAACAGTCGGCACCATGTTGACCTTTGTGGTCACCGGGCCATTTGTGACCACTTAGGCGTACATGCGGCGCTGGTTATGGCGGATGTGCTGTATTTTTTTGGTCTTTATTCTCTGCTTTGCCCTGGGGTTCTGCACTCGGCACCACTTGCACGGCGGCAACGCCGAAAATATCTGACTCGCGCCGTGCCGAATAGCAAAAAACCCGCTCGGGTTTCCCTGAGCGGGCTTCTCTAAATATGGCTCCTCTGACTGGACTCGAACCAGTGACATACGGATTAACAGTCCGCCGTTCTACCGACTGAACTACAGAGGAATCGTGTGAACGGGGCGAATAATAGCGGGGCGGTTGCGGCTTGTAAAGCGTGAAGACGTCCGATGCGTTCGTTTGCTGCAAGATTGCCCAACCTGCTGCTTTTTCTCGCTTTTGTCGCTTATCCCGCGCGCAGCGTCGCCGAATTGCCCGTTGATCGGCGCCGTTGCCTGCCGATGGTGCAACGGTTGCCCTGCGCGGTGGCGCGCGCCGCCCGGCGAACGGCCATTTACCGCCTTGTACCCCGCTTCCACGGCCGTTTACCTACTCTGGCCTGGATCTTGCTGTGATTGCATGACCGGATTTCGGCATTCTCAATTTAGCGGCTCGCTGGAGGCACTATGAATTTCAGACGTCTGAAGTACTTCGTGAAAATCGTCGATATCGGCAGCCTGACCCAGGCGGCGGAGGTGTTGCACATCGCCCAACCGGCGCTCAGCCAGCAGTTGGCGACGCTGGAAGGAGAGCTGAAGCAACAGCTGCTGATCCGCACCAAGCGCGGGGTGCAGCCGACCGAGGCCGGCAACATTCTGTATGCCCACGCGCAGACCATTCTGCGCCAGTGCGAGCAGGCGCAGAGCGCGGTCAACAGCGCCGGACAGGCGATGAGCGGTCAGGTGTCGCTCGGGCTGGCGTCGGGCAGCACCGCGGCGCAGCTGGCGCTGCCGCTGTTGCAGACCCTGCGCGATCAGCAGCCGGGCATCCTGCTCAGCCTGCATGAAAACGGCGGCGCGGCGTTGGCCGGGCAGGTGGCTAACCAGACGCTGGACATGGCGATGGTCTACGGCGCCAAAATGCCCGCCGGGCTGCACGCTATCGCATTGATGCGGGAAGATCTTTATCTGGTGGCGACGCGCGCGGTGCCGCATCCCGGCAACAGCGTCGAGCTGCTGGACGTGGCGCGGCTGAACCTGTTCCTGCCGCGCGAGGGCGATGCGGTGCGCAACCAACTGGAGGAGGCGATGGCGCTGCGCAAGCTGGCTGCCAACGTGGTGGGGGAGATCGAATCCTCGGGCGCGCTGAGCGCCGCGATCGCCAGCGGGTTAGGGGCGACCGTGCTGCCGGAATCGGTGGCGCGCGCGATGATCGGCCCGGCCAAGGCCTGGATGGCGCGCATCAATGCGCCGACGATGTCGGTGCCGCTGTCACTGTGCATGTCGAGCCAACAGGCGCTGTCCGCCCCGGCGCTGCTGGTGAAAGACCTGTTGCTGTCGATCGCCGGCGGCCGCAGCCAGGAGAAGCGCGCGTTGGCGCTGGTGCGTTGAGGAAAAAACGGCCCGCCGCAGCGGGCCTGAGCACCGTTACCGGAACGGCGGTTCGTTGAAGGTGCGCAGCTTGCGCGAGTGCAGACGATCGCCCTCGGCGCGCAACAAATCGATGGCGCAGATGCCGATCTGCAGGTGTTCGGAGATCGCCCCTTCGTAGAAGCGGTTGGCCTGGCCCGGCAGTTTGATCTCGCCGTGCAGCGGTTTGTCGGAGACACACAGCAGCGTGCCGTACGGCACCCGGAAGCGATAACCCTGAGCGGCGATGGTGGCGCTCTCCATGTCGACCGCCACCGCGCGGCTGAGATTGAAGCGGCGCGCCGAAGCGGAGTAGCGCAGCTCCCAGTTGCGGTCGTCGGTGGTGACCACGGTGCCGGTGCGCAAACGCTGTTTAACCTCTTCGCCGGGCATGCCGCTGACCATCTTGGTGGCGTCGTACAGGGCGCGCTGCACCTCGGCGATGCTCGGGATCGGGATATCCGGCGGCAGCACCGCATCCAGCACGTGATCGTCGCGCAGATAGGCATGGGCCAGCACGTAATCGCCGATCTTCTGGCTTTCGCGCAGGCCGCCGCAGTGGCCGATCATCAGCCAGGCGCTCGGGCGCAGCACCGCCAGGTGATCGCAGATGGTTTTGGCGTTGGACGGGCCGACGCCGATGTTGATCAGCGTGATGCCCTGGCCGGTGCGCGAGATCAGGTGATAGGCCGGCATCTGGTGGTTTTTCCACGCCAGATCGGACACCGCTTGCTCGGGCGCGCTGGTTTCCGGCGTGATGTAGGTGCCGCCGGCGCTGGAGAGCGCGATGTACGGGCTGGCCGGATCGGCGATCTGGGCGCAGGCCCAGCGCACGAACTCATCCACATAGCGGGTGTAGTTGGTGAACAGCACGAACGGCTGGAAATGCTCCACCGGCGTGCCGGTGTAGTGTCGCAGACGCGCCAGCGAGAAATCCGCGCGCAGCGCATCGAAATGCGACAGCGGGAAATGGTTGTCGGTGGCGTGGTACAGGCCGTCGGCGGTCTCGTCACCGATCTGCGCCAGCTCGGTGGTGGGGAAATGCTGCGCGATGCCGGCGCTCATTGAACGATCGAGCGCCAGGCTGGAGCCGTCGATGACATAAGGGAACGGGATCTCCTGCTGCGACGGCGCCACTTCGATATGGGCGGCGTAGTCGTGTTCCAGCATCGCCAGCTGTTCGGCCAGATAGTGGCGGAACAGCTGCGGCCGGGTCACGGTGGTGCTGTAGCTGCCGGGATGGGTAAAGCGGCCGAAGGCGCGGGTTTTGCTCGGGCCGGATTGCTGCCCGTCCCAGCTGACGCGCAGTTCGGGATACACGAACAGTCCGGCGGCGCGCGCTTGCGCATCCGGCAGGGTGCCGTGGCTGATAAAGTCACTGACCGCCTGCCGCAGCGCGTCTACCGCGGCGTCATACAGGGCTTCCAGTTGATCGAGTGCCTGATCGGCGCTGAGGCCGCTGCGAGGTGGGGCATAGCTCATACTTTCTCCTTCGATGTCCCGGCTCTGGCGGGATTGGCGGCGTTTCACCGTCACAGGTTAGCCGAAGAAGGGCGTAAAAGCTTGGTCGAAATGACGGGCGCGGCAAAGAAATTACCGCGCCCGTGAAGGCGGGGGGATCAGGAGGCGGGAGCGGCCGCTTCGACCTTCAGCGACACCAGGCCGATGCCCAGCTTCTTCGGCGTGAAGCCGCCGCTGGCGTTCTCTTTCGGCTCGGTCGGCGCCGGCGGGGTAATGCTGATCTTCTGCGCGCCGCGCGGGTTATCGAAGCGCAGGGTGACGGTGCTGTCCTGTTCGCCGAGCGACACGAAGCGCTCTTCGTCGCCGACGCGCACCGAAATCGGTTCGCCGACGTTGTTGCCGTAGGCGCGGGCGCGCAGCACCAGATCGAAGCTTTTCGGCAGCGGGTCGACGTAATCGATGTCGACCGCCGGCGCCAGATTGGCGTCGGACCAGCGGCCCCATTCCTCGACGGCGGAGACGCCGGTGATGGCCTTCACCTGTTCCGGCATGCCGGGCAGCATGAACTCGATGGCGTCCGCCCGGTATTTCACCGCCGCGTCGTCCACCTGCAGGCGGGCGACGGCGTTTTGGTAATCGGCGACGCTGTCCGCCGCCGGGCCGGTGAAGTTCACCTTGCCGTTGAAGCGTTCGCCGCTGGCCTGCGCGATCTGCGGCGGCGAGGCGAGGGTGCCGGAGGCCACGCAGATGTCGGTGCTCAGCGCCAGCTGCGGCGCCCAGACCCGGCCGATCTCGTAGCATTTATCGACCCAGACGAATTTCTCCCCCGCCCCCAGTCCGGCCAGCTGTTTGCGCAGCGGGGTGGAGAGGTAGACGTTGAACATCGGTTCGATGCGGTTATCGCCCACCCGCAGGATGAACGGCACCTTGTAGGTGACGCCGGAGAAGCTGAAGCTGCGCTGGCGCGTGTCCACGCTGTAGTCGCTGATGCGGTTCGGCAGGCCCCACTGGTTGATCACCGCCGGTTTCCAGCCATTGATCTTCTCTTCGATATTCAGGAACACCGTAGACAGCGACGGCGCCGACAGGCTGCTGCGGCCAAGGCCGATGTAGTTGTCGCCGCCCATCACGTCCAGCACCGTGGCGCCGTTGTCCAGCGTGCTGCGTTTCTCGTTGCGCTGTTCCGCCAGCGGCCGGGTGCCGTCGATGATGAAGAACAGATTGCGGCGCTTCTGTTTGGTCAGGATGTCGTAGGCGGTGTTGTTCATCGCCAGATGATCGGAGGACACCACGATCACGGTGTTGCTGAAATAGGGCGAGCGTTTGATCTTGTCGATCAGCGCGGCGATGTGTTGCTGGCTGCAGGCTACCGCGCTCAGCGAGCGGTTTTCCTTGTTCTGCCAGGCGTAGCTTTTCTTGCTGCAGCCGGCGGAGATAAAACCGTCCGGGTGATGGGTATCGACGGTCAGGGTGAACAGCGAGAACGGCTGGCGCTGTTTGGACAGCTCGACGAACTTGCCGTACACCACGTCCAGCACGCTGTCGTCGTACCAGCCCCAGTCGTTTTTGTAGCTCAGATCGGCGACCTGATCGCGCAGCTCTTTGAAGCCGTAAACGTGGTCGAAGCCGTGGGATTTCAGGAAGGTGTCTTTACCGGCGAACGCCAGCTCGGCGCCCTGATAGAAATAGTTGCTGTAGCCGGCGGCCTTCAGCACGTCGCCCAGGCAGACGTTCTCCGGGTAGAAGGTGGAGACCGCGCTGGAGGCGTTGCCGTCGAAGGGCGCGAACAGCGGAATGCCGCACTGTGAGGCGACCATGCCGGCGATGGTGTAGCCGGTGCCTGGCAATTGCTGGGTATTGCTGAAATCGATGCTGTCCGCGCGCAGGGCGTTCAGCTCGTCGGCCAGGCCGGGAAACAGCTCGGTATCGAAGTAGGTGCGTTCCAGGCTCTCGGCATAGATGTACACCAGGTTCGGCCGCTTGCCCTGTACGGTTTTTTTCGGCGCTTTGTAGTAGGTGGTGAAATCGGCGGTATCGCCGACGATCTGGCTTTTGACCAGCAGCGAGATGTCCTGAAATGCCGGGGTGGTGCCGACCGAAAACAGCGCCAGCAGCACGGCGACGACGCTGTAGGCCACGCTGCTGCCTTTGGCCTTGCGGCGCAGCAGGCTGCGGGCCAGCACCGCGAAGATAAGCCCCAACGCCGCCAGCAGGCCGATAAACGGCAGCACATATTTGCTGATGCCCGCGCCTTTGAGGCTGCTGGTGACGGTGTAGATCACCGCATCGGTGATGCCGTCGCCGGTGAAGTAGTTGCTGGCGATCAGGATGACGTTCAGCACCAGATAGCTGCCGAGCAGCGTCAGCAGAATGGCGAACCACCAGCGGTTGGCGGCGGCCCGGGTGCGATAAATCAAAATCGACGCCAAAAAGAGAACAAAAGAAACGACTGCTAAAACCATCCGCCAAACCTTGTCTGATTGAAATAAAACCGTTGCTGCCCTGGTTTGCGCCGCCGAGCGTGCCGCGGTGCGAAAAGTGAAGGGTATAGCCTATTGCCGGCGGCGGAACAACGTGCGATCTCCCGCTACGGCCGACGAGCGGCGGCTATTGTACATTTTTATGACAATAGTGTGACGTTAATCACGCCGACGGCGGCCGCGGCGGCGAAAGCTTGCTGGTCGGAGGTTTCGCTCTACGCTTAATGAGCGCCACGACGGTGCGCCTATCAGCCATTCAGGAGGAAGTATGCAGACAATCCCCGCAGCGGTACTCGACGATCTGGCCCCGCAAGGCGTGTTGCGCGCGGCGATCAACTACGGCAATCCGGTGCTGGCGCAGGCCGGGGCTGATGGCAAACCGCAAGGCGCTTCGGTGGAGCTGGCCGCCGCGCTGGCTCGCGAACTGGGCGTGGCGCTGGAGCTGGTGACCTATGACGCGGCCGGCAAGGTGTTCGCCGATCTGGACAGCGGCGCCTGGAACCTGGCGTTTATGGCCATCGAGCCGGTGCGCGCGGCGCAGATCGCCTTCAGCGAACCCTACGTGATCATTGAGGGGACTTATCTGGTGGCGAACGACGCGCCTTACTTTGAGGCGGCGCAGCTCGACCGGCCGGAGGTGCGCATCGCGGTCGGCCAGGGGGCGGCGTACGATCTGTTTTTATCGCGCACGCTGCAGCAGGCGCAGCTGGTGCGGGCGGCAACCTCCGCCGAGGCGATCGCGCTGTTTTTCGAACGGGGGCTGGAGGCGGCGGCCGGCGTGCGTCAACCGCTGTTGGCCGCCGCGGCCGCCCATCCCGGCTACCGGGTGCTGGACGGGCATTTCACCGCTATCCGCCAGGCGATGGCGGTGCCGCGGCAAAAAACGCAGGGCGCCGCCTACGTGAACGCGTTTATCGAACGCTGCAAGGCCAACGGGTTGGTGAAGGCGGCCTTGCAGCGCAGTGGCCAGGGCGAGGTGACGGTGGCGCCGCCGGCCGCCTCGGCATGATCAGTCGAGCTCCACCGCGTACTGTTCCACCGGGGTGATTTTCTTGATCAGCTTGTTGTCGAACAGGAACTGTTCGTAAGCCTGGTAGCGGGCGCGATCCAGCCTGGTCGGGTCACGCGCGAACAGCGGCAGGCTGGCTTGCCACGCCTGTTTGTTCAGCTCGGTATTCAGCTCCGGGTGCGCCTTGGCGAACGCCAGCCAGGTGTCCTGCGGGTGCGCATGCAGGTAGTCGCTGCCTTGCTTCAACGCGGCGAGGAATTTGCGGATTTTCGGCTCGTTCACCGCATCGCGGTTGGCGACGATGATCAGCTCGTCATAGGCCGGCACGCCGTAATCTTCGACGTTGAACACCACCGGCGTCTTGCCCTGCAGCTTCAGCTCCAGCGCTTCGATGTTGCGGTAGCCGCCGATCACCGCATCGATCTGGCCCGCCAGCAGGGCGCTGGTCAGCTGGAAGTTGACGTTGATAAGCTTGATGTCCTGCGGCTTGAGGCGCTCGTGTTCGACCATGGTGGCCAGCGTCGCCTGTTCGATGCCGCTGACCGAGTAACCTACCGTTTTGCCCTTGAGATCCGCCGGCGAGGTGATGTTTTCATCCAGCGCGATCACCGTATTCAGCGGCGTGTTGATCAGCGTGCCGACGCGCATCAACGGCAGACCCTGATCGGCGAAGAAATGCAGCTGCGGTTGATAGGTGATGGCAAGGTCGGCCTGTTTGGCGGCCACCAGCCGCGGCGGCAGCGCCGGATCGGACGGCGGCACGATCTTGACGTCCAGCCCTGCGGCCTTGAAGGCGCCGATCTGCTCGGCCACCATAATCGGCGCGTGATCCGGGTTGATGTACCAGTCGAGCACCAGCGTCAGCTTTTCGGCCGCGCCGGCCTGGCCGGTGATGGCGGCGCCCAGCAGCAGCCCGCAAACGGTTTGTTTGATCATGGTCGTTCCTTTATCCCTGGTTATGGTTGCAATCATCAGTCGTTTTCCGGCGCCCAGGCGATCAGGCGCCGCAGCAGCGCATCCACCGCGGCCCACAGCAGCACGGTCATCAGCACCAAAATAAACAGCGCGGCGAAGCAGACGTCGGTCTGCATGCGCGCGTTGGCGTTCAGCATCACGTAGCCCAGCCCTTCGGCCGAGCCGACCCATTCGCCGATGATGGCGCCGATCGGCGCGACGGCGGCGGCCATGCGCAGGCCGGAGCCGAAGGCCGGCAACGCCGCCATCAGCCGCACGTGCCGCAGCTGCGCCCAGCGCGAAGCGCGCATCGTGCGCGCCAGATCGAGATAATCGTTGTTGACCCGGCGCAGCCCGTCGAAAAAGGCCGACACCACCGGGAAGAAAATCACCAGCACCGCCATCGCCACCTTGGCGCTCATGCCGAAGCCGAACCACAGCACCAGCAGCGGGGCCAGGGCGAACACCGGTATCGCCTGACTGGTGAGCACCAGCGGCATCAGCCAGCGTTGCAGGCGCGGCGAGAAAATCATGCACAGCGCCAGCGCCGCGCCGAGCAACACGCCGAGCACCAGCCCGCTGACGATCTCCGAAGCGGTGACCAGCGTGTGCCAGGCGAGATAGCCGCGCCCGTCCCACAGCGCCTGCGCCACCGCGCCCGGCGTGGGCAGCAGAAAGGCCGGAATGCCGCTTTGCGCCGCCAGCCACCACAGCAGTAGCAGGCCGGCAAACACCGTCAGCCCGCGCCGCAGGCGGGTGAGTCCACGCTCTTTGGCGATATTCATTGCGCCGCCCTCACCAGTTGCTGCAGCAGCTCGGCCTGGCTTTTCAGCAGGCCGGCGTCATCCGGCGCGCGTGGCGGTAGCCCGCTGATGCGGTGAGTATCGTCGAGGCCCAGCGGCCAGGGAGACAGCACCAGCAACCGGTGGCTCAGGCGGCAGGCTTCCATCGGATCGTGGGTGATCAACAGCACGGTATTTTGCGCCAGCAGCTCGGCGGCCAGGCTCTGGATCTCGGCGCGGGTGATGGCGTCCAGCGCGGAAAAGGGTTCGTCCATCAGTACGATCGGCTGGCGTTCGTAGAGCGTGCGGGCGATGGCGGCGCGCTGGCGCATGCCGCCGGACAGCGCGGCGGGCAGGCTGTGGCCATGCGCGGCCAGGCCTACGCGCTCCAGCAGATGCGCCACCCACGCCCGGTCCGGCGTCTCGCCGCGCAGCCGCGAGCCGAGGGCGACGTTCTCTTCGACGGTCAGCCACGGGTAGAGCAGGTCTTTTTGCCCCATGTAGGCGATGCGCCCGGCGATCGGCAAACCGTCGCTGCCGATCACCGTACCCGAACTGGCCTGCGCCAGGCCGGCGATGATCTTCAACAGGCTGGTTTTGCCGGCGCCGCTGGCGCCGAGCAGGGCGACGAAGCTGCCGCCGGCGATGTCGAAGCTCAGCCGGTCGAAGACGATTTGCTGACCGAAACGCAGGCTGAGATCCCGCACCTGGATGCCGGGCGGGAGACGCGGGGAGGTCATGAGGCGTTCAGCCCCATCTGCCAAAATGCCGACTCCAGCTGGGTGGCGGTGGTGAAAATCTGCGCCAGCTCGGTGAAGCGGCCCTGTGCGCCGCGCTGCTGACCAACGGTTTCCAGCAGTTCGATGGCGGCGCGCACGCCGGCCAGATAGCCCTCGTCGCCGTAGTTGCGGATCCAGGAGGCGTAAGGATTGCCCTCCATCTGAGTGGCGGGATCGTGCAGCAGCCGCAGGCCGATTTCGGCATAGCCAGCCACGCAGGGCAGCAGGCCGGCCAGCAGATCGAGGGCGTCGCCGGCATGGCCGATATCCAGCACGTAACGGGTGTAGTTCATGGTTTCCGCCGCTTCCGGCTGGGCGGCGATCTGCGCTTCGTTCAGCCCCCATTCGGCGCAGTAGGCCACGTGCAGCGGCAGTTCGGCGACGATGCCGTTGAGCGAGGCGGTGGCGGCGCGCATCTCCGGCAGAGTGCGCAGCTTGCTGACCAGCAGCGCGTAGGCGCGGGCGAAGTGCAGCAGAAACAGATAGTCCTGGGTCAGGTAGCGGCGAAAAGCGCGTTCAGGCAAGGTGCCGGCGGCCAGCTGCTGCAGAAACGGATGATCGACGTAATCTTGCCAGTGGCTGCCGGCATGGTGGCGCAGCCGGCCGTAAAGACCGCTTTCGAACAGGGTAGTGATGGACATGGGACCTCCTTGAGTCAGTGGAGATCCGGGCACGCTGGGGTATGAACAGGCAACGGGTGATCGCGTTGTTGCCTAACCGTCCCTTCGCTGGCATGACCCAGATCAGGTTCAAAGGGTTCGGCTTGCGCCATCTCAGCCCGTAACAGGACACCCCTCGGAGCTGCTTGTTATACGACATTTGTTTTTTGATTACAATCGCCGGGCGGCGCGGCGGCAATCGGTTCGTTTAGTGCGATCGGGGGCGATTTTGCTGGCGCAGAGCGCGCGGTTTTTGTCACTGTAGGCCCATGTTTTGCCTCTGAGGATGATGCCCGATGAAAAAAATTGGTTTTCTCTCGTTTGGCCACTGGTCGCCTTCCGCCCAGTCCGGCACCCGTTCCGCAGCGGATGCGCTGCTGCAGTCCATCGATCTGGCGGTCGCCGCCGAAGATCTGGGGGCGGACGGCGCCTATTTTCGCGTGCACCACTTCGCGCGCCAGCTGGGATCGCCGTTCCCGCTGTTGGCCGCCATCGGCGCCAAAACCCAACGCATCGAGATCGGCACCGGCGTGATCGACATGCGTTATGAAAACCCGCTGTACATGGTGGAGGACGCCGGCGCGGCGGATCTGATCGCCGGCGGGCGGCTGCAGCTCGGCATCAGCCGCGGTTCGCCGGAGCAGGTGATCGACGGCTGGCGTTATTTCGGCTATGCCCCGGCCGACGGCGAGACCGACGCGGACATGGCCCGCCGCCATACCGAAGTGTTCCTGGAAGCGCTGCGCGGTGAAGGGTTCGCCGAACCCAATCCGCAGCCGATGTTCCCGAATCCGCCTGGGCTGCTGCGGCCGGAGCCGTTTTCCGCCGGGCTGCGCGATCGCATCTGGTGGGGCGCCGGTTCGAACGCCACCGCTGTCTGGGCGGCGAAGCTGGGCATGCATCTGCAAAGCTCGACGCTCAAGAACGACGAGACCGGCGAGCCCTTCCACATCCAGCAGGCCAAGCAGATCCGCGCCTATCGCGCGGCCTGGCAAGAGGCGGGCCATGCGCGCGAGCCGCGGGTTTCCGTGAGCCGCAGCATCTTCGCGCTGGTGGATCAGCGGGATCGCAACTACTTCGGCGGCGGCGGCAAGGAGGGCGATCAGCTGGGGTATATCGACGCGCAGACCCGGGCGATCTTCGGCCGCAGTTACGCCGCAGAACCTGACGCGCTGATCGAGCAGCTGGCGCAGGACGAGGCCATCGCCGAAGCGGATACCTTGCTGCTGACCGTGCCTAACCAACTGGGCGTGGATTACAACGCGCACGTCATCGAATCGATTTTAACCCATGTCGCGCCGGCGCTCGGCTGGCGCTAAACGGAGGAGTGGCATGTCACGCATTTTCATTACCGGCTCGGTCGACGGGCTGGGCCGCGCCGCCGCGCAAACGCTGTTGGACGAAGGGCATCAGGTGATCCTGCATGCGCGTGAGCCTGGCCGTTTGGCCGCGGTGCGCGATTTGCTGGATCGGGGCGCGCAGGCGGCGATCGGCGATCTGTCCGATGTGCAACAGATCCGGCAGCTTGCCGAGCAGGTCAATCGCCTCGGCCGCCCGGACGCGGTGATCCACAATGCCGGCATGTTTACCGGGCCGCAGGTGATGCCGGTGAACGTCATGGCGCCCTACCTGCTGACGGCCCTGATCGAACGCCCCAAGCGTGTCGTCTACCTGAGCAGCAGCATGCATTTTGACGGCGTGGCGGAACTGAACGGCGTGGATTGGCTTGGCGGCACTGCCGGTTCTTATTCGGACAGCAAGCTGTTCGTCACCGCGCTGGCCGCCGCCGTGGCGCGCCTGTGGCCTGACGTGATCAGCAGCGCGGTCGATCCCGGTTGGGTGCCGACCAAAATGGGCGGCGCGGACGCGCCCGACGATCTGGCGCTGGGGCATGTGACGCAGGCGTGGTTGGTGACCAGCGATGAACCGCAGGCCCTGGCGTCCGGCGGCTATTGGCACCACCAGCAGCGGCTTGAACCTCACGCGGCGGTGCACGATGAGACGTTTCAAACGGCGCTGTTGGCGCAATTGGCGCGCGCCGGCGGGGCGCACCTGCCGCAGGCTTGATGGCCGTTCCTTCCTGGCCCGCCGGTGATTATCGGCGGGCTTTTTTATGCCCGCAGGGTGAACCGACGGGGCTTTTCTTATACAGTGGTCGCCTGGCCTGTTTTGATTGTTATTTATATTATCGCCATGCACTCATTCCTGATTATCGTCCCTGAAGGGGGCATGCTGTTCGAAGCGGCGGGCATCGCCGATATCCTGATGCAGGCTAATCGCCTGAGCCCTGCCGAGACGCCGCTGTATCAGATCGCGGTCGCCACCACGCAATCTCACCGGGTGGTGCACGGCCTGTCCGGGCTGAGCCTGTTGGCCGATCATCGCCTGGCGGATCTCGATCCGGCCCAGCCGCGCGATACCGTGATCGTCGCCGGCAAGGGGGCGACCGAAGAAGAGGGCGCCCTGGTCGCCGATTGGCTGCGTCGCGCGGCGCCGCAGGCGCGCCGTATCGCTTCGGTTTGCGGCGGGGCTCTGCTGCTGGCCGAAGCCGGGTTGCTGGACGGGCGGCGGGCGACCACCCACTGGCGGCTGGCGGAGACGCTGCGGGCGCGCTTCCCGCGAGTGCAGGTCGAAAACGGCCCAATCTACGTGCAGGACGGGCCGATCTGGACCTCCGGCGGCGTCAGCTCCGGCTTCGATCTGACGCTGGCGCTGGTGGAGGATGATTACGGCTTCGTGCAGGCGCGCGAAGTGGCGCAGGATCTGGTGATGTTTCTGCGTCGCCCCGGCGGGCAGGCGCAGTTCAGCCGCTATCCGCTCAACCAGGCCAAATCGCCGGGGCCGATCCGTGACCTGCAATCCTGGATCCTGGAAAACCTCGCCGACGATCTCAGCGTCGATCGGTTGGCCGAGCGCGTGGCGATGAGCCCGCGCAACTTTACCCGGGTGTTCACCCGCGAGACGGGCATTTCTCCCGCCAAATTCGTCGAAGAGGGGCGGTTGCATACCGCCAGGCAGCGCCTCGAACAGAGCGCGGAAGGCATCGAGCAGATTGCCTTAGCCACCGGCTTCGGCAACGGCCTTAACCTGCGGCGGGTGTTTGAACGCAAACTGCAATTGACCCCGAGCGAATACCGCGAGCGTTTTCATGCGCGCAATTTGGCGTAAATTGATTGGTAAACGTCATTTACGCCGTTTCTGGTCGGCGCTAGATTTTAGGCAAAGCCCAAAAACGAGGAGTGCATCATGGTGAGAGTAGGCATTAACGGCTTCGGCAGGATCGGGCGCAACGTGCTGCGCGCGGCGCTGGGGCGCAGCGATTTTGAAGTGGTGGCGATCAACGATCTGACGGACAGCAAGACGCTGGCGCACCTGCTGAAATACGACACGCTTTCCGGCACGCTGGCGGCCAGGGTGGAAGCCGGCGACAACCAGCTGCTGCTGGACGGCCGGCCGATTCAGGTGTTTTCGCAGCGCGATCCCGCCGAGATCCCCTGGCGCAGCGCGGGCGTTGACGTGGTGATCGAAGCGACGGGCTTCTTTACCGACAAGGCCAAGGCGGAAGTGCACATCACGCACGGCGGCGCCAAGCGGGTGATTATCTCGGCGCCGGCCAAGAATGACGACATCACGCTGGTGATGGGGGTTAACGATCACCTCTACGATCCGGCTCTGCATAAGGTGGTCAGCAACGGCAGCTGCACCACCAACGGGCTGGCGCCCGCCGCGCAGGTATTGCATCAGGCGTTCGGCATCGAATACGGGTTGATGAATACCACGCATGCCTATACCAACAGCCAGGCGCTGCACGATCAGCCGGAAAAAGATCTGCGCGGCGCGCGGGCGGCGGCGGAATCGATCGTGCCTTACTCCAGCGGCGCGGCCAAGGCGCTCGGCAAGGTGATCCCCGAACTGGACGGCCGCCTGACCGGTTATTCGCTGCGGGTGCCGGTGCCGGTGGTTTCCATCGTCGATCTGACGGTGACGCTGAAACGCCCGGCTACGGTGGAGGAGATCAACGCCGCTTTCCGCGCGGCGGCGGCGTCCGGCCCGCTGAAAGGGATCCTGGGGTACAGCGATGAACCGCTGGTGTCGAGCGACTATCGGGGCGATGCGCGTTCGTCGATCATCGACGGCCTGTCCACGCTGGTGATCGGCGGCAACCTGGTGAAAGTGCTCGCCTGGTATGACAACGAGTGGGGCTTCTCTAAATATGGCTCCTCTGACAGGGATCGCTTTTACTATTAACTGGTCGATAATTAATCTAGGCAAGAATTTGTTTTTCTAGAGAGGCCATCAGGATGACCACTAATTTTTAACAACCTCTCTGTGCCAGTGGTAAACGCCAGATCTTACACCTGCGGTGATATCGGATATTTATGTTCGATGTAACTCATGCTAATTTTTACTGCACCGAGAGACATCTAAAATGAAAACATCAATTAAACCGCGGAGATCAATTGGCAAGACTGCTTCAATGCTGATTTTGAGTTCCTGAGCGGTTTTGATACCGTGGAGCTTGCGGCCTGCAACAGTCTCACTCTCTCCAAACCATATGACGAGAAAGATACCTTGCTGCTCGGCATCTGGATGGATGGAATAACGCTCATAGAGTTGGGCTGAAGCGGCAGAGTATAACTCTCTGTGCCACTGGCCTTTGACTTCCGTAACGAGCAGCCGTCTTCTTCCGCCAATCAATTTAGATGCCGTGAAATCACTCCTGTTTTTTCCTTTCAACTGATGTTCAGGTGTTATTGATATGCCCTGAGGTTCGAGTTTTAAATTGAGACGTTCAGCAATGATCTCCGTAGACTTCACCTCATCAAGGCGTTCATTTTTTTCATAAAAGCGATCTGCCGAGTTAAACTCCCCGCCATCAATCGCTTTCTGGAAATCATGAAGCTCCTGAAGAACTAACTGACGCAGGCCTTCAACAGTAACCACTGAATCACAATCCAGATGTTGGACTATTTCATCTGGCGTCGGTGGTTCAAAATCCCTGAGCGTTTTTTTCCTGAGCTGACCAGCATATATACTTTGCAGCTCTTTATATAGGCTCGTAAAACGTGGATCAGTAAGAAGGCGACCCAGTACAGGTATTGCATTGTCAGGAATATCTGATTCAATTGACCAAATTAAATCAGTCAAAAAGCGGTAGGCTTTTTCCTCTTCAGGGCTATCGCTGCTCCAATGACTTGGCAGTTCAACACGCGGCCATTGGTCAAAGAAAGCGTCTAAAATGGCTTCAACCTTAATTGAGGTAAGTTCCGGCCAGGCACGGTGCTCACTCCGATTCATGCGCCCAGAACGTTCATAAAAATGCAGTAAATTATCTTTATTAGATTTTAACCATGCCCAATAAGTAGCTGTAATGTTCTCGAGAAAGTAGAACTCCCGTACCAGCCAGAAAATTCGCTTGAGTTCAAAAGCCTCATCTTCTGTCGGATTGGGCCAGCCTGATATTATCGCTGAACAACGCTCTGCAATAATCTCTTTTAAATTCTCACGATCGCCGTATTGAGCAGCAATTTCAAAAAGTGTATCTACTGAGTTAAGTGATAAATCAGTAAAACGACGAAGCCATTCAATGGAAAGTTTAGCGCGTGAATGATGAAAGACCTCTTCTCCACTTAACATCCAAATTTCAGGGTGAGAGCATGGCTGAGCCAGTTGGGGTTCAACATACTGTCGGAGATATTTTTCCGCACTTTCACTATCAGGGAAAATGAGGCGATCGATTTCAGTCTGTAGGGCGTCACGTTCTTCCGTCGAAACTGAGTTGTATCCCATGTGAATGTTAGTTCTTAAGGCTGTAAGCAACTCGATATTGACGCATTCAAGGTTGCCTTCTGCACGTAGAATCTCTAGACAGGCTGCATATAAAACCGTCTCAGAATGCCTGTGTTTAGATTCGCATTGCAGGGCCGCCAGTTCAGGTAGGGTGGGAATCACGGGAGTAATAAAATCCAGACAATTTCGCAACGCAGTCCGAACCAGTTTTTCGTCCCCAAACTCTAATTCAATTCTTTCCGGATGCATGAGCACAAGGTCTGCAAAACGAACAAGACACCCCCAGTGACGACCTTGCTCTACAATCTCTCTGTTTTCATTAACGAAATTTATATTTCTAGTGTAGATCTCCCGTCGCTTTCTATCATGACGTTTCCTGCTTCGGCTATGTCTGAACCTCCAGAACTGGTGTTCCTGCTTGGATAATTTCATTGCATTATTGTATCTGGCCCATTCGCGCATAAACGCGGGTTTGGAAAGGGCGTGCTGACGCATTCGTGTCCGCAAGTCATCAGAACCTTGTTCTTCCTTGTTTTTGTAATGTTGATGGTTGACAAGGAAACTTGCCCAAAGATCAACGTTATCTGTTCTAAACGCCAGATCGAGGATAAATTTATAGTCATTCCGCCATAAATGAAGGCCTGAATGTGAGTGCAAGTGTCCGTTGAATTTTTCTACTTTTATGTTGAATATTGCTTTACGATCCGTTAATGACCCGAATACATGAGCAATGATCCCCTGACGAAGCGTGTCATTTTCTCGAAGTATCTGTACCGATTTGCTTTGATCGGGCTGGCATTGATGATGAAAATTGAGATTACCTATCCATTGCCAGATCCTCACAGGATCAAACGGAGCTTGGGCTAATTCAAAATAGCGATCTACCATTGAACCGACGATCTTACTTATCCCATTGCGACAATCACATTCATAGGATTTTTTCCCACAATGGCAGTAAAGGTTATGGGTTAATTCATCCAGAAGAGATTCGAGAGTATTCTGTGAAAAACAGGAAATGAGCCTCTTAATGAAATAACGAGTTCCTACCACTCTTTCAAATTTTTCTTTGTGGCTTGGATAGAGGTTTGCACAGACTCGTAAGAATCCAGAGAGATATTTTCGGTTAAATTTTTCTGGCCCTACGACTTGGATGAATTTTGCTGAAATATTGAGTGAAATATTACTGGCTTCAAAAATTAAAACGGCTAAAGCACTAATGAAATCGTATTCTTTTACATTGAGCAAGCATCTGCTTGCTAATGTACGAATATGTTCAGACTCGCTGGGGTTTAAAATAATCAAGCTCAATTCAGGCATCAACTGGTTATTAACCGGAGAGTCTGCTAGAAGTTCTAAAATTAAGTCACGTAAATGCCCCTCATCGCCCATAGCTAAAAGAGGTTTTATTTCTTCAACAACGTCTCGTGTGAAAAAACCGGCCGCGCTGAACCGTCGCCAGAAATCGCTCCGACGAAAGTAAGGGTCTGCGGCTTCAATCTCTTTAAGCCGATGAAGAAGCTGTCGTTTCGATGAGCGTTCAAGCTGCGATGGATCGCCGTTTGCGAGTACCGCATAGGCGTCAAGCTCAATAATAGCTCCCTGTACCGACCTGTTGCCTAGTGCCGCCATCCATCCTAGCAGACCTCTCAACTCATCTCTGGCAGTATCGTTCGGTGCAATAATAGACAAGCACTTTGATAAAGTGAGGTCATCCGCAGGATCGGCTATTCGTTTAATGAGATAATCCGCTGCACAGTATTCAGCGACGATCTTGTGGACCGGGCGGTGTTGATCTTCATTATCGCCGGGTTTGAAAAGCTGTGTTGACAATATGTCGTAACAGGCAGTACTGCCGTTAAACAACGCTGGCAGCATGGGATACATCCGATTTGCAGTCGTGTCGATGGTGCTTATGCCTTCTGCGCCCGACAACAGAAGTTTGGCATAAACCTCGGCAGAAAATGCAATCTTTTGTGCAACGGGAAGAGATACGGAGGCTTTCGGAATTCCTGGATTGACTTCTTTGGCCAGTCGTTCGACCGCTAAAGCAAAGATTGAACGTTTGTCAGCAAATCGTCGGTCACTTTCTAAATAGGCATCGGTGAACATTTTCAGAAACTGAGGGTTTGGTAACAACATGTCTAAACTAAACCGAGTGACTTCGGTCTGGAATGCAAAGAAATCTTCTGCTGGTGCATGGTGCTTAAAGATGGAGTGTTGTTCGTCTAGATCGAATTCTCTCAGTCTCACAATCATAGGGGAGACACCAAGAAATTTTTCAAAAATACTGGTGAAAGCAAGTCCCCATTCGCTTGACCTGCTCGACATGATTACGCGATTTGGCTTTGATGCCCTGGCGAGCGCAAGGAGTTTATGGATACCTGATTGATCGATTCTGGCGACTTCATCAACAGCGTCGATTATCAGTGAGCTATTTTCTTTATCTGTTCCCACGTAAGCAAATACGCTGGCATTTAAGACAGAGGTGTTCAGTTTCTGAGCGATACTTTTCATCAGCTCTGTTTTCCCGCCGCCGGGTTCTGCTAACACAACAATGTGCGTTGATTCAGCCAGCAACTCTGTCTCTGTGTACGTCCTGTCATTGCGTGTAAAATTACGTTCAAGATAGAAGGTTGAATTCATAGTTACATAGTGCATCATGTTGAATTGCCAAAATATTCCAGCAGAAAAGAAAGCTGTGCCTAGTTTCCTTGCTTCTATCAGAGATAATACGGCATTTTTTCTTTATTGAGGGGCTATTTTATTAACTTCTGGACGGGTTATACAACTCATTGACATACATAACATTTTTCAATCGCGATATGTAGGTAACAGACATTAAGTCTTTCTTATATGGGGGACTTATCTGTGGGATTTTTACTTTCAGTGCTCTGGTTCCAGAACTCCTCACTTGCTGCTACTAGCTAATTGCGACACCATTAAATCAGTTCATACTGCCACCTTTTGTTGTTCCCATCATCAGTGGTAGAAACCGGGTTTTACCGTTTCGCATCGATGATGCAAGAACAAAATGGGCGCTATTCGCTGTGAGCAGCTCAGAACCATTGATATAGAAGCCTTGAACAACGTATACCTCCTGCTATTGTGAATGAAGTGATAAGCCATCCTGAACCGATGTTTTGATGTAATTGATAAACTCAAAAAAGCAAAAAGCCCGCTTAAGTTTCCTTAAGCGTGCTTCTCTAAATATGGCTCCTCTGACTGGACTCGAACCAGTGACATACGGATTAACAGTCCGCCGTTCTACCGACTGAACTACAGAGGAATCGTGTGAACGGGGCGCATGATATCCAGCGGCCCCGGGTGTGTCAACGCTAAATTGCCCCGGGCGGTGCGACTGCTCGGTATCTGAGCAATAAGCTCGTCAATCCGCCCATTGCGCGTCGTTTTCCGCCTGGCCGCGCAGCAGGCGCGCCAGCGGATCCTGGCGGTAGAAGCGGCAAAAGTGCTGATACAGCGCCGGGAAGCGTTCGGCCAGCAGTTCGGGAGCGCTGAAGAAATACTCCGACAGCACGGCGAAGCACTCGGCCGCATCGGTGGCGGCGTAGGCATCCATGCTGGCGGCCTCTTCGCCGACCATGTCGATCTCGTCCTGCAGGCTTTCCATCGCGGCGTGCAGATCATGTTCCCAGGCGGCCACCTCGCGCAGCGGGATCGGCGGCACGCCGGTGGCGACGCCGCCGTTGCGCATATCCAGTTTGTGCACCGCTTCGTGGATCACCAGATTGAAACCGGAGAGGTCAAAAGAGTCCTGCACGTCTTGCCAGTTGAGCACGATCGGCCCCTGTTCCCAGCTTTGGCCCGACTGCACCACCGGCCCCGAGTGCACCAGACCGATCTCGTCCTGCCATTCGTCTTCCACCACGAACGGGGTGGGGTAGAGCAGAATTTCGTTGAAGCCGTCGAGGCATTCCGCGCCGAGTTCCAGCACCGGCAAGGCGAACAGCAGGGCGATGCGCGCCTGCATTTGCGAGGTGAGTTGCAGCCCCTGCAGCGGCACGATGCGCTTTTGCTGCAAGATCTGCCCGGCGACGGCCACCAGCCGCTGCCGCTCCTGCTCATTCAGCGGCGAGAGCAGCGGGATCGCCAGCGCGTCCTGCCACTGGGCCTCGATGTCTGCCTGGGGTTGAGAGGGTTGAGTCGCTTTCCACGGCCATTTAATCATCAGGTTGCTCGTAAAGTCGTCACTTGAACGTTCAGCGGTATGCTAATGCTGTAAAAATGCCGCAAAAGCGGGCATGATAGCAAGCGTTGTCAGGAGAGATGCCGGAGCGGCTGAACGGACCAGTCTCGAAAACTGGAGTAGGGGCAACTCTACCGGGGGTTCAAATCCCCCTCTCTCCGCCACTTTACCCCTCGTTGTTCCCCATCGAATCAAAATCCTTTTCTTTCGCTAATGCTTGTAAACCGTTCGATCTGAAACCGGTTTGCGTTGGCAGAGATCCTTTTCCGCATTATAACCCGTGCAATATCAACGAATAGCATTTTGCGATTATGTTCTTCATTTTGTGAGCCATGTTGTGCTTGAACCCGGCGCGGCGCTTGCGGCAAGCCCAGTGCTATGCCGATCATGCTGAAGGTGTGAAACCGTCACGGCGATAATGTCTGCCGGCAGGGGCGTGCATGGCCCGAGTCCGCTATTCCTTGAAGAGTTTGCCAGACTGACAACATGCCCAACGTCTCCAGGATAGCGTGTATTTACACGCGATTTTCCGTGCACTAATATGTGTGCACATGCACATGCACATAAATGTCAGTCTATTCCCTGAAACGATGGGAAGAGCAGGGACTGAACGCCTGGAAACCGGAGGACTTGCCATGAGTTTGCTCGATTGCGCACTGGATTTTCGTCACTTCATTGAGGAATTGCGTCGCCGAAACGATTTGGTCGACGTGCATCAGGCAGTTTCCGCCGACCTGGAGATAGCGGCTGTCTGCCGCCGGGTCTATGAGCAACGGCTTTCGGCTCCGCTATTTCATCATGTGGCGGGCGCGATGCCGGGAGCCCGCATCCTCGGCGCGCCGGCCGGCATGCTCGCTTCTGCGGAACATGCCTATTCTCGCCTCGCCCTCCATTTTGGGCTGCCGCCAGAAAGCTCCCCGCGGGATATTGTGGCGGCGATTCGCCGGGCGGTGAAGGCGGAGCCGTTTGCGCCGGATTATTGCTCGACCGGCCCGGTGAAAGAGAATATTTGGCGTGGTGACGAGGTTGATCTGAAACGTTTCCCGGTGCCGCTGTTGCATGAACGGGATGGCGGGCGCTATTTCGGCACCTACGGGTTCCATGTCGTGCAATCCCCGGACGGAAAGTGGCATAGCTGGGGCGTCGGCAGACTCATGATGCTCGATCGCAATCGTCTCACCGGCCCGGCAATCCCCACCCAGCACATCGGCATGATCCGTGAAATGTGGCGCCGAGAAGGGAAACCTACGCCGTGGGCGATGGTGCTCGGGGCGCCGCCTGCCGCGGTGGCGGTCGCGGGGATGCCGTTGCCGGCCGGCGTCAGTGAGCCTGACTATGTCGGCGCGCTGCTCGGTAAAAGCGTCACGCTCACCCAAGCGGAAACCAACGATCTCTGGGTGCCGGCCAATGCGGAAATTGTGCTGGAAGGTGAAATCAGCCTGACGGAGACGGCGCTGGAAGGGCCGATGGGGGAGTATCACGGCTATCAACACCAGCAAGGCCATGAACAGCCGGTGTTCCATGTGCGTGCGGTAACGTTTCGCGATGACCCCATTTTGCCGATTTGCGTCGCCGGCACGCCGCCGGAAGAAAATCATACGATCTGGGGCACCATGATATCAGCTCAGCTGCTGGAAACCCTGCAGAGCGCGGCCTTGCCCGTTGACTTTGTCTGGTGTTCCTATGAGGCGGCGACCTGCTGGGCGGTGGTCTCCGTCGATATCGAAAAACTGGCCGGAATGAATACCACCGCGGCGGATTTTGCCGGCAAGGTGGCGGAGGTGGTCTTCGGCTCGCATGCGGGCTACCTGATCCCCAAACTGATCCTGGTCGGCAATGACATTGATATTGTCGATATCGATCAGGTGGTTTGGGCGTTGGCCACGCGCTCACATCCCGCGCGCGATCATTTTATTTTCCCGGACGTACGTGAGTTCCCGATGGTGCCGTACCTGACGGAAGAAGACAAGGCGCGCGGTAGCGGCGGCAAAGCCATCATCAACTGCCTGTTCCCTGAGCAGTTCAGCGGCGTAACACGTGCGGGGACCGCCTCTTTCAGGCACTCTTATCCGGAACCGGTCAGGGCAAAAGTCGAGGCTAATTGGAAACAGTATGGATTCTGAAAAAAAAGGCGCGCAGAGCGGCAGACGGGGAATGGGATTGCCCAATGGTGCGCTTTACAGGATGACGGAGGTGGTGCGTCACCGCGAAAAACGGCTGTCTGCGTTACTCGCTTTGCAAGGACTCAGCCTCCATGAGTGGCGCGCGTTGCGCATTCTCTACAGTTTTCCGGGCGACGTGGCCATGAGCGAGGTGATAGCGCATTCGCAGACCGATCGCACCGCGCTAGGCCGCACGATCACCCAACTGGTTAATCGGGGATGGGTCGCGCGCTTCCCCGATCCGGAAGATAAGCGCGCGGTATATCTGCGCGTCATGCCGGCGTCTCGTTCCATTTTTGACCAGGCGAGGCAATGGGTGGCGGATTATGACGCACAGCTGATGGCCTGTCTGGATGATGCCGGGCTCAGTGCCCTGGATGACGCACTGCAACGCATGATGCAGTTCATCGAGCCCGCGTAGTCCGTTCCGGCGAAAGCCAGCGCCGTATTTCCCGAGTGACCTCATCGCGGTGTTGTACTGTTGCCTGCGGGTAAGGTAATTTGCTGAGGGCATGATGACTGAGGCAGGGGCCAACGGACATGAATGAAAGGATCGACTACCACATCGAGAAATACCACTTCGCGCCGCTGGATGAAGCCCCGCGGCTCGCGCGCCAGTGGAGCGAGGTGTTGAACGAGTGTCGCCAGACGCAGGCCGGGGCGGAACAGCGTCTGCGCATTGCGCTGCTCAACGTGGACTATGTGACCAGTTTCGAATTGCCGTTTCGTTTATTGCTGGTGCGGGCGCCGCAGCTGATTGCCGGCCTGCGCGATGAGTTGTCGATCAGTCAAAAAAATGTGGTGTTCAACGGCAAGCGCTTTGGCTGCGTTTACAGCCTGAAAAGCGATTTAAGCGACGTGCCTGAGGCCTTCCAATACGGCCTGTCGACCCGTATTCACCGCACTTCGGCGTCGGGCGTAGACGCGCTGCCTTACCGGGAAATCGCCAAAGCGCTCAAGGCGCCGCGTGAGCGACTTAAGCTGGCGCTGGAGCAGGGGCTGCGGGTCACGGCGTTGGACGGACTGTTCTGGTTCGGCATACAGCGCATTGCCGCCGAGGTGCGCAGACTAAGAAAAACCGGCATGGCGATCGTGACGGCGGAAACGGAGATCTTCGACACCCTGACCGGCACCACGCGCAAGGTTCCGGTATACCGCCTGGCCGAGAGTTGATGACCGATAGTCGGCGGTTCAGCTTATGAAGCGCGATTCCCGCCGGGCTCCTCTACGGTTCTTTTTTACCCGCATCTCCTTGCCGCTCAGCAAGAAAACCGACGTGACATATTCCTAAAATCTGACCTGTGTTCGTTCTGCCGTAGCACAACGCAAACGACGGGCCACCGCCGATAGCCGGTGCCACGATGGTGTTTCCGGTTGGCGGCGCCGTTTGCCGCCCACCTTTGGCTAACATCGACGAGGGTTTGAAGGAGAAGAGTATGTTGAAACGTTTCGCACTGTTGTGCTGGTGCCTGATCGGCGCCAATGCGCTGGCGGCGGGCCCCAACGCCAATATCAAGTATTACGGCTATGACTGGCTGGACTTTTATGAAACCGCCACGCCGTCTTTCAGCGCCACAGAGGCGCTTAAGGCGATTACCGGCACCGGCTTCAGTATGACCAATCTGAATGTGGTGCACACGTTGGCAAGTCTCAATCTGCCCGTTTGCGCCGGGGGGACTTGCGCCGTGAACATTCAGGCTGGTTCGGGGGCGGTATCGGGCTCGCCGTTTATCGATATCTGCCCTGGGGCGGTCTCGAACAGCAACTGCCAGGCCGCAGGTTCCTGGAACGCCATCTGGACGGTGGTCAAGAAGATCGCCGAAGCCAAATATAAGCCCGGCGCCATTTATTTTATCGATGAGCCGTTCGACGTTCCTGCCTTACAGACCGGGGGAAAATATGACGCTTACCAATACTCCAGCTATGTTTGCACCCTGCGACAGGCCATGCAGGAGTACGGGGTCGCGATCCCCCTCTACACCATCTTGTCCTACCGACATGCCAACAACGCCGAATGGATCCGTGAAATACAGCAGGGCGCGCCCGCGACCGCGTGTCCGGCCAATGTAAAAAGCACGCCAGATTGGGTTGGGGTGGATAACTACAACTGGTCGGTGGCGGATATGTGGAGTACCTACAATCGCCTGGCGCCGATAAGCGCAGCCGGACAAAAGTGGGTGTTGGTACCGCCTTCTACGGCATCGTTAGGAATGAACGACCAGCAACTGCATGCGCAAATTCAACTGTATTGGGATTTTATTAATCAATATCCGACTGCGCCCGTGGTTTACATCATGAACTGGCGGTTTGATCGCGCGGTCACCGAGAATCGCGCGGCCTTCCCCGAATCGACCGCCTTATTGTCTTTCATGGCGAACACGCTGCTCACCCAACCTTAAGCGTGCAAAAAGGAGGTTCGCCATCAGGAACCTCCTTATGGATTGCACGGCTTACCGATAGGCTTCATTGCGCGCGATCGCGTATTTGCCGCTGCCCAGCAGCAGGATGGCGAGCCCGCCCATAAAGAACACCAGCTCGTTTTCAATGCCCCAGGCGCCGACGTCGGTGACGCTGAACACCTTGCCGGTGCCCACCATCAAAAACGCCACCACCAGCGTAAAGGCGTAAACCAGCGCGGCGGGGCGGGTGAACAGCCCCAAAATGATCAGTATCGGCGCCAGGATCTCCCCCACATACACGCCATAGGCGATGAAGGCGGGCAGCCCGTGATCCTGCAACGCACCGGCGATCCAACCGACGCCGTGCTGAATCTTCGCCACGCCGTGAAACAGCATCAGCCCGCCGAAGGTCAGCCTGAGCGCCAACTTGCCGGCGTCCGGGCGATCAAAAAGGCGCGTGAATGCCGCATTCAATGACTTAACCATGGCCCTTCCTCCTGAATAGGAATGATTTTTAATCAATATATCTGCAAGATAAATACAAAAGATGTCCTGGATCAGTAAAACGGCGGGCTTTACGCTGAATCACCGGGTGAGGTTTAGCGGACGCTTCGCACGGCAACGCAGGCTGTCCCCGCAACCCAAATCGCGGTAAAATGCAACAGTTCACCTTATCGCACGTCATCAGGCCGTCGTACTCGCTATGAAAATGCGCAAACCGCGCCGTCCGCCCGGGCGGTGGATCTATTACATCCTGCATGAAGACATGCTGTGGCCCTGCCCGGTCAAATGGGAGTGGGAGAGCGGCTATAACGCCTGGCTGCCGTTTTACTATTCCCCCACGCTGGAATTTGTCGCCGGCAACCCCGCCCGCGCCACCAAGGTCAGCAGCGGCCGGCGCTAAGCGTGCTGCCCGCCTTGCCGCCCGGCATCCGCTCACCTAAGATCATTGCATCACCCACAGGTTTCCGGGAGCGACCATGTCTACTCTGTTTCGCACGTCTCTTTGCGGCGCGGCGGCGTTGCTGCTGCTTGCGGGTTGTCAGCAGACGGCGCATCAACCGGCGCCGCCGCTGCAGGCGCAATTGGATCACATCGCTCTGATGCTGGCCGGCGGGCATTTCCTGCGCGTGGACTGCGGGCGCAGCGACGTGCCGGACGACGTGAAATTGCAACGCACTGCGATGCGTGCAGCGCAGCACCGCGGCTGGGATACGCATGCGGCAGGGTATCGGCAGTTGCCGGCGCTCACCCAGGCGCGTTACCTGACTCTGCAACAGGGTGATCAGCTGCTGACGGACAAATGCGCCACGCTCAGCCGCAGCACCGCGCGCTTTATTGCGGCGGCGCAGGCCGATCAGGAAGACTACATGGAGTAGCGCTACGGTGTGCCTGTCGGGCGCTCGCCACGGGCGCCCAAAAATTCTTTGCAGGATAACGATTTATCGCTCATCATTTGAAATGATGTTTCACTTTTATCCATCGAGCCCACCTTGAACCTGTATGCCGCACTGCGTCAGCGCGTGGAAAATACGCCTTGGTACGCCAAACGGAAAAGCTACCGCGTGCTGTTCTGGCGCGAAATCACGCCGCTGGCGGTGCCGATCTTTCTGGAGAACGCCTGCGTTCTGTTGATGGGGGTGCTGAGCACCTTTCTGGTGAGTTGGCTCGGCAAAGAGGCGATGGCCGGGGTGGGGCTGGCGGACAGCTTCAACATGGTGATCATCGCCTTTTTCGCCGCGGTGGATCTCGGCACCACCGTGGTGGTGGCCTTCAGCCTCGGCAAGCGGGATCGCCGGCGCGCGCGGGCGGCGGCGCGTCAGTCGCTGGTCCTGATGATCGGTGTGGCGTTGCTGTTGGCGGCGGGCATTCATCTGGCGGGTGAGCCTATCATTGATGTGATCGCCGGTGCGGCCTCGCCGGAAGTGAAAGCGCTGGCGCTCTCTTACCTGCAAACCACGGTGTGGAGCTACCCGGCGGCGGCGATTGCGTTGATCGGCAGCGGCGCCCTGCGCGGCGCGGGCAACACCAAGATCCCGCTGCTTATCAATGGCGGCATGAATATCCTCAATATCATCATCAGCAGCATCCTGATTTACGGCATGCTGGGCTGGCATGGCCTGGGGTTCGTCGGCGCCGGGCTGGGGCTGACGATTTCCCGCTATATCGGCGCCATCGCCATCCTCTACGTGCTGGCGATCGGCTTTAATCCGGCGCTGCACATCACGTTGAAAAGCTATTTCACGCCGCTCAAGATGAGCATCCTGTGGGAAGTGTTGGGGATCGGCATTCCCGCCAGCGTCGAGTCGGTACTGTTTAACGGCGGCAAGCTGTTGACGCAGATGTTTGTCGCCGGCATGGGCACCAACGTGATCGCCGGCAACTTTATCGCTTTCTCCATCGCTTCGTTGATCAACCTGCCGGGCAACGCGTTGGGATCGGCTTCGACCATTATCGTCGGCCGGCGGCTCGGCAAAGGCGAGATCGGCCAGGCGGAGCGGCAGCTGCGCCATATTTTCTGGCTGTCTACCCTTGGGTTGACCGCTATCGCCTGGGGCACGGCGCCGTTGGCCGGGGTATTCGCCGCGTTTTATACCTCGCAGGATGACGTGAAAACGGTGGTGAAAACCCTGATTTGGCTCAACGCCGCCTTTATGCCGATCTGGGCCGCTTCCTGGGTGTTGCCCGCCGGGCTGAAAGGCGCGCGCGACGCCCGCTTTGCCATGTGGGTGACGATGCTCGGCATGTGGGGCTGCCGCGTGGTGGCGGGCTACGCGCTGGGTATCGAACTGGGCATGGGCGTGGTGGGGGTCTGGTTGGGGATGTTCCTCGATTGGGCGGTGCGCGGCGCCTTGTTCTACTGGCGCATGGTCAGCGGACGCTGGCTGTGGAAATATCCGCGGGCCAAACGCCGGGAGGCCGGGTAACCGGCCGCGGGGCACCGGCGAGGTGGACTCAGTATAAAAGCGTCATCGCGCTGAAGAACAACAGCGTCAAGGCGATGATGATGAGGTTTTGCGTGGCTTTGCGCACCAGTTTACTGGCGCTCAGGCGGCTGTCGATGACGTAGAGCAGCGGCACCATCAGCAGCACGTAGGCGAACATCAGCATGGCGGTAAAGGGTTGCAGGTTCATTCTCGCCCCTCCTGTGCGCCATCATGGCCGACCAGGTGCACCAGCACGGCCTTCGGCGGATGGGGCAACGTAATAAAGGGCGGGGTGGCTGGGGAGTCCGCCGCGAACGGCAGACCGGCGCGCCGCGTCCTCACCGCCGCTTGCAGAATTTTCTTTCGATGCTTCCGAGTATGGTCGACCATGCGCCTCCGAATAAGGCCGCCGGCAGGCGGCCGATCGCTGTATTGCAAGGATTACAGGCCGCTGCCGGGGCCATGCATTCATAATATTGCGAATGATAACCATTATCAATGGTGGGGGTGAAAAAATTAAGGGTATTGCAAGGTGGCATCGGGCGGTGGCGTAAAAAGAAAAAGCACGCCTTGCGGCGTGCTTCGCGGGGTACTAACGGCGGTAGTTACTTCTGATCGGGCAGAGCGTAAGCGACCACGTAGTCGCCCAGCTTGGTGCCGAAGGAACCGTGGCCGCCGGCGTAGATCAGCACGTACTGCTTGCCATTGACCTCATAGGTCATCGGCGTCGCCTGGCCGCCGGCCGGCAAGCGCGCTTCCCACAGTTTTTCACCGTTGGTCACGCTGAAGGCGCGCAGGTAGTTGTCTGCGGTGGCGCCGATGAAGAACACGTTACCGGCGGTGGTCACCGGGCCGCCCAGCATTGGCATGCCCATTTTGAACGGCAGCGGCAACGGTGAGCTGTCGCGCACGGTGCCGATGCGTTTTTTCCACACGATGTCGTTGGTTTTCAGATCCACGGCGGAAATGTAACCCCAGGCCGGCTGTTTGCATGGCAGACCAAACGGTGACAGGAACGGGTTCAGGGTGACGCCGAACGGCACGCCATACTGCGGCTGTACGCCGGATTCGGTGCCGCTGCCGCCTTTGTCGCCTTCCGGCGGCTCAATCGGGTTGCCTGGGCCGCGCGGGATCAGTTTGGAGACGAACGGCAGCGCGATCGGGTTGGCGATGGCGATTTCGCGATCGGTATCGACGGCCAGGCCGCCCCACTCGAACATGCCCAGGTTGCCCGGGAACACCAGCGTGCCCTGCTCGGATGGCGGGGTGAAGGTGCCTTCGTAGCGCAGGCTGTGGAACATCACGCGGCAGACCAGCTGATCATAGATGGTCGCGCCCCACATGTCGGCGCCGGTCAGTTTCTTCTCAGGACGGAAGGTCAGCTCGGAGAACGGCTGGGTCGGTGACAGGCGATCGCCTTTGGCCGGGCCCTGCGGTACCGGTTTCTCCGGCGCCGGCACCACCAGTTCGCCGTTGGTGCGGTTCAGCACGAAGATGTTGCCGGTTTTGGTCGGCACGTAGATGACCGGCACTTTTTTACCGCTCTTGTCGGTAATGTCCGCCAGGGTCGGCTGCGCCGGCACGTCCATATCCCACAGGTCGTGGTGGACGGTCTGATAGAACCAGGCCAGTTTGCCGGTGGAGGCGTTCAGCGCCAACAGGCCGCTGGCGTAGCGTTCCATTTCCGGGGTGCGATCGCCGCCCCAGATGTCCGGAGTGGAAACGCCCATCGGCAGGTAAACGATATCCAGCTTGGCGTCATAGGCGGCAGGCGCCCAGGAGTTAGGCGAGTTCGGCACGAAGTGGTGCTCGTCCGCCGGGATGGCGTTCGGATCTTTCGCGCCCGGATCGAAGGCCCACAGCAGCTTGCCGCTGTTGACGTCGAAGCCGCGGATCACGCCGGAAGGCTCGCGGTTGGAGTAGTTGTCGGTCACGGCACCGGCGACGACGATCACTTTATCGGTGATCACCGGCGGCGAGGTCGGCTCGTAGTGGCCCGGCGTCGCATACGGCATATTGCTCTGCAGGTTCAGCTCACCGTTGTTGGCGAAGTCCGGGCAGGGTTTACCGGTTTCGGCGTCCAGTGCGAACAGACGGCCGTCGTTGACCGGCAGAATGATGCGGCGTGCGCACATCGCCGGTGCGGCATCGCCGGCGGCGCCCGCGGCTGCAGCGGTTTCGTGGTAAGACACGCCGCGGCAGGTGATGTGCTGGAAGGTCGGGTTGTACTTCAGCTGCGGATCAAATTTCCACTTTTCTTTACCGGTGGCGGCATCCAGCGCAAACAGCTTCTGGTGCGGCGTACACATGTAAAGGGTATCGCGGATTTTGATCGGCGTGACTTCGTTGGTGATCTCACCCGGATCGTTGGCGGTCTTCAGATCGCCGGTCTGGAAGCGCCAGGCTTCTTGCAACTGGCCAACGTTTTTGTCGTTGATCTGGCTCAGCGGCGAGTAACGGGTGCCTTCCTGGGTGCGGCCATAGGCCGGCCAGTCGGACCCGGTGGCGTCTTTCGGCTGTACCTGAGCGGCGTCGAGCGTGCCGTTGATCTCTTGCGGATCGTTGAATACGGCATAGGCCAGCGCGATGACGGTGATCGCCAGCGCCGCGCTCAGCGCGCCGTAGGCGAACTTGCCGTTGGCCACCAGCTTACGGTAGATAAACGGCAGCACCAGCCACAGACCGAAGAAGAAGGTGACGTCCAGGCGCGGCGTCAGCGCCCAGAAGTCCGGGCCCACTTCCCACAGGGCCCAAATGGTGGTGCCCAGCAGGAATACCGCGTACAGCAGCAGCGCGGTGGCGCGGCGGCGGAACAGCAGCCAGGAGGTCGCCAGCAGCACCAGCCCGGCGATGATGTAATACAGCGAACCGCCCAACTTGGCCAGCCAGATGCCGCCGCCGAGCAGATAAAGCCCGCTCAGCGCGGCAAACAGCGCCGTTATGACGATAAGCGGCGATAGTGACGCTTTATTTTGCATAGCAATACCCTTACCAAAAATGAAAGTCCCCGATTTAGAGATTAAGCCAAATCGGAAAAAACACGCGGTTTCTCCCTACTATTTCAGCGAGAAGCCGCTAGGGTGACGTAAAACCCATCCCGTTTTTTAACCTTAAGGTGCTTTGCCTTATTCAAAGCGATAAGACAAGGTGGCGCCGCCACCCCAGTTGCGCCCCGGCGCCGGCTCGAAATAGCGGCCGTTGCCTTCGTTGACGATCACCGAACCGACGTATCGGCGATCGAAAACATTGTCCACCCGGCTGAACACGTCCAGCGCCCAGCGGTCCCAGGTAAAGCGATAGCCGGCGTTTACGCCGGCCACGGTGTAAGTGGGGGCCTGCGCGCTGTTGGCGTCATTGGCCTGAATGTCGCTCATGTAGCGCAGTTCCGCGCCGGCGTGCCAGCCTTCCGGCGGCGCAAACGCCAGCGAGGCGTAGCCCATGTTGCGGGCGATGCCCGGCAGGCGATTGCCGGCGGGGGTGCAGCCGGCTTTGCCGCACATTTCGCTGCGGTAGGTGGCGTCCAGCAGCGTCCAGGCCATATGCAGCCGCCAGTCCAGCGCAAACTCCTGATCCAGCGCCAGCTCCAGGCCGCGCCGCCGGGTTTTGCCGGCGTTGGCGTAGCTGGTGCGTCCGCCGCTGCTTTCTGCCACCACCAGCTCGTTGTCGGTATCGGTCTGGAACAGCGCAGCGCTCACCAGGCCGTTGCCGAGGCGCAGTTTGCTGCCCAGTTCGACGGTGTCGCTGGTGGATGGCTGCAGGCCGATATTGAGGCCCGCCTGGCCGTCGGGGCGGTAGGAGAGTTCGTTGATGGTCGGGGTTTCAAAGCCGCGGCCGGCGGAGAGATAAACGTTCCACGCCGGGTTGATCTTGTAGTTGAGCGAGCCCATCGGCAGCCACTGGTGGTAGCGTTTGCTGCCGCTGTCGTCGCCGTTGCGCGGCGTGATGTAGTAATCGGTCGAGTCGAAGCTGACCGTGCTGTAGCGCAGGCCGGCGTCCAGCGTCCAGTGTGGCGTCAGTTGCCAGGAGGTTTGCAGGTAAGGATCCAGGTTCCAGATGCGGTTCTTCTCGTTGCGCCGCTGGTCGCCTTTCTCGCCGTAGTCCACTGTGCCGTCTCGCAGAATAAAGTTTTCGAACCCCTGGCGGCGTTCGGTCATGGTTTCATAATCCAGACCGCCGATCAGTGTTACCGGTAACGATGCGAGAGTATCCTCATGCTTCCAGCGAGTGTCAATGCCCTGATATTTTCTTTCCAGCACGATCACCCCGCCGGCGTGGGTGGGGTTGAGCTGCGGCCCCATCGGGATCGATTGGTACTGCGTGGTATGGCGTTCGCCGTGGTAAGCGGTCAGCGTCAGTTCGTCGCGCTCGCTCATCTGGCGTTGATAGCGCAGGCCGGCCTGGGTTTGATCGAGCGATTTGCGGGTGTTGTATTGATCCGCGCGCGGCGCCTGGCGTGGGTTTTCCTTCCATTCCGCTTCGGTCAGGCCGCCCGGATCGCCGGCGTCAATCGAGACGCTGTTGAACATCAGCGTCAGGGTGCTGACGTCGTCCAGCCGCACGCCGAGCTTGCCGTTGCCGAGGTTTTTCCGCGCGGCGCTGTGATCGCGGTAGCCCTGAGTGGTGAAGCGGGTGCCCGAAATGGCGTAGTTGACGTCGCCGGCCTGGGTGCCGTCGCCGGTGGCGCCGGTCGCTTTCACCCCGTAGCGCCAGGTGTTGTCGCTGCCGAAATAGCCGCCGGCCTCCAGCGTCGGCGGCTGGGTGCCGGTAATCGTATCAACATTGATCACCCCGCCCGAGGCGTTGCCGTACAGCGCGGAATAGGGGCCGCGCAGCACCTCGATGCGTTCGACGGAATTGATGTCGATGTTGGAGGTTTGTCCCTGGCCGTCGGGCATGGTGGCGGGAATGCCGTCGACGTACATGCGCACGCCGCGCACGCCGAACATCGAACGGCTGCCGAACCCGCGTATCGACAGCTGCAGATCCTGCGCATAGTTTTGCCGGTTTTGAAGCTGCAGGCCCGGCACGCTGCCGAGGTTTTCCGACAGGTTAATCTGCGGGGCGGCGTTGCGCAGGTCCTGGCCGTCGATCACGCTGACGGACACCGGCGATCCCAGCTCGGTCAATCCGGTGGGTTGCGCCATCACCACCAGGGTGTCGCTTTTCTCTTTATTATTTTCTGCCGCCAGCGCCTGGCTGGCAAACATGGGATGTAGCAATAGCATTGCAGCCGGGGTCAGCACGGCGCTTTTCTTATTGGTCATGGGATAAATCTGCCACTGGTATTGAAAGGGAATCGCAGGTCGATTCAGAGTTAGCCATCTGTCGCTCCATCTACATGACGCTAAACGAAAAGGGTAAGGCATCCTGACATCAGTATAGAGTATCTCGGGCAGGAACGTTCCCGCAAAAACTCCGCTCCCAGCGACGGTTAACGGATTCATGAGCCTGGCTCATAAGCCCAAGCGTATTTCGCCCCATAGTCATGGCGGCAGTCGCGTTTTACAGTCACCACACCGGAGCGGCTCCGCGTCAGGCGGGGCCGGTATCAATCAGCGGGAGAGTGAAGATGCAAACACGCAAGTTGGGGCGCGAAGGACTGGAAGTATCGGCGTTGGGCCTGGGCTGCATGGGGCTGAGCTTTGGTTACGGCCCGGCGATGTAAAAACCGGGCAGATGTACCGAGATGGGCCGCATAGAGACAATCCCTTTTAACCGCAGAAAGATGCCTAAAGGTAGCAAACGCCAGGCAGGGCCCCCGCAGGCGCGGGGGCCCCTCACATCAGGCATCCACGCCGCCAAGGCACAGGTATTTGATCTCGAGATAGTCCTCGATGCCGTATTTTGAGCCTTCGCGGCCCAAACCGGAGTGTTTCATGCCGCCGAACGGCGCCACCTCGGTGGAAATCAGCCCTTCGTTGATGCCGACGATACCGTACTCCAGCGCTTCGGCCACGCGCATCACCCGGCCGATGTCGCGGCTGTAGAAGTAAGCGGCCAGGCCGAACGGCGTGTCGTTGGCCATCTCGACGGCGTCGGTCTCCTGGCTGAAGCGGATCAGGGGCGCCACCGGGCCGAAGGTTTCCTCGCGGAAGATTTTTGCCGTGCGCGGCACGTCGGTCAGGATGGTCGGGGTGAAGAAATTGCCGCCCAGCGCGTCAGGCTTGCCGCCCAGCAGCACCGAGGCGCCGTGCTCGACGGCGTCGGCGATATGCTCGCGCACTTTCTCCACCGCGTCCGGGTTAATCAACGGGCCGATGGTGACGCCGTCATCCAGGCCGTTGCCGACTTTCAGCTTGGCGACGGCGGCTTTCAGTTTGGCGGCGAAGGCGTCGTACACGCCGTCCTGCACCAGAAAACGGTTGGTGCAGACGCAGGTCTGGCCGGCATTGCGGTATTTCGAGGCGACCGCGCCGGCCACGGCGGCGTCCAGATCGGCGTCGTCGAACACGATAAACGGCGCGTTGCCGCCCAGCTCCATGCTGGTTTTCTTGATGGTGGGCGCACACTGGGCCAGCAGCTGCGCGCCGACTTCGGTGCTGCCGGTGAAGGAGAGTTTACGCACGTCCGGGTTGGCGGTGAGCTCGCCGCCGATGCCTTTGCTGGGGCCGGTGATCACGTTGCACACCCCGGCGGGCAGCCCGGCGCGCTCCGCCAGCACGGCGATCGCCAGCGCCGAGAACGGGGTCTGGCTGGCGGGGCGGATCACCCCGGTACAGCCCGCCGCCCAGCCGGGGCCGGCTTTGCGGGTGATCATCGCCGCCGGGAAGTTCCACGGGGTGATGGCGGCGAACACGCCGATCGGCTCTTTCTGCACGATGATGCGGCGGCCCGTCTGGGGCTGCGGAATGGTGTCGCCGTAGACCCGCTTGCCTTCCTCGGCGAACCATTCGATAAAGGAGGCGGCATAGGCGATCTCACCGCGGCTTTCAGCCAGCGGTTTACCCTGTTCCGCCGTCATGATGCGCGCCAGATCTTCCTGATTTTCCATCATCAGCTCAAACAGCCGCCGCAGTTTGCCGGCGCGCTCTTTGGCGGTCAGCGCACGCCAGGCGGGCAGCGCCTTCTTGGCGGCGGCGATGGCGCGCGCGGTTTCTTCGGCGCCGAAGGCCGGCACATGGCCAACCAGCTCGCCGTTGGCGGGGTTATGGATGGCGATCGCGTGGCCTGCTTTGGCCGGCAACCATTGCCCGTCGATGTAATTGGCCTCGCGGAACAGCGTGGGGTCCTTGAGGGTAGCGCAGATGCTGGTGCTCATGAGTCTCTTCCTTCTTTGCTGAGTTCAACAGAGTGGTCTATCCCATACGGCTACCCTTTACCCTAGCAAATTTTGCCGCCGCCGTTTGCCCGCGCGGCAACAAGATGATCGTTTTCTTTATGCGCACCTTCTGTACAAAAAATATCCTCCGCCGGGCCGATACTGAAAGAGCAGGCATATGACCCTTTTCGATGTAATTAAAAGGAGTGTGCGAATGATGAAATCAGTGGACAGACATCTCGCGGCCTACGGCAGCGAAATGGATTTTTTGGCGTCGAGCATCGCTCTGATGGAATGGCAAGGGCGGCAGATTGACGCCGGGCAGGTGGCCGGCAATATGTCGGAGCAGCAAAGCCGCCTGTTCTTTGCGCGGTTGAATTATTTTCGTCAGCTTTATCAGGCCGCATCGGCGGCCGAACACAGCCTGTAATTTCCGATCCAGCCCCGCCGCAGCGGGGCTTTTCATTTCAGCGCTGCCACACCCCGGTCGCCAGCGTCGCCGGCGAATACTCCAGATTGCGCCCCCGCCACGGCAACGCTGCCGTAAAACGCCAGGCGCGACGAACGTCAAACCGCCAATAGCGTTCTGCGCCTTCAACGGCGGGATGCCCCTCCGCTTGCCAGAGGATTTGCGTTTCCCCCTGCAGATGCAGCACGTCGCCGCGTTCAAAATCGATGAACAGCAGCGCCGCCCGCGGTTCGGCCAGCAGATTGCCCAGCGTGTTCATATAGCGGTTGCCGCGAAAGTCCGGCATCCACAGCGTGTCACCTTCCAGGTGGATAAAGCCGGGGCGGCCGCCGCGATGAGAAATATCGACGCCGCCCTGCGTCAGTGCCAGGTGCGCGCAGCTGGCAACGAAGCTGGTATCCGCGGCGCGGATCAGCGCCTGCGCCGCCGCATCCAGCGAGGCTAAATGCTCAACCGGCTGTGGCCGGCTGTCCACCGGGTAGAGTTCGCGGCGCTGAATGTACTGCGGGCAGTTACCGAAGCTTTGTTGAACGACGATCTCCACCCGGTTTTTGTCGGTGCGGCCGACGGTGCCGTTGGCGCGGTTGCGTCGCCGGTTGCTGAAGTCGAGCCCGAGCGCGCCGATCGGTTTGCCGGGCAGCAACAGCGCCTGGGCGGGATCGTCGCTGCGACGCGGCGCGCTGATGCGTAAATGCGTGTCGTCCGGCGCGCGTAAAAATCCGGGCGGGCCGGTGAACAGGGTGGCGATCGGCCAGCCTTGTTCATCCAGCGTGGCGACGAACAGGTAGGGCAGCGCGGCGAAAAACGCGCGGTGCTGATCCGGCATCGCGGGATAGATGCCGCCGCCTACGCCGCTAAACCCGGCCAGCGTCTGCGCGCGCAGCTCGTCGGGATGGAACAGTTGCGGGATCATGGCGTCAGCTCCCCGCCGGCGCCGGCAGGGCCGGCATGGCGAAGAAACCGGGAAGCGCCGCGATGCGCGCCGTCCAGCGGCGTATCGCAGGGTAAGGCGCCAGCGAAATGCCGCCTTCGGCCGCGACCGCCACGTAGCTGTGGCAGGCCAGATCGGCGATGGTCGGGTGTTCGGTTGCCAGGTAGTCGCGCTCGCTCAGGTGCTGTTCCATCTGCGGCAGGAAACGATCGCTGATCGCCCGCGCCGCCTGATAATCCTCCGGCACGGCGAATTGGGCGATCAGTCGGCAAGAGGCCGGGCCGTAGCGAACTTCACCGGCGGCTTTGGAAAGCCAGGCTTGCACTCGCGCCGCCGCGGCCGGCTGTTCCGGCAGCCAGTGGCTGTCCGGCGCATAGCGTTTCACCAGATAGACCAGAATGGCGTTGCTGTCGGCCAGCGTCAGATCGCCGTCCTGCAAGACCGGGATCTGGCCTAACGGGTTGAGCCGGCGAAAGGCTGCGCTCTGCCGCACCTCCGCCGAGGCTTCGACCCATTCATAGGGCAGCGCCAGCATGCGCAGCAGCAACGCTACGCGGTGAACGTGGCCGGAAAGCGGGGTGCCGTAGAGAGTGATGGCGGACATGGCGTTTCTCCTCAGTGCTTTTTGTCAGCATACTCTTGCGCTGAGTGAGCGGAATACGGCAATGTGGAAATTGATAATTTCACTTTTCGGAATAATCTATGGATCGGCTAGACGAGTTGGCCATCTTCGTGGCGGTGGTGCAGCAGGGCAGCCTGGCGGCGGCCGGGCGCAAACTGCGGCGTTCGGCGCCGGCGATCACCCGGGCGATCGCCGCACTGGAACAGCGTTTTGGCACCCGGCTGGTGGAGCGCACCACCCGACGGCTGGCCCCCACCGAAGCGGGTATGCGGCTGTTGGAACGCGCGCAACAGCTGCTGCAGGATTATCAGGCGGTGGTGCAGGATACCGCAGAAGCGCAGCTGAGCGGCTTGCTGCGCGTTACCTCGCCGGTGCAGTTCGGCCGCCGGTACGTGGCGCCGGTGGTGATGGCATTTCTCGATGACTACCCGCAGATGCAGATCGAAATGGTGTTGAACGATCGCAATCTCGATCTGATTGACGAAGGGTTGGATATCGCGGTGCGCATCGGTCATCTGCAGGACTCTTCCCGCGTGGCGCGGCGGCTGGGGCAGGTCAGCCGGATGACGGTCGCCAGCCCGGATTACCTGGCGCGCTGCGGCGAGCCGCGATCGCCGGCGCAGCTGGCGGAGCACGCCACCATCGTCGGCACCCAGCGGCCGTCGCTGCGCGAATGGCGCTTCGGCCCGCAGGAAAACGGCGAACGGGTGCGATTGGCTCCCCGACTGTTGCTCAACGACGTGGAAGCGCAACTGCTGGCGGTGCGCGCCGGCAAGGGCATCGCCCGGTTGCTCTCTTATCAGGTAGCGGACGATTTGGCCGCCGGTACGCTGGTGCGGCTGTTGACGGATCATGAGCCGTTGCCAATGCCGGTACAGCTGGTGGCGCAGCAGGCGCAACGCATGCCGCTGAAGGTGCGCGCCTTTTGGGATTATGCATTTGAACGGCTCAGCGCCTTGCCGCAAATTCAGCCGGACGGGCGGGGGAAATAAACGCAAAAAGTTTCATGGGTTAAACTTTTTCATTATTCTGCAGGTTTTATTTTACCGGGCGCGCATTGCTGGTGCGCCCGTCTTGACAATAATTTTGGCGGTGCTAATAGTTAATTTACATCTTAAATAATAAACGAAGTTTAATATATGAAACCACTTGCGGGGAGTTATGACAACGGCGCCACGGTGGATAATGAAGCGGCTATTTTGACTTCATTTCAAACTCGCAGCGCGGCTGTTTATAAACAGACGCGCCATGAAAATAATATTGCTTATGGCAACGGCGAACGCGAAACATTTGATTGGCTCTATTCTGCAAAGCAGCACCAGGGGACGTTAATTTTTATTCACGGCGGCTATTGGCAATTCTGCGATAAGGCGGATTTTGCCTTTATCGCCGCCGAACCGTTGGCGTTGGGTTTTGACGTGGTGCTGGTGGAATATGCGCTCGCGCCGGCGGTGGATCTTGACGAAATATGCCGACAGATCGGGGTGGCGTTGAATGCCATTCAGCGCCGCCTGCCGCCGCACTATGCCCATCCGGTTTATCTGTGCGGCCATTCTGCTGGCGGGCATCTGGCGGCTTTCTGGCAGCAGCATGCGTTGGTGGATGCTGTCTTTCCCATCAGCGGCCTGTTCGAGCTGGCGCCGCTGCAACAAAGCTATGTCAATCGGGCGCTGCAGCTGAGCGCGCGGCAAATTGAAACGCTCAGCCCGGCGCGCCGCCTGCCGACGAGCGGCAAGCCGCTTACGCTGTATTACGGCGCATTGGAGCTGCCGGAACTGAGAGGTCAGTCGCAACACTATCATGCGGCGCTGCGCCAACGCGGGCTGCCGGCCGACCTGGTCGCGGTGCCCGGCGCCAATCATTTTACCATTCTGGATGCGTTGTTCGCCGCCGATGGCGCGCTGCTTCGCCAACTTAACCACCACGGGAACCACTGACATGCGCGAGATCGTAGAAACCGGGCTGCCGGAGATCGGCCAGCCTTTTTCCTGGGCCACCCGGGGCGGCGGCATGCTGTTTACCGCTCACGGCCCGGTGCGGGCGGACGGCAGCATCGACACCGGCGCACCGGAGCGACAGATTACGTTGACCTTCGATAATCTGGCGCAGACGCTGAAGGCGGCGGGCAGCCACAGCGATAAGGTTCTGCAGGTGATCGTGTATCTCACCGACGTCAATGACGTTAAATTACTCGATGATATTTACCGGAAATACTTTAATTATCCTTATCCCAATCGCTCCACGGTCATTGTCGAAAAATTGGTGGTGCCGGGAATGAAAATAGAAATTACCGTCAGCGCCATCGCCTGATTTAATTTCTTCTTAAGTCAGTCTTAATATTAATTCAATGACGAGTTAAGGATGAGTCATGTTTAAACAGATTACACCTTCCGCCGCCGACCCTATTATGTCGCTCATGGAGGCCTATTTGCAGGATCCCAATCCGAAAAAAGTGAATTTAGGCATTGGGCTGTATTACGACCGACAGGGGAATATTCCGCTGATGCAGGCGGTTGAGGCCGCCGAGCAGCGGTTGCTGGCGCTGCGTCGCCCGCACGGTTATCCTCCGATCGAAGGTTCGCCGCAGTTCGCTCGCCAGGTGCAGACGCTGCTGTTCGGTGAGCAACAGGCGGCCGAGATCGCCACGGTGCAGACCGTCGGCGGCTCCGGCGCGTTGAAGCTGGCGGCGGATTTTTTGCGCCACTTTCTGGCGCGCGGTGAAATTTGGGTGTCCGATCCCACCTGGGCCAATCACTGGGCGATTTTCGAAGGCGCCGGGCTGCGGGTGAATACCTATCCCTACTTTGATGAAGCGGCGGGCGGCCTGCGTTTCGCCGCTATGCTCGACGCGTTGGACAGTCTGCCGCCCGGCAGCGTAGTCCTGCTGCATCCTTGCTGCCATAACCCGACCGGCACCGATCTGACGGCGGAGCAGTGGCGCGCCACGCTCGCCGTGCTGCAGCGGCGTAACCTGCTGCCGCTGTTCGACATCGCCTATCAGGGCTTCGGCGACGGGCTGGAGGAGGACTGCTTTGCGTTGCGCGAAGCGCTGAAAACCGATCTGCCATTTTTGGTCTGCAACTCGTTTTCCAAAAACGTCGCGCTGTACGGCCAGCGTCTGGGCGCGCTGTCGGTGCGCTGCGCCGATGCGGAAAACGCTGTCAACGTCAAAGGGGCGTTAAAAACGCTGATCCGCCGCAGCTATTCCTGCCCGCCGACGCACGGCAGCCAGATCGTGGAAACCCTGCTTGGCGATGCCGAACTCGGCGAGCTTTGGCGCGATGAGCTGGCGGAAATGCGCGTGCGCATCAAGCAAATGCGTGAACAGCTGGCCGCCGGCCTGGCGCAGGGCGGTTCTTCGCTGGATCATCGGCGCATACGCGATCAGCGCGGCATGTTCAGCTATACCGGCCTGAATGAAGCGCAGCTGCAGACTCTGCGACAGCGCTACGCCATCTATCTGGTCTCACCCGGCCGCATGTGCTTGCCGGGGCTCAATCCCGGCAACATTGACTACGTGACCGCCGCCATTCTCGACGTCACCCGTACCGCCTAACTCCGCCCGGGAGCACAGCCATGCCACAGATGAATGATTTTGAGCATATCGCCCGCCGTCAGGGCGGGTTGAACAAGCATCTTACCGCCGGACAGATGTCGATGCTGGCGATCGGCGGCGCCATCGGCACCGGGCTGTTTCTTGGCAGCGCCTACGCCATTCAGATGGCGGGGCCGTCGGTATTGCTGAGCTACCTGATCGGTGGCGTCATTGCGCTGCTGCTGATGGGCAGCCTGGCGGAAATGACCTCCGAACACCCGACGCCCGGCTCGTTCGGCGACTATGCCGAATTCTATCTCGGCCCGCTGTTCGGTTTTCTGGTGCGTTATTCTTACTGGTCTTGCGTGGTGCTGGCGGTGGGCACCGAAGTCACCGCCATCGGCATGTACATGCAGTTCTGGTTCCCGGCGACGCCGACCTGGCCGTGGGTGCTGCTGTTCTCGGCGGCGGTGATCGTTGTTAACGTGATCGGCGTGAAATCGTTCGGCCAGGTGGAATACGCGCTGTCCACCGTCAAAGTGACGGCGATCGTGGCGTTTATTCTGATCGGCATCGGCATTCTGGCGTTCTCGGGCAACCCGGCCTATGGCCTGCGCAACCTGACCGCCGGCGGCTTTATGCCGTTTGGCGTCAAGGGCATGTGGTTCGCGGTGATCGTGTCCATCTTCAGCTACCTGAGCATTGAAATGATCGCGGTGGCCGCCGGCGAGGCGAAGAATCCGGTGATTGCGGTGAAGGCGGCGTTCAAGGGCACCATCGTGCGGCTGTTCATCTTCTACATGCTGTCGATCGCCCTGATGCTGGCCATCGTGCCCTGGCGCCAGTCCGGCACCGGCGAAAGCCCGTTCCTGATGGCGATGAACGTGATCCATCTGCCCGCCGCCGCCGGTATTTTCAACTTTATCGTGCTGGTGGCGGCGCTGTCGGCAATGAACAGCCAGCTGTATATCACCACCCGCATGATGTTCTCGCTGTCGCGCGCCGGGCAGGCGCCGGCGGCGTTGGGGCGCGTCAGCCGGCGCGGTATTCCGGTCAATGCACTGGCGATGTCGTGCATCGGTATCGTGGTGTCTATCGTGCTGAGCCTGGTGGCGCCGAAAACCTCGTTCGCCGCCATGATGTCTATCTCGGTGTATGGCGCCTGCTTTACCTGGCTGATGATTTTCGTCACCCACCTGTTCTTCCGCCGCCGGCATCGGCAGACCCACCTGAAATTTCGCATGTGGGGCTTTCCTTATACCACCTTGCTCGGCGCCGGGCTGATGGCGGCGTTGATGATCTCGACCGCGTTTACCGAATTTTTCCGCATGACGTTGTGGTTCGGTATTCCGTTCACCCTGTTGCTGGTGGTGGCTTATCACTTCCAGAGCCGCCGCGCGGCTGTGCCGTCGCCGCTCAAGGCGCCGGAAGTGAAGTAATGCGGGGGAGGGGCTGAGGCGCGCCTTCAGCCCTTGCGACTACAGCTGGCTTTTCGGGATCAGGTGGTCGCCGAAACTCAGGCGTTGGCGGCCCGGTTCGATTTCGGCCAGCGGCGCCACTTCGTGCAGCGAGGATTTGCAGCGCTGCACCAGATCCTGATACTCGCGGGTGCCGGCGATCTTCCAGGCCAGCTCCTGTTCGGTCAGATCGCGCAGCACGCGCGCCGGGCTGCCGACCACCAGCTTGTTGGCTTCGATCACCGCCGCGGCTTTGACGAACGCCATCGCGCCGACGATGGTGTTCTCGCCGATCTCCGCACCGTCCATCACCACCGCGTTCATGCCCACCATCGCGTTGCGGCGAATGCGGCAGCCATGCAGGATGGCGCCGTGGCCGATATGGCCGTCTTCTTCCACCACCGTGTCCTGCTGCGGGAAGCCGTGCATCACGCAGTTGTCCTGAATGTTGGCGCCGTCGCAGATCACCAGGCGGCCAAAATCGCCGCGCAGGCTGGCGTTCGGGCCGATATACACGTGCTTGCCGACGATCACGTCGCCGATCAGCACCGCGGTCGGGTGCACGTAACTGCTGGGGTCAACGACCGGCGTCAGGCCGTCAATCTGATACACAGGCATAGCGTGAGTTCCTTAATATGTAGGGTCGCGCGGCAGGCCGCCGAAGCGCCGATAGTAGCCGGCGGCCGGCGCGGGCAGGGCGCCGATGGTGGTCTCCGCCAGCGCGCTGACGTACTCCGTCGCGGCGCGATCGACCTGCTGATAGAGATTGATGCACAGATTGCGGGCGATCTGGCCCTCCCATTGGGCGGGCAGCAGCGCGTCCGGCAGCAACGGATCTTTCAACACCACGCGACGGAAGAAGTGAATCAATAATAGCTTAATCTGGAAGCAGCGCAGCGGCGTCAGCGCCGCCGGGTCGACTTCGCGCAGCAGCGCCATCAGCGGCCGGAAGGAGACGATAAACTCGTGATAGCCGGCCGCCACGTCGCTGAGCGACCAACAGTCGGCCACCAGTTTCTGCAGGGTTTGCTCGGAGCGGTTATAGGGGTAATCGGCGCGAAAGTAGATCACCTGCTCGCTGGCGTTCAGTTCGCCGAGCAGCGCCGTCACGTCGGTCTGCGCATGGGTGGGGGCGGCCATCAGGTTGTTGGCGATCTGCCCGAACCCGAGCCAGCCCAGCTCTTTTTTCAGCCGCGCGCGCGCGTTTTTTTCGGCGCATTCCAGCAGCAACAGCTCCCACTTGCCGTCCCAAGCGGGCTGCTCGCGCAGATAGATCTTCGATTCGGCGTGGCGGAACTGGCGCATTCCCTGCTCGGTCACGCGGTAGAAGCTGCGGCGGCCGATTTTCTCCACCGCCAGCCAACCTTCTTTTTGCAGGCGGAACACCGAGGTGCGCACGAAACGATCGCCGAAACCGAAGGCCTCCAGCAGCGCGCTCAGGCTGCCGAGCCACACTTCGCCGCCGCGGTGGCTGAGCGCGTCGCCGTACAGCGAAATGATCAGCGAGGTGCCGCTGATCGGCTGCGCGTCGACGGCATGGCGAATGAACTCATCCAGTTTATGTTCCATATTTTTCCATGGGTTAGCCTTCGATGAGCCACAACATTACGCCTAATTTGGGGCGGCGTCATCCGTGACGCCGCGCGCCTCAGCGCGGCCGCAGATCGACCACGCGCTGCGCCTTGCCTTCCGAGCGAGGAATATCGCCGCAGTTGGCGATGCTGACGTCGGTGCTGACGCCCACGATCGATTTAATGTGATGGCGCAGCTGGTGGCAGATATCGCAACGCTGTTGATGGCTGAGGCTGAGCGCCGATTCTTTCAGTTCGACGCGCACCGCCAGCGTGTCCAGATGCCCGCTGCGGCTGACCTGCAGCTGATAGTGCGGCGACAGCTGCTCGAACTGCATGATCTGTTCTTCCACCTGCGACGGGAAGACGTTGACGCCGCGAATGATCAGCATGTCGTCGGAGCGGCCGGTGATCTTGCCCATGCGGCGCATCTGGCGCGCGTCGCCCGGCAGCAGCCGGGTGAGATCGCGGGTGCGGTAGCGGATCACCGGCAGCGCCTCTTTGGTCAGGGTGGTGAACACCAGTTCGCCGTGTTCGCCGTCCGGCAGGGCGATGCCGGTCTCCGGACAGATGATCTCCGGCAGGAAGTGGTCTTCCCAGATGGTGGGGCCGCCGCCGCTTTCCAGACACTCCATCGCCACGCCCGGCCCCATCACTTCCGACAGGCCGTAAATATCCAGCGCCTTGATGCCCATGCGGGTTTCGATTTCGTGGCGCAGGGCTTCGGTCCAGGGTTCGGCGCCGAACACGCCGAGCCGCAGCGAGCAGCCGCGTGCGTCGCCGCCCATTTTGCGTTCCAGTTCGTCGATCAGCGTCAGGCAATAGGACGGCGTCACCATGATGATGTCGGGTTTGAAGTCGAGGATCAGCTGCGCCTGGCGTTCCGTCTGGCCGCCGGACATCGGGATCACCGTCGCGCCGAGCCGCTCCGCGCCGTAGTGCGCGCCCAGGCCGCCGGTGAACAGGCCGTAGCCGTAGGCGACGTGCACCTTGTCTTTGGCGGTGGCGCCGCCGGCGCGCAGGCAGCGGGCGACGATATCGGCCCAATTATCGATGTCGCGCTGGGTGTAACCGACCACCGTCGGGCGGCCGGTGGTACCCGAGGAGGCGTGGATGCGCACCACCTGCTCCATCGGCACTGCGAAGGTGTCGAACGGGTAGTTGTCGCGCAGATCCTGCTTGGTGGTGTAGGGGAAGCGCGCCAGATCGCTTAGCTGTTTGAGATCGTCGGGGTGTACGCCGGCCTGGTCGAATTTGCGTTTGTACATCGGCACATTGTCGTAGGCGTGGTGCAGCGTCCACTTCAGACGCGCCAACTGCAACGCTTCAATCTCATCGCGCGAGGCGAATTCGATCGTTTCGAGGGGCTGTGGATTTATTGTCATGGTTAGCCTCAGGGGTCAGACACGCTCAATGATCATGGCGATGCCTTGGCCGACGCCGATGCACATGGTGCAAAGCGCATAGCGGCCGGCTCGCCGTTCCAGTTCAAACAGGGCGGCCAGCGCCAGGCGCGCGCCGCTCATGCCCAGCGGGTGCCCCAGAGCGATCGCGCCGCCGTTGGGGTTAACCTGCGGGGCATCGTCCGGCAGGCCAAGCTGGCGCATCACCGCCAACGCCTGGGCGGCGAACGCTTCGTTCAGTTCGATGACGTCCATCTGCGCCAGGCTCAGCCCGGCGATCTCCAGCACCTTGCGGGTGGCCGGCAGCGGGCCGATGCCCATCAGGCGCGGCTCCACGCCGCAGGTGGCGGTGGCAAGGATGCGTGCGCGCGGCGTCAGGCCCTGGCGCGCCGCCATCGCTTCGGAGGCGACGATCAGCGCCGCCGCGCCGTCGTTCAGGCCCGAGGCGTTGCCGGCGGTGACGCTGCCGGGCTGACGGAACGGGGTTTTCAGCGCCTGCAGCTGCTCGAAGGTGGTGTCGGCGCGCGGGTGTTCATCCTGGCTGAACAGGGTGACCGCGCCTTTTTTACCGGTGAGGCTGACCGGGGCTATCTCCTGCGCCAGGTGGCCCAGCGCCTGCGCCCGGGCGGCGCGCTGCTGGCTGCGCAGCGCAAAGGCGTCCTGATCGGCGCGGCTGATATTGAACTGCGCCGCGACGTTTTCGGCGGTCTCCGGCATCGAATCGGTGCCGAACTCGGCCTGCATCCGCGGATTGACGAAGCGCCAGCCGAGGGTGGTGTCGTACAGCTGCGCCTGGCGGCTGAAGGCGCTGTCGGCTTTGCCCATCACCAGCGGCGCGCGGGTCATCGATTCCGCGCCGCCGGCCAGCAGCAGCCCGGCGTCGCCGGCCCTGATGCTGCGCGCCGCCATCGCCAGCGCATCCAGGCCCGAACCGCACAGGCGGTTCACCGTAGTGCCGGAAACGCCGACCGGCAATCCGGCCAGCAGCAGCGCCATGCGCGCCAGATTGCGGTTGTCTTCCCCGGCCTGGTTGGCGCAGCCGAGGATCACATCGTCCAACTGCGCCCAATCCACCTGCGGATGGCGCTCCAGCAGCACGCGCAGCGGCAGGGCGGCGAGGTCGTCGGCGCGCACCTGGGCCAGCGCGCCGCCATAGCGGCCGATCGGGGTGCGCACGCCGTCGCAGATAAATGCCTGATTCATGCCCGATCTCCTAAAATGCTGTGACCGAGGCGGTGCGCGCGGCCACGGAACCAGGCGACGGTTTTGCCCAGTTGGTTAACGATCTCGACGTCGTACAGCCCGGTGGCTTTGCCCTGGTGGCGCACCGCCGCGCTGGCGGTGAGGCGATCGCCGGCCAGCGCCGGGCGGACGAAGTCGATGCTGCAGCCGGAGGCCACCGCCGCCAACCCCTGGCTGTTGCAGGCGTAGGCGAAGGCGGTGTCCGCCAGGCTGAACAGCTGGCCGCCGTGGCAGGTCTGGTGGCCATTGAGCATCTGCGGGCCGACGGTCATGCTGACCTGAGCGTACCCGGCGTCGACGGCGTCGATATGCATCCCCATCGCCTGAGCGCAGGTATCTTGCTGGAACATCTGTTCGGCGCAGCGCTGAGCCAGCGCGCGCGGCGTATTGGCGTTCATCGTTCGGCTCCTGAGAAAGAGGCGGGGGAAGCGAAGCGGCGCAGCAGCGGCATCGGGCGATAGCGCGCTTCGCCGTAATAGCGTTGCAGGTTTTCCAGCGTCGTCAGAATGTGGCGCCAGCCGAGTGCGGCGCCCCAGGCCAGCGGGCCGCGCGGATAGTTGACGCCGCGCAGCATCGCCAGATCGGTATCTTCGGCGCCGGCGACGCCTTTGTTCACCACGTCGAGCGCTTCGTTGGCCAGCATGGCCAGAGTGCGCATCGTCAGCAGGCCGGGATAATCCGGCAGTTGAATGACCTGCTTGCCGAGGGACTGCAGCAGGCGAATCGCGTTGGCATTGTGTTGCGCGCCGTTTTGCGCCGCGCAGCTGATGGCGATGGCGGAGGCATGCGCATAGTCGGCACAGAGATCGAACAGCACCACGGGCGTTCCACGTTCGTCGGCCAGTTGGCCGGCGGTTTTACCATTGGTTAACATCAGTGTAACGTCATCGATCGTGAGGTACGGGCTGGTCTGGCCAGGTTGTTTGATCGCCCCCGCATTTTCGATCAACAGTTCCGCCAAATCGGCCAGCGAAGACCAGTCGCCGTGCAGCGTGACGCGTTGCGGCGGCGCGGCCTGCGCCGGCGGCGCAAAGGCGATCATCTCTGCGGCGGGGCGTTGCGCGTCGTAGCGGTAGAAGCCGCGGCCGGATTTGCGGCCGAGATGTCCGGCGGCCACCAGCTCCTGCTGCACCAGTGAGGGGGTGAAGCGCGGATCCTGGTAGAAGGCCTGATACACCGAGTCGGTCACGGCGTAATTGACGTCCTGGCCGATCAGATCGGTCAACTGCAGCGGGCCCATGGCGAAGCCGCCGGCGTCGCGCATGACTGCATCCAGGGTGGCCGCGTCGGCCACCCGTTCTTCCAGCGCGCGCAGGGTTTCGGCGTAGAATGGCCGCGCCACGCGGTTGACGATGAATCCCGGCGTCGAGCGGCACACGACGCTCTGCTTACCCCAGCGCTGCGCCAGGGCCTGCAGCGCGGCGAGGGTCTCGGCCCCGGTTTCCAGACCGCTGACGATCTCCACCAGCTTCATCAGCGGCGCCGGGTTGAAGAAGTGCAGCCCGGCCATGCGCGCCGGGTGTTGCAAGGCGCCGGCGATGGCGGTGATTGACAGCGAGGAGGTATTGCTGGCGAACAGCGCCGTGGGCGAGCAGACCGCTTCCAGATCGCGGAACAGGCTCTGCTTGATCGCCAGATTTTCCGCCACCGCTTCAATCACCAGCGCGCAGTCGGCCAGTTGCTCGAGCGAGTCGGCGCGTTCGAGGCGCGCCAGCAGCGCCTCGGTGGCGTTTGCGTCGGCCTTGCCGCCGTCGACCCGCTGCCGCAGGCGGCGAGCGAGTTCGTCGATCGCGCGCTGGGCGGCGGCGGGCGCGATATCGAACAGCCGTACCGGGTGGCCGGCGGCGGCGGCCACCTGGGCGATGCCGATGCCCATGGTGCCGGCGCCGATCACCGCCACCTGGCCATTAAGAAGGGGCGCGTTCATGGCTATTTCCCGCTGAAATTTGGCGTGCGTTTGGCGAAGAATGCGCTGACGCCTTCGCGATAGTCGTCGCTGCGGCCCCCCAATCGCTGCAGATCGCGTTCCAGATCGAGCTGTTGATCGAGGCTGTTGGTGGCCGAGCTGTAGATGGCTTTCTTGATTAGCCCCAAACCGTAGGTCGGCTGGGTGGCCAGATGGCGCGCCAGCGTTTGCGTGCGGTCGGCCAATTCATCCGCCGGCACCACCTGCCAGATCATGCCCCACTCCAGCGCCTGTTGAGCGCTGATTTTGTCACCCAGCAAGGCCATGCCCATCGCGCGGGCGTGGCCGGCCAGCCGCGGCAGGAACCAACTGCCGCCGGAATCAGGCACCAACCCCAGACGGCAGAACGACTGAATAAAGCCGGCGTTGTCGGCGGCGATGACGATATCGCACGCCAGGGCCAGCGCGGCGCCGGCGCCGGCCGCCACGCCGTTGACCGCGCACACCACCGGTTTGGGCAGGGCGGTCAGGCGGCGGATCAGGGGGTTGTAGAAGCGTTCGACCGACAGGCCGAGATCCGGCGCCTGTTGATCGGCGCTGACGTTGCGATCGTTGAGATCCTGCCCGGCGCAGAAACCGCGCCCGGCACCGGCGATCAGCAGGCAGCGCACGCTGTCGTCGCGCTCGGCTTGCGTCAGCGCTTCGCTCAGCTGGCGATGCATCTCGTCGTTAAAGCTGTTGAGCCGATCCGGCCGGTTGAGGGTCAGCGTCAACACGCCGGCGTCGAGATGGCTGAGAATCAATGCGTTATCCATAAATCAGCGCCCCTGATAGTTTGGCGTACGTTTTTCGAAAAAGGCGGCGATGCCTTCGCGGCGATCGTCGGTGGCGGCCAGGGTGACAAATTGCTGACGCTCCATCGCCAGCCCCTGGCTAAGGCCGATTTCCTCGGCCTGTTTCAGCGCCTGTTTGGCGGCGCGCAGCGCCAGCGGCGCCTGGCGGCTGATGCGATCGGCAATCTGCTGCGTGCGCTCCAGCGTCAGGGCATCGACACATACTTCGCTGATCAGGCCGGCCTGCAGCGCGGTGCGGGCGTCGATGGCTTCGCCGGTCAGCACCATCTGGCTGGCGCGCGCCTTGCCGACGCAGCGGATCAGACGCTGGGTGCCCCCGGCGCCCGGCATCAGGCCGAGGGTGATCTCCGGCAGGCCGAAGCGGGCGCTTTCGCCGCCGATGACGATGTCGCAGGCCAGCGCCAGCTCGCAGCCGGCGCCCAGGGCATAACCGTTCACCGCCGCCAGCAGCGGTTTGCTGAACTGCGTCAGCCGCTGCCACAGGTGCGGACGGCGATCCGCCAGCGTGGCCGGCAGATCCTGCTGTTGCAGTTCGCGCAGATCGGCGCCGGCGGCGAAGAAGCGCGCCGCGCCGGCGATCACCACGGCGCCCACGCCGCTGTCGGCGTCGGCCTGCTCCAGCCGGGCAACCAGCTGTTCCAGACACGGCGTGCTTAGGGCGTTACGCGCCTCCGGGCGATGCAGCGTCAGCGTGACCACGCGGTGTTGCTGCTGATGCAAAATAAAGGGGGTGTCCATCGCGGCTCCTAGACGTCGAAGTCCAACACCACGCCGTCGCCTTTCGGCCACGACTGGCAGCTCAATACATAGCCCGCCGCCAACTGATCCGGCTCCAGGCTGTAGTTGACGCCCATCTCCACCTGGCCGGCCTTGAGACGGCATTTGCAGGTGGCGCACACGCCGCCTTTGCAGGCGTAGGGCAGATCGGCGCCCTGGCGCAGCGCGGCATCGAGAATGCTGTCGTCCTGTTCGCCGACCTCGATATCCAACCGGCGGCCGTCGAGCAGGATCGCCACCCGGGTGGCGTTGCGATCGCCGCTGTGGCGCGGGCGGGTGACCAGGCCGCTGGTGTTGAAGCGTTCGCTGTGGATGTGATTGGCCGGTACGCCGGCCTGCTCCAGCACGGTCTGCGCGTCGTCCATCATCGATTCCGGCCCGCAGATAAAGGCGTGGTCATAGTCGCGGAAATCCAGCAGCGCGCCGCCGATCGCCGCCAGGCGTTCACGGTCTATGCGGCCGCTGAGCAGCGGGCTGTCGAGGCTCTCCTGGCTGAACAGGTACAGCGGCTGAAAACGCTGCGGGTAGCGGTTTTTCAGATCCGACAGCGCCTCTTTGAACATCATCGAACGGCTGTTGCGGTTGCCGTAGATCAGGGTGAAACTGCTGCCCGGTTCGAACTGCAGCGTTGCCTTGATGATCGACAGCATCGGTGTGATGCCGGAGCCGGCGGCGATCGCCAGGTAGTTGCCGTGGCGCTCCGCCTGCGGCTGATAGCCGAAGCGCCCCTGCGGCACCATCACTTCCAGCGCATCGCCGACTTTCAGCATGCGGTTGACGAAGCCGGAGAAACGGCCCTGATCAATCGCTTTTACGCCGATCTGCAGCAGGCCTTCCTGCGGCGAACTGCAGATGGAATAGCAACGCCGCAGTTCTTCGCCGTTGACTAGCGCCTTGAGCGTCAGGTGCTGGCCGGGGGTATAGCGGTATTGGTTTTGCAGCTCTTCGGGCACCCGCAGGGTGATGGCTACGGCGTCCGGCGTTTCGCGCTCGATGGCGGCGACGCTCAGGCGATGAAAGACCGTCATGGTGTCAGCGCTCCTATATGCATTTGAAATAGTCGAACGGTTCCCGGCAGTCGCAACAGCGGTACAGCGCTTTACAGGCGGTGGAGCCGAACTCGCTGATCTTCTCGCTGTGGGTGCTGCCGCAGCGTGGGCAGGCTACCGGGCCGTGGGCATGCGGCCGATCGCAGGTGTGGCCCTGCGGCGGCGCTACGCCGTATTGCCGCAGCCGCTCGCGGGCGTCGGCGTTCATCCAATCAGTGGTCCAGGCCGGGCTGAGACGGATGTCCACCTGCACCGGGCTGAAGCCGGCGGCCGTCAGCCGCTGCTCAATGGCGTTGAGCAGAAATTCGGTGGCCGGGCAGCCGGAATAGGTTGGGGTGAAGGTCACGCGCCAGCCGCTGCCGTCGCGGGCCACGTCGCGCACCATGCCCAAATCGGTGATGGACAGCACCGGCAGCTCGGGATCGCTGATCTGTTGCAGACAGTGCCAAATCTGCGGGATTTCAGCGGGTTGCAAACGAGTGACGTTCATCGCAGCCTCCTACCATTGGCCGTTTGGATAGGCGCGTTGCAGGAACTGCATCTCCGCCAGCAGCGGGCCGAGGTGTTCACTGTGTCGGCCTTGTTTGCCGCCGTGCCGGAACGCCTGCTCGGCGGGCAGCGTCAACGTCGCCTGGCGCAGCGTCTCCTCCACCTGCGCTTGCCAGGGAGCCTGCAGCTGGCGCGGATCGACGGCGATGCCCTGTTCCGCCAGCTCAAGCTCCAGCGCGTCGGCGTGGAACAGCTCGGCGGTGAAGCGCCACAGGTTATCCAGCGACTGCTGGATCTTGCGGTGGCTGATGTCGTTGCCGTCGCCGAGGCGGATCATCCAGCCGCGGCTGAAGCGCAGGTGGTAATCGGCCTCCTTCAATGACTTGGCGGCGATGGCGGCGATCTGCGCATCGCCGCTGCGGCTCAACGCCTGATGCAGCTGCACGTGGTAGACGTCGAGCAGGAACTGGCGCACCAACGTGTCGTTGAAACCGCCGTTCGGCTGTTCCGCCAGCAACAGGTTATGAAACTGGCGTTCGTCGCGGCCGAAGGCCAGGCTGTCTTCGCTGCAGGGCGGCCCGGCCAGTTCGGCGGCGTAGCTCAGGAAGTTGCGCGCCTGGCCGAGCAGATCGAGCCCGATGTTGGCCAACGCCAGATCGATTTCCAGCTCGGGCGCGTGGCCGCACCAGGCGCACAGACGCTGGGCGAGGATCAAAGGCGTGTCGCCCTGGCGGAGCAAATAGCTGATGCGCGGATCGTTAACCGTCATGGTCGCCTCTACATGTTCTTGATGCCGTCGGGAATGGTGTAAAACGTCGGATGACGGTAGATCTTGTCTTCGGACGGATCGAAGAAGGCGCCGCGGTCTTCCGGCTGCGAGGCGATCAGATGGCGGGATTGCACCACCCAAATCGAGCAGCCTTCATTACGGCGCGTGTAGGCGTCGCGGGCGTTTTCCAGCGCCATTTGGTCGTCGGCGGCGTGCAGGCTGCCGACGTGGCGATGCGCCAGCCCTTGTTTGCTGCGGATAAACACTTCATACAGCGGCCATTCAACGTGGCTCATGATCTCGGTTCCTTATGTTGGCTATGCGGCGGAAGCGGCGTTTTTCGCGGCGTGAGCCATGGCGCCGTCACGCACCCAGGCGCCGTCTTCCCAGGCGCGGCGTTTGGCCTGCAGGCGTTCGTGGTTACATTGGCCACGCCCTTTGATCACCTCATGCAGCTCGCTCCAGTCGATCTCGCCGAAGTGATAGTGGCCGGCGGCGGCATCCCAGTGCAGATCCGGATCCGGCGCCGTCATGCCCAGCGCTTCCAGCTGCGGTACGGTGTTGTCGACGAACTTCTGCCGCAGCTCATCGTTGCTGTGGCGTTTGATCTTCCACGCCATGCTCTGGGCGCTGTGGGGGGAGTCGGCGTCGCTCGGGCCGAACATCATCAGCACCGGCCACCAGAAGCGATCGATGGCGTCCTGCAGCATGGCGCGCTGCGTGTCGCTGCCGTTGGCCATCGCCATTACCGCCTCGTAGCCCTGGCGCTGGTGGAAGCTTTCCTCTTTGCAGATCTTCACCATCGCCCGCGCATAGGGGCCGTAGGACGCGCGGCACAGCGCCACCTGGTTGACGATGGCGGCGCCGTCGACCAGCCAGCCGATCACGCCGATATCCGCCCAGTTGAGCGTGGGGTAATTGAAGATAGAGGAGTACTTCATCTTGCCGTCGAGCATCTTTTGGTAGATGTCCTGGCGCGAACAGCCGAGGGTCTCGGCGGCGCTGTAGAGGTACAGACCGTGGCCGGCCTCATCCTGCACTTTGGCCAGCAGCACCGCCTTGCGGCGCAGCGTGGGGGCGCGCGTCAGCCAGTTGGCTTCCGGCAGCATGCCGATGACTTCCGAGTGGGCGTGTTGGCCGATTTGCCGAATCAGGTTCTGACGATAGGCGTCCGGCATCCAGTCTTTGGCCTCAATGGCGATATCCGCCGCGATCTTGTCGTCGAAATGCTGCTGATACTGTGCGTCAGTTGTCATGCTTGCCTCTTGGTGATTCGTATTTTTCACATTAAATATAAAAATGTGAATCACTTTAACTAACCATGAGGCTACAAACTGATAACAAAAAGATCAAACGAGATTTATGTGGTTTTGCGAGCTCACTCACAAGTGTTTGTGTTAATTCTTTGATTTTATTTAATAAATAAAAGCAATGACTCCGTATTAACGCCGGAAAATCGGCTTGAAAGCGCTTCTTGTTCTTTTTTTGTTAAAATTGAGTTTGGCGTCGACTGGCATTTATGTGATACGTAATTAAGCTGTATGGTGAAAATTTATGAATTCCGGAGGGCACATGCAGCAGTTACACAGTTATCTTTCTGGCGCCTGGGTGTACGGGCAGGGAGAGGCGCGCGAGATCCGTCACGCCGTGACCGGCGAAGCGTTGTACCAGGTCTGCTCCGACGGCCTGCCGTTAGCGGCGAGCCTGAGCTATGCGCGCAGCCACGGCGGCCCGGCGCTGGCGCACATGACATTCCAGCAGCGCGCCCAGATGCTGAAAGCGGTGGCGAAACACCTGCTGGCGCATAAAGAGGCGCTGTATCAGATTTCCTATCAAACCGGCGCGACGCGCGGCGACGGCTGGGTCGATATCGAAGGCGGCATCGCCACGCTGTTCGCCTATGCCGGCATGGCCGGCCGCGATCTGCCGGATGATACGCTGTGGCCGGAAGATGAGCTGATCCCGCTGTCGAAGCAGGCGCAGTTCGCCGCCCGCCACGTATTGACCTCGCGCCCCGGCGTGGCGCTGCATATCAACGCCTTCAACTTCCCTTGCTGGGGCATGCTGGAAAAACTGGCGCCGACCTGGCTGGCGGGCATGCCAGCCATCATCAAGCCGGCCACCGCCACCGCGCAACTGACGCAGGCGATGGTCAGGCTGATTGTCGACAGCGGGCTGGTGCCGGAAGGGGCGCTGCAGTTGGTATGCGGCGGCGTCGGCGACATGTTTGCGCACCTGGATTACCAGGATGCGGTGACCTTTACCGGCTCGGCGCAGACCGGGCAGCGGCTGCGGGCGCATCCGCGCCTGTTGGAAAAATCGATCGCGTTCACCATGGAGGCGGATTCGCTCAACTGCTGCGTGCTGGCGGAAGACGTGACGCCGGAGATGCCGGAATTTGCGCTGTTTATCAAAGAAGTGTGCCGTGAAATGACTGCCAAGGCGGGGCAGAAATGCACCGCGATCCGCCGCATCATCGTGCCGGCGGCGCAGGTGGCGGCGGTACGTCAGGCCTTGCTGCAGCGTCTGGCGGGAGTGACGGTGGGCGACCCGCAGTTGGAGCAGGTGCGCATGGGGGCGCTGGTCAGCCACGAGCAGCGTGATGATGTGCAAAGCAAGGTGGAGTTCCTGCTGCGCAACGGCTGCGAACCGCTGTGCGGCGCGTCGCTGGATAAGCTGGAAGTCATGGGCGACGGCGCGCGCGGCGGGGCGTTTTATCCGCCGACCCTGCTGTATTGCGCCGATCCGTTCACCCATCAGGCGGTGCACGGCACTGAGGCCTTCGGCCCGGTGGCGACGCTGATGCCGTATGCGGATACCGAGCAGGCGATCGCGTTGGCGTTGCTGGGGCAGGGCAGCCTGGCGGGATCGCTGGTGACCGCCGATCCGGCATTGGCCAAGCGATTCATTCGCGCGGCGGCGTGCGCCCATGGCCGCATGTTGATTTTGGATGAACAGGCGGCGGCGGAGTCCACCGGCCACGGTTCGCCGCTGCCGATGCTGGTGCACGGCGGCCCGGGGCGCGCCGGCGGCGGTGAAGAGCTGGGTGGACTGCGCGCGGTGAAGCACTATATGCAGCGCACGGCGATCCAGGGCAGCCCGGCGATGCTGGCGGCCATCGGCGGCGAATGGGTGCGCGGCGCGCCGGTCGCCGAACACCCGGTGCACCCGTTCCGGAAATACTTCGAGCAGCTGCAGCTGGGCGACAGCCTGTTGACCGCGCGCCGCACCGTGACCGAAGCGGATATCGTCAACTTCGCCTGCCTGAGCGGCGACCACTTTTACGCGCACATGGACAAGATCGGCGCTGCCGATTCGCTGTTCGGCGAGCGGGTGGCGCACGGTTACTTTGTGGTGTCCGCCGCGGCTGGGCTGTTTGTCGACGCCGCCGTCGGGCCGGTGATCGCCAACTATGGCATGGAGAATCTGCGCTTTATCGAACCGGTGAAGATCGGCGACACCATTCAGGTGCGGCTGACCTGCAAAAAGAAAATCCGCAAGCCGCAAAAAACCGCCGAAGATCGGCCGCACGGCGTGGTGGTGTGGGATGTTCAGGTGTTGAATCAGGAGCAGCAACCGGTGGCGCTGTACAGCATCCTGACGCTGGTGGCGCGCCAGCAAGGGGACTTCGAGGCATAATGCGCGTTTCGCCGCCGCCGCCGCCGGCATCCCGGCGGCGGCGAGTCATTCAGATCAGCGGCTGCCCGCGCAGCTGTTCCAACACTTTCAGCGGCGAACGCTGCGGATCCTGCATCTTGTTCACCGGCAACAGGAAGGTCTGTTCCAACATAAACTGGCCGCCCATCGCGGCGTGCGGCGTTTGATCCGAGAAGCAAATCCAGCTGCTGCCCGGCGGGAATTCCAGCGCCAGCTGCGGACCCCGTTGCTGATAATCACCGTCGGCCTTCATGGCGTCATGCAACTGCAGCATCAGGTGGTCATAATGGCTGCGCCGGGTTTTGGTGATGCGCACCTGGTGCTGCAGCCAGCTGCTGAAGGCGGAATAGCGCGCGAGGCGCGGCATAAAGCGTTGCGCAAGTTCAGGAAACGGCTCGCCGACGCGCCATTGGCGACGCTCGCCGTGCGGGTTGATGTTGGTGAAAATGCGCAGAATGCGTTCGCCGTAGTTCGGGCGCGACGGGAAAGCGTCAACGTGCAGGCGGCTGTCGTCTTTGCGCCAGGAACTGGTCGCCCGCCAGGCGGAAACCGGGTGCAAACGCAGGCTGCCGGTGGGGTGGTGCAGCGCCTCCTGATACTCGGGCAACAGCCCGGCGATCAGCTGGCGGCAAGATTGATAATAGCGCTCCAGCAGTTGCTGAACCTGTTGCCGGCGTTCCGCGACGGCGACGCCGCTCAGTTTGCCGGACAGCGGTTGATAGCTGATGTTTTTGCGCTTCGGATCGACCAACGTCGGATCCAGCAGCGGCATTTCCTGCTCAGATAGAGTGAAGGCCAGCTCGGGCAGAAACAGCACCTTGCCCTGTTCCAGTTCGCTGACCGCGCTGGATGCTTCCGCTGCCGCCCATTGTCGCAACGGCAGCGTCAGGACGGCCTGTTCACGCATAATATCGCCAGTAGGCATGAGATCTCCTCGCAAATCTATATCGCTTTATTCCCGCTTTCAGGTTGCCGCGTGGTTGGCTGCACTGGCTTGCGCCGTGGCTGGCTGGAGCGGCGTCAACAGGCCGCCCAATTGCAACGTGAAATTTGTGGGTTCTATTATGGATGTATCAGCAGGGCGCAGTGCGCCGAAGCGTGCGATGGCTTCCTGATATAGAGAATAGTCCTGATAAGAGTATCACCGGCAATACCAATGAAAAGTAAACGAGGGCTAAACGGAGCTACGTGTAGGCACGAATAATCAAAAATGGCACGAATTGTCTGCGGAATGGCGAGTTTTTTATCTCATTGAATTTTAATATAAATAAATATTGCGCTTATTATTGGCGTTATTTTATCCAGAGCGCAGGGTAAACCGGGGAAATAATGTTGCGGAGGGGAATTATTTCATTTGGGTTAGTAATAAATCGGGCCGCCAAATTTTGGTGGCCCGATTAATGATTAAGCGCCGTAAATGCAGTTTTTGCCTTTTTTCTTGGCCTGATACAACGCACTGTCCGCCTCATTGATAAAGCTGATCGGCGTATCGTTATACATATGCGGCACTTTGGCGCAGATACCGATGCTGATGGTGACGATGCCGTGCGGATTACCCTGATGCGGAATTTTCAGATCGCGCACCGCGTTGATGACGCGTTCGGCGAAAATCAGTGCGCCCTGGACGTCGGTATCCGGCAGGATAATCCCCATCTCTTCGCCGCCGTAACGCGCCAGAACGTCGTTGCTGCGGCACGCCAACCCTTTGAGCGTTTGGCCGATCTGCTGCAGGCATTGGTCACCGGCGACGTGGCCATAGCTGTCGTTGTACTGTTTGAAATAGTCGATATCCAGCATCAGCAGCGCCACGCTGCGGTAGTTGCGCGAAGCCCGCGCCAGCTCGTTCTTCAGCGCGATATCAAACTGGCGGCGGTTGGCCAGCCCGGTCAGGCCGTCCAGCAGCGCCAGCTCTTCGAGCATCTGGTTGATGCTGGTCAACTGATCGCGGGTACGCATCAGCTCAGCTTCGGTTTGCATGCTGTGCTTGATTTGCCGCAGCAGCACCATGCCCATCGCCAACAGGATCACCAGCAGCGAGAGGCCGCCGGCGGCGAACAGCCCGGCGTCGGTGCGCCAGTCCGCCAGCGCGTCGCGTTTCGACAGCCCGGCGGCGATCACCAGCGGAAAGCGGTTGACCCGCGAATAGCCGTAGATGCGCTCTACTTTATCGTACAGCGAGGTGATGGTGGCGTTACCGAATTCCGAATGCGGCAAAATTTCGCTGAACAGCACGCCCTTGGCGATGTTTTTACCGATCGACGCCGCCGAGTAAGGGCGGCGGTAAAGGATGGTGCCGTCCGCCAGCAGCAGGTTCAGTGAGGCGTCGGTGTTGAGGGCGAAGCTGTCGTAAAACTGGCGGAAATAATCGATGTACAACGTCGCCAGCACTACGCCGCCAAAGCTGCCGTCCGGGTTGTTGAAACGCCGCGAAACGGGAATGATCAGATCGCCGGTGGTGCGGCTGCGGATCACCTTGCCGATGTACAGGCCGCCGTCGTCGCGGTTTTGATGGTATATGAAGTAATCGCGATCGGCATTGTTGGCGTTCTTGATGAATTTGCCCGAGGAGGTCGCCAGCCAGCGGCCGCGCGCATCGTAGAGAAACAGCCCATGCAGCTGCGGCAGGTTGCCGACCTGCGTTTGCATCACCCGCTGCAGCCGGGTCAATTGCGAGGGCCCCAATCCGTCGTTCTGGAGACGTTCGGTCAGATCGAGCAGATTGCCGTCCACCTGCATGAAAGTATCGTCGGCATGCTGCGCCAGCGAGCGGGCGAGGTTGGCGGATTCATGCTCGGCGCTGCGCAGATCGCGCTGGTGTGCGTTCCAGATTTGCCAGCTGTTAAAGAGGATCAGCGTGGCGGCAACGATGATGACAAACACGCCGGCCTGAAATAATAATGGGGAGCTTTTAACGCTGCGCGCCGGCACGGCATCCTGTATGGGTTGCTGCTGAGTCATGTCACCCTTGTTGTGTGATTACTATTCAGTTTGAGTTAAGAGCAATCTTATATTTTATGCATAAATGCGCCAGACCTCTAGCCTTTAACGAGGCGATAAGGCGAAAGGTCGATCGCAGCCCGCATCAGCGGCGGTGTGAGCACCTCGGAGTGAAAGAGCAATGTCTGATTACATCATTATCGCTTTACTGACGCTGGCGGTGTATTACCCCCTTACGCTGGGAACGCTGGCGGTGATGATGTACTTCGCCTGGCGCCGCCGCCGGTCGCCCTATTGGCGGTTGGGATTGGCGCTGTTGGCGCTGCTGTTCGCGCTGTTCGCCAAAGCGGCGTATGACTGGCACCGCTACAGCTAGCGGCGCCATGCGGGGTTATTCGACGTTGATCATCCAGTTGACGCCGAATTTGTCGGTCAGCATGCCAAAACCTTTGGCCCAGAAGGTGGCTTGGTAAGGCATCGTCACCTGGCCGCCCTGCGCCAGATTGTCGAACAGTTTGCGTCCTTGTTCCGCATCGCTGGGGTTCAGCGACAGCGAGAAACCTTTGTGGGAAGCACCGCCGCTGTCATCTTGCGGACAGCCGTCGGAGGCCATCAGTACGCCGTCGCCGATCAGCAGGCGCGCATGCATGATCGCTTCAGGATTGACGTCCTCCGGCCCGCCTTGGCGGGCTTCTTCGGGCATGTCTTTGAAGCGCATGACCATTTCAATTTTGGCATTCAACTGCTGTACATAGAAGTTAATCGCTTGCTCACAGTTGCCGCTGAAGAACAAATAGGGTTGTACCAGCATGACATTGACCTCGGTTGTGGCCCGACAGGCAACGACCGGCCCTCGGGCGGGAAGAAATGATTGCTGGCGGCAATAATTGCCGTCGGTGACTTATTAGTGTAGTCCCCCTGACGTAGAATGCTCGTGCGAGGTGAGCGCCTTCGCCGCCGGTAGGACGGGCAAAGGCGCGAACGCGGTTAATACAGCGACGGCTCGCCGGGTGGGCGGGTTTTAAAGCGGCGGTGCAACCACATGTATTGATCGGGCGCCAGCAGCACCTGTTCTTCCACCACGCGGTTCATCATGGCCGCCGCGCGCGTTTCATCATCCAGCGGGAAGTCCGTCAACGGCGGCTGCACGATCAGCTCATAGCCCTGAGCGTTTGGCAGGCGGCGCGGCACGAAAGGCACGATCGACGGCCGCCCCATGCGCGCTAGGATAAAGGTGCCGGTGGTCGTGGCGGCATTTTCCACGGCGAAGAACGGTGTGAATACGCTACTTTGCGGCCCATAATCGTGATCCGGCGCGTACCACAGGATTTCGCCCTGTTTCAGGTTGCGGATCATGCCTTTGATATCTTTACGATCGATCATGAATTTATTCGAGCGCAGCCGGCCGCGGGTCTGTACCCATTCCATCAGCTTGTTGTTGTGCGGGCGGTGCACGCCGATGCCGGGGTTTTGCATGCCGAAAATGCGCGCGCCCAGTTCCAGCGTCAGGAAATGCAGACCGATCAGCAGAACGCCTTTGCCGTCCTGACGCGCCAACCGCATGTTTTCCATGCCGCTCACCTTGAACCAGCGGGCGATGCGCCAGTCGGGCCAGAACCAGGCCATGCCGACTTCGAACAGCCCCATGCCGACGGACTCAAAATTTTTGACGATCAGCGCCTCGCGCTCGGCGGCGGGCATCGCGGGGAAGCAGAGTTCTAAATTGCGGCGCGCTATTTTTACCCGGCGTTTCATTAGGCGCATGGCTATTCTGCCAAGGCCGTGTCCGAGCCGATAAATGAGCGGGTAGGGCAGTAATACCAAGAGATAGAGTATTCCCAGTCCTATCCACAACAACCAATAACGAGGGCGCAAGAATTCGCGCTCAAAGCGTTGGTTAGAAAGCATTTTTCCTGTTATTCCTTTTCTTTCCCAATGGGACCTTAACCCAAATTTCCATAAGGAAGATGATAGAATATTTTGTGCTAAACAGGATTTTCCATTAATGCTTTTTTTACGCTTTATTTAAACGCAGGCGAAAAACGAAGCGAAATAGGATTTTTACCGAGGGAGGAGGGGATATTTTCCGCTATTTCAACCGGCTGGCGAAATTGAAAAATAAAGACACAATTAAGCGCATCGCAAAAGTGACAACGGCTATGTAACCTCAATGAAACAGTAACGCCGCGGAACCGTCCCAAGCGGCGGCCAGTGCGTACAGTAGCGCGAGGATCAGGACTACGGGGGCATTGAACATTGGCGTTTCCTCCAGGAGGATGTGTTTAAAGTTTAGCCTTGCAAGATGACAGTGGGATGAAATCAGATCGTTTTTTGTATGGTGAAATTCAGACGGACGGAAATGGGTAAACCGCTGATTTTTTACTATAGTCATAGTGTGAAGTTGTGCGTTTGCCGCCGGACGCCTCCGCATTGAGCGGCAGCGGGCAGATTGCCCAGAGCAAGATCGCGGAGCGGACGGCGCCTGGCGCGAAACATGTGACGAAATTCTCAGAGAGTTGGTCTGTAAGGGTTTGACATGTCATATGAAAATGACGATCTAAACGGTGTTGAGCAACCGAGCGACTACGTGAAAACCACCGCCTGCGAAGTGAGCAGCGGTGTAAAAGCAGCGCTCGAGCAATCATGTGCCTGCCTTAAGGATAACCCTTGGGCGGGGATAGGCGCCGGCGCCGTCGTGGGCCTGGTAATAGGATTTCTGTTAGGCAAAAGGTAATAGGGAGAGTAAAGATGGGCATCATTTCCTGGATCATTTTTGGTTTAATCGCCGGTATCCTGGCCAAGTGGATTATGCCGGGCAAAGACGGCGGCGGCTTTATTGTGACCGTTATATTGGGGATCGTGGGCGCCGTCGTCGGCGGCTATATCAGCACCTTCTTCGGTATGGGCCGCGTTGACGGTTTTAACCTGGGCAGCTTTGTGGTGGCGGTAATCGGTGCTCTGGTGGTGCTTTTTGTCTACAGGAAGATCAAAGGCTAAGCAGCCGTTGCTCAACAGGGTCGCCGCGGCGGCCCTTTTTCGTGAAATCAATCCGGCGGTGCGGCGCGGGCCGTACCCGCTGAAAGGGGAATATCATGGGTCTGTTCGATAGCGTATTGGGTAACATTCTGGGCGGCGGCGCCAACGGTGGTAAAGGTATCGACTACATCGCCATTATGCAGTGGGTCGAGCAACAAGGCGGCCTGCAGGCCATTTTGGACAAGTTCCGTCAGGGGCAGTTCGGCGATATCGTCGGTTCCTGGCTCGGCAATGGCGAAAATCAGTCGATTACCGGCGACCATGTGCAGCAGGCGTTGGGTAGCGACGCCATCAACCAACTGGCTGAAAAGCTGGGCATCGATCCGGCACAGGCGTCCAGCACCATTGCGCAGTTCTTGCCAACGGTCGCGGATGCCGCCTCACCAAACGGTGAAGTTCAGCAAGACAGCAACGAGCTGGGCGATATGGTCGGTAAACTGTTCAAATAATGATTAGGCTCCCGGCGCCTGGCCGGGAGCCTTCACTCCGCTAATTCCCTCGATCGCCGTCAACGCCTGCTGCAGATGCGCCACCCAGGCGCGCACTTTCTCCGGAATAAAACGTAAGGCGGGATAGACCGCGTGCAGCGCCATGGGCGGGTAGCGGTATTCCGGCAAAACGGGCACCAGCGCCCCCGTCGCCAGCTGCTCGGCGATTAACGGTCGTTGGGCGCCGCCGATACCGGCTCCAGCCTCAATGGCGGCCAGCAGCGATAGCGTATTGTTGGCGCGGAACGTGGGCCGCACTGCAACCATCTCGGGGCCGTGCGGCCCGAACAGAGTGAGCGTATCGCCGTCGTTCAAACCGCTGTAACGAATGTGCGCATGTTTAGCCAGCTCCGCCGGCGAACGGGGCGTGCCATGTTTGTCCAGATAGGCCGGTGACGCCACCAGCAGGCGTTGCAGCTCGCCCAAACGTTTCGCCACCATGCCGGGCGCATGCAGTTCACCGAAACGCAGCGCTACGTCGATGCCTTCGCCGATCACGTCGGCGCGACGATCGTCCAGCAGCAGCTCGATGGCGAGGCTCGGATGACGTTGCTGGAAAGCGATGGCCAGCGGCGTGACGTGCAACTGCCCGAACCCGGTCGGGGCATGAATGCGCAGATTGCCCTGTAACTGGTGGCGCTGGCCGCGCAGCGCTTCTTCCGCTTCGTCGACCGCCGCCAGAATCGGTTTGAGGCGCTGATAATAACTGCTGCCGGCATCGGTCAGGGTGACCGCCCGGGTGCTGCGAAACAGCAGTTGGGCCCCGAGTTGCTGCTCCAGGCCGGCGATTTGCTGACTGACCGCCGGCTGCGTCAAACGCAGATCGCGAGCGGCGGCCGACAGGCTGCCCAGCTCCGCCACCCGCATAAAGGTTTTCATGGCGTTCAGCTTATCCATGTCGATCTTGCCTCTAGATTTTTCTTATAAGTGTTAGTGGAAAGTCTCTTCTACCGCAAGCATTACTAATCAATGACACTCAGGGCATCGATAACCCGAGGAGTGACAAGATGAATGCAAAGCGGCAGGCATTGGTGATCGGCGCCAATGGCGTGATTGGGCGCCGATTGATTGAGGAACTGGCCGGACAGGGCTGGCCAGTGGTGGGCGTCTCGCGGCGGGGTGGGCAACCGGCGCCGGGAGTGCGCCACCTTCAGGTTGATCTGCTGGATGCGGCGGCGACGCGCGACGCGCTGCGGCCGCTGAGCGCGATTAGCCACGTTTTCTATGCCGCCTATCAGGATGCGCCGGACTGGGCGGGGCTGGTGGCGCCGAACCTGCAGATGCTGCAACACGTCGTCGAGGAGCTGGAGCCGGTCGCGCCGGCGTTGGAACATATCAGCCTGATGCAGGGCTATAAGGTGTATGGCGCGCATTTGGGGCCGTTTAAAACGCCGGCGCGCGAAAGCGACGCCGGGCATATGCCGCCGGAGTTTAACGTGGCGCAGCAGCAGTATCTGGCGCAGCGGCAGGCCGGCAAGCGCTGGCGTTGGAGCGCCATCCGTCCAAGCGTGGTGGGGGGCTTCTCCCTCGGCAATCCGATGAATCTGGCGTTAAGCATCGCGGTTTACGCCTCGATCAGCAAAGCGCTCGGGCTGCCGTTGCGCTTCCCGGGTAAACCGGGCGCTTACCACAGCCTGCTGGAAATGACCGAGGCCGGGCTGTTGGCGCGCGCCACGCTGTGGGCGGCGACCGAGCCGGCGGCGGCCAATCAGGCGTTTAATATCAACAACGGCGATCTGTTTCGCTGGAGCGAGATGTGGCCGAAAATCGCCGCTTACTTTGGGCTGGAATGTGCGCCGCCGCTGCCGATGCCGCTGGAGAGCATGATGGCGGACAAAGCGTCGCTGTGGCGGGAGTTGGCGCAGCGGCACCAATTGGCCGAACCGGACTATCGCGCGGTGGCCGGCTGGCGTTTCGCCGATTTCGTCTTTTCCTGGGACTATGACATGTTCGCGGATGGCAGCAAGGCGCGGCGCTTCGGTTTCCACCAGTTTGTCGAAACCGAAGCCATGTTTTTCTCGCTGTTCGATGAGTTCCGCCGCCGCGGCATCATTCCCTGAGTGCGGCATCGGTTTCCCCGCAGCACCGGCCGCGGGGAATAGGCTCAGAACGTCAGCATGATCTTGCCGATGTGCTCGCTGGACTCCATCAGCGTATGCGCGGCGGCGGCCTGCTCAAGCGGGAAGGTTTTAAAAATTTGCGGTTTCAGCACGCCGCGCTCCAGCAGCGGCCAAACCTTTTCGCGCAGCTCGGCGGCAATCTGCGCTTTGTCCGCCACGCTGCGCGAGCGTAACGTCGACCCGGTATGGGTCAGGCGTTTCAGCAGCAGCGGCATCAGATTGAGCTCTTTCACCACGCCGTTTTGCGTGCCGATTTGCACGATGCGGCCTTCCATCGCTGCGGCCTGATAGTTTTTGGCGACATAATCGCCAGCGATCAGGTCGACGATGACGTCGGCGCCTTTACCGTTGGTGGCGTCTTTGGTGCGTGCGACAAAGTCTTCGCTGCGGTAATTAATCGCCACGTCGGCGCCCAGCGCCAGGCTGGCCTGACGTTTCTCTTCGGAGCCGACGGTGGTGATCACCTGGGCGCAGAAGGCCTTCGCCAGCATGGTGGCGACCGTGCCGATGCCGGAGGTGCCGCCATGGATCAACACGGTTTCGCCGGCTTTGAGATGACCGCGCTGGAACACGTTGACCCAGACGGTGAAGAAGGTTTCCGGCAGCGCGGCGGCCTCGGTCAGGCTCAGCCCCGCCGGCACCGGCAACGCATTGCTTTCATGCACGGTGCAGTATTCCGCATAGCCACCGCCGGCGATAAGGGCGCAAACCCGATCGCCGAGCGCGAAGTGGGTCACGCCTTCACCGATGGCCACCACTTCGCCGGCAATTTCCAGGCCGGGGATATCTGAGGCGCCGGGCGGCGGGGCATAGTTCCCCTGGCGCTGCAGCACGTCGGGGCGGTTAACGCCGGCGGCGGCGATTTTCACCAGCAGTTCGCCCGCTTGCGGAACGGGCACCGGGCGTTCGGTAACGACCAGAACGTCGGGAGCGCCCGGTTGGCTGATTTCAATCGCTTTCATCGTGTCGGGCAGCGCTGCATTTGTTGACATGGTTACTCTCCTCATCGTGGCGGACGTGATTATCAGGCGAAACGTCCGCAATAAAGTCTGCTGTTAGCTTAGCGAAATCGAATGAGGCGCGCGTGGTTGAATAGAGCGGTTTTGCGAGGAAGGGGCGAAGCCGCCGCGATGGGCGGCAGGGCATTAATCGTTAGGCGGGATGCGGAACCCTTTCAACGAGACGATGAAGTGTTCTTTTCCTTTGGAGATTTTGGCGCCTTTATCGCACCACAGGCTGGCAAGCTGGAAGAAGTCGTCGCTGCCGATATCGTAGGCCAGTTCGATTTTCTTGGCGGTGCCGGCGCGGATGAGTTTTTCTGCTTCCTGATGGTTTGCAGCTTTAATTATGGTCATGGGCGAAATCCTTGGTGTTAAGCCAGAGCGGATAAACGCGAATCATCATATGGCCATAATGTGACAATTTTGTGATGAAAGCATGACAGCCCGCGAAGGCGCGGCGTGCGATGTGCCGGGCCTTCGCGGTGAAAGCGCGTTGTCGGTTACCGATCGTGCGGGCGGACGAGTGTGCTTTTTTTCTGAGATTTTAAATGCTTGTAGAGGGCGAAGCCCGCAATGCCGGCCAAGACGGCCAGGAGGGCAAGGGATCCTGTGGCCATGAACGTTACCTCCGAATAAGAATGGCAAGGAGGCGTATTTGTGACATTCATCACTTTGTGGGGCAATGAGAGCAATCTGTAATCGGAAGACGCTTTGAGGGATAGGCCCCAAAAAAAAGCGCCTATAGGGAGGCGCATAAAGATTTGCAACACAGCTTGTTGTGTTCAACACCAGGAGGAGTGGTGAACTGAGGCATATTCTATGCAGCGGCAAAGGAGGCTGATATAGGCATTACTCCGAAAGCGCCACTACCACTCATAGCCCAACTGAATGTTGTAATCGGGATCCTGATTGGTGGAATAAGGATCAGACTGGCGGCGGCGATCGGTTTTCTTCACCGGGCCTTCATACGCGGGATAAGGTTTGGCGCGCGGTTTGCTGCAGCCAGGATGATCGCACTCAATATCGACGCGAAAACCGCTTTTATCTCTCGCCTCTGTCCAGGCGATCGGCGGTTTTCCCGTTTTGGGGGCCGGCTCAGAGGAGGCAGGCGGCTTGGGCGCGGGAGCCATGCTGGGGTCGGGGGCTTGATAATTGAGCTCCAGTGCACTCTGCGGAGCGCTGTAAGCGGCAAAGGCCAGCAGGGCGGCGGTACTGACAGCCGGTAATGTAAGCCATCTCGGCATGGTGAATCTCCCTGAATGATTTCGTCAGGCAACTATAAAACAGCAGAACGAGAATTACTATCATTTGCCTTGGGCGTTACGGGCGAGTCAGGCGGCGGCCCTATCGGCAGACAGGGTCAATTCCTGTGCGTTTAGCCGAGATTAGCGCCCCATTGCGGCGAAAAAGGTTGCTATTGCCGCTCGCTCATGAGTTAATGATGTCGGCCTGTGGTACAGACCTATTTATGCACGACATTTTGAGTAAAGTAGTTCAAATTTAAAGCGTTATCCCGGATAGCCCTTCTCTGACGAATTTCCTTTCCAGTGCCTCCATAAGTAACTGATGACCGGCTACCTCGCCCATGGCGGCTTACATTTATTATTGAAGGAAATTAGACATGTCTAACATGATCAAAGGTCAAGTGAAGTGGTTCAACGAAGCTAAAGGTTTTGGTTTCATCACCCCAGCAGACGGCAGCAAAGACGTATTCGTACACTTCTCTGCTATCCAGGATCAAGGCTTCAAGACCCTGGCTGAAGGCCAGAACGTACAGTTCTCTATCGAGAACGGTGCGAAAGGTCCATCTGCGGCTAACGTTACCGCTATCTAATTGGCGCCTGGCGCTGATTGAGAAAAACCCGCCGCGGCGGGTTTTTTTATGCCTGCAATTCAGCGGTGCGCAAAAAAAAGCCCGCAAGTCTGCGGGCAAAAGTTCCTTGTTACTTCTTCATTTGCGAGCGCTTCTCTGGGGGGGAAACGCCTGAAGACAGGCTACGCGAGACCGGCTTAAGATTCTGCGGCCAAACCGTTAAGAAAGTGAAAATCCAGGCGGCTGCTACGCTGATAGCAGAGGCCGGCAGGGCTGGAGCGGTGTCCATCACCTCCGGTTTTGTAATACACTGACGGCAATCGCAAATAATGGAGAAGGGTATGCAGGTTAACGATCGAGTGACGGTAAAAACAGACGGCGGCCCGCGGCGTGAAGGCGTCATTCTGGCCGTAGAGGTGTTCAACGAAGGCACCATGTATCTGGTTTCTCTTGACGACTATCCGGCGGGCGTCTGGTTTTTTAATGAAATCGACAGCCGTGACGGCACGTTTGTGGAGCCCTGTCGCGAGCACGGGCAGTAACTTAGGCTAATCTCATTAATTTGCTAATGAAATTGTCCATTTTGAGATTATTTCATTGCGGTAAGATTTTTTTTATCGACGGCAAAAAAATACCCGTTGCGCTAGCGGGGGATAACGCAGCAGGTATTTTTTTGTGGTTCCAGCGGCGGCTATCCAGATGACATTATCACCGGGTATTTAACGGCTGGTAAAACAGAGCGGGGGCGTTCTCTGTGGTTCAGCGGCTATTGACGAATATTCCACTGGTCAATGTATCGGTCAAACGAACAACGTGATAAATGATCTGCTTGTTGTGCGTTTTTATTTTCCGCTTGATGTTTCCCTTGTGGGAAGAGACCGTTTTGGCCTTTATTTGCATCTGGTCTGATATCTGGATGGTGCCTTGACCGGACATCCACATGCGTAACATGTTTGATTCAGTCTGGCTCAGCGTTACCGGCGTTTGATCCAGAGAGGATTTCTCCGTACGCAGAGACGTTCTCTCGAGATAGTGACTAAGTAGCTGATTCATAGTCTCTGGCTTGATGGATTTTGACGATATGATGACGTTCTTGCGAACATATAAATAATCGTCGAAATGTACGTTGGTAATGGCCATGAAGATGAAGAATAACGTATCCGGGTGCAGTGAAATGACCCGTTTTATTCGCTCGGTGGCGTTTGCTTCGTGGATGAAGCAGTCCTCGTTAATAAACACCAGGCTCGGATTCAACTTGCTGCATTTTTCATGCAGGCTGTCAATGTCCTCGATGGCATTAATATGGCGCTTCTTCACGCCATGCGAAGTCAGATAGTCGGTTAACCCCAATCTGGTATAGCTACATGAATCCATGATAATCGTTGGCATATCGCACCCCCACTTAAATCCGTTTTACTGCGGTAATATGAGAAAAAGCCTAAAAAGCCGAAAGGCAAAATGGAGCAATAATTCAGTGTAGCGAGTGTTCTATCAATAAACACGGCGTCACTCAATGATATTTTCATACTAAACTTATTAATTGCATGAATCTATAAGTTTGGCTTAAGTCAGAGCGATCTGCTGCTCGTCCAGCTTCGGCATGTTGAGCCTGATCTGCGCTTGGCGCCCGTGCCTGTCTGCATTGCTTGCCGCGAATCTGTTCATCATGTCACGAAACAAAATTTTAGTTTGCTAGGAAAAGTCTTAAAAAAAATTCATGTGTCGTTTTTTTGACGTCTTTCAGCGCATTTTTCGAGTGGACAAAAAACGCTCCATCTGGTGTTTTTCGTTTTTTTTATTTAAAAATCATTAAGTTATGGTGTTTTTCTGCTTTCCATGCTAATGATTAGCACTTCTTTTTTTATCATAACGGCAAACGAAAGTTAACATTATGGCCGGAATGTGTAGCTTATTTGTTGCTATAAATCACCGTTTTACAATGAGTTATCTGGATATTTATTTTACATGAAATAGTTTTCGTGAATGTTTAACGGTGATTCAGTGATTTCTCTAAACTATCATCCTGCGGCCCGATCCGCAGGGGAGGAATGGCAGGTCGGAGTTGTCTCTGGCTCGCGTTGGTTTTAACTTGCCTCTCCACCTTTCAAAAACAGGATGTCGCGGTGAGACGGAATCAGTATGGGCAGCCGATAGGCGAAGCCCTCCCTCATTGGCAGCCGGCAGGCATGCCCGGGCACTCGCCGTTGCAAGGGCGGTTTTGCCGCCTCGAACCGCTTAACCTCGCGCGCTGGGGGGAGGCGCTTTATCAGGCTTATCAATCCGCCGAGGACGATCGCGACTGGACTTATCTGTTTTGGGAACGGCCGCAGTCGCGCGCAGATTTCCAGCGTTATCTTCAGGCTCAGGCGTCCAGCGCTGACAGAAACACGATGGTAGTGATCGATCAGTCAAACGGGTGCGCGGTGGGAAGCTGCGCTTTTTTGCGCATCGATCCTGCCAACGGCGTGGCCGAACTCGGCACCATCAACTGGTCGCCGCTGATGAAGCGCAGCGCGCTGGGCAGCGAGGCGATTTTCCTGATGCTGCGGCATCTGTTCGACGATCTTGGCTACCGGCGCTGCGAATGGAAATGCGATAGCCTCAATCTGCCTTCACGCCAGGCCGCCGAGCGCTTGGGTTTCCGCTATGAAGGCACGTTCCGCCAGGCCGTCGTCGTCAAAGGACGCACGCGCGACACCGACTGGCTGTCGATCGTCGACGGGGAATGGCCGGCGCGGCGCGCGGCGTTTGCCGCCTGGCTGTCGCCGGATAACATCGGCGATGACGGGCGGCAAGAACGGCGTTTGCAGGCCTTCCAACTCGGGTAATACGCCGCGCGCGCTAGGCCGTTTCCGCCAGGCAATGGCGCAGCGAGTCCAACGCCAGCCGGATGTCCTGTTCCTCGGTCATCCAGTTGACCAGCGCGGCGCGGATCCCCGGCTGACCGCTATAACGCGTAGGGGTGCAGCGCACCACGCCGTGCCGGCTCAGGCGCTCGAGAAAGCGATCGCGCGCCGCCTCGCTGTCGCCCAGTGGATGGCTGAGTGCGAAGCACACCACGTTCAAATTCACCGGCGCCAGCAGCTGGAAACCGTCATCGGCTGCCAGTGCCGCCCCCAGCGCCTGCGCCAATCGGACGTTGCGCTCGACGATATCCCGTATGCCGCTGCGGCCATAGGCTTTCAGCGTCAGCCAAAGCGGCAGGGCGCGGAAGCGGCGCGAATTTTCCGGCGTCAGATGCAGATAGTTGTCTGGCCGCAATGTCGGTGCTTCCAGGTAGGCCGAATGGTTCTGAAATACCTGCATTTGCAGATCCAAATGGCGGGTAAATTGGATCGCGCTGTCATAAGGCACGTTCAGCCATTTGTGCGCGTCGACAGTGATGGAATTGGCATGCTGCCAGCCCTCAAGTCTTGGAGCGTAGAGCGGCGAGCAGGCCGCCACGCCGCCAAATGCCGCATCGACATGCAGCCAAAACGGATAACGCTCCCGCAGCGCCAGCAGACGCGGCAGGTCGTCGAAAGCGTCGGTGTTGACCGTACCGGCGCTGGCCAGTACCAACGTTGGCTGGCCGGCGCCGGCGGCGAGCTGCCGTTCCAGTGCTTCCATATCCATGGCTTCAGACTCCGGCAGGCTGGCGACGGTCGTCAGCGCCTCGCGGCCGATACCGAGCATGCTGAGCGCCTTCACGCTGCTGGAATGTGGATTGGCCGACAATACCCGGATGGAACCCAGCGCCGCCAGGCCCTGTTGGGCGATATCCACGCCGTGCTGTTGTCCCAGCCACTGCCGGCCAATGGCCAGCCCGGTGAAATTGGCCATGGTCGCGCCGCTGACCAGGCTGCCGCTGAACGTTTCCGGCAGGCCCAGCAGGGATTTCAACTGCGTCACGGCCGCCAGCTCGATCGTGGCTGCGATGGTATCATGGCTGAGCAAGCTATTTTGGTCTGTCACGCTAACCAGCCAGTCCGCTGCGACCGCCGCCGGGGTGCCGCCGCCGGTGACGAAGCCGAAATAACGCGGGCCGGCGCTGGCGGAAATGCCGGCCTGATAACGTTGCCAAAAGCGCTCCAGCGCCGCCAGGGCGCCTTCGCCGTTTTCATCTAGTCGATCGTCGCCCGGTTGCAGCTGCTGATGCTCGAGCGGCGGGCAGACCGAGCGTTGCTGCAGCCCGGTCAGGAAATCTTCCGCCAACTGGCGGGTGTGGTCGAGGATCTGCGGAAACTGCGCGAGATCCTGTTGTAAACGTGGGTGCATGGTGGCTCCGAAAGCGTCAGGGATGATGGGGTAAACATAGAACATTTGCCTGCCGGTCAAAATCGATGAAAAATAACCTTTTTGGATAGCCTGGTTAACCAATGATGAATGAACGCATTCCCCTGCATGTCTTGCCGACCTTTGCGATCGCCGCCAGGTTGGAAAATTTGCGCGCTACGGCGGAACAGGTGCATTTGACGCACGGTGCGGTCAGCCAGCAAATTCAGCTGCTGGAGCAGGCGGTCGGCTATCCGCTGTTTGAACGGCGCGGGCGCGGCGTGCGCCTGAATGCGGCCGGGAAAGAGATGCTGGCGGCGGTGGAACCGGCGCTGCAGGCGCTGCAGCAGGGCGTCGCCCGCGCCCGGCGTGCGGCGACAAGCCAGACGCTGCGCATCAGCGTGTTGCCGTCTTTTGCCCATTATTGGCTGTTGCCGCGTCTGCCTGCTTTTCATGAGGCCTGCGCCGATATTGCGCTGGATATCGATGCGTCGCTGGCGCTGCAGGATCTGTCGCAGCGAGGGTTCGATGCGGCGATCCGCATCGGCAGCGGTCAATGGGCGGGACTGCAGGCGCAGCGTATCGCGTCGGGTGACGTGCTGCCTGTCGCTTCGCCGGATATGGCGCGAGAATGGGGGGCGGCGTTCGAGAACGGTGGCGATATTCCGTTGCTCGAGCACGACGTCAGTCCCTGGCGCGACTGGTTCAACGCGCAGGGGCGGCCGTTATGCGGGCGGCAACAGGCGTTGTTCAACGATGCCGGATTGTTGATTCGCGCGGCGGAGCAAGGGTTTGGCATCGCGTTGGCGAAAAAGCTGCTGGTCCAGGATGCTCTCGACGCGGGGAGACTGGTGGCGTTGGCCGCGCCCCGTCGTCTGAGCGATGACGACGTTTATCTGGTGTGGCCGCAGACCGCCGGGTTGACGCCGGCGGTCACCCGCTTGCTGCAGTGGCTGCAGCAACAGTTGGCGGCGATTTAGCGGCGTAGCCATTCCGGTTGCGAGGTGCCGAGCGTAGTCGCCGGCAGCGCCCATTGCAGCGCCGTGCCCTGCAGGCTTAACGGGGCGCGCAGGCGTTGCGCGGCCCCCCAGTAAGTCAATTCCGTTTCCGGGTTCTCGTCGGCGGTTCCGGCCGGTGCCAGCGGTTCCGGCCGGTAGTCTGCCGAACAGGGATGCGCCAGCAGCAACTGCGCCGTGCGCGCCAGCGACAGCCGCGCGTGGTAGCCGGTGCCGCGGCTCAGGCGCTGCGCCATACCGGTCAGCACCGCCGCCGCCATCAAATAGCCGGTGGCGTGATCCAGCGCCTGTACCGGCAACGGCACCGGCAAACTGGCGCTGCGCCAAACCATGCCCGCCTCCGCCAACCCACAGCTCATCTGTACCAGGCTGTCGAAACCGCGCCGGGTGCGCCACGGCCCGCTCCAGCCGTAGGCATTCAGGCAGACGTCTATCAGGCCCGGCGCCAGCGCGCGTCTTTCCTCCGCTCCATAGCCCAACTTCTCCAGCGCACCGGCACGGTAGCCGTGCACGATCACGTCGGTGTTTCTCAGCAGATGTTCAAACGTATGGCGATCGTGCGCATTGGTCAGGTTGAGGCGCGTGCTGCGTTTGCCCAGCATGACTTCATGTTCAACGCCAGGCTCATCCCAACCGTAGGGATCGATGCGCAGCACGTCGGCGCCCAAACCGGCAAGAAAACGCGTGGCGATCGGCCCGGCGAGAATGCGCGTCAGGTCCAGCACCCGCACGCCGTGCAGCGGCCGGGCGACGGGTAGCGCCCAGCCCGGCGGTGGCGCTTCCGGCTGCAGCGAGGCGTGGATCAGCGGTTCGAGCGCCACGCTTTTGCCCTGAATATGTTGTCGCCACGCGGCCGCCGAGCGCATTTGGGCCGCGCAGCCGCCGGCCTCGATCACCGCTTCCTCCAGCTCGCTTTTTTTCCAGCCCAGCACGCGTTCCGCCAGCGTGCCTTTATCCGATGCCGAACCCAGCACCTGCTCCACCGCTCGCCGATGGTGCGGCGCATTGGTATGCAGGCGTATCCAGCCATCCGCCGTCGCATAGTCGCCGGCCAGTGCATCCCAGGCCGCAGGCAGCGTCCACCCCAGCGGACGCAGCGTCCAGCCGAACCAGAGCGAGGCCAGGCGTTGATCGATCCAGACCTGCGGCGCGTCGGCCGCCTCGCGGCGAAGCAACTCGGCGCAGGCCAAACCGGCGGCGCCCCAGGCGGCGGTAGCCAATTCGGTCACGGGAAACGCCGAAGGCAATGCGCCGGTGCCGCTTACGGTTAGCCGGTCGGCGGGGGCGGGGCGCTGCCCCAGGCTTTGCCAAATTTCGTCGAGCAGAGTGTGGATCAGAGGCGTCATCGGCCACTCCTTGCGGGTCGTCGGAAATATAGCCTAGCGTAGCCCACTGCCGGCGACCTTGCTAAGGCGCAACGTCGAACGTGCGGCCGTCGGCCAGTGTGGCGCGCAGGCTGTGGGCCGCGATGCCGGCGAAAGGCTGCGCGCTGAAATTGGCGGTCAGCGCTTTGTCCCATAGGGCCTGATGCAGCGGCCGGAAGGCGGTGTCGGCGCCCAATGTCGCCATCTTCTATTTGTGACATCGAAATATCATCGCCGTATTCCAGTTTATTTTTCGTTTAATAAATTAGCCTTTACTTCATTATCCGACGTCACTATACTCAGCCAAAATTTCGGTGGAGAAACCCAATTGGACAGTTGTAGTTGTAATAAAACAAATAAGGCAAGCTGACCAATTCTCTTCTGATTTGTTGCTTGCCGTTATCGGCGGGCAGCACCCCTCTCCAGTTATTTCTGAGCTGTGCATACCCGAGTAATAAACGTTTCCTGATGCCTGACGGTTTCAGGTGAATCGAGTTGGACGTTATTATGGTATTTTGCAGCCACAGCCTTTTCCCTCCAGGCACGACACGCTGATTCGCTGATTTATTTTCAGCGCGCTTTCGCGTGTGCTAAACAGCACATGATTTTATCTCCTGCGGTTATTAAGGGGACAGTCATGGCGATGACTCCTTTCGTTTTAAATTTATTGCTGGCGATGTGCCTGGGCGCGGTAATTGGCGCTGAGCGCCAGTGGCGCCAGCGCATGGCTGGCCTGCGCACCAATGCGCTGGTGGCGACCGGTGCGGCGGTCTTTATTCTCAGCGCCATGTCCACCGATCCGGCCAGCGCCGGCCGGGTGGCCGCGCAGATCGTATCCGGTATCGGTTTCCTCGGCGCCGGCGTTATCATGCGTGAAGGGCTGAACATTCGCGGCCTCAACACCGCCGCCACGCTGTGGTGTTCGGCGGGGATTGGCGTCCTGTGCGGCCTGGGCCAGCATTGGGATGCGGTGGTCGCTACGCTGGTGATCCTGTGCGCCAATATCCTGCTGCGCGAAGCCGCGCAGCGCATCAATCTGCAGCCGCATCAGCAGGCGACCGATCTGGAATTGTGCTACCGCATTCAGGTGACCTGCGGCGAGCAGGACGAAATTCTGGTGCGCACCCTGATCTTGCAGGCGCTGAACGGCGTCGCCTTGCGGCTGCAATCCTTGCGCAGCGCCGATATTTCCAGTCCGGGGCAATTGGAAGTGTGCGCGGAAATTACCGCCACTCCGGCCGCGCAAAAAGAAATCGAAGGTATTGTTTGCCGCGTCAGTCTGGAAAAAAGCGTGAGTGCCGTTCGCTGGCGCGTCGCGTCCGAATTACCAGTCTGAATAATAATATAAATATTGATTAACTTGATTATATGTTCGGTTTTATTCATGAGCACCTTGAATAACGTGGGGCATTAAGGAGGCGTTATGGACGATGACCCCGGAAGGGAAATGATTCTTGCGTGGCTGACAGGGTAATTCCGCCATTTAGTCACGCTAATTAAAAATTCCACTCTGCGCAGAGTCACCTGTTTATCGGGCGGGATATCCCTGTGCGTAGAAAGAAAATAAGAGAATAGCGTTATGACTCAGATTAATGAAAGAATGCCTCGCCGTGATAAAGATGCGGCGGCCTACGCCATTGCGCAAGAGGCGACCAACAGCATCGCCCAAACGCTGGCGAACCTGAAGTGCAACCGCAACGGCTTGACCCAGGACGACGCCGATGAGCGGCTGGAGCAGTTCGGCGCCAACCAGGTCGCCCACGACAAGGCGCCGCATGCCTTGATTCAGCTGATCAAGGCCTTCAACAACCCGTTTATCTTCGTACTGATGGTGCTGGCTGCGATCAGTTTCTTTACCGATTATTGGCTGCCGCGCCAGAACGGTGAAGAAACTGAACTCACCGGCGTCATTATCATCCTGACCATGGTCACGCTGAGCGGGCTGCTGCGTTTTTGGCAGGAATACCGCACCAACAAAGCGGCGGAAGCGTTGAAGTCGATGGTGCGCACCACCGCCACGGTGCTGCGCCGCAGCAGCTACAGCGCGCATCCGCTGACGCTGGAAGTGCCGATCCGTGAACTGGTGCCGGGGGATATCATTCAGCTCTCCGCCGGTGACATGGTGCCGGCCGACGTGCGTCTTATCGCCTCGCGCGATCTGTTCATCAGCCAGGCGATTTTGACCGGCGAAGCGATCCCGATCGAGAAATACGATGCCATGGGCAACGTGGCGCAGAAGTCGAGCGAAGGGGAAGTATCCAGCGAGAACGCGCTGCTTGAGCTGTCCAATATCTGCCTGATGGGCACCAACGTCGCCAGCGGCACCGCCACGGCGGTGGTGGTGGCGACCGGCGGGCGCACTTACTTCGGCTCGCTGGCCAAGTCGATCGTCGGTTCGCGGGCGCAAACCGCGTTCGATCGCGGGGTGAACAGCGTCAGCTGGCTGCTGATTCGCTTCATGCTGGTGATGGTGCCGGTGGTGTTGCTGATCAACGGTTTCACCAAAGGCGACTGGAGCGAGGCGGCGCTGTTCGCACTGGCGGTGGCGGTCGGTCTGACGCCGGAAATGCTGCCGATGATCGTCAGCTCCAACCTGGCGAAAGGGGCGATCGCCATGTCGCGCCGCAAGGTGGTGGTGAAGCGCCTGAACGCCATTCAGAACTTCGGCGCCATGGACGTCCTCTGCACCGACAAGACCGGCACGCTGACCCAGGATCGCATCATTCTCGAGCACCACATCGACGTCACTGGCGCCAGAGATAACGAGGTGCTGCACCTGGCCTGGCTGAACAGCTTCCATCAAAGCGGCATGAAGAACCTGATGGATCAGGCGGTGATCCGCTTTGGCCGCGGCAAACCGGGGATTGAAGCCCTGGGGCGTTTCAGCAAGGTGGATGAGCTGCCGTTCGATTTCGTGCGCCGCCGTTTGTCGATCGTGGTGGCGGACGAAAATGGCAAGCAGCAGCTGATCTGTAAGGGCGCGGTAGAGGAGATGCTTGAGATCGCCACCCACGTGCGCGAAGGCGACAAAACGCTGGAACTGGACGACGCGCGCCGTGCGGCGCTGCAGGCGTTGGCTCGCGAGTATAACGAAGACGGTTTCCGCGTGCTGGTGCTGGCGACGCGCGAACTGGATGCGAAGCGCCCGGCCGAACCGTTGAGCGTGGCCGACGAGCGCGACATGGTGGTGCAAGGGCTGCTGACTTTCCTTGACCCGCCGAAGGAGAGCGCGCAGCAGGCGATCGCCGCGCTGCAGGAAAACGGTGTGACGGTGAAGGTGCTGACCGGCGACAACCCGGTGATCACCTGTAAGATTTGCCGCGATGTCGGCCTGGAGCCGGGCGAGCCGCTCTCCGGGCTGCAGATTGAACAGATGGATGACGAAGAGCTGGCGCGCGAAGTGGAACAGCGTACGGTCTTCACCAAGCTGACGCCGCTGCAGAAATCGCGGGTGCTGAAAATGTTGCAGAGCAACGGCCATACCGTCGGCTTCCTCGGCGACGGCATCAACGATGCGCCGGCGCTGCGCGACGCCGACGTCGGCATCTCGGTCGACACCGGCACCGACATCGCCAAGGAATCGGCGGACATCATCCTGTTGGAAAAGAACCTGATGGTGCTGGAAGAGGGGGTGATCAAAGGGCGCGAAACCTTCGGCAATATCATCAAGTACCTGAACATGACCGCCAGCTCCAACTTCGGCAACGTGTTCTCGGTGCTGGTGGCGAGCGCTTTCATCCCGTTCCTGCCGATGCTGGCGATCCACCTGTTGATTCAAAACCTGATGTACGACATTTCCCAGCTGTCGCTGCCGTGGGACAAGATGGACAAAGAGTTCCTGCGCAAGCCGCGCAAGTGGGATTCCAAAAACATCGGGCGCTTTATGCTGTGGATTGGGCCGACCTCGTCGATCTTCGATATTACGACCTATGCGCTGATGTGGTACGTCTTCGCCGCCAACAGCGTAGAACACCAGGCGCTGTTCCAGTCCGGCTGGTTCATTGAGGGGCTGCTGTCGCAAACGCTGGTGGTGCATATGCTGCGCACCCAGAAGATCCCGTTCATTCAGAGCACCGCGGCGCTGCCGGTGTTGCTGACCACCGGGTTGGTGATGGCGCTCGGCATCTACATTCCGTTCTCGCCGCTCGGCGCCCTGGTTGGCCTGCAGCCGCTGCCGTGGGAATACTTCCCGTGGTTGGCCGCTACGCTGGTCAGCTACTGCGTGGTCGCCCAGTTGATGAAGCGTTTCTATATCCGCCGCTTCGGCGAGTGGCTGTAAGCCGCCTCGGCGTTCGCTCCAGGGGCGAAATTCTTCGCCCCTGCACCGCTACAGCAGTTTGTTGACCAGCAGGCCGAGCATGATGGTCAGCGTGAAGGAAAACAACGTGCCGAGCAGCACATACTCGGTACGCATCTTATCGTCGCTCTGGCGCAGATCGCCGAAACGGAAGATAGATTTGGCCGCCAGCAAAAAGCCGATCGCCGGGATTTGCCCCAGCAGCACGAAGGTCAGGATCAGCGTTCTCTCCAGATAGCCAATCTGTTTGCCCGCGCGCAGCAGCGAGTCGTTGTCGGCCTTGGCCGAAGGCGGCATTTGCGGCGTCCAGTGCGCCAGCAGTTGCCCGATCAGCAGGCTCATCGGCAGATAAATCAGGCTGTAGGCCACCAGCACCAGCCCGGTTTGCCAACGCCCCAGCTGCCGCCCCAGCGCGGCGAGCAGTTCACCGGCGTTCGGCGTTAGCCCCAGCCACAGCAAGGCGATCACCGCCAGATGCAATCCCTGATCGAGCAGGAAACTGCGGGCCGGGCTCAGGCGGTTCATCGCGGTGACTTTCAGCAAATCGATCAGGTAGTGGCTGACGGCGATGACCAGCAGGCTGGCCAGCACCTGCAGTGAAGAAAGCCCGCCATGCAGCAGGCCGAAACCGGCCACCGCCCAGGCGGCCAGCACCCCGTGCAGCAACGCGTGCAACACCAGAAAACGCGAACGCGCGCGATGCCGAATTTTATCTTCCACCCAACTCAGCGGCTGCAGCGGAAAATCCGCCAGCAGATGGACGAGCAACAGCCAGGCCAGCAAAGGCGCATAGGTCAGATCCATGGTCAGACGATCCTGTTAATGGCGTGAATAAACCGCATGATTTCCTCGTAGGCCGCGCGTTTCAGCGCGGCGGAGACCGTGGAGGCGGCTTTTTGCAGCTGGTCCGCCACGGCGGCGCCGCTGTCGGCGAACATTCTCGCCTGAACGATGCGCGCTTCGGCCTGTGACAGGCGGCCAATCACATGATCTAACATCGGCAGCAGATCGCTGACAATGGCGTTTGTCCGATCGTTGTCGGTTTTCAGAGCCAGCCGGCAATTTTTTGCCATGGCGTCCAGCGCGCTGCCGGAGTTGATAAAGGCGCTGCCGTAACCGGCGGCGTCGGGCCGTTGGCTACCCAGCCCGACGGCGATGCGCGCATCCCAGTGCGCGGCGCCCATCGCCCGCAGCGCGAGGCGAATGTACACCGCCAGCAACAGCCCGTCCTCCGGGGCGGCCTGCGCCTGGAAGGCATCGCCGCGAAAGATTTCCACCTGATGCAGCCGCCCGTCACGCCGCAGCCGATCGAGCAGGTTATGCAGCCCATTGAGGTAGTTGACGGTGTCTGATCGGCGGGAATCGACCAGATCGCCGCTGATTACGCTGATTGGCGTCGGCATGGCGTGTTCCATTATTTGCAGTAGGATGACTATAAATTCGCACCTGGATACGAATATGTCAATAATTCGCCTCTAGGTGCGAATTTATGGGGTTTTCGCCTGTGAGGGCGAAACGAGGCAGGATGAGGAACGTGGGATGAACGGCCGGGAATGCGCGGGCCTGCCAGGCTCGCCACCGGCGGCGTAGAGGGAAAATGGCCGGCAACCGGCTGTTCAGAAGCTTTTAACCAGCACGTCACGCGGCATTTCGCTGCCGTGTTTCAGCAGATGCTCAAACGATCGCTCGCTGCTTTTCAGCTGCTGCAAAAATTCCTGCGGCGACAGATCGTGTTTTTTGCCGCTCATGTAAGCCAGCGCCAGTTCTTTTGCCTGATAGCGGGAGAAGTTGTACATGGTGTCCTCGATACGGTGAATGTCAGTGCTCACGATTGTAGCGAAAGAGCACATAATGAACAGCGGCTTTGGCGTATGGAATCGATAGCCGAAACTTAACTTGCAGGCTGCAACAGCTCATCGCACAGGCGCTTGATCACCTGAGCTTGCGGCAGGCCGTTGTGCAACATCTGGCGGATATGCTCCGAATCGCTGATGCCCTGGCGGACATGGCGCTCGACGGCCTGCAGCAGGGCACGATCCTCCCGTCGCTCGGCAAAACCGCTCAGCGCTTCGAGAGTGTGCAGGATGTGGGCGGTCAGGCTGCTGCGGCGCAGCGTCGCGGGATCGACGTATTCGGCGGCAAAACCGCTGCGATAGGCGTTGATCTTGTTGTAATTGGTGAAGGCATCGTATTCCGGCGCGATCGGTGAGCGGTGCTGCAACAGAAAATCGGCCAGCAGGCGGCAGTAACCGACCAGCAGCACGGCGTGGGTGAGGCGCAGCGGCGTATCGCAGATGCGGATCTCCACCGTGCCCAGCTCCGGTTTTGGCCGCGCATCCCAGTAAATATCCTTGACGCTTTCAATCACGCCGGCGGCATTCAACCGTTCGTAGTAGGCGTTGAATTCATGCCAGCTGTAGATGTGTTCCAGGCATCCGTAGTTGGGGAAGGAGTTCTGGGCGCTGAAGCGGGAACTGGCAAAGCACGTGTCGACCCCTTGATACAGCGGCGACGAGGCGCTGAGCGCGATCAACTGCGGAAAGTAGGGCGTCAGCGCATGGCACAGGTACATCGCTTCGTCCCCGTCGTTGACGCCGAGGTGAATGTGTTGGCCGAACACGCAGGCCAGCTTGGAGAGATAGCCAAAACGGCTGGCCAGCTGCCTGTAGCGCGCGTTGTCGCTGATGACCTGCTTGCGCCAGTCGTTGCTCAGGTGGCGGCCACCGCCGCAGACGTCACAGCCCAGGCGCTGCGCGCAGCGCCGGACGGTATGGGTCAGGGCGCGCAGCTCGGTGTGCAGCTCATCGAGATCGCGGTGCACCGAGCTGTTCAGTTCCACCATCGATTTGGTGAGCTCATGCTTGACGCGCCGGCGGTCGCCGACCGCGCCGACCACCCGATCGGCTCGATCCGTAAGATCGTAGTGTTCGGCATCGACCAGCTGTAACTCTATTTCGGTGCCGATGGAGAGCCTTTCCGAACGTTTGAATGTGAGCGGCATGGTACCTCCTTCCTGCAAGAACGGCATAAAGATAAGTATATGTCTCGGTGAGGAGGGCAACGTTTTGCATTTTATATTTGTTTTTTCGCATATGAAGCTGGTATCTTCACGAGCGAGTTGTGGTGAAGAGAAAGGTTAACGGGAGTGTGACATGCCGTCATTGACGCCGCTGAAGCTGTTTAAAAACCTGTCTGACGAGACGCGTCTGACCTTGGTGCTGCTGTTGCGCCACGCCGGTGAACTGTGCGTGTGCGAGCTGTCGGGCGCACTGGCGCTGCCGCAACCCAAGATTTCAAGGCATCTGGCGATGCTGCGTGAAAGCGGGCTGCTGCTCGATCGGCGCGATGGTAAATGGATACATTATCGCCTGTCGCCGCATATGCCGGCCTGGGCGGCGGCGATTATTGAGCAGGCTTATCAGTGCCGGCCAGAACAGATGACGGAGTTAGCGCAACGCGTGGCGAAAGGTTGCCCGTAACGGTAAAAAATTTACGCAAACACGTATGAAAAATCGAATATGTAAACTTAAAAGGGCGGAAGGGCAGCGATGATAGTGGCAGGGGCGATCTTTATTCTGACGTTGATCTTGGTCATCTGGCAACCGAAAGGGCTGGGTATTGGCTGGAGTGCGTCGATCGGGGCGGGATTGGCATTATTGAGCGGCGTGGTGCACGTCGGCGACATCCCCGTGGTATGGCAGATAGTCTGGAATGCGACTGCGACCTTTATCGCCGTCATCATCATCAGCCTGTTGCTGGATGAAAGCGGCTTTTTCGCCTGGGCCGCCTTGCACGTCGCGCGCTGGGGCAACGGCAGGGGCCGCTGGCTGTTTACCTATATGCTCCTGTTGGGCGCGGCTGTGGCGGCGCTGTTCGCCAATGATGGCGCCGCGTTAATCCTCACGCCGATCGTGATCGCCATGCTGTCGGCGCTCGGTTTTCGTCCTGCTGCGGTGCTGGCTTTCGTCATGGCGGCGGGCTTTATCGCCGATACCGCCAGCCTGCCGCTGGTGGTGTCCAACCTGGTGAATATCGTTTCGGCGGATTTCTTTCACTTGGGCTTTACGGAGTATGCGGCGGTGATGGTGCCGGTCAACCTCGTCGCCGTGGCGGCGACGCTGGTGATGTTGCATCTGTTCTTCCGCAAGGATATTCCGCCGGGCTATGCGCTGACGCGTTTACCGGTGCCGCGGGAAGCGATTCGCGATCGCGCGACGTTTCGAGCCGGTTGGGCGGTATTGGCGCTGTTGCTGATTGGCTTTTTCGCCCTGGAACCGCTCGGCGTGCCGGTGAGTTTGGTCGCCGCCAGCGGCGCGCTGGTGCTGCTGGCGGTTGCGAAACGCGGGCGGGCGATCGATACCGGTAAAGTACTGCGCGGGGCGCCCTGGCAGATCGTGATTTTCTCGCTGGGCATGTATCTGGTGGTCTATGGGCTGCGCAATGCCGGCTTGACCGATCTGCTGTCCGGTGTGCTGGATGCGCTGGCGCGGCAGGGGCTGTGGGCGGCGACGCTCGGCACCGGCTTCCTGAGTGCGTTTCTCTCTTCCGTCATGAATAACATGCCGACGGTGCTGGTGGGGGCGCTGTCGATCGACGGCAGCGGCGCGGAAGGCGTCATCAGGCAGGCGATGATTTACGCTAACGTCATCGGCAGCGATCTCGGCCCTAAAATCACCCCGATCGGCAGCCTGGCCACGTTGCTGTGGCTGCATGTGTTGGCAAGGAAAAACATCGTCATTACCTGGGGCTATTATTTCCGCGCAGGACTGGTGATGACGCTGCCAATTCTGTTCGTCACCCTGGCAGCGCTGGCGCTGCGGCTGTCCGTTTTATCCTAACCGGAGAAACCGTCATGAGCAGTATCAAGATTTATCACAACCCGGCCTGCGGCACGTCGCGCAATACGTTGGCGCTGATCCGCAACAGCGGCGTTGAGCCGGAGGTGATTCTGTATCTGGAAACGCCTCCCAGCCGCGAACGGTTGATTGCGTTGCTGGCCGACATGAACATGCCGCCGCGCGCGTTGTTGCGAAAAAACGTCGAGCCTTACGCCGAGCTGCAGCTGGACGACAGCGCCTGGAGCGACGAACAACTGATCGACTTCATGGTGCAACAGCCGATCCTGATCAATCGCCCCATCGTGGTGACGCCGCTTGGCACGCGCCTATGCCGTCCGTCGGAGGCGGTGTTGGAGATTCTGCCGGATCCGCAGCGCGGCGCCTTCAGCAAAGAAGACGGCGAGCCGGTGATCGACGCGCAGGGCCGCAGGATAACCTAAGGCTGATCGCTGCGGCCCCGCATTTCGGCCAATCAGTGCAGTTCGGCGCCGCTGCGATCGGCCAGCGCTTCCAGCAGCGGGGCGGAAGGCACAAAGAACAGGGTGCCGGTCACCGCGCGGCTAAAATCGAGCAGCCGATCGTAGTTGCCGGCCGGGCGGCCGATAAACATGTTTTCCAGCATCTGCTCGATCGGCTGCGGGGAGCGCGCATAGCCGATAAAGTAGGTGCCGAACTCGCGCAGGCCGGGGCGGCCGAACGGCATGTTGTCGCGCAGAATTTTCACCTCGTTGCCTTGCTCGTCGGTGATGGTGGTCAGCGAACTGTGCGACGACGACGGTTTGACCGCTTCATCCAGCTCGATGTTGGACTGCTTATGGCGGCCGATGATCTTCTCCTGCGTTTCCACGCTGAGCGAATTCCAGCCCTGCATGTCGTGCAGGTATTTCTGCACCAGCACATAGCTGCCGCCGCTGAACGCCGCGTCTTCGTCGCCGATCACCGTGTAGTCGAAGGCTTCGTGCCCTTCCGGGTTCTCCGTGCCGTCGACGAAGCCGATCATGGCGCGCTGATCGAAGTAACGGAAGCCGTGCACCTCCTCGATCACCGTCACGGCGTCGCCGAGCTTGGCGGTCAACTGAGAGGCCAGTTCAAAACACAGATCCATTTCATCGGCGCGGATATGCAGCAGGATGTCGCCAGGCGTGGCGACGGCGACGCGTTCCCCGCTGCCGATCGGGCTGAACGGATGCAGCTGGCGAGGGCGCGGTGCGCCGAACAGCGTATCCCAGGCCTCGGAGCCGAAGCCGCAGACGCAGGTGAGGTTGCCCGCCGGCGCGCGTTTGCCGACCGAACGCACCACGGCGGCGATGTCGCCGCACCAGGCGCGCACCGCCGCCAGATGGGCGGGAACGGGCGACAGGGTGGCGACGATAAAGATGGCATGGCGCGTCACCGGCGTGAATACGGCTTGCGGCAGGGGGGTATTTGCATTCATTGCATTCGGCTCCAGTGTGTTCGGGTGAAATAGCTCAGATCAAATTAAAGTGCTCGTCGGGTTTCATCGGCGGCGGCAGCGGGCTTTGGTCATTCATTTCCAGCAGGTTGCGCTCGATGGTGTTGCAGATGGCGTTTAACGGCAGATGGTTGGCCGACACGCCAAACGGATCCTCCAGCTCTTCGGCCAGTGAGTCCCAGGATAAGAAGGTATAGGAAATGAACACCGAAACAAACGGTGTCATGTAATGCAGGTCGGTCACCAGGGCAAAAGGCAACAGGCTGCAGAACAGGTAAACGGTGCGCTGCAGGATCAGGGTATAGGCGAACGGCACCGGCGTGCTGGCGAGCCGTTCGCAGCCGCCGAGGGCGTGGGACAGTTCGCTCAGCTTGTTGTCGAGCAGCTCGAAAGTGATGTCGCTCAGCAGCCCCTGTCGGCGCAGCTTGCCGATCTCCTGGCCCAGCATCAGCAGGATGCGGTTGGTCGGCATCGGGCTGGCGATCACCTCGGCCAGCTCTTTGCTGCTGAGATTGTGGTACAGATCGGCGGTGGGATCGGTGGCGCGCAGTTGATGCTTCAGGCTCCAGCTGAAGGCGATCAGCAGCTTGGCGACCTTTTGCTGCACCGCCGGTTCGTCCGGCAGCAGGCTTTTGATCTGTCGCAGCAGGGATCGCTCGGTAATCAGCAACGAGCCCCACAGGTTGCGCGCTTCGACAAAGCGGCTGTAGCCGGCATTATTGCGAAAGCCGAGAAAAATCGCGATGGCGATGCCCAGCAGGCTGAACGGCGCGATGGTTAAATGCACGCCGAGCTGTTCGTACCATTGGTAGCTGATCACCGCCACTATCGACATCAGCACGTTCAGCGACAGACGAAAGGTGATCTTTGACAGCACGGAACCGTGCCAGGCGAACAGGCGAAAAAACCAGTTCTGGTGCGGGCGAATTATCATGACGTGGATGCTTCCTGGTGTCCTGCTATTGAGAATAGTCGATTCTTATCCGGCGGCGTTAGGCCGCCGTTGTCGATTGCCAGAGCCGCTGCGGGTGCGTATAGACGGTGGCGCGCCCCGGCTTGCTGAAGCCCACCAGCGTCAGGTTGCTGCGCTCGGCCACCTCCACCGCCAGGCGGGTGGCGGCGGAAACGGCGAACAGGATCTCGACGCCGCACATGGCGGATTTTTGCACCATTTCATAGCTGGCGCGGCTCGACACGAGCGCCGCACCCTGCAGCCACGCCTGTTGGCGGCGGTAGCCCAGCAGCTTATCGAGCGCCACGTGGCGGCCGACGTCTTCACATCCGCCGCTGAGCGCGCCGTCCGGCTGGATCCAGGCCGCCGCGTGGGTGCAGCCGGTCAGTTTACCCACCGTTTGCACGTCCTGCAGCTGCGCCAATGCCCGGTCGAGCAGCGCCAAATCGAAACGTTGCGTGAAAGGCAGCGGCGCGATGGGCTGAGCAACCTCCTGCAGCTGCTCGACCCCGCAGACGCCGCAGCCGGTGCGGCCGGCCAGGCTGCGGCGCTTCTCTTTCAGCTGCATAAAGCGGCGGCTCGAGAGTTCCACATGCACTTCAATGCCGTTGCAGGCCGGTTGCTGGCGGATGTCGTAGATGTCGTCGGGGGAGGCGATGATGCCTTCGGACAGCGAAAAACCGATGGCGAAGGCCGCCAGATCTTTCGGCGTCGCCATCATCACCACGTGGGAAATGCCGTTGTACACCAGGGCGACCGGCACTTCTTCCGCCAGCCAATCCTGATGCACCTGTGCCAGATCGTTGCGCTGCCAGACCGCGTGGCGCGACAGGCATTCCTGTTTGATATCGTCGGTTTCTGCGAGGAGTAGGTGCTTGTTCATAACGTTCTCGTGACCGTCGGTGACGAGGCGCCGACGAGGATGAATTCTTATTAGCAGGTGTGGGGATTATACAGGATTCTGATCCCGCTCGCGTAGGGAATCACGCCCTGCAGGTTATCCACAGTTTTGGTGGATAACGTGTGTGCAAGGGGCAGTGAAACACTTAGCAGGCGTAAAAAAAAATCGCTCAGAAAATTATTATATTACGCGACAAAGCGCGATCCGCAGGGGGATAGGGGGTTGCACGCGTTCGCGTTTTGTTTATGCTTTACTGTATAAATATACAGCTTGGTTATGATTATGCTGAGCAATTCAAGGTTGTATGCTTTTTCACCAGGTGAGCCCCTGACGTTACCGCTGTTTGCAGATCGCGTGGCCTGCGGTTTTCCCTCCCCGGCGCAGGACTATGTCGAGAGCCGGCTGGATATCGGCAAACTGCTGGTGCGGCATCCTAATGCCACTTATTTCGTGCGTGGCGCGCGGACGGAACGTTCATAAAGCTGGAAGGTGACGCGCTGCAGGTCGCCGGCGGGTATCAGGCCGCGTATGATGCCGGACTGCCGGTGCAGATCCAGGTGAATGACGGCCGTATCCGGGCAAAGGAATAGACGCTGGGGTTGGAGCCTGTCCTCATCGGCGCTCTGCTGGAGACTGATGCGGAAGTATGCCGCCCCCAAACGGTAACTGATATTTTGCTGGTTGAGCAGATAGACCGCCTGACCCGTCTCAGCAACAGTGACTGGATGACGTTGAAAAAGCAGATTGAGCAGCATGAGTTACGGATTGTCAGCCTGGATGTCCCTACCTCATGGCAGGCGCTGTCAGAGAAAGATCCTTCACAGGCGGACCCGATCACCTGTGCAGTAATAACCGCCATCAATAACATGCTAATCGACCTGATGGCCGCGATGTCACATAAGGACTGGTTGAGTCGCCGCCAACGGCAAAAGCAGGGAATTGAACGGGCGCATACGTTGGGTAGATACCGGGGAAAGCAGGCAGATCAGGAACGACATCAGAAAGTCCTGTACTACCGACAGATTAAGAAACTGAGCATCCGAGAAACAGCAGACGCGACAGGCTACAGTACTTCCCAAGTTTGTCGCATTCAGGCCTTCTATAAAGAAGTTGAGACTGATTAAAAAGCAGCCTTAATGTACAATAATTTTCGATATCCAAACTGACCCCATGAACAATCAATGAGTTAGAGGTGAAAGATGATTTCATACAAAAAAATCATACCTGCTCTTGTCATATTCGCTTTATCTAATGCTGTGGCATATGCGAATGATTTCGACAAATCAAATGAAGCGATGGCAATTTCAGCAATAGGTTTTTCTGGCTCAAATGCTCGTGTTGCACATGATGTTTGTGGGGCAACCAATGAGAAAATTGATAAATATAAAAAACAAATAAAAGACTCATTAACTAGAACATTAAAGTATGAACAGTCAGGATTCGATACGCATTGGGATAATGGTTGGAAAAATGCTGATTTTTTGGTTAAGTCATTAAGTAATGATGAAGCCTATAAAAAAGAATATTGCCGAGAGGTTTTAGATGGAATTAATAATCCGGAAATGAATTAAGGATTATTCCTTATTCGGGGTTCTACGCCGGAACCCCAGATTTTTCCGTCCGCTAAAATTATCCCCGGTTGAGCAGCTTTATACCGTCAGCTCGCAGTGGACCATCAGGGGAAATGTGGCGGTACAGCGTTTGTCGGGTTATCCCAAGCTCCTGGCATAACGTACTGACTTTCGTCTCTGGCCGTCCCATTGATGCCATTGCCAGTCGCAATTTTATTGGCGTCATTTTGTAAGGCCGTCCGCCGTTCCTCCCGTGGGCTCTTGTTGAGGCAAGGCCTGCCGCTGTTCTTTGCGGCGCTGTACGCAGCAGAGACCGACGGCCGCGCGCGACTGGCTCGACACCCGCTTAGTCCCGCCCTCTGGTCAAATGCAGGCTGACGTGTACAGCCTGCAGGCAGAGGATTTCGTCTGGCAACCGGTATCGCCCGCCGTCGGCGCCGTTCGCAATGACAATCCCTCACTCATCCTGCCCATCGATACGCCAACGGTCTGAGTGCCGCATTATCCACAGTTTTGGTGGATATCATGTGTGCAAACACACGTGAAGAACGCCAAAAGCTGCAGGAAAAATCGCTCAGAAAATTATTATATTACGCGGGAAAGCGCGATCCGCAGGGGGATTGGGGGTTGCACGCGTTCGCGTTTTGTTTATGCTTAACTGTATAAATATACAGTTTTGTTATGATTATGCTGAGCAATTCAAGGTTGTATGCTTTTTCACCAGGTGAACCCCTAACGTTACCGCTGTTTGCCGATCGCGTGGCCTGCGGCTTTCCTTCCCCGGCGCAGGACTATGTCGAAGGCCGGCTGGACATCGGCAAGCTGTTGGTGCGGCACCCCAACGCCACCTATTTCGTGCGCGCCAGCGGCGAGTCGATGATCGACGGCAATATTCAGGATGGCGATCTGCTGATTGTCGACAGCGCCCTGACGCCGGAGCATGGCAATATCGTGATCGCCGCGGTGGATGGCGAATTCACCGTCAAAAAACTGCAGCGTCACCCCGACGTGCGGCTGTTGCCGATGAACCCCGCCTACGCGCCGATCGTGTTCGACGACGAAGCGCAGCTGGAGATCTTCGGCGTGGTGACCTTTATCGTCTACGCGGCGCTGTAACCATGTTCGCCCTGGTAGACGTCAACAGCTTCTACGCTTCCTGCGAGACCATTTTCCGGCCCGACCTGCGGGGGCGACCGGTGATAGTGCTGTCCAACAACGACGGCTGCGTGATCGCCCGCAGCGCCGAGGCGAAGGCGTTGGGCGTGCCGATGGGCGCGCCTTATTTCAAAATCAAAGAGGAGATGCGCCGTCGCAACGTTGCGGTGTTCTCCTCCAACTACGCGCTGTACGCCGATATGTCCCGCCGGGTGATGGACACGCTGGAGGAGATGGCGCCGGCGGTGGAGATTTATTCGCTGGACGAAGCCTTTCTGCGGCTGGACGGTGTGGCCCACTGCGAGGCGCTGGAGCCGTTCGGCCAGCGGGTGCGCGATCGCATCCGGCGCGAGCTGCATTTGACGGTCGGGGTCGGCATTGCGCCGAGCAAAACGCTGGCCAAGCTGGCCAACTTCGCTGCCAAGAAATGGCGCGGCACCGGCGGCGTGGTGGATTTATCCGATCCGGTGCGCCAGCGTAAACTGCTGGCGCTGCTTCCGGTGGAAGAGGTGTGGGGCGTGGGGCGCCGCCTGACTCGCCAGCTGCAGGCGATGGGTATTCACACCGCGCTACAGCTGGCGGACTGCGATACCCGGCTGGCGCGTAAAACCTTCAGCGTAGTGCTGGAGCGCACGATACGCGAGCTGCGCGGCGAATCGTGCCTGCAGTGGGAAGATGAGGCGGCGGCGAAAGAGCAGATCATCTGTTCCCGTTCGTTCGGCCAGCGGTTGACGCATTATCCGCACATGCGCGAGGCGATCTGCAGCTACGCCGAACGCGCCGCCGAAAAGCTGCGGCAGGAAAAGCGCTACTGCCGCAACGTCTCGGTGTTTATCAAAACCAGCCCGCATTCGGCGGGCGAAGGGTATTACAGCAATATGGGCACCGCCCGGCTGCAAACGCCGAGCAACGACAGCCGTGACATCATCGCCATGGCGGTGCGCGCGCTGGAGAGCATCTGGCAGGAAGGGCGGCGTTACCTGAAGGGCGGCGTGGTGCTGGGGGATTTCAGCGCCGCCGCCATGGCGCAGATCGACCTGTTCGACGACTGCCCGCCGCGCCGCAACAGCGAACGGCTGATGGCGACTCTCGATCGCCTGAATCAGGAAGGGCGCGGGCGCGTATGGTTCGCCGGGCAAGGGATCGTCAAGCCGTGGCAAATGAAGCGCGACATGCTGTCGCCGGCCTACACCACCCGGCTGGCGGATATCCCGGTGGCGCGGCTGGGGGAGCGGGCGCCGCGCACCGCTGAATCGAAGGAAGAAAAACGCCGCGGGTGACAACCGGCGGCGTGGGTAGGCCGAGTGTTACTTCACCGTCGCCGGATCCGGCTTATCGGGGGCGATGCCATACAGTACCATGGCGCGATTGACCTCGCTGCGGGCGATACGGCCTTCGTCAGCCAGCAGCTTCAGGGCGGCGAGCGCGATGAAATGGCGATTGACCTCGAAGAACTCACGCAGCGCCTCGCGGGTGTCCGAGCGGCCAAAGCCGTCGGTGCCCAAGGCGATAAAGGCGCGGTCGGGCAAGAACGGTTTGATCTGATCGCCGACGATCTTCATATAGTCCGTTACCACCACCACCGGGCCGGGATGCGCCGCCAGCAGGCTCTGAATATAAGGAACTTTCGGCGGATCTTCCGGATGCAGCAGGTTCCAGCGTTCGGCCGCCATGCCGTTGCGGCGCAGCTCGCTCAGGCTGGTGGCGCTCCAGATATCGCTGGCGACGCCAAAGTCCGCCGCCAACAGCTCCGCCGCCGCCAGCGCCTCGCGCATGATGGCGCCGCTGGCGACCAGTTGAGCGCGCGGGCTCTCTTGGTTTGCCGCTTCGTTCCGTTTGAGCAAATAGGCGCCCTGGATAATCCCGTCCTCCACGCCCGCCGGCATCGACGGCTGCGGGTAGCCCTCGTTGAGCAAGGTGATGTAGTAGTAAATATCCTCTTGTTCAACGAACATTCTGCGCATGCCGCTCTGGACGATCACCGCGAGTTCATAGGCATAGGTCGGATCGTAGGAGACGCAGCTGGGGATCACCGAAGACAGCACGTGGCTGTGGCCGTCGTCATGCTGCAAGCCTTCGCCCATCAGGGTGGTTCTGCCGGAGGTGGCGCCGAGCAGGAAACCCTTGGTGCGCGCGTCGGCCGCCGCCCAGGCGAGATCGCCCACCCGCTGCAGCCCGAACATGGAGTAGAAGATATAGAACGGGATCGTTGCGACATCGTGGTTGCTGTAGGCGGTGCCGGCGGCGATCCAGGTCGATATTGCGCCGGATTCGTTGATGCCTTCCTGCAAAATCTGGCCGTCTTTGGCCTCTTTGTAGTAGCTGAGCTGCCCGGCGTCTTGCGGGGTATACAGCTGGCCGAGCCAGGAATGGATGCCAATCTGGCGGAACAGGCCTTCCATGCCGAACGTGCGCGACTCGTCCGGCACGATGGGCACGATCAGTTTGCCGATGTTGGCGTCTTTGAGCAGCACGCCGAGGATATTGACGAAAGCCATGGTGGTCGACATGTTGCGTTCGCCGCTGCCTTTCAGGAGGCCGTCGAAGCGCGATAGTTCCGGTATCGCCAGCGGAGTGGATTGGCCGAAGCGGGTAGGGATGTAGCCGCCCAGCGCGGTGCGCGTCGCGGTGATGTACTTCGCCGCCGCGCTGTCGGGTTCGGGCTTCAGGTAAGGGATCTCTGCCAGTTGGGCGTCGGAGATGGTCAGCCCTAAACGGTCGCGGAAGGCTTTCACCGCATCCTGGCTCATTTTTTTCAGCTGGTGGTTGATGTTCTGCCCTTCACCGGCTTCCCCCATGCCAAACCCTTTGACGGTTTTGGCCAGCACCACCGTCGGCCTGCCCGTGGTATGCACCGCCTGATGGTAGGCGGCGTACACCTTTTGCGGATCGTGGCCGCCGCGGTGCAGCGCCCAGATCTCATCGTCGCTCAGGTCGGCGACCAGCTCGAGCAATTCCGGGTACTTGCCGAAGAAATGCTCCCGCACATAGGCGCCGCTTTGCGACTTGAAGGTTTGGTAATCGCCGTCGACGCACTCCATCATGCGCTGCATCAGCAATCCGGAGCGGTCTTTTTGCAGCAGTTTGTCCCAGCCGCTGCCCCAAATTACCTTGATCACCTGCCAGCCGGCGGCTTTGAAGGTGCCTTCCAGCTCCTGAATAATCTTGCCGTTGCCGCGCACGGGGCCATCCAGCCGTTGCAGGTTGCAGTTCACGACGAAGATCAGGTTATCGAGTTTTTCTCGCCCGCCCAGCGCAATCGCCGCCAGTGATTCCGGCTGATCCATCTCGCCGTCGCCGAGAAACGCCCATACCTTTCTCCCCTGGTGCGGTTTCAGTTCGCGGTATTCCAGATAGCGCATGTAGCGCGCCTGGTAGGCGGCGGTCAGCGGCCCCAGCCCCATCGAAACGGTGGGATATTGCCAGAAATCCGGCATCAGCCGCGGGTGCGGGTAGGAGGAGAGGCCGCGGCGTGTGGATTCGCGGCGAAAGTTGTCGAGCAGTTCCTCGTCGATGCGGCCTTCGAGATAGGCGCGGCCATAAATGCCGGGGGCGGAGTGGCCCTGGATATACACCATGTCGCCGGCAAACTCATCGGTGCGCCCGCGGAAAAAGTGCGTGAATCCCACATCGTAAAGCACCGCGGCCGACTGATAGGTGGCGATATGCCCGCCGACGTTGGAATGTTTGCCGGCGCGCAGCACCATCGCCATGGCGTTCCAGCGAATAAACGCATTGATGCGCGCTTCAGCGGCCAGATCGCCGGGATACGTCGGTTGCTTATAGGCCGGGATCGTATTCACGTAGGGCGTGGTGACCAGGCTGAAGAAATCACCGTGTTTTCGCTGATCGGCTTCGGCCATTCTTTCCAACAAAAAATGCGCGCGTTCACGGCCGTCGATGTCAGTGACACCTTCAAATGCCTCAAGCCATTCAGCCGTCTCCTGTGGGTCAAGATCTGCTTTTACCGCGGGTTGGTTCATAAAGGCTCCAAATGTACTTACCTGATAAGGCGCTGAGCGATACAGGGATTTAGTGAGTTGCAAGTGCAATAATTGCAAATGCAACAATGGCGAAAGCCACTCTATCCCTTTACAATTGCAATTGCAACTCACCGGTTTTGACGAGAAAAATGACATGACAGATAAACAACCCGACCTGTGGTTCTCCTTTGTGCGCGCGCATCGGGCGATGATCAGAAAGATAGAGGCGAAGTTGTCGGAAGCGGGGCTGCCGGTTTACGCCTGGTATGACGTGTTATGGGGATTGGAAAGCGGGGAAAACGGCACACGCCGCATGCATGAGCTGGCGGACGTGTTGGTGATTGAGCGTTACAACCTGACCCGCCTGATGGATCGCCTGGAAAAAGAGCGGCTGGTCACGCGTTTTCGATCGGATGACGATCGCCGGGCCTCCTTCGCGACTATCACCGAGGAAGGCAAGGCCCTGCGGAAAAAGATGTGGGAGATCTACCGTTCGGTGGTCAACACCCACTTTCTCAACCAGTTCAGCGAAGAAGAGATCGCACGCTTCTCCGACGCGTTGAACAATGCGATGCAGCTGGCCAGAGAATGATCAGGCATCGGGCGTGATGTGCAGAACGCGCAGCGCATCGGCGATCAGCGCCGAAGGGATTTTCTGCTCGTCGGCCAGCAGTTTGAGGGCGCAGAGCGCAATCCATTCCGCCTGCGGGTAGTAGATTTCGCCGCGCACCCGTGAATCTGAGCCCACCGCGGCAAAGCGTGCGGGAATGAACCGCTTGAGCTGGTTGGCGAGCAGATGCGAATAGTCGGTGACGGCGACGACGGGGGCATTCCCGGCGCCCAGGCACGTTTTCAGATGGCATTCGCCGCCGCTGTCCTGGCGCTGCATGTCGGCGAGTTCGGCGTCCTGCGCCAACCGCGTGTAGCTGGGGCAGCTCCAGATTTCGGCCGCGATACCCCAATTTTTCAACACCTCAGCCGCCTGCTGAACGCGGGCGAGCGCACGGCCGGCGCCGCACAGGCGAACCTGCAACGGCGAGTCCGCCGCCGCCGCGACACGATACATCCCCTTGAACGCCTGTTCTGCGACAAACGGCTCCCCTGAAGAGAGGGGGCCATTGTCTGCGTTGGTCGCGAGATACACCATCTTCCTCGTTCCCTCCAGATAGAGCGCGCGCAGGGCGTGATGGAGTATCGCGCCGGTTTCTCTTGCATTGGCCGGATCGAAAGGCAACCAGCCCGGCATGGCCGTGAGCTGAAGCGGGAACCAGGCCTGAACGCCTTTCGGCAAATCGGCACTGCCGGTATCTGCATCGCTGATGAAAATCCCCTTGCGATTGGTTTCCGGCTCAAGCCCGCGGAGCATGTCCACCGAGGGCGTGTTGACGCAGTAAAACAACGGCTTCTCATAACGCTCTGATTGATGGCCAAACCAGAGCGGCCAGGCGGTGGCGTAGCGGGAACTCGGCGGCTCGGCGCGCCTTCTGCCGTCGATAAGCCAGATGTCGCCGCTGGCGTTGAGTTCGCTCAAGGCTTCCGCCGTCCAGGCGGTGGAAGAGGGAAGCGACGCGCCGGCGTTCTGGCTGACGGAGGCCATCTTGCGGATACAGGCTTCGGCCAGAGTTCTGGTCCTGGCGGAGGCGGCAGGCATTGTTATACGTTGAGGCGACATGCGGTGCTCTCTTTTTTGATTGCAATTGCAAGAATTGTAATTGCAATCCAATGCGTATGCCAACGGCTTTCTTTGGGTAAATCACGCCGTAGGGGTGAGCTGGCTTTATGCGCCGAAGTATAAGGAAGCCCCTCGCGCCTTTCACACCACCGGCGCCACCGTCAGCAGCAGGTTGGCGAAACGGCGTTGTTCGCCGGAGGCGATCACCAGCAGCGTCCGATCCGATTTGACCGCGGCGTAAAATGCCTCGCGCGGCAGGTATTCTATCGGGCAATGCTCTGGCAGCAGCTGCCGGTATTCGGCTTCGATGGTGTTGGTGAAGTCCGGCGGGCAGGCCATCAGCGCCGCGCTTTCCACGTTGATGCAGGCCAGCATTTTTTCCAGGATCGGCGGGGCGGCGAGCGTGCCGGGCGCCAGGTTCAGATAGACCACGGTGGCGTCTTTCGGCGCGTGGGTCACGCAGGCGTAGTTGCCGTCGGCGATCAACACCTGGGTTTTATGCCCGCATTGCGCCAGCGCGGCAAGCAGCGGCGGGTGAGTGATGGCGGATTTGATCATAAAGCGATTCCTGAATGGGCGGGCGGCAAGCGCGCCGCCCGCAGCTGAATTACATGCGGTAGATGCCGCCGTTGATGTCGAGAGTCGCGCCGGAGATGAAGCCGTCGTATTCCGCCGCCAGGAAGGCGATGGCGCGCGCCACGTCGTCCGGTGCGCCTGCGCGGCCCAGCGGGATGGCGCGAACGGTTTCCTCCGCCGATGCCTGGGTAGTGTGGCGATTGTGGAAACGGGTGCCGAGGATCAGGCCGGGCGCGACCGCATTCACCCGGATGCCGTGCTCGCCCAGCTCCGCCGCCAGCGAGCGCGTCCAGGTGAGTACCGCGCCCTTGGTGGCGGAATAGACCAGCGAGCCGGAGTGCCCGCCGGCGCGGCCCGCCTGTGAGGCCAGGTTAACGATGCTGGCGCCGTCCGGCGCCGCTTTCAGATGCGGCAGCGCGCTCTGGGTGACGTTCAGCATGGTGGTCATGTTCACGTCGATCACGGTTTGCCAGAAGGCGCGGTCGATCTCGCCCAGCCATTTGCGCCCGACGATGCCGCCGACGTTATTGATCAGGATATCGATGCCGCCGAGAAACTCGGCGCCGGCCGAGACGCAGCGCTGCGTTTCGTCGGTATCGATGAGATCGGCGTAGCCGTAGGCGGCCTTTTGCCCCAATGAATGGGCCAGCGCCACCAGCGCCTTGGGGCCGCTTTCGTCGCTGTGATAGTGAAAATAGATGTCGCACCCGGCCTTGATCAGCCGCTCCGCGGTGGCGCGGCCGATGCCCTGTTCCGCCCCGGTGATAAAGACCTTTTTGCCCGCAAGATCGCCCATGATTGACTCCTTATTGGTTCGTTAAGAATTGATGACGCCTTCACGCTGTTTGGCGCAGTAGAAAATGCAGATCAGCCCGGTGGCCAGCAGGCACGAGGCCAGGAAAAACAGCCCCGGCGCGCTGCTGCCGGTCAGATCGTTCAGCACGCCCACCGCATAGGGGGCGACGAAACCGCCGATATTGCCGATGCAGCTGACCACCGCCAGCCCGGCGGCCGCGGCCGCGCCGGTGGAGATATTGGCGGGCATGGATAAAAACGGCGGCACGGCGGTGTAGATGCCGATGGCGGCGATGCACAGGAACGACAGCGCGACGAGCGGGTCGTATTTAAAAAACGTCACCGCCCCCATCAGGCCGATGGCGGCGACCACCATGCTGAGGCCGGCAAACACGCCGAGTTTTTTGGTTTTGCTGGCCCACAGGCTCCACGGATACACCAACAGCGCAGCCAGGCCGTAGGGAATGAGCGCCAGCAGGCTGACGCGGAAGATATCGCCGCCGGAGAGGGCGCTGATGATCGACGGCAGCCAGGTGCCGAAGCCGTAAATGCCGCACACCATGCCGAAGTTGAGCAGCGCGTAGAGCAGGTATTTCTTGTTTTTAATCCCTTTCAGGAAGTCGGCCAGCGTGATTTTAGAGCCGGATTTGGAGCGGCCGGCGTTGCTCATCAGCCAGGCCTTTTCCTCCACGTTCAGATAGCCGACATCCTTGGGCGAGTTCTTGATCAGGAACGGGATCAGCAGGCCGATGACGATCGGCGGCAACCCTTCGAGGATGAACAGCAACTGCCAGGGGGCGAAGCCGAACCAGTCATGCTGAATATTGAGAATAAAGCCGGAAATCGGCGAGCCGACGGCGTTGGACAGCGGCTGGACGATGATAAACATGCCGAGAATTTTAGTGCGGTACTTTTCCGGGAAGAAGACCGTGAAGTAATACACCACCGAGGGAAAGAAACCGGCTTCGCACACGCCCAGCATAAAACGGCAAATATACAGCTCCAGCGGCGTGCGCACAAAACCGAGCAGGGTCGCGAAGATGCCCCAGGAAATTAATATTCTGGCGAACCAGATGCGCGGGCCAAATTTAATGGTGCCGGCGTTGCTGGGTATTTCAAACAGGAAATAGCCGATAAAGAAAATTCCGGAGGCGAAGCCGAAAGCCGAGGCGGTCAATCCCAAATTATCTTCCAGCGCTTTGGCGGCGTAGGCCATATTGTTGCGGTCGAGAAAGGCCAAGAAATACAACAATATCATGAGGGGCACAATATGCAGCGTCAATTTCCTGATGGCGCTGCGTTCAATATCCTTTGGCATTGTTTTTTTCATCATGGTTTTTCCCATGTGGTTAATCGGAATAATAGCGTCCCGGCCCAAAGCCATGAGCGGAGAGCTGAATAACAACGTTGCGTGCATAAAAGCGTCGCGCCGTTTATTTATTGCGACGATTCTATTTTTTCTGCTTTTAGCTGTGGCGATCCGGACGATGCCGACTGCGCATCGTCTGGGAAAGTCGTTTTTACCGTATTAACCGGCGGCTTTGACCGAGCGCCGGCTGATGACCGTCGGCGGAAAGAGAAACTCGCCGGGCGGTTTCGAATCATTGTTGATGCGGCCGATCAGGCGTTCGACCATCAGCTGCGCCATCTCCGCCAGCGGCGGGCCAATCGACGTCAACCCCGGTTCGGCCAGGCCGGCCAGCGCGATATTGTCGATGCCGATCACCGAGATGTCTGCGGGCACCTGGACGCCGGCGGCGCGCAGGCCCACCATCAGGCCGATGCCCAACGCATCGTTAATCGCCACGATGCCGTCCGGGCGCGGCGCCAACGCGAGAACGCGCGGCGCCAGCGTCAGCCCCAATTCGAACATTTCCGTGTCGCCGTAGGCGCTGGTGGCTTTGCCTTCGATCACCCGTTGGCGTTCGCTTAGGCTGTGCCCCAGCGCGCTCAGAAAACCGTCGATCTTGTGGCTGCGCCCGACGGTCAGCGTCGCTTCGGTGGCGAACACGATGTGTCGGCAGCCGCGCTCGAGCAGGTGCTGCGCGGCCAGGCGCCCGGCGGCGATATTGTCCATCGACACGCTGTCGAACAACCGGGTATCGGTGGCCATCGGCTCGGCGAACGGGCTGTCGTAGCTGACAATCTTCATGCCTCGCTCGGCGGCCCGAACAAAATGAGTCTGGCGAATGTCGCTCGCCGCCACGATGATGCCGCGCACGCCGTGCAGGAACATATCGTCGATAAACGCGGCTTCTTCCTGTTCCTGGCGGTAGGCGTTGCCGAGCAAGACGCGGTAACGGTGAGCCCGCGCCGCGCCGTCGACCGCATGCGCCAGCGCCGAAAAGCTCGGGTTGACGATCGACGGCAGCAGCAGGCCGATGATCTTCGCCTGCGGCGCGGGCGCAGCCGCTCGGGCCGGCCGGTATCCCAGGGTTTCCATCGCCCGTTCGATGCGCTCACGGGTCTGCGCGCTCATCTGGTGGCTGCGATTGTTCAGCAGGTTCGACACGCTGCTGATGGACACGCCGGCCAACCGCGCCACATCACGAATATTTGCCATTTGCCGATACCTTGCTGCCTGCCGTTAGCCTGCAATCTATAAGGGAAGCCGGCCGCAGGCAAGCCGCAACCGGGGCGCCGCGCGCATGGGATTGCGCATTTGTGAGAGTCGTCAGGCGGCAGCCGTGTTGTTTACTAAACAACAAAGGGGCAGGGGGCATGTGTTAACGCAGATGAGTGAGATCTGCGAAGCACCTCTCGTTTATCGTCCTTCGGGGCGGCGGGTTCTGTACTATTGTTTTCTCTTTGCGGCACGTTCCAGGCCGATGGGGCGCTGGGCGCAACGGAGATCACAGATGAACAAACGGGACTTAGAAAGCGCGATTGTCACCGATTTTTCCAAACGCATGAGCTATGGCGACTACCTGTGCCTGGACTCGCTGCTGGACTGCCAGCACCCGCTCTCCAACCCGCCGCATCATGACGAAATGCTGTTCGTGATACAGCACCAAACCTCCGAACTGTGGATGAAGCTGATGCTACACGAGCTGCAGGCGGCGTTGCGGCTGGTGCAGCAGGACAAACTCAGCCACTGTTTCAAAATCCTCGCGCGCGTCAAACAGATCCAGCGGCTGCTGTTCGAGCAGTGGGCGGTGCTGGAAACGCTGACGCCGTCGGAGTACGTCGAGTTTCGCGACGTGCTGGGCAGCTCATCGGGCTTCCAGTCGCACCAATACCGGTCGATCGAGTTCCTGCTCGGCAACAAGAATGCGGCGATGCTGGCGGTGTTCAGCAACGACGCGGAAAAGCACGCCGCGCTGAAGGCGATCCTCGAAGCGCCGAGCCTGTACGACGAATACTTGCTGTACCTGGCGCGCCACGGCCTGCCGATCCCGCAGGAGTGCCTCAAGCGCGACTGGACGCAGCCCTACCAGCGCAACCCGGATCTGCTGCCGGCGTTTAAAGTGATCTACGACAACCCGCAGACCTACTGGGAAGCCTATGAAATGGCGGAGAAGCTGGTGGATATCGAAGAGAGTTTTCACCTGTGGCGTTTCCGCCATATGAAAACGGTGGAGCGGATCATCGGCTTTAAGTCGGGCACCGGCGGTTCCAGCGGCGTCAGCTTCCTGAAAAAGGCGTTGGATCTGACCTTTTTCCCCGAGCTGCTGGATGTGCGCACCGAAATCGGCGCCTGAGATAACGAAAGAGGATAAGGGCGATGAGCGTGAGGATTATCGATAAGGCGGCGGAGAGGGTGGTGGGTGTCAGAGTCGTGGGGCCGTATCCGCAGACGATCCCGCAGGGCTCGCAGCAACTGCTGGCATGGCGGCAGCGCCACGGCGTGCCGTTTGGCAAATGGCTAGTGCTGTATTGGGACGATCCGGCGGAAGTGGCGCCGGAAAAGCTGCGCGCCGACGTGGTGATGAGCGTGGCGGACGATTTCGCGCTGCCGGCGGGCAGCGAGGGCGTTACCGTGCAGACGCTGCCCGCCGGGCAGTACGCGGTCTACCACGTGCGCATCAGCGATGGCGATTTCGAGCGGGTGTGGGGCGAGTTTTACCAGAAGCTGCTGCCGGCCAGCGGCTACCAGCCGGTTGAGGGGGTGAGCTACGAACACTATCTCAACGACTGCGAAGCCGACGGCTATTTCGACCTCGATATTTACCAGACGGTGAAGAAGTGGTGAGGGGGCTAACGGCGCGGTAGCGTATCAAAAGGCTCTTTGGGAGCCTTTTGATGGGGTATTTAAAGACTCATTTAAAAGAGGAAAAGTCATAAGAATAATTATTCCATGTCTATATCATAGAATGTATGTTTAAGGTTTTTTATAAAATCTATTGTTTGCAGTAAGCGAACTTAATAGAATGCTAGTGAAAAATGAAACCCAGCAACTTTATCTTATATCTTGCTGGTTGTGATTCACCCGTCGCCGTGATTATTGTTATTCTTTTTTTGTGCATGTCCGACTCTACTGGTTGAACATAGATATCCAGATTTTCATTTTTATATGAAGGTATTGGGTCATATGGGTACTCTATGACTTTTATTCCGCTTATTTTTTCTGCGATCGCCTTCCTGATGTTTTCATCTATATCCCATATGGGTATCGCAGAGCTGTTATCATAAAGTACTTTTTCGTTAGAGTTAGGGATGGATACTTCTTTTTTAAATAAGCGAAACTGCTCTTCGTTACCATCAAACAGTTGCTTATCTTTCTTCACGCTAACGTATTTTTCGCTCATAATTCCTCAAATTGGCCGGATTCGGCCTTCTGCAAGAAGTTGACTGATGGATTTGGACAGTTCAAATTGTGTTCCTCCACCAGCTTGGTTAAACCACGGTATAGCAGGCCCCATATCTGCTTGGATTGGTTTAACCACCTCATATACTCGATACGGTTTTTCCAGTGTATCTAACGGTAATGCCCGGCTGCCAAAAGAGGCTCCAGCAGGAGAGACAAAGGTACCTCGGTCGTTGAATACGCCATTATTTGTCCAGCCACCGTATCTATCAATTTTTGCTCCAGGCATAAGAGTAGTAGGCGTTGCTTGTACAAAACCTCTATTGGGAGGCCATGAGCCATGCCCCATGAATTTTTCTAAGGCCGCCCAATCTTGTTTTTTCCACAGATTATAAGCTTTAGATGCCTGGCTTCTGGATGCAAAAACACCTTTCGACTTCGATTGAAAATTATTCCAGGAATTGCCGCAACTCAACCCCAACGGATCCACCCAACCCAGCGAGTTCGGCGCGTATTGGTACAGGTTGATCCCGCCGGCCAAACCTATCGGATCGTGCTGGGTAAATCTGCCGATATCCGGATCGTAATAGCGGAACAAATTGTAGTGCAATCCCGTTTCCCGATCCAGGTATTGACCCTGCAGGCGCAGGTTTTGGGAGTAATCCAGATCTTGCTGATTTTCCTCATACTTTATGCGGCCCCAGGCGCTGCTGTGGCTCTGCCAGCGCAGCGTTCCGTCGCTGTCGGTCAGGCTTTCCGGTTCGCCGTTCGGCGCCGTGTGGAAGTAAAATACTTGGGCCGGCGCGTGGCCGTCGATGCGCGCCAAAGGTTCATAGCTGCCCTGATCGGCATAGACATAGGTGAGGGGCATGCCGTCGCGAGTTTCCTGCAGCAGCCGGAAACCTTCCCACAAAAACGTGGTGGTTTGGCATTTGCCGGCCGGTTGGCGCAGATCCTGACTTTGCTGCCACACCCGCTTTTGCGTGCGCCGCCCGAGCGGATCATAGTGGAACTGCACATGCTGCTGTGCTTCGCTGCGATGCTGGCTGTAGCGCACCACCTCGCAGAGGCGATGATCGGCGTCGTAGAGATATTGCCAACGGTAGTGGCCTTTGCGTTTTTCCACCGTGCGGCCAAAGACATCGTACCGATAATCAACGCCCTGATAATGCAGTACGCGGTTGTGCCGCTGGCGGAATTGCCCCTCATCCAGCAGGTTGGATGCCGGATCGTACCGGTAGCGCTCGGTATCCGGCAGCGTGCCGTCCCGGTTCAGCAATCGACCGGAGGCATCGTACTGATAACGCTGGTAGGAGAACGGGTTGGCGTTGTGTTCTTCGCGCGTCAGGTTGTTTTGATAGTCGTAGGTCCATTGGCGCGAGCTGCTGGCCGGCGCCGGGCGCTGGCGGTTGTCATTGAAGATCTCCCGCCGGTCTTTGCGCCCCAGCCGGTCATAATGCACTCGGCTGGTCAGGCGACCCTGCGTACGGCTCAGCTCGCGGTGCAGATTGTCGCGTTCGAACTCGCTGAGGGTGATATCGTCCAGCGCCAGCTGCAGCAGGTGGCCGCTGCCATAGTACAGCGCGCGCAGCGCGCGTCCGTCGGGCAATGTGGTTTGCGTGCGGTTACCCATCGGATCGTAATCATAGCGCAGCGTACCGTTGGCACCTTGTTCACGGGTTACCCGCCCCAGCAAGTCATAGTCAAAACTGACCTCGCTCTGAGCCGTTGTCGGCTCGTCATGCCATGCGTTGCCGCGGTCACTGGCGGCATGCAGCAGTTGGCCGATCGGGCTGTAGCGGTAGCGGGTTTCTCCATCGGGCGTTTGTTTGCTCACCAGTTGGCCGGCGGCGTCATGGCTGAAATAGTGCGAGAAGGAGGCGGAGGTATTGGCGGCGAAGCGGCGCTCGACGACCCGGCGGCATTCGTCGTAACGATAACGGGTGCTGACGCCGTCCAATCCGATTTCTTCCTGCAACAAGTTGCAGGCCGTCCAATGGAACAGGTAGCTTTCGGCATTCTCGTTGCGCAGCGCCGTTAATCTGCCGCGGGCGTCGTAGTGGCGCACCACCTCGCCATCGAGCGGATTGCGCGTGGCCAGCAGGCGGCCGGCTGCGTCATAGCGATAATGCGTCAGGCGCCCATTGGCCCCCTGATAGCGATCCAACTGGCCCTGCGCGTTCCAGCTCAGCGTCTCTTGCCAGCCCTCGGCGCGCTGCAGCTGTGTCAGGCGACCGGCGGCATCGTAGCGGTAATGAACGCGTTCGCCGGCGGCGTCGGTTACCTCGCTGAGCCAGCCTTGAGCCGTATATTTGTAGAGGGTTTGTTTGCCGGAGCAATCGCGGGCGCGCAATAATTGCCCGTGCTCATCATAAGTGAAATGGCTGATGCCGCCGTTGGCGTCGACGGCTTGCACCACCTGGCCATAGCCATCGCGCAGGTAGCGCTGGGTATGGCCGAGCGCATCGATCTCGGCAATCAAGGCATGGCGCTCGTCGTAGTAGAAATGCTGTGTGGCGCCGTTGGGCTCCTTGACGCTGATCGGCAGCGCGCGCTGCGGTAGCCAACCGGTGAGGCGAATATGGCCGAGCGGATCCTCTTCCTCGACCAGATTGCCGGCTTCATCGTAGCGGAAATGCCAGCCGTGGCCGAGCGGATCGCGCGTGGCGATCAGCATGTCTTCGTCATTCCATTGATAATGCCAGACCTCACCACGCTCGTCGGTATATTCGACGATCAGCCGTTGGGCGTTCCAGCGGTGCTGGTGCCGCAAGCCGTCATACTCGGTGACCGTCGTTAACCCGGTGGCCAAATCGTAGTCGATTGTGCAGCCGCCGCCGGCGCTGTCGCGGTGTTCCACCACGCGCCAGTCGTCGAACATCGCCCAGCGATACTCGAAGCTGGGCCCACCGGCCTGTTGGTGGCGGGTCAACAGATGTTGGGCGTTATAGTGAAATTCACGCGTGACCAAGCCGCCGGCGTCGATCACCTGATGCAGATCGCCGCCGTCGTCATAACGGTAGCGTACGCGTGCTTCGTCGTTATGCCGCAAGGCGGTGACGCGATCGTCGAAGCGCGGATCGCCGTATTCCAGCCGCAATGTCATGGCGCCGGCGCTATCGGTGATACTGCTCAGGCGCTGTCGTTCGTCGTAGTTCAGCAGCAGCGCGTTATCGTACTCATCGCTCAACGACACTAGCCGCAGGCGGGAAGGGTTCTGCGGCAGCGGCACGAACAGGCGCCAGACGCTGCCGTCGGTGTCGGCGATCAGCAGCTGTCCCTCTTCACCGCGGCGGAACATCAGCCCTTCACCGGCGCTGAAGCTCGGCTGGTTCACCTCAGGCAGCGGGAAGCGTAGCTCACGACCGGTTTCATCATGCAGGCAACACTCAACGACGCCGTCCCGGTCGTTAAGATCGACCCAAATTTCAAAAGGCGTGCGCCAGCCGTGGCCAAACAGTCCCTGATAGCCATTGCGGCTGTTGTAATTGCGCTGCCAGACCAGCGGAAAGCGCGCCGGCAGCAACAGGTCCAGATCTTCTTCGCCGTTCAATACCTTGGCGCCGGTGGCGGCATGCACCGGGTTAAAGGCGGCGTGGATCGCTTCGCCGAGGGCGTTAACGCCCGCCGCCGCCAGACCGCCGCCGATCATGCAAGGCAGGTTCTTAACCAGCTTGGCCGGATTACCGAGCAGCAGCGGCAGCACGGTCAGCGCCAAACCGATACCCGGCAGCTTGCCGCTCTTGATGTCGCGTACCACCGCCGTGCCGCCGCTGATCTGCACATTTTTGGAGACGTCGGTCGAGACTTTCGCCTCGCAGGTTGAACGGTCATTGCTGCGTACGGCCGGTTGGCCGTTGATAAATACTTTACGGGAGCCTTCCGCCAGGTATTGCGGAAGCGGGTGTTTGTCGCAGCTGATTTTATCTTCTTCCAGCGGTTGGCTGGGCTGGCTGGGGCCGGCGACACCGGGCTGCCATAGCTGCGAGAGGATATTACCGCCGGCGGCCAGCAGCTCGGCGCCATAATCCCAGAAGCTTTGCGGCGGCTGTGGCGCCGGTAACGCTTTGATCTCTGCGGGCGTGAGTAAGCGACCGGCGGCGCGTGCCGCCGGTTTGGCGTTGGTGAAGACGTTGGGGGAGCCCGTGAGAATGACGCCGGAGACGGAAGGCGGGAAGAGCCAGTTGGCCACGGCGTCGCAGCCGTTGCTGATATGTTCTCCGACGCCGGTCAGGCTGGTGACAAAACCGACGATTAGCCCGGCGCCGACGCAGCCGGAGGCCGCCGTCGCCGCTGCGCCGAGCACCGCCACCCCTGCCAATGCCGGCGCTGCGGCGGCGGCTGCTGCGGACACGGCGGCGGTCGCTACCGCATATACCGCGACTTCCGCGACGGCACTGGCGATGTCCGCCAACGCGCTGGTGTGGATCAGTTCGTCATCCTTTCTTGCTGCCCAGATCTCAGCCATGGCTATCGTTCACTGTGTTCGGTCAAGACCAGCGACGCTTTCACCTGCTGCCAGTGAGCGTCATCCTCGGGGGTGAAGGGGCGCATGGCGGCATAGGTGACGATCAGTAACGTCTGGCTCTCGTCCGGCTGCACCGTCAACTGATGCTGATGATGGTGGTGTCCGGCGCGGATAAAGCGACTGGTGACTTCAATCGCCTTGAGATGGCCCTGCGGCCCGGCGCTGATGCGCCGGCGCGGCGACTGTTGCAAATCGCTGATCTGTGGCAGCAGTGCTTGCCACTGCTTCTCGAATTCGTCCTCCAGCGTGGCACCTTGTGGAATGATGCCGCGGGTGATGACCAGCGAGGCGCCGGTTTGCGGGTTTTTGAGAATATTGACCGTGCAGTCCTGCCAGGCGATGGCGGGTAGGGTGAAATAGCCTTCCTGGAAAAGGTAATCCATGGATGTCCTTGCAAGTAATCAGGGGGAAAGGACGCGGCGCAGGGCCGCGTCGGCATCAGGATTTCGGGAACAGCTGATCGACGGCGCTCTGGATTGCCGCCTGATGGCCGCCACCCGGTGCGGCGGTGCGCGCGGCGCCGCCAGGCTGGTTGAGATCCAGCTGGCCGCCGGTGTTGATCTCCCCGTCCTCTTTCACCGTGATATTGAAGCTGGTGCCGGTGATGTTGATTTGGCCGTTCGCCAGTAGCTCGATCACGCTTTCGCCGCACTCCAGCCGCAGCGATTCGCCGGAGCCGAGGGTAAAGGCGTTGACTACGGCGTCGCTGCGCGTTTTGCCGGTCAGCGCGGAGGATTCGCCTTTGACGCCGGTCGCCTGATTGAGCACCACCCGTTTGATCTGGTTACCGCCCACCAGATGCGTGTGGTCGTTAGCGATGGTGTGGCTTTCATCGTTTTTCACCTGGGTGTCCATGTTGCGTTCCGCCTGGATCCACACCTGTTCGGCGCCGGCCTTGTCTTCGAAACGCAGGGCGTTGGCGTTGTCGGCTGTGCCGTCCTTGGTGCGGCTCATAAAGCCCATCTGGGTGGCGGCGGCCGGCAGCGCCCACGGCGGCATGCTGGCTTCGTTATAGACGCGCCCGGTGACGATCGGCCGATCCGGATCGCCGTTGATAAAGTCCACCACCACTTCGTCGTTGACGCGCGGGATCTGCACGCCGCCGTAGCCCTGGCCGGCCCAGGCGCTGGAGACACGCACCCAGCAGGAGCTGCCGTCGTCTTTCGGCCCGAAGCGATCCCAGTGGAATTTCACCTTGATGCGGCCGTATTTATCGGTCCAGATCGATTCGCCGGCCGGACCGACCACCCGGGCGGTCTGCGGCCCGTGGGTTTTCGGCCAGATGGCCTGCTGCGGCGGGTGCCAGGGCACGTCCGCCGGCAGCACGGTGAAGTCAATGCGGTGTTCACTGCTCTGATCGTCGCCGCTGGCGTAGCGGTTCTCTTTCAGATGGTAGTTGGCCTGCAGCGTCAGGTACTCGCGGTTGTCGTCGGCGTGCGAGGCGTTATACAACGTAAAGGTGCTGCCGGGAGCGATGCCCAACGCGGTGGCGGTGCCCCGGATCTGCTGATGCTCGGCCTGCCAGGCCTCCTGGCGCACGCGGGCGTAGAACTCCCCCTGCTGATGCTCGGTGTAGCGGCCTGGCCAGTCGTAAACGTCGATCTGCCCCGGCGTGGGGGAGACCGGGTTTTGCCGCGCCTGGAACAGCCAGGCGTTCGGTTTGCGAAAATCGTAGTCGTCCAGGCTGTAGATGCCCGGCGTGACGCGATCGGACAACGTCCACTGGCTGATGCCTTCCTCGCTGGTGCTGCCGCCGGACGGCGTCAGGTGGTAGGGGATCATCTCGTAGCCGGGATAGGGCTGGTGGTGGTGGGGCGCATCCCCGAGCACCAGCGTGTGTTTGCCCATCTCGTGTTTGAAATAGTAATAGATGCCCTCCAGCTCCATCAGGCGGCTGATGAAGTTGAAGCTGCTTTCGTTGTACTGCACGCAGTAGCCCCACAGGCGATAGTCGCCGGTCAGCTGATCTTCCAGCTGCACGTTGTGCTCCGCCAGCAGGGTCTTGACGATCTGCGGCACCGTCTGTTCCTGGAAGATGCGGAAGTTGCGGTCTTTGGTCATCGGCCACAGATCCGGCTGCACGTGCAGGTTATACACCGCGTAGCGCGTACCGCCGATCTCTTCGCTGCTGACGGCGATGGCGGTGATCTTGCCGTTCAGGTAGCGCGGGGCGCTGAGAAAGCCCTGGGTCGGGATCTCCAGCGTCAGCGGTTGGCCGAGCAGCGCTTTGCGATCGAGCCGCGCGTCGGTGCTCAGCAATTCAATAGAGAAGTCGAAAGGAGTGGAAAGCGCTTCGATGCCGTCCAGCGAGCGGAACAGCAGTTGCTCCTGGCCCAGCGGCGTGTGCGCAATAATGCGATCCAACATGAGAACGTCCTCTGTGATTGACGCATGCGTCAGTCTCATGAAATAGGGAGAAACCCGCCACGGCGGGCTTCAAATCCGGCATCAGCCGGCGGTGGCCGGGTTGACCAGCCAGGTGCCGGCGGTGTCGATGCTGATCTGTTGGCGGCGCAGCCGATCGTTGTGGCGGATCTCCAACTGATAACGGCCCGGCGCCAGGTTCAGGCTGGCGAAGCCGTTTTCGCCCGGCGTCACCTGCTGCGGCTTGCCGTCGAGGCTGACCTGCTCACCCGGCTGCAGTTTGAAGTACACCAGCGCCACCGGCTGCGGTGGTGGCGCCGCTTTTTCAGGTTCCGCCGCTGCAGGCTGCGCGGTTTGCGGCGCGCTCGGCTGCTCCGTCAGGGTTTTCTGTGCCGGTGACGCCACGGTGTTTTGGGCGACGGCCTGGGCATCGTCCTTGCCGCCGCTCAGCCAGGCGATCGCGCCGATCACCAGCAACGCGGCGACGCCGGCGCCGGCCATCATCGGGCGCGAGAATTGGGTGCCGCGTGCGGTAACGGCGCCGGCGGCGGCCGCAGCGGCAGCCGGGTTGGCGGCGACCAGCAAGTTCTCCGGCGCGGCGGCCGGGGTGCTGATGATTTCGTTTTCATCGGCGATCGGCAGATGCAACAGCTCGGCCATTTCATCGATGGTCTGCGGGCGGTCTTCCGGCTTCAGCGCCAGCGCGCGATCGACGGTGCGCAACAGCTCCGGCGAGTAGCCGGCGGGGCGGCGCTCGGCCAGCGGCTGGTAGCTGTCTTCGATGCTGCGCACCACGCTGACCGGCGGCGGCGAACCGACGATCAGCGTGTGCAGCACGGCGCCCAGCGCATAGATATCGGTCCACGGCCCCTGTTCGCCGTCGCTGTTCTCGGTGTACTGCTCGATCGGCGCGAAGCCCGGTTTGAGCATGATTTCCGTTTCGTCCGACAGGTTGCCGATCTCTTTGCGCGCCGATCCAAAGTCCAGCAGCACCGGCAGCTGGCTCTCCTGGATCTGGATGTTATCCAGCGAAATGTCGCGGTGCAGATAGCCTTCCTGATGGATGGTGTTGATGGCGCTGAACAGCGGCGGCAGCAGCCGCCGGATCCACGCCTCGTCGATTTTCTCCGGCTGCTGCGCCTGCAGGTTTTTCAGCGTGGTGCCGCTGTAAAACTGGGTGCCCATGTAGGCGGTGCCGTTCTCTTCCCAGAAGCGCAACACGTGCAGCAGGCCGGGATGCGAGAAGCGCGCCAGCAGACGCGCCTCCTGAATAAAGCTGTTCAGCCCGGCCTGGAAGGTTTTGCCGAAGCGCTCGCCGCGCAGCCCGATGCTGAGATCGTCGTTGCGTTTCGCCAGCGAGGTCGGCATGTACTCCTTGATGGCGATGGTGCGTTCCAGTTGGTGATCGTAGGCGCGGTAGACGATGCCGAAGCCGCCTTCGCCGATCGCTTCCTGGATCTCGAATTCGTTGAATCGATAGCCGCTCGGCAGGCTGTTCGAATTCGGTTTGGTTATCCCGGTTCCCGACATAGTGATGACTCTCTGTATTCAAAGGGCCGCCGTCTCGGCGGCCGCGGCGTTATGCCTGAAATTGACAAATGAATTCGTGGTTCTGCAGCGCGATGTGCAGCTGGCGATAGCGCTGGTCGTTGGCGCTGCCGGTCAGCAGGGTGTGGCTGATCTGCGGCAGCAGGGTGTTGGTCAGGATGGCGTCGACCATGCGGCCGCCGGACTCCACTTCGGTGCAGCGGCTGACGATCTGCTCGATGACCGCGTCGTCGAAGGTGCAGACGATGTCGTGATTCTCCGCCAGGCGACGCTGGATGCGGCCCAGCTGCAGGCGCACGATGTTGCCCAGCGTGGCGTCGGTCAGCGGGTAATACGGCACCACCAGCAGACGGCCGAGCAAGGCGGCCGGAAACACCGACAGCAGCGGCTGGCGCAGCGCGCCGCTCAGCGCCTCCGGCTCCGGCAGCAGCTCCGGATCGCTGCACAGCCCGGCGATCAGATCGGTGCCGACGTTGGAGGTCAGGATGATGATGGTGTTGCGGAAATCGATATGGCGGCCTTCGCCGTCCTCCATCCAGCCCTTGTCGAACACCTGGAAGAAGATTTCATGCACGTCCGGGTGCGCCTTCTCGATCTCGTCCAACAGCACCACGCTGTATGGACGGCGGCGCACCGCCTCGGTCAGCACGCCGCCTTCGCCGTAGCCGACATAGCCGGGGGGCGCGCCTTTCAGCGTCGAAACGGTGTGCGACTCCTGGAATTCGCTCATGTTGATGGTGATGACGTTCTGCTCGCCGCCGTACAGGGTTTCCGCCAGCGCCAGCGCGGTTTCGGTCTTGCCGACGCCGGATGGCCCGGCCAGCAGGAACACCCCGACCGGCTTGTTCGGATCGTCCAGCCGCGCCCGCGAAGTGCGCACCCGGCGGGCGATCAGATCCAGCGCATGGCGTTGGCCGATCACGCGCTGATTCAGGGTGTCGGAGAGCTGCAGCACCGCTTCAATCTCGTTTTTCACCATGCGGCCCAGCGGGATGCCGGTCCAGTCGGCCACCACCGCCGCCACGATGTTGGCGTCGACGGCGGCGAAGATCAGCGGCGCTTCACCCTGCAGCGCGCTCAGCTGCTGCTGCAGTTCGCCCAGCTGGGTGCGCAGCGCGTCGGCGTCAGGGGCCGCCTCCGTTTCTTCGCCGGCAGGCTCCGCTTCCTGCCGGTGCAACTGCGCGCGCAGCGTGATGATCTCTTGGATCAGCGCCAGCTCCTGCTGCCAGCGGTCGGTCAGCTGTTCCAACTCCTGGCGCAGCGCGGTCAGCTGGGTTTCAATCTCCTGCGGGCGCAGGGGATCGCCAATGCCGACCTTGGCTTCGCGGCGGGCGATATCCAATTCGATCTGCAGCGCATCGATGCGGTGGCGGCAGTCTTCGACCTGGGCGGGCTCGGCGTGTTGGCTGACCGCCACGCGCGCACAGGCGGTATCCAGCAGCGCTACCGCCTTGTCCGGCAACTGGCGGGCTGGAATATAGCGATGGGACAGCCGCACCGCGGCGTCCACCGCTTCATCCAGCAGCAGCACGCGGTGGTGTTGCTCCAGCGGGCTGACGGTACTGCGCAGCATCAACAGCGCTTTGTCTTCGCTCGGTTCGTGTACCTGCACCACCTGGAAACGGCGGGTGAGCGCCGGGTCTTTCTCGATGTATTTCTTGTATTCCGACCAGGTGGTGGCGCCAATGGTGCGCAGTTGGCCGCGCGCCAGCGCCGGTTTCAGCAGGTTGGCCGCGTCGCCGGTGCCCTGGGCGCCGCCGGCGCCGATCAGGGTGTGAATTTCGTCGATAAATAGGATGATTGGCGTCGGGCTGGACTGCACTTCGTCGATCACCGCCTGCAGCCGTTTTTCAAACTCACCCTTAACGCCGGCGCCGGCCTGCAGCATGCCGATGTCCAGCAGGCACAGCTTCACGTCGCGCAGCTGCGGCGGCACGTCGCCGGCCACGATGCGCAGCGCCAGGCCTTCCACCACCGCGGTTTTGCCGACGCCGGCCTCGCCGGTCAGCAGCGGGTTGTTCTGGCGGCGGCGCATCAGGATATCGATGATTTGCCGGATCTCCTCATCGCGGCCGGCCACCGGGTCGATCTCGCCGTCACGCGCTCTGGCGGTCAGATCCTGGGCATACTGCGCCAGCACGCTTTCACCGCTGCGCGCCGCGCCGGATGCGTTCTCGGCGTGGCTTTCCGCCGGCGCATCCTGGGCGTTTTCCGCCGAGTGAGCGGTAATGGCGGCGAACTGCTCCATCAACAGATCGGCGTTGATGCGCTCGAACTGCGGGGAAATGGCCTTCAGCAGATGGCGCAGGCTGTAGGTTTTCAGAATGCCGAGCAGCAGGTGGCCGCCGCGGATGCGCGACGCGCCGAATTTCAATGAGCCATAGACCCAGGCGCGCTCTACCGCGCTGTCGATGTGCTCGGACAGATCGGAGATGGCGCTGGCGCCGCGCGGCAGGCGATCGAGCGCCTCGACGATGTCGCGCGCCAGCTGCGCCTCGTCCAACGCGAAGTGGCGAACGATCTGCTGCAGATCGCCGTCCGGCGATTGCATCAGCTGATGCAGCCAGTGCGCCAATTCGACGTAGGGGTTACCGCGCAGCTTGCAAAACGCCGTCGCACTTTCCAGAGAGGTGAATAACAGGCTATCCAGTTTGCCAAATAATACCGAGCGGCTGATTTCAGACATGGTTTTCCTCAGGTCTCAGGGTGGCCTGACGCCACGGGGCGTCGGCCGAAATAGGGTCAGAACGGATTTTCCAGCGGTTCAGGGCTGAAGATCAGATCGTCGAGATCGCGCTGTCGCCGATGGTTGGCCAGCCAACTGCTCAGGCCCAATCGCTGCGCGCCGCCGAGCTGGATGCCGTGCGCCTGTTCCTTCGCCAGGATCAGGCGCACTTCCCAGACGAACTCGATGCCCAGATATTGGCGCACCCAGTCGCGCAGTTGCCGGCACAGGTCTGCGCCCGGCAAGAAACGGTCATAGTCCTGCTGCGGCATCGGCCCCAGCTCGATGCGGAATTTGTGCTGAATATCGCGCACCGCGATGCCGAGAAAGGCCGACTCGCCGAGCCGCGGCGCACCGCGCCCGGCCTTGAGCCGCGCCTGCTCGCGCGGCTCCACCCGCAGCCAGTGCGGCACGTTTTCGACGATGCGCACCGGCACCTTGAAATACTGCTGCAAAATTTTGCTCAGGCCTTCCGGATCGCGGCTGTGGCGAATCAGATGACCGGCCATAAAATGCTTGGCGTGGGCGTTGATGCTGTCGCGCTCCTGCTGCGCCGGCTGGCCGATGCCGATCAGGCTCGACAGGTACTCGTCGAAGCGCCGGTTGTCCGGGCGATCCAGCGATACCGTCGGCTGTGCGTCGGCCCAGGCGCGATAAAACAGCAGCGTCAGGCGGTGATGGAACAGGTTGGTGAACGCCAGCAGGGTGGTGTCCTGATGGTGGTATACCCGTTCGCGCACGTATTCGGTCAGGTGCAGCGGCAGCGGCCCGTTGGGGCCGAACAGGCCGAAACTGAAGATCGAAACGTCGTGCAGCGGGCCGTTGGCGCGCGGCGTCACCTGCGCCAGCGTGGAGGGCGCGAACGACAGCGACGGCTCCTGGCCCAGGCGCAGCATCTCGTGGCGCGGCAGCGGCGCGCGCCCCAGCAGGTAGGGCTGGCCGCCCTGGGCGTCGATGCGGCGCAGCAGCTGAAACAGATCGTGCTTGTAAGGCGCGCTGCGCAGCCGCGGCCAGAAGTCGTCCGGCAGGCGATACAGTGCGTTGATCTGCGGCGGCGCCAGTTCGGTGGCGATCATCTCCGCGCTCATATCAGCGTCCTTTTGCCCATGCGCGCTTGCCAGTGGGCGATCTCGCCGCGCTGCTGGCTGGAGAGCGTCATCTCGGTGAAGGTGTTCATCGCCACCAGGCGCGAGAACAGGCGCTCCAGCACGCTGCCGAGCAGGTAAGGGCTGTTGCCGGAGAACGCCTGCTCATCGACCGTCAGATCGATGGCGATGCCGCGCGCGAATACGATGGGGCCGGGTTCAGGCACTCGCCGATAGACCGGCCGCAGGTTGCAGTGGCGCACGCCCTGGATCTGTTTGGCGATCGCCGGCTCGCTCAGGTTGCCGTACAGCCCCAGCAGCTGGCGCAGGCTGGCGGCGCCCTGTTCCGGATCGCCGTCCATCATGCTGAGGTAATTCAGCTGCAGCTGACTGATCAACCGCCAGGTGATCATCCCTTCGGCCAGCGCCGGGCGTGGCGGGGTGGGGCCTTTGCGCAGCGAGACCTGCTTAATCGGGATCGAATCGGGCATCACGAAGTTGCCCTGATCCTGCTGCAGCAACATCAATGGCAGGTCGCGGCTGGTGCACAGCACGTCGGCGGTGAGGTATTTCAGATCGCTGTGCCACGGCGATTGCCGCTCGTCCACCAGCGACACGAACACTTCCGAACCGGCGTAGCCGGTGCGGGTGCCGTAGCGGCGGGCGTGCTCCGACAGCGTGCGCTGTTCGCGCCGCAGCGAGAAGTAGGCGCCATAGTTGCCGTCGTCCGCGCTCAGGGTGCTGTAAAACGGCCGAAACTCTTGCTCGTAGCGTTTTTCGCTGGCGCTGCCGCCGAGCCGCTGCACTGAAAACACTTCGTAATCCAGCGGCCGGATATTGTCGACCACCAGATGGTATTCGTGGTTTTTTTCGTTGATCGCGATGCGTTCGGCGACCTTCGGAAACAGGTTGATCACCGGCGTGCAGTGCAGCGCCAAATGGGCGGCGTCGACCACCCGTTCCAGCGCGGCGTCGTGTCGATCCAGCAGCACCACGATCTCGAACTGGCGCAGCCCCTTTTTCCCTTCGCGCACGCTCTGCAGCAGCGGACGCAGGCCGTTGACGCTGAAGAACTGGAAGCGCGCCGGGAAGGCGAAATACTCCTGCAGCAGCCGGTAGCCTTCGAAGTTGCGCAGATCGTTGGGCAGCAGCGCCTGATCGGCAGCGAAGCCCTCCTGTCGCAGCCCGTCCAACGCCAGCGCCCGCCGCTGCGGCTGAGCCTCCACCGTTTGGCAGACAAGCCCGACGCTGTGCTGCATCAGCAACTCCAGCAACTGCTGCGCCTGCATGTCCGGCCCGGCCAGGTAAAACATCAATTGATCCAGCTGCAGATTGTTGAGCGTCACGCTTTCGTAGCACTCAAGACGAATGCGCAGCGCGCTGACGCAGCCGCTGTGCTGCAGCCCCAGCGAGGCCAGCGGGATATCGGCCGGAATGCCGCCCAGTTCGACGCCGGCGATGCGCACCGGCTGCAGCGTGACGTCATGCGCCGTGGTGTAACTGCAGGTGATGCCGCTTTTCTTCAGCGTCTGGCTGTCCATCATGGTACCGCGCGGCACCACGAAGCCGTTGCTGATGTCGCCTTTGCTGCTGTCCGGCTGCAGCTCGGCGATCGCCATCGACGGCGTCGGTGACAGGTAGTTGGGGTAGATGATCTCCAGCAAGCGCTGAGAAAAGCGGGGGAACTCGGCGTCCATTTTCAGCTGCACGCGCGAGGTGAGGAAGGCAAAGCCTTCCATCAGGCGCTCGATATAAGGGTCCGCCACGTCGATGCCGCGCATGCCGAGGCGGCCCGCAACCTTCGGGTACTGTTCGGCGAACTCGGCGCCCATCTCACGCAGATAGGCCAGCTCGCGGTTGTAATAATCTAACAGTTTACTGTCCATCGCCTTACCCTATGTCTTTCAGATCGAAGTGGCCATTTTCCAGATCCACGTCGGTACGGAACAGAAACTCCAGCGGATAGGGCACGCACCACAGGCGGCCCTTGATTTCGATCGACAGCACGTTGTGCAGCTCCAGCGAGCCGGTATCCGAGATGCAGCGCACCTGCAGCCCCTCGGGCAAAATGCGCGGCTCGAAATGCAGAATGGATTCGGTCAGCGCGCGCTGAATGTCGAGCCATTCGATGTCCGACATGCGCTTGCCCGCCAGCGAGGCGATGCCGTAATTCAGGGTGGAGCGCCGCACCTGCGGAAAATCGCCGAGATCCAGATTGGATTCGCTGTTGACGCAGTTGAACAGCCACTGCAGATCGCGCAATACCCGGCGGCGCAGCTCGCTGTGCGACACCAGGTTGCGCGCCTGCGCCTCCTGCTTTTTCTGCGGTTCGTCGTCGGTCAGCATATCGAGCAGCACCGGCTGCATTTTGTCGCGCGAGGTCAGGCGTTCGCTGTCCTGACGATAGCGATAGCCCTGGTGGCGTAGATCGCTGCCGTCGTAGTGGGGTGGGCGCTTATCGTTCATGGTCAGGCGCTCGCGTCGAAGCTCAGCTGCCGCAGGCTGTGCAGTGGGAATTCATCGCTTTCGCTGAGCCAGGTTTTCAGGCCCAGCCCCGCATAGTGGGTGCCGTCGCCCAGCGGTTGCCATTCGGTGCGCTTGCCGAGCAGCAGCGCGTCGTCGCTGCCTTCTGCCAGCGGGTAACGGGCGGGCAGTTGACACACCTGTTCGCGGCCATCGGTCAGGCGCACCAGCGCATGGCTCCACACCAGGTCGATGGCGCTCTGCGGCGCCTGGAACTGGATCGCGGCGATGTCGGCAAACGGCAGCCAGTAGTAAACGCCGTTCAGCGCCAGTTCGCATACCGGCCCGAGGCGGCCGTCACCGTCGGTCAGCCAGTCGAAACGCAGCTGCCGTTCTTGTTCGCCTTCGGCCAGCGTTAACCGCCCGGCGCCGGCCGGGGCGGCCTCCAGCGCTTCATCACGCAGCGCCTGGGCCTGTTCGGCCGCCCCTTGCGCATCCTGATGCAGCGCCTGCACCATCAGTTTCAGCCAAGGCTGATCCTGCCGCAGCAGCGCCGGCGCGGCCGTGCCGGCAAACACCGCCTGGCGTTGCAGCTCGGCGTTGACTGACTGCATCAGCAGCAGCGTGGTCGGTTGGGCGATCGGTTTCAGCGCCTGCCAGGATTTCAGCTGCGCGTTGGCGCGCGTCCAGTTGCCGCTCAGGCACAGCAGTTGCACCAGCGCGGCGCGCAGGTCGGCATCCGCCGGTTTCGCCTTGATATCGTTTTCGACGGTGGTGATGGCCGCGCCGATCGACTGGCCTTGCAGCATGCTTGCTAATGATTTCACAGGCTTTCCTTATAATCAGTGAGGGGCGCCGTTAACCGACAGGTAGCTGCCGCTGGCGGGATCAACGCGGTCTGTGGCCAGCTTTTCCACCAGCTTGAAAGTCAGCGGGGAGGGGGCGCTCAGCAGCGGCTGCCAGGCGGTTTGCGCCTGCTGCACGCGCTGTTTGATCTTGTTCTCATCGGCGGCGTCGACGCGCGGCATTTCAACGATCGCTTCACCGTTGAACGCCCAGGCGTGCAGCTTCGGTTCGAAGCTCAGCAGCAGGAAGCTGCCCGGCGCCTGCGGGTTGCCGCCCAGAACCAGACGTTGGGCGTTGGCGCTGACGACGGTCAGCGCGCGATCGCCGCCGTTAACCTGCGCCAGCGGGTAACCTTGCAGGAACCACAGCGTCGGCGAGAGGGTTTGGCCGCCTTGTTGCAACGTGACCGCGCTGCGGCCCTGCAGCCAGCCGTCCTCGCCGCAGCGCAGCGCAGCGCCGGCGGGAATGAACAGCGCGCCGCCGTTGGCCTCGTCACTCCAGTAGGTGCGGAAGTGGCAGCCCTGCGGCAGGCTGAAACGCTGAGCCGGCGCGCTGTCTGCCTGCGGAGACGTCACGGCCACCGCCGCAGGGATCGCCGGTTGCGGTGGGGTTTCCGGCGGCTCGGAGGCCTCTTGTTTGACCACCGGTTTCCAGCCGCGCGCTTTGGCGGCTTCGCCGCTGGCCAGTTTCTCTCCGCGCTTGTCGGTCAGCGTCCAGGGCAGGTGGCCGGCTTTCGGACACTGCTTTTCCAACAGATTGCCGACGCGCGGCAGAAAGTCGTTCAGCACCGCCGGATCCTGGCTTTGCGCCGAGACGATACGCAGCGGGATGCTTTTGCCGCACCAGCTTGCCGGATTGCTGTTTTTGACGTCATCGATAAACACTTCCAGCTTCTGGCTGGGGGAGTAAACCAGGCGATAGTTCATCGCCTGCGCGGTCGGTACCGCCATCAGGGCGACGAGCCCTGGCATCCAATATTTCATAGTGAACCTTGCTGTGAATGTGCGCTGCTCAGTCGCGGCTCAGAAACCGCTCCGCATCCGCCAGCGAATGCAGCAGGGTGGTTTCCTGCGGTGAGCCAATCCAGACGGCGATAGCGCTGTAGTTATCGCTGTTATTGTTTTTCTTCCATGCCTGTTGCATCAGGGCGATCCACTCGCTGGGGGAGTTGACCATATGCAGCGACTGTTCCAGTTCGGCCTGGCTGAAGCTGTGCCAGAAGCCGTCGGTGCACAGCAGGAAAACGTCGCCGTCCTCCAGCTGCAGCACGTCGCTGTAGGTGGCGTCGCGCTCTTCGTTGAGCCCCAGCGCGAAATACAGCAGGTTGCTGTTGATGCCGTTGGTCTGATAGCCGGCGTCCTGCATCTGTTGGATCAGGCTGTGGTCGGTGGTGACGGCATGCAGGTAGCCGCGGCGGAACAGGTACAGGCGGCTGTCGCCGGCGTGCGCCCAGTAGGCCAGCTGGTAATCGCGATCGATAAACAGACTGACCAGCGTGGTGCCCATCTTGCTGTATTCGTCCGACTGCCGCTGCTGCTGGTGGATGGCGGCGTTGGCGCGCGTGATGTGCTGACGAATGCTCTGGGCGTTCAGGTGCTTTTCGCCGTCAAAGTTTTGCAAAATGGTGTCGCGCGCCAGTTTGGCGGCGATATCGCCGCCCGGAAAACCGGCGATGCCGTCGCACACCACGAAGCAGGCGGCGCGGTTGCCGAGCACCTCGCCGGTCTGATCCTGGTTGGAGGCGCGGCCGCCCTGGTTGGAAGTAGAGGCTATGGTGATATTCATTACGCGTCCGGTTTGGTCTGTGAGTCTTTGTATTGATTCACTTCAACGTCATAGGCGTGCAGGAAAGCTTCGCCAAACAGGGTGTGGAAATCGTCCTCGATCTCGCCGGAGGTTTGCTGATAGTTCTTCACGAAGTAGTCCCACAGCGCAGCCTTGCGGTTGGCGGGCAGCGACAGGCGCGGCGCCACGCCTTCCTTGCGCGCTTCCTCTTCGAGGCGCTCCGGGTTGAACGACTGCAGCATGGCGGCGATGATGGCGCGAATACCGGCGATCATCCCCAGCTGGTGCGCCTGCAGGTCGATCAGCGCGTCGCGCACCGCTTGCTCCGGCGGCATAAAGCCCGGCATCTGGCTGCCGAACATCTGCATCAGCACCGTTTTTCCCGAAGGCAGCAGCTTGAACGGGTTGTTGGCTTCGTCGAGGATCATGGTCATCTCGGCCTTTACGCCGCGCTTGAGGATCGAGCGGGATGAGAGCAGGGCGACGGTGCCTTGCGAGAACAGGCTCAGCAGGCGACCGGCCAGGCGGATCTGCTGTTCGTCAAAGTGCGGCTGCGGTTGCAGATCGTCGAGACCGATGCCTTGCAGCAGCGCCGCCAGCAACGGCCCCTCCAATGCGTCGCCACTCGGCGCGGCGGCGTGCTGCCGCTGAGCGGACTGGTAGGCGACCGGATCGATGCCCAGGCGGTTGCCCTGGCGCGGGCGCGGCGGCTGCGCAGGCGGTTCCTGCTGGCTGAACTGCGGTGCAGGTTGGGGCTGTGGCTCAGGCGTCTGCACGGGTGGCGGCGTCGGCTGCGGGCGCGGCGCTTGCGGTTGTGCGGCCATCGGTGGCGGAGACGGCGGCGCGGGCGGCTCCTCCGGCTGGGCCAGCGGCACGGCGCCGCCCATCAGCAGACCCAGCGGATCGTTGCTGTTTAACGTCTCTGGCGAAGCGGGCGCGGATGAACCGCCGAACAGCGCCAGCGGATCCAACTCCTGCTCCGGTTGCTGCGCATTCCGGGCCGGAGTTGCCGGACGCGGCGGCGCAGCCTGCTCCGCCAGCAGCGCGCTGGGGGTGGTATCGGCCAGAATGTGTTCGCGTTCAAAAGTGGTGTCGGTGTTGAACAGCGCCGCCGGATCGGTTTGTTGCTGTTGCAGCTGGCGCAGATCGACCTCGCCCGCCAGCTGCGCCAGCGGATCGGCCGGGTTCAGCTCGCGAGCGGGGGTGTCCAACAGCGGATGGCTGTCTGGATTGGCGGCCGGCGGCGGCGTGACGGCGGCCGGCGCATTCGGCGTAAATTCTTCCACCAGGCTGTCCCAGATTTCGTTGGGGATTGGCGCGGCGGATTTTTCTTTGGCGGTGGCAGCAGGGGTCGCAGCAGCGGCAACAGCCTTGGCCACCGGTTGAGCCTGCGGCGCGGCGTGCTGTTGCAGCGCGCTGACTTCAATCTGGTAATCGTCGATACCGAGCACGTCGCCATCCTGCAGTTCAACCTGGCGGCCACGTTCCAGCGGAATGTCATTCAGCAGCACGCGGGTAACGTTGCCGCGGTTGGTGATGCGGCATTCGCCGTCAGCGGAAATATGCACAATCGCCTGCAGGCGGGAAATGGCGCGCTCTTCGTCCGGCAGCACCAGGTTGTTGTCCACGCTGCGGCCGATGGTGCCGCCCGGCGGCAGAAAATCGCAACTGCTCTGCGGCGGAACCTGGCCGCTTTTGTTTTTTACAATGGAAAATCGCATAAGGCATTCCTGCTGATGGGGATTGTAGACTGCTTTGGGCGTATGTTGATTTAGTCATCTAATCTGATGGCTAACTTCTATTCTTTTCTTTTTTGTAATAGGTGTTTTTTGGTAGTTGAGTTAAGTAGATAAAGGTAAATATCAAACTGCCATAATGTATAGAGTCATAGTCATTGTTGCCTAGTGGGTAGAAGAGATTAAGGAAATCATTCCCGTATGCAAAAATTGAGAGCTGTATGACACCCATAAAAACCACAATGAGACAGTTGAAAACAAAAAATGGATAATTGTGTTTGCGAGCCGATAATTTTTTTAAGTAATATAATGCCACTAACGTGATGAGTGACAATGAAAAATAGGAAAGTAAGAATCCATATGAGTAAGTTGATAGCGTGACGTCTGGAGTCATGTTAATAATCAATAAGTTTTAATTCTCTTGAGTTGATAACTTTATGAAATTGGATTCAACAATCCTGACTATTACTTAGAGTAACGTTCAAAAATGGTTTCAGCTTCACTGGCGTTCTGCAGTGAAAGACAATCTAAAGTATGGTAAGTCCCTTGAACTGAGCCTTGGCTATTTTTATTTGCGTACTGTTCAGCCAGTTTTTCACCTTGTTCAAATGCATCCATCGGCAGTTTACTCAATTCTAAATAGGCGGAAGCGGAACGGAAGGCGTCTTGCTTGGTTCTTTCTGAGTCAGTGGACTTCCCAATGCAGCGGCTGGTTAACCAATTTTTATAAAGTGCCTCTTGCGATAAAGCATTGAGCGAGTTTTCAGCAAGGACTACATGGCTTCCGAGCAGCAGAGACATTAAAAAGTACGTGTATCTTCTCATCCGAGATAACCTTTGATATGAGCCGTCGTTTGAGCAACTCTGATATCAGTTGTCGTCTTTTCCTTGGTATTTCTTGATGATGGCTTGCAGCTCTTGGCTGTGTACAAGATCGATGCACTTGGCCATCGTCATCGGCTCCCCTGACATACTGTCATAGGGCTTTGCCAGAAATTCTTTTGCCAGCGCCCTGACGGCGGTATGCGCTTCCAGAGAATAATCGCCGAATTCCGTGTAACCCCGAGCGGCGGCGGCGGCATCGTTTTTGACTTCTTTTGCTGAGTACCCCTCGGCGATGCAAACGCTAAGCGCGTAGTTTTTTAGGTACTCTTCGGGGGTATAGGTTTCTTTGGCTTGAGCCGATTGAATACATCCCAAAAATATCATGCTTGCAACACACAGGGATTTTATTTTAGTAACCATATAGATGCCTCGCTGGATTTTGGAAAGTAACAATGATCTGAGCAGGTTGTACCGTTCCATAATGTTGCGTGTCCGCTGGCATCATTCCATCCTGGAACAGTGAAAACCAATATCCCTTTGTCTTTTGAAAAATCACTAGGGGTAGGGTTTTTAATCGTTTTATCAGGTTTGCCGAACTTATAATTCAAAAAGTTAATAATATCTCTGACGCGATAAATGTACCAATTTTTATCTTTGCCTGAAACGGTCTTCCACGCTCCTCGTTCAACTTTAAAACCAGAATAATTGAGCGTGTAACTCATGCGTATTGCGCAGGCATTGGTGAATCCTTGCAATGGGTCATTGACGCCAAGCTCAATGTTAAGACCTACATTTCCACCTATCTTTTTGCCAACGTCAGTAATATCTACGTTGATTTCGCTAAATCGTTGCCACGCTTGCTGGAATGAAGGGCGACTCATTATAACGTCCTCTGTTGATAGATGCCCCTAATCAGGGGCATCTGTGCGGGAAGATTAAGCTTCGCGGTTTTCCTTGATGTTCCAACCTGCGCTGCTTTCGGCGCCTTTGCCGCCTTTGTCGCTCTGCTCCCAGTATTGCTGTTTCACTTTCGCCGCCTGGAAGGAGTAGGTGACGCCCACGGTGTCTTCGCCGCCTGCACCAGTGTACTGCACGGCGGTGACCAGCACGTCGTCCAGGGTGATTTTAACGTACTCAACCTGAGTACCGCCCGCCTTGCAGACAGACAACTCAACCTTGGTCAGGTGCTTACCGCTGGAGCAGTGCTTCAGCAGCGCCGGGGTTGACTTGTCGACCAGCGCGTTGACGTGCAGATCGTTGAAGCACACTTTACCGGCGCCGCCGCCGCCGCCAACGCCCATATTGCCCGGTTGAGAAGCGCCCCAGGAGAAAGAAGTAATGTCGGTCCAGCCTTTGTGATTCGAATCTTTAGATTCGCCGCTGGCACCTTCAACTTTCAGGAACATATCAATAGCCATAGTTTCTTCACTCTTTATTAAGGGTTAACAGTAGTATTAACGTTACGTTGAAAAACTCAGGTAATAGCAGCAGGAATTGCAAGTGTGGTAATGCATTACCAATTTATATCCTTGTGCCATGCACCTTCTTAAATACCGAAAACTATCGGTACGGGTTACCGAGCCACTATTAAGTGCTAATGGCTCAATGCTTAATTATTTCGCGCTATCTTGATTCCACGTGCGATCCGGGTTTTCTGCGATAGGCTGACGATGAGGTTGATGTATCAGCCAGGCCGCACTACCGCGGCCTGACTTCAGCCCATCAGGACGCGTCGTTTTGTTTCAGCGAAGGCAGCTTCGACACCAGGCGCAGGGAGACGGTCAGACCTTCCAGCTGGTAGTGCGGGCGCAGGAAGAACTTGGCGCTGTAATAGCCTGGGTTGTCTTCGATCTCTTCCACCTGCACTTCCGCCGCGGCCAGCGGTTTGCGCGACTTGGTTTCCTGCGAGGAGTTGGCCGGATCGCCGTCCACGTAGTTCATGATCCAGTCGTTCAGCCAGCGCTCCATGTCGTCGCGCTCGCGGAAGGAACCAATTTTGTCGCGCACGATGCACTTCAGGTAATGCGCAAAGCGGCAGCAGGCGAACAGATACGGCAGGCGCGCGGAAAGCTGGGCGTTGGCGGAGGCGTCGGCGTCGTAGTATTCCGCCGGCTTCTGCAGCGACTGCGCGCCGATAAAGGCGGCGAAGTCGGAGTTTTTGCGGTGCACCAGCGGCATAAAGCCGTTTTTGGCCAGCTCGGCTTCGCGGCGGTCGCTGATGGCGATCTCGGTCGGGCACTTCATGTCCACGCCGCCGTCGTCGCTCGGGAAGGTGTGGCACGGCAGGTTTTCCACCGCGCCGCCGGACTCCACCCCGCGAATGGCGGTGCACCAGCCGAACTCTTTGAACGAACGGTTGATGTTGGCGGCCATGGCGTAGGCGGCGTTGGTCCAGGTGTAGTTGCCGTGAGTCGCGCCGTCGGTGTCTTCTTCGAAGTCAAACTCGTCCACCGGGTTGGTGCGGATGCCGTACGGCAGGCGCGCCAGGAAGCGCGGCATCACCAGCCCCAGGTAGCGCGCGTCTTCCGACTCACGCAGGCTGCGCCAGGCGGCGTACTCGGTGTTCTGGAAAATCTTGGTCAGATCGCGCGGGTTGGAGAGCTCCTGCCAGGACTCCATCTGCATCACGCTCGGCGCGGTGCCGGCGATGAACGGGCAGTGCGAGGCGGCGCCGATCTTGGCCATTTCGCCCAGCAGCTCCACGTCCTGCGGGCTGTGATCGAAGTAGTAGTCGCCCACCAGGCAGCCGAACGGTTCGCCGCCGAACTGGCCATACTCTTCTTCGTAGACTTTCTTGAAGATCGGGCTCTGATCCCAGCCCACACCTTTATAGCGCTTCAGCGTGCGGCCCAGCTCCTGCTTGGAAATGCTCATGAAGCGGATCTTCAGCATCTCGTCGGTTTCAGAGTTGTTGACCAGGTAGTGCAGGCCGTGCCACGCGCCTTCCAGCTTCTGGAAATCGTCGTGGTGAATGATCTGGTTGATCTGCTGCGACAGCTTTTCGTCGATTTCCGCGATCAGCGCCTGGATGGTGCGGTAGGCGTCGGAAGAAACGGTGACGGTATTTTCCAGCGCCTGCTGCGCCAGGGTTTTCACCGCGTTCTCAACTGCTTCTTTGGCCTGATCGGTCTTTGGCCGGAACTCTTTGTTCAACAGCGCGCTGAATTCATCGCTGGAAAAAGTCTCGGTGGTTTGCAACGCATTCTGTTGCTGAGGCGAGTTGCTCATCGATTAATCCTCACGCTCGTTGTTGTCATCGTTAACCGCCGGCTTCGGCGCGTCGGTCAGGGATTGCAGCAGCGCCGGGTTTTGCAGGATCTTGGAGATCAGCTCTTCGGCGCCGTTCTTGCCGTCCATGTAGGACAGCAGGTTGGAAAGCTGGGTGCGCGCATCCAGCAGATTGTCCAGCGCGTCGACCTTGCGGGCGATAGCGGCGGGGGAGAAGTCTTCCATGCTTTCGAAGGTCAGATCGATGTTCAGCTTGCCTTCGCCGGTCAGGGTATTGTCAACCTGGTAAGCGACGCGCGGTTTCAGCGACTTCATACGCTCGTCGAAGTTGTCGACGTCGATTTCCATGAATTTGCGTTCTTCCACGCTGGCTTGCGGATCGACCGCTTTCCCCACCAGATCCGCCATCACGCCCATTACGAACGGCAGCTGGATTTTGCGCTCTGCGCCATAAATTTCGACATCGTATTCAATCTGTACGCGCGGCGCGCGGTTGCGGGCGATGAATTTCTGCCCGCTGCGGGATTTCGAGTTTGACATGATTTACTCCATCTAATGGCGATTGGGAACGCGCCTCGTCCGGCTGGGAGAGTCAGGTTCTGATTCGGGTCTGCGCAGGGGCAGACGGTATCGGATGCGTCAAGAGAACAAAGGTCGGCGGCTAGCTGTTCTCCTCGTTGTCGGGGCGACCGAGAATGGTCTCCAGTTGGTTAAGCCCATCGGGTGCCAAATCGCGGACGATTTGCATAAAGTCCAGCGTAATCAACCGCTGGACCCGATCGATCATCAGCGGCGCCGGGTGGCTCGGCTCATGAAGACGAAAATAATTTTTCACCTTATCCAGCATCAACTGGGCATCGTCGCGCGACTGGATCTGCGCGCTGCGCCAGTTGAGCGGGGCAGTGGCGCTCTGTACGGCGGCAGGTTGCTGCATGGCCGCCGTTTCAGGCGTCGCGTCCGCTTCGGCGGCGGCGGGCGCCTCGCTCTGGCCGGCGAGCGCCACCAGAGAAAACACCTTGGTCAGCGCGCTCATTTCCGGCAGCGCGCTTTCCCCCAGATGGCGGGTCACTTCGCTGCGGATGGCGCTCAGGGTGTTGGCGATGCGCGTCACCAAGGCGCCCTCGGGGCGATCCTGCTGCGCCAGTTCATCCTGCAGCCGCGCGCGGCCGCCGGGAAAGTTGGGGCACTCCTGCTTGCTGCCGTCGAGCAGGGCGCCGGCATCGCGCAGCGAGATTTCTCCGGCGGCGCTTTTCAGCAGCGGGGCGGCGCGCACGCTGGCGGCCAGCGCGGCCTTGTCGCCAAGGTCGGCCAGCGCGTTGATGCGAAACAGCGGGTCGGCTTCCCCATCGAACTCCAGCGGCGGCTGCAGGGTGTCCCAGTAACGGGTCATCGACTGATGGACCAGCGTCAGCCCGTCGGCGTAGCCCGGCAACCCGCGCAGCTGGGTCCAGGCGCGGGTGAGATACAGCATGACGCGCAGGTCTTTGGTGCGCGTCAGCAGCGAGGTCGCGAGGCGCTCGACCTGCACCCAGTCCGGCGCTTCTTCCGGAATGATGGTGCTGCCGAACTGTTGTTCGGCCTTGCCGGTGGCGGCTTGTTCCATCGCCAGAAAGTCGGCGTCGTATTCCAGGTTGTCGCCGCAGGGATTGTCCGCGTCAACCGGGGCCAGCAGGGTATCGGTATCGATAGCCATAAAATTTCCTTCAACGAACGATGTTAATCAAACATTTGCGGGTACTGGCCGCCGCGGCCGGGGCGCGCCCAGCCGTTGGGCTCGAACAGCAGTGAAAACAGCTGCACGGTGAGGTTGCCGCTGTGCACGTGGGTGTAGAGCGGGTGTCCGTCTGCCTGATTGGTCCACCAGAAGCTGGTGTACTGCGCCGGATCGAAGCAGTCGGCGGCCTGTTGCCAGCCGAGGCCCGGCACGTCCGGATGCTGGAAACCGATAATCGACAATATTTCGGAATCCGCTTCCGCCGGCGGGCTGGGTAGCGCCGGGATCGCCTGCAACGCGCGGTCAATTTGCTCGGCGGAGAAACCGTTGCGCACGCCGTTCAGCAGGGTATGACCGAGCTGTTGGTACCAACTCGCCGCCATGTTCAACTGTTGCGATCGCCAATCCTGCTGGCTGAACAGGCGCAGCGCGCAGATCGGGTAGCGCCGCCCGACGCGGTCGCGCGCCGGCAGCAGGCAGCCCATCTGCACGTACTGGCTGCCGAGCGTGGCGGGGATCACGAAGTTCCACACCGGCGCGTTGCTGAATGGGTGATCGTTAGGCCCTTGCGCATCGCGCTGCAAATTCACCAGCCCGTTATGGAACCAGTGGGCCCAGTTGTTGACCACCGGATCGGGCAAGCGGCGTTGCAGGAAATCGCCGGCGGAGGGGAGTTTGCCGTACCAGCCAATGCTCGTCGGGGCGCTTGAATCAGTGCTCATGGTCATGTCCTTTCGGGGCTACGGGCACGAGAAGGCCGGCAGTTGGAACGGATTGCGGATGCTGTTGGGCGTAAACTCCAGCGTGACGCGGTGGCCGTCGAGATTGAAGGTCGCCTGACGGCCGAGGCCGGCGGTGCCCGACGATTGCGCCATGTCCACCAGACGGTTCAGCGCCCACGGCCCGCTGGTCACCAGACTGGCCGTGGTGCCGTTGGCCAGCGCCAGCTGCAGATGCACCTGGTTGGTATTGCGGGTGCCCGGCCAACTGACCACCAGCGGCACCTGTGGGCCGTGGCTGTATTTGAACAGCTGCCCGTCGATATCCAGCGTCAGGTTGAGGATGTCGTTATCCATCCGCACCGGCCGCACGGTCACGCGGTAAGAGGGCGTCGCGGTGCCGTTGGCGAAAAAGGCGTCGCGGATGCGCTGCGCCTGCTGGAACGAGCGCAGGATGCCTTCGCCGCCGGGCAGCGTCTTGCCGTCCACGCCGGGGGTGAAACGCCAGTTGGCGCGGGTGGTGTCGACCTTGCCCTGCAGGTTGTCGCGGAAGAAGCTGTCCATCAGCCCGCTGTTCGGTGCGAACATGCGCGCCAGATCGTCCGGCGTCACTTCCTGGCGCGCCCGGGCCACCAGCGGATAACGCCCGGCGATCGCCTGGCGGCAGAAGCTGCCGACCTCGAAGCTGATGCGTTTTTTCACGTTCTCCATCTCTTTGCGCTGGGTGTCGCTGCTGGCGCCGATCGCCAGCGACAGCAGCATCTGTTTGAACGGCACCGGCAAGCGGCCGGACTCGGCCTGCAGGCGCGGGATGATGTCGCTCGGCGGCGCCGACATGCCGCTGTTGGCCGCGCCCTGAACCGCCGTCAGATAGCTGTACAGCTCATCGACCTGCTTCAGCACGCTGTCGAAAGGGATCGCCTTATTGCCTTCGCCCTGGCTTTGCGCCAGCTCCAGCAGCGGCGCGAAGTGCGCCATCACCAGCTGTTCCGGCTGGGCCGACACGTTGCCGTCGGCGTTGGCCGGCCGGTTGGTGAACAGCGCCTCCAGCGTGCGGTTGGCGTTTTGGTTCAGCCTGTCTTCGGTTTTGGCCAGCAGCGAGCGGGAGTCGGCGTCGCTTTTCTCGTCGCGCAGGGTGACGTTTTTGCTGACGTTGACCAGCAGGTTGCGCATCGGCGACGGATTGCCGGACAACAGGCGCGCGCTGCTGATGCGCTGAGTCAGGTTGCCGATGTTGGCCAGTTGGATATCCCCCAGCAGCTCATCCCAGGCGCTGATGAAGTCCTGCATGTACAGCTGGCGGATGGTCTTGGTCAAATCGGCGCTCTTCTGCTCCGGCGTCTGGCTGTTCAACACCCAGACGTCTTCCTTGCGCAGGGTGTCGGTCACCGGGTCGATGTTGTCGTTGAACGCTTTCCAGTACCCTTGTGAGGTGAACAGGCCCGGCACGCCGTCGGTGACCGGCTTGCCGCTTTTGCGGCTGAACGCCAGCTCGGTTTGCGGGCCGGCCAAATCGACCAGGCTGACCGGCTTGATGTCGGTCTGTTTCAGCAGCAGGCGCTTGAGGCGGCCATAGACGCGCTGCGACAGCGGCGCCCGGTTGATGGCGGCCTGCGCCTGCGCCACCAGCTGTTCGTCTTTGGCGTAGGGCGAGGCCTGGATCTGCGCATCCAGCAGTTGGCTCAGGTGCCATTCGATCTGTTGCAGCTGTTTTTGGGTGCTGCCCTGCGGCAGGTTGCGCTGCAGGTTGAGCATCACCCAGGCGCGCAGGAATTTGCCGTCGTACTGCTTCGGCAGATACAGCATCTGGTAGGCCTTCAAAGCTTCATAGCTGAAGTCCGCGTCGCCGTGGTTGTCGTTGCGCAGCGTGGTGGCGATCTGTTGCGCTACCTGCGGCAGCAGCAGCTCTTTCAGCGCTTTTTGGTACAGGGCATTGCCGGCGTCACCGACCTGATCGCCGCGGAACAGCCCCATGCGGTAAGTGAACGGCGGATCGTCCAGCGAAAAGTTCTGGCTGTCCGGCAGGTGCAGCAGGCTGTTGAGGAACGGCAGCAGCGAGAACATGTCGCCGTTGCCCACCTGCGTCAGGTTTTGCCCCTGGCGCTCGACGCCGGGCACCTTGGCGGCCACTTCCGCCAGGTAGGCCTTGTTGTTGCCGTAGCTGGTGAACCAGAGCATCGCCAGCACCGCCAGGACCACCGCCAGCGCGATGTAACCCGCCCAGTGCAGGGCGCGGTTGCGGTATTCCCACCAGCGGTTGCTGCCCGCCAGCCCGGACTCCTGGAAGACCACCGATTCCAGCGTCTCTTTCAGGAAGAAGCTCTGGCCCTTGGCCGCCGGGATCGGCGTTTCCTGGCCCACGCTGTCCCAGGCCGCGTTGGCCTGCGCCCCTGAGTTTGCCGTCGGCAGCTGCAGGTAGCGGTTCAGTTCGCCCATCACCCGGTCGAACGGCAGCCCCTCTTGGGTGCCGCTGGTGAAATAGATGCCGCGCGGGGTAAAGCGGGTTTCAAAACTGGAGGTGGCGAACACCTGTTCCAGATAGTGGCCGAGCAGCGGGCGCAGCGCGGCGAATTCTTGCGGGAACAGGTAGCTTTCGGCGCGCTGGCGCGCGTCGTGTTCCATCAGCAGCGTATCCGGCAGCGCCGCGTCCAACCGCTGTTGCAACAGGGCGTAGTGCTGTTCGAAGGCGGCGTTCAGGTTGAAGTCCGGCTGCCGCGAGCGCTCGTAAGGGAAGGTGAACCCCCAGATCTGGTCGCGCTGCGCTTTGTCGAAGCTGCCGAAATAGGCCATAAAGCCGTTGAGCAGGTCGGTTTTGGTCACCAGCACATAGACCGGGAAGTGAATGCCCAGCTGTTCATGCAGTTCGATCAGGCGTTTGCGCAGCGCGCTGGCCTGGGCGGCGCGCGCTTCGGCGCTGTCGCTCAGCAGATCGGCGACGCTGATGGTGACCATCACGCCGTTGATTGGCTGGCGGGTGCGATATTTTTTCAGCAGCGCGACGAAGCTTTGCCATTCGCCGGCGTCTTCTTCGCGCTGGCTTTCCTGGGTGGTGTAGCGGCCAGCGGTGTCGAGCAGCACGGCGTCGTTGGTAAACCACCAGTCGCAGTTGCGGGTGCCGCCCACGCCGCGCAGCGCGGATTTGCCGAAGCGATCCGCCAGCGGGAAGTGCAGGCCGGAATTGACCAGCGCGGTGGTTTTGCCGGCGCCGGGCGCGCCGATGATCACATACCACGGCAGCTGGTAGAGGTATTGGCGGCTAAAGCGGGTCATCCAGCGGTGTTTGCCGTCGCCCTGGCCCGGTGCGAAGCGCGCCTTTTTCAGCAGCTGCGCCGCTTCGTCGAAGCGCTGCGCTAGCTGATCGTCTTGTTTAACCTCGGGCTTGCCGTCTTCCGCCGGCACCGTTTCGGCGGCGCGCAGGTTGCTCAGCAGGCGACTGTTGAACCAGGCGCTGTAAAGGCGCGGGATCAGGCGGCACAGGAACCAGATCAGGTAGATGACGCCAATGGCGATCTGGCGGTTGAGTTCCGGCTCCAGCGGGCGATAGTCGCCGATGGCCACCAGCGGGCCGATCATCCAGATGATGAACGCCAGCGCGGTAATGCCGACAAAGCCCCACAGCAGGCGGCTGGTGATGATGGAGAATAACGTACTGAGCATTACTTTCCGGTTCCTTGCGGCAAGCCGTTGATTTCCGCCTGGGTGTTTTCCGGGGCGACCAACAGCGTAATTTCTACCCGGCGGTTCAACGCGCGGTTCACTTTGTTATCGTTCGGCGCGACGGGGTTGCTCTCGCCGCGGCCCTCGGCCTTGACCCGCTGCGGGTTGGCGAGGTGTTTTTGCAAGCGGGCGCTGACCGCTTCGGCGCGCGCCAGCGACAGCTCCCAGTTGGAGGCGAAACGGGCGCTGCGGATCGGCACGTTGTCGCTGTAGCCGGTGACCAGGATCTTGCCGCTGACGCCGTTCATGGCGGCGGCGATGCGGTCGATGACCGGGATATAGTTGGCGCGCACCGTGGTGGCGGCGGAGTCGAACAGCCCGTCGCCTTTCAGGATCACCACGCTTTGCTGCGCTTCGTCGCGCACCACCACCAGCCCTTCGGCGATCTCTTTGCGCAGGAAGCTTTTCAGGCTCAGCGTCGGCGGCGCGGCCGGCGCCGGGTTACCGATCGCCACCTGCGGCAGATTGGTTTGGTAAATCGCCGCCAGCACCGGGCTGGTGTTGTCGCCCAGCCGCCAGTTGAGGGCGATGAACAGCAGCGAAGCCAGGAAGCCGGTCAGCGCCACGCAGGCCCACAGCGGCACCAGCGGCCGCCACAGTTTTTGCTGTACCGGCAGATCCAGCGCATGAGGCGACAGCGGCGGGGCGTAGCCGCCGCGCACCGTCCGGATCAGCTGCAGCAGGCGCTGCTTCATGGTTTCCAGCTGAGAACGGCCGTTTTCCATGACCCGATAGCGGCCTTCAAAGCCCAGCAGCAGGCAATAATTGATCAGTTCCAGCAGGTTGATGTGCTCACGCGGGCTCTGCGACAGCTTGGCCAGCAGCTGGAAAAACTTTTCGCCGCCCCAGGTTTCGTTATGGAAGGTCACCAGCAGCCCGCTGCCGGACCACACGCTGTTGCTGCCCCACGGGGTCAGCGCCGCCGCTTCATCCAGCGCGGTGCACAGGCAATAACGCGCGCCGATGATCACTTCGTACGGCAGATTGGCGCGTTGGCCGCGGATCTCGAAGCGGCGCATTTCGTCGATCAGCTGTTGGCGCAGCTGCGCCGGGTTGGCGTGCGTGGCCGACTGGCGGATCTGCGAAATGGCGTTCAGCAGCGGGTTGGCGGCGTCCACCAGCGGATTGGCCGCCGGCGCCATGCTATTTTCCTGAGTCATAGGTTACCGGTCCGTATGGCTGCGAATCGCCCAAAATTCCATGTCCAGCCCCGGGAACTCACCGGCCAGATGCAGGGCGAAGGCGCTGGATTTTTCCATCTGTTTCCACAGGTCGCCGCCTTTTTCCAGCTCGAAATAGGTATAGCCGGCGTGATAGGGGATCTGACGCGGCGCGGCGGGCATGGTGCGCAGGCCGATGCCCGGTAGCTGCAGCTGCACCAGATCGCGGATGCGCGTGACCGGTGCGATCTTCATCTGCGCCGGGAAGTGGGTCAGCAACACCTCGGCGGCCACGTCGGCGCGCACTGCCAAGACGAAACCGAAGTCGCGCATCATTTTGGTGTCCTGCACGGTGGCGACGTTCAACCCGTGGGATCGTTCGACCAGCGTCAGCTGAATGGCGTTGTCTTCCAGCACCACCGACAATCCTTGACGCAGCAACAGCATCAGCTTGCCGAAGCACAGCGCCAGGTTGTCGTGGTCGTACACCGGCAGGCGGCCTTCCGGGGTACGCTGCGCCGAGAAGCTGGCGAGCTCGGTGGCGAACTGCAGCCAATCGGCGAACAGGCGCTCCGGGTGCAGATGGTCGAGGTGATAGGCGTGACTCACCTGGCCGAGATGGCGGTTGATCAGCTGCAGCAGCATGAAATCGACCATTTCGGAACTGCCGCCGCGCCCCGGCTGCAGCAGGCGCTGGCTCATCTGCTGGCTGCGCTGTTGCAGCAGGCCCTGCAGATCGTTGATGAAGGTCTTCAGTACCGGGTTGCCCTGGCAGTTCAGCATCGGCGGGATCTGTGCGGTATCGAGACGCAGGCTGTTGTCGCCGCGCTTTTCCAGCACGCGGGTAACGCCGAGCGCCGTCCATTCGGCGTTGAGTTCACTCTCCAGCATCAGCCGCAGGCGCAGGCGGCCAAATTGCAGCGCCGCGCTGCCCACCGAGACGGCATTAAGATCGTCGACTTCGTTCTCGTAAGCCAGATAGCGCGCCAGCGCCTCCGGGCTTTCCTGAAAGATCACGTCTTCACGCCCTGCGCGGTAAGTCGGCAGGGCCAGCACCACGTTCTCACCGGTCTTGTTTTCGGCGATGCTCAGCGGCGCGGGCGCCTGCTGGGCGCCGGCAAAGCGAAACGGCGTGCCGTCCGGCATGATGCCGCTGGCGGCGTTGAGCGCAATCTTGCCCTGGCGCAGCAGCGTTTGGTCCAGATCCAGGGTGAGGAACCCCCAGAAACAGCCGCTGTGGGCCTGACCCCAGTTGCGCATATAGCCTTCGAGATAGTTTTCCGCCTGCTGGAAATGGTGAGGGCGCAAAAACATCCCCTCAGTCCAGACAACCTTATGAGCATCTTTCATCATCACACCTATAGTTACTTCGCTTCAGCGCAGCGGTAGGTCAGTCGACCTTTTTTACGGGACGCAGGCCATTCACGCCCGCGACGATATGCGCTTCCAGCTCATCCGGCGAGAATTGCCATACCTTGTAGAAATTGGTTTCGGTGGGCTCCGGCAGCGGCAGCGAAATGCGCCAGGTCTTGCCGTCCAGGTTTTGATACTCGGCGATTACGCCGATGTAACGTGCGTCCAACGCGCTTTGCCCGCCGAGCGTCTTGCCGGTCTGGCCCGGCGTCAGGAAGAACTGATCGCTGTCCAGCAGGCTATTGCCGAGCACGCTTTTGGCGTCGTTTTGCAGACTGAAGAAGTCGGCATCCATGAATTCCGCATCCGAACGCAGCAGCAGCACGCGAATTTTTATCGGCGCCGGTTGCGCGCCGGCGGCGGCGTTGACCTGGCGATCGGCATCGAACACCAGGCTGTAGCGCGACGGCACGCTTTTGGCGGAAGACATGCAGCCGCCGAGCGCCAACGCGCCCAGCAGCAGAAACAGCATCCCGCACCAGCGGGAAGCGATAGGGGTCGTCATCATGGGAATCTCGTCGCCCGCAGGCGTACTGACTACTGGAGGATCCAGGTGGCTGAGCCGGCGTTTTTACACGCCTTGCTGTCGCCGCCGACTTTGACGCAGTCCTGTTTGGCGGCGCGCGCGCGGCGCGGCAGATCTTTGCGCAGCGTCGATTTGTAGCGCGCTTCCGGCACGCCGGCGTTGGCCTGGATATAACCCACCAGATCGCCGCCGCGGATGGCGGAGATCGCCAGCCAATTGTTTTCCACTTCGCCCAGCGCGTAGAACGCGGCGGCGTTGTCCAGGCTGCCGACGGCGGTGCCGGTATAATCGGGGCTGCTCATGATGCTGGCGGCGTACAGACTGCGGTATTCCTCACCGATCGGTTTGAACTGTTTCGGCGCGCTCACCGCGGCGCGGTGCTTTAGCGTGACGCCATTGACTTCACTGCTGACGATGGCGTCGTTATTGAGCGCCGGCGGCGGTGGCGGCGGGGTGGAGCAACCGGCAAGCGTCAGGGCGGTCAGCAGCGTCAGGGTAATCCGTGTTTTCACAATGTCCTCTTCTTCTTGATTGAATGGCTGTGTAATAAGGCGCCGTCATCAGGGCGCAAGCAGCAACACTTTTAATTGGCTCGGCACGATGCGCATGCCGAGCGCGTTGGTGGAATTCTGCAGGCTGAGGCTGGTCAGCCGGGTGGCCGGGGTGCCTTTGAGCAGCACGGTAAAGGCGCCGGTCAGGTGGCGGGACGGCCCCATCACCGTCCCGGAAGCGACCCCGGTGGCCACGCCGGGGTTGTCGCCGTTGGTCAGCGGCGTCACCGTCGCCATGTTGTGCGCCGGGGTGCCGACGAACAGAATATTGAATGCGTTCGGGATGGCGGTCGGCGCGAGGGCGATATCCGGGTAGGGCACGGGCACCGGCGCCGGGCTTGGCGTCAGACAGACGTCGGGAAACGCCAGGTCCACGCCGATCATTTGGCTGTTGGCAAACATAAAAGGCCTCCGCAGGTTATCCGACGTGGATTTGTTCCGAATCCAGCTTGGTGATGTCTTTCGAGGTAATCAGCGTGTTGCGGGCATGAATGCGGGCGTAATCTTCCGCCTGGTAATCCAGCTGCCCGGCGCGCACGTGCTCGGTTTGGCGCACTTTGCGGAACAGCGAATGGCTGATCTGGCTGACTGAATGCCACAGCGACTCGCAGCGTTTGCCGACCAGGCGGCTGAGGCTGACGAAGGCCGACAGCTCTTCGCCGCTGTATTTCATCTTGTCGACGTGGCAGTCGCCGCTGTTCGCCTGCAGCGTCATGGCGTCGCCGCTCAGGTTCAGCGCCTGCGCGCCGTGCAGCGACAGCGAACCGTTCGGCGTTTCAATCTGCAGATCGCCTTCGACGCAGAGCCGCGCCGCGTTTTGCGGTTCCGCACGTTCGAGGACGGCGATCGCCCACAGCTGGTGGCCGCAGCCGGCGACCAGCACGTTATCGCCGAGGGCCGGCGTCAGCAGGCAGCTCGCCGCCCGGCGGCAATGCCAGCCGCGGCCTTCGCACTCCACCACCAGGCTGCCGTCCGGCAACAGATTGACGATCTGGCCGGCGGCCTGCTGGGGCGGTGCGATGTTGACGGCGCGAGTTGTGTTGGCAACGCTCATGGTGATCCCCTCGTGAAGTGGTCAATGCATTCAGATTCGGCTCTGGCGCTGTGCGCTCCAGGTTTCAGCGGCGTACAGCTCTTCGTCGCTCTCGAGGATCCCGCTGCGATCGCCCCAGCGTGTTTGCTGCTGGTGGGCGCGGTGCATGCGGGTGCGCATAAAACGCGCGCGCCGGAAATCGGCGGCGCCGATGTCGGCGTAACAGAAGTCGGCGTAGGTCAGGTCGCTGTCGCTGAAATCACAGCGCGCCGCGCGGCTGCGCTGGAACAGGCATTGATACAGGCGCGCCTGGCTAAAGTTGGCGGCGTCCAGCGTCGCTTCGCTGAAGATCGCCTGATCGAACTGCCCGCTGCGGCACTGCGCGTGGGTCAGATTGGCCTCCAGCCACAGTGACTGCTGCGCTTGCACACCCGTCAGGTTGGCGCGCCGCAGCGAAGCGCCCTTGAAATTGCTCTGGCGCAACGTCGCCTGGCTGAAATCGACGTCGTCCAGTTGGTTATCGGTAAACTGGCAGGCGATGAGGCGCTGCCCGGCGTAACTTTTGCCGCGGTGGTCACATTCGAAAAACGTGACGCGGTCGAAATCAACCCCTTCAAACCTTGTTTCACAGAGATTTAATCGAAAGAATGTGACAAGTGACAGCCTCGTATGGCTTAAATCTGCGCCGTCGAGCGGGCTTTCGTAAAAGGTGGTGCGATCGTGCTGAGTGGCGGAAAAATTCGCGCCGGCCAATTGGCATGACATCCAGTGGCTTTGGTTGAGCGACAGCCGGCTGAAGTCGCTCTGTTCAATCCGGCAGTCGTTGAACATCGTCAGTTCGATATGGCTCTCGCTGAAGCGGCCGCCCGCCATGACGCACTGATTGAAGGCCGTTTGCTTCAGGTTCGCCCGCGCAAATTGAGCGTGTTCGAGCCGGCAATCGCTGAAGACGCTGTCGCGCAGATCGCAATCGGAGAAGTTCACGCCGTTCAGGTTCAGTTCGTTGAACATGCCGCCGGCTAAATCCATACCGGCGAATGACAGGCCGTGCAAATCCTCACCGGCAATCAGCTCGCCGCGTTTCACGCGCTGGCGTATCTGCTCAGGTTTTGACGTCATACTTCCTTCCCGTTATGGCGAGGCAATGTTTTCACCCTGGCGGTATAGGCACCGTCGAGCCGTGTCGCCTGATCCACTTGCGACTGCGACAAATCGGCCCGGAACAGATTGGCGCCCTGCAGGTCGGCGCCTGACAGCACGCATTTTTGCAGGATCGCCGCGATGAAATTGGCGTCGCGCAGGTGGGCCTGGGACAGATCGCAGCGAATGAACAGGCTGCCGCTGCCGTTGGCCTGACGGAAATCGGCCTCGTTCAGCCGGGCTTCCGACAGGTCGCAGTTGTCGAGGCGCGCGCGGTTGAAATTCGCCCGCTGCAACGGCATCTGGCGCAAATTGCACTGGTTCAGCGTCGCGTCGCTGAAATCCGCCTGCGGCAACAGCGTCTTGGCCGCGAAGGCGCAGGCGGTGAGGCGTGCGGCGCGGAAGCTGAGGCTTTGTGTCTCGGTATCAACCCAGGCGCAGCTCTCTAGCCGCGCCCGATCGAAGTTCACCGCCAGCAGCCGGCATTTGACGAAGCTGACTTTGTCGAGCCGGGCGTGGCTGAATTTCAGCTGCTCCAGTTGCAGCTCCATCAGCGTAATGTTGGCCAGCGTGGCGCGGTTGAAGTCACACTGCCCGAGCAGGGTTTCGTATCCCAGCAAGTCGCGTAACGACGCCATCGTGAAATCGCAGCGTTGAAACAACGTTTGCTGAATGTTGGTTTCGTGCAACCGCGCGCCGCCGAAATCCGTCGCTTCGCATTTCGCCAGGGCCAAGGAGGCGTGGCTCAAATCGGCCTGCTGTAAGACGGCGCCGCTGAGATCGGCGCGCGCCAACATCGCCTCGCGAAGATCGCAACCCACCAATTGGGTTTGGCGCAGATCGGCGTTTTCCAGCAAAGCGCCGCGCAAGTTAGCCTGGCAGAGATCCATGCCGGACAGATCGGCGCCGGTGAGATCAAGACCGCTGAGATCTTTATCGCGCAGCATGGCGGCGGCGACGCGTTGGCGAATGATTTTCGCCAGATCGCCACGCAAACGCAGTGCAGGGCTTTGCGCCTGCGCCGACATTAAATACATTTGATGCAGCGCGCGCTCGCTTTCCCCACGCTGTTTAGCGCTAAACGCGTCGGGATGGCGGCGCGCCTCCTGGAACAGCAGATCGCGTTGCTGCTGGTAGCTTTCCGCACCGGATGGCGGCACGTGATCCCCACCGGGGTTGAGCGGATCGATGCCCTCGGCTTGCGTCAGCTTGAGCATGTCCTGATACTGCGCCTCGGCCTGGTTTTCCAGACGCTCGACGAATTCGGCGAGCTGGTCAAGCTTCGGCGGCGCCTCTTGCGACGGGCGCGGGAAAAGTTCATCGATGTCTTGCCCCTCGCGCAGCAGACGCTGGCGATGCTCTTCGCGTTGCTGGTGCTCGTAGGCGGCGATATTTTCCGCCATCGGGCTTTGCTGCGTCGGCGTTTCCGTATCCAGCCAGGCGCCGATGCACGCCTCCGGCAGCAACTCTTGTTCACGAAAAGCGTGCAGAGCACCCCGTTCTTTATCCAGCCGCTGGGCCAACACCTGCCGATAATGCGCGGCGGAGCGGGGCTCGCCTTCGGTTTCCAGGGCCGGCATCAGCTGCATCACGTCGGCGGCATCGTCTTCATTGATGCGTGTGCTGCCCTGATAAATCAGCAGCATCTGTTCCCGATGTGGGAAGAACCAGACGGTGGTGTGGCGCATCGCGATCTCTTCGAAATGCGTTTCGCCGCCGCGCAGCCGGTTGATGAAGCAGCGCGCGCGCCACGGCGGCAAATGCCCTTGCTGCACCGGTTCTGAAGGGTGCATGTTCCAAATCCGATAGGCGGCCCGGGGCGGCAAGCTGTCGCGTTGAGGAAACTGCTGATCGCTTTCCGCCATGTTGAACAGGCGCCAGTCGATATCGTTGGCGAAGCCGGGAAAGCCGTTTTTCAACCAGTCGGCGTCGTAGTTTTTGCCGATGCGGGAGAAGCGGCGCGGCCAGGTGATATCCAACGCGTCAAAGCTTGCCGGTTGCGCGCTTTGCCGAGAAGACGCAAGGCGCCCCTGCAGGGGTTCAACATTGGGTAGGCGATGGATGCGGCCTTGCGGAAATGTTTCTGGGGTGGCGCCGATGCCGTGCGGATTATCGGCGAACTGTGCGCCGCCGTAAGCCCGGCGCCAGTCCAGACGCATCTCTGCAAAAGGGAGGGGAGTAGAGGGGCGATCGTTGATCCAATGGCGATCGCCGAAAACCACCAGCGTTTTTTCCAGCGAATCAAGCTGGATCTTCACGGCGCAAGCGGTTTTGTCTTGTTGATGATGGGTGTAGGCGTTGCCGGTGGCGAGAAACTCCGCGCAGGCTTTTGGGATAGCCAAATCGAGCACGCCGCCGCTCAACGTGAGTTCGTCGGCGGCCAACTGCCACAACTCCGGTTCGGGACGCAGGCGCGGGGCTGCCCCCATGTCGGCCAAGGCCAAAACGGAAACGCCCAGATGGTTTTGCCCTTGCCAAGAGAAGGGTCGATGAAGCGCGCTGAGGCGCAGAGGTTTTACGACTTTCATTGTGTGTGTAAAGCTTCCTGTGGATATCAGCCGGCAGCCAGGCTGCTTGCTCAAAAACAATCCGTTTTTCGGTTTAATAGATATCAGGCTATGTCACAACAGATGAAGAAAACGATACGGCGTTCAGAGCCGATCGCCAATGCGGGGAGCGCCCCGCTTCGAAATGGATGATCAAGAGGACAGTGCGTTGTCCTTTCCGCTTATTCCACGAGCCAGCAGCACGGCCGCCACGGACAACGCCGCGGCGATCGCCTTGGCGATCAATTGGCCGGGCTCTCCAGGTGATAGGGCGCAAAGAAGCCGACGTCGGCGGTGCCCAGGATCAGCAGCGCGGCGAGCGCCGCAAAACAGGGCAGCTCTATCGCCAGCGCCAGGCGGCCGGTGGGCGCCGCACCCAGGTAACTCATCAAAAAGCCGGGAAAAATCAGCAATCCGATCAGTTCTGCGGGGGCATTCACCGCAGACATCACCTGCTGGTTGTATTTCAGGAGCGCCAGCATCAGCGCGACAAAGATCAGCAGCCGCAAAGGCAACGTGACCGCTCGGTTGGCCGACAAGAAGGTTTTGCCGATCGCAGCGAGCAATACGCAGCCAACCAGGATGCCAAAGAAGGTAAACAGGATTTGTCCCCAGAGGCTGTCCTGCGTCGAAAAGGCAATGAACGTGCCCATCGTGACACTTCCTTATGCAAGGTGATTTCGCGAACTGATGAACGATAAGCCGTTTCGGATCGCGTGATTGAAGGGATGCTTTTCGCTCAAAGCCGGGAAAGCTCTTCGATCACCGCTTTTTTGGGATTCTTCGGATCGTACTTTATCGCGATGAAATGGCCCGGCTGATAACGCGGCAGATCCACGACGCTGATCGGGCCTTTCGCCACGGCCGTACGGTTTTTCCCGTCTTGGGCGATGTACTTGACTTCGACTTCGCAGACCGGCCGATTCCCGTCCCACAGGTTGGTCTGGCGAATGCTGACGATTTGCCCTGAGGCGGAAATACCGTTCTCCATCACGCTGAGGGAAGAACCGATATGTTTGAAATAACCCCAGATATCGACCGTGATGAATTTGAAAAAGCCCACCAGGCTGAGAATAGGAGCCAATAAAATCAAACCGATAACGGTGAAAACATTTTTGGCCTTCGACATGGGTGTCCCTTTACAAGAAGATCGCCAGCGCCTTGGTGCTCAATCGTAAGGCACCGTTGGTCACCAGCGCGCCAAGCTGTGTGAACGTCATGGGATCATTACTGAGCTTGAAATTGGTTTTGCTGATCGACAGCGGGTTGTGCGAAATATCGAGCATCGTGTGTTTCAGGCTGGCCCCTGTCAACGCAAGATTTGAACCGTAAAAGGCGAAGTTGGCCCCGGTCGCCACCCATTTCAAGCCGTGGCAGTTGTCTTTCCAGCTCGGTGTTTGCACCGATACGCCGTCGCTGCTGGTGATATTGATCGTTTTCGCTTTGATGGTCAGCGTGCCGGTGATCGTTGTGCTCTGATCGTTTTTGTAGGTCTCGGTGACATTCCCGGTTACGGTGGCGGTTTGGCCGCCGCCTTTAATCGTCAATTCCTGCCCGCCGGCGGAGATGGTGGTGTGCTGCCCGCCGGAAGTGATGTTGACCGTTTGCCCTTGTTTGATGGTGCTGGTTTGTTGCCCCTCGGTAATGTCGAGGGTCTGGTTGCCTTTGACCGTGACATGCTGGGTTTGCGTAATGTTTTGCGTCTGCGCGCCGTCGAGCTTGAAGGACTGATTGCCGGTGATGTCGATTTTATCGCCGCCGTCGATAATCGTCAGGTCGCGGCCGCCTTTGATGTTCACCGTCTGATGAGCGTTCAGGTTGGCGGTTTCCAGCCCATTGACCGTCGTGGTGCGTTTCGCTTTGTACAGGAACGTGGCGTCGCCGGTGACGGTGTCGTCCTGCTGGCGACCGATGATGGTGGTGCGACTGCCGTCAATATTGACGTTCTTGTCGTTTTCCACCGTCATGTTCATGTTGCGTTCGGCGTGCATGTCGAAAGATTCGTTGCCGGGCGCATCTTCCAGGAACAGGAAGCTGGCATTGTCGGCGCCGCCGCCTTTACTGCGGCTCATAAAGCCCATTTTGGTGGCGTCGCCGGGCAGATCCCACGGCGGCATGCTGTCTTCGTTGTAAACGCGGCCGGTGATGATGGGGCGATCCGGATCGCCGTTGATAAAGTCGACCACCACTTCTTCACCGACGCGCGGGATCTGGATCCCGCCGTATTTCCAGCCGGCCCAGGCGCTGGAGACGCGCACCCAGCAGGAGCTGGTTTCGTTGCCGCTGCCGTGGCGATCCCAACGGAACTTGAGTTTCACCCGGCCATATTTATCGGTCCAGATGCTTTCGCCTTCCGGGCCCACCACTTCGGCGGTTTGCGGGCCATGGGTTTTCGGCCAGGGCGTGGTGCGCGCCGGGCGCCAATTGATGTCCGCCGGAACGACCTGAAATTCGGTTCGCTGCTCGCCGACGTCGTTATCGTTGCTGGCGTAGCTGTTTTCCTGCATGAAGTAATGCGCGCTGACCACCAGGTAGGCGCGGTTGTCTTCCATACGCGGCGCCTGGGTCAGTTGAAAACGGTAGCCGGGCGCAATGCCCTGCGAATTGCCTTCGCCGCTCATCTGCTCATGCTGCGCTTCGAACTCCTGTTGGCGAACCTTGACGTAAAACTGGCCATGGGCGTGATCGGTATAACGGCCGGGCCAGTCGAACACCTCGGCTTTGTCCTGCGCGAACGAGGCGGGATTTTGCCGGGCTTCCAGCAACCGCGCGCGCGGCTTGCGAAAATCGTAGTCATCCAGGCTATACAGGCTGGGCGTGATGGCGTCAGAAACGCTCCAGCTATTGATGCTGTCTTTGTTTTCCACCAGGCCGCCTTCCGCGAGCTGATAGGGAATGCTGGCGTAGCCGGCGAGTTCCTGATGCGCCGCCGGCGCGTCAGCCAGCACCAGCGTATGGCCGTCTTGCTGGTGCGTGAAATAGTAATAGATGCCTTCGTGTTCCATCAGACGGCTGATGAAATCGAAATCGCTCTCTTGGTACTGCACGCAGTACCCCCAGATGCGGTAGTCGTAACTCAGGCGGTTATCGATTTTCACCTGATACTGCCCCAGCACCTGAGTCAGGATGTCGGGAACGGTCTTTTCCTGGTAGATGCGAAAATCGCGGTTTTGCGTCAGATACCACAGCGTGGGGCGCAGCACGGCGCGGTAGATATAGTAACGGTTGCCGCCGGCTTCTCGTCCAGAGAGGGTCATGCGCGTGATATTGCCGTTGAGATAACGCGGCGCCAACGGATTGCCCCGCAGCTCCAGTGTGATTTTTTGTCCCAGCAGCGCTTTCAGATCGAGCCGATTGTCGGGGCTGAGCAGCTCGACGTCGAATTCGAACAGGCCGGCCAGTTTTTCCTCACCGGAAAGGCTTCTGAACAACAGCTGATGGGCGGGCAAAGGCGTGTGCGCAATGATAAGACGATCCATACTATTCCCCGGTTTAGGCATAGCTACCGCACGAGAATTGACGCGCGATCCCGATGGCGTATCTGTCACGAATGGAGACAGGAACTGACGAAAGATTTAACAAAGTTTACACAAAGGCACGATTTGTGCAGTCTACAATAGAGCACTGCATTTGCAAAATAGCCTTGTGGATCAATGCTCAATTCGTTAACTTGCTCACGATCTTGTTTTTTATCATTTAAAACATATGGATGCTGGTAGATCATTTTTTATCTCAAATTATTGGGTAATTGGTCATACCAAAAAATAAATGTGTAACACATAAGTCAACGTGCTTATAAAACAACTCTTTTTTTACGTAAAAAAAGTCACTGACTGTTTTTTATCCTTACCATTTGCCAGTTAAAGATGATCAAATATATAAATTTGGCGAATGTTAATTCGGATGATTCCTATTTGGTGGGCGTCCCAGGGCCCGCCGACGGGCCTGGGAACATGCGTTTGAACGGTTGAAAATGCAGCGAATGCCGCCGTTAGCGTGGAGAGGAGGCGAAGGAGAGTTGACCGATCAGCTCGCAGAGCCAGATTAAAGCCGGGTCGCGTTGCGCCTGCCGGCCGGCGATCAGCTCAATGGGGAAAGGTGCGATGGCCAACTCGTCAGGCAGCGGGAGAATGCGTACGCGTTGCGGATCGGAAAAATGCCGGGCCGCGCTGGCGGCCAGCGTGGCGATCAGATCGCTGTCGGCGACCACGGCCGGCAGAGCGGCAATGTGTGAAAAGGTCACGGCAACGCGCCGTTGACCGCCGATTTCCGCCAGACGCCGGTCGACCAATCCTCTGGCAGAGCCGTCGTCTGCCGGTGCATACAGCCCATGCGGCAGGCTGAGGTAGCGCGCCAGATCCCAGCGGCCGTCCGCCAGCTGTGGGTGTGAACGGCTGGCGATACACACCAGATGTTCTTCAAACAACGTGCGCACATAGTGGCTTTCCGCACCGGAAAGGTGCCCTCCCAGCGCGATATCCACCTCGCCGCGATCCAGCTGCCGGTAAATATTGTGGCGATCCAGGCGCGAAACGCGAATATCGATGCCGGGTGCAGTCTGACGCAATCGACTGATGATGGCGGGCAGCAGCAAGATATCGGCATAGTCGCCGGCTGCCAGCGTAAAACGCCGCTGCCCGGCGGTGGCCGGGTCGAAACGGGCAGGGGGCGCCAACGCCAGATGGATCTGTTCAAGCACCCGCTGTATTTGCGGCATCAGCTGGTGGGCGCGCGGCGTGGGCGCCATGGCGCCGCCGCTGCGAATAAACAGCGGATCGTTCAGAAGAATGCGCAGCCGCGCCAATGCATTGCTGACGGAAGGTTGCGCGCGGTTAAGACGCCGGCCTGCGGCGGTGACGTTGCGCGTCTGATACAACGCCTCAAACACCACCAGCAAGTTGAGATCGACGCTGGATAAATTCATTTCATGAATACCATATATAAAGATAATCCATTTCCAGAATCATACTGCGTTCTTTAGGCTGGAAGTACACGAATTTAGCCTTCAATCAGGGGAAATGATGAACAAAGTCTTGATCACCGGCATTGAGCCGTTCGATGGTGATGCGGTGAATCCTTCCTGGCAGATTGCGCAGGCGTTGGCCGGTGAACATATTGCCGGCGCGGAGATCGTGGTGCTCGAGCTGCCCTGCGTATTGGGCGTGGCCAATCAGCAGTTGATCGCGGCGATTGAGGCATTGCAGCCGCTGGCGGTGATTTGTCTGGGGCTGGCCGGCGGCCGGGCCGAGATATCCCTGGAACGGGTGGCCATCAATCTGATCGATGCCCGCATTCCCGACAATGCCGGTAAACAGCCGATTGACGTGCCGGTGGTGGCCGGCGGGCCGGTGGGCTATTTCAGTACGCTGCCCGTCAAGGCCGCGGTGCAGCAACTGCGCCGGCAGGGGATCCCCGCGGCGGTCTCTTATACGGCAGGCACCTACAACTGCAACCATATTTTTTATGGTCTGCGTCACTATCTGGAGACGCATCATTCGCGGGTCAGGGGCGGGTTCGTGCATATTCCGTACAGCCATGAACTGGCGGCAGCGCACCCGGGCAAGCCGAGCATGGCGCTGGCGACGATGGTGGAAGCGGTGCGCACTGTCGTGCAGGTGACGCTGACGGTAGAGGAAGATGTGCGATTCGGCGATGGCGCCGTACATTAGCCGTACATTAAAAGCAGGGCGTGGCGTACCACGCCCTGCTGCGGGTTATTCGTCGGCGACGCGGATCACCAGTTTGCCGAAATTTTTGCCCTGTAGCAGGCCGATAAACGCCTGCGGTGCCTGCTCCAGCCCGTCGACGATGTCTTCGCGGAACTTGATTTTCCCCTGTTCGACCCAACTGCTCATTTGTTGCAAGAACTCGTCAAAGCGAGCGCCGTAGTCGTCAAAGATGATAAAGCCCTGCATGCGGATGCGTTTGCGCAGGATCAGTCCCTCCAGCAGCGGCAAGCGGTCCGGCCCCGCGGGTAATCCGGTGGCATTGTAATGGGCGATGATGCCGCATACCGGAATGCGCGCTTTGGTGTTCAACAGCGGCAGTACGGCGTCGAACACCGCCCCGCCGACATTCTCGTAATAGATGTCGATACCCTGTGGGCAGACAGCGGCCAACCGTTCGGCAAAGTCTGGGGCGCGGTGATCGATACAGGCGTCGAAACCCAACTCTTCCACCACATAGCGGCATTTTTCCGCACCGCCGGCGACGCCGACGACGCGGCAGCCTTTCAGTTTGCCGATTTGGCCGACCACCGAACCAACCGCACCGCTGGCGGCGGCCACCACCAGCGTTTCACCCGTCTGCGGTTGGCCGATGTCGAGCAGCCCCATGTATGCGGTAAATCCCGGCATGCCGAGCACGCCCAGCAGGCGGGAAGGGTGCGGCAAATGCGGGCCGAGGTTGCGCAGACCGCTGCCGTCGGACAGCGCATATTCCTGCCAGCCGTCATATCCCAACACCCAATCGCCGACGTTGAAATCGGGATGCTGTGAGGCCGCCACGCGCGATACCGTACCGCCCACCATCACCTGACCGATCTCCACCGGCGGCGCATAGGAGGGGGCATCGCTCATGCGTCCGCGCATATAAGGATCCAACGACAGATAGACGGTGCGCAGCAGCAGTTGGCCGGCACCGGGTTGCGGTGCGGGGACGGTATCGAGACGGAAGTTCGCCGCCGTCGGTTCGCCGTGCGGACGCGAGGCCAGCAGGAAGCGGCGGTTCTGTTGAGAAGGGGACATCGAAAGCTCCTTTGTGTTGCGGCAAACAAGGTCCGTTAAGCCTAGTCCAGGGGCGCTAAGGGGACGTGACCGAATGTGCTTAGCTCAGAGCGGAACGATCAGCACGTCGATATGACTGATATTGATAAAGCGGGCGGCGGAACAGGAGACTTTGTTCATCATGCTGTCGCGGTGATTGCCGCAGAGCAGCAGGTCGAACGGCTGACGGCGGCTGGCGAATGCCAGGCTGTCACCCAGCTCGCCATGCACGATCAGCGTATCGGCGATAGGGTAGCCGGCGCGTTGGCGCAGTTCTTCCATAAACAGCCGGGTTTCCTCTTCCATCAGCGAGCGCAAATCGCCCAGCATCGGCCCGGCGAAATTATTGTACATTTCCGGATTAGCTAGGGTGCTTAACAGGGTGATGCTGCCGCCGTAAGGGCGAACGATGGAGACGGCCTTTTCCACCAGGCGGTGGCTGTCAGGGGCAACGGCGACGGTGACCAGAACGTTTTGATACCCCATATCCGACTCCTTGTTGTATCCATCGTGTTTCAGGCTGCCGCATCGGCGGCCTTGGTGGAAGCACTGCGTCGGATAAAGGGTAGAACCTGGTGAGCCTAATAAATGTGTTTCATATCACGCGCGGCAATAAAAGCTGAATTTGCCCCGGTTATATAGCAATAAAAGATAAAACCGTTGCCGCACGTAATTTCACTGAATTAAAGCACCTGTGCCCACAGCGTTTTCGGCACCTTGCCCAGATCGAACAATTTACCGGCAACCAGCTCGGCGCGACGGTGGTCGGCGGCACGGTACATATTGCTCATTTCCGTATCGTTTTCAATGGAGTAGTTCAGTTTGTCGTACACCTTTTCCAGGCTGTCCAAAGAGGAGCATTTACGAAATGTCAGCAGATATTCGAGCGTATCGGTCATGATTAAAATATAGCCTGTTAATAGTTAAAGCCGGGTGAATAACACATGGCGACTCACGGCGACGCCGTCGAGGCAGCGATGTACGACCTGACAAAAATCATTTCAATTAGATAAATTGCACTGGGTAATGATGTCACGCCGCCCGTAGCGGCGCTTTGATAAATCATAATATGCCAGTGCGCCGTCAGCAATCTCAGCCTGCTGATTAATGGAGAAATAGGGAAAGTCTCAGGGCGGTTGACGGCCGACGCGTCGTCATTCGTGCTGTGCACCAGCGCGCGGTGCCGTGCCGGCCTCTTTTGCGGTGATTTTTTCACCCGGCCGTGGCGCCGTCGCGGCATTGGGCGGTGTTTGTCGCCGCTGCCTGCGTTGAAAAACCGTTTTTTCGATGACGAAATATCAACAGTAAAACAAAACTGCGTTTTATTTTATGACAATGAAGTGATGAAAGCCAAAGCCATGTAAATAATCTCTGGGGTGAGGGGGAATTATCTCGGCGTCAGAAAAAGAAATAAAAAGCATTAAAGTTTTATGAATTGCCGCCGATATAACGTTTTGGGGAAATTTAGCTCAAAAAAAGCATTCTTGCATCGTGCTAATACGGAAACATATCGTTACGTCTGTTAGCTTGTTCACTACGCCTGCGAATCATTGATAAGCCATAATCACCTGATGTTGAAAATTAGAACAGCCTCAGGCGGAGGGCTTAAGTCAAATCCGATAGCTAATAACCTTATAGTTTACATTGGTTATTTTTCAGCTTGGATATTTTTTAGTAACTCAAATGGTTATTTATACTGAGTTTGTTGCCTATATGCAGATTTTTGTTCTGTTATTTTGGTTTGGTGATGCTTTTGTTCGAATTGATCTAAAAAAGATAATTTTTTGGCGGATAAACATTGTTTTTAAGACGTTTTTTTACCTATGGCTGTTTTATGAGCAAATTGACGGTCAATAAATGAACGTATTTGGGTGTATTTGGCTTAATTATTTTTTATTTTTGTGATCTATGTCACATTGTATTTAAAATTGCCTCTCACTTACATTGTGTGTGCTAATGGTTCAGGGGTAGAGTTGCGCTGCTTTAGGAATAATCTTATTAAATTTGTAAAAATAGTTTCATGGTGACTAAACACTATCGAAGCAGAATGCTGTACATCCATACACGTTGGTTTACGCTCGTAGCAAATACTGAACAGTGGTCGAATTTAGCGATTGTCGAAAATTATAGCAGTCGTTTTTGAGAGATTAATTTGCCAACTTTGGGAAACAACCCAAGTCACGGGCGATAAAATTTATCACCCAGCGTATGTTTTTAAACATAGTCTGTCGGGATGGGGAATATGGGTACGTCTGAATTACTTAAGCATATTTATGACATCAATCTGTCATATTTACTTTTAGCACAGCGTTTGATCAACGATGAAAAAGCGTCCGCAATGTTTCGCCTGGGTATTGATGAAACCATGGCCGATGCGCTGGCGCAGCTGACTTTGCCGCAAATGGTTAAACTGGCCGAGACCAACCAGCTGGTTTGCCACTTCCGCTTTAACGAAAGCCAGACCATCGAGCGCCTGACCAAAGAGTCGCGCGTCGACGATCTGCAACAAATCCATACCGGCATTTTGCTATCAAGCCATTTACTGCAAGAGCTATCGAGTAAAGACGCTAGCCCGACGAAGAAAAGAGCCTGATGATGGTTGAGAAAAGTATCGTTCAAGAAGCCAAGGACATTCAGCTCGCCATGGAGCTGATTTCGCTGGGAGCCCGATTGCAGATGCTGGAGAGTGAAACCCAGCTTAGCCGCGGGCGCTTGATTAAACTTTACAAGGAGTTACGCGGCAGCCCGCCGCCAAAAGGAATGTTACCGTTCTCAACCGACTGGTTTATGACCTGGGAACAAAATATTCACTCGTCGATGTTTTACAACGCTTACCTGTTTTTGATGAAAAGCGGGCAGTGCAGCGGAGTGGAGGCGGTGATCAAAGCCTATCGCCTCTATCTCGAGCAGTGTCCGCAGCAGGCCGGCGAGGCGCCGTTGCTGGCGCTGACCCGTGCCTGGACGCTGGTGCGCTTCGTCGATAGCGGCATGTTGCAGCTTTCCGCCTGCAGCTGCTGCGGCGGCGCATTTATCACCCACGCGCACCAGCCGCTGAATGGTTTCATCTGCAGTTTATGCCAACCCCCATCCCGCGCCGTAAAAAGACGTAAACTTTCGCCGCAACTGGCCGATATTATTCCTCAACTGCTGGACGAGCAGGTCAAACGCGCCATTTGAGCCGCCACATTGCCGGCTCTCGGCAATGAATACCGACGTGTGATACGCAGGGGCGGCATGCCGCCCCCAGACATGCAGCCTGGTCTGTCGCGCCAGGGCGCGTTTGCCCCACCTTCCATCCACATTGTTAATTTAAGGAATGCGTGTGCTAGTTATTTTGGGTTATCTCGTGGTATTGGGCGCGGTGTTTGGCGGCTACCTGATCGTGGGCGGTCATCTCGGTGCGCTCTATCAGCCGGCGGAGTTTCTGATTATCGGCGGGGCGGGGGTCGGCGCTTTCATCGTCGGCAACAACGGCAAAGCGATCAAAGCCACGCTGCGCGCCCTGCCGCGCCTGATGCGCCGTTCCAAATACAACAAAGATCTGTATATGGATCTGATGGCGTTGCTGTTCCGTCTGCTGGCCAAATCGCGTCAGCAGGGCATGCTGTCGCTCGAGTTCGATATCGATAATCCGCAAGAAAGTGAAATTTTCTCTAATTATCCGCGCATCCTTGCCGATAACACCCTGGTGGAGTTCATTACCGACTATTTACGGCTGATGGTGAGCGGCAATATGAATGCGTTCGAGATCGAAGCGCTGATGGACGAAGAGATCGAAACCTACGAGCAGGAAAGCGAAGTGCCCGCCGGCAGTCTGGCGATGGTGGGCGACTCCTTGCCGGCGTTCGGCATCGTCGCGGCGGTGATGGGGGTGGTGCACGCCCTGGCTTCGGCTGACCGTCCGGCCGCTGAACTGGGCGCGCTGATCGCTAACGCCATGGTCGGTACTTTCCTCGGCATTTTGTTGGCCTACGGCTTCATCTCGCCGCTGGCGACGTTGCTGCGCCAGAAGAGCGCCGAAAACGTCAAGATGATGCAATGTATCAAGGTCACGCTGTTGTCGAGTCTGAACGGTTACGCGCCGCAGATCGCAGTCGAGTTTGGCCGCAAAACGCTGTATACCACCGAACGTCCTTCTTTCGTTGAGCTGGAAGAACACGTGCGCCGCGTGAAAGCGCCGGCGCAGCAGGCGACGGAAGAAGAAGAAGCATGAAACAGAATCATCCGGTCGTTCTGGTCAGAAAGCGCAAATCGCATCATGCCGCTCATCACGGCGGCTCCTGGAAGATCGCTTATGCCGACTTTATGACGGCGATGATGGCGTTCTTCCTGGTGATGTGGCTGCTGGCGATCGCCAGCCCGCAGGAGCTGACGCAAATCGCCGAATATTTCCGTACGCCGCTCAAGGTCGCCCTGACCAGCGGCGACAAGAGCAGCTCCGAGAGCAGCCCAATTCCGGGCGGCGGCGACGATCCCACGCAGCAGCACGGCCTGGTGAGAAAACAGGTCGATTCGCCGGACGCGCGCGCCGAAGAGCTGCGCCTGAACAAGCTGCGCGAAAAGCTGGATGAGTTGATTGAGTCCGATCCGCGCCTGAAGGCGCTGCGCCCGCATCTGCTGATCAACATGATGGACGAGGGGTTGCGCATTCAGATTATCGATAGCCAAAACCGGCCGATGTTCAAAACCGGCAGCGCGCAGGTCGAGAGCTATATGCGCGATATTCTGCGGGCGATAGCGCCGATCCTCAACGACTTGCCGAACAAGATCAGCCTGTCCGGCCACACCGATGATATCCCTTACGCCACCGGCGAGCGCGGCTACAGCAACTGGGAACTGTCGGCCGATCGCGCCAACGCCTCCCGACGCGAGCTGATCGCCGGCGGCCTGGCGGAAGGCAAGGTGCTGCGGGTGGTGGGCATGGCGGCCACCATGAGCCTGAAACAGCATGGCGCCGATGACGCGATTAACCGACGCATCACCGTGTTGGTGCTGAACAAGCAAACGCAAGAGGGCATTGAGCACGAAAATGCCGAAAGCAACGCGCTGGATATCGCCCAACCGGACAGTCTGAAGCAGCTGGCGCCGTCGGCGACCGCACCGGCCAGCCAAACGCCGGAACCCTCGGCGACAGCCCCGGAACCGGTGGCGCCAACGCCAAGCGCTCCACCGCAGGCATCCCCGGCGATAGCACCGGCCGATCAGGCGCCGGAACAACCGGCTTCCGCACCCGCACCGACTAACCGCGACTCACAGCCAGAGGTGACCCCGTGAGCATGGACATTAGCGATTTTTATCAGACCTTCTTTGATGAGGCAGACGAGTTGCTGGCCGACATGGAGCAACACCTGCTGGAGCTGGATCCGCTGGCCCCCGATATCGAGCCGTTGAACGCCATCTTCCGCGCGGCGCATTCGATCAAGGGCGGCGCGGCGACCTTTGGTTTTTCGGTGCTGCAGGAAACCACCCACCTGCTGGAGAACCTGCTGGACGGTGCAAGACGCCAGGAAATGAGCCTGAGCACCGAGATTATCAACCTGTTTCTGGAAACCAAAGACATTATGCAGGAGCAACTGGACGCCTATAAAACCTCGCAACAGCCTGACGCTGAAAGCTTTGAATACATTTGTCAGGCGCTGCGCCAGCTGGCGTTGGAAGCGCAACAGCAGCAGGGGGCGCCTGCGGCTCAACCGGCCGTTCAGCAGCCTGTCGTTAAGCCATCGGCCGCGCCGGCGGCGATCGAGGGCGGCATGCGCATCAGCCTGAACGGGCTGAAAGCCAGTGAAATCCCCTTGATGTTGGAAGAGCTGGGCAACCTCGGCGAGGTTAAAGATCCGCATCAAACGGAACACAGTCTGGACGTGACGTTGCTCACCTCCGCCAGCGAAGACGACATCAGCGCCGTGTTGTGCTTCGTGCTGGAACCGGAACAAATCAGCTTCTCGACGCCGCCCCAGAGCGAACCGGCCATCGCAGAAGCGAGCTTACCGGAAGCGGTCGACGTGCCGGAGCCTGCGCCTGCGGCGGTCGCGAACGCCGCGCCGCCTGCCGCCAAACCGGCCGCCGCAGCGGCCGAAGCGCCAAAAGCGCGCGCCAAGGCGAGCGAGTCCACCAGCATTCGCGTGGCGGTGGAAAAGGTGGATCAGCTGATCAACCTGGTGGGCGAGCTGGTGATCACCCAGTCGATGCTGGCGCAACGCTCCGGCACGCTCGATCCGGTGAACCACGGCGATCTGCTGAACAGCATGAGCCAGCTGGAGCGTAACGCGCGCGATCTTCAGGAGTCGGTGATGTCGATCCGCATGATGCCGATGGAATACGTCTTCAGCCGCTATCCGCGCCTGGTGCGCGATCTGGCCGGCAAGCTGAACAAGCAGGTGGAGTTGACGCTGCAAGGCAGTTCCACCGAACTGGACAAGAGCCTGATCGAACGCATTATCGATCCGTTGACCCACCTGGTGCGCAACAGCCTCGATCACGGCATCGAAGAGCCGGCCACCCGCATCGCCGCCGGCAAGTCGGCGGTGGGCAATCTGGTGCTGTCGGCCGAACACCAGGGCGGCAACATTTGTATTGAAGTCATCGACGACGGCGCCGGCCTGAACCGCGAAAAAATTCTCGCCAAGGCGGCTTCGCAAGGGCTGGCGGTCAGCGACAGCATGAGCGACGAAGAGGTCGGCATGCTGATCTTTGCGCCGGGCTTCTCTACCGCCGAACAGGTGACCGACGTTTCCGGCCGCGGCGTCGGCATGGACGTGGTGAAAAGGAACATTCAGGAGATGGGGGGCCACGTCGAGATCCGTTCGCAGGCCGGTAAAGGCACCACCATCCGCATCCTGTTGCCGCTGACGCTGGCGATCCTCGACGGCATGTCGGTCAAGGTGAACGACGAAGTCTTTATCCTGCCGCTGAACGCGGTGATGGAATCGCTGCAGCCGCAGGCGGAAGATCTGCATCCGTTGGCCGGGGGCGAACGCGTGCTGCAGGTGCGCGGCGAATACCTGCCGCTGGTGGAGCTGTATCGGGTATTCGAAGTGGACGGCGCCAAAACCGACGCCACGCAGGGCATCGTGGTGATCCTGCAAAGCGCCGGCCGCCGCTATGCGTTGCTGGTAGATCAACTGATTGGCCAGCATCAGGTGGTGGTGAAGAACCTGGAAAGCAACTACCGCAAAGTGCCGGGCATCTCCGCCGCGACCATTCTGGGCGACGGCAGCGTGGCCTTGATCGTCGATGTCTCGGCGTTGCAAACCTTGAACCGTGAAAAGCGTCTGACGGACGCCGCCGCATAATAATGAGTTTATTGATTTAAAAGGTGAATGATATGGCAGGATTGGCAGCCGTCAGCAAATTGGCTGGCGAAACGGTAGGGCAAGAGTTTCTGATTTTTACCCTGGGCAACGAGGAGTATGGCATCGATATCCTCAAGGTGCAGGAAATTCGCGGCTACGATCAGGTGACCCGCATCGCCAACACCCCGGCGTTCATCAAGGGCGTCACCAACCTGCGCGGCGTGATTGTTCCCATCATCGATCTGCGGGTGAAGTTTTCGCAGCAGAGTGTTTCCTACGATGAGAACACCGTGGTGATCGTGTTGAACTTTGGCCAGCGCGTGGTGGGCATCGTGGTTGACGGCGTCTCCGACGTGCTGTCGCTCACCGCCGATCAGATCCGTCCGGCGCCGGAGTTCGCGGTGACGCTGGCGACCGAATATCTCACCGGCCTCGGTTCGCTGGGCGAGCGCATGCTGATCCTGGTGGATATCGAAAAGCTGCTGAGCAGCGAAGAGATGTCGCTGGTCGACAGCGTGGCGAAAAGCGTCTGATTTCAGACTCAAGGGGCGGGGCGCCGCCCCCTTTAACCTTCACTTTCCCTGATCTGTCGCGATGGCCTCAGCCGCGCCCGGAACCCCCACTAAAAATAGTTACTTTCCCGCATAAAGTTTTGCCGCACGGCGCCGATAACTCTCACATTCAACGTCATCAGAGCCTGTCTGCGCGGGCTTCAACAAGGGAAATCATGTTAAATCGTATGAAGGTGGTCACCAGCCTGTTGCTGGTGTTGGTGCTGTTTGGCGCCTTGCAGTTGATTTCGGGCGGACTCTTTTTCTCCTCGCTGAAAAGCGATAAGGAAAACTTTACCGTCCTGCAAACGATCCGCCAGCAGCAGCTGCAGCTGAGTGAAAGCCGCGTTGACCTGCTGCAGGCGCGTAACTCCCTGAACCGCGCCGGTATTCGCTACATGATGGATACCAACAAGATCGGCAGCGGCGCCACCATTGATGAACTGCTGGCCAAAGCGAAGGAAGAGCTGGGTGAAGCGGAAAGACACTACGCCGCGTACGAGAAAATTCCTCAGGACCCGCGCCAGGATCCTCAGTCGGCGGAACGCCTCAAGCAGCAGTACGATGTGCTGTACGGCGCGCTCTCCGAGCTGATCCAACTGCTGGGCGAAGGCAAAATCAACGCTTTCTTCGATCAGCCTACGCAGAGTTACCAGGACAACTTTGAGCAGAGCTACAACGTTTATCTGGAGCAAAACGGCAAGCTGTACCAAATCGCGGTCGACGGCAGCAACAGCTCCTACAACTCGGCCATTTGGACGCTGATCGTGGTGCTGGTGGTGGTGCTGGCGGTGATCGTACTGGTCTGGACCGGTATCCATCACATCCTGGTGCGCCCGCTGAACCGCATGATCGATCACATCAAACAGATCGCCGCCGGCGACCTGACTCAGCAGATCGTCGTCAACAGCCGCAACGAAATGGGCGTGCTGGCGGCCAGCCTGAAACATATGCAAAGCGAACTGATCGAAACCGTCAGCGGCGTGCGTCAGGGCGCGGACGCCATCTACAGCGGCGCGTCAGAAATCGCCGCGGGCAACAACGATCTCTCCTCCCGCACCGAGCAGCAGGCCGCGTCGCTGGAAGAGACCGCCGCCAGCATGGAACAGCTGACCGCGACGGTGAAACAGAACGCCGAAAACGCCCGTCAGGCTTCACAGCTGGCGCTGAGCGCCTCCGAAACCGCGCAGAAAGGCGGCAAGGTGGTGGCCAACGTGGTGCAGACCATGCACGACATCGCCGGCAGTTCGCAGAAGATCGCCGATATTACCGGCGTGATCGACGGCATCGCCTTCCAGACCAACATCCTGGCGTTGAACGCCGCAGTGGAAGCGGCGCGCGCCGGCGAACAGGGCCGCGGCTTCGCGGTGGTGGCCGGTGAAGTGCGCAACCTGGCGCAGCGCAGCGCACAGGCGGCGAAAGAGATCAAAGGCCTGATCGAAGACTCGGTCAGCCGCGTCGATATGGGCTCCGTGCTGGTGGAAAGCGCCGGGGAAACCATGGGTGACATCGTCAACGCCGTCACCCGCGTGACCGACATCATGGGCGAAATCGCCTCGGCTTCGGACGAGCAGAGCCGCGGCATCGATCAGGTTGGCCAGGCGGTAGCGGAAATGGACCGCGTCACCCAGCAGAACGCCTCGTTGGTGGAAGAATCCGCCTCGGCGGCGGCGGCGCTGGAAGAACAGGCCAGCATGCTGACCCAGTCGGTAGCGGTATTCCGCTTGAGGTCGGAAGGCCAGGAAGAGTTTAAGGCGCCTGTCACCAGCAAGGCGCCGGTAACACCGGTAATCAATCATAAGAAAATGAACGCCAGCGATCTGCAGGATAACTGGGAAACGTTCTGACCGGTATCGGGCCTCTCTCGCAGAGGCCCTTTTCCCTACGTAGGCCGGTCGCCGGCCGGCTGCAAGGAGGTTCACAGTGTTTAACCGAATCCGTATCTCTACCAGCTTGTTCCTGTTGTTGATGACCTTCTGCGTTCTGCAGTTGGCCAGCAGCGGCCTGTCGTATTCCGCGTTTCGCTCCGATAACCACAACCTCGACATCATCACCCTCGGCAGCCAGCAGCGCGATTCGCTCAGCCTGAGCTGGGTGTCGCTGTTGCAGGCCCGCAATACGCTGAACCGCGCCGGCACCCGCGCGGCGCTGAAACTGCCGCAGGAGCAGGTGAACGAATTGATGAGCAGCGCCCGCAGTTCGCTGCAGAAGGCCGACCTCTATTTCAATCAGTTCATGGCGGTTGAACGCAGCAGTGAACAGCAGAACCAGCAGACGGCCACCACCAAGGCCAGCTACGAGCGGCTGCGCGGCGCGCTGCGTGAACTGATCGGTTTCCTGGAAAAGGGCGAGCTGCAGGCGTTTATGGATCAGCCGACGCAGAAAACCCAGGACCTGTTTGAGGCTGACTTCGTGCAGTATTTGCAGTTGGTCAATGGCGACATCAGCGAGGCTCGAGACGCCAACCAATTCTCCTTCACGCTGGCGGGCCTGATGCTGGCGGGGGCGGTCTTGATGCTGATCGTGGTGACCGGCAGCGCCATGTGGTGGTTGCGCACCATGTTGGTACAGCCGCTGAACCAAATCCGCAGCCACTTTGAACGCATCGCCGCCGGCGATTTGGCGACGCCGATTCAAGTGTATGGCCGCAATGAAATCAGCATGTTGTTCGCCAGCCTGCAACGCACGCAGCAGTCGCTGATCGGTACCGTCGGCGCGGTGCGCGACGGTGCGGAGTCGATTCTGATCGGCCTGCAGGAGATCGCCGAAGGCAATAACGATCTCTCTTCCCGTACCGAGCAGCAGGCCGCTTCGCTGGAAGAAACCGCCGCCAGCATGGAACAGCTGACCGCGACGGTGAAGCAGAACGCCGACAATGCGCGGCAGGCCTCTCAGCTGGCGCGCGACGCTTCGGCCACCGCGGCCAAGGGCGGCGAACTGGCCGGGGACGTGGTCACCACCATGCACGATATCGCCAACAGTTCGCAGAAAATCGGCGCCATCACCAGCGTGATCGACGGCATCGCCTTCCAGACCAACATTCTGGCGCTCAATGCGGCGGTGGAAGCGGCGCGCGCCGGCGAACAGGGGCGGGGTTTCGCCGTGGTCGCCGGCGAGGTGCGCAACCTGGCGAGCCGCAGCGCGCAGGCGGCGAAAGAGATCAAGGTGCTGATCGACGAATCGGTCAGCCGCGTCAAACACGGCTCGGTGCTGGTGGAAAATTCCGGCGCCACCATGCAGGACATCGTGCGTTCGGTGACGCGCGTAACCGACATCATGGGCGAGATCGCCTCGGCATCGGATGAACAGAGCCGCGGCATCGAGCAGGTGACGCAGGCGGTGACCCAGATGGATCAGGTCACCCAGCAGAACGCCGCGCTGGTGGAAGAATCCGCTTCTGCCGCCACCGCGCTGGAAGAGCAGGCCATTACCCTGGCCGACGCGGTCGCGGTATTCCGTCTGGCGGACGATAACGTCGTCGCGTCAGGTAACAGCAGCAACGCAGTTTCACCCGTGGTAAAGGAAGCCCAAGATTGTTAAACCGCATAAGCAGCACGTTTTTCTCCGGTGAGGTGGCATGAAACAGGCGCCGTCAACTTCTAACCGGGATACAGCGTCGATGTTGACGCAAATGGTGCAGCGTCTGCCGCTGTCGGACGTGCATTTTCGCCGTATCAGCCAGTTGATTTATCAACGCGCCGGCATCGTGCTGGCGGAGCATAAGCGCGAGATGGTTTACAACCGCCTGGTGCGCCGGCTGCGGCTGTTGGGATTGCACGATTTCGGCGACTACCTGGCGCTGCTGGAAAGCGATCCGAACAGCGCGGAATGGCAGGCGTTCATCAACGCGCTGACCACCAACCTGACGGCATTTTTCCGCGAGGCGCATCACTTCCCGATCCTGGCGGAACATGCGCGCTCGCGGCCGAACGGCTACAGCGTCTGGAGCACTGCGGCCTCGACCGGCGAAGAGCCGTATTCGATCGCCATCACGCTGAGCGATGCCCTGGGTCAGCGGGCCGGCAGTTGCCAGGTCTGGGCCAGCGACATCGATACGCAGGTGCTGGAAAAAGCGGAGGCGGGCGTTTACCGCCAGGAAGATCTGCGCACCCTGACGCCGACCCAAATGCAGCGCTATTTTCTGCGCGGCACCGGGCCGCATCAGGGATTGGTGCGCGTGCGGCCGGAGTTGGCGGCGCGAGTGAACTTTCAGCCGCTGAATCTGCTGGCGCCGGAGTGGGCGCTGCCGGGGCAATTCGACGCCATTTTTTGCCGCAACGTCATGATCTATTTCGATAAGGCGACGCAGGAGCGCATCCTGCGCCGCTTCGTTCCCTTGCTTAAGCCGGGGGGGCTGATGTTCGCCGGCCACTCCGAGAATTTCAGCCAGATCAGCCGGGATTTCTACTTGCGTGGGCAGACCGTGTATGGGCTGACCAAGGAGAGGTAATGAGTAAAATCAGAGTGTTATGCGTAGACGATTCGGCACTGATGCGCCAGCTGATGACGGAAATCGTGAACGGCCATGCCGACATGGAAATGGTGGCGACCGCGCCGGATCCGCTGGTGGCGCGCGATCTGATCAAAAAATTTAATCCTCAGGTGCTGACGCTGGACGTCGAGATGCCGCGCATGGATGGGCTGGATTTCCTCGAGAAGCTGATGCGCCTGCGGCCGATGCCGGTGGTGATGGTCTCTTCGCTGACCGGCAAAGGCTCGGAAATCACGCTGCGCGCGCTGGAGCTGGGCGCGGTGGACTTCGTCACCAAACCGCAGCTCGGCATTCGCGAGGGCATGTTGGCCTACAGCGAGCTGATTGCCGAGAAGATCCGCACCGCCGCCAGAGCGCGCCTGCCGCAGCGCTCCAGCAGCCCGGCGCCGGCGATCCTCAGCCATGCGCCGCTGCTGAGCAGTGAAAAACTGATCGCCATCGGCGCTTCCACCGGCGGCACCGAAGCGATTCGCCAAGTGCTGCAGCCGCTGCCGGCCACCAGCCCGGCGCTGTTGATCACTCAACACATGCCGCCGGGATTCACCCGTTCGTTCGCCGAGCGGCTGAACAAGCTGTGCCAGATCACGGTGAAAGAAGCGGAGGACGGCGAGCGCGTGCTGCCGGGCCACGCCTACATCGCACCGGGGGATCGCCACCTGGAGCTGACGCGCAGCGGCGCCAACTATCAGGTGAAGCTGCATGACGGCCCGGCGGTCAACCGTCATCGCCCGTCGGTCGACGTGCTGTTCCGCTCGGTGGCGCAATACGCCGGCCGCAATGCGGTGGGGGTGATCCTCACCGGCATGGGCAACGACGGGGCGGCGGGGATGCTGGAGATGCACCGCGCCGGGGCCTATACCCTGGCGCAGAACGAGGCGAGCTGCGTGGTGTTCGGCATGCCGCGCGAGGCGATCGCCAGCGGCGGCGTCAGCGAAGTGGTCGAGCTGGACAGAATGAGCCAGCGCATGCTGGCGCAGATCGCCGGCGGCCAGGCATTGCGCATTTGATTTTAGTCCGCAGGGTCTACCCGGCGGCGATATGACCCAGGTTCGCCGCGCGGTGGCCTGCGGTGTTGCATCATTAAACGGTTAACTATTTCAGGAGTAATAATGGCAGACAAAAACCTCAGATTTCTGGTTGTGGACGACTTCTCCACCATGCGCCGCATCGTCAGAAATCTGCTCAAAGAGTTGGGCTTCAACAACGTCGAAGAGGCTGAAGACGGCGCGGATGCGCTGAACAAGCTGCGCGCCGGCGGTTTCGACTTCGTGGTGTCCGATTGGAACATGCCGAACATGGACGGACTTGAGCTGTTGCAAACCATCCGCGCCGACAGCGCGCTGGCCGCGATGCCGGTACTGATGGTGACGGCGGAAGCCAAGAAAGAAAATATCATCGCGGCGGCGCAGGCCGGCGCCAGCGGTTATGTAGTGAAACCATTTACGGCGGCGACGCTGGAAGAAAAGCTCAACAAGATTTTTGAAAAATTGGGCATGTAAGGAGAGGGCGATGAGAGACATTCCAATGCCTGCCAGCGATGCAGCGACCGCGGGAGAGATCATCTCCCGCATCGGCCAACTGACCCGAATGCTGCGCGACAGCATGCGCGAACTGGGGCTCGATCAGGCGATCGCCCAGGCGGCAGAGGCGATCCCGGATGCGCGCGACCGTCTTGACTATGTCGTAACCATGACGGCGCAGGCGGCGGAACGGGCGTTGAACTGCGTGGAGGCGGCGCAACCGCGCCAGGCGGAGCTGGAATCCGGCGCCAACGCGTTGAAAGGGCGCTGGGACGAGTGGTTCGCCAATCCCATCGAACTGGACGACGCGCGTTCTCTGGTCAACGACACGCGTCAGTATCTGGATCAGGTGCCGGGCCATACGGCCTTCACCAACGCCCAGCTGCTGGAAATCATGATGGCGCAGGACTTCCAGGATCTGACCGGTCAGGTGATCAAGCGCATGATGGACGTGGTGCAGGAGATCGAAAAGCAGCTGCTGATGGTGCTGATGGAAAACATGCCGGAGCAGCCGGTGAAGGAAAAACGGCCGAACGACAGCCTGCTGAACGGCCCGCAGCTCGACCAGAACGGCGTCGGCGTGATCGCCAACCAGGCGCAGGTCGACGATCTGCTCGACAGCCTCGGTTTCTGAGGCCTTTCGGGGCGCGCGACGGCGCGCCCCGACAACAAGCCACGCAGTTTTCGTCTCATCCCCTAAATAACCCGCCTTTTTCCCCGTTGTTCCGCCAATGACATCGCCAATTTTTTGGCATGCTGACCGCCATTCTTTACCCTCCCGATACAGGAACGGCGTTTCGTGGCTGAAGACAGCGATCTGGAAAAAAGCGAGGCCCCCACGCCCCACAGGCTGGAGAAGGCGCGTGAAGACGGCCAGATCCCGCGCTCCCGCGAGCTGACCTCGGTACTGATGCTGCTCTCGGGCCTTGCGATTATCCTGATGTCCGGCAGCAACATGGCGCAACAGCTGGCGGCGATGCTCACGCAAGGGCTGAACTTTGACCACGGCATGGTCAGTAACGACAAGCAGATGCTTCGCCAGCTCGGCATGCTGTTGCGACAGGCGGTGCTGGCGCTGCTGCCGATCATGGCGGGGCTGGTGCTGGTGGCGCTCGCCGCGCCAATGCTGTTGGGGGGCATTCTGTTCAGCGGCAAGTCGATTAAATTCGACGTGAAGCGGCTGAACCCGCTGTCCGGGTTGAAGCGCATCTTTTCCAGCCAGGTGTTGGCCGAGCTGCTGAAAGGGATCCTGAAAGCGACGTTGGTCGGCTGGGTGACCGGCCTCTATCTGTGGCACAACTGGGCGGCGATGCTGCATCTGATGACCCAGCAGCCGCTCGATGCGCTGGGCAATGCGCTGCAGATGATCCTGTTCTGCGGTTTTCTGGTGGTGCTGGGGCTGACGCCGATGGTGGCGTTCGACGTGTTCTATCAGCTGTGGAGCCACTTCAAAAAGCTGAAGATGACCAAGCAGGATATCCGCGACGAATTCAAGGATCAGGAAGGGGACCCGCACGTCAAGGGACGCATTCGCCAGCAGCAGCGGGCGATCGCCCGGCGCCGCATGATGGCCGACGTGCCCAAGGCGGACGTGATCGTCACCAACCCGACGCACTACGCCGTCGCGTTGCAGTACAACGACAAGAAAATGAGTGCGCCGAAGGTGCTGGCCAAGGGGGCCGGCGAAATCGCCTTGCGCATTCGTGAGCTCGGTGCGGAGCACCGCATCCCGATGCTGGAAGCGCCGCCGCTGGCGCGTGCGCTGTATCGGCACAGCGAGATCGGCCAGCATATTCCGGCCACCCTGTATGCCGCGGTCGCCGAAGTGTTGGCCTGGGTATACCAGCTGCGCCGCTGGCGGCGCGAGGGCGGCCTGATCCCGAAAAAACCTGAACGTTTACCGGTGCCGGAAGCACTGGATTTTGCAAGAGAGAGTGACTCTGATGGCTAATTTGGCCTCCCTGCTTCGTTTGCCGGGCAATTTTAAAGATACGCAGTGGCAGGTGCTGGCCGGCCCGGTGCTGATCCTGCTGATTCTGTCGATGATGGTGTTGCCGTTGCCGGCGTTTATCCTCGACCTGCTGTTTACCTTCAACATTGCGCTGTCGATCATGGTGCTGCTGGTGGCGATGTTCACCCAGCGCACGCTCGAATTCGCCGCTTTCCCGACCATCCTGCTGTTCTCCACGTTGTTGCGTTTGTCGCTCAACGTCGCGTCGACGCGCATCATCTTGCTGGAGGGGCATACCGGTTCCGCCGCCGCCGGCCGCGTGGTGGAAGCCTTCGGCCACTTCCTGGTGGGCGGCAACTTCGCCATCGGCATCGTGGTGTTCATCATCCTGGTGTTAATCAACTTCATGGTGATCACCAAGGGGGCGGGGCGTATCGCCGAAGTGGGCGCGCGCTTCGTGCTGGACGGCATGCCGGGTAAACAGATGGCGATCGACGCCGATTTGAACGCCGGATTGATTGGCGAAGACGAAGCGAAGAAACGCCGCGCCGAAGTGACCCAGGAGGCCGATTTTTACGGCTCGATGGACGGTGCCAGTAAATTCGTGCGCGGCGACGCCATCGCCGGCCTGATGATCATGGTGCTGAACGTGGTCGGCGGCCTGTTGGTCGGCGTGGTGCAACACGGCATGGAACTGGGGGCGGCGGCGGAAAGCTATACGCTGCTGACCATTGGTGACGGCCTGGTGGCGCAGATCCCGGCATTGGTGATCTCCACCGCCGCCGGTGTCATCGTCACCCGCGTCGCGACCGATCAGGATGTCGGCGAGCAGATGGTGGGCCAGCTGTTCAACAATCCGCGCGTGATGCTGCTGAGCGCCGGGGTGCTGGGCCTGCTGGGCCTGGTGCCGGGCATGCCGAACCTGGTGTTCCTGCTGTTTACCGCGGCTCTGCTGGGCCTCGCCTGGTGGCTGCGCGGCCGTGAACAGCAGGCGCCGAAAACGGTGGAAGATCCGGTGATGCCGGAGAATCCGCAGGCCACCGAGGCCAGTTGGGCCGACGTGCAGTTGGAAGATCCGCTGGGGATGGAAGTGGGCTACCGGTTGATTCCGATGGTCGACTTTCAACAGAACGGCGAGCTGCTTGGGCGTATCCGCGGGATCCGCAAGAAATTCGCCCAGGACATGGGTTATCTGCCGCCGGTGGTGCACATTCGCGACAACCTGGAACTGCCGCCAGCCAGCTATCGCATCCTGATGAAAGGCGTCGAGATCGGCAGCGGTGAAGCGCAGCCGGGCCGCTGGCTGGCGATCAACCCCGGCAATGCCGTTGGGGAGCTGGCGGGAGACAAAACCGTCGATCCGGCCTTTGGGCTCGAGGCGGTGTGGATCGACAGCGCCTTGCGCGAGCAGGCGCAGATCCAGGGCTTTACCGTGGTGGAGGCCAGCACCGTGGTGGCGACACACCTCAATCACCTGATCGGCCAGTTCGCCAGCGAGCTGTTCGGCCGCCAGGAGACCCAGCAGTTGCTGGATCGCGTGTCGCAGGAGATGCCTAAACTGACCGAAGACTTCGTGCCGGGCGTGGTGTCACTGACGACGCTGCACAAGGTGCTGCAAAATCTGCTCGCCGAGCGCGTGTCCATCCGCGATATGCGCACCATCGTCGAAACGCTGGCGGAACATGCCCCGGCGCAGAGCGATCCTTATGAGCTGACGACCGTGGTGCGGGTGGCGCTGGGCCGGGCGATCACGCAGCAGTGGTTCCCGGGCAACGGCGAGATTCAGGTTATCGGGCTGGATACCCAGTTGGAGCGCTTGTTGTTGCAGGCGTTGCAGGGCGGCGGCGGCCTGGAGCCGGGGCTGGCCGATCGCTTGCTGGATCAGGCGCGCCAGGCGCTGCAGCGGCAAGAGATGCTCAGCGCGCCACCGGTGCTGTTGGTTAACCATGCGTTGCGTCCTTTACTGGCGCGCTTCCTGCGTCGCAGCCTGCCGCAGCTCGTGGTGCTGTCCAACCTGGAGATTAACGACGATCGCCAGATTCGCATGACCTCGACCATTGGAGCCGCCTGATGAAACGCTGTCTGTTCGTATTTTGTTTGCTGGCGCCGCTCGCCGCCTATGCGGTGTCCGGCTCCTGGGTGGCCGAAGGGGCGGGCGTGACGCTGGAACAGGGCGGCATGCGTGATGAATCCGCCGCTTTGCGGCCGCCGAACGCGCTGCCGGATGCCAATGCGCGCATCACCCGCGTCAGCTGGCGCTACCGTTTGCTGGGGCCAGAGCCCGTGGGGCTGCAGGCGCAGCTCTGCACGGTGAACCGCTGCATTCCACTGGGCGGCGGCAGCGGCAGCAGTGACGGTCTGCAGGGCGAGCCGGCCAATGCGGAATTGCGCTTTATCTATTACGTGCAGTCGCAAGGCGGGTTGAACCCGCCGCTGCGGGTGATTGGCAATCAGGTGATCGTCAATTATCAGTAACATCAGGCCAGAATTTGCAGGCCGTTGCGTTCCACCAGCGTCAGCAGTTTCATCGCGGCGGAGTTCGGTTGCGCTTCGCCGCGCTCCCATTTCTGCACCGCCTTTTTGCTGACGTTGAGATACAGCGCAAACACCGGCTGACTGACGTTTTCCCGTTCGCGCAGCGCGCGGATCTCGGCCGGCCCGAACTGCTTCACCGGCCGCAGGCACAGCATGTCGAAGGTGCGCATGGTCACGTCGTCGACGAAACCGGCGCGGTGCAGCCCCTGAACTTCCTGGTGGATCTCGGCAAGAATTTTACTCATCGCTTAGCCTCCGTAACTCCCTGTTGTTGACCAGCTGGTAGAGTCTGAATGGCGAATAATCCAGATACAGCGCAGCCAGATGTTTCAATCCCTGTAACTCATCCGTACTGATGTTTTCTCTCTCACTTTTGGCAAAGCCGCGCATAAAAAACAGGCGTTCTTCATCGCGAAAAACGATCAGTACCCGATAGCCGCCACGTTTGCCCGCACCAGCCCGAGCGATGCGCTTTTTGTATACGCAACCGCCAAGATTGGCGTCGTACAGCTGATGTTGCATCTCTCGCGCCGCTTTCACTATCCTGGCATCACTGATGCGCTCGCGTGCGGCAAAACCCTGAAAGGTTTTGGTGAGATAAATGTCGACCATTCGCTCTCCCTGCGAATCTATACCCGTTAAGGGTATATTTCAAGTGGTTTAAAAATAACCACAGGGTGACAAGCGGCCAAAGGGAAAGAAACAGCCAAATTCACGCCATGCGCAGCCTGGCGCAAAGTCTTAAGTGAATTCAAAGAGTGATAGGGAGAAAATGCGACGGGATGCGCAGAAGCCGGTTAACGCATGCCCGGTGATAGGCTCACCGGGCAAATGAGTCAGGTCAGACGCCGATTTTTCTGCCGAGCAGGCTGCCGGCGTGCGACTGGCCATCTGGGCCATACAGCGATTTGTTGTTTTTGCTGAGGATGGCCAGCGCCTGCGCGTTATGGTCGATCTGCTGATTGAGCAGCAGACCGTTGTGCTGGTTCTTTTCGCGCAGCGTTTGGCTCAGCAACTGAACGCGCTGCCAACGATCGGCCAGGGGCGCTTGGCTGGCATAGGGGGCGCGTTGCCCGCAGGTTTTTTCCTGCCCCAGGCGCTGTTGCTCGAGGTAAGCGACCGTCGCCAGCAGTTGGCTTTTGGCATCGGTGACGCGCTGCAAGGCCACGCCCGGCAACTGGCCGGAACACAGCAAGTCGTGCTCTTCCTCCAGCACGCCGTTGAGCGCCTGCAGCGTTTCCAACAGTTTGTCCAGCAGTTGTGCCAGGTTTTCCATAGTAATGACTTATCCTTTACCGCTACTCGCCGCGCGCTGTCAGTCGCGTCCGGCGATCCATTGAACATCGCTCTGCGCGTCTTGCAGCAGCGCATCGGCGATTTTGCCGGCGTCCATCTTCAGTTCGCCGTTGCGGATCGCCTGCTTGATGGCCTCGACCCGACCCATATCGATATCCTGGGTGCCCGGCTGCATCAGGCGCGCCTGCGCCTCGCTCAGTTTGACCTGCGTGCCGCTGACGGCGGTTTCCGCCACGGCGGCCTTGCGCGATTGGAGCGGGTTGTCGGCCGGGGTTTCTCGCGGTTGCACAGTGGAAACCGGCTGTAACCGCTGGGTGCGATCGATACTCATGGTCCATCTCCGTTTACGCCGTGACCGCTCGCGGGCGACGACGCTGCAATGAAAGTTTTGCGGCCCTGGTGGCCAATAAAATGCTGCTTGATTTGTCTTATCGGCAAGGTTTGCGGAACCTTTACTTTTTTATAACGTAATGCGGATCGCGCCGTCGTCCCCGACCACGCCGCTGACGATCTGCCCGGAGGCCATGCGCACCCGCACGCTGTCTTCGGCGGCGGCGTTGTTCATCGCCTTGCCCGCACCGCTGATGCTGAATCCTTCGCCCTGTGCGTTGACCTGCACCGGTTGCCCTGCCTTGATAATCCAGGCGCGGCGCAGCATGGCGAGGGTCAGCGGCTGACCGGGGCTGATGTTGCGCAGGCTGACGGCGCCCACCGCTTTGCCCGCTTCGGTCAGCGCGCGCGGCGGCAGGGTATCGAGCCGGCCTGCTTTCAACGCCAGATCCGCCGCCGTCAACCGGCTGCCGGCGCTGATGCCGCGCGCCGAAACGAGATAGCGGCCGAACACCTGCACCTGCGTCTGGATAAAACGCCGCTCCTGCCCACAGCGCGCCGAAATGCTGACGTTGCCGCCGATCCGCGCGTTGGGTGGCAGCGACAGCTGCGGCAGTTCGCAAGCGGGCCATTGGTTCGGCGGCGTGCGCACCCGCACTTTTACCTGTACCGGTTCACCGCTGAACTTGCCCTGGATGAAGCTTTCGATTTGCGTCGCCAGATCGTCGGCGCGCGCGTTCAGACTGCACAGCAGGCCGATAAGCAGCAGCATTTTACCTTTCATCGTCATCTTCTCAAGCTTCATCGGGATACGCGTAAGTGTACCCGCAGCGCGCGCAGGCTAAGCAGATAAATAGCGCCCCATTTTGCGTTTATTCCCGCGATAGGGTGGCGCAGGGGGCGTTTATGCTGTCGACTCCAAATTCTAACCTCGCGGAGGGAGCATGCTCGACAAACTGGACGCGGCTCTGCGCTTTGGCCAAGAGGCGCTGAACTTGCGCGCCCAGCGGCAGGAAATTCTGGCCGCCAACATCGCCAACGCAGACACGCCGGGTTATCAGGCGCGGGATATCGATTTCGCCAGCCAATTGAACAAGGTGCTGGAGCAGGGGCGCGTCAGCGGCAACGGCATGGCGCTCAACCTGACGGCGGCGCGCCACATCCCGGCGCAGACCCTGCAGCCGCCACAGCTCGATCTGCTGTTCCGAGTGCCGGACCAGCCGTCGATGGACGGCAACACGGTGGACATGGATCGCGAACGCACCAACTTTGCCGATAACAGCCTGAAATATCAGACCGACCTGACGCTGCTCAATGGGCAGATCAAAGGGATGATGTCCGTGCTGCAACAAGGATAAGGCGCATGTCTTTACTGAATATTTTTGATATCTCCGGCTCGGCGTTATCGGCGCAATCCCAGCGCATGAACGTCAGCGCCAGCAACATGGCCAACGCCGACAGCGTGACCGGCCCGGACGGCGAGCCTTACCGCGCCAAGCAGGTGGTGTTCCAGGTCGCGGCGGCGCCGGGGCAACCGACCGGCGGCGTGCGCGTCGCCCAGGTGGTGGACGATCCGGCGCCCGAGCGCCTGGTGTATCAGCCGGGCAACCCGCTGGCGGACGCCAAGGGGTATGTGCGCATGCCGAACGTCGACGTGGTGGGGGAAATGGTCAACACCATCTCTGCTTCCCGCAGCTACCAGGCCAACGTCGAGGTGCTCAACACCACCAAGTCGATGATGATGAAGACCCTGACGCTGGGTCAGTAACCGGAGCTTCCCATGGCTATTGCCGCAACCACCAACGAGTCGTTGGATAACACCGTCATCGGTAACAACAGCAAAAATACCAACAGCCAGGATCTGCACAACAGCTTCCTGACGCTGCTGGTGGCGCAGTTGAAAAACCAGGATCCGACCAATCCGATGCAGAACAACGAGCTGACGTCGCAGCTGGCGCAGATCAACACCGTTCAGGGTATCGAAAAGCTTAACACCACGCTGGGGTCGATCTCCGGCCAGATCAACAGCAACCAGTCGCTGCAAGCCACCGCGCTGATCGGTCATGGCGTGATGGTGCCAGGCAACAACATTCTGGTCGGCAGCAAGGATGGCAAGGTCAGCACCACGCCGTTCGGCGTGGAACTGGAGCGCGCCGCCGATCAGGTGACCGCCACCATCACCAACGCCAGCGGGCAGGTGGTGCGCACCATTGAAATCGGCGGCCTGACCGCCGGCGTGCACGCCTTCACCTGGGACGGCTCGCTGGATGACGGCTCCACCGCGCCCGACGGCGCCTACAAAGTGGCGATTAACGCCAAAGGCAACGGCGAGCAACTGGTGGCGCGCAGCCTGCACTTCGGGCTGGTGAACGGCGTGATCCGCGACGGCAACGGCGCCAAGCTGGATCTCGGCCTGGCGGGCAACGCCACCCTGGAAGACGTGCGACAGATCTTATAACCCCAAGCATCAGGCTCAATCGGACGATAGCCTGACCACTATTCGGAGAATAACATGGCCTTTTCTCAGGCAGTCAGCGGCTTGAACGCGGCAGCAACCAACCTGGACGTGATCGGTAACAACATCGCCAACTCCGCGACTGCGGGCTTCAAATCCGGCAGCGTCTCCTTCGCCGACATGTTCGCCGGTTCGCAGGTCGGGCTGGGCGTCAAAGTGTCCGGCATCACCCAGAACTTCAAGGGCGGCACCACCACCGGCACCAGCCGCGCGCTGGATGTGGCCATCAACGGCAACGGCTTTTTCCGCATGCAGGATAAAGATGGCGGCATCTTCTATACCCGCAATGGCCAGTTCAAGCTGGACGAGAACCGCAACCTGACCAACATGCAGGGCCTGCAGCTGACCGGCTACCCGGCGGCCGGTTCCCCGCCGACCATCCAGCAGGGCGCCAACCCGGTGCCGCTGAGCATTCCCGAAGGCATGATGAACGCCAAGGCGTCCACCTCCGGCGAGATGGTGGCCAACCTGAAGTCCACCCATAAGGTGCCGGATGATCATAAGTTCGATCCGGCCAAGCAGGACAGCTACAACTACGTCAACACCATCACCGCTTACGACTCGCTGGGCAACGCGCACAATATCAACGCCTACTTCGTCAAGACAGAAGACAACAAGTGGCAGGTGTACACCCAGGACGGCAGCGCAGCTCCGGTGGATGCCGGCACCATGGAGTTCAGCACCAGCGGCAACCTGGTGAAAACCACCAGCACCAACGGCGCGCCGGGCGAGTTCAGCATGGTGATCCCGATGGCCGCCAAAGACGGCGCGCCGGCGCAAAACTTCACCCTGAGCTTCGCCGGCAGCATGCAGCAGAACGTGGGCAGCGACTCGGTGAGCAAAGTGGCGCAGGACGGCTATGCCGCCGGCGAATACACCAACTTCCAGATCAACAACGACGGCACGGTGGTGGGCATCTACTCCAACCAACAGACCCAGGTGCTGGGCCAGATCGTCATGGCCAACTTCTCCAACCCGGAAGGGCTGGCGTCGCAGGGTGATAACGTGTGGCAGGAAACCGGCGCGTCCGGCCAGCCGCGCGTCGGTCTGTCGGGCGGTGGCGGCTTCGGTAAGCTGACCAGCGGCGCGCTGGAATCTTCCAACGTCGATCTGAGCCAGGAGCTGGTGAACATGATCGTCGCGCAGCGTAACTACCAGTCCAACGCCCAGACCATCAAGACGCAGGACTCCATCCTGCAGACGCTGGTTAGCCTGCGCTGATAGGGCCGAGTTATGGATCACGCGATTTATACCGCGATGGGCGCGGCGCGCCAAACGCTGGAACAGCAATCCATTACCGCCAACAACCTGGCCAACGCGTCGACGCCGGGCTTTCGCGCCCAGCTTGCCGCGTTGCGCGCGGTGCCGGTCGACGGGCCGAGTATGGCGACCCGCACCTTGGTGACTGCCTCGACGCCGGGCGCCGACATGAGCCAGGGCGCGCTGAACTACACGGCGCGTCCGCTGGACGTGGCGCTGCAGCAGGACGGTTTCCTGGCGGTGAGTCTGCCGGGCGGCGGTGAAGCTTACACCCGCAACGGCAACATTCAGATCTCCTCCACCGGGCAGTTGACGGTGCAGGGGATGCCGCTGATGGGCGACGGCGGCCCGATCGAGGTGCCGCCGTCTGCGGAGATCACCATCGCGGCCGACGGCACCATTTCGGCGCTGAACGCCGGCGATCCGCCGAACACCATCGCGCAGATTGGCCGCCTGAAGCTGGTGAAAGCCGACGCGCGCGAAGTGATGCGCGGTGACGACGGGCTGTTCCGCCTGACGCCGGAAACCCAACAGCTGCGCGGCAATCAGTTGCAAAACGATCCGCAGGTGCGGGTGATGCCCGGGGTGCTGGAAGGCAGCAACGTCAAGCCGATGGAGACCATGGTCGACATGATCGCCAACGCCCGCCGTTTTGAAATGCAAATGAAGGTCATCCACAGCGTGGATGAAAACGAACAGCGTGCCAACTCACTGCTCTCAGTGAGCTAAGCAGCAAGGAAATAACCGATGATTCCATCCTTATGGATTGCCAAAACCGGTCTGGACGCGCAGCAGACCAACATGGACGTGATCGCCAACAACCTGGCGAACGTCAGCACCAACGGCTTCAAGCGCCAGCGTGCGGTATTTGAAGATCTGCTGTACCAGACCATGCGTCAGCCGGGCGCGCAGTCCTCCGAGCAGACTACGCTGCCTTCCGGTCTGCAGATCGGCACCGGCGTGCGTCCGGTGGCGACCGAGCGGCTGCACAGCCAGGGCAACCTGTCGCAGACCAACAACAGCAAAGACGTTGCCATCAAGGGGCAGGGTTTCTTCCAGGTGATGCTGCCGGACGGCACCCAGGCCTACACCCGCGACGGGTCGTTCCAGATCGATCAGAACGGCCAGTTGGTCACCTCCAGCGGTTTCCAGGTGCAGCCGGCGATCACCATTCCGGCGAACGCGCTGTCCATCACCGTCGGCCGCGATGGCATCGTCAGCGTCACCCAGCAGGGGCAAACCGCCGCCCAGCAGGTGGGCCAACTGACGCTGACGACCTTTGTCAACGACAGCGGTCTGGAGAGCGTGGGCGAGAATCTGTATCAGGAAACCGAAAGCTCGGGCGCGCCGAACGAGAGCACGCCGGGGCTGAACGGCGCCGGTCTGCTGTATCAGGGCTACGTGGAAACCTCCAACGTCAACGTGGCGGAAGAGCTGGTCAACATGATCCAGACTCAGCGCGCTTATGAGATCAACAGCAAAGCGGTATCGACCTCCGATCAGATGCTGCAAAAGCTGACGCAACTGTAATCTGTCCTTGACGGGCCCGGCATGCCGCGCCCGTCATTCTCTTTCGTGAAACAAAGGCGATACCCGTGGTAACCACATATTCGATGGCAATCCTGCCGCGGCAGGGACAACGCTGGCTGGCGGGAATGGTGATGCTGACGCTGAGCGGCTGCGCTTATATTCCGCACAAACCGCTGGTGGACGGCGCGACCACGGCGCAACCCGCGCCGGCCAGCGCGCCGATGCCGAACGGCTCGATCTTCCAGACGGTGCAGCCGATGAACTACGGCTATCAGCCGCTGTTCGAAGACCGCCGGCCGCGCAACGTCGGCGACACCCTGACCATCGTGCTGCAGGAAAACGTCAGCGCCAGCAAAAGCTCCTCCGCCAATGCCAGCCGCAACGGCGCCAGCAAGTTCGGCGTCGCCACCTCGCCGCGTTACCTCGACGGCCTGTTGGGCAATGCGCGCGCCGATATGGACATTTCCGGCGACAGCACCTTCGGCGGCAAGGGCGGCGCCAACGCCAACAACACCTTCAACGGCACCATCACGGTGACGGTCAACCAGGTGCTGGCCAACGGCAACCTGCACGTGGTGGGGGAAAAGCAGATCGCCATCAACCAGGGCACCGAATTCATCCGCTTCTCCGGCGTCGTCAACCCGCGCACCATCAGCGGCAACAACTCGGTGACCTCGACGCAGGTGGCGGACGCGCGTATCGAATACGTCGGCAATGGCTATATCAACGAAGCGCAGACCATGGGCTGGCTGCAGCGCTTCTTCTTAAATGTTTCACCGTTCTAAGGATTGACTGATGCTGAAAAAATGGTTTATCGCGCTGTGCGTCGGGCTGGTGTGCTTGCCGGCGGCGGCGGAGCGCATCCGCGATCTGGTGACGGTGCAGGGCGTGCGAGACAACGCCCTGATCGGCTACGGCCTGGTGGTGGGGCTGGACGGCTCCGGCGACCAGACCATGCAGACGCCGTTCACCACCCAAAGCTTGAGCAACATGCTGTCGCAGCTGGGCATCACCGTGCCGCCGGGCACCAACATGCAGCTGAAAAACGTGGCGGCGGTGATGGTGACCGCCAAACTGCCGCCGTTCTCACGCGCCGGGCAGAATATCGACGTGGTGGTTTCTTCGATGGGCAACGCCAAGAGCCTGCGCGGCGGCACTTTGCTGATGACGCCGCTCAAAGGCGTGGATAATCAGGTCTATGCCCTGGCGCAGGGCAACGTGCTGGTCGGCGGCGCGGGCGCGGCGGCCGGCGGCAGCAGCGTGCAGGTCAACCAGCTGGCGGGCGGGCGCATCAGCAACGGCGCCACCATCGAGCGCGAGCTGCCGACCACCTTCGGCAGCGGCGGCGTTCTCAACCTTCAGCTGAACGACGAGGATTTCACGCTGGCGCAGCAGATCAGCGACGCCATCAACCGCCAACGCGGCGGCGGCACCGCGACGCCGCTCGACGCCCGCACGATCCAGGTGCTGGTGCCGCAGGGCAACAGCTCTCAGGTGCGCTTCCTGGCGGAGATTCAAAACATCACCGTCAACGTCGGGGCGATGGACGCCAAAGTGATCATCAACTCGCGCACCGGGTCGGTGGTGATGAACCGCGATGTGATCCTCGATTCTTGCGCCGTCGCCCAGGGCAATCTGTCGGTGGTGGTCGATCGGCAGAACACCGTCAGCCAACCGACGACGCCGTTCGGCGGCGGCCAGACGGTGGTGACGCCTAACACCCAGATCTCGGTGCAACAGCAGGGCGGATCGCTGCAGAAAGTGAACGCCAGCGCCAACCTGAACAACGTGATCCGGGCGCTGAACGCGCTGGGCGCCACGCCGATCGATCTGATGTCGATCTTGCAGGCGATGCAGAGCGCCGGCTGCCTGCGCGCCAAGCTGGAAATCATCTGATGGCCGGCGATCTGATGGCGATGTCGGGCGCGGCCTATGACGCCCAGGCGCTGAACGGCCTGAAGCGCGACGCGGCGGCCGACCCGCAGGGCAACCTCAAGCAGGTGGCGCAGCAGGTAGAAGGCATGTTCGTGCAGATGATGCTGAAAAGCATGCGTTCCGCCTTGCCGCAGGACGGGGTGTTGAGCAGCGACCAAACGCGGCTGTATACCTCGATGTACGACCAGCAAATCGCCCAGCAGATGTCGCAAAAAGGGCTGGGGCTGGCCGACATGATGGTCAAGCAGATGAGCAACGCCAACGCGGTGCCGAGCGAAACGGCGGGCCTGTCGCCGATGGCGCTGGACAACGAGGTGCTGCAAACGCTGCCGAACCAGGCGCTGGAGCAAATGGTGCGCCGGGCGATGCCGAAGGCCCCGCCGGCCGCCGCGCCGCTGTCGCTCAACAACGGCAACTTCGTCGCTCGCCTGTCGATACCGGCGAAGGTCGCCAGCCAGCAGAGCGGCATTCCGCATCAGCTGATCGTCGCGCAGGCGGCGCTGGAGTCCGGTTGGGGGCAGCGCGAGATCCCGACATCAGACGGCACGCCGAGCTACAACCTGTTCGGCATCAAGGCCGGCGGCAGCTGGAGCGGACCGGTGACGGAGATCACCACCACCGAGTTCGAACAGGGTGCGGCGAAGAAGGTGAAGGCGAAGTTCCGCGTCTACGGTTCCTATGTGGAAGCGATCGCCGATTACGTCAAGCTGTTGACCAACAACCCGCGCTACGCCGATGTGGCCGCTGCGCGCAGCCCGGAGCAGGCGGCGCATGCGCTGCAACGCGCCGGGTACGCCACCGACCCGCAGTACGCCAGCAAACTGGTCAGCGTGATTCAGCAGATGAAGAACGCGGGGGAGCAGGCGGTGAAAGCCTATACCCACGATCTGAACGATTTGTTCTAAATCCCCCGTCATTCTTGACGCTGCAGCGGCGTTGATTGCACAAGCTCGCCCCGGTCACTTGGCTTAATCAAGCTCCCGGGGGCTCCCTTGCTTGTCGTCTTGCTGCGGCGCCAATTATTTAGGGGATAGGCGGTAATGGAGGCTCGCTGGATGCTGACCGCATTGCCGCTTTTTTTCCTCAAGTTCTTCTCATTTTTGCCGATAACCGAAACAGGCTGAGCGAACAGGCTCAGCAGCTCAATTAAGAACCCTGTGGGCCACCGGCGCCGCAGCATAAGGAATTCCGATGTCCAATAGCTTAATCAATACCGCGATGAGCGGGCTGAATGCGGCTCAGGTGGCGCTCAGTACCGTCAGCAACAACATCTCCAACTACAACGTGGCGGGCTACAACCGCCAGACCGCGATCCTGGCGCAGAATGGCGGCATGGCCACCATGAGCGGCTTTATCGGCAACGGCGTGACCGTCACCAGCGTCAACCGCGAATACAACCAGTTCATCACCAACCAGCTGCGCGGCGCACAAAGCGCGTTCGGGGCGCAAAACGCCTATTACGAGAAGATTTCACAGATCGACAACCTGTTGGCGAGCAAGACCAACCCGCTGTCGACCAACATGCAGGACTTCTTCACCAACCTGCAGAACCTGGTGAGCAACGCCGGTGACGACGCCGCGCGCCAGACGGTGCTGGGCAAGGCTAACGGCCTGGTGAACCAGTTCAACAACACCGATAAATTCCTGCGCGATATGGATAACGGCGTTAATCAACAGATCAGCGATACGGCGCAGCAGATCAACAGCTACGGCCAACAGATCGCCAAGCTGAACGACGAGATCACCCGTTTGCGCGGCAGCGCCGCCGGCGAGCCGAATGCGTTGCTGGATCAGCGCGATCAGCTGGTCACAGAATTGAACCAGCTGGTGGGCGTACAGGTCACGCAGCAGGACGGCGACGCTTATACCGTCTCCTTCGCCAACGGCTTGACGTTGGTGCAGGGCAGCAACACCTATCAGGTGGAAGCCGTGCCTTCCAGCAGCGATCCTTCCCGTCTGACCATCGGCTATAACCGCGGCAACGGCGCCAGCGAAGTGCCGGAAGGCCAGATCACCAGCGGCACGCTGAGCGGCGTGCTGAAATTCCGCAGCGAAACGCTGGACGGCGTGCGCAATCAACTGGGCCAGTTGGCGCTGGCGATGGCGGACAGCTTTAACCAACAGCATCGCGCCGGCTTCGATCTGAACGGCGATGCGGGCGGCGACTTCTTCAGCTTCAGCGGCGGCCGGGTGGTGGATAACACCCGCAACACCGGCGACGCGTCGCTGTCGGTCGCTTACACCGATACCGGCAAGGTGAAAGCCAACGATTATCGCGTCGAGTTCGACGGCAGCAACTGGCAGGTCAGCCGCCTGCCGGACAACGTGAAAGTCAACGCGACGCCGGGCACCAGCGCTGACGGCAAACCGACGCTGAACTTCGACGGGTTGGAAGTGAGCATCGACGGCAATGCGCAAGCCAAAGACAGCTTCACCGTGAAGCCGGTCAGCGACGTGGCGGGCAACCTGAAAGTGGCCATCACCGATTCGTCCAAGATCGCCGCCGCCGGTAAAGACGACAGCGGGCGCGGCGATAACGAAAACGCCAAGAAGCTGCTGGATCTGCAGACCAAAAACCTGGTGGACGGCAAGGCGACCCTGAGCGGCGCTTACGCCGGCATCGTCAGCGGCGTCGGCAACCAGACCGCTGCCGCCAAGGCCATCGCCACGTCGCAGGCCAAGATCGTCACGCAACTGGGCGCGCAACAGCAGTCGATGTCCGGCGTCAACCTTGACGAAGAGTATGGCGAGCTGCTGCGTTTCCAGCAGTACTACATGGCCAACGCGCAGGTGATTCAGACCGCCAGCTCGCTGTTCGACGCGCTGCTGAATATTCGTTGATTTCATTGTTAATCGGCGCCGATAACGGCGCCGGTCGCTCAGAGTAAGGAACCCACAGCATGCGCATGAGCACCAGCATGATGTACCAACAGAACATGAACGGCATCACGGGCAACCAGTCGCTGTTCATGAAGGCGGCCGAGCAGCTTTCTTCGGGCAAGCGGGTGATCAACCCGTCCGACGATCCGCTGGCGGCGTCGCGCGCGGTGATGTTGTCGCAATCGCAGGCGGAAAACAGCCAGTACACGCTGGCGCGCACCTTCGCTCGTCAGAACGTGTCGATGGAAGAAACGGTATTGGCCGGCGCGACCTCCACCATCGCGGACATGAAGGCGCTGATCGTCAACGCCGGCGGCACCGAAAGCGATAACGATCGCCAGTCGCTGGCCACCCAGCTGCAGGGGCTGAAAGATCAGCTGCTGAATCAGGCCAACAGCACCGACGGCAACGGCCGCTATATGTTCGGCGGGTATGTGAACGACAAGGCGCCGTTCGTCGATAACGGCGGCACCGTCAGCTATCAGGGCGGCGACAAGACGGTTCAGCAGAAAGTGGACGCCAACCGCACCATGACCATCGGCCATACCGGCAACGCGGTGTTCATGTCGTTGACCAGCAACCCTAAGCCCGAGCCGGACGGCAGCGCGCCGGTCAGCAACGTATTCGAGAGCATCGATATCGCGCTGAACGCGCTGAAAACCCCGCTGCAGGGCGCCGACGAGGCCACCAAGCAGCAGGTGAACGATGCGCTGGCGAAAGCCAACCGCGGCCTGGACAACTCTTACAACAACGTGCTGAGCGTGCGCGCCGAGCTGGGCAGCCAGCTGCAGGAGATGGATCAGCTGGACAGCATCGGTAAAGAGCGTGACATGACCAACCAGATCCAGATGAGCGCGTTGACGGATGCCGACCTGGCCGAGTCTATCTCGTCTTATTTCATGCAGCAGGCGGCGCTGCAGGCGTCGTATAAAACCTTCAGCGATATGCAGGGCATGTCGCTGTTCCAGATGAATCGTTAAGAGCAATACCCCGTTGCCTGACCGCGACGGGTTTCCCTTTAGTGCGCTTAGAAAACGCCTTCTCCGCCCCGCGGGGAGGGAGGCTTCTTGAAACCGGGCGCACTCGTTTGGCGCGTTACTCGTTCTCCCACTACTGACTGAGTGACGCGCCTTTTTTTCATCAGGAAAGTAATAATAAGATTGTCACCCCTGTTTAATGCGTAACGGCATTATTGAAATCAGTGGCGGAAAAATCGCGATAGATATTATTTCCCTGACGATAAATAGCGCTGCTATTTCTTTTTCTTCTCCACTTTCCATTTTCCGCCGTCGGCCGTCTCGGTAAACGAAACTCTAAACTTGTTGCTTTTCCAGTGGGTCAAACCGAATAACCGGCGTGCTTTTCGGTTGCTTTTCGCTTTAATCATGAATTCGCTCCTGTGGTTAGCAAAGGTCGATGCTGCGCCCTGCAGCCGGCGGGCGCCGGACGCATTTATTCAGGGTGTAAGTTATCTGTCGCGCATTTAACCCTGCGTGACTGCGTTATTTTTTATTTTCACTTGGGAGTCAACGTTTTTATCGCCGCTGATGGCTAGCGTGGTACAAGCGATATTTCTGTTGCCGGGTCTATTCTAGGTCGGGGTTTTATTTATTCAAGCCGCCGGAGACATTTGAACCTTAATCCGGATAAAAGCCGTTTCTCAGGCTTTTGTCCCAAGAAAGCGTTTTTATTGCCATTTTGTCTTAGGCGGAAGAGGGGGAAGGAAGGGGCCGCCGGATTCAGAAGGTCATGCCGCCGATCACCGCCGCCAATCGATCGAACACTTCGCCGAACAGGTGTTCGCAGAACGGCGCCAGCATCGGCATCATCATGCCCAGCGTCATGATGCCGAAGGTCATGGTGACCGGGAAGCCGATCACGAAGACCGACAGCTGCGGCGTCATGCGGTTGAGCAGGCCGAGCGCCATGTTGAGCGTCAGCAGCAGGCAGATCAGCGGCAGCGCCAGCATCATGCCGTTGATGAAGATCAGCGAGCCGACCTGAGTCAGCACCAGGAAGCCGTTGCCGTTCAGCGGCTGCGTTTGGACAGGCAGGGTGTGGAAGCTGTCCGCCAGCAGCGAAATCAGCCACAGATGGCCGTCAAAGCTGAGGAACAGCAGCATCGCCAGCAGGTTGAGCAGGCGCGCCAGCACCGGCATGTTCGGGCCGCCGCTGGGATCGAAGAAGGTGGCGAACGACAGGCCCATCTGCATGCCGATCACTTCGCCCGCCAGGCGCACCGCCGCGAAGGCGAACTGCATGGTCAATCCCAGCGCCACGCCGATCAGAATCTGTTGGATCGCCAGCCACAGGCCGGCGGCGGAGAAGATCGGGATATTGCTGGCGGGCAGCGTCGGCGCGATCAGGATGACGATCAGCCCGCCAAGGCCGATTTTGACCTTTTTGCTGATCTGCTTTTCGCTGAATATCGGCGCGGTGCCGATCAGCGCCAGAATGCGCAGCAGCGGCCAAAAATAGTGGCTGAGCCAAACGGTGAGTTGGGCGCTGTCGAAGGCGAGCACGGTCAGCCGATCAGGGTTGGCAGGTTGCTGAACAGGGTGCGCATGTAGTCCAGCAGCAGGTTCAACATCCAGGGGCCGGCGATGATGATGGTGGCCACCACCGCCAGAATTTTAGGGATGAACGACAGCGTCATTTCGTTGATCTGGGTGGCGGCCTGCAGCAGGCTGACGACCAGGCCGCTGATCAGCGCCGCCAGCAGCAGCGGGGCGGCCAGCGCCAGCGCGACTTTCATCGCCTCGGTGCCGAGCGCCATAACCGATTCAGGTGTCATCTCGCTTTCTCCGGTCAGGGGTTACGAATAGAAGCTCTGCGCCAGCGAGCCGAGCAGCAGCTGCCAGCCATCGACCAGCACGAACAGCATCAGCTTGAACGGCAGCGAGATAGTGGCCGGCGGCACCATCATCATCCCCAGCGCCATCAGCACGCTGGCGACCACCAGGTCGATGATCAAGAACGGAATAAACACCGTAAAGCCGATCTGGAAGGCGGTTTTCAGTTCACTGGTGACGTAGGCGGGCAGCAGGATGCGCATCGGCACCGCTTCCGGGCCGGCCAGCGGCGGCTGATTGGCCAGTCTGGCGTACAGCGCCAGGTCGGTTTCGCGCGTTTGCCGCAGCATGAATTCGCGCAGCGGCTGCGCGCCTTTATCCAGTGCGACCTCCAGCCCGATCTTGTCCTGGCTGAACGGCAGATAGGCGTCCTGATAAACCTTGTCGAACACCGGCGACATGATGAAGAAGGTCAGGAACAGCGCCAGCCCCAGCATCACCTGGTTCGGCGGCGCCGAAGGCGTGCCCAGCGCGTTGCGCAGCAGGCCGAGCACGATGATGATGCGGGTGAAGCTGGTCATCATCAGCAGCATGGCCGGCAGGAAGGTCAGTGAAGTCAACAGCACCAGCGTCTGCACCGGCAGCGACCAGCTTTGGCCGCCATTGGCCAGCGGTTGGCTGATCAGCCCCGGCAGTTGTGCAAAAGCCGCCGGGCTGATCAGCAGCAGGGCGGCGGGGAGCCAAACCGCCGGGCGGCGGACGAGGGTATGAAGAGTCGAGGTCATGCCGATTTTTCCGGGCGTTTCATAACTTTTTGCATCAGTTGACGGAAGTCCGCCGGTGTCGCCGCGTCGGCCGCGCCCTCGTCTTTCGGCGGGGCGGGCAGGGTGTGCAGCGGGGTGATCTGCTGGGCGGTGACGCCCAATACCAGCAAGGTGTCGTCGACTTCCACCACCACCACGCGTTCGCGCTGCCCGACCTGGCAACTGGCGCGCAGGTTGAGCAGTTTGTTGTTGCGCGCCTGCGGGGCGAAACCCAGCCGACGGAACAGCCAACCGGCCAGCAGGATCAGCAGCAGAATGCCGCCGAGCGCGCTGCTGACCTGCATCAACACCGAACCGGCCGGCAAGGCCGGCGCGGCGGGGGGTTGGGTGCTTTGGACGGTAACGGGCGCCGCGGCGGTCATCAGCGGCTCAGTCGACGCATGCGTTCGGAGGGGGTGATGATGTCGGTGATGCGCACGCCGAACTTGTCGGCCACCACCACCACTTCACCTTGCGCGATCAGGTAACCGTTGATCAGGATATCCAGCGGTTCGCCGGCCAGGCCGTCCAGCGCCACCACCGAGCCTTGCGACAGGCGCAGCAGCTCTTTGATGGTCATCTTGGTGCGCCCCAGTTCCACGGTCAGCTTGACCGGAATATCCAGGATCAGGTCGATATCCTGCAGGCTGCCGAGCGCATCCTGAGCTTCCAGCGACTTGAACACCCCTTCGGTGCTCGCGCCGGATTTCTCTGAAGACTGCTGCTCGTTAAACGCATCAGCCCACAGATCGTCTACGGATTCCTTTCCTTCGCCAGACGGTTGCTTAGGATCACTCATTGGGCTGTTCCTCACTCAGAGCATTCAAAATAGGGTTAATCAAATGTTCAACACGCAGGGCGTATTGCCCGTTCAACGTGCCGTATTGGCTGGTCAGAACCGGTACGCCGTCCACATGGGCGATCAGGCGTTCCGGCTTGTCTATCGGTAATACATCGCCCGGTTGCAGCTTCAGAACTTTCGACAGCCGCATCGGGATATCGACGAAGTTGGCGATCAGTTCCAGTTCGGAATGCTGCACCTGCTTCACCAGGGTTTCGCGCCAGTGGCTGTCTTCCTGCCGCGAGTTTTCCAGCGGCGGGTTGGTCAACAGCTCGCGCAGCGGTTCGATCATCGCGAACGGAATGCAGATGTTGAACTCGCCGGTCAGCGCGCCGATCTCCACCTGGAACGGCGTGGTGACCACGATGTCGTTCGGCGAGGTGGTGATGTTGGTGAACTTCACCTGCATTTCGGCGCGCACGTATTCCACGTCGATTTTGTAGATGGCGCTCCAGGCGTCGCCATAGGCGTCCAGCGCCAGGCGCAGCATGCGTTTGATCACCCGCTGTTCGGTCGGAGTGAATTCGCGGCCTTCGACCTTAGTCGGGAAGCGGCCGTCGCCGCCGAACAGGTTGTCGACGGCGATGAACACCAGACTCGGCGCGAACACGAACAGGGCAGTGCCGCGCAGCGGATTCAGATGCACCAGGTTCAGGTTGGTCGGCACCGGCAGGTTGCGGGCGAACTCGTGATACGGCTGGATTTTGATCGGGCCGACGGTAATGTCCGGGCTGCGGCGCAGCAGGTTGAACAACCCCATGCGGAACTGCCGGGCAAAACGTTCGTTGATGATTTCCAGCGCGTGCAGACGCTCGCGCACCACGCGGCGCTGGGTGTTCGGATCGTAAGGCTTGACCTCGCTCTCTTTGCCGACCACCGCCTCGGGTTCATCACCCGCGCTGTCGCCGTTGAGCAAGGCGTCGATCTCTGCCTGTGAAAGAATGCTATCGCCCATAGTGATTACCGCAGTATGAAGGCGGTGAACAGCACGTCGCTGACCACCTGCTTCGGTTGTCCCTTAACCAGCGGCGGGCTGAGCACGTCCTTAATCTGCGCCACCAGCTGTTGCTTCCCTTGTTCATTGGCCAACTGGCTCGCTTCCTGGCGGGAGAGCAGCATCAGCAAGCGGCTGCGCACTTCCGGCAGAAAATCGTTCAGCTGACGGCGGGTACTTTCGTCCGGCAGACGCAGCGTGAGGCCGATGTACAGCACGCGATCCGGGTTGTTGTCCGGCGTCACCAGGTTGACGGTAAAGGTGTCGAGCGGCATGAACACCGGCGCGGCCGGCGGTTGCTGTTTGGCGGCGGCCGGTTCGGCGCCGTTTTTATGCTGTTGCAGCAGCCACCAGCTGTAGCCCGCGGCGCCACAGGCGACGACGCTGATCAACACCAGCAGGATGACCAGAAGGGAGCGTTTCGGTGCTGCCGGAAGGGTGTTCTGAGACATAGCCAAATCTAATTCCTGTTGTTCCACCCGCGGCCGGCGAGGCGGCGGGCATGGCGCGCGGCAAAGCCGCACGCATGACATGTAAAGGTATTATCGCGTCTATCGCGGCGTGCAATAGCCTGAATAGACGCGCAAATGGGTGCCAGCTTGGGCGTTTGCGGCGGCTCAGGCGAAAATATCGACGCCGTTGACCGCGCTGGCCATGCGCTGCAGCGCCATCGGCGCGCTGACGCCATCGGCGGCCGCAGCCTCATCGCCAGGGTGTTCAGCATAGCTGGAACGCCCCTGGCTGTTGGAGGCCTGCTGCTGCGCCTGTTGCCATTGTGGCGTGGACTCGCCGCCCACGCTGCTCTGCCCCAGGTTGATGCCGCTCTCCGCCAGCGCGTGGCGCAGCTGCGGCATCGCCGCTTCCACCGCCGCGCGCACCTGGCCGTGAGCGGAGGCGATGTGCAGTTGCGCCTGCTGATCGTCCAGTTTCAACGTGATCTGCAAGGCGCCCAGCTCCTGCGGATGCAGACGCAGCTCGGCGCTTTGCTGGCCGTTGCGATGGAACATCAGCACCTGTTGGTTCAACGCCTGCTGCCATTCCGGGCTACCCAACTGCGCGTTTAACTGCGGCGTAGGCGGCGCCGTCACTAGTGAGCCGGCCGGGGCGGCCGTTTGCGTTGGGCTGGCGGCGGCCAGGGCGACGGCGTGATTGAGCGTCGGCTGCTGCTGGGTATCGCCCGCCGGCAGCGGCTGTGCGGCACTTGCGCGCTCGCCGCTGGTCGATTGCGGGAGCGCCGCCGTGGCATTATCGCCATCGGCTGCAGGCGTTTTCGTGCCTGTTCCTGTCGGAGCAGGGGATGCCGATGAACGCGCGGCGGTGTTATCACCGGCCGCCGCAATGTTCAGCAGGCCATTGCCGGTCTGCAGCGCGGCCGCATCGTCAGCGTTTTCCACCGGCAGCGGCCGTTGGCCATCGGCTGGCTGAGGCTGGGCGACGATCGCGGCCGGCAGCATGGCATACAGCGCCTGCAGCGTCGCGGCATCCAGCTCTTTGGCGGCGGCGATCGGCGGCTGCGCCGGTTTATCGCCGGCCACGAGCGTTTCGCTCTCGGCGCCTTCAGGTGAAAGCGCGTCGGCTGGGGTTGCCAGACCCGGCAGCAGGCCGCCGCGCTCGCCGAAGGTGGCCAGCAGTTGATTGAGCTGATTGCGGCTCAGGGCCGGGGCGCGTTCATCGTCCGCGCTCAGCGCGACCGGCGGCTGTTTGCCGTCGGCGGCGGGCGCGAAACGTGCGCCGAGCAGTTGGGCGAAAGCGGATGACAGCTGGCTCTCATCCAGCGCCGACGTCAGTTCGGCCAGACCGCCGGCATCGCCGGGTAAGGCCAGGCCGGGCAGGGCGTTCAGATTCATGGGTTGATATTCCTTTGTGCACTGCGTTGAGCGAACTCATCCATCAGTTTTTGATCCCGTTTATTCTCCTGCTGCTGCTCCGCATTTATGGCGCGGGTATGCAGAGTCTCGAAAGCATTCAGCCGCTGTTGTTTGTCTTGCCATTGCTTCACCGCATGATCCACTTTCTGCCCCCACTGCAGCAGCTGCTGGCGGTGCTGGTCGATGGCCTGTTCCAGCGTGCCGATAAACTGCTGGTAGTTTTGCCAGCGAGAGCTGTCCATGCCGTCGCAAAGCGTATGATTCAGCTTCTGGCGATATTCGTCCTGATAGTTGAGCAGCATCGACAGCTGTTGCTCCGCCGCCTGCTGCGCCTGCCGCACCTGGCCAAGCTGTTGCGCGGCCTGTTCCACCGCATCCTGCGCCAGATCGCGCAGGGTAATCAGGGGGGATTGTGATTTCATCGCTGTGCGCCTCTGGTGACGTTAAACAATCAACTGCTGCAGCTGTTGACAGGCTTCATCGTAGCCGCTGCGTTCAAAGATGCCCTGTTGCAGGTACGCTTCCATCTGCGGGTACAGCGTCATCGCTTTGTCCAGCAACGGATCGCTGCCCGCCGCGTAGGCGCCGACGCTGATCAGATCGCGGTTGCGCTGATAGCTGGCCAGCATCTGCTTGAAGGTGCGTACCCGGCGGTAATGCTCTTCGTCGATCAGCGATGTCATGGCGCGGCTGATTGACGCTTCGATGTCGATCGCCGGGTAGTGGCCGGCCTCCGCCAGCCGCCGCGACAGCACCACGTGGCCGTCGAGGATGGCGCGCGCCGAGTCGGCGATCGGATCTTGCTGATCGTCCCCTTCGGTCAACACGGTGTAGAAGGCGGTGATGGAGCCGCCGCCGCTGATGCCGTTGCCCGCGCGTTCCACCAGCGCAGGCAGCTTGGCGAAGACTGAAGGCGGATAGCCTTTGGTCGCCGGCGGTTCGCCGATGGCCAGGGCGATCTCACGCTGCGCCATGGCGTAGCGGGTAAGGGAGTCCATGATCAGCAACACGTGCTGCCCGCGATCGCGGAAATCTTCGGCGATGCGGGTGGCGTAGGCCGCCCCCTGCATGCGCAGCAGCGGCGACACGTCCGCCGGCGCAGCGATCACCACCGAGCGCGCCCGGCCTTCGGCGCCGAGAATGTTCTCGATAAAGTCTTTGACCTCGCGGCCGCGCTCGCCGATCAGGCCAACGACGATCACATCCGCCTGGGTATAACGGGCCATCATGCCGAGCAACACGCTCTTGCCGACGCCGGAGCCGGCGAACAGGCCCATGCGCTGGCCGCGACCGACGGTCAGCAGACCGTTGATGGTGCGCACCCCCACGTCCAGCACCTGCTCGATCGGCGTGCGCTGCAAGGGGTTGAACGGCGCGGTGATCAGCGGCGCGCGGTAACCGGTTTCCGGCGAAGGCAGGCCGTCGAGCGGTTTGGCGCTGCCGTCCAGCACGCGCCCCAGCAGCGCCGGGCCGAGCGGCAGCTGTTTGCCGGCGCTTTGGCCTTCCGGCGCGATGCGGGCGTAAACCCGCGCGCCCGGCACGATGCCTTCGACTTCTTCCAGCGGCATCAGGAACAGCCGTTGGCCGTTGAAGCCGACCACTTCGCTTTCCACTTCCTGCACCTCACCGGCGTCGTGCCGTTCGATGAGGCAGGTCGCCCCGAGCGGCAGCTGCAGGCCGGTAGCCTCCAGCACCAACCCGGTGGCGCGGGTCAGGCGACCGTAGCGGCGCACCGTCGGCGCGCGGGCGATGCGTTTTTCCAGCGTATCCAGAGAACTCAGCCAGCGGCCGAGACGCGCGGTCATCAGACTTCTCCCGGTGCCGCCAGGCGGCACAGTTCATGCCAGCGCGTCGCCAGGCTGGCGTCGAGATCGCCTTCCTCGGCGCTGACCTTGCAGCCGCCCGGATGCAGTTCGCCGTCCGCCAACAGGCGCCAGCCGTGCAGGCTGAGGGTAACCCCCAACTGCTGCTCGACGCGTGGATAGTCGTCCGGGTGGACCCGCAGCTGCGGCTTGCCGTTGAACATCGGCTCCTGTTGAATCAGCTGTTGGATCTGCGCGAGCAGGGCGGTGCCGTCGCACACCGGCGGCTGGCCCAGCACCTGTTTGGCGGCGGTCAACGCCAGTTGCATCAGCCGCGAAGCGATCACGCTGTCGAGCGCGTCCAGCGTGTGCTGGAATTCGGTAACCAACTGCTGCCAGTGGGCGGTCAGCGGCTGTTGCTGCTGCTGCGCTTCCAGCAGCCCTTGCTGACGGCCTTCTTCCAGACCGGACTGAAAACCGGCTTCATAGCCTTTTTGCTGGCCGTCGGCATAGCCCAACTGCTGGCCCTGTTGCTCGGCCTGCAGCCGCAGCGTCGCCAACTGCTGCTGCAATTCGGCCTGCGCGTCCGGCGACGGATCGCTTTGTTCGAGATCCGGCAGCGGCGGCAGTTCGAACGCCGGTTTCTGTTCGCCCAAATCGTTGAGCGACCAGGGCTGCCAGGGCAGGGTGTTAATGCGATCAGACATAGGTGTCCTCGCCGCCGCCGATGATCATTTCGCCGGTTTCCGCCAGGCGTCTTACCACCAACAGGATGGCTTTCTGCTCGTTCTCCACCTGCGACATGCGCACCGGCCCACGGTTGGCCAGATCGTCGCGCAGGATGTCGGCGGCGCGTTGCGACATGTTCTTGAGGAACTTCTCGCGCAGCGGCTGTTCGGCGCCTTTCAACGCGATCAGCAGCGACTCGCCTTCCACTTCCTGCAGCAGGCGCTGGATGCTGCGATCGTCGACTTCCACCAGGTTTTCGAACAGGAACATCTCGTCGATGATCTTCTGCGCCAGCTCGCCGTCGTATTCGCGCATCGCGTCGATGACCGCTTCTTCCTGCTGGGTTTTCATCAGGTTGATGATCTCGGCGGCGGTGCGCACCCCGCCCATTTTGCTGCGCTTGAGGTTCTGGCCGTCGAGCAGGTTGTTCAGCACTTCGGTCAGCTCTGCCAACGCCGCCGGCTGCACGCCGCCGAAGGTGGCGATACGCAGCATCACGTCGTTGCGCAGGCGCTCGTCGAACAGGGCCAGGATGTCCGCCGCCTGGCCGCGTTTGAGGTGCACCAAAATAGTGGCGATGATCTGCGGGTGTTCGTCGCGGATCAGATCGGCGGCGCTCTGCGGCTCCATAAAGTTGAGCGTTTCCATGCCGGTGGTGGTCTCGCGCGATTCGAGAATGTCTTCCAGCAGGCTGGCGGCGCGCTCTTCGCCCAGCGCCTTGACCAGCACCGAGCGCAGGTAGTCGCTGGCGTTGACGCTCAGCGCCGCGTATTGCTCGGCGTCGTCTTCAAACTCGGTCAGTATTTCGCCGAGCTGTTTGTGTGAAACCTGGCTCATGCCGGCCATGGTGCCGCTCAGCAGCTGTACTTCGCGCGAGGAGAGGTGTTTGAACACCTCCGCCGCGCGATCTTCACCCAGCGTCATCAGCAAGATGGCGCTTTTGTCGGTTCCGGTCAGGCTCATATCTCGTTACTCATCCATTGGCGGATTACCAGAGCGACCACGCGCGGGTCTTTGTCAGCCAGATCGCGGATCCGCTGGCTCTGGACTTCTGCGCTGACGCGCTGCTGCGATTTGCGACGCTGCGCCAGCTCCTCGTTGCTCGGTTTGTTGCTGTCGACCGCTTTGGCGGCAGGGGCGTTGGCGGCGGCGATGGCGGCCTGTTGCGCAGCCTGGCGCTGTTGCAGCTGCGGCCGCACCAGTTTGCGCCACAGCAGCCAGGCCACCAGCAGCACCAGCAGATAGCGGCCCGCGTCGATCAGGCGATCGATAAACGACTGGCTTTGCCAGAACGGCAGTTCGCCACCGGTCACCTGAGTGTCGGTAAACGGCGTATTGACCACGTTCAGGGTATCGCCACGGCTGCTGGAGTAGCCCATCGCTTCACGCACTAGCGCTTCGATCTGCGCCAACTGCTCTTTGCCCATCGGCTGCGGTTTGCCGTCTTTACCGGTGTCCAGGTAGTTGACCACCACGGCGACCGACAGACGCTGCACGGTGCCGGCTTTGTGCTGGGTATGGCGGATGGTGCGATCGAGCTCGTAGTTGGTGGTCGCGTCGCGTCGGGTATTTTGCGGCACGCCGCTGGCCGCCGCGCTGCGGGTGGTTGCGGCGTTTTGCGCGGTGGCGTTGGCATTGTTGCCTGCCGCGGGCTTGGCGGTTTCAATCGGCGCGGTGGCCGGCGCGCTCGGTTGGTTGGACAGCGCGCCTGGCACGCCACCCACCTGCGGCCCGCCGATCTGTTCGCTCAGGCTGGTTTGCTGGGAGCGGATAGCGGCTTTGTCCGGCTGCTGGTTCGGCTGGTATTGTTCATCGGTTTGCTCGCGCGTGGCGAAGTCGATCTGCGCTGTGACCTGCGCACGCACGTTGGCGCTGCCGACCACCGGAGCGAGGATCGCTTCGATGCGGCGCTGGAAACCGTTTTCCACTTCGTTGGCGTATTTCAGCTGCGAAGCGTTGAGATCGCGCCCGGTGCCGTCGGACTGGGTCAGCAGGCGGCCGGCCTGATCGACCACGGTCACGTTGCCCGGCGGCAGGCCGGCGACGCTGCTCGACACCATATAAACGATGGCGTTGATCTGGCCGTCGTCCAGCGCACGGCCGGGTTGCAGGGTGAGCGTTACCGAGGCGGAAGGGGATTTCTGTTCGCGCACGAACAGCGAAGGTTTAGGCAGCGCCAAGTGAACGCGGGCGTTTTGCACCGGCCCCAGCGATTCGATGGTGCGCGACAGCTCGCCCTCGAGGGCGCGCTGATAGTTAATCTGCTCGCTGAACTGGCTGATGCCGAATTTTTCTTGGTCCAGCAGTTCGAAGCCGACGGCGCCGCCTTTCGGCAGCCCTTGCTGCGCCAGACGCAGACGGGTTTCATGCACCTTTTCCGCCGGGATCAGCAGCGCCGCGCCATTCTCGGCAAAGCGGTAAGGGATGTTCATCTGCGTCAGTTGGGTGACGATGGCGCCGCCGTCGCGGTCGTTCAGATTGCTGTACAGCACGCGGTAGTCGGGGCTTTTCACCCACAACAGCAGCGCGACGACGATCGCGATCGCGGCGGAAGCGGCGACCAGCAACGGAATTTTCGGGTTGGCGCGCAGACGGTTCCAGATGGCTTGCAGGCCGTTGTCGCGGCTTTCGCCGGCGGTTATCGAAGCACTCATTTTAGGTCTCGTCCTTCAATGGCGCTCACGATCCCGTACGGGCCGCTGAGCAGCTCCCTGCCAGGCTGATGAACGGTATGGTTAGCGTTGTGTGACAAAACAGACTCCCTGATACACATATCTTCTAAATAGCGGCGCTCCCATTTCTGGGCAGGCCATTATTCGCCTTATCAGACAATTCCGATTGCCCGATAAGCCGGGTTTTTTGCAGTTAATTAACCGCTTTAGGTCCGAAAACGCTGTGCTAGGGTGTGCATCATTGGAGAAGTGCAGGGTGAAAACGTCACCCGGCGAGACGAGATGATTGAGGACCAGATGGCGATTCAGGGCATTGAAGGGGTGCTGCAGCAGATGCAGACCATGGCGGTTCAGGCCGGCAAGATGGGGCAGAATGCGGCGCCGCAGGGCGTCAGCTTCGCCAGCGAACTGACTGCGGCGCTCGGCAAGATCAGCGAGACCCAGCAAACGGCGCGCAAGCAGGCGCAGGATTTCGAGCTGGGCGCGCCAGGCATCAGCCTGAACGATGTGATGGTCGATCTGCAGAAATCGTCGGTGTCTTTGCAGCTGGGCGTGCAGGTGCGCAACAAGCTGGTGGCGGCCTACCAGGATATTATGAATATGCCGGTGTGATGAACGTGCCGACTATTTTTCAGTGAAATTTGGCTCGGCGCTGTTACCTTAGAGTGACGGCCAGTCCGACAATGCTGAAGCCGCAGCGCCAGCCGAGGAAAAAAAACCAGCTATCGAAATAGCTGGTTGAAGGTGCGATAAAACATTTATGTCATGTAGGAGCGTCGACAGCCGCTCGAGGGGGCGTCAACGCGATTATCATATTTGTTATGTTATAACAAATCAATGCTGCCGTGCGTTTGCTTCAGCCCGCCAATTCTGCGATCCGCTGGTGGGCATTCGCCAGCCCCTGCGCGAGGCCGTGCGGTCTCATATCCAGCCCTTCGGCATAGATAAATTGCACGTCGCCGATCCCCATCAACCCCAGCACCGAACGCAGGTAGGGCGTTACGGCATCGGTCGGATGCCCGGCGTGCATGCCGCCGCGTGAACTGAATACCAGCGCATTGACGCCTTCCACCAGCCCCACCGGGTAGGTGGCGGTATAGTTGAAGGTCATCCGGGCGCGGGCCACCAGATCGAACCAGTTTTTCAGCTGGGTCGGGACGTTGAGGTTGTACATTGGCGCGCCGAGCAGCAGCAGATCGCTCTCTTTCAGTTCGGCAATCAGCCGGTCGGAGAGCGCCACCGCCGCTTTGGCGCGTGGGCTGATGTTTTCCGCGCCGCGCAGCGCACCGAACAGCTCGCCGTCCAATACCGGCAGATCCAACGCCGTCAGATCGTGTTCGACGATCCGATCTTCGTGTCCTTTCGCCTTACGCGCCGCCAGATAGCGGTCAATCAGGTTATTGGTCTGCGAGTCATTTCCCATAATGCTGGATTTGAGTACCAGTATTTTTTTCATGCTGTTGTCCTCTGACGGTCATCTGTGGTTTTCACCGGGGATTCGGAATGACTGCAGGTTATCATTGCTTGATGTTCACCAGTGGTGATAGGTTTTCACTAAATTGATTCCAATTTGGAAGCATTAAGATGAAAAGCGATCTCAGCGCACTGCCGGCGTTTGTCGCCGTGGCGGAAGGCGGCAGTTTCGCCGCCGCCGCAGAGAAACTGCATCTGACGCGCTCTGCGGTCAGCAAAATCGTATCGCGTCTCGAGGCTCGGCTTGGCGTGATGTTGTTTATGCGCACCACGCGCAGCCTGAGCCTGACGGATGAAGGGGCGCTGTACTATGAGCACTGCCGGCAGGCGTTGGCAAACGTTCAGGCGGCGGAAAACCAGCTCGACAGCGGCAAGATGCAGGTCAGCGGCCGGCTCAGAGTCTCGGTGCCGGTGCTGTTCGGCCATTTGTGCATTGCGCCCGTGTTGACGGCGCTGGCGAATGAACATCCCTTGCTGACGCTGGAAATTTCATTCAGCGACCGCAGGATCGATCTGATCGACGAGGGGTTCGATCTGGCGGTTCGCATTGGCGAGCTGGCGGACAGCGGCAGCCTGGTTGCCCGGCGCTTGGGCGAACACGGCATGCTGCTGTGCGCCTCGCCCGATTATCTGCAGCGCTGCGGCGAGCCGAGAACGGTAGAGACGTTAAGCCGACATCAGGCGGTGGGGTATCTGCACGCCGGCGCCGTGCTGCCCTGGCAGCTTCGCGGCGAAAACGGCGAGCTGCAGCCGTTCAGGCCACCGGCCAAGATGATGATGGATGACATGCAGGGGATTGTCGATGCGGTGTCCGCCGGCGCCGGTATTGCCTGGCTGCCAGAGTGGCTGGTGCGCGAGCGCTTGATGGCGGGGACGTTGGTGGAGATCATGCGCGGTGGGTCCAGCCTCAGTTTCCCGGTGAACGTCGTGTGGCCCTATATGCCTTACCAGCCGCTCAAGGTGCGGCTGGCGGTAGACAAACTGGTGGCGGAGCTGCCTGGCAGGCTGACGCGGTTCGCGTCGGCCTGAGCGTGTATGTGGTGGCAAGCGGTCCAAGGGACGCTTGCCGATGTCAGAGCGCGCGCTGTTGCGTTGATCGTGGCAGTGACGGCTGTGTTTTCCCTGTCAACAGGCAACTGAAAATAAGAACCCAAATGAACCCGTAAGAGTAATCGGGGTTGGCGGCGCAGGAGCCCAAAAATGCGGAGAAAAGCATAAATTTAAGCATGGAATGGGCTTCGTTGCCGGCGACGTTATATTGCGAACGAATAAGCTTGGATACGATAAAACCGACTAACAGTATCGTCCCCAATATTCCGAAGTTAGCAAGTAGGGACAGAGGCAGAGAAGATATTCTTGCGCTACCGATACCGACGCCCAAGCCAAAGGTATTATACATAATTTCAAGGGCATTGTAGTTGGAGGCGGAGCGCACGAGGTGAGAGATCGTTTGCGCTTTTTTATCCGCGTAATCGGTTATTTTCTCCAGGAAAAAGATAAATGTGAGCTTTGATACGATGACCAAAGCCAGAGAAAATAGAGCTTTCTGTATCAGGCTAAAACGCGTACTGAAAATGAATGTGCCGCACAGCGACGTAAGCAGGGTGAAATAGCCCGATGTAGAGCCGTTTTTAACCAAGAGCAGCACCATCAATAGGGCCACTAGCTTCAGTCGCAACCCCTTGGCAACCAAAAGAGGCACGATGGTTGCGCCAATAAAGATACCGGCGAATGACGGTTCACCGAAGGTACCGCTCAGTCTGGATTCAAAAATGGCATTGGCGTTATGCATGCTGTTATACATCAAAATCTGAATCGCATTCGCCAGCGGCCTGGCAAGGAGCCAAATCAGACAGTAAGCGGAGAAAACCAGCGTCGTGAAAATGATGGTTTTCAGTGCATATTCAGGCGTGATTTCACGCCGCTTGACGTAAATGACATACAGCGTTATCAGGTTCAGCGTGATTAGAATCAGTTGCTTGATGTTGTTATTGCCCCACACAAGCGAGATACCTTTTTTGGCGTAATTATTTTCAAAGCTATAAGCCGGTGAATAAACTCTTACCCCTTCAAATAGGTGGGTTAACGCATAGGTGAAGAACCAAAAAAGAACAATTATTACCAGCGATTGCAGAAATACCCGGTGTTTTAAGTTCCAGACGGATGTGCTGTTTTTTGAAGTGAAAAAAAACCGGGTTATTAAAACCAGCTCGATAAAGTAAAATATAGGTAGGCTATTACTCCCTGTGTTAATAATAGCGCTTGATTGAAAGATGGATGCGAGAATCAACAGGGCGAAAATGGTTCTGTGGTGTAGGAAAAAAGTGGCGAAAGCGAGAGCTAGCCAAACAAAACTTAATATATTCACATTATATTCCCTAAGTTACTTATCCTATATGGCATCGTCTGGCTTCAGATTAAAGTAGTTATAAAAAACCAGCGCATTTCCGCGCGCTATCATACAATAAGAAGGTGGGATGGTCTAGCTGCAAGGGTAGTATATTCATGGGGTTATAGAATTAGACTGCAAGTATATGCCATTCTTATAATTAACGAGCTAATTAAGTCGCGCGGGTTTTGCGTTTGGGATAGTGACGATTGGCCCTCGGAATTTGCCGTGGCAGCAGGAAACAGGCCACCGGTGCAATTAATTCAGCAATAAAATAAATAAATAAAATTAATTAAAAATCACCGAGGAGCAACGACCATTGCAATGCGTAATAAAGCAGCAACAAGAGACAGCTGGCAAGCACCAGCTTTTCACCAGCTTGCTTAAGCTTGGCTTTAACGTTGTTTCTTTGCCGCATTTTTACGTTCTCGCTTTAGACAGTCAGATAGAAAAGCAGTATAGCAAGCAAATTTTAGGCGTCGGTCAAAATAGGAAAATACTTAATGCTTTGGTGGAGAACCGAGCAGTGGGTTGTGCGGGATAAATAGCCAGCGGCAGGAAGAGAACAACCAGGAAAAGGTGCCAGCGGTCGCTGGCGGATACGTCAAGATAGGTTGCTCGGCACGCCCACATCATTGCGATGCCATCGTTTATCCGGGCTAAATTGCAGTGTTTGCCGCCATTGATTAGCCGGAACCGTAATGCTGTTCAAAGGCAGGTTCCATTATTCTCTGATGACCGCGAATGGCGGTAGGGGCGAAACCGAAGCGTTTGCGAAAACGTTCGGCGAAACGCGAGGCGCTTTCATAACCCACATGTTGCGCGATGGCGGAGATCGGCCAGTCGGTCGACTGCAGCAGGGCCAGCGCGCTGCTCATGCGCACGTCAATCATCAGGTTGCGCAACGCGGTGTTTTCCATCGACAGTTTGCGGCGCAACATCACTTCACTCATCGACAGGCTCTCCGCGACTTTGGCCGCCGTCCAAATGCTGTGCGGATCGGTCGCCAGGCAGCGGCGCACGCGCTGCGTCAGATCCTTGGCTTCGTTGTGAATAAAGCGAATGCCGAATTGGGCCAGCCACAACAGAATTTCCAGCATTTTGTGCCGCACGATGATGGTGGGAAAGCGTTGCCGCAGCGTCAGCGCCAGGCCGGTGGTTTCAAAACTGTGCTTTAGGGCGCAGGGCAGGTTGCGCAGCGCCAGGACGGCATCGAACGGCATCGGCGCCGGCGTTTCCTCGGCCGGAGGTTGGACGGTGAGCAACAGGGGATCGCAGGTTAGCAGCTGGCAACTGAATACGCCGTCTTCGGACGGGCCGTTAATAATGTCCACCGTTTGCCCGCCGTCGATAATCAACAGCTCGCCGGGATGAGCGACCACTTCGTGTTGTTGCCAGCGTACGCGCTTATGGCCTTGTTGTATCAGATACAGATGTGGTTGCTCAAAATAGACTGAAGGGAATAATAATTCAGTATACTGAATGATGTGCGCTGAGGCGCCAATTCCAGGACAGAGATTAATTGTACGTTCCATCGATATTCATTTCGCAGCCATTATCTGGGAATATCTTTACGCTTTGATCCGCGCTGGAGCAACATTTTTCCATGGGCCGTGAAACACAGCGGCGAGTTTTATCTATCAAAAATCAATTTCCTGCTGAACAGAAAACGTCCGTGTCGGGATGATGTTTATCCATTAAAGTGAGAGCCAGGCTCGAAGCGCGCATTTTACCAATTACCCATAAGCTGAATAATTCAAATGCCATAGATTAATATCCTAACGTAACCCGAGAGTAATAGCGCATAGTGCTATTTAATCCATTTTCGTCAGTATTGTCGATCTTATCGGACCTGTGGTTCCCCCAGCAACAGCGCACGATCATGAAACTGGCCGTAGGCATTGTTGACCACGTTCTGGCGCGTGGACTGTTCGATCAACATTTTCAGCTCATCCATACGCTGCTGTAACAGACGTTTGAGTTCGGTTTCGTTGTCGAGGATCTGTTGCAGCTTATTGCGCAACATCTCCTGCAGCGCCATGGACGGGCCGGCTTGCCCGGTAAAGGCGGCGGTTTTTTCCACCGCCGTCACGTAAGCGAATTCGAGCTCGACGAGCTCCTCCCAGCGCCCGGTTTGCGCCAGCGCGATCATCTGGCTGCTCAGGCTGTAAATTTGTTGATAAGCGGCTAACAGCTGCTGTTGACGTTCCATTACACGGCGTCCTGCGAAGGTTGGTAGTTAGGGCCGATCTGGCGCCAGGCGTCGGCGATGTTTTCCAGCAGTTTAACCACTTCGGCGATCGCCGCTTCGTCGTTGTGCAGATTGGCCTGCATCAGCCGACGCTTCATGTAGTCGTACAATGCCGCCAGATTTTCGGCGATCTCGCCGCCCTGTTGAGGGTCGAGGCCGCTTTTCAGGCCGTTGTCGATGATATTGATGGCTTTGGACAGCGCCATGCCTTTGCCGGCGATATCGCCCTGGTTCATCAGGATGCGTGCGCGAAGCAGGGCGCTGAGCGCCCCGTCGAACAACATCACGATTAACTGGTGCGGGCTGGCGCTCATGGCGCCGCTTTCCAGACTGACCTGTGCATAGGCCTGAGTGCCGCTACGGTTATACATGCTGTTTTCTTTACCTTGTTAAAGGGTTACTTGAACTGTTGAGCCAAATAGTTACTGGTGCCGTTCATTTTCGACATCATGGTATCCAGCTGAACGAACTGTTGTTTATAACGATCGATAGTGTTCTGAATGCTGGCGGTGACCGTCGTGATCTGGCTGTTCAGGCGATCGAGGTTGGTGTTGATGCTTTTGGTCGAGTTTTCGATGATGCCGCCGGATTTGATGTAGCTCTGGATCTCGTTGTGGATCTCGGTGGCCATGCCGGTGTCTTTGCCGTTACCGACGAAGAAGTTGCTGACTTGATCCGGCTTCTCATCCATCGCTTTCTTCAGCTTGGCGCTGTCGATTTCCAACTTGCCGGTTTTGGTGTTGGTGGAAATGCCGAGGTTGCCCAGGCCTTTCAACTCCGGGTTGTCCTGGGCTGCGCTCAGCGCGCTTTTGATCGACGACTGAATGCCGCGCAGGGTGTTGTCGCCCAGCAGCGGGCCGTTGGTTGGGTTTGGCGCTTCGCCGGTTTTCACCGGGGTGAACTTGGACAATGCGTTGAAGGTGTCCAGCAGGGAGTTATAGCTGTCGACCCACTCTTTGATCTTGTCGGTGGTGCCGGCGGTGTTGGTGCTGATCACCAGGTGTTGCGGTTCATCGGTTTTGGTTTTGGTTTTCAGATCGATGGTGACGCCCTGCAGGGCATCGCTGATCGAGTTGGTGCTGCGCTTGATAGCGGTGCCGTTCACCGTCAGCTCCGCATCCTGCGGCGCGACCGTCTGCTTCATGGCGGTGCCGGTGCCGCGGGTGGCGTTGTAGTTCAGGATATCGCCCAGTTGGTCGTCGTTATCGACCTGCAGAGAAATCTTGTTGTTTTCGCCGGTGGTGGAAGAGCTGACCGCCAACTGATAGTCGTTGTCGCCAACGCGCATGATGCTGGCGGTGACGCCGGCTTTGGCGCCGTTGATGGCGTCACGCAGCTCAACCAGCGAGGTTTGATCGTCGCTGAGCGGGATTTTGGTTTCTTTCGGCGGGTTGCCGGCGGTGATGGTCAGGGAGCGGTCGGTGACGCCTTCAGCGCCTAATTTAGCGCCTTGATCGCTGACTTTCGCCTGCGTGGTCAGCGTTTGCGCCTGCGCCAGTTTGTTCACTTCCACCACGTAGTTGCCCGGCACCGCCTTGGCGTTGGTGGTGATCTTGAAGGCGTCGTGTTCGGTGGCGGTGGTGGCCTTGAAGAAATCTTCTTTCGCCATCTCTTTGCTGAGATTGTCGAATTTTTCCAGTGCGCCTTTCAACGTGCCGTAACCGGTCAGCTGGGCGTTGTAGCTGGATTGCTTGGTGGTGTAAGGGGTCAGACGCTGTTGTTCCGCTTTGGTCAGCTTATCCAGCAAGCCATTGAGGTCGAGCCCTGAGCCGAGACCTAATGAACTGATCGTTGCCATGAGTAATTCTCCTTGATGATGACTTTATTCGCTTTACGCGTTATCGGCCCAGTGGTGAAAAAGTTTACCGAAAAAAACAAAAAAACGATGGCGCAATAGAGGAGGGAAAAACCGCGTTATTTCCGCCATTGCAGCGGGCGCAAAAAATTTTAAAAAATTGCTAAAGGTTGTTAGGGGAGGGCCGATACCTGAGGGGACGGTGGTTGACGCCGTGGGCAAACAAGCCCGAACCTTTTAACCGTGTTGCGAAGAACGCAACTGACTCGTAAGGAAAGCAAACAATGGCACAAGTAATCAACACTAACAGCCTGTCTCTGATGGCGCAGAACAACCTGAACAAATCTCAGTCTTCTCTGGGCACTGCGATTGAGCGTCTGTCTTCCGGTCTGCGTATCAACAGCGCGAAAGACGATGCTGCGGGTCAGGCGATCTCCAACCGTTTCACCGCTAACATCAAAGGCCTGACTCAGGCTTCCCGCAACGCCAACGACGGTATCTCTCTGGCGCAGACCACTGAAGGCGCACTGAACGAAGTTAACGACAACCTGCAGAACATCCGTCGTCTGACCGTACAGGCGCAGAACGGTTCCAACTCCACCAGCGACCTGAAATCCATCCAGGACGAAATCACTCAGCGTCTGTCTGAAATCAACCGTATCTCCGAGCAGACTGACTTCAACGGCGTGAAAGTGCTGAGCAGCGATCAGAAACTGACCATCCAGGTTGGCGCTAACGACGGTGAAACCATCGATATCGATCTGAAAAAGATCGACGCTAAAGAGCTGGGTCTGGATACCTTTAATGTGACGACCAAAGGCAACAAAGTTGGTTCTCAGATCGCTGATGGCGCAACTATCAAGTATGACAACGCAGGTACCGTTGGCGATGCTAAAGTTGACGCATCTGGTCTGAAGGCGAATGAGAAGCTGGTATCAGGTTCTGATAAAGATGGCAAAACCATCTACATGGTCGAAACCACTGCCACCGACGGTAAAAAATCTTACGTTTCAGCGACTCCAACCTTCACTGCAGGTACTGGCGGTGCAGCTGATACCGTGAAATTTGCTGCAAGCACCACTGCAGTGGACATTCCTGATCCGCTGGCTACCCTGGACAAAGCGCTGTCTCAGGTTGACGGCCTGCGTTCTTCCCTGGGTGCGGTACAGAACCGTTTCGATTCTGTTATCAACAACCTGAACAGCACCGTGAACAACCTGTCCGCTTCTCAGTCCCGTATCCAGGATGCTGACTACGCGACCGAAGTGTCCAACATGAGCCGTGCCAACATCCTGCAACAGGCTGGCACCTCTGTTCTGGCACAGGCTAACCAGTCTACTCAGAACGTTCTGTCCCTGCTGCGTTAATCGTCTCTCCCGATTAACTGTCGCAAAGAAACCCCGCTTCGGCGGGGTTTTTTTATGCTCGCGCACCGCGCGGTTATTACATGGCGCAAATAAAGCCCGTTTTGTGCGACTGTTCTGCCGATTGGCATTTCGCCCCCTACGCATAATAGCGCTGACTCTCTTATCCGCAGGTTTAAGACATAGTGAGCGATCTGTATACCGCCGAAGGCGTGATGGACAAAAATTCTCTCTGGTTGCGCTACGTGCCGTTAGTGCGCCACGAGGCGTTGCGCCTGCAGGTCAGGCTGCCCGCCAGCGTGGAGCTTGACGACCTGCTGCAGGCCGGGGGAATCGGGCTATTAAACGCCGTTGAGCGTTATGACGCCCTACAGGGAACCGCCTTTACCACCTATGCGGTGCAGCGCATTCGCGGCGCGATGCTCGACGAGTTGCGCAGCCGCGACTGGGTGCCGCGCAGCGTGCGGCGCCACGCGCGCGAGGTCGCGCAGGTGATGCGGCAACTGGAACAGCGTTACGGCCGCCCGGCGAGCGAAACGGAAGTGGCGCAGACGCTGAACATCTCGCTGGATGAGTACCGTCAAATTCTGTTGGACACCAATAACAGCCAGCTTTTCTCCTACGACGAATGGCGCGAGGAGCATGGCGAGAGCGCGGAACCGATGCTGGAAGGGCATGAGGAGGCCAACCCGCTGCATCACCTGTTGGAAGGCAGCCTGCGCCAGCGGGTGATCGACGCCATCGAGGCGTTGCCGGAGCGCGAAAAAATGGTGCTGACGCTGTATTACCAGGAAGAGTTGAATCTCAAAGAGATCGGCGCCGTGCTGGACGTCGGGGAATCCCGCGTCAGCCAACTGCACAGTCAGGCGATCAAACGGCTGCGTGCGCGGCTGGCGAACGATACCTGACGGCGGAGCGCCGCCCCCAACTCGATGACTTATGCGACAATCGGACTGCCCCTTATGCCAGGAATACTGTTGAAGAAACGGCCGCTTAGCCGTTACCTGAAAGATTACAAGCACAGCCAGACCCATTGCTCCCAGTGCGGCAAACTGTTGGACCGCATGGCGCTGGTGTTTCGCGGCAAGATAATCAATAAAGAAGCCATCGCGCGCATGGATCAGCCGATCGACGATGCGGTCTGGCAAAACGTGCAGCACGAACTGACCGCGCTGTGCCGCTTTTGCAGTGAGATTTCCTGCAACAGCCACCCGAGTTATTTCGACATTATGGCGTTCAAGCAGTATCTGTTCGAACAGACCGAGATGAGCCACAGCACCATTCGCGAGTACGTGGTGCGGTTGCGCCGGCTGGATGAAATGCTGGTGGCGCGGAATTACCCGGCGGACAAATTCGCCAACAGCGCCAGTCATCAGCGCATCATCGACGATCTGCCTACCGCGGCGCACAACAACTACCGCATTGCGCTGCGCAAGTACGATCAGTATCTCGCCTGGCAGCGCAGCTACTGAGATTTTCCCCGGCCGCTGGGCCGGGGTCTGCCGTATCCCCCCGTGATAAAGGATGATTATTCAGTTCACATCTGCTAAATCTATCGGTTATCAGATGTTGATATTCGATTCCCTGGGGGGAAGTAGTGAACCTGCAACAACAACTGGCGCAATTTCCGCGTCTGGATCTGGTTGGCGTCGCCACACCGCTGGAAAAACTGTCCCGTCTCTCCGATTACCTCGGCCGTGAAATTTACCTTAAACGTGACGATGTCACGCCTATGGCGATGGGCGGCAACAAGCTGAGAAAGCTTGAGTTTTTGGCCGCCGATGCGCTGCGACAAGGCGCCGATACGCTGGTCACCGCCGGCGCCATTCAATCCAACCACGTGCGCCAGACGGCGGCGGTGGCGGCGAAACTGGGCCTGCACTGCGTCGCGCTGCTGGAAAACCCCATCGATACCCGTGCGGAAAACTACCTGACCAACGGCAACCGCCTGTTGCTCGGCCTGTTCAACGCCGAGGTGGTGATGTGCGAAGCGCTGCACGATCCGCAGCAGCAACTGGCGGAACTGGCGACGCGCCTCGAGGCGCAGGGCTTCCGGCCTTACGTGGTGCCGGTGGGCGGCTCCAATGCCCTGGGCGCGCTGGGATACGTGCAGTGCGCATTGGAAATCGCCGAACAGAGCCGGCGCAGCAACGTGGCGTTCAGTTCGGTGGTGGTGGCGTCCGGCAGCGCCGGCACTCACGCTGGGCTGGCGGTGGGGCTGCAACAGCTGCTGCCGGAAACCGAGCTGATTGGCGTGACGGTCTCGCGCACCGTGATCGATCAACTGCCGAAGGTGGAGCAGATCCAGAAAGCCCTGGCCTGTTCGCTGAATATCGACGAACTGGCGCCGATCGCGCTGTGGGACGATTATTTCGCGCCGCAGTACGGCATGCCGAACGAAGAGGGCATGGCGGCGGTGCAGCTGCTGGCGCAGCAGGAGGGCGTGTTGCTGGATCCGGTATACACCGGCAAAGCGATGGCCGGTTTGATCGACGGCATTGCCCGGCGGCGTTTCCGCGACGAAGGGCCCATCCTGTTCGTTCACACCGGCGGTGCGCCGGCGCTGTTCGCCTACCATCCGCAGGTGTAAATACCGCTTGTTATTCCATTTTGAACTATATTTATAAGGTTATATTCCTTTATGCGGGCGGTTGCACTGTTAAAGTGCTGATATCAAAAAAGATAAACAACATACAGGGGTGTTTATGATGTTTGCAAAAGTTCGTCGCCAATGGTTGTTGGGCGTGGTGGGCGTTGCGTTGGCCGCCGGTTTGACGACTCAAACCTACGCCGCCGACAATCTGCTGCAGCAGGTGAAGCAGCGCGGCACGCTGATCGTCGGGCTGGAAGGCACCTATCCGCCGTTCAGTTTCCAGGGGGAAGACGGTAAATTGACCGGTTTCGAAGTGGATTTCGCCAACGCGCTGGCGGAACATCTGGGCGTGAAAGCCAAGCTGAACCCGACCAAGTGGGACGGTATGCTGGCTTCGCTGGATTCGAAGCGCATCGACGTGGTCATCAATCAGGTGACGCTCTCCGATGAGCGCAAGAAGAAATATGACTTCTCCACCCCTTACACCGTTTCCGGTATTCAGGCGCTGGTGAAAAAAGGCAACGAAGGCACCATTACCAAGCCGGAAGACCTGAAGGGCAAAAAGGTCGGCGTTGGCCTGGGCACCAACTATGAGCAATGGCTGCGCGAGAATGTGCAGGGCGTGGACGTGCGTACCTACGACGACGACCCGACAAAGTATCAGGATCTGCGCGTCGGCCGCATCAATGCCATCCTGGTGGATCGCCTGGCGGCGTTGGATCTGGTGAAGAAAACCGGCGATACGCTGGCGGTGGCCGGCCCGGCATTCTCCCGCCAGGAGTCCGGTGTGGCGCTGCGCAAAAATAACCCAGAACTGCTGGCCGCGATTGACCAGGCGATCGCCGAGATGCAAAAAGACGGCACGCTGGCGAAGATCTCCGAAAAATGGTTTGGCGCGGACGTAACTAAATAATGCACGAAAGTATTCAACTGGCGCTGGATTCAGCGCCATTTTTATTGAAGGGCGCCATACTGACGCTGCAGCTTAGCCTGGGCGGTATGGCGCTAGGCTTGTTGCTCGGTTTTCTGTTGGCGCTGATGCGCCTTTCGCCGCTGTGGCCGCTGTCGTGGCTGTCGCGCATTTACGTGTCGCTGTTCCGCGGCACGCCGTTGATCGCCCAGCTGTTTATGATCTACTACGGTCTGCCGCAGTTCGGCGTTGAATTCGATCCCTTCCCGGCGGCGCTGATTGGCCTGTCGCTCAATACCGCCGCCTACACCTCAGAAACGCTGCGCGCGGCGATTTCGTCGATCGACAAAGGGCAGTGGGAAGCCGCCGCCAGCATCGGCATGACCCGTTGGCAAACCCTGCGCCGGGTGATCCTGCCGCAGGCGGCGCGCACCGCCTTGCCGCCGCTGGGCAACAGTTTTATCGGCCTGGTGAAGGACACCTCGCTGGCCGCCACCATTCAGGTGCCGGAACTGTTCCGCCAGGCGCAGCTCATCACCTCGCGCACGCTGGAAGTGTTCACCATGTACCTGGCGGCATCGCTGATTTACTGGGTGATGGCGACCCTGCTTTCCGCACTGCAAAACCGTCTGGAAGCCCACGTTAATCGCCAGGATCAGGAGTAACGCATGAGTGCCATTGAAGTTAAGCAATTGACCAAGCAGTTCAAAGGTCAGACGGTGCTGCATGGGATCGATCTGGCGGTGGACGCCGGTGAAGTGGTGGCGATCATCGGCCCGAGCGGTTCCGGGAAAACCACCTTGTTGCGCTGCATCAACCTGCTGGAGGAGCCGGATTCCGGCACCATTCGCGTTGGCGATATCCTGATCGACGGCAGCAAGCCGCTGAGCAAACAGAAAAGTCAGGTGCGCGCGCTGCGCCAGCAGGTCGGTTTCGTGTTCCAGAACTTCAACCTGTTTCCGCACCGTTCGGTGCTGGAAAACATCATCGAAGGGCCGGTTATCGTTAAAGGCGAGGCGAAAGCCAGCGCCGAACAGCGCGCTCGTGCGTTGCTGGCCAAGGTGGGGCTGAGCGGCAAAGAGGCGGCTTATCCGCGTCGGCTGTCCGGCGGGCAGCAGCAGCGGGTGGCGATCGCGCGCGCGCTGGCGATGCAGCCGGAGGTGATTTTGTTCGATGAGCCGACGTCGGCGCTCGATCCCGAGCTGGTGGGGGAAGTGCTCAATACCATGCGTTCACTGGCGGAAGAGAAACGCACCATGGTGATCGTCACCCATGAGATGAGCTTCGCTCGCGACGTGGCCGATCGGGTTATCTTTATGGATCACGGCCGCATCGTCGAACAGGGCCCGGCCAAAGCGCTGTTCGCCAATCCGCAGCATCAGCGTACCCAGCAATTCCTCGATAAGTTCCGGAATCAATAAGGCGTCGGGGGCGTTTCCCCCGACCGCATTCACTGCGCTTTCAACAATTCATTGCGCGCGGCGGCGGCGAGAAATCCGCTGCGGCTGCCGTATCCCGGATATTACCGAACCCGAAAGTCAATGCGTCTCGTAGCGCTCTGACGCGGCTTTCAAGCAGAGTAATCCGTCTATGTTGTTATCGTCCATGAGCGACGCCCCACCCTGTAAGGATAATAAGGCGCTAACGGCCGATCGGCCTGCGGACAATAAAAAACCCTGCACTCGTGCAGGGTTTGCGTAGCGGTAAGCCCATCAGGCTGCAACGCGTGCAGCCTTGAGGATGCGTTAACCGATGGTCATCAGGCTGGCGTTACCGCCGGCGGCGGCGGTGTTGACGCTCAGCGAACGTTCGATCAGCAGGCGTTCCAACAGGATGTTGGTTTCACCGTGGGCGAAGCCCTGCACCGAGACGATGGCGCCGCCGCGCTGCGCGATCTGCTCGCACAGGGTGCGCAACTGGTCGGCATCGCCGTGGTAGATGGCGGCGTCGAACTCGACCTTGTCCTGCTGCCAGTCTTTGCTGAAGGCGATGCGCGCCTGCACATCGTTCGGCAAGCGGCGGAACAGATTGCGTTGCAGTTCCGCTTCCGGCCACAGCGCGCAGCTGCCAACCGCCAGCACGGCGGCCAGCTGGATCAGCGCGTCGGTTTCGTTATCCGCCAGGCACAGCACGCGTTCACGCGGCAGCAGGGCATAGGTGTTGCGCTCGCCGGTCGGGCCCGGCAGCGGACGTACGGTGCCGCCCTGGCCCAGTTCCGCATAACGTTGCGCCAATGCCGCCAGTTCGCCGTGCTGGCTGGTGACCGCCCACTTCTCCAGCGATTGCAACGCGCCCAGCAGCTGCGGCCGCGCGGTGGCTTCCATCGGGCGCTCTTCGTCCTGGCGGTGCAGCGTACGTTGCAGCGCGTCGTCCGGACGGTTGGCCAGCAGACGGTACAGGTACAGCGGGCCGCCGGCTTTCGGGCCGGTGCCCGACAGGCCTTCGCCGCCGAACGGCTGCACGCCGACCACTGCGCCGACCATGTTGCGGTTGACGTACAGGTTGCCGACCTTGGCGCGTTCGGTCACCCGGGCGATGGTTTCATCGATACGGGTGTGAATGCCCAGCGTCAGGCCGTAACCGGCGGCGTTGATCTGATCGACCAGCGCGTCCAGATTGTTGCGCTGGAAGCGCACCACGTGCAGCACCGGCCCGAAGATCTCTTTCTGCAGCTCGTCGAAGCTGTCGAGCTCGATCAGCGTCGGCTTGATGAAGGTGCCGCGCGCCCACTCTTTTTCATCCTGCGCGCTGCCTTTGGCGGCCTGGTACACCTTGCGGCCTTTGGCGCGCATTGCCTGGATGTGGCGTTCGATGCCGGTTTTGGCTTCGGCGTCGATCACCGGGCCCACGTCGGTGGACAGGCGCTCCGGGTTGCCCATGCGGCATTCGGCCATCGCGCCGCGCAGCATTTGCAGCGTGTGCTCGGCCACGTCTTCCTGAATGCACAGGATACGCAGCGCGGAGCAACGCTGCCCGGCGCTGTCGAAGGCGGAAGCCACCACATCGGTCACCACCTGTTCGGTCAGGGCGGAAGAGTCGACGATCATGGCGTTCAGGCCGCCGGTTTCGGCGATCAGCGGCGTCGGCCGGCCTTGCGGATCGAGACGACCGGCGATGCTGCGCTGCAGAATGCCGGCGACGTCGGTGGAGCCGGTGAACATCACGCCGCGGACGCGGGCGTCGTTGACCAGCGTCGAGCCGACGGTTTCACCCTGGCCCGGCAGCAGCTGCAGCACGCCTTGCGGAATGCCGGCCTCCAGCAGGATGCGCACCGCCTGCGCGGCCACCAGCGGCGTTTGCTCGGCCGGTTTGGCCAGCACGCTGTTGCCCGCCGCCAGCGCGGCGGCGATTTGGCCGGTGAAGATCGCCAGCGGGAAGTTCCACGGGCTGATGCAGACCACCGGGCCCAGCGGGCGGTGGCTGTCGTTGGCGAAGTCGTCGCGCACCTGGCCGGCGTAGTAGTGCAGGAAGTCGACCGCTTCACGCACTTCGGCGATGGCGTTGTTGAAGGTTTTACCCGCTTCACGCACCAGAATGCCCAGCAGGCTTTGCAGCTGGCTTTCCATCAGTTCGGCGGCGCGTTCGAGGATCGCGGCGCGTTCCGTCGGCGGCGTAGCGAACCAAATTGGGCCGGCGGCCGCGGCGGCGTCGAGCGCGCGGCTGACTTCGCCTTCGGTGGCTTCACGCACGTAGCCGACCACATCGCCCGGCTCGGCCGGGTTGATCACCGGCTGCTCCACGCCCTGATCCAATTCGGCGTCGATAATCGGTTCCGCGCGCCACGGATGGCTGGCGCTGGTGAGCAGGGCGCTGGAGAGCGAGGCCAGACGCTGTTCGTTGGACAGATCCAGACCGCTGGAGTTAACGCGTTTCTCGCCGTACAGCTCGCGCGGCAGCGGGATGCGCGGATGCGGCAGGCCAATCTGGCCTTCGTTGGCCGCCAGCGCTTCCACGGCGCTGACCGGATCGGCCACCAGTTCGTCGAGCGGCAGGGTGGCGTCGGCGATGCGGTTGACGAACGAGGTGTTGGCGCCGTTTTCCAGCAGGCGGCGCACCAGGTAAGCCAGCAGCGTTTCATGGGTGCCGACCGGTGCGTAGATGCGGCAAGGGCGGTTCAGTTTGCCGTCGGCCACTTTACCCACCACCTGTTCGTACAACGGCTCACCCATGCCGTGCAGGCACTGGAATTCATACTGGCCAGGGTAGTAGTTGTTGCCGGCCAGGTGATAGATGGCGCTCAGGGTATGGGCGTTGTGGGTCGCGAACTGCGGATAGATCAGGTTCGGCACCGACAGCAGTTTGCGGGCGCAGGCCAGGTAGGAAACGTCGGTGTACACCTTGCGGGTGTAAACCGGATAACCTTCCAGGCCGTCCATCTGGGCGCGTTTGATTTCGCTGTCCCAGTAGGCGCCTTTCACCAGACGGATCATCAGGCGGCGGCGGCTGCGTTGCGCCATGTCGATCACCGCGTCGATGGCGAACGGGCAACGTTTCTGATAGGCCTGGATCACGAAGCCGATGCCGTTCCAGCCGGCCAACTGCGGCTCGAAGCACAGCTTCTCCAGCAGATCGAGCGAGATTTCCAGGCGGTCGGCCTCTTCGGCGTCGATGTTGATGCCGATATCATACTGGCGTGCTTGCAGGGTCAGCGACAGCAGGCGCGGATAAAGCTCTTCCATCACGCGTTCGTACTGCGCGCGGCTGTAGCGCGGGTGCAGGGCGGACAGCTTGATGGAGATGCCGGGGCCTTCATAGATGCCGCGGCCGTTGGAGGCTTTGCCGATGGCGTGGATCGCCTGCTGGTAGGAAACCAGGTAGGCCTGCGCGTCGGCTTCGGTCAGGGCGGCTTCGCCCAGCATGTCGTAGGAATAGCGGAACCCTTTTTCTTCCAGCTTGCGCGCGTTGGCCAGCGCTTCGGCGATGGTTTCGCCGGTCACGAACTGCTCACCCATCAGGCGCATCGCCATGTCCACGCCTTTGCGGATCAGCGGTTCGCCGCTCTTGCTGATAATGCGGTTCAGCGAACGGGACAGATTGGCTTCGTTATGCGTGGACACCAGCTTGCCGGTAAACAGCAGACCCCAGGTCGCGGCGTTGACGAACAGCGACGGGCTGCGCCCCAGGTGCGAATGCCAGTTGCCGTTGCTGATCTTGTCGCGGATCAGGGCATCGCGGGTCGGTTTGTCCGGAATGCGCAGCAGCGCTTCCGCCAGGCACATCAGCGCCACGCCTTCCTGCGAGGAGAGGGAGAACTCTTGCAGCAGGCCTTGCACCATGCCGGCGCGGCCGTTTGCACTTTTTTGGTTACGCAATTTCTCGGCGATGCCATAGGCCATTTTGTGAGTGGCCTGCGCAAGATCGGCGGGTAATCGCGCCTGTTCGAGCAACATCGGCACCGCTTCGGTCTCTGGGCGGCGATAGGCGGCGGTGATGGCGGCGCGGGTCACCGACTGAGGCAGAATTTGTTCGGCGAAATCGAGGAATGGCTGGTGTGACTCTTCCTGCGCTTGCGGCATAATGTCGTCCGCTTCAGGCTGGCCCGCTGCGGCCAGCGCTGGAATTTCAGGAATATCGGTACCGCTCTCGAGACGCTCGAGGTAATTAAAGATGGCCTGCTTGATGAGCCAGTGCGGCGTGCGATCGATGCGCTGCGCGGCGCTCTTGATCCGGTCGCGTGTTGCCTCGTCGAGTTTCACGCCCATTGTGGTAGTGCCCATGCCTGTCCAACTCCTGTGTTTAGAACCTATCCCATCAGGCTAGACAAACAGCAGGCCGGAAAGCCTGTTGGGATAGGTTCGTGAGATGTGTGGGTTAAGAATGCAGACAATATCCTGCATGTTGCAACTTTGTGCAACCTTGTTAAATCAGGCTGATGAGCGAAGTGTGAGTTTCATCGATTTTTTAACACGGGCAGTTGGCATGAATGTTGCGTTATTGAGCGAATGCGGCGGGGTTTATGATGCCGCAGGCGCTTTACCTTGCGGTATATAAGGGTAATAGCAAGGTGCAACTCATTTTGCTTGTCGTGAGTGCAACCTTTGAGCCCGGTAAATGTGACGCAGGGTAAACTTTGTGTAACTTTGTTGTTAAATATCTTGTTGGTTGATGAAAGGCTCATCTAGGATAACCGACGGTCAACAATTACGGGCAGAAACTATTTTACCTGCACTCGCTAGCAGGCTGCGCCACGTTCCGGCGCGGCGGCCAGTGAAATGCATTGCGCGTGGGTTTACCGGCGCCGGCATGGCCGGAGCGAAACGCGAATAATAATGAAAGTGGAGAATTAAATGACAATGAGCACACCTATGCTGGTGACCTTCCTGGTGTACATTTTCGGGATGGTGCTGATCGGCCTGCTTGCCTACCGGGCAACCAATAACTTTGATGACTATATTCTCGGCGGCCGCAGTTTGGGCAGCGTGGTGACCGCGCTGTCCGCCGGCGCTTCCGACATGAGCGGCTGGTTGCTGATGGGCCTTCCGGGCGCCATCTTCCTCTCCGGCATCTCTGAAAGCTGGATCGCCATCGGCCTGACCATCGGCGCTTACCTGAACTGGAAGCTGGTGGCAGGAAGGCTGCGCGTGCATACCGAAGCCAACAATAACGCCCTGACGCTGCCGGACTATTTCACCAGCCGTTTTGAAGACAACAGCAAGCTGCTGCGGGTGATCTCGGCCATCGTCATTCTGGTGTTCTTCACCATTTACTGCGCCTCCGGCATCGTGGCCGGCGCGCGCCTGTTCGAAAGCACCTTCGGCATGAGCTACGAAACCGCCCTGTGGGCCGGCGCCGCGGCGACCATCCTGTATACCTTTATCGGCGGTTTCCTGGCGGTGAGCTGGACCGACACCGTACAGGCCAGCCTGATGATTTTCGCGCTGATCCTGACGCCGGTGATCGTGATCTTCGCCGTCGGCGGCATCGATACGTCGATGCTGGTGATCCAGGCGAAGAACCCGGCCAACCTCGATATGCTGAAGGGGCTGAACTTCGTCGCCATCCTGTCGCTGCTGGGTTGGGGCCTGGGCTACTTCGGCCAGCCGCACATCCTGGCGCGCTTCATGGCGGCGGATTCTCACCGCACCATCCGCAGCGCGCGCCGCATCAGCATGACCTGGATGATCCTGTGTCTGGCCGGGACCATCGCCGTCGGTTTCTTCGGCATCGCTTACTTCGCCAATAACCCGGATCAGGCCGGCAACGTATCGCAGAACGGCGAGCGCGTGTTCATCGAACTGGCGATGTTGCTGTTCAACCCATGGGTGGCGGGCGTGCTGCTGTCGGCGATTCTGGCGGCGGTCATGAGCACCCTGAGCTGCCAACTGCTGGTGTGCTCCAGCGCGATCACCGAAGACCTGTACAAGGCGTTCCTGCGCAAGGGCGCCAGCCAGCGTGAGCTGGTGTGGGTCGGCCGCGTGATGGTGCTGGTGGTGGCGTTGATCGCCATCGCCTTGGCGGCCAACCCGGAGAACCGCGTACTGGGCCTGGTGAGCTATGCCTGGGCCGGTTTCGGCGCCGCCTTCGGCCCGGTTGTGCTGATCTCGGTAATGTGGTCGCGCATGACCCGCAACGGCGCGTTGGCCGGTATGCTGGTCGGTGCGGTGACGGTGATCGTCTGGAAACAGTACGAATGGTTGGGCCTGTACGAAATCATCCCTGGCTTCATCCTGGGTTGCCTGGCTATCGTGGTGGTGAGCCTGATGGGCCGCCAGCCATCCTCAACCATGACCGAACGTTTCGATCAGGCGGAAGCCGAATACAAAACGGTATAACGCCGTTCGATGTCAGTCGGCAAGGGGCGCGCAGAGCGCCCCTTCTTTTTGCCTGTTTGCCCGTCATTCGGCTGTAACACCTGGCGACATTTGATTAGAAAAAATCACGCTTGCGCCTCTTGTATTTCTTTTTGCCAGAATGATAATCACTCTCGTTGTATTTTACGTTTCTTTACATACTCGCCGCGGCTCATTTCGAGCCGGTTTGCTCTGCCGCCGCGGTCTTTTCAGGGGTGATTAGTTATGTTCGTTCCCTTTCTTATCATGTTCCGTGAGGGGTTGGAGGCCGCGCTGATCGTCAGCCTGATCGCCAGCTACCTGAAGCGCACGCAGCGCAGCCAATGGCTGGGCGCGGTGTGGATCGGCGTAATTGTCGCTGCGGCGCTGTGTCTGGCGCTCGGCATCTTCATCAATGAAACCACCGGCGAGTTCCCGCAGAAGCAGCAGGAGCTGTTCGAAGGCATCGTGGCGGTGGTGGCGGTGCTGATCCTCACCTATATGGTGTTCTGGATGCGTAAGGTGTCCAAATCGGTCAAGGTGCATCTGGAAGGGGCTATCGATCAGGCGCTCAGCGCCGGTAAAGGGCAGGGATGGGCGCTGGTGGCGATGGTGTTCTTCGCCGTGGCGCGCGAAGGGCTGGAGTCGGTGTTCTTCCTGCTGGCGGCGTTTCAGCAAGACGTGGGCGCCGCGGCGCCGATCGGCGCGGTGCTCGGCCTGGTGGCCGCCATCGTGCTGGGCATGATGATTTACTGGGGCGGGGTGAAGCTGCACCTGGCCAAATTCTTCAAATGGACCAGCCTGTTCATTCTGTTCGTCGCCGCCGGCCTGGCCGCCGGGGCGATCCGCGCCTTCCACGAAGCCGGTCTATGGAACCACTTCCAGGACATCGCCTTCGATTTCAGCAGCACCCTGTCGACCCATTCGCTGTTCGGCACCCTGCTGGAAGGCATTCTCGGTTACCAGGAAGCGCCGACGGTCAGCGAAGTGGCGGTCTACTTCCTGTATCTGATCCCGGCGCTGATTTTCTTTTTCCTGCCGCAGCGCGCGGAGCCGGCAGCGGCCCCGGCGCAACGTAAAATCAATCATTAATGTTTAATAGGGAATCTCGTATGTCTACTCCGTTATTTCGCCGCAAGGCGTTGCACGCAGCATTACTGGCTATCCCGGCGTTTGCGCTGAGCCTCGACGCCTTGGCGGCGGACGTGCCGCAGGTCAAGGTTACGGTTAACGACAAGCAGTGCGAACCGATGCAGCTGACGGTCCCGGCCGGCAAGACGCAGTTTGTGGTGCACAACACCAGCCAGAAAAACGTCGAATGGGAAATCCTGAAAGGGGTGATGGTGGTGGAAGAGCGCGAGAACATCGCGCCGGGCTTTACTCAGAAAATGACCGCCACGCTGGAAGCGGGCGAATATGACATGACCTGCGGGCTGCTGAGCAATCCGAAAGGCAAACTGATCGTCACCGCAGCGGCCAACGGCGCCACCGACGGCAAGCCGAACGCGCTGGACTTGGTTGGCCCGATCGCCGAATACAAGGTTTACGTCACCAAAGAAGTCGATGGGTTGGTGAAACAGACCAAGCTGTTTACCGACGCGGTGAAGGCCGGCAACGTGGAGCAGGCGCGCAAGCTGTATGCGCCGACCCGCCAGCACTATGAGCGCATCGAGCCGATCGCCGAGCTGTTCTCCGATCTGGACGGCAGCATCGACGCCCGCGAAGACGACTACGAGAAGAAAGCGGCGGACCCGAACTTCACCGGCTTCCACCGTCTGGAGAAGGCGCTGTTTGCCGACAACTCGACCAAAGACATGGGCAAATATGCCGATCGTCTGTATCACGACACCGTTGAGCTGCAAAAACGCGTGAGTGAACTGACCTTCCCGCCGAGCAAGGTGGTGGGCGGCGCAGCCGGGCTGATCGAAGAAGTGGCGGCCAGCAAGATCAGCGGTGAAGAAGACCGTTACAGCCGCACCGATTTGTGGGACTTCCAGGCCAACGTCGACGGCGCGCAAAAGATAGTCAATCTGCTGCGCCCGCTGCTGGTTAAGGCCAATAAGCCGCTGCTGGACAAGATCGACGCCAACTTCAAAACCGTGGACACCATTTTGGCGAAGTACCAAACCAAAGAGGGTTATGAGTCCTATGAGAAGCTGACCGATGCCGATCGCAATGCGTTGAAAGGGCCGATCACCACGCTGGCGGAAGATCTTTCCCAGCTGCGCGGCGTATTGGGTCTGGACTGAGGCATACGGTTATGAGCAACAAGGCAGGCCCGCATAACGGGCCGCATCCGCAATCGCAGGGGGCGGCATCGCCTTCGCGACGCCGTTTGCTGCAAGGGCTGGGGCTGGGCGCGCTGGCGCTGGGCGGCAGCCGCCTGGCGCAGGCGGCGGGCAACGCGGCGGAGCCGTTGGCGACGCCGCAGGATGAGCGCTGGCAGAAACAGCCGTTTTATGGCCGCCATCAGGCTGGGGTGCTGACGCCGCAACAGGCGGCGATGATGCTGGTGGCGTTCGATGTGCTGGCGACCGACAAAGCGGGGCTGGAGCGCCTGTTCCGGCTGCTGACCGATCGCATCGCCTTCCTGACTCACGGTGGCAAGGCGCCGGAGGTGGACGCCAAGCTGCCGCCGCTCGATTCCGGCATCATGGGGCCGGAGATTTACCCGGACAACCTGACCATCACCGTCTCGGTCGGCGCATCGCTGTTCGATGAACGCTTTGGTCTGCAGGCGCAAAAACCGCTGCGGTTGCAGAAAATGACCCGCTTCCCCAACGATGCGTTGGACGCCGCGTTTTGCCACGGCGACCTGCTGTTGCAGATCTGCGCCAACACCAACGAAACGGTGATTCACGCGCTGCGCGACATCATTAAGCATTCGCCGGATCTGCTCAGCGTGCGCTGGAAGCGGGAGGGGTTCATCTCCGCGCACGCGGCGCGCAGCAAAGGCAAAGAGACGCCGATCAACCTGTTGGGTTTCAAAGACGGCACCGCCAACCCGAAAACCGACGACAAACCGCTGATGGATAAGGTGGTGTGGGTCGGCGACAACGTCGGCGAGCCGGCGTGGACGGCCGGCGGCAGCTATCAGGCGGCGCGCATTATTCGTTTTCGCGTCGAGTTTTGGGATCGCACGCCGCTGCAGGAGCAGGAAACCATCTTCGGCCGCGAGAAGCACAGCGGGGCGCCGCTGGGCATGAAGCATGAACATGACGAGCCGGACTACGCGAACGATCCCGACGGCAAGGTGATCCCGATGGATGCGCACATCCGGCTGGCTAACCCTCGCACGCCGGAAAGCCAAAGCAACCTGATGCTACGGCGCGGCTACAGTTATTCCCTTGGCGTCTCCAATGCCGGGCAGCTGGAAATGGGGCTGCTGTTCGTCTGCTATCAGGCCGATCTGGAGAAAGGCTTCCTGACGGTGCAAAAAAGGCTGAACGGCGAAGCGCTGGAGGAATACATCAAGCCGATTGGCGGCGGGTATTTCTTCGTGTTGCCGGGCGTGAAAGAGGGCGGCGATTATCTGGCCAGCGGCCTGCTCAAGGCCTGAAGCAGGAATGACGAGGCGGGATCTTCCGCCTCGTTTTACGTTTGTCTTACCCGCTACAGGGGGCAGTGAACGATGAAACGCAATTCAATGCTTTGCCGGTAGATTAAAAAACACGCAGTCATGCTGTTTTTGATTGCGCAAAATTTAATCGGGAAACTAAAGTGTCATTCGCGGGTTTTAATTTTAATGCATTGATATTTATTGATTATAATTTTCTATGGAATGATGTCTTGGGCGTGATATAGTGTTTTTGCGTTAACTGAAAACAAAAAATATTAAATTTTTTTACATTTTAGTAACGCCGTGGGATTGAATGTCATTATACTGTAATCATCTGGCGGTAGTTTTCACACGGTGCACAGCTTGAAGCTGTAAATATCACTGCGGGGATCGCTAATGGTAAAGTCCTTGGTTGGGCTGGAAAGAAAAAATAACACATCTCCCCTGATTTCTCGTTGTAACGAGGGTTCTCTCTCCGACTCTCTTTTACCGGCAACTCCGCACTCTTATCGCTACCGAATCTCATCGCTTTTTACTCCACGTTTATTGATGCAGTCCGCGTTGTCCCGTGAAGACACGGCGCTTAAGCGTTGCCGTCGATTCACTTTGTCCCTTGGCTCTTATTGGCTCGGAGGAGGCCAAAACCTAATACGTGTGTGAAACATAATCGCGCGGCCTGGCCGTTGCGGTAGGTGAAACAAACTGTAAGGTGCCACTATGGGTAGACAGAAAGCAGTGATCAAAGCACGTCGTGAAGCGAAACGCGTTATTCGTCGTGACGCTCGTAGTCATCGCCAGCTGGAAGAAGAGTCTGTGACCTCGCTGGTGCAAATGGGGGGAGTCGAGTCTATCGGCATGGCGCGAGACAAGCGCGATAGCTCACCCATCGAGGCTAGAACCGAAGCTCAGGGTCATTACTTATCAGCCATAGAGAATAAGCAGCTGATCTTCGCCACTGGCGAAGCCGGCTGCGGCAAAACATTTATCAGCGCCGCCAAGGCGGCGGAGGCGCTGATCCATAAAGAGGTGGATCGGATTATCGTTACCCGTCCTGTTTTGCAGGCGGATGAAGACCTCGGTTTCTTGCCGGGGGATATCTCCGAGAAGTTCGCGCCTTATTTCCGCCCGGTGTATGACATTCTGGTGCGCCGTTTAGGATCTTCCTTTATGCAGTACTGCCTGCGCCCGGAAATCGGCAAGGTAGAGATTGCGCCGTTCGCTTACATGCGCGGGCGCACCTTCGAAAATGCGGTCGTTATCCTGGATGAAGCCCAGAACGTGACCGCCAGCCAGATGAAAATGTTCCTGACCCGCCTGGGAGAAAACGTGACGGTTATCGTTAACGGTGATGTGACCCAGTGCGACCTGCCGCGCGGCGTGAAATCCGGCCTCAGCGATGCCCTGGAGCGCTTCGAGGAGGACGAGATGATTGGCGTTATCCGCTTTGAAAAACAGGACTGCGTGCGTTCCGCTCTGTGCCAGCGCACGCTCAACGCTTACAGTTAACCTATCCGCTAATGGAAAGGCCGCTTCGGCGGCCTTTTTTATCTCCGCAATTTCCCCTCTCGTTTAACCTTTGTGTAAATTATTGTGGTTTTCTGTATAGATTTTCGTTGAGTTAGCGTTAATGATTAATGGGTTCCAGATTGGCGCGCAATTTGCCTGTGCCGCCAAAAGGACATTCTCTGGGGTGTGCGCCGCGCGGCGCATAGCGTGTGGGTTCCTTGATGCGATTCAAACATGAAATACATCATTCTGCTTTTGCTTATTTTATGCGTCGTCTATGTGCATTACCGCGGGCGGGTGCGCTACAACGTGTGGCGTCAGCTGTCTGACCATTCCACCTTTACCGCACCGCTGAACGTCTTCATGTATCTGTTTTCCCGTGTGCCGACCACGCCGTACCTGAAGCCGGAGCAGTTTCCTGAGCTGGCGGTACTGCGGGAGAACTGGGAAACCATCCGCGACGAAGGACAGAAGCTGATGGAGATCCAGCAGATCAAGGCGTCCGATCAATTCAACGACGCCGGCTTCAACTCGTTTTTCAAGACCGGTTGGAAACGCTTTTATCTGAAATGGTATGAGGACAGCCATCCCTCCGCCATGACCCTGTGCCCGCAGACCACGGAACTGCTGCGCAGCTTGCCTTCGGTCAAGGCGGCGATGTTCGCCGAACTGCCGGACGGCAGCCGGTTGCCGCGCCACCGTGACCCTTACGCCGGTTCGCTGCGTTATCACCTGGGGCTGATTACCCCCAATGATGACCGCTGCTTCATTGAGGTGGACGGTGAGCGCTACAGCTGGCGTGATGGTGAAGGCGTGATGTTCGATGAAACCTATCTGCACTACGCGGAAAATCAGAGCGGGCAGAATCGTCTGATCCTGTTCTGCGATATCGAACGGCCGATGCGCTACCGCTGGGCGCAGGCGGTTAACCACTGGCTGGGGCGCAATCTGATGAGCGCCGCCACCGCGCCGAATGAAGAGGGCGATCGCACCGGCGGCGTCAACAAGATGTTCAAATACATCTATGCGATACGCCGGGTGGGGAAACGCCTGAAGGCCTGGAATCGCACCGGCTATTACATCATCAAGTGGATTTTGTTCGGGGGGATCGCCGCGGCGATATTCTTCTCGGTATAACGCAGGCAGGGGCGCACAGAGTGCGCCCCTTTTTGATCAGGCGAAGATCGTCATCATGTAGGCGGCGAACAGCGCCAGGTGAGCGGTGCCGTTCAGCACGTTGGTGCGGCCGGTCGAGAACGACAGCTGGCACAGCAGCAACACCGTCAGCATCACCACGATATGCGGCGTTTGCAGGCCGAAGATCAGCGTCTGCCCGGTCAGGGTAGCGATGATGGTGACCGCCGGCACCGTCAGGGAGATGGTCGCCAGCACCGAACCGAAGAACAGGTTCATGGCGCGTTGCACCTGGTTGTTCAACACGGCGCGCAGCGCGCCCAGGCCTTCCGGCGACAGGATAAGCAGCGCCACCAGGAAACCGGTGAACTGCGCCGGTGCATTCATTTTGGTCAGCAGGCCTTCCAGCGGATTGGCGTTGAACTTGGTGACGGCGATAACCGCGATCAGGTGCACGATGAGCCAGGCGGCGTGCCAGGCGCTGCTGTGCGAAGAAGGCTTGCCGTGGTGCGGGTCGCCATCGTCGTCTTCATGCTCGTACACGAATAGGCTCTGGTGGGTTTTGGTCTGGATCACCAGGAACACGCCATACATGGCGGCGGAGATCAACGCCACCAGCAGTGCTTGCCCGGTGCTGAAGTTGCCGCCTGGCAGCGCGCTCGGGAACACCAGCACGATCACCGCCAGCGGGAAAATCGCCATCAGGTACTGTTTGATGCCGCCCAGGTTGACGTACTGGGTGGCGAACTTGCGCCCGCCGAGCAGCAGCGCGAAGCCGACCAGGCCGGCGGAAACGATCATGATGATGGAGTACAGCGTGTCGCGCATCAGCGCCGGCGCGGCGTCGCCGGTGGCCATCAACGCCGAGATCAGGCTGACTTCGAGGATCACCACCGACAGGCTGAGGATCAGCGAGCCGTAGGGTTCGCCCAATCGGTGGGCCAGCACGTCGGCGTGGCGCACCACGCTGAAGGCGCTGCTGAGGATCCCCACCAGCGCGAGAATATTGATGCCGACAATCAGCGGAAAGTTAGCGGTGCTGCCCCATAAATTCAACACCACCAGCGCGGCGATGGGGAAGATCAGCGAGTATTCGGTGTGGCGAGACTTGGTGGATCGGCCAGGATCGTGTTGCGACTTCATGAGGGTGGCACTCCTTCTCAAACAGCGTAGCCCGTCAGCGCCGGTCGCCGTGATGCGGCAACTCTGCGTTTCCAGTAGGTATTTTATATTAGGATACACCCGCGGCGCCGGTGTGATGTTGTTTTTATCTGAGAAAGCAATTGCTTGCTTTATGTGATCAGGGTAACAAAAAAACCGCACGGGGTGCGGTTTTATTTACTTACTTTTACGCAATAACGCTAATTTTTAACGTTAGATTTGAGAAAAGTCGTGTTTACTTGTTTACTGCTCGGTTAATCAAGGAGAATGAGACGGTCAGTCGTCAATATTATCCATGATTTCATGCCGTTTATTGTGGTAACCCTCTTCATTTAGCCCCTCACGCCAGTAAGGCACGGCATAAAGACGATTACGATCGCATTGACGTTCGCGCCGTAGGTAACGGCGCAACTCTACTACCAGGCGATCTTCACCGGCGAGCCAGAAATGCGCTTCACCCTGCGGCACGGACTGCGCGCGGAACCGAGCGACCAATTCGTCGGTTTTCTCTGTGCCGCCGACGACCCAATTCACCTCAACGCCGGCAGGCTTTTTCAGGTCAATCACGTCGGCAGTGCTATCGACGCGGACGAAAGCGCGCCCGGCGCCGTGCGGCGGCAGGTTTTCCAGCAGCGCGGCCAACGCCGGCAGCGAAGAAGGATCGCCCGCCAGGCAGTAGAAGTCGGCGGCCGGCAGCATCGGTTTGGGGCCGCCTGGATTGCTGATGCCGATTTTATCGCCGATTTTCGCCTGGCGCGCGAAGTCGACCGCCGGTCCCTGGTGATCGTGAATGGCGAATTCGATGTCCACTTCCGCCTGTTCCGGGCGCACGGCGCGAATGGAATAGGTGCGCACGATCGGGCGCACGGCATCGGCAGCCCAGCGCGGGCCGTTTTCGGTCAGCGTCGGCAGATCCGGCTGCGTTTGGCCGGCGAGCGGCAAAAAGACCTTGATGTGCGCGGCGGCGGCGTTGGCCGGGTAGTAGCGCAGATCGGGCGCGGTAAAGGTGATGCGGCGCAGGTGCGGCGTAATGTCCTGTACGGCGCTGACGGCGATCAGGTAGGGGGCGCGTGAGCGAGGGGCTTCGGTAGTCACGGGGATCTCCTTATAGGTCGTTTGGCGGTGAGTATACCATGCCGTTTGATAATGAGAATTGTTTGCTCATTGAGGCGTAACCGCGTGTGGGCTAGGCTTAAGGTTCACGCAATACGCACGGGAGGATGTGATGCCATACCAAGACACGAACGACTTGCCGGACAATGTGAAGCATGTGCTGCCGGAACATGCGCAGGCGATCTATAAAGAAGCGTTTAACAGCGCCTGGCAACAATACCGGGATCCCGACGATCGGCGTGGTGACGACAGCCGAGAGGAGACGGCGCACAAAGTGGCCTGGGCGGCGGTCAAGCAAAGCTATCGCAAGGGCGACGACGAACGCTGGCATAAAAAGTAACGCCTCTATGCCCCGGTAAGAATCGCGCAGACGTTATGCTGACCTCGGCAATTAATATTGTTGCTGCTCAGTACAAATACTTTTCCACGTTAACGCCGCTTTGCAACTTGATTGCGCGGCGGGAAAAGAATATGGTCATTATTAATCGGCGCGGTTATTGAATTAATAAAATTCCGCACCAAAAAATAAAATTGCAAAGGTTCAGTAGTGGCGAGGGAGGACGAGAAATCGTATTCCCGGGAGGTTGTAACAGTGTTAACGCGAGATTTTCTGCAAAAAGCGGATTGCAAAACCGCCTTTGGCGCTATTGAGGAGTCGCTGTTGCTGACGCCTGAACAGCGCGCAGCCTCGTTGGAATGCACGCTATCGCGCCGGCCGGATCACAGCCCGGTATGGGTATTCGGTTACGGTTCGCTGATGTGGAATCCGGTTTTCGAATCTGAAGAAGTGCGGCCCGCCATGCTGCAGGGCTGGCATCGGGCGTTCTGCATGCGTTTGACCGCCGGGCGCGGCACGCTGCATCAGCCGGGGCGCATGCTGGCGCTGAAAGAGGGCGGCCAGACCACCGGATTGGCGTTTCGTCTGCCGGAAGGCAAGCTGCGAGAAGAGCTGGAGCTGCTTTGGAAGCGCGAAATGGTGACCGATTGCTACGTGCCGACCTGGTGTGAACTGCAGTTGGATGGCGGAGAGACCGTCACGGCGCTGGTGTTCGTGATGAACGCGCAGCACCCGCTGTTTGAAGCAGACACCAGCCACCAGGTGATCGCGCCATTGATCGCCAGCGCCAGCGGCCCGCTGGGCACCAACGCGCAATACCTGTTTGCGCTGGATAACGAGCTGAAGCACCACGGCATGCAGGATGATTGCATCGGCGATCTGGTGCGCTATGTACAGCAATGGTTGCAGCAGAACCGCACCGGCGGCATCGGCAGCGAGGCCACCGCCTGAGGCTGCTGCGGGAATGCGAACGGTGAGGGGCTCAGCATGCTGGGCCCTTTTTTATATCTAATGCCTCTATTTAATAACTTTATTCTGCATGATAACTTAAGTTGCTTTATTTGTGTGGTTATTTATCTCTTTATTTTTAAAGCCATTCATCATTTTCCCCCGTCCTCATCCCCCGAGAGCCACGATAAATAATTCACTTAGTATTAAATTGCATAAGTAAAGGTTATTTCTTATTTGTTCAGCCCCGCAGGACTCCGTATCAATATGGCAGACGCTACTGCAAGAAACAGGGAGACGGGGATGAACTTTCAACAATTAAAAATTATTCGCGAATCGGCGCGCTGCAACTACAACCTGACCGAGGTCGCCAATACCTTATTTACTTCGCAGTCCGGCGTTAGCCGGCATATTCGCGAGTTGGAAGAAGAGCTGGGCATCGAAATATTCATTCGCCGCGGCAAACGGCTGCTGGGCATGACCGAGCCCGGCAAAGAGCTGTTGGTGGTGGCGGAGCGCATTCTTAACGACGCGAACAACATCCGTCGCCTGGCGGATGTCTTCAGCAGCAACGATTCGGGGCAGCTGCATATCGCGACGACGCACACCCAGGCGCGCTATAGCCTGCCGGGGGTGATCAAAGAGTTTCGCGCGCTTTACCCACGGGTGCGGGTGGTGCTCAATCAGGGCAGCCCGGAGGAGATCGTCTCGATGCTGGCCGCCGGTGAAGCCGATATCGGCATTGCCAGCGAACGGCTGATGAGCGACGAGTCGCTGGCGGCGTTCCCTTACTACCGCTGGCATCACACCATTCTGGTGCCGGAAGGGCACGAGTTGACGCGGCAGCCGCAGGTGACGCTGGAGATGCTCAGCACCTTGCCGCTGATCACTTACCGCCAGGGCATTACCGGCCGCGCGAAGCTGGATGCGGCGTTCAAATCGGCGGGCCTGACGCCGGACATCGCGCTCAGCGCGCAAGATTCCGACGTGATTAAAACCTATGTCGAGCTGGGGTTGGGCGTGGGCGTGCTGGCGGACATGTCGTATGAAAAAGAGCGCGATCGCGGCTTGGTCAGCCTCAACGCCGAGCATTTGTTTGAACCCAATACTGTCTGGCTGGGCCTGAAACGCAGCCAGCTGCAGCGCAACTATGCCTGGCGCTTTATTCAGCTGTGCAACCCGACGCTGTCGCTGACCGAAATCAAAGACAAGGTCTTCTCGTCGCAGCTGGATGCGGTGATTGACTACCAGATTTAATCGATAGCGGCAGGCAATGCCTGCCGCACATGCTGCATCGCCTGCCTAATAATCAAAATCCCATCTATATACATAAAAAGAATATCTATAGTGATTTAAGTACCTTCAGCTGCCGATCGTGCTCGCATACACTCGCAAAATTATTATAAATTCCATCCGCTTGGAGAGTTTCAGATGAAAGCGCTCGTTCCTTCTTTGCTGTTTTTGGCCGTGGCGGCCAGCGTAAACGCACAGGCGGCGACGCCGGCCAACACGCTGGTGATCGCGCAATCTATCGATGACGTGGTCAGCTTTGACCCGGCCCAGGGATTTGAGTTAACCACGGTGCAGTCGTTCAACAGCCTGTATCAACGTCTGATCCAGTCAGATCCGCACAATCCCATCGATCTTAAACCAACCCTGGCCAGCAGCTGGCAGGCCGGCGCCGACGACCGCAGCCTGACTTTCAGCCTGCGCCCGGACGCCACGTTCGCCAGCGGCAATCCGCTGCGGCCGGAAGACGTGATCTTCTCGCTTTCACGGGTGGTTAAACTCAATCTCGAACCGTCGTTTATCCTGACGCAGCTGGGCTGGAACGCGAAGAACGTGGAGCAACACCTGAGCAAGGTGGACGAGCACACGGTAAAAATCAGCTGGAGTGAGAACGTCAGCCCGGCTTTCGTGCTCAGCCTGCTGTCGGCGCCGGTATCCTCGATCGTCGACGCTAAAGAGGCGCTGGCGCACCAGCAGGGCGACGATCTGGGGCACCAATGGTTGAACAGCCACTCCGCCGGCAGCGGCCCTTACAAAATCCGCACCTATGTGCCGCATGAAGTGGTGGTGCTGGACGCCAATCCCGGCTCGCCGGAAGGGGCGCCGACGCTGAAAACCATCCTGATCAAAAACGTGCCCGATCCGGCGGCGCGGCGTTTGCTGATCGAGCAGGGCGATGCCGATATCGCCCGCAACCTGGGGGCGGACCAGATGGCGGCCCTGAAGGGCAAGCCGGGCGTCAAACCGTTGGCCATTCCTTACGCCTCGCTTTATTTCCTGCAGTTCAACGCCAAGGCGTCGCCGGCGCTCGGCAATCCGGCGTTCTGGGAGGCGGCGCGCTGGCTGTTCGATTACCAAGGCATCGCCGACGATCTGCTGAAAGGGCAATTCCAGAGCCATCAGGCATTCCTGCCGGACGGTTATCTGGGCGCGCTCAAGGATCAGCCGTACAGCTTCAATCCGCAGAAAGCCAAAGAAATACTGGCCAAAGCGGGGCTGAGCAACGTCAGTTTCCGCCTGGACGTCAACAACCAGCCGCCGTATCTGGATATCGCCCAGGCGCTGCAGGCCAGTTTTGCCCAGGGCGGCGTGAAGGTCGAACTGGTGCCGGGCATCAGTTCGCAGGTCTCCACCAAGGTGAAAGCGCTTAACTACGATGCGACGCTGACCTCCTGGGGGCCGGATTACTTCGACCCTAACACCAACGCCGCCGCCTTCGCCTACAACCCGGAAGACGGCAGCAAGACGCTGGCCTGGCGCGCCAACTGGCAGATCCCGGCGCTGAGCAAGCTGACGCTGGCCGCCACCGCGGAAAATGACACCGCCAAACGGGTGGCAGACTACCAGCAACTGCAAAAACAGGTGCAGCAAAGCTCGCCGTTTGTCATCGGCCTGCAGGCGCGCAGCCTGATTGCGGTGCGTGACAACCTCAAGGGCTATGTGCAGGGCATCAACCCTGACATGGTGTTCTACAGCAAGGTCAGCAAGTAATGGCCGCTGACCTGTCCGCCGGGGCGGCCCGGCGGTATTGGCGCTGGGGCGGGCGGCTGCTCGGCGGCGCGCTGTCTCTGGCACTGACGTTGCTTGGCCTGCTGCTGTTCACCTTCATGCTGTCGCACCTGGCGCCGATCGATCCGGCGCTGCAGGTGGCGGGCGATCACGCCAGCGAAGCCACCTATGCACAGGTGCGGCACGAGCTGGGGTTGGATCAGCCGCTGCCGGTGCAATTTTGGCGTTACCTGGTGCACCTGGCGCACGGCGATTTGGGCATTTCGCGTATTACCGCGCAGCCGGTGTTGAGCGATCTGTTGCGCACCTTCCCGGCGACGGTGGAGCTGGCCACCTGCGCCATTATCCTCGGCGCCCTCGGCGGCATTACGCTGGCGTTTCTGGCGGTGCTCAGACCGGGCAGCTGGCTGGATAACGCGGCGCGTCTGCTGTCGCTGATCGGTTATTCGGTGCCGATTTTCTGGCTGAGCCTGCTCGGGCTGTTGCTGTTCTACGCCACGCTGCATTGGTCGGCGGGGCCGGGGCGGCTGGACGACATTTACTTGTACAGCATGGAGCCGCGCAGCGGTTTCGTGTTGATCGACAGCTGGCTGTCCGGCGATCGTGAAATGTTCTACAACGCCATCGGCCACCTGTGGCTGCCGGTGGTGGCGTTGGCGCTGCTGTCGATGGCGGGCATCACCCGGCTGCTGCGGGCGGCGATGCTGGAAGAGTGCAACAAGGAATACGTGACGCTGGCGCGTTCCAAGGGCGCCGGCCGCCTGCGCATTCTGCTGCGCCATGTGTTCCCCAACGTGTTGGGCACGCTGATCACCGTACTGTCTCTCTCCTACGCCAGCCTGCTGGAGGGCGCGGTATTGACCGAAACGGTGTTCGCCTGGCCCGGCGTCGGGCGTTACCTGACCTCGGCGCTGTTTGCCGCCGACACGCCGGCGATCCTCGGCGCCACGCTGCTGATCGGCACCTGTTTCGTGCTGTTGAATGCGCTGGCCGACGCCTTGACCTATTTAGTGGATCCGCGAACCCGATGAGCCAATATCTCTCTGAACACGAACCGCAAAGCGAGCCGGCCGTCGGTTACCGCCGCGGTCGACGTCTGACCACGCTGACGCTGGGCGCGGCGCTGGTGGCGATCCTGATCGTCACCGCGCTGCTGGCTCCGTGGCTGGCGCCTTTCGATCCCAATCTGCAGCATATCGAGCTGCGGTTACTGCCGCCTTCGGCTGCACATTGGCTGGGCACCGACGGCTTTGGCCGCGATTTGCTCTCCCGCGTGATTTACGGCGCGCGGCCGACGCTGATCCTGGTGTCGCTGATTCTGGTGTTGACCATTCCCATCGGCCTGCTGGTCGGCATTTGCGCCGGTTACCTCGGCGGCTGGGTCGAGCGCATTTTGATGCGTCTGACCGACATTTTCCTGTCGCTGCCGAGTCTGGTGATCGCGCTGGCGTTCGTGGCGGTCATGGGACCGGGGCTGATGAACGGCGCGCTGGCGCTGGCATTGACCAGCTGGCCGGCCTTTGCCCGCCAGGCGCGGGCCGAAACCCTGGCGCTGCGCCGCAGTGACTACCTGGCGGCGGCGCGCATGCAGGGCATCAATGGGTTGCGGCTGATGGTCGGCCACATTTTGCCTTTATGCCTGCCGAGCGCGGTGGTGCGTGCGGCGCTGAGCCTGGGCGGCATCATCCTGTCCGCCGCCGGTCTGGGGTTCCTCGGCATGGGCGTCGCGCCGCCGACCGCCGAATGGGGGTCGATGGTGGCCGAAGGCAGTAAAGTGATTTTCGACCAATGGTGGGTCGCCGCCGCACCAGGCGGGGCGATCCTGTTCGCCAGCCTGGCGTTTAACCTGCTGGGCGATGGCCTGCGCGACAAAATGGATCCTCGTCATGGGCACTGATAACACGTTATTGACCGTTGAACGGCTGGCGATCGGCGTGCCGGGGCCGCAGCCGGCGGCGCTGGTGAAGAATATCTCGTTCAGCATGGGGCGGGAGCGGCTGGCGCTGGTCGGCGAGTCCGGCTCTGGCAAATCGTTGACCGCGCGCGCGCTGATGGGGCTATTGCCGCCGCCGTTGCAGCTGCAGGCGCAGCGCCTGACGCTGGGCGACGAAGACTTGACGCGCCTGAGCGAGCGCCAGTGGAGCCGCCTGCGCGGCGACCGGGTGGCGATGGTGATGCAAGATCCCAAGCATGCGTTGAATCCCAATCAGCCGATCGGCCGTCAGGTGGAGGAACCGCTGGTGTTGCATGCCAAGCTGAGCCGCGCCGAGCGGCGTGAAAAAGTGCTGGAGATGCTGGCGGCGGTGGGATTGCCCGATCCGGCGGCGCTGTGCGGCCGTTATCCGCATCAGCTCTCCGGCGGCATGGGGCAGCGGGTGATGCTGGCCATTGCGTTGATCAACGATCCGCAGCTGTTGATTGCCGATGAACCGACTTCGGCGCTGGATCACCAAATGCGCGATCAGGTGCTGCAACTGATAGACAATCTGGTGGCGCAACGCAACATGGGGCTGATCCTGATCAGCCACGATTTGCAGCAGGTGGCGCACCACTGCGAGCGGGTGCTGGTGATGTACAAAGGCGAGCTGTTGGATCAACTGCCGGCAGCAGAGCTGGCGCAGGCCACGCATCCTTATACTCGCACGCTGTGGGCGTGCCGGCCGAGCCGCGAGACGCGCGGCAAACCGCTGCCGGTGCTGGACCGCGCGCTGTTGGAGACGTTGAAATGAGCGTAATTGCACTGGAGAACCTGAGCGTCAGTCACCGCCAGGGCTACGAGCTGCGCACCGTGGTGCATGAGGTTAACCTGCACATCGAACCGGGTGAGTGTTTCGGGCTGGTGGGGCCTTCCGGCTGCGGCAAGTCCTCCTTGCTGTGGGTGCTGGCCGGGCTGAATGGCAGCTGGCAGGGCGGTTTTGAGCTGCTGGGGCGGCGGCTGCAACCGGGGCAGGCATTTACCGGCGAGCTGCGGCGCGAGGTGCAGATGGTGTTTCAGGATCCCTATGCTTCGCTACACCCCAAGCACCGGCTGTTGCGTACGCTGTCGGAACCGCTCAAATTGATGCAGGAAAGCGACATCGAACGCAAGATCAGCGCGGGCTTTCGCCAGGTGGGGTTGGATCCGCGCCTGCTGGATCGCTACCCGCATCAGCTGTCGGGCGGCCAGCGGCAGCGCGTGGCGATCGTGCGCGCATTGTTGCTGCGGCCGAAGTTGCTGCTGCTGGATGAACCGACTTCGGCGTTGGACATGTCGGTGCAGGCGGAGATCCTCAATCTGCTCAACGAGCTGAAACAGGCGGGCGATCTGACTATGGTGCTGGTCAGCCACGATGCGGACGTGATTGACCACATGTGCGATCGTTCGGTGGCAATGGCGCACGGCCGCATCATCGTTTGACCCAATGCCCGTCAATGCGGCGGGCATATCCATCTTGGTAATAAATAAAGCAATTTATCGTCGTTCTTCTGTCAATTCTTACCCCCTACACTCGAAAAACAACGCAACCGCGTGATTATGGAGAGTGTATCGATGAAACGGTTAATCCCAACCTTATTGTATGGCGCGCTGGCGGCCGCTTTCGGTGCGCAGGCTGCCACCCCGCAGGATACCTTGGTGGTGGTCAGTTCGTTGGAGGGCATTATCAGCCTCGATCCGGCGGAGAGCTTTGAAACCGTCAGCTCGGCCAATCTGGTCAACCTCTATCAACGCCTGGTGGCGCCGGATCGCGCCGCGCCGCAAAAGCTGGCGCCGGACGCCGCAGGCAGTTGGCAAGCGGGCGCCGATGGCCGCAGCCTGACCTTTACCCTGAAATCGCAGCAGCGTTTCGCTTCCGGCAATCCGCTGCGGCCAGAAGATGTGATTTTTTCGCTGGTTCGCGCGGTGAAGCTGAACAAGGCGCCGTCGTTTATTCTCGGCGAGTTTGGCTGGACGCCGGATAACGTTGAGCAGCAGTTGAAGAAGGTGGGAGATAACCAGGTGCAACTCAGTTGGCCCGCCAACATCGGCAGCGAATTGGCGCTGCGGCTGCTGACGGCGAATGTGGCTTCGATCGTGGATGAAAAGCTGTTGAACGAGCACGCGCAGCAGGGGGACTACGGTAACGCCTGGCTGCGCAGCCATTCCGCCGGCGGCGGCCCGTATCGGGTGAATAACTATGTGCCGCATGAAGCGCTGCTGTTTGGCCGCAATGAGTACGCCCCGTCGCCGGCAAGGTTGAAAACGGTGTTGTTCAAGAACGTCAGCGACGCCGGCACCCGCCGTTTGCTGTTGCTGAAAGGCGATGCCGACGTGGCCTACGATCTGGGCGCCGACCAGTTCGACTCACTGCGCAACGCGTCTGGCGTGCGCATCGAGCAGGCCGATGCGCCCCGGATCTATTACCTCGGTTTCAACACCGGCAGCAAAGACAATCCGGCGCTGGGCAATCCGGCGTTGTGGCAGGCGGCGCGCTGGCTGGTCGATTATCAGAGCATCGCCGAGCAACTGCTGAAAGGGCAATATCGCGTGCATCAGGCCTTCTTGCCACAGGGATTGGACGGGGCACTCGACGATCGGCCGTTTAAGCTCGACGTGGACAAAGCCAAACAGATCCTGCGCGATGCCGGCATCGCTGAAGGTACGCGCATCGATCTTATCGTCATCAACCAACCGCCGTATACCGACATCGCGCAGGCGCTGCAGGCCAGTTTTGCGCAGGCCGGGCTGCGGTTGGATATCCATCCGGTGGTAGAAAGCGATCTGTGGGGCAAGATGCGCGGCCGCGATTTTCAGGCGATCTTCACCTACTGGGGCGCCGACTACCTGGATCCGAACACCAACGCCAGCGCCTTTGCCTATAACGTGCCCGGTGGGCCGAAAACCCTGGCCTGGCGCACCCAGTGGGGCATTCCCGCCATCAGCGCGGAAACGCGCGCCGCGGCTGCGGAGGGGAACAGCGCCGCGCGCAGCGCACGTTACGTCACGTTGCAACGGGAATTGCAGGCCAGCTCGCCCTATGTGGTGGCGCTGCAGGGGCAAACGCTGGTGGCATTGCGGGACAACGTCGAAGGTGCCCGGCTGGATATCGCCAACAGCATGCTGTATCTGGATCGGGTCAGCAAGTAGCGGCAACGCCGCGCGCCAGGCCGAGCTTTCTGTCGCACCAAAGGCCAACAGCGAGTGAAATCGCTGGCTGTTGCCACCTCGAATCGCGAGATGTTGTGTCAGGGTGAAATAAAATGAAATTTCATAACGCGCTCATATGACGGTGATAGATTGGCACTGAAAGGCGGCGTTGTTTACGCCTTTCACCGCGGCCGTCCGCAATGATGCGGACACATCACGTCAGGAGATATTATGGACAATAACGAAAACGCTTCAGGAGCGCGCGCAGCAACCTTGCTCGCCACCGGTGAGGTTGTTACGCCGGAACAGTTTTATCAGGACAGCGACGGAAGCAACTGGGGGCCGGCGATCAACAAAGCGGCGGCAGCGGCGCTGCAAGCCGGCGGTACGCTGTCCCTTGGGAAGCGGGTGTATACGGTCGCCGGACACGTAGTCATTCAGACGACAACGGACATCTACGGCGGCATCGGGTTGCGGGTGGTCGGATTGGGACGGGCGACCAAAATTGTCAAGACGACGGACAGCAGTTACACCAACGAACAGGGCGAAACGAAGAAAGCGGTGATCGTGGTGAAAGGCTTCGCTAATCTGACGCTGCACGGCTTGACGCTGCGGGATGATACCGGCGTAGATGACACCCACGGCGTGTGGTTCAGCGATCGCAACATGACGAAGTTTGATATTCGCGACATCTACACCAAGGTCGGCGGTTATTCGCTGTTTGTCTCGGGCGACATGTTCATTAACTGGCTGGTGAACGTGCAGATGGAGGCAAACGCCAATCGCCCGGGCGATGGGGTGCTGTGGATGGACAAGTCCGGCACCACCAATTTTATAGACGGCCTCTACGCCGCTCGCGCCAAGGGGACTGCGTTCAGAATTTCAGGGTTTTACTCTACTATCGGCTCGTTGGCTGCGGATGACTGCATCGGCGATATCTACTCTTTCAAAGATTTTAACGGCACGATCAATTCGTTGGGTTGCGAGAACCGCAATACGCAGCGCGCCGCCAATGTCAGCGTGTTGTCCACCAACTTTGCCCAAGGCACGATAGGCAATATCAATATCCAGGACGCGCAGAATGTGGAGAGCGGGGGCGTGTTGTGCCGATTCATCAACGAATCTCGTTGGGATATCGGTCAGTTGACTCTTTACAGCGGTTCTAAGACGCCGTTCCCGGCGGCGATCGCCGCCTGCAGCAACAATACCGAGGTAACCTTCAGTAACGTATACAACGGCGGCGTCCCGGTGGCCGGCAAAAGCACCGTCGATGTGACGTCGTTTTTAAGCGGGGTCGAAGCGATGTACAGTCTGGGCGAGCGGGGAATTGCCCCTTCCGCCACCAGCAACCATTTGCCGCGCAATATCTCGAAACAGCAATCGTGGACTTTTTTAGGCACCCTGACCGCGCCAGATCGGCAACCTACAACGCGCATTACTCTTCAACAGGGCGTAAGCACCAAGGTGCTGGCGTGCGATTTATATATCACGTTCGATCTGTCTTCGCAGGCGACCGCCTTTGTCGTCAATAAAGGCAGCTATAGCGCGAAAGGCGCCTTTATGTTGCGGCGCACCGGGCCGTTAAGCTGCGAAATATATTACCGCGTCGAGAAAGATTTCGGCTTTGGCAGTTATCAGGTGCAGACTACGCGCGGCAGCTACTGGCGGCCGGACGGCGTTTCATTGAGCACGCCACCCGCCGATGCGTTGGAAATCCGCAGCGATGAGGTGTTATCCACCACCAGGCTCGCCGTGATCCAGCCACTGGCCAATCCGACAACGGCCAGCACGGCGGAAGTGGCCGGATTGCTCAATCGGCTGATCGAGACACTGAAGAACTAACCGAATAACGCCGGTGCGTTCTGGCCGGCGTCCATCAAGAGCAACAGCCAGCCGGCGGCCGCCAAGGCGATGCCGAAAGGTTGCCGCGTTCGCCAGGCGCGGCGGTTGCGGCGGCCGCGCGTCAATGCCATGCCTAATCCGAACATGGCCGCCAGACAGACCAACAGCGGCAGCATCGTCCAACCGAGCCAGGCGCCCAGCGCCGCCAGCAGTTTGAAATCACCCTGGCCGATGCCGTCACGCCGCCGCACTTGCCGATAAAGCGCGTTGAGCAGCCACAACCCCCCGTAGCCGGCGGCGGCGCCGATAACCGCGTCGCTCAGCGTCGCCCAGCGAGCGTCAAGATTGCACAGCATCCCGCCCCACAGCAGCGGCTGGGTCAACCGGTCCGGCAGCCACCGGTGGCGCCCGTCTAGCCAGGCCAGGGCGATCAGCAGCGCCGCGGCCGGCGGCAACCACAGCCGGTGCGCTGCCGGCAGGTCGAAGGGCAGCGCCGTCAACGCCAAACCGAAGGCCGTCAGCAGCAGGCTGCGGCGGCGCAATTTCGGTGGGCTGGCGCGCACGGCCGCCGTTCGCTCCAATCGGGTGATGAGCGTGAAGGCGACCGCACCTGCCGACAGCAGCGCGGTGAAAAACAGCGCAGGCCACAGTAAGGAAAGAAACATCGGGGCTCCGTCAGTCGTGAAATAGATGTTTAAAATAACGGCAAAATGCGTATTTCATCGGGGTGAAATGCGGTGGGCTGTGAGGAATGCGCAGTTGTATGCATCGCCACTTCACGTATTGCAGAGTGAGGCAATGTCATGCGCGGAGGCGCGCAGCAGTGGGGTGTTGCGCTTTTTATCGGCAAAACCGGTGCTGAAATGGTGTGAATTCACCTGGCGGCCGGAATGGATCGGTAAAGGGCGTAAGTGACGGCGTCACTTGGGAGTGATTGGGGTTTATCCTATTGTTTCTGTTCGTCAAGCCGTTAGACTTTAAGGGAGAGGCGCCCCGGCCTGGACGGGGCGTAGGGTTTCCAGATCTGCCGCGGGAAAGGCGACAGCAAAGCAGTGGGTTGGCCCGCTCCAGGAGGGAGGGGGGCCAACGGTGCCATGAAAGACGAAATTCAGGCGGGACTCATCAAAACCAAAAAACGACGCTGGCACAGCCGCCAGGCGGTGTGGCTGGCCGGGGCGCTGGTGTGGCTGGCCGGCGCGGCGCCCGCCTGCGCCGAATCCCCGCCGGCGCCGGAGAGCGTTGTCTCTTCCGCACAGGCCGTCGCAGATCCGGCCGCGAATTTGCCCGAACTGGGCGGCGCGCCCGATGACGCCGCGCGCGAGAAGCAGTGGGCCGAGATGGCCAAGCAGTTCGGCGAAAAAGATCTGAATAACGTTTCCCGTCAGCAGATGCGCAGCCGCGCCGAGGATTATCTGCTGGGCCAGGCGACCGGCGCGCTGCAACAGCAGGCGCAGGAACTGTTGTCGCCGCTGGGCACCGCCCGATTATCGCTGGAGATGACCGGTGAGGGGGACTTTACCGGCAGCAACGGGCAGTTATTCAGCCCGCTGTACGACGTCGACGGATTGCTGACCTACAGCCAGATCGGCTGGCTACAGCAAAGCGCCGGGGCGCTCGGTAATTTCGCGCTGGGGCAGCGCTGGATCGCCGGTGACTGGCTGCTGGGGTACAACACGGCGCTCGACAGCGATTTCGCCCGGCAGCGCAATCGCGGCAGCGTCGGCGCGGAGGCCTGGGGAGACTACCTGCGTTTCTCCACCAACTATTACTACCCGCTGTCGGCGCTGGCGCAACAGCCTGGCGATGGCGTGTTTTTCAGCCGCCCGGCGCGCGGTTACGACATTACGACGCAAGGCTATCTGCCGTTTTATCGCCAGATCGGCGGTTCGCTCAGCTATGAGCAGTATCTCGGCGATAATGTCGATCTGTTCGGCAGCGGCAAAAAACAAAACGATCCGCGCGCGATGCAGCTGGGGCTCAATTACACCCCGGTGCCGCTGGTGACGATGAAGGCGCTGCATAAGATTGGCGCGGGCGGGCAGAGCCAGGATCAGATCGAGCTGGCGCTGAGCTATCGGCTCGGGGTGCCGTTGGTGAAGCAGATTTCGCCGGAGTATGTGGCGCAGGCCAAGTCGCTGCGCGGCAGCCGCTACGATCCTATCGAACGCAAGAACGTGCCGGTGCTGGAGTTCCGCCAGCGCAAAACGCTGCAGGTGTTCCTGGCCACGCCGCCGTGGAGCCTGCAGGCGGGGGAAACCGTGCCGCTGGTGCTGGAAATCAAGGCGCTCAACGGCATCGCTCACGTCAGTTGGCAGGGGGATACCCAGGCGCTGAGCCTGACGCCGCCGCACAACGCCAACGATCCGCAGGGCTGGACGGCGATCGTGCCGCCGTGGGACGATGCGCCGGGCGCCGCCAACAGCTACCGGCTATCGGTCACGCTGGAGGACGATAAACAGCAGCGCGTGACGTCCAACTGGATAGAGCTGAAAGTGGCGCCGCCGCTGACGGCGACCGCCGGTGATGACGCGGGCCTGCCGCCGATCAAAACCCTGACGCCGCCGCCGATCCCGGCGCAAACCGGGCCGCTGTACGGCGGCGATTAACCGTTTTTACCCTGCAGCACCCACACGGCGGCCTCGACGCGGGATTTGAGCTTCATCTTTTTCAGCAGGTGTTTGACGTGCACCTTGACGGTGCTTTCGGTGATGGTCAGGCGGCGGGCGATCAGCTTGTTCGGCAGCCCTTGGGCGATCAGCTTCAGGATATCCCGTTCGCGCGGCGTCAATTGCTGAATATCGCGATCGGCGCTGGGGCGGTTTTCCCGCAGGCTGGCGGCGAGGATCGGCGTCAGCGTTTCGCTGAGCACCATCTGCCCGGCCGCCGCCTGATGCAGCGCCTTCAGCAGATCCTCCGGCTCCATGTCTTTCAACAGATAGCCGTCGGCGCCGCGTTTGAGCGCGCTGACGACGTCGTCTTCATGGTTGGATACGCTGAACACCACAACGCGCCCCGACAGGTCGGTCTGGCGCAGGCGATCCAGCGTTTCCAGCCCGTTGATGCCAGGCATGTTGAGGTCGAGCAGGATCAGATCCGGATCGTGCTGCTCCGCCAGCGCGACCCCTTGCTCACCGTTGCTGGCTTCGGCGATGACCTGCAGGCGAGCGTCCATGCCAATCAGCTGTTTTACGCCGTTGCGCAGCATCGGGTGGTCGTCGATCAGTAAGATGGTGGCGGCGGTTTCTGTCGTCATGGTGTCTCCGTTAGTCGATGGCGTGGTTATCCGGCGTGAAGCTGACTCGCACCTCGGTGCCGCCGCCGCTGCGCGGTAAAATGTCGCAACAGCCGTGCAGGCTCTTGGCGCGATCGCGCATGATGATCAAGCCGTAATGGTCGGGGCGGGATGTTTCGGCCGGCAGGCCGCGTCCGTTGTCGCATACGCTCAGGGTCACTTCGCCCCGTTTGTTGATGACCTGAATGCTCACCTCGCTGGCTGCGGCATGCTTAAGGATGTTACTGAGCGCCTCGCGGGCGATCTGCAGCAGATGAATGGCCTGATAGGCGGGCACCGTGCGCGGCCCCAGTTGGTAATCGAGGCTGATGGTCAGGCCCAGTTTGGGATTGAACTCCGCTACCGTCGATTGCAGCGCCGCCAGCAGGCCCGGTTCGGTCAGCTGCAGGCGGAAGGTGGTCAGCAGCTCGCGCAGCTGGCGATAGGCGCCGTTCAGCTCTTCGCGCATCTGCTGCACCAGCGCCTGGCTGGCGGGCGAGAGCGTTTCGCCCTGCATCTGCAGGCAGGCGATCTGCATTTTCAGGCAGGAGAGCGATTGGGCGATGGAGTCGTGCAGCTCGCGGGCGATCGCCGCCCGTTCTTCCATCAACATCAGCTGCTGCTGGTGGTCTACCTGACGTTCGATGGCCAGCACGCTGGTCAGTTGCTCCACCAGAGTGTTGACCAGCTGGCGGTGCTCATCGTTCAGCGGCTGTTGCGGCGCATGTTGCGCCACGATCACGCCGTAGTCGCCAAGCTTGTCGCTCAGGCTCCAGCTCAGCGACGGGCTGTCGGGATGCTGGCGGTCGCTGTCGTGCAGGCAGGCGCTGCACACCGGATTATGGCAATGCTCCGGCCGCAACGGCTGGTTGCCGCTCAGCTGCAGCAGCGGCTCCCGGCTGTCGTTTTCATACAGCCGCACCTGAATGGCGCGCAGCGGCGTCAGGATTTGCAGTTGGTTGAGCAGCGGCGTCAGGCGGCTGCACAGCGGCTCGCTGGCGTGCAGCAGGCGGCTGGCGCGATAGAGAAAACTCAGCATCTGATTTTTTTGCTGCAGGTCCGCGGTCTTCTCGGCCACGCGCTGCTCCAGCCCGCTGTAGGTGGCCGACAGTTCGTCGGACATGGTGTTCAACGCGCCGCCGAGCGACGCCATTTCATCCTGATGGCCGCGCTGCGCGAAGCGGCGGCTAAAGTCGCCGCGGCCCACCGCCAACGCCATTTCCACCAGCTGCCGCCACGGATGCAGCAACCGGCGGCGCAGGTAGCAGGTGGTGCCGATCAGCAGCAGCAGGGTCAGCGCGATAAAGCCGGCCTGCACCAGCGTCACCATCAGCAGGCGGCGCTCGGTTTGCCTGTCGATATCCGACACCAGCTTATCCAACAGCTGCACGAAGTGCGCCACCTGCGGCGCGGCGTCGGCCGGGCGCTGCGCGCTGCGCAGGCGAGGTTGCAGGGTCTGTTGCCAGTAGTCGCGCAAGGCGTCGAAAGGTTGCGTCAACCCTTCCTGTTCCACCGAACGCTGCAGGTCGGGGCTGTTTTCGTCGCGCTCCAGTTCGCGGATCAACGCTTCATGCCGTTCATCCAGCGGCACCTGCGCCAGCAGACGGTAGCTTTGCATACGCAGCGAGCCGGCCTTGTTGATGGCATGCGCGTTGCCCTGAATGCTTTGCGACATCCAGGCGGAAATCCCCATGCCGGCCACGCCCAGAATGCCCGACAGCAACATCAGCAGGGCGACCTGATTCACGATCGAAAGCGGGGCCAACAGGCGTTTCATAAGCGCGGGTTCCTGGCATTTGGCGCCGCTGAAGCTCAGGGGCGAAGGCGGCGACGGGGTAAACAAGTAACGATTCAGCCGTATTTTTGATTATCCCTGAGCATAACCCCATACCTCGAATGAAGTACCCATTAGTTTCCAGGGGGGCGGCGAAGCGGTGAGGATGACGAAGTGATTTATTCTAATTCATTGATTGTAAATGATTTAATTTTTATCCAGAACGTACCCCTAAGGGGATGAAGGCGCTATTTGTGCCGCCAACTACTTGCATTCGGGTTGATATACATCAACTTTGCCGCCGGAGCCGCCCCCTAGGGTGTCGGAATAATCCCCCGTGTCTGAGGTTTTTATGTCGCAACTTGCAACGCCTTCATCAAAGAAAACCGGTGCGCTGATTCAGGATTGGCATCCTGAAGACAGCGCCTTTTGGCTGCAGCGTGGCCATCGCATCGCCACCCGCAACCTGTGGATTTCCATTCCCTGTCTGCTGCTGGCCTTCTGCGTCTGGATGCTGTTCAGCGCCGTGGCGGTCAACCTGAACAAGGTTGGCTTCAACTTTTCCACTGACCAATTGTTCCTGTTGACAGCGCTGCCGTCGGTCTCGGGCGCTATTTTACGCGTGCCGTATTCCTTCGTGATCCCGCTGTTTGGCGGCCGCCGCTGGACCGCTATCAGCACCTGCTTCCTGCTGGTGCCGTGCCTGTGGCTGGGATTCGCGGTGCAGGACAGCAGCACGCCGTACAGTGTATTCGTCATCATTTCCCTGCTATGCGGTTTTGCGGGCGCCAACTTTGCCTCCAGCATGGCCAATATCAGCTTCTTCTTCCCGAAAGCGCGTCAGGGTGGCGCGTTGGGTCTCAACGGCGGGTTGGGGAATCTGGGCGTCAGCGTCATGCAACTGGTCGCGCCGTTGGCGATCTCTTTCAGCCTGTTTGGTCTGTTTGGCGGCACGGCGCAAGATCAGGCAGAAGGGGGACAGCTGTGGCTGGAAAATGCCGCCTGGATCTGGGTACCGTTCCTGCTGGTCGCCACCTTGGCGGCCTGGTTCGGCATGAACGATCTGGCGGCGGCCAAGGCATCGCTGCGCCAGCAACTGCCAGTGCTCAAACGTGGGCATTTGTGGATGCTGAGTTTGCTGTACCTCGCGACCTTCGGTTCTTTCATCGGTTTCTCCGCCGGTTTCGCCATGCTGTCGAAGACGCAATTTCCGGAGGTCGTGATCCTGCATTACGCTTTCTTCGGGCCGTTCCTCGGTGCGCTGGCACGGCCGGTCGGCGGCGCGCTGTCTGACCGTTTCGGCGGCGTGCGGGTGACGTTGATCAACTTTGTGGTGATGGCCGTGTTCGCCGCGCTGTTGTTCCTGACCTTGCCGGCAGCGGGCGAGGGCGGTTCGTTTATCGCCTTCTACGGCATCTTTATGGTGTTGTTCCTCACGGCGGGGCTGGGCAGCGGATCGACTTTCCAAATGATCGCCGTCATTTTCCGTAAAATCACTGTCGATCGCGTGAAAGCGGCCGGCGGCAGTGACGAGAGCGCACAGCGTGAAGCGGTGACGGACTCCGCCGCCGCATTGGGCTTTATCTCGGCGATCGGCGCCGCAGGCGGTTTCTTTATTCCCCAGGCATTCGGCACCTCGCTGGCGCTGACCGGTTCGCCGGCGGGGGCAATGAAAGTATTCTTGGTGTTCTATATCTTGTGTGTGGTCATCACCTGGGCGGTGTATGGCCGCAAGAAAAAGGCCTGAGTATCAAACCGCTTTCTCAATCCCTCCCGACAGGGGAGGGATATTTCTCTCATTCCGAGTCATCTCTCCTCGCCTCCTCAGTGAAATTTTCTGCCTTTAGGTAAAATTCTCATCTTCGCTTGCCGTTTTTTTCTTTTTTTATAGCACTATCTCTCAATGTGGGAATATTTTCGCCAAAACGGATTATATTATTTGCACGTTTTTTTCGTTTTATTGAGAGTATTCTTACATTAAGGCGTTAATGTCTTTTCGCAGATTAAATGAAATTTCCGGGAGGGGAAGGCATAATTAGTGCGATTGTTATAAAATCAGTAATAGGGTTTTGTCTTAGATGCTGCACACGCCGAGTGGAATGTGTGACGGGGTTAAATCAGATAACTCTCATTCTGTTTTTTTCGGCTTTTTGTAGTCTATCTGACAATCAGATTAGGTGGGAAAACACAATGAATTCACGGATAGGAATGAAATTTCACAATTTCATTCGATTAACAATCGAACAACATGGTTAGTTTTTCCTTTTTAAATCAATGAGGTGTTCATTTGAATTTTACGGTGACCATGAAAGAAATCCATGTTGCCAGCAGGGAAAAAGAGTCATTTGGATAAACGGAACATCCTTAATATGGCCTAATGTAAAAAATGAAATCAGAAAATTTTTATAAAGGCCAATATCCGATGAATGCAACCTGTTGAGTTTACATTTAATTTCTTGAACATTTTTTGATATTTCTATACAAAGTGTGCAGGACAGGCACGCTAAGGAAATTAAAAGTGAATCTTGATAAAAGAATAAAGATTAGGAATCTCGATGTTCTGACTCCTGCCGGGGAGAAATTTCGTCTGCGTTGGAAGGAGTATCAAATTCTTTCGCTGCTTGTCGCCAGATCACCAGAACTGGTTACCCGAACGGAAATTATAGAAAATATCTGGAAAGGAACCTATTGCTCAGATTCAACGATAAATCAAACAATTAAATCTATTCGCCAAAAGATTAGCGACACGGAACACACGCTTATCAGAACCATTCCTCGTTTGGGTTACAAGGTGGAAAATCAAGCGGCTTTTCACTTTATATCCGAGGATGAAGACTACGCTGATGATGATATATTAAATGGCGGTGAAGATATTGGTGTTGATATTCAAGCGGAACTTTCTGAAAGTGAAAGTGAGTCGTCTGAAACAAACGATGAAAAAATAGATAAGCCGCATAAATCGACGCTGGTTGCTGCGCCTGTTGCAACGGTGGAGTCATCCAAAGAACCGGTGCGTGAAAAAAAGTCGGCGGCGGTGCGTCGCTTTTTCAGCATACCCGCCAGCCGTGTAGTGAAATACCTGACGGTATTCGCCTCTTTGCTGGTTATTTCACATTTTTCATATGTGCTCGGCAACCAAACCCGCCCCCCGGTGATCAATGATATTCAGAACAACACGCGCGTGGTGTTGACGCTGACGCTGAATAACCCCCATACCAACAGCCCGCAAACTCTGCTCTGTCTTTACCAGGGAGAGAACATGGATCAAGCCACCATCGAATGTGTCGATCCTAAGCAAGGGCAGCTTAAATTGCCGGTAAAATATGAGACCTCTTCGACGCCCGGCAAAGGTCGGATTAATCTCATATTGCCGAATAAAACCTTGCAATATCAAGTTGCTTACGATGTTAAAAATTAGCGCTGAATGAGGTTTTATCTTTAGCGATAATTTTACATTTGATGAAATCTTTTATTTCATTATTTGTTATTTGAAAGCCAGGTTCGATTTGTCCAGTCTGGAACTCATTACCTAACGCGTATTAGCGTCCTGTCCCAATGGGGCGACAGGAATAATGAGAACCTGCTGAGTGACAAATTATGGATAAGCGTAAAGTAGCTATTATCGGGGGTTCCGGTTTTATCGGAACACGCCTGGCGAAACGTCTCAGTGCGCGCGATGATCTGACGTTGGTCATCGTGGATAAGCAACCCAGCGCACATTTTCCCGCGCTCTATCAGTATGGCGATGTGACGCAACCTCAGACTTTGCAAGAACCGCTGACGGGCTGCGACGCCATCATTAATCTGGCGGCGGAACATCAGGACAACGTCGATCCCATTTCGCTCTATTATCAGGTCAATGTCGAAGGCGCGCGGCATGTCTGCATGACCGCCTCCGCTCTGAATATCCGCCAAATCATTTTCACCTCCTCCGTCGCTGTTTACGGCTTCGTTAAACAGGAAACCGGCGAAGAAGGAAGTTTCGAGCCTTTCAACCATTACGGCAAGTCCAAGCTCGAGGCGGAATACGTTTATGAAGCCTGGCGCAAGGCCGATGTGGAAAATCGGTTGACTATCATCCGTCCAACGGTGGTATTCGGCGAAGGCAACCGCGGCAACGTGTATAACCTGTTCCGTCAGATCGCCAGCGGACGTTTCGTGATGATTGGCAGCGGCAATAATATGAAGTCGATGGCCTACGTTGAAAATATTGCCGCGCGGCTGGAACATGCGCTGGATCAACAGTCAAGTTATCAGGTCAGCAACTACGTCGATAAACCGGACTTTACGATGAATCAATTGGTCGACGTCATTTCCTCTTCATTGGGGAGAAAAAATAAGACAATTCGCATTCCTTATGCCGTAGGCATATGCGGCGCAACCGCATTGGATGTTGTGAGTAAAATAAGTCGAAAGAAATTCCCAATAAGCCGCGTCAGAGTACAGAAATTCTGCGCCAGAACGCAGTTTAAAAGTAATGTGCAAAATAATTTCGTGGCGCCTGTTGAACTTGATTCGGCAATCGAAAGAACCATTAAACATGAGTTTTCTGATAGATAACTTAACCGCACGCTGACGTTATTTACTTATTTCCGCCGACAAGCGGATAAATCTGTATTTTTCAGGATTAATTCATGCTGACTTATATCCTGGCAGGATCAATTTTGTTTTTGTTAATAGCGCATTGGGAGCTGTAACTCAAGGGCGGTAGCGTGCTTATTCGCTGGAGGAACGATGTTATATCAACTGAGCGTGATATTTGTGCTGGCGGTCGCGTGGATCCTTATTGCCCGCCGGGTCGCCTTGACGGTGGGATTAGTGGATAAGCCCAATGCGCGCAAGCAACATCTGGGACATATTCCGTTGGTCGGCGGCATCGCCGTGTACCTGACGCTGATGCTGATGGCGCTGTGGCAACCCGCCTGGCTGCCCGACAGCACCGTCTATCTGCTGTGCATTACGGCGCTGGTGGTGTTGGGCGTGCTGGATGACCGCTTTGATCTGCCCGTGGCGCCGCGCGTCATGGTGCAGGGAGGGATCGCGCTGGCGATGATGCTGGCGGCAGGGATGCAACTTTCCTCATTGGGCCATGCCTGGGGCCATCAGGAAGTGATGCTCGGTTATGGCGCGTTGCTGCTCACGCCGCTGGCGGTATGGGGGGCGATCAACGCCTACAACATGGTGGATGGCATCGACGGGCAACTGGGCGCCTTGTCCTGCGTGACCTTCGTTGCGCTGGCCATCGTGTTCGGACTGGGTGGCCGGGGAGATCTGGCGCTGTGGTGCCTGGGCGTGATCGTCGCGCTGGCGGCTTATCTGCTGTTCAACCTGAGCCTGTTCGGCGCGCGTAACAAAATCTTTATGGGGGACGCCGGCAGCATGGTGATCGGCTTCAGCGTGCTGTGGCTGGTGTTACTGGCGACGCAGGGGCAGCAGGCGGTAATGCGCCCGGTCACCGCGCTGTGGCTGATCGCCATTCCGCTGATGGACATGGTGACCGTGATGGTGCGCCGCCTGTTGCGCCGCCAAAGCCCCTTCAAAGCGGGCCGCGATCATTTGCACCATATTCTGATGCGTCGCGGACTCAATGCGCGCCAGGCACTGGCGATGAGCACCATGCTGGCGGTGACGCTGGCCTGCATCGGCATTTGCAGTGAAGTGTTGCAACTGCAGGAAAGCCTGATGCTGGTGGCGTTTCTGTTCTGTTTTTGCGGTTATTTCGCCATGTTGCGCGAACCGCGTCAGGCGACGATGCTCAGCGATAATCCAACCGTCGGGCGTTAATCCTCTCACGGGCTGCGGCAGCAGCCCGTTTATCACGGTACTTCCATGAATTTTCATTTGCCTCTTTTGATGCCGTTGGCCTTCACCTCCGCGTTATTGAGCGGTTGTACGGTGGTTCCCGGCTCACATTTACCGACCAGCGGAAAAGCCATCGTCGTGCAACAAGACGACGATTTCGATTTGAACAGCCAGGTACAGGTCTACCGCATGTCACCGATGCTGCTGCAGAAAATGCGGCGCGTTGAACCGGTCGCCCAGCCGAATCCGGCGCTGGACCAGCGGTTGCAGAGCTACCAATACCGTATCGGCGTCGGCGACGTGTTGAACGTCACCGTCTGGGATCACCCCGAGTTGACCACGCCGGCCGGGCAATATCGCAGCGCCAGCGACACCGGTAACTGGGTGCATGCGGATGGCACGATCTTTTACCCCTATATCGGGCGCGTGGCGGTGGTGGGTAAAACCGTCACCGAAGTGCGCAGCCTGATCGCCGGCCGTCTGGCGCAGTATGTGGAAAGCCCGCAGGTGGATGTCAGCATCGCCGCGTTCCGCTCGCAGAAGGCTTATGTGACCGGTGAGGTGAAAACCTCCGGTCAGCAGGCGATCACCAACGTACCGCTGACCATTCTGGATGCGATCAACGCCGCCGGCGGCCTGACGGACAATGCCGACTGGCGCAACGTGGTGCTGACGCATCAGGGCAAAGAGCGGGCCATCTCGCTGCAGGCGCTGATGCAGCGTGGCGACATCAGCCAGAACGCGCTGCTGCAGCCGGGCGACATCCTCTACATTCCGCGCAATGACAACTTGAAAGTGTTCGTGATGGGCGAGGTGGGCAAGCAAGCGACGCTGAAGATGGATCGCAGCGGCATGACCCTGACCGAAGCCCTCGGATCTTCCGAAGGGATCAGCCAGACGGTGGCGGATGCGACCGGGGTGTTCGTGATCCGGCCGAGCGGCGGCAACCCCCCGCAGCGGCTGGCGACGCTGTATCAGTTCGATCTCTCCGACGCCAGCGCGCTGGCGATGGGCGCTGAATTTCAGCTGCACCCTTACGACGTCGTGTACGTCACCGCGGCGCCTATCGCGCGCTGGAACCGTTTGATCAGCCAGCTGGTGCCGACCATCAGCAGTTTTAACGATCTCAGCGAGGCTACCTTGCGCGTGCGCAACTGGTAACTCCGCAGGGTGAATAAGGAACAGAAGATGAAAAACAATGCGCTGTCCGTGATGGTGGCCGAACAAGATGAAAAGCTGGAGTGGGAGCGTCTGGTAGGGCCGCTGTGGGATAACCGCTGGCGGATCGCCGTCGTGACCGGCGTGGCCGGTGCGCTGGGCGTCGCCTACGCCCTGTTGGCTACCCCGGTGTATCAGGCCACGGCGGTGGTGCAGGTGGAGAATCAGCTGTCCGGCGATTCGCTGCTGCGTGAAACGCTGGACAGTTCGCTGGGGCAAAATTCGACGACGCAGGATGAGGTGACGCTGGTCAAGTCGCGCTACGTGCTCGGCAAAACGGTGGATGCCCTCGGCCTGACGGTGCGCGTCGAACCGGACTATTTCCCGGTGTTCGGTAAAGGTTTCGCCCGACTGAGCGGTGAAAAGACGCCGGTATTGGACATCGGTACGCTGACAACGCCGGCGGACATGCAGGGCGAAGCGCTGACGCTGACGGTGCGCGATGGGCAACATTACGAGCTGAGCCATGACGGCGCCAAATTGTTCAGCGGCGTGGTTGGCCAACCGGTGGCGCAGGGCGAGTGGAGCATGACCGTTTCGGCGCTGGATGCGGCGCCGGGCACCAGTTTCACCGTGGTTAAAGTCGCGCGTCAAGAAGCGGTGGACGATCTGCGTAAATACCTGGGCGTAGTGCCGAGCGGCAAGGACAGCGGCATCATGACGTTTACGCTGCCGAGTGAAGATCCGCAGCGTGCCGAGGCGGTGCTGAAGAACATCACCGATAACTACCTGCAGCAGAACGTGGATCGCAAAACGGAAGAGGCGCAGAGAATGCTGGCCTTCCTGCAGGAGCAGCTGCCGCAAACGCAAACCTCGTTGAACAACGCCGAAAACCAGCTCAACCAGTTCCGCCAGCAAAACGATTCGGTGGATCTGTCGCTGGAAGCCAAGTCGGTGCTGGACACTCAGGTGCAGCTCGAAGCCCAGCTCAACGAGCTGACCTTCAAGGAGGCGGAGATTTCCAAGCTTTATACCCGCGTGCACCCGGCTTACCGGGCGCTGATGGAAAAGCGCGCCACGCTGGAGGCGGAAAAGGCGCGGCTCGGCAAACAGGTACAGACGCTGCCGAAAATGCAGCAGGAGATCCTGCGTCTCACCCGCGACGTGCAGGTGGATCAGCAGGTTTACATGCAACTGATGAACAAACAGCAGGAGCTGAGCATCAGCAAGGCCGGCACGGTGGGCAATATTCGCATCGTCGACGAGGCGGAAACCGCTATCCGACCGATTCAGCCGCAAAAGATGCTAATCGTGTTGTTGGCGTTGATACTGGGCGCTGCGGGCACCGCGGCCGTGGTGCTGCTGCGCACGGCCTTCCATCGCGGCATCAATGATATCGATACGCTGGAGAAGCGAGGCATCAACGTCTACGCCACCGTGCCGCTGTCGCCATGGCAGGCGAAACGCAATCGCGAACAACGCCTGCTGTTGCCCAAATCCGGCGGTCGTCGCCTGCCGATCCTGGCGGTGGTCGAGCCGGCGGATCTGTCGGTGGAGGCCATTCGCAGCCTGCGCACCAGCCTGCATTTCGCCATGCTGGAGGCCAAAAACAACATTTTGATGGTCTCCGGTGCCAGTCCGGAAAGCGGCAAGAGTTTTACCAGCACCAACCTGGCGGTGGTGGTGGCGCAGGCCGGGCAGCGGGTGCTGTTGATCGACGCGGATATGCGTAAAGGATTTTTGCATCGTTGGTTATCGGACGACGCTCATCAAGGGCTGTCCGACATGCTGGTGGGCAAAGTGATGACGGAACAGGCGGTGCGGAAAACCGCCATCGCCAATCTGGACTTCGTGCCACGTGGTCAGGTGCCGCCGAACCCGTCCGAGCTGCTGATGCATCGCCGTTTCGCCGATTTCCTGCGCTGGGCCGGGCAAAACTACGATCTGGTGCTGATCGATACGCCGCCGATTCTGGCGGTGACGGACGCGGCCATCGTCGGCAATCACGCCGGTACGTCACTGTTGGTGGTGCGTTTTGAGGTGAACACCGTCAAGCAGATCGAAACCAGCATGCGCCGTTTCGAACAGAATGGCGTGGCGATCAGAGGCGTAATCCTCAACGGCATCGTGAAAAGGGCGGCGACCGACATGAGCTATTACAACTTCGCCTATCCAAGCCATCGGGAAGATCAGCGGCAGGCAGAGGAATAAGCGGGTGAAGGCCATTATCACCAATGCCCTGTGGCTGATGCTGGAACGCGTTTCGCTTAGCCTGTCCGGCATCTTCGTCTCCATTTACGTTGCGCGCTATCTGGGGCCCGCCCAGTTTGGCGCTCTCAACTATCTGTTGGCGACGATCGCCATCGTGGTGCCGCTGGTGCAGCTGGGCGCCGACAGCATCATTTTCAACCGCGTCGCCCGCCGCCCGCCGAGCGGCATTCGCCTGATGTTGGCTTCGATGCGTTTGCGCCGCCGGCTGTTCCTGGTGGTGGCGCTGCCGATGCTGATATGGAGCTATTTCAGCCAGCCGCCAGCCGGTCAACTGATGACGCTGTTGCTGCTTATCAGCGCCTATTTCTCGATTCAGGACGTGTACAAAATTTATTACGATGCCCGCCTGCAGTCGAAACGCAATACGCTGATCAACAACCTGGCGCTGCTGTTGTCGATCGGACTGCGGCTGGCGCTGGTGAGCGCCGCGCTGCCGCTGGTGTGGTTCGCGGTACCCTACATCCTCAGCAGCGCCGTACCTTATCTGGTGCGCCTCTGGCTATTTCGTGGGGAAGCTGCGGCCTCGCCGCGGGTTACGCCGCGCCAGGCCGGGCGCTATGGCCGTTATTTGCTGAAAGTGGGCCTGCCGTTGGCCATCTCCAGTCTGGCGATAGTGATTTATACCCGCATCGATCAAATCATGCTGGGCAATCTGGTCGGCGAGCAGGCGGTGGGCTGGTTCAGCGCCGCGACCACCCTCAGCCAGGGGTGGGTTTTTGTGCCGATGGCGCTGATCACCTCGTTGATGCCGGGTATTGCCAACTGTCGCGACCCGTTGGAGCAGGAGTACCGCATCCGGGTGCTTTATCTGGTGGTATTGGGCCTGTCGTTGCCGGTGCTGCTGGGTCTGTGGTGGTTCGCCCACCCGGCTATTGCGCTGCTGTATGGCGCCGCTTTTCAACCGGCCGCCGACATCCTGGCTATTTGTACGCTGACCTCGCTGTTCTCAGTGATGGGGACGGTTTCGTATCGCAGCATCGTGCTGTTCGCCGGTTATCGCTTTATCGCCATCAAGATGCCGTTGGTGGCTCTGCTGAACGTGGCGATGAATCTGCTGCTGATCCCGCGTTACGGCCTGACCGGCGCTGCGGTGTCTACGCTACTGGCGGAATTCATTTCGTTCTTCGTTCTGAACAGTTTATTCCGTGGCGGGAAAATTACCCGACTGCAGCTGACCTGTTTTTACTGCCTGCCGCGTCTTGTCAGCAAATTAAGGAGAGAGCATGTTAAACACCCTGGTTAAAAGCATTTCCAAGCGCCTGCCCGATGCCTGGCACCATCAGGTTAAATACGCGCTCTATTTCAAAAAATTGCCGCACCTGTCAAAACCGACCGGCTTCAGCGAAAAGATCATGCGCCGCAAAATTTATCCGCGCAGCATCTACACCACCTTGTCGGACAAATACAAGGTCCGCGAATTTATTGCCGGCCTGTGGGGCGAAGAGTATCTGGTGGAGCTGTATGCGCATGGCACTGAACTCAGCTACGACACGTTCAGGCAGTTGCCAGACGCCTTCGTGCTGAAGGCCAACCATGGCAGCGGCTATAACCGGTTGGTGTTCGACAAGCAACAGGTTAGCTACGCGGAATTGTACGATCTCAGCAGTTCGTGGATGCGCAGCAACTTTTACGAGCAGAGTCGCGAAAAGCATTATCTGGACATCGAACCCTGCATCATGGTGGAACGCATGTTGCTGGATGGTGAGCAGGTGCCGAACGATATCAAATTTCATTGTTTCAACGACAACCATGAAATTCGCATGTTTATCCAGGTGGATTACCAGCGTTTCGGCACCCATCGGCGCGATATTTTTGATCTCGACTGGAACCGCACCGAAATCCGCATCAACTTGCCGAATGCCGACGAACCGATGCCGCGACCTACGCGGCTGGAAGAAATGACGCGTTTGGCTCGCCAGGTTGCGCAGCAGTTCTCTTATGTCCGCGTGGATTTCTACCAGGTCGGTGAGAAGGTCTATTTCGGTGAATTGACGTTTACGCCTGGTGCGGGATTAAGCAAGCTTAAGCCGGAAAACATCGAGCAGGAATGGGGCAGTTATTTTACTGAGTAAACGCTTATGCAGAGAGTCGCCTCCAATTTTCACATGCATGCCAATGTTGGTTATAATCAGTCGCGGGATTTGGTCAATCAATCAATCATATTGACCTTCCTGTTGATCTTTTTCGTGAAAACTTTCCTGACCTCGGGATCGTTCAACAGCGAGCTGATTAATAAAACTGTGATGGGGCTCAATGCCCTGATGTTGCTCTATGTCGGCTATGCATTTTTCATCGCTACGATGGCGGAAAAAGCGGTTGCGGGTTTTTTGGTTCTGCTGTTTCTGGTTAATATCGCCACCGGACATGGCGATTACCTTTTTGGCGCGGTATTCAGCTCTGCGGTGATAATTTTATTCCGCCGCATCGAGATGGTGCGCGGCGCTGAAATGTTCGCTATCGCTTTTGTGGTTGCCGGGCTGTTGATGGTTATCCCTTATACCTTTTACACCAATGGATTTGTTTACCTTGATGAGCGCTATGGCAACAGATTAACGCTGGGTTTCGATAACCCGAATACCTTGGCGTATTATTCTTTTGCCTTGTTCGCTATGCTGCTGTGCCTGATCGACCATGCGAAATTAACGCGTGGAATGAAAAATATCGCCTCACTGGCGGTGTCGGCGTTAATTATCCCGGTGCTGATGTATTCCTATTCCCGCACCTGTTTTATGTTGGCACTGTTGATGTTGTTGCTGTTTTGGCTGGCGCCGCTGTTGCGTTTTACCCCCAATAGAAAAGTCTGCATTGCGCTGACGTTGGCCATCGTAGGCTTCCAGTTCGCCAGCGTTATACGCTGGGGGAGCAATCCGGCATTGGATGCGCTGTTGAACCAAGCGTTGACCGGGCGCATCTGGTTCTCCTGGCAGATGTTTCAGGCGGTGGGGCTACCCAATCCGCTGTTCGGCATGAATATCGAACCCTATAAGCCGGTCGATTTCTTCTTCATCGCCATGTTTTATTCGGCTGGTGGGATCGCCTCTGTTGTCATGCTTTTTTGTTATTTTCACCTGTTGGGTAATATGCGCAGGCTGAGTCGATTCATGCGCTGGGTGGTGGTTGTTTTTCTGCTGACAACTTTTACGGAAACCTATTTTTTGGTCCCGGTATTTAACGTGTCGTTATTGCTGCTTTGCCGTGGAAAAGAAATGATAAATTCTAAGTTGGAGGGTTAAGAAATGGATTTCTCGATCGTGATCCCTATTTATAATAGTGCGCGTTACCTGCCTAAAACTCTGAAGCGGATTTTCAGCGCTTGCCAAGGGTTCGACTATCAGGTGATTTTGGTTGATGATTGCTCTGACGAGGATGATATCAAATATATTCGCCAGATGGCGGCGACTAATAGCAACGTGATGCTACATGAGAAAAAACAGAAGAGCAATGCGGCGGTATCGCGCAACCTGGGCGCCAATTTAGCGCAATCGGAGATCGTGTTTTTTCTCGATTCGGATGATTACTTTACTACCAACTATATTATTCGCCGCATGAAGAAGCATGAAGATCGCCATATTGATATTATCTTCGGTAATTATGCAGAGGTGAGCGGCGATTCGGTACGCGACTTCAACTTTCACTACAAATCCGGTTCTTCCGGCGAGGATTTTCTTTTTCTGGAAATGGGCGATATTCGGTCATCTACCATCAGCATGCGTAAAAAAAGCGATCGCCGCTTTTTATTTCCCGAGTTTCTCAACAAGCATCAGGATTGGGGCTTTCTGGTCAACGCCACCAATTTGGGCGCGCAAGTGGCGTATGACGCCGGTGGCGGGGTGTTTCTCGACGTGGGGCGTTACGGACGCATGACGGCGAAACTTAATCTGGAGGCCAGCGACCGCTTTATCAATACCTTCCTCAGCCCCAGCGATCGCCATATCAGCGGATTCGCCTGCAAGCACCTGCTGGCCTCGCTGTATTCGGAAAACGCCCAGGCGTTCAATTATTACTCGTCGCGCATCGTGCGGCACAGCCTGAGCGGCAAGTTCAAGATGATCAAATGGTATGGCGATTGTCTGACGCGGCTGGGGTTGTTCTCGGTTGGCGGCCGGCTGTTGCGCAATGTGCGCCAGGGATTCAGGAGATGATATGCAAGCACGCAAGGTAATCATCGTCATCGAAAATATGGCGGGCAAGGGCGGCACTGAACGGGTCGCCAGCGGTTTGGCCAATGCGCTGGCGCGTCTGCCGAATTACGAGGTGGTGGTGTTTTCGCTGTGTGGCGAGCGGAGCTTCTTTCCGCTGGCGAGCGACGTCCGGCTACGCTGTGGCGGCGGCGATTCGCTGTTCTGGCCATGGCGGCTGGCGTTGGCACTGCGGCGTGAACGCGCGGACGCGATCATTACCGTTTCCATGGGAAAACTGTCGGTGGTGATGACGCCTTTTCTACGTTTGTTCTGTGCCCGCAGCCGGCTGTTATTGAGCGAGCACGTCAGCTTTCACCAGTATCCGCGCGTATTTAAATGGCTGAAGTTGTTGGTTTACCGGTTGGGCGATCGCGTGATTTTCCTGACGCGGCAAGATCGCGACGCCATCGCTCGCTGGGTGGGCGCCGGGAAATGCCGGGTGATCGAGAACGTTTCGCCGTTCGGCGCACAGGCGCCGACGCCGGCGCTGCAGGAAAAGGTGGCGCTGGCGGTGGGGCGGTTGAGCAATCAGAAAGGCTTCGATCGTCTGATCGCGCTGTGGCGCGGGGTGGCGGCGCAAATGCCGGATTGGCGGCTGTTGATTATTGGCGACGGCCCTGAGCGTGACGCACTGCGGCGGCAGATTAAAGGCGCCGGGCTGGAGCGGCAGGTGAGCCTGCTGCCGGCCACCGCCGACGTGGCGGCCTATTATCGCCAGGCCAGTCTGTATTTGATGACGTCGCGCTATGAGGGGTTGCCGATGGTGCTGATCGAAGCCATGAGTTTCGGCCTGCCGTTGGTGGCCTACGATTGCAAGACCGGCCCGGCCGAGCTGATAGACAACGGCGTCAACGGCTATCTGGTGCCCGATGACGATGCCGCCGCCTTCAGCGAAGGCGTGCTCGAACTGATGCGCGACCCGGACTTGCGCGATCGCTTTTCTGTCGCCGCGCTAGATAAGTCTCGCCGTTTTTCTCCCGAACGTATTTATCCCCAGTGGCAACAGCTCATTGAGTGAGGACAGAATGGAAAAGATATCCGTGATAATGCCCGCCTACAACGCGGCAAACTCTATCAAAGAATCGATCCTTGGCGTGCTGAATCAGCAATTTACCGACTATCACCTGTATGTGATCGATGATGCGTCCACCGACAACACCGCCGAGGTGGTGCGGCCGTTTATCCACGATCGCCTCACCTATATACGCAATGAGCATAACCAGGGCGTGGCGGAAACGCGCAACATCGGCATTGAGGCGGCGAGCGGGGACTATATCGCCTTCTGCGACAGTGATGACGTATGGCTCCCCAACAAGCTGTCGCGCCAGGCGAGCATTTTGCAAACCCGCCGCTATGACGTGGTGTGTTCCCATTATTACACCTTCGAAGACGACCTGAAATTGATCAAAAACACCCGTGGTGCGGATGAGCTTATCGGCTATCAGGACATGTTGAAAAGCAACTGGATCGGCAATCTCACCGGCATCTATAACCAGAAGCGCATCGGTAAGGTATATCAGCAAAAAGTGGGGCATGAGGACTACTTGATGTGGCTGGCGGTGCTGCAGAAGGCGCGTAACGGCCTGGCCTACTGCATTCCCGAACCGCTGGCCTGTTACCGGTTGTCTACCCATTCGCTGTCGGGCAACAAAATCCGCGCTGCGGACTGGCAATGGCGGATTTACCGTCAGCATTTGGGGCTGTCTTACCAGAAATCCTGCTATTTGTTCGCCACCTATCTGTTCAATGCCGTGGTGAAAAGGAAATGACCATAAGGGGGATGTATCAGCGGGCGGCTCTGGGCTGTTGCGCCTTGTGGGGCGCAGCGGCTCTGGCGCAGAACTGCCAACCCAATCTGTTGACCAACCCCGGCTTTGAGCAGGGGCTCAGCGGCTGGCGAGCGCAGGGCGCGCAGGCCGACGGCGATACGCACAGTGGCAGGGGGAGTCTGCGTTATGACAATGCAGATATAGCGCGATACCGTACCTTCAACCAGGCGCTGCAGGTTGAGCCCGGACAGACGATAGATTTCGGCGTCTGGCTCAAGACCCGCGGCGTGCGCGGGCAAAGCCGCGACGGCGGGGCTGGGGTTTATCTGCAGAGCTTTGATGCGCAGGGGCGCTTTCTGGAAGGCAGTTATCCGGCTGGGGTGACCGGCGACAGCGGCTGGCGGCAGGTGAACGCCAGCTATACCGTGCCGCCGCAGGCGGCGCGAATCACTTTTGGCGTTTATCTGCGTAAGGGGAGCACCGGTACCGCCTGGTTTGACGACGCCTATGCGTGTGCTCGCGCGTCTATGCCGGCGTTGTATCAGCTCGGCGCGTCGGCGCAGGGAAAGGTCGACACGTTGGTCGTCACTGCGCAGCCGCAGCATTTGCAGGTCGACAGCGAATTGCTCAATGCCGAGGGGCAGGTTGTTCACCGTAGCCGCGACCGTTATCAGGTTGAAGGGCAGCGCCGTATCGAATACCAACCGCCGGCCGGCCTGGCACAGGGGGAATACCGCCTGCGTCAGCAGGTCACCGGTCAGCAATCCCAGCCGGCACAGGGCAGCGAGCTGTCTTTTCGCGTCGGGCAGCCTGCGGCCAAAGTCGCGATCGACAGCGAAGGCTTTACCCTGCGCGATGGTCAACGGCTTTTCCCGTTGGGCATTTACGCCAACGTGGCTACCGATGAGCATTTGGCGCGCATCGCCTCGGCGGGATTCAACACGGTGCTGAATTATGATTATGGGGAAAAGAAAGATCCTTACGCCTTTTTCCGCAACGCAGGCAAGCGCGGGCTGCTGGTCATTTACTCCGTCAAAGATCAGTACCGCGGCAGCCGCTTCGCGCCGGCCGCGCGCGGTGGCGACTACGCGGCGATGACGGCCTGGTACGTGCAGCGCTTGCGCTCTCAGCCCAACCTGCTCGCCTGGTACATCAACGATGAACTGGGGCCGGAATATCTCGATAAGATCGAGGAAAAAAACCTGCAAATAAAGCGGCTTGACGGCGATCATCCCACCTTCCAGGTGTTGAACAAAACCGGGGAGTTGGACGCCTACTTTAACAGCAGCGACATTTTGGCGACCGACCCTTACCCTGTGGGGAACGATCGCGATCTGACGCGCACGACGCGTTATACCGAACTGACGGTGCAGGCCGCCCGCCAGGCACGCGGAGCCTGGGTGGTGATGCAAATCATGGATCACGCCGCTTATGACGCCAGCCGCAAGCCACATCCGCCGTCAGAGGCGGAAATTCGCAATCAGGCCTGGCAGGCGCTGATCGGCGGCGCCAAGGGGCTGTTGTTTTATTCTTATACCGATCTGTTTTATAAGCGTAAAACCGGCCGCTTCGACCAACGGGAGTTTGACGCCACCTGGCGTGGCGTGGCTGCCGTGTCGCAGCAAATCGCCGCCTTCACCCCTTATCTGCTGACGGGAAAATCGACGCCGCTGGCGGGAAGCGACCCGCAAATGCCGGCGCGGATGTTTATTCTGGGCGATCGCGCCTTGCTGTTGGTAGCCAATCCTTACTATCGAGAGGGAAGCACCCGCTTGCGCCTTCCGGCGGGTTGGCGGCAGCAGGGAGAGGGCACGGAGGTCAAGCTGACGTTGCCCGCCGTGGGTACCGCGACGCTGTGGCTTCAACGCTGAAAGCGACGAGTCAGCATCACGCGGGAGGTTTCTCCCGCGTCCTACCCCCAAATACCCCGCCTTGCCTCCCAGCTGTCCGCCTTCATCTTGATATTCTCCTTTATTCATTTTAATTCAATTAATTAACCTAATTTATCGCACCTATACTTTGGTGGTATTTCACCCCCGACGCGCGCGTCGCCTCCCGCTTTCTCTTGATCGCAATCAATTTGCCGCCGGTTGGCCGTCAGTAGGCTGGCGGCAGATTGAGCATGTCTTCTTATAACGACAAGAGCCTTCAGGAGCATTCCGGATGAGCAAATTTTTAGACCGTTTCCGCTATTTCAAGCAGTTGGCGGAGCCTTTTTCTGGCGAGCACGGCCAGACCTTGAACACTAACCGCGACTGGGAAGACGGCTACCGCAGCCGTTGGCAGCACGACAAAGTGGTGCGTTCCACCCACGGCGTGAACTGCACCGGTTCCTGCAGTTGGAAAATCTACGTGAAGAATGGTCTGGTGACCTGGGAAACCCAGCAAACCGACTATCCGCGCACCCGTCCCGATCTGCCCAACCATGAACCGCGCGGCTGCCCGCGCGGCGCCAGTTACTCCTGGTACCTGTACAGCGCCAACCGGCTGAAATACCCGCTGATGCGCAAGCGTCTGCTCAAACTGTGGCGCGAAGCGAAAGCGCAGCACAGCGATCCGGTCGCGGCCTGGGGCTCTATCGTCGGCGATGCGGAAAAAGCCAAAAGTTACAAGGTGGCGCGCGGCCGCGGCGGTTTCGTCCGCTCCAGCTGGCAAGAGGTCAATGAACTGATCGCCGCCGCCAACGTCTATACCGCTAAAACCTTCGGCCCTGACCGCATTATCGGCTTCTCGCCGATCCCGGCGATGTCGATGGTGTCCTACGCCGCCGGCGCCCGCTACCTGTCGCTGATCGGCGGCGCCTGCCTGAGCTTCTACGACTGGTATTGCGATTTGCCGCCGGCCTCGCCGATGACCTGGGGCGAGCAGACCGACGTGCCGGAATCCGCCGACTGGTACAACTCCTCCTACATTATCGCCTGGGGCTCCAACGTGCCGCAGACGCGCACCCCGGACGCCCACTTCTTTACCGAAGTGCGTTACAAGGGCACCAAAACCGTGGCGGTGACGCCGGACTATGCCGAAGTCGCCAAGCTGTGCGACCACTGGCTGAATCCGAAGCAGGGCACCGACAGCGCGATGGCGCTGGCGATGGGTCACGTGATGCTGAAAGAGTTCCATCTCGATCGCGAAGTCGGCTACTTCCGCGACTATGTGCGCCGTTATACCGACATGCCGATGCTGGTGCTGCTGGAGCCGCGTGAAGGCGGCCACTACGCCGCCGGCCGCCTGCTGCGCGCCGCCGATCTGGTGGACGGATTGGGCCAGGAAAACAACCCCGAGTGGAAAACCGTCGCTATCGACAGCCGCAGCGGCGATCTGGTGGCGCCGCAGGGCTCCATCGGTTTCCGCTGGGGCGAGAAGGGCAAGTGGAACCTGGAACAGCGTGAAGGCAAGGCGCAACAGGAAGTCGAGTTGCAGCTCAGCCTGTTGGGCATGCATGACGACGTCGCCGAGGTGGGTTTCCCGTACTTCGGCGGCGCCGACAGCGAGCATTTCAACAGCGTGGCGCTGGACGAGATCCTGCTGCACAAGCTGCCGGTGAAACGCCTGCGGCTGGCGGACGGCAGCGAAGCGCTGGTGACCAGCGTGTACGATCTGACGCTGGCCAATTACGGCCTGGAGCGCGGGTTGGGCGACGCCAACTGCGCCGCCGACTATGACGAGGTCAAGGCTTACAGCCCGGCCTGGGCCGAGCAGATCACCGGCGTATCGCGCCACAACATCATCCGCATTGCCCGCGAGTTCGCGGAAAACGCCGAGAAGACCCACGGCCGTTCGATGATCATCGTCGGCGCCGGCGTCAACCACTGGTATCACATGGACATGACCTACCGCGGCCTGATCAATATGCTGATCTTCTGCGGTTGCGTCGGCCAGAGCGGCGGCGGCTGGGCGCACTACGTCGGCCAGGAAAAACTGCGGCCGCAAACCGGCTGGCTGCCGCTGGCGTTCGGCCTCGACTGGCAGCGCCCGCCGCGCCACATGAACAGCACCTCGTTCTTCTACAACCATTCCAGTCAATGGCGCTATGAAACCGTCGGCACCGACGAGCTGCTGTCGCCGCTGGCGGACAAGTCGCGCTTCGGCGGCAGCCTGATCGACTTTAACGTGCGCGCCGAACGCATGGGCTGGCTGCCGTCTGCGCCGCAGCTGGGCGCTAACCCGCTGCGCCTGGCGGAGCAGGCACGCGCGGCCGGCCAATCGCCGGTCGAATTTACCGTCGACAGCCTGAAGAACGGCTCGCTGGGCTTCGCCGCCGAGCAGCCGGACAATCCGCAGAACTTCCCGCGTAATCTGTTCGTCTGGCGATCCAACCTGCTGGGCTCCTCCGGCAAGGGCCATGAGTACATGCTCAAATACCTGTTGGGCACCGAAAATGGCATCCAGGGGAAAGATCTCGGCCAGCAGGGCGGCGTGATGCCGCAGGAAGTGGAATGGCGCGAGCAGGGCGGCGAAGGCAAGCTGGATCTGGTGGTGACGCTCGATTTCCGCATGTCGAGCACCTGCCTGTACTCCGACGTGGTGCTGCCGACCGCCACCTGGTACGAAAAAGACGACATGAACACCTCCGACATGCACCCGTTCATTCATCCGCTGTCGGCGGCGGTCGATCCGGCCTGGGACTCGAAGAGCGACTGGGAAATCTACAAGGGCATCGCCAAGGCCTTCTCCGAGGTGTGCGTCGGCCATCTGGGCCAGGAAACCGACGTGGTGACCCTGCCTATCCAGCACGACTCCGCCGCCGAGCTGGCGCAGCCTTACGGCGTACAGGACTGGAAGAAGGGCGAATGCGATCTGATCCCCGGTAAAACCGCGCCGCACATCATCGCGGTGGAGCGTGATTACCCGGCCACCTACGAGCGCTTTACCTCACTGGGGCCGCTGCTGGACAAACTGGGCAACGGCGGCAAGGGCATCAGTTGGAACACCCAAACCGAGGTCGACTTCCTCAAGCAGCTTAACTACGTCAAGGCCGACGGCCCGGCGGCGGGGCGGCCGAAGATCGAGAGCGCGATAGACGCGGCGGAAGTGATCCTGTCGCTGGCGCCGGAAACCAACGGCCAGGTGGCGGTGAAAGCCTGGGAAGCCCTGAGCAACGTCACCGGCCGCGATCACCGGCATCTGGCGCTGAACAAGGAAGACGAGAAAATTCGCTTCCGCGACATTCAGGCGCAGCCGCGCAAAATCATCTCCAGCCCGACCTGGTCCGGTCTGGAGGACGAACACGTTTCCTATAACGCCTGCTACACCAACGTGCACGAGCTGATCCCGTGGCGCACCCTCAGCGGCCGTCAACAGCTGTATCAGGACCATGAGTGGATGCGTGCCTTCGGTGAAAGCCTGCTGGTATACCGGCCGCCGATCGACACCCGCGCCGCGCAGCCGCTGCTGAACAGCAAGCCGAACGGCAACAAGGAGAAGGCGCTGAACTTCCTGACGCCGCACCAGAAGTGGGGCATTCACTCCACCTACAGCGACAACCTGCTGATGCTGACGCTGTCGCGCGGCGGCCCGATCGTCTGGCTGAGCGAAGACGACGCCAAAGATCTGGGCATTGCGGACAACGACTGGATCGAGGCCTTCAACGCCAACGGCGCGCTGACGGCGCGCGCGGTGGTGAGCCAGCGTATCCCGGCCGGCATGACCATGATGTACCACGCACAGGAGCGCATTGTGAATCTGCCGGGCTCGGAGATCACTTGCCAACGCGGCGGCATCCACAACTCGGTGACCCGCGCCTGTCCGAAGCCGACCCACATGATCGGCGGCTATGCGCAGTTGGCCTACGGCTTCAACTACTACGGCACCGTCGGTTCCAACCGCGACGAGTTCGTGGTGGTGCGCAAGATGAACCGCATTGATTGGTTGGACGACGAAGGCAACGACTACGCGCAGGGCAGTCAGCAGGAGAACAGCAAATGAAAATTCGTTCGCAAGTCGGCATGGTGCTGAATCTGGACAAGTGCATCGGTTGCCACACCTGTTCGGTCACCTGCAAAAACGTCTGGACCAGCCGCGAGGGTATGGAGTACGCCTGGTTCAATAACGTGGAAAGCAAGCCCGGCGTCGGGTATCCGCACGCCTGGGAAGATCAGGAAAAATGGAAGGGCGGCTGGATCCGTAAAATCAACGGCAAGCTGGAGCCGCACATGGGCAGCCGCGTCGGCGTATTGTCGAAAATCTTCGCCAACCCGGACGTGCCGGCGCTGGACGACTACTACGAGCCGTTCGATTACGACTACCAGCATCTGCACACCGCCAAACAGGGCAAGCACCAGCCGGTGGCGCGCCCGCGCTCGCTGATCACCGGGCAGCGCATGAACAAGATCGAAAGCGGCCCGAACTGGGAAGAGATCCTCGGCGGGGAGTTCGAAAAACGTTCGCAGGACAAGAACTTCGACAACCTGCAGAAGGCGATGTACGGCCAGTTCGAAAACACCTTCATGATGTATCTGCCGCGCCTGTGCGAACACTGCCTCAACCCGGCCTGCGTCGCCACCTGCCCGAGCGGGGCGATCTACAAGCGCGGCGAAGACGGCATCGTGCTGATCGACCAGGACAAGTGCCGCGGCTGGCGCATGTGCCTGACTGGCTGCCCGTACAAGAAAATCTATTTCAACTGGAAAAGCGGCAAGTCCGAGAAGTGCATCTTCTGTTACCCGCGTATCGAAGCCGGCCAGCCGACGGTTTGTTCGGAGACCTGCGTGGGCCGCATCCGCTATCTCGGCGTGCTGCTGTACGACGCCGATCGCATCGAGCAGGCGGCGGCGGTGGAGAACGACAAGGATCTGTACCAGAGTCAGCTCGATATTTTCCTCGATCCGCATGATCCGAAGGTGATTGCTCAGGCGCTGGCGGACGGCGTGCCGCAGGGCGTCATTGAAGCCGCTCAGCAGTCGCCGGTGTACAAAATGGCGATGGACTGGAAGCTGGCGCTGCCGCTGCACCCGGAATACCGCACGTTGCCGATGGTGTGGTACGTGCCGCCGTTGTCACCGATTCAATCGGCCGCCGACGCCGGCGAGCTGGCGCACAGCGGCGTATTGCCGGACGTCGAGAGCCTGCGCATCCCGGTGCAGTATCTGGCGAACCTATTGACCGCCGGCGATACCGAGCCGGTGCTGCTGGCGCTGAAACGCATGCTGGCGATGCGCCACTACAAGCGGGCGGAAACCGTCGACGGCGTGGTGGACACCAGCGCGCTGGAGCAGGTCGGTCTGAGTGAAGCGCAGGCGCAGGAGATGTATCGCTACCTGGCGATCGCCAACTATGAAGATCGCTTCGTGGTGCCGTCGAGCCACCGCGAGCTGGCGCGCGAAGCCTTCCCGGAAAGCAAGGGGTGCGGCTTCAGCTTCGGCGACGGCTGCCACGGCAGCGATGGCAAGTTCAATCTGTTCAACAGCCGCCGTATCGATGCCATCGACGTGACCGCGAAAACCGCGCGGCCGGAGGATGCCTCATGATCAGCCTGAAAGTGATCGCCCGCCTGCTGGATTACCCGGAGCAGGCGCTGTTTGACCATCAGCAGGCGCTGATCGAAGCGCTGGAGCCGGCCAGCGAGCTGGATCTGCACCACAGCGCGCAGCTGATTCTGTTTATCCGCCGCCTGTGCGCGCGCCCGTTGCTGGACGCGCAGGCTGACTATTGCGAACTGTTCGATCGCGGCCGCGCCACCTCGCTGCTGCTGTTTGAGCATGTGCACGGCGAGTCGCGCGATCGCGGCCAGGCGATGGTTGACCTGATGGCGCAGTACCGCGCCGCCGGGCTGGAGATCGACAGCCGTGAGCTGCCGGACTTCCTGCCGCTGTACCTGGAGTATTTGGCCAGCCGCAGCGCGGCGCAGGCGCGGGAAGGGCTGCGGGACATCGCGCCGATCCTGGCGCTGCTGGGCGCGCGTCTGCAGCAGCGCGAAAGCCCGTACGCGGTGCTGTTTGATCTGCTGCTGGCGCTGTCCGGCAGCGAGGTGCAGGCCCAGGCGCTGGAGACGCAGGTGGCGCAAGAGGCGCGCGACGATACGCCGCAGGCGCTGGATGAGGTGTGGGAAGAGGAGCAGATCAAGTTTCTCGGCGAACAAGGCTGCGCCTCCGCCCAGCAGACGGCGCACCAGCGGCGCTTCGCCGGCGCGGTGGCGCCACAGTATCTGGACCTGACGGATGCGTTAACCGGAACCAAAGGACGCTAATCATGCAATTTTTGAATCAGTTCTTCTTCGATATCTACCCTTATCTGGCCGGCGCGGTGTTCCTGATCGGCAGCTGGCTGCGTTACGACTACGGGCAGTACAGCTGGCGCGCCGGCTCCAGCCAGATGCTGGATAAAAAGGGCATGCGGCTGGCGTCCAACCTGTTCCACATTGGCATTATCGGCATCTTCGCGGGCCACTTCCTCGGCATGCTGACGCCGCACTGGATGTATGAGGCCTTCCTGCCGATCGACGTGAAGCAGAAGCTGGCGATGATCGCCGGCGGCGCCTGTGGCCTGATGACGCTGATCGGCGGCGCGCTGTTGCTGAAGCGCCGGTTGACCAACCCGCGGGTACGCGCCACCAGCAGCTTCGCCGACATCATGATCCTGACGTTGTTGTTGGTGCAGGTGTGTCTGGGGCTGCTGACCATTCCGTTCTCCGCCCAGCATATGGACGGCAGCGAAATGATGAAGCTGGTGGCCTGGGCGCAGGCGGTAGTGACCTTCCACGCCGGCGCCTCTGCGCACCTGGCAGGGGTGGCGCTGATCTTCAAACTGCACATGGTGCTGGGGATGACGCTGTTCGTGCTGTTCCCGTTCTGCCGCCTGGTGCATATCTGGAGCGCGCCGGTAGAGTACCTGACCCGCCGTTATCAGCTGGTGCGCAACCGCCGCTGAGCCTGACCCCGCCGCCGCCGATCGCCAGCGGCGGCGCTATTCCGATAATTCCCCCGCCGTCTGCCCATTCTCGCCGCCTTGTCGTAAACTCACTATCTCAGTTATGTTACGCTTATGCTTCCGCCGGCGGACGTCGGCCCGTGGTAGTCGATAACAAGAGATACCGCCTTGATGAAAGGCATTTTGGGACATAAAAACCGGGGATGATCCGCGTGGCCTTCGTGCCGTGCGGGAGAATCGCTTTATGGATAGTCAGGTTAATCAATAACAATAATGACCACACAATGTCGCTCACCCGAGCTGTTGCCTCTGAAAATCATCGCCACCGGGGCCGCATTGCCGCCCAACCGCGTGGCCTCCTCTACGCTCGACGCTCGCCTGGGGAAACCGGCCGGTTACGTTGAAAAACGCTCGGGCATCGTTTACCGCTATCACGCCGCCGACGACGCCAGCCAGGCCGAGCTCGCCGCCGCTGCGCTGCAAGATGCGCTGGCTCGCCGCGCCATTCCGGCAGACTCGATCGATCTGCTGATCTCCGCCTCGGCGATTTCGGTGCAGGCATTGCCGTGCACCGCCGCGCATATTCTCAAGGTGGCGGGGCTGGCGGCGGGCACGCCAGGCTTCGACATCAACAGCAGCTGCGTCAGCTTTATCTCTGCGCTGCAGGTGGCGGCGGGGCTGCTGAACGCCGGAACGTATCAGCGTATTGCCATCGTCTCAGCGGATCTCGCTTCACGCGGCATCGACTGGCAGCATGAAGAGTCGTCGCTGATCTTCGGCGACGGCGCCGCCTGCGCTATCGTAGAGCGCGGCGACGGCGCCAGCGGCATCCTCGCCAGCCTGGTGGAAACCTACCCCGGCGGCAGCGAACTTTGCGAGATCCGCGCCGGCGGCACGCGCCGCAACCCGCGCGCCGGCATGTGCGAGCAAGACTTCCTGTTTCATATGCAGGGCAAGCCGCTGTTCCGTCAGGCGTCGGCGCTGATTGAGGGCTACCTCGATCGGCTGCTGAGCGCCAGCGGCTTGACCCTGGCGCAGATCGCCACCGTGGTGCCACACCAGGCCAGCCATTTGTCGCTCGAACACATGCGCAAGCGGCTGCACGTTTCGAGCGAGGCGCTGGTAGATATCTACCGCCACCACGGCAACCAGGTGGCGGCGTCCATCCCGACGGCGCTGCATGCCGCCGTGACCACCGGGCGCTTCAACCCCGGCCAGCCGGTGATGCTGATCGGCACCGCCGCGGGGCTGGCGTTGGCCGGCATGGTGTTGCTGCCATGAGGGTGCTGGTCACCGGGGCGACCAGCGGGCTGGGGCGCAACGCGGCGCAGTGGCTGCTGGAGGCCGGACATCAGGTGCGCGCCACCGGCCGCGATGAACGGGCCGGCGAAGCGTTGCGTCAGCTGGGCGCCGAGTTTTGTGCGCTCGATCTGGCGCAGGCGACGCCGCAGCAGTGCCGGCAGCTGGTGACCGACTGCGAGTGGGTGTGGCACTGCGCGGCCAAGTCTTCCCCCTGGGGCGGCAAAGCGGAGTTTCACCGCATCAACGCCGCGGCGACGGAGAAGCTGGCGGAGGCGGCGGGGCGCTGCGGCGTGCGGCGCTTCGTGCATATCTCCACGCCGGCAATCTACTTCGATTTTCAGCCGCATTACGATCTTGACGAGGGTTACCGCGCCCGGCGCTTCGCCAATCACTATGCCGCCAGCAAGCACGCCGCCGAACAACGCCTGTTGGCGCAGGCGAAGATCTATCCGCAAACCACCTACATTATGCTGCGGCCACGCGGCCTGTTTGGCCCGCACGATCGGGTGATCGTGCCGCGGCTGTTGCAGCAGCTCGAACGCGATCGCGGCGTATTGCGATTGCCCGGCGGCGGACAAGCGCTGCTGGATCTGACCTTTGCCCCCAACGTGGTGCACGCGATGGATCTGGCCAGTCGGCAGCGCGGATTGCCGTCCGGCGCCGTGTACAACATCACCAACCACCAACCGCAGCGGCTGGCGGAGATGCTGGATGCGCTGCTGCGTCAGGAGCTGGGGCTGAGTTACCGGCTGCAGGCCGTGCCCTATCCGCTGCTGCATACGCTGGCCGGCGGCATGGAGCTGTGGGCGACGTTGAGCGGCAAGGAACCGCTGCTGACGCGCTACAGCGTGGCGGCGGTGCATTTTGACATGACGCTGAACCAGACTCGTGCGATCGAAGAGTTGGGCTATCGGCCACGTTATTCGATGGAAGAGGGCATTCGTCTGACCGGCGAGTGGCTGCGGCGGCAAGGAGGCGGACAGCATGGCTAAGGTCACCGTTTTTGACGTGGGCTATTGCACGCATATCGGCTGCATGGCGCTGCGCGGCGCCGGGTTCCGGGTATGCAAATTCCCGGCGCGCGCCTATCTGCTGGAGGTGGGGGAGCGCCGCTGGCTGTGGGATACCGGCTACGCGCGTTATTTTCAGCAGCACACGCAGTCGGGGGTGTTCAGCCTTTATCGCCGCATGACGCCGGTCTATTTCGATCCCGCCGAGTCGCTGGCGCATCAACTGCGCGAAGCCGGTTACGCCGAGGGCGATATTCAGGCGCTGATCGTCTCGCATTTTCACGCGGACCACATCGCCGGGCTGCAGGATTTCAGCCAACTCGACTTTATTTGCTCCGGCGAAGGCTGGCGGCAAACCCGTGGATTGCGCGGTTTCGCGGCGCTGAAGCGCGCCTTTATTCCCGGCCTGATCCCGGCGGATTTCGAGAGCCGCCTGCAGTTTATGGAGGCTTTTCCCTCGGTGGCGTTGCCCGCGCTGCTGGCGCCGTTCGATCGCGGTTACGCGCTGCCGGGCAGCGAAGGGCAGATCGTGTTGGTGCCGCTGCCGGGGCATGCGGCCGGCCATATCGGCGCCTTTATTCTCACCGATGCCGGCTGGACGCTGCTGGCCAGCGACGCCGCCTGGTCGCCGCAGAGTTACCAGACGCTGCGCGGGCCTTCGCGCCTGGCCAATCTGGTGATGGACGATGCGGCGGCGTACACCCGCACGCTGGAGCGGCTCAACCAGCTGTGGGCGGGCGGGCAGGTCAACATTTTGCTGTGCCACGAGGGGGATCTGTGATCCCTTTCATGACCCTTTGGCACTATTTCCGCGCCCGGCGCCTGCGCTTTGGCGATCGTGCGGCGCTGGAGGCGCATCAGGCCCGGCAGCTTGAGAGCTTTGCCCGCCGGGTGCTGAGCAAGAGCCCCTATTTTCAGCGTTTCAGCCGCCGGCCGTTCGCCGAATGGCCGCAGATGGACAAGGCGCTGATGATGGCGCAGTTCGACCGGATGAACACCGCCGGGCTGCAGCGCGATGCGGTGCTGGCCTGCGCGCAGCGCAGCGAGGCGGATCGCGATTTCACGCCGAAGATCGGGCGCTACAGCGTCGGATTGTCGTCCGGCACCTCCGGGCAGCGCGGCGTGTTTGTCGTCAGCCCGCGCGAGCAGCAGGTGTGGGCCGGCGGCATGCTGGCGAAGATGCTGCCGGACGGGCTGTTGGCCGGCGAGCGCGTTGCGCTGTTTCTGCGGGCGGACAATAATCTCTATCACAGCGTGAACAACCGTTGGCTGAGCCTGGCGTTTTACGATCTGCTTGCGCCGTTCAGCGAGCATTTGCCCGCATTGGAACGGCAGGCGCCCAGCATCATCGTGGCCCCGGCGCAGGTGCTGCGCGCCTTGGCGCTGGCGGTGCTGGCCGGGCAGGTGAAATTGCCGGTCAAAAAAGCGATCTCGGTGGCCGAGGTGTTGGAAGAGCAGGACCGCCGCCTGCTGCTGCAGGTATTTCCGGCGGTCGGCGAAGTGTATCAGGCCACCGAAGGATTTCTTGCCGCGACCTGCGCGCACGGTACGCTGCATCTGAACGAAGAGTTTTTGCATATCGAACCGCAGTGGATCGACGAACGGCGTTTTACGCCGTTGATCACCGACTTTACCCGCAGCACGCAGCCGATCGTGCGTTATCGGCTGGACGATGTACTGGTGCTGCGCAAGGAACCCTGCCCGTGCGGGCAACCGACGCGGGCGATCGCCCGTATCGAGGGGCGGCGCGACGATCAGCTGATGCTGCCCGATGCGCAGCGGCAACCGCAGGCGGTGTTCGCCGATGCCTGCAGCCGAACGATCGCCAATGCGTTGCCGCTGACCAGCGATTACCGCCTGATCCAGCGCGGCGAACGGCGGTTGGAATTGATTGCCGATTGCAGCCCGGCGGCGTTGGCGCATTGTCAGGCGCAGCTGATCGCGCTGTTCGCTCGCCAGGGCATCGCCACTGAGCGCCTCGAATGGCGGCTGACGGCGCAGACGGTACTGCCGCAGTTCGATCGCAAGCGGCGGCGCATCGTTCGCCAGGCGGAGGAAACATGAAAAATACGCTGTTCAGACTAGGGCACATGTTGCTCGGCTGGGGCACGGTCGGGGTGGTGTATAGCCTGACCGATCGCTTGCAGGGAGCGGGAACCTTGCTGCCGCCGTCGGCGCTTGACCGGGCGATCCCGTTCAGCCCCACGGCCATCTGGCTCTATCTCTCTTTCTTCCTCATCGTTCCGGCGGGCTATCTGCTGGCGCCGCTGCAGCGGGTCACATGGCTGACGCGGGCGATGCAGCTCACCGCGCTGGGCGCCGGGGCGGTTTATCTGCTGTGGCCGACCACCATGGCGTATCCGCAGAACGATGGCGTCGGGATCAGCGCGCAACTGCTGGCGGCGTTAACCCAGGTGGACTCGCCGCAGAACTGCCTGCCTTCGCTGCATATGGCGCTGACGGTGCTGGCGGTGTGGGCGCTGAGCGACGGCAAGCGCAAAGTGCGCGCGGCGCTGTGGATGCTGTGGGGCGTGGCGATCGCGTTCTCGATTCTGCAACTGCGCCGGCATTTGTTTGTCGATTTGGCCGGCGGTGCGCTGCTGGCGCTGTTCGCCGGCTGGCTGGCCCTGCGCATGAACACCCTGCGCCGGCGCGCGGTTAAAGGAGAAGTGGGATGAGCGATCTGGCATTGCCGATAGTGTTCATGCTGTTCATCGTGGTGGCCGAGGCGGTGGCGCTGCAGTGGGGGCGTCGCGAGCCGGTCAACTGGCACGATCTGGTGTTCAACCTGAACTCCGGCCATATCATGCTGTGGCTGTTCCGCGGGCTGGAGATCACCTGCTACGGCTACGTGGCCGCGCATTTCAGCCTGGGGCTGCTGGACGCCTGGCCGCCGCTGTTGATGTGGCTGTTTGCTTTGCTGGCGTGGGACTTCGGTTTCTACTGGCTGCACCGTCTGCATCATCGTTTCCGCCTGCTGTGGGCGGTGCATGTGGTGCACCATCAGGGCGAGCATTTCAATCTGTCGCTGGGGGTGCGCAACTCCTGGTATTCGTCACTGACGTCGATCCCGTTCTTTTTGCTGCTGGCGCTGGCGGGCGTGCCATTGCCGGTGTTCGTTGCGGTCTCGATTTTTCACTACAGCATTCAGCTGTTCAATCACAACGCGCTGACGCCGAAGCTTGGCGTGCTGGAGAAAGTCCTGGTCACGCCGGCGCATCACCGAGTGCATCACGTCAAGGACATGGCGTATTCCAATAAGAATTTCGGCGGCAGCTTTATCTTCTGGGACAAGCTGTTCGGCACCTTCTGCCCGGCATTGCCGACCACGCCGTTCAGCTACGGCGTCAGCGGCGACAGGCCATCCGCCAACCCGTTCTGGGCGAGCAATCTGCCGTTCCTGCGCTATTTCCGTATGGCATGGCGCCCGGCGCCGGGCCGGCTACGCGACCGCCGTTCGGCGCTCAGCGTATTCAGCGGCGCCATGCTGCTGTTCTCGCTGGTGGTCGGTTACGTCTACCAATACGGTTACGGCTACGGCGACATCAGCTGGCCGCAAATGGCGCTGCTGGTGCTGCTGGCGTTGGGCTCGGTGGCGCTGGGCGGCATGACGGAAGGGCGATCTTGGGCGAGCGCCGTCTGGTTGCTGGTCGCGTTGGGCATGCCGCTGCTGTTTATCGGCTACCTCGGCTGGCCGCAGCGTTATTGGCATATCGCCATGGCCGCCGTGGCGTTGCATGCCCTGTGCGTCGCGCTGGGCTGGGGACGGGGGGCCGCACCGGCCGCCGTGGAGGAACCGCATGGCTGAAACATTGCCGCCGCTGCGTTTTCCCGCCGATGGCGAACAGGCATTCCACCGCGATCTCAAGCGCGCGGCGCACGCCTGCCTGGCGGGCGATCATCGCTATGCCGATGCCGCGCGATTGGCCAAGGCTGCGCTGTTGCTGGCGCTGTGTGCCGGGTTTTACGCGCTGAGCCTGCTGCAGCATCAGCCCTGGGCGTTTTTCCTCTGCTATTTCCTGTTCGTGGCCATGGGCATGCTGCTCAACGTCAACGTCAACCACGATGCTTCGCATAACGCCTTCTTGCGCGCGCCCTGGGCGAATCGCCTGGTGGGGCGACTGGTGACGCTGCCGCTGGGCGTCGATCCGGACTATTGGCGCACGCGGCACGTGGATTACCACCACGTCTACGCCAACGTCGAACACTACGATCTGGACACCGAAGAGAATGGCTTTTTCCGCCAGACGCCGTTCCAGCGCTGGCGACCGCATATGCGCTATCAGCATCTGTACTGGCCGCTGATCGCCGCGCTCTCTTTGCCTTACATCGCGTGGATTTTCGATTGGTCCGATCGGCTCGATAAAACGCCGCTGCGGGAAAAACGCGTGCTGGCGGGACGCGGCGGTTGGGCGTTGTTCGTGCTGAGCAAGTTGCTTCATGTGGCGCTGGTGCTGGTGGTGCCGCTGATCGTGGGCCACCAGCACGGCATCGGTTGGGGCTGGGTGTTGCTGGCCTATGCGGTCGGCCAGATGTGCGCCTCGCTGCTGGTGGTGTTCCTGCTGCTGGGCACCCACTGGGCGCAGGCCGAGTTTTACCCGGCGCCGACGGGTGACAGCATGCCGCAAGGCTGGTACCGGCACAATTTCGCCACCGCCTGCGACTGGCAACCCGAGCCGCACTGGCTGGAGCACCTGACCGGCGGGCTGAACTATCACCTGACGCATCACCTGTTCCCCGGCTGGAATCACCGCCACTACCCGGCGTTGGCCGCGGCGCTGGCGGAGGTGGCGCAGCGGCACGGCATGGCGTATCGCTGCATCGGCTATCGTGAATTGCTGGCGCAACAACAGCGCTTTTTGCGCCGGATGGGGCAGCCGTGAAACCGCTGCGTCCGTTAGCCTATCGGCGCGACGACAGCGGGTTGCACCGCGCGCTGATGCAGGCCGCCCAGCACTATCTGGCGGCCAACGGCGATCACCGTTTCGCCGACGGCGGCATGTTGGCGAAGGTGGCGCTGCTGCTGGCGCTGTGTGGCCTGTGTTACGGGCTGGGCCTGCAACAGCAGAACGGCTGGGCATTTTTCGCCTGCTATTTCGGTTTTATCTTTATCGGCATGTTCCTGACGGTGAACGTGGTGCACGACGCCTCGCACAACGCGTTTTTCCGTCGGCCCTGGGCCAACCGCGGGCTGAATGCCCTGGTGAGCGTGCCGCTGGGGCTGGATCCCGACTGCTGGCGCGTGCGGCACGTGCTGTTCCATCATGCCCATAACAACATCGAACATTACGATCCCGACATCGACGCCAATGGCGTGCTGCGGCAAACGCCGTTCCAGCGCTGGCGGCCCTTTATGCGCGCGCAGCGTTATTATTGGCCGCTGGTGGCGGCGCTGACGTTCCCGTACTACATCTGGCTGTTCGATTGGCTGGACAGGGCGGGCCGCACCCGCGTGGCGGCGCGCATGGCGCAGCAGGGCGCGCGCGGCTGGTGCGCGTTTCTGGCGGGTAAGGCGGCGCACCTGCTGCTGGCGCTGGCGATCCCGTGCTGGCTGCTGCCGCCAGCTATCGGCATCGGGCAAATTCTGCTGGTCTACTTGCTGAGCCAGATGCTTTCTTCCTTGCTGTTCGTGATGTTGATCATCGGCACCCACTGGGCCAAGGCCAACTTTTATCAGGCGCCGGCGCAGGGCGCGATGCCGCACGGCTGGTATCACCACGTGTTCGCCACCACCTTCGACTGGCTGACCCGGCCGCGCTGGCTGGGATACTGGCTCGGCGGGGCGAACCTGCATTTGACGCATCATCTGTTTCCGCACTGGAGCCACCGCCATTACCCGGCGCTGAGCCGCATCATCGGCGAGGTGGCGCCGCGTTTCGGCATCGACTACCGCCTGCTGGAACTGGAGGAGCTGCTGCGCCTGCAGCAACGTTTCCTCAGCGCGATGGGGCGCAAGCCGCAATAGCGTTGCATGCGGATTGTGCGAGGCGTTACGTAGTTCACTAATTGAACGATATTTGGCGTTCCAGTAGACTTTCCCTCGGTGAATCAACGACCACAGGAGGTGGAGTATGCGCAGCTTGCCGATTCGGTTATCGAATAAAATTGATGATGATCTGAACGATATTGCCCGGCGTCACGGGATGGAAAAAACCGAGGTAATTAAAATGGCGTTTGCACTGATCGCCATTGCCGATAAGTACTGGATGAAACAGGATGGCACTTCTCTTGGCATTGTACGGGAGAATGGTGAACAGCTTGAAGCGGTGGGGCGGGTGGTGGAGATCTTCCCATGAACATCGAAAGCCGTAATCTGCGCGATGAGGCCAGCCAGGTTTATCTGGAGCAGGTCTTGGTCTTACTGTGCGGGATATTCGCCGTCAGCGTGGGCGTATTCGCCGCCCACGCCTATTGGGACAAAAACGAAGCGCTCGGTCAAGTGTTCGAACTGGTCAAGATCGGCGCCTTGCCGCTGGTCACGCTGGTGGTCTCTTTTTACTTTCCCAACAGCGCGTCCAGATAAGGCGCCGCGTCAATGCGACTTCATGCCTGCCGCGGTCATCAGCAGGCGGAACAGCGAGGCGACCACGAACAGCCCCAGCACGCTGGCGCTCCAGATGATCACCAGCCAACCGATGCGTTTCCACCAGGGGGCCGGAGCGGTTGCCGCCGTTTTATCTTGCATAGCGTCCTCCCTCCTCAGTGATAGCCGTGTTCATGGCTGATCTTGCCGCGGAACACGTAGTAGCTCCAGAAGGTGTAGACCAGAATGATCGGGATGATGAACAGCGCGCCCACCAGCATAAAACCGAGGCTCTGCGGCGGCGCGGCGGCGTCCCACAGGCTGATGGCCGGCGGGATCAGGTGCGGCCAGATGCTGATGCCAAGCCCGCTCAGGCCGAGGAACACCAGCAACAGCGTCAGCATGAACGGCGAGTAGTGCGCGCCGCGTTTCACCCCGCGGTGAATGCCCCAGGCGCTGAGCAGCACCAGCAGCGGCACCGGCAGCAGCCAGAACAGGTTCGGCAGCGTAAACCAGCGGGCGGCGATTTCCGGATGGGCGATCGGCGTCCAGACACTGACCGCAGCCAGCACCAGCAACAGGATCGCCAGCAGCGGCGTCGCCAGGTGATACATGCGCGCCTGCAGATCACCGGCGGTTTTCATCACCAGCCAGGTGCAACCGAGCAGGGCGTAGGTCACCACCAGCCCCAGCCCGCAGAACAGCGCGAACGGCGTCAGCCAGTCCAGCGCGCCGCCGGCGTAGGTGCGGCCTTCGACCGGGAAGCCGTTGATCACGGCGCCCACCACCACACCCTGGCTGAAGGTGGCGAACAGTGAGCCCCAGATAAACGCCTTGTCCCAGATATGGCGCTTCTCCGGCGTCGCCTTGAAGCGAAACTCGAAGGCCACGCCGCGGAAAATCAGCCCGATCAGCATCAGCGTCAGCGGGATCGCCAGCGCGTCGAGGATCACCGAATAGGCCAGCGGGAAGGCGCCGAACAGCGCCGCGCCGCCCAGCACCAGCCAGGTCTCATTGCCGTCCCACACCGGGGCGACGGTGTTCATCATCAGATCGCGGTCGCCGCTCTCTTTCACCCACGGAAACAGGATGCCGATGCCCAGGTCGAAACCGTCCATCACCACGTACATCATGGTGCTGAACACGATGATGACAAACCAAATCAGCGGAAGATCGATACCCATGTTCAGCTCCTGTCGTCCAGAGTGTCGTTGACCGCGGACAGCGGACGCGCCGGGCGGCCCTCGGTATTGTCTTCTTGGTGTTCATGCGGCTGCGGCCCTTTGCGGATCAGGCGCATCATGTAGGAATACCCCACGCCGAACACCGAGCAGTAGACGATAATGAACGCCAGCAGGCTGATGCTCATGTGCAGATCGCCGTGCGCGGAGACCGCATCCTTGGTGCGCAGCAGGCCATACACCACCCACGGCTGGCGGCCTATCTCGGTGGTGAACCAGCCCGCCAGCAGCGCCAGCAGTCCGGATGGACCCATCCACAGAATGAAGTACAGGAACGGGCGCGACTGATACAGCCCGCCGCGCCAGCGCAGCCACAGGCTCCACACCCCGGCCAGAATCATCAGCATGCCCAGCCCGACCATGATGCGGAACGACCAGAACACCACGGTGGAGTTGGGGCGGTCCTCCGGCGGGAACGATTTGAGAGCCGGCACCTGCTCGGTCAGGCTGTGCGTCAGGATCAAGCTGCCGAGGTAGGGCACCTCCAGCTTGAAGCGGGTCTCTTCACGCTGCATGTCCGGCCAACCGACCAGGATCAGCGGCGTGGCTTCGCCCGGCGGGTTTTCCCAGTGGCCTTCGATGGCGGCGATCTTCGCCGGCTGATGTTTCAGCGTATTCAGGCCGTGCGCATCGCCGATCATCGCCTGCACCGGCGCGACGATCAGCGCCATCCACATCGCCATCGACAGCATTTTGCGCATCGCCGGGGTATCGCGGCCGCGCAGCAGATGCCAGGCGGCAGAGGCGCCGACGAAGAACGCCGAGGAGAGGAAGGCGGCGGTGGACATGTGCAACAGGCGGTACGGGAAGGACGGGTTGAAGATCACCTTCAGCCAGTCGACCGGCACCACCTGGCCATTGATGATTTCATGCCCCTGCGGCGTCTGCATCCAGCTGTTGGAGGCCAGGATCCAGAAGGTGGAGATCAGTGTGCCGAGCGCGACCATGCAGGTGGCGAAGAAGTGCAGCCCTGGGCCGACGCGGTTCCAGCCGAACAACATCACGCCGAGGAAACCGGCTTCGAGGAAGAAGGCGGTCAGCACTTCATAAGTCAGCAGCGGCCCGGTAATGCTGCCGGCAAACTCGGAGAAGAAGCTCCAGTTGGTGCCGAACTGATAGGCCATCACCAGCCCGGACACCACGCCCATGCCGAAGTTAACGGCGAAAATCTTTGACCAGAAATGGTAAAGCTCACGGTAGGCTTCATTGTGCGTTTTCAACCATAACCCTTCCAGCACCGCCAGATAGCTGGCTAAACCGATGGTGATGGCGGGGAAGATGATATGGAAAGACACGGTGAAGGCGAACTGTATTCTGGCGAGTTCCAGTGCATCAAGACCCAGCATGGCGCCTCCTAGGGTTGAACATAAATTAACCTCTTGAGTATAGCTGTCATTTTTATGTGAAAAGCTTGGCGTTAAGTTAATCACGAAGTACAGTGACTATAATAGTGACAGTTATTTTACTTTTTCATATAACAGTTAATGGTTATGACCCGATACGAGCAGCTTGCGCAGCAGATTAGAGAACAGATCCAGAACCGGGTGTGGCGGGCGGGCGACAAGCTGCCTTCGCTGCGCGAGAGCGGCAAACGCGCCGGATTAAGCCTGATGACGGTGGTGCAGTCTTACCAACTGCTGGAGAGCCAGGGGTGGATCGTCGCCCGGCCGCAGTCGGGCTACTATGTGGCGGCGCGTCCGCAGCCGCTGCCTCAGCCTTCGCGCGGCGAGAAACTGCTGCTGAGTGAGCAGGTGGACATCAACGCCTTTATTTTCGACGTGCTGCAGGCCTGCAAGGATCCGGATATCGTGCCTTTCGGTTCGGCGTTTCCCGACGCCACGCTGTTCGCCCAGCCGAAGCTGGCGCGGGCGCTGAGCAGCGTAGCGCGCAAGTTCACGCCGCACAGTTCGCTGGCCAACCTGCCGCCGGGCAACGACGCGCTGCGGCGGCACATTGCCCAACGCTATGCGCTGAGCGGCATGCAGGTTGCGCCGGACGAAATTGTCATCACCGCCGGGGCGATGGAGTCGCTCAGCCTCAGCCTGCAGGCGGTGACCCAACCGGGCGACTATGTGGCGATCGAGTCGCCGGCGTTTTACGGCGCGTTGCAGGCGCTGGAACGGCTGCGGTTGAAGGCGGTGGCGATCGCCACCCATCCGCAGGACGGCATCGATCTGGACGCGCTGCAGCAGGCGGTGGAACAGTATCCGATCAAAGCCTGCTGGTTGATGACCCACTTCCAGAACCCGCAGGGCGCCACCCTGCCGGAAGCCAACAAACAGCGTCTGGTGGCGCTGCTGCGCGAACGGCAGATCTCGTTGATCGAAGACGATGTCTACGGCGAGCTGTACTTCAGCGCCGAACGGCCATTGCCGGCCAAGGCGCTCGACAGCGGCGGCCAAATTCTGCACTGTTCGTCGTTTTCCAAATGCCTGGCGCCGGGCTTTCGCGTCGGCTGGGTGGCGGCGGGGCGTTATGCGCAGCAGATCCAGCGTTTGCAGCTGATGAGCACCGTTTCCACCAGCGTGCCGACCCAGATGGCGCTGGCGGATTATCTGCTGCACGGCGGCTACGACACCCACCTGCGGCGGTTGCGCCGCCTGCTGGCCCAGCGCCAAAGCGCGATGCGTCAGGCGATCGCCCACCATTTCCCGCCGACGGTGAAGGTCAGCCAGCCCGACGGCGGTTACTTCCTGTGGCTGGAGCTCGATCCGGCGCTGTCGTCGATGGAGCTGTACCGGCGGGCCCTTTCCCGGGGCATCAGCATCGCGCCGGGGCGCATGTTCACCACCAGCGACCATTTCAACCACTGCTTCCGTCTCAACGCCTCTTTTGAATGGAATGACCGCTTTGAAGAGGCGATAAAAACCTTAGCCAAACTTATTCGGGGGCTGGCGGCGGCCGGCTGAACCGCATTTTCCCCGCCGCTTCGCCCCAGAAAAATTCATAATGCTTTTTTCGGCAATGGAATGCCGGTTTCGTTGTTAGACAGCCCTCCAGCCGCCCATTACTCTGCGATAAATTTTGTCACATTTTTATCAACGGGTAGACGAGGGGCAGTGGGTGAGTAGAATAAAAAACAAGCTAAACAAACTGTTGCGTTATCGGTTGACGCCGCTGGCGTTGATCTGCGCGCTGGGATTGAGCGCCGGCGCGCAGGCGGAAACGCTGGCCGAAGGCATCACGCCGGCCAGCGACGTCAGCCGGGTGCCGGCCGCCGCCAAGCTGCGCAAAGACACCGTGGTGGCGGGCATCTCGGAACCGCAGGGGATTTTCAACCCGTATCTGTTCACCAACGGCTGGGACGAGAACGTGACCGACGTGATCTTCAGCCGCCTGATCGGCCTGGACAGCCAGGGCAAGCCGGAAGGGCGCCTGGCGGAATCCTGGCAGGTCAGCCCCGATAATCTGACCTATACCATCAAGCTGCGGCCGAATCTGGTCTACAGCGACGGCTCGCCGCTGAAAGCCGACGATATCGCCTTTACCCTGACGCTGCTGCACGATCCGGCCTATGACGGCGACACCGATATCACGCCGGCGCACATCCAGGGCGGCGCCGAGTATAAAAACGGTACCGCCGCCGGCATCAGCGGGCTGAAGGTGATCGACGATCGCACCATTCAGATCGTCACCACCCAACCGGGCGCGACCACGTTGCAACTGATTGGCGGGCCGGTATTGTCGCGGGCTTACTACGGCAAAGACTATCAGCGCGGCAAGCTCGACAGCGTGCGCGCTTTCAACGGCAAGCCGCTCGGCAACGGCCCCTATATTTACGACAAGTACGTGCCGGGGCAGGAGATCCGCTTCCACGCCAACCCGAACTTCTACCTCGGCCCGCCGCCGATGGCGCGCTTTATCTACCGCGTCACCAACCCGGCCACCAACTTCCAGTTGTTCCAGACCGGTGAGACCGACTACGACGCCTTTACCGCCAAGCCGGACGATATCGAACAGCTCAAGCTGCTCGGCTTCGCCAATATCAACCTTTACAGCTCAAGCGATTACAGCCGCGTTGATTTCAACCTCAGACGCCCGGCGCTGCAGGACAAGCGGGTGCGTCAGGCGCTGATTTACGGCCTGGATCGGCAAAAATTGATCGCCGTGGTGTACCAAGGGTATGGCAAGGTCGCCAACCAGCCGATTTCGCCGATCTCCTGGGCTTACGACGCCAACGGCATCAATCCTTACGCTTACGATCTCGATAAGGCCAAAAAGCTGTTGGACGAGGCTGGCTGGCAGGTGGGCGCTGACGGCATCCGGCAGAAAGACGGTAAAAAGCTGGAGCTGACGCTGCTGGTGACCAAAAAGCTGATCAACGACGCGCTGGTGCCGATCGCCAAGGATAACTACCGCCGGCTCGGCGTGGTGCTGAAACCGCAGGTATTGGATTTCAACGCGCTGCTGGCGCAGCGCAAGGCGGGCAATTACGACCTGGCGTCCCTCAGCACCAGTACGCTGAACGATCCGCACGACGGCGTGCGCGATTTCATCAGCCGCGAGAGCGAGACCGGCTACCATAACCCACAGGTGGATGCGCTGATCGCCAGGGCCAACGCCACGCTGGATATCGCCCAGCGCAAGCCGCTGTACCACCAGTTGTATCAGGCGCTGTCGGACGATCCGCCGGTGATCCTGCTTGGCAACCGCGAGATTTTGAGCGCCAGCAGCGCGCGCGTCACCGGCTTTAAACCGGATATCTATAACGGATTGGTCGGCAGCCTGCCGAACGTCAAACCGGCGCCGTAACGCCCTGACGCCGCCGCGCTATTCCGGGCGGCGGCGATGGAACCCGCGATGAGAAACTTTATCTTGCGCCGTCTGTTGCAGACTATCCCGATGCTGTTGTTGGCTTCCTTGCTGATTTTTTGCATTTTCGCCCTGGCGCCCGGCGACTTTATCGACGGCAACATCAACCTGACCGCGCAACGCGCCGCCGAGCTGCGGGCGCTGTACGGGCTGGATCAGCCGCTGTTCAGCCGCTATCTGCACTGGTTTGGCCGGCTGCTGCAGGGCGACCTCGGCTTTTCACTGCAGTACCAGATCCCGGTCAGCACGCTGCTGAACCAATACATCTGGAACTCGTTCCTGCTGGCGGCGGTGGCGATGGTGTTGTATTGGGGCATCGCGCTGGCGGTGGGGGTGATCTCGGCGATGAAACCCTATTCGCTGTTCGATCATCTGATCACCGTGGCGGTGTTCGCCGCCATGTCGTTTCCGACGTTCTTCCTGTGCCTGTTGCTGATCAAATGGTTCGCCGTCGATCTGCACTGGCTGCCGGCGGGCGGCATGCTGCGCACCGGTAGCGAGGCGAGCGGGCTGGCCTGGGCGCTGGAGGTGGCGGCGCACCTGCTGTTGCCGGTGCTGGCGCTGGTGATGCTGCAGGCCGGCAGCCTGACGCGCTATTTCCGCGCCAGCATGCTGGAGGTGATCCGCATGGACTATATTCGCACCGCGCGCGCCAAAGGGCTCAGGGAGAAAACGGTGATCCTCAAACACGCGCTGCGCAATGCGCTGTTGCCGATCATCACCCTGCTGGGGTTCGAGCTGCCGGGATTGTTCTCCGGCGCGCTGATCACCGAAAAAATCTTCAACTGGCCGGGCGCCGGACATATCCATATCGATTCGCTGGCGGCGCGTGATTACCCGGTATTGATGGGGTTCACGCTGTTTCTGGCCGCCTTGACCATTCTCGGCAATCTGCTGGCGGACATTCTGTACGCCTACGCCGATCCACGCATTCGCTTGAGGTAACACGATGTTGGCTACGTTGTTTTCCGGCCGCCGTCGCCGCTGGCGCCAGGCGCAACTGCCGGCGCTGGCGCAACTGTCGCCACCGCCCGCGGCGCAGGCCTGGCGACGGCTGCGCCGCCACCGGCCGGCGATGATTTCGCTGGCGTTGCTGGTGCTGTTGGCGTTGCTGTGCCTGATTGGGCCGTCGTTGTCGCCGTGGCGCGACGATGCCGGCGATGTGCTGAATATCAATCAGGCGCCCAGCGGCGCGCACTGGTTGGGCACCGACTTTCTCGGCCGCGATATCTGCACCCGGCTGCTGCTGGCGGGGCGGATATCGCTGACCATCGGCCTGGTGTCGATGCTGCTGTCGGTGACGCTGGGCTACGTGCTGGGGGCGCTTTCCGGTTATCTGGGCGGCGTGGCGGATCGGCTGATCATGCGCTTCGCCGATCTGCTGATGACCATTCCCGGCCTGCCGCTGTTGATCATCATGGGCGCGATGCTGACCGAACTCGATGTGTCGCCGGACTACCGCATCTACATGGTGATGATCATGCTGAGCCTGCTGGGCTGGCCGTCACTGGCGCGGCTGGTGCGCGGCCAGATCCTGTCGCTGCGCGAGCGGGATTTCATGTTGGCCACCGAAGTGCTGGGGCTCTCCACCCGGCGGCGCCTCTTCGGCCATCTGTTGCCCAATACCGTGCCGATTTTGGTGGTGGTCGCCACCATGGCGGTGGCCAACGCCATCCTCAGCGAGTCGGCGTTGAGCTACCTTGGGCTGGGCGTGGTGCCGCCGACGCCGTCGTGGGGCAACATGATGGACGCCGCCAACAGCCTGATCGACTTTCAGCGCCGCCCTTGGCTGTGGATGCCGCCGGGGCTGGCGATCTTCGTCACCGTGGTGGCGATCAATATCTTGGGCGACGGCCTGCGGGACGCGCTCGATCCGAAAATGAGCGGGGTAAAACGATGAGTCAACCGCTGGTGGCGTTCGACCGACTGTCGGTGTCGTTTCAGGGCGAGCAGGGGCCGGTGCGGGCGGTGCAGCAGGTCAGCCTGGAACTGCAGGCCGGGCAAACGCTGGGGATCGTCGGCGAATCGGGCTGCGGCAAAAGCGTGACCGCCATGGCGCTGATGGGGCTGTTGCCGCAGCCGCTGGCGCAGGTAGACGGCGGTGAGATTCGCTTTGAAGGGCAAAACCTGCTGTCGCTACGGGCATCCAAGATGGCGGATCTGCGCGGCAACCGGCTGGCGATGATTTTTCAAGAGCCGATGAGCGCGCTTAATCCGGTGTTGACCCTCGGCGAACAACTGGTGGAGCCGCTGATCAGGCACTTGCTTCTGTCGCCGAAAGCGGCCTGGCGTCAGGCGGTGCAACGGCTGGAGGAGGTGGGGTTGGCGCGCGCGGAGGCGCTGATGCGCTGCTACCCGCACCAGCTTTCCGGCGGCATGCTGCAGCGCGTGATGATCGCCATGGCGATAGGGTGCCGGCCGGCGCTGCTGATCGCCGATGAACCGACCACGGCGCTCGACGTCACGGTACAGGCGCAAATCCTGGCGTTGCTGCGCGAGCAGAGCCGGCGACACAATATGGCGATGATCTTGATCACCCACGATCTGGGGGTGATCGCACAAATGGCGGATCGGTTGGCGGTGATGTACGCCGGGCGCGTCGTCGAGCAGGGCACGACGCGGGAAGTGCTGGCCGAACCGCGGCACCCTTATACTCAAGGGCTGATCGCCTCGCGGCCGGTGCCGGGACAGCGGCGTCGCCGTTTGTACTCCATTCCCGGCCAGGTGCCGGATCTGGCGCGGCTGCCTGAACACTGCGCGTTTGCCGAGCGCTGCGCGCAGGCCACCGCGCGCTGCCGCGATGGCATTCCGCCGCTGTACGGGACTCAGCAGCGCCAATCCGCCTGCTTCCTCAACGCCGGAGGGCGCCCGCATGTCGACTGAACCCTTGGTGGAAGTGAAAGGGTTAAAGAAATATTTCCCGCTGCGCGACGGGCTGTTCGGGCGCACCACCGGCCAACTGAAGGCGGTGGACGACGTCAGCTTCAGCATCCGCAAGGGCCGCGTTTTCGGACTGGTGGGCGAGTCCGGCAGTGGCAAAACCACCGTCGGCCGCACGCTGCTCGGCCTGCACGATAAAACCGCCGGCGAGGTGCTGTTCAAAGGGCAGGCGCTGGATAGCCTCAACAAAGACGCGCTGCGCGCCCTGCGGCCGAAAATGCAGCTGGTGTTTCAGGATCCGTACAGCTCGCTGAACCCGCGTCTGCGCGTGGGCGACGCCATCGGCGAAGCGCTGTTGCAGCACGGCCTGGCAAGCAAGGCGGAACTGCGCGAACGGGTGCTCGATACCCTGGCGATCTGCGGGCTGTCGCCGCAGCATTACGGGCGGTTTCCACATGAGTTTTCCGGCGGCCAGCGGCAGCGCATCGGCATCGCGCGCGCGCTGATCCTGCAACCGGAATTTATCGTCGCCGATGAACCGATATCGGCGCTCGACGTGTCGATCCAGGCGCAGATCATCAATCTGTTTTCCGATTTGCAGGAACGGCAGGGGGTGACGCTGCTGTTTATTTCGCACGATCTCGGCGTGGTGGAGCATCTGTGCCAGGACGTGGCGGTGATGTATCTGGGGCAGATCGTCGAGAGCGCCGACCGCGATTCGCTGTTTCGCCAGCCGCTGCATCCCTACACGCAGGCCTTGTTGGCGGCGGTGCCGACGTTGGATGCGCAACGTTCGCCGGCGTGGGCGGCCGGCGGCGAGCCGCCGAACCCCGCCAACCCGCCGCGCGGCTGCCGTTTCCATCCCCGCTGCCCGCTGGCCACGGCGCAATGCCGTGAACAGGCGCCGCATCTGCGCAGCGTGGCTCCCGGCCATCAGGTGGCTTGCCACGTGGTTGGCTAGCGTCAGGACAGATAGTGCTTCAACGCGCGCCCGGCCTGGTGGATCGCCGAATGCACCGCCGGGACGTGGGCGAGCGGATTCAACAGGCCGTAATCGTGGATCAGGCCGTTGTAGCGGGTGGCGGTGACCTCGACGCCGGCGGCGTCAAGCAGACGCGCGTAAGCTTCCCCTTCATCGCGCAACACGTCCAGCTCGGCGGTTTGCACCAGCGCCGGCGGCAAGCCCCGCAGCTGTTCCGACGTGGCGTTGAGCGGCGAGGCGTAGATGTTTTTGCGCTGCGCCTTATCGGGCGCATAGCTGTCCCAAAACCACTTCATCATGTTGCGGGTCAGGAAATGGCCTTCGGCGAACTGATGATAGGAATCGGTATCAAAATGGGCGTGCGTGACGGGCCACAGCAGGATCTGGCAACGCAGCGCCGGTATGCCTTTCTCTTTGGCCATCAGGCTGACCACCGCCGCCATATTGCCGCCGACGCTGTTGCCGACCACCGCCAGCCGTGACCCATCGACGTTGATTTTTTCGCCGTACTCGGCCACCCATTCCGTGGCGGCATAGGCCAGATTGATCGCCTGTGGGTAATGCGCTTCCGGGGAACGGGGGTAGTTGACGAACACCGCCGCCGCGCCGGAGCTGTAAACCAGATCGCGCACCAGCCGTTCATGGGTGGGAAAATCGCCCAGCACCCAGCCGCCGCCGTGAAAGAACATGAATACCGGCAACGCCTCCTTGACCCTGGCCGGTCGCACCAGATGCAGCAGAATATCCTGGCCCTCAACGTGGATGGTTTTCTCGCTGATTTCCACCTCGCGCAGCGGCACCTCGACGCTGCGTTGCGCGTCCTCCAAAACCCTGCGCGCCTCTTTGGGCTTCATCTGCTCCATGGGTTTACCGCCGGCGGCATTCAGCGCGTCGAGAAACGCGCGGATGTCGTGTTGGGCGTGCGGCTGGCTGAGATCGACGGTTTTCTTGGGCATGGTGGCTCCTTGTGCGCAGAAGAGAAGGGGCGGTCAGGATCACAGTGTAGCCGCTGGCGTACAAAGCAGGAACCGCGGTCAACGCGGCTCCTTTATCGGGTGGCGTCGCTGCCGCGTTGCACCATGCTGGCGCGCCGCCGCACCCGATGGGGGCAAAAAGTGTGATAGCGAGCAAATTGGGTGAAATTATTTTTGCGAGCCCGATCAGAAATCCTGAAGTTTTTCGTAATTGAATAGGATTTCGCACGCAATGATGATTTTAGGCCTTATTTTTTAATTTATGCATTACCAATGCATAGAAAATGAATAAATATTCACTATAAGCCGTTGTTTTAACGTAAAAAATAGCAAAATCCGGCAAAAATCCCGTTTTGGCACGATAGCTGCTCTACACTCTTTATCAAACGACATGTATTTTAACTGCTCGTTAACATTTACTCCCCGCTCAGGGACCGGATATACGCCATAAATAGTGAAAAACCGATTTTATGTAACAGATTTGTTTCTAAATCAGCGGTGAGGGACAGCATTTTCTCCGCCGCGAAAGTCGGTTTTGAACAACGGTTTTTTTGCATTGTGGCGGTCTAACCGGGCTTGAGCGGCCCTTACAGTCAAAATTCAGCCTTTGCTGAGATTATGAGGTCACTATGGAACAGCCAATCGCAGTTACCCGCCAGTCTTTCGACGACTGGATGGTCCCGGTTTATGCCCCTGCCGATTTTATTCTGGTGCGTGGCGAAGGATCGCAGGTGTGGGATCAGCAGGGTAAGTCTTACATCGATTTCGCCGGCGGCATCGCGGTTAACGCGTTGGGCCATGCGCACCCGGCGGTCAAGGCGGCGCTGGTGGAGCAGGCGGGCAAACTGTGGCATCTGGGCAATGGTTATACCAACGAACCGGTACTGCGTCTGGCCAAAAAACTGATCGACGCCACGTTCGCCGACAAGGTGTTTTTCTGTAATTCGGGTGCAGAAGCCAACGAAGCGGCGCTGAAACTGGCGCGCAAGCATGCGCACGACCAGCACGGCGCCGGTAAAGATCAGATTGTGGCGTTCAACAACGCGTTCCACGGCCGTACGCTGTTCACCGTTTCCGCCGGCGGCCAGCCGAAATATTCGCAGGATTTTGCGCCGCTGCCGGGCGGCATCACCCATACGCCGTATAACGATCTGGCCGCAGCGGCCGAGCTTATCAACGATCGCACCTGCGCGGTGATCGTCGAGCCGATCCAGGGCGAGGGCGGCGTGCTGCCGGCGGAGGCCAGTTTCCTGCAGGGGCTGCGTGAACTGTGCGATCGTCATAACGCGCTGCTGATCTTCGACGAAGTGCAGACCGGCGTCGGCCGCACCGGCCACCTGTATGCCTACATGCAGTACGGCGTGGTGCCGGACGTGCTGACGACCGCCAAAGCGCTGGGCGGCGGCTTCCCGATCGGCGCGATGCTGACCACCGATGCGCTGGCGAAAACGCTGGGCGTCGGCACCCACGGCACCACCTACGGCGGCAACCCGCTGGCGACGGCGGTGGCGGGGGAAGTGTTCTCCATCATCAACACGCCGGAAGTGCTGGAAGGCGTCAAGCAACGTCACCAGTGGTTCATCGACGGGTTGAACGACATCAACCGCCAGTACCCGATCTTCGCCGAGATCCGCGGGGGCGGTTTGCTGATCGGCTGCCAATTGAAGAAAGATTATGCCGGCAAAGCGAAGCAGATCACCCAACTGGCCAACGAAGAAGGCGTTATCGCGCTGATCGCCGGCCCGGACGTGGTGCGTTTCACGCCGTCGCTGATCATCCCTGAGCAGGATGTGAAAGAGGGGCTGGCGCGATTCGCGCGCGCCGTGGCGCGCATTTGCAGCTAATCAGCGGGCTGCGCCTTCACCGGCGCAGCCTGATTCAGAAGAGGTTCGCATTATGATGATTATTCGCCCTATAGAGCGTCGCGATCTGGCGGATTTACTGACGCTTGCCGGTAAATCCGGCATCGGTCTCACTTCACTGCCGCAGAATGAAGATACCTTGTCGGCACGCATTGAGCGGGCGTTAAAAACCTGGCAAGGCGAACTTCCGCAAAGTGACCAGTGTTATTTGTTCGTGTTGGAAGACAGCGAGCGCCGGCAGGCGGTGGGGGTCTGCGCGATCGAAGTGGCCGTCGGCCTGGCGGAACCCTGGTACAGCTTCCGCGTCGGCACGCAGGTGCACGCTTCCAAACAGCTGAACGTCTATAAGTCGGTGCCGACGCTGTTCCTGAGCAACGACCATACCGGGCATTCGGAACTGTGCACGCTGTTCCTCGATCCGGATTATCGCCACGGCGAGAACGGCAAACTGCTGTCGAAGGTGCGTTTCCTGTTTATCGCCGCGTTCCGTGAACGCTTCTCCCGCCGTCTGATCGCCGAGATGCGCGGTTTCTCCGATGAAAACGGCCGTTCGCCGTTCTGGGAGAGCGTCGGCCACCGTTTCTTCTCCATCGAGTTCGCCAAGGCGGACTACCTGAGCGGCACCGGGCAAAAGGCGTTTATCGCCGAGCTGATGCCGAAACACCCGTTGTATGTCGATTTTCTGGCCGAAGATGCGCAGAAAGTGATTGGCGAAGTGCACCCGCAAACCCTGCCGGCGCGCCGGTTGCTGGAGGCGGAAGGCCTGAGCTATCAGGGCTACGTCGATATCTTCGACGGCGGTCCGACGCTGGAAGCGGAGATCGACCATATCCGCGCGGTCAAGCAGAGCCGCCTGGTGAAAGTGGTGCTGGATGACACGCCGATGCGCGCCGATGCGCCGGTGCATCTGGTGGCCAACGACAACTATCAGAATTACCGCGCACTGTTGGTCAATGCCGATCTGTATGACGACCGCCTGCATATCAACGCCGCCACCGCTGCGGCGCTGGGCGTCGAACAGGGCAGCCCGGTGCGGGTGCTCCCCCTTATTGCACAGGAGAAAGCATGATGTCCCATCCTGCTCTGTTGATTAACGGCGTCTGGCGGCAGGGCCGCGGCGCCGAGTTCGGCAAGGCCGATCCGGTCGGCAACCAGCCGCTGTGGCGCGCTAACGCCGCCGACGCCGACGACGTCGCCGCCGCCTGCGAAGCCGCGCGCGCCGCGTTCCCCGCTTGGGCGCGCACGCCGTTCGAGCAGCGCGAACAGCTGGTGAAACGCTTCGCCGCCTTGCTGGAAGAACACAAGCAGTCGCTGGCGGAAACCATCAGCCGCGAGACAGGCAAGCCGCGTTGGGAAACGCTGACTGAAATTCAGGCGATGATCGGCAAAGTGGGCATTTCGCTGCAGGCCTATCAGACGCGCACCGGTTTTAGCCAGACGGCGATGGCCGACGGCGCTTCGGTGCTGCGCCACCGTCCGCACGGCGTGCTGGCGGTGTTTGGGCCTTACAATTTCCCCGGCCATCTGCCGAACGGCCATATCGTGCCGGCGCTGTTGGCCGGTAACTGCGTGGTATTCAAACCGAGCGAGCTGACGCCGTTGACCGCCGAGGAGACCCTGAAACTGTGGCTGCGGGCCGGTCTGCCGGACGGGGTGATCAATCTGGTGCAAGGCGGCCGCGAAACCGGCGAAGCGTTGGCGGCCAGTGCGGATATCGACGGTCTGCTGTTCACCGGCAGCGCCGGCACCGGCTATCACCTGCATCGCCAATTGGCGGGGCAGCCGGAGAAGATCCTGGCGCTGGAGATGGGCGGCAACAATGCGCTGATCGTCGACGGCTTCGAGGATCGCGACGCGGCGGTCAACCTGGCTATCCAGTCGGCGTTTATCTCCGCCGGCCAACGCTGCACCTGTTCGCGTCGGATTCTGGTGAAGCAAGGGGCGGAAGGCGACGCTTTTATCGCGCGTTTGGTTCAGGTGGCGGGCGAACTGCGCGTCGGCCGTTGGGATGCCGAACCGCAGCCGTTCATGGGCGGGGTGGTGTCGGCGGCCGCGGCGGAAAACATGCTGAAAGCGCAGCAACGTTTGCTGGCGCTGGGCGGCAAATCGCTGCTGAGCATGCGTCTGCTGGAGCCGGGCAGTTCGCTGCTCAGCCCGGGCATCGTCGATCTGACCGGCGTGGCCGGCGTACCGGACGAAGAGTATTTCGGGCCGTTGACCACCATCGTGCGTTATCGCGATTTTGACGAGGCGCTGCAGCTCGCCAACCGGACGCGCTACGGCCTGTCGGTGGGGCTGGTATCGCCGCAGCGCGAGCTGTTCGAGCGGCTGTTGCTGGAAGCGCGCGCCGGCATCGTCAACTGGAACAAGCCGCTGACCGGGGCGTCTAGCGCGGCGCCGTTCGGTGGCGTGGGGGCCTCCGGCAACCATCGCCCAAGCGCCTTCTATGCGGCGGACTATTGCGCCTGGCCGATGGCTTCGCTGGAAAGCGAAAGCCTGTCGCTGCCGGCCACGCTCTCGCCGGGCTTGTCGTTCCGTTAATCGTCTGCGGCGGCGCGATGGCGCTGCCGCACGCTATCCCCAGGGGATAAACATGTCAGGATATGAAGTCAATTTCGACGGTTTGGTGGGGCCGACGCACCACTATGCCGGGCTGTCGTTCGGCAACGAGGCGTCAACGCTGCATCAAAACAGCGTATCGAACCCGAAGCTGGCGGCGAAACAAGGTTTGCTGAAAATGAAGGCGCTGGCCGATCTCGGTTTCCAGCAAGGGGTCTTGCCGCCGCAGGAGCGGCCGCATTTGCCGATGCTGCGTCGCCTGGGTTTCAGCGGCAGCGATGAGGCGGTGCTGGCGCAGGCGATGCGTCAGTCGCCGCGCCTGCTGTCGGCGCTCAGCTCGGCGTCGTGCATGTGGACCGCCAATGCGGCCACCGTGTCGCCTTCGGCGGACAGCGCCGACGGCAAGGTGCACTTCACCGCCGCCAACCTGAACAACAAATTCCACCGCGCCATCGAAGCGGAGACCACCACCGCCGTATTGCGGGCGATGTTCAGCGACGATCGGCATTTCGCCCACCACGAGGCGCTGCCGCAGGTGGCGTTGTTCGGCGACGAAGGGGCGGCCAACCATAACCGTTTGGGCGGTGATTACGCCAAGCGCAGCGTGCAGGTGTTCGTCTATGGTCGTCAGGAATTCGGCGGCGAAACGGCGCCGGCGCGTTATCCGGCGCGCCAGACGCGCGAAGCCGGCGAGGCGATCGCTCGCCTGCACCAGTTGGATGAACAGCATACGGTCTTCGTGCAGCAAAACCCGGCGGTGATCGATCAGGGCGTGTTCCATAACGACGTGATTGCGGTCAGCAACCAGAACGTGCTGTTCCATCATCAGCAGGCGTTCTACCGCCAGCAACAGGCGCTGGATGAAGTGCGCCGCAAGATGGCGACGCTGGACAGCGAGCTGGTGGCGATCGAAGTGCCGACAGAGCGCGTCTCGGTAGCGGACGCGGTGGCGACCTATCTGTTCAACAGCCAAATTCTTACCAAACCGAACGGCAAGATGATGATCGTCGTGCCGGAGGAGTCGCGTCAGCACGCCGGCGTGTGGCGTTACCTCAACGACATGGTCGGCAGCGGCGGCCCGATCGATGAAATCCGCGTGTTCGACCTGCGTGAAAGCATGCGCAACGGCGGCGGCCCTGCCTGCCTGCGGTTGCGGGTGGCGCTCAACGAACAAGAGTTGAGAGCGGTCAATCCGCGCGTGATGATGAACGATCGGCTGTTCGCAACATTGAACGAGTGGGTCGATCGTCATTACCGCGACCGCCTGACGCAGGATGACCTGGCCGATCCGCTGCTGCTGCGCGAAGGGCGCGAGGCGCTGGATGCGTTGACGTCGATCCTCGGTCTCGGCGCCATTTATCCGTTCCAACGCTAAGGGAGGCAGCATGATCGATCTACTGCCCCTGACGCTGGAAGGGAACGAACCCGTCGAATGGCAAGGTGAAACACCGCAGCTGCGGTGGCGCTGGCAGGGGGAAGGGGTGCTGGAGCTTACGCCGCGACAGCCTTACCGCCAGGCGATGGTGATGTCGGCGGGCGTGCACGGCAATGAAACCGCGCCGATTGAACTGCTCAATCAACTGGTCGGCGATCTCCTTGCCGGCCGGTTGCCGCTGACGGCGCGACTGTTGGTGGTGCTGGGCAACCCGGCGGCGATGCGGGCCGGCAAGCGTTATCTGCACAGCGATATGAACCGCATGTTCGGCGGCCGCTACCGCAACTTCGCCGCCAGCGGCGAAACCGTGCGCGCGCAACAGTTGGAGCGTGCGCTCGCCGCCTTTTTCGATGGGGAGCAGGCGGCGCGTTTCCATTACGATTTGCACACCGCCATCCGCGAATCGCGTTTGCCGCGTTTCGGCATTCTGCCCTTTCAGAAACGCCCGTACAGTGAGCCGATGTTGAAGCTGCTGGATGCCGCCGATCTGGATGCGTTGGTGGTACACAGTGCGCCGGGCGGGACGTTTAGCCATTACTCCAGCGAACATCTCAATGCGGCGAGCTGTACGCTCGAGCTGGGCAAGGCGCGGCCGTTCGGCAGCAACGATCTGCAGCAGTTCGCCGCCATCGATCGCGCTCTGCGGGCGGCGGTCAGCGAAGGGGCGCTGCCGGTGCGTGCGGGCGCCGAGATTCGGGTTTTCCGTGTGATGCACTCGTTGATCAAGCACAGCGAAGATTTCAAACTGCATCTGGACGATGACACGGCCAACTTCACCGAGCTGGAACCGGGCATGTTGCTGTGCGAGCAGCCGCAGGAGGACTATCGCGTCGGCCAGGAGGGGGCGTGGATACTGTTCCCTAACCCCAGCGTGGCGTTGGGCCTGCGTGCCGGCATGTTGTTGAGCGAAGTTTCCCGCTCTACGCTGTATTGATTTATCCACGGTGGCGCCGTCAGCGCGCCGCCGTTATTCCTTTCATTATTTTAATCTGCTATTTCCCGCTATTTTTATTCCCGTAAGGCGAGTTTTATTCGTCACGAATCCGTGTCTTTATGCGAATGAATAGAAGGCAGTGTCAGGTCGTTATCTGAAAGCCTTAATTGCCTGGTGAGTTTGTTAAGATAAAAATGTGAAATAAGTAACGTTTTTAATAACCATGCTAATTTTGTTGTTACTTTTGAATCGCGCAGAAAGCACGCAAAACGAAACTGAATTGCACCATAATAGTGCATTGCACCGTTTTGGTTATAACTTATGTGATAAAAAATTCTTATATTCAATGAGTTGAGTGATTTCTTTTTTGTAGTATTTAGTTACACATAAACATGCTTTCTCCTCGTTGTTTCATGAACTTTTTGATTTTAAGTTTTGATTCATGATGCTAATGTCATATCACCCCAGCATTAGGGGAGCTCATAAAATACCAAAAGATAAAATCACAGCCCAAATTATAAATTGGGCGTGACGGGCAGGGTTCTAATTATAATATCTAGGAAAATAAATGATGAAACGCAGTGTATTAGCCTTAGCTGTCGCCCTCGGGGCGATCACCTCCTTCGCCAACGCGGCTGAAATCTACAATAAGGATGGTAATAAACTCGACCTGTACGGCCGCGTTAACGCCAAGCATTATTTCAGCGACAGTAAGTCCAACGACGGTGATATGACCTATGTTCGCCTGGGCTTCAAAGGCGAAACGCAAATCAATGACCAGTTGACCGGCTACGGCCAGTGGGAATACAACGTCCAGGCCAATCACGACGAAGCGCAAGGCACCGCCGGCACCAAAACGCGTCTGGGCTTCGCGGGGCTGAAATTCGGCAACTACGGTTCTTTCGACTACGGCCGTAACTACGGCGTGGTGTATGACGCCGAGGCTTACACCGACATGCTGCCGGAATTCGGCGGCGACTCCTACAGCTATACCGATAACTTTATGACCGCCCGTTCCAACGGTTTGGCCACCTACCGCAACCGTGATTTCTTCGGTTTGGTGGAAGGCCTGAACCTGGCGGTGCAGTATCAGGGTAAAAACGACGGTGACGGCCGCAGCGTGACCAAGCAAAACGGCGACGGTTACGGCCTGTCTCTGGACTATCAGGACATCGGCGGCACCGGCATCGGCGTAGCGGCGGCGTTCTCTGATTCCAACCGCACCAGCAAGCAAAAAGAGCTGCAGTATGGCAAGGGTGACAGCGCTACCGCCTGGACCACCGCGGTGAAATACGACGCCAACCAGGTTTACCTGGCCGCGATGTATGCCGAAACCCGTAACATGACGCCGATCAGCGTCAACGGCACTTCCGGCTTCGCCAATAAAACGCAAAACTTCGAAGTGGTGGCTCAGTATCAATTTGAGAACGGCCTGCGTCCTTCCGTGGCTTACGTGCAGTCCAAAGGCAAGGATATCGAAGGGATCGGTGATGCCGACCTGGTGAAATACGTGGAAGTGGGGGCGACTTACTACTTCAACAAAAATATGTACACCTACGTCGATTATCAAATCAACCAACTGAGCGACGATAACAAACTGAAACTGGCCAACGATGATATCGTTGCCGTCAGCCTGACGTATCGTTTCTAATTCTGCAATTTCATTACCTTCATCCTGTGTCGGGATTGGTAATCAGGCAGGGCGCAAGCCCTGCCTTTGTTTTATCGGGAACTCAGCCTTTTGGCGCCAACCCGACCAGCTCAATGGCGGAACGCAGCGCGGCGAAACGTTGCTGATCCTGCTCCCGCTCTATTTCGGTCACCAGCTGTGAAAGAATATTGCCGCCGGATACCTTTTTATGGTTTTTGATTAACTGCAACACTGCGTCGCCTAACGCCAGGCTGACGTCGCGCAGCAGAGTTTCATATTGCTCGTTGGAATGAGCCGATGCTGGCATGACCTTTCTCTGTCTCTCTCTTCTTCGGGAGCCGCAATTTAGCAAAACAGCGGCCTTATGCCTCGGAGGAAGACGAAGTTTCCGATGAAATCAGAAATTCCTCAGCATCGCGCGGGGAGGAGGTTAAAAATCGGAATATTCGCTGGCTGGCAACCAGAAGCCGTCGATAAACTCTTCCATGGGATAACAGCCGGCGTGTCGCAAGTTCTGTTCCTTCATCGCGACCAGGCATTGCGGCTCGTCGCGCAATATATCGACCACCATTTCACTGCAGCCGCCATCCAGATAACAGACAAACATCACCAATGCGTACATCGTTGCACGCCTCCTTCGTCGAGTTGCCTTGTCTGCAACAGTGTAGGTAGAAAAGCGCGATTTTTCAGCATCATTGCGCGATTAATCGCCATGGAAACGCCGCTGACGACACTTTCGGAATACTCTACCCGTTTCTGACGCCGTAAGCGGATGGCATATCCTTTTGTCGATGCTAAGCTTAACAAGCCTTACTTAAACGCATTACTGCAACCATCAAAAGGAGTGAATATGGGCTTGTTTAACTTCGTCAAAGAAGCGGGCGAAAAACTGTGGGATACAGTCACCGGCAATGCCTCCGCCGAAGATCAAAGCGCCAAACTCAAGGAACATCTCGATAAGAGCGGCCTGCCGGGCACCGACAAAGTTGATGTGCAGGTGGTCGATGGTAAAGCCGTAGTGACCGGCGACGCCGTCAGCCAGGAGTTAAAAGAGAAGATCCTGGTGGCTATCGGCAACGTGGCGGGGATCAGCGGCGTGGAAGACAAGGTGGCGGTAGCGCAATCCGACGCCGAGAGCCGCTTCTATACCGTGAAGAAGGGCGATACGCTGAGCGCGATCTCTAAAGAGATGTACGGCAACGCCAATCTGTACAACAAGATTTTCGAAGCCAACAAGCCGATGCTGTCGAGCCCGGACAAGATTTATCCGGGGCAGGTGTTGCGTATCCCGCAATAACGCATCGGTCTACCCAGGCCCGGTTACGTACCGGGCTTTTTTTTTGTCCTCTGCAATAGGCGTCTCTTATTTCCCTGCGATCTCCATTCCAGTTACATCTCCCCTGTGTACCTGCTCGCTCGCCGGCAGGCGCGGTGTTGACCCTGATGGGGAAAATTGATAGCGTCATCCCCCGGTTGAGGCCGGAGCGACCAAGTCAGCGACGTTGGCGCCTTATTCTGAGGGGATGTTTCGCCCCGTCAAACAGCAATGCAGCAGTTGAACGAGTGAAAACCGATTTAGTGAAACAACAGCGTAACGCCTCAACGGATAAAAATTATCGAGAAACCTTGGGTGATGCGCAATTTGCGATCGTCGTGTTGGCGGTGGCGTCCTGCTCACTGATTATCTTTACGCTGGCGGTCACGCTGTGGGTGACCTGACGCGATTAACTAGGGGAGATAAAATGGAGCCTAATCTCCATGATGAAACCAAACTGCTGGCGATCATCGGCCTGTTGGTGTCCGTGCTGCTGGTGGTATCAATTCTCTTTGGCGTGACCTATTTCTCCGATCTCAGGCACGCGCATGACGATATAGACATCAAGAGCTGCTATATCAAAGCACCCTGAACCGCGCGGACGTGCCTGCACGTCGTCGCTCTGCGGGGGAGCTGTCCTGTGTTAAGCTTGGGCGGTTACCCTTGGCGAATCGGCGCCATTCAGGAGGTCTTTGCGATGAGTCAGCCACGTCCTACGCTCTCTTCACCTTCACGCGAGTGCCCCGTCGTTGACGGCGTGCGCCAGATACAACGTATTGCCGTGCGTAACGCCGAAGTGGGGGGCATTCCGATCAACCGCGCGTTGCCAACCCGGGAGCGGCGCACCGTCGGCGCCTGGTGTTTTCTCGATCACGCCGGGCCGACGGTATTCAACGGCACTTCGCTCGGCATGGATGTGGGGCCGCATCCGCACACCGGGCTGCAAACGTTCACCTGGATGATAGAGGGTGAGGTGCTGCACCGAGACAGCCTCGGCAGTGAGCAGGTAATTCGCCCGGGGCAGGTTAACCTGATGACCGCGGGGCACGGCATTGCGCATACGGAACAGTCGGTGGGCGAGCAGCGGCGGTTGCATGCTGCGCAATTATGGATCGCGCTGCCGGCCGAACATGCCGACATGGCGCCACGCTTCGATCATTATCCTGACTTGCCGCAATGGCAGAATAACGGCGTGAATCATCGTTTGTTGGTCGGGGAATTTGGCGCTTATCGTTCACCGGTGTTTACTCTTTCGCCATTAATCGCCATTGATCTGGAATGGGAAGAAGCGGCAAGAATCGAATTGCCGTTGCGCGATGATTATGAAATCGGCTTTTTGCCCCTTATTGGTGCATTTGAACTTAATGGTGAAATCTTTTCACCTGATGAATTCGCCTATTTGGGCATGAAGAATAACTCTATTGGGTTAAATGCACAGAAGGGGAGCCGGGGATTACTCATCGGTGGGGCGCCATTAAACGAAGAGATCCTTATCTGGTGGAATTTCGTTGGCCATACCAAGGCTGAAATTACTCGGGCTCAGCATGATTGGGAACAAGGCGCGCCGCGTTTCCCGACGGTTAGCGGTTATTCTGGTGAGCGCATGGCCGCACCACGCCTGCCTTGGAACGATGTTTGATAGCGTTAGGATATAATCGCCGCGATTATTCGGCTTATTTCGCTCTAATAAGGCGTAATTAATGTGATCGCGGCTCCAGCTTTACGACAATATAAGGGTTCTCGGCGGAAAAGTGATCTGGCGCATATAACGACAGTGGGAAGAAGTTTAGGATAATCCTCAGGAAGTCAGGTTGTCTCCCGTTAGTCAGATGTCAGTGAGGTCATTATGAGCCAAGTACTTTATCGTGCAAGATTGTCCCATGTCGTGGTTGCCACGGCGCTGTTTTGGGTCTCTGTCGCGGCATTGTTGGTCGCCGTATTAAACTAACCTCAAAAAATGACTCCTGCATAAACCCGCTTCGGCGGGTTTTTTTATCTCCGCCGATGGGATGGTGAGCGAAGGAGTTTATAATTGATGACATCTTCAATAAACGACTGGAACCACCATGAAGTTCTTTGCCGATATTTTGCTGCTGCTCATCGCAGCGCTCCATCTTTATATCCTGGTGCTGGAAATGTTCCTGTGGCGTACGCCACTCGGCAGGCGCGCATTCGGCACAACGGCGGATTTCGCCGCAGCCACGCGGGTGTTAGCCGCCAATCAGGGGCTGTACAACGGCTTTCTGGCCTTGGGGTTGGCATGGAGCTACTGGCGTGAGGATATGGCACTGCAGCTGTTCTTTCTCGGGTGTGTGCTGGCGGCCGGGGTGTTCGGCGGGTTGAGCGCCAGCCGCAAAATTCTGTGGGTGCAGGCGCTGCCGGCCGCGATCGCGATGCTGGCGGTCTGGGGGGCGCGTTAACCCGCCGATTTGCGGCGGGCTTCAGGCGGATTTTTGGTGAATGACGTGCAGCGGCGGATCGATGTGCAGATCAACGCTCAAATCCTGGCGGAAATCATAGGGTGTGATATTAAAACGCTTTCTGAACATGTAGGTGAAGTGGGACTGAGAACCGAAGCCAAAGTCCAGGGCGATGTCGAAGATCGACGCTTCACTGCTGCGCAGTTGATAGACCGCGCCGGCCAGACGGCGTTCGCGAATGTATTTACCGAGCGAAATCCCTGTCGCTTCTTTGAACAGCTTCTGCATGTGCCACAGCGAGTAGCCGGAGTACTCGGCCAGCTCTTCGAGATGGATCACTCGTCCGAGGTGAGTTTCGACCCATTTGCTGAGGGCGCAGACCAACGAGAGGTGGTGTTCTTGTATCATCAGTGCGTCAGTGTGAGACCTACATAGCGGTGAAGTATACACAACTTGCCGCCGTGGACAAAAATGCCGCCCGTGACGGGGGGCAATTATTCGGAAAAACCGTTTGACCGCCGCTTGTCAGCCGAAAGGAAAAACGGCTAATCTGGGACTGTCGCCGCCGCGGTGGGGGATGCAAAGAAAGCCGCAGCAAGAACCGCCAAAACAGAGTCAGCCGTAACAACTCAACGTTGATGGGGTGATCGCATGTTAATGACAGTGATTATTACTCTGGTTGTAATCGTGGGCGTCGGCGCTTTTATGGCGACGCCGGTGATGAGCATGAAAAATGCGGAAGGTGTGGGAGGTGAAGAACCGTGAGAGCAAGAGACATGCACGCCGCTGAGCGGGGCGAGCGCTAATCGGGAAAGCCTGGGTCAGAAACCCGGGCTTTTTGTTGCGTAACCGCTCAAACGTTTTTCCGCTCGACGGTTTCCTCTCCCCAATAAAGCTGGTCGGCGGTGGTTTTGGCAAAGGCCTTCACCAGCGCTTCATCACTGCCTTCTTCCCAGATTTTCTGCGCCAACACTTCATCGTTCCCTGCCAGCTCAAAAATGGCTTCGGCGATTTCCACCGAAGTTTCACGCACTGTCGCCCAGGATTTCACATTGTGATTCGCCATAACTTTCTCCTGTTGGTTGTGGCTTGCGAGTGGTTTTTACCACCGCCATGCAGCAAGTATAGGCCAATCCGCCGCAGGCTTTTGCCCGCCGGTGCGCAGAATGGGGAAAAAGACGGGGAGAGCGGGCAATGGCGCGGACGCCATGCTATTCTGTGCGGCGTTTGAATCAAGAAGGAAATTTATTATGTCTGACATGCTGAGCAACGAGCAGGAACTGGCTTCCGATCTGGTCGCTTGCCAACTGGTCATCAAACAGATTCTGGACGTTATCGACGTGATTGCGCCGACCGAAGTGCGCGACAAGATGGCGGGTCAGCTCAAAAGCATCGATTTCTCCACGCATCCTGCCGGCGCCGATCCGGTGACCCGCCGAGCGATTGACAAGGCGATTGCGCTGATCGAGATGAAGTTTACCCGCAACTGAGGCGGGGCCGCCGCAGAGCGGCGGCGTCGGGCGGTGGCGGTTAATCCACCACCGTTTCGATTTTCTTGAACAGCGGGCAGTCGGCTACGCCGATGAAACCGTTGTCGCCATTCACGTACTGGGCGATCGCCACGTTGCGCGCCGTCAGGTATTTGCACTGCAATCCCAACCCGCCAACGTTTTTGTTGCTGCCGATCAGCACGCCGTAGCCCGAGATCAAAAAGCCGCCGTAAATGACCGCCAACACCAATACCCACTTAATCAATTTGCTCATCGTATTTCCTCGTTATCCCTGAGGGTTCATCTAGCCACGGCGCCTATGCGAGGGCAAGGGTAACAGTCTGAAAACCGGGCGATAGCCAGAAATCTAAACGGAAAGTTAAACTTCGTTTAACTTCGCTGTGATAACATGCGCGATAGATTACCAAGATAACAATGAGGCTGCTAAATTTGTTGCGAAAAAAAATCCTCGTGATAATGACGGCCGTCGCTGCCTGCCTGTTTTTCTACCTGCTGGCGCTGGACAGCTATTGCGACGATGGTGGAAATTTTGCGTTGGGCATCTGTTCGGTGACCCGCTTCGTGCCCTGGTAAGCAATTTTTGGCAGGGATGTTCGCACGGTCGCCGCGAGTGTTAAGATGGCGGCCTGAATTTCGCAGTAGATAGGGTTGTCCATGTACGATTTAGGTTTTGGCCAGAACGGCCTGTTGTCGCTGGCCCTCGCCGCCGTGGCGTTGCTGGCCGGGCTGTGGGTCTGGTTCCTGGTGAACCGCGCCAGCGTGCGCGCCAACGAGCAGATTCGCCTGTTGCAGGAGATTGCCGAGCAACAACGCCAGCAAACGGCGCTGTTGAAGCGTATGGCGCACCGCGCCGGCGCAGACGGCGCCGCTGCTGCTGACGACGATCTCAACCCCGCGCTGGATTTCAAAGGTTTCATCCCCGAACGTTGAGCATGATGCCCCGGCCGACGGCTGCGTCGCCGGGGCGCCTCAGTAAAACACCATGCCCTGATACGGCTTTTTCCGGCATGCCGCCAGGCGGCTGGCCAAATCGCCGGCATGGATCTCCAATTGATGCCCATCGGGATCGAGAAAATAGAGTGATTCGCCTTCGCTGCGATTGCTTTTCCACTCTTCGACGCCGGCCTGGCGCAACCGCTCGCTGACCTGCTCAATGTGTTCCGGCGCGACGCTGAAGGCGTAATGGGTGTAATCGCGCTCGCGTTGTTGCATGCGCGTTTCATCCAGCGACAGGCATAGCCACAACGGCCCTAACGAAAGATAGGCGCCGCCTTGCCAGCGGGCGTGCGGGATAAATCCCAACAGATGACGATAAAAATCGAAGCTGCGATCGAGATTGCTGACGGCGAGCGTCAGATGGTTAAGGCCGGTCAACATGCATGCGTTCTCTGGGCGCTGAACAGGGAGAAAAGTTTACGCAGGCGCTAAGGAAAGATAAAGGGGACAAAGCATTAGTAGAGATAATGTGAAAACCGGCGGCGCTGTCATAAAACTGTCGTACAGACATCGTAATGTAGCGCGAACCTTACGAAAGATGGATGAAGCCGATGATTAAATGGTACGAAGAAAGCGATGCCGAAGTGAACCGCAGCATTGCGCTGCTGACCGGCGAGAACCCGGACAAGTGGTATCCCTACGGTGGTGTGAAAGGTAAAGATTACTGCAAGAATCCCTCCGATGCCTGGCCGATCATTTGCGCCAACAAAATCAGTCTGAACCCCGACAACCAAAGCGACAGCCCGCAGTGGCAGGCGCGCATGAGCACTCAGGGCGGTGAATGGCAGGCGGACAGCGCCAGCCCGCTGCGCGCGGCGATGATCTGCTTCCTGATGAGCCGACAGGTTAACTGAGTCGAACAATACCGGTGATTGGTAAGAGTTTCTCCTTTTTCTAATAACAGAGCTGTCGTTGGCGGAGGCTGTTTATGAAGCGCATTATCAAAGGTGATAAAAACTTGTCTCATCTGGTGATTGCCCATGCGGCGATCGATCGTCATGCCGAAAGCTTCGGCCAGCGCCGTCAGGGCTGGCCCTCGACCTACCTGATAAAATATCAAAACGATCGCGTGGCGGTGGAAGTGGTCACGCGTAGCCAATCTTATGTCGCCACGCTGATGATCGGCGCGCGCAATCTGACCAAACTGTGCGGTATGCCTGGCTGAACGCTGCCGTTATCCGCTTTCTCGCGGTAAAAAAATCGCGCTCCGGCCTGCCGCCTCGGGGCGCTTCTCCTTGATGCTCACGGGGTTAAGTGTTAAAAAGCCGCCCGCAGATACATTTATTGATTGGTGAAATCTTGGCCGATAGCGGCAAGGGTATACGCCATATGAGGATAAGATGGGCGGTCAGCATCAGGATACTCCGCTAAAACGCGGTTTAAAAAACAGACACATACAGCTTATTGCCCTCGGGGGCGCCATTGGTACCGGTTTATTTCTCGGCATTGCGCAAACCATTAAAATGGCCGGCCCCGCCGTGCTGCTGGGCTACGCCATCGGCGGTTTTATCGCATTTTTGATCATGCGCCAGCTGGGCGAAATGGTGGTGGAGGAGCCGGTCGCCGGCTCTTTCAGTCACTTTGCCTATAAATACTGGGGCGATTTCGCCGGCTTCCTTTCCGGCTGGAACTACTGGGCAATGTTCATTCTGGTCGGCATGGCGGAATTGACCGCCGTCGGCATCTACATTCAGTACTGGTGGCCGGAGATCCCCACCTGGGCCTCCGCCGCGCTGTTTTTCGTGCTGATCAATCTGATTAACCTGGTGAACGTGCGCCTGTACGGCGAAACCGAGTTCTGGTTCGCCATCATCAAGGTGGTGGCGATTGTCGGCATGATCGTCTTCGGCGCCTGGCTGTTGGCCAGCGGTAACGGCGGGCCGCAGGCCAGCATCACCAACCTGTGGCAGCAGGGCGGCTTTATGCCGCACGGCTTCTCGGGGCTGGTGATGGCGATGGCGGTGATCATGTTCTCGTTTGGCGGCCTGGAAATGGTCGGCATCACCGCGGCGGAAGCCGCCGATCCGCGTCGCAGCATTCCCAAAGCCACCAATCAGGTGGTGTACCGCATCCTGATCTTCTATATCGGCTCGCTGACCGTGCTGCTGTCGCTCTATCCGTGGGGGCAAGTGGTGGAGGGCGGCAGCCCGTTCGTGCTGATCTTCCATGCGCTGAACAGCAATCTGGTGGCAACGGTGCTCAACGTAGTGGTATTGACCGCCGCGCTGTCGGTCTACAACAGCGGCGTTTATGCCAACAGCCGCATGCTGTTCGGGCTGGCCAGCCAGGGCAATGCGCCGAAGGCGCTGACGCGCGTGAATAAACGCGGCGTGCCGGTGCTGTCCATCGCGCTGTCGGCGTTGATTACTTCGATCGGCGTGCTGATCAACTACCTGATGCCCGGCAAGGCGTTTGAGCTGCTGATGGCGCTGGTGGTTTCAACGTTGGTGATCAACTGGGTGATGATCTGCCTAGCGCACCTGAAATTCCGCGCCGCCAAGAACCGCCAGGGCGTCATTCCCAGCTTTAAGGCGCTGTGGTATCCGTTCGGCAACTACCTGTGTCTGGCGTTCCTCGGCCTGATTCTGGTGATCATGTATTTCAGCGAGGGGATCCGCATTTCGGTGTTGCTGATGCCGGTGTGGGTTGCGGTGCTGTGGTGCGGGTTTATGCTGACGCGCCGCAAAGGCGGCAAGCGTTAATCCGTGTGCTGCGGAGGCGTATGGCACGCCTCCGCTCCTTTTCTCGTTAGCCGCGCGGCATAAAGGCGCGGCCCTCACCGTGACCCCGCCCCAGCAGTTTCCGGCACAGCAGCAGTAGAGTGCTGATCACGTCGATGGCGACTACGCTGAGCATCAGCAGAGTCAACATGAAGAATCCAAGCAGCGAACCGCCCAGCAGCACCAACGGTGCAGGCACGCGCAGCCGGCGCAACTTCATGGCGAAATACATTTTCCAGTATTGCTTCTGCGCCAGCAGCGCGCTGCGAATACGGCGCCCCAGGCTTGAGCCTGATTTGCGGGATGTAGAACGACTCATAACTTCTCCTTTTCTGTATGCCCTACAAGTCAATCACAAAGATCTTAAGAGAGTCTTAACGGGCTCTTGGCGGCCCTGGCTTTCCACCGGAGTGAGACAACAGCATACGGCAAAAGGTCCCGAGATGCAGCGCACGGCTGACAAAGTGCGAGCTTCATCGGGTTTGTTACACTGAAAGTCATGCCCGCGCAGGGCGCAGTGGTCGGGAGAAAAGGCAGGATGAAAAGAATCAACCGTTATTACGACGCGGCCAAGGCGCATCATACGCCGGAGGGATTTCGCAACCTGGAACCTTCGCGGCGTCAGGAGGGCGATCTTCAGCGTTGGCAAGATGAACGCAAGCGGCAGGGGCTGCCCAGACCGCCGCAGCAGGGCTACGCACAATTTACCGAACGCTGGTGGCAACCTGCCGATCTCAGCGGCAGCGACGACTGCGTTTGGTGGTTGGGGCATGCCTCGATGCTGCTGCGGTTGAGCGGGCGTTATATCCTGATCGATCCGGTGTTGTCCGAACGCGCATCGCCACTGAGCTTTTACGGCCCGAAGCGCAGAACGCCGCCGCCGCTGACGGTGGAGCAGCTGCCGGCGGTGGATGCGGTGCTGATCTCCCATAACCATTATGACCACCTTGACAGGCGCACGGTGCGGCAATTGGCGCGGCGTTTCCCTCAGGCCGAGTTCATCGTGCCGCTTGGCTTGAAGCGCTGGTTCCGCCGTTATCGGCTGAAGGCGCATGAGCTGGACTGGTGGCAGAGTCTGCCGTTGGGCGAGCTGAGGGTCTACGCCACGCCGGCGCGGCACTGGAGCATGCGCACGCTGTGGGATCGCAATCGCTCGCTGTGGTGCGGGTGGGTGATCCACCATCCGGCGCTGCGGTTTTATTTTTCCGGCGACAGCGGTTATTCGGAACGGCTGGCGGAGATCGGTCAACGGCTGGGGCCGTTCGACGTGGCTGCGCTGCCGATTGGCGCCTATGCGCCGCGCTGGTTTATGCAGGAGCAGCATATGGATCCGCAGCAGTCGGTGGCGCTGTATCGCGAGCTGAATCAGCCGCGCGCCATTCCCATCCATTGGGGGGTATTCGAACTGGCGGATGAATCGCTGGACGAACCGCCGCAGCAGTTGAACCTGGCCCTGAGCGAGGCGGGGTTGGAGCAGCATCAATTCCTCCCGCTGAAGATTGGCGAGCGCATCGCGTTGCAGGATGCTCAGCAAGCGTTGTCTCTTCGCCCTGCGGTACAGAGGAAAGAATAAGAGCAACGGTTTGAAAGCGCGGCAGTAATTAGCAAAATTGATAAGATCGGGTGGTGATTCAAATAACCACCCGATCTTCAGGATTTAATTCAACGCCACACTTTCGCTATTCATAAGATTATTCCGGCTATTGGGGATAATGACCTTCGGATTATTTATGATGGAACCGCAGGCAAGCGGGATATGTGCCGGCGCTTTGCATGCTTATGCATCCGTTGCGCAGGGCGGAGACGTCGCCGCCGACCCGCGCGCCGTTGTCGCCCGCGCCGTTTGGCGGCAGGGCTGAAAGCCGATGATGAATGGGCTTTCCGGCGGTAAATGGTCGGAGGAGCGATGAATAAATTGGCCCCCGTTCATCGATATTCAGATGTTGCATATCAAATTCCATAAAGATTCAAATTTTTTAACGCTATAAGCGGCCAAAAAGCGGAAATGATGAGACGGAAAGGCGTCAATACGATGAAAGTTTTGTTAAAACTCCAGCAGAATGCGGGGTCTGGCGCAGTGATTTTGGCAAGCAGAAAATAGCCGATGCTTCAACATCTTTTGGCCTATTTAAGCAAATGTGGCGCTCGACCGTTTCAAATATGTGCGACATGTCGTTCAGTGATTAAAAATGGCTTGCCATCGCATACAGAGTATGTGATAACGCATCTGGGTAAAACGAGGTACAGTTCTGTATATGTGTGGCATTTTCAGTAAAGAAGTTCTGAGTAAAGACGTTAGCGTTGAATACCGCTTCTCTGCCGATCCTTATCTTAGTGCCTCAAGCAGTAACGACTCTAGTTTGTCTATGTAACGCCCTCGGGCGGTTTAAACAATCCAAAGGAAATACTCAAGATGGCAAAGATCAAAGGTCAAGTTAAGTGGTTCAACGAGTCTAAAGGTTTCGGTTTCATCACCCCGGCTGACGGCAGCAAAGACGTGTTCGTACACTTCTCTGCAATCCAGGGTAACGGCTTCAAAACCCTGGCTGAAGGCCAGAACGTTGAGTTCGAAATCCAAGATGGCCAGAAAGGCCCATCTGCAGTAAACGTTACTGCTATCTAATCAGCGTCAGCTGTACAAAAAGCCCGCCTTCGCGCGGGCTTTTTCGTTTCCGTCATCCGGCGGCGATGATGATGCCGGCGTACTGGTTGCGGCCTTTGATCCCCGGATGCGTCGGATCCTGCGCGCGCCGGTGGCTGTTGCGGCGATAGCTGGTGTATTTGAAGCGCTGCGGCCGCTGCGGGTCGACGTCCGGCGTGCAGATGGTGCAACTGCCGGCGCGGTCAACGGCGGCGAAGCCGAGCGCCGCCAGCTTGTATTCGGCAATTGCGGCCAGATCCAGATGCCGGTAATGCGGGCTGATCAGCGTGGCGGGCAGCGGCAGGCGCTGTTTAAAACTCTCCACCAGCGCTTCATCGACTTCGTAGCAGCACGGGCCGGCGGCAGGGCCGATGGAGACGACCCAATCGGCGGTGTCGCCGTCCTGGCGAATGCGCGCTGCCATCTGTTCCAGAATGCCGTCAAGCAGTCCGCGCCAGCCGGCGTGAACCGCTGCGATGGCGCCGCCGTCACGGCGGCTGAACAGCACCGGCAGGCAATCCGCCGTCAGTACGCTGAGCAGAATGCCGGGCTGGCGAGTGTAGAAACCATCGGCCTCGCCGCACGCCTGCGCCGGCTGCAGCACGTCGACGATGCGGGTGCCGTGCACCTGTTTTTTTTCCGGCAGCGTGGCGCTGTAGGGCAGCAGGTGCCCGGGCAGCAGCGCGAGTTTGCTGCCGAAGCCGTGCTGAATATGGGGCACCGCATCGAGCAGCGCGGAACGATCGCTCATAAGTTATGTTCACCTGCGTGAGAAAACAGACTCTCAGTGTAGCCAGCTTTTTCCCCGCTTGGCCAGGTGTTGTTGGCGGTGAAAGCGAGCGGGGATGCGCCTTGCATCAAGCCGACGCCTTCTTTAGACTAGCCGCGCCCTGTCTTTCTGGAAGCCCATTCATGTCTTATCAATGCCCTCTGTGTCATCAACCGCTGTATTTTTCATCACAACACTGGCGTTGTGACGGCAATCATCAGTTCGATCAAGCCAAAGAAGGCTACGTGAATCTGCTGCCGGTGCAGCACAAACGATCGAAGCAGCCGGGAGACAGCGCGGAAATGATGCAGGCGCGGCGCGCGTTTCTCGACGGTGGATATTATCAGCCGTTGCAAGCGCAGGTGGCCGAGTGGCTGGATTTGGCGCTGGCGGCCGATGCAGGCACGTTATTGGACATCGGCTGTGGGGAAGGGTATTACACCGCCGCCGTGGCCGCCAGGCTGGCGCAAGAGCGCACTATGGCGGTCTATGGGCTGGATGTCGCCAAGGTGGCGATCCGCTATGCCGCTAAACGTTATCCGGCGGTCTCGTTCTGCGTTGCCTCCAGTCACCGTTTGCCGTTCGCCGACGGGGCGCTGGATGCGGTCTTGCGCATTTATGCACCCTGCAAGGCGGAGGAGCTGGCGCGAGTAGTGAAGCCGGGCGGCGTGGTGCTGACGGTGTCGCCGGGCCCGCGTCATTTGTACCAGCTGAAAGAGCAGGTGTACCAGCAGGTGCAGCTGCATGCCGAACAGGATGAACAGTTCGACGGATTCGACTGCGAGCGCAAAGAGGCGCTGGCCTATACGATGACCCTACCGGGCGCGCAGGCCGCCAATCTGCTGCAGATGACGCCGTTCGCCTGGCGCGCTACGCCGGAGGTGCAACAGCGGTTGGCCGAGGGCGGCGAGTTTGTGTGCGAGACGGATTTCGTGCTGGCGTTGTACCGACGTCGCGCTTAAGGGGCCTTGAACTCAGAAACAAAAAAACCTGCCGCGGCAGGTTTTTTTGCAGTTCGGTCACCTCAGGCCAGGTAGCCGAGGTGCTCCAGCAGGATGTTGACGCCGATACCGATCAACACCACGCCGCCGAGGATTTCGGCGCGTTTGCCCAGCAGCGGGCCGATAAAGCGGCCGATCATCATGCCCAGGGTCGCCATGATCATGGTGGCGCAGCCGATGGCCATCGCGGTGTGCACGATGTTCACCTGCAGGAAGGCCAGACCGACGCCGATCGCCATGGCGTCGAGGCTGGTGGCGATGGCGGTGGCCACCAGCAACCAGAAACCATGACGTTTGACCTTCTCTTCTTCGTCGGGCCTGTTGCGCACCCCTTCGACGATCATGCGCATGCCGAGAATAAACAGCAGCGAGAAGGCGACCCAGTGATCCCATTCCATGATGTATTGGCTGGCGAACAGGCCGATGGCCCAACCGATGAGTGGGGTGATCGCTTCGACCACGCCGAAGATCAGGCCGGTGCGGATCGCTTCGCGAAAGCGCGGTTGATGCAGACTGGCACCTTTGCCGATCGAAGCGGCGAAAGCATCCATGGACATGCCGAAAGCGAGAATAAGCGTTGCTGAAAGGTTCATGTGAAATAGCCTCGGCCGGGTGGCTCCATATACACGTAACCCACCCCCAACCAAACGACGGAATTACGTGTCTATGGTCTCGCCAACCTTACCTGGCTGCCCGCACCACGTTTCATACGGCGAAACGAGTATGTTGATACGGGCGTTTCTGGTTTTTATTCTCCAGAAACCGGCTACTCCCCAATGACGGCGCAACCATACCATATTATTTCCGGTGCCGACAACTTTATTCTGGCGTGATTTTTGTTCTTAATTGAGACTCGTTTTCATTAATCTGAGTTCATGTGGGAATATAATGTAGACGCGGGTAACAATGTTGCGGAAATAATAGTCAGAAAGGAAATGGCGCTGCCGATTAATTATCCACAAGCAGCGCAAGGTTTGAGCGAAAGTAAAATGAGTTTTCTTTATTTATTGATTATCAATGAAAAAGTGGTAAATCTTCTCCAGGTCGTCCAAGTGCGTCACCTGAACCAACAGCCGGCGCTGTTCCAGGTCGACGGCCAGAATGCCGTCCTCCGATAAATTCATGGCTTTAATGCGGTTATATTCGACAAACACATTGGCGAAGAAAAATCCGTGCGCTTTAAACACCATCTTGGGCGCGCGAATATAAGAAACATAGATAGCGAGCAGCGCCAAAGAAATAAGCAGATAGGTGGTTAATACCGCGCCGTTGTCGGTGACATTGCGGTAAATCAGAATGGCGATCAGGCCGACGAAAATCAGGCTGTCGAGGCGGTTACGGCGTTTGAGCGGCACTTTGAGCCGCGTTTTGCCTTTCAGCAGATCCATGCCGAATTCGTCATACAGCGAATACAGCAACAGCAGGGCGATAAACAGCATCAGTACGGCGTCGGTCAGTGACATCTCTTGCTCCACACATAAAAAAGCCGGGGGTTGCCCCCCGGCCGTTTCGAACGATTACAGGCCCAGCAGGCCAATCCAATAGCCAAAGATGCCAATGACGAAGAAGCCGATAATGATCCACAGCGCGTTGACTTTCTTGCGCAGCAGCCACATACAGGCGAAGGTCAGCAGCAACGGCACCAGGCCCGGCATCAGCTGGTCGAGGATGGTCTGCACCGTGGTGACGTTGGTATGCCCGGTCTGGTCGGTTATCTTGGACACCACCAGCGGGATATTCACGTGCGTCCACTTGTTGACCAGCGCCCCCATGACAAACAGGCCGAGAATGGACGCTCCTTCCGTCAGTTTCTGCAGGAAGCCGCCGCCCATGTCGTTGACGATATCGACCCCTTTGCGGTAACCGTAGGCCACGCCGTAGTAGCGGGTCAGCAGGCGCACCAGGTTGAACAGCACGAAGAACAGGATCGGTCCAAGCAGGCTGCCGCTCATGGCGATGCCCGCCCCAAGCGCGGCGAATACCGGCCGCACGGTGCCCCAGAAGATCGGGTCACCGACGCCCGCTAGAGGCCCCATCAAACCGACCTTGATGCCGTTGATTGCGGCGTCGTCGATCGGCGCGCCGTTGGCGCGTTGTTCTTCCATCGCCATGGTCACGCCGAGCACCGGCGCCGCCACGTAAGGGTGGGTGTTGAAGAACTCCAGGTGACGCTTGATCGCCTGTTTGCGATCGTCATTGTTTTCCGGATACAGGCGACGGATCACCGGCACCATCGAGAAACAAAAACCCAGCGCCTGCATGCGTTCGAAGTTCCATGAACCCTGGAACAGGTTCGAACGCAGGAATACGCCGCGAATATCGGCCGGCGTGAGTTTCTTTTGAGCAGTTGTATCAACCATTTCTCTCACCTATTCCTAGTCGAGTTCGTTATCGAGATCGTTCGCGTTAGCCGGGCCGGCCTGGACAACCTGAGACTTGTTGTATTTCGGGCTGAGCTGGATATACAGCACGGCCATCACCACGCCGATGACGCCGAGCGCCACCAGGTTGAAGTTGGTGAAGGCGGCGGTAACGAAACCGAGATAGAAGAACGGCATCAGGTAGCCGGCGCGCATCATGTTAATCACCATTGCGTAACCGACCACCACGATCATGCCGCCGGCGATGTTTAGGCCGCTGGTGACCACTTCCGGGATCGAGTTGAGCAGGGCGTGCACTCCGGCGGTGCCCACCGAGATGGCGACGATGACCGCCGGGATGGCGATACGCATCGCCTGCAGCAGCAGGGCACCGACATGGATCCAGCTAATGGCGCGCAGGCTGCCGCGCTCCGCCGCGCTGTCGGCTGCGTGCTGGAAGGCCACGGTGAGGGTTCGCACGATGATGGTTAACACCTGGCCGGCCGCCGCCAGCGGAATGGCCAGGGCGATACCGGCGCCGACGCTTTGCCCACCGGCAATGACCAGGATGGTCGAGATGATGGACGCCAGGGCGGCATCCGGCGCGACCGCCGCGCCGATGTTCATCCAGCCGAGCGCGATCATTTCCAGCGTACCGCCGATGATGATGCCGGTTTTCATATCGCCGAGAATGAAGCCGATCAGGGTACAGGCGACCAGCGGACGGTGGAACTGGAACTCGTCGAGGACGGAACCCATCCCGGCGATACAGGCAACGATAAATATCAGCACAATCTGAAGAGTGGTGATCTCCATTGCACTTCTCCTATGACCAAAAAAGCTCTGAGTAAAATAATCAGCGGCTGGCGCCACTAATTGAGTTTGTTAATCAGGTCCATCATTTTTAGCCGGCTGTCGGACGAGACCTTACGCACCTCCAGCTCGATACCGCGATCGTTCAGTTTCTTAAACGCTTCGATATCTTTTTCATCGACGGAAACGGCGTTGTTCACTTGGGTTTTCCCCTGGCGGAACGCCATGCCGCCGATATTGACGGATTGAATATCCACGCCGCCCTCCACCAGACGCCAGACGTCGGTCGGATTGGTAAACAACAGCATCACGCGGTCGTTGGCGTATTTGGGGTTGTTCCAGACGCGGATAGCCTTCGCCACGTCCACCACGTGGGCGGTGACGCCCGGCGGGGCAACCTGAGTCAGCAGGGTTTTGCGCACATGGTCGGCGGCGACTTCATCGCTGACGACGATAATACGGCTGACGTTGGTCTCTTTGGTCCAGCGGGTAGCGACCTGGCCGTGGATTAAGCGATCATCGATGCGCGCCAGGCCGATTTTCATGTGGTCGTTAGGCCCCAACGGCGCCTGAGGGGCAGCGGCTTTGGCGACGGGCGCTGCGGGTTTTGCGGGTTCTTCCTGCGGTTTTTTCAGCGCTTTCACGCCTTCTCGGCCGGTTTCCAACGCCAGCGCCACCAGTTCATCGAAAGCGGGGTTGTCGTCCCGCGCCATGAAGGTTTCCACCAGCATCGGGATGTTGACCCCGGTGACGACCTCATAGTTTTCTTTGTCGACCGCAATGCGGCTGGCGGCGTTGAACGGGCTGCCGCCCCAGGTATCCACCAGGAACAGCACGCCGCCGCTGGTATCCAATCCACTGATTTTCTCGTTGTACTTGACGATTAACGTTTCGGCATTCTCACCGGGAACGAAGTCTATAAAGGCGACGTTGTCCTGCTCGCCCAATAGCATCTCCGCCGTTTTCAGCAGTTGTTCCGCTGCAGCCCCGTGTGTGCCGATGATAATAGCTATTGCCACTCGCTACCTCCTCGTTGAACTCCAGACGCGGTTTGTGTCGTTTCTCCGCGCCGTCTTGGCAGTCACTTCCGCGGTTCAGATACATTATGGTAGAAAAAAAGAAACGCACGCCTAACATTTCTCACGCAGTTTCAAATGCCTGTGCGTGATACTTCACGAACGCGAGATTTATTTTAGTGAGTGAAAAAATATTTTTTGTGACGCTGCTCCGCTATTGAATGCTCGGAGAAATCTTAGCTGTCGCAGACGATATGGCGTGGCGTCACCCTAAACCGCCGTTGAAAAAGCCGCTTTGTCCCCCAGAAAAATCCTGATACAGTAATTTCCTCTTTCATCACTAAGGAGTGAAGGGCCTCAGCCCTCCCTATGGACTGTCACCGAAGTAACTGTTTTTCCAGGTTTCACCCGCCACCTGCTGGCGTTGCATATGCTGTTCGGCCCTTCGGCCATCTCCCGGTAATCCCATCCCGTCACTTTGCTATTGTCGACTGCGCCCATGCAGCGGCGGCATCGTCACGTTTGAGCGGCGTGCGCTCATTCCCACTTTTCTCTGGAGTCTGATATGGAATTTTTAATGGACCCCTCTATTTGGGCGGGGTTGCTTACGCTGGTGGTGCTGGAAATCGTGTTGGGCATCGACAACCTGGTGTTCATCGCCATTTTGGCCGACAAACTGCCGCCTAAGCAGCGCGATAAGGCGCGCGTCATCGGCCTGTCGCTGGCATTGCTGATGCGTTTGGGCCTGCTGTCGGTGATCTCCTGGATGGTAACCCTGACCACGCCGCTGTTCAGCGTCGGCGATTTCAGCTTCTCCGGCCGCGATCTTATCCTGCTGTTCGGCGGGGTATTCCTGCTGTTCAAGGCCACCATGGAGCTGCATGAACGGCTGGAAGGGCAGACGCACCAGGATGGCGCCAACCGCGGTTACGCCAAGTTCTGGGCGGTGGTGGTGCAAATCGTGATCCTTGACGCGGTGTTTTCGCTCGATGCGGTGATTACCGCCGTGGGCATGGTGAACGATCTGCCGGTGATGATGGCGGCGGTGGTGATCGCGATGGCGGTGATGCTGCTGGCGTCCAAACCGTTGACCAACTTCGTCAACGCGCACCCGACCATTGTGGTGCTGTGCCTGAGCTTCCTGTTGATGATCGGTCTGAGCCTGATCGCCGAAGGCTTCGGCTTGCATATTCCTAAAGGCTATCTGTACGCCGCGATCGGCTTCTCGATCCTGATTGAATTGTTCAATCAGATCGCGCGTCGCAACTTCATCAAGCATCAGGCGCGTCGCCCGATGCGCGAGCGCACCGCGGAAGCGATCATGCGCCTGATGGGGCAGCAGCGCGCGCAGCAGGCGGACGATGAGGTCGCCTTGCCGCGGGATGAAACCTTTGCGGCGGAAGAGCGTTATATGATCAGCGGCGTGCTGACGCTGGCCTCGCGCTCATTGCGCAGCGTGATGACGCCGCGCACGGATATCTCCTGGGTCGACTGCGAGCGCTCCCGTGAGGAGGTGCGCGCACAGTTGCTGGATACGCCGCACAGCCTGTTCCCGGTGTGTCGCGACTCTGTGGATGAGATCGTCGGCGTGGTACGCGCCAAGGATCTGCTGGTGGCGCTGGAGCAAGGGGAAGATATCGCCGAGTTTGCCGCGCGCACGCCGCCGATCGTGGTGCCGGAAACCATGGATGTCATCAAGCTGCTGGCGGTGCTGCGCCGCGCCAAAGGGCGCCTGGTGGTGGTCACCAACGAGTTCGGCGTGGTGCAGGGGCTGGTGACGCCGCTGGACGTGCTGGAAGCGATCGCCGGCGAGTTTCCGGACGAAGATGAAACGCCGGACATCGTGGCGGAAGGCGACGGCTGGCTGGTCAAAGGCGGGACCGACCTGCACTCGCTGGAACAGGCGCTGGCCTGTGACGACCTGGTCAGCCCAACCGCAGACTACGCCACTCTGGCGGGGCTGCTGTTAGCCCACTACGGCCAGATGCCGGTGGTGGGGGACACCATTGAACTGAACCACCTGCGCTTCGATATTGTCGAGGTCTCCGACTATCGCATCGAGTTGGTGCGTGTCACCCGCGCCGTCTTCGACGAACCGGCGCATTCGTAACCCACCCGCCGGAGGCTCAGGCCTCCGGCGGATGATCTTCCGCTTTCCTGACGCGCGATTCGTACTGCTGCAACCACAGCGGGAAAACGTGGATCGGCATCGGCTTGGCGAAATAATACCCCTGCAGGGCATTGACCTCGCGTGAGCGCAGATAGTCGGCCTGTTCCGCCGTTTCTACCCCCTCAGCCACCAGCTTCAGTTTCAGCCGCTGCGCCAGCGTAATGATGGTATCGGTCACCGTGGCGTTGACCGCGTCGGTGCCGATGGCCGCGGTAAACCCGCGGTCGATCTTTAACACGTCCGGGCTAAGGTTCTTCAGGTAGCTCAGCGAGCTGTGGCCGGTGCCGAAATCGTCGATGGCCAGCATGATCCCCATGTCTTTCAGCGTCCGGATCTGGTCATGCTGGATCGCCGACAGCGCGGTGCGCTCGGTCAGCTCCAGCATCAGTGACGGCATCGGATGCGCCGGCAGCCAAATCCGGCGGATATCGTCGATGATGTTGAGCGTTTTAAAGTGTTCGGCGGCGACGTTGATGCTGATGTAGAACGACGGTCGCGGCGGGAACAGCTGCAGATTTTCCGTCACGGTGTTCATCAGATAACGGGTCAGCGGAATGATCAGCTCATGCTGCTCGGCCAGCGGAATAAACACGTCGGGGGAGATCCACCCTTGACGCTTCTTTTTCCAGCGCAGCAGCATTTCGACGCCGGCGCAGCGCCCGGTGTCGCTATGAATGATGGGCTGGCAATAGACGCGGAACTCACGATGGGTGATGGCATGGCCGATGTGATAAGACAGGCTCATACGGTTAGCGGTGAGCAGATAGACCACATAGGCGGCCAACAGGCTGATCAGCAGCGCCAGCGGGATATGGCGCGGCAGTGCGGAAAGCGCCAGCATGCCGATCTGCGGGCCGAACAGCGAAATCGAGAACGGGTATAGCGCAGAGCCGGCGGTGTAGCGCAGATCGTTGGTCAGGGTGTCGCGGCTCAGGATTTCGCGTCGGCCGTATTCCAGGCTGCTGTCAGCCACGTTCAGCACCACGCGCTGAACGTAAGGCTCCTGCGGCTCGAGTAAAAAATTGGACAACAGCTCGATATTAAACACGTGCAGCACGCCACTGGTTTTATCGCGTGGGGATGGCGTCCACATCACCAGCGTGGGCAGGCCTTTGCTCACCGCCAGCGAGGGGCGCAGCGCCAGCCTGGCGTTGCTGTTGACGAAGGTAGGCATGACCGCGGCCAGCTGATAATGACGGGAACCAAACAGGCTGGAGCAGTAAATAATGCCGTTTTTTACCAGCAACATGGCGCGTAGCGCCTGATTCTGCGCGGCGCGAAAGCGCAGGGTCGACGAAACGTTCTCGCAGGGCTGGTCCAGCATGTCCATGCTGCGCTCCGCCTGCAGCTGAGCCGGTGTCAGCAACTGGTTGAGCTTGCCGACGGTGCGGGTGGCCAATGTCTGTTGGCTCAGCTCGATACTTTTGACCTCTTGATAATAACGGGTATACAGCGATACCAACAGAATAGCCGCGCCCACCGCTCCGGCCAGCAGCCAACGGTAATAACGATATCGGGACGCGGCGAGGTGGGTCATCAACATCCGGTAAATCCTTGTTCGGTAATCCAGCCCCGAGTCACGGTCAGGTCATAGATCCTTAAGTTGCGCTCGGCTAATTCTAGCCTGAGGTTATACAAGATTGATGGTAACTCAGTAAATTATTTCGATTTGGCAAAACAGAAGGTCAATTTGCAGGCTAACCGCCGGATCGATGAGAGAAATGCAGGATTTTTTCTGGTGACATTGTCACAAAAAGCGGCCAATGAATTGATTACCCATAAAAAACCCCGCCGGATGGCGGGGTTGTCTGTCAGTCGCATTGCACCTTGATTGCCAGGCCGCCGCGTGACGTTTCGCGGTACTTGGCGTTCATGTCTTTGCCGGTTTCGTACATGGTCTCGATCACCTTATCCAGCGAAACGCGCGGCTCGCTGGTGCGGCGCAGGGCCATGCGGGCGGCGTTGATCGCCTTGACCGAGGCGATGGCGTTGCGCTCGATGCACGGCACCTGCACCTGGCCGGCGACCGGGTCACAGGTCAGACCCAGGTTGTGTTCCATGCCGATCTCCGCCGCCACACAGACCTGCTCAGGGCTGCCGCCCAGCAGTTCGGCCAGACCGGCCGCCGCCATGGAGCAGGCAACGCCGACTTCACCCTGGCAACCGACTTCGGCGCCGGAAATGGAGGCGTTCATCTTGTACAACGCGCCGATGGCGCCCGCCGCCATAAAGTAGCGGATGTAGATATCCGGGCTGACGGACTCGATGAAGTGATCGTAGTAAGCCAGCACCGCAGGCACGATGCCGCAGGCGCCGTTGGTCGGCGCAGTGACCACGCGGCCGCCGGCGGCGTTTTCTTCGTTAACCGCCAGCGCGAACATATTGACCCAGTCGATCACGTTCATCGGATCGCTGGACAGTTTGTCCGACGCCACCAGCATGCGGCGCAGCGCGGAGGCACGGCGCGGTACGCGCAGCGGCCCCGGCAGTACGCCTTCGGTGTTCAGACCGCGATCGATACAGGCGCGCATGGTTTGCCACACGTTGCCGAAGTAGGTCTCGATCTCTTGCTTGCTGTGCAGCGCCAGTTCGTTCTGCATCACCATGCCGGACAGCGACAGGCCGGTCTCGCGGCAGTGGTCGAGCATTTCGCGCGCGGAGTTGAACGGATATGGCATTTGCAGTTCTTGCTCGGCGGCCTTGCCGAAATTCTCCTCGTCGACGATGAAACCGCCGCCGATAGAGTAATAGGTCTTGCTGTACACTTCTTTATCGCCGGCGAAGGCGTGGATCTGCATGCCGTTTTCGTGCAGCGGCAGGTTGTCGCTGCGGAAGACCATGCCGCCGTCGCGAGGGAAATCGACTTCATGCAGGCCGTTGGCCAGCATCAGGCGTTGACGTTGTTCTACATCGCGAATAAAACCCGGAATGCTATCGATATCGACGGTGTCCGGCATGTTGCCGGCCAGGCCGAGAATGATGGCGATATCGGTATGGTGACCTTTGCCGGTCAATGAGAGTGAGCCGTAAACGTCTACGGCAACACGCGTGATAGAAGGCATCAGGCCTTTATTTACCAGATCGTCGACAAACTGTTTGCCGGCTTTCATCGGTCCAACCGTATGAGAGCTGGACGGGCCGATGCCGATCTTAAACATGTCGAAAACGCTAATCACGCTAAAACTCCTTAAAGAGACGTATTGTTATGGCTGCGGCGGTCAAAAACCGCGCAGGGAACAGCGATATTGTAAAAGGGCCGTGCGGGTTCAGCTGCCTTTTTCGCATGAAATTAAATAATCCTTGGTGTCGCTTTTTTTACTGATTACCCGGGGCGAACCCTTGTGCGGGGTATCCGCTTTCGCCCAAGCTCCATTAACGGTAATCGCGCCAGCTTTCCGTGCTGAACGCCGCCGGCTTAATCCCTGTTTCTACAGTGGTTTATCTCGGACGGTGGTATTTTACAGGTATTTCGTAAGGTTTAAGAGAGGGTTTACAGTTTTTTTAAAACCATTCAAACGGAACGGTAGTTGAAAAAGCGATCAAATGAAGTGATATCGATCGCTTTACCCGCCGCGGAGGCCGGCAACCGTGCCAGATTGCGAGTCAGATCACGTAATGCGGGCTAAATACTGACCTGTTGCGCCAGGCGCCGAATGATGGCGGCGGTCAGCCCCCAGATAAACTGGCTGTGATACCAGGAGAGGTAGATGCGGTGGGTATGGCCGGCGCGATGAATATCCAGCGGATAGTAACGCGACAGGGTCAGCGCTTCCCGCAGGGGCATCTCGAACACATCCGCCACTTCGCCTTCATTGGCGTGGAACTGCACGTCCGGCGGGATGAGGCCGACGATAGGGGTAACCTGAAATCCGGTGCTGCTGTCGAGCGGCGCCATTTGGCCGAGGACAGTCACCGCTTGCGGCGGTATCGCCACTTCTTCCTGCGCTTCTCGCAGCGCCGTGACGATCGCCGATCCGTCTTCGGCGTCGGTTTTTCCGCCGGGGAAGGCCACTTGACCGGCATGTTTGCGCAGCGAGTCGGCACGGCGGGTCAACAGCAGCGTCGGCTCGGCGCGGCAGACGATCGGGATCAGCACCGCCGCCGGGCGCACATTGTGCGAAATCTGCGTCGCCTGCGGCAGCTGCAGTTGAAAGCGGCTGATAAAGGCGCGCAGTGAGGCCGGTGAGTTCGATGGGATCACGACAGGGCATACTCCCCTAGCTGCGGTAAAATGCGGCCAACCTTGTCGAAGGTCTCCTGGTATTCCGCCTGCTCCTGGCTGTCCGCCACGATGCCGCCGCCGGCGGAGCAGTGGATGCGACCGTTTTCGGTGACGAGCGTGCGAATGGTGATATTGGTGTCCATGGTGCCGCAGGCGCTCAGGTAACCGATGCTGCCGCAATAGGCGTTGCGGCGCTGCGGCTCCAGCTCTTCGATGATTTCCATCGCTCGCACCTTGGGCGCGCCGGTGATCGAACCGCCGGGGAAGCAGGCGCGCAGCAGTTCGGCCGCCGAGGTATGGTTTGGCAGGGTCGCGGTGATGGTGCTCACCAGGTGATGCACAGCGGGGAACGGCTCCACGGCGAACAGTTCCGGCACCCGTACGCTGCCTGGTTGGGCGACGCGGCCGATATCGTTGCGCAGCAGATCGACGATCATCAGATTTTCAGCGCGATCCTTGGGTGAATCGGCCAAACGGCGAGCCTGCGCGGCGTCCTGTTCCGCGTCCGCCAACCGCGGCAGCGTGCCCTTGATCGGGCGGGTTTGGATGCGTTGCTGCTCCAGCCACAGGAAGCGCTCGGGAGAGACGCTCAGTACGCTGTTGTGCGGCAAGCGCAGGAAGGCCGAGAATGGCGCGCGGTTGCAGGCGCTCAGGCGGCAGAACGCCTGCCATTCATCCCCCAGATAGTCGGCGGAGAACCGTTGTGCCAGATTAATTTGGTAACAGTCGCCGCTGCGCAGGTAGTGCTGAATACGTTGGAACTTCTCGCCGTATTGCCGCCGGCTCATATTGGCGCGCCAGTCGCTCAGCAGCGTGAAAGGGCGTTCTGTAGGCGCAGTTTGGCTATTGAGCCAGCGCCAGCGCTGCTCGACATCGCCATAGCTGAGCAGCGTCAGGGTTTGCAATTGGTGGTCGGCGATCACTGCCCAGTCATAAATGCCCACTGCCATATCCGGCAAGGCGAGGTCGGCTTCGGCCAACTGCGGCAGGGTTTCCACCCGGCGCCCGAGATCGTAGCCGAACAGCCCCAGAGCTCCGCCCTGAAACGGCAGGTCCGGATTAAACGCCGGCTGCCAGCCTTGCGCCGCCAGTTGCTGCTGCAGCAGGGAGAACGGATCTTCCTGGGACTGAATAGTGACGCTGTCACTTTCAATTGTCGTGCCGGCACCGTGGGTGGTGAGTGTAACGCGCGGTTGTGCGACCAGGATATCGAAACGGTTATGCGAATGGTCGGCGAAGCCCGAATGCAGCAGCATCGCCCAAGGTTGCGATGAAAGCGGGGCGAAAAGCGTCATCAGGGCACGGCGGCTGTAGGGCAAAGATTTTATGTTTGGGGCGGTTACGCTCATGAACGTCAATAAACCTGGCTGTGAGGACGGCGATATCTGGCGGCTAGTGTGCCATAGACGGTCACGTCATGCATGTTTTGCCATGCGCGACATGTAGCACAGTTCACATAAACGGCAGTTCAATAAACCTGAAATAAGGCATTTTTTGCGCCATTGATTATACTTCGATATGTTAAAAATTTAACATCAAATGCACTGGAAGCCTATTTATCGAGGGCGCAATACCCGAGAAATATAAAAAAAGATTCGTTAATTTCATAAATTTATTATTTCTGCTTGTTATTAGAAGCGGGAGGGATGTTGTTATGCCCGATTTTAGCCAACGTCGCCGCCCTTTGGAATTAATGGCTTAATTACTCAGCGCTTTTCTGGCGCTGGTTTGAGAAAGAAAGGCCGGTTCGGTCCCATTAGTCACCGCGGGAATTTGCAGGTTTCACGCCTATCCCAAGCGTACGCTGACCGAATGAGTCTTTTAGAAAAATAAAATTATTATTTTGTTACATTATCATTGAAGAGCTGACTATGTCGTTAATGCTGAGCGTGATCGTCCCGATGCACAATGCGGGGGAGTTATTGGAGCCTTTCCTGGCCTCGCTGCTGGCCCAGCGTGAGCAACGGTTGGAGGTGATCATCGTCAATGATGGTTCCACTGACGGTTCGGGAGAGATCGCACACCGTTACGCGGCGGTACATCCGCATATTCGTGTGATCGATCAGGCCAATGCCGGTGTTTCTAACGCGCGTAATGCCGGGCTTGCCGTTGCCCAAGGCAAATATGTGGCGTTTCCCGATGCCGACGACTTGCTGGCGCCGGAGATGTATTCCACGCTGCTGGAACAGGCGGAACAACATCAATTAGACGTGATGCAATGTAATGGCGAACGCTATTTTACCAGCCAAGATGAATTGCAGCTGATTTTTCCTGAGGCGCGTTTGCGCACCACCGACGTTATCACCGGCGTGCAGTGGTTTGAACGTGCGCTGAAATCGCGAAAGTTTATTCACGTTGTATGGCTGGCAATATATCGCCTCGACTTTATTCGCCAGCATCGGCTTTATTTCGAGCCGGGATTACATCACCAGGATATTCCCTGGACGACGGAAGTCATGTTTAATGCCAAACGGGTCAAATATTTAAGTACGCCGCTGTACCGTCAACGGGTGCACGACAAGTCGATCAGTAACCGTCGCCGCATCGGTAAGGCGAACGTGGAGTATCAACGCCACTATATGAAAATCGTCGAAATGCTGGAGCGGCTCAACCAGCGCTATGCGGGCACTGTCGCCATTCGTCCGGCTTTCCATTGGCAAATCACACGCGAAGCGCTGGGCATTTGCCACAGCATTCGTCGTGAGCCGGAACCGGCCGCTCAGAGTCAGATCACCGAAGAGTTCTATCAGCGCGGCATCGACAGAGCGATGTTCGCCAACGCGCGCGGCCTGAAGCAGGGGTGGCATGTCATGCTGTGGCGGCATCGCCTAAAGCAGTGGCGCAACGATAACGGCTGTTCGCAACCGGCCTGAGGCACCAGACGTTGGGATCCGCCGCGTTAGCGCGTATACTCCTTCTCCCTTTTGCCGGAGAGAACGACACATGCATGCAGGTATGCCATTACTGAATCACGCGGAGCAGCAGGAAGCGGCGGATCGCATCCATCAACTGATGGAGCAGGGCATGAGCAGCGGTGAGGCCATTGCTCGCGTTGCGCAGGAAATTCGCGAGAAGCATCAGGGCGCTCAGGTTGCGGTACTGTTCGATGATGAAGACGAGCAGCATGAGGCCGCACCGGAGGCGTCACAGGATGACGATGCTGAAGAAGACGAAGACTATTGACGTTATCGGGGCCGCGCAAGCGGCCCCGTGAGTATCAGCCGTTGACCGCCACGGCGGCGGCGGCTTGTTTCGCTTGCTCCACCGCCAGTTCCGTCGTGCTCGCCGTCGCCAGCGCCACGCCCAGGCGACGCTGCCCGGCGATCTCCGGTTTGCCGAACAGGCGCAGCTGGTTGTGCCCGCGCAGCGCATTTTCCAGGCTGCTGAAACGCACATCGCTGCTGGTGAGCTGCGGCAGGATCACCGCTGAAGCGGAAGGGCCGAACTGGCGGATGGCGCCAATCGGCAACCCGAGAAACGCGCGAACGTGCAGGGCGAACTCGGACAGATCCTGTGAGATCAACGTAACCATGCCGGTATCGTGCGGCCGCGGAGACACTTCGCTGAAGATCACGTCGTCGCCGCAGACGAACAGCTCCACGCCGAACAGTCCGAACCCGCCCAGGGCTTTCACCACCTTCTCCGCGATAGCCTGAGCACGGCTCAACGCCGTGGCTGACATGCGCTGCGGTTGCCAGGATTCGCGATAATCTCCGTCTTCCTGACGATGGCCGATCGGCTCGCAGAAATGTACGCCGTCCACGGCGCTGATGGTCAGCAACGTAATTTCAAAATCAAATCTTACCAACCCTTCGACGATCACCCGGCCGCCGCCGGCGCGTCCGCCCTGTTGCGCGTAATCCCAGGCGCTTTGCAGCTGCTCAGGCGTGCGGATCAGGCTTTGTCCTTTGCCGGAAGAACTCATCACCGGTTTGACGATGCACGGGTAGCCGATGTGTTCGACCGCTTGCCGGAAAGTCGCTTCGCTGTCGGCAAAGCGGTAGCTGGAGGTGGGCAGGCCAAGTTCTTCCGCCGCCAGACGGCGGATGCCTTCGCGGTTCATGGTCAGGCGCGTGGCTTCGGCGCAGGGCACCACGCGGTGGCCCTGACGTTCAAGTTCGACCAGCATGGCGGTGGCGATCGCTTCGATTTCGGGAACGATATAGTCCGGCCGCTCTTGTTCGATAACGGCTTTCAGCGCGTCACCGTCCAGCATATTGATGACGTGACTGCGGTGCGCCACATGCATGGCGGGGGCGTCGGCATAGCGATCGACGGCGATCACTTCCAGACCGAGGCGCTGGCATTCAATGGCGACTTCTTTACCCAGCTCCCCGGAGCCGAGCAACATGACGCGGGTGGCGGAAGGACGCAGGGCGGTTCCAATCGTTAACATAGTTTCGTACCTGGATCGGTGAAAGTAAGCGGATTGATGATCGGCGGGCAGTATATACGAAAACGATTGCGTTCACAGCCGCCACGCCAGGTTTGTTGCTAACTTACTGTTTTTATAACAAGCAGAAATATTTGCCCTGCCTGGGCGATTGTGCGTTAATAAGCGACGGCGAAAGAAGGCCTATATATAGCAAGGTTTTCGCGTCTCGTGCCGTCAAGGCAGGTTTATCAAGTAAAGGAAACACAAATGAGCAAGATCACTGGTCACGTTAAATGGTTCAACGAAAGCAAAGGCTTCGGCTTCATTACGCCTGCCGACGGTTCTAAAGACGTTTTCGTTCATTTTTCCGCTATCGTTAGCGATGGTTTCAAGACCCTGGCTGAAGGCCAGCAGGTTGAATTCTCCATCCAGGACAGCCAACGTGGCCCTGCCGCAGCCAACGTCGTTGCGATTTAACGACTGCGTTGCCAAGAAACCCGCCGCCGGCGGGTTTTTTTATGCCCGCAGCCCGTAACGCCGCCCATCTCTGTTATCATTTACCGCTGATTCGGCGCCAACCTGCGGGCGCGCCGCCATTCCATTCGTCATATAAGAGTTATCGCCGTGAGCACAGTTTCTTTTTCTTCCCTGCCGCTGCCAGCCGAACAGTTGGCCAACCTCAACGAACTGGGGTACGCCGAAATGACGCCGGTGCAGGCCGCCGCGTTGCCCGCTATCCTGCAAGGGCGAGACGTGCGCGCCAAGGCGAAAACCGGCAGCGGCAAAACGGCGGCATTTGGCATTGGCTTGCTGAATAACATCGTCGTTACTCAGGTTGCCACACAGGCGCTGGTGCTCTGTCCCACCCGCGAGTTGGCCGATCAGGTGAGCAAAGAGCTGCGTCGCTTGGCGCGTTTCACGCAAAACATCAAAATTCTGACGCTGTGTGGCGGCCAACCGATGGGGCCGCAGCTCGATTCGCTGGTGCATGCGCCGCACATCGTGGTGGGGACGCCGGGCCGTATCCAGGAACACCTGCGCAAGAAAACGCTGCAGCTGGACGAGCTGAAGGTGCTGGTGTTGGATGAGGCCGATCGCATGCTGGACATGGGGTTCGCCGACGACATCGACGATGTGATCAGCTATACGCCGCCGCAACGTCAGACGTTGCTGTTTTCCGCCACGTACCCGGCAGGCATCGAGCGCATCAGCGCGCGCGTTCAACGCCAGCCGCTAAGCGTCGAGGTGGACGATGGCGAAGCGCAGACCTCCATTGAACAACGCTTTTATGAGACTACGCGCGATCAGCGCCCAGCGCTGCTGGTGTCGGCCATTCGCTATCATCAACCTGCGTCTTGCGTGGTGTTCTGCAATACCAAACGCGACTGTCAGACGGTGCTTGAGGCCCTGGAGGCCCGCGGCATCAGCGCGCTGGCGCTGCATGGCGATCTGGAACAGCGCGACCGCGACCAGGTGTTGGTGCGTTTCGCCAACCGCAGTTGCCGGGTATTGGTGGCGACCGACGTCGCCGCACGCGGGCTGGATATTAAAGAGCTGGAGCTGGTGGTCAACTACGAACTGGCGTTCGATCCCGAAGTGCATGTGCACCGTATCGGCCGCACCGGCCGCGCCGGCATGAGCGGGCTGGCGATCAGCCTGTGCACGCCGCAGGAAATGGCGCGTGCGCACGCGATTGAAGACTATCTGCAGATGAGCGTCCACTGGTCGCCGGTGTCCGAGCTGAGCGGGGCGGCCAACGGCTCGCTGGAGGCGGAAATGGTGACGCTGTGCATCGACGGCGGCCGCAAGGCGAAGATTCGTCCCGGCGATATCCTTGGCGCGCTGACCGGCGACGCCGGGCTGACGGCGGCGGAAGTGGGCAAGATAGACATGTTCCCGGTGCATGCCTACGTCGCGATCCGCAAAGCCAGCGCGCGCAAGGCGCTGCAACAGTTGCAGCAGGGCAAAATCAAAGGCAAAAGCTGCAAGGTGCGGCTGCTGAAATAAGCCGAAGGCGGGCGGCGGTTTGCCTTCCCGCCACGATCTATTTATACTGTACATAATTACAGTGATTTGAGTATTTGAGGACGCACGCATGGCGGTTGAAGTTAAATATGTGGTGGTGAGAAACGGTGAGGAAAAAATGACTTTCGCGAGCAAGAAAGAAGCCGACGCCTACGACAAAATGCTGGATCTGGCGGACAACCTTGGGGAGTGGCTGCTGCAGGCGCCGCTGAACCTGGATGACGAACAGCGCGAAGGGCTGAGCTTCTTCCTGGCGGAAAATAAAGATGCGCTGGGTCTGATTCTGCGCGGCGCATCGCCGGCGGAAACCCTCAAGAAACCGGCGGAAAGCAAAGCGAAAAAAGCGGCCTCTAACCCAAAAGAGGGATCTGCGTCAGAAAAGCAGGCGGCATAATGACTTATGTTGCGGTGTTGTGATGAAAAAGGATCTAAAATGAGCCGTGAAATAACTTTCTTCAGCCGCTTTGAGCAAGACATTCTGGCCGGGCGCAAAACCATCACCATTCGGGATGCCAGTGAGTCGCACTTCGAACCGGGCGAGGTATTGCGCGTCAGTCGCAATGAGGACGGCGTATTTTTCTGCTTTATCGAAGTGCTGTCGGTAACGCCGGTGCGCCTGGATGCGCTGACCGAACGCCACGCGCAGCAGGAGAACATGTCGCTCGGCGAACTGAAGCAGGTGATCAAGGAAATCTATCCGGGCCTGGATGCGCTGTTTGTCATTGAGTTCGTCAAACGGTAACTCTTTGCCGACGCCCTGTTGTGAGCCAGGGATGGGCGCCCGGATAGCGCTAATCACAACGGGAGGACATATGAAAAAAACGGGTTTGGCTATCGCCTTGTTGGCCATGATGGGAGCATCGACGGCGGTGTGGGCGCAGGATCACGAACAGCGCGCCGCCAAGGTAGGCCAGTGTGCGGGTCTGCAACCGGCGGATATCGCCGCCCAGGTCAAGCGCGACTTCTTGCAGAACCGCATTACGCGCTGGGAGTCGGACAAAAAGCTGCTGGGCACCGCAACGCCGATCGCCTGGGTTAGCCCGGATGCCATCAGCGGCAAGGATCAGATATGGCAGGTGCCGTTGACGGTGCGTGGCACCAAGGCAGATAAAACCTACAACGTGACGCTCAACTGCAACACCGGTGAAATCGCCTACAGCGCCCCGCAGTAACGCTTTCCCGGCAATAAAAAGCCCGCCGAGCGGCGGGCTTAATGTCCTCAGACGGTGTCAGTCGCTGAATGGGATCACCAATTCACCCGGTTTCACTTCCAACCCTTTCGCCAGTTTTTTCGCCAGCGCTTCGGTTTTGCTGTTGTCAGGATTCAGCACATAAGCCGGCTTTTGGTCGAAGTAGGATTTCAGCGACTGGTTCAGATACGGCGTCAGCGCTTTCATTACCGTCTGCATTTTTTCCGGCTGCACGCTGTAATCGGTCAGCTCCATGTCCTTCAGGAAAATGGCGCCCTGCGCCCGGTCGTAGACCGGCTGCGCCTTCAGCGTCAGCTTCAGATCCGCGGTCTGCGGGCCGAGAATCGACGTGATGTTGACCTTGGCGTCACCGGAAAGGGTGACTTTACCCGGTTCGCTGCGGCCGATTTGGCTTTGCAACTGAGTCAGCACGATGTTGGCGTCCAGCAGGCCGGGCACGCCGATCTGCTTCTGGTAGTCGTTATGTTTCTGCAGGTAATCATTCACTTCCTGCTCGCTCAGGGTGTACTGGGTCAGTTGATTGCAACCGGCCAATACGCCGGCGAACAGCAGGGCGGCTGCGCCCATCAGGATCTTCTTCATTAATGCCTCATTGCGACTGCTGGCGAAAAGTGCTGCAGATAATTGATTAATCATTATAAACGTTCCGCCTGCGCGTGAAAACGGCAGGCGGCGATGTGCAGAGGATAGTGCGCGCAAAAGCGGGCGACACCTATCGGATAACGCCGAAAGCGTCAGCGCCGCAATCGCAGCGCCAAGAGGATCACGCCGGCCAGGCAGGCCGCTCCCCCCAACAGCGGGAACAGCGGAATGCCCCACAGCTGCAGTGAGGAGTGCATCAGATAAGGCGCCAGGCCCAGGGCAAAAGCGGCGGTGACAATGGCGATAGCCAGGGTGACGGCGGCGCGTTCCAACGCCTTGCTCAACTGGCCGAGATTACTGACGTTGATATCGGCATTGAGCTGCCCGCGTTTTAGGCGGCGCACCAACAGCCGCAGGGTTTGTGGCAGTTCTTCCCCGGCGTCGAGCGCTTCCCCGCCCAGGGCCAACAACCGCTGGCGCACGGCGTCAGGGGCATAGCGTTGCAGCACCGTTTGTTGCAGCATCGGTTTGAGGGTGGCGACGATGTCGAAGGCCGGATCCAATCGGTGCAGCACGCCGTCGGCGGTGATTAACGCCTTGAACAGCAGCACCAGATCGGGCGGCAGCGCCAACTGGTGTTCACGCGCCATCACCAGCAGGTCGGTCAGAGCCTTGCCCAACGTCAGGGTGGTGGCGGCCTGTTTGTCGAGAAAGTTTTGCGCCGCCAGCTCCAGATCCATCAGATCCAGCGGCTCGCTGTCCGACCAGGCGATCAGCGTGTTGACGATGCCTTCGGACTGACGTTCGGCAATGGCCTGCAGCAGCAGGAGCAGCTGGTTGCGCCGCCGTTCGGACAGCTGGCCCACCATGCCGAAGTCGATGAAGCCGACGCGGTCGCCGCTCAGCGCCATCACGTTGCCGGGGTGCGGATCGGCGTGATACAGCCGGTGCTCCAGCACCATGCTCATAAAGGCGCGGGCGCCGCGCTGCGCCAGCAGCGGGCCGTCAAAGCCCGCTTCCGCCAACTGCCGGGGGTTCTCCGGCGCGGTGCCGGGCAAGTACTCCTGCACTAACAGACGTGGGGAAGACCATTGCCAATAGATTTTGGGCACGACCACGTCGGGTTCACGCGCGAACATGCCGGCGACGCGATCGCAGTTATGCCCTTCATGGGTCAAATCCAGTTCATGATTGAGCGCCGTCGCTAGCGCTCTGACCATCTGCCGTGGTCGATAGCGCGCCAGCGCCTGACTCTGCTGCTCTACGGTTTCCGCCAGCGAGGCCAGCAGCCGCAGATCGGCGTGAATGGTTTTCGCCAGGCCGGGCCGCAGCACTTTCACCACCACTTGTTCGCCGCTGTGCAGGCGCGCACGGTAGATTTGCGCCATCGACGCCGCCGCCAGCGGTGTGCGATCGAATTCAGCAAACAGTTGCTCGGGATCATCGCCGAGATCGGCAACGATCTGCGGCGCCAGCGTTTCCCATGGCAGCACCGCCGCCTGGCTGTGCAGGCGATCCAGTTCGTCGGTCCAGGCCGGATCCAACAGGTCAGAACGCGTGGCCAGGATCTGGCCGAATTTGACGAAGGTTGGGCCTAGCGCCTCGAGCGCTTCGCGCAGCCGCTCGGGCAGGGTTTGTGCGTCCAATTGGGCGGGTTCAGCGCGGGCGCCGCGCAGCAAAGCCCCCAGGCCTAGCAGACGCAGAACGTCTTGCAGGCCGTAACGAATCAGAACGGAGGTAATTTCCTTCAGCCGCGCCCGATCGCGAGCGGTGGCGAGCACCATTTTCAGCATCAGTACGCCATATCCTTTGGGTTATTCAAACGTTATTGTTCCATGTCCAGCAGCAACGGCACTTCGCTGCGTTGCGCCATGCGGTTGCGGTAGGTTTCCACGTTGTCCGGCAGAGCAACCCCGGCGACGATCGACAACGAGCGCAGCAGCGGGAACAGGTGGATATCGTCCTCGGACAGCTCGCCGTTTACCGCTTCGGCGGAGACGATCAGCGGTGACAGGGTTTGCAGATCGGCCTCCAGCTGGGCGATCAGATCGGCGCTGTTGGCGAGATGCTCGGCGAAATCACCGATTGACGCCTGCTTTTTATCGATAAAATAACGGCGGGCGCTGTCGGTGGCGAACTCTTCGAAATCGGCATGCGCAATACGCGGCAACAGCAATTTTGCGCTGTACTCGCCGACCCGCTGCAGCCACTCGGCAATGGCGGGGTTGGTGCGGCCGGTCAGCACCGGCTTGCCGTCCAGGTTATCGACATAGCGTACGATATCCAGGCTTTCCGGCATCGCTTCGCCGTTGTCTTTGACCAGGATAGGCACCATTTTTTGGCCGATCAGGTTGAGCGGGGTCGTCTCATCGTCGTTGAGCAACGTGACCAGGCGAATCGGCAGACGTTTCAGGCCGAAAATCATGCGGGCTTTAACGCAGAATGGGCAATGATCGTAAATGAACAGTTTCATGCTTGCTCCGGGTTGTCAGGTTTTAACAGCAATAGTTACCACAGCTTATCGAGGCTGTCTTGACGTGCGTGTGTTGGATGGTGCGTTATTGCGATATTGCCCGCGCACCGGCGCGGGCTAGGGGGCGTTATTTCTTGGCCGGTACCGAGTTGAGCACATCGATCAGGTGAATGCGAGCTTCTTCCAAGTCGATTTTGTCACGTTCGTTGGTGGCAGTGACGACCTGCAGCTGTTTGATAATATCGTTTTTCAGGCCGGCGTCGCTGGCGAGGATATGGGCCAGAGCCTTTTCCACCAGGGTGGAACGCGCATAAATCATGCGCAAGTTCAGTATCATATGTTCGAGTAGTTGCGGTAATTTTGCTTCTTCGTTCATGCCGACGGGCTCCTGTGGGTGTTTTTACTAACAGGATAGCAGCTGTTGCCGATTCGGCCGGATTTCTATGGCGTTAACCGCCGCGCAGCATCATCGATGCACTGCGCCGCGGGCTGAACTGCCAGTACAGCGCCAGCAACGTAGCGAAGCCCACGGCTCCAAGCAGCAACCAGGGTAACTCCGGCATGTTCATCGTCCGTCCGGTATCGTACATCCAGCCGCCGCCGGTGTAACCTAACGCGCCACCCAGCGCCAGACCAAGGCGGCTGAAGCCCATATAGCTGCCACGCGCACGTGGATCGGCCAGCGAAGCGCTCAGCGTCTCGCGCGCCGGTTCGGCGATGATCGATCCCAGATAGAAGCAGCAGATCAGCGTGAACACGCCCTGCAAGCTGGTGGCGAGACCGATCGGCAACAGGCTGAGCGTCATCAGCAACAGGCCCGCCATCAGGCGCTGCTCAAGCCGGAAGTGTTTTTCTCCCCAACGCGCCAGCGGATAGAGTAGCGACAACGACAGCGCCGCTTCAATCGCATACATCCATTTCACCGCCGCCGGTGAGCCGGCGATTTCGTTAACCACGATCGGCATCATCAGCATCACCTGTACCGCCAACATGTAATAACCGGTCAGCGTCAGGACATAGGTGAGGAAGCGGCGATCGCGCACGACCCGCAGCATGCCTTCCTTCATCGGTATACGCACGGTAGAGATGCGGTAAGCCGGCAGTAGCCAAGCGTTCCAGCCAGCGGCGAGCACGAAGATCGCCGCCCCCATCCAGCAGACAAAGTGGAAATCGTACTGCAGCAGCCAACTGCCGAGCAGCGCGCCGACCACCGCACCCGCGCTGTCCTGCATCATCAGCAGCGAGAAAAAACGGCCGCGTTCATGCGGGCGGGTCAACTTGATTACCAAAGCGGTGCGCGGCGGATCGAATAACGTGCCGCCCAGGGCGGACAGCGCGCAGGAGAACCACAGGATCCAAGGCTCATCCGCCATCGCCATGGTAGCGAAACCGGCGGCGCGCAGCAGCATGCCGGTGACGATCATCGGCTTGGCGCCGAAGCGATCGGCGATGGCGCCGCCAAAGATGCCGAGCCCTTGTTGCAGCAGCTGGCGCAAACCCAGCGCGATGCCGACGATCAGCGCCGCCCATCCTAATTGATCGACAAAGCGGATCGAAATAAGCGGGAACACGACAAAGAAGCCTAAAACCACCAGCAGGTTGTCGAGCAACAGAAAATATTTACCCAAGCTGCGCGCTTGCGACACCAGAGACATGCATCACCATGAGCAATTAAGAGAGAGGGGGAAGGCAACCCCACCATTCTCTACCCAATTGCCGGACGGCGACAGGGGCGGAGTAGATAATATTTTTTTATCGTCAAGGTGTTACTTGCGCTGCAAAATAGGCGGAAAAACGCTGTAAAACGCGTATTCGGTGATTTACTGAGCGACCGGGATTTTACCTCGAGGGCGGGCTACGGTTATATTGAATGCAGGGAAGTGCGGTTCTGAGGCGCTATTGGCTAAATAAAGTCATGGCATTAGATCGGCACCGGATAATTAACCATGCGACTTCCCAATAAATACTTCTTATCGAACCGTTTTGACTGCGGGGGAAATGATGTTCGGCTACCGCTCTGCATCGCCAAAAGTACGTCTTACTACCGACCGGATGGTGGTCCGTTTAGTGCATGAACGGGACGCCTATCGTCTGGCGGATTATTATGCCGAGAACCGAGCCTTTCTCAAACCCTGGGAGCCGGTGCGCGACGAAAGCCACTGTTATCCTTCCGGCTGGCAGGCGCGTCTGGGCATGATCGCTGAAATGCAAAAGCAGGGCAGCGCCTACTATTTTATCCTGCTCGATCCGCAAGAGCAGGAAGTGCGCGGCGTGGCGAACTTCAGCAACGTGCTGCGCGGTTCGTTTCACGCCTGTTTCCTCGGTTATTCGCTGGGGGAGAAATGGCAGGGACAGGGGCTGATGTTCGAAGCCTTGCAGTCCGCCATCCGCTATATGCTGCGCCAACAGCGCATGCACCGCATCATGGCCAACTATATGCCGCACAACCAGCGCAGCGGCGCATTGCTGACGCGTCTGGGATTCGAACGCGAAGGTTACGCCAAGGATTACCTGCTGATCGACGGCCAGTGGCAAGACCACGTTTTGACGGCATACACCAATAAAGAGTGGCTCCCCCCACGTTGAGGCCAAACGATGAAATATGAATTGAACGCCAGAGAGGCTCGGGTTATCGGCTGCCTGTTGGAAAAACAGGTCACGACCCCGGATCAATACCCGCTTTCGCTGAATGCCATTACGCTGGCATGTAACCAAAAAACCAACCGTGAACCGGTGATGGATCTGAGCGAAAGCGAAGTGCAGCAGCTCCTCGATCTGTTGCTGCGCAAACATTTCCTGCGCACCCTCAGCGGGTTCGGCAACCGGGTAGTGAAGTACGAACAGCGGTTTTGCAACTCCGAGTTCGGCCAACTGAAACTTTCGCCCGCCGAACTGGCGGTGATCGCCACCTTACTGCTACGCGGCGCGCAAACGCCCGGCGAGCTGCGCACCCGTACCAATCGGATGCACGAGTTCAGCGATGTCAGCGAAGTCGAACAGGTGTTGCAACAGCTGGCCACGCGAGAAGATGGCCCGTTCGTGGTGCGCCTGGCGCGTGAGCCGGGCAAGCGCGAAAGCCGATTCATGCATCTGTTCAGCGGCCAGATTGATGAAGCGCCGCCCGCGGCGTTCGAACCCGAGGACGACGGCGAACTGAGCGCCAGGGTTAGCGCATTGGAAAGCGAAGTGGCGGAACTGAAACGGCAGTTGCAACACCTGTTGGTGAGGGATGCGAATGACTAAATTGCGTGTAGGCGTGGTGGGATTGGGCAGTATCGCGCAGAAGGCTTACCTGCCAATCCTCGGTCAGGCGGCGGATTGGACTCTGGTGGGCGGTTTTTCGCCCAATCAGCAAAAAGCGCAGCCGCTGTGCGACAGCTACCGCATGGCCTGTTTCTCTCGGTTGGACAGCCTGGCCGAACAGTGCGACGCGGTCTTTGTTCACAGCAGCACCGCCAGCCATTTTTCGGTAATAGGCGAGCTGCTGAACCGCGGTGTGCACGTTTACGTCGATAAACCGCTGGCGGAGACGCTGGAGCAGGGCGAGCAGTTGCTTGAGTTGGCCGAGCGGCGGGGCAAAACGCTGATGGTGGGGTTCAACCGCCGTTTCGCACCGCTTTACCGGCAGCTCAAGCAGCAAATGAATCAGCCGGCCTCCATTCGCATGGATAAACATCGGGCGGACAGCGTCGGCCCGCGCGATCTGCGTTTTACCCTGTTGGATGATTACCTGCATGTGGTGGACACGGCGCTGTGGCTGGCGGGCGGAGGCGAGCAACTGCTGAGCGGCAGCGTGCGCGCCAACGCCGCAGGCAAAATGCTGTACGCCGAGCACCACTTCGCCTGCGGCGACACGCAGGTGACGACCAGCATGCATCGCCGCGGCGGCAGCCAGCGCGAAAGCGTGCAGGCGGTGACCGACGGCGCGCTGTATCAGTTGACCGATATGCGCCACTGGCTGCGTGAAGATGCGCAGGGCGAGTTGGAACAACCTGTGCCGGGCTGGCAAAGTACGCTGGTGCAACGCGGCTTCGACGGTGCGGTGCGGCATTTCCTTGATGCCGTCGCCAATCAGAGCGCGCCGGAAACCGGCGGCGAACAGGCGCTGTTTGCCCAGCGGGTGGTCGAGCGTTTGCTACGGGATAACTCTATGTAACATATGGCGGTAGCTATTCTTTTCCGGATGCGTAAACTGAGCCGATTGTTTCACTGACGCCTGCTGTTGCAGGCGTTGATATTTACGGTACCTATCAGACAACCACATGAACCTACTCAAATCCTTGGCTGCCGTCAGCTCGATGACGATGTTTTCGCGGGTGTTGGGCTTTGCCCGCGATGCGATCGTCGCGCGGGTGTTCGGGGCCGGCATGGCAACGGACGCCTTCTTCGTGGCGTTCAAACTCCCGAATCTGTTACGCCGTATCTTTGCCGAAGGCGCGTTTTCGCAGGCCTTCGTGCCGATCCTGGCCGAATACAAAAGCCAGCAGGGCGACGAGGCGACACGCACGTTTATCGCCTATGTCTCCGGGCTGCTGACGCTGGTGCTGGCGGTGGTGACGGTACTGGGGATGTTGGCCGCGCCCTGGGTTATCTATCTCACCGCGCCGGGCTTTACCGATACGCCCGACAAGTTTGCCCTGACGTCGGCGCTGCTGCGCATCACATTCCCCTATATTCTGTTGATCTCGCTGGCGTCGCTGGTGGGGGCGATCCTCAATACCTGGAACCGCTTCTCGATCCCGGCCTTTGCGCCAACGCTGCTTAACGTCAGCATGATTGGCTTCGCGCTGTTCGCCGCGCCGTATTTCCACCCGCCGGTGCTGGCGCTGGCCTGGGCGGTGGTGGTAGGCGGCGTGCTGCAACTGGGCTACCAGCTGCCGCACCTGCGCAAGATCGGCATGCTGGTGCTGCCGCGCCTCAAATTGGGCGATGCCGGAGTCTGGCGGGTAATGCGTCAGATGGGGCCGGCGATCCTTGGGGTGTCGGTCAGCCAAATATCGCTGATCATCAACACTATCTTCGCATCGTTCCTGGTATCCGGCTCGGTGTCCTGGATGTACTACGCCGACCGCCTGATGGAATTTCCTTCTGGCGTGTTGGGTGTGGCATTAGGCACCATCCTGCTGCCGTCGCTGGCCAAAAGCTTCTCAAGCGGCAACCACGACGAGTATTCGCGCCTGATGGATTGGGGGCTGCGCCTGTGTTTTCTGCTGGCGTTGCCGAGCGCCATCGCGCTGGGCATTTTGGCCAAACCGTTGACCGTCTCGCTGTTCCAGTACGGCAAGTTCAGCGCCTTTGACGCGGCGATGACGCAACGCGCGCTGGTGGCTTACTCGGTGGGGCTGATGGGGCTGATCGTGGTTAAAGTGCTGGCGCCGGGCTTCTATTCGCGGCAGGACATCAAAACGCCGGTCAAGATCGCTATCATCACGCTGATCATGACGCAGGTGATGAACCTGGCGTTTATTGGTCCGCTGAAGCATGCCGGCCTGGCGCTGTCGATCGGCTTGGCGGCTTGCCTGAACGCCTCGCTGCTGTATTGGCAGCTGCGCAAGCAGAAGATTTTCCAGCCACAGCCGGGTTGGGCGCTGTTCCTCACTAAGCTGGTGATCGCCGTGCTGGCGATGTCGGCGGTGCTGATTGGCGTGATGTGGCTGATGCCGGCTTGGGATCAGGGCAATATGCTGGAACGTTTGCTGCGTTTGGCTGCGGTGGTGGTGGCCGGTGTGGTGGCCTACTTTGGCGTGCTGGCCGGGTTGGGCTTCCGCCCGCGTGATTTTGCGCGCCGCGTCGCCTGAGTCGAATGCAAGAACAAAAAAAGGTCGCCTTGGCGACCTTTTTACTTTCCGCGCGGTGCGGCTTACATGCGTTCGACGGTTTCGATGCCCAGCGTATCCAGGCCGGTTTTCAGCGTTTTAGAGGTCAGCAGCGCCAGCTTCAGGCGGCTCTGACGGGTTTCTTCGCTGTCGGCGTTCAGGATCTGGCAGTGCTCGTAGAAGCTGGAGAACAAGCCGGCCAGATCATACAGGTAGCTGCACATGACGTGAGGCGTGCCTTCACGTGCAACGGTGGTGAGCACCTCTTCGAACTGCAGCAAGCGGGTAGCCAGCGCAATTTCACGCTCTTCGGTCAGCGTCAGCGGCAGTGTCAGGCTGCTTTCGTCGATCCCGGCGCGCTTGAATACCGATGCCACACGGGTATAGGCGTATTGCATATAAGGCGCGGTATTGCCCTCGAAGGCCAGCATGTTGTCCCAGTCGAAGACATAGTCGGTGGTGCGGCTTTTCGACAGATCGGCGTATTTCACCGCGCCGATGCCGACCACGCGGGCCACGGTCTTCATTTCATCTTGCGGCATGTCCGGGTTTTTGCCGGCGATCAGCTGTTCGGCGCGTTCGATGGCTTCATCCAGCAGATCGGAGAGCTTCACCGTGCCGCCCGAGCGGGTTTTGAACGGCTTACCGTCTTTGCCCAGCATCATGCCGAACATGTGGTGCTCCAGCGAGACGGACTCCGGCACGTAACCGGCCTTGCGCACGATGGTCCAGGCCTGCATCAGGTGCTGATGCTGGCGGGAGTCAATGTAATACAGAACGCGGTTGGCGCCCAGAGTTTCGTAGCGATACTTGGCGCAGGCGATATCGGTGGTGGTGTAGAGGTAGCCGCCATCCTTTTTCTGGATGATGACGCCCATCGGGTCACCGTCCTTGTTCTGGTATTCGTCGAGGAACACCACGGTGGCGCCTTCGCTTTCCACCGCCAGCCCTTTGGCTTTCAGATCGGCGACGATGCCCGGCAGCATCGCGTTATACAGGCTTTCGCCCATCACGTCGTCTTCGGTCAGCGTGACGTTCAGGCGGTTATAGGTCAGCTGGTTTTGCGCCATGGTGATGTCGACCAGCTTGCGCCACATTTTCAGGCAGTACTGATCGCCGCCCTGCAGCTTCACGACGTAAGCGCGCGCGCGCTCGGCGAACTCGGCGTCTTCGTCGTAGTGTTTCTTGGCTTCGCGATAGAACTGTTCCAAATCGGACAGACCCATATCGCTGGCATTTTCGTTCTGCATTTTTTCCAGGTAGGCAATCAACATGCCGAACTGAGTGCCCCAGTCGCCGACATGGTTGGCGCGAATCACTTTATGGCCCAAAAACTCCTGGGTACGCGCCGCGGCGTCGCCGATGATGGTGGAGCGCAGGTGGCCGACGTGCATCTCTTTCGCCACGTTCGGCGCGGAATAGTCGATAACGATGGTTTGCGGTTCAACCGGCGCAATGCCCAGCTTCGGTGCGTTCAGCACCTGATCGGCCTGGCGGGCGACCCAATCGCTGTTCAGGAAAATGTTGATAAAGCCGGGACCGGCGATTTCCACTTTACCGGCGACGTCGCCGAGATCCAGCAGTTGCACCACTTTTTCCGCCAGCTGACGGGGCGGCATGCCCAGCTTTTTGGCGACTGACATCACGCCGTTGGCCTGGTAATCGCCAAACTGCGCCTTGGCGGAAGGGCGGACCTGCGCTTCGCAATCGGCTGGCGCGCCAGCGGCGATCAGCGCCTGGCTGACTTTATCTGAAAGAAGAACCTGAATATTCACCGGGTTACCTTAATGACGAACGAGGGGCTGAAGCCAGCCCCTGCGGGATTCAACGGTGGCGGGCGCGATGGGCGACCGCCACAAAACAGCCTGTAATTGTAACCGATCTGACGAAGCCCGTCAGCAGTTGGCGCGGCCGCTGCGATGAAACAGTTGTCGGGTGCGGCGCGTTGATTGCCGGAAGGTGAAAGCAGAATGACCTGAACAGAATGTACGAAGGGGAGAGTTGCGAAGCTAGCGTTTTTTATTGCGGCGACCGGCATCCAGCGTGTTGACGCTGCGTGATTTGAAATGACGGTAGATGGCGTATACGGCGATAATTATCAACACCAAGGATATCGTCAGCAATAACATAATGATCATCTCGAATTTAAATTTCCTCCAAAGTAGCGGAGTTGTCTTGGTGAATCAATTGTCTGGGGGTAAATTAAGATAATCCTTAGCTTCCCATCAATTAATGGGGTTTATTTTCTTTTTTTACAATAGGTTGTGCTTATGGTTTTATGTGACTTCGATAAGTGAATCAGGTTTGATTAAACCAGACTATTCAATCGACTTGACCAATGGAGTGCAGAGAGTTTTGTGCAAAATAACTTAAATCATAACGTCATGAAGAGAAGGTATAATGGCTTGCGAAAAATCTTATTTTTTATTTTTCTGTTGCTTTAATAAGCTGTCATCTTAATAAGAAACTGGTTTTTATTCTCCCCGTCCGCAACCAAAAGTCATTCTGAACCGCCGCCGAAAAACGTCGCCACGGTGGCGAGCGCTGCCGCCACCGTGTAAATTACGGCGTTTAACTTTGCGCTCCGTTGTTTTGAGGTTTCTATGACCACTCCCTTGCAGACCGTTGCCGAGCTTGACGATCTGACGCTCGATTTGCCGCGTTTCGAGCAGGCGCTGTATCAATTTGCCGCCAAATTGCGGCTTGATCTGGCCGCGTTCACCGCCGATCACATCTCCCTGCGCTGTCACCAGAATGCCACCGCTGAACGTTGGCGCCAGGGGCTGATGCAGTGCGGGACACTGCTATCCGAATCGATGATCAACGGGCGGCCTATCTGTCTGTTCGATTTGTCTCAGCCGCTGGCCGTAGGGCCGTGGCGGATAGACTGCATCGAGCTGCCGTATCCTGGGGAGAAGCGTTATCCGCACGAAGGCTGGGAACACGTCGAATTAGTGCTCAGTGGCGATCCTCAGACGCTGTACGCTCGGGCGTTGAGCCACCTTGCCGATGAGGCATTGTTGGCGCCGGGGATCAAGCTGAAGCAAAGCTCGCCAAAAGGCGAGGGCGAGCGGCTACCGAACCCGACGCTGGCCATCACCGACGGAACGGTCACGATCAAGTTTCATCCGTATTCCATTCGAGACATCGTCGCCAGCGAACAAGGTTAGCCAGGCAGCGCCGCACAGGCTCGCGCCATGCGATCGAGCGCTTCATCGAGCAGGGCCCATCGGCAACCAAAGTTAAGCCGCACAAAGCGCCGATCGCCGAAATCCAAACCGGCGCTTAATCCAACGCCCGCGCGCTCGAAGAACTGATGCGGATTGTCCACCGGCAACGCGCCGCAGTCGATCCAGGCCAAATAGGTGGCTTCAATCGGCAACAACTTCAATCCCGGCATGGCGTTGATGCGTTCTGTCACCCGATCGCGATTGGCGCGCAGATAAATCAACTGCTCGTCCAGCCAGGGTTGCCCATATTGATAGGCCGCCTGGGCGGCGACCAGCGCCAGCAGATTGACCTCCGGCACGATGCCGCTGCGCGCGCGTTTCAGCTTTTGTCGCAGCGCCTCATTAGGGACGATCGCCATCGAGGCGCCGAGCCCGGCGAGATTAAACGTCTTTGACGGTGACATCAGCGTCACGCTGCGTTGGGCCGCGTCTTCATTCAGGGTGGCGAAGGGGATATGGCGCGCGCCGGGCTCAAGCAGCAGTTCGCAGTGAATTTCATCCGAACAGACGATTAAATCGTGTTCGCGAGCGAACCGGTGGTGCTGCAACAGCTCCTCTCGGCGATACACGGTGCCACCGGGGTTCTGCGGGTTGCACAGCAACAGGAGTTTTTCGTTGCCGTTGAGCCGATCATGCATCGAGGAAAAATCCAGCCCCCAACGCTGGTTGACCGCTGTTAGCGATACCGAAAGGTGTTTACGCCCGGCGAATTTGGCCGCTTTGCGAAACGGCGGATAAATGAGCGAGGGGGCCAGCGTGCTCTGATGTTCTTCGGTGCAGGCTCGCACGCACAGGTTCAGGCCGCACACCAGGCCAGGCAGGAAAATGATCCATTCAGGCTTGATGTGCCAATCGTAGCGCTCTACCATGCGGCGGGTAAAAACCTCAATAAGATCAGGGGATGGGTGGGTGTAGCCGAATACGCCGTGTGCTACGCGGCGCTGCAAGGCTTCGATCACCGCCGGCGGTGAGGTGAAATCGCTGTCGGCGACCCAAAGCGGGATGATGTCGCTACCGCGATATTTATCCCACTTAACGCTGTCACTGTGACTGCGGTCTACCCATTGATCAAAATTGAATGCCATAGTGATAACCCTGAGCCGGTTTATGCCTATGCATGAGCCTACGTGAGAAATGAAGAAATGAACAATTGCCGCCGTATGTTGGCCGTTATCTGGGGGTGACAATGATAAAACTGGAAGTTTGTTGCTTTAGCGTCGACTGTGCGCTGACGGCCGAACGGGCGGGCGCCGATCGCATCGAGTTGTGCGCCAGCCAGAGCGAAGGGGGATTGACGCCGAGCTATGGCACGCTGCGTCTGGCGCGGGAGCGGGTTTCGATCCCGGTGCATCCGATCGTTCGCCCGCGCGGTGGCGATTTCTGTTACGGCGCGGTGGATTTCGAAGTGATCAAACAAGACATCGGCCAAATTCGCGAGATGGGGTTCCCCGGTGTGGTGGTTGGCATGCTGGACGACGAAGGGCACATCGATCTGCCGCGCATGCGCGAAGTGATGAGGCTGTGCGAAGGCATGGCGGTGACGTTCCATCGCGCGTTCGATATGTGCCAGAATCCGATGGTGGCGCTGGAGCAACTGACCGAGCTGGGTGTGGCGCGCATTCTGACCTCCGGCCAGCAGCAGAGCGCCGAACTTGGCCTGCCGTTGCTGCGCGATTTGCGCCAGGCCAGCCAAGGCCCGGTGATCATGGCGGGTGCCGGCGTGCGCCTCAGCAATCTGCATAAGTTTGTCGATATCGGCCTGCATGAACTGCACAGCTCTTCCGGCCATCTGGTGCCGTCGACCATGCGTTATCGCAAGGCGGGCGTCACCATGTGCTCCGATAACGAGTTTGACGAATTTAGCCATTATTGCGTGGATGGCGAAATGGTGGAGGCGATGAAAAACGCGCTGGCCTTGGTTGATCCTCTGGCGCAAAGCGCATAAACACGCAGTTAGCCGCGTTTGACAACCGGTTTCCGGGCCGTAAGACCCCTTTGCGTGTCACTGAGTCCTCGGCGATCACGCAAGTACCAGGCCCCGGCGTTTTGCCGGGGCTTTTTTTATGTTTTGTAAAGACCATTAGCCTGTTTCAACGCGGTATCTCGGTCGACCAACCCCCCATTTCTTCTTGCGAACGTCATGCCCTGCTGATAAGTTTGTGAATTAAAATCCTTTAAATATCATAATATTAAATGATTTTTTGATATGCATTGATGCAGTGAATTATTGGCGCCATGCCTCTCAATGCTGCGTCTGCATTTTCATGTCCGAACACGGCTTGGCTGATGGCCGGAACATCACAGCATCAATGAGGAGAGCCGTCAGCTCGACTGCAGAGCGCGTTGGCGGCGGACTTAACAAGGAGATAATGATAATGACCCGAACGGCACACTGTTGGACCGCTGCGCTTTTACTGACCTTGGCCCTGACCGGCTGCCAGACCGCCAAGCGGCCCGTTTCTACATTGAGTAAGCCGCCCAGCGCAGAAGAAGTTGCGGAGCAGGATAAGCGGCAGCGTGAGGCCGAGCGCATGCAGCAGTGCCAACGCGAACTGGATGCCATGCGCGGCATGGATAACGAGAAATATCAGAAATTCAAACGCGAGTTCGATACCTTGATGAGCGGTGCGGCGCAGTATGCCGGCGTGCGCCAGCGGATCAATACGGGCACGCAGGAAACCGTTGACGCCCTGTATCGTTATCGCACCAGCCGTCTGTGCGCAGACATCAGTTCTGCCATGATGACCGGTCTGGCTGAGCGCGGAGAACGCGCCCAATGATCCCTCGTGCGAGAAAGGCACTGCTGAGCCTGATGATATCGCTGGCGCTTGCGCCAACGCTGGCCGTGGCGGATGACGATGTGCCTGCATTATTGCAGTTTGCCGAGCGCTACCAGCAACAGGATGCACCGGCGGCTGACGCCGCAGTTACCTCGCCCCGGGAAATCCAAAAGCCGGCGTCCCGGCCGGTTCAACTTCGTGAAACGGCTGCGCAGAGAAAGCAACTGACGCAGTTGCAAAAGGCGCTGCGTGAGAAAGAGACTCGGCTGGAACAACAGCAAGCCGCTATTCAATCACTGCAGCAGGAGCTGACCGCGCTGCGCGTTGCGTCATCCCTGACGGTTGCCGATAAACCGGCACCGGCTCCCGATCTGAGCGCGTTGAGCGACTTCGCCAGCGGCGTGCGACAGGCGCTGAACCTGACGCCGCAGGAGCGCAAGGCTCAGGCGCAGATCGCCGAGGCGCAAGCCGCGTTGGCGCGGCAAAAGCAACAAACCGCGGAGCGAGATCGGCGCATTGCCTTGCTGGAACAACGGCTGGCGGCCTTGCCCAAACAGGCGGAAAACGTTCGGCAGCAGGTTTGGGAGGAGAAGCTGGCGGCGGCGCAAACCGCCAATGATAAAGCGCGTCAGCGTTATGAGCAGGACAAAAAAGCGGCCGCCGCTGAGCTGGAACGACAAAAGGTCGAGGCCGCCAAGTTGACGGATGAACTGCAGCGGCAGCTGACGCAGCTGCAGAAAGAACAGGGCGTCCAACGACAGCAGGGGGGGCAACAAGAGAAAAGCCTGAAGAGGGCGCTGGAACAACAAAAAGCCGAAGCCGCCAAGGCGGTGGGCGAGCTTCAACAGCGGCTGGCGCAGCTGCAGAAAGAGCGTGATGACCAACGTCGGCAGGCCGAGCAACAAGAGAAAAGCCTGCAGGCGTCGTTGGCAAAGCAGGCGATAGAAGCCGCCAAAGCGACGGAGGAACTGCAGCGGCAGTTGGCGCAACTGCAGGAAAAAAACAAAGCGCAAACCGAGCAGGCCAAAATGCTGGAACAACGTCTGGCGGCGGTGACGGCGGAAAGCGCGCAGGCAGCGCAGAAGAGGGATGAAGCGACGCAACGGGCGGATAAAACGGCAGCGGAGCTGGCTGCCGCCCATCAGGCTCAGCAAGCTTTGCAAGACGAACTGAGCGGGCTGAGATCGCGGGCCAAATGGTTGCCGGAAGTGAAAACGCTGAAGAAAAAACCGGAGCAACAGAGCTATGCTGCCGGCGTCGCCTTGGGGCGCGATATCCAAACGATGCTGGCTGAGCGTAAAAATTGGGGCATCACACCCGATAAAACCATGTTGCTGGCCGGCGTGATCGATACCTTCAACGGCCATTACCAGTTGAGCGATGCGCAGTTGACCCGCGCGCTGGCGGAGTCGGAAAAAGCGGTGAGTGACGCCAGAAACCAGGCGGCGAAGACGCAGACCAGCAAGGGTGAGGCGTTCGTTGCCGAGTTCAAAAAGAAGAAGGGCACGCAGAAATCGCCTTCCGGCTTCTGGTATCGCATCGATTATACGGGTGATGAAACCATTGCGGAAAACGCGCGGGTAGACATCGTGGTGAAAGAGAGCTTAACCGACGGCAGCGTGATTCAGGATATGGATCGCAGTGGAAAGGTGATGTCTCAGCCGCTCTCCGCCTATCCACCGTTGTTCCGCGAGGCGATCGGTCATCTGAAAAATCACGGTTCGCTGACGATGGTGGTGCCGCCGGCGTTGGCGTACGGTGAAACGGGCTATGCGCCGCAGATCCCGCCGAACGCGACGATGGTCTATGAGCTGCGGATTGTCGATGCCAGCAACGGGTAACTGGGGGCCGGCGCAGGCCGGCCCGATTAAGCGAGCGCTAGGGTTTTTTTGCAGTCAGCACGGCGCGCAGGGGCGCCGGATAGCCTTCCACCGTTTTGCTGCGATCGTTCGGATCGAGGAATTCGGCCAGTGATTCGCTGGTCATCCAGTCGGTGCGGCGCTGCTCTTCGAGACTGGTGACGCACATATCGGCAATCTTCACGTCGACGAAACCGCACTTCTCCAGCCAGCATTTCAGCGCCTCGGCGGAAGGAATGAAATACACGTTGCGCATCTGCGCATAACGATCGCCCGGCACCAGCACCTGGTGGCGATCGCCTTCCACCACCAGCGTTTCCAGCACCAGTTCGCCTTCAGCTACCAGCTGATTTTTCAGTTGATACAGATGATCGAGCGGCGAGCGGCGGTGATACAGCACCCCCATTGAGAACACGGTGTCGAACGCCGCCAAATCCGGCAATTGCTCGATGCCGAGCGGCAGCAGGTGGGCGCGCTGATCGCCGCCCAACAGCTTGCGCACCGCTTCGAACTGGCACAGGAACAGTTGCATCGGATCGATGCCTACGGCGAGATGTGCGCCGGCGCCGATCATGCGCCACAGGTGATAACCGCTACCGCAGCCGACATCGAGAATGGTGCGTCCGGCCAGCGGAGAAATGTGCGGCAGCACGCGATCCCATTTCCAGTCGGAATGCCATTCGGTATCGATATCGATGCCATACAGCGAGAACGGCCCTTTACGCCACGGCATCAGGGTGCGCAGCATTTTCTCGACGCCTTCAAGCTGGCCCGGCGACAGGCCGGGCTCCATCTCAGCGCGCACGCCGTGCAGCAGATCGAGACGGGTGGGGGTCAGCGTCGGCAAATGTTCCACCGAGTTGAACCACTGCTTGAATTTGCCGTGCAGCGATTCGCGTTGCCAGGCGCTCAGCTGTGCGGGCAGCGTATCCAGCCAGTGGCTGAGAGGGCTCTTGGCAATGCGCTGATAGAAATCACCGAATTCGATCATTGCGCATCCCCCGCTTTCAGGGCGATCAGTGAACCGAAGTTGAAGCACTGGAACCACACCTCAGCATGCTCGAATCCGGCCTGTTGCAGACGCGCTTTGTGCGCTTCCACTGAATCGGTCAGCATCACGTTTTCCAGCATGCTGCGTTTTTGGCTGATCTCCAGCTCGCTGTATCCGTTGGCGCGTTTGAAATCGTGGTGCATGTTGAACAGCAGCTCGCCGACTTCGGCGTCTTCAAAGCTGAATTTTTCCGACAACACCAGCGCACCGCCCGGGCGCAGGCCACGATAGATTTTCTCCAGCAGGCGCAGGCGATCGGCCGGCTCGAGGAACTGCAGCGTAAAGTTCAGTACCACCATCGAGGCGTCTTCGATGTCGATGTCGCGAATGTCGGCTTCGATGACGTCAACCGGCGTGTCGGCGCGGAAGGCGTCAATATGGCGGCGGCAACGTTCCACCATCGCCGGCGAATTGTCGACGGCGATGATAGTGCAACCGGGCACCTTGATATTTCGCCGCATTGACAGCGTCGCTGCGCCCAGCGAGCAGCCCAGGTCATACACCCGGCTGTCGGGGTGCACAAAGCGTTCGGCCAGCATGCCGATCATCGAGATGATGTTGGAATAGCCGGGAACCGAGCGTTGGATCATGTCGGGAAACACTTCGGCGACGCGTTCGTCGAAGGTCCAGTCGCCCAGTTTGGCGATGGGGGCGGAGAAAAGGGTATCGCGGTTTGGCATAGCGGCAAATCAGTTCAGAATTCGAAGCTGCGTAGTCTAACAGAAAAGCGCAAAAAAGCGGAGCGGAAGCAGGCGGCGCGGCCGCCTGATGATAAAACGGGATCAGTGCAGGCTGAAAATCAGATCCCAAGGCAGATAGAAGATATTTGCCAGAACCATCAACAACAAAGAGATATAGGTCGCGGCCATGCCGGAACGGCGCCAGCGAACCTCACGGTTGCGTAAACCGTAGTAATGCACCAGCCGCCCGGCCATCAGCATCAGGCCGCAGAGGTGAATCATCCAGATTTCCGCGCCGTTCATTTCCATGATCACCAGCAATACGGCAGCGATAGGAATGTATTCAACGGCGTTGCCATGCACGCGTATGGCGGTCTGCAATTCGTAGAAACCGCCGTCGCCGTAGGCTACGCGGTACTGCATCCTTAATCTGACTACGTCATAAGAGAGTTTGATCAACAACAATGCGCCGAGCACCACATAAAGCGCGCTTACCATTTTTAACTCCGTTCCCTAACCAAAACTGGCAGTCAGCATCATAGCCGTCATTGTATTCACTGTCGCGGGGAAATATTTGATGTTATTGGTCAGATTAATAGGTCAAAACAGTGCATCTTGTTCTGGCCAGTCTGGCGGCGCAGGCAAATCAGGGATCGCCAGGCGCAACTGCTGCCAAATTTTTTGCGCCTGCTGGGGCGAATCGCCGTTGTCCGGCGTATGAATAAACAGATAGGGCTGATGCTGTTGCTGCCACTGCGGCAGTTTTTGCTGCCAGGCTTCGAACCAGCGCAGGTTATCGGCCAACTGGTCACCGCCGATAAAGCGCACCAACGGTTGGTCGGCGGTGACCAGCGCGTGTACCGGCAGCTTCGGTTTTTTCTGCTGGGCATCGCGTACGGCAGCGGTGTTGGGGGCGGCGTAATGCACCGGGCGGCTGTCGAGGATCACCCGATTGATGCCGCGCTGGTGCAACCCCTGATTCAACGCGCGCTCTTCCTCGCCCTTGGCGAAAAACGCCGGATGACGCACTTCTACGCCGTAGGTGAATTCCTGCGGCAGGCTTTCGAAGAACTGCCACATGCGCGGCAGCTCATCGGGGCCGAAGGCGGCGGGCAGCTGCAGCCACAACTGGCCGATGCGCTGATGCACCGGGCTCAGACAGTGGTAAAACGCCTGCAGCTCGGCGGCGCAGTTGCGCAGGGCGGCCTTGTGGCTGATGTCCGACGGGAATTTGAAGCAGAAGCGAAAATCGTCGCCGGTCATGTCGCGCCAGCGCTGCACGATGTCCAGTTTCGGCAGCGCGTAGAAGGTGGTGTTGCCTTCCACGCAGTTGAAGTAGCGGCTGTAATCCGCCAAATCACGCAGCCCGATACGGTTCCAGGCTGCATGTTGCCACTGCGGCAGTCCGATGTAGATCACGGCGTCGTCTTCCTTTACTTGTGCTTGGATTATCAGGCTACAACTTAACGTTACCGGTCGAGCGCGGCAAGAATTTCGCCGGTGTCGCGCACCCGCGCCAAACGCGGGAAGATGTGTTCGAACGCGAAACGGTGCATTTCCGCGTTCTGCGCGCTGCAGACGTCTTCGGCGATCACCAGCTCATAGCCGTGTTCCCAGGCGGCGCGGGCGGTGGACTCCACGCCGATATTGGTGGATATGCCGCCCAAGACTACGGATTTGATGCCGCGACGGCGCAGCTGCAAGTCCAGATCGGTGCCGTAGAAGGCGCCCCATTGGCGCTTGGTGATCAAAATATCGTTATCGCAGACCGCCAGCGGCGCGGGGAACTCCCACCAGGTGGCCGGCAAACCGCCGGCGGGCGCGGGAGCCGGTTTATCCACCGGTTGTTTCAGCGCCTCGGCGAAGGAGTCTGACCAACCGACGCGCACCAACAGCACCGGCGCGCCCAGCATGCGAAAACGCGCGGCCAGCAGGGCGGCGTTCGCCACCACCTGGTCGGCGCCGTGCGGGCCGCCGGCGTAGGGCAGAATACCGTTTTGCAAATCGATCAGCACCAGAGCGGTGGTTTGGGCGTCAAGTTTCAGCATGGATTTCATCTCGTTGCGAAGTGGATAAAAACTGTTCGGCGCGTCGGACGAGCTGCGTTCGGCGCAAAACCGGGGGAGAATCAGGCTACGTGAAAAAACTGTCGCAGGTTAATGGGAAATTTGTTAACCGATGTGTTGATTCGGACAAAAACGCGCCATTTAGTGCAGTAACAATGCTGTGTTCGCACTTATCGGGCGGATGAATTTCCTTTATAATGACTCCCTTTTTTCAACACTCTTTAATCCAACGACCTATGCCGATTTATGAATATGCATGTGGTGCTTGCAACCATCGGTTAGAGAAATTGCAAAAATTTTCCGATGCGCCGCTGGCAGACTGCCCGGCGTGTGGGCAGCCCGCGTTGACCAAGTTGATCTCATCCTCCGGCTTCCAGCTTAAGGGCACCGGCTGGTATGCGACGGATTTTAAACCGGGTAACAAGTAGAATTTATCAGATAACAGCCGCGCGACAGGGGCGCAGTAGCCCGGCGCGGCATCGGCTGTGTAAAAGGATAGCGTATGCGTACTGAATATTGCGGGCAGTTGAATCTGTCCCACGTGGGCCAGGAAGTCACTCTGTGTGGTTGGGTCAATCGTCGTCGCGATCTGGGCGGCCTGATCTTTATTGATATGCGCGACCGCGAAGGCATCGTGCAGGTGTTCTTCGATCCGGACCAGAAAGTGGCGTTCGACAAGGCCTACGACCTGCGCAATGAGTTCTGCATCCAGATCGTCGGCACCGTGCGTGCGCGTCCGGACAGCCAGATCAATAAAGATATGGCCACCGGCGAAGTGGAAGTGTTTGCCCACGCGCTTGAGATCATCAACCGCTCCGAGCCGCTGCCGCTGGACTCCAACCAGGTCAACAGCGAAGAAGCGCGCCTGAAATACCGTTACCTCGATCTGCGTCGCCCGGAAATGGCCGAGCGTCTGAAGACTCGCGCCAAAATCACCAGCTTCGTGCGTCGCTTCATGGACAGCCACGGCTTCCTCGACATCGAAACGCCGATGCTGACCAAGGCGACGCCGGAAGGCGCCCGCGATTACCTGGTGCCGAGCCGCGTGCACAAGGGCAAATTCTACGCGCTGCCGCAGTCTCCGCAGCTGTTTAAACAGCTGCTGATGATGTCCGGCTTCGATCGTTACTACCAGATCGTCAAATGCTTCCGCGATGAAGATCTGCGTGCGGATCGTCAGCCTGAATTCACCCAGATCGACGTCGAAACCTCCTTCATGACCGCCGAGCAGGTGCGTGAAGTGATGGAGAAACTGGCGCGTGAACTGTGGCTGGACGTGAAGGGCGTGGATCTGGGCGATTTCCCGGTCATGACCTTCGCCGAAGCGATGCGTCGCTTTGGTTCCGACAAGCCGGACCTGCGTAACCCGCTGGAGCTGGTGGACGTGGCCGACCTGGTCAAGGACGTCGAGTTCAAAGTGTTCTCCGGCCCGGCCAACGACGCCAAAGGCCGCGTGGCGGCGATCCGCGTACCGGGCGGCGCACAGCTGACCCGCAAGCAGATCGATGAGTACGGCGCTTTCGTCAACATCTACGGCGCCAAAGGCCTGGCCTGGCTGAAGGTCAACGACCGCGCCGCCGGCATGGAAGGCGTGCAAAGCCCGATCGCCAAATTCCTCAGCGCGGAAGTGCTGGAAGCTGTCCTGGCGCGCACCGACGCGCAGACCGGCGACATCCTGTTCTTCGGCGCAGACAGTTTCAAGATTGTCACCGATGCGATGGGCGCGCTGCGCCTGAAGCTGGGACGCGATCTGGGGCTGACCCAACTCGACAGCTGGGCGCCGCTGTGGGTGGTCGACTTCCCGATGTTCGAAGAAGACGAAGAGGGCGGCCTGGCGGCGATGCACCACCCGTTCACCTCGCCGCGCGACATGAGCCCGGAAGAGCTGGCCGCCGCGCCGGTCAACGCTATCGCCAACGCTTATGACATGGTGATCAACGGTTACGAAGTGGGCGGCGGTTCGGTGCGTATTCACCGCAGCGAAATGCAGCAGACGGTATTCAGCATTCTGGGCATCGACGAACACGAACAGCGCGAGAAGTTCGGCTTCCTGCTGGACGCGCTGAAGTACGGCACGCCGCCGCACGCCGGCCTGGCCTTCGGCCTGGACCGTCTGGTGATGCTGCTGACCGGCACCGACAATATCCGCGACGTGATCGCCTTCCCGAAAACCACCGCGGCGGCCTGTCTGATGACCGACGCCCCGAGCTTCGCCAACCCGGCGTCGCTGCAGGAGCTGGCGATCAGTGTGGTAAAGAAAGCCGGTGCGGAACAAGAGAGCGAGTGATGAGTTACAAGCGCCCTGAATCTATCCTGGTAGTGATTTACGCGAAATCCAGTGGTCGGGTGCTGATGTTACAGCGGCGCGACGATACCGAGTTCTGGCAGTCGGTCACCGGCAGCCTGGAACAGGATGAGTCGCCGCCGCATGCCGCACGGCGTGAGGTCATGGAAGAAGTGGGCATCGATATCGAAGCAGAGCACCTGCCGTTGTTCGATTGCCAGCGCTGCGTGGAGTTTGAACTCTTTGTCCATTTGCGACATCGCTATGCGCCGGGAACCACGCGCAATAAAGAGCACTGGTTCTGTCTGGCGTTGCCCGAGGAGCGCGATCCGGTAATTACCGAGCATCACGCTTACCAATGGCTTGAGGCGGCCGAGGCCGTGAAGTTGACCAAGTCGTGGAGCAATCAGCAGGCGATTGAAGAGTTCGTGATCAATTCAGTCCAGTAGTTTTTTTCGGAGATTTTTTATGGCAGGTCATAGTAAGTGGGCCAACACAAAGCACCGTAAAGCGGCGCAGGACGCCAAGCGCGGTAAAATTTTCACCAAGATTATTCGTGAGCTGGTCACCGCCGCGAAGCTGGGCGGCGGCGATCCGGATTCCAACCCGCGTCTGCGCGCGGCGATGGACAAGGCGCTGTCGAACAACATGACGCGCGACACCATGAACCGCGCGATCGCGCGCGGCGTGGGCGGCGATGATGATACCAATATGGAAACCATCATCTATGAAGGTTACGGCCCTGGCGGCACCGCCGTCATGATCGAATGCCTGAGCGACAACCGCAACCGCACCGTGGCGGAAGTGCGTCACGCCTTTACCAAATGCGGCGGTAACCTGGGTACCGACGGTTCCGTGGCTTATCTGTTCACCAAGAAGGGCGTGATCACCTACGCACCGGGCCTGGATGAAGACAGCGTAATGGAAGCGGCGCTGGAAGCCGGTGCGGAAGACATCGTGACCTATGACGATGGCGCCATCGACGTGTTCACCGCCTGGGAAAGCCTGGGCGCGGTGAAAGACGCGCTGACCGCGGCGGGCTTCGAAGCTGAAGCGGCGGAAGTGTCGATGATCCCATCGACCAAGGCCGACATGGACGCGGAAACCGCGCCTAAGCTGCTGCGCCTGATCGATATGCTGGAAGACTGCGACGACGTGCAGGAAGTTTACCATAACGGTGAAATCTCCGACGAAGTGGCGGCGACGCTGTAATCCGGTAAAACGGGCGCCGCCGTTCGGCGGCGCCGTGCATGCAAGGTGGATGTAGATATGGCGATCATACTCGGTATCGATCCCGGCTCGCGCGTCACCGGCTATGGCCTTATCCGCCAGCAGGGGCGTCAGTTGAGCTATATCGCCAGCGGCTGCATCCGCACGGTGGTGGACGACATGCCGACGCGGCTGAAGCTGATTTACGCCGGCGTCAGCGAGATCATCACCCAGTTTCAGCCCGATTTCTTCGCCATCGAACAGGTATTTATGGCCAAGAACCCGGATTCGGCGCTCAAGCTCGGTCAGGCGCGCGGCGTTGCGATTGTCGCGGCGGTGAATCAGAATCTGGAAGTGTTCGAATATGCGGCGCGGCAGGTCAAACAAACCGTGGTCGGCACCGGCGCAGCCGAAAAGGCGCAGGTGCAGCACATGGTGCGTTCGCTGCTCAAACTCTCGGCCAACCCGCAGGCGGATGCCGCGGATGCCCTGGCCATCGCCATCACCCATTGCCATCTCAGCCAGAACGTGCTGCGGATGAGCGAAGGGCGGTTGAACCTGGCGCGCGGGCGTTTGCGCTGACGCGAAGCGATGATTGCTCAGGCTGGATATTCATCCAGCCTTTTTTATGTTATAAGCTTTACCAGCAACGGCATGGCAGGGCGCCATGCCCGGTCATTCTGCAGGAGGGTAAATGATAGGTCGTCTCAGAGGAAATATTCTGGAAAAGCAGCCACCGCTGGTGTTACTGGAGGCGAACGGTGTGGGTTATGAAGTGCACATGCCGATGACCTGCTTTTACGAGCTGCCGGAACTGGGGCAAGAGGCCATCGTGTTTACCCACTTCGTGGTGCGTGAAGATGCGCAGCTGCTGTACGGTTTCAACGACAAGCAGGAGCGCGCGCTGTTCCGCGAGCTGATCAAGGTCAACGGCGTCGGGCCGAAACTGGCGCTCGCCATCCTGTCAGGCATGTCCGCGCAGCAGTTCGTCAGTGCGGTGGAGCGCGAAGAGATCACCGCGCTGGTCAAGCTGCCGGGCGTAGGCAAGAAAACCGCCGAGCGCCTGGTGGTAGAGATGAAAGACCGCTTCAAAGGGCTGAACGGCGATCTGTTCAACAGCAGCAGCGAGATCAGCCTGCCGTCCGCCGCGGAGAAAGCGCCTGAGGCTGACGCGGAGGCCGAAGCGGTCTCGGCGCTGGTAGCGCTGGGCTATAAGCCGCAGGAAGCCAGCCGCATGGTCAGCAAAATTGCCAAGCCGGGTGCCGACTGCGAGACCCTGATCCGTGACGCGTTGCGCGCTGCTTTGTAAGGCCGCTAAGAGGTAGATAATGATTGAAGCCGATCGCCTGATCTCCGCCGAACCGATCAATGAGGAAGAAGTCCTCGATCGCGCCATTCGTCCCAAGCTGCTGACCGAATACGTGGGTCAGCCGCACGTACGCGAGCAGATGGAGATCTTCATCCAGGCGGCCAAGCAGCGCGGCGACGCGCTCGACCACCTGCTGATCTTCGGCCCGCCGGGGCTGGGGAAAACCACCCTGGCCAACATCGTGGCCAACGAAATGGGCGTGAATCTGCGCACCACTTCCGGCCCGGTGCTGGAGAAGGCGGGCGATCTGGCGGCGATGCTGACCAACCTCGAACCGCACGACGTGTTGTTCATCGACGAAATTCACCGTTTGTCACCGGTGGTGGAAGAAGTATTGTATCCGGCGATGGAAGACTATCAGCTGGATATCATGATCGGTGAAGGGCCGGCGGCGCGTTCGATTAAGCTCGATCTGCCGCCGTTCACGTTGGTGGGAGCCACCACCCGTGCCGGTTCGCTGACCTCGCCGTTGCGCGATCGCTTCGGCATTGTCCAGCGGCTGGAGTTTTATCAGGTGGCGGATCTGCAGCACATCGTCTCGCGCAGCGCCGGGTGCCTGGGGCTGGAGCTGTCCGACGAGGGCGCCCATGAAGTGGCCCGCCGCGCGCGCGGCACGCCGCGTATCGCCAACCGCCTGTTGCGCCGGGTGCGTGATTTCGCTGAAGTGCGCGCCAACGGCGTGATCAGCGGTTCGGTGGCGGCGCAGGCGCTTGATATGCTCAACGTCGATGCCGAAGGCTTCGACTATATGGATCGCAAACTGCTGCTGGCGATTATCGACAAGTTTACCGGCGGCCCGGTCGGGTTGGACAACCTGGCGGCGGCGATCGGTGAAGAGCGCGAAACCATCGAAGACGTGATTGAACCGTTCCTGATCCAGCAGGGCTTTATCCAGCGCACGCCGCGCGGCCGCCTGGCGACGCAGCATGCCTACCGGCACTTTGGTCTCGAACGCGAAGAGTAAATTTTTAATCCGCCAATAAGAAAGGGCCGCAGATGCGGCCCTTGTCATATCCCGGCTTTAATCAAGCCTGCTGTTTTTTAAACAGGCTCAGCGTGAACAGCACGGCGGCGCAGAGCACCACCGAAGGGCCGGCAGGCGTATCGTAAAACGCCGAGAAGGTCAGGCCACCGGTAACCGCCACCATCCCGAGCAGCACCGCGACGCCCGCCATCTGCTCCGGCGTGCGCGCGAAGCGGCGAGCGGTGGCTGCAGGGATGATCAGCAGCGAGGTGATGATCAGCGCGCCGACGAATTTCATCGCCAGACCGATGGTCAAGGCGGTGACCAGCATCAGCACGGTGCGTGCCCGCGCCAGATTGACGCCGTCGACGTGCGCCAGCTCAGGGCTGATGGTCATCGACAGCAGATCGCGCCACTGCCACCACAGCACCAACAGCACCACGGCGACGCCGCCGGCGATCATCACGATGTCGCTCAGCGTGACCGACAGCAGATCGCCGAACAGATAGGCCATCAGATCGACCCGCACGTTGGACATCAACGCCACCACCACCAGCCCCAGCGACAGGGCGCTGTGGGCCAGAATGCCGAGCAGCGTATCCACCGAGAGCTGCGGGCGACGTTCCAGCCACACCAGGGCCAAAGACAACAGCAGCGTAATGGCGATCACCGCATAGAAGGGATTGATGTCCAGCAGCAGACCAAAGGCGACGCCGAGCAGCGAGGCGTGCGCCAGGGTGTCGCCGAAGTAGGACATGCGGCGCCAGACCACGAAGGAACCCAGCGGCCCGGCGGCGCTAGCCAACAACACGCCGGCCAGCCAGCCGGGAAGTAACAGTTCAATCATGCTTCGCGGCTCCCGGTTTTCTTCAAGACAATTCTTCCCTGCAGATCGTGGCGGTGATTGTGATGGTGGCGATACACCGCCAGTTGCTCTGCGCCGCGGTTGCCGAACATGGCGATGAATTCAGGATGCATCGACACCACCTCCGGCGCGCCGGAGCAGCAGATGTGCTGATTGAGGCACAGTACTTCGTCGGTTTTCGCCATCACCAGATGCAGATCGTGCGACACCATCAGCACGGCGCAGCCCAGCTCTTTACGCAGCTGATCGATCAGATCGTACAGTGCCAGCTGGCCGTTGACGTCCACCCCTTGCGTGGGTTCGTCCAGCACCAGCAGCTGCGGTTTGTTCAGCAGCGCTCGCGCCAGCAGCACGCGCTGGTTTTCACCGCCGGAGAGCTTTTGCATTGGCTGGTCGAGCAGGTGGGCGGCGTGCACGCGCTTGAGCGCCGGCAAAATGTCGGCTTTCTTTACGCCAGGTTTAAGACGCATAAAACGGCTGACGGTCAGCGGCAGGGTGGCGTCGAGGTGCAGCTTTTGCGGCACATAGCCGATGCGCAGATCGGGCTCACACTCCAGCGTGCCGGCGGTCGGTTTGACCAATCCCAGCACCACGCGCACCAGCGTGGATTTGCCCGCGCCGTTCGGGCCAAGCAGCGTGAGAATACGGCCGGGTTGCAGGCTGAGGGAAATGTTCGACAGCACCTTGCGGCTGCCGAAGGCGACGGAGATATTTTTTAGCGTTATCAGTGTAGACATCTCGAGATTACAGGTTGCAGAACGAAGCGAATGTTATAATATCACGCCTTGTTGATGAAAACGATGGGATTACTGATGATGGCAAAGAAAAATAAATGGCTGCAGCGTACGCTGTTGGCCAGCGCACTGTTGATGGCCGGCCCGCTGAGCAGCGCTTCCGCTGCGGTGGTGACCTCGATTCGCCCATTAGGCTTTATCGCTTCGGCCATCGCCGACGGCGTGACGCCGACCGAAGTGTTGCTGCCGGACGGCGCTTCGCCGCACGATTTTGCGTTGCGTCCTTCGGATATCCAACGCTTGCGTTCCGCTGATCTGGTGCTATGGGTTGGGCCGGACATGGAAGCGTTCCTGAACAAGGCGCTGGTGCCTATCTCGGCGACCCGAAAGCTGGCTGTCAGCGAACTGCCGGCGGTGAAGCCGTTGCTGATGAAAGGCGAAGATGACGACGATCATGATCATGCAGGCGAAGCGCATAACCATGCCGATGACGATCATGGGCATCATCACGGCGAGTACAATATGCACGTTTGGCTGTCGCCGGAGATAGCAAAAGTGACCGCGATCGCGATTCACGACAGATTGTTGGAACTTATGCCGCAAAATAAGGACAAATTAGACGCAAACCTGCGCCAGTTCGAGAATCTGCTGACGCAAACTGACAAAAATGTTGGTAACATGCTTACGCCTGTGCAAGGTAAGGGTTATTTTGTTTTTCATGATGCTTACGGCTACTTTGAGAAACACTACGGTTTGAGTCCACTGGGCCATTTCACCGTCAATCCCGAAATTCAGCCTGGAGCACAGCGCCTACACCAAATTCGAACACAGTTGGTTGAGCAGAAAGCGGTATGCGTTTTTGCTGAGCCACAATTCAGGCCGGCCGTAATCAATGCCGTCGCCAAGGGTACCAAAGTGCGTTCCGGAACGCTGGACCCGCTGGGCACCGGCATCGCGCTGGGGAAGGACAGCTACGGGAAATTCCTGGCTCAGCTGTCAAACCAGTACGTGAGCTGCCTGAAGTAAAGCTTATGAGGATAATATCGAGTGCAGCAGATAGTCCGAACTATCGCTCTGGCGTATAACAACCTGCCACGGCCCCACCGCGTCATGCTGGGGTCGCTGACAGTCGTCACATTGGCCGTCGCTGTTTGGCGGCCTTTTGTTTACCACCCAGAACACAACCCCATCGCCAAGAGCGTCGAGTTAGAATCCAGCCAGATGCGGTCATTGCTCCCCGAAGCCAGTGAACCGATAGATGCCGACCAACCCACCCCCGATGACGAAATCCCGCAGGATGAGCTGGATCAGAAAGATGCCGGCGACGACGGCGTGCATGAATATGTGGTTTCCACCGGTGACACCCTTGGCAGCATTCTGACGCAGTACGGCATCGATATGTCGGATGTCACCTTGCTGGCTTCGCAAAACCGCGATCTGCGTAATCTGAAGATCGGCCAACAGCTGTCGTGGACCGTGAACGATGCGGGCGATCTGCAGCAGTTGACCTGGGAAGTTTCGCGCCGCGAAACCCGCACCTATGACCGCGTCGGCAATAGCTTCAAAGAGTCTAAAGAGGCGCAGCAGGGCGAATGGCGCAACAACGTGATCAGCGGCCGGGTCAACGGCAGCTTCGTCAGCAGCGCCGGCGACGCCGGGCTGAGCCGTAACGAAATCAATGCGGTGATCAAGGCGTTGCAGTGGCAGCTCGATTTCCGCAAGCTGCGCAAAGGCGACCAGTTCTCCGTGCTGATGTCGCGTGAGCATTTCGACGGTAAGAAATCGCAAAGCCAGCTGTTGGGCGTGCGTCTGCGCACCGGCGGCAAGGATTACTATGCGATCCGCGCCGAAGACGGCAAATTCTACGATCGCCAGGGCTCTGGCCTGGCGCGCGGCTTCATGCGTTTCCCGACCATGAAGCAGTTCCGCATCTCCTCCAACTTCAACCCGCGCCGCGTGAACCCGGTGACCGGCCGCGTGGCGCCGCACAAGGGCGTCGATTTCGCCATGCCGGTCGGCACGCCGGTGCTGGCGGTCGGCGACGGTGAAGTGGTGATCGCCAAGCGCAGCGGCGCAGCGGGCAACTATGTGGCGATCCGCCACGGTCGCCAGTACACCACGCGTTATATGCACCTGAAAAAACTGCTGGTGAAACCAGGGCAGAAGGTGAAACGCGGCGATCGCATTGCGCTCTCCGGCAACACCGGCCGCTCCACCGGGCCGCACCTGCACTTTGAACTGTGGACCGGCCAACAGGCGGTGAACCCGCTGACGGCCAAGCTGCCGCGTTCTGAAGGGCTGGGCGGCAAAGACCGCAGCGATTATCTGGCGCAGGTGAAGGAAGTGGTTCCTCAGCTGCAACTGGATTAACGTCCCCCTTTTTCCGGCGCTTCGGCGCCGCTAATTTCATCGGCCTGATTGCGGGCCGATGCTGTTTTATCTGGGCGGTTCGCGGTTGTTAATTGCAAAATCGGTGCTGGCAATTATGATTAGCCGAATCGCTAAGCCAAGAGCATGTGCATGCAAAACGAGAAGAAATCGAACGTAGAGTTCATCCCGCAGTTTCAAAAAGCCTTTTTATACCCGCGCTACTGGGGCGTGTGGTTGGGAACCGGCCTGATGGCCGGCGTTTCGCTGGTGCCTGCGCGTCTGCGCGATCCGGTGCTGGGGGCGGTCGGCAAACTGGCCGGCAAGCTGGCGAAAGGAGCGCGCCGTCGTGCCCGCATCAACCTGCTGTATTGCTTGCCGGAATTGCCGGAAAGCGACCGTGAGCACATCATCGACCAGATGTTTGCCTGCGCGCCGCAGTCGATGGTGCTGATGGCGGAATTGGCCTGTACCAAGCCCGAGAAAGTGCTCAAGCGCGTGCGTTGGCACGGTGAAGAGGTGTTGGACAAGATCCGGGCTGAAGGGCGCAACGTGATTTTTCTGGTGCCTCATGGCTGGGCGGTAGATGTGCCGGCGATGTTGATGGCCGCGCGCGGCCAACCGATGGCGGCGATGTTCCACAACCAGCGCAATCAGCTGATCGACTACCTGTGGAATGCCGTGCGTCGTAAATTCGGCGGCCGCATGCACGCGCGCAATGACGGCATCAAACCGTTTATCAGTTCGGTTCGGCAGGGATATTGGGGTTACTATCTGCCCGATCAGGATCACGGCGCTGAGCACAGTGAGTTTGTCGACTTCTTCGCCACCTATAAGGCGACGTTGCCGGCGGTCGGGCGGCTGATGAAGGTATGCCGTGCGGCGATCGTGCCGCTGTTCCCGGTGTACGACGGCAAAACCAGCATGCTGGATATCTATATTCGCGAGCCGATGGACGATCTGGCCGACGCTGATGACCCACGGATTGCCCGCCGTATGAATGAAGAAGTGGAAAACCTGGTGGGCCCGAATCCGGAGCAGTACACCTGGATCCTCAAACTGCTGAAGACGCGCAAGGAAGGGGAGATTGAACCCTACTCGCGCGACGATCTGTATCGTTAATCCTTTCTACCGCTAACGCCGGTCGGGCTACACCCCGGCCGGCGTCACTTCAGATGTGCACCATACAGCCGCGAGCCCGCAGGATCTCAATGACGTTGGGCGTGTGGGTGAAATCATTCCAGCGCAGATCCAGCTTGCGCAGCCGGCTCAGTTCGCCGAGACTTTCCGGCAGGTCGCTCAGGCGGTTGGCGCGCAGATCCAGGCTTCTCAGCGCCGTCAGCTCACCGATATTTTTCGGCAGGCGCGTCAGCTGATTGAAACGCAGGTTCAGCTCGCTCAACCGCGGCAGCCGGCAGAAGGCTTCCGGCAGTTCGGCGATGGCGTTGTTGGCCGCGTCGAGTATCTCAAGCTCGCCGAGCAAAGCCATTTCCGCCGGCAGCGTGGTCAGGGCATTTTTCATGATATGCAACTCGCGCAGCGCGCGCAGTTGCCCGATTTCGTCGGGCAGGCTGCGGATGCGATTGTTGTATAAACGCAGCTCCTGCAATGCCGCCAGCCTCGGTATTGCCTGCGGCAAGGCGGTCAGCTGGTTATCGGTCGCGTTGAGGTAAACCAACTGCTGTAGCTGCGCCAGCGAGTGCGGCAGATCGCTAAAGCCGTTGTCGCTCAGATAGAGGTATTTCAACCGGTGCAACTGCCCCAGTTCCTCGGGGAGTTCGCTTGCGCGATTGTGGCCAAAGTCGAACATCTCAAGCTGTTGCAACTGGCCAATCTCCGGCGGCAGGCGGTCGAGCTGATTGCAGGAGATGTTCAACACCTGTAGATTGCGGTGCCGGAAGAGGGGGGCGGGGATGGCCGCCAACTGATTATCATACAGGCTTACCTTGCGCAGCGCGTGGCCGGCTAACTGTGACGCGTCGAGCTGTGTCAGGCCGTGGCCATCGAGATCGAGCTCATCACCGCTCGCTGCGGGATTGCGTTGGTGGAGCATGGTGTTCTCCGTCGTTTATGGCGGTACCGGGGCAAAAAAAATGCCGGCCAACGTGAGCCGGCCGGCATGTCGTCTGCGGTGTGGATTACTCGACGCGCAGAATACGGCTGGTATTGGTGGTGCCGACGGTTTCCATCACGTCGCCCTGGGTGACGATCACCAGATCGCCGGAGACCAGGAAGCCTTTGTCGCGCAGGCGATTGACCGCTTCATTGGCGGCGATCACGCCGTCTTTGTGGCTGTCGAAATACACCGGTGTCACGCCGCGATACAGCGCAGTCAGGTTCAGCGTGTGCTCATGGCGCGACATGGCGAAGATCGGCAGGCCGGAGCTGATGCGCGACATCATCAGCGCAGTGCGGCCGGATTCGGTCATGGCGATCAGCGCGGTGACGCCTTTCAGGTGGTTGGCGGCATACATCGAAGACATGGCTATCGCCTCTTCGATGTTGTCGAACTGTACGTCCAGGCGGTGTTTGGAAACGTTGATGCTCGGGATCTTCTCGGCGCCCAGACAAACGCGCGCCATCGCCGCCACGGTTTCCGCCGGGTATTGGCCAGCGGCGGTTTCCGCCGACAGCATGACGGCGTCGGTGCCGTCCAGCACGGCGTTCGCCACGTCCATGACTTCGGCGCGGGTCGGCATCGGGTTGGTGATCATCGACTCCATCATCTGGGTCGCGGTGATCACCGCGCGGTTCAGAGTGCGGGCGCGGCGGATCAGTTTCTTCTGAATGCCGACCAGTTCCGGATCGCCGATTTCGACGCCCAGGTCGCCACGGGCAACCATCACCACGTCGGAGGCCAGAATAATGTCGTCCATCGCTTCGTCGGTGCAAACCGCTTCGGCGCGCTCAACCTTGGACACGATCTTGGCGTTGCAGCCCGCATCGCGCGCCAGGCGGCGGGCATAGTTCAGGTCTTCACCGGTACGCGGGAAGGAGACCGCCAGGTAGTCGACGCCAATCTTGGCGGCGGTCACGATGTCCGCCTTGTCTTTTTCGGTCAGGGCTTCGGCCGACAGGCCACCTCCGAGTTTGTTGATGCCCTTGTTGTTGGACAGCGGGCCGCCGACGGTCACTTCGGTAAACACTTTCATGCCCTGAACTTCGAGCACTTTCAGCTGAACGCGGCCGTCATCGAGCAGCAGGACGTCGCCCGGCACCACGTCGGCTGGCAGGCCTTTATAGTCGATACCGACTTTTTCTTTATCGCCTTCGCCTTTTGACAGGTTGGCGTCCAGCAGGAATTTATCGCCCACGTTGAGGAAGATTTTGCCTTCCTTGAAAGTGGAAACGCGAATTTTCGGCCCTTGCAGATCGCCGAGGATAGCGACGTGACGCCCCAGTTTGGCAGCGATTTCGCGCACTTTGTCAGCGCGAGCCTGGTGATCTTCCGGGCTGCCGTGGGAGAAGTTAAGCCGAACTACGTTGGCGCCGGCGGCAATGATCTTTTCCAGATTATTGTCGCGGTCTGTAGCCGGACCCAGGGTGGTAACGATTTTGGTTCTTCTGAGCCGTCTGGACATGTATTACTCCGTTGACTGGTGAAGCAAATATTGGTGTTGCGATAACGTCGGATAACGAAACCAGGCGTGAAATGTAATTTTACAACACTGATATTTCACCCGGGTTACCCGCATGAGCATGTTAACAGGGTACCGCCTCTGATGCCGTCATTCAAATGTCTGTTGAACGGCGATTTTTTCTTCGTCGGGTCACGAATCAAAACTGTTGGGAATGACCACGCCTTTATCAAAGCGCGATTCTTTGAGCGCTTCTTTGACCCGCTTCAAGTTATCTCTGAATTTAGCCCCTCGGCGCAAGGTAAATCCGGTGGCGAGCACGTCAATGAGCGTTAATTGCGCGATCCGCGACACCATCGGCATGTAAACGTCGGTGTCTTCGGGCACGTCGAGCAGCAGGGCCAGGGTCGCCGCCTGGGCGAGCGGGGTGTCGCGCGAGGTGATAGCCAGTACCGTGGCGTCGTTCTCCCGCGCCAGGTGGGCCATCTCCACCAGATTCTTGGTGCGGCCGGTGTGTGAGATCAGCACCACCACGTCGCCTTCGCCGGAGTTCATGCAGCTCATGCGCTGCATGACGATGTCATCGAAGTAGACCACCGGAATGTTGAAGCGGAAAAATTTGTTCATCGCATCGTGCGCCACCGCCGCGGAGGCGCCCAGCCCGAAGAAAGAGATCTTTTTTGCCTGGGTGAGCAGGTCAACCGCACGATTGATTGCGGCAATATCCAAATTTGCCTTTACTGTATCCAGGCTGGCCATTACCGATTCGAAGATCTTGCTGGTATAGGAATCGACGCTGTCATCTTCCTCAACGTTACGGTTTACGTAGGGCGTGCCGTTAGCCAGGCTTTGGGCGAGATGCAGTTTGAAATCGGGAAAGCCTTTGGTATCAAGGCGGCGGCAAAAGCGGTTGACGGTAGGTTCGCTGACGTCGGCCATGCGCGCCAGCGTGGCGATGCTGGAGTGAATGGCGGTCTGCGGGGAGGCCAGGATCACCTCGGCGACTTTCCTTTCAGATTTGCTCAGGCGTTCCAGATGGCTCTGGATTTTGTCCAGCGTATTCATATAACGAGAGTCACTCATGGTTTTATCCCTGTGGCTTTCAAGCAACAGCGTCGAATTTCGCCCGTGTTCGCCGTGCAAGCAGACGCCAAACGAGCGGCTGTAACCTGGAATCGATAGGGTATGTCGATTTCAAACAAAGGAGAAATCAATGCCGGTTTAGTGAAAATATACTACGTGCTGGTAACCGTTGGCAGTCTCGACACGGCGTATGCAGGGTTTTTTCACCAGAATATGACCTGTGTCTAACTTTCATAATGGTAACAGAGCGTCAAAAAAGACGAAAAATTACAGTTTTGCCCGTGGTGAGGGCGTTGGCGTAGATTGGCGCTTTCCACTGGAATCTTGAGGCCTTTTTTTCTGCTTTGCTCCGGGTTTGCTGGCCGTAGTCAAACAGAGTACATTAGTAATGTAAGAAAATTACAAATATCCTGCAACGAGGAGATGAACATGGCGGTAACCTCTACAGCCCAGGCGTGTGACCTGGTTATTTTCGGCGCGAAAGGTGATTTGGCGCGCCGTAAGCTGCTGCCTTCCCTGTACCAGTTAGAGAAAGCCGGACACATCCACCCGGATACGCGGATCATCGGCGTCGGCCGCGCGGAGTGGGATAAACAAGCCTATACCGAAGTGGTCAAGGAAGCGCTTGGCACCTTCATGAAGGAAAAACTGGATGATGAACTCTGGGCCACGCTAAGCGCGCGCCTGGACTTCTGCAACCTGGACGTCAACGACAGCAAGAACTTTACCAAATTGGGTAAAATGCTGGATCAGAAGCACCGCACCACCATCAACTACTTCGCCATGCCGCCAAGCACCTTTGGCGCCATCTGCAAAGGGCTGGGCGAAGCCAAGCTGAACCATGAGCCGGCGCGCGTGGTGATGGAGAAACCGTTGGGCACCGATCTGGCGTCCTCCCGCGTGATCAACGATCAGGTGGCGGAGTTCTTCAATGAGTCCCAGGTCTACCGCATCGACCACTACCTCGGCAAAGAGACGGTGCTGAACCTGTTGGCGCTGCGTTTTGCCAACTCGCTGTTCGCATCCAACTGGGATAACCGCACCATCGATTCGGTGCAGATCACCGTGGCGGAAGAGGTGGGCATTGAAGGGCGCTGGGGCTATTTCGACCAGGCCGGCCAGATGCGCGACATGATCCAAAACCACCTGCTGCAGATCCTGACCATGATCGCCATGTCGCCGCCGGCGGATCTGACGACCGACCGCATCCGCGACGAGAAGGTCAAGGTGCTGCGCTCACTGCGCCGCATCGATCAGACCAATGTCCGGGAAACCACCGTGCGCGGTCAGTACACCGCCGGCTTCGTCCAGGGCAAGAAAGTGCCGGGTTATCTGGAAGAGGAAGGGGCGAACAAGAGCAGCAGCACCGAAACCTTCGTCTCTATCCGCGTGGATATCGACAACTGGCAGTGGGCCGGAGTGCCGTTCTACCTGCGTACCGGTAAACGTCTGCCGACCAAATGTTCGGAAGTGGTGGTGTACTTCAAAAACCCGCCGCTGAACCTGTTCAGCGATTCTTACCAGCAGTTGCCGCAGAACAAGCTGACCATCCGTCTGCAGCCGGATGAAGGCATCGAAATTCAGGTGCTGAACAAGGTGCCGGGGCTGGATCACAAGCACCGTCTGCAGACCACCAAGCTGGACCTGAGCTTCTCGGAAACCTTCAACCAGGAGCACGTGGCGGACGCCTACGAGCGCCTGCTGCTGGAGACCATGCGCGGCATTCAGGCGCTGTTCGTGCGCCGCGATGAAGTGGAAGAAGCCTGGAAGTGGGTCGACTCCATCATGGACGCATGGAAAGCCGACAACGAGGCGCCTAAGCCTTATCAGGCGGGCACCTGGGGGCCGGTGGCCTCGGTGGCGATGATCACCCGTGACGGCCGCTCCTGGAACGAGTTCGAATAATACGTAATGCCGGCGGCCTGTCTGCCGGCTTTTTTTTGCCTGCGATCTGCGCGTGGGCCACATCACTTACGGTACGGCCGGACGTCCGCGCATGCGGAGCCCTGTGGCAGGGGCGTGCCATTGTTAACCGCGAGTAATGGAGAAATAACGATGAAAAACTGGAAAACCAGCGCCGAGCAGATCCTGACGGCGGGGCCGGTGGTGCCTGTTATCGTGATCAACAAGCTGGAGCAGGCGGTGCCGCTGGCGAAAGCGCTGGTTGCCGGCGGCGTGCGGGTATTGGAGGTGACGTTGCGCACCGCCTGCGGGCTGGAGTCTATCCGCGCTATCGCCAAAGAGGTGCCGGAGGCGATCATTGGCGCCGGTACGGTGATCAACCCGCAGCAACTGCGGCAGGTGACCGAAGCGGGGGCGCAGTTCGCCATCAGCCCGGGGCTGACCGAAGCCTTGCTGCAGGCGGCGACGGCGGGGTCAATCCCGTTGATCCCGGGCATCAGCACCGTATCTGAACTGATGCTGGGCATGGATTACGGCCTGCGCGAATTCAAATTCTTCCCGGCGGAAGCCAACGGCGGCGTGAAGGCGCTGCAGGCGATCGGCGGCCCGTTCCCGCAGGTGCGCTTTTGCCCGACCGGCGGCATTACGCCGAACAATTACCGCGATTATCTGGCGCTGAAAAGCGTGCTTTGCATCGGCGGTTCCTGGCTGGTGCCGGCGGACGCGCTCGAAAAAGGCGACTATGCGCGCATCACTGAACTGGCGCGCAGCGCCGTCAGCGGAGCCGCGTTGTAACCCGCACCAGGCCTGGGGTTGGCGCTTATTTGCGCACCCGCGAATACCGCAAGGCTCAACGCTCCGTTGGGCCTTTTTTAATTTTTATCGTGATTAACTTTCTTATTTTTAACCCGTTTTTTTCTGCTTTTTTATGAAAACGGCAGTTTGCTTTCTTATTTTGGCTGTGGTAAAAATATCTCAGTTGAAAATTTTACTTTTATGAGGATATTGGGCAAATCGCACGGTGTGCGGCTGATAATAGAGAACTATTATGATGACTATTAACGGAACTACCCTCAGAACCTCTACGTGCCAACTCTTCCTGTCTGCGATCCTTGCCAGTGAGCATCACTGGTGCAGCGAACTATAGCGTCTTTCTCCCTTAACCGGTGCTGGTAGCGGGCTTACGCCTTCGCTCTACCGTTCAGCCGGGCAAACATTCTTTTTGCGTTTGGGTCAGTTTATCCCCAGGGATCTCTGCGTCTTGCGCGCCGTACTGCGGCCGTTCGACGAGATAAATCGGGATAAATATGCCTTGGCGCGCGTTATTCGCCGTTTGGGAGAAAAATTATGATTTATTGGATCTTTTTAGGTTTGGCCATCATGACCGAGATCATCGGCACCTTGTCGATGAAATACGCCAGTGTCAATGGCGGCATGATCGGGCATATCGTGATGTACGTGATGATCACCGCGTCTTATGTGTTGCTGTCGGTGGCGGTAAAACGCGTGGCGTTGGGCGTGGCTTATGCGCTGTGGGAAGGCATCGGCATTCTGTTCATTACCCTGTTCAGCGTGCTGTGGTTCGACGAGCCCATTTCGGCGCTGAAGGTACTGGGTCTGGCTACGCTGATCGCCGGCATCATGCTGGTGAAATCCGGCACTCGCAAAGAGCGAAAACAGGTCAGCCCGCGAGGTGACAACCATGCAACAGTTTGAGTTGTACCACATTGGGTTCCTGGGATTGGCCATCGTGCTGGAAATCATCGCCAACATCTTCCTGAAGATGTCGGACGGTTTCCGTAAAATTTGGCTGGGATTGCTGTCGCTGCTGTCGGTGCTCGGTGCGTTCAGCGCCCTGGCGCAGGCGGTGAAGGGCATCGATCTGTCAATCGCTTACGCGTTGTGGGGCGGTTTCGGCATCGCCGCCACCATCGCCGCAGGCTGGATCATGTTCGGCCAGCGGTTGAACGCCAAAGGCTGGATTGGCCTGGCGCTGCTGTTGACGGGGATGGTGATCCTCAAACTGTCCTGATAGCGGGCAATAAAAAACCGCAGGCGTTGCCGTCTGCGGTTTTTTTTCGTCTGCGCGTGGCTTACAGCGCGGCGATGATTTTGATTTCCACCTTGTACTTCGGATTCATCAGCTGCGCCTGCACGGTGCAGCGTACCGGCGCGCTGCCGGCAACGACCCAGGCGTCCCAGGCGGCGTTCATCGCGGCGAAGTCGGCGGTATTGGCCAGGAAAATGGTGGCATCCAGAATACGGCTTTTGTCCGAGCCTACGCGCGCCAGCAGCACGTCGATGGCGGCGAGGGCGTTGGCGGTCTGCGCGGTCGCGTCATCATCCAGGTTCTCCGGCACGCTGGTGTAGTAAACGGTTTCGTTGTGCACCACGGCTTCGGACCAGCGCTGATCGGGATCAATTCTTTCGATATTCATTTGCTTATCTCCATATCATAGTCCCGTTAAGGGTAGCACAGCCGGTGATGAAAAAGCGCGGCGATAAAGTGGGTGGTAGCCGGGCGGCAGGCTTGGCATAATCACCGCTGAATGACACCGGCAGAGAGACAGCGTGACAGACGATTTTGCAACAGACGGCGCATTGGCGCAGGCTATCAAGGGATTCAAACCGCGTGAGCCGCAGCGGCAGATGGCGCAAGCCGTCACCGAGGCGATCAATTTCAAGCAGGAACTGGTGGTGGAAGCCGGCACCGGCACCGGCAAAACCTTCGCTTATCTGGCGCCGGCGCTGCGCGCCGATCGCAAAGTGATCATCTCGACCGGTTCGAAAGCGTTGCAGGATCAGCTGTATGCGCGCGATCTGCCCACCGTCGCCAAGGCGTTGAAGTACAAAGGCAAGCTGGCGCTGCTGAAGGGGCGCTCCAACTACCTGTGCCTGGAACGGCTGGAGCAGCAGTCGATGGCCGGCGGCGAACTGGCGGGGCAGACGTTGATCGATTTGGTGCAGCTGCGCAAGTGGTCGTCACAGACCAAAGAAGGCGACATCAGCACCTGCAGCGAAGTGGCGGAAGACAGTTTCGTTTGGCCATTGGTGACCAGCACCAATGACAACTGCCTGGGCAGCGATTGCCCGCTGTATCAGGATTGCTTCGTGGTCAAGGCGCGCCGCCGTGCGATGGATGCGGATGTGGTGGTGGTGAACCATCACCTGTTCCTGGCGGATATGGTGGTGAAAGAGGGTGGTTTCGCCGAGCTGATCCCGGAAGCCGAGGTGATGATTTTCGACGAGGCGCACCAAATCCCCGACATTGCCAGCCAGTATTTCGGCCAGCAGCTCACCAGCCGCCAGCTGTTGGATCTGGCGAAGGATATCACCATCGCCTACCGCACCGAGGTGCGCGATGCCGCTCAACTGCAAAAAAGCGCCGACCGTCTCAGCCTGAGTACGCAAGATTTTCGCCTGAATCTGGGAGAGCCGGGGTTCCGCGGCAATCTGCGTGACGTGCTCGGCGAACCCAACGTGCAGCGCGCTCTGTTGCTGCTCGATGATGCGCTGGAGCTGTGTTATGACGTGATGAAGCTGTCGCTGGGGCGTTCGGCGCTGTTGGACGCCGCCTTTGAGCGCGCCACGCTGTACCGCGCGCGCCTCAAACGCCTCAAGGCGGTGACGGAACCGGGCTACAGCTATTGGTATGAGTGCAATTCGCGCCACTTCGTGCTGGCGCTGACGCCGTTGACGGTGGCCGACCGGTTCCGTGAAATGCTGGACGAGAAGCCGGGCAGCTGGATCTTTACCTCGGCCACGCTGTCGGTCAACGATCAGCTGGGCCACTTCACCGAACGGCTGGGGCTGACCAAGGCCAAAACGCTGCTGCTGCCGAGCCCGTTCGACTATGCCAAACAGGCGTTGCTGTGCGTGCCGCGCTTTTTGCCTTCGCCGAATCAGCCCGGCGGGGCGCGCCAGCTGGCGCGCATGCTGCGGCCATTAATCGAAGCCAACAACGGCCGCTGCTTCTTCTTATGCACCTCGCACCAGATGATGCGCGAGTTGGCGGAAGAGTTCCGCGCCACGATGACGCTGCCGGTGCTGTTGCAAGGGGAAACCAGCAAAGGGCAACTGCTCGCGCAGTTCGTTGCCGCCGGTAACGCGCTGCTGGTGGCGACCAGCAGCTTTTGGGAAGGGGTGGACGTGCGTGGCGATGCGCTGTCCTGCGTCATCATCGATAAGCTGCCGTTCACTTCACCGGACGATCCGCTGCTGAAGGCGCGCATTGAAGATTGCCGCCTGCGCGGCGGCGACCCGTTCAATGACGTGCAGTTGCCGGATGCGGTCATCACCCTGAAACAGGGCGTCGGCCGTTTGATCCGCGACACCGACGATCGCGGCGTGCTGGTGATTTGCGATAACCGTCTGGTGATGCGTCCTTACGGCGAGGTGTTCCTCAATAGCCTGCCGCCCACGCCGCGTACCCGCGATCTGAAGCAGGCCATCGCCTTCCTGCAGGCCGCCGATGCGTCGGCCACGTGAAAGATGAAGGGCTTACGGGGCTGTGCTACAATGCGCGCCCTGTATGAAAAACCCAGTTTTATTCCCGCCAGAGGTTGGCATGTCCACGCGAATTTTAGCGATCGATACCGCGACGGAAGCCTGTTCCGTCGCCGTCTGGAATCAAGGCGAAACCCACGCCCTGTTTGAGCTGTGCCCACGTGAGCATACGCAACGAATTTTACCTATGGTGCAGCAGGTGCTGGCGGAAACCGGTCTGGCGCTCAACCAGCTCGATGCGCTGGCCTTCGGTCGCGGCCCCGGCAGCTTTACCGGGGTGCGCATCGGTATCGGCATCGCTCAAGGCCTGGCGCTGGGCGCCGATCTGCCGATGATAGGCGTTTCCACGCTGCAAACCATGGCGCAGGGCGCCTGGCGCGTCAGCGGCGCGGAGCGCGTGCTGGCGGCGATCGATGCGCGCATGGGTGAAGTTTACTGGGGGCAGTTCGAGCGCCAGGCGGACGGCAGCTGGTTGGAAAGCGAAGGCGAGGCCGTGCTGTCGCCGGCGCAGGCGCTGGAGCGTGCGCAGCGCCTGCAGGGCGAATGGGCCCATGTTGGCACCGGGTGGCAAACCTACCCCGACTTGGTCAAGGGTTCCGCGTTGAGCCTACGTGACGGCCAAATGCTGTTGCCGCAGGCGCAAGACATGCTGCCGCTGGCGCTGCAAGCCTGGCAAGAAGGGCTGGCGGTAGCGGTGGAAAACGCCGAGCCGACCTATCTGCGCAATGAAGTCACCTGGAAAAAACTGCCGGGCCGCGACTGATCGCGGCGTATTGTGCTGATGTTGATGCCGGGCGATGAGGGGCTGCAACTTGAACGATGAAACGCGGTCAAAGTTACAGCCATTTCAGGAGATTGCGACCATGTTAATCCGCACTGCAAGTAAAAAGCTGTCGCTGCTGGCCGTCGCCTGCGGCGCGCTGGTTTTATCCGGGTGCGTCACCGTACCGGATGCGATCAAAGGCTCCAGCCCTTCGCCGGTGACTCAGCTTTCCTCGGTACAAAATGCACCCAACCTGTTTACCGGCGCGGAAGCCCGTTTCGGCGGCACCGTGGTAAACGTCGCCAACGAACAAGGGCGCACGGTGCTGGAGATTGCGGCGGTGCCGCTCGACAGCGGTGCGCGGCCGATACTGGGCGAACCGTCGCGCGGCCGCTTGCTGGCCACGGTAAACGGCTTCCTCGAACCGGTCGATTTCAAAGGCCAGCTGGTGACCGTCGTCGGCGCCATTACCGGCCTGAAAGAGGGGCGAATCGGCATGACGCCGTATCGCTTCGTGACGATGAACGTGACCGGTTTCAAACGCTGGCATCTGGTGCAGCAGGTGGTGATGCCGCCTGCGCCAATGGGCCCCTGGGGCTGGCGCGGAGGTCCGTGGGGACCCGGTTGGGGCGCAGGCTATGGCTGGTATAACCCTGGCCCGGCACAGGTGCAAACCATCGTAACCGAGTAGCATACGCTTGATGTGAACACATTTGACAGGGCGGCTCAGGCCGCCCTTTTGTTTTTTGGGATAAGGAATATCCGACAATTAGTGACGTACATCGCAACCTGAATAATGTTTAAAACCCGAACTGGTCTGCTGAGTTAAAATATTGTTATGGTTAGGCTGCGAGTTTGAGGGCTGCGATGATAATTAGTAATGATTTCAGGAGTAATACCTTGGATAAGGTCTGGTTAAAACGGTATCCGGCAGATGTGCCCGCAGAGATTGATGCCGATCGCTATTCGTCGTTGATCGAAATGTTTGAGCATGCCGTGCAGCGCTATGCCGATCAGCCCGCCTTTATCAATATGGGCGAGGTGATGACCTTCCGCAAACTGGAAGAACGCAGCCGGGCTTTCGCGGCTTACCTGCAAAATGAACTGGGCCTGAAGAAGGGCGACCGCGTCGCGCTGATGATGCCTAACCTGTTGCAATACCCCATCGCCCTGTTCGGCATTCTGCGCGCCGGCATGGTGGTGGTCAACGTCAACCCGTTGTATACCCCGCGAGAGCTGGAACACCAGTTGAACGACAGCGGCGCCAGCGCCATCGTCATCGTCTCCAACTTTGCCCATACGCTGGAAAAAGTGGTGTTCAACACTCAGGTCAAGCACGTGATCCTGACGCGCATGGGCGATCAGCTGTCGGCCGCCAAAGGCACGCTGGTCAACTTCGTGGTTAAATACGTCAAGCGCCTGGTGCCCAAATACAACCTGCCGGATGCCATTTCATTCCGCAGCGCGCTGCAGCGCGGCCGCCGTCTGCAATATGTAAAACCGGACATCATTAATGCCGATTTGGCCTTCCTGCAATACACGGGCGGCACCACCGGGGTGGCGAAGGGCGCGATGCTGACGCACCGCAATATGCAGGCCAACCTCGAGCAGGCCAAAGCCGCCTATTCGCCGCTGTTCCGCGAAGGGCAGGAACTGGTGGTGACGGCGTTGCCGCTGTATCACATTTTCGCGCTGACGGTGAACTGCCTGCTGTTTATCGATCTGGGCGGGCGCAATTTGCTGATCACCAACCCGCGCGATATTCCGGGGCTGGTGAAGGAGTTGGGTAAATACCCGTTCACCGCCATGAGCGGGGTGAATACCTTGTTCAATGCGTTGCTGAACAATGAAGAGTTCCACAAGCTCGATTTCTCTACGCTGCGTTTCTCGGTCGGCGGCGGCATGTCGGTGCAAAAAGCGGTGGCCGAGAAGTGGGAAAAAACTACCGGTAAACACCTGCTGGAAGGCTATGGCCTGACGGAGTGCGCGCCGCTGGTGGCCGGTAACCCTTACGATCTGAAACACTACAGCGGCAGCATCGGCCTGCCGGTGCCGTCGACGGACATTCGGTTGGTGGACGACAATGGCCACGATGTGCCGCCGGGCGAACCGGGCGAACTGTGGGTCAAAGGGCCGCAAGTTATGTTAGGCTATTGGCAGCGCCCGGAAGCCACCGACGAAGTGCTGAAAGACGGCTGGTTGGCGACCGGTGATGTGGTGACCGTGGACGAGCAGGGGTTTGTGCGCATCGTCGATCGCAAGAAAGACATGATCCTGGTCTCCGGTTTCAACGTTTACCCGAACGAGATCGAGGATGTGGTCAGCCAGCATCCGAAAGTGCTGGAATGTGCGGCGATCGGCGTGCCCAGCGAGGCCTCTGGCGAAACGGTGAAGATCTGCGTGGTGAAGAAAGACGCCTCGCTGACCAAGGAAGAGCTGTTGACCCATTGCCGTCGGCACCTGACCGGGTATAAAGTGCCTAAAATTGTTGAGTTCCGCGATGAACTGCCGAAGTCTAACGTCGGCAAGATTTTGCGGCGAGAACTGCGCGATGAGCTAAAAACGCCGAAGCCGGCCGATGCCGCCTAGGCGTCGCTCTCGCGCCTGACTATCAACAACGCCGGTGAATGCCGGCGTTGTTGTGTTTGAATCCTACAAGAGAATGATGTTTTGAATTATCAGTTGATCACTACCGATGCCGGATTGCAGCAGGTCTGCGAGCAGGCGAGAAAGCATGCCCAGATTGCGCTGGACACCGAGTTTGTCAGAACGCGCACCTACTATCCGCAGTTGGGCCTGATCCAGCTCTACGACGGTGAACAACTCTCCCTTATCGATCCTCTGCCGATCAAGCAATGGCAGCCGTTTGTCGACCTGCTGGCCGACACCGCCGTGGTGAAGTTCCTGCATGCCGGCAGTGAAGATCTCGAAGTGTTTCTCAACGCCTTTAAAACGCTGCCGACGCCGATGGTCGATACCCAGATCCTGGCGGCCTTTACTGGCCGGCCGCTCTCCTGCGGCTTCGCGACGCTGGTGGCGGAGTACATGAAGGTTGAGCTGGACAAGAGCGAGTCGCGCACCGACTGGCTGGCGCGCCCGCTGACCGAAAGGCAATGCGTGTACGCGGCCGCCGACGTGTTCTATCTGCTGCCGATGGCTAAACAGCTGGTGCAGGAGACCGAAGAGGCCGGTTGGACCGCGGCGGCCAATAACGAGTGCCTGCTGCTGTGTCAACGCCGTAGCGAGGCGCTGGCGCCGGAAGTCGCCTACCGCGAAATCAGCAATGCCTGGCAGCTGCGCCCGCGTCAGCTGGGGTGTTTGCAGAAGTTGGCGGAATGGCGGCTGCGCCAGGCGCGTGAGCGCGATCTGGCGGTGAACTTCGTGGTGCGTGAGGAGAACCTGTGGCAGGTGGCGCGCTATATGCCGTCTTCGCTGGGAGAACTGGATTCTCTGGGGCTGAGCGGGCCGGAGATCCGTTATCACGGCAAAACGCTGCTGGCGCTGGTGGCGGAGGCCGAAGCGCTGGAAGAGTCCGAGTTGCCGGCGCCGTTGGCCAACCTTATCGATCAGCCGGGCTACAAGAAGGTGTTCAAAGACATCAAGGCGGCGATCGCTACCGTCAGCGAGCAAAGCGGGTTGAGCAGCGAGCTGTTGGCATCCCGTCGCCAAATTAACCAATTGCTGAACTGGCATTGGAAACTGAAGGACGGCGAAAGTCGCCCTGAATTAATCAGCGGCTGGCGCGGCGATTTATTAATGGCGCCGTTGCAGGACATCCTGAAAGATTATTAATCGCTGATTATCACCTGGGCAGGGTAGGGAAACTCTGCTCGGGTGAATATAGGCAGGAAATAATGCGTTGAAGGTAAATCTGGCCAGAATTTACTTTAAACGAGGCGGCGGCCAAGTTAATTGGGAATAGTCCCAAAGGGAAAAATCGCTTTTTTGCTACCGATAAAGCTTAATAACTGGATGCACATACAGTTACCCCCTGCATAAAATATACAGGGGGTAATTAATGCGTCGCAATCATTTAGCTGCTTCTTCCGATTCCGGCAATGTCACGTTAAGTTCAAGTACCGAAATATCGTCCCCTTTCTGCTCGAACTGCACGTGCAGCATTTCAGGATCGATCTGAATGTATTTGCAAATAACCGCCAGAATATCGCGTTTCAGATCAGGCAGATACGGGGGCTCACTGTCCCCGCGGCGACGCTCTGCGACGATAATCTGCAGCCGTTCCTTGGCTATATTGGCTGTCTGTTTTTTGCGGGACAGAAAGAAGTCTAATAAGGCCATGGTTTATCCCCCAAAAAGGCGTTTCAGGAAACCCTTCTTCTCTTCTTCAATGAAGCGGAATGGGCGTTCTTCCCCCAACAAGCGGCAAACGGTATCGTCATACGCCTTACCGGCGTCTGACTCGGCATCCAGAATGACAGGCTCACCCTGGTTGGAAGCGCGCAGCACGGACTGGTCTTCCGGGATCACGCCCACCAGCGGAATGCGCAGGATTTCCAGCACGTCTTCCATGCTCAGCATGTCGCCACGGCTGACGCGGCCCGGGTTATAACGGGTCAGCAGCAGGTGTTCCTTGATAGGCGATTCGCCTTTCTCGGCGCGGCGTGATTTGGAAGAGAGAATGCCCAGGATACGGTCGGAGTCGCGTACCGAAGACACTTCCGGGTTGGTGGTGATGATAGCTTCGTCGGCGAAATACAGCGCCATCAGCGCACCGGTTTCGATACCGGCCGGTGAGTCGCAGACCACGAAGTCAAAATCCATCTCGCCGAGATCGTTGAGGATTTTTTCAACGCCTTCGCGGGTCAACGCGTCTTTGTCGCGTGTCTGCGAAGCCGGCAGGATATAGAGGTTTTCAGTGCGTTTGTCTTTGATCAACGCCTGATTCAGCGTGGCATCGCCCTGAATCACGTTCACGAAATCATAAACTACCCGACGTTCGCAGCCCATGATCAGGTCAAGATTACGCAGACCGATATCGAAATCGATCACGACGGTTTTCTTGCCTTTCTGGGCCAGGCCGGTAGCGATGGCCGCGCTCGAAGTGGTCTTGCCAACGCCCCCTTTACCCGATGTAACAACAATAATGCGTGCCATGAAATGGATTCCTTGTCAAAAGGGCTTAATTTAAAGGTTGTATGGTTAAAGCGTTATCCAACAGGCTGAGTCGTACGGCCTGCCCGACGTAATCGGACGGGATTTGGTCGCTCAACCAGTACTGCCCTGCGATAGAGACTAGCTCAGTCGCCAGGTGGGTGCAAAAAATCTGACATTGCGTGTCGCCTGACGCTCCTGCCAGTGCGCGACCGCGCATCATGCCGTAGACATGAATATTGCCGTCGGCAATCAGTTCGGCGCCGGCGCTGACGCTGCTGGTCACGATAAGATCGCTGTTGCGGGCGTAAATCTGTTGGCCGGAACGGACAGGCGTACTGATGATGCGCGTTTTGGCGGGGGCGTTATCCGCCACCACGGGCGCTGGCGCAGGCTCCGGCGCCGCCATTTTCTGGCCTTTGCCTTCGCTCAGCAGCGGCAGCCCGGCGCGGGCTATCGCGCGCTTTTGACGCTCATCTCTGCAACCGCTGATACCCACAACGCGCAGACCTGCCGCCGCGACAGCCTGTTGAAGTTCTTTCCAGTTCGCATCGCCTTCCAGCGTTGCGACGTTGATAACAACAGGAGCGTTTTTCAGAAAAGCGGGCGCTTGCTCAACTTTTTCCTGTAACGCCTGGCGTATTACCTCGGGCTGCGAATTATGCAAATGAACAACCGATAGGGTAAAACTGCTGCCTTTTAGCTCAATTGGCGATTGTGACATCTATCCTGACTCAGTCTCAGCAACTTTAAATCCCCGGAATACCACTCGGGGTGCGATATTCCGATGTACTATAAGCATGTTATAGTCAGAGTTATATCCAGGCAAGACGCTCCCTCAATTAAATAGAGTTAAAAAAATGCTTTGTGTGATCTATAGAAGCCCGAAACGCGATCAAACTTATCTTTATGTCGAAAAAAAAGACGATTTCTCTCGTGTGCCGGAAGAGCTGATGAAAAGTTTCGGCGTGCCGCAATTCGCCATGATGCTGTCGCTCGATGAGCGCAAGAAATTGGCCTCGGCGGATATCGAAAAGGTGAAGCAGGCGTTGAAAGACGAAGGCTATTATCTGCAGTTCCCGCCGCCGGTTGAAAACCTGCTTAATCAGCATCTGGCGGGCGATAAGGCCTGAGACAGTCGCCACGGCCAGGGGAGGCGCGATGACACGTTCGGCAAGAAAGACCGTATTGGCCGCCTGGTTGGCGCTGGGCGGAGTGCTGATGCCCGGCGCATCGCAGGCGGCGCAGGAGACGACGCTGGCGGCGAGCGGCCGCGATCCGGCGCAGTTCCCGGCGTATGTCGATCAACTTAAGCGCCGGGCGCGGGAACAGGGCATCAGTCAGGCGACTCTTGATCGCGCGTTTGCGCAAATCCACTTCGTCGATCGAGTGATCAAGGCCGATCGCAATCAGCCGGAGCAGAAGATCACCCTGGACGATTACCTGCGGCGGGTGATGTCGCCCGCCAAGGTGCGCCAGGGGCGAGAACGGTATCGGCAGCGCCATGCGCAATGGTTGCGGGCCAGCGAGCGCTATCGGGTGCCAGGGCGTTATATCATCGCGCTGTGGGGGATGGAGAGCGCCTACGGCAAGATTCAGGGGCGGGAAGACGTGGTGTCTGCGCTGGCGACCTTGGCGTTTGAAGGGCGCCGTGAAGCTTTTTTCAGCCAGGAACTGATGGCGGCGCTGCAGATAGTCGAGCAGGGGCACGTCGGCGATACGCCGCTGAAAGGCTCCTGGGCCGGCGCGATGGGGCAATGCCAGTTTATGCCGAGCTCCTTCTTGCGCTACGCGGCGGATGGCGACGGCGACGGGCGCATCGATATCTGGAACAACATTGACGACGTTTTCGCGTCTACAGCCAGCTATCTGTCCAAAGAGGGCTGGCAGCCCGGCATCGGTTGGGGGCGCGAGGTCAAACTGCCCGCCGGCTTCAATCCGACCGAACTGGGCCTGAAAGACGCGCAGGCGCGCAGCGTCAACGACTGGCAGAAACGCGGCGTGCGCCGTGCGGATGGCAGTGCGTTGCCGCATGCCGTGCAGCGCGGTTGGATTATCGCGCCGGATGATCTGCAGGGGCGGACGTTCCTGGTCTATGATAATTTCCGCACCCTCATGCACTGGAATCGCTCTTACTATTTCGCCCTCGCCGTGGGTATGATGGCAGACGCGATCGGGCATTGATCCGGCACACCAATAATCGGCTTGGCGCGCCAAGCCTCTACAGTTTGGGAGAAGCGGTATGTATCAACATAGAGACTGGCAGGGTTCGCTGCTCGATTTCCCGGTGAACAAGGTGGTCTGCGTCGGCAGCAACTACGCCGATCACATCAAGGAAATGGGCAGCGCGGCGTCCGTCGAACCGGTGGTGTTTATCAAACCGGAAACGGCGTTGTGCGATATTCGCCAGCCGGTGGCCATCCCCAAAGAGTTCGGTGCGGTGCATCATGAAGTGGAGCTGGCGGTATTGATCGGCACACCGTTGAAACAGGCCAACGAAGATCGCGTTGCGCGGGCGATCGCCGGTTATGGCGTGGCGCTCGATCTGACGCTGCGCGATCTGCAAGCGGGCTTTAAAAAGGCCGGCCAGCCGTGGGAAAAGGCCAAGGCCTTCGACGGTTCCTGCCCGATGTCGGGATTTATCCCGGTGGCGGAATTCTGCGATCCGCAAAACGCCGAGCTGTCGTTGACCGTCAACGATCAATTGCGCCAGCAGGGCAATACGCGCGACATGATCACGCCAATCCTGCCGCTTATCAGCTACATGAGCCGCTTCTTCACGCTGCGCGCCGGCGACATCATCCTGACCGGCACGCCGCAGGGCGTGGGCCCGATGGCCTCCGGCGACATGTTGAAAATCAGCCTGAACGGCAAAACGCTCAGCACCCGGGTGATCTGACCTCTCTTCGCCGCCGGCATCGTCGGCGGCGAAGCTTGCATCTTGCGGCTAATATGTCTATATAGTCCCCCCTCGAACCTGTGCGCAGGTGACTTATCCATTTACCGAAACCGGACGCTAACATGTCACAACTCGCTTTTTGGCAACAGAAAACGCTGGCGGAAATGTCAGAACAAGAGTGGGAATCGCTGTGCGACGGGTGCGGGCAATGCTGTTTGAATAAGCTGATCGACGAAGATACCGACGAGATTTATTTTACCAACGTAGCCTGCAACCAGCTCAACATCAAATCCTGCCAATGCCGTAACTATGAGCGGCGCTTCGAGCTGGAAGAAGACTGCATCAAACTGACGCGCGAGAACCTCACTACCTTCGATTGGCTGCCGCCGACCTGCGCCTATCGCCTGATCGGCGAAGGCAAGCCGCTGTTTCCCTGGCACCCGCTGATCAGCGGCTCCAAAGCGGCGATGCACGGCGAGCGCATCACGGTGCGGCATATTGCGGTGCGCGAGAGCGAAGTGGTGGACTGGCAGGATCATATCCTCAACAAGCCGGACTGGGCCAGATAACGCGGATGCCTTGACAGATGTTGCTCGGCAACACGAGTTTTAATGCCAGAGGGCGGCGTGTTAAGACATCCCGCCCTCTTGGCTATTGAGCTCACGCGCATGAGACTCTTGCTTCACGCTTTTTTGTCGCGGCGATGCCAGTTAGCCAGATTTTTCAGCGGCTGCTTCACATACGGGCTGGCCTTGATCAGGCTGAACAGCAGTTTATTCACCGCCGTACCCACTTTGTCCATTGGCCGGTCGACATCGAGAAACAGCACAGCGCGCAGCTCGTCGGTATCATTGCGAACTTCGTGTTCGTAGGAATCATCAAACAAAATCACCTTGCCTTCATCCCAGTGCAGAATTTGGTCGTCAACGCGGATCCAGAGCTTGTCCCGATCCTTTGGCACGATCAATCCCAGATGCGCACGCACGACGGCTCGAGTCGGGCCTTTGTGAGGCACGATGTGATAGTGCGGTTTAAGAATCGAAAACATGGCGGTGCGCATGCCGGGGATCTCGCTGACCGCCTCTGCTGTGCGCGGGCAGATGGCGCAGTTTTCATCAACCCGTTGCCCGTAGACAAACAGCCCGAAGGTTTTCCAGTTATCGCCTTTAGAGATGCGTTTCTGATCCGGTGATATTTGGTGGAACGCTGGGATATCCTCCGGGTGTTCCAGCAACCGATCCAACTCTTCGCGAATGGCCGGCCAACGGGTTTCCAGCGCCGTCACCCAATGGAATTCATGATTGCCGATCCGCGGCGTGGTGGAGATGAGCGAATGGCGAGTCTGAAATTCGCCGTTCCAGCGCAGGAATTTTTTCCCGGCTTTGAGCAGCATGCGCCGCAGGAAGGGGCGCTGAGACGAAGGGGGCAATGTGGTATCCGGCATAGTATCGTGTCCTTGATGTCATATGATGTGCTGTAGTCAGCCAAAACCTGGCTCACAGGAAGAAAGGGCGAAAGTCAACACGTCATTCAGCATAGGGAAAGCATCGCGAACGATTTTAATCTTTAGTGCGCGAATGGCGTTGATGCTTGGTGCCGGATAGAGAGAAATTCCAACAATTTATTTAACGAGGGTAAGGGCTTGCGTGAGGGGGGAAGAGGGGAAAAAAGCCCCTGCAAAGATGAGGGGCAAGACACACAACAACACCAGGGAAATCGGTAGTACTCACTTTGCCGATACTATAAGGATTTTATGGGTAAACTTCACCAAAATATTGTGCTCTGAATGTGACAAAGGTGCAGTCGTTCATAAGTAACGGTAATTTATTGATGCTCGAAGGCTGAAAGGTATGTGCCAGAGCGGCCTGTTTTTAGTCGCCGATATGGCAGAAGTTTAATGTTATGTAAATTACGCCCTTAGCCGTGCCGGGATGCTTCTTTTTAAACGATAAGTTGGGTAATTTGGCCGCTCTCCCGCAAGTTCGAGAGTATAACAATGAAAATGATCCGCCTGTTTGCCGTAGCTGGAGCGCTGATCGTGCTCGTTTACTTCCTTACACATACCTGAGGTGGCTTTATCTCGGAATGTGACAGCAATACCTAAAAAAACGGCGCCTTCCGGCGCCGTTTTTTGTTTGTCTGCCGATCAGCGGCCGAACAGGTCGCGGCGGCGTGGGCGAACAAACTGCGCGACCAGCACAATCAGCGCCACCAACAGATAGGCACCGAAGATGCCGACCAACCATTGCGGCATTTCCAACGTCAGGAATTGCCATTGACGCACGGAGCAGTCACCGGAAGCGTGAAACACCGCCGGCAGCCATTTGTCCAGCGGCAGCCAGGACGGGAAGCTGACGAAGAAATCGCAGGTATTGAATGGCGAAGGATGCAACTGGATCATGGTGTGCTTCCACGCCAGCTGTACGCCTTCCCAGGCGCTGTAGATCCACAGCAAGATCGCCGCGTAGCGCAGCGGAGTTTTCGGCGCGATGGCGCCCACCAGCGAGGCGCCGAGGATGCCGAACAGCGCGCAACGCTCGTAAATGCACATTACGCACGGCTGCAGCAGCATAACGTGCTGGAAATAGAGCGCGACCAGTTCCAACACCAACGCTGTCAGGGCCATCAGCAGCCAGGCGCCGCGTCCTTGTGAACAGCGGTTAAAGAATTGCAACATATCTAGATTCTTCCATGCAGTAAGCAATTGAACCGGCAGTGTAAACCAATTCCTCTTCGCTGCCAGCCACCTGGGCCGGATTCAGCGTAAAAATAGTCGGTTCACCCTGCCGGCGCCGTCTCAGTGGCCGACGGCGTCGATGGACGGCAGCGTCAGCCAATGCCACTGCGTCAACAGCTCGGTCGCCGGTTCCAAGGTGAACTGGACGCACAGCAGGCCAACTACCGTCAGCACCACCGTATAAGGCAGGGCCATCCATACCATGCGGCCATACGACAAACGCACCAGCGGCGCCAATGCCGACGTCAGCAGGAACAGAAACGCCGCCTGTCCGTTAGGGGTGGCGACCGATGGCAGGTTGGTACCGGTATTGATGGCGACCGCCAGCAGCTCGAACTGCTTCAGCCCGATCGCGCCGGTTTCCAGCGCGGTGCGCGCCTCGTTGATGTAAACCGTGCCGACGAAGACGTTGTCGGAAACCGACGACAGCAGGCCGTTGAACAGGTAGAACAGCGAAAGCTGAGAGGCGGGCTCGGCGCGCAGCACAAACTGGATCACCGGGCTGAACAGGTGCTGCTCGATGATGACCGCGACCACGGTGAAAAACACCGTCAGCAGCGCGGTGAACGGCAGCGCTTCCTGGAACGCTTTGCCGATGGCGTGCTCGTCGTTCACGCCGCACAGGGAGGTGGCGAGGACGATCACCGACAGGCCAATCAGCCCCACTTCAGCCAGGTGGAAGGCCAGCGCCAGCACCAGCCAAACGCCGATCAGCGCCTGCATCACCAGTTTGAGCCGTTCTTGTTTGCTACGGCCCGCAGTGGCCTTGCGGTCATACTCTTTCAGCACGTCGCGCACCGCTTCCGGTAGCTGCGCGCCGTAGCCAAACAGGTGAAAACGTTCTACCAGCCAACACACCAGCAGGCCGCACACCAACACCGGCAGCGTGACCGGCGCCATACGCAGGAAGAAATCGATAAAACCCCAGCCCGCGTTTTTGGCGATGATCAGGTTTTGCGGCTCGCCCACCATGGTCATGACCCCGCCGAGCGCGGTGCCGACGCCGGCGTGCATCAGCAGGCTGCGCAGAAAGGCGCGGAATTGCTCCAGCGTCTGTTTGCGCTCTTCGCCGGTAAAATCGCTGTCATCGCCAATGTCGCCGTCAGGGCGGTTTGACGTCACGTTGTGATAGATGGAATAGAAGCCGGTGGCCACGCTGATCACTACCGCCACGACCGTCAGCGCGTCGAGGAAGGCGGAAAGGAAGGCGGCGGCCAGGCAGAACGCCAGCGACAGCAGGGTTTTCGAACGGATGTTGAGCAGCAGCTTGGTGAACACAAACAGCAGCAGCTGCTTCATAAAGTAGATGCCGGCCACCATAAAGATCAGCAGCAGCAACACGTCCAGATTATGTTCGATTTCCTGCGAAACCTGCACCGGGCTGGTCATGCCGATGGCCACGGCCTCGAGCGCCAGCAGGCCGCCCGGCAGCAGCGGGTAGCATTTCAGCGCCATCGCGAGGGTAAAGATGAACTCGGCCACCAGCAGCCAACCCGCGATAAACGGGCTGGCGAAAAAGAACACCAGGGGGTTGATCGCCAGAAAAATGAGAATGGTCAGTTTGTACCAGTCGGGAGATTGCCCCAGAAAATTTTTGAGCAGGGCGCTACGCAGGGTTGTTTCCATTGTGCTCTATGCATCCTTCAATCAGTCGTAGCACGTACCCTAACAATGCGGTGGGGGCGTGCGCAACCTGAGCTTGTTTTACCATGGGAAAATTCCTCCGACCGGTATTTTTGCTCGTTTTTTGCCACGTTATGCACACTTTCGTTTATTGTTTTTCGCTCACGCTATGTCATGTCAGCACGATCTGGTATGATGAGCTGATTACTTTTACTGATTTTATCGTCGCAACGGAACGTCAAACACATGGTCATAAAGGCGCAGAGTCCTGCCGGTTTCGCGGAAGAGTACATTATTGAGAGTATTTGGAATAATCGCTTCCCCCCTGGCTCTATTTTGCCCGCGGAGCGTGAGCTTTCGGAGTTGATTGGCGTCACGCGCACCACGTTACGTGAAGTGTTGCAACGTCTGGCCCGCGATGGCTGGTTGACCATTCAGCATGGCAAACCGACCAAAGTGAACAATTTTTGGGAAACGTCCGGCCTCAATATCCTTGAGACGGTGGCTCGTCTCGATCACAAAAGCGTCCCTCAGCTGATCGATAACCTGCTGTCCGTGCGCACCAATATCGCTTCGATCTTTATTCGCGCCGCGGTGCGCAATCATCCGGAGCAGGCCCAGGAAGTGTTGGCGAAGGCCGCCGAGGTTGAAGATCAGGCGGACGCTTTCAATCTGCTCGATTACGAGATCTTCCGCGGTCTGGCGTTCGCTTCCGGCAATCCGATCTACGGCCTGATCTTCAACGGTCTGAAAGGGCTGTACACCCGCGTGGGCCGTTACTACTTCTCCAACCCGGAAGCGCGCAAGCTGGCGCTGACCTTCTACAGCAAGCTGTCCACGCTGTGCCATGAGAAGCTGTACGACCAGGTGATGGACACCGTGCGCAACTACGGTAAGGACAGCGGGGCGATTTGGCAGAGCATGCAGGGCACCATGCCGAGCGATCTGACCGAAGCGCGCCGTTAATCGCGAGTCAATGAAAAAGAAAGGGCGCCATTTTGGCGCCCTTTGTCGTTGCGGCGGTTACAGCGGCGTAGGCCGCGGCGGGCAGCGATCGAGCAACTCTACACTGCCGTCTTCATTTTGCTGCTCGAGGATCACGTCGAAGCCCCACAGGCGATGCAGGTGCTTCAACACGTCGCGGCGGCTCTTATCCAGTGGCGCGCGTTCCTGCGGGATGTAACGCAATGTCAGCGAGCGGTCACCGCGCAGATCCACGTTCCAGATCTGAATGTTCGGCTCATGGTTGCTCAGGTTGTATTGCGCCGACAGCTCCTGGCGGATCGCCCGGTAACCGGCTTCGTTATGGATCGCGGCAATCTCCAGATAGTTGTTGCGATCGTCGTCCAGCACGGTGAACAACCGGAAATCACGCATCACTTTGGGTGACAGGAACTGGCTGATAAAGCTCTCGTCCTTGAAGTCGCGCATGGCGAAGTGCAATGTCTCCAGCCAGTCTTTTCCGGCGATGTCCGGGAACCAGTAGCGGTCTTCTTCGGTCGGCGATTGGCAGATGCGCTTGATGTCCTGGAACATGGCGAAGCCCAGCGCATAAGGGTTGATGCCGTTATAGTACGGGCTGTTGTACGGCGGCTGATACACCACGTTGGTGTGGCTGTGCAAAAACTCCAGCATAAACCGCTCTGTCACTCGGCCCTCGTCGTACAGATGGTTGAGGATGGTGTAATGCCAGAAGGTGGCCCAACCCTCGTTCATCACCTGAGTCTGCTTTTGCGGGTAGAAATACTGGCTGACTTTGCGCACGATGCGCAACACCTCACGCTGCCAGGGTTCCAACAGCGGTGCATTCTTTTCGATAAAATAGAGGATATTTTCCTGCGGTTCGCTCGGATACCGGCGCGCCTGCTCCGGCGACTCTTCACGTTCGACGCGTGGCAAGGTCTTCCATAACGTATTCACCTGGCTTTGCAGATACTCTTCGCGGCTTTTCTGGCGCGCTTTCTCTTCCACCAGGGAGATTTTCTGCGGGCGCTTGTACCTGTCGACCCCATAGTTCATCAGCGCGTGGCAGGAGTCCAGCAGTCGCTCCACTTCATCGACGCCGTAGCGCTCTTCGCATTGGCTGATGTAGTGGCGGGCGAACAGCAGATAATCGACGATGGAGCTGGCGTCGGTCCAGCTGCGGAACAGATAGTTATTCTTGAAGAACGAGTTGTGGCCATAGCAGGCGTGCGCCATCACCAGCGCCTGCATGGTGATGGTGTTTTCCTCCATCAGGTAGGCGATGCAGGGATTGGAGTTGATGACGATTTCATACGCCAGCCCTTGCTGGCCCTGTTTGTAGCGCTGTTCGGTTTCGATGAACTTCTTGCCGAAGGACCAATGGGTATAGTTGATCGGCATGCCGACGCTCGAATAGGCGTCCATCATCTGCTCGGAGGTGATCACCTCGATCTGATGGGGGTAAGTGTCGAGTCGGTAATGCTTGGCGACGCGGTCAATCTGCTCCAAATACACCTGCAGCAGTTCGAACGTCCAGTCCGGTCCATCGCTCAGACGTTTATCATCCTTAACCTTTTCATGTGTTGAAGTAGTCATCAGCGCACCCTCATTATTCACGGGTCTTGCTCAAACGGCAGACCCTGTAACAAGCATAGTTCAAGTCATAATTAACCATTGCAAATCAGTGAAATAAAAATGCCGGTACGCAAAGGAGCGAACGGCGGTCGATCCGGCGCCCGTCCCGGCAGAAGGCGGCGCGGCACCGCATTCCCTCTTCGAGTATAACCCTGCGGCAGGGGGGCGCAACACAATGCCTGTTGCACGACAAGGATTGAAAATTGTTATGTTATATTGTAACTTTTAATTTTCATGGTAACGGACAAGGAGCGCATTTTGGCGAGGCATTTTGGCAAACTGGCGGTGGCGCTAGCCGCGCTGTTTATCAGCGGGCAGGCGTGCGCCCATGGGCATCATTCACACGGCAAGCCGCTGACGGAGGTGGAAAAAAAGGCGGAGGCGGGTGTATTCGACGATAAGGACGTCAAAGATCGCAACCTGGCGGATTGGGAGGGGGTGTGGCAATCCGTGTATCCCTATCTGCTCAATGGGGATCTTGACCCGGTGTTCAAGAAGAAAGCGGCACAGGACAAGCGCAAGACCTTCGCCGAAGTGAAGGCGTATTACCGCAAAGGGTACGCCACCGATGTAGATACCATCGGCATTGAAAACGGCGTCATGGAATTTCACCGCGGTGACCAATCCAGCGCCTGTCAGTATAAGTACGCCGGGCATAAGATCCTGACGTATGTTTCCGGTAAAAAGGGCGTGCGTTATCTGTTTGAATGCCAGGATGCCGGCAGCCTGGCGCCGAAATTCGTGCAGTTCAGCGATCACATTATCGGCCCGCGCAAATCGGCGCATTTCCATATCTTTATGGGCAACACGTCGCAGGAAGCGTTGCTGAAAGAGATGGATAACTGGCCGACTTACTACCCATTCCAACTGCAAACCAAAGAAGTCGTGGATGAGATGCTGCATCATTGATGCTGCTCGCTCCCGCAACCACAAGCCCGCCTGTGTGGGCTTGTGCTCAGTCAAACGGTCTGATTTGCAGGTAATCGTCCGTCACTTCCATTTCAAATAGCGTTTTATCTGCCAACAAGGTCGCACGCATTCGTTCCCGGGCTTGCCGGTAGCGTTCATCCAATTGAATATCACCGGCGCTTTCCCATGCGACTCGGCTTGGCCATTGCGCATAGCCGATAAACTGCCCGCCCATATCCCGATGCAGGCGCGAGCCGAGGCTGCCGCGCTGCAGATAGATGCCTTGGGTCAACGCTAGCCAAGCCTGGCGAAAGGCGTGTTCGTGTCCGGGTTTGACTGAAAACTGGTAAATGGCGATGAACATAAGGCGTTCTCCACAATAGCGATAGTGTGAACTTTAGGCGCTGCTTCTGGCTTTAACGTTCATATCGTGCTACAGCGTTCAACATAAGCGGGCGGGCTAAGGGCTCGGGTGTTTTATTCCAGTAGTGAAAGCAAGGTTAACGGCAGCTGAAATTTTGCGCGATTTTTCTGCTGCGGAGGGAGGAGGCTCTCTTTGTTTGTTATGTTGGTATTTTTTATTTTGTTGGGTTTTTATTCTGTTTAATTGTTGGCTGGTATTTTTATATTCTGTTAAATCAATGTTACTTATCACGCCTTTTTTGAGTGCTATCATTGATAGCGTTGATGTCAATTCAGTGGCGGTATGACGCCATAATCCCCTCTAAACCGCATCTTATCGCTATTTGCAGACGGCTATTGCAAATGCATGGCTCATCGACGATAAATTAATTGTGAATATTGTCACGTTTGATGACGAAGTTGTTGGACGGATTTTTTCACTGAGTTAATTTCCTGTGAGCAGAAGATTATGCTTTGTGAAGCCTTGAGCTGGAGTCAGCGATGCGAGTGGTAATTTTAGGTAGTGGAGTGGTGGGCGTAGCCAGTGCCTGGTATTTGGCGAAGGCGGGGCATGAGGTGACGGTGATCGATCGTCAGCCAGGCCCCGCACTGGAAACCAGCGCGGCGAACGCCGGGCAGATTTCACCGGGTTATGCCGCACCTTGGGCGGCACCGGGCGTGCCGCTGAAGGCCATCAAGTGGATGTTCCAGCGCCATGCGCCGTTGGCCATCCGCCTCGACGGCAGCAGCTTCCAACTGAGCTGGATGTGGCAGATGTTGAAGAACTGCAACACCGAACACTACATGACCAACAAAGGCCGCATGGTGCGTCTGGCGGAATACAGCCGCGATTGTATCAAGGCGCTGCGTCAGGAAACCGGCATCCAGTACGAAGGTCGCCAGGGCGGCACGCTGCAGCTGTTCCGCACTCAACAACAGTTCGAAAACGCCGCGAAAGACATTGCGGTATTGGAAGATGCCGGCGTGCCTTACAGATTGCTGGAAGCCGGCCAACTCGGCAGCGTCGAGCCGGCGCTAGCGCAGGTGGCGCACAAGCTGACCGGCGGCCTGCAGTTGCCGAACGACGAAACCGGCGATTGCCAGCTGTTTACGCAACAGTTGGCGAAGATGGCAGAGCAGGCGGGCGTCACTTTCCTGTTCAACCGCAGCGTCGATCGTCTGCTGGTGGAGGGCGACAAGATCGCCGGCGTGCAGTGCGGCGAGGAAGTGTTCAAGGCCGACAGCTATGTGGTGGCGTTCGGCTCGTACTCCACGGCGCTGCTGCGCGGCCTGGTGTCCATTCCGGTTTACCCGCTGAAGGGCTATTCGTTGACCATTCCTATCACCGACGAAGCGGCGGCGCCGTTCTCTACGGTATTGGATGAGACGTATAAAATCGCCATCACACGCTTCGACCAGCGCATTCGCGTTGGCGGCATGGCGGAGATCGTCGGTTTCAATACGCAGCTGGAGCAAAAACGGCGCGAAACGCTGGAAATGGTGGTGCGCGATCTCTACCCGAACGGCGGCCGAGTGGAAGAGGCGACGTTCTGGACCGGCCTGCGGCCGATGACGCCGGACGGCACGCCAATTGTCGGCCGCACCTCGCTGAAGAACCTGTATCTCAATACCGGACATGGCACGTTGGGCTGGACGATGGCCTGTGGCTCCGGGCAGTTGTTGTCCGATCTGATGTCCGGCATTACGCCGGCGATCCCTTCCGATGACCTGGCGGTGGCGCGTTACAGCGCCGGGTTTCGTCAGCAACACGCGGTTCCGCTGAACGACGTGCATCCCGCACGTTAATCGTCGACGCTGTCATAGACTTTCCCGGCCACGCGCAGGCGCGCGTGGCCGCCGTACGCTGCCCCAAGGAGAAGCGATGCCCCGTCCCATAACCGCCACGATGCATCTCGGCGCGATTGAAAATAACCTGCAGGTGGTGCGCCGTTTCGCCCCCGGCGCCAAAATCTGGGCGGTGGTCAAGGCTAACGCCTATGGCCACGGCATCAAACACGTTTGGCGCAGCATGGCGCAAACCGACGGCTTCGCCATGCTGGATCTGGCCGAAGCGGTGCTGCTGCGCGAGTCGGGTTGGCAAGGGCCTATCCTGTTGTTGGAAGGCTTCTTCCAGCCGCAGGATCTGGCGTTGCTCGACCGTTATCGCCTGACGACGGCGGTGCACAGCGACTGGCAGCTGGCGGCGATCGCCGACGCCACGCTGAACGCGCCGCTCAATGTCTATCTGAAAGTGAACAGTGGCATGAATCGGCTAGGTTTCGCACCCGAGCGGCTGCATGAGGTGTGGCGCAGGGCGCAGGCGGTAGCCAACATTGCCGAGCTTACGCTGATGAGCCACTTCGCCACCGCCGACGGCCCTGAAGGCGTGACCCGGCAAATGGCTACCATCGAGGCGGCGGCTACCGATATACCGCTGCCGCGCTGCCTGGCCAACTCGGCCGCCACGCTGTGGCACCCTTCGACCCACGGCAGCTGGGTCCGTCCTGGGATCGTTCTCTATGGCGCTTCGCCGAGCGGTTGCTGGAATGACGTTGCGGCGACGGGGCTGCAGCCGGCGATGACGCTGAGCAGTGAAATCATCGGCATTCAGCAGCTGAAGTCTGGCGATCGTGTGGGTTACGGTGGCCGTTACAGCGCCGCAGGCGCACAGCGTATCGGTGTGGTGGCCTGCGGTTACGCCGACGGCTATCCGCGTCATGCGCCGACCGGTACGCCGGTATGGGTTGACGGCGTGCTGACGCGCACCCTGGGAACGGTATCGATGGATATGCTGGCGGTGGATCTGACACCCTGTCCGCAAGTCGAACTGGGCGCCGAAGTGGAGCTGTGGGGGAAACGTCTGCCGGTGGATGAGGTGGCCACGGCGGCAGGGACGTTAGGCTATGAGCTGCTGTCGGCTTTAGCGGCGCGAGTGCCGGTCGCCACCGAAGCCTGAGCCGGGGCTCAGGCGACTTTTCTGATCTGCCCTTTAATCTGCTTGCTGAGCCGCCGCGCGTGCAGCGCCAGCAGGCAGCCCGCCAGCATCACCAGCGCCAGCGACAGCTTGGGTTGCAGCGGCAACGCCATCGCCACCAGACCCAGCGCGGCGCCGCCCGCCATCTGCACGAAACCGACCAGCGCGGACGCGACGCCGGCCTCATTGGAGTAGGGTTCCAACGCGTAGCTGGTGGCCGGGCCCATCACGAATGCCAATCCGGCGCAGGCGCTGGCGACTGGCAGCATATACGCCAGCCAGTGCGCTTGCGCCGTCGCGGGCAGCAGCATGACGCCCAGCAGCAGACCCAGACAGCCCAGCCCCATCAAAATGCCGCCGGTCGCCAGACAAACCGGGCGGCCGACCTTGTGGATGATGCGGTTGGCGAAGAAGCTGACCAGCATGATCCAGAAACCGTTGGCGCCGAACACCAGCGAGAATTGCAGCGGTGTCAGGCCAGCGGTGCCCATCAGCACGTTCGGTGCCAGAGAAACGTAGGTCAGCGCCATGCCCATCGCCCCGGAGTTCACCACCGCAAAGGAGAGAAAACGCCGTTCGCTGAGGATGCGCGCGTATTGACGCACCGGCAACCCCTTGACCGGCACGGTGTCGGCAGGGCGAGTTTCCGGCAGGCGCAGCGCGATGAGCGCCAACACCAGCAGCGCGTAGCCGACCAGGAACCAGAAGGGAGCGCGCCAGCCGAAGGCTTCGGCGAGCAGGCCGCCGAGCAGCGGCGCCAGCGCCGGGATGATGTTCAGCGTGCCGTTAAGAAAGCCGAAAGCGCGGGCGGCGTCGTCGCCATTCAGGCGATCGCGCACGCCGCTGAAGGCGACGACGGCGGTGCAGCAAACCGCCACCCCTTGCAGCAGACGCGAAGCGATGAAAATCGTCGGGCTGGTGGCCAGCGCCGCCATCGCGGCGCCGATCATGTAGAGGATAATGCCGGCCAGCGCCACCGGTTTGCGGCCATAGTTGTCCACCAGTGGGCCGGCAATGACCTGGCCGAGGCCAAGCACCAGAATAAATAGCGATATGGTGGATTGGATCAGCGCTTCGCTGCTGCCCAGACCGACGGCAATAGCGGGAATAGTCGGCAGATAAAGATCGATGCCTAATGGGCCGAGCAGCACCAGGCTGAGAAGCATAAACAGAAACTTTTGCATAACAGGAAAGGCACGTCCGAGTGACAAAGAGGGCTAGAGTAGAGACTCTGGCGGCAAATGAAAAGGGGCAAAGCGGGTCAGCGCTGCGCCCCCTGGCGGTAATAGAGCGCCGAGACGGTATCGGCCACATAACGGGCCTGGTGGCGAGCATCATCCAGCGCCCGATGCGGCATACCTTCGAACGGGCGGGCCTTTTTCGGGTTAAAGCCGTGCAGTTCCGCCAACGTGATCACCGTGCGCACGTCCTGGGTATCCCAGAATTTCCACGGGCAGGGCATTTCCAGTTGCTGGAAGGCGTGTTCTAGGATCGCGCAGTCGAACTCTTTGCCGTTGCCCCAGACTTTCACCGTGTCGGTGCTGTTCATATGGATGAAGCGGCTAAGGCTGCTCAGCACGCGCTTCAGGCTCTCGGTGCCGCCGAAGGCCTGCTTGCGCGCTTCATCGGACTGTTTCGCCCACCAGGCGACCGTGTCAAGGCTGATGGTTCGGCCCGGTTGGTCTTTCTGGCTGCTGACGGCGGCTTCGAATTCGGCGCCCAGTTCCCCGGTTCGGGGATCGAAAAACACCGCCGCAACCACCAGAATGACGGCGCTGGGTTTTATATCCAGGGTTTCAATGTCTAACATCAGATGGTGCATCGGCGTTTCCGGTGGTGGGCGTGGTGGCTTAATGTTACTACAGAACGTGTGCCGATGCGGCCGGTGCGCACATGAAATCCTTTTAAAGCGCCTCGTTCAGGTTATGATGCTCGTGATACTCTTGTCAGGTTGGTCGCTATCGGTGAGAACGCTTATCTTTATTCTGTGCATGGCCGGCTACTTGCTGTTGCTGGGCTACCTTAGCATGTTCGTCACGGACAAGATCTGTGAGAAGGCGGGTAACTACACCAAAATATGCCGTGTCGTAGACATTTCCGAACCTCATATTCCCAAATAGCCCCAGTTTATCCCAGATAGTCGGTGGTAATCAGCGGCGTCAGGATGGCCGCCAGCGCGGTGAGCGCTCCCCATTGCCGCCAGCCCAGCCGCGCCAGCCAGTCATGCCGCTGCGGCGGCGTGGCCAGTTGCCCGACGGCCACGGCGCCGGTCAGCAGCAGCGTCAGAATCAGCAGCACCAGGCAACGGCTCACCAGCGTGAACTCAACATGCAGCACATTGGCGTAATACAGGCGCATCAGAATAAAATAGCTCAGCAAGATCCAGGCGAAAACGACGTTCTTCTTGAGCACCTGCTGCAGCATCAACGCGAGAAACAGGCTGTGAAACAGCGACAACAGCGGAGCCTCGATCGGGTGCCGAACGCAGACGTTGTAGACCGCCATATAAATATTGAAAACCAGCAGGATATAGATCACATAAATGTACCAGCCGTAGATGACCTTGAGCTTTTTCGGGTTCGGCGGCAGGGAGAGTGCGTCCGGTTTCATTAATGCCTCCTGATGATGCCATGTAAACGCTGTGGTTGAAGACGGCGCGGCGACATCGTAATTTAAAATCCACAGGGTATATATCACCCGAGCGCTAAATGACAATTAAACGCGGGATCGGCTTTATTTCCGCGTTGGCCTGGAACTCTTTAGCGCCCGCGGGGTCGATTGGCGTACGAATGCCTGGCGGTTTTTGCACTATGATGATAGATATAATTTATTGATATGAAAGATTATAAAAACACTTCGGGCACAAAAATCCTGCTGCTGTTCAGCCTGGCGTTTTATACGCTGTTGCCACCGTTGCTGACAGCGGCCGTGTTCAACCGTTTCAATCTTAATCCGTTCGCGATCGTCAAATTTTTTCACTTCAACCCGTTTTTGGCCGATCGGGGCATACCCGGTTATCAGACTTTCTTCTACTTGCTGATGCTGTGGTTGGGGTTGAATGCTTTGCTCTGGCTGCTGGTGTGGGGGGCGGGGCGATTGTATCAGCGCTGGCGATCGCCGCGCGGCTGATAGTTTCCCAAAGGGGAAAAGTTGCGTAGGGAAATGACTTTACATTCAATAATGAGACGTATTATCATTTGATTCGCCGGTGAGGGGAAAAGGGTTGTCTCCTTCTGTGCCCCCCGATCCGGCACGACATTGCTCACATTGCTTCCAATTTTCATGCCAGCCTTGCGCTGGCACTTTTTTATCCCACGCCAAAAACCATGACGCCGGTGGTCAGCCTCTTTTCATTAACATGACTGTTTAAAAGCCACCGCGCGACATTGGGGCGTTAGAACAGCGAAAACAGCAACACCACCGGCAGGCTCAACGGCCAGGTTAACCCGATGGTCAGTGCGCTGATGCAGCGAATTTTGACGGTGTCCCGGCTAACCAGGTAGGTGAAAACCATAGAAACTAACAGACCAATAAAATAACAGTATTGCGTTGCAACCCACAGCGGCGACATGAAACCCGATCCCAGTTGTATTTTTACGCGCGAATTCTAGGAGCTTGGCCGGGGATAATCAATGACCAAAGGCCCTTTATTCAAACCTTTATCCATAAGTATGCATAATTTATTTCTATAAAGAACGTAGGGTTATTAGCGGCTTTGCGTTTATTGCCAAAAGAAATCAACAGCATAGTTACCGGTAACATTTTGCGTCAGGCAAGTCTTCCTTCTGGGGTGAACTCCGCTGAGCAGTAAAAGAGTCGGTGAAGGGGGGAAACGCGGTGGGGTTATGACTCATAAAAACTAATGATGTATTTGCGAACAGCAAGTCTAAGGTGAGGTGGCGTCGGGTTTTGACGGTACGTGAACCCTTCAGGTGCCGGTTTTAGCGCATCAGTCGCGATGCGCCGCTTGCCCGCCTGGGAGGGGGATGGTTGTCGTTACGGGGTTAATGAATGTTAAGACCGTAGACGAACAGCCACGAAAACAGCAGCGCCAGCAGGCATGCCATAAAAACGATGGAGATCATTTCCTTCACAACTTCATTCCTTTTCCCGGTGGACCAAATTTACTTCTCTTTGTTTTTGCGCGAAATTTTAGATCGGTATGGGTAAAAATCCTAGTTTTAATCCTTTTTTTTCCCGGCCTTGCGGCGTAAGCCGCTTCGATAAGCCGTGGCGGCGGTGGAAAATCGGGGGCGTTAACTCGTCGTCGCTATTGCTGAACGCCATGAGTCTGACTATATAAAATAGGGACCGCGTGGCGTCGAAGGCAGCCAGACCCGCCCCTTAAGGGGCCGTTCATCTGCCTGCGGCGTTTTCCTATGAGATGAAGGAGTCGGCAATGAGCACAAAACCAACTATCGTGCTGGTACACGGATTCTGGGGCGGCGCCGCGCACTGGAGTAAGGTCATCATCGAGTTGTCGCGCAGGGGATATACGGCGATTCATGCGGTGGAAATGCCGTTGACGTCGCTGGCTGAGGATGCGGAACGTACGCGCAAGATGGTCGCGCAGCAAGCGGGGCCGGTATTGTTGGTCGGGCACTCTTACGGCGGTGCCGTGATCACGGAAATGGGCAACCAGCCTAACGTGGTTGGCCTGGTCTACATCGCCGCATTTGCGCCGGATGCCGGTGAAAGTGCCGGCGGTATTACGCAAGCGCATCCTCCTGCGGCAGTCGAGAATCTGGCCCCGGACAGCGACGGTTATCTGTGGATTAAAACCGACAAGTTTCACGAAAGCTTTTGCCAGGATCTGACCGGCGACGAGGCGTTGGTGATGGCGGTGGCGCAGAAGGCTCCGCTGGCTGATACCTTTGGCAACACCATCGGCGAACCCGCCTGGAAACATAAGCCGTCATGGTATCAACTTTCCAGCGACGATCGCATGATAGCGCCGGAGAATCAGCGGCGCATGGCGCAGTGGCTGCAGGCTAAGAAAGTGATGGTGCTGAATGCCAGCCATGCCTCGCTGGTTTCCCATGCCGATGAGGTGGCGAGTTTGATTGACGAAGCGGCCGGTTTGAAATAAAGCAGGGGCAGGAAGGTTCTCCGGACTAAAAGGTGACATCCTGCGGCAGATTATCCCTTCGCTGCCTATTACGCCGGACGAAAGCGCCGGCGTAATAGGCGCTAATTAGGGATAGGCGCTGATGTCGCTATAACAGCATCATCAACACGACGGCGGCGGCAATAATGGCGTAGAGGTCTGCCTTACGCATATCGCCTTAGCGCCCGTTAACGCCGATCATTTCTATTGCCGCGCGATGCAGCCGCTGAAAATAATCATCGGGCTGCTTTTCTATCTCCTGGATAAGGCTGGCGAGCAGGTTCTGTTTGGTTATCGGCTTGTTGGCGGTCAACACCAGCAGCACGTTTTTGCCGAGCAGGCAACATATTTGCTTATGGTATTCATCAACATCGTGCTTGTTGAGGCCATAGAGGGTGTAGTCGATCATGATGTCTAACCTGCTGACAGGTAAATGCCCGCCGCAGCGGGCTGAGAAGCCATAGAAAAATAAAATGAGGCAAATTTCGCTTAGGAAGAGACTTAAGCGATGGGGTAACGATAACTGAATGGGAATATTCCTATCAAGCCGTGCGGGGGCAGAGGCGGATGTTTAGGAATAACCTCAGAAGAACAAATAATAGAGAGGACCGTTCTGGGGAATCTGACTTATTATTGTTGTTGTCATTGTTTAAAAAATAAACATTGGTTTTGCAAATATATAATGCGAAAAAGAAACAGCCGGAAAACGGCGCTTTCCGGCTGTGGTGACATTCACGCGGCGTTATTCACACGGTCTGCTTACGGAACAGTTCGCGGAATACCGGATAGATATCGTCCGGTTCGCGGATATGCTGCATGGCGAAGTTGTCGAATTTCGCCTGCAGATCCTCGTATTCGCGCCACAGCGTTTGGTGAGCGCGGCGAGTGATTTCTATGTAGCTGTAATAACGCACCATCGGCAGGATCTTTTTCGCCAACAGCTCATGACACAGCGGTGAATCGTCGGCCCAGTTGTCGCCGTCCGACGCTTGCGCGGCATAGATATTCCATTGCGCCGGGTCATAACGCTCTTCGACTACGTCATTCATTAACTTCAGCGCGCTGGAAACGATGGTGCCACCGGTTTCCTGCGAATAGAAGAACTCCTGTTCGTCCACCTCTTTCGCCTGGGTGTGATGGCGAATGTAGACCACCTCGACGTTTTTGTAGGTTCGGCTCAGGAACAAATAGAGCAGAATGTAAAAACGCTTGGCCATGTCTTTGGTCGCCTGGTCCATCGAGCCGGACACGTCCATCAGGCAGAACATCACCGCCTGGCTGGAGGGCTCCGGCCGGCGCTCATAGTTTTTGTAGCGCAGGTCGAAGGTATCGATAAACGGCACGCTTTCGATTTTCTTGCGCAGTTCGGCAATTTCCTTGCGCAGCCGCTCCTCTTCCAGCAATTGCACCGGCTCGGTATTTTCCAACTGGTTCAGCGCATCTTCCAGCTCGTGCAACGCGCGTCTTTTACCGGCGGTCATGGCGGTACGTCGCGCCAGCGAGTTCTGCAGCGAACGCACGACGCTGATGTTGGCCGGCACGCCATTGGCGGTATAGCCGGCACGATGGGTTTTGAACTCGGTCAACTGCTTGTACTGATTCTTTTTCAGATTGGGCAGGGCGAGATCCTCGAACAAAAGATCGAGGTACTCGTCTTTGGAGATTTGGAAGACGAATTCATCCTGGCCTTCACCATCCTGGCTGGCGTTGCCCTGGCCGCCGCCACCGCCTGCGCCGCCCTGAGGCCGCTCAACGCGATCGTTCTGCACGAAGTGGTCATTGCCAGGGTGAACGCGATGGCGTGTGCCGCCGCGCCCCTGATGAAACATCGGTTCGTTGATATCGTCAGTGGGGATGGAAACCGACTCCCCGCTGTCTACGTCGGTGACCGAACGCTTGTTGATGGCTTCGGCAATCGACTGTTTGATTTGCGACTTGTAACGGCGCAAGAAGCGCTGGCGGTTCACCATGCTCTTGTTTTTGCCGTTCAGCCGCCGGTCAATGAAATAGGCCATACTTCCCCCAAACGACGTTGCCAACTCTTCATGTCCCGGTCGCGACAGCGCAATGTGTTAGCCCCTCCTTGGGCTGCGCTGCAACGTCCATGACTGTGGACATGGCCCTGATAATGCCGCTTACCTGAGGCGTTATGAGGATTTTCTGACCCGCAGATACCATTCACACAACAGGCGCACCTGCTTGCGGGTATAGCCTTTCTCCATCATGCGGTCGACGAAGTCGTCGTGTTTTTTCTGCTCGTCCGTCGACGTTTTGGCGTTAAACGAAATCACCGGCAACAGCTCTTCGGTATTGGAGAACATTTTCTTCTCGATCACGGTGCGCAGCTTCTCGTAGCTGGTCCAGTTCGGATTGCGGCCGTTGTTGTTGGCGCGGGCGCGCAGCACGAAGTTCACGATTTCGTTACGGAAATCTTTCGGGTTGCTGATACCGGCCGGTTTTTCAATTTTCTCCAGTTCGGCGTTCAAAGACTCGCGGTCGAACAGCTGACCGGTGTCGGGGTCGCGATACTCCTGATCCTGGATCCAGAAGTCCGCGTAGGTCACGTAACGGTCAAAAATGTTCTGTCCGTATTCCGAGTAGGATTCCAGATAGGCGGTCTGGATCTCTTTGCCGATAAACTCGGCGTATTTCGGGATCAGATAGCCTTTCAGATGTTCGAGGTATTTCTCGGCCAAATCCTGCGGGAACTGTTCGCGCTCGATCTGTTGCTCCAGCACATAGAACAGGTGTACCGGGTTGGCCGCCACCTCGGCGTGATCGAAGTTGAATACCCGCGAGAGGATTTTAAAGGCGAAACGGGTGGAGAGGCCGTTCATGCCTTCGTCAACCCCGGCGTAGTCGCGGTACTCTTGATAGGACTTGGCTTTCGGATCGGTATCCTTGAGGCTTTCGCCGTCATACACGCGCATTTTCGAGTAAATGCTCGAGTTTTCCGGCTCTTTCAGCCGCGACAGCACGCTAAAGCGCGCCAGCGTTTCGAGGGTGCCCGGCGCGCAGGGCGCGTGAGTCAGCTCGCTGTGGTCCAGCAGCTTGTCGTAAATCTTGATCTCTTCCGACACGCGCAGGCAGTAAGGCACCTTGACGATGTACACGCGGTCGAGGAATGCTTCGTTGTTCTTGTTGTTGCGGAAGGTCACCCACTCGGATTCGTTGGAGTGCGCCAGAATAATGCCGCTGAACGGCAGGGCGGAGATGCCTTCGGTGCCGTTGTAGTTGCCTTCCTGGGTTGCGGTCAGCAGCGGATGCAGCACCTTGATCGGCGCTTTGAACATCTCGACGAATTCCATAATCCCCTGGTTGGCGCGGCACAGGGCGCCGGAATAGCCGTAGGCGTCCGGGTCGTTCTGCGCGTGGTTCTCCAGTTTACGGATGTCCACTTTACCGACCAGCGCGGAGATGTCCTGGTTGTTCTCATCGCCCGGCTCGGTTTTGGCGATGGCGATCTGTTCCAGAATGGAAGGGCGCACTTTCACGACTTTAAACTTGGTGATGTCGCCGCCGAACTCATGCAGGCGCTTCGCCGCCCACGGCGACATGATGGTGCCGAGATAGCGACTTGGGATGTTGAACTCTTTTTCCAGGATCGTGGCATCTTCCTGCGGATTAAACAGGCACAGCGGATGGTCGTTGACCGGGCTGCGTTCGCCGTTGGCGCTGAGTGTGTAGATGGGCACGCGCTGCATCAACGCTTTAAGGCGTTCTGCCAGTGAGGACTTGCCGCCGCCCACCGGGCCCAGCAGGTAAAGGATCTGTTTCTTCTCTTCCAGGCCCTGCGCGGCGTGTTTCAGGTAAGAGACGATCTGTTCGATGGCCTCTTCCATGCCGTAGAATTCTTCGAAGGCCGGATAGCGTGCGATCACGCGGTTGGAGAACAGGCGCGACAGGCGTGATTCTAGCGCAGTGTCGACCATCACAGGTTCACCGATAGCCATCAGCAGACGTTCGGCCGCGTTGGCATAGGCACTGCGATCTTGCCGGCAAATGGTAAGAAATTCCTGCAGTGTGAACTCTTCGTCCTTGGCAGCTTCGTAGCGCTGGCGATAGTGGTCAAATATGTTCATGATGCCCGTCCTTTCGTTATTAGCACAGGTTAAAGAGAGCGTGTGATAGTGTTCTGGCTCCCGAAAGATGAGAATACGCCTGAGTACAGCAACCCGTATGCCAACTTGGTGCGCTTATTATCGCGAGTTGCGCTGTATGCCACTGGGCCCAGGATAAATTCACCTTCTGATTTAAGCTTAGTTTGCTTGCCGGAAAATTTCCTGCCGCAGAAAAAGCTTTTTTTAAGTCATATCAATGACTCAGTTATTACCGTGGAAGCCAAATGCCTTGTCTGGCGCGGCCTGCGGGATAAAACGTCATCGTTCCGCCATGATTAATTCATAATTCCGCTATAAGTTATTCGATCTTGGTCGTTTTCCTTTGTAAAGATTAGGCACGCAACTAAATTTTCACATAAACTATCGCGGCTATTAACCCTGTAATTTATGGAAAAAGAACCAGTGAAGATTTCAAAACTCAAAACGCTAGCAATTATCGCTTCCGCAATGGTTTGTGCGCAAAGTGCTCAGGCAGGGACCTGGTCACTCGGTGCTGCCGCGCTGGTTAGTCCGGACGCGTATCGCGGTTATCAGGACCGCGTTTATCCGGTGCCCGTCATCGACTATGAAGGTGACGACTTCTACTTCCGTACTCTGACCGCCGGTTACTACCTGTGGAAAGATCAAGAAAACCAGCTGAGCATCATGGGTTACTACACGCCATGGGGCTACCGTCCGGGCGACAGCGACGACGATCGCATGAAGCGCCTCGACAAGCGTCGCGGCACGCTGATGGCCGGCCTGGCCTATTCGCACAACGCGGAATGGGGCACCCTTCGTACCACTTTCACCGGCGACACGCTGAACAACAGCAACGGGCTGGTGGGCGATGTCGCTTATCTGTACAAGTTTGATCTGGACGCGCTGACGCTGGTCCCGGGCGTGGGCGTGATGTGGAACAGCAAGAACCAGAACAAATATTACTACGGCGTCAGCGCCAATGAATCACGCCGCAGCGGCCTGGACAGCTACACTCCTGGCGATAGCTGGGCCCCGTATCTCGAATTGAGCGCCAATTATCAGATCAACAAAAGCTGGAACGCCTTCTTCGTCGGCCGCTATGTGAAGTTGTCGGATGAAGTAAAAGACAGCCCGATGGTGGATAAATCTTACACCGGTTTGTTGATGACGGGTGTGAGCTACACCTTCTAATCACGCATTGCACGGTTATCGTGCATGGCGTGCATCAAAAAGGGGCGATGGCGCCCCTTTTGCACATCAGTGGTGCGCTTCCGCGCACGGTTCCTCAGGCCTTCTTACGGCTGCGGAAGGTGACTCCCAAACGGGCGGGTTGCTCGCCGGCAGCGACCAGCGGTTTGCTGACGCGCCCTGTCTCGATGCAGACCATGGTCTTGTAACCGTCGTTCGGCATATCCCCCATGCTGCAGGAGAGTTCCACGCCGGGGTTCCAGGCGATGACGTCGCTCATATGATGGTGGTGAACCTCGATGGTGCGAGCGAGCGCCGGATCGCGGATCTGGCTGAAAGCTTCCGGGCGGGTATAGACGCGGTCGGTTTGGCCGACGAAGGTCACTTCGCCCGTCTGGTGCGCCTCTGCGCCGCCTGCCACCTTGTCGATATAAGGCTCGCCCAGACCCGCCACGCTGACCCGATCGATGTCGCCGACCTGGAAGTAACTGTGCAGCGCGGCCGTGGCTTGATAATCGCCGTGCGATTCCAGCTCGATTTCGCACTCTTCACCCAGCTTGAAGCGAGCAATCAGCGTGAAGGCGTGCGGCCACAGTTTGCGGGTCTGCTCATTGTCTTTCAGCGTGAAGGTCAGGATGACGCCGTTGTCATCTTCATCGTGCGCCGTCAGACTCCAGGGCTGGTTGCGGGCAAAGCCGTGGGAGGGTTGCGCCACCGGGCCGAACCACGGCCAGCAGATCGGCACGCCGCCGCGGATGGCCTTGCCTTTGGCGAAAGGCGTATTGTTGCTGAGCCAAATCACCGGCTGCTCCCCGCTAGGTTGCCAGGCCAGCAAATGCGCGCCTTGCAGCGCGACCGCAGCGCGCACTTTCGGGTGCGACACCACAACCACGCCCAACTCATCGAGTTGCCGCTGGCTGATATAAGGAGAAATCTGTTCGGAAACGGGCAGGGTGAAAATTTTCTCGTTCATTTCATGACCTATTGTTTGCCGGAGATACAAAGAAACCTATAGCTTTCGGGTCACGGCCAGGCGGCAAGCACAGGAACCCTCAGGAGCTTACCGAAGTAAGTGGCTGGGGTGAGCGTGTGCAGCCAACAACGCGGTGACTCGAAAGATGACGGGTAAAAAAAGGGCGACAAAAATGTCGCCCTCATTATCAGCTTAACATCATGCCATTACTTGGAGATGTGAGCGATCAGATCCAGAACCTTGTTGGAATAGCCGGTTTCGTTGTCGTACCAGGAAACCAGTTTCACGAAGTTGTCGTTCAGTGCGATACCGGCTTTGGCATCGAACACGGAAGTCAGCACTTCGCCGTTGAAATCGGTGGAAACCACGTCGTCTTCAACATAGCCCAGAACGCCTTTCATAGAGCCTTCAGCGGCGTCTTTGATGGCTTTCTTGATTTCTTCGTAGGTAGCCGGTTTTTCCAGACGCACGGTCAGGTCAACAACGGACACGTTAGGCGTCGGTACGCGGAACGCCATGCCGGTCAGTTTGCCTTTCAGCTCTGGCAGAACCACGCCAACCGCTTTCGCTGCGCCGGTAGAAGAAGGGATGATGTTCTGGGATGCGCCGCGGCCGCCGCGCCAGTCTTTGTGAGACGGGCCATCAACGGTTTTCTGAGTCGCGGTGGTGGCGTGAACGGTGGTCATCAGGCCTTCAACGATACCGAAGTTGTCGTTGATGACTTTAGCCAGTGGCGCCAGGCAGTTGGTGGTGCAAGAGGCGTTGGACACGATGTCCTGGCCGGCATATTTGTCAAAGTTGGCGCCGCGAACGAACATTGGGGTCGCATCTTTGGATGGGCCAGTCAGAACCACTTTTTTAGCGCCGGCGGTGATGTGTTTACGTGCGGTTTCGTCGGTCAGGAAGATACCGGTCGCTTCAGCAACCACATCAACGCCCACTTCGTTCCACTTCAGGTTAGCCGGGTCTTTCTCTGCGGTAACACGGATGGTTTTGCCGTTAACAACCAGGTGGCCGTCTTTAACTTCTACCGTACCGTTGAAACGGCCGTGAGTAGAGTCATACTTCAGCATGTAAGCCATGTACTCTGCGTCCAACAGGTCGTTGATTGCAACGATCTCGATGTCAGAACGCTCTTGAGCAGCACGGAAAACAATGCGACCGATACGGCCAAAACCGTTGATACCTACTTTGATAGTCATATATTCCACCAGCTATTTGTTAGTGAATAAAAGGTTGGTTGTAAAATTACAAAAACCTTACCCAGCGTCAAGCGGAATCGTGTCAATACTTGCGGCAAGTCAAACCGGAGGGGTGGTTTTGCACGCTTATTGCACAGTCCATTTGCGCTCGGCCTCATCCGTTATATGGGGACAAGCCGCCAAGTATAAAGTCAGCATACGCAAGATGTGTGATCGTTATCACATATCATCGTGACGTGGCCTTTATGGGCTACAGTTTAGGCCAAAAACCCCTGCAGCGGTGTTAATTTTTTGTTATTATTAATCATTGTTTTCGTTGACATTATCCACATTCAGAGATAAGCACAAATGGCTAAAGAGACAACCCCCGGTCATCCGGTCACGGAACTGAATGAAATCCAACGTTATGTGACGCAACAGCGTGGCACCGAAGCGCCGTTCAGCGGCAAATTGCTGCACAACAAGCGCGAGGGCGTGTACCATTGCCTGTGCTGTAACCAGCCGCTGTTCTATTCCGAAACCAAATACGATTCAGGCTGCGGCTGGCCGAGCTTTTATGAGCCGGTTTCCGCCGATGCAATCCGTTATCTTGATGATAATTCACATAATATGCATCGTGTTGAAATCCGCTGCGGCCACTGCGACGCGCACCTGGGGCACGTTTTCCCCGATGGCCCGCAGCCGACTGGCGACCGCTACTGCGTCAACTCCGCCTCGCTGAGTTTCACCGATGGCGAAAATGGCGACCAAACGGCCGGTTAAGTGGTAATTTAACCAACAAAATCGATTCAGCTAATTATTCATCCGTAAGCGAGAAAGGCTCTGATGGACGTGAAAGAACTGATTGCGGCGATGACGCCCGAGATATACCAGCGCCTGGTACAGGCGGTTGAGCTGGGCAAATGGCCGGACGGCGTGGCGCTGACGCCGGAGCAGAAAGAAAACAGCCTGCAGGCGGTGATGCTGTGGCAGTCGATGAACAACGTCGATCCGCAGCACATGAGCATTGGCACCGACGGGCAGATCGTGATGAAGAGCAAGCAAGAGCTGAAACAGCAGTTCGTTGCCGAGCCGCTGGTCAAACTCAAACCGCAGTAAAGCTCCTCCCCTAAAGCGGGGCGATGTCGCCATCGCCCCGTCGATTTACCGTTTCTCGCCCTTTATGTTCAGCGATTCCGCCAACTGCTGCGCCAGCCGGTTGTTATCGTCCGCGCCGTATTCCCAGAACATCGCACCGCCCAATCCCTGGCTTTTGATGTACTCGGCCTTGATGGCCACCGAACGCGGGTTCTCGTAGGAGATAGCGAACAGCGGTTTGCCTTCGGCGGATTGCAGCGTCAGGTATGGCACTTTGGCATCGTCATCCCAGTGCTCGCGGAAACGCCGCTGCGGATCGTTGAGCAATTTGTTGACGATATCGTGGTATTTAAAATAAGTGTCTTTGCTGAGATCCAGCCCCAGTGCGTTGAACAGAGCGGTTTCTCGCGCACTGAAATAAGGCTGCGTCACCGGATGTTTGGCGGCGTCCGGCTTGTCCCAGTCGATGCCCGGCTCGGTCGCTCGTTTCGGCACCCGGCCGTAGAAACCGATACCCAGGTTCATCTGCGCCGGTTTTAATCCGGCGGCAAGATAATGTTTTACCACGGAATCGGCGCTGTAGCGGTCGGCGGCCGCCACGGTTGGCCAACGCGTTGAATCGTACAGGTTGGCATTGAAGTACTGCGTGCCGTAAGCCATATCGTAGGTCATCAGATTGATGTAGTTGAGGTAAGGGGCAATACTTTTCACATCGACCCATTCCTGCGGGCTTTTGACGTTGGCCCCGACGGCGATGGTTAACAGCTTGCCTTTACCCAGCGCCTGATGAAGCTCTCTCAGCAGCAGGGTGAAGTTGTCGCGGTCTGCCGGTTGGCTTTCCACCAAACCCCAGGCGCCGTTTACCGGGTATTCCCAGTCCAGATCGATCCCATCCAGCCGGTACTGTGCGATCGCCTGCAGCGCGGAGCGAATGAATATCGCGCGGTTTTCCGCGGTGGCGGCGGCGCCGGAGAAACCGCGTGCACCCCAGCCGCCGACCGACAACAGCACTTTCAGCTCGGGGTTCTGTTTGCGCAGCACCGGCAGCCGTTGCAAATCGGCCGTGACTTTCGGCGACAGGTAGATCTGGTGGCGGCGAGCGGGGTCTTTCAGCGCCGCATTGGTTTCGTCTTTCTCGTCGTTGTAAATCAGGCCGAACGAATAGTTGAGGTGGGTGATTTGCGTCACGTCCAGCTTGTCGATGTCGCCACCGGGGCCGGCTGTGATGTCGCCGCCGCCGTTGAAGTAGCCGACGGAGAGATAGGCCGCCTGGGCCGTGCTTGCGCCGGCCATAGCCAATTGCACCGCCGCCAGCAAAGGCAGCAGTTTTCGGGTTATTTTCATGTCAGTCTCCTTGTGGTCGGCAAGGCCGACCGTACCGCCAGGGGCGGGCACAATAAAGCCGGGCTCAGCGGGCCCCGGATGCGTATAACCGATTGACGCCAAAAGCGTCGCAGTCATAACAGCAAAAGCGCCTGCCGGTCACAAGCCGTTGGGGAAGAAGAAAGGCGGTATTGTGAGCAGCGTCGATAATTTCGCCGCCGCGCAGAGAGGGCGCCGGTGGCGCCCGAGCGGATTTAGTTGGCGAGAAACTGTGACAGGGTAACTAGCTGCGCGCCGGCGCGCGCCATGTCCTGCAGCGCTCGCTCACTGTCGTCCGGTTGCAGATTCACGCCGCGGCAGCCGTCGACGATCACCTGCGTCGGGTAGCCGGCAGCCAGTGCATCCAGCACGCTGAACTTCACGCAGTAGTCGGTCGCCAGGCCCATGATCGCCAGCCGCTGGACGCCCTGCGATTGCAGCCAGCCGTGGAGTTCGGTTTGCGCACGGTGGCCGTTATCGAAGAACGCGCTGTAGCTGTCGATGTTCGTATCTTGCCCTTTGCGAAAGACGGCATTGATGTGTTGCCGCTGTAACTGGGGATGAAAATCGGCGCCGTGGCTCCCTTGCACGCAGTGCACCGGCCACCACACCTGCGGCAGGCCTTCCAGCTCACCGAGGGTGCCGACCTGCGCATCGGAGTTCACCGCAAAGCTGCGGTGATTGGCGGGATGCCAGTCCTGGCTGGCCACCACCGGCTCGCCCCGCGCCAGGCAGGCGGCGATCGCCTGATTGGCGACCGGGATGACGGCGTCGCCCTCCGTGACCGCCAGCGCGCCGCCGGGGCAGAAGTCGTTTTGCAGATCGATCAACAACAGGGCCGTTTTCATCGCCGCTCCAGAGTTCAGTAGGTTAACTGTTGATGCTCAGCTCGCCGCGCAGATCTTGCTGCATCAGGGCGCGGATTTGTTCCGGCGTCAGCGGCTGGCTCAACAGATAGTGCAGCTTGGTCAGGGCGGCTTCCACCGTCATGTCGAAACCGCTGATCACCCCGGCGTGCGCCAGCGCGTTGCCGGTGGCGTAGCCTTCCATATTGACGCGCCCGGAGATGCACTGCGTCAGGTTGACCACCACGATGCCGCGTTCAGAGGCCGCACGCAACTCGTCGATCAGTTCGGCCTTTTGCGGCGCGTTGCCGACGCCGTAGGAGCGCAGGATCAGCGCCTTGACCGGCTGCAGCAGGAAATTGCGCACCACCGCGCCGGAAATGCCCGGATAGATGGTGACCACGCCGATCGGCTGCGGCGTGATGTCATGCACCTGCAACGCGCCGTTGCAAGCCGGGCTGTCGATGCCTTGCTGGCGGCGAATGTGGATGCCGGCTTCCAGCAGCGGCGGCAAATTCGGGGAGGCGAAGGCGTCGAAGCCGTCGGCGTGCGCTTTGGTGGTGCGGTTGCCGCGGAACAGCTTGTTGTTGAAGAACAGGCTGACTTCGTTCACCGGATGGTTGGCCGCCAGATACAGCGCGTTGAGCAGGTTGGTTTGGCCATCGGAGCGCAGCTCCGCCAGCGGGATCTGCGAGCCGGTGACGATCACCGGTTTGGCCAGGTTTTCCAGCATGAAGGAAAGCGCAGAGGCGGTGAACGCCATGGTGTCGGTGCCGTGCAGGATCACGAAGCCGTCGTAGCGATCGTAGTTCTGCTTGATGTCGTCGGCGATGTGCTGCCAGTCTTCCGGCGTCATGTCTGAAGAGTCAATCAATGGCGCGTATTCATGAATGGTGAAATCCGGCATCTCCGGCCGATGGAATTCGGGCATCAGGGCCAGCTGGCGCTGCAGGTGGCCGGAAACCGGGATGTAGCCGTGATCGGAACGCTGCATGCCGATGGTGCCGCCGGTGTAGGCGACGTAAATGGATTTCTTTTGCATGGTTATGATTTTAACAAAGATAAGATGGACTGAATTATAGGGACATGGCGGCAGAAAAAAAGCCCGGCGGTGGCCGGGCTGCAGAATTATTTGTTAGCGGACTTCTCCGCAGGTGAGACAGATCGCATAACGGTTTTGCGGATCGTTCAGGTTATTGAACAAGCCCGGTTGTTCTTTCACCGCGTTGGCGACCGAGGCCAGCGGGGCGGGCAGCATGGCCTGAATCGCGGCCGGCAGCATGGCGTGAATGGAAACGCCAAACTGGCTGAGCACCATATCGCTCAGGCTTGGGGTATCGACGAACCAGTCGAGCTGCCACTGCTGCAGCTTTGCCAGCTCGGCGGCTTTCTTCACCGCGTCGTCGAAATCGCCCAACTGATCGACCAGGCCGTTGGCCTTGGCGTCGCTGCCGAGCCACACGTGGCCCTGGGCGATTTGATCGACCTGCTGCGGGGTCATCTTGCGTGATTTGGCGACCAGATCGAGGAAGTTCTTATACCCGTTTTCGATGTTCAGCTGCATCATCTGCGAGAACTCCTGCGGCAGCGCCTTGGTGACCGCGATATCGGCCAGCGGCGAGGTCGCCACGCCGTCGGTGTGCACACCCAGCGTATCCAGGGTTTTCTCGTAGGTATTGATGATGCCGAAAATGCCGATCGAACCGGTCAGGGTGCTCGGGCTGGCGATGATATAGTCGGCCGGCGTCGAGACCCAGTAGCCGCCCGACGCGGCCATGCCGCCCATCGACACCACCACCGGTTTGCCGGCGGCGCGCACGGCGGCCAGCTCGGAGCGGATCACTTCGGACGCGCTGACGCTGCCGCCTGGGCTGTTGACGCGGAACACCACGGCCTTGACGGCCGGATCCAGACGCGCCTGGCGCAGCTCGGCGGCGGTGGTGTCACCCCCGACGTTGCCCGGCGTCTGCGGGCCGTCCATGATGGCGCCGTTGGCGAACACCACGGCGATCTTGCCGCCCTGGTTGGCGTCCGGCTTCGGCTGATAGTCATAGATGCTGATGGCGTTGAAATCGTTCACCTGTTTGTCCCAGCCGAAGGTCTTGACCAGCTGATTTTCGATCGCGGTGCGCGACGCCAGTTCATCCACCAGCTTATTGTCCAGCGCATAGCGGGCGGTGTCGCCACCGGCCGCCTGCAGGCCGCTCAGCACGCCGGCGGCGCCCGGGAACAGCTGCTGCGGCGTCAGTTGGCGGTTGGCGGCCACGGTCTCCAGGTAGTTCTGCCACAGGCCGCCGATCCAACGGCTGTCCGCTTCGCGCGCCGCCGGGGACATATCGTCGCGGATCAGCGGTTCGACCGCCGATTTATAGGTGCCGACGCGGAAGATATTGGTGGTGACCTTGAGCATGTCCAGCAACGACTTGTAGTACAGGTTGTTGGTGGCGAAACCGTGCAGATCGACCGCGCCCTGCGGTGACAGGAAGACCTTGTTGGCGTAGCTGGCCAGGTAGTATTGCGTTTGGTTGTAGCTGTCACCGATGGCGAAGATCGGTTTGCCGCTGTCGCGGAACTCGCGCAGCGCTTTGCCGATATAGCGCAGCGACGGCTGATCGGCGCCGACGAAATCATTTAGCTGCAACACCATGCCGGTAATGTTTTTGTCGTCTTTGGCCTTGCGGATGCTGTCGACTACGTCGAACAGCGAGTTCTCCTGCAGGCGGCTGCTGGAGGCGCCCAACAGTTCACGGCCCCATTGCCGCACCCGGTTGTTTACCGAAGGCTGATCGACCACCACGCCGCTTAAATCGACCAGCAGCGCGCCGCGCGCCGGGGCCGTCGAGGTGGAGGAACTTTGGAAGGACAGATAGATGCCAACCCCAACCAGGATCAGCAGGACCAGGAACAGGTTAAGGATCAGTTCCCTGATAAAATTCAGCAGACGCCATGTCCACCGGAAAATGCCGGCAATAATTTGCCACAATGTGCGCATGTGCTCTCCAACAAGAGTCGAGAATGTTCCGCTATCCTAATGAGCGGCCGGGTAAATGTCAGCTTTAAATCGTGGCACACAGACGCTATCGCCGAGGCTGTAACTCGTCGTTTAGCTATGTTAACGTGGCCGGAATGAAAATTGTTATCAGGAGTTTACGATGGATGCTCTGGATCTTTTATTGAATCGCCGCTCGGCTTCGCGCCTGGCGGAACCGGCGCCGGCGGGGGAAGTGCGCCAAAATATCATCAACGCGGGACTGCGTGCGCCCGATCACGGCGCGCTGCAGCCATGGCGTTTCGTGATGATCGAAAATCAGGGCCTGGAGCGTTTCAGCCAGCTGCTGCAGGCGGCGGCGAAGCAGGATCAACTGGACGAAGCGGCGATTGAAAAAGCCACCAAGGCGCCGTTCCGCGCGCCGCTGATCATCACCGTCATCGCGCATTGCACTGAAGAAACCAAGGTGCCGCGCTGGGAGCAGGTGGTTTCCGCCGGTTGCGCCGTGCAGGCGATGCAGATGGCGGCGTTGGCGCAGGGTTTTAACGGCATCTGGCGCACCGGCGCCTGGACCGAGCATGCGCTGGTGCGCGAAGCCTTCGGCTGCCGCGAGCAGGATGAGATCGTCGGTTTCCTCTACCTGGGCACGCCGCAGTTGAAGGCCGCCACCAAAGTGACGCCGCCAGACAGCACGCCTTTCGTCAGCTATTTCTAAGTTTTTCCAACGGGGCGCGGCGAAAATGCGCCAAACCCCGCAAAATTGCATGGTTTCTGAGCAGGCCGCTCGCTTATCCGCGGCGCGCTCTTATCAATCCCCTCGGCAAGCGCTACCCTATGTTATCTTGAGTGCCGTTACCGAAGGGAGTGGACTATGACATCGCCAGCGATCCGTTTAACCCAGTACAGCCATGGCGCTGGCTGCGGCTGCAAAATCTCACCGAAAGTTCTCGAAACCATCTTGCACAGCGAGCGGGAAAAATTTGTCGATCCGCGTCTGTTGGTCGGCAATGAAACCCGCGACGACGCGGCGGTGTATGACATCGGCAACGGCGTCGGCATCATCAGCACTACCGACTTCTTCATGCCGATCGTCGACGATCCGTTCGATTTCGGCCGCATCGCCGCCGCTAACGCCATCAGCGACGTCTACGCCATGGGCGGTAAACCGATCATGGCGATCGCCATTCTCGGCTGGCCAATCGCCAAACTGCCGCCTGAGGTGGCGCAGCAGGTGATCGACGGCGGGCGTTTCGCCTGCCAACAGGCAGGGATCGCGCTGGCCGGCGGCCATTCCATCGACGCGCCGGAACCTATCTTCGGCCTGGCGGTCACCGGCGTGGTCAATACCGAGCGAGTGAAAAAAAACAGCGCCGCACAGGCCGGCGCGCAACTCTATCTGACCAAGCCGCTGGGTATTGGCGTGCTGACGACAGCCGAGAAGCAAAGCAAGCTGCGCCCTGAGCATCAAGGGCTGGCGACGGACGTGATGTGCCGCCTTAACAAGCCGGGCGCCGACTTTGCCGAGGTGGCGGGCGTCACGGCGATGACCGATATCACCGGCTTCGGCTTGCTGGGTCACTTGAGCGAGGTATGCCAGGGTTCCGGTCTGCAGGCGACGGTCTGGTTCGATCGGGTGCCGAAGCTGCCGCACGTCGAGGCGTATATCGCCGAGGGCTGCGTGCCGGGCGGCACCGGGCGCAACTTCGACAGCTATGGCCATCTGGTGGGCGAGATGAGCGATTTGCAGCGCCAACTGCTGTGCGATCCGCAAACCTCCGGCGGTTTGCTGTTGGCGGTATTGCCGCAGGCGCAGGCGCAGGTGCTGGCGATTGCCGAGCAGCACGGCATCACGCTCAATCCTATCGGTGAGCTGCATGCCGCACAGGCAGGTAAACCGCTGATCGAGGTTGTGTAGTGTCCAAGATGCAAGGCAGGCCGGACAGCGCCGATTATCAACGCATTTTTCTGCAGGACGTGCCGCTGATTGACGTGCGCGCGCCGATCGAGTTTCAGCAAGGCGCCTTCGCTCAGGCGGTGAACCTACCGCTGATGGTCGACAGCGAGCGGCAGGCGGTGGGCACCTGCTATAAGCAGCATGGTCAGCAAGCGGCGATCGCGCTCGGCCACAGCCTGGTGAACGGCAAACTGCGCGAACAGCGCACCGCCGCCTGGCTGGCGGCCTGTGCGCAGCGACCCGAAGGCTATATTTACTGCTTCCGCGGCGGGTTGCGCTCGCAGCTGGTGCAGCAATGGCTGCATGAGGCCGGCGTCGAGTACCCGCGTATCACTGGCGGTTATAAGGCGCTGCGCAATTATCTGCTCGGCGTGTTGGCGCAAAGCGCGGCATTGCCGATGACCCTGGTGGGCGGCAATACCGGCAGCGGCAAGACGTTGCTGGTCAACGAACTGGCCGACGGCGTCGATCTGGAAGGCGCGGCGCGCCATCGTGGTTCATCTTTTGGCCGAACGCTGGCGGGGCAAAGCTCACAGATCGATTTTGAGAATCGTCTGGCTGTGTTATTGCTGAAAAAACAGCATGGTGGCAGCCGCCGTTGGGTGCTGGAAGACGAAGGGCGGATCATCGGCAGCAACAATCTGCCGTTGCCGTTGTTCAACGGCATGCAGCAGGCGCCGGTGGCGGTGATCGACGATCCGTTCGATATTCGTCTGGCGCGCCTGCAGGCCGAATATATCGACGGGATGCGCGAACAGTTCGAACAGGCCTATGGCATGGAAGAGGGCTGGCGACAGTACGACGACTATCTGCACCACGGCCTGTTCGCCATACGCCGCCGCCTGGGGCTGGAACGCTTCCAGCAACTGACGCAGCGGCTGGAAGCGGCGCTGCGGGCTCAGCGGCTCAGCGGCCAGGGCGAGGCGCACCGTGAGTGGTTGGCGCCCCTGTTGCAGCAGTACTACGATCCGATGTATTGCTATCAGTTGGAAAAGAAAGCCCAGCGGATTGTCTTCCGCGGGAACTATGCAGAAGTAAGAGAATTCTTGATGACGTTCAGCCAGAAAAACGGTGATTAATGCGACTGTTCATAGCCGAGAAACCGAGTTTGGCGCGCGCCATTGCCGACGTCTTGCCCAAGCCGCATCGCCGCGGCGACGGGTATATCGCCTGCGGCAACAACGACGTGGTGACCTGGTGCGTCGGCCACCTGTTGGAACAGGCTCAGCCTGACGCTTATGACAGCCGCTATGCGCGCTGGTCGTTGGCGGATCTGCCGATCATCCCCGAAAAATGGCGGTTGCAGCCGCGGCCGTCGGTCAGCAAACAGCTCAACGCCATCAAAAAGTTGCTGCTTGAAGCCGATGAAGTGGTTCACGCCGGCGACCCGGATCGCGAAGGGCAACTGCTGGTGGATGAGGTGCTGGACTACCTGGATTTGACGGCGGAAAAGCGCCAGAAGGTGCGCCGCTGTCTGATCAACGATCTCAACCCGCAGGCGGTGGAGCGCGCGGTTGAACGCCTGCGCGACAACCGTGATTTCATTCCGTTGTGCGTGTCTGCGCTGGCGCGTTCGCGCGCCGACTGGCTGTACGGCATCAATATGACCCGTGCCTACACGCTGCTGGGCCGCAACGCCGGATACGACGGCGTGCTGTCGGTAGGCAGGGTGCAGACGCCGGTGCTCGGATTGGTGGTACGGCGTGATGAAGAGATCGAAAACTTTGTGCCAAAAGACTTCTTTGAGGTCAAGGCGCACATCGTCACGCCGAAAGAAGAACGCTTCGTGGCGCTGTGGCAGCCCAGTGAGTCCTGTGAGCCTTATCAGGACGAAGAGGGGCGTTTGCTGCACCGGCCGTTGGCGGAGCATGTGGTCAAGCGCATCGAAGGCCAGCCGGCACTGGTCACGTCTTATAACGATAAACGGGAATCCGATACTGCGCCGCTGCCGTTTTCGCTCTCCACGCTGCAAATCGAAGCGGCCCGGCGTTATAACCTCAGCGCGCAACAGGTGCTGGACGTTTGCCAGCGGCTGTACGAAACCCACAAGTTGATTACCTATCCGCGTTCCGACTGTCGCTACCTGCCGGAAGAGCATTTCGCCGGCCGCCACGCGGTGCTGAACGCCATCAGCGTGCACCAGCCTGAGCTGTATCCGCAGCCGGTGATCGACAGCGATCGCCGCAACCGTTGCTGGGACGATAAAAAGGTCGATGCGCACCACGCCATCATTCCCACCGCCCGCACCGGCAAGATTAATCTGACGCAGGATGAACGGAACGTGTATGGGCTGGTGGCGCGCCAGTATCTGATGCAGTTCTGTCCGGATGCGGTATTCCGCAAATGCGTGATCGAGCTGGATATCGCCGGCGGCAAATTTATCGCCAAGGCGCGATTCCTGGCGGAAGCCGGCTGGCGTACGCTGCTGGGCAGTAAGGAGCGCGACGAGGAAAACGAAGGTGCCCCGCTGCCGGTGGTGGCTAAAGATGATGAGTTGTTGTGCGAGCGCGGTGAAGTGGTGGAGCGCCAGACGCAGCCGCCGCGGCCGTTTACTGACGCCAGCCTGTTGTCGGCCATGACCGGCATCGCGCGGTTCGTACAAGATAAAGCGCTAAAGAAAATCCTGCGGGCGACCGATGGTTTAGGTACGGAAGCGACGCGAGCGGGGATCATCGAATTGCTGTTCAAGCGGGCGTTTCTGTACAAGAAGGGACGCTATATTCACTCCAGCGAAACCGGGCGCGCATTGATTCACTCGCTGCCGGATCTTGCTGCACGCCCTGATATGACGGCCAACTGGGAAGCCACGCTGACGCAAATCAGCGAGAAATCCTGCCGCTATCAGGACTTTATGCAGCCGTTGGTCGGCACGCTGCAAGAGCTGATTTATCAGGCCAAGCAGAGCCGGGCGAGCATGGCGTTTCGTGGATTGCCGCCGCCGCCCTCCAGCGGCGGCAAAAAACGCAGGAAAAGCGCCGGCAAGGCGCAGGAGAAGAGTGAATGAAGCGTGGACTCACTGGTGTATTGGCTGCCGCGGCCCTGATGTTTTCCGGCCTGGCCGCCGCCAATCGCGGCGATGTGGACGTGGTGCTACCGGTTTCGCCGGAGATCTGGGGCGCGGCAAAAGGCGGCGTCAACCCGCCGCCGGCGCAGCCCTGCAACCGCTGTTGCGTCTACCAGAATCAGAACTATTCCGAAGGTGCGGTGCTTAAAGTGGAAGGGGAAGTGCTACAGTGCGTGCGTGAGCCTAACACCATCGGCACCAACCCCTTGATTTGGGTGCGATTGAAGAAGTGACGATGTAACCTATCGCCGCGTTCAGCGTGAATCGCCTTGCGCGGCGATATACTCCGCCAGCAGTGGAACGTCAGCGGGTGCCAGAGCGTATTCCTGCGCCTGTTGCGGCGTGACCCAGACCAGCGCCGAGTGGCAGCGCTGTTGCAGTTCACCGGAGAACTCCGCGACTTGCCAGGCGTGCAGCCGGATGAGGCGTTCGCCTTGCTGCCACTGATTGCTGCCCACATAGTTGCCGATACGGGCGCAAATCCCCAATTCTTCATCCAGCTCGCGCGCCAGCGCCTCTGGCTGGCTTTCGCCGGCTTCAACCTTGCCGCCGGGAAACTCCCACAGACCGGCCTGATCGCTGCCTGCGCCGCGCTGGGCCAGCAAAATGCGGCCATTTTGTTCCAGAATGGCGGCTACCACGTCGATAATTTTCATTGGCTTCACAGAGTAAAACCCCGGCGAGCGCCGGGGTGATGGGGTTACAGCGTAAATTCCGCCCAGACCGGCGCATGGTCGGAAGGTTTCTCCATGCTGCGGGTTTGGTAATCGATGCCGGTGGCGATGCAGCGCGAAGCCAGCGGGGTGCTGGCCAGCATCAGATCGATACGCAGGCCGCGGTTGTCATCGAACCCTTTGGAGCGGTAGTCGAACCATGAGAACTCGTCGTTGCGCCCCGGGTTGGCGTGGCGGTAGGTATCGACCAGGCCCCAGTTCAGCAGGCGATCCATCCATTCGCGCTCTTCCGGCAGGAAGGAGCATTTACCGGTGCGCAGCCAGCGTTTGCGGTTGTCTTCGCCGATGCCGATATCGTAATCGCTGGGGCTGATATTCATGTCGCCCATGATCAGCACCGGGGATTCCGCCGACAGCTGCTGCTCCAGGTAGTTTTGCAGATCCTGATAAAAGCGTGTTTTAGCCGGGAATTTGATCGGATGGTCGCGGCTTTCACCTTGCGGGAAGTAGCCGTTGATCACCGTCAGCGTGCCCTGCGGCGTAGCCAGATCGGCCATGATGATGCGACGCTGCGCGTCTTCTTCATCGGTTGGGAAACCGCGGCGTACGGCCAGGGGCTCCGCTTTGGTCAGCAGCGCCACGCCGTAATGGCCTTTTTGCCCGTGATAGAACACGTGATAGCCGTGCTGGCTGACTTCTTCCAATGGGAACATGTCATCGTGAACTTTGGTTTCCTGCAGACCGATCACGTCGGGCTGGTGCTGTTCGATAATTGCCGCCAGCTGATGCGGACGCGCGCGCAGTCCATTGATATTAAAAGAGACAAACTTCATGAGCGGTGCCGTTTTCACGAGAAAAATGTGCTGTGATAGTAGCAGAGTTTGGCGGGAAATGTAACGCAGACAGCGGCGGGACCGCTGACTGCGCAGCGGGTTTATTTCGCCCAGCGGTCGTAATTTTTAGGTTGATAGTCGTCAAACTGTTGCAGCAGCGTCTGTGCCGATTCGCTGATGTGCAGGGTGCCGAGATAGTCGTGACGCATAAAGCCCTGATCGGCGACGTGCTTGAGGAACTGGCTCAGCGGGCGGTAGAATCCGTTGACGTTCAGCAGGCCGACCGGCTTGTTGTGATAGCCGATTTGCCCCCAGGTCCAGATTTCAAACAGCTCTTCCAGCGTGCCGATGCCGCCGGGCAGGGCGATAAAACTGTCCGCCAGCGCCGCCATACGGGCTTTGCGCGTATGCATGTCTGGCACCACTTCCAATTCAGTCAGGCCACGATGCGCCGTTTCCGCTTCAACCAGGCGCTCGGGGATAATGCCGACCGCTTCACCGCCTGCGGCCAACACCGCGTCCGCCACGATCCCCATCAATCCTTTTTTGCCGCCGCCGTAGATTAAACGGCGCCCCTGTGCGGCCAGCAGTTGCCCCAGTTGACGAGCCTGCTCGGCATAAGCGGGATTGACGCCTTCGCTGGCGCCACAAAAAACGCAAATATTGTTTCGCATCCACCTGTTCCTTACTGCACTAAAGAAGCCAGTGGTATAGCGAATTGTCGGCCGGAGTTCAAGTTACGGCTGGGAGAGAGGAACAAAACGGCTGGATGAAAGCGGTTAATAAGGGGAGATAACTTGATTTATTGATATGAGAACATTGGATGCACGTGTTGGATGCGATGTACTTTAAGTGGGTTTGGGATTTTCTGCAAGAGATGGTGGTGGGGGAAGGATTCGAACCTTCGAAGTCAGTGACGGCAGATTTACAGTCTGCTCCCTTTGGCCGCTCGGGAACCCCACCATGGTATTCATGGATTTGCTGATTTTTTAAGGAATCGGCTAAATTCCTATTGTGCACTTCTAAGGATTACCGCGCTAAAGCGCGTTGTCTCGCTGCGCTCGGCTCGAACCTTGTCGAAGCTTCTCATCCTCCCCCTCGATGTTTAATGATATTTCAGCTTTCGCTTCAAGTTCATCAACAAAGAGAAGATGGTGGTGGGGGAAGGATTCGAACCTTCGAAGTCAGTGACGGCAGATTTACAGTCTGCTCCCTTTGGCCGCTCGGGAACCCCACCATATACATGGCTATTTAACTGGCCTTGCTTGCGAGAGCGCTGTCTCGGTAAGCGGGGCGCATCATATCAAATGAAGCGGATGTGTAAAGTATTGAAATGCAGAAAATGAATCGTTTGCCGTTTTTTTATTCTTGGCGGTGCATCCCTGAACGAAATGCACCGATTTATTGAACGATTACAGAATAACGGTGCGGTTGCCGTAGACGAAGACGCGCTGCGCCAGCACCTGATACAGGGCGCGGCTGAGCACATTTTTCTCCACGTCGCGGCCGGCGCGCATCATATCCTCGGCGGAATAGGTGTGATCGACGTGGATCACGTCCTGCATGATGATCGGGCCTTCGTCGAGATTGTCGTTAACGTAGTGGGCGGTGGCGCCGATGATTTTTACCCCGCGCTCGTAGGCCTGGTGATAAGGCCGCGCGCCGATAAACGCCGGCAGGAACGAATGGTGAATGTTGATTACCTGATTCGGATAATGTTGCACGAAGGCCGGAGTCAGCACGCGCATATATTTGGCCAGCACCACGTAATCCGGCTGATATTGATCGATCTTGGCCGTCATTTCGCGGTCGTGCTGTTCGCGCGTCAAGCCTTCGTGGCTCACCAGATGGAAAGGAATATCGAAACGCTCCACCAGCGATTGCAGCGTGTCGTGGTTGCCGATTACGGCGGCGATCTCAACGTCGAGGCCGCCATAGGCGCTTTTCATCAACAGATCGCCCAGGCAGTGCGCCTCTTTGGTGACCAGCACCACGATGCGCCGGCGCCCGGTGCTGTGCAGTTCACGCAGCGAACCTTCCGGCAGGGCGCTGTCCAGATCGGCCAGCAGCGTGTTGTCGTTGAAAATGCCTTCCAACTCGGTGCGCATGAAGAAACGCCCGGTGCGGTGATCGACGAACTCATTGTTCTGGACGATATTGAGTTCGTGCTTGTAACAGATGTTGGTGATCTTGGCGATCAGCCCTTTGGCGTCCGGGCAGATGGTGCGTAACACTTTCCGTTGTACATTTTGGTGCGGCATGGGTTTGAGGATCCTGTCTGATACTGAACGGCCTGTCTGCGCAGGCGTAAACGTGAAGCGCCGGCCGGCTAGCGCCCGCAGCACTTCTTGTATTTTTTCCCTGAGCCACAGGGACACATCGCATTTCGGCCGGGCTGGGGTTTGGTGCCGTCGATATAATACCAACGTTGATCGCGACGAAGGAAGCGCGAGCGCTCATGCATCGCCTGCGGTTCGCCGCTTTCGCCATCGGTGAAACGGGCGATGAATTCGACGAAGCCTTCATCCGGCTCATGACCGGCTTTCTCTTCCACGATCGTCAGGCCCAGCCACTCGGTATTCTTAAAGCTGTCGACGATTGCATTGCGCCACGCTTCGGCGCCACAGTCGGGGTGCCAGGTGGCGATCAAATAGTCGACGTTATGATTCACGTAGGCGGTGAAGCGTGAACGCATCAGTTGGCCGGGCGTCGGCGCCGGCTGACTGCCGCTGATAAAAGGGGCGCAGCACGCGTTATACGCCAGTCCGCTGCCGCATGGGCATGATTCGGGCAAAATGACTCCTGATAAAACGAGGCTGAAAATGAATTTAGCGCATATGTTACCTAACAATATTCGTCAGTGACAATCTACCCTGAAAGCAGGGAACACCGTTTACCGAGAGGATGGCGCTATGCGGCAAATCAAGATCGGACTGGCGCTGGGAGCGGGCTCGGCTAAAGGCTGGGCGCACATCGGCGTGATTAATGCGTTAAAGAAGCTGGGGATTGAGGTCGATATCGTTGCCGGCTGCTCTGTCGGCGCGTTGGTGGGCGCCGCGTTCGCCAGCCATCGCCTGCCGGCGATGGAGCAGTGGGTGCGATCGTTCAGCTATTGGGACGTGATTCGCCTGATGGATTTTTCCTGGCAGCGCGGCGGCCTGTTGCGCGGCGAGCGGGTGTTTAACGCCGTCGGACAGCTACTGAAGATCAATGATATCGCCGATTGTACGTTGAAGTTCGGTGCCGTGACGACCAATCTCAGCACCGGGCGTGAGCTGTGGCTGACCGAAGGCGATATTCATCAGGCGATACGCGCTTCCTGCAGCATGCCAGGCCTGTTGGCGCCGGTATGGGCCGACGGCTATTGGCTGGTGGATGGCGCGGTGGTCAATCCGGTGCCGGTGTCGCTTTGCCGCGCCATGGGCGCCGATATCGTCATCGCGGTCGATCTGCAGCATGACGCGCACCTGATGCAGCAGGACCTGTTCTCGATACGTATCGAGGAAGAAAGCCCCAACGATGCGCCTGCGGCTACCTGGCGCGGGCGTCTGCGGGAACGCGTCGGCAGAATGCGTAAGCGCAAACCGGCGACGGCGCCGACGGCGATGGAGATTATGAGCACATCGATTCAAATGCTGGAAAATCGCCTCAAGCGCAACCGGATGGCGAGCGATCCGCCGGATGTCTTGATCCAGCCTTTTTGCCCGCAAATCTCAACGCTGGATTTCCACCGCGCCGATGAAGCGATCGAGGCGGGGTTGCTGGCGGTTGAAAAACAACTGGATCGGTTGTTGCCGTTGATAAAAAATAGATAATTCTCGGTTCTTGGTTGGCAATGCGCAGTTGGTCTGTTTCAGACGAGCATAAGTGACCTTTTTGAGCCACTATTACACTATGGAAAGGGACGAGGCTCGGCTGATGGCATTACCACTCACTCACAAGCGCATCTTGATCGTTGAGGACGAACAGGTTTTTCGTTCCGTGCTGGTCGGTTATCTGACCTCGCTGGGCGCTGAAACCGGCGAGGCGACCAACGGTTTACAGGCGCTGAGTGCCGTCGATGACTTCAAGCCGGATCTGATTCTGTGCGATCTCGCGATGCCGGAAATGGGCGGTATCGAATTTGTTGAACATCTGCGTTTGCAGGGGCTGCAGATCCCGGTGCTGGTGATCTCGGCCACCGACAAGATGGCCGACATCGCCAAGGTGCTGCGGTTGGGCGTGCAGGATGTACTGCTCAAGCCGCTGACCGATCTCAATCGCCTGCGTGAAGCGGTGCTGGCATGTTTATACCCCAATATGTTCACCTCCCAGGCGATTGAAGAGGTTGAACTGTTTCAGGACTGGGATGCGTTGAGCAAAAATCCTTCCGAAGCCGTCAAACTGCTTAAGCAACTGCAGCCGCCGGTACAGCAGACCATTGCGCATTGCCGGATCAACTATCGGCAGTTAACCACCGGCGAAAATCCCGGCCTGGTGCTGGATATCGCCGCCTTGTCAGAAAAGGATCTGGCATTCTATTGTCTGGACGTCACGCGCGCCGGCGATAATGGCGTATTGGCGGCATTGCTGTTGCGCGCATTATTTAATGGGCTGCTGCAGGACCATCTGGCTAATCAACAGCATCGTTTGCCGCAAATGTCGGCATTGTTAAAGCAGGTTAATCAATTATTGCGGCAGGGGAAATTAGACGGTCAATTCCCTCTGTTGTTGGGATATTATCACGCCGAAAATAAAAACCTGATTCTGGTTTCCGCCGGGCTGCATGCCAACGTCAATACCGGTGACAATCAAATCCAGCTGAGCAACGGCGTGCCACTGGGGACGCTGGGGGCTACCTACATGAATCAGATCAGCCAGCGTTGTACCGCCTGGCAATGTCAGGTATGGGGCAGCGGTGGCCGATTGCGACTGATGCTCAGCGCTGAATAGCAGGCAGCGATCGGCGCGATCTTAAGCTATTTACTTATCTGTAATTAAACCGTTTATTTATTCTCCGGATTATCCGAACGGGTAATAGTCCTAAATGTTTTCTATTTGTGTTCTGGTTAATGCTCGGCGCGCATAAGCTGGTATACTCCGAAGGTTTTTTTATATCGAGCCCAAGCTCATAAAATGAGCGCTTTAGCTTTAAGAGAGGAAATAATGCCTGCTGTAAATCGCAAAGTCAGAAAAGCCGTGATCCCGGTTGCAGGCTTGGGTACGCGGATGTTGCCGGCCACCAAAGCCATTCCGAAAGAAATGCTGCCGCTGGTTGATAAACCTCTGATCCAATACGTCGTCAATGAGTGCATTGCGGCGGGGATTAACGAGATTGTGCTGGTCACCCACTCCTCCAAGAACTCGATCGAAAACCATTTTGATACCAGTTTCGAACTCGAAGCGATGCTGGAAAAACGCGTCAAGCGCCAATTGCTGGACGAAGTGCAGTCGATCTGCCCGAAAGGCGTTACCGTGATGCAGGTTCGTCAGGGTAATGCCAAAGGCCTGGGGCACGCGATTATGTGTGCCTACCCGATGGTAGGCGATGAACCGGTCGCGGTGGTGCTTCCGGATGTGATCCTCGACGAATACAGCGCCGATCCGAAAAAAGACAATCTGCACGAAATGCTGCAGCGCTTCGAAGCCACCGGCGTCAGCCAGATCATGGTTGAACCCGTGCCGCATAAGGATGTCGGAAACTACGGCGTAGCCGACTGTAAGGGCGTTGATTTGCAACCGGGCGAAAGCGCGCCGATGGTCAGCGTGGTTGAGAAACCGTCGCCGGATAAAGCCCCTTCCAACCTGGCGATTGTCGGTCGTTACGTGTTGTCCGCCGATATTTGGCCGCTGTTGGCGAAAACGCCTCCAGGTGCCGGCGATGAAATTCAGCTGACTGACAGCATCGAAATGCTGATGCAGCAGGAAACGGTGGAAGCGTATCACCTGAAAGGCGTGAGCCATGACTGCGGTAACAAACTGGGTTACATGCAGGCCTTCGTGGAGTACGGCATGCGTCATGCCAGCCTGGGCAAAGAGTTTTCTCAGTGGCTGCAGCAGGTTGTTGCCGCTGACAAGAAGTGATTTGATCTTTCGTCTTAATTTGAAAAACTAGGATTTTCACATGAAAGTAACAGTTTTTGGTATTGGTTATGTGGGGCTGGTACAGGCCGCCGTGCTGGCTGAAGTTGGCCATGACGTTATGTGCATCGATGTTGACGAGCGAAAAGTCGAGAACCTGAAAAAAGGGAATATCCCGATTTTTGAACCGGGCCTGACGCCGCTGGTGCAGCAAAACTATGAGGCCGGGCGCCTGCATTTCACCACCGATGCCAAAGTGGGCGTGGCGCACGGGAATATCCAGTTTATCGCCGTCGGTACGCCGCCGGATGAGGACGGTTCCGCCGATCTGAAATATGTCACCGCGGTGGCGCGCACCATCGCCGAGCACATGACCGATCGCAAAGTGGTGATCGACAAATCTACCGTGCCGGTCGGCACGGCGGACAAAGTGCGTCAGGTGATGGCGGAAACGCTGGCAAAACGCGGCAGCAACGTGCCGTTCGACGTGGTGTCCAACCCTGAATTCCTGAAGGAAGGCGCTGCGGTGGCTGACTGCATGCGCCCTGAGCGCATCGTGATCGGTACCGATAATAAAGAGGTGATCGAGCCTATTCGCGAGCTGTACGAGCCGTTTAACCGCAATCACGATCGTATGATCATGATGGATATCCGCAGCGCGGAGCTGACCAAATATGCCGCCAACTGCATGCTGGCGACCAAAATCAGCTTTATGAACGAAATGTCCAACCTGGCGGAAATGTTGGGCGCGGATATCGAGAAAGTGCGTCAGGGCATCGGTTCCGATTCACGCATCGGTTATCACTTCATCTACCCTGGCTGTGGCTACGGCGGTTCTTGCTTCCCGAAAGATGTTCAGGCGCTGATCCGCACGGCGGAGCAGATCGGTTACCAACCGAAGCTGTTGCAGGCGGTAGAGCAGGTCAACTACCAACAAAAAGACAAGCTGAACAGCTTTATCAAAGACTATTTCGGCAGCGATTTGAAGGGCAAAACCTTCGCACTGTGGGGCCTGGCGTTCAAGCCGAATACCGATGACATGCGTGAAGCGTCCAGCCGTGTGCTGATGGAGCAGCTGTGGGCTGCCGGCGCCACCGTCCAGGCCTACGATCCGGAAGCGATGAACGAAGTTCAGCGCATCTATGGCCAGCGCGAAGACTTGAAGCTGATGGGTACCAAAGAGGCTGCGTTGCATGGCGCCGATGCTCTGGTGATCTGCACCGAATGGCAGAATTTCCGCGCACCGGACTTCGATGTGATCAAGAGTGCGTTGAAACAGCCGGTGATCTTCGATGGACGTAACCTGTACGATCCTGAGCGTTTGGCGAATCGCGGCTTTACCTACTATGCGATTGGCCGCGGTGCCTCGATTAAACCGGTTATTTAAGGAGTGGGCATGAAATTCCTGGTTACAGGCGCCGCAGGGTTTATTGGTTATCACGTTGCAGAGCGTTTGTTGACCGCCGGGCATCAGGTTATCGGCATCGATAACCTGAATGACTATTATGACGTGGGCCTGAAAATGGCCCGTCTGGACAGGCTGGCGGATAAGCCGGGATTCCGCTTCATCAAGCTGGATTTGGCCGATCGTGAGGGCATGGCGGCATTGTTCGCCGAGCATCAGTTCCAACGAGTCATTCATTTGGGTGCCCAAGCCGGCGTGCGTTATTCGCTGGTCAACCCGTTGGCTTATGCGGACGCTAACCTGATCGGTCATTTGAACGTTCTGGAAGGCTGCCGTCATAATAAGGTCGAGCATTTACTTTACGCTTCCTCCAGCTCTGTTTATGGCCTCAATCGCAAGTTGCCGTTTGCTACCGAAGATTCTGTCGACCACCCTGTGTCACTGTATGCGGCAACCAAAAAAGCCAATGAGCTGATGTCACACAGTTACGCTCATTTATACGGTCTCCCGACGACGGGGCTACGCTTCTTTACCGTATATGGTCCCTGGGGGCGTCCGGATATGGCGCTGTTCAAGTTTACCAAGGCCATATTGGCGGGGGAGAGCATCGATGTATATAACCACGGTGAAATGCACCGTGACTTTACTTACATTGATGATATCACCGAGGCGATTGTGCGGCTGCAGGCGGTTATTCCGCAGGCAGATCCGTCATGGACCGTTGAACAGGGATCGCCGGCGACCAGTTCCGCGCCGTATCATGTTTATAATATCGGCAATAACACCCCCGTTAAACTGATGGAATATATCACGGCGTTGGAGCAGGCTTTGGGGGTAACTGCCCGCAAGAATATGCTGCCTATGCAACCTGGCGACGTGATGGATACCAGCGCGGATACCGCAGAGCTTTATCGTGACATTGGTTTTAAGCCGGAAACCAGCGTTGAAGAGGGTGTGAAGCGCTTTGTTGATTGGTATAAGGCATTCTACCAGGTTCAATAATTGAACGAGGGTATATGCGACAAAGGGGCCTTAGGGCCCTTTTTTTTCGCTGGAACCCCATGCAAGGAACAAAATGCGAATTAGGATATTTACTAAAAGGAAAGGGATGAGGCAGGATCACGTCGATAAGCTTTAAAATGAAAAGGCCCCCCGCAGGGAGCCTTTCAGATACGGGCCGAATCGCTATTACAGCAGGAAATCGTCCAGAGATTTACCTTGCTCTTCGATAGCTTTCTTAATCACCGCAGGAGTACGGCCTTGGCCGGTCCAGGTTTTCAATTCGCCGTTTTCGTCTTTATATTGGTATTTAGCAGGACGTGCTGCGCGTTTTGCTTTACCGGCAGCTTTGTTGGCAGCCATGGTTTGCAGCAGTTCATTCGGATCGATACCGTCAGCAATCAGCATTTCGCGGTATTGCTGCAGTTTACGGGTGCGTTCTTCGATTTCTGCTTGAGCCTGGCTGTCTTCTTCGCGACGTTCGTTCACAACAACTTCCAGTTTCTCGAGCATTTCTTCCAGCGTTTCCAGTGTGCATTCTCTTGCCTGGGCGCGCAGAGTGCGGATGTTGTTCAAAATCTTTAATGCTTCGCTCATTGTCCTAGTCTCAAATTATATTGGTGGGGGGCGTCTCGATAATAATAGAGCGCTATTTTCTTTTCTGCAATAGCCAAATTGACTTGAATACTCAAATTTACCTTTTAAAAAACCGTTAATCGGATCTGTCCGACTAATATAGGAAGGGCTGTTAACTATTACCCTTGTCGCACTTAAGTCAAAATTTCAACAGGCATGCTTTAAAAGGCGCGTGTCGCAAGGCTTTCATCGATAAGTTATCGCCGTAATTTATATCAATATTACAATGGGTTCTGTGGGCTTAATCACGTCATGGCTAGGCAGACATTGTAAACAATAGGGGTATATAGGTAAAGATTGCGTCAGGAAACGTCGGGGACAGCGAAGGTGATTAAATGCCCTGTATTGGCCCCGAGTATAATAGACTGGCGCGCCGTTGCGGTTGCGGCACCCGCCGCGGTGAAACCGTGATTATGCATTAATGGGCAAATGATCGCGGTTAACCATTAGCAAGAATTAATAGTGATGACAGGCATACATTATCCTGTAAATAGCTGTAAAAAGAACGGGCCGACAGAACGATATGTTTCGCTTGAAAGCGCATTATTACGGCGAACGCAATATTCGTTCGCTTTGGGCTGAGCCTGGGGGGCGGCTTATGGTACACTTACCGTCCTAATCGACATTTGAATATTTCTTATACCATCGGAGTTGCGGGGCCATGGCTCAACTTTATTTTTATTACTCTGCAATGAATGCCGGCAAGTCCACCGCGCTGCTACAGTCTTCATATAACTATCAAGAACGTGGTATGCGCACGCTGGTGTTCACTGCGGAGATCGATCACCGCTTTGGCGTAGGTAAGGTCAGCTCGCGCATCGGTTTATCCTCGCAGGCCCAGCTCTATAACAACGACTCGATGCTGTACGCCATGATTCAGCAAGAGCATCAACAGCAGCCGGTGCATTGTGTGCTGCTGGATGAAAGCCAGTTCCTGACCAAGGCGCAGGTTGAGCAATTGTGCGATGTGGTGGACCAACTGGACATTCCCGTATTGTGCTACGGCCTGCGTACCGATTTTCTCGGTGAGCTGTTTACCGGCAGCCAATATTTGCTGGCCTGGGCCGATAAGCTGGTGGAATTGAAAACCATCTGTCACTGTGGGCGCAAAGCCAATATGGTGTTGCGTTTGGATGAAAACGGCCAGGCGATGCACGCCGGTGAGCAGGTGGTGATTGGCGGTAACGAGAGCTATGTCTCCGTCTGCCGCAAGCATTATAAAGAGGCGATTCACTCCCTGGAATAGGGGAGAAAACGCCGCCAAAGCCCGCTGAGGCGTTTTGGCGGCGTGAGTCGAAATGCAGCGCCTCTGGCGCAATAAAAAACCCGCCGTTTGGCGGGTTTTTTTATCGGTTTACGAAACCGTTATTTCTTGGGCTTCTTTACCGCGGCTTTGGCTGCAGCCGGAGCTGTCGCTTCCTCGTCGACCGCTTCGCTGAATTCGCGGCCGTAGAAGGTATCCAGCATGATTTGCTTCAGTTCGGCAATCAGCGGATAGCGCGGGTTGGCGCCGGTGCATTGGTCGTCGAACGCGTCTTCCGACAGCTTGTCAACTTTCGCCAGGAAGTCCGCCTCCTGCACACCCGCCTCGCGGATGGAAGTCGGGATGCCCAACTCGGTTTTCAACTCGTCCAGCCAGGCCAGCAGTTTCTCAATCTTCTGCGCGGTGCGGTCGCCCGGCGCGCTCAGGCCGAGATGGTCGGCGATTTCAGCGTAGCGGCGGCGCGCCTGAGGGCGATCGTACTGGCTGAAGGCCGTCTGCTTGGTCGGGTTGTCGTTCGCATTGTAGCGAATGACGTTGGAAATCAGCATCGCGTTGGCCAGGCCGTGCGGAATGTGGAACTCCGAACCCAGCTTGTGCGCCATGGAGTGGCAAACCCCGAGGAAGGCGTTGGCGAAAGCGATACCGGCGATGGTGGCGGCGTTGTGCACGCGTTCACGGGCAACCGGGTTTTTCGCGCCTTCTTTATAGCTGGCCGGCAGATACTCTTTCAACAGTTTCAACGCCTGCAGCGCCTGGCCATCGGAGTATTCGTTCGCCAGCACCGAGACGTAGGCTTCCAGCGCGTGGGTGACCGCATCCAGACCGCCGAAGGCGCACAGGGATTTCGGCATGTTCATCACCAGGTTGGCGTCGACAATCGCCATGTCCGGAGTCAGCGCATAGTCGGCCAGCGGGTATTTCTGCCCGGTAGTGTCGTCGGTGACGACGGCGAACGGCGTGACTTCCGAACCGGTGCCTGAGGTGGTGGTGATGGCGATCATTTTCGCTTTCACGCCCATTTTCGGGAACTTGTAGATACGCTTGCGGATGTCCATGAAGCGCAGCGCCAGATCCTCGAAGTGGGTTTCAGGATGTTCGTACAGCACCCACATGATTTTCGCGGCGTCCATCGGCGAACCGCCGCCCAGCGCGATGATGACGTCCGGTTTGAAGGAGTTCATCTGCTCGGCGCCTTTACGCACGATGCTCAGCGTCGGATCGGCTTCCACTTCAAAGAACACTTCGGTTTCGATGCCGTGAGACTTCAGAACCTTGGTGATCTGGTCGGCATAGCCGTTGTTGAACAGGAAACGGTCGGTCACGATGAAGGCGCGTTTCGCCCCGTCGGTCGCCACTTCTTCCAGCGCGATAGGCAGCGAGCCACGGCGGAAGTAGATCGATTTCGGAAGTTTATGCCACAACATGTTTTCTGCTCGCTTCGCTACAGTTTTCTTGTTGATCAGGTGTTTAGGTCCGACGTTTTCAGAGATGGAGTTACCACCCCAGGAACCGCAACCCAGCGTCAGCGAAGGCGCGAGTTTGAAGTTGTACAGGTCGCCGATACCGCCCTGAGAAGCCGGGGTGTTGATCAGAATGCGAGCCGTTTTCATTTTATCGCCGAAGTAGGCGATGCGAGCCGTTTGGTTATCCTGGTCGGTGTACAGGCAGGATGTGTGGCCGATACCGCCCATGGCGACCAGTTTTTCGGCTTTGGCGACGGCGTCTTCGAAGTCTTTGGCGCGGTACATCGCCAGGGTAGGCGACAGTTTTTCATGCGCGAAAGGTTCGGACTCGTCGACCAGCTTCACTTCACCGATCAGCACTTTGGTGTTGGTCGGCACTTTGATGCCTGCCATTTCGGCGATTTTCGGTGCGGATTGCCCGACGATGGCCGCGTTCAGGCCGCCGTTTTTCAGGATGATGTCCTGCACCGCTTTCAGTTCTTTGCCCTGCAGCAGATAGCCGCCGTGGGAAGCGAAACGTTCGCGTACCGCATCATAGATAGCGTCAACGACGATGACCGACTGTTCGGAAGCGCAGATAACGCCGCTGTCGAAGGTTTTGGACATCAGGATAGAGGCGACCACGCGTTTGATATCTGCGGTTTCGTCTACCACGACCGGCGTATTGCCGGCGCCGACGCCGATAGCCGGTTTGCCGGAGCTGTAGGCGGCTTTCACCATGCCCGGGCCACCGGTGGCGAGGATCAGGTTGATGTCAGGGTGGTGCATCAGCTGGTTGGACAGCTCGACGGTAGGCTGGTCGATCCAACCGATGATGTCTTTTGGCGCGCCGGCGGCGATAGCGGCTTGCAGCACGATATCGGCGGCTTTGTTGGTGGCATTCTTCGCACGCGGGTGCGGCGAGAAGATGATGCCGTTACGGGTTTTCAGGCTGATCAGCGCTTTGAAGATCGCGGTAGAAGTTGGGTTGGTGGTAGGAACGATACCGCAAATCAGGCCGATAGGTTCGGCGATAGTGATGGTACCGAAAGTGTCATCTTCAGACAGGATGCCACAGGTTTTTTCATCTTTATAGGCGTTGTAGATGTACTCGGAAGCGAAGTGGTTTTTGATCACTTTGTCTTCGACGATACCCATTCCGGATTCTTCCACGGCCATTTTGGCCAACGGGATACGGGCATCAGCAGCGGCGAGGGCGGCAGCGCGGAAGATTTTATCCACTTGCTCTTGAGTGAAGTTGGCATATTCGCGCTGGGCTTTTTTGACACGTGCGACAAGCTCGTTCAGTTCAGCGACATTCGTTACAGCCATAATGCTCTCCTGATAATGTTAAACTCTTTCAGTAAATAAGCCGTGCGAGCCACTAGTATAGTCATAACGGGAATAAACGGTGATTCGAATACCGGGGCTTTCCCGCGTTATTTCTTCGCATGCTGCTGATTTGCTTAAAGAGCTTTACCCTACGCCAACCGGAGGGGCAGGCAGTGAAGAGAACGGAACCGGCTGGATTGCCACCGACTTTGTTCTACTCCCTGACTACGACTAAGAGCTTACCCACTGTTGGGTAGTTGATTTGTGATCTAAATCATGAAAAGTGCAAGCTGACACCTTTCAGCTTGGCGGTGTTGAGAGTGATTATCAATAACTGTGATCGATGACTCTTTTTTCAACATAAAAAATCAAAAGGCCATACATCACTTTAACAAAGGGCATTTGTTTTGTTGCCTAACTTGCTGGCAGTTAAAAATGCTGCTTTCGCCGGATGGATTACCCGCGGCAATTCCATTACATTAGCGCGCATAGGCAGCACACCTTTTATAGCACTTAACGCGGAGCCATCTGTGGGCCAATCTCTGTTGGATCTTTCCGGCTTTATCAAGTTCTTTGTCGGTCTGTTTGCGCTGGTCAACCCGGTGGGCATCTTGCCGGTGTTTATCAGCATGACGAGCTACCAGGCGGAAGCAGGGCGCAATAAAACCAACCTGACCGCCAACCTGTCGGTCGCCATTATTCTGTGGACATCGCTGTTCCTGGGCGAAGGGATCTTGCGGATGTTCGGCATCTCCATCGATTCGTTCCGCATCGCCGGCGGTATTCTGGTGGTGACCATCGCCATGTCGATGATCAGCGGCAAGCTGGGAGAAGACAAACAGAACAAACAGGAAAAATCGGAGAGCGCGATCCGCGAGAGCATCGGCGTGGTGCCGTTAGCGCTGCCGCTGATGGCGGGGCCGGGGGCGATCAGTTCCACCATCGTGTGGAGTTCCCGTTATCACAACTGGCAAAGCCTGCTCGGCTTTACGGTCGCGATCGCCTTGTTCGCCTTTTGCTGCTGGTTGTTGTTCCGCGCCGCGCCGCTGTTGGTGCGTTTGCTTGGGCAGACCGGCATCAACGTGATCACCCGTATCATGGGTCTGTTGCTGATGGCGCTCGGGATCGAGTTTATCGTTACCGGTATTAAGGCGATATTCCCCGGCCTGTTGTAATACCCTTTGTTTAGCCGCGCACCTTTCGCCTTGGCGCGGCTAAAATTAATTTTAAAGTTTAAATTATTTATTGGTTCGCATTATTATAGTGCACAGGATGAATAAAATTTATGCGGTTGCACTCTTATGTTGCATAAATCTCATGTTGCTGTGCAAAAAAAACGCTAAGCGTTATTTCAGACACTTTTCCTCCCCCATTTCCGCGCGTTTTGCCCCCACTCAACGGTAAAGCTGTTGTTAAATTAATCACATCATTCTGTGGGGCTTGTCTCACTTTCATCCAGGTGTTATTAGTGATTAACCGACCATAGGCAGGTGTTTGTTCTTTGAATGTCTGGATTGTTAACTGAATGTTTCTTTGTGCGGTAATGAGATTGCGTTGATGGTTTCAAATGAAATGATTTTGTCTTTTTTTTCTTTAAAATCATAGCGATAATTTTGTTTCTCCGCGTCCCCGAGCTTGGGGGCCGGATCGGGCTTCGTGCGATAAAAGAGAATTGCTTAACATTTTCGTAAAATTTATTGGCTATGGAATTTGGCTTCTGCTAATTTCCGAGCAACTTTCCCGTGGTCAATTAACTGAAATGCGCCATAAAAACGGGAATGATTTTTGCTGGTATCCGTTTATTTAGAATTCTTATAAACACTTCACAAACTTCGATAAGCGATGCTTGTCGGTGAAAAGGAGCCTCGATTATGCAGCAAACCCTGAAGCGCACTTCTTTGACCTTGTTGATTAGCGGCGCGCTGAGCGTCGGCGCCATAAATAGCAGTTTGGCGGCGGAAGTGCCGGCCGGCGTTCAGTTGGCGCAGCAGCAGAATATTGTGATCAACAACGGCAGCGAAGTGGCTTCATTGGATCCGCATAAGGTCGAGGGCGTACCGGAAAGCAATATCATTCTTAACCTGCTGGAAGGGCTGGTGAGCACCGACGCCAACGGGCATGTGGTGCCGGCGGCGGCGGCGAGCTGGGAAAACCAGAATTATCAGCAATGGACCTTCCACTTGCGCCCCGGCGCGGTGTGGAGCGACGGCAGTCCGGTGACCGCGCAAGACTTCGTCTACAGCTGGCAGCGTCTGGCCGATCCGAAAATCGCCTCGCCCTATGCCAGCTACCTGCAATACACCAAAGTCGACAATATCGACGACATCCTGACCGGCAAGAAGCCTCCGCAGACCCTCGGCGTCAAGGCGCTGGACGACCAGACGCTGCAGGTGACGCTGAGCGAGCCGGTGCCATATTTCATCAGCATGCTGAGCCACACGTCGCTCAAACCGGTGAAACGCGCGGTAGTGGAGAAATTCGGCGATAAATGGACGTTGCCCGCCAACTACGTCGGCAACGGCGCTTACCGCCTGAAAGAGTGGGTGGTGAACGAGCGCATCGTATTGGAGCGCAGCCCGAGCTACTGGAACAACAAGCAGACGGTGATCAATCAGGCGACCTTCTTGCCGATCGCTTCCGAAGTCAGCGACGTCAACCGCTTCCGCAGCGGCGAGATCGACATCACCAACAGCGCGATCCCGCCGTACCTGTACGTCAAAATGAAGCGCGAAGTGCCCGAGCAACTGCACGTTAACCCTTATCTGTGCACTTTCTATTACGAACTCAATAACCAGCGGGCGCCGTTCACCGATCCGCGGGTGCGTGCGGCGGTGAAGATGACGCTGGATCGCGACATCATCGCCAACAAGATCATGGGCCAGGGGCAGATCCCGGCCTACAGTTTCACGCCGACCTTTACGGAAGGCGCCAACTTTACGCCGCCCGCGTGGGCCGGCTGGAGCCAGGAACAGCGCAACGCCGAAGCCAAGAAACTGCTGGCGGAAGCGGGTTACAGCGACGCCAAGCCGCTGAAGTTCTCGCTGCTGTACAACACCTCCGATCAAAACAAACAGCAGGCGATCGCCGCCGCGTCGATGTGGAAAAAGAACCTCGGCGCCGACGTCACGCTGCGCAATCAGGAGTGGAAGACCTCGCTGGAAAGCCGCCATCAGGGGCAATACGACGTGGCGCGCGCCACCTGGTGCGGGGATTACAACGAGCCCAGCGCGTTCCTGAACCTGGTGCTGTCCAACAGCAGCATCAATACCGTGTTTTATAAGAGCCCGGCGTTCGACGCCATCATGGCCGCCACGCTGAAGGCGCCGGATGAGGCCGCGCGCGCCGCGCTCTATCAGCAGGCAGAAGCGCAGCTGGACAAAGACTCCGCGTTGATCCCGGTGTATTACCGCGTCAGCGCGCGGTTGATTAAGCCGACGGTAGGCGGGTTCACCGGCAAAGATCCGCTGGACTATACCGACGTTAAAAATCTGTACATTATCAAGCAGTAAAAGGGGTATTCCTCCCGCTAGCTCGCGGAGGAATATAGGGAAGGCCGGCCGCCGCATTCGTTCCGCGGCGGCGGGAAACAGAGTCCGCTTACGGGCAACGCAGGTTCCACGAAGAGCCTGTGATAATAAAAACTGGAGTCGATAAGTATGACCAACATCACGAAGAAAACGCTCATTGCCGCCGGCGTCATCGCCGCGCTGGGCATCACAGCAACCACCTCCGCCTTTGCCGCCGACGTTCCTGCAGGCGTGCAACTGGCCGACAAGCAAGAAATCGTCAAAAACAACGGTTCCGAAGTGCAGTCGCTTGACCCGCATAAAATCGAGGGCGTGCCGGAAAACAACGTGACCCGCGATCTGATGGAAGGCCTGGCGAACAACAGCCCGGACGGCTCCATCGTGCCGGGCGTCGCGGAAAGCTGGGATAACAAGGATTTCAAAGTCTGGACCTTCCACCTGCGCAAAGACGCCAAATGGTCCAACGGCAAGCCGGTGACGGCGCAAGATTTCGTCTACAGCTGGCAGCGCGTAGTGGATCCGAAAACCGCGTCGCCTTACGCCAGCTACCTGCAGTACGCCCATGTGGAAAACGTTGATGACATCATCGCCGGCAAAAAAGACAAGTCGACGCTGGGCGTGAAGGCCATCGACGACCACACCTTCCAGGTGACCCTGAGCGAGCCGGTGCCTTATCTGGTTGAAATGACCCCGCACTACGCCATGAAGCCGGTTTACAAAGACGCGGTGGAGAAATTCGGCGAGAAGTGGACGCTGCCGGCCAACTACGTCAGCAACGGCGCTTACAAACTGAAAGACTGGATTGTCAACGAACGCATCGTACTGGAACGCAACCCGGAATATTGGGATAACGCCAAAACCATCATCAATAAAGTGACGTTCCTGCCTATTTCGTCGGAAGTGACCGACGTTAACCGCTACCGCACCGGTGAAATCGACATGACCTACAACAACATGCCGATCGAACTGTTCCAGAAGCTGAAGAAAGAGATCCCGAAAGAGGTGCACGTCGATCCTTATCTGTGCACCTATTACTACGAAATCAACAACCAGAAGGCGCCGTTCACCGATGCGCGCGTGCGTGAAGCGCTGAAGCTGGGCATGGATCGCGACATCATCGTCAACAAGGTGAAAAATCAGGGCGATCTGCCGGCCTACAGCTTTACGCCGCCATACACCGACGGCGCCAAGCTGACCGCGCCGGAGTGGTTCGGCTGGACGCAGGAAAAACGCAACGAAGTGGCGAAGAAACTGCTGGCCGACGCCGGCTACGGCCCGGGTAAACCGCTGACCTTCTCCCTGTTGTACAACACGTCAGACCTGCACAAGAAGCTGGCGATCGCCGCCGCCTCCATCTGGAAGAAAAATCTGGGCGTGGACGTGAAGCTGGTGAACCAGGAGTGGAAAACCTTCCTGGATACCCGCCATCAGGGCACCTATGACGTGGCGCGCGCCGGCTGGTGCGCCGACTACAACGAACCGAGTTCGTTCCTGAACATGATGCTGTCCGACAGCAGCAGTAACACCCCGCACTACAAGAGCGCCGAGTTCGACAAGCTGATGGCCAACGTGTTGACCGCGAAGAGCAAAGACGAGCGCGCCGAACTGTATCAGAAAGCGGAAGTTCAGCTGGATAAAGATTCCGCCATCGTTCCGCTGTATTACTACGTGAACGCCCGTTTGGTGAAACCTTACGTTGGTGGCTACACCGGCAAAGACCCGCTTGATAACGTGTACGACAAAAACCTGTACATCATCAAGCATTGATACGGTAAGAGCCGGCGGCGCAGGCCGCCGGCCCATGTTGAGAATAATAAGCCGTCATCAGGCTGTCGCACAGGGTTAGGGCAATGCTTAAATTTATACTTCGTCGCTTGTTGGAAGCGATCCCGACACTATTTATCCTTATCACCATCTCATTCTTCATGATGCGCCTGGCGCCCGGCAGTCCATTTACCGGGGAACGCGCATTGCCGCCGGAAGTCATGGCGAATATCGAAGCCAAATATCATTTGAACGACCCGATCTGGAAACAGTACGGTCATTATCTGGCGCAGCTTGCGCAGGGAGACTTCGGCCCGTCCTTTAAATACAAGGATTATTCGGTCAACGATTTGGTGGCCAGCTCTTTCCCGGTCTCCGCCAAGCTCGGCCTGGCCGCGTTTCTGCTGGCGGTGGTGCTGGGCGTGAGCGCCGGTGTGATCGCCGCGCTGAACCAGAACACCAAATGGGACTATACGGTGATGGGGTTCGCCATGACCGGGGTGGTGATACCCAGTTTCGTGGTGGCGCCGCTGTTGGTGCTGATCTTCGCCATCACGTTGAAATGGTTGCCGGGCGGCGGCTGGAACGGTGGTGCGCCTAAGTTCATCATCTTGCCGATGGTGGCGTTGTCGCTGGCCTATATCGCCAGCATCGCCCGTATCACGCGCGGCTCGATGATTGAAGTGCTGCACTCCAACTTCATCCGCACCGCGCGCGCCAAAGGCTTGCCGATGCGTCGCATCATTTTCCGCCACGCGCTGAAGCCGGCGCTGTTGCCGGTGCTGTCCTACATGGGCCCGGCGTTCGTCGGGATCATCACCGGTTCGATGGTGATCGAAACCATCTACGGTCTGCCGGGGATCGGCCAGCTGTTCGTTAACGGCGCGCTGAACCGCGACTACTCCCTGGTGTTGAGCCTGACCATTCTGGTGGGCGCTCTGACCATTCTGTTCAACGCGATCGTCGATGTGCTGTATGCGGTCATCGATCCGAAAATCCGTTATTAATCTGGAGCACGCGAATGATGTTGACTAAAAAGAACAGCGAAGCTCTGGAACACTTCAGCGAGAAGCTGGAAGTGGAAGGGCGCAGCCTGTGGCAAGACGCGCGTCGGCGTTTTATGCACAACCGCGCGGCGGTAAGCAGCCTGTTCATACTGGCGCTGATCACACTGTTTGTGGTGCTGGCGCCGATGCTGTCGCAATTCGCCTACGACGATACCGATTGGGCGATGATGTCCGCCGCACCCAGCGTTGAATCGGGGCACTATTTCGGCACCGATTCCTCCGGGCGCGATCTGCTGGTGCGCGTGGCGATCGGCGGGCGCATCTCGCTGATGGTCGGCGTGGCGGCGGCGCTGGTGGCGGTGATCGTCGGCACCCTGTACGGCGCGATGTCCGGCTATCTGGGCGGCAAGATCGACTCGGTGATGATGCGCCTGCTGGAGATCCTCAACTCCTTCCCGTTCATGTTCTTCGTGATCCTGCTGGTGACCTTCTTCGGCCAGAATATCCTGCTTATCTTCGTGGCGATCGGCATGGTGTCGTGGCTGGACATGGCGCGTATCGTGCGCGGCCAAACCCTCGGTCTGAAGCGCAAGGAGTTCATCGAAGCGGCGCTGGTGTGCGGCGTCTCCACGCGCAACATCGTGCTGCGGCATATCGTGCCGAACGTGCTCGGCGTGGTGGTGGTGTATGCCTCGTTGCTGGTGCCGAGCATGATCCTGTTCGAATCCTTCCTCAGCTTCCTGGGGCTGGGCACGCAGGAGCCGCTGAGCAGCTGGGGCGCATTGCTCAGCGACGGCGCCAACTCAATGGAAGTTTCACCGTGGTTGCTGCTGTTCCCGGCGGGTTTCCTGGTAGTCACTCTGTTTTGTTTCAACTTTATCGGCGATGGCCTGCGTGACGCCCTCGACCCGAAAGATCGTTAAGGAGTGCCACCATGAGCACCATTGAACATCCACAACTGCAAACCGCCGTCGGCGTTAAAGCGTCGCCGCTGCTGGACGTGAAAGATCTGCGCGTCACGTTCTCCACCCCGGACGGCGACGTGACGGCGGTGAACGATCTGAACTTCGATCTGCGCGCCGGTGAAACGCTGGGCATCGTCGGCGAATCCGGCTCCGGCAAATCGCAGACCGCGTTCGCCCTGATGGGGTTGCTGGCCAGCAATGGCCGCATCGGCGGTTCGGCCAAATTCAACGGCCGCGAAATCCTCAACCTGCCGGAAAACCAGCTCAACAAGCTGCGGGCCGAAGAAATCTCGATGATCTTCCAGGACCCGATGACCTCGCTCAACCCGTATATGCGCGTTGGCGAACAGCTGATGGAAGTGCTGATGCTGCATAAGAAAATGAGCAAAAGCGAAGCCTTTGAAGAGTCGGTACGCATGCTTGACGCGGTGAAAATGCCGGAAGCGCGCAAGCGCATGCGCATGTATCCGCACGAGTTTTCCGGCGGTATGCGCCAGCGCGTGATGATCGCCATGGCGCTGCTGTGCCGGCCGAAGCTGCTGATCGCCGACGAGCCGACTACTGCGCTGGACGTGACCGTTCAGGCGCAGATCATGACGCTGCTCAACGAGCTCAAGCGTGAGTTCAACACCGCCATCATCATGATCACCCACGATCTGGGCGTGGTGGCCGGCATCTGCAACAAGGTGCTGGTGATGTACGCCGGCCGCACCATGGAATACGGCAGCGCGCGCGAGGTGTTCTACCAGCCGAGCCACCCGTATTCCATCGGTCTGTTGAACGCGGTGCCGCGCCTCGACGCCGAAGGCGAAGCGTTGCTGACCATTCCCGGCAACCCGCCGAACCTGCTGCGGCTGCCGAAAGGCTGCCCGTTCCAGCCGCGCTGCCCGTACGCCATGGAACAGTGCGCGAGCGCTCCGCCATTGGAGCAATTTGGGGAAGGGCGCCTGCGCGCCTGCTTTAAACCGGTGGAGGCGTTGGTATGACAGCGGTAACCGACAAGAAAGTGCTGCTCGAAGTGGCCGATCTGAAAGTGCACTTCGACATTCATGACGACAAGCAGTGGTTCTGGCAGCCGCCGAAAACCCTGAAGGCGGTCGATGGCGTTACGCTGCGGCTGTTCGAGGGGGAAACCCTGGGCGTGGTCGGCGAATCCGGCTGCGGCAAATCCACCTTCGCGCGCGCCATCATCGGCCTGGTGAAGGCCACCAGCGGGCGCGTCGCTTGGCTGGGTAAAGATCTGCTGGGCATGAACGACGCCGACTGGCGCAAAACCCGCAGCGATATCCAGATGATCTTCCAGGATCCGCTGGCCTCGCTCAACCCGCGCATGACCATCGGCGAAATCATCGCCGAGCCGCTGCGCACCTACTACCCGAAAATGCCGCGTCAGGAAGTGAAGGACAAGGTTAAGGCGATGATGCTGAAGGTCGGCCTGCTGCCTAACCTGATCAACCGTTATCCGCACGAGTTCTCCGGCGGCCAATGCCAGCGCATCGGCATCGCGCGCGCGCTGATCCTCGAACCGAAGCTGGTGATCTGCGACGAGCCGGTTTCCGCGTTGGACGTGTCGATTCAGGCGCAGGTGGTAAACCTGTTGCAGCAGCTGCAGCGCGAAATGGGGCTGTCATTGATCTTTATCGCCCACGATTTGGCGGTGGTGAAGCACATTTCCGATCGCGTGCTGGTGATGTACCTGGGCCATGCGGTAGAGCTGGGCACCTATGACGAGGTGTACCACAATCCGCAGCACCCATACACCAAGGCGCTGATGTCGGCGGTGCCGATCCCGGATCCGGACAAGGAGAAGGAAAAGCAGATCCAGCTGTTGGAAGGGGAGCTGCCTTCGCCGATCAATCCGCCGTCCGGCTGCGTGTTCCGCACTCGCTGCCCGATCGCCGGGCCGGAGTGCGCCAAGACGCGTCCGCTGCTGGAGGGCAGTTTCCGTCATGCGGTTTCGTGCCTGAAGGTCGATCCGCTGTAATGCGCCGCTAGCCGGCAACAAAAAGCCCCGCTGAATAAGCGGGGCTTTTTTTATCCGATGCGCTGGCGGCGAATCACTCTTTCCACAGAATGTGGCACAGCTTGTGGTCTTTCTCGCGGCAGATCAGCACGCGGGCGAACACGTCGTTGATCGGCTCGCCGTCGCTGTCCGCCAGACCGATCACCACTTCGGCGAAGAAGTCCGGGTTCAGGTCGTAATCCACGTGCTCGCTCCAGTCTTCGGAGGGGTCGTACAGTTCTGCGCCGCCGCGCTCTTCAAACTGCAGATTGAACAGCAGAATATCCGCCGGATCCAGATTGTCGCCGGCCAATTCGAGGAAGATGTCGTAGGCCTGTTCCAGCGTTTCGTCTTCGGTAAGGCGGTTATTCAAATCCATAAAAAAATCCTGATAACAAATGATTTGGCGTTATTAAAGCACGCTCGCCGCGGCTTTTACAGCAACGGGCTGAAAAAGTAGAACAGGCGCTCGACCAGGCGATGCCAGAATGGCCGCTTCAGCCACTCTTTGGCGTTCAGCAGCTTGGAGCGGGCGATGTAATCTTCCTGCACGCAGGCCAGATCGCTGCCGAAGCCGTCGTCATCGATCACCAGGGTGATCTCGAAGTTCAGCCACAGGCTGCGCATATCCAGATTGACGGTGCCGACTAGGCTGAGCTGGCCGTCGACCAGCACGCTTTTGGTGTGCAGCAGGCCGCCTTCGAACTGATAGATTTTCACGCCGGCTTCCAGCAGCTCGGAGAAGAACGCCCGGCTGGCCCAGCGCACCATCATCGAATCGTTGTCGCGCGGCACGATGATGCTGACCTCGACGCCGCGCAGAGCGGCGGTGCAGATGGCGTGCAGCAGATCGTCGCTCGGCACGAAGTACGGCGTGGTCATGATCAGCTGCTCGCGCGCGGAATAGACCGCGGTCAACAGCGCCTGGTGGATCATCTCCTCGGGGAAGCCGGGGCCGGAGGCGATCACCTGAATGGTATGGCCGCTTTCCTGCTCGAACGGCATGATGTTGACGTCCGGCGGCGGCGGCAGAATGCGCTTGCCGGTTTCAATCTCCCAGTCGCAGGCATAGACGATGCCCATCGTAGTGGCCACCGGGCCTTCCATGCGCGCCATCAGATCGATCCATTGGCCGACGCCCGCATCCTGCTTGAAATAGCGCGGGTCGACCATGTTCATGCTGCCGGTATAGGCGATGTAGTTGTCGATCAGCACCACCTTGCGGTGCTGGCGCAGATCCATGCGGCGCAGGAATACGCGCAGCAGGTTAACCTTCAGCGCTTCGACCACTTCGATGCCTGCGTTGCGCATCATCGCTGGGTAGGGGCTGCGGAAAAATGGCAGGCTGCCGGCGGAGTCCAGCATCAGGCGGCAGTGCACGCCGCGCCGCGCGGCGGCCATCAGCGATTCGGCCACCTGATCGACCAGGCCGCCGGGCTGCCAGATATAGAACACCATTTCGATGTTGTGGCGCGCCAGCTCGATGTCGCGGATCAGCGCTTTCAACGTGTCGTCGGTAGTGGTGAGCAACTGCAGCTGGTTGCCCTTGACGCCGTCGATGCCCTGGCGGCGGTTGCACAGCTGGAACAACGGTTCGGCGACTTCGCTGTATTCGGTGGCGAAGATGCGGCGGCTCTCTTTCAATTCCTTCAGCCAGCGCGCGGTCGACGGCCACATGGCCTTGGCGCGCTCGGCCCGGCGCTTGCCCAGGTGCAGTTCGCCGAACGATAAATAGGCGACGATGCCGAACAGCGGCAGAATATAGATAACCAGCAGCCAGGCCATGGCAGAGGGAACCGCACGGCGTTTCATCAAAATGCGCATCGTCACGCCGGCGATCAGCAGCCAGTAGCCGAACACCATGAGCCAACTGATTACGGTATAAAATGTTGTCATAAAGGCGAAAAATCCCGTTCGCAAACCACCAATGATGAGTGTACGCACAGATCGGGCAAGGCGAAACCTTTTATCGGCGCTTATGTTACATAAATATGATGAAGTTAAGGCACTTGCCGAAATTGAAAGGGCGGCTTTTGCCCGCGTGGCGTTCGCTGTGCCGCCGATAACGGCGGCTTGGATCGCGGGCGGAAAGGGCTATAATGCCCGCGGTTGGCATTAGACGAACGAGTGACGGAATTATGAGACGCAGTAGAAATGAAGTGGGCCGCTGGCGCATGTTGCGGCAGAGCCAACGTCGGCGGCATCGCTGGCTGGAACGCCAGTCGTGCAGCAATCGCCATATTATCCGGGTGCGGCGGCGCCTGGACGATCAGCATCGGCGCGCGCTGCTGTTTGCGGTATCCTGCGAGTGGTAAAACGAAAACAGTCCCGTGAGGGACTGTTTTGTTATGGCGTCTGAGTTATTTGCCCAAATAGGCGTTGAGCATCCAGACCTGTTTTTCCTGCTCTTTGATGTAATCGCTCATCAACGACGCGGTGCCTTCGTCGCCAGCGTCTGCCGCCACCGTCAGCAGCTCACGCTGCTGTTGCAGCAAGATTGAATACCCTTCCAACAGGCCGCGCAGCGTACCCTTATCATCTGTCACGTTGGTGTGTTCCTTGATGTCGGCGGTTTTCAGATAATCGCTGAAAGCGTGACGCGGCTGCGAGCCCAACGTCAGAATACGTTCCGCCAGCTCATCCACCTTGGTCAGCAGATCGTTATATGTCTCTTCGAATTTCGCGTGCAGTTCAAAGAACTGCGGGCCGGTAATGTTCCAATGATAGCCGCGCACGTTCATATACAGCACCTGATAGTTTGCCAACAGCGCATTCAACGCTTCGGCGAGTTTTGCCGATTGTTTACTGTCAAGGCCGATATGGGTTTTTGCTGCTTTCTTTGCCGTTGCCATAATAATCTTCTCCTGATTATTTGTTCCGATAGTAGACAGAATCAATTTCCATAGCTGTTACAGTAACCGGATTTATCGCAGGGTTAAATACGATAACAGGCATTATTGCCATCGCTCAAACCGATGACGGTAAATCCGTCGAGCAAATTGCCGAATCAGTTTACGCAGGTTCCGCAGGCGAAAAAAGTCGCTTTTCTCGGTTACTTGCGCAGCGCCAGTTTTACCACACCTGCGCCCAGCGCCATTAACAGCGCGGCGGCGATCAGTACCGAAATAAAGGCGCGATCAAAGGCCAGACGCGCCAGCTGCGTCAACTGCTGCGCGCGATCGGCCGCCATTCCGGCCGCCAGGCGCAACGCTTCGTCGATGCTGTCATAGGCTAAATCGCTGACCGGCAGCGCCGCCGGCAGAGCCAAGCTGTGACTGTAGACCGCCGTCATCAGCCCGCCGAGCAACGTCACGCCCAGCACGCCGCCCAGCTCGTAGGAGACGTCTTCGATAGATGCCGCCATGCCGGATTTCTCCTCCGGCGCGTTCAGCATGATGGCGGTGGAAGCGGCGGTGATCACGCCGCCGAGGCCGAAGCCCACCAACGCCAGGCTCGCCAGCTGCGGCGCTATGCCGCTCTGATAGAACAGGGCGAGGCCGGCGATGCCGAAGGCGGTCAGGGCGAAACCGCCGAGAATGATGCTGCGCTCACCGTAGCGCGGCAGCAGCAAACCGGCCATTGGCCCCGCCAGCGCCGAGGCCAGCGGGATCGGCAAGATGAACAGCGCCGCCTGCAGCGGACTGAGGCCGAGCACCAGTTGCAAGCGTTGGCTGAGCACCAGCTCGACGCCGATCAGCGCCACCATCGACAGCAATGCCACGCCGATGCCGCCGGCGAACAGCCGGTTGCGGAACAGGGAGAAATCGATCATCGGGTGGGCGCTGCGCTGCTGACGACGCACGAACAGCGCAAGGAATAGGGTGCCGATCAGGGCCGCTGCGAGCAAGGCGCTGACGTCAGGCGCCGGCTTGCTCAATTCCTTCAGCGCATAGATAGCGCCGACCAGGCCTATCATGATCTGCACCGAGCCGATGATATCGGCGGGGCGCGGGTTATCGCCGCCGCAGCGCGGGATCAGTTTCCATGCCAGCGGCCAGACCAGCAACACCACCGGCACATTGATCAGGAACACCGAGCCCCACCAGAAATACTCCAACAGCAGGCCGCCGACCACCGGGCCGATGGCCGCGCCGCCGGAGGCCACCGACGCCCAGATGCCGATCGCCAGCGCGCGTTCGCGTTCGTCGGTAAAGACGTGGCGTACGATGGACAGCGTGGCGGGCATCATCATTGCCGCGCCAACGGCGAGGAATACCCGCGCGGCGATCAGCCACTCGGCGGTAGGCGAGAAAGCGGCGCACAGCGACGCGACGGCAAACACCGGCAGCCCGGCGAGAAACAGCCGTTTATGGCCGATGCGATCGCTCAGCATGCCGGCGCCAGGCAACAGACCGGCCACCACCAATGGGTAGGCGTTGACGATCCAGAGTTTTTGCGAGGCGCTGGCATCCAGCGCCTGGGTTAAACGCGGCAGGGCGGTATATAACACCGTCATATCGATGACGATCAGGAACAGGGCGCTGGCGACCATTGTCAGGATTAACCAGCGGTTCTTGGCGTACATAAGTCATAATCCAGTTAACGTGGGCGGCGCGAAGGCGCCGCCATTGTGGTAACCCTCCGGCGATGCCGGGTGGTATACTGGCGATAATATATATCCATACGTTCGTATTGAAAAGAAGGGTTTCTTAATGGGACGTCAACGCAGCATCGATCGCGACAAGGTTTTGGACACCGCCGAAGAGATCGTCGCCACCCAGGGCGCCGCCGGCCTGACCATCGACGCCGTCGCCAAAGCGATGGGGATCTCCAAGGGCGGGGTGCAGTACTGTTTCGGCAGCAAAGACGCCCTGATTGACGCCATGTTCGATCGCTGGGGCAGTGCCTACGAGACGCTGTTCGCCGCTATCGCCGGTGACGATCCTTCGCCGCAGACCGGCGTGCGCGCGCATATGCTGGCGACGCAAAGCTCGGATCAGACCGCCAGCGCCAAGGCCGCCGGGCTGATGGCGACGCTGATTCAAACGCCGGAGCATCTGGCGAGCACGCGCGAATGGTATCGCAGCCGCATCGCCGGTTTGGATTTGACGACGGAAGAAGGCAAGCGCGCGCGCCTGGCGTTTCTCGCCACCGAAGGCGCCTTTATGCTGCGTTACTTTGGTTTGATGGATATCGACCAAGCGGAATGGGAAACGATGTTCACCGATATGCAGGCGTTGATTTTAACTGAGGGTGCCTATCGCACTGATAGCTAGTAAAGCCCGCAGTGAAAGGCGTATGTTTATCGCACAAGATATTCCCTCGAAGAACTTTTTAGCCAGCCACTCCGTGCTGGCTTTTTTTTGTTCGCAGGCAAGCGCCCCTGCGGGGCCCCCTGAAGGCAGGGGGCGGGAGAATTATTTACGGGCGTCCAACAGCGCTTGGGCGTTCTCTGCGGTAACGACGGTCCACGGAATGTAGTAATGCTTCTGCGTGCCGCCCTCCCATTTCAGATCCTTGGCGTACTGCTTCCAGATGTCCGACTGCGGTTGATAGCTTTCACCTTTCACGGCGCGCAGCGCGACGTCGATGGAACCCTGCATCTGGCCTTTGGCATCTTGCAGAATAGAGACCATTTCACCGGCCTGCACCGCATGAATCGCGTCAGAGACGCCGTCAACGCCGGCAATCGCGAAGTCCTTCACATTCAGGCCGGCGCCTTTGATCGCTTCGATAGCGCCCAGCGCCATCTCGTCGTTCTGGCCAATCACGCCGTTGATTTTACCCCGGTGTTTCTGCAGCCAGTTTTCCATCAGCGGCTGCGCTTCCGCGCGTGACCAGTTGGCCGTTTTGCGCTCAAGTACCGTGACCTGGCCGGCGCCGCACTCGGCAATCGCTTTATCATTGCCTTTGCCGCGCTGGATCTCGCCGCTGCCGCCTTTCGGGCCTTCGATAATCACCACGTTCACCTTCCGGCTCTTGCAGTCGAGTTTGTCCAGGACGGCTTTGGCTTCCAGGTATCCCCCCAACTCGTCATTAGACACCACTTCAGACGTCATCGCGTCCGTGTTCAGGCGCGCGTTGGTGACCACCACCGGGATTTTGGCTTCGTTGGCATTGGTGACGATATCGATATTGGCCTCAAAATCCATCGGGTTGACGATAATGGCATCGGCGCGCGTCTGGATAGCGGTGGCGGCCTGATCGTTTTGCACCGATGCATCATAACGCCCATCGTAGAAAGTCAGTACGGCTTCGCCGCTTTTCACCGCCGGGTGTTCCTTGCCGAACCTTTCCATCAATTGCACGAACTCGGCTTTGTTGCCGTACATCAATACCGCGATTTTTACCGGGGCGGCCTGAGCCGCCGACAGGCTACCGAGCATCATGGCAGAGGCAAACAACGCTATCTTGGTCTTATTCATGGTTTTCTCCTGGTAGAGTTGGGTCTGATGTTATTAATCGCGCTGTTGCTTACGCGATGGGTCGAGCAATACGGCAAGAACGATCAATGCGCCTTTGATAATTTGTTGGTAATACGATTGCACGCCGAGCAGATCGAGGCCGTTATTCATCACCCCGATAATCAGCACGCCGAAGAAAGTGCCGACCAGCGTACCGACGCCGCCGGCCATGCTGGTGCCGCCGATCACCACCGCCGCGATGGCGTCCAGCTCATACCCTGCGCCGGCGTTGGTCTGCGCCGAACCGGTGCGTGCCGTAAGGATCAGGCCGGCGATGCCGGCCAGCGCGCCGCACAGCGTATACACCAGTATTTTGATGCGGGTGACGTTAATCCCCGAGGTGCGCGCGCTTTTCGGGTTGCCGCCGACGGCGTAGATGTAACGCCCGAAGAGGGTTTTATTCAGCACCAGCCAGGCGAGGGCGAACAGCACGATGAAGATGATGACGGGCACCGGAACGCCGCCGACATAGCCATTGCCTAACCAGCGGAAATCGCTGTTCAATTGCGATACCGGATTGCCGTTGGTGGTTAACATGGTTAACCCGCGCGCCGCGGAGAGCATGCCCATGGTGACGATAAACGGCTGCAACCGGTAACGAGCCAACACGGTGCCGTTCACCAGGCCGCAGACGATGCCGATGCCCAGCGCCACGATCAGCGGCGCCATGACGGCGGTCGCGGTGTCGCCGATAGCCAATCCGCTGTTGTTGGTGGCGAAACGGGCGGCGACGATCCCGCTTAACGCCAGCACCGAGCCGACGGAGAGATCGACGCCGGCCGTAATGATGACGAAGGTCATGCCGATCGCCAGAATACCGTTGATCGAGACCTGACGCAGGACGATCAGGGTGTTTTCATTGCTGAGAAAATAATTGCTGCTCCAGGCCCCCTGGGCGACCTGATATTCGCCAATCAGCGCCACGATCAGGCACAGCGCGAAGAAGGCGATGATAATGCCGTATTTGTGCATACGGCGTTTATTGCGGGTGAAAAATGAAATTCCTGGTGATAAGGAGTGGGCGCTGCTCATTTTTTTTCTCTCTCTGTTAAACCGCAAGTTTCATCAGTGCTGCCTGGCTCGCATCGGCCGCCGAAAGCTCGCCGGCCAACTGCCCGTCACGAAACACCAATATGCGATCGCTCATGCCGATAATTTCCGAAAGCTCGGAGGAAACCATGATGATCCCCTTGTTTTGCAAGGCGAACTCCGACATAAATCGGTAGATCTCTTTCTTGGCGCCGACGTCGATGCCGCGCGTCGGCTCGTCGAGCAACAACACCTCCGGATCCAGCAGCGCCCAGCGGCCCAGCACCACTTTTTGCTGGTTGCCGCCGCTCAGGTTGCCCACGGGCTGTTCGCCATCGTGGGTTTTAACGTTGAAGCGCTGGATCATGTCGCGGGTTCGCGCTTGCTCCCGTTTTTCGCTGACGAACCCCATTCGGCTGATGCCGGCAAAAGAGGCGATATTGATGTTTTCACTGACGGAACGGCACAGCACCAGGCCGGTTTCCTTGCGATCTTCCGTCACGTAGGCAATGCCGCTGTCGATGGCCTCTCGCGGGGAATGGCGGTTAAGCGTCTTGTCGCCCAAGCGGATCGTGCCGCTGTCGGCATGCTGAATGCCGAAGATAAGATCGAGAAACTCGCTGCGGCCCGATCCCACCAGGCCGTAGATGCCCAGGATCTCACCGTGCTTCAGTTGCAGGCTGATATCCTTTATCTTGCTGCGCCAACACAGGCCGTTGACCTCCAGCAAGACCTCTTCGCCGGGCTGGTTGAATTTGGCGAACTCGCTGTCGTACTCGCCGCCGATAATGTGTTCGATCAGCTGCTCACGGGTAATGTCAGCGATATAGCCTTCATGGATATAGGCGCCGTCGCGGAAAATGGTGTAGCTGTCCGCGATTTGGAATATCTCTGACAAACGGTGAGAGACGTAAATAATGCCTTTACCTTTCGCCGCCAGTTGCTGAAGCGTCTGAAAGATTTTTTGCGCATCCTCCTCGCCAATCGCCGAGGTGGGTTCATCCATGATGATGATGTCGGCATTGGCATGCGACAGCGCCTTGGCGATCTCGACCAACTGCTGCTCGGCGACGCTCAGGTTGCGCATTTTCTCTCGGGCGTCGATCTTGAAATCGAGTTCCTTGAGCAAGCTGGTGGTGCGCTGGTTGAGCGTCGCGAAATCGACGAACCCCAGGCGTATCGGCTCACGGCCCAGCCAAATGTTTTCGGCCACCGTCAGATCCGGGATCGCGCTCAGCTCCTGCTGCACGATGGCGATGCCGGCGTTGAGGGCTTCCCGGGGATGATGAAATTCACAGCGTTGGCCATTGATAAAAATGTCGCCGCCATCGGGTTGAATAAAGCCCATCAGAATGCTGAGAAAGGTGGATTTTCCCGCGCCGTTGCCGCCGCACAGGGCATGGATGGATCCACGCCGCAGGCAAAACTCCGCATTCTTGAGCGCCACGACCGGGCCAAAAGCTTTCCTGACGCCGCTGACCTCCAGCAGGTAGGCGGGCGCTTGCGTCTGGGGATCTCGCGTCACAGTTGCACCTCCGGATAGGTCTGCTGCAAGCGTTGCAGGTACCGTTGATAAAGCGTCTCGTATTGCGCCTGTCTGCCGGCATGTGGCCGTGTGCGCGTGGTTTCATCCAGCGCAACGAAACGCCGGCACAGTTCGGCCAGCAACGCGCCGGCGTTCCGCTGCGGATCGTCGGCCAACGTCGTCGCCCACATCGCCTGAATGGCGCCGCCCAGCGCGGCGGTCTCTTTGGCTTTCAGACAGACTACCGGGCACCCCATCACGTCCGCGACGATTTGTCGCCAGGCGGCGCTGCGGGCGCCGCCGCCGGTGAGGCGGATCTCGCGCGCTTCAATGCCCTGACGGCGAAACAGCTCGATGCCATAGCGCAGGCCATAGGTGGCGCTTTCGACCACCGCCAGGCAGAGATTGGCGCGGGTAAAATTGTCGCTATCGAGGTTATGCAGACTGGCGCGCGCGTGGGGCAACGGCGGAACGCGTTCGCCATTGAAGAACGGCAGCATCTCGACACCGCCTGCGCCGGGCGAGGCCTGCGCCAATAAACCGTTAAAGCCGGCAAGGTCTTCGTCCAGCAGCGTTTGTACTGCAGTGGTGGCCGAGGTGACATTCATTGTGCAAATCAATGGCAGCCACCCATTGGTGCTGGAGCAGAAGCCGGCAATCATGTCCGATTCCGCCGTGACGGGGGCGGCAGACCAGGCGAATAGCGTGCCGGAGGTGCCCAGGCTCAGGGTGAGGGTGCCGGCCTCGATGTTGCCGGAACCGATGGCCGCCATCATGTTGTCGCCGCCGCCGGTCGATACCCGCACCGTTGGGCCGAGGCCGAGTTTTTCCGCGGCGGCGGAGCGCACCGTGCCGATGCAGCATTCCGCGCTTTTGAGCGGCGGCAGGGCCTGCCACAGGCGGCCGCTGTCGTCGATGAGATCGACCGCGGATTTGCTCCAACGACGGGTGCGCACATCGAACAATCCGGTGCCGGAAGCGTCGCCATATTCCGCTACGCGCTCCCCGGTCAGCCAGAAATTCAAGTAGTCATGGGGCAACAACACGGTGTGCAGTTTTGCCCAGAGCGCCGGATGGTGTGTCTTGAACCAAAGGATTTTTGACGCGGTATAACCGGTGGCGATCCGCAGGCCGAGCGTTTCCAGCGAGCCGTTGGCCCCGCCGAGCTGCTGCAGGAGCCGTTCGTTTTCCTCTGCGGTTTCGGTATCGCACCACAGCTTGACGCTGTGCAGCACATTGCCGTCTGCGTCCAGCGGCACAAACCCATGTTGTTGGCCAGAGACCCCCAGAGCATGAATCTCCCGTGCATCAACGCCGGCGTTAGTCACGGCTTGGCGAAAAGCGATGACCAGCGCCTCAATCCACCAGTCGGCCTCCTGTTCGCGCCGGCCATTGGCTTGGCTGATGAGACGGTGAGGGGCGTTGCCCTCACCGAGGATCACGCCCTGTGTGCTGTCGACAATCACGACTTTCGTGCCTTGCGTACCGCAGTCTATGCCAGCATAGAGCGCCATAGGATCACTCCATTTCCAGCATGATTTTGATGTCCGAGGCATGTCCCGCCGCCGCGCGCTCGAAGGCGGCCACGCTGTCGGAGAACTTGTAGGTTTGGCTTATCAACGGCTGGACGCGCAATTTGCCGCTGCTCAACAGCCGCAGCGTGCGCGGGTACATGTTGGCGTAGCGGAAAATGGTCTTGAAGGTGATTTCCTTGGCCTGCGCGGCGACGATATCCATCGGCGCGGCATCGATCGGCATGCCGACCAGCACGGCGGTCGCTCCTGGCGCCGCATGTTCGGCCAGCGTAGCGATAGCCGGTTTGGCGCCGCTGCATTCAAACACGACATCGGCGCCATTGCCGCTGGTGAGCGCGGCCACTTTCCCCGCCAGGTCGCCGGTTTTGATATTGACGGCGTGCAGCCCCTCATAACTGGCCGCCACGGCGAGTTTTTCGTCAAACAGGTCGCAAATAATGACGTCCGAGCAGCCGCCCGCCAGCGCCGCGAGGGCGGTGACCACGCCGATCGGCCCGGCGCCGATCACCAGCGCGATATCGCCGGGTTTGATCCCGGCTTTGGTGGCCGCTTGCATGCCGATGGCTAAGGGTTCCACCATGGCGCCCTCAGCAAAACTGACGTTGTCCGGCAATTTGAACGTGAAGGCGGCGGGGTGGATGACGGTTTCGCGCAGGCAGCCGTGCACCGGCGGCGTCGCCCAGAAGCGCACGGCCGGATCAAGGTTGTAAATGCCGGCGCGCGTCTGGGCCGAGTTGAGATCCGGAATACCGGGCTCCATGCAAACGCGATCGCCGATGCTGAGATGAGTGACGTTTTTACCTGTCGCGAGCACTACGCCGGAGGCCTCATGGCCGAGCACCATCGGGGCGTTAACCACGAACGGGCCAATGCGGCCATGTTGGTAATAGTGCACATCACTGCCGCAGATGCCCACGGAATGAATTTTTATCTGCACATCATCGGGCCCCAGCGTTTCGGCAAGCTGGACGTCCTCAATAGCGATTTCCCCCGCTTTGGCCAACACTAATGCTTTCATATTGCCTCCTGGTGAATCATTTTTGTGGTAACGATATCATTTCAATGCGGCGATAGTGGGCTAAAGCGGGGGGTTAAACTGTGATCGATGTTGGAATTACTCGACGGGAGTTAATTTTGCTGGTGGGTTGTTATTCAATATGGGGATGAAGATCACAAAATCGGCGATGCAATGACGGTTTTAATATCAGCATGCTGATATCGATACCGTTACTTTGCAGGGGAAATGATGAGCAAACAACAACGTGCCATAGCCGCTACGCTGGAATACTTGCGCGAGGCGGACATTGTTCTGACCGAAGAAGAGCAGCAACGTATTGAAATTGCGACGTTTGGCTTGGCTGACTATCCCGTCTCAGGGCTGCAACTGCTGACCTATGTCAACTCACCTCGGTATTGTGCGAAAGAGTTGGTGCTGTTTCCTGAGCAGACTTGCCCAGAGCATTTGCATCCTCCTTTCGCCGGCACGCCCGGCAAGCAAGAGACGTTTCGCTGCCGTTGGGGCGAGGTGTTTCTGTTTGTCGACGATGAAAACCTGACGCTTAATGACGCCGGCGGTGAACCGGTATGCCGGGTGCCGGAGGGCGCGGAGCCTTGGTATACCTGCAATCGCTATATCCTCTTGCGGCCTGGCGAACAATACACCATCGCGCCCAATACCCGGCACTGGTTTCAGGCGGGGAAGCGGGGCGCGGTGGTGTCCGAGTTTTCTTCCGAGAGCCGTGACGAGCTGGATATCTTTACCGATCCCCGGATTAACCGCCTGGCAGGCGTAAACCATTAGCGCGACGATGAAAGTTCTGTCATGATGTTGTTAATGGTACAAAATGATAACCTTAAGCTAAGGAGCTGCATTTGGCGGTGGGGCGAGGACGGAAAGCGACGCTGGCTAGCGTGGCCGCACAGGCAAACGTCAGTAAAATCACCGCGTCGCGGGCATTTTCACAGCCGGACAAGGTTCATCCGGAAACGCTGCGCCGCATTCGGGAGACCGCTGCCGAACTCGGTTATGTGGTCAATGCTGCGGCGCGCAATCTGCGGGCGAAAAGCAGCAGAACCATCGGCATCGTCAACCCTGATATGGCCAACCCGTTCTTTGGCGGCCTGACGCGGTTGATGACGCTTGAAGCGCAAAAAATGGGATATGACACTCTGGTGTTCGATTCCTATGAGTCACAGGAAAGCGAAGACAGAATCATCGACAAACTGATTGGCTACAACGTCGATGCGATCATTCTCTCGGTCATTTCCAACGATCATCTGTACCAGCCTTCCTATCTAAAGCGGTTGGAAACATTGAATATCCCGGTGGTATTGATCGACCGTGAGCTGGACAATCGCCACTGCAGCGGAGTGTATATCGATAACCTGGACTGCGGCCTTCAGGCGGGGCGCTGGCTTCTGGAACAGAAAGCGCAGCGGGTGGTGGTGGTGTCCGGGCCGGAGAACTCCAACGTTGCACGGGACAGGGTTACAGGGCTGCAGGCGGCGCTGCAAGGGAAAGTGGCGTCGTTTGAAGTGCTGTATGCCGATTTCTTTATGGATATCGCCTGGCAAGAGACGAGCCGTTGGCTGGCCAACAACCGCGCCCCGGACTTTTTCGTTGGCTGCAATAACCAGATCTCCCTGGGCATTATCAAAGCCTGCATCGAACATCGGCTGCCGTTGATGCAGGACGTGTCGTTGTTCAGCATCGATGAGGTTTCACATGCTGAGATCTACGGTTTTCATTTCCCGTGCGTGTCACACGACTTGCAAGAGATCGCCTGGCAAGCGTTGAATCTGGCGATCCGTCGTATTGCCGACCCCGAGATCAAGCCGGGCAAGGTGGTGGTACGGGGGAAACTCGTCGCGTAACGGCGCCATCATTCGCTTATCCGTCATTTTTCAGCGTGTTGCGCTGTTTTGGGCTCATCACGCCCGGCGGGACGGATGAGCAGCCACAAACCACTTCCTGCCGCCGCCGCGCCTAGCAACATGGGCCAGGAAAGAGGTTCATTGAACATTAACCCTGCCCAGCAGAAGGTGACGAAGGGGCTGAGAAACAGCAGGCTCGTCACGCGCAGCGCAGAAGTGCGCCTTAGACAAAACCAGTACAGACCGTAGCCGGCCAGGGTCGCCAGTAGCGCGGTCCAAAGCACGCCGATCACAAACCCCGTCGTTACCGTTGGCAGCAGCGGGCCTTCCGCGCCGGCCATGGCGGCGAAAGCCAGCGCGGAAACCGCGCTTTGTATCCCCAGCGCGGCTGGCAAACTCATTGCTTGCGTTCGCGGCAGCCGTTCCTGCCACAGCGTTGCCAGCGCCAGCGACAGCATCCCCGCCAGCGGCAACAGGTAGCTCCACAATGGGGCGTCTCCCCATGAGATGGCGCTGCCGGTCGCCAGCGCTACCCCGCTAACTCCCAAGGCTAACCCGGACCAAACGCGGCCATCGGGCAAGCGGCGTTGTAACAGCATGCTCAGCAGCGCGGTGCCGAGCGGGAGCAAATCGGCGATGAGCGCGGCCAACCCGGCCGGCACGCCATATTCGATGCCTTTGCTGACGCCGGTCAGGTAACCGGTCATGGCGAGCAACCCAATCCCGGCGTGAACAGCTATCGTCAGCGGAGATGCGCGCCTGATGGCGCGCAGACTAAGCGGCAGCAACACGAACGCGACCACCACGCAGCGCCAGAACGCCACCAGCAACACCGGCGCGTAATCGGCGGCGAAGCGGATGCCGACGAAGCCGGAGCTCCAGGCCACGATCAGCAGGATCTCGGCCGCAGCCAGCCAGAGGGCGGCTCTGCCGCGATGTTTGCCGCAGCGGGAAGAGGGGCGAAATGGTGCCAGGGACATGATGGTCACCTCCTTTCCGCCCGATGGTAGTGAGTGGCTATAATTTAATAAATCGAATAATTTTCGCCCAGTTGTTTAATGAGGTTAAATCATGCGGCCGACATTGGATATCGATCTCTTACGCACTTTTCACGCTATTGCGCGTTTGGGGCAATTTCGCGCGGCGGCGGCATTTGTCAATCGCAGCCCCGCCGCCGTGAGCGTGCATATCCGGCGTCTGGAACAGGTGGCGGGCGGCCGCCTGCTGGAGCGTGACAATCAGTCCGTGGCGTTGACGCCGTTGGGAAACAAGCTGCTGGCCTCGACGCTCGGGCTGCTGAGCGCCCATGACGATATTCTGCGGGAACTGCAGGGCGCGCCGCTAAGCGGCCATATCAAATTGGGCTTGCCTGATGAGTACGCTTCTCATGTGATACGCCATATTTTGCCGCGGTTTACCGACAGTTTCCCCGCGGTGGAACTGGAGGTCTCTACCGCTGCCAGTCAGGCGCTGGCGGAGCAAGTTGGCCGTAATCGGCTGCATCTCGCGCTGGTGGTTCAACCTTCGGGGAAACAGTGCCAGACACCGCTCGCGGTGACTGCGCCAGTGTGGGCCGGAGGCCGTTCGCTGGCGCTGCAGGCTAACCGGCCACTGCCGCTGGCGTTGCATGCCGCCGATTGCCCTTATCGTGAGGCTATGATCGATGCATTGACCAGGGCGGGAAGGCACTGGCGAGTGGTTGTGAGCAGCCCTTCGGCCAGCGTGGTGGCGGCTGCCATCGAGGCGGGATTGGCCGTCACGCTGCTTGACCGCGCACGGGTTTCGGCGGCGATGCGGATACTCGACGAATTGCCGTCGGTCGCACCACATGAAGTGCAGCTGCTCCGTTCTGCCACGGCCGCCAGCCAACCGGCGGTGGCGATGCTGGAAAGCGTCATCGGTGAGTATTTACGGGGGGGAACATGAATATCGGCCGCGTGGGGAAGACGAATCGAGCACGACGGTGACGCAGAGATGTGGCTAGCGCCGGGAACGCTGTATCGCGGGGCGTTCCCGGTATTCGGAGGGCTGGAGATCAGAACACCTGTTTGAACGGTTTCACCGTCACGTCGGCATAGACGCCGGCGGCGACGTACGGATCCTGCTGCGCCCAGGCCTGGGCTTCCGCCAGCGAGGCGAATTCGGCGATCACCGTCGAACCGGTAAAGCCGGCGGCGCCGGGATCGTTGCTGTCGATGGCCGGGTTAGGGCCGGCGACCACCAGGCGGCCAGCGTCGCGCAGCGCCTGCAGGCGCGCCAGGTGCGCCGGGCGCACCGCCAGACGGTTTTCCAGCGAGTTGGGGACGTCTTGCGCGTAGATCAGATAAAGCATGTTTCACCTTTAAAATCATGGCTATAAAACGGTGCTACCAAGGTAGCGCAAAAGGCGCGGCAGGGGAACGGCATCGGGCGAATTTCCCGGCGGATTGGCGCTTATGCCTTGAAGCCGCTACTTTTTATTCGTATAGTGCGGCGCGCTTAAACTGATATGCCATTGAGGTGAGGACATGACGGAACTGGTAAGGGAAAAACTCGATTTGCCGGCGGGCAAAAAAAAACTGCTGCTGCATTCATGCTGCGCGCCCTGTTCCGGCGAGGTGATGGAAGCGATTCAGGCCTCCGGGATCGAGTACGCCATTTTCTTCTATAACCCCAACATTCACCCGCAAAAAGAGTATCTGCTGCGTAAAGAAGAGAACATCCGTTTCGCCGAGCAGCACGGGGTGCCGATTATCGATGCCGATTACGACACCGACAACTGGTTCGCCCGCGCCAAGGGGATGGAGAATGAGCCGGAGCGCGGCATTCGTTGCACCATGTGTTTTGACATGCGTTTCGAGCGCACGGCGCTGTATGCGTATGAGCATGGTTACGACACTATCTCCAGCTCGCTGGGCATCTCGCGTTGGAAGAACATGCAGCAGATCACCGACTGCGGCATCCGCGCGGCGGAAAAGTATCCCGATCTGGTGTACTGGGATTACAACTGGCGCAAGAAGGGCGGTTCGTCGCGCATGATAGAGATCAGCAAGCGCGAACGCTTCTATCAGCAGGAATACTGCGGCTGCGTCTATTCGCTGCGTGACACCAACCTGCACCGTAAGGCGCAAGGGCGGCCGCTGATCAAGCTGGGCGTGCTTTACTATGGCGATGAAGAATAACGCTGACTCACCGCAATTAACCCGCTCCGGCGGGTTTTTTACTTTTTGACGCCTGGCCAAACGTTAATGAAGCGTGTCGCCCCGGCGGTAAAAAAGCAACGGCCAGGTTAATATCCTTATGAGTTTGCTGGTTTTAGCCGCGCATACTGACGATTAAAGCGATAGTTTGCCTTTCGTTATTGAATATGATTGCTATTTGCATTTAAACTTGGCGAACCAGAGGAAACAGAATCATTATGCCGCTAAAAAAGATGTTCCTTAATCGCCGTATATCCGTGCCTTTCGTCTTATCCGTAGGCTTGCACAGCGCCCTGGTGGCGGGATTGCTTTACGCTTCGGTAAAAGAAGTGGTGGAGCTGCCGAAGCCAGAGGACGCGCCGATCAGCGTCATGATGGTCAACACCGCCGCGATGGCCGAACCGCCACCGCCGGCGCCGGCCGAGCCGGAGCCGCCGCAGGTTGAACCTGAGCCGGAGCCAGAACCGGAACCTATCGTGGAGCCGCCGCCAAAGGCGATCGTGAAGCCGGAGCCGGTCAAGCCGAAACCAAAACCTAAGCCGAAGCCGAAGGTCGAAAAACAGGTCAAACCGGAGCCGAAAAAAGTCGAGCCGCGCGAACCGTCGCCGTTCAACAACGATTCGCCGGCCAAGCCGATCGACAAAGCGCCGGTGAAACAGGCGCCTGCCGCGCCGGTGCAGGGCAACTCGCGCGAGGTCGGGCCGAGGCCGATCAGCCGCGCCAATCCGCTCTATCCACCGCGGGCTCAGGCTTTGCAGATCGAAGGCAACGTGCGGGTACAGTTCGATATCGACAGCGACGGGCGCGTCAGCAACGTGCGTATCTTGTCGGCCGAACCGCGCAATATGTTCGAGCGTGAAGTGAAGCAGGCGATGCGTAAATGGCGCTATGAAGCCAAAGAAGCGAAAGATCGCACCGTCACTATCCGCTTCAAGCTGAACGGCACCACCGAATTGAACTGAGTTCGGTCACACCAAAAAGAAAGGGTCGCCTCGGCGACCCTTGTTGCATTTGCGGCGCAGCCGCAGGCTTACTCTTCGAAGCCGACGCGGAAGTTCATTTTGCCCTCGGGCAGCGCGCGCGAGTTGCCTTCCGCATCGACCGCCACATAGGTGAACACCGCTTCGGTCGCCCGGTAACGCTGGCCGATCGGGGCGGAAGAAACTTTCTTTACCCACACTTCGATATTGATGGTGATCGAGCTGCGCCCGGTGCGGATACAGTGCGCATAGCAGCAAACCACGTCGCCTACCGCCACCGGTTTCAGGAAGGTCATGCCGTCTACGCGCACCGTCACCACGCGCCCTTCGGCGATCTCTTTGGCCTGGATGGCGCCGCCGATATCCATTTGCGACATCAGCCAGCCGCCGAAGATATCACCGTTGGCATTGGTATCGGCCGGCATCGCCAGCGTGCGCAGCACCAGCTCGCCGCTGGGTAAAGGTCGTTGTTGTGTCATAGCAGTCTGCTTTTAAAAGGAGGGAATAACATCATACTGCCCGCGGCAAGCGCCGCAGGCATTAACAATTTTGTAACTATTTTTTCTGTTCTTCCGGCATGTGCCGGTAAATATAGATACCGCTGAGGAGGGTGAAGACCAGCGTCAGTACCGTCAGGCCAAAGACTTTGAAATTGACCCAGACGCTTTGCGGCAGCCAGAAGGCGACATAGATGTTCGCCAGGCCGCAGGCCAGGAAGAAGATCGCCCAGGCCAGGTTAAGGTTGCTCCACACTTTGTCCGGCAGCGTCAGCTCCTTGCCCAGCATGCGCTGAACCAGCGGTTTTTTGAGCACCCATTGGCTGATCAGCAGCGCCAGCGCGAACAGCGCGTAAATCACCGTGACCTTCCATTTGATGAACAAATCGTTGTGGAACACCAGCGTCAGGGTGCCGAACACCAGCACCATCAGGAAGGTGATCAGCGTCATCTTCTCGACCTTGCGGTATTTCACCCAGGTGAACACCAGCGCCAGCGCGGTGGCGACAATTAACGCGCCGGAAGCGACGTAAATGTCGTACAGCTTGTAAAAAGCGAAAAAGACAATTAGCGGGAGGAAATCAAGAAACTGCTTCATAAATCAATCCATCATCTGTTCATCGGCCGACTATACCGGATTCGGCGAGCTCTGTGTACCGCCGGGCGTTGCCGATTATCGGCGTTTGGCCGGCGGATTTCTGCCGCGAAAGCAGGAATTTGCATAAACTTACGCAAGAAAGCGCCGGCAGATTGCCAGCGCGGGCCGCAGGCCGCATAGTAAGCGTCATAATAACCAGATAATTTACCGCGGAAAACAACATGCAGTGGAAATCTCTCCAGGCCCTGACGCCTGGTTTGACGCATTTATTGGGCTATCAACGCAGCTGGCTCAAGCCGGATATTCGCGCCGGCCTTTCCGTCGCCGCCGTCGCCCTCCCGGTGGCTATCGCCTACGCCGAACTGGCCGGGGTCAGCCCGGTAGTGGGGCTCTACTCCTGTATCTTGCCGATGATGGCCTACGCGCTGTTCGGCTCGTCGCGCCAGCTGATCGTCGGGCCCGACGCCGCCACCTGCGCGGTGATCGCCGCAGTGGTGACGCCGCTGGCAGCGGGCAATATGGAACGCCATTGGCAACTGACCATTATGATGACCGCCATGATGGGCGGCTGGTGCCTGCTGGCCAGCCGGTTCAAGCTGGGGGCGCTGGCGGATTTGCTGTCGCGGCCGATCCTCAGCGGGCTGCTGAACGGGGTGGCGATCACCATTATTGTCGATCAGATCGGCAAGGTGTTGGGGTTCACGGTGCGCCCGGCACAGCTGATCGAGCGCATCTATGCGCTGCCCGGTAACTTGCTGCACAGCGACTGGCTGACGATGGCGGTGTCGTTGCTGACGCTGGTGACGCTGCTTGGATTTAAAAAATGGCGGCCTAACTGGCCGGCGCCGCTGTTCGCTATCGTGCTGGCGGCGTTCGTGACCTGGGCGGGCGGCCTGCAGCAGCATGGCGTGGTGACGGTGGGCGGTTTCAGCGGCGTGCTGCCGATCGTCCAGTGGCCGGACTTCCAGCCCGGTTTGCTGCGCGACATGGTGATCCCGGCGCTTAACCTGGCGGTGGTGAGCTTTGTCAGCATGATGCTCACCGCCCGCAGCTTCGCCGCCAAAAACGGTTATGAGGTAAACGCCGACGCCGAGTTTCGCGCGCTGGGGCTGGTGAATATCGTCTCTGCGCTGTCGCAAGGTTTCGCCATCAGCGGCGCGGATTCGCGCACCGCGGTGAATGATGCCAACGGCGGCAAGAGCCAACTGGTGTCGATCATCGCCGCCGCGGTCATCGCCTTTGTCTTGCTGTTCCTGATGGCGCCGCTGCAGTTTATTCCGGTGGCGGGATTGGGTGTGGTGCTGATGTATGCGGCCTGGTCGCTGCTGGACATCCGTGGCATCTGGATCTTGCGCCGTCGCAACGCGCAGGCGTTCCGTCTGGCGCTGTTTACCTTCCTCAGCGTGTTGCTGGTGGGAGTGATCAGCGGCATCGGGCTGGCGGTGTTGCTGGGGCTGATGCAGTTTTTGCGCACCGTCTTCCGGCCGACGGAACAGCTGCTGGGCGTCAACGATGAAGGCATGATCCATTCCATGGGCAATAACAATGGGGTGAAGGCGGTACCTGGCGTCATGATGTATCGCTTCAATTCGCCGCTGACCTATTTCAACGTGGCGTATTTCAAACGCCGTATCCTCAATTTGGTCGACGGCACACCGTTCCAGCCACGTTGGGTGGTGGTGGATGCGGTGGCCAGTTTCACCCATGCCGATATCAGCGTGCTGGCGGCCATCGACGAACTGAAACGCGACCTGTTACAGCGTAACGTAAAGCTGGTGCTGGCGGGGCGCCGCACCGAGCTGACGCGTTGGTTCCGCATCAACCGCTTAGGGCGCGATAAAGAGTTGATTTTGGTGCCGGATCTGTATCTGGCGCTGAAGCTGATTCAGAGTAAGGAGCAGGCGGAAGCCGCCGTGGTGGGGTAAACAAAAAAAGGGGCGCGCCGAAGCGCGCCCCTTGGTTTTTGCTGACGCCGGCGTTAGCCGCGCAGCAGCATATACAGCCGGAACAGGTAGATCAGCAGCAGAGCGGAGACCAGATTGCTCAACGCGGTCAGCACCACGCTGGCGACGTTCGGCGTCAGCACCGACAGATGGCTCACCAGGAACAGCACCAGCAGCTTGGCCGCCAGCCACAGCATCATCGCTGGCACCAGCACGCGCGCATTGGCGAAGGCCAATTTGCTGCTCAGCTTGAGCGAAGCGAACACGCCTTTTTTATCGACGGAGGCGATCACCGGTGCCAGCGCGAAGGCGATCGCCATCAGCACGCCCGGCACCACAAACAGCGTCAGGCCGAGCTGGATCAGCAGGGTGCAGATAAACAGCAGCAGCAGCAGGCGCGGCAAGTCGGGCGCCGAGGCGCCGAGCGCGCGCAGGGCGCTGGTGCGTTGCCCTTGCGACACCAGACGGATCAGCGTCAGCATCCCGCCGACCAGCAGCACGTTGCCGACCAGCGCAGAGAAGGTGGCGGCCGCCGACACTTTCAGCAACACCATCTGCTGTTCCGGCGTCATCTGCTGGATCACTTCCTGAATGCCCATGCCGGTAGACGAAGCAAAATCGCTGGTGGTGGCAGCGAGCGTCGCCAACTGTTCGGCATCAGGGCTGAAGGCCTGATTCAGCAGCACGGAGATAAACGCCGTCAACAAAGCCAGCATCAGGATGCTGGCCAGTTGGTTGCGTAAAAAGTTAAAACTGTCACGGTACAAAGCGTTGGCCGTGATAGGCATGCAGACTCCTTGGCGTCGGGAAAACAGAGATAAATCAGTGGGTGATTGTACCCTGTTCCACGCCGCTGTGGCACCCCGCGAATTGCACTACGCCTATTTCTTCAACGATCGTCGCGTCAGACAGCGATAGCGGCAAGGGCACCGGCAAGGGCGGCAGGCCGTAGCGTTCCCGGGCGCGATCGCAGGCTTCGTTGCGCAGGCCGTTTTCACCGGACTGATCGAACTCCCTGCACGGGCTGGGCCGATTAAGGTAGATCGAGCAGGAAACGGCTTTACCTATTTCACCGTCTAGCGCGCTGCAGCGGGGGGACTTGCTGTTGGTCCCCTGCATGCAGCGCAGGAACGGGGTCAAAGGCTCTGTTAAGGAAAGGGGAACGGTGCCGCCGCCGTCTTCGGCTTCGGCCCAATAGAATGACACTCGAAAATAACCGCAGCATGCGCCGCAGCTGACACAGGGATTAAGGATTTCGCTCATCTTGATTGCCCACCGACTCCTCACGGCACCAACCAAAACCAACACGGAAAATGAAATTACCTCAGCCGCATTTTTCTCCGCAACAGAAATTTGAACATGTAGATAATTTGCAACAAAATCGTTTTTTTGATGCAGATCAATCCTTGATTTATTAGACGGTTAGGTAACCTTGTTTTTGGTGGGATTTTAAATTTTTACACATAAGATGTGATCTCGATGGGATCACAAATACCCGAAAGTAGGTATATTCCCCCTCGAGCGATTAACCACACAAATGGAATGGATAATGAAAAAGACAACTCTGATGGTATTGGCGACGATGATGGCGCCTATGTTGGCAAGTGCGCATCAGGCCGGTGATTTCCTGTTCCGCGCGGGCACCGCGACGGTGCGTCCAAATGCAGGTTCGGACAACGTACTGGGGTTGGGTTCGCTGGATGCGAAAAACAACACTCAGCTCGGTCTGACCTTCGGTTACATGGTGACGGACAACATCGGTGTTGAGTTGTTGGCCGCAACGCCATTCCGCCACAAGGTGACGCTGGGCGGCACTGATTTGGCGACCGTTCACCAACTGCCGCCTACGCTGATGGCGCAATACTATTTCGGCGACAAGCAGGACAAACTGCGTCCTTACCTGGGCGTCGGCGTTAACTACACCACCTTCTTCGACGAGAAGTTCAACGACTACGGCAAAAGCGCCGGGTTGAGCGACCTCGATCTGAAAGATTCCTGGGGCGTGGCGGCGCAGGCTGGCCTGGATTACAACCTGGATGAGCACTGGATGCTGAACATGTCGGTGTGGTGGATGAACATCGAAACCAAAACTCGCTTCAACGATGCGAACGGTGGGCACCACAGCTTCGATACGCGTCTGGATCCGTGGGTGTTCATGTTCGGGGCGGGTTACCGCTTCTGATGAAGGCCGCAATCAGGGAGGCGTTGCGCCTCCCTGTGTCGGTATTATTTAACCTGCATCACGTTTTCAACCGATTTCACGCCGGCCACGCCGCGTGTGACCTGCACCGCACGGTTGGCGTCATCGCTGGAGGTCACGAAGCCGCTCAGCTGTACGCGCCCTTTAAAGGTTTCTACGCTGATCTCGCGTGACTTGATGTTTTTATCCGCCAGCAACGCCGATTTCACTTTGGTGGTGACCACGGTGTCATCGATATAACCGCCTGTTCCCTCTGATTTTGCCGTCGGCGCGCAAGCGCTCACCGCGACCGCCACAACGGCTGCCATGCACAAGGCTGAAAGGGTTTTAAACAGCTTCATAAATTACTCTCCATGCAATGTTATGGTTGAAATTCGCTACGGTTTTTCGCCGCAGCGAGCGCATTCCCCAAATCAAACGAAGAAATGCATAGCGAACAACGTTCATTGTGAGACAAGACCTGGGTTTGTTCAAATTTTTGATGTAAATAAATGGAACAAACTTTGAGGGGAAACAAGCTGTTAAAGCGAGCGCCGGCAGGGCGCTCGCTAAAGAGGATCACGCCCGGGTGGCGCGCTTCATATTGCTGACGAAGGCCGCCAGCCTGGTCAGCATCTCCGCCGGGTCGGCATGGTGCTGTTCGATGATTTTGACGATTGCCGAGCCGGAGATCGCGCCGGCGGCGCCGGCCTGCAGCGCCGCCTTCACCTGCTCGGGTTCGGAGATGCCGAAGCCCTGCAGCGGCGGCGCGGCGTGATACTCGCGCAGCGTGTTCACCAGGTGATGCAACGGCAACTGCGCCCGGCTTTCGGTGCCGGTCACCCCGGCGCGCGACAGCAGGTAGGTGTAACCGCGGCCGTGCGACGCGATTTCACGCAGCAGATCGTCATCGGCGTTCGGCGGGCAGATAAAGATCGGTGCGATACCGTGGCGAGCGGCGGCGGCGCGGAACGGCGCAGACTCTTCAAACGGCACGTCGGCGACCAGCACCGAATCCACGCCCACTTCGGCGCAGCGTTGGTAAAACGCATCGATGCCTTTATGGAACACCAGATTGGCGTACATCAGCAGGCCGATGGGAATGATCGGGTGCTTCTGGCGGATGGCCGCCAGCATCTCGAAGCACTGGGTCGGCGTGACGCCGGCGGCGAAAGCGCGCAGCGTCGCGCTCTGGATGGTTGGGCCATCCGCCAGCGGATCGGAGAAGGGGATGCCCAGCTCCAGCGCGTCCGCGCCGGCTTCGATCAGGGTATCGATAATCTGCAGCGACAGCGTCGGATTAGGATCGCCCAGCGTCACGAACGGGACGAAGGCGCCTTCCTTGTTGCTTTCCAGGCGTTTGAACAGTTGCTGATAACGTTCCATCAGATTTCTCCCCGTGCTTTCAAAATGTCGTGAACGGTAAATATGTCTTTGTCGCCGCGGCCGGACAGGTTGACCACCAGGATCTGTTCTTTCTGCGGCGTTTCACGGATCATTTTCAGCGCGTGCGCCAGGGCGTGCGAGGATTCCAGCGCCGGGATGATGCCTTCATGGCGCGACAGCGCCTTGAACGCTTCCAGCGCTTCGTCGTCGGTGATCGACACGTATTCGGCGCGGCCGATGCTGTTCAGGAAGGCGTGTTGCGGCCCGACGGACGGGAAGTCCAACCCGGCGGAGATTGAATAGGATTCTTCAATCTGGCCTTCGGCGGTCTGCATCATCGGCGCTTTCATACCGAAGTAGATGCCGACGTGGCCGTGCTTCAGCGGCGCGCCGTGCTGGCCGGTCTCGATGCCCAGACCGGCGGGTTCCACGCCGATCAGCCCGACATCGGCATCATCGATAAAGTCGGCGAACATACCGATGGCGTTGGAGCCGCCGCCGACGCAGGCAATGACCGCATCCGGCAGACGGCCTTCGCGCTCCAGCACCTGCGCTTTGGTTTCTTCGCCGATCATGCGCTGGAATTCACGCACGATAGTCGGGTACGGATGCGGGCCGGCGGCGGTGCCGAGCATGTAGTGCGCGGTTTCATAGCTGCCGGACCAGTCGCGCAACGCTTCGTTGCAGGCGTCTTTCAGGGTGGCGGAGCCGCTGTGCACCGGGATCACTTCCGCGCCCATCAGCCGCATGCGGAACACGTTCGGCGACTGGCGCTCGACGTCTTTGGCGCCCATATAGATGCGGCATTTGAGGCCGAGCAGCGCGCAGGCCAGCGCCGACGCGACGCCGTGTTGGCCGGCGCCGGTTTCCGCGATGATCTCGGTTTTGCCCATGCGCTTGGCCAGCAACGCCTGGCCCAGCACCTGGTTGGTCTTGTGCGCGCCGCCGTGCAGCAGGTCTTCACGCTTCAGATAAAGCTTGGTGTTGCTGCCGGCGGTGAGGTTTTTGCACAGCGTCAGCGCCGTCGGGCGGCCCGCGTAGTTCTTCAACAGATCGATAAATTCCGCTTGAAACGCCGGATCGCGCTGGGCGCTGACAAAGGCTTCTTCCAGTTGTTTCAGGGCCGGCATCAGAATTTGCGGCACGTATTGGCCACCAAATTCGCCGAAGTAGGGGTTAAGCAGCGTCATGAGAGTTCCCGTTATTATCCGTTATTAATATAGAGCCGTATTCAGTAGGCGCGCAGGGTCTGGAAGACCGAGGCCAGGCGCGCGGGATCTTTGATGCCCGGTTCGCTTTCCACGCCGGAGTTGAAGTCCAGCCCGGCGCAGCCGAGCTTGGCCGCTTCGACGCAGTTGTCGGCGCGCAGGCCGCCCGCCAGCATCACGTTAGTCAGATCTTCGCCTTGCAATACCGACCAGTCGAAGCGTTGGCCGGTGCCGCCGGCGCCGTTGTCGAGCAGGTAGCGATCGACATGCTGCAGATCGCGCGCCGGCACCCGATCTTTCACGCTCAGCGCTTTCCAGATGCGGCAATCAGCCGGCAAGCGGGCGCGCAGGGCGTTGATATAAGCCTGGTCTTCCGCGCCGTGCAATTGCACCGCATGCAGGCCGAGGCGCTCAACGGTCAACGCCACGGTATCGACCTGGGCGTCGCAGAACACGCCGACATACTTCAGCGGCGCGCCGGAGATCACTTCGCGGGCGCGGGTGATATCCACATAGCGCGGTGAACGGCCGACGAAAATCAGCCCGCCGTAGATGGCGCCGGCCTGATACGCGGCGGCGGCGTCCTGCGGACGGGTCAGGCCGCACACTTTGTTGTCGCCCAGGATCACGCGGCGCACGGCGGCGCGCAGATCGGGTTCAGACATCAGCGCGCTACCGATCAGGAAACCGTTGGCGTAATGGCTCAGCTCGCGGATCTGCCCATAGTTGTTGATGCCTGACTCGCTGATCACCGTCACGCCATGCGGCACGCGCGGCGCCAGTTGGCGAGTGCGGTCCAGATCGATGCTCAGATCGCGCAGATCGCGATTATTGATGCCGACCACGCGCGCTTCCAGCGCGATCGCGCGCTGCAGCTCTTCTTCACTGATCACTTCGGTCAGCACGCCCATATTCAGGCTGTGAGCCACCGCCGCCAACTGGCGATACTGGTCGTCGGTCAACACCGACAGCATCAGCAGGATGGCATCGGCCTGATAGTAGCGCGCCAGGTAAATCTGATACGGATCGATGATAAAGTCTTTGCACAACACCGGTTGGCTGACGGTTTTACTGACCAGCGGCAGGAAATCGAAGCTGCCCTGGAAGTATTTCTCGTCGGTCAGCACCGAGATCGCCGAGGCGAAATCTTTATACACCGTGGCGATCTCTACCGGATCAAAGTTTTCGCGAATCAGCCCTTTGGAAGGCGAGGCCTTCTTGCATTCGAGAATGAAAGCCGTCCGGGTGCCCTGCAGCGCGTGATAAAAGCTGCGTTCACTCGGTACGATGTCGTTCTGAAAGCCGGCCAGGGGCTGTTGCTGTTGTCGCGCCGCGATCCATTGCGCTTTGTCGCGGACAATCTTGTGTAGCACGGTTTCCTGCATCATTTATCCTCTTGCCGCCAGTGCGATGACACGCTCATAGGCCTGCCCGCTGTTGATCATATCCAGTGCCTGCCGCGCATTTTGGCGCAGGTCTTCATGTCCGAATAACTTCAGAAGCAACGCGACGTTGGCCGCGACCGCCGCGGCGTGCGCCGGCTCGCCTTTACCTTGTAACAGCCGCGCCAAAATGTCACGGTTTTCTTCCGGCGTGCCGCCCAGCAAGGCTTCCAGCGGATAGGTTTCCAATCCGAAGGACTGCGGCGTGAGCTGGTAGCTGCTGATTTCGCCGTTGTTCAATTCCGCTACGTGCGTCGGAGCGTGGATCGCCACCTCGTCCATGCCGCCGCCGTGAACCACCGCCGCACGCTGATAACCCAGCACGCGCAGGGTTTCGGCAATCGGCAGCACCAGTTCCGGGCTGTAAACGCCGATCAGCGCCAGCGGCGGGCGCGCCGGGTTGATCAGCGGGCCCAGCACGTTGAACAGCGTGCGGGTCTTCAACTGCTGGCGCACCGGCATGGCGTGACGAAAACCGGTGTGGTACTGCGGCGCGAACAGGAAGCACACGCCGAGATCGTCCAGCGCCTTGCGCGCTTCTTCCGCCGGCAGATCCAGGCGGATGCCGAACGCCGCCAGCAGATCCGAAGAGCCGGAACGGCTGGAGACGCTGCGGTTGCCGTGTTTGGCGATCTTCGCGCCGCACGCCGCCGCCACGAAGGCGCTGGCGGTGGAAATATTGATGCTGTTGGTGCCGTCGCCGCCGGTGCCGACGATATCGGCGAACAGATAGTCAGGGCGCGGGAACGGCTGAGCGTCGTCCAGCAGCGCTTTGGCGGCGCCGGCGATCTCTTCCGGGCGCTCGCCGCGGACTTTCATGCTGATCAACGCCGCCGCCAGTTGGCTCGGCTCCAGCTCGCCGCGCACGATGGCGCTGAACAGCTGTTGGCTTTCCTGCTGGCTCATCGACTCGGCGCGGTACAGTTTCTCAAGAATAGGTTGCATCGTCGTGTTCCTTATATTACTTCGCCAGCGCCCAGGCCAGGGTCTGCTCAAGCAGGCGCGCGCCGTGGGTGGTCAGAATCGATTCCGGGTGGAACTGGAAGCCGCACACGCGGCGGCGGTCGTCGCGCACCGCCATCACCATTTCGCCGAAACGGGCGTTGACGGTGAGATCGGCCGGGATATTGCTGCCGACCAGCGAGTGGTAGCGCGCCACCGGCAGCGGATTGGCCATACCGGCGAACATGCCTTCGCCATCGTGAGCGATCGCCGAGGCTTTGCCGTGCAGGATCTCGCCCGCCTGGCCGACCTGGCCGCCATAGGCTTCGACGATCGCCTGGTGGCCGAGGCAGATGCCGATGATCGGCAGTTGGCCGCGCAGACGCTGCAGCAGTTCCGGCATACAGCCCGCTTCGGACGGCGTGCCGGGACCGGGCGACAGCATCAGCACCGGCTGTTCCATCTGTTGCAGACGCTCGATGATCACCTCGGCGGCGATCTGATTACGGTAAATCACCACCTGGTGGCCGCTGGCGCGCAGCTGATCGACCAGGTTGTAGGTAAAGGAATCGACGTTGTCGAGCAGCAGGATATCGGCCATCAGAACACCTCCTTGGCATGGTGCGCAGTGGCGATGGCGCGCAGCACGGCACGGGCTTTATTACGGGTTTCGTCGGCTTCCGCCTGCGGGACGGAATCCAGCACCACGCCGGCACCGGCCTGCACGGTGGCGATGCCGTCTTCAACGTAGGCGGAGCGAATGACGATGCAGGTATCCAGATCGCCGGTGGCGGTGAAGTAGCCCACCGCGCCGCCGTAGCTGCCGCGGCGCGTGCCTTCGGAGGCGGCGATCAGCTGCATCGCCCGCACTTTCGGCGCGCCGCTGAGGGTGCCCATGTTCATGCAGGCCTGGTAGGCGTGCAGCACGTCGAGATCGGCGCGCAGGGTGCCCACCACCCGGGAAACCAGGTGCATGACGAATGAATAGCGGTCCACCTTGGTCAGGTCGGCCACGTAGCGGCTGCCGGCCTGGCAGATACGCGCCAGATCGTTGCGCGCCAGATCGACCAGCATCAGGTGCTCGGCCAGCTCTTTGTGGTCGGTGCGCATTTCCAGCTCAATGCGGCTGTCGAGATCCAGATCCAGCGAACCATCGGCGCGGCGGCCGCGTGGGCGAGTGCCGGCGATCGGGTAGATTTCGATTTGGCGATTGCCCGCGTCGTATTTCAGCGCGCTCTCCGGCGAAGCGCCGAACAGGGTGAAGTCATCATCCTGCATGAAGAACATGTACGGGCTGGGGTTGTTGTCTTTTAAGGTTTGGTAGGCCGCCAGCGGCGCCGGGCACGGCAGGGTGAAGCGGCGCGACGGCACCACCTGGAAAATCTCGCCCTGGCGGATCGCTTCCTGCAGCTCGCTGACCACCGCGCCGTACTCTTCGTCGCTCTGGTTACAGCTCAGCTGCATGTTTTCCAGCGTTTGGTGCGGGATCGGCTGCGGGGGTTGTTGCAACTCAGCCTGCAGCTGTTCCAGGCGATGCTGCAAACGCTGCGCTTCACTCGCCTGCTCACTGAAGACGCTGGCCTGCAGACGGGCCGATCCGCGTTGATGATCAAGCACCAGCAGGGTTTCCGCCAGATAGAAGCAGAAATCCGGGCAGCGTTGATCCTGGCGCAGTGCCGGCAGGTCCTCGAACCCGGCGACCAAATCGTAGGCGAACAGGCCGCCCAGCATCACGGCTTCGCGCTCGTCCGCCGGGGAGTCCACCAGGGTCAGCAGCGTGCGCAGCGCGTCGAACACCGACAGTGAACGCAGGCGGGCGTCTTCGTCCTGCACCGCGTCGATCGCCGGGAAGGTCAGTTCGCGGCCGTTGGGGCGCGCCTGATTGCGCACCTCGGGCGGCAGCGCTTCGTCCAGCAGCGGCAGCAGCGCCGCGCCGTTGGCGGTCAGCGCCTGCACGCTGACGGTGTGGCCCAGTGCGGTAATGCGCAGCGCGCTGTCGATGACCAGCAGGCTCTGCAGATTCTGTTTGCTGTTGATTTCCGCCGACTCCAGCAGCAGGGTGGCCGGACGGGCGCCGCACAGCTGGTGGAAAAGGGTGGTGGGATCGCCCCGGTAGCTGGCTTGCGCCTTCAGCAATGTCAGTTGTGGTTTGGTGTTCATCATCGGTGGTTCCAGTGAATTGTGTCCATAAAAAAGCCCGCATCAGGTGCGGGCTCAGGAAATCTGCATTGTCAGATGACAGCTATGCGCGATTACACCGCCCGCAAGAGGGAGGTACGCCACCAACCGTGAAGAGAAATGTATGTGTTCATTTGCAGACTCTCTTTGTTAACTCTCATCCGACACGGCCGTTGCCGTGAACTTGTGTACTAGTTAACTGGTTCGCGAGGGCAAAGTCAACCCTCTTTTTGCACAATGTTTTAGCGGTCAGCGTGAATTCTATTCATCGTCTGCCTGGCGCAGAATAGATTTCCGTCCGGCCGCCGATCGCGGGTATGATAGAAAACCAAGCCATTGCCGGATAGCCGTTTTGACAGACAGTAACCCCCCATCCATCGCCTTTACTCTGTACGACCTCCACAGCCACACGACCGCCTCCGACGGCTACCTGACGCCGACGCAGCTGGTGCTGCGGGCGGTAGAGATGCGCGTGGGCGTGCTGGCGATCACCGATCACGACACCACCGCAGGCTTGGCTGAGGCCGCCGCCGCTATTGCGGAGCAGGCGTTGCCGCTGCGGCTGGTCAACGGGGTGGAAATCTCGACGCTATGGGAAAATCATGAAATTCATATCGTTGGGTTGGGCGTGGACGTCGCGCACCCGGCGCTGGTGGCGCTATTGGCGGAACAAACCGAACGTCGCCATCGGCGCGCGCAGGAGATCGGCGCACGTCTGGGTAAAGCGCGCATTCCCGACGCCTATGCCGGCGCCCAGCGGTTAGCGGGGGACGGTGCGGTGACCCGCGGCCATTTCGCCCGTTACCTGGTGGAGATTGGCGTGGCGGACAACATGGCGCAGGTGTTCAAGAAATATCTGGCCAAAGGCAAAACCGGCTACGTGCCGCCGCAGTGGTGTACAATAGAACAAGCCATTGATGCGATTCATCAATCGGGCGGCCAGGCGGTGATAGCGCACCCCGGCCGTTATGATCTGACCGCGAAGTGGTTGAAACGTTTGCTGGCGCATTTCGCCGAACACGGCGGCGACGCCATGGAAGTGGCGCAGTGTCAGCAGGCGCCGCATGAGCGCGCGCAGCTGGCGAAGTACGCGCAGGACTACCACCTGTTGGCCTCGCAAGGCTCTGATTTCCATCAACCTTGTTCGTGGATCGAACTGGGGCGCAAGCTGTGGCTGCCGGGCGGCGTCGAGCCAGTGTGGCGCGATTGGCCGCAACCGGGCCAGGCGGTCTGATTTTACGCGCGTGGCAACGCGCGCGGGCATTATTTTAGGAGCAAGTCATGAGTCAGCTTTTTTATATTCATCCGGACAACCCACAGCCGCGTTTGATTAACCAGGCGGTCGAGGTGCTGCGCAAGGGCGGAGTGATCGTTTATCCCACCGATTCCGGCTACGCGCTGGGTTGCATGCTGGAAGAGAAGGCGGCGATGGAGCGCATTTGCCGCATCCGTCAACTGGACGGCAACCACAACTTTACCCTGATGTGCCGCGATCTGTCCGAATTGTCGACCTATGCGCACGTCGATAATACGGCCTTCCGCCTGATCAAAAACAATACGCCGGGCCACTACACGTTCATTCTGAAGGCGACCAAAGAAGTGCCGCGCCGCCTGATGAATGAAAAGCGCAAAACCATCGGCCTGCGCGTGCCGTCGAACCCGATCGCATTGGCGCTGCTGGAGGCGCTGAACGAACCGATGATGTCCACCACCCTGATGCTGCCGGGCAATGATTTTGCCGAGTCCGATCCGGAAGAGATCAGCGATCATTTGGGCAAGGTGGTCGATCTGGTGATCCACGGCGGCTTCCTCGGCCAACAGCCGACCACGGTTATCGATCTGACCGAATCCACGCCGGAAGTGGTGCGCGAAGGGGCGGGTGACGCGGCGCCTTTCCGCTGATGTAAAAGGTTGCCACCTTGCCCATTGTCTGAAAATCGGCTGAAGCGAGGCTATTTCGCGTGAAAGCCGCTATTCTTGACTACTTCAGAATTGATAATGGGCAGGATGCGCAGCAATGATTAAACAGGTTTCTTTTTTAGCGGCCTTATTATTTTCCTCAATGGCAAATGCGGGGTTTTATTCAGGCAGCGGTTTGCTGGCGGAATCCGGCGGTTACGTAAAAAATAAAAGCGGTGAAGCCACCGTGGCCGAAGCGCTGAATGGCGGCATGTTCATGGGATACGTCGCCGGCGTATTCGATACTTATTCCATGCAGGGCAATCGCAATATCTGCCCGCAAGCCGGGATGAGCATCGGCGTAGCCGCCGACGCGGTGATGCAGTATTTGAACGAGCATCCTGAGCAACTGCATTATTCCGCACCGTCGGTGATCATGCTGGCGTTAAGCGCCGCCTATCCCTGCGTGCGCCATTAAGTTCCCATTCCAATTAGTGCGCATTTTTTCATAAGGTGCGCCCAGGGGACTTTCCGCACGAACTTCAATAGATCAATACCTGCTGCGCTGTCACCTTATCCCCGTCGGTATTCCCCGAACGGGTCGGGGAGAGACGCGCAGGAGGTAATATGACCGCATTTCACAGTGCCAACATGATGCTCGATTATCAGGATATCGGCTCAGGGCCGCTCACGTTGGTGTTGCTGCCCGGCTGGTGCGAACCGAAAACCGTGTTTGAGCCGTTCATCGCTCTGGCGGCCGAACGCTATCGGGTGATCAGCATCGACTGGCGCGGCCATGGCCTGTCGTCAAAAGCCACGGAGATGTCGCTGACGGCGGACGACTTGCTGGAGGATGTGCGCCAACTGCTGACGGCGCTGCGTTTGGATAACGCGGTCACTCTGTCGGTGGCGCACGCCAGCTGGCTGGCGGTGGCGTTGGCCGAAGCGTTGCCGCAGCGGGTGCGGGGCATGGTGTTTCTCGACTGGATCATGACGCAGCCGGAGCCGGCGTTCTTTACGGCGGTGAGTCGCATGCAGCAGCCGCAGCAGTGGCTGGCGGCGCGCGACGCCTTGTTCGACTTCTGGCAGGGCGGCATCCGTCACGATCGGGTCAAACGCCATCTGGAGGTCGAGATGGCGCAGGAAGATTACCGGCTCTGGCGTGCCGCCGGCGTGGCCATCGAACAGGCCTATCGGCAATACGGCTCGCCGCTGCAACGCCTGGCGGGCATGAGCGCGCCGCCGCCGTGTCGGCACATCTACTCGTTGGATCGCCGCGACGACTACCTGCGGCAACAGCAGGCGTTTGCCGCCGAACAGCCGTTTTTCTCCGTGGTGCGTCTAGGCGAGGCTCGCACTCACCTCGGCATTTTGGAACGGCCCGACGCGGTGCTGTGGGCGGTGGAGGATTTTTTGGCGCCGTGAACGCTGTCTGAAGGGGGCCACCGCCGATAAAGTGGGTTTCAACACCTTAGAAAGCCTGTATAATACGCGGTTCGATCCTGATAAGCGTATTATGACCGTCGTGGCGCTTGGCCGCGGCGGTATCCCCCCGACGCCTGTGAAGGCGACATTAGAGGTTGCTCAATGAGCGAAAAGTTACAGAAAGTTTTAGCGCGCGCCGGGCATGGCTCGCGTCGTGAAATCGAAACCATGATTGAAGCCGGGCGCGTCAGCGTCGACGGCAAGGTCGCCAAGCTCGGCGATCGCGTTGAAGTGACGCCGGCGATGAAAATCCGTCTGGATGGCCATGTCCTGTCGATCAAAGAATCCGAAGAGGTGGTTTGCCGGGTGCTGGCTTACTACAAACCGGAAGGCGAGCTGTGTACCCGCAGCGATCCTGAAGGCCGCCCGACGGTGTTCGATCGCCTGCCGAAGCTGCGCGGTTCGCGCTGGGTGGCGGTAGGGCGCCTGGACGTCAACACCTCCGGTCTGCTGCTGTTCACCACCGATGGCGAACTGGCCAACCGTCTGATGCACCCGAGCCGTGAAGTGGAGCGCGAGTACGCGGTGCGCGTGTTCGGCCAGGTTGACGATGCGAAAGTGAAGCAGCTGAGCAAAGGCGTGCAATTGGAAGACGGCCCGGCCGCCTTCCGCACCATCAGCTTCCAGGGCGGTGAAGGCCTCAACCAGTGGTACAACGTGACCCTGACCGAAGGCCGCAACCGTGAAGTGCGTCGCCTGTGGGAAGCGGTGGGCGTGCAGGTGAGCCGCCTGATCCGCGTGCGTTACGGCGACATCGATCTGCCGAAAGGCCTGCCGCGCGGCGGCTGGGCTGAACTGGATCTGCCGGCGATCAACTACCTGCGCGAGCTGGTGGAGTTGAAACCGGAAACGGTCAGCAAAATGCCGGTGGAGCGTGAGCGCCGCCGCGTGAAGGCCAACCAGATCCGCCGTGCGGTCAAGCGCCACTCGCAGGTGGCCGGCAGCGGCCGCCGCAGTGCGCCAGGCAGCAAACCGGGCAAGCCAAGCAAACGCAGCTAATCCCGCCATTCTGGCCCCGTTCGGGGCCAGAACGTTTTGTTACCAATCGATCCCCTGTTGCGCCTTCACGCCCGCGTCGAATGCGTGTTTCACCGGCCGCATCTCCGTGACCGTATCCGCCAGTTCCAGCAGATCGCGATGGCAGCCGCGCCCGGTCAGGATCACCGTTTGATGCGCAGGGCGTTGCAGGAGCGCTTCCTTCAGCTCTTCCAGTTCCAGATAGCCGTAGGTCAGCATGTAGGTCACTTCATCCAGCAGAACCAGATCCAGGCCGCTGTCGGCCAGCATGCGTTTGCCGTGCTGCCACACCGCCTGGCAGGCGGCGGTGTCGCCGGCCTTGTTTTGCGTTTCCCAGGTGAAACCGGTGGCCATCACCTGAAATTCAACGCCGTGTTGCTGCAGCAGATTCTTTTCGCCATTGGGCCATTCGCCCTTGATGAACTGGATCACCCCGGCGCGCATGCCGTGGCCGACCGCGCGGGTGACGGTGCCGAAGGCGGCGGTGGTTTTACCCTTGCCGTTGCCGGTAAACACCAGCAGCAGGCCGCGGGTGTCCTGCGCCGCAGCGATGCGCGCATCGACCTGTTCTTTCAGGCGCTGCTGGCGCTGTTGATGACGATCTTCCGCCATGAAACGCTCCTGATTATTCGGCTGCGCCGGGTTTGCGGTTCGGCTGCGCGTCGAAGCTCATGCCGGTTTTGCGGCGGCTGTCTTCGCCCATCAAATACAGATACAGCGGCATGATATCGGCCGGGGTTTTCAGCTTGTTCTTGTCTTCGTGCGGGAAGGCAGATGCGCGCATTTTGGTGCGGGTGCCGCCCGGATTGATGCAGTTCACCCGCAGATTGCGGTTTTTATACTCGTCGGCCAACACCTGCATCATGCCCTCGGTGGCGAACTTTGACACCGCATAGGCACCCCAGTCTGCGCGGCCGGTACGCCCGACGCTGGAGCTGGTGAACACCAGTGAACCGGCGTGGGATTTCAGCAGCAGCGGCAGCAGTGCCTGAGTCAGCATAAAGGTGGCGTTGACGTTAACCTGCATCACTTCTTGCCACATGGTTATCGACAGGTCGGCCATCGGCGCGATGTCGCCGAGCAGGCCGGCGTTGTGCAACACGCCGTCAAGGCGGGGGATCTGGCGCGCCAGATCGTCGGCTATCTGCCGGCATTGCTCCTGAGTGGCGTGCAGCAAGTCGAGCGTGACCACCAGGGCCGGGGCGCCGCCCAGGGCTGCGATCTCTTGTTGTACCGCCAGCAGTTTGCTCTCGGTGCGCCCCAGCAGCACCAACTGAGCGCCGAAGCGCGCGTAGGTCAGCGCCGCTTCGCGGCCGATGCCGTCGCCGGCGCCGGTGACCAAAATGATACGTTGTTCGAGCAGATCTTGTTTGGGTTGGTAATGCACGATAAATCCTCGCCTGGGTGGCTGTTCTCCCGCGGATATCGGGGAGCAAGGGTGAAACGCGCGGCCGGGGCGGGAGCGAAGGCTCGACCGTCTGCGGGCCGCGCAGCGAATCCGTCTCATCATATTGATGAATAATGGGTGTTATATGCCTTAATCCGCAGGCATTTTCAATGCGTAGCAGGCTGAAATGGCATTCTTTTGTAACAAAAGCGCGGCGGTGGCGGCTTGGTTCGGCCGTAAATCGTCCCCATAGTGATGCTCTGTGCGCAATGAATTTTCATTTAGCCGCGACAGCAGCCGCTGCGGTTGGCTAAAATGGAAATAAGCATACTAACAACCTGTAAATAAAGGCGGAATCTGTGGAGTTTATATCTGTTTATGGCCTGTTTCTGGCCAAGGTCGCCACGGTGGTGCTCGCCATCGCTGCGTTGGCCATCCTGGCGGTCAGTTTGGGGCAACGCAAGAGCCGCCAGAAAGGGGAGCTGCAGCTGACCGATCTCGGCGAACAGTATCGCGAGATGCAGCGCGATATGCGCCTGGCGCGCATGGATGCCGCCGAGCAGAAGGTTTGGCTGAAACAGTTCAAGAAGCAGACCAAATCTGATGACAAATTGAAGAAGCAGCGCGCCAAGTCCGGCGCGGTGGAAGTGGCCAAGCCGTGCCTGTATGTGCTGGATTTCAAGGGCAGCATGGACGCGCACGAGGTCACCTCGCTGCGCGAAGAGATCTCGGCGGTGCTGGCGGTGGCGTCGGCGCAGGATGAAGTTCTGTTGCGCCTGGAAAGCCCTGGCGGGGTGGTGCACGGCTACGGCCTGGCGGCTTCGCAGTTGGAGCGCCTGCGCAAAGGCGGTATTCGTCTGACGGTCGCGGTGGATAAAGTGGCGGCCAGCGGCGGCTACATGATGGCTTGCGTTGCGGATCGCATCGTGGCGGCGCCGTTCGCCATTATCGGTTCCATCGGCGTGGTGGCGCAGATCCCGAACTTCCACCGCCTGTTGAAAAAGAACGATATCGACGTGGAGTTGCATACCGCCGGGCAATTTAAACGCACGCTGACGCTGTTTGGCGAAAACACCGAACAAGGGCGCGAGAAGTTCCGAGAAGATCTGAACGAAACGCACGAGCTGTTCAAGCGCTTTGTGCATGAGCAGCGCCCGTCGCTCGACATCGACAGTGTCGCCACCGGTGAGCACTGGTTCGGTTCACAGGCGAAAGAGAAGGGCCTGATCGACGCCATCGGCACCAGCGATGATTTGCTGATCGCCGAGCTGGATAACCACGAAGTGATCGCCGTGCGCTATACGCGCCGCAAACGCCTGATGGATCGCTTCACCGGCAGCGCGGCGGAAAGCGTCGATCGTTTGCTGCTGCGCTGGTGGCAGCGTGGGGAAAAGCCGTTGTTGTAACGGCAACGAGAGCGTGAATCAACGGGGGCCAGGCGCCCCCGTTTTCTTGTCTTAATCGACCAGGTGGTATTTTTCCGAAAGTAGGTGAGCCAAATGTTTAAACATATTAAATACCGCGGTGGTTTTGGCGGTGGGCAATCCATCGGCATCCAAAAAGTATTCGCCGCGAAAAACTAAAACGCCGCTTTTTTGTTCAACGTCGGTGGCGATCATGCCGTGCAGATAATCTTCGTGTTGGCGGATGATGTTATTTGCTTCCGCCAGCAGGGCCTCGCGGCCGATAGGTGCAGTATTCGTGCGCATTTATTAGACTCCAAACTAAAAACTCTGCGCATATTCTAACGCCGGTTCGCTTTTATCCGCAAACCGACTAAGGTTTATTTGCCGTCTGGATGGCCATGGGCGGCCGCCGGTTGGCGAAATCGGACTTTCCATGCTAATTAGGTTGCGTGACGCTTTTTATCAGGTACAGTGTGGGATTTTGCGGCGTCGGGTGGAAGGTTTTGTTTACGCCATGAATAAAACTCACACAGCCATACTTCTGGGGCATGGGTGAATAGCAGGCAGGATCAACAACTTGCGTTCAGGTTGAGCAGTTGGGCAACCAAAAGAAAAAAATCTGTTGATCTCTTGCCAGACTGCCGCAATATAAAAAAAGAGACACGAATTGCCGCGGCACGGCGAGATAAAAGACTTCTTTTTAGAAGAAATAAATTAGGTAAAGGTAAATATGGGTAAAGCTCTCGTAATAGTTGAGTCCCCGGCAAAAGCCAAAACTATTAATAAATATTTAGGAAGTGACTACGTGGTGAAGTCCAGCGTCGGTCACATCCGTGATTTGCCGACCAGTGGCTCAGCCAGCAAAAAGAGCGCTGACTCAACCGAAGACAAAGCCAAGAAAAAAGTTAAAAAAGATGAGAAGGCGGCGCTGGTAAATCGCATGGGCGTCGACCCTTACCACGGCTGGAAAGCGCATTATGAAATCCTGCCGGGTAAAGAAAAAGTGGTCGCCGAGTTAAAATCGTTGGCGGAAAACGCCGACCACATTTATCTCGCAACCGACCTTGACCGCGAAGGGGAAGCCATCGCCTGGCACCTGCGGGAAGTGATCGGTGGAGATGACAAACGCTTTAGCCGCGTGGTGTTTAACGAAATCACCAAAAACGCGATCCAGCAGGCGTTCAAACAGCCGGGCGAGCTGAACATTGATCGCGTCAACGCGCAGCAGGCGCGCCGGTTTATGGACCGCGTGGTGGGCTATATGGTCTCGCCGCTGCTGTGGAAGAAAATCGCCCGCGGCCTGTCCGCCGGCCGTGTGCAGTCGGTGGCGGTGCGTCTGGTGGTTGAGCGCGAACGCGACATCAAGGCGTTCGTGCCGGAAGAGTACTGGGAACTGCATGCCGATCTGCTGGCGAAGGGTGAAACCGCGCTGCAGATGGAAGTGACCCACGCGCACGACAAACCGTTCAAGCCGGTCAACCGCGAGCAGACTCACGCCGCGGTCAAGTTGCTGGAAAAAGCCCGCTACACGGTGCTGGATCGCGAAGACAAACCGACCAGCAGCAAGCCGGGCGCGCCTTTCATTACCTCCACGCTGCAACAGGCCGCCAGCACCCGCCTGAGCTTCGGCGTGAAGAAAACCATGATGATGGCGCAACGGCTGTATGAAGCCGGCCACATCACCTATATGCGTACCGATTCCACCAACCTGAGCCAGGATGCGCTCAACATGGTGCGTGGCTACATCGGCGACAACTTCGGCGATAAATACCTGCCGAAGGCGCCGAATCAGTACAGCAGCAAAGAGAATTCGCAGGAAGCGCACGAAGCGATCCGTCCTTCGGACGTGAACGTGCTCGCCGAGCAGTTGAAAGACATGGAAGCGGATGCGCAGAAGCTGTATCAGCTGATCTGGCGCCAGTTCGTCGCCTGCCAGATGACGCCGGCGCAGTACGATTCCACCACGCTGACGGTGAAAGCCGGCGATTATCAGCTGCGCGCCAAGGGCCGTACGCTGCGCTTTGACGGCTGGACCAAGGTGATGCCGGCGTTGCGCAAGGGCGATGAAGATCGCACCCTGCCATACGTCGAAATCGGCAGCGAGCTGGATCTGCAGAAACTGATCCCGAGCCAGCACTTCACCAAGCCGCCGGCGCGCTACAGCGAAGCCTCGCTGGTGAAAGAGCTGGAAAAACGCGGCATTGGCCGCCCGTCCACCTACGCCTCCATTATCTCAACCATTCAGGATCGCGGTTATGTGCGGGTGGAAAGCCGCCGCTTCTATGCCGAGAAAATGGGTGAGATCGTCACCGATCGTCTGGAAGAAAACTTCCGCGAGCTGATGAACTATGACTTCACCGCGCGCATGGAAGATGGTCTCGATGAGGTCGCCAACAACCAGGCCGAGTGGAAAGCGGTGCTGGACGAGTTCTTCGTCGATTTCAGCGAGCAGCTGGAAACGGCGGAGAAGGATCCGGAAGAAGGCGGCATGCGGCCTAACCAGATGGTGATGACCAGCATCGACTGCCCGACCTGCGGCCGCAAGATGGGCATCCGTACCGCCAGCACCGGCGTGTTCCTCGGCTGTTCCGGCTACGCGCTGCCGCCGAAGGAGCGTTGCAAAACCACCATCAACCTGGTGCCTGAAGCGGAAGTGCTCAACATCCTCGAAGGTGACGACGCGGAAACCAACGCGCTGCGCGCCCGCCGCCGCTGCCAGAAATGCGGTACGGCGATGGACAGCTATCTGATCGACAACCAGCGCAAGCTGCACGTCTGCGGCAACAACCCGGCGTGTGACGGCTATGAGATCGAAGAGGGCGAGTTCCGCCTGAAAGGCTATGACGGCCCGGTGGTGGAATGCGACAAGTGCGGTTCGGAAATGCACCTGAAAATGGGGCGTTTCGGCAAGTACATGGGCTGCACCAACGAGAACTGCAAAAACACCCGCAAGATACTGCGTAACGGCGATGTGGCGCCGCCGAAGGAAGATCCGGTGCCGTTGCCGGAGCTGCCGTGCGAGAAGTCCGACGCCTATTTCGTGCTGCGTGACGGCGCTGCCGGCGTGTTCCTGGCGGCCAACACCTTCCCTAAATCGCGCGAGACCCGCGCGCCGCTGGTGGAAGAACTGGCTCGCTTCAAGGATCGTCTGCCGGAGAAGCTGCGCTACCTGGCCGATGCGCCGGTGGCGGATGCCGAAGGCAACAAAACGCTGGTGCGTTTCAGCCGTAAAACCAAGCAGCAGTACGTCTCCTCTGAAAAAGACGGCAAGGCGACCGGTTGGTCCGCGTTCTACGTGGACGGCAAGTGGGTCGAAGGCAAGAAGTAAGGGCGATGTCCTGCCTGCAAGATGAAAAACCAGCCCTGGCGGCTGGTTTTTTTATTGGTGAAAAGGGGCAAACGGATCTATCCTTTGCTGTTTTTATCCCTCCGACACCGCCGTTTCACGTTGATACCAATGCAAAATAATCGTTATCATAGTGTGACGCGGATCTATACTTGAAGCTGCATCGTGGTATAGTGGTTATATAAAAAGTTTTTTTATTATTAAAGCTTATTAACAACGGCGTTTTCTTCACCATCAGGGTAGAACACGGGGTTTATGGCTTGTGAGTTTCAGCATACCGGGGCGACACCGATATACCTGGCTGCGGGTAAGCCGCAGTGTTTAACCTAGGATGGTATAAGATATGAAATTGCAGCAGCTTCGTTACATTGTGGAAGTGGTTAACCACAACCTGAATGTCTCCTCGACGGCAGAAGGGCTCTATACCTCTCAACCCGGCATCAGTAAACAGGTGCGCATGCTCGAAGATGAGCTGGGCATCCAGATTTTCGCCCGCAGCGGCAAGCATCTGACCCAGGTCACCCCCGCCGGCCAGGAAATCATTCGCATCGCGCGTGAAGTGCTGTCCAAGGTAGACGCCATCAAGGCCGTCGCCGGTGAACACACCTACCCGGACAAAGGCTCGCTGTACGTCGCCACCACGCACACTCAGGCTCGTTACGCATTGCCAAACGTGATCAAAGGCTTCATCGAGCGTTACCCGCGCGTCTCGCTGCACATGCATCAGGGCTCGCCGACGCAGATCGCCGAAGCGGTCTCCAAGGGCACCGCCGATTTTGCCATCGCCACCGAGGCGCTGCACTTGTACGACGACCTCATCATGCTGCCGTGCTACCACTGGAACCGTGCGGTGGTGGTGAAGCCCGATCATCCTTTGGCGGGAAAAAGCAGCATCAGCATCGAAGAACTGGCGGCTTACCCGATCGTCACTTACACCTTCGGCTTTACCGGCCGCTCGGAGCTGGACACCGCCTTCAACCGCGCCGGCCTGACGCCGCGCATCGTCTTTACCGCCACTGACGCCGACGTGATTAAAACCTATGTGCGTTTGGGATTGGGGGTAGGGGTGATCGCCAGCATGGCGGTGGATCCGGTGCAGGATCCGGATCTGGTGACGGTGGATGCGCGCGACATCTTCACCTACAGCACCACCAAAATCGGCTTCCGCCGCAGCACCTTCCTGCGCAGCTACATGTACGACTTCATTCAGCGCTTCGCGCCGCACCTGACGCGCGACGTGGTCGACAGCGCAGTGGCGCTGCGCTCCAACGAAGAAATCGAAGCGATGTTCAAGGACATCAAGCTGCCGATTAAATAATCGTTGACGATATCAAATCAAACCCGGTTAGGCGCCTGCCAAACCGGGTTTTTTTAGCCCGGAAACCCGCACCTTCCTTGTTTCTCAGGATCATCCTGAAAAGCCACCGTCCTCTTTTCAACCCGTTCACCTCTAAGTAGACTGCAAAACGTTCGGATAATTGAATAAGGAAATTCAACGTTATGCAGATATGCAGGCTTAACTACGCTGATTTATCAAGTGATGGCAAGATAGCGAAATTACGGTGCTATGGAGTGGGGACATTCGACGTGTTATCGGGTATCGAGCATTACATTAACAACCCAAACTGTTCGGATCGTGAAAAAGCCGCCATTCCTCCAGGAACATACTGGATCGTCGACAGACCACAGGGCAGTATTGCAAATCAAATTCGTTCTGAGTTGGTTGACCTGTATCATCTCTACAAGAATCGCCATTCTGAGTGGTTTGGTCTCTTCAGCAATGAAACTATGAGTGACTACCTCGCCGTAAATGGCGTCTTTCGAAACAGTTTTAGACTGCATCCACTTAACACAGATGGCACCGGTGTTTCTTGGGGATGTATTACTCTCTATCAGGCATCTGACTTTCAGATCCTTCGGGATGCGCTGCTAAGGCGTAGAAAGGTGAGAGTGCCTGGAGGTCGAGGGCTGATGGCGTACGGTCGTATAGATGTTCAAGGCGAGCCTGATTACAGTAAATGCGTGGTATCACAATGAAAAAAAGTCTCTGGATTGTTCTGTTCTTGTTGCTAACATTTTTGTTGTTGCGCTACCTACCAGACGGAATTTTCGACAGCTTCGTTTCCAACAACATAGAAATTAGCGGTGATGGTGAAATAGGGATGAATAATTTCGACTCGGCTGTCATTGCCATTAAATTGGGTGTCTCTGCTATCATTGCTGCAGTTGTGCTCACAGTATGTCGCCGCCTGGTGCGCAAACCCCGCTAAAGCCGTGAGATTTTCGCTGCCAAAACGCCGCCTCGTTGCGGCGTTTTCGTTGACGCGTGGCCTAACCCCTTGGCTGTGCTCGCACTTCCTTCTTCTTGATTGTTCTCACCTATCGTTGTGATCAAATCGTGTTGTTATCAAAACGTTAACTTGTCTTTGTGGTATCTTTAAACAAGACCTCACTGATTACCCTGTTTTAGTCACAATAAGAAATGGAGGAGCTATGTCGTCCGATCTTCGTGAAACAAGTCTGGATAAGCTGGTTGCGCTGAATAGCGAATATTACTACTACAGTCTGCCGCTGGCGGCGAAGCAGCTGGGTGCTATCGACCGGTTGCCGAAATCGATGAAAGTGCTGTTGGAGAACCTGCTGCGTCATGTGGATGGCGATACCGTGCAGGTTGACGACCTCAAGGCCATCGTCGCCTGGTTGCAAACCGGCCATGCTGACCGTGAGATCGCCTACCGTCCGGCGCGCGTGCTGATGCAGGATTTTACCGGCGTCCCGGCGGTGGTGGATCTGGCGGCGATGCGCGAAGCGGTACGGCGACTGGGCGGCAATGTCGAGCAGGTGAACCCGCTGTCGCCGGTGGATCTGGTGATTGACCACTCGGTTACCGTCGATGAATTTGGCGATAACAACGCCTTCGAAGACAATGTGCGTATCGAAATGCAGCGCAACCACGAGCGCTACACCTTCCTGCGCTGGGGGCAGAAAGCTTTTAACCGCTTCCGCGTGGTGCCGCCGGGCACCGGCATTTGTCACCAGGTCAACCTCGAATACCTCGGCCAAACGGTCTGGCACAGCGACGAAAGCGGCCGCCGTGTGGCTTATCCCGATACGCTGGTGGGCACCGATTCCCACACCACCATGATCAACGGCCTGGGCATCCTCGGCTGGGGCGTGGGCGGCATCGAAGCAGAAGCGGCGATGTTGGGCCAGCCGGTGTCGATGCTGATCCCGGATGTGGTCGGCTTCAAGCTGACCGGCAAGCTCCGCGAGGGCATTACCGCCACCGATCTGGTGCTGACCGTCACCCAAATGCTGCGCAAACACGGCGTTGTCGGCAAGTTCGTCGAGTTTTACGGCGACGGCCTGGCCGATCTGCCGCTGGCGGACCGGGCGACCATCGCCAACATGTCGCCGGAGTTCGGCGCCACCTGCGGCTTCTTCCCGGTGGATGACGTTACGCTCGGCTATATGAAGCTCAGCGGCCGCAGCGCCGAACAAATCGCGCTGGTGGAAGCCTACGCCAAAGCGCAGGGCATGTGGCGCAATCCGGGGGATGAGCCGGTCTTCACCAGCTCGTTGGCGCTGGACATGTCGACGGTGGAGGCGAGCCTCGCCGGGCCGAAACGCCCGCAGGATCGCGTCGCGCTGCCGAATGTGCCGCAGGCGTTCAAGGCCGCTACCGAGCTGGATATCGGCGGCCACAAGGCCACGACAGACGGCAAAACCTTTACGTTGGACGGGCAGCAGCACGAATTGCGCGACGGCGCGGTGGTGATCGCGGCGATCACCTCCTGCACCAACACCTCCAACCCGAGCGTGATGATGGCGGCCGGCCTGCTGGCGAAAAACGCCGTCAAGAAAGGGCTGCGCAGCAAACCCTGGGTAAAAACCTCGCTGGCGCCGGGTTCCAAAGTGGTGACCGACTACTTCGACAGCGCCAAACTCACCGCCTATCTGGAAGAGCTGGGGTTCAACCTGGTGGGATATGGCTGTACCACCTGTATCGGCAACTCCGGGCCGCTGCCGGATCCTATCGAGCAGGCGATCAAAGAGGGCGATCTGACCGTTGGCGCGGTGCTGTCGGGCAACCGTAATTTCGAAGGGCGCATCCACCCGCTGGTGAAAACCAACTGGCTGGCCTCGCCGCCGCTGGTGGTGGCTTATGCGCTGGCGGGCAGCATGAAGATCGATCTGACCAAAGAGCCGCTGGGCGAGGGTAATGACGGTCAGCCGGTCTATTTGAAGGACATCTGGCCGAGCAGCCAGGACATCGCTCAGGCGGTGGAAGAAGTGCGCACCGAGATGTTCCACAAGGAATACGGCGAAGTGTTCGACGGCGACGCCAACTGGCAGGCGATCCAGGTGACCGGTTCGGCGACCTATCAGTGGCAGGAGGATTCTACCTATATCCGCCATCCGCCGTTCTTCAGCACCATGCAGGTGAAGCCGGATCCGGTGCAGGACATCAAAGACGCGCGCATTCTGGCGATTCTGGCCGACTCGGTGACCACCGACCACATCTCGCCGGCGGGTAACATCAAGCGCGACAGCCCGGCGGGGCGTTACCTGAGCGAGCATGGCGTAGCGCCGCAGGATTTCAACTCCTACGGTTCACGCCGCGGCAACCACGAAGTGATGATGCGCGGCACCTTCGCCAACATTCGCATCCGCAACGAAATGGTGCCGGGCGTGGAGGGCGGCTATACCCGCCATATTCCGTCACAACAGCAGCTGTCTATCTACGACGCCGCCATGCAGTACCAGCAGGAGAAAGTGCCGCTGGCGGTGATCGCCGGTAAAGAGTACGGTTCCGGCTCCAGCCGCGACTGGGCGGCGAAGGGGCCGCGCCTGCTGGGCGTGCGGGTGGTGATTGCCGAATCCTTCGAGCGTATTCACCGCTCTAACCTGATCGGCATGGGGATTTTGCCGCTGGAGTTCCCGCAGGGGGTGACGCGCAAAACCCTGGGGCTGACCGGGGATGAGCAGATCAGCGTTGGCGGCCTGCAACAGCTGCAGCCGGGCCAGACGGTGCCGGTGCACATCACCTATGCCGACGGGCGCAAGGAAGTGGTCGACACCCGGTGCCGCATCGATACCGGCAATGAGCTGACTTACTACGAAAACGACGGTATCCTGCACTATGTGATCAGGAAAATGCTGTAATTAATCAATAAAAAGGGCGCCGTAAGGCGCCCTGATTGTTTCCGCGGCGGTGGCGATCACTTCTGGTCGAGCAAATGGCCCATTTTGGCGGCCTTGGTGGCCAGATAGCGTTCGTTCTTCGGGTTGCGACCGACGATCAACGGCACGCGTTCGCTGATATTGATACCGGCTTCGGTCAGGATCTCGACCTTTTTCGGGTTGTTGGTCAGCAAACGCACCGCGTCGACGCCCAGCAGTTTGAACATGTCGGCACACAGGGTGAAGTCGCGCTCGTCGGCGGCGAAGCCGAGCTGGTGATTGGCTTCCACGGTGTCTGCGCCCTTATCCTGCAGGGCGTAGGCGCGGATCTTGTTCAACAGGCCGATATTGCGGCCCTCCTGGCGATGATAAAGCAGGATGCCGCGGCCTTCTTCCGCAATCTGCTCCAGTGCGGCTTCCAGTTGAAAACCGCAGTCGCAGCGCAGGCTGAACAACGCGTCGCCGGTCAGGCATTCGGAATGCACGCGTGCGAGCACCGGCGCTTCGCCGGAAATATCACCGAATACCAGTGCCAGATGGTCATGTCCGGTCGCCAGTTCTTCGAATCCTACCATCAGGAAATCGCCCCAAGGTGTCGGCAGTTTAGCCTCTGCCACCCGTTTCAGCTGCATGTCACTCTCCACAAAAACCTACGATTCAATCATTGTCGCGCATCCTAAGTCCGGTTCAGTAAATTGACCAAGACTAAAACGTGCTACGCCGATCTCTATTTCGTTAATTATCGGCTATTTTGCCACAACTTCTTGCCGGGCGGTGCTCAGCAAACCAGCAGATGGCGTTTTCTGGCCACCTATTATTGCGATAGGTTTCCTATCTGTTTAATTTTTCGCGTGTTATCAATATTGCACTCTTGTTACACTGCAGCCTGATTCACGCAGAGGAAAACGGGAATGTATGAGATAGCAAAACGTACGGCGGGCGGCGCGCTGCTGCTGCTGTTGATGCCGCTGGTCGTATGGGCATCCGGCTGGCATTGGCAGCCCGGCGGCAATGAACGGCTGCTCAAAGCGCTGTTCTGGGTGACCGAAACCGTGACCTCGCCGTGGGGCATTCTGACCAGCGCTATCCTTTGCGGTTGGTTTTTGTGGTGCCTGCGCTTTCGGCTGAAAGCGGCCATCGGTCTGGCGATCCTGCTTTCCGCCGCGTTGGTGATTGGGCAGGGGGTCAAGTCGTTGATCAAGGATCGGGTGCAAGAACCGCGGCCGTTTGTGGTATGGCTCGAGCAAACCCACGGCGTGGACGGAAAATATTTCTATTCGCTGCATCGTAAAGAGCGCAGCGCGCTGGTGCGCGAGCAACTGCAAGACCAGACGCTGGTGCCGAACTGGCTGCGCAAGCACTGGCAGTTTGAAACCGGCTTCGCTTTCCCGTCGGGGCATACGATGTTCGCCGCCACTTGGGCGCTGCTGGGCGTCGGATTGCTGTGGCCGCGCCGCCATTATAAAACCGTCGCGCTGCTGATGGTGTGGGCAACGGGGGTGATGGGCAGCCGTCTGCTGCTGGGCATGCACTGGCCGCGCGATCTGGCGATGGCTACGCTGATCAGTTGGCTGCTGGTGGTGATCACCTGCTGGCTGGCGCAGCGCTGGTTCGGTCCGCTGACGCCGCCGCCGCAAGAGCAGCAGGAAATCGCGGCGCGCAAGCCGGAGATATGATCGATATGTGACCGCGTCACAAAATAGGCGGCATCGGACCGGTGCCGCATTAACCGCTTACATTTTCCTGCCATTGCAATTCGCCCGGTTGCCCCCATATCCTTATAAATTCGACGTTTTGAGAAGCTTTCTCATCAATTTGTTCGCTAAGACCGTTTACTGCCGAATATGCCAGCAGATATGTGGTTTTATCGTGCGGCAGGGTTTCCCTGCCGCAGCGGGAAATGCTAACTTAAGGGTTAGGGACGCCACATTTTGGCATCGTTCATCCGATTCACTCGGCATCGCGGGAAAGAATGTGAAATATTTGCTGATTTTTTTGTTGGTTCTGGTGATCTTCGTGATTTCCGTCACCTTGGGTGCGCATAACGATCAGGTGGTCAATTTTAACTATCTGGTTGCGCAGGGGGATTATCGCGTATCGACCCTGTTGGCCACGCTGTTTGGCGCCGGTTTCGTTCTCGGCTGGATCATTTGCGGCCTGTTCTACCTGCGTACGCGTATTGCGCTGGGTCGCGCCGAGCGCAAAATCAAAAGGCTGGAGCTGCAGCTTGAGCAGCCCGCAGAACCGGCGGCTCAGCCTGTTGTCAGCAAGGAATAATCCTCTATGTTAGAACTGCTGTTTCTGTTGCTGCCCGTGGCTGCCGCGTACGGTTGGTACATGGGGCGCAGAAGCGCTCAGCAGGATAAACAGCAAGAAGCCAACCGCCTGTCGCGCGAATATGTGGCAGGGGTGAACTTTCTGCTTTCCAACCAGCAGGACAAGGCGGTCGATCTGTTCCTCGACATGTTGAAAGAGGACAGCAACACCGTTGAAGCCCACCTGACCTTGGGTAACCTGTTCCGCTCGCGCGGCGAAGTCGACCGCGCCATCCGCATCCATCAGGCCTTGATGGAAAGCGCCTCTCTGACCTTCGAACAGCGCCTGCTGGCGGTGCAGCAACTGGGCCGCGACTATATGGCGGCCGGGCTGTACGATCGCGCGGAAGACATGTTCAGCCAGTTGACTGACGAAGCGGATTTTCGCGTCTCGGCGCTGCAGCAACTGCTGGTGATCCATCAGGCGACCAGCGACTGGCAGAAAGCGATCGACGTGGCGGAAAAGCTGGTCAAGCTGGGCAAAGAGAAGCAACGCGTCGAGATCGCGCACTTTTACTGTGAGTTGGCGCTGCAGGCGATGGGCAGCGACGATCTCGATCGGGCGATGAGCCTGCTCAAACGGGCGGCCGCCGCCGATAAACAGTGTGCGCGCGTGTCCATCATGTTCGGGCGCATCTACATGGCGCAAAACGACTACGCCAAAGCGGCAGAGTCGCTGCAACGCGTTCTGAGCCAGGATAAAGAGTTGGTCAGCGAGACGCTGCCGATGCTGCAGGAATGCTACACGCATCTGCCGGAACAACAGCACAACTGGGCTGAATTCCTGAAGCGCTGCGTGGAAGAGAACACCGGCGCCACCGCCGATCTGATGCTGGCCGAGATTATCGAGCAGCACGAAGGGCGCGACGTGGTGCAGGTCTATATCAACCGCCAGCTGCAACGCCATCCGACCATGCGGGTGTTTTACCGGCTGATGGATTATCACCTGGCGGACGCCGAAGACGGCCGGGCGAAAGAGAGTCTGCTGCTGTTGCGCGATATGGTCGGCGAGCAAATTCGCACCAAGCCGCGTTACCGCTGCCACAAATGCGGCTTCACCGCGCACTCGCTCTATTGGCATTGCCCGTCGTGCCGCGCCTGGTCATCGGTTAAACCGATCCGCGGTCTGGACGGCCAATAATGCGGCGGGGCGACAAAACAAAACGGGGCGATTTATCGCCCCGTTTTTTATGTTCGTCTGTTCGTCGCTTATTTTTTCTTGCCGCCTTTGGCGCCGGTTTTCAACAGCTGGCGGAGTTTCTTCAGCTCTTTCTGGCTCAGCGGCTGTTCAATTTCTTCTTCGGTGCTTTGATTGTCGATCTCGCCGTGGTGCAGGTCATCCGCCTTTTTGGCCGGTTTTTCTGCTTTGGTGGCGGGCGCGCTGAAACTGCTTTCCAGGCGCTGGCACACTTCCACGCTCAACGAAAATTCGTTTTCAGCGGCGGCGGCGCGGATTTTTTCCTTGAGTTCCAGAGGAATTTTAATGGTAAGTGTCGATATCTCGCTCATTTTGAAAGCCTTTCTGCAGGAAGATGCCTTCAAGCTAAGCCACTGGCGATCGGGTGTCTAGTGTGTAATAAAAATTTAATATTTATGTAACAAATGAGGGCGGGGCAAACGCGGGTTTTTTTAGGCGAGAAACAGAGGCAGGGCCCGAGCGTGCGGGCCCTGTACCGGAAACATTATTTGTAGATGATCGCGGTGCCGCTCAGCATGTTGTTACCGCCGGCGGAGATGATGCGGTAGCTACTGGCGCCCTGAGCGTCGGCTTTAGCGGCCAGCTTTTTTTCCAGGCTGCTGAGGGTGGTCGCGTGGCCTGCGGAAACGATGCCGGTGGCGGTCAGGTTATCGGCCTGCTGGCTATTGATCGGTTCAGCGGCGAAAGTGGCGAAAGAGGTCAGTGCGATAGCGGCAGCGGTTGCAAAATATTTGATGGTTTTCATAGGTGACTCCAGTCTGTTTATTTAGGAAGGAAGCCATTCGCTTCCGATTGGTTGAATAATAAAGCATCTACGTCGATTGAAAATCTGATAATGCTGAGTAATTCATTCAAAATATCTGATCAACAATTTACGCATCTTTACGGCGTTTTACGCTGCGTGGTTTATCGCTAACGCGCTTTCGTTGACGCGCCATGACAAAGGTGAGCGGTAACATGACAGAGCGCCGGTGCGCGCTGCGGCTGGGATTTCTGCCCTCCGGCATGTAGAATGCGGCGGTCAGTTTCGCGGGTGAGTCCCTGATTATGTCTATTTTACAGAAGGTAGAAGAAATGAAGTCTGAAAATAACACTAATAACAATGACTTAAAATCATCTCCAATCGTTGTGGCGTTAGATTACGCCGATAAGAACGCCGCGCTGGCGTTCGCCGACCGTATCGATCCGCAAGACTGCCGGCTGAAAGTGGGCAAAGAAATGTTCACGCTGTTTGGGCCGCAATTGGTGCGCGATCTGCATGGGCGCGGCTTCGACGTATTTCTTGACCTGAAATTCCACGATATTCCCAATACCACCGCGCATGCGGTCGCGGCGGCGGCCGAACTGGGCGTTTGGATGGTCAACGTCCATGCCAGCGGCGGCGCGCGCATGATGACCGCCGCTAAAGAAGCGCTGGCGTCATTCGGGGCGGATGCGCCGCTGTTGATTGCCGTGACGGTGTTGACCAGCATGGAAGCGGAAGACCTGCGCGGCATCGGCATTGAGGCCAGCCCGGCGGAACACGCCGAGCGCTTGGCGCGTCTGACCCGCGACTGCGGGCTGGACGGCGTGGTGTGTTCGGCACACGAAGCGCAGCGGCTGAAGGCGGCCTGCGGGCAGGCTTTCCAACTGGTTACGCCGGGGATCCGCCCAGAAGGCAGCGCGGCGGGCGATCAGCGCCGTATTATGACGCCGGTGCAGGCGCAGGCCGCCGGCGTGGACTACATGGTGATTGGGCGTCCGATCACCCAATCTGCCGATCCGGCCGCGACGCTGCGCGCGATCCGCGCCTCTTTGGCCTGAGGAACCGCCGATGAATGACGATAACAGCCGCCTGGTGTATTCCACGGACACCGGCCGCATCAAGCAGGAAGAGGTTAAACCGCAACGCGCCAAGGGCGACGGCATCGTGCGCATCCAGCGTCAGACCAGCGGCCGCAAGGGGAAGGGCGTATGCCTGATCGCCGGCGTCGATCTGGATGATGCTGCGCTCGACAAACTGGCGGCCGAGCTGAAAAAGAAATGCGGCTGCGGCGGTTCGGTGAAAGACGGGGTCATCGAGATCCAGGGCGATAAACGCGATCTGCTCAAGCAACTGCTGGAAGCCAAAGGCATGAAGGTCAAACTGGCGGGCGGTTGAGGTGAATCGCCATGCCGCGGTGCAATGCCGTGGCATGGCTTGAGGTTGTTGCTGCCGGGGATTAGCCCGTTAACGGCAAAAGAACCATAGACTTAAAGTAAAACAGACCTGAAATCATCGTTATTGGTTAATACGTCAAAGCGCCAAAGCGCTTTTGCCAGCCTGTCGGCCGAGGGCGCTCGGTCAGGTTATTTACCAACCTGGTGACCGATAATGCCCCCTACCGCAGCCCCGCCCAGCGTACCCAACGCGCTGCCGTCTGTCAGCACTGCGCCGCCGACTGCACCTGCGCCGGCACCGATAGCGGTGTTGCGATCGCGTTTGGACATGTTGGAACAGGCACTGAGTGAAAACGCCAGAGTCAGTGCCAGAGCGGCGGTGGCGAAACGTTTATTGATAATCATCATAATGACTTCTCCTTAGCATTGGCTATATGGAAGTGCCCTATAAGTATAGGCGTTAACCATAAATCAGGCCTGCTGTTGATTCCCGTACAGTATCGATATAAAAAATGGCATTTTTTGTTAACGGCCGAATAATTAGCAGGTTACGGCCCAAAAGTTACCGAAGCTGAGTATAGGTTTCTCGGGAAGGATAAACAGGTAAATAGTCTTAAAATCCCGCTGCGCAAGGGAATCGGCGGGCGGCGTGGCCCGCGCGGCGCGTTATTCGTTGACCAGCTCCACCTGTACGCCCTGACGTTTCAGCTGATGCTGATACTCCAGCGCCAAACGTGAATCGGTGATCACCCGGCTGATTTGCCCCGGCTGCGCCAGCGGATTGGGCTGGATCTGGCCGAATTTGCTGGAGTCCGTCAGCACGATATTCTCCACGCCCTTGGCCAGTACCGCGCTGACCACGTCGGCGCGCATCATGTCGCGGCCGGTAAAGCCGGTTTCGGCCTGAAAGCCGTCAATGCCGATAAACGCCTTGTTGAAATGCACCTGCTGAATGCACAGCCGCGTGAGCGGGCCGACTACGGTCTCGCTTTTCTTCTGGTACATGCCGCCCAGCACAATCACGTCGCAGTCGGTTTCTTTCAGCAGGTTGGCGATGTAGTGGCTGACGGTGATCAGCGTAATGCGCTTGCGCTCGGCGATGTAGCGCGCCAGCAGGGCGTTGGCGCTGCCGCTCTCGATAAAGATCGTCTCGCCGTCGTTGACCTGCGCGGCGGCGTATTGCGCCAGCCGCTGCTTGAGGGTGAAATTGGACATCATGCGGGCGTCGACGTCATCACTCTCCAACGCCACGGCGGAGCCGTGCACCCGCTTCAGATAACTGCGTTTTTCCAGCAGGTTGAGATCCTGCCGGATGGTGACTTCCGAGACGCCCGAGGCGCGCGCCAGCTCATTGACGCTGATCCGCCGGCGATCGTTAACCAACTGCAATATGGTCTGTTGTCGTAAATTCATATCGGCCTGATGATGCGGCCGCCAAGGCGCGGCCGCTAAGAGTCAAAGGTTTAAAGAGTATGTTCTGTGCGCGCAATAATATCATCCTGCGCCTCAGGGGATAATGCGGTAAAGAAGGCGGAATAGCCAGCTACGCGAACCACTAAATCACGATATTGGTCAGGGTGTTGCTTCGCCGCCAGCAGCGTTTCGCGCGACACGATGTTGTACTGCACATGCCAGCCGCGATAGCTCTCGAAGAAGGTGCGCAACATCAGCATCAGCTTTTCCCGATCGCGCGGGTTGTCCAGCGTCGCCGGGTTCAGCTTTTGGTTGAGCAGCACGCCGCCGAGGATCGCCTCGGTCGGCAACTTGGCGAGCGAATTGAACACCGCCGTCGGCCCCAGGTGGTCGGTGCCGGACGCCGGACTGGCGCCTTCCGCCAGTGGCGCGTGCGCCTTACGTCCATCGGGCGTGGCCAGAGTGGCGGCGCCGAAGGGCACGTTGGCCGAAATCGACGAGGTGCCGGCGTAGTAACCGCCGCCGATCGGCCCGCGGCCGAAGCGGGTGTTGCGATACTGCTTCAGTTCTTCGATATAGGTTTGGTAGGCGCGCACCAGCAGCCGATCGACCTCGTCCACATCGTTGCCGTATTTGGGCGCGGCGTTGAGCAGCCGCTGGTGCAGCTGCTCGCCATCCAGCCCGGCGAAGTCGTCGGCCAGCGAGGTCGCCAGCTGCTGCTGGCCGATCGCCCCCTGGTCGAACACCAGTTTGCGCACCGCCGCCAGGCTGTTGCCCAGGTTGGCGATGCCGACCTGCAGGCCGGAAACCCAATCGTATTTGGCGCCGCCTTGCTTGATGCTTTTACCGCGTTCGATGCAGTCATCCACCAGCGCGGAACAGAGGATATCGTGGGCATTCTCTTCCAGCACGCTGTCCACCACGCATTCGATCTCGATCGACTTGCGCGTGTAGTAGCGGATTTGCCGATCCCAGGTGGCTAAGACCTGCTCGAAATCGACGAAGTTTCCTTTGGACAGCGCCTGTTCCTGCGGCATGAATATTTGCCCGGAGGTGGCGTCACGGCCCTGTTCCAGCGCTGCCAGCAGCACGCGGGCGAAGTTGATGAAGCTCATGCCGGTGCAACGATAGCCCCATTTGCCGCCGACGGCGGTCTCGATGCAGCCGATGGCGGCGTAGTCGTAGGCGTCTTGCGGCTCAACCCCCAGCTTGATGAATTCGGGAATGACGATTTCGTCGTTGTTGAACGCCGGCATGCCGAAACCGCAGCGGATCACCTGCACGCAGGCGTCGAGGAAGTCGGCGCTCATCCCGGCATGGTAACGCACGCTGAGGTTGGGCTGGGTGGAGCGCAGGCGGCCGCAGGACTCGAGAATGGCGTAGGACAGCGGGTTGACCGCATCGCACGGCCGGCCGTCGATCAGCTTCTGTCCGCCGATGGTGACGTTCTGGTACAGCGGGCTGCCGGCGGAAGCCTTGGAATGCGAGCCGGAGCGGATCTTGTTGACCTCCAGCAGCTTCAGCCAGCAGCTGTGCAACAGCTCGATGGCGTCTTCTCGCGCCAGCTTTTGCTCCAGCTCCACGTCACGCCGATACCAGGGATAGAGGTATTGATCGAGGCGGCCAAAGGAAACCGAATGGCCGTTGGATTCGATCTGCAACGTCAGCTGGATGAAATAGCACAGCTGCAGCGCCTGCCAGAAGGTTTGCGGCGGGCGATGGGCGATCTGTTCACAGTTATCCGCGATGGCCAGCAGCTCGGTACGCCGGCCAGTGCGCGGTTCGTTTTGCGCCATGTCGCGCGCCAGGCGGGCGAAGCGCAGGATGTGTTCGCTCAGCGCCGCCAGCACGATGTCGATAGCGTTGAGAAACTGCGCTTTGTGCAGGTCTTCCCACTCGGTCAGGCGCAGGCGGCTGTGGCGCGCGTTCACTTTTTCACGCAGGCCGTCGAGACCTAGCTCCAGCAACAGCGGGAAGTTGACCGCCAGGTGAGCATCGCCGGAGGTCATGTTGCCCTCGGCCTTGATGATGCCGGTGGCCAGCAGCGCTTTTTGCTCGTCGGTGAACATGCCGTAGCAGCGATCCTGCACCGTTTGGCCGCGCCACCAGGGGCACAGGCGATGCAAAGTCGCCTTGTTCTCTTCGCTGACCGAAAAACCGGCGCCCGGCCGGTCGGCCAATTGGTCTATTTCGTTTTCTATCCAGCCGACGGTGTATTCGGGAAAGATCGGCGCGGCGCGCAGCTCGCTGGCCTGGTTGCCGACGATCAGTTCGTCGTTGGCGATCCAGATGGTGCGCTTCGCCAGATGGTTAGCCAGCGCCAGCGCGCGGCGCACCGGCAGCGGCCGATCCTGATGCTGTTGATAGGCCTCGGTATAGTGCTGCGCGCGTTCGGTGCACACCGGCGGTTTGACGATGTGAATCAGCGCGTTCTTATGCGCCTGAATGCGGGCGCTGAGGGTGGTCAAATCCAACGTGGTCATGGCGTTATCCTCGCAAAATGGCGGTCAGGCCTTTGGCGCCGGCATAGTCTTCGGCGAAGGCCAGCAGATCGGGCGCGTCCAGCGGCGTGCGGGCGGCGCGGTAGGGCTCGCCGAGCAGGTGGTACTTGTTGATGCCCAGCGTGTGGTACGGCAGAAAGTGGATCTCCGACACGCCGATCTCGTCGGCGGCGAAGTCGACGATCGCACGGACAGAGCGACGATCGGCGTTGAAATCGGGGATCAGCGGCACGCGCACGGTCATTGGCACGCCGTGCGCCGCCAGCCGGCGGAAATTGTTCATCACCCGGCGGGCGGAGCCGCCGGTCCAGGCTCTAAAGCGCGCTTCGTCGGTGTGTTTGAGATCGGCCAACAGCAGATCCAGCCACGGCAGCGAAGGCGCGATGTAACGCCACGGAACGTGCAGGCAGGATTCGACGGCGGTGTGGATGCCGGCTTCGCGGCCGCGCCGTAGCAGTTCCGCTGCAACCTCCGGCTGCATAAAGGGTTCGCCGCCGGACAGCGTTAAACCGCCGCCGCTGCGCAGGTAGAAAGGCTTATCCCGCATCACCTCGGCCATGATATCGTCGGGGTTGACCGGGCTGCCGCACAGGCTGAGCGCGCCGGTCGGGCAGGCGGCGGCCAGCGCCGCGTAGTCGTTTGCGCTGATGACTTCACGCTGCAGCGTCAACGCCTCTTCGTCACGCTGCAGGCCTTGCGGGCAGCGCTCGGCGCACAGCGTGCAGCCGCTCAGGCACAGGCGTTCGTCAAACAGCAGGTCTGCATGGCGCGAGCGGCTTTCCGGGTTCTGACACCAGCGGCAGCTCAGCGGGCAGCCTTTTAAAAAGACCACGCTGCGGATGCCGGGGCCGTCATGGGTCGAGTAGCGCTGCAGATTGAAGAACATGAGTCACCCGTTTGGCGTTGCTGAATCTTTCGCCATTAAAGGTGTTTCGAATGAAAGTTGAATTGATTTTGATCAAAGGTTGGCGGTTTTTTTGCCCTATGATGATCAGAGTTTGAGTCCGCCCACAGAACATGACACAGGAGTCCGTGATGGAGCTTTATCTCGATACCGCCGATGTGACCGCGGTAAAACGCCTGGCGCGCATTCTGCCGCTGCACGGCGTCACCACCAACCCGAGCATCGTGGCGAAGGAAGGCAAGCCGATCTGGGAAGTGCTGCCCGCGCTGCGCGACGCCCTCGGCGGCACCGGCAAGCTGTTTGCGCAGGTGATGGCGGCCGATGCGGAACGTATGGTGGCGGAGGCGGCGCTGCTCAGCCAGCGGGTACCGGGGTTGGTGGTCAAGATCCCGGCAACCGCCGAAGGGTTGGCGGCGATCAAGAAACTCAAAACGATGTCCATCCCGACGCTGGGCACGGCGGTATACGGCGCCGGGCAAGGGCTGTTGGCGGCATTGGCCGGTGCGGAATATGTGGCGCCTTACGTCAACCGCGTGGACGCGCAGGGCGGCGACGGCATCGAAATGGTGCACGAGCTGCAGCAGCTGTTGAGCCTGCATGCGCCGTCGGCGCAGGTGCTGGCCGCCAGCTTCAAAACGCCGCGCCAGGCGCTGGAGTGCTTGCTCGCGGGCTGTCAGGCCATCACGCTGCCGGTGGACGTGGCGGAGCAGTTCCTGAATGCGCCGGCCGTACAGGCCGCGGTCGAGAAGTTCGAGCAGGATTGGCAGGGGGCGTTCGGCTCGACGCTGTTAGGCTAAAGCCAGTAAAAAGGGCGCCGCGGCGCCCTTGCTTGATGCTCGGTTCGTTTAGCCGCGGCCGGTCTCCTCCCGCAGCGCGGCGCTCACCTCGTGCGCCGTCGGTTGTTCGGAACGCAGCGCCCTGCGGATCGCGAAGAAGGCGGCGATCAGCATGGTCACCGCCACCAGCATAAAGAACCCGCACAGCGCGGCGTTGATCTGGTTGCTGAACACGATGGTCTCCATGTCCTTCAGCGACTTGGCCGGCGCAATGATCGTGCCTTGCTCGATGCCGGTTGAAAATTTCTTCGCCTGCGCCAGGAAACCGATACTCGGTTTTTCATGGAAGATCTTCTGCCAGCCGGCGGTCATGGAGGTTACGAACAGCCAGGCGGTCGGCAGAATGGTGACCCAGGCGTAGCGCTGCTTCTTCATCTTGAACAGCACCACGGTGCCGAGGATCAGCGCCATCGACGCCAGCATCTGGTTGCCGATGCCGAACAGCGGCCACAGGGTATTGATGCCGCCGAGCGGATCGACCACGCCTTGATACACGAAGAAGCCCCAGCCGGCTACCGCCACCGTGGTGCCCGCCAGGTTGCCGAACCAGGAGCGGTTGTTGGCCAACTGCGGCACCGCCACGCCTACCAGATCCTGCACCATAAAGCGGCAGGCGCGGGTGCCGGCGTCGACGGCGGTCAGGATGAACAGCGCTTCGAACAGAATGGCGAAGTGGTACCAGAACGCCATCATCGCCCGGCTGTTGAACACCTCACTGATGATGTGCGCCATGCCCACGGCGAAGGTCGGGGCGCCGCCGGCGCGCGACAGTATCGAATTCTCACCCACCTCTTTGGCGATCAGCGCCAGCGTTTCCGGTGTGACGATAAAGCCCCAGCTGTTAATGACCTGCGAAGCATTTTCCACCGTGGTGCCGATCAGCGCCGCCGGCGAGTTCATGGCGAAGTAAACGCCCGGATCCAGCACCGAGGCGCAGATCAGCGCCATGATGGCGACGAAAGACTCCATCAGCATGGCGCCGTAACCGATAAAGCGAATGTGGCTTTCGCGCTCCACCAGTTTGGGCGTGGTGCCGCTGGAAACCAGCGCGTGGAAGCCGGAAATGGCGCCGCAGGCGATGGTGATGAACAGGAATGGGAACAGGGCGCCGGCGAACACCGGGCCGCTGCCGTCGATAAAGCGCGAAACCGCCGGCATTTTCATCTCCGGCATGGCGAAGACGATGCCGATGGCCAGACCGATGATGACGCCGATCTTCATAAAGGTCGAAAGGTAGTCGCGCGGCGCCAGCAGTAGCCACACCGGCAGCACCGAGGCGACGAAGCCGTAGATCACCAGCACCCAGGTCAGGGTGGTGCCGTGCAGCGTGAAGAACGGCCCCCAGTAGGGATCTTGCGCCACGTTGCCGCCGTAAACGATCGCCAGCAGCATCAGCACGAAGCCGATCACTGAGATTTCAGCGATTTTGCCCGGCCGGATAAAGCGCATGTAGACGCCCATGAACAGCGCGATCGGGATGGTGGCGGCGATGGTGAACAACCCCCACGGGCTGTCGGCCAGCGCCTTCACCACCACCAGCGCCAGCGCCGACAGGATGATGATCATCACCCCCAGCGCGCCGAGCATGGTAATCACCCCGGCGAACGCCCCCAGCTCTTGCTTGGCCATCTCCCCCAGCGAACGTCCGTCGCGGCGGGTGGAGATGAACAGCACCAGAAAATCCTGCACCGCGCCGGCCAACATAACGCCGACCAGGATCCAGATGGTCCCCGGCAGGAAGCCCATCTGCGCGGCCAGGATGGGCCCTACCAGTGGCCCGGCGCCGGCGATGGCGGCGAAGTGGTGGCCGAACAGCACCCATTTGTTGGTGGGCACGTAGTCCAGGCCGTCGTTGTGGCGTTCGGCCGGGGTAAGACGGCGGTCATCCAGTTCAAAGACCTTGTCGGCGATGAACCGGCTGTAGAAGCGGTAGGCGATGCTGTAGCAGGCGACGGCGGCGACCACCAGCCAGACGGCGTTGACGTGTTCGCCGCGGCTGAGCGCCAGCATGGCGAAGGCGAAAGCGCCGACCAACGCCACCAGCAGCCAGATAAGTCCGGACCTGATGTTTTTCATGAAACAACTCCTTGGCGTACAGAGGTAGAAATTGACGTTGTTATTAGGGATGACGTTTTAACAGTAGAAGTTTTGCCGCTGAACCGCGGCAGGTCGGATGAGAAATGTGAAGCAGGTGGGGTTTTGGTGTAAAAACAAGGCGATGAAACGCCGTTGGCGCAGGCTGCCGCCCACGCATTTCCGAACAGATTTTCATTCTGCACTTTTACTGCGCATGCAGCGAATCATCGCCGTTTTTTATCTGGGTGCGGCGTTTGTCGGCTTATTATTTCATCTGTAGAGGTGTGCCGGAATAAAATGGCACGCATCGTGTTATACCTTTATTTTCATCCGCCTGTTTATTCATTCATTAAATAAATAATAGGGAAAGAAAAGGGATTTAATTATGATAAATAAAGTTATTGAAGGGTATTTACCGCAGCTCACGGCGATTCGTCATGATATTCACCAGCACCCGGAGCTTGGCTTCGAGGAGTTTCGTACCAGCGATTTGGTGGCGGATTATCTGAGTTCGTGGGGGTATGAGGTGCACCGCGGATTGGCGGGCACCGGCGTCGTCGGTACGCTGCGAGCGGGCGCCGGTGCGAAGCGTCTCGGGCTGCGCGCCGATATGGATGCGCTGCCGATCGAAGAAAACAACGGCAAATCCTGGAGCAGCAGCGTGCCCAACCGCATGCACGGTTGCGGCCACGACGGCCATACCACCATGTTGCTCGGCGCTGCGCGTTACCTGGCGCAAACCCGCCGCTTCAATGGCACGCTGCATCTGATTTTTCAGCCGGCGGAAGAGACGCTGGGCGGCGGCGCGTTGATGGTGGAGCAAGGGTTATTCGAACGCTTTCCCTGTGACGCCATCTTCGCCATGCACAACATGCCGGGTCTGCCGGTGGGCGAGTTTTTCTTCCGTCACGGCGCCTTTATGGCTTCGACGGACCAATTCGTCGTTACCGTGCAAGGCTGCGGTGGGCACGGCGCTATGCCGCATCTGACCGTCGATCCGGTGCTGGTGGCCTCGCATATCGTCGTCGCGCTGCAAAGCATCGTCTCGCGTAATACCGATCCGCTGGAGGCGGCGGTGATCACCGTCGGCAGCATTAAGGCCGGTGAGGCGGCCAATGTTATCCCGGACAGCGCGGAAATGCGGCTTAGCGTGCGATCGCTGGGGCGCGAGTGGCGAACAACGCTGTTAACGCGCATTCCTGCGCTGATTCAGGCGCAGGCGCAAAGCTTCGGCGCCACGGCAATCGTGAACCACATCAACGGCGCTCCGGTATTGGTTAACGATGAGGCTATGACGCGCTTCGCGCATCAGGTGGCGCAGCAGCAGTTTGGTGCCGCGCGCGCGCACTACGGCGCTAAGCCGCTGATGGGCAGCGAAGATTTCACCTTCATGCTTGAGGCGCAGCCGCGGGGGTGCTATCTGCTGATCGGCAATGGCGACGGTGAAGGAAGCTGTATGGTGCATAACCCGGGATATGACTTTAACGATGAATGCCTGGCGGCGGGCAGCCATTATTGGGGCGCGCTGGCGGAAGCGTATTTAAAATAAGTCAGAAAAATAATAACAGGGAAGATAATAATGAGTGAAAATACGGCGGTGACGCAATCAGAAATAAACACGCCGTCGAAGGCGGGCGGCAAGAAAGTGATATTTGCCGCCTCCTTCGGTAATGCGCTGGAATTTTTCGACTTCGGCATTTATAACTTCTTCGTCATTTATATTAGTGTGCTGTTCTTTCCGCCGTCGAGCGATCCTAATCTGGCGTTGCTGCTGGCGTTCGCCACGTTCGGCGTCAGTTTTATTATGCGGCCTCTGGGCGGTATTTTGATCGGCGCCTATGCCGATCGCCGCGGCCGCAAACCGGCGATGATCCTGACGATTTCGTTGATGAGCCTGGGTACGGCGATGATCGGTTTTGCGCCGACCTACGCCAGCGCCGGCTATTGGGGAACCGTCACGCTGGTGGCGGCGCGCCTTATCCAGGGTGTGGCGGCGGGTGGAGAGGTGGGGGCGTCGATGTCGTTGCTGGTGGAGTCGGCGCCGCCTAATCGGCGCGGCTTCTATTCCAGCTGGTCACTGGCGACGCAGGGTATCGCCAGCGTGATTGGCGGTGTGACAGCGCTGGGGTTGAGCGCCGCGCTGCCGCTGCTTTCGGGCGAACCGAACGCGATGGCTGAATGGGGGTGGCGCATTCCTTTCTTTATCGGCGTGGCGCTTGCTCCGCTCGGTTGCTGGCTGCGCCTCGGGCTGGAAAGCGACCGTCCGCCGATGCCGCGCACTCAGGAGCCGCCTGCGCAGCTGCGCCGGCACTCGCGAGCGGTGGTACTCGGCGTGATGTTGACCATCGGCGCCACGGTTGCCACGTACATTTCTATGTATTATCTCGGTACCTTTGCGGTGAAGTATCTGGGCATGGCGCAGACTTACGGCTATGCCGCGATGCTGCTGGCCGGGATCATCACTTTCGGCGGCAGTTTGCTGGTTGGGGGCTGGTGCGATCGCTATGGCCGTCTGCCGCTGATCCGCTGGGCGCGGATCGCCATTTTGCTGCTGGCGTTGCCGGTTTTCTGGTTGCTGACGGTGGCGCCGTATCCGGCGGTGTTGCTGAGCGTGGTTGCGCTGATGGTTGGGCTAACGACGTTGGGGTCTGTTCCTACGCTGTTGGTGATTTCCGAGCTGTTTCCGCAGCGCGTGCGCGCGCTGGGGTTTGCGTTGGTTTATAGCCTTGGCGTCGCAATCTTCGGCGGCTTTGCCCAATACATCGCTTCACAGTCGATCGCACTCAGCGGTTCGCTGCTGGCGCCCGCCGGCTATCTGATGTTGGCGACGCTGATCTCGCTGGCCGCGTTGCCGCTGTTGCGTGAAACCGGCGGCGATCCGCTGCGCTAGCAGACGCGGGGCAAAAAAAGCGCCGGCGGTTTTCACCGCCGGCGCTTGACGCTTGTTACCGCACGCTATCCTACCGTCAGACCGCAGGGCGGGCGATCACGCTGCGGGTTTCCATGCGCACTTCAGCGATGGTGACCTGCAAGGTGTCGCTCTGGCGGTAAACCACTTCACCTTTGATCTGCACGGTGCCGGTTTCCTGGCTGCACTGCATCTCGTCACGCACTGCGTGAATGAACGGCGCCGGGATGAAGGCAACCGCGCCGTTGTCCAGCAGGCGCACACGCAGGCCGCCACGGGTTACGTCGATAATCTCGGCGTTGAAGCGGGTATCGGTGCCGGCCTTGTCCTGCAGGAAGCGGGCGTACAGCCAGTCGCCGACGTCGCGTTCCGCCATGCGGTTCAGGCGGCGGCGCTCCGCCAGCTGCACCGTCACGTCATCCTGCGGTTTTTCCGCCGACTGCTGGTTGATGATCGCCTTCAGCAGGCGGTGGTTGACCATATCGCCGTATTTACGGATCGGCGATGTCCAGGTGGCGTAAGCCTCCAGACCCAGACCAAAGTGTGGCCCCGGCGTAGTGCTGATCTCGGCGAAGGTCTGGAAGCGGCGGATGCGGCTGTCGAGGAACTGGGTCGGCTGCGCGTCCAGGTGGCGGCGCAATTCGCAGAAACCGTCGAGGGTCAGCAGCTTCTCGGCTTCGGCTTCGACGCCGTTGGCCTGCAGTACGGTGACCGCTTGCTCAACCAGCGCAGGATCGAAACCGGTGTGCACGTTGTACACGCCGAAGCCCAGGCGATCGCGCAGCACGATGGCGGCGCAGACGTTGGCGGCGATCATGCATTCTTCAACAATACGGTTGGCGCTGCGGCGCTGCTCGGTAACGATCTCCAGCACGTCGCCTTTTTCACCCAATACGAAGCGGTAGTCCGGGCGATCTTTGAATACCAGCGCATGCTGGTGGCGCCAGGCGTTACGCGCGTCGCAAACGCGTTTCAGCAGGGTGATCTGTTGCGCGATGGCGTCGCTCGGCGGTTGCCAGCCGGCAATGCCGTCCAGCCAGTCGGAGACTTCGTCGTACACCAGTTTGGCTTTGGATTCGATCTCGGCGGCGAAGAACTGAATATCTTCGCTCAGCGCGCCGTCGGCGGCGATGGTCACGCGGCAAGCCAGCACCTGACGGCGCTCGTTAGGGCGCAGCGAGCACAGGTTGTCCGACAGATCGCGCGGCAGCATCGGGATGTTGAAGCCCGGCAGATAGTTGGTGAAGGCGCGCACGCGGGCGATATCGTCCAGCTTGCTGCCTTGCTCGACATAAGCGGTCGGATCGGCGATGGCGATGGTCAACTGCAGCGAACCGTCACCGTTGTCGGTCACGTACAGCGCATCGTCCATGTCTTCGGTGCTGGCGCTGTCGATGGTGACGAATTCGAGCGCGGTCAGATCTTCACGCACCAGCGCAGCGTCCGGCTCGCTGAGAGCCTGCATCTCCGGCGCCTCTTTTTCCAGATTGTGACGCGCCAGCGTCACCCACCACGGGGCGAAATGGTCTTCACCGTCGGTGATAAACTGGGTCAGGTCGGCGTTGAAGCCGCGATCGCCTTTCAGCGGATGACGGCGCATTTCCGCCACCGCCCAGTCGCCGGCCTGGAAGTTGTGGGTCAGTTCACGCACCGGGCGGCACGGAATCGCCTCTTTCAGCAACGGATGATCGGGCACGATGGACAGGCGATCGTCGCGCTTTTGCACGCGGCCGACGAAGCGCGACAGGAACGGTTCGACCAGGGTTTCCGGCTCGGCGATTTCGCGCTCTTTCTCGGTGTGCAGGGTGGCGATAATGCGATCCCCGTGCATGACTTTCTTCATGTACGGCGGTGGAATGAAGTAGCTTTTTTGACCGTCTACTTCAAGAAAGCCAAAGCCTTTCTCAGTCCCTTTCACGACGCCTTCAACGCGCGGGGTCTGAGAGTGAAGTTGCTGTTTAAGCTGCGCCAGCAGCGGGTTATCTTGAAACATATCGTCCAGTGAATGGGTTGTGAGTGGCAAGATTTGCGGCTGACAGTTTTACGCGAATCACCCGCTGCGAGCAAGCCTAACGTCACGGAACCCCGCGTTGCCGCGCGATTTTGCGCAAGAATGGTCAATCGAAGGGCGAACGATGAAAAACCCCGGCGCGCAGGCCGGGGTGAAAGGCGTGGGACAATCAGTCCCGCAGCGGCGTCGGCTGCAGGATTTCAATCCAGTAATCGTCCGGATCGCGAATGAACGCCACGTAGTTCATGCGGCCTTCATGCAGGCGTTTCTGGAAGGTGACGCCCAGGCGCTCAAACCGCTCGCAGGCGGCGCGCACGTCCGGCACCGTAACGCACAGGTGGCCAAAGCCGCGCGGCTCGCCGTTGCCGTTGTGGTAATGGAAATCCGCCTGATTTTCGGTGCCGTGGTTATGGGTCAGCTCGAGAATGCCCGGCTGGCTCAGCGCCCAGCGTTTGCGTTCGTCGTCATCCTGCGGGATCTGCTCGCGCGGGCTGCGCGTCAGGTAGCAGATGGTGAAGGCGGCTTCTTTGAACTCTTCCAGATAGACCGGGGTAAAGCCCAGCACGCGCGTATAGAAATCCAACGCTTTGGTCAGGTCTTTCACGCGGATCATGGTGTGGTTGAACACGTAACCGTCGGTTACCGTATCCGGTTGGGCCGCCACGCCGGGCAGCGTCAGTAAGTCATTCAGTGGCATCAGTGATCCTCCTCAGGGTGTCGACAGACTGTAGGTGAAATCGATGCTAATCTAAAGTGATTGTTTTTAAGTAAAACGCTAACTAAAAGTGAAGGATAGATGAAGCTGAGCCAGCTGAAGTTTTTCTGCACCGTGGTGGAACACAAAACCATCGCCGCCGCCGCCCGTGAGCTGCACTGCGTGCCTTCCAACGTCACGCTGCGGCTGCGCGAGCTGGAAGAGTCGCTGGGCGGCGAGCTGTTTTTCCGCGACAAGAACCGGCTGTACGTGAATCCCAAAGGCCGGCTGTTCTACCAGCAGGCGCGCGACATCGTGGCGCAGGCCGAGCGCAGCAAACAGCTGTTCGCCGGCGAGCAACAGCATGGGCTGCTGAACCTCGGGGCGCTGGATTTTTCGCTGGTCAGTCACTTGCCGGCGCGCATCGCCCGGCTGCGCCGTTTACAGCCCCATTTGCACATCAACGTGCTGAGCCGCGACTCGCTGGTGCTGGAACGCATGTTGATCGACAGCGATCTCGATCTGGCGATCACCGACGGCCCGATTGAGCATCCGCTGCTGGCCAGCCAAAAGGCGTTTGACGAACGGCTGGTGCTGCTGATGCCGGCGGATGTCGGGCAACCCGACGCCGCCACGCTGGCGCCGCTGGAGTTTTACACGTTCAGCCGCGAGTGCTCGTTCCGGCTGAAGGTCGATCACTGGCTGGCCTCGCGCGGGCTGAAACCGCGCATGACGCTGGAAATGGAATCTTATGCCGCGATGGCAGCCTGCGTGAAGGATGGTTGCGGCGTCGCCTGCGTGCCCGGCTCGTTGCTGCCGCTGATTTTGCCGGCGCCGGGGCTGAAGGTGGTGGAAATGGGCGAGGAGGGCGTGAGCGATCTCTATTTCGTCTGGCGGCGGCATCAGCTGTCCGAGGAATTGCAGACTATCCTGGAAATATTGGCGCGCCCGGCGTGAACCGGGCGCGCGTTTTCAGGCGATGCGCAGCGACGGTTGCTGCTCGCTGCGGCGAATCGCCACCGGGATCGACTTCGACGTCGGGGTGCCGGTGCCGTCGCCGAAGCTGGCCAGCGGCACCAGCGGGTTGGTTTCCGGGTAGTAGGCCGCCAGGTTGCCACGCGGAATGTCGTAACTCACCAGCTTGAATCCATCCACCTTACGCACCACGCCGTCGTTCCACAGGGTTTCTATCTCTACCCGTTCGCCATCCTGCAGGCCCAGCGCCGCCAGATCTTCCGGATGGATGAACAGCACTTCGCGCTGACCGTAAACGCCGCGGTAGCGGTCATCCAGACCATAGATGGTTGTGTTGTACTGATCGTGCGAGCGCAGCGTCTGCAGGGTAAACGGCGCTTGCTCGCCACCCAGCTGCGGGAACAGGGTGGTCGGCAGCGCGGCGTCGCTGAATTCCGCCTTGCCGCTTGGCGTGGCGAAGCGCAGTTCGGCGGCGGCATTGCCCAGGTAGAAGCCGCCGGGTTGCTCGCAGCGCCGGTTGAAATCCTCGAAGCCGGGAATGGTGGCGGCGATGTGATCGCGGATCAGCGAGTAGTCGTCGGCCAATTCCAGCCAGTCCAGCTGTTGCGTACCCAGCACGGCGTCGGCGATGCCGCAGACGATCGCTGTCTCCGAACGTTGAGTGTCCGCCAGCGGTTTGCCGATGCCTTCCGAGGCGTGCACCATGCTGAACGAGTCCTCGACCGTGATGTACTGTGAGCCGCTGGCCTGCATGTCCAGTTCGGTGCGGCCGAGCGTCGGCAGGATCAGCGCGTCTTTGCCGGTCACCAGGTGGCTGCGGTTAAGCTTGGTGCTGATATGCACCGTCAAATCGCAGTTGCGCAGGGCGCGGGCGGTGCGCTCGGTGTCCGGCGCCGCGGCGGCCAGGTTGCCGCCCAGCGCGATCAGCACTTTCACTTCGCCGCGCAGCATCGCTTCGATCGCTTCCACCGTGTTGTGGCCCAGCGCGCGATTGGCGGTGAAGTTAAAGTGGCGTTCCAGGCTGTCGAGCAGCGCCTTCGGCGACTTCTCATCGATCCCCATGGTGCGGTTGCCCTGGACGTTGCTGTGGCCGCGTACCGGGCACAAACCGGCGCCCGGTTTGCCCAGTTGCCCGAACAACAACTGCAGGTTGGTGATTTCACGCACCGTTGCAATAGAGTGCTTATGCTGAGTCACGCCCATCGCCCAGGTGCAGATCACCCGTTCGGCGCCCTGGTAGGTGGCCGCCGCCTGGCGCAATTGCGCTTCGCTCAGGCCCGATTGCGCGGTAATGGTCCGCCATTCGGTGGCGTCCACCTGCGCCAGATAAGCCTCTACGCCGACGCTGTGCCGTTCGATAAACGCCAGGTCAAACAGGGCGGGTTCACCGGCGGCGAGGCGCTGACGGTGGGTTTCCAGCAGGGCTTTCACCATGCCGCGCACCGCCGCCATATCGCCGCCCAGATTCGGCTGGTAATAGGAAGAGCTGATCGGCGAGGATTTTGGCGTCAGCATCTGCACCGGATCCTGCGGATCGGCGAACCTTTCCAGCCCACGTTCGCGCAGGGTGTTAAAGCTGACGATGCGCGCGCCGCGTCGGGCGGCGTTTTTCAGGCTGTGCAGCATGCGCGGGTGGTTGGTGCCGGGGTTTTGACCGAACACGAAGATGGCGTCGGCCTTTTCGAAGTCATCGATGCGGATGGTGCCTTTGCCGACGCCGATGCTCTGCTTCAGCCCAACGCCGCTCGCTTCGTGGCACATATTGGAACAGTCGGGGAAGTTGCTGGTGCCGAGCATGCGGCCAAACAGCTGATAAAGATACGACGCTTCGTTGCTGGCGCGGCCCGAGGTATACAGCTCGATCTGGTTCGGGTTGTCCATGCCGTTGATGTGTTTGGCGATCAGCGCCAGCGCGTCCGGCCAATGGATAGGCTCATAGTGGTCGGTTTCGGCGTTGTAGCGCATCGGATGGGTGAGACGCCCTTGATACTCGAGGAAATAGTCGCTCTGCTGCTGCAGGGTGCTGACGCTGTGGGCGGCGAAGAACTCAGGCTCCACGGCGCTGCGCGTCGCTTCCCAACTGACCGCTTTGGCGCCGTTTTCGCAAAAGCTGAAGGTGCTGTGATTGTCGTCGCCCCAGGCGCAACCGGGGCAGTCGAAGCCGCGTGCCTTGTTGACGCGCATCAGGTTGCGCATGTTTTTTAGCGTTTGTTTACTGTCGAGGACAAAGCGGGTGGTGGCTTCAAGCGAACCCCAGCCGCCCGCCGGGCCGGTATAAGGCTTGATTGACGGTTTGAATTTCATGGTGACACTTCGCAGGTGGTTGTAGCTAAAAAGTAAACGCTTTTTTATGCGTTTTGCGTATTTATGTCACAAGTTTAGGAGCGCGGCAGGCGGGCGTCTAATCGAATGGTGCAATGGCGGCATAGAGCATATCTATCGCAGATGGATGTTGACCTAAACAAATGGTTGCATAAAGACACCCGCTGCAAAAGAGTAAAGGTTTCGTCTGAAAGTGAATTCATGCAGTCTATCTCGCGGATTATATTGGCATTTTATTTAGCCTGCGGGCCTGAGGAACACAGCGTGAAGCGTTCAGTATCAGTAGTGATCGGCGGTATGTTACTGCCTTTGGCGGCGCAGGCGGCGGAAACGACGCCTCATTTTCCCACCATGACGCCACCGGCGATAGACGCCGCCTCTTACGTTTTGATGGATTACACCACCGGCCAGGTGCTGGCCGCCGGCAATGCCGACGAGCGGCGCAATCCGGCCAGCCTGACCAAACTGATGACCGGCTTGGTGATCGACCACGCGCTCGACCAGCATAAGATTGGCCTCGACGATGTCGTCACCGTGGGGAAAGACGCCTGGGCGCAGGGCAACCCGGTGTTCAAAGGCTCCTCGCTGATGTTCCTGAAGCCCGGTGACAGGGTCACTGTTCGCGATCTCAGTCGCGGCATTATCATCGATTCCGGTAACGATGCCTGCGTGGCGATGGCCGATTATGTGGCGGGTAGCCAGGCCAACTTCGTCAAGCTGATGAACGAGAAGAGCGCCCAGCTGGGATTGCAGAACACCCATTTTGAGACGGTACACGGGCTGGATGCGCCTGGGCAGTTCACCACCGCCGGCGATCTGGCGGTGATTGCGCGCGCCATCATTATGAGCGAGCCGGCGGAATACCACATGTACAGCGAGAAATCGCTGACCTGGAACGGCATCACGCAGCAGAACCGCAACGGCCTGCTGTGGGATAAGACCCTGCACGTCGACGGCCTGAAAACCGGGCACACCGCCGCGGCCGGCTTCAACATCATCGCCTCCGCCACCGAAGGGGATCGCCGCCTGATTGCCGTGGTGATGGGCGGCAAAAGTTCCAAAGGCCGCGAGGAACAGGCGCGTAAGCTGTTGACGTGGGGGCTGCGCGACTTTACCACGGTGCACCTGTTCAGCGCCGGCCAGAGCCTGGGGGACGAACCGGTCTGGTACGGCGAAAGCCACCGCTTGCCGGTCGGCAGCGCGCAAGAACAGTCGCTCAGCCTGCCGAAAAGCGAGGCGGACAAACTGAAGGCGCAGTACGTGATCAATGCCGCGCGGCTGGAAGCGCCGATCAACAAAGGACAAACCGTTGGCGAGATCCGCATCAGCGATAATGGCCAGGTGGTGAAAACCCTGCCGCTGGTGGCGCTGCAGGCGGTGCCGCAGGGCGGCGTGTTCTCGCGCCTGATGGATTACATGAAGCTGAAGCTCTGACTCACCGGGCGAGCGACGACGCCCGGTGGTATACTGAGCGCGAATGCCGATCATTGAGCCGCGCTATGGATATTAAACAACTGATTTATTTGTGTAATTTAGAACGGGAACGCCACTTCGGTCGGGCGGCGGAGGCCAGCTTCGTCAGCCAGCCGACGCTGTCCATGCGATTGAAAAACCTGGAAAAAGAGCTGGGCGTTTCGCTGATTAACCGCGGCAACCATTTCGGCGGTTTTACCGCCGAAGGCGAGCGGGTGCTGGCGTGGGCGCGTGAGATTGTCTCGGTTTACCAGGGGCTGAAGCTGGAGGTGGAGTCGCTCAAGCACGGTTTGCACGGCACGTTGCGCCTTGGCGTGGTGCCGCAGTGCAGCATCTCGGTGGCGGAAATGCTCAAGGCGGTCAGCGAGCGTTATCCGCATCTTGATTACCGGCTGGCGGTGCTGAGCGCCGATCAACTGCTGGAGGCGTTGACGGCGCATACCGTCGACATCGGCATCGGCTTTTTCGAGCTGTCGACGCTGAAGGAACTGCATTTTCAATCACAACCGCTGGTGGAAACCGGCGTTGAGCTGGTATTTCATCCGCAACACTTCCCTAAGCTGGTGGGCGACACACCGTTGCCGCTGGAGGCGGTGGCCGCCTTGCCGCTGTGCCTGGCCGAGCCGACGCGGTATTTTCGCCGCTATCTCGATCAGCATTTCCGCGACGCCGGGTTGACGCTGCACCCGCGGCTGGAAACCGCTTCGATCTTCCAACTGCTGGAAGGGATTTTCGTCGGCCTGGGTTGCGGGTTGTTCCCGCGCGGCCAGTTGCAATCGCCGCTGATGCCGGAACTGCAGCGGCGGCCGGTGGCCATCGCCGCCATGCCGCGCCATGCGGCGGTGGTGGTTGATATGGCGGAGCGCGCCACGCCGTTGGCGCAAAAATTCTTCGATGCCGCCAGCGAGTGGCTGCGTCGGCAAAAGGAATAGAGACGTTTAAGTTTATCCGATGTTCCCCCATGATTATGGCCCCACGGGGCCATAATCATGTTTTCTCTAACGGCCGATGAAATCATGTTAATTACTGATGGTAATGGTCGGATCCCAATAGAAATAACCCAGTAATTTCTGATCGCCGCCGTTTGGCCGATAATAAAGGCCAAATTGGATGCAATAGTTTTCCGTGCCGGTATTGGTAATGTCCGCCTGTATAAACCAATAGGTTTGGTTGGTGAAGCTGACGGGGAATACGGTATTTTGCGCCGGCATCATCGAGCTGCGGGTATACATTTTGAAGGTCGGGTTGGAGAAAACCTGGGTGCCGCTGCCGAACTGCGGCAGCCCGTAGATCAGCACGCTGGCGTCGAAATTGGCGGATTCCGAGGTGCCGGTCCAGCGAATGACGTCGCCGACATTGGCTTTAAAATTCAGGTCCGCCGTACCGGAGCCGCCGATCACCTGTTCGGAGGTGACGACCATATAGGCGTATTGATGGCCAATGCCCGTCGGGTTGCCGGCGTCCTGGCTGGGGTTGTTATTCTCGAATGCTTCTATCAGGGCATCGGTATCGATGACGACAATCACGTTAACGATACTGTTGCTGGATTTAAGTTCTTGTTCAGACATAGGGTTACCTCACAATATTTTTTTTGCTGTGATAGAAAATTAAAATAATGGGAATAACGGCGAGCGTTTATCTTTGTTGAATATTTAAAAGGGGGCATCACAACGCCGCTATCGGCTTAATCATAGAAACGAAATAGCAAGACGACCACTGCTGAAAGGTTAGGAGTGTTAATGAGTTCATCTATTAATTAGCAGGGTTAAAACCTTGTTTTACTGCTTATGCGATGAGAACGGTTACAGAATTGAGCGATGGCGCAATCTGCCTATTGCTTTGTTTGCAGACATAATTTTGACGAACCCTGTTTTTCGCCGATGCTAGAACAAAACGAATCATAATCCTGATAAATGAAGTGTGTTTGGATTTTTGCTTTATCAATTTATATTTTGGTGAAGTTTTTCGCCGAAACAGAGAAGGGTGAGTTAACGGCGAAGGACGCTAGCCGTCAACTCAGTGATGACAGATCACGGCGCCGGTTGTGCCGGTTCCGCATCGCCCAGCGTTTGGCGCAGGCGATTTTCCCAGGCGTAGAGCGCGGCGGTGAGGATCACTTCCAGCGCCTGCGCCTGATTCAGGCCGCTGTTGAACAACGGCTGCACGCTCTGCGGGGTGAACTTCTCCGGTGCGCGAGTCAGCTCGGCGGCAGTGCGCATCACCGCGAGTTTTACCGAGTCTTCGGTATACGCCAGTCCCTGAGGCAGCCCGGCGAACAGCGCCTGAACCAATCCCTCATCCTGCAATTCTTGCGCGACGGTGGCCGCGCAGTAATGGCTGCCGTTGATGCGCGAGACCGCCAGCGTCGCCAGCGCCTTCAGGCGGCTCGATAACCCATATCCTTCGGCATTGATGCCGTTGAACACCCCATTACGCTCGCGCAGTGCGGCGGCATCGTGCGCCAACAGCAGATAATAAGATTCGGCGCGCGCCTGCGGGTGGCTCTGATCCAGCACATCAAGCTGTTCGGCGGCGGCGGCTTCCGTGTCGATTGGCGGCAGACGCGCGGTCCAGCTTAACTCTTCGGCACTGAACGCGACGCCATCGGCGTCTTCGACGTTAGGGAAGCCGGGCACCACCACCGCCGGCCGGCCGGCCAACGCCGCGACACCCGCGACCACGCGCGCCTGATAGCTGACAAAACCGATCACCTGCGAAAAGGTGACGATATCCGCCGGGCTCAGCCCGACGTCGGCGAGCTGTTGCAGCGCCTTGCGGCAAATCAGCGTGGGCTGGCTGGCAAGCTGGCGGGCATATTGGGTGATCTGAGCAAGGCGGATATTGCTTTCCCGGGAGGCGTCCGGGCTGTGCAGAGGGGCGAGGCGAGCGGCGTAGTGGCTACAAAGCGATTGCACGCCCGTCACCTGAGCGACGGTCAACGCGGTGCTGAGGCGATCGTAGGGTGACAATGTCACGTATCGTGACAGCGGCACCTGGTCGGGAAACAGGGCATGGTAGCCGGCCAACGAGGCGCTGAACACGCCGGCGCGAGCGCTGAGCGCATTGTTTAAGGCTTCATCGGCGAAGGCGCCCAGCCCCAGCAGAAAGCGATCGCGAAGGGTGGCCGCCTGCGGTTCCAGCGGCGCATCGCCCCGCACGCTGCTTTGGGTTTCGTGATACCACTGGGCATTATGTTGTCGACGGAGTCGTTCCATAGGGTCAATCCTTAATCATGATCAGCAGCCGCCGCTGCGCGCGGCAGCGTCGGCTGGACAAAGAGGCAACATGCCCGCAGGCGGGGCGAAAGGCGGTTTTAGCGCAGCTCATCACAGCAGAGGGCGTGGCCGTAAACAGAAAAACCGGCTGCCAACGTGAGCAGAAACTGCGTAAGGCGGCGATGGTGAATGCTGTTCATCAGTGCGATATCCTGTCGTATGAGAAGTGCAACGTAGGGGATATCCTCACCGATCGCCCTGGCGAGATAAAATAATGTTACGGACTAATCAATAACTGAAAGGAATAAAATATAAGGATATATAACAAGAATGTAATTTGCATGTGCGCTTTCTTGCTAAGCGGCAGGCGCGCAAGGCGATAAAAACCCGCCGCAGCGGGTTTGGAGGTGAAGGCGTGACTCAGAAGCGGCCGCCGTCGCGCCGCCAGGCATCGGCGGTCAGCGCCTCGCCGAAGTGGCTGGCGATAAGACGCTTGGTCAATTCGTGCAGCGGCGCCGCCAACACCTCGGCGGTGCTGCCGCGTTCGACGATTTCCCCTTCATGCATCACCAGCACCTGGTCGCTGATATGCTTCATCATGCCGAGATGTTGGGTGACATAAATATAGGAAATACCGTGTTTTTCCTGCAGCTCCAGCATCAGGTTGATGATTTGCGAGCGCATCGACATGTCCAGCGAGGCCAGCGCCTCATCGGCGACGATCACTTTCGGCTGCAGGATCAGCGCACGCGCCAGCGCGACGCGCTGTTTCTGCCCGGAAGCCAGCATGTGCGGATAGTAGTAGGCGTGATCCGGCAGCATGCCGACCTGGCGCAGCGTCTGGTTGATGCGCTGCTCGCGCTCGGCGGGTTCCAGATCGGTGTTCAGCCGCAGCGGCGCATCCAGCAACTGGCCGATGCGTTGGCGCGGGTTGAGCGAGGTGCTCGGATCCTGAAAAATCATGCGAATGCGCTGGCTGCGATAGCGATAATCGCCGAACGCCAGCGGATGATCGTCGATCAACAGCTCGCCGGCGGTCGGCTCCACCATGCCGGAGAGCATCTTCGCCAGCGTGGATTTGCCGGAGCCGTTCTCGCCGATCACCGCCAGCGTCTGGCCTTCGCGCAGGGTAAAGCTGACCGATTTCACCGCCTCGACGTGCTGGCGGCGGAACAGCCCGGTGCGATAGCGGTAGGTTTTGCTCAGGTTGCGCACTTCCAACAGCGTTTCCATGTTATTGCTCCTCCATGTTCAGCGGGAAGTGGCAGGCGAAGAAGTGGTTTTTGACCGGGCGCAGGCGCGGCGTTTCGATGCACTTCTTCTGTGCGTAAGGGCAGCGCGGCCCCAGGCGGCAGCCGATCGGCAGGTGTTCCAGCGAAGGAATGGCGCCCGGCAGCGTATTCAACCGGCTTTTGTGCGGCAGCGAGCGGCCGAAGTCCGGCATGGCGCGGATCAGCGCCTGGGTGTAAGGGTGGTGCGGCGCCGCCAGCAGTTCTTCGCACTGGGCGCTTTCCACCGTTTGCCCGCAGTACAAGACGTTCACCCGGTCGGCCCACTTGCTCATCATCTGCAGGTCGTGACTGATCAGCAGAATGGTGGTGTTGTTGTTCTGGTTGAGACGCGCCAACAGGCGGAAAATCTGCGCCTGCGTGGTCGGTTCCATGGCGTTGGTCGGTTCATCGGCGATCAGCAGGCGCGGTTGGTTGGCCAGCGCGATGGCGATCATCACTTTCTGGCACTCGCCTTCCGTCAGCTCGTAGGGGAAGCTGCCCATGATGTCGTCGTGATCCTTGATGCCGACGCGGTGCAGCAACTCGATGGCGCGGCGTTTGCGCCAGTTGAAGCGCTGCCACCAGTGGCCCTTGTAGGTCCAGCCCGGGATGGCCTGCGCCAGCTGGCGGCCAATGCTCTCGGAAGGGTCGAGACAGGACTGCGGCTCCTGGAAGATCATTGAGACGTTGTGGCCCACCAGCTTGCGCCGCTCGCGCGGGCTCAGCTGCAGCAGATCGATGTCGTCGAAGCGGAAACGATCGGCGGTGACGCGCCAGTTGTCTTTGGTCACGCCGCAGATGGCCTTGGCGATCAGGCTCTTGCCGGAGCCCGATTCGCCCACCAGGCCGCGCACCTCGCCCTCGGTCAGCGTCATGCTGACGCGATCGACCGCCTTGACCGGCCCTTCGGCGGTCATAAATTCAATCGTCAGATTGCGGATATCGAGTAACGGCATTATTCCACCCCGGCATTGATTGCGCGGCGCATACCGTCGCCCAACAGGTTAACCAGCAGCACGCTGACGAGGATGGCCGCGCCGGGCAACATCACCGTCCAGGGCGCGACGTACACCAGCTCGAGCGAATCGCCGAGCATCGCTCCCCATTCCGGCGAAGGCAACTGCGCGCCGAGATCGAGGAAGCCGAGCGCGGCGATATCCAAAATAGCCATCGACAGCGCGCGGGTGAACTCGGTCACCAGCACCGCCGCGATGTTCGGCATGACCGCATACCACAGGATCTGCAGCGTGGAAGCGCCGTCAAGGCGCGCCGCCACCACGTACTCTTTCTCCAACTCATCGTGCACCGCGCTGTAGATGGTGCGCACCATGCGCGGCAGCAGAGCCAGCCACACCGCCAGCATGGCGTGTTCGAGTTTGGGCCCGATAAACGCCACCACCACGATCGCCAGCAGTAACGACGGAATCGACAGCAGAGTGTCGAGAATGTGGTTAAGCACCGCCGAGCGCAGCCCGTGGGTGACGCCGGCGAACACGCCGAGGATCACCCCGCAGAACGCCGCGGCCAGCGTCACCGCCAGCGCGGAACCGAAGGAGGCGGCGGTGCCGGTCAACAGACGGCTGAGGATGTCGCGCCCGAGATCGTCGGTGCCGAGGAAGAACGACACGTTGCCGTAGCGCGACCAGGACGGCGGCAGCAGCTGATAACCGAGGAACTGCTGATCCAGCGCGTAGGGCGCCAGCAGGCTGCCGAACAGCGACAGCAGCAGCAGGGCGATCACGCCGTAAAAACCGATCATCGCCAGCGCGTCGCCGTAGAAAATCCGCCAGGTGTAGCGCAACGGGCTCGGCATCTTTTTCTCGCGGTATACGTTATCGAAGGGCATACCATTCCTTATGTTTCAGCGGGTTGGTTGCCGCACCCAGAATGTCGGCCAGAACGTTAATGGTGATCACCAGCGTGCCGACCACCATGACGCCGGCGGAGATCGCCGCATAGTCCTGCTGGCGAATGGCGTTGATCAGCCACCGGCCGAGGCCCGGCCAGCTGAACACCACTTCGGTGATCATCGCCAGCGTGAGCATGGTGGAGAACTGCAGCCCCAGCTTGGGCACGATCGGCGGCAGCGCATTGTGCAACACGTGGCGGCGGATGATGGTGAAGCGCGACAGGCCGCGGGTGGCGGCGGCCTTGATGTAGTTTTGGCTCAGCACGTCGTCGGTGCTGATGCGCATCAGGCGCACCACTTCGGTGGTGGGCGCCACCGCCAGCGCGGCGATCGGCAGGATCATGTGGCGCAGGGCGCTGCCGATCATCTCGGCGCGGTACGGCGAATCCGACAGCCAGGCGTCGATCAGCGCGAAACCGGTGATGGGCTTCACCTGATACAGCAGGTCGAAACGGCCGGATACCGGCAGCCAGCCCAGGTGCAGCGAGAAGAACAGCATCAGCAGCAGCGCCAGCCAAAACACCGGCATCGAGAAGCCCAGCAGCGCGAAGGTGCTGATGGCGGTGTCCTGCCACTTGCCGCGCAGCACGCCGGCGATGATGCCCAGCGGAATGCCGATGAACAGCGCCATAGCGAAGGCCAGCAGGCACAGTTCCATGGTAGCCGGGAACACTTCGCGCAACTGTTCGCTGATCGCTTGGCCGTTGATGCTGGAGACGCCGAAGTCCCAGTGCAGCAGGCTGACGAAGTAGAACTGATAGGCGTCCAGCAGGGCGGCGCCGTTCAGCGGCGCGCGCGGCGTGAAATAGCTCAGGCTGAAACTGACCAGCGTCAGGAAGAACAGTGTGATCAGCAGCAGCAGAATGCGGCGCAGGGTAAAGATAATCACTTTTTCACCTCCGGCGCGGATTCACGGTACACCCCGGCGAACGAGGCGTTGCCGAACGGGCTCAGCACCAATCCCTTGATGTCGTAACGATAGGCCTGCAGGCGCAGGGAAGACGCCAACGGCAGCACCGGCAATTGCTGCTCAAGGATCTTCTGCGCCTTGCGGTAGTTGTCGATGCGCTGAGACAGCTGCTGCGACAGCAGCGCGTTCTGCAGCACTTCGTCAAAGCCCGGATCACACCAGTGAGCATAGTTGGTTTGCGAACGGATTGCCGCGCAGCTCAGCAGCGGCCGGAAGAAGCTGTCCGGATCGTTGCTGTCGGTGGCCCAGCCGGTCAGGGTCAGATCGTGGTTCATCTCCATCAGGCGCGCTTCCTGGAAACGGCCCTCCACCGGCACGATGGTGACGTTGATGCCCACCTGGCCGAGATCGGCCTGGATCAGTTCGGCGGTTTTCAGCGGGCTCGGGTTGTAAGACTGCGAGGCGGTCGGCACCCACAGCTTCAGGTTCAGCTGGCTGACGCCGGCCTGCCGCAGCATCTCGCGCGATTTGGCCGGATCGTATTCGGTGACGTGCGCATCGTTGTCGTAGGCCCAGGAGGCGCGCGGCAGGATCGAGGCGGCGGTTTCCGCCGTGCCGTAATAGATCGACTGCATCAACCGTTGGTTGTTGATCGCCAGCGAGATCGCCTGGCGCACGTTGAGGTTGTCGAGCGGCGGTTTGCGGGTGTTGAACGCCAGGTAGGCGATGTTCATCCCTGGGCGCAGCGTCAGGCGCAGGCGCGGATCGTCGCGTAGGATAGACAGCTGGCTGGCCGCCGGATAAGCCAGCACGTCGCATTCGCCGGTCAGCAGCTTGGAGAGGCGGCCGGTGCCGCCGGCGCCCAGATCGATCACCACCTGCGGCATGCGCGGCAGGCCTTTCCAGTAGGCGGCGTTGCGCGCCAGCCGAATATATTGCCCCGAGCGGTATTCGTTGAGCAGGAATGGGCCGCTGCCGACCGGCTCACGATCGATCAGCTCCTGATGGCCTTCGCGCGTCAGCGTGTCGGCGTATTCGGCGGACAACACCGGCGCATAATGAGTCGCCAGGTGCCACAGGAACGAGGCGTCGGGCGACTGCAGGCGAATTTCCACCGTGTAGTCGTCGAGCTTTCTCACGCTCTGCACCGAATCGCCGAACTGCAGGCTGTCGAAATAGGGGTATTCGCCGCCGTTCACGTCGTGATACGGATGTTTCTGATCGAATACGCGGGCAAAGCTGAACACCACGTCGTCGGCATTCATCTTGCGGGTGGGCGTGAACCAGGCGGTGGTCTGGAACGGCACGTCCTTGCGCAAATGGAAGCGGTAGGTAGCGCCGTTATCCAGCACTTCCCAGCTTTGCGCCAGCTCGGGGATCAGGCGATAGGTGTAGGGATCGACGTCCAGCAGGCGATCGTACAGCTGGGCGGCCAGGGTATCCACCGTCAGGCCGCTGCTGGCCATTTGCGGGTTGAAGGTATTCAGTATGCCGCTGACGCAATAGACAAAGCCGCTCTGGCGAATGTCCGGCAGCGGCGCCGCGGTGGGCGCGGGCGGTGTTGTCGCGGCCAGGGCAGAGCCCGTCAGGCACAACGACAGTATCCAAAAGGGTAAACCACGCATAGAGGCTCATGGGTTAATCAGCAATAGCGTTAGTGTATCGCACTCTGACCGGCAGCCCAATCCATTGAGCAAAATCGCTGAGTTTTCTGCGACTTGATTAATCAGGCCGTTCAGCGGCAAGAAAAAAGTTTTTTATGTTATGTTATAATATAACAAAAACATGTTACCGTTCCCCGGCAAAGTCACAACAACGCAAGGGGATGTATGAACGAAGTTGCACTTCCACCACGCCGTTCGCTGCCGGACGCTCAGGCAGGGCGCGGCGAAATGAGTGATGTCGGGCTCGATTGGGTCGGGATGCAAGGGATCGCGCTGCCGCTGGAGCTGGCCGGCAAGCCATTGATGGCGAAGGTCGACGCCGGTATCAACCTGCGCGCCGAGGCGGCGGGGGAACGCGGCATTCACATGTCGCGGCTGTATCTGGCGCTGGACGAATTGACGCAGGGAGAGCTGACGCCGCAGCGCATCGGTCGGACGCTGCAGGCTTTTCTGGATTCGCAGCCGGAACACAGCGATCGCGCCAGCCTGACGCTCAGCGGCGAGCTGTTGCTGTCACGCCCGGCGCTGCTGTCGCCGCAGCGCGGCTGGAAAGCCTATCCGCTGCGCATCGAGGCCACCCTGACGGACACGCTGACGCTGGCGCTGACCGTCGGCGTGCCTTACTCCTCTACTTGCCCGAGTTCGGCGGCGCTCAGCCGCCAGCTGGCGCAGCAACAGTTCCAGTTTGATTTTGAACAGGAGGCGGAGCGGGTCAGCCAGCGGCAGGTGAGCGAGTGGCTGTTGGAGCAGGGAATGCCGGCCACGCCCCACAGCCAGCGCAGCTGGGCCTGGATCACCGTGACGCCCGAGAATGAACGGGCGTTCGAACCGGTGAAACTGATTGACCGCATCGAACACGCGCTGGGCACGCCGGTACAAACGCTGGTGAAACGCCGCGACGAACAGGCCTTCGCATTGGCCAACGGTCAGAACCTGATGTTTTGCGAGGACGCGGCGCGCCGTCTGTATCGCATGCTGCGCAGCCAGTGCGACTACCGCGCTTTCTCGCTGCGCGTTGAACATCAGGAGAGCCTGCATGCCCACAATGCGGTGGCGGAGCTGAGCTGGCGGGGAGAACACCATGCTGCGTAAAAATCCCAGTGGCCATCTGCCGCAGGTCTCGCCGCTGGCCTACATCGATCCCACCGCCATTCTATGCGGCCGGGTGATCGTCGAAGATTTCGTCTACGTCGGCCCGTATGCGGTGATCCGCGCCGACGAGTTGAACGCAACCGGCGACATGGAGCCGATCGTCATCGGCTCGCACTCCAATATTCAGGACGGCGTGGTGATCCATTCCAAGAGCGGGGCGGCGGTCACCATCGGCCGTTACAGCTCGATCGCCCACCGCGCCATCGTGCACGGCCCGTGTCGCATCGACGATCGGGTGTTTATCGGTTTCAACAGCGTGCTGTTCAACTGCCACGTTCAGTCCGGCTGCGTGGTGCGCTACAACGCGGTGGTGGACGGCGTGACGCTGCCGGAAAACCGCTATATCCCCTCGACCGAGCGCGTGGGGCCGGACAGCGATTTGTCGCGTTATCGCCAGGTCGATCGCGGCGCGCTGCAGTTTTCGGAAGAAGTGGCCGCCACCAACGTCGAACTGGTGCGCGGTTATCAGGCATTACGCAATGAATTTTAATGAGGTTTCCATGAAACAACTTCCCGTGACCGTGCTTTCCGGCTTTCTCGGCGCCGGCAAGACCACGGTGCTGAACCATATCCTGAACAACCGGCAGGGCATGCGCGTGGCGGTGATTGTCAACGACATGAGCGAAGTGAACATTGACGCCGCGCTGGTAGAGAATGAAGTGCATCTTGATCGCCAGGAAGAGAAGCTGGTGGAGATGAGCAACGGGTGCATCTGCTGCACGCTGCGCGAAGATCTGCTGGTGTCGGTGCGCGAACTGGCGCAGGAGGGGCGTTTCGATTACCTGTTGATCGAATCGAGCGGCATCTCGGAGCCGCTGCCGGTGGCGGAAACCTTTACCTTTGAGGATGAAGCGGGCGAAAGCCTGTCCCAATTCGCCCGGCTGGATACGCTGGTGACGGTGGTCGACGGGGTGAATTTCATTCAGCAATACCAACAGGCGCAAAGCCTGCAGGAGGCCGGCCAAAGCCTGGGCGAGGACGATCTGCGCAGCGTGGCGGACCTGTTGATCGAGCAAATTGAATTTTGCGACGTGATCCTGGTCAGCAAGACCGATCTGTTGACGCCAACGCAGCAGGGCGAAGTGATGGCGCTGCTGGCCAGCCTGAATCCCGACGCCCGCATTGTGCCGATCGCGCCGGGCAAACTGCCGCTGGAGGCGGTGCTGAATACCGGCAGCTTCAGCTTTGAAAAGGCGCAGCAGGCGCCCGGCTGGCTGAAAGAGCTGCGCGGCGAACACGTGCCGGAAACGGAAAGCTACGGCATCAGCAGCTTTGTCTATCAAGCGCGGCGGCCGTTTGCGCCGGACAAGTTCTACCGTGTGATCAACGGCGACTGGGGCGGCGGCAAGCTGCTGCGTTCGAAAGGCTTCTTCTGGCTGGCGACGCGTCCGCGACAGGCCGGGCAGTGGAGCCAGGCCGGCGGCATCGCCCATTACGGCCTGGCGGGCACCTTTTGGCGCGCTATCCCGCAAGATAATTGGCCGCAGGATCCGGAAACGCGGGCACATATTCAGGAGAAATGGGTGGAGCCGTTCGGCGACATGCGCCAGGAGTTGGTGTTTATCGGCCAGCACTTGCAACAGGCGGCGATCGTGCGTTTGCTGGATGACTGCCTGCTGAGCGACGATGAAATGGCCGCCGGCGTGGACTATTGGCTGGAGATGGCGGACCCGTTCCCTGAGTGGTAATTGCGCAATCTTCGTGTGGTAATGAGAAAAATTCTCAACAAAGTGCTTTACAGACGATACTGATAACTATTATCATCGCCTGGCAGTTCACGGAAGGCCACGGTTTGCGGCTCTGATGTGGAAGGCACGACATTGCTCACATTGCTTCCAGTGTTTTTTAAGCCAGCTCGGGTGCTGGCTTTTTTTTTGCCCGCTATTCCTCGTCCGCTTCGCCGTTTTGCAGCAGCGCATGTTTTTTCAGCATGCCGCGTAGCTGATGGTAGGTGAGCCCCAGCAGCTGCGCCGCCTTGCGCTGATTGAACCGGCCTTGCTGCAGCGCCGCTTCGAGAAGCGCCTTCTCCTGCTCGAGCTGCCAGTGTTTCAAATCCAACGGCAGCGGCGGCAACGCGGCGGCGTCTTCAGGAATGGGCGCGACCGGCGTGGCCTCGCGCGGCGCAAACGGGTTGATGACGATCTCATCCAGCGGGCTATCGCTGTCGCCGTGACGATAGACCGAACGTTCCACCACGTTTTTCAGTTCGCGCACGTTGCCCGGCCAGCCATATTCGAGCAACGTCTGCCTGGCGCGTTCGGTAAAGCCGGGAAACAGCGGCAGCCCCAGCTCGCGGCACATTTGAATGGCGAAGTGCTCGGCCAGCAACATGATATCGGGCCGGCGTTGGCGCAGCGGCGGCAACTGCACCACGTCGAACGCCAGCCGATCCAGCAGATCGGCGCGAAACTTGCCCGCCGCCGCCAGCGCCGGCAGATCGTCGTTGGTGGCGCACACCAACCGCACATCCACCCGCAGCGGCTGGCTGCCGCCCACGCGTTCCAGCTGACCGTATTCGATCACCCGCAGCAATTTCTCCTGCACCAGCATCGGCGCGGTCGCCAGCTCATCGAGGAACAGCGTGCCGCCGTCGGCGCGCTCGAAGCGGCCCAGATGACGTTTCTGCGCGCCGGTAAAGGCGCCGGCCTCGTGGCCGAACAGCTCGGAGTCCAGCAGATTTTCATTCAGCGCCGCGCAGTTGAGCGAGATGAACGGCCCTTGCCAACGGTTGGAGAGGTAGTGCAGGCGGTGGGCGATCAGCTCCTTGCCGGTGCCGCGCTCGCCGATCACCAGCACCGGTTTGTTCAGCTTTGCCACCTGGGAGACTTGCTCCAATACGTCGACGAAGGCGTTTGCTTCGCCCAACAAATTCTCTGGCTGTTCGTTCATGATGAAATTCGCCAATGTTTGGTGAAAATAATCACTCTACAGCAAGCGCTCGGAGAGTCAAAAATAAAGAATTGTTGTTTTTCAATAATATAAAAGTTGGCACGGGTTTTGATTATATCTTTAGGCAAGCTGTACGACTTAACGCGGCGCTTCAGACGCCATCAGAACCAAGAGGAAGTGAATTATGGGTATTTTTTCTCGTTTTGCCGACATCGTGAACGCCAACATCAACACCCTGCTGGACAAGGCGGAAGATCCGCAGAAGCTGGTGCGGTTAATGATCCAAGAGATGGAAGACACGCTGGTTGAAGTCCGCTCTACGTCGGCGCGCGCGCTGGCGGAAAAGAAACAGCTGCTGCGCCGCATCGAGCAGGGTGAAAGCCAGGTAAGCGACTGGCAGGAAAAAGCCGAACTGGCGCTGCGTAAGGATAAAGAAGACTTGGCCCGCGCGGCGCTGATCGAAAAACAAAAGGTGGCCGATCTGATCGCCACGTTGACGCAGGAAGTGGCGACCGTAGAAGAAACGCTGGCGCGCATGAAGAGCGAAATCGGCGAGCTGGAAAACAAGCTGACCGAAACCCGCGCGCGGCAGCAGGCGCTGGCGCTGCGTCATCAGGCCGCGTCTTCTTCCCGTGAAGTGCGCCGTCAGCTCGACAGCGGCAAGCTGGATGAGGCGATGGCGCGTTTCGAACAGTTCGAGCGCCGCATCGACCACATGGAAGCCGAAGCGGAAAGCATCAGCATCGGTAAAAAGAAGTCGCTGGACCAAGAGTTTGCCGAGCTGAAAGCCGACGACGCCATCAGTGAGCAGCTGGCGGCGCTGAAAGCCAAGATGAACCGCTCAGAGTAAGGCGAACCGCGGCCACACGCCGGAGGTGGCCGCCAATCCAGGACCCGAATAAGAAGGAATAACAATGAGTGCTTTATTACTTGCCATTCCGCTGACAATTTTCGTGCTGTTTGTCGCGCCGATTTGGCTTTGGCTGCATTACAGCAATCGGCAACAGACCGGCATCCAGCTGAGTCAGCAAGAAATGCAGCGCCTGGCGCAGCTGGCGGAAGACGCCAAACGCATGCGTGAACGCATTCAGGCGCTGGAAGAGATCCTCGATGCGGAACACCCGAACTGGAGACAGTCCTGATGAGCAATACGCTGGGCAGTAAAAAGCTTTATCGCGTACCCGAAGAAGGCATGGTGAAAGGCGTCTGCGCCGGTTTGGCCCATTATTTCGACGTGCCGGTGCGCCTGATCCGCGTGATGGTGGTGCTGTCGCTGTTCTTTGGGCTGTTCTTCTTCACGCTGGTGGCCTATATCGCGCTGGTCTTCGTGTTGGACGAAGCGCCGGCCAGCCGTTTCGAGGGCGAGCATCAGAAAACGCCGCGCCAGCTGCTCGATCAGCTGGAATATGAGCTGGGCAGCGGCGAACAGCAATTGCGTCAGGTCGAGCGTTACGTGACGTCCGACACCTTCGGCGTACAGAGCCGTTTCCGCAAGCTATAACCCTTCTTGCGATGCCCGGCCTGCGCAGGCCGGGCATCTTCGCCGCCGTTATCCCGTTGAGGGTCATCTTAATCGTCTTGTGCCGGAGGGCATTGTCATGAATAAAATCGATGTCGCGAACACCGCCAGAACGGGTGGATTTAAACGAGGAGCGGCGGCAATGTTGAAGACATTGGCTAAAGTCATCATCATAGCGTTACTGAACTATGGCCCGGCGGGCGCCGCCGGCTGGCTGTTGAAGACCGTCGGCCGCAAACCGGTGCGCTTCGTGCTGGCGCTGGTGTTGGAACCGCTGTTCCGTAAAGGTCTGAACAAGGCATTCGGGCGTTACGTCAAGGAGAGCAATGAAACGACTGCAAAATGAGTTAACCTCGCTGGTCAACCGCGGAATGGATCGCCATCTGCGCCTGGCGGTGACCGGCCTGAGCCGCAGCGGCAAAACCGCCTTTATCACCGCCTTCGTTAACCAACTGCTGCATGTGCACAGCGGCGCGCGCATGCCGCTGTTTTCACCGGTGCGCGAAGAGCGCCTGCTGGGCGTTAAACGCATCCCGCAGCGCGATCTCGGCATCCAGCGTTTCACCTATGATGAAGGGCTGGCGCAGCTGTACGGCACGCCGCCGGCCTGGCCGACGCCGACGCGCGGCGTCAGCGAAATCCGGCTGGCGTTGCGCTACCGTTCCAACGACTCGCTGCTGCGCCACTTCAAAGACACCTCCACGCTGTACCTGGAGATCGTCGATTATCCCGGTGAATGGTTGCTTGATCTGCCGATGCTCGAGCAGGATTACCTGGCCTGGTCGCGCCAGATGACCGGGCTGCTGCAGGGCGAGCGCGCCGAATGGGCCAAGCCCTGGCTTGAGCTGTGCAAAGCCTGCGATCCGCTGGCGCCGGTCGACGAAAACCGCCTGGCGGCGATCGCCCAGGCCTACACCGATTATCTGCTGCGCTGCAAAAGCGAAGGGCTGCACTTCATTCAGCCGGGGCGTTTCGTGCTGCCGGGCGATATGGCCGGCGCGCCGGCGCTGCAGTTTTTCCCGTGGCCTGACGTGGCCACTATCGGCGAATCGAAGCTGGCGCAGGCCGACAAACACACCAACATCGGCATGTTGCGCGCTCGCTTCAACTATTACTGCCAGTCGATCGTCAAAAACTTCTACAAAGAACACTTCGTTCGTTTCGATCGGCAAATCGTGCTGGTTGACTGCCTGCAGCCGCTCAACAGCGGCCCGCAGGCGTTCAACGACATGCGTCTGGCGCTGACCCAGCTGATGCAGAGCTTCCATTACGGCAAGCGCACGCTGTTTCGCCGCTTGTTCTCGCCGACCATCGACAAACTGATGTTCGCCGCCACCAAGGCGGACCATATCACCGCCGATCAGCACGCCAATCTGGTGTCGTTGCTGCAACAGCTGGTGCAAGAGGCGTGGCAGAATGCGGCGTTCGAAGGCATCAGCATGGATTGCGTCGGCCTGGCCTCGGTGCAGGCGACCGAGAGCGGCATCGTCGATCATCAGGGGCAGCGTATCCCGGCGCTGAAGGGCAACCGCCTGAGCGACGGCGCGCCGCTGACGGTGTTCCCCGGCGAGGTGCCCGCCCGTCTGCCGGGGCCGGCGTTCTGGCAGAGCCAGGGGTTCCACTTCGATGAGTTTCGTCCGCGCGCCATGAGCGTGGACAGCCCGTTGCCGCACATCCGTCTGGATGCGGTGATGGAGTTTTTATTGGGAGACAAATTGCGATGAGCGAGCCGATCAAACCGCGTATCGATTTTGACGAGCCGCTGCAGCCGCCGCAGGAGCCGGCGTTGCGCGCCGGCGTCGCTTTCGATGCCGAACAGGCGGAAAGCTTCTTTCCGGCGGCGCCGGAGCTGCAGCAGGAAGAGGAAGAAGGGCGCGCCGAAGGCATCATTAACGCCGCGCTGAAACCTAAACGCAGCCTGTGGCGCAAAATGGTCACCGCCGGCCTGGCGCTGTTCGGCGTCAGCGTAGTGGCGCAGGGCGTGCAGTGGGTGCATACCGCCTGGGTGCAGCAGGACTGGATCGCCATGGGCGGCGGCGTGGCCGGCGGCCTGATCGTGTTCGCCGGCGTCGGTTCGGTGGTCACCGAGTGGCGGCGTTTGTATCGGCTGCGCCAGCGCGCGGAAGAGCGCGACGTGGCGCGCGAGCTGTTGCACAGCCACGGGCTGGGGCAAGGGCGCGAATTCTGCGAGAAGCTGGCGCGCCAGGCCGGTCTGGATCAGGGGCATCCGGCACTGCAGCGCTGGCAGGCGTCGCTGCATGAAACGCAAAACGATCGTGAAGTGGTGGAGCTGTACGCCAAACTGGTGCAGCCGGTGCTCGACAACCAGGCGCGGCGCGAAATCAGCCGCTCCGCCGCCGAGTCGACGCTGATGATCGCCGTCAGCCCGTTGGCGCTGGTGGATATGGCGTTTATTGCCTGGCGCAACATCCGTTTGATTAACCGCATCGCCGCGCTGTACGGCATCGAGTTGGGCTACTTCAGCCGCATTCGTCTGTTCCGGCTGGTGCTGCTCAACATCGCCTTCGCCGGCGCCTCCGAACTGGTGCGCGAAGTGGGCATGGACTGGATGTCGCAGGATCTGGCGGCGCGGCTGTCGGCGCGCGCGGCGCAGGGCATTGGCGCCGGGTTGTTGACCGCGCGGTTGGGCATCAAGGCGATGGAACTGTGCCGCCCGCTGCCGTGGCTGGAAGGGGAAAAACCGAAGCTTGGCGATTTCCGCAGCCAGCTGATCGGCCAGTTGAAAGATACGCTGAAAAAGAGCGACGGCAAGGCCAAATAACCCCGCGACGGCGCTCTCAGGAGCGCCGTTTTCTCAACGGCGCCGACGCCGGACGTAATCGAGACTTGACGACAGTCGATCCCCCTGTGATTACGTGATAAATCTCTGCAAAATTAATTCTGGTTGTGATAACTCTCTGTTTGTAGGCTAAAATGACGCCGATGCTGTTATCCGCTTGCGTTTAAAATCAGCAACCACGGCAATAAATCAGAGTTCTGTCAACTTTTGCTGACAGATCGCTTCTACCGCCCGGTGCGAGGGAGTATCATCATCGTCAACGATCCCCGCACCTGCAGAGATAAGGCCAACACTGATGCGTTTGGAAGTATTTTGCGAAGACCGCCTCGGTCTCACTCGAGAATTACTCGATCTTTTGGTATCGCGCAGCATTGACTTACGTGGCATCGAAATCGATCCCATCGGCCGCATTTACCTCAATTTCTCCCAGCTGGATTTCGATACTTTCCGCGCGTTGATGGCGGAGATCCGCCGCATCGCCGGCGTAACCGACGTGCGCACCGTCAGCTTTATGCCTTCCGAACGCGAGCATCGCGCGCTGCGTGCGCTGCTGGAGTCGATGCCGGAACCGGTGTTCTCGATCGACATGAAAGGCAAGGTCGAGCTGGCCAACCCGGCGGCGCAGGCGCTGTTCAGCCTGAGCGAAGACAAGATCCGCAACCAGACCGCCGGGGCGCTGATCGGCGGCTATAACTTCAGCCGTTGGCTGGAGAGCGAGCATACGGCGCCGCACGCCGAGCGGGTGGTGATCCGCAGCCAGGATTTCCTGATGGACATCACGCCGATTTATCTGGAAGACCAACAGCAGCAGCCGGCCGCGGTTGGCGCGGTGGTGATGCTGAAGTCCACCGCGCGCATGGGCCGCCAACTGCAAAATCTGTCGGTGAACGACGATACCGAATTCGACCACATCGTCGCGGTGAGCGCCAAGATGCGTCATGTGCTGGAGCAGGCGCGCAAGCTGGCGATGCTCGATGCGCCGCTGCTGATCGTCGGCGATACCGGCACCGGCAAGGATATTCTGGCCCGCGCCTGCCATTTACGCAGCCCGCGCGGCAAACAGCCGTTCCTGGCGCTGAACTGCGCCGCGCTGCCGGATGACGTGGTGGAGAGCGAGCTGTTCGGCCATGCGCCGGGCGCTTATCCCAACGCGCTGGAAGGCAAGAAAGGCTTCTTCGAGCAGGCCAACGGCGGTTCGGTGCTGCTGGATGAGATCGGCGAAATGTCGCCGCGCATGCAGACCAAACTGCTGCGTTTCCTCAACGACGGCACGTTCCGTCGCGTCGGTGAGGAGCATGAGGTGCACGTCGACGTGCGCGTGATCTGCGCCACCCAGAAAAACCTCACCGAGCTGGTGCAGCGCGGCGAATTCCGCGAAGACCTCTATTATCGCCTCAACGTGCTGACCATCACCATCCCGCCGCTGCGCGAACGTCCGCAGGACATCATGCCGCTGACCGAACTGTTCGTGGCGCGCTTCGCCGATGAACAGGGCGTAGCGCGGCCCAAGCTGGCGAGCGATCTGGGCGGCTTCCTCAGCAAATACGGCTGGCCGGGCAACGTGCGTCAGCTGAAAAACGCCATCTACCGCGCGCTGACGCAAACCGAAGGCTACGAGCTGCGGCCGCAGGACATCGTGTTGCCGGAGTTCGAGGTGGAGATGTCGTTGGGCGACGAGGTGCTGGACGGCTCGCTGGACGACATCAGCAAGCGTTTCGAGCGCTCGGTGCTGACGCGCCTGTATCGCACCTATCCCAGCACCCGCAAGCTGGCGAAGCGGTTGGGCGTTTCCCATACCGCCATTGCCAACAAGCTGCGCGAGTATGGCCTGAGCAGCCGCAAAGGCGGCGCTGAGGGCGAAGAATAAAAAAGGCGCCTTGCGGCGCCTTTAGCGTGTTTCCAAAGCCGGCGTTCGCCGGCTTTGTTATTTCAGCGCAGCCAGCGCCGCGTCGTAGTCCGGCTCGGTGGTGATTTCGTTCACCAGCTCGCTGTACAGTACGTTGTCCTGGCCATCCAGCACCACGACCGCGCGCGCGGTCAGGCCCGCCAATGGGCCTTCGGTGATTTCGACGCCGTACGCCTGCTTGAACTCGGCGCCGCGCAGGGTGGACAGGGTGACCACGTTGCTCAGGCCTTCCGCGCCGCAGAAACGAGACTGCGCGAACGGGAGATCGGCGGAGATGCACAGCACCACGGTGTTATCCAGGCCGCTGGCCAGCTGGTTGAATTTACGCACCGACGTCGCGCAGACGCCGGTATCGATGCTTGGGAAGATGTTCAGGACTTTGCGTTTACCCGCGAAGCTGCTCAGCGCCACGTCTGACAGGTCTTTGGCAACCAGCGAGAAGGCCTTGGCCTGTTCGCCCTGCTGTGGCAGCTTGCCCGCTACGCCGACCGGATTGCCTTGAAAATGTACTGTCTGAGTCATTGCTAGATTCCTTTTACAGGTGTTTATACAAAGGGTATGAACCTGATGAAACGGCGCGCCGACAACGGCAGTTAACATCAGGTTCACACCCTGGCGCCAGTTTATGACAACCGGGACGGATTGGATATCAAAGTTTGCTAAATAGTTGTATATATTAGACTGTTCTATAAAACATCACCGGCGCATCAGCCTGGCTGAATGCGCAGTTTTCGCTCAGGAGCCGTTATGAGAGACATGCGTTTTTACCCGGAAGCCTGGCCGCTGCATACCGCCTTCGTGATTGCGCGCGGCAGCCGCACCGAAGCCCGGGTGGTGGTGGTCGAAATCGAACAGCAGGGCGTGCGCGGCACCGGTGAATGCACACCGTATCCGCGCTACGGCGAGAGCGAGGAATCGGTGATGGCGCAGCTGGCAGAGATGGCGCCGGCGATCGCGCGGGGCATCACCCGCGAGCAGCTGCTGACGCAGATGCCGGCGGGCGCGGCCCGCAACGCGCTGGATTCGGCGCTGTGGGATCTGGAGTGCAGGCTGCACGGGCAGAGCCTGTGGCAGCGCAGCGGCGTGACGGCGCCGGCGCAGATCCGCATGGCGCAGACCGTCAGCATTGGCACGCCGGAAGCGATGGCCTTCGCCGCGCGCGAGCTGGAGCGGCAGGGCGCCACACTGCTGAAGATCAAACTCGACGATCACTATATCAGCGAGCGGCTGGTGGCGATCCGCGCCGCGGTGCCGCAGACGACGCTGATCGTCGACGCCAATGAGTCATGGCAGGCGGAAGGGCTGGCGGCGCGCTGCCAGCTGCTGGCCGATCTCGGCGTGGCGATGCTGGAGCAACCGTTGCCGGCCGGTGACGACGCCGCGTTGGAGCACTTTATTCATCCGCTGCCGATCTGCGCCGATGAAAGCTGCCACACCCGCGCCGATCTGCCGCAGTTGGCGCAGCGCTATCAGATGGTCAACATCAAATTGGACAAAACCGGCGGCTTGACCGAGGCGTTGGCGCTGGCGCAGGCCGCGCGCGAACAAGGGTTCGCCATCATGCTCGGCTGCATGTTGTGTACGTCGCGGGCGATATCCGCTGCCTTGCCGCTGGCGCCGGCGGCGCGCTTCGTCGATCTGGACGGCCCGACCTGGCTGGCGCGGGACGCCGAACCGGGCCTGGCGTTCGAATGCGGGGCGATCGTCGATATCGCCCCGTAGGGATTAATTCGGGTAGGTCAACAGCTCGGTCATCGCGTCGATGTAACGCTCGCTGGCGGCATCGGCGGAGATCGGCGGGAATTCGGCGGTGATGCACGGCAGCGACAGATCCGCGCACCAGCTGCCGAACGAGCCGGGCGTTTCATAACCGACGCTGGTCACCAGCGGCAGCTCGAACTTGTGCGACAGCCAAACGCCGAGCCGCGAACTGGCGGGATCTTCGATGCAGGCCAGCGGCTCGTGGAACGACACCACCCAGTGCGGCTTCAGGCGATGGATCAGGTGACACAGCGCCTGGGTTTCCGGTTCGGAACCGGGGCGCCCGCCGGTGGAGAGTTTGACGTCGCGCACCGGCGCCGCGCTGTTCCAACGGTAGACGGTGTCGCCGGAGCGCCAGTTGGCGGCCGGGAAGTTGCGGTTCAGATCGACGCCGTTGGCATTGGCGCGCAGCCCCAGCTGGCAGCCGTCGGGGTTGACCGCCAGCACCACGTGGTGGCGCAACTGCTCGGGGGCGATGCTGCGCAGCGCGCAGGACAGGGTCACGATGGCGGCGCTCTCATCGCCGTGGGTGCCGGCGATGATCAGCCCGGTCTGCGGCCCGCCGTTCGCCGCCGGGAAATAGAGCAGCGGCGCGCCCAGCAGCGAGCTGCCGTAGTTCTCTCCTGCGATGGCCAACTGGCCACGTTCACTGCGTGGTCGATGTTCGGTCATGGTGTTGTCCCTGGATGAAAGGTCGAGAGTCATTGTCATTTTATTCAGTGTATTACGCTTTGAGACATCTTTCCCATCGCAATTGTGCGGCGTTTGCGCGATCTGTGAGGCCGCTGCGGTGAAAACGCCAATTAAACCGCACCTGGCCTGACGCTATTGTTATACTAACGGCAGTGCTAAGCCAATCACCCGCAAGAGGATTTAACATGCCAGTAGCCAGAATCATCGCCAGCTATAGCGAAAATGAAAATGACACCATCACGCTGCTGTGCGGCGTGGACGCTGAAAACCAGATCCGCCAGGGGGAATGGTTCGGCGTGGTGAAAAACGACGACGGGCGCGGTGACGAATCGAACTATCCGTTCACCCTGCATATCGATTACCAGAAAGATGCCTTCTACCTCGACTACGGTTATGACGACGCCGACGCGCGCCAGCTGCAAAAAACCGATATCTCGGCTCGTCCGCTGGCCGAGAAAGGCTTTTTCACCGTGTTCGATGAAGAAGAGGGCGAAGAGTTCAGCTACCGCATCAACAGCATCCACCTGTACGACTGACGGTCGCCGCTGCAAACACCGCCCGTGCCGCCCTGCGCCGCACGGGTTTTTTATCGCCTGAATCGCACTTTTTGCAACTTCTCGACCGCGGGCTCTAGGCCGGATGGATCTTGTGCTATATGATAAAAAATTCAGATGGTTAACGGGGGAAAATCATAATGACGGGAAGAAGAATGCAACGGGGTTTTCGTTTGGCGCTTTGCGCGGCGGCGATCGGCGCCTGTATGAGCAGCGCTATGGCGGCGCAGGTTCCCCCGGGCACCGCGTTGGCGGCCAAACAGGAAATCGTGCGCCACATTAAAGACGAACCGGCCTCGCTCGATCCGATCAAAGCGGTAGGCTTGCCGGAGGCTCAGCTGGCGCGCGATTTGTTCGAAGGGCTGGTCAATCAGGACGCCAGCGGTAAAGTGATCCCCGGCGTCGCCACGCGTTGGCAGACCAGCGACAACCAGACTTATATCTTCCATCTGCGCAAAGACGCGCGGTGGTCAAACGGTGACCCTGTTACGGCGAAGGATTTCGTTTACAGCTGGCAGCGGCTGGTAGAGCCGAAAAACCTGTCGCCGTTCGCCTGGTTCGCGCAGCTGGCGGGGATCCAGAACGCCGAGCAGATCATCAGCGGCAAATTGCCGGCCGATCGTTTAGGCGTGTCGGCGCCGGACGACTACACGCTTAAAGTGCAGCTGGACAAACCGGTGCCGTACTTCGTCAGCCTGACGGCCAACTTCAGCCTGTTCCCGGTCAATAAGACGGTGGTGGAAAAATACGGCAATGATTGGACCAAGGTCGGCAATCTGGTGGGCAACGGCGCGTTCAAACTGCAGGAGCGGGTGGTGAACGAGAAGCTGGTGCTGACGCCTAACGACCATTACTGGGATCATGCGCGTACCGTACTGACTAAAGTGACCTTCGTGCCGATCAACCAGGAATCCAACGCCACCAAGCGTTACCTGGCGGGTGACATCGACATCACCGAATCCTTCCCGAAAAACATGTATCAGAAGCTGCTGAAAGACATTCCGGGGCAGGTGTACACGCCGGATCAACTGGGCACCTATTACTACGCGTTCAACACCCAGCGCGCGCCAACCAACGACGTGCGGGTGCGCCAGGCTTTGTCCTACGCCATCGATCGCAAGATTATCGCGGAAAAAGTGCTGGGCACCGGCGAAAAACCGGCCTATCACTTCACGCCGGATGTGACCGCCGGGTTCAAACCGGAAGCGAGCTTGCTGCAACAGCAATCACAGGCGGAGTTGGATGCACAGGCCAAGGCGTTGCTGCAGGCGGCCGGTTACGGCCCGAACAACCCGCTGAAACTGACGCTGCTGTATAACACCTCGGAAAGCCACCAGAAGATCGCCATCGCCGTGGCCTCGATGTGGAAGAAAAAGCTCGGTATTGACGTCAAGCTGCAGAATCAGGAGTGGAAAACCTATATCGACAGCCGCAACACCGGCAATTTTGATGTGATCCGCGCCTCCTGGGTGGGTGACTATAACGAGGCGTCGACCTTCCTGTCGCTGCTGACCTCCACCCACAGCGGCAACATCGCCAAGTTCAAGAACGCGGACTACGACAAGCTGCTGGCGCAGGCGGGGCGGGAAACCAATCCGGCGGCGGTGACCGCCGATTACAACAAAATGGAACAGATCATTGCCGATCAGGCGCCGATCGCGCCGATTTACCAATACACCAACGGCCGCCTGATCAAACCGTGGGTAAAAGGCTACCCGATCACCAATCCGGAAGACGTGGCCTATAGTCAAACGATGTATATCATCAAACACTGAGTCGATTTATTGATCGCCCCCGTCTAATGCGGGGGCTTTATTTTCTCGACGCTGCAACAACGAAGGTAATTAATTTTTCCACGCGATAAACCCCGTTTAATAATAAACAGGGTTGCCATCATCACATTATTGTTTCGCTATTTCAGCGAGTGGTTACGCTTATAGACAGTCCCGCATGGCATCCACCACCACACGGCCACTCATGTCGGTTTGGGTGATGCGGTAGCTGGTGGGGTAAGAGCGACGAGTGCTGAAACGATCGTGGACGGAGACCTTGCCAATCTGCAGGCCGGCGGCGTTTTTCACCACGAACTCACTGATCTCTTCCTGGCCCTGGTTTTGCAAATGGATATTGCTGATTTTTTCCAGCGTATCGCTGGCGTTTATTTTTAAATGGTCGCGTAACATAACTACCTCCTCGTAGTGAGAAAAGTATATGCCCCTAAAATTTGCGCTGAAACAGCTTTGTGTTGATTTATTATTATCATTTTGAATTAAAATTGATAGCAATATGTTAAGTCATAATAATAACGCTATTGCCAGCGCTTTATCGGCGATATTGTCCGATTTATCGGCAAGGGTTTATTTCATTGCCGTTATTATTAGTCTGCATTAATGGGGAAAAGCGCCTGCCTGGCCGTCGGGGCGGGAAAGACGCAGGCGACATTGTGCCCGCAGCCGGGAACGATCGTTAACCGATGCGGCTTCTGGGGCGCCAGGTAACGCCGATCGTAGTCGGCGTAGGCCAGGGCGCGCTGCAATCGATAGGGGCCCTGCAGCTGGGCGGCGCAGGATTTGTCGAGTATCCGATAGTAGGCGCCCGGCGCGGTGCCGGTATCATCGGCGGCGGCCAGATAGGTGATATCGGCCGCAGCATAGCGCCGGCGAGCCGCGTCTGCGGCGCGCTGCAGGTGAGCGGGAAGCGTTTCCAGACCGAATTTCCAGCGATTGGCCTGCGGACAGCGGCCGGCGTCCAGCGTTTGCCAGCGGAAGCGGCAGGTTTTCTCACTGCCGCAGCTTCCCCAGCTTGTGGGCAGAGGGCGCAGACGATCAAAATAGAGCCAGCTGCCGGGATCGGCCACCACATAGCGCAGACGCACTCCGCTTGGCGGTTGAGCAAAGCCGACATAATGTTGCACGAACTGGGCGCCGGCGGAAAAACCGGCCACGGTTATCGACTGCAGCGACGGCCAACGCCGTTTCAGATCGGCCAGCAGGTTATCCATGGCGTTGAACGAGCCGGTTTTCCCGCTATTATCCAAATCGCCTGCGATCCACGAGCCGCAGCGCCAGAGAGCGTCACCGTCTTGCGGCCGGGGTAGACCGGCGGAATGGCAGTGGACGGCGAGTTTTACCGGCACCTGGAACAGCGGGGCGACCAGCAAGCTGTTGCCTCCCGCTCCCTGCGCGGCATCGATCGCCGCTTGCAACGTCTTGGCGGCGTCGCGTGGATGCCCGTGCATCACCACCAGCGCGGTACGCGGCTGGGGGCGGTGCTCATGGGCGACATAGTAAGAAAAATCGCCCGCCGCCGTCGCTACGCGAAACGGAACGGCGATGCGCTCCAGCGTCGGCTGCGCATAGGCCATTTGCCCGGCGAACAGCAGCGTCGCTATCGCGCGGCGAAACAAGCGGCGCATCCCCATCAGATACGGCACAGAACATCGCGCATTTGTCTTAGGAGTTCCCGACATCGTTGTTCCTCACGCGCCTGTTGATAGTAACGATAAAAGGCGCTTTCCGAGCTGAGATTGCCCGCCAGCATCAACTGTCTGAAAATCATGAATACCAGGCTAAGCATAATGATAGTAAACAATAAGCCGAGGAACAGCAGTTGCCAGCCGTCGCCGATGCGCGCATCGGGCAGATAGGTGATCGACGTGGTGGTGATTTCTACCCCACGCAGCCCCCATTGCGCCAGTGCCAGCAATAGCACCAGCAGCATGACGAACAGCAGGTACAGCAAGAAATAACGGCCGGAAAGCAAAAAACGTTTGAACTTGCTATCGGCGTTTGGCCGCAAAACGAAGCCTGCGGACGTGGCGCGCAGGATTTGCTGGCGGCCACCGGTGAAGCGATAACGTTCCAGCGCGGTCACGCTGTCCGGCAGCGCCAGCAGTAGCCGCAATGCCGTCAGCCTGATGGTTTTATTTCCCATATAGTCTCGAAACTGCAGCAGGCAAATGGGGGCGGCGTGGGGTTTCTCGACAGACTCGAGCAGTTTGAGCAGCTTATCGTGTTTTTCCCGCCGAATGCGAAAAGGGGTTTTGACCACGGCGATAAACAGCGTAATGACGGTCGGTAAGACGACTTTCAAGATATCTGCGGTGCTGATTGGTAACATGCGAGTCTCCTCTCGGGCTGTCTGGCGTTCCTTGCGGCAGAAGTATAGAACACGTTTATGGGACAACGAGAAAACTGGCGTTACAGCTTGGCCTTTGATCTCCAAGACGTTAACGCTAGACTCAGCAACATAAGCAAGACTGAGGGGATAAATGAATGGATGTGATTGAGGGGAGCGAGCTGCAGGTCGCCGATGCGGTTTACGCCTACCAGCTCGACGGCAAGGGGGGCGTCACGCCGATCGAACAGGATGACAAGATCACCTGCGACGTGCCGTGCTGGCTGCATCTTGATTACGCGCACCCGGCCAGCGCTGAATGGCTGAGTACCACGCCGCTGCTGCCGGACTCGGTGCGCGAAGCACTCTCCGGCGAAAGCTCACGGCCGCGCGTCAGCCGCCAGGGCGAAGGCACCATGATCACCCTGCGCAGCATCAACTTTAACGCTAATTCCCGGCCGGATCAGCTGGTTACCATCCGCGTATATATCACCGACAAGCTGATTATCTCCACCCGGCACCGCAAGGTGTATTCCATCGATCAGGTGGTGAACGATTTGCAAAGCGGCGCTGGGCCGACCAACAGCGGCAGCTGGCTGGTGGAAATTTCCGATGCGTTGACCGATCACACCAGCGAATTTATCGAGGATCTGCACGACAAGATTATCGATCTGGAGGACGCCTTGCTGGAGCAGCAGGTGCCGGAGCGCGGCCAGCTGGCGCTGATCCGTAAACAGCTGATCGTGCTGCGCCGTTACATGGCGCCGCAGCGCGACGTCTTCGCGCGGCTGGCCAGCGACCGCCTGCCGTGGATGAGCGACGACGATCGCCGCCGCATGCAGGATATCGCCGATCGCCTGGGACGGGGATTGGACGATCTGGACGGCAGCATTGCACGCACCGCCATCTTGTCCGACGAAATCACCACGGTGATGGCCGACGCGATGAACCGCCGCACTTACACCATGTCATTGTTGGCGATGGTATTTCTGCCCACCACTTTCCTGACCGGGCTGTTCGGGGTCAACCTTGGCGGTATTCCGGGCGGCGGTAATCCTTTCGGTTTCGCGGCATTTTGCCTGATGCTGGTCGGATTGGTGCTTGGCGTCGCCTGGTGGTTGAAGCGCAGCCGCTGGCTGTAGGCAAAAATGACGAAAACCCGGTTAACATTGAGCAATATCAACATTTAGCCGGGGGAAATGGGGCATGATCTCTCTCGCAGGTGAATGCAACGTCAAGCGATGGGCGTTGCGCTCCATAATTGTCTTACTTTCTTATTTTTGAATTACTGCATAGCACATTTGATTCGTACAATGCCGGTTTAATCACCGGCATTTTTTTATTCGGCTTCCTTTCTTCTTCAGGCCGCGCTTTCATCCCAGAAGCTGGCTTCAATCTTGTGCCCATCCAAATCCCGAACAAAGCAGCCGTAGTAAGCCTCGCCGTAATGCGGCCGCGAACCGGGCGCGCCTTCATCGACGGCGCCGGCCAGCAGCGCCTGGCGATGGAATTCATCCACCTGTTGCTTGCTGGTGGCGAAAAAACCGACGTGCGTGCCGTTGCCGGGTGAGGCCGGCCGGCCGTCGATCGGCACCTGTAGCCAAAACTCCGGGTAGTCGCGGCCGTAACCAATGGCGCCGGGATGCTCCAGCACCCGTCGGCAACCCAAAGCGGCCAGCGCACGATCGTAAAAGGCGGCGGCGGCCTCGAAATCGTTGGAGCCCAGCGAGACGTGGGACAGGCAGGGGGTGATATTCATTGCGCGATCTCCATATGACTGTATAAATAAACAGTATAGGGTAAAAACGGCACTGCCCAGCAAATTTTGCGCAAACTGTGAACAGGATCGAGATCGTCGGGAAAGGGAAATGTCGCCGCTCGCAGGATGGCAAGCGGCGAGGGGGCTTATTTGATTTCCAGCACGTTCAAACGCTCTGGCGCAGGCGCTGCGTCGTCCGAGTCTTCCGGCTGCCAGCCGACCGGCTGCATCGGGATGTCTTCGCGATCGAAGGCCAAATCGCCGCCGTCCACCACGGCGCTGCCGTGGTGAATGCCTTTGAAATCGAACAGGTTGATATCGCTCAGGTGCGAAGGCACCACGTTCTGCATGGCGCTGAACATGGTTTCCAACCGGCCTGGGTAACGCTTGTCCCAGTCGCGCAGCATGTCGCCGATCACCTGGCGCTGCAAATTAGGCTGCGAGCCGCACAGGTTGCATGGAATGATCGGGAACGCTTTGGCAATCGAGAAACGCTCGATGTCTTTCTCGCGGCAATAGGCCAGCGGGCGGATGACCACGTGTTTGCCGTCGTCGCTCATCAGCTTGGGCGGCATGCCTTTCATCTTGCCGCCGTAGAACATGTTGAGGAACAGCGTCTGCAGAATGTCGTCGCGGTGGTGGCCCAGTGCGATCTTGGTGGCGCCCAGTTCGGTGGCGGTGCGGTACAGAATGCCGCGGCGCAGGCGCGAACACAGTGAACAAGTGGTTTTCCCTTCCGGGATCTTGTCTTTAACGATGCTGTAGGTGTTTTCTTCGACGATCTTGTATTCCACCCCCAGGCTTTCCAGATAGGCGGGCAGAATATGCTCCGGGAAGCCGGGCTGTTTCTGATCGAGGTTCACCGCCACCAGCGAGAAGTTGACCGGCGCGCTTTGCTGCAGATTGCGCAGGATCTCCAGCATGGTGTAGCTGTCTTTGCCGCCGGACAGACAGACCATGATGCGGTCGCCTTCTTCAATCATATTGAAATCGGCGATCGCTTCGCCCACGTTGCGGCGCAGGCGCTTTTGCAATTTGTTCAGGTTGTACTGCTCTTTTTGGCTAACGGATTGCTTTTCTGACATTTAAATCGTGCTCATTCTCAATGGGGGGCACTAGGGGCATGGGGTTGTAGACCGCGAGTTTACCATTCAACCGGCCAATTTTGATCATTATTCATCATCCTGCTTCCATGCGCCCGACGCGAGGCCTGTATGGTACGGATTGCGCGCCGGAATGCCAGCAGGTTTTGTTGCTGCGATTTACGCCGGCGGTAGTAAAAGAACAGGGCGCGAATCGCTCGCGCCCTGACAGGGGTTACTCAGCGGCGGACTTTTCCGCCTTGCCGGCCAGCAGGCTGAGGAAATCGTATTTCTCCTTCAGCTCTTTCTCGGCGGCCTGATACAGCGCGCTGGCCACCTCCGGCTGCTGCGCGTTTAGGCGACGGAAACGCTGCTCGTTCAGCAACGTTTCAGCCAGGCTGCTGTTCGGCGGCCGCGAATCCAGCGCCAATGCGGCCTTGCCCTCGGCGCTGCGGCGCGGATCGAAGCGGTACAGCGGCCAGAAGCCGGTGGCGGTCAGCTGTTTCATCTGATCGTGGCTGAGCGCCAGATCGTAGCCGTGCTCTTCGCACGGGCTGTAGGCGATGATCAGCGACGGCCCCGGATAGGCCTCGGCTTCCTGAATCGCTTTCACCGTCTGGTTAAGCTGCGCCCCCAGCGAGATCTGCGCGACGTAGACATGGCCGTACATCATCATGCTGACGCCCAGATCCTTGCGCGCCTTGCGCTTGCCGTGCTCGCCGAACTTGGTCACCGCGCCCAGCGGCGTGGCTTTCGACTGCTGGCCGCCGGTGTTGGAGTAGCACTGAGTGTCGAGCACCAGCACGTTGACGTTCTCCGTCAGGCTGAGCACGTGATCCAAACCGCCGAAGCCGATGTCGTAGGCCCAACCGTCCCCGCCGATCAGCCAGATGGATTTATCCACCAGGTAATCGGCATCGGCCGCCAGCTGGCGTGCGTCTTCACCTTCGAAACTCGCCAACAGCGTGCGCAGTTCGGCGATTTGCTTCCGGCGCGGCTCCGGCGCCACGTCGTCCATCTGCAAGGCATTGACCAACTGCTCCGGCAGCTGCGGCGCCAGCGAGTTCAGCAGGCGCAGCACCCGTGCGCGATGTTGATCGACCGTCAGACGGAAGCCCAGGCCGAATTCGGCGTTGTCTTCGAACAGCGAGTTGGCCCACGCCGGCCCGCGCCCTTCGGCATTGGTGGTGTAAGGCGTGGTCGGCAGATTGCCGCCGTAGATCGAGGAACAGCCGGTGGCGTTGGCGATCAGCAAACGGTCGCCATAGAGCTGGGTCAGCAGCTTGATGTACGGCGTTTCGCCGCAGCCGGAGCAGGCGCCGGAGTATTCGAACAGCGGCGTGATCAGCTGCGAGGTGCGAATGTCGATGCGCTCCAGCTGCGCCGGATCGATTTCCGGCAGCTGCAGGAAGAAGTCGTAGTTGTCTTTTTCCGCCGTCAGATTATCGAGGCGCGACGCCATGTTGATGGCTTTGATCTCCGGGTTCTGGCGATCTTTCGCCGGGCAGACCTCGACGCACAGGTTACAGCCGGTGCAATCTTCCGGCGCCACTTGCAGTACGTATTTCTGGCCGCGCATATCGCGCGCTTTGACATCCAGAGACTGCAGAGAGGCGGGGGCGTGTTCCATCTCCGCCGGCTGAACCACTTTGGCGCGAATGGCGGAGTGCGGGCAGGCGGCGACGCAGTGGTTGCACTGGGTGCACAGGTCGGGCTGCCAGATCGGGATCGCTTCGGCGATGTTGCGCTTTTCCCACTGGGTGGTGCCCACCGGCCAGGTGCCGTCCGGCGGGAAGGCGGAAACCGGCAGCGCATCGCCCAGCCCGGCCAGCATCGCGGCGGTAACGGTTTTGACGAAGTCCGGCGCGGCGTCCGAGACCACCGGCGGGCGCATCGGGCTGCTGTCGTCGACCGGCTGCAGCGGAATTTCAATCAGTGCACCGCGGGTGGCGCCCAGCGCCTGCCAGTTGCGCTCGACGATCTCTTGGCCCTTGCTGCTGTAGCTGCGGGCGATGGCGTCCTGCAGCTGTTGCAGCGCCACGTCGCTCGGCAGGATCTGCGTCAGGTGGAAGAACGCCATCTGCATCACGGTGTTGATGCGCGCGCCGAGCCGGCATTCGCGCGCCAGCTTGGCGGCGTTGATGATATAGAAACGCGCCTGGCGTTGGTACAACAACGCCTGAACCTCCTGCGGCAGGCGCGACCAGACCTCATCGGCGCCGTAAGGGGTATTGAGCAGGAAGGTGCCGCCGGGCTTCAGGCGTTCAACCATCTGGTACTTATCGATAAACTGCAGCTGGTGGCAGCCGACGAAATCCGCCTGGCTGACCAGATAGGCCGAATTGATCGGCTGCTCGCTGACGCGCAGATGCGACACCGTCAGGCCGCCGGCCTTTTTGGAGTCGTAGACGAAATAGCCCTGCGCATACAGCGGCGTGGCGTTGCCGATGATTTTGATGTTGTTCTTGGTGGCCGAGACCGAACCGTCGCTGCCCAAACCGTAGAACAGCGCTTCCAGCGAGGCGCGCTGCGGCAGGACTTCGTCGCTCAGCGGCAGTGAAAGCCCGGTGACATCATCGAAGATGCCGACGGTAAAGCGCGGGCGCGGCTGCGGCTGGGCCAGCTCACGGAACACCGCCAGCGCACAGTCCGGGCCGAACTCTTTCGACGACAGGCCGTAACGGCCGCCGATCACCCGCGGCAGCGTGGCGCGCTCGCCTCGGCTGTAGGCTTCCGCCAGCGCGGTCATCACGTCCAGATACAGCGGCTCGGCCAGCGCGCCCGGTTCTTTGGTGCGATCGAGCACCGCGACGCTGCGCACGCTGTCCGGCAGCGCGCCGAGCAGATGCTGGGCGGAGAACGGCCGGAACAGCCGCACCTTCAGCACGCCGACTTTCTCGCCGCGGGTCAGCAGGGTGTCGATCACTTCTTCGCAGGTGCCGGCGGCGGAGCCCATCACCACCACCACGCGTTCGGCCTGCGGGTGGCCGTAATAGTCGAACGGCCGATAGTGGCGGCCGGTGAGGGCGGCGAAGGCTTCCATGGCGTCGATCACGTGTTGGCCGGTGGCGTCATACCACGGGTTGGTGGCTTCGCGCGACTGGAAATAGGTGTCCGGGTTGGCGGAAGTGCCGCGCACCACCGGATGATCCGGCGACAGCGCCCGGCTGCGGTGGGCGTCGATCGCCGCCTGCGGCAGCATGTGCCGCAGCGTATCGTCGCTGAGAGGCACAATCTTGTTGATCTCGTGCGAGGTGCGGAAACCGTCGAAGAAATGGATAAACGGCACGCGCGCGTTGAGGGTGGCGGTCTGTGAGATCAGCGCGAAGTCCTGCGCCTCCTGCACGCTGCCGGCGCACAGCATGGCGCAGCCGGTTTGGCGCACCGCCATCACGTCCGAATGGTCGCCGAAGATGGACAGCGCATGCGTGGCCACGGTGCGCGCGGCGACGTGCAGCACGAACGGCGTCAGCTCGCCGGCCAGTTTGTACAGCGTGGGGATCATCAGCAGCAGACCCTGCGATGAAGTGAACGAGGTCGACAGCGCGCCGGTTTGCAAGGCGCCGTGCACGGTGGCGATCGCGCCGCCTTCCGACTGCATTTCCACCACCCGGGGGATATCGCCCCAGATGTTTTGCCGGCCATCGCCGGACCAGGCGTCCGCCTGCTCCGCCATGGTGGAGCTTGGCGTGATAGGGTAGATGGCAATCACTTCGTTGGTGCGATAGGCCACGGAAGCGACTGCATTATTACCATCTGTAGTTATCATCGGCGTTACCTTTTCATTGCTCACAAAGCCGCGAAAGCGCACTTTCGCAGTAATGGAAAAAAGTCTAACAGAGGGGGCGAACGTGGCTTTATCGTGTTTGTGTGGCGGGTGATAAATCGTCAAAGGCGTATTTCCTCGCCGATTAGGGGCCGGGGCAATAAATTGTTTTCACCGTTTAAAGACAATTTATTTCCGGCGCGTCATAATTGCGCATCGGCAAATTGACAGAAGAAAACCATGAGCGCATTTATGTATTTGACGATGGCGATAGTCGCGGAAGTGATCGCCACCACCATGTTGAAAGCCTCTGAGGGCTTTACCCGCCTGTGGCCGTCGCTGCTGGTGGTGCTGGGCTACGGCGTGGCGTTTTGGGGGCTGTCGATGGTGGTCAAAAGCATGCCGCTGGGCATCGTGTATGCGATTTGGTCGGGCATGGGCATCGTGCTGGTGTCGGTCGCCGCAGTGTTCGTTTATCAGCAAAAATTGGATTGGCCGGCGATCGTCGGCATGGGATTAATTATTGCCGGCGTGCTGGTGATTAATTTACTGTCGAAAGCCTCGGTGCACTGAGTGTTATTTTAATGTAAAAAAAGGCCGGCATGACAGCAAGTCGCGCCGGTTGAAGAATTCAGTCATCATTCACTGAAAATAGTGGAATGCTAATTACTTAGCGCCGCCAGCATAGACGCAAATATCGTTCTCTCCGGTAGCAAAAAATGCGCCGCCGCAATGAAAGCACGCGAAGATAATTAATACCAATGTCGCGGGAAAAACTTCCTCGATGGCAGCGGTGACGTTATCACTTTTTGCGTGCAGCCAGCGCCTGGCAGCGAGTGGCGCCGTCACGGAAATATTCTGCAAACAAAATAAATGTCCGGCCGGCGCAAAAAAACGACAAATAATGGCTGGAATATATTTTCATTATTTATATATCGAGCTAGATTAAACAAGTTTGCATCAAAGATAGCGAAACGTGTCCGCCAAGTGACGCGCGTTATCAGCAATGGCGATTTTACACAGCGCAGTTCCGGGTTCAGGAGTGGGATAATGACGACATCAAAATGGCTGCTTGCCAGCGCCGTGCTGCTTTTAGCCGCCTGCAGCAGCAATAACGAAGAGCCAGTACAGCAGGGCAACAGTGCCAGAATCAATACGTTGCAGACCAGCACCGGTTGCGCGGCGGTCGGTGGCGTTACCACCATCGCGCACAATTTGAACGGTGAAGCGCTGCGCATGTGCCAGATGCCGAACGGCAAGCAGTGCGAAGAGCGCACGCTGGCCCTGGGCAGCTGCGCCGGGTAAGCCCCGGCGCCTGGCCTGCAGGATCAATACACCCAATCGCGCAGGGTATAAATAAGCGTGTGGCCGCTGCCGGTGAGCGTCAGCTGCTGTGCGTTTAGCGTCACTTCGGCGCCGTTTTCCAGCACGGTGCCGATCACCCGATCCCAGCGGTTGCGCTGCTCATCAGGGCACAGCTTGCGCGTCGTGGCCAGCGATTTCACCGTCAGCACGCCGTCGCGTAATTGCCCCTGACCGAAAAAGCGGTTGCACATCGTGCCGGAGACATGCAGGTTCTCGCCGAACTCCAGATTGAGCAGGCCGCCGCCCGCCGGTGATTTTGCCGTGTCGCCATCCACGCTTTGCAACACGAAGTTGTGATGCAGCAGATCGCCTGGCGTGACGGCCGTGTGTGGTTTCATGCTGCACCCCGCTAAGGCCAGCGCCGCAAGGGCGGCCACCGTGGTTTTTCTCATCGCGTTCTCTCAAATAAACAGGGCGCCGCAAGGGCGCCCCGAGGTTACGCTCAGGCGTTCAACTGGTTCGGGCAGGCTTCGCCGCGATCCAACTGGCTGATGTTCTGCAGCGTGGTTTGGGAAATGCTGGTCAACGCCTCTTCGGTCAGGAAAGCCTGATGGCCGGTGAACAGCACGTTGTGGCAGGCCGACAGGCGGCGGAACACGTCATCCTGAATCACGTCGTTAGACTTGTCCTCAAAGAACAGATCGCGTTCGTTCTCGTAGACGTCCATCCCGAGGGCGCCGATTTTTTGCTGCTTCAGCGCATCGATGGCGGCGGTGGAGTCGATGAGCGCGCCGCGGCTGGTGTTGATCACCATTACGCCGTTTTTCATCATCGCGAAGGCGTCGGCATTCAGCAAATGGTGGTTCTCCGGCGTCAGCGGGCAGTGCAGGGTGATCACGTCGGATTGCGCGTACAGCGTCTTCAGATCGACATACTCCGCGCCCAGTTCCAGCGCCTGTTCGCTCGGGAACGGATCGTAGGCCAGCAGCTTCATGCCGAAGCCTTTCAGAATGCGCATTGTCGCCACGCCGATTTTACCAGTGCCGATCACGCCGGCGGTGCGATTGTGCATGTTAAAACCGATTAGCCCTTCCAGCGAGAAGTTGGCGTCACGGGTACGCTGATAAGCGCGGTGAATACGGCGGTTCAGGCACATCATCATGCCTACCGCGTGTTCCGCCACGGCCTCCGGCGAGTAGGCCGGCACGCGCACCACCTTGATGCCCAGTTCTTTGGCGGCGTCCAGATCGACGTTATTAAAACCGGCGCAGCGCAGGGCGAGAATTTCGACGCCCAGCGCCGCCAGTTCTTCGAGCACTTCACGGCTGCCGTCGTCGTTGACGAAGATACACACCGCCTTGCAACCGGCGGCCGTTTTGGCGGTTTTTTTACTGAGTAAAAAGTCGAAGAATTCCAGCTCATAGCCAAACTGCTGGTTCACCAGTTCGAGGTATTTACGGTCATACTGTTTGGTACTGTATATCGCCAATTTCATCGTGGTTTCTCCACCGTGATTTTGTGATCAATTTAACAGATTTTAGTAAATTCGACAATTGGTTAGCGGTTTGTCCTGCACGGGGTTTGTCCGATGAAACAGGGGGATGAAACCGGCCCGCATTGGGCCGGTTCACGCGATGTTAGCGAGCGATTTCCGTGTAATGGTGCTCATCGTAATCATGGGTCAAATACCCGTTGACGGCATCGTTAAAGGCGATCCAATGCGGCGTTTTCTGGTGTGCCGAAAGCGCCGCCTTATCGTCCCAGTTTTCGATCAGCGCATAGCTGTTTTCATCGTTCTGGCATTGCCAAAGCTGGTAAAAAGAGCAGCCGGTTTCTTTATTGGATTCCTGCACCATAGTGTTGAGCAGACTGAGAAAAGCTGGGCGTTTGGCCGGGTTGACCTGAAAAAAGACGTTGAGCGTGATCATGGTTTATTTCCTCTGTCGATAATGAAACTGGAATTTCCAGGAGGCAGCAATGTGCTGACTGCGAGCATTCTATGGGCTTGATGGTTGATTAAAAGTGAAATAAAGTTCGGTTATCATTCATTTTTGGTGAAGGTTTGTGGTGTTGAAACGAGCTCAGTTGGTCACCTTTTGCATGGTGGTTGAGTCGGAGAGTCTCACGGCTGCGGCGGAGCGGCTGTTTTGCGTGCCCTCTAACGTGACCAAGAAATTAAAAGAGTTGGAAACGGCGTGTGGCGTTACGCTATTTGAGCGTGAGCGCAATCGGCTGTCGCTCACACCGGAAGGCCGGGCGCTTTACCATAAGGCCAAGCGCTTTTTGGCTATCGAAGAGCGGGCGCGAGCGCAGCTTGAACAGGATCCGGTACAGGGTGAATTGAAGCTTGGCGCGCTGGATATCGCCTTGAGTCATCATCTGCCGCAAAAGTTGGCGCATTACCGTGCGCAGAACCGCCGCGTTCAGTTGAGTGTGGTGCAAGGCTATTCGCTGGATCTGGAGTTTCAATTGCAAAAAGGGACTCTGGACGTGGTGTTTTCAGATGGGCCGATAGAACATCCGCAGCTGCAGAGCCGGCGTGCTTTTCAGGAGCGTTTGGTCTTCATTGGCGGGGCGTATCAGCCAGCGTTGCTGGCAAAAAGCGATCTCTATGTTTATTCGCGTCAATGCCACTATCGCCATCTGGTGGACGCCTGGCTGCAAAAGCAGCAAATCATCCCCGCCGCGCTGCTGGAGGTGGAATGCTACGACGTGATATTCGCCTGCGTAACAGCGGGGTTGGGGTATGCGTTTGTCCCTGAAAGCCTCGCGCGACAGCGGGAGGTGGCGTATATCGAGTGCGGGAATGAAATGCGCAGCGATATTTATGCTATCTGGCGTAAAGCGAGCGACAGCCGCATAGTACAGGCTTTTATTGAGGCCGTGATTTGAAATTAACGGCAAAAAAATCCCCACGGGGGTGTGGGGAATGGCTTCTCTAGTACACAGTTAGCTAGCAGCTAAACTTTTATTAGAATGGTTGCAAGACTATTAATCATCAACGGTAACAACAATAACAAAAGTCTGAAAACTGTCCTGTTAATGTGATGTAGTTGTAACGAAAATCTACAACTCCGCACACGTTTGCGCCAAAAAGGTGCAAATCGCTTCTGCGAGCCCGCTCGGCTTCACCCTATGTCAAATTCGTGCCATCATTATTGTCAATTCAGGCATAGACTTAACCAATGCCTAACTCAGGAACGAAGCAATCATTTAATGACCAGGCGATTGAAAGTATTCATAGGGACGGTGGCGGGCTGCGCAATCCTGGTGCTGGCGTTGTGGCAAACCTTGCCGCGCTGGCTGCCGGGGGTGTTATCGCATTGGTTGCCGGCGGGGAGCCGCCTGGAATTGCAGGGCAAATTGCACTGGCGCCAGGGCGGCCTGGCATTGGCGGGGGCGCGTTTCACTGCGCAAGATTGCCTGTTGGCCAACGTCGGGCCGACGCGGCTGGCTTACCGCCAGGGCCGCTGGCAGCTGTCGAGCGATAAGGTCAGCGTCGATAGCGCCTGTTTGTCAAAACTGCCGAGCGGCGACGCCAACAGCGCGCCGCTGGCGCTCGATCAGCTGCAGCAACAGCTGCCGCCGCTGGATCTCACCATTAATGACCTGACGCTCATTCCCTGGCAGCGCTATGCCGGCAAGCTGCAGCTTTCCTCCGGCCCCGACGGGCAACGTCTGCATTATCGGGGGCCGAATCTCAGCGCCGAGGCGCAGCTGGATGAAAAACAGCAGCTGACGTTGCAGAGCCTGACCGTGGTTCCGCCCAACAGCGCACAACCGCTGCACCTCGCCGGCAAGATAACCATTCCGTTGGATCTGGCTAGCCTGCCGACGCAGGGCGCGTTGCAGGGGGAAATGCAGACCGCCTATCTGGAAAAACCGGTATTGCTGGACATGCGCTGGCAACAGCAGCAGGGCGTGTTGACGGTAAGCGAAAAAGGCGACGATCGCCCGCTGGCGGTGTTGCCGTGGGAAGTCGCGCCGCAGCGGGTCAGCATCAAGCAGGGCGAGTGGCGTTGGCCGTACAGCGAGCAGCCGTTGAACGGCGGGCTCAGCATCGCGCTGCACGATTGGAGCAAAGGGCTGGATGAAACGGAGATCAGCGCGCGGCTGAACGTCATCACCGCGGGTCACAACGGCAAGGGCAATGCGGTGCTCACCCTCGGGCCGGGCAAGGTGGGGTTGACCGACAGCGATCTGCGCTTCCAACTGACCGGCCAGGCCAATCTGGCCGACTTTTCCACTACCGCGTCGATCCCGGGCGTGATCGGCGGCAGCATTCTCAACCCGACGCTGGTGCTGCAGCCGGGTTCGCTGCTGCGCCTGTGGGGCAAGGTGACGCCGGAAATGACGCTGGAAGAGGCGCGTTTGCCGCTGGCGGGCGTGAAGGTGACCGCCGCCGGTATCACCGGCCGCCTGCAGGCGATTTTGAGCGCCAGCGACAGTTACTGGGGCCGCTTCAAGCTGCATCTGGACGGCCAGGCGCAGGATTTCTGGCCGGACAAGGGCAACTGGCAATGGCGTTACTGGGGCAATGGCCGCTTGCCGCCGCTGCAGGCCGCCTGGGACGTCGCCGGCAGCGGCCGTTGGCGCGACAGTGAGTTGGTGCTCGACAAACTTTCCACCGGCTTCGATAAGTTGAAGTACGGTCTGGTGACGGTCGCCGCGCCGCGCCTGAGCCTCAATCAGCCGCTGCGCTGGCGGCGTGATGAACAAAGTCCGCAGTTCAACGGCGAGTTGCAGCTGGCGGCGGATAAGGTCAGCTTCAGCGACGGCGGCTATCTGCCGGCGCCGGTGCTGGCGCTGCAGGTAAACGGCCGTTCGCCGGACAGTTTCCAACTGCAGGGCAAACTGCAGGCGCAACAGATTGGGCCGATCGCGCTGCGCGGCCGTTGGGACGGCGAACGTCTGCGCGGCGAAGCCTGGTGGCCGAAACAGTCGCTGAAGGTGTTCCAACCGCTGCTGGCGCCGGATCTCAATCTCACGCTGCGCGACGGCGAGTTTTACGCGCAGTCGGCGTTTTCCGCCGCGCGCGAACAGGGGTTCGAGGCCGGTGGCCACTGGGTGGTGAAAAACGGCGGCATGTGGCTGAAGGACGGCGAGATGAGCGGCCTGGATTTTATCCTGTCGTACCGGTTCAAGCAGCATCACTGGCAATTGGGGGCCAAACAGCCGGTGTCGCTGCGCATCAAGTCTTTCACCAACCTGTTCGAGATGCAGAACATTTCCGCCGATTTGCAGGGCACCTATCCTTATAGCGAAGGGCAGCCGCTGACGTTGAGCAACGTCGGCGTGGACATGCTCAACGGGCATATCAGCCTGTCGGCACTGCGGTTGCCGCAGCATGACGCCGCAGTGCTGAAGCTGGACAAGGTCGATCTCAGCGCGCTGTTTACCGCCCTGAAACCGAAGCAGTTCGCCATGTCCGGCCGCGTCGACGGCGAGTTGCCGCTGTTCCTGAATCACCCGAAATGGCTGGTGCAAAACGGCTGGATCGCCAACGCCGGCACATTGACGCTGCGCCTGGACAAAGACATGGCCGACGCCATCGGCAGCAACAACCTGGCGACCGGCGCGGCGATCGACTGGCTGCGCTACATGGAAATCAACCGTTCGCACGCCCGGGTCGATCTCGACAACCTGGGCGAGCTGACGCTGAGCGCGCGCATCGACGGCATCAACCCGCAGAAAAGCGCCAAGCGCGAGGTGATCCTGAACTATCGCCATCAGGAAAACGTGTTTCAGCTGTGGCGCAGTTTGCGCTTCGGCGACAATTTACAGGAGTGGCTGGAGCAGGCCCTCTCACAACCTGGGGAGCAACAATGAAAATCATGAGTGTGTCGGCGCTGGCAGCGGTGCTGTGCGTTTCGCTGCTGAGCGGCTGCGTGCCGCGCATCGAGGTGGCGACGCCGAAGGATCCGATCACCATCAATATGAACGTCAAGATCGAGCATGAAATTCATATCAAGGTGGATAAGGACGTCGAAAACCTGCTGAAAACCCAAAGCGGTCTGTTCTAGGAGCCGACATGAAAAAACGTTATTTGTGGCTGGCCGGCGCCGCCTGGCTGTTCAGCGGCCTGGCGATGGCGTTGACGCTGGATGAGGCGAAGCAGCAAGGTCGGGTGGGGGAAACCCTGAGCGGTTATATCGCGCCGGTGAAGCAGGACGCGGAAACCCTGGCGCTGGTGAAACGCATCAACGCCGGCCGCGCCGAGAAGTATCAGGAAGTGGCGGACGGCAACCATATCGCCGTCGACGAAGTGGCGCGCATGGCCGGGCAAAAGCTGGTGACGCGCGCGCAAAGCGGCGAGTATGTGCGCGGCATCAACGGGCAGTGGCTGAAGAAATAAAAAAAGCGCGCCGTCTGGCGCGCCAAAAGATACGGATAGATGATTATTATGAGGGTAGTGCAGGTTTGACAGGACTTGCCTCTTGTCCGGCAGGGGCACGGCGCCCCTGCGCAGGGTCTTAGGCAGCAACCACCTGAGACAGGGCCGCCTTGGCGTCTTCCTGTGCTTTGGTCGCCACTTCCGGGCCATAGGCGATGCCTTCCGCGAAGACGAACTCCACGTCGGTGATGCCGATGAAGCCCAGGAACAGACGCAGGTAAGGTTCTACCAGGTCGGTCGGGGTGCCTTTATGGATGCCGCCGCGGCTGGTCAGGATCACGGCGCGTTTGTTTTTCACCAGGCCTTCCGGACCGTTTTCGGTGTAACGGAAGGTCACGCCGGCGCGGGCAACCAGGTCGAAATAGTTTTTCAGCTGGGTCGGGATGTTGAAGTTGTACATCGGTGCGGCAATCACGATGACGTCATTGGCCTGCAGCTCGGCGATCAGCTCGTCCGACAGCGCCAGCGCTTCTTGTTGACGCGGGGTCAACGGAGCATCGGAAGGACGCAGCGCGCCGACCAGTTCGCCGTCCAGCACCGGGATTGGCTGTGCGGCCAGATCGCGCACGGTGATGGTGTCGCCGCCATGGGCGTTGCTCCATTGCTCTACGAAGAAATCGGCCAGTTGGTTAGACTGAGAGTAGGTCGCCAGGATGCTTGATTTCAGAACCAATACGTTGCTCATCGATAATTCCTTACGTTGTGACAGTGACATCAGGACTCAGCGTCCCTTGCATGAAGTACATGCTATTCACATTCCACACACAGTGATAGCGCAATATTTCGAGATCTTCGTTCGATTTTATTGAATAACATGCCGAGGCTTTACTCGCGAAAGTAGGGAGGAAAAGCCGTTTGTGATAGGCTGTGCGGCTAAAGCAAAAAAATCGCTAAAAAAACATTAAACCGTTGCCAAGCCTGGTCTTGGCCACGATGAAACAAGGAACACCGAACGTGAAATCTCCGCTCGAGGCACTGCCGGCCCAACTGGGCGAGCTGATGCTCCGCGATCAACAACGCCTGCGTCGTCGCCTGCAGGGCGCACGAAAAATCAAAAATCCCGATGCCCAGCTGGCGGTCGCCGCCGAAGTGGAAAGCGACATCGCGGCGGCGCGGCAAAAAGTGCAGGCGCGCGCCGCGTCTTGCCCGCGCATTACCTATCCGGAAAGCCTGCCGGTCAGCCAGAAAAAGCAGGACATTTTAAACGCTGTCCGCGATCACCAGGTGGTGATCGTTGCCGGGGAGACCGGTTCGGGGAAAACCACCCAGTTGCCGAAGATCTGTCTGGAGCTGGGGCGTGGCGTGAAAGGGCTGATCGGCCATACCCAGCCGCGCCGCCTGGCGGCGCGCACCGTCGCCAACCGCATCGCCGACGAGCTGGAAACCCCGCTCGGCGGCAGCGTGGGCTACAAGGTGCGCTTCAACGATCAGGTGGGGGAAAACACCCTGGTCAAGCTGATGACCGACGGTATCTTGCTGGCGGAGATTCAGCAGGATCGCCTGCTGATGCAGTACGACACGCTGATCATCGATGAAGCGCACGAGCGCAGCCTCAACATCGACTTTATTCTCGGCTACCTGCGCGAACTGTTGCCGAAGCGCCCGGATCTCAAGGTGATCATCACCTCGGCGACCATCGATCCGCAGCGCTTCTCGCGCCACTTCAACAATGCGCCGATCATCGAGGTTTCCGGACGCACTTACCCGGTGGAGGTGCGTTACCGTCCGGTGGTCGACGACGGCGACGATACCGATCGCGACCAGCTGCAGGCGATTTTCGATGCGGTGGACGAGCTTGGACGCGAAGGGCCGGGCGACATTCTGATCTTCATGAGCGGCGAGCGCGAGATCCGCGACACCGCCGACGCCCTGAACCGCCTCAATCTGCCGCACACCGAAGTGCTGCCGCTGTATGCGCGCCTGTCGAACAGCGAGCAGAATCGGGTGTTCCAGTCGCACCACGGCCGCCGTATCGTGCTGGCCACCAACGTGGCGGAAACCTCGCTGACGGTGCCGGGCATCAAATACGTCATCGATCCGGGCACCGCGCGCATCAGCCGCTACAGCTTCCGCACCAAGGTGCAGCGCCTGCCGATCGAGCCGGTGTCGCAGGCCTCCGCCAACCAGCGTAAAGGGCGTTGCGGCCGCGTGTCGGAAGGGGTGTGCATTCGTCTGTACTCCGAACAGGATTTCCTGTCGCGGCCGGCGTTTACCGATCCGGAAATTCTGCGCACCAACCTGGCGTCGGTCATTCTGCAGATGACCTCGCTGGGGCTGGGCGATATCGCCGCGTTTCCGTTCGTCGAAGCGCCGGATAAACGCAACATTCAGGATGGCGTGCGCCTGCTGGAAGAGCTGGGGGCGATCGCCACCGCCGACAACGGCCACTATCAGCTGACGCCGCAAGGCCGCCAACTGGCGCAGTTGCCGATCGACCCGCGTCTGGCGCGCATGGTGCTGGAAGCGCAGAAGAGCGGCAGCGTGCGCGAGGTGATGATCATCACCGCCGCGCTGTCGATTCAGGATCCGCGTGAGCGCCCGATGGACAAGCAGCAGGCCTCGGACGAAAAACACCGCCGCTTCGCCGACAAAGACTCGGATTTCCTGGCGTTCGTCAACCTGTGGGATTATCTGCAGGAGCAGCAAAAAGCGAACTCTTCCAGCCAGTTCCGCCGGCTGTGCCGCAACGATTTCCTCAATTACCTGCGGGTGCGCGAGTGGCAGGATATCTATACCCAACTGCGCCAGGTGGTGAAAGAGCTGGGGTTGCCTATCAACAGCACGCCTTCCGACTACCGCAGCGTGCACACCGCGCTGCTGACCGGCTTGCTGTCGCACATTGGCCAGAAGGATGCGGACAAGCAGGAATACACCGGCGCGCGCAACGCCCGCTTCTCGATCTTCCCCGGCTCCGGCCTGTTCAAGAAGCCGCCGAAGTGGACCATGGTGGCCGAACTGGTGGAAACCAGCCGCCTGTGGGGGCGCATCGCCGCGCGCATCGAACCGGAATGGATCGAGCCGCTGGCTCAGCATCTGGTGAAACACAGCTACAGCGAGCCGCACTGGTCGAAGTCGCAGGGGGCGGTGATGGCCAGCGAAAAGGTCACGCTGTTCGGTTTGCCGATCGTCGCGGCGCGCCAGGTCAATTACGGCGCCATCGATCCATTGCTGTGCCGCGAGCTGTTTATCCGCCATGCGCTGGTGGAGGGGGACTGGCAGACGCGCCACGCCTTCTTCCGCGACAACCAAAAGCTGCGCGCCGAAGTGGAAGAGCTGGAACATAAATCGCGCCGCCGCGATATTCTGGTGGACGACGAAACGCTGTTCGGCTTCTACGATCGCCGGATCCCCAACGACGTGGTGTCCGGCCGTCATTTCGACAGCTGGTGGAAGAACGCGGCCAAACAGCAGCCGGATCTGCTGAACTTCGAAAAAGAGATGCTGATCAAAGACGGCGCCAACAAGATCAGCGCGCTCGACTACCCGAACTTCTGGCATCAGGGCAATCTCAAGCTGCGGCTGAGCTATCAGTTCGAACCGGGCACCGACGCCGACGGCGTGACGGTGCATATTCCGCTGCCGATCCTCAATCAGGTGGAGGAGCAGGGCTTCGAGTGGCAAATCCCCGGCATCCGCCGTGAGCTGGTGATTGCGCTGATCAAGTCGCTGCCGAAACCGGTGCGTCGCAACTTCGTGCCGGCGCCGAACTACGCCGAGGCGTTCCTGGGCCGCGTAACGGCGCTGGAATTGCCGCTGCTGGACGCGCTGGAGCGCGAGCTGCGGCGCATGACTGGTGTGACCGTGTCACGTGATGACTGGCAGTGGGATCAGGTGCCCGATCACCTGAAGATGACTTTCCGCGTGGTGGGAGAGAAAAACCAGACGCTGCGCGAAGGCAAAGACCTGGCCGCGTTGCGCCTGCAGCTGAAAGAGAAGGTGCAGGAGACGCTGTCGGCGGTGGCCGACGACGGGCTGGAGCAGAGCAATCTGCATGTCTGGAGCTTTGGCCAACTGCCGGCGTTTTACGAGCAGAAGCGCGGCGGCTATTCGATGAAGGCGTACCCGGCGCTGGTGGATGAAAAGGACAGCGTGGCGATCCGCCTGTTCGACAGCGAAATCGAGCAGCAACAGGCGATGTGGCAGGGTACGCGCCGCCTGCTGTTGCTGAATATTCCTTCGCCGATCAAATACCTGCATGAAAAGTTGCCGAACAAGGCCAAGCTGGGGCTCTATTTCAACCCGTACGGCAAGGTGCTGGAGCTGATCGACGACTGCATTTCGTGCGGCATCGACAAGCTGATCGCCGAACACGGCGGCCCGGTCTGGCAAGAAGAAGGCTTTGCGCGCCTGCAGGAACAGATCCGCGCCGAGCTGAACGACACGGTCGTCGAGGTGGCCAAGCAGGTTGAACAGATCCTGACGGCGGTCTTCAACATCAACAAACGGCTGAAGGGCCGGGTGGACATGTCGTTGGCGCTGGCGCTGTCGGACATCAAGACCCAGCTCGGCGGGCTGGTCTACCGCGGCTTCGTGACCGGCAACGGGTGGAAACGCCTGCCGGATACGCTGCGTTACCTGCAGGCGATCGAGCGCCGATTGGAAAAATTGGCTATCGATCCGCACCGCGACCGCGCGCAGATGTTGCGGGTGGAGCAGGTGCAGCAGGCGTGGCAGCAGTGGTTGAACAAGCTGCCGCCGAAGCGACAGCAGGAGGAAGAAGTGAAGGCGGTGCGCTGGATGATCGAAGAGCTGCGCGTCAGCCTGTTCGCGCAGCAGTTGGGCACGCCTTACCCGATTTCCGACAAGCGCATTTTGCAAACTATCGAGCAGCTTTCGGGTTAAGCTCGGGCGCACCGGCCGGCAAGCGGCCGGCGCACCACAGGCTCAACAGGCCGCACAGCAGCAGCGTGGCGGCCAAATCCTGCCCGCGCGCCGCGATCGTCAGCCCCAGGGCGATCAACAGATAGTACAGCAGCCCGAATAACGCGCCGGCGGTGCCGAGTTGCTGCCGGTAGCGACTCAGCGCCTGGCTCAGCACATTCGGGATAGCCAACCCGAACGCCAGCATCACCAGCGCACAGGGGAGCAGCATCCACAGGCTGTGTTGCCACCAGAACAATGCCACGCCGCTGGCCACCGCCAGCAAACCGCCCAGCAGGATCTGATGTTTGGCGCTGACGCCGCGCGCCAGCAGGTGGCGGTTCAACAGCGCCCCCGCCAGGCTGCCCAAAGCCAGCATCACGCCCGAGTAGCCAAATTGTTGGCTGTTCAACCCCAGCCTTTCGAACATGAACGGCGCCAGGCTGAAGTAGCTGAACACCATGATATTGAAGCTGGCGACCAGCAGCGCCGAGCACCAGATGTGCCGATCGCGCAGTATTGCCGTCAGGGCAATGCCCGGCGCGGCGGCCGTTGCGGTTTGCCGCCGTCGCGTTTCCGGCAATGTGCCGTAGCTCCACAGCAGCAGCGCCAGCGCCCAGGCCGCCTGCGCGGTGAAAATCGCCGCGCTGCCGCCCCAGGCGACCAGCGCGCCGCCGGCGAACATCCCCAGCAGCGGACTGATGGAGAGCGCGATGCCGACCAGCGCGAACATGCGCCCCAGCGCCGGGCCTTGATAGACATCACGCAGCATGGTTTGCGTGACGATTGAGCCGACCGCGGCGCCGAAGGCGATCAGCGCACGGGCGGCCAGCAACAGCGTGAAACTGCCGCTCAGCAGCGCGAGGCCGGTGCCGACCAGATAGAGCGCCAGGCCGGCCAGCATCGCCGGACGGCGGCCGAACCGATCGCAGAAGGCTCCCCAAAAGGCGACGCCGAGGGCGAAGGCGAAGAAATAGATGGATAACGTCTGCCCGGCCTGCGCGGCGCTGACGCCGAAGTCGCTGCGGATGGCGGTGAGCGCTGGGCTGTACAGCGTTTCCAGGAGCTGCGGCGTCATGATGGCGGTGACGAGCAGCGGCAAAGATAAGCGTTGCATGATGCACATTCTCCCTAAAAGTTAAGGCGGCCAGTATAGGGAGCGGCGTTTTGTTCGATTACAATCATCCGGACAAAAAACAACAGGTATAGGACAGTCTGATGGCGCTGATTCAACAGCATCACCCGTTCGACCCGGATCGGCTGCCGGCACCGGCTCTCGGCATCGCGGCGGCACTGGCGGAGCACGACTCCGGGCTGCATTGGCATCAGCGTTCGCAGCTGCTGTATGCGCCGCAGGGGTGCATGACGGTCACGTTGGCGCAGCAGTGGCTGATTCTGCCGCCGACGCGCAGCGTCTGGATACCGGGCGGCATTGCGCATCGGGTGCAGCTGCGCGGCCGCGTCGCGTATCGCTCGCTGTATTTCGATCCGGCGCTGACGGCCGCCATGCCGCCACAGGCAACGGTGCTGGCGGTAAACCCGCTGTTGGCGGCGATCGTCGAGCGCATCGCGCACTGGCCGCTGGACTATGCGTTGGCACAGCCCCACGCGCGCGATTTGCTGGCGGTGCTGATCAATGAGTTGGGCGAGGCGCAGCGCGAGAATACCCAGTTGCGGCTGCCGCAGGATAAGCGTCTTGCCGCCTGGTTGGCGACGCTGCCGGAGAGCGACGAGTTGCCGGCGTTGGCGGCGTTGGCGCTGCGCTTGCACCTGCACGCCAAAACGCTGACGCGGCTGTTTCAGCGGGAAACCGGCCTGAGCTATCAGCAGTGGTGCCAGCAGTGGCGGCTGATGCGCGCGATCGAACTGCTGGCGTCGTTGCCGTCGGTCAGCGCGGTGGCGCAGCGGTTGGGGTTTTCCAGCGACAGTGCGTTTATCGCGTTTTTCCGTCAGTTCACCGGCACCACGCCGCGGCGCTATATGCAAGGGGGCTGAAAAAGCACAACGGCGCATAATGCGCCGTTGTGAGAGGATTATTTGCCTGCCGCCAGGGCGTCCAGCGCTTCGCGGATGCCGGGCACCGCCAGGGCGCGGTTATCGGCGCGATAGCGATCTTTCGCCGCCGGCGCCGAGCTTTGGATGGCGATCAGTTGCCAGCCGTCGGCGGTTTTCAACAGCAGCGGTGAGCCGCTGTCGCCGGGCAGGGTATCACATTGGTGCGACAGTACGCCTTGCTGAGCCCAGCCGGTGACCTTGCAGTTTTGGTGGCTGTAGAGGTCATCCAGGTGGTCTTCCGGGTAACCCGCCTGAGTTATCAGCCGCTTGGCCTGTTTTAGGGCCTGGGTCAACGCCTTGCTGTCGCCTTGCCACAGCGGCAACGGGGCGATCGGCAGCGGCTTTTTGTCTTTCAGACGGATCAGCGCAAAGTCATAAGCGGCCGCAGCGGGCGGGACGATCCAGCCATCACCGTCCGGCTTCAGCTTTTTGCCCAGCTTGCTGTCGACCAAGGTCTCGATATCGCCGGTTTGATACCGCCAGGATTTATCGCCCGCCACGAAGCGCAGGGCGATGGCTTTATCCAGTTGCCCGGGCGGCGCCAGAACGCAGTGGCCGGCGGTCAACGCCAGGTGCGGAGAGATCAGCGTGGCGGTACACAGATTGCCGCTGGCGGTTTCGACCTGGCCGATGGCTTGCCACGGCTGGGCGGCGGTATCCGTGACCTTGATTCGTTCATCTTTGCCGAAAAACAGACGCGTTTGCTCGGCCTTGGACGGGCCGTCGGCGCGTGCCGCCTGAGCAGCGATAAGCGGGAGTAAGCACAGCAACAGTAAAACGGATATGCGCATAGATCTCTTGCCTGACAAATACGGATCATCCATAAACACACTGAATGCTAACTATAGACTGATTTAGCAGCCATGTGGATGGGCAATAATTGATTTTTCAATAATTTCCCGCCGGCAACGCGGCAGGCTACAGGTAAAAAAAGACGGCGATCAGTCCGCAAAGAATCAGGGCGGTCAGAACGATCTCGAACAGGTAGCGGCGCAGCATCAATGAGAACCCCCCGATGAAAAAACACCCGGCGAACCGGGTGTCGTACACGTCAAGCCTGAAGCGGTGAGGGGACCCTCACGTCATTACGCTTTTTTGTGGCTGGCTTTCTTGTGGTGCTTTTTAGCCGCCTGGGCCTTTTGAGCCGGGGCTTTCTTCGCGGCTTTTTTGTGATGCTTCTTGGCCGCCTGCGCTTTCTGTACCGGTGCTTTCTTGCCGTGGTGTTTCACCTGAGCTTTAGCCGGCGCAGCGGTGGCGGTGGTTGCGGTAGCCGCAGGTGCGGTGGTGGCAGCCTCGGCAGCGAAAGCCACGGAAGACAGACCCATTGCAGCGGCAACAACCAGAGCTAATACTTTTTTCATCGTAGAATCCTCAACATGACTTTTGGGTATCAACCCCACTGCGGGGCCGTTGAAATGATAGTAGGCAAACGGCGCCCGGCTTTCCGTGAGTGATTGGTTTCGGCATGTAACCTAATGTACAGGGCGGCGGCGGCGAGGGGATTGCTGCTATAATGACCGCCAGGCGCGATAAAAGAGATTTAAAATGAACGAGATAGTGATTCGTTGTGGCGTGACCGAACAGGGCGAGGTGCCGCTGGCCTATGAGGACTGGGGCGATGAGGCGCACCCGCCGCTGCTGCTCATCATGGGCATCGGCGCGCAGCTTCTGTTGTGGCCTGACGACTTCTGCCGCGCCCTGGTGGCCCAGGGATTTCGGGTGATCCGTTATGACAACCGCGACGTCGGCCTTTCCGGCAAAACGCAGGCGCAACGCACGCAGCCGTTGTGGCTGCTGATGCTGCGCGCCCAGCTCGGCTGGCAAACGCCGGTGCCTTATACCCTGGCGGACATGGCGACGGACGCGGCGCATCTGCTCGATCATTTACGCATCCCGCAGGCTCACGTACTGGGCGCTTCGATGGGGGGGATGATCGCCCAGGTGCTGGCCGCCGAATACCCGCAGCGCGTCGCCTCGCTATGCATCTTGTTCTCCAGCACCAATCAGCCGCTGTTGCCACCGCCGGCGCCTTCGCTGCTGTGGCTGTTGGCGCGCAGGCCGGCGGCCGATTTGACGCTGCAGCAGCGCCAGGAGGGAATGAAGGCCTTCCTGCGCGCGCTCGGTACCCGGTTTTACCCGCCGGAGGAGGCGGAACTGGATGCATTGGTGAATCGGCTATTGAAGCGGGGCGTGGATCCCGAAGGCGTGCAGCGGCAACTTTCCGCGTTGCTCGGCAGCGGCGATCTGCGTCGCTACAGCCGGCGCATAGCCGCGCCGACGCTGGTCATTCACGGCGATCGCGATCGGCTGGTGCGCAAGGCCGGCGGGGTGGCGATCGCTCGGGCTGTCGTCAACGCCAAATTGCATATTATGCCGGGCATGGGGCATGACCTGCCTGCGCCGTTGAGGCCGCAGCTGGCGGCGATGATCGCCCGTCATGCTCTGGGATGAGAAGCCGGGACGCCGGCGTTTTTTGCCATTTTAGTTACAACATACTAATGATGAGTAGCCACCCGCCACTCTGCGGCCAAGGCGTTGTCAGCAGGGAACGTGCGCTATGAAACATTATCCGGTCATGCAGACGGAAAAAGGGCGCGGCTGGGGCCGCGCCAGGAGAGATTACAGGTAGCGGTTTTCCAAATGCTGGCGGAAGTAGCGTGGGTTGAGCGCTTCGCCGGTCGCATTGACGATCAGCGTCTCGGTCGGGAAGCGGCTGCCGTGGCGCCAGATGTTGTGCTGCAACCAGTGGAACAGCGGCTGCAGGTTGCCGGCGGCGATATCTTCGCTCAGCGAAGGCAGGGCCTGGCGCACGCTGTGGAACAGCTGCGCGGCGTACATCGCGCCGAGGGTGTAAGTCGGGAAGTAGCCGAAGGCACCGTCGGTCCAGTGAATATCCTGCATGCAGCCATTGCGGTAGTTGCCGATGGTGTCGAGGCCGAGGTAAGCACTCATCTTCTCATTCCACAGCGCCGGAATGTCTTCCACTTCGATATCGCCTTCGATCAGCGCTTTTTCAATTTCGTAGCGCAGGATGACATGAGCAGGATAGCTCACCTCGTCGGCGTCGACGCGGATCAGGCCCGGTTTAACGCGCTGGTTGAGGCGAATGAAGTTGGCTTCTTCCAGCGCCGGCTGTTCGCCAAACTGTGCGGTGACTAACGGACGCAATATTTTCAGGAATTCATTGCCGCGCGCCAGCTGCATTTCGAACAGCAGGCTTTGCGATTCGTGGATAGCGGTGGAACGGGCCAGGGCGATCGGCTGGCCGAGCAGATCGCGCGGCAGGTTTTGCTCGTAGCGGGCGTGGCCGGTCTCGTGCACGATGCCGAGCAGCGCGGTCAAAAACTCTTTCTCGTTGTAACGCGTGGTGATGCGTACATCTTCCGGCACGCCGCCGCAGAACGGGTGGGCGCTGACGTCGACGCGGCCGTTGTCGAAGTTGAAACCGAGCAGTTTCATCACGCTCAGGCTCAGCTGACGCTGGGTGTCCACATTGAATGGACCTTGTGGCGCCTGGCAGGGCTCATTAGCCTGTTTGGCCACCACGCGCTGCAACAGATCCGGCAGCCAGGTTTTCAGATCGCCGAAGATGCGGTCGAGATCGCTGCTGCGCATGCCCGGTTCATACAGGTTAAGCAGGGCGTCGTAACGGCTGGTGCCGGCCGCCTGCGCGCGGATCTGCGCCTCTTCCCGACTGAGCTTGACCACCTCGCGCAGATTCTCGGCGAAGCCGTCCCAATCGTTGGCCGGGCGTTGGGCGCGCCAGGCGTGTTCGCAGCGCGCGCCGGCCAGCGACTTGGCTTCGACCAGCGAGGCCGGCAGCAGCACGGCGTCTTCATACTGGCGGCGCATTTCGCGCAGGTTGGCGCGGTCGATCTCGTCCAGCGTCTCTTGCTGCGCGCGATCCAACAGCGCGCCGGTGCTTTCCGCCGTTAAAATCTGGTGCTGCAGCACGCTCAACTCAGCCAGCGCCTCGGAACGTGCCTTGCTGCCGCCCGGCGGCATCATGGTTTGCATGTCCCAACCGGCGATGGCGGACAGGTGGCCGAAACGCGACAACCGGCTGAACAGGGCGCGCAGGTGATCGTAAGCAGACGTGTTGGAATGTGCAGATGTCATTATTATTCGGCTCCAATGAGAAGGTCTGGCGGCATTACGCCAGATCGGCTTTTAAACTGAATGTCGGCTTTACCGGCCAGCAGAAACGGAAACTGGCGCCGCCGAGCGAACTCCCTTCGACGAACACCTGCCCCTGGTAGGCGACGGCGATGGAATGGACGATGGCCAGGCCCAATCCGCAGCCGCCGGTAGCGCGATCGCGGCTGGGGTCGAGACGGACGAAAGGTTCAAACACCCGCTCGCGCTCTTCCGGCGGGATACCTGGCCCGTCATCCTCGACCTGCAAGCAGGCGAGGTCGCCGTCAAACCACAGGCCGACGCGCAGACGCTGTTCGGAATAGCGCAGCGCGTTGTTGACCAGGTTGTCGAGCACGCGCTCCATCAGGCGCAGATCGACGCCGCCGAAGTCGCCGACGTGCGGGATATCGAGCTGGATGTCGCGTTCCTGATGAATAAGACGGATATCATCGACCTTGTCCTCGAGCCATTTTGGCAGATCGATGGGTTCAATGTTTAACGCAACCTGCGGGCGATCCAAACGGGCATAGGTCAGCAGCTCGTCGATCAGCGACTCCAGCTGGCCGATATCGCGGTTCAACGCCTGCTGCTCGCTTTCGGACAGGTTATCGCTCATTTCGAGCCGGTAACGCAGGCGCACCAGCGGCGTGCGCAGCTCGTGCGCGATGCCGTCGATCAGCTGTTTCTTGCTGGCGATCAGGGTGTTGACGCTGTCGGCCATCTGGTTGAACGCCACGCCGAGCCGGCTCAGGCTGGAAGTGGGATCGAAGTGGGTGCGTTCATCCAGATGCCCGGCGCCGAGCCGCTGGGCGGCGTTTTCCAGCTTCAGCAAATCTTGCCAGTGCGGCCGCATCCACAGAAACACCGGCAGTGCCAGCGACATGCCGATAAACACCAGCAATACCAGATCCAGCAGGCGCATCTGGTGCAGGTAGAACAGATAAGGAATGGGGCCGACCACTAACACGTAGTGGCTGCGCGGAATGCGCTGCATAAAGGTGTACTGATCGTCGAGGGCGATGATTTCCCCCAGCCGCAGCCGTTTTTTCAGATCCTCGCTCAGCGCCTGTTTGCCGAGCGGTTCGATATGCAGTTTGAACGACAGATTGAGATCCAGCGTGGCGATGGTCTTGTTCCAGTCCTTCAACGGGATTTCACGCAGCTCGCTGCGCATCAGGTACAGCGAACTTTTCATCAGATCGTCCATCGACTGGCGGCCGGCGCGCTCGGCGGTCACCTTGTACACCAGGCCAACCAGCATCGCCATCACCAGAAAACAGACGAACAGCAACAGGAAGAACTGGACGAAAAGTTTTCTCATTGTTGCACCGATGCCCAGGCGTTAGGGGCGAACAGATAGCCTTTATTGCGCACGGTCTTGATGCGGAACGGTTCCAGCGCGTTATCGTACAGCTTGCGGCGCAGGCGGGAGATCGCCACGTCGATACTGCGATCCATACCGTCGTAGCTCACGCCGCGCAGGTTTTGCAGCAACGCCTCGCGATCCATGATCTGCCCGGCGTGGGTCGCCAGTTCCCACAACAAATCGAAATCCGAGGTGGACAGGGTGATCGTTTCTTCGCCCAGCGTGACCTGCCGGTTGACCGGATCGATGCACAATAGCCCAAAATGCAGCGCGTTATGCTGGGTGAGCGGCTGAACCGACTCTTCTTTCGGCTGCTGGCTGTGTTGGCGCAGGTGCAAACGCAGGCGGGCCAGCAACACCGCCGGCGGCGTGGTTTTCAGGATATAGTCGTTGGCGCCCATCTCCAGCGACAGAATATGGTTCATGTCGCTGTCGAGCGAGGTGAGCAGCACGATCGGGCCGGGGAAGGTAGGGCGCAGATCGCGGCACAGCGTCATGCCGTCTTTGCCGGGCAGCATGATGTCCAGCAGCACTAAATCGGGTTGCTCGCGCTCGATGCGCGCTTGCGCGCTGTCGCCGCGCGGTTCGATCAGCACCTCGATGTCGTGTTTGCCCAGATAGGCGGCGATCAGTTTGCCGACTTCAGGATCGTCTTCCACAAAAACAATTTTATGCATATGCCCGTGTTTTAATAAGAAAAGCGGATTTCAGCATAGCGCGGCCCACAGCGAAGCGCCATGCGGATCTTTGCCTCAGCGCAGCGGCCGCCCGCCGTCGACGCCGTGGGTGCGGCCGGTCACGTAACGGCTCTCCAGCAGGTAGTTCACCAGATTGACCACTTCGCTCTCGCCCGGCGCGACCTTCATCAGCGATTTCGCCAGCGCTTGTTGGCGGTAGGCTTCATCGTCGCCCGGATTGAAGATGATCAGCGCCGGCGCGATGGCGTTGACCTTCACCTCCGGCGCCAGCTTGCGGGCGAACGAGCGGGTCATATTGTCCAGCGCGGCCTTGCTGGCGGCGTAGGCGATATGTTTGTCGCTGCCTTTTTCCACCACGTAGTCGGTCAGATGGATAATGTCCGCGCCTGCCTGGCCCTGGCCGGTCAGGCAAGATTCGAGCAGTTGGTTGAGCAAATAGGGCGTATAGACGTGAATTTGCAGCATCGCCGCCATCACTTGCTCCGGCGGCACTTCCGCCGACTCGGCCTGCCAGGCGCTGGCGTTGTGGATCACTGCGCGCAATTTGGGCGCCACCTGCCGCACCTGGTCGGCGAAACGGTAGATGCCTTCGTGCGTGGAAAAATCGCCCTGAATGCAACTGGCGCCCAAGGCTTTCAACTCGGTCATCGCCGGATATTCGCTGCGATAGGCAATGATGACGGGAACGCCGCGCTGGAGAAACGCTCTGGCGAGCGCCAGCCCGATGCGCCGCGCGCCGCCGGTAATCAGCACCGGGGCAGAGTTGGGGTGTTCCATTGATTAAAGCTCCTGGACAGACTGGCAAACAATAGGGGAATTATGCCATCATACGGCGGAAAGTCGTTAAAGCTTCGCATGATTATCCATTTCTGGATGTAAGATCCCCAATGCGTTTCAGGTTGCCGCCCGGCGGCGGCTTGAAAGACCACGGGTTAACACTGGCCATGAGAGGAATGAGGGGATGAACAGCAATCACCTTGCATCCATCGCGCGCAGTGAGAAAATCTGTTTTGACTATATGGATTTTCTGTCCGCATCGTGCAGGAAGCACTGGCGCTTTGTTGATGCTATTTATGGTGTGATGCCGATCTTCGGCATGGTGTTGAAATCGCGCGTGACCACGTCACAAACGCGCAAAGAGCAGTTGAAAGAGCTGGCGCTGCAAGTGGTGTCGACGCAGGTCAGCGATGAAACCAATATCGTGCGTCTGATTGACCTGGCGCAGCAGCAGGGCCTGACGGTGTTTGATATTCAGTTGCCCTATGCGCTGGAAGCGCAACAGCTGGCGGCCATTCAAAAAGAGTGCGAGGAAGGCATTGCGATCGCCCTGGTGGGTGAGCGCATGACCATCACCATTCCCCCTAAAAGCTGACCGGGTGTATCGACCCGGCCGCCCGTTCATGGTTAGGCAATTGACTTACCGCGATGGCCTAACCATGAATGTGAAATTTCGCGCCGCGTCACGGTCAGCGTCTAACCTTCATCCCATCATTCAATTCATTCATTGGCGGATTACCCTCCTCAGGGCGTTGTGCCGTTTTTAATGCACGGTGGCGGAATGGTTGCCAGCAGGCGCGCAGATGCCGGTTTCCGGCAGCCGATGTTCGCGCAGCACCTGCAGCGTTTCTATTCGAAAGCGCAGCAGGTGCCGCTCGGCGGCCTGCTGCATTTGTTCGCACAGCGAGGTATCGTCCATCACCTGTTCGATGGCGAGCCGAGCCTGATGCACATGCGGCTCAACGCCGCGGAGGGGCGTTTGCCGCAGGCGCAGATGGGTAATGTTGTTGAATGTAACGATCAACGCGGCCAGGGCAGACTCGAAAATATTCAGTGCGTTAACTCTGGCGGCATATTCCACATTCAGCCAGGGTTTCTCGGCGATGATCGCCTGAGCGACGCCCAGCGCCTGCTGATAGTGCATCATCGCCAGGCGATCGCGCCGCTGATTGAATGCCGTGTTGCCCTTGGCGATCAGTGCTTCCCAAGCGGCAAACAAGGGGAATGCGTGCAGCAGTTTTTCAGCCATGAAATGCCTTCCATTTTCAGCCTGTCCAAACCCGCCTCCTGACGCCTCTCAGCGGGGGCACTTGTGTCTTACCGTTAATGCTTAGATGATAATGATAATTAATTGCATTTAAGATCGCAAGCGGAGCCTCTGACGAATCAATAACGGGGAGCGGGGTAAGAGGAAGGGCGAGGAAACGAAATGCGGCTGACGGGCAGCCGCATGGGCAGGCGATTTTAGTGCAACATAAACCAGCCGGCAGGCAGCGTGGCCACCAGCAGCAAGAAGATGCTGCTTTTTTCCAGGCGATTGAGCAGATTGATATCCCGATGGCCGCGGCGGGCATACATGAACACCAACAGCCCTGGCGCATACAGCAGCACCGACATCAGCAGGTGCATCAGCCCGGAAGCATACAGCAGCCACAGGCCATAGACGCAGGCGCCGGAGGCGGCGAAGATCAGGCGCTTGTCGCGGCGGCGGTAAGCCACCTTGAACAGAAACGCGCCGACCAGGAAGTAAGGCACCAGGATCATCTCTGACGCGATGGTCAACAGCGAGTTGTAGTTGCTGCCGGTCAGCCAGATAAGCACCAGCGCCAGCTGCACAGCGATGTTGGTCAGCCACAGCGAAGAGGACGGGGCGTGATGGCGGTTCTGCTTGCCGAACACGCGCGGAAACGCGCCGTGCTGCGCGGCCAGCAGCGGCACTTCCGCCGCCATGATGGTCCAGCTCAGGTAGGCGCCGCACACGGAAACGATCAGGCCGGCGGCGATGAGTACGTCTCCCCACGGGCCGATCAGTTCTACCATCAGCACCGCCATCGACGGATTGCGCATCTCGGCCAGTTCGCTGCGCGGCACCACGCCCAGCGACAGCAGCGTGACCATCAGATACACCGCCAGCGCCGACAGCACCGCCAGCATAGTGGCGCGGCCCACGTCTTTCTTATTGCGGGCGCGAGCGGAAACCACCACCGCGCCCTCCACGCCGATAAACACCCATAGGGTGATCAGCATGGTGTCCTTGACCTGTTCCCACACCGGTTTGCCGAGGGCGACGCCGTTGAAATCCAGTGTGAACACGTCCATTTTAAAGGCGATCGCCGCCAGAACGGCGAACATTCCCAGCGGCAACAGCTTGGCGAGGGTGGCCGCCAGATTGATGCTGGCGGCGGTTTGCACGCCGCGCAGCACCAGCGCGTGCACGATCCACAGCAGGGCGGATTCGGCGATCAGCGCCTGCCAGGTATTGCCGTCACCGAGGATAACGTTGCCGCCGCGATCGGTGAAAATGCTCAGCGCCGCGAACACGATCACCAGATACGAGACGTTGGCGATCACGGCGCACAGCCAGTAACCCCAGGCGGAGCAGAAGCCCACCAGTTCGCCGAATCCTTCTTTGGCGTAGGTGAAGATGCCACCGTCCAGATCCGGACGCAAACGCGTAAGCAACAGCATGGCGAATGCTAAGAACAGAATGCCGACGCCGGTGATCCCCCAACCCAGCAGCAGCGCGGCGGGGCTGGCGACCTGCGCCATGTTTTGCGGCAGACTGAACACGCCGGCGCCCAGCATCGAGCTGAGCACCAAAGCGGTTAGCGCGGTAAGACCGAGTTTTTTTTCCAATGACGGATCCTGAACGCAGAATAAACAACTGGAAGGGAACTGCTTGGCTGCAACAATGTATTAACAACCACTGCGCGAATAGACAATAGCCCTAAAAATTGGCGCAAATTCTACGGAGGGATGATTAGAGATGCAATGATTGAATATGCGGAATTTACAAAAAACTATTCAACGCGCGATGGAAAAAGCGGCAATAAAAACGGGCAGCTCAAGGGCTGCCCTATGGTAAACCTAAAAACGGGTTTTATTTGAACAGATCGGCGCTGACGGTCAGGTTGCCGCCGCTCTTGTTCTGCCACTGGCGGGTGACGTGGTAGTACTTGGCGCCTTTCTCAGCCGCGCGTTTCGCCACTTCGGTGGAGACATCGGTCATGCTGTTGAAGTGGCCGGTGAAGGTGACGGAATCGAACGGCACCATCTGCGCGGCGGTCACGTTGTTCACTTCCTGGATCTTGGTGCCGTTAGGCAGCGTGACGGTATAGCGTTGGCCGGTAGAGGACTGGGTTTCGAAGAAACGGCCCACTTCGCGGCTTGGCGAACCGGAAGATGCGACGCCAGGGATTTCGACTTTCGCGGCTGCGGCGCCGCCAGCGGCCAGCGCGGCGCGGCCGGCGTCAGAATCGGCCGGAATGGCGTCCGGGCTCTGCACGCGGCGTTTCGTCGCATCGGCCTTATAGATATAGGCGGTGACGAACTGGTTGCCGCCGGAGTTGGCGTCAACCTGGCGCACGATGAAGAAGGATGCAGCGCCTTTTTTCTTCGCTTCTTTGGAGATGGCGTCGTTGATGTCCGGCTGGCTGCGGTAGAAGCCGCTGACGCTCACGGTATCGTAAGGCTCCAGCAGGTAGGCTTCCTCTTTAGGCAGTTCATTCACGCCGTTAAATACGCGGTATTTTGGTGTTTTGCTCACTTCTGGCGCATCTTTATGATAAAGGTCTGCGGTGACGCGCCAGTTGCCGCCGTTGTTGCTGTTGTTGCTGTCCTGGATATAGAAGGAATCGGCACCCAGTTTGTCTGCACGGCGGGATACGGCGTCGACGGCTTCATTGATGGCATTGAAGCGGCCGGTAATCGTGATGCGATCAAACGGCTTCAGCGCCGCTGCTTTCTCAGGAGTTAACTCTTGCGCCGCATGAGCAGACAGCGCGGTGAGTGATAACAAGGCTGACGCGATGATCGTGGTCTTCAGCTTCATAAAAAATCCTTTCGCCTAGCGCATTAACGTTTATAACGTACTGAACTGTTTAAGTGTAATTCAGCCGTCGATTATTACATGTAATTCTGAAAACTGTCTCAGCATTTTATGTTATCCCGTGCGACAAATCGGTGACGGTGACGCGGGTCGCACGGATGGCGCCACCGTCATAAGTTTCCATAATAACGGCTTGGGTGTCATTAATGTTAATTATTCACAAAATGATAACTTTTATGCTTTTCCGCCGCGCATGGCCATAATTCGTTACGCCGGGCGTAAACCTCTTGCCACGCAGAATACGCTGTTCTGTATGGATTTTTTCACAGTAAATTGCGATTTGTCATATCACGCGCGGCGTTTTTATGTAAAAACAGAGCTGAATGCGTAAGCAATTATGGATCATCGACCTTATTTTCAGTAGGTTATAGTTGGCGTCTGAAATCAGTGCGGGCAAGTTAACGCTTCGCCCGCCGGCGGCGCCGTGCTATGGGCAGGAAAATAATAAACATCATCCAAGACAGGTGAGAAGGGAACATTATGCGTATTGGTGTACCAAGAGAGCGGTTGGCCAATGAAGCCCGGGTCGCAGCCACGCCGAAAACGGTGGAACAACTGCTGAAGCTGGGTTTTACCGTCGCGATTGAACGCGGGGCGGGCAAACTGGCCAGTTTTGAGGACGTCGCCTACGAAGCCGCCGGCGCGGCGCTGGTCGACGAAAACGAAGTGTGGCAGTCGGATCTGATCCTGAAAGTCAACGCGCCGCAAGACGACGAGATCGCCTTGATGCGCGAAGGCAGCACGCTGGTCAGCTTTATCTGGCCGGCGCAAAACCCTGAATTGATGGCCAAGCTGGCGGCGCGCAACGTCACCGCGCTGGCGATGGACTCGGTGCCGCGCATCTCGCGCGCCCAGTCGATGGACGCGCTGAGCTCGATGGCCAACATCGCCGGCTACCGCGCGATCGTCGAAGCGGCGCATGAGTTCGGCCGCTTCTTCACCGGCCAGATCACCGCCGCCGGCAAAGTGCCGCCGGCCAAAGTGATGATCATCGGCGCCGGCGTGGCCGGCCTGGCGGCGATCGGCGCTGCGGGCAGCCTCGGCGCCATCGTGCGCGCCTTCGACACCCGCCCGGAGGTGAAAGAGCAGGTGCAGAGCATGGGCGCGGAATTCCTCGAGCTGGATTTTGAAGAGGAAGCGGGCAGCGGCGACGGTTACGCCAAAGTGATGTCCGAAGCCTTTATCAAGGCCGAGATGGCGCTGTTCGCCGCACAGGCGGCGGAGGTCGATATCATCGTCACCACCGCGCTGATCCCGGGCAAACCGGCGCCGAAGCTCATCACCAAAGAGATGGTGGCGTCGATGAAGCCGGGCAGCGTGATCGTCGATCTGGCGGCGCAAACCGGCGGCAACTGCGAACTGACCGTGGCCGACACCATTACCGTGACCGACAACGGCGTGAAAATCATCGGCTATACCGATCTGCCGAGCCGCTTGCCGACCCAATCTTCGCAGCTGTACGGCACCAACCTGGTCAACCTGTTGAAGCTGCTGTCGAAAGAGAAAAACGGTGAGATTGACATCGATTTCGACGATACGGTGATCCGCGGCGTTACCGTGGTGCGCCGCGGTGAAATCACCTGGCCGGCGCCGCCGATCCAGGTCTCCGCCCAGCCGAAAGCGGCGCCCGCCGCCGCACCGGCCGCCAAACCCGAAGCCAAACCGACCTCGCCGTGGCTGAAGTATGGCCTGATGGCTCTGGCGATCCTGCTGTTCGGCTGGCTGGCGGACGCGGCGCCGAAAGAGTTCCTGTCGCACTTTACCGTGTTCGCGCTGGCCTGCGTGGTCGGTTACTACGTGGTCTGGAACGTCAGCCATGCGCTGCATACCCCGTTGATGTCGGTCACCAACGCGATCTCAGGGATTATCGTGGTCGGTGCGCTGCTGCAGATCGGTCATGGCGGCTGGGTGAGTTTCCTCTCCTTTATCGCCGTGCTGATCGCCAGCATCAACATTTTTGGTGGATTCACCGTCACTCAGCGCATGCTGAAGATGTTCCGCAAGAACTAAGGGGTAACAAATGTCTGGAGGATTGGTTACAGCTGCATACATTGTTGCCGCTATTTTGTTTATTTTCAGCCTGGCGGGCCTGTCGCGTCATGAAACGTCGAAGCAGGGCAACCTGTTCGGCGTCGCCGGCATGGCGATCGCGCTGATCGCCACCATCTTGGGGCCGGATTCCGGCAACGTCGGCTGGATCATCATCGCCATGATCATCGGCGGCTCGATCGGCGTCTATCTGGCCAAGAAGGTCGAGATGACCGAAATGCCGGAGCTGGTGGCGGTGCTGCACAGTTTCGTTGGCCTGGCGGCGGTGCTGGTCGGCTTCAACAGCTACCTGGATCACGGCGGGCCGATGGAGCCGGTGATGGCGAATATCCATCTGACCGAAGTGTTCCTCGGCGTCTTTATCGGTGCGGTGACCTTCACCGGGTCGATCGTCGCCTTCGGCAAGCTGCGCGGCATCATTTCTTCCAAACCGCTGATGCTGCCGAATCGCCACAAGCTGAACCTGGCGGCGCTGGTGATCTCGTTCTTGTTGCTGGTGGCGTTCGTGCGCACCGACAGCGTGGGCTGGCAGGTGGTAACGCTGTTGCTGATGACGGCGATCGCGCTGGCGTTCGGCTGGCATCTGGTCGCCTCGATCGGCGGCGCCGACATGCCGGTGGTGGTGTCGATGCTCAACTCTTACTCGGGGTGGGCGGCCGCCGCGGCGGGCTTCATGCTGAGCAACGATCTGCTGATCGTCACCGGCGCGCTGGTGGGCTCTTCGGGTGCGATCCTGTCTTACATCATGTGCAAGGCGATGAACCGCTCGTTTATCAGCGTGATCGCCGGCGGTTTCGGCAGCGACGGTTCTTCCACCGGTGACGCCGAAGAGATGGGCGAATACCGTGAAACCACGGCGGAAGAGGTGGCCGAGCAGCTGAAGAACTCCACGTCGGTGATCATCACCCCGGGCTACGGCATGGCGGTGGCGCAGGCGCAGTATCCGGTGGCGGAAATCACCGAAAAACTGCGGGCGCGCGGCGTGAAGGTGCGTTTCGGCATTCACCCGGTCGCGGGGCGCTTGCCGGGCCACATGAACGTGCTGCTGGCGGAAGCGAAGGTGCCGTACGACGTGGTGCTGGAGATGGATGAAATCAACGACGATTTCCCGGATACCGATACCGTGCTGGTAATTGGCGCCAACGACACGGTGAACCCGGCGGCGCTGGAGGATCCGCGCAGCCCGATCGCCGGCATGCCGGTATTGGAAGTGTGGAAAGCGCAGAACGTAATCGCGTTCAAACGCTCGATGAACACCGGCTACGCCGGCGTGCAGAACCCGCTGTTCTTCAAGGAGAATACCCAGATGCTGTTCGGCGACGCCAAAGACAGCGTGGAGGCGATTCTGCGGGCGCTGCAGAAGTAAAATTGGGCAACCAAAAAAACGGGCCGCTTAGCGGCCCGTTTTTTATGCGCGAAGGTTAATCTTCGTCGTCATGCTCGTCATCTTCATCCGCCTCGATCGGGCAGTTGAAGTTTTCCGGTTTAATCACCAGCAGGTCGCATTTCAGATGATCGATCACATGTTCCGCGGTGTTGCCGATAAAGGCGGCTGAAATGCCGGTGCGGCCCAGAGTGCCCAGCACCACCACGCCGGCCTGCAGATGTTCGGCCAGATCGGGGATGACCTCTTCCGGCAGGCCTTTTTCCACGTGGGTGAACTCTTCCTTAATGCAGAATTTCTGCCGCAGCGCCTTCATGGCGATCAGATGCTGGCCGCGAATGGCGTCGTTGTAGACGCTCGGGTCGAAGTCGGGCAATTCGATGGCGATGTTGATCGGGGTAACGGGATAGGCGCCGACCAGGTGAACCTCGGTCTGGTTGACGTTTTGCGCCAGTTCGACGGTTTCTTGCACCAGTTTGATATTGAGCGGGTCGTGATAGGGTTCCTCGCTGGCCAGGTTGACCGCCACCAGCGCCTTGCCGCCTTCCGGCCAGGGCTGGTCTTTCACCATCCACACCGGGCAAGGGCATTTGCGCAGCAGGTGCCAGTCGGTGGGGGTGAAGATCACCGACTCTAACCGATCGTGTTGGTGCGCCATTTTCAGCAGCAGGTCATGTTGGCCGGAAAGCACTTCCTGAATGATGGCTTCGAAGGGGCGGTTATGCCAAACCACTTTGATTTCGATCGGCACGCCGTCGTTGAGATAGAAGCGGCACTGCTCGTTGATCCAGGCGGCGCGTTGGCTGATCACACCTTGCCGCATCGCCGTTCTTTCATCCGGGGAGAGCAGGGTCGTCATTTCGTAAGAGAAGTCATAGATGGGCAGGAAGGCCTTGATGCGCCCGCCGTTCCGTTTTACCAGGTACACGGCGCGGCGCAATGCCGGCTGATCGTCCTGATTGGGGTCAATAGCCACCAGAAGATTCTGATACTTCGCCATAGGGCCTCCTTACAGCTGAAATCAACAGTCTGTTAATTTACAGAGTAACCCAACATTGAAAAACAGAACAACAACGGAAGCGTGCCGGATCAACAATTTCGGTGAAATGTTGATCCGGCGGGGGGATCAGGCGTTGACGGTCACGTTGATGCGCGGCGTACCGGCCAGCACCGACAGCGCGTCGGCGTTTTCGATGGTGATGTATTTGCCTTTCACGCTGAGGATTTCGCTTTTCTGGAAGCGGCCCAGCAGGCGGCTGATGGTTTCCACCGTCAGCCCAAGGTAGTTGCCGATGTCGCCGCGGGTCATGGTCAACCGGAACTCACGCGGTGAGAAGCCGCGCTCCGCAAAGCGGCGCGACAGGTTGTAAACGAACGCCGCCAGGCGCTCTTCGGCGTTTTTCTTCGACAGCAGCAGGATCATGTCCTGGTCGCCTTTGATCTCGCCGCTCATCAATCGCATGATTTGCTGACGCAGGTTCGGCATTTTGCCGGACAGATCGTCGAGGGTCTCGAATGGGATCTCGCACACCATCGAGGTTTCCAGCGCCTGAGCGAAGCTCGGATGCTTCAGGCCGCCGATGGCGTCGAAGCCTACCAGGTCGCCCGCCAGGTGGAAGCCGGTGATCTGCTCATCACCTTGCTCGGTGATGGTGTAGCTTTTGATGGTTCCGGAACGGATCGCGTACAGCGATTTCAGCTCGTCGCCGGCCTTGAACAAGGTCTGGCCTTTCTGGATGGGCTTCTTCCTCTCGATAATGTTGTCGAGCTGATCCAGCTCGTGAGCATTGAGGGTGAAAGGAATGCACAGCTGGCTGATGCTGCAGTCCTGGCAATGGATCGCACAACCACCAGACTGGATACGACGAATCACGCGTTTTTCCGGGATCATAGATTACGCTCATTCAATAATTGATATGAGTCAATTTTAACATCTTTTGCTGCAGCTGATAAGGGTGGCATTAGCATGAATAGGGGTATTGTGTGCGAATTTTGCGCACACATGCCGCCGATTATTCTGTATCGGACTGAAGTTATGAGTATTATTTGTGACTTATGCGTTTTATTCACACAAGTTATTAATAGTGCCCTGCGGGCACGAGCGCGGCGTTGGGCACTGTGCTTTATTAAGCAGCGCCAAACAATGGCGCTGGATAAGCCGATCGCAGCGGCTACAGCAAACTTTTCGGCAGGTAGCCTTCATGCTGCAGCAGCCACTGCTTGCGCTGTACGCCGCCGGCATAGCCGGTCAGCGCGCCTTGCGAACCGATCACTCGATGGCAGGGCACCACGATGCTGATCGGATTTGAACCGTTGGCCATGCCGACGGCGCGCGAGGCGGTCGGACGGCCGATGCGTTGCGCCAGCTGGCCGTAGGTCAGGATCTCGCCACAGGGGATTTGGCGCAGCTGTTGCCAGACGGTGCGCTGGAACTCGGTGCCGGCGGTCATCACCGGCAACCGATCGATAATGCTCAGTTCCCCGGCGAAATAGCGCTGCATGGCGTCGGTCAGCCCGCTGGGATCGCGCTGTTCGCGCAGGGTGAACCGATCGGCGCGGTAGTGGGTGTTCAGCAGCTTCATCAGGCGCGCTTCGTGATCGGTCCAGTCGATCGCCCGCAGGCGCCCCTGTTCATCGGCAATCAGCACCAGTTCTCCCACCGGCGTGGCGGTACGATCAATCAAAAAAGTCTGCATCTGGCTCACTCCTCAGTTTAGTGTGGCGATTATCGCATGAAATGGGAGGGAGCGATGGCGGATTTCGGACATGCTGATGGGCAACCACAGGATTGCCCGAATAGCCGGCTTACGGTAAGGCGGGGAGTTATTGTGCGATAAATTTATAAAATAAATTTATAAGTCATCAAGACAAGTTGTGTCTTGTTTATTATTTCAGCAGGCAGTAACGCTTTGTACTTACTTATAGCTGATAGTCACGCGCTTTAAATGGGGATCGTTATTCACCAACTCACTGCTGACGGCAGAAACTAATTCTTTTGGCATCTCTTTTAACGAAGAGGATATATACCCGTTCTGATATTCCGTCACTTTACCGAAGCAGCTGGAGATAAGCTTTTCATCCTGATGTTTGACGGTGCAGGCCGGCGTGGTAATGGCGCCGGTGAAGCGCACGACGCCGGAGGCGACCTGGCTGCCGGAAAGCGGTTTTGCTTGCAGAGCGAAGGGCAGAATGACCAATGCGCTTAATATGGCTAAGTAATGGTTCATATGCTGTTCCTTTCAGAGTAAAAACACTGCCAATTAAAAAACAAGCGCGCTTGTTTTCATCAAATAAGCTATTTCGCTTGGAGAAATAAAAACGAATGGGCAAAAATCCTACTGCCCGCATTCAATGAATTTGATAATAGGGAGGTAGGATGAGTAAAACCATGATTTGGATCATAGTGAAGGTCGGTTAATGATTTAAGGCGCAGGCGGGATAACAGGCTGTGATCGTTCTCTCAGGAAATTCGGGCAATGGCGGCCGTTTTCGCCCCCGTTGCGCGGCCGCAGCAACGGAGGCGAGAGCGGGGTTACAGCATGCCGCTGCTGCCGCAGATGCGGATCTTTTCCGCCACCACTTCTTTCATCGCCAGCTTGCCGGGGACGATGTACTTGCGCGGATCGTTGGCGTCCGGGTGCTGCGAAAAGTAGCTTTTTACCGCATCGGCGAAGGCGATTTTCAATTCGGTGGCGACGTTGACCTTGCAAACGCCGAGCGAGATCGCGCGCTTGACCATCGCTTCCGGAATGCCGGAGGCGCCGTGCAGCACCAACGGCACGTCCACCTGTTCGCGGATCAGCGCCAGGCGCTCGAAGTCCAACTTCGGTTCGCCGTGATACAGGCCGTGGGCGGAACCGATCGCCACCGCCAGCGAATCGATGCCGGTGGCGGCGACAAACTCGCGTGCCGCGGCCGGATCGGTATAAAAGCTGTCCGCCGTATCGACGATCAGATCGTCTTCCTGCCCGCCCAGGCGGCCCAGCTCCGCCTCCACGCTGGCGCCGTAGCGGTGGCACAGGACTACTGCGGCGGCCACCTTGGCGATATTCTGCTCGAACGGCAAATGGGAGCCGTCGATCATCACCGAGCGGATGCCGCTTTTCACCTTATACTCGATGTCGTCCAGCGCTTCGTGATGATCCAGATGCAGCGCCAGCGGCAGATCGTAGCGGTGCGCGGCCGATTGGCAAATGCCGATCAGGTAGTCGGTGCCGGCATAGCTGAAGGTGCCGGGCGTGCCGGCCATGATCACCGGCGAGCGCAGCTCGGCGGCGGTCTCCGCCACCACCTGCACGGTTTCCAGATTGTGGACGTTAAACGCCGGAACGGCGTAACCCTGGCGCTGCGCCTTGAGCAGCATGTCTCGGTTGGCTATCAGATACATGGGATCTCCTTACAGCTCGGGGGAAGGAAAACGGTAAATCGTCACGCCTTTCACCACCCGGTTGACCTCGCCGGTCGGGCAGGGGTTATCCGGGGTCAGCCCCAGCGCCAGCGAACTCTCGAAGGCCAGCATCTGGCTGAACAGCAGATACGGGAACAGCAGCCAGATATCGTCAGCCGCATCGTGCATATGCAGCAGGGCATCGGACAGAGGTTGGCGTTCGCCGGTCAACCCGACCAGCTGCATCGCCTGCCCATCGCGCTGCAGCTCGTTCCACAGATCGCGGTCATACTGGCGGGCATAGTCGTTGTGGGAGAACATCAGCACCACCAACGTCTGGCCGTCGACCATGAATTTCGGGCCATGGCGCAGGCCGAGCGGCGAGTCGTAGCGCGTAACGATGCGGCCGGCGGTCAACTCCAGCATCTTGAGCGAGGCCTCTTCGGCGAGGCCGGTAAAACAGCTGCCGCCGAGGGTGATATAGCGGCGGAAACCGCTGGCGGCCAGCGCCTTCACCTGCGGCTGCAGCGTTTCGCGCAGTGCGCGGCAGCGCTGCACCATGGCGTTCAACGGCGCCTGGGCGGCCTCGAGCGAAGCCGGGCCGAGCAGCAGCGCGGCGCTCAGCATCATGCAGCTGAAGCTGGAGGTCATGGCGAAGCTCTGATCGTTGGCGCCTTGCGGCATCACCAGCGAACAGACGTTGCCACGCTGATGCGCGTACTGCGCCAGCCGGCTGTCCGGGTTGCACACCAGCATCAGATGATAGCTTTCCGGCAGCAATTGATCGGCCAGCTCCACCGTCGCCACGCTTTCCGGGCTGTTGCCCGAACGGGCGAAGGAAACCAGCAGCGTCGGCCGATCAGGGTCAAGATACTGCAGCGGGTTGGCGACGATATCGGTGGTGCCGTAAGCCACCACGTCGCGGCCGGTGCGTTCGCGCAGCCAGGGGGCCAGGGCGCGGCCGGCAAATGCCGAGCTGCCGGCGCCGCACAAGACGATTTGCAGGCGCGGATTAGCCAGCAACGGCGCCAGGAACGGTTGCCACTGCGCCTGTTGATCCTGCAGTTGGCGGTGCAGCGCCGCCCACAAATCCGGCTGTTGCCAAATTTCTGCGGCGGTATGCCAGGCGTTGCGCTGCTTCAGCCAATTCGCCTCGTAAGAGAAATACGCGTTCATGATGACAGCTCCTTAAAAAGCCTCGGTTAACGGTCGGCGATAATCACGTCGATCCCTAAATGGTGCAGCGCCTGCAGATAGTGTTCCGGAATGCGGCTGTCGGTGACCAGGCGGTGGATCTGGCCGATGTCGCGGATCATGCAAAAGCTGGTGCGGCCGAATTTGCTGGCGTCGGCGAGGGCGATCACTTCGCGCGCCACCTCGCACATGACCCGGTTCAGCTGCGCTTCGCCCGGATCCGGCGTGGTGATGCCGCTCGCGAGATCGAAGCCGTCGACGCCGAGAAAAAGCTTGTCGAACCGATACTGGCGCAGCTGCTGTTCGGCGGCGGGGCCGTACAGCGACCAGGCTTTGCGGCGCACGCTGCCGCCGACCACCATCAGGTCGATCTCCTCGTTGTTGGCCAGTTCGAAGGCGATGTTGAGCGCGTTGGTCATCACCACCAGATCCTTTTTCCCCGCCAGCTGCGGCGCCATTTGGCTGGTGGTGGAGCCGGAGTCGAGGATGACGGCGTCGCCGTCTTCAATCAGCGCCGCGGCCGCGCAGGCGATGGCGTGTTTGACGTCGCGATTGATGCGGCCCTTGTCCTGCAACGGGCGGTCGAAGGCGAACTGTTTGTTCAACATGGCGCCGCCGTAGGCGCGCACCGCGCAGCCGTGTTTTTCCAGCTGGCGCAGATCGCTGCGGATGGTGACGCTGGACACCGAAAACTGCTGGCTGAGCTGCTCCACGCGCACCGTGCCCTCGCGACACAGCTGGTCGATAATTAATTCCCGGCGTTTTGCGGTATTGATCATTAACGCAGACTCCTGATTTACCTGTAGCCGTGCCCGACCGCGGCTTAATAAGCCGCAGCGATACCGACCGGAGCGCTTTCAGTTGTTCGTGGCGAATTACAGCAAACGAAACACTGAAATGCAATCGATTAATTTTAAAATATCTATATCTATCAGTTGGTTATATTTGATTTTGCTTTCGGTTGGGCGGCAACCGAAAGCAGTGTTAACGCAAAGTGAAAACGGCAAATTCGTTATTTTTCAGTCGCCAATTCCCAGCGCTTATTCATTCAGTCCGTCGATGCCGAAAGCCGCAGCGATCGCTCGACAATCTCCGGGCTTTCACTGTTTTTTTATGCCGGCGCGCGTAAAAGCGCTGCGCCGCGCACGCCGCTGCTGTCACCGTGCACCGGCGGGAACACCGCCGCCGGCTCCATGCCCGGCAGCAGCCAGCGCCGCATCGCCGGCGGCAACAGCCGGTAAAGCTCGCCGACGTTGGACAATCCACCGCCCAGCACGAAGGCATCAACGTCCAGCAGCAGCTGTAAGCCGGCCAGCGCGCTGGCCAGGATGTCGACGTAGATGGTCATCAGCCGCTGCGCGAGCGCATCACCGGCACGATAGCAGGCGACCAGCGCCGGCACGTCAGCGGCCGGATGGGCGAAATGGCGGCTCAGCGCCAGCAGCCCGCTGCCGGAGACGTAGCGTTCAAAGCAGCCGGTCAGCCCGCAGTTGCAGCCGAACAGCGGCAGATCGTAACGCTGCGCCAGCTGGGCCGAGATTGGCATATGGCCCCATTCGCCCGCCACGCCGCTGCGCCCCTTGTGCAGTTGCCGGTTCACCACCAGGCCGCCGCCGGCGCCGGTGCCGATGATGGCGCCGAACACCAGCGGCAGGTGCGCGGTTTGCGGCGTGCTGGCTTCCGACAGCGCGAAGCAGCGGCAGTCGTTCTCAATAGCGATCGGTCGCGCCAGCGCCTGCGTCAAATCATCCGCCAGGCAATGGCCGGTCAGGCAGGGCACGTTGACCGCCAACTGGCGGCGGCTGACGGGATCGGTGATCCCCGGCAAACCGATGCCGATGCTGCCGCGCGTGTGCAGTTCGCGATCCGCCTGCTCGACCAGCCCGGCGATGCAGGCCACGAACTCGCCGTAATCGCCGGTTGGGGTGCGCACCCGCTGGAGCAGCACCTGATTGAGCCGGCGATCGTAAGCGGCCATTTCAATTTTGGTGCCGCCGATGTCGAAGCCGTAACGCATCTCTGTCGTGGCCATGCTTTAGGCTCCACTCAGGGCGATCACCGCCGCCTCGCGGCGGGCGCGTTCGGCGGCAAACACCATCAGGTGGCTCTCCAGCGCTTCCGCCGAGCCGGCCAGCACCTGGCTCGGATCGTTGGCGCGAATGGCCGCGATAAAGTGCTGCATCAGGAAGTAGTCGCCGCCGCCGTGGCCGGCCATGGCGTGCAGATCCTGGCCGGCATCGGTGTCGTAATGCGTTTCGCCGTCGTCGAGGAACGAGGTGATGCGGATATGGCGGCCGTCGCCTTCCAGGCAGCCGCGGCTGCCAAAGATACGGGTGTGACGATCTTCGTGGCGGGTAAAGGCCGTCATGGTGAACGACGCGGTGCGGCCGCCGGCGAACTGCATGTTGACCACCTGATGGTCGACCACGTTATTGTCGCAGCGGTAGACGCAGCGGCCGTAAGGCCCGTCGCGCAGCGCCGCCCGCAGCGTCGTCTGGTCGGGTTCCGGCGTCAGCACGCGCAGAAAACCGGGCGTGGCCTTGTGATCGTCGCCCAGATAGATGCGTTTGGCGGAATAGGGGCAGTTTGCCTCTACCGCGCAATCCAGGCAGTTGTCCGCCGCGCCCGCCGGTTGGTTTTCCTGGCGGAAGTGGCGCAGGTTGCCGAAGGAGCTGACCTGTTCACAGGGTTGCTCCATCACGTAGCGGATCCAGTCGATGTCGTGGCAGGATTTCTGCAGCAGCATAAAGGCGGCCTGCCGATCGTTGCGCCAGTTGCCGCGCACGAAGGAGTGCGCCTGATGCCAGTAGCCGACCGGTTCCAAATGTTGCAGGCTGACGATGTCGCCGATCGCGCCGTCGCGCAGCAACTGTTTGAGCTTTTGGGTATAGCGGGTGTAACGCAGCACGTGGCCGACCGAGAAGATCAGCCGTTGGCGCGTCACTTCGGCGACGATGGCGCGGCACTCATCGGCGTCCGGCGACAGCGGTTTTTCCAGCAGCATGGCGTAGCCCTGGCGGGCGAAGGCCAGCGCCGGTTCCAGATGCATCTGATCCTGGGTGCAGATCAGCACCGCGTCGGCCAGCTTGCCGGCGTCGGCGGCCTGACGCCAGTCGGTGAAGACGTTTTCCGGCGCGATGGCATGCTGCGCCACGAACGGCTCGCGGTAGGCGTCGCGCGGTTCCGCTACCGCCACCACTTGCATCAAATCGGGATGCGCCAGCGCATAGCGCGAGTAGATTTCACCGCGCGCCCCGGCGCCGACCACCAGCACCCGCACCGGGCGATGGGCAAAGCTGTTGGGTTGTGTTGACGACATTGCTGGATACTCCGCTGTTGTTATTTGAGGTTTTGGCCGCTGAGCTCGTCGAACAAATGCGCGCGCGTCAGATCGAATGCCAGATGAATGCTTTCGCCGAGGCGCGGCTCCCAGTCCGGCAGCGACGCCATGCGCAGCACGAAGCGCAGATCGGCCAGTTCGCAGTGCAGCAGCTCTTCGTTGCCCATGCGCTCGATAGTGACGATCTGCGCCGGGAAACAGTTGGCGCTGCCGGGCGCGCACAGCCGCAAAGATTCCGGCCGGATGCCGAGACACACCCGCGCATGCGGGTAGTCCGCCAATTGCCGTTGCAGCGCCGGCGGCAGATCGAGCAGGTGCTGCAGGCCGATACGCAGCCGCACCGTTTGGCCGTCGCGCACGATCGCCAGATCGTGCAAATTCATCGACGGGCTGCCGATAAACTCGGCGACGAAACGGTTGGCGGGGTGGTGGTACAGATTGATTGGTTTATCCACCTGCATGATGGCGCCGCGGTTCATCACGCAAATGCGATCGCCCATGGTCATCGCCTCGACCTGATCGTGGGTGACGTACACCATGGTGGCGGCGGCGCCTTCTTGCTTCAGCTGGTTGTGCAGTTCGATCAGCTGCACGCGCATTGACACCCGCAGCTTGGCGTCGAGGTTGGACAGCGGCTCATCGAACAGAAACACCTTGGGTTTGCGCACGATGGCGCGGCCGACCGCCACCCGCTGGCACTGGCCGCCGGAGAGCTGGCCCGGCTTGCGCTGCAGCAGATTGGTGATCTCCAGCTTTTCCGCCGCGTCGCGCACCCGGCGGTCGATCTCCGCCTTGCTCTCTTTGCCGATCAGGCCGAACGCCATGTTCTTGTACACCGTCATGTGCGGGTACAGCGCATAGTTCTGGAACACCATGGCGACGCCGCGATCCTTCGGCATGCTGTCGTTGACGCAGCGATCGTGGATCAGGATCTGCCCCTCGCTGACGCTCTCCAGCCCGGCGATCATCCGCAGCAGGGTGGATTTGGCGCAGCCGGACGGGCCGACGAACACCATAAATTCCCCATCTTCAATGTCCAGATCGACGCCGTGCAGCGCGTGGAAACCGTTGGGGTACACTTTTTTAACGCTGTTTAACTGAATTCCGGCCATGTTGTTTACCTTGTCTGCGCGTTAGCCTTTCACCCCGGCGCTGGCGATGCCCTGGATGAAATAGCGTTGGAAAATAATGAACAGCATCAGCATCGGGATCACTGCCATCAGCGCCCCGGCCATCAGCAGCGGGTATTCCACCCCGGCGCGGCTGGAGAGCGAGGCCAGCCCTACCGGCAGCGTCAGCTTCTCGGTGGTGGTATTGACGATCAGCGGCCACATCAGGTTGTTCCAGCTCCACAGGCCGTTGATGATGACGCAGGCGATAATGCCCGGTCGGATCAGCGGCAGCATGATGCGCCAGAAGATGGCGAAGTAGCTGTAACCGTCGATCAGCGCCGCTTCCTCCATCTCCTTCGGCACCGCCAGGAAGAACTGGCGCAGCAGGAAGGTGGCGTAAACGCTGAAAATGCCCGGCAGCACCAACCCGGTGATGCTGTTGACCAGCCCCAGCTTCTGCACCACCAGGAATTGCGGGATCAGAAACGCCTGGCCGGGCACCATCAGGATCGACACGCACACCAGAAACACCGCGTCGCGGCCGCGAAAATGCAGGCGCGAGAAGCCATAGGCGGCCAGGGTGGCGATAGCCATCTGCAGGCTGACGGTGAAGAAGGTCGCCAGCAGCGAGTTGAGATAAAAACCGGCGAACGGGATTTCGTGCATCACCCGGCCGTAGGCCTGCAGGCTGGGATGCCCCGGCAGCAGCGTCAGCGGGATCTGGATGCTCTCGGCCTGGGTTTTCAGCGAGGTCACCAGCATCCAGATAAAGGGCACCACCGAGGCCAGCGCCGCCAGCCCCATAAACAGGTACACCAGCGTTTTCTTGCTTGCGTTCATGTGCAGCTCCTCAGCTGACTTTCAGGCGCTTGCCGATCGCCATTTGAATCAGGGTGATCACCAGCGTGACGGCGAACAGCACCACGGTGATGGCGGAGGCGTAACCTTTTTCCTGCAGGTAAAACGCGTACTTGTAGAACAGGTTGGTGACGGTCATCACGTCGTTTTCCACCAGCGCGCGGTCGAACATCAGGAACACCACGTCAAAGACTTGCAGGATCTCGATAAAGCTCATCACCGACACGAAGAACAGCGTCGGCACCATCATCGGCAGCGTGATGCAGAAGAAGCGCCGCAGGGTGCCGATGCCGTCGATATCCGCCGCTTCGTACAACTGGCGTGGAATGCTCTGCAGTCCGGCCAGCAAAATGATGATCTTCAGCGCCAGCGACGACCAGATGATGATGATGGATACGCTGATGCGCACCACGTCCGGATCGGACAGCCAGGCGACCGGCGCAATGTGCAGCAGGCCCAGCGCCTGGTTGATCAGGCCGAAGTCCTTGTTGAACAGCCATTGCCACACCATGGCCACCGCCGCGGGCATGGTGACCGCCGGCAGGAACAGCAGGGTGCGCAGCAGGCCTTTGCCGCGGATATTCTGGTTGAGGCCGATCGCCAGCAGCAGCGACAGGCTCAGGCTGATCGGCACGCAGACCACCACGTAGAACAGGGTGTTGGCGGCGGCGGTGTAAAAGTCGTCGTCTTCGAACAGGTTGAGATAGTTATCGACGCTGATGCTGCTCCAGCGCATGAATTGGTTCAGATCGGTAAAGCTGTAAAAGATGTTTTGCAAGAAGGGGATCAGGTAAAACACCGTCACCCCCAACAACAGCGGCAGGATCATCACCCAGCCCCAGAAGCGCTCGGCGCGTTCGAGCCGATTGAGCGCGGGACGGGCGGTGCGCCGGGGGTGTTTCAGGGTGACCGTAGCCGTTTCTGCCAGCGACATGTTGCCATTCCTCACCTATGACGTTCAGCGTGGTTCCCCCGCGGCGCGCGCTCGGGGCTGCGCGCCGCGGCGGGGTGATTACTGCTCCATGACGCGCGCGATCTTCTTGACCGATTTGTCCATTTCCTGCTTAGCGTCCGCGCCCATAAAGATCTTTTTCAGGCTGGCGATCCACATGTTTTGCCACTTCGGCGTATTGGTGCCGGCGGTGGGGTAAGCCTGGGTCACTTCAAGGGTCTGGATATAAGGCGTGACGTCAACCTTTTGGATCTGCTGCGCCCAGACCTTGGCCGCCGTCTTGTTGGCCGGGATCACCACCTTGGCCAGCTCCGCCTGCGAGGCTTCGCTGCTCATGAAGGCGATATATTTCCAGGCGGCCTGCTTGTGGGCGCTTTTCGCCGACATGGCGAAGGCCAGACTGTGCGCCACGCCGGACTGGCGTTCAATTTTGGGCATCATCACCACGCCGATGTGGTCGTTGATCAGCGGGTTATTGGCGAACGGCGCCGCCAGCCAGGAGCCGGCATAGACCATCGCGGCGCGGTTGGACTGGAAGATATTCTCGGTTTTGACTTCGCTCATTTGCTGGGCGCTTGGCATCAGGCCGTCTTTCATCATGCCCTGCAGCTGTTGGTAGACCCAGAGGGATCTGTCGTTGGCGATGTCGGTGGGCTGGCCGTCTTTCGGCACGATGTGGTTGCCGTTTTGGAACAGCAGGTTCATGTAACTGTCCTGGCCGTCGATGCTGAGATCCATCACCAGCGGGAAGGCGGCGCCTTTCAGCCCGTTTTTCAGCGCGGCGGCCTTGCTCTTCAGATCGTCCCAGCTCCAGTCGTTGGTGGGGTAGCTGACGCCGGCCTGATCGAACAGCTTTTTGTTGTACCACACGGCGATGGAATCGACGTCGCGCGGGATGGCCATCTGCTGACCGTCATACTGATAGGCTTTCACCGAGCTGGCGACCACGTCGTCCAGCTTAAGGCCGCTGTCCTTAATATAGGGCGCCAACGGCTCCATAATGCCGTTTTTGGCGTACTGCACAAAATAAGGCATATTGATCCAGAATATATCTGGCGCTACGCCGCCGGCGGCGGCGGAATCTAATTTAACGAAATATTGCGCCGAGGGGGTTAATTCTATTTCTATTTTTATATCCGGATTGGCCTGTTCAAAGCGCTTGGCAATCTCCTGTTCGGCGGGTAATTGATTTCTGTCCCAAACGGCATAGCGCAAAGTTATTTTATCTGCGGCATGGAGCAGCGTGGGTAATAATAATGCGCTGGCAAGAATAGAATGCGCCAGCAAGCGGCCGGTATTTTTTATCGGTGACATTGCTTTCCCCTCGGTGAGCGACGAATAGCGTTTTTTGCAACGTAAATTCTTTCTATCCCTTAACTTTCAATGTGTCAATACACCCCCAAACGCCCAAAAATGGGGCGTCAATGTTTCGTTGTTGTTAAAATCGAAAGGCTTTCACGGTCAAGTGAAAGGTGTTCTTGTTCACATTTCATTAACCTTTATGCGGGGTTTTTCCCCGGTGGCGCGGCATTTAGCGGCCTTCGCAGGCATAGGAATAACTGATAACCCTTGCACCATAATGGGGATTAAAAATATTTTTATTGTGCAAGCTTCAGCTTCTTTCATTTTTGTGATGCAAATAAACAAAAAAATCTTGCTGAGGCTGTCCAGGGAGGGCGCGCAAACGTTTTTTATTGCCGGCTATTGTTTGTGTCGATAAAAGACGCTAGCCTGAATCTCACAACACTTATTCATCCATAATAAAGAGGGCGGAATATCATGCGCCTGTCTCTGGTATTTACGCATTGCCTGGAGAAAGTATTTCATCGCCAAAATATGCCGCCCATTGCCGTGGAAAATCGGTTGAGCGGGTTAAATAACGAGGTGCTGTCCTGGCAGGCGGTGTACTGTTTGCAAACCCCGGGCAACGAGACTCGCCATGAGCTGTGTTATCAACTCGACGGGCCGCTGGCGGAGTATATCAGCGTGCGCCAGGTGCAATCGGTGCCGAGCGGTTTTCCCTGTTATCGCGAGACCGATGAGAATTACCTGACGACTGAGCCGGGCTTATTTCCCGATCCGCTGATACCGCTGCCGCAACGGCGTTTTTTTGCCGCCTGCCGCTATTATGGCAGCCTGTGGTTGACCCTGACGCCGCCGGCCGACGCGCAACTGGCCGGCGACTTTCCGTTGACCCTGCGGCTGCGGGATGCCCAGAGCGGCGAGGCGCTGGCCGAGGCCACGCTGACGCTGCATCTGGTGCCGGCGGCGTTGCCGCCGCAAACGCTGTTGCACACCGAGTGGCTGCACACCGACTGCCTGGCGGATTACTACCGTCTGGCGGTGTTCAGCCCGGATTACTGGCGCGCGGTGCGCAACTTTGTGCGCTGCGCGGTGCATAGCGGGGTCAATATGCTGCTGACGCCGCTGTTTACGCCGCCGCTGGATACCGCCGTCGGCGGTGAACGCACCACAGTGCAGTTGGTGAGGGTGTCGCGTTCCGCGCAGGGGTATCGCTTCGATTTCAGCCGCTTGGCGCAGTGGGTGGCGTTGGCGCAGGAAGAGGGCATCGAGCACTTCGAAATCGCGCCGTTGTTTACCCAATGGGGCGCGGCGCATGCGCCGAAGATCGTGGTGGAGGAGCAGGGCGAGGCGCGACCGCTGTTCGGCTGGCACACCGATGCGCAGGGCGAACCGTATCAGCGTTTCCTGCAGGCGCTGCTGCCCGAATTGACCGCCTGGTTCCGCGAGCGGGGGTTGGAACGACAGGTGTGGTTCCATGTTTCCGATGAGCCGACGCTGGACAACCTGGCGGCCTACCGGCGCGCCAGCGCCGCGCTGCTGCCGCTACTGGATGGCTTTCGCACTTTCGATGCGCTGTCGGATTTCGCTTTCTATCAGCGAGGCCTGGTGGAAATCCCGGTCGCCGCCACCGATCATATTGAGCCCTTTATCGAACACCGGGTGCCTGGCCTGTGGGCCTATTACTGCTGCGTGCAGAAGACCGAGGTCGCCAACCGGTTCTTCGCCCAGCCTTCGGCGCGCAACCGCATATTGGGCGTGCAGCTCTATCTGTACCGCATCGCCGGCTTCCTGCATTGGGGATTCAACTTCTATAACAGCGCCCATTCGCTCGAACGTATCAATCCTTATGCCGTGACCGACAGCGGCCATGCGTTTCCCTCCGGCGATCCGTTCGTGGTCTATCCGGGCGATGATCTGCAGCCGGTGGAGTCGCTGCGCCTGCGGGTGCTGCATCAGGGGCTGCAGGACATGCGCGCGCTGCAACTGCTGGAGAGTCTGACCGACCGGCCGACGGTTGAGGCGCTGATCGAACGCGAGCTGGGCATGCGCATCACCTTCAAGCGTTATCCGCACCAGGCCGGGCCGCTGCTGCGCCTGCGCGACGCGGTAAACCGCCGCATCGAAGCGTTGCTGGCGCCGATGTGAAGGCAAGTGGGGGCGAAAATGCGTCTTTCGCTCCCAATTCGCCATTACTTTGCTATACCTGATAGTCGATGGATTCACTTTATTGTCATGTAACTGACACGTCAGAGTCATGGCTCTGGCTTAAGTTTGCAGCGACTACGTCAGGAGATAACGCGATGTTCAGCCTGGATTCTCTGTTGCAAGATGCATTTCCACACCGCAATACCCCTGCCTGGCAGCGCAGCCTGCTAAGAACCCTTCTCTTCGAAAAAGAATTCAAGCAGTTCGCCGCCGATTATCCCCACCTGAAAGGGCTCGATCTGATCGAGCAGGTGGTGGACTACTTTAACCTCAGCTGCGAACTGGTGGACGGCGATCTGGAAAACATCCCGAGCCAGGGGCCGGTGGTGCTCGTGGCCAATCACCCGATCGGTTCGCTCGACGGCCTGGTGCTGCTGCGCGCCGTTGCGGCGGTGCGCCCGGACGTGAAAGTGGTGGCCAGCCAACTGCTGACCTACATTGAACCGCTGCGCAGCCTGTTCGTGCCGGTGGATAACGTCGCTTATAAAACCAGCCGCAAACAGATTGAAGGCATGCAGCAACAACTGGACAATCAGGGCGCGCTAATCCTGTTCCCGGCCGGCGAAGTGTCGCGCATGAGCCCGAAAGGCATCCGCGACGGCCACTGGCATACCGGTTTTCTGCGCCTGGCCGCCAAAGCGCGCGCGCCGATCGTGCCAATCCACATCAGCGCACGCAACAGCAACCTGTTCTACTTTACCTCACTGGTCTACCGGCCGCTGTCGACGTTGCTGCTGGTGCGCGAAATGTTCCAGCAGCGGGGCGGGCGCATCAAGATCCGCGTGGGCGGCCGCGTGCCGTTCGCCAACTGGCACGACGGCCACACCAGCGCCAAGGATCTGGCGGAGCGTTTTCGCCGCCACGTCTATCGCCTGGGCCAGGGCAAGCCGGGGCTGTTCGCCAGCGAGTCGCCGATCGCGCTGCCGGAAGATCGTCTTGAGCTGAAAAAGGCGCTGGCGAACTGCGAACGGTTGGGGGTAACGCCGGACGGTAAAACCATCTATCTCTACCGTCGCCATGACGAAGCGCGTACGCCAATCCTGCGCGAGCTGGGGCGCCTGCGCGAGATCGCCTTCCGCGCGGTGGGGGAAGGATCCGGCCGCCGCCGCGATCTGGACAGCTACGACGACGATTACTACCACCTGGTGCTGTGGGATGAGGAAGAGTTGGAGATCGTCGGCGCCTATCGCTTTATCCCTACCGCCGAACAAATCGCGCGCAAAGGGCTGGAAAGCATCTACAGCAACAGCCTGTTCCATTATGACCGCGATATGGAACCGATCCTGGCGCAGGGCATTGAGCTGGGGCGCAGCTTTATTCAGCCGGCCTATTGGGGCAAGCGCGGGCTGGACTATTTGTGGCTGGGCATCGGCGCCTATCTGTCGAAATACCCGCAGTACCGCTATCTGTTCGGCCCGGTGTCGATCTCCGGCGGCATGCCGCTGGCAGCACGTGACTTGCTGATCGCCTTCTATCGGCTCTATTTCTCGCCGGATCACGCGTTCGGGCAGTCGCGGCGGCCTTATCCGGCGTCGCTGCCGCAGGTGCTGGCGCAGTTCGCCGGGGACAACTATCAGGAAGATCTGGTGCGGCTGAAGAGCCTGCTCAGCAATATCGGCTGCTCGATCCCAACGCTGTACAAGCAGTACACCGAGCTGTGCGAGCCGGGCGGGGTACAGTTTATCGATTTCGGCACCGATCCGGCGTTCAACAACTGTATCGACGGACTGGTGCTGGTGGATACCACGCGGCTCAAGCCGTCGCGGTATCAGCGTTATATCGCGGTGCACCAGCCGCAGCCGGCCGAGACGGCATGACTATAGTCTGACTCATGCCTTTTTGATCTAAGCACGACCTTGGGGCCGGCGACGGGATAGCGCTACGATAAACGTTTTGCTTTTCACCGCCGGAGCCTGTCATGCCCCATTCGTTTATCCCGCCGCTATTGTCCGCCGATGAACCGCCCGCCGCTGCCGTTGAAATCCCGCGCGGCAAAGCGCCCTTTTTGCTGCTGTGCGATCACGCCGGCAAGGCGATACCGCAATCTCTTGGCGATCTCGGTTTGCCGCCGGGGGAGATTGAGCGCCACATCGGCTGGGATATCGGCGCGCTGAGCGTGTCGCGCCATCTGAGCCGCCAACTGGACGCCACCCTGATCCACCAGCGTTACTCACGGCTGGTGATCGACTGCAACCGGGCGCCCGGCATCGCCAGCTCGATCCCGCATTTGTCCGAACTGACGCCGATACCCGGCAATATCGGTATCGACGCCGCGCACGCGCTGGCGCGCGAGCGTGAGGTGTTTTTGCCGTATCACCACGCCATCGACGATCATTTGGGGCAACGTCAGCTGCGCGAACTGCCGACGGCGGTGATCGCCATGCACAGCTTCACGCCGGTGTTCAAAGGGGAATCGCGCCCCTGGCAGGTGGGGCTGCTGTTTAATCGCTACCCGGAATTTGCGCTGCTGCTGGCCGAACTGCTGCGCGAAGAGGGGGATTTGCAGGTGGGGATCAACGAGCCCTATGCAATGACTGACGCCACCGACTACACGTTGCCGGTGCATGCGGAACGGCGCGGTTTGCCTTATGTCGGCATCGAAATCCGCCAGGATCTGATCGCCGATGAACGCGGGCAGCAGGCGTGGGCGAAACGTTTCGCACGCCTGCTGCCGCAGGCCTGGCAGCGCTGGCAAATTTGACTTTAGGAATATTCCCAGAGATGATAACCGTAAGGAATACGTAATACGTCATTAGAAAAAAAGTCAGGAGAGACGTGTGGAGCACAGCGATAACGGACTGTTTATCAAACGGGAGCGTTTTGAAGTTCTGGCGATTCTGCGTGAAATTTGCAAACAACGCACGCCGCTGCGCGTAGAAAATCAGCAGCACCGGTTTCAAAGTCTGTTATTGAGCGTCGGGCCGGACAATATCGTGTTTAGCGGTGAGGAAGCGGAAAACGCCATCGACGGCGCCTGCACCATCGTGATTGAAAGCCACGACGCCAAAATCGAGTTTTCCGTCGGCCAGGCGGAATTGACCGAACATCAGGGCGTCCAGGCCTGCTCGACCCGGCTGCCGCAGGAGTTGGTTTACATCCAGCGCCGCCGTCAGTTCCGCATCACCACGCCGCACTGGCGCCAATTCTTCTGTACCGGCGAATACCCGGACGGCACGCCGTACGAGCTGCGGATCCACGATCTGTCCGCCGGCGGCGTCGGTTTGCGCTTCGACGGCCCGCTGCCGGATTTCTTCCAGCCAGGCCTGCAGTTCAAGAAAGCGGAGTTGGATCTGGGCAGCTACGGCAGCTTCAAGGTCAACATGGAGCTGGTGGTGGTCAACGACGATCAGGAAACCGACGATAACGATCGGGTGGTGCACTTCTCGCGCCTGTCGTGCCGTTTCCTCAAGCTGGGGCTGGCGATGGAACGCAAAATTCAGAGCGCGGTGTTCGCCTTCGAGCTGGATTTCAACAAAAAGAAAAAACGCTGATAGGTATCAGGGGCGGCACGCTGCCCCTGACTCTCCACCGGCCTTACGGCTTTAACGCCCGCAGGCTGCCGATCTCTTCCCAACCGAAATGCGCCGCTTCGGCCAGCACGTCGCACACTTCGCCCCCGGCGGCGACCACGGCCGCGTCGAGCGCGGCGCCGCGCAGCAGATGGCTCACCAGCAGTGCGGTGAACAGATCGCCGGTGCCTTTGACCGCCGATTTAACCTTCGGATGGGTAAAGCACTGCGTTTCCTGCCGGGTGACCAGCATCAATCCCACCTCGTCTTCGCGCTGTGCCACGCCCGGCGCGCTGGTGACCAGCACCCATTCGGTGGTGTCGTTCAACAGCGCCTGCGCGGCGCGTTGCGTCTGCTCCCGACTGCTCAGAGAGCGGCCGCACAGCTGCTCCAGTTCGAAACCGTTCGGCGTCAGGCCGTTGGCCAGCCGCAGGAACGGCGAGCGATAGCAGTTGACGATGCGCTCATCCACGTAGATCCCTTCGCCGTAATCGCCCATCACCGGATCGATATAGATCCTTATCTGCGGATTGAGGGCGCGCACCCGCTGCAGCCAGTTGGCCAGAATATGGCACTGCATCACGTCGCCCAGGTAACCGACGATCACCGCCTGGGTGCGTTTCATCACGCCGCGGGCGATCAGATCGTCGAGAAAACCGCCGAACCACTCGCCGGAGATGACGCCGCCGTGCGGCTTGCCGTAATAGGGCGGGCAGCCGAACAGCACGCTGGGCACCTGCAGCGCTTCTAGCCCCTTTTTCAGCAGAGCGCGGTAGGCGATGCCGTTGCCGACGCTGCCGTAGACCACCTGAGATTGAATGCTGATCACGTCGATGGACGGTGACCGCAAGGGTGAAGCCTGTTGCATGAGTTACATCCTTGGTTCGTTATTATCCAGCCAGCGGGCGAACACCTGCCGCGCGCGCTGTTCCAGCTGCGCGCCGTGGCGCGCCGCCTGTTCGCGCAGGCTCTGGGGCGCGATGTCGGCCAGTTCCAGCTCGCAGGCATGGCCAATCAGCCAGCGTTCGATATCGCGGTGATCCGCCTCCAGATGGAACTGCAGGCCGAGCGCGAACCCCTGATAGTCGAAAGCCTGATGCGGGCAAATCGCCGTGCCGGCCAGGCAGCGGGCGCCGTCCGGGATCATGAACATATCGCCGTGCCAATGCAGCACCGGCGTATCGGCCAGCGGCGCCAGCACCGAGTCGTCTTGTGCCGCGAGCGTGGTCAGCGGGGCGAAGCCGATCTCTTTGACGCCGAGCGAGATCACGTCGGCGCCCAGCGCCTGGGCGATCACCTGCGCGCCGAGACACACCCCGAGGGTCGGTCGCCGCTGCGCCAGGCGCTGTTTGACCAACGCCAATTCATGGTCGAGAAAATCGTAGCGCTGCTCACCGGAAAAGTGCTGGGCGGCGCTGATCGGCCCGCCGAGCACCACCAACAGATCGGTCTCTTCATTATTGATAGCACGAATATCATCGCGGCCGGCATCGTAATAATCGATCTGATAGCCACGCAGCGAGAGCAGGGAACCGAGGATACCCAGGTTTTCAAAATTGACGTGTCGAATGGCGACGGCTTTTTTCATTGTTTAACCTCGCTAGCGTGGGTGAACGGCGTCAGCGCCAGCGACTCGCCCAGCACCGTGATGCCTTGCGCGCCGCTCTGGTAGACGATGCGGCGTTCGCTGACCTGGCTGAGCTGCACCTGATAACCCTGCGCGGCCGGGAACAGCGCGCACGCCTGTTCCAGCTGATCGGCTGCCCAGGGGGTGAACATCTGCAGGCGGGCAAAGGCTTTTCCTGCATACTGAATGTCGAGCACGTAATGTTTATCCATGGAACCCCTTACTTTTGGCCGCGGAAACGGGTAATCTTATTTGAACTAGTACAAAGGGATTTATGTATGACTTCATTGTATGCAAAAGGCGGCGGCGCTGTCCAGATTGCCGAGCAGATCGCCGCACGCATCAAAGACGGCGCGCTGCGGCCGGGCGAGCTGTTGCCGCCGGTACGCCAACTGGCGGCGGAGCTGGAGGTCAATCCGAATACCGTCGCCAGCGCTTACGCCCGATTGCGCGATGCCGGTCTGGTGGCGACGCGCGGGCGGGCGGGAACGGTGGTGCTGGAGCCGCCGCTGGCGGCGGTGAGTGCGGCCTATACGCCGCGTCAGGTGCCGGCGGGGATGTGCGATCTGGCCAGCGGCAATCTGGATGCCGCATTGTTGCCGGCGTTGGCGCTTGGCGCGGCGGAGGCGTTCCCGCAGCAAAATGGTTATGACATCAGCGGCGATCTGCCGGCATTGACCGATCTGGGGCGCGAGTGGCTCGGCCGCCAGGACGTCGCGCTGGGGGAGCCGGCGGTGTTCTCCGGCGCGCTGGATGCGATGGAAAAGGCGCTGCGCTGCCATGTGCAGCCGGGCGCGGCGGTGTGGGTGGAAGATCCCTGCTGGCCGCCGCTATTGACGCTGTTGCGCCACCTGCGTCTGCGGCCGCTGCCGCTGGCGGTAGATGAACAGGGTTGTCGGTTGCCGGAAAGCGGGGCGGCCGGCGCGGTGATCCTGACGCCGCGCGCCCACAATCCGACCGGCGTCTCGCTCTCTGCGCAACGCGCGCAGCAGTGGCGGCGTTTTCTGCGCGACAATCCGCAGTGTCTGGCGATCGTCGACGATTTCTGGGGGCCGTTGTCGCAGCAACCGCTGCATCTGCCGTTCGACGGCGATCGCGGCCTGTATGTGCTGTCGCTGAGCAAGTTTCTCAGCCCGGATCTGCGCATCGCGCTGGCCTGCGGTGACCCGACGTTGCTGCAGGCGATGCGCGCCGATCAGTACATCAGCGAACGCTGGGTCAGCCATATCTTGCAGCAGATCGCCGCCAGGCTGTGGAGACAGGCCTTGCAGGAAGGGCAACTGCAGCGGGCGCAACAGGCATATCAGGCCAGAAGGGATGAACTGGTGCAGCGGCTCAATGCCTTGAATCACACGGCGCTGGCGGTGGGTGAAGGGCTGCATCTGTGGTTGCCGGTGCGGTCGGAAACCGCCGCCGCGCAGCTGATGGCGCAGCGGGGGTGGTTGGTGCAGGGCGGTGAACCTTTCCGCCTGAAGGGCGGCCCGGCGCTCCGCGTCAGCCTGGCTAACGTCACGCCGGCGCAGTTGGCGCCACTGGCGCAGGATCTGACCGACGCCATGCGGGCCGGGGCGGCGATCAACTAGGCCGGCGTCAAACTCTCCTCCGCCAGTAACTGCAGCGAAGCTAACCGGGCGACCGGTTCGGCGATCGGCGTGTCGATGATGAACTCGTCCACGCCGTACTGCTGTTGCAGCTGCGCCAGTTGCTGATGCACCTGCGGCGCGGTGCCGAGCAGAACATGGCTTTCTCGCGGCTCGATGCGGTAGTCGGTGGCGCCGGCCTGTTGCACGAAACTCTCGGCCTGGGCCAGGCTGCCGACGGTCACGCTCTGCTCACCGGCGACGTGCACGCGGTATTGCTGAATATCCGCCGCCAGCGTCGCGGCCTGCTCCGGGCTCTGCGCCACGATCGCCGCCACCGCCAGCAGCCCCTTGCGGCCGCCGCTGTGTGCGGTGTAGTGCTCCAGCGCTTCTCTAATGTCTTGCGGATTGCCGTTCAGATGCGCGGCGAACACGAAGGCCCAGCCGGATTCAGCCGCCAGCGTCGCGCTCTCTTTACTGGCGCCGAGCAAAAAGCGCTGGGCGGCGTGAGGCGGCAACGGCGTGGCGCTCAGGCCCGGTTCGGCATCGTCGTTCAGGTACGCGGTCAACTGCGACAGCTGCTGCGGGAAGGCCGGTTTGTTTTGCCGGTCATGGGCGGCCTGCAGCGCCTGGGTGGCGAGCGGCAGCCCGCCGGGCGCTTTGCCCACCCCGAGATCGACGCGCCCTGGCGCCAGCGCCGCCAGCAGGTTGAAGTTTTCGGCTACCTTGTAGGCGCTGTAGTGCTGCAGCATCACGCCGCCGGAGCCGATGCGAATGCGCGACGTTTGGCCGAGCAGATAACCGATCAGCACCTCCGGCGACGGGCAGGCGAGCTGCGGCGTATTGTGGTGCTCCGCTAACCAGAAACGCCGATATCCCCAGCGTTCCGCCTGTTGCGCCAGATGCAGCGTGCGCGCCAGCGCCTGCGCGGCGCTTTCCCCTTCGGCGATCGGACTCTTTTCCAATATGCTCAAGGCATAAGCCATTTTCCCGCTCCTTTCCTCATCAGATATGCCAGACAAATACCATGTGGGCGGCGTGCGCCTTAATACTGATTGGCGATAGGATATTCCATTGATCCAAAACGGATTTGGATATGCGCAGAACGGTAAAGCGCCGCGGTGTTACCCCTCGAGCCAGGCCTTCAGACGAATGGCGTCACGGTAGTGGCCGTAACGCGGCTGTGCGCCGAGCAGGATCATCACCACCGGCTGCCCTTTGATGGTGGTGCGCATCACCAGGCAGTGACCGGCCTCGTCGGTAAAGCCGGTTTTCTGCAGCTGGATCTTCCAGGCGGGGTTGTTGATCAGGCCGTTGGAGCTGCGGTAAACCAACTGGCCGCGGCCGGGGCGCACGATCTGCTGCTTGTCGGTGCTGAAGCGGCGAATCGACTGATAGCGATAGGCGTGATTGACCATCTTCAGCAGATCGTTGGCGGTCGCCACATTGCGCGGCGTCAGCCCGGTCGGATCGTAGAAGCGGGCGCGTTTCATGCCGATGGCGCGCGCTTTCTGATTCATTTTCGCCACGAAGGCCTTGCGCCCGCCGGGATAACTGCGGCTCAGCGCGGCGGCGGCTCGGTTCTCCGAAGACATCAGGGCGATGTGCAGCATGTCGCGGCGGCTGAGCACCGAGCCGATGGTCAGGCGCGAATGGGTTTTCTTCAGCAGATCGCGATCGGCGGCGGTGACTTTGAGCTTGCTGCCCATCGGGCGTTTGCTGTCCAGGGCGACCATGGCGGTCATCAGTTTAGTGAGCGAGGCGATCGGCAGCACGCGGTTCGGCTGCTTCTGATAGAGGGTCTTTCCGGTGCGTTGATTGACGACCAGCACCGATTTGGCATTCAGCACCAGCGGCGGTGCAGCGGCATGCACGGGCGCCAAAACGAACAGCAGGCTGAACAGCAGGGCGGCGCCGAAGCGCCGGACAGGCAGACGGAGAAAAGCGTGAGATAAAAGCATAACGGCGGCAATAGTGACCCTAAGTGATTAAAAAATATCAAAAGAGTCTGCCGGGCAAATGTGAAGGAAATAGGGCGATAATCGCTCAAACTGTTACAACAATCCCTTTTGCCGCAGAGTGAAGCGGGTGGCCTCGTTCAAATCGTAGTCCGCGAGACGCTCGCGCGGCACCCAGGCGTAGTCGTCGAACTCGTCGTTGATCGTCACGTCGCGGTTGGCGGCATGGCAGTCGAAAATCAGGTAAATCATGTAGATTTGCTCCCGGCTGCCGTCGGCGTAAGTTTTGATGCGCACGTCATCGCGGAAAGTCCAGGGCGTGATGTTGTCGAGGATCAGCGCGGCGCCCAACTCTTCGCGCACTTCGCGTCGCAGCGCCTGTTCTATTTGTTCACCCGGCTCGACGCCGCCGCCGGACAGCGCCCACTGGCCGGGAAATACGCCCTTGTGCGCCGCCATTTTGCACAGCAGGAAGGCGTTATCGTTTTCAATCAGCGGGCAGACAATGATGCGTTGGCGCATGGAGGACTCCTGTCAAAATGGAAAGCAACCACTTTAACATGGGGTCTGGCCCCTTAGCGTGAGAGAAATCAAAGCGTTGTATTTGCGCAGAGCTGCGGCAACCGCCTCTCTGCGCTACGGTCAGTAGATTTCCGGCACCACCATGTTGTCCGGCACCGGGTTACGGTGGTACTCCGGGCTGCGTTTGCGCTGCGGCAGCGTGATGACGTTGCCTTCGGCTTCCTCATAAGGTACCTGTTGCAGCAGGTGGGTGATGCAGTTCAAGCGGGCCTTTTTCTTGTCGACGCCCTGAACCACCCACCAGGGCGCCTCGGCAATGTTAGTGCGCGCTAACATGATTTCTTTGGCCTCGGTGTAGTCTTCCCAGCGGCGGCGGCTTTCCAGATCCATCGGGCTGAGCTTCCACTGCTTGAGCGGATCGTGAATGCGGCTGAGGAAACGCAGCTCCTGCTCCTCATCGGTGATCGAAAACCAGTATTTGACGATTTGGATGCCGCTGCGCGTCAGCATTTTTTCGAATTCCGGCACGCTGCGGAAAAACTCCTCGTACTCTTCGTCGTTGCAAAAGCCCATCACGCGTTCCACGCCGGCGCGGTTATACCAGCTGCGGTCGAACAGCACCATTTCGCCGGCGGCGGGCAGATGCGCGATATAGCGCTGAAAATACCACTGGGTGCGTTCGCGGTCGTTCGGCGCCGGCAGCGCCGCCACGCGACAGGTGCGCGGGTTGAGACGCTGGGTGATGCGTTTGATCACGCCGCCCTTGCCGGCGGCGTCGCGGCCTTCGAAGAGGATCACCAGCCGGTGGCCGGTGCGCATCACCCAATCCTGCAGCTTCACCAGTTCGCCCTGCAGGCGCAGCAGTTCGCGGAAGTATTGTTTGCGCCAGGCTTTCTTCGCGTCGCTGTCGACTTCTGCCGCGTCGAAGCGCAGGTCGTCCAGCTCCATTTCCAGCTCTTCATCGTAGCTGTCGTAAAATTCTTGCAGCAGGCGCTGGTTGAAACCGTCATCGCGGTTGAATTCATGCATGGTCATCAGATTTTCTCCGTGTCAGCCCGGTGTTAGAAATGGTTGAAGATCCAGTACAGCACCGCCGACAGCAGTACCGAGGCCGGCAGCGTCAGCACCCAGGCCATCAGCAGATTGCGCAGGGTGGCCATCTGCAGGCCGGAGCGGTTGGCGGCCATGGTGCCGGCGATGCCGGACGAAAGTACGTGCGTGGTCGAAACCGGCAAACCGAAGGCGTCGGCCGCGCCGATGGTGGTCATCGCCACCAGTTCGGCGCTGGCGCCCTGGGCGTAGGTCAGGTGCGATTTACCGATCTTTTCGCCCACCGTCACCACGATGCGGCGCCAGCCAACCATGGTGCCGAGCCCCAGCGCAATCGCCACCACCACTTTCACCCAAAAGGGAATGAAGCGGGTGGCGTTGTCGAGTTCGCCTTTCAACGCGTCGAGGTTGCGCTGCGCATCGGAATTGATCTGCAACTGACGCTCTGCCTTCAGGTGCTTGATGGTCTCGGACGCCAGGTACATGTCATTGCGGGTGTTCGACACCGCTTGCGCCGGGATCTTGTCGACCGAGCCGTACTGACGGATTTGATCGCCGATCGCGCCGGCCAGCTGCGCCAGCGCCGGCACCACCTCCGGCGTCAGTTCGCTGGTGCGCACATAGCCGGTCAGCACCTCGCGCGGCGGCGTTTGGCCGCCGGCCGGGAACTGGCGCAGCAGCTCGTTTTTGGTCACTTCCGCCAGCGCCGCCACCCGGGGGATCTGCTCCGGCGGCATCGAACGGTTCAGGGCGTAGGCGATCGGCATGGTGCCCACCAGGATCAGCATGATAAGGCCCATGCCTTTCTGCCCGTCGTTGGAGCCGTGGGCAAAGGAAACGCCGGTGCAGGTGAGGATCAGCAATCCGCGGATCCACAGCGGCGGCGGGCTATTGTCCTTAGGCGCGCTGTACAGCTGGCGGTTCTTGACGAACAGCTTCAGCGCCAGCAGCAGCAGGCCGGCGAACACGAAGCCGATCACCGGCGACAGCAGCAGCGCGTAGCCCACCTTGATCGCCTGGCCCCAGTCCACGCCGCTGGTGCCGGTGCGGCCGTGGATCAGAGCGTTGGCCACGCCGACGCCGATAATCGAGCCGATCAGCGTATGCGACGACGAGGCGGGCAGCCCGAGCCACCAGGTGCCGAGGTTCCAGATGATGGCGGAGAACAGCAGGGCGTACACCATGGCGAAACCGTTGCCGGTGCCGGCCTGCAGGATCAGCTCAACCGGCAGCAGCGAAATGATGCCGAAGGCCACCACGCCGCTGGAGAGCAATACGCCGAGAAAGTTGAAGAAACCGGACCACACCACGGCGACCATCGGCGACAGCGAGTGGGTGTAAATCACCGTCGCGACCGCATTGGCGGTGTCGTGGAAGCCGTTGACGAATTCAAAGCCCAGCGCGATCAGCAGCGCCAGCCCCAATAATAAAAACGGAATGTAACTGGTATAGACGGCGCCGGCGTCGCTGACGTCGTTAAATAAGTTCACTCCGGCGAACGCGATCCCCAGAATTAATAAGAACACAAAAAAAAGAACAGTGAGTCGACTGTTCTTTTGATGCAGCTTGGGCAGGCTGGATGCGGCCGGCACACCCGTTTGAACGGCGCTGTTATCGCTCATAATGACCTTCCTGAGAGGATTGAATGCGGTAGCTGTCGCCTGAAAAGTATTCTGAATGAATGTGGCCTTTTTATGACGAAAATATTAATCATCGGGAACGGCGAAAATCATTAACGCCGATAAATAAAGATTGTTATAACAGCGGGGACGGTCTTGGGTTAACGGCAACAGGCAGGATAAGGCGTTATGGTGCAACGGTTAGCGGAAAAGATGCACAAGCTTGATTTCGATGATGAAGTGACCGGGCTGATCTACGGCCATGTGTTTCGTTCCGGTGAGCCGCCGGCGCGCCTGAACTCGCAACAGGTCTGCCAGGCTTACCAGGCTTTGCCGTCCGGCGACGGCTTTGTCTGGCTGCACCTCAATCTCAACCACGCGGCGGCGGAGAAGTGGCTGAAAAACCATTTCGCCATTTCCGATTTTTTCTTCCATGAAATTCGGCATGGTTCCCACACGACGCGCATCGAGCGCCAGGGCGACGATCTGTTCGCCGTGCTCAACGACGTGATTTTCCACCCTGAGGACAGCAACCCGGAAACGGCGACGCTGTGGCTCTATTGCTGCCGTGGGCTGGTGGTCACCGTGCGTCACAAACCGGTGCGATTGATTGAACGGCTGCTTGGCCGCCTGACGGCGTTGGAGCTGGCGTCGTCTACCGAGCTGCTGGCGCACCTGCTGGAAGAGCAGGAGGACGTGCTGGAACAGGTGGTGCGGCAGGCTAACCAGTATGTTGATGCCATCGAGGATCGCCTGCTGACCCGCCGCGTCAAACGCAACCGCGCCGAGCTGGGGCGCATGCGCCGCATGTTATTGCGCTTTCAGCGCCTGTTGGCGCCGGAACCGGCCGCGCTGTTTCGGTTGTTGAACCGGCCGCCGGCCTGGCTGAGCCGCGAGGTGGTGCAAGATCTGCGGCAGTTTACCGAAGAGTTCACCGTGGTGTTGAACGATCTCGCCAGCCTGACCGAACGCATCCGGCTATTGCAGGAAGAGCTGGGTGCCAAGCTGATGGAGCAGAATAACCGCACGCTCTACACCCTGACGGTGATCACCGTGCTGGCGTTGCCGATCAACATCGTCGCCGGTTTCTTCGGCATGAACGTCGGGGGGATACCGCTGGCCAGCAATCACCACGGTTTTATCCTGCTGGTGTTGCTGGTCGGCAGTTTTACGCTGATCGCCGGTTATCTGGCGTTCAGGCGCCGGGACGAGTCGTAATTACAGGCGGGCGCGGTACTCTTCTTCCAGCCGGGCATGGGTGCTCCAGAACGGCTGCGGCGCCCGATCGTGCAGACGATCCAGCAGGATATCCAGATGGGTGTGCCAGCCGCCGGCGACGCTGAGCATCTCGTCGCGGTTGGCCAGGCGCCGGTGGGTGACCGTCAGCAGCACCGCGTTTCCCTGTTCCGTCAGCTCGAAGGTCACTTCGGAAGGGCGCCCCTGATCCTGTTCGGCCCAGGTAAAGCTCAGCAGGCGCGGCGGGAACAGGCAGGTGATGTGGCCGCGGTTGCTGACGCAGCCGCCGTGCTGTTTGTACTTGGCCGGCGGTTGCTCGTGCTCGCCCGCCAGATCGGAGTTGCGAAACTCCAGCTCCAGCGGCGCGCCGTTTTCCAACTTCATGGCGCCAGCCGCCAGCCAGGTGGCGCGCTTGTCGGATTCGGTCAGGTAAGCCCACACCCGCTCGATGGGGCCGGGCAGCAGCCGCTGGATGCGCAGCGTGCCGGGTTCGATAATCATGCCGTAATCATTCATGGTTCACTCCTTGGGAGGAAGCTGTTCGGGCTGCAGCAGCGCCTGTTCGAGCGCATCCAGCCGTTCAGTCCAGAAATGTTCATAGGTTTGCAGCCAGTGCATGGCCTGCGCCATAGGCTCGGGTTCGAGCCGGCAGATATGGTTTCTTCCTTGCACGGTGCGTTGCACCAGGCCCGCATGTTCCAGTGCTTTCACGTGCTTGGAGGCGCCGGCGAACGACATCTGCAACGGCGCGGCCAGTTCGCCGATGCTGCGCTCACCGCCGGCCAGCGCGCGTAACATCGAACGGCGGGTCGGGTCGGCCAGCGCATGAAAAATGGCGTCCAGCTGTGAGGAAGATAATTCAACCATATGGTTGAATATAGAACAGGCGGGCTAATATTCAACCGTTTTGTTGAATATTTTTTGCCCCGGCGAGAAACCGGGGCGACGATCAGGCGCCGGCGTGCGCCAGCAGCGCGTTCAGCAATACGTCAGCGCCGGCGGCGGCCCAGGCGGGGGTGATATCTTCCCGCTCGTTGTGGCTGATGCCGTCCACGCAGGGAATGAAAATCATTGCGGTCGGGGCGACGCGGTTAAGGTAACAGGCATCGTGGCCGGCGCCGGAAATCATGTCGCGATGGCGATAGCCCAACGCTTGCGCGGCTTGACGTACGCTGTCGATGCAGCCCCGATCAAAAGCGATCGGGGGATACTGGAAGATGCGCTCGGCGCGAGCGGTCAGGCCGCCGCCGTTGACGGCGTTCACCGCCGCCAGCAGGCGCTGCTCCATCTGCTCCAGAATTGACTCCTCTGGATGGCGGAATTCGACGCTGAAAAAGACGCGCCCCGGCACCACGTTGCGTGAATTGGGGGTAATTTGCGCCATGCCCACCGTGGCGCGCGCGTCGGGCGCGAAATCCCAACCGATGCGGTTGACCGCCGTGACCAGCGCCGCAAAGCCCAGCAGGGCGTCGCGGCGGCGGTCCATCGGCGTGGTGCCGGCATGGGCGCTGAAGCCGACGACCTCCAGTTCATACCAGCGCTGCCCTTGTGCGGCGGTCACCACGCCGATGTCGAGATGCTCCGCTTCCAGAATCGGCCCCTGTTCGATGTGCAACTCGAAGGCGGCATGGATCGGCGTGCCGCCCACCGGATACTCGCCGGCGTAGCCGATGCGCTCCAGCGCCTCGCCGAGGCTGACGCCGTGCTCGTCGCGGCGCGTCAGACCGTATTCCAGGTCGAATACCCCGGCGAACACGCCGGAGGCGATCATCGCCGGCGCAAAGCGTGCGCCTTCTTCGTTGGTCCAGTTGATCACTTCAATCGCGCGTTCGGTGACGATCTGCCGATCGTTAAGGCTGCGAATAACCTCCAATCCGGCCAGCACGCCGTAGATGCCGTCGAAACGGCCGCCGCGGGGTTGCGAGTCGCCGTGAGAACCGGTGACAACCGGCGCCAGCTCGGGCCGCGCGCCTTCACGGCGCAGGAACATGTTGCCCATCCGATCGACGCGCACGCTGCAACCGGCCTCCAGCGCCCACAGACGCAGCTGGTCGCGCGCCTGACGATCCTCTTCGCTGAGCGCCAGGCGGGTGACGCCGTTGTCAGCGATGGCGCCGAACTGCGCCATCGCCTGCAGGCTTTGCCACAGGCGCTCGCCGTTGACCCGATGCGTCATGGCTTTTCTCCCGGCGTTTTGGCGGCGTAACGGAAATCGCAGCAGGGGGCGCCGGACATGATGGTCTGGGTGCGCTGCAGTTCAACGTCAGGCGCATAGCCGACGATAAACTGGCTGTCGCGAGCGCAGGAGAGCAGGTGGCCGATGTCTCCCAGCCCCATCTCATGATACATCTCGGCGTAGCGGCAGCGGGTGACGTTATAGTCGAAGTGCTGTTCGTCCTGATTGATCACCTCGACGCGCAACGCATCGTCTTTTTCCCACAGGTACTGCAAGGCGGCGAAGCTGCGCAGATCCGCGCCGTTCGGTTCCTGAGCGGCGAACTGTTTGCCCGCCGCGATGGCGGCATTCTCGATGGCTTCGCCGATCACTGCCTGAGCGCGCGTCTTGCCGATTTCACGCACCAGAATCTGGTAGATCGGTTTGATGATTTCCGCCTCGATCTTTCTGCGGGCCAAAATGCCCAATTCATTATTTGCACAGCTCATCGCCTTGCTCCTCTTGATTTATTGTGGTTTGGCGCCGCCCAACACGGTTTGCGGCTGCCATTTGCCGTCGACTACCCGGTACAGGGTGAAGCTCGGCTGTTGCAGGTTGCCCTGCGCATCGAAGGCAATGGCGCCGGTCACGCCCTGATAATGTATGGCGCGCAGTTTCGGCAGATAATCGGCCGGGTTGGCCGAGCCGGCCTGTTCGATGGCGGCGATCAGCACCCGGGTGGCGTCGTAGGCGAAGGGCGCATGCAGTTCGATGTGGGTGTGGTAACGATCGCGGTAGGCTTGCTCAAACGCCTTGCCGCCCAGCATCTGTTCCAGCGGCAGCCCCGGCTCCAACGCGACGACGCCTTCGCCTTCTTGCTGCGCCAGCGTCAGGAAGGTTTGGCTGACAAAGCCGCCGGCGCCCATCAGCTGCGCGTTCATGCCCAGCTGCTTCAGTTTGCGCGCCAGCGGCGCCGCCTGGGAATCTACGCCGCCGAAGAAGATCAGATCGGCGTTTTTGCTGCGCACGGTGGTCAGTACGGCGCTGAAATCGACGGTCTTGTCATCCACATACTCGCGGGCGATCGGCTGCACGCCCTGGGCCTGCAGCGATTTGATGAACTCGTCCGCCAGCCCCTGGCCGAAAGCGGTGCGATCGTCGATCACCGCGATGCGCTGGGCTTTCAGCGTTTTCACCGCATATTGCCCGGCATAGTTGCCGCCGTCGTCGTCGTGGCCCATCACGCGAAAGCTGGTGTCAAAACCCTGTTGCGTATAGCCGTGACCGGTGGCGACCGGCGCCACCTGGGCGATGCCGGCATCGTGATAGATGCGCGCCGCCGGGATGCTGGTGCCGGTGTTCCAGTGGCCGACCACGCCGGCGACGCCTTCGTCGACCAAACGCTGCGCCACGGCCACGGCGGTGCGCGGGTCGGACTGGTCGTCCTCGGACACCAGTTTGAAGGTGACCGGTTTGCCGTTCAGCGTCGGTTTCTGCGCGTTAGCGTCGGCGATCGCCAGTTGCGCGCCGTTTTCGAGATCTTTGCCGATGCGCGCGGAAGGGCCGGTCAGCGGCCCGGCCAGGCCGATCAGCACGGTGTCGGCCGCCAGCGCCGGGAGGCTAAGAATCATTGTCATGGCGGCCAGCGCCAACGGTTTGATGCGAATGCTCTGTTGCATGTCATACTCCTGGTGCGGTTAAAAGAAACAACGGTTATTCACCCAAATAGATCTGTTTGATTTTTTCATCGTCCAGCATCTCGGCGGAACGGCCGCTGTGGCTCAGGCTGCCGCTGTCCAACACGTAGGCGCGATCGGTGGACTCCAGCGCCAGGCGCGCGTTCTGCTCGACCAATAGCAGCGTGACGCCGTCACGGGCTAACTGCTTGATGACCGTGAAAATGGCTTCCACCACAATCGGCGCCAGCCCCATCGAGGGTTCGTCCAATATCAGCAGCCGCGGGCGGCTGAGCAGCGCGCGGCCCATCGCCACCATCTGCTGTTCACCGCCCGAAAGCAGCCCGGCCGGTTGGTGCAGGCGCTCGCTCAGCCGCGGGAAGGTGGCGCACACCCGTTCGAAATCTTGCCGCACCGCCGATTTGTCACGCCGCGCATAGGCGCCGAGCTGCAGGTTTTCCCGCACCGTCAAACGGGTGAAAATGCCGCGTCCCTCCGGCACCATCACCAGCCCCCGTTGCAGCAACCGGTGCGGCGGCGCGCCGCGAATCGAGCAACCGTCGAACAGGATGTCGCCTTCGAACGGCTGCAGGCCGGTCAGCGCTCGCAGGCTGGAGGTCTTGCCCGCGCCATTGGCGCCGATCAGCGTCACCTGTTCGCCGGCGTTCACCGTGAAATCGATGCCTTTGACCGCATGAATGCCGCCGTAAGACACTTTGAGACGTTTAACGCTCAGCAGGGCTTCAGACATGCGCGCCGCCTCCCAGATAGGCCTGAATGACCGCCGGTTCGCGCCGCACCTGCGCCGGTTCGCCTTCGGCGATCGCTTTGCCGTAGTCCAGCACCGTCAGGCGATCGCACAGGCCCATCACCAGCTTGACGTCGTGTTCGATCAGCAGCAGCGTTTTGCCGCTGTCGCGGATGCGCAGCAGCAGCTCGCGCAGCGCTACTTTTTCACCGGCGTTCATGCCGGCCGCCGGCTCGTCCAGCGCCAGCAACCGGGGTTCGGTCGCCAGCGCGCGGGCAATCTCCAGGCGGCGTTGGTGGCCATAGGCGAGATCGCCGGCGCGGTAATGGGCGAATTGGCTGATGCCGACGTACTCCAGCAGCGCATGGGATTTATCGCGCACCGCCTGTTCCTCTGCCTTGGCGCGCCGGTGGCGAGCGATCGCCGCCCACAGGCCGTTGCGGGTGCGTACGTGGCAGCCGACCATCACATTTTCCAGCACGCTCATTTCGTTGAACAACCGCAGGTTCTGGAAGGTGCGGGCAATGCCGGCCTGCGCCACTTTGTCGATCGCCTGGGGTTTATAGCGCTGGCCCAACAGGCGGAACTCGCCTTCATCGGCGCGATACAGGCCGGTGATCAGGTTGAAGCAGGTGGTTTTGCCGGCGCCGTTCGGCCCGATCAGGCCGTAGATTTCCCCCTGGCGGATGCTCATGCTGACGTCATCCACCGCCGTCAGGCCGCCGAAACGTTTGCTGACGTGATTTAAAGCAAGCAGCGGCGTCATGCGGCGGTCCTCCCGGCATGGCGAGCCGGCCACAGGCCCGCCGGGCGATACAGCATCACCAGGATCAGCGCCAGGCCGTAAAACAGTTGGCGGATGATTTCCGGATCGATCAGCACCTGGCCGAACAGCGCCTGCTGCAGCGGCCCCATGCTGCTGCGCAGCAGCTCCGGCAAGGCGGCCAGCAGCAGCGCGCCCAGGATCACGCCGGGGATGTGCCCCATGCCGCCGAGCACCACCATCGCCAGTACGGCGATCGATTCCTGCAGGGTGAACGATTCCGGCGACACGAAGCCCTGAAACGCGGCGAACAACGCGCCGGCCACGCCGCCGAAGGTGGCGCCGATGGCGAAGGCCAGCAGCTTGAAGTTGCGGGTGTTGATGCCCATCGCCCGCGCGGCGTCCTCATCTTCACGGATCGCTGTCCACGCACGGCCGATGCGCGAGTTTTGCAGCCGCAGGCTGATGAACAGGATCGCCAGCAGCAGCGCGGCGAACAGGTAGTAATACAGGTACAGGCCGGAAAAACGCACGCCGAACCACTCGTGCATGCCGGAAAACCTCAGGCCGAACAGGCTGACCGGGTCAATGCCGGAAATGCCTTTGGGGCCGTTGGTGAGATTGACCGGGCGATCCAGATTGCGCATCAGAATGCGCACGATTTCGCCGAATCCCAACGTGACGATCGCCAGATAGTCGCCGCGCAGCCGCAGCGTCGGCGCGCCGAGCAGGATGCCGCATACCGCCGCCAACAGCGCCGCCAGCGGGATCAGCCACAGCATCGGCAGATGCAGCCCGTCGGGGAACCACTGCAGCAGCAGCGGGAACTGCTGCGTCAGATGCGGTGACGACAGCAGCGCGGCGAGATAGGCGCCGACCGCGTAAAAGGCGATAAAACCCATGTCCAGCAACCCGGTCATGCCCACCACGATGTTCAGCCCGAGCGCCAACATCAGATACAGCAGGGCGAAGTCGACGACCCGCACCCAGTAGTTGCCGCCGGCGGCGCCCGCCACCCAGGGCGCCAGCAGCAGGGCGAGAATGAACAGCGTCAGCCCCAGCCCGGCGCGACGCGGCGTGGCCAGAGGAACGGGGGGAGTCAAAACGGTCATCGTGATGTCCTTATGCGCGCGTGGCGATGCGTTCGCCCAACAGCCCGGAGGGGCGGAAGACCAGCACGGCGATCAGCACCAGAAACGCGAACACGTCCTGGTAGTTGCTGCCGAACACGCCGCCGGTCAGCTCGCCGAGATAGCCGGTGCCCAGTGATTCGAACAGACCCAGCAGCAAACCGCCAAGCATCGCGCCGCGCAGGTTGCCGATGCCGCCGAGCACGGCGGCGGTAAACGCCTTGATGCCTGGCAGAAAGCCCATCGAGAAACCGGCGTTGCCGTAGTTGCTGGCCATCATGATGCCGGCCACCGCCGCCAACGCGCCGCCGAGCGCGAAGGTCAGAACGATGATGCGGTCAGGACTGATGCCCATCAGGCCGGCGACCTGCGGGTTTTCCGCCGTGGCGCGCATGGCGCGGCCGAAACGGCTGTGTTCGACCAGCAGCCAGAGGCCGGCCATCACCGCCACGGCTACCGCCAGCGTGACGATCGCCGTGCCGGTGATCACCGCCGGCGCATGTTCGGCGCTGCCTGCGGTCAGGGCGATGGGCGCCATCGGCAACAGCTGCGGAAACATCAGGGGATTGCGTGACCAGATCAGCATCGCCAGGGTTTGCAGCAGCAGTGACACGCCGATGCCGCTGATCAGCGGGGCCAGGCGCGGCGCATTACGCAGCCGGCGATAGGCCAGGCGCTCGATCGCCATAGAGGTGATGGCGCAGATAGCCATGGCGAACAGGGCCGCCAGCAGCAGCGTGGCGTAGGGCGGTAACGCGGGAAAGTGGTGCTGTAACACCCCGATCGCCGACAGCGCGCTCAGCGCCCCGACCATCAGCACGTCGCCGTGCGCGAAGTTGATGATGCGCAGGATGCCGTACACCATGGTGTAGCCGAGCGCGATCAGCGCATAAATGCTGCCGAGCATCAAACCGTTGACGGTTTGCTGTACCAGCGTATCCATAAGGAGAGTCCGGAGATAATGAGTCAGAGGCTCACAGTAGAGAATTTAAAAAAATTGTAAAATACGGAAAAATACTTTCTTATATAAAAAACGAGTGTTTTTAATGCATTGATTTTTATGTATATTAAACCCACTCCTTCAGTGTTCATTTCCCAAAAACAGTCAATATATGAAAAAAACAGAACAGTATGATGAGCCGTTGCCGATGCTGCCGAACGATCCGCCGCTGCGCGCCGTACGGGCGTTCGAGGCCATCGCGCGCCTGGGGGGGATCAGCGCGGCGGCTAACGAGCTGATGATTTCGCCTTCGGCGGTCAGTCATCAACTCAAAACGCTGGAGGCATTTTTGCAGATGCCGTTGACCGAACGGCAGGGGCGTAACCTGGTGTTGCGCAGCGAGGGGCGGGAGTACTACCGTTCGATTCGCTCGGCGTTCAACGTGCTGCGCCAGGCGACCGAACACGTGCGCGAGCAATCCGCGTCGCGGCAGGTGACCATCAGTCTGATCCCGCTGTTCGGCATGGGGTGGTTCATTCCGCGGCTGCGCGGTTTCCTGCGCGAAAATCCGGATATCGACATCAATGTGGTCTACGCCAACCACCGCAATTACCTGAGCGACGCCGCCGATCTGTCGATCCGCTTCGGGGTCGGGCAGTGGACCGGCTATCGCAGCGAGAAGCTGATGTCCGGCAAAATGGTGCCGGTGTGCAGCCGGGCATTCAGTAAACTGCACGGTCTGCTCGATACGCCGGATCAACTGGCGACGCTGCCGCTGCTGCACGACGAGGAACGCAATACCTGGATGCAATGGTTTCAGCAGGCCGGCGTCAAGCGCCCGCCGCGCAGTATCGGCCCGATGTTCGAGGATGGATTGTTGACGTTGGCGGCGGTGCAGGCGGGGCTAGGGTGCGCGTTGATGCGTGAACCGTTAATCGCCCAGTACCTTGAGAGCGGTGAGTTGATCAAAATGTTCGATCTGCCGATCGATGACGGCCGCGATTATTACCTGTGCGCTCGGCTGGATAGTGAGCTGTCGCAGGAAGGCGAAAATCTGCGGCAGTGGCTGCGCCGTGAGGCGGCGGCTCAGAACGCCGGGGCATAATCTACAACCAACGCGTCTTTCAGCAGGTGACGGCTTTGCGGTAGAGTGCCGGTTCCTCTGTAGCGATAAGGTATGACGATGCTGTTCGATTTAAACCAGCAGGCGGCCGAACTGCCCGAGGCCTGGCGTTCCGCCGTGCTGGGCCGCGTCGGTGCGACCAACATCAAAGTGCTGCGTATGGATGCGCGCAGCATTGCGGATGAAGTGCATGATTACAGCGAAGGGTTGCTGGTGATCAGCGGCCACCTGCGGCTGCAGGTGGCGGGGGAAGAAGTGGTGGTGCGAGCCGGTCAGCTGTATCAGGCCGCGGCCGGCGTGCCGCACCGCGTGTTGCCGGGTAGCGAAGGCACGCTGGTGATTGTCGACCTGCCGGAGGATTAAGCTCCGTGTTTGGGCTGGGGTTGCGCCAGAAATCTGACGACGCCCTGGAGAAAGCGTTGTCTGCCGGCGTTATCTCTATCGAGATGGACAAAATGTGTCGCATCAGGAATGACCAGCTTTTCGGCTGTAGGGGCATCTTTCATGATGGCGTCAACATCCTCTGGCCGGCTCCAGAAATCCCGCTCCGAGCGAACAACCAATACGGGAACGGTGGTTAAGGCTGTTGCGGACCACTGTTTTCTGCCCATCGCCAGTTCAAAGCTGTCAGCCATTGCACCGGTCGGTGCGCGGAAGCTGTGTGGCGTTCTGTGCTGCGAGGTGTTGTCCGATGCCAGTGCGGCATCACCGTAAGCGCGTTTCACTGTTTCATCACGCCACTGTGTTTTATCCGCCACGGGAATGCTGTTATCCCAGACGACAAACAGACTGTCCCGCGTGCTCAGGTTCCAGCCGCCAAATTTGGCTGCGTTGAAATGTCCCGGGTTTTGGGGATCGTCCAGGGGTGATCCCTGTCCCAGCAGCGGATGATGGTCGGTTCCGCCATATAACGTGTTATAGAGCACCAGTCGTTCCACATTCTGTGGGTATTGGGCCGCATAAGCGCCCGCCCAGTGTCCTCCTGTCGCCCATCCCAAGAGACTAACGCGAGGGGAGCCGCTCCACGCCTGAATAGCCTGCACGGCGTAAGCGATATCGGTCACGGCATCCGCCGTGCGGATCAAAGGCGCCGACTGGTCAGGGGGGCTATCCATCGCGGCCGGCCGGCTGGATAACCCATATCCCCGCAGATCGAGGATGTACACTCGAAAGCCTGCTAATGCCAGATCTGCCGCCAGAGAGCCGCCCTTGACGGGCAAATCAAAAGAGGCGAGGCCGGGAACCCGGGCGCCATGAATCAGCAATACAGACGGTTGCGGTATCTTGCCGTCAGGTTTCTGCCTGACCTCCCTGACGTGGAGTTGCTCTCCGTTCGCAAGCAAAATGTGCCTGTCCGTGCGCTCTATCGGCGCGGGGATTTCATTTTCTTTCGATGCAGCCAGCGTGGGTGATGCCGAGATCACAAGGAGGGCCAGCAACATATTTAGGTTTCGGTAAGTCAGTGACAACGATCTGAGTATGTTCATTGTTATTTCTGCTCCGCCAATATATACAGGAAGCATCTTCAGGTTACCTGGCTAGTGTGTCTAATACTATCGAGGGGCTTTCTTAATACGTTGAAGGTATCGCGATATGCTCACCCTGCGTCAGCTCCGCCAATTTCTTGTGGTTGCGGAAACAATGAATGTCCGTAAAGCGGCTGAGCGTTTGCATATGGCTCAACCCCCGCTGACAAACGCGATCCGTCAAATGGAAGAGGCGTTGGGCACCCGGCTTTTTGAACGAACCAATCGTATAACGGCACTGACCCCGGCAGGCAAAGTGTTGCAGAAGGAAGCGGTTGCGACGCTGATGCAGATGGAAAGGTCGATGTTGCTGACCCAACGCGCCGGCCAGGGAATGACGGGGGCTTTGCGCATCGGTTTTGTCGCTTCTGCCGTCAGACATCTGCTTCCGGAAACGCTCACGCGGTTTCACGTTTCCAGTCCGCAGGTGGTGCTTGAACTGAAAGAAATGACCACCGCGCGACAGGTTGAAAGCCTTTTGGAAGACTCGCTTGACGTTGGCATTGCGGTTTTACCTGTTCCTGAATACGCCATACCGAAACTGTCCTGCCATCGATTTTTTAGCTGCCCGCTGATTGCCGTTTTGCCGAGTAAACATCCTGGCGGAACACGCGGCGCGATGCCGCTTTCTACCCTGGCCAGGGAGCCGTGGGTATTGTTCCCAGAGCAGGAAGGGCCTGGTCTTTATCGCTCTATTATTGAAGCCTGCGAAAAGGCAGGATTTGCTCCTGAGGTTGTTCAGCGAGCCGTGCAGATGGAAACGATCGTCGGCCTTGTTGCTTCGGGATTAGGAGTCAGTCTGGTCCCTGAATTCATGCAAAAAAGCGGCTGGGTAAACGTTTCTTTTTGCCGGCTTAGTGGAGAACAGATCCCGTATCAGGTTGCTTTGATTCACAAGCGGGAAAATACTAATCCTCACGTCGCAGATTTTGTCAGAAACGCGGTTCCTCCACAGCCATAGGTAAAACGCGCCTGAGTTTGAACCGCATTCAAGAATCGATTAGGCGCGGTTGCCCAGGACCGTCAGCGCCACGTTTACCGCCGCCAATAACCGCGCTTCGGTGACGCCGTCACGCGCCTGAATCGACAGGCCGTGCAGGAAGACGGCGAAATAGTCCCCCAGGCTGTCGGCGTCGGTGTCGGCCGGCAGTTCGCCGGTTTGCACCGCCTGCCGCAGCCGTTCGACGATCTGCTGCGTGCGCTGCAGCCGATGCTCTGCCAGCCAGGCTTTGAGCCCGTCGTTTTCTGCGCTGACGCTGGCGGCGGAGGAAACCACCATGCAGCCCTGCGGCAGATCCGGCCGGCTATAGAGCCGCACGGCATCTTCCAGCAGGCGTTTGATCGCCGGGCGAATACCGCTTTCCTGCGCGAAGGCGCGATCGGCGAAGCCGCCTTCGGCGGTTTCGTAACTGGCGATCGCCTCGCGGAACAGCTGCTCTTTGGAGCCGAACGCTTTGTAGATGCGCGCGGAAGCAATACCCAATTCCGCCACCAGATCCGACATCGAAGTGCCTTCGTAACCCTGCCGCCAGAATAAGTTTCGCGCCTTCAAGAGCGCCTGTTCGCGATCGAACTCGCGCGGTCTGCCTGCCATTCGCTGCTCCAATTTACCTGTCATTCAGCGACATAGGATCGCTTAAATCGACGGGAATACCAATGTCTTTATAAATTTCGCTTGCGGTCAATTCGCTTTGCTCCTATTGTTTGTCAATCGACAACCAATAGGAGTTTACGATGAAAACCCTCAAAGGTCCAAGCCTGCATCTCGCGCAGTTCAGCGATGAGACAGCGCCGTTCAACAGCCTGCCGGCCATCGCCGAGTGGGCGGCGCAAACCGGGTTTACCGCCTTGCAGATCCCGGCCTGGGATCTGCGTTTATTCGACGTGGCCACCGCCGCGGAAAGCCAAACCTACTGTGACGATCTGACCGGCATGTTGGCGGAGCAGGGGTTGGTAGTCAGCGAATTGACCAGCCATATCTTCGGCCAGCTGATGGCGGTACACCCGGCTTACGATGCGCTGTTTGACAGTTTCGCGCCCCCGGCGCTGCAGGGCAATCCGCAGGCGCGCGGCGAGTGGGCGCGGCAGCAAATGTTGTTGGCGGTGAAAGCGTCGGCGCGGCTCGGGCTCAGCGAGCTGGGCACCTTTTCCGGTTCGCTGGCCTGGCCCTATCTGTTCCCGTTCCCACAGCGTCCGGAAGGATTGATCGATACCGCGTTCGACGAACTCGCCAAACGCTGGCTGCCGGTGCTCGACGCCTGCGAGGAGCAGGGCATCAACCTGTGTTATGAAATTCACCCGAGTGAGGATCTGCACGACGGCGTGACGTTCGAAATGTTTCTTGAGCGCGTGGGCAACCACCCGCGTTGCCGGGTGCTGTTCGATCCGAGCCATATGGTGCTGCAGCAGCTTAACTATCTGGAATTTATCGATATCTATAAGGATGTTATCGGCATGTTCCACGTCAAGGACGCCGAGTTCAATCCGACCGGTCGCCAGGGCATTTACGGCGGCTATCAATCCTGGGTCGATCGTGCCGGCCGTTTCCGCTCGTTGGGCGACGGCCAGGTCGATTTCAGCGGCATCTTTTCGCGCCTGACGCAGTACGGCTATTCGGGCTGGGCGACGCTGGAGTGGGAATGTTGCCTGAAAAATCCGCAGGATGGCGCGCGCGAAGGCGCGGCCTTCATTCGCGATCGCATTATCCGCGTCACCGACAAAGTGTTCGACGACTTCGCCGGCGCGCCGGTCAACCCACAACAGATCAATGCCTTGCTTGGCATTCGCTGAGCCTTAACCTTTCAGGGAGTCACCCCATGCAATATCGACAGAACGAGATCCCGTTAGCGGATCTCGCGGCGGAACACGTCTATACCCAGGTCAATGGCCAACGTATCCACTGCGTGATAGCCGGTGAAGGGCGGCCGGTGTTGCTGATCCCCGGCTGGCCGCAAACCTGGTACACCTGGCGCCATGTGATGCGCGCCCTGGCGGCGGCCGGTTTTCAGGCGATCGCCGTCGATCCGCCGGGCATCGGCGATTCGGACAAGCCCGTCGGCGGTTACGACACCGGCAGCATCGGTGCGGCGTTGCACGCGATGATGGCGCAACTGGGCCACGAACGTTACCAACTGGTCGGCCACGACATCGGCATGTGGATCGGTTACGCCATGGCGAGCGACTTCCCGCAGGCGGTGAAGCGCCTGGTGCTGACGGAGGCGGTGATCCCCGGTCTGGCGCCGCCGCCGCCGATTTTCGTCGCGCCGGAGGAGAACATCTTCCTGTGGCATTTCATGTTCAACCAGTTGGCGGATTTGCCGGAGACCCTGACCCAGGGGCGCGAGCGGGAGTATCTTGGCTATATCTTCAACCGCTGGTCTTATCGGCGCGATCGGGTGGCGGCTGAGGTCTATATCGCCGCCTATTCTGCGCCGGGCGGCCTGCGTGCCGGATTCGACTATTACCGGGCGATCCCGGAGACCGTTCGCCAGAACCGAGTGCGCGCCGCCACGCCATTGACGATGCCGGTGCTGACCGTGGGGGCGGAACACGCCACCGGCGACGCGCCGCTGACGACGCTGCAGGGCAATGCGCGCGATCTGCGGGGCGAAACGGTCGCCGGCTGCGGCCATTTCATCACCGAGGAGTGTCATGAGGCGTTTATCGCACTGATTACGCCGTTCCTGGCGGGAGAACAACATGCCGCTTGATGAACGCATCGCCGCCTTTTTGACGGCATCGGTCGACGCACTGCCACCCGCGTCGCTGGCGGAAATGCGCACGGCCACGGAAACCGGTTTGCGCTTGCTGCAGGGCGAAGCGGCACCGAGCGGCGGCGTCAGGGACTATACGGTGGTCGCCGCCGATGGGCACCGGATTGCGCTGCGCGCTTATCTACCGGCGGGGGAAAGGCGCGCTGCCGCACAACCGGCGATGCTGTTCGCCCACGGCGGCGGCTGGTGCCTCGGTTCGCTGTCGCTGTATGACCAGCCCTGCCAGGCGCTGGCTAACGCCACCGGCCGGGTGATCCTGTCGGTCGACTATCGTCTGGCGCCAGAGTATCCGTTTCCGCAGCCGCTGGAAGATGTCTATCAGGCGCTCTGCTGGGTGGTGCAACAGGCGCCGCAGTTGGGGATCGACGCGCAGCGCTTGGCGGTGGGGGGCGACAGCGCAGGGGGCAATCTGGCGGCGGCGGTCGCGCTGCTGGCGCGGGATCGCGGCGGCCCGCATATCGAGCGTCAGCTGCTGCTGTATCCGGCGCTCAGCCGCGAAATGGCGACGAGGAGCTATCGCGAGTTTGCCGAGGGGCACTTTCTGACGCGCGACGCGATGGTATTTTGTTGGCAGCAGTATCTGGCTCAGCGGCGCGAACCCTACGGCGAACCGCTGCACGCCGCCACGCTGCGCGGGTTACCGCCGGCCACCATTCTGAGCTGCGAATATGATCCGCTGCGCGATGAGGCCGAGGAGTATGCGCAGCGGCTGCGCGAGGCGGGCGTGGCGGTACGCTGCGAACGGTTGCCGGGCATGGTGCATGCCTGCATACACATGCTGGGGCTGACCCCGGCGGCGCGGCGCATGTTCGAGCTGGCCGGCGAGTAAAAAAAAGCCCCGCATTGCGGGGCGTTTGGCTATTCATCAGACACGCGATTAACGGCCGGCGACGGTGACGAAGCGGGTTTCCAGATAGGATTCGATCGCTTCGCTGCCGCCTTCGGTGCCGTGACCGGAGTCTTTCACGCCGCCAAATGGCGTTTCCGGCAGGCCGAAACCGATGTGGTTGATGCTCAGCATGCCGCTCTCCACGTCGCGCCCCAGCGCATTGACGGTGGCGATGTTACGGCTGTAGGCGTAGGCGGCCAGCCCGTACGGCAGGCGGTTGGCTTCGGCGATCGCCTCGTCGTAGGTGGCGAACGGGCGCAGCAGGGCGACCGGGCCAAACGGCTCTTCCGACATGGCGCGTGCGCTCAGCGGCACGTCGCGCAGCACCGTCGGCTCGAAGAAGTTGCCTTTGCCCGCCACGCGTTTGCCGCCGGTGCTGGCCTTCGCCCCGTGGGCGATGGCGTCCTGCACCAGCGCTTCGATATTGTCGACGCTGCGGCTCAGCACCATCGGCCCCATCGTCACGCCGTCTTCCAGCCCGTTGCCGAGCTTGAGCTCACGCACGGCGGCGGTGAATTTCTCCACGAAGGCTTCATAAACGCCTTGCTGGATCAGGAAGCGGGTCGGGGCGATACAGACCTGGCCGGCGTTGCGGAACTTCGACTGCGCCAGCTCTTTGGCTGCCGCGTCGAGATCGGCGTCGTCAAAGATCAGCACCGGCGCGTGGCCACCCAGCTCCATGGTGGCCTTTTTCATATGCTGGCCGGCCAGCGCCGCCAGATGTTTGCCCACGCGGGTGGAGCCGGTGAAGGAGATCTTGCGAATGGTCGGATGCGGGATCAGGTATTCCGAGATTTCCGCCGGGGTGCCGTACACCAGCGCGATCACCCCGGCTGGGATACCGGCGTCGGCGAAGGCTTTGATCAGCTCTGCCGGGGAGGCCGGGGTTTCTTCCGGGCCTTTGACGATGATGGAACAGCCCGCCGCCAGCGCGGCGGACAGCTTGCGCACGATCTGGTTAATCGGGAAGTTCCACGGCGTGAAGGCGGCTACCGGGCCGACCGGCAGTTTCAGGGTTTGCTGGTGCACGTCGCGAGCGCGGGACGGAATAATCTGCCCGTAGGTACGGGTGGCTTCGCCGGCGAACCAGTCGATAACGTCGGCGGCGTTGAGAATCTCGATTTTGGCCTGCGCCACCGGCTTACCCTGTTCCTGCGTCATGATGGCGGCGATGGCGTCGGCGCGTTCGCGCAGCAGCGCAGCGGCTTTGCGCATCAGGTTGGCGCGCTGGTGCGCGGCGGTGTCGCGCCAGACGTTAAACCCGCGCGCGGTGGCGGCCAACGCCAGATCGAGATCCTCTGTGACGGCGTGCGCCACCTGACCGATTACCTCGTCGCTGGCGGGGTTGGTGACAGGCAGGGTTTTCCCGGCCAGCGCATTGCGCCATTGTCCATCGATATACAGTTGAGTATCCGGATACATTGTTGCCTCTTGTTTGCGGAGTGGTCAGGGGCCGCTGAGTTTCGCGATGCGGCGCGCCTGAATGGGACAGGGACCTTAACCCTACGCCGAATGGCGGCGATCGTCCAGGCGAGGGGCACGAAAGGACCAGAGCGGCTACTCAATCGGCGATGTTTTGGCTATGCTGAGCAGATTGTCAGCACGGATGAGGAGGTCGGGTGCAAGGGGTACCACAACAGTTTCCGTTCGAAAAGGATTGCGCGCAGTTCCGGCATTTGTCGCATCTGCCCGGCGTCGAACTCTATCAGGCGCATATCGAACGCTATGCCTTCGAGCCGCATACCCATGACGCCTTCGCCATCGGCACCGTGGATGCCGGGGCGGAGCGTTTTCGCTATCGCGGGGCGCAGCACCTGGCGGCGCCGGGCGCGCTGGTGCTGATGAATCCTGACGAGCTGCATACCGGCGAAGCCGAAACGCCGGGCGGTTGGTGTTACCGCATGCTCTATCTGGCGCCCGAGGCGCTGGAGCAGCTGTCCGGCGATCGGAGCCAGTGGTTTACCGAGGCGGTGCGCCACGATCCGCGGGCGGCGCAGCGCCTGTCCGCCATTCTCGCCGCGCTGTGGCAAACCGACGATCCGCTTACGCTCGATGGCCTGCTGCTGGAGGCCGTCGAGCTGTTGCACCCGCACATCCGCACCGGGCAGCGGGAAAAAGCCGAGGCGGCGCACCGTTTCGAGGTGGTGAAAAGCTATCTGCGCGATAACTTCGCCGAGGCCGTGACCCTTAACCAACTGGCCGAGCTGGTGTCGCTCAGCCCGTACCATTTTCTGCGCAAGTTCAAGGCCGAATACCACGTCTCGCCGCAGCAGATGCTGATGGCGATCCGGCTGTCGCAGGCCAAACGTATGCTGGAGCGCGGCATGCCCGCCGCACAGGTGGCGGCGGCGGCGGGGTTGACCGATCAGGCGCACCTGACGCGCGCCTTCGCCAATCGTTACGGTGTCACGCCAGTGCGTTTCCAGAAACAGGTGAAATTGGGCTAAAACAGCAACCTGCTACAATAATTCCTCCCCGCGTTTTCGCTACTCTGCCGCTGTCTTGTCGGGCGGGTTGGCCGCGCCGGCCGTTTGTCGGAGTCGTTATGTTCATTGGCGTTGTTTTTGCCCTGGCCGCCGGGCTGATGTGGGGACTGATTTTCGTCGGCCCGCTGCTGGTGCCGGACTATCCCGCCGCGCTGCAGTCCACCGGGCGCTATCTGGCCTTTGGGCTGATTACCTTGCCGCTGGCGTGGTTTGATCGTCGCCGTCTGCGCAAGCTGCGGCGTCAGGATTGGCTGGAAGCACTCAAGCTGACGGCCATCGGCAATCTGCTGTACTACCTGTGCCTGGCCAGCGCCATTCAGCGCACCGGCGCACCGGTGTCGACCATGATCATCGGCACCTTGCCGGTGGTGATCGCCATTTGCGCCAATCTGTTTTACGGCCGGCATGACGGGCGCCTGGCCTGGGGCCAGCTGGCGCCGGCGCTGCTGCTGATCGTCTGCGGGTTAGCGTGCGTGAACGTCGCCGAGCTGCGCGGCAATGCGGTGCCGATCGACGGCTGGCGCTATCTCAGCGGTCTTGGGCTGGCCGTGTTGGCGGTGGCGTGCTGGACCTGGTTCCCGCTGCGCAATTCACGCTGGCTGCGGGAGAATCCGACGCAGCGGCCGGCCACCTGGGCCACGGCACAAGGGCTGGTGACGCTGCCGCTGGCGCTGCTGGGCTATCTGGCGGTCTGCGGCCAATTGGCGCTGAGCGAACCGGCGTTCGCCTTGCCGTTCGGCCCGCGCCCTGAGGTGTTTATCCCGCTGATGCTGGTTATTGGCGTGTTCTGCTCCTGGCTGGGGGCGCTGTGCTGGAACGAAGCCAGCCAGCGGCTGCCGACGGTGTTGGTGGGGCCGCTCATCGTGTTCGAAATTCTGGCGGGGTTGGCCTATACCTTTCTGCTGCGCCAGGCCTGGCCGCCGCTGCTGACGCTGGCCGGCATCGTTTGCCTGATCGTCGGCGTGGTGTACGCCATGCGCATCAAGCCGCAGCCGGTGGTGGTGGCGCTGGAAGACAAACCGAGATGACGCCCGCCGTGGCGGCGGGCGTGAGGGTTAACGCTTGCTGTGGTGAATGATCTCTTCGGCCACGTTGCGCGGCGCTTCGGCGTAGTGACTGAATTCCATGGTGTAGGTGGCGCGGCCCTGCGACATCGAACGCAGGGTGGTCGAGTAACCGAACATCTCGGACAGCGGCACCTTGGCGCGAATCTCCTTGCCGCCGCCGCCCGGGATCTCTTCCATGCCCTGCACCAGACCGCGGCGTGAGGAGAGGTCGCCCATCACGTTGCCGGCGTAATCCTCCGGCGTTTCCACTTCCACCGACATGATCGGCTCAAGGATCACCGGATCCGCCAGACGGCAGGCGTCCTTGAAGCCGAAGATCGCCGCCATGCGGAACGCCTGTTCCGACGAGTCGACGTCATGGTAAGAACCGAAGGTCAGGTGCACTTTGACGTCCACCACCTGATAACCGGCCAGCACGCCGTTGTTCAGCGCCTCGGCCACGCCTTTTTTCACCGCCGGAATAAACTCGCCGGGAATGACGCCGCCCTTGATTTCATCGAAGAACTCGAAGCCTTTGCCGGGTTCGTTCGGCTCGACGGTCAGCACCACGTGGCCGTATTGCCCTTTACCGCCGGACTGGCGCACGAACTTGCCTTCCACGTCGGCCACCCGTTTGCGGATGGTTTCGCGGTACGACACCTGCGGCTTGCCGGTGGTGGTCTCCACCCCGAACTCGCGGCGCATGCGATCGACGATGATCTCCAGATGCAGCTCGCCCATGCCGTAGATGATGGTTTGGCCGGATTCTTCATCGGTGCGCACGCGGAACGACGGATCTTCCGAAGAGAGGCGCTGCAGCGCGATGCCCATTTTCTCCTGATCGCCCTTGGTTTTCGGCTCGATCGCCTGGGCGATCACCGGTTCGGGGAAGGTCATGCGCTCCAGCGTAATGATGGCGCCAGGGTCGCACAGCGTATCGCCGGTGGTGACGTCCTTCAGGCCGACGCAGGCGGCGATGTCGCCGGCGTGCAACTCGTCGATGTCCTTACGATCGTTGGCATGCATTTGCACGATGCGGCCGATGCGTTCCTTTTTGCCCTTGATCGGGTTGTAAACGCTGCTGCCTTTGGCCAGCACCCCGGAGTAGACGCGCACGAAGGTGAGTTGGCCGACGAACGGATCGGTCATCAGCTTGAACGCCAGCGCCGAGAATTTTTCATTATCGTCGGCTTTGCGGGTGATGATTTCATCGTGTTCGCCGTGGCCTTCCATCGGCGGCACGTCGAGCGGCGAGGGCATCAGCTCGATCACCGCGTCCAGCATGCGCTGCACCCCCTTGTTGCGGAACGCCGACCCGCACAGCATCGGCTGAATTTCGCCGGCGACGGTGCGCACCCGCAGCCCGTGAACGATCTCCTCTTCGCTCAGCGGCACCTGGTTAAGGTATTTCTCCATCAGTTCTTCCGAGGCTTCGGCGGCGGCCTCAATCATATTTTCACGCCACTCCTGCGCCGAGTCGCGCAGCTCTGCCGGGATCTCTTCGAAGCTGAAGTTCATGCCCTGCGAGGCTTCGTCCCACAGAATGGCTTTCATCCGCACCAGATCCACCACGCCGCTGAAGTGGTCTTCGGCGCCGATAGGAATAACGATCGGCACCGGATTGGCTTTGAGGCGCTCGATCATCATTTTGCGTACGCGGAAAAAGTCCGCGCCGATGCGGTCCATCTTGTTGACGAACGCCAGCCGCGGCACCTTGTACTTGTTGGCCTGCCGCCAGACGGTTTCCGACTGCGGCTGCACGCCGCCCACCGAGTCATAGACCATCACGGCGCCGTCCAGCACGCGCATCGAGCGCTCCACTTCAATGGTGAAATCGACGTGCCCGGGGGTGTCGATGATATTGATGCGGTGCTGCGGATAATTATGCTGCATGCCGTTCCAGAAGCAGGTGGTGGCCGCCGAGGTGATGGTGATGCCGCGCTCCTGTTCCTGCGCCATCCAGTCCATGGTCGCCGCGCCGTCATGCACTTCACCCAGCTTGTGGCTGACCCCGGTGTAAAACAGAATCCGCTCGGTGGTGGTGGTCTTGCCGGCATCGATATGCGCGGAGATGCCGATATTGCGGTAACGTTCGATAGGGGTGGTGCGAGCCATAATCAACCTTTCTTAGCCGCGTGAAGGAGAGCGGCTTAAACAGCATGGATAATGGTGATAATCCTCATAGGGTTATCCGCCGGATCGCAGAGCCTCGCTCTGGTCACAAACTAATCGTAGTTGAAGGCGTTGGTTTTTTTAAGCGATGGCTGTGATAGATGAAAGTTTGCACGCAGGCGAAGAAAGGGCGAAAAAAAGGCCCGTAACGGGCCTGTTGTCGAGCGGCGCGTTCGCCGCTTATTTGCGTCCCAGCAAGAAGCCGAAAACGATGCCGACCGCCGCCGCAACGGCTACGCCGGCCAGCGGGTTGGCTTCCACCTGGGTTCTTACGCTATCCGCCGCGTCTCGGGCGGCATAGCTGGCCTGGGAGGCGTATTTGCGCGCCGCGCCGCGCACCTGATGCTCCGGAGAATCAACGGCTTTGCCGAACGCTTCTTGTACCGCGCCTGCGGCTTCATTGGCTTTGTCTTCCGCTTTTCCAAACATGCTGCTCTCCTGTTCCTTGTGGGTTAACGAACCCTAAGCCTAGCAGGTGAATGGCATTTTTTGCAGCATTCTGTGCGTTATAAGATCAATCTGAGCAAAGAAAAGTCTTTCCATACGCGCGGCGTCGGCTTCACCCGCGCGTTTTTTTATGTTCTATTGGCTAGCGGTTTAACCGAGAATCTTTACCCTTTGACCGATTCGTTGAGTTGAAAGGACTCCCCATGTCAGTACTGCGTATTCTGGCGCTGCTCGCCGCGACCGCCGCCGCGTTGCCCGCTCAGGCCAAGCCTGCGCTCCACGGGGCGGCGGCCGGGAACGGCATTCGTTGGCAATCTTGTCTCAACAGCGGCTTTCAGCGCTGGTTCGATGAGGCGCCGCCGCCGGGGCTGCGCTGCGGCTATCTCGAGGTGCCGCTGGCGTACGCCACGCCGCCCGCCCAGACGGTGCCGGCGGGTGAACAGACCGTGCGCCTGGCGCTGACCCTGCTGCCCGCCACCGGGCCGAAAAAGGGCAGCGTGGTGACGATCAGCGGCGGCCCGGGCCTGCCGGGCATCAACCCCTATTTAGGCAACGACGCCCACGTCGCCAGATTGCGTAAATCCTACGACATCATCGGTTACGATCCGCGCGGCGTCGGCCAATCGACGCCGAAAATCTCCTGTCAGGTGGCCGAAGGTGACGAACTCCCTGAACCGGACGACAACGACGTGGCCGGTGCGGAGAATCAGACGCGCGCCCTGATTGCCGCCTGCATCAAACAGACCGGCGCGGACGTGCTGCAACACATCGGCACCGACGAGGCGGTCAACGATCTGAACGCGATCCGCCATGCGCTGGGTGAACCGGGGCTGACGGCGGTGGCATACTCTTACGGCACCAAGGTGGCGGCGCTGTATGCCGAACGTTTTCCGAAGAAAACGCGCGCGCTGGTGCTGGACGGGGTGGTGGATCTGGCGGAGGACGATTTCACCCAGCGCATGAACCAGGAGCGGGGCTTCCAGCAAAGCTTCCTGCGCTTCGCCGCCTACTGCGGCAAAACCGACAGCTGCCAGCTGGGCGGCGGCGCTAATCAGGCGCTGCAGCGCTATCATGCCTTACTGCGCAAGCTGCACGATCAACCGTTCGTTACCGCCGCGGGCTATGAAATCTCCGCCGACGACGTGCTGACGGTCACGCGTTCGCTGCTGCTGTGGCCGGAGCGCTGGCATGAGCTGGCGACCGTGCTGCGTCAACTCGATGCCGGCATCGCCGGGCAGCAGGTTTCCGATCTGATTGACGAAAGCTATTCGCCGGACGCCGATGACGCCCTGAACGTCATCACCTGCGCCGACGTCGCCAACCCGACGGCCGATCCGCAGCAGTTGCGCAGGCAGCGGCAGGAGATCAATACCGCCGCTTTGTACGCTCACTACCTGCCGTTGCACGAGTATCCGCTGGAAATGTGCGATCTGTGGCCGTACCGCGGCAAAGATCGGCCGCACACCCCGGTGGCGTCCGCCGCGCTGCCGCCGCTGCTGTTCGTCGCGCAGCGCTACGATCCGACCACGCCGTACCGCAATGCCCAAGCGATGGCCGCCGCCTTTAAAAGCCCGCTGATCACCCGCGAACGCGACGGGCATACGCTGGCGCTGAACGGTATCGACAGCTGCGTTGACGAAAGCGTGGTGGATTATCTGCTGGCGCCGAAAAAGCCGCGCCGCGACAAGATTTGCCGCTGAGGAGGCCGGGCGTTGGCCCGGCCTGACAGCCAAGTCGCGCGTGTTTTAGAATTTCACCTCTTCCGCCAGCGCCAGCGTCACGAACGGCCCCGACAGGGTCTGGTTATGGTGACGGATAATGGCGTCGGCGCTGAGCGCCGCCGTGTCCGAACAACTATGGGCATCGGCGGCCAACACCAGGTCAAATCCCAACTCCGCGCCGCGCCGACACGCGGTGTCTACGCAGTATTGCGTTTTCATTCCCGAAATCACCAACCGACCGATGCCGGCTTGCTTAAGCCGCTCCGCCAGGCCAGTCCGGTAAAAACAGCTGGGATGGGTTTTATCGATGAACCAGTCGGCTTGCGCATCGGTGTCGAGATCGGGGTGAACTTGCCACAGCGGACTGTTTACGGCGATAGGTGAACCTGCCGGGCCGGTGTGGCGAATAAACACCACGAGCGCATTCGCCACGCGTGCGGCGCGTATCAACGCATGGGTCTTCGCCAGAAGGGTTTCGGCGGCGAACGGCGGATCGTCCGGCGAGGCGAACAGGCCGACTTGCATGTCGATAACCAGCAGGGCGCTGCGCGGTGCGGGGATAGTTGGCATAGGTCTTCTCCGTAATGAAATTGCCGGCGGGCACGGAGAAATAAAAAACCCCGGCCATGGCTGGCGGGGCTTGGGGATACGTCGTTAGCTGTTGCGCACCCGTGCAGCCCGCCATTGCGTGGCGGTTGCGGTGGTGGTGGTGAGGGCGTGCGCGATGCGATTCATGCCATTGATAATGCGCGGTGGCGAGGGGAACGTCAAGGGTCGCTCCCCACACTCTCAGCCGGTGAAAATATGCGCTTGCCCCATCACGTTGAGACTGACCTGCGCCCCGGGCCGCAGGCCTTCGCGGCTGACGGTTTTGATCTCGAGCTGCGCGCCGTCGGCGGCCATTTGCAGATTGAGGGTGGAGACGAAGCCGGCGAAATCGATGCTGGTGATCACCGCCTGGCCGCGCTGCGCCGGATCGGACAAACCGATTTGAATCTGCTCCGGGCGCAACATGATGCGCGCCGGGCCGCTGCGTTGGCGATCGTCGACGGCGATGCGCCCCAGTGCGCAGTCGGCCCAGCCGTGCGCCAGTTCGGCGGTCAACACCAGCGTTTCGCCAAGGAAGCTGGCGGTCGGTTCATCGACCGGGCGCAGATAAAGATCCTGCGGCGCGCCCACCTGCGCCAGCCGGCCATTGCGCATCACCGCCACCTGATCGGCGAACGACAGCGCCTCGCTCTGATCGTGGGTGACCAGGATCGACGCTACTTTGGCCTCCGTCAGCAGTTCGGCCACCGCTTTTCGGGTGGCGGCGCGCAGGCCGGTATCCAGCGCCGAGAACGGCTCGTCCAGCAGCATCAGCCGGGGTTGCTGCGACAGAGCGCGCGCCAGCGCGACCCGCTGCTGCTGCCCGCCGGACAGTTCATGCGGCCACAGGGCCGCCAGACGGCGATCCAGCGCCACCATCTCCATTAACGCCTCGATGCGCCGCTGTTTCTCGCGCTTGCCGCCTTTGAGGCCAAAACCGATGTTGCCGGCGACGGTAAAGTGCGGGAACAGCGCGCCATCCTGCGGAACGAAACCGATGCCGCGCAGATGCGCAGGCACCCAGCCGCCGCCGTTGCCCATGGCTTGTCCCTGCAGCAGGATCTGGCCGCCGTCGGGGATTTCAAAGCCGGCGATGATGCGCAGCAGAGTGGTTTTGCCGGAGCCGGAAGGGCCGACGATCGCCGTGCGGCTGCCGGCGGTAACCTGCAGGTCAATGTGTTCCAGCACTCTGATGGCGTTGTAAGATTTTCCGATACCGTGCAGTTCGAGCGTGCTCATAGTCCCGCCGTGCGTTTAGATTGAGAATAAAGAAGCCAGGTGAGCGGCAATGACAGCGCCACCATAATCAGCGCATAAGGTGCGGCGGCGACGTAGTCTATCTCGCTGGTCAGCGCCCAGAAGCCGGTGGCCAGCGTGCGGGTGCCGTTCGGCGCCAGCAGCAGCGTGGCGGTCAGTTCATTGGCGATCGCCAGGAATACCAGCGCCGCGCCCGCAGCGGCGCCCGGCGCCGCCAGCCGCAGCGTGGTGCTCCACAACGCCTGCGCCGGCGATTTGCCCAGGCTGCGCGCCACGTTTTCCAATTCCACCGGCGCCTGTGCGATACCGGCGCGCAGATTGATCAGCGCCCGCGGCATAAACATCAGCAGATACGCCAGCAGCAGGGTGATTTCGGTCTGGTAAATCGGCCGGAAGCTGTGAATGGTGATGGTCACCAGCGCCAGCGCCACCACGATGCCGGGCAGCGAGCTGGTCACGTAGTTGCAGCCTTCCAGCACCCGATACAGCCGGGCCGGATAGCGTACCGACAGCCAGGCCATCGGAATGGCGCACAGGGTGATCAGCAGCGCGCCGGCGGCGGACAGCGACAGCGTTTGCCACAGCGCGGGCCACAGATCGGCGTTGCGCCATACGTCGAGGCCGCCCAGCCACAGCCAGCGGGCCAGGGTAATGAAAGGCACGCCCAACGCCAGCGCAGTCAGCGCGATCGGCAGCAGCAGCGCCAGCGCGGCGAGCGGCGGCGAAAGGCGGCGCGGCGTTTGGCTGCGGGCGCTGCCGGAACCGACGCGGGCATAGCGTGCGCGGCCACGGCTTATCGCCTCAAGCAACAGCAGCCCCAGGCAGCACAGCACCAACACGCCGGCCAGCATGTTGGCCGCCGGGCCGTTGAAGGTCGACTGGAACTGATCGAAGATCGCGGTGGTGAAGGTATCGAAACGGATCATGGCGTACAGGCCATACTCCGCCAGCAAGTGCAACGCGATCAGCAGCGAGCCGCCCCAGACCGCCAGTTTCAGCTGCGGCAGCACCACGCGGAAAAACACCGCCGGCGGCCGGGAGCCGAGTGAGGTGGCGACGTCCTCGATACCGGGATCCAGGCGGCGCAGCACGGCGGCGGCAGGCAGGTAGATAAACGGAAAGTAAGCGAGCACCGAGATGAAAACGCCGGCGCCCAGGCCGTGCATCGACGGCACCAGGCTGATCCAGGCATAGCTTTGCACGAAGGCCGGCACCGCCAGCGGCGCGGTCGCCAATACCGCCCAGAGACGGCGGCCCGGCAGCGTGGTGCGTTCGGTCAACCAGGCCAGGGCCACGCCCAGCACGGCGCAGATCGGCAGCGTCAGCACCACCAACAGCAGGGTATTCAACAGCAGCTCCGCCACACGCGGGCGGAAAACCAGTGCTTTGACCGTTTGCCAGCCGGTTTCAACCGCCACGCCGATAACGAATCCCAACGGCAGCAGCGCCAGCAACGACAGCAACACGGCGCTGACCACCACGATCGCCCCTGGCCGCGGGTGACGGGGGACAACAGAATAACGCCGCGCGGTCTGCGCGGCGTGGGTACTCAGGTTTGACATAACGATCAAAAACTCTCGGTTTGCCGGCGGGCCTTACAGCAGGCCCGCCTCGGTCATCAGTTCGACAACTTTCTTACTGTTCAACTGCGCGGCGTCTACCTTCGGCGCGTCCAGATCTTTCAGCGGCACCAGTTTCGGGTTGGAGGCCGCGCCGACGCCGACGGCGTATTCGAAGGCGTTGTTGGTGCGCAAGATCTCCTGGCCCTGTTTGCCGGTGATCCACTTGATGAACGCCTGCGCCTGCTGCTGATGCTTGCTGGAAGCCAGCACGCCGCCGCCGGAGATGCTGACGAAGGCGCCCGGATCCTGATGTTTGAAGTAATACAGCTTGATGTTGTTGCTGTTCTCGCCGGTTTTCGCGCCGTCCACGAACGGGTAGTAGTGATAGATCACGCCGCTGTCGATCTGGCCGGCATTGACCGCTTTCATCACCGTGCTGTTGCCTTTATAGGCGGTAAAGTTGGTTTTCATCGCTTTCAGCCAGTCCAGCGTGGCTTTCTCGCCTTTCAGCTCCAGCAGCGCGCTGACGATCGCCTGGAAATCGGCGCCCGACGGCGAAGCGGCCCAGCGGCCTTTCCATTCCGGCTTGGCCAGATCCAGCAGTGACTTCGGCAGCTGCGCGTCGCTCAGTTTGGCCGGGTTATAAACAAACACGGTAGAGCGGGCGGCGATGCCGATCCAGCGGCCGTGGCTTGGGCGATATTGTGGTTCCACCTGGGCCAGCGTGGCGGCGTCCAGCGGGGCGAACAGCTTGGCGTTATCCACCAACACCATCGCCGGGGAGTTTTCCGTCAGAAACACGTCGGCAGGTGAAGCGCTGCCTTCCTGTACCAGTTGGTTGCCCAGTTCGCTGTCGCCGCCGTTGCGCAGCGTCACCTTGATGCCGGTGTCTTTGGTAAATCCGTCGACCCAGGATTTCACCAGATTCTCATGCTGGGCGTTATAAATAACGATGCCCTGGTCGGCGGAGGCCGCCTGAGCGCCAAAGGCCAGCATCATCGAGGAGGCGAGCAGGGCGACGGGGCCGAGAGATGAAATACGCAGCTTCATGCAGTTATCCTTTTTAGCGTTCGAATGAAGAAAACGAATATCGCCTGGCGAGCGCAAGCAGGCCGATTTTAGCCAAGAACATCAATAATGATAGTGAAAACGATTCGTATTAAATTATTTTTGACGATCGCTCACAAAATGAATTGCCCTAAGGATAAGTTAAGCTTCGGCTGGAATAATCTTGTATTGATTGCCTGAATTTATGTCACCGCCGGTTCACGGCGTTCCTGACGGCAATGCCGGTCTCCGCGTTTATCCTCGTGTTTTTCATCGTTCTGTCGCCAGTACTTCTTTGATAATGAAAGAAATTCAACACCGCTTTTGGTTATGACTCATAGCGATTAATGATTTAATTTATTCCACTGCCTCATTGCATATTAAACGCGATAAAACACTAATCAGGGATATCGACGTGAAATATTCATTTTATGGCAAGAAACTGGCTGGTTTAATCCTCCTGGCTTTTAACGCTACGGCTGCCCATGCCGCAGAGGTGCCGGCAGGCGTTAAACTGGCGGCGGTGCAAGAACTGGTGCGCGCCAACGGGTATGAACCGGCGACGCTGGATCCAAACCTGGCCGAAAGCAATGTGGAGTTCTACATCTTCAACGATCTGTTCGAAGGCTTGCTGCGCGTCGGAAAAGACGGTGAAGTGATCCCGGCACTGGCGCAGACGTGGGAGCATCAGGGCAACGTCTGGACTTTCCATCTGCGGCCGCAGGCCAAATGGTCGAACGGCGATCCGGTGACCGCCGACGATTTTGTATACAGCTGGCGGCGCCTCACCGATCCGAAAACCGCCTCGCCGTACGGCAGCTATCTGGCTTCGGCCTACGTGCTGAATGCGGCGGCGATCAACGCCGGCAGCAAACCGCCGAGCGAGCTGGGCGTCAAGGCGCTGGATGCGCACACTCTGCAGGTGACGCTGTCGGAGCCTAATTCCTATCTGCTCAAGCAACTGGTGCATTTCCCGGTTTTGCCGGTTAACCGCAAGGTGGTGGAGCAGTACGGCAAAAACTGGACGCAGCCGGCGCACTTTGTCGGCAACGGGGCGTTCCGCCTCAGCCAGTGGGTGGTGAACGAAAAGGTGGTGGTGGAACGTAACCCGCAGTATTGGGATAACGCCAATACCGTGCTCAACAAGGTCATCTTCTTGCCGATCCAGGGCTTCCCTGAAGTGGCGCGTTTTCGCGCCGGTGAGGTTGAATTGGGGTATACCACGCCGCCGGAGCTGTATCAGCAGCTGAAAAAAACGCTCGGCGAGCAACAGCTGGTGACCTATCCGCTGCTCTCCACCAGCTATTTCGCCTTCAACAACCGCCAGGCGCCGTTTAACGACGTGCGGGTGCGCCAGGCGCTGAACCTGGCGCTGGACAAAGAGATTATCGCCGGCAAAGTGTTGGGATACGGCCAGCAGCCGGCCTGGACCTTTACCCCAACCGGGGCGGGCGGCTATAGCCTGCAGCCCGGCGCCGCGGCCGGTTTGACGCCGGAACAACGCCACGCCCAGGCGAAGCAACTGCTGGCGCAGGCCGGTTTCAACGCCGAGCATCCGCTGCGCTTTACCGTGCTGTACAGCAATGACGCCACCATTAAGAAGATCGTCATCGCCGCCGCCGCCATGTGGAAAAAGAACCTCGGCGCAGAGGCCACCTTGCAAAGCCAGGAGCGCAAAGTCACGCTGGACAATATCAACCGCGGGCAGTACGGCGTGGCCTTTACCCGCTGGCTGGCGGATTACAACGATCCGTCTACTTTCCTGAACGTGTTCCGTTCCGACAGCAGCGAGAACAGCCCCAAATACCGCAATCCGGCGTACGATCGCATTCTGCATCAGGCGACGGCGGCGCCGACACCGCAGCAGGTGCAGCAATATTTCCAGCAGGCCGAGGCGGTGCTGGCCGTCGATACGCCGGTCGCGCCGGTGTACTACGAAGCCAACGCCACGCTCATCAAACCTTACGTGAAGGGGATCGACTTTACTCGTCAGGGCGCCTTATACGATAAAAACGTCTACATTCTCGAACACTGAAAAATAAAAAACGGCTGATTTATATCAGCCGTTTTTATAAATGGCCGTTTAATTAACATTATCCTAAATACTCCATAAACGACGGGCAATCTTTTCTTTCCGCCGGATAAAACAACGCCTATACTGCGCCGGTAGTTTATATGCAGTATCTCGTTTGGCGAGGCTCCTATACAAACACAGGTTACTGATCTGACGACATCGAGAGATGCCCAAGGTTAAGACAGGCTTTATCGGATTAAGGTTCAGCCCAAAGTAACTTCCGAGCAACAACTCGGATACGTTGTATAGTGCTAAAACCTGGACGCGGAGATAGGCAGTCTGCACTCCCTCTGTGGTTACGCCCCTATGCGATTCGCTGTTGAAGTTCACAACAGAAATAGGGACTGACAAAATGATCAAGTCACATCAATACTCTTCTTCTCCGGCGCTGAACGCGACTGAAACTCTCGACGAGACTTCGGTCGCCGGTTATATGAACGCCGATTTTATTACCGTTCCCGCAACGATGACGGTCAATCATGCCCGGGAATATTTACTTTCACAGCTCAAAACGGACGAAATTCCCAGCCGGGTATTTATTACCGCGGACGATTATCATCTGCGCGGCACACTGTCGGTGAAAAAACTGTTGCAGTGCGAAGAACAGGATAAAGCCGTCGGTGTAATGATGGATTACAGCTATTTCCAGGTTTCACCCGACGATGACCGTAACGACGTGGCGCATCTGCTGGGCAAAGGGGGGCTGGACGTGGTGCCGGTGGTGGCCAATAACACGCTGGTCGGCGTGCTGGGCGAGCGTGAGATCGCCCGGCTGGTCGAGGATGAAAACACCGAGGATGCACAACGCCAGGGCGCGAGCCTGCCGCTGGACAAGCCTTATCTGGAGACCAGCCCGTGGGCGCTGTGGCGCAAACGCTCGGTGTGGCTGCTGATGTTGTTCGTCGCTGAAGCCTACACCGGCAACGTGCTGAAAGCGTTTGAAGATCAGCTCGAAGCGGCGATTGCGCTGGCGTTCTTCATCCCGTTGCTGATCGGCACCGGCGGCAACAGCGGCACCCAGATCACCTCGACGCTGGTGCGCGCCATGGCGCTGGGCGAGGTCAGCCTGCGCAACCTGGGCGCGGTGATCCGCAAGGAGGTCACGACCTCGCTGCTGATCGCCGTCACCATCGGTCTGGCGGCCTGGGTGCGCGCCTGGATCATGGGCGTCGGCATGGAGGTGACGCTGGTGGTCAGCCTGTCGCTGGTGGCGATCACCGTGTGGAGCGCCATTGTTTCGTCGATCATCCCGATGCTGCTGAAACGTCTCGGCATCGATCCTGCCGTGGTGTCGGCGCCGTTTATCGCCACCTTTATCGATGGCACCGGCCTGATTATTTATTTCAAAATCGCCCAACACGTTTTGGGTATTTAAACCGCTCCGCCCGTAAAGGGCGGAAATGTGACAAACCTGAGGAGGACGTTAAAAACCATGGACGCCGACCAACCCCGATATTTAACGCAAGGGGATTTTATCGATAACATTTAACCTGAGGACAAAATAATGGGAAACATGACTATTTTTATGGGATTCCTGGCAATGATCAGCTCGCTGGGCCTGTTGGCGGCCTATATGAGCACCAAATGGGATGATTAATGAACGCTAAAGATCCGCCTAGATGCATCCTCCCCGTGATCGCTATTTATTATGGGGAGGATTTAGCGGCGCGCTGAACGCGCAGCCTAAAACGGGAGTTGATAATAATGACGATTCTTATTCTGGGATTGCTCTACGCCATTTTAATGATTTCGGTGGGGGTGAATGAGATTTATTTTTATTCCACCGGAAAATCCAATTTTCTTACTAGCCTCATGCTGACTTTCTCTGGCAGTATGCTGCTGATCGCCTTTGTCTGGCAATTATCCTCTAAAGTAAAAAAATAAATCACCGTCCGAATGTGAGCTGCATCATGCAAAATGAAAAACAGGCCGTGGCCAGAAACTCGATGATCGCCAGCGGGTTGCTGGCCACGGGCAAATTCGTCGCCGGCATTTTTACCGGCAGTATTGGCCTGATATCCGAAGGGATCCACTCTTTCACCGATTTTATCGCCACCAGCATCACCTGGCTGGCGGTGCGCATCAGCGATAAACCCGCCGATGACGATCACCACTTCGGCCACGGCAAGGTGGAAAACCTGGCGGCGCTGTTCGAGGTGTTGCTGTTGCTCGGTGCCGCCGGTTGGATCGTCTACGAGGCGGGCAGCAGCCTGCTTGGGCAGCCGCATGAGATCGTCGCGGCGCCGGTGGTGATCGCGGTGCTGCTGATTTCCATCTGCGTCGATTTTTTCCGCGTGCGGGCGCTCAACCGCGTCGCCAGGGCGACCGACAGCGCGGCGCTGGAGGCGGATGCGCTGCATTTCTTCTCCGACATGCTTTCGTCCGGCGTGGTGCTGCTGGGCATGGTGTTTGTGCTGCTGGGCTTTGGCCGTGCGGACGCCATCGCCGCGCTGATCGTCGCCGGTTTTATCTTTGTCGCGGCAATCAAACTGGGTAAACGCTCCTTCGACTCGCTGATGGATGCCGCGCCGGCCGGAGCCACCGAGGCGATTCGCGCCACGCTGGACAGCTTCCCGGCGGTGCTGGCCTGCGACAGCGTGCGTATTCGCAACGCCGGCGCCGTACTGTTTGTCGAGATCACGGTGGCGGTGTGCCGCACCTTGCCGCTGGAGCGCATCGATGCGCTCAAGCGAGAAATCGTCGAACGACTGCGGGAGCAGTATGCCAAGGCGGAGTTTACCGTCATCGCGGTGCCGCAGACCCGCAGCGACGAAGACATGGCGACGCGCATTCGGGCGATCGCCGCCAATCACGGCGCGCAGGTGCAGAACGTCACCTTGCAGCAGTTGCCGACGCGCATGGCGATCGGCATGGATCTGGCGGTGCCGGCCAACGCCAGCGTGGCGCAGGCGCATGATATCGCCACGGAGATAGAAGGGATCCTACGTCAGGCGATCGGCGAGGACACCGAGATAGAGACCCATCTGGAGCCGCAGACGCCGCACTGGCTGGCCAGCGAGGATGTTTCCGCCGCCGAGCTGGCCGATATCCGGCTGATTTTGCAGTCGGCGCTGGAGCAGGGGGATAAGGTGCAAGACGTGCACAACATCCGGGCGCGCAGAACCGACGGCGGCATCATCGTCAACTTCCACTGCCGGGTGTCGCCGGCGGTAACCATCGCCGCCGCGCACGATGCGGTCGATCGGGTCGAGCGGCGGCTGCGCGCGCTTTATCCGGCCATCTCACGCGCGATAGGGCACGTCGAGCCGATCAAGCCCGGCGTCTGAATCAGCTCGGCCAACTGCGGATAGAGCGCCGCGTTGGCCAGCAGCAGCGGGTTGCCGCGTCGCAGCCCGTTGTGGTGCATAAAGTCATTCGTCACGCCGCCGGCTTCGCGCGTCAGCACCAGCCCAGGCAGGCTGTCCCAGGCGTTCATGTGCGGTTCGTAATAGCCCAGCAGCCGTCCGGCGGCCACCTGGGCGGTCATCAACGCGCCGGAGCCGCTGCGCACAAACATCCCTCCCGTCTGCAGCAGGCGACAGAGAAAGCCGCTGAATTCCGCCGCCGAAGCGCGCGGTGAAATCCCGACGCCCATCACGCCATCCGCGACGCTGCGCCCGGCATGCACGGCGATCGGTTCCCCGTTCAGGAAAGCGCCTTGGCCGCGACAGGCGCGGAACATCTCGCGGTGGTTGGGATCGTAGACCACGCCGATCGTCGGCTCACCGTCGATCACCACGCTTATCGCGATACACCAGGTATGCAGCCCGTTCAGGAAGCAGGCGGTGCCGTCGATCGGATCGACGACCCATACGCAGGAGGCGTTATCGTCGGTGCCGCCGCTTTCCTCGCCGAGAAAACCGTCCTGGGGAAACCGGCGATTGATCATGCGGCGGATCAGCGCTTCGACGCGGCGGTCGGCTTCGCTGACCACGTCCTGCAGGCCCTGTTTAAACTCGACGGCCAGACTTTGCCGCCGTTGATAAAAGCTGAAGGCGAGATCGGCGGCGGCGCGGGCGATCTCGCGTGCAAAGCGGTAGCGCGCCTCGATGTCCCGTGGGGAAAGTGAAGTCATGGCAGGCAGTATTCCAAACAAAGTTTAGTGTGCAGGGTGCCATAGTCAGATGACAATACGGTGTCTATTCCTGCTTGATTTCAGGCTTGATTTGATTTATTTACTTTACTGTAAAGTAAATTTAATTGTTAAACGTACCATCAAAGCATCCGTCAGCAAGATAATCAGAGGGGTCAGGCATGCTAGCGCATTTTTTCATCTTTCGACCGGTGTTTGCGGCCGTGCTGGCCATCTGCATTATGGCTGCGGGTGCTCTGGCGCTCTGGACATTGCCGATTGAGCAATATCCCGACATCGCGCCACCTGGTGTCACGGTGACAGCCAATTACCCCGGTGCTTCGGCCAAAACGGTAGAGGACAGCGTGACTCAGATTATCGAACAACAAATTAAAGGCATCGATGGCCTGTTGTATTTCTCATCAACCAGCAGTTCGGCGGGCCAGGCTCGCATCAGCCTTAGCTTCGAACAACAAACCGATCCGGACATTGCTCAGGTTCAAGTGCAAAATGCGGTCAATCAAGCAACGTCGCGATTGCCGCAAGAAGTGCAGCAGCAAGGCATCACTGTGACTAAATCGCAGGGTGATAGCCTAATGGTGGTTGCCCTGTACGACACGCAAGGCCGTATGGACAGCGTTGATATCAATGATTTTCTGGTCAGTTCGCTGCAAGATCCGCTGAGCCGGGTGGATGGCGTCGGGGAGACGACGGTGTTTGGTGCCCAATATGCTATGCGCATTTGGCTCAATCCGATCAAACTGAGCGGCTATGGTTTGATGCCGTCTGACGTGCAGGTCGCCATCGAAGCGCAAAATGCCCAGGTCACCAGCGGTGAGATCGGAGCCTTGCCTACGATGGAAGGCCAGTCGTTGAACGCGACCGTGACCGCACAATCGCGGCTGGAAACGCCGGAACAGTTTGAGGATATTATTCTGCGTACCAATACCGACGGTTCGGCGGTGTATTTGCGCGATGTTGCTCGTGTTGAAATCGGGGCGGAAAACTATCAAAACCAAACGCGCCTCAATGGTCACCCGGCGGCGGGTATTTCGATTCAGTTGGCTTCCGGCGCCAATGCGCTGGAGGTGGCAGAGCGGGTACGGGCCGAAGTGAATCGCAGGGCCCCGCAGTTTCCACCGGGGTTGCAGGTGGCTTATCCACGAGACAGCACGCCGTTCGTACTGGTTTCCATTGAAGGCGTCGTACAAACGCTGTTGGAAGCGATCGCGCTAGTGATTGTGGTGATGTATCTGTTTTTGCAAAATTGGCGCGCCACGTTGATCCCCGCCATTACGGTACCCGTAGTGTTGCTCGGCACCTTCGGTGTTTTGGCGCTGTTGGATTACAGCGTAAACACCTTGACACTGTTCGCCATGGTGCTCGCGATCGGCCTGTTGGTAGATGACGCGATTGTGGTGGTTGAAAACGTTGAGCGCGTGATGGAGGAGGCGCAATTGCCACCGCGCGAGGCGACGTTGCTTTCGATGCGGGAGATCAATGGCGCTCTGATCGGCATCGCGCTGGTACTTTCGGCGGTATTTATTCCAATGGCATTTTTCGGCGGTTCAACCGGGATGATCTACCGACAGTTTTCCATCACGCTGGTCGCGGCTATGGTGCTGTCGGTTTTAGTTGCGTTGACCTTGACGCCGGCACTGTGTGCCGGTTTGCTGAAACCGCCGGTGCACCGGCCGCGCAGCCGTTTTTTTCGCGGCTTTAACCGCCTGGTGGAATACGGGCAGCGGCGTTATGGACTGGGATTGAACCATGTGATGGCGCGCAAGGGGCGTTTTTGCCTGTTGGCGCTGCTGCTGGTTAGTTTCATGATCTGGCAATATCTGCGTATGCCTACCGGTTTTCTTCCGGTTGAGGATCAGGGCTCGGTAATGGTCCAGTTTTCTCTGCCGCCAGGTGCCCCGATGGCCAGAACGCAACAGACTGCTGACGCTATCGCCGACTATTTCATGACCGCCGAGCGGGACAACCTGAATGTAATCTTCATGGTTGTCGGGCGCAATAACGCCGGCAGTGGTCAGAATGTCGGTATGGCGTTTGCCGAACTGAAACATTGGTCGCTACGCAGCGGTGATGAAAATAACGCGCAGGCGATTATTAGCCGCGCCAATCGCCATTTCAAAAGCTATCGTGACGCGCAGATCAATGTGTTGTCGCCGCCGGCGGTGCGCGGGTTGGGGCAGTCCAGTGGATTTGAATTGTGGTTACAAGATCAAAACGGCGTCGGGCATGACGCGCTGCAAGCTGCTCAGAGGCAGGTGATCGCCGCCGCCACCGAAGATCCGTTGTTAACGGCGGTGCGCATAAACGGCCTCGAAGATAAAGCGCAATTGCAGGTCGATATCGATCAGCAAAAAGCTAGCGCACAAGGGCTGCAGCAGGCTGACATCACTAACACGCTTTCTGCCGCATGGGGAGGTGCTTATATTAACGATTTTATCGATCGCGGCCGCGTGAAGCGGGTCTACATGCAGGGGGATGCGGCCTGGCGCTCGGCGCCGGATGATATCGATAGTTGGTTTGTACGTGGTGAAAGCGGCAGCATGGCGTCCTTTGCCAGCTTCGCGACTACGCGTTGGCTCTCAGGCCCACAAATGCTTCAGCGCTTTAACGGGCTGTCGGCCACGCAGTTACAGGGGACGGCAGCCGAGGGAGAAAGCTCCGGCACCGCGATGGCGCGTATGCAGAGTATCATCGGCGATATAGACGGCTACCGCCTTGAGTGGAGTGGGCTCTCATATCAGGAGCAATTGGCCGCCGGGCAAACACTGATGGTGTATCTAGCTTCGGTGTTGTTCATTTTCCTCTGTCTTGCCGCGCTGTATGAGAGTTGGTCTATTCCGTTGTCTGTGATGCTGATCATTCCCCTCGGGATTATCGGAGCCGTTGTTGCCGCACGCCTTGCGGGGTATGAAAACGATATTTACTTCCAGGTGGGAATGTTGACGACGATTGGTCTGGCGGCGAAAAACGCGATCCTGATCGTCGAGTTTGTTGAAACACAGCTAAAAACGGGATCCGCTTTGTTGCAGGCGACATTGGAAGGGGCGCGATTGCGTCTGCGGCCCATCGTGATGACTTCATTGGCGTTTGTCGCTGGTGTAATCCCGCTGGCGCTTTCTGTCGGTGCCGGGGCCGCCAGCCGGCGCGAAATCGGTATTGCTGTGATAGGAGGCATGATTTCTGGCACACTGCTGACATTATTGTTCGTACCGCTGTTTTTTGTTCTGACTAAACAAGGGTTGGCACGACTTAAAGCGCGAAAATGAGCCTCTGGGCAGGGGAGATAATATGATCAACCGTCAACCGGGAAGGCCGATGAAGGCCAGGCCGCGGATACTGGAAACCGCCAGCGTTCTGTTTTTGCAGCAGGGCTTGGACATCTCTTTGGACGAGATAGCCAACGAGGCGGGAACCACCCGTCAAACCTTATATAACCATTTCCCGAGCAAGGATGCCTTGGTGTTGGAGACGTTCAACCATCTTATCGAAAAGATGCAGCCGCCAATTGCCAGCATTCTGGCACAGGAGAGTGTGGATTTACCGCAGGTGTTGGCACGTTTCGCCTCGGTGGTTCAGGCGCATTTTTTCAGCGTTGAGAACGTGCATTTTCAGCGGTTGCTGGTGCAACTACTATTGCAGAAACCTGAGTTGTACGCCACGTTGCGCGAACGCAATGCCGGGCGGGTGCTTCAGGCGTTAGTGAGGATATTGGAACAGGCGCGGCAGCATGGGCAAATCCAATTTGTCCATGCGCAGCCGCAGGCGATGGCATTTCTGGGCGCGGTTATGGGGTATCCGTTGCCCGCGGTTTTGCTATCCGACCAGTGGCCGACGCCGGAACAATTGCAACACATGACCGAAGCGGCTATCACCGCGTTTCTTTTGGCCTGGCAATATTCGCCGTCTGCCATTACCGAATAACGAAAGAGAACGTGAGCCTGGTGCTTTGTTGCATATGTAGAGCCTCGGCTGGTATCGCCGCCCGCCAAAACGCCAGCCCGCGCGGATTATCCTGGCTGACTGACAGCGACCAACCGCCGGGATGCCGAGCGAACAAGGCGCGGGCAGCCCGTTGCCCCATCCCGTTGCGTCGCCATTCGGGCTTGATGTAGAACTCCGCCATTTCGACGGTGGCGCTATCGAGACGCCTGACCAACGCGAACCCGGCCGTTTGCCGATCGCTCAACATCAAATAGGGGTAGCGGCCGGCCTCGCGCCAGTAGAGCGGCAAATAGGGGTAATCCCCATCGACGCCCAGCTCGCGAAGGCAATCGGACAGCATGGCCGCCAGCAGCGGCCGCTGCGCGAGCGAGGCTTGCTCAAGGGAAAATGCCATGTCGCACTCCGTCAAAAAACAGGGCGCCGGATGGCGGCCTGTCAAGGTTAGCCCAGATTCAACCGGGCGGTGATGTCGGCAATCTCGCGGCGCCAGCGCGCCTGAAGCTCCGGTTTCTGGTGCTTCGGCTTGCGCGCCAGATCGGCCTCCAGTTTGCTTTCGAGGGCAAACAGGGCGGTCAACAGCGCTTCTTCGCCTTTCAATCGCTCGTCCGGCGTTGGGGTATCTGCATCGGCCTTGCCCGCCGTCGGCAGAGCCGGCGTTTCGCCCGCCAGGCGCTGATACACCGGCGCCAGATCGTGCCACTCCTCCAATTTTTGCTGGTCGATCAGCCAAAAGCGGTTGCAGCTCTGTTCGATCAGCATCCGATCGTGGGTGACCAGCATGACGGCGCCGGGGAACTGACGCAACGTTTCCGCCAGCTCCTCTTTGCCGGCCATATCCAGGTGGTTGGTGGGCTCGTCCAGCAGCAGCAACGAATGGTTGGCCAGCGTCAGGCCGACAAACAGCAACCGTGAACGCTCGCCGCCGCTCAACGAACGGATCTGCTGATGGTGGCGCAGGTAAGGGAACCCGGCGCCGATCAGCGCCATTTTCCGCTGTTCCTCGGTCAGCGGCGCGAACTGCGCCAGCGCTTCGCTCAACGTGTCTTCATCGCGCAGCTGCTGCAGGCTCTGATCGTAATAGCCGATGCGCACCCGCGGATGGAACAGCGCCGGACGCTGCGTTTGTTGCTGATACTCGCGCCACAGCAGACGCAGCAGCGACGATTTGCCGCAGCCGTTGCGCCCAACGATGGCGATGCGATCGCCGCTTTTCACGCGCAGATGTTCGAGGTTGAACAGCACCGGCGCATCCGGCGCCGGGCGCACCGCCCAGTGCGGCAGCGCCAGCAGACGATCGGCGTCCAGCGCTTCTCCCTGCAGCCGCAGCCGCCACGGGCTGCCGGCGGTCAGGGTGGTCTGTTCTTCCTTCAACCGATCGACGCGCTTTTCCATTTGCTTGGCCTTGCGCGCCAGATCTTCGTTGTCGTAGACCTTGCCCCAGACCGCCAGCCGTTTAGCGCTTTTTTCCACCCGGTCGATCTCTTTTTGCTCGGCGTGGCGCCGCTGTTCGTCCGCGGCGTCCTGTTCCGCCAGCGCGGTGCGCGCCGCAGAGCAGGGCAACCGGAAGAACTGCAGCGTTTTGTCGCGCAGGATCCAGGTGCAGTTGGTCACCTGATCGAGCAGATGGCGGTCGTGTGACACCAGCACGAAACTGCCGTTCCAGCTTCGCAAGAACTGTTCCAGCCACAGCAGTGTGGGCAGATCCAGGTGGTTGCTGGGTTCGTCGAGCAGCAGCAGGTCGGGCTGGCGGATCAGCGCACGCGCCAACAACAGCCGCGTATGTTGGCCGCCGCTGAGGGTGCCGGCGGTCAATGTCCAGCTCTCTGATTCAAATCCCAGCTCCGCCAGTAAGGCTTCGCAGCGCCAGCGCTCGCTGAGGTGTTGGCCCGCAGGCAACTGCGCCAGCACGGCATCCAGCAGGGAGCAGGCGTGCAGTTCAGGCGGCAGGTGCTGTTCGATGCGCGCCATCAGACATTGATGTGACAATGTCACTGTTCCGGTGTGCGCAGGCAGGGCGCCGCTGAGGATTTGCAGCAGGGTGCTTTTGCCGCAGCCGTTATCGCCGATCAAACCGATGCGGTCGCCTTTTTTCAGGCTGAAGGATATCTCGCTCAGCAGGACGCCGAACGCGTTGTCGTAACCGACAGATTGTGCAGACAGTAATGTGCTCATTGCTTACTCAAGAGTTACAGGCATGGCAATGCCTATCGTCAAACATCGCTGACGACAACCCGGTAAGCCGGAGGGAAGATCCTGGATTTTAGTAAGCTTCGCTCAAGCTGGGTTATCGCAGCACGATACCGGTAATGCTTGAGCGGCGACGATTACCAAAGAAGTGTGAGTGAAAAACCAATTCACACGTCAGCATAGTAAGTCTCCTTTTATTGGTTGCAGGTTAATCGGTGGCAGGAGTATAGAGCGCTTTACGCCGCGCCGCCAGTAAAAGCGCCTGAATAATCAGCAAGCTAAGGAGAGCGCGGGCGCGTGGCACACAATGGGAATAATTACGGTATTTCGGCCGACATTAAGCAGCTATTATAATTAGCGTTTATGGTTAAGCGACGGTTCATCCGCCGCCTGTTCGTCTGTCTATCAGATAATGATGCTGAGCACTGAATTTATGTTAAAGCCTCGCCCGTTCCTCCTGTTGTTATTATTGCTGTTGGGTTTGCAGCTGACGCCGTTCGGCGCCGTCGCCGCCACTCAGGACGATCCCGCCGCTGAAAGCGCGCCCGATCCCGCTACGCAGCTGAAAGCCGCGCAAAAGCAGTTGGACAGCATGAAGCAGCTGGTTTCCAAAGCGACGACCGACACCCAGCTCAGCAAGCTGCGGTTGGCGACGGACGATCTGGTCGCCAGCATGGACAAACTCGCTACCGATCTGCAGCCGCTGCAGGAAAAACTGCAGGCGCAGCTGGACGTGCTGGGGCCGGCCCCGGCGGCGGGCGCGCTGCCGGAAACCCCGGCCGTCGCCCAGCAGCGCAATGCGCTGAACAACAGCAAGAAGCAGTTGGACGATGCGGTAAAACGCGCGCAGGCCATCAAGACCAGCGCCTTCGACCTGGGCCAGCAGATCAGCGATCTGCGCCGGGTGGCGTTCAAAACCCAGCTGGCGCTGAACACCGGCAGCATTTTGGGCGTCAAATTCTGGACGCCGGTGGTGCAGCCGTCAGCGGATGATGGGCAGCGGCTGGACCAGTTCAATGCCGAGATGAAAGCGGCCTGGGACGCCAGTTGGCAGGATGAATGGCGTTACGGCACGCTGGCGCTGCTGGCGCTGGCGGTGATCGTCTGGTCCTGGGGGCGCTATTTGTCCGAGCGTTTTCTTGCCTGGGTCAGCATTCGCTTCCTGCCGGACGGGCGCCTGCGCCGCAGCTTTATGGCGATCATCACCGTGGCAGTGACGGTATTCACTACCTCGATCGCGCTGAACCTGCTGTATTACGTCTTTATCCGCGTGCAGCCGCTGCCGGTGATGCTGGAAGACTTCGCCGAAGGCTTTAACCGTCTGGGGATTTTCTGCGCGCTGATCGCCGGGTTGGGGCGTGCGGCGCTGTCGCTGAATCGTCCGTCGTGGCGTCTGGCTTCGCTGGACAATGAAGTGGCCGCCGGGCTGCGTTACTTCTCGCCGCTGCTGGCCGGTCTGGCGCTGGCGTTCGGCACCGTGGAGCTGATCAACAACGTCGTCAGCGCCTCATTGGCCACCACCATCTTCGGCAATGGCCTGGTGGCGGGGCTGATCGGCATGGTGCTGCTGGCGGCGCCGCTGCGCGGCCAGCGCATTCGTCGCCGTCTGGAGCAGCAGGGCGCGCACCTGGAAAAACGCACGCTGGTCGGCGGGCTGGTGCACATCGTCACCCTGGTCTGTTCGGTGGTGATCCTGCTTTCCCTGCTCATCGGCTACATTGCCTTCGCCCGTTTCCTGACCTACCAGCTGATCTGGGTGGTGCTGGTGCTGATGGCGTTCTACTTCATGGTGCTGTTCGCCACTGACCTGTGCGCCGCGCTGTTTTCGCCGCAGACCGTCAGCGGCAAGATGCTGAAGAAAACGCTCAGCTTCAAGGACCGCCACCTGGAACAGATGTCGATCATCACCACCGCGCTGGCCAAATGTTCGCTGTTGCTGTTGATGATTGTCGCGTTGTTCAACGGTTCGTTTGGCAGCACCACGCCGGGTTCGCTGATGGAGAAAATCGTCTCCATCCTGACCGGCGAAGGGTTGCAGCGTTTCAACATCGTGCCAGGCAACCTGCTCAACGCCGTGATCTGCCTGGCGATCGGCATCTACATTCTGCGCGCGGTACGGCGCTGGCTGGGCTCTGAGCTGTTGCCGAAAACCATCACGGACGTCGGCATCCGCGCCTCGCTGGTGACGCTGTTCAGCAATATCGGCTATGTGCTGGTGATTCTGATCACCCTGGCGGCGCTGGGCATCCAGTGGAGCAACCTGGCGTGGATCGTCAGCGCTCTGTCGGTCGGCATCGGTTTCGGTTTACAGGAGATCGTGAAGAACTTTATTTCCGGCCTGATCCTGCTGACCGAGCGCCCGGTGAAGGTCGGGGATATGATCGGCATCGGCGGCGTGGAAGGCGACGTGCGGCGCATCAACGTGCGCGCCACCGAAATCCAGCTCAGCGACCGTTCCACCATGATCGTACCGAACTCGCAGCTGATCTCGCAGAACGTGCGCAACGCCACCATGGGCAACGCGCAAGGCGTGGTGACCATCGCGTTGACGTTCCCGACCTCCATCGATCCGGAGCAGGTGCGCAATATCTTGCTCAGCGCCTATAACGAGTACGAAACCATTCTGGATACGCCGGCGCCTTACGTGCGCTTCAGCCAACTGGGGCCGGACGGCATTATCCTGAGCGTGACCGGCTACGTGCCGAGCCCGCGCATGGTTGGCGCCACCAAGAGCGAACTGCTGTTCAATATCCTCAAGCTGCTGCGCGCGCAGGAAGTGAGCCTGTCCAGCCCGCAGGAAGTGGTGTTTATGAAGCAGCAGGCGACGCGATATCAGGCCAACGAAGAGGAACACTCCTCCTAGCGCCGGTCTGAGGCGGCGGGCCGTTAAGCGACGGCCCGCCGAGCGCGGCTAGTACATCGATGGTTCCACCGATTGCGAGCAGTCGCTATTGGCGCTGGATTTGGTGCAGGTGTAAGGTTCATTCGGCGATGCCGAAGGCGCATTCGATGGGCCGCCGCCGCCGATACAACCGCTCAGCACCAACGTCAAAAACACGAGAATTATCTTCTTCATCTCACCGTCCTCCATTGCGATTCCTCCTTTAAGTATATGCAGGGAAAGCGAACGGCACCGTTCGCCGCTGCGATCTATACTCCCTTGATGCCGTGTCGATGCTCAACCTCGGCGAATGAGGGGAGAAAGATGCAAACCGACGACGATTTGACCCGCTTTGCCGCGCAGGGCGCGCCGCCGTTGCCGCCCGGTTCCTGGCAGGGTTTTGTCGAACACGACGGCGCACACATCTGGTATGCGGCCTATGGCGCTGACCCGACGGTGATCCTGCTGCACGGCGGCCTGGGCCACAGCGGCAACTGGGGGTATCAACTGCCGGCGCTGCTGGCCGCCGGGTATGGCGTGCTGATCATCGACAGCCGCGGGCACGGGCGCAGCACGAGCGACGCCCGGCCATACCGTTACGATCGCATGGCCGATGATCTGTTGGCGGTAATGGACGCGTTGCGGATCCCGCACGCCGCGCTGGCGGGCTGGAGCGATGGCGCCTGTGTTGCGCTTATCGCCGCCCACCGGGCGCCGCAGCGGGTGGACGGCGTTTTTTTCTTCGGCTGTAATATGGACGCCAGCGGCGTTAAACCGCCCGCGTCCAACCCCATCGTTGAGCGCTGTTTTGCGCGTCATGCGCAGGACTATGCCGCCTTGTCGCCGACGCCGGATGACTTCGATGCGTTCGTCGCCGCCGTGAGCCTGATGATGAGCAGCCAGCCGGACTACCGCGCACAGGAATTAGCGGCCATTCGCGTGCCGGTGACGGTTGTTCACAGCGAACACGATGAGTTTATCCGCGCCGAACATGCCGCCTACCTGAGCGACAGCATCCCCGGCGCCCGTCTGGTGACGCTGCCGGGTGTCAGCCACTTCGCGCCGCTGCAGCGGCCGGCATTGTTCAACCGCGCGCTGTTGGATTTTCTCGCCGGTGTGATGTGTCGCAAGGCGTTTTGAGGGTCGGCGCAAAGAAAACGGGCGCCAAACGGCGCCCAAGGCGTGACAGGTTAGAAATCGACCGTCGCCTGCAGGCTCAGGCTGCGCGGTTCACCCTCAATCACGCGTAAGTTACCGGCGCTGGAGGCATAGTATTCGCGGTTGAACAGGTTTTTCACATTCAGTTTCAGCTGAGTATGTTTCCCCAGCAGCTTGCTGTCCCAGGCGACAAAGGCATCCGCCACGGTATAGGCCGGCATGGTGAAACTGTTCTCTGGATCGCCGGCGCGGCGGCCGACGTAGCGCGCGCCGCCGCCAATGCGCACCTCGCCGGGCACCACCGGCAATGTCATGCGGTGGCTGAGGTACAGGCCGCCCATGTTGGTTGGGGCGTTGACCAGCCGATTGCCGACGTTGTCCGGGTTGAGGTTGTCTTCGACAATTTCGGTTTTATCGTAGCTGTAGTTGGCGGTGAGATCCCAGTTGCGCGCCACTTCGCCGTTCAATTCCAGTTCGACGCCGGTGGAACGCGCTTTGGGGATACTGCGGGTCACGCCGTTGATAAAGATCGACATGTTGCTTTCATCGATGCGATAGAGCGCCAGCGTGGCGTCAAACGCCGGGGTGATCTGCCATTTTCCGCCTACCTCATAGGTGGTGCCGGTTTCCGGCGTGGCGACATCGCCATTGTCGTCGATGGCGGTGGACGGCGTGAACGAACGGCTGTAATTGCCGTACAGCGACAGACTCGGCGTCAGCTTATACACCAACCCCGCCTGCGGCAAAAACTGGTCGTCTTTGTCATTGAGCGTATTTTTTGGTTTCTGGAAACCGTTGCTGTTGTTCTGGTAATACGACTGATAGCGCGCGCCCAGCACCGCGATCCATTGATCGGTGAGATGAATGCTGTCCTTGGCGTACAGGGAACGGCTGAACAGCGTGGCGCGCAGGTTGCTTGACGCGTCACTGTAAGTGGTGCTGTCGGTGACCGGCGTTTCGCCATACACCGGATCGTACATGTTGAAGGTCTTCGAGACCTTGCCGCGATAGGAATAGGCTTTGTAGGTCTGATTCTTCTCGTAGTCCACGCCCAGCAGCAGGTCGTGCTGCATGCCGAACAGCTGCGGCGAGCCGGTCAGATCCCAGGAGTAATAGTGGGTTTGATGATTGAAACCGCGGTTGGCGTCGGCGCGGCGCGAGACGATGCCGGTCGTGGTGTCGACCGCGGTGGCGCGCACTTCGTTGCTGTCGTAACGGCGTTGCAGCCAGGCGTAGTTGAAGCGGGTCGTCCAGATCGGATCCAGCGCGTACTCATAATGGGCGTTCAGACGTTTGTTCTTGCCCCAGGCATGGTTAGCGTAGTCATCCAAGCGGCGGTTATAGGGCACATCGACCGGCTTGCCGTCGATAAATGCGGTGCCGCGATCGTAAGGAATGTCGTACTTGTATTCGCTGTAGGCGATGTTAAAGGAAGCCTGGTCGCCGAACCAACTGAGCGAGGGGGCGACCAGCGTGTGTTCGTCGCTGCCGAAATTGCGCCAGTAATCTGCGTGCTGGCGTTCGGCGATCAGGCGAAAGGCGAAGCCGCCGCCCAGCGGGCCGGTCACATCGACGCTGCCGCTGCCGCCGCCAACACTGTTGGTGGCGCCGCTGATGCGGGTGTTCCAGTCATACTGCGGTTTTTTGCTGATCAGGTTGATGACGCCGCCGGGGCTGAGGATGCCATACAGCAGCGACGCGGAACCTTTCAGGACCTCGACGCGATCGGTGGTGGCGTCCATGCTCAGTCCCTGGTTGCTGCGCACGCCATCGATGAAGACCGAGCCGTCGGAGTTAACCCCGAACCCGCGTTTGACGAAGCCATCCTCCGTGCCGCCGAGCGTGTTGCCCTGGGTGACGCCGCTGACGAACTTCATCGCGTCATTGACGCTTTTGACCTGGAAGTCGTCAATGACCTGAGAGGTGACGACGCTGACCGATTGCGGCACCTCGGCGATCGGCGCGGCGGTCTTGCCGGCGGTCGAGGCAGTGTCGGCGCTATAGCTGCCGGAAGGCTGGGCCGCGGCGGTCACCGTAATGGATTCCTCCGTTTTTGCGCCGGGCGCGGCGGCGATCGCCAGCGCGGGGAACAAACCGGCAAACAGGGGCAGCGCGTGAAGAACGTGATTTTTATTTCTTTGAGTGGGGGGGCGAAGAACTGACTGGTGCATATAATTCCGTGAAAAATAATAAATAGTAACGATTATCATTATAATTATCATTTATGCATTTTGAATAGTGGGCAATGCCTGTATCCCTTCACTGCACGATTTAATTTTGTCTTTACAGTAAAAGACGGCGATTTTGCCGGTAAAAAATCGGCTGGGTGGTAATAACGATCGTAGTGACGGGAGAGTCACGACAGTTTGTTCGCCAGATAGGTGATTACTGTCAATATATTGATACACAAATATATTTTTCCTAGATGAATAAACAGATGTCCGGGCCGGCAAAACTGGCAATAATAGGCGAGTCGGCCGCTTATCTTCTCCTCATCGTCGACGGTTGTGACACGAACAGATTGTCACCTTACGCTAGCGGAAGTCTCTGGATCCAAGATGCAAACCACCTCGTTGTCCGATACCCGGAAAATTTGGCCCGCGCTCATCATTTTTTTGCTGGTGTTCACTCTGTGTCTGTTGGGCATCGTGAGTCGTCCCGGCAGTTTTCTGGCAATATTCTGGCCGGTGAACGCCGTACTGCTGGCGGTTCTGGTGCGGCGGCCACAGTGGGCTACGCGGGCCGGCTGGGGCATGGCGGTGCTGGGCTATCTGGCGGCGGACCTGCTGACCGGCAGTTCGCTGCAAAAGGCGCTGCTGCTGAACGCCGCCAATCTGACCGGCGTCGTGGTGGGGTATCTGTTGTTCATGCGGCTGTCGCCGCCGGCGCGCACGTTGCAGCGTGGCGCTTCCAGCATGTACCTGTTCGGCATCTGCCTGGCCGCCGCCGCCGCGACCGGCGCGGTGGGCGCCGCAACTTCGCAGTGGCTGTTCGGCAGACCGTATCTGACCTCGCTGGCGCTGTGGTTCTCGTCCGAATTCACCAATTACGTCACGCTGATGCCGTTTATTCTGGCGTTTCCCGCCGATTGGCGACGTCGCCTTGCGGCGGCCGGAGCCCTGTTCACCCAGCGCAGCCAATGGCCGCGCGCGGGGCGAAAACTCACGGTATTGGCGCTGCTGTTGCTGGCGGCGGTGTGCAGCGTGCTGATCGGCGGCCCCGGGGCGGTGATCTTTCCCATGCCGGTGCTGCTGTGGCTGGCGATGTCCTTCTCATTGTTCTGCACCATGATTGCGGTGCTGATTTATGTGCTGTGGTGCCATCTGGCGATCGATTTCGGGTTGCTTAGCACGACGCTCGACATGAAAGTGTTGCAAAACGCGGTATCGATGCGTTTGGGCATCGCGCTGTTGGCGCTGGGGCCCATCGCCGTGGCCAGCATGAACTATGCGCGTAATGCGCTGCTGCGCACGCTGGAGCACGTGGCGAATCACGATGCGTTAACGCACGTGCTGACGCGCAATGCGTTTATGCAGCGCGGCGAACGGTTGATAGACCAAAAGGGCGAGCTGGTGTGCGTCATGATGCTCGATATCGACTATTTCAAATCGATTAATGACCGTTTTGGCCATGCCGGCGGCGATCAGGCGCTGATGGCCTTTACCCGCGCGATCGCCGCCGATCTGAGCGTCGGTGACCTGTTCGGCCGCATGGGAGGCGAAGAGTTCGCTATCGTTTCGACGCTCGGCCAGCCACAGCAGGGGTTGCAGCTGGCCGAACGGCTGCGGCAACGCATTGAGGCGGAATCGATCACCATGCCGGCCGGCCATCCGCTGCAGATCACCGTCAGCATTGGCATGGTGACCTGCCCGGGCGGTTCCGGCCACAGCCTGGCCGACCTGCTCAAACTGGCGGATCTGGCGGTATACAAAGCGAAAAACGCCGGCCGTAACCGGGTCGCCACGCCGGAATCTTACCCTCCGAACGATCCTGACCGCTGAACTTCCGATCCGGGTTGCGCGCCCGCCGTCTAAACTGGTAGGGGGCGCAGGCAACGTCGCCCGCGCTGAACCGACTGTCCTTAATCAGACAAGAGGATGCCAGGATGAAATACGTAGACGGTTTTGTGGTGGCGGTGCCGGCTGCCAACAAGGAGGCCTATCACCGGTTGGCGGCCGCAGCGGCGCCGCTGTTCAAAGAGTTTGGCGCCACGCGCATCGTGGAGTGTTGGGGCGATGACGTGCCCGATGGCAAGCTCACCGACTTTCGCGGCGCGGTGAAAGCCCAGGAAGACGAAGTGGTGGTGTTCAGTTGGATAGAGTACCCCTCCAAGGCGGTGCGCGACGCCGCCAATGAGAAAATGATGAACGATCCGCGCATGAAAGCGCTGGGCGAGATGCCGTTCGACGGCAAACGCATGATCTTCGGCGGTTTCGCGCCGATCCTCGATGCGTAAAGGAGGCGCAGATGGCCAGAATTACGCAACATCTGTGGTTTGAAAAGGACATGGAAGCGGCGCTGAATTGCTATGTCGCGCTGATCCCCGGTTCGTCCGTGAACTGGTTTTCCGACCTGCCGGCGGATACGCCGAGTGGCCCGGCCGGCAGCGTGAAGCTGGCTTCCTTCACGCTGGGCGACCAGCGCTACGCGGCGATCGAAGCCGGGCCGCTGGATCCGTTTAACCACAGCTTCTCCGTGATGGTGGAATGTGACGATCAGGCGGAAGTCGACCGGCTATGGGATGCCTTGAGCGAGGGCGGCGAGGCGGAGCAGTGCGGCTGGCTGCGCGATCGCTGGGGGCTGTGCTGGCAGATCGTGCCGCGGCGCCTGACGGAGTTGATGAACGATCCGGACGCCGCTCGTGTGCGGCGGGTCACGGAAGCGATGCTGCTGATGGGCAAAATCGACATCGCCGGGTTGGAAGCGGCGGCGCGGGGCTAGCGGAAAGAGAACGAGGGAGAGAAAGGATGCATCGAGAACGGCACAGTATCGAACGCATCGGTTGGCTGCGGGCGGCGGTGCTCGGCGCCAACGACGGCATCGTTTCAACGGCCAGCCTGCTGCTGGGCGTCGCGGCGGCCAGCGCCTCGCATTCCGCGCTGATGATCGCCGGCGTCGCCGGGTGGGTGGCCGGCGCAATGTCGATGGCCACCGGCGAGTATGTGTCGGTCTCGTCGCAAGCGGATACCGAAAAGGCCGCGCTGGCGGAAGAGCAGGCGGAGCTGCTTGAAGACTACCCGGGGGAGTTTCGCGAACTGACGTCAATCTACGTGCATCGCGGTCTGGATCCGGCGCTGGCCCGGCAGGTGGCGGAAAAGCTGATGGCGCATGATGCGCTGGAGGCGCACGCGCGCGACGAGCTGGGCATTTCCTCCGCTACCCGCGCCCGGCCGCTGCAGGCCGCGTTGGCGTCGGCCTTGAGTTTCTCCCTCGGCGCGCTGCTGCCGCTGCTGGTGGCGCTGGTGGGCTCGGCGTTCTCGGCGGCATCGCCGCGAAAACCGGCGGGGCGCCGATCTTGCCGGGCGTGGCGCGCATTCTCATCTGGAGCGCACTGGCGATGGCAGTTTCTTCCGGCGTTGGCCTGCTGTTTGGCGTGACGGCCGGCTAACGCCGCGCTTGCATCAATCTATTGCACCTCAAGCTCAGAATTTATCATTTGTCAGCCGTCGGCGTTCGCGGCAAGGTGACGGCAACGCCAACATCAGTCAGGGACACTTATGCAGAAATCACAGATCCTATCGTGGGTCGCCCAGCATCCGCTGTTGCAACGCATGGTCGCGCTAGAGCCGATCACCTGGTTCAATCCACGCGCGACAACGTTGGCCGCAGGGCTGCCCCACGTCGGGTTGACCGCCGCCGACGTCGCCGACGCGGAGCAGCGCCTGGCGCGATTCGCGCCTTATCTCGCTGCGGCCTTCCCGGAAACCCAACCGACAAAGGGGATCATCGAATCCGAGCTGGTGGCGATCCCCGCCATGCAGCAGGCGTTGGATCGGCGCTATGGGCAGTCGTTGGGCGGGCGCCTGCTGTTGAAAAAGGACAGCCATCTGCCGATTTCCGGCTCAATCAAGGCGCGCGGCGGCATCTATGAGGTGCTGACGCACGCGGAAAAGCTGGCGCTGGAGGCGGGGCTGCTGCACACCGGCGACGACTACGCCCGGCTATTTTCCGACGAGTTTCGTCAGTTCTTCAGCCAGTACCGCATCGCCGTCGGCTCGACCGGCAATCTGGGATTATCCATCGGCATCATCAGCGCCCGGCTGGGGTTTGACGTCAGCGTGCACATGTCGGCGGATGCGCGGGCGTGGAAAAAACAGAAGCTGCGCGACAATGGCGTGACGGTGGTGGAATACGCCGACGATTACGGCGTGGCGGTCGAACAAGGGCGCCAACAGGCGGCGAACGATCCGAATTGCTTCTTTATCGACGATGAAAACTCGCAAACCCTGTTCCTCGGCTACGCGGTGGCCGGCGGCCGCCTGAAGCGGCAGTTTGCCGAACAGGGCATCGTGGTGGACGCGCAGCATCCGCTGTTCATTTATCTGCCGTGCGGCGTCGGCGGCGGGCCGGGCGGAGTCGCCTTTGGCCTCAAGCTGGCGTTCGGCGATCACGTTCACTGCATTTTTGCCGAACCGACCCATTCCCCCTGCATGCTGCTCGGCGTCTACAGCGGGTTGCATGACGGCATTGCGGTGCAAGATCTCGGCATCGACAACCGCACGGCGGCGGACGGACTGGCGGTGGGGCGCGCCTCCGGTTTTGTCGGCCGGGCGATGGAGCGCCTGCTGAGCGCGTTTTACACCCTGAGCGACGAAGAGATGTTCGCGTTGCTTGGGTTGTTGGACAGGCACGAGCATATCCAACTGGAACCCTCCGCCCTGGCCGGCATGGCCGGGCCGTGGCGCGTTGCGGCCCATGCGGGGGAGCTCAGCGAGCAGGGCGTGAGCGCCGAGCACCTGGCCCAGGCGACGCATCTGGTATGGGCGACCGGCGGCGGCATGGTGCCGGCGGCGGAAATGGCGAAGTATCTCGCCGCCGGGCAGGCGGCGGAGTAAGGCGCAGTAAAAAGGGGCGAAAATCGCCCCTGATTGTCTGTCGTGCGGTTACAGCTGTTCGCCGTTGCTGGCGATCACCCGGCGATACCAGTCGAAGCTTTTCTTGCGCGAACGTTCGAGCGTGCCGGTGCCGTCGTCGTGTTTGTCGACGTAGATGAACCCGTAGCGTTTGCTGTACTCACCGGTGGTGAACGACACGCAGTCGATGCAGCCCCACGGCGTATAGCCGATCAGGTCTACGCCGTCTTCAATCACCGCTTTTTTCATCTCTTCGATATGTGCGCGTAGATAGTCGATGCGATAGTCATCGTTGATCTGGCCGTCCGCATCCACCTTATCGAAGGCGCCGAAGCCGTTCTCCACGATAAACAGCGGCTTCTGGTAGCGTTCATACAGCACGTTCAGCGAATAGCGCAGCCCGACCGGATCGATCTGCCAGCCCCAGTCGGAGGCCTTGACGTACGGGTTCGGCACATTGCCCGGGAAGCCGAACATGCCGTCGCTGCCTTCCACCGCGTTGGCCTGCAGCGCGTTGCTCATGTAGTAGCTGAAGCCGATGTAGTCGGTGCAGCCCTCGCGCAGGATCTGCGCGTCCTGCGGCTGCATCTCGATCTTCAGCCCTTTGCGTTCCCAATCGCGCAGCAGGTAGCTGGGATAGTAGCCGCGCATCTGCACGTCGGTGTACAGATAGCGCTGGTGCATCGCTTCCACGGCGTACATCACGTCGTCCGGCTTGCAGGAGTAAGGGTAAAACGGCACGCAGGCCAGCATGCAGCCGATCTTGAATTCCGGGTTGATCTGATGGCCGAGTTTGACCACCTGCGCGCTGGCGACGAACTGGTGGTGCAACACCTGGTACAGCGCCTGCTCAGGGTTGTCTTCCTGGGTGTAGTCCACGCCGGAACAGCAGTAGCCGAACAGCGGGTAGCGGTAGTTGCTCTGGTTGTTGATTTCGTTGAAGGTCATCCAGTACTTCACTTTTTCGCGATAGCGGCGCATCACCACTTCGCTAAAGCGCACGAAGAACTCCACCACCCGGCGATTTTTCCAGCCGCCGTAGGCTTTCACCAAATGGTAAGGCATTTCGAAGTGCGACAGGGTGATCACCGGCTGGATGCCGTATTTCAGCAACTCGTCGAACAGATCGTCGTAAAACTGCAGGCCGGCCTCGTTTGGCGTTGCTTCGTCGCCGTTCGGGAAGATGCGCGTCCAGGCGATCGAAGTGCGGAAGCATTTGAAACCCATCTCGGCGAACAGCGCCACGTCCTGCTTGTAGCGGCCGTAGAAGTCCACCGCTTCGTGGTTGGGATAGCGATAGCCGTCGAGCACGCCGTCGGTCATCACGCGATCCACGCCGTGCGAACCGCCGGACAGCACGTCGGCGATGCTTGGCCCTTTGCCGCCCCGATCCCAACCGCCTTCAACCTGGTGCGCGGCGACCGCGCCTCCCCACAGAAAATCTTTCGGCAACTGTTTCATCGTCAATGTCTCATCTTATTTAATGAAGGATAATAACGTTTGCATTGCCAATAGAGTAACAAGACCGAAAGAAATGTCACGATATAACAAATCGCCGTGCAAAGTGATTTGTCACAATAAAAAAACAGCCTGTTTTATTTTTCCGAATTAATATGCCCAAGCCGTTTGCCGATGGTTTCAATAATGTAAAGCACGGGGATCTGCGTGGTGATATTGTGATGCCCGCCGATCAAATGCTGCGGCACGTGGTAGGAGAGATTAAAGTCCGCCAGCCGCGCCAGTGAAGAGGTTTCGTTGTTGGTGATGCTGATGATCTTGCAGTGGTGCAGGCTGAACTGGCTCGCCAGTCGCAGGATCTCTTCGGTCTCGCCGGAGACCGACAACATGATCGCCACCGCGTTTTTATACATATCGCTGTTGACGGGATAATAAGGATCGTCGATATGGGTGCTGAATTTCCCGACGTTGGAAAAGAAACGCGCGCCATATTTCCCCAAGGCGCCAGAGGTGCTGATGCCGACGAAAATAATCCGCTCGGCGGCGGCGATATGGTGCGCCGCTTCATCGAGTAACTGATTAAATTCGTCGTTGCTGACGCTTTTAAAAAAACTGAGAATTTCGCCGATGCCGGAATCGACCGGCGGCGCATCGGTTTGCTCCAGATACAGTTTGAAACGGATGCGAAATTCTGAATAACCGTCACAACCCATTTTTTTGCAAAATCGCAGCACGGTGGTGGTGGACACGCCGGCGGCCTCGGCCAGCTCGCGGATGGTCATGTACATCACTTGATTTTTGTGTTTGCTGACGTAGTTATAAACCATCAGCTCCAGGGCGTTGAGCTCGGCGATTGCTTTATGGGTAAACATGAGTCGATCCGGCGGCTGAAAACGGGACATTTATCTGCGGGTTACCATAGCAAAATTCGCCGCTGCCGGCACTGCCGAACAAAAAGAAAAGCCGCACCAGTCAGGGGCGGCCCAGGGTTCACGACGAACAAATTAAAGCAAAAACGTTCCGGAAGACATGCCATGAAAACGCGTTTCATCACACAGAGTTAGCATAGGCCAACTGATGCCGGCGGCAAAATGCCGGTTTCTGCTTTCTAAAGCCAACGCGCGGCAAAAGCTATGGCGCCTCGGGTTTATCTTCTGACCAGCGGGCGGCGTTGACATCCACCTTAACCGGCAGCAGCCCGATGGAGGTGAATTTATCCGCCAACTGTTGTTGCTGCCTGAACACCTCCGGCGACATGCGCTGGCTGCCGAACGGCATGCGAGCGATGGCTCTGGCCCAAATGGCCTGATCCAGGCCGGTGCTCTGAGCGAGGATCGCCGCCGCCTCCTGTGGATGCCCGTTGGCCCAGTCGCTCAGCGCGCCGAGCTGTTGAATCACCTGTTTGGCGCTGTCCGGGTACGTTTCGGCAAAGCGGCGGCTGGCGAGATAGAAGGTGTAGTGCGGCACCAGGCCTTCCGCGTCTTTCAGCAGGCGGGCGTTGGCACGGGTTTCCACCTCGGCGTAGTAGGGATCCCAAATCACCCAGGCGTCGACGCTGCCGCGCTGGAAGGCGGCGCGGGCATCGCTCGGCGGCAGGTAGACCGGCGTGATGTCCTTGTAGCTCAAGCCGGCCTGTTCCAGCGCGCTCACCAGCAGGTAATTGACGTCAGACCCTTTGTTCAACGCCACGCGTTTGCCTTTCAGATCGGCCACGGAGCGGATCGGCGAATCCTGCGGCACCACGATGGCTTCGGTTTTCGGGCTGGGCGGCGAATGCGCCAAATAAACCAGATCGGCCTTGGCGGCTTGCGCGAAGGCCGGCGGGGCGTCGCCGGTCGCCGCCAGATCGATGCTGCCGACGTTCAACCCTTCCAGCATCTGCGGGCCGGCGGGGAATTCTATCCAGCGAACCTTGACGCCCTGCGGCTCAAGGGCTTTTTCCAGCGTGCCGCGGTATTTCAGCAGCGCAAAAATGTTGGCTTTCTGGTAACCGATGGTGATTTGCTGCGGTTTCTCCTGCGCGCCGGCCGGCAGGCTAAACAGGCCGAGCAGCAGGGCGGCGATCAGCGGCGTTGTGAGTTTTCTCATCCTGATTTTCCGATAGGCAAGTGAACGATAGCGATGACGCGCTGGGCGTAACGCCATGAAACGGCATTTAAATTTTCCTGCGGCGGGATAAGGGCGATGATAATGAGCGGCGCAGTGGCGTGTAAAGCGCCCGCTTATGCTGAATAATGCCTTGTTTAGCCATAAATGAGCTTAAGCGGGAGAGGGGCATGACGCTATGCCGCGTCACGCTCGCGCGAACGCCCCAGCAACAGCGGCACCAGCAGATACAGGGCGGCGGCCGACGCCCAGACCAGGCCGGGCCAGACATCGCGCGTGGCGGCATACAGCGCCGTCGCCACCAGCGGCCCCGCGACGCCGATCAGGCTGCCCATGCTGGCCAGCGTCCCTTGCAGCTCGCCCTGATGGTCGTCGTCCACCTTGTGCGCCATCAACGCCTGCAGCGCCGGCAGCGCCATGCCGCCCGCCGCGAAGAACGGCAGCAGCGCAAAGGGCGCCCAGCCGCGCGTGGCGATCGATAACAGCATCAGACCCAGCGCGTCGGCCGCCAGGCCGATCAGCAGCGCCTTGCGTTCGCCGAGCCGTGCGACCAGCGGGCCGATGGCGAAGGCCTGCGACAGCGCGTGGCAGGCGCCGTAACCGGCCAGCGACAGGCCCGCCACCATCATGCTCCAGCCGAAACGATCCTGACCGTATAAAATCCATAGCGTGGCCGGCGCCTGTGAAACCAGCGCCATGATCAGGTAAATGCCGGCCAGCGGCAACAGGCCCGGTTTGCCGTGCAGCCGTCGCAATGACGAAAAGGGATTGAGGCGGATTTTCTCGGCGGCGCGGGCGCGGGGTTTGCGCGATTCCGGCAGCAGGAAAAACGCCATGATCAGATTGAGGGCATTCATCGCCGCCGCCGCCAGGAAGGGCGCATGCAGATGCCATTCGCCCAGCGAGCCACCGAGCAGCGGGCCGACGATAAAGCCGACGCCGAACACCGCGCCCACCAGGCCAAAACGCCGCGCGCGCTGGCCGGCAGGAGTAATATCGGTAACGTAAGCGGTGGCGACCGCCATGTTGGCGCCGGTGATGCCCGCCAGTAACCGGCCCAGATAGAGCCAGGCCAGCGTCGGTGCGAACGCCATCAGCAGATAGTCGGCCGCCGCGCCGGCGAGCGAGATGAGCAGCACCGGCCGCCGGCCGAAACGATCGCTCAGCGCGCCGAGGATCGGCGAGAACAGAAATTGCATTAACGCATAGGCCGCCAGCAGGGCGCCGTAGTGCAGGCTGCCGGCGTCAAGACCGCCCAGCGAACGTAACAACGCCGGCAGAATCGGCATGATCAGACCGATGCCCACCGCATCCAGCAACACCGTCAACAAAATAACCAGCATGGGTTTTTTCAAAATTGTGACTCTAACAGTGATAGAGTATTGAGTATTCCACAGTTACCCTATCAGTGATAGAGATATGAACGAAAAAAATACTGCGACACGTTTAACGCGAGAAACCGTCCTACGCGGGGCGCTGGCGTTGCTGAACGACATCGGCATCGATGCCCTGAGCACCCGCCGCCTGGCGCAACATTTGGGCGTGCAATCTCCCACGCTCTATTGGCACTTCAAGAACAAGGCCGAGCTGCTGAAGGCGATGGCGGAAACCATCATGCTGGATCACCGTGAAGAGGTGCCCGCCGACATGCCCTGGCAGGATTGGGTTGTCACCAATGCCGGCAACTTCCGTCGGGCTCTGCTGGCTTACCGCGACGGCGCGCGTCTGCACGCCGGCACCCGGCCGCAGGAGCCGCAATTCGCCATTATCGAGGCCAAGGTGGCGCTGCTGTGCCGGGCGGGCTTGACGCCGGAACGCGCCGTTAATCTGCTGTTCGCCGTCGGGCGCTTCGTGGTGGGCTGGGTGCTGGAAGAGCAACAAATGCAGCCGGACGATGCGCTGAATGACGCCGATCGCCGGCGTTACCCGCTGCTGTGCGAAGGCTGGGAAACATTGCAGGATAAGGGGGCAGACGCGCTGTTCGAAGCCAGCGTGCGGCTGTTGGTTGACGGCGCCGAGGCCGAATTGATGATCGACAATAATCACGGCAAGCAATCATAAAACCGGGCTTATCTATCGGAAATTTATAGAAAATACCCACTTTTCGTTAAAGCCATGGCGGCTACATTCCCTTAACATCATCAAGTCTTTTGATGATAATTATTAGCATGCTGCTTAATTATTCGCCGCAGTGATGTTACGGATTGAATCCGTTTGTTTAAGGGATAGTTTCACCATGGAAATCAATGTTAATGGCCGGGTGGTTCCACTCGGCGATATCTCGCCCGACACGCCGCTGTTGTACGTTTTACGCAACGATCTGCACTTGAATGGCCCCAAATACGGCTGCGGCCTGGGGGAGTGCGGCGCCTGCACGGTGCTGATCGACGGCGTCGCCGCGCGTTCTTGCTCAATGCCGCTGGCCGCGGTAGGAAGCAAGTCCGTCACCACGCTGGAAGGCCTGGGAACAGCGGAAACGCCGCACCCGGTGCAGCAAGGGTTTATCGATGAGCAGGCGGCGCAGTGCGGTTACTGCGCCAACGGCATGATCATGACGCTGGTCGCGTTGTTCGAACGCGAGCCGGATGCAGATGAACAGACAATCAAGAAAGAGCTGGCCTACAACCTGTGCCGCTGCGGCACCCACCTTGAGATCTTGCGCGCCGCCGAGCGCGCCCGCGATCTGCTGGCTGCGCGGAGGCAAGCATGAGCCGCCTCGAACTGACCCGCCGACAGTTGTTGCAGGCCGGGGGTGTGGTGATGGTCAGCAGTCTGCTGCCCGCGCCGTTTAACGCCTTCGCCGCCGAGGCGGTTTCATCGCCTGCCGATCTGCCGCTGGATCGGGTGGACAGCTTTATCAGCCTCACCGCCGACGGCCGGGTGACGGCCTTCAATGGCCACGTCGATCTCGGCACCGGCATTCGCACCGCGCTGGCGCAGATCGTCGCCGACGAAATTTGCGCGCCGTTCGAGCACGTCACGATGATCCTGGGCGATACGCAACGCACGCCGGATCAGGGGCCGACCATCGCCAGCGCCACCATCCAGGTCACGTCGGTGCCGCTGCGCCAGGCGGCGGCGCAGGTGCGACATATGCTGACGGCGCTGGCGGCCAAAGCCTTCGAACTGCCGGCCGACCAGCTGACGGCGGCCGCGGGGCAGGTGTTTGTGACCAAGAATCCGGGGCGTTCTTTGAGCTATGCGCAGCTGGCGAGCGGGCAGAATCTGCACGTGGCGCTGGATAAAAACGTGCCGCTGAACGGTGAACAGCAGAATCGTTACGTCGGCCGCGCCGTTGCCCGAGTCGACATTCCGGCCAAAGTGAGCGGTGGGCTGACCTACGTGCACGATCTGCGTTTGCCCGGCATGCTGCATGGCCGGGTGGTACGCCCGCCTTACGTAGGCGCCGACAGCAGCGCCCCGCTGGGCGGCGGCCTGTTGTCGGTGGATGAACGTTCGATCGCGCACCTGCCGGGCATCGTGAAACTGGTGGTGATCAACGATTTCATCGGCATCGTGGCCGAGCGCGAAGAGCAGGCGGTCGCCGCCATGCGCCAGCTGAAAACCGAATGGAAACCCTGGGCCGGCTTGCCGGATCTGTCGCCGGAAGCGCTGCCTGCCGCGCTGGAGGCCAACCCGAAAACCGACCGCGTGCTGCGCGACGATGCGGGCACGGATGCCGCGCTGGCGGCGCTGCATACTGAAGTGCGGGCTGATTATGTCTGGCCCTACCATCAGCACGCCTCGATCGGCCCTTCCTGCGCGGTGGCGGAGGTTAAAGACGGGCGGGCGCAGGTGTGGTCCGGCACGCAAAACCCGCACGATCTGCGCAAAGACATCGCCACGCTGCTGGAATTGCCGCCTGAGCAGGTGCACATCACCCGCATGGAGGCCTCCGGCTGCTATGGCCGCAACTGCGCCGACGACGTCTCGGCGGACGCGGCGCTGTTGGCGCGGGCGACCGGCCGCCCGGTGCGGGTGCAGCTGATGCGCGAACAGGAATCCGGCTGGGAGCCGAAGGGCACCGGTCAGCTGATCCGGGTGCGCGGCGGCCTCGACGCGCAAAACCGAGTGGCGGCCTACGAGTTGAAAACCAGCTATCCGTCCAACAATGCGGTGACCTTGCCGCTGGTGTTGACCGGCAAGATGGCCAACCGGGCCGACGTGCAACAGATGGGCGATCGCACCGCCATTCCGCAATACGCGTATCCGCACATGCGGGTGATTTGCCAGGACGCCGCGCCGATCGTGCGGGCGTCGTGGATGCGCGGCGTTTCGGCGCTGCCCAACGTGTTCGCCCATGAGTCCTGGATCGACGAGCTGGCCTGGCGCGCCGGCGAGGACCCGATCGCGTTTCGCCTGCGTTACCTGAACGATCCGCGCGCGGTGGCCTTGATCGAGGCTCTGAAGCGCCAGGCGAACTGGCAAGACGGCCCGGCGCACCGGTCGCGCGCCGCCGGCGCCGAAGTGGCGAGCGGCCGCGGCTTCGCCTATGCGCGCTATTTCCACAGCAAATTCCCCGGCTTTGGCGCCGCCTGGGCGGCCTGGGTGTGCGATCTCAGCGTCAACCGCCTTTCCGGGCAGATCACGCTCGATAAAATTTTCGTGGCGCATGACTGCGGCCGGATGATCAACCCGGCCGGGGTACGCCATCAGGTGCACGGCAACATTATCCAATCCGCCAGCCGGGTACTGAAAGAGTTTGTGACCTTCAACGAGACGGGGGTGACGTCATTGGACTGGGGCGGCTATCCGATCCTGCGCTTCGACGAATTGCCGCAGATCGATATCCAGCTGATCGACCGCCCGGACGAAGCGCCGATGGGCGCCGGAGAGTCCGCCTCGGTGCCGAGTGCGGCGGCGATCGGCAACGCGCTGTTTGACGCGCTCGGCGTGCGTCTGCGCGAGGTGCCGTTCACACCGGCGCGGGTGCTCGCCGCGCTGCGCGCTCAGGCCGGCCATTAACCCCCCGTAACGAACAAGGACAGCAAAGATGAGTAAGATGAAAAAAATCGTCGGGTGGGGCGGCGTCACGGTGATCGCCGTTGTGGTCGCCGGCGTGGTCGCCAGTTGGCAGCCGGAAATCGCGCCGCTCGCCGCCGATGCGACCCACAGTTTCAGCGAGGCGCAGATCGCGCGCGGCAAAACCCTGGCCGATCTCGGCGACTGCGCCGTGTGCCACACCCGTGCGGGCGGTGAGCGCAACACCGGCGGGCTGGCGATGGAGATCCCCTTCGGTACCATTTACACCACCAACATCACGCCGGATGTGGAAACCGGCATCGGCAGCTGGAGTTACGCGGCGTTCGAGCGCGCCATGCGCCACGGCGTCGATCGCCAGGGCCGCTATCTCTACCCGGCGTTTCCCTATACCGCCTTTACCCGCACCCGCGACGACGATCTGCAGGCGCTGTACGCCTACCTGATGTCACAGCCGGCGGTCAAATACCGGCCGCCGGCCACCGATCTGCACTTTCCGTTCAATATTCGCCAGGGCATCTTTGCCTGGAACCTGCTGTTCCTGACGCCGGGCGCGATGCAGGACGAGGCGGCCCAGAGCGCCGACTGGAACCGCGGCGCGTACCTGGTCGAAGGGCTGGGGCACTGCAGCGCCTGCCATTCGCCGCGCAACGTGCTGTTCGGCGAAAAAACCGGTGGCGATCATCTGGACGGCGGCGTGGCGGAGGGATGGACGGCGCCGGCGTTGACCGGCCGCTCGCCCGCGCCGCTCGATTGGACGCAGCAGGATCTGGTCGAGTTTATGCGCACCGGCTACTCGGCCAACCACGGCGTCGCCGCCGGCCCGATGGCACCGGTGATCGAAGAAGGCCTGTCGCGCTTGCCGCAGGCCGATCTGCAGGCGATCGCCGTCTACTTGCGCAGCTATCATCCTGAAACGGCGGCGGGCGCTACGGCGGCAACGTTAAACGCTCAGGCGGAACGGCAGGTGGAGCCTCTGAGTTCGGAAGGGGCGCGGCTGTTTTCCGGCGCCTGCATGGCGTGCCATGCGCAGGAAAAAGGCGCGCAGATGGCGGGGGTGCGGCCGTCACTGGCGCTGAACACCAACCTGTTCGCCGACGCGCCGGACAACGCCATTCGCGTGGTGCTGAACGGCATACAGCGGCCGGCGAACGCCGAGCTGGGCTATATGCCGGGCTTTCGCCATAACCTGAATGACGCGCAGATCGCCATCCTGCTCAACTACCTGCGGCAGCATTACGCCGGTCAGGCGCCGTGGCCCGATTTGACGGCGCAGGTCGGCCGCTTGCGCGCCGAAACCGCGCAGAAATAGCCGCCGGGGGCTGGACAGCCGCGCCGTGTTGGCGACAATAGCGCTTTTCACATGGACAGAGGCAGTAAAATGAATACGTTAGACGCAATCCGTCAGCGCCGCGCTACCAAGCAGTTTGATACGCAGCACGTGATGACGCTCGAAGAGAAAAAAGCGCTGTTGAACATTGCGCTGCAGGGCGCACCCAGCGCGTTTAACCTGCAGCACTGGCGTCCGCTGCTGATCGAAGATCGCGCACAACGCGAGAAAATTCGCGAAGCGGCGTGGGGGCAGGCGCAGGTGACCGACGCATCGATGCTGGTCGTGCTGTGCGGCGATCTGTCGAGCTGGGAGTCACAGGTAAAAACCGTTTGGGCCGAGGCGGCGGAGCCGGTACAGCAGTTCATGATCCCGGCCGTCGATCAGTATTATCGCGGTAAGCCGCAGGTGCAGCGCGACGAGGTGATGCGCAGCAGCGGCATCTTCGCCCAGACGCTGATGCTGGCGGCCAAGGCGCAGGGTTACGACTCTTGCCCGATGGACGGGTTTGATTTCGACGCGGTGGGCGAGATTATCAACAAACCGGCTCACTATCAGATCGCGCTGATGGTCGCCATCGGCAAGGCGGCGGGGCAGCCTTATCCGCGCATCGGCAAACTGCCGTTCGACGAGGTGGTGAAAACCGATCGCTTCTGAGCTGAACGGTGAATGACAAAAGGGAAGGCTTGCGCCTTCCCTTATTTTTTTGTGACGCACAGTTCGTTCCAGTAGCTGAAACGGATGCGCCGTTGCAGGCGGTGATGCCACATAGAAAAACTCCTTCTACCCTACACGGTTTAAATAAATAGCACCGCGCCGGACACAAGGCGAATGCCTTATTGTGCATAGCTTGCCCATCGGGCGGGATTAACTGATTTTACCGGCCCGGTGCGCGGCGGGCGCCCATCGCCAGCCGAAGTTCATGCCCGCCGCCGCGCCGAGAATGGCCAGCGTGCCCAGCAACTGCAGCAGGCTGAGACGGTGCCCGAACACTGCCCAGTCCACCACGATCGCCACCGCCGGGTAGATGAACGACAGCGCGCCGACCAGAGCGGTGGGGATTTTCTGGATCGCACCATAGAGCAACGTGGACATCACCCCGGTATGCACCAGGCCGAGGGTTGCCAGCAGCAGCCAGTCGGTCGGTTTCGCGGGAAGGTGGGCCAAAGCGGCGAACGGCGCCATCGCCAGCGCGCCGACGGTCAGCTGAATCAACACGAGCAGCTGCGGCGGCAGCGCGGCCAACTGTTTGACGATCGCCGCCGCCAGGGCGTACATCAGGGCCGCACCGAGCGCCAGCGCCACGCCGAGCAGATAGTCGCCCTCGCCGCCACCGCTCTGCCGGCCGATGACGATCAACACCATCCCCGCGAATGCCAGCAGAAGCCAGCCCAGCCGGTTAGCCGTCAGTTTTTCGCCGAACAGCAGCGCCCCCAGCGCCACCAACATAAACGGCTGAACGTGGTAGGTCACGGTGGCGACAGCGATCGAAGCGTGCTGATAGGCAGCAAACAATAGCGTCCAGTTGAGCACCAGCGCGATACCCCCGAGGATGGCGACAGCCAGCTGCCGCCGGTTGATCGCGCCGGGTTTCAACTGCCCAAGCGCGGCGCAGGTCGCCAGCATCGCCAGCGCGCCGAACGCGCAGCGCCAAAACACCACCGTGGCGGGCGGCTGCCCTAAAACGAGTACCGGCCAACCGACGGTGCCGGAGATTGTCATGGCGAGGATCATTTGCACTGCGCCGCGCGTTGTCGTTTTCATGTCATTTTCCTCGTTGCCTGGCCGTGCTTGTGATGAAGCCGCTTAGTCATTAAAATGAACAACCGGACATTATGATGAACATGGTTGACGGTGTTCGTCAAGTCGAACAATTGAATGGTATAATGAACAATGAGCGATAACCTGATGCAGAACATCACGCCGATCGGCCTCTTGTCGGCGGCAATTCGCCGTGAGCGGGAGCGATTGAATCTGTCGGTGACCGAGCTGGCGAAGCGCGCAGGCATCGCCAAATCCACGCTGTCGCAGCTCGAGGCCGGCAGCGGCAATCCCAGCCTGGAAACGCTGTGGGCGTTGGCGATGGCGCTGGATGTGCCGGTCAGCCGGCTGATTTCACAGCCGAGCAGGCCGGTGCAAGTGATCCGCGCCCATGAAGGAACGCCGGCGCTGTCGGAGCAGGGCAACTACGCCGCCACGCTGCTGGCCACCTGCCCGCCGGGCGCGCAGCGCGACATTTACCGGCTGCGGGTGCAACCCGGTGAAACGAAATGCTCGCGGCCGCATCCGTCGGGCACCGTCGAGCACGTGATCATCAGCAGTGGACGGGCGCGCCTTGGCCCGGCGGATCAGCCGCAGGTGCTGAGCGCCGGGGATTACATCAGTTACTCCGCCGATCGCGAGCATATTTTCGAAGCGCTGGAGCCGGAGACCACCGCCGTCATGTTGATCGAGCAGGGCTAGCGCGGCGTTGATGGTTCGTTTATTGAAAATGATTCTCAATTATATTAGTGTGCCCGCCTGTTTTGACGCCGGGACGGGCGTATGGCCCGGTGTCGCTGCTTAACGCCCTTCAAGGACCGAAGATGAAAATCGCTATTCCTTCCATACTGTTACTCGCCGGTTTGACGGCGACGCACCCGGCCACCGTGTTGGCCGCTGCACCGCCCGCTGCGGCGGATCAGGGCCAGAACGACACGGCCAACAACGATTTCAGCTTCGTGCGCTATCGTGCGGATTATCGCGTTAACGCCAACGCCACCAACGTGAAGACGGAAAGCTACGAAGTGCTGCTGAAAACCAAGGCGGCGGTCGAAAAATTCAGCCAGATCCGCCTGAGCTACAGCGAGAAAATGGAAACGCTGGAGGTGGTCGCTGCCTATACGCTGACCGCCGACGGCCAGCGCCACGATGTGGCGCCCGATCGCATCTACACCCAGGAGAGCTACTCCAGCGCCACGGCGCCGCTGTATGCCGACCGCAAAGTGCGCGTCATCGTGTTCTCCAACCTGGCGCCGGGCTCGCGCGTGGTGTACGAACTGCGCCGCACGCAGAACACCCCGTATTTCCCTGACTATTTCGGCCTGTGGGAGACCTTCAGCGTTTTCGATCAGTTCGACGACGCCGAAGTGACCCTGCAGGCGCCGGCCAAGCTGCCGATGCATATCTTCACGCGCGGCGTCGAGGGCGGGGACCAACCGCAGATCCGCAACGGCCAAGCGCACTGGCGCTGGCATTATTCGCGCAGCGCGCCGATGAAGGCGCAAAACTGGGCGGCGGACAGCTGGACCTTCAGCCCGACCATCATGGCCAGCACCTACCGCGAGTGGCCGCAGTTGGCCAAGGCCTACCAGCTGAAGGCCGGCGCGGCGGCGAAGGTGACGCCGGGCATTCAGGCGCTGGCGGACAACATCACCGCCGGCATCAGCGATCGGCGCGAGCAGGCGGAGGCGCTCTATCGCTGGGTGGCGCAAAACATTCGCTACGTGGCGGTGTACCTGGGCAACGGCGGGCTGGAGCCGAATTCGGCGCAGAGCATTCTCGATAATCACTATGGCGACTGTAAGGATCACGTGGTGATCCTGGAGGCGCTGCTCGCCGCCAAGGGCATTGAAAGCTCGCCGGTGCTGATCGGCATGGATGAAGGCCCGATACTGCCTAACGTGCCGCTGCTCGGCCGCTTTAATCACGCCATCACCTACGTGCCGGAGTTCAATTTGTACCTGGACTCCACCAATCCCTGGGCCCGGTTCGGCCAACTGCCGGAGGGCGATCTGGGGGCGCCGGTGCTGCTCACGCGCGACGCCAAACTGGCGCGCACGCCGGGCAGCGACGAGCAGCCGGTCAACAGCGCGCTGAGCGTCGATTTTGTGTTCGACAAGGCGGGCAATCTGCATGGGCAAACCGAGCGCCGGCTGAGCGAAGTGGAAGAGATTGACCTGCGGGGCTACTTCTCGCAGATCAACCGCCAGAACCGGGCGCAGGCCGAAGCGACGATCATGTCCGCCTCCGGCATCGACGGCAGCGGCGAGGTGGCGATGAACAGCGATCCGCTGGATCTCAAAAAGCAGTTCGGTTACCGCTTCCGCTTCAAGGCGGACGACTACGTCGATTTCGGCGTGGTGGGCGGCATGACGTTGCCCAACCCGCCCGGCGGCAAATCGTTCCGCACGCTGTATACCACCACGGCGGCGCCGGGCAATGAAACCCCGTTCTACTGCACCGCGCAGCGCTACGACGAAACCTACCGTCTGCAGCTGCCGGCCAACGTGCCGATTATCGCCATTCCGCAAGACAGGCAGTTCCGCAATGCGGCGGGCGACTATCGCGTGGCGTGGCGGCGCGACGGGCAGCAGGTGACCGTCAATCACCGCCTGCAGGTGAACGCCATTCGCGGCAAGGAAGCGCTGTGCCAGGCGCAGGATTACCCGGCGTTCCGCGAGCTGTTCCAGCAGGTGCGGCGCGGTTTCCGCGGCCAGGTGGTGTACGGCGAATTGGCCAACGGCAAATAAGCCGCTGCCCCGTAGTCGGATAAAAATGGCCCCCACTCAGATGCCAGTGGGGGCCGTAGCGTTCCCACTAAGCGATCTTAACCGCGCGCACCTCTTTGGATCTCAACTTCACGCGGATTGGCACCGATTTGTACGAAGGCGTGCCGCTCTCCTCATCGATGTAATGCAGCGGCACCAGCACGTTGGCTTCCGGGTAGTAGGCGCCGACCGAGCCGGCTGAGATGTTGTAGGCGATCACCGTGATGCCTTCCAGGCGCTGGGTGCTGCCGGGCAACGCCGTTTCCAGGTCGACCACGTCGCCATGCTCCAGCCCCAAACGTTGCAGATCGCTGTCATTCATAAACAGCACGTCGCGCCGGCCGAAAACCCCGCGATAGCGGTCGTCCAGAGCATAGATGGTGGTGTTGTACTGATCGTGGCTGCGCAGGGTGATCAGCCGCAGCGTATTTTGTTCCGCCGCAATCTGGTCTTCGTGTAACCCGCTGAACACCGAAAACATCGCCTTGCCCGTCGCCGTCGGCCACTGGCGTTCGGTCGGCGGCAATGGCATGCGGAAACCGCCGGGTTGGCGAATGCGCGCGTTGTAATCGTCGAAGCCCGGAATGGTTTTTTCGATCAGATCGCGGATCACGTCGTAATCTTCGATCAGTTCATCCCAGGGCACCTTGCTGGCGGGCATCACCGCTTTGGCCATGCTGGCCACAATGGCGGGTTCCGAACGCAGCAGTTCCGACGCCGGTTTTAATTTGCCAGACGAGGCATGCACCATCGACATCGAATCCTCCACCGTCACCGATTGTCGCCCGCCGGCCTGCATGTCCAGTTCGGTGCGGCCCAGGCAGGGCAGAATGAGGGTTTCTTTCGCCACCAACAGATGGCTGCGGTTGAGTTTGGTGCCGATATGCACGCTTAACTCCAGCGCTTTCATCGCCGGGAAGCTCTGATCGGGGTCCGGCAGCGCTACGGCGAAGTTGCCGCCCAGGCAGATCAACGCCTTCGAGGCGCCGTCGATCATCGCCTGCATGCATTTCACGGCATCGTGACCGTGGGCCTTGGGCGGCGTGAAGCCAAACACCGTTTCCAACTTCGCCAAAAATTCGGCCGAGGGTTTTTCGGTGATGCCGACGGTGCGATTGCCCTGCACGTTAGAGTGGCCGCGCAACGGGCAAATGCCGGCGCCCGGTTTGCCGATGTTGCCGCGCAGCAGCAGCAGGTCAGCGATCAGGCGCACGTTGGCGGTGCCTTTATTGTGTTGCGTAATGCCCATACCGTAGGTCACGATGGTGGCATTGGATTTCGCGTAAGCGGCGGCGACCTGTTCCAGATCCCGGCGCGCCAGGCCGCTCTCCGCCTCAATCGCATCCCAACCGGTGGCCTTCAGGTCGGCGGCGAAAGCCGTAAACCCTTCAGTGTGCTCGGCAATAAAGGCGTGATCCAGCGCATTGCCATGCTCATCATCCAACTGCAGCAACGCTTTGGCGATGCCTTTGAGCGCCGCGGCGTCACCGCCGGCTTTGACCTGATAGTAGGTTGAAGCGATCGGGGTCGAACTGTAGGTCGCCATTTCGATGACGTTTTGCGGATCGGTGAAACGTTCGAGCGCCCGCTCGCGCAGCGGGTTAAAGACAATGATCGGTACTTTTTTGCGCGCCAGCTCATGCAGCGTGCCCATCATGCGCGGGTGGTTGGTGCCCGGATTGTGCCCGATGGAGATAACCAGCTCCGCGCTGTCAAAGTCGTCCAGCGAGACGGTGCCTTTACCGATGCCGATCGATTGCGGCAGGCCAACGCTGGTCGGCTCATGGCACATGTTGGAGCAGTCGGGAAAGTTATTGCTGCCAAATTCACGCGCAAACAGCTGGAACAGGTAGGCCGCCTCATTGGACGCCCGGCCGGAGGTATAAAATTCCACCTGTTCCGGCGGCAGCGTCTGCAAGACGGCGGCGATGCGTTGGAACGCCTCGTCCCAGGCCAGCGGGCGCAGGGTGTCCGTCCCGGCGTCATAAAACAGGGGCGTGGTCAGGCGGCCATAGTCTTCCAACTGATAATCGGTTTTTTGCAGCAGTGAGGTCACGGTATTTTGCGCCAGGAATTCGGGCGTCACGCGCTTGCTGGTCGCTTCCCAGGTCACCGCTTTGGCGCCGTTTTCGCAAAACTGAAAGGTGGAGCGATGCTCTTTATCCGGCCATGCGCATCCCGGGCAGTCAAACCCGTCGGGCTGGTTGGTGCGCATCAGTGTCACCGGCGCTTCTAAGGTATCCATCTGCGTGCGCACGGCGATGGCCGTCGCTTTCAGCGCGCCCCAACCGCCGGCGGGCCCATCGTAGGGATGGACACCGGGTACTGCTCGTCTTTTCGCCATTATTGATTGCCTCCGACACCGCTTACGACAAATGCAGGTGATTGATTTAAAGATAATATTTTCGTTATCGTCTAAGAAGGAAGGCAGACACCGCCGTCGTCAAACGCGCGCCTGTCGCTTCAGTATAGATGAGTAAGAAAGGGTGCAGCGGCAGTCAATGCGGGGAAGTAGCGGCCCGTCTAATCGAAGGCGGGCCGCCGGGGCGTTACTTTTTCACTACCAGGCCCACGCCGCGGCCACGCGGATCGGACGCGGTTTCCGGCGTGCGGCCATCGATACGGATGACCTGAATATCCCCCATGTTCCAGCCCTGGTCTTCGAGGGTGTAACCCATGGCCTTCAGCTCGTCCGCCGGTTTGCCGGTCAGCGGCGCAAAGCTGTCATAGTAGACGGTATCCTTCGGCAACAGCTGATGGTGCACGCGCTGGGCGGCCACCGCCTGCGCCAGCGGCAGGTGGTAATCGTAGAGGTTGTTGATCACCTGGAAGATCGAGGTGAAGATGCGTGAACCGCCCGGGGTGCCGATCACCAGGGTGACGTCGCCGTCGCGGGTGATGATGGTCGGGCTCATCGAGGAGAGCATGCGTTTGCCCGGCTCGATGGCGTTGGCGTCGCTGCCCACCACGCCAAAGGCGTTGGCGACGCCGGGTTTGGCGCTGAAGTCGTCCATCTCGTCGTTAAGCAGGAAGCCGGCGCCTTTGACCACCACGCCGCTGCCGAAGTCCCAGTTGAGCGTATAGGTGTTGCTGACCGCGTTGCCGGCCGCATCGACGATCGAGAAGTGGGTGGTTTGGTGGCTTTCCAGCCCCGGCCGCACCCGTTCGGTCGGCGAGATCGCCTGCGGATTGATCTCGGCGGCGCGTTTTTGCAGGTAATCAGGGGCGATCAGCTGCGCTTCCGGCACGTTAGTGAAATCCGGGTCGCCAAGGTAGTCGGCGCGATCGGCGAACACGCGTTTTTCGATTTCCGCCAACAGGTGGATATAGCGCGCCGAGTTGAGCGGCACGCCCTTGAAGTCGGCGGCGCGATCTTCTTTGATCCCCAACAGCTGCGCCAGCGCAATGCCGCCGGAGCTGGGCAGCGGGGCGGTATACACGGTGTTGCCGCGCCAGCTGATGCGCATCGGTTCACGCCATTTCACCCGATAGTCGGCCAAATCCGCCGCGCCGATCAGCCCGTTGTCGCGCTGCATTTGCGCCACCAGCAGGCGGGCGGTTTCGCCGTGATAAAAATCGTCGGCGCCCGATTTGGCGATGCGCTCAAGGGTGGCGGCCAGCTCCGGCTGTTTGAACACCGTGCCGGGCTTCATGGCGCCGAAATAGTCGCCGAAGTTGGTTTTACCGGCGAACAGTTTGTTGGCGTCTTCACGGTACTGATACTGCTGGTCCGCCACGGTGAAACCTTGCCGGGCGTAACCTATCGCCGGCGTCAGCAGTTCGGCCCACGGCAGCTTGCCGAAACGCTTATGGGCTTCCCACAACCCCAGCACGGTGCCCGGCACACCGGCGGCGCGGCTGCCCACCAGGCTGAGATTTTCGATCACTTCGCCTTTCTCGTTCAGATACATGGTCTTGCCGGCGGCCTTGGGCGCCACTTCGCGGTAGTCGAGGAAATAGGGTTTGCCGTCGACGTACAACGTCATAAAGCCGCCGCCGCCGATATTGCCGGCTTCAGGGTAGGTCACCGCGAGGGTAAAGGCGGTGGCGACCGCCGCGTCGACCGCGTTGCCGCCGGCCTGCAGAATGTGCGCGGCGACCTTGGCGCCATACTGATCCGGGGCGGCGACCGCGCCGGCGGTCAGATCGGCGGCAAAGGCGGCGGGAACGGTGCAGGCAAGGGCCACGCTCAGAGCTATCGTTTTCAATAAACCGGCAGACATAGAAGATCCTTTTAGCGATGTTCAGTTATCAGGTGAATTCAACTAATTATTTTGAAACAGCAGGTTAGCGCGTTTTCTTCGGGTTGTTGCGACGCTTTATTGAAGGTAGCAGCGGTCAGGCGGGGCCGCCTGACCAGAGTAGCAAATCGTGACGTGGCGCGTTATGCGCCGGCGGACAGCGCCGACTGGAGCCATTGGCAGAAGTGCCGGGCGAGCGGATTGTGTTCGCTGTCGCGGTGCAGCAGCCACGCCCAGTTGGCGCCGCGCACGCGTTGCTCGGTTAACGGTTGCAGCAGCCCGACGTCGCGCGCATGTTGCGCCAGCAGTTGGCTGACCAACGCGATGCCGAGGCCATTGCAGGCGGCGTCCAGCAGCAGACCAGGATCGGAGAAGTTCAGCCCGCTGTCGCGTTGGCCGACGTGCGCGCCGCCCGCCACCGCCCAGTGGCTCCAGTCCATCTCACGTTCGCCGTGCAAGGTCACGCGCTGCTCCGGCGTCAACGCCAGCAGGCTGGGGTGGCAGGCGGGGTAGAGCCGGTCGGTACAGAGAACCTTGAAGGCGCAGTCCGCCTGCGCGCTGAGATCGTCGCGGATCGCCAGATCGATGCTGTCCGTCGCCATATCCGGCGGTTCAAAGCTGGTGAACAGCCACAGATCGATCTGAGGATGTCGCCGGTTGAAATCGCCCAGCCGCGGCGTCAGCCAGTGGCGGGCAAAGGCCGGGGTGGTGTTGACGATCAGCTGGTTGGGTTTGCGGTACTGATCCAAACGGCGAATGCCGACGGCCAGCTGTTGCAGCATCACCTGTGCGGTGCTGAACAGATCGTGGCCGGCGTCGGTCAGCGTTACGCTGCGGCCGGTGCGGAAGAACAGCGGCTGTTCCAGAAACGCTTCGAGGCTGCGGATCTGCTGGCTGATGGCCGATTGGGTCAGGTGCAATTCTTCGGCGGCCTGATGAAAACTGCCCAGGCGCGCCGCCGCTTCGAAACCGCGCAGGGCGCTCAAAGGAGGCCAGTGTTTTAACATTATCGATAAGCCTGTCTAATCAGATATCCACTAAATATATCGTTTGTCGCGGTGGCAGGGGAAGACTAGCATGGGATTCAAGCGCCGGAGCGTAAAGAAACTGGATAACCATTTGAATTTAAATTAATTTAAAGAGGCCATTTATGGCAACGCGTCGCACCTTTATCAAGCAGTTTTCGGCAGTGGCCGGCGTGGGTTTGGCGGCATCGCTGGGCATTTCGTTACACGGTCACGCGAAAGCTGCGCTTAACCCGGTCTGGCGCCTGCCCGACGAAGGGGAACCGCAGCAGCGGGCGTTTCTCGCGTTCGGCGCGCAGCGTGCGATTTGGGGCGGGTTCACGGCGGACGTGCAGGCCGCGCAGGGGCGCATCGCCCGCGCCATCGCCGAGTTTCAGCCACTGACGGTATTTTGCCGCGCGCACGAACGGCAACTGGCGGAAGCGACCTGCGGCAGCCATAACGTCAGCTATGTCGTCACCGAGTTGGATGACATCTGGATGCGCGACATCGGCGCCAATTTCGTCGTCAACGACGCCGGTGCGCTGGGCGCGGTGGATTTCAACTTCAACGGCTGGGGCAATAAACAGCGACATGCCAAGGATGCGCGTCTGGCGGCGTTCGCCGCCAAAAAATACGGCGTCGCTCAACCGCGCCGCAGCGCGCTGGTAGGCGAAGGCGGCGGCATCGAAGTGGATGGGCACGGCACCGGCATCATGACCGAGAGCTGCTGGGTGAATGCGAACCGCAACCGGGGCTGGAGCCGGGAGCGGGTTGAGCGGGAGCTGAAAGCGATGCTCGGCCTGCGCAAAATTATCTGGCTGCCGGGCATTAAAGGCCGGGATATCACCGATGCCCACGTCGATTTTTACGCCCGTTTCGTGCGGCCGGGCGTGGTGGTGGCCAACCTGGATACCGATCCGGCCTCTTATGATCATGCGGTTACCCAGGCGCATCTGGCGATCCTCAAGACAGCGACCGACGCCGATGGCCGCACGTTGCAGGTGCATACGCTTTCGCCGCCGCTGGCACCGCGCGACAGCCGATTCAGCCGCCGCAATCCCGATTTCGCGGCGGGCTACATCAACTATTTCGTGATCAACGGCGCGGTGATCGCCCCTGAATTTGGCGACCCGCAGGCGGATAAGGCGGCGTTTACGCTGCTGTCGGCGCTCTATCCGCAGCGCAAGGTGGTACAGTTGGAGATCGACGCCATCGCCGCCGGCGGCGGCGGCATTCACTGCGTGACCAGCCAACTGCCGGTGCATGGCAAGCCAGAGCAGTGAATGTTCAAAAAATGCGCACGCGGTTGTTTGTCGCCCTAGGCTGTGGTTGGCTGAGTGGAAACATAAGGAGGCCATAATGAACGACTCCCCCTTGAGCATCCCCACCTGGTATCGCGATCCGCACGCAGAGCAGGCCATGGCGGAAGGCCATGCGCCTATCTGGCGGCATCTGCTAACTCTGGTGCCGGAACACGAACTGTCCGGCGTCAGGGTGCTGGACTTCGGCTGCAATCAGGGCGGTTTTCTGCGTCTGTTGCACCAAATCCGGCCATTTCGTGAAGGGCTCGGCGTCGATATCGCCCGCCAGTCCGTCGAACACGCCAACCGCCTGAAAGGAAACCTGCCGATCGGTTATCAAACCGACACGCGGCTGACGGGCTGGGATGACCATTTCGATATCGCCTTCAGCCATGAAGTCATCTACCTGATCGAAGATATCGCGCAGCATGCCGCCGATATGCTGCGGGCGCTGAAGCCGGGCGGCGTTTACTATGCGGTGACCGGTTGCCACACCGACAACCCGCTGTGGCCGCAATGGCGCGCAAGGGTAGCTGAACAGACGCATACCGTGGTGCAGGATCGCTCGCTGGATGACTATGCGCGCATTTTCTCCGGCGCGGGGTTCCAGGTTTCTGCCCGCAGGCTGGGTTTTTCCGGCTTCGTACCCTATGAGCCGGACGGTTGGATGCCGAATATCGCGGCGGCGATCGACTACTATTGGCACACCAAAACGGTGTTTCGGCTGGTTAAATCCCCAGAGCCAGTGAGTTAACGCGCCGGGCCGATGCCGTAGCGCAGCAGGGCGACGGCGTGGCGGGCGATATCTTCGGCGTTTAGCTGGCCTTTATCCCGTTCGCGCCGCCATTTGGGCGCGGTGGCCAGCGGCAGCAGCGTGATGCCGAACAGGGTGAAGAACAGCAGGGCAGGCTCGAGATCGGGATTAAGTTTACCTTGCGCCTGCCAGCGCGCGATGGCTTGCAGCGCGATCTGATGGCGTTCATTACCGAAGCGTTCATCCATGCGCTGTTTCAGCACGCCGCTTTCACTCATAACCTCCCGCAGCCACAGCGGGGCGAACCAGGGGTGTTCCAACGCGATGTCGATAAAACGTTGCGCCAGCAGGGTGAAGGCGGTGACGGGATCGTCCGCGTTGGCGTCGAATACTTCGCCGGCCATCTTGCGCACTGGCAGAAAGCGCTCCTCGATCAGCACGTCCAGCAGCTGATCGCGGTTATGAAAGTAGTAGTGCAGCATGGCCGGGGTGACGTTTGCCTCGCGCGCAATGGCGTTCAACGAGGTGTCTACGATCCCCTGGCGGGCAAACAGGTTCAGTGCGGTATCAAGCAAATGCTCGCGTTTGTCAGCCCCTTTGGCACCGCCGCTCGGCCGGCCGGGGCGACGAGGCTTGGCGGGAGTTTGAACGTTTCGTGCTGTCATCGCGGTGAGATCCATTGACCGGAGAAAAGGATGACTCATATATTAATTATGCGATTAATTAATTACAAGTGAACTGACTCCGATGGAGATAGAAAACCCGACAATCCGGCCCGATCAGGGCGGGGCGCCAGCCAAGGCGCCTTCGCTCCCGTTGCTGTTTTCCGCGTTGCTGCTGGTGATGCTGCTGGCGGCGCTGGATCAAACCATTGTCTCCACCGCGCTGCCGACCATCGTCGGCGAGTTTGGTGGGCTTGAGAAACTGTCCTGGGTGGTGACGGCCTATCTGCTGTCTTCCACTATCGTGGTGCCGCTGTACGGCAAATTCGGCGATCTTTTCGGCCGCAAGATTGTGCTGCAAATCGCTATTTTGCTGTTTTTGCTTGGGTCGGTACTGTGTGGGCTGGCGCAAAATATGACGCAGCTGATTATGATGCGCGCGCTGCAAGGGTTGGGCGGCGGTGGGCTGTTGGTGGTCACCCTGGCGGTGGTCGGCGACGTGATCCCGCCGGCGGAACGCGGCCGTTATCAGGGGCTGTTCGGCGGGGTATTCGGCCTGGCCACGGTGGTGGGGCCGCTGATCGGCGGCCTGTTGGTGCAGCATTTTTCCTGGCGCTGGATTTTCTACATCAATCTGCCGCTGGGCCTGTTCGCCCTGCTGGTGATTGGCGCAGTGTTTCAGTCGCAGGTTAATCGAGTGCGGCATGAAATCGACGTCCTGGGCGCCGGTTACCTGGCGATGGCGCTCACCTGCATCATCCTGTTCACCAGCCAGGGGGGCACGGTAATGGCCTGGTCGGACGGCCAGCTGTGGTGCATTCTGGCCTTTGGCCTGGTGTCGCTGGGCGGCTTTATCTATGAGGAACGGCTGGCCGCTGAACCGATCATTCCCCTCGGGCTGTTTCGCAACCGCACCTTCGTGCTGTGCGGCCTGATCGGCTTTATCGTCGGCATGTCGCTGTTCGGCTCCGTGACTTTCCTGCCGCTGTATCTGCAGGTGGTGAAAGGCTCGACGCCATCGCAGGCTGGGATGCAGCTGCTGCCGTTGATGGGCGGCATTATGGCCAGCTCGATCATCAGCGGGCGGATCATCAGCAAACGCGGTAAATATCGCCTGTTCCCGATCGTCGGTACCCTGTGCGCGCTGGGGGCCATGACGCTGCTCGGCACTCTGACCAATAACACGCCGGTGCAGCAACTGTATCTGTATCTTTGCCTGCTGGGATTGGGGCTGGGCATGGTGATGCAAGTGATGATTTTGGCGGCGCAAAACAGCGTGGAGCCCCGACATATCGGGGGCGCGACGTCCAGCGCCACGCTGTTCCGCTCTATCGGCGGTTCGATAGGCGTGGCGGTGTTCGGGGCGATTTTCACGCAGGTGTTGCACACCCGTTTGGCGGCGCTGTTGCCGGAAGGCGCGCAGCTGCCGCGCTCGCTCGGCGCAGAAGCGGTGCACCATTTGCCGACGGCGCTGCAGCAGGATTACCTGCAGGCTTTCGGCGGGGCGATCCATTCGGTGTATCAAATTGCCGCCGGGGTGATGGCGCTGGCTTTTGCGCTGACCTGGCTCTTGAAAGACGTGCCGCTGCGGCACAAATAATCGCGATACCGGCCGGCTCAGCCCGACGGACTTTTACCGAATCCTTACGCAACCCTTTCAGAAGCGCATCGCGGCATTCGATATATTGAGAATAGTTATTCTCAATAGGATCGTATTGCAATGCAGAGGAAAACGCTTTTAGCGCTGGGGCTGTCGCTGTCGCTGGCCGCCTGCGATGGGCAAAACGCCGGCGCGCCGACGGGCGCAGGCGGTGAACGGGAGGTCGGCGTGGTCACGCTGCGCGGCCAGTCGGTGACCCTGAGCAGCGAGCTGACCGGCCGGGTCAACGCCACCATGACCTCCGACGTGCGACCGCAGGTCGATGGCATCATCAAGCAGCGGCTGTTTACCGAAGGGGCCGAGGTGAAAGCCGGGCAGGTATTGTATCAAATTGATCCCGCCAGCTATCAGGCCAGCTACGATCAGGCCGCCGCCCAGTTGAAAAACGCCCAGGCCACGGTGCAATCCACCCGGCTCAAATCGCAGCGCTATGCGGCGCTGGTGAAAGAAAACGGCGTTTCCAAACAGGACGCAGACGACGCCAAAGCCGCGTATCTGCAGGCCGTGGCGTCGGTGGCGCAGTATCAGGCGGCGCTGGAGACGGCGCGCATCAATCTCGGTTATACCCAGGTGCGTGCGCCTATCGCCGGGCGTATCGGCATCTCATCCGTGACGCCGGGCGCGCTGGTCACCGCCAGCCAGACCGATGCGTTGGCCACCATCCGCGCGTTGGATCCGATCTATGTCGATCTGACCCAGTCCAGCGCCCAGATGCTTAAGTTGCGACGCCAGCAGGCGGCGTTACAGCGCGGCGCGGTCACGCCGGTCGCCATCAAGCTGGAAGACGGCACGTCTTATGCCCACGCCGGCAAGCTGGAGTTGACCGAGGTGGCGGTGGATGAGGCCACCGGTTCGGTCACGCTGCGCGCGGTGTTCCCCAACCCCGAACATGAACTGTTGCCCGGCATGTATGTCCACGCCACGGTGGATAACGGCGTCGATTCTAAAGCCATTCTGGCGCCGCAGCAGGGCATCACCCGCAATGCCAAAGGGGAAGCCACCGCGTTGGTGGTGGACGAGCAAAATAAAGTGGCGCAGCGCACCGTCACCGCCGAACGGGTGGTGGGCAGCAACTGGCTGATCGGCAGCGGGCTGAACGAGGGCGATCGCCTGATCGTCGAAGGCACCAGCAAGGTGACGATCGGCGCGGCGGTGAAGCCGGTCGCCGTCTCGCTCGACAAAGCCCAACGCGGGGAGCAGTGATATGGCGCAGTTCTTTATCCGCCGCCCGGTGTTCGCCTGGGTGATCGCCATCATCATCATGCTGTGCGGCCTGATGTCGATCAATTCGTTGCCCATCTCGCAGTACCCGGACGTGTCACCGCCGCAGATTTCCATCTCCGCCACTTATCCGGGCGCGGACGCGGAAACGCTGGAAAACAGCGTCACCCAAGTGATTGAACAGCAGCTCACCGGTCTGGATGGCCTGCTGTATTTCTCTTCGACCAGTAGCTCCAGCGGCTCGGTCAGCATCGACGTCACCTTTGAGCAGGGCACCGATCCGGATATCGCGCAGGTGCAGGTGCAAAACAAAGTTCAGCAGGCGGAAAGCCGCTTGCCGAGCGCAGTCACCGCCCAAGGCGTGACGGTCAAGAAATCCCAGAGCAGCTTTCTGCTGATCGTCGGGCTGTATGACGAGAACGACAAGGCGACGATGGCCGATATTTCCGACTATCTGGTCAGCAACCTGCAGGATCCGCTGTCGCGCATCGAGGGCGTGGGGGACGTGCAGGTGTTCGGTTCGGAATACGCGATGCGCATCTGGCTGGATCCGACCAGGCTGGCGAGCTATGCGCTGATGCCTTCCGACGTGCAGACGGCGATCGAGGCGCAAAACACCCAGGTGTCCGCCGGCAAGGTAGGCGATCTGCCGGCCGCCGCCGATCAGCAGCTGACCGCCACGGTGAAGGCGCAGTCGCGGCTGCAAACGCCGGAACAGTTTCGCAATATCATCCTGAAAAGCGACAGCAGCGGCGCGCTGGTGCGGCTGGGCGACGTGGCGCGGGTTGAGCTGGGCAACGAAGATTACTCCGCCAGCGCGCACCTCAACGGCCACCCGGCGGCGGGGATCGCGGTCAAGCTGGCGGCGGGGGCCAACGCCCTCAACACCGCCAAGCTGGTGAAGGCCAAGGTGGCGGAATACCAAAGCGCGATGCCGCAGGGTTATAAGGTGGCCTACCCGAAAGACAGCACCGACTTCATCAACATCTCGATCGAGGAGGTGGTGAAAACGCTGTTCGAAGCGGTGGTCCTGGTGGTGGTGGTGATGTTCGTGTTCTTGCAAAACCTGCGCACCACGCTGATCCCGACCATCACCGTGCCGGTGGTGTTGCTGGGCACCTTCGGCGTGCTGGCGGCGTTCGGCTACTCGATCAATACCCTGACGCTGTTCGGCATGGTGTTGGCGATCGGGCTGTTGGTGGACGACGCCATCGTGGTGGTGGAAAACGTCGAACGCGTGATGCGCGAAGATAAACTGCCGCCGCGCGAGGCGACGGAGAAATCGATGCGCGAGATCACCGGCGCGCTGGTCGGCATCGCGCTGGTGCTGTCGGCGGTGTTTCTGCCGATGGCGTTCTTCGGCGGTTCCACCGGGGTGATCTACCGTCAGTTTTCGATCACCGTCGTCTCCTCGATGGTGCTGTCGGTCGTGCTGGCGTTGACGCTGGCGCCGGCGCTGTGCGCCACATTGCTGAAATCGACGCATGAAGAACAGACCGACAAAGGGCTGCTGGGTAAATTCAACCGCGGTTATAACCGGCTGCAGGAGAAGTACGCCGACAAGGTCGGCGGGGTGATCCACCGGCCGACGCGTTATCTGCTGCTGTACGGCCTGCTGCTGATCGCCACCGCCGTGATGTATCTGCGTTTGCCGACCGGTTTCCTGCCCAATGAGGATCAGGGTTCGGTGATGGTGCAGTACACCTTGCCGGCCGGTGCCACCAACGCCCGCACCTCGGCGGTGAGCGAGGCGGTCACCGCCTATTTCCTTGAGCAGGAAAAGGCCAACGTCAGCACCATTTTCACCATCAACGGCTTCGGTTTCAGCGGCAGCGGGCAAAACGCCGGCATGGCGTTCGTCAGCCTCAAAGACTGGAGCCAACGTGGCGGCAGCGAAAACACCGCCGACGCCATCGCCAAACGCGCCATGGCGCACTTCGCCTCGCTGCGCGACGCCCAGGTGTTCTCCATGAGCCCACCGGCGATCGACGGCTTCGGCCAGTCCGACGGCTTCACCTTCGAACTGCAGGCCAAAGGGGCGACCACCCGCGCCGAGCTGCAGGCGATGCGCGATCAGATCGTCGCCGCCGCCGCCGGCAATCCATCGCTGTTGGCGGTACGCGCCAACACCTTGCCGGACACGCCGCAGCTGCAGGTGGAGATCGACAGCGGCAAACTGCAGGCGCTCGGCCTGAGCGCCGGCGACGTCAACAGCACGCTCAGCAGCGCGTTCGGCAGCACCTACGTCAACGACTTTATCGATCGCAACCGGGTGAAAAAAGTCTATATGCAGGGCGACGTAGCGTATCGCGCCAAGCCGGAAGATCTCGACAAATGGTTTGTGCGCGGCACCAACGCGGCGGGAGACAGCAGCATGACGCCGTTCTCCGCTTTTGCTTCCTCACACTGGATCTACGGCCCGGAAAACCTGTCGCGCTATAACGGGCTGTCGTCGTTCGAGATCACCGGGCAGGGCGCCGCCGGCGTCAGTTCCGGCACGGCGATGAGCGAGATGGAGAAACTGGCGGCGAAATTCTCCGCCGGCAGCAGCTATTCCTGGAGCGGGCTCTCCTATCAGGAGCGGCTGACCAGCGGCCAGGCGTCGTCGCTGTACGCCATTTCGCTCATCGTGGTGTTCCTGTGCCTGGCGGCGCTGTATGAGAGCTGGTCGATTCCGTTTGCGGTGATGTTGGTGGTGCCGATGGGCATCGTCGGTTCGCTGCTTGCGATCACGCTGCGCGGGCTGGAGAACGATATCTACTTCCAGGTGGCGCTGCTCACCATCGTCGGTTTGTCGGCGAAAAACGCCATTCTGATCGTCGAGTTCGCCGAGGAAATGCACCAGCGCGGTGAAACGCTGATTGGCGCGGCGGTTCACGCGGCGCGCATGCGCCTGCGGCCGATCCTGATGACCTCGCTGGCGTTTACCGCCGGGGTGCTGCCGCTGGCGGTATCCAGCGGCGCCGGCGCCAACAGCCGCATCGCCATCGGTACCGGCATTATCGGCGGCACCCTTACCGCCACCGCATTGGCGATCTTTTTCGTCCCGCTGTTTTATGTGCTGGTGCGACGCATGTTTACCCGTCGGCCCGCCAACTCGCCGTCGCAGGCAGGAGAATAACGTGTTGCAACGAGTCATGATGTTAACTTTACCGCTGCTGCTGAGCGGGTGTCTGTCGCTGGATCCGCACTACCAGCGCCCGGCGGCGCCGGTGCCCGCCAACCTGCCGCAGGGCGAGGCCGCCGGCAAGCAGGCGTTGAGCTACCCGGACGTCGCCTGGCGCGACTATGTGCAGGACGCCAGGCTGCGCCAGGTGGTGGCGATGGGGCTGAGCAGCAGCCGCGATCTGCGCGAGGCGATCGCCAATATCGCCTCGGCGCGCGCGCTGTACGGTGAGCAGCGCGCGGCGCTGTTGCCGACGATCAACGCCACCGCCGACGGCAGCCGCGGGCGTTCGCTGACCGGCAACGGCAATGCCACCGCCATCAGCCAGAGTTACGAAGCGCAGGCCGGCGTCAGCGCCTTTGAGCTGGATCTGTTCGGCAAAAACGCCAGCTTGTCGCGGGCGGCGTTCGAAACCTATCTGGCGAACTCGGAGGCGGCGAAAAGTACCCGCCTGACGTTGATCGCCGACATCGTCACCGACTGGGTGGCGGTGGCGGCCGAGCGCAGCAATCTGGCGGTGGCGCAGCAGACGATGGAAAGCGCCAAACGGTCGCTGGAGGTGACACGCAAGAACCAGCAGCACGGCATCTCGTCGCTGGTCGACGTGGCGTCGGCGGAGACCGTTTATCAACAGGCGCGATCGGACGCCGCCAGCTATGCGACCAGCGCCGCGCAGGCGAAAAACGCGCTGGATTTAGCGGTGGGACAAAGCGTGCCGGAAAACCTGCTGCCCGGCGGCATCGACGCGCTGGGCGGGATCATGCGCGACCTGCCGGCCGGGGTTTCTTCGCAGGTTCTGCTGACGCGGCCGGACGTGCTGCAGGCGGAGCATAACCTGAAATCCGCCAACGCCAATATCGGCTCGGCGCGGGCGGCGTTCTTCCCGTCGATCAGCCTGACCGCCAGCGGCGGGGTGGGCAGCGGTGAACTCTCGTCGCTGTTCAGCCACGGCGCGGGCGTTTGGTCATTCGCCCCGAGCATCAGCCTGCCGATTTTCAGCGGCGGCTATAACACGTCGCAACTGAACTACAGCAAAGCGCAGAGAGATCTGTATGTCGCCACCTATGAGAAAGCGGTGCAGACGGCATTTCAGGAAACCGCCGACGCGCTGGCGCGCAAAGCCACGCTGCGGGAACAGCTGGCGGCGCAAACCGGCTATGTGGCGGCGGCGCAGCAATATTATCGTCTGGCCGAACTGCGCTACCGCCAGGGCGTGGACAGCTATCTGACCGTGCTGGACGCGCAGCGCACGCTGTATACGGCGCAGCAGTCGCTGATCGCCGCGCAGCAGACGGCGTACGATAATCAGGCGACCCTGTATAAAGTGTTGGGCGGCGGGGTTGCCGCCGAGCGGCAGGGGGATGGCGTCATCGCCGACAAGACGACGCTCAGCCGCTAACCTTCGACCGCGCGCGCCGGGCGTTTGGCTGCGCGCGCTTTTTATGGAAAGTGTAAAGAAACGGAAAACCCGCGCGGCGGCCCGAACTCGCCGCGGCGGGCAGAGTCAGACAGGTAATTGCACTCACTTTTTCTTCATATCGGCTCGAGGTCGTCATGGCAGAAGACATTCAGCAACAGGTCATCGCGCTTATCGCCGCCTTCAACGCATCAGGGCGGCTGCAGAAGGGCGTGGCCATCACCCCGGAAACCGAGATTAACACCGTGCTCAATCTGTCGTTCAGCGACTCCAACACGCTGATGCGCCGCTACTTCGACACCTTCGGCGTCGACAGCGGCAACTATAACCACGAGCTGTATTTCCAGCCGCCGAGCAATACCGGGCGCTGGTTTTCCCCCTCCGCCTGTAAAGAACACACCCGGCCGCTGTGCGTGTCTATGCTGGTGCGCTCCGCGCGCGCCAAACGCTGGCTGTACGACATCCATTTTCTGATCGAGCAGCTCCGTTAGCGCCGCATTACTGCTCCAATACCTCAGCGAACTTCGCCAGCCACTGCGGATGCGCCGGCCAGGCCGGGGCGGTGACCAGATTGCCGTCGACGTGCGCCTGATCGATGCCGATCTCCGCATAATGACCGCCGCCGAGCCGCACCTCCGGTGCGCAGGCCGGGTAGGCGCTGCAGGTGCGGCCTTTCAACACTCCGGCCGCCGCCAGCAGCTGCGGACCGTGGCAAACGGCGGCGATCGGTTTTTTCGCGGCGTCAAACGCCTGTACCAGCGCGATCACGTCGGGATTCAGGCGCAGGTATTCCGGCGCCCGACCGCCGGGGATCAAGAGCGCATCGTAGTGCTCTTCTTTGGCGGCGGCGAAGTCGGCGTTCAGGGTGAAACGGTGGCCGGGTTTCTCGCTGTAGGTCTGCGCGCCGTCAAAATCGTGGATCGCGGTCTGGATATAGTCGCCGACGGCTTTGCCGGGGCACACGGCGTCCACCCAATGGCCGATCATCTGCAATGCCTGAAACGGCACCATGGTTTCGTAATCTTCGGCGTAGTCGCCGACCAGCATCAGGATCTTTTTCTTGCTCATGATCACAACTCCTGCAGGAGGGGGAATGCCTAAGGTATAGCCCAGCCCCCCTTGGAATGCGAACCGCAAAGCGCCTATCTATACTCGTGATACTGCGGCGCTTTTCTCGTCGCTCAACCCCAGGGAGAATCCCCGATGCTGAATCTGGCAACCTTGCTTGAAGAGAGTGCGCGTACCTGGCCGGAGCGGCCGGCGGTGATACAGGACGATATCCCGCTCAGCTATCGGGCGCTGAATGAAATGGCCAACCGGGTGGCGAATTTGCTGGTCGCGCGCGGCGTGCAGCCCGGTGAACGGGTGGCGCTGGCCTGCACAAACCGGCCGGAGTTTCCGGCTATCTACTACGGCATCCTCAAAAGCGGCGCCGTGGTGGTGCCGCTGAATATTTTGCTTAAAAGCGCCGAATTCGACTATTACCTGGCGGATTCGGCGGCGGTGGCGCTGTTCTGTTTCGAAGGCAGCAGCACTCTGCCGTTGGGGGAAGAGGCGCTGCGGGCGGCGGCGAAGGCGGAACAATGCCGCGAGGTGTTTATTATCGGCGATCGGCTGCCGCTCGAGGGGGAGCGTTTCAGCCAGGCGATAGCCGCACAGTCCACTGAGTTCGCGTCTGCCGCGACGCTCGAAAGCGACACGGCGGTGGTGCTCTATACCAGCGGCACCACCGGCCGGGCCAAGGGTGCGGAGTTGACCCACGCCAATCTGGTGCTCAACGCATTGGGATCGGTGCGGCTGTTCGACGGCTCAGAGGCGAATCCCGATCGTCACCTGGTAACCTTGCCGCTGTTCCACACGTTTGGTTCGACGGTGCAGATGAACGCCGGATTTGCCGCCGCCGCCACCCTGGTGCTGGTCGAGCGCTTCGACGCCGCACAGGCCATCGCGCTGATGCAACGGCACGGCATCACCTTTTTCGCTGGGGTGCCGACCATGTATTGGGCGCTGTTGAATGCGCTGGATGAGCACACGGATATCGAACGCTTGCGCAGCACGCTGCGTATGGCGGTGTCCGGCGGCGCCAGCCTGCCGGTGCAGATCCTGGAGGATTTCTCGCGCCGCTTCGGCGTCAACATTCTCGAAGGGTATGGGCTGTCGGAAACCAGTCCGGTCGCCACCTTTAACCATCCGCACCGCGTGACCAAACCCGGCTCCATCGGCCAACCGATCTGGGGCGTGGAGGTTCGCTTGCTCGACGTCACCGGGCAGCCGATCGACGGTGTCGATCAGGTGGGAGAGATCGCGGTGCGCGGTTACAACATCATGAAAGGCTATCTGAATCGCCCCGAAGCGACGGCGGAAGTGCTGGAAAACGGCTGGTTCCGCACCGGCGATCTGGCGCGCCGCGACGCCGACGGCTTCTATTTCATCGTCGATCGGGCCAAGGACATGATCATTCGCGGCGGGTTCAACGTCTATCCGCGCGAGATTGAAGAGGCGTTGATTCGCCATCCGGCGGTGTCGTTGGTGGCGGTGATCGGCGTTGAACATCCTTCGCTGGGCGAAGAGATCAAAGCGGTGGTGGTATTGAAGGAAACGGAAGAACCGATCGAGGAAGAAGCGCTGATCGCCTGGAGCCGGGAGCGGCTGGCGGCGTTCAAGTATCCGCGCATCGTCGAGTTTGTCGAACGCTTGCCGATGACCAGTACCGGTAAGGTGTTGAAACGCTGTTTGCGCTGAGGAAAATCCGGCCTGCCGGGGCAGGCCGGGATACGGGCATCAACCTGGGTAGATGCCGCGCTCTTTACGTGCGGTCAGGATGCGCTCACAGGCCACGATGTAAGCGGCGGTGCGCAGGCTGCACTCTTTCTCGGCCGCCTTGTTCCAGACGTGGACCATCGCGTCGGTCATGATCTTGTCCATACGCTCGTTGATCTCGGACTCGCTCCAGAAGTAGCTCGCCATGTCCTGCACCCACTCGAAGTAACTGACCGTTACGCCGCCGGCGTTACAGATAACGTCCGGAACCACGGTGATGTTACGGGAACGCAGAATGTCGTCCGCTTCCGGGAAGGTTGGGCCGTTAGCCCCTTCCAGCACCAGTTTGGCGCTGAGGATTTCAGCGCGCTGACGGGTGATCTGGCCTTCCAGCGCCGCAGGGATCAGGATGTCCATGTCGACCGACCAGAACGCTTCGCTCTCGATCTCGCTGGCGCCAGGGAAGCCGGCGATCTGCTTGTGCTTGGCCTGGTATTCGGTCAGCGCCACCAGGTCAATGCCGTCGGCGTTGAACAGGGTAGCGGAGTGGTCCTGGATGGTGACGACGCGCGCGCCGACGCCGACGAACAGACGGGCCGCTTCGCTGCCCACGTTACCGAAGCCTTGTACCGCCACTTTGGCGCCTTCGATCTGCACGCCCAGACGCTTGGCCACTTCGCTGCCGGTGACGAACACGCCGCGGCCGGTCGCTTTCTCACGGCCCAGGGAGCCGCCGAGGTGGATGGGTTTGCCGGTGACCACGCCGGTGATGGTGGTGCCGTGGTTCATGGAGTAGGTGTCCATCATCCAGGCCATCACTTTGGCGTTGGTGCCGACGTCCGGCGCAGGAATGTCTTTCTGTGGCCCGATGATGAAGCCGATTTCACTGGTGTAGCGGCGGGTCAGTCGCTCCAGTTCACCTTCAGACAGTTTGAACGGGTCGACGCGGATGCCGCCCTTGGCGCCGCCGTACGGCAGGTTGACCGCGGCACACTTGATGGTCATCCAGGCGGACAGGGCCATCACTTCGTTCAGATCGACGTCAGGGTGGAAGCGGATGCCGCCTTTGCCCGGCCCACGCGACAGGTTGTGTTGTACGCGGAAACCTTCGAAGTGACGGATGGTGCCATCGTCCATCTGCAGCGGGATATCGACAATCAAAGCGCGCTTAGGGTGACGCAGCGTATCAACCCAGCGTGACAGGTCGCCGAGGTAAGGGGCGACGCGATCGATTTGTTGCAGATATGTAGCCCAAGCGGTGGTGCTGCTGTCTGAAGCGTAGGATAGCTTTTCCATAACCAACCTTTATATATTAGAGGTATTTATTTCGTTTAACCGTGGATTAGCAAGCGCATAACACTTTGCGACGCTAAATTTACCACTAATTATGCCGGTTGTTAGCCCCCCTCTCATCGGGCCAGCGGACGGTTTTTCGCCGCCTGCAGAGCGGTAAATGAATAGTTAATTACTTTTTGTCGGCGGTGAGCGATCACATGCATAATTTATGCATATAAAGCGCATAAAAACCCTTTTTATCTATTTTTCAGAAGCTTGAATGTGATCAAAAAGTTTCATTTTATTTAACTGCCATGTTGACAATGGCATTTCCCCTCGCCAGAGTTAAATTAATGTTAAAACGGCTCCGGCGTCGTTTTTTTGTTGCACAAGGGAAAGTATAACCATTTGATATTGTAGTGTTTACCCACCACGCTCAGGCTTTGTACGCCAAACGTGGGCGATACGACGGCTCACGAGAGCATTTTCTTGGTACCCATTATTATTACCTCCCTGTCACAACGGGGCGGGCAGCGTTTGGTCTCAATTTTTTGCCGGTTAGAGCGCCCGCGGGCGTTTCATTCCTGCTGCAACCGCGCATCGGTTGCTTAATCGCCTTAACGACGGACAGGTAACACCATGACAAAAAACCACTGCGATCGGCTGAGCCCAGGTTCAGCCGAGGGGCCTCACTGTGCCCAAACTTTGCAGCGCGGGCTGAGCGCGCGCCACATTCAACTGATTTCGATCGGCGGCGCCATCGGCACCGGGCTGTTTATGGGCGCCGGGAAAACCCTCGCGCTATCGGGCACCTCCATCGTACTGACTTACGCCATCGTCGGCTTTTTCATGTTCATGGTCATGAGGGCGATGGGGGAACTGCTGCTCACGCGGCTCGATTACCGCTCATTCGCCGATTTTGTCTCCGAATATCTGGGGCCGCGCGCCAGCTTTTTTCTCGGCTGGTCCTACTGGCTGAGCTGGGTCGTGACCTGCATTGCCGACGTGGTGGTGTGCGGCGGCTACGTGCAATATTGGCTGCCAGACGTCTCGCCCTGGTTGCCGGCGCTGCTGACGCTGGGGTTTCTGTGTCTGTTCAACATGCTGTCGGTCAAGATGTTCGGCGAGGCCGAATTCTGGTTCGCGATGATCAAGGTGGTGGCGATCGTCGCGTTGATCGCCACCGGCGCCTGGATGGTGTTCAGCGGCTGGACTTCGCCGGACGGCGTGACCGCTTCGCTGCATAACGTCACCGATCCCGCCATTTTCATGCCGCACGGCATCTTCGGCTTTTTCGCCGGTTTCCAGATCGCCATTTTCTCCTGCACCGGCATCGAGCTGCTGGGCACGATGTCGGCGGAGACCAAAAACCCCGAGAAGGTGCTGCCGAAGGCGATCAACGCGATCCCGGCCCGCATCATCGTCTTCTACGTGTGCTCGATGCTGACCATTATCGCCGTCACCTCATGGAGCCACATTTCGCCGGACAGCAGCCCGTTCGTGATGCTGTTCGATCGGGCGGGGCTGCCGGCCGCCGCCGCGGTGATCAACTTCGTGGTGCTGACTTCGGCGATGTCCTCGGCCAACAGCGGGGTGTATTCCAGCACCCGCATGCTGTACAGCCTGTCGATGGAAAAGCACGCCCACGGTCAGTTCCGCATTCTGTCGCGCACCACGGCCATTCCGATCCGCAGCCTGCTGTTTTCCTGCTTCTGCATGGTGGCCGGCACCTTGCTGCTGGTACTGGTGCCGAACGTCATGACGCTGTTCACCATCGTCTCTACCGTGGCGGCGATCCTGGTGGTTTACAGCTGGGGCATGATTTTGGTCGCCTACCTGGTGTATCGCCAGAAGCGGCCGGATCTGCACGCCGCTTCGCACTTCAAAATGCCGGGCGGGGTAGCGATGGCCTGGCTGACGCTGGCATTCTTCGCCTTTACGCTGGTGCTGATGGTGTTCGATAGCGATACGCTGATCGCGCTGTGCAGCATGCCGCTGTGGTTTACCACGCTCGGCCTGATCTGGCGTTATCGGGTCCGCGACAGCGTGGCGCGCGAGAGCTACGTGTTTTATCGGCGTGGCGCCGAGGCGGAATAACCGGCGAAGGATGCGCCGCTTGCCGCCGCTCCACTCGGCAAGCGGCGGCAACTGCGGTATGCTAAGCAGCTGAACAGCCAACCAAACCGGGCCATACGGAGATACCCCAGCGTGCCGAACTCTTCTTCTCAACTCGAACTTTTGCGCTCGGTCGCTGACGGCATCGCGGCGCTGTTTTTCCCGAATGCGGAAGTGGTGATCCACGATCTGGCCACCAACAAGATTGCCTATCTGGCGAACAACCTGTCAAAGCGTAAACCGGGCGACGACGCCGGGCTGGAAGACTTCGAGCTCGATGGCGGCGCCGGCGTGAGCGGCCCCTATGAGAAGCTGAACTGGGACGGCAAAAAGATGCGTTCGGTGAGCATTGCCGCACGCGACGAGCAGGGCAAGCCCAGCTATCTGCTGTGCATCAACCTGAGCACCGCGATGTTCGAGGACGCCCGCAACGCGCTGGACATGTTCCTGTCGGTCACGCGGCTGCAACCACAGCCACAAGAGCTGTTCAAAGACGACTGGCAAGAGAAGATCAATACCTTTCTGCATGACTGGCTGCGCCGCGAAAACGCCGCGCTCGGCGCGCTGAGCCGCGAACAGAAACGGCGGCTGGTCAGCGATCTTTATCATCAGGGCGCGTTCAAGGCCAAAAGCGCCGCGGACTACATCGCCAACGTGCTGTCGATGGGGCGCGCCACGGTGTACAAGCACTTGCGGGAATTGAAACAGGAGTAAAGGCGGCGGGAAAGGCGGAAGAAAGGGGCGGCGATGGCCGCCCCTTGTCGTTACCAGCGGTAGTTGACCGAAGCGATAATGCTGCGGCCGCTGCCGTAGAAGCAGGCGTACTCGCCGCTGCAGGATGAAACGTATTTCTTGTCCGTCAGATTCTGCACGTTGAGCTGGAGCGCCGCGCCGCGCAGCGCCGACGAAGCCTGGCCGAGGTCATATTTCACCATGGCGTCGTACAGCGTGTAGTGCGGCACGTCGTACTGGCCGGTGGCGTCGGCCGGCGCATCGCCGATGTAACGCACGCCGCTGCCGACGGTCAGGCCGTTCAGCGCGCCGCTCAGGAAGCTGTAGCTGCCCCAGGCGGATGCCGCGTGGCGCGGGATGCCCGCCGGGCTGTGGCCGATTTCGTCCGCCGAGTTGGAGTCTTTGGTCACGACGTCGGTGTAGGTATAGGCGGCGGTCAGCTTGATCTCCGGCGTTGGTTGGGCGTGCACTTCCGCCTCAATCCCTTTGGATTTCACCTCCCCGATCTGCTCATAGGCGGAGGTGAGACGGTTGTAAGACGCCACATTGCGCTGGGTAATGTCGAACCAGGAGAGGGTCAGCAGGGTATTGCCGCCCGGGATCTGGTACTTCACGCCCACCTCGGTTTGTTTGCCGGTGGTCGGCTTGAGCGGATCGGCGCCCGGCGCGCTTGGGTACAGGTTAGGATCGAACGAGGTGCTGTAGCTGACATACGGCGAAATGCCGTTGTCGAAAGCGTAGAGCAGGCCCGCGCGGCCGGTGAACTGGGCATCGTTGTAGGTCTGTTCCTTTCCGCCGCTGGTGCGATCGCGGGTGTTGACCTGTGACCAGTCCTGACGGCCGGACAGCAGCAGGTTCCAGTTATTCCACTCCAGTTGGTCCTGCAGATACACCCCGATCTGATTCAGCGTCTTCAAGTCGCTGGAAGCCAGCGCCAGCGTGCTGCCATCGATGCTGGGGCGAACCGGGTTGGCCCAGTCGATCGGGTAATCGTTGCCGCGATCGCGATACATTTTATAATCGCTATGGCTGTAGCGGTAATCCAGCCCGCCCAGCACGGTGTGTTTCACTTCGCCGGTATCGAACAGGCCCTTCAGCTGGTTATCCACGCCAAACTCGTTGGTCATCTGCGTTTCATGCTGCGCCATGCGGGTGACGGTGTGGTCGTTGATCTTCGAGTTTACGTTATAAACCAGATACTTATAGTCCTCATCGCGGTGGGTGAAGCGCAGGTTCTGGGTAAACGACAGCGCATCGCTGAAGTTGTGCTCGAGGCTGTAGCCGATCGACGCCTGCTCGCGCCGCGACTTGTTGAAGCTGGGTTCGCTGACGTTGAAGTCATAGGGCACGTAGCCCGCGCTGGTCGGGAACAGCGTGCCGGCGCGCGGCAGGAAGTTGCGCGACCCGGCTTTCGGATCGTTCTGGTAGCTGGTCAGCAGCGTAAAGCTGGTGTCTTCGTTCGGCAGCCAGGTGAAGGCCGGCGCGATGGCCACCCGTTGCTGCTTGCTGTCTTTGACGAACTCGTGCTCGGTTCTGGCGATACCGTTCAGGCGATAGAACAGGGTGTTGTCGTCGTTGAGTTTGCCGCCGAAATCGAACGCCGTTTCCGCCAGATGGCGGTTGCCGGTGCTGAATTTGACTTCGTGAATGCTCTGGGCGGTAGGGCGTTTACTGGTCATCACCACCACGCCGCCGGGGCTGACCTGGCCGTACAGCACCCCGGCCGGGCCGTGCACCATCTCCACGCGCTCCAGCAGCCAGGGGTCGATCTGCCCGGCACCGCCATTTTGGCTCGAGAGGCCAAAGTGCAGACCGTCGAGCAGTTTGGGCGCATAGCGGAAGCCGCGGCTGATCACTTCGTCATTGCGGTTGGAGTTGCCGCGGTAGGTGGTGATCACCCCGCTGGTGTAGTTCAGCGCGTCGGCGACCGACGCCGGCTCCTGGTCGTTCATTTGCTCGCGCGTGACCACCGAGATGGACTGCGGCGTCTTGCGCAGAGAGGCGGCGGTCTTGGTGCCGGCGGCGCTCTCTTTGGCGACGATCCCTTTGACCGGCGCGGTCACGCTATTTTGCGCGTCGGCGGTCACCAAAATCGTTTCGTCCGCTGCCGCAGACGCATGTTGCGCCAAGGGCAATAACGCCAGCGCCGATCCCAGCAACAGACGCCTGGCGGACATCGCCTCCGCATTCCCGTTAGCTATCCCTTTGTTTTTAATCTTCATTATCTCTCCTGCATACCTGCGTTGTGTGTTATGCCACCCTGATAAACCCCGAAATATCGGCGAGCGGTATTCACCCGTCGACGCGGAGACGCCGTATGTGCACGACGGTAAAAATCCGACAAATAGTATTGAAAATGATAATGAGTATCAATACGATTGTCAGGTTTTGTAAAAATCACTCATGTTATGTAAGAGGCGCTATGGAGTTTTTGCCGGAAAAGAGGCCAGGAAACGACCTTGAGGGATTGGCGGCGCAATGGCTGCGTGAAGAGGCGGCAGGGCAATCCGCGTGGTGGCAAAAGGTTGCCGCGCAGGGCACGCCCATCGTCGACGCGCTCGACGAACGCCACGTCAAAATGACCTGGCTATGGCGCGACCCCGCCGGCGATGAACGGCACTCGCCGATATGCCGCGTTTACGCCGATATCAACGGCATTACCGATCACCACAGCACGTCCCCCAGCAGCCTGACTCGGCTCCCCGGCACCGACGTTTGGTACGGCTCGGCCGTTATCGATCGCCGCTGGCGCGGCAGCTACAGCCTGATCCCCATTACCGAGCGAGACCTCCCCCCGTCTTCAGCGACGACGAAACGTTACGCGACCGCCAGCAGCGTGCCTGGTGGGTATCGCTGTTCCCGTTGGCGATCGCCGATCCTCTGAATCGCCTCTCGCTGGGGCCGTCTCATCGCCCGCGGCCCGTATCCCTGGCGCAAGGGCCGGATGCCGACGATCAAAGCGCCTGGCAGGCCGCCGATCGGCCGCTGGATGAGGCGCGGCTACAGCTATTTCAGTGGCGCAGCGAACGGCTGGGTAACCAGCGGCGCGTTTGGCTGTATGCCAGCGGCGACGCGGCGGTGAAAGCGAACCGCCCGCTGGTGCTGCTGCTCGACGGCCAAAACTGGATCGAAAGGCATGCGCTGCTGCCGGTGATTGAGAACGAGACCGCAAAAGGGCAGTTGCCGCCCGCGTGCTGGTTGCTGATCGATGCGATCGAGGGCGAACACCGGGAAAACGAGCTGCCCTGCAACGCCGTCTTCTGGCAGGCGGTGATCGACGAACTGCTGCCGCAGGCGCAGCGCCGCGAAGCGTTCAGCGAGACTGGGGCGCGCACCGTGGTCGCCGGCCAGAGCTACGGCGGGCTGGCGGCGTTATACGCCGGTTTGCACTGGCCAGAGCGCTTCGGCCACGTGCTGAGCCAGTCCGGCTCTTTCTGGTGGCCTACAGTGCAATTTGTGACCCAGTTCGAAAAACGCCACGAACTGGAGGAAGGCTGGCTGATACGCCAGGTTCGGCAGCGCAACGCGGCGGCACCCAAGCTCACCGTGATCCAACAGGCCGGCGATCGCGAGGCGGACATCGAATTCGTCAATCGCCAGATGCACCAGGCGCTGACGGCGGCCGGGCACCGCGCCGACTACCGCGTGTATTCCGGCGGACATGACGCGCTCTGCTGGCGCGGCGGCTTGGTGGACGGCGTGCGCCGGCTGCTTTCCGCAATGAAGTAATCCCACATTTTGACAGACAGGTAATGAAAATGACTCAGGAACAACAAAACCCGTTCGATGACGAAAGCCTCCGTTTCTCCGTGCTGGTCAACGCGCAGCAGCAGTATTCGCTGTGGCCGCAGTTTGCCGATACGCCGCAGGGGTGGCGCGTGCTGATGGGGCCGGCGTCGCGCGGCGAGTGCATCGACTACATCGAAACGCACTGGCAGGACATGCGGCCGGCGGCGCTGAAAGCGACGGATGCGGCGCGTTAAGCGCCTGGCAGTCAATCGATATATTCCGTTTGAGGGAAAGGACAGACACCATGTCAGAAACGCTTTCTTTACCGGATACTCAGGTCGAGTATCGGGATTATCCGCTGGTTGCTGCGCAACCGGGGATCTGGATCGCCGACCAAATCGCGCTGCGCCGCAACAGCTTCGCCGTGGCGCACTACACCGAACTGCACGGCGCTATCGATCGTTCGGCGCTGGAGCGCGCGATCCGTCAAGGGCTGGCCGAAGCGGATACGGTTCAGGCGCGATTCTTTGAGGCGCAGGACGGCCAGCCGGTGCAGCGTTTACCGTTGATAGCCGATCCCGCACGCGTGCAGGCGCCGGAGTGGTTCGATTTCAGCGCGCGGCCGGACGCCGAGCAGGCGGCGCTGGCGCTGATGAACGACGATCTGGCGCAGGATCTGCCGGCGGACGGCGAACGGCCGCTCTATCGCCATGCGGTGATCCGCGTCAGCGCCGATCGCTGGTTCTGGTACCAGCGCTTTCATCATCTGACCCTGGACGGCTTCAGCTTCGAGGCCATCACCCGCCGGATCGCCGATATCTATCGCGCGCTGCGTCACGGGCTGTCGCCGGCGGCATCGCCGTTTACCCCGTTCGGCAAGGTGGTGGAAGAGTTTGAGCAATGGCAAACGTCGCCGGCGCGCCGGCGGGCGGCCGAGTTCTGGCAACAGCATCTGCGCGATTTGCCGTCGCCGCTGTCGTTATCGACGGAGAGTCGGGAGGTTGAACCGGGTGCCCGGCCGCTCAAACAGGCGCTGGTGCTGCCGGAATCGCTGTTTGACGAAGCGCTGCGCGATGGCGCGCTGCAGTCGCTGCAACCGGCCGATATCGTCACAGCGGCGCTGGCGATGTATCTGGCGCGCATGAGCGGCGAAACCCGTTTTTCACTCGGTTTTCCTTTCATGCGCCGTATGGGCTCCCAGGCGCTGGCGGCGGTCGGCCCGGTGGTTAACGTGCTGCCGCTGCTGCTGAATGTGACGCCGGATATGTCGCTGGCGGACGTCTGCCAGGCGACCGTGGCGCAAATCAAACAGGCGCGCCGCCATCAACGCTATGAAGCGGAGCAGATCAAACGCGATCTCGGCCTGGTCGGCGGCCATCAGGAACTGTACGGCCCGGTGATCAACGTCAAGGTCTACCACAGCGCCTTGTCCTTCGACGGTCAGGCGGCCATTACCCATACGCTGGCGATGGGGCCGGTCGACGATCTCGAGTTTGAGATCGGCTTTCGCAACGGCGTGCTGACGCTGTCGTTGGTGGCCAACCCGGCCAAATACTCGCCGCGCACCTTGCATCACCACGCGGAGCGCATCGGCCATTGGCTACAGCAACTGGCGCGGCAGCCGCACCAGCCGAACGGTCAACTGGCGTTGATCGGCGAAGGGGAGTTAAAGCAGCTCGCGGCCTGGGGGCGCGGCGCGCATCTGACGCCGCCGGCGGGTATGGTGTCAATCATGGATGCGTTTCAGCGCCAGGTTGAGCGGCAGCCCGAGGCGCTGGCGGTGGCCTGCGGCGATGTGCGCCTCAGCTACCGTCAGCTCTCCGAGCGGGTGATGCAGCTGGGGCGAGTGCTGATCGAAAGCGGCATCGGCGCGGAAGACGTGGTCGCCATCGGCATTCCGCGCTCGGTGGACACGCTGGTCGCGCTGTTCGGCGTGTTGGCCAGCGGCGCGGCCTATATGCCGCTCGATCTGGATTACCCGCGTGAACGCCTGGCGCTGATGTGCGACGACGCGCGGCCGGCGATGTTGCTGACCCACCGCGCTACGCAGGCCAATATGCCGGATCTGCCACAGGTATTGTGCCTGGACGACGCAGCGTGCCTGGCGCGCTGCGCGGCCGCCGAAGCTGCGCCGATAACGGATGCCGAACGGCGTGCGCCGCTGAACGAGGCGCATCTGGCCTATATGATTTACACCTCCGGTTCGACCGGCAAACCCAAAGGCGTGATGTCCACGCACCGCGGGCTGCTGAACCTGTTCCTGTCGCATCAGGCCTCGCTGTTTGGCCCGGCGATCGAAAAATTCCAGGCTCGCCATGGGCGCCGCCTGCGCGCCGGCCATACCGCTTCGTTCTCTTTCGACTCCTCCTGGGAACCGCTGTTCTGCATGATGATGGGCAGCGAACTGGTCATCTTCGATGAGGAGCTGCGCCGCGATCCCTGGGCGCTGCTCGAACAAACCCAACAGACGCCGATCGATCTGCTGGACATCACGCCGTCATTCTTCTCGCAACTGGTGGACTGCGGCCTGCTGAAGGGGCAGTTCCCGCTGCCGGCGTTCGTGATGATCGGCGGCGAGGCGGCGACGCCGACGCTGTGGAACCTGATGCAGCAGCATCCGGAGGTGGAGATCCACAACTATTACGGCCCGTCCGAATACACCGTCGATACCCTCGGCGCGCCGGTCACGGCCGCCGAACAGCCGGTGATTGGCCGTCCCCTCGCCAATACCGAAGTCTGGCTGCTCGACGGCCGCCTGCAGCCGGTGCCGATCGGCGCGGCGGGCGAGCTGTACATTTCCGGCAAAGGTATCGCGCGCGGTTACCTGCGGCGTCCGGATCTGACGGCGGCGCGCTTTGTCGCCAATCCGTTCGCCGAAGGCGAGGTGATGTACCGCAGCGGCGATCTGATGCGCTGGAGCGCGGAGGGCCAGCTGGTGTTCATTGGCCGGACCGATCACCAAATCAAGGTGCGCGGCTTCCGCGTCGAGCTGGGTGAGGTGGAAAGCGCCTTGGCCGCCTTGCCGGACGTGGGGCGGGCGGTAGCGATCGCCGAGCCGATCGGCGCCACCTATCGCCTGATCGGTTACTGCTCGGTGCAGGATGACGCGCGCCGTGCCTCACCCTCGCTGCAAAGCGAGCTGCTGGGGCAGCTGACGCAGCGTCTGCCGGATTATATGGTGCCGGCGATCCTGGTGGTGATGCCGGAGCTGCCGCTTAACGTGAATGGCAAGATTGACCGCCAGGCGCTGCCCAAACCGCAGGAGACGCTGGCGCAAAGCATTCGCGAGCCGGCCACCGAGCAGGAAAGGCTGATTTGCGGCGCCATGGCGCAGCTGCTGGGGATGGATCGCATCGGCGCCGACGACGATTTCTTCGCGCTCGGCGGCGACAGCATCTCGGCGATGGGGCTGGGCACCGCCCTGCGGCGCAAAGGGTATCTGCTGCGGCCGCGCGAGATCTTCGCGCTGCACACCCCCGCGCGCATGGCGCAGGCGATGCAGCCGCTGGTAGTTGGCTCTCAGGTCGCACGCAGCGTACAGCAAGGCCCGATCGACGGGCTGCCGATCCTGCACTGGTTTGCCGAGACGGGCGATATGCATCGCCGCTTCGCGCACGGCGTTTTCCTGCGCGTACCAGCCGAGCTGCAACCGGAACAGCTGCGTTATGCATTGGAACAGCTGCGTGCGGCGCACCCGGCGCTGGGCGCGCGGATCCGCGACGGTCAGTTGGTGGTTGAAACCGCCGCCGCCGGTGAGCTGATGCAGGTTGATACCGTGTCCGGTGAGCTGGAGTTAGCGGCGGAACAGGCGTTTGATGCCGCACTTGACCATCTCGAACCGGCTGCCGGCACCATGATGCAAGGCATCCTGTTGCAGCGCGACGGGCAGAGCCTGGGGCTGGTGCTGGCGATCCATCACCTGGTAGTCGACGGCGTTTCCTGGCGCATCCTGCTCGACGAGCTGCGGCAGGTGGCCGACAGCGCCATGCAGGGGCAGCCGATCACATTGCCGCCGGAAGAAACCTCGCTCTATGAGTGGTCTGCACGCCTACGAGCCGACGCTGAACGCCGGGAAACCGAGCTGCCGTTCTGGCGGCGGATGCTGGCGGACGGCGCACCGCGTTTGGGGCACCGCGCGCTGGATCCGCTTAGCGATCGCACTGGCGACGTATCGGAAAAACGCACGTTGCTCGACAGCCGGCTGACCGCCGCGCTGCTCGGCACATTGCCGCAGGGATACCGCGCGCAGGTTGAAGAGATCATGCTGTGCGCGCTGGCTCAGGCCTGCCGCCACCGTTTCCAGGCCGCTTCGCTGCGTTTCTCTCTGGAGTCGCACGGCCGCGCAGAACTGGACGACGGACTCGATCTGGCCCGCACCGTCGGCTGGCTGACGGCGGAGTATCCGCTGCACATTGAACTGCATGACGCTGAGCACAATGAGGCCGTGCGTGCGGTGAAACGGGCGACGCGAGCGGTGGCCGATCGCGGCGTCGGTTATGGCCAGCTACGTTATTTGCATCCGCGGCGTGACGAACTGGCGGCGCTGGCGCAGCGCAATGCACCGGAGATCTTGTTCAACTACCTCGGGCGTTTCAGCCAGGATGAGGGGCACTGGACGCCGCAACGCAGCCAAACCCGCTTCCGCGACGCCTTCGCCGTGGCGCAGGATGCGCAGCAGGCGCTGTCGTATGGCCTGGAGGTGAATATCTTTGTCGAAGAGCGGCGCGACGGCGCCTGCCTGGCGATCAACTGGAGCTGGCTGGAGGCGATTTTCAGCGAGAGCGACATTGCGCAGCTGCACAGCGGCATCGAGCAAGCGGTACGTTCGCTGTGCGAGTTTGCCGAGCGTCATCCCGAACGCGCGGCGGCAACGTTGGTGGCGGCCGAGATCGCCCAGCCGAACGTTACCGATGAGACGGTGCGCACCTGGGAGCAAGAGTGCGGGCCGTTGGCCGCGGCGTTGCCGCTGTTGCCGTTGCAACATGGCCTGCTGTTCCATGCGCAGACGGCGCAGCAGGGCGGCAGCTATAACTCGCTGACGCGCCTGAGCCTCTGCGGCGAGCTGGACGAACATCAACTCCAGCAAGCGCTGAATGCGGTGATCCGCCGCCATCCGCAGCTGGCCGCCCGGTTCAACCGCGAGGGGGAACCGCTGCAGCTGATACCGCAGGAAAGCCATTGGCCGCTGGACAGCCGTAAGCTGCCGCCGCTGTCCGAAGAGCAAGAAGCGCAGGCGCTGCATGAACTGGAACAGGAAGAGTTGCGGCGCGATCTGTTTAATCAGCCGGGTGCGATGCTGCATGCGCGGCGGATCAAACACGGCGATAGCGAACGCTACACGCTGTTCCTTAACGCACACCATCTGATTGTCGACGGCTGGTCGACGCCGGTGGTGCTCAACGATCTGATGCTGGCCCTGCGTGAAGGCGAGCAGGCGTTGCCGTCGCTGCGCTCGAACTACGCCGATATCGTGCGCCGCCTGACCGCGCGGGATGCCGACGCCTCGCGCCGCCTCTGGCGTGAGACGCTGCAGGATGTGCGCCCGACGTTGTTGTTCGGTGAATCGCATAACGATCGCGTGCATGAGCTGGAAATGACGCTGCCGCCGGCCGAGGAAAGGCGCTTGCTGACCCTGTGTCGCGAACGCGGGCTGACGCTCAATACCCTGATGCAGGGCATCTGGGCGCTGCAGCTGGCCAGCTGTTGCGGCCATCAGGACGTGGTGTTCGGCTCGCCGGTTTCCGGCCGCTTTGGCCAGATAGAAGGGATTGAGGAACACGTTGGCCTGTTCAGCAACACGCTGCCGGTGCGGGTTCGTCTGCAGCATGACCGTTCGTTGACGGATCAACTGACCGAACTGCAGCATCGGCAGATTGAACTGCTGGAGCACGACGATTTGGGCTTGGGGGAGATCCAGCATCTGGCCGGGGCGGGCACGCTGTTCGATACGCTGTTGGTGGTGGAAAACTACCCGGACAACGACGCCTTGCTTGGCGGCGCAGGTTCCTTGCGCTGCGATGCCATCCGTAACAAAGGCTATACCCACTATCCGCTGACGCTGCTGGTGCTGCCGGGCGAGCGCCTGCGTCTGCTGATGGAATACCGCGATTCGGTGCCGCAGCCTGAACGCTTCGCCGCACGGCTGATGGCGCTGCTGCAACAGTGGATAGCGCAGCCGGATCTGCCGCTGCCGCGCTGGCAATTGCAAACGCCGCAGGAGCAGGCGCTGGTCGCGGCGGTCAACCGCACCGGGCAGGCGGTGGCGGACACCACCTTGCATCAGGCGATCGCCGAGCAAGCGCGGCGCACGCCGGAACGCATCGCGCTGCAGGACGCCGGGCACAGCCTCAGCTACCGTGACATGCAGCGCCAGGCCGCGCTGTTGGCCGAACGGCTGACGGCGGCCGGCATTCAGCCGGGGGACATCGTCGCGGTGGCGTTGCCGCGATCCGTGCGCCTCAGCCTGGCGCTGACGGCGATTGTGCAGACCGGCGCCGCCTGGCTGCCGCTGGATACCGGTTACCCGGACGAGCGGCTAGCCTATATGGTGGAGGACGCCAAACCGCAGCTGATTATCACCGAAAGCGCGTTGGATGCCCGCTTCGCCGCGCTGGCGCCGACGCTGCGGTTCGATGCGCTGGATGACAGCGGGCGTGTGCCTGCGCCGCGCCCACCGGCGGGGAACGGCGATTATCCCGCCTACGTGCTGTATACCTCCGGCTCGACCGGGCGGCCGAAAGGGGTGGTGGTGAACCACCGGGCGATCGTCAACCGTCTGTTCTGGATGCAGCATGAGTATGCGCTTGATGCGCAGGACGTGGTCCTGCAGAAAACGCCGTGCAGCTTCGACGTTTCCGTTTGGGAGTTCTTCTGGCCGCTGATGGTCGGCGCGCGCCTGGTGATGGCGCCGCCGGAGGCGCACCGCGATCCGCAGGCGCTGACGACCTTGATCGACGACTATGGCGTGACCACGCTGCATTTCGTTCCGTCGATGTTGGCTATCTGGGTTGAGGCGTTGAACGAACGGGCGCCGCAGCGCGCCGCCGCCAGCCTGAAACGTGTGTTCTGCAGCGGCGAAGCGCTGTCGTGTGAACTGGCATCCCGCTATCAGGCGTTGGTTGCCGCGCCGCTGCATAACCTGTATGGCCCGACGGAGGCGGCGGTCGATGTTACCTATCAGCCGGCGTCCGGCGAGGCATTGGCGGCGGTGAACGGCGCCGGCGTGCCGATCGGCAAACCGGTCTGGAACACCCAACTGAGCATTCTCGACGCCATGCTGCGGCCGGTGCCCGTCGGCTGCGCCGGCGATCTCTACCTGCGCGGCATTCAGCTGGCCGACGGCTATCTGCATCGGCCGGGATTAACGGCGCAGCGGTTTGTCGCCGATCCCGCCGGCAACGGCGCTCGCATGTATCGCACCGGCGATATCGCCCGCTGGCTGGAGGACGGCAGCGTCGAGTATTTGGGCCGCAGCGACGATCAGCTGAAGATCCGCGGCCAGCGCATCGAGCTGGGTGAAATCGAGCAGGCGCTGGAGGCGCGTTTGCCGGCGCATATGATGCCGGTCAGCTATGTCATGACCGACAGCTTCCCGCTCAGCGCCAGCGGCAAGCTGGATCGCAAGGCGTTGCCACGGCCGCAGCTGAACCCGCAGAGCGGCCGCGCGCCGCACAGCGACAGCGAGCGCCTGCTGGCGGCGCTGTTCGGGGAACTGCTGGGCCGTGAAAATGTGTACGCCGAGGACGACTTCTTCGCACTGGGCGGCCACTCGCTGCTGGCGATGCGTTTGGCGGCGGAATTGCGGCGGCGCGTCCCTCGGCCATTGACCGTCGGGCAAATCATGTTCGCCCGTAGCCTGGAGAAGATGGCGCATCTGCTTGATGACGTGCAGGCCGCCAACTCGGCCGAAAGCCGCGGCGTCGGCGAGTGCCTGCAGCTGCGGGCCGGCCAAGGCCCGGCGCTGTTCTGTCTGCACCCGGCTTCCGGTTTCGCCTGGCAGTACTCGGGGCTGAGCCGGTATCTGCCGGGGAGTTACCCGATCATCGGCCTGCAGTCGCCAAGACCGGATGGCGCCATCGCCACCTGCGAAGACATTGAGCAGATGGTCGATCGTCATCTCGCCACTCTGCGCCGCCTGCAGCCGCAGGGGCCTTACTACCTGCTGGGCTATTCGCTCGGCGGCACGCTGGCGCATTCGATGGCCGCGCGTCTGCAGCAGCAGGGGGAGGAGGTGGCGTTCCTCGGCATGCTGGATACCTATCCGCCGGAAGGCCAGGACTGGACCGGCCCCAGCGAGGAGGAGGCGCAGAAGGAGGTGGCGCAGGAGCAGGCCGAGTTTATGGCGGAAGATCATGGCGATCCGGCGCTGATGGCGGAGAAGGCGGCGATGTTTGACAGCATTGTCGCCAACTACCGCGACGCGGTGCGCCTTCTGTCTCAGGCGCGCAGTCAGCGTTTCCACGGCACGGCGACGCTGTTCGTCGCCGACCGGACGCTGCCGCCAGAGATGGACATCAACGCCGTGTGGGCGCCGTATCTGGATGGGCTGATCTGCCATCACCAAGGCTGCGAGCACGCAGACATTCTGTCGCCGGCCTCTCTGGAGACGCTCGGGCCGCTGTTACATTCGCTCCTGACGCGGCAATACGGGTTGGTATAACGCAACCGGGCCGGGGCGTGCGCCACGGCCCGTACTAAAACATGATATGCAGGACACTATGGCCAGACCTTCTTTTTTTCTTGATTTCAGTTTGCTGAGAAGCAATGCGCATTTCCGCGCGATTTTCTGCGCCCGCATGCTGTCGGTGTTTTCCCTCGGCATGCTGGCGGTGGGGGTGCCGATTCAGATCCAGGCGATGACCGGCTCCACGTTGCAGGTGGGCGTGGCGGTGGCGCTGGACGGGGTGGGCATGTTTATCGGCCTGATGCTGGGCGGGGTACTCGCCGATCGCTACGATCGCCGTAAGCTGATCCTGTTCGCGCGCGGCACCTGCGGGCTGGGCTTTGTCGCCCTGAGTCTGAACGCCTTCGCCCCGGCGCCGTCGCTGTGGGCGCTCTACCTGCTGGCGGCCTGGGACGGCTTCTTCGGCGCGCTGGGCATGACGGCGCTGATGGCGGTGATCCCGCTGCTGGTCGGGCGCGAAAACCTGGCGGCGGCGGGGGCCTTGAGCATGGTGACGGTGCGCATCGGCGCGATCCTGGCGCCGGCGCTGGGCGGGATTATCATCGTGTTCGGCGGCGTGGGGCTGGCGTTTGCCGTCGCGGCGGCCGGGACGCTGGGCACCCTTGTGCCGCTGGTGCGCTTGCCGACGCTGTTGCCGCAGCAGCAGGAGCCGGAACACCCGCTGCGCGCGCTCGCCAGCGGCTTCCAGTTTGTCTGGCGCAATAAGGTGGTCGGCTCGGTGGTGCTGCTGGGGATGCTGATGAGCATCGTCGGCGCCGTCAGGGTGCTGTTCCCGGCGCTGGCGCAGGACGCTTACCACGTCGGGGCGTCCTCTATCGGCCTGATGTACTCCGCGGTGCCGCTCGGTGCGATGCTGGGCGCGCTGACCAGCGGCTGGGTGGGGCGATACGCTCGCCCTGGCGTGCTGATCCTGATCGCCGCCATCGTTGCGTTTACCGCCATCGCGTCACTGGGGCTGTTCAGCCACCTGGCGCCGGCGCTGCTGGCGCTGGTGTGCTACGGCTACGCCAACGCCATCGCCTCACTTCTGCAGTTCATGCTGATCCAGAGCAACACGCCGGACCATCTGCTGGGGCGGGTGAACAGCCTCGGCACCGCGCAGGACGTAACCGGCGATTCGATCGGCGCGCTGGGGCTCGGCGTACTGGGCCGGGTATTTACCCCGTTGATGAGCGTGCTGTCGTTTGGCGCATTCGCCGCCTTGTTGGGCGTGCTGGTGGCTTTCAGCGTACGCACGCTGCGCCAGTGCCGGCCGGCGGACGCGCTGGTTGAGCACGATGAACCCGCGCCAGCAACCTCAGCGGCGGCGGACAACTAACCCCTCACGGCACCGGCTGTTCCGGCCGGTGCTGCTCCCCCCAGTTACACATCATGTCGATCACCGGGATCAGCGAACGTCCGCGCTCGGACAGGCTGTACTCCACCTTGGGCGGGATCTGCGGATACTCCTTTCTCACCACCAGGCGATCTTTTTCCAGCTCTTTCAGCGTCGAACTGAGCGTTTTGTACGAAATAGTGCCGATGCAGCGCTGCAGTTCGTTGAACCGCAATACCGGCTTATACAGCGCCAGCCAGTAGAGAATAATCATTTTATATTTGCCGTTGATCACCGACAGGGTGTAGCCATAGCCGGTGTCTTCGAGGCTGATGCCCGTTGGGCTGCAGCGGGATTCGGCGGTCATTTTATACTTTCTCCAGGGTAAGTATGTGTCGTGAGTGTGCGTATTTTACATTCTGTCAGCATACCCTAAGATGCGTCGAAACACCTGACTGGAGAGATCAGTATGAAAACCTTGGTGGTAGTAACACATCCCGATATGGCGAACTCGGTGGTCAACAAACGTTGGCTGGAGGAACTGCGCCGCTATCCGGCGCTGTATACCGTGCACGAATTGCATCAGGCCTATCCGGACTGGCAGATCGATGTCGCCAAAGAACAGCAGTTGATTGAAGCGCATGACAACATCGTGCTGCAGTTCCCGATTTACTGGTTCAGCAGCCCGCCGCTGCTGAAAAAATGGCTGGACGACGTGCTCACCTACGGCTGGGCCTACGGTTCCCGCAGCGGCTATAAGATGCAGAACAAGAAACTGGCGCTGGCGGTCACGGCGGGCGTGCGCGCAGAAGATTACGCGCGCGACGGGCGTTATCGCTACTCGCTGGAGGAGATCTTCCGGCCGTTTGAAGTGACCGCCGATTACGTGCGGGCCGACTATGCTTCGTTCTTTGCCTTTTACGGCAAGGAAGCCGCTTCGGACGGGGCGGTGGAGCCGCTGCAATCCCACGAATTGGATCGCAGCGCGCAAGGCTATCAGGCATTTCTCGCCGCCCTGAATGAACGACACGCCCCGGATGCGTCTGATAGTGCTGTTGCGAATGTCCGGGGAGGAATATGATTGCCGTATTCTTTGACGCGCCGGTGATAACCCCATGCCTTCAGCCGAAACGTTTATTGCTTTTCTTGTTGCACTCACCCTTCTGGAACTCTCTCCCGGACCGGATATGATGCTCACGCTGGCCCGGGGTATCGGCCAAGGTCGTCGCATCGCGCTGCTCAATGTTTTCGGCATGGTTTTTGTCGCCGGTATGGTGCAGGTTTCCATGCTGGTGCTCGGCCTCGTCACGCTGTTGCATAGTTATCCGCTGGCGTTGGACGTATTGCGTTGGGTTGGGGCCGCCTATCTGGTCTGGCTGGGGATAAAAATGCTGAAGGTAAGCCGGCAGCGTTCCGATGCCGTGCTGAAACCCCGGATGATGACCGGGTGGCAGGCGGTGAAAGAAGGGGCGATTAACAGCCTGACCAACCCTAAGTCGCTGCTGTTCATGTTTGCTTTTCTCCCGCAGTTTGTTAACCCTGAAACCGGGCCGGTTTGGTTGCAATTGCTCGTTTTAGGTTCCATTCAGAAGCTGGCCGGGATCCTTTCGCTGGGCTCTGTCGCTATGGCCTCCGGCACCGTGGGGCAATGGCTCGCCCGCAATCCCCGTTTGTTGGTCTGGCAGCAGCGATTTACGGGCGTGGTCATGATGGGATTGGGCGCCAAACTCCTCCTCGGGGGCGGCGCTGTGTCAGCGCCGCGATAAGGGGAGCGGCTCGCGCTATTTCAGGTGAATGCTAAAACCGTCTTGCCCCGGCGCCAGATGGGCTTTCAGCGTCAGCTGCGGGATCAGGTAGTCACCGGCGTTCTGCCGCCGAAACGGAATCGGCTCGGTGTGCCACAGATTATCGAGCCGCTGTCCGAGCTGTTCGCACAGGGCGGCAAAGCGCGTCTCGTCGGTCTTACCGGCGCGGTAGGTGACGAACGGCGGCAACACCTCGAATCCCGGGTAATGCAGTATGCCGTGCTGGATCGGAAACAGGATATCGTCGATCGGCCCGTTAATGCCGCGTGGGGCGTAATGGGATTCCCAGCCGCCGGCGCTGACGATCAGCATCGCCCGTTTGCCTGCCAACATACCCTCGCCGTAACGATCGCCCCAATGGGTATCGGAATGCTCACCGACGCCATAGGCAAAACCATAGGCATAGACACGCTCGAACCAGCCTTTCAGCATCGCCGGCATCGAGAACCACCACAGCGGAAACTGCAACAGCACCGCGTCCGCCCAGCGCAATTTTTGCTGCTCCCGTTCGATATCGGCGCTCTGCACGCCGTTGGCAAACGCGCGCCGGGAATCCAGCGAAGGATCGAAACGGGGCCCTGATGCGCCTTCCAGGCTGTCGTTGGCGTCAAGTGCCGCTTTCCACTTCATGGCGTACAGATCGGACACCTGTACCTGATGGCCGGCCTGCGTCAGGCGCTCAACGGCGAAGTTTTTCAGTGAGCCGGTCAGCGACTGCGGCTCCGGGTGGGCGTAAACAATCAGCACATTCATAACAACGCTCCTTGGTGTGAGAGCTGCAGAGTAGGGCGTCACGAGGTATATTAGAAATGAATTACCGTTATCCCAGGTATAAGCATGAATAATTTAAGGCGGCTGGATCTCAATCTGCTGGTGACGCTCGACGCGCTGCTGGCTGAGCACAACGTCACGCGCGCGGCGCAGCGGCTCAATTTCTCTCAGCCGGCAGTCAGCGTGCATCTCGCCAAACTGCGGGCGATCTTTGACGATCCGCTGCTGTTGCCCGGCCCGCGCGGCATGCGTCCGACCGCCAGAGCGGAGCAACTGCGGGAACCGCTGCGTCAGGCGCTGGCGGCGCTTGAGTTGGCGGTGACGCCGGCGACGCCGTTCGATCCCGCTGTGGCGACCGATATCTGGCGTGTGGCCGCCTTCGACTACGGCGAATCCACCATCGTCCTGCCGGCGCTGAACGGTTTGCGCACGGCGGCGCCCGGCACCCGGCTGGCGGTGCTGGAAACCGCGCCGTCACGCATCGCCAAACTGGCGGAACAGGGAGAGATCGATCTGGCGTTTCACACCCGCGAAGGTGCGCCACCCGGTCTGCGTCAGCGTACGCTATTCCGTGAACGCTATGTGCTGGTGGGCAGAGTCGGTCACCCTAAGCTGCATGAAAACCTGACGCTGGCGCAATTCTGCCTATTGGAGCAGGTGATGGTTTCGCCGGACGGTGGCGGTTTCTACGGCATCACCGACCAGGCGCTGGCGGACGTGGGGCTGACGCGGCGCGTGGTGCTTTCCGTGCCGCATTTTCTCTTCGTGATCTCGGTACTGACGCAGTCCGATTTGGTGGCGATGTTGCCGGAGCGGCTGGTGCGCAACCAACCGTTATTGCAGCAACTCAAACCGCCGTTGGCGGTGCCGGGTTTTGAAATGACGATGCTGTGGCACGAACGATCGCATCGGGATCCCGCTCACCGGTGGCTGCGCGAACATATCGTGCGTTCAGTGTTATCGGGCTAATGTAAACAGCGCGGGAAATTACATGAACAGGAAGCGGTCGGCCAGCGGAACGCCACGTTCGAGGCGCGGTGGCAACGCGTCGTCGCGATCGTCAGGCTGAGCAGCTTGCGGCGCGGCGTCTTCGGCTTTTTCGATCATCAGCTCGCCGAGCAGGGCCAGAAAACGAGTGATCTTTTGCATATTCCCTCCGGGACCATGATTAACCTGAGGACGATAGTAATCGCCGCCTAACCGAATGGGAAAAACTTAAAACTCATATCCTAAGAACCGGATCGCATATCGCATGACCGGGCGACGGTTGCCCATCGCCCGGTGAACGGTTTAGAAGGTGACGTTAACCTTGGCCCACAGGGTGCGGCCCGGTTCATTCACCGTGCTGTTGGCCGAATAGCCGAAGGCGCTGTTGCCCGCCAGGTTGAGGTGCTCGCTGTAGGTCTTGTTCAGGATGTTATCCAGACCGGCGCTCAGCTTGACGTTTTTATTCACCTTGTAGGCGGCGTTCGCGGAGAGCACGCCGAAGCCGGCGCTTTCGGCAAAGTCTTTGCCCACCACGTTGCCTTCGTTGATCGCCACGCGGTTTTGGCTGCTGACCAAACGCCACAGCCCGGTGCCGCTCCAGTCGCCGTACTCGTAGGTCAGCCCCAGACGCGCCTCCAGCGGCGGGATCTGCGGCAGCGGGCGGCCGTCGCTGGTGTTTTTGCCCCAGGAGTAGGCCAGGCTGGCGTCGGTTTTCCAGTGCTCGCTCAACTGATAACCCATGCCCATTTCGCCGCCCATGATGTTGGCGTTGACGTTATCGGCCTGGCTGAGACGCGCATTGTGCGGATCGTATTTGAACAGGATGAAATCATCGACGCGGCCCACATAAGCGGAGATCCAGCCGTTGAAGCGCTTGCCGTTGTATTGTGCGCCGATGTCGAGCTGCGTAGTTTTCTCGCTCTTGACGCTGGAGAACGGATCCTTGCTGCCATTCGGGCCGAGCTTCGGCGAGAACAGCTCCCAGTAATCCGGGAAACGCTCAGTATAACCGACGCCGGCGTACAGCATCAGCGGCAGCTCGGCCAGCGTGTGTTCCAGGCGCATAAAACCGCTCGGCAGGGTGTCGGAACGCTCCGCGTCGCCGCCGTTGCGGAAGTTTTCCACCAGGGTGCGATCGAGACGCGCGCCGCCGATCAGTTTATCCTGTTCGCTGGTGGACCAGGTCAGTTCGCTGAAGGCGCCGTAGCTGTTGAACTGGGCGTCTTTTTCCCAGCTGCCGCGGCTCATGCTGCGATGGGTGTTGGTTTGGGTGTCCAGGCCGCTTTCCAGCTTCACGTCCTGCCACAGCCAGGTGCCCATTACGCGGCCGCCAACGGTGCGGCGATCGAGCTGCATCGTCATGCCGGAGGACATCATATGTCCGCCATGGCCGCCCATGCCCATACCGCCATGGCCACCGTGCCCACCCATGCCGCCGCTGCCCGGTGAGCGCAGGGTGACGTTGTCCATCACGTGGTTGGCGTAATTGTAGTAGACCTGCGCTTCCAGCTTATCCAGCACCTCGCCGATGTTGGATTTTTCCACCCGCATGCCCAGGCTTTCGCGCTTGAACTGCGAACCGTCCATGCTGCGGCCGGCATAGCGCGCTTCGCCGTTGCCGCGGCCCATGGTCACTTCCAGCAGCGTATCGTTGTCCGGCGTCCAGCCGAGCGCCAGATCGCCGTTCCACTTGTCCCAGCGCGACGGCACGCGCGTATTGGTGCCGTCCTGATAATCGTTGGAACGAGATTTGTTGGCCATCATCCGCAAGTAACCTTGCTCGGCGCCGAGGCTGGCGTCGATATTCTCGTCCCAGCGGCCGTTGGAGCCGGTCAGCACGCTGGCGTTGCCCTTGACGCCCGGCTTGTCGAAGCGTGGGCGTTCACGTTCGAAACGCACGGTGCCCGCCGACGATCCCGGTCCCCACAGCACCGTCTGCGGCCCTTTGGTGATGGTCAGCAGATCGAAACTTTCCGGCGAGATGTAAGAGGTGGGCGCATCCATTCTCGATGGGCAGGCGCCCAGCATTTCCGAACCGTCGGTGAGGATCTTCAACCGCGAACCGAACATGCCGCGGAACACCGGATCGCCGTTGGTGCCGCCGTTGCGGATCTGAGAAAAACCGGGAATGGTTTTCAGGTAGTCCGAGCCATCGCTGGCCGGCACCGGCTGACGCGGAGTTTTCGGTGACGTCACGATGGTCAGCGGAGAGTAGAGCGGTGCGGTGACGGTGATCACGTCGCCATCATTAACCTGTGTGTTGGCAGGGTGCTGATGCGCCTGCGCCGCGTGGCCAGCCAGCAGGAACAGCGGCATGGCGGCGGTGATGGCGCGGGCGGCGGCGTTCTTTTTATAAACGGGTTTAAACATCATCTTTCCTTAAGCTAACTTTTTTCCGTTCTTGGCCGAGGGATTATTCAGGCGTGGGGCGGCCTGGCGAAAATCACCATCGGTAAATACGGGGGTTAATTCCATCAGCGTGGAAATAACCGGATTAATAATGTCGTCTCGGTGCTTAATCGTTGGGCGAATTAATTCCGCCGGGTTGAAGCGATCAACGGCAATACAGAGAACGGCAATGGGCTTATTGTTAAATCAGAGGAAAGAGAGGGGGGGCGCGCGCGGCTGTAATTCGGTGTGAACGACGTGGGCAAACAGGGGAACGAGATAGCGGATCGGCGGCGGGCGCGAAGCCAGCGACTGAGACCAGAACAGCGGGGCGTGGCTCACGTCCAGCAGCGGCGCGTGCAGCAACAGCACGCAGTAGCCGCAGGCGCTGTCGTCCATCATCATCGCCATGTTGTGGTGGCCGCCGCCGTGCTGCATCAGCGGCTGCGAGGCTTTTTCAGGTTCAGACGGCGGCGAGTGCATCCCGTGATGCATCGGCATATCCATGCCGCAATCCGCCATGACGGCCGTTCCAGCACTTCCGGCGCGTACATGCTCCAGAGATCGCGAGATCACCGGCGCAATGAACAACATCAGAATGGCAAACACCCCTAACCAGGCGGCGGCCCGATTTCGCGATGCAGAGGGCTGAATTAACGACACAATCAACCTAAAAAAGGGTTAACACAGGGGAGGGAATTGTACTGGTTTATGTCGAAATGTTAAAACCTTTTATTTCTGGTCAACGGCCTGTTGATGAATATATTATCGGATAAGCGCTTTAATTCTGACCAAAGGCTATTTTTATTGCGCCACTAACGTGACGGGGACAATATTAATGACGGAAGAACTGGCGAGCACGATTATTCCGCTTTATGACGAACATGCCGCCGCCTGGGAACGCCTCAGACCCACCACGCTGTTCGAGCGGCCGTGGCTCGACCGCTTTTTGCAGCTTACCCCGGCCAACGCGCGGCTGCTGGATCTCGGCTGCGGCAATGGCGCGCCGATCGCCGCCTATTTTATCGAACAAGGGTATCGAGTCACCGGCATCGACGGCGCGCAGGCGATGATCGCGCGCTGCCGGCAGCGTTTTCCACAGCAGGAGTGGCGGCAGATGGACATGCGCCGGCTGAATCTGGCGACAAGATTCGACGGCCTGCTGGCCTGGGACAGCTTCTTCCATCTGGCGCGCAACGATCAGCGCCGCATGTTTCTACTGTTCAGACGGCACGCCAAGCCGCATGCCGCACTGATGTTCACCAGCGGCCCTGAAGACGGCGTGGCGATCGGCAATTTCGAAGGCCAGCCGCTGTTTCACGCCAGCCTGGCGCCGGAGGAGTATACGCGCCTGCTGCAGGAGAACGGCTTCCGCGTGGTCGATCATGTGGTGGAAGATCCCGCCTGCGGGGGAAGAACGGTCTGGTTGGCGCAAAGCATCAAGTGACAACGTCACGTGCAGGTTCATCGGAACCTGCACGTTAACGTTATTTAGCGCTGACGCGCCAAACGGTGTTGCCCACGTCATCCGCAATCAGCAGGGCGCCGGCCTTGTCGACCGCTAATCCAACCGGTGCGCCATAGAGTTCCTTCTCGTCGTCGGAGACAAAGCCGGTGACTACCGCTTTGAGTTTACCGACCGGCTTGCCTTGTTCGAACGCCACGTAGCTGACCCGGTAGCCGTTCAGCGGCGAGCGATCCCAACTGCCGTGCTCACTGACAAAGGCGCCGCCGCGATAGTCGGCCGGCAGAGCGCTTGCGGTGTAGAACAGCAGCCCCAGCGGCGCGACGTGCGAGCTGAGGGCGTAGTCCGGCTTGATGGCTTTCGCCACCAGATCCGGCCGCGCCGGCTGCACCCGACGATCGACGTGCTGGCCGAAATAGCTGTAAGGCCAGCCGTAGAAGCCGCCGTCCTGTACCGAGGTCAGGTAGTCCGGCACCAGATCGGCGCCGATCTCGTCACGCTCGTTGACGATGGCCCACAGCTTGCCGCTGTGCGGTTCCCACTGCAGCCCGGTCGGATTGCGCAGGCCGCTGGCGAAGATGCGGCTGGCGCCGGAGGCGGTGTCCACTTCCAACACGGCGGCGCGCCGGTACTCTACGGCCAGGCCGTTTTCGGTGATGTTGCTGTTGGATCCAACGCCGACATACAGCTTTTTACCGTCCAGGCTGGCCAGCAGGGCCTTGGTCCAATGATGGTTGATGGTGTCCGGCAGATCGGCCAGCTCTTTACCCGGATCGCTGATGCGCGTTTCGCCCGGCTGATAGGCGTACTGCATGATATTGCCGGTGTTGGCCACATACAGGGTGTTGCCAATCAGCTGAACGCCGAATGGAGAATCGAGCCCCTCGAGGAAGACATGCTTTTCCCAGCTGCCGTCGGCGGTGGGGCGCAACAGGGTGATGCGGTTACCACCTTTTCCCCCTTTACCTGACTGCCCCTTAACCAGCCCGGCGATCAGCTGCTTGGGTGTGCTGACCGCTTCGGTGCCCGGCCCGTTGGCCTCCACCACCAACACATCGCCGTTGGGCAGGGTAAGCAACTGACGCGGGTGCAGCAAACCGTCTGCCACCTTGTCGATTTTCAAGCCTTCGGCGACTTTCGGCATCTGGTTTTGCTGCCAGCCCACGCCCTTTGGCACCTGCATCGGCGGCATCAGGAAATCTTGCGCCGCCGGCAATGCCGGATCCGGCCCCATTTGTTGTTCCGGCGAAATGACGGCACTGTTATCGCAGCCGGCCAGCGCCAGTACGGCCGAAAGCGCAATCGCGATGGATGATAGCTTCATGAAAACCTCCTTATTTTGCGCGGGCGCTCACGGCCAGCAGAATGTTGGCGAAGCTCAGCAGCGCGACCACGATCGCAGACAGCACCAGGCCTTGCGGCACCACGGCATACGCATCCCGGCTATGCACGAAAGCGTTGATAATGGCGAGAACGATGGCCAACAGATTCAGCCAGAAATGGAGCTTGACCGATAAGCCCTGTAGCCGGCCGCTGCCGAACCACACCTGCACCAGGTTAATCAGTCGGGGAATGATGGCAAAAATCAGGCCGATGGCGATCAGCCAACTGGCACCATTGACCCATTGAATATTCGCCGTGCAGGCATAGATGATGTCGAAAATGAGCGCCGCGGTAAAAAATCCATAGGGTATCGGATTGAGCCATTCATAGACGGCCACCGCGGCCGCTGAAGGCCTTGCTGTCGTTTGCGTGGTCATACTGGTATCTCCATGAAAAATGATAGATAAAAAGGCGTTGGCCCCTTAAAGCTTTGTTCAGATTCACCGATTTGAACAATTTTGATTCTCATTTTTAGCATGCGATGTTAAAACCGAAACCGTCACCACGGCATTATCAATGGCTTAGCAACATCTGGAGGAAGGGCATGAGTGTAGAGCGCGTTCAGCGATTTCTGGCCGAGCACGCGCCGGAAACGGCGGTGACGGTGCTGGCAAAGAACACCGCGACGGTAGCGCTGGCGGCGGAAGCCTTTGGCGTGGAGGGCGGGCAGATCGCCAAGACGCTTTCGTTTCGCGTGAACGACGGCGTGGTGTTGTTGGTGATGGCGGGAACCGCCAGAATCGATAACAAGAAGTACAAGCAATTCTTTGGCGTAAAGGCACGCATGCTGCCGGCGGAGGAGGTGGAGGCGCTGACCGGCTATCCGCCCGGCGGCGTTTGCCCCTTTGCCGCACCGGCAACGGTGAGAGTTTACTGCGATCGCAGCCTGTGCAGCTACAGTGAAGTGCTTCCGGCAGGCGGCAGTGATAACTCAGGCGTGAGAATTGCGCCGCAACGGCTGGCCAGCATCACCGGAGCGGAGTGGATTGACGTGACAGGGTAACTGCAAGTGTGTTATTGCAAGATTAAAAAGTCACCCGATTTAGCCCGTTTGAAATGTCACTCACTTCGTCAATACGATAATCGCAAGGGGCCGTTAAGCGAGTTTACGGATCAATCGATCCAGCCGCTCGCAGGCATGGAGGAGTGATTCGCCTTCCTTGCCTGATACGCCAAGCAACAGACCGGACTTTTCCGCTACCCCTGACTGATACCAGGCTGAAAGCGGGGATGGCGCCAGGCCAAAGTTATAGGCGTAATGCGCAATGGTGCGATCCTGAGAGCCGTCTGGCAGGTTGATTAAGACGGATAAACCATGGACCTGAACGGTGTAGCCTAACGCCTTCATTATGCGGGAAAGTTCAGTACTTCTGGCATGGTAAACCATCGCGTTCGTGCGCCGCGCCGCGCCATTCGCCCGTCGGGTCGCAGCAGCGTGTATTGGGACGTTTTTGCTTGCGGAAGCCGGAATGCTGGACGGACATCGCGCCACCACGCACTGGATGTATGCCCGGGAACTCAAGCAGCGCTACCCGAAGATACAGGTTGAAGAAGACCGGATATTTGTTTGCGATGGTCCGTACTGGACATCAGCAGGGATGACAGCGGCTATCGACCTCGCTCTGGCGTTGATCGAAAGTGATTTGGGTCCCGATATCACCCGGTCTATAGCGCGAAAACTGGTGCTTTACCATCGCCGCACGGGCGGACAATCGCAGTACTCGTCACTACTGGAGCTGGAACCGAAAACCGATCGCATTCAGAAGGTGCTGACCTATGCGCGCCGCAATCTGGACCGTCGTCTAAATATTGAAGAACTGGCCGACGTGGCGAATCTGTCGCCTCGTCAATTCAGCCGTATCTTTCAGGCGGAAACCGGACAGTCGCCGGCAAGGGCCGTTGAGTATCTGCGGCTGGAATCGGCGCGGGCGATGTTAGAGGAGAGCAACAGTTCACTGGATGAGATCGCCAGGCAAACAGGATTTATCGACAGAGAACGCATGCGACGCGCTTTTATTCGTACGATTGGGCAGCCGCCGCAAGTTATTCGTCGTCAGGTACGCCATACTGAAGGCTGAGGGACTTCAGATATAAGGAGAGTAGGGAAGAGCAGCGTCAATGACATCAGCCTACAGAATATTTTACTCCGCGATGGGGCTGCCAAATTGCCGCCGGCGTTTAGCGCGGCGTGGTAGAACGCATCGACCTGCTCACGGCTGCTTGCGGCAAATGCCAGGTGCAGATGCGCCGGTTTTTCATCGGTTTGAAACAGGCACAATGACACATTACCCCGTTCGGGACACAACTCAATGCCATAGCCGGGGTCGCCTTCGGCAACGATTTTTACGCCCAGTGGCGCCAGCGCATTGAGGAAAAACGCTTTGCTGAGGGCAAAGTCGCTGACGCCAAATTTCACATGATCAAACATGGGGAGGCTCCTGGAGCGAGGAGGAATGTTCCCATTCAGTATAGCCAACGCCGCGGTGCGTGCCGAAAGCGATCAAACGCGCGCCAATGCGCATTTAGCGTGCAAATACTGTCCGCTTAAATGACGCGTTTTAGAGAAATCTGCAGTATCGTAGCCGCTACGTTTTATCAGATTTCACGTAGCGCGATCAAAAAAGCAGGGGGATGCTTGGCCAATACCGGCAGGTACGCGCCATTGAAAATCATGCCCGGTCATCATTATTGAAGTGGAAAATGGCAGCGCGCATCGAAACTACGCGAGATTATTGGCTGGCGTTTTAACGGCCATTCATCATATCGGCAGCACAGCAGTACCGGAACTGGCAGCCAAACCAACGATTGATATATTGCTGGAGGTTGAAAGTCTGGCGGCGTTGGATAGCTTGAATGACAGGATGCGTGACATGGGATATACGCCGCGTGGCGAGAACGGCAAGCGCACGCATCGCGTGCATGCATTATTGCGGAGAGTGAACAGGCGATCAGACATTTGGCGTTCAGAGATTATCTGCGTAAGCATCATGATGTTGCTCAGCAATACGCGGCAATCAAATGCCAGGCAGCAGAAGACTGCCGGCAAAACCCAGCGGCTTATGGCCGGTTGAAAACCGAATTTATTCAACGGCACGAGCAGTTGGCGCTGGCCTGGTTGGCCGCAGGAGAAACCCCAAGAATCAGGCCTGGACGGCAGAATCCACATACCTTCATCTTGGTGCGCATAATGTATATTATGTTAAATTGAAATGCTGGATACGCACCGGGATTAGCCCTGCACATCATCTCTCGCCTCACCTTCAACGTTATCATTCCGACATTCCATTTTCCCGCCAGGCTTACTGTCACTCGCCGCTTTTAAACGCAATCAATCATCAGTCGGCGTACCTTGATGAAATCGCATCTGCCAACCCTCTTTATCTTTCAGGAGCCAAATCGATGAGCGCTCAGTGCAACGAACGGCGCGGCCCTGTGCGTCACGCTGAAAACTTTTATACGTCAGCAACACGGCACCTTCGCTGATTTGCGCCAGCTTAAAAGCTTCGGCGAAAATCGGCGGATAATCCGTTTCCATCTCCAGCGCCGCAACGGTCTGGCGTTTGTCATAGCGCAGCCCTGAACGACCGATCTCTTCAAAGTCTTCATGCAACAATGCCGCGACACGTTTTGGAGCGCAGCACGTCGTTGGCTGGTGCAGTTCAACCTCAAGCGCCTGAATTTGGCTAAGCCACTCTGCAAAATGGGTCAACATGCCCTCCTTTTTGATCGCGCTACGTGAAATCTGGAGACAAGAAACTCACACAGGGGTTCAGATTTAAGCGGATGTGATTCCTGTCGTAACGGTTGAAAATCAAACCGGATATTGCTTATTTTAGACCATTACTATAAATTACACGCAATATAAATTTTTTGGCGAATGGAATCATGCCCGATCGGTCATTACTCTTTTTTTATGGTTTAGTCATTGCTGCAGTAATTTATTTCATTGTGAAATTCAGGAAGGACATAACAAAAAAAGATGGGTTGATAAATATAGCTTCATTTCTAGTTATCGCTATTACGATAATGTTCCTTCTCAATTCAGATCTTTCTGCCACTGGCATTCTGATTACCATATTTTCTTTTCTTTCAGCAGGCTTTGTTTTTTTATGCGCTGCCATTTTTCTCAAGGATCTGTACTCAACGAAAAAGTATACATTAACTGCCATAAAGCGAATAAAAACGGAAAACACAATTAATTTCAAAGCAATGCCAAAATTTAAAAGCGGGATTTTTTGCTACCAAAAATCATGGTATGCCATCTATTCACCCTCTTTGAATTTACTTGAAATAGGCGTTAATGCGTTTGATAGCCAACCTGATTTTGGCAAAAAATTCACCGTGCGAACGTTGTCTAAACGTGCTATTACATTCGTTCCAGAAGTAATTCCTGATGAAATCAATGATAACACTGAACTATTCGGCCAACTGGTAATATTTTGTGAAATGTCTGAAAAAAATCAGATTATGGTGGGAAATTATCTTGAGGCCATAAAAAATGGCTCTGCTACACCCTGGCTTATCTCTGTGCCAGATGAAACTCCATAATTTTAGCATGGCGGAAATATTATCCGCCATGAACTCAATCAGCGATCTGAATTCCCTCTTGCTTCACATGCGACCGCCGAACCCGCAATTCCCCGTGCCGCCAGGCGCCGTCTGCCGTGGCGCGATTGTCGATCAGGCGATTCAAGGCTTCTTCGACCAGCCGGTCGATGCGTTGGCTGTAGCTGGTCAGCGCCCAGTTGGCTGAGCCGGCCTCATCGATATCGTCGAAGCCCACCACGGCCATCGCGGACGACGGCGCCGTTTGCCTGAGCGCTTCGAGCGCCCCCAGCGCCAGCACGTCGTTCTCGCAGAACAGCGCCTCAACCCGCTCGCTTTCCGGCGTTGCCTGCAGGTATTCGCTCATCAGTTGGAAACCGCGTTGGCGATCGTAGTGGCCGGCGGTGAGCACCCGATTCAACTGAAAGCCTGCGGCCATCAGCCTGTCGCGGTAGCCTTCCATGCGCAGTAAATGGCTGCTTTGCGTGTCCGGCCCCTTCATGTAACCAAAGCGCCGATGCCCTTGCTCTATCAGCAGCGCAGCGATCTCTTCGCCGGCGCGGTAGCCGTCGATATTGACCACATCAATGTGTTCGCTTTCCGTATTGCGGCACACCTGCACCAGCGGGATCTGATGCAGATCTTGCGCGATCGCCGCCCACTCTTTGGTTAACACCGTCGCCAGGAACAGAATGCCATCGACCTGCAGCTGATCGGCCATCGCCATCACCGCCCGGTAGTTTTCCCCCGCGGTGATGTTCAGCAGCAGCGCCATATAACCGCGAGTTTGCAGCTGTTTGGTGACCATATCGAGCATCATCATCGAATGCGGGTTCTTCATCTCGTCGATGGCGACGCCAATGATCTGCGTGCGTTTTTGCGACAGGCTGCGCGCCAGCAGGTTTGGCCGATAACCCAGCTCGGCGGCCGCCGCCAACACGCTTTCACGCGCGTTGTCCGAGATCGACGCACCAGGCGTAAAGGCGCGCGATACCGTCCATTTAGAGACGCCGGCCTTTTCGGCGACGTCGCTGGCGGTGGCTTTGTGGTGTTTTATCATGGTTGCGTCGATCCTTGCTTCGGTGAAGTCAAACTATACCCTGCTCGCTCAGATCCCCTAAGCGCCTTTCGGCATATCTGCTGCAATTATGTATCGTTTTTGCACCCGATTGCAATTTGCTGTGCAATCGGGTGCAAACCGTAAAGAGTTTGTGATCGTCCGCGCTGTTTTCACCTTTCCCCTGTTGACCAAATTTTATCCATGGCCGACATTCACGGTGGCATTCAGAGACTCATCGCCGTTTTTCCTTCTGATTTGCACCCGGTTGCAAAAACGCTGTTTTTACATAACACCTCTCTTCTCAACAGGATACCGTAATGAAAAAAACCAGACTGTTGTTGATGTTAGCCTGCTCGCTGTTTGTCATGACCGCTCAGGCCAAGAGCTATCAGGTCGGCGTGGCGCTGGCCAATTTCGATCTCAACTTCGTCTCCATCCTGCGCAGCCAAATGGCACGTGAACTGGCTGCGCAGCAGCTGCAAGGCCAGTTCGTCGATGCCAAAGGCGATGTCGCCCTGCAGGTGCAGCAGGTAGACGATCTGATTAATCAGGGCGTGGACGCCATTATCCTCAACCCGGTCGATACGCAAGGCGTCCAGCCGATGATAGCGGCCGCCAAACGCGCCGCTATCCCCCTTATCTTCGTCAACCGCAAACCCGAAGTACCGCTGAGCGGCGCGACGGCCTACGTCGGCTCCGATTCGGCGCTCAGCGGCCGCCTGCAGATGGAGGCCCTGGCGAAAAAAATGAATTACCGCGGCAACGTGGCGATCCTGATGGGCGCCCTCTCCAACGAAGAAACCCGCGAGCGCACCCGCGCGGTGGAAGCGGTGATCGCCAAACACAAAGAGCTGAAAGTGGTAGAGAAACAGACTGCGAAATGGCAACGCAATGAAGCGGTCGACGTGGTCTCCGGCTGGTTGCTGAACGGCGTACCGATCGATGCGATCGCCGCCAACAACGATGAGATGGCCATCGGCGCGATCATGGCGCTGAAGCAGGCCAAAAAGAACGGCGTACGGATTGCCGGTATCGACGGCACGCCCGACGGCCTGCAATTTATCAAAAACGGCGACCTGGCGGTGACTATTTTCCAGGATGCCAAAGCCCAGGCGATCGGCGCGGTGCAAGTGACCCGAGCGATGTTGGATCACGCCAAAACCGAGTCTTACAACTGGGTGCCTTATGCCACCGTGACGCGAGAAAACTACCCGCAATTTGCGCAGATGAACCAAAAATAAACCGTTGCCACTCTCTTTTTCAACCCGCTTTGCACCCGAGTGCAAAACCACAGTGTCAGGAGTCAGCATGTTAAATGGTGAAAGAAGCATCCCTCGCCCGCTGCGTTGGGCGATGATCGGCGGCGGCCGCCTCAGTCAGGTGGGCTACAAGCACCGTTCCGGCGCACTGCGCGACAATACCGCCTATCGGCTGGTTGCCGGCGCTTTTGATATCGACGCGGCGCGCGGGCGTGAGTTTGGCGTCAATCTCGGCGTGCCCGCCGAACGCTGCTATGACGACTATCAGCAGTTGCTGAAACAAGAGGCCAACCGCGAAGATGGCGTTGAGGTGGTGACCATCGCCACCCCTAACGGCACCCACTATGAAATCACGCGCGCCGCGCTGAATGCCGGCCTGCATGTCATCTGCGAAAAACCGCTGTTCTTCACTACGGCGGAGGCGAGAGAAATCAAGGCGCTGGCGGCGGAGAAAGGCCTGATCGTCGGCGTAACCTACGGCTTCTCCGGGCATCCGCTGCTGATGCAGATGCGCGCCATGATCGCGAACGGCGACATCGGCGAAATACGCATGGTCGAATTGCAGTACACCCATGGCTTCAACGCCAACGAAAGCGCGGACACGTTCGAGGCGCAAAAGTGGCGCGTCGATCCGAAAATCGCCGGCCCCTCCTTTGTGCTGGGCGACATTTCCACCCACACCTTCTACATCTCACAGCTGGTCATGCCCGACATGAAAATTGCCTCCCTGCTGTGCGATCGCCAGAGCTTTATCCCTTCCCGCGCCCCGCTGGAAGACAATGCCATGGTGCTGATGCACTACGAAAACGGCGCCGTCGGGCGCATGTGGGCCTCCGCCATCAACGCAGGCGCGATGGACAGCCAAAGCATTCGCGTGGTGGGCTCACGCGCCAGCCTGCAATGGAGCGATTCCACGCCCGGCGAATTGCGCTATGAGATCCAGGGGCGGCCCAACCAAACGCTGCACCACGGCATGTCCTATCTGGACGACAGCGCGCTGGCCGAAGAGCGGCTCGGCGCGTTGCATACCGAAGGGCTAGCCGAATCCTGGGCCAATATTTACCTCAAGTTCGCCATCGCCATCAGCGCCAGTCAGCGCGGCGATCGGCAGACGCTGGCCGCGCTGATCTATCCGGATATCGATGCCGGATTGGAAGGCGTGCGCTGGATTGAAAACTGCGTTCGTTCCGCCGACAACGGCGCCACCTGGGTTAATTACCAATAAGGAAAGCACCATGAAACTTTCGTTCTGTACCGACAGCCTGGGCCATTTACCCTTCGAGCCGATGCTGGATCGGCTGCTGGAGCTGGGGGTGCGCGGCGTGGAGATGACCACCGGCGGTTGGTCCCCGGCGCCCCATCTGGATACCGAGGAACTGCTGGCCAACCCCGCCAAACGCCGGCAGCTGCAGCAAGCGCTGGCCAGTCGTGGCATGGAGATCGCCGCGCTCAATGTCTCCGGCAATCCGCTCGATCCGGGTGAGCTGGGGCAGCGCCATCTGCGCCAAACCGACAATACGCTGGAGCTGGCCGGCCTGCTGGGGGTGAAGAAAATCGTCATGATGAGCGGCCTGCCGCCGGCCAGCCCGCATGACACCGTCCCCAACTGGATCACCTATACCGTCAGCTGGCCGCCTACGGTGAAAAACTGTCTGGACTATCAATGGAATGAGGTGGCGATCCCCTATTGGCAGGCGCTGGTCGCCCGAGCCAAAGCGTGCGGCGTCGAGCGCTTTGCGCTGGAAAACTTCAGCGCCATGCTGGTGTGGAACCCGGAAACGCTGTTCCGGCTGCGCGAAGCCGTTGGCCCGATGGTGGGCCTGAACCTCGATCCCAGCCACTTGATCTGGATGGGCGCGGATCCCATCGCGGTGGCCCGCACCCTTGGCCCCGCGATTCACCACGTACACGGCAAGGACGTGCGCCTGGAGCGCGGTGTCGTCGAAGTTAACGGACTGCTGGAAACCAAACCGATCGACGAGGTGGCCGGCCGGGCCTGGAACTATGTCGCCGTCGGCTGCGGCCGGGATCTGCAGTGGTGGAAGGCGTTCTTCTCGGTGGTGCGCATGATGGGCTACAACGACTGGGTGTCGCTGGAAATGGAAGACCTGACCATGTCGGTCGATGCCGGCATCGTTTCCTCCGTTCAGGCGCTGCAGCAGAGCATCAGCCAGTAAAGCCAGGCGCGGCGGCCACGGCCGCTGCGCCCCATTCACTCCGGTTCACTCGCCCCGGCCGGCGTTTGCCGCCGATACTGCGACGGCGACTGCGCCATCACCCGCTTGAAGGCGGTGCTGAACGCGCTTTCCGAGCCGTATCCCAACGAGTAGGCGATCGACGCGACGTTTTCTTTACCGGCCCGCAGGCGATCTGCCGCCTGCAGCATACGCCAACGCGAGAGGTATTCCATGGCGGTGCTGCCAACCAGCCCTTTGAAACGTTGAGCGAATACGGTGCGGGAAATGCCGGCGATGCGGGCCAGCTCTTCCAGCGTCCAGTTGCGCGCCGGCTCGGCATGCATGGCGGCGATCGCCAGGCTGATCTGGCGGTCGGTCAGCGCCAGAAACCAACCTTTCGGCAGCCCATGGGCCGTTTCGAGGAACTGGCGAAACACCTGCACCAGCATCAAGTGCGCCAGGTGGGTCGACATCAGCGCACCGCCGAGCTGCGGGTGACGCAACTCGTTCGTCCACTGTTCGAGCGTCCAGCGCAAAACGCCCGCCTGGCTCGAGGCTTTGGGGATGTTGATGATCGGCGGCAGCGCATCAAACAGCAGCGCCGCATGCTGGCCGGAAAAACCGAAACGCCCGCTGATCAAAAAGACCTCGCCACCGCCGTTATGCACGGCGATGCCGTCGCGCGTCGCCTCGGCCATGATTTGCTCCCCTCCCTGCGGCGGTAACGCCGGATCGGACGCGACCCTGAAGCGCCGCCGACTGTTCAGCAAAAAGCAGTCCCCTTCGCGGAAATGGATCGGCTGCGCCAGATCGTCGGTCATGCCCCAGCAGGCGCCGCGCATCACCGCCGTGAATTTGATGCCTTCATGAGGGGGAAACTCGAACGACCAGTCCCCGGCGGCGTCGAAACCGGCGTAAAACTGGTTTTGGGGTTGCAGCAGCGACAACACGTCTGACAGCGGGTCCATGATGAAATCCGTACTCTTGATAAACAAACAAGTACTTTAGCGCATGGATCGTCCGTCTCTCAAGGCTTATTCTTGACAACAAGTTTTATCGCGTCGTGCGGGCAAAGGCGACCTGAACCGCGCCGCTGCCCGAATCATCCATTGCTGTGCTGAAGGAATTCTGACTTTGAGCCGTTGTTCCAAATTGCGCCCGACAGCGGGCGGCTATGCTTCATCGCCACAATGGCGCGATCGGCGCTTTAACAATCAGCGGCCGCCGGCGCCGGGTGACCTGCCTGAGTCCACCCTGCGCGTGTGGTGGGACGTATTTTTCAACAAGCCCAAAGGCACGGTGCCGGCGACGCCGGTGCCGATTCAGCGCCTGTCGCGCGCCGAGCTTGAGGCGGCACCCGATCGTAGCCTGTACCGTCTGGGGCATTCCACGGTGTTGCTCAAGCTGCGCGGCCAATGGTGGCTGACCGATCCGGTGTTCTCCGAGCGGGCATCGCCGCTGCCGTTCGCCGGGCCAAAACGCTTTCACGCGCCGCCGATCGCGATCGAGGAGCTGCCACCGATCCGCGCCGTGATCCTCTCACACGATCATTACGACCATCTGGACCAGGCCGCCATTCGGGCGCTGGACGGCAAGGTGGGCCAGTTCGTCGCACCGCTCGGCGTGGGCGATCGCCTGGCGGCCTGGGGCGTGGCGCCGGACAAAATCCGCCAGTTCGACTGGTGGCAAGGCACGGAAATCGACGGCCTGCGGCTGACGGCTACCCCGGCCCAGCACTTTTCGGGCCGGAGCCTGACCGACGGCAACCGCACGCTGTGGTGTTCCTGGGTGATTGAAGACGATGAGCTGCGGGTGTTCTTCAGCGGCGACAGCGGCTATTTCACCGGTTTTGCCGAGATTGGCCGCCGTTTTGGCCCCTTTGACCTGACGCTGATGGAAACCGGCGCCTACGACAAACGCTGGCCCTATGTGCATATGCACCCTCAGCAAACCGTGCAGGCGCACCGGGATTTGCTCGGCCGCTGGCTGCTGCCGATCCATAACGGCACCTTCGATCTGGCGATGCACGCCTGGCAAGACCCGTTCGACCAGGTACTGCGCCATGCCGCTCCCTTTAGCGTGCAGGTCGCGACGCCGATGATCGGCGAACGTGTCGATATCGTTCGGCCGCACCCCGGCAGCCGTTGGTGGCGCTAAGCGCCGTTTTATTTATTCGCAGGAAACCTGAAATGAACAATGACCATAAAGTGTGGCTGATCACCGGCGCCTCGTCGGGCCTGGGCAAAGCCCTGGCGGAAGCGGCCATCGCCAACGGCGATCGGGTGGTGGTGACCGCCCGCCGTCTCGACCGCCTGCAGGCGCTGGCTAAGGGCCAGGAGGATCGCGTGCTGCCTTTGGCGGTGGACGTCACGGATGCCGCCGCGCGCGATAAGGCGGTCGCCGATACCCTGGCGCGGTTCGGCCGCATCGACGTGCTGGCCAACCTGGCCGGGCGCGGTGTAGCCGGCGCCTGCGAAGAGTTCAGCCTCGAACAGCTGCGCGAGCAGATGGAGCTGAATTTCTTTGCGGCGGCGGAGATGACCCGCGCCGTGCTGCCGCAGATGCGGCGCCAGGGCAGCGGCAACGTGATCACCGTAAGCAGCATCGCCGGTCTGGTGGCGATGAACGCCGCCGGCCCCTATTGCGCGGCGAAGTTTGCCCTCGAAGGCTGGACGGAGTCGCTGGCCATCGAGGCCAGGCCGCTGGGGATCCACGTGACCCTGGTCGAGCCCGGCGCCTTTCGCACCGAATTCGCCGGCGACGTGAACATGCGGCCGACGCAGCGCATCGAGGCCTACCGCCCGTCGATTGCACCGTTTGAAACCTACCTGGCGCAGTCCGCCGGCCGACAGATGGGCGATCCCGCCAAAGCGGCGCAGCGCATGCTGGAGTTGGTCACTCTCACGGCCCCGCCGGTGCGCCTGATGCTGGGGCGCGACGCTTACGCCATGTGGGACACCACCCTAGCCAAACGCCAGCAGGAGCTTAACGCCTGGCGCGAACGGGGCGAAGACACCGCCTTTGATGGCGCAGAACTCACTGAAATTCAACTGTAACTCTCCACGATAACGAGGAATCTCGATATGAACAAAACCTGGTTTATTACAGGCGCATCTTCCGGCTTCGGCCAGGCTTTGGCTGAAGCCGTGCTGGCCAAGGGCGACAACGTGGTGCTCACCGCCCGCCGCCTGGCGCCGCTGCAGGCGATCGCCGCCGGCCACGGCGAACGCGCGCTGGCTCTGCAGCTGGACGTGACCGATCCTGCGGCGCGCGCCGCCGCCCTGAAGAAGACCGTCGAAACCTTCGGCCGCCTCGACGTACTGGCCAACATCGCCGGCGCCGGTTCTTACGGGGCGCTGGAAGAGTTCACTTCCGAACAGATCCGCGCCCAGATGGAGCTGAACTTCTTCGCGGCCGCCGAGCTGTCGCGTGAAGTGCTGCCGCAGATGCGCGCTCAACGGTCCGGCCATATTCTCAATCTGACCAGCATCGCCGGCCTGGTGGCCTTCCCCGGCAGCGGTCTGTACAACGCCACCAAGTTCGCGTTGGAAGGGTTTACCGAAGCGCTGCACCACGAGGTCAAGCCGCTGGGGATCCACGTCACGCTGATCGAGCCGGGCGCCTTCCGTACCGGTTTCGCCAGCAGCGCCGCCATGAAGGCCGAACGCGAAATCGCTGCCTATGCGCCACTGGATGCCGGCATGGTGGAGTATTACCGCACGCAGAACGGCAAACAGATGGGCGATCCGGTCAAGGGCGCTCGCGTGATCGTCGATATGGTGGCCAGCGCCACCCCGCCGGTGCGTTTGATGCTCGGTAAGGACGCGTATCAGCTGTGGGACAGCGCGGTAGCCTCCCGCAGCCGCGATCTGGCGCCGTGGCGTGAACGCGGTGAAGATACGGCCTTCCCCGGCGCTGCGATGAACCCCGTTCAGGCGCTGTAATACCCACCTTTCAAACGGGCTACCTATGTAGCCCGTTTGTTTTATGTGACGTCGTCACGTATGTCTTACCTTTTGTTTCTCAGTCGAGCGTTCAAAACTAATTGCCAAAGCAACTGTTGCAATTTAACCTATATACACTGTTTGCCGAGGTATCCCATGTCATCGAAAGAAAAATCCCTCTATGCCCTCACCAACGCCCTGCAACCGGTTCGCCGGGTGTGGAAACAGGCTGCGACGCTGGCGATCGCCAAATCCGGCATCTCCATGTCGTTGGCTACCGTCGTGGTTCTGGTGCACCGCAATCCGCAGGGCATCAATCAGCGCGACCTGGCGGAAGAAGTCGGCGTCAATCCCGGTGCGATGGTGCGTCTGTTGGATCAGGCCGCCGCGTTAGGCTTCCTCGAGCGGCAGGAGTCGGCCGGCGATCGTCGGTTTAAAACCCTGCGCATTCTGCCCGCCGGCGCCGAATTGGCCAAAAAGGTCGAAACCGCGGCCGATAAGCTGCGAGTCGAGCTGATGCACGACGTGCCGTTGGAAGATATTGAAACCGCCACTCGCATTCTGCGCCTGTTTGAAGAGCGCGCAGGCCACTATCTGCAACAGGCCGGCAATGAGCCATGAACATCGGTAAACCGCAGCTGCTGTACGCCGCGAAACTGTTTATTTCCGCCATGCTGGCCTTCGCGCTGGCGGAAAGCATCGGCCTGCAAAATCCCTATTGGGCGATGGTGACCTGCTGCGTGCTGAGCAATCCGGTCAGCGGCGCCGTACGCGCCCGCGCCACCTACCGTTTTTGCGGCACGCTGTTCGCCGGCGTGCTGACGCTGGGCCTTTCGGCCTGGCTTAGCAACACGCCGGTGCTGTTGATCGTCGCCGCTGGGCTGTCATCGTCACTGATGCTGGGCCTCTCCTATCTCGATCGCACGCCACGCGCTTACTTTTTCCAGCTGGGCGCCATCACCATGATGCTGGTCGCCATCGCCTACATCAATCACCCGGACACGATGTTCACTATGGTCGTCACGCGGGTAACGGAGATCTGCCTGGGTATTTTGGCGGTGACGCTGGTAGACAGCGTGCTATTCCCATCGTCGCTGGCGCCGGTGTTGCGCACGCGGCTGAAAGGCTGGCTGGCTGACCTGGCGCGTTGGCAGGAGGACAGCCTCGACGGCAAGGGCAGTGACGCCCAGGCCGACGCGGACCGTATCCGTTTGCTGGGCGACATCGCCTCGTTCAATCAGATGATGACCACCCTTGGCTATGACAGTTCGGTCGATAAGCCCACCCGTCAGGCGGCGATTTCGATACAGCAACGCGTACTGCAAATCGTGCCGCTGCTCTCGGCCATCGGCAACAGCATCGCCGCACTGCCGGTCGGCCTGCGCCCCCGCCTGCAGCCGTGGCTGAATGAGGTCCGGCGGCAGGCCGTTGAACCCGCACCGCACGCTGCGCCCTCGGTAAGCTTGTTGCCGCCTGCGGCGTCGCTGTCGCCGTGGGAAACGCTGATCGTCGACGAGCTGGCTGAACAGGTTGAGCAGTGGTTAACGCTGTGGGCCGAGGTACAGCAGTTGAACGCATTCCTGGACGGCGAGCCGCTGCCCGCGGCGCTGCAGGCGCAGATGATGCGCAGCCGCGTCTTCTCGCCGCCGCCGGATATCGGCATGGCGGTGCGCATGTTCGCCGGAATTTTGACGACCTACGCCCTGCTGTGCGGTCTCTGGTATTTCACCGGCTGGGAACAGGGCGCCAATATGGTGCTGATGGGGATCGTGGCCATCGCCTTCTTCGGCGCCGGCGACAATCCCGGCGCCACCATCGCCACTTTTGGCCGCTTCGCCGCTATCGCTATGGCCCTCGGCGCCCTGCTCAGCTATGTGCTGCTGCCGCTGGCCGGGGATTACGGCAGTTTCCTGATCGTGATGGGGCTGTTTTTGCTGCCGCTCGGCGTGTGGGCGGCGAGCAACCCGTTGGCGACGTTGGCGATCGCCCTGTCGCTCAGCAACGTCAACTTTCAGGGGCACTATGCGCCTAACAATATGGGGCTGTATCTGGAAAGCACTACCGGCACGCTGATCGGCGTCTATTTCGCATTCCTGTGCGCCGCGCTGTTCCGCCGCTGGGGCACCGATCAGGTGGTGGCGCGGCTGATGCGGCAGGATGCGCAAGAGATGCTGCGCCTCAATCGCCACGTCACGGAGCGCGACTTACAGCGCTATCAGGCCCGCGCGTTGGATCGCATCACCGCGCTGGGTAGCCGCCTGGCCGCCGTTGGGCAAGCCGATCGCAGCCCACAGCTGTTGATGCGCTTAAAAACCGCTATCGACCTGATTCGTCTGCAGCAGGCCGGCGCTCTCAGCCCTGGCGCTTCGCCGAACGCCGGTCTGCCGGCGGCGTTCCGCCAACTTTCTCTGCACGCTGAGGCCCCCTCCGCGCTGCTGGGCCAGATCGACGTCGGTCTGCAACAGGCCTGGCGGCAGAACGATCGGCGCGCGCTGCGGCCGCTTACCCGGCTACGGCTGCTGCACTTCCCCACGGCTTTGCACTGGAATCCCTGACATGATCGGTGAAATCAACATTGACGGCGTGTTCATCTCGCCCTTGCTGCTGTGCCTGGTGTGCGCGTTTTTCTCGCGCATGGCGCTTTCCTGGACGCTCAGCGCGGTGGGCGTCTATCGCTGGGTCGCGCAGCGCCCGCTGTTCGACACCGCCCTGTTTCTTATTCTGGCCGGGCTGTTTTTCCACGGCCTGAAATGGCTTACCACCCCCTGAGGACCCCATGTTTCGTGAACGTACCCTTGTTCTGCTGCGCCCCGCGCTGACCCTGATTGCCGTTTTGATCGCGGCAGGCGTGCTGTGGCAGCTTTATCTCTATTACACCTATGCCCCGCAAACGCGCGACGGCAAGATCCGCGCCGACGTGGTGCCGCTGGCCACGGATGTTTCCGGCAAGGTGGACGCCGTGCACATTCACGACAACCAGGTGGTGCATAAAGGGCAGCTGCTGCTCAGCCTGGACAAAGTACGGCTGCGCAATGCGCTGGATCAGGCCGAGGCCGCCGTTGAACGCGCCAACGTCCAGTTGGCGTCATCCCAGCGCGAAAACCGGCGCTATCAGGCGCTGCAGTCGGCTATTTCACAGCAGGAACGCGACAATCGCCGCGATGCCCAATCGCTGGCAAAGGCCAATCTGGATCAGGCCCTGGCGGATCGGGCGCTGGCGCGCATCAACCTGCAGCGCGCCGATCTCTATGCGCCGGTGGATGGCGTGATCACCAACTTCTCCCTGCGCCCCGGCGCTTACGCGACCGCCGGTCAGCCGATCATGGCGTTGGTGGATTCCAACAGTTTCTACATCGCCGGATACTTCGAAGAGACCAAGCTGGGCCGCATCCAGAACGGTGACAAGGTGGTGATCCGCATCATGGGGGAACGGCAGCCGCTGTATGGCCACGTCGACGGGCTTTCCGCCGGCATCAACGACAGCGAGCGCACCACCGCCGCCGGCAATCTGCTCGCCAACGTCAACCCGACATTCAGCTGGATCCGTCTGGCGCAGCGCATCCCGGTGCGCATCGCGATCGACACCATTCCCCACGGCGTCGAGCTGATCGCCGGCCGCACGGCGACGGTCAGTTTAAGCGAAACTCATTAAGCCTGTCCCTCCGGCGTCAAACCGGCGATCAGCGCCTGAAGCAAGGCGCTGACTTTCGGCTGAGCCCGGCGGCTTTTCAGCCAGACCACGTTGATCGGCAGGCCGTCGGTCGCCAGATGCGGCAACACCTCGGCCAACGCCCCCTCCTCTAGCTGCCGTTTGACCAGCCAGGTCGGTAACTGAGCGATGCCGTGCCCCGCCAGCACCGCCGTCAGTTGCCCCTCCGCATCGCCAATGGCCACCCGCGGCGTCAGCGTTCTTCGCTCTACCGGCTGGGCACCGCTTCCCGAGAAATGCCAGGGCGTCTGCATGCCTTCGTTTTCCTGATACAGCACGCAGTGATGATGCGCCAATTCAGCGGCGGTGGTGGGTTCACCCTGTCGCTTCAGGTATCCGGGCGCGGCGCAGAAGATATGCCGCTGCTTACCAAGGTAGTGATGCCCCAGCGTATTTGGCCACACATCCGAACCGCCGATACGCACCAGGATATCGATGCCTTCACTGACCGGATCGGCGAAGCGGTCCGTAAACGTGATATGCGGCACCAGCAACGGGTGATCCTCAATACATCGCAAGATCACCGGCAGCGCATGCAAACGGCCAAAGGAAGCGGGAAGATCGATGCGCACCCTGCCGCGCGGCTCGGCGCTTTCCGCCTGCATCGCCAGTTCGGCCTCTTCCAGCTCGGCCAACACGCCGGTACAGGTGCGATAAAATTGGGTGCCGGCGTCGGTCAGCGCCAGCCGCCGCGTGGTGCGCTGGAACAGCTTCGTCTGTAATCGGCTTTCCAGCCGGGCGATCCCTTTGCTGACGGCAGAAGCGGTCAGGTTCAGGCGTTCCGCCGCCAGCGTAAAGCTGCCCATATCGGCCACGCAAACAAACAGACCGATCCCTTTAAGACGTTCGGAAGAAAACATTCCCCTGCCTTATTGATGAATTTAGTTCCCGCAACTCGGTAATTTATAGCGCAAATCATGATTTTTATTCCTATAGACTTTCCCTCACAGCGTTAAAAACCGCAAGAGGTAAGTTATGAAGAACAAGAAGCCCCAGATCCTGATCACCGGCGCCACCGGCCAGATAGGCGGTGCGACCCTGCGTCTTTTACAATCCCAGGCAGAGATCGAGCCGGTTGCCGCCGTGCGCTCTCCCGCCAAGGCGGCGCCCTTCGAAAAACTGGGTATCCGCACCGTCCAGCTCGATTTTGATCGGGAAGAGACTCTGGCACCGGCGCTGGCCGGCATCGAGCGCGTATTTCTGGCCACTGGCTACACGGTGGACATGCTGCGGCAAAGCAAGGTGTTTCTCGATCGCGCGCGCCAGGCCGGCGTACGGCATGTCGTGCACCTCGGCGCCTGCGGCCGTGACGACACCAGCGTCGCGCACTGGGCCTGGCACCAGCTCATCGAGCGTTACATCGAGTGGTCGGGATTTTCTTTCACCCACCTGCGGCCGGAGTGCTTTATGCAGAACCTGCTCAACTACGACGGCGTACCGGCGGTGAAAAACGGCGTGATCCGGCAATATACCGGCGATGCGCCGTTCAGCTGGGTGGACGGCGACGATGTAGCGCAGGCGGCGGCGCTGGCGCTGCTGCACCCCGAGCGGCACGGCGGCCAAACCTACCGCATGGGCTATGACGTTAAATCCTACTGCGAGATCGCTGCCATGATGACGGAAGAGCTGGGGCAGCCGTTCCGCTATGAAGCGCAAGATCCGCAGGTTTTTCTGGATGAGATGCGCGCGACGGGCGCCGAAATGGCCTACATGAGCTGCGTCTACGACAATTTTCGCCGCATAGCGGCTCGCGATATCCCAGGCGTCGATGAGGTTTTCGATAATTTCCCGCAGATCGCGGGGAGAGAGCCGATGCGGCTAAGGGCGTTTATCCGCAAGCACCGTGACAAGCTGGCCTACTGAGCCTCGCAAGGTTCGCCGGCCAAAACCGGCGAGCCTTCCTTTTCCCTCCCGCCACGCCGTTACAGCATCCACTCGATCGGCAGCCAGCCGGCCACGGTGAGAATAATGCGTTTTACCCAGCCGGCGCCGGGCTCTTGCTGATGCACCTCGGTGTGGCCGTCTTCGAAGGCTTCTTTCCACACCATTTTGCCCTCGGGCGTCAGCACCGGGCGGTAGGCGGCGTACTCGAGCGGGCCATCAAACAGTTGGCGGGTGTCGGCCGCCAGCGTCGGGCTGTCGATCAAGAAGCCCATTTCGCAGTTCAGGTGCGCCGAGCGCGGATCGAAATTGAACGAACCGATAAACACCCGCTTATCATCGATGGCGAAGGTTTTCGCGTGCAGCGCCGCGCCGGACAGCCCCAGCGGCTTGAGTTCCTTGCGCCCGGTCGGTTGACCGGCGCGCAGCTTCAGCTCGAACAGTTCGACGCCCGCCTGCAGCAGCTCACGCCGGTATTTGGCGTAGCCGGCATGCACCACCAGCACGTCGGTGGTGTTCATCGCGTTGGTCAGCACGCGTATGGACTTCCCCTGTTTGGCAAGCGATTCAAAGAAGCTCGCCCCTTCCCGCCCCGGCACGAAATAGGCGGAAACCAGATCCAGCTGCCGGCCGACGCCGCCGATGATCTTGCCGAGCTGCGTCACCATCAACCGATCGCGCGACGCCTTGCCCAGCCCTTTCGCCGGATCGTCGGCCACCAGCTCTACCTGGGTGAATTCCGGCTGGACGGCGCCATCGCGAAAGCGCACCGCGCTGGTTTCCAGCTGCACCGCCAATTTGCGGGCCCGCTCGCTGCTTTCGGTCGCGGTGGCCTGCGTCAGGAAGGCAGAAAGATTACCTTTGCCACGGATAATCTGCTCAACGCCGAACACCGACGCGCTGTTCCAGTAGCGATCGAACACCTCGGCCGTTTCTGCCACTACGCTGCCGACGCTCAGCACGTCGAGATCGAGGAAATAGTTTTCGTCGCCGACCTGGAAATACTCGTCGCCAATGTTGCGGCCGCCGATGATCGCCACGGCGCCGTCGACGATGTAAGACTTGTTATGCATGCGCCGATTCATGCGCATAAAGTCAAAGGCGTAGCCGGCCAGCTTCGGCGTGCGCACGGTTGATGGGTTGAACAGGCGGATCTCGACGTTTTCCTGGGCGTTCAGCGCCGCCAGGGTCTCGTCCATGGCGACGCCGTTATCGTCCAGCAGCAGCCGCACGCGCACGCCGCGTTGGGCGGCGTCATACAGGGTTTTCAGCAGGATCTGCCCGGAGGTGTCGTTATGCCAGATGTAGTACTGGGCGTCGATCGACCTTTCCGCCATCCGCGCCAACGCCAGGCGGCTGGCGAACGCATCGTGCCCGCTGGCCAGCGGCACCACGCCGCTCAGGCCTGGATGCGCCGCCATCAGTTCGGCGGCCCTCGCCGGTAACTGGGCGGCAGGATCCGCCGGCAACGCCGCCTGCGGCAGACGCTGGGAAATATCCGGCAAACGAAAGAGGACTCTTGCCGCAATAATGGCGATCGTCACGGCGAGAATCAGATACACGACAATTTTTATCACGGGAAGCGGCCTCGGAGGTTGACTGCTTTGCTTTATACGTCATTAGGTTGCTTCAATCTATAGGAGAAGCGCGCTATGCCATAAGGCTATAGCGTAAAGCGCGAAGGCGAAACGCCAAACAATTTTTTGAACGCCACCGAATAGGCGCTGTGACTCTCGTAACCGCTTTCGAAGGCGGCGTGGATGATCGAGTTGCCGGCCAGTAGCAGCGGAATGGACGACAGCAGCCGCAGACGTTGTTTCCACTGGCCGAAGGTGATGCCGGTTTGTTGACTGAAATGGCGTTGAAAGGTCTTGACGCTGATCGACAGTGAATCGGCCCAGGCCTCAATACCGCGTTCGTCGGCCGGCGTGATGACCAACTGCCGGCAAATTTCGGCCATTCTCGCCTCTGCCGGCCAAGGCAGATGCAGCGCCAGCTGCGGCTGCAGGCTCAGTTCCTCCAGGAACAACGCTCTGAGCAGCGCATTGCGTTTGGTCTCCGGCCCTTCAGGCGCCAGCGTCGCCAACTGGGCGATCAGTTCTCGCAACAGCGGTGAAACCTGTAATACGCCGTCGCGCAGCGGCAAACGCGCGGCGGTGATTTCATCGACCAAAATCCCGTAAACGCAGATGTTGCTCTGCATGACGATCTGATGTTCTACCCCCGGCCGCAACCAAACCGCGGTGGTGGGCGGCACGATCCAGCGCCCGCTGCTCGCCTCGACCGCCATAACGCCCTGTTGCGAATAGAGCAAATGACAGCGTTTATGCGAGTGGTAAGGAATGACGAAGCCCGCCGGATAGTGTTTCACCAGCCCCGTCACCTCGAACGAGGAATTTTCGTGGCTGCTGAGGTCGATGCGTTTCGTTTCGGCGTTGTCGACTTCGAATCCCATGATCGTTTGTCCCTTTTGATAACGCGAATGTCTTTTATTTGATAGAGGGACCGCATGATCCTCCATATAGTGACGTTCTCGCAAGCCACACCAGGGGCCTTATGCGAAGAAACTCACTATTTACACCAAAATTTCATCGTTCTGCGTAAAACGGAGGCGATGACGTTGCGCATGCGCTGCGCGATGGCGGCTCGTTGCGGGGGCGACGCGGCCGAAAGTGATGGAGAGGGAAAGCGCGGTGGCATAAATCAGGAGGTGTATGCATCAATCAGCAGGTAGCTCGGCCTGGGGGGCGGCTTAATGCTGAAGGGATAGGGAGAGCGCCTAGGCTCTCCTCCATCCAACGTGGTTATCTCATCAACGGGCCAACTCGGCGCCGTCCAGCTCGGAAATCGCCAGACAAATCACTTCCGTGATGGCCTGTACCGTATAAGCGGTATTGGCAGGAATGATCAACATCTCATGGGGTTGCAACGTCTGATCGTCAACCTTCAGTTCACCGCTCAGCACCATCAGTTTCACCCAGCCCGGGTGAAAACGCGTCGGTTGTCGGCTGCCCGCATCCAGCTTCAGCAACGCCGTATGGCCAGGCGTCTCCCGTTTCAAAATGTGAAAGTGTACCCCATCGTAAGGCATGTTTTCGTAATGCAGTGACGCCAGTGTTCTCTTATGCATGGTAAGTGTCCTCGTGACCGGTGAGTAGCTGCTCCGCCTTCGGTCGCCGTAAAAACGATTGGCGGCTGTCCCTACCGAAAGCACAGGCTCGCAGCCTCTTGGCGAACGGATTAACTGTCGTACTTGCAGCGGCCCGATCGACCGCCGTTTCATGCCTAACCTGCCTCAGGCATGCTACTAAATATATAAGAGCATCGCCGACGGCGCAAAAAACCGCTGCAAGGTTGAGCGCATTACGGTGCTGATCCGTAGTCGGAAAACCTGAACGGCGAGACCAATGCGCCGTCTGCCGGAGATCGCGATGATCTCCCCCCTTCACACCCCATCATTAATAAATCGCGCCGGGCGATAAGCGTGCGGAATGGCGGGGTTAACGCCATGCAGCAGCTCGTCGCCGATCAGCCGACCAAGCGTCGGTGCGCACATCACGGCCGGATGCATCACCGCCACATAGAGGCAGGTGGCGCCCAGCGGCCCGACGATGGGATAACCGTCGCGCGGCCGGGGGCGCATCCCCACCGCACACGCCTGCAGTTGCAAGGGCGCCGTGCCTGACAGACGCCCTTCAATCGCCGATTGCGCTTCGCCCTCCACGCGGTTTTCATCGCCGTGCGCAGGATAATCCTCCGCCGCCAGCAGATCGCCATTTTGCGCATGACGCACTTCGATGTCGTCGCCCGCAATCAGCGTGTTCACCACCTGCGCCGCCGCGTGATAGCGTAACAAAATGGCCGGCGACGCCTCGATCGGCAGCGAGAATCCGCTGCCGTCCAGCAGCGCCGAGATCCCCGTACCGCAGGCGAGCACCACCCGATCGGCGGCAATCGCGCCTTCCTCGGTAACGATGCCGATGATCTGCCCGTCTTCACGCAAAAATCCGCTGACGGTTCGCCCCAGGAGCAACTCCCCGCCCCACGAGCGAACGCATTCGAGCAACCGCTGTGTCACGTCTTGCGGATCGACGGCGCCGTCACGCGCCGCAAAATACGCTTGGCTATCGGGCTGCCTGAGCCCCGGTTCCAGCACTGTCACCTCGGCGGAGGGCAAAAGCCGATTATCGGGGTTTTGCGTCGCCGGCGCCTGGCCATAGCTGAGCGCGCCGGACCAATTCACCCAGAGATCCGGGATCTCCTGCGCCAGGCGTATCCAGTCAGCCACGATCTCGCGCCGCAGAAACGCGTCGGGAGCACCCTCAAGCACGCCTTCGCTGATCCAGCCGAACGAGCGGCCTGTGGCTCCCGCCGCGGGATGCGCCTGCTCAACGACGATAACGTGCTGCCCTTGGCGCGCGAGATGATAGGCGATCGATGCGCCGACAATCCCGGCGCCCACGATGACCATGCGTGATGATGTTCCATTCATTTAATGATCTCCGAACCTCATTTCACGTGTTGTCGCCAAAGCAACCCTGCCGCCAGGCAGGCTACCCCGCCGCCGCAGGCCAACACGGCATAAGACGTGCCCCAGCTCTGGGTGGTATCCATCACGACGCCAAAGGATAACGGGGCGAACGAACCGATGCCGAACCCCAGCAACGATCGCCAGCCCATCACGCTACCGAGCTGTTGCGGCGGCACGTTGTCCGCCATCGCCGCCGACAGCACGCCGGAGTCGCCGAGAATAAAGAAACTGCCGATGCTGACGAACAGCAGCGTCCAGCCTGGCCCCCAGTTCGCCGACCACCCCATCAGCAGCGATCCCAACGCGCCCGCGGCGCCCATAAACATCAACACCGATGCACGATTGAAATAGTCGGAAACGGTGCCGACAATCAGCGTGGCGATCATGCCGGCCAGGTGGATCACCGCCGCGACGATCAATCCTGCGCTGAGCGGATCCAGAGAGAAAACGCTCAACGCCTCGCTGACCAGGCTGGGCGCCCAGGCCCAGTTCCCGAGCAGTTCCCAGCTGTGAGCGATATACCCGATCAGCAACAGCAGGGTCGCATAGGTGATAGCATAGCTTTCTCGTTTCGTCTTCCTTCCCAGCGTGCGCGGTTGCGGTTCCTGATAACCGACCAGGGCCAACGAACCCGCCAGCGCCCCCAGTAACGCACCGGCGGCGCACAGGGAAAACGCCACGCCGGCGCCCCAGCGCATGGCGCTCCAACCGGCGATGAAAACCGACAGAAAATACCCCAACGAACTGGCCGCCAGGATCATGCCGATGGCGTAACCGCGTCGGGCCGGGCCGTTCATCCCCATCGCTAACAGCAGCGCCGGCGTATAGGCGCCGCCCTGCGTCAGGCCGACGAAGGCCATCAACACCAGCGCACCGATATACGAATGGGCAAACACGGCGAACAGCATCAGCGCACCGGCGCCCAGCCAGGAAAACAGCAGATACACGCGACGCGCGCCCAGCGAATCACACCACCAGGAAGCCACCAGCAACGCCAGGGCGTTGGTCAGGCTGAACACCGTCTGCACCGTACCGGCGGAGGCGGCGTCGAGCTGCCACTCGCTTCTGATGGTCGGCAGCGCGCCGGCAAACATCATGGTGCCCAGGCAGAGGCCAGCCCGGCTCACGCAAAGCAAAAAGAAAGCTCGCATTTCAGCGCCGCCTCCCTGCCAACCGCAGGGTGCGGATAACGCCATTAACACACATGACCGATAGCCAAAAGATCCGCATCATAAACTCAGCAATCAGAAGGAAATGCCTCATCATAGTGAGCAAAATCAACGGCTGACAAACGATCTTTCCTCCCTCATTTGGTTGAGCTAGACTCAACCTATGAAAAAAATCCACTCCCTGCCGCACCTGTCCGCTTTCGAAGCCGCCGCCCGTCTCGGCAGCTTCAGCGCCGCTGCGGATGAGCTGTTTCTCACCACCGGCGCGGTCAGCCGCCATATTCGCAGTCTCGAAGCACAGCTGGGGGTCACGCTGTTTTATCGCGGACACAAATCCGTGCGGCTGACGCAGGCCGGCGAGAATTTTTCCCGCACCGCATCTCGGGTGATAAGCGAACTGTATGCCGCGGAAAGCGCGCTGAAAGCGAGCGCCGGTCGGCAACGGCTGGTGGTGCACAGCCTGCCGACGTTCACCATGCACTGGCTGATGCCGAAACTGGCGACGTTCAACGAGATTCATCCGGAGGTCGCGGTTGATATCACCACCGCCACTGGGGCCGTCGATCGCAATATGCCGTTTGATCTGGCGATCAGGCGCGACCCCGCGCACTTCTCAGGGCTGAAGGCGATCCCTTTTTTGCAGGAAGACAGCCTGCTGGTCTGCAGCCAGAGCTATTTGCGCACCATGCCGATCGGTGCGCCAGACAATCTGGCCGGGCATACAGCCATTCGCATCCGCGCCCGGGAGGATTTGTGGCGCAGCTGGTTGAATACCTATCCGACGGCGCTGGACGCCTCGCCGCCGCCGCTAACGCTCGACCATACCTTCGCCGCCATTCAGGCGGCCGAAGACGGCCTGGGACTGGCCGTCGTGCCTTACCTGTTCTGCGCCAAACATCTGTCGTCCGGTCGGCTGGTGTCGCCCTTCCCGGCGTTGACGATTCGAACCGGCGTTTATTCCCTGCTGCTGCGCGATCGGGACGATGAGGTCGTGAGAAAGTTCGCCGCCTGGCTGCAGACGTTCCAGGCCTAAGCGCCGTATTGGATCCCGTCGCAAAAGCGCACCGCGCTAACGGTATTTCTCAGGCGTGCAGCGTCAGGCCTTTTATCGCCTTATCCACCGCTTTCTTCGGCCCGCGCAGCGCCAGGCCAACCAAATCCAGGTTGTCCGCGTCTTCGGCGAGAAAAACCTGCCGGTTGGCTGCATCGTGCCCGGTCGAGAACATGGCGTGCACATAGGGGATCAGCGTCAATTCCCGTTCCAGCCCTTTGCGATGCGCATTTTGCAGGCCCGGCAGATCCGCGGCGAAAATCAGCATCGGCTGCCCGGAAATGCCGCCGTAGCGCCTGCCTTGCGCATCCACGTAACATTCGCCGATGATCTCCGGGGCGGCGGCGGCGATGCCCGTCGCCAGAAAGGCCACCACGTTCAGCCGCTGCCAGGTTTGCAGATCGTCGCGCACGATAAACGCTATCTTGGTATCAAACATGTTTCGCTCTACTCCGTTGTGCTCTTAAAAGCGCATCATCGGCGATGAGCGAGTCAGCGGTATAGAACGTTTGTGCACTGCCGTTGATAGGCCGCCGGCGATAAACGGTAGGCGCGCCGGAACCAGCGGCCCAAATGACTTTGGTCGGCAAAGCCTACCCGCATGGCGACCTGCGCCGGCTCTTCCCCCTGCGCCAGTAACAGTCGCGCGGCACGCAGCCTCAGCCGGATCAGGTAAGCATGCGGCGACTGGCCGAAAGCGCGGGTGAATTGGCGAGTCAGACGGAAACGATCCAGGCCGCACTGAAGCGCAAGTTCCTCCAGACTGGGATTATCCGCCATGTGCTCGTGCAAGTAGTCCCGTAAACGATTCATCTCAATCAAAGCGTCATCGCGTTGGGACGTTGGCCTGACGCGTATATGCCGCGCCAAAAGCGTCAGCAGTTGGTCCAGGCTTTGATCGCGCGCCAGCCGGCCTTCCCTCTGATGCAACGCAAAAAAAGCCTGTTGTATCGCGGTCGCCAGCATCGGATCGTCGGTCAACGTGCTGTGGAAGGCGCCTTCCAGCACTGAAGCGTCCCCCAATCCGCGGCGCTGCATCGCGTCGGAGACCCAGCGCTGCGGCAGATAAAGCATCGCATAGGTAAACCCTTCGGCCTGCGGCGCATGGCCATCGTGCACCGCGCCCGGCTCGATCAGCATGGCGCGCCCCGGCCGGCTGGTGTGCAGCGAGCGGTGGCAATTGAAACGCTGCAAGCCCTGCTGCGTGACGCCCACCAGCATTTCATCATGATCGTGAGGATCGTAGGCATGCCCCTGAAAGTGGGCGTTGACGCTCTCAATACCCGTTTCGTCATCGCGCCGCAGTTCGAGCCAGTCTGTATGTTGATGATTGGACGCCATGCAATTAATCCGGAGTTCTGCTCACAGGAAAAGAAAAACAGCTTACCCTGAGACCGCCACCGTTGCACGCTCACAGCTCGCAGATGGCATAAGTGCCCTTTCCGGCCGATTTCGCCTGATACATCGCGCCGTCGGCACGGGTCAACAGCATCTCCTCCGTCACATCGCCGCGTGGAGAAATGGCCGCGCCGATGCTGGCGGAAAGCCGTACCTTCTGCGGCCCGATCTGCGTAATTTTGGCCAGTTGCGCCAACACGTTTTCGCAAAATTCGCTGACCTCGCGCCGCGGATCCGTCAACGGCCACAGGATCACCGTGAACTCGTCACCGGCCAGGCGCGAGACGCTGTGGTGCTCGCCTGCGCAGGCGCTGAGCAATGTGGCGAATGTCTTCAGGATCGCGTCGCCGAAGTCATGACCATAGCTGTCGTTAAGGGTTTTGAACCCGTCGAGATCGATAAACAACAGCGCCATCTGCCGCTGATGGCAACAGGCCTGCAGCGTGCCCGACAACCGGCGCCGAAACGCGCGTCGATTGGTCAATCCAGTCAGCATGTCATGGGTTGCGTCATATTCCAGCCGCTGCTGCAGCCGCTTCAACTCGGTAATGTCCATGGACAGAATGTAAAACCCCTGCGTTTCGCACGGCACCAGCGTGGTGTGGATCATCAGCAGTCCCTTTTGGGTCTGGAGCTCATTTTCAAAGCTCACCATTTCCCCCGCCAAGGCCCTGTCTATCATCGGTTTCGCTATCTGATAAACGTTCTCCCCCATAAAATCGCGCACCGTCATTCCTCTGAGGCGGCTTTCTTCCAGGCCAAACCAGGTTTTGTAGGCGCTGTTGGCGAACAGGTAGCGTTCATTGCCGTCGATCTGGCTGATCAACGCCGGCATATTGTCAGTAATGGCGCGCAGGCGTTCCTTCTCCGCGCTGAGCTGATATTCGGCGAGCACCCGGGTTTCAATCTCTTCGTTGAGTTTCTTGACGACCACGTTCAGCTCCCGCGTGCGGATTTCGACGCGTTGTTCCAGCTCGTGTTGCAGAGCGAACAGATCGGCCTCCGCCGCCTTGCGCTCGCTGATATCGACGATAACCGAGATGAAATGATCCGGTTTACCGTTAGGCAGCCGATTTAACGCCACCGTCAGCTGCACCCAGACGATCGAGCCGTCGGCGCGGAAATAACGTTTCTCCAGCGAGTAAGTGCTGATCTCGTTTCTCAGCAGCTGCTGCAGTTTTTCCAGATCGGTGTTGAGATCGAGCGGATAGGTAATGTCCTGAAAAGTGCGATCCATCAGCTCGCGCTCGGAATAGCGCAACATTTCGCAGATGCGCGGATTGACCCGCAGCCAATACCCCTGCAGCGACACCAGCGCCATCCCTACCGCCGCCTGGGCGAAAGTCTGTTCGAACAGGGCTTCCGAGCGTTGCAGATTGGACTTCAGGTTTTCGGTATAGACGTGGCGTTCAATGCTCTGCAAATACTCCTCCACCACGGCGGCGAAGTCGTGCAGGTCGGCCAGTTGTTCCGGGGAAAACGGCTGCGGCTGACTGTCGATAATGCACAGGGTGCCGAGCGGCAACCCGTCGAGCGACAGCAGCGGTTGCCCAACGTAGAAACCGATCCGCGGTCCGCCAATCACCAGCGGATTATCAAAAAAGCGCGGATCGTTGGCGGTATCGGGCACCACCAGCGCTTCGCGTTGCAAGATAGCATGGCCGCAAAACGAGATATTGCGCGGCGTTTCCCGGGCATCCAGACCGTAACGCGATAAAAACCATTGACGATCCCGGTCGATCAATGACACCAACGCGATGGTCACGCCGAAGTATTTCGCCGCCAGCCGCGTGATGCGATCCAGTTTCTCCACCGAGTTTGAATCCAGCACGTTCAGCGAATTCAATACCGACAGGCGTTCAGCTTCGTTTTCGGGGAAGCAGGGTTCGAGCATGTTGTCTCCCAATGTGTCACCGACGGACCCGGCATAGCCGGCGTGAGTCCGTTCAGCGTTTTCGTCGGTTAGCGGCAAATATCCTTGTCCATCATAGACTCACTCAGTATCAATCCGATTGCGCATTCTCGCCAGCTTTGCCGGGCGTTGCGTTTGCCACCGCGCTGCGCTACAGTCGCTCACAAGGTGATGGTGTTCCACCTTTCCCAACCGCCGCGTTCGCTCGAACCGGATGATGACGCCTGATATACAACTTCGCTTTATTTTTTAGGCAGGTATGTCAGGAGTCGCTATGAATGAAATCTCACGTTTTACCCCTTTTCCGCCACAGCCTGATCTCACCGTGCGGGAAATGCCGCTGTACGTTTTCGGCCATAAAAATCCCGACAGCGACAGCATCTGCAGCACGCTGGTGGTCGCGGACTGGCTCAATCACCTCGGCAAACCGGCCGTCGCTTTCCGCCTTGGCGAGCTGACGCCGGAAACCCGCTACATACTGGCCGCCGCCGGCGTACAAGCGCCTCCGCTGCTGAAAGGCGATCTCCGTGACCGTAAAGTCTGGCTGGTCGATTTTACCGACGTCGAACAAGGGCCGGCCTCATTGCCCGACAGCGATGTGGTCGGCGTTATCGACCATCACCGGCTGGGCACGTTAATCACCCGCAACCCGCCCGATGTCTGGGTTCGCGCCGTCGGCTGTTGCGCCACCGTGATCCTGCAGATCCTGGCGGCGGAAAGGCCGATGCCGCTTTCTTCCGCCCAGGCCACGCTGCTGCTGGGCGCGATTTTGAGCGATACCGTTGCGCTGAGCGCGCCGACCACCACCGAACTGGATCGGCTGGCGGTCTCGCGGTTGCGCGCAATTTCTCACGTTGACTATGACGCCTTCACCGCCGGACTGCTGGCCGCCAAAACCGATCTTTCGGGGGTATCCGCCGCGCAGTTGCTGCAGCGCGATGCCAAGAATTATCGCATCCATAGCGTCTCGCTGCTGCTGTCGCAGATAGAAGTGCGGGCCATGAGCGACATCGATCCGCTGTTGCCCGCGCTGCAACAGGCGCTTGAACACGCGAAGCAGGAAGCCGGGCTGGCGATGGCCGCGCTATTGGTCACCGATATCACCTGCCGTCGCTCCACCCTGTATTTCTCGCCGAACCGGGTGCTCGACATTCGTCAGGTGTCGCTGCCCGGCATGACGAGCCGGAAAAAAGAGGTTTTACCGTGGTTAACCCGCCAGATCGCTAACGCAGGGAGATAAGTCATGCCGCTCTACCAACATGCTTTACTGCTGGTGCAGGATGAACGCGACGGCCGGCTGCTGTTGCGTCATGCCGAACGCCTCAATCAGCAGATGAATACGCGCATTACCGTGGCGCACATCAGCGCCGACTATGCCGAGCTGGACTACCTCAGCGATTCGCTGACCAAAGATCGCCAGTCCAGCGAGGTGATCGCCGCCAAAGCCATGCTCAGCCGTCTGGTGGAAGACTGCTCAATCCCCCTGGAGGTGCGCGCAATTGTCAGCATCCATCGCTTCAAAGACGTCGAAGCCCTGATTGCCCGCGAAGGGGTCGATCTGTTGCTGCTCGGCCATCAGAACCGTCCGTTCGGCGTCTTTGCCTCCTTCGGCTTCGAGTTCATTAACCATTTGTCGATCGACGTGCTGATAAAGCACGTGCCCACTCCCTAGAATGAGGTGATCATCCATGAGCTATGAGATTGAAAACGTAACCGCCAGAGAAATCCTGGATTCGCGCGGCAACCCGACCGTCGAAGTTGAAATGACTGCGGCGGGCGTCGTGGCACGGGCTTCGGTTCCCTCCGGCGCCAGCACCGGTTCACGCGAGGCGGTGGAGCACCGCGACGGCGATCCGCACCGTTTCGGCGGCAGAGGCGTACTGGAGGCGGTGCACAGCGTCAAAACGGCGATCAATGAGGCGCTGCGCGGGGTGGATGTGCGCCAACAAGAGGAGATTGACCGCCGGCTGATCGCGCTGGACGGCAGCGAGAACAAGAGCCGATTGGGGGCCAACGCCCTGCTCGGCGTTTCTCTGGCCGCCGCCCGCCTCGCGGCGCAATTGTCGCAACTGCCGCTGTATCGTTATCTGGGCGGCATCGGCGCCAACCTGCTGCCGGTGCCCTGCATGAATATCATCAACGGCGGCGTGCACGCCCGTTGGCAAGGGGCAGACTTTCAGGAGTTTATGATAGCCCCGCAGGGCGCGCCATCGCTGCGCGAGGCCGTGCGCTGGGGCAGTGAAGTCTATCAGGCGCTGCGCCAAATCCTGTTGGAACAAGGCCTGTCGGTCGGCGTCGGCGACGAAGGCGGTTTCGCGCCGGCGGTTGCCTCGAACCGGCAACCGCTGGAGCTGATCGTGCAGGCGATAGAGAAAGCCGGTTATCAACCGGGAGACGATATCGCCATTTGCATGGACCCGGCCTCAAGTGAATTCTATGCCAACGGTAAATACCGCCTGCGCAGCGAAAACGCTGAACTGGATGCCGAACAGATGACGGCCTATTACCAGCGGCTGGTGCAGGATTTTCCCATCGTGCTGATTGAAGACGGTTTGGCCGAGGACGATTGGGCCGGCTGGCGCATTCTCAGCGACACCCTGGGCGATCAGGTGGAACTGGTTGGCGACGATCTGTTCGTCACCAACGTGAAATACATCCAGCGCGGGATTGATGAACGGTTGGCCAATGCGGCGCTGATCAAATTGAACCAGATCGGCACGCTGAGCGAAACTTTCGCCGCCGTGCAGCTTTGCCAGGCAAACGGCTGGGGCGCCTTTATCTCGCACCGCAGCGGCGAAACCGTCGACAGCTTTATCGCCGATATGACGGTTGCGATGCGAGCCGGCCATTTGAAAACCGGCGCGCCGTGCCGCGGCGAGCGCATCGAAAAATACAATCAGCTGATGCGCATTGAGGAGCAATTGGGCACCGCGGCGGTATATGCCGGGCGCGCCGCTTTTAAACGCCGTTAATCTTTGCAGGCCGGCCACGCACCGGCCTGTTTTTCATTTTTTGCGCGGCATAATCCCGCCACGCCGGATTCCAACAGAATACGCCGCGTCGCCATCAACGTCTCACGCTGCTCGTTCAGCGTCGCCATCATCCGCTCGATTTCCGCCAGCCGGCTGTCGACGCCCTGTATCAACCCATCCTCATAAGCGCTGCCCTGCAGCGCCAATACCCCGCGGATCGCCTGCAGCGAAAACCCCAGATTCTGGCCGATTTGGATCAGGTGCAGCCGCTCCAGCGCGCTTTCGCTATACACCCGATAACCGTTGACGCCGCGCACCGCTTTGGGCAGCAGACCCTGCTGTTCGTAGTAACGTATCGCCGAGGCGGCCATGCCGGCGCGCTCCGCCAACTCTCCGATTTTCATGCCCTATTGACCTTAAAGTTAACTTTAAACCTAGTATAGCGCCATTCACCCTGCGACAGGAACGTACCCGATGTTTACCCCGCTGATTCTGCCCAACGGCAGCCGCTTACCCAACCGTCTGGCCAAGGCCGCGTTGGAAGAAAATCTGGCCGATGAAGGCCAACTGCCCGGCCCCGCGCTATGGCGTCTGTATCGCCACTGGGGTATCGGCGGCGCCGGCCTCATCATCACCGGCAACGTGATGATCGACGGCCGCGCCATGACCGGCCCCGGCGGCGTGGTGCTGGAACAGGATACGCCGCTCGCCCCGTTTGAAACCTGGGCCAAGGCCGCGCGCCAGGAAGGCGCGCAGGTATGGATGCAGCTCAGCCACCCGGGCCGTCAGGTGATGGCCAACATGGGCGGCAACGCCTGGGCGCCCTCCGCCATCCCAATGGCGATGGGCAAGTACAGCAAGCAGTTTGCCCCGCCGCAGGCCATGAGCGAAGCGCAGATTGCCGAGGTGATCGCCCGCTTCGCCGCCAGCGCGCACGCCGCCGAACAGGCCGGGTTTACCGGCGTGCAGATCCATGCGGCGCACGGCTACCTCATCTCCCAGTTCTTGTCGCCGTTGTCCAACCAGCGCAGCGATCGTTGGGGGGGCGAGCTGGCGAATCGCGCCCGCCTGCTGCTGGAGGTGGTGAGCGCGGTGCGCCAGCGTGTCTCGCCAGGCTTTTGCGTGGCGGTCAAACTGAACTCCGCCGATTTTCAGCGCGGCGGCTTTTCGCCGGACGAGGCCCGACAGGTATTGTTGATGCTCAACAAACTGCCGGTCGATCTGGTGGAGCTATCGGGCGGGAGTTATGAAAGCCCGGCGATGCAGGGCGAAGCGGCGGACGACAGCACCCTGGCGCGCGAAGCCTATTTTCTGACCTTCGCCCGCGATCTCGCCGCAGTAGCCCGCATGCCGGTGATGACCACCGGCGGCATCGCCCGCCCGTCGGTGGCGCAACAGGTGCTGAACAGCGGCGTCGCGGTAGTCGGCATCGCCACCGCCATGGCGGAAATTCCCGATCTGCCGCACCGCTGGCAAACCGGCGAAGCCCCTCATGCACTGCCCGCACCGGTAAAATGGCGCGACAAAACGCTGACGCTGCTCGCCCGCATGGCGCTGATCAAGCGCCGCATGCACGCCCTGAGCCGCGATCGGACGCGCAACGTGCGTTACTCCCCACTGTGGTCGCTGCTCATCGATAGATGGCGCACCCGCCGCACTCTGCGGCGCTATCGCGTCTGGTTACGGCAACGTTAATGACCACGGCGCCGGCAGACTCGCCGGCGCCGCACAAAAATTCCGCTTTTTCGATCGCGCTACGTAAAATCTGCAAGAAATCACCACTCTGGATACCGCGCTTTTAACGCTCGATGACTTATATTCATCACAAATTTTGTGTATATAACCGCTATAGGACTTAAGGTGGTGAATAGATGAAAATAAGCCGCTATTTTCTATTTATGTTATTAATCGGAAATTCACCTTAATAATAAATGCATTAAAGAGGCGGACAAAGGAAAGCAGAAAGGGATTTTTACGCAATGTTAAGGAAATGTTGTTTTCTGCTGGCAAAACCAACGGTCAACAAATCAACAACATATTGATGAGCCTAAGAAAAAACTAAACAATTCAAAACAAAATCGGCTATTGAGTCCCAGGCGAAAAAGCCATATATTGGTCGCGCTTTTCACAAGGCAGTTACTTTTCTAATTCATTAATTCAATCGTTGCGTGTTGAGACCTTCGGTTGTAGGAGAGATATGATGACGGATAAAGTCCGTATTGATACTTTAGTTGCAAACTCATTAAACGGAAACAATGAAACCTATTTGGCGCGTCAAGCCGAATTTGAGTCGAATGTTAGGAGTTATCCGCGCAAACTGCCGTTGGCAATTGCGAAAGCCCAGGGCGTTTGGATCACTGATGTTGAGAATAATCAATATCTTGATTGCCTGGCCGGGGCGGGAACGTTGGCTCTTGGACATAATCACCCCGACGTCCTGCAAAGCATCCAAAATGTCATTACCAGCGGCTTGCCGTTACATACTCTCGATCTCACGACCCCGTTGAAAGATCGTTTCTCCGATTACCTGCTCTCTCTGTTGCCTGGCGAAGGCAAAGAGTATTGCCTGCAGTTCTGCGGTCCGTCCGGCGCCGATGCGGTGGAAGCCGCGCTGAAGCTGGCGAAAAAGCACACCGGCCGTTCCGGCGTGATCAGTTTCTCCGGCGGTTATCACGGCATGACCCACGGCGCGCTGTCGGTCACCGGCAACCTGTCGCCGAAGGCGGCGATCAACGGCATGATGCCGGAAGTGCAGTTCATGCCTTATCCGCATGAATACCGCTGCCCGCTGGGCATCGGCGGCGAAGCCGGCGTCAAGGCGCTGACCTACTACTTCGACAACCTGATCAACGACGTGGAAAGCGGCGTGCGTAAACCGGCTGCGGTGATCCTTGAAGCCGTTCAGGGCGAAGGCGGGGTTAACCCGGCGCCGGCCGAGTGGCTGCAGCGCATCCGCAAAGTGACCCAGGAACACGGCATTCTGCTGATCATCGACGAAGTTCAGGCCGGTTTCGCCCGTACGGGCAAGCTGTTCGCCTTCGAACACGCGGGCATCGAGCCAGACATCATCGTGATGTCGAAAGCGGTCGGCGGCGGCTTGCCGCTCGCGGTACTGGGCATCAAAAAAGAGTTCGACGCCTGGGAACCGGGTCACCACACCGGCACCTTCCGCGGCAACCAGCTGGCGATGGCCACCGGCCTGACCACCCTGCAGTACCTGAAAGAGCATAAGGTCGCCGACAAAGTGGCCGCTCAGGGCGAGTGGCTGAAAGGCAAGCTGGCCGAGCTGCAGAAACGTTATCCGGTGATCGGTCACGTCCGCGGTCTGGGCCTGATGATCGGCATCGAGATCGTCAAGCCGAACGAAGCGCAGGATCACATGGGCTGCTACCCGGCCGATGGCGAGCTGTCCGCGCTGCTGCAGAAGAAATGCTTCGAATCCGGTCTGATCCTGGAGCGCGGCGGGCGCAACGGCTGCGTGCTGCGCCTGCTGCCTTCCCTGCTGATCACCAATGATGAGCTGGGTATTTTCCTGGATAAATTTGAGCAGGCGCTGCTGGCCGCCGGCGTCAAGCCAGTCTGATTGGAGCGAATGACCGCGATGTCCAAGTTAAACCCGATTCTGGCTTCCTCGGCGCATAGCGCCGAGGCTTACCGCCAGGCGATCGCACAGAGCAGTGAAGCCGTCGTGCAGTGGCTGCAACAGCCCGAGATGTATCAGGGCAAAAGCGTTGCCGAACTGCGCGAGCGCATCAAGCTCGACTTCACCCCGCAAGGCCTGGGCAACCAGGCGGCGATCGAGCGCGCCATCGAGTATTTTTTGAAAGACAGTCTGTCGGTGCACCACCCGCAATGCGTGGCGCACCTGCACTGCCCGAGCCTGGTGATTAGCCAGGCCGCCGAAGTGCTGATCAACGCCACCAACCAAAGCATGGACTCCTGGGATCAGAGCCCGTCGGCCACGCTGATCGAAATGAAATTGATTGAGTGGCTGCGCGCCCAGGTCGGTTACCAGCCCGGCGACGCCGGGGTGTTCACCAGCGGCGGCACCCAGAGCAACCTGATGGGGCTGATGCTGGCGCGCGATGCATTCTTCGCGCGTCAGGGCCACTCCGTGCAGCAGGACGGTCTGGTGGGCGATCTGCGCAAGCTGAAAGTGTTCTGTTCTGAAAACGCCCACTTCTCGGTGCAGAAGAACATGGCGCTGATGGGCCTCGGCTATCAGTCCGTCACCCTGGTGAAAACCGATCGCTTCGCCCGCATGGACGTGAACGATCTGGCGGAAAAACTGGCGCAGGCCAAGGCCAACGGCGAGCAGGTGATGGCGATCGTCGCCACCGCCGGCACCACCGACGCCGGTGCCATTGACCCGCTGCGCGACATCGCACGGCTGGCGGCGGAGCAGCAGATTTGGGTGCACGTGGATGCGGCCTGGGGCGGCGCGCTGCTGCTTTCCGAGCAGTACCGCGACTACCTGGACGGCCTGGAGCTGGTGGACTCCATCACCCTGGACTTCCATAAGCAGTTCTTCCAGACCATCAGCTGCGGCGCCTTCCTGCTGAAAGACGCGCGCCACTACGAGCTGATGCGCTATCAGGCGGCCTACCTGAACTCCGAGTTCGACGAGGCGCAAGGCGTGCCGAACCTGGTGTCCAAATCGCTGCAGACCACCCGCCGCTTCGATGCGTTGAAGCTGTGGATGGGGCTGGAAGCGCTGGGGCAGAAGCAATACGCCGAGATCATCGATCATGGCGTCACGCTGGCGCAACAGGTGGCGCGTTACATCGCCGATCAGGAATCGCTGGAACTGGTGATGCAGCCGCAGCTGGCCAGCGTGCTGTTCCGCTACCGTCCGGCGCAGCTGGCGGCGAATGGCGACGCGGCCGTCGCGCTGTTCAACCAGCGTATCGGTGACGCCTTGCTGGAATCGGGCCGCGCCAACGTCGGCGTAACCGAGTTCGATGGCGTAACCTGCCTGAAGATGACGCTGCTGAACCCGATCGTGACGCTGGAAGACATCAAGCTGTTGCTGGCGTTGGTCGAGAAAACCGCCCAGCAGCTGCCGGCGTAACCCTCCGCCACTGCGCATTAAAAGCCGATAGCCCCAGGCTATCGGCTTTTTTATCGCGCTCACGCCGTGCGCGTACTCAATCCGTTGACATGTTTTCCCAGGATGTCGCTTGTAGGTCCAGATCGATTTCCAGCGTTTCCAAAAAGCGCGCCGTCATCATGTAGTGCCCAATCATTAATGCCAGTTCAGCCAGTTGAACCTCATCATAATAGCGCCTGACCGCGTTAAACGTGTCGGCAGAAACCTTCACCTGCTGCACGCATTCATCGACAAAATGCAAGATGGCCGCACCTCTGGCGTCGATGCCAACACCCTGCTCTATTTTCTCGATGTCGTCATCGCGCCACCCCGCAAGGATCGCCAACGGATAGTGTTGCATACGCTCATAAGCGCTGTGGCTTAACGCGCCAACCCTTAATATGATCATTTCCCGATCTTTATCACACAGTCGCCCGGCCGGAAAAGAAGCGCCCAGCGACAGATATCCCTGCGCCGAACGGCTGGTTTTCAACAGACCCAGCGTAAGATTGGCGGGAAAACGGGCATATTGTTGCTGTTGCTCAGCCGTTAATTCACTCACTGCCGGCAGTTTTATTCTGGCCATCGTTTATTCCCCCGCGCGTTCATCGATAATTGCAACCGGCCGAGCCCAGCCGGCGGATGCCTTATAAACTTTGACCGGCAGACTGATCACGTTGAATCCGCAGGGGGGCAGCAATTCAAGATTGCACAGTTTTTCAATCTGGCAATAAGGATATTTACTGCCGGCATAGTGCCCTTCCCAAATAAGCGAAATATCGCCGCTTTGTTCAAATTTGGTGCGCGTATGGCTGAATGGCGCATCCCAGCTCCAGGCATCGGTGCCAACCACTCTGACGCCGCGTTCAGTAAGATACAGCGTCGCCTCACGGCCCATGCCGCAACCGCGATGAATAAAATCTTCACTGCCGTACCGCCCACCGGCCGCCGTATTGACCAGAACAATATCGCCGACGGCGAGCGGATGATCAATCCTCGCTAATTCACTCTCAATATCACGCGCAGTGACCACATAACCGTCTGGAAAATGGCGAAAATCCAATTTGACGCCAGGGCCGATACACCATTCCAGCGGTATTTCATCAATGGTTTTTGACGCCGAACCGTCGTCCATATGCGAATGGTAGTGATAAGGGGCGTCCATATGCGTCCCCGCATGGGTGCTCATGCGGACAAATTCCACCGCCCAGCCCTCCTGACGCGGCAGCGCCAGGGGATCCAGGCCGGGAAATGATTCCGCCAGCTGCAACGCTCCGCGCTTGTTGTCAACATACTCGATTTCCGGCAGAAACCGCTCCGGATCGGAAGCGATCCCGCTCATCAGCGGCACCGAAAGATCAATGATTTTACCGTACATATTGTTACCTTTATCCAGGGGAATGACATGCCCAGAGTAAGCTTTCCCCATAGAATAGAAATGCCGATTATCAGACAACTTATTGTTATAATAGGAAGACGCAGCCATGAACGGACAGGAAGGCGTCATGAAACCGTCAGAATTGACCGGGGAAATCCCAATATCGATTTGGTTCAGAAATAAATCCTGGCCGGCAGGAACGCAATTCCCTTTACAGGCGTTGCCATGGGGCAAACTGATGTATTCCATGAAAGGGTTGGCGGAAATAAATATTGAGGACAATATTTATTTATCCACTCCGGAATATGCCATTTGGCTCCCCGTTAATACCGAACATGAATCCGTAGCAAAGAGTGCAATTGACTATGTCATTCTTCATGTCAGCCCCCCGCTATGCCAATCCTTACCGAGCAAACCGCAAACCCTGCGGCTGAATAAGATCGTCAAAGCGGTGCTGGCCGATTTTTCAGAAAGGCGCATTGGCTATCCGCACACGCCTCAGGACCAGACGTTGGTTACCGCATTGCTTGAGCAGCTGGCGCTGTCGGAGCGTTTTGACAGCTACCTGCCGCTCGGCAGCGACGACGTGATCAAGATCATGACCGAAAAGATGAGCGCCGCGCCGCACGATTTCAACACGCTGACGCAATGGTCGGGCATGCTGGGCTTGAGCGAGCGTACGCTCTCGCGGCGATTTCTCGCCGCCACCGGCATCTCTTTCAATGAATGGAAACTGAGAAGCAAAACCCTCATGGCGATGACGCTGTTGCAGGAAGGGAGAGCCGTCAAATATGTCGCCTCTACCCTGGGGTATCACGATCCTTCCGCGTTTATCGCCATGTTCAGACGGCAAACGGGCCAGTCCCCCTCCGGTTTTTTAGCGGTAAGTCATGGCACCCCGAAAACAGGCTCAGGCATAATGCATGGCGACTGATGCAGCATTCGTACGCACAAACTGCATCGAACGCCTTCCCCCCTATTCAGCACGACAGGATGCGCACGCATGACAGACCCTGATTTCAACCTGCTGATCGCGCTCGACGCGCTGCTGACGGCGGGCAGCGTTGCCGGCGCAGCGCGCCGTCTCGGTTTAAGCCCCTCGGCGATGAGCCGTACCCTCAGCCGACTGCGCGCGGCCACCGGCGATCCCCTGCTGGTGCGCGCCGGCCGTCATATGGTGCTGACGCCCTATGCCGAAACGCTGCGCGAGCGGGCGCGGCACGCGACGTTCGAAGCCCGCGCTGTGTTGCGTCCGGCTCAGGGAGCATTGGATCCCGCCGCGCTGGATCGTACCTTCACGCTGCGCGCCAATGACGGCTTCGTCGAGGCCTTCGGCCCGGCGCTGATCGCCGCCGCCGCCGAACAGGCGCCGCGGGTGCGGTTGCGCTTTGCGCCCAAGCCGGAGAAAAGCGACCGCCCCCTGCGTGAAGGTCTGGTCGATCTGGAGATCGGCGTGTTGGGTGACATGGGCCCGGAAATCCGCCTGCAGGCGCTGTTCCGCGATCGCTTCGTTGGCGTGATGAGAACCGCACACCCGCTGGCGCAACAGCCGGAGATTGGCGTCGCCGACTACGCCGCCTGCGGCCACGTGGTGGCCTCGCGCAGCGGGCGCATCCTCGGGCCGGTAGACGCCGCGCTGGCGGAGCTGGGGCTGGCACGCCATATCGCCGCCGTGGTGCCGAGCTTTCCCGCCGCGCTGGCGGTGGCGCAGGCCTCGAATCTGTTGGCGTTGCTTCCCGCCTCTTTCCTGCAGGCTCAACCTGCCGATGGCCCGCTGCGCGTCTTCGAACTGCCGGTAAAAACGCCGCCCATCACCGTCTCGCAGATGTGGCATCCGCGCCTGGACGCCGAGGCGGATCACCGCTGGCTGCGGCAGTTGGTGCTGTCGGTTTGTCGTCGGCAGGCGCAGCTCCCGGCGAGTGACAATGTCACCTAAAAAGCGTTTACGGCCTCTGATGCCCGTTTAAATCGGCCAGATAAGCGCAGAACATATCCGCCATCGCATCGGCATAAGCCGAGATCTCGGAATCAGTTCGCGGCGTTTCGGAGAATTGCTTGCCCGCCGCCCCCAACGTGCCGACGATCAGATCGCCCGCCAACCGGCGAGTGACCTGCGGAACATCAGGCAACGCTTCGCACATGAAAACCTGCACGATATCCTTGCCGGCTGCCTTTACCGCCTGTGCCTCCGGCGCATCGCGGTAAAGCGGCGCCGCATCATTCAACGCTACGCGCATCTGCGCCTCTTCACATTCCGAACGGATAAACGCCTGCACCAACAACCGCAAGCGCGCGAACGGCGTTTTCTCGCGGTCGGCCAAAATACGGCTCAGCATATCCGTGGTCTGCCGCCATTCGTCGCTCTGCAAACGAAACAGGATCGCCGCCTTATTGGGGAAATACTGATAAAGCGACCCGACGCTGACGCCGGCACGCTCGGCCACCCTGGCGGTGGTGAAACGCGCCGCCCCCTCCTGCGCCAAAACCTGAATAGCGGCGGTCAGAATAGCGGACACCAGTTCGGCGGAGCGCGCCTGTTGCGGTTGTTTTCTCGAGGAAATTTGCTTACTGCGGCGTTCAGTCATAGCGGGCGGCCAATGCGAATAGAGGAATGCGAATAGTTCGTCATATTATAACGGCATGCGCTAACGCGCTCCATTTACGACAGGAAATTTGCCATGAGTACCCTGACCACTGCCCCCTTAGCGCCGCTGCTAAACCGCCTGTTCCAACAGGCATCCCGCCGGTCGCCGGCGCTTGCCGCCCTGTTCCGCGACGTGCCGGACGCAGAGCAAAGCCGGCTGATGCAGAGCAAAACCGAGTACCGCGAACTCTACCACCGCCTGAAGGATTTCCCGCTGGCCGTGTCGCCGGCGACCGGGGCCTTGCTCTACATGTTGGCGCGGGGTTGCCGGGCGCAAAACATCGTCGAATTCGGCACGTCGTTCGGTATTTCGACCCTGCACCTGGCCGCCGCACTGCGCGATAACGGCGGCGGCCGATTGATTACCTGCGAGTTTGAACCGAGCAAAGCGGCGCGGGCGCGCGACAACCTGACCGAAGGCGGCGTCATCGACCTGGTGGAGATCCGCGTCGGCGACGCCCTGGAAACGCTGCGCGGCGATCTGCCGGCCACGGTCGATCTGCTGCTGCTCGACGGCGCCAAGGGACTTTATCCCGATATTCTCGACCTGCTTGAGAGCCGTCTGCGGCCCGGTGCGCTGATCGTCGCGGACAACGCCGATGACAGCCCGGATTACCTGGCGCGGGTGCGCGATCCGGCGACGGGCTATCTCTCCACGCCGTTCGCGGATGACGTCGAATTGACAATTCGGCTTTAAAATCCCCATCGAGCGAGGGTTGTTCCCCCTCGCTCGATGGGAGAACATAGCGTTCACGATGCCTGACGCAGTGAAACGCCCATGACGCTTCCCCCTCTCTGGCCGGTCTTCGACGGCCATAACGACCTGCTGCTCAATCTGTGGCTGCAGCATGACGACGATCCGGTCGCCGCCTTTTATTCCCGCGTCACGCCGGGCCACCTCGATTTCTCCCGCATGCAGCGCGGCGGATTCTGCGGCGGGCTGTTCGCGGTATTTATTCCTCCGGTCGGCTATATCGCCCAGATGCGTAATCAAACGCAGGACGAGGCGCAGGCCGCCTTCGATCCGCTGGCGATCGCCGAACGGCAAATCGCCATCCTGCAGCAGCTGGAGCAGGCTTCTCAGGGGCGGCTGCGCATCTGCCGCACCGCCGCCGAGATAGAGCAGTGCCGCCTCAACCGGCAAATCGCCGCGGTGCTGCATATCGAAGGCGCCGGCATGATCGATGCGGAGCTGACGCAGTTGGAGGCCTTCTACCGGCTGGGCGTGCGCAGCATCGGGCCATTCTGGAATCTGCCTAACGCCTTCGGCACCGGCGTCAGCGGGCCGTTCCCCGGCTCACCCGATACCGGCCCCGGCCTGACGCCGGCCGGCGAGGCGCTGATCCGCGCCTGCAATCACCGACGCATCATGATCGACGTCTCGCACATGAACGAGAAAGCCTTCTGGCAAACCGCCGCGCTGAGCCGCGCGCCGCTGGTCGCCACCCACTCCAACGCCCACGCCCTCTGCCCGCAGCCGCGCAACCTCACCGACGCACAGCTGGACGCCATCGCCCAGAGCGGCGGGATGGTCGGCGTCAATTTCGGTACCGCCTTCCTGCGGGCGGACGGTAAACGTGACAGTGCAACGACAGGCTTAACAGAAATTGTTAAACACGTTGAGTATTTGATCGCTAAACTTGGTGAAGATCGCGTGGGATTTGGCTCTGATTTTGACGGAGTCAACGTACCGCAACCGTTGGAGGACGCCGCAGGCCTACCGCGCCTGACGCAAGCGCTGGCGCAGGCCGGGTTCGATAACCGGCTGCTGGAGAAGCTGACCTGGCGCAACTGGCTGAACGTGCTCGCCGCCACCTGGGGTGAATAACCCGGTTACGCTTTAAAGGTTGCGATCTTCGTCACATTTCGCCAACATTGGGCCGGCCTAATGCGAAAATTTCTCATTGGGCTCGAACTATCACGATGCATGTAAAGGAGCACCGCTATGACTACCTGGACTAAACCTGAGTTTGTTGACCTGCGTCTGGGGCTGGAAGTGACGCTGTACATTTCCAACCGTTAATCGCCTGTCTGCCCGCCTTTCGCGCGGGCATTTCTTTCCCTCTTTTTCTGGTTCAGACATGCAGATAAAAGTTCTCGGCTCGGCGGCGGGCGGCGGCTTTCCCCAGTGGAATTGCAACTGCGACAACTGCCGGGGCGTTCGCGAGCACAGCATCAACGCCACGCGTCGCACGCAGTCTTCCATCGCCGTCAGCGACGACGGTAAAAACTGGGTGCTGTGCAACGTTTCACCGGATATTTGCCATCAGCTGCTGGCTTCGCCCGAATTGAACAATCCCGACGTGCTGCGCGGCACCGGCATCGGCGCGATCGTGCTGACCGACAGCCAGATCGATCACAGCGCGGGCTTGCTCAATTTGCGTGAGGGCTGCCCACACCACGTCTGGTGCACCCCTGAAGTGCATGACGATCTCAGCACCGGCTTCCCGGTGTTTCCCATGCTCTCCCATTGGAACGGCGGGTTGATTCACCACCCGGTGACGCCCGGCGAACCGTTCCGCACGGCGGTCTGCCCGACCGTGCGCTTCACCGCCATTCCGCTGCTCAGCAACGCGCCGCCCTATTCGCCGTACCGCGATCGCCCGCTGCCGGGCCACAACGTGGCGCTGTTTATCGAAGATACCGCGCGCGGGGCCGGTCTGCTGTACGCACCGGGCCTGGGTGAGCCGGACGAGGCGCTGATGCCCTGGCTGCGCCGCGCGGACTGCCTGCTGATCGACGGCACGCTGTGGCGCGACAACGAACTGGCCAACGCCGGCGTGGGACGCAATACCGGCAAAGACATGGGGCACCTGGCGCTGGCGGAAGATCACGGGCTGGCGGCCCTGCTCAGCACCTTGCCCGCCAAACGCAAGATCCTGATCCACATCAACAATACCAACCCGATCCTCAATGAAGACTCCGCGGAACGGCAGAGCCTGACCGCCGCCGGCATCGAAGTGAGCTGGGACGGCATGAATATCGAACTGTAGGGAATCGCCATGACGCAACCACGTCCCCTGACGCCGCAGGCATTTGAAGCGGCGCTGCGCGCCAAAGGCGCTTATTACCACATCCACCACCCGTATCACATCGCGATGCACAACGGCGAAGCGACGCGTGAGCAGATCCAGGGCTGGGTGGCCAACCGGTTCTACTACCAGACCAGCATTCCGATCAAGGATGCGGCGATCATGGCCAACTGCCCGCAGCCTGACACCCGTCGCAAGTGGGTGCAGCGCATTCTGGATCACGACGGCTACGGCGGCAGCGAAGGCGGCATCGAGGCCTGGCTGCGCCTCGGCGAGGCCGTCGGGCTGCAGCGCGACGCCCTGCTATCCGAGCAGTTGGTGCTGCCGGGCGTGCGCTTCGCGGTGGACGCCTACGTCAACTTCGCGCGCCGCGCCTGCTGGCAGGAAGCAGCCTGCAGCTCGCTGACCGAACTGTTCGCGCCGCAGATCCACCAGTCGCGTCTCGACAGCTGGCCGCAACACTACCCGTGGATCGACGCCGCCGGCTACGACTATTTCCGCAGCCGCCTCGGCCAGGCTAACCGCGACGTGGAACACGGCCTGGCGCTGGCGCTGGACTATTGCGATACCGTTGAAAAGCAGCAGCGCATGCTGGAGATTCTGCAGTTCAAGCTGGACATTCTGTGGAGCATGCTGGACGCCATGAGCATGGCCTACACCCTGAACCGCCCGCCTTACCACAGCGTGACCGCCGCGCGGGTATGGCACAACCAGAGGCTGGTGTAATGACGCTGAACCCTGAACACACTCCCGTCTTCCGCCGCGGTTACCGCCTGCAATGGGAGCAGGTGCAAAACAGCCATGTGATCCTCTACCCGGAAGGCATGGCCAAGCTGAACGACAGCGCCGCCGCCATTTTGCAACTGGTCGACGGCCACACTACGCTGAACGGCATCATCGCCCAGTTGAACGCCCGCTTCCCCGGCGCCGATGGGTTGGCGGACGACGTGCTGGAATTTTTCCAGCGCGCCTACGAACAAAAATGGGTGACCTTCCGTGACTGAACCACGTGCGCCGGCGGTGAATCCGCCGCTCTGGCTGCTGGCGGAGCTGACCTACCGCTGCCCGCTGCAGTGTCCGTACTGCTCCAACCCGCTCGATTTCGCCGCGCAGGAAAAAGAGCTGACTACCGCACAGTGGATAGAGGTGTTCCGCCAGGCGCGGGCGATGGGCAGCGTGCAGCTCGGCTTCTCCGGCGGCGAGCCGCTGGTGCGTAAAGACCTTCCCGAGCTGATCGCCGCCGCCCGCGATCTCGGGTTTTACACCAACCTGATCACCTCCGGCATCGGCCTGACCGAGAAAAAGCTGCAGACCTTCGCCGACGCCGGGCTGGATCATATTCAGATCAGTTTTCAGGCCAGCGACGAAACGCTGAACGCCGCGCTGGCGGGCTCCGCCAAGGCATTTCAGCAGAAGCTGGCGATGGCCAAGGCGGTCAAGGCGCTCGGCTATCCGATGGTGCTCAACTTCGTGTTGCATCGCCATAATATCGGCCAGATCGACCGCATCATCGAACTGGCGATCCAGCTGGATGCCGACGACGTCGAGCTGGCGACCTGCCAGTTCTACGGCTGGGCGCACCTGAACCGTGAAGGCCTGCTGCCGACCCGCGAACAGATCGCCGAGGCAGAAGCGGTGGTGAAACGCTACCGCGAACGCATGGCCGCCGACGGCAAACTGGCTAACCTGCTGTTCGTCACGCCGGATTACTACGAGGAGCGGCCTAAAGGCTGCATGGGCGGTTGGGGCGCCATCTTCATGAGCGTGACGCCGGAAGGCATGGCGTTACCCTGCCACAGCGCCCGTCAGTTACCGATTACGTTTCCGTCGGTGCTGGAGCACGATCTGCAGCATATCTGGTACCACTCCTTCGGCTTTAACCGCTATCGCGGCTATGACTGGATGCCGGAGCCCTGCCGTTCCTGTTCGGAGAAAGAGCAAGACTACGGCGGCTGCCGCTGCCAGGCGTTCATGCTGACCGGCAACGCCGACAACGCCGACCCGGTGTGCGGCAAATCGCCGCATCACGGCACCATCCTGGCGGCGCGGGAAGCGGCGAACCGTTCGCAGATCGGTATCGATCAGCTGCGATTTCGCAATCAGACCAACTCCCGTCTGATCTTCAAGGGTTGACGATGGCACCCGCCGCCGCTTCGTGGCAGCTCGATAACGGTTTGGCCGTCAAAGCGATAAGCGACCCTGCCGCCGACGCCGCCGCCGCGCTGGTGCGCATCGAAGCGGGCAGCTTTCAGGCGCCTGCCGCCTGGCCCGGCCTGGCGCATCTGCTGGAACATATGCTGTTTCGCGGCAGCGCGAACTTCAGCGCGCAAGATGGGCTGATGGGCTGGACCCAGGCGGCCGGTGGCCGGTTAAACGCCACCACCCAGGCCACGCAAACCGCGTTTTTCTTTGAGGTGGGCGCCGCCCATCTGGCGGATGGGTTGGCGCGGCTGAGCGATATGCTCGCCGCTCCGCAGCTGGCGACTGAGGCGATCGCCCAGGAGATCGAGGTCATCGACGCCGAATACCGCCTGCTGCGCGCCGATGTTGAAACCCGCTGCGAAGCCGCGCAGCGGCAGATGTTCAGCGGATTTGACGCGCTGCATCGCTTTCATATCGGCAGCCGCGCCGCTTTCGGCAGCGATATTTCCGCGTTGCAGCAGGCGTTGCGGCAGTTTCACCACCATTATTACCGCGCACCGAACATGACGCTGTGGCTGCAAGGCCCGCAATCGCTTGAGCAACTGCATGCGCTGGCACAGCGCTACGGTGGCGGCTTGCCGTCGGGCAGCGCCGCGCCGCCCGAGACATTGCCGCCGCTGGCCGCCGGGCAAGATTACACGCTGTCTCTTCCCGGCGCGCCGCAGCTGCGGCTGGTGTTTGCCCTGCCGCACTGCCGTTCACGCGGCTGGCTGCGACGGCTTGAGCGTTTATTGCTGGACGACGCCCCTGGCGGGCTGTTGGCACGGCTGCGCGCGCACGCGTGGGGCGACGCCGTTCGGCTGGATTATGCCCGCTGCGGCGAAAACAGCGCCCTGTTGAGTTTTATTTTCACCGTCAATCACGGCTCGGCGTCTGAGGCCGCCCATATCGAAAGCGCCTTGCTGGCATGGCTGCAGGCGTTGAACGCGCTGACACCAGGCCAGCTCGAGCATTTCGGGCAACTGGCGAACCGCGATTTTCACCGTCTGGCGCCGCTCGATCAGCTGCGGGCCAGAGCGTTTGGGCTGCCGCCGACGGAACAGCATGACGACTGGACGCGGCAACTCGCTATGCTGATGGCGGCGCCGCGCCGCCGCCTGGCCGTGCAGCCCGAGGGGGGCGGTGAAACGCGCGAAATCCAAGGGCTGCCGCTGACCCTGCGCCCCTTCGCCGGCGCCGCGCTGGCGCCTACAGCGGAACCTTTCCGCTTTTTCTCAGCCTCAGCGGCGCTGCCGATCCCGCCCTTGCCGGCCGGCCAGGCGCCGCTGCGGCATCTGCGTTCCGGCGAGGCGCAGCCGGTGCTGTTGCTGCGCCCAGCGTCGCATGGCGCGCTCAGCGAAGAACAGGCCTGTGGCTTGCAGGCGGCGCTGCGCCCTAGCGCGGCGGAGCTGGCGCATCGGGAGGGACATTTAAGCGTCGAACGCCACCAGGGCGTGTGGCTGCTGCAGCTGGCGGGCAGCCACGGGCTGATCTGCCACGGCCTGAACGTCGTGAACCGGGCTCTGGCGGCGCAGCCGCCGGCCGTCATCAACGAGGCGGCGAGAAACCTGCGCCACGCGCAGTTAAAACAACGAAACGATATCGCCATTCGCCGCCTGTTGGCCCAATTGCCGGCGGCGCTGAACGTCTCTACGACAACGGCGCCACACTGGCATGCCACCCTGGTCGGCGGCGATGGCGAGTTAAAACGGCGACTGTCACATTTGCTGTATGACTTCCCCTACGCCATAACGGCTGAGCCGCAAACGCCGCCGCGTTTACATCCCCCTGTCACGCTGACGGAAAGCGGCGCCGAACACGCCTTGCTGCAGTTTTACCCGCTGCAAAACGATGAAGCCGAAGGCCGCTGGGCGCTGCGCGTGCTGGCCCGGCTTTACGCGCCGCGCTATTTTCAGCGGCTGCGCGTGGAACGCAACGTGGGCTACGTGGTGCAATGTGCCTTCCACCGCTGCACCCATGCCGAAGGCCTGCTGTTCGCGCTGCAATCCCCGACGTTCACCGCAGAACAGCTGCGGCAGTTAAACGATGAATTCTTGCTGCAGATGCATCATGAGCTGACGCACGTTAGCGTTGGAGAGCTGGAGCAAACGCAACAGGCGCTGCAACAAAACTTGCAAGGCCTCAGCGCCGAGCCGTTGCAACGTGCGCGGGAGATTGCGTTGGAAAATCGCGCGGCCATTGCCGCCGCTGCGCCGATCACGCTGACGCAATTGCGCTATTGGCAGCAGCGTTTGTTTTCCTCTGATTGATTTACCCGGCGGCGAACACCGGCCGGGGGAATAGGTCGCGGAGAAAGTATCGCTCATGCCGCAGAAGGCCGGCTGGCCGCGAAAAAAAAGCCCCCATCGTCTCAATGAGGGCTGAATAAAGCGAAGCATGCAACCGCGATCAGAAGCGCCAGGTCAGACCGGCGTTGACGCTGTTGTCCTGGTGGTTGGACGACAGCTGCCCGCCGTAGCCAAGGGACAGGACGGCGTTTTTGTTAATCGATACATCGACGCCCGCTTTCAGAATCGCGCCATCGCGAGAAACAGGCACGCTGTTCACGTCGAACGCCGCATCAGTGCGTTTGAACATCAGCTGCGTTTTACGCTCCAGCTTGCCGTACTGATGCTGCCAACCCAGCTCGCCGCGCAGCGCGATCGCCACGCTGTCGGTTTGCCACTCGGTGTCGGCGCGCAGACCCAACGTCGAGGCGGTGGCGGACTGACTTTGTTTGTCGCCGCGCAGCGCCGCTGCCCCGCCTTGTTCGTTGATCTCCTCGTTACGGTAATGGGTATACGCCAGGTTGGCGAACGGCTCAAGGTTGACCGCATCGCTCGTCCAATCGTAGCCGCTTTCGATGAACAGCTGACCGGTGCGCGCGTTATACTTGGCCTTCTCGCGATCCGACTGCGCGCCGTAGTTCACCGAACGCGAGGTGTCGATGCGATGCCAGGTATAGGTGCCGCCCGCTCGCAGCGCCAACGCGCCGAAGCGTTTGTCGCCGTACAGCCCCAGATGGTAGTTGTCGCTGTGAGCATCTGACTGATAACCTCCATCCAGCGAAGTGCGGGTATACCCGGTCATCATGCCAAGCCGGCCGTCGCCAAACAGTTCGCTGTCCAGACCTAACAGCACGCCATAGGTGGAGGTCTGGTAACCGGTGGCGTTGTCGTTGCCGGAAGCATGCCCCCAGCTACCCAGCAGTTTCGCCCAGGCGCCGTTGTCATCCGCTTTAATGTCGGTAGCGGTGCGGCGGCCTTCCGCCTGGCGCAAGCGCTCGGTGGCGGTATCGCGCAGGTAACGGCTTTCGTTGATCTGGGCGGAAGCCATATCCGCGTGGATCTGGCCGGACAGTTGACGGGTCGCCTGTTGCAATTCTCTGGCCGAGGTGAAGCCGAGGAAGCTTTCATAGACCGGATGGCCCGCCACGATGCTCGCCTCTTCGTTCACGGCTTGCGCCTCGCCCCCATCGCTTTGCAGCAGGTTGGCCTCTTCGGCCGCCGGGATCGCCACGCTGCGTTTGGCCGTTTCCGTGACCGGTTCCGTCGCGTTGAGCGTCTCCACCGCACGAGCTACCGCTTTCTCGTTCTCAGTGCTGGCCAGGCTGTCAAAGCTGGCGTCGGTGCGCGTGATGCCAAGGCCGACGTCATTGCCCCGATAATCCAGCGCGACTTTAACAAACGGATACGATGGGTTGGCGTTTTCGAATCTACCGGTAACGCCGTCCGTCGTGGTCAGGATGGTGTACTTGTTGCCCAGCAGACTCTGCGCCTCATTCTGCGACAGCAGGTTTTGGCTGCGTTCCAGGCTGACATTCACACTGCCGCCGTTGAGGAAAGCGCGCCGCGCGGCGATCTTATCGCTGCGGCCATTGTCCGCCACTTCCACGTTATACTGCGAACCGCGATCAAAAATGGCATCGTGCAACACATGCAGCGTGCCGATGCCGTTGCCCGGCGCGACGCTGCCGCTCCGAGCCGCTCTGAAGGCGCCTACGGTGCCCTCGCCGGACAATGTGCCGCTATTTTCGATATAGACGTTGGATGCCACCGAACCGTCGATCGCCAACACGCCCTGTTTCACCCAGGTATCACCGCGATAGGTGTTATTACCCAACAGCGCCAGCGTACCGGCGCCCGTTTTGGTCAAGCCGCCGTGCCCGCTGATGTCGTTACTCCACGAATCGAAATCGCATTCGCTCGACGTGCAGCGCCGCTCAACCGGCGTGCCGGGTTCGACGATATTTCCCAGGCCGGGGATATTCACCACAAACTGTTTCTCACTGTAGGAACCCGGCACATAATATTCCTGCGGGATATCCTCTTTGGTAATAAACATTTTCGGGCCGTTGATCGCATCGCGTAAATTGACGCGCCCCCAGCCGAATAAATTATCAATGCCGGCAACGCCTAAATCGGTGGCGGTGGTTTTAATGACTGCAGATATTTGATCGGCGCTCATATATGGGAAGCGCTGCATCAATACGGCGGCGACGCCGGTCACATGCGGCGCCGCCATTGAGGTGCCGGATTTGTTGCCGTAACCAGGATTAAGCGACAGCTCGCCCTTATTATAAGCTTCGCGATTCACGGCGCCGCCGGTATTGGACTCCAGCCGGCCGACGGTGCTGTAAATATCAGAACCCGGCGCGGAAACACAATAGCTGGCCGTTTGCCCGCAGCTGGTCGAGGAAACGCTTAACTGATTTTCGTCACTCAGGTTGGTCACAATCAGGTAATTATTCAGTACGTCCGGGAAAGCGTAAGGCAGTGACTTTTGCGCTTCCGGAATATTGTAATTGTTGTAATTGCCCGCCGAGAAGACGATCAGCTTGCCGTGCCTGGCCGCCCGCAGCAGCGTCGACATGGCGCTGTGCCCGCCGGTGGGCACCGGTTGTTCGCTGCCCCATTCCACGCTGGATTTGCTGCGCATCATCTCGGCGATCACTTCGCTTTTTACGAATGCCACGTAGTCCGGCCTGCCGTTCGGCAACCAGATGATATCGCCTTTGGCGTCTCGCCGTATATCCGGCGCGATCCCCCAGCTGTTATTGATGACGCGAGCCGCGCTCTGAATCAGCTCTTCACGGCCGTTGCGATTACCGTAATCATTCAATTTGGTGCCGATAATATCCGCGTCGAAAGCGACGCCGTGCATGCCTGCGCCATCTCTTTTAGCCGCAGCGATACCGGCTACGTGCGTGCCGTGATCGCCGAAAGACATATTATCTTGTTTATCATACGAGAAATTATAACTGCCGTTATCCAGGCGCGTCAGTTTACCGGAGAATTCAGAATGGGAAAGAATAGCGTTATCGATAACGCCGATGGTTATACCTTTTCCGGTATAGCCTCTGGCATAGGCGAATTCGGCGGAAATAGCTTCAAGCCCCCATTGGCGATTAAACTCCGCGGTTTTCCAACTGTCAGGCGCGCCCAATCGACCGGGATCCTGATAAGCGGCAAGAGAAGAATGAATGGATAAGCCATAACAACCCAGAAAAACGCAATACGCTAACTTCAATCTTTTATTAAGTATCATTTTACGCTCCATGTTTATTTATACCCAGAAGAAAACTTACGTTTTAACCGCGCTGAAACCTCCTATGATCGTGAAACGACGGATAACACATGCGGACCCGGCGCGGGCCGCACGAACAGACATGCTGAGAGATGCAAATGGGCGCGGACAGACAAAGGGATGTCATCGCGCCGGGCGCCTATGGCGCAGGCGTCTGGAGAGGAGGCGAATGTACGTTTGCCGGCGCCGTTGCGCCGGAATGACCCGACCATCGGGACCGGGCGTAAGGATCAGGCTGTGGGTACATTTCGCTTCATCATCCAGTTTTGCTAATGATTTTCATTCGCGAGGCTATCTTATATGTAAGCAAAGTGTCAACAGATGAAACAAAACATTTCTTGATTTGTATCATGACTTTTCTCTAAGCGCCGAGCGACGGTGCTGCGATAACCGCTGAAGAGTGCATGAAATGACGGCTATTGCCGCCATAAGTGAGATTTTTATCAGTGAATACGCATAGCGGCGACAGTGCAGACGATGGAAGAGCATGAAAACACCTGAATATTTCATCAAATAGAAACATCAGATTGATTAATTTTTATGGCAATAGCCCACCGTGGTCGGAGCACTTATTTTTCGATGCAATATAAGAGGGGCTTATAAATAACAGGAGTATTCCTAATGCGTTCTTGTGTAATCTATTTCATGCTACCAGGCCGGTTTTTAGCCGCGTCCGCTGGCTATTCCTAATTTCATTGGCAAGACTATATTGAAAGAGGCTCTGCTATAGAGCACGAATATGGGTAATTTTCCGAGGAAATACCGCATGACCCTGTTGCCCAAGCAGAGCAATAACAAAAATCCGATTGATCTCTATAGCGAAATCGTAGACGACTTGCCGGGTCTGATTTGCTTCGGCAACCGCCTTGGCGGTTACTTCAATAAGCAGTGGCGCGACTATACCGGCGCCATCGCCGGTGAGCACGGCGCCGCAGACTGGCTCGATGCCCTGCACACCGACGATCGCGATCGCCTGGCCGCGCAATGGCGCCAGGCGATCGTTGCCCTCTCCTCGTTCGCCGGCGAAGCTCGTCTGCGCGAGCGCAGCGGCGCCTACCGGTGGTTCATGCTGGCGTTTAACGCCCGTCAGGACGGCATGGCGCAGGAGCCCAGCTGGTATCTCACCGCCACCGACATCCATCCGCAAATGCTGCAACGCCAGCAAAACGTTCAGGCGCTCTCTATCCAGCAAGACATGCTGGACGCCAGCGTCGACTGCATCAAAGTCATCAATCACGATGGCACGCTGCGCCACATGAATCGCTCCGGCAGCCTGGCGCTCGGTCTTGATCCGGCGCAGAAAGAGTTTGGCATGCCCTGGCTGGGGCTCCTGTCCCCCGAGATCCGTCGCCGCGGCAGCAAGGCGCTGCGCAGCGTCAGAGCCGGAAAAAATGCGCGCTTCGCGGGATTGAGCGTGACGCCGCAGGGTAAAAAACAGCACTGGGACAACATTCTCACACCGGTCAGCGACGAACACGGCGCCGTGGCCGAGATTTTGTGCGTCTCGCGCGACGTGACGTCGCAACGCGTGATGGAACAGCGTCTGTTGCTCGCCAGCGAATATGACGAATTGACCGGCCTGCCCAACCGACGCTTATTCAAGAAAAAGCTGAAGCAAGAGATGAAGCGCGCCCTGCACGGCAAAAAGTCGCTTGGGCTGATGCTGCTGGATCTTGACCACTTCAAGCTGGTGAACGACACGCTGGGCCACGCGGCGGGCGACCATCTGCTGCGGGTCTTGGGTAAAAGGCTCAGCGCCTGCATGAATGCGCATTCGTTCGTCTCCCGCCTCGGCGGCGACGAGTTCGCCGTGGTGATCAGCGACGTCGAAAACGAGCAGGATATTTTCCGCATCGCCAACAAGTTTCTGCTGCAGTTGGAGACACCGATCACCCACGGCGGCAAGACGCTGCATTGCGGCATGAGCATCGGCGGCGCCATCTATCCCAAAGACGCTCGCGACGCTTCGGAGCTGATGAAATGCGCCGATACCGCGCTGTATGAACTGAAAGACGGCGGCCGCGGCGGCGTCTACATGTTCGATCGCAAGATGATGGACAAAGCCCGCGCCCGCGCCAGCCAGCTCAACTACGCGCGCCAGATCGTGCGCGACAACTGCATCCGCCCCAGCTACCAACCGAAGGTCTGCCTGATCGACGGCAGCATCGTCGGCTTTGAAGCGCTGCTGCGCTGGCACTGCCCACAAAACGGCGTACAGCTGCCGGCGACGGTAAGCGAGGCGTTCAACGACTACGAATTGGCAACCAAGATCAGCGAAGCCATGCAGCTGAAAGTCTTCGCCGATATCGCCCGCTGGCGCGCGGCCGGCGTGGCGGTACGGCCTATCTCGCTGAATGTGTCGCCGATCGAGTTTTTACGCGACAACTACGCCGAAACCTTCCTGCAACGCCTGCTGAAGTTCCGTATTCCCCATCACCTGATCGAACTGGAAGTGACCGAACACGCGTTCAACAAGCACGGTTCGAAATACGTACTGCGCGCGCTGCAAATGCTCAAAGAGATGGGTATCCGCATCGCGCTGGACGACTTCGGCACCGGCCACTCCTCGTTCAGCCATATCATGGACTACCCGCTGGACTGCATTAAGCTGGACTGCGACTTTATTCAACGCATGAACACCGAACCGGCGATCCTGGCGATCGTGGAAAGCATCGGCATTCTCGGTCAAAAGCTGTCGATCGATATCATCGCCGAAGGCGTGGAAACCGAGCAGCAGCGCCAAACGCTGTGCGAAGCCGGTTTCCATATCGGCCAGGGTTTTCTGTTCAGCCGGGCGGTCGAGTCCCAGCAGGTGCCCGAGCTGCTGCAGGCGATGCCGCAATCTGTCGAGGGCCGCTAAGCGCCCTGCCGTTCGCCGAACGGCGCCAGTTTCATGCCGACCAGCGTCACCACGCAAATGACCGCCCCGGCGTAAAAGGTGGACGCGGAACCGAACAGCTCCCACAGGGTTCCGGCCCCGAGACTCGCCAGCAGCAATGCCACGCCGCTGATCAGATTGAACATGCCGAACGCGGTGCCGCGCAGGTGCGCCGGCGCAGTGTGCGCCACCATCGCCGCCAACAGTCCCTGCGTCATGCCCATGTGCACGCCCCACAGCGCCACGCCAAACAGCACGCCCGCCCAATGATCGCTCAGCGCCAATACCAGATCGGCGGCGATCAGCACCAGCAGCCCGGCTTTCAGCAATCCTTCATGACTCATGCGGTCGGACAATTTGCCGAACGGATAGGCCGAACAGGCGTAGACCAGATTCATGGCGACCATCACCAGCGGGATCAACGCCAGCGGCGTGCCGCCCTGCTGCGCCTTCAAGACCAGGAACGCTTCACTGAAACGCGCCAGCGTAAAGATCGCGCCGATGCTCACCACCCACCAATAGCTGCGCCCCAACAGCCGCAGGTTGGCGCGGGTAATCGGGTTGGTGCGCTTGTGGGTTATCGCGGCGGCCGGCTCTTTCAGGCCGAAAAACAGCAGCGCAATCGCCAGCGCCGCCGGGATCGCCGCCACCCAGAAGATGGCGCGAAAATCGTTGTGCCACAGCAGCATCAGGCCGACGGCCAGCAGCGGTCCTAAAAAGGCGCCGACGGTATCCAGCGACTGGCGCAGCCCGAAAGCCGCGCCGCGGATCTCCGGCGGCGTCACGTCGGCCACCAGGGCATCACGCGGCGCTCCGCGGATGCCTTTGCCCACGCGATCCAGCAGGCGCGCGCTCATCACCATGCCAGACGACGACGCGATGGCGAAAAACGGTTTGCTGATGGCGCCCAGCCCGTAACCCAGCAGCGCCAACCCTTTGCGTTTGCCGAGATAATCGCTGAGCACGCCGGAGAACACCTTGACGATCAACGCCGTCGCCTCCGCCAGCCCTTCGATCAACCCGATGACGATCACGCTGGCACCGAGCGTCGTCGCCATAAACAGCGGTAACAGGCTATGGATCATCTCCGAGGAAACGTCCATCAGCAGGCTCACGCCACCCAATACCCATACGCCGCGCGGTATGCGGCCCAACGTAGCGAAACGCGACGACATGGTTCATCCTCGATCGATTCAGCGCCGCCTGAGGCGCCTCATGATTTTTCCAAGATTGGTTAGTTGATTTTGTTCGTTCACAGATCTGCCGCCTTTAGAGATAGTGCAACGACCGTGTGACACCCATAATAATGAAGGTAATTAACATAATGATATATAGCAAAAAAATGATAGTGATTGCGGCGCTGCTGAGTTTTTCCGCCGCCGCCGCACCAGGCGTGGATCTCGTCGCCAACGAAACGCCGATCCACACGGTGAAAAACGCCGAAGCCGTGGCCAAAATCCCCGCCGGCTTCCGGTTCGTGGAACCCGGCACGCTGACGGTCGCCATTTCTCTGCTGGGCAGCGGCCCGCCGTTCGGCCTGTACGCCCGCGACAATAAAACGGTGATTGGCAGCGAGGCGGACATCGCGCGCCTGGTGGCCGACGGTTTGGGGTTGAAACTCAAGCTGGTGCCCACCTCGTGGGAAGACTGGCCGCTGGGGGTGGCCTCCGGCAAATATGACGCCGCGGTTTACAACATCACCGTGACCAACGAACGCAAGACCAAATTCGATTTCGCCACCTATCGGCAGGATACGCTGGGTTTCTACGTCAAATCCGACAGTAAAATCACCCAGATCAAAACCGCGCCGGATATCGCCGGTAAAAAGATCATCGTCGATTCCGGCACCAATCAGGAAGCGGTGCTGCTGGCCTGGGACAAAGAGAACCGCGCCAAGGGATTAGCGCCTCTGCAACCGGTGTATGTCACCGACAAGGCCGCCTCCACGCTGGCCATTCAGTCCGGCCGCGCCGACGCCACCTTCGGGCCCAACGTTTCCGGCGCCTATCAGGCGCGGCTGACCGGCAAAACCCGGCTGGTGGGCATCGTGCCCGGCGGCTGGCCGAAGACCGCCAACATCGCCGTCACGCTGAAAAAAGGCAACGGCCTGGTGGACGCGGTGCAGGCTTCGCTCAACAGCGCCATCGCCAACGGCAGCTATCTGCAGGTGCTGGATCGCTGGGCGGAGAGCGACGAGAAGATTGCCCATTCCGAGATTAACCCGCCGGGGCTGGGGGACTAGAGTATGAACCGGCCCCGCATCGAGGGGCCGGTTATTGATGAGCAATCATGCCGCCTCATTCCGCCGCCGTTTTCTGCCTTCCCAGCTTGCGGTACAGCGTGCTGCGCGAAACGCCGAGCGCCTTCGCCGCCCGGCTGAGATTGCCGCCCGCCCTGTCGATCGCCGCCTGCAGCGCCCCCTGATCGGTATCGGCGTTCTCTTGCCGCGGCGCCAGCACCGCGATGGACTGAGGAAGATCGTCCAGGGTAAGCACCGCATGATCGTCCGCCAGCGCCAGCAGCACCTTGAGCGTGCTCAACAGTTGCCGCACGTTGCCGGGCCACGGATAGCGCGCCAGCATCGCCAGCGCCTCCGGCAACAGACGAATGTCGCGCCGCTCGCCGCCCAGCTCTCGCCATAGCTGCAAAATGAAGGCCTCCAGCTGCGCCCGCTCTCTGAGCGGCGGGATGCGCAGGCTGTATTCCTGTATGCGGTACAGCAAATCCTCGCGAAACGCCCCCGCCTCTACCTGCCGATGCAGATCGTGGTGCGTGGCGCAGACCAGCGCGAATTCGACCGGATAAGCGCTGCGGCTGCCAAGGGGCGTGACCGTTTTTTCCTGTAACACCCGCAGCAGGCGCGTTTGCAGGCCCGCCGGCATGTCGCCGATTTCATCGAGAAACAGCACGCCGCCGTCCGCCTCGCGGATCTTGCCGATGTAGCCTTTCGGATTGGCGCCGGTAAACGCCCCCGACGCATAACCAAACAGTTCGGATTCGATCAGCGGCTCAGGCAGCGCCGCGCAGTTGATCGCCACAAAGTTGCCGTTGCGCCAGCGGCTCTCTTGAAACAGGCTGCGGCTGAAATGCTCTTTACCGCAGCCGGTTTCGCCGGTCACGCACAGCGAAAGGCCGGCGTTGAGAATACGCAGCGCTTTCTGATGCTGCTCGTCGTGCCGTTCCGCCGGCGGCGCAGAACGCAGAGCGCTGACGCGGCGCTGCGGCGCCTCAAGCAACGAATAATAGTGCTGTTGATTGCCGGCCAGCGTCTGGCGCGGTGCGCCGGAAGGCTGTCGCAACAGGTCGGGAAACAGTTGGGTGAACTCAACGGAGCCGAATGAGGCCGACGAAAGCCGGAACTCCATCATCGCCAGTCGATTGGCGGCGATCAGCACTTCGTCGTGAAACACCAGCAGCAGCTCTTGCGCGCTGCCCAGGCAGCGGGCATCGACGTGCAGGCGCAGCGTCCAGTGGCGATCGGCGATCGCGCTTCTGACCCAGCGGTGTTCGATATGCCGCACCGCCTGCATGATCAGGCGCTGTGCATCGCGGTACGGGCGCTGCGCGGGGGCGGAGAGATCCAGTATGCCGGCAATGCGGCCATCCGGACGATAGATCGGCGCGGCGGTGCAGTTCAATCCGGCATTTTGGTTGAGAAAATGCTGGCCGCCGCGCACTTCGCAGAATGCGCCCAGCGCCAGCGCGGTGCCGATGGCGTTGGTGCCCCGCTCCGCTTCTCCCCACTGGTTACCCGGCGCCAGCGCAAAGCGCGACGCCTTATGCAGAAAGTCGGTATTGCCGCGGGTTTCCAGCACCAGCCCGCCGGCGTCGGCGATCACCACAATGGCGGGCTGGCGCGTAATTTGCGCACCCAGTTGCTCGATCAACGGCTGTACCCGCTGCGGCACCCAATCGTTGCGGCTGCGCAGCTCTTCAAGCAATCCGGCTTTGATAAACGGGATATGTTGATCGGTGCGCGTCAAACCATAACTCTGGCTGCGTTGCCAGGATTCCGCCAACGGCTGGGTCAGCACGCTGGCGCCCTCTGCGGGCAAGCGGTCGTCAGACAACATGCGTTTCTCCCCCCCGTTCGCGAGTGTTGCAAATGTGTATCATAAATGTGTACCAGGCGTTGCGACACGGGACACAAAAAATCATCGGCGGCCGCGGCACCGCTCGATTGCCTTACCCCTGTCAATGCCTAACATTTTAATAAATAGCCATTTTTTTACTAATGCTACGTCCATCGCTAATCTGGCACGGGGCGTGCTTCTCTGTGCTGCGGCGACAGGCCGCACTCACAGGCGCAGCGCAATAGCGCCGGTTATCATCTGCAGAGAGGTGCTTCACATGAAATATGTTCACCCCGGTTTGCCTGGCTCGCTGGTTTCGTTCCGTAAACGCTATGGCAACTACATTGGCGGCAAATTTGTCGAACCGGTATCCGGCAACTACTTCACCAACACCTCGCCGGTGACCGGCCAGCCGATCGCCGAATTCCCGCGTTCCGACGCCAAAGACATCGAGCTGGCGCTTGACGCGGCGCATGCGGCGGCGGACGCCTGGGGCAAAACCAGCGTGCAGGAGCGTTCCAACGTGCTGCTGGCGATCGCCGATCGCATCGAATCGCGGCTGGAGATGCTGGCGCTGACCGAAACCTGGGACAACGGCAAACCGATCCGCGAAACCCTGAATGCCGATCTGCCGTTGGCGGTCGACCATTTCCGTTACTTCGCCGGCTGCCTGCGCGCGCAGGAAGGCACCGCGGCGGAGATCGACCAGAACACCGTGGCTTACCATATCTATGAACCGCTGGGCGTGGTCGGCCAGATCATTCCGTGGAACTTCCCGCTGCTGATGGCCGCCTGGAAACTGGCGCCAGCGCTGGCGGGCGGTAACTGCGTGGTGCTGAAGCCGGCGGAACAAACGCCGCTCGGCATCAGCGTGCTGATGGAAGAGATCGGCGATCTGCTGCCGCCGGGCGTGCTCAACGTGGTGCAAGGTTTCGGCGGCGAGGCCGGCGAAGCGCTGGCGCGCAGCAAACGCATCGAAAAAATCGCCTTCACCGGTTCCACGCCGGTCGGCCGCCACATCCTCGCCTGTGCGGCGGAGAACATCATCCCCAGCACCGTCGAGCTGGGCGGAAAATCGCCGAACATTTATTTTGAAGACATCATGCAGGCGGAACCGGAGTTTATCGACAAAGCGATTGAGGGGCTGGTGCTCGGCTTCTTCAATCAGGGGGAGGTGTGCACCTGCCCTTCACGCGCGCTGATCCAGGAATCCATCTACCCGCAGTTTATGGAGAAAGTGCTGGCGCGTATCGCTACCATCCGCCAGGGCGATCCCTTCGACACCGAGACCATGATCGGCGCCCAGGCGTCAAAACAGCAGTACGACAAGATCCTGTCCTACATCGACATCGCTAAAAACGAGGGGGGCAAAATCGTTGCGGGCGGCGAGCCCGCCCAGCGCGGCGACGAAGTGCAAAACGGTTTCTACCTGCAGCCGACGCTGATTACCGGCAACAACAGCATGCGTTTCTTCCGCGAGGAGATCTTCGGGCCGGTGATTGGCGTCACCACCTTCAAGGATGAGGCCGAAGCCCTGGCGCTGGCCAACGACACCGAGTTCGGGCTGGGCGCCGGGCTGTGGACCCGCGACATCAACCGCGCTTACCGCATGGGCCGCGCGATCAAGGCCGGGCGCGTATGGACCAACTGCTACCACCTGTACCCGGCGCACGCCGCGTTCGGCGGCTACAAGAACTCCGGCATCGGGCGCGAGACCCACAAGGCGGCGCTGTCGCACTATCAACAGGTGAAAAATCTGCTGGTCAGCTACGACGCCAAGCCGCTGGGCCTGTTCTGAACCCGGCGTAATGACAAGAAGGCCACCCGCAGGTGGCCTTCTTTTTGCGCGTGGCCTACTTCGCCATGCCGAGATCGATCACCATGCGACCGCGAATGGTGCCCGCCTTCATCTCGTCGAAGATGGCGTTGATATCCCTCAGCGGCCGCTTGGTCACTTTCGGCGTCACCTTGCCTTCGGCGGCGAACTGGAACGCCTCCTTCAGATCTTCGCGCGTGCCCACCAGCGAACCCACCACCTGAATGCCGTCCAGCACCAGGCGCGGAATGCTCAGATCCATGCTCTCCGGCGGCAGCCCCACGGCCACCACTTTACCGCCGGCGCGCACCGCATTCACCGCCGAGTTGAAGGCGGCTTTCGCCACCGCCGTCACCACCGCCGCGTGAGCGCCGCCGGTTTGCTGTTGAATGATCTCCTCCGCGTTTTGCGTTTTGGAGTTGATGGTCAGATCGGCGCCGATCTGTTTGGCGAACTCCAGCTGACCGTCGTTGACGTCGATGGCGATCACTTTGGCGTTAAACACGTTCTTGGCGTACTGCAACGCCAGGTTGCCCAGCCCGCCAAGGCCATAAATGGCGATCCACTGCCCCGGTTTGATATCGGAAATCTTCACCGCCTTGTAGGTGGTGACGCCGGCGCAGGTGATGCTGCTGGCGGCGAAAGAATCGAGCCCATCCGGCACTTTCACCGCGTAGTCCGCCACCACGATGCACTCTTCCGCCATACCGCCGTCAACGCTGTAGCCGGCGTTTTTCACCGAGCGGCACAGGGTCTCGTTGCCGCTGACGCAGTATTCGCAATGGCCGCAACCCTGGTAAAACCAGGCGACGCTGGCGCGGTCACCCACTTTTAACGAGGTGACGCCCTCACCGACGGCGGAGACCACGCCGATGCCCTCATGCCCCAACGTAATGCCCGGCACCTCGCCGAAATCGCCGTTTTTCACGTGCAAATCGGTGTGGCACACCCCGCAACACTCCATTTTCAACGCCGCTTCGCCGTGCTTCAGCGGGCGCAGCACTTTATCCTGAATGTCTACGGTATGGTTTTTCGTCACTACGGCAGCTTTCATGGTGTTTTCCTTAGCAGTGTGGGAAGTACAGTTGTTAATGTAGTGACTGTATTCGGCGAGGGCAAGCGCCGCGTGTTTTGTGTAAAAACAAATAATTAAATATGAATCAGTCTGCTTATTTCATAAAAAACCATTAACAGACGGCGCGATCGCCTTGAGATTGGCAGCCGTGAACGATCGCGCCTCTCTGGCTTGATTTACCCCTTGAAGCGATTAACAGGAATTTTGAGGTAGTGCCGCCCATCATCTTCGCAATCAGGCAGTACGCCGCCGCGAATGTTGACCTGCAGCGCCATCAGCATCAATTCCGGATGCGGCAACGTGGCGTCTCGCTGCTTTCTTTGCGCGATAAATTGAGCTTTATCCATGTTGGCCACCCAGGGGTTGTTCTCGCGCTGCTCTCTCACTGTGCTTTCCCAGCGGGCCTCACGCCCCTCCGGGCGGTAATCATGGCCGGTAAACAGGCGGGTATCCGCAGGCAGGCTCAAGATCCGCTGCAACGAATCCCACAGGGCTTCCGCATTTCCGCCGGGGAAATCGGCCCTTGCGGTGCCGCTGTCCGGCATGAAAAACGTATCGTGAATAAACGCCGCATCGGCAATGTGATACGTGACGGAAGCCAGGGTGTGGCCAGGAGACAGCAAGACTTCAGCGCGCAGGTTGCCGATAAAAAAGACGTCCCCATCCGCAAACAGCGCATCCCACACGGTCTCGGCGGGAGGCAGTTCCTTCAAATTATAGATGTCTTGCCACAGCCCCTGCACGGCGGTAATTTTTTCGCCTATGCCGGTAAGGGCGCCGGTTTTCTGCGCCAGCCAGGTGGCGGCAGAAAAATGGTCGGCATGCGGGTGCGTATCCAGCACCCAGGCCACACCCCACCCTCGCTGCTGGATAAAACTTAAAATGGTGCGGGCCTGCTGATGCGAGACCGTGCCCGATCGGCGATCAAAATCCAGCACCGGGTCGATGATGGCGCAGCGACGCGCCTTGGGATCGGCGACGACATACTGCAGGCTGCCGCTTTCCGGCTCATAAAACGCATGCACTTGCGCATGAGACTGAACGGGCTGATGCCGGCGATACCAACTGAGCGCCTTATCGGCATCCGCGCCATATTCTTCGCATTGGCTGCGGAATTGCGCTTCATCGATCCGCCCTTCGCGCAGCGCATACAGCAGAGTGAGGCAAGCCGAGCGCGCCCCGCTCCTGCAATGCGCCAGGGTCTTCTTGCCTTGCCGCAACAGAAACTGGAAGGTGTAAACGGTCTCCCAGGTCAGCGTATCGAACGTATAAGGGAGATAGACGTAACGCATCCCCCCTTGTTCAGCCAACGCTTTCTCTTGCTGATGGTCAAGATACTCTCCCGGCTCTTCGTCCGGCCGGTTGTTGACGATAAGCCGGTAGCCTTGTTGATGCAGGGTAGCGAAATCACTCGCTGCGGGCGCCCCCGAAAAGGAGAGCTGATGATGGTATGTACGGATGCGCATATTTTTTCCTTCTGTCTTATAAGCTTTTAAAAAGCATATAAAGGGCCAGCACCAAGAGCATGGCGGCGTAGAGCACACGGATAATGTCCTCGCGTTTCTTCAGGCGCTCGGTGAGCGCAACCCCCACGACGCCCCCCAGAACACCGCCGACGATCAGCCAGCACGTGATGACGAGCGACACCTTGCCGGACAAGGCATAGCTTGCGCTCGTCGATAAACCCATGGCAGAAACCACCACCAGCGAGGTGGCCACCGCTTCAAGCAGCGAAAAGCGGAAAAACCAGAGCAGCGCCGGCACCACTAAAAATCCGCCGCCGATCCCCAGAAAGCCGGCCACCGCGCCCAGCGCCAACACGCAGGGCCACACGATGGCGGGATGAAAGGCCGCATCAGGAGAAGCCAATCCGTTGCCGGCCCGGTGATTTTTTTTCAGCGTTAATCCGGCGACAATCAGCATCAGCAAAGCGAAAGGCAGGGTTAGATAGCGCCCGTCCGTGATTTTTCCCATTTGTGAACCTGCCAGCGTGCCGGCCACCGCGACCAGCGACACGACAATGCCGGTTCGCCACCGGACGTTTCCTTTGGCGGCGTGCGCAAAAAGGTTGAGCAGCGCGCTGACGGCGACGGACATGGCGCTGGTGCCTATCACCAAATGCGTATCCGGGATTTGCACCATATACAGCAGCAGCGGCACACAAACGATGGAGCCGCCTCCGCCTGTCAGGGCCAAGAGAAATCCGACTATTCCTCCGGTTATCACCAATAACATCAGGGTATAAAAAGTAAAATGGAAAAAATCCAATGGGTTAATTCCTGAACGGTGTTTGTGGTATTTATTAACGATCAGTTCGCATTAATTGTCAAATAACTTATTCGATTTAGCTATTACATATAGCTAAATCGAATATGTGATTTTTAATATAACCATAAGTTCTATGAATTCCCTTTTAATCTGGGCATTAACCCCCTACTTTCTTATGAAAGGAGGCCTGCATGAAACCGGAAAAAATAAACACCAAGAAGAAAGTTGTTGTTATTGGCGGTGGTTCATCTGGAATAAGCGTCGTGGCAAGCATAAGGAAGCGAGTTAAAGGCATTGATATAACGGTAATTGAACCTAGCGACTGCCATTATTATCAACCGGCATGGACCCTGGTGGGCGGCGGGCTGTTTGATATCAATAAAACACGGCGTTCTATGCGCGCCGTCACCCCCCCAGGAACCGCATGGATTCAGGATAGTGTGGTCAGGGTGGAGCCCGGCAAAAAATATGTCGAGACCCGCCAAGGGCAGAAAATAAACTACGACTTTCTTATTGTTGCCTGCGGCCTCGTTTTACGTTGGGATAAAATAGAGGGTCTTGAAGAAACGTTGGGAATGAATGGCGTCACCTCTAATTATCGTTTTGATCTTGCGGAATACACCTGGAAACTGGTTCGTGAAATGCAAGGCGGCGAGGCGATATTTTCTCAACCGCCGGTTCCGATAAAATGCGCCGGCGCGCCGCAAAAAGCCTTATACCTTTCATGCGATCACTGGCGGCGACAAGGTGTCCTTAATAATATTAACGTCAATTTCTGCCTGGCGGGCGCGGCGGTATTCGGCGTGCCGCAATTTGTTCCTCCGCTGACCGATTACTTGAAGAAATACCACGCACAGGTCAACTTCCGGCATAATTTAGTTCGCGTTGATGGGCTGCGTCGGCAAGCAACCTTTTCTCTGGACGGTGATGAAGAAGGCAAACGCGAAGTGACACTGCCCTTCGATATGCTGCACGTAGTGCCGCCGCAATCTGCGCCGGCGTTCATTTCGCAAAGTGGGTTGTCTGACGAGTCAGGTTGGTGCGACGTGGATAAATTCACCCTACGGCATAAGCAGTGGCAGACGATTTTTGCGGTTGGCGACTGTTGCGCCACGCCAAATGCCAAAACCCTGGCGGCGGCTCGCAAACAGGTGGTAGTGGTGGCAGAGAACATCGCGGCCCGGCTTAACGGCGCTCCTGATGCGGCACGGTATGATGGTTATGGTTCCTGCCCATTGACGGTAGAGAAAGGCAAGGTTGTTCTGGCGGAGTTTGGTTACGACAGTAAATTACTCCCCACCTTTCCTCTGTTCGACAACACGCATCCCAGCCGTATGGCCTGGTGGCTGAAGGCCTGGTTTTTACCCAAATTTTACTGGGCGGGCATGTTGCGCGGGGTCGAATGGTTTGCCAAAAGCAAGCCATAGCGACCGTCATCGTTATCCGCGCCTCGCGGCTTCCGCAGGCGCTTGACTATTTGGCGATACACAGCCACCATCGCTTGCGAGCCCGCAGGCTGATTGCAAGCCGTCACCACTAACCGGTCGATCAACGATGAAAAACGCACCCGCCGTTACGATTCACTACTGTTCACAATGCAACTGGCTGCTGCGCGCCGGCTGGATGGCGCAAGAGCTGCTGAACACCTTCGGCGACGATCTCGCCTCCGTCACCCTGATGCCGGGCACCGGCGGGGTCTACCAAATCAGCGTCGATGGCGTGATGATTTGGGATCGCAAGATTGACGGCGGCTTCCCCGATGCGGCGCAGTTAAAGCAGCGGCTGCGCGATCACAGCTTCCCCGATCGTTCTCTCGGCCACAGCGACGGAAAAAAAGCCAGACACTGAAGGCCGTCAGCGCCCCGTCGGCGGCTGCGCGCCGAGAATGCGCGGCATCGTTTCTTTCATCATTTCCATGAATTTGCGTAAACGCGCGGGATAATAGCTGGCATAGGGATACAACAGGTAAATAGGCAGTGGCTCAGCTCGCCACAGGGGTAACAGCGTCTGCAGAGCGCCTTGCGCCAATTCTTCTTTCACCACCCAAGACGACACGATCGCGACGCCCAGCCCTTCCAGCGCCGCCTTGCGCGCCGCATAAAGGCTGTCGGTGCTCAACCTCGGCGCGATGTCGAAACGCCGCTGTTCACCGCTGGTCGCGTGAGTCAAGACGACCTCATTACGATAAAAACTGTTTACCGCCAACCACGGCAATGAGGCCAAATCGTCGAGATCGACGATCGCCGGTCGTTCAGCCAACAGCGCCGGTGACGCCACCGTGCTGCGCGGCACCTCCGCCAGCAACACCGCCACGACCGACGGATCGGTCACCGCCCCGACGTGAATGGCGCAATCCACCCCCTCGGGAATAAAGTCCGGAGAATGGTCGTTCAGCGTCCACTCAACGTAAGTTTGCGGATAGCGCCGCAAATACTCGCCCAACGGACCGATCAGCTGATCTTGACCGAATGCGTGCGGCGCCCGCACGCGCAACACGCCGACCGGTTCGTCGCGCGCGCCAGCAAGCCCTTCTTCCAGGCTTTGCCATTGTTCGATCAGCCCCCGCGCCTGGCGGTAACAGCGCTCGCCGTCGTCGGTCAGTTTGAGGGCGTGGGTCGTCCGCTGGATCAGTTTGGCGCCCAGCAGCTGTTCCAATGCCTGCAGACGCCGGCTGATTGTCGGCTGCGAGGTGCCCAGCTGCTGCGCCGCGGCCGACAAGCTGCCGCTTTCGACGATGCGCACCAGCGTATGCAGCAAAGTTATGCGGTCGCCGTTAGGTAAGTTAATTTTATTCATACGTTAAGTGTATAACAGTTTTACCTGCGAGGGGGCTACAGCGGAATGAAGCAAGCGGTAAAAATGGCCGCACATTCACCTTGCAGGAATTTTTGCCATGAGCACCGCCACCACCCACGGCGCACCGTCCGCCAACGTCGTATTTCTGCTGGCCGCCGGCGCCGGCCTCAGCGTCGCGTCAATCTATTACAGTCAGCCCATGCTTGGCATGATGGGCGCCGATTTCCACGCCGGCGTCGCCGATGCCGGCATGGTGCCGACGCTGACCCAGTTAGGTTATGCGCTGGGCATTTTACTGTTGGCGCCGCTCGGCGACCGGTACGATCGCCGGCGGATCATTCTGGTAAAAGGCGCGCTGCTGGCGCTGACGCTGTTACTCTGCGCTTTTGCCGCCTCGTTCCCGCTGTTGTTGCTCAGCAGCCTGGCGATAGGCCTGACCGCCACCGTCGCGCAGGACATTATCCCCGCCGCCGCCACGCTGGCGCCAGAGGCCAGCCGCGGCAAAACCGTCGGCGCGGTGATGACCGGGCTATTGGCCGGCATTTTGCTGTCGCGCGTGTTCAGCGGCGCGCTCGCCGAGTTCGCCGGCTGGCGCAGCGTCTACGCGCTCGCGGCGCTGGGCGTTTTGCCGATCACGCTGGCGATCTGGCGCATGTTGCCGCGTCTTCGCCCCCATAACGCGCTGAGTTACCCCGCGCTGCTGCGCTCACTGGGACATCTGTGGGCCGAGTATCCCGCGCTGCGGCGCGCGACGCTGGCGCAAGGCTTTCTGTCATTGGGCTTCAGCGCTTTCTGGTCAACGCTGGCGTTGATGCTGGCGGAGCGCTACCAGATCGGCAGCGCGGCCGCCGGCGCGTTTGGCCTGGCGGGGGCGGCGGGGGCGCTGGCGGCGCCGTTGGCGGGAAGTCTGGCCGATCGGCACGGCCCTGACGTCGTGACCCGTATCGGCGCGGGACTGGTTCTGGCCTCCTTCGCCTTGATGTTTTTGCTGCCGCTGTTGCCGCTCCCGGCGCAGCTGGCGCTCATTGCGCTGAGCGCCGTCGGATTCGACCTGGGCATCCAGGCTACGCTGATCGCGCATCAAACCATCGTTTACGGTCTCGATCCGGCAGCTCGCAGCCGATTGAACGCCCTCTTGTTCACCGGCGTATTCATCGGTATGGCGACCGGCGCCGCCCTCGGCAGCCGCATTCTGGCAAGCGCGGGCTGGCCGGGTGTCGTGGCGCTGGCGACGGCGGCGGGGGCCGTGGCGCTGTGGATCCGCAGCGGGCGCAAAACGGCGCGCGTAGCGGCCTGATATCGCCCTCTACTGGCGCAAGCGGTTGATTTTACCCAGGCCTCTTGCGCTATACTGAGCGCCCTTTTTGCTACGCATTTAAAACAATTTTATGATGGAACGCTTGCTAGAAAACGCGATGTACGCCTCCCGCTGGCTGCTCGCGCCGGTTTATTTCGGCCTTTCACTGGCCCTGGTCGCCCTGTCTATCAAATTTTTTCAGGAGATCCTGCACGTCCTGCCCAACATTTTCTCCGTCGCTGAAGCCGATCTGATCCTGACCCTGTTGTCGTTGGTCGACATGGCGCTGGTCGGCGGGCTGCTGGTGATGGTGATGTTCTCCGGATACGAAAATTTCGTCTCGCAATTGGATATCACCGAAGGAAAAGAAAAACTGAGCTGGCTGGGCAAAATGGACGCCACCTCGCTGAAAAACAAGGTCGCCGCATCTATCGTCGCCATCTCCTCCATTCACCTGCTGCGGGTGTTTATGGACGCCAAGAACGTGCCCGACAACAAGCTGATGTGGTATGTGATCATCCACCTCACCTTCGTGCTCTCCGCCTTCGTGATGGGTTATTTGGACAAGGTGACCCGCTCCAAGCATTAAACGCGCCGCCACGCCCGATCGTCAGGATCGGGTGTCATCCCCTCCTTCGCTATTCCCCAACCGTCGCCGCCGTCATGTCTTTCATCTGGCACATCTGATGATAATTTTATTATAATGTCATTACACTCATTATGGACCGAACGCCGGCCACCGCACCGGATTCGCCGCAGACAGGATCACGCACCTCCATGCCATTAAACGGTCACCCCCTGCAATTCAACGATATTCAGGCGATTCTGCCTCATCGTTATCCCTGCCTGTTGGTCGATCGCGTGCTGCCCGCCGGCACCTGCATTGCCGAAGGGCGGCTGAGCGCCATCAAGAACATCACCGCCAATGAGCCGACGTTCTGGAACGGCCATGCGCACTTCGCCGGTTTTCCCGGCGTGCTGTTGGTGGAAGCGCTGGCGCAAAGCACCGGGCTGCTGGCGCACTATTATCTCGGGGCGTTGAACGAAGGGGAACATTACTACTTCGCTTCCATTCAGCGGGCGCGGTTTTATCGCGCCGCCCGTCCCGGCGACCAGGTGTTGATGGAGGTCGCCTTTGTACGCCGGCGTGGCGCGATCGCCCGCTTCACCGGCCGCGCCAGCATCGATGGCCGGCGCATTTGCACCGCCGATTTCATGTGCGCCCGTAAATAGGCCGCTTGCCAAAGGAACCCTGCGAATACCATGTCTCTGGTTGACAGCTTACTCAGAACCCTCGATTTCTCCCCGCGCGGCCAGGTGATCGCTCGCGAAGCCGACGCCTGGGGCGAAATCATCGTTTCCGATCACAAGGACTACCGCACGCTGCGGTTTGACGGCATCTGCGAGCAAAGCAAGATGAGCCTCAGCAACCCCGCACAGCCGATCCACAACTACATCAAAGCGATGCTGATGGTGGTGGCCTGGCAGCCGCCGAGTTCGGCGTTGATCCTGGGGTTAGGCGGCGGCAGCCTGCTGCGTGCGCTGCACGCGCTCGATCCGGCCATGCGTCTGGACGTGGTTGAACTGCGCGCCGCAGTGATCGCCGTCGCGCGCCGCTATTTTACGCTGCCGGCCACCGACACCATCAGCCTGCGTACCGCCGACGCCATGGACTTTGTGCGCCCGCCTGCCGAGACGCGTTACGATCTGATTTTCTCCGATCTCTATTCGGCGTTCGCCATGGATCCGCAGCAAGGCACCCAGACATTCCTGGAAAACTGCGCCGCGCGGCTGAACGACGGGGGCTGGCTGGTGCTCAATTACCACGATCTGCCCGATGAGAACAGCCTGCTGTACCACAGCCTGCACCGGATATTCGGCACCGTATTGTTTTGCGTCGCCCCCAGCGGCAACGTGATCATTTACGCCACGCCGGCCCAGGTGACGTTGCCGCTCAGCACGCTTCGCACGCTGGCCGCCGGCAGTGGCGAGCTGTTCAACTGCGAACTCGGCTACCTGTCACGCAAGATAGAACGGCTGCATTTCCGCTAAGAACGAGCGGCGACGCGGTCTGGCTGGCCGCTTCGTCCACATGGTATTATCATTCAGTCATCATTCTCTGGAGGATCCTGATGGAAAAGAAAACGGCGCGGCTAACGGTGCTGATTGACCCGGACAAGAAGAAAGCCCTGGAAGAGCTGTGCCTGCAGCAGGACGTCACCCCTTCCCAGGTGGTGCGTCAGCTGATCCGCGATTATCTGCACAAGCATCAGGTGGATTATCCCAGCCAGCCGACCCACGCCAATCCGCGAGTCGAGAGCAATTGAACGGCGGCCTGCCCCGCAAACCGTGAAGCGCGCTTCCCCCTGCGCGCGTCCCTAATCCGAATCCTCCACGGCGGTCTGTCCATCCTGCAATATCGCTGCTACTGTTTTAGGCGTTCATTATTCTCTCTTGGGAAAGGAAACGCGCCATGTTCAGCCATATTACCGTCGGCGTCAGCGATCTGGATGCCGCCGCCGCGTTCTACGACGCCATTCTGTTGCCATTGGGTTTACAACGGCGGGAAGTGACGCCGGACGGCGGCCCCGCCGCCCGCTGCTGGGTGATGCCAGGCCAAACGCTGCCGCGTTTTTACGCCTACCAACCCTTCGACAGACAGCCCGCCAGCGCCGGCAACGGCAGCATGCTGGCCTTTCTCGCCGCCGACGAGCTGGCGGTTAAACGCGCCTACGCCGCCGGTCTGCTGGCGGGCGGCAGCAGTGAAGGCGAACCCGGCGAGCGCGCGCACTACGGCAAAGGCTATTTCGGCGCTTACCTGCGCGATCCCGACGGCAACAAGGTGCATGTGGTTTATCGGGGAGATCTCGCCTGATGAAATGCTCGGTTTACATCGCCACCAGCGTAGACGGATTCATTGCCGGCCCGGATGGCGACATTGACTGGCTGCTGCGGCCCGAATACGCGGTTTCGCTGCTCAATGGGTTGAGTTTTGAAGCGTTTGTCGCCGACATCGACGCGCTGGTGATGGGTCGCCATACCTATGAAAAAGTCCGCGCCTTTCCCGAGTGGCCCTATGGCGCACTGCCGGTGGTGGTGCTGTCGACGCAGCCCGCACCGCACGGCGCAGAACCTGTCCGCTGGATGAGCGGCGAACCGGCCAGCGTCGTGGCGCGGTTGGCCGAGGTCGGCTGCCGTCACCTGTATATCGACGGCGGCCAGACCGTGCAGCGCTTCCTGCAGGCCGGCTTGATCGACGAACTGACGATTACGCGCGTGCCGCTGCTGCTGGGCGGCGGTATCCCCTTATTCGGCACCGACGGCCCGGAGCAGCGCCTGCGCCTGCTTGCCGTCACCTCATCGGACAACGGTTTCGTGCAAGAACGCTACGCGGTTCAGCGCGCGCCGTAACGCAGCATCAGGCGGCGGCCACCGAAGGCGATGAGCAACGCCGCCAGTGCCAACAGCGCCGCCACGCCGTAGGTCACCCGCATGCCGTAAGCCGCGGCGGCCGCAGTGCCCGCGACCTGCTGCGAAGCCAGATAAAACAGCGCCCCCATCGCCGACGCGCCGGTGATCGCCCCGAGATTGCGCGACAGGTTCACCATGCCGGCGATCAGCCCGCGCCGTTCAGGAAACAGATCTTTCATCAGCATGGTGTTGTTGGCCACCTGAAACAGCGCATAGCCGGCGGTCAGCAGCGCGATGGGGGCGATATAGCCGAGCACGCCCCAACGGTTAAGCAGCGACAGCAGCGCCGCGCCGGCGGCCACCGCCATCAGCCCAAGCAGGGCAATGCGCTGCGATCCAAAACGATCCACCAGATAGCCGGCCGGTATGCCGGTCAAGATCGCCACCGCCGGTCCCGCCGACATCACCAGCCCCACCTGCGCGGCGCTTAACTCCAGCGCGCGTGACAGATAGAACGGCCCGACCACCAGCGTGGCGGTCATGACCGTCATCACCAGCGCGCTGGCCGCCAGCCCCGCCGTCAGGGCCGGATGACGGAACATCGACGGCGCAAGCAGCGGCGATGCGGCGCCGCGCTCCACGCGGATAAACAGCGCCCCCGCCAACAGCGCCCCCAGCATCAACGCCAGATTGAGTGCGCCGAAGTCGCCGCGCCCGAGGGTCATCGCCAGCGAATAGCAGAGCAATGCGCCGCCCAGCAGCAACGTGCCGGCGCGATCGAACGGTTCCGCGCGCACTGCCGCGCGCGGCCCATTCGGCAAGTATCGCCAGGCGAGCCACAGCGCCAGCAGGCCCAGCGGCAGGTTGATCAGGAACATCGCCCGCCAGCCGAAACCGGCGATCAGCGCGCCGCCCAACGACGGCCCCAGCGCGGTGCCCACGGCCGACATCGTGCCGAGCAGCCCCATCGCGCGGCCGATTTTTTCCGTCCCCAGCGCCTCGCCCGCCAGCGCCATGGCGATCGACATCATGACTGCGCCCCCCAGCCCCTGCGCCAGGCGCGCCGCCAGCAACAGCCACAGTTGCGGAGCCAGCGTGCAAACCAGCGAAGCGGCGGTAAACAGCGCGATGCCCGCCAGCAGCAGGCGGCGGCGATTGAGGCTGTCGCCCAAACGGCCGATGCCGATGATGCAAGTGGTGACGGCCAGCAAATAGCAGAGCAACACCCACTGCACCGCCTGGAACGAGGCATGGAACGCGGTGGCGAGCGCCGGCAGCCCGACGTTGGCAATGCTGATACCAAGCGATGACAGCAGCATGCTCAGAGAAAGAGCGGCCAGTATGCCGCGGACGCCTTGCGGCGAAGGATGGGATAACATGATGAACACTCCTGACATTGACTGCGGGTAAGCCTATGTCAGGGGGCAGGATGGCGGAAGACGCATGGCATGCACTGTATCCATGCGCCTGACGCCTTATCTGACGCGAGCCGTCACCAGGCGGCGATTTCCGCCTCGGTGAGCGGGAGAGTTTGGGTGACGCCGGTTTCCGCCGCCAGGGTGGCCGCTTCCAGCACCGCCATCACCGCCAACGCCTGCGCAGCGGTGACCGGGTTGGCGCCTGCGCCGCGCAACGCATCGCGCACCTGGAAGTAATACTGGCGCTGATCGCCATCCGGTGTCGGCAGCGTACGCATCGGCTCCGTGCCGATAAACAGGCTCATCGCATCGTCGTCTTTGCCCCACTCCGCCGATCCCGGCGTCACGCCGGCCAGCAGTTGGCTTTCCTGCCCGTCGGCGCGCGCTTTGACCACGCTGCCTTTCTCGCCGTGCACGGTAAAGCGTGAGACGCCCCCCGCCACCAGCATGCTGCCATGCAGGATCACGCGGTGCGTCGGGTAGTTGAGCACCACGTGAGCCCAGTCGTTAATCTGCGCGTTGGGGCGCAGCGTGGCGATGTTGGCCTGCACGCTGTGCGGCAAGCCGAACAGCTGCAGCGCCTGATCGACCATGTGCGGCCCCAGATCGAACCACAGTCCGCTGCCAGGGAGGTTTTGTTCACGCCAGCGCACCCGCACTTCTGGGCGGTAACGATCGATGTGCGACTCAAAGTGCGTCACCTTGCCAATCAGCCCCTGTTCGATCACCTGCTTCACGCCCAGGAAATCGCTGTCCCAGCGACGGTTCTGGAACACCGACAGCAGGCGGTCGTGCTTCTCCGCCGCCGCAATCAGCGCGCGCGCCTGCGCCAAATCCAGCGTAAACGGCTTATCCACCACCACGTGCTTGCCCGCCTCCAGCGCGGCCAGCGCCAGCGGCGCATGGGTGGCATTCGGCGATGCGATCACCACCAAATCCACCTCCGGCCGGCGGATGGCCTCCAGCGGATCGGCGATCACCTGCGCGTGCGGCAGATCGGCATGCACCTTGGCGGCATCGCGCGAAGCCACCACGCTCAGTTCCAACCCCGGCACCGCGTTAATCAGCGGCGCGTGAAACGCCTTGCCGACAAAGCCGTAGCCAATCAGCGCCACCTGCAACGGTCGAGCGGTATCGTTCATCAGTGTTCTCCTCTAGCGGTCGTCGGCGACGACACAAAGTTCAATCAATGACTGTTCGTCCAGGTTGTCCCACGGGCGATCGGTAAACAGGCGTTGGATCTGCGCCAGATCCGCCACGTGATGCGGTTCGCAGCGATCCAGCTTCATATGGTCAGCCACCAGCCAGCGCTCGCCGCTGTTAGCCAGCATGGCGCGCTTGACCTCTGCATCGGCCTCTTCGCCGGCGCTCAGTCCCAGCTGAGGATGCACCGCGCAGGCGCCCAGCAAGGCGATATCCGCGCGGTAGCGCGCCAGCAACGCCAGCGTGGCGCTACCGGCGAACAGCCGCTGGCGCGCATCCCACTGGCCGCCAAGCAGGATCAGGTTGATCTCCGGCCTGTCGCTCAGGCACTGCGCGATATCCAGCGAAGCGGTGATCACCGTCGCCGGGCCGCGCAACGCCTGCGCCACCGCCAACAGCGTACTGCCCGCGTCCAGCATCAGGGTGCTGCCGGGCGGGATCTGCGCAGCCACCGCGCGACCGAGCCGCTGCTTGATCTGCGGCAACAGCGCCGCGCGCGCCTGACGTGGCATGCCGGACGGTTCGAGCGCGATCGCGCCGCCGTGATGTTTCTGCGCCAACCCTTGCCGCTCGAGATCGGCCAGATCGCGGCGCACGGTATCGACCGAAACGCCGATGGCGGTGGCCAATTCCGCCACCGCCGCCTGTCCGCGTTCGCTGAGCAAATCCAGTAAATGGCGCTGCCTTGCCGCTTTGTGCATGGGCTTATTCCGCAGTAAAAAGCATAAAACAGCAATATACAGCAGATAACAGCAATGGAGAAGTCGCAATTGTGCGCACCGGCGATCAAACATCTTTTCGCCTGCGGGACGATGATGAAGGCATAACACATAACAATCCGGAGAAAGGCATGAACATCGATCTGACGTTTGAAGACCTGAGCGCACGCGCCGTGCAATACAACGCCCGCGCTTCGGTGGAGGATTTTGACGCCTGCATGGCGGAATACGCCGCGCTGGCCCAGCGAGCCAAGGCGCAGACGCCCGGCATTTACGACCTGCGCTACGGCATGAGCGCCGCCGAGCGCCTCGATCTGTTCCCGGCCAGCGCACAACCCGCTCCGCTGCTGATCTTTATTCATGGCGGCTATTGGCATTCACAGCGCAAAGAGGAAGCCTGTTCGATGGCCGCCGCGTTTGCTCGCCGCGGCGTGGCGGTCGCCACGCTGGAATACACGCTGGCGCCGGAAGCGACGCTGGCGGAGATCGTACATGAGGTGCGCAGCGCCGTCGCCTGGCTTTATCATCACGGGGCGCCTTTCGGCATCGATCCGGCGCGCATTTTCGTCAGCGGCAGTTCGGCCGGCGGTCACCTGTGCGGCATGCTGATCGCCGACGGCTGGCAACAACGCTATCGCCTGCTGCCCGACGCGATCAAAGGCGCGCTGGCGCTGAGCGGCCTCTACGATTTGCGACCGCTGTGCGATATCTACATCAACGACTGGCTGCACCTGACGCCCGAACAGGCGCAAACCCTCAGCCCGCTGTTTCTGCTGCCGGCGAAAGACCATGCGCCGCAGATCCTGCTCGACGTCGGCCAGCGGGAAACGCAAGGTTTCAAAAACCAGACGCAGGCCTATTATGACGCTTGCCTGGCGCATGGCCTCGACGTCCAGCTGCTGGCCGACCGTCACTGCAATCACTTTACGCTGGTCAACGAGCTGGCGGATGCGGAAAGCGCGATGTTCCGGCAGGTGATGGCGATGATCGACGCAACGCAACGGTAGCCTGCCGCTGTAACCGCAGCCTGGCGGCGATCGTAATCACCGCCAGCGCGGCGAACAAGGCTCCGCACAGCAGGCTGCCCTGTAGCCCCCACGCGGTGATAAACCCGCCGCCCGCCAGCGCCCCCACCGCCACCCCCAGATTGATAAAAGCGATATACAGCCCGGTGGCGAACGCCGGCGCTTGCGGGGCTTCGGCGGTCAGCCAAATCTGCGTGACAATCAAACCGCTGGTGTGCGCCGCTCCCCAATACAGGCAAAGCGCCGTCATCGAGCCAATATTCACGCTGCCATAGCGATACAGCAGCGCATAAGCCGCAATCAAGGCTATCGGATGCAGCAGCACCGTCACCGCACGATGGCGGCTCAGCCATCTGCCGGCCAACAGGTTGCCCACGACACCGCCCACACCGAACGCCACCAGAAGAAAGCCGATGACGCCGCGGCTGAGACCGATTTCGCGGCTGAGGTACTCGGCCGCGTAAGCATAGACGGCAAACATGGCGGCAAAGATCAGCACGCAGGTAGTGATATTCAGCCACAGCGTACCGCTGCGCAGGATTGCCAACTGTTTGCCATAGCTGAGGCGCTGTACGGCCGCATCAGGCAAACGCCACAGCAATCCCAGCGCCGCCAGAAGGTTCACCCAGGCACAGAACCTGAACGACGCTTCATAGCTGAACTGTCCGGCGAGCCATTGCGTCAGCGGTATCCCCAGCACCATGCCCATGCTGGTGCCGATGAACGCATAGGCGGTTGCTTTGGGAGCTTGATGCGGCGGATAAAGCGACGCGGCCGCCACCATGGCCAGTGAAAAATAGATCGGATGAAACAACGCCGGCACAATGCGCAGCAGCATGAGCATGGCGAAGCTGTCCACCTGTGCGGACAGCGCGCTGGCCGCCGCAAACACGGTCAACGCGATCAACAACATGCGTTTGCGATTGAATTGCGACGCCAACAGCACCAACAGCGGCCCGAGCAGCGCAATGGTCAGGGCGAAGATCCCGACCAGCCAGCCGGCCTGCGCCGTGGAGATGCCATACCGTGCAATGATCAGCGGCAAAATGCCCACCACGCCGAACTCGATGCAGTAAACGCCGAACAGCCCCAGCGCGAGGAAGAAAATCGGCGGCATCAGGCGCATTGCATCGCTCCCGTCGCGGCATAGACCGCCTGACAAATCTCGCCGACAAAGGCACCGGACATCCCTTCCAGCGCCGTGTTGGTAAACGCCACCACGCTGAGCTGCCGGGCAGGATCGACGAACCACGAGTGGCCATAGGTGCCGCCCATCCGCCAGCTGCCAACGGACTCCGGCGTGTGCGCAGCGACGGGATCTTTCAGCACGGTGATGCCCAGGCCAAACCCGCGCCCCGGCCAAAACGGCATCGGCAAATCGCCGATTTGGTTGCTGGTGAACGCCGTAACCCACTCGGTTGGCAGCACCGGCTCTCCTCCCTGGCGCAACGCTTCCAGCAGGCGCAGGAAATCCTCCGCCGAGCCGACCATGCCGGCGCCGCCGGAGGCGTACGCCAACGGATCCAGCGCACGCGCAGGTGACAGATGAAAACCGGCGCTGCCATCGATGAACGGTAAACGATCCGGTTGGCGCAGGCGGCGTGGCTCGCCGGGATGATCGGCGTAAGCGGCCGCCAGGCGCGCGGCGTCCACCGCCAGGAAATCGGTATCCGTCATCGCCAACGGCCCGGTCACCCATTTGTTGACCGCCTGCGCCAGCGGCAGGCCGCTCGCCTGTTCAATAACCGCGCCCAGCACATCGGTGGCGATAGAATAGCGCCACGCCGCGCCGGGCGGAGCCAGCAAAGGGGCGCAGGCAATGCGCCGCACGTTTTCCTGCAGGCTGACGGACGCGTCATCCATGCCGTCGGAGACGCCGAGCCGGGCATAGAATCCCCCTTCCGGCTGGAAAAAACGGTAGCTTAATCCGGCGGTGTGGGTCATCAAATGCCATAGCGTCAGCAACGGTTGGGTGCCGTCCGCCAGCCGCGGGCGAAAATTCGGCAGCCAACGCGTGATCGGATCGTCTAACCGCATGGCGCCTTGCGCCATCAACGCCAGCGCCGCCGTGGACACGATCGGTTTGGACACCGAGGCCAGACGAAACAGCGTATTGAGCGCCATCGGCTTGCCCGCTTCGCGATCCGCCATGCCCGCCGCGCGGCGATAAACGATCTCACCGCCCTGCGCCACCAAAACGACCGCGCCAACCAATCGTTTTTCGCGCAAGGCTTGCTCTATCGCGCCGTCAATCGCGTTGGCGGAGGATCCGTATTCATTCATCTTTATTACCTCAGATAGTCAGCCCATGCTGTCGCCACCGAGCATAGGGCGTGGCGATTAACGAAAAAACAGGCTAGATTTCCTTTCATAGCGGACACTCACGTCCGTAATAGGGCAAGCAATGGATAATCTGTCTGGGGTGAGCGTCTTTGTGCAGGCCGCGGAGACGCTGAGTTTCGTTGAGGCCGGGCGCGTGCTCGGCATTTCCGCTTCCGCGGTGGGGAAAAGCATCGCCCGCCTGGAAAACCGGCTGGGCACGCGCCTGTTTCACCGCAGCACGCGCAGCATGACGCTGACCGCCGAAGGCCGGCTGTTTCTGCACCGCTGTCAGCGCATTCTCGGGGAATTGGCGGCGGCGGAACGGGAAATCAGCGATACGAACAGCGCCCCGCGCGGCAAGCTGCGTGTCAGTTTGCCGCTGGTGGGCGGCCTGCTGAATCCGGTGCTGGCGGAATTTGTTCGGCGTTACCCGGAGATTGAGCTGGAAACCGATTTTTCCGACCGTCGAGTCGCGGTGATCGAAGAAGGGTTCGATGCGGTGATCCGCGTGGGCGATACCGAGGACTCTCGCTTAATGAGCCGCCAACTGGGCACGTTTCACCTACAGCTGGTGGCGGCGCCGGACTATCTGCGCCGGGCGGGAATACCCCGCCAGCCGGCAGAACTGCGCGATCACGCCTGCCTGTTATACAGATTCCCCACCACCGGCAAAGTCGAGACCTGGCCGGTGGCGGGCGGAGATAAACTGCTCGACGAAGGCCTGGGCAAGCGCACGGTATGCAATACCGTCGACACGCTGATTTACCTGGCGGAACAGGGCCTGGGCATCGCCTGCCTGCCCGATTTCGCGGTACGGGAGGCGCTGGAGCAGCAGCGGCTCCAACCCGTGCTTGGCGACCAATGCCGACACAGTGGCAGTCTCAAAATTCTCTGGCCTTCCAGCAAACATCTTACACCGCGTCTCAGGGCATTTATCGACATCATGAGCGTTCGCCTTTTCTCGGCCTAAGTCCTCTACCGCGTTAGAACAAATTCAGCTTTGCTTTGCACAAAAATAGCTAAAGTGCAGCCTGCCGCGCCTGCCAGCAGCCCTGACGGCGGCGCAGTGCCGTCGTGATATTCCATTCAGCGATATGGAAGCGCCGTTCGTTCTTTCGGGACAAAGAAAACCGCCACACAATACCTTTCACCCCGCACTCGTGCATAACCATCTATAAATTCAGGTGTTAACGCCTTGTCATTATCGATAACCGCCCAATTCGCTCATCTGATATTGAACAGCCAGCCGGATCAAACCGCTCTGTCAGCCGCTCGCCGCGGCGTGAAAGATTACTTCGCCTGCGCATTGCCGATTGCCCGCGGGGCGTTGAGCGATGCCGGTCTGGCAGCGATCGGCACGACGTTTCCGCCGAACGGCAGTGAGAACCGCGCACTGCGCTATGGCTATGTCAGCCACTCGTTGGACTTCGATGATTACCATCCTGCGCTGCGTGGCCATCCGAGCACCGTAGTGCTCTCCGCCCTGCTGGCGCTGAACGGTGAGAGTGACAATGTCACTGAACTGTTAACCGCCTATGTCATCGGCGTAGAGGCCGCTGGCCGGCTGGGATTGGCCGCTGGCACGCAACATTACGTGCTGGGTTTTCACAGCACCGCCACCCTGGGCGCGGTCGCCGCCTGCGCCGCCGTGGCGCGTTATCTGCAGCTTGACCAGCGGCAAACGCAGATTGCTCTCGGCCTGGCGGCCACCCAGGCGGCGGGCCTGCGCAGCCAGTTCGGTTCGGCGGCCAAACCGCTGCACGCCGGCCTGGCGGCACGCAACGCGGTCAACGCCACCCTGCTGGCTCAGGCCGGTTTCATCGGCCAACCGGAGGGCGTGCTGGACAGCCTGCTGGCTTCCCACGGCGACGGCCGGCAAAAACCGGAATGCCTGACCGCCGGCTGGGGCGCGCCCTGGCGCATCCTGCAGCCGGGGCTGGAGTTCAAGCGCTACCCGACCTGCGGTGGCACTCACAGCGCGGCCGAGGCGGCGCTCGCCCTGCGCGAGCGGCTGCTGGAACAAGGCGACGCCCTTGCAGAGATCGCCCTGGTTGAGGTCAGTTTTCCGCCCGGCGCAGATACCGCGCCCTATATTCGCCAACCGGCCACCGGTGTGGAAGCGCGCTTTAGCCTCGAATACGTCATCGCCGATGCGCTATACCACGGCGAGGTCGCGCTGACGCATTACGGCGAACAGCCGGTCGATGCGGCTATCGCCGCCCTGGCGGCAAAAGTTGAGCGCCATGCCGATCCTGCGGCCCCGCCGGACGCGCTCGATCCGGAGATGCGCTTCCATCGCCTGACCCTGACGCTGCAGGACGGAAGGCAAATAAGTGACATAGTCACAAGAAAGCAAACCGCCGCCCGGCCGACAGACCTCGACGCCAAGCTGCGCGCCATTTTGCAGCTGCTTCCGGGCCTCGAAGGCGAGAGCGTTATCCGCGACTGTGCGCTTATGTCCCCTGGCGCGCTGCCGCGACTGATTGCATTGTTAAATTAATAATAAAACAGGAATAACTATGAGTACTTCACCTTCAACACCATCGCGCCAACTCCGTCTCGGCCTGTTCGTTCAGGCGCTGGGGCACCACATCGGGGGATGGCGCGCAGAAGGCGCCAGCGGTTCACCGACCGATATCGACTGGTTCACCTGGATCGCAAAAAAAGCCGAAGAAGGCACCTTCGATATGTTCTTCGTCGGCGACGCGCTGGCGACCAGTGTGCACCGCCTGCCCTCGACGATGTCACGCCTGGAGCCGCTGACGCTGCTCGCGGCGCTGGCGGTCAATACCCGCCATATCGGGCTGGCGGCGACCGCCTCCACCACTTTCGATCAACCTTTCCACCTGGCACGCGCCATGGCCTCCATCGACCATATCAGCCACGGCCGCGCCGCATGGAACGTGGTGACCTCATTCTCCAGCGATGCGGCGCGCAACTTCAGCCGTGAAGATCTGCCGTCGCATGCCGAACGCTATGAAGTGGCGCGGGAATTCCTCGAGGCCAGCTACAAACTGTGGGACGGCTGGGAAAAAGACGCCATCGTGCGCGACAAGCAAAATGGCGTGTACGCCATCGACGAGAAAATCCACGCGGCCAACCATAAGGGCAAGCATTTCTCGGTGCAGGGCCCGCTGAACATTTCCCGCTCGCCGCAGGGGCGGCCAGTGATCATTGAGGCCGGCTCTTCCCCGGCCGGCCAACAGCTGGCGGCGGAAACCGCCGAAGTGGTGTTCACCGCCGCCGCCAGCCTGGAAGAAGGACAGGCTTTCTACCGCAGTCAGAAAAAATACGTGGCCGACGCCGGCCGCAACCCGGACCACCTGCTGATCCTGCCAGGTGTGATGCCGATTGTCGGCCGAACCAAAGAAGAAGCGCGAGAAACCTGGTATCAGCTGAATCAACTGGTGGATATCGATAACGGCATTGAGCAGCTGTCGGCACGCTTTGGTTTCGATTTGAGCGATTACCCGCTGGACGGCCCGGTGCCGAATGTGGGCGCCACCGAAGGCGGCCAAAGCCGCGTGAAACTGCTGACCGATCTGGCCGCGCGGGAAAACCTGACGCTGCGCGAGCTGGCGGCCGTCGCGGCCGGTTCGCGCGGCCACCGCGTGGTGGTAGGCACCGCCGAAGAGATCGCTGACGACTTCCAGCTGTGGCTAGAACAGCAAGGCGCAGACGGCTTCAACATCATGCCGGCGGTGTTGCCTAACCAGCTGGAACTGTTCGTCGAGCTGGTGATCCCGGAGCTGCGCCGCCGTGGCCTGTTCCGTGAAGAGTATCAGCATGCAACCCTGCGTGAAAACCTGGGTCTGCCGGAACCGGCAATCAACTTCGCTAACGTAAAATCGGCTTAATCCGCAGGGAAATCATGATGAAAACCACATTCAAACGCACCGTACTGTCCCTGCTGTTGGCTTCCTCCACGCTGGCGCCGTTGGCCGCAGCTCATGCCGCTGAAGGCGATGTTCCCTTCAAGGCGGCGGTGAAAGCTGCCGCCGATCCGGCGCTGCATGACAGCCTGCCTGAAGCTATCAAAAAGGCCGGCTATATCGTTGCCGGCACCAACCCGAACACCCCGCCGACCACCTTTTACCAGGCGGACAACAAAACGCTGGCCGGGCGTGAAATCGACGTGATGAGCGCGATTGCCGATCGCCTGGGCGTGGCGATCCACTGGAAGGACACCGGCGGTTTCGACAACATCATCCCCGGCCTGAAGTCCGGCCGTTATGACGTCGCGCTGGCCAACATTGACGCCAACAAAAAGCGCTTCCAGCAAGTGGACTTCGTCGGCTATTACAACGCTTCCAAGCTGGCCTTGATCGCCCGCAAAGACGCTGCGCTTGGCCCTTACACCGAGCTGGCCCAGCTGTGCGGCCAGACCGTCGGCGCCGGCGCAGGCACCTCGCAGATCACCCGCCTGCAGCAGGCCAGCGATCAATGCGTCGCCGCCGGCAAGCCGGCCATCACCATGCCGATCTTCCCGGACCGCCCGGCCGGGGTGCAGGCGGTGATCAGCGGCCGCGTGCCGATGTTTTTCGGCCCGTATGAAGGGTTGCGCTACCAGGCCACCCACGTTAAACCGCTGACGCTGGCCGGTGATATCAACATCGACGGCACCACGGTGGCCATCGCCCTGCCGAAAGGCTCCGAACTGGTGAAACCGGTGCAGGCGGCGCTGAATTCTCTGATCGCCGACGGCAGCTACCAGAAAATCCTCGACGGCTGGGATATCGGTTTTGGTGCTGTGAAAACCGCCGGCATCAATGAAGAGATCGCAAAATGAGTGGGCAACACCCTGTCGACGACGCGGAACTGAGCATCGTCGGCCACCGGCATTACGGGCGCTGGCTCAGCGCCCTGGTTGTGCTGCTGATCGTCGGCGTTATCATCAATTCCATGCTGCACAACCCGCGCTTTGAATGGTCGGTGGTGGCGGAAAATCTGACCGAGGCGTCCATCCTCAACGGCGTGCTCATGACGCTGAAGCTGACGGTGATTTCGGTGGTGTTCGGCTTCGCCGGCGGCGTGCTGCTGGCGCTGATGCGCCTGTCGGCCAATCCGGTATTGGTTGCGGTAAGCTGGTTCTACACCTGGTTCTTCCGTGCGGTGCCGATGCTGGTGCAGCTGTTTCTGTGGTACAACATCGCCGCGCTTTATCCGCGCATCAGCTTGTGGATCCCGTTTCTGGGCGAAGTCGCCAGCGCGCCGACCAATACCCTTATCAGCACCTTCAGCGCGGCGGTGATCGCGCTGGTGATGCATCAGTCGGCCTATGCGGCGGAGATCGTGCGCGCAGGCGTCCAAAGCGTCGGCAGCGGCCAGCTGGAAGCCGCCAAAGCGCTGGGTTACCGTCGTGGGCAAATCCTGTGGCGCGTGGTATTGCCGCAGGCGATGCGCACCATCCTGCCGCCGGCGGGCAATGAGGTGATCGGGCAGTTGAAAACCACCGCGGTGGTGTCGGTGATTGCCCTGCAGGACGTGCTGTATTCGGCGCAGATCATTTACCAACGCACCTACGAGGTCATCCCGCTGCTGCTGGTCGCCACCCTGTGGTATCTGGCCATGACTTCGATTCTGTCGATTGGCCAATACTACGTGGAGCGCTATTTTGGCCGCGGCACGCAGGCAACGCGCAGCGGCGGGTTCTTCCTCAACCGCAAAGCCCCTCAGGGAGGTGAACAATGAGCGCATCCATCCACATCAACCGGGTGCGGAAATCCTTTTCCGGCACCGAAGTGTTGAAAAACATCAGCCTGACCATTCCGGCGGGTTCAGTGACGGTGATCCTCGGCCCTTCCGGCTCCGGCAAATCCACCCTGTTGCGCTGCATCAACCACCTGGAAAAGCTGGACGGCGGCACCATTCGCGTTGGCGAACAGCTGATCGGCTATCGTCAAAAAGGCCGGCATCTGTACGAGCTGAAAGAAGCCGAGGTGGCCGAACAGCGTAAAAGCATCGGCATGGTATTTCAGCAGTTCAACTTGTTTGCGCACCGCACCGTGTTGCAAAACGTCAGCGACGCGCCGCAGCGGGTGAAAAAGGAAAAAAAAGCCGAGGCGCAGGAACGGGCGAAGCAGTTGCTGGCCCGCGTCGGGTTGGAACATCGCATCAACGCCTGGCCGCGTGAACTGTCCGGCGGCCAGCAGCAACGCGTCGCCATCGCCCGCGCGCTGGCGATGAACCCGCAGGTGTTGCTGTTTGATGAACCGACTTCCGCCCTCGATCCTGAATTGGTTGGCGAAGTGCTGCAGGTGATGAAAGACTTGGCGCATTCGGGCATGACGATGGTGGTGGTCACGCATGAAATCGGCTTCGCCCGCGAAGTGGCCGACCAGATTGTCTTTATGGATCAGGGAAAGGTGGTTGAAACGGGCAGCGTGCAGCAGGTTCTGGATGCGCCGGGACATGAGAGGACGCGCAACTTCCTGGCGACGGTATTGTAACCCTACGTCAGGGGGCGTTGCGTCCCCTGACGTTCAAATTCAGCCGTTATTTTTTCGGCCGATAGCGGAAAAGACGTTGAACACTTCACCCAGACCGTAAATCGCGCCGAGCAAGACGGCCACCATTACCGGCACCAGGACCACCACGGTGGCCAAGCTTTCAATCATTTCTAACATCGTTCTCTCCTGGTTTATAAGCACAGCGAATCTGCGCCGGAAGAAAAGGTTTCCGGCCAATCGATCGATTATCGTGGGGAGGCAGTCTAAAACGTGAGCCACATCACACTTGATGCGAGCTAATGTAACTTACACAATTACATTAACGCAATGCAAAAAATGCTCTGCGGGAAGACGGAATTGGCGTGGATTTTTATTGCGTATCCGCTTGATATTGCGATGAACAAGGGACGAAAGGATAGCCGGCTTGCCGCTCGACCTGCCCGGCCATTTCGGCGATGCTGGTTTGCGCCAGGCTGGCTTCCAGCGCGTGACCAACGCGCGCAAACTCTTGCTCCAGCACTGGGGTAATAGCGTGGCCGATATAACACGCATCGTTAGGCCGGGCGCGGTGCAGCATGAAATAAGGTTGATCCTCCACCGCGCGATACACGTCCAGCAGCGAGATCGCTTCTGCCGGCCGCGCCAGCAGCGCCCCGCCGCCTTGCCCCATCTGCGAATAGGTCAGCCCGGCCTCCGCCAGCGCGCCGAGGATCCGCCGCACCACCGTCGGGTTGGTGTTGACGCTGCGCGCGATATCTTCGGAACGCACCGTCTGGCCACGACACAGCGTGATGTTGGTCAGAATATGGATGGCAACGGCAAATCGCGTAGAGGTAGACACCTTGGCACCTGCTCAGAGTTTCGTTTATGTCGGATTAAAACATAAGGAAAGCGTATCAGTTTCCAGTAATACACATAATGAGTAGGGATAAGCGGAATGTCAACCTGCCCCCGCCCGGCGGCGGCGGCAGGTCAGGCTTCAGTACTGATTTCTGTCACTTTATCGGGATAAAATGCCAGATGATCCTTGATCGCCACCACGGCGTTGTAAGGCATTTCATAGCTCCAGGCCGTATTGGCCCCCTGCCCGCCGTTCAGCGCGAAGGTGAAATAACTGCAGTCGCCCTTATACGGGCAGTAGCTGACGTGCTCGTTTTTCTGCAACAGCGCCATATTCACGTCCTCACGCGGAAAGTAAAACACCGGCGGATAGGTGGCTTCCTGCAGGATGAGCGCATTGCGACTGTCGGCCAGGATTTTCCCGGCAGCACGCACCACGACTCGCGTCGGATGACGGGTCAAGGTGATCGGGTGATCCGGGCCGGGGATTTTCACCGGTTTGCCGGATGCGGAAACGAGATCGGACATGGCGGCCTCCAGAGTGTGTGCCCCGCCCCCGCGAGGCGTCTTCCCAGTATAGACCAGCGGTTTTGTCGGCGGCCGCACATTCGGCGAGCAATCGCTTTTCACCGCCGCAAAATTAAGAATTTTTACCTGTTCGATTTTCTTTCTGAGGAATACATTCATCCCAACTTCTACCGGCGGGTTAATCGGATTATTTTTAATCCATTAATCAGCCAATTTACCAGGAACTCATTATGAATATTAAACGTGCCGCAGGTGTGTTGGTGGTGGTGATGGCGACGCTTTCCGTTACCGCATGTGGGCATATGTCCAATCGCGATCGCAACACGGCGATCGGCGCGGGCGTCGGCGCGGTCGGCGGCGCCGTGCTGACCGACGGCAGCACGCTGGGCACCCTCGGCGGCGCAGCGCTGGGCGGCATTATCGGCCACCAGACCAGCCGTTAATCCTCCCGTTAAAATAATTCTCTGCAGGCCGGCGCTTTTTTCATCCATAAGCGCCGGCCTGTTTTTATTTATCGAAATAACGTCCCTCAGCGCGGGGAAATAATGAATAACATTAAGCGCAGCTTTATTATTCATTAACCCGCGCCAGGGTTATTTATTGCACAGGCAGCCTGAAACGCGCCATCGCTTTTTCCAAGCGTTCCGATTCGCCCTGCAGCGACTGCGAAGCCTCGGTCACCGCGCTCACCACGTCGCCGGTTTGCTGCGCCACCTGATTCAGCGTCGCAATGCGCGCCGTCACGGCCTGAATGCTCTCCCCTTGATTGAACGACGCCAACGAGATTTCCCCCATCAGCGCGCTGCATTTGTTCACCAGATCGATAATCTGGCGCAGATTGCCCGTCAGAAGTTCGACCGCCTGCGAACCTTGATCGATTTGCAGCAGCGAACGGTTGATCAACTGCTGGATATCGCGCGTCGAATGGCTGCTTTTTTGCGCCAGCAGGCCCACCTCTTTGGCTACGATGGCAAAGCCGCGGCCGTGAACGCCGGCATGCGCGGCCTCGATCGCCGCATTCAGCGCCAGAATATGGGTCTGGAACGCCACGCTGTCGATCAGCGCGACAATGCCGCGCATCTCGGCCGATTGGTTGACGATCCCGTGCATCGAAACGTTGACAGTTTGCATCATCTGCTCACCGGAGCCGGCGCACTGCCGGGCCAATTCGGTTCGTTGGCTGGCCTGCTGGGCGTATTGGCCGTTTTCTTCCACCCGCGCCGCCAGCTGCTGCACGTGCTCGGTCGCCAACTGCAATTCCCCGTCCTGCTTCGCCGACTGCGCCGTCAACTGTCGATTGCCGTCCGCCAGCCGCTCGACGCCGTTCAGGATCCCGCTCGCCGCATCGCGCACCTCGCTTACCAGGCGCTGCAAGCCGCTTTGCATATGGCCAATGCTGGTCTGCAGCTGACGCATCTCGCGGTTCAACGCCCGCTCAGGCGGCAGCGGCCGCGAAAGATCGCCGGCGGCCAGCACGTTGAGGTGGACAATCGCCCGCTGCAGCGGTGCTATCACCCAGCGGGCGACGCCGAACCACACCCCCACGGCGATCAGCGCCAGCGCGGCCAATGCGCCAAGCGCAAAGGTCTTGGCCTGCTCCAGCGCCGCCAATTGCCGCACGTTGACGTCATCGCCACGCTGTTCGTTCAGCGCCTGATACGCGAGGTACTTTTCGTTGAAATCCGCCTGAAACGCCTGGATCGGCACGGCGAAAAACGCATCGATGCTGGCGCTGTTTTGCAACCCTTGCGCCTGTTCCTTCAGGCCGTCATAGAACAGGCGATAACTGTCTTTCAGGGCGCCCGTCGCTTCGGGCGCAGCCGCGCTCAAGCGCTCGAACCGGGCAAAGGCCTGCTTTGAAGCCGCCAACGCCGCCAACGATTCATCCAGCAGGCTATGCCAACTGCCGTCGGAGCCGGTGACTTTGTCCTGCAGATAATAGATGCCCGCGCGGTTCAGGCTGTCGCTGGCCGTCAGCAGCGACAGTCTGGCGCGATCCATCGTCGCCTGCTGGCGATGCAACCCGTCGCCCGTCACCAGGTTAACCTTGGCGTCGCGCAGAATATTGGAAATAAATACGGTGGAAAACAATTGCAGCAGAGAAAATAGCGCAATAACGCAAATTATGCCGCCTAATAAGCCCATGCTCTTGCCGATGCCAAATGCGTGCGGCAGCGCTGCCGCAGGTTTTACCCGGCGGCCAAGTGTCAGTTTTATGTTCATGATTTTTAGTCAGTCATACCAGGATGCCGCGAGTCTAACGGGCATTGATGACACCACTATTTCAGCTTGCTTTGTGTCGCCCACCGCAAACCAGGGCGACCCAATAATCGGAATTTCTCGTCAACGCTCATTTTTATTTCTTGACTTGTCTAATGCCGGATTTATAGTTTTTCCATTAAACAAGAAACAAAGTTTCATATATTAATCGACAGCGAATTTAATATATGAAACGCACATATAAAATCGTCTCAAATATAAAACTGATGAGCAAAATCACCCTATTCACAGGTGGAATTCGCTCGCCTTAATAAACCGTCTACTTTCACCAGGGGCCAGGCATGCGCAAGATCACGCTTTGTTTTTTTCTTGTTTCACCAGTAAGTTACGCGACCACTGTCGCATTGCCCAGCGACACTGCTGCCACCATGGCACCGGTAAAAAAAAGCCGTCCGGCATTTCCGCATATTCATTGGCAAAGCGAGGATAATAAAAAGAATATTGATATCGGCGGCGCGCTGCGCGCCAATTATCGCTATGAAGACTGGCGCAGCAGCAATTATCGAAATCCTCCGCATTTACGCTTTGACGCCTTTCGCATTGATACCGCCGGCCAGGTCAACGACGCGTTTTTCGATAGCGGATTCTGGTTTCAGGATCGGCGCAAATACGCCATCGACCGCGCCTATATCGGCTACCGCCTGTCTGAGCGCTCCACCGTGCAACTGGGCGCGCCGTTCAAACCGTTCGGCCTGATGCCCTACCCGCAGTTCGGCTGGTCGTATGGCATTCCGTTTTACCTCGGCTTTGGCGTCAACACCGGACTCGGCGCCAAATACCAATACCAGCATGACGATTGGGCCTTCGACGCCGCCTACTACCCGCGCATGATGCCGACCGGCGTGCGTTACGCCCCCGACGTCGCCAGCTACGGCGATCTGAAAAACACCAACTATGCGTCACAGCACCTGCAGCGCAACGAAAAACGCGATCAGATAAACCTGCGGCTGACGCGCGCTTTCCACCAGGGCAGCTGGGACAATGAGCTCGGCGGTTCGCTGGCGGCCTCTCGGCTCTACAACCAGGCGACCGGCGATAACGGCAGCTTCTGGGCGGCGGGCCTGCATACGCTGGTGAATAACGATCCCTGGCATCTGTCCGGCCAGGTGATCCGCTATGGTTACGACGCCAAAGGCCCGGCCGGGGCCAACAATTCGGTGATCCTGATGGGCGGCAACGGCCTGACGCCGGCCTATCTGATCCCGTCGCAGGCCACCACCGCCGCCATCAACCTGGCGCGCGACGTCGACGTACCCTGGGGGCCGGTGAAAAAGCTGCGCTTCTACAACGACTACAGCGTGCTCTGGAAGGATAAGCACGGCGGTTCCGACTCCAAAATGAATACGCTCGGGGTGCAGGTGTTCGCCATGCCGGTGATGCTGTGGGTGGATCTGACCTGGGCGCAGAACGCCAACCCGTGGGGCGGCGTGGAAAACGCCACCGGCTGGACCGGCACCCAGTCCTCCGGCAGCAATAAATGGTATTTTCGCACCAACGTAAACATCGGTTACTACTTCTGAGCGCGGCGGGATCTACACTGAAGTATCGCCGTCAATCGGAGAAATCATGATGCTGAGCGCGCAAACGCTGCATATTGCCATTAACCGCCCCTGTGACGAGGTGTACGCCTTTCTCAGCCAGCCGGAAAATTTCCCCTTGTGGGCCAGAGGGTTAGCCAACAGCTTACGGCGGGAAGGGGAAGATTGGGTGGCAAACACCCCACAAGGGCCGATCCGCATTCGCTTCAGCGCGCCGAATGCCTTCGGCGTGCTGGATCATTGGGTGACGCTGCCGGATGGCGGCGTGGTCTACGTGCCGCTGCGCGCGCTCGCCAACCGGCGCGGCACCGAGGTGATCTTCACCCTGTTCCGCCAGCCGGAGATGGACGACGCGTTGTTCGCCCGCGACGTCGGGCTGGTGAACGCCGATCTGCAGGCGCTGAAGCGCCTGCTGGAATCGCGCTAATCCCCCTTACCCCTTGACCGACGACACCACGTTAAGCGGCTGGGCGTCCGGCAGAATATTCATGTGCTCCAGCACCTGGGCCATGATCTTGCCGAACACCGGCCCGGCCACCGAACCGCCGAAGTGCTTGCCGGCTTTCGGGTTGTTGACCATCACCACCAGCGCCACCTGCGGATCGCTGGCCGGCGCCACGCCGGCGGTGTAGTTGATGTAGCCGCCATCGTATTTGCCGCTCGGGCCCATTTTCTCGGCGGTACCGGTTTTGATCGCCAGCCGGTAGCCCGGCACTGCGGCGCTCACCCCGCTGCCGCCCGGCAAGGCGTCGCTCTCCATCATATGCACCACGGATCGTACCGTATCCGCCGGCAGAATACGTTGCCCCATTACCGGCGGCGTCACCTTGGTGATCGACAGCGGCCGATAAATGCCGAAGGAACCGATAGCGGCATATTCGCGCGCCATCTGCAGCGGCGTCACGCGCAGCCCATAGCCGAAGGAGAAGGTAGCGCGTTCGATATCGGCCCAGCGTTCACGGTGCTGCGGCAGATAGCCGCTGCTCTCGTTGCCGATGCCGAGCTCGGTCGGCCGCCCCAGGCCAAAGCTGCGGTAGACCGCCGGCAGCACCGTGGCCGGCAGCGCCAGCGCGATATGCGATACCGCGATGTCGCTCGATTTTTGCAGCACGCCGGTGATGGTCAGTTTCGACCAGTGGCCGACGTCTTTGATCAGGTGACCGTTCACCCGATACGGCGTGGTGTCCAACACGGTATCCGGCCGGATCAGCTTATGTTCCAACCCCACCATCACCACCACCGGTTTCACCGTCGAACCCGGTTCGAAGCTGTCGCTGCTGCACACGTTGCGGATATCTTTCGCCGGCGTGCTGCCATAGTTGTTCGGGTTGAACGATGGATAGCTGGCCATGCCGAGGATTTCGCCGGTGTCGATCTTGACCAGCACCGCGCAGCCTGAGTCGGCCTGGTTAGCCACCACGCCGTCGCGGATCTGCGCATAGAGCACGTACTGGATAAATTTGTCGATGCTGAGCGTCACGTTCGGCGGCGGCACCGGATCCACGCTTTTGAGCACGCCGATCACCGCGCCGCTGCCATCCTTCTGATAGACCCGCAGGCCGTTTTTTCCCTGCAACAGCGGGTTGAACCCCAGCTCGATGCCCTCCAGCCCCTGATTGTCCTGGCCGACGATGCCGATCAGCCCGGCGGCATCCTGGCCCATCGGATAAAAGCGGCTGAAATCCTGCTCGGCGCTGACGCCGGTCAGGTGCAGTTTGCTGATGTAGGCGGCGTTGTCGTCCTCCACCTTGCGCGCCAGGTAGACAAAACGTTTGTGCGCGTTGCTCTGGATCAGATGCTGGATGTCCGCCAGCGGGATCTTCAGCACGTTGGCCATGCTCTGCCAGCGTTCGTTGCCGGTATCGGTCTGGGTATCGAGAATATGCTTCGGATCCAGCACGATGTCTTTGGACGACACGCTGACCGCCAGCGCCTCATCGTTGCGATCGGTGATCATGGCGCGGTTGGTCGGCACCACCTGGGTGCGGATCGAACGCTGGTCAGCCTGATTGGCCAACTGCTGGTGTTCCAGCAGTTGCAGGTAGCCGACCCTGAACGCCAACAGAAAAAAACAGACCAGCATGCCGGCGCAAATCCAGCCGAAACGAACTGTGGAATAGGTTTTACCGCTCTTTTTGGTCGATGGCGCCACTGTTGTGTTAACCCTGCGTTTTTATTCAGTTTATGGTGTTATTTCAGTCTACCTTGCCGGAAATGGTCAGGAGATTGCAGTTTGTAAGAAAGTAAAAACAAACCGCATCACCGTTGCACATCCGCGCTGTCGTTTAACTGCGGTTTACTTTGCAGCGTATCGCCGGGCTGTGGCGCGTTGGCCGGGTCAAAAATGTGGTCGAGGATCGCGCGCGCGGTCGGCCCCGCCACCACGCCATCGCCGCCGCCGTTTTCCAGGATCAGCGCCATCGCCACCCGGGGATTTTTGTAGGGCGCAAACAGCGTATAAAAGATGTGATCGCGCAGCCGCACCGGGATCATTTTGGCGTTGTAAGTCTGGTTTTGCTTCAGGCTGAACACTTGCGAGGTGCCGGATTTGGCGGCGATCTGATACGGCGCGGTATGGAACAGCTTGTAACCGGTGCCGTTCGGCAAGTTGGCCATGCCGTACATGCCGTTGCGCACGATGCCCCAGTAAGGCGAGTTGGGATCGCCGATCTGCGCCGCTTGCGCCGGCGGCTGGTAGCGCGTCACCCGGTTGCCCTGCTGCAGCGAATACAGCAGGTGCGGCGTTTTCACCTTGCCGTTGTTGAGCAGCGTGGTCAACGCTTTCACCATCTGGATCGGCGTCGCCACCCAATACCCCTGGCCGATGCCCACCGAGACCGTATCCCCCTGATACCAGCCCTTTTTGTGCACCTTCAGTTTCCAGTCGCGGCTTGGCAGCACGCCGCGGTACTCTTCGTTCAGATCGATGCCGGTCGACTGACCGTAGCCGAATTGGCTCAGCCAATGGTGAATGCGATCGATGCCCATCTCATACGCCACCTGATAAAAGAAGGTATCGGCGGACTCCTCAATCGCTTTGGTGACATTGAGCATGCCGTGGCCGGTTTTCAGCCAGTCGCGGTAACGGCGCTCGGTGCCGGGCAGCGTCCAGGTCGGCGCGCCGAAAAAGGTGGTGGTGGGCGTGATCACCCCGGCGAACAGCGCCGAAACGGCCATATAGGGCTTCACCGTGGAAGCCGGCGGGTACAACCCTTGGGTAACGCGGTTGATGAGCGGCAGCTCCGGATTGCTCAACAACGTTTTATAGGCCTGATAGCCGATGCCTTTGACGAAGGGATTGGGATCGTAACTGGGGCTGGAGACCATCGCCAGAATGCCGCCGTCGCGCGGATCTTCCACCACCACCGCGGCGCGTTGCCCCTTTAGCACCGATTCAATGTACTGCTGCAGCGGCAGATCCAGCGTCAGGTAAATGTTTTTGCCGGCCTGCGGCGGCTGTTCCTTCAGCAGCCGGATCACCCGCCCGTGGTTATCCACTTCCACCTCCTGATAGCCGGTGGTGCCGTGCAGCTCTGACTCGTAATAGGCTTCGATGCCCTGTTTGCCGATGTTGCGGTCGGCGGCGTAGTTTTCGCTCAGGCCGGCCTTGTCCAGGCGCTTGAGATCGCTGTCGTTGATCTTCGACACATAGCCCAGCACGTGCGCCAGCTGAGCGCCGTAAGGATATTCACGCTGTTGATAGGTATCGATTGTTACCCCGTCGAAACGGTATTGATTGACGGCAAAACGTGCCACCTCGGTGTCGCTCAGCCCGGTTTTTAGCGTCACCGGCTTGTAGCGGCTGTTGTGGTGCATATCGTCGCGAAACGCGCTGATGTCTTCCGGCGTCAGATCGACGATCGGCGTCAGCGCCTGCAGCAGCGCCGCCATGTCGGTGATTTTGCTGGGCGTGATCTCGATACGATACAGTGTCACGTTTCGCACCAGCGGAGTGCCGTTGCGATCGAAGATTAACCCGCGGCTGGGAGCGAGCGGCAGCATCTTGATGTCGTTCTGGTTGGAGCGCGTCTGGTAAAAACCATGCTGGCGGATTTGCAGCCGGTAGAGATTGGCGATCAGCACGCCGAAACAGGCCACCACCAGCGCCAGCGCCACGCCCGCCCGGCGGATGAACAGCCTCTCTTCCGCGGAATGATCGCGAATTTTTTCTTTTAACAGGGCCATGCGGTGCCGGTACCTTTTGCGTCACATTTCCCCGCAAAATCAGGGAACTGAAAAGCCGGCAAGCATAGCGTTATCGGGCGCGCCGCCCCATGAAAAGGTTGCTAATGAAATGGCATAACTGTTTCAGCATATTGGAATGTTACCGGCGGCGATTTTTTCACCGCGATCCCCATTGAGCCGCCGTTCGCCTCAATGCTACAATGTGATCTAAATCACATTATTCCCGTTATTCCCCCGCATTTCCCTGTCGGCGCCCTGCCGGATGCGGCTTTTTGTTACATAGGATCGAGTTCGATGAGTACCATTGCCACCGGTTTAGTCATGATGCGCTGGGAGTTGCTGAGCGCCGTGATGATGTTCTTCGCCAGCCAGTTAAACGTCGTTTGCCGTAAAACCAGCCGCAACGGCATGGCGTTCATGTTCAGCAGCCTGGGCCTGTTTACCGCCTGCTGGTTCGTGATGGGCCTGATGGGCATCCACCTCACCCTGGAAGCCTTCACCCAATTCTGGTCATCGGCCTGGGATCGCTACGTGGACGTGGTCAGCACCATGCCGGCCGATTGGCCGATGCCGTAACCTCGCTGCACGGGCGGCGCATCTGCCGCCCCGCCGATTATTCCTCGTCCGTTGGCGCCGCCGCCAGTCGCGCCATCAACGCCCCCGCCTCTATCAACAGCGCCTGCTCCCGCTCCGTTAAACAACTTTCCATCGCCGCCAGCAGCCACGCCTCGCGTCGGCTGCGGCTTTGCTGCAGCAGGCCCAGCCCGGCGGGCGTCAGGCGCACCCGTACCCGGCGTTTGTCTTCGGCATCCGGCGTGCGCACCAGCAGCCCATCACCCTCCAGCTCACGCAAGGCGGCCGCCAGGTTAGAGGAGCGCATGCGCTCCGATTCCGCCAGCAGCGACGGCGTCGCCTCGCCGCCGTGGCGATCGATAGCCCCCAACAGCATCAACTGGGCCCAGGATTTTTCGTCGCTGCGCGACTCGCGCCGCAAACGGCGCACCAGCGACATTAACTGCGTGCGCAGCAGCGTCACGTCTTCAGGGTGATCTTTTTTCATTGGCATCAATCTAGCGTTCAGTTTATCCCTGCTTTCACACCACCGGATCGCGCAGTGCCCTGCCTGGCTACCGCGTCGCTCTGGCTTAACCTAATTACCTATGATAATATAGCTATTGATATATAGCAAAAAAGACACTGCATCGGCAGGGTTACGTTTGCTCACGCATTTCCCCCGCGCCGGCCAGTTCGCGGTGTTATTATTATCTTGCTTAACAAATCCCTCCAAATTCAAAGTGGTACGACAAGTCGATGGAAGCGTGGAAAGTCAATCTGATCTCGGTCTGGCTCGGGTGTTTCTTCACCGGGCTGGCGATGAGCCAAATCCTCCCTTTTCTGCCGCTGTACGTCGAACAGCTCGGCGTCAGCGATCATCAGTCCCTCAGCCTGTGGTCCGGGCTGGTGTTCAGCGGCACCTTTTTGGTCTCGGCGGTGGTGTCGCCGCTGTGGGGCAGCCTCGCCGACCGCAAAGGCCGCAAGCTGATGCTGCTGCGCGCTTCGCTGGGTATGGCGATCGTCATCGCCCTGCAGGGGCTGGCCACCAACGTCTGGCAGCTGTTCGCGCTGCGCGCCCTGATGGGGCTGACGTCCGGCTATATTCCCAACGCCATGGCGCTGGTCGCCTCGCAGGCGCCACGCGATAAAAGCGGCTGGGCGCTGGGCACGCTCTCTACCGGGCAGATCTCCGGCGTGATCGCCGGGCCGCTGCTGGGCGGGTTGATGGCCGACCATCTGGGGCTGCGGGTGGTGTTTTTCGTCACCGCCGGGCTGATGTTCGTCAGCTTCCTGGTGACGCTGTTCCTGATTAAAGAACGGCGCATTACGGTGAAAAAAGCGGATCAGCTGAGCGGCAAGGCGGTGTTCCGTTCACTGCCTTATCCGACGCTGATCGTCACCCTGTTCGTTTGTACCTTAATGATCCAGTTGGCCAACTCGTCCATCAGCCCGATCCTGACGCTGTTCATCCGCGAGCTGTCGGGCGATGTCAGCAATATTGCCTTTGTCAGCGGGATGATCGCCGCCGTGCCCGGCATTGCGGCGCTGATCTCCGCGCCGCGCCTCGGGCGGCTCGGCGATCGCATCGGCACCGCGCGCATCCTGATCGCCGCGCTGCTGTTCACCACCGCCCTGTTCGCCGTGATGGCCTGGGTGAATACGCCATTACAACTGGGCATTCTGCGCTTCCTGCTGGGGTTCGCCGACGGCGCGCTGATGCCGGCGGTGCAGGCGCTGCTGCTGAAGTATTCCTCCGATCAGGTGACCGGGCGCATCTTCGGCTATAACCAATCCTTTATGTACCTGGGCAACGTGGTTGGCCCGCTGCTGGGATCGGGCATTTCGGCGATGATGGGGTTCCGCTGGGTGTTCGCCGTGACGGCGGTGTTGGTGCTTTGCAATGCGCTGCAGCTGCGCCATCAGTTCAAAAAAGTGGAAAATCAACGCGCGGGATAACGGGAAATGTGGGGAAACGCCTCAAGCAGTGGCGGGACAATGACGCCCATCAACCGTACCACCACTGCCAAAGGCGGCCGTAGCCTACTCGACGCGGCGGTCATTTAATATTTATGTAAGTAAATAAAGTGTTGCGGGCGCGTTGAGGGCCGCCGCAGCGGCCCTTGTGGCTCAGAACATGGTATTGTCGTTAGCCGATTTCTCCGGCACATCCTGATTGACGTCCCAATGCTCGGTGATTTTCCCCTGATCGTTCACCCGATAAATATCCACGCTGGCGGTGCCGCGATCCTGCGGGTTATTTTGGTATTTGACGTGAACGTAGACCAGATCGCCGTTGACCGCGCTGCGGTATATTTTGGCGCTGTATTGCGGATTGTCTTTGAAGGTCTGGCTGAAGAAATCGAGGAACGGCTTGATGCCGTCGCCGACGAACGGGTTATGCTGCTTGTAGTTTTCCACAATCAGCCTCTGCGCCACGCCGATGTCGTGGCGGTTGAAGAAGCCCGCGTACAGATCCTCCACCACCTTCAGCTTTTGCTGGGCATGATGATAGCCGCCTTTGCCGGCCGACTTTTGCGACGCCGTCTGATCCGTTGACAGCGCCGGGTAACTCGCCAGCAAACCGCCGACGATCGCACAGGTGATCAATGCCTTTTTCATAACTGCTCCTTAGTTTCCTGAGTGACCTACGATTTTCAGCTGCCCTTTCAGATGGGTGAAGCTGCCGTCCCTGGCGGCGATGTTGGTGTACACCTCGCCGCGCTCAAAGTCCTCGACATGCGTCACGTTGTCGCCGGACTGCGGTTCATGCCAATAGACCATGTAGACCTTCGGCCGAATCTCCACCGCGGTGTACTGCACGGTATCGGTGATGCCCTGCGACGCTTCGCCGATACCGGTGAAGGTCATGGTCTTGTCATCGGTAAAATCCAGCTTGAAGGCGAAATCGCCGAAGGTCACCTGCACCACTTTACCGACCGCAATAAACTGCCCGTGTTTTTCCGTCATCGTCGCCGCCTTACTGTTTGTCAGGGTGGTTTGCGCCGCCAAAGCGGCAGGCAATGCCAGGGGGAAAGTCAGGGCTATCGCCAGCGCGATGCCCGTTCGTTTCACTGTTTTCATCGTTCCTTCTCCTTTCCGTGGTTGAAAACGAGAATCATTATTATTTCTTAACGGTTGGCGGAAATATAAGAATAATCTCTATTCCTATCAGGCACCTGGCGGCGAAAAAAGCGGGCGAAAAATCGCCGTAAAATGGCATAGCAATAGCGCGTTCTGGCCATTGGTTTTTACGCAATGAACGGAATTACTGCTTTCAGAAAGAGAAACCACTCGGGGATTTGATGGGTCTATAGCGCAGATCGCTTTAAGCTAATGCGTATTTATTCTTAAGCCGCCCGCCGCAGGGAAACGGCGGCGAACGGCGTGGCGTTTAACGCAGCCAGGGCGTATAGGTGACGCCAACCAGCAACCCTTCCGGGCTGAGCAAACGGGTAACGCTTTGCCCCCACGGCTCTTCACGATTGGCGACCAGCAGCCGATAACCGCGATCGATCAGTCCCTGGGTGGCGGCCGCCATGTCGGCCACGTCGAACTCGATCCATGCCTGCGGCACCGCGAGATCCGCCGGCCAGCGATCGTCGCCAAAGCAGGACTGCGCCGCCTGCGCCAGCGGCCACAGGGCGAAGTGCTTCACCCCGTCCAGCGCGCCCTGCTCGGCCAGCAGATAGGTTTCGTTGCCCGGCATCGGCTTGAGCGGCAACCCCAGCGCCTCGACATAAAACGCCTTGCTCTCGTCGCTCTCACGCGTGATCGGCCCGAATCCGGCGACAAACAACACGCCCAGCCCGGCAAATGGTTGATCCATGCTTGCACTCCCTTCCGGTTAGCGCCCCTGCCGCACCTGCAGCGGAGCAAATCCATAGGCCGCCTTGAAGCGGTTGCTGAAATGGCTGGCGGAGCTGAAGCCGCACGCCAGCGCGATCTCAGTGATCGGCTGTTGGCTGTGGCGCAACAGCTGTTCCGCCCGCTGCAGCCGCGCGCGCATCACAAACTGGTGCGGCGCCAGGCCGGTCGAATGTTTGAACATGCGGGCAAAATGGTATTCGCTCAACCCGGCCTGCGCCGCCAGATCGGCCAACAACAAAGGCCGATCGAGGTGGCTTGCGATATATTCCCGCACCCGCCTGGCTACCGCGGGAGCCAGGCCGCCGCGCGCCGCCGGCAGCTTCCACTGCAGCTGGCTGTAGCGCTGGATCAGGTGCGACATCAGCAGGTTCGAGGCGCTGCTGAGCGCCAGCAGGTTGGCGCTGTCCCGCCAGTCGCAGTTGAGCAAAAACTGACGATACAGCAGCGTGATCTGCGGATCTTCGCCGAAGCTGCGTTGCTCCACGTTGATCGCCGCCGGGCTGCGATCCCAGGTTTGCTCCGCCAACTGCCGCAGATGGTCATCGGTGCAGTACAGATGCACAAACGACAGATCGCTGCGCACATCCCAGGTGGAAGCGTACTGGCGCGGCATGATGCAGAAGCGATCCGGCCCGCCGCCGTTGCGCCAGCCGCCCGGCACCTGCTGGTAGCACTCATAGCCGTCGGCGACGTACAGGCTCAGGGTATGGTGGTCGGCGCTTTCCTGCGTGACGCGATCGTTGCAGTTGGACCAGGCCGCCAGCTCCACGCCGGTGCCCAGCAGCACGCTGCCGTGCAGCCGCGCCTTGTGCTCACGCAGTGTTTCAAACGCCTGATAGTTGGACATCGCCGGCCCCGTTGTTCGACATTCTGACAGTGTAAAGAGTGGCGCCTCGGCATGCCAGCCGCCGCCTCGCGCTTTTACCAAAAAAAAGCGCAAGAATATGCAACTGGGCGCAAGGCGCTGCAAGCGCGGCCGCACGCCAAAGCGGATACTGCGCCATCGGTTTTTTCGGAGTAAATAGAATGAATGCGCTGTTGTACCTCGCAGTGGTGCTGATTTGGGGCACCACCTGGATTGCGATCACCCTGCAACAGGAAGGCCCGGTGGCCATTCCCGTCTCGATCGCTTACCGCTTCGCCATTTCCGCTGCGGTGATGTTCGCCGTGCTGTTGTTAACACGCCGCCTGCGCCGCATCGCCCCGCGCGATCATCTGTTCTGCGTGCTGCAGGGCTGCTGCGTGTTCGGCTTCAACTTCTTCTGTTTTTACCACGCAGCGGCTTATATCAGCAGCGGGCTGGAATCGGTGATCTTCTCGATGGCGGTGCTGTTCAACGCCCTCAACAGCCTGCTGTTCTTCCGCCAGCGCCCCAGCCCCAATCTGCTGCCGGCGGCGCTGCTGGGGTTGACCGGCATCGTGGCGCTGTTCTGGCAAGATCTGGCCGCCACCCGCATGGCGCCGGAGCTGCTTAAAGGCATCGGCCTGAGCGCGCTCGGCACCTACGGCTTCTCGCTGGGCAATATGATCAGCGCGCGCCATCAGCGCCGCGGGCTGGATATTTTTTCCACCAATACCTATGCCATGACCTACGGCGCGATGCTGATGGCGCTGATCGCCCTGGCGCAGGGCGCATCGTTCCAGATGGAATACAGCAGCCGCTATATCGGATCCCTGTTGTATTTGGCGATCTTCGGATCGGTGATCGCCTTCGCCGCCTACTTCAGCCTGCTCGGCCGCATCGGCGCCGGCGCGGCGGCCTACAGCACCCTGCTGTTCCCACTGGTGGCGCTGACCATCTCAACGATTTACGAAGGCTACCAGTGGCACTTCAACGCCGTGCTGGGCCTGTGCCTGATTTTGCTGGGCAACCTGGTGATGTTCGCCAAGCCGGGGCTGAAGTGGCGACGGGCGGGTATCTCAAAACAAAACTCAACCCTTTGAAGCCATTGGCGAATATCGTTATTATCAGGTTTTGTTGATAACGGATGATGGCCAATGCTCAGAAGTGATGATGTGACACCCCGTGCCTACCAACAGGTGGACGTTTTCACCGCCACGCCACTGCAGGGCAATCCCGTGGCGGTGGTGCTGGAAGCCGAAGGGCTGAACGACGCGCAGATGCTGGCATTGGCCCGTTGGACCAACCTGTCGGAAACCACCTTTGTGCTTAAACCGACGCACCCGGCGGCGGATTATAAGGTGCGCATTTTCACCACCGAAAAAGAGCTGCCCTTCGCCGGCCACCCGACGCTGGGCACCGCCCACGCCTTGCTGAAAGCCGGATTGACGCCTAAACGCCCTGGAACGGTGATGCAGGAATGCGGCGTCGGCCTGGTGGCGGTCAATATCCTGCCGGAAGGCACATTGGCGTTCGCCGCGCCCGAAGTAGAGTTCCGCCCAATGGCGGCCGAAGAAACCGAACGGTTGACGGCCGCTTTACGGCCCGCGGTGATTGCAGCAATCCCCCTGCCGGTGATTGCCGAGATGGGCATTCGCTGGCTGATGGTGCGCCTGCCGGACGCGCAGTCCTGCCTGGCGGTAACGCCGGATCAGGCCACGATTAAACAGCTGCAAACGGCGTGTGATGTGGATGGCGTGGTGATCTATGGCGTCAGCTCTGCAACCGAACCGGTCGATTACGAAATGCGCGCGTTTATGGTGGAATGCGGTGTTTTGATTGAAGATCCGGTAACCGGCAGCGCCAACGCCTGCCTGGCGCGCTTGCTGCAAACCAGCCGCTTCCCCGACGGCGGCCAGACCGCACAGGGTTACCAGGTGCGCCAGGGCACCCAACTGAAGCGAGATGGCCGCGTGAGCGTGCGCTTTATTGACGGTGAGCCCTGGATCGGCGGGCAGTGCTGCACCCTGATTAACGGCACATTGGGTATTTAGTATGCCTCCTACCGTTTCGAACTTTTTCTGCGGCACAAAATGCCGCTATTATTCATACAATATTTTAAAACTACCTGTAACATCGAAAACATGATCATAGGTACTTAACGCAACCCTTGCTTTTCCTGAACTGTATTCCTCCAGCAAGTCAAAGCTTGACTCTGAATACTTCTCATAAGGATAGTCATCGACTTTATAGATAGACATCCTTTCTATATCACTAAAAAAGAACTCTATTTTCACATCAGCCTCATTCAAAACCTCTGGCTCGCATGCCGATAACGAAAGCAACGCTTTAATTTTAAATGTGAAAGGAGAAAGACTCACTTCATGTTCAGAGATAATCAAGGCATCTCGCCCTTGAATGATCCCATACTTAGTCTTTATTGCTTGCACCTTCATCTTTAGCTCACTCTCTACTTAAATGATAACTAAGAAAGACATTGCGCTGTATATTCCAGACAAGCTAGTCGTCATATCGGTTAATTTCAATGCCGCACTTTTCAGAAGCATTTTATCCCCTGGGAGTTGGTCTCTTCTGCTACTCAATCCCAGCGGATCCACCCACATCCGCGGGTCCGTAGTAGCGGAACTGTAGTGCAGACCGCTTTCGTCGTCCTGATATTGCCCGGCGTAGCACAGCGGCTTCTGGTATTGCGCGCCCTGCCGCTTCGCCGCGTTGGTTACCTCCAGCGGCGCGCTATTCAGATCGGTTTGATACCAGTAAATATCCGCCAAGCGGCTGTCACCCGCCTGCTCCAACGCCGCCAGCGGGCTCGCCGCATCGTTATTTAAAAGTCCATCAGTGCATAAAGCCGAGCATTTAAAATTAGTAAATCAAAATCAGATCAATAATCTTTATAACTAAGTTCTAAGCAACGATACAAACTCTTTAAATCCTTCTATTACAGTTTCCTCGTCTGATAATTCTCTTCGTTCATTAATTATATAGTTCCCGGTTTCAACATCAATGATCTCCAACATACAAGATGCATCATCCCACACCGTAAAACGCGCAATCTTCGTATCGTCATCTATATCAACAACCAGACTATCTGTAAAATCATTAGCATTGTACTTAACTTCATAATGGCTATTGGATAAGATCCAATCACTTATTTTTTTGAGCATGTTGAAGTTCCCGTTGTGCTTTGCACAACCTTACCTGTGGAAACCTTTTTTTCATATTCTGCCGGTCCCATCCAGCGACCAACAGTAACCTCAGTCAACCCATACGGGTCCACCCACATCAGCGGGTTCGGCGCATACTGATACAGGTTCAACCCACCGCGCAGCCCTATCGGATCCTGCGTGGTGAAACGCCCCACCTCGGGTTCGTAGTAGCGGAACAGGTTGTAGTGCAGGCCGCTTTCGTCGTCCTGGTATTGCCCGGCGTAGCGCAGCGGCTGCTGGTATTGCGCGCCCTGCCGCTTCGCCGCGCCGGCCACCGTCTGGCCCTGCAGCTTGCCGAAGGTGTCGTATTGCCCGGACCAGCACAGGTTGCCCGCCGCGTCGGTCACTTCCAGCGGCGCGCTGTTCAGATCGGTGTGATACCAGTAAATATCCGCCGAGCGGCTGTCGCCCGCCTGCTCCAGCGCCGCCAGCGGGCTCCATGGGCTGGCCGGATCGTAGCTCCAGCTGCGGCGGCTGCCGTCGTCGCGCTGCTCCTGCAGCAACCGGTAGCCCTGCCACAGGAAGCATGTAAATAACTAAAGTCGCCCTGTCAATTAAGAATCAACTTAATATCCTAGCGAGGATATATAACAACCTTTCCCTTATTGTTATTAAAATAAATTTCACTAATTTTACCATCATCATAAACACATGATAAAATAACATATGGTAAAGGAGAGTAATTACTTACTGTCAATATACTATCGATTCTGCCATCTTTATAAAAGTAATGATAACCAGATAAATTGCCATCATCATTTGCAAAAAAAGCTTTAGATGGCTGCCCTTGAGAGTTTAAAAAAACTCTACTTATAGCTAAATAGTTGCCCTTTACATCCTGTCTTATTTCAAGAACCTCATCACCATCTCTAATGACGTAAGATGTATCCGCCACAACTCCTTTTGAGTTATAGCTGTCGATTTTATTTACAAGGCCATCATTTGAAAAATAGCAATATGCATTACTTTTGTTCTTAGGCTCTTTACTCAATATTTCTCCGGTTTTAAAGCCGGTTAACTCATTGTAAAATGGAATAATACTAAAGGCATTAGTTTTAGACCACGATACAACCTTTGATTCCGCATGGCTAATAGAAGATATTTTTTCAGCTAATAGCTCTTCATTCGAAAAAAGAGACTGCACTTCATCTAAATCAGCCCTTATACCATCAGCTACTTCTTTCATTTTATCACCATTATAAAGTAGGGATTCTACCATTTGCAAGAGGAAATACCTTACCCCCCTCAAGCTCACTTTTTATTTGCTTAAGAGAAGATAAGAACTCTTTATCCGTCTGACTGTTAATAAGTTTATCATAAACATATTGTTTATATGCATTGCCATGTATCCCATTACCTTTGTGGGCAGTCGTTAAAGTACCTTCTATACGGTCAGCCCTAGTATTAGGAAGCCAAACTCCATTCTTTGAATTATTAATATCAATATCGAGATCATCCATTCGTTTTCTTAATGCAACCATTCGGGCATCAGAAGAGTTGGACATTATAATATGGTGCGCATCATATTTCCCTCCCCCCATAGGTTGTGGCCCCAGATTTCGGGCAAGCTTAGCTGCATCAGTCGAGCAACTCATCAACCCCAGCGGATCCACCCACATCAGCGGGTTCGGCGCATACTGATAAAGGTTCAACCCGCCGCGCAGCCCTATCGGATCCTGCGTGGTAAAACGCCCCACCTCGGGTTCGTAGTAGCGGAACAGGTTGTAGTGCAGGCCGCTTTCGTCGTCCTGATATTGCCCGGCGTAGCGCAGCGGCTGCTGATATTGCGCGCCCTGCCGCTGCGCCGCGCCGGCCACCGTCTGGCCCTGCAGCTTGCCGAAGGTGTCGTATTGCCCGGACCAGCACAGGTTGCCCGCTGCGTCGGTCACTTCCAGCGGCGCGCTGTTCAGATCGGTGTGATACCAGTAAATATCTGCCGAGCGGCTGTCGCCCGCCTGCTCCAGCGCCGCCAGCGGGCTCCACGGGCTGGCCGGATCGTAGCTCCAGCTGCGGCGGCTGCCGTCGTCGCGCTGCTCCTGCAGCAACCGGTAGCCCTGCCACAGGAAACGGGTCGTCTGTTCGGTTTTGCCTTTGTAGCGCACCGTTTTGCGGCTGCGGCGGCCCAGCGCATCGTAATGGTACTGCGCCTCGAACTCGCCCTGCGGGCCGCGGCCGTTCGCCTGCACCAGCCGATTGGCGTCGTAGCGGTAGTGCTGTTCATACAGGCCGTTGCGCCGGCTGATCAGGTTGCCCCAGGCGTCGTAACGGTAAAACAGTTTTTGCCAGTGCGTCAGGCGGTTGTCGGCGATCGGCGCCAGCGGCAGGTGCGCGTCGATGTCGTTCTGCGGGCTGCGTTCGCCCAGCAGGTTATCCGCCAGATCGTACACCAGCCGCGCGCCCGGTTTGCCCTGATTGGGCTCGCGGTGTTGCAGCAGGCGGCCTGCCATACAATCTTAACCTTTTGATTCTATATGATTTTTAAAGAACCAAACATTGCCTTTTCACGCTTTAATTAAATTCTAAATTCGTTTGTTTAGCAGGAGGCACCACGCTATTCCTGTAGTGCCTAATTTTCTTTGAGGCTAGTCCCCCGGCTTCTCCCAATAAGGGGTATCCTCTGTAGCTCTCTCTATATCATCCATATCATCATCACCAAGACTATTATCAAACTTACTGGATAATATCCTTCTAATTTCTGCAAGCCTATGTGTAACTTTATTCTTGTCTATAAATTTAGTTGTTTCGCTCTCATACTCTAACCGCTTATCGTCACTAATAACTGGCTCGCTGTAATAATAATGTGCGATATTACCAAGTGAGATCAATAAATAATTAACCTCCTTGATTATATTAACAGCTTCTTCACCTGTTAGTTTGATTGTTTCATTTTCTTTTAACATCTTACTTCCTTTTTGTGATCGTTGGATTTTTTAAGGGCACATCACCCTTCACAGTAAGCTCTTGGGTATGATAGCGAGGATTAGTAATCCACTCTAATTGTGAGTTGGGAACATCGGTCTCAACATAATCCCTTCCTCTTCCTGGTTTAATTTGATATTTATTTTCAGCCTGAACTTGACTCATTGGTTTTTTATTTGCTGGCTCAACATAAACTCGACCATTATCCTGAGCTTTTATTACGCCACTTTCTTCAATTGCATTTGAGCCTTTACGATTGGTGTAATGGCGAACACGGGTTGTTTCTTCAGTCTTGCAAGGCTTACTACTCAACCCCAACGGATCCACCCACATCAGCGGGTTCGGCGCATACTGATAAAGGTTCAACCCACCTTCCAACCCTATCGGATCCTGCGTGGTGAAACGCCCCACCTCGGGTTCGTAGTAGCGGAACAGGTTGTAGTGCAGGCCGCTTTCGTCGTCCTGATATTGCCCGGCGTAACGCAGCGGCTGCTGGTATTGCGCGCCCTGCCGCTGCGCCGCGCCGGCCACCGTCTGGCCCTGCAGCTTGCCGAAGGTGTCGTATTGCCCGGACCAGCACAGGTTGCCCGCCGCGTCGGTCACTTCCAGCGGCGCGCTGTTCAGATCGGTGTGATACCAGTAAATATCCGCCGAGCGGCTGTCGCCCGCCTGCTCCAGCGCCGCCAGCGGGCTCCACGGGCTGGCCGGATCGTAGCTCCAGCTGCGGCGGCTGCCGTCGTCGCGCTGCTCCTGCAGCAACCGGTAACCCTGCCACAGGAAACGGGTCGTCTGTTCGATTTTGCCCTTGTAACGCACCACCTTGCGGCTGCGGCGGCCCAGCGCGTCGTAATGATACTGCGCCTCGAACTCGCCCTGCGGGCCGCGGCCGTGCGCCCGCACCAGCCGGTTGTCGGCGTCGTAGCGGTAGTGCTGTTCGTACAGGCCGTTGCGCCGGCTGATCAGGTTGCCCCAGGCGTCGTAACGGTAAAACAGTTTTTGCCAGTGCGTCAGGCGGTTGTCGGCGATCGGCGCCAGCGGCAGGTGCGCGTCGATGTCGCTCTGCGGGCTGCGTTCGCCCAGCAGGTTATCCGCCAGATCGTACACCAGCCGCGCGCCCGGTTTGCCCTGATTGGGTTCGCGGTGTTACAGCAGACTGCCTGCTCTACAATAAATACTTGGAATATTTAATTTCATATATTTTTTAAAGAGCAGGGCATTATTTTTTCACAATTTAATTAATCAAATAAAGGATTCCTATGAACGTTCTGGCTTCATCATCCCTATGAAATCCACTTTATCTAGATATATCTAGCGTTTAATCGCTAAGTAATACTCGAGAAGCCGTGAAGCCTTTTCGACTATATCAAGCTACCTCAACAATAAAACAATCGAAGGCTCCTGGCCTTTTTCTTTGCATTTTAAGCTTACATTTTCAATAGTGAATATTAATGTTTCCTTTATTTCCGCTGATGCTAAAGAGAAATGATGAAGCTCCATTAATAAATACTCAGAAGCTGCTACATGAATCTTCGTCATTTCATCTTGTGGATAGCGCAAGCTGAAAAAACAATCAATTAATGCATTGATATTCCTACCAAAAAAATCAGGAAACCCAAATAAACCAGATAACTCAGTATAAAAATCATCCAGCGTTTTTATCTTGGCAAAATCTATTTTGACTTTCCGCCCTATTTCCATTATTTCCACCCTCCAAGATCGATCTCTATAAACGAATCATAATGATCATGAGTATAATAAGCTTTACCTGTCTTCGTATCAACTACCACACGCCTCGCTCCATTCCCACCTACATCTGGTGTCTTAACAGTCCATTCTTTATATGGTCCACTACCAGTGTTAAGACGCTGGCTATTAGAGTTACCAATAGAGTGCGTATTGCTAAATGTTGTTCCATCATTTGAATAATGAGGTTTGTTTAATTTAATTCTATCAACTGTGTTTTGTAGCTCACGCATATCTCTTTTAGACATTGCGTGCCCCCATTTATCTTTAATGACCGCATGTGCCTGCTTAGGATTTTTAGCAGAATGGCTACATTTCAACCCCAACGGATCCACCCACATCAGCGGGTTCGGCGCATACTGATACAGGTTCAACCCGCCTTCCAACCCTATCGGATCCTGCGTGGTGAAACGCCCCACCTCGGGTTCGTAGTAGCGGAACAGGTTGTAGTGCAGGCCGCTTTCGTCGTCCTGATATTGCCCGGCGTAGCGCAGCGGCTGCTGGTATTGCGCGCCCTGCCGCTTCGCCGCGCCGGCCACCGTCTGGCCCTGCAGCTTGCCGAAGGTGTCGTATTGCCCAGACCAGCACAGGTTGCCCGCCGCGTCGGTCACCTCCAGCGGCGCGCTGTTCAGATCGGTGTGATACCAGTAAATATCCGCCGAGCGGCTGTCGCCCGCCTGCTCCAGCGCCGCCAGCGGGCTCCACGGGCTGGCCGGATCGTAGCTCCAGCTGCGGCGGCTGCCGTCGTCGCGCTGCTCCTGCAGCAACCGATAGCCCTGCCACAGGAAACGGGTCGTCTGTTCGGTTTTGCCCTTGTAGCGCACCACCTTGCGGCTGCGGCGGCCCAGCGCATCGTAATGATACTGCGCCTCGAATTCGCCCTGCGGGCCGCGACCGTGCGCCTGCGCCAGTCGGTTGTCGGCGTCGTAGCGGTAGTGCTGTTCGTACAGGCCATTGCGCCGGCTGATCAGGTTGCCCCAGGCGTCGTAACGGTAAAACAGTTTTTGCCAGTGCGTCAGGCGGTTATCGGCGATCGGCGCCAGCGGCAGGTGCGCGTCGATGTCGCTCTGCGGGCTGCGTTCGCCCAGCAGGTTATCCGCCAGATCGTACACCAGCCGCGCGCCCGGTTTGCCCTGATTGGGTTCGCGGTGTTGCAGCAGGCGGCCTTCGGCGTCGTAACCATAGTGCACTTCGCCGCGCAGCGCGTCGCTCACCCCGGCCAGCTCGCCGCGGCCGGTGTAGCGATAAGCGCGCCACAGCACGCCGTCTTCCGGCCGGGTCAGTTTGTCGTGGCCGAAGGCGCTGCTCTGCCAGCTGCGGCGGCCCATGGCGTCGTAACGCCGCTGCTGCTGCAGCGCGCCCTGGCTGCGGCCGGTTTCCCGGTGCAGGCGATCGCGGGTGAACTCGCTCACCACCTGCTGGTTGAATTTGATGGCGCTGGCGTGGCCGGAGCCGTAATACAGCCACTGCAGGCGATCGCCCTGCGGCAGCGTCAGCGCCTGCAGGTTGGCCAGCGCATCCCACTGGTATTGCAGCTCGCCGTTCACGCCCTGTTCGCCGAGCAGCCGCCCGGCGGCGTCATAGCGCATCTGCACGCTGTCCGGCTCGATGCCCAGCGCCGCGCCGCTCGCCGTCGGCAGGCGGTTCAGCTCGCGCAGCCGCCCCATGGCGTCGAAGCGGTAATGCCATTCCGCGCTGGCGTTGCCGCGCCAGACCAGCTGCCCCGCCTCGTCGAAGCGGAAGCGCTGTTCGCGCTGCGTCAGCTCACCTGCGCTGCCCGGCAGGCCGACCTCGCGGTGCTCCTCCAGCAGCCCGGCCGCGCCGTAGCGATAATCGTGGCGGGTGTCGTCCGGGCGCTCTTCGGTCAGCACGCGGCCCACCGCATCGTAGCTGAAGCGGTATTCGCCGCCGTTGCCGTTCTCCAGCCGCGTCAGCCAGCCCTGCGGGCTGTAGTGATAGCGCCGGGTGCGGTTGATGCGATCGGTGATGCTGACCGGCAGCCCCAGGGCGTTGTACTGCCAGCGGGTCAGGCTGCCCAACGCGTCCTGATGCTCGGCCAGCTGGCCGTGCGCATTCCAGTTAAAGCGCTCTTCGCCGCCGTCCGGGTGGATCAGGGTATGCAGGCGGCCGCCGTTATCCCACAAGTAGCGCGTCTGATGGCCTTCGGCATCGGTCTGCGCCGTCAGTTGCCCCAGCGCATCGTAGGTATAAGCCGTCACGCTGCCGGAACAGTCGGTGTAGCGCGTCAGCTGGCCGCGGGCGTCCCACTCCAGCTTCACTTCCCCGCCCAGCGCGTCGATCACGCTGGCTGGCAGGCTCTCTTCGTCATCCGGATAACGGTACAGCGTGGCATTGCCCAGCGCATCGACATAGCGCGTCGGGCGCCCCAGCGTGTCCCAATGCTGCGCCTCACTGCTGCCGTCCGGGTAGGCGACGGCGAACAGCCGGCCGCTGTTGCGCGAATATTGATAGCGCGTCACGCGGCCGAGCGGATCGGTCTCCGACAGCAGGCGGCCGTAGGGATCCCATTCGCTCTGGCGCTGCGCGCCGCCGGGCAGCAGCACGCTGCACAGCTCGCCGCGTTGGTAGATGAAACCGTAGCGGCGCTGGTCGAAATCGGTGTACTGCGCCACGTTGTCGTCGTCATCCAGCCGCCACTCCGCCCGTTTGCCGTCGCCGCGCACCGCGCTGCGGCGCCCGCCGGCGAAGTCGTAACCGAACTCAAGGGATTCCCCGGCGCTGTTGCGGTAGGCCGTCACGCGCGGCACGCCGTCGATCTCTTGCCATTGGTATTCGTTCAGCAGCCCGGCGGCGTCCTGGTGGCTGATCATCAGGCCGTCGCGCCAGCCAAAGCGCCGCGTCACCTCACCGGCGCGGTTGCTCACCGTCGTCAGCTGGCCCTGCTCATCGTAACCGTAGCGCGCCAGCGTCCGTTCGCCTTCGGCGGTTTGCAGCGCCACTTTGCGCAGGCGGCCCTGCGCATAGCGGCACATCAGGCGCTGCCCGGCGCTGTCCACCAGTTCGCTCAGCAGCCCCTCATCGTCGTAGAACAGCGAGGTGGCGTTGCCGATGGCGTCGGTGATCATGCTGAGCCGGCTCGGCTGGTCGCCCGCCAGCGGCGGGTAGTGGAAAATCTGTTCGCCGACGTCAAACAGCTGCCAGCTGCCGTCGTCGTTGTGCATCAGCCAGCATTTTTCGGCTTCGCAGTAGGTTTTATGGCCGCGCGGCACCATAGGGAAAGCGACGAAGTCGCCGGAAGGCGCACGCCACACCAGGCCGTCCTGATACGGCTGCAGGCTGCTCTCCCAGAACAGGTTCCAGCCGCGGCCCAGCACGCCGTCGCCGGGGTTGCCGCTGCGCCAATAGCGCTGCCAGGCGACCGGCAGGCGCGAAGGCAGCACGAAATCGAGATCGTCTTCGCCGTCGAGGAATTTCTGGCCGCTGACGATATCCACCGGCCGGGCGATAATGCCGACCGCGGCGGTGGCGGTCATCAGGGTGCCGGCGCGGCAGGCGATGCGCGCCAGTTTGTTGATGCCGGGCAGCTTGCCCAACAGTTTGCCCAATGCCCCCAGCTTGCCGGCGGCGCCGCCCACGCCGCCCACCAGGCCGGCGAACAGCAGCGTCAGGTCAGAGACCTTGTACAGCCAATCCGGCACTTCGGGCTTGATCGGCAAGGTGGTGACGGTGCCGCCGCCGATAAACACGTTGGGCGAGCCTTCCATCACCTGCGCGTCGCAGTTGGTTTTGTCCCCCACGCGCGAGGCGGGCTGGCCGTTGATGCTGACCTTGTCGGAGCCCTGCGCCATCTGCATGCTCGGGCCGTCGTCGCTGCAGGCCACCTGGCTGTTGGTGGCGAGCGCGGCGGGTTTGCCATTGATGAAGACGTTGGGGGAGCCGGTGACGATATTGCCTTTGGGGGTCAGGCTACCGGCACCGGCGTCGGCAATGCCGTCGCGCGCCGCGGTGGCCGCCTCTCCGGTGAGATACCCCACCGCCAGGCTGGCGCCGATAAGCAGCACGCCGACGCCGATACAGGAAGCCGCCAGGCCGGCGACGAACAGCGCGCCCGCCGCCACCGCGCCTGCGGCGGCGATCAGGCCGCCGACAAGGGTGCCGGCAATCATGCCGGCCAGGGCATGGGAATGCCCGATGATATCGCCGACGCGAGCCGCTTCGGTCATCGTAAGGTCCTTTTACGCAAAGAGTTCATCGTTAGGCCGCCCGGTAACTGCTCAGCACCTGCTGCAGCAGCGCGTCGTCTTGCGGCGTCAGCTTGCGCGCCATCGCCAGAGTGAATACCAGCACCCGCCCCTCCGCCAGCGCGAACACCGCCTGGTTCTGCCAGATGCGTTTGCCGTCGCGCAGGTAGCTGGCGCGCACCCACTCACCGGCGGCCAGCCCATCGCCCAACGTTGCCGGCTCGCGGCTTTTGAACGCCCAGCCTTTCAGCCCCTGCGCCAGCGCATCGAGCTGGCGGGTGACGTAGCCTTCCAGGTTCTCCGCCGGCTGCAGCGCATCGCGGGAAATATTGACTGAGGGGGAAACATCATCGCCGGCCAACAGGACGTTGACCGTGCGATCGGCATAGCCTTCCGGCAAAGCGACGCTGCCTTCGCTGAAAGCGCAGCGGGATAAAGCGGACATGCGAGGATCCTTTTGCATAAATAATGCTTAAGCATCGCATAACTTAGCCTTGAAATAAAACCATCAGGCGTCGCCAATGTTGCACGGCGTGACCGCGTTCACTGTGCAAAAGAGCGTTGCCGGAATCTGGCCGGGAATCAAACCGTCATATTACAGAATTATCTGAAACCACTGGCGCGCCAACGCCTTGATTGTGGCTATACTCGGCTCTCGTCCGTTTTTCAGGAGATCAGGATGCTGAGATTCACCCGTAGCGCGCTGCTGTGCGCCGCGCTGGCCGCGTTCAACGCCGGCGCCGCCGAAACGCCGACGTTCGGCCCGGAACTGCAGGGCTTTCACTACCCCTACCCGTTGCAGCAGTTCAGCTTCACCTCGCAGGGGCAGCCGTTAAAGATGGGCTATATGGACGTGCCGCCGGAAGGCGCCGCCAACGGCCACACCGCGCTGTTGCTGCACGGTAAAAACTTCTGCGCCGCCACCTGGCAGGACACCATCAAGGCGCTGAGCAAGGCCGGCTACCGCGTCATAGCGCCGGACCAAATCGGTTTTTGCTCCTCCAGCAAGCCGGCGCATTACCAGTACAGCTTCCAGCAGCTGGCGCAAAATACCCACGGCCTGCTGCAGAACCTGAACATCAGCAAGGCCATCGTCATCGGCCACTCCACCGGCGGCATGCTGGCCACGCGCTACAGCCTGATGTATCCGCAGGCGGTGGAACGGCTGGTGATGGTCAACCCGATCGGCCTCGAGGACTGGAAGGCGAAAGGCGTGCCGTGGCGCAGCATCGATCAATGGTTCGCGCGCGAGCTGAACACCACCGCCGAGGGCATCCGCAATTATGAGCAGCACACCTACTACGGCGGCCGCTGGAAGCCGGAGTACGATCGCTGGGTGGATATGCTGGCCGGGCTGAACAACGGGCCGGGCCACCGCCTGGTGGCGTGGAACTCGGCGCTGATCTACGACATGATCTTCACTCAGCCGGTGTATTACGAGTTCAAGGATCTGCAGACGCCCACCACGCTGATGATCGGCACCGCCGACACCACCGCCATCGGCAGCGATATCGCCCCGCCGGCAGTCAAGGCCAAAATCGGGCATTACGCGGTGCTGGGCAAGCAGGCGGCGAAACTGATCCCGCACGCCACGCTGATCGAGTTCGCCGGGCTGGGCCATGCGCCGCAAATGGAGGAGCCGGCGCGCTTCCATCAGGCGTTGCTCAAGGCGCTGCAACCCTGAGCGGCCGGTTGGCGCGGCCGCCGCACGGCGGCTAAACTTTCAACTGGCACTCAATTGCAGGAGACAGCCATGCGACAGATTATTGCCAGTGCGTTCGTCAGCCTCGACGGCGTGATGCAGGCGCCCGGCGGGCAGGACGAAGACCGCAGCGGCGGTTTTCGCTTCGGCGGCTGGACCGCGCCCTATTGGGATGACGCCGTCGCGGAAACGATGAGCGATCTTTTCTCTGCGCCTTTCGATCTGCTGCTCGGGCGGCGCACCTACGATATCTTCGCCGGCTACTGGCCGCATATCACCGACGAGGCCGACCCGTTTTCCGCCGACATCGCCCGCGTGTTCAATCAGGCGGCCAAGTACGTCGCCACCCACCACGGCGAGACGCTGACGTGGGAGAACAGCCAGTGGCTGGGGCAAGACATCCTCGCCCGGCTGCGCGAGCTGAAGCGCACCCAGGGGCCGGTGCTGCTGGTGCAGGGCAGCAGCACGCTGATGCAACAGCTGCTGGCCAACGATCTGGTGGATGAACTGCGCTTGCTCACCTACCCGGTGCTGCTCGGCGGCGGCAAGCGGCTGTTCGATGACAACGCGGCGCCGGCGGCCTTCACGCTGGCCCACTCGGTGGTCTCGCCCGGCGGCGTCATTGTGGCTCACTACCGCCGTGCCGGCGCGGTGAAAACCGGCTCTTTCGTGGCGGAAAGCGCCGCGGCGGCCCAGTCGTAAAAAAAGGGCCGGTCGGCCCTTTTCTCTTCCCCTTCCTCACCTCAGGCAAACAAAATATCGCTCTGCTCCACCTGCCCGACCACGTGGATCTTGAAGTCGGCGGCATAGCTGTTGCTCTGGGTGTTCATCAACAGATCGGTGGTGCCGTTGAAGGCGTCGAAGTTGAGCTGGATCTCGCCTTTCTGGCCGCTGAAGGCGCTGCCGCTGTCGATAAAGCGCAGCTCGCTCAGGCTGTTGTTGAAGCGCAGGCCGGAGAGATCGATCTTGTCGATGCCGTGCTCGAAGTCTTCAATCACGTCGAACGCCGCCACCGTGGACTCTTTGGCGTTGAGATAGACGAAATAGTCGGTGAAGTTATTGGCGTCTTTGCCGCCCCACAGATGATCCGCTCCCAGGCCGCCGTACAGGATATCGGAGCCGGCGTTGCCCGCCAGCAGGTTGTCCTGATCGTTGCCGATGATCACATCGCGCCCGCTGCCGCCTATGGCGTTCTCGATGATCGCCCCGCGCGCGATGGCGACGTTCTGCGTGCCGCCGCCGACGCTGGAGAACGCACCGTCGTTCAGGTTGATCATCTGCTGCTGGCTGTAGCCGGAGAAGTCCAGCGTGTCGTTGCCGCCGGCGTCCCACACCGCGAAGTTGACCGGTTTGCCGTTGTCCGCCGTGGCGGTCAGGAAATCGCGCCCGGTGTTGGAGTTGAAGCCGTACACCGTGTCGCCGGTGCGGGTGTTCATGTTGGCGCCGTACAATTTTTGGATCGCGGCAATGTCATCCACCATCGGGCCATAGCCGTACACCCCTTTGGTATCGGCGCCGGTATAACCGGCGTTGAAATAGCTCATGATCGAGTATTGCAACGAATCCTGATAATAGGCGGCATCGTTCTGGTAGCTCGGGTTGCCCAGCGACGCGTCATAAGATCCCGGGTGCGCCAGCCCCAGGGCATGCCCCAACTCGTGGGTGAAGGTCTGGCTGCTGAAGTCACCGCTAACCGGCGCCTGATGGGTGGCGAAGTTTTTGTTGAACCACACCGTGCCCGCAAAGGCGTTATCGCTGCCCGGTTTGGAGCTCGGCGGGTAATAGGCGTACGCGTTGATGGCATTCGGGCCGCTGCCGGCGGCGGTGCTGCCGTCGGCGCGCTGGGTGAAGTACGCGAAGGTGATGTCCGCGCGGTGGTTGATATCGGTAGACGCCGCTTCGGTAAAGGTCACGTTCGCCACGTCGGCCCACGCCTGCATCGATTTCAGCGCCTGAGCCTGCGCCGCCTGGGTCAGTGGCTGCAGCCCCTTGTCGCCGTCGCCGGTCTGGCCGATGCGGTTCAGCGCGCTCTGCGTCAGGAAGGAGTAGGTCAGCGCCACCGACTGATGATACACCTGATCGCCGTTGTGCGTCAGGCCCGGCCGCGTCAGCTGATCGGCGGCGCGATCGAAGCTGAAGTTATCGCGGATTTTACCCAGGTTGTCGATGGCTGCCCCGCCGCGCTGATTGCTGTACAGGTTAGCGTTGTCCAGCGTGAACAGCGCGCCGTAACCCAATCCGTCATAAATGCTGCCGGGCTGGTGATAGTAAAACTGATAGTTATGATCGTTGGGGGATGTGGCGCTCAGGCTGGTGAACTCATCGTCATCTTGCAAAATGTCGTTGTGGCGACTGCGCATTGTATTCTCCTTTTACACAATAGGAACCCACTCGCTTTGTAAGACTACTCATCAGTCGTTCTAATCTAAGCCAAGGCTTAGGAATGACCAGTATAGTGACTCACCCCGCTGGCGCGAGCCCGCCCGGCCTGGCTTCACCACGCCGGGCATTGAGTTGGAGATACGCGTAACAATTTGTATTCTCACTATATTAATGAGAAAAATGAGCGCATTAACGGGTTAATTATTCGTCTTTTTGCGCACTTTATCGCCGATTAGGTCAGAATAATCGAGGATTAAAAAACCTAATCCTTCCCTCATCATCAAGATGGGTACGTGCTAAAGTGTGAACGGACAGCCGAAAGGAGTGACCTGATGCCAACCCATTTCCTTATGCGCGCCTTGCGCCGCGCCAGCCTGACAGGAGTCGTTATGAGCATATTGTGCAGCAGTGCCCTGGGCAGTTCACTGCCGTTGCTGGAACCCGCCGCGCTGAAGGGCGACTGGCAGCTCATCGCCATCGGCGACGGTAAAACCGTCTGCGAGGTGCAGCTGAGCGACGAAGCGGTCGCCAACACCAACGCTTTCCGTTTCAGCGCCTCCACCCAATGCCTGCAGCCGCTGGCGCTGCACGCGCTGCCGGTCGCCTGGCGGCCGACGCCGGACGGCATGACGCTGACCGATGCCGAAGGGAGCATGGTGGCGTTTCTGGCCCTGACCGCGCCGAAGCGCTATGAGCTGATCGACCGCAACGGCCCTTCGCGCTTTGTGCTGATCCCGCGCTAACCCTTCAGGCGAACAGCAACCCGAGCAGCGCACCGCCCGCCAGCACCCACAGCGGATGGAGGCGCTTGCTCATGCTCAACCCCGTCGCCAGCGCCACGATTGCCGCCAGCCGCCAGCTGGGCGCGGAAGCCTCGGCGATCAAGATACCGCTGGCCGCCACCAACCCCACGGTCAGCGGCACCAGCCCGGCCTGCACGATGCGGCGCCACGGGCGATCCTTAAAGCGCCGCCAGGCGCCCATCACCAATAGCGTAACGATAGAAGACGGCCCGAACTTGGCGATCGAAGACACCAGCAGCCCCGCCCAGCCGGCGACGTGCCAGCCGACCAGCGGCACGATCATCATATTCGGCCCCGGCGCGGCCTGCGCCATGGCGAACAGCGCGCTGAACTCCTGGGCGCTCATCCACTGATGCACCTCCACCACCTGCCGCTGCATTTCCGGCAGAATGGTCATGCCGCCGCCGAACGCCAATAAAGAAAGCTCGGTGAAGATCAGCGCCAACGCCATCAACACCCCGCTCATGACGGCCACCGCCACATCAGCAGAATGCTCAGCGGCGCCAGCACCAACATGGTCGGCAACAGCGGCAGGCGCAGCCAGGCGATGGCGATCAGCGCCAGCGCGACGATCGCCAGCGCCGGCCATTTACCGAGCAGCGGCAGCAGCATCTTGATCCCGGTCGATAGCAGCAGCCCGGCGGCGGCGGCGGCCAGCCCGGCGAACACATGCTGCACATGCGGATCGTTTTGGAAGCGGGCGTACACCACGCCCAGCCCCACCACGATCGCCGTCGGTGCGCTGATGAGGCCCAGCAAAGCGCACAGCGCGCCGCGCAGCCCGCGAAACTCCATGCCCACCGCCACCGACAGGTTGATCACATTGCCGCCGGGCAAAAACTGGCACAGGCCGAGCAGCTCGGTAAACTGTTCGCTGCTCAGCCAGCGCCGGCGTTCCACCAACATGCTGCGCGCCATCGGCAGCACGCCGCCGAAACCGATCAGCCCCAGCCACAGAAAGCCCAAAAACAGCTCTGCATTACCCGGCGCAGCTGCCGGGTGCGGTTTTAACGTATTGATATCTGACATGACATTGCCATTCCACATCGCTTGTTTTGATGTCTGGTATCATGCGCGCCGCCGTGCCATGATGTCTAATGCATTCCGGAAAAACCAAAGATACCTTTGAGGTATGGCTATGATCGAACTGCGTCGCCTGCGGGCATTCGTCACCGTGGTGGAAGAAGGCAACATCACCCGCGCCGCCGAGCGGCTGTTTATCCAACAGCCGCCGCTGACCCGCCTGCTGCAGGGGCTGGAAGACGAACTGGGCGTAACCTTGTTGCAGCGCCTGCCGCGCGGCGTGCGCGTCACCGAAGCGGGGGGCGTGCTGTTTGAAGAGGCCCGCGCCCTGCTGGCGCGCGCCGAACGCCTGCGCGAAGCGGTACAGCGCGCCGCCCGCGGCGAGCAGGGCTATATCGCCATCGGTTTCACCAGCTCCGCCGCGCTGCATCCGTTCGTGCCCAACCTGCTGCGCCGCTATCGCGATATCCTGCCGGGCATCACCACCCAGTTGGAAGAAGCCGGCAGCGGCGAACTGATGGAGGCGTTGCTGGAACAGCGCCTCGACGCCGCCTTCGTGCGCTCGCCGGCCAACGGCATTCCCGGCCTGAGCGTCGAGCCGGTGCTCAGCGAGCCGATGATCGTCGCCCTGCCGCTGGGCCACCGGCTGGCGCAAGAAACGCAGCAACCGCTGCCGCTGGCCGAACTGGCCCACGAGGCGTTTATTCTCTATCGCCGCCCCGCCGGTCAGGGGTTGTACGACGCCATCCTGGCCGCCTGCCACCGCGCCGGCTTCAGCCCGCGCATCGTGCAGGAAGCGCCGCGCCTGCCGGCCACCCTCAGCCTGGTCGGCGCCGGGCTGGGGTTGTCAATCGTGCCCGGCTCGATGCGGCGGCTGGGCGGCGACGGCATTGTCTACCGCACGATCGCCGAAGAAGCGCAGCTCAGCGCCCCGCTTTACCTGGCGCTGCGCCATAGCCCGGCCTCGCCGATCGTCGAGCGCTTTCGCGAACTGGTCGCCGAGGCGGTTCAGGCCTCGGGCTGATCGGTGATGCGCGTCAGGTGGATCATCAAATACAGCAGCTCATCGTTCGACATCTCCATTTGCAGCAGATTCTTCACGTAATCGCGGATCAATAGCGCGCCGCGATAGGCATGCGGGTACTCGGCCATCATCTGGGCAAACAGAAAGTCGGCCTTCGAGGTCATCTGTTTGCCGTCGAGCATGCGCTGGATAAAGAACTGCATATGCACTAAAAAGCGCGCGTAGTTCAGCGAATCGGTGTCGATATTGAGGCGAAAGTGGTACTTGATGATATTGAAAATATCTTTCAGCATCTTCACCGCCAGCAACGTGTGCTCCATGTTTTGCACTTCGGTCTGGCCGTTGACCAGGTGAAAGGCGATATTGCCCGCTTCCTCTTCAGGCAGTTGGATATTCAGCCGCTGGTTAATGTAGGCCAAGGCTTGCAGCCCCACCGCAAACTCTCGCGGGTAGAAACGCTTCACCTCGAACAGCAGGCGGTTTTGGATGGCGATACCCTTGTGATGACGTTCGATAGCAAAACTGACGTGATCCGCCAGCGTAAAGAAAATCTGTTCATTAATGTTGCCGTTCAGTTGGCGGTTGGCCTCACTGAGGATCATCTGCACAATTTCGATGTGCTCCGTCGGGGCAGTTTCAATCAGCCGCAGGTAATCCCGCCCCTTTTGCCCCTCCTGCACCACATACACTTTCTCAATGGCGGCCGGGTTGATCTCGTCTCCGGTTTTGCTGTTAAAACCAATTCCCTTGCCCATGACGATAACCTCACGGTTATCGTCGTCCGCGGTTAACACCAGACTGTTGTTGAGCACCTTAATGACTTTCATCGTCTCGGCCGTCACCTTGCTTATTTGCCCAACCGGCCATTGGCGGCGATAAGCTGCCGATACCAGTCAAAACTGCGTTTTTTGATGCGCCGCAGATCCTTAAGATCCCGTTCTCCGCGGTTCACGTAGATAAATCCATAGCGCTTTGCGTAACCTTGATGCGTGCTGACGACGTCAATCGCCGCCCACGGGCAGTAACCGAGCAGCTCGACGCCATCGTTGATCGCCAGCCGCATCTGTTCGACATGCTGCCGCATGAATTCAATGCGATAGTCGTCGTCGATAGTCTCATCCGCCCGCAATTCATCCGGCGCGCCAATGCCGTTCTCCGTGATCAGTATCGGCAGGTGATAGCGCTCGAAGGTCTTGCGCAGCGTTAAGCGCAGGCCAACCGGATCGATCACCCATCCGTAGCGCGTCTTGCCGACAAACGGGTTTTCCGCCGCACGATACACACCCGGTTCGCCGAGCATAATTTGCTGATCGCCGGCGCGTGCGCTCACGTCTGAACCGTCGCCGCGGCTGGCGGCGATCGTGGCGGTGGAATAGTAATTGATCGCCACATAATCCGGTCGTGCCGCCAACAGCAGCGCCGCGTCCTCCGGCTCCCTGTCCGGCGACCACCCCCGATCCTCAAGGTAACGCCAGGCCAGGGCGTTATAGCGGCCATGCACCGCCACATCGAGAAAACTCCAACAGCGCAACGTCTCCCAGTTATGAGCGGCAATGGCATCCAGCGGATTACAGGTCTCCTGATACATCGAGGTGGTATTGATCGCCGGGCCAATTTTCCCGCCGGGACAGCGCTGATGGCATAATGCCATGACTTTGGCCTGAGCGACCAACATATGATGACTCTGCTGATACAGCGTCCGTTTGTCAGGCAACGCACCGCCTTTGGGCGTGCCGATAGCGCCGGGGTGCAGGATCATGGTGTTCTGTTCATTGATGGTGAGCCAATACTTCACCCGATCGCCGAAGGCGTCGAACAGCACGCCGGCATAAGTGACAAAAGCCTCGATGGTGGCGCGATTGGACCAGCCGCCCTGCTGCTCCAGCACATACGGCAGATCGAAATGATACAGCGTCACCACCGGCTCGATGCCGTGCGCCAGCAATTCGTCGATCAACTGCCGGTAAAACGCCAACCCCGGCGCATTGACTTCGCCGACGCCTTCGGGCAACACGCGCGTCCACGCAACCGAAAACCGGTAGGCCTTTAACCCCAGTTCTGCGAACAGCTTCACATCCTCGCGAAAGCGATGATAGTGATCGCTGGCCACCGTAAAATCCGCCGTGCCTGCGGGATGTTCGAGCATATCGACGATCGACGGGCTTTTGCCGTCTTCATTCCATGCGCCCTCCACCTGATAGGCGGAAGTCGACGCGCCCCAGAGAAACTCGGCGGGAAAATCGTGCAAGCGTTGATAAATCATGCCGGCTCCTTATTGGCCTTCAGCGCCATAATCGTCTCACCGGCATGAACGCCATGCGGCTTAGGTAACACCTGAACCTGAAACGCTTCGCTGTTGACGATCAATACCGGCGTCGTCAGATCGAAGCCCAATGCGGCGATCGCGCCGATGTCAAAACGCACCAGCTCGTCGCCGGCCTTCACGCGATCGCCGATCTGCAGTCCGGAGTCAAAGTGTTGGCCACCCAGGTTTACCGTGTCGATGCCGATATGCAGCAACAGCTCCGCGCCGTTGTCCCCCTTGATGCCGACCGCATGTTTTGACGGAAGGAAAGTCACGATCTCGCCGTCCAGCGGCGCACGCAGCACGCCTTCCGACGGTATGATCGCCATGCCCTGGCCCAACAAGCCCTGGGAGAAAACGTCATCGTTGACCTGATCCAACGTCACGGCTTTGCCGGTCAGCGGGCTGAAAACCGGCGATACCTCGTCGGCCGCCGCCACCTGAGTCTCGTCGTTCGTCTCCTCGACCGGATCGTCGAAGCCAAGGATCCAGGTCAGGGCAAAGGTCACGACGATGGCAATGGCGCAAGTGATCAGCGCGTGCACGATATTCATCGGGTTCTCACCGATAAACGCCGGCAAAGCGGCCAGGCCAGGAGAAACGAAGGCATAACGCACCAACCCGCTCAACCCGGCGTAAATGCCGGCGCAGCCACCGCCGATCATCGCCGCGATCAACGGTTTGCGCAGTTTCAGCGTCACCCCGTACAGCGAGGGTTCAGTGATCCCCAACAACGCGGTAAAACCGGCGGAGGACGCCAACTGGCGCAAATTCGTGTTCTTGGTGCGGAATGCCACACATAGCGTCGCCGCACCTTGTGCAATATTGGACGCCAACATGCCCGGCCCGTTAATCATCTCAAAGCCATTCTTGGTCAATTGGCCGGTGGCGATCGGTGTCATCGCCCAGGCGGTGCCAGTGATCACCAAAAATGGCTGCAGCCCGCCCATCAACATAGGAATCAGCCAGCTGGCCTTGCCATCGACGATCGCCGCACCGGCGGCCACCATGTCATTGAGGAAAATGCCGAACGGCCCGACCACCACCAACGCCAGTGGCGCGGTGACCAGCAGCACGATCATCGGTTTGGTGAAGAACTTGATCATCGTCGGCGAAACTTTCTCGGCAAACCGCTCGATATAGGACATCAGCCACACGGTAAAAATGATCGGCAACACCGAGCCGGCATAATCCGCCAGCCGCACCGGAATGCCGAGAAAATCAATCGCGGCGCCCGCCGCCTGCATCTGAGCCAGATTAGGGTGCAGCAACGCGCCGGCGAGGGTCATCGCCAGGATGGGATTGCACTCGAATTTTATCGCGGCACCGTAAGCCAACAGCACCGGCAGGAAGAAAAAGGCCGCATCGGCGACGGTATCCAGCAATCGATAGGTCGTGCCGGCGGGATCTATCGCCCCGGCCAGCTTGAGGATCGCCAGCAGCGCCTTGATCATCCCCGCGCCGGTAATGGCCGGGATCACCGGGGTAAAGGTCGTGGAAATCACGCTGATAATCCGTGACACCACGCCACCTTTCGGCTGCTGCTTTTGAGCGCCGGTTTGCGGCTGGCCAATCTCCTTTTGCAGCACGCGGAACGTTTGCTGCACGTTATTGCCGACCACGATCTGAAACTGGCCGCCTCGCACCACCACGCTGATAACGCCCGGCAGGGCTTCGATCGCCTTCGAATCCACTTTAGCGTCGTCGTTGAATTCCATACGCAAACGGGTCGCGCAGTGCGTCAGCTTGCTGACGTTGCCTTTACCGCCGACCCGCGCCAATATTTCTAAGCCAAGTTTTTGATAGTCCATCGTCTTCCCCGGTAAAATGCAAAAAAAAAGACCAAAATGGAAATGCGCCTCATCACAAGGAGAAGTGCATTCCTATTTTGGTCTTGCCTGCTTTAGCAGTAACACGCCGCAATAAAAATGGTGTGCGGTCTTCTCGACCGCGCTAAAAGTATCACCATACTCGCGAATACTCGGCAATAGCCAGACGTCAGCGTTGTGAAAGGCGTCACGATTTAGCGTAAATGCACTGCAATGTCGCCGCTGCACGCTTTTTGCGCACACCCATAGCGCAATCGGAAGGAAATAACCCAAAATAATGCGTTTCATTGACACTTTGTTTATTTAATTACAGGGGAAGATTAATTCAGATCCATGACTATTGAGATTAACAATGAATAATTAAACCCGCTCTCACTTAGTAACAAACGCAAACAAATAAACGCCTACGCAATACATTCCAGCCGCTAGGATTTAAGGGTCACAGCCTATTCCCGCCGATGACAAAAATCATTTCAATGGCGATCGCGCCTTCCCCGTCGCCTGCTTCTGCAGGCGCACGGCTTTATATTGGAGAAAATGCTATGCTATCGCGTCGTGATATATTGAAAGTCTCCGCCGTCAGCGCGGCCGCCGCCGGCATGATCGGCGGCATCACCAAAAATGCCGCTGCCGACGACCATCGCAATATCGTGCCCCCCAGCAGCTATCAGCCGCCTGCCGATGCGCAACATCTCTATAAATACAAATTCACCGACAGCAAAAAACGCAGCCTGCCCAGCGGCTGGGCGCGCGAAGCTACCGTCGAGCAATTCCCGATCTCCGAAGGCGTGGCGGGCGTCGACATGACGCTGGAGCCGGGCGGCGTGCGCGAACTGCATTGGCACGCCATCGCCGCCGAATGGGCATTCATGCTGGAAGGCCATGCGCGCATCACCATCCTCGATCCCGAGGGAAAATGTGAGGTGGCGGATTTCGGCCCCGGCGACGTCTGGTATTTCCCGAAAGGCTACGGCCATTCCATTCAGGCGCTGGCGGACGGCGCGCATTTTATTTTGGCGTTCGATAACGGCCATTTCTCCGAATTCGGCACCTTCAGCATCACCGATTGGGTGGCGCATATGCCGAAAGAGGTATTGGAAAAAAGCGTCGACATGTCGGCGGCGGTATTTTCCAAGGCCAAACAGCGCGAAGCTTATATTGTCGGCGGCGCCGTTCCGCCCACCTTGCCATTACCGAAAAGCGACGGCGGATTAAATAATGCCCCGCTGACCCACCGCTATGAATTAATGAAGCAAAAGCCGTTCTTTGAAAATGACGCCGGCAGCGTCCATTTGGTGTCGTCGAAAGAATTTCCCATTTCCACCACCATGACCGGCATCATCGAGATCGTGAAACCCGGCGCGATCCGGGAATTGCACTGGCACCCCAACGCCAACGAATGGCAATACTATATTGCCGGCAAAGGCCGCATGACGGTGTTCAGCTCGCACGGCCACGCGCAGACGGAAGAGTACGCCCCTTCGGACGTCGGTTACGTGCCGCAGGGCTTCGGCCATTACATCGAGAACATCGGCGATGAGGATTTGAAGGTACTGATCGTGATGGACAACGGCATTTATCAGGATATTTCGTTGTCCGACTGGCTGGCGAAAACCCCGGCCTACCTGCTGGCGGACAACTTCAATAATCAGGTTGAGGACTGGCAGGATAGACCGAAAGACAAACGGGTGATGTCGCGGCGCAGCCGATAACGCCGCGGCGAGGGAGAATCTCCCTCGCCGCTTTTCGTTACTGCTTGCGCTGCTCCGCCACCTGTTTGGCGGTGACGCTGCCCTGCTTATCGCCGAAGTGGCCGACCACGAAGTTGGCGACCGCCGCCACTTCCTCGTCGGAATACGCGCTGCCGAACGACGGCATCATCTCATGCCGCTCGCCGACGCTGATGCTCGTCCCCTTCAGGATAGCCTGCACCACGCTGCGCCCCTGCGGATCGTTCACCGCCGTGCTGCCCACCAGCGAAGCATACTCGCTCTGGCGGCCCGGCCCGTTCCACTGGTGGCAGCCGCTGCAGTCGTTGGCGAACATCCGCCGCCCGAGCGAGCTGTCTTGCCCGCCCGGCAGGATCGGGGTGGAAGCCCCCGCGCCCTTCGGCTGCAAGTTCACCGCCGCCGCGCTGTCGCCGGCGATGGGTTCGATGTCGCGCAGGTATTTCACCAGCGCCAGATTATCTTCCGGCGTCAGGAACTGCAGGCTGTTTTCCACCGCTTCCGCCATCGGACCGGCGGCGCTGCTGCGCCCCGGCGCATGGCCGGTGGCCAGATATTGCGACAGTTGCTGGTCGCTCCAGCCGCCGATGCCGGTCTGTTTGTCCGGCGTGATGTTGGCGGCGAACCAGCCCTGCACCACTTCACCGCTCAGGTGCTTGCTCTGGTTAAGACCGAACCCCAGATTGCGCGGCGTATGGCACTCGCCGCAGTGGCCGAGCGCCGTCGCCAGATAGGCGCCGCGATTCCACTGTTCATCCTTGTTGAGATCCGGCGCGAAACGCTGCTCCTGGAAGAACGCCAGGTTCCAGAATTTCATGCCCCAACGCTGGTTGAACGGGAACGACAGCTCGTTTTGCGGGTTGGCCTGTTTCACCGGCGGCAGACTGAACAGATAATCCTTGATCGCCAGCACATCATCGCGGCTCAGCCCGGTGTAGGAAGTATAAGGCATCGCCGGATACAGGTTGCCCTGTGGGCCGATGCCCTCACGCACCGCGCGCACGAACTGATCGTCGCTCCAGTTGCCGATGCCGGTTTCCTTGTCGGCGGTGATGTTGGTGCCGTAGATGGTGCCGAACGGCAGCTTGAAGGCGAAGCCGCCCGCATAAGGCGTGCCGCCCGGCGCGGTGTGGCACGCCACGCAGTCGGCGGCGCGCGCCAGGTACTCGCCGCGCGCCAGTTTGTCGGTCATGCCGGCCGGCGCCCCGGCGATCGGCGCCGCAGGCTCAGCGCCGGTGGGCCGCAGCAGCGTATACAGCGCGTACCCTCCCGCCAACACCACCACGGCGATAATCAGCCATAACAGCCCTTTCAAGGCATTGCTCATCGCATCTCTCCCTAACCCAACGCCTTGGCGGCCTGGTGGATGGCGGCGCGAATGCGCACATAGGTGGCGCAACGGCAAACGTTGCCGCCCATCGCCGCGTCGATGTCCGCATCGCTCGGATCCTTGCTTTGCGCCAGCAGCGCGCTGGCGCTCATGATCTGGCCGGACTGGCAGTAACCGCACTGCACCACGTCCAGATCAAGCCAGGCTTCCTGCACCGCCTTGCCTTCCGGCGTGGCGCCCACGGCTTCGATGGTGGTGATTTTTTTGCCGACGGCGGCGGAGACCGGCGTCATGCACGAACGCACCGGCACGCCGTCCAGATGCACGGTACAGGCGCCGCACATGGCGATGCCGCAGCCGAATTTGGTGCCGGTCAAGCCGGCTTCGTCACGCAGAAACCACAGCAGCGGCATGTGCGGATCGCCCTCAAAGGTCAGCGGCTGATCGTTTACGGTTAAATGAATCATCAGGTTCTCTCCTTGTCAGACGCCGGATTCGCAGTGGGATTATGCAGCGGCAGGCTCAGCGAAGTGCGTGGCCGCCCGAGCAGCGCCAGCGCGTTGCCGACCGCCGGGGCGATGGTCGGCACCCCCAGCTCGCCCACGCCGGTCGGTTTCTCGGTCGAGGGCACGATGATCACCTCGATCTCCGGCATCTCATCGATGCGCAGCGGGCGGAAGTTATTGAAATTGGACTGTTCGACCACGCCGTCTTTCAGCGTGATATTGCCGTATAGCGCCATGCTGAGGCCGTAACCGATGCCGCCCTCGATCTGCGCGCGGATCACGTCGGGGTTCACCGCCACGCCGCAATCCACCGCACACCACACTTTATGCACTTTCGGGATGCCGCCCTCGCCGATCGACACCTCGGCCACCTGCGCCACATAGGTATCGAACGCCTTGGCGACGCCCACGCCGCGCGCGCGCCCGTCTACCACTTTAGCGCCCTGCCAGCCGGCGGCTTTCGCTACCGCCCGCAGCACGCCCGCCGCGCGCGGCGCATCGCCCATCAGCGCCAGCCGCCCTTCGACCGGATCCTGGCCGGTTTCCTGCAACAGCTGATCGATAAAGCTCTCCACCGCGTGGCCGGTGTGGGTGCTGGCGACCGACCGCAGCGAGGTGGTCGGCACCTTGCCGGGCACGATGTGCGCATCGCAGCGGAAGGCTTCGAAGGTGTATGACACCTCGCTGGCGCCCTCGACCATCATTTGATCGAGCCCGTTGACCACCAGCGCATCCATCGCGCTGTGGCGCGTCCAGGAGTGGCCGACCACGGTATCGGTCCAGCCCACCACCTTGCCGCCGCGAATGGCGCCGCGCAGGCGGTGCAGGATCATCGGGCGATACCAGCCGTTGCGGATGTCGTCCTCGCGCGTCCATACCACCTTCACGCCGTGACCGGGGCCGATGCCCTTGGCCGCCGCCGCCATGTCGGCCGCCAGATCCGGCCCCAGCGTCGGGTTGCCTAAATCGATGCGCCGGCCGAAGCTGCCGCCCGCCAGAATGGTTTCAATCTGCACCTTCTCCGGCGGCAGCTCGAACAGATCGCACAGCTGCTTATGGTCAAGCGTCTGGATTTGGCAACCGTAGCGCGCCTTAACGCTCTCGCCGTCCCAGAACAGATAGCCGTCCAGCGGCTCCATCGGCGCGTGGGCGACGTACGGGAAGGTGTATTCAGCCTCGATCACCTTGTCGGCCTTATCGAACACCTCGTCCGGCTTGCCGTGGCTCTTCGCCACCACGCCGGTTTTCTGCGCCACCTGGCGGAACTCGGCGTAGATCTCCTCGGTGTTGCGCCGTTCGGCCTGCGCATCGTCCCAGGTGACCCTCAGCCGTTCCCGCCCCTGGATCGCCGCCCAGGTGTTTTTGGCGTAAACCGCTACGCCGGTGGCAACCTGTTTCACCGCCACCACGCCCGGCACCGCCAGCGCCCGCTCGGCGTCGAAGGTCGCCACTTTGCCGCCGAAACGCGGCGGTTTCTTGATGGTGACGGTCAGCATGTCCGGCTCGTGGATATCCTGCGAGAACTGCGCGCTGCCGTTGGTTTTCGCCAGCGAATCGACGCGGTGCAAACCGCGCGTTTTGCCGATCAGGGTGAAATTGGCCGGGTCCTTCAGCGTCAGGCTGGCGGGATCGGGCGGCGGCAACGTGGCGGCCAGCGCGGCGAACTCGCCAAAGCCCGCTTCTCGCCCGCTGGCGGCATGGCGGATCTTGCCCGCCTGCACGGTGATTTCCTGCGCCGAGGTTTTCCAGCTCTGCGCGGCGGCCTGCACCAGCAGCGCGCGCGCCATGGCGCCCATGCGCCGCATTTGCTCATAGGCATTGGCCACCGAACTGGAACCGCCGGTGCCCTGGAATCCGAACGCCAGGTTCTTGTAGACGGCGGTATCCACCGGCGCGGCCACGACCCGCACCTGCGCCCAGTCGGCATCGAGCTCTTCGGCGACCAGCGTCGCCATGCCGGTATAGACCCCCTGGCCCACTTCGGTGTGTTTACTGATGACGGTGACGACGCCGTCGGCGCCGATCTGAACGAAGGCGTTGGCGTCTAACGCCGCCGCGCCGGAGGCGGTCGGGGCAGCCGAACGCGCCAGCGCGCCGGTGGACGGCAGATAGGCGCCGATCACCAACGCCCCGGCGCCGACGATAAACCGCCGCCGCGAAAGCGGAACTTGGGATATGCTCATTGCTCATGACTCCAAAAAAACCGAAGGCGTCACTGCCTTCGGCGAAACAAATCTTGTTATGGGAATGGCTTGTCGCGTCCGTCAGGTGATATAGCGCAACAGAGCAATAATTAGCGTAGCCTATTATTCAGCAGGCCTAATCTTGATAAGGGATTTTCTGTTGGAGAATCGTGCGGTGCGGGCGGGAACCCGCACCGGGAGTCAGCTCTGCGTCGTCGCCAGAGAGGAGAAGACGCTGAGCAGGCGGATTTGCGCCGCCATGTTGTCGCTGTCGAAGGCCACGGTGAGCGCGTCCTGGCGCTGCACGCCGGGCACCAGGCTGAACAGATCCGCCAGCACCGGTTTGGCCGCCATCAGCGTCAACCGGTAAGGTGGCATGAAGCGGCGCTCCACCGGCAGTCTGGCGCCCTGGCGCACCTGCTGCATCGCCCGCTCGCGGATCTCCGCCCGCGCCCGCTGAGGGCTGAGCGATTCGGCGGCGGTTTGCGAGATGGCGCGTTTCACGCAAACATAGCCAGATTGCGGATAACGTTCAGCGATCCAGCGTTGCAGCTCGTCGTCACCGCTCACCAGCCACAGCGGGACGTTCAACTCGGCCGCCGCCGCCGCATACAGATCGCTTTCGCCTACCACCTCGCCGTTCAGGCTGACGCGGTAAAAGGCCCGGCCATTGATGGTATGCGCCAGCACGCCGCGTTCGCCGGCGGCGCTGTGATAACCGATACACATCAGGCCGTCGTAACGTTGATGCTGCAGCCCTTCCACCATCGATAACCCGCGCGGTTTGCCCTGCACCAGACGCGCCCGCGCATCGATGCGATCGGCGCGCAGGTTCTGCATCATGGCGTGGCTGTCGGCCACCGTCACCTCGGTGGCGCCGCCGGCAAAAGCGCCGTCGATGGCGGCGTTGACCTCCTGCTCCATCAGCTCGCGCGCCGCCGCATAGTCAGCATGAGCCGGGTTGCACTGCTCCGGCCGCATCACGCCGGCAATACCCTCAATATCCGCAGAGATAAAGACTTTCACATCACACTCCCGTTATTTAATTTACCGCCAGCCGATCGAGCAGCGGGCCCAACGCCATACGATCGTGCTGCTGGAAACCGCTGACGCCTTCCGCGCTCAGCAAGGCATCCAACACCGCGTATTCGGTGGCGTCCGCGGCGGCCGCAAACAGCGGCTCCAGCCGCTCGTCCGGCAACGTCGCCCCCAGCAACCGGGTGGAAAACGCCAGCGCGATATCGCCGGAGCCGTGCCCCCAATGGCTGCCCACCCGCCCCAAACCGGCGCCCGCGCGGCGGGCGATGCGGTTCAGCTGGCGGCTGTCCAGCGCCCGATCGCAGGCGATGATGATAATGACCGAACCGGCGTCCACCTGCGGCGGCGGATCCGCCAACAGTTTGCCCAGCGCCTGGCCAACGCGCACGCCGCTCAGCGTCAGCGAGTCGAGGGTGCCGAAGTTGGCCAGCACCAGCACGCCGAGCGTGGTGCCGAGCCCAGGGCAATAGCGCGAGGCGGTGCCGATGCCCCCTTTCAAGCCGAAGCTGCTCATGCCGCGCCCGGCGCCGACGCTGCCGCGCGCAAAGCGGGTGGAATGGTTATCCAGCGCGCTGAAGACGTGCTCCTCACGCACCGCCATCGCCTGAATATCGTTGAGGTAGCCGTCGTTGCACTCCAGCACCAGCGGGTTGATGGTGGCGCTGCCGCGGCCGATCTGCGGGTAACGCAGACAGCTGCGCCGCACCATGGCGTTGAACAGCGTGCCGACCGCGAAGGTATTGCTCAGCAGGATCGGCGTTTGCAGCACCCCCAGCTCATTCAGCTGCACCAGCCCCAGCGGCTTGGCGAAGCCGTTGAGCACCGCGCTGCCACACGGCAGCGGCTGGTTAAACAGATCGCCCGGCGGCACGATGGCGGTAACGCCGGTCTGGCATTCGCCGTCGGCCAGCGTGTGATGCCCGACGCTGACGCCCGGCACGTCGCACAGGGTGTCGGTCGGGCCGGCCGGATAGCGCGCGCCCGGCAGGCGGCGATGGCGCCGCCAATAGCTCAGCAGATTGTCGAGGCTTTGTTGTTCAAACGCCTGGCTGTCTGTCATGGTTCCCTCATCCGCCGTCAGCCCATCAGAAAACCAGAATATCGCGCAATGCGCCGCGCCGTAAATTGAAAGCCGAAGCGAGCAGCAAAAATAGCCTTGCCCCATCGCCATTTATTGGGTTTTTAGGGGGGAACAGTGAAAATGGCCGGTGCCGCGGGTGATACCCCCCTTATCCCAAATGTATAACCCGATCTGCCGACGCAATGGTCGTTTCACGGTGGGCAATGATCAGCTTAGTGATATTGAGTCTCTTGATGGCCTGATTCACCACAGCTTCGCTCTCCTTATCCAGCGCGCTGGTGGCCTCGTCCAGGAACAAAATAGCCGGTTTTTTGTAGATTGCCCGGGCTATGAATAGCCGTTGTTTTTGCCCGCCGGACAATCCTTCCCCCAACTCGCCAATCAGTGTTTCATATCCCATAGGCATGCGTAAAATCACGTCATGCAGATAGCTGGCACGGGCACAGGCTTGCATCCAGGCATCGTCCACCTCGTCCGCAAACCCGCAAATATTTTCCCGGATCGAGCCGGAGAACAGTTTGTCGTCCTGCATCACGCAGGCAATCATTTTGTGGTAGTTGTTGATGCCGAGCTGCCGGATATCGACGCCGTTCACCTCAACCCGCCCTGAATCCGGGGTAAACAGTCCGCACAACAGCTTCATCAACGTGGTTTTGCCGGCACCGGACGGGCCCACAATGGCCACGCTTTCGCCTGGCGCAACGCTGATGTCCAGGCCATCAAAAATAGCCGGTGACTGGCTGTCGTAACGATAGCTCAGGGCATGGGTCGTCAATCCCAAAGGTTGCAGGCCCGCCGTGTATGGGTGATCGGGTTTACGCGCCTCCCGCGGATGCAGGGCGATATCAGCGATGCGCTCGTTATGCAGGCTCATCATGCGCAACTGCAGCAAAAATTCCGTCAGCGACCCGATGCGGTCGGAGAACTGGCCCCGAAAGGCGCCGAACGCCACGAACATGCCGAGGGTCATCTGGTTATCGATCACCAGGCTGGTTCCCAACCACAGAATGACGATCTGGTCGCACGCCGCTATAAAGGTGTTGATCCCGCCAAACAGCATGTCCATCCTGGTGACGCGGATACCCGTGTTGATAGTGTCAATTTCAAGGTTTAGCCAGTGGGCGATGCGGCGTTCTGCCATACCCTGCATCTTGACGGTAGCGATACCGTACAGCGTTTCCATAAAATACGAGCCGGCCCGCGCCTCTCTCACCAGCGCCTCCCCGGACAGCTGACGGTAATATCCATAGGTCAGCAGCCGCATCAACACATAAAGCGCGGTGAAACTGAGCACTACCCAGGTCAGCCAGCCGCCATACAGCACCATCATCACCAACACACCGATCACCATGATGCCGTCCATGATGGCGCCGACGATACTGGTGGTGAAAGTGCTGCGCAGCGTATCCAGCGAACCGAAGCGTGATTGAATGTCACCCAGCTTACGCCGTTCAAAGTAACCGAGTGGCAGGCGCAGCAGATGGGTGAACAACCCGGACTGCCACTGCACGTTGATAAGCGTCGCCATGACCAATCCTGACCATGCCCGCACCATGCCGATGGCAGCCCGCAACAAGATAAACAGCATCAATCCGGCGCAGATGAGCGACAGTAACCCGCGATCTCCGGCAGGAATAGCGTGATCCATCACCAGTTGCGTGCCGATGGGCATCACCAGGTTGATGGTTTCGAATACCAGAGACAGGCAAAAGATTTTGCCGAGCGCCCGCTTGAGGCCATGCACGCTGCCGATCAGCGTGCGAAGATGAATGCGATGGCGGACGCTGTCGGCGGTGAATTCGCTGCCGGGCCAGGCCTCAAGCGCTACGCCGGTGAAACTGTGCGACAGTTCCGTCAGGCTGACGATCCGGCGCCCGCGCGCCGGATCGTGCAGCACGGCGCGGTGGCCTTTGACGCTGACCAGCACCACGAAATGGTTGAATTCCCAGTGCAGAATGCAGGGCAGTTTTAGCGCGCCGAGTTCGTCCAGATCCAGAGACAGGGGACGGGTGCTCAACCCCAATTGCTCGGCGATACCGGTCAGTCCAACCAGCGTTGCACCGCGGGATGACAGGTTGAACTGCCGGCGCAGCGCGATCAGGTCGATGTTTTTGCCGTAATAACCGCAAATCATCGCCAGACAGGCCAGCCCGCATTCCGACGACTCGGTCTGGTGCACCATCGAAACCCGGTGGCGCAACCGCAGATCCAGTTGGCTGACCCGTTGTTTGAATGTGGTCCTACTCATTGACTGGCCCCGTCGCGCTGTGTTTCATGTCGTAGAACGGCGACAGCATCCATTGATACATCTTCCTTTTTTCCAGAAACAGAGTGCTTTGCGCTTTCATGCCGTTTTCCAGGCTGAGGCGTTTACCGTCATAGGCAATGGCCTGTTTCTCCGGCATGACGATCACCTTGTAGTACGGCCCGGAGGCGGTCAGCGCCGCTTTGGGCGCTCCCTGGTAGGTCAGCATTTCCTGCGGCGAAGCCGGGGCTTTGGAGATGACGGACACTGTGCCGGCGAACTGACCAAATTTCTCCGCCGGAAAGGCGTCATAGCGCACATTGACCTTATCGCCGGCGGCGATGTAGGGGATGGCGTCGTTGGGCACCCAGAGCACCAGGGCATAGCGATCGATGTTTTGCGGGATAATCTGCAGCAGACTGTCGCCGACGTTGACCATCTGGCCAACCGTGACGCTCAGCGAATCGATACGGCCTCCGGCCAGCGCGCGAACGATAATATCGCCAGTGGCATCTATGTTTTGCCGCTCCTTTTGCAGCTCGTAGCGCTGCAGCTCCATCTGGTAGATCTGGTTGTCGAATTCGGCGGCCTGGGTATGGATCTGGCTCTCCAGCGCGGTGATCTGCAACGCATTCTGTTCGTTCTGGCCGGACAGGCCCAGCAGGTTGTTCTGCTGCTGGTAATACAGCGCCACCTGATTGGTGAGCTGATCCTTATTGATCAGCCCCTGGGTCTGATAGTGCCGGTAGTTCTCCATGTTTTCCTTCATGATGCGTATCCCTTCCTGGGCGCGTTTGAGGATATCGGTGGAGCGGGTGAATGCCGCGGTGTATTGCGCCTTCTGTTGTTCCAGCATGATAAGCGTGGCCTGCTTGCTGCTTTCCAGTCGGTTAATGATTTGCGCAATGCGCGCCAGTTGGCCATCGATATCCCGGCGTTGGTTGTCGCTGAGCACACCGCTACGGGTACTCTTGCTGACGTCGATCTGGTAAATCGGGGCACCAACGGCAATCACCTGCCCTTCGGTGACAAATTGTTTGACCACTACCCCTTGAACCGTGGAGTAAACGTTCGCGGCGCGGGGATAGGTGCTGATCTCACCGGTCACGTTGACCCGCCGGGTATAGGTGCCGGCGATGGTGAAGGTGAGAAAAGCAATGAGGAAAAACAGGCACAGCCCCGCCGTGAGCCAAAAGGGAATGCCGGGAAGGAGGAGCGCCCGGCCACGCCATTTCATTTTCTGATTATCGATCGCTTCCTGGCGAAACATGATCAGCGTCCCTTATTGATAGCTAACATTCAAATTCACAGGCTATTGTATTGACAATAAAACAAGCAGAAGGTCAGTTAATTTTGGTGAGAGGATATGAAACTATTAAAATAAACACCTTTAAATCTTCTGAGTGATCCTAGCACCAATAAATTTTCATGAACGTATTTTTCACCCTATGGCAGTATCATATCCAGAGGAAAATCAGAGAGATTCAGTTCTAAAAGCCGTTTTATTTTTTTAATCCAACTGCATCTACTTCTAACTCATTTTCATCGTGGTAAAATAGACTATCGTCATAACAATAACACAAATAGAACAGAACAATAAATCACCGGAAAAACATCTCAATGAATCCAAATAATCATTGCTGTTCTTATTTATTTTTTTAATGGCATCGCTTTCGTTATCAGCCTCTACTTCGATATGATGCTTTCTGAATCCCTTCCGCTTCATATTCTTAATGGTTTCTCGTGTAACCACTTCCTTTTCTAGCACTTTTGATTCATCACTCTTTATAAAAACAACATATTTATTAATCATATACCCCATCTCCGTTATCAGACGCTCTTTTTCCACTCCCATCGCGATCCAGCCATCCACCCGACACCGCATTGAATTGGCTGCTTAAAATTTCCTTCATAAATACTCTCCTATGGGTTTACTGGGGTTATCCCATTTAAAAAGGGTTATAGTTGAAAAAGTAAAACACACTAATGACAATCCATAACCACTCTGTATTTCATAAAAAATCCAATAAGAAAATTATATTTTAAACATTGAAAACCATCATATTAAAATAAAACCCAGAATAATATACCGAACCTAATTACACGTAGGCACTATCGATTCAATTAACTGAATCGCCAAACAATCTCAACGCCCAAGATTAATAACCCAATAAAGAAAAGGCGGCGAAACAGCTGCGGGCGACAATGACGGCGCACGATCCCGCCCAGCCACATGCCGGCCAACGCCGGCAACAGCGACAGCAAGGAAACGCCGAGCAGCGTGCCGGGCAACGCCTGATGCCAGGCCAACCCTGCGGCCAGCGCCAGCGTCGAGACGGTGAACGACAGCCCCAGCGCCTGCACCAGCTCATCGCGCGCCAGGCCCAACGCATTCAGGTAAGGCACCGCCGGAATGACGAACACCCCGGTGGCGCCGGTCAGCGTACCGGTCACCAGGCCGCACAGCGGCCCCAGCCAAGGCTCTGCCTCGGCGGAAATGCGCCAGTCGAAACGGGTGAATCCCAACAGGGCATAGCCGATCAGACACATGCCCAGCGCCAGCGGCGCCAGGCGGCCGTCGCCGGCAGTGAGCGCCCCCGCGCTCAACAATGTGCCCAGCGTGACGCACAGCATCATCGGCCAGAGCCGCCGCCACAGCGCCCCCAACCGCGGTCCGCACAGCAGTTGCCACAGGTTGGTGATCAGCGAGGGCAACAGCAGCAGCGCGGCGGCCTGTCCCGGCGGCATCATCAGGCTGAGCAACCCCATCGACACCGTCGGCAACCCCAGACCGATCGCCCCTTTGACCGTGCCGGCCAGCGTAAAAATGCCCGTCAGGGCGACAATTTCGAGTAACGTCAGCGACATGCGTCTATCCTTATGGCGAATCAACGGCTCGATTGTGGCCAGCGCCGCGCCGCGGCACAATGCGGCAATGACAGAGCCTGCCTGCGGCAAAGACAGAGGGAAAACGCATGCATTTTGACTTTATCGATCTGCGGCTGTTGGCGGCAGTGCTCGAGACCGGCAGCATCACCGCCGGCGCCGAGCGCGTCGGGCTGTCGCTGGCCGCCGCCAGCGCCCGCATGCGCGGGCTGGAGCAACAGGCCGGCGTAGCGCTGCTGACGCGCAATCCGCGCGGCGTCCAGGCGACGCCCGCCGGTGAGCGCCTGTTGCATCACGCGCGAGTGCTATTGCAGCAGCGCGACCGGCTGCGCGGTGATATGGCCGAGTTCGCGCCGGGCCAGCGCAGCCAGCTGCGCATCGTCGCCAATACCGTCGCCGCCGACGCCTTTTTGCCGGAGCTGTTGGCGGATTTTCTGATGCTGCACCCGCACACCGATATCGCGCTGGAAGAGCTGCCCAGCCCGGCCATCGCCCAGGCGATCGCCGAACGGGCGGCGGATATCGGCATCGTCGCGGACCACGCCGATCTGCGCGGGCTGACAAGTTACCCTTTTCGCCAGGATCGTCTGGTGCTGGCACTGCCGCCGGGGCATGCGCTCAGCGGCCGCCGGCAGGTCAGCTTTGCGGACGCCCTGCCTTTTGATTTCATCGGCCTGCCGGAAGAGAGCGCGCTGCAACAACATCTTGAGCAATTGGCGATACGCAGCGGCGGCCCGATGCGATTGCGGGCGCGTGCCGCTCATTTCGACGCCATCTGCCGCATGGTGCTGCGCGGCGCCGGGCTGGCGGTGGTGCCGGAAGAGAGCGCACAACGCCAGCCGGAAATTCGGCACAGCGCACTGCCGCTGACGGACGATTGGGCGACCCGGCGCCTGTCGATCGCGGTGCGTGACCCGGCGCAGTTGCCGCTGCCGGCGCAGCGGCTGGTGACGTTCCTGCGCCATGCCTGAGGCGGCTCAGTGCGTGCCCGGCTCTGCGCGCAGCCTCGCCACCTGCGCCTCCACGTCGCGCCAGGCCGGTTTGTCGCCGGCATAGCGTTGGCGTAAATAATTCACCAGCGCTGTTACCTGCCGATCGGAAAAACTGTCCTTAAAGCCCGGCATAAAGCCCAATTCGGCGGTGGCCGGTTTGGGGATCCCTTGCAGGATCACCTTGATCAGGTTATCGGGGCGATCGCTGAAGATGTTGGTGTTGTTGGCCAGATCCGGGCTGACGCCGAACAGCTGCGGCCCGCCGGCGGCGGCGCTGTGGCAGGCCTGGCAAGCGCCCTGAAACAACCGCTCACCGGCAAGTTGCCCCACCGCCGGCAATGCGCGAGCCGCCAACTGCGCCTGCGGTTCCACGTTCAGCGTCGACTTGGCGCTCAGCGACATCACATAATTGGCCATCGCCCGCAGATCGCTCTGCGGCAACGTCGCCAGCTCGCTCACCACCGGCCCCATCGGCCCGGCCGCCACGCCGTGCTCGGCGGAATGCCCGCTGCGGAAATACTGAAACAGCTGTTCCTCGGTCCAGGGTTTGTCCGCGTTGGCCAATTGATTCAGCGCCGGCGCTTCCCACCCGTCCACCATCCCCCCCGCCAGGAAAGCCGCGCCGCCCTTTTCCGCCCCCAGCAGATTGCGCGGCGAATGGCAGGCGGCGCAGTGACCGAGCCCGTTGACCAGATAGGCGCCGCGATTCCACTGCGCGCTTTGTTGCGGATCGGGTTGATATTCCCCCTGGCGCAGGAACAGCGCGTTCCAGCCCGCCATCAGCGGCCGCAGGTTAAACGGGAAGCGCATCTGATTGGCCGGATTGCTCTGGCGCACCGCCGGTTGCGACATCAGATAAGCGTACAGCGCCTGCATGTCGCCGTCGGTCATTTTACTGAATGCCGTGTAAGGAAATGCCGGATAGAGGTGGCGGCCGTCGCGGGCGATGCCCTGACGCATCGCCCGATCGAATGCGGTAAACGACCAGTTGCCGATGCCGGTTGCCACGTCCGGGGTAATGTTGGTGCTGTAGAGCGTGCCGAACGGCGTCGCCATCGCCAACCCGCCGGCGTTGGTCGCCCCTTCCGACGCGGTATGGCAAACCGCGCAGTCTCCGGCGACGGCCAATTGACGACCGCGCTCCAGCGTGGCGGCCGACCAGGTGCCGGCGCCGGGCGTCGCCACCGGCGCGATCTCCGCCCGCCACGGCAAGGCGCTGCCGGCGATGCCCAGCACGGCGCCCAGCGGCGGATCGTAAGGGCGCGGCATCATCACCACGTCCACCTCCGGCACCTCCGGGAAGGTCAGGATCGGGTAAGCCCCCCACTCTTTGGCGGAGACCGTCGATTCCTCAAAGGTCACGCGCTCTTTCAATACCCGGCTGGTCGATTGCAATACGTTGCCGTGAATTTGGTGGCGCACGCCGTCCGGGTTGACCATCATGCCCGCGTCGTGGCCGACCACGATGCGCGTTACCGCCACTTCGCCGCTGGCTTTGTCGATCGCCACGTCGGCCACCCAGGCGGCCCAGGCCGCGCCAAAGCCGGGAAACTTGCTGTGGATGTAACGGGCGTAGGCAAAGCCGCGCCCGCGCAGCACGCCGTCTTCCGCCGGGGTCTGCATCGGTTCAGTATGCGGCGTCCAGCCGGCGCGTTCTGCGGTGCTGCGCATCAGTTCACTGGCGCGTTCATCATGGATGTAGCGCAGCCGATACTCCAGCGGATCGACGCCGGCGGCGTGGGCCAGCTCATCGATATAAGACTCGTGGGCGAAGGTGTTGGGCAAGGCGGAAACGCCGCGCATCCAGGAGGCGCGCACGATCGGCGCCATGTCCTCGATGCTGACGCGCAGCGACGGATATTCGTATGGCGGCACCGAGGTGCGGTCGCCCATTTCATAGGCCACCGGCAGCGGCTCGACCCGGCCGGTCAGCAACAGCGCCAGCGTCGGCGCGCCGTTGGAAGGATAATAGGTGCGAAAATCGTAGGCGACCGGGTGCCCGGCGGCGTCCAGCCCGCCGTCCACCTCCATCAACTGCGCCGTGCCCTTCGGTTCCCACACATGCTCTTGCTCGCGGGTCAGTTGCACCCGCACTGGCCGGCCCACCGCGCGCGACAGCAGCGCCGCGTCGGCGCAGACGTCATCGGCGCAATTGCGGCCATAGCAGCCGGCCGCCTCCATGCGAACGATCTCGATCTGCGCTTCCGGGTACTCCAGCAGCCAGGCCAGATCGGCGCGCAGCAGGTGCGGGTTCTGGCTGCCTGACCAGACCTGCAGACGCTCCGGTCGGTAGTCCGCCAGCGCGCAGGAAGGGCCAATAGAGGCATGAAGCTGATACGGCCACAGGTAGCTGCGGGTGAAACGCCTGTCAGCCGCCGCCAGCGCCGCGTCCACGTCGCCGGTATCGTGCACCACCCGGGTCGAATGCGGGTTGTCGCGCAGCGCCTGCGCCACGTCGGTCATCTGCGGCAAATTGCGGCGCCAGTCTTTCCAGCTGACCTGCAGCGCCTGCGCCGCCTTAATCGCCTGCTCTTCACGCTCGGCGACAATGCCGATGAAATCGCCGATCACCACCAGTTTGACGATGCCGGGAATATGCGCGATCGAGGTTTCGTCCACCGCCAGCAGACTGGTGCCGACGAATTCGCCGCTGTCGTACCCGGCATAGGGCGGCCGCACTACCCGGCCATGCAGCATGTTCGGCAGGCGCATATCGTGTACGTAGGTGGTTTCGCCGGTCGCCTTGGCCGGAATATCGACGCGCGCGGCGCTGGTGCCCACCAGGCGATATTCCGCCTGCGGTTTCAGCGGCGCGTCGCCGGAAATCGGCAGTTCGACATGGTCGCCGGCCACCAGCTCGGCGTAGCTGAGCGCCTGCCCCTGCGGGCTGCGGATCACGCCCTCTTCCAGCGTCAGCTGTTCCACCGGCGCATCGAAGCGCTGCGCCGCCTGGCGCAACAGCCAACGGCGCGCCTCGGCGGCGGCGTTGCGCAGCGGCACGGCGGAGATCTGCAGCGTGGCGCTGGCGATGGTGGCGCCCTGATTCGGCGCACGTTCGGTATCACCCAACACCATTTGCACCTGATCCATGCGCAGGTACAGCTCTTCGGCGACGATCTGCCCGAGCGCGGTGCGCACGCCGGTGCCGAGATCGACATGGCCGTTAAAGGCATAGATTTCGCCGCTGCCGCACAGGGCGATAAACAGCCCCTGCTCTTTGGGCTTCAGCACCGGCGTTTGCCCCTTGGGCACCAGCCCCGGCGGCGGTTGCACGCTGTCGACGATCAGCAGCACGCCGTCGCGCTGCAGCAAGTCGGCCTGGCTCGGCGATGGGGTACGGGAATCAGTCATGATCGTGGGCGTCCTCATCGCGGCAGAGAATGATGGCGCGCTGAACCGCACGCAAGATTTCAAGATGGGTGCCGCAGCGGCACAGATTGCCGGACAGCGCCTGACGGATCTCCGCCTCACTCGGGGCGGGATTGCGATCCAACAGGGCTTTGGTGGTCATGATCATGCCATTGAGACAGTAGCCGCATTGCGCCGCCTGCTCTTCGATAAAGGCGCGCTGCACCGGATGCGGGCGCTGGCGAGTGCCGAGACCTTCCAGGGTCACGATCGCCCGGCCGGACACGCCGAGGGCCGGGATCACGCAGGAGCGCGCCGCCACGCCGTCGATCAGCACGGTGCACGCGCCGCATTCGCCCAGGCCGCAGCCGTATTTTGGGCCGTTGAGCGCCAGATCGTTGCGCAGTACCAGCAAGAGCGGCGTATCCGCCATCACCTGCGCATGAAGCTGTTCGCCGTTCACCGACAGCATCAGCGGATGCTCCGTCAGCGTGGTTTTCGCGCCGTCCCTGGGCGATTGCACTTCAGATATCGCCATTGTTTGCGTCTCCGCCTGCACTTGATGGTCTTATGGGCTGGCCTCTCGCCACCGACCACCAGGCAACCGACGTTACGCGGGCGAATCAGCCGGTGGCAGGGTCTTCCAGCATTTTATTCAGCAGAAATATCAGCGCTATCCGTTCGGCCGGGTTCAGCGTGCCGAACGTCAATTCTGTGATTTTCGCCGCCTGCGGCACCGTTTCCGCCAGCAGCGCGCCGCCGGCGTCGGTCAGGCCGACCACCACCTTGCGCCGATCCACCGGATCCGGCGTCACCGTGATCAGATCGCGCGCCTTCAGCCGCTCGACGATGCCGCGGATGGTGGCCTGATCCACCGCCGTCACCTGCACCAGCTCGGTCAGCGAGCTCGGCCCCATATCGCGCACCGCGCACAGGGTGATGAACTGCACCGCCGTCAGCTGCGAATCGCCGACGTTTTGCTGGAAAATCGCCACGTGGCGCTGATAAACCTTGCGCAGCAGGTGCCCGACTTGCTCGGTAAAATGATAATTTTCGGGTTGGCCGCTCACGGCTGACGGGTATTCGGGGGGCGTCATTGCGTTACTCTCACCATCTATGGAATCCACGAGAATAGTACAAACCCCCGCCGTTGGCAGCAACGATTACGCCCGGCGCACGCGCGACGCCTCCGGCGCCACCACTTCACCGTCCGCCACCACCGTTTGCCCGTCGAGGCGAATGTCGCAGCGGCGCAGCGCGATATCCATATGGCAAGGCGTTTTGCGCGTGCCGCCCACTTCGGTGTTCGGCCCGGTGGAGAACAGGAAGTTGCCGCAGAACGCGCGCGCGTCCATGCACATGCCGTCGTTCTTGTCGTGCAGGCCCATCGCCGTCCACTGGGCGCGCGGCTGCAGACCCCAGCCGATGTGCGAGATGCCGTACACCTCCGGATCGTCGAAGTATTTCATGTATTCGCGCAGGTATTCCGCCTCGAAGCCGCCGTGAATGCGGGTGACGAACCCTTGTTCGATCTCCAGCGTGATGCGTTCGCGCGCATAGCTTTTGAACGGCAGCAAGATATCGCCGACCTCCAGCACCAGCACCCCTTCCGCCTGTTCCTCATTCGGCCAGGTGAACAGGAAACCGCTCGGCCAGTGATCCCAGCGCCCCGGTTCATCGGCATAGCCGTACTCGGTCACCGTCGGGTATTGCCCCAGCGGCGCGCGGAAATCGCTGCCGGCGGCAGAGGTCACCTGCATCAGCTTCGCCTGCTCCAGCACGGCGGCGGCGGCCAGCACCCGCGCCTTGTCCTCCGCGTTGGGCAACATGCGCGCCAGCACCTCCGGCGGCTCCACCGCCAGCAGGATGCGGGTGCCGGTTTTCAGGATCTGTTCCTGCTCCGGCGAATGCAGCAGCATCATGGTATCGACGATCAGGTCGGCGGCCTCCAGCGCACGCTGCGCCGCCAGATTGCCGGTCAGCGCGGTATCGCCGCAATAGGCGGTCATGTCGTTGCCCATCGCTCGCGGATGGTTGAACGCCGGCAGTTCGACGGCATACACCCTGGCGCCCAGCCGCAGCGCCGCGTCGGTCGCGGCGCGCACCGTGCGCGCATCGGAATAATGGCTTTTCAAAATCGCCACGCTCTGCGAAGCATCGACCTTCGACAGCGTAAGCACCTGCTCGAACAGCTGTACCAACTGGGTTTCATTGACCGCCATGGCCTGTCTCCTGTCTCGTCAAGGGTCACCGACGCCCGCAAGGCGGCGGTGATTTTTCAAACAATTTAAAGTGAACACACTCATTTTATCTAAGTCAAAAAAGCAAAGGAAAGCAAGCTGCGAATATCCACCATAAGAAAGTCCTATTTCATCCCGCATCAATCCTGTGATTAACATGAGTTTAACAGTAACACGCTGTCAATTAGCGTGAGCGAGATCTGATTTAACACTTTTGCAACTTTGCGTTATCTAGCGCATACACTATAAATCGATCGTCCAGCCACGCGTTGGGCCTACGCTGAAAAAAGCCAACAGACAGGGGAAACATGATGAGCAAACAACCACGCATCGCCGTCGTCGGCGCCGGGCTGGGGGGCGCCGCCGCCGCCGGGCTGCTGCAAAAAGCCGGCTTTACCGTCGATCTGTATGAACAGAGCCCGGCGTTCTCGCGCCTCGGCGCCGGCATTCACATGGGGCCGAACGTGCTGAAGATTTTCCGCCGCCTCGGTATTGAGCAACGGTTGGAGCAGATGGCGTCTCATCCCGATTTCTGGTTCAGCCGCGACGCCGAAAGCGGCGACTACCTGTCGCGCATCGAACTGGGCGCCTTCGCCCGCCGGGAGTACGGCGCCGCCTATGTGACGGTGCACCGCGGCGATTTGCAGGCGTTGCAGCTCTCCGCGCTGCAGCCCGGCACCCTGCACTTCGGCAAGTGCCTGAGCAAGATTGAAGATCGCGGTGACGAGGTGGTGCTGAACTTCGTCGACGGCACCTCGGCCCACGCCGATATCGTGATCGGCGCCGATGGCATCAACTCGCGCATTCGCGAGCACCTGCTGGGCGCTGAAGCGCCGACCTACAGTGGCTGGGTGGCCCACCGCGCGCTGATCCGCGGCGAGAAGCTGGCGAAATACAACCTGACGTTCGAAGACTGCGTGAAGTGGTGGTCGGCGGACCGCCATCTGATGGTCTACTACACCACCCAACGGCGCGACGAGTATTACTACGTCAGCGGCGTGCCGCACCCGGCCTGGGATTTCCAGGGCAGCTTCATCGACAGCAGCCGCGAAGAGATGTTCGAGACCTTCGCCGGCTACCACCCGATCGTGCAGGCGCTGATCGAATCCAGCGAACAGGTCACCAAATGGCCATTGCTGAACCGCAAACCGCTGCCGCTGTGGAGCGAAGGCCGTCTGGTGCTGCTCGGCGACGCCTGCCATCCGATGAAACCGCACATGGCGCAGGGCGCGGCGATGGCGATCGAAGACGCCGCCATGCTGACCCGCTGCCTGCAGGAAACCGGCCTCAGCGACTACCGCACCGCCTTCCAGCTGTATGAAGCCAACCGCAAGGAGCGCGCATCCAGGGTGCAGGCGGTGTCCAACGCCAACACCTTCCTGCGCACCCAGGAAGATCCGGCCTGGGTTTACGGCTATGACCTGTATGCGCAAGCGCTGAAATCGGAGAACGCCGCATGAGCACCTTCCTCTACGGCGCCCACGTTCACGCCAACGACATTCGCCAACACTATCTGCGCTACGGCGGCCACGGCCCGGCGCTGATCCTGGTCCCCGGCATCACCAGCCCGGCGATCACCTGGGGCTTCGTCGCCGAGCGGCTGGGGGAAAAATACGACGTCTACGTGCTCGACGTGCGCGGCCGCGGTTTGTCGTCCAGCGGCCCGGAACTGGCTTATGACGCAGAGACCTGCGCACAGGACGTCAGCGCCTTCGCCGCCGCGCTGAACCTGGACAGTTACGCCCTGCTCGGCCATTCGATGGGTGCCCGCTTCGCCCTGCGCGCCGCCGTTTTGCGGCCCGCCGGCGTGCGGCGACTGGTGCTGGTCGATCCGCCGGTTTCCGGCCCCGGCCGCCGCGCCTATCCCGGCCAATGGCCGTGGTACGCCGACTCCATCCGGCAGTCGCTGCCGGGTATGAGCGCCGAGCAGATGCGCGCCTTTTGCCCAACCTGGAGCGAAGAACAGCGCCAGCTGCGCGCCGAGTGGCTGCATACCTGCTACGAGCCGGCGATCCAACGCGCCTACGACGATTTTCATCAGGTGGACAGCCACCGCGACTACCCGCAGCTGACCATGCCGACGCTGTTGATGGCCGCGGGCAAAGGCGGCGTCATTCAGCCCGAAGACCGGGCGGAGATCCGCGCGCTGCAGCCGGAGATCGCCATCGTCGAGGTCGAGAACGCCGGACACATGATCCCGTGGGACGATTTCGACGGCTTCTTCCGCGCCCTGGGCGATTTTCTGGATTAACTGAGGAACACCGACATGAGCAACCACTACCGCATCGGCCAGATCGTGCCCAGCTCCAACACCACGATGGAAACCGAGATCCCGGCGATGCTGGGCGCGCGCCAGCTGATACGCCCGGAGCGTTTCACCTTTCACTCCAGCCGCATGCGCATGAAACACGTCAATAAAGAAGAATTGGCGGCGATGGACGCCGAGTCCGATCGCTGCGCGCTGGAGCTGTCCGACGCGCGGGTCGACGTGCTCGGCTACGCCTGCCTGGTGGCCATCATGGCGATGGGGCTGGGTTACCACCGCGAATCGCAGGCCCGGCTGGCGCAGGTGACGAAAGACAATCAGGCCGCCGCGCCGGTCATCAGCAGCGCCGGCGCGCTGGTCAACGGCCTGAAGGTGATCGGCGCCAAACGCATCGCGCTGGTGGCGCCCTACATGAAACCGCTGACCCAGCTGGTGGTGGACTACATCCAGCACGAAGGCATCGAGGTCAAGGTATGGCGCGCGCTGGAGATCCCGGACAACCTCGACGTCGGCCGGCACGATCCGGCCAGGCTGCCGGGGATCGTCGCCGAGATGGACTTACGCGAGGTCGATGCTATCGTGCTGTCCGCCTGCGTGCAGATGCCTTCGCTGCCGGCCGTCCCGACGGTGGAGGCCCAAACCGGCAAACCGGTGATCACCGCCGCCATCGCCACCACTTACGCGATGCTGACCGCGCTGGAGCTGGAACCGATCGTTCCCGGCGCCGGCGCCCTGCTGTCCGGCGCTTATTGAGGAGGCAGAATGAACGACACCCTCAGCGACAACTATCGCGGCGTCTGGGGCCAGCGCATCGGCTTCGGCCGGCGCCCGGCGCTGCTGGCGATCGACTTTATGCAGGCCTACACCACCGAAGGCGCGCCGCTGTTCGCGTCGGGCGTAGTCAGCGCGGTCGAGGAAAGCCGCGAGCTGCTGGCCTGCGCGCGCCGAACGGGAATTCCGGTGATCCACACCCATATCCGCTATCATGCAGGCCATTTTGCCGATGGCGGCCTGTGGGTGAAGAAAGCGCCGGTGATGAAAGACATGGTGGCGGGCAACCCGCTGGCGGCGTTCTGCCCGCCGGTGGCGCCGCTGGCCGATGAGGTGGTGCTGAGCAAGCAATACGCCAGCGCCTTCTTCGGCACCGCGCTGGCGCCGCTGCTGGTGGCGCAAGGGATCGACACGCTGCTGATGATCGGCTGTTCCACCAGCGGCTGCATCCGCGCCAGCGCGGTGGATGCGGTGCAGCACGGCTTTCGCGCCATGGTGGTGCGCGAGTGCGTCGGCGATCGTCACCCCGGCCCGCACGAAGCCAACCTGTTCGACATCGACAGCAAATACGGCGATGTGGTGCACAAACAGGAGGCGCTCGACTACCTGAACCGGTTATGAGTCAACGATTCACCTGCCACGACAATAACGAAGGCGCAGACAGCGCCTCACGCGACCGCCCGAAACAGGGCGGCGCCCATGCAACGCAAACACAACAGGCGCCTCCTGCGGAGGCCAACACGCACCACCTGGAGACAACATCATGGCCATTGTCGACACCCCGCTGGCGGGGAAAGCGGACGCAGAATCGCTGCTGCTGTACCGCAAAATCACCTGGAAACTGATCCCGTTTCTTTGCCTGTGCTACCTGGCGGCCTACCTCGATCGCATCAACGTCGGGCTGGCCAAGCTGCAGATGGCCGACGCGCTGCAGCTGAGCGAAGCGGCCTTTGGTCTGGGCGCCGGGCTGTTCTTCGTCGGCTATATTCTGTTCGAGGTGCCGAGCAACCTGATCCTGCAGCGCGTCGGCGCCAAGATGTGGATCGCCCGCATCATGATCACCTGGGGGTTGCTGTCCACCGCCACCATGTTCGTCACCACGCCGACCCAGTTCTACGTCATTCGCTTTTTGCTCGGCGTGGCGGAGGCCGGTTTCCTGCCCGGCGTGCTCTTTTACCTGACGCTGTGGTTCCCGACCTATCGCCGCGGCCGCATCATCGCACTGTTCATGATCGGCCTGCCGCTCTCCAGCGTGATCGGCGGGCCGCTCTCCGGCTGGATCATGGGCCATTTCGACATGCGCCACGGGCTGCACGGCTGGCAGTGGCTGTTTCTGCTGGAGGGCATTCCCAGCGTGCTGTTGGGCGTGTTGACCTTCTGGCTGTTGCCTAACACTTATCAGCAGGCCAAGTGGCTGACGCCCGAGGAGAAACAACGCATCGCCGACGATCTGGCGCGCGACGACGCCGAGGCCGCTCACGGCAAGCACAGCTTCCGCGACGGCTTCTTCAACCTGAAGGTGTGGATGCTCGGCGGCATCGACTTCGCTATTCTGCTCAGCGCCTACGCCATGGGCTTTTGGATGCCGACCTTCATCAAAACCGCCGGCGTCACCGACATCACCACCATCGGCTATCTGACGGCGATCCCCAGCGTCGCCGCCCTGCTCGGCATGCTGCTGATCGGCAGCAGTTCGGACCGGCTGCGCGAACGGCGCTGGCATATCATCGTGCCGTTTATCATCGGCGCGTTGGCGATGGCCGGCAGCACCTTCTTTACTCACAACGCGCTGGCCACGGTGCTGCTGTTCTCCATCGCCCAGGCGGCGATCATCGGCGCGGTGCCGGTGTTCTTCAGTCTGCCGGCCACCTTCCTGCGCGGCACGGCGGCGGCGACCGGCTTCGCGCTGGCCTGTTCGCTGGCCAACATCGCCGGGCTGGTGAGCAATTCGCTGATGGGGCTGGCGCTGGATCTGACCGGCAAGAGCGGCGGCGCGCTCTGGGCCTTCGCCGGCTGCCTGCTGCTCAGCTCGCTGCTGGTGGTGGCCCTGCCGGCCAAGGTGGTGAACCGCTGAATGTCGGCCACGCCAAAAAGACGAAGGGCGCATAACGCGCCCTTTTGTTTGCTTATCGGGAGTGGCCGAACTTACTCGTCCTTCAACCCGCGATTGATCAGCATCGGTTCAATGCTCGGCTCTTTGCCGCGCCAGTCGATGTACAGCTTCTCCAGATCCTGGCTGTTGCCGCGCGACAGGATCATGTCGCGGAAACGCTGGCCGTTTTCGGCGGTCAGGCCACCGTGCTCGGTGAACCACTGGAAGGCGTCGTCCGCCAGCATTTCCGTCCACAGATAGGCGTAGTAGCCCGCGGCGTAGCCGTTACCCCAGATGTGCTGGAAGTAGCTGGAACGGTAGCGCGGCGGCACATAGCTGAGATCCACCTTGTCTTTTTGCAGCGACTCGGCCTCGAACTTGTCCACGTCCTGCTGCGGCTGATCGGCGGTCAGCATGTGCCAGTGCATGTCCAGCAGCGCGGCGGACAGCAGCTCGGTCATGCTGTAGCCCTTGTTGAACTTGTCGGCCTTCTTGATCTTGTCGACCAGTTCCTGCGGCATCGCCTCGCCGGTCTGGTAGTGCTTGGCGAAGTGGCTGAACACTTTCGGATCGCTGACCCAGTGCTCGTTGAACTGCGACGGGAACTCGACGAAATCGCGCGCGGTGTTGGTGCCCGACAGGCTCGGGTATTCCTGATCGGCGAACATGCCGTGCAGCGCGTGGCCGAACTCGTGGAACATCGTGATCACGTCGTCATACGACAGCAGCGCCGGCTGCCCCGGCGCCGGTTTGGTGAAGTTGGCGACGTTGTAGATCACCGGCTTGGTGCCGTTGAGCTTAGACTGATCGACGAAGTTGCTCATCCAGGCGCCGCCGCCCTTGTTGTCACGCTTGAAGTAGTCGGTGTAGAACAGCGCCAGCGATTTGCCGTCCTTGTCGAACACTTCATACACCTTGACGTCCGGCTGGTAGACCGGAATGTCCTTGCGTTCTTTGAAGCTGATGCCGTACAGCAGGTTGGCGGCGTAGAACACGCCGTTGTTCAGCACGTTGTTCAGCTCGAAGTAAGGTTTGATCTGCGATTCGTCCAGATCGTACTTGGCCTTGCGCACCTGTTCAGCATAGAACTGCCAGTCCCAGGCCTGCACCTTGAAGTCGCCTTTCTGCTGATCGATCACCGCCTGAATGTCTTTGGCTTCACGCTCGGCGCGCGCGGTGGCCGCCGGCACGATGTTGCGCATAAAGCTCAGCGCGGCATCCGGCGTTTTGGCCATCTGGTTTTGCAGCTTCCAGGCGGCGTAGTTCGGGTAGCCCAGCAGTTTGGCCTGCTCGGCGCGCACCTTGGCCAGACGGGAAATGGTCTGGCGGGTATCGTTGCCGTCCCCCTTCTCAGCACGCGTCCAGGAGGCGTCGAACAGCGCTTTGCGGGTGTCGCGATCTTTCAGGCTCTGCAGCAGCGGCTGCTGGGTGGTGTTCTGCAGCACCAACAGCCACTGTTTCTCCAGCTTGCGCTCGGCGGCCGCCTGCGCTGCCGCGGCCAGCTCACCTTCGGACAGACCGTCCAGCTTCGCCGGGTCGGTTATCGCCAGCGCGCCGTTTTTGCTCGCCGCCAGCAGTTTGTTGGTGAACTGGGTGCTCAGCGTCGCCGCTTCCTGGTTCAGCGCCTTCAGCTTGGCCTTGTCGGCGTCCGACAGGTTGGCGCCCGCCAGCTCGAAGTTCTTATAGGTGACTTCCACCAGCCGACGCGACTCCGGATCCAGCTTCAGCGCATCGCGATCTTGATAGATGGCCTTGATGCGCGCGAACAGCTTGCCGTTGAGCATGATGTCGTCGTTCAGCGCCGCCAGCTTCGGCGAGGTTTCTTCATCCAGCTTCTGCAGCGCGTCGCTGGTGTTGGCCGAGGTCATGGCGCCAAACACGTTCATCACCCGCGTCAGCAGCGAACCGGCCTGCTCCAGCGCCACAAAGGTATTCTTGAAGTTGGGCTTGGCCGGGTTGTTGGCGATCTTCTCCACCTCTTCCCGCTTTTGCTTGATGCCCGCTTCAATCGCCGGCGCGTAGTCGCTTTCCTTGATCAGGTTGAACGGCGGCGCCTGGAACGGCAGGCGGCTTTGATAGAAGAACGGATTCTGAGTCTTTTGCTTGTCGTGCTGATTGGCTTCACCGGTCACGGTAGCCTCCTTCGCCTGGCCGCTGGGCAGCGCGCTATGGTCGGCGTGAGGTTGGGTTTCTGCTGCCTGTGCCTGCGAGCCCAGCGCCATGCCGATCGCCAGCACCAATGTGGATAAACGCATCAAATCGAAACTCCTCCATGTTCACGGAATAAGGTCTCGGGGAATGGCTCCCTCAGAGTCATCACCTAGCTTAGGCGCAGTTGGCAGTTTGAGCAAAAACAAGTGATTAGAAGTTAACCGCCTCGCCGACCGCGGCCAAACGCTTCTTTGACATCTTTATTTTTCATCATCGACACATAGTCACAAAAAGTAATCATTTTATGATTAATTAATTCAATGCCATGATAAATAAAGAGGAATCATAAAATACCCTGTTGACTTATCAGGTTACCCAATGTAACTTGATGTAAATTTTGATTAATGGAGCTAATCAAATTGCACCTTATAACGGAAATAGTTCTTATTGTCATTTTCATCCTCATTATCAGTGCGATCTATAAAAACGCGAAGAAAAAAGGCGTGCGCGCGTACCACATCGTTATGCTGTTCTTGATATTTCCCCTTGCCGTATTTTTAGACTACTGCCTGCAGCGCCAGGCGATCCTTTTGGATACGGCCGCCCTTAAAACCACGGCCAGTTATGGTTTGCCGATGGCGATTATTTTTTCGCTTGTTTTATCTATCACCTCTCGCAAGAAGGAGTTTAAATGAGAGCCTTAACGGAAGTTGAATTGTCATGTATTAACGGATCTGACGGCAACGACTCTTATAATCCGACTTCGCTCATTGTCGGTAGCCTGAGCACAATAGCGAAATTACCCACCCCCGTATCCTTAGCTGTGGGCGTCGGGACGGAAATAGCTATTCAAGCCGCACCACACATGCCGGTTAACGTTGCTATTCCACAGGTTCCTATGGGCCCAACCTGGAATGGCAGTGGCGGTGGCCGCCCTTCACCTTCGTCTTCACTTTCAACACCGGATTCATCAAATTAAAAAAACAGTCTTATTATTCCTTGTGCAATAAGGCCGGGATTTAACTTACTCTGCACCAATAAAAATAACGATTAAAAAATGACAAAGCTCGCCATGCTTCACGAAAGCTTGATCCCTTTCGTCGCAAAAAAGACAGGTTCTCAATTACTCTGGCACAATGCATTAAGCCCTGCCGAACAAGACGAACTGAAAAAAGAGACCAGCTATCTCATCGAAGAAAATAATCGCCATGCTATTTTTGATGACGGTACGCCGCGCTTAAACGATGAAAAAGTCTTTTTCGCCGAACGTTATGGCGGCGGCGCTATTTCGCGCAACGGCGGCGGAGCACGCTGTGGCTTTGATGGGCGTTGGCAGGTTAAAGGTATTGGGGCTAATGCGTTAGTCGGTCAAGGGGCAAAGCATGTCGATGGTGAGTTGACGATGACCGGCGCAGTATTGGAGGCATTATGGGGGAACGTCATGGCCAAACTGCTGCCTTACGGTGCCGTGCCCAATAAGGCGATCTTGTTGACCGATAGCCCCTTAGCCGCCATCTCTCCTGAATCGGCGAGAAGTCCCCATAACCGCAAGGCGTTGCTGGTGCGTGAGCCCGTCGTGCGCCCTGCACATTTTTGCCGCGCACCCTACTATCATCCTCATGATGCAATGCAAAGGCAGCCTTCGGATATTCAGCGGGTCGAAAAGCTGATTGTCGCCGCACCGGCTTTTCTGCCTCGTCCCCCGGAGTTTGACGCCGCAAGCTGGTTGGCATTGCCCCAGGAAGAACAAGCATTCTACGGGCTCTGCGAGCTTGCCCGGCGTCTCGCGACGCAGATCGCGTACTGCCGCACCCGGCATTTGGTGATGATGACCTCACCCTCCAATTGCGATATGGCCGGCAGGCTGCTGGACTTTCATGGTGTTCGCAGTGTTTTTCCCGCAGAACGTCGCGATCCCGGGCGCAGCTACATTCAACACAACAAGCTCAATGAAGACGCCCCTTTGTTGCTGAGAGGCTTGCAAGATCTCGCTTTTTATTTAGCCAAACATCAATTCGGCCCGGCATTTCTCGCGGCAGCGCACCAAGGCATCGGTGCGGCCTTCAACATGGCCTATAAACGAGCCTGCCTGCTGGATAATCTCGGTATGGCGGGTTTTGACCCTGCATTTTTACAACGCCTGCCTCTCACCGCCGAGTGGTTCGCCTTAGGCGAACGCTTGCAAAAAATGTTCGATTTGGCTCCCGGCGTCTTTACCCGTCGACAAGGTCTTGGCCTGGGGAATGCTCATCCGGCGATTGCCCTGTTGCACCGGCTCATCGACGCGCCCGTAAGGGTTCCCGCCGAACAACAGGGTACGACCGCGGAGGAGAGATTTTCTCTGGCGTTCCGTCGGTTATACGCGCAATACCTTCAGGAAACATCAGCAGCTCAAACCTCCGCCGGATTACAACTGGCGATGAAGCAGACCGTCACCAGAAGGTTGGGTTCCCGCACGTTCATGCGCCGTGAAGTGATTTTTCAAGAAATTGCCGGCTGGCGCGGCGAAGTCAGCGAGATCACCGAACAATTGCAAACCTATCTCGACCGTTTCGAGCGCCAGGCGATCAACGTATTACAATAACAACGCTGAGGATATTTCGTGAGTTTTATCAAAGAAAACCAGCAGGGTAAAAGTAGGTTCAGTCAATACGAGAGCCTGGGCTTCGCCGTTAACTGTATGTTGATGAATAAAAATTACAGTTTGTACCATATAAAAACGTTGCAGCTATGGACTCAGGAAGCGATTAATCAAAACCAATTTAAAATATTATTCGACCATTTGGATAACCCGATAGGGTATATAACCTGGGCCTACCTGAGAGATGAGACGCTGAGTCGATTTATTAACGACCCGCAGTTTCTTCTCCATAACTCAGAATGGGATGAGGGCGGCACGCTGTGTATTTTAGATTTTTGCTGCAAGCCAGGCAGCGCGCATTTATGTTTGGAACACCTTAAAAGAGTTCACCCCATCGTAGAACGCCGCACGGTTGTGTGGCGCTCCCGCCGAACGGGCAGACTGATGACTGTAAAAAATAAAGAAAAATAATTGTCAGGGATGAGGCAATGAGCAAACATCAATTACTGGATTCACAGGCAGGATTTTACTATGGCACCAAGATCGGCGATGACAAATCGAGCTATAATATCGCGGAATATGTCGAAATAAATCACACTCTCGATATCGCAAGAATGAAACGTGCTATTCATCGTGTCGTCAGCCAAACCCCTACGCTGCACGTTCTGTTTGATGAGGATAACGGCACGCCTTATCAATATTCCGTCACCGCCAATATCTCAGTGGAATGGGTAGATCTTTCGCAGAGCGCCAACGATATGGCCACCGCTATCGAATTAATGGAAGCGGATGCTAAGCGCCCCTTCTCGCTGAACGCGGCGCCGTTATTCAGACAAAAAATCATCAGGCTGGGTGAGAAACGCTTTCTGTGGTATTTCTGCAGCCACCATCTGCTGCTTGATGGTTACGGCACTTATTTGCTGATCCATCAAGTGGCGCAGGCCTACCGAGACCAGACACAACAACCGCAAGACGTACCGGCGATCGATGCCTTGCTCGGGGCTGAATCTGAGTATAAACAGTCAGCCGCCTATCAAGCAGACCGACATTTTTGGCAAGCGGCCAGCGCCTCACTGCCAGACCCGATGACATTAGCCTGCGCCAATATTCCCTCGGGACAGACCATCCGCCATGTGACGTCGTTGCCCTATCCTGCCGAGCGCCTTGCGCTGCAAACCGAACATCCTTCTTGGCTGGCGCGCACTTTTGTAGCGGTGATGGCGTATTTGTACTTATGTACCGGCGAGAAGCAGCAAACGATCGGCGTCCCTATGATGGCGCGAACAGACGCCCTGTCGAGGCAGGCGCTAACCTGCAAGACCAACGTTGTTCCTTTGACTCTCGATATTGAGGACACCGCCTCATGCCGACAGTTGGCGCAAACCATTGAACACGCGCTCAAGCAACTCAAGAAACATCAAGCGTTTCGTTACGAAGAGATAAAAAGTCTGAGGAGCGTCGCCAGCCGCTCGCCGTTGTTCAACATCGTGGTCAATATCATTCCCTTTGAAGCGGCAGCCTCATTCTCTCCCGCTCAGCGTAGTGAAATTCGTAACTTACGCTCAGGAGGCGCGCAGGATCTGGTCTTCAACATGCGTCCCGATCTCGATAACCAAACGCTGCGGCTGGAGATCGATGCCGACTCAGGGCTTTACGATGCGGCCAGTCTGGTGCGGCACAGCCAGGGGATACAGACCTTGTGCACCTTGCTGTACGACGATCCGGAAAATCTTTCCGTCGCGGCATTGCGACAACGTTTCCCGCTCTCGCTGCTGGGTAAAACAGCCAACGACAATGTGGTCGATATCATGCAGCGTATCGATCGTGCCGTCGTTCAAGCGCCGCAACGCACGGCGATCCTCACGCCTGAACACGCTTCGTCATCGCTTAGAACGCTGTCTTATGCCGTTTTGCAGCAGCAGTGGCGTGCGCTGGCCGATGTCCTGGCTCCCGTTCGCGCCGCACATACCGTACTGTTGCTCGACTTGCCGCAAGGGCCGGAGGCCATCATCTGCATGCTTGCTGCGTTGCAATTGAAAATGCCCTTCGTCAACCTGAATGCCAAAGGGGATGGAGCGGCTTACCGTCAACTGCTTGAACAGTTTAGCGACGCTATCCTGATTACCGATCGCACGCGTCCCTCCGTTCATTCCGAGCCTGGCACATTGGCGCATTGGCGCGCATCGACACTCAATATGCCGACGGATTTCGCACACTTCACCGTGTTTCGCCGGCAAACATCGACTGAGGCGCCGGCGTTCCCGGTCGGAACCAGCTATATCATGTTTACCTCCGGTTCGACGGGAATGCCTAAAGGTGTGATAGGCGCCCGACATGCTCTCAACGTTTTTGTCGATGCGGCGATAAAATGCTATGGCATTCAACCGCACGAACGCGTGTTGCAATTTGCGCCCTTGCATTTCGATGCCTGCATCGAAGAAATTTTCATGACGCTGGGGGCCGGCGCCCACCTGTGTATCGCCCCCGAGACCGTCAAGCACAGCTTTGCCGCTTTCTTCACATTCTGCGACGATCATCAAATCAGCCTGTTGGATCTGCCGACCGCCTACTTTAATGAAATGCTGTTCGCCTCCGGTGGTGAACAGACGCTACCGCCGGCCGTCACTACCGTTATCATCGGCGGCGAAAGCCTTTCACCGCGAGCCAAAGAACGCTGGTTCGCGCACTACCCCAAAGGCAGGAAGTTATTCAACTCCTACGGCCCAACCGAAACAACCGTGGTGGCGACGGCCGCAGAAATCAAAAACGATGGCGCCGCCGTGACGATAGGCACACCGCTGGATGGTATATACACGGCGATCGTCGGCGAGGATCTCAGGCCGTTGCCGCTCGGCTGCAGCGGCGAATTACTGATAGCCGGAGCGACCGTCGGCCTGGGATATTGGCATCAGCCAACGCTGAGCGCGGAAAAGTTCGTCACCCTTGAGGCCAACGGCCATCTCATGCCCGCCTTTCGTACCGGCGATATCGCCTGCCAGCGCCAAGATGGGCAGTTGGTGTTCCTTGGCCGCAAAATTCGTGAAGCGAAAATCGCCGGGCAGCGCGTCAATATGGGTGAGATAGAAAGCTGTCTGGCCCGCTTGCCCTCCATTGTCGAGATTGCCGTACTGGCCAAAAGCGGCGACGCGGGAACGGAACTGTACGCGCATTATCACAGCCGGCAGCCGCTCAGTGAGGCAATGCGCCGCACACTGTACGGCGAACTGCCCAATGCCCATATTCCTCAGCGCTTCGTGCATCATCCAACGCCGCTGGTCAAACTGGCTAACGGCAAGATTGATTATCGCACCCTGGAGAGACAATCCCGGATGCCTGAACCCACACGGGAGTTGCGTTCGACGACATTCAACACCCTGGTGCATGAAGTTTGGCTGGCGACGCTGGGCAGTGACGATGGCGACTTCTTCACGCTCGGCGGCGAGTCCCTGCAGGCCATAAAAATCATTAACGTGCTTAACGCCCACTGTCGGTTGGATCTGAACCTGAGCGACATTCTTGAACATCCAAGACTCGCCGATTTCTGCCGACACCTGACGCAGTTGGCCCATGCACGCTATGGTCTGGATCCGCAGCATCTGGACATCCGTTGCGCTATCGGCCGCTGTCTATCAACCGAGGCGCCGACCAGCAGCAGGCTGTTTATTCAATCTGCCGAAGGCACAGATGAACGGCTTTTATTGGCCGCCCTCGCCGACAAACGCTATGTGGACATTCTGTCACCGCAGGCGCTGCCGTTGCCTGCTGAATGGTCGCTGAACGCGGCCATATTCAACGTACCGAACGAAGCCACTCAATATGCCAGTTGGCTTGATGCACTTTCGGCCCTGCTGCACACCCTGCCCGGCCGAGTTAACCACATGATCTTTATGCATGATACGGCCGGCGGAGCCAGACTCACGCAAGGCCTGCTACGCGATTTCCGACATGAGCGACTACTGTTGCTGCATAAAGTCGATGCGCGCCGCCAAGCCGTCGACGCCGGCGTTACAGAGTTGATAGCCCTCTCTGCGCGGCTGGGTTATTTCCCGCACATTCGGTTCGATACGGCCAATGAGCGATTGAACGGCTGCGTACTGAGGATCTTCGGTTTCGATGATGGGGAGAATATCGACCATCGCGCCGCCTTCACAATGGCGCAGCGGAGAAACCCGGGAGTGCAGTTGTGTAGCTTAGCGCATTGGCTGAATTTGATTTCCGCCCACAGCGACAAACGCCCGAATAAAAGCGGTCGAACAGCGAAAACTATCGACGTCAACATGGAAGGAGCGCACTGATGAGCGTCATCGGCTTGATCAATCTGATGGAAATGGCGAAACAGGGAGCAAAATTCGGCGAGCTGTCGCCTCGACGCCAAACCATTGAGCATGTTGACGCCGCCGCACTCAGTGCGGTGCAGGAAGACATCACCGCATTTTTATCTGTCTGTACGCCGGACAATTCAGAGCGGCACACCGGCGAGAAGCCTTGTTACACCGTCAATCACTACGCGGGGCAATACCTGTGGCTGTATGAAAACTTCACCAAGAACAGCCCGCTGTATAACATTCCGATCGCTAAAGAGATCCTGGGGCCCTTTGAACCCGAGCGTTTGCTCGCCGCGTTGAAAAAACTGCTCAAGCGGCACGGTGCGCTTTGCGGCCGCTACCGGCTAGACGGTGAAGCCATCACCGTTGACATCGTGCATCCTGATGAAACCATTTTCGAACACAGCCTCGAGGACATCAGCAGGCTGAACAGTGAAGAGCAGCAAGAAAATATGCTGGCGGCGCTTAACGCCCAGTGTACGATCCCCTTTGACCTCGCGGCTGAGTATCCTCTGCGCTGTCGGATCTTGAGAAAGAGCGCGCAGCACCACTATCTGTTCTTGACCTTCCACCATTGCGTGGTCGACGGCTGGACGGCCAATTTGCTGGTGGATGAACTGAGCCGTGACTATCAAGCGTACGAAGAGCATTGGCATTATGACAACGGCCAGGCGTTTTTCCGCTATCTTGAAGACCCTTTCCTCGCCGTCGCCAATGTCGATGACAGCATGGCGTTTTGGCGCGATGAACTGGATGGTGCGCCGGAAAAACACGCGCTTGAATACGATATCGCCATCACCGCGGCAGGCAAAACACAGAATATCGTCAGAACATCGCTGACGAACGAACTGCAGTCGGCCCTGGCCCAGTTAGCCAAACATAACGGTACGACGCTGTTTACGCTGTTGCACTCCGCCTTCGCGTTACTGATTGCCAGAGAATCGGCGACGGATCGCGTGGTCATCGGTAGCCCGATCGCCAACAGGAACGAGCCGACGTTAAACGACGCCGTTGGCAGCTTCGTCAACACGATCGCTCACCAATTTATCATCACTGGCGACGACAGTTTCACCGCGCTGCTGCAAAAGAACGCGAATAAATTTGCGCGCGCTTTCAAACATCAGGGATTGCCCTTCTCTTATCTGGTTGAACAACTCAAGCCCACGCGCGGCAAGTTCCACCCCATTTTTCAAATCATGTTCGTCTGCCAACATCGCAAAAGCAACGAGCTAAATCTTGGCGGTGCGCAGGTTAACACCCTGCCAAGACGCTATGCGCCGCCCAAGTTTGATCTGGTTCTGGAAGTGATTTCCGGCGCAGAAGGCATTCAGTTGGAGTGGCAATACAACGCCAAGCTGTTTACGCCGGAGCGTATTAACGGATTGGCGCAAGCTTACGCATTGCTGTTGCAGCAAATTGCCTGCGATCCTTCGCGGGCCGTCGACCACTATTCGCTGGCGCCAATGGCCGATAACCGGCAATTGCGGCAGCTCTCCGTCGGGCAGGCGATGCCGGTATGCTTGCGGCAACCTCTTTCCGATCGGCTGTTACGCGCTGCCCACCAGCATGGGGATCGCCCGGCGTTGTTCGAGGGAGATCAGGTGTGGCATTACGATCGGCTATTGCGGCACGCCGGCCTCGTGGCGCATTGGCTGAACGCCCATACCGCCCCAGGCGCGCTCATCGCCATCGATCTTCCACGCGGCGCTCATCAAGCTATTGCGGCGCTCGGCGTGATCCTCGCCGGACGCGCCTACTTGCCGTTGGCCGAAGGATTACCGGATGCCCGCGTAGCGGCCATTATGCGAATATCGGGTTGCGCCTGGGTTGTGAGCAATCGGGCTCACCATCGCGCCCGCTATCCGCAGACAACCCGCGTTCAGGATCTGGAGGCGCTGTTTTCTCCCCCTGTCACAGGCACAGCAACCTTCCCACCAGGCGAAGCGGAAGCACTCGCCTATGTCATTTATACATCGGGGACGACAGGCACGCCAAAAGGCGTGGCGATGGAACACGGCGCCGTCACCAATACCTTGCTGACCATGAATCAACTGTTTAACGTTTCACATCGTGACAACGTATTGGCGCTCGCCGACCTGGCCTTCGATTTATCGGTCTATGACCTGTTCGGCAGTTGGCTAGCCGGCGCATCGGTAACCGTGTTATCGCCGCACGACGCTAAAGAGCCGTCAGCATGGCTACATGCGATACGCCAGCGGAAAATCAGCATCTGGAACTCGGTTCCCGCCATCTTGCAAATGCTGGTGCAATACTGCGCACAAGAAAACATCCTGTCGCTGCCTCAACTGCGGCATATCTGGCTGAGCGGCGATCGTATCTCTCCGCGGCTGATCGCCGAAGCACATCGGCTTTGCCCCAACGCCACCATCACCAGCCTTGGCGGTGCCACCGAAGGGGCAATATGGTCAATTTATCATCCGCTTACACGAGATACGCACTACAGAAACGCCATCCCCTATGGAACCGCATTGCCGAATCAAAGCATGTGGGTGTTGAATGAAAAACTCGAGCCGTGCGGTTTCGGCGTTACCGGCGACATTTATATCGGTGGCGTTGGCGTTGCCCGCGAGTATTGGCGCGATAGGCAAACCACCGCCGGCAGCTTTGTTCTTCTCCCAACCACCGGAGAACGCGTGTACCGCACCGGCGATCGTGGCCGTTGGCATCGCAGCGGTTACATCGAATTTCTCGGCCGCGAAGACCAACAGGTGAAACTGCAGGGTTTTCGCGTCGAATTGGGTGACGTCGAATTCGCGCTCAAAAGCAGCGAACTGGTCGCTGAAGCGTGCGTCGTCTGTCGCGATGAAACCAGGAACGGCACACCGTATCTGGAAGCCTATTTCACATTGACCGAGGCGGGGAAAGCCAGCGTCCAGGCGGAGCAAAGAATACGCGAGCAGGTTACGGCCGCATTGCCCGCGTATATGGCGCCATCCCACTATCATCTTATTGAACGTTTCCCGCTTTCACGCAACGGCAAATTGGATCGCACCTTGCTATCGCCAGGCACCGAACGGAGTCAGGCCAGCGATGTTGTTCCCGTCGCGTCCGCGGAACTCATGCTGCTACGTGAGTTGTTGGCGGATACGTTAGGCTGTGCTCCAGACAAGATCGACCCCTATGCCAGCTTCTTCAGCAATGGCGGCAGCTCGCTTTCCGGCATCACGTTTTTGGGTAACATCAAACGTGCCCTTAATGTGGAATTAACCCTGGCGGAAATCCTTGGCTACTCACAGCTCGATAAACTTGCCGAGCGTCTGCGCGATAACTCGCCCTTGCCGTTATCGATATTGTCCGGCGCAGCCCATCGCCCCTCTCTGCCCACCTTGTATTTGGTGCATGGTGCCGGTGGCCAGGTGCATCAATATGCAAAGTGGACAAAACAACTTTCCGCCTGCGCCAACATCATCACCATCGCCAGCCCGGGGTTGGCCGCGCCAGGCGCAGACGACACACTCACCCTGCAGCGATTGGCCGCCTCCCATTTGGCGGCCATACCGCGTGCCAAACGCGACACTGCCGTTATCGCCGGCTGGTCATTGGGCGGCCAATTAGCTGTCCATATGGCGGCGCAGGCCACGGAACAAGGCGCGCCCTTTGCGCATGCGGTGCTTATCGACAGCGGTTTGCCCGCCCAGCAACCCTCAGTGAATCGAGGTTTCAGCGTGGCGCAAAGTTACCTCAGTCTGTTCGACTCTCTCGGTATTGCGCGTCATTTGTGTCGGCATCAAGAAACGAATGCGATAGACAGCTTCGCCAACGAGATAAAAATGCACTATGCGCTGAATCAGAGCGTGCTTGCGGAGAAGATCACGCTGGAACATGCCGAAGCCTTTTGTTGGGCGCTGAAAAAATCCTTTGATCTGACGAACAACGCCGGCCCTCTGCCACAGATAGCGATACCGCTGACGCTTTGGCTCAGTCAGCAACGTCGGCGTAAACACCCCAATCTTGCACAACGCTGGGAGAAGCAATCCTCTCATGACGTTCAACTCAATTATTGTGCAGAAACGCATTACAGCATTTTAAACAACGCTCAACTTCTTCGAGCGCTGTCGCGGATGCTGCGCGCGTTGTCCACATCATTGGAATAACGCGAGAAGATACCCCTGGCCATTCAAACCTATTGAGGCACTGATGAAATTACCCAGCAGTTGGATTTTTTTGTTCTGCTTTTACTACACATTCATGGATATTTTTTATTCGTTATTTTTTTCCGAAGACAGGAGGTTTACCAGCACAATCATTCAATCCTTTATCTTTTCAACCTTGCTAGTGGCATTTTTCTGGTATCGGAAAACTGTAAAAACCAAAAACCAATAATATAAGGAAGTCGTTATGAGAGAACTTACGATTAATGAAGTGAACTTTATCGCAGCCGCTGGGGATTTCAGCTATGCGGAACTGGGCGGGGCCGTCGCTGCCGGCGCGGTTGGTGGAGCGATGACCGGCGCCATGGCTGGCGGTGTCGGTGCCGGCCCAGGCGCTGTTGCCGGTGCCGTTATCGGTGGTGCCGCCTATACCGCTGGCAAAATGGTGGAATCCATGTTGGGTGGCAATAAACAAACATCGACGAACAATCCTGCCGACAGTAACTAATACAGGAAGATTCGTGTTCATCATATGAAAAAGTCACTTATTGTATTGTTCGCCATTTTAATTGGGCTTGTTGCTGGCACGATTGCGGATTATTTCACCCTCAATCGCTTCTTGAAATACGCCCTTATCGCCGTTGCCGTTATCGGCACGCATAAATTGCTCAATAGCGATCGCGGGCAGCGCTCGGCATGATAAACGTGGCTTATTTGAAAATTTAATGATTAAGGAGCAAATATGCGCAATCTTACCTCTGAAGAATGTTCAATCATTTCCGGTGCAGGAGATCGCAGCGGTACATTGACGGTTTCCGCGGAAACTGTCGGCGCAGCGATCGGCGGTGGCATCGGCTCTATCGGTGGCGTGGCGGGCGGCGTTGTCGGCACCATTGTCGGCGGTGCTGTCGGTAACTATGTCACCGGCGATCGTGCCCCCGGCTCTGTTGGCCCATCAGGCATTCCCTGGGGCGGGAGCAACGGCGGCGGTACCATGTGGGGGAACAACAACAATACCGATTCGAACTGATCGGGGCCCTGCAAGCCACACGGCTGACCTCCCCGGTTAACGTTGGCTTCAGCGCCTAAAGCGTCATTTCATGCCAGGGTTATCGTTATGATAACCCTTTTTGTCATGGGCCCACCACAGGGGGAGCAACGCGGTTGGTGTAGCGAAAATGTCGAGATGAAGAAGCCAGGTGAAGCGAAGCTGACGTTACCCGAGTTGAATGACTCTATCCGCAGAGGCAATCGTCGATGGACGGTGCGCAATAATCACGCGGGTAATGTTCAGTTGTGAAATAGCGCGGTTAATATGTGTTTCATTATCGAGATCCAGGTGGCTGGTCGCTTCGTCCATAAACAGAATGCTGGGGCGACGATAGAGCGCACGGGCTATCAATAAACGCTGTTTCTGTCCGCCAGAAAGGCTTCCCCCCAATTCGCCGATCAATGTTTCGTAGCCCATTGGCATGTTTTGAATATCATCATGCATATTGCAACGCCGTGCGCACGCCTCAATACGTTTCAGATCCATTTCGGCGTCAAATCCTGAAATATTTTCAGCGATAGATCCCGCCAGCAGCTTGTCATCCTGCAGCACGCAAGCGATACATTGGCGATAATTATTAACGCCAATGTTGCTGATATCCATACCATCGACCAGCACGGCCCCTTCATCCGGCGACAGCAACCCACACATTAACTTCATCAATGTGGTTTTACCCACGCCGGAGGGGCCGACAATCGCCACGCTTTCTCCCGCAGCAATGCTGAGATTCAAATCCGTGATAATGGGTTTCGCCAAACGATCATACTGGTAGCGCAGATTCCGCACCTGAAGCTCTGCGGCGTTGCCTTTTGTGAAGAGCTGACGCGCGGGCATTTGCGGTTCCGGTGACGAAAGCACAATGTCCGCCACCCTTTCATTGTGCAAGCTTAACATTCGCAGCTGAAGCATCATGTCGATCAAGCTGCTGGCACGCTCCGAGAACTGCCCACGGTAGGCGTTAAACGCGATAAACATGCCGATCGTCATTTGATTGTCTATGACCAATGCCGCGCCGAGCCAAAGGATGATCACCTGATCGCAGGTGGCAATAAACGCCCCCAAACCGCCAAACATCATGTTTAACTTGGTCAGCTTGATACCCGCATTGATCGTTTCTACATTTAGATTCAGCCAATACTGTGAACGGGTTTCAGATAACCCCAACGCCTTTAACGTACTGATGCTATATAACGTCTCCATGAAATGAGACCCGGCCCGCGCGCCCTTCACCAACTGCTCTTCCGACAGCTGCCGATAATGTTGATAAGTCGACAGCCTGAGAATGACGTATATCGCCGTAAAGCCGAGCACCACCCAAACTAACCAGCCGCCATAGAGCAGCATCATGACAAAGACCCCGACAGACATGATGCCATCAATAATGCTGCTGACGATGCTGGTAGTGAAAGTCGCTCTTATCGTATCCAATGAGCCGAAACGGGATTGAATATCACCCAACTTGCGCTTCTCAAAGAAGGAAAGCGGCAATTTCATCAGATGATCAAACACTCCCGCCTTCCATTGCACGTCTATCAACGCGCCCATGACGATAGAGATCCACGAGCGCAACATGGATACGCCAGTGCGGAATAAAATAAAGAACAGCAATCCTATACAAATCAGCGCTAAAAGATCATGATCGCCGGCCAAAATCACATGGTCCATGACCAACTGCGTACCAACGGGCAACAGCAGATTAACCGCTTCAATCACGATCGACAGACAGAAGATCTTTAGCAAGGCTCCCTTAAGGCCGCGCACATTGCTCATCAGCTTACGAAAGCGCAATCTGCTTTGCTGTTTGATCGGCTGAAATTCACTGTCTGGCCATAGCTCAAGCGCTACGCCGGTAAAATGCCGCGACAGTTCATGCAACTCCAGCACTTTACGGCCAAAGGCAGGATCATGGATCACCGCCCGCCCTCGGCTGACACTGACAAGCACCACGAAATGCTTCATGTCCCAATGCAGAATACAGGGCATTTTCAACGCTTTAAGCTCATCGATATTCAGCGATAACGCTCTGGATTGCAGCTTGAGTGCGCTCGCGATGTCAATCAACGCGGAAAGCGTCGCCCCGCGTGAAGAAAAGCCGTAGCGGCTGCGCAGATTAAACAGATCGATTTGCAAACCATGGTAATGGCATACCATCGCTAAACTGGCCAGCCCGCATTCCGAGGCTTCAGTTTGCAGGATCTGCGGCACTTTGCGGCGCAGCGACAAATTGAGTTTGCCCTTTAGCGCGTCTAAATAAGATTCAGTCATTGATTGGCCCCATCAGGCTGTTTTTCATATCGTAGAAAGGTGAGAACATCCATTGATATAGAGGCCTTTCTTCCAGAAACAGCGTGGATTGAGCCCGCATGCCGTTAGTGAGCTGCAACGCTTTGCCCTGGTAACTGATATGCGTTTTATCCAGGGAAACGGTCACCTTGTAAAAAGATGCCGTTTGCGCGCTGGGTTGATGCACGGGAGAACTGCTGTAAGTTGACATTTCTTGAATGGAGGCCGGTACATAAGCGATGCTTTCTATTCTGCCGGGAAACTGACCGAACTTCTCATAAGGGAAAGCGTCATAGCGAATGTTAATGCCGTCCCCCGCTGAAACATAAGGCACACTGGTGTTCGGCAACCATAAAACTAGCTGATAAATCGCGCCATTACGTGGAATAATCTGTACCAAGCTGTCACCGCTATTGACCATCTGACCCGGCGTAACGCTGAGAGACTCAATGCGGCCATCGCTTGGGGCATTCACGATCAATGCGCCGCTGGCATCGGCTTCCGCTAACTGCCGTTGCAAATCATTGCGCTGAAACTGGTACTGCGAAATTTGGTTATCGAAATCTGCCGCGCGCGTAACGATGTCACTTTCCAAATTCGTAATTTGCAACGACTCCTGAATGTGTTGACTATGCAGGTTTTGGAACAGACTTTGTTGTTGATAAAATGAATAGGTTTGCCCGCTAAGCTGATCTTTGGTAATCAGACCGCGTTGCTGATATTCCTTATAGGAACGCATGTTGTCCTGAGCAAATGCCACCCCCTCTCGTGCATTATCCAACAGCTGTTTGGACTGCATATGCGCCAATTCATACTGTTTTTTTTGCGCGCGTAGATTTTCCAGCGTCATACGCTTGTTGTCTTGCAACTTTAGAATGATGCTGTCGACATGTTTTAACTGGTTTTCAAGCGCCAGGCGAGTATTGGCGCTCACTTTCCCGTTATCCGTCACTCGGCTGACATCAATCTGATAAAGACGCTGGCCTTTTTTAACCACATCCCCCACTTCGACGAAGCGTTCCGAGATAAAACCCTGTTGGGGCGCAAACACGTTGACTGAGCGGGGGAAGGTGGTGATTTCACCATAAACATTAATGCGGCGTGTATAATGACTGAATATAAGAAAAGAGAGGAAAACAAGAATAAATAAAAACGATAAAAGACCAAAGCACCAGGCAGGCAAGCCGTTTATCAATAAAGCCTTACCCGCCCATTTCGCCCGCTGATGATCCGTGGCTTCCTGTCGAAACAAATCACGCATGACATCCCTTTCCAGAAATAAAATTCAAGCCAGCCTTGGCTCGTAAAATGCGGAAGCATATCGAAAAACAGCAGCAGAGATTAAAACAGGTCTGTTGTTTTTAATTAGCGATATCGTAAAGATAATTATTCTCATTATGATATCGGGCGTTCCGAAGAAATGCAATGTTTTTTACGCACTTACCCAGCCACATAGCCGTATATCACTATGCATATCGATAAAAAACCAATAAAGAGCCTCCTAATCAAATAACGCTATTCATTCTATCTCTCGCCATATGTAATATGCAGCGGCGTAACCGCCGGATCGAGCAGCAATGTGGATAAACGCATCAAATCGAAACGCCTCCATGTTCACGGAATAAGGTCTCGGGGAATGGCTCCCTCTGAGTCACCTCCTAGCTTAGGGCAGTTGGCAGTTTGAGCAAAAACAAGTGATTAGACGTGAGCCACCTCGCCGACCTGCTGTATCAGAAAGGTCAGCAGCGCGCGCGTTTTGGCCGGCAGATAACGGCGGCCGGGGTAAACGGCATACAGCTGCAGTGGCGCCGGCGGCAACGTCAGCGGCACCTCAACCAATCGCCGGTCGGCCAGAAACGGCCGGCAGCCGAGCTCGGAAAGCATGGCGAACCCCACGCCGGCCAAGGCCGCCTTCAGCGCCATCTCCCCGCTGTTGACGCGATAGCGCGCATTGACCGGGACGGTAACGAACTTGCCGTCCGGGCGGACGAACTGCCATGGCATCCCCTTCAGCGCATCCACCGTGCTGATACAGGGCGATTGCGTGAATTGCTCAATCTCCGACGACGGCGGCCACTGCGCCAGCAGCGCCGGGGCGGCCACCACGATGCAGGGGAAAGACGCCAGCGGCTGCGCGACATAGTCGCTGTCGTCCAGCATGCCCCGGCTGATCATCACCGCCAGATCGACATCGTCGAGCAGCGACGTCATACCCGCCAGGTTGGTTACGCAGCTGATTTCGATCTGCGGATGCTGCAGGGCGAACGCCGCCAGCGGCTCGCCCAACAGGTATGGCCCAACTTCATTGGGCACGCACAGGCGCAGCGGCCCGCGCAGCTGTTGCTGCCGCTCGCTGAGGGTTTGCGCGGTGTGTTCCAGCGACGCCAGCAGCGGCTGGGTGCGTTCATGCAGCAACTGGCCGTTCGGCGTCAGCCGCATCGAGCGGGTGCTGCGTTCGATCAACCGCTGCTCAAGCTGGCGCTCCAGCTGAGAGATATAGCGGCTGACGTTGGAGGTTGGCATCGCCAGCGCCCGCGCCGCCCCGACGAAGCTGCCTTGCTCCACCACCGCCACGAAAATGCGTAACAGGTTTAAATCCAATTTATCGCGCATGATTATCCCTGATTTGATAACAAACCATGCCATTTCTACCATCTAATCCCGATCAACGCCAAGCGCTACACTGCCGGCCTGACTCTGCAACCCATGGATGCTTATGACACCCGCGAGAAAGCTGACGGCGATAGCGCTGGTCATCGCCTTTATTCAGTTCACCAATGCCCTGGAATACATGGTATTCAACCCGATATTCATCTACATGGCCGGCGATTTTTCCGTGCCCGTCAGCTTCGCCGGCTATGTCAGCGCGGCCTATACGCTGGCGGCGGTGATTTCCGGCATCGGCGCATTTTTCTGGATCGGCGGCGTTGAGAAGCGGCGCTTTCTGATGCTCAACGTCACGCTGCTGGGCGTGACCACCTTATTGATCGCCACAACCCAGCAGTTTTACTGGTTGTTGGCGCTGCGGCTGCTGGCCGGGCTGTTGGGCGGCACTACGATGGGCGTCGGGATCGGCCTGCTGCTCAACGCCGCGCCTGCCGCGCTGCACGGCCGAATGCTGGCGACGGTGATCGCGTCCTTTTCGTTGGTGAGCATTGTCGGCATGCCGGGCATGCTGTACCTGTGCGAAGTGGCAAGCTGGCGCGCCGCGCTGGCGGCTATCGGCGGACTGTGTCTGCTGGCGGCCGTATTGGTGGCGCTGTTTGTTCCCAAGGATGCGCCGCAGTCACAGGCTGCCGCGCCCGTCACGCTCGATCGCCGGCTGTTGCTGTTCGCCTCCGCCGCCGGCCTGACACAGTTCAGCCCGATGCTGCTGATCCCGGTGCTGGCGCCGCTGCTCACCCAGCGGCTACAGGTGGCAGACGCGCATTTGTCCTGGCTGTTTCTCATCGGCGGCGTGGCCGGCTATCTGGCGACCGTGCTGGCGGGCCGCTGGTTGCAACGCGTTGGCGCCGTGACGCTGACGGTGGGCGCCACTCTGTTGCTGCTGGGCAGCCTGTGGATGGCGGCGCGCGGTGGCGATCGCGGTGAACTGTTCATGGTCGCGTTTCTCGCGGCGGCCTATGCGCGGCTGGTGGCGATCTCTTCCCTGAGCATGCGCTGGCCGGACAATCGGCAACGCGCCGCCTTCGGCACGCTGCAAACCGCCCTGATACACCTGAGCGCCACGGTGGCCTTCTTGCTCTCCTCCACGCTGCTGAGCGGCGGCCTCACCCCGCTCAGTTTGCAACGTCTGTTATGGCTGTGTGCGCTGAGCGCCATCGCCGTCGCGCCGCTCAGCGTTTGGCTGCAGGCGCGGCTGCGTCAGCGCGACGCCTCATAAACCACCTTACCATTCACATAGGTGCGATAAATGTTACGATCGTCTCCCAGGGTCATCAGTACGAACCCTTGCTCCGCAGACGTGGCGCTGTTGGCGTAGCGCAGCTGCTGCAGCGGCGTCACCGCCGGATCTAGCACCACGAAATCCGCCTCTTTGCCGACGTTGAAGTTGCCGATTTTGTCGTCCAGCGCCAGCGCGCGGGCGCCGCCCAGGGTGGCATGATAGAACGCTTCTACGGCGGAGAGCCGGTAATGCTGCAGCTGGCCGACCTTGTACGCCTCGCCTAACGTGCGCAGCATATTGAAGGTGGTGCCGGCCCCCACGTCGGTGCCGATGCCGAGCTTCACCCGCTTGCGCCAGGCCTGCTGCAGGTCAAACAGCCCGCTGCCGAGAAACAGGTTGGAGGTGGGACAAAAGGCGATTGCCGAGCGGGTCTCGCACAGGCAGTCCCACTCCTGCTCCTCCAGATGCAGGCAATGGGCGAATACGCTTTTATCGCCGGTCATGCCGTAGCGGTGGTAAACATCCAGATAGCTGCGGTGCTGCGGGAACAGCGCTTTTACCCAGGCCACTTCCTGCGGGTTCTCGCTCAGGTGCGTCTGCAGCCAAACGTCGGGATATTCTTCACGCAGCCGCTGCACCTGCGCCAGCAGCGCCGGCGTACTGGTGGGCGCAAAGCGCGGTGTAATGGCGTAACCGAGGCGGCCTTTGCCGTGCCAACGTTCGATCAGTTCGCGCGTCTGGCGGTAACTCTGCGCCGGCGTTTCCAGCAGCGCCTCCGGCGCATGGCGATCCATCATCACCTTGCCGGCGATCAGGCGCATGTTCATCGCTGCCGCCTGGCTGAACAGCGCATCGACCGACCGCGGATGCACGGTGCCGAACACCAGCGCGGTGGTGGTGCCGTTACTCAGCAACTCCCGCAGAAAGAAGGCCGACATCGCGTCGGCGTGCTGCTCACAGTCGTAACGGCTTTCGGTCGGGAAGGTGTAATTGTTTAACCAGTCCAGCAGTTGATCGCCATAGGCGCCAATCATTTCGGTTTGCGGATAGTGGATGTGGGTGTCGATAAACCCCGGCACGATCAGTTTGTCGCGATACTCCGTGACCGTGAAACCCGGCGGCAGCAGCGCCTCGCCCTGCCGCCAGCTGCCGAACCAGACGATGACGCCGTCGTTCAGCAGCAGTAAACCGTCGGGAATATGCCGCAAGCGTTCCTCAAGCTGTTGCGGCGCCTCTACACAGGCTGAGATATCAAAAAAATTGCCACGAATAGCCGTGGTGAATTGCAGTGCCATTATTTTCTTCCTTGTCGCGACCGGCCCACCTCACCCGCGTAATAACCTGCGCCGATGAAACAATGCCTTTGTCGCCCAAACGCCAAGACCGGCTTAAGCATAGCAAGCCGCGTGCCAGCTGACGGCGTAAAATACATTATCCCTTAAAGAACAAAGTGATATTAATTAACCAAGGGGAGTTAACCGGCAAAAAAGAATAAAGCAAACGTCGCGCTTCGCCGGCAGATCAATAGCAACCGTTTGCCTGCCAAAATAACACCGCGCCGCTGCACCTTGAATGGGCAAGCGAATATCTTCACGGCGTACGGCTTATTTCAACACCGCGCCTGGGGGTTGAATCTCGGCCTGAGGACAACCGCCAAACTTGAAACGATAACTATTCTCAATTATCATCCGCGCATCTTTTTGACCAGCAATGCGAAAATCATGTCCGCCACCGCTTCTGCCCCGCACGCCGCGCTGTCGCGCCTCTACGCCACCCATCACGCCTGGTTGCAGGGATGGCTGCGCCGGCGCTTGGGCTGCGCGTTCGATGCGGACGATGTGGCGCAGGACACCTTTATGCGCCTGCTGAAAGGCGACGCCGCGGCGACCCTGCGCGAGCCGAAAGATTTTCTGGTCACCGTCGCCAAGCGGGTGATGGTCGATCTGTTCCGCCGCAGAACGCTGGAGCGCGCCTATCTGGAGATGCTGGCGCTGATCCCAGAAGGCTACGCCCCGTCGCCGGAGCAGCGCCAGAGCCTGCTGGACAGCCTGCAGCAGATCGACGCCATGCTCGACGGCCTGGGGCCGAAGGTAAAACAGGCCTTTCTGTTGTCGCAGCTCGAAGGCCTGGGCTATGCGGACATCGCCGCGCGCCTCGGCGTTTCGGTCAGCTCGGTTAAAAAATACATGGCCAAAGCCACCGAGCATTGCCTGCTGTTCAGCCTCGAAAACGACGTTTATTCATGAGCAACGCCATCACCCCCGAGCAGCGCCAGGCGCTGAAAATGGCCGCACACTGGTATGCCCTGCTGTGCGACGAGCGCGTCACCGAACGCCAGCGCCAACAGTGGCAAGCCTGGCACCAGCAGCATGACGATCACCGCTGGGCCTGGCAGCGCGTCGAAGCGTTGCAGAGCCAGCTGCAGGGCGTGCCGGGCAAATTCAGCTATCGCGCGCTCGATCGCGCCGGCCGCCAATCCGCGATCGACCGCCGCACCCTACTGAAAAGCCTGCTGCTGTTACTCGGCGTGGGCGGCGGCGGCCTCCTTTACCAGTCGCCGCTCGGCCGGGAGCTGCGCGCCGACTACCGCACCGCCACCGGTGAAATCAAACCCATTGTGTTAAGCGACGGCACCCAGCTGGTGCTGAACACCGCCAGCGCGGTGGACGTGCATTACGACGATCGCCAACGGCTGATCCGCCTGCACGCCGGGGAAATCAGCCTGGTTACCGGACGCGATCCCCGGCCGCTGTGGGTGCAAAGCCCGCAGGGGGCGATGCGCGCGCTCGGCACCCGTTTTTTGGTGCGCGAGAGCGACGGCGAAACGCGCCTGACAGTGCTGGAGCATGCGGTCGAGGCGCAGCTGGCGCAAAACGCGCAACAACAGCGCCGGGTGAACGCCGGTGAACAGATCAGCTTCAGCGCGACGGCCTTCGGCGACAAACACCCCGCCGTGCAGGAGGACGGCTGGCTGCGCGGCGTGCTGAGCGTCAGCCAGTGGCGGCTGGACCGGGTGATCGCCGAACTGGCGCGCTACCGGCGCGGCCACCTGAGTTGCGATCCGGCCGTTGCCGGCCTGCGCGTCAGCGGCAGTTTCCCGCTCAACGATACCGATCGCGCCCTCGCCCTGCTCAGCCAGACGCTGCCGGTTCGCCTGCAGAGCTTTACCCGCTATTGGCTGCAAATCGTCCCCGCCTGAATTTTTTAAATGAAAATGATAAAAAATCGCATTCTTGATTGTCCCTTTTGCTTTGCTCATCCGACTCCCAGGAAAACACTGCAGCAATAAATAAAAAATGATTCAGGAGAAGGTATGAACAACGCTTGGGGAAAGGGAGCGCCGGCTTCGCTTTGGGGAAAACGGGCCACGCCGCTGGCCGTGGCCATTGGCCTGGTCTTCGCCGCACCGCTGACGGCGAGCGCCGCCAGCGCCGCTGCCACCTATCACATTCCGGCCGGTGAGCTGGACGGCGCGCTGAACGCTTTCGCCGCTCGCGCCGGCATCGCGCTCTCGGTGGACGGCGCGTTGACCGCCGGCAAACGTTCGCCGGGCCTGAGCGGCAGCTACGGCGTCGATGACGGCCTGAACGCCCTGCTGGCAGGCAGCGGCCTGCAGGCTAAAGCGCTCGGCAATAACGGCTACACGCTGGCCAAACTGCCGCAGCCGCAGAAAGAAGAGGACATCACCGTGGTCGGCGACTGGCTGGCGGAAGGCCGCCAGATCGACGTGTTCGAACACCCCGGCGCGCGCGACGTCGTGCGCCGCGAAGAGTTCGTCAAAACCGGCACCACCACCGTGCGCGAAGCGTTGAACCGCGTGCCGGGCGTGGTGGCGCCGGAGAACAACGGCACCGGCAGCCATGACATGGCGCTGAACTTCGGCATTCGCGGCCTCAACCCACGCCTCGCCAGCCGCTCCACCGTGTTGATGGACGGCATCCCGGTACCCTTCGCCCCTTACGGCCAGCCGCAGCTGTCGCTGGCGCCTATCTCGCTCGGCAATATGGATGCGATCGACGTGGTGCGCGGCGGCGGCGCGGTGCGCTACGGGCCACAGAGCGTCGGCGGCGTGGTTAACTTCGTCACCCGCGCCATCCCGAAAACCTTCGGCATGGCGGCCGGCATGCAGGGGCAGCTCAGCCCGACCTCGCGCCAGGATCACCCGAAAGGCACCGGCAACCTGATGATCGGCGGCACCGCCGACAACGGCTTCGGCGCGGCGCTGCTTTACTCCGGCACCCGCGGCAGCGACTGGCGCGAGCACAGTGCGACCAAAATCGACGACGTGATGCTGAAAAGCCGTTACGCGCCGAACGAGGTGCACACCTTCAACAGCCTGCTGCAATACTACGAAGGCGAAGCGGAGATGCCGGGCGGCCTGAGCCGGGCGGACTACAACGCCAACCCGTTCCAGTCGACGCGCCCGTACGACAAGTTCTGGGGCCGCCGCCAGTTGGCGAACTTCGGCTACCAGTATCAGCCGGATCGGCAGCACAAGTTCGACGTGCAGAGCTTCTACACCTATACCCTGCGCAGCGGCTATCTGGATCAGGGTAAAAACCTGACGCTGTCGCCGCGCGAATACTGGGTGCGCGGCGTGGAACCGCGCTACAGCCAGAGCTTCCGCTGGGGCGACTCGGCGCATGAGGTCGGCGTCGGTTATCGCTACGTCAGCGAATCCACCCACGAACTGCGCTACACCAGCAAAGCCAGTACCGGCAGGCTGCCGTCCACCGCCAGCCCGTACGATCGCGACACCCAGTCCGGTACCGAGGCGCACGCCTTCTATATCGACGATCGCATCGACATCGGCGACTGGACCCTCACGCCGGGCATGCGCTACGAGTACATCAAGTCGTATCAGAACAACTACATCAAGAACAACCGCCTCGACGTCAGCTATAACGCGCCGCTGCCGGCGTTGAACGTGATGTATCACCTGAACGAATACTGGAACCTGTACGCCAACACCGAAGGCTCCTTCGGCACCGTGCAATACAGCCAGATGGGCAAAGCGGTGGACAGCGGCAAGATCGAACCGGAGAAGGCGCGCACCTGGGAGCTGGGCACCCGCTACGCCGGCGATGCGCTGACCGGCGAGATCGGGCTGTTCCTGATCAACTTCAACAACCAGTACGACTCCAACCAGGTGACCGACAGCGTGACCGCGCGCGGCAAAACCCGCCATGCCGGGCTGGAAGGCAGCCTGCGTTACGATCTGTCGCAGCTGACGCCGAAACTGGACGACCTGACCGCCTACGCCAGCTACGCCTACGTCAACGCCACCATCCGTGAAGACGGCGGCTACAAGGGCAACCAGGTGCCGTTCTCGCCGAAGCATAAAGGCACGATGGGGCTGGACTACACGCCGGGCAACTGGGCGTTTAATCTTAACGGCGAGTTCCAGTCCAGCCAGTTCGCCGACAACGCCAACACCGTGGCGGAAAGCGCCGACGGCAGCACCGGCCGCATTCCCGGCTATATGCTGTGGGGCGTGCGCGCCGCCTATGATTTCGGCCCGGAAATGGCCGGCCTGAATCTGGGCGTCGGCGTGAAAAACCTGTTCAACCACGCGTATTTCACCCGCGCCTATGACGACAACAACAAGGGTCTGTACATCGGCCAGCCGCGCACGATTTATCTGCAAGGTTCGGTGAAGTTCTGATCCTCAACGGCGGGCGCGGTTAACCGTGCCCGCCGTCTTTCCCATCAACGTGACGACGTCACATAAAGCCGTTCCTCCGCGCCGCCGCAGCGGCGAAAAATAAGTCGCTTCTGCCGCCAATGCGCGTAATATCAACGATCCGCCCCGATTTACCGGTGCGGATTTTTTGCCGTTATGGCCTGAAAAGCGAGGGAATAAGATGAATCACAATGACCTTTCTCAGTGCCGCGTTGACACCGACCGTTTGTTGATTGCCCCCTTTACCGCAGCAGACGCCGACGATGTTTACCAGGCGATCACCCCCACTCTGACGCGCTTTATGACCTTTGAACCGGAGGCGTCGCCGGAGGATTTCGCCAACGTCTGGCAAGGCTGGCTGCCGTTGATGCGCGAAGGTGAAGAAGTGATCTTCGTCGCCCGTCGGCGCGAAGACCGGCAGTTCGTCGGGGTCGGCGGCGCGCATAATTTGCGCAGCCACACCCCGGAGCTGGGCATCTGGGTAAAAGAGAGCCTGCATGGTCAGGGCTACGGCCGCGAAATCGTGCAGGGCATCGCGCGCTGGGCCAGCGAGCGCTTTCAGCCGCCGCACTTTCTCTACCCGGTGGCCGAGCAGAATACCGCCAGCCGCCGCCTCGTCGAGTCGCTGGGCGGCGTGCTGGCCGGCCGTTGCGAGCGCATCAAGTATGACGCCGTGGTCTACCACCTGCCGCCTCAGCGCTAATCAGCATCGGGCCGCCGGCCCGGTGTGACCTTTTTTGCTTTCCGCCGTGATAACCGCTGCCACTGCCTGCGGGTTTGTGCTAATGATAGAGGCATGTAGGGTAAAAACAGTTGAGGAACAGCAACATGATTATTTTTGTTACCGGCGCCACCTCCGGTTTCGGCGAGGCCATTGCGCGCCGTTTTATCCGTGAAGGCCACCAGGTGATCGCCGCCGGGCGCCGCCTTGAGCGTCTTGAAGAGCTGCAGGAAGAACTCGGCCAAGCGCTGCACATCGTGCGGCTCGACGTGCGCAACCGCGCCGCCATTCAACAGGCGATCGAGGCACTGCCGGCCGAGCTGCGTCAGATTGACGTGCTGGTGAACAACGCCGGGCTGGCGTTGGGGCTGGAGCCGGCGCACAAGGCCAACGCCGATGACTGGGAAACCATGATCGACACCAACGCCAAGGGGCTGGTGAACATGACGCGCGCGCTGTTGCCGGCCATGGTCGAGCGCAACGTCGGCCATGTGATCAACATCGGCTCCACCGCCGCCAACTGGCCTTACGCCGGCGGCAACGTGTACGGCGCCACCAAGGCGTTCGTCAAACAGTTCAGCCTGGGCCTGCGCGCCGATCTGCACGGCACGCGCATTCGCGTGACCGATATCGAGCCGGGCCTGGTGGGCGGCACCGAATTCTCCAACGTGCGATTCAAGGGCGATGACGGCAAGGTCAACAAAACCTACGAAGGCGCCGATGCGCTGACGCCGGAAGACATCGCCGAGTCGGTGTTCTGGGTCGCGACGTTGCCGGCGCGCGTCAACATCAACACGCTGGAAATGATGCCGGTCAGCCAGTCCTTCGCCGGGCTGAACATCCACCGCGGCGCCTGAGCCGCGACGGCGGGAGGCAACTCCCGCCGCGTTTCCTCAGGCCGCGCGCCAGCCGGAAACGATAATCAGCATGCCCGCCAGCGCCACGCCGGCGCCGACCCAATCCAGCGCAGACAGCTTGACCCCGTCCACCACCCGCAGCCACAGCAGCGCGGTCGCCACATACACACCGCCGTAGGCCGCATAGACCCGCCCGCTGGCCGCCGGATGCAGCGTCAACAGCCAGACAAACAGCATCAGGCTCAATGCCGCCGGCAGCAGCAGCCAGGCGCTGCCCTGCTTCTTGAGCCACAGGTAAGGCAGGAAACAGCCGATAATTTCAGCCAGGGCGGTGGCGAAAAACAACAGCGTAGTTTTTAACATCAGTCGCAGTTTTCTCTCGATAAAGTAAACGAATCGGCGCTTGGCTGGTGAATTCCAGGAGCGCGGTGGTATATTTATCACCACGCCTGCGGGCGAGGTAACGCCAGTGCCGCCATCATCAGGCGCACTCACTCATAAGGATGAAACGATGAAAACATTTTCGACCCAACGACTGCTGCGCGGGATGCTGCCGGTCGCCATGCTGGCCGTCATGGGCGCCTGGCAGGCGCCGGCGCTGGCCGCCACCTGCACGCAGGGCAGCACCTGCGTCACCGTCGATGGCAAAGGCAGCGGCGCGATGAGCACCGAAGAAGCGCGCCAAAGCAAAGAGCAGTGGAATGATACCAAATCCCTGCGCCACAAGGTCAACACCCGCGTCGAGAAAGAGTTCGACAAGGCCGATCGCGCGGCGGATGACGAAGACCGCTGCAACGACAGCAACAACGTCAACGCCTACTGGGAACCGGACACCCGTAAATGCCTGGATCGCCAGACCGGGCGTCGGATTAATCCTTAATCCGCCTGCGGCGGGCGGGCATGCGTGAAACCCGGCCGCCGTTGCTGCTATCCTGTTACAGGAAGTTCATTGTCTAAAAGGATGACGTGATGAAGAAAACGCTGATATTAACCGCTGTATTGCTGGCCGGCGCCCCATTGGCGGCCCTGGCCTCCTGTGAAAGCGTGAAAGCGGACATTTCGCAAAAAATCGTCAATAACGGCGTTCCGGAGTCCGGCTTCAAACTGGAGATCGTGCCTAACGATCAGGCCGATCAAGCGGGCGGCCAGGTGGTCGGCCACTGCGAAAACGACACCCAGAAGATCGTTTATACCCGCCTGAACAATGGCGACGATAGTGGTGACGCGGCGCAGACCGGCACCAGCCAGGACACCTCCAACGCGCAGTAAGCCGCATCGGCTACCCAGGGCGCGCAACAGCCGCGCCCTTTCCTTTTCCTTTACGCCTGCTCCGCCTCTTCCTCTTCGCCTTGCGGCCGACAACGCGCGGGGATCAGCATCGCCGCCGCCAGCGCCAGCAACGACACCAACGCCGACACCAGGAACACCCAATGCAGCGAAGCCGCCACCTGCTGGATAAGCTGCGCCAGCGCCTCACTCCCCATGCTCTGGCGCACCGCCGGCTCCATCAGACGCTGCACCGGATCGTCAATTTCCGGCAAACGCCACTGCAGGTTGAGGTTCAGCGTGGCGCCCAAAATCGCGGTGCCGATGGCCGAGCCCACCATGCGGGTAAACACCGTACAGGCGGTGGCAATGCCGCGAATGCTGTAATGCGCCGCGTTCTGCACCGACACTAAAAACGTCGTGTTGCACAATCCCATGCCGGCGCCGACCATAAACGCCGCCACCCGGCCCCACAGCAGACCGCCGTTCGGCTGCAACATCAGCAGGATCAGGCCGCCTGCCACCAACAGCAGTGCGCCCAGCAGCGCCGTGGCGCGATACGAAGTCATCAGCATCAAACGGCCGCTCAGCGTGCTGGCCAACGGCCAACCAATCGACATCAGCGCCAGCGTGGTGCCCGCCTCCAGCGGCGAGCCCCCCATCACGCCCTGAATGAAAGTGGGCAGAAAGGCGCTGATGCCCATCATCGCCGCGCCAATCACCAGCCCGCCGATGTTGCCGGCGACGATCACCCGGCTTTGCCACAGCGCCAGCGGGAACAGCGGTTCGACCGCGCGCCGCTCCTGACGTATCAACAGCGCCAGCGACGCCGCCGCCAGCGCCAGCAACGGCGCCACCCACCATCCGAGGCTTTCCATCTGCAACAGCGCCAGCAGCAGCGCCGAAACGAACAGCGTCAGCCAGGCGGTGCCCGCCAGATCCAGCGCGTGCCGCCGCAGTTGCTGATGCGCCGGCAGATAGCGCCAGAGGAAGAACATCGCCAACAGGCCGATCGGCAGGTTGACCCAGAACACCAGCGCCCACGGCAGGTGTTGCACGATAAACGCGCCCAGCAGCGGGCCGATGATCGCCGATACGCCCCACACGCTCGACAGGTAGCCCATCACCTTCGGCCGTTCGGTGGCGCTGTAGATGTCGCCGATGATGGTGGACGCGATCGGCATGATGGCGCCGGCGCCCAATCCCTGCAATAAGCGGAAGCCGATCAGCCAATACATGTCGGGGGCGAAGCCGCACAGCACCGATCCCAGCAGGAACAGCGTCGCGCCGAAGAAGAACACCCGCTTGCGGCCGTAGAGATCCGCCAGCCGGCCGTAGATGGGAATGGTGATCGCCTGCGCCAGCAAATAGACCGCGAACACCCAGCCCAGCAGCGAGAAGCCGCCGAGATCGCCGATGATGGTCGGCATGGCGGTGGCGACGATGGTGGCTTCGATCGCCGACATGAACATCGCCAGCATGCAGGCAATCAGGATCAGCGGGCGATGGGCAATGGGTGCGGGTGAAACGTTATTTGTCATGGCGTTATGCAGGCTTCCTGGCGTTTTTATTTTCCCTGAGTATATCAGCAAGCACCTGCGCCAAGTCTATCCGCCCTCACATCCCGCCGTTGCCGATAGCGAATCGCACCATTTGGACTAACTGTTACGGCGTAACGTTTTACCGCGATTTTTTTTCACTTTACGCGCATCCCAGCGCTGACGCGGGCTGCGGCGCCAATACGGGCAAACTCAATCAGCTGATTTTGCTCATAAAACTTGGCACGGTCAACGACAGGGTGCTATACCTTCCCTAGCCGGCGCCTTTGGGCCCCGTGCTTTCTCGGGTTTAAATATCAGTATCTTATGCTGATTAACTCACGTATTGAGCCTACGTTCAGCACGCTGTGCCGAACGCACCCTTCGCTCAATGTCGCTAACCTCATGCGAAACGCCCGTTTTGTACCGCCACGCCCGCCGGGCCGTGGGCAACAATCAGAGCGGAATGCGCCGTCTCTTCGGCCGCTCCGCGCAACGGAGGACGCAACATCATGCACAAGTCAGCGCCATATCGGCGCCTGCTCCTCGGGAGCCTGTTGTTTATCGCCGTCATCGCGCTGCTGGTTTACGGCATCGGTTGGGAAACCCTCAAGTCGCGCCGGGAAGATTTGATTTACCTCGGTCAGCAGCACATGTTCCTGGTGGTGTGTTCCATGCTGCTGTCGTTGCTGGTCGGCATTCCCAGCGGCATCCTGCTGAGCCGCCCTTTCGCCCGCCGCTGGGCGGAGCACGTGATGCAGATCTTTAACGTCGGCAACACCCTGCCGCCGCTGGCGGTGCTGGCGCTGGCGATGGTGATCATCGGCATCGGCGACCGGCCGGCGGTGGTGGCGTTGTTCCTCGCCTCGCTGCTGCCTATCGTGCGCAATACCTATGCCGGCCTGCGTTCGGTGCCGCCGGCGCTGGTCGAGGCCGCCAACGGTATTGGCATGACCGCCGGACAGCGGCTGCGCCAGGTCGAACTGCCCAACGCCCTGCCGGTGATCTTCGCCGGGGTGCGCATCGCGATGGCAATTAACGTCGGCACCGCGCCGCTGGCGTTTTTGATCGGCGCCAGCAGCTACGGCGAGCTGATCTTCCCCGGCATCTACCTGAACGACTTCCCGACGCTGATCCTCGGCGCCGCCGCCACCGCGCTGATCGCCCTGCTGCTCGATCTGGCGCTGGCCGGTCTCGGCCGCCGGCTCAGCCCGCACACCGCATCCTGATGGGAGAAACGCGATGACTCGATGGTTACAACGACTCCGCCACGCGCTGCTGTTCTCCTTGCTGATGACTGGCGCGGCCGCCTGGGCCGCCCCGCTGACGCTGGCGAGCAAGAACTTTACCGAACAGCGCATTCTGTCGGCGATCACCGTGCAATACCTGCGGGCCAAAGGTTTTCAGGTCGAACCCAAAACCAATCTGGCTACGGTGATCACCCGCAACGCGATGATCAACAAACAGATCGACATGACCTGGGAATACACCGGCACCTCGCTGATCATCTTTAACCACATCAATAAGCGCATGTCGCCGCAGGAGACCTACGACACGGTGAAAAAGCTCGACGCCAAACTCGGCCTGGTGTGGCTGCAGCCGGCGGACATGAACAACACCTATGCCTTCGCCATGCAGCGCCGGCGCGCGGAAAAAGAGCAGATCCGCACGATGTCGCAGCTGGTGGCCAAAGTGGAACAGGTGCGTAAAACCGACCCGAAACACAACTGGCTGCTGGGGCTGGATCTGGAGTTCGCCGGCCGTTCGGACGGTCTGAAACCGATGCAGGCGCTGTACGACATGCCGCTGGATCGCCCGCAAATCCGCCAGATGGACCCCGGCCTGGTCTACAACGCCATCCGCGACGGTTTCGTCGACGCCGGGCTGGTGTACACCACCGACGGCCGGGTGAAAGGCTTCGATCTGCAGGTGCTGGAAGACGACAAAGGCTATTTCCCGAGCTATGCGGTCACGCCGGTGGTGCGCGCCGACGTGTTGCAAAACACGCCGGGGCTGGAAGCGGCGCTGAACACGCTGTCGAAACAGTTCAACAATCAGGTGATCACCGAGCTTAACGCCAAGGTGGATATCGACTACCAGACGCCGCAACAGGTCGCCGACGCGTTCCTCAAGCAGCGCGGCCTGATTTAGGAGGCATGATGAATACCTTACTTTACGCCTGGCAAAACTGGGCCTATATCGCCGGATTGACGCTGGAACACCTGCTGCTGGTCGGCATCGCCGTCGGCCTGGCGATCCTGATCGGCGTGCCGCTCGGCGTGCTGATCGTCCGCCACAAATGGCTGGCGACGCCGGTGCTGAGCCTGGCCACGCTGGTGCTGACCGTGCCCTCCATCGCCCTGTTCGGGCTGATGATCCCGCTGTTTTCCTTAATCGGCCACGGCATTGGCTACGTACCGGCGATCACCGCGGTGTTCCTCTACTCGCTGCTGCCGATCGTGCGCAATACCCACACCGCGCTCGACAACCTGCCCGGCGGGCTGCGCGAAGCCGGCCGCGGCATCGGCATGACGTTCTGGCAACGCCTGCGCTGGGTGGAGATCCCGGTGGCGCTGCCGGTCATTTTCGGCGGCATTCGCACCGCCGTGGTGATGAATATCGGCGTGATGGCGATCGCCGCGGTGATCGGCGCCGGCGGCCTCGGCCTGCTGCTGCTCAACGGCATCAGCAGCAGCGACATCCGCCAGTTGATTACCGGCGCCGTGATGATCAGCCTGCTGGCGATCGTCCTCGATTGGTTATTGCACCGCTTGCAAATTGCGCTCACGCCCAAGGGGATCCGCTCATGATTAAATTGGAAAATCTGACCAAACAGTTCATGCAGAAGAACGGCACACCGTTCAACGCCGTCGACAACATCAATCTGGACGTGCCGGAAGGCGAAATCTGCGTGCTGCTCGGCCCTTCCGGCTGCGGCAAAACCACCACGCTGAAGATGATCAACCGCCTGATCGAACCCACCGGCGGCACCATTCTTATCAACGGTGAAGACACCAGCGCGCTGGATACCGTCAGCCTGCGCCGCAAAATCGGCTACGTCATCCAACAAATCGGTCTGTTCCCCAACATGACCATCGAGGAGAACATCACCGTAGTGCCGCGCATGCTGGGCTGGGACAAAAAACGCTGCCACGATCGCGCCGAGGAGCTGATGAGCATGGTGGCGCTGGATCCCAAGCGCTTTTTGCACCGCTACCCGAAAGAGATGTCCGGCGGGCAGCAACAGCGCATCGGCGTGATCCGCGCGCTGGCCGCCGATCCGCCGGTGCTGCTGATGGATGAACCTTTCGGCGCGGTGGACCCGATCAACCGCGAAACCATCCAGAACGAGTTTCTCGACATGCAGCGCCAGCTAAAAAAGACCGTGATGCTGGTCAGCCACGACATCGACGAAGCGCTGAAGCTCGGCGATCGCATCGCGGTGTTCCGCCAGGGCAAGATCGTGCAGAACGCCAGCGCCGATGAGCTGCTGGCGCGCCCGGCGAACGACTTCGTCGCCTCCTTTGTCGGCCAGGATCGCACGCTGAAGCGCCTGCTGCTGGTGCAGGCCGGCGACGTGGCCGATCAACAAGAGACGGTGACGGTGCGGCGGGAAACGCCGCTGACAGAGGCATTCGGATTGATGGACGATATCGATGCACGTTCGGTGACGGTGGTGGACGCCGACGGCAAACCGCTGGGCTACGTCAAACGCCGTGAGGCGCGCGGCGCGCCCGGGGTGTGCGCCGACAGCCTGCACCGCTTTCGCGTCACCGCCCGCGCGGAGGAGAACCTGCGCGTAGTGCTGTCCAAGCTGTACGAACACAACACCTCCTGGATGCCGATCGTCGATGAAGACGGCCGCTACAGCGGCGAAATCTCGCAGGATTATATCGCCGACTACCTCAGCTCCGGCCGCACGCGCCGGGTGTTGACGCCGCAATAACCCCCGCCGGGGCGCTCGCCGCCCCGCCTATGCCGCAGTTTGCTAAAGATTCACTGGTCATCGGCCGGAGCGCCAAGCACAATGCGCTGATGACCCTTTGATTTTTCTCACGACGCCGCCCACGCATGAAAAGATTGGTCCACCTGCACCACTATCGCGCCCTGCTGCGCAGCCTGTTTATCGCCGTGTTTATCGGCGTCGCCGCCGCCCTGGCGGTGTGGCTGTTCCACCGTTCGATGATTGGCCTCGAGTGGCTGCTGCTCGGCAATGCCGACGGTAGCCTGGTGGCCGCCGCCGCCGCGCTGCCCGGCTGGCGACGCGCGCTGACGCCCGCCCTGGGCGGTCTGGCGGCGGGCCTGCTGCTGTATATTCACCAGCGCTACCGTCACCAGCGTCCGGCGGCGCCCACCGACTATATGGAAGCGATTGAGACCGGCAACGGCAAGCTGGATACCGGCGCCAGTCTGGTGAAGTGTCTGGCGTCGCTGCTGGTGGTGTCGAGCGGCAGCGCCATCGGCCGTGAAGGCGCGATGATCCTGCTGGCGGCGCTGGTGGGATCGCTCTTCGCCCAGCGCTTTACGCACGAGAAAGAATGGAAACTGTGGGTGGCCTGCGCCGCCGCCGCCGGGATGGCCAGCGCCTATCATGCGCCGTTGGCGGGCAGCCTGTTTATCGCCGAGATCCTGTTCGGCACCCTGATGCTGGCCTCGCTCGGCCCGGTGGTGATCGCCGCAGTGAGCGCCCTGCTGATGACCAACCTGCTTAACGGCGGCCAGGCGCCGCTCTACCTGGTGACGCCGCTCGCCGCCCCTCTGCCGACGCAATACCTGCTGATGGCGCTGGTCGGCGTGGTGGCCGGCGCCGGCGGGCCGCTGTTTTTGTGGTTGATGACCGCCACCGGCCGCGCGTTCCGATCGCTGCGGTTGAAGCCGCCGTTGCAGCTGGCGCTGGGCGGCCTGATCGTCGGGCTGCTTTCGCTGCTGTTCCCACAGGTGTGGGGCAACGGTTACAGCGTGGTGCAGGCGCTGCTGATCGCGCCGCCGGGGGTGTTTCTGCTGGGCGCGATCCTGGTATGCAAGCTGTTGGCGATCCTCGCCAGCAGCGGGTCGGGCGCGCCCGGCGGGGTCTTCACCCCGACGCTGTTCGTCGGCGCCGCGCTCGGTTCTATCATCGGTCAGCTGTTCGGCCTGTGGCCAGGCATGGATGCGGCGGTGCCGCTGCTGCTGGCGCTGACCGGCATGGCCACCCTGCTGGCCGCCACCACCCATGCGCCGATCATGGCGGCGCTGATGGTGTTTGAAATGACCGGCGAATACGCGCTGCTGCCCGGCATTCTGCTGGCCTGCGTGATCGCCACCACCGTGTCGCGCGGCCTGCGGCCGGTATCGGTATACCACACCGCGCCACCGCCTAAACGCGAGGCTTAAAACTCGCCCTGCTGCAGCAGCTTCCTGAACTGCGGGCACTGCAGGTGTTCCGGTTCAGGGCAATCGACCATGTGCTGCAAACCGGCGCGCACCTGCCCCAGACGCCGCAGGGTGCGATCCAGTTCTTCAATCCGCGCCGCCAGCAGCCGGCGATCGAGGGCAATGCGTCCCCGCTCGTCAAACAGCGAGGCGATCTCATCCAGCGTAAATCCCGCCAGCCGCCCGAGGGCGATCAGCTTCAGTTGATCCAGCACCCCAGCGGCGTATTGGCGACGTAAACCATTGCGGCCTATCGACGCGATCAGCCCTTTTTTCTCGTAATGCCGCAGCGCCGAGGGCGCGATGCCGCTCAAACGCGCCACCTCGCCAATATCCAGTTCTTTTGCCATTGACTTGAAGTCGACTTTAAGTTGCACACTGTGCGCACATTACACCATGAGTGACTTTAAGGGCACGAAAATGACGACAGAAATTTTACTGATGATTATGCTGGCCGGGGTGGGCGCCACGCTGTGCACCGATCTGTGGGCCATCGTGCAAAAGCGCGTGCTGGGCATCCCGCCCCTTAACTACGCGCTGGTTGGCCGCTGGTTTATCGGCCTGTTCGACGGCCGGTTTTATCACGCTCCGATCATGGCGGCGCCGGTGCGACGGGGAGAAAAAGCGATGGGATGGCTGCTGCACTACGCGATCGGCGTCGCCTTCGCCTTTATCCCGCTCGGCTTGGCGGGCATCGTGTGGTACGCCGCGCCGACGCCGCTGGTCGCGCTGCTGAGCGGCTGGCTGAGCCTGGCGGCACCCTTCTTCGTGATGCAGCCGGCGTTGGGCTTTGGCGTAGCGGCGGCGAACACCCCCAATCCGACGCGTAGCCGCATCATCAGCCTGCTGGTGCATACGGTGTACGGCCTGGGGCTGTTTGTCTCCGCCCGTTTGTTGGCCCCTTTGCTGGCCTGAGCGCGCTAGCGCAGCAGCGTGGAAATGTCGAGATAGTGCGCCAGTTCGCGCTGCTCCGCGCGCGGCAGATACGGGATCTCACCCAGCAGCGGCGCGGAAATGCGCTGCTGCAGCGCCGCGATGGTTTCGGCATAGTGCGCCAACCCCGGATTGATGCGGTTGGCGACCCAGCCCAGCAACGGCAGGCCGTCATTGATAATCGACTGTGCGGTCAGCAACGCGTGGCTGACGCAGCCCAGCTTGATGCCCACCACCAGCACCACCGGCAGCTGTTCCTGCACCACCCACTCGGCGTAAGGCCGCAGATCGTTCATCAGCACCCGCCAACCGCCGCTGCCTTCCACCACCACCGTATCGGCTTTGGCGGACAGATCCCGCAGACCGCTGCTCATCACGCCATAGTTGATGTCCTCGGTCGCATGCGCGTGAAACACCTCATCCAGGCAGGTGATGGGATTGATCTCCTCGTAGGACAGCGGCAGGGTTGAAGATGCCTGCAATACCAAAGCGTCTTTATTGCGGATGCCCTCGCAGGTTTCCTGGCAGCGCGCGGCGATCGGCTTGTAGCCGGCCACCGAACGGCCTTCGGCGGCCAGCGCCTGCATCAACCCGCGGGAAACCACGGTTTTACCGACGTCGGTATCCGTGCCTGTCACAAATAAACGCTTCAACATGAATAAAATGCCCCAGAATGCCCCGTTAACAATGTATCGCCGCACCGGCGGCGAAGAAGTCTTTCGGAAAAATTCTAGGGGATGCTGCCGCGTAGGGGCTTGAGGTAGCTCAATCTTTTGCAGGATTAATAAGAAGTTCTGATGTTAGCCTTGCAGCAGCTGCACCAGCAATGAACCGTTATACAGCGCCTCTTTCACCAGCGCCGCGCCGGGCATGGTGCCCTGATTGAAGAACTGCGTGGATTCGACCTTGACCTGCTCGCTGTAGGCCGGCAGCGCCTGTTGGCGAATGCAGGAGGCGATGGCCGGGTGCAGGATCTCCGCCGCGCGGTTGAGCGGCGAGCCCACCAGGATCTTCTCCGGATTGAACAGGTTGACCATGATAGCCAGAATGCGCCCCACGCTGTGGCCGACGCCGAGAATGATGTCCCGCGCCAGCTGATCGCCCGCCAGCGCGGCGTCACACAGCGATTCGACGGTCAGCGGCGCGCCGTGCAGGCTGGAGCTCATCGAGCCGCTCAGCCGCTGCTGGGCGATCTCCAGCATGTTCTCGATGCTGGCCACGGTTTCGAGACAGCCGTGGTTGCCGCAGTAGCAGCGTTTGCCGTAGGGATCGACCTGGGTGTGGCCGATCTCCACCACGCTGTGGCTGCCGGCGTGCAGCACGTGGCCGCCCGTGATCACCCCGGCGCCGACGTTGTGGTCGATCACCACCTGAATCACGTTCTGGCTGCCGCGCGAGGCGCCGTACAGCGCCTCGGCCATGGTCCAGGCGCTGATGTCGTGCTGCAGGTAAACCGGCAGGCCGGTGCGGGTTTCCAGCGCCGGGCCGAGCGGCATCTCCAGCACATCGTAAAACGGCATGCGATGCACCACGCCGGACTGCACGTCGATCATGCCCGGCAGCGTGATGGCGATCGCCGTCAGCCGTTCCAGCTTGCTTTGGTGGCGGATAAAGAATTGGTCGACTTCGGTCAGGATGCGTTTCAGCAGCGGTTCGGGGTGTTCGGCCGCCAGCGGCAGCTGCTCCTCCACCACCAGTTTACTGCTGAGATCGCGCAGCGCCAGCGTGATGCTGCCGCGGCTGATGCGGGCGGACAGGTAATGCCAGGCCTCGGTGTCCAGCACCAGCCCCACCGCCGGGCGGCCCCGGCTGCCGATTTCCTGGTACTCGGTTTCCTTGACCAGATGGGCTTCCAGCAGCTCGCGCACGATCTTGGTGATGCTGGCGGGCGCCAGCTGCGCGCGTTTTGACAGTTCGATACGCGAAATCGGGCCCAGTTGATCGATTAGCCGATAAACCGCCCCCGCATTGGTCTGCTTGATTTGATCGATATGCCCAGGCTGCCCAACCGCAATCACAAACCTGCTCCTACTATTTTTCGCGCTTCTAAATAAAGACTAGGGGTTATGGTGGGGCTTTTGTCATACAGCGTCAACTATTTGATTAGTTATGTGATTTGCTGCACAAATTCCTCGCAATTTCAGCGTGAATTGATTTTTATTTGCCCAAGTTCAACGTCATTTCAGCATCAACGCCATCAGCGCCTGCGCGGCAGCGGTCAGCGGCCGGCGGCGGTGATGCACCAGCCACACTTCGGTGGTGGCGTCCGGCTCCGCCAGCGGCAAATAGCGCACGCCGTCCACCCTCACCCGGGCGAAAGACGCCGGCAGAATCGAGACGCCCAATCCGGCGGAGACCAGCCCGATGATGGTCATCGCTTCCCCCACTTCCTGGGTGATATACGGGGTAATGCCGGCTTTGCCGAGCAGCAGCAGAATTTCGTCGTACAGCGCGGTGCCCACTTCGCGCGAGAAGAACACGAACGGTTCCCGCGCCAAGTGTTGAAACCGCAGCGCGCCGCCGGGCGTTTCCGCCAGCGGATGCCCTTCCGGCACCACCGCCACCAGCGGCTCACGCAGCAGCAGCTGATAGTGCAGCGCCTCCGGCAGCCGCGTATTGCGCATCACCCCCAGATCCAGCTCACCGTTCAGCAGCGGTTCGATCTGCTGTTTGGTGTTGATTTCGCGCATCTTGATGTGCACCTGCGGGGACTGCTGGCGAAAGGCGCGCAGGCTGCGCGCCACCACGCCGATAAAGGGCGCGGAAGAAGTAAAGCCGATGGTCATTTCCCCCAGTTCGCCGCGATCCAGGCGCGCCGCCTTTTCCGCCGCGCGCCCGACCTGATCGAGCACCTGATAGGCTTCTTTGAGGAACATCTCCCCGGCCTGCGTCAAGCTGACGTTGCGGTTGTTGCGCGCCAGCAAGCGCGCGCCGACCATCTCTTCCAGCGCCTGAATTTGCTGGCTGAGCGGAGGCTGGGAGATGCGCAACCGCTCGGCGGCGCGGCCAAAATGCAACTCTTCCGCCACGGCGATAAAGTAACGCAGGTGTCTCAGTTCGATATTCATATTTAAAACGTCTTAATTTGAATTATTAATATATTAGACAAAAAAATCGCCGCTCCCTATCATTTTGTTATCTGTAACCTGTCTGTTTATCTCCCCGAAGTTCGGTAAGGAAACGCTGTGACAACCCCTGTGCGTTCTGCGGCCGCGATGCCGTCGACGCTGGCCGCCAACGATGACGCGGCCGCTGCGCCAAAAGTAAAACGCTCCACCCTCAACAACAAACTCCCCTATATCGAACGCGGCACGCCGCAGTTTATGCGCGTGACGCTGGCGCTGTTTTCCGCCGGGCTGGCAACCTTCGCGCTGCTCTACTGCGTGCAGCCGATCCTGCCGGTGCTGTCGCAAGATTTCGGCGTCTCGCCGGCGGAAAGCAGCCTGTCGCTTTCGGTCTCCACCGGCCTGCTGGCGATCGGCCTGATGTTTACCGGGCCGTTGTCCGACGCCATCGGCCGCAAGTCGGTGATGGTGGTGGCGCTGCTGCTGGCGGCGGTTTGCACGCTGATTTGCGCCTTTATGACCAGCTGGCACGGCATTTTGCTGATGCGCGCGCTGATCGGCCTGTCGCTGAGCGGCGTGGCGGCGGTCGGCATGACCTACCTCAGCGAAGAGATCCATCCGAGCTTCGTCGCCTTCTCGATGGGGCTGTATATCAGCGGCAACTCGATCGGCGGCATGAGCGGCCGCCTGGTGACCGGGGTGTTGACCGATTTCTTTTCCTGGCGCGTATCGCTTGGCGTCATCGGCCTGTTCGCCCTCGCCGCCGCCTGCATGTTCTGGCGTATCCTGCCTGCCTCGCGGCATTTTCGCGCCAGCTCGCTGCGCCCCCGCACCCTGCTGATCAACTTCAAACTGCATTGGCACGATAAGGGGCTGCCGCTGCTGTTCGCGGAGGGTTTCCTGCTGATGGGCAGCTTCGTCACCCTGTTCAACTACATCGGTTATCGCCTGCTGGCGGATCCTTATCACCTGAGCCAGGCGGTGGTCGGCCTGCTGTCGGTGGTGTACCTCACCGGTTCCTACAGCTCGCCCAAGGCCGGCGCGCTCACCTCACGCTTCGGGCGCGGCCCGGTGCTGCTGGCGTCGATCGTGATTATGCTGATCGGGATCCTGATTACCGCGCTGCCGCAGGTGCCGGCGATCTTTATCGGCATGATGCTGTTCACCGCCGGTTTCTTCGCCGCCCACTCGGTGGCCAGCAGCTGGATTGGCCGCCGCGCGCGCCGCGCCAAAGGCCAGGCGTCGTCGCTGTACCTGTTCTGCTATTACGTCGGCTCCAGCGTGGCCGGCACCCTCGGCGGCGTGTTCTGGCACAGCTTCGGCTGGAATGGCGTGGCGGCGTTCATCAGCCTGATGCTGTTGCTGGCGCTGCTGGTGGTGCATTACCTGAAACGCCTGCCGGAAGCGGCCCGTCTCTGAAAAGAAAAAGCCGCGGCGACTTGCCGCGGCCCGTCATGCCGGAGCCTGTGATTATTGACCGGTTTTCCAGCGGGTGCGCAGGTAGTTCACGGCCTTATCCGTTTGCGGCTCGGTCAGATAACGTTGCCGGAACAGGATGGTTCCCCCCATCCCCGGCAGGCTCTCGTTGAGATCCAACTGCCTTTTCAGCTCGGGGACGCCGCCGTCGACGGTCCAGGCCGGCTCGCTGGCCGATGGCGTACCCACTTTATACAGCGCCACCCCGGCATAAAGCCGAACCGGCGTGCCTTTCACCACCTCGGCCCACCAGTTGGCCAGCACGTCGTAGCGGACAATTTCACGATCAAAAGGCCAATACAGCTGCGGTGCGATGTAGTTGAGCAGCCCCAGCTTGACCCACTGGCGCGTATCGGCATAGGCCGTATCGTACGACGGCGCGCCGGCCCGCGTCGCCGAGCCGGCAGGATCGTCCGCTTGGTTTCGCCATACGCCCGCCGGGCTGACGCCAAACGCGACTGCGGGCTTCAACGCTTTGACGGTGGCGGAAACCTGTTTTATCAATTGCAGCGTATTGTCTCTTCGCCAGGCGGCTTTGTCTGCAAACCCTTGGCCGTATTCGCGATACGTCCTTTCATCATCCAGCGGCGATTGCGGCGTTTCGTAATAGAAATAATCGTCAAACTGAATGCCGTCGACATCATAGTTTTTGACAACTTCAGCCACCACGCCGGTGATCCAGTTGCGCACGTCGGGCAGACCAGGATCGAGCACGAAGCGATCGCTGGCGGTGCGTATCCAGTCGGGATGCAGCGCATAGACGCTGGCCGGCGGCGACTGCAGCGTATGATTAAGTGCATCTATCGTTTGCTGTCGGGTATTCATGGAAACCCGATAAGGGTTCAGCCAGGCGTGGACCTTGATGCCGCGCCGGTGCGCTTCTGTCAGCATAAAGGCCAGCGGATCATAACCGGGATCCTGGCCCACGGTGCCGGTCAATACCTCCGACCAGGGCAAGATGTCAGAACGCCACAGGGCCGTTCCGTCCGGTTTAACCTGAAAATACACCGTGTTAATCCCGGTTTTCACCATGTCGTCCAGCGCGTCCGTCAGCCCCTGCTTCTGCAGGCGCGCCCGCTCTTGCGGGGATTCCGCTTTCAGCGAGGCCGCCGGCGGCCAGTCCAATCCAATGACCGTGGACAGCCAGATGCCCCGCATCGGTGTAACCGGCGGTGTCGGCCGCGAGGGCTTCTCCGGTTCGGGGGGCTTGGCGCATCCGCCCACGCCCAGCATGGCGGCCATCAACAGCCATCCGCCTAATTTTGTTGCGCCTGTCGGCATCAGTATTCTCCTTCCGTGAGTGACGGTTATCCCATGTCGCGGCGTGCGGAGCAAGAAACCGCCCGCTTTCTCAACGCTAGCAAGCTGCCGGCGCCGCCCTTTCTGACGACGCCGGTACTTGTCCCATTACCAGCTCAGCCCCGTCCCGCGAGGGAATGCGATTTTGCCCGTGTTGGTCTCCACATCGTAGTCATGCCAGGTGTTGACCGGCAGTTTGCCCTGCGGGGTGATTTTCCCCGTCAGCACCTGCGCCAGCGATACCATCGAGTGGCCGCGCCATACCCCGCCGTCATAGCCGTAATAGGAATAGGTAGCGACAGCCGCCTCCACCTCTGCGGCATAGTTCACGATATCGTAAGGTGCGCGCAGTGAGAGATGAACGCGCTTTTTCCCCTGCTCGGCGGCGTATTTCAGCCAGCCCGGATAAGGACTGGTATCATTAGCCGCCCCGGTTGCGGAGGTCACGACCCCATCCTGCTCGGCAGGCGTAAAGCGGGTTGAGAGGGTTCCGAGCAAGAACACGTCGCAGCCGGCAATATGTTCCCTGACCTGGGCGTCGCTCAGTTCCGTTTCCTTCGCGGCCACGACGTTCTGATAGCCCTCCTGCGCCATCACGTTCGCGATGCCGTTGGCCTGCTCGCCCCACGGCGTCAGAATAAAGTAGCGCAGCGCCTTGTCCTTTAGCGGCAGCAGACATTGACGGTTGATAACCACGGTAATGGAACGATCGGCGATGCGCTTTTCCAGCCTGTGCGCTGACGACGCAACGTCGTTGGAACAAGGTTTATCGCTATGGCCCATCAGGCCATGGCGTAATTTCAGGCGCAAAATGCGCTCGACCGAGGCATCGATATCAGCCTCGCTGAGATGCCCGGTTTTCACCCGCTCCGCAATGTAGCGGATAAGCTCGGGCAGCAGACTCGCCTGCGCCGGCGAGGCGATGCTGACAGGCATCAGGGCGATATCCACCCCGGCGATAAAGACGTTTTCAGCCGCCGCTTGCTGGCTGAAATGCTCGGCAATCGCGCCCATATCCAGCGCGTCTGAAATCGTTACGCCGGCATAACCCAGCTCATTGCGCAGGATCTGGGTCTGGATTTCGCGCGACATGGTGGCCGGCACCGTGATTTTATCACCGTTGCGGGTGTCGATCTGGCTGTTATCCAGTGCGGGGTACTGAATATGCGCAGTCATCACCATGTCCGGCGCCACGCAGCGGTCAATGGCCTGCTTGTAAGGCGCGATATCGATGGCAAAGGCCTCTTCCCGCGTACGATCGACGCGCGGCAAACCGGTATGCGAATCGGTGGAGGTGCTACCATGGCCGGGGAAGTGTTTGTACGCGGTGATCAGCCCTTGCTGCTTCATCCCCGCCACCATTTTCTCGGCCAGGCGGGCAACGGTGTTCTTATCATCGCTGAAGGCGCGAACGTTAATCACCGGGTTGAACGGGTTGGTGTTGACATCCACGACCGGGGCAAAGTTGGTATTGATATGCAACGCGCGCATATCCTGAGCCATCAGTTTGCCCTGTTCAACGGCGAGCTGTTTATCCGCGCCGCCCTCAATCGCCGCCGCCAGCGCCATATTGCCGGGGAATGAGGCGTAGTCGCCGCGCGGCAGCCGGAAAACGTTACCGCCTTCGTTATCCGTGCCAATAAACAAACGAACGCCGGCGTGCGTTTTCATCGCGGCATACCAGGCCGTCAGCGTTTTGATCTGCTGCTTGTCTTTCAGATTATTGGCAAACAGGATCACCCCACCTATGTGGTTATCGGTGATCAGCTTGCCAATGGCTGCATCGGGAACGGTCATATCCTGATTGCTGCTACCGTTCCGATCCCAGTAGCGAAAATCCAGCATGATTTTTTGCCCGATCTTCTCTTCCAGCGTCATGTTTTTGACTTTCTGTTTAATATCCACCGTAAACCTCCGTTTAAAGCACCCGTTAATGACAGAAGAAAAGATAACCCGAGGGGCTCATAGCGTCCTGCCATTCTGTTTGTTCCAGCGATTGGACAACGGCAAACAAGAAATGGGCTAAACAAAAAATAAACGAGCGAGAGAATTCCCCCTGCTGCCCGCCCTATTTCCCCTGGCAAGCTGGGCGGGCAGTTTAGCCGAGTATTGCCCCATTGCCGATGTTGCCCCCAGTCGGCCGTTCTTCTATAGTATGTTGTAACTAATATGGGAGTGAGCGATGAGCAGATACGATGTGATTGGCCGAATGAACGCCTGCTTTAACGAGCTGGAGCAGGCGCTCGGCGCGTTGCAGCAGCAGATCGCCCCGCTGCGGTTGCTGGCGGCGCGGGTGTTCAGACTGCCGGAGGTTGAAAAAGGCCAGGAACATCAGGCGATTTCGCATATCGCGGTCGAGCAGCATGTGGGGCAAGCGGCGCGCGATCTGGCGCTGGAACACTATCAACGGTTGTTCATCCACCATAACCGGGAGAATGTCAGCAGCAAGGCCGCCGTGCGCCTGCCCGGCGTCATCTGTCTGGCGGTGGAGCAACCGGAATATCAGACGTTGCAGACGCAGTTGGCGCTGATCAACCGCCTGAAGAGCGAACTGGAGCAGATTATCACCGTCGATTCCGGTCTGGCGCCGGAGCAGCGTTTCGAGTTCGTGCACACCCATCTGCACGGGCTGATTACCCTCAGCGCCTACCGCACCCTCACCGCCCTGACCAATCCCGACTCCGTGCGCTTCGGCTGGGCCAACAAGCACATCATCAAAAACGTCAAGCGGGACGACATTCTGGCGCAGCTGGAGAAAAGCCTGAAAGCCGGCCGCGCGGTGCCGCCGCACAGCCGTGAACAGTGGGCCGCCCTGGTCAGCCGCGAAATAGACGACGTCAGCCGCCTGCCGCAGCATGCGACGCTGAAAATCAAGCGGCCGGTAAAAGTGCAGCCGATCGCCCGGGTGTGGTATCAGCAGCAGCAAAAACAGGTGCAACACCCCTGCCCGCTGCCGCTGATCGCCCTGTGTCAGGTTGAAAACGGCGCTGCGGTGCCGAAGATTGGCGAGCTGCTCAACTACGACGCCGACGCGGTGAAACACCGTTACAAACCCGACGCCAGGCCGCTGCGGCTGCTGGTGCCGCGCTTGCACCTGTATGCCGACGACGCTACTCGCTGAGGGCATACACCCGCAGGCGATGGCCGTCCGGATCCCGCGCCACGAAGGTGTAACCGAATTCCATCTCGGTCGGCGTTTGCTCGATAGGCAGCCCGAGTTCGCGCCACTGGTTATAGCGCGCCTCGACCTCTTGCGGATCCTGGCACAAGAAGCCCAGCTCACCGCCGCCGCCGGTCAACGTGGCGGCGGGTTTTACCCCCTGTTTGGCCCACATCCCCAGCTTGAAGCCGTTGTTGAGTACGAACAGGGCGAAGCCGGGAGAAAGTTCCACCGGCGCCTGTCCCAATAAACGTTGATAAAAGGCGGCGCTGTTGAGCGGGTTGTCGACGTAAAGCAGGGTCATGCTGGGAAGGGTCATCGGTCTGTCCTCTGGATGATGGGAACCGGTCGGTTCCCGATAGGCACAGACTAAGGCGCGCGACTGACAGTTTATGGCAGCAGCGTGCCGCTATTGCTCCGCTATGCCCTCGCTGAGGCGCCACTCTTTCAGCAGCCGCCGCCGGCCACGCGGATAACGCTGTTCCAACGGCGTGGCGGCCTGGATGCGATCGAGGCGAAAATGGCGAAAGGCCTGACGCAGCTCGCACCAGGCGACCAACATCTGAAACTGATCGAAAAAGCCCAGCGCAAAGGGCCAAAGCAGGCGTTCGCTGCGCTGTCCCGCCAGATCGAGGTAGTCGATATGCAGTTTGCGCTCGCGGCGGATGGTGTCACGGATCAGCACCCGCATCTCATCCGCCACCGGCGGCGCCTGAACCGGCGCGATAAGCAGCGTATTGGCCTCCAGCTCCTCCCGCAGCGCCGGCGGCAGCACCGCGGCGATCTTGGCCAGCGCCTGGCCCGCCGCGCTCGCCAATTGGCTGTCGCCGCGGCGGCTGACCCAGCGCATCCCCAGCACCAGCGCTTCAGTCTCCGCCGGCGAGAACATCAACGGCGGCAGCATAAAGCCGGGGCGCAGCACATAGCCGACGCCCGCCTCACCGGCGATCTCCGCCCCCTGCTGCTGCAGCGTAGCGATATCGCGGTACAGGGTGCGCATGCTGATGCCCAGCGTCTGCGCCAGCGCATGGCCCGCCACCGGATAACGGTGGCTGCGCAGCAGCTGCATCAGATCGAGTAAACGTTGTGCGCGCGACATCTTAATTTCTCCATAAAAAAGGGGCTTACCTCAGTAAGCCCCCGGTTGTCTCACAGATCAATTATTTCTGCATGCTGCCGACCATCGCTTCCGGCCGCACCCACTCGTCGAACTGCGCTTCGGTCAGGTAGCCGAGCTTCAGCGCCGCGGCTTTCAGCGTCAGCCCTTCCTTGTGCGCTTTCTTGGCGATTTCCGCCGCTTTGTCATAACCGATGTGGGTGTTGAGCGCCGTCACCAGCATCAGCGATTCATTCAGCAATTGGGTGATGCGATCGCGGTTCGGTTCGATACCCACCGCGCAGTGCTCGTTAAAGCCCTGCATGCCGTCGGCCAGCAGGCGAATCGACTGCAGGTAGTTGTGGATCACCATCGGGCGGAACACGTTCAGCTCGAAGTTGCCGGAAGCGCCGCCGATGTTCACCGCCACGTCGTTGCCCAGCACCTGCGCGCACAGCATGGTCATCGCTTCGCACTGGGTCGGGTTGACCTTGCCCGGCATGATGGAACTGCCCGGCTCGTTCTCCGGGATCGAAATCTCACCGATGCCGCAGCGCGGGCCGGACGCCAGCCAACGCACGTCGTTGGCGATCTTCATCAGCGAAGCCGCCAGCCCTTTCAGCGCGCCATGCCCTTGCACCAGCGCGTCGCAGGTCGCCAGCGCTTCGAACTTGTTCGGCGCGGTGACGAACGGCTGATGGGTCAATTCCGCCAGCGCTTTAGCGACGCGCACCGCGTACTCCGGATGGGTGTTCAGGCCGGTGCCGACCGCCGTGCCGCCCAGCGCCAGCTCGGCAATGTGCGGGATACTGTCCTCGATGTGTTTCAGATTGTGCGCCAGCATCGCCGCCCAACCGGATATCTCCTGCCCCAGGGTCAGCGGCGTGGCGTCCTGCAGATGGGTGCGGCCGATTTTGACGATGTCGCGGTAGGCTTCGGCCTTGTCGCTCAGCGTCTTGTGCAGCACTTTCAGCTCGGGGATCAGGTGCTCGCGCAGCGCAATCACCGCCGCCACGTGCATCGCGGTGGGAAACACGTCGTTGGAGCTTTGGCTTTTATTGACGTCGTCGTTCGGGTGCACCTTGCGCTCTTCACCGCGCACGCCGCCCAGCAGCTCGCTGGCGCGGTTGGCCAACACTTCGTTCATGTTCATGTTGGTCTGGGTGCCGGAGCCGGTTTGCCAGATTGACAACGGGAACTGGTCGGCATGGCGATCCGCCAGCACTTCGTCGGCGGCCTTGATGATAGCGGCGCCCCGTTCGGCCGGCAGCAGCCCCAGATCCACGTTCACCTGCGCGGCGGCGCGCTTGGTCAACGCCAGCGCGTGGATCAGCGCGGTCGGCATCTTTTCGGAGGAAATACGGAAATGCGCCAACGAACGCTGGGTTTGCGCGCCCCACAGCTTGTCGGCCGGTACTTCGATGGGGCCCATAGAGTCTTTTTCGATACGAACGCCTGCCATCATGATCTCCTTAGCATAATTCCTAAAATTGTAGGGTTAGGCCGACGCGCTACCCCCCGTCGGCATGCACTCCCAGTATAGTGACATAATAACTATTCGCATTAAGAGAGTTATCTCACAGCACGTTTCATCTCTTTTACCCATTAACGACGCGGTTATTTTCCGCCGGTTAACCCGCGGTGAAATAAACGGCCGGGAATGAGCCTGGAGAATAAAAATGTGGATAACCATTAATGCGGATGACGCGAATTAAAATTATTGATGCGTTGCGCCTGTAAATGATTGAGCTCATCGAACCGTTGCTGCTGCAGATGATTGATCTCGTCGTAGGCGTCCTGCCGTTCATTATGCCGATACACCCCGGTCGCCGCCGCACCGGCGGTGAGTGCCAGCGGATGCGCCACAGCCGCGACCGGCGCGGGTGTAACGACGATCGGTGCCGGCGCGATCACCACGGTGCGTGGCGCCGCGTAGGGATAGGCGACAATCACCGCCGCCTGGGTTGCGCCGGTGCAAAGCCCCAATAGCAACAACAGTTTTTTCATGCAACAGACCTCTTGTTTCGTTAAATCGACGTGTTGGCCGTTACGGTAAACGGGTCTGACGCGCAGGTTTAAGCTCAGCGTGTGATAGCCCGGCGCAGCGCGAAAATAATAATTAAGGGAATGGCTCAGACGGTAAAAAATAAATTCAGCCGACATAGTTTGACATGCTGAAAAAATAAATAATGACGCAGAATGACCAAGCTATCGGCAATAATTCCGCGGGGCCAAAGAATAATCGATCGGCGGGTTTTCCGGGCCGCCTTGAGGCCTGCGCGCCAATTGAGACGCCGATCGTTATCACGCTATACTTTGGCCCCGTTGCCGGGCGCGACGTTATCCGGCGTTTTTTTGATCGCGCCCATGATTTTTCCTGCCGACGCGGGCGTAGGATAGGTGTCGGCACAGATTTAGTTAACCGTATAAAATCAGTAGGTTATTGTCATCCAGTACGACAATGACGTTAAGGACGTTTATCGACATGCAAAAAATGACCAACGCGGTACAGCATTACGCCTGGGGCAGCCACGATGCGCTGACCCGTCTTTACGGCATCGCCAACCCGGATAATCAGCCGATGGCCGAACTGTGGATGGGCGCCCATCCCAAGAGCCCTTCCCGCGTGCCGGGCGCCGACGGTGAACTGCGTTCGCTGCGCGATCTGATCGACGAAGACCAGCCAAAACAGCTGGGCGCCAACGTCGCCAGCCGTTTTGGCGAGTTGCCGTTCCTGTTTAAAGTGCTGTGCGCCGATCAGCCGCTGTCGATCCAGGTCCACCCGAGCAAAGCGGCGGCCGAGGTCGGCTTCGCGAAAGAGAACGCCGCAGGCATCCCGCTGAGCGCCGCCGAACGCAACTACAAAGATCCTAATCACAAGCCCGAGCTGGTGTTCGCCCTGACGCCGTTCCTGGCGATGAACGGTTTTCGTGAATTGGCCGATATCGTTTCCCTGCTGCAGCCGATCGCCGGCGCGCACCACGACATCGCCGCCTTCCTGCAGCAGCCGGACACCGCCCATCTCGAGACTCTGTTCGCCAGCCTGTTGACGATGAGCGGCGAACAAAAATCGCTGGCGCTCGGCGTGTTGAAAGCCGCGCTCAACAACCAGCAGGGGGAACCCTGGGATACCGTGCGCTTCATCGCCGGCTTCTATCCGGACGACAGCGGTCTGTTCTCACCGCTGCTGTTGAACGTGGTGCAGCTCGCGCCGGGCGAGGCGATGTTCCTGTATGCCGAAACGCCTCACGCCTACCTGAAAGGCGTGGCGCTGGAGGTGATGGCCAACTCGGATAACGTGCTGCGCGCGGGCCTGACGCCGAAATTCATCGACGTGCCCGAGCTGCTGGCCAACCTGCAGTTCCGCCCGCAACCGGCTTCCGGCCTGCTGACCCAACCGGAGCAACGCGGCAACGAGCTGTTCTTCCCGATCCCGGTGGAAGATTTCGCCTTCTCACTGCACGATTTGACCGCCGCGCCGCAGGCGCTGGCACAGCGAAGCGCCGCCATCGTGTTCTGCGTCGCCGGCGAAGCGACGCTGGAGAAATCCGGGCAACGCCTGACGCTCAAACCGGGCGAATCCTGCTTTATCGGGGCGTTCGAATCCCCGGTCAACGTCAGCGGCAGCGGCCGCATCGCCCGGGTTTATAACCAACTGGCCTAACCGTTGATAAATTTCAGCAAATTGCTTGCTGAAAGCGAGAGCTGCCCCCACAATTAAGCGCCTGCGGGCGTTTTTTGGCGGCCCCTATTTGCCCCTCCCACGCAACGGAGGGTGATAAGAAAAAAGGATGAAACAGAGCTATGAAAAAATCGTTAGTCGCTGTCAGCGTCATTGTCGTTCTTGGCGCAGCATGGACCGGGGCATCCTGGTACACCGGGAAACAGATCGAGCAGCACATGGGCGAAGTCGTCGACAACGCCAATGGCCAATTGAAAGCCTACCTGCCGAAAGCCGGCGTCAAGCTGAGCTATGAAAATTACCAGCGCGGCCTGTTCAGCAGCAAAGTGCGTTATGTGCTGCGTTCCGACGGCACGGATACCAGCGAAAACGCGGCGCTGAAAGCCGGTGAAGAAGTGGCGTTCCTGGAAACCATCGATCACGGTCCGTTCCCGTTCGCGCAGCTGAAAAAATTCAACCTGCTGCCGAGCATGGCGTCGGTGCATACCGAGCTGGAAAACACCCCGGCGGTGAAAGGCCTGTTTGAAACCACCAAAGGCAAATCGCTGTTTACCGCCGATTCGCGCATCTCGTACAGCGGCGATACCGCGTCCACCATCGACTTTATCCCACTGGACTACCAGAAGGATAAATCTTCGCTGAAATTCAGCGGCGCCACCATTGACGCCGACGTGTCCCGCGATCTGAAAAAATTCGCGCTGGACGCCAATAGCGACACTATCGTGTTCGCCAGCCCGAATGAATTCGGCCAAAACGAGCAGATCACCTTCCAGGGCTTCAACCTGAAAGGCAACAGTAACGAAAGCAAGTTCGGCGTGAAGCTCGGCGATCAGACGATGACCCTGAAACAGTTCAAACTGACGATCGACGGTAAAGACACCGTGGCGTTGGACGGTTTCAATCTGGTGAGCAAGTTCGGCGAGCAAGGCAGCAGCAACATCGGCGGCCAGATCGACTACACCATGGACGCGCTCAAGGTGCAGGGCAACGACTTCGGCGCCGGTAAACTGACGCTGAAAATCGACAACGTCGACGGCAAGGCGCTGAAAGACTTCTCCGACAGCTACAACCGCCAAACCATGGCGCTGCTGCAGCAGGGCGAGAACCTGGATCCGGACGTCTACGAACAGCAGACCTCCGAGATGCTGCAAAAGAACCTGCCGATGCTGCTGAAAGGCAATCCAAGCCTCAGCATCGCCCCGCTGAGCTGGAAAAACAGCAAGGGTGAGAGCATCTTCACGCTGGATCTGGCGATGACCGATCCGAGCAAGGCCGCCTCCCCGGCACAATCGCCGGATCAGCTGATCGCTCAGGCGGTTAAAAAGCTGGATCTCAGCCTGACCATTCCGGAAGCGATGGCCACCGAAGTGACCGCGAAGACCGCCTTGTTGCAGGGCTATAATGCGGAAGACGCGCAGAAACTGGCGCAGCAGCAAGTGCAGGGCCTGGCGGCCATGGGCCAGATGTTCAAACTGACCACCCAGAAAGACGGCGTGATCGCGAGCCAGTTCCATTACGCTGACAATCAGGTTGACCTGAACGGCAACAAAATGTCGCTGCAGGAGTTCATCGGCCAGTTCGCCATGCTGGGCGCCCCGGCGGAAGACGCTGAACCGGCGCAGGAAGCGGAACCCGCTCCGGCACCGGCGCAGTAATCGCCTGAAAACCTAACAAGGGCCCCCTGCGGGGCCCTTTTTATTTACGCCGCATAAACCGCATCGCGGATCTGCTGCGGATAATAACCGCACATGCCTTCAAACGCGGTGTTGGTCAGTATCACCACGCTCAGCTGCGCCTGTGGATCAAAGAACCAGCTGTGGCCGTAAACGCCGCCCCAGGTCAGCGTGCCGGCGTGCTGCGGCGTCTGCGCCGCTTCTGCGTCAATCAGCAGCGCGCCACCAAAGCCGAAGCCCCAGCCCGGCCCTTGCGTTTGCGCCTGCGCGCCCACGTGCGGGCTGCGCAGCAACGCCACCGTCTCCGGCTGCAACATGCCCTGCCCGCCGCTGCGCAACGCTTCCACCAGCTTCAGCACATTGAACCGCCCCGGTTTTTTTGGAGAGTTTTTAGTCCGGAAGCTCAGGCTGCCAGACCATTATTTGTACTGGAAGCATAATAGGCATTTTCAGCTTCTACCGGCGGTATGTGTCCTAGCCGTTCCAGTAACCTTCTATTGTTGAACCAGTCCACCCACGCCAGTGTCGCAAGCTCCACTTCCGCGTGGTTTTTCCAGCTCTTACGGTGGATCACTTCCGCTTTGTAAAGGCCATTGATACTCTCGGCCAGGGCATTATCGTAAGAGTCGCCTGTGCTGCCTGTCGACGCCAACAGCTCCGCCTCCTGCAGCCGCTGGGTGTACGCCAGTGACACGTATTGGGAGCCCTTGTCCGAGTGATGGATTGTACCTGAGGGGCGACGTGCCCACAGAGCTTGTTCCAGAGCATCTAGCACGAACCTTGCTTCCATCGACGATGAGACCCGCCAGCCAACGATCGTGCCCGCGAACACATCGATTATGAACGCCACATAGGCGAAGCCCTGCCAGGTGCTAACGTACGTAAAATCTGCACACCAAAGCTGATTGGGACGTTCTGCCACGAACTGGCGGTTTACCAGATCCGCTGCTGCCGCTGTTTTGCGACCGATCGTGGTCTTGATGACTTTGCCACGGAGTACGCCCCGAAGACCTATTATTTTCATCAGGCGTTCAACAGTACACCGGGCAACGCTAAAGCCCTCGCGGAGCAACTGACGCCAGACTTTTCGTGCTCCATAGACACTGTAATTTTCTTCGTAAACGCGTTTTATCTCCTGGCTGATTTGAGCATCGCACTTTTCTCGTTGGCTACATTTCTCAGGATACAGCCGGCGTTGCTGATGCCAGTAATATGTCGACGGGGCAATATCCAGTTCGCGACATACCGGCCCGACCCCGTGTGTACCACTCAGACACTGCATAAGTGGCATTATTTTTTCCAGTGGCGGTCGAGCTCCGCCTGGGCAAAATAAGCTGAGGCCTGGCGCAATATATCATTGCTGCGGCGTAGCTCCCGATTTTCACGCTCCAGTTCTTTTAAACGCTGGCGCTCATTGGTGCTCAGTCCGCCATCATCAGTGTTGACGGGGCTGACACCACCACTGGCATCATTTTTATGCTGGCGCAACCAGGCTCGTAAGGTGTCGTAATGGCACCCGATTTTTGACGATATGGCACGAATGGCATCCGGCTCAGAGTCATACTCATTACGGTGTTCCAACAACATTCTGACAGCGCGCTCACGCAGTTCAGGGGGATAGCGTTTGGCGGATGGTGATTTCATTTTGGGTCTCCTTTCACTGAGAGTTTAGTCTCCAAGAAACCCGGTACGGTTCACATCGTCGGCATCGCCGACCATGCCCGCGCCGCCGGAAGGATAAGCCTCCGCGTTAAGCGCGCGCGCCGGCGAGAACGTCACTTCTCCCCCCGCCATGCCTTCCGGCAAGGCGATCCGCAGACCTTCATGCATGCGCAGCGGCCCTTGCGGCGTGTTGTAATACGGCGTCGCCAGGTTCACGGCGTCCGTCGCATGGAATGCGGTGTTGCCAAGCCCCAGCGGCTGCGCCACCCATTCGACAAACAGCTGCGGCAGCGACATGCCCGTCACCCGCTCCAGCACCGCGCCAAGCACGTCGATCGCCAGTGAATAATTGAAGCGCTCTCCCGGTTCCGACAGCAACGGCGCCTGCGCCAACAGCCGCAGGTTTTGCTCCAGCGTCAGCGTCGACAGCTCCACGCCGTCCTGGATCCCCAACTGATGGTAAACGCCCGCCGGCGGTTGGTTCAGCCGATAGTCCAGACCGGCGGTATGGCTCAGCAAATGGCGGATCTTGATCGTCGGGCGGCGGCCATCCGCCAGCGCCGGGGTAAACCACGGCAGCCAATCGCTGACCGCATCGTCCAGGCTCAGTTTGCCCCGCTCAATCAGGCGCAGCGCCGCCAGCGTGGTATAGGGTTTGGAGACCGACGACAGCCGAAACTGCGTTTCCCGCCGCATCGGCCGGCGCGCTTCGCGGTCGGCATAGCCGGCCGCCCCGGCGTAACAAATCTCGCCCCGCCGCGCCACCAGCACCACGCTGCCCACGATGCGCCCTTCGGCCATCGCCTGTTGATCGATCGCCGCGATCCGTTCTGTTAACGCCTGTTGTGTTGCCGACATGATTTTCATCTCGCTGAGGGAAAGTAAAACCAGTCTAAAACGTTCGTCATAAATTAAAATAAGGCATAATTTAATGAATCATTAAGCACAGGTTATTAATAGATGAGTTCACTCCTGCAACTGCTGCCCTATTTCGAAGCCGTGGCACGGCTGGGCAACTTTACCCGCGCGGCCAGCCAACTGGGCGTCACGCCGCCGGCGGTGTCGCAAAACATTCAGGCGCTGGAGAATCAGCTCGGAGTGAGGTTATTCCACCGCACCAGCCGCTCGGTGCGCCTCAGCGACGAGGGCCGATTGTTCTATCAGAAGGTGTCACCAGCCATGAGCCAGATCGACGTGGCGGCGGACGACGTGCGCGCCCTGGGCGCGCAGCCGGCGGGCCTGCTGCGCATTACGCTGCCGCAGCTGGCCGCTTCGCTGCTGGTGATGCCGCACCTGGCGGAATTTCAGCGACGCTATCCCGAAGTGCAGCTTGAGCTGTTTACCGAAGACCGCTTTTCCGATCTGGTGCTGGGCAGTTTCGATGCCGGCATTCGCATGCACGCCATGTTGCAAAAGGACATGATCGCCGTGCCAATCGACAACGGCCAGCGCCGGGTGCTGGTCGCCTCGCCCGACTATCTGGCGCGTTGCGGCGCGCCGGCCACGCCGGACGATCTGCTCGCGCACCATTGCCTGCGCTACCGTTTTCCCGGCAGCGGCAAATTGGAACCCTGGTATTTCAGTCGGCACGGCGATGAGCGGGCGCTGGACGTCAGCGGCAGTTTGATCTTTAACGAAGATCGGCTGATCAAGGATGCGGCGTTGGCGGGGCTGGGTATCGCACAGCGTTTTCAGGGTACGGTGTTGCAGGAGCTGGCGCAGGGCGATCTGGTGGAAGTGCTGCCGGAGTATGCCAGCGAGGCATCCGGATTTTTCATCTACTTTCCCGCCGGCAGGCATCTGCCGCTCAAGCTGCGCGCCTTTATCGATTTCATGCGCGAGCGGCGAGATCGACAGCACCGGTAACAGGGGCGCCCCGACGGCGCCCCCCACGATCAGCGCTTATCCAGCGCTTGCACGATGCGGTAAGCCGCCTCGACCCGATCGTCGTTCGGGAACCATTTGTTGGCCAGCATCACCACGGCGATATTCTTCGCCGGGATAAACACCGCGTAGGTGGAGAAACCACCGGTAGAGCCGGTTTTGTTATACCAGCCGGCGCGCAATTCCGGCTGCGGCGGCGTGATGGCGGTAGCCGGCGTGCCGTTCATGATCATCCCGGCGTTGTTGCCCTCGATCAAACGAGACAGTTTCACCGGGTATGGGTAGTTCTCCCACATCAGATCCTGCGTGAACGCGCCCGCCTTGTAATAACCGACGTGCGTCGCGGTCAGCGCCTCGCGCCACGGCTGCGCGACCTTCACCTGCTGCAGGTTGGCGTCCAGATAGCGAATCAGATCGCGAGCGTTGGACTTGATGCCGTAAGACTCGGCGTCCAGCGGGCCGGGATTGACCCGCACCGGCTTATCGTCCTTGTTGTAGCCCTGCGCATAGTTGGCCATCTGCGCCGCCGGCACCTGAACGTAGGTGTGGCTCATGCCCAACGCCGGCAGCATCCCCTGTTCCATCGCCTGGGTAAACGGCTGGTCGAGGCTCTTGGCGGCGATCATGCCCAGCATGCCGATGCCGAGGTTGGAATAGACGCGGTAGCTGCCCGCCGGATGTTTCGGCTGCCAGGCCCGGTAGTAGGCCATCAGTTGGGCGTTGTCGGTCACGTCGTCCGGCACGAACAGCGGCAGGCCGGAGGTATGCGTCGCCAGATTCAGCAGGCTGACGCCGTCGAAGGCGCTGCCGCGCAGCTCGGGCAGGTAGCGGCTGGCCGGATCGTTGAACGACAGCTTGCCCTGCTGCTGCGCATAGACCGCCAGCGTCGCGGTGAAGGTTTTGCTCAGCGAGCCCACTTCGAACAGCGTCTGCTCGGTGATCGGTTTGCCGGTCTGCTTCGAGGCGACGCCATACGGGTAAATCTGCTGTTTGCCGTCGACCGACACGGCGATCGCCATGCCCGGCACGCCATATTTTTTCATCAGCGGCTGAATAACGGCGTCGATATCCTGCTGCTGCGCGGCGTGCGCGGTCGGCAAGATCAGTGCGGCGATCAGCGCGGACGCCAGGCGGTTCATTTTCGTCATGATAGAGGCTCTTCGGTTGCAGGGCATCGGCCGCGGCCAAAAGTTTTTATTGGCGTTATGCACGGCGCTTTCCCTGGTTGATGATGTCATTCCTTTACGGCTGCCGCGACGCTCTCAGCAGCCGCGCCAAATATCGGATTTTGCCGTCGGGTTGACAAGCGATAATAATTTCAGCCAGCATAAAGAAAAACTTATGGCTATCGACAATGCGTAACCGACTTCCCCTCAACGCCCTGCGGGCGTTCGAATCCTCCGCCCGCCACCTGAACTTCACCCGCGCCGGCCTGGAGCTGCGCGTCACCCAGGCCGCCGTCAGCCAGCAGGTGCGCATGCTGGAAGAACAGCTGGGCATTCAGCTGTTCCGCCGCCTGCCGCGCGGGTTGGATCTGACCGAAGAGGGCCAGGCGCTGCTGCCGGTGTTGAGCGACGCTTTCGACCGCATCGAGGCGGTGCTGCAGCAGTTCGAAGGCGGGCATTTCCACGAGGTGCTGACGGTGGCGGTGGTCGGCACCTTCGCCGTCGGCTGGCTGTTGCCGCGGCTGGCGGCGTTCCGCGCGGCGCATCCGTTCATCGATCTGCGGGTGCTGACCCACAACAACCTGGTCAATCTGTCGGCCGACGGCATGGATTTCGCCATCCGCTTCGGCGAAGGCCTCTGGCCCGCCACCTGCAATATCAAGCTGTTCGACGCGCCGCTGACGGTGCTCTGCCCGCCGGCGGTCGCCGCGCGCTTGCGCACGCCGCAGGATCTGCAGCACGAGCAGCTGATGCGCACTTACCGCAAGGATGAATGGGAGCGCTGGTTCACGGCTGCGCAGGTGACGCCGTGGCGGATCAACGGACCGGTGTTCGACTCATCCCGGCTGATGGTGGAAGGCGCGATCCAGTGCGACGGCGTGGCGCTGGCGCCGGTCAGCATGTTCCGCCGCGAACTGGCCGCCGGCGCGCTGCAGCGGCCATTCGCCGCCGAGGCCGCGCTCGGCGCCTATTGGCTGACTCATTTGAAATCGCGGGATCTGACGCCGGCGATGAAAACCTTTATCGGCTGGATCCGCCGGGAGGCGGAAGAGGAACAGCGGCGGGACTAGGCGGAGCCGCGCCGGATCAGCGTCGGCGGCAAAATGACGTTCTGCGCCGGCAGATCGGCGTCACCGATGCGCTGCAGCAGGCGCGCGGCGGCGCTGCGCCCCACTTCCCGCGCCGAGCTGGAGACGAAGGTCAGCGGCGGCTCGGTCAGTTCGGCCTCCGGCACGTCGCCGAAACCGATCAGCGCCACCTGCCGGCCATAGTAGGCGTCGACCCCGTCCGAGCCGATACTGCGGCCGCTGCGCGTCAGGCCAAAATAGGCGCCGAGCGCGACCGACGCCTTGTGGCAGACGATGGCGGTAATGTTCGGGTAGTGGCGCAGCAGTTGCTCTGCCGCTTCCGCCGCCTCACGCTGCCGGCAATCGCACTCGACGATCCATTCGCTGCGAAACGGCAGGCCGTACTGCACCAGCGTGGCGCAAAAACCGCCCAACCGCTCGGCGCGCGTCAATGAGTCGCTCTGGCCGCCAAGGTAGGCGATTTGGCTGTGACCGCGTTTGATCAAAAATTCGGTGGCCAACTTGGCGGCCTGCATATTGTCCGGCCGCACCACGTCCACCCCATCGAGACCGCTGGAGCGCGCCACGCAGACCAGCGGCACGCCCTGCTCGGCCGCCTTTTCCTTCAGCCCAGCCGCCGCGCGGATGCCGCCCGCCAGCACGATGCCGTCGACGCCCTGCGCCAGCAGCGCGTCAAACGCCCGCTGCAAGCCCTGGCCGTCGCGCCCGCTCTGCGTCAAAAACAACAGCTTGTCGTGCGCCTCCAGCGCTTCGCTCAGCCCGGCGGTCATTTCGGCATAGAAGGGTTCGCAAATGTCGCGCAGAATAAGGCCAATCACTCCGGACTCCCCGCCGCGCAGCGTCGCCGCCTGGCGATTGCGCACATAACCCAGCTGCTCTATCGCCTGATTGACCTTCTCGGCGGTGGTCGGCGAAATGCGCCCTTTGCCGCTCAACACCAGGGAAACCGTGGTGACCGACACGCCCGCCTGCTGCGCCACATCGGTGATGGTGATTTTTTTGATGCTCATAGTCTCTGCGAACCCGTTCCTGGGCAACCCGCGCCGTAATGATCAAGGGTATACCGAATCCGTTAGCTCAGTAAAACGTTTTACTGCCTGCCGCATTGTCGCCAAAAACCGGGCGGCAGATTTGTGATTGGCGGCGCATTTTTGCTAGGTAAAACGTTTTATCTTCTTTTTACCTAATCAGAAGTCCCCTTTTTGCTCGTCTTTTCGCCAGGAGAAGTCGGTTATGTCAGCAGCCAACAAACCCAAAATCACCCTCTGGGAGTTCTTCCAGAGCCTGGGCAAAACGTTCATGTTGCCCGTCGCCTTGCTCTCTTTCTGCGGCATCATGCTGGGGATCGGCAGCTCGCTGAGCAGCCGCGACGTGATCACCCTGATGCCGTTTATCGGCCACCCGATCTTCCAGCTGATCTTTACCTGGATGAGCAAGGTAGGCTCCTTCGCCTTCAGCTTCCTGCCGGTGATGTTCGCCATCGCCATTCCGCTGGGCATGGCGCGCGAAAACAAAGGCGTCGCCGCCTTCTCCGGTTTCGTCGGCTTCGCCGTGCTGAATCTGGGCACCAACTTCTACCTGACCGCCGCCGGCGTGCTGCCCACCAGCGATCCGTTGGTGCTGAAAGCCAACAATATCCAGAACATCCTCGGCATTCAGTCGATCGATACCGGCATCCTCGGCGCGGTGATCGTCGGCATCATCGTCTATCGCCTGCATGAACGCTTCCACACCATCCGCCTGCCGGACGCGCTGGCGTTCTTCGGCGGCACGCGCTTCGTGCCGATCGTGACCACCGTGGTGCTGGGCCTGTGCGGCCTGGTGATCCCGCTGATCTGGCCGTGGTTCGCCGCCGGCATCACCGGGCTGGGTTGGGTGATCAACAGCGCCGGCGCCTTTGGCCCAATGCTGTTCGGCACCGGCGAACGCTTGCTGCTGCCGTTCGGCCTGCAGCACATTCTGGTGGCGCTGATCCGCTTTACCGAGGCAGGCGGCACGATAGAGGTGTGCGGCCACAGCGTCAGCGGCGCCCTGACCATCTTCCAGGCGCAGCTCTCCTGTCCGACCACCACCGGCTTCGCCGAGAGCGCCACCCGCTTCCTGTCGCAGGGTAAAATGCCGGCGTTCCTCGGGGGGCTGCCGGGCGCGGCGCTGGCGATGTACCACTGCGCCAAACCGGAGAACCGCCATAAAATCAAAGGGCTGTTGATTTCCGGCGTGGTGGCCTGCGTGGTTGGCGGCACCACCGAGCCGATCGAGTTCCTGTTCCTGTTCGTCGCGCCGTTCCTGTATCTGATCCACGCGCTGCTCACCGGGTTGGGCTTTACCGTGATGGCGCTGCTGGGCGTGACCATCGGCAACACCGACGGCAATATCATCGACTTCGTGGTGTTCGGCATTCTGCACGGCACCGCCACCAAGTGGTATCTGGTGCCGGTGGTGGCCGCCGTTTGGTTCGTCGGTTATTACGCCATTTTCCGCTTCGCCATCCAGCGCTTTAACATTAAAACGCCGGGCCGTGAGAGCGACAGCGCCGTCAGCCAAAGCGCGCCGAGCGGCGCGGTGGGCAAATCCGGCTACAACGTGCCGGCGATTCTGGCGGCCCTCGGCGGCCCGGGCAACATTATCACGCTGGACAACTGCATCACCCGCCTGCGCCTGTCGGTCAACGACATGAGCGGGGTGGACGACGCAGCGCTGAAAGCCAATCGCGCCATCGGCGTAGTGCATCTCAACGACCACAATCTGCAGGTGGTGATCGGCCCGCAGGTGCAATCGGTGAAAGATGAATTAGACTCACTGATAGCCACGGCGCAACCTGCCGCGGCGCTGCAGGGAGCCACCCATGTTTGATTTCTCCACCCCGATCGACCGCCACGGCACCTGGTGCACCCAGTGGGACTATATCGCCGATCGTTTCGGCAGCGACGACCTGCTGCCGTTCACCATCTCCGATATGGATTTCGCCACCGCGCCGTGCATTCTCGAGGCGCTGCAACAGCGCCTGCAGCACGGCGTGCTGGGCTACAGCCGCTGGCAGCACGAAGATTTTCTCGGCGCGCTGCGCCACTGGTATCAGCAACGTTTCAACGTCGCCATCGACACCGCAACGGCGGTGTACGGCCCTTCCGTTATCTACATGGCGGCGCAGCTGATCCGCCAATGGTCCGTACCGGGCGACTATGTGGTGACCCATACCCCGGCTTACGACGCCTTCTACAAGGTGATCCTCGCCAACCAACGCCAGCTGTTGGCCTGCCCACTGCACAAGGCCGGCGACGACTGGCGCTGCGACATGGCGCACCTTGAGGCGTTGCTGGCGCGGCCGCAAACCAAGATCCTGCTGCTGTGCAGCCCGCACAACCCCACCGGCAAGGTGTGGCGCCGCGACGAGCTGCAGCAGATGGCCGAACTGTGCGAGCGCCACGACGTGCGCGTCATCAGCGACGAAATCCACATGGATATGGCATGGGGTGAACACCGCCATACACCGTGGAGCCAGGTGGCGACCGGCGCCTGGGCCTTGCTGACCTCCGGCTCCAAGAGTTTTAACATTCCGGCACTGACCGGCGCCTACGGCTTTATCAGCGACGACGCCAGCCGCGAAACCTATTTCCAGCAGCTAAAAGCCCGCGACGGCCTCTCCTCGCCGGCGGTGCTGGCGGTGGCGGCGCACGTGGCCGCCTATCGCCACGGCGCACCCTGGCTGGACGCCCTGCGCGACTATCTGCAGGATAATCTGACCTACGTCGCCGAGCGGCTGGAGCAGGCGTTTCCCGCGCTGGGCTGGCACCCGCCGCAGGCCACCTACCTGGCCTGGATCGATCTGCGGCCGCTGGCCGTGGACGATCGGGCGCTGCAGCAGGTGCTGATCGAGCGTGAAAAGGTGGCGATCATGCCGGGCTTTACCTACGGCGAAGAAGGCCGCGGGTTCCTGCGCCTCAACGTCGGCTGCCCGCGCAGCAAGCTGGAAGCCGGCATGGACAAGCTGATCGCCGGATTGAGGTTTGTGCTGGACGAGCAATAGCGCGAGGGGGCGAGCCTCTGCCCGCCCCTCCGTTACGTCTGAACAAACGGGATTTCCTCCAGATGACGATAGACCGCCAATCCCCATTCGCTAGCCAACCGCACGTCGTTATCGGCCCCCGCAGACACCCCTTCGATGCGATACACCGCCTGACACTGCGCAATCAGTCGGTGAGCCACCGGGTAAAGAAACGCCTCGCTGACCGCATCGCCAACCTGAGTGGAACCGGCCGCGGCCGCCAAAGGCAGCGCCAGCCACTCGCCGATCACCGGCACGTGCCCCCGCTGGTAAACCGCCAGCGCCGCCTGTTCCAGGCGCGCCAGATTGGCGGCGATACGCTGCGGATCGCCATCGGTGCCGCTGCGATAGGGGCCGGCGATCAAGATTTGTTGTGCTTTCATCGTTGTTCCTCCAACGTCCGATTCAAGGCGACAAACTGCAACAGCATGATGGTTTTGGCGTCAACGATCGTACCCTGACGAACCGCCTGCAGGGCCTGCGCCAGCGGCAGCTCGATCACCTCCAAATCTTCCCCCTCCGCCGCCAGCCCGCCGCCCTCGTTGAGGCGATCGCTCGCCTGATATTCACCGACGAAAAAGTGCAGCTTTTCGGTGACCGAGCCAGGGCTCATGTACGCCTCAAACACTTTCTCCACGTTCTGCACGAAATAGCCGGTTTCCTCTTCAACTTCGGCGCGGATGCGCGCCTCCGGCGACGCGTCGTCCAACAGCCCGGCGGCGGCCTCAATCAGCATGCCGTCATGACCATTGACGAACACCGGAAAGCGGAACTGGCGCGTCAGGATCACCGTTTGCGCCTGCCGGTTGAACAGCAAAATCACCGCGCCGTCACCGCGATCGTAAGTCTCACGGCTTTGCCGTTGCCAGACGCCGTCGCGCCGCAGAAAATCAAAGGTGGTTTTTTTCAGCAGGTACCAGTCATCGGACAACACCCGGGTTTCGACAATGCGAACCCTGTCTTTGGTGGCTATCATCGGTTTACTCCGCCAGAGGAAGGAAATTGATACTATCGTGCAGTTTCGTGTATGATCAAGATATTTCGTGCATAAGAAATTTGAGAGGAAATGGCCATGTTGACCAGCCAACGCAAGAAGATCATTTTGGAAAAACTGGCCCAGGATGGTCAGGTCTTGGCCAAACAGCTCAGCGAGATGTTCGGGCTGTCGGAAGATACGGTCCGGCGCGATCTGCGTGAACTGGACGCCGAGGGGTTGCTGCAACGGGTGCACGGCGGCGCCCTGCCGGTTTCTTCCGCCATCGCCAGCTTCGCCGAACGCAATCACTTGGAATCCGGCGCCAAACGCGCGATCGCCAAAGCGGCGGCGGCGCTGATCGCCCCCGGCCAGGTGGTGATCATCGACGGCGGCACCACCTCCGCAGAGCTGGTCAGGCAACTGCCGGCCAACCTCAACGCCACCATCGTCACCCACAGCCCCAGCGTCGCCGTGGGGTTGGTCGATCACCCCACCGTCGAGGTGATCCTGATCGGCGGCCGACTGTATAAGCATTCGATCGTCAGCGTCGGCGCCGCCGCCGTAGAAGCGATGTCGCATATCCGCGCCGATATTTATTTCATGGGCGTGACCGGCGTGCACCCCACCGCGGGGCTGAGCACCGGCGATCTGGAGGAGGCCTACATCAAACGCGCGCTGGCGGCCCGCGCGGCGGAAACCGTGGTGCTGGCTTCCGCCGCCAAGCTTAACGCCGCCTCGCAGTATGCGATCGGCGATATTACGCTGGCGCACACCGTCATCGTTGAGCGGGCTACCGATGACGCGCTGATCGCGCCGTTGCAGCAGGCGGGCGTCAGCGTGTTGAAAGCCTGATTCACGACGATAATGCGATACACCTCGCATTATTTGTGATGCAAGTCACTTTTTTATGCAACGAGATGGCAAGTTTCATTCATTTGTTTTTATACTGTTCTGCACTTTACCTACGATAAATTAGCGAGTGCCCAGCATGATCGATCCCCGCCTACCGCTTACCGACATTCACCGCCATCTCGACGGCAACATCCGCGCGCAGACCATTCTCGACCTCGGTCGCCAGTTCAACCTCACCCTGCCGGCCAACGATTTGGAGAGCCTGCGCCCGCACGTGCAGATCACCCACACCGAACCGGATCTGGTCAGCTTCCTGCAGAAACTGGACTGGGGCGTGGCGGTGCTGGGCGATCTGGACGCCTGCCGCCGGGTGGCTTACGAAAACGTCGAGGATGCCGCCAACGCCGGCCTGCACTATGCCGAGCTGCGTTTCTCCCCTTACTACATGGCGATGAAACATCAACTGCCGGTCGCCGGCGTGGTGGAAGCGGTGATCGACGGGATCCGTTCGGGCTGCCGCGATCGCGATATCGACATTCGCCTGATCGGCATCATGAGCCGCACCTTCGGCGAGGCCGCCTGTCTGCAGGAACTGGAAGGATTGCTGGCGCACCGCGACGGCATTACCGCGCTGGATTTGGCGGGCGATGAGCTGGGCTTCCCCGGCAGCCTGTTCCTCAGCCACTTCAACCGCGCCCGCGACGCCGGCCTGCGCATCACCGTGCACGCGGGCGAAGCCGCCGGCCCGGAAAGCATCTGGCAGGCGATCCGCGAGCTGGGCGCCGAACGTATCGGCCACGGGGTGAAAGCGGTCGAAGATCCGGCGCTGATGGACTTCCTGGCGGAACACGGCATCGGCATCGAATCCTGCCTGACCTCCAACATCCAGACCAGCACCGTGCCGTCACTGGCGCAGCATCCGCTGGCCACCTTCCTGCGCCATGGCGTGCTGGCGTCGATCAACACCGACGATCCGGCGGTTCAGGGCATCGAGATCGAGCATGAATACCGCGTCGCCGCGCCGCAGGCCGGGCTGACGCCGGCAGAAATCCGCACCGCGCAGGAAAACGGCCTGAAGCTGGCTTTCCTCAGCGAGCAGGAAAAACAGGCGCTGCGCGCCAAAGTTCAAGGCTAATCTCCCAAGGCGCCAAACGGCGCCTTCTTCTCATCCCCCCGTTTTCTTCCGCCTGCGCGTCTTTATCGCTGTTTTCACCCCATCACTCTGTTGCAAGAGAGGAATTCCGCATGTCTGACAAACTACGCCGCATCGTGCTGACCGGCGGCCCGGGTTCGGGCAAAAGCACGCTCATCGACGTTCTTCATCGCCGTGGTTACCCGCACTCCTTGGAGGCGGGCCGGGCGATTATTCAGGATCAGGTGAGTACCGGCGGCCATGCGCTGCCGTGGGGCGATCGCCAGGCCTTCGCCGAGCGGATGCTCGATTGGGAACTGCGCTCATGGCGCGAAGCGACGGGGGAAACATGCTGGTTCTTCGATCGCGGGCTGCCGGATATCGCCGGGTATCTCACGCTGTGCAGACTGCCGATCCCCGCGCATTTGACGGCGGCGATCGGCGCCTTTCGCTATGCCGAAAGGGTGTTCATCGCCCCGCCGTGGCAAGCGATCTACGCGCAGGACAGCGAGAGAAAACAATCTTTCGCCGAAGCCGAGCTGACCTACCGGGCAATGGTGGCCGTCTATCGCCGCTATGGCTATCAGCTGCAAGAACTGCCGCGCGCCTCACCGGACGAACGCGCCGACTTTCTGCTCGACGCGCTGAGCCACCGTTAGCGGCCTGCGGCCTATTTGGCCACCAGCGCCTCCGCCTCGGCCCGCTGTTTGGCGGTTTTACGCGCATAGCGCTGCGCCAGCACCGCGCACACCATCAGTTGAACCTGGTGGAAAATCATCAGCGGCAGCACCATGGCGCCCACCGCCGCGGCCGGGAACAGCACGTTGGCCATAGGAATGCCGTTCGCCAGGCTCTTTTTCGAACCGCAGAAGACGATGGTGATCTCATCGGCGGTGTTGAAGCCCAGCCAGCGCGCCGCGTAGGTGTTGATCACCAGCACCACCGTCAGCAGCACCAGCGACATCACCAGGATGGTCAGCAGCGACCAACCGTCGATGCGGTGCCAAATCCCTTCCACCACCGCCGCGCTGAACGCGGTATACACCACCAGCAGGATCGACGAACGGTCGGTCAGGTTGATCAGCTTGCGATGACGGTCGATCCACTTGCCGATCAATGGCCGCGCCAGGTGACCGATCACGAACGGCACCATCAATTGCAAAATGATTGAACCGATGGCGTGCAGCACGTCGGTATTGCCGCCCTGAGTATGCATCAACGCCCCCACCAGCAGCGGCGACAGGAACACGCCAAGAATGCTCGACGCCGAGGCGCTGCAGATCGCCGCCGCCACGTTGCCGCCTGCCGCCGAGGTAAAAGCGATGGCCGACTGCACCGTGGCCGGCAGCGCGCACAGATAGAGGAAGCCGAGATAGACCGTCGGCGTCATGATGCCCGGCACCAGCAGGTTCATCGCCAGCCCGAGCAGCGGGAACAGCGCAAAGGTGCTGAGGAACACCAGCAGATGCAGCTTCCAGTGACTCATGCCGGCGATGATCGCCTCGCGCGACAGCTTGGCGCCGTGCATAAAGAACAGCAGCGCGATGGCCGCGGTGGTCAGGTGTTCAAAGAAGGTTTTCCAGATGCCTTCGCAGGGGAACAGCGAGGCGACGATCACCACCAAAATCAGAACCAGCAAAAATTTATCAATGCGCAAACGCTGCAACCAGGACATGAAACGAATTTCCTTGCACGTAAAGTCGTAAAAAGGCCCGACGCTTCGCCGGGCACAGAGAAATGGGCAGTATCAAACCACCGGCAGCGCCTGCTGCAGCCGGGCCGATTCCAGCCCCAGTTCGATCAATGCCATCACCGCGATGGCGTCGGCGGCCGGCACCGGGTTTTCGCCTGTACCGGCGATCGCGTCGCGCACCGCCGCGTAATAAGCCGGGTAATTGCCGGGAATGTTGAGCAGCGGTTGCTCCGCCAGCAGATCGTCACGTGACAGCGTCACTATACCCTCGCGCATGTCATAGCCCCAATCGGCCTGCGGCAGACGCTCGCCGGCCTTCAGTCGGTCTTCCTGCGGATCGAGGCCGTATTTGACATAGCTGCCGCGGGTGCCGTGCACCACGTAGCGCGGGCTCTCTGCCGCCGCCAGCATGCTGGCGTGCAGCACCACACGGCGATCGCCATAGCTCAGCAGCGCGTGGAAATAGTCCACCGCCTGCGCTCCCGGCCGCAGCTCACCCAGATCGACAAACAGCCGTTCGGGTTTGCCGAAGAGTTGCAGCGCCTGATCGAGCAGATGCGGCCCCAAATCGAACCAGATGCCGCTGCCGACGCCGCCTTGTTCACGCCAGCGCTGGCGCACCTGCGGCCGGTAGCGATCGAAATGCGACTCGAAATACACCACCTCGCCCAGCGAACCGTCCTTTAACAGCGCTTTAAGGGTAAGGAAATCGCTGTCCCAGCGGCGGTTGTGGAACACCGACAGCAGTAAACCGCTCTGCTGCGCCTGCTGTTGCAGCGCCTGCGCTTGTGACAACGTCACGGTAAACGGTTTATCCACCACCACGTGCTTGCCGGCGGCCAACGCCTGCTGCGCCAGCGGGAAATGGGTATCGTTGGGGGTAGGAATGACGATCAGATCGAGGGCCGGATCGGCGAACAGCGCTTGCGCATCCCCCACCACCGTCATCGACGGCCAGTCGGCGTGCACTTTGCCGGCATCGCTGCTGGAGACGGCGGCCAACTCCAGCCCCGGCGTACCAGCAATCAGCGGCGCATGAAAGGTTTTGCCGGCGTAGCCGTAACCGACCAGCCCGACACGAATTTTCTCAGCCATGGGATTTCCTCTTGCTGGCTCACGACAGACCCTTTCGATTTGACACCATGCGGCCGGATGGAACAAGAAGTAAATGAGATGTTAATTCGAAGCGAGGCCGGAGTAGCCAAACGTGCGGCCCGGCGTCGCGATGCCGAGCTATCCGCTTGATAGAGATGACGAAGCCTATATTACCCGCTAAGCTATGCCGCCTGTGATCCCCGTTTCAATCAGGAAGCCTTTATGTCTCAAGCTGAATACACTCGTATCGGCGGTTGGTTGCTGGCCCCGCTGGCCTATCTGATCGTCACCCTGCTCAGCGCCAGCCTGATGCTGCTCCTGTACGCCATGGCGATCTTCATGCCCGAGTCGCGCGATTATCTGTTGACCAACGCCCAGGCGTTTACCCTGCAATGGTACTTTTCGGTGCTGACCACGCTTTTGATGTGGGGCTTCACCCTGTGGCTGGTGTTTCTGTTTTGCCAGCGCTCGCAGCGCTTCCCCAAACTGTTCTTGTTATGGCTGCTGATCACGGTGATCCTGGCGGTGAAAGCCTTCGCCTTTGCGCCGGTACCGGATGAAGTGGCGGTGCGCAGCCTCGGCTGGCCGCTGCTGATGGCGGCGCTGCTGGTGCCTTATATCAAGCGCTCGCAGCGGGTCAAAGGCACCTTTACCGAACGTTAATGGCGATTGCAGCACGTTTTATCGGGTTTTTTGTGTAAATTTTCGCCAAAAAAGGCAATACCCCTGCGATTCATATGTTGTCGTCCGGCCGCCGATTCCCGATAATAGGCGGCTTTTATTTTTTTAGGCATCGCAATGACCGAATACCTGCTCCTGTTTGTCGGCACCGTACTGGTGAACAACTTCGTTCTGGTGAAGTTTCTTGGCCTGTGCCCGTTCCTCGGCGTTTCCAAGAAGCTGGAAAGCGCCATCGGCATGGGAATGGCCACCACCTTCGTCATGACGCTGGCCTCCGTCAGCGCCTGGGTGATCAACACCTTTATTCTGGTTCCGCTGGATCTGGTGTATCTGCGCACGCTCTCCTTCATTCTGGTGATCGCCGTCGTCGTTCAGTTCACCGAGATGGTGGTGCGCAAGACCAGCCCGGCGCTCTACCGCCTGCTGGGCATCTTCCTGCCGCTGATCACCACCAACTGTGCGGTGCTGGGCGTAGCGTTGCTTAACGTCAACCTCGGCTATAACTTCCTGCAGTCCGCCGTTTACGGCTTCAGCGCCGCCGCCGGTTTCTCGCTGGTGATGGTGCTGTTCGCCGCCATTCGCGAACGTCTGGCGGTCGCCGACGTGCCGGCGCCGTTCCGCGGCTCCTCGATCGCGCTGATCACCGCCGGGCTGATGTCGCTGGCCTTTATGGGCTTTACCGGGCTGGTGAAATTCTAATGACTGCGTTGTGGATAGCTATCGCGGCTTTGAGCGCGCTCGGGCTGCTGTTCGGACTGGTGCTGGGCTACGCCGCGCGCCGTTTTGAGGTGGAAGAGGATCCGGTCGCCGAGCAGGTCGACGCGATCCTGCCGCAGAGCCAGTGCGGGCAGTGCGGCTACCCCGGCTGTCGCCCCTATGCCGAGGCGGTAGCCAACGGCGAGATGATCAACAAATGCGCGCCGGGCGGCGAACAGGTGATGCTGAAACTGGCGGAGCTGCTCAACGTAGAGCCGCAGCCGCTGGGCAGCGAAGCCGCCGCCGAGCCGGAGCGTAAAGTGGCCTATATCGACGAGGCCAACTGCATCGGCTGCACCAAGTGCATTCAGGCCTGCCCGGTGGACGCCATCGTCGGCGCCACCCGCGCCATGCACACCGTCATCACCGACCTCTGTACCGGCTGCGATCTGTGCGTCGCCCCTTGCCCTACCGACTGTATTGAAATGAGACCGGTCGCTACCACCACCGCCAACTGGAAGTGGGACATGAAGACGATCCCGGTGCAAGTGATCCACGTGGAGCAACATGCTTAATCTGTTCGCCGCCTTTAAAAAAGACCGGATCTGGGATTTCGACGGCGGGATCCATCCACCGGAAATGAAAACGCAGTCCAGCGGTGCGCCGCTGCGTGTCGCGCCCCTGCCCAAGACCTTTATCATTCCGCTGCAGCAGCATTTGGGGCCGGAAGGCGAGCTGTGCGTCAGCGCCGGCGATCGGGTGTTGAAAGGCCAACCTCTGACCGTCGGCCGCGGCCGCACCGTGCCGGTGCATGCCCCGACCTCGGGCACCGTCAGCGCCATTACCCCGCACATCACCGCTCACCCGTCCGGGCTGACGGAGCTGTGCGTGATTATCGAGGCAGACGGGGAAGACCGCTGGTGCGAGCGCGATCCGGTGGCGGACTATCGCCAATCGCCCGCCACGGAACTGATTCAACGTATTCATCAGGCCGGCATCGCCGGCCTGGGCGGCGCCGGTTTCCCGACCGCCAGCAAACTGCAAGGCGGCATGAGCGGCGTGGAAACGCTGATCCTCAACGCCGCCGAGTGCGAGCCTTACATCACCGCCGACGATCGCCTGATGCAGGAACATGCCGATCAGATCATTGAAGGCACGCAGATCCTGCAACACATTCTGCAGCCCAAGGTCACGCTGATCGGCATCGAAGACAACAAGCCGGAGGCAATCGCGGCGCTGAAACTGGCGTTGCGCGGCCAGTCCGGCATTGCGCTGCGCGTCATCCCGACCAAATACCCGTCCGGCGGCGCCAAGCAGCTGACCAAAATTTTGACCGGCAAGGAAGTGCCGCACGGCAAGCACTCCTCCGCTATCGGCGTATTGATGCAAAACGTCGGCACCGCCTTCGCCATCAAGCGAGCGATCGTCGACGGCGAACCGCTGATTGAGCGCGTAGTGACCCTGACCGGCGAGGCGATTGAGCGCCCCGGCAATCTGTGGGCTCGCATCGGCACGCCGGTGCAGCACCTGCTCGACGTCGTCGGTTTCCGCCCGCAGGCGCAGCAGATGGTGGTCATGGGCGGCCCGCTGATGGGCTTCACCCTGCCCGCGCTGAACGTGCCGATCGTCAAGATCAGCAACTGCATTCTGGCGCCGACGGTGGATGAAATGACGCCGCAGGAACCGGAGCAGTCCTGCATCCGCTGCGGCCTGTGCGTAGACGCTTGCCCTGCCGGGCTGCTGCCACAACAGCTGTACTGGTTCAGCCGTGGACAGGAGCACGACAAGGCGCGCAACCATAACCTGTTCGACTGCATCGAATGCGGCGCCTGCGCGTTCGTCTGCCCCAGCAATATCCCGCTGGTACAGTACTACCGGCAGGAAAAGGCCGAAATCAAGGCTATCGATCTGGAAGCGGCGCGCACCGCCGAGGCCAAGGCGCGTTACGAGGCCAAACTGGCGCGTCTGGAGCGTGAAAAACTGGCGCGTGAAGAGCGACATAAAAAGGCCGCCGTCAAACTGACCGACGACGATCAGGGCGCAGTGCAGGCCGCGCTGGCGCGCGTGCGCAGCAAGAATGCCGAAGCGGCGGTTACGCCGGTCAACGGCCAGCAGCCGGACAACAGCGAGATGATCGCCGCCCGCGAAGCGCGTAAAGCGCAGGCGCGCGAACGTCGTGCCCAGCTGGCTGCCGAGGTGGAAACGGAAGCGCCACCGGCGACCGCGGGCGACGACGCGCGTAAAGCCGCCGTGGCCGCGGCGCTGGCCCGCGTGAAAGCGCGCAAAGAGGCGCCGGCCGCAGACAGCTCCGCCCCGGCGGCAACAGAGGACGATCCGCGCAAAACGGCCGTTGCGGCCGCCCTGGCGCGCGTGAAGGCCAAAAAGGCAGAGCAGCAGGCGGATGCCCCTGCTCCAGCGGAACCGGCGCCGGCTCCAGCCGAAGAGGATCCGCGCAAGGCGGCGGTCGCGGCGGCACTGGCGCGCGTAAAAGCCAAGAAAGCCGCGCAACAGACGGATGCCTCTGCACCGGCGGAACCGACGCCGGCTGCAGCCGAAGAAGATCCGCGCAAGGCGGCGGTTGCGGCGGCTATCGCCCGCGCCAAAGCCAAGAAAGCCGCGCAACAGGCGGATGCCTCTGCACCGGCGGAACCGGCGCCGGCTGCAGCCGAAGAAGATCCGCGCAAGGCGGCGGTCGCGGCGGCTATCGCCCGCGCCAAAGCCAAGAAAGCGGCGCAACAGACGGATGCCTCTGCACCGGCGGAACCGGCGCCGGTTGCAGCCGAAGAAGATCCGCGCAAGGCGGCGGTCGCGGCGGCTATCGCCCGCGCCAAAGCCAAAAAAGCCGCCAGGGAATCGCTGGCGGCGGAAACGGAAGACAAATGATGACAGCGGCGCCTGGCTGACGCCGGGCGCCGTTTAATCGATAGAGATCAGGTAGGTGTAATCCACTTCAATCTGGCGCAGTTTGGATTCCGGATTCCACTCTTTGGTTTGAATGATCTCCATTTCCATACTGCCGCGCACTTCATCCTTCAACCCCGGCATCACATGCGACATCAGGTAGCCGAAAAACTGCAAACACTCTTTCGCCGACCCCTTATGGTTGATAGAGATAAACTCGCGGCTCGGCAAATGGAAGGTGTCTATCTGATGGTTGGAAAGAATATCCTTTCTGTGTTCAGGATCGACCGCCATCACCAGCGTGGATGAGAGCTCGTCGCCCTCCCCGGCATGAGGGGAGTAGATGCTGTAAATCCGCCGACAGTCAACGTGCAGCCCCTTGAAGAAGTCGTTGAAAATCTCGTCCTTCATCGCCATGCAGGAAGAGTACTCCAGCTCCTGTTCGGAGGCGAAATCCAGCCGGCGCGTGAAGCCGACCAGCTGCATGTCGGGCAGCGTCAGCCGCTTCACTTCCGGGTAATAACCGGCGCCATAGCTGGCTTCGAAGTTAAAGCGCGGCATCAGGTTTTTCACGTCCCAGTGCTCCATCGAGCGGTAGCGATTGGGGGTGGTGCCGAAGCGCTGCTTGAACATGCGGGTAAAGGTCTGCTGAGAGTCGAAGCCCAGCTCATCGGAGATGTCGATGATGGAGCGACGAGTAATGCGCAACGCCACCGCGGCGCGCGTCAGGATGCGCGAACGGATATAGGTGGCGAGTTGAATGCCGGTAATACGCTTGAATTTACGCTGCAGGTGCCACTTGGAATAGCCCGAAATACGCGCGACTTCATCCAGGTTTGGCCGTTTCTCCAGATGTATCTCCACCCACTCAATTAGCTCTTCAATAAAAAAAATGTCTTCATTTGTCATTATTATGGGTTCACTGACTCAATAATGTTCGCGATAGTAACCTACACGGATTATGTGAAAGTTGTTATTTTGTGCGGAAATCTGGAGAGAAATGATATCTCATTCAGACGTTTACCCCATTTCCCGCGGTCGATGGCGGCACAAGTTCCACTGACAATTCCTCACGTTAGCCCATTTCCCGGCCCAAAAAAAATCAAATCGCGCCACCCCGATCGCCAGATGTGCGGAAAGCCGAATACCCCTATCATTAAGGCGTATTACCCTCGCATCGAATCAGGTAGAATGCTCGGCTATCATTTTTGCCGCGCCCGCAGTATGGCGCATCGAAACTGCCGCAGGCGCGGCGCAGAAGGTATCGTTACTCTATGAAGTTCAGGCCGGTATCACCCACAGCCGCCAAAGGCTTACACATCGCCAGCTCGCCTTTCACCCACAACCAGCAAAGCACCAGCCGCATTATGCTGTGGGTCATGTTGGCGTGCATTCCCGGCATTGCGGCGCAGATTTGGTTTTTCGGCTACGGCGTGCTGATTCAGGTGGCGCTGGCGGCGATCGTCGCGCTGGCTGCAGAAGGCGCGATCCTCAGGCTGCGCAAGCTGCCGGTGCGCAGCCGGCTGGCGGATAACTCCGCCCTGCTGACCGCGCTGCTGCTCGGCATCAGCCTGCCGCCGCTGGCGCCGTGGTGGATGATCGTCATCGGCACCTTCTTCGCCATCGTTATCGCCAAACAGCTGTATGGCGGCCTCGGGCAGAACCCGTTCAACCCGGCGATGGTCGGTTACGTAGTGCTGCTCATCTCCTTCCCGGTGCAGATGACCAGCTGGCTGCCGCCGGATGAACTGCGCGCCACCGCGCTGTCGCTCCACGACACGCTGCTGGCGATTTTCAGCGGCCATACCGCACAGGGCGCGACGCTGCACGAACTGCAAATGGGCGTGGACGGCATCAGCCAGGCCACGCCGCTCGACGGCTTCAAAACCGGCCTGCGCAGCGGACACAGCGTGGAACAGGTGTTGCAGCAGCCGCTGTTCGGCGGCGCGCTGGCCGGTATCGGCTGGCAGTGGGTCAACCTCGGTTTCCTGGCCGGCGGCCTGTTTATGCTGGCGCGCCGCCTGATCCATTGGCAAATCCCTTTCAGCATGTTGGCTGCCATCGCCTTCTGTTCCGGTCTGGCCTGGTGGATCGATCCGGCGCATCAGGCTTCGCCGCTGATCCACTTGTTCTCCGGCGCCAGCATGCTGGGTGCGTTCTTTATCGCCACCGATCCGGTCAGCGCCTCCACCACGCCGAAGGGCCGCTTAATCTACGGCGCGCTGATCGGCGTGCTGGTCTGGCTGATCCGCGTCTATGGCGGCTACCCTGATGGTGTGGCCTTCGCCGTGCTGCTCGCCAACATCACCGTCCCGTTAATCGACCACTACACGCAGCCGCGCGTGTACGGCCATCGCTAAGGAGCCGCCATGCTGAATTCCATGAGAAAGCACGGCACCACGCTGGCGGTGTTTGCGGCGGTCACCACCGGCCTGACCGCCGTGGTTTACGCCCTGACGAAAACCACCATCGCCCATCAGGCGGCGCTGCAGCAAAAAGCGCTGCTCGATCAGGTGGTGCCGCCGGAAAACTACGACAACATCATGCAGAACGAATGCCTGCTGGTCAGCGATCCGGCCTTGGGCGACGGTGCGCCGCACCGCTTGTACCTGGCGCGCAAAAACGGGCAGCCGACTGCCGCCGCGCTGGAAACCACCGCGCCGGACGGTTACTCCGGCGCCATTAAGCTGCTGGTCGGCGCCGATTTCAACGGCACGGTGCTCGGCACCCGGGTGATTGAACACCACGAAACGCCTGGGCTGGGTGACAAAATTGAACTGCGCATTTCCGACTGGATTTCCTTCTTCAGCGGCAAGAAAATCGAAGGCCCGGACGATAAGCGCTGGGCGGTGAAGAAAGACGGCGGCATGTTCGACCAATTCACCGGCGCGACCATCACCCCGCGGGCGGTGGTCAATGCGGTGCGCCGCACGGCGTTGTATATGGAAACGCTGCCGCCTAAACTTGAAAGCTTACCTGCGTGTGGAGCCGCCGAATGAGTGAAGCCAAAGAATTGATCGTCCAGGGGTTGTGGAAAAACAACTCCGCCCTGGTGCAGCTGCTGGGCATGTGTCCGTTGCTGGCGGTGACCTCCACCGTCACCAACGCGCTCGGCCTGGGGCTGGCCACCACGCTGGTGCTGACGCTGACCAACGCCTCCATCTCCGCGGTGCGCCGCTGGGTGCCGAGCGAAGTGCGTATTCCAATCTACGTGATGATCATCGCCGCGGTGGTGAGCATCGTGCAGATGCTGATCAACGCCTATGCCTTCGGCCTGTATCAGTCGCTCGGCATCTTTATTCCATTGATCGTAACCAACTGCATCGTGGTCGGCCGCGCCGAAGCGGTGGCCGCCAAGAAGCCGGTCGGCCTCTCGGCGCTGGACGGCATGGCGATCGGCCTCGGCGCCACCGGCGTGATGGTGACGCTGGGCTCGATGCGCGAACTGTTGGGCAACGGCACGCTGTTCGACGGCGCCGACCAACTGCTGGGCGGCTGGGCCAAATCGCTGCGCATCGAAGTGGTGCATTTCGACAGCCCATTCCTGCTGGCCATGCTGCCGCCGGGCGCCTTTATCGGCCTGGGGCTGCTGCTGGCGGTCAAATATCTGATCGACGAAAAAATGAAGGCGCGCAAAGCTCGCGCCGTGGCGGCGGAACCGCTGCTGGAACAAGGACGTGCTGAGAAGGCCTGATGAACAAGCAGAAGCGACTGGAAATTTTGACCCGGCTGCGCGACAACAACCCGCACCCGACCACCGAGCTGGTGTACACCACGCCGTTTGAACTGCTGATTGCAGTGCTGCTGTCCGCGCAGGCCACCGACGTGAGCGTCAACAAGGCGACCGCCAGGCTTTACCCGGTCGCCAACACCCCCGCCGCCATGCTGGCGCTGGGGGTTGATGGCGTCAAGGAGTACATCAAGACCATCGGCCTGTTCAACAGCAAGGCCGAAAACGTGATCAAAACCTGCCGTATGCTGCTGGAGCTGCACGGCGGCGAAGTGCCGGAAGATCGCGCCGCGCTGGAAGCGCTGCCGGGCGTCGGCCGCAAGACCGCCAACGTGGTGCTCAATACCGCCTTCGGCTGGGCGACCATCGCCGTGGACACCCATATCTTCCGGGTGTGCAACCGCACCCACTTCGCGCCGGGCAAGAACGTCGATCAGGTGGAAGAGAAGCTGCTGAAGGTGGTGCCCGCCGAATTCAAGGTCGATTGCCATCACTGGCTGATCCTACACGGGCGCTACACCTGCATCGCGCGCAAACCGCGCTGTGGCTCCTGCATCATCGAAGACCTGTGCGAGTATAAAGAGAAGGTTTATCCAGAATCCTGAGTCTGACGGGGCGGCAAACCGCCCCCGTCGCCGCCACTCCCCCCGCCAGCGCCTCTTTTTTATCGGAAATGTGATATCGCGCAGCAGTAACCCCGGCGTTATCACGGTTTTCAGTGAAAAACTCAGTGCCGCGTTATTTTCAAGCGAAAAATTAGTCAAAAATTGCGGTGAACGTCACGCTTTCAGGATCACAAGGCGTTCACAAATGCCAGTCCCGTTTTCCTAAATTTCTATAATTTTACAAAACGCTGCATATGCACAACATTCCAATGGATTAACAACCACACATACACTGATGCGCTAAAAAATAGCAATTCAGCAGAATATATCCCTGTTTAAAATGCGTATAGCTTTTAATCAAAACAAAAAATCGGCAAACCATTAAAACCCGAAAGTTAATACTGCATAACATTTGCAACATCGCAGCATAATCCTGCGAGCGTTAAATGTAACCGAATATGACAAACTGCTTGCCACGTTGACAAAGATAGTGAACATTAACCGCCGTCCCCATCCTATAACAACGCAAAAGGATGCCGTTCCGCATCAACTTTTGTACTTTCCCGTCCTCCAAAGACGGGCTGCGAAAAAACAGAGGTACCAGTGTCAACAGCAAACAACCAACACCCGGAGAGCGTTAGCCTTAACGCGTTCAAACAACCGAAAGCGTTCTACCTGATCTTCTCGATCGAACTGTGGGAGCGTTTCGGCTATTACGGCCTGCAGGGCATCATGGCGGTTTATCTGGTCAAGATGCTCGGCATGAGCGAAGCCGATTCCATCACCCTGTTCTCTTCCTTCAGCGCCCTGGTATACGGCTTCGTCGCCATCGGTGGCTGGCTGGGCGACAAGGTGCTGGGCGCCAAACGCGTGATCGTGCTCGGCGCGCTGGTGCTGGCCGCCGGTTACGCCATGGTGGCCTACTCCGGCCACGACATCTTCTGGGTCTACATGGGCATGGCGACCATCGCCGTGGGCAGCGGCCTGTTCAAGGCTAACCCGTCCTCCCTGCTGTCCACCTGCTATGAGAAAGATGATCCGCGCATCGACGGCGCTTTCACCATGTACTACATGTCGGTGAACATCGGTTCCTTCTTCTCCATGCTGGCCACCCCGTGGCTGGCGGCGAAATACGGCTGGAGCGTGGCGTTCTCCCTGAGCGTGGTCGGCATGCTGATCACCCTGGTCAACTTTATGATGTGCCACAAGTGGGTGAAGGAAAACGGCTCCAGACCTGACTTCAAGCCGCTGCATCTGCCGAAGCTGCTGATGGTGCTGGTCGGCATCGTGGCGTTGATCGCCGTGTCCAGCTGGCTGCTGCACAACCAGGTGATCGCGCGCTGGGCGTTGGCCCTCGTTTCCGCCGGCATCGTTCTGGTGTTCGCCAAGGAAACCTTCGCCCTGCACGGCGCTGCACGCCGCAAGATGATCGTCGCCTTCCTGCTGATGCTGGAAGCGGTGGTGTTCTTCGTGCTGTACAGCCAGATGCCAACCTCGCTGAACTTCTTCGCCATCCATAACGTGGAACACAGCATCTTCGGCGTCGCCTTCGAGCCGGAGCAGTATCAGGCGCTGAACCCGTTCTGGATCATGCTCGCCAGCCCGATTCTGGCCGCGCTGTATAACAAAATGGGCGATCGCCTGCCGATGCCGCACAAGTTCGCTTTCGGCATGATCCTCTGCTCCTGCGCCTTCCTGGTGCTGCCATGGGGTGCCAGCTTCGCCAACGAACAGGGCATCGTGTCGGTCAACTGGCTGATCCTGAGCTACGCGCTGCAGAGCATCGGCGAGCTGATGATTTCCGGCCTGGGCCTGGCGATGGTAGCGCAGCTGGTGCCACAGCGTCTGATGGGCTTCATCATGGGCTCCTGGTTCCTGACTACCGCCGCCGCCGCGCTGATCGCCGGTAAGGTTGCCGGTCTGACCGCCGTGCCAAGCGACATCAACGACGCGCACGCTTCGCTGGCCATCTACAGCCATGTGTTTATGCAGATCGGCATCGTCACCGCCGTCATCGCTATCCTGATGATGCTGACCGCGCCGAAGCTGTACCGCATGACGCTGGACACCACCGAAGACGCCAATCAGCAAGCGCAGGAAGCCACTGCGGCTCGCTGACCGCCGGCGGATTGAGCGTAAATAAAAACACCGGGGTTAACGCCCCGGTGTTTTTTTATGCCGCAAGAAAAAGGCTTACGCTGACTTGGGTTTGCCGCTCAGGTTGGCCCACATGAATTCGCTTACCAGCGCGCTGTGGAACGCCGCCTGTTGCTTGTCGGCGGCGGCGCTGTGCCCGCCTTCGGTATTTTCATAGAAATAGGCCTGCTGATACCCCATCGCCTGCATGCGCGCCGCCATTTTGCGGGCGTGGGCCGGGTTGACCCGATCGTCGCTGGTCGCGGTATAGAACAGCACCGGCGGGTAGGCCGTCTGCGCCTGAATGTTGTGGTATGGCGAGAAGGTCTTGATGTAGGCCCATTCCTCCGGCTTGCTCGGGTCACCGTATTCGGCGATCCACGACGCGCCGGCGGAAAGCTGGGTATAGCGCTGCATGTCCAGCAGCGGCACTTCGCAGACGATGCAGCCGAACAGCTGCGGATACAGCGTCAGCATATTGCCCACCAGCAGGCCGCCATTGCTGCCGCCGCGCGCGCCAAGATGCGGCGCCGAGGTCACCTTGCGTGCGATAAGATCTTCGGCCACGGCGGCGAAATCCTCGTAGGCGCGATGGCGGTTTTGCTTGAGCGCCGCCTGATGCCAGGCCGGACCGTATTCGCCGCCGCCGCGAATGTTGGCCACCACGTATACTCCACCGCGTTCCAGCCAGGCCGGCGCCTTGCCGCCGAGATAGCCCGGCAACAGCGGCACTTCAAACCCGCCGTAGCCATACAGCAGCGTCGGCGTGCTGCCGTCCGCTTTGAGATCTTTGGCGGCGATCTGGAAATACGGCACGCGGGTGCCGTCCTTGGAGCGCGCGAAATGCTGGCTGACCTGATAGCCGGCGGCGTCAAAGTCCTGCGGCGCCTGTTTCAACAGCGTCGCCTCACCGCCGTCGAGATTGCCCATGTACAGCGAGGTCGGCTGCAGGAACCCGCTGACGGTCAGGAAATAGGCGTTGCTCTCTTCGTCGATGCCGCCGGCGGAAAGGGTGCTGATGGCGTCGGGGTTGCCCAGCGGGCGACGTTGCCAGCTGCCGCCCTGCGGCGTCAGCACTTCCAGCCGGTTGACCACGTTATCCATGATGCTGAGGATCAGGTGATCGCGGGTGCCGCTGTAGCCGCTCAGCGCCTGCTCCGCCGTTGGGGTAAACAGCAGCTGCAGCTCGCGCTTGCCCGCCAGATAGTCATCGAAGTTGGCCGCCAGCAGCGCGCCGGACGGATAGCGCTTGCCGCCCACTTCCCAGTCGCTGCTCGGTTTGATCAGCAGCCATTCCCGATGCGTATCCAGCTCGGCGTCGGCCGGGATGTCGATTTTTTTCTGCCGGCCATCCTGAGCCAGCAAGAAATAGTCACGGCGATAGAAGTCCAGGCTGCGGCCGACGAAATCACGCTCAAAACCCGGCGTGCGATCGTGATAGGCGAAGACCGCCATATCTTCCGGCTGCGCTTCGTACAGCGTTTCGGCGGCGCTCAGCGGCGTGCCGCGCAGCCAGCGTTTGGCGATGCGCGCGTAGCCTGACTGGGTCATCGAACCGGGGCCGAAATCGGTGGCGATGAACAGCGTGTCCCGATCGACCCAGGAAACCCGGCTTTTCGCCACCGGCACGTTGAAACCGTCTTTGACAAAGCGTTTGGCCACCAGATCGAATTCACGGATTTCGGTGGCGTCACCGCCGTCCGGCGACAGCTGCATCAGGCAATAACGGTATTCCGGCGCCAGCGGTTGCGAGCCTTGATAGACCCAATCCTTGCCTTCCGCCTTGCCCAACGCATCGATATCCAGCACCGTCTCCCAGGCCGGTTTGGCCTTGCGGTACTCGTCCAGCGTGGTGCGCCGCAGCAGGCCGCGCGGGTTGGCCTGATCCTGCCAGAAGTTGTAATAGTACTCGCCGCGTTTACTCACCCACGGGATCTGGGTGTCTTTATTGAGGATATCCAGAACTTCGCGCTCAATGCGCTGAAAGTCTTCGCCCTGGCCGAAACGCGCCACGGTGCGCTGATTTTCCTGCTGCACCCATTGCAGCGCTTTTTTACCCTGCAGCTCTTCCAGCCACAGGAATTCATCGCCGGCGGCCGCGCCGCCCTCCGCCGCCATCGCCAGGCGGATACTGTTGGGTAATGAAGTCATCGCGAATACGGCTCCTGCGGTTTGTGCACTGAGTTTAATAAACTGACGTCGATTGGTGACCGGCAAAATCAAGCTCCTTTTGAGTCGGCTGCAACGCCGCCCCGTCATGGGCGACAACCTGTGAAATAAGAGTCATTTTCAACAAGGTAGGCGTTTGGCGGCGCGGAGTCAAAGCCCACGGCCGCCGCGTTGATTCAGGATTGAGGATAGTGGATCAGATCGTGGATACGCACCGTTTGTGAACCGGCGTTGCGGTAGGCATGCGGCCGATCGGCCTGAAAGCGCATCGCCTCGCCGGCCGCCAGGCGGTGCCACTCGCCGTTTATCGCCAATTCCAACCGGCCGCTGATCACGATCACATGCTCGATCACGCCCGGCTCATGCGGCGACGATTCGCTGAGCGCACCCGGCGCGAGATCGATGACGAACATGTCGAAACCCAGTTGGCGATCGTAGGGAAACAGCGGCACCACGCGCATATCGGCATTGTCCTGATCGTACACCGGCAGCTCGCCGTAGCGATGCAGCGTCGCCTGCTGCTGCGCGGGCGAGGCCTCAAGGAAGGCGGAAAACGCCACGTTGAAACCGGTGGCGATCTTCCACAGCGTCGCCACCGTCGGGCTGGACTCGCCGCGTTCAATCTGCCCGAGCATCGCCTTGCTGACGCCGGTGTATTCCGCCGCCTGCGTCAGGCTCCAACCGCGCTGTGCGCGCAACGTGCGCAGGGTGTGCGCCAAATGGCCGGCAAGTTCCTGCATCCTGTTCTCCTCTGCGTATCGTGCCCGATTATACCCGCTTGTGCGCTATAACGCACGATGCTATGCTGATTTCTCGCTGTGCGTTATAACGCACAACCACCGATTGGAGCTGCCCATGCGCCCTGCCGTCACCCTGCGTCATCTGACCCTGCCTGCCGTCATGGCCGGTTTTGTCGCCGTTCTGGTCGGTTATACCAGCTCTGCCGCCATCATTTTCCAGGCCGCCGCCGCCGCGGGCGCCACGCCGGCGCAGATCGGCGGCTGGCTGAGCGCACTGGGGATCGCAATGGGCGTCACCTCCCTCGGGCTGTCGCTTTACTATCGCACGCCGATCCTCACCGCCTGGTCGACGCCCGGCGCGGCGCTGCTGGTCACCAGCCTGCCCGGCACGCCGATCAACGAGGCGATCGGCGTGTTTATCTTCGCCTCCGGTCTGATCCTGCTCTGCGGCGTCACCGGGCTGTTTGCCCGCCTGATGGACTATATTCCACAGGCGATTTCTGCGGCGATGCTGGCGGGGATCCTGCTGCGTTTCGGGCTGGACGCCTTCGCTTCGCTGCAGCTCAATTTTCCCCTCAGCGCCGGCATGGGGCTGGCCTATCTGCTCAGCCGCCGTTTCCTGCCGCGCTACGCCATCGTATTGACGCTGGCGATTGGGTTGGCGATCGCCGCGCTGCAGGGCGATATCCAGCTGGCGCAACAGACGCCGGCGTTCGCCGTGCCGGAATTTATCGCGCCGCATTTCAGCTGGCCGACGCTGCTCGGCATCGGCGTGCCCTTCTTCGTGGTGACCATGGCTTCACAGAACGCCCCCGGGATCGCTACGCTGCAGGCGGCGGGCTACCGCGTCCCCACCTCACCGCTGATCGCCTGGACGGCGCTGACCGCGCTGCTGCTGGCGCCATTCGGCGGTTTCTCGGTGTGCATCGCGGCCATTACCGCCGCCATCTGCATGGGGCCGGATGTGCATCCCGATCCGCAGCGGCGCTATATGGGCGCGGTGGCCGCCGGCGGCTTCTATCTGCTGGCCGGTCTGTTCGGCGGCGCCATCGGCCTGCTATTCAGCGCGTTGCCGGTCGCCTTGATCCACACCATTGCCGGGCTGGCGTTGCTCGGCACCATTGGCGGCAGCCTGCAACGCGCGCTGCATGATGAAAAACAGCGCGACGCGGCGCTGATCGCCTTCCTCATCACCGCCTCTGGCGTCACGCTGCTCGGCATCGGTTCTGCCTTCTGGGGGATTGTCGGCGGCGCCATCGCCCATCTGCTGCTGTCGCTGCCGCGGCGAACCTCCGAGGCGTAACGGGCGGTCTACATTGACAAGCGACGCCGTGGCGCCTTCACTTTCTCTGTCGTCTGACTGTCAATTCACCTAATAAGTGACACCGTCACCAAGGAAGCTTATGACTGAGAAAGCCGCGCTGTTAGCTCAGCGCCTGATACGCAATGTCGAACAGGTAGAGATGAAACATGACCGGCGGCCGCCGCTGTATGACAGCGTCGGCGCCCGTCTCGGCACCGGCACCGCCGCCGACAAACTGGGCGCCTCTTTCGATTGCGTGGCGCCGGGCATGCGTTCCTGCCCCTACCATTTTCACTACGCTCAGGAAGAAATGTTCATCATTCTGGAAGGCAGCGGTACGCTGCGGGTGGCTGGAGAAATGCTGCCGATCGTCAGCGGGGATGTCATTTTCATTCCGCCGGGCCCGGAATACCCGCACCAGATCATCAACACTTCCGATGCGCCGCTGAAGTACCTGTCCGTCAGCACGCGCGAACAGCCGGAGCTGGTGATGTACCCGGATTCCGGCAAATACCAGGCGATGGCGCGCAGCGCAGACGGCGAGCAGGTGCGCTACCTGCAGCGCCCTTCAACCTCGCTCGATTACTGGCAGGATGAACCCTGAATCGCCGTCCGGCAACGGGATATCCAACGCGCGCGCCGCCAGTTCGGCCACGCGGAAGTCGATATCCGCCGCCTGCCCGTCTTCCATGAACCAAGCGGCGGAGAGCCCCGACCAGGCCAGGATCCATTGCAACAAGCGCCGGCGCTCCAACCCGGCCAACCGGCACACCTGTTCCACGCGGCGCTGGAAAATGGCCGGATCGGTGGCGATACCGTAGTTGGGATTGCAGAAGATATTGGCGTAATCGAAGCCCCGTTCGCCGTACAAACGCTTGGGGTCGATCGCCAGCCAGCCGCGTTCGCCGAAGTCGAGCACATTGTCATGGTGGATGTCGCCGTGCAGCACGCTTTCTTCTCGCGGGCTGCTCAGCAATTCCGCCGCCGTTGTGGCGCTGAGGCGCAGCATGCCGCCGTGCGCCTGCGCCGCCGGCCACAGCGAGCTGAACCACTCCTGCAGCGGGATCAATTCGGGCAGCGGTGCCTCTCGCGGCGCATGCAAGGCGGCGATCGCCCGACACAGGATCTGCGTGGCCTGCTCATCGTCGCCATCACGCACCAACTGCGCCAACGAACCTTCGCCCTGCGCGCGCTCCAGCAGAATGCCGTCGTCGTGCCACGCCAGCACCAGCGCGGCGCCTTCCCCGCGCCACCAGCACATGAGCTGGCCGCCGAAGCGCTCCTCCTGCTCGCGGGCGATCTTCAGCATGGCGGCCTCGCCCCGGTAACGCACCGGCATCAGCAGACTGCTGTGGGTTTCGAAGGCTTTGCCGTCCTGTTCCAGTTGCCAGCGTTGCAGGTAGGGAGTAAAAATCGGGTTCATCGTCTCATGCGTCCTTGTGGCCGAGCTGCGCCGCACTGTCACATTCGGGTGAAGACGACGTATAAAAAAGAGGGATGATACTCTCAAATATCATCGGTGCGCGGCGCCTGGCCGCCGTTTCTTCAGTATCCTAACCAAGTTTATCGATTTTATTAACCGGTCTTGCGCGGGGTTTGACCATGACATCATTAAAACGCACGAATTATCCGCAGTTGCCGACGCCGGGCGGCCCCTATGTGCATGCGGTGCGCCACAGCGATCGCTTATACGTTTCCGGATTGACGGCCTTCGCCACCGACGCTCAGGGGTTGAGCGCGCCGGAGCAAACGCAGGAGATCCTCGAACAGCTGGCCACCATTGCCGCCAGCGAAGGCGTCAACCTCAAGGCATTGATTAAAATCAGCGTGTTCCTGACCGACATCGCCGATCTGGCGGGCGTGCGCCCGGTGCTGTTTGACTATTTCGATGGCGCGCTGCCGGCCTGTTCACTGATGGCGGTCAGCGCGTTGTTCTCACCCGCGGTGTGTGTGGAAATAGAGGCGGTGATGGCGTTGCAGTAATGCGCGGCTAGAGCGCGCCCTCATCCGGCACGCAGGGGCCGATCTTGAACCAGGCTTTGGCGATCCGCCCCTGTTCCACTTCATAGATGGCGATGACATCCATTTTGCCGCGCCCCTGCGGGAAATTGCGCGTCACCACTTCCTGATCGACCACCATATTGCCTACCGCCATGCGTTTTATCCGTTCGCCATACAGACTCGGCTCCTGGAAACGCACCAGATGCCGTTCACGGATCGCCGCCTTGCCGCTGGCCAGCAGCGTGTCTGGATGCTCGTAATACTGGGCGTCGTCCGCCCAGCAGGCCATAAAGGCCTCGATGTCGCGGGCGTTATAGGCGTCAAGCTGTTGTTGAACCACATCCTGCGGGCGTGCCGTTTTATCGTTCATCACATCCTCCTGCCGAAGTTAACCGCCGCATGCGTCGAACCCATCACGTTAACCGCCCAATGCTGCAGCTTGATGACACGGCGAGCCATGAATAAAAACCCAAAAATAACGAATAAATAACCTATCACGCCCAATGAACAATTCAAGCGCCCACGCATAAATTTTCTGCGCCGCGCCAGAGGCGGTGAAAACCGCATGACGCCGCGCGTTAATCTTTGCGACGGTGAGGGAAATTCTGCTAATTTAGCGTGGACAGCCTGACGATAACGAAACGCTATGCAGCAAAAACCGGTGTTGGACGAAGCCAGACAGTTAAAACGACTCAACGCCGCCACGCGGCGCCAATCCCATATGTACAAATGGATCGCGCTGATTGCGGCGCTGGATGCGCTGTTGGTGTTTTGGTATGACCGGGATATGCGCAATGTCACCTTCTCGGGAGCGGTTGCGCTGGTATGCGGCTATTTGTGGATCCGCGATCGCAACAAGGCCCGGGGTTATCGGCGCGAGTTCGACCGCAAATTCGGCAAGCGCAGCGGCGATTAAGGCTGCATCGCCTCCAGCACTTTAGCACTGTCGACGATCTGCACGAACTTCACGATTTTGCCGGCGCGCAGCGTATAAATATGCGCAAAAGAGGCGCTGAAGGATTTGCCGGTGGCCCGGTAGGTGCCGTGATAAAAACCCTGAGCGATCACGTTGTCGCCGGCGTCGTAAAAGTGATCGACGTCGGCGCGGTAACCTTGCCATTCGCTGCCCAGGCGCTGATGCACGTTCTTGATGATGTTCTCCGGGCCGATATAGGTACCGGCGTAAGGGAAACCGGCGGCTTCGGTCCACTCGGCATCGGGGGCCAGCGCCGCCAGCAGATTACGGCCGTTTTCTTCGGAGCTGCCTTCATAGGTTGCGCGCACTATTTCAAGAGGGGTTGGCATGTCTCTTCTCCAAATGGCTGATGAGGATATTCCGGCCATCCCCGCGGACACAGGCTCTCACCAAGCGGAGACGGCGGAATGCGGCTATTCTAGGTTGCTTGTTTCGCTGCAAAAACCGCAGTTATGACAATAGTGGGTTGCACTTTAGTAAACAATAGCCATTTTTCTGTCATTTTCCCGGCATCCGACACGGCTATGCTGATTGACCGATTTTCCCCAACAGGAGCTGAACGTGTCTTTACCCTCGCTGACGCAAGAGTTGTTACAACCGTTTTCCCCCTACCAGACGCTGGCGCAAACGCTGTTGCCGCTCACCCTCGAGTCGGACGACGGTTCGCATGACGTGGCGCACCTGCATCGGGTCTGGAAGAACTGCCGTCGGATCAGCAAGCTGGAAGGCGGCGACCGGCGCATTCTCTGCGCGGCGGTGCTGCTGCACGACGCCGTCGCGGTGGAAAAGAATTCGCCGCAGCGCCATCTGGCCTCGCGCATGGCGGCGGAGCAAGCCACGCTGACGCTGACCCGGCTGGAATGGGCGCCGGCGGACATCGCGGCGGTGGCTCACGCCATTGAAGCGCACAGTTTTTCCGCCGGCATCCCGCCGCAAACGCTGGAGGCGAAGATCCTGCAGGATGCCGATCGCCTCGACGCTATCGGCCTTATCGGCGTGGCGCGCTGCTTCTATATCGGCGGCCGCATGCGCAGCGCGCTGTACGACGCCGCCGACCCGCGGGCTGAACATCGCCAATACGACGACAAGCGTTTCAGCCTGGATCACTTCGAAACCAAGCTGTTCAAACTGCAAGACGGCTTCCAGACCGCCGCCGGGCGGCAGATGGCCGAACAGCGCACCGAACGCATGCGGCGCTTTGTCGACGATCTGCTGGAAGAGGTGTAATGCCGGCCTATGGGGCATTTTCGTTATGCCCATAACATTTTCGGTCATATAACGCCGCTAAACTGTAAGTCAACTTCACCGAACGGGCGGCACAGATGAAAAAGTTGACGTTGAAAGAGATGACGGAAAGCGAACAGCGGGAAGTGAAAACCGAATTGGACAAGGCGCGTAAAAGCCATGGCAGGCCGCTGACCAATGCCGAACAGCACAAGGTCAAGGATGAAGTGGTGGCGCGCATCATGGCCGCCAGAGCGAAGCTCGCCAAGGCGGAGCGTGCAGAACGCAAAGCCAATCGCTACCGGCCGAGCGGCGACACTTTCAGTTGGTCCGCCACCATCGGCTCCCGCCCGCCGCGCTGAGCCAACTCAACCCTCCCCGCCGCGGCGGGGATTTTTATTTATTAGCCAAACTCATCCTCACCGGTGAATCATGAATAACAATGTTATCAATCTGTTGTAAATTGACAGTCTGATGAAGAATATTCATTATCACCCCACTTCCCCTTTTCGCGAGACTGCCATGGCCTACCCACGCAACGCTGATATTCTGATGACACCTGCGTTGCTCGTTGGCGGTTTGGCGGCGGTTACATCGAAGAAACAGACGCTCATTTGACCGGGGCGCGCTGTCCCGTCAGATGAGCTGACTGGATGGCACGCAACGCCCCGCCTTCAATTTTCTCATCTGGCTTCTCTGTCGGTCACACAGAAGGAATATTTTATGGCCTCATTTTCGGGTATTTGGGTGGCGATGGTTACCCCTTTCAATCACGACGCCGTCGACCTGCCGGCGGTGCAACGCCTGGCGCGGCACCTGCTCGACGCCGGCGTCGATGGTCTGGTGGTCTGCGGCTCCACCGGTGAAGCCGCTGCGCTGAGCAAAGAAGAACAGCTGGCGGTGCTCGACGCCGTATTGGAGGTGGCGCCTGCACGCCAGGTGGTGATGGGCCTTTCCGGCAATAACATGGCCGCCACACTGCAAATGCAGCAGGCCATTCAGCTGCGCGACATCGCTGGCGTGCTGATCCCGGCGCCTTACTACATCCGCCCTTCGCAATGCGGCCTGATCGACTATTTTACCCAGTTGGCCGACGCCTCCGCCGTGCCGGTGATCCTGTACAACATTCCGCAGCGCACCGGCATCGCCATGGAGCTGGCCACGCTGCGCCGGCTCGCTCGCCATCCGCGCATCACCGCCATCAAGGACTGCGGCGGCAACCCTGACGCCACCATGGCGCTGATCGCCGATGGCGAAATCGATGTGATGACCGGGGAAGACAATCTGATCCTCACCACGCTGTGCCTGGGCGGCACCGGCGCCATCTCCGCCGCCGCGCATGTTCACCCGGAACGTTTCGTCCAGCTGGTGCAGCAGGTCGCCGCCGGCGATCTGGCCGCGGCGCGCAGCAACTTCTATGAGCTGCTGCCGATGATCCACCAGATGTTCAGCTTCCCGAATCCGGCGCCGGTCAAGACGGTGCTGGCCCAGCAGGGGCTGATCGCCAACGAATTGCGTTCGCCGATGCAGGTGGCGCCGCCGGCGCTGCAGCAACAGATCGCCGCGACGCTGGCGCAACTGCAGCCCGCAGAGGCGATCGTCGGTTAAATTTGTTAGCTAAGCCGCTGTAATTTTGGCGCCACGGGACTACGATGAGAGGTTAAGCATGCCCGTCATTCGTCATCAACAAGGAGCTTCCGATGAAACTGTTCTATAAAGCCGGCGCCTGTTCGCTGTCCCCGCATATCGTGCTGCGTGAGGCAGGGCTGGATTTTACGGCGGAGAAGGTCGATCTGGCGCAGAAGAAAACCGAGAGCGGCGCCGATTACCTCGCCATCAACCCCAAGGGACAGGTCCCGGCGCTGCTGCTGGATGACGGCAGCCTACTGACCGAAGGCGTGGCGATCGTGCAATATCTGGCGGACCGCGTGCCGGATCGCAACCTGATCCCGGCGGCGGGCACCCTGTCGCGCTACCACGCGATCGAATGGCTGAACTACATTGCCACCGAGCTGCACAAAGGATTCAGCCCGCTGTTCAACCCGAAAACGCCCGAGGAATACAAAACCATCGCGCGCGCCAAGCTGGAGCAGCAGTTCAGCTATCTGGATTCGGTACTGGCGAAGCAGCACTTCCTGTTGGGGAGCCGTTTCAGCGTGGCTGACGCCTACCTGTTCACCGTGCTGCGCTGGGCATTCGCCCTGCAGTTTGACGTGCGCAAGCACGCCCATCTGGCGGCCTGGTTCGATCGCGTTGCGGCGCGCCCGGCGGTGGATGCGGCGCTGAACGCCGAAGGATTGAAGTAAACATTCGGCCCCGGTGGCTATCGCCGGGGCCCGTTGCACTTACAGTTTTACCGCTTTGAACTCGCTGCGCGGCTGCACGATCCGATCCTGCGCCGCCACTACCTGCAGCTCGTATTCCCCCATCTCCTGAGTCGTCAGCATCACCTCATACACGGCGGCGGTCACGTGCTCCAGCGCTTTATCCAGCGCCTCACCCTTCAGCAGATCCACCAGCAGCAGACCGCTGGTCAAATCGCCGACGCCGACCGGTTGACGCGCGCCGAAGTCCACCAGCGGCCGGCTGATGTGCCAAGCCTCGTCCGCCGTCACCAGCAGCATTTCGAAGCAGTCGGCGTGATAGCCGGCGCGGGCCAGGTGCTTGACCAGCACCAGCCGCGGCCCTGTGGCGATCAGCGCGCGGGCGGCCTGCACCGCATCGGCCACGTTGGCGACGGCCATCTGGCTCAGCATCTCCAACTCCAGCAGGTTCGGCGCCATCATGTCGCTGCACGGCAACGCCTGGCGACAGTGAAACTCGGCCACGCCCGGCGCCACGATGCAGCCTTTTTCCGGATGTCCCATCACCGGATCGCAGAAATACCAGGCATTCGGGTTCGCCTGCTTAACCTGACGCACGATCTCCAGAATATGGTCGCCCTGCTCCGGCGAACCGATATAGCCACTCAATACCGCATCACAGCGCTTCAGCTGATCGATATTGGCGATGCCCTGCGCGATCTCGGTCAGGTGATTGGCCGGCATGACGCAGCCGGTCCACTGGCCGTATTGCGTATGGTTGGAGAACTGTACCGTGTTCAGCGGCCAGACGTTGACGCCCATGCGGCGCATCGGAAATTCAGCCGCACTGTTGCCGGCGTGACCAAACACCACGTGCGACTGGATAGAAAGAATGTTTTTCATCGGAACAACTGACCTCGCCATGCCGTGTGCATCAGCCCGCGGCGAAATGATAATGGGTGCACAACGCGAAAACGTCATGCCGGCGCTGTTAAAAACAAGAAATGAGAGGAATTTTTATGCTTTCGACGGCGGCATATTGTAGCGAAAAGTCCGATCCAAAAAAAGCCGAGAACCGACCGACAAGGCAGTGACAGCGGGAAAAATCAGGCCATCCTCAGACTGGCCTAACATTGCATTTCGGCCCTTATGAACTGTAATTGTCTATTCATTCACTATCACTTCAGCGTATCCAGAGGATATATTTCATGAGCTTACTGAAACTTCAATGGGGAAAGAAGGCCGATGCCAATACCTTGACTTATTTAGCTAAACAGCTTGAGAAAAGCGCTGATAGCCAAAGTGAGTCAGGTGCCTTCGCCGACGCGGCCGCTCTCGATACCTTTAGCCGTTCGCTCGCCAGCGGGACACCTTCCGTCGAGCAGTTTAAGCTGCTGGCCAGCGCCCGCCACTTCCTGCGGGCTGACAACAACGAAAAAATCTACGCTTCGCTGTATCACGAAAATCTGAGCCAGGACGTCTCCCTGGCCGTGCTACAGAACGCCGGCCACGATCGATACCAAACCAGCATCGCGTCATTCTGCAAGGGGATGCTCCCACTCGACGGTGCTCGTGAGCCTCAGTCGACGGATGTCGCCGCCTATCAACTCAAGATCGCTCAACAGCTGAATTACACGCCTATCGCCGAATTGTCGCTCTCCGCCGACGGCATATTGAGCGGCTCGGTGAACACCGGCAGTCAGCATCCGTTGAGTCCTGAGGAATTGGCCGCTCTGACGCACGTCTTTCTTAATGTGAATGCCTCGGCCGCCGTTGATTTCAGCCATTCGCCCCAGTTGAAAGAGGTGACCTTGCAAGGGAGTGCGCCAACCGATACCACCGCCCTGAACTCGCTAAAAAATAAGGGATTCGCTTTGCGGCTTAATCTGGATGATAACCCTTACTTCAAAACGGTAGACAAGATTACATTTGGTACCGAACGGGATGTGGTGGTGATTTCCGATAAGTTCGATCTCGCCAATGCCAAAATGGAAATTCTTTTTGGCATCGGTGGTGCCAGTCTGTTTTGGAATGGCAATGGCGTGAATCATAGCGCCAATATTGTCAGCACGACGTTCACCGCACAGAACTATTTTGATGCGGATGGCGTTATTTCCGCCAACCTGATCTTAAAGGATATCTATCTGACCACAACGGCAAGCGGCAGTATTGAAGGAATAATCAAAACCAATGTTAACCAGTTCCAATTCTTTCCTCAGATCGATCTGGCAGGTTATCGCGGTACCGGAAACATTTATCTGGATGGCAAATTGATCGCGACAGAAGGCGCCAACGTATTCGATTATGGCGTAATCAATCAAACGGCCAGTATTTATAACGACCATTATACAGGCGTCACCCACTTACAGCAGGCGCCCCATGCTGTAAAAAGTGGTGACGGTTATTACTGGACGGGAAGTCAAGGGCTTACGCTTTCCGGTTTCGCCGATAATGTACATATCATCAATCTTCCCGTCTTCGACACGCTGCCTTTTCTCACCATCAACGGCGATGCCGGTGCGCAGAGCAAGCTTCACCTGGAACTGGCGCCGGTTACGCCTCCCTCGACGTTATTTGGCCCTTGGGGGGTAAGCATCGGAAATAGCGCCATCGAACGCCTGGACGCAGGAACGCTCAGTTTCGCCAGCCATTTCATTGGCGCACGGCCGCAAGAAGAGCTGCGGCTGTATGCCAATGGTTCGAAACTCGCCTCGGTGGCGCTGGAAGGCGCCGGCAACAATATTTCCAAGATCAACATCAGCGGCATAGGAAAGCTGGAAGTGACGGTAAAAGCTGACTTTAGCGACAGCTTGAAACATATTGTTATTGAACCCATTTTCGATCCCATGAATGAAGGGATCCCGCGCGTTGAAACCGATCTGAAGCTGGATAAGGCCGGCAGCGGCGGCGGCGAGTTTTATAAACTGCTATCCGCACTGAACGACCCGAGCGCCTATGGCGGTATTATCGGCGCACTGACCGGCGAACAGATCAACATCCAGTACACCAATACTCAGACCCTGACTATCAAAGGCAATACCACGCTGAATAACCTGGCGATGGCCAATCAATACGCGCACCACAACAAAATCAACTTTGAACAAAGCACGATCGACAGCATGGTCACGATTAACACTCTCACGCCGACCGACACGCTTACCGTTGGTGTTCGGGGTCAACAGTGGCTGTTCGACAGCGAAAAATCCGGCAATATCGTGCCTTATGGCAGCCTGACGCAAATGGCCGACATCAATACCCTGTTTGATTCATTAACCGTCGCAGACGACAGCACGGCGCAAGATATATTTGCTCAGGCGCTATCAAAAATAACCCATGGCGGCAGTGAAAATAATCTGCAAAGCGTAGGCGTGTTCAAGTTGGCAACCAATGCATACATTATCATTGATAATAATCACAATAAGCAATTTGACGCTGAGGACATTGTATTCTCCTTGGGAGATAAAGATATTTATGAGATTGCAGAAAACCTTCATTATCGGGCGCCGACTATTGATCTTGCCGGCACTTCCACCCCATCCGTCACAGAGCTAAGTTTGGTCTAACTCTCTGCGGGTGCGGTCGCCTCAAACGGCGGCCGCATTCGCGAAAAATACAGAATTTCCTTAGGCTCAACCGCATTGCAATCATGTGGATTTGGACTGTACTTGTTGATGCTTATTTTTTGTCAACACAGGGGTTAACATGAGTTTATTATCGTCACAACAGGATGTAGCCATCCTTTTTTATGCCACACTCGGTAAAAAAGCCGATAGCGCCGCATTAAACTTCTTTGCCCGCCAGCTGGAATCGGGGCAGTACAGCAGAGATCAGCTGGCCGAAAAATTCATCCAGTCTCAGGATGGGCATCATCGCTATGACGGCCTGACAACGTCGCAAAAAATTCAATACATCTATAAAAATACGACAGGCGCCGATCCAGCACCCGATTTGCTGGCCACGCTGGTCGCGCAAGCCAATGCAGGAAAAACGCTGGGGCTGATTACCAAGGATCTAATCGCCGGCGTGAAGAGCTATATGGGTGATGCTGCGGCACCGGTCGCACAGCAACAGCATTTGTTTGATATTATTGATACAACCTTACACCCCGCTTTGTCCCCCTATCCCGCGAATGCTGAAGCGGCAGCCGATATTCAAGCCCTGTTTTACATCGTAGGCAGCCTCGCGGTGGCGGAAGGCGTCAATTATTGGAGCCAGGTGCTGGCGACAGGAAAAGCTGACGCCAGCTATATTGCCGGCCGTTTCGTCGATACGCGTAGCGCGTTGACCACGTTAAGTAATGAAGACTTCGTCAAAACCGTCTATAAAAATACTTTCGGCGTTGATGCTGGCGCAAGCGAGCTCGCCAATTATGTCACCGGGTTGAATAATCACACCGAAACGCGAGGCGACGTCATCATGCGTCTGATCGCCGATATTCGCAACGACACAGCACATGCCGCCGCCAAACAGGCTTTTCTTAATGCTACCCATGTCTACGCTGCGGGTGAGATGGCTGCGGCCAACTATCAGGAAAGCGTGGCGCTGCTCTTTCTGCAACTGGGGAAAAAGACCACGCTGGAATCAACCGGACTGGACAGTTACAGCAAATTCCTCGCCGCGGGGAACTCCGAGCTCGATCTGCTGACCATTCTGGCTAAATCCTCCCCCTTCAAAGATGCCGCAGACTTCGCCAGGATTTATCACGAACTGTATTACGGCCCGGCGCTGAGCGAACTGCAAAAACAGGCAATTTTGCTCAAAGCCGGCAATAATCCGCTGCAGGCGACGCTGAATATTTTGCATGCGTTCCGCAACGGGGAAGCGCCGCTGGAGGGCGGAGTCAGCCCAAGTCACGAGCAACTCGTCAATCTCGAATACAAAATTGGCAGCGAGCTGGGATACCAGATCCGCGGCAACGTCACGATGTCGAATGCCGACGGCGCCCTCAACGGCAGCCTGAATACCGGTAAGCAACACGCGTTAAGCCATGCGGAAATCAGCCAGCTGCGCGAGATCACCCTTAACGCCGAGATCGGCTCCGCGGTCGATCTCAGCTTTGCCAAATCGTTGCAAAAAGTCACGCTGCAGGGCGACTTCGCCACCAGTGAAGCAATGCTTCAATCGCTGAGAAACCTGAATGTCACCCTTTTTCTTAGCGAGGGCAACCTGCTGAACGCCCCCGAAGGGATTAACTTTTCCAACGTGAAGAACAGCACCGTCGTCGCCGACCGGCTCGATATGACGACGGCAGCCGCGCAAATCAATCTGGCCGCCGGGAAGCATCAGCTTGTCTGGCAAGGCAATGCCACCGCCGACAGCGGCAATAGGGTCAGCCGTGATTTCAAAGCGACGGCGCTTAATAGCGATCCCGAGACATCTTACTATAGTGTCTCAGCCAATTTTTTCACCAAGGTCGTCCACCTGACGGCCAGCGTCGGCGGCGGCTATGACGCTGAAATTACAAATAACGTTAATCAGTTCCTATATTTCAACTATGTAGATTTGACCCACTATCGCGGTACCGGAGAGATTTATCTTAACGGGCAGCGGGTCGCTACCGAAGGCAACAAGGTATTTGACTTTGGGGTGTTCACGCAAGAAGCCACCGTCTCCCACCCGATTTACGGTAACATCAACTCGCTAAAACAAGGCGAAATGGCGCAACCCAATGCTTCGCAAAACGCTACGGGGTCGGCTGGAGGGGTAATTACGGCCTACTCCGGAGATTTAACGCTGCTCAACGTCAGCAGCGGACAGTTTACCCTCGGCGGCGACTTGACCGCGAAAAGCCGTATCCACATCAGCGATACGGCACATAGCGACGACAGTTTTAAATTATTCTTTACCGATACGGCTAGCCATACGGTAACCAACCTCAATATGGGTACTTTCAGCTTTACATCGAACCATAAAGAAACGCTCGAAATCCGTATGGGCAGCAATCTCGACATTGTGCAAAATCGCACGTTGACCCTGAGCGGCGGGGACAACTCGATTAGCACGTTGATGCTGAGCGGCTATATGTACACAGGCGATAAGCCGCTGGTGCTTAATCTGACCGTTGCCGCAGATTTTAGTGATAACCTGAAAACCATCATAGGCAGCGAATTTACCGATGAACGCCGTTATTACTCCGACATGAAGCTGTTCCTCGTCGCAGAAAAAGGCGGCACCGGCGGCGGCGCTTTCTACAACACGCTAAACACGCTGGCCAATAAAGACGATTTCGCCCATGTCATTGCCGAACTTGCCGGCGACCAGTTAACGGTCGACCGCACCGGATTGACCGTCTATAAAGCCGACGTTAAGGGCAACACGACGTTGGATAGCGCCGGTACGTTACATTTTACCGATAGCAAAATAGACAATATGGTCACGCTCAATACCGGCTATGCCAACAGCGTCATCTCCGTGGGAGAAACCGACAACCCGTGGGTTTTCTCCAAGACAGGAGACAAGACCGCAACCTTGTACGGCAGCGCCACCACCCAAGCTGAGTTACAAAATGCGTTCAGTGGCCTGAATGCGACGGACAATGCCCAAGCGCTGTTCTCACAGGTACTGGCGAAAATAACGAACGGCGCCAGCACCAATAACCTGGCGGAAGTCGGATTGCTAAAGTTGGACAAATCGCTCTATGTCATCGTGGATAGCAATCATAATCACAGCTTTGACGCCGATGATGTGGTGTTCTCGATCGGCAATCAGGATCCTTATCTGGCTGCCGTCTCTCTGCACTACCACTCGCCCGCCGTCACCGTGAACGGTGTTGCGGCCGAAAACTCGCTGCCGGAGGCGTTTGCCTAATCGTCATCCGCGCCATGCGATAAAAAAAGCCCGGGGAGCTCCCCGGGCTTTTCATGTCATATAGACTGGCTGACGCTTACTGCCAATCCACCAGGCAGTAATGCTTTTTGCCGCGACGCAACAGCGTGTAGCGGCCGAACAGACGGTCTGAATCGCTGAAGCGGTATTCGGCATCGGACTGCTTCTCGCCGTTGATGGTCACCGCGTTGGAGCCGATCATGGTGCGCGCCTGGCCGCGTGACGGCACCAGTTCGGCATTCACCAGCGCCTGCTGCAGATCGGCGTCGCGCTCAAGTTTGATGGTCGGCATGCCGTCCTGCGCCAGTTGGGCGAAGTCCGCTTCGGTCATGTCGTGCAGCGCACCGGAGAACAGACTCTGGGTGATGCGCTTGGCGGCCGCCAGGCCTTCCGCACCGTGCACCATGCCGGTCACTTCTTCCGCCAGCACGTACTGGGCGCGTGGCGCCTTACCGCTGTTCTTGTCTTCTTCTTCCAGCGCGTTGATGTCTTCCAGGCTCATGAAGGTGAAGAACTTCAGGAAGCGGTAGACGTCGGCGTCGGCGGTGTTGATCCAGAACTGGTAGAACTTGTACGGACTGGTTTTTTCCGGCGCCAGCCAGACCGCGCCGCCCTCGGTTTTACCGAACTTGGTGCCGTCGGCTTTGGTGATCAACGGCACGGTCAGGCCGAACACCTGCTTCTGGTGCTGACGGCGCGTCAGATCGATACCCGAGGTGATGTTGCCCCACTGATCGGAACCGCCGATCTGCAGTTCCACCTGGTGGCGGTTATACAGCTCGGAGAAATCGTAGCCCTGCAGCAGGTTATACGAGAACTCAGTGAAGGAGATGCCGGAGTCGTCGCGATTCAGACGCTGCTTGACCGCTTCCTTGTTGATCATCTGGTTGACGGAGAAGTGCTTGCCGATGTCACGCAGGAAGGTCAGCACGTTCATGCCGCCGAACCAGTCGTAGTTGTTGGCCGCGATAGCGCTGTTGTCGCCGCAGTCGAAGTCGAGGAACGGGGAAACCTGTTTGCGGATCTTCTCGACCCACTCGTTCACCGTATCGGTGGTGTTCAGCTTGCGCTCCGCCGCTTTGAAGCTCGGATCGCCGATGAGGCCAGTGGCGCCGCCCACCAACGCTACCGGCTTGTGGCCGGCCAGTTGGAAGCGCTTCAGGCACAACAGAGGAACCAGATGGCCCAAATGCAAGCTGTCAGCGGTCGGATCGAAACCGCAATACAGTGCAATTGGCCCTTGCGCCAGTCGCTCCGCTAACGCTTCCTCATCCGTAACCTGGGCAACGAGGCCCCGCTCTTGCAGTTGTTTAATCAAGTTGCTGCTTGCCATCAATGACTCCATGTATAAACGAATGCACCTTTGCCGGTACACGGCCTTTCGCCCAGTGGCGAAATAAAAATTCAGGGTAGCGCATAGAATAAAGCGCCGGCGGCATCAGCACCAGCGCTTAGAGAGGATTTTCCGCCTTCAGGGTGCCAGTCGGTCAATTTTCCAGTCATTCCCGTCCCGCTGATACAGGAAACGGTCATGCAGACGATGGGCGCCGCCTTGCCAGAACTCGACAGAGTCAAATTTCACGCGGAATCCGCCCCAGAAACTCGGCAACGGCACCTCGCCCTGCTGGAACTTCTGCTTCAGCTCGAGGAATTTGCTTTCCAGCACGCCGCGCGCGGAAATGCGCGACGATTGTTGCGAGACCCAGGCGCCGATCTGGCTGTCCTTCGGCCGGCTGTTGAAATACTTCAGCACCTCGAGCGTCGACAGACGCTCCGCCTGGCCGAGGAAAATCACCTGGCGATCGAGCATGTGCCAGGGGAACAGCAGGCTGATATGCGGGTTGTGCGCCAGCTGTTGCGCCTTGCGGCTGCCGAGGTTGGTGTAGAACACCAGCCCCTGCTCATCGAAATGCTTCAGCAGCACGATGCGTTGATAAGGCTGGCCGTGTTCGTCGACGGTCGCGACGCACATGGCGGTGGGATCCGCCAGGCGCGCGTCGCAGGCCTGTTTCAACCAACGCTCGAACAGTTCGAGCGGGCTGGCGGTCAGATCGTTGCGGCGCAGGCCGCCCCGGGTGTATTCACGGCGCAGGTCCGCAACATCAAACTCATTCTTTTCAATCATCTGGGTTATCGACCAACTGAAAAAATCCGTCGTTACATTCTGCGCCTGCGGCGTCAGGAACTCAATCGCTCCGACGCCGCCGTCAACCCTCACTCCGTCAACACGCAGTCGCTCATGACTACCTTGCCGTTGCGCTCAAGATAGGCGTTACGGTCTTTCGACCAAAAAGTGTATTTACCGTCGCTGTATTTGGCGCCGGTCAGCGCCAGCACCTGCTTAAGATGCAGCTGCTCGCCATCCATCAGCAGGCTGACTTCACTCGCCTTGCCGTCGAGCGCCACCGTCAGCGGCGTAGTGCCACACTGATAGTGCATCGTCTGGCTGCTCTGCGGCAGGATGTAACTGCAGCCGGACAGCGCCAGCGCGCCGGCGACGAAAAAGACTTTTTTCATGCTGTTGCTCCTTAGAAAAATCCTCACAGGCTATCCTAACAGAGCTAACGGCCCCCCAATGGCAAAACCGGATAAATCCCACCCAGCACCGTTTCACGGCTGGCGCCGGTTACCGAAGGCAGATTGCCGGCCTGGCCGGACAGCGTACGGAAGGCCAGCCAGGCAAAGGCCAACGCCTCCATGTCGTCACCGCTGACGCCGAAATCGTCGGTCAGCCCAACTTCCGTGCCCGGCAGCAGCGCCGACAAACGCGCCATCAGCAGCGTGTTGCGCGCCCCGCCGCCGCACACCAACAGACGCTCGCACCCGCCGGCCAGCTGCACCTGTTCGCTGATGCTGACGGCGGTCAGTTCCGTGAGCGTGGCCTGTACGTCGACCGGCGCAATCGCCGGCAATCCGGCCAGCTGCCGTTCCAGCCAAGCGATATTGAAATACTCGCGGCCGGTGCTTTTCGGCGCCGGCTGCGCGAAGTACGGATCCGCCAGCATCTGCTGCAACAACGGCAAGCAGACCCGCCCCTGCATCGCCCAGCCGCCGTCCTGATCATAAGGCTGCGCGCGGTGGCGCCACACCCAGGCGTCCATCAGCATGTTGCCCGGCCCGGTATCGAAACCGCGCACCGCCGTACCGGGCAATAGCAGAGAAAGGTTGGCGATGCCGCCGACGTTTAGCACCATGCGCCGCTCGACGGGATGCCCAAGCAGCGCCTGATGAAATGCCGGCACCAGCGGGGCGCCCTGCCCACCGTACGCCATGTCACGCCGGCGGAAATCGCCGACGGTGGTGATATTGGTCAGCGCGGCGATGCGGTTGTTATCGCCGAGCTGCATCGAGAAACGCGCGTCGCCTTCCGGCTCGTGCCACACCGTCTGGCCGTGGCAACCGATGGCGGTGACCTGCTCCGCGTCGATGCCGGTTTGCTTCAGCAGGCCGAGCACCGCCTCGCCGAACAGCGAGCCCAACTGCGCGTCCAGCCGGCCGACGGCGGCCAACGTAGTTTGCTGCCCCTGGCACATCCCCAGGATCTCTTTTTTCAACGCCATCGGCATCGGATGGCTATAGCTGGCCTGCTGCGCCACCATGCGATCGTCGATCGCGGCCAATACCACATCGATTCCGTCCAGACTGGTGCCGGACATGACGCCTATATAGCGGCCTGACTTCATAGCAACATCCTCTAACCCGCGCGGTAAGCAAAATTTATCCTGACAAATAAACCAGAATTGCCGGATTAACGCCATGAATTATGATGCTTTTTTTACGCACCGTGAGCCAGATGCCCCCTGGCGCCGCTGTGGCACGGGCTATGTGTTAAACCGTGCCATAACAGGCGACGGAATGTCGCCAAGGCTGTCATAAAGGTAAACCGCGGTTTATTATTGGTTGAACAGAGAAAAGTTAAGCTGCATGCAGCGATGAAGCATGGCGGTGTGTCAACTTTCAGCCATACTTTGTCTATCATTTTCACTGAATCTTGCCTGGTGAGCATTGCCAGGCTATGGACTACTACCATCAGGAGTTTTATATGATCAAGCGTCTTCTCGTCGTCGCCGTCGCCGCCGTTACGCTGGCCGGCTGTGCCAATGAATCCATGTCCGGCGATGTCTACTCGTCCTCGCAGGCCAAGCAGGTACAGACCGTCACCTACGGGACGCTGGTTTCCGTGCGTCCGGTTAAAATTCAGGGCGGCGAAGGCTCCAACGCCATGGGGATGATCGGCGGCGCGGTGATTGGCGGGCTGTTGGGCAACACCGTTGGCGGCGGCACCGGTCGTACGCTGGCTACCGCGGCGGGCGCTATTGCCGGCGGCGCGGCAGGTAACGGCATCGGTGAAGTGGCCGGTCGTACCTCCGGCTACGAGCTGGAAATCAAGACCGACCAGAAAGAGAACATCGTGGTGGTACAGAAAGCGGGCGACAGCAAGTTCAGCCCTGGCCAGCGTGTGCGCATGGCGCGCATGGGCGACACCATCACCGTTTCCCCGCTGTAAGTCAGTCGGCGACAAACGGCAAACCGGAGGCAATCGCCTCCGGTTTTATTTCTGATGCTGTGAAACTGTAATCGTAGAAAATAAGAATATTATTATTTGTTCTGCAGTTCGGTGATATTTTGTTCTAACTTGCCAATCAGCCCTACCAACAGATGCACTTCGTCGGCGGTAATGCCGCTTAAAATCTCACTGCGTGTAGACGTGATCACGCTGTCCACTTCCCTGATGATCGGATCGGCCGCCTCGGTCAGCTTGATGCGCTTCGCGCGGCGATCGTTGGCACAGGTGTGACGCGTGATCAGCCCCTTCTCCTCCAATTGGTCCAGCGTGCGAACCAGTGACGGTTGCTCGATACCGATCGCCTTGGCCAACTGGATTTGCGACTGCTCCGGCGGCAAACGATTGATATTGTGCAAAGTGACCCAGTGCGTTTGGGTCAGCTCCAACGGCTTGAGCCGATGATCGATGAGCGCGCGCCAAACACGAACTAATCGTGCTAAATCTGAACCTAATGTTGACTCCACTTCCCCCTCCTTATAATTAGCATGCTAACATTACCTCCCAGAGTTTAGACTATTTTGGGTAACTCACATTAAAAACACAAATGTATATAATGTATATTGTGGAAATAGCCACTATTTTTAGCCGTTATTGTTTAATCGTTATGCAAATATTCAACATATTCACCCTTAGGGATTGTTAATGTGAATACATCATGGTTACACACCTCATCCCCCTTACCCGATTTGGTCCTGGGGGCATCGCTTTATTTTCCGCCTATATTTAAAGCTTTTTTACTAGGACTGGTCTTATGGCTGCTGATTCATCAACTGCTGAGAGACTGGATGTATTCCGGTGAAATCTGGCATCCCATGTTGATGGACCTGTCCATTTTCGTTCTGACCGTCAGCGGTTCCTTATGGATTTTAGCGAGTTGGTAACCCATGCAGCATAAAACATTAAAATACTTCTCTACGGTGATCGTCTGCGCCATTGCCGTCTGCGCCGGTTGGTGGCTCTGGAATTATTATATGCAATCCCCATGGACCCGTGATGGAAAAGTGCGCGCCGAACTCGTCAATATCACCCCTGAAGTCTCTGGAAGATTAGAGAAAATAAGCGCGAATGACAATCAGTTCGTACCTGCGGGAAGTCTGATTTTTACCCTCGACCCGGTGCCCTACCAGATTGCGCTGGACAATGCCGAGGCCGCGGTGGCAAAAGCGCAATCCGATCTGGCCAAAGCGGACCACGAGGCTGCCCGCCGCCGCGGTTTACCGCGTAACGTTATTTCCGCTGAAGACTTGGACGAGTCCAATTTAGCCGCTCAGGCAATGAAGGCCGCCTATAAAGCCGCGCTGGCCAACCTGGAACAGGCCAAATGGAATTTGAGCAAAACCAAAATTTATGCACCAACCGACGGTTATATCACCAACCTGCAGGCACGCGTCGGAAACTACGCCAACGCCGGCACGCCCCTGGTGGCGTTGGTGGATGTGCATTCGTTTTATGTGCTCGGATATTTCGAAGAAACCAAGCTGAAGCATATAAAAGAAGGCAATAAAGCGGACATCGTTTTATATAACGGCAACACGCCGCTGCAGGGGGAAGTAGAGAGCATCGGGCGCGCCATTTACGATCAGAGCGTCGACAGCAGCAACGATCTATTAATGGACGTTAAGCCTAATGTGCCTTGGGTGCGTTTGGCCCAGCGCGTGCCGGTGCGGATAAAATTGCTCAACGTGCCCGCCGATTTGACGCTGGTCGCCGGCACCACCTGCACCATCTCGATTCATCAGCGGAACTAAAGTGTGAATCTGCCTTTTCTGGAGTGGAGCCGGACCCCCTGGGGTAAGGCGACCGGCGGACAATGGCGCTATGCCCTGCGCAACTCGCTGGCGATGTGTCTGGCGCTGTGGGTGGCGTTCGTGCTCGAACTCGACGAACCCTATTGGGCACTCACCTCCGCCGCGGTGGTGAGCTTCCCCACCATCGGCGGCGTGATCAGCAAAAGCATCGGCCGCATCTTCGGCAGCCTGGTGGGCGCCGCCGCGTCGGTGGCGATCGCCGGCCACTGCCTGAACGATCCCTGGCTGTTTACGCTGTTCATCGCCGCCTGGATCGGGCTGTGCACCTACGTCTCGAATCATTACCAAAACAACGTCTCTTACGCCTTCGCGCTGGCGGGCTATACCGCCGCCATCATCGCCTTCGGCACGGTCAACGTCACCGACACCCAGCAGATCTTCGACATCGCTCAGGCGCGCGTTTGCGAAGTGATCACCGGCATTCTGTGCGGCGGGTTGATGATGATGATCCTGCCCAGCACCTCCGACGGCGAAGCCCTGCTGACCTCGCTGCGGCGCATGCAGCTGCGGCTGCTGGAGCACGCCGCCATGCTGTGGCAGCCGGAGGTCACCGCGCAGATGCGCACCTCGCACGAAGGGGTCATCGGCCAGATCCTGACCATGAACCTGCTGCGCATTCAGGCATTCTGGAGCCACTACCGGCTGCGGCGGCAAAATAACCTGCTCAACTATCTGCTGCATCAACAGCTGCGCATTACCAGCGTCATCTCCAGCCTGCGCCGCATGCTGCTGAACTGGCCGGATCGCCCCGCCAATCTGATGCCGGTGCTGACGCAACTGCTGGACGAACTGCGCGATCCCGCCACCGATAAATATCGCTTGGCGCGCCTGCTCCAGCAGATCGCGCCGCACGATCCCGCGGACTATCGCCATCGCGCCTTCTGGCTGCGGTTACGCGATTTCTGTTGGCTCTACCTGCGCTGCAACCGCTGGCTGCGGCGGTTGGAAAGCGCCACGGCGGTCAGCGATCTCCAGCCGCCGCGCGTCACCCCACTGGCGCGCCATACCGACAGCTACGAAGCCGCCTATAACGGCCTGCGCACCTTTTTATGCATCGTGATCGGCTGCGCCTACTGGATCAACACGCAATGGGACGCCGGCAGCGCGGCGCTGACGCTCACCGCCATCAGCTGCGTGCTCTACTCTTCCACGCCTTCGCCGATCAACAGCGTCAGCACCTTGCTCAAGGCGGTGCTGCTGCTCTCGGTCGCCTGCTTCGTGGTGAAATTCGGTTTGATGATCCAGATTGACGATTTCTGGGTGTTTTGCGCCTTCCTGTTCCCGATCCTGGTGACCATGCAGATGCTCAAGCTGCAGAACCCGCCTTATGCCGCGCTTTGGGGGCAGCTGATCGTCTTTATGGGCTCGTTTCTGACCGTCAGCAATCCGCCGAGCTATGACTACCAGTCCTTTATCAATGACAACATCGCTAAAATCGTCGGTGTATTGCTGGCCGGGTTGGCGTTTCAGATCCTGCGCCCCAGCTCGGACAAACGCAAAAGCCGCCGCATTATCCGCGCGCTGCGGCGCGATTTTATCGATCAGTTGAGCAAACGGCCGCAGCAGAGCGAAAGTCAGTTCGAATCGCTGATCTACCATCGCATCAGCCAACTCAATCAAAGTCAGGATCAGGAAGCGCGCACCTGGCTGCTGCGTTGGGGCGTGGTGCTGCTCAACTGCAGCCATATCGTCTGGCAGCTGCGCGACTGGCAGACCCGTTCCGATCCACTGTCGGCGGTGCGCAACGTCTGTATCCACTGCCTGCGCGGCATCATGACGGAGAAAGGCGTGCAGCACAGTTCGCTGGACGCCACGCTGCAGGAACTGCTGCGCATGAGCAACGCGTTGGCGCATCACCCGGAACAGGCGGCGCGCGATCTGGCCGGCCTGATCTGGCGGCTTTACTGCTCACTGCAGCAGCTGCAACAGGCGATGAGCCAGCCCGCCGCCGCACCGGCCGTTAGCGGCGGGTGATCACTTGATCACGCCGCAGGCGAAGCGTTCGCCGCCGCCACCGAGCGGCTGTGGATGATCCGAATGGTTATCGCCGCCGGCGTGCACCATCAGCGCCTTGCCCTCAATTTCGCTGATTTTTTTCAGCCGCGGCGCCAACACCGGGTAATTCGCCATGCCGTCGGCGGTCACATAGATGGCCGGCAAATCACCCAGGTGCCCGTCGGCGTACGGCCCGAGGTGTTTCCCGGTCTTTTGCGGGTCGAAATGTCCGCCGGCCGCCAGCGCCGCCACCGCTTTGCCGTCCTTCATGCCCGGCTCGCAGCTGCCTTTTTCATGCACGTGGAAACCGTGTACTCCGGCCGGCAACGCTTTCAGGCTCGGCGTGAACAGTAAGCCGTACGGCGTTTCGCTGATGACCACGTTGCCGATGTCCTGACCGATACCCTGCCCGGTCACCAGATGCATCTCGACGTCGGTTGCCGCCGCCTGAGCCGCGCCACACGCCATCAGGCCGAGCGCCGCATACCAATAACGTTTCATCAATCAGTCTCCTTAATGACTATATCGAGCTATCAGTATAGGAGAGCCTGCGCCGGCACTGTTAACCAACGCACAATCTCGCCAATTTGATTCGCAGACCTAATATTTGGCACTAATAATAATTCTACCGATGTTGGTCCTCCGACCAGCTGTCGTTCGGCTAACGTTGTTTCCCTGTTTCCACCGCCGGCGCATGAGAGTTCGCTTCCAGGCCAGGCGGCATACTTCATAAGGAACTGATATGGGCATCTTTAGCTATAAGGATCTGGACGAAAACGCGTCGAAGGCGCTGTTTTCCGACGCCTTGGCCATCTCTACCTACGCTTACCACAATATCGATAACGGCTTCGATGAAGGCTATCACCAGACCGGTTTCGGGCTGGGTCTGCCGCTGACGCTGGTCACTGCGCTCATCGGCAGCACCCAGTCGCAGGGCGGCCTGCCGGGCCTCCCCTGGAATCCCGACTCCGAACAGGCCGCGCAGGAGGCGGTAAACAATGCCGGCTGGTCGGTGATCAGCGCCGAGCAGCTCGGTTACGCCGGCAAAACCGATGCGCGCGGCACCTACTACGGCGAGACCGCCGGTTACACCACCGCACAGGCCGAGGTGCTGGGCAAATATGACAGCGAAGGCAATCTCACCGCCATTGGCATCTCATTTCGCGGCACCAGCGGCCCGCGCGAGTCGTTGATCGGCGATACCATCGGCGATGTGATTAACGATCTGCTGGCCGGGTTCGGGCCGAAAGGCTACGCCGACGGCTACACGCTGAAGGCCTTCGGCAACTTGCTGGGCGACGTGGCGAAATTCGCGCAGGCCCACGGGCTGAGCGGCGAGGACGTGGTGGTCAGCGGCCACAGCCTCGGCGGGCTGGCGGTCAACAGCATGGCGGCGCAGAGCGACGCCAGCTGGAGCGGCTTCTACGCGCAGTCCAACTATGTCGCCTTCGCCTCGCCGACCCAGTACGAAACCGGCGGCAAGGTGCTCAACATCGGCTACGAGAACGACCCGGTGTTCCGCGCGCTCGACGGCACCACGCTGACCGGGGCATCGTTGGGCGTTCACGATGCGCCCCATACCTCCGCCACCAACAATATCGTCAACTTCAACGATCACTACGCCTCGGACGCCTGGAACCTGCTGCCGTTTTCCATTCTCAACATTCCGACCTGGCTGTCGCACCTGCCGTTCTTCTATCAGGACGGCCTGATGCGGGTGCTGAACTCCGAGTTTTACTCGCTGACCGACAAAGACTCGACCATCATCGTCTCCAACCTGTCGAACGTCACGCGCGGCAATACCTGGGTGGAAGACCTGAACCGCAACGCGGAAACGCACAGCGGGCCGACGTTTATCATCGGCAGCGACGGCAATGATTTGATCAAGGGCGGCAAAGGCAACGACTATCTCGAGGGCCGCGACGGCAACGATATCTTCCGCGACGCCGGCGGCTATAACCTGATCGCCGGCGGCAAAGGCCACAATATCTTCGATACCCAGCAGGCGTTGAAAAATACCGAGGTCGCCTACGACGGCAACACGCTTTACCTGCGCGATGCCAAGGGCGGCATTACGCTGGCGGACGACATCAGCACCCTGCGCAGCAAAGAAACCTCCTGGCTTATCTTCAACAAAGAAGTGGATCATCAGGTAACCGCCGCCGGATTGAAATCGGACTCAGGCCTCAAAGCCTATGCCGCCGCCGCCACCGGCGGTGACGGCGATGACGTCCTGCAGGCTCGCAGCCACGACGCCTGGCTGTTCGGCAACGCCGGCAACGACACGCTGATCGGCCACGCCGGCGGCAACCTGACCTTCGTCGGCGGCAGCGGCGATGACATTCTGAAGGGCGTCGGCAACGGCAACACCTTCCTGTTCAGCGGCGATTTCGGCCGCGATCAGCTGTATGGCTTCAACGCCAGCGATAAACTGGTGTTTATCGGCACCGAAGGCGCCAGCGGCAATATCCGCGATTACGCCACGCAGCAAAACGACGATCTGGTGCTGGCCTTCGGCCACAGCCAGGTCACGCTGATCGGCGTCTCGCTCGATCACTTCAGCACCGATCAGGTGGTGTTGGCCTAAGCATCGGCATAAAAAAAGCCGGGCGCTTTCGCCGCCCGGCTTTCCTCTTTCTGCCCGCCTTAAGGCACGTCATACCCCAGCGCCGCCTTGCGAATGCGGAACCACTGCTGGCGGCTCAGCACCAGTTTCTGCGCCTTGAGCGCCGAACGCACCCGCTCAATCTTGCCGGAGCCGATGATTGGCAACGGTGACGACGGCAGGCGCATCACCCAGGCGTACACCACCTGCTCGATGGTCTCCGCGCCGATCTCTTGCGCCACCCGCTGCAGCTCGTCGCGCAGCGGCTGAAACTCGGCGTCGTTGAACAGGCGCCCGCCGCCCAGGCAGGACCAGGCCATCGGCTTGATGCGCAGTTGCTGGCACTGGTCAAGCGTGCCGTCGAGAATGGCCGGTTGGTGAATCGGCGAGATCTCCACCTGGTTGGTCGCCAGCGTGAACGGCAGACGCGACTGCAGCAGTTGGAACTGCGCGGGCGTAAAGTTGGAGACGCCGAAATGGCGCACCTTGCCGCTTTTGTGCAACGCAACGAAGGCTTCGGCTACGTCGTCAGCGTCCATCAACGGATCCGGGCGGTGGATCAGCAGCAGATCGAGGTAATCGGTATGCAGATGGCGCAGCGACTGTTCCGCGCTCTGCACGATATGATCGCGGTCGGTGATGTAGTGGCCGATCGGGTTGCCGGGCTTGGCGGTGGTGGCGATGCCGCACTTGGTCACCAATTCCAGCGACTGACGCAACGCCGGCTTCAGGCGCAGCGCGTCGCCGAACGCCTGTTCGCAGGCATAGCCGCCGTAGATATCGGCGTGATCGGCGGTGGTGACGCCCAGTTCGACATGCTGTTCGATGAACGTCAGCAGCTGCTGCGGCGACATGCCCCACTCCATCAACCGCCAGTAACCGCAAATCATGCGGGAAAATTCAGGCCCCTGCGGCGCGAGACGAATACGTTCTACCATTGCGAAAACCTCATGACATTAGTTGTCAGCCAGCATACACAAGCCGGTGAGGCACAGGGAAGCGGTAAGCCACACGAACGTGCGGCAGATCAGGAAAGGTTAAAACAGCGACGGTTGCTCCGGCAGCGGCTCGTCGGGCGCTTTATTGGCGCGCTGCAGCCGCAGGAAGCGTTGACGGCACAGGCGCAGCACCTCGCGCTTTTGCGCATCGCTCATGTTCATCCAGCCGAAACGCTCCTCGCGGCTGCGCAGGCAGCCACGGCAGAATCCACGATCGTCGGCCTGGCAAATGCCGCGACACGGACTGGGGATGTCGAAAAACTCAAGCTGCTGCGCCACGAGGCTCCTCCTGCGTTCTCTTGCTAATTGAAGACGCCATCGCCGCCGCTGGCAAGTCCCTTTTCGCCATTGCGGCGAAAATAGTCGCGCAAATAGCGCAGCGCCTGGCGGCTTTTTTCCGGCACATTGCGTTCGAGCGTCAGCGCGTGCAGCCGGAGCGCCGCCGGCCGCCACTCCGGCAACAGCAGCAACAGCTCGCCGCGCTGCAGTTCGTCGCCAATTTCATACAGCGGCTGAGCGGAAATGCCCAGCCCGGCGCGGGTAAAGGCGCGCATCACGTTCATGCTCTCGCTGACGATCTGTCCTTCCGCCAGCCGCAGCTTGACCTGCTGGCCGGACTGGTGCAGCAAATCCAGATGCGCCCCGCTGTAGCCGCTGGAAATCCAACGGTGCTGTACCAAATCCTGCGGTTTTTCCGGCACCCCATGCTGGCTGAGGTAGCGCGGTGCGGCGCACAGCACCATCGGCCACGCCGTCAGCGGATGCGCGATCATATTGGCGTCCGCCAGCTGCCGGTTGGCCCGCAGCGCAATGTCGACCCGTTGTTCTATCATATCGACGATGCGATCGTCCGCCAGCACGCGCAGCGTGAGCTTGGGATGCGCCTGCAACAGCGGCGACAGCGCCTCCGCCAACGAGCGGCCGCCGATGCCGACCGGGGTGGCGATGCGCAGCTCACCCACCAGCGTATCCCGCAGCTCAGCCAACCGCTGCTCCGCCTGCAGCGCCTGTTGCAGCATCGCCTCGCAGCCGGGATAGAACGCCGCTCCCGCCTCGGTCAGCGCCAGACGGCGGGTGGAACGATGCAGCAACGGCACCCCAAGCGCCTTCTCCAGCGAGCGCATGTGCTGGCTGACCGCCGACGGCGTCATGCCCAGACGCCGCGCCGCACCGGCCAGCGAGCCCTCCGCCACCACGGTGGCGAATACCGCCATTCGATTGAGTTTATCCACGATTATGAAGTTTTACTTAATCAAGAAAGCATGAATATGGCACTAATCACGGCTATTGTTAAGGACTAGAGTAGAAACCACGCGGCAGGCACATCGGCCTGCCTCACGATACTGAACCTATCCCCGAAGGAGCATACAGATGAAAGTAGCCATTATTGGAGCAACCGGTTTTGTTGGCCGCCGCGTGGTGGATGAAGCGCTGGCTCGCGGTATTCAGGTGACGGCAATCGCGCGCCAGAAAAAAGATTTGCCGGAGCACGCCAATCTGACCGTCGCACTGGGCGACGTCGCCGACACCGCCTGGCTGGCGGGACAATTGCGCGGCCAGGACGCGGTGATCAGCGCCTACAACCCAGGCTGGGGCGAAGACAACCTGTATGAGAAAACCACCCGCGGCGCCCAGCAGATCCTCACCGCGGTCGAGCAGGCCGGCGTCAAACGCCTGTTGGTGGTCGGCGGAGCCGGCAGCCTGGAAGTGGCGCCGGGCGTTGAACTGGTGGATACGCCGCAGTTCCCGGAAAATATCCGCCCCGGCGCGCAGGCGGTGCGCGATCTGCGCAACAAACTGCGTAACGAGTCGGCACTCGACTGGACCTATCTTTCGCCGGCCGCCCTGCTGGAGCCGGGCAAACGCACTGGCCAGTTCCGCCTCGGCACCACGCAACTGCTGATGAACGGCGAAGCGCCGGCCAGCATTTCGGTGGAAGATCTGGCAGTCGCTATCGTTGATGAGATTGAAAAACCTCAGTTTATTCGCGCGCAATTCACCGCCGCCTACTAAACTGCCCTGCCGCCAGGCCGCTCGGCCTGGCGGTTTTCACGTATTCTCCGTCGCCAGTATTCTGAATTTCTAAGGTTTTCTTAAGTTTCATCCGGTAGATTTCACGACATTATCTACTTTCAGGATCCCGACATTGGCAATGTGGTTACGTCAACGCTTACAGTGCAACAGCCTCGGTTTTACCCTCGCCGCCGCCCTGTTCTTCACTCTGTTTCAAAACGCGTTATTCCTGCATCGCGCCTGGTCGTATATCACCTTCGATAGCGTCCACAGCGTGATTTTCGCGGCCAGTATGCCGGTGGTGATCTTTTGCGCGCTGAATATTATCTTCAGCGTGTTGACCGTGCCCTACCTGCGTAAGCCGTTGATCATCTTTTTCTTGCTCGGCAGCGCCGCAGCCAACTATTTCATGTTCAGCTATGGTGTGGTGATCGATGGCAACATGATGCAAAACGCCTTCGAAACCAACCCCCAGGAGGCGACCGCGCTGCTGACGCCGCGCATGGGATTGTGGCTGGCGCTGCTCGGCATTCTGCCGGCGGTTGCGGTCTGCTTCACCCAAATTCGCCAGACTCGCCCCTGGTGGTACATGGTCGGGCTGCGCGCCGCCAACGTCATGCTGTCGTTGGTGGTGATCCTGATCGTCGCCGCGCTGTTCTACAAAGACTACGCTTCGCTGATCCGCAACAATAAAAGCGTGGTGAAGATGTTGACGCCTTCCAACTTCGTGGCCGGCACCATCAAGTTTACCGAACAGCGTTACTTCACCCGCAATCTGCCGCTGGTCAAGATCGGCGAAGATGCGCGTAAAGGGCCGCTGATCGCCAGGCAGACCAAGAAAACGCTGGTGATCCTGGTCGTGGGCGAAACCGCCCGCGCCGAAAACTTCTCCCTCGGCGGTTACGGGCGCGAAACCAACCCGCGCCTGAAGCAGGACGACGTGGTCTACTTCAAGAACGCCAGTTCCTGCGGCACCGAAACGGCGATCTCCGTGCCCTGCATGTTCTCCAACATGCCACGCAAGGAGTATGACGCGACTCAGGCGACGCACCAGGAAGGCATGCTCGACGTGCTGGCGCATGCCGGCGTCAATGTGCTGTGGCGCGATAACGACGGCGGTTGCAAAGGCGCCTGCGACCGGGTGCCGCACATCGACATGACCAAGCTGAAACTGCCGCAGGACTGTGACGGCGAGGTTTGCATGGACAACGTGCTGCTGTACAAGCTGAACGACTACATCAATAGCCTGAAAGACGATGGTGTGATCGTGCTGCACCAGATGGGCAGCCACGGCCCGGCTTACTATCGCCGCAGCACGCCAGAGTTCCAGGCGTTTTCACCGACCTGCAACAGTAATCAGATCCAGGATTGCAGCCATGAACAGTTGGTGAACACCTACGACAACTCAATCCTGTATACCGACGCGATGCTCGATGCCACCATCAAGCTGCTGCGGCAGTATGACGATCGGTTCAATACCGCGCTGGTCTATTTATCCGATCACGGCGAATCGCTGGGGGAGAACGGCATGTATCTGCACGGCACGCCTTATGTCTTCGCGCCGAGCCAACAAACGCACGTGCCTTTCCTGATGTGGATGTCGGCCGACTATCAGCGCAATTTCGACATCGATCGCCAGTGTCTGAATACGTTGGCGGAAAAGGACGAGGTTTCACAGGACAACCTGTTCCACACCCTGTTGGGCATGCTGAACGTACAGACCCGCGAATATCAATCCCAGTTGGATATCCTGCAGCGTTGCCGCAACGCGGCGTAGCGCTTAACTTCCGCGTGCCGCTGGGGCACAATGTCTTGCAGACAAACCGGCGTTTTGTGCGCCGGTTTTTTTATTCCCATTGACCTAGACCAATCGGTCTATTATGCTCGGCGCCATGATGACCAAATCAACGCATTGCAACGTGGATACACGTGAACATCTGCTCGCCACCGGCGAAACCCTCAGCCTGCGCCTCGGCTTTACCGGCATGGGGCTGAGCGAACTGCTGGCCACCGCGGGCGTGCCGAAAGGCTCGTTCTACCACTATTTTCGCTCGAAGGAAGCCTTCGGCGAAGCGATGCTGCAGCGCTATTTCGCGCATTATGATGCAGAAATGCAGGCGCTGTTTGCCGACAGACGCGGCGATGCCCGCCACCAGCTGCTCGGCTATTACGCCCAGGCTATCAGCTACCACTGCCGCAGCGAATGCCACAACGCCTGCCTGGCGGTGAAACTTTCCGCCGAGGTGAGCGATCTGTCGGAACCGATGCGCCATGCGCTGGAAACGGGCACCGCTCGCGTGATCGGCCATCTGCAGGAGGCCATCGAGCGCGGTATCGCCGAGGGCTCGCTGTCGGTGGCCATGAGCCCGGCGGCGACTGCAGAAACGCTGTATTCACTGTGGCTCGGTGCCTCGCTGCGCGCCAAGATCCGTCATTCGCTGGCGCCGTTAACCAGTGCGCTGGAAAGCATCGAGTTGCTGCTGCGCCCGCCGCAACGGTGACGACAACCGTCATTTTTCGTGAAAAATGCAGTTCGTGTTTTTTTATCGCCCATTACTAGACGACCGGTCTATTAAATACAGGATGCACTATGAAGACTGAAAAATTGCTCTCTCCGCTGAAGGTTGGCGCCGTCACCCTGCCCAACCGCGTGTTTATGGCTCCGCTGACGCGTCTGCGCAGCATCGAACCGGGCGATATTCCTACGCCACTGATGGCGGAATACTATGCGCAGCGCGCCGGCGCCGGCCTGATCGTGACCGAAGCGACGCAGATCTCCTTCCAGGCGAAAGGCTACGCCGGCGCGCCGGGCCTGCATACCCCGGAACAGATCGCCGCGTGGAAACACATCACGCAGGCGGTACACGACAAAAACGGCCACATCGCCGTACAGCTGTGGCATGTAGGCCGCATCTCCCACGCCAGCCTGCAGCCGGGCGGACAAGCGCCGGTCGCGCCTTCGGCAATCAACGCCGAAACCCGCACCACCGTGCGAGATGAAACCGGCGCCTGGGTGCGCGTACCGACCTCCACACCGCGCGCGCTGGAAACCAGCGAGATCCCGGGCATCATCAACGATTTCCGCCAAGCAACCGCTAACGCGCGCGAAGCCGGCTTCGACTTCATCGAGCTGCATGCTGCCCACGGCTATCTGCTGCACCAGTTCATGTCACCGGCTTCCAACCAACGCACCGATCAATACGGCGGCAGCATCGAGAATCGCACCCGCCTGACGTTGGAAGTGGTCGACGCCACCATCGCCGAATGGGGTTCCGAACACATCGGTATCCGCATCTCGCCGCTGGGGCCGTTCAACGGGCTGGACAACGGCGAAGATCAGGAAGAAGCGGCGCTGTATCTGGTGGAAGAGCTGAATAAGCGCAACATCGCTTACCTGCACATCTCCGAACCGGACTGGGCCGGCGGCAAACCGTATTCCGACGCCTTCCGCGACTCGGTGCGCGCCCACTTTAAAGGGGTGATCGTCGGCGCCGGCGCCTACACCGCTGAAAAAGCCGAAGCGTTGATCGAAAAAGGTTTTATCGACGCGGTGGCCTTCGGCCGCAGCTACATCGCCAACCCGGATCTGGTAGAGCGTTTCCGTCAGCACGCCCCGCTGAACGAACCTAAGCCGGAAACCTTCTACGGCGGCGGCGCCGAAGGCTATACCGACTATCCGTTTCTGGCGAAGTAACCCGTCCTGACTCCAACGGCCACGCAATCGCATGGCCGTTTTTTATGCATCGCGCGCAAACGCAAAAAGGCCCGCACGAGGCGGGCCGGTGTTCCCTAGTGTTGATCTTTATTGCCGTTCGATTTTTACACGATCGCCGCTGGAATAGATAATTGATTGTGCAGATCAATTACTCTGTATCGATCGGTACGCTCGATCAATATTTAGACACCCGCGACGCGAGACCATGAAGTGACATTGTCACCAACTCGTTACGTTGAATTCCCTTGCGGGACAAGGCTATACTCGCTTGTGCTTCAATCCACCCGCCGTCTGCCACGGCACAGTCAATTCAGAGGAATTATGCGCTTACTCCATACCATGATCCGCGTCGGTGACCTGCAACGCGCCATCGACTTCTACACCAAGGTATTAGGCATGCGCCTGCTGCGCACCAGCGAAAACCCGGAGTACAAATACTCCCTGGCTTTCGTCGGCTATACGGAAGAGAGCGAAGGCTCGGTTATCGAACTGACCTATAACTGGGGCACCGACAGCTACGACATGGGCACCGCCTTCGGCCACCTGGCGCTGGGCGTGGACGACGTTGCCGCCACCTGCGACAGCATCCGTCGCGCAGGCGGCAAAGTCACCCGCGAAGCCGGCCCGGTGAAAGGCGGCACCACGGTCATCGCCTTCGTCGAAGATCCGGACGGCTACAAAATTGAGCTGATCGAAAACAAACACGCCGGTCAGGGCCTCGGCCACTAAGCCTCCCCTTCAGGGCGCGCTGGCGCCCTGCTGATTCTCCGCGCGATAGCGCCTGCAACCGGGCGCAAAATTTGCCATAATGCGCGCTGCATTCGATGAAGATAAGAAACTGATGGCCGAGAAAAGTGATCTTAACGCCCTGAGTGGTCGTTTTCGTGGGTTTTATCCCGTAGTAATAGATGTTGAAACCGCCGGCTTCAACGCCAATACCGATGCGTTGCTGGAGATCGCCGCCGTCACGCTGAAAATGGATGAGGACGGCTGGCTGCAGCGGGACGAAACCCTGCACTTCCACGTGGAGCCTTTCGAGGGCGCCAACCTGCAGCCGGAAGCGCTGGCGTTTAACGGCATCGATCCGCACAATCCGCTGCGCGGCGCGGTCAGCGAATACGACGCGCTGCACGCCATTTTCAAAGCGGTGCGCAAAGGGCTCAAGGATCGCGGGTGCAACCGGGCCATTATCGTGGCGCACAACGCCAACTTCGATCACAGCTTCCTGATGGCCGCGGCCGAACGTGCCGGCCTGAAGCGCAACCCGTTCCATCCGTTCGCCACCTTCGACACCGCCGCGCTGAGCGGCCTGGTGCTGGGCCAAACGGTGTTGGCGAAAGCCTGTATCGCGGCCGGTATGCCGTTCGACAGCAGCCAGGCGCACTCTGCGCTGTACGACACCGAGCAAACCGCCCTGCTGTTTTGCGAGCTGGTTAACCGCTGGAAACGTCTCGGCGGCTGGCCGCTGCCTGCCGGCGATCTCGCCGAATAAAATCAACAAAAAAGGCGGCCCAGTTTGCACTGGCGCCGCCCGTTACGCGATAATCGCAAGCCCGTCGATTAAGACTGCTGGTCTTCTTGCGCTTTATACTTTTCTGCCGTTTCTTTGATCAGCTGCTGCAGTTCGCCGCGCTGATACATCTCGATGATGATATCGCAACCGCCAACCAGCTCACCATCTACCCACAGCTGCGGGAACGTCGGCCAGTTGGCGTATTTTGGCAGCTCGGCGCGGATGTCCGGGTTCTGCAAAATGTCCACGTAGGCGAAACGCTCGCCGCAGGCGGACAGCGCTTGCACAGCCTGCGCGGAAAAGCCGCAGCTCGGCAGCTTTGGCGAACCTTTCATGTACAGCAGAATCGGGTTTTCAGCGATCTGGTGCTGAATTTTTTCAAGTGTCGTCGTCATTTATTGCTTCCTCAAGCCACATTTCATGGCTACAACATGCATCACGCGGGCTATTGTAGCGGCTGGAACAGTCGCAAGAAAACGCCATCTTTTGCAAGGATATTCGCCCGCCGCCGATCGCGTTTCACCGGCCACGTCATTCCGGTCAAAACATACGTTGAGAATAACATTTTTAATCCGACCATTTCACTAATATATTGCGCCGCGATGACGGCGCGGCTTAATTATATCCGCCACCGTCGCCTGGCGCTTTTTTATACATCAACAGGCTGATTTTAAACCAAAAAAAATGTCATTAACGTTTTCTCACAATATGGATTATTATTTATGAGTTCTTCGCTGTTTTATATGGCGAAGTTCGGGAATACTGTAACTCTTTCGATATCCGTTTCGGGGCCAAGGTTGGTGACGTCGACATGCGTTTAATTCTTACGCTCTTTGCGCTGCTGTTTACGCAGCTCTTCTTCAATTTGGCGCACGCTGCGCCACAGGCGCGCGTTGCCGCCGAGCAGCGTAAAAGCCATGCTAATGAAGCGCGGCCCGATGACCGCAGAAAAAAGAAAGCGGATAAAGCCGCCAAAAAAGCCAAAGTGACGGCCCCCGAGAAAAAAACCAGGACCGCCAAGGTCAAAAGCGAGAAAAGCGCGAAAAAGATCGTCAGCGCCAAACCCAAGGCCAAAGCGCAGAAAATCGCCAAAATTAAAGTCACCCCGCCGAAAAAGGGCTATAAAAAAGGCTATGGCCGCCACCGCGACGCCGGTATGGCTACCGCCAAGCTGGCGCGTGATGAAAAACCGTTGAAACTCAGCCCGGCGCACAAAAAGCGTTACCAGCACGCCAAGCAGACCGCGATGGCCAAGCTGATGGATCAGATGGGCAAACCTTACCGCTGGGGCGGCAGCTCGCCGCGCACCGGCTTCGACTGCAGCGGACTTATCTATTACGCCTATAAAGACGTGGTGAAAATCAAGATGCCGCGCACCGCCAACGAAATGTATCACCTGCGAGACGCGGCGCCGATCAAGAAAAGCGAACTGGAAAGCGGCGATTTGGTGTTCTTCCGCATCAACAACCGCGGCGTGGCGGATCATGTCGGCGTTTATCTCGGCAACGGCAAATTCATCCAGTCGCCGCGCACCGGCGAAGAGATCCGCATCAGCCAGCTCGACAACGACTATTGGCAGAACCACTACATCGGCGCACGCCGCGTAGTGACGCCGAAAACCATCCGTTAATTCCCTGTTCTGCGCGGTTGCGGCCCCGGTCGCAACCGCCTGCTCAAGCTATCGCCCATCGCACTCTCCCACGCGCATTTCTCGCTTTTCCTCCTGTTTTTTATGATGAAAATTGTTAAGATTGAATGACCACAATAAAAAACGGCCCATCTGGCTCCCGCCTCGGCGGGAAAAAAGTGGCGCTGTAAAGGAGGAAGCAATGTCGTTTGAATTACCTGCATTACCGTATGAGAAAAACGCGCTCGAGCCGCACATCTCCGCCGAGACCCTGGAATACCACTACGGCAAACACCACAATACCTACGTAGTTAACCTGAACAACCTGGTGAAAGGCAGCGAGTTCGAGGGCAAATCGCTCGAGGAGATCATCAAGACCTCCAACGGCGGCGTGTTCAACAACGCCGCGCAGGTGTGGAACCACACCTTCTACTGGCACTGCCTGTCGCCACAGGGCGGCGGTGAACCGCAGGGCGAACTGGCGGCCGCGATCGTCAAATCCTTCGGCTCTTTCGCTGCGTTCAAAGAACAGTTCACCGATGCCGCCGTGAAAAACTTCGGCGCCGGCTGGACCTGGCTGGTGAAAAAACCGGACGGCGCGCTGGCGATCGTCAACACCTCCAACGCGGCAACTCCGCTGACCGGTGAAGATAAACCGCTGCTGACCGTTGACGTGTGGGAACACGCGTATTACATCGATTACCGCAATGCGCGTCCAAAATACCTGGAAAACTTCTGGGCGTTGGTCAACTGGACATTTGCGGCGGAAAACCTGGCGTAAGCGCAGGCCTTGCCTAAGTGATGAGGCGCAGCTTGGCTGCGCCTTTTTTAAAACTGGCGGGAAATCAGTTCAACGCGGCGACAAAGCTGAAAGCGATGATCATCGCCAACGCGCCGACGGTAGTGAACAGAGACATCTTCAGATCGGTATCCATGACAACTCCTTTAAAATGGGCTTTCCTAAGGATAAAAGGCGCACAATTAGTACGTCAAATCATTTTCCCACAGTTCGCCGATAAAATCTTGTTATCATTTCCCGGTTTATAATCTCGATTACCTCTTCCACTTTTGTTCAATATGCGACAAAATTCGCAGTTCACAACTGCGTACCGGCATCCATGCCCCTCCTGATTAAGCGCTGAAGACTTCAACACACTAAAAACTCAGTTTTCGCTTCTCTGGAGAAGGATCTACGTAGGCAAACGATTAACATCACACTTACATGCTGTAAACATGTGAGTTCAGGAGTCATTCCTTACATGGCAACGATTAAAGATGTGGCCAAACGCGCGGGCGTTTCCACCACCACCGTTTCGCACGTCATCAATAAGACTCGTTTCGTCGCCGAAGAGACCAAAGCGGCCGTGTGGGCCGCCATCAAAGAGCTGCACTACTCGCCGAGCGCCGTGGCGCGCAGCCTGAAAGTCAATCACACCAAGTCGATCGGCCTGCTGGCCACCTCGAGCGAAGCGCCCTATTTTGCCGAAGTGATCGAGGCGGTGGAAAATAGCTGCTACAGCAAAGGTTACACCCTGATCCTGTGCAACTCGCACAACAATCTGGACAAGCAGCGCGCCTACCTGGCGATGCTGGCGCAAAAGCGCGTCGACGGCCTGCTGGTCATGTGTTCCGAATACCCGGATCAACTGCTGGGCATGCTGGAGGACTACCGTAATATCCCGATGGTGGTGATGGACTGGGGCGCCGCGCGCGGCGACTTCACCGACACCATCATCGATAACGCGTTCGAAGGCGGCTATCTGGCCGGCCGTTACCTGATCGAGCGCGGCCACCGCGATATCGGCGCCATCCCGGGCCAGCTGTCGCGCAACACCGGCGGCGGCCGTCATCAGGGCTTTATGAAGGCGCTGCAGGAAGCGCATATCGACATTCGCGAAGAGTGGATCGTCCAGGGTGACTTCGAGCCGGAGTCCGGCTACAAGGCGATGCACCAAATCCTGTCGCAAAAACAGCGGCCGACCGCGGTATTTTGCGGCGGCGACATCATGGCGATGGGCGCCATCTGCGCCGCTGACGAGCTGGGGCTGCGAGTGCCGCAGGATATTTCCGTGATCGGCTATGACAACGTGCGCAACGCCCGCTACTTCACTCCGGCGCTGACCACCATTCACCAGCCGAAAGAACGCCTGGGAGAAATGGCCTTCACCATGCTGCTGGATCGCATCATCAGCAAGCGCGAAGAATCGCAGGTGATCGAAGTGCATCCGAAGCTGGTCGAACGCCGTTCGGTCGCCGATGGTCCGTTCATCGACTACCGCCGCTGATCATCTTCCCTGCCGGAGGCCTGCGCGGCTTCCGGTGCAGCCTCACTCAGCCACTCCTGATTCAGCGTCTCGCCATCGCCCAAATACGCCAGCAGCCAGCTCATCGCCGGTGACGGTTTATCCTGTTGCCAGGTCAGGCAGCAGGGGCTGGCGGGAAACGGCTGCTGCAACTGCAACGCCTTCAGCTCACCGCGCTGCACCAGCGGCAGCGCCAGATGCGCCGGCATCATGCCGACGCACAGCCCGGCGCACAGACAGTCGAGCGCCGATGTCCAGTCCGGCACCACCAGCCGCCGCTGGTTATCCAGCGTCCAGGTGACGCGCTTGGGCAGATTGCGCGAGGTGTCTTCCAGACAAAGCGCAGGGTACGGCCTCAACCGATCGTCATTTAACGGCCCTGCCAGCTGCGCCAGCGGATGCTGTGGGCTGACTACGCACAGCCAGTTCATGTAGCCCATATCGCGGAAGGCAAAGCCGCCACCGACCGGCACCGCGCGCGTGGCGCCGATCGCCATGTCCACCCTGCCGTCCACCAACGCATCCCAAACGCCGTTGAACACTTCGGGTTGCAGCATCAGTTCAACATCGGGGAAATGGCGGTAGAAATCCAGCACTAGCTGGCGGCTGCGCTGGGGTTTGACGATGATGTCGACTGCGATATTCAGCTGGCCGCGCCAGCCGTTGGCCACCTGCTGACAGTGGCGGCGGGTGTCGAGCATTTTTTTGATAACAACTCGCGCATCCTTGATAAACAGCGCGCCGGCCGGCGTCAACTCCACATCACGGTGACGCCGCTCAAACAGCGGCACCGCCAGCCATTGTTCCAGTTGCCGCACGGTATAGCTCACCGCCGACGGCACCCGGTGCAGCTCCTGCGCCGCCGCGCTGAAACTGCCAGTACGCGCCACCGCGTCAACAACTTCAAGAGAATATTCAGACCACATCGCTTTGCCTTCAATTTTTTTAACAGCACTTTGCAAATATTACCGTTTCACAAGCAGAGATCCAGCCGGATACACTGGCCGGCGCTAAAAACCTGCGACACTAAAATATTAACGAGAAATACCATGCGAAATTCTTTTGGCTTTATGTTCTACCTCGCCGGCCTGAGCATGTTGGGTTATCTGGCGACCGATATGTATCTGCCCGCCTTCGGCGCCATGCGGGAGGAACTGCAAATTTCCGCCGGCGCGGTCAGCGCCAGCCTGAGCATCTTTCTGGCCGGCTTCGCCTTCGCGCAGTTGCTGTGGGGGCCGCTCTCCGACCGACTGGGCCGCAAACCGGTATTATTGATTGGCCTGTCGCTGTTCGCGCTCGGCTGCCTGGGCATGCTGTGGGTGGAAAATGCCGTGCAGCTCTGGATACTGCGCTTTATTCAGGCCGTCGGCGTCTGTTCCGCCGCCGCCATCTGGCAAGCGCTGGTGGTCGACCGCTATCGCGAAGGCCAGGCCAACCGCGTATTCGCCACCATCATGCCGCTGGTGGCGCTGTCGCCGGCGTTGGCGCCACTGCTTGGCGCCTGGCTGCTGAATCACGCCAGCTGGCGCGCGATCTTCGCCGTGCTGTTGGCCATCACCGCCCTGCTGCTGCTGCCGACGTTGCTGCTCAAAGATCGCGCCAAAACGCAACCCGTCGCCGATGCGCCAAAAAGCGGCGTCAGTTTTTGGCAATTATTGAAATCCCCGGTGTTCAGCGGCAACGTCGCTATGTACGCCGCCTGCTCGGCCGGCTTCTTTGCCTGGCTGACCGGCTCGCCGTTCATCCTCGGTGATATGGGCTACGGCCCGAGCAACATCGGTCTGAGCTATGTGCCGCAGACGCTGGCTTTCCTGTTGGGGGGCTATGGCTGCCGCGCCGCGCTCAAGCGCATCAATGGCAAAACCCTGCTGCCGTGGCTGCTGGTAGCTTACGCTGTCAGCATGGTGGCCCTGTATCTGGTGGCGACCCTGACCAATCCGACGCTCACCACGCTGCTGATCCCGTTCTGCGTCATGGCGCTGGTCAACGGCGCCGGCTACCCGATCATGGTGGCGAATGCGCTGATGCCGTTCCCGGAAAGCAGCGGCAAAGCCGCCGCGCTGCAAAATACGCTGCAATTGGGGCTGTGTTTTGTGGCAAGCATGCTGGTGTCGGCGTTTATTGCCCAGCCGCTGTTGGCAACGGTGACGGTGATGGTATCTACGGTAGTCCTGGCCGCGCTGGGTTATTTCCTGCAGCGGGGAAAAGCGGCCGATGCGCAGCAAAAGGCACAGCGGGAACATGCTAACTCAGCGTCATAATTACCAAGATTAATAATCACTTAAAGAATATGCGTGCCGAGTGCGATTTACAGTTGAGTCAACGCCTCGGCACGCCTATACTCAAAAACAACCTTGTAAAGTAACACCTTATAATCTCTATATCTCAATCAGCTATTGTGTACGCGCCTTGCGTCACACTCTTTTTTTAAAGAGGCGTTTATCCTGCGCCGTTTGCGTCGGGCCGTTTCTTTAAATTTCCTCTGTTCATAGTCGGATATCAGACGCCGCGGGCTTATTTCCCGTTGGTATACGTATGCACCCGCAGAAATTGTCTAAGCTGTTTCCTAACGGGTCATCAGTCAGAAGAAGGTGATGGAGAAGCTATGAGTTCATCGTGTATAGAAGATCTGAGCATCCAGGATAACCAGTGGTACCGTATCGCGCACGAAATGCTCGGTCTGGCCGGTATCGAAATCAACGGATCGCGCCCTTTCGATATTCAGGTTAAAAATCCCGAATTCTTTAAACGCGTTTTGCAGCAAGGGTCACTGGGCCTGGGCGAAAGCTATATGGACGGTTGGTGGGAGTGCGAGCGGCTGGATATGTTCTTTCAGCGCGTGGTCAGCGCCGGGCTGGAGAAGAAACTCCCCCACCACCTGAAAGATACCCTGCGTATCGCCGCCGCGCGCCTGACCAATCTGCAATCGAAAAAGCGCGCCTGGATCGTCGGCAAAGAGCATTACGATCTTGGCAACGATCTGTTTACCCTGATGCTCGATCCTTACATGCAATATTCCTGCGGCTACTGGAAAGACGCCACCACGCTGGAGGAAGCGCAGGAAGCCAAGCTGCGGATGATCTGCGAGAAACTGCAGCTGCAACCGGGCATGCGTTTGCTGGACATCGGCTGCGGCTGGGGCGGCCTTTCCGCCTATGCGGCGAAAAATTACGGCGTGTCGGTGGTCGGCGTGACCATCTCCGCCGAACAGCAGAAGCTGGCTCAGGCGCGCTGCGCCGGGCTGGATGTGCAGATCCTGTTGCAGGATTATCGCGATCTGCATCAGCAGTTCGATCGCATCGTGTCCGTTGGCATGTTCGAGCATGTCGGGCCGAAAAACTACCGCACCTATTTCGACGTGGTGGAGCGCAATCTGGCGCCGCACGGCCTGTTCCTGCTGCACACCATCGGCTCCAACAAGACCGACATGAACGTCGATCCCTGGATCAACAAATATATCTTCCCGAACGGCTGCCTGCCCTCCGTGAGACATATCGCCGAGGCCAGCGAAGGTCATTTCGTGATGGAAGACTGGCACAACATCGGCGCCGACTACGATCGCACGCTGATGGCCTGGTTCGAGCGCTTCAAACAGGCGTGGCCGCAGCTCGCCGAGCGCTATTCCGAGCGCTTCGAACGGATGTTCAGCTATTATCTGAACGCCTGCGCCGGCGCGTTCCGGGCGCGCGATCTGCAGCTATGGCAGGTGGTGTTCAGCCCGAAAGGCGTGGAAGGCGGCATCCGCGTCGCACGCTGAACGCTCCCCTAATAAAAAAGCCCCGGCAACCTCATCGCCGGGGCTTTTTTGCTCTTTCTAACCAGGCGGCTTAGCCGCAGTAAACGCGGATGATTTTATCGTCGCTGTCGCCAAGGAAGTTCAGGCGGCGCAGGTTGAAATCCATGGTGACGGCAGAGTTGTACGGAATCGCTCGCACCTTGGCGTCGATCCGCACGCCTTCCAACGAGGTCATCGGTTTGCCGACGAAGTTTTGATACTGCGATGCGCCACAGGTATCGTCCGCATCGGCCATTTGAGCGCCAGCGCCCTGCTCAGGCGAACTGCTGCAGGCGCTCAGCGCCAGCAACGCGGTTAACAACAACGTTTTCCCATAAAACTTCACGCGTTTCTCCTCTCTGCTTATGATTCGATGCCGGCGGTCACGCCAGAATCGCTGTCAGTCTTTGTGCGCCGGCGCCATCGCCGCGGCCAACGTCGCTTCCCGATTGGCCAGCACGCGCTCGACGGTGTCCACCACCGCCTGCGTTTGCGGATCGATCTCGATGTTCACCTTGTCGCCGAGGCGTTTCTTACCCAGCGTGGTGCGATCCAGCGTTTCCGGGATCAGGTGCACGCAGAAACGGTTATTCACCACTTCACCGATGGTCAGGCTAATGCCGTCGATGCCGATGAAACCTTTGTGCAGCACATATTTCATCAATTCCGCATTCGGCATGCGCAGCCATACCTGGCGGTTATTTTCCGAGGTATAAATTTTGGCCACTTCCGCCGTGCAGATAATATGGCCGGACATCAAATGACCGCCAATTTCATCATTGAATTTCGCCGCGCGCTCGATATTGACGATGTCGCCCAGCGCCAGATCGCCGAGGTTGGTCAGGCGCAGCGTTTCCTTGATCAAATCAAAGCTGACGCGGTTGCCTTCCACCGCGGTGACGGTCAGGCAGCAGCCGTTATGCGCCACCGACGCGCCCAGCTCCAGCCCCGGCAGCAGCTCGGCAGGCATTTCGATCACGTGGGTGCGGAAATTGGGTTTCTCATCAATGGCGACCAACGGCGCGGTGCCTTGTACGATACCGGTGAACATATGTGCCTCTTCTTGCTAAATAGGTTAAAACGCTACCGGCAGTTTGCCCCAGTTGGCGCTGAAAACCAAATCCGCGACGGCAAAAAACGAATGGCTGCGCATTTAATAACTCTTTATCTGCGGCGTTTGCTTAACGGCGCCGAGCAGGTACAATCTTTTTGACAAAATTCCGCTATTTTAATTGTTGTCCTCTCGCGGCAGCCCTCCCTCCCACATATATAAATAGAAAAGGTGTATGCGTGCAGAAGTACTTAATTGAAGCGCGTAGTTTATTGGCTCTCGCTATCCCAGTCATCATCGCGCAAATATCGCAAACCGCCATGGGCGTGGTGGATACCATCATGGCCGGCGCTTACAGCGCCACCGACATGGCGGCGGTGGCGGTCGGCACCTCGATCTGGTTGCCGGCCATTTTGTTCGGCCACGGCCTGCTGCTGGCGCTGACCCCGGTTATCGCCCAGCTCAACGGCGCCGGCCGTCGCGATCGCATCGCCCATCAGGTGCGTCAGGGCTTCTGGCTGGCCTTCGGCGTCTCTGTGCTGCTGATCGTCGTGCTGTATAACTGCAAGTTCGTCATCGACATGATGCACAACATCGATCCGCAGTTGGCGGATAAAGCCGTCGGCTATCTGCACGCCATCATGTGGGGGGCGCCGGGTTACCTGTTCTTCCAGGTGATGCGCAACCAGTGCGAGGGGCTGTCCAAAACCAAACCCGGCATGGTGATCGGCTTCCTCGGCCTGCTGGTGAATATCCCGATCAACTACATCTTTATCTACGGCAAGTTCGGCATGCCGGAGTTGGGCGGCGTCGGCTGCGGCGTCGCCACCGGCAGCGTCTACTGGATCATGTTCCTGATGATGCGCTGGTACGTGAAGCGCGCGCCGTCGCAGCGCGACATCAAACGCCAGGCCGGCGATCTCGGCGGCCCGGACTGGGCGGCGCTAAGGCGCCTGATCGGCATCGGCATGCCGGTGGCGCTGGCGCTGTTCTTCGAAGTCACCCTGTTCGCGGTGGTGGCGCTGCTGGTTTCACCGCTGGGGATCGTCGCGGTCGCCGGCCACCAGATCGCGCTTAACTTCAGCGCGCTGATGTTCGTGTTGCCGCTGTCGCTGGGCGTCGGCGCCACCATCCGCGTCGGTTATCGTCTGGGGGAAGGTTCGGTCGAAGGCGCGCGCGTCGCCGCTTACTCCGCCATCGGCGTCGGTATCACCATGGCCGTTTGCACCGCGCTGTTTACCGCCACTTTCCGCGAACCGATCGCCCTGCTGTACAACGACAGCCCGGCGGTGGTGGCGATGGCCTCGCAGTTGATGCTGCTGGCGGCGCTGTACCAGATCTCGGATTCGGTCCAGGTGATCGGCAGCGGCGTGCTGCGCGGTTATAAAGATACCCGCGCGATCTTCTTCATCACCTTTATCGCTTATTGGGTGTTGGGCCTGCCGAGCGGCTATCTGCTGGCGTTAACCGATGCGCTGGTGCCGGCGATGGGGCCAAGCGGTTTCTGGATCGGCTTTATCATCGGCCTGACCTTCGCCGCCATCATGATGGCGCTGCGCATGCGCTGGCTGCAGAAACAGCCGACCGCCGTCATTCTGCAGCGATCCACGCGCTGAACCCGCGCCCGGCCGGTTTCCTCCCCGGCCGGGTCGCGGTTTGCGGAAAAAAACGCCGGACTGCGCACAACCTCAGCAATCGCGTGAAATACCGAATAAAATTGCGCTTTTCCCCTTGCCAGCACGCAGGTAGCTCGTTAATATTCGTCCCCGCTGTCAGCCATGACAGACAGGAAAAGATGCGTCCGTAGCTCAGTTGGTTAGAGCACCACCTTGACATGGTGGGGGTCGGTGGTTCGAGTCCACTCGGACGCACCAAATTCCAGAAGCAGTACAGTGCGTCCGTAGCTCAGTTGGTTAGAGCACCACCTTGACATGGTGGGGGTCGGTGGTTCGAGTCCACTCGGACGCACCAAATTTCAGAAGCAGCGCAGTGCGTCCGTAGCTCAGTTGGTTAGAGCACCACCTTGACATGGTGGGGGTCGGTGGTTCGAGTCCACTCGGACGCACCATATTGCTGATTCATCTCTTCCCCTATCGCGTTATACTTCCCGTTGTTTCGTCTCTGTCCGACCGTTCGATTTTTCATGTCGATTGCGCCGAACTACCGCCATCAGCCATCAGGAACGCCACATGACCACCTTCACCGCCAAAACCGCCTTTTTACCGCTCGACAATGGCCTTGCCCGCCGTGAAGGCGTGATGAGCGACGGTTCGCCGGCGGCGGAAGTGCGTTTCGAGGCCGGCGCCTTCGGCCAACTGCAAAAGCCCGCGCACGCGCGGCAAACCCGGGTGATATCCGGCGAATTCGAGTTCACCCTCGGCGGCGACACCCGGATAGTACGTGCCGGCGGGAGCCTAACCCTGCCGGCCAACGTCGCTAGCGGCTGCTTCTGCCTGAGCGCTGGCGTGCTGCTGGAAATCCCGCAAACGCGCTAAGCCATATTTACAGCAAGGTTATTTGCGCAACAAGCGGTGCGCAACGCGTTGCATTTGCGCCACATTTGCCCCCGTTTTGACATATCCGCCACACCGCCGCGGTTTTTTATTTTGTTTCCCGCCGCTTAGCCTTTATAATGCGCAACGTCTATCAGTTGAATGGTTTCAGCCCTTGATCTGCGAAAACGCAATAACAACACGATGTGATCTCACCCCGTTGCGCAGCATCTCCGCGCCCCCGCGCGGGCTGAATTTTTCCGCCCCACTTCAACTGTCGTCACCTATCCTTAACTATGTTTTTCACCACCAGGCACGGCTCAAATTCCCTATCGGCGTAAACAACGCCGGTCAAATTCGTTTTTTTATCCATCACAACTTGTAGAAAACTCCGCCATGAAAAAGACCAAAATTGTTTGTACCATCGGTCCAAAAACCGAATCGGAAGAAATGCTGACCAACCTGCTCAATGCGGGCATGAACGTGATGCGTCTCAACTTCTCTCACGGCGACTATGAAGAGCACGGCAACCGCATCAAGAACATGCGCGCCGTGATGGCGAAAACCGGTATCAACGCCGGCATCCTGCTGGATACCAAAGGCCCGGAAATTCGCACCATGAAACTGGAAGGCGGTAAAGACGCCTCGCTGGTCGCCGGCCAAACCTTCACCTTCACCACCGACCAGAGCGTGATCGGCAACAGCGATCGCGTAGCGGTCACCTACGCCGGCTTCGCCGCCGACCTGAAGATCGGCAACACCGTGCTGGTTGACGACGGCCTGATCGGCATGGAAGTCACCAACGTGACCGAGAACGAAGTCATTTGCAAGGTGCTGAACAACGGCGACCTGGGCGAGAACAAGGGCGTCAACCTGCCGGGCGTGTCCATCCAGCTGCCTGCGCTGGCCGAAAAAGACAAACGCGACCTGATCTTCGGCTGCGAGCAAGGCGTCGACTTCGTGGCGGCATCCTTCATCCGCAAACGCTCCGATGTGCTGGAGATCCGCGAGCACCTGAAAGCCCACGGCGGCGAGCAGATCCAGATCATCTCCAAGATCGAAAACCAGGAAGGCCTGAACAACTTCGACGAAATCCTCGAAGCGTCCGATGGCATCATGGTTGCCCGTGGCGATCTGGGCGTCGAGATCCCGGTAGAAGAAGTGATCTTCGCCCAGAAGATGATGATCGAGAAATGCAACCGCGCGCGTAAAGTGGTCATCACCGCCACCCAGATGCTCGATTCCATGATCAAAAACCCGCGCCCTACCCGCGCGGAAGCCGGCGACGTCGCCAACGCCATCCTGGACGGCACCGATGCCGTCATGCTGTCCGGCGAGAGCGCCAAGGGCAAATACCCGCTGGAAGCGGTCAACATCATGGCGACCATCTGCGAGCGCACCGATCGCGTGATGCCTAGCCGCATCGACTCCCTGAACGATCGCCGCAAGCTGCGCATCACCGAAGCGGTGTGCCGCGGCGCGGTTGAAACCGCCGAGAAACTGGACGCGCCGCTGATCGTGGTCGCCACCAGCGGCGGCAAATCGGCGAAATCCGTGCGTAAATACTTCCCGAACGCGGTGATCCTGGCGCTGACCACCAATGAAACTACCGCGCATCAGCTGGTGCTGAGCAAAGGCGTCATTCCGCAGATGGTCAAGGAAATCGCCTCTACCGACGACTTCTACCGCATCGGTAAAGAAGCCGCCCTAGCCAGCGGCCTGGCGCAGAAAGGCGACGTCGTGGTGATGGTTTCCGGCGCGCTGGTGCCAAGCGGCACCACCAACACGGCCTCGGTACACGTGCTGTAATATAAAACGTGACATAATTGTCTTGATCAAAACGCCGCTTTGCGGCGTTTTTTTTATCAGCAGTAAACTATTTTTCTCAAAACGCAACCGCGATCCGCTCATTATTTAGCTAATAAAGAATCGGAGTAGTCCCATGGAAGCCGGCTGTTTTCCCTCGTTTTTTTAACTAATTTGTAAAACCAGATGCAAGTTTGAGCGAACGATCAAAATAAAGCACCTCAACACTAAAAAATTATTCTCTTTCGAAAAAAGTTTGTGTAATACTTGTAACGCTACATGGAGATTAACTCAATCTAGAGGGTGTTATAATGAATCGTACTAAACTGGTACTGGGCGCGGTAATCCTGGGTTCCACTCTGCTGGCTGGCTGCTCTAGCAACGCTAAAATCGATCAACTGTCTTCTGACGTTCAGACTCTGAACGCTAAAGTTGATCAGCTGAGCAACGACGTGAACGCAATGCGTTCTGACGTTCAAGCTGCTAAAGACGACGCAGCACGCGCTAACCAGCGTCTGGACAACCAAGCTCACGCTTACAAAAAGTAAGATAGCTTTGGTTATTGAAAACGGCGCACATTGTGCGCCGTTTTTTTTTGTCTGTCCGTCAGCACTGGATGTTGCCTGCACGGCAGGCAAAAAAAGAGGTTCAGCACGCTGAACCCCTCTTCGACCGCTCAATCCTGCAAACTTAGTTCACCGAACTGATTGGCGCTGCCTTGAATGGGCTCTTATTCGCCGCAGGAGCCGCTGCAGGCGTCAAACTCACCGCCGACGGGCTATCCCCTACGTTGACCAGCACCGGCATGCCAGAACGGCGTACAACCGCGCTATCGAATACGGCGCGATCGGTTTGCCCATCGGCCGCAAAGGCTTTCTCCGCTTTAGACAACGCGATCGGCATGGTCTGCGGATCATCACTTTCTACCCGCGACAGCGGCTGGTGCACTTCCACATAGCGTTTGCCGTCCGGCTCGACGGAAATCTTCACCGGATCGTTGATCACTTGCACCCGCGTGCCGCGCGGCACCATGTTGAACAGCGCCTCGATGTCCGTCGGACGCAGACGAATGCAGCCGGAGCTGACGCGCATGCCGATACCGAAGTTGGCGTTGGTGCCGTGGATCAGGTATTCACCGCGCCCCATCGCCAGACGCAGGGCGAACAGCCCCATCGGGTTTTCAGGGCCGGCCGGCACCACCGCAGGCAACGTCACGCCCTGGGATTGATAGCGCTTGCGGATGTTGGCGGTGGGCGTCCAGGTCGGATTAGGGATCTTCTGGCTGATGGAGGTCACCTCCAGCGGCGTGTGCATCCCGGTCTGGCCGATGCCGATCGGATAGACGATCACTTTGTTCTCGCCTTTCGGGTAGTAATAAAGGCGCAGCTCGGCCAGGTTGACGATGATCCCTTCACGCTTGGTGTCAGGCAGCAGCATTTGGGTCGGAATGGTCAGCACCGTACCCGGCTTGGGCAGGAACGGGTCAGTGCCAGGGTTGGCTTCCAGCATGCCCAGCAGACCGATCTTGTAGTCAGCGGCGATGGCTTCCAGCGGGCGGCCGTCGTTTGGCACGGTATAAGTGGTGTTTTCGCCGATCAGACGGCTGTCCGGCGGCGGCAGCGGGTACTCGGTCGCACTGGCGGCCTGCGTGCCGGCCAATACGGTGGCGAAGACCATGCCCATTAAACTCAACGCACGTTTCATTATCATCCCTATATTTTTTATGACGGTTCGCCCACAAGGCTAACGAGCGCCTGGTGGTGGGTAAATCAGACAATACCTGATTAATACTAGCAACGCTGGTATCAAAGGCAATAAGTCCTCTAAAAATCAACACGTTATAACGTAATCGCCGTCATTGATTGTCAACGAAACGTCAACAGATAAGCTGCTGAAATATCACTGAATTGGGCGCGTTGTTCGGGGGAAAACCGTGAATTGTAAAGACTCATTGACAAAGCGAAGATATCAATGAGTCTTGAGGATGAGGGCGTTATAGGTCAGGCCAGCTGCGCCGCTTTACTGCGAATGGCGCGGATCATCGCCTCCAGCCCCTGTGAGCGCGAAGGCGTCAGATGTTGGCTGAGCGCCAGCTCGGTGAAAAACGGCCGCACATCGAGATCGACGATCTGCTGCGGCGTCAATTGACGATAAAGAATGAACACCACCGCCAGCAGCCCTTTGACGATCGCCGCGTCGCTGTCGCCGTGAAACTCGACCTGCCCCTGCTCATCGCGGCGCATCACGATCCACACCTGGCTCTGACAGCCGGAGATCAGGTTGCCGGCCTGCCGCTCGGCCTCGTCCAGCGGCGGCAATTTGGCGCCGAGTTCAATCACGTACAGGTATTTCTCCTCCCAGTTCAGACAGCGGGAGAAATTACGCACCAATTTATCTTTGTCCGGCAAATTCGCCATGGGGATCCTTTTGTACGCCGGGGACGCGCCCCGGCCTAACCTAATAGCTGATGAATGCGTTGCAGCCCGGCCACCAGCCGGTCCACCTCTTCGCGGGTATTATATAACGCCAGCGAAGCACGGCACATGCTCGGCACCTGATAAAACGCCATCAGCGGCATCGCGCAGTGATGGCCGGTGCGAATGGCGATACCGTACTGATCGAGGAAGCTGCCGACGTCATAGGCGTGGTGCTCTCCCAGATTGAAGGCGATCACCCCGGCGCGATGCGCCGGACCATAGATTTTCAGCGTCGGCACCTGCTTGAGCGCCTCGAGCGCGTAATGCATCAGCGACTGTTCATAATCGTGGATCGCATTCAGGCTCAAAGCTTCGACGTAATCAAACGCCGCGCCCAGCCCCATGATGCCGGCGGTGTTCGGCGAACCGGCCTCGAAGCGCCACGGCGGATCGGCGAAGGTGGTGCCCGCCGTCAGGCTGACCTGCCGGATCATCGAGCCGCCCCCTTCCCACGGCGGCATCTGCTGCAACAACGCCTGGCGGCCATACAGCATACCGATGCCGGAAGGGCCATACAGCTTATGGCCGGAAAACACGTAGAAATCGCAGTCCAGCGCCTGGACATCGACGCGCTGGTGCATCACCGCCTGCGCGCCGTCCACCAGCACCGTCAGATCCGGCGCCAGGGTTCTGGCGCGGGCGATGATGTCGCGCACCGGGTTGACGGTGCCCAGCACGTTGGAGACCTCGGTCAGCGCCAGCAGTTTGCAGGACGCGTCGACCAGTTCCGGCAACCGCGCCAGATCCAGCGTGCCGTCCGGCTGCAGCGGCCACACCCGCAGCTGCAACCCACGCTCTTGCGCCAGCATCTGCCACGGCACGATGTTGGCGTGGTGCTCCATCTCGGTGATGAGAATCGCATCGCCCGGCTGCAGCAGGTGGCGGCCAAAGCTGTTGGCCACCAGGTTGATGCCTTCGGTGGTGCCCTTGACGAACACCATCTCTTCCGCCGAGGCGGCATTGATAAAGCGCGCCGCCTGTTCCCGCACCGCTTCCATCTGCTGAGTCGCCTCGGCGCTCAGGGTGTGGATACCGCGATGCACCGCCGCATAACCGTGGCGGTAGAACCCCAGCTCACGGTCGATCACCGCCTGCGGTTTCTGCGCGCTGGCGGCGCTGTCGAGATAGGCCAGCGGTTGGCCGTTCACCTCACGCGCCAACAGCGGGAAATCGCCGCGTACGCGTTCAATCGGATAACTCATGCAGCCTCCCCCGGCAGGCGCTGGGCGATGCGAGCCAGCACCCGTTCCCGGATGGTGTCGTTGGCGATGCCTTCGGTCAGCTCGGCGGCGAAGGCGAAGATGATCATCTGCTGCGCCGCGTGCTTGTCGATGCCACGCGACTGCAGATAGAACAGCTGCTCTTCATCGATGCGCCCCACGGTGGCGCCGTGGCTGCACTTGACGTCGTCTGCGTAGATCTCCAGCTGCGGCTTGGTATCCACTTCTGCCACCTTGCCCAACAGCAGGTTATGGTTGGTCATCTGGCCGTCGGTTTTGATCGCGTGCTTGGCCACTTTGATCATGCCGTTGAACACCGCCTTGCCGCGATCGCTGACCACGGTTTTATGCAGCTGCCGGCTTTCGCAATAGCCCTTGTTGTGCTCCAGATAGGTGCGGGTGTCGCAAATCTCTTTGCCCACCGGCAGCACCAGGCTGTTGATCACCAGATTCGCGCCTTCGCCGTTCAACTGCGCGCTGGTGTTGTGCCGCGTCAGGCCGGCGCCCAGCAGGAAGCTGTCGCTTTTCACCCGCGCGTCGCGGCCGATAACCAGATCGTTGTGGGCAAAGTGGTAGCTTGGCTGGCTCTCAAACGCCAGCTTGCAGTGCAACAGCCCGGCGTTGTCCGCCACATTGGCGGTCAGGCGCGCGCCGGTGAAGTGTGCGGCCTCGCCCAGGCTGACGTAGTGTTCGATCACTTCCGCCTCAGCCCCGCGCCCGATCTCCAGATGATGGCGGTGATGCACGGTGTTCACTTCCCCGGCTGCGCCGCGTCCGCTGCTGATGTGCAGCAGATACAGCGGGCGTGCAGGGATCTTGCCGGCCGGCAAGCGAATCAGGCTGGTTTCCTGCGCCAGGCTTTCGGTCAGGTGCAGAAAAATCTCTGGCTGGATCGGCTCCGGCAACGCCTGAGGCGTGCCATAAGCGGTCAACTCGAACTGGTAATCGCCCAAGTCGCCATCGCTCAGCGCGGCGCTGTAGCGGCCGTCGATAAACACCAGCCGACAGGCATCGATGCCGAGCGCCAGCACATCGAGCTGCTCTGCGCTCACCGGGGCGGGCTGCGGTTCGAGGAATTGCTGCTCCAGCAGGCTCTCCAGCGGCGTGTATTTCCAGTTTTCATGCTTGCGCGTCGGCCAGCCGAGGCGCAGCGCCTGCTGCCAGTGCGCCAGCGCATGCGGCGAACGCTCGCCGCCGCGGCCTTCGAACAGGCGATACAGCTGCTGCAGCGCGTTTGAATTACTGTTGGTCGGTAAGCCAGCCATAGCCCTGCTCCTCCAACTGTTTCACCAGCGAGAAATCACCGGATTTGACGATGCGCCCCTGCGACAGTACGTGTACGTAATCCGGCTGGATATAGTCCAGAATGCGCTGGTAGTGGGTGACGATGATAAAGGCGCGCTTGCCGTCCCGCAGCGAGTTGACGCCGTTGGCGACGATCTTGAGCGCATCGATGTCCAGGCCGGAGTCGGTTTCATCGAGAATGCACAGATCCGGTTCCAGCGCCGCCATCTGCAGAATGTCGTTGCGTTTTTTCTCGCCGCCGGAGAAGCCGACGTTGACCGAACGGGTCAACAGATCGGCCGGCATGTCCAGCAGCGCGATTTTCTCTTCGATGAAATCGGCGAAGTCAAAGCGATCCAGTGGCTCCTGTTCGCGGTATTTGCGCACCGCGTTGACCGATGTCTGCAGGAAGAAGTGGTTGCTGACGCCGGGGATCTCCACCGGGTACTGGAAGGCCAGAAACACGCCCTCGCCCGCGCGATCTTCCGGATCCAGCTCCAGCAGATCCTTGCCTTTGAAGGTGACTTCCCCTTCGGTCACTTCATATTCTTCACGCCCGGCCAACGTGGCGGACAGCGTGCTCTTGCCCGAGCCGTTCGGCCCCATGATGGCGTGCACTTCGCCCGGTTTGATCTCCAGATCCAATCCCTTGAGGATCTCGTTGCCTTCCACGCTGACTTTCAAATTCTTGATGCTTAACATGCTGTGTCCTCAGATAGCGCCGACGGCGCTAAAAATGCGGCGATTAACCCACGCTGTGTTCCAGGCTGATGGCCAGAAGTTTTTGCGCCTCGACGGCGAACTCCAGCGGCAGCTCGGAGAAAACGTCCTTGCAGAAACCGTTGACGATCATCGAAATGGCGTCATCCTCGCTGATGCCGCGCTGCAGGCAGTAGAACAGCTGGTCATCGCCGATCTTCGAGGTGGTGGCTTCGTGCTCCAGCTGCGCGCTGTTGTTGCGCGCTTCAACGTAAGGGAACGTGTGGGCGCCGCTGTCCGGCCCGATCAGCATCGAGTCGCACTGGGTAAAATTACGGGCGTTTTCCGCCCCCGGCAGGATTTTCACCAGGCCGCGATAGGTGTTCTCGCTGTGGCCGGCGGAGATGCCTTTGGCGATGATGGTCGACTTGGTGTTTTTGCCGATGTGGATCATCTTGGTGCCGGTATCCGCCTGCTGATGGCCGCTGGTCAGCGCCACCGAGAAGAATTCGCCGATCGAGTTATCGCCCTGCAAAATCACGCTCGGGTATTTCCAGGTGATGGCCGAGCCGGTTTCCGACTGGGTCCAGGACATTTTCGAACCGGCGCCTTCGCACAGCGCGCGCTTGGTGACGAAGTTGAGGATACCGCCCTTGCTCTCGCCGCCGGAGAACCAGTTTTGCACCGTCGAGTATTTCACTTCGGCGTCTTTATGCAGGATCACTTCCACCACCGCCGCATGCAGCTGGTAGCTGTCGCGCACCGGGGCGGAACAGCCTTCGATATAGCTGACGTAGCTGCCTTCGTCGGCGATCAGGATGGTGCGCTCGAACTGGCCGGTTTTGGCGGCATTGATGCGGAAATAGGTCGACAGCTCCATCGGGCAGCGCACGCCTTTCGGCACATAGACGAAGGTGCCGTCGGAGGCCACCGCGGCGTTCAGCGCAGCGAAGAAGTTATCGTTGGACGGCACTACGCGCCCCAGGTACTGACGCACCAGATCCGGGTATTCCTGGATCGCTTCGCCGAACGAGCAGAAGATCACCCCGCTCTCCGCCAGTTTTTCACGGTAGGTGGTGGCGACCGAGACCGAGTCGAAGATGGCGTCCACCGCCACCTCGCTGCCCTCGCGCACCGGCACGCCGAGCTGATTGAACGCCAGCTCCACTTCGCTGGTCAGGTAATCTTTTTCCGTCGCCGCGCCCGGTTGCTGCTCGGCGCCGGGTTGCGAACCGCAGGCATCGTCGCAGCTGCCGCAGGACGGCGCCGAATAGTAACTGTAGTCCTGGTAGTTCAGGCGTTCGTAATTGGCCTTCAGCCAGTGCGGCTCCTCCATCTGCAGCCAGGCGCGGTAGGCCTCGAGGCGGAATTCCAGCATCCACTCGGGTTCGTTGCGCTTGGCCGAGATGGCGCGCACCACCTCTTCGTTGATGCCTTTGGCCAACTCATCGGTTGCCAGCTGGGTGAAGAAACCTTCTTTGTAGCGACCTTCGCTGACCCAAGCCTGCACTTCATTAGGCATTTCTACATTGCTTCGTGTCATGTTGATTGCATCGCTCAAACGCCAAAGCTCTCGCCGCACCCGCAGGCATGCTGAGCTTTAGGGTTGTTGAATTTGAATATCTGATTCAGCCCTTCGCGGACGTAATCTACCGTGGTGCCATCGATGAACGGCATGGCCTTCAGCGGCACGTAGAGTTTGGCGCCGTCGCGCTCAAACAGCAGATCGTCATCGGCGGGTTCGCGGGTCAGATCCAGCACATAGGCAAAGCCGGCGCAGCCGGATTGTTTCACCCCTAGCTGCAGCCCTTTCACCTGCGGATCCTGCTGCATCAGTTTGGTTATTTGTCGTACGGCGCTGTCGCTGAGCGAAATGCCTTGCCAGACATTTTCATCCAGAGAAAAAGTGCCGACATTTTCCGTTTGCATAGGGTCTACCTCACACTCGTGTTTGGCCACAGCCAATCTGGGTTGCTTATATGTTAGTGATAACGATTATCACTTCAACCGTTTGTTTTGCGGGGGTATCCGCCGCGAGCGCGGTTTTTCGCTGCGGCGTGCGGCAAGCCAGCGGGACATCCGTGGCGGCTTGCGGCGTCTGGCGGCAAGGTGTACATGCTATCCCTATGAATTTGTTCTTTATCCTGCATCACCGTACCGCACTCCCCGGTGGCCCGTCAGCGTTACAGCGCCGCGGTGCATTGCCGATCTAAACATTCATAGAAAATACCTATTTCTGCATTCTGTCTGTCGTAAATGTGCGTTTATCGGCATTTCGTGGCGCAGCGCAAGCGCGCCCCCTCAGGTTAAAGTTTAGTCGCTCAGGCTCAAGTTGGGTCATCGGCAGCCTTTTACACCTCACGCAATGAAAAAACGCCACGCCGGGGATTGATCGGCAACGCGGCAGTTTATATGATAATGATTATCATTCAATTGTAATTTGAGCGCGAAGCCAATGACTCTTTCGATCAACGCATGGTTGCTGGGCAAGATTGATGACTACAAATTCAGCGTGCGCGACGCCACGGTGGACTTTTACATGGCCGAAGCGGCGCTACGGCGCCCGGAATGCAATATCGACCACCTGAAGCGGTACAACAGCGTCAGCCTTACCATGGCCAATCTGTGTCTGGAGAACGGCGACGACGACAGCTACCTGCACGCGCTCAGCAAGCTGCACAACCGGCTGATCGTCGAGATCAACAATCCGCAGCGTTGCCAGCTGTTTCGGGTGCAAAGTTACCACTTCGCGCGCCATACGCTGACGCTGATCTGCCAAAAATACGCAATGGAAGGCACCTGGGAGAAGGCGAACGCGTTTCAGAAGGACTTCGTCAAACGCGTGCCGTTTCAACTGTAAAGCGAAAGGCTCCGCAGGCCGAGCGCCTGCGGAAACCGGCGGGGATCAGTCGATGACCGCCGTGGTCAGACGCGAAGTGCAGCACAGCCGATCGCGCGCGTCGAAGATCTCGATTTGCCATACTTGATGACGGCGGCCAACGTGCAGCGCGCGGCACACCCCGCGCACCTGGCCATCGAACACCGCGCGCAGGTGGTTGGCGTTGATCTCCAGCCCCACCACTTTCTGCTCGCCCTCACTGCACAGGTAACCGGCCATCGATCCCATCGATTCCGCCAGCACCACCGATGCCCCGCCGTGCAACAGCCCGAACGGCTGCCGGGTGCGGCCATCGACCGGCATGGTGGCCTCGAGGAAATCCTCGCCCAGCTGGGTAAACTCGATGCCCACATGGCTGACCATGCAGCCGTCACCGGCGCGGTTCAGCTGCTCCAGCGACGTTTCACGTTTCCACAATTTCACTCAATCATCTCCAGAAGTGCCTGTAATGGGTGGCGCACGCCATTGCCCTCGATGCGTTTCACCTGGCTGCGGCAGGAATAGCCGGTCGCCAGGCAGCGCTGCCGCGGCAAACGCTGTAGCGTCGGATGCCATGATAGCTCATAAATGCCGAGCGAGTTTTGCAGGTTCTTGGCTTCATGGCCGTAAGTGCCCGCCATGCCGCAGCAGCCGACGCTGACGTTCTCCAGTTTGGCGCCGAAGCGGGCGAAGATCGCCGCCCACTGTTGGCCGCTGGCCGGCAGCGCGGTGGTTTCGGTGCAGTGGCCGAACAGATACCACGGCTCGCCGGTCGCCGGCTGTTCGGCGCGATCCGCGATCCGCTGCTGCAGCCATTCATGCACCAGCTGCACCTGGAAATCGCCGCGCTCGGCGCCGAGGATCTCGCGGTATTCGTCGCGGTAACACAGCACCAGCGCCGGATCGACGCCCACCAGCGGCATGCCGAGCTGCGCCACGCGGTTGAGAAAATCGGCGGTTTTGCGCGCGGTGCGGGCAAACCGCGTCAGGAAACCTTTCACATGCTGCGCCTTGCCATTCGGCGAGAACGGCAGCAGCACCGGTTTATAGCCGAGCTTCTCCACCAGCCGAACAAAGTCCGCCACCACTTTGGCGTCGTAATAGCTGGTGAACGGATCCTGGACGATCAACACGTGTTCTGCGCACTGCTCGGCACTCAGCCCTTCCAACTGCTCCAGCGTCAGCGTGATCGCGTGGTGGCCGGACAGCTGCTGACGCAGCGTCGGGCTGGACAACAGCGGCAGATCGACCATGCCGATGGCGTTGCGGCTCATCTCTCGCAGCCACGGCTGGCGGAAGAAGAAGTTGAACACCTTCGGCGCGCGGGCCATCAATGGGGTATAGCTCTCTACGCCGGCGACCATGTAGTCACTCACCGGGCGCAGATAGCGGGTGTGGTAGAGCTGCAGGAAGCGCGAACGGAACCCCGGCACGTCAATTTTGATCGGGCACTGGGTGGAGCAGGCCTTGCAGGCCAGACAGCCAGACATCGCCTCTTTCACTTCGTGCGAAAAGTCGTACTCGCCCTTGCCGGCATGCCAGCTGTTGCGGGTTTTCTCGATTAGACCGCGCAAGCTGAGGCGCTGCTGCGGCAGCTGTTTCTCCAGCGCCAACGGATCGACGCCCTGCTCGGCCAACAGACGCAGCCACTCGCGCACCAGCGTCGCCCGCCCTTTCGGCGAATGAATGCGGTTGCCGCTGATCTTCATCGACGGGCACATCGGGCTGCGCACGTCGAAGTTGAAGCACAGGCCGTTGCCGTTACACTCCAGTGCGCCGCGGAACGAGGTGCGCACCTCGACCGGGATCTGGCGATCGAAGGTGCCGCGTTTGACCGCGTCCACCTGCATCATCGGCGCATCGACCGCCAGCGGCGAACAGATCTTGCCTGGGTTCAGGCGATTATCCGGATCGAACGCCGCCTTGATGCGGCGCAGCTCTTCATACAGCGTTTCCCCGAAGAATTCAGGGCTGTATTCCGCGCGGAACCCCTTGCCGTGCTCTCCCCACAGCAGGCCGCCGTATTTGGCGGTCAGCGCCACCACCCGATCGGAGATCTGCTTCATCAGCACTTCCTGCTGCGGGTCGCACATGTCAAGCGCCGGGCGCACGTGCAGCACCCCGGCGTCAACGTGACCAAACATGCCATAGCTCAGATTGTGGTCATCGAGCAGTTGCCGAAATTCGACGATATAGTCCGCCAGATGTTGCGGCGGCACACAGGTGTCCTCGGCGAACGGAATCGGCTTGGCGCGCCCTTTGGCGTTGCCCAGCAGCCCGACCGCCTTCTTGCGCATGTTGTAAATGCGCTCGATGCCAGCCAGATCGCCGCAGATCTGGTAGCCGATCACGCCGCCCTGCCGCTGCGCGATCAATTCGTCCAGCCGTTGGCACAGGGCTTCCATCTGGCCGTCGATCAGCGCCCGATCGTCGCCGGCGAACTCGACGATGTTCAGCCCGAGCATCTCTTTATCCGGCACGTCGGCGATCAGTTCGTTCACCGAGTGCCAAACAATGTCTTCACGCGCCAGGTTCAGCACCTTGGAATCGATGGTTTCCACCGACAGCGCCTTGGCCTCGACCATAAAGGGCGCATTGCGCAGCGCAGAGTCAAAGGAGTCGTACTTCACGTTGACCAGGCGGCGCACTTTCGGCAGCGGCGTGATGTCCAGCCGCGCCTCGGTGATAAACGCCAGCGTGCCCTCGGCGCCGGTCAGGATGCGCGTCAAATCGAAGGTTTGCAGATCGTCGCTCAGCACGTGGCGCAGATCGTAACCGGTGAGGAAGCGGTTGAGCTTGGGGAATTTCTCCAGGATCAGCGCGCGCTGCTCGCGGCAGCGGTTGAGCACCGTGCGGTAGATGCGCCCTTCGGCGGTCTCTTCCTGAGCAATCGTTTCCGCCAGCGCTGTCGGCATGGCGCGGGTATCGATCATCTCGCCGCCCAGCAGCACCGCCCGCAGGCCCAACACGTGATCGGAGGTTTTGCCGTACACCAGCGAGCCCTGGCCGGAAGCATCGGTGTTGATCATGCCCCCCAGCGTGGCGCGGTTGCTGGTGGACAGTTCCGGCGAGAAGAAGTAGCCGAACGGCCGCAGGTATTGATTCAGCTGATCCTTGATCACGCCGGCTTCGACTTTCACCCAGCCTTGTTCGACGTTGATCTCCAGAATGCGGTTCATGTGGCGCGACATATCGACCACGATGCCGGTATTGAGCGACTGGCCGTTGGTGCCGGTGCCGCCGCCGCGCGGGCTGAAGGTCAGCGTATTGAAGCGCTCTTCTCCGGCCAGACGGGCGATCAGCGCCACATCGGCGGTGGAACGGGGGAACACCACCGCATCGGGCAGCAGCTGATAGATACTGTTGTCGGTGGCCATCGTCAGCCGGTCGGCATAGCTGGTGGCGGTATCGCCGTTAAATCCGTTTTGCTTCAGTGCTTCCAAAAAGTCGAGCACCCGTTGAACGAGGCCGGGCGCCTGAGAAATCTGTGGGATCATTCGCTTTTTTGACCCTGTCCGTCTATTTTTTATGCGCTGATGTACGCTGAATCGGGCCTTTAATTCAGACCCACCCTATTTTTTAGTGACACTAAAAACTAACATACTCGTTTAGTGAAGGCATTCACATTATTACCGCCCTGCGAGCGCCGCCACAGGCGGCCGCCCGGCGGTGATAAACCGACCGACAGGCACCCCGATTCGCCGGTGCCAGGGATTTAATTGACCAGGATGAGAACCCACTGATGCCACTCCCGCAATCGCGTTACGACTTACCGCGAATTATTTTCGGCGTGCTGTTTATCGCCATCATGATCGTTGCCTGTTTTTGGGTGATCCAACCGTTTATTCTCGGCTTCGCCTGGGCGGGCATGGTGGTGATCGCCACCTGGCCGTTGCTGCTCAAACTGCAAAAGCTGCTGTGGGGCCGCCGCTCGCTGGCGGTGTTGGTCATGACCCTGCTGCTGATCCTGCTGTTCATTCTGCCTATTTCCCTGCTGATCAGCAGCGTGGTGGATAACAGCGCACCGCTGATCGCCTGGGCCAGTTCGCCCGGCAAGCTGCACATTCCCGATCTCGCCTGGCTGCAGTCCGTGCCGATGATCGGCGACAGGCTCTATACCAGCTACCACACATTGGTTAACGCCGGCGGCGCTGCGCTGCTGGCGAAGGTGCAGCCGTACTTCGGCCAAACCGCCACCTGGTTCGTGGCGCAGGCGGCGCATATCGGTCGTCTGCTGCTGCACTGCGCGCTGATGCTGCTGTTCAGCGCCTTGTTGTATGCGCGCGGCGAGCAGGTGGCGCTGGGTATCCGTCACTTTGCGGTGCGCCTCGGTTCCAAACGCGGCGATGCGGCGGTGCTGCTGGGCGGCCAGGCGATCCGCGCCGTCGCGCTGGGCGTGGTGGTGACGGCGTTGGTGCAGTCGGTGCTGGGCGGCATCGGTCTGGCGGTAAGCGGCATTCCTGCCGCCACTCTGCTGACGATGCTGATCTTTATCTGCTGCGTGGCGCAATTGGGGCCGCTGTTGGTGCTGGTGCCGGCCATCATCTGGCTGTACTGGCACGGCGACACCACCTGGGGCACCGTGCTGCTGGTCTGGAGCTGCGTGGTGGCCACGCTGGATAACGTGCTGCGCCCGGTGCTGATCCGCATGGGCGCAGACCTGCCGCTGCTGCTGATCCTGTCCGGCGTTATCGGCGGTTTGCTGGCCTTCGGCATGATTGGCCTGTTCATCGGCCCGGTGGTGTTGGCGGTATCTTATCGCCTGTTGACCGCCTGGATGGATGAAGCGCCGGAGCCGACCTCCGCACCGGAGCAAGTCATCGAAGATCTGGAAAAACGCTAATTCCCCCCTTCCGCCCGCATCGTCGGGCGGAACTTTTCACGCCTGCCATTATTCCTACCTCATTCGAGTAATATCTCCGCCCAATATAATGCCGCCCTATATTGATTTCAGTACGGCGAATGAAAGGTGCAATGTAAATCCCTGTTTGTTGCAAACGGAAAAAAGAGATAACTACCGCAAATAAAATGTGATGCCGCTATCGATTAGGATGATTCTTAATGACTAGTCGCGTTCAAAAATCTAGTATTATGGCCATCTATTGCTTCAAATCACTGATTTTAAAGCAACCTTTCTGAACAATGTAATGCCATACATGTGAATTGCTGTGTGTAGTCTTTGCCCATCTCCTACGGTGGGCTTTTTTTTATTCTTTTTTCGTCGAATTGATTATTTTACGCGCCGTTATTTACATTCAGAAATAAAAAGGCCGCAGCGTTAACTGCGGCCTGACGTTAATGCCTCAGCGAGGCCGAGACATTATTTCTTTTTCGACAAATTGATCCAGGTCTGCACCACAGTGTCCGGGTTGAGCGACAGGCTGTCGATGCCCTGCTCCATCAGCCACTCAGCGAAGTCTTCATGGTCAGACGGACCCTGGCCGCAGATGCCGACGTATTTGCCGTGGCGCTTGGCCGCCTGAATCGCCATCGACAGCAGCGCTTTCACCGCCTCGTTGCGCTCGTCGAACAGTTCCGACACCACGCCGGAATCGCGATCCAGCCCCAGCGCCAGCTGAGTCATGTCGTTGGAGCCGATGGAGAAGCCGTCGAAGTGCTCGAGGAACTGATCCGCCAACAGCGCATTGGACGGGATCTCGCACATCATGATCACTTTCAGCCCGTTTTCGCCGCGTTTCAGCCCCTGACGCGCCAACTCGGCCACCACCGCTTCCGCCTGCGCCACGGTGCGCACGAACGGCACCATGATTTCGACGTTGGTCAGCCCCATGTCGTTACGCACGCGTTTCACCGCCTCGCACTCCAGCGCGAAGCAATCGCGGAAGCTGTCGGCCACGTAACGGCCGGCGCCGCGGAAGCCCAGCATCGGGTTCTCTTCGTGCGGTTCATACTTATCGCCGCCCACCAGGTTGGCGTACTCGTTGGATTTGAAGTCGGACAGCCGCACGATCACACGCTTCGGCCAGAAGGCGGCGCCCAGCGTCGCGATCCCTTCTGTCAGGCGGCCAACGTAGAACTCGACCGGGTGGTCGTAACCCTGCATCAACGCGCGAATTTCGTTTTGCAGCGCCGGCGTCTGCTGATCGAACTCCAGCAGCGCGCGCGGGTGCACGCCAATCATGCGGTTGATGATAAATTCCAGCCGCGCCAGGCCCACGCCTTCATTCGGCAAACGCGCAAAGTCGAAAGCGCGATCCGGGTTGCCGACGTTCATCATGATCTTCAGCGGCAGATCCGGCAGCTCGGTCACTTCGGAGCTCTGCACGCTGAAATCCAGCATGTCGCTGTAAACGAAGCCGGTGTCGCCTTCCGCACAGGATACGGTGACTTTCTGGCCGTCTTTCAGCACGTCGGTGGCGTGGCCGCAGCCCACCACCGCCGGGATGCCCAGCTCACGGGCGATGATCGCCGCGTGACAGGTGCGCCCGCCGCGGTTGGTGACGATCGCGGCGGCTTTCTTCATGATCGGTTCCCAGTCTGGGTCGGTCATGTCGGTGACCAGCACGTCGCCCGGCTGGATGCGATCCATTTCGCTGATGTCGTGGATCACTTTCACCGGACCGGCGCCGATGCGGTGACCGATGGCGCGGCCTTCCACCAACACCGGACTGGTGCCGTTCAGCTGGTAGCGCTCCATGGTTTGTTCGTTGGAGCGTACGGTCTCCGGGCGCGCCTGCACGATCAGCAGCTTGCCGGTATGGCCGTCTTTCGCCCACTCGATATCCATCGGGCGGCCGTAATGTTTTTCGATCAGGATCGCCTGCTGCGCCAACGCCTGCACTTCGTCATCCGTCAACGAGAAACGGCTGCGCTGCGCTTCCGGCACGTCTTCAATGCGCACCTGCTTGCCGTGATCCTGCGACGGCGCGTATACCATGCGGATCTTTTTCGAACCCAGGTTGCGGCGCACGATCGCCGGCTTGCCGTTTTGCAGCGTCGGTTTGTGCACGTAGAACTCATCCGGGTTCACCGCGCCCTGCACCACCATTTCACCCAAGCCGAAAGCGGAGGTGATGAATACCACCTGATCAAAGCCGGACTCGGTGTCGATAGTAAACATGACGCCCGAGGAGGCCAGATCCGAGCGCACCATGCGCTGTACACCGGCCGACAGCGCCACGCCGCGGTGATCGTAGCCCTGGTGCACGCGATAAGAGATGGCGCGGTCGTTGAACAGTGACGCGAACACGTGCTTGATCGCCACCATTACGGCGTCGATGCCCTGCACGTTGAGGAAGGTTTCCTGCTGGCCGGCGAAGGAGGCGTCCGGCATGTCTTCCGCCGTGGCGGAGGAGCGCACCGCAAAGGAAGCTTCCGGTTCGCCGTCGGCGAGCTGTTGGTAAGCCTGATGAATTTCACGCTCGAACTCGGCGTGGAACGGCGTGTCGATCACCCATTGGCGGATCTGGGCGCCGGCCTTGGCCAGTTGGGCAACGTCGTCAACGTCGGTCTGATCCAGTAGCTGATAGATGCGCTGGTTAACACCGCTTTGTTCGAGGAAATCGTTAAACGCCTGTGCGGTGGTGGCAAAACCGTTAGGCACGGCCACGCCCAAATCGGAAAGATTGGTGATCATTTCACCGAGGGAGGCATTTTTGCCGCCGACACGGTCAACGTCGTGCATGCCAAGCTGGTTGTACCAAAGCACATTACGCAAGTCTGGGCCATTGTTGGACATCGAGACAATCCTTATTGCTATCAGTAGGGTAAAGACGGATTTAATTCGCTTGCTTTACGGCGCCGCTAACACGGAGCCGAATCAGACTAGCACACTGATCCGGGGAAAATGGAAAGGTGAATCGATCAACCCACTGAAGAAAGTGGTTTTTAAGAGAATGTCCTAACCGGCTGATTTGCCTGGGAACCGTTCCCAATCGCACGAAAAGCTTAGTTCTCAACAAATTACGCTCTTTTTAAAATTCTGTTTTAATGACCACGCAAACGCTATCGTTTTTGGTGAAAATAGCGGCAAATTTACGTTTCGGCTCGAAAAGCGTCGCTGCGCCGCGATTTCTATCGCCGCCAACGCGCGCTTTTTTTTCGCGCGCCGCCGCAAGACGCTTTACCGCCCCGCCGTCACAATTTTTTCCCTCGCCCCTTTACCCGCGGATCGTCTGCGGCTCATGATATTGGCAGTGATGACAGCAGGAACACCGTTTTCAGGTAAGGAGCCTCGGGTGGAAAGAAGCGTTTTTTATATTTCGGATGGTACGGCGATCACCGCCGAAGTGCTGGGGCACGCGGTGCTGTCGCAGTTCCCGGTCACGGCGACCACTTACACCTTGCCGTTTGTCGAAACCGAGGCGCGCGCACGCGCAGTTCGCCAACAAATCGATGATATCTATAATGAAACCGGTGTGCGGCCGCTGGTGTTTTACTCCATCATCTCGCCGGAAGTGCGCGATGTGATCGTGCAAAGCCAAGGCTTCTGTCAGGATATCGTGCAGGCGCTGGTCGGCCCGCTGCAGGGTGAGCTGGACGTGGAGCCAACGCCGGTGCCGAACCGCACCCACGGTCTGACCGCCAGCAACCTCGGCAAGTACGACGCGCGCATTGCCGCCATCGACTATACCCTGGCGCATGACGACGGCATTTCGCTGCGCAATCTCGATCAGGCGCAGGTGATCCTGCTCGGCGTGTCGCGCTGCGGCAAAACCCCCACCAGCCTTTATCTGGCGATGCAGTTCGGCATCCGCGCCGCCAACTATCCGTTTATCGCCGACGATATGGACAATTTGCACCTGCCGGCCTCGCTGAAACCGTTTCAGCATAAATTATTCGGCCTGACCATCGATCCGGAACGCCTGGCGGCGATCCGCGAAGAACGGCGCGAAAACAGCCGTTACGCCTCACTGCGCCAGTGCCGCATGGAGCTCGCCGAGGTCGAGGCGCTGTTCCGCAAAAATCAGATCCGCTACCTCAATACCACCAACTATTCGGTCGAAGAGATCTCCACCAAAATCCTCGACATCCTTGGCATGAGCCGCCGCATGTTCTGATCTTTCCCTCGCGGGGCCCCGTGCCCCGCCGCCTGCCGTTTATTTCAGCAGCAGCTGATTTTTTTGTGCTTTTTTTCGCGGCTTTGATCAACAGAACACAATCTCTACGGTTGAATTCAGCGCTTTTTGCGTTATTGTGATCGCCATCACTTCCCGGCACTCCTGCCGCAGAGAAGAACAGTTTCCAGGGAACAACATGCACAAAACAGATGAACTGCGGACCGCGCGCATCGACAGCCTCGTCACGCCGCAAGCGTTGGCGGACAAGCTGCCGATCTCGGCGGCCATCGCCGATAACGTGACATCGTCCCGTAAACGCATTGAAAAAATCCTCACCGGTGAAGACCGCCGCCTGCTGGTGGTGATCGGCCCCTGCTCGATCCACGATCTCGACGCCGCCGTCGATTACGCCGGCCGGCTGAACGCCCTGCGCGAGCGCTACCAGGATCGCCTGGAGATCGTAATGCGCACCTATTTCGAAAAACCGCGCACCGTCGTCGGCTGGAAAGGCCTGATCTCCGATCCGGCGCTGGACGGTACCTTCCAGGTCAACCGCGGCATCGAAATGGCACGCCGCCTGCTGCTGGAAGTGAACCAGCTCGGCCTGCCGACCGCCACCGAATTCCTGGACATGGTCGTCGGCCAATACATCGCCGATCTGATCAGCTGGGGCGCCATCGGCGCACGCACCACCGAAAGCCAGATCCACCGTGAAATGGCCTCGGCGCTCTCCTGCCCGGTCGGCTTCAAAAACGGCACCGACGGCAACACCCGCATCGCCATCGACGCCATTCGCGCGGCGCGCGCCGGGCACATGTTCCTGTCGCCGGACAAACATGGCCAGATGACCATCTACCAGACCAGCGGCAACCCGTACGGCCACATCATCATGCGCGGCGGCAAAACGCCGAACTACCACGCCAGCGATATCGCCGCCGCCTGTGACAGCCTGCGTGAATTCGATCTGCCGGAGCACCTGGTGATCGACTTCAGCCACGGCAACTGCCAGAAAATGCACCGCCGCCAGTTGGAAGTGGCCGACAACGTCTGCCAGCAGATCCGCGCCGGCTCTGCCGCCATCACCGGCGTGATGGCGGAAAGCTTCCTGGTGGAAGGCACGCAGAAGATCGTCGCCGGCCAACCGTTGACCTATGGTCAGTCGATCACCGATCCTTGCCTGAGCTGGTCCGACAGCGAACAGTTGCTGGCGATGCTGGCGGATGCGGTCGATAGCCGTTTCTGACGCAACATAGACCGGGGCCTCGCCCCGGCTTTCTCCCTTCTGTCCCGCTCATCTATACTGATTGCAACGCTTTAGCACCCGCCGAAACGCACTGGGAGCCCCGGCATGATTCACTCTCTGTTATCCATTCCCTGCGTCACGCTGCAGGGCGAGCAAAAAACGCTGGGCGATTTCCCGGCGCGCGCTTACCTGGTGGTCAACACCGCCAGCAAGTGCGGCTTCACCCCGCAATACCGCGGGCTGGAAAATTTGTGGCGATACTATCGCGAGCGCGGCCTGATGGTGCTCGGCTTCCCCTGCAACCAGTTTGGTTCTCAGGAGCCGGGCAGTCCGCTGGAGATCGCCAATTTTTGCAGCCTCAACTACGGCGTCAGTTTCCCGCTGTTCAGCAAGATCGACGTTAACGGCCCCGGCGCCCACCCGCTGTTCAATGAGCTGAAACGCCTGGCGCCCGGCATTCTGGGCAGCCGCCGCATCAAATGGAATTTCACCAAGTTCCTGCTCACCGCCGACGGCCAGCGCGTGACGCGCTTTGCGCCGATCACCAAGCCCGAACGCCTGTTTGACCGCATCGAAACCCTGCTGAAATAACGCCCCTTTTTTACGGGCCGAGTGCGCTCGGCCCGCCGCCGGATGTCCGTTCGACAAAAAGGTTCCATCGGTAAGAAAATTTTCCTTGATGTAACCTTTCCTTCACATGATAATGATTCTCAGTTTGATATTAATTACCATTTAATAACCTGTTTTATAAGCACAATGATGATGGATACTGCCAACACGCCAACCCCCGCCGCCGCGGCCCCGACCGAGCACAGCGCAAACGCGCCGCCCAGCTACGACAGCGCACAGCTGCTCGGCGCCGACGGCATCGCGTTCATTACCCATCAGGGCCAGCGCTATCAGCTGCGGCAGACCAAAGCCGGGAAATTGATCCTGACCAAATAACCACAGAACCCTCAAACGCCAGCCACCCCGATCGTTTGATCCAGGCAGCCAGCAAATCTATTGATATGTTTTATTACATACGGAGAGTTGCACCATGCCTCTGACATTTTCCACCCGGCTGCGTTTTTCCGCGTTGAGTCTGGCGATTGCCTGCGCTCTGCCTACGGTGGCCTTGGCACAAAACACCAGCACAACAACTTCTTCCAACGCGGCAGCGGCCAAAAACGCCGACGAGACCATGACCGTGGTCGCCACCGGCAACCAACGCAGCAGCTTTGAAGCGCCGATGATGGTCACGGTCATCGAAGGCAACTCGCCGGAAAGTCAAACTGCAGGCACCGCCGCCGATATGCTGCGCCGCGTGCCGGGCATTACCGTCACGGGTTCCGGGCGCAGCAATGGGCAGGATCTCATGATGCGCGGTTACGACCGACGTGGCGTGCTGACGTTAGTTGACGGCATCCGCCAGGGGACCGATACCGGCCATATTAACGGCACTTTTTTGGATCCTGCGTTAGTGAAACGCATTGAAATCGTGCGCGGCCCCTCCGCGTTGCTGTACGGCAGCGGCGCGTTGGGTGGCGTAGTGTCTTATGAGACTGTCGATGCCGCCGATCTGCTGCTGCCGGGCCAGGATAGCGGGTTCCGCGTCTACGGCACCGCCGGCACCGGCGACCACAGCCTGGGCATGGGCGCCAGCGCCTACGGCAAGACCGATAACCTCGACGGCCTGCTGTCGTTCGGCACCCGCGACGTCGGCGATCTTCGTCAGGGCAACGGCTTCGATGCGCCTAACGACGAAACCATCAGCAACGTGCTGGCTAAAGGCACCTGGAAGATCGACGATAGCCAGTCGCTAAGCGGCAACCTGCGCTACTACAACAACAGCGCCCAGGAGCCGAAAAACCCGCAAACCCCAGCCAGCTCCAGTGGAAACTTAATGACCGATCGTTCGACGATTCAACGCGATGCGGCATTGAGTTACAAACTGAAGCCGATCGGCCAGGATTGGCTGGATGCGGAAGCGAAAGTGTATTATTCAGACGTGAAAATTAACGCTCACGCCAATGGCAGCGAGGATGAAGCGCGTAAACAAACCACGAAAGGCGCCAAACTCGAAAACCGCACGCGCCTGTTTGCGGATACTTTCGCTTCACATCTGCTGACCTATGGCACCGAGGCCTACAAACAGGAGCAAACGCCGGGCGGCGCTACCGAAAGTTTCCCGCACGCAAAAATCAACTTCGCTTCAGGCTGGCTGCAGGACGAAATCACGCTGCGCGATCTGCCCGTCACCCTGCTCGCCGGCACCCGCTATGACAATTACAAGGGCTCAAGCGACGGCTATGCCGATGTGGATGCGAACAAATGGTCCTCACGCGGCGCAGTCAGCATTACGCCTACCGACTGGCTGATGCTGTTCGGCTCCTATTCTCAGGCGTTCCGCGCGCCAACGATGGGTGAGATGTACAACGACTCCAAGCACTTCTCAATTCCAATGGGACCAACCACCATCACCAACTATTGGGTACCTAACCCGAATTTGAAGCCGGAAACCAACGAGACCCAAGAGTACGGGTTTGGTCTGCGTTTCGATGATTTGATGCTGGCCGATGATAGCCTGCAGTTCAAAGCCAGCTATTTCGATACCAAAGCCAAGGACTACATCACCACCGATGTCACGATGGAACTGGGACGCGGTCCGCGCGGCCCTTACTGCATCAGTTGCACCACCTTCTCGACCAATGTCGATCGCGCCAAAATCTGGGGATGGGACGCTACGCTCAGCTATAAAACCCCCTGGTTCGGCTGGGATTTGGCTTACAACCGCACCCGTGGCAAAAATGAAGCGACCGGTGACTGGTTAAGCAGCATCAATCCGGACACCGTCACCAGCTCGCTGGACGTGCCGCTGGGCGAAACCGGTCTGTCTGCCGGCTGGGTCGCCACCTTCGCCGAACGCGCGACGCGCGTGGAGACAGGCACGGCCGAACAAGCCGGTTATGGCGTCAACGACTTCTATCTGAGCTACAAGGGACGCGACCGTCTGCAGGGCATGACCACCACCGTGGTGTTGGGTAACGCCTTCGACAAAGAATATTACTCGCCGCAGGGCATCCCGCAGGATGGCCGCAACGCCAAACTGCTGGTCAGCTACCAGTGGTAATCATTTGACTATCTGGCGGACAACCCGATTGTCCGCCGTTCGCATTACAGCGCAGGAGAATCCGGCATGAGCAACACCCTATACGAACGCTACCAACAGGCTAAAATCGATCACCCCGGCAAATACGCCCGCGATCTGGCGGCGATCCTTGGCGTCAGCGAAGCGGAGCTGACGCACGCCCGCGTCGGCCACGACGCCCGCCGCCTGCAGGCCGACGCGCGCACCCTGCTGACCGAGCTTGAGCAGGTCGGCGTCACCAAGTCCATCACCCGCAACAGCTATGCGGTGCATGAGCAGATGGGCCGCTACCGCAACCAGCACCTTAACGGCCACGCCGGGCTGATCCTCAACCCGCGCGAGCTGGATCTGCGTCTGTTCCTCAACCACTGGACCAGCGTTTTCGCCATGAGCGAAACCAACAAACGCGGCGTGCGCCACAGCATCCAGTTCTTCGACCAACAGGGCGATGCGCTGCACAAGGTCTACACCACCGAGGAAACCGATCTGCCGGCCTGGATGGCGCTGGTGGAACGCCATCTGAGCGAAGAAAACCCGGCGCTGACGCTGCAGCCCGTCGAGGCGAACACCGTTGATGAAACAACGCAAGATCATGCCAAAATCGACGCTGAATGGCGCACGATGACCGACGTTCACCAGTTCTTCCAGCTGCTGAGCCGCAATAAACTCACGCGCCAGCAGGCGTTCCGCGCCGTCGGCGACGATCTGGCCTATCAGGTGGACAACAGCGCGCTGTCGCAGCTGCTGGAAGCAGCGCAGCAGCAGCAAAACGAGATCATGATATTCGTCGGCAACCGCGGCTGCGTGCAGATCTTCACCGGCCAGATCGAACGTTTGATGCCGCAGGAAGGTTGGATCAACGTGTTCAATCGCCGCTTCACGCTGCACCTGATCGAAGACGCCATCGCCGAAAGCTGGATCACCCGCAAACCGACCAAGGACGGCATCGTCACCAGCCTGGAGCTGTTCGCCGCCGACGGCACGCAGATCGCGCAGCTGTATGGCCAACGCACCGAAGGCCAGCCGGAACAAACCCAGTGGCGCGAGCAGGTTGCCGCGCTCGCCGCCAAGGACATCGCCGCATGAAATCTTCCTTGATCCGCCGCCTGGCGCTGATGATGACGCTGGCGCTGCCGCTCACCGCGGCGGCGGCGCCGCGCATCGTCTCGATCGGCGGCGACGTGACGGAAATCGCCTTCGCGCTCGGCGCCGGCGACGACGTGATCGCCCGTGACAGCACCAGCTTGCACCCGGCGGCGGTGAAAACGCTGCCGGACGTCGGCTACATGCGCCAGCTGAATGCCGAAGGCATTTTGGCGCTCAAACCGACGCTGGTGCTGACGACCGAGCTGGCGCAACCGGCGCTGGTGCTCAAACAGCTGGCGGACAGCGGCGTCAAAGTGGTCAGCGTGCCGGGTGACACCACCCTGCAGGCGGTGCCGCAGAAAATCGCTACGATCGCCGCCGCGCTGCAACGCGTTGAGCAAGGCAAACAGCTGAGCGAGCGCTATCAACAGCAGCTGGCAGCGGTCGACACCTCTCCGCTGCCGGTCAAGGTGCTGTTTGTGATGAGCCACGGCGGCATTACGCCGATGGCCGCCGGGCAACACACCGCCGCCGACGCGGTGATCGCCGCCGCCGGACTGAAAAACGCCATGCAGGGCTTTGACCGCTACCGTCCGCTGTCGCAGGAAGGCGTCATCGCCAGCGCGCCGGATCTGTTGCTGGTCACCACCGACGGCGTGCGCACCCTCGGCGGCGAACAGCAGCTGTGGACGCTGCCGGGCCTGGCGTTGACGCCGGCGGGCAAGCAGCGTCGCGTACTGATCGTCGATGACATGGCGCTGCTGGGTTTCGGTCTGGAAACGCCGGCGGCGCTGGCCAAGCTGCGCCACGCGGCGGAGCAAAAGTAATGCGCTGTCGCACCTCGCCTCAGTTGGCCATCATCGGTCTGCTGGTGCTGCTGACGCTGCTGGCGCTGGTCGCCGCCAACCTGGGCGCGCTGACGCTGTCGTTTCGCACCCTGTGGCGCGAACCCTTCAGCGACGCCGCCTGGCACATCTGGCTGAACATCCGTCTGCCGCGCGTGCTGCTGGCGGTAGTGATCGGCTGCGCATTGGCGGTGTCCGGCGCGGTGATGCAGGGGCTGTTCCGCAACCCGCTGGCGGATCCGAGCCTGCTGGGCATCAGCAGCGGCGGCGCGCTGTTTGTCGCCCTGTTCATCGTGATGCCGCTGGCGTTGCCGGTGACGATCGCGCTGTACGGCCATATGCTGGCGGCGTTCCTCGGCAGCCTGCTGGTATCGTTGTTGATCTACGGCATCAGCCGCAGCGGGCACGGCAATCTGTCGCGGCTGCTGCTGGCGGGCATCGCCATCAACGCCCTGTGCATGGCGGCCATCGGCGTGCTCTCTTACGTCAGCAGCGATCAACAGCTGCGCCAGTTCTCGCTGTGGATGATGGGCAGCCTCAGCCAGTCGCAGTGGCCGACGCTGGCGGTTTCGGCCTCGCTGATCCTGCCTACGGCGCTGCTGACGCTGCTGCAGGCGCGCCGGCTGAACCTGTTGCAGTTGGGGGATGAAGAGGCCCACTATCTCGGGGTGAACGTCCAGCGCGCCAAGCTGCAGCTGCTGTTGCTGAGCGCGCTGCTGATCGGTGCGGCGGTGGCGATGAGCGGCGTGATCGGTTTCGTCGGTCTGGTGGTGCCCCATCTGGTGCGCATGCGTCTCGGCGGCGATCACCGCTGGCTGCTGCCCTGCTCCGCGCTGGGCGGCGCCTGCCTGTTGCTGGTCAGCGATACGCTGGCGCGCACGCTGGTGGCGCCGGCCGAAATGCCGGTGGGGTTGATGACCAGCCTGATCGGCGGTCCTTACTTCTTGTGGCTGGTGATGCGCCAGCGGGAGCGAACCGGTGGATAACGCCGCCTGCCTGACGGCCCGAGAGCTGCGCTACAGCCTCGGTACGCGCCGCCTGATCAACGACGTTTCACTCAGCCTCGCCAGCGGTGAGATGGTGGCGATTATCGGCCCTAACGGCGCCGGAAAATCGACGCTGTTGCGCTTGCTGACCGGCTATCTGACGCCGGACTGCGGCGAATGCCGGCTGCTCGACCGCCCGCTGGAACACTGGGCGCCGCAGCAGTTGGCCAAAGTCCGGGCCGTGATGCGCCAGTACAGCGATCTGGCGTTTCCCTTCAGCGTGGAAGAAGTGGTCAGCATGGGGCGAACGCCGCACGGCAAACGCGACGAGCATCAGGCGCTCCAACAGGTGATGGAACAAACCGACTGTCTGGCGCTGGCGCAGCGCGACTACCGTCAGCTTTCCGGCGGCGAACAACAACGGGTGCAGCTGGCGCGGGTGTTGGCGCAGCTGTGGCAGCCGCAACCGTCCCCCGCCTGGCTGTTCCTCGACGAGCCGACCTCGGCGCTGGACCTGTATCACCAGCAGCACACCCTGCGCCTGCTGCGCTCGCTGACGCGCCAACAGCCGCTGGGCGTCTGCTGCGTGCTGCACGATCTCAATCTGGCCGCGCTGTACGCCGATCGGATCCTGCTGTTGCATCAGGGCCGCCTGGTGGCGAGCGGCACGCCGCAGGAAGTGCTGCAGGCCGACATTCTCACCCGCTGGTATCAGGCCGATCTCGGCGTGGTGCATCATCCCGAAGCGTCGCTGCCGCAGGTCTATCTACGTCAATAACATCAAGGGCGCCATGAGGCGCCCTTTTTCATCTCAGCTGGAACAGGAAATCTCCAGATGTTTGCCCCAGTCCGGCGGCAGCGCGGCGAGATCGTCATACTCCGGCGCATCGTCGAACGGCCTCAGCAGAGCCTGATGCAACCGCTGCAAACGGCCCACGTCGTCTTTCTCTGCGTCCTCAATCGCCTGCTGCGCCAGATAGTTGCGCAGGATCAGGCGCGGGTTCACCGCCTTCATCGCCCGTTGCCGTTCCGCATCGCTGACCTGTTCCTGTTGCAAACGCTGACGATACTGCTGATACCAGGCGTCGAACGCCGCACGGTCGATAAACTCGTCGCGCAGCGGCGACTGCACCTGCTGCTGTTCGGTCTCACTCAACAAGCGGAACGTGCGGGTATAGTCCCGCCCTTCCTGCGCCATCAGGCTCAACAAACCGGTGAGCACGTCATTATCCTGCGCCGTCGGCGTGAAGAAGCCGAGTTTGGCGCGCATCTGTTCACCGTAGGCGCGCATCAGCGCCGGCTCATACGCCGCCAGCGCCTGCTGCAGCTGCTCGGTGGTCATCAGCCCCGACAGGGTTTGCGCCAGGCGATGCAGGTTCCACAGCGCCACCGCCGGCTGATTGTCGAAGGCGTAACGCCCCTGGTGATCGGAGTGGTTGCAGATATAGCCGGGCTGGTAGTCGTCCAGGAAGCCATAAGGGCCGTAATCGATGGTGATGCCGAGAATCGACATATTGTCGGTGTTCATCACGCCGTGGGCGAAACCGACGGTTTGCCAATGGGCGATCAAACGCGCCGTGCGTTCGACCACGTCGGTAAACCACAGCAGGTAACGCTCAGCCTGATCCTGCAGCTGTGGCCAGTGATGGGCGATGACGAAATCCGCCAGTTGCCGCACTTGCTCCGGCTGTTTACGGTAATAAAAGTGTTCGAAGTGGCCGAAGCGCACATGGCTTTCCGCCACCCGCATCAGCATGGCGCCGCGTTCCGGCTGCTCGCGATATACCGGTTGTTGGCTGGTGACGATGGTCAACGCTCGGGTGGTGGGGATCCCCAGATGGTGCAGCGCCTCAGAGGCCAGAAACTCGCGGATCACCGAACGCAGCACCGCGCGGCCATCACCCATGCGCGAATACGGCGTCAGCCCGGCGCCCTTCAGGTGCCAGTCGCGGTGGCTGCCGTCCGCCAGGCGCTGTTCGCCCAGCAAAATGCCGCGGCCATCTCCCAGTTGCCCGGCCCACACGCCGAACTGGTGGCCACTGTACACCTGCGCCAGCGGCTGCATGCCCGGCAGCAGCGTTTCTCCCGCCCAAATCGGGGTTTTATCCTGAGTAAACCAGCTTTCATCCAGCCCCAGTTCACGCGCCAGCGGCTCGCTATGGTACAGCAGGCGCGCATCCTTAAGCGGCGTTGGATTCAGAGCGGTGTAGAAACCAGGTAACTGTTGGTAGTAAGCGTTATCGAACTGCGGCATAGGCCCTCCGTTTCAGCGTAGTGTAGAGCGTGAACGGGCGGATTAACACCGAAGGAATGCAGGGAGAACGCATCCGCCTGCCGTCAGGACGGATGCAGGGAGTTTGGCGCTTCCGCTTGGCGGGGGGAACGCGGTTTAACGCTGGCGGACAAACGCGGTTATCAGCCCAAAACGAGGTGAATAACGACGGCGGGATCACGGTAACCTCACTCCGCGCATTATTGACCTCATAGGGTGTAGTTTTTTATATCACTTCTTAATTATTGAACTCGCTGGGCATCGTCAGCAAAGCCTGCAGATTATCCACACCAACGCTGGGCCATAAAAAACCTTGCAGGCCTAAAACACCGGCGTATCTGAGTTTATTAAAATACTCTTTTTTCTCTATTCCTCCGACGATCACGCCTTTACATAACAGGTTGATATTCTTTAACAACGAGTCAATGACCACGTCATACCCCTGATGGGTAAACAGCTGCCAGTAAAAACGTTTGTCTATCTTTACGTAGTCAAACAAACCGTCGTACAACGCAGTCAACGTGGCCTTACCGGAACCGAAATCATCGAGCCACAGCGTAAACATTTCGCTTAATCGCCGCACGCTCGGGTTGTTCTTGCCGGCCGAAAGATTCGGAAAACTCTCACTGATTTCAAATGCAATAAAAGGATATTGCCCGATCCTTTGGCACAACGCCGAATCGGAAAGAATAAGCTCAACGATGGTTTCTTCGATATTGATGGTCAACTGCACGTTGTTACCGGTAAACCAAGCCGCATGCTGCTCCGCAAGTTTCAGTTGCTCATTAAATAACTCAATCCTTTGTTCAGGCGCCAATAAATTAATCCCAATTTCGGCCGGCATGGCTAAATCACCATCTAGACTGTTGAAACGGCTCAACATTTCCACCGCCAACAGCCCGCCCTCCATTGAGTAAACAGGTTGAAAAACATAGCTACTAATAAAGTCAGCTTCGAGTTGGATGTTCATTTTAATGCCACAGGATGAATGGCTAGCGTATCATCGTATATCAATATATTTTATCGATCAATCCCTCTGGGATTAATCGGAAATATCAATGTAAATACCCATGAAATATCATTTAATTGATAGATTAAAGCTATACGACAATCGTGCAAGGCGCAAAGAAAAGCAGCCGGACTTATGCCATGGCGGGCGCCAAACGCGTTATGCAAAATGGTATTTGACTTAAGTTGAATGGATTTATGGCTAAATTTGACTTATCTCCTTTGTTTTATTTAAGAAAAATCCTAAATAAAGTAAAATAATCTTTCCTCCTTAACGCCAATTTTTCCTGCCGTTAACGACGACTGATTAAATTTAATAACGCATCAATTCCGCCCGTTATTCGCGGCATTGAAAACGTAAAAAAATGCCCACCTTGATTTTCAGAAAATCTGCGCTACCGCCATGCAAAACGTCGATTTCAGCAATAAAAAAAGGGATGAGCACGCTCATCCCTTCATCACCTGGCCTGCGCGCGCTAGCGGATCGTTTCGCTCAGCCATTGCCGCAGCTCGGCTAATTCGGCCGCCTGCTGAGGATAGTCCGCCATCAGTCGGTCACAGCAAGCGGCAACGGGCTCGCTTCGATACGCGCAGCCCACCAGCATTTCCGCCAACCGCTGCAGCGGGGCGGGATTCAGGCTGTCGGTGAATACCTGCGCGCGAACGATCGCCCCCTTCTCCACATCGAAGAACAGGTCTACGCCGCCCCAGACAAAGCGCTCGTTGAGCAAGTGGCTGAACGCCGGCGCCTTGCCAAAATTCCATTCCCAGCTGCTCTGTTTGGCGAACTGCGCGGCAAAATCGGGCAGTTCGGGGAATACATCCGGCGAAATGATCTCCGGCTCGGCCGTCTCGCCATAGTGGGCGAAGAAGGCCTGAACGATCGCCTCACACACCAGCTCATGGCTGATGCCCGGCAAAAACTCCGCCAGATTGGCGACGCGCGAACGCACCGAGGTGATGCCCTTGGCCTGCAGTTTTTTGGGATCCGGATTGAGGTAGTCCGCCAGCCGTTCCAGATCGGCATTCAGCAGCAGCGTGCCATGGTGGAAACCGCGATCCTGCGTTTCTCGATAGGCCGATCCGGATATTTTTCGCGGCCCGTCGGCGGTTTCCATCACCAGATCGTTGCGCCCCGACGCGCCGGCTGTGACGCCCAACTGCCGCAGCGCTTGCAGAATGATGTCGGTCGAGACACTCTTGTCGTAGCCCGGTTTGCCGGCCATAAAGGTGAAGCAGGTATTGCCCAGATCGTGAAATACCGCCCCGCCGCCGCTGCTGCGCCGCGCCAACCGAATGCCGTCCTGCTCCATACGCCGGGTATTGCACTCTTTCCAAGGGTTTTGCGACTGGCCAATCACCACCGTTTCGGCATTGCGCCACAGGAAGAGAATCTTTTGCGTGGTCATTTCGCGGAAGATGCACTCTTCCACCGCCAGGTTGAACCAGGGATCGTAGGAGTCGGAGATCAGTAAACGCAGGCTGTTCATGGCAGGCACCGTTCAAAACACGAGATGCCGCCATGATACACCAAATCAACGGGTTAAGGCTAAATGCGTCGCGCCTGCCAGTACACCCGCTTCCAGTAGACGTTATCGAGCGAGGAGCGGATCACCCCGCGGCTGGTCGACGCGTGGATAAATTGGTCGTTGGTATCGTAAATGCCGACGTGCAGGCCGTTCTCACCGCCGCCGGTTTTGAAAAACACCAGATCGCCCGGCATCAGCTCATCACGTGAAACCTTGGTGCCCAGGGAGGTCTGTTCTTCGGTCGAACGCGGCAGTTGCATGTCGAAACGATCGCGGAACGTGCGGTAAACAAAGCCGGAACAATCTACGCCGCCGCGATCCAGACCACCGTAACGGTATGGCGTGCCGTACCACTGGCGCAACTGTTCGTTGAGCTGGGCCACCACCACGATAGAGTCCGCCAGGCGGCCGCTGGGCGGCGGCGCATGGCTGCTACACCCGGCGAGGATCAAACTGGCTAATAAAAACCACACACGCATCCGCATAATATCCCTTCATTGAACACGTCGCCGCATTATGCCATCCGGTACACCACCGCCTGCGAGGCAAAGCCGGCATCACGTAAGGAGAGCGCCATTTGGCGTTAATTTATCTCCCGCACGATGAAAAAGGCAAGCGCCATAAGGGAGATAATGGCGGGATCGCCGGTTTTGGCGCTATTCCGGCGATTTTGTCTCGGGTTTGCTGTTAATCAGCCAGACGCCGAACAGAATAAACAGCGTGCCCAACGTTTTCAGCAGCGTAGCGGACTCGTTAAACCACGGCAGGATCACCGCCGCCAGGTAAACCAGCGCATAGCTGACGCTCAGCAGAGGATAAGCGCGGTTTAACGGCAGATGGCGCAGCGCAAAGAACCAACACAGCATCGACAGCGCATAACCGAAGATGCCGCCGCCCACCGCCAGCAGCGGCAACCCGTTGTCGCCGATCAGCGCCAACGAGACGTCGGCGAACGACATCAGCGGGATCTGCACCATGCCCCACTTCATCAGCAACTGCGCCAGCGTCACCAGCAGTACGCTGGCGGCGCCCCAGGCATAGCCCTTCATGAATGCACGCTCATCAGCAGGATCCCCAGCATAATCGACGCCACGCCGCACCAGTGGCGAACGGTCGTCGGCTCATGAAACAGCCAGCGCGCCGCCAGCGTCACCATCACGAAGTTCAGACTGAGCATCGGGTAAGCCAGGCTGAGCGGCAGGCGTTGCAACACATTGAGCCACACCGCCATGCCCAGCCCCAACAGCAACACCGCCAGCGCCAACCAGCGCAGCGTCTGTTTCAGCCGCGCCTCGTCTGCCCGTTCCCAGCAGTGCGCCGCCTGTTTCTGGCACAGCTGCCCACCACAGGTGAGCAGGCTGACCACTATCACCAACAAAAAACCGATCATGGTTGCTGTTTATACCACATCAGCACCAGGCGGTTCATACGATCCACCTTGTCTGCAACCGGCAGCTCCTGCGGCAGCGCTTCATCGCGGGACAGCTGCAACACCAGCGACACATTGCCCTGCTTGCGCGCCTGCGCCAGCCACTGCGGGAAGTCGGCATCGCTGATCAGGTGCCCCTTGGCGTCCGGGTACTCAAGACCATAGGCCACCTCGCCTTTCTGGCTGTACATCAGCACGTCGCTGCGCTTCAGTTCCCAGGCCAGGCCGGCCGCCAATCCGACGCTGTCGCTCAACACATAGCGGCTGTCGCTCAGTTCGGCCATCGTGGCGCGGGCGAAGTTTTGCGGCAGTTTGGAATCGGTCACCTGTTGCGGAATGGCGTAACCGATCACCAGGCACAGCAGCACCGGGCAAGCCGCCGCCCAGCGCCATTGGCGGCCGTTATCGCGCGCAGAAACCAATGCGAACAGCAGCCAGCCGCCGAAGGCGATCAGGCCGAGCACCACTTTCGGCCACTCCTGGGGAGTAAACAGATGCGCTTTCGGCAGCAGACCGGAGCTCAACACCACCAGCGCCACGATGCCAATCAGCCCGAACAGGCCGTTCAACCAGGCATTGGCCTTGAACAGCTTGGCGCGCAGCGTGGCGGCATAGTCTTCCGCATAGGCGGTCATCAGCAGCGCCAGCGGCGCCATGCACGGCAGAATGTAGGTCGGCAGCTTGCCTTTGGCGATGCTGAAGAAGATCAGCGGCATCAGCGCCCAGCTCAGCAGGAAAAACAGCTCCGGACGCTGTACGCGCTCGCGCCAACCTTTGAGCAGCGCGCCGGGCAGCAGCGCCAGCCAAGGCAGCACCGCCGCCAGCAGAACCGGCAGGTAATACCAGAACGGCGCCTTGTGTTGAGCATTATCTTCGGCGAAACGCTGAATATGCTCGACCCAGAAGAAATAATTCCAGAAATCGGGTTCGCGTTGCGCGATAGCCAGCGCCCACGGCAGGCTGAGCAGCGTAGCGGTCACGATCGCCACCGGGCCATAGCACAGCAGATCCTTGATGCGGCGTTGCTGAATGACGATCGGGATCACCGCGATCACCGGCACCGCCAGCGCCAGGAAGCCCTTGGTCATAAAGCCCATGCCACAGGCCAAGCCCAGCAATGCGTAAGCGCCCAGCTTGCCCTTGACCGAGGAGGCCTGCAGCGTCAGGTAATAGCTGACCATCGCCGCCGCCAGCCACAGCGAAATCATCGGATCCAACACGCTGTAAGTGCCGATGCTGAACACCAGCACCATCGACAGGAACATCAACATCGCCAGGCTGGCGCGGCGCGCATTGCGCCACATCAGCATCGCCAGCGCGAACACCAGCAATGCGGTCATGCCGGTGCTGAACACCGAGCCGAAGCGCACCGCAAAGTTGTTTTCGCCAAACAGCCACTGGCTGATGTTATTGAACCAGTAACCCGCTACCGGCTTCTCGAAATAACGCAGCCCCAGCAGATGCGGCACCACCCAATCGCCGCGTTGCAGCATTTCACGGCTGATCTCGGCATAACGCGTTTCATCCGGCTGCCACAGCAGGCGGCCGTTAAGCGGGATCAGGTAAACCAGAGCAAAAAAAACGGCCAGCAGAATGGCCCAGGATCCTTTTAGCGCCTTCATGTAACGTCCTTCACATCGGTTTGACAGCCCAGCCAACCTTCGCGGCCGGGGAAAGGAGCGCGCTTGATGCGGCCCAACGGCAGTGACGCCAAATCTTGCGGTAACAGCGCGCTCAGCGGACAGAATTCGATGCCCTGCCGCTGTGCGCGTTGCAATAACTGTTCGAACATCGCCGCTTGCGACATGCCTTCCACTTCGGTGTGAATGGTGTACACCGGCACGCCGCGATCGTTCTCGATGGCGCGCAGAATGTAGTCGTTGAAGTCGGCCATGCTGACTTCGCTGCCGATCACTTCGTCAAAGGTCGGCAACGTGACCGGGATCTGCACCGTACCGTGACGCCCATCGCTCAGCACCGGACGAAACGGATGGGTGCCGCGGCAATCGCTGTTGTAATGGAAGCCGAAGCGCTGCTTGACCTCCAGCACGCGCGTATCGGCGCGCCAGCCCGCCACGGCGGAGCATTTCACCGGCTGGCCGGTGCAGGCGCTCAGGGCGTCGACGCCCCGCTGCACCTGCTCGGTCAGCTGCGCCTCGCTCCATTTGCCGACCTTGGCCTGCCAGCCCTGGTGATCCCAGGCGTGCAGCCCGACTTCATGGCCGGCTTCGGCGGTGCGCTTCATCAGCGGCCCCAACGCGCGCGAAATATTGCGCCCCGGCCAGGCGGTGCCGGCCAGCAGAATATCCAGGCCGTACAGCGAGGCGGCGTTCGAACGCAGCATTTTCCACAGAAATTTCGGACGCAAAAGGCGCCAAAGATGGCGCCCCATGTTGTCCGGTCCCACGCTGAAGAAGAAGCTGGCCTGAATGTCGTACTTTTCGAACAGGTCCAGCAACTGCGGCACCCCTTCACGGGTGCCGCTGAAGGTATCTACATCAACCCGCAGACCGACTTTCTTCATGCACCGTTCCCTTCCTGAACGGTAGTGCGCAGGAAGTAGTCCAGCGTATCGGCGACGGTTTGCTTCATCTCGATGGTCGGCTGCCAGCCCAGCAGACGGTGAGCGTTTTTGATGCTCGGCGTGCGGTGCTCGACGTCCTGGTAACCTTTGCCGTAGTAGCTGCTGCTCTCTACGTCCTTGAAGCCGGCAAACGGCGGGAAGCGGTCGCGCAACGGGTGGTTGTTGAAGCTTTCCAGCAGCATTTCCGCCAGCTCGCGAATGCTCGCTTCGTTGGTCGGGTTGCCGATGTTGACAATCTGGCCGTCGCACAGGCCGTCGCGGTTCTCGATGATGCGGAACAGCGCTTCGATGCCGTCGTTGATGTCAGTGAAGCAACGTTTCTGCGCGCCGCCGTCCATCAGTTTGATCGGCGAACCTTCCACCAGGTTGAGGATCAGCTGAGTGATGGCGCGGGAAGAACCGATGCGCGCAGCGTCCAGGTTATCCAGACGCGGCCCCATCCAGTTGAACGGACGGAACAGCGTGAACTTCAGGCCTTCTTTGGCGCCGTAAGCCCAGATCACCCGATCCAGCAGCTGTTTGGAGACCGAATAGATCCAGCGCTGCTTGTTGATTGGCCCGACGATCAGACGCGAATGGTCTTCGTCGAACTCTTTGTCGTCGCACATGCCATACACTTCTGAGGTGGACGGGAAGATGATGCGCTTGTTGTATTTCACGCAGTCGCGAACGATCTTCAGGTTCTCTTCGAAGTCCAGCTCGAACACGCGCAGCGGGTTACGGGTGTATTCGATCGGCGTCGCGATCGCCACCAGCGGCAGCACCACGTCGCATTTCTTGATGTGATACTCGATCCACTCGGAGTGGATGCTGATGTCGCCTTCCACAAAGTGGAAACGCGGGTTGTCGAGGAAGCGGCTGATGGCGTCAGAACCGATATCCAGACCGTAGATGTCGTAGCGGTCGTCGCGCAGCAGGCGCTCGGTCAGGTGGTTGCCGATGAAGCCGTTAACCCCGAGGATCAGCACGCGGGTGCGGCGTTTCATTACGGCGTTCGGCTTGGCGGCCAAACGCACGTCGGTGACGATGCCCATTTCCTGCGCCAGGCGGCTGCCCTGCACGTACAGACCGCTGTCGTTCTGACCGGCGACGATCTCCAGCGCGCCTTCGCCACAGGCGATGACCAGCGGCGAGGTGCTCAGCACGGTGCCCGGCTGTTTATCGTGTTGGGTGTCCAGCACGCGAGAGCGCCAGACAATCAGTTTGCGCTGGCCGAGGTAGCTGAACGCGCCCGGGTACGGCTCCGTGACTGCGCGCACCAGGTTATTGATCTCTTTAGCGGATTTGTGCCACAGGATCTCGCCGTCCGCCGCGGTGCGACGGCCGAAGTAGCTGGCCTGAGACTCATCCTGCCGGGTGAAGGTGGCGGTGCCGTTCTTCAGTTTCGGCAGTTGCTCTTTCAACACGACCTGCGCGGCTTCCAGCACTTTTTTGTGCAGCGTCAGCGCGGTGTCGTTGTCTGCGATGGTCACTTTCTGCTGACCGACGATGTCGCCGGCGTCCGGGCGTTTCACCATTTTATGCAGCGTGGCGCCGGTTTCGGTTTCGCCATTCACCAGCGCCCAGTTCACCGGCGCGCGGCCGCGGTAACGCGGCAGCAGCGAGCCGTGCAGGTTGAAACCGCCCTGCGGCGCCAGCGACAAGATCTCGTCGCTCAGCATGTGACGGTAATAGAACGAGAAGATCACGTCCGGCTGCAGTGCGCGAATGCGGTCAACCCACAGCGGGTGATTTACGTCTTCCGGCGCATAGACCGGCAGATCCAATTCGGCGCCCAAACGGGCCACAGAGGAGAAGAAGTTGTTCTCACCAGGGTCGTCGGTGTGCGTGAACACGGCCTGCACGTCATAACCCGCCTCAGTCAGCGCTTTCAGACCTGCGCAGCCAATATCATGGTAAGCAAATACAATAGCTTTCATCATTCTTCTTCCTGAGTATTGTGGTCATGCTGTGCACCGACCACTTTCTGAACAAAATAGCGAGGACGCGCACGCACGTCGGTATAGATGCGGCCGATGTATTCACCCAACAGCCCCATGCCGACAAACTGGGCGCCGATAAAGGTGAACAGGACGGCGAAAAGGGTGAACACGCCGCCGGCGGCCCATTCAGGGCCGAGCAGCAGACGCAGTGCAATCAGCACCAGCGCCAGCACAAATCCGGACAGCGCCACAATGCTGCCGACCACGCTGAGCAAACGCAGCGGTGTGGTGGTCAGGCAGGTGATCAGGTCATACATCAGGTTGATCAGCTTCATCAGGCTGTACTTGGAGTCGCCAAACTCGCGTTCGGCGTGACGCACGTCGATCTCGGTCGTGCGGCGGGCGAAGGTGTTCGCCAGAATCGGGATAAAGGTGCTGCGCTCATGGCAGTGCAGCATCGCCTCAACGATATGACGACGGTAGGCGCGCAGCATGCAGCCGTAGTCCCCCATCGACTTGCCGGTGGCGCGTTGAATCATCATGTTGATCACGCGCGAGGCGCTTTTGCGGAACCAGGAGTCCTGACGGTTGGCGCGCACGGTGCCCACCACGTCATAGCCCTCTTCCGCCACGCTGACCAAACGAGGGATCTCCTCCGGCGGGTTCTGCAGATCGGCGTCCAGCGTAATCACCAGATCGCCGGTCACCTGGTTGAAACCGGCCATGATCGCCGAGTGCTGGCCGTAGTTGCGGTTCAGCAAAACGGCGATCACGTGGCTGTCCGGCTTTTCCGCCGCCGCGGTCAGCATGTCAGCGGAGTTGTCGCTGCTGCCATCGTCGACGAGGATGATTTCATAAGGTTGAGATAACTGCTTACAGGCGGCAGTAGTACGCTCCAGCAACGCCGGCAGGCTTTCCTGCTCGTTGTATACCGGGATGACTACCGACACTTTTTTAATCGGTTCAACGCGAGACACGTAAAGACTCCACAACAGAAGACAAGGCATTGACCACGCGATCCACGTCGGCGTCGGTCATGTCAGGGAATAGCGGTAAGGTGCACAGCCGCGCCGAGTTCCATTCGGTATTCGGCAAAGAAAGCTGTGGATAACGCTCACGGTAGAATTTCTGGGTGTGCGCGGCGCGGAAATGCAGCCCGGTGCCGACGCCAACCTCTTTCAGGCGCTCCATCAGCTGGTCGCGATCGATGCCGCAACGCGCCGGATCGACGCGGACCATGAACAGGTGCCAGGCGTGGTCATGCGGATAATCCGGCACGCCCAACGGTTGGAACGGCGAGCCTTCCAACGCGCTCAGGTAGCGCTGTGCCAGCGCCTTACGCCGTGCGTTCAGCTCAGCGAAGCGTGACAGCTGCACCACGGCGATCGCCGCGTGAATGTCGGACAGGTTGTACTTGTAACCCGGCTCCACCACTTCGGCCTGCGGTTTGCGGCCTAGCTGCTGGCGATCGAAGGCATCGACGGCCAGACCATGGAACTTCAGACAACGCAGGCGATCCGCCAGCGCATCGTCATCGGTGGCTATCAGGCCGCCTTCGGCGCAGGTCACGTTTTTAATCGCATGGAAAGAGAAAATCGCCGTGCCGCGCGCGCCGACCCATTCGCCGTTGTAGCGCGTGCCGACCGCATGGGCGGCGTCTTCGATCAGCGGTAAGCGGTGGCGTTCGGCCACGGCGCGCAGCGCATCCATCTGCAGGGGAGCACCGGCATAATGCACCGGAACAATCGCTTTGGTATTGGGGGTGATGGCAGCCTCGACATCGGCGGCGCTGACCATCAGCGTATCACGGTCAACGTCGATCATCACCGGCGTGGCGCCCAGCAACTCAATCATGTTGAGGGTGGAAACCCAGGTTTGCGAAGGGGTGATGACTTCGTCGCCGGGGCCGATGCCCAGCGCCATCAGCGTGATGTGCATGCCCGCCGTGGCGGAACTGACGGCGATGGCGTGCTTACAGCCGAAAGTGGAACAGAAGTCATTTTCCAGTTGCTGGTTTTGCGGCCCGGTGGTGATCCAGCCGGAACGCAGCACTTTCTCTACCGCGGCGATTTCTTCGTCGCCGATGGCCGGACGAGAGAAAGGCAAAAATTGATCCATAGTTAACCCCAAACGTATCGAACTGCTTTTGATGACACTGTAAATCCCTTTCGTTTAACGAATATTAAACGCCAGAGAAGAATCGTTTCCGTGGATTAACTGCCAATGTAAGGCCGCAAGCTTAACTAAACCTTAAGACGAGGATTGTCATCAGTAGGAGAACTGATGGATAGGTGCCGTCATCATTAATTTAAGTTTATTATGTAAATCAAGTAATTATATTTATTAATAATTATTTACTTATTTTATTTTTGCCGAATCAAGCGTAGCACGTCATTGGCGTTTTTCAAGAAAACTCACGAAAAAATGAGAGGCAGAACAATAATAGCCGATGATTACCCGGCTATTTATATTCACTATGTTTAGTTTTCGTTTACATTTATGCCGCGGGACGAATTAAGCCGTGCGGGTCATGATCCAACGCTGGTTCCCCACCCATTGCAGGTGGAAATCCACTTCATAGATCTGCGACAACAGTGCGGGTGCCATCACCTCACGGGTGATGCCCTGCGCGACCAACTGCCCTGCGTGCAACAACCAAACCCGATCGGCCTGCTGCAGGGTATGATTCAGATCGTGCGCGCACACCAGCGCGCTTCGCCCGCTTTGGCAGAATTCGCGCAGCAGGCGATCCAGCGCGACCTTTTGCGCCACATCCAGGCTATTGGTCGGTTCATCCAGCAGCAACAATCGGCTGTGCGGGTTGACGCTGGGCCATACCTGCAGCAATACCGCCGCCAGCCGCACCCGTTGCCATTCGCCACCGGAAAGCTGTGTCAGCATGCGTGACAGTTTATCCACCAGCTTCAACCGCTGGCACAGATAGAGGATGGAGTGCTCCACTTCGGTTTGCGCCGCGCCGGCAGGCCGGTGCAACGCCAAATACTGAAACACCGGCATCAGCGACACCGGCGGCTGTTGCTGGCTGAGATAACCGCGTCGGCGCGCCAGCTCGCTCCCCGGATAATCGGCTAACGCGCGTCCGTCCAGGCAGACTTCGCCCAGCCCCGGCAGCATGCCCGCCACCCGCGCCAGCAGGGTACTCTTCCCTGCGCCATTTGGGCCGATCAGGTGAACCTGCAACCCGCCGTCAATCTGTGCCGAAAAAGGCGCCAGGCGCCCCGCCACCCCAACCTCAACGAGTTGCAGCATCCGTATTATCCTGCCAGCGCTTGTTTCACCGCCGCCACCAGCGCCGGATCCTCAGGTGTGGTGTCAGGCGAGAAGCGCTGGATCACCGTGCCGTCGCGCGCGATAAGGAATTTCTCGAAGTTCCACAGAATGTCGCCGGGGTGCTTCGGCGCACGCCCCTTGCTGGTCATCCGCGCCAGGAACTCGCTGCCTTCCGGCGCGACAGCCTCCGGCTGTGCGGCAATCAACGCTTGATACAGCGGATGACGGTGTTCGCCGTTCACCTCAATCTTGGCAAACATGGGGAATTGCACGCCGAAGGTTCCGCGACAAAACGCCAGGATCTCTTCGTTGCTGCCCGGCTCCTGGCCCAGGAATTCATTGGACGGGAACCCCAAGACTTCCAGCCCTCGTTCGCGATAGGTTTCGTACAGCGCTTCCAGCCCTTCGTACTGCTTGGTCAGGCCGCACTCCGAGGCCACGTTGACCACCAGCAGCACCTTGCCCTGATAGGCACCCAGCGTGGTCGTCTGATTTTCGATGGTTTGTAACGGCAGGTTGTCGATTGGCTTGCTCATCGGTTGTCATCCTTTGGTTTTTTAATGGCAGGTGAATGAAGAAAACTACCTTACGCCTTTTGTCCGGGTCAGTAACCAGATAAATAGCGGCGCCCCCAGCGTGGCGGTCACCACGCCGATCGGCAGCTCGGCCGCCAGCAGCGCAACGCGAGCGATCACATCGGCCACCAGCAACACCCCGGCCCCCGCCAGCGCGCAGGCCGGCAGCAGATAACGCTGGTCTGTCAGGCCAGTGAGCCGCAAAATATGCGGGATCACCAGCCCAACGAAGCCGATCACCCCGGCGAGCGCCACGCTGACGCCAACCAGCCAGCCGATCGCCAGCACCAGCAGGTTACGCCACAAATGCAGCGACAGCCCGAGCTGGCGCGCCTGCACCTCGCCCAGCGCCATCAGATTGAGCGCTCGGCCCTGGCCACACAGCCACAGCAACACCGGCAGCAGCGCCAGCACCAGCCACTTTTGGCGCCAGTCGACGCCGCCGAAACCGCCCATCATCCAGTACATCAGCTGCCGCAGATCGAGGCTGGTGCTGAAATAGACCGCCCAGGTCATCAGCGCGCTGCACACGATGCCCAGCGCCACGCCGACCAGCAACAGCCTTGCATTGGTCAGACGTCGCCGGCGAGCGAAACCCAGCAGCAAGAAGGTCATCGCCAGCGCACCGGCTATCGCGGCGGCGCTCATCAGCGCCACCGGCAACAAACCGTGCCCCAACAACACCGTCAGCACCAACGCTACGCCGGCGCCGTTAGCGACGCCCAGCAGACCGGGCTCCGCCAGAGGATTTTCAAACAGCGCCTGCATCACCGCGCCCGCCACCGCCAGGGCGGCGCCGACCAGCATCACCGCCAGCGCGCGCGGCAAACGCAGTTGCCAAACGAACAGTTGCGCTCGATCGCTGAACCACGCTGACGGCCATATCCATTGGTCGCCGGCGCAAAGGCTGACCAGCAACGCCACCGCCACGCCCAGCGCCAACAGACCGAGCTGGCGTTTATCGCGGTAGCGTTGATGTTGCAACAGTAAGGTGAAGGTACGGCTGGTTGGCATGGCGCGGCGGTTCCCTGCCGGCCGCTGTCGTGGCCGGATAATTGACGTTTGAGTCGAATATTAGGGGGTTAACGCCGCAAGGGGAAGTCTTGCGTGGATCGTGGCTCAGGAAAGCAGCGGCTGGCCTTGCCCGTCATCGCAGCAATGATGGCAAAACCAGCCGCCGATAAACTCAGGGATTAACGATGCGGGCCGGCGTTGCCCGGCGGATAAGGTTGGCCGCGGCCGTCATCGCGGCGGTCATGGTCACCGCGATCGTCATGACGGCGGTCGTGGTCGCGACTATCGCGATCGCCGTGGAATGGATTGCCGCTGCGTTCCGGTTCACGATGCGCATAGCCACGCGGCGGCGAAGGTTGCCAGCGTCCGCCGTCCCAGTACATACCGCGCGCATTGCGCTCACCCAGGCCGCGGCCCTGGTGCGCATGCCACCACTGCGGGGGACGCCAGTCGTAGCCATCCCAGTAATAGCCACGGCGGTCCTGATCCCCCAAATGCAGGGAAACGCCCGGCACGTTGATATCGACGGAGACATCGGCCTGTGCCGCCAGCGGCAGCAACAGCGGGAAACACACCAGCAACAGGATCTTTTTCATTTTGCCTTCTCACTCTATTTTTCTTGCTGCAGTGGTTATATCAGTGCGCTTATTTAGCGACTATCTCACCGGCGCCTATTTTCAGATCGTTTTCGACGGCCTTACACAATCCCGACACTGTTTGCCGCCGCCTTTAATTATTATTGCCTCTGCCAAGGCTTAACGAATAACTGACATCGCTTAAGCGGCACGACAATGATAATTAAACGGATCCCCACCGGAGGATAATAAGATGATTAAACGTATCGGTATGCTGCTGGCCGTGGTCGCCCTCGCCTCAACCCTTAGCGCCTGCTGCTGGGGCCCGCACGGGGGCGGCGGCCATCGCGGCGACGGCCCTGGCCATTATTACGGCCGTTATTGAAGCGGGAAATAAAAGCCACGCATTATACGAAATAAGATATGAGAATATTCTGCAATTAAGGGAGATGATTTTCGCCGTGCCAACTTAACGGCTCAATGACGTCTTGTCTTATCGATTAGGAATAAACTGAATTTTGTCTCAGAAAAGAAAAAGGCCGCGCAAGCGGCCTTTTTTGATGTCACGTCACTCACCCTTTCGGGCTGGCGTTTTCTACCCGGCTTTTCAGCTTCTGCCCCGGACGGAAGGTCACCACGCGGCGCGCCGTAATCGGAATGTCTTCGCCGGTCTTCGGGTTACGCCCCGGACGTTGGTTCTTGTCACGCAGATCAAAGTTGCCAAAACCCGACAGTTTTACCTGTTCGCCATTCTCAAGGGCCCGACGGACCTCTTCAAAGAACAGTTCCACCAGGTCTTTGGCGTCCCGTTTGCTAAGCCCAAGCTTCTCAAACAGGTGTTCTGACATTTCAGCTTTAGTAAGCGCCATAGGTTCAATCCCTCAAGGATGCTTGGAATCGCTGTTTTAGAGCCTCTACGCATTTTGCAACGGTAGCGGCTATCTCCTCTTCTTCCAGTGTACGAGCGGTATCCTGCAATACCAGACTGATAGCCAGGCTCTTGTCACCTTCTGCCACGCCCTTGCCACGGTACACGTCAAACAAGTTTACGCCAACTACCTGATTTGCGCCAACTTTCTTACACTCGGCCAAAATATCTTCTGCGGGGACGTTTTCAGCCACCACAATGGCGATATCACGGCGGTTTGCCGGGAAGCGCGAAATCTCCCGCGCCTGAGGCACGGCGCGGCTCGCAAGCTTGTTCCACTCCAGTTCAAACACCACGGTGCGGCCGTTAAGATCCAGTTTACGTTCAAGTTCCGGGTGAACCACACCGATGAAACCAACGCGTTCGCCATGCAAATAAATCGCCGCACTTTGCCCTGGATGCAGGGCCGGATTGGCTTCCGCCCGGAACTGAATTTCGGATAATTTACCGGTCAGCTCGAGGACAGACTCCAGATCCCCTTTTAAATCATAGAAGTCGACGGGCTTGCGCGCCAGATCCCAATGTTCATCGTGTGTATGGCCGGCGATCACGCCCGCCAGCATGACATCCTGACGGATACCCAGATCTGCCGCACTATCAGGCACAAAGCGCAGACCGCTTTCGAACAGACGCAGACGCGTCTGCTGGCGGTTCTGGTTATACACCACCGCAGACAGCAGGCCGGTCCACAGCGACAGACGCATCGCCGACATTTCTACCGAAATCGGGCTTGGCAGGATCAGCGCTTCTTCATTCGGGTGCAACAACGCCTGCACCTTCGGATCGACGAAGCTGTAGGTGATCGCTTCCTGATAACCGTGATCGACCAGCATGGTCTTCACGCGCTTCAGCGTCAGATCGGCTTCGCGATGCTGGGTCATCACCAGATCTGCGCGGACCGGCACATCCGGGATGTTGTCGTAGCCGTAAACGCGCGCCACTTCTTCCACCAGATCCTCTTCGATCTCCATATCGAAACGCCAGCTCGGCGCGACCGCTTGCCAGCTGTCGCCCTGCTCGGTCACCTGGCAACCCAGGCGGCGCAGAATGTCGCTGACCTGCTCGCTCGGCACCACGTGGCCGATCAGGCGATCCAGTTTCTCGCGGCGCAGCGTGATGGTGGCGCGCTTCGGCAGTTCGTTCTCGTGGGTCACGTCGATAATCGGGCCGGCCTGGCCGCCGCAGATGTCGAGCAGCAGGCGCGTGGCGCGCTCCATCGCTTTGTACTGCAGCGCCGGATCGACGCCGCGCTCATAGCGGTGAGAAGCGTCGGTGTGCAGGCCGTGACGGCGCGCGCGGCCGGTGATCGACAGCGGGCTGAAGAAGGCGCACTCAAGCAGCACGTCCTGAGTTTCCCCGTTGACGCCGGAATGCTCGCCGCCGAAGATGCCGCCCATCGCCAACGCTTTTTGATGATCGGCGATCACTAAGGTATCGGCGTTCAGTTTGGCTTCGTTACCGTCCAGCAGCGTCAAGGTTTCCCCTTCTTCCGCCATGCGCACCACTATGCCGCCGTCGATGCGGCTCAGATCGAAGGCGTGCATCGGCTGGCCAAGTTCCAACAGCACATAGTTGGTGACGTCGACGACGGCATCGATAGAACGGATACCGCAACGACGCAGTTTTTCACGCATCCACAGCGGGCTTGGCGCCTTGACGTCGATGCCTTTCACCACGCGGCCCAGATAACGCGGGCACGCCTGCGGCGCGTCAACGCGGATCGGCAGCGTGGCGTCGATAGTGGCAGCCACCGGGCTCATATCCGGCTCGGTCAGCGCCACCTGGTTCAGTACGCCCACGTCGCGCGCAACGCCGATGATGCCCAGGCAGTCGGCGCGGTTCGGGGTAACGCTGATCTCGATGGTGTTGTCGTTCAGTTTCAGGTAGTCACGGATGTCGGTGCCGATCGGCGCATCCAGCGGCAGCTCGATGATGCCGTCATGATCGTCGGAAATGCCCAGCTCGGAGAATGAGCACAGCATGCCTTCCGAAGGCTCGCCGCGCAGCTTGGCGGCCTTGATTTTGAAATCGCCCGGCAGCACCGCGCCCACGGTGGCGACCGCCACTTTCAGGCCGGTACGGCAGTTCGGCGCGCCGCAGACGATGTCGAGCAAGCGATCGCCGCCGACGTTGACCTTGGTGACGCGCAGTTTGTCGGCGTTCGGGTGCTGACCGCACTCGACCACTTCACCCACCACAACGCCGTTAAACGCGCCGGCGACAGGATCCACGCCGTCCACTTCCAGGCCGGCCATGGTGATTTGATCGGATAATGCTTCGCTGCTGATGGCCGGGTTTACCCACTCGCGCAACCAGAGTTCACTGAATTTCATGTGATATTCCCGCCTTACTTAAACTGTTTGAGGAAACGCAGATCGTTTTCGAAGAATGCGCGCAGATCGGTGACGCCGTAACGCAGCATCGTCAGGCGCTCCATGCCCATGCCGAAGGCGAAGCCGGAGTAGACTTCCGGATCGATGCCCACGTTGCGCAGCACGTTTGGATGCACCATGCCGCAGCCCAGCACTTCCAGCCATTTTCCGTTCTTGCCCATCACGTCCACTTCAGCGGACGGCTCGGTGAACGGGAAGTAGGACGGACGGAAACGAACCTGCAGGTCTTCTTCAAAGAAGTTGTTCAGGAAATCGTGCAGCGTGCCCTTCAGGTTGGTGAAGCTGATGTCTTTATCGACGATCAGCCCTTCCATCTGGTGGAACATCGGGGTGTGAGTCTGATCGTAGTCGTTACGGTAAACGCGGCCCGGCGCAATGATGCGGATCGGCGGCTGTTGGTTCTTCATGGTGCGGATCTGCACGCCGGAAGTCTGGGTGCGCAGCAGGCGCGTGGCGTCAAACCAGAAGGTATCGTGGTCGGCGCGCGCCGGGTGATGCCCTGGAATGTTCAGCGCGTCGAAGTTATGGTAATCGTCTTCAATCTCCGGGCCGGTGGCAACGGAAAAGCCCAACTCGCCGAAGAAGGTTTCGATACGGTCGATGGTGCGGGTCACCGGATGCAAACCGCCGTTCTCCATGCGACGGCCTGGCAGGGAGACGTCGATGGTTTCAGCCGCCAGGCGCGCGTTCAGCGCGGCGCTTTCCAGCGCATTCTTACGCGCGTTCAGGGCGTCCTGCACTTCTTGCTTGGCCTGGTTGATCACCGCGCCGGCCGCCGGACGGTCTTCCGCCGGTACGTCACGCAGAGACTGCATCTGCAAGGTGAAATGACCTTTCTTGCCAAAATATTCGACGCGCACCAAATCTAACGCGGCAACATCCTGGGCATCTTCTACGGCTGCCTTGGCATTGGCAACCAGCTCTGCGAGATGTGGCATTGCTTTCCTCTTCCTCTGGCCGGGATGGCCCTAAGTAATTGTTATCTATTATTCGAACACGCCTTTGAGCAATCTTCAAAGACTTTTCAATGCGTTGTCGACCAGGCGACTCACCTGCGCGGCACAGGGCCGGCTGAGTGTCTGCCCCCTCGCCGCAGCAGTGTGCAAGGCGAGGCGATGGCCAAAAACAAAAAAGCCTCCACGAGGGAGGCTTAGGCGCTACTTTTCGTTTCTTTTCTTACGCGCGAAGCCTCCTGAAATCAGGCGCTAAAGTAAAAAAAGAAACGAAAAATAGCTGCGTGCATGATTGCGGTACCTTGTCGATGATTGTCCACCAGTGATATAGCGGCGGGCAATAAAAGTCAATATTTGTCGCTGAAAACAAAGATTAAAAGAGGGAGCAAGCTCCCTCTTCAACTGACTTACGCCAGAGCTGCTTTCGCTTTCTCAACCAGTGCGCCGAAGGCCACTTTGTCGAAGACTGCGATGTCAGCCAGGATCTTACGGTCAATTTCGATCGACGCTTTTTTCAGGCCGTTGATGAACTTGCTGTAAGACAGACCGTTCTGACGAGCAGCTGCGTTGATACGTGCAATCCACAGCTGACGGAACTGACGCTTACGTTGACGACGGTCACGGTAAGCGTACTGACCTGCTTTGATTACTGCCTGGAAGGCAACACGATATACGCGCGAACGGGCACCGTAGTAACCTTTCGCCTGCTTCATGATTTTCTTGTGACGTGCGCGTGCAATTACACCACGTTTTACGCGAGCCATATGCTCTCTCCTAAAGTCTTATTCTAAATTCAAAAAAAATGGCTTATGCGTACGGCAGGCACGCGGTAACCAGGACCAGATCGTTTTTAGACACCATGCCTTTCGGACGCAGGTGACGTTTACGCTTGGTTGCTTTTTTGGTCAGAATATGACGCAGGTTGGCATGTTTACGCTTAAAACCACCGCTGCCGGTTTTTTTGAAGCGCTTGGCTGCACCACGTACAGTTTTAATCTTTGGCATTTTAATTAAATCCACTTCGCATTGTTAAACAACGAATCAGTTGGGCGAATAAAACCCACACAGCGCAAGCGCCGCGCGGGTTCCATTACTTGTAAGCCTTACTGTTTCTTCTTAGGAGCGAGCACCATAATCATCTGGCGGCCTTCGATCTTCGTAGGGAAGGATTCGACCACTGCCAGATCCATATCTTCACACAGGTCTTTACGGACGCGGTTAAGCACTTCCATACCGATCTGCTGGTGCGCCATCTCACGCCCGCGGAAACGCAGGGTGATTTTGGCTTTATCGCCATCTTCCAGAAAGCGAATCAGGTTGCGTAGTTTGACCTGATAGTCGCCATCATCGGTGCCAGGACGGAATTTGATTTCCTTGACCTGAATAACTTTTTGCTTCTTCTTCTGTTCTTTCGTCGACTTGCTCTTCTCGTAGAGGAATTTGCCGTAATCCATGATTCGGCAAACTGGCGGTTCGGCATTTGGGCTGATTTCTACTAAATCAACGCCCGCTTCCTCAGCTTTTTCAAGAGCTTCATTCAGACTGACAATACCAATCTGCTCGCCATCGACGCCGGTTAGGCGAACTTCTTGCGCGCGAATTTCTCTGTTAATGCGATTAGGACGCGCCGGTTGAACTCGTTTTCCGCCTTTAATACTTTATTCCTCCAGTTGATGAAGACTACGGCTGCGAATCTCTTTCAGCAGCTTGTCTACGACTTCGTTTACGTCCAGGCTTCCCAGGTCTTTGCCACGGCGGGTACGAACGGCAACTTTGCCTGCTTCGACCTCTTTGTCGCCGCACACCAACATGTAAGGGACTCGACGTAAAGTATGTTCGCGAATTTTAAAGCCAATCTTCTCATTTCTCAAGTCCGCTTTCACGCGAATGCCTGCATCCTGCAGTTTTTTGGTCAATTGCTGGACATAATCAGACTGGCTGTCGGTGATATTCATCACCACCACCTGCACCGGAGCGATCCAGGTCGGGTAGAACCCGGCGTATTCTTCGGTCAGGATACCGATGAAGCGTTCCATGGAGCCCAAAATGGCGCGGTGAATCATTACCGGCACGACGCGATCGTTGTTTTCGCCAACGTACGATGCGCCCAAACGGCCCGGCAAGAAGAAATCGAGCTGCACGGTACCACATTGCCATGCGCGATCCAAACAATCATGCAGGGTAAATTCAATTTTCGGTCCGTAGAAAGCGCCCTCGCCCGGCTGGTATTCGAACGGAATGCCGTTCTCGGTCAGCGCGGCGGCCAGGTCTTCTTCCGCCCGGGTCCACATGTCGTCGGTGCCGATGCGTTTTTCCGGGCGAGTCGACAGCTTGACGGCGATCTTGTCGAAACCGAAAGTGCCGTACACGTCATACACCATGCGGATGCATTCGTTCACTTCGGCGCGCACCTGCTCTTCGGTACAGAAGATGTGGGCGTCATCCTGTGTGAAGCCGCGCACGCGCATCAGGCCGTGCAGGGAACCCGACGGCTCGTTGCGGTGGCAGCTGCCGAATTCGCCCATGCGCAGCGGCAAATCGCGGTACGACTTCAGGCCCTGGTTGAAGATCTGCACGTGGCCCGGGCAGTTCATCGGCTTGATGCAGTATTCGCGGTTTTCCGACGCGGTGGTGAACATGGCGTCTTTGTAGTTTTCCCAGTGGCCGGTTTTTTCCCACAGCACACGGTCCATCATGAACGGACCTTTCACTTCCTGGTACTGGTACTCTTTGAGCTTCATGCGCACGAAGGCTTCCAGCTCGCGGAAGATAGTCCAACCGTCGTTGTGCCAGAACACCATGCCCGGCGCTTCTTCCTGCATGTGATACAGGTCGAGCTGTTTGCCGATCTTGCGGTGATCGCGCTTGGCCGCTTCTTCCAGACGTTGCAGGTAGGCGTTCAGCTGCTTCTTGTCTGCCCAGGCGGTACCGTAGATACGCTGCAGCATTTTGTTTTTGCTGTCGCCGCGCCAGTAAGCGCCGGAGGTTTTCTGCAGCTTGAAATGGTGGCAGAAACGCATGTTCGGCACGTGCGGACCGCGGCACATGTCGACGTATTCTTCGTGGTGATACAGGCCAGGACGATCGTCATGGCTGATGTTCTCATCCAGGATCGCCACTTTGTAGATTTCGCCGCGCTCGGCGAAGGTGTCGCGGGCTTCTTGCCAGCTGACCTTCTTCTTGATGACGTCGTAATCCTTATCGGCCAACTCATGCATCCGCTTTTCCAGCAGATCCAGGTCTTCCTGCGTCAGGGTGCGGTCGATATCCACGTCATAATAGAAACCGTTGTCGATCACCGGACCGATCGCCATTTTGGTATCCGGCCACAGCTGCTTGATCGCATGACCCAGCAGGTGCGCGCAGGAGTGGCGCATGATTTCCAGACCGTCTTCGTCTTTGATGGTGATGATGGCCAGCTGCGCATCCGATTCGATCAGATCGCCGGCATCAACCAGTTCGCCGTTGACGCGGCCGGCGATACAGGCTTTCGCCAGGCCAGGGCCGATATCGCGCGCGACATCCATCGGGGAAACGGGGTGGTCGAAATGACGCTGACTACCGTCAGGAAGAGTAATAACAGGCATTAATAATTCCTTATCTACAGTGGTGACCCACACGACAGATCACATGCAGTACGAAAATTGGGTTTTGGGTTTGGTCAGCCAGGTTTCAGATCTCGCCCACAATTGCCAGATTGAAACCTCACTGGGTATACAGAATGGAACGCATACCTTCTCAGCCGCATTCGGCTAAGCGAATAGTATCACTAAAATTGTTCCGGATAAATAAAGCGCCGCCGCCCTCACACTTTCGCTTCATCCGGCGCAAAAACGCCTCTCATGTAGCTGAAAGTGGCCAACAGGCACAGGCCATAGCCCAGCAGTTCGCAGCCCTCTTCCACCATGTTTTTCACCACCCGGTTGTAGCCGTCCAGCATCAGCGTTTGCCACAGCGCGCTCATGCCGAACAGGCGTGAGAACACCAGAATGCACAGCAGGCCGGCGCACATCATGCCGTAACCGGGATGCGTCGCGAAATAGGCCAGGCCGCGCACCGTAGCCGCAATATGCCGTGCCGCATGCCACAGGCAGGCCAAGGCGACCGCCAGCGCGAACCACACCCAGGCGCCGTGCCACAACGCATCGAAAGCGAAGTCCATCTCGCGGATCAGCATGCAGAGAAAGAAACCGCCGACCAGCATCCAGGCGGAGCGGCGTTCCACCTGCCGCCGGGCCGCGGCGAAAAAACCGCCGGAGATGGCGAGCAGCAACAGTTCCTGCGCCGCTTCGGTCAGCGAGGTTTCATGCACGAAGTTATGCAACCAGTGCACATCGATAAACACCAGGCCGACCAATGCCGCCATGAAGGCGGCGGAAAGCGCGAATGCGCTGATTTTCCCCAGTAAAAGTTTCAGTTCGTCTTGCATAATCAATCTCGTTATCGTTTTAAAGCGCGCCTATGGTAGGCAGCTGAGCCTGTGGGGTGTAGCAATTGGTGCGCAACGTCGGCCTTTACCGGTCAACTGCGGCGAAAAAGGCCATAAAACACAAAAACTGCGCATTTTTTCTGAGCGCAGGCCATTTTGTCGCCGTTGTCGGTGATGCCGCCGCCTCGCGTGGCGCGTTCTGCCGCCAGCCGCTATCCTGAAAGCTGTCCGTTCCAATCGAGACTTATGCAGAACATGAACCGGTTACTTGCGGTCCTCGTCGTGGCATGCGCGGTATTGGCGATGCTGCATGGGCTGATGCATTTTGGCGTGCGTTCGGCGCCGCGGGCGATTGCGGTCAACGAAGCGCCGTTGGGATGTGAGGATGAACCTGAGCTCGCCGGCGAGTGCAACGGCAATGATGAAACGCCGGCCGACGGTTAATTAACGTTACGAGCTATCCCCATTGCCGCCAGGCACGCGGCAGGCTAGGCTGTTTAGCTCATGGGCCGCCGCTTGGCGGCCTGAACGTTGCACAGGGAGTCTACTTTATGACGGGTATTTTGCAGTTATTCCAGGCCATCGGACTGGGTTTGGTGCTGCTGTTGCCGCTGGCCAACCCGCTGACCACGGTGGCGTTGCTGCTCGGCTTGTCCGGCAATATGACGCGCGAAGAGCGCAATCAGCAGTCGCTGATGGCCTCAGTTTATGTGTTCTGCATCATGACGGTGGCGTTTTACGCCGGGCAGGTGGTGATGAACACCTTCGGCATTTCGATCCCCGGCCTGCGCATCGCCGGCGGCCTGATCGTCGCCTTCATCGGTTTTCGCATGCTGTTCCCGCAGCAGAGCCCCGAAGACGCGCCGGAGGTGGAGAGCAAGTCGCACGAGCTGCGCCACAAGACATCGGCCAACATCGCCTTCGTGCCGTTGGCCATGCCGAGCACCGCCGGGCCGGGCACCATCGCGATGATCATCAGCTCGGCGTCGAGCGTCAAAGCGAACTCGCTGGGTTTTGAACCCTGGGTGTTGGCCGTGGCGCCGGTCGCCATCTTCCTGACGGTCGCGGTGATCCTGTGGGCCTGCCTGCTCAGTTCCGGCGCCATCATGCGGTTGGTGGGGAAAAGCGGCATCGAGGCGATCTCGCGCCTGATGGGGTTCCTGCTGGTGTGCATGGGCGTACAGTTCATTATCAACGGCGTGCTGGAGATCATCTCCACCTATACGCCGGCCGCCTGATCATACAAAACGGGCGCGATCGTCGCGCCCGTTGCCGTTATTTCCCCGCCGGCGCCTGCGCGCCCAAAATGCCCTTGCCTTCCGGCACTTCGGTAAAGCGACTGAGGATCTCGCTGTAGGTCTTGGCCGGATCCAGATCCGGGAACTGCGCCGGATAGATAAACTTCGCCAGATACTCCAGCCCCACGATGTTGTACGGGTGGTTGTAGAAGTTATGGTAGATGCCGTAGAACCGCCCTTCCTTCACCGCCGACACCTGTGAGAACCCCGGGCGCTGTTTCATGCGGTTGAAGGCCTCATCCACCTGTTGCTGCGTCACGCCATAGCCGAACGGCACCGCGGCATTGGTCTTGCTGGCCCACTGTGAGCCGGAAACAATGTAGGCGTCCGGTTTCATGGCGATCACTTTTTCCAGCGCCACGTCGCCGGTCGCGCCCGGCAACAGCGCAGAGCCGATGTTGCGCGCGCCGACCGCCTCGACCAACGCGCCCCAGCCGACGTGCGCATGGGTGAAGCAGCAGGATTCCAGACCATTCAGACCGGCCTTGGCTTCGAAGAACACCAACGGTTTGGGCTCCACCGCCTGCGTTTTGGCCAGAATGGCCTGATAATGCTGCTGATAAAAATCGGTATATTGCTTGGCTTCGCTTTCGCGGTTGAGGGTTTCCCCCAACAGCGTCACGCTTTTCGGCGTGTTTTCCACCGGCTTGAGCATGGTATCGATAAACAACACCGGCACGTTCAGCGCCTTCAGCTTATCCAGCACGCCGGTTTGGCTCAGCGAAGGCTTGGAGCGCAGCTGGGCGATCATCAGATCGGGGCGTTTGGCGATCACGCTCTCCAGATTCACTTCGCCTTTATCGCTGAATCCCATGTCGATGATGTTTTTCGCCGCCGGCCATTTGCTCTGCAAGATATCCCAGGTCGCCGCGTCGCTTTTCTTCAGCAGGTTATTCCAGGCCACCAGCCGGCCGAACGGGTTGGCGCGATCGAGCAGCGCCAGCGTGAGAATGTCGCGCCCGTCCTGCACCACGATGCGTTTCGGCTCTTGCTGGAGGGTGACCGTCTGGCCGGAGGTGTCGGTCAGGGTCAACGGATAGGTAGTGGCCATCGCCGGAGAGGCGAGCAAGGCGGCGCAAACCAGCGCCGGCAAAGTGATTCGACGGTGCACGAAAAACTCCTTAGTCATGAATACATTCAGAAAATACTAATGAGAATGGCTTGCATTATCAAAGATAACGCCCGGCATGTCGGCGATTAATTGCAAAGGGATGTGTAAAGGAAGGGTAAGAGGCGCGCCGGAAGCGGCGCGCCCAGGGGATCACATCAGGCCGTAGATCAGCGCCGACAGCGCAATCAGGCCCATCACCAGCACGAATACGTTGCTCGCCGCGCGGTACTGGCGCATGGCCGGCACCGCACGCACGGCGTACATCGGCAGAATGAACAGGATGGCGGCAATCAGCGGGCCGCTGATGGTTTCGATGATGTGCAGCGCGCTGGGGTTCCACACCGTCGCCGCCCAGGTGAGCAGGAACAGCGCCACCGCCGAGATGCGGTGCGTCATGCGCGAGCTGAGCGGCTTGCCGACCGCGCGCGTGACGCCGTCGATCAGGCTGGTCGCCCCTTCCGTCACCCCCAGCGAAGTGCCGAGATAGGATTTGGCCATCGCCAGCATCGCCATCACCGGGCCAAGGTAGGCGATCAGCGGGTTGGAGAACTTGTTGGCCAACGTGGTCAGCACCGTGATGTTCTGCTCTTTCGCCTGCAGCATGTCTTCATGAGACAGGCTCAGCACGCAGCTGAACACGAAGAACAGCACGGTAACGCAGATCAGCACATAGCTATAGCGCATGATGCGCGCGCAGCGGCGTTCCGCCTTGTCGCCGTACAGGCTCTTCTGGGTCGAGGCGAAGGAAGAGATGATCGGCGCATGGCTGAAGGAGAACACCATCACCGGCACCGCCAGCCACAGCGAATGCCACAACCCCGGCGTGTCGAAGCGGGTGGCGGCCAGGCCGTGCACGAAGTTGGCGGTATTCCAGCTCGGCATCAGATAGAGCGAAATGCCCATCAGGAACACCAGCAGTGGGAACACCAGCATGCCCATCGCCGCCACGATGCTGTCTTTGCCGCGCAGCAGCACCAGATTGAGCACCACCACCACCGCCAGGCTCAGCCAGATGCGCGGCAGCGGGGCCACGTGGAACTGATGGATCAGGAAGCTGTCCAGCGCGTTGGTGATCGAAATGCTGTACACCAGCACGATCGGGAAGAACGCCATCAGATACAGCATCATGATGATTTTGCCGGCCAGCACGCCGAAGTGTTCCACCACCACATCGTGAATGTTGCCGTCGCGGCTGGAGCCGGAAAGCACGAAGCGGCTGAGCGCGCGGTGCGGCAAATAGGTCAGCGGGAAAGCGAACAGCGCCATCAACAGCAACACCAGCGGGCCGTTCAGGCCGGCGTTGATCGGCAAGAACAACGTACCGGCGCCCACCGCAGTCGCATAGAGACCGAACATCCAAACGGTGTCGGTTTTGTTCCATTTGGCAGGCTGAGCGGCCGTCAGCGTGCCTGAATCGGGAGAAATCGTACTCATGAGACAGTCTACCTTAATCTGCGGCGACAACGATTGCGCCTAACGGGATATCCTTCTCCGCGAGTTTTTTAATAATAATCAGTGAATTAAAGCGATATTTCATACTTACGCCTGATGAAAGGACGGCAAAGGATAATGAAAAATCCGCTGCGGGTCTATGTTTTATCGGCTGAATGAACGATTTGCGAACACATTGTGCTGAAAAAAACGGCGCACTCAGTAAAAACTAAGGGCCCCTTACGGAGCCCTTAAGCGGTTTATTTCTTCGCGTCCGGATGGTCCGGCACCTCGGCGCTGCCCATCTCCTTCTCGTCGCGGATCATCGAGCGGTCTTTACGCACGTCGGCCACGTCGGAAGCGCTCACCGGTTTGGCGCTGTTGCCCCAGCTGGAGCGGATGAAGTTCACCACGTCCGCCACCTGCTGATCGTTCAGACGCCAGCCAAACGGCGGCATGGTGATGTTGGATACCGCCCCCTGCACCGCCGGCGTAGTGTTGCCGGTCAGCACGATGTGGATCAGCGAAGTCGCGTCCTCGGTCTGCACCACCGGATTGCCCTTCAGCGACGGGAAGGCGCGCTTGTAGCCCACGCCGTCGGTGCGGTGGCAGGCCGCGCAGTTATCGACATACAGCGCCGCGCCGGGCTTGCTGTCGTCGCCGCGCCACAGATCCTTGGCCACGCTGTCTTCGACCGGCGCCGCCTGCTGCTTGCCGTCTTTCGGCGGCAGCGATTTCAGGTAGCGCGCGATGGCGGTCAGATCGTCGTCGCTCAGGTATTGCAGGCTGTGCTCCACGACGTCGCTCATGCCGCCGAACACGATGGCTTTGTCGTTACGGCCGGTTTTCAGGAACTCTGTCAACTCGGCTTCGCTCCAGCTGCCCAGGCCATCCTTGCGGTCGCCGCGCAGGCTGGAAGCCACCCACCCGTCGATCGGCGCGTTGCTGCCGGACAGGTAGTCGTCGCTTTCGCTGTTGCTCAACGCTTTTTCCTGCATGGTGATGCTGCGCGGGGTATGGCAAGCGCCGCAGTGGCCCAGGCCTTCCACCAGGTAGCGTCCGCGTTCAATCACCGGATCGGCCTTGGCGTCGGCAACGAAGTCCGCCGGCGACGGCGCAAACATGCCGCGCCAGATGCTCAGCGGCCAGCGCATCGACAGCGGCCACGGGATGTCGGAGTCTTTGTTGGCCTGTTCCACCGGCTGCACGCCGTGCATGAAATAGGCATACATGGCGCGCATGTCGTCCTCTTTCACCAGCGCGAACGACGGGTACGGCATCGCCGGGTACAGGGTGCTGCCGTTTTTGGCTACGCCCTTACGCACCGCGTTGTCGAAATCCTCGAAGCTGTAATCGCCGATGCCGGTTTTCTTGTCCGGCGTGATGTTGGTCGAGTAGATGGTGCCGATCGGCGTCTCCATCGCCAGGCCGCCGGCGAAGGTTTTGCCGCTCTTGCCATCAGTATGGCAGGCCACGCAGTCACCGGCGCGCGCCAGGTATTCGCCGCGCTTGATCAGCTCGCTGCTGACGGTGGCGTCCTGCGCCCAAACGGAAAAACTCACTGCACTGAGAACCAGTGCCGGTACAAATGCTTTCATCGTTCGCCGTCCTTATGCCTGCACCAATGGGCCTGGGTTTTTCAGATACTGCTCGCGAATGGCGCGGGCAGACCAGTAAGCCAGCGCCGCCACGGTGCCGGTCGGGTTGTAGCCCAGCCCTTGCGGGAAGGCCGATGCGCCGATCGAGAACACGTTGTGCACGTCCCAGCTCTGCAGATAGCGGTTGACCGCGCTGGTCTTCGGATCTTCCCCCATCACCGCACCGCCGTTCATGTGGGTAGTCTGGTAGCTGGTGGTGTCGAAGTGGCTGTTGGCGTTTTTCGGGCTGCCGGCGATCAGTTTCGGGTTCATCGCCTTGGCGATCGGCGCCATCTTGTCGTACATGAACTGCGCCATCTTGATGTCGTTTTCCTGCCAGTCGAACGTCATGCGCAGCAGCGGCTGGCCGAACACGTTCTTGTAGTTGGGATCGAGATCCAGATAGTTGTTACGGTACGACTGGTGCGCGCCGTGGGCGTCCATCGAGACGTGATGGGTATAGGCATCCGCCACCGCCGCTTTCCACTTGCTGCCCCAGGCCGGGGTGCCCGGTGGGGTCGGCAGGCCGGAGATCGGCTTGGTGCCCGCCTGGTTGACCCAGAACGGCGAACCGCCGACGAAGCCTTCTTTGGCGTGATCGAAGTTATCGGCGTTGAAGTCATCCACGCCCACGCCGTTGCCGCCGGCGCCGATGAACGGGTTGGTGAACACGTCTTTATCGAAGAACGCCTTGATGGTGGTCATGTTCTGGTAGGCGAAGTTGCGCCCGACCACGCCTTCGCCGGTTACCGGATCGTAAGGCTTGCCGATGCCGGACAGCAGCATCAGGTGCACGTTGTGGAACTGGAACGCGCCCAGGATCACCAGATCGGCCGGCTGTTCAATTTCGCGGCCCTGCGCATCGACGTAGTTCACGCCGGTGGCGCGGGATTTGTCGTCGGTCAGGTTGACCTTCAGCACGTTGGCGTTGGTGCGCAGCTCGAAGCGTTTCTCCATGCGCAGCGCCGGCAAGATGTTGACGTTCGGCGAGGCCTTGGAATACATGTAGCAGGCGTAGCCGCTGCAGAAACCGCAGAAGTTGCACGGGCCCATCTGCGCGCCGTACGGGTTGGTGTAAGAATCCGAGGTGTTGGCGGACGGCAGGTTGTAGGGGTGGTAACCCACCTCCAGCGCCGCTTTCTCGAACAGCTGAGCGGAGTAGGTATTTTTCTGCGCCGGCAGCGGGAAGTCGTCGGAGCGATCCGGCGCAAAGCGGTTACCGCCCTTCTGCGCCACTTTCTGCCCTTTGATGGTCCAGGCGGTGCCGGAGGTGCCGAACACTTTCTCCGCCTTGTCGAAGAACGGCTCCAGCTCGTCGTAAGTCACGCCGAAGTCCTGGATGGTCATGTCCTTCGGAATGAAGTTTTTGCCGTAACGCTCTTCATAATGGCTGCGCATGCGCAGTTCGATCGGATCGACGCGGAAATGCACGCCCGACCAGTGCAGGCCGGCGCCGCCGACGCCGGTGCCCGGTAGGAACGCCGCCAGTTGGCGGTAAGGCACCGCGGTCTGGCTGCTGTTATGGCGAATGGTGACGGTGCTTTTCGACAGATCCTGGAACAGCTTGCGCCGAATGTTATAGGTCAGCTCGTCGATCACCTGCGGGTAAGAACCGTCCGGATAGGTGTCGCGCATCGGGCCGCGCTCCAGCGCCACCACGTTGAGGCCGGCCTCGGTCAGCTCTTTGGCCATGATCGCGCCCACCCAGCCGAAGCCGACGATCACCGCGTCTACTTTTTTCATTACCGTTGCCATGGTTAGCCCCTCTCCCCACGAATCGAGACCGGCGGGAAGGGATAACGCTCCCCTCGCTCAACCCAGTCCATAAAATCGGCGCGCGCGCCCGGAAAATTAATCAGCTTCCAGCCAACCATGTCTTTGTTGCCGCCATGGATCGGATCGCTGAAGAAACCTTCACGGGTGTTTTGCAGCAGATAGGAGAAGAACAGTTTCGACGGCAGTTGCTGGAACTCCGCCTCGCCGGACTCGAACTTTTGCAGCAGGGCGTCCTGCTGCGCGCCATCCAGTTCGGCGAAGGGTTTGCCGGCGTTTTTCTTGCTGTAGGCGTCGGCGTCTGCGATGCCGAGGTTGTAGATTTGCTTGGGCACCAGCGGCAGCTGATAGCCCATTTCCTTCGGCACATCGGGGTTGAACGGCCCCTGCATGTACCAGATGGAACCGGTGGCGTACGGGGTATTCATCTGGCGATCGATAAACTCCGGCACGCCGGCTTCCAGCGCGCCGGGGCCGCGTTCGTCGGCCGGGATCAGGCGCGCGACGGCAGCCTTGATGAAGGCCCACTCTTCCGGGGTGAAAAAGGTCGGTTGGTAATCGTTCTGCGTTGAGGTGTTCGAGGCAGCGACCGCCGGTGTCGGTGCCGTCAGCGCGCCAACGCCGCTGCCACCAATTACCGCCGCAGGAATTAAGGTCATCGATTTCAACAAGAAATCGCGCCGCGAATTGTTGGTTTTATGATTCGACATGTCACATTCCATCCAAAGATAGTCACAACTATTTAACCGCAACCTTGCGATCGATACGGGTTTTTAAAATAATTTGTTACTTATTTGTATATTTATTGAAGGTCAGAATGCGCACAAAAGCAAAAATGTTACCGGTAACTTATTGAATGAACGTAAAGATTTATCTGCTAACGTAAATTTAACTTTTTGTGCGGTTTTTCCGATAAGCGGTGAGGAAATAACGAAAAATGAGAGGTGGGTCGCGCACTGGAACGGTGCCGAAAACAAAATCGGCCGCGTTAAGCGGCCGACTCGACAAAAAAGAGGATTACTGCGACATCGCCTGATAGGCGGTGGTCACCTTCCACAAATAGCGCGGCGCCTGCGGTGCCGGGTGCTTTTTCTGGATGTGCTGATAAAACTCATCCGGGCTCATCTGATTAATGCGATTGACCGCCACGCGCTTGTCCGAGGAGAAGGTGCGCAACATGGCGCCCGCCCCGTTCACGTACGAAACGATAGTGGCGTAACGTAAAGTCTGTGGGTTGTTGATCCCGGCTAGCTGCTGGCTTTGAAGAATATTGATATAGGCCGTTCCCAGATCAATATTGACCGCCGGATCCTTCAGCTCACGCGAGCTGGGTTGCCCGCTTCGTCCCTTCATGCGATAGGCGTCGCGGCCGGCGGTAGAAGCCTTAAGCTGCATCAATCCCACTGCGTTCGAGGTGCTGACCACGTTCGGGTTAAACCCGGACTCCACCTGAATAATCGCTTTAATCAGCGTTTCGTCAACGCCATAGTTGCTGGCCGCCTGACGAATGTAATCGTTATAAGCAACCGGGGTGCCCGTGCGGTTTACCGGTGCCTGCGGAGGGGGTTTTAACCAACCGCCGCGCGTTGTGCCACTGCCTGAAATATTGCTTGCCGTTTGCGGGTCTTTGGCGCACCCCGACAAAAGTAAAATTGCCGTAAGGCAACCTATTTTTGTTTTCACAGAATCCCTCACTCCTTTCAATGAGTTGCGTAGCATATACAACTTGTAAGGACACCTGCAGTAATTTTTTGGGCTAATCTCAAGCTATCCATATACCAAGAGGTGATTTATGAGTCAATCTGCAACAAGCTGCTTTGTGGTGACTTTTCGCTATCAGGAAGCGGGATTAACCGACCTGGCGAAGCTGACCGGGCAATTGACGCGCGAAGGTTTTGTCACGTCGGTGACAGACGAAAATGGCGTTCACCACGAACTCGGCAGCAACAGTTTTGCGTTCATAACCGTGTTGGATCAAGAGGATGTACTGCGCCTGGCGCAGGGGTTCGGGCAGTTGGCATTGGGAAAACAGCCGGAGGTGGCGATATACAGCTGTGAGGACTACCTTCAGCGGTTACATACTGATACATAAAATGCTATAACTCCCCGGACGGTATTATTTTTTCAGTTGGAGAAATACCCCGCCGGCGGTGGGCAAGTGACGCTTGACTTCGCTTCAATTGATATTGATAATCATTTTCATTTGAACCAGGAGACGTCATCATGCCATTGATAAGTTGCGCTTTTCATCGCAGTCGCCCTTCCCGCGCTGCCGCACTGTTACGCCCTTTTACGCTCGCCTGCCTGCTGCTCGGCGCCGCCTTGGTCAGTCAAAACGCGCTGGCGGAAAAAAAGCTGCGCGTGGTGACCACCTTCACCATCATTCAGGATATCGCCCAGAACGTGGCCGGTGACGCCGCCGTGGTGGAATCCATCACCAAGCCGGGCGCCGAGATCCACGACTATCAACCGACCCCGCGCGACATCGTCAAGGCGCAGCACGCCGACCTGATCCTGTGGAACGGCATGAACCTGGAGCGCTGGTTCCAGCGTTTCTTCGAAAACATCAAGCAGGTGCCGGCGGCGGTAGTCACCGAAGGCATTACCCCGCTGCCGATCCGCGAAGGGCCCTATAACGGCAACCCGAACCCGCATGCCTGGATGTCGCCAAGCAACGCGCTGGTGTATATCGAGAACATTCGCAAGGCGCTGGTGGAGCACGATCCGGCCAATGCGGAAACCTATAACCGCAATGCCAAGGCCTACGCAGAGAAAATCGGCGCGCTGGACGCCCCGCTGCGCGAACGCCTGGCGCGCATTCCGGCCGCACAGCGTTGGCTGGTGACCAGTGAAGGCGCTTTCAGCTACCTGGCGCAGGACTATCAGTTGAAAGAGGTTTATCTGTGGCCGATCAACGCCGATGAACAAGGCTCGCCGCAGCAGGTGCGCCGGGTGATCGACGCCGTGCGCGCCCACCATATTCCGGTGGTGTTCAGCGAGAGCACCATTTCCGACAAGCCGGCCAAGCAGGTGGCGAAAGAAACCGGCGCCAAATACGGCGGCGTGCTGTACGTAGACTCGCTGTCCACTCGCGATGGCCCAGTGCCGACCTACATCGACCTGCTCAACACCACCGTGCAAACCATCGCCAAAGGATTCGATCAATGACCCATGAACCGTTTGCCCGCCCGGAGTTGAACGTGGACGACGTCACCGTGACCTACAACAACGGACACACCGCCATTCACAACGCCAGCTTTACCCTGAGCGGCGGTTCGATCTGCGCGCTGGTCGGTGTCAACGGCAGCGGCAAATCGACGCTGTTCAAAAGCATCATGGGGCTGGTCAAACCCACCAGCGGCCGGGTTTCGCTGAGCGACAAACCGGTGGCGGACGCGCTGAAAAAGAACCTGATCGCCTACGTGCCGCAAACCGAAGACGTCGACTGGAACTTCCCGGTGCTGGTGGAAGACGTGGTGATGATGGGCCGCTACGGCAAGATGAATTTCCTGCGCATTCCGTCACGTGAGGACAGGTTGCGGGTCGACAAGGCGCTGGAGCGCGTCGGCCTCAGCGAGCTGCGCGGCCGGCAGATCGGCGAGCTGTCCGGCGGCCAGAAAAAGCGCGTGTTTCTGGCGCGCGCGTTGGCGCAACAGGGCACCGTGCTGCTGCTGGATGAGCCATTCACCGGCGTGGATGTGAAAACCGAGAATGCCATTATCGAGCTGCTTCGCGCATTGCGCGACGAGGGGCATCTGATCCTGGTCTCCACCCACAACCTCGGCAGCGTGCCGGAGTTTTGCGATCGGGTGATCCTCATCAACCGCACGGTGCTGGCCGCCGGCCCGACCGAAACCACCTTCACGCAGAGCAACCTGGAGCAGGCGTTCGGCGGCGTGCTGCGCCATATCAACCTCTCCGGTCCGGATCTGCACGACGACAACGATCCGCGTACCGTTACGGTGTTGACCGACGATGAACGCCCGGCGGTGTTCTACGGCCACACCAAGAGCGATCCGCCGGCCAACAGCCAGGCCAGGGAGAAACAATCCTGATGCTGGACCTTCTGCTGCAACCTTTCAGTTATAACTACATGGTGAAAGCCATCTGGGTCAGCGCCATCGTCGGCGCCGCCTGCGCGTTCCTGTCCGCCTATCTGATGCTGAAAGGGTGGTCGCTGATGGGCGATGCGCTGTCGCACTCGGTGGTGCCCGGCGTGGCCGGCGCCTATGCCCTCGGCCTGCCCTACGCCGCCGGCGCCTTCTTCACCGGCATGCTGGCGGCGCTGGCGATGACGCTGGTGCGCCACATCACCCGGCTGCGCGAAGACGCTATCATCGGCTTTATCTTCTCCACCTTCTTCGCCGTCGGCCTGCTGATCGTGTCGCTCAACCCCACCTCGGTCAACGTACAGTCGATCATCTTCGGCAATATTCTCGGCATCGCCGACGAAGACGTGCTGCAGGTGGAAATCATCATCGGCGTTTCGCTGCTGATCCTGTGCCTGGTGTGGAAAGACCTGCTGGCGGTATTCTTTGACGAAAGCCACGCGGTGTCGATCGGCCTGTCGCCGCTAAAGCTGAAGATCCTGTTCTTCACCCTGCTCAGCGCCTGCACCGTCGCCGCGCTGCAAACCGTCGGCGCCATTCTGGTGATCGCCATGGTGATCACCCCGGGCGCCACCGCCTACCTGCTGACCGACCGCTTCAGCCGGTTGGTGATCATCGCCATCATCATCGGCGCATTGACCAGCGGCGTCGGCGCCTATCTGAGTTTCTTCCTCGACGGCGCCACCGGCGGTGTGATCGTCACCCTGCAAACGCTGGTGTTCCTGGCGGCGTTCTTCTTCGCGCCGAAACACGGCCTGCTGGCGGCAAAACGTCGCGTGGCGCATTCGCAAACCGGAGGCCGCTGATGGACACGCTCTACCAACTGCTCAGCGAACCCTTCGCCTACCCGTTCATGCAGCGAGCGATCGTCGCCGCCATCGTTACCGGCGTGGTGTGCGCCGTGCTCTCCTGCTATCTGGTGCTCAAAGGCTGGTCGCTGATGGGCGATGCCATCTCGCACGCGGTGCTGCCCGGCATCGTAGTGGCGTTCGTGGTCGGCATTCCGCTGGCGATCGGCGCCTTCCTTTCCGGCATCTTCTGCGCGGTGGCCACCGGCTACCTGAAAGAGAACAGCCGGGTGAAAGAAGACACTGTGATGGGCATCGTTTTCTCCGGCATGTTCGCCTTCGGCCTGGTGCTGTTCTCGCGCATCGACACCGACCAGCACCTGAGCCACATTCTGTTCGGCAACATGCTGGGCATCACCGACGGCGAGCTGAAGCAAACCCTGCTGATTGCCGGCATCACCCTCGCGGTGGTGTTGCTCAAGCGCAAAGACTTCATGCTGTACTGTTTCGACCCGCACCACGCCCGGGTGATTGGCCTGCCGGTCAAGCTGCTGCACTACGGGCTGCTGTGCCTGCTGGCGATGACCATCGTCGCCTCGCTGCAGGCCGTAGGGGTGATTTTGGTGATCGCCATGCTGATCGCCCCCGGCATCATCGCCTTTATGCTGTGCCGCCGGTTTGATCGCATGCTGATGGCGGCGACGGTGGTGTCGGTGTTCTCCTGCGTGCTCGGCACCCTGATCAGCTTCCACATCGACGGCGCCACCGGGCCCTGCATCGTCATCGTGCAGGCCGTGCTGTTCGTTGTCGCCTTGTTGTACAGCAAGCTGCGTCCGTTACAGGGTAACAAAAACGCCCCGATGGGCAGTTAAACGCCCCTCTGATGCGGCGGGGTTCCCCGCCGCATCCTATCTTTCCCTCGCTTATCCGTTGTCATCAAGTTGCAACCGGTATTGCGCTTAAATTAATCAATAGGGTATATACTTTGAGCTGGCGAGCCGTTGAAAAAATCGCCGCCTTTGACGCCGGCTGTGCGCCGCGTCGTGTTTTCACCACGGGAAAGACGCTAACCTAATGAATTATCAGGCAGCACAGAGGGGGAGATACCATGTGGCAAGCCGTTAGCCGTCTGTTAAGTGAACATCTTGGCAGCGCAGAGATACGCGAAAGGATTGAACTGCCCGGGGGCGACATTCACCCGGCGTGGCGCGTGAGTTACGGTGATAACGAGGTGTTCGTGAAATGCGACGCCCGGGAACAACTGCCGATATTCACCGCCGAAGCCGATCAGCTGGCGTTGCTGGCGCGCAGCAAAAGCGTGCGGGTGCCGGAAGTGTACGGCGTCGGCAGCGATCGCGACTACAGCTTCCTGCTGCTGGAGTATCAGCAGCTGAAACCCCTCGATGCTCACGGCGCCTACTGCCTGGGCCAGCAGCTGGCGCATTTGCACCAGTGGAGCGAGCAACCGCAGTTCGGTCTCGACTTCGACAGCGATCTGACCACCACCCCGCAACCCAACGCCTGGCAGCGCCGCTGGTCGGAATTCTTCGCCGAGCAGCGCATCGGCTGGCAGCTGCAACTGGCCGCGGAGAAAGGCATGACCTTCGGCGATATCGACGACATTGTCGATCGGGTGTATCTGCGCTTGCAGCACCACCAGCCGCAACCGTCCCTGTTGCACGGCAACCTGTGGCCGGGCAACTGCGCGATGACCGCCCACGGGCCGATTCTGTTCGACCCGGCCAGTTACTGGGGCGATCGAGAGTGCGATTTGGCGATGCTGCCGCTGTATCCGGAGCTGCCGCCGCAGATCTACGACGGCTATCAGAGCGTGTGGCCGCTGGGGGCCGGGTTTATCGAGCGCCAGCCGCTGTATCAGCTGTACTACCTGCTCAACCGCAGCAACCTGTTCGGCGGCCAGCATCTGGTGGCTGCACAACGCGCGGTGGAGGCGCTGTTGCAGCCGGAGGCGTCATAACGTTCCGGGGCGCCGAGCGGCGCCCCGTTGATGGCTCAGGCCGCGCCGGCCAATTGCCCTAACAAGCGGATCACGAACCAGGCGATCACCGCAATCACGATCGGCAGGATGTACAGCGGGAAGTACTGCAGGAAGATGGTGTGGTGCGGCAGCGTGATACGCTCCTCCAACTGCTGGCGCGTGTGCCCTTCGCTGCCCTTGGCCTGCTCCAGGATCATCTGATCTTCCAGCCCTTCGCGAATGAACTTGACCTGACGTGACATGCGCGCGCCGGAAGCCTGCAAGGCCAGCCCGACGAAGATCAATATATAGATGATGATGAACATCAAATTGGCGCCGCTGAACAGGCTTTTATCCACGTCAGGCACCGGCGAGTTGTACCAGAAAAGGTTCAGGAACGGCGTATTGAAACGCACCATATCCACCATCACGTGGACAAAATCCAGCATCACTGCGTTGATGCCTTTGGTTTTTTCACTGTGCTGATAGATAAAGCCCAGCACGGAAATCAGCGTCGACAGCAACGCCGGGATAAAAACCACCCATCCGAGAATGCGTTTCAAAATGGCGATACGCCCGGCCTGTTGATACGTCATGTGTTCCCCTTGTTAGCGACGTAACCGAATCGGCTAAGTCTACCTGCAGTTGGCGAAACTCGCCCACCGTTTTCTTCATTCCCGCTGTGCTACAAGCTTAGCCGAATTCGACAAAATCAACTGCTTAACGATATCCGGGCACTATCATTGAAGAGATAACGTTATCCATTCGGGCAGAGGCCGCCATGATTCGACTGATTATCTTATTGCTGGGCGCGCAGGCGCTGCACGGCCAGCGCCGCCTGCTGGTGCTGTTCGGTTGGCTGTGGATAGCCGCAGGGGCGCTGATGCTGTTCGACATACTGCAGGATGGCCGGTCCATGCTGGCGCTGGATGCGCTGGCGGTCATCCTGGCGCTGGAGGGGTTGGTGGCGGTATCCGCCGCGCTGGTGATCGGCTCTTCGGCCAGCAGGCCGGTGCTGCTGAAAGGATTGGGTTTTGTCTTTATGGCCTTTTTAATGCTGGACGTGCCCGCAGACGATAACATCGTCGCCACCGTGGTGTTTGGCAGCGCGCTGCTGCTTGACGGCGCCGTGCGCATCGCCTCCTCCACGGTGATTCAACACAGTCGATGGAAAGGCGTGGCGCTGGCGGGCGGCGGCGAGATCCTGCTTTCATTGATGATTTTTGTCGGCTGGCCGGCGCCGCATCGGATGACGGTGCCCTTTTGCCTCGGCGTGATGATGGTGCTTTCCGGCTGGGCCTTATTGCGTATCGCCCGCAGACTGACAAGCTTCTCTCTGAATCAGCACCCCGCGCGGCAGCCACCGCCCCCGGAGGATGAGACTGTGCCGCTCACGGTGTATGTCTGGACACCGATTGGTGCGGCTAAAGATCCGCGCCGGCGTTACATCGTCGACCGATACATCGCGGCGGTCGACGGCGGCGGCAATATCTCCACCGGTCACGCCGCCCTGGCGCTCGCGCCGGATGTGTATATCAGTCACTACCCGCTCAACGACATCAGCCATTCCGTTCAGGATTTCCGCCAGTTGTTGCATGCCGGCGATCAAAACAACGTCGATGGGCGTTTTCTGCCCGACCTGCCGGGCGAGATCGCCAGTTGGTGCCCACCGGACAAGAAAATTCAGTTCTATCGCTATAACCCGGCGGCGCTGCGCGCATTCTGGCTGCGTTATCGGCAGGACGCCACCTACAACCTGACTCGGCGCAACTGCTCCACCACGGTCATCGGCGCGCTCGACAGCGCGTTGGAAGGCGTGCTGGGCGATAAACATCTGTGGCGCCGTTTTCTGCTGCTGGTGCTGGATCCCAACCTGTGGATGCTGGCGGTACTGCGCAGCCGTGGCGAAAGCATGACCTGGACGCCAGGCTTGGTGCTGGACTATGCGCGCATGTTGCAACAGGTTACCGAGCGCCAGCACCAACGTTGGTGGCTAAAGCTGCGCGAAATGTGGACTATCCTTCGCTTTGGCAAAAGCCACGCGCGCAGGCAAAGATTTTAGTCTCGCCGCCGGCGATGATAGAGTGTCGGCACATTCACCCGCGCCGACAGGAGTTAACCGCTAATGGCTTATTCGCAACGCATTGAAACCGCAATTTTTGATATGGACGGCTTGTTGATCGACTCGGAACCGCTGTGGCTGCAGGCCGAGCTGGATATCTTCGGTGCGCTGGGTTTGGATCTGTCCGATCGTCACAAGCTGCCGGACACGCTGGGGCTGCGCATCGATCTGGTGGTGAAGATGTGGTACCAGGCGATGCCGTGGCAAGGGGTTTCGCTCGATGAGGTGTCGGCGCGGATTATCGAGCGCGCCATCGAGCTGGTGCACGAGACGCGCCCGCTGCTGCCGGGCGTCCAGCAGGCGCTGGAGCTGTGCCGCAGTCAGGGGCTGAACATCGGTCTCGCCTCCGCCTCGCCGCTGCACATGCAACGGCAGGTGCTGAAGATGTTCGATCTTGAAGGTTACTTCGATCAGCTGGTTTCCGCCGAATACCTGCCGTACAGCAAACCGCATCCAGAGGTCTACCTGATCGCCGCCGAACGCTTGGGCAGCGATCCGTTGCGCTGCATCACGCTGGAAGACTCCTTTAACGGCATGATCGCCACCAAGGCCGCGCGCATGCGTTCCATCGTCATCCCGGCGGCCGAATACCGTCACGATCCGCGCTGGGCGCTGGCAGACCACAAGCTGGAGACCCTGGAACAGCTCACTGCCGCTCACTTTGCCTGACCAGCGGCGCCGGCCGCCGGCGCCCTGCGTTTGCCGCTCTGCGTCATAAAAGGGATCCGTACTGCAAAATAAACAAAACAGCGTTTCATTATTATTGAATTAGCATGTTGTTATTATTATGCTGGGCGGCAGGAAAGCGACGGTCCGCGGAGCGTTGTCACTGCCACGCAGCGCTGTTCAGGGCCGCCGCTTCCTCCCGCCCACCGTCCTTTTTTCTCATCTTAATGCATCGCCCATTGCCCGCTTTTTATTCTCGCCCGTCAAAATCGATGATTTGTTACGCATTACCGTAACAAGCCGTTGTAAAACAGGGAAAAATAAACAATTGGTTACAGGGTAACTGCTTCCACTACTGGGAATTTTCCCATATACTGGATAAATTAACAGTTTACCAGCCGGAATCGCAACAGCATGACCGCGGAAGGACACCTTATATTCTCTGTCGCTTGCGCGATCTTCGCCAAGAAGACGGAAGTGACGCCAGAGCTGGCTACCGGCGACTGGTGGCACATCATACCCGCCGCGCTGCTGACCTCGCTGCTGCCGGACATCGATCACCCCAAGTCGGTGCTGGGCCAGCGCCTGCGCTGGATCGCCTTGCCCATCGCCCGCGCCTTCGGCCACCGAGGTTTCACCCACAGCCTGCTGGCGATCGCCGGCGGCATGGCGCTGTTCCAGCTGGATGTGCCGCGCAGTTGGCCGATCCCGGCCGACGCGCTGCACGCCATGATCATCGGTTACTTCAGCCATCTGCTGGCCGATATGCTCACCCCCGCCGGCGTGCCGCTGCTGTGGCCATGCCGCTGGCGTTTTCGCCTGCCGCTGCTCAACTCGCAAAAAGGCAACCAGCTGGAGCGGGTGCTGTGTCTGTGCCTGGTGGCGTTTGCCATCTGCTGGCAAGGTGATTTCACCCTGCCGGTGCAATCCTATGTCGAGCAAATCAGAAATATCAGACTCTGATCACAAAAAAACGCTTAACCCATCACCTTGATGTATATAAAACAAACAAAAACACACAAAAAGCTATATCAAATTCCATTTGGATATAAGTGGGCCACTCGGCAAACTGTTACGATATTTACATCGCGACATACGTGATGCGTTGTCGTTTTTATAAGAAAGATTATTGGAGACATTGGGGATGAATCTTCCGCTCGTGATTAACGTGCTGGTGTTTGTCGCGCTCCTTTTGCTGCTGGCGCAAACCCGCCACAAGCAATGGAGCCTGGCGAAAAAAGTGCTGGTCGGCCTGGTGGTCGGCGTGGTGTTCGGCCTGGGCCTGCAGCTGGTGTACGGCTCCGACAACCCGGTACTGAAAGAATCCATCAGCTGGTTCAACATCGTCGGCAACGGCTATGTGCAACTGCTGCAAATGATCGTCATGCCGCTGGTGTTCGCCTCGATCCTGAGCGCGGTGGCCAAGCTGCATAACGCCTCTTCTCTGGGCAAAATCAGCGTACTGACTATCGGCACGCTGCTGTTCACCACGCTGATCTCGGCGCTGGTGGGCGTGCTGGTCACCAACCTGTTCGGCCTGACCGCCGAAGGCCTGGTGCAGGGCGCGCAGGAAAGCGCGCGCCTGACGGCGATCCAGACCAACTACGTGGGCAAACTGGCCGACCTGACCGTGCCGCAGATGGTGCTGTCGTTCATCCCGAAAAACCCGTTCGCCGATCTGACCGGCGCCAGCCCGACGTCGATCATTAGCGTGGTGATTTTCGCCACCTTCCTCGGCGTGGCGTCGCTGCAGCTGCTGAAAGACGACAAGCCGAAAGGCGAGCGCGTGCTGGTGGCTATCGACACCCTACAGGCCTGGGTGATGAAGCTGGTGCGTCTGGTCATGAAGCTGACGCCGTATGGCGTGCTGGCGCTGATGACCAAAGTGGTCGCCGGTTCCAACATTCACGACATCGTCAAGCTCGGCAGCTTCGTGGTGGCCTCCTACATCGGCCTGGCCATCATGTTCGTGGTACATGCCATCCTGCTGGCCTTCACCGGCGTGAACCCGATGAAGTTCTTCCGCAAGGTGTGGCCGGTGATTACCTTCGCCTTCACCAGCCGCTCCAGCGCCGCCAGCATTCCATTGAACGTGGAAGCGCAGACCCGTCGTCTGGGCGTGCCGGAATCCATCGCCAGCTTCTCGGCGTCGTTCGGCGCCACCATTGGCCAGAACGGCTGTGCGGGCCTCTACCCGGCGATGCTGGCGGTGATGGTTGCGCCGACCGTCGGCATCAACCCGCTGGATCCGGTGTGGATCGCCACCCTGGTCGGCATCGTCACCCTCAGCTCCGCCGGTGTGGCGGGCGTGGGCGGCGGCGCCACCTTCGCCGCGCTGATCGTGCTGCCGGCGATGGGCCTGCCGGTGACGCTGGTCGCGCTGCTGATCTCGGTCGAACCGTTGATCGACATGGGCCGCACCGCGCTGAATGTCAACGGCTCCATGGCGGCAGGCACCATCACCAGCCAGCTGATGAAGCAAACCGACAAAGCCGTGATGGACAGCGAAGACGAAGTCGAACTGGCTCACCGCTAACGCCGTCTCAGAACAAAAAAACCGGGGATTATCCCCGGTTTTTTTATGCCCCGCGTTCGGTCGTTACGGCCGCTCGCCGTTCGCCAGCCGCCGGTTGATATCGGCGATCACATCCGGTAATTGCGCCAGCGTGTCTATCACATAATGCGCGCCCGCCGCGTACAGCTTATCGGCGGCCGCCGTGCGGCGCTGCGCTATTTCCCCTGCCGCCATTTGACGGTACTCCGACCAGGTAGCGCCGAACTCGTTGCCGGACAGCGCCAGCCCGACGCTCCACATCCCGGCGTTCAGCCCTTCGGCAATGCCCGGCACCGCGTCATCCACCTTCACGCAGTGCGCCACCGCATCGATGCCCAGCGCGATCGCGTTCTGCAACGCCATCCACGGCCCCGGCCGCCCGCCGGCCGCGAGATCGTCAGTGGCGACCCAGTAATCCGGCGCGTAACCGCGCTGCGCAGCGGCCGGCGCCAGCACCTCCATCACCGCGCGCGGATAACCGGAGCAGGAGCCGATTTTAATGCCCTGTTCGCGCAGCCCGGCAATCACCTGCGGCACGCCCTCAATGGGATCGGCGAAGTCGATCACTTTGGCGATTTGCAGCGGCATAAACGCCTGATACAGCGCGTCGATGTCTTGATGGCTCATCGAGCGGCCCAGCTTCTGTCGCCAGCGCGCGTCGATCGCCGGCAGTTTGCCCAGCGCCTCGATGTGCTGCCATTTGCCGAGGCCCATCGGAATGCGCGCTTCCGCCAGGCTAATGTCGATATCGAAGGTGTGTTTGAACGCCTCGACGAAAATCTGCGTCGGCGCAAAGGAACCAAAGTCCACCGTGGTGCCGGCCCAGTCGAGGATCACTGCGTTGATCTGTTTCATGGTCAATCCTTATTGATTCCAGTACATCGCCTGCCCGACGGCCGCCAGCAAACGTTCGATATCCTGCGGATAAATTTCCCCGATGTTGCCGATGCGGAAGCAGTCGCTCTGCGACACTTTGCCGGGATAAATCACGAAACCTTGCTGCTTCAGGCGCTGATAAAACTCGGCGAAGCGGTAAGTGTCGGCCTTCGGCGAATAGAACGCGGTGATGATCGGCGAATGCAGCGCATCGTCCAGCAGGGTATCAAAGCCCAGCTCGCGCATGCCCGCCACCAGCCGACGCTGATTAGTCTGATAGCGGTGGTGGCGCGCGGCAATGCCGCCCTCTTGTTCCAGCTCTTTCAGCGCCTGCGCGAAGGCCAGCACGGTGTGGGTCGGCGACGTAAAGCGCCATTTGCCGGCCTGATCCTCCATACAGCGCCACTGGGCATACAGATCCAGCGACAGCGAGCGTGAACGGCCGGCGCATTTCTCCAGCTCGCTGCGGCGGGCGATGACAAAAGCGAAGCCCGGCACGCCTTGAATGCATTTGTTGGCGGAGCTGATCAGAAAATCGATGCCCAGCGCGTCCACATCCAACGGGATGCCGCCAAAGCTGCTCATGGCGTCGACGATAAAGGTCTTGCCGTTGCGCGCCGCCAGACCGGCAACCTTCTGCAGCGGGTTGAGCATGCCGGTGGTGGTTTCACAGTGCACCATGGCGATATGGCTGATGCGCGCATCGCTTTTCAGCACCGCCTCCATCGCCGTCACATCCGGTTCATTCACCTCACCGCAGTCGAAAGCGTGGTGGTCGATATCCATCAGCCGCGCCATTTCGATCATCCGCGCCCCGTAGGCGCCGTTGTTGACGATCAGCAGCTTGTCCTGCGGGCCGATGACCGTGCCCAGCACGCCCTCTACCGCGAAGCTGCCGCTGCCTTGCAGCAGCACCGAGGTATAACCGGCGGACGGCGTCGCCAGCGCCACCAACCGTTGGCGAATGCGCTGTACCACGCCGAGGTTGTAATCTTCATCCCAGGTGCAGCTGTCATACAGCATCGCCTCTTTCACCGTTTTCGACGTGGTCAACGGGCCGGGGGTCAACAGCAGGTAGTTACGATCGGACATGTTATTCACCTATTGGTCTATACCAGATTGCGCACATTGTGGCGGCAAATTCCTGCCCCGGTCAAACGACAAAGCGCGGTGAAACAAAAAATTCATCTGGCTATGTATAATAAGCGCGTGCCGGAATGTCGGGCCGATGCCATAGCGAGATGAAATGAAAGAACATCAGGGCGATATGCCTCACTACCTGCAGATCAAGGATCAGCTTCAGGCGCGCATCACCCGCGGCGCGCTACAGGCCGGCGATAAGCTGCCTTCGGAGCGCGAGCTGTGCGCCATCTTCTCCACCACCCGCGTCACCATTCGCGAAAGCCTGGCGCAATTGGAAGCCACCGGCGCCATCTACCGCGCCGATCGCCGCGGCTGGTTCGTCACGCCGGAACGGCTGTGGCTGGATCCGACGCAGAACACCAACTTCCACCGTCTCTGTCAGGAGCAAGGGCGCACGCCGCGCACCGCGCTGCTGTCCGGCGAAAAAACCACGGTGCCGCTCGACGTGATGCAGTCGCTGGCGCTCGAACCGTTCGATCAGGTGTATCTGCTGCGCCGCGTGCGGTATGCCGACGGCCGCGCCATCTGCTATTGCGAGAACCACTGCCTGCCGCAGCGGGTGCCGGCACTGCTCAGTCACGATCTCAACGGCAGCCTGACCGAGGTTTATCAGCAGCATTACGATTTGATTTACAGCAACATGCACCTGTCGTTCTACCCGACCGCCCTGCCTTATCGCGCCGCCAATGCGCTCGGCGCCATGGTCGGCCTGCCCGCGTTGCTACTGCGCCGGTTGAATTACGATCAGCACGGCCGCATTCTCGATTTCGATATCGAATACTGGCGCCACGACAGCCTGCGCATCGAAGTCGATACGCTTTAACCCCCTGCATGACGGGGCTGCGCCTGCCGCTCCGCCTTTCTCTCCCACGCCTAATCCCCGTCGCCGGCAACTATATTTTGCCGCTTTCATTTGTTTGTCATATTTGCCGATTAGCTTGGCCGCATATCTGGTGTATACCAGTTTCGCATGAACCCGCAACAGTGAGGCTGAAGCTATGAAATTCTCTCGTCTGGTCGTGATGATCGCCATCGCACTCGGCGCCGCGCCGGCCTGGGCCGCCGACGCGGTGGTGACCGTCTACTCCGCCGATGGTCTGCACGACGGCGATCACAGCTGGTATCAAACCCAGTTCAACGCCTTCACCCAGGCGACCGGCGTCAAAGTGCAGTACGTCGAAGGCGGCTCCGGCGCCATCGTGGAGCGCCTGTCGAAGGAGCGCAGCAACCCGCAGGCCGACGTGCTGGTGACGCTGCCGCCGTTCATCCAGCGCGCCGCCGCGGAAAAACTGCTGCAGGATTTCACCCCGCAGGATGCGGCGCAGATCGCCGACGCCCAGCCGCAGTTCGTGCCGCTGGTGAACAACTACCTGAGCTTCATCTATAACGCCAAACTGCTGCCGCAGGCGCCCGCCAGCTATCAACAACTGCTGGACGCGCAATTCCGCAATAAGCTGCAGTACTCCACGCCGGGTCAGGCGGGTGACGGCACCGCGGTGATGCTGCAGGCGTTTCACAGCTTCGGCGGCAAAGATGCCGGTTTCGACTACCTCGGCAAGCTGCAAAGCAACAACGTCGGCCCTTCGGCCTCCACCGGCAAGCTGACCGCGCTGGTCAATAAAGGCGAGTTGCTGGTGGCCAACGGCGATCTGCAGATGAATCTGGCGCAGATGCGCAGCAATCCGAACGTGAAGGTGTTCTGGCCGGCCGGGCCGGACGGCAAACGCAGCACGCTGGTGCTGCCTTACTATATCGGCCTGGTGCAAGGCGCGCCGCAAAGCGCCAACGGCAAAAAACTGATCGACTTCCTGCTGAGCAAAGAAGCGCAGAGCAGCGTCAGCGCCATTTCCTACGGTATGCCGGTGCGCAAGGACGTCACCCCGACCGACGATAACTTCAAGCAGTCGCAGGCGGCGCTGAAAGGCGTGGACATCTGGGCGCCGGACTGGAACCAGGTGGTGAACAGCCTGTCCGCCGATATCTCCCGCTGGCGCCAGGTGACCGAATGACGCTGACGATGCCTTCTACCCTCTCTTCCCGCGCCGAGGCGCGGGATAGCAGCCTCGACATCGCCGGGCCGTCGGGCATTCAGCTCAACCGCGTCAGCGTGTCGTATCGCGGCACCGAGGTGCTGAAACCCCTCACGCTCACCATCGCCCCCGGCGAAGTGCTGGCGCTGATCGGCCCCTCCGGCTCGGGTAAAACCACCGTGCTGCGGGCGATCGCCGGATTCGTGCAGCCCTCCGCCGGACGCATCGCCATCGGTGACATCGATGTCACCGACGTGCCGCCCTATGAGCGCGGCCTGGGCATGGTGGTACAGAACTACGCGCTGTTTCCGCATATGCGCGTCGAGGACAATGTGGCGTTCGGCCTGCGCGCGCAAGGCAAGCCGCGCGGCCTGACCACCGAGCGCGTCGAAGAAGCGTTGGCCATCGTCGGCATGTCCGCCTACGCCAAGCGCTATCCCAGCCAGCTTTCCGGCGGCCAACAGCAGAGGGTGGCGATCGCTCGCGCCATTGCGGTGCGCCCCAAAGTCTTGCTGCTGGATGAGCCGCTGTCGGCGCTGGACGCGCAAATCCGTCACAGCATGGTGGAAGAGATCGCCCGCCTGCACCGCGAGCTGCCGGATCTGACCATCCTGTACGTCACCCACGATCAGGGGGAAGCGCTGACGCTGGCGGACAAGATCGGCATCATGCGCGACGGCCACCTGATCGCCCACGGCGAAACCCGCGCGTTGTACCACCATCCGACGAACCGCTTCGCCGCCGAGTTTCTCGGCCGCGCCAACCTGCTGCCGGCCACCGCCCTTGAGACTACCGCGCAGCAAGGCATGACCACCGTCAGCTGCGCCGGCAAAGTGATCGGCTGTTTCACCTACGGCGCACAACGCGGCTTCGACAAGCTGCTGTGCATCCGGCCGCAGCATATTGCGCTTGATGCCGACGCCCAGCGCAGCAACTGCCTCATCGGCACGCTGCGCGATATTCATTGGCAGGGGGAGCTGACGCACCTGCAGTTCGAGGTACAAGGCCATTCGCTGCGCGTGGTCACCACCCATCGCAGCCGGATGCCGCAGATCGGCGAGCGCGTGCCGCTCTATTTCGCCCCCGACGATGCGGTACTGATCGAGGACTGACATGACCGACTCTACGCTTATTCGCCCGGCCCTGCGGCTGCGTTTCCCGCGCAGTCTGTGGATCCTGCTGCCGCTGCTGGTGCTGGCGACGCTGTTTTTCTACCCGTTGGCGCTGATCGTCAAACAGGCGTTTACCGACGATCAGGGGCTATTCAGCGCCGCCGCGCTGCAACAGGTGTTCGAATCCCGGCGCTTTGTCAGCGCTCTGCTCAACACGCTGCAGATTGCGCTGCTGGCGACGCTGGGCTGCCTGGTGCTCGGCACCCTGCTGTCGCTGCTGCTGGTGTTCACGCCGTTCCCCGGCAGCCGACTGATCGCCCGGGTGATCGATACCTTTATCGCCATGCCGACCTTCCTGATCACGCTGGCCTTCACCTTTATCTACGGCTCCGCCGGTCTGCTGAACGGCACGCTGATGACGGCCTTCGGTTTCACCCTACCGCCGGTGGACTTTCTTTACTCCATCTGGGGGGTGATCCTGGCGGAAATCACCGTGTTTACGCCGCTGGTGATGCGCCCGCTGATGGCGGCATTGTCGCAGATCGATCGCAGCCAGCTCGAGGCCGCCAGCATTCTCGGCGCCCGGCCGGGGCGCGTGGTGCGCCAGGTGATTTTACCGGCCGCGCTGCCGGCCTTGCTGGCCGGTGGCAGCCTGTGCCTGCTGTTGACCACCAATGAGTTCGGCATCGTGCTGTTTATCGGCGCCAAGGGCGTCACCACGCTGCCGATGATGGTCTACACCAAAGCGATTCTGGAGTCGGATTACGCCGTCGCCTGCACGATCGCCGTCGTGAATATCGCGCTGTCCCTCGGGCTGTTCTCCCTTTACCGCTACGCCGCGGCGCGCGCCGGGCTGAGGAACTGACGATGTTGATATGGTCCCGCACCGGACGCACCCTGACCTGCACGTTGACGATCACGCTGTTCGCCCTGTTCTTCTGCCTGCCGCTGGCGGTGTGAACCGCCCCGGTTTTTTTGGAGAGTTTTTAGTCCGGAAGCTCAGGCTGCCAGACCATTATTTGTACTGGAAGCATAATAGGCATTTTCAGCTTCTACCGGCGGTATGTGTCCTAGCCGTTCCAGTAACCTTCTATTGTTGAACCAGTCCACCCACGCCAGTGTCGCAAGCTCCACTTCCGCGTGGTTTTTCCAGCTCTTACGGTGGATCACTTCCGCTTTGTAAAGGCCATTGATACTCTCGGCCAGGGCATTATCGTAAGAGTCGCCTGTGCTGCCTGTCGACGCCAACAGCTCCGCCTCCTGCAGCCGCTGGGTGTACGCCAGTGACACGTATTGGGAGCCCTTGTCCGAGTGATGGATTGTACCTGAGGGGCGACGTGCCCACAGAGCTTGTTCCAGAGCATCTAGCACGAACCTTGCTTCCATCGACGATGAGACCCGCCAGCCAACGATCGTGCCCGCGAACACATCGATTATGAATGCCACATAGGCGAAGCCCTGCCAGGTGCTAACGTACGTAAAATCTGCACACCAAAGCTGATTGGGACGTTCTGCCACGAACTGGCGGTTTACCAGATCCGCTGCTGCCGCTGTTTTGCGACCGATCGTGGTCTTGATGACTTTGCCACGGAGTACGCCCCGAAGACCTATTATTTTCATCAGGCGTTCAACAGTACACCGGGCAACGCTAAAGCCCTCGCGGAGCAACTGACGCCAGACTTTTCGTGCTCCATAGACACTGTAATTTTCTTCGTAAACGCGTTTTATCTCCTGGCTGATTTGAGCATCGCACTTTTCTCGTTGGCTACATTTCTCAGGATACAGCCGGCGTTGCTGATGCCAGTAATATGTCGACGGGGCAATATCCAGTTCGCGACATACCGGCCCGACCCCGTGTGTACCACTCAGACACTGCATAAGTGGCATTATTTTTTCCAGTGGCGGTCGAGCTCCGCCTGGGCAAAATAAGCTGAGGCCTGGCGCAATATATCATTGCTGCGGCGTAGCTCCCGATTTTCACGCTCCAGTTCTTTTAAACGCTGGCGCTCATTGGTGCTCAGTCCGCCATCATCAGTGTTGACGGGGCTGACACCACCACTGGCATCATTTTTATGCTGGCGCAACCAGGCTCGTAAGGTGTCGTAATGGCACCCGATTTTTGACGATATGGCACGAATGGCATCCGGCTCAGAGTCATACTCATTACGGTGTTCCAACAACATTCTGACAGCGCGCTCACGCAGTTCAGGGGGATAGCGTTTGGCGGATGGTGATTTCATTTTGGGTCTCCTTTCACTGAGAGTTTAGTCTCCAAGAAACCCGGTACGGTTCAATGATCCTGATGTCCAGCCTCAGTGAACAGTGGAACGGCGTGCTGCCGAGCGGTTTCACCCTCAACCACTTCCGCCAGGCGTTCAGCGGCGCCTCCTGGGACGCGCTGGTCGCCAGTCTGGCTATCGGTTTCAGCGCCAGCCTGTTCGCGCTGTTGTGCGGCACCTGGGCGGCGCTGGCGCTGCGCCACGCGCCTGAACGCGGCCGACGGCTGCTGGGCACGCTGTTTTTCATTCCCAGCGCGGTGCCTTCGGTCTCTATCGGTTTGGGGATGCTGGTGGCGTTCAGCCAGGGGCCGCTGCAGATGAACGGCACCTTCCTGATCGTGCCCGCCGCTCACTTCGTGCTGATTTCCGCCTTTACCTTCGGCAACGTGATGGCCGGGTTGACCCGGCTACCTGGCGACTACGAGAACGTCGCCGCCAGCCTGGGCGCTTCGCCGCTGTTCCGCCTGCGCCACGTCACCCTGCCGATGATCGCCCCCTACATGATCTCCGCCTTCGCGCTCAGCCTGTCGCTGTCGATGGGGGAGCTGGGCGCGACCATGATGATCTACCCGCCGAGTTGGGCGACGCTGCCGGTCACGATCTTCAGCCTGACCGATCGCGGCAGCATCGCCAACGGCGCGACGCTGACCATGATCCTGGTGGCGGCCACGCTGTTGCTGATGTTAGTGCTGGAGCGGATTGCGCAGCGGCTGACGCCGGGCGCAAAATAGCAACAAGGCGCTGCCATGGCGGCGCCTTGTTTTTAGAAACGAAGGGTCAGAACGGGTAGTCGTGATAGCCCTGCAGCTCGGAAATGCGTCGGGCGGCGACGTGCAGCAACGCCACATACTCCTCCCGCGCCGCGTCGGAAAAACGCAGCGTCGGGAAAGAGATGCTCAGCCCGGCGATCGCCACCCCGAACCGATCGAAGACCGGTACGGCGATGCAGCGGATCCCCGCCTCCTGCTCTTCGGCATCTTCGCCGAATCCCTGCGCTCGTACCCGATCCAGCACCGGCAACAGTTCGGCGGCGCTGGCCAAGGTATGCTCGGTGCTGCGGGTAAATTCAATCTGCGACAGGATCTGCGCCACCTCATCCCGATCGCGCCAGGCCAGCAGCACTTTACCGATGGCGGTGCTGTGCAGCGGGTTACGGCGACCGATGCGCGAATACATGCGCAGGTTGTACATCGCGTCGATCTTGTGGATATAGACGATACCGTCCTCATCCAGAGCGCCGAGGTGGATGGTTTCGCGGGTGCGGTTCGACAGTTCGCGCATCTGCACGTCGGCGCTGCGGATCAGATCGACGTTCTCCAACGATTTGGCGCCCAGTTCGAACAGCTTGAGCGTCAGCGCATACTTTTCCGTCTCGCCCTCCTGCGAAACGTAGCCCAGCGCTTTCATGGTCTGCAGAAAACGGTAGACGGTGCTTTTGGACATCATCACCCGTTGGGACAGTTCGGTAATGCCAATCTCGCGCTCATCGCCAAGCGCCTGCAGAATGCCGAACACTTTCATCACGGATGAGACGGCATCCGGTTGCTTGTCTGAATCTGCGTTAGCCATGGTGCATACCCTACTTAACGGTTTTGTTTCAGGAAATTTAAACAAGGGTTTCAGTATAATCGGAACAGATCGAAGCGCGCAACGCGGCTGAACGCTAAGCAATTGAAGCCAAATGGATAACCGTTGGCCCGCTCACCGCCGTTTACAATTAAGCGGACAAGGGGCATGCAATCACGGGCGAATATGATTAGCATGATAATACTCCCCTGAATAAATACCGCTGAGACCAACATGCGTCCTTGTTCCGACGGCCTCCCCGTCCCGCAACGCTATGGGGCGATCCTCGCCATCGCCCTCGGCATTACCGTATCCGTGCTCGACGGCGCGATAGCCAACGTGGCGCTGCCCACCATCGCTCGCGATCTCAACGCCAGCCCGGCCAGCTCCATTTGGGTAGTCAACGCCTATCAGTTGGCGATCACCGTGTCTCTGCTGTCGCTGGCGTCGCTCGGCGATCTGGTCGGCTATCGCCGCATCTATCAGGCCGGATTGCTGGTGTTCAGCATCACCTCACTGTTCTGCGCCCTGTCCGACTCGCTGCTCACCCTGACCATCGCCCGCGTGCTGCAGGGCTTTGGCGCCGCCGCCATCATGAGCGTCAACACCGCGCTGATCCGCATCATCTACCCGCAGCGTTTTCTCGGCCGCGGCATGGGCATCAACTCGCTGATTGTCGCCTGCTCCTCGGCGGCCGGGCCGACGGTGGCGGCCGCTATCCTGTCGGTCGCGTCCTGGCAGTGGCTGTTCGCCATCAACCTGCCGATCGGCATCGTCGCGCTGCTGCTGGGGATGAAATTCCTGCCGGCCAACGGCCAGAAAAGCGATAACCGCCGTTTCGATCCCACCAGCGCGGTGCTGAACGCGCTGACCTTCGGCCTGCTGATCACCGCCATCAGCGGCTTCGCCCAGGGCCAGAGCCTGACGCTGATCTTCAGCGAAATCGCCGCACTGCTGGCGATTGGCGCGGTGTTCGTGCGCCGTCAGTTGCGCCAGGAATTCCCTCTGCTGCCCGTCGACCTGCTGCGTATCCCGATCTTCGCCCTGTCGATGGGCACCTCAATCTGTTCGTTCGCCGCGCAAATGCTGGCGATGGTGTCGTTGCCGTTCTTCCTGCAAAGTGCATTGGGCCGCGACGAGGTGGCGACCGGGCTGCTGCTGACGCCGTGGCCGCTGGCGATCGTGGTGATGGCGCCGATTGCCGGTCGGCTGGTGGAGCGCGTGCACGCCGGCCTGCTGGGCTGTATTGGGCTGGCGGTGTTCGCGCTCGGGCTGTTTTCGCTGGCGCTGCTGCCGGCGGCGCCGTCGAATATGGACATCATCTGGCGCATGGTGCTGTGCGGCGCCGGCTTCGGCCTGTTCCAGTCGCCCAACAACCACACCATCATCTCCGCCGCGCCGCGCAACCGCAGCGGCGGCGCCAGCGGCATGCTGGGCACCGCCCGCCTGCTGGGGCAAACCTCGGGGGCCGCGCTGGTGGCGCTGATGTTCAACCTGTTCCCTACCTCCGGCACCCACGCTTCGCTGATCCTGGCCGGCGTGTTCGCTACCCTGGCGGCGGCGGTCAGCGGCCTGCGTATCACCCAATCGACCGCGCAAACGGCGCAGCCCAGCCGCGAGGTGAAATAGAGGACATTGAAAGAGCCGGAACCCAATCGATTTTAAAACCGACGCGGCCTGCCTGAGCCGGGCCGCGTCGAGTGCGATGCAGGTCTGGCGTCAGTCGCCGCTCCTCAAAGGGCTGCGGCCTTGTCGTAGACACGCTAAATAGGCGTCGTCATCCGGATACCAGCCAACAATGCGTTGGCCGTCGTTATCCACCCCCTCGAAGCCCTTCAGTAAGCCAGGGACGAACATCCGCTTTATCAGATCTTCGGCCTGCGCGCTGTCGATGCGGCAATCACAGCGCGTGTCTCCGTCAACCTGAACGAAGTTCTGCAACGAAGCGAGACACCGCGCGTCGAGATCGCCATGGACATGGATAAACTCCCCCGTCTCTACCAGAGTGAGCGCGGTCAGGTCTCCCCCCACCACGAATGCGCCGTCGTTTCCTGAGCTGCAATAGGCGTGGCGTATGCGGACATCATCACGCACGACCAGTCCGCCCCAGCAAATCAGCGTATCCGCCTGCACCCGACCCAGCACGACAATGCCGCCGTCCTCGCGCTGCGGTGACACCGCCAGGCATCCTTCCACGATCACATCGCCGTCCACGATCAGGTAATCGTACTCGTGGCTGTCGTGCTCGTCGGGGAAAAATGCCGGGAGGTGAAGATCGCCTGAATGCCAGCGAATAGCCGGCTGTTCAGCATCGTCATCATGCCGGTTGAACAGTTCCGCAACCGCATCGGCGATACCGCTTGTCAATTCGGCCAGGCGCGCCGGTAGCTCATCACCGTTGAGTAAGGGAAGGTGGTTGATTTTCATAGGGCCTCAGGGACAAATGTCATTGCGCCAAAGCATATAACATGCGCCTCCAAAGCCAAACAGCCGGCCGTGACCGAGCACGATGCGGCTTACCCACTCACCGGGTGAACGGGCATCGCACCTGCCCAGGCTGAGAGGCAGAAAGACGCTATTTTCAGGTGGGCTTCAGGGACTTCGGACGCTGCTGCGCAGCATTAACGTCCGTAGACTTTGGTGAGGCGCTTTACCCCATTCATTGCCGAATTTCATTGTTGAATCCGTCACCGCCGCTGACCAAGCGGTTCAGGTATGCCATAAAAAAAACCCCGGCAAGCCGGGGTTTTCCTTTCATTCAGCCGATTATTTCAGGTACTGGCCGGAACGCAGCGCTTCGATACGCTTGTCGAGCGGCGGATGCGACATGAACAGCTCGCTGAACGACTTGGATTTGCCGTTGATGCAGAACGCCATCATGCTGCCCGCTTCCTGCGGTTCATAGCTGGTTTTCAGACGCTGCAAGGCGGCGATCATCTTCTCGCGGCCCACCAGTTTGGCGGAGCCGGCGTCGGCATAGAACTCGCGGTGACGCGAGAACCACATGGTGATGATGCTCGCCAGGATGCCGAACACCAGTTCCAGCACCATCGACACCGCGAAGTAAATCATCGGGTTGCCGTTGCCTTCCCCTTCGCCATCACCGTCGCGGTTGCCGAGGAAACCGGCGGCGACCTGCGCGATCAGGCGTGAAATGAAGATGACGAAGGTGTTCACGATGCCCTGAATCAGGGTCATGGTCACCATATCGCCGTTGGCGACGTGGCTGATTTCGTGCGCGATGACCGCTTCCGCTTCGTCGCGGCTCATGCTCTGCAGCAGGCCGGTGCTGACGGCGACCAGCGAGGCGTCGCGGCGTGCGCCGGTAGCAAAGGCGTTGATGTCCGGCGCGTGGTAGATAGCGACCTGCGGCATGGCGATGCCCGCCTGCTGCGACTGACGGCGTACCGTTTCCAGCAGCCAGTTTTCGGTTTCGTTACGCGGTTGTTCAATCACTTCCCCGCCGACGGAGCGCAGCGCCATCCACTTGGACATCAGCAACGACACGAAAGCGCCGCCGAAGCCGAACAGACCGGCCATGATCATCAGGCCCTGAACGCTACTGGATTGGATTCCTGTCAGGCTGAGCACCAGCCCGAAAACCAACATCACCGCCAGGTTGGTGAGCAGGAACAGAGCTATACGCATCATAAAATGTTTACTTCCTCATAAATGTTAACAAAACGCTGTCTAAGATACCCTAGATCGTATGGGCATTCGTCACAGTTTCAAGAGTCGCGCGTCATTAACCTACTAAAAATACGAAACTTTACAAAAACGGCGCGCGACCGGGATTTGGCAAATTGTAAACGATTGTTGCGCAAGGCGGAGGTTTTTTTACCCTAAATTTGTCAGGTGATGCATCAGCCCGCCTCCCTTCATCCAGCAGGGAGGCTGGCCTTCGCGTCGCCATAAAAAAACGCACCCGAGGGTGCGTTTTTCATCCTGCCGTAGGCGGCCTTATTTGGCCGGCGTTGGCTGCTGAGCGGGCTGATCTTTTTCCAGATGAGCCAGGTCCAGCGCGATATGCACAGATTCATCCAGGTACGGATCCGGTTCCTGGTAATCCTTCGGCAGATCGTCGAGCGATTTCAGCGGCTTCTTGCCCGCGCGCTCCAGGCGCTCGTTGATGCGTTTCAGACGGGTCGCGTCGTCATCGTGGTTCTCTTTCTCGCGCACCGCCAGATTGAGGGACACGATGTTGCGTTTATCCTTCAGCGCCTTGTAATGCGCGATATCCTGCGCGATGTACTGGAACTCCGGATTTTGCGCAATGCGCTGCTGGTGATCTTTCAGCAGTTCCGGCTCGAACGGCGTCATATCGCCGGTCTTGCTGTAGGTCGCCGCATTGATGCTGTCCCACGGCATGGCGTTGTCTTCAAACGCTTCGCCGGTTTCCGCCGGATCGACGCCGGTCGGCATCAGAATGTCCGGCGTCACGCCCTTGCGCTGGGTGCTGCCGCCGTTGACGCGGTAGAACTTCTGAATGGTGTACTGCACCGAACCGAGCGCCGGCCACTCAGGGCGCAGCATCTGATCGTAGATGCGGTTCAACGAACGGTACTGCTGCACGGTGCCTTTACCGAAGGTCGGTTCGCCGACGATCAGCGCGCGGCCGTAATCCTGCATCGCCGCCGCGAAGATCTCGGAGGCGGAGGCGCTGAAGCGATCGACCAGCACCACCAGCGGGCCTTTGTAGTAGGTCACGCCGTCGGTGTCGGCGTCTTCACGCACTTTGCCGTTGTTATCGCGCACCTGCACCACCGGGCCGCTCGGAATGAACAGGCCGGACAGCGACACCGCTTCAGTCAGCGCGCCGCCGCCGTTGGTGCGCAGGTCGATGATCACGCTCTTGACGTTCTGCTTGGCCATCTTCTGCAGCTGCACTTTCACGTCATCGGTCAGACCGACGTAGAAGCCGGGGATGTCGAACACCGCCACCTTCTCTTTGCCGACGGTCTTGATGGTCATTTTCACCGCGCGGTCTTCCAGGCGGATGCGCTCGCGGGTCAAGGTGACCACGCGGGTTTTGGTGCCCTTGCCGGCCGGCAGGACTTCCAGGCGCACCTTGCTGCCCTTCGGCCCTTTGATCAACGACACCACGTCGTCCAGACGCCAGCCGATCACGTCCACCATCGGTTTGCCGGCCTGGCCGACGCCGACGATGCGATCGCCTACGGTGATCGCCTTGCTCTTCGCCGCCGGGCCGCCCGGCACCATCGAGTTGATCAGGGTGTAGTCGTCATCCATCTGCAGCACCGCGCCGATGCCTTCCAGCGACAGGCTCATCTCGGTGTTGAACTGCTCGGTGTTGCGCGGAGACAGATAGTTGGTGTGCGGGTCGATTTCATGCGCAAAGGCATTCATCGCCAGTTGGAAGACGTCTTCGCTGTTGCTTTGCGTCAGGCGCTTGATGGCGAACTGATAACGCTTGGTCAGCGTGTCGCGGATTTCTTTGTCGGTCTTGCCGGTCAGCTTGAGGTTCAGCTCGTCATAGGTGACTTTCGCATCCCACAGGCTATCCAGCTCGGCCTTGTCTTTCGGCCACGGCGCTTTGCTGCGGTCGAGATCGATAGTGCCGTTGCCGGTGAAGTTCATCGGCTTGTCCAGCAACGACAACGCATAGGTATAACGCTCGAAACGGCGTTTCTGCGCCAGATTGAACAGCGCGTAGAAGGTGTCCAGCTTGCCGGTTTTCAGCTCTTCGCCAACCTGATTGCGTTTGCCGGCGAACTGCGCCACGTCGGAAGCCAGCAATACGTTATGGTTGTAGTCCAGCATGTTCAGGTAGCGATCGAAGATCTTGCCTGAAAACTCCGCGTCAAGGGCGAACTGGCGGTAATGAGAGCGAGTGAAGCGCGAGGTAACGCGCTCACTCACCGTAGCGTGCTGGGGTTCCTGTTGCAGTTGGGGCAGTTGGCCGATGCGGATGTTGGCTGTTTCCGCGCCGTAACTGACACCCGCCCACAGCAGCCCTGCAATCGCTGTTAATCTGACGAATTTGTTCATGCCTGGGTTGGCCTCCGTATCAGAACTGCAAGTGTTCTGCGCGCACAATCATCGCCAGACCGGAAGAGAGCTGCACACGTACGCCATCTTTAGCGATTTCGAGTACGGTAGCATCCATCGCGCTCTTGCCTGCTCTGACTTTGATTTCCTGGCCAATTTGCAGTTTAGAGATATCCGTGACTGGCGCATAACGCGGCTGGCTTTCCTCTTTGGCTACACGAGGTTGGCGAGCGGGCTGTGGGCGAGTTTGTGGGCGCGGCTTGCGGTTTTCCGGCGCGGCTCCGCCTTCGCGACGTGCAGCGGGCTTTTTACCGGCTGGACGCGGACGGCGTGGCGCAGCATCGGCGGATTCGCCGGCGGCTTCACGTTTTTTGGCGTTTTGTTCGGCACGCTGTGCCTGAACGCGCGCTTTGGCTTCTTCAAGCTGCTGGCGAGCATGATCGACATGCTGCTGTTCCAGTTCACCGCACGGATTGCCGTCCAGATCGACGCGCTGCGCGCCGACTTTAACGCCGTACAGGTAACGCCAGCTTGAGGTGTACAGGCGCAGGGCAGAACGCAATTGCGTTTTGCTGAGATTCTCTTCCCCCTGCACGCGCTCTACCAAATCCTGAAAAATACCGATTTTCAGCGGACGAGCTTCGCCTTCGGCGCTAAAGCAGAGCGGAAAACGCTCGGCAAGAAAAGCAATGACTTCTTTACTAGAGTTCAACTTAGGTTGATTTTCCATGAAATTTCCTGATTACAACGGTATTGCCAACAAGCCACAGGCATGAACAGGCGTCATTATAATGACGCCATCGGTAATTGCCACGTTAACCGTCGATCAACTTGCCGCCACAGTCACATATTTCGCACTGTCGCACTGTTCCAGTTGCTCACAAAGCCCCGCCACCACTGCTTTCAGGCCCGCTTCGTCCCGTTCGTCGAAGCGTTGATAAACCGTGCTATCGATATCCAAAACGCCGATCGTCCGGCCGCCAACCGCCAGCGGCAGCACGATTTCCGCGTTGCTGGCCGCATCGCAGGCGATATGGCCCGGGAACGCATGCACGTCGCCGACGCGCTGCACGCGATTTTCCGCCACCGCCGTGCCGCACACGCCCTTGCCCACCGGGATGCGCACGCAGGCGATCTTGCCCTGGAACGGCCCCAGCACCAGCTGTTCGCCCTCCATCAGATAGAAACCGACCCAGTTCACGTCATCCAGACGCTCGTTGAGCAAGGCGCTGGCGTTGGACAGCGCCGCGATAAAGTTGGTCTCCCCGCCGAGCAACGCGCTCAGATCACGTTTTAATTCCGCGTAGAATTGTTCTTTTGTCATGTGATAACCATTGAAACAGTGAAGATGGCCAGAAGCCCAAAGCTTAGGCCCTATAAAATAAGCATTAAATGCGTATAGCCACAAGGTTAATCATCTGTTGCTTCACAAAACCCCGTCGCTCGGGGTATGTTTGCCGCTCAGAATCCCGGTTTACCTCGTTTTACCGTCCGGCGCCCGATCGCCAGTGACGCGGCCGGTTTATTTTTCAGCTACGCTGACAGTTCCGGCGGGCTCAAGGGCAGCGACTTGTCAAAAATGAAAATACACGCGATCACCGCCCCCCTTTCCAAAGCGCGCCACCAACGCTGCTGCGAGTGCGATCTGCTGTTCATGCTGCCGCCGCTCAGCGGCAATCAGGCCGCTTATTGTCCGCGCTGCAACGCCAAGGTGGTGCACGGCCGCGACTGGTCGATGACGCGTCTGACCGCCATGGCGATCACCATGCTGCTGCTGATGCCGTTCGCCTTCACCGAACCACTGATCAGCATCCGCCTGCTCGGCACGCGCATCGACGCCAGTTTGCTGGAGGGCATCTGGCAGATGAGCCGCCAGGGCGATCCGCTCACCGCCAGCATGGTGGCGTTTTGCACCCTCGGCGCCCCGCTGACGCTGGCGCTGTCGTTGCTGTACCTGCGCTTCGGCCACGCGCTCGGCATGAACCTGCGCCCGGTGCTGCTGATGCTGGAACGGCTGAAAGAGTGGGTGATGCTGGACATTTATCTGATCGGCATGGCGGTGGCGGCCATCAAGGTGCAGGATTACGCCGACATCCAGGCGGGCAGCGCGCTAATCGCCTACCTGTCGCTCACCCTGCTCAGCATCCTGACGCTGATCCACGCTAACCTGGAGCAGCTGTGGGAGCGTTACTATCCGCAGGAACAGCCGGAAGGCCCGCCGGCGGCGCTGCATATTTGCCTGTCCTGCCACTATACCGGCTACCCTGACGCGCGCGGCCGCTGCCCGCGCTGCCATGTGCCGATGTGCCACCGCCAGCCCTACAGCCTGCAGAAAACCTGGGCGGCGCTGATCGCGGCGATGATCCTGCTGATACCGGCCAACCTGCTGCCGATTTCCATCATTTACGCCAACGGCGTGCGGCTGGAAGACACCATCTTCTCCGGCGTGGTCTCACTGGCCACCTCCGGCAACGTGCCGATCGCCGCCATCGTGTTCATCGCCAGCGTGCTGGTGCCCTTCACCAAGGTGATCGTGCTGATCACGCTGTTGCTGAGCATCCACTTCAAAACCTCGCACAGTCTGAAGACGCGCATTCGTCTGCTGCGCCTGGTCACCTGGATCGGCCGCTGGTCGATGCTCGATCTGTTCGTTATCGCCTTGATGATGTCGCTGGTAAATCGCGATCAACTGTTATCTTTTACTATGGGACCGGCCGCGTTTTACTTTGGCTCGGCGGTCATTTTGACTATTCTTGCCGTTGAATGGCTCGATAGCCGATTGATTTGGGATGCACATGCAACAGGAAACGCCGACTACACCGACTGAAGCGCGGGTCAAGAACAAACGCCGCATTTCACCGTTCTGGTTACTGCCGTTCATCGCCCTGCTGATCGCCGGGTGGCTGGTCTATAACAATGTCCAGGAGCGCGGCACCACCGTCACCATCGATTTCCAATCGGCGGCGGGCATCGTTGCCGGCCGCACGCCGGTGCGCTACCAGGGCGTTGAGGTCGGCACGGTGCAAAAAATCAGTCTGAGCAAAGATCTGCGCAGCATCGTGGTGGAAGCCAGCATCAAAAGCGATCTGGAAGACTCGCTGCGCGAAGGCACCCAGTTCTGGCTGGTGACGCCCAAGGCCTCGCTGGCCGGGGTGTCCGGCCTCGATGCGCTGGTCGGCGGCAACTATATCGGCATGATGCCCGGCAGCGGCAAGGAGCAAACCCACTTCACCGCGCTCGATACCCAGCCGAAGTACCGCCTGAACACCGGTGAACTGATGATTCACCTGCACGCCGACGATCTCGGCTCGCTCAACAGCGGCTCGCTGGTCTACTACCGTAAAATTCCGGTCGGCAAGGTGTATGACTACACCATCAGCGAAGGCAACAAGGGCGTGACCATCGACGTGCTGATCGACCGCCGCTTCGCCAACCTGGTGAAGAGCAACAGCCGCTTCTGGAACGTTTCCGGCTTCAAGGGCGATTTTAGCCTGTCCGGCGCCACGGTGCAGATGGAGAGCCTGGCTGCGCTGGTCAACGGCGCCATTGCCTTCGATTCTCCGGCCGATGGCCAGCAGGCCAAGGGCGATCAGAGCTATACCCTGTATCCTGATCTGGCCCACAGCCAGCGCGGCGTCAATATCCTGCTGGATCTGCCGAGCGGCAACAGCCTGAGAGAAAACCGCACGCCGCTTATGTACCAGGGGCTGCAGGTCGGCACCCTGACCAAGCTGACGTTGCAACAGGACAGCAAAGTGGTCGGTGAACTGACCATCGATCCTTCGGTGGTCGATCTGATGCGCAGCGGCACCCGCATCGTGATGCGCAGCCCGCGCATCAGCCTCAACGACGCCAAGCTTAGCCAGTTGCTGACCGGCACCACGCTGGAGCTGGTGCCGGGCGAAGGCGAGCCGCAGCAGCGCTTCAACGTGCTGGACAGCAGCGAAACGCTGTTGCAACAGCCTGGCGTGCTGACCGTTACGCTGAATGCGCCGCAAAGCTACGGCATCGACGTCGGGCAGCCGCTGGTGGTGCACGGCGTGAAAGTCGGCCAAATCCTGAGCCGCACGCTGACCGCCGGCGGCGTGGTATTCACCGCCGCCATCGACGCGCAGTACCGCGGCCTGCTGCACAAAGACAGTAAATTCGTGGTCAACAGCCGTCTCGACGTCAAGCTGGGCATTGACGGTATGGAAGTGCTTGGCGCCAGCGCCCAGGAATGGGTAGACGGCGGCGTGCGCATTATTCCCGGCAGCAAGGGGGAACCGGGCGGCCAATACCCGCTGTACGCCAACAGCGAAAAAGCCGAGGAAGGCATCGTCGGCAACGCCCCCGCCACCACCCTGACCCTCAGCGCCACCAGCCTGCCGGACGTGCAGGCCGGCTCGGTAGTGCTGTACCGCAAATTCCAGGTGGGCGAGATCGTCAACGTTCGGCCGAAGGCCAACGAGTTTGAGGTGGACGTCTACATCAGCCCGGAATACCGCAAGCTGCTGACGCGCGAAAGCATCTTCTGGGCCGAAGGCGGCGCCAAGGTGCAGCTCAACGGCAGCGGGCTGACGGTGCAGGCTTCGCCGCTCAACCGCGCGCTGAAAGGCGCCATCAGCTTCGATAATCTACAGGGCGTGACGCTGAACAAGGGCGCCAACCGCGTGCTGTACGCCAGCGAAACCGCCGCCCGCGCGGTGGGCAGCCAAATCACGCTGAAAACCTATGACGCCAGCAAGCTGTCGGCGGGCATGCCGCTGCGCTACCTCGGCATCGACGTCGGCCAGGTGGAGTCGCTGCAGCTGGCGCCGGAGCGCAACGAAGTGTTGGCCAAAGCGGTGCTGTATCCGGAATACGTGCAGACCTTCGCGCGCCTCGGCAGCCGCTTCTCGATCGTGTCGCCGGAGATCTCCGCCGCCGGCGTCAGCAATCTCGATACCCTGCTTCAACCTTATATCAACGTGGAGCCGGGGCGCGGCCGCGAGCTGCGCACCTTCGAGCTGCAGCAGGCCAGCATCACCGACTCGCGCTATCTCGATGGCCTGAGCGTCGTGCTCGACGCGGCCGAAACCGGCTCGCTGCAGATCGGCACGCCGGTGCTGTTCCGCGGCGTGGAGGTCGGCACCATCACCGGTTTCTACCTTGGCGCCATGTCCGACCGGGTGCACGTTGCGCTGCGCATCAGCAAGAAGTATCAACATCTGGTGCGCAACAACAGCGTGTTCTGGCTGGCGTCGGGTTACAACCTGCAGTTCGGCCTGACCGGCGGCGTGATCAAGAGCGGCACCTTCCAGCAGTTCATCCGCGGCGGCATCGCCTTCGCCACGCCGCCGACCATTCCACTGGCGCCGAAAGCGACGCCGAACAAGCACTTCCTGCTGAATCCGGAAGAGCCGAAGGACTGGAAAACCTGGGGCACCGCCATTCCGCGCGATTAACTTTCGCGTTTTCCTCAGGGCCCGGCAATGCCGGGCCCTGTTTTTTTCCGCTTTGTGATAAACTCTCGCCCTTGTCTTTATTGCACCCTGAGAGTTCGCCCCGTGGCCAAATCCACCGCCGTTTTTCTGCCCCCCGCTTTCCTTGACGCCACCCGCGCCATCATGCCCGCCGAGCTGGCGATGGACGATTTTATCGCCGCCTGTCAACGCCCGCTGCGCCGCAGCCTGCGCGTCAACACGCTGAAAATCAGCGTCGCCGACTTCCTGGCGCTGGTGCAGGATTACGACTGGCGACTGGAGCCCATTCCCTGGTGCGCGGAAGGGTTCTGGATCGAGCGCGACGATGAAGAACTGCGTCTGGGCAGCGCCGCCGAACACCTGAGCGGTCTGTTCTACATTCAGGAGGCCAGTTCGATGTTGCCGGTCAGCGCGCTGTTCGCCGGCGACGCGGCGCCGACTCGGGTGCTGGACGTGGCGGCGGCGCCGGGCTCCAAAACCACCCAGATCGCCGCGTTGATGGGCAACCAGGGCGGCATCGTCGCCAACGAATACTCCGCCAGCCGGGTGAAAGTGCTGCACGCCAATATCAGCCGCTGCGGCGTGAAGAACACCGCGCTGACTCACTTCGACGGCCGGGTGTTCGGCGCCGCGCTGCCGGAAAGCTTCGACGCCATTCTGCTCGACGCCCCCTGCTCCGGTGAAGGCGTGGTGCGTAAAGATCCGGACGCCATGAGCAACTGGTCGCCGGACAGCGTCGCCGAGATCGCCGCCACTCAGCGTGAGCTGATCGACAGCGCGTTTCATGCGCTGGCGCCGGGCGGCGTGATGGTTTATTCCACCTGCACGCTCAATGCGCAGGAAAATCAGCAGGTGGTGCGCTGGCTGCTGGACACCTATGGCGACGCGGTCAGCGTCGAGCCGCTGGGTGAGCTGTTCCCCGGCGCCGGCAAGGCATTGACCGCCGAAGGTTTCCTGCACGTCTTCCCGCAGATTTACGACAGCGAAGGCTTTTTCGTCGCCCGTCTGCGCAAACAGCACGCCGTAGCGCCGTTGGCGAAGCCGACCTATAAAGTCGGTAAGTTTCCGTTCAGCCCGCTGTCCGGCAAAGAGGCGGCGCTGGTCGCCCAAGCCGCCGCCACATCCGGCTTAACCTGGGGCGATGACAGCCGGCTGTGGGAGCGCGATAAGGAAATCTGGCTGTTCCCGGCCGAGCTGGAGCCGCTGTTCGGCAAGGTGCGCTTCTCGCGTATCGGTCTCAAGCTGGCGGAACGCTTCCCGAAAGGTTTCCGTTGGCAGCACGAAGCGGCGATCGCCCTCGCAGGCGCCGGCGGCAAACAGCATTTCGAGCTGGACGCCGCGCTGGCCCAGGCGTGGTATCACGGCCGCGATCTCTACCCTGAGCAGCCTCCGGCGGGCGACGAGTGCATCGTCACCTATCAGGGGCAACCGCTGGGCATCGCCAAACGCATTGGCAGCCGCATCAAAAACAATTTGCCGCGTGAACTGGTGCGGGATGGCGCGCTCGATTTCCACCTGTAAATAATACCGCGCCGGGGAATGAAACTCCCCGGCGATAAAATAACACTAATAATATTCCCATCGCCGTTCGTTATTATTCTAATCATTTCACTTTATCGGTATACCTCGCCTACAAACCCCGTCATACGGGGAATGAGAATAAAAAGTTTCTCGTTTTCATCAAGACAATTCCCGATTCTTATTCTATTAATTAAAGTGCAGCTAAATGAATACGTTCAACCCACCTCTGGGTGGCGTCTTTGCGGGCTTTCTCTCATACGGCAAGGAATATAAGATGAAAAAAACTCTGATGGCATTGACCTCGGTAGCAACCCTGCTGTGCGCCAACGGCGCGGCTAACGCAGCAGGCACCATTCAAGGCACGTTAGGCGTGACGCTGACCATCGGCGCCGGTTGCGTCGTGGGGGGCGGCAGCAGCAGCGGTTCCGTCAACGACTTCGGCTCCATCAGCTTCGGTACTTACTCTTCACTGGCCAACATCATCGACGCCAGCGCCACCGGCGCAGGGGGGGCCGGTACGCTGTCATTGACCTGCACTACCGGCACAGACTACACGGTGGCGCTGGACAACGGGCTCCACGTCACTTCAGGCACCCAACGCCGCATGGCCAGCACGGCAGGCGCATTCATCAGCTATAACCTGTACCAGGATGCCGCACGCACCACCGCCTGGGGCAGCGGTGCCAACGCGCGGACCGGTACCGGCACCGGCGCCGCCGTTCCGCTGATCGTGTATGGCCGCGTACCGGCGGCCGGCTCTACCCCGGCGGCGGACACCTATAACGACACCGTCACGATGACGGTCACCTGGTAACGGTGCGGCGCGCGTTCTGCTGCTGCGGATTATGGGCGTGCAGCCTGTTGGCGCAGGCCGACAGTAAAACCGCGACCCTCGGCGTCAGCGCGACCTTGCTCAGCGCCTGTGAGGCCGGCAGCAGTTCAGGCGGCAACGTCAGCTTCGGCACGCTGAATTTCGGCACGCTGTATTTTCTCAGCACCGCAACCAGCGTCGCCGGGCAGCAAAACGCCGGCGCCATTCGGGTGAAATGCACCAACGGCACCAGCTACAGCGTTCTGCTTGGCGGCGGGCAAAGCGGCAATACCGCTGCCCGCTACCTGCAAAGCGCGGCGGGCCAACGGGTGAATTACAACCTGTACACCAACGCCGCCCACAGCGCCATTTGGGATAATCTGACGGGCGTGTCACAAACCGCCAACGGTGCGGACAACTGGTTGCCGGTCTATGGCATGATTCCGGCGCAGTCCACGCCCCCGACAGGCAGCTACACCGATACGGTACAGGTCACGATCAATTGGTAATGACGATGCGCGCTTCCATTTGCGGTTTGCTGTTCTGCCTGCCGCTTTCCCCGGCCCAAAGCGATACCGGCGTCAACGATTTGACCAAAAGCCAGCCGTTCACCGTCAATGCAACCGTGGTAAAAGGCTGCGTATTGGGCAGCGGCGTCAGTGACGTGACCACCTTCGGCACCCTGAACTTCGGCCAACTGTCCTCGCTGAGCAACGCAGTCAGCGTCGTCTCCAGCAGCGGCGCCGGTTCGGTGCTGTTTCGCTGCAACCCGGGGCTGAGCGTCACGCTAGCCCTCGGCGTCGGCAATCACGTGACCGGATCCATCGCCGGCGGCAGAAAATTACAAAACGCCGTCACGTCTGAAACGCTGCTGTATCAACTTTATCAAGACAGCAACTACGCCACCCTTTGGGGAGATGGCGCCAACGGCGGCGCGGCGCAGACCGTCGCCGCCACCGGCAGCACGCAAGAAATCAAGGTTTACGCCCGTCTGTTTTCGACCAGTACCCTGCCCACCAGTGGCGTTTACAGCGATACGGTCTTGTTGACGGTCACTTATTAAGTTTTTTGCAATAAGGATTGAGTTATGCGCATACCCTTCCGTCTGCCGTTAACGGCAGCCTTGCTCCTGGCAAGCCAACAGCACGCCCTGGCCGCGGCTTCCATTCTCATCTGGCCGATCGATCCGGTGATTGAAGATCAACAACAGGCCACCGCGCTGTGGCTGGAAAATCGCGACAGCAAACCGGTCTATATGCAAATTCGCGTGTTGGGTTGGCAGCAAACCGCCGGCAAAGACGATTACAGCAACCAAAGCGACGTGATCGCCAGCCCGCCGGTGGCGTCGATCGCGCCAGGCAAACGCCAGCTGATACGCCTGATCAAACAGTCGGCGCCGGCGGCGGGACAGGAGCGGGCCTACCGCATTTTGGTCGATGAAGTGCCGGTGAAAGAACCATCGTCGAGCGCCGCTCCCGGCGGTGCGGAGATGGGGTTGAAATTCCAGATGCGCTACTCGGTGCCGCTGTTCGTCAGCGGCAAGGGCATCTGGACCAAACAGGACAGCGAAAAACCGCGCGATTACGCGACCGCCAGCCAACCCCTGCTCAGCTATCGTCTACAGCAGCAAAGCAGCGAACGCTGGCTGGAGGTGCGAAATCAAGGCGCAGTGCATGCCCGTATATCGAAAGTGACGCTGCAAGGCCGCAGCCTGAATCCCGGCCTGATGGGATACGTGCTGCCCGGTTCACAGATGCGCTTCGCCTTGCCGCCCGCCGGCGGTTTCAGCAGCGGCAAGCTGATGGCCACGGTCAATGACAACAAACAGCCCGTAGCCATTCCGTCTTATTGAGGCCCAGGTGCAGCCGACAGGGAGGCTATCGACGCGGCGCTTCAGCCTTAAGCCGCTGGCGTGTGCCATGCTGAGCATGGCGGCCGGCGGCTGGCTGCCGTTTGCGCTCGGCGACGATCTGCCGCCGCCGCCCAGCGCCATCAGCATGCCGGACACCACGCTGTATCTGGAGCCTGTCGTCAACGGGCGCCAAACCGGCAACGTCGTGCCGGTCAACTACCGCGGCGGCCATTACTACATGACGCCCCAACAACTGCTCGACGCCGGGCTGCCGGTAGCGGATAAACAGGCGAAAGAAATCGCCGTCGATCGGCTGGAGAAGGTGGATGTCAGCTACAGCGGCGAGAGCCAGCAGTTGCTGATCAACGTGCCCAACGACTGGTTGCCGCAGCAAACCATCGGCGCCCGTTCACCGTTGCAGCGCTTGCCGGCGCAAAGCAGCCTCGGTTTGCTGTTCAACTACGACATCTACGCCAGCCAAAGCAACGGCAATGGCCGGCCGGGCTACCTGTCGGCGTGGAGCGAACAGCGGCTGTTCGACGGGTTCGGCGTCGTCGCCAACACCGGCATCTACCGCAGCGGGTTTAACGGCGGGCCAAACGACGATGGCGGCCGCTATATTCGGTATGACAGCTACTGGCGTTTCAACGATGACCAGCGGATGCTGAGTGTGATCGCCGGTGACCTAACCACCGGCTCGCTCCCCTGGAGCAGCGCCGTGCGCATCGGCGGCTTGCAATTGGCGCGCAATTTCGCGGTGCGCCCGGATCTTATCACCTACCCGCTGCCGCAGTTTTCCGGCCAGGCGGCATTGCCCAGCAGCGTCGATTTATACATCAACAGCTATAAAAACAGCACCACCAACATCAATCCCGGGCCGTTTACCCTCAACAGCGTGCCCTACATTAACGGCGCGGGTCAGGCCACCGTCGTCACCACCGACGCCCTCGGCCGCCAGGTCAGCACCACGGTACCGTTCTACGTGGCCAGCAACCTGCTGCAGACCGGCATGAGCGATTTCAGCATTTCCACCGGTTTGCTGCGGCGCAACTACGGGTTGAATTCTGCCGATTACGGGCAATGGGTAGGCAGCGCCAGCTTACGTTACGGCGTCACTGACTGGTTAACCCTGGAAGGGCGCGCCGAAGGCGCAGCCGAGTTGGCGGTCGGCGGCGGCGGCGCCGACATTCGCATCGGACAATGGGGGGTTTTCAACGCGTCCTACAGCGTCAGCCAGGCCGGCGACGAAGCGTTTAACGGCGGCAGGCCGATACAATCCCCCACGTATTATGACCCACTGACCGGCAGGCCGTTGCAACAGCCGGATCCCCAGCCCGTCTATCGCTACACCGGCAACCACGGCGATCAGAGCAGTTTTGGCTACACCTACAGCAACTCACGCTTCAGCCTCAACGCGCAACGCATCCTGCGCAGCGCCGATTTTGGCGACATTTCCGTGTATAAAAGCGACTACCGTCTGAGCCGCCGCACCGATCAGTTGACCGGCAGCGTCAGCCTGGGCCGGCTCGGCAGCCTCGGCGCCGGTTATTTTGACGTTCGCGACGCCATCGCTCAACGAACCCGCCTGGTGAACCTGTCCTACAGTGTGTCGCTTTGGCGCAACAGCAGCCTGTACGCCTCGCTGAACCGGGAAATCGGCAGCAGCGGTTACAGCGCCCAACTGCAGCTCTCGATTCCGTTCGACAGTTGGGGCACGGCCAGCTTCAGCGCCGCGCGCGACAACAACAACCGCTGGAGCGAACGCGTCAGCTACAGCCGCGCCGCACCGACCGATGGCGGTTTCGGTTGGAATCTGGCCTACGCCAATAACCCGAGCGGCGGTGATTACCGCCAGGCGGATCTGACCTGGCGAACCCGCAGGCTCGAAGCCCGCGCGGGCGTATACGGCACCCGCGATGAAACCAACCACTGGGGAGAAATCAGCGGTTCGCTGGTGGCGATGAACGGCGGCGTATACGCCACCAACACCATCAACGATGCCTTTGCGCTGGTGTCCACGCAAGGATACGCCGACATTCCGGTGAGCTATGAGAACCAGCCGATCGGCAAGACCGATGCCCAGGGCTATTTACTGGTGCCGACCGTCACCTCTTACTACCATGCGAAATTCCAGATTGATCCGCTCAGCCTGCCCGCCGACGTCGCGCTGCCGACGGTGGAAAAAACCGTCGCCATTCGCGATCACAGCGGTTTTCTGGTCGAGTTCCCCATCCAACCCATCTCCGCCGCCGACGTCGAACTGGTTGACGAGCAAGGCAAACCGCTGGCCAACGGCAGCCAGGTGGCGGTGGTTGGCGGCCGTCAGCAGAGCTATGTCGGTTGGGATGGCATGACCTATATCGACCCGGTGCAACAACACAATCGCCTGAGCGTGATCCCGGCCGACGGCGGCCCGCCATGCCAGGCGGAATTCAGTCTGGCGAAGCCTCAGGGCATCCAGCGCGTCGGCCCGGTTGTCTGCCGCTAATTCAACGACGGAGAGTCACTATGTTTCGGGGATTGAAAGCCTTATTGTTGACCCTTTCGCTGCTGCTCTGTCAGCGCGCATTCGCCGACTGCGCCACCACCAACGGCACCGTCACCTTACCGGGGAGCAGCTCTTTCGTGGTCTACAATGGGCAGATCAACGCCCAGGGCACCGCCGGCCTCAACTGCACCGGCCTCGGCCTCAATTTGCTCACGCAAAACACCGTCACGGTCAAGATCGCCTCCACCACCAACAATATGGCGGTTGCCAACACCGACGGCTCCGGCGATAAAATCGCTTACCTGATCTACCCCGACGCCAACTACCAATATCCATACAGCATCGGCCAAACCATCGACTACAGCTCGCTGAACCTGCTGTCGCTGATCCTGATTTCCTCCAACGTCAACTTTCCGCTGTATATCAAAACCACCGCCGGCGCCAACGTGCGCGCAGGAACCTATACCGACAGCATCAACCTGATCTGGAATTACCATATTTGCGGTCTGGGCGTGCTCGGCCTGTGCGTTTGGTGGGATGGCGTCGACAAACCCAGCACGGTCAGCGTCAGCGTCACCATCACCAAAGATTGCCTGATCGGCACCGCACCCAACGTCAACTTCGGCAGCATGGCGTTGGTCGGACAGTTCAATCCCGTCAATCAGAGCATTACCCTGACCTGCACCAAAACCGAGGGATACAACACCTATTTCACCAACGGCAATAACCCGGTCACCGGTTGGCGGCGCATGAAAAGCGGCACCAGCAATTTCATGCAGTATCAGATTTACTTGCCTAATACGACGACCGTTTGGGATAGCACCAACAAACAGAGCGGCGCCGGCACCGGCCTGGCGCAAAGCATCCCGTATAAGGCGGCGGTCAATGCGGCGCAGACGGAAGTGGCGGTCGGCAGCTATCAGGACAACCTCAGTTTTGTGGTGGAGTACTAGGCGTTGTGTTTTGCCGGCGTGGAAATTGTTTCCAAAATGTAATTTTTATGTGGCATTTTTTGCTCATTTGGCTATGCTCTTACCGATGACCACACTGGTCTAACCTCCTACCACACCATTGAGCAAGGAGTTCCCATGAGCAAAACCGTCGTAAAAATTGGCAGCTTCGAGGTCGATGACGCGCATCTTCACGCCGGCGCCGACCGCGCCGGCACCCTGAGCATTCCCTGCAAGTCCGATCCGGATCTGTGCATGCAGCTGGACGGCTGGGATGAACACACCAGCATCCCGGCGATCCTCGACGGCAAACAGTCGCTGCTGTACAAGCAACACTACGATCGGCAGGCGGACGCCTGGGTGATGCGGCTGGCATGAAAATGCCTCAGAACTGCTGACGACGCGCTGTTTTCATCGGAAACAGCGCGTTTTTTATGCGATGGCGATGCCGCGGCCGGCAAAGAAAGGGGCGAAGCGGTTGAGTGACAGCTGTACGTGCTCACGCGTCGCCGGGCTGTCGCCCGAAGGATTATGGAAGGTCACGCTTTGCGCATCGGCGGCGGTGATCAGCACCAGATGCCCGCCCCTGTGCGGCGGTGCGCTCTCCGGCCGGCGAATGGCGGGATGCACCGAGGCGATAAAGTAACGGCATTCGCTAAGCAGCGCCGGCACGTCGGCACGTCGGCAGCCGCCAGCCCCACCTTCACCTCCGCTTGCAGCGCGAACTGCTCGCGCACGTACTCGACGAACGGCGCGTAAATCAGGCCCTTGATCCGCTCACCCTCACGCACATAGGCGCCATAGGGCAGGCTGCGCCGCGCCAGCTCCAGCAGCGGCGGCGCTGCGCCGTCGCGATGGCCCAGCACCATTTTCAGGCAGGCCATGCCGCACACGTGGTTGGCCCACTCGATGTACTCGGCCCGATCGCGGGCGCCGCTGCGCGCCCAATTTTCGTCTTGCGCCAGCGTCGCCCGGCCGGCTATCAGATCGGCGGCCAACGCCGGGCTCGCCCACTGGCACTCGTAGGGAACGGCGCGCATAAGATTAGAATTTGTCGACGACTTTGAAATTCATCAGCACCAGCGTCATGTCCGGCGAGAACAGATCGTACTCTTCGAAGAAGCGCTGCAGCTCTTTGCGCCAATGCGCCAGCGAGCGATCGCCCTCGCCTTCGGCAAAGGCGTGCGCTTCATCGACCTGATCGTAAGTTTTCATTTCCACCGCGGTCAGCTCGACCGCGCAGACCGGCTCCCCCTTGCCATCCACCACCAGGAACAGATCGCCGGCCTGCGGGATCCCTTCGCCGTCCAGGTTGGAACAGGTGGCCGTTTTGGTGCCATTGAGGATCAATTGTACCACTTCATCGGCCTGCTGCTCGGTATCGCCGAATGCCCAACGCTCAAGGTGTTCGTATTTCTGTGGAATTGCCGTCGCCATGATTATACCTTTTGGAAAAATGCCTCAATGCAGACAGGATAGTACAACGTATTGCCGGCCGTCTGCACCCGTCGCAGGCGCGACTGCGCATTCCGCCACCGCCGTCTTTACGCGTTTTTACCGTTCTTCGCTGTGCCTGTCGCGCTGCGGGGCGCATACTGTGAACATTATTCACCCAATGGCGTCCGCCAGGCGGTAACATGCGGCAAAATGACATCGATGCTGACGATACGTTCAGCGACTTACTCAACGGCGTCGCGTTAGTGACGCTTTTCCTCATCCTCCTCGCCGGCGGGTGGTATTTCAGCTAAAAAGGAAGGCGACGTGGCGACAAAACGCATGGGCAACAAGCTCAGTAAAATGGTCGTGGTGCTGCTGCTGATCTGCCTGGCGCTGCTGCTGTTACGTTGGGCAGCGATCGCCTTCGGTTAATCCCGCGAAACGACGCCGGCAACGCCGGCGCCCTGTTCACCGCCGCCGTGGCGCAGTCGGCTCCAGCAACTCCCGCAAATAGGCCAAACGCGCCTCCTCCTGAAGCAACCAGCGGCGACACAGCCAATGCTGCGTTTCACCCGTGCGGCTCAGGCGGTAGTACTCCGCTAAGGTTTCGACCCAGTTCATGATGTTTTCTCCTGCTTTTCGACAACGCAAGTATTGAGCGTAAAAACCAGAAGAAATACTGATGGCTTGTTTTTTTATGCTTCCTGTTTTAGGCGGCGGGTAGCGAAGCCGCAGCTCAGCTGCTACATTGGGCAAAAATCAACCCACCGAGGTGTAGGCCATGACGTTCTCGGAACAGGAGATTAAACCCGTATGGGATGAGGTCGCACGCCTGATCGGCGATGGCGTGATGCAACTGCGTCATCGCGGCGAAGCGCTGTCGGTGGAAACGCTGGAAAAACATCTGACGCGGCAGTTGGCCGAGAGCAACGACATCGAACGGCGTATCCTGCTCGGCGCCGCCATCAACATGCTGAAAGGCGGAAAATGAATCGCCAACCGAAGAAGGTTGGCGATCCGACAGAAGCCCGAGGTATGCAAGCCCGGCCTTCTGCGCGCTACTATGTCACGCTAATATGACGTAATTAATAGGAATTGTCGGGTTTTTGCCCAAAATGCCCTATTTTTGTTGCCTGCATCAGGCCAGCACGAAATCCCCCGCATCCAGCGGCTGTCCTACCACTTTCACCAGGAAATCACTACCGTCAAAGCCGCCGCCCAGGTTGATCGCCACGTCACTGACGTGATTTTGCGCATCGTAGCTCAGCGTCGCCTCGCCCGCCTTGCCGCTGAACTGATCGACGAAGCGGATGCCGTCGGCGCTGCCGGTGTTGAACAGCGTCAGATCGATCTTGTCCTCGCCGCGCACGAAGTCGCGGATCCAATCCGGCGCCGCCGCCGTCGACTCATCCGCCGCAAAGTAGACGAAGGTGTCCTTGCCGGCGCCGCCCCACAGCTGATCCGCCCCTTTGCCGCCGTACAGCACGTCATCGCCCGCGCCGCCCTTGAGCACGTTATCGGCGGCGTTCCCTACCAGCACATCGTTACCCGACCCGCCGATGGCGTTTTCAATCGTTACGCCTGCGGCGATAGACACGTTGCCTTTCAGGCCGCCGACGTCCGAGAACGCCTTTTCATTCAGATTGATGCGCTGATTCTGGCCGAAGCCGGAGAAGTCGAAGGTGTCGTTGCCGCCGGCGTCCCAGGCGGTGAAGATTATCTTGTCCTGCGCGCCGGTGGCGGTGAGGAAGTCGCGATCGGTGTTGGAATTGAAACCGTAAACCGTGTCGCCGGTACGGGTGTTCATGTTGGCGCCGTAGAAATGCTGGATCGCCGTGATGTCGTTGAGCAACGGCCCGGAAGAGTACGCGCCTTTAAAGTCCTGCCCGGTGTTGCTTTCGCTGAAATAGCTCATCAGGCTGTGCGCGCGGCTGTCCTCAAAGTAGGTCGCGTCTTTAGCGTAGGTGATGCTGACGCCCGGCGCGGCGTTATAGTCGCCCGGATGCTGCAACCCCAACGCATGGCCGATTTCATGGGTGAAGGTCTGGCGACCGTACTCGTTCTCATGGATCTGGTTGTTGACGAAGGTAGGGTTCTTGGCGTTATACCAGGTTTGCCCGGCGACCGAAGGCGAGGAGTCCGGGTTATACGCGAAGGCATAAGAGCCGCGCGAGCTGTAGTCGAACAGGCCGAATTTGATGTTGGCGGCGGCGGTGTTGCTGGTTTCGGTGAAGGTGATGTTAGCCACGTCTGACCATGACTGCAGCGACAGTTTAGCCTGCTCGCGCTGTTCGGCGTTAAAGCTGCTGAAGCCGCTGATGCTCATGCTCGACATGTTGCCCGGCGCCTTTTCCCAGAAGCTGTAGGTCAGGGAGACCGGCGTGTCGGTCACGCCCTTGTCGTGCCAACTGCGATCGCCGCGCACCAGCTCCAGGCCGGCGTTTTCGAACGTTTTCGACGGATGAAGCACGGTAATGGTGTCGTCTTCATCGGGTTTATAAGCGCCCAGCAGGGCTAATACGCCTTCGGCCTTAACGGAAGCATTGCTTGATGACATAACCTTATCTCCATATTCGTCAATTCAATCGGGGGGATGCCCCAACTGGCGGATTGCCTGAACGGCAGCGGCCCGGTGTTGAATCAATACGGGGATATCGGTAATGCGCTGGCGCCTTCCCTCGGCACTCTGAATGAGAACGATAATCCCTTAAGAGAAAAGAATAGACACATTTTCACCGATTACAGAATTTTCTTAGATAAAGTACGGCTATGCATTTGCGCCACACGAATGATTTTCAAGGCAATAATCAGCACTATCACGATAAGCGAATAAAAACGCATAAAAAAACCGGGGCAATCCAACCCCGGTTATCCATAAGATACTCTGGACTCAGACTAACCAACCAAGCAGCAGCGTCGCGCCGATGACCGTGGAAGCGCCGCCGATGCGCGTGGCGATTTGGGCGAACGGCATCAGCCCCATGCGGTTCGACGCCGACAGGATCGCCACGTCACCGGTGCCGCCCAGGCCACTGTGACAACAGGTGACAATCGCCGCCTCCACCGGAAACATCTTCAGGTAAGGCGCAATCAAGAAACTGACCAGTCCCATCGACAGCACCACCGAGCCACAGACCACCACATAACCGACCGAGAACACCGCCACCACGCTTTCCAGCGGCACGTACAGCATGCCCAGACCGATCATCAGCGGCCACACCAGCGCGGTGGAGACGAACTTGTAGAAACTGTGCGCGCCGGTCTCCATCGAAGCTGGGATCACCCGGCAGTACTTGCACAACACCGCGAACAGGATCATCAGCACCGGCCCGGGAATATGCACGATGTGTTCGAACAGGCCGCCGACGATAAAGAAGGCGCAGATCACCAGCAGCCCGCCGCCCATCAGTTGGAAATCGACGTTGCCGCTTTGCTCCTTGATGGCGAACATCGCGTTCTCCTGCGCCGAACGGATCAGCATGCCGTCGCCGCTCAGCGCCTTGCGCTGCATGCCGATGCGCGCCAGCACCCCGGCGGTCACGATGGCGAAGATGTTACCCAGCACCGCCGCCGGCGCCAGCTGCGCGACATAGACATCCGGCGTCGAGCCCAGGATCGCCGAATAGGCCAGCGACAGCGGTAAAATCCCCTCGCCGATGCCGCCGCCGATGATCGGCACGATGATGAAGAAGAAGGTGTGATAGAAGGTAAAGCCGAACAGCTTACCCACCAGCAGCCCGGTGATCACCGCCGTGATCGTGCCCACCACCAGCGGCACGAACATGCGAATCATCCCCTGGATCAGAATCACCCGGTTCATGCCGAGAATGCTGCCGACCACCAGACTGGCGATGACGAAATAGAGCAGGTTGGCGTCTTTCATCAGCAAATGGACGGTGCCCATGACGTTAGGCTGGAAGACATTGAAATAGACCAGCACCGACGGCACCATCAAACACAGAATGGCCGGCCCGCCGATATCGCGCAGCACGGGAATACTTTTTCCCAACTGCGCCAGCGCAAAGCCCAGCGTCATTATCACCGCCAGGCCGCCGATCATATTCTTCGGCAGGAAGTTGGCGTAGGCGGAAATCGCTACGATCGCGCAAATCGTGATAAACAAGGCGATCGGTACCGCGCCGATATCCATTTGACGAAGTTGATTAATTAACCCTGAGGATTCGGACGATGCCGTATTTTTATCACAGGCCAGTTCTGCATTTATCTGTTTCATTATTCACCCTGCTGACAAGCGTACAGTACGGTTAGATTCACCTGGCGCAAAAACTCTGCCATAGCCAAGCAAAAACAAATGATTACGAAAAATCCTATTGTAGATTTCGCTTTTTCTAATAAGAAATAAAACAGTAAACAGCCCTGACAATATGATAAAAAATAAAAATGCAAAACTAAATTACGCCGGCGAAATTCAATATTGTGACCCTCCGCCAAGGTTGGTTTTAATTAATTATCGTCAGCATTTTGTAATTAAAGTAAGCAGGCTTAAATTCGCTGCTATGCTATAGGAGGGCGAAAAAGCCCCCTGTTTTATTAATAAAGAACCGGAAACGCATTAGCTGAATCCGGTCAGCTTGATCCGAATCTCAATCCTGCGCGCGGCACCGCACGGGAAAGAGGCATAATATGACTCATAAGGAAGTAGAATATGTCTTCACGCGCTGTTACCCCACAAACCCTCGCTCGCTACGGCATCCATCAGGCCGCCGACATCGTCTATAACCCCAGCTATGAATTGCTGTTCGCCGAAGAGACCCGCGCCGACCTGCCGCCGCTGGAGCGCGGCACCCTCACCCAACTGGGTGCGGTCAACGTCGCGACCGGTGAATTTACCGGCCGTTCGCCGAAGGACAAATACATCGTGCGCGACGACACCACGCGCGATACCGTCTGGTGGTCGGACAACGGCACCGGCAAGAACGACAACCAGCCGCTCTCGCCGGAAGTCTGGCAGCATCTGAAGACGCTGGTGGGCAATCAGCTCTCCGGCAAGCGTCTGTTCGTGGTGGACGCGTTCTGCGGCGCCAACGCCGACACGCGTCTGAAAGTGCGCTTCATCACCGAGGTGGCCTGGCAGGCGCACTTCGTGAAAAACATGTTCATCCGCCCGAGCGACGCCGAGCTGGCGGACTTTGAACCGGACTTCGTGGTGATGAACGGCGCTAAATGCACCAACCCGGACTGGCAGCAGCAAGGGCTGCACTCGGAGAACTTCGTCGCCTTCAATCTGACCGAGCGCATGCAGTTGATCGGCGGCACCTGGTACGGCGGCGAAATGAAGAAAGGCCTGTTCTCGATCATGAACTATCTGCTGCCGCTGAAGGGCATCGCGTCGATGCACTGCTCGGCCAACGTCGGCGAGCAAGGCGACGTGGCGGTATTCTTCGGCCTGTCCGGCACCGGCAAAACCACCCTCTCTACCGACCCGAAACGCCAGCTGATCGGCGATGACGAGCACGGTTGGGACGACGACGGCGTGTTCAACTTCGAAGGCGGCTGCTACGCCAAAACCATCAAGCTGTCGCCGCAGGCGGAGCCGGAAATCTATCAGGCGATCCGTCGCGATGCGCTGCTGGAAAACGTCACCGTGCTGGCCGACGGCAGCATCGACTTCGACGACGCCAGCAAAACCGAGAACACCCGCGTCTCTTACCCGATTTATCACATCGAGAACATCGTCAAGCCGGTGTCCAAAGCCGGCCACGCGCGCAAGATCATCTTCCTGACCGCCGACGCCTTCGGCGTGCTGCCGCCGGTGTCGCGCCTGACGCCGGAGCAGACCCAATACCACTTCCTGTCCGGCTTCACCGCCAAGCTGGCCGGCACCGAGCGCGGCATCACCGCGCCGACGCCGACCTTCTCCGCCTGCTTCGGCGCCGCGTTCCTGACGCTGCACCCGACGCAGTACGCCGAAGTGCTGGTGAAACGCATGGAGGCCGCCGGCGCCCAGGCTTACCTGGTCAACACCGGCTGGAACGGCAGCGGCAAGCGTATCTCGATCAAAGATACGCGCGGCATCATCGACGCCATTCTGAATGGCGACATTGAGCAGGCCGAGACCTTCACGCTGCCGATCTTCGGGCTGGCAGTGCCGACCGCGCTGCCGGGCGTCGATCCGTCTATCCTCGATCCGCGCAAAACCTATGCCGACGAATCGCTGTGGCAGGAGAAAGCGCAGGATCTGGCGCAGCGCTTTATCGATAACTTCGCCAAATATACCGTCACTCCGGCGGGCGAAAAACTGGTGAACGCCGGGCCGAAGCTGTAACGCAACCAGGGCGCCGCAGCGCCCTTCATACCTGTCTGCAAGGGCCGAACCCTCGGCCCTTTTCTCACGTCGCCGACGGCACGAAAACCCCACGAAAACGCATGTTGCCGGAGGCAAGCCGCTCATAAGCTTCCCTGGCTTGATCGAGCGTGAAAGTCTCGACAATCGGTTTCACTTTGCCTTTCGCCGCCAGGTTCAGCACCTCACTCAGGTAGCGCTGCCCACCGTGGGTCGATCCGATCACCCGCTGACGCATCATATGGAACGGCACACCTTCGGAAGAGATCGCGAACGGTTTACTGAAGTCCAGCCCGCACAGCACCACGCGGCCATCGACCCGCAAGCCGCTCATCGCCTCCTGCGCGGAGTCGAAGTCATTGGTGGTCACCAGCAGAATGTCCGCGCCGCCGTTCTCCCGCAGCGCCTGGCCGGAGGCGACGATGCGATCGGCGCCCAGTTGCTTCGCCAGCGCGTGCTTGTCCGGCGAGTGGGTGATGGCAACGGTATCGAAACCGCAGGCTTTCGACAGTTGCAACGCGACGTGCCCCAGCCCGCCAATGCCTAACACCGCCACCGTCTCATGCGGCAGCGGCGCCGCGTCGCGCAGGCCGCTCCAGGTGGTATACCCCGCACACATCATCGGCGCGGCGTCGATGTAAGACAGCCCGTCCGGCAGCAACACCGTGCCTTCAGCGGCGATGGCGATATACTCGGCGTGGCCGCCCTGGGCGGCAAAACCGGTGGTGCGCGGCGCCGGGCAGTTCATCGCCGTTTGCCCGGTTAGCGGCCGATTCTCACGGCAGTACGGGCAGCGGCCGCAGGCCGATTGCACCCAGGTGGTGCCGACGCGATCGCCAATCTGCCGCGTATGCACGCCGGCCCCTACCTCAACCACTTCCCCCACCACTTCATGGCCGGGCGTTTGCGGGTAGATATCGCCGCCATATCCTTGCGTCGCCCATACGTCGGTATAACACATGCCCGAGGCGTGCACTTTGACCAGAACCTGGCCCGGCTCTGTGCGGGGCATCGGCACCTGTCTGATTTCCCAGGGCCGGTTGGCGCCGGTCATAACTACCGCTTTCATCTTCTTATCCATCATCAACTCCTCGCAGCAGGGTGGCGCCCGGCGGTTGCCCGGCGTCTCCTCATGAGCGTAAGGCAGGCTCCACGCCGCAACAATGCAGGCGAACCTCACTGTGGAGATGAAGGCGGCTCACTAATTGGCGTAGCCAAAAGCAGAACGCGAACGCATCAGGACTGCGCCGCGCGCAGATACTCGATCAACGCCTTCAGCGCGCCCGACACGTGGCGATGGCCGGAGTAATAGAGGCACAGCCCCGGATAAGCCGGACACCACGCGTCCAGCGCGCGCTCCAGGCGCCCGTCGTGCAGCGCTTCCAGCGCCAAATGTTCAGGAACGAAAGCGATGCCGATACCGTCGATGGCGGCGTCCACCATCAGAGGCTGATCGGTCAGCGTCAGCGAGCCGGTAACGCCGATCGACTCGCTCACGCCATCACGTTCGAATTCCCAGCGGTAAATCGTGCCGCTGTCGAAGCGAAAGCGGATGCAGTTATGACGCAGCAAATCCTGCGGCGTCGCCGGGCGCCCATGGACGGCGAAATAGCCGGGCGCGGCGATGGCGGCGAAACGCACGGGCGGGCTGACGCGCATCGCGATCATGTCCTGCGGTACGGCTTCCGCCAGCCGAATGCCGGCATCAAACCCCTCGGCGACGATATCGCTCAACTTGCCGTCGCAGACGATATCCAGGTGGATATGGGGGTACTCGCGCAGAAAATCAGCCAGCAACGGACGCAATACCAGCCTGACTGCCCCTTCGCTGGCGTTGATGCGCACGGTGCCGCTCGGCGTGGCGCGCCATTCATCCACTTCATGCAGCGCCTGCGAAATAGACGACAGCGCCGGGCGCAGCTGCGCCGCCAAACGCTCACCCGCTTCGGTCGGCGCCACGCTGCGCGTGGTGCGGTTGAACAGCCTCACCCCAAGCCGCTGTTCCAGGTTTTTTATCGAGTGGCTGACCGCCGACGGCGTCACCTCCAGCTCCACCGCCGCCGCGTGAAAGCTGCGATGGGTGGCGACGGCCAGAAAAACGGTCAAGGCGAACAGATCGCCCTGTTTGAACGGGTAAGCAGCATTCATGGGGGCATCGCAAAATAGTGACATAAATTGAACAATTAACATGCCACAGATGAATGCGGCTCACAATGCGGCGCAATCCGCGTTTTCGCCGATGTGTGCCCCGGATGGTGGCGCATCGAGGGCATGCGCTGAGCGCCTCACAGTTCCCGCTGAAATCAATTGATTGTTTTGTCGTATAAATTTAGAACAGATGAACAATAATTCAAAAGTATGGGAACGGGGATGAATCAACAGACTCTCGACGCGCGCCGCTCGCGTCAGGCGTTGCTGGCCGGCTCGGTCGGCAACTTTATCGAATGGTATGAGTTCGGCGTATACGGGTTCCTGGCCACCGTTATCGCCGCCAATTTTTTCACGCTGCAGGGTGAAAATGAAATCACCAGTCTGATCCTCACCTACGCCGCTTTCGCGCTGGCGTTTTTCTGTCGGCCGATCGGCGCGGTGATCTTCGGCCGCATCGGCGATCGCATCGGCCGTCGCCCGACGCTGATTGCGGTTCTGCTGTTGATGACGCTGGCCACCGCGCTGATCGGCGTCATGCCGACCTATGCCTCGATCGGCGTCGCCGCCCCGCTGCTGCTGACGCTGCTGCGCATGTTTCAGGGGCTGTTCGCCGGCGGCGAATTCGGCGGCGCCGTGTCGCTGATGACCGAGTTCGCGCCGAAGGGCAAGCGCGGGCTGTTCGGCGCCTGGCAGTCGCTGACCGTCGCGCTCGGCCTGTTGGCCGGCGCCGGATTGGTGGCGCTGTTGGCCGCGCTGCTCAGCGCGCAGCAGCTGCATGACTGGGGCTGGCGCATTCCGTTCCTGCTGGCGCTGCCGATGGGCGCCGTGGCGCTGTGGCTGCGGCTCAAGCTCGAAGAGACGCCCACGTTTACCCAGGCGCAACAGGCCGCGGAACACAGCGCCCCACCGCCGGAAGCGAGCTTGGGCGGCGTAGCGAAAACCATACTGATCGGCATCGGCCGCATGATGGGCTGGTCGGCCGCCGGCTATACCTTTCTGGTGGTGATGCCTTCCTATTTGCAAACCTCGCTGCACGCCACCTTCCAGCAGGCGCTGGTGGCGACGGTGCTGGCCAACGTCGGCTTCGCCCTGACCATTCTGCCGGCGGGCATCATCAGCGACAAACTGGGACGTAAAACGGTGATGCTGACGGCGGTGGCGGCGGTGATCCTGTTCACCTTTCCCTTACTGCACCTGCTGCAGGATGCGCAGAGTTCACTGTGGGCCAAAGGGCTGGCGGTGATGGTCGCCGGTGCCGTGGTCGGCCTGCTGGCCGGTCCCGGCCCGGCGATGCTGGCTGAGATGTTCCCGACCCGGGTGCGCTATACCGGTTTGGGGCTGGCTTACTCGCTATCCAATGCGGTGTTTTCCGGCTCGGCCGGGCTGATTATCACCGGCCTCATCAAACAGACCGGCAATATCGACATTCCCGCCTACTACGTGGTCGCCACCTCGGTGGTGAGCCTGTTTGCGCTGATGACGCTGCGCCGCGACGATCATCTGCGCTCGCTGAACGAACGTTAATCCTGCGGGGGCGCATCGCCCCCTTGCCAACTCGTGACCTCGATCACAAGGCAAGAATGTTAACGTTAACTTTTGTGATTAACATCTCATGCGTGATATCTGGCCGCTTCATCCCTTCGCGAGTTAACGTTAACAATAGAGCTAACTTCACTCACCGGGGCCCTACCCATGAACCGCGAAACGAAAAAATATTACGTGCTGCTCAGCGGCCTGCTGTTCTTCTTTTTCTTCACCTGGTCTTCCAGCTTTTCGTTGATCTCGCTGTGGCTGAATCAAAAGATCGGCCTGAAAGGCGCCGAGACCGGCCTGATCTTCTCCGCTATCTCGCTGGTGGCGCTGTGCGCACAGCCGCTGTACGGGTTTATTCAGGATAAACTTGGGCTGCGCAAACACCTGCTGCAGTTTCTCGGCGTGATGCTGCTGCTGACCGGCCCGTTCTTTATCTACGTTTACGCCCCGCTGCTGGCGAGCAGCCTGCCGCTCGGCGCTTTGGTCGGCGGGGTGTTCATCGGCGCGACCTTCTTCGCCGGTATCGGCGCGTTGGAATCTTATACCGAGCGAGTCAGCCGCATCAGCGGTTTCGAATTCGGCCGCGCCCGCATGTGGGGCTCGCTTGGCTGGGCCAGCGCCACCTTTGTGGCCGGTTTTATCTTCAATATCAATCCGAACATCAATTTCTGGCTGGCCTCCGCCGCCGCCGTGGTGTTCCTGGTGCTGCTTAGCCAGGTACGCGAGCTGAAGCCGAATGCCATGGCCGGCCTGGCGTTCGGCAAACCGGAAAACCTGCGGCTGCAGGACGCGCTGGCGCTGCTGCGCATGCCCGGCTTCTGGGCGCTGGTGGTGTTTGTGCTGGGGATCAGCGTATACAACGTTTTCGATCAGCAATTTTCGGTCTACTTCGCTTCACAGTTCGCTTCTCGCGCACAGGGCAACGAGATGTACGGTTTTCTCAACTCGCTGCAGGTCTTCCTCGAGGCAGGCGGCATGTTCCTGGCCCCGCTACTGGTGAACCGCATCGGCGCCAAACAGGGGCTGTTGCTGGCCGGTGGCGTAATGGCGCTGCGCATGTTCGGCTCCGGCTTGGTCAGCGGCGCCTTGATGATCTCCGCCATGAAACTGCTGCACGCCGTAGAGTTGCCAATCCTGCTGATCGCTATTTTCAAATACATCGCGAGCCGCTTTGACAGCCGACTCTCCTCCACGCTGTACCTGGTCGGTTTCCAGTTCATCACCCAGGTGATGGCCAGCTTCCTGTCACCGCTGGCGGGCTACGGTTATGACCGCATCGGCTTTGCCGACACCTATCTGCTGATGGGCTGCGCGGTCGCCGCCACCACGCTTGTCTCCTGTTTCCTGCTGCGCGGCGAACGCTCCGCCACGGCAACGCCCTTTCCATCCGCCATTAAATCAAGTGAGTCTGTCCAATGAATACTGCCTTAGCTCAAGCCGACCATGCGGTCGAAGCCCTGCGCGCAGAACGCCGAGACGATTATTATCCGCAGTTCCATCTCGCGCCGCCCGCCGGCTGGATCAACGATCCCAACGGCCTGATCTGTATTGACGGCGTCTATCATGCCTTCTTCCAGCATCACCCCTATAGCGAGCACTGGGGCCCCATGCACTGGGGGCACGCGACCAGCCGCGACCTGATACGCTGGCAGCATCAGCCCATCGCCCTGGCGCCCGATGCGCCCTATGACCAAGACGGTTGCTTTTCCGGCTGCGCCGTGGATGACAACGGCGTGCTGACGCTGATTTACACCGGCCACGTGTGGCTGGGCGAACCCGGTGACGACAGTCAGGTGCGGGAAGTGCAATGTCTGGCCACCAGCGAAGACGGCATACGCTTCGTCAAGCACGGGCCGGTGCTGGCCCCGCCGGACGGCATTCAGCATTTTCGCGATCCGAAAGTCTGGCGCGAGAACGGCGAATGGTGGCTGGTGGTCGGCGCCAAAGAAAACGGCCTGGGCCAGGTGCGCCTGTACCGTTCTGCCGACCTGCGCGCCTGGCGCTTCGATCGGGTGCTGGCCGGCGCGCAAACGGCGCATCAAGGGTATATGTGGGAATGCCCGGATTTCTTCCCGCTGGGGGAACAACACCTGCTGCTGTTCTCGCCGCAAGGACTTGCGGCGCAGGGCTACCGCTACCGCAATCGCTTCCAGAGCGGCTATCTGCTTGGCCACTGGCGGCCTGATAGCGACTTTACGGTGACCCAGCCTTTCTGTGAGCTGGATGCCGGCCACGATTTCTATGCGCCGCAGACCTTCACCGCCGCCGACGGCCGTCGGCTGCTGTTTGCCTGGATGGATATGTGGGAATCACCGATGCCCAGCAAAGCGCACCGCTGGGCCGGCGCCCTCACCCTGCCGCGCGAGCTGACGCTGGCCGCCGACGGCAGCGTCCGCATGAACCCGGCGCGTGAACTGGCGGCGCTGCGTCGAGAGTCACACACGTTGTCGGCGCAGACGCTGACCAATCAGCAACTGCCGCTGGCGAACGATATGCAGGAGCTCATCCTGACGTTGAGACAGGCCGACAGCGACGCCGAGCGTTACGGGCTGGCCATTGGGAGTGCGGCGCGGCTGTACGTCGACAATCAGTCACACCGACTGGTGCTGGAGCGTTTTAATGAACATCCGGCGCTGTGCGCCTGCCGCAGTGTGCCGCTGCCGGAAGGTGACACCGTGTCGCTGCGGATCTTTATTGACCGCTCCTCGCTGGAAATCTTCGTTAATCAGGGAGAGGCCTGCCTGACCAGCCGCTTCTATCCGACGGCGGGCGATCGCCGTCTCAGCCTGTTCGCCGAAGGCGGCCGGGCGCAGTTCGAGTCAATCGAGGGATGGCAGTTGGCGAGCATCTGGGGGTAATGGGAATGAGCACCGGGCGCGCAGCGACGCACCCGGTGCGGTTACAGCGAACCACGCGCCAACAGCGGGCAAGGCACTTTCACCGTATCACGCTGTTCCCGCTGCTCGATCACATGCAGCGCCGCAAGGCGACCCAGCGCATAGTGCGGCAATTGCACCGTCGTCAACGCCGGCAGGAACAGCTCGCCGATGCCAACCATGTTGTCGTAGCCCAGCACCGCCACCTGTTGCGGTATCCGCCATCCTTGCGCCAGCAATACCTGATACACCAGAAACGCTATCCGATCGTTCCCGCATACCACGACATCGCAATCGCGCCGGCCGGCAGAGAAATGCCGCGCCAGCACCGCGACGCAGTCGCGATAGCCTTGATCGCCGCCGCTCAGATCGAGATGATACTGCCGCAGTTGTTCAACATCGCGCCCCGCTTCGCGCCAGGCGCGCTCCAGACCGCGACGGCGCAGCCCCGCCGCCAGCGTATCCGCCGGTAAATGTATGCACAGCGGCGAACGATAGCCTTTGGCGATCAGCGTGCGCGTGGCGTCATACTGCCCTTGCTCATCATCAGGAATGTAGCTGGCGATCGCGTGCGCCGGGCTGACGCAGTTGGCCAGCACCAGCCTTTTGTCCAACAGTTTGGCCGGCACATCCACCTGACGCAGCCCCATGGTGGTGAAGATCACGCCGTCCGGTCGATGCGCCAACAGCAGATCGACGGTCTGTTCAGCGTTGTCGTCGGCAAACAGGTTGACGACGAAGCTGTTCCAGCCGCGCTCACGCGCGGTTTTTTCAATCGACAGGATCATGTCCACCGAGAACGGCGTCGTGGCGGTGTCCAGCGCCAGCACGCCGAGCGTCTGTACGCGATTTCCGTCACCGCGAATACGCCGCGCTGACAGATCCGGCACATAGTCCAACTGGTCGATCGCCTGTTTGACGCGGTGATAGGTTTCCGGCCGCAGCTTGCCGGGTTCATTGATGGCGCGGGACACCGTCATCAACGAGACTCCGGCAAGTTTTGCGACGTCTTTCAGCGAAGCCATGCGCCCTTCTTTATGATTAATGGGGAAAAGTGAATAATCCCATAACCGGGCGCAGGACTCTACTCTGCGTTAGCAGGCTGTGATGTTCGCCCACAGGATCGCGCCGTCGGCCGTCAGCGGCGTCACTTCGCCACCCGCCGCCGTCCACCAGACACCCTCGCGCGCCCGCAGTTCGCCGCCCTCCGGCAGCGACCAAACGCCGCCCAGCACATACAGCACGCCCGCCCGGTTGGGTGACAGGGTGACGGGCACCGTACTGCGCCGCACCTCGGCCGCCTGCCGGCCGCGGCGTGTCATGATGTTGAAATCCTGACTGGCGCCGCCCAGCAGCGTCGCTTCCAGCGCCACGTCGCCGGAAAACGCGAACGGCTCCCCGACGCGCGCCAACTGATGGTCGATATGCCCGGCGCTGAACAGCCGCACGCCGTCGCCTTCCAGCAGGGTGATCGAACGATCGATGCCCGCAAAGGCGGAAAACGGCCCGTCCTGCGCGATGGTGGCGATGCTGGCGCGCCAGTCAAAATCCTGCGCGCCCGGCGGCCAGCTGACGATTTCACGGGTTTCCCCACCGCCGTTGCGCCACGGGCTGACCGGCAGCGCGGCGAAGTTAAAACGGTTCAGGCTCATTACGCCTCCTGCTGAAAGGTTTTCAGCACCTGCAGGAACTCGGCGCTGCTCTGCTGCTGCAGCGCGTGCCGCCCCTGCTCGATCACCTGCCGGCCGCCGACGAACACGTCGCGAATTTGCTCCTTGCCGCCGGCGAACAGCCAGCGATTGAGGATCGAGGCGTCCGGCGCCGCCGCCAGATACGGATCGTCGCCGTCCAGTACCAGCCAGTCGGCGCGATAGCCGCTCTGCAGCCGACCGATCGGCGCGCCGCACGCCTGCGCGCCGCCCTGCAGCGCCTGCAGGTACAGCACATCGCCTACCGCCGACTGTTCCGGTGTCGTTAGGCGATTGCGACGCTGATCGCGCAGCCGCTGGCCGTATTCAAACCAGCGCAGCTCTTCCACCACGTTGAGCGAAACGTGGCTGTCGGAACCGATGCCCCAGCGCCCCTGCTGCTGCAGGTAAGCGTCGCCGGGGAAAATGCCGTCGCCGAGGTTGGCTTCGGTGGTCAGACACAGGCCGGCCACCGCGCGGCTGCGCGCCAGCGCTTCCAGCTCGTCGCGATCCAGATGGGTGGCGTGCACCAGGCACCAGCGCTGATCCACCGGCAGATGGTCATACAGCCAGGCCACCGGGCGCTGCCCGCTCCACGCCAGACAGTCGTTCACCTCTTTTTGCTGCTCGGCGATATGAATATGCACCGGCAAGGTGCGATCCGACGCGGCCAAAATTTGCTGCATCTGCCCCAGCTCCACCGCACGCAGTGAGTGGAAACACAGCCCCTGATTCTGCAACGGGCGATCCGCCAGCTGACGGGCAATCACCTGCTGCTGATGCAGATAGCTTTCGGTGTCCTGGATAAACCGTTTCTGCCCCGGCTGGGCCGGCTGGGCGCCGAAACCGGCGTAGCTGTAAAGCACCGGCAGCATCGTCATGCCGATGCCGGCCTGATGTGCGGCCTCGCTGAGGCGGCCAGTCATCTCACCGCGATCGGCGTAAGGCTTGCCGTCGGCGTCGTGATGCAGGTAGTGGAATTCGGCCACCTGGGTGTATCCGCCCTTGAGCATTTCGATATACAGTTGACGGGCGACCACCTCCACCTGCTCCGGCGTCAGACGCTGCACCAGGCGGTACATCAGATCGCGCCAGGTCCAGAAGCTGTCCTGCGGGTTGCCCGCCACTTCCGCCAGCCCGGCCATCGCGCGCTGGAAAGCGTGGGAGTGCAGGTTCGGCATGCCCGGCACCGCATCGCCGTGCAGCCGAATGCAGCCTTGCGGCTCAGCGTTGGCGGTAACTTGAGTCAGATAACCTTGCGCATCGACGTCCAGCCGGACGTTATGCGCCCAGCCCTCTGGGAGCAAAGCGCGTGGGGCAAAATAAGCAGGCATGGCAGTATTCCACGGTTAATGTAACGGCGAATAAGGCGCGGCGGTGGCGCGTCTTAAGGAATTTTTGGCGGTCGCCGGCAAGTTTCTGGCGCGACGGCCACTAGTTGTATATACATATACATACGCCGACATCAACAGTAAACTGGTGTTATTATTTTTTTATTTGACGAGGTTAACGTCGTGGCTGAACAACAGACCGTGTTACAACTGGCGGCTGCAATGAGCGATGCCCCCGCCCCGATCTACCAACGGGTCAAACAGGCGATCGTGAATCAAATCCGTGCGGGGCATTGGCAACCGCACCAGCGCGTGCCCTCCGAAAGTGAACTGGTGGCGGAACTGGGCGTCAGCCGCATGACCATCAACCGCGCGCTGCGCGAGCTGACCAGCGAAGGTTTTTTGATTCGCATGCAGGGCGTCGGCACCTTCGTCGCCGAAGCCAAGGCGCATACCGCACTGCTGGAAGTGCACAACATCGCCGATGAGATCGCCGCGCGAGGTCATCACCACAGCAGTAAAATCCTCGAGCTGAAGGCCCGCCCGGCCAGCGAGGAAGAAGCGACGGCGCTGGGCATTCAGCCCGGCCAACGGCTGTTCTACTCCCAGATCGTGCATTACGAAAACGACGTGCCGGTGCAGGTGGAAGACCGCTGCGTCAACCCACTGGTGGCGCCGGATTACCTGAAGCAGGATTTCGACCGCGTCACGCCCTATACCTATCTGACGCAGGCCGCGCCGCTGACCGCCGGCGAACACATCGTCGAAGCGGTGATCCCCACCCGGCGCGAGCGCGAGCTGCTGCAGCTGGAGGACCACGAACCCGGCCTGCTGATCCATCGCCGCACCTGGTCCGGCAAAACCGTGGTCACCTCGGCCCGGCTGCTGTACCCCGGCAGCCGTTATCAACTGTTCGGCCGCTTCACCAGCGAAGTCTGATCCCCGGCGGGCGCCCCTGCGCCCGCATCTCCGCGGTCGATCACATCCTGATAACAAAATCTCTCCCGCCTCTTGTGACATCCCGGTGAATGCGTTAGGTTGTTTTTAATTGTATATACAACCATGTGGGAGCTGCGGCTCCGGCGGAGGAAAGCAATGACGTCTGAGATTCACTGTGACAGCCTGTGGCACGGCGCCGATATCGTCACCATGCGCGACGGCAAATATCACACCCTGACCGACGGCGCGATCGCCGTGCGCGACGGCAAGATCGTCTGGATTGGCGAACATGCGGCGTTGCCGCCCGGCCTGATCGCGGACGAAACGGTGAAATTCGACGGCGGCATCGTCACCCCCGGCTTTGTTGACTGCCACACGCACCTGGTGTTCGGCGGCAACCGCAGCGGCGAGTTCGAACAGCGGCTGAACGGCGTAAGCTACGCCGACATCGCCGCACAGGGCGGCGGCATTATCTCCACCGTGAAAGCCACCCGCGAGGCCGACGAAGCGCTGCTGCTGGAGCAGGCGCTGTTCCGCCTGCGGCCGCTGCTGGCGGAAGGCGTCACCTGCGTGGAGATCAAGTCCGGCTATGGCCTCAGCCCGGAGAGCGAACTGAAAATGTTGCGGGTGGCGCGCAAGTTGGGCGAGCTGCTGCCGGTCGAGGTGAAAACCACCTGTCTGGCGGCCCATGCGCTGCCGCCGGAATACGCCAACCGCGCCGACGACTACATTAATCTGGTCTGCGACACCATCATCCCGCAGGCGGCGGCCGCCGGCCTGGCGGATGCGGTCGACGCCTTCTGCGAGCATCTGGCGTTCTCACCGGCGCAGGTGGAGCGAGTCTTCGCCGCCGCCGAAGCCGCCGGTTTGCCGGTCAAGCTGCACGCCGAGCAGCTCTCCGCCCTCGGCGGCAGCACGCTGGCGGCGCGCCACCACGCGCTCTCCGCCGACCACCTCGAATACGCCACCGAGCAAGACGCCCGCGCCATGGGCGACGCCGGCACCGTGGCGGTGCTGCTGCCGGGCGCCTACTACCTGCTGCGTGAAACTCAGTGCCCGCCGGTAGCGCTGTTCCGCAAGCACCACGTGGCGATGGCGATCGCCAGCGACGCCAACCCCGGCACCTCGCCGGCGCTGTCGCTGCGCCTGATGATCAACATGGCCTGCACGCTGTTCCGCCTGACGCCGGAAGAGGCGCTGGCGGGCGTCACCACCCACGCCGCCAAAGCGCTGGGGCTGCAGCACAGCCACGGCACGCTGGAAACCGGCAAGGTGGCGGACTTCGTTCACTGGCCGCTGTCGCGGCCGGCGGAACTGGCTTATTGGTTGGGCGGTCAACTGCCCTGTACGGTGATTTTCCGAGGAGAAGTACGTCAATGACCATTCGCGATCCTTTTAGCTTCCAGACCGGCAGCCTGCCGCTGCTGATCAGCATTCCGCACGCCGGCACGCAACTGACGCCGGCGGTCGAGGCCGGGCTGACCGACGACGCTCGCCCGCTGCCCGATACCGACTGGCACATTCCGCAGCTGTACGACTTCGCCCGGGCGATGGGCGCCAGCGTGCTGGTCGGCAACTATTCGCGCTTCGTCATCGATTTGAACCGCCCGGCGGACGACAAGCCGCTGTACACCACCGCCACCACCGGCCTGTATCCCGACGTGCTGTTCGACGGCCGCCCAAGCTTCCTGCCGGGCAAAGCGCCGACGGACGAAGAACGCGCCGCCTACCTGCAGCAAATTTGGCAACCTTATCATCAGCAGCTGCAGAACGAACTGGCGCGCCTCAAAGCGCGCCATGGCTATGCGCTGCTGTTCGACGCGCACTCCATCGCCTCAGTGATCCCGCGGCTGTTCGACGGCCAACTGCCGGATCTCAATCTCGGCACCAACGGCGGTGAAAGTTGCGCCCAGGCGCTGAGCGATCGGCTGGTCGCCTGCTGCGAGCAGCAACAGCAGTACACCCACGTGCTCAACGGTCGCTTTAAGGGCGGTTATATCACCCGCGCTTATGGTCAGCCGCAGCAACAACAGCATGCGATCCAGCTCGAACTGGCGCAGGTCAACTACATGTCCGAACAGTATCCTTTCGCGTTCGAGCCCCAGCGCGCCGCCTCGCTGCTGCGCCTGCTCAAGCAGATGATTGAAAGCCTGTTGGACGGCGCCGCCAGACTGAATTGATCCCCCTTTACAGGCGCCGCCGCGCGCCTGTTTTTCTCCCGCCTCTAACCGCAACGCCAGCAGCAATCTGCGCGCTATATCAAAGTTTCGCGTGATTCCCCGCTAACTGGTCTAAACAGCGCACAAAACAGCGGCCGACGAAAAACGCACTGCGCCACAATCAGCCCAAAAGCCCGCGCTCAGCGCCGGGCGGCGTGTGGCCAGCTGGCCCGTTTCGAATACTCTCTGGAGGCCCTATGTCTGTAACACCGTTAAACTGGCGCGCTGCCGGCGCCTTGGCCGAACAACTGCTGGCCGGCTGGCAACGGCATGGCGAACCCGGCGGCGCCATCACCCTGTTTGACGCCCAACAACGCCGCGCCACCGCCTGCGCCGGCCTGGCCGATCTGGCGCAGAACACCCCCTTCACCGCCGACAGCGTGGTGCGTTATGCTTCAGTGACCAAGCATATCTTCGCAGCGCTGGCGCTGAACGCCACCGATCGCGCCATTCGGCTGGAGCAACGTCTGGGTGAACTGCTCCCCGCCCTGCAGCCCGCGTTGGCGGACGTTACCGTCGGCCAGGCGCTGGACATGACCGGCGGCCTGCCCGACGTGCGCGAGACGCTCGGCCTGCTGGGCATCTCGCTGCACGCCGTCAGCGAGGCGCAGCCGGTGATGCGGTTTGTCGAGGGGCTGGAGAAATTGAACTACGAAGCCGGCAGCGAGATCGCCTACAGCAATACCGGCTATCGGCTGCTGGAGGCCGCGCTGCGCAGCAAAGGGTATGATTTCGACCAACTGGTGCAACAGCACATCGCCCGGCCGCTGCAGGTGCAGATGCGGGCGCCGGAAAGCTGGTTCGACGTGGTGCCGGGATTGGTGCCGGGTTACTGGCGTGCGCCGCAGGGCTGGCAACACGCCAGCGCCGGCCTGCACCTTTCCGCCTCCGGCAGCCTGACCGGCAGCCTCAACGCCCTCACCCGCTGGCTGCAGACGCTGCTGGCCGACCAGGGCCCCGGCCAGGGCGTGCTGGCGCAACTCGGCGCACCGCGCCGTCTCAATCAGGGCCAGCTCAGCGCTTATGGCCTGGGTCTGGCGCAAACCCCGCTGGGCCGCCGCCGCTTGCTCGGCCACGGCGGTTCCCACGCCGGTTACAAAACCTATTTCCTGCTGGCGCCCGACCGTCAGGCCGGCGTCGCGCTGGTGGCCAATCGCGAAGACTGCGACAGTTTCGGGATGGCTTTGCAGGTGATGGCGGCGCTGCTCGGCGAACCGCTGCCGCAGCGCAGCACGGCGATCCCCGACGGCCTCTACGCCACGCTGGCGGAGCCGCACTGGCTGGAGGTCAAAGATGGCAACCTGGCCTATCTGGGCAGCGATGAACCGCTGTATCAGGGCGAGGACGGGTACGCCGTGTCGCTGTCCGCCCATATGCCGCTCAAATTGAAATGGACCGGTGAAGCGATCGAGGGCGAAGTCGGGCATGTGGCGCGCCGTTTTCTGCCGGTCACGGCTAACGGCGACTGCCTGAAGCATGTGCAGGGGCTGTGGTATCACCCGCACTATCGCACCGCCTTTGAAATTCGCGGCGATCGGGTGCATATTGGCGTCGGTCCGGCGGCGCAGACCGGCACGCTCAGCCCGCTCGGCCAGGGCCGCATGCTGGTGGAGTGCCAGGACGGCCCGTGGTTAAAACGCTTTTGCCTCTATTTCCGCGGTTACAACGTGGATCTCATCGCCAACCGCAGCCGGATGCTGACCTTCCGCCGCAGCACCGTCGGCCGCGACTGACGCTCAGCGTGCGCTGCCGGTTTTGACCGCCAGCAGCGCATCCGCCAGCCGCCGCTTGTCGGCGGCGCTGAGATTCACCTGATCCACCGACGCCATAAACGCCGCCCGATCCGCCTCGCCGAGCGGGCCGGCACGCAGCCGCTCCGCCAGGCGTTGCAATATCTGGCTGCTCAGTTGCGCGATCTGCGGGCGCACCTGCGCCAACGGCCGCGGCTGCCAGCCGGGCTCCGGGCTCGCCAGCCAGTCGGCGCGATAGCGGTACTGAATCGCCTTGGCGGCGTCCATCTGCGCGGCGATAAAAGGCCGCACCGACGCCGGCTCCAGCCCCAAACGCCCCGCCTCCGCCTGCGCGCTGGCCAACACCTTCGCCTCCTGCGCCAGGTCTTCGATCGGTAAATGCTGCTGCGCCTTGTAACCGGCAACGTCTTTCATCAACGACAGCCGTTGGTTCACCAGCTCGCCGATGGCGGCGGCGCCATCTGCCAACGCCGGAAAACTGGTCAAACAGCAGGCTATCAATAACGCCCTGAACATGGCGCCTCCCTTATGATGCAGTGAAAATGTCAGGCCCAAAGTTCACCACGTCCGCCCCGCGCTGGCAAATAAAAAGGCCCCGCCGCAGCGAGGCCCGATAACGCTCGACAAACGTTAGTCGAAAACGCCATTGATCACGGAGGCCACAATCGCGGTGCTGAGTGCGACCAGCACCAGGTCGTCGCCGGCGATACGCCACTCATAACCCGGGTACTGCGGCAACTCACGCAGCATCGAGTAAGGCACCACTTTTTTGGCGATACCCGGCGGCAGCGGTTTACCGCGCGCCAGATTTTTGGCGATGCCCGGTGGCAGCGAGCTGTAGCCGGTCAGGCCATAGTTGTGCGCCAGCGAACGGGCGCGGTCGCGCGAGAGGCTGACGGAGACCAGATTATCGTCGTTCCTATAGCCGCCTTTATCTTTATTGCCTTTGTTGCCGTGATTGCCGTTGTTGCCATGGTTACCGTTATTGCCGTGATTGCCGCTGTTACCATGGCCGTTCCCGTTGCCGTTACCATTGCCGCCTTTGTCGGCCAAGGCCGGGGCGGATGACAACCCCAGCGATGCAATCAGCGCCAACACCGTGAGAGTCGTACGACGTTTGTTCATGTTGTGTATTCCTGCGTGGGTGACTCTGTTGACTATAGCCAGCCTTTTCCAGACAAAGTATAAGGAAAACTCCGAGATAACGGTGCGCTTTTACGGCATTCGCTTTCAAACCTTGTCTCAACGCAAAATGCCTCGAAAATGCCGATGCTTGTCTCAGATTTTTCTTGAAGAAAAATAAGCCTTACGCTAGCGTGGGAAGGTAACAAAAAAGAGTTAGCGTGCTCTTTTTCGTCGCACCTCAAATCTTATTCTTATCATCCATAATGATAATAGCGAACATTTCCCGCCTCTCCGTGCGGGATTCTTTTTCACACCGCTGTCGCCCCAATCTGGTGCTTTATGTTGAGATTTGGTTGCCGATAATTTACATTCGCTGTCTGAGAAACCTCAACCTCCCGCGGTGGCCAGGCTGGCAACGGGTGGGCGTTCAGGAGCAAAAGACGTGCAAATGACCCTCATGGAATACATCACTCGGCACTTTAATGGCGATCTTCATCGGTACGCGCAGTCGGAAGGCGTCAGCCGTGAACAAATCATTAGTTGGATAAATAATGAATGTCACGTGATCAAAGGCAGACTGTTTATGCCGGTGAAGCATCTCCCGGTTGAACAAGCCCAGTGATGACGAAAAAAAACCCCGCCAGGCGGGGTTTTCTGTTTCTGATAGCACGGAAAATCAGAAGTTATAGCCGACCACGAGGTAATAACCCCAACCGGTAGACTTGATCGGGCCCTGCGGGGTGCCGATATCCGCGCCATCCTGCCACTGACCGCCGTTGTGGAAATAACGCGCCACGAAAGAATAGTGCCAGTGATCGTAGTTCAGCGCCAAAATATGGCTGGAGGCGATCGAGTTGCTGGTGCGCACCTGTTTGCCGGTGCCGTCAACCCAATGGCTGTCCTTGCCCAGATCGGAACCGAAGTCGAAGTTGGTGAAGCCGATGTAGCTCAGGTTGCCGCCCCACACCTGGGTCAGCGGCACGAAGTATTTCACCTTAAAGCGGTAACCGTCCCAGCTGTTCTCGTTGGCGGCCTGGTAGTTTTCCCACTGGTATTTGGCATAGATGTTCATCGACAGGCTCATCGGCAGACCGGTGTCGATATCGGTGCCCAGACCCATGTACCAGGTGTTTTGACGGCCATCGGCGTTGTGGCCCAGATCATAGATGTAGTTGTTGGCGAAGTACCACTCTTTGAACGGACCGAAGCTCAGATCGGTGCCGGTGAGTTTGTCGATGGAGAAACGCGGTTCAATCTCCATAAACATCGGGGAGCCTTTGTCCCAGATGCCGCGATCCGGGGTATTGCCCACGCCGAAGAATTTCGGTACGTCAACGTAACCGTAGAAATCGAACCAGTCTTTCTTGGCGAAGGCTTCGTATTCGAGATACACGTCGTTATTCAGCTGCGGCCCGAAGCGGGTGTGGTAGCTGCCCACCACGTTGACGCTCTGGTGCCACCAGTCGGAGACATATTGACTGTCTTTGCTATCAGCCATTGATGATGCACTGTAAGACGCTGCGAGCAGTACACCTGCTGCGAGAGCTATTTTTTTCATTTTATTACCACATGCTTAAAGGGCCATTTCCTGCCCGTTTAGAAAAGATGACAATGAGTCTGCCGACACCTGGCGTTGTCTTCACACAGAAACTCGGATGACGCGCGCATTATAGAAACCACTGACTGTAAGAATCTGTGATCCAGTTACGCATTTCGCGAATAGGTAATCGATTGCGTTCACATTTGTCAAATTATGTTTCATGCAAATTCACATTCGCTGTGATTTTTGTCATGCAAAGCATTTTTCAGCCGAAAATTGCAGCAAATGTAACCCGCTGGTAGACGGCGGGGAAACCCGCTGAAAGTCATAAAAGATGGGCCGCGGCGATTAACGCCACAGCCCGCAGAATAGTGAACGCAAAAAACACCCTCAGGCGCCAGCGCGCGACAAACTCCCTGGGAGGGAAAGATCGACTAATCCAGCAAACCGCTCAAGACGCGGCGCAAAAAAGGTTGTTTCTTGCGCGTAATCGGATTGCCGTCATATTTTTTCTGAGATTGCTTATTGAAACCGCCGAATAACTGCACATTCCGGTACCGTTCCAGGGTATAACCGGCCTGCAGCGCTTCGCGATAGTATTGTTCGAACAGCTCGCGCAGATCATCGCGATAATGGCTGCGGATCTTGCCATCAAACCAATGCTTGCGGCTTTCAGCCCGCAGTCTGGGAAGCGAATAACGGTGGGAAAATTGGCTGCTCATATCCGAGTAATGCAACGCCTTCAATGCTTCCAACGGCAAATCGTCACCATCCAGATTGCTGTATTCCGGTTTCAACGGCTCAACGAACTCGGGATGTTCTTCAAAGAACCGCTGCATTTTTTTATGCCCCAATGGATCACGGCGCAACTCATCCAGCGGCGGCAAGAATCGCGCCGCTGCCTCGCAATCCCACAGCATTTCCCCCAAGCGCAGATCGTTGCCGGAACCCGCGGCCAAAATGGCAGTACCCTCCTTCATCGGATGATGCCAAATCTCTGCGATATCACAGAGATACAGCACGTCCGCATCGGAGTAAAATGCCCGCCCCTGGAAGTTACAGAAAGCGGGAATGCCCCAGCGAAATGCAGAGAACGGCGTTGCCCAACGCTCGGTGGTCCAACCTTCGCCGCCACTTTGAGAATACCAGGGACTGGCAGGGTCTCGCGACAAACGCATCCACTCAATTTGAACAGGTATTGAAGCATGCTTACGCAAGCTGTACTCCAAAACCATCATCTGTTCCAAATCGCAATCATTTGGATCACACCCGATAAAAACTCGCGCAACATCCGCAGGTGGAGTCATAAAATATATCCCTATAACACGCTATATAACCCGCATATGTTACCAATAATTTCAAAGGTCTCCTAATGGCAAATAAAACGCTTTCTCATCTTCAAAAAGCGCAGCCAGTGGAAACAATAAATTGATTTCTTTAATTTATTCAGCGTAATCGCGCCATAATCGCTGCGCGTCAGTTCACCGCCGGCACCGCCTTGGCGATGTTTTCCTGGCGGAACGCCACCTCTTCGCCGTTTTTCACCTCCCAACTGGCGACCGGAATATCGGTTTTGGGCGCCGCCGCGACGACCGAGCCGTAAATCAGCTTATCGTCGCGGCGCAAAATATAAACGTCGAGCTGATATTCATGTCGCAAATTCGCCGTGGTCAGGCGAACGGTATCGCCGCGCTCATAGTGATGCACGTCGATTTCAGGCTGTTGAATAAATTGAATGTCGCTTCTCATCGTCGTCGTTCCTTCAGGCAACATGGCTAGTTAAATTCTAGTTCAACATTGCGACGACAGCGGATAATTTCCGTTAATTTCCGCGAGTTGCCCGCCAACAGATCAGCGAGCCGAGTGTGACCATCGCTACGCCCTGCCAGAAACTGGCGGTCAGCGAGGTGTGCAGCACCAGCGCGGCGAACACCGCCGAGAGCACCGGGGTAAAATAGGAGACGGTCGCCAGCAGCGTCATGTTGCCGTGCAGAATGCCGACGTTCCAGGCGGCATACCCCGCCCCCATCGCCACCCCGGCGCACAGCAGCGTCACGGTCACGCCGACGCTGAACTGCATGCCGCTTTCCGCGCTGAAGGCGTACTTCAGCCACAGCGCCAGCGCGGTCAGCACGATAAACAGCACCACGCCGTTGCTGCCCCGGGCAATCTTCTTGGTCAGGTTGCAATACAGCGCCCAAATCACCGCGCCGCTGAAGGCCAGCGCGTAGCTGAGCGGGTTGCTGCGCACGTTGGCCAGCATCTGCGCCGGTGACCAGCCGCCCTCGCCGCTCATGATCCAGCCGATGCCAAACAGCGACAGCAGCAGCCCCGGCAGCAGCCACCATTTCGCCTTTTGGCCGTTGATCGCCAGCGCCATCAGCACGGTGAAACAGGGCCACAGGTAGTTGATCATGCCCACTTCTATCGCCTGCAGGCGGGTATTGGCGTAGCCGAGCGACAGCGACAGACAGATCTCGTAACTGACGAACAGCAGGCTGCCGACGATGAGATAAGGCCGCGGAAAGCTGCGCCATTTCGGCACGCCGAGCGCCACCAGCAAAAACACCGCGCTGACGCTGTAGATCATCGCCGCACCGCCGATCGGCCCCAGCCCTTCGCTGACGCTGCGAATCAGGCCGACCACGCTGCTCCACAGCACAATGGCCAATAAACCGAACAACGTGGCGCGGGTACGCGAGGGCAAAGCGGGCATAAGGCAGGTCCAATAGGTTATTTTTTATCAGGTTTTTCACTCTACTGCCGCACGTACCAAAAAGAAAGGCGGGAAACTCCCGCCTGTGAATTTATTGCTGCGGTTGCCGCTCCAACTGCGGCGGCGGCTGGCGAAAGCGTCGGGTCAGCCAGGCCAAATAGCCGAAGCCCAGCGTCGCCCAGATAAGCCCCATGGTCAGCGAGCTTTTCTCCAGGTTCAGCCACAGCACCCCCACCGTCAGCGCCCCCACCAACGGCAGGAACAGGAAGTTGAAGCGATCCTTCCAGCTTTTGTTGCGCCCTTCGCGAATAAAGAAGTGGCTGATCACCGACAGGTTAACGAAGGTAAAGGCCACCAGCGCGCCGAAGTTGATCAGCGCCGTGGCGGTCACCAGATCGAATGACAGCGCCGACAACGCCACCAGCCCGACCATCAGTACGTTCAGCGCCGGCGTACGCCATTTGGGGTGGATATAGCCGAAGAATTTCTCCGGGAACACATTGTCACGCCCCATCACATACAGCAGGCGCGACACGCTGGCGTGCGACGCCAGGCCGGAGGCCAACGTGTTGATAAAGGTCACGCACAGGAAGATCGACTGGAACAGCTTGCCGCCGACGTACAGCGCGATCTCCGGCAGCGCGGCGTCGGGCTGGTGAAAGCGTTGAATGGTCGGGAAAAACAGCTGGATAAAGAACGACACGCTGATAAAGATCACCCCGCCGTACAGCGCAGTCAGGAAGATGGCGCGCGGGATCACCTTGGCGGCGTCGGGCGTCTCCTCGCACAGCGTGGTGACCGCGTCAAAACCGAGGAACGAGAAGCACAGGATGGTCGCGCCGGTAATGATCGGCAGCAGGTGCGCATTCTCGCTGAGGAACGGCCGCAGGCTCCACACCGTGCCCATCCCCTCGCCGTTGTGCAGGCCGCGCACCACCAGGTAGATAAATACCAGAATGATCGCCACCTGCGCCAGCACGAACAGGGTATTGAAGTTGGCCACCAGATTGACGCTTTTCAGGTTGATGGCGGTGATCAGGATCACGAAGCCCACCACCCACACCCAGGGCGGCACTTCCGGAAACAGCGCGGTCAGGTAAATCTTCGCCAGCAGCGTATTGATCATCGGCAGGAACAGATAATCAAGCAGCGATGACCACCCCACCAGAAAACCGACGTGCGGGTTAATCGCCTTCTGCGCATAGGTGTAGGCGGAACCGGCGGTGGGAAACTGGCGCACCAGTTTGCCGTAGCTGATGGCGGTGAACAACACGCCGGCCAGCGCCAGCAGATAGGAGGTCGGCACATGGCCGTCGGTAAGGCCGGAGACGATGCCGAAGGTGTCGAACACCGTCATCGGCGTCAGATAGGCCAGGCCCATCATCACCACCTGCCACAGCTTGAGGGATTTGCGCAGTTGCGGTTTGCCCGCCGGACCGCCGTCGATGGTTTTAATCGTCATGGCGTTTCCCCTTTTGGTCCTCTGCTGTCAACCGTGCAACGTCATTCAGAGAGGCCGCGGGGAAACTGCTGCTCAGGCGGCGGGGAAAGCGGGTTGGGGTCACTGTCGGGCGGCCGGCGACCGGCCCGTAGGCACTGCGGCACAGGCAAACGTCTGCGCATGGGAATGGCTGAGTCATGGTTATTTCCTCGTCGGCGTCCTGTACGCCGTGATAGAAGAAATGCTGTACCGCAGCGCGCAGCCTCACGGGCTACAGGAGAGCCGATGAAATGCGCCGGGCGCGCGCGGTAGTCGTTGGGTGAGCGGGATCAGGCGTTTTTCAGCATCCACTCGATTTCGGTTTCGGTGATCAGGCGCTCGAACTGCACCAGTTCGTCGGTTTTGCAGGCCAGGTAGACATGGCTGAAGCGTTCGCCCAGCAACGCATTGAGCACCGGCTGATGTTCAAACTCGTACAGCGCGTCGCTCTGGCGGATCGGGAACGGCAGCCCGTCCTGCTCCAGCCCGTTGCCGGTCACCGGCTCAGGCAGCGGCAATGCGGTTTCCAGGCCGTAGACGATGCCCGCCAGAATGGTCGCCATCACCAGATAAGGGTTGGCGTCGGCGCCCGCCACGCGATACTCCACGCGGTGATTGTCGCGATCGCCGCAGGGAATGCGCAGCGCCACGGTGCGGTTGTTATGCCCCCAGGAAGCCTGGGTCGGCACATACATGCCGGGCTGGAAACGGCGATAGGCGTTGACGTTCGGCGCCAGCAGCGCCATCGAGGACGGCATCAGGGCGATCATGCCCGCCAGCGCCTGTTTCAGCAGCGCCGAATCCTCGCCGTCGTCGTCGGCGAACACATTGTCGCCTTGCGCATTCAGCATGCTGATGTGCACGTGCATGCCGCTGCCGGCGTGCTCTTCATACGGCTTGGCCATAAAGGTGGCCTGCATGTTGTGGTTCTCGGCCACCATGCGCACCAGCCGTTTCAGCGCCAGCGCATGGTCGCAGGCCTGCAGCACATCATCGGTATGGTGCAGGTTGACTTCGAACTGCCCCGGCGACGCCTCCGCCACCGCGCCGTCCGCCGGAATGCCCTGCAAACGCGCCAGCTCGTCGATTTCGCTCAGCACATCGGCGAAATGGTTCAGGTTATCGACGGAGTACACCTGGCTTTGGGTGTTGCGCTCCTGGGTTCCCGGCGCACACGGCGGCTGCAGATAGCCTTCCGCGTCGCGTTGACGATCGATGAGATAGAACTCCAACTCTACCGCTACCACGGGGGAAAGCCCGCGCTGACGCAAACGCTGCCATACTCGGTTCAGCACATTGCGCGGTTCAACGTCAAAGGGAGTGCCATCTTCATCCAGCATGGTGAGCAGCACCTGCGCGATATATTGCGGGTCCGCCGCCGACGGCGTCAGCGTGCCCGGCACCGGCACGCACACGTGATCCGGCTCGCCCAACTCCTGCCCCAGCCCGGCCTCTTCCACCACGTTGCCGAGAATATCCATCGCAAATACCGACGCCGGGAAGTAACAACCCTTCTCCAGTTTGTTCAGGCCGCCGACCGGGATGCGTTTGCCGCGGAAGCTGCCGTTCAGATCGGTCAACAGTACGTCGACATGTTGGGTTAACGGATAACGTTCCAAATACTTCTTCACTTCGCGCTGGAACGCGCTACTTCGTCTCTCTTCACTGTGCTGAACAAAGTTTTCCACTTCTACGATGTTGGTCTGCATGGTTCACCCGCCGTTTGTGTTTTGCTGTCGTCGATGTTTATTGACCGTCTTGTTCAATATAATGCCCACAAATGAAACGTAGATGAAACAAATTTGTTTTGCAAGTGTTACTTTTGGTTTGAATATTGCCCAATCGACTGCTAGATTTATAGAATATTGAACGAAATCGGCGGTGGAGAAGCTTATCGTTCATAATTTCGAACGTACCAAGGGGATAGCATGGACAATATATTTAACAGACCAGTCATTGGCGTCGTCATGTGCAGGTATAGGTTAAACGGGCACCTCACACAGACCTTGCAAGAAAAGTACCTGAATGCCGTTATCACCGCCGGCGGCTTGCCGATCGCCCTGCCACACGCGCTGGCGGAGCCGGAAATGCTGGCGGAACTGCTGCCGCGCCTCGACGGCATTTTGCTGCCGGGCAGCCCCAGTAATGTGCAGCCGCACCTTTATGGTGAAAACGGCGATGAGCCTGACGCCGATCCTGGCCGAGACGCGTTGAGCCTGGCGCTGATCCGCCAGGCATTCGACAGGCGCATTCCCCTTTTCGCCATTTGCCGCGGCATGCAGGAAATGGTGGTCGCCACTCAAGGCACCCTGCATCGCCGCCTGTATGAACTGCCCGAGCTGCTGGAGCATCGTGAAGATCACGACCTGCCGCTGGAACAGCAATACGCCCCCGCCCACGAGGTCATCGTTCAGGAAGGGGGGCTGCTTTCGCAACTGATACCGGATTGCAACAGATTCTGGGTGAACTCGCTGCACGGCCAGGGCGCCAAAACCCTGGGCGCGAGCGTTCGCATCGAGGCGCACGCCGCTGACGGGCTGGTGGAGGCGATCAGCGTGCGCGATCAGCCCTTCGCGCTCGGCGTGCAGTGGCACCCGGAGTGGAACAGCGACGAGTACGCCCTGTCGCGCCTGTTGTTTGATGGTTTCATCACCGCCTGTCGGAACTATCAAAAGGAAAAACGCCCATGAGCGACGTCAGCTTGGCACCGGGAAAACGTCTGTCGCAGATCCGTCAACAATTAGGGTTGTCGCAGCGCCGGGTCGCCGAACTGTCTGGGTTAACCCACAGCGCCATCAGTACTATCGAGCAAGACAAGGTCAGCCCGGCCATCAGCACGCTGCAAAAGCTGCTGACGGTGTACGGTCTGTCGCTGTCGGCGTTTTTCGCCGAGCCGGAAAAACCGGCTGAGCCGCAGATCGTGATAGACAGCGACGACCTGATCGAAATCGGCAGCCAGGGCGTTTCGATGAAGCTGATCCACAACGGCGACCCGAACCGCACGCTGGCGATGATGATCGAGACCTACGAACCGGGCACCACCACCGGCGAGCGCATCAAACACCAAGGGGAAGAGATCGGCACGCTGCTGGAGGGCGAAGTGGTGCTGCAGGTCAACGGCCAGAGCTATCACCTGCTGGCCGGGCAGAGCTACGCCATCAATACCGGCATCCCCCACAGTTTCAGCAACACGTCGGCGCGCATTTGCCGGATTATCAGCGCCCATACGCCGACGACATTCTGATCAACGGAGCCAGGCATGAACTTTCACCATTTGCAGTATTGGCAACAACGGGCGCAGGCCCTGAAGATTGAGCACCAGCTGTTTATCGACGGCCGCTACCAGCCGGCCGCCGCGGGGAAACGTTTCGCCGTGGAAGATCCCGCCGGCCGCCGCGAGCTGGCGCAGGTCGCGCGCGGCGAAGCCGCCGACATCGATCGGGCAGTCAGCGCGGCGCGCGCCGCCTTTGAACGCGGCGACTGGGCCCAGGCCGCCCCGGCGCAGCGCAAAACCACGCTGCTGCGCTTCGCCGATCTGATGGAACAGCATCATGAAGAGCTGGCGCTGCTGGAAACGCTGGACACCGGCAAACCCATTCGTCACAGCCTGCGCGACGACGTGCCGGGCGCCATCCGCTGCATCCGCTGGTACGCCGAAGCGATCGATAAGGTGTACGGCGAAATCGCCCCCACCGGTCGCGAGGCGCTGGCGCTGATCGAGCGCGAGCCGATCGGCGTGGTCGGCGCCATCGTGCCCTGGAACTTCCCGCTGCTGCTGGCCTGCTGGAAACTCGGCCCGGCGCTGGCCGCCGGCAACAGCGTGGTGCTTAAACCCTCCGAAAAATCGCCGCTGAGCGCCATCCTGCTCGGCAAATTGGCTCAGCAGGCCGGACTGCCGGACGGCGTGCTGAACGTGGTGCCCGGCTATGGCCACGACGCCGGCAAGGCGCTGGCGCTGCACCGCGACGTCGACGCCCTCACCTTTACCGGCTCCACCCTGGTGGCGAAACAGCTGATGATTTACGCCGGCGAATCGAACATGAAGCGCGTCTGGCTGGAGGCCGGCGGCAAAAGCGCCAACATCGTCTTCGCCGACTGCCCGGATCTGGATCAGGCCGCCCGCAGCGCCGCCGCCGGCATCTTCTATAATCAGGGGCAGGTATGCATCGCCGGCACTCGCCTGCTGGTCGAAGCGAGCATTGAGCAAGCGTTCCTGCAGGCGCTGCGCAAACACGCGGCGACCTTCATGCCCGGCGATCCGCTCGATCCCGACACGGTGATGGGCACGCTGATCGACAGCGGCCACTGCGAGAAAGTGGCCGGCTATATCGATCGGGGGCTGAGCCAGGGCGCCGCGCTGTTCCTCGACGGGCGCGACCATCCGCAGGGCGACCACGCCGGCTATCTGGGGCCGACCATCCTCACCCAGGTGGACAATGCCATGAGCGTGGCGCGCGATGAAATCTTCGGCCCGGTGTTGGCGGTGACCGCCTTCGACGACGAGCAACGGGCGCTGCAGCTGGCCAACGACAGCGACTACGGCCTCGGCGCCGCGGTCTGGACCCGCGATCTGGCGCGCGCGCACCGCATGGCGCGCCAACTGAAGGCCGGCACGGTGTTCGTCAACAACTACAACGACGGCGACATGACCGTGCCGTTCGGCGGCTACAAGCAGAGCGGCAACGGCCGCGACAAATCGCTGCATGCGCTGGACAAGTTCACCGAATTGAAAACCACCTGGATCTCGCTGGAATAAGGGCTTATCTCATGACTGAACACGTAAAAAGCTACTATGCGGCCACGGCCAACGCACATCAGCCCTATCCGCAACTGAATGAATCGATCGAATGCGACGTCTGCGTGATCGGCGGCGGCTATACCGGTCTCTCCTCCGCGCTGTTCCTGGTGGAAGCCGGTTACGACGTGGTGGTCCTGGAAGCGGCGCGCATCGGTTTCGGCGCCAGCGGCCGCAACGGCGGCCAGCTGGTCAACTCTTACAGCCGCGACATCGATGTGATTGAAGAGCGTTACGGCGCGGAAAGCGCCCGCCTGCTCGGCAGCATGATGTTCGAAGGCGCGGAGATCATTCGCAGCCGCATCAGCCGCTACGCCATCGACTGCGACTACCGCCCCGGCGGCATCTTCGCCGCCCTGAACAACAAGCAGTTCCATGCGCTGATCGAGCAAAAACGCAACTGGGAGCGCTACGGCAATACCCAGCTTGAGCTGCTCGACGCAGACCGGGTGCGCCAGGAGATCGCCAGCGATCGTTACGTCGGCGCGCTGCTCGATCACAGCGGCGGCCACATCCATCCGCTCAATCTGGCGCTGGGCGAAGCCGAGGCGATCCGCCTGCAGGGCGGGCGCATCTTCGAGCAATCGGCGGTGACGAACATCCGCCACGGCGAACCGGCGCTCATCAGCACCGCCAACGGCCAGGTGAAGGCGCGTTTCGTCATCGTCGCCGGCAACGCCTATCTGGGCGATAAGCTGGAGCCGCGGCTGGCTAAGCGCAGCATGCCGTGCGGCACTCAGGTGGTGACCACTGAACCGCTGGCGCCGGAGATCGCGCAGGCGCTGATCCCGCAGAACTACTGCGTGGAGGACTGCAACTACCTGCTGGATTACTACCGCATCACCGCCGATCATCGCCTGCTGTACGGCGGCGGCGTGGTGTACGGCGCGCGCGATCCGGACGACATCGATAACCTGATCCGGCCGAAGCTGCTGAAGACCTTCCCGCAGCTGAAAGGGGTGCGTATCGACTATCGCTGGACCGGCAACTTCCTGCTGACGCTGTCGCGCATGCCGCAGTTCGGCCGGCTGGAGAATAACGTGTACTACATGCAGGGCTACAGCGGCCACGGCGTGACCTGCACCCATCTGGCGGGCAAGCTGATCGCCGAGCTGATGCGCGGCGACGCCGAACGCTTCGACGCCTTCGCCAAACTGCCGCACCTGCCGTTCTTCGGCGGACGCAATCTGCAGATCCCGTTCACCGCCATCGGCGCGGCCTACTACACGCTGCGCGACCGCATCGGCGTCTAAAAACAACAGGCCCGGTCATCCTGGCCGGGCCTGCGCGTTAACGCTTAGACGATCTTCGGTTGGCCGTCCGAGGCGGTCGCCCCGCCATCGACCGGAATGTTGGCGCCATTGATAAAGCTGGCGTCGTCGCTGGCCAGGAACGCCATCACCGCCGCCACCTCTTCCGGCTCTGCCGCACGCCCCAGCGCGATGCGCTCATTGAACTTGTCGCGGATCTCCTGCGGCCAGCCGTTGGTCATGTTGGTTTTGACCAGGCTCGGGCAGACCGAGTTGATGCGCACGCCGTCACCGCCGTGATCGAGCGCCATGGCGCGCGTCAGGTTGACCACCGCGCCTTTCGCCGCGCAGTAATAGGCCGCGCCCCAGTCGCCGCCCAGGCCGGACACCGACGCGGTATTGACGATGCAGCCCTTGGTCTTCAGCAGGTGCGGCAAGGCGAATTTGGAGCAGAACACCACGCCGTCAATATCAACCCCGGCGATGCGACGCCAGTCGTCGACGCTGGTTTCCAGCACGCTGCCCGCCACGTGTACGCCGGCGTTGTTCAGTAGGACGTCGATGCGGCCCAGTTTTTCCGCCACCTCGTTCATCATTTTTTCAACCGCGACGTGATCGGAAACGTCGATATGCACCGCCATCGCCCGGCCCTTCGGCAGCGAAGCGGCGACCTTGTCCACCGCTTCCTTGGCCCAGTCGGCCAGCACCACGATCGCGCCCTCGGCGGAGAAACGCCGCGCCGCCGCTTCCCCCATGCCATTGCCCGCACCGGTGATAACCACGACTTTATTGTCAAAACGCATGAGACCTCCTCCATGTGAACGTATTTATATAAGTCATACAAATCTCATTACCCCGAGGATAAGACGCCTCTTCGCGGAGAGCCAGTCAAAACGTGCGGTTTATTAACCAAAAGGAGGTATGACAGTGATTTCAATGCGCTGGATTAACCTTTATCGGATTTTGGCCAACATATTGATGGAGAAAATAAAATTCCAGGCAGTCACTATTTTTCGGGCGGATTGTCAGCAAGCGGAATTATTGCAGGTATGCGGTTATCTTCACCCAGAGATAAGCGATGCGAATGGAAAACGGCAGCCGCCCGCAGGCGGCCGCGACTATTTTTTCTCGATGGGAACAACCAGCAGATCAACGTTCAGCTCGTTGATCGCCTGACGCGCCGAAGAGACCAGTCGGCTCCAGACATCATGATGATGGCCGAAGATCACCAGATCGAACCCTTTTTCCTTCGCCACCCGGTTCAGCTCTTCCGTCAACGCGCCGCGACTGACGATCACCTCTTCCACCGGATACGACGACTGCCCTTTGATCGCATTGAGCATATTCTTCACCCGCTCCGAAAAGGTGCGATCGGTGTAGTTGTAATCGCCCACGCCCAGATCGACGTAATAGCCGGCGCGGTGGATGTCGATATAGATCAGGGAAAGTTTGGCATTGAGCGCAGCGGCCAGTCTGGCGCCCTTGCCCAGCAGGAACTCGGCGTCTTCGCTGAGATCCGTGGCGACAACGATATGCCGGTAAGCCATGATGGCGGCCCTCCTCGTCAGATCCGTAAACAGGATGGCGCTCCTTGCCGCATGTTTCTTATGCATCTTAAGTTTAGCCCAGCGCCGGGCCGCTCGCCTGCGTCAAAATCGTTCCATTTATGGAACGATGCATCCCGACTTCAGGCTCTACCGGATTTCTCTCTTCTCCCTACACTGTAGGCAAGTGCTGAGTTTCAGCCTTATCAATCAAAGAAGATACCCACTGACCTCACGACGAGAAAGGGAAAACACCATGAGCACTCCAGCCAATTTCAACGGCCAGCGTCCTGTTATTGATGCCAATGACGCGGTCATGCTCCTGATTGATCACCAGAGCGGCCTGTTCCAGACCGTCGCCGATATGCCGATGACCGAACTGCGCGCCCGCGCCGCCGCCCTGGCCAGCATCGCCACCCTCAGTAAACTGCCGGTGATCACCACCGCCTCGGTGCCGCAGGGCCCCAACGGCCCACTGATCCCGGAAATTCACCAGAATGCACCGCACGCGCAATACGTCGCCCGTAAAGGGGAAATCAACGCCTGGGACAACCCGGACTTCGTGGCGGCGGTCAAGGCCACCGGCCGCAAGACCCTGATCATCGCCGGCACCATCACCAGCGTCTGCATGGCCTTCCCGTCCATCAGTGCGGTGGCCGAAGGCTATAAAGTGTTCGCGGTAATCGACGCCTCCGGCACCTACTCGAAAATGGCGCAGGAAATCACCCTGGCGCGTGTGGTGCAGGCCGGCGTGGTGCCGATCGACACCGCCGGCGTGGCCTCGGAGCTGCAGGGCAGCTGGAACCGCGCCGACGCTCAGCAATGGGCCGAGGTCTACACCAAAATCTTCCCGGCCTATCAGCTGCTGATCGAGAGCTACCTCAAAGCGCAGGACGTGGTGAAAAACAACGAACTGCTGGACTCGCAGCGTTAAGATCGCGGGCATAAAAAACCCCGGCCAAGGCCGGGGCTATTAATCGTGTGCCGGTGACTTTCCCGGCTGTCATGTTATGGCGTAAGCGTCCATCCCACACTCCAACATTACGCAGCCTAAGCGCGACTTTTTCACAACAGAAAAATAGACTGAAACGCGGCGTTATTAATTCTGCGGCAATCTGTTTTTCTGTTGCCAATAATCATTAATTATTGGACGTCATCGAGGAATCGAACCCCAGTCCGCCAACGAATAATTTCGCTGCCGCTCTTCCTGCTGAGCTAATGACGTATCGAGAAAGACTCCGGGCGAACCCGGAGTTTATTCAGGCTGAGGATTTCATTGCTTAACTGCTCCGGCTTAAACCATCATCGCTGTCGTAAGAAATTGCACCTCGGCCGAAAATTATAACGCGACCACGTTGCCGGCAGAAGGCCCCTTCATGCCATTTTCGATAGTGAACTCAACCTGTTGGCCTTCGTCCAGCGTTTTGAAATCGTTGCTCTGGATAGCGGAGAAGTGTACAAACACGTCTTTGCCACCGTCTGCCGGGGTGATAAAGCCAAAGCCTTTACCTGCATCAAACCATTTTACCAAACCCGTCATTTTATTGGTCATAGAGATATTTCCTTTATATTTTTGCGACGCCATAGGGCGATAGAGGTCTGTTTTTATTGGAAACTTATGGGGCACTAAAGAAGAGAATTCGCGGAAGAAGAGGTATCTGAGGGATATCGCTAATACTGAGAACTGCTTTACTAAAACTGCTTTCATAAGGTCTGAACTACAAACCGATAACGCTATTTACACACAGCTAAATTATTTAAGCAAGATATATTTTAAATTATATTCATATGGCTCATAAATTTATTACCGCAAAGAACCGCCTGCATCTGCCGCCAGCTCAGGGTTATCTGCGCGGCGTTCGGGGTGAAAAATAACGAACGATTGGACTCGCCGCGCCGGAGCCGATCATGAACGCGCAAACAGCCGCCGATTCCGCGTTCTGCTCTTCCCTTCACGCGAAACCACTCCCTGCTATAACACTGAAGAAAACCGCTTAATCGTCATGAAAGAGAAACAAAAGCTTAATAAATCAATCTGTTCTCGACACTGGTGCATTATCGTTGTTAGGATAATTATTTTACTTTACAGGAAATGACCTCAAGGATGGCTATGATGGGCAAAAGAACACTGACGCTAGCTGCACTGACGCTCAGTTTGGCAGGCTGCCAGCCGGTACCACCAAGCTATGTGGAAAACGCGAATGCCTTGATTGCCAAACAAATCAGCGCAATTAGCCCGCAAACGGCGCAGTGCAAATTTGCCCAAGACGGGCACTATTGGATTTCGGCTTGCTCATTGGGTAACGCGCGCGACACGCCGGTGTTCGCCCTGTTCGAACAGGAAGGCGTCATGCAGGCCAACGACAATCTGGCGATCGCCGTCGTGCCGCTCAACGAGCAGGCTCGCCATCTCTCACAGGATCCCCGCTTCACTATCCCGGTAATGCAACGCCGTATTCCCGTGGACGCAGAGAAAGCCTCCAATCGCTTATTTGCCCAACCGTCGCGTTAGCCATTCCCTTAGCCGATGATTGCGATCCCCAGCCGCTCCAGCAGCTGCGCGGCCTGGTGGCTGTCCATTTTGACGCCCTGCAGATCGGTGGTACGCAAATCCAACTCGCCCAGTTCCGCGTTGCTCAAATCACACTGGGTGACATCGGCGGCACGCCAGTCGAAACCGGAGAATTCGCCGCCGGACAGATCGGAACCGCTGAAACTGGCACCTAGCACCTGCGCGCCGTGCCAGCGGTTTTCCCACAGCTCGCATTTCTCCAGCACCACCTTGGCGAAGTTGGCATAGCTCAGGTTGCTTTTGGTGATATAGGCGCTGCAAAACCAGGTGCGGCTGGTGATCATGTTCATAAAGCTGGCGCCGCGAAAATCGGCGCCCTGCGCGCGGCATTCGCGGATCTCCACCCCCAGAGCGCTGGCATGGCGGAAGTCGGCCATCGACAAATCGCAGCTTCTGAAGCTGGCGTCTTTCAGTATCGCGCGGCTGAAATTGCCGCCCTGTCGGCTGTCGCGATCGTAAAACTGGCAGCCGATAAACTCGGTACCGGTCAGATCGGCGCCCGAAAAATCGCACAGCATAAAGCTGCCGTTTTCAATCTTCTCGCCGGTAAAGCGGTTACGGTCAATCTTTTCACCCTTCAACATCAGACTCATCGCAGCACACCTGTTTATTTATACAGTCACTGCGCATTTAATCCTATTCCGGCGCGGTTGGCAATCGCCGTCGATCAGCGGCCATCCGCCGCGGCCGGTTTGAACGCCACCTTGACGATACTGAACGTCTTGGTACTTTCCGCCTGAGCGACGTCGGCAAACAGCCGGGGGTAACGGGAGTTGACGACCCACACCTCGCCATCCCGCAGCGCGGCGCCGGTCGGCCCATCCAATCCCGGCGGCGCGGCGACCGCGGCGATACGCGCGCTGGCCCAGCCGTCGGTCGAGGAGAGCAGTGACACGTCGCCGGACATGCTCCCCTTTTCATCCGGAAAAGACTGTACGATCACCAATTCATGGGCATTTTTGAGCCGCAGCCCGTCCGGCCCTTTCAGCCGCTGCGGCAGCCTGATTTCACTGACCGCCGGCGCGTTCTCCAACGTCACCTTCCACAGCAGCCCGCGGGTGTAGTCCGCGGCAATCAGGTAGCCATCCGGGTGATACACCACGCCATTGAGATAAGGCCGCGAGCCCTGCGCAGCGGCGGGTGCGTCGGCCGGCATCAAGCGCGCTGAGCGCACCAAAATCGACGCCTGGCGCGTTGTCTGGTCGATCTTGTAAATCTGCGGCTGGAAGCTGTCGGTCACGTAGATATTGCCCTGCGCGTCGAGCGTCAGATCGTTGGGCAGCGTCGGCCCATGGCTTAGCGATGAAAGATCGTACGTCTGCTGCAGCGCGCCGGTATCGAGATTGAACTCCAGCACCTGCGCCACGCGATTGCGCGTGCCAGCGGCAGAGTTGCGGGACACGCCCACGTCTTCGTTGCACACCAGCACCCGGTTGCGCTCGGCGTCCACCAGCATGCCGGAGGTGGTGATAAGCCCCTTGCCGGTGGAAAACCGCCGATAGCGGCCATCCGGGTAGACCAGGCCAAGCTGCCCGCCGCGCAGAGAGGAAATCAGGAACGCACCGGCGCGTGCATTCCAGGCGATGCCCTCAGGGTAGGCGCCGGCGGGGTTCGGCGAAAACTCGATGCGTTGCGTGGCCTGCGCCTGCATAACGCCGCTGAACAACAGCGCTGCGCCGGCCAACTGGGTGACGCGTCGGCGGCGCGGCAATAAGAAAGAAAAGAAGCTGAAGCGGAACATGAGCATGACCCTGATGAGGACTCGGATCGCTAGAGTAGGATCGCGCCGCTCACGGCACCAGCCGGGAAAAAGGCAATGCGCCACTAAAAAAATCGCAGTAATCAGCGCAAAAAAAACCGCCCGAGACGGGCGGTTGACGTGACGGCGAACCGTTACTTCAGGGCTTCCTGAATGGCGTCGGCCATCGGGCCGATGTGCTTTTCCGCCGCCTTCAGCTGGAAGTCCACGCCGTTGCCGTCGTTGGTATCCGACAGCGTGGCCTTGATCAGTTCCAGCGCCGCCTGCACCGCCACCAGCCGTTTGTGCTGTTCGTCCGTGACCGGTTCAGCGCCCATATTGGCCGGATAGTAATGTTCTAACATCGCGATCTCCTTTTGATGACGTTAACCTCTAACCTACCAGAAAACCGTGCATTTACTAAGGAAACCAGGCCGGGCGCGGCCGAGTGACGATAAATTGCACTATACTGGGCAAACACTCTCCCCTGTTACAGGATCATCGCCATGTCATTCCAGGGAAGCTGCCACTGCGGCGCCGTCACCTTTACCGTGGACGCCGAACTGCCGACCGAAGCCCTCAGCTGCAACTGTTCGATTTGCCGCCGCAAAGGGCTGCTGCTGTCGTTCTTCCCCATCAGCGCTTTCACGCTCAACAGCGGTCAGGACCAGCTCAGCACCTACACTTTCAATCACCACAGGATCCGCCATCAGTTCTGCCGAGTCTGCGGAGCCCAGCCCTTCGCCTACGGCACCGCGCCAGACGGCGCCGCGATGTGCGCCGTTAACCTGCGTTGCGTGCCGGACGTCGCGCTGGATGCGTTACAGATCCACAGCTACGACGGGGCCAGCGTCTGAGCGAATCGCTCGCTCAGTCGAAGGCGACCCAGCCGGCGTCGGTTTCGGCGGATTGCACGCAGCGCGCCACCCACTTCACGCCCAGCGCGCCGGCCTGCACGTCCGGGTACCAGAAGTCGGCCAGGAAGGCTGCGTCGCGCCGATCGGTGGCGTCCATCGCCAGCGCGAAGCGGCGGTAGAGATTCGACCAGGCTTCAAACAGCCCCTCCGCATGGCCGCCGCCGATGCGATCGTCCGCCAGCGCCGACGCGGCGAGATACGGCATGCCGCGCTCCAGGATCCGCACCGGCTCGCCCTGCACTTCGAAGCGCAGCTGATTGGGTTGTTCATCCCACCACTCCAGGCTGGCCTTTTCACCGACAATGCGCACCTTTTGGCCGTGCATCGAACCGCAGTTGACCGCCGAAGCCCACACGGAGCCGACGGCGCCGTTGTGATACTCCATCAGCACATAGGCATTGTCTTCCAACGGCGCGCGCGACGGCACAAAGCTTTGCCGGCTGCAGATCAGCCGCCGGATCTTCAACTGCGGCGCCATGGTTTCCGCCAGGAACAGCGTGTGGGTTGCCAGATCGCCCAGCACATAGCTGGGGCCGACAAAGCGCGGATCGACCCGCCAGCGAGTGCTGGGATTATCCTGCTCCACCGGCGCGGCGTGAAAGCCGTGGGCGAACTGCATATTCACCAGCCGAATTTCCCCCAGCCGGCCATCGGCAATCATCTGCCGGGCCTGCAAAATCATCTGGTGCCCGGCATAGCCGTAGGTCACGCCGATGACTTTGCGCTGCCGCTCGCACAGCGCCGCCAGCGCCTGCGCCTCTTCGACGCTGAAACACAGCGGCTTCTCGCATACCACGTGCAATCCCGCCTCCAGCGCCGCCCGGCAAATGGCGTAATGGGTGTTGTTCGGCGTGGCGATCGAGACCGCTTCGATGCCGTCCGCCCGCGCGGCTTCGGCGCGGAACATCTCGGCATAATCCGCATAACAGCGCTCCGCCGCCACGCCCAGACTCCGGCCAAAATCACGCCCGCGTTCGGCGTCAATGTCGAACGCGCCGGCCAACAGAGTAAACGCGCCGTCGCGCAAGGCCGCTGAACGGTGGATGTAACCGATCTGGCTGGTGCCACCGCCGCCGACCATGCCCCAGCGCAACGATCTCGCCAAAGGTTTGCTGCCGTTGATCATCGTGTTTCTCCTGATTAAAAGCCGAGGCCGCGCAAGTAGCGCAAGCTGGCGGCGACGTCCTGCAGGCTGCCCTGCACATTGCGCGGATCGCGCTCCTGCTCGATAGTGATCCAGCCCCGATATCCGCGCTCGGCCAACAGCGCACGCAGCTGCGGATAATCGATCGCCCCGCTGCCCAACGGGCACATGACGCCCTCGGCGCAGGCGGTGAAAAAATCGACGCCGCGCGCCAGCACCTCGCGGAACACCTGCGGATCGACGTCTTTGAAGTGCAGGTAATCAAGACGATCAAAGTGCTTGCTCAGCCAGGCAGCCGGGTCCAGCCCGGCGTAATACAGATGGCCGGTATCCAGGCACAATCCGGCGGTGTGATGCGGAATGTCCGCCGCCAACCGGTCGATTTCGTCGGCGAACTCGATGCAGCCGCCGGCGTGCGGATGCACCACCGGCCGCACACCGTATTCCCGCCAGGCCAGTTCGCTGATGCGCGTAATGTGCCCGATCATCCTCTGCCACTCCGCCTGCGACAAACGCGGCGCTAAATCTGAACGCCCGGCGAACCTGGCGCGTTGCGGATTGCCGAAATCGATAATCACCAAGAACGGCGGCGCGGCGCGATCGCCCTCGGTCGGCTCCGCCCTGGGCGCCCGCGAGAGGTTGCGGCATATCCGATGAGTCAGGGCCAGCAGGCGCTCAATGTTCGCCTCGCTGACCAGATCGTCAAAAATCGTGCCGGCCACCAGCGACAGGCGATGCTGCTCCAGCGCGGCACACAGCGCCTCGCTCTGCGTCGGCAGATAGCCCCACGGCCCCAGCTCTATGCTGCGGTAGCCGGCCGCCGACGCTTCTTGCAGAACCGTGGCATAGGGCGGCAAATGGGGGTTGTTCGGATCATCCACGCCCCAACTGCAGGGCGCATTGGCGATAGGCAAAGTCATGGCGACGGCTCCTTTTTTGCGGGGAATGCCGGCAGTATCAAACAAAAATTCCAAAACCACCAATAATGAAAATTTTATTTTTTGATAGAGATCGCGCTATTTTTGATAAATTATTTGATATTTTTCAATCAAATTCAGGCAGCGCCTGGCTGCGCCCTGACCTCGGCAAACACCACTCAGCGGCCGTCAGAGGTTTTCTTTGGTGATCACATCGAAGCGATTAATGATGTGGCGTAATCCCGGTTGTTCATCGGCGGCGAGTAACGTCTCGACGATCGTGGCGGCCAATTCGGGAATGCGGTGGCACAGCAGCAGATCCACCGTGCCGTCGAGCAGCGCCATTTCACCGCCCTGCACCGGGCCGTGGCACACCAGCGTGATGTCGCGCTGCCGGCCGCTCTCTCGCAACGCCTGAATAATGCCCTCCACACCGCCGCTCGGCGCGTAAAGCGCCGCCAGTTCCGGGTGGTTCGCCAGCAGTTCACGCGTAACCCGGCGCGCCGTTTCCGCGTCCTCAAGGCTGCGCACCGGTTCCAGCACACGCTGGCCGCTCATCTGCTCACGCAGGTAGGAGCGAAAACCGATCTCGCAGGCTTCCTGGCAAGTAAAACGGTTGTCGCCGATGATCACGCCGACGTCGCCCTGACGCCGGCACAGACGATCCACCGCCCAGCCGGCTGTGCGGCCCGCTTTTTGATTATCCAGACCGATGTAGCCGGCGCGGCTGGGCACCGATAAATCCGACAGCAGCGCGAAAACGTTGATGCCCGCCTGGGCGGCTTCTTCTACGGCATAGTGGATCAGGGGGTGATCCAGCGCCAGCACGCCGATCGCTTCCACCTGGCGGCTCAATTGGCTAATGGCGGCGGCGGTGTCGCCGATGGCATTGAGAGAGTGGAAGATGAACTGCGGCGGCTGACCCGGCTCATGATACGGCGCCGCTTGCGCCATCAGTTCATCAGCCAGTTGCGCATAGAAAGAGTGTTCGCGCCGCAGCAGGATAAACCCCATTTTCAGGCGGCGCTCCGGCCTGCCCAGCACCGCCGACAGGCAGTGGGACTTCTCCAACGCGAACCCCAACTTTTTCGCCGCCTCAATCACCCGGCGCTGGGTGGCGGGCCGCACCGACGCGCGTTGGTTGATCACCCGATCGACGGTGGCGATGCCGACCCGCGCCTCTCTGGCGATGGCCGCCATGGTGGTTTTCTTGCCGCTCATGTTCATCTCCATCAACGATTTGATGGAAAAATATCATAGCCGTTGCCGCCCCTGATGTGACGCCGTTCGCGATTAACGGTAGACGGAGAACTTCTTGGTGAGCGGCTTAAGCTGCTCGGTGTCACCGTAGAGCGCCACCGCCACGAAATCCAGCTGCTCGTAGGGGGTATTGGCGGTGTCGGCGATCTGCTGCTCGGCGGAGTGCGACAGCATGGTGGTGGTGAAGAAGTTGGACAGCACGCCCTCCTCCTTGCATTTGAGGATCAGGTTGCTGAGCTGGCTGCTGTTTTTAGCCTGAAGGATGACGATCGGGTAGTGGCTCATGTTGGCGCTGACGCCGTCGAGGCTGCTCGGATAGTGGTGAAACTCACGCTGTTCGATCAGATCGGTGATGCCCGCCGTCAGATGGCAGGAGGCGTTAAACAGCGTGGCCGGTTCGTGGTTGCGGTTGAGGATGATGTAGAATTTTTTCTCGTTGTCGCTGTACATACTCTTCTCCTTGAATAGACAGCCCTTTTTACCCAAGCCAAGGGCGGTTTTCAAGGCGAGATAAGGGCCGCGTCCGGCCCCGTGATAACGTTTCAGCCTCAGATCCCGCCTTCGCCCGGGCCCTGCGGCTGCGCCACCTGATGCAGCACGGTGATGTTCTGCAAAAGCGTGCCGCCGTCGATCGGTTTCATCTGGCCGTCGCGGTCTTTATAGTGCGTCGGCTTGGCGCCATGGAAGAACAGCCCGGCGTTGACCTGTACGCCCAAATAGCCTGCGCTGGCCGGCAGGCGCTGCACGTCGGTCCAGGGGTTGGAAACCGGCACATACTGGAAGCCTTCGCTCGTCTTGGCGTACAGCGGGCGCAGCAGCGTGACAAAGGCCATCATCGGCGACAGCGCTTCTTTAAAGATCTGCACCGGCCGATCGACCGTCATCAAGAAACCCTGCGGCTGTTCCTCAACCGTGTCGAGGCTCAGGCTGCTGCTGATATCGTCACCCCGGCCGCCATAGCTCCATTCAATGGCCGGCGCCCCACTCTCGTTCATCATCTCTGACATACACTGCTCCTTATAAAATGAATTCAACACGCCTGCTGCGTGCCGGAACAGTAAACCGCTGCGGGGGGACCCGCGTCCACGCCGGGCGGCACGCTGGCGAACCAAACAACGAGGCGCGCAAAATAAAGCTCGAAATGAACAGTTTCCCCACGTGATAGCGCAGCATTTGAACGGCCTTTGCTGTAGCGCAGAGGCATAGTGATGGCGTTGCCGCCACCGGAGAGTGTTATGACCGCGATTAAACCGGACGCCATCGACCGCGTTCTCCCCGCCGCCACGCCCTGGCTGGCCGTCATCAACGTGCTGTTCGCCGGCATCGCGGCGGCGCTGCATGTGGGTAAGGCCACTATCGCGTTGCCGGCGCTGCAGGCCGAGTTTGGCCGTTCACTGGAGACGCTAAGCTGGGTCATTTCGGCCTTTCCTTTCGTCGGGGTGTTCGGCGGCATCGCCGCCGGACTGCTGGTGCGCCGCTGGGGCGATCGGCGCCTGCTGGCGCTCGGGCTGCTGATCATCAGCGCCGCCAGCTTCGCCGGCACCACGCTGCACGACTTCAGCGGGTTGATTGTCAGCCGCTTTGTCGAAGGCCTCGGCTTCGTGATCGTGGTGGTCGCCTCGCCGGCGGTGCTGAACCGCATCGTCGCCCCGGCGCAGCGCAACCTGGTGTTCGGCATCTGGAGCACCTTCATGCCGGCGGGCATCGCCATTTCACTGTTTTTCGGCCCCCATCTCGCCGGTTGGCAACAGAGTTGGCAGGCCGGTGCGGCGTTGACGCTGCTGGCCGCCCTGCTGCTGCCGTTGACCACGTCCCGCCGCGCCGCCGAGGCGCACGTTCCGCCGGCGCCGCTGCGGCAAGCGCTGGGCGCGATGCTGCGGGCGCGCCAGCCGCTGTTGCTGGCGCTGATGTTCACTGCTTACAACCTGCAGTTTTTCTCGGTGATGACCTTTTTGCCGATCTTTCTGATGCAGCGCATCGGCCTGTCGCTCGCGGCCGCCGGCGGCATCAGCGCGGCGGCGGTGGCGGCCAACATCATCGGCAACCTCGCCGCCGGCGTGCTGCTGTCGCGCGGGCTGCCCGCCAGAACGCTGCTCGCCGCCACCAGCCTGTTGATCGGGGTCTTCGGCGTCGGCATTTTCCTGCCGATGACGCCCAACGGCCTGCTGATCCCGCTGTGCTTCCTGTTCTGCGCCATCGCCGGCATGCTGCCCGCCACCATTCTGGCCGCCACGCCGGCGGCGACGCCGGAACCGACGCTGCTGCCGCTGAGCCTCGGGCTGGTGATGCAGGGAAACTACCTCGGCCAGGTGATCGGCCCGGTCGCGCTGAGCGCCATCGTGGCCGCGGCCGGCTGGGCGGCCCCGGCGTGGCTGGTGCTCGCGGCGGCGGTGTCAGGAGCCGTATTGGCGCTGGCGGCTACGCTTCCGTCAGGAAATCGATGAATTTCCGCACCTTCAGCGGGACAAAGCGCGCATAAGGGTAAAGCAGGATGAAGGGGCGCGAGGCGCCGGCATAATCTTTCAAAACCTCGACCAGCGCCCCGTTGCTCAACTCTTGTTCGACGGTAAAGCGATACACCTGCATCAGTCCGGCACCGCTTTTCACCAGCGTCAGCGTAGCGAGGTAATCTTCCTGGCAAAGCCAGCGTCCGGCAGTGTCCACTTTGCTATTTTCGCCCTGAATCTTAAACGTCCAGGCGGTTTTTCTGCCGGTGCTGGGCAACGCATACTGAATGCAATCGTGCCGGGCCAGATCCGCCGGCGTGAGCGGCGCAGGATGACGCTGCAAATAGCCCGGCGTCGCCACCACGATCAGTTCAGCCTCCTCCAATCGCCGCGATACCAGGCCGGAATCGTTCAGCTCGCTGCCGCGAATGGCGACGTCGAATTTATCTTCGGAGAAATCGATATTCTGATTGCTGACGTGCAGATTCAGCTTGAGATCGGGATAGCGATGCGCAAACTCGGGCAAACGCGGCAACAGCCTAAAATGCGCGTACAGCGTCGGCGCGCTGATGCTGAGCGTCCCCACCGGTTTGTCCCGTTCGCCGGAAATTCTCGCCTCGGCCTCCATCAGCTGGCTCAGCGCCCGGCGACATTCCAGGTAATAACGCTGTCCGGCATCCGTGACGCGCATCTGGCGTGTGGTGCGGATAAACAGCTTCGCCTGCAATCGCGTCTCCAGGCGCGCGACCGAGCGGCTGACCGCCGCAGGGGTTATCCCGGCGGCATTGGCCGCTGCGGTGAAACTGCCGGTTTCTACCGTCAGGCAAAACAGCTCGATACTGCCCACCTGAACGTCGTCAAAATGGCGTTGCATGTCTCTCCCCCGCCAATTCATTACATCAGGTATAAATTAAAATTCTTTCCCTCTCATTTTTCGACCATCAGGTATGGATTACCGTTCACCTAAGATCAATCACTATCCTGTCGAGGAGAGAAAATGAGCAAAGTAAACACGGTCATCGTCACGGGCGCATCGAGCGGCTTGGGCTTCGCCATCGCGCAAGCCTACCTGGCGCGCGGCTATCAGGTTGTCGCAAACGCCCGTTCGCTTGAACGGCTGCAGGCGGCGGCGGACAAACTCGGTCGCCCGGCCAATCTGCTGCTGGCGCCGGGAGACATCGCGCTGCCGGAAACCGCCGAGCGGTTGTTCAGCCTGGCGATACAGGCTTTTGGTCAGGTAGATATTCTCATCAATAACGCCGGCATATTTATCGCCAAGCCGATCGCCGACTATACGCCGGAGGAGGTCGACGCGATGGTGGCAACCAATCTGAAAGGCTTCTTCTACCCGGCGCAGGCCGCCGCCCGGCATATGCAGCAACGCGGCGCCGGCCACATCGTCGCCATCACCGCGTCGATCGCCATGCAGCCCAACAGCAAAGTACCCGCCTTGCTGCCGGTGCTGATCAAAGGCGGCCTGAATCAGGCCGTGCGCGAACTGGCATTGGAGTTAGCGCCGCACAACGTGATGGTCAACGCCGTGGCGCCCGGCATCATCGCCACACCTATGCATCAAAATGATGAACAGAGTCTGGCGCAGATGCGGCAACTGGCGCCAACCGGCCGCGTCGGCCAGCCGCAGGACATCGTCGATGCGGTGCTGTATCTGACCGACGCCAATTTCGTTACCGGCGCGGCGCTCGCGGTTGACGGCGGCGCCACCGCCGGGGTCTGGTGAAACCGGGGGAAAACGCCATGCCATACGTCAACATTAAAGTGACCGACGAAGGGGTCAGCGCCGCGCAAAAGCGCATGCTGATCGAGGGAGTCACCACGCTGCTGGAGCGGGTGCTGAATAAGCCACGCCACACCACTTTCGTGGTGATTGACGAGGTGGCCACCGACAACTGGGGCGTCGGCGGAGAGAGCGTCACCGCCCTGCGCGCCAAAGAACGAGGCGAATAACGGATGATTGATGCTGTGAGTCTCGTGTCGTAGGGTACAGCCGCTCATTATCGTTATCGGGCCTGCATGATGAGACCAAGCACGCTTAGCGCGAAGGATAAGGCCAGTGATGATCCAGGCCCGACAATGACAAGGCGCCGGTCGCAACAAGATAAATCAGCAGACCGGCGAAAGCGATCAGCAATGCCTTTTCGATAACGGCAAGTCGTTTGTGTTCAGTCATTTGCATACTCCTTCGAGATATCGGGCGAACGGCCGCCCTCCTAAAAACTAGGAAAGCCTGGCGCAGGCGGCAAGTGCGGCTCACAAAATGAAACACAATCTATAAATTTATTTAATTATTTAGCCCTCTTTCTTTTCTCTCGCCGCCGCCTGTTCACCGTGCGGCGCCCGCCTTGCCCTTAATAACCCTATGGAATACGCCACTAAAAATCCCCTACCGGTTAAGCAAAGGTAATGATAGTGTTGTTTTCATTCAGTTCATCTATGCTGAAAATTCATCTTTTGAGGGACGACTATGATGTCTAAAGGCATTTCCAAGGGATTCTTTATTCTGATCCTGTTCATCGTTACCGCCGCCTTTCTCGACGTGCTGGGGCCTTATTACTCCTCGGTGCTGTGGGCGGTTATTCTGGCGGTGATTTTCCATCCGGTGAAAAAGAAGTTGAAGCAGTACGTCGGCGAACGCAACGGCGTGGTGTCGCTGCTAACGGTGGCGCTGATCTGCCTAATCGTGTTCACGCCGTTGGCGATCATCGCCTCGTCGCTGGCGATGGAATTCAACGTGATCTACACCAAGCTGCAGACCAACAACAGCCAATTGCCGACCATGCTGGCGGACTTTATGCGCCACCTGCCCGGCTGGGCGCAGCGCTTCCTGGCGGAGCATAACCTCAACAGCGCCGCCGAGATCCAAAAGCAGCTTTCCGAGGTGGCGCTCAAGGGCGGGCAATATCTGGCGGGCAGCGTGTTCCTGATCGGCAAGGGCACCTTCAACTTCGTCGTCGGTTTCGGCGTGATGCTCTACCTGCTGTTCTTCCTGCTGAAAGACGGCCCCTATCTGGTGAACCTGGCGCTCGAAGCGCTGCCGCTCTCCCAGCACGTGAAACACCACCTGTTCGTGAAGTTCGCCGCCGTTTCCCGCGCCACCGTCAAGGGCACGGTGGTGGTCGCCGTGGTGCAAGGCGCGCTCGGCGGGCTGGCGTTTTACTTTACCGGCATCGACGGCAGCCTGCTGTGGGGCGCGCTGATGGCGTTCCTGTCGATCATCCCGGCCGTGGGCTCCGCCATCATCTGGGTGCCGGCGGTGATCTACTTCTTCGCCACCGGCATGCTGTGGAAAGCCATTTTCCTGGTAGTGTTCTTCGTGGTGGTGATCGGCCTAGTGGACAACATCCTGCGCCCGCTGCTGGTGGGCAAAGACACCAAAATGCCGGACTACCTGATCCTGATCTCCACCCTGGGCGGCATGGAGATTTACGGCATCAACGGCTTCGTCATCGGCCCCTTGATCGCCGCGCTGTTCATCGCCTGCTGGAACATTCTGTCCGGCCGCGACAGCGAGGAGAACATCGAAGAGATCGACGAAGAGTTTATCGAGGAAGGCAAGAACCATCCCGACGCGGTGGAGTAAACCTCCCGCAGCGAATCACGCAGGGGCCCGTTTGGGCCCCTTTTTTGTCTGTGGTATCCTTGCCAGGCTCACAAGGAAGAACGGATTTCGTTATGCTTATTTTTTACGCCATGCTGGCCATCGCCTTCACTCTGCTGTGCCTGTTAGCCTTTCTCTATTGTGCCTATCAGTTGACGAAGCACGGCGACGTCAGGTTTTTGGCCTCGCTTTCGGTGCTGCTCTTCGCACTGCTGGCCTTCTATGCCGCTTACGGCTACGTCAGCACCTGGCTGCAACAGCAGGCGGTCGATGTCCGGCTGTATTAGCGCAGCGGGATAAAAAATACCTGCTCCGGATCGCCGTCATCGAGATTGTCAATCTGGCCGCTGGCGACAAATCCGGCGTCCAGCAGCAGCCGCTGCATCGACAGGTTGGAACGATTGGTGGAAGTGAACAGCTTCGGGTGTCGGCAATGGGACTTCAATGCCGTAATCAACGCCTGCCCGACGCCCCGGCGGCGATAGCGCTCGCCGACCATCAGCATCTCGATAAAACCGCAGCCGAAGAAGTGATAGTGCAGTACGCCATAGCCCATCACCACGTCCTGTTCCTTGGCAAGATAGCACTCCCCCTGCCCGCACCAGGCCCGGATCTGCGCCGCGCGCTGCGGTTCGTGTTCGGCGACGCTGTCGAGGGCGATCAGAGCTGCGACATCGCTGTCAGTGGCCTGGCGAACAAACATGTTTTAATCCTCATGCTGATGGATACGGCGACACCGCTTCAACGAAACGGCAACCGAAGCGGGATAACTTTTACATCCCCGCCGAATTTTGTAATCCTATTATAGAGTTACTAAAACACACGCCAAGGAAGGAAAGCTTTTCCCGATGAGAATACCGCAAATCTCCGCCGCCCTGCTGTTTACCCTGCTGCTGGCGGGCTGCCAGTTCCACAAGACCGTGTTCCCGCCGCCGTATATCGGCGCCCCGCAGGAGATCAGCACCTACGAAGTGAAAGGGCTGACGTTCGTCACCACCGTCACCTTCAGCGGCCTGTTCGCCGAAGATCTGGTGCGCGAATACGCACAGAAACATCACTATCGCTACTATGTGGTCACGATGCGCAGCAACGGTTTTAAAGATCGGAGCGAGCGCGTGAGCGCGATGATGTATCGGTAAGAGCCCCAGCTCAGATTTGGCAAACCTGCATCAGGGCACAGTTTCAAACCCCCACTTCACTCGATGCCGTTGCAGGTATGCTCTGTTCTTTTCAGACAACCCGCTAATATTGGCGTCCAACGGGATCCTCAGCTCACATAGCAAACCGCTCATCGTCCGTGAATACAGCAAACGTCCGTCATCGGCAAAACTGATCATGCCACGATCGAACAGCTTGTCCAGATTGGGGATTAACGGCAAACCATTGTGCGGATCCACTTTTTCTTCTGGGGTCGCAATCGACCAGGCAACGATGTGAGAGGCAATGAGAATGGACGGCTCCGCAATCCCCGTGACGGCGCACCGGTTTCCCCACCGCTTAAACATTTTATCGCGATAGGGACCATGCCCAATCCGCGCCTGAATCACCCTTTCTTGCTCACCACCGACCTCTCTGGTGATTTCGACGGTATCCGCATGGAAGTTGATAGAGAGATTTTCCGAGAGAAAACCGGCGATCAACGCGGCTGCCGGCGCGGGGATCTCGCACATATAGTTTTCGGTGCATCCGCCTTTCTTATTAAAAACGCGCGGAAGGCAAGCCTGGTTGTGCATGCGTGTGAACGCTTGATTAAAAAGGGAAACATCAATAGGTAGTTCAAGACGCGTCAGTGCCAAATCGACTTGGGTACCCGCAATATGCGGCGGTCCCGCGACCCGATGCTCAGGCCGCGGTGCAGAGTAAGCATCGCGTACCGCTGTCGCCACGCCGATGATCTTCCTACCCTTGTGGCAAAAAATCAGGTCACCCTCTTTGACTTTTTTGACCGTTTCCCACCCGGCAGGTTTAAACATGTTCCCAGTCTTATTTATTCCATATTGCGGCGCCCACAGGAATTCGCCCTTAAAAACTTCCGCGACGCTGCCACCAATATTGACCCAGAAAAAACGCATGGCCACTCTTTTATAATCAGGATTTTTAAGGGTTATCGTCACCATTCATCAAGGGCTTTAGTGATTCTCACCAATTAACGCAGGATGACGGCAATAAAAAATCCCGGCCTTGACCGGGATAGCGTTGCACGGAAACAGCGTTGTTTATTCACTGCGGGCGAAATTCCAACGCGCTGCTTTTGACCGCTTCGTAAACCGCGGCCGTTGGCGGCTTAGGCAGACGCGCATTGGTGATTGCCTTGATCGCGGCCTGGCAAAGTTCCGGTTCCCCTTGCTCAGCCCGAATGCTGATCAGCATACCGTCCGGCGCCAGCTTGATGCTCAATGTGCAACGCTTGCCTGAGTAGGCTTCGGCATCTTTCAAATGGCTTTGAATCGCGGCCTGCAACTGGGCGATATAGTGTTCTTTCTCTTTTCCCGGCGCCGACGTCTTTGGGCCGCCAAGGTTGGTGAAAATATCGTCAACCTCTTTATTTACCGGATCGGTTTGGCTGGGGGCCGTGCTCTTGGCGCACCCCGTTAATGCCAGCGCGGTCATCGCCGCCAATACTGTGGCAACGCCGGTTTTATAGCCTGAATGCGTTATTTTCATATCCCTGTCCTTATGGATAATTATCAGTAGTGAAATCAGTTGACGCTGGGCCACGCAAAGAGCTCCGGCCAATACGTTATACAGGATCAATATACACTGCTAGTGACATTAAAACTTTCGCCAGGGGCTGTGCAGTCCGTCATTACAACAGCAGTGACGCACCGATTTTCGACAGAATAACGTATGAATAGACAGCGATGGCATACACGTTTTCGCTCATCCTTTGTAAGCACTGCACATAAATTTCAACACGGTCTTTTGGCTCACAATGCTGAGATAAACCGGATCGCTGGATGCCATGTTCACGAACACCCAGCTGGTAACGCCGTCAACGGTTCTGGCAAAGCTCAATGTATCAATGCCCTGAACGTCGTCCCGGTCGACAAAACGGAATACGGCGCTGTTAATGGTGACGGTTTGCGATGCGCCATTCATCATGGCCGTGATTTGGGTTCCTGCTTGCGTATTGCATTCCAAACGCACCAAGGGTGAAGGCGCTTGCGCGACTGGGTTTGATTCGGCGTACTTCGCTTTCGCCCTGGCCATTCGCTCATCGGTAGTTTGCGTGGTGCACCCGCCAATAAATAAAGACAAAATCAAAACAGAAATGGTTTTCTTGGTCATTTAAACTATCTTTTCACTGGATAATAATATTACTGATTGTAACAAAGAAGGCTCCCGAGAGCTCCTTTTCTACTCAAACGCCAAACACACTGATACACGCTTAACAATAGCGGCGCGATCATTGAACAGTTCGCTTCCCATGCCTTTAACAGCCAGATCAGCCGCTTCTAATCGATTGCCACAACAACGGTTTCTGCATACTTTTCCTTTTGGCGGTCAATTTCTTTGGTTCTGCCATACCGATCGCCGTTTTCTCGGCGTCAAGCAGCTATAATCCAAAAAGTGGAGTTTTTTGAAAACGATAAGGAGGGAGTATGTACAAAACTATTTTGGTTCCCGTGGATATTACCGAGCCGGAATTAACACAGCAGGTCATCCCGCATGTCAACGCGCTCGCCAGGCTCGAAGACTCCCACGTCCATTTCCTGGCGGTGATCCCGTCGCGCGCCACCTATGCCGCTTTCGGCTTTGCCGCCACGGCGGCGATAGAAACCAAAGACGAAATCATTGCGGTAGCAACCGAGGGGCTGGCAAAAGCGGCCAAAGAATTCAGCGTGCCTGAAGATAGAGTGACCACGCACGTTGCCGTCGGCGATCCCAAAGATCAAATCCTGGAGCTCGCCGATGCGCTCAACGCGGAGATTATCGTGATGGGTTCCAACCGCCCTTCTGCCATCACTTATCTCCTCGGCTCCAATGCCACCGCCGTCGTCCGTCACGCCAATTGCCCGGTGCTGGTCGTGCGTGAATCAGCTAACGCCGCGCAGTGAGCCTGTCCGACACCTCACTCATATTTGAACAGTAAAAAAACGGGAGCCCTAAGGCTCCCGTTCTCATTCTAACGCCAAACACCCTTACATGTGTTTAACGATGGCGTCGCCAAACTCTGAACATTTCAGCAGCTTAGCGCCTTCCATCAGGCGTTCGAAGTCATAGGTCACGGTCTTGGCGGCGATAGCGCCTTCCATGCCTTTAACGATCAGGTCAGCCGCTTCGAACCAGCCCATGTGGCGCAGCATCATCTCTGCGGACAGGATGATGGAGCCTGGGTTCACTTTGTCCTGGCCGGCGTACTTCGGCGCGGTGCCGTGAGTCGCTTCGAACAGCGCGCAGTCGGAGCCGATGTTGGCGCCCGGCGCAATGCCGATGCCGCCTACCTGGGCCGCCAGGGCGTCGGAGATGTAGTCGCCGTTCAGGTTCATACAGGCGATCACGTCGTATTCCGCCGGGCGCAGCAGGATCTGCTGCAGGAAGGCGTCGGCGATCACGTCTTTAACCACGATCTCTTTGCCGGTGTTCGGGTTCTTGATCTTCAGCCATGGGCCACCGTCGATCAGCTCGCCGCCGAACTCTTCGCGCGCCAGCTCATAGCCCCAATCCTTGAAGGCACCTTCGGTGAACTTCATGATGTTGCCTTTGTGAACCAGAGTCACGGAGTCGCGGTCGTTGGTGATGGCGTATTCGATCGCCGCGCGCACCAGACGCTTGGTCCCTTCTTCGGAGCATGGCTTCACGCCGATACCGCACTGCTCTGGGAAGCGGATTTTCTTCACGCCCATTTCGTCGCGCAGGAATTTGATCACTTTGTCCGCTTCGGCGGAGCCGGCTTTCCACTCGATACCGGCGTAGATGTCTTCGGCGTTTTCGCGGAAGATCACCATGTCGGTCAGCTCAGGCTGTTTCACCGGGCTTGGGGTGCCCTGGTAGTAACGCACCGGGCGCAGGCACACGTACAGGTCCAGCTGCTGGCGCAGGGCCACGTTCAGAGAACGGATGCCGCCGCCGACCGGGGTGGTCAGGGGGCCTTTGATGGCGACGCGGTAGTCGCGGATCAGGTCCAGAGTTTCGTCCGGCAGCCACACGTCTTTACCGTAAACGTGGGTAGATTTTTCGCCGGTGTAGATTTCCATCCAGGAGATTTTACGTTCGCCGTGGTAAGCCTTTTTAACGGCCGCATCAACCACGTGGATCATGGCAGGAGTCACGTCAACGCCGATGCCGTCGCCTTCGATGAACGGGATGATCGGGTTATGAGGAACAACCAGTTTACCCTGGGCGTCAACCGTGATTTTTTTACCTTCTGCCGGAACAACTACTTTGCTTTCCATCAACCTCTCCTTCAAGCGCAATTTTGTTAATGCTTTGTAAGATGCGTGTAGATACTACTTGAATATTCGGTCCGCGCCAATCCGAAACGGATTCGGTTATAATGCGCTTATCATCCGTAATCTCAACCGTTATGAAAAAATTCTCTGTTAGAAATCACAACGTTAAACGATTCAGCAAGCCGAATGCCGCCAAACCCGCCGCGCCGAAGGGGCCGCGCCGCATTGTGTTATTCAACAAGCCCTTCGACGTGCTACCGCAGTTCACCGACGAAGCCGGCCGCGCCACGCTGAAAGAATACATCCCCTTTCCCGACGTTTACGCCGCCGGGCGCCTGGATCGCGACAGCGAAGGGCTGCTGGTGCTGACCAACGACGGCCAGCTGCAGGCGCAGCTCACCCAGCCGGGCAAGCGCACCGGCAAAATCTATTATGTGCAGGTCGAGGGCGCGCCGCAGGAGAGCGATCTGGCGCCGCTGCGCAGCGGCGTCACGCTGAAAGACGGCCCGACGCTGCCCGCCGGTGTTGAGTTGGTGGCCGAGCCGCAGTGGCTGTGGCCGCGCAACCCGCCGATCCGCGAGCGTAAATCCATCCCCACCAGTTGGCTGAAAATCACCCTGTATGAAGGGCGAAACCGCCAGGTGCGTCGCATGACGGCGCATATCGGGTTCCCTACCCTGCGCCTGATTCGCTACAGTATGGGTAATCTTTCGCTGGGTTCACTGCAGCCCGGTGAATGGAAAACCATCGATTCCCTGTAGACCGATAACTGATGGAGGCGCCATGAAATCTACTCCGATCGCGCTGCTGCTCGCCGCTCTGGCGGCCCCGTTCGCCGCCCCGGCCGCCAGCTTCGACTGCGCCAAGGCGGCAGGCAGCGATGAACGCACCATCTGCGCCAACCGCACGCTGAACGATCTGGACGTGCAAATGGCCACCAAGTACCAATTCCTGCGCGGCCTGTTCGCCATGGGTGCGCGCGGCGCGATGCAGGACAGCCAGCAGGCCTGGCTGGCCAAACGCCAGCGGTGCGGCGGCGACACCGCCTGCCTGCTGCAAAGTTACCGCACCCGCATCGCCGAGCTGGACGACATCTACCGGCGCATCGACAAACCGCTGTAAGGAGACCGCATGTTCAAACCGCACGTCACCGTAGCCTGCGTGGTGCACGCCGCCGGCAAATTTTTGGTCGTCGAAGAGACCATCAACGGCAAAGCGCTGTGGAATCAGCCGGCCGGCCACCTGGAGGCCGACGAGACGCTGGTGCAGGCCGCCGAGCGCGAGCTGTGGGAAGAGACCGGCATCCGCGCCACGCCGCAGGCGTTCCTGCGCCTGCACCAGTGGATCGCGCCGGATCGCACGCCGTTCCTGCGTTTCTGCTTCGTCATCGAGCTGGAACAGCCGCTGCCGACCGAGCCGCATGACAGCGACATCGATCGCTGCCTGTGGTTGAGCGCCGACGAGATTTTGCAGGCGCCCAACCTGCGTTCCGCGCTGGTGGCCGAGAGCATTCGCAGCTATCAGCAGCCGGAGCGTTACCCGCTGTCGCTAGTCGGCAGCTTCGCCTGGCCACATTGAGGGCGCCGGGCAGCACAAGATGAACAGTGCGCCGGCGCGGGCAACGTGGTAAAATCCTGCGCTTGTTTTTATCAGCACGGTTCGTGTTCAAGTTCGTGAGATCCCCATGTCAGACAACAGCCAGAAAAAAGTAATCGTCGGTATGTCCGGCGGCGTCGACTCTTCCGTTACCGCCTATCTGTTACAGCAACAGGGCTATCAGGTCGCTGGGCTGTTCATGAAAAACTGGGAAGAAGACGACGACGAAGAGTACTGCTCCGCCGCGACCGATCTGGCCGACGCGCAAGCGGTCTGCGACAAGCTGGGCATCGAACTGCACACGGTGAACTTTGCGGCGGAATACTGGGACAACGTGTTTGAGCTGTTCCTGGAAGAGTACAAGGCCGGCCGCACGCCGAACCCGGACATCCTGTGCAACAAAGAGATCAAATTCAAAGCCTTCCTGGAGTTCGCCGCCGAAGATCTGGGGGCCGATTTCATCGCCACCGGCCACTACGTGCGCCGCCAGGACGTGGACGGCAAAAGCCGCCTGCTGCGCGGCGTCGACGGCAACAAAGATCAGAGCTACTTCCTCTACACCCTGAGCCACGAGCAGGTGGCGCAGAGCCTGTTCCCGGTCGGGGAGCTGGAGAAGCCGGAGGTGCGCCGCATCGCCGAGCAACTGGAGCTGGTCACCGCCAAGAAGAAAGACTCCACCGGCATCTGCTTCATCGGCGAACGCAAGTTCCGCGACTTCCTCGGCCGCTACCTGCCGGCGCAGCCGGGCCCGATCGTCAGCGTCGACGGCCAGACCGTCGGCGAACACCAGGGTCTGATGTATCACACCCTGGGCCAGCGCAAAGGGCTGGGCATCGGCGGCCTGAAAGACAGCAGCGAAGATCCGTGGTACGTGGTGGATAAAGACGTGGCCAACAACGTGCTGGTGGTTGCGCAGGGGCACGATCACCCGCGTCTGATGTCCGTCGGCCTGATCGCGCAGCAGCTGCACTGGGTGGATCGTCTGCCGCTGACCGGCCCGTTCCGCTGTACGGTGAAGACCCGCTATCGCCAGCAGGACATCCCTTGCACCGTGACCCCGCTCGACGACGAACGCATCGAAGTGCGTTTCGACGAGCCGGTCTCCGCCGTCACCCCCGGTCAGTCGGCGGTGTTCTACCAGGGCGAAATCTGCCTCGGCGGCGGCATCATCGAACAGCGCCTGGCGTAATTCGCCTGCCGCCCAAGAAAATGCTGCGTTTACCGCAGCGTTTTTTTATTCAAAATTCCACCTGCGCGCCCAGCTCGATCACCCGATTCGGCGGGATTTCGAACAGATCCGGCGCCCGCAGCGCGTTGCGCTGCAATAGCTGGAACACCTTGCCGCGCACGCGCAGATACCAGGGCCGCTTGCCCAGCACCAGCGTATCGCGCGACATGAAGAACGAGGTCTCGTTCATGGTGAAACTCATCCCCTCCAGCCCGCAGCGATAAAGGATATCCGTCACGTTGGGCGTCTCGCGCCAGCCGTAGCTCGCCACCACCCGCCAAAAGCTCGCCGACAGCTGTTCGATCGCCACCCGCTGCACATTGTGCACGTACGGCATGTCGGTGGTGACGATGGTCAGCAGCACCACGCGCTCGTGCAGCACCTTGTTGTGCTTCAGGTTATGCAACAGCACCAGCGGCACCGCATGCGGCGTGCGCTCCATAAACACCGCGGTGCCCGGCACCCGCTTCGGCGGCGCCTTCTCCAGCGATTCGATCAGCGCGCTCAGCCCTTCCTGGTTGTCGCGCAACCGGCGGATCAGGCGCGAACGCTCGGTCTTCCAGGTCAGCATGATCAGCAGAATCGTCAGCCCAAGCGCCACCGGCAGCCAGCCGCCGGTCGCCAGCTTGATCAGGTTGGCGCCGAACAGCGGCACGTCGATGCACAGCATGACCAGCAGCATCAACCCGCCCAGCGCGCGCGGCCAGCCCCAGTTTTTCACCGCCACGATGCTCAGCAAAATCGACGACAGCAGCATGGTGCCGGTCACCACGATGCCGTAAGCCGACGCCAGGTTGCTGGAGTGTTTGAAACTGATAATCACGATCAGCACCGCCGCGAACAGCAGCCAGTTCACCACCGGAATGTAGATCTGCCCGGACTCCTGATCGGAGGTATAGATGATGCGCATCGGCGGCAGGTAGCCCAGCCGCACCGCCTGCCGCGTCAGCGAGAACACGCCGGAGATCACCGCCTGCGAGGCGATCACCGTCGCCAGCGTGGCGATCACCAGCAGCGGGATCAGCGCCCAGGTCGGCGCCAGCAGGAAGAACGGGTTGTTGATCGCCGCCGGATTGGCCAGCAGCAGCGCCCCCTGGCCGAAGTAATTCAACACCAGCGCCGGCGCCACCAGCGTAAACCACGCCAGACGGATCGGCTTTTTACCGAAGTGGCCCATATCGGCGTACAACGCTTCTGCGCCGGTGACCGACAGCACCACCATGCCCAGCGCAAAGAATGACACCGCCTTGTATTCGAGGAAGAAATTCACCGCCCAGTAAGGGTTCAGCGCCCGCAGCACGCCGGGGTGATGCAGAATGCCGCCGATGCCCAGCAGCGCCAGCGTCAGGAACCAGATAACCATCGCCGGGGCAAACAGTTTGCCGACGCTGCCGGTGCCGCGTTTTTGGATCGCGAACAACGCGGTCAGCACCAGCAGCGACAGCGGCACGATAAAGCTGTCCAGCTCGGGGGCGATAATCTGCAGCCCCTCGATGGCCGAGAGCACCGAAATGGCCGGGGTGATCACCCCGTCGCCGTAAAAGAAGCTGCCTCCCACCAGCCCGATCAGCACCGCCGCCGGCACCCAGCGCGCATCCAGCTTGCGGATCGCCAGCGACATCAGCGTCAGAATGCCTCCCTCGCCGTCGTTGTCGGCGCGCATCACAAAACAAATGTATTTAATGGACACCACCAGCGTCAGCAGCCAGAAAATCAGCGACAAAAAGCCGTAAATCGAGGCCGGCGTCAGGGTGATGCCCTCCTCCGCCGTCAGGCATTCGCGCAGGGTATACAGCGGGCTGGTGCCGATATCGCCGTACACCACGCCGATGGCCGCCAGCGTCACCGCCGGCAGCGGCTGCTTGTTTTTTACGTGCATATAAAGGTCTTTATTGAAGGGTTCACGTTGGCAGTATAGATGCAGCCGCCGCACTTTATTTGCCGCCGCAACAATAAGTTCGCGCCGCCGCGCCGGCGATTTTCGCCGCCTTATTGCGCAGTTCTGCGCCGCACGGCGCCTCCGCCTCGTCACAGACGTATTAGACGCTGGGTTTACCCTCGATTTTGTGGCATGATCCGCGGCATTCGTTGTCATCGTTGTTACAGCCACGCCCGAGCGTTACCGTTCGCGGCCGCCGCCGTTGCCCCTGCGATACACACAACCTTATGCAGTAAGCCATGTACCGTTCACCGCGTTTACAGGAGTCATCGTGGCGAAGAATTATTATGACATCACGCTGGCCATGGCGGGCATCAGCCAGTCGGCGCGTTTGGTTCAGCAGTTGGCCCATGAAGGGCAATGCGACCGCGAAGCGTTTCAGACCTCGCTGAAAAGCCTGCTGCAAATGGATCCGCCCTCCACGCTGGCGGTGTTCGGCGGCGAAGAACGCAATTTGATGGTCGGCCTCGAAACCCTGATGGGCGTGCTGAATGCCAACAACAAAGGGCCGGGCGCGGAACTGACCCGCTACACCATCAGCCTGATGGTGCTGGAGCGCAAGCTCAACGCCAACAAACAGGCGATGAACACGCTCGGCGAACGCCTCGGCCAGCTTGAGCGCCAGTTGGCGCACTTCGATCTTGAGTCAGACACCATCATCAGCGCGCTGGCCGGCATTTACGTCGACGTGGTCAGCCCGCTCGGGCCGCGCATTCAGGTGACCGGCTCGCCGGCGATCTTGCAGAATCCGCAGGTGCAGGCCAAGGTGCGCGCCACGCTGCTGGCCGGCATTCGCGCCGCCGTGCTGTGGCAACAGGTCGGCGGCAGCCGCCTGCAGTTAATGTTTTCCCGTAATCGTCTGTTCAAGCAGGCGCAAAATATCGTTGCTCATTGTTAATCGATCCCAGGAGTTGCTACCGATGGAATTATCCTCACTGACCGCCCTTTCCCCCGTTGATGGACGCTACGGTGATAAAGTCAGCGCACTGCGCCCCATTTTCAGCGAATACGGTCTGCTGAAATTCCGCGTACAGGTTGAAGTACGTTGGCTGCAAAAACTGGCCGCCTGCGCAGAAATCAAGGAAGTTCCCGCTTTTGACGCCGACGCAAACGCTTTCCTCGACAAAATCGTCGCGGAATTCAATGAAGAAGACGCACAGCGCATCAAAACCATCGAACGCACCACCAACCACGACGTGAAAGCGGTCGAGTATTTCCTGAAGGAAAAAGTGGCGGCGGTGCCTGCGCTGCACGCGGTGTCCGAGTTCATCCACTTCGCCTGCACCTCCGAAGACATCAACAACCTGTCGCATGCGCTGATGCTGCAAAGCGCCCGTCAGGACGTGGTGTTGCCTTACTGGCGCAAGATCATCGACGCGCTGAAAGGGCTGGCGCAGGAATACCGCGATATCCCGCTGCTGTCGCGCACCCACGGCCAGCCGGCAACCCCATCGACCGTCGGCAAAGAGTTCGCCAACGTGGCTTACCGCATGGAGCGCCAGTACCGCCAGCTGGAGCGCGTGGAGATCATGGGTAAAATCAACGGCGCGGTCGGCAACTACAATGCCCACATCGTCGCTTACCCGGAAGTGGACTGGCATCAGTTCAGCGAAGCGTTTGTGACCTCGCTCGGCATCACCTGGAACCCGTACACCACGCAGATCGAACCACATGACTACATCGCCGAACTGTTCGACTGCGTAGCGCGTTTCAACACCATTCTGATCGACTTCGACCGCGACATCTGGGGCTACATCGCCCTGAACCACTTCAAGCAGAAGACCATCGCCGGCGAAATCGGCTCTTCCACCATGCCGCACAAGGTCAACCCGATCGACTTCGAAAACTCCGAAGGCAACCTGGGCCTGGCCAACGCCGTGCTGGGCCACCTGGCTGGTAAACTGCCGGTTTCCCGCTGGCAGCGCGATCTGACCGACTCCACCGTGCTGCGTAACCTGGGCGTGGGCCTGGGCTATGCGCTGATCGCCTATCAGGCCACCCTGAAGGGTATCAGCAAGCTGGAAGTGAACCAGGCGCACCTGTTGGACGAACTGGATCACAACTGGGAAGTGCTGGCCGAGCCGATCCAGACCGTGATGCGCCGTTACGGCATCGAGAAGCCTTACGAGAAGCTGAAAGAACTGACCCGCGGCAAGCGCGTGGACGCCGCCGGCATGCAGGCGTTCATCGATGGCCTGGCGCTGCCGGAAGAAGAGAAAACCCGTCTGAAGGCGATGACCCCGGCCAACTACATCGGCCGCGCCACTACCCTGGTCGACGAGCTGAAGTAAACGCGTTAGACCCACAACGACAAGGCGGCCCGCGGGCCGCCTTGTTGCTTATTATTCGCCGCGCAACACCTGCAGCCGGGCAATCTGCCGCCCCTGCGCATCGAAGTTGTCCGCACTCAGCCAACGCTCAAACGCCTGCCGCACCGCAGGCCAACGGTCAGCGGTGATGGCGAACCAGTCGGTATCGCGGCTGCGCCCTTTAACGATCACCGCAAAGCGGAAGTTGCCCTCGTAACGGAAGCCAAAGCGCAGCGCGGCCTGGCGCGATGGCGCGTTATGGCTGTCGCACTTCCACTCACAGCGGCGATAGCCCAGCGTGTCGAAGGCGTAACGCAGCAGCAGCGCGATGGCCTCGGTGGCGCTGGAGCGCTGTTTCATCAACGGTGACCAGCTGACGTGGCCGATCTCCAGCACGCCGTTGGCCTCGTCGATGCGCATCAGCGCCACCGTCCCCACCGGCGCGTCGCTGGCGGCATCGAACACCGTCAGATTGACCAGCGTCGGGTTGGCCTGCAGCGTCTCCAGATGCAGCAGCATCGCCGCCGGCGTGTCGGGCCGTTCGATAGACAGATAGGTCCAGTCGCGGCCGTCCGGCGCCAGCTGGAAAGCGTCGTACAGCGCGGCGTAATCCCGCTGCGGCTCGAGCGGCGCCAGCGAGCAGAAACGCCCGCCGAGCGTTGCGCCGCCCGGGCGACGAGCCGGCTGCCAATCCGGCATCGGTTCGCCAATCGGCTGACCATAACGATTCATTGCCATACGCGCCTCCTGCGGTTAACGGGTATAAACGATAAACGAGCTTCTTCTGCCGATTTTGTCGTACAGCGAACGCGCCGGCGCGTTGTACTCCTGAGTCATCCAATAGACCCGATCGCTGCCGCGCGCCTCCGCCAGTCGATACGCCTGTTCGAACAGTTTTTCCGACACTTTATGGCCGCGCGCCTGCGGCGACACATAGAGATCTTCGATATAACAATAGCCCATCGCGCTCCAGGTGGACGGATGGAATACCAGGTTCATCAGCCCCAGCAGCCGGCCGTCGGCATCCTCCGCCACCAGCCCGTACACCTGTTCATCCTGCCCCAACCGTTCGAAGGTGCGTTCGGTCACCTGCGGCGCCACGTCGGCGCGGTAAAAGTCGAGATAGCCCTGCCACAACGCCAGCCATTGCGCTCTGTCGTCGCCATTGATTCTGCGGATGGTCACTTCACGATTTGATGGGTTCATAGCGCCTCACGGGGTTAAGATATTATTTCCATTAGGGAAATAACCGAATAGCGGCAGGATACACCGCGCAGCGGCGGCGTAATACGGACCAATTCAAAACGCCGAGCAGACCAATTTTAACCGCCGCTTTCCCGCGGCAGCGCGTTGAACACCTGCGCCAGCGTGGCGATAAAGCGCACGATCTCGTCCGGCGTATAGGCCGAAAAACCGAGCACCAGCGCCCCGCGCTGCGGCGCGCCGGTGTAGAAATCCGCCAGGCCGTACAACCGTATTCCTCGTTCGGCCGCCGCCGCCACCAGCCGCCGCTCCGTCGCCGCATCCGCCAACGGGCAAACCAGCTGCAGCCCACCCTGCGGCAAGGCCGGGTGCGTCCAGGGCGCGAGATGGCGTTGCACCGCGTCGTACAGCACATCCAGCCGCGCCTTGTACAGCGTGCGCATATTGCGCAGATGCTCGGCGTAGCCGCCCTCATGCAAGCAGTGGAACAGCGTCATCTGCGCCAGCGCCGACGTGTAGCCGTCCTGAAACTGCCTGGCGGCGACCAATGGCCGCACCAGCTGCGGCGGCGCAATCATGAAGCCGATGCGCAGCCCCGGAAACAGCGTCTTGCTGAAGGTACCGATGTACAGCGTGCGCCCGCCGCTGTCCAGCCCCTGCAGCGCCGCCTTGGTTTGTCGATCGTAGTTGAACTCGGCGTCATAATCGTCTTCGATGATCCAGGCCCGCCGACGCTGGGCCCACTGCAACAGCGCCAGACGCCGCTCGAGGCTCAGCGAATACCCCAGCGGGTAGTGATGGGACGGCGTGATGTAAACGCCCCGCCCGCCGCCCGTGGCGTGCATCAGTTGCCCGACGTCCATCCCCTGCTCATCGATGCCGATCGGCCGCGCCTGCAGCCCCGCCGACTGCACCAGCTTTTTCGCCCCCTGGTAGCCCGGCTCTTCGACGAATACCGCATCGCCGGGATCGAACAGCACCTGGGTGCACAGCGCCAGCGCCTGCTGAGAGCTGGTGACCACGATCACCTGCTCCGCCGACGCCTTGACGCCCCGCTCCCGCTGCAAATAGTGCGCGATCGCCGCGCGCAGTTCCGGCAAGCCCTGCGGATCGGCATACCCCAACAGCCGCTCGCCGTGGCGCCGCAGCGCCTGCTTTTCCCACTGCAGCCATGAATCGATGGGAAACGCCCGCAGATCCGCCAGCGAGGGCGTCAGCGAAGCCTGGCGGCTGGTGTGCGGCGTATGGCTGACCGCCAGCAACGCCCGGCCGCGATCGCTTAATTCGCGTTCCGCCAGCCGCGCCTCCTGGCCTGCCTGCGTCGCCAGCAGTTCACGGCCGAGCAGCGTATCGCAGCGATAACGCACAAAGCTGCCGCGCCCCACCGTTCGGCTGATAAACCCCTCCGCCTCCAGCCGCGCGTAGGTCTGTTCCACCGTGTCACGCGCCACCGTCAACCGGGCCGCCAACGCGCGGCTCGGCGGCAGCTTCGCCCGCCACGGCAGTTCCCCGGCGGTGATGAGCCGCAACAGGGCCTGATGCAGCGCCGAACGTCGGGTCAGCCCCTGCTGACGCTGCTGGATAAAGGCTGCCAGGATTGCCGCGTCGTCCGCGTGTCGTGGGGTGTCACTCATGGGCAGTCTGTTTCTCCGAGCCTGGGGCGATAGCACACTACTCTACCTCATTTCTCCCAGCGGCGGCGGCAGTTGCGCTGCCCGGCGAAATCCCCTTAAATAAGCCATCGCATTGCGGCTACAGGACTTCCGTCAGCTATGAGCAAGGAGATCAACCAGCGTCTGCTGGAAAAACTGCTGCAGGATCTGGCCAGCGCGGGCGCGATGCCGTTATATCTGCGCTTTAACGCCTCGGTGCGCCAGGCTATCGAGCAAGGATTGCTGAACGCGGGGGATTTCCTGCCCAGCGAGCGCCTGTTTACCGAACGGCTCGGCATCTCGCGCATCACGGTGCGCAAAGCGCTGGCCTGCCTTGAGCAAGACGGCATCATCGGCCGTTCACGCGGCTACGGCACCTTCATCCAGCCACAACGGCCCGCGCCGAAGCTGCGCTATTCATTAGCGGACATCAAAGGGTTCTCGCGCGAGGCGACGCAACAGGGGCGTCAGCCGGATACGCAATGGATCAGCCGCGAGCGGGTGCCGGCCAGCGCCGAACTGGCGGAAAAACTCCGGCTGGCGGTTGGAGCGCCGATCTACCAACTCAAGCGCATTCACTTTATCGATCGGCGGCCGATGTCGGTGGCGGTGTCCTACGTGGTGGCGGCGGCGATTGCCAACGTCGACGAGATTGGCATCTCGCTGTACGACTACTTCCGGCGCAACAATGTGGAGATGGGCTCGCTGCGCAGCCAGGTCAGCGCGGCGATGGCCGACGACGACATCCGCCAGGCGCTGCAGCTATCCGAACCGATGCCGCTGCTGATCGTGCGCCAGACGTTGTTCGACCACCGCAAGAAGCCGATCGAATACAGCGAAAGCTTCTGCCGCAGCGACATGTACGAGTTTACCAGCGAAAGCTGATCCGTCACGCCTCGCCCTGCCGGCGGCGGCGAAAACGCGCGAACGCCTGGGCATACGCCTCAACGTCCAGCGGATTCACCCGCTGCAACTCCGCCAGCAGGGCAGGATCCATCGCGCCGGCGCCGTGCAGCGCGCCGCAGACAGCGGTGGCCATCGCGCCGATGGTGTCGGTATCGCCGCCCAGATTGGCGCACAGCACCGCGCAACGGGTAGGATCGGTTTGCGCCAGCTGCACCATCGCCAGCGCCGCCGGCACCGACTCGATGGTGCTCACCCCGGCGCCAATCAGTTGATATATCCGCTCAGAGGCCTGCTCGGGATCGGCGGCCTCATCCACCACCTGAAACGCCAACTCGATGCGCGCCGCCAGCGAGGGGCTGAACGTCGTCACCTGACGGCGCTGGGCATACTCCGCCACGCCCGGCAGCGCCAGGCGAATCGAGGCCCAGTCCGCGCCCTCCACCGCACGCGAAACCGCCCAAGCGATCGCGACGGCACCGGCGACGGCGATGTCGGATTTGTGCGTCGGGCTGGAGGCCAGCCACACCTGCTGACAGAAATCCTCCAGCGGCGCAGACGGCAGCACGCAGCCCAAAGGCGAAATGCGCATTGCTGCGCCATTGGTGATGCCGTTGTTTTCCAACTCGGCGATCGGCGTGCCCGCTTTCTGCTCGCTCAACGCCAGTTTGGAACTGGGGCCGAGAATGTTCTTGTTGAAGGCGTCAAAACTGTCCACCCAGCGGATCACATTGCGGGCGATCAGCGCCGGCACCACCTCACCTTCCGCTTCCCGCAGCGCATCGGCCAGCGCCAGTGCCATCGCGGTATCGTCGGTATATTGCCCGGCCTTGAAGTAACAGGCGGCCGAGTTCTCCGCCGGCCCATCGAGAAAACCGTCTATCCAGCCGAAATGGCGCTTAACCCGCTCGCGCGGCCACAGCTCGGAAGGCATGCCGAGCGCGTCGCCCAGCATCTGTCCGTAAAGTGCGCCCGCTATGCGTTCTGCCTGGGTTAACTGCTTCATCCGTCGCTCCTGAGAAAATGTGCCGTTGCCTCAATAATACCTTATTAGTACCTTTAAAGCTTATCAAGCGCCCGGCTCACACTTCCCTTTCGCGGGCAATGCCCGGCGCGTTTAAGTTGCGTTTAATGTTGCCCCGCCGCTGTTTATCCGACGTTTATCAGAGCTTGTCGATAATGTCGGCGAACAAATTGATAACGCTTATTTTAATACATTGCTTCGGCTCTCTTGCGGGCCGGGCGGGTTATACCTACCATAGCCTCAGCACTTTTTGTCAAAATGGTTCAGGTGGCCGCGTTATTCCCTGACACGCCGCAGAGCGTGTTCCCTTTTATCGCGTGGGTGACAGGATGTTCACCCGCATAGTCACAGGAGTTCGCCATGCGAGTACTGGTTGTTGAAGATAATGGTTTGCTGCGTCACCACCTTTCCGTTCAGATGCGCGAGATGGGCCATCAGGTCGACGCGGCCGAAGACGCCAAGGAAGCCGATTATTTCCTGCAGGAACACGCGCCGGATATCGCCATCGTCGATCTCGGCCTGCCGGGTGAAGACGGCCTGAGCCTGATCCGCCGCTGGCGCGCCCATCAGACCAAGCTGCCTATCCTGGTGCTGACCGCCCGCGAAAGCTGGCAGGACAAAGTGGCGGTGCTGGAAGCCGGCGCCGACGACTATGTCACCAAGCCGTTCCACCTGGAAGAGGTGATCGCCCGCATGCAGGCGCTGATGCGCCGCAACAGCGGCTTGGCTTCGCAGGTGATCGTGCTGCCGCCGTTCCAGATCGATCTGTCGCGCCGCGAACTGAGCGTCAACGATCAACAGATCAAGCTGACCGCCTTTGAATACACCATCATCGAAACCCTGATCCGCAACGCCGGCAAGGTGGTGAGCAAGGATTCGTTGATGCTGCAGCTCTACCCGGACGCCGAACTGCGTGAAAGCCACACCATCGACGTGCTGATGGGCCGCTTGCGCAAGAAAGTGCAGGCGGAATACCCGCATGAAGTGATCACCACGGTACGTGGCCAGGGCTATCGTTTTGACGCGAAGTGAACATGATGTTCAACAAGAATAAAAAACCGTTTTCGCTGCGTGCCCGCTTCCTGATGGCGACCGCCGGGGTGATCCTGGCGCTGTCGCTCTCTTACGGTTTGGTGGCGGTCGTCGGCTATATCGTCAGCTTCGACAAAACCGCCTTCCGTCTGCTGCGCGGCGAGAGCAACCTGTTCTTCAGCCTGGCTCAGTGGAAAGACAACAAACTCACCATCGCCATTCCCCCCGATCTCGATCTCAACTTCCCGACGCTGGTCTTTATCTACGACGATAAAGGCAACCTGCTGTGGAGCCAGCGCAAGGTGCCGGAGCTCGAGAAGCTGATCAACAAGGAATGGCTGGAGGAGTCCGGCTTCTACGAAATCGACACCGACACCCGCGTCAGTAGCGAAGTGCTGGGGGACAACCCCAAAGCGCAGGATCAGCTGAAGAATTACGACGATACCGATCAGAACGCGCTGACCCACTCTGTGGCGGTCAACACCTATGCCGCCACGCCTCGCCTGCCGGCGCTGACCATCGTGGTGGTTGACAGCATTCCGCAGGAGCTGCAGCGATCCGACGTGGTGTGGGAGTGGTTCAGCTACGTGCTGTTGGCCAACCTGCTGCTGGTGGTGCCGCTGCTGTGGCTGGCGGCCTACTGGAGCCTGCGGCCGATCAAGGCGCTGGTCAATCAGGTGGGCGAACTGGAGAACGGCGAGCGCGATCAGCTGGATGAGAACCCGCCCAGCGAGCTGCGCGGGCTGGTGCGCAATCTGAACATTCTGGTGCGTAACGAGCGCCAGCGCTACACCAAATATCGCACCACCCTGTCGGATCTGACCCACAGCCTGAAAACGCCGCTGGCGGTGCTGCAAAGCACCCTGCGCTCGCTGCGCAGCGGCAAGCAGACCACCATCGAAGAAGCCGAGCCGATCATGCTGGATCAGATCGGGCGCATCTCGCAGCAGATCGGTTACTACCTGCACCGGGCCAGCATCAACTCCGGCCAAACGGTGTTGACGCGCGAGATCCACTCGGTGCCGGCGCTGCTCGACAGCCTGGTGGTGGCGCTGAACAAGGTTTACCAGCGCAAAGGGGTGGTGATCACGCTGGACATCTCGCCGGAAGTGACCTTTATGGGCGAGAAGAACGACTTTATGGAAGTGATGGGCAACGTGTTGGAAAACGCCTGCAAATACTGCCTGGAGTTCGTTGAGATCACCTCGCTGCACTCAGAGAAAAATCTCATCCTCGTCATCGACGACGACGGCCCGGGCATCCCGGAAAGCAAGCGCCAGCTGATCTTCCAGCGCGGCCAGCGGGTGGACACCCTGCGCCCCGGCCAGGGCCTTGGCCTGTCGGTAGCGGCGGAGATCATCGAGCAATACGACGGCGAAATCGTCATCAGCGACAGCCCGCTCGGCGGCGCGCGCATGCAGGTCACTTTCGCCCGCCAGCACGATACCCACCACAACGAATAAATTATGCCGCTGCGGCCCCGATCCACGGGGCCAAACTTCCGTTATAATCGCACTCAGGCTCACTCCCCTATCCTGGAATAGAACATGGATTATCAATTAGATCTGGACTGGAACGATTTTTTGCAACGTTATTGGCAAAAGCGTCCGGTGATTCTGAAGCGCGGCTTCAAAAACTTTATCGATCCGATCTCCCCGGATGAGCTGGCCGGGTTGGCGATGGAAAACGAAGTGGACAGCCGCCTGGTCAGCCACCAGGACGGCCGTTGGCAGGTTGCGCACGGCCCCTTCGAGAGCTTCGACCACCTGAGCGAAAACAACTGGTCGCTGCTGGTGCAGGCGGTGGATCACTGGCATGAGCCTTCGGCGGCGCTGATGCGCCCGTTCCGCCAACTGCCGGACTGGCGGATGGATGACCTGATGATCTCCTTCTCAGTGCCGGGCGGCGGCGTCGGCCCGCACCTCGATCAGTACGACGTGTTCATCATTCAGGGCACCGGCCGCCGCCGCTGGCGCGTCGGGGAAAAAACGCCGCTGAAACAGCACTGCCCGCACCCGGATCTGCTGCAGGTCGAGCCGTTCGACGCCATCATCGACGAAGAGATGGAACCGGGCGACATTCTCTACATTCCGCCGGGCTTCCCGCATGAAGGCTACGCGCTGGAAAACGCGCTCAATTACTCGGTGGGCTTCCGCGCGCCGAACGGCCGCGAGCTGGTGAGCGGCTTCGCCGACTACGTGCTGGCGCGCGAGCTCGGCAGCAAACGCTACGGCGATCCGGACGTTAAACTGCGCGAACACCCGGCGGAGATCCTGCCGCAGGAAGTGGACGCCTTGCGGCAGATGATGCTGGATCTGGTGCAACAGCCGGAGCACTTCCAGCACTGGTTCGGCGAGTTTATCTCCCAGTCGCGCCACGAGCTGGATCTGGCGCCGCCGGAGCCACCGTATCAGGCCGGGGAAATCTACGAACTGCTGCAACAGGGTGAAGCGCTGCAGCGCCTGGGCGGGTTGCGCGTGCTGCGCGTCGGCGATCGCTGCTTCGTCAACGGCGAGTTGATCGACACCGACCAGCTGCAGGCCGCAGACGCCCTGTGCCAGCACTTCAGCGTCGACGCCGCCCTGCTCGGCGACGCGGTGGACGATCCGTCATTCCTGGCGCTGCTGACCGCGCTGGTCAACAGCGGCTATTGGTACTTTAACGACTGATTGCCGTCACGCGCACAAGCCACCCTGCCGGGTGGCTTTTTTATGCCTGCCGCGCCTGCGCGCGAAAGCCGGCCAGCGCTTCATCCGCCATGCCCGCCTGCTCCGCCGCCGCGCAAATCTGCCGCCAGGTATTAGCGTCTATCGGTATGCCCTGCTCCAGCCGCGCCGCGCGGTTGGCCTCCTCCCATTCGCCCGGCACCGCGATCGGCTGTTCACCGCTCGGCGGCGACGCCTTCACCCAGCCGATGAACGCTTCGGCCTCGGCCTGCATTTGCGGGGCGTCGAAGGCCTGAGGATCGAGGATCAGGGTCGTCATGCAGTTGAAGATGGCGTCGCTGTCGGCTTTCAGCGTGGCGTCGTGGGTGGTGCGGCCGCCGGAGAGCGCGCCGCCGAGGATCTCGCACATCGCCGCCAGCGCATAGCCTTTGTGCAAGCCGAACGGCAACATATCGGAGGGGTACAGTTCTCCCTTCAGGATCTTTTCCAGGCGGCCGATCATCACTTTGTTAGCGTCTGACTCTGCAAAACGCCCAGTATGCAGCTTCACCTTATCCACGCCGGCACGGTCGATGCTGGCCCCTTTCCAATCCAGATTCTGGATGGGGCCTCCAGCTTTATTGGTGTTGTATTCACGACCGCTGTATTTGCCCCTGGCGTTGGTTTCACCATAGGGCTTGCTCACCATCACATAGACAGCTTCAACTCCGGTTTCCAGCGCATCCGGCTGCCACAGGATAAAGTCTTGCAGATCCTGCACCACATCCGCCGGGAAGGTGGTGACCACGATGCTGTCCGGCTGCCTAATGCCGGTGCCGGTATGCACTGGCGATTTAGGCCCCTGTGAGCCGTTGCCGGTATGCGCCGGCGCGGCCGGCCCGGTCGGCACCGGGTTGATCAGTATCGTCCTCGCCGGTACCCCCGCCATTGCGGGCAGCGTGATTTTGTCCAGCCCCGTCAGCTCATCGCGAACGGGTCTGAATACCGGCACACTCGGCGATACGCCGCCAACCCCCGTCCTGACAAAGTTGACGCTCTGTCTCCCGTCGTCGTCGGTGGTGATAAACCCGCGCACCGGCAAATCGACCGAGGTCATGCCGGGCTGAATGGTCTCCCTGCCCGCCGCCAGGCTCGCCTGAAGGGCAAACAGATTGACATCCCGTCCGGGCACCTGGTCGCTCCCTGCACCGACCTCCGTCGGGTAAAAGCCGAGGGCAAAAGCCCCCAGCACCGATCCGGCGGCGACCGCGGTGCCGGCGCGTATACTGCCGACTTCGTAGGCCGCCCGCCACGACGCGCTCGCTGCCCAGCCGGCCAGTTCGCTCGTGGTCGTCATCACACCTTGCCCGACCATCGACGTCTGCAGCATCGCAGGCGCACGGTTAAGCACCATGGCGCCTGCGGCGGACAACGCCGCATTGGCCGCTTTTAGCTTTTCCGGCGTATACGCTGGAGCGTCCATAATACCCGCTTTAGCGAACAACGCTTTTCTGGCGACTTCCGCCTTGTGGGCCTCTTCAGCCTTGCGAGCTTCTTCTGCTTTGCGAGCCTCTTCAGCCTTACGGGCTTCCTCGGCTTTGCGAGCCTCTTCAGCCTTACGAGCCTCTTCGACTCTGCGGGTCTCTTCCGCCTTTCGGGCCTCCTCAGCTTTACGGGCCTCTTCGGCCACTTCTCGTTCTACCTGTTTAAATTGTTGATAGGCCGAGGTCAAAGAAGGTACTTCGACATTGCGTTGCCGATACCCTGTACGATCGCTCCCTTTGCCACCTCCGCTGATCTCATACTGCTCCGTAATTTCTGTCATCACCCTATTATTTTCAAGCCAGAAACCCGGTGGGATTGTTCCATTAAGCGCCTCGGAATAGGTGGCTAATGACGCCTTATCCTCTGCGGCAGAATTGTTGCCGTTATTGTTCCCGTTGGGTACGTTCTGATAATTACCGATTCTGTGATTGGTTTCGATATTACCGGCGAACACGATCCCGCCTTGAGCAGGCAACCCCACGCCAAGTACATTTTTAACTTGTGAGACAGAGGTAATAGCCTTGCTGACGGCGGCTTCATCGGTTGTACGAATTTCACCAACCTGCACCTGTATTTTTCCGTCAGCCCCAACACTTTTCAAAGCTACCTTTGCATAAGGTGTAACCGCACGTACTTTTTTTTGTAACTCCTTCAGGATATTACTAACTTTAGGGTCATTTTTGATAGCGTTAACCTGTCGCCGTATTGCCGCTCCTTGGGAATCTCCACTGCTGCTGCTGTCCCTGCCACCGTTACCGTTCCCATTACCTCCATCCCAGTTGGTACTGTTATCTTGACCGGGATTTAAACCGTGTACTCCATCGATATGCACATCCCCCATGCCAGGAATATTTATATCCATAGATCCACCGTGCCCTACATTTGGTCCCTGATCTGAAGCCCCACCTTTAACACCGCCAGTTGGGCCACGGCTGTCTTTTCCATCTCCGCCACTCATGTGTCAGTCCTTTATTTCGTTATTCGGCAGCAGAGTAAATTCTTAAGTGCTTATTACCAGCAACACCGTCGATTAATACTCTGCGCAACCTACAAAAATTTTATTAATCAGGCGTTCGCAATCGCTTTTTCCAAAGCAACCAATCGAGCTTCAAATGCTTCACGCTCGGCATCTCGAAGTGAGCGCTCTTCCTTAAGTGCCTCAACCAGCAGCGCCACCACGCCGTTGATATTGATGCCCCGGGCATCCTTCAGCACGCTGCCGTCGTTGAGCTTCAATTCGGTTTGGGTTACCGACTGCGGCAATACGCTCTCCACTTCCTGAGCGATCACCCCGGCTTCCGGCACGCCCTGTTTGAGGTAGGTGTAGCCGCCGATATTGGCCAACTTGTCCAATGCGCCAGCAATTTGGGTGATGTCCGTTTTCATGCGGACGTCGGAGCTGCTGTTCCAGCCACCGCCGGTAACGGCATAGCCATCTTCTTTGAAAACGAACCAACTATTCCGACCGCCATTGCCCACGTTGATAACGAGTTCGTTGTATTTCACATGGTCATGGTGATAAATATTGGCATGCTTGTTATTCGGGGCTTGCAAGTACAATCCCTTGGTAAGGGATTCTTTATTGCTATCTGCATTCTGAGGAGGGCTGGCAAAAAACCAGCCGTCAGAATTGCGTTTGGTCAATTGCCCGACGGAAAGTTCCGCGTTAGTTCTGACCTGAAGTTCGTTCCAATTCCCCTGCCAGTCGCGGTAAGAAATTAACCCGAAGTTATCCTTCCCCGGAATGACGCGGGATCCCAACATGATGGTTGTGGTGACACTACCGCTAGTGAAATCACTTTTTAAAGGTGCGGAGTTATAGATTTGTCCATTGATAAGCGGGATCGGGCCGGTGGTCGAGGTGGAGATACCCGCGTCATGCGAGACCATCGCCCCGCCGGAAATGTCCACGCCGTTTTGCATCGCAACCCGGCCAGACGCCAAATTGAACGAGAACGGGCGCAGAGTGTTCCACTGTCCGTTAAGCGCTTGGCCACCCGGCGTCGTCAGCGCATAAAAATCGCGTCCATCATTACGCAGCATCACGCCGGTATTGCCATTTGCCAGCCGAAAACCGTTGGCCGATTTGGAGACGATTTCACCGTCGCTGACCACGCGCTGGCGCAGCGTAGACAGCGATTTCAGTTCGGCAATATCGTCGTTAACGCCGTTAATCACCTGAGCATTTTTCTTTTCTTCTGCCATGATTGTTACCCTCTTACGTCCTGTTTGATGGCGGTTAACAGCGCTCATTCCCCCAGCATCCCCTGGCCACTGGGCTCACCGCACCGAAGCTGTAAAACCGGTTAAGCACACAGCAAACCTGTGTGCATAACCAGCACTCTATCTCTGAGGATAACGGGATCCCCTCACCACGGGTTGTATGGTGAAGGGGACAACAATGAGGCAGGGAACGATAAGAGAACGGCGAGTGCACGGAGCCCCGCCGGGCGGATCAGAAAAGGGAATGCGGGCCGACGCAAGCCGGCCGGGGAACGAAGGTGTTTACCGCGCCCGCTCGGCGGCCAGCGCCGCGATGCGCATGATCACAGCCACCGCTTGCTCCATGCCCTCCAGCGTCACGAATTCGTGCTTGCCGTGGTAGTTGTAGCCGCCGGTGAACAGGTTCGGGCACGGCAGGCCGCGGAACGACAGCTGCGCGCCGTCGGTGCCGCCGCGGATCGGCTTCATCACCGGTTCGATGTCGCAGTCGCGCATCGCCTGCTGCGCCAGCGCAATCACGTGCGGGTGCTCCGCCACCTGTTCGCGCATGTTGTAATAACTGTCTTCGATGCTCACTTCGATATAGCAATCGCGCGGCAAGCCTTTGCCAACCTCACGGGCGATGTCCACCATTTTGCGTTTGCGCGCCTCAAACCCCTCACGCTCGAAGTCGCGCAGGATATAGTGCATTTCGGCGCGCTCTACGCTGCCCTTGATGCTGCTGAGGTGATAAAAGCCCTGGTAGCCTTCGGTGGTCTCCGGCGCTTCGTCTGCCGGCAGCGCCTGATGAATGCGGGTGGCCAGCGACAGCGCGTTGACCATCACCCCCTTGGCGCTGCCGGGGTGCACGCTGTTGCCGAGGATTTTGATCGTCACCGAGGCGGCGTTGAAGTTTTCGCACTCCAGCTCGCCGACGCCGCCGCCGTCCACCGTGTAGGCCCATTCGGCATTGAAGGCCGCCACGTCGAACAGCTGCGCCCCCTTGCCCACCTCCTCGTCCGGAGTGAAGGCCACGCGGATGTCGCCGTGCGGGATCTTGCGCGCGCGCAGGCGCACCATGGCGGTGAGGATCTCGGCGATGCCCGCCTTGTCGTCGGCGCCCAGCAGCGTTTTGCCGTCGGTGGTGATCAGCGTCTGCCCCAGCATCTGGTGCAGGATCGGGAACATCACCGGCGACAGCACTTCATCACCGATGCCGAGCGCAATGTCGCCGCCGCGATAGTTCTCGACGATCTGCGGATTGACGTGTTTACCGCTGAAATCCGGCGAAGTATCCAGATGGGCGATGAAACCGACCGCCGGCACCGGCCAGGCGACGTTACCCGGCCAGGTGCCCATCACGCAGCCGTGTTCGCTGAGCGACACCCGCTCGAAGCCGAGCGCGATCATTTCCTGCTGCAACGCACGCGCCAGCTTCAACTGCCCGTCGGTGCTCGGCACATGCTTTACGTTCGCTTTGGACTGGGTGTCGAAAGAGACGTAGTTGAAAAAGCGGTCAAGTAATTTGTCCATGGTAGCGGCCCCTCAGAATATCGCGTTTCATTATGCGGAACCGATCAGGATCAAATATTGCGTCAGGTCATTTTTAACCAGAATTCGCCAATATCATTAATCTTTGTGATGATTTCTGAGGGGAATAATGCTGTCATCACAGGGTCATTTGTCGCTATCATGATGAAAAACGCGGCATCTGGGCCGGATCGGCTTTCAATTCCGGCATTCAGCGTCTATCATGCGCGCTCGAAAAATTTCCATTGGCGTAACTGGTTTGAGCTTCTTTTGAATCGCGGGCATTCCCGCAAGCTCCGGCAGTCTTTTCCAGTTGCGGTTCTATCTGCATTAGCCCACGGGATAGAGTAATACGATAAATGACTGAGACATCCTCTCCGACTCCCCTTGTTGAACTGCATGCCCTGAGCAAAGCGTTCGATGGCAAAACCATCATTGCCGATCTGGATCTGACGATTAACCACGGCGAATTCCTCACCATTCTCGGCCCCTCCGGTTGTGGCAAAACCACGGTGCTGCGCCTGATCGCCGGTCTGGAAGACGCCGATTTGGGCCGCATCGTGCTCGACGGCCAGGACATCACCGCCATTCCGGCCGAACATCGCCACGTCAACACCGTGTTTCAAAGCTACGCCCTGTTTCCGCACATGTCGGTGTTCGACAACGTCGCCTTCGGCCTGCGCATGCAAAAGGTGCCGGCGGCGGAACTGACGCCGCGCGTGGAAGAGGCGCTGCGCATGGTGCAACTGGATGCGTTCGCCAAGCGGCGGCCGGGGCAGCTCTCCGGCGGCCAACAGCAGCGCGTGGCCATCGCCCGCGCGGTGGTCAACAAACCGAAGGTGCTGCTGCTGGACGAATCGCTGTCGGCGCTGGACTACAAGCTGCGCAAGCAGATGCAGAACGAACTGAAAGCGCTGCAGCGCAAACTGGGCATCACCTTCGTGTTCGTCACCCACGATCAGGAAGAAGCGCTGACCATGTCGGATCGCATCGTGGTGATGCGCGAAGGCCGCATCGAGCAGGACGGCACGCCGCGTGAGATCTACGAAGAGCCGAAGAACCTGTTCGTCGCCAGCTTCATCGGCGAGATCAACATCTTCGACGCGGTGGTTTTGCAACGTCTCGATCCGCAGCGGGTGCGCGCCAACGTCGAGGGCCGCGAGTGCGACATCTACGCCGATCTGCCGGTGGAGCCGGGCCAAAAGCTGAAGGTGCTGCTGCGCCCGGAAGATCTGCGGGTGGAAGAAGTGAACGACAGCGCGCAGCACGACGGGTTGATCGGGTACGTTCGCGAGCGCAACTACAAAGGCATGACGCTGGAGTCGGTGGTCGAGCTGGAGAATGGCAAAACGGTGATGGTCAGCGAGTTCTTCAACGAAGACGATCCGGACGTCGATCACTCGCTCAATCAGAAGATGGCGGTGACCTGGGTCGAAAGCTGGGAGGTGGTGCTGGCCGATGAAGAAATCGCGTAAAGTCTTTCAGAATGTGGTGATCGTCGGCGTCGTCGCCTGGCTGCTGCTGTTCGTGTTCATGCCGAACCTGATGATCATCGGTGCCAGCTTCCTGACCCGCGACGACGCCAACCTGGTGCAGATGGTGTTCACGCTGGATAACTACCGGCGTTTGTTCGATCCGCTGTATGCCCAGGTGCTGCTGCACTCGCTGAACATGGCGCTGATCGCCACCCTGTGCTGCCTGGCGATCGGCTATCCGTTCGCCTTTATTCTGGCGCGCTTGCCGCAGAAGGTGCGGCCGCTGCTGCTGTTTCTGCTGATCGTGCCCTTCTGGACCAACTCGCTGATCCGCATCTACGGCCTGAAGCTGTTTCTCAGCACCCGCGGCTATCTCAACGACGCGCTGCTGTGGATCGGCGTCATCGACAAGCCGCTGCGCATCATGTACACCTCGGAAGCGGTCGTCCTCGGCCTGGTGTATATCCTGCTGCCGTTTATGGTGATGCCGCTCTACTCCAGCATCGAAAAGCTCGATAAATCCTGCCTGGAGGCGGCGCGCGATCTCGGCGCCAGCAAGCTGCAGACCTTTATCCGCATCATCGTGCCGCTGACCATGCCGGGCATTATCGCCGGCTGCCTGCTGGTGGTGCTGCCGGCGATGGGGCTGTTCTTCGTCGCCGATCTGATGGGCGGCGCCAAAAACCTGCTGATCGGCAACGTGATTAAAAGCCAGTTCCTCAATATCCGCGACTGGCCGTTCGGCGCGGCCACCAGCATCTGCCTGACGCTGGTGATGGGGCTGTTGCTGCTGGTCTATTACCGGGCCGCACGCCTGCTGAACAAGAAGGAGGATCTGGCATGATCGGACGTCTGCTGCGCGGCGGCTTTATGACGCTGGTATACGCCTATCTGTATATCCCGATCGTCATCCTGATCGTCAACTCCTTCAACGCCTCGCGCTTCGGCATCAACTGGCAAGGGTTTACCGCCAAGTGGTACAGCACGCTGCTCAACAACGACAGCCTGTTGCAGGCGGCGGGCCACTCGCTGACCATGGCGGTGCTCTCCGCCACCTTCGCCACGCTGATCGGCTCGCTGACCGCGGTGGCGCTGTACCGCTACCGCTTCCGCGGCAAACCGTTCGTCGGCGGCATGCTGTTTGTGGTGATGATGTCGCCGGACATCGTGATGGCCATCTCGCTGCTGGTGCTGTTCATGCTGCTGGGCATTTCGCTCGGCTTCTGGTCGCTGCTGTTCTCGCACATCACCTTCTGCCTGCCGTTCGTGGTGGTGACCGTCTACGCGCGCCTGAAAGGCTTCGACGTGAAGATGCTGGAAGCCGCGCGCGATCTCGGCGCAAGCGAGTTCACCATCCTGCGCAAAATCATCCTGCCGCTGGCGATGCCGGCGGTGGCGGCCGGTTGGCTGCTGAGCTTCACCCTGTCGATGGACGACGTGGTCGTCTCCTCCTTCGTCACCGGGCCGAGCTACGAGATTTTGCCGCTGAAGATCTACTCGATGGTGAAAGTCGGCGTCTCGCCGGAGGTCAATGCGCTGGCCACCATTTTGCTGCTGCTGTCGTTGGTGCTGGTGATCGCCAGCCAGTGGGTGATGCGCGATCGCGCGCCCAAGGCAGAATAATCCTTCCCGCCGGGCGCCGCAGCGCCCGGTTGTGATCCCCTTCACAACCGGCACCGGTTGTCACTCTCTGACCATCGGTGCCTATTTCCGCCCCGCCGATTGCAGCGGCGAAAACTTCCCCCTATAACTGAATCCAGGCAAGGTGCCTTATTTTTTCTCGCTTCCAGGGAGTTTATTCAGCAACGTCGTCATCCATTAAAATATAAAAAGGAACTGCCATGAAAGGTATTATCGATAATATCTTAAATAAGCTGCAGCTTTTCTCCAAAGCCATGATGGGGCCGATATTTTTCCTGCCGGTAATCGGTCTGATTCTGGCGCTCAGTTCTATTCTTACCAATGCCACATTAATCAATGAACATTCCGCCATCTTCTCTATCGGTAAAATGATCGGCGATACCTTCTGGCCGTTATTCGGCAATCTCGGGCTGATTTTCTGTATCGGTATTACCTACGGCCTGGCCAAAGACAAGAAAAGCGAAGCGGCGCTGGTCGCGGTGATGTGCTTTATCATGTTCCTCGGCGCCAATTCTTCTTATCTGCAATTCAGCGGCCACGTCGCGGCCAAGATCAACGGTGAGTATTATGGCACCGGGCAGACGGAGTTACTGGGTTTTACCGTGGTGGATATGGGCATTTTCCTCGGTCTTATCCTCGGCGTCACCATCGCCTGGGTGCATAACCGCCTGTGCAACGTCGAACTCAACGGCGTGTTCTCGGTCTACGGCGGCGCCAAGCTGGTGCTGATTGCCATGACGCCGATCATCATGCTGTACGCCGTCGCCTTCAGCTACCTATGGCCGGCGATTTCACAGGGCCTGATCGCGCTGACCGGCTTTATGAAAAGCGCCGGCTCGCTCGGGGTATTCGTCTACGGCTTCTTTGAGAAATTCCTGATCCCCACCGGGCTGCACCACTTTATCTGGTCGCCGTTCCAGCTCACCAGCATCGGCGGTTCGATCGTGCAGGACGGCCAGACCGTCTCCGGTTCGCAGGCGATTTTCCTGGCCTACATGCGCGACCCGAGCATCTCGCCGCTGATGAACGAGGCGCTGCGCTTCTCGCAGCAAGGGATGGTGACCATCTTCGGCCTGTCGGGCGCGGCATTGGCTTTCTATCACACCGCCAAGCCGGAAAAGAAAATGCTGGCCAAGGCGATTCTAATCCCCGCCATCACCACCTCGATCCTGGTCGGCATCACCGAGCCGATAGAGTTCACCTTCCTGTTTATCTCTCCGCTGCTGTGGGTGATCCACGCCGTGTTGACCGCGTTGTCGCAGGTGGCCTGCAACCTGTTGCAGGTGCGCCCCTGGGGGGCCAGCGGGCTGGTCGAGTTCCTGGCCTACAACCTGCCGCTGCCGGTTTCCCTCACCCGCTGGCCGCTGTATGTGGTCATCGGCCTGGTGCAGTTTGCGGTGTATTACCTGGTGTTCAAAACGCTGGTGCTGAAGCTCAATCTGAAGACGCCGGGCCGTGAAGATGATCAGGACGTCAAACTCTATTCCAAACAGGATTACCGGAACCGCAAAAATACCCCGGACGAGCCGAGCGGCATCATTATTCGCGCGCTGGGCGGCAAGGAAAACATTATTTCCGTCGATAACTGCTTTACCCGGCTGCGGGTGGAATTAAAGGATATGGCGCGGGTGGATGAGGCCGCGTTGAAAAGCACCGGCGCCAAAGGCGTGGTAAAGAATCGCCGTGAAGTACAGGTGATTTACGGCGTCACGGTCGGCAAGGTCAAAAATCAGGTAGAGAAATATTTAGCGGCACTCTAACGCTTTATTAATGGGAGATATCGAATGAAATTAACCGTTCTCGGCGGCGGCGGCGTGCGTTCCCCGTTCCTCGCCAAGTCCATCGCCTATAACGCCCATCGCATCGGCATTACCGAAGTGGTGTTTATGGATACCGATGAGCGCCATCTGGCGATCTACGGCGCCCTCGCGCAGGGCGTATTCCAGCGCATTCGCGGCGACATTGCTTTCAGTCTCAGCAGCGATCCGCACCAGGCGCTGCAAGGCGCCGACTACATCATCACCACCCTGCGCATCGGCGGCGAGGAAGGCCGCATCCATGACGAGCGCATCGCGCTCAATCACCAGTTGCTCGGGCAAGAAACCACCGGTGCCGGCGGCTTCGCCATGGCGATGCGTTCGATTCCGGCGATCCTCGACTATTGCCGCCTGATCGAGCAGCTTTCCTCGCCGGACGCGGTCCTGTTCAACTTCACCAATCCTTCCGGCATGGTGACCGAGGCGATCATCAAATCCGGCTTCCAGCGCCGGGTCTACGGCATCTGCGACGCCCCCAGCGAGTTTATCCGCGAACTGGCCGAGCTGCTGGACTGCCGCGAAGACCAACTGAGCGTCGACTGTTTCGGCCTCAACCATCTTTCCTGGTTCCGCAATGCGCGCGTCAACGGCGAACCGGTCACGGATCGGTTGCTGGCGGATCCGCGCCTGTATCGCGACACCTGCATGAAGTACTTCTCGCCGGAGCTGGTGGCGCTGTCGGACAATTTGATGCTCAACGAGTATCTCTACTATTACTACTACCGTGAGCAGGCGATCGCCGCCATCGTCGCGGGCGGCGAGACCCGCGGCGAACAAATCGCGGCGATCAACCACCAAATGCTGTCAGAGTTAGGCGAGCTGGACATCCCCCGTCAGTTGGAACACGCCTTCTCTGTCTATTTCTGCCATTACCTGCAGCGCGAAAACTCCTACATGCAGCGCGAGTCCAACCAGGGCAAGGTGAAAACGCGTGAGATGCTGACGCTGCAACAGTTTATCGAACAGCCGGACAGCGGCGGCTATGCCGGGGTGGCGATCGACATTCTGGAGGCGGTCAACAGCGGCCGGCAAAAACGCGTGGTGGTATCGATGCAAAACCGCGACACGCTCGATTTTCTGCACCCGGAAGACGTGATCGAAATCAGCTGCGAATTGAGCAGCGCCGGCATTCAGCCGGTCAAAATGCGCGATATTCCCGACACCCAGAAAAACCTGATTTCGCAGGTGAAAGAGTACGAACGGCTGGCGGTGGCGGCGATCCTGACCGGCAATCGCCAGCTGGCCATCAAGGCGCTGATGGTGCACCCGCTGGTGAACTCCTACTCGCTGGCGAAAACGCTGGTGGAGGAGTACCTGCAGGCTCACCGTCAGTATGCCGGGCACTGGCGCTAAATGGCGCGGCGCGGCCGTCAGCGGCCGCGTCGTTCAAACCAGGCGGTGATCACATTCTCGAATCCCAACAGACAGTGACCGAAAAACGGGTTGGGATAGTAGATATCGTGATCGTATTTTTGCCGGTCCTCAAACAGAAAGGTCATGTCGGCCTGCTGCGCCAGCGGGCTGTCGCCGTCGCCGCAGAAGGCCGCCAGCAGAATGCGGTTACGCTTCACCGCCTCGCCCCAGCTCAGCGCCGAGCCGCTGTTGCCCGACTTTGAAATCACGATCACCATGTCGAAGCGAAAGCGCGTCTCACGGTCAAGAATATCGAAATCCGGCCACAGCGACAGGTAACTGTCTACGCCCAGCGTCATAAACTTGTTGTACATATACTGCGCCACCAGCTGCGAAAAACCGCTGCCGTGGATCAGGATCTTGCCGCTGTCGAGCAGATCGAGAAACTGCGCCTGCTGGGCCGGCGGTGCCGCCGACGTAGGGCGTTCCGCCTGGTAGGCCGGCGCCATCGTCAGGTTGAATTTGATGAAATAGACCAGTTCGAGATAGCCGCGAAAGCCCAGCTTTTTAGCCAGCCGCACCAGCGTCGAGGGGGAACTGTAGCAGCGCGCGGACACCGCGCGGATGCCGTCGTCGATGCAGGCGTCCGGGTTGTCGAGAATGCAGTGCAAAATCGTCAGATCCGTCTTGCTAAGCTCCGCCTGGCTGAAGACCTGTTTGAAATTCATTGCCGCCCTCGTTTATTCGCCAAAATTATTGTTTCGCACGCGCTTCACCGCCTGTCCAGCGCGAGACACACAAATTGTGATGCGCTTTAAGCCGCCGAACCCCTTGATTTGCCAGCGGGATAACCGCCTTTACCCACCCCGCCCCGGCCCCTATAATGGCCCCTTTCTGGGGTATGGCGCGGCCGAAAACGGCAGCCCATACGGGTTCGGCTCACTACTGCTGAAGGATACGCTGCATGAAAAAGTGGTCACATCTGCTCGCAGCCGGGATGATGGCGCTGAGTTTCTGCTCTGCAAACGCCTCTGACGGCAAAACGCTGTATTTCTATAACTGGACTGAATACGTCCCGCCGGGGCTGCTGGAGCAGTTCACCAAAGAAACCGGCATCAAGGTGATCTATTCCACCTATGAATCCAACGAAAGCATGTACGCCAAGCTGAAGACCTACAAGGACGGCGCGTACGATCTGGTGGTGCCTTCCACCTACTTCATCGCCAAGATGAGCAAGGAAGGCATGCTGCAAAAAATCGACAAGAGCAAGCTCAGCCACTTCAAGGATCTCGATCCCACCCTGCTGAACAAGCCGTTCGATCCCAACAACGACTACTCCATTCCTTACATCTGGGGCGCTACCGCCATCGGCGTCAACAGCGACGCGCAGGATCCGTCCACCGTCACCTCCTGGGCCGATCTGTGGCAACCGCAGTACAAAGGCCGCCTGCTGCTGACCGACGACGCGCGCGAAGTGTTCCAGATGGCGCTGCTCAAGCTGGGTTATTCCGGCAACACCACTGACCCGAAAGAGATCGAAGCCGCCTACCACGAACTGCAGAAATTGATGCCGAACGTGCTGGCCTTCAACTCCGACAACCCGGGCAACCCGTTTATGGAAGGGGAAGTCAACGTTGGCATGGTGTGGAACGGTTCGGCCTTTGTGGCGCGCCAGGCCGGCACGCCGCTGGAGATCGTCTGGCCGAAGGAAGGCGGGATCTTCTGGATGGACAGCCTGGCCATTCCGGCCAACGCGCGCAACGTCGAAGGGGCGCTAAAGCTGATAGACTTCCTGTTGCGGCCGGAAATCGCGGTGCAGGTGGCGGAAACCATCGGTTACCCGACGCCGAACCTGGCGGCGAAGAAGCTGCTGTCGCCGGAGATCGCCAACGACCCGTCACTCTATCCGGATAAGGCGGTGATTGAACACGGCGAGTGGCAAAACGACGTCGGCGACGCCAGCACGCTGTACGAAAGCTACTTCCAAAAGCTGAAAGCCGGGCGCTAATACGCCCCGCCATCCCATCAGGGCGCGCAGTGCGCCCTGATGCCTTTCTCAGGGCCTGTCGGCCCGCGCCACCTTGCCCACCAGGAACTTGTGCACAAAACGCGGCACCACTTCGCTGGCCAGACCGTAGTGTTTCTCATCGAACTGGCTCTCTACCTGGCTCGGCTCCAGGTTCAGCTCCATGGCGTAAGCGCCGCCCAGCCGCGCCTCATGCACGAAGCCGGCCGCCGGGTAGACATGGCCGGAGGTGCCGATGGCGACGAAGAAATCGGCCTTGCTCAGCGCCTGGTAGATGTCGTCCATGCCCAGCGGCATCTCACCGAACCACACCACGTGCGGCCGCAGCGGCGCCGGGAACTGGCAGCAATGGCAACGATCGTCAACGCTGAGATCGCCGGGCCATTCGAACACCTGCCCCGACTGGGTGCAACGCACCTTCAGCAGTTCGCCGTGCATGTGCAGCACCCGCTTGCTGCCGGCGCGCTCATGCAGGTTATCAATGTTTTGCGTGACCAGCAGGAAGTTGTCCCCCAGCCACTCTTCCAGATCCGCCAGCGCGCGGTGCGCGGCGTTCGGGACGATCTCCTCCGTCTGCAGCTGACGCCGGCGTTCGTTGTAAAACGCCTGCACCAGCGCCGGATCGCGCTGGAAACCTTCCGGCGTGGCGACGTCCTCCACCCGGTGCTCTTCCCACAGCCCATCCGCGGCGCGGAAGGTGCGAATGCCCGACTCGGCCGAAATGCCGGCCCCGGTCAACACCACCACAAACGGCTTTTTCAGCTCGGCCGCCGCCATGGTGTCACGGTGAAAAATGCGTGAACGAAAGCGCTGATGCAGCACATGCTTACTCTTGCGAAACTGACACAGCCGATGGCGGGTGTGCATTAACTCTCTCCTTACTTTTCCCTGTTTACCCTTCTTACTGGACATTGCGGCGTTGTTGGCTGCATACATTCACGCCTTGCCTCAACGCCCATTACGTTGGGCGAGCCAAATTGAGGAACGCCGCGCCGCGCACGCCGCCGGCGTCGCCATAGCGCGCCTTCTCGATGCGCGGCAGCCGGGCCACCCGCAGCAGGTGCGCCGGCAGCCGCTGCGGCAACGCCTGGTAAATGGCGTCGAAGTTCGACAGCCCGCCGCCGATCACCACCAGGTGCGGATCCAGCACCGTCAGCAGGTTGCCCAGGCAGATCGCCAGCACGTCCATAAAGCGGTCGACGTGAGCCACCGCCTGCGGCTCGCCCGCCTGATAATGCGCAATGATCTCGGTGGCAGGCAAGCGCCGGTCATAGAAATGGGCGTACATCCATTCGAAACCGCGGCCCGATATGTAATTTTCAATGCAACCCTGATGGCCGCACCCGCAGGCAACGCGAGGCACATCACGCCCCAGCACCTCGAGCGCGTCCACCGGCAGGCGCAAATGGCCGAACTCGCCGGCGATATAGTTGCGCCCGGGCACCGTCTTGCCGCCGACGATCAGGCCGCCGCCCACGCCGGTGCCGAGAATGATACCCAGCACCGTCGGGTAGCGGCGGAACTCGTCGTCCCAGGCTTCCGACAGCGCAAAGCAGTTGGCGTCGTTATCGACGCGCACCTCGCGCCCGATCAGCGCCGCCAGATCGCGCGGCAGCGGCCGCCCCATCGCCGCTGGCACGTTGGCGGTAAACAACGTGCCGTCATCGTCGTTGGGCAGGCCCGGAATACCGATGCCGACGCTGCCGCGCCGGCCGCAAAACGCATCCGCCTCAAGGGTCAGATCGCACAACGTGGCCAGCAGCTGCCGGTAATCTTCACGCGGCGTCGGCACCCGCTTTTGCCAAATGCGCTGCAGGTTGTCGTCGAACACCCCCAGCTCAATCTTGGTGCCGCCCATATCGAAACCGTAGTACATAACCCATCCCCAGGCTAAAAAAACGGGGCGGCATCGCTGCCTCCCCGTCGGTTTTATTGTCCGCTCAGCACCCGCGCCGGATCGATGCGGCTGGCGCGCCTCGCCGGATACCAACTGGCCAACAGGCTCAGCACGATGGCAGTCGCCAGCACGATCAGCACATCCAGCCAGTGCAGCTCGGAAGGCAGGAAGTCGATGAAGTAAATATCGCCCGACAGGAAGGAGTGACCGACCAGTTTCTCGACGCCCCGGATGATGTTGGTCAGCTGCAGCGAGGCGATTACCCCGATCACCACGCCGCTCAGGCTGCCCAGCAGCCCGGCCAGCAGCCCGTACCAGATGAAGATGGCGCGGATAAAGCCGTCTTTGGCGCCCAGGGTACGCAGCACCGCGATGTCGGCGCTTTTGTCTTTCACCGCCATCACCAACGTGGAGACGATGTTGAAGCAGGCCACGCCGATCACCAGCACCATCGCCAGGTACATGATGGCGCGGATCATCTGGATGTCGCGGTACATGTAGCCGTACTTGCCGATCCAGCTCTTGATGTAGATGTAAGCGTTGGTCACTTCGCCGGCGTCGCGCACCAGCTTGTTGGCGGCGAACACGTCGTTCATCTTGAGCGCGATGCCCGTGACGCTGTCACCCATGTCGAGATACTGCTGCGCATCGGCCAGCGGCACCAGCGCCAGGCTGTGATCGAGCTGGCCGCTGAGCTGCAAAATGCCGGTCACGTGCAGGCGAATGCGCTTCGGCTGCAGCAGCTTCATTTCCGGGTCGCTGTTGGGGATCATCACCGTGACATAGGCGCCCTGCTTGACGCCCAGCGCGTCGGCCACGCCCTTGCCGAGGATCACCTGCTGCTCGCCGGGCTTGAAGTTGGCCCAGGCGTCGCCCTGCACATACTGCGGCAGCGCGCTCAGTCGGCTCTCCTGCTGCGGATCCACGCCTTTGACTTCCACCGCGCGCAGCTGCGCGCCGTTTTCCATCAGGCCGGTAAAGTTAATGTACGGCGCGGCGGCCAAGATGCCCGGCACCTTTTCCACCCGCTGCAGAATCGACGGCCAGCCGCTGAACGGCTGATTGACCGGTTCGAGCTCGCCGTGCGGCACCACCGCCAGAATGCGGTTCTTGAGCTCGCGCTCAAAGCCGTTCATCGCGCTCAGGCCGACGATCAGCACCGCCACCCCCAGCGCGATGCCGATGGTGGAGATGACCGAGATCAGCGACACCATGCCGCCGCGTTTACGGCCGCGGCTAAAACGCAGGGCCGTCAGGAAGGACAGTGAGGCTCCCGCCATTACTCGGCCCCCATCAGGGTCAGCTGCGCCTGCAGGTGGCCGTCGGCCATTTCCAGCTGGCGGCTCAGGCGCTTGGCCAGCTGCAGATCGTGCGTTACCACCAGGAAAGCGGTGCCCTGGCGCACGTTCAGCTCGCCGAGCAGATCGAAGATGCTGTCCGCGGTGCGCTTGTCGAGGTTGCCGGTCGGTTCGTCCGCCAGCACCAGCGCCGGGTTGTTGACCAGCGCGCGCGCGATCGCCACGCGCTGACGCTCGCCGCCGGAAAGCTCGGACGGGCGGTGTTTGCTGCGCTTTTCCAGCCCGACCGCCGCCAGCATCTCCCGCGCTTTCTCCTGCGCCTGCGCCGGCTTGGCGCCGCCGATCAAGAGCGGCATGGCGGCGTTTTCCAACGCGGTGAAGTCCGGCAACAGATGGTGGAACTGATAGATGAAACCCAGCTGGCGGTTGCGCAGCTCGGCCTTGGCCGCCGAAGACATGGCGTTCAGCGATTCGCCCTTGAAGATCACCTCGCCGGAGGTCGGCGAGTCCAGCCCGCCCAGCAGGTGCAACAGGGTGCTCTTGCCGGAACCCGAGCTGCCGACGATCGCCATCATCTCGCCCTGCTGCATGGCAAAGCTGACATTGCGCAGCACGTCGGTGTGCAGATTGCCTTCCTGGTAGGTCTTGCACAGGTTGTCACACTGCAGCAAAAGATGGTTACTCATAACGTAAAGCCTCAGCGGGTTGTACGGCGGCAGCGCGCCATGAAGGATAAAGCGTGGACAACAGGGAAACCGCCATCGCCACCACGGCGATGATCGTCACCTGCAGCGGATCGACCGCCACCGGCAGCGAAGCGCCGTCGATCAAGGCGCCGAGGATCGGCATCAGGTTATTCAGGTTGGTGGCCAGCAGCACGCCGAGCAGCGTGCCGAGCAGCGAACCGATAATGCCGGCGCTGGCGCCTTGCACCATGAACACCGACATAATCTGGCGGCGGGTCAGCCCCTGGGTCTGCAGAATGGCGACCTCGCCCTGCTTCTCCATCACCAGCAGGCCGAGCGACGTAATGATGTTAAACGCCGCCACCGCCACGATCAGGCTGAGCAGCAGCCCCATCATGTTCTTCTCCATACGCACCGCCTGGAACAGCTCGCCCTTGCGATCGCGCCAGTCTTTCCAGACAGTGCCCGCCGGCAGCGCCTGTTGGCTGAGGGTATCGACCGTCAGCGGCTGTTGCAGGAACAGGCGCCAGCCGGTGATGTTGCCGGCCGGGTAGCGCATCAGGCGCGAAGCGTCCTGTTGGTTGACCAGCAGCTGATAGCCGTCCACCTCGCTGTTGGCGTGGAAGGTGCCGATGAGAGTGAACAGGCGCTGGCTGGGAATGCGGCCCATCGGCGTGAACTGGCTGGCGCTCGGCACCATCACGCGCAGCGAATCGCCGCGCTTGACGCCCAGTTGCCCCGCCAGCTGTTCGCCGATGATGATGTTGTATTGGCCCGGCTGCAGCTGCTGTTGCTTGACGTTGACCAGATATGGGGTCAGCGGATCGGCCTCGTCGGGATTGACGCCGAGCATCACCCCGACCGCCACGCTGCGGGCGCTTTGCAGCACCACGTCACCGGTGGTCAGCGGCGCGACGCGCGTGACGCCCTGCAGCTTCTGCACCTCGGAGGCCGGCAGCTGCTGCGGGTTGACCGATCCTTGCGGACTGGTGACCAACGCCTGCGGCATCAGGCCGAGAATGTTGTTTTCCAGATCCTTTTCGAATCCGTTCATCACCGACAGCACGGTGACCAACGCCATCACCCCCAGCGTAATGCCGATGGTGGAAAGCCAGGAAACAAACCGCCCGAAGCGGTCTGAGGCTCGCCCGCGCATGTAGCGCAGGCCAATGAATAACGCGACAGGTTGATACATGAAATCCGTTTGATAGCCGTGGCTTAAGCAAAGTGATCATGGATAATAAAGGCTCTCCCTCGTTTAGGGAACACCCGACGGCCTTTTATTGCGTGGCGCAGACGAGAGCGGTGGCGGCAGATTAGCGCAAGATTTACCCGTCGCTGCAAAAAATCGACGGCGTTAACCGGTTAAATAACCGGCAAAAAAGCGATGGGCAGCGCTTTTTGCTGTGTCAGTTTGCCGGCCGCTGGGCTACTATAAACAGCATAAAAGCGCTGGGTTATCCGTGCCGGGACGCCCTCTAACACATTGATTAAAGATACCTGAATGAGCACTTCCGATAGCCGTAACCGTTCTTCATCCCCTCGTTATTCTCTGCCCGATCGCGCGGGCGATCTGCGCCAGCTGGGGCAACTGACCGGCGCGGCCTGCGCCGTGGAGTGCGCCGAGATCGTCGAGCGCCACCCTGGCCCGGTGATGCTGATCGCGCCGGATATGCAAAACGCCCTGCGGCTGCGCGACGAGATCCAGCAGTTCACCGATCAGATGGTGACCACGCTGTCCGACTGGGAAACCCTGCCGTACGACAGCTTCTCGCCGCATCAGGAAATCATCTCGGATCGTTTGTCGAGCCTGTATCACCTGCCGACCATGGCGCGCGGCGTGATCATTCTGCCGGTCAACACCCTGATGCAGCGCGTCTGCCCGCACGAATTCCTGCACGGCCATGCGCTGGTGATGAAGAAAGGCCAGCGCCTGTCGCGCGACAAGCTGCGCGCGCAGTTGGAACAGGCCGGTTACCGCAGCGTCGATCAGGTGATGGAGCATGGCGAATTCGCCACCCGCGGCGCGCTGCTCGATCTTTACCCGATGGGTAGCGACGAGCCTTACCGCATCGACTTTTTCGATGACGAAATCGACAGTCTGCGCATCTTTGACGTCGATACCCAGCGCACGCTGAGCGAAGTCGAGGCCATCAATCTGTTGCCGGCCCACGAGTTCCCCACCGACAAGAACGCCATCGAGCTGTTCCGCAGCCAGTGGCGCGAGCAGTTTGAGGTGCGTCGCGACGCCGAGCACATCTATCAGCAGGTCAGCAAAAGCGCCTGGCCCGCCGGTATCGAATACTGGCAGCCGCTGTTCTTCAGCCAGCCGCTGCCGTCGCTGTTCAGCTACCTGCCGGCCAATACGCTGATCGTCAATACCGGCGATCTGGAGGGCGCCGCCGAGCGCTTCTGGCAGGACGTCAACCAGCGTTACGAAAGCCGCCGCGTCGATCCGATGCGTCCGCTGCTGGCGCCGGATACGCTGTGGCTGCGCGTTGATGCGCTGTTCGGCGAGCTGAAGGCCTGGCCGCGCATCGCGCTGAAAACCGATGAGCTGCCGGCCAAGGCCGGCAATACCAATCTGGATTACCATGCCCTGCCCGATCTGGCGGTGCAGGCGCAGCATAAATCCCCACTGGATAATTTGCGGCGCTTTATCGAAGGCTTCGACGGTAGCGTGATTTTCTCCGTCGAGAGCGAGGGGCGGCGTGAAACGCTGCAGGATCTGCTCGGCCGCATCAAGCTGGCGCCGGCGCTGATTCAGCGTCTCGATCAGGCGGAGACGACAGGCCGTTACATGATGGTCGGCGCCGCCGAACACGGCTTCCTCGACGGCCTGCGCCAGCGGGCGCTGATCTGCGAAAGCGATCTGCTCGGCGAGCGCGTCAGCCGCCGCCGGCAGGACAACCGGCGCACCATTAACACCGATACCCTGATCCGCAACCTGGCGGAGCTGCATCCCGGCCAGCCGGTGGTGCACCTGGAGCACGGCGTTGGCCGCTACGTCGGCCTGACCACGCTGGAAGCCGGCGGCATCAAGGCCGAATACCTGATCCTCTCCTACGCCGGTGAGGACAAGCTGTACGTGCCGGTGTCCTCGCTGCATCTGATCAGCCGCTACGCCGGCGGCGCGGACGAAAACGCTCCGCTGCACAAACTGGGTGGCGACGCCTGGACGCGCGCGCGGCAGAAAGCGGCCGAGCGGGTGCGCGACGTAGCGGCCGAGCTGCTGGATATCTACGCCCAGCGCGCCGCCAAGGCCGGTTTCGCCTTCAAACACAACCGCGAGCAGTACCAGCTGTTCTGCCAGAGCTTCCCGTTCGAAACCACGCCGGATCAGGAACAGGCGATCAACGCGGTGCTGAGCGACATGTGCCAGCCGCTGGCGATGGACCGCCTGGTGTGCGGCGACGTCGGCTTCGGCAAAACCGAAGTGGCGATGCGCGCCGCCTTCCTGGCGGTGGAAAACGGCAAGCAGGTGGCGGTCCTGGTGCCGACGACACTGCTGGCGCAGCAGCACTTCGACAACTTCCGCGATCGCTTCGCCACCTGGCCGATCCGCATCGAGATGATGTCGCGTTTCCGCAGCGCCAAAGAGCAGCAGCAGGTGCTGGACGACGCGGCCGAAGGCAAAGTGGACATCATTATCGGCACCCACAAGCTGTTGCAGAGCGATCTGCGCTGGAAAGACCTGGGGCTGCTGATCGTCGATGAAGAGCACCGCTTTGGCGTGCGCCACAAGGAACGCATCAAAGCGATGCGCGCCGACGTCGATATCCTGACGCTGACCGCCACGCCGATCCCGCGTACGCTGAACATGGCGATGAGCGGCATGCGCGATCTGTCGATCATCGCCACCCCACCGGCGCGCCGGCTGGCGGTGAAGACCTTCGTGCGCGAATACGACAGTCTGGTGGTGCGCGAGGCGATCCTGCGCGAAGTGCTGCGCGGTGGCCAGGTTTACTACCTCTACAACGACGTGGAAAACATCGAGAAAGCGGCGCAGCGCCTGGCTGAGCTGGTGCCGGAAGCGCGCATCGCCATCGGCCACGGCCAGATGCGCGAACGCGATCTGGAGCGGGTGATGAACGATTTCCACCACCAGCGCTTCAACGTGCTGGTGTGCACCACTATCATCGAAACCGGCATCGATATCCCCAGCGCCAACACCATCATCATCGAGCGGGCCGATCGCTTCGGCCTGGCGCAGCTGCACCAACTACGCGGCCGCGTCGGGCGTTCGCACCACCAGGCTTACGCCTATCTGCTGACGCCAAACCCGAAAGCCATGGGCACCGACGCTCATAAACGGCTCGAGGCCATCGCGTCGCTGGAAGATCTCGGCGCCGGTTTCGCGCTGGCGACCCACGATCTGGAGATCCGCGGCGCCGGTGAGCTGCTGGGAGAAGATCAGAGCGGCCAGATGACCACCGTCGGCTTCTCGCTCTATATGGAGCTGCTGGAAAGCGCCGTCGACGCGTTGAAAAACGGCCGAGAACCGTCGCTGGAAGATCTCACCAGCAGCCAGACCGAGGTAGAGTTGCGCATGCCGGCGCTGCTGCCGGAAGATTTCATTCCCGACGTCAATACCCGCCTGTCCCTGTATAAGCGTATCGCCAGCGCGAAAAACGACGGTGAGCTTGACGAGCTGAAGGTCGAGCTGATCGACCGCTTCGGTCAACTGCCGGATGCGGCGCGCAATCTGTTGCAGTGCGCGGCGCTGCGCCTGCATGCGCAGAAACTGGGGATCAAACGCATCGAGAGCAACGAGCGCGGCGGCTTTATCGAGTTCGGCGACAACAACCGCGTCGATCCGGGTTATCTGATCGGCCTGTTGCAGGGCAATCCGCAGGTTTACCGCCTGGACGGCCCGAGCAAGCTGAAGTTCACGCTCGATCTGGCCGATCGCCAAAAACGCCTGTCGTTCACCGAAGAGCTGCTGAACGCCTTCCGCGAGCATACGCTGGCGGCCTGAGCCAACGCCCCCGCCGTGGCGGCGGAGGCGGCTTATTCGCGCGGGAATCCGGCGCCCAGCGGCGCCAGCTGCATCACGCGGCTGGTCACCACCCGGTTTTTACCGCCGCGCTTCGCCTCATACAAGGCCTCGTCGGTCATGGCGATCGCCTTGTCCAGCGTCATGCCCGGCAGATACAGCGACACGCCGATCGACAGCGTGATGTGCGCTTCGTCATGCGCATTCAGCAAGAACGTCGAGCTCTCAACCGCGCTGCGAATGCGCTCCGCCACCCCGCCGATGACCTGCGGATCGTAGCTGGCGGTGATCACCATAAACTCTTCGCCACCGTAGCGCCCGACGAGGTCCTCATTGCGCACGCTGTTTTGCAGCAGCCGGCCGACGCTGGCCAGCAGCACGTCACCGGCCGGATGACCGTAGGTATCGTTGATGCTTTTGAAGTTATCCAAATCGAGGATCATCAGCCCGCACGGGCGGCGTTCGGCACGCTGCAGCATCAGCTGATAATCGACGCTGGCGCGGTTGTTGATGTGGGTCAGGCTGTCGGTAGTGGCGCGCGCGCGCATCGCGAAATAGGCGTAGATATGGCGCTCTTTGAAATTCAGCGCATGATAACAAATCGCCAGACAGAGCGCCGAAGCCGCCTGGTACAGCAACACATCCGGCCACAGCCCGCTCAGGTCCACCAACAGCCACACCACAACGATGCGATACAGCGCGATGACGCCGATCGTCAGGTAAAACACCCGATGGGATTTCTTCAGCCACACCCGCGACAGCAGCAGCGGCGCGACGATCGAGGCGATGAACAGGTTATCGACGGTGAAGCCGCCGGTCAGCGCCATAGCGAACAGAAAGCTTACCAGCCCGCTGACGCCGCCGCCGAAGAACGTCACCAAAATCATCGGGATCATCGCAAAGCTGTAATGCACCTTATCGGTCAGCTCCAGCCGATCCTGGCTCAAATACAGCACCGCCACCCCGGCCAGCAGGCCGAAAACAACGCGCTTCCACAGAGCGGATTGATAAGAAAAAGGGGCATTCTTGCTGAGAAGGAAATAGCTTATCGACAACGTCGCGTAGGTGATGCAGGCGTCGCTGTAAAGGGTGGAAATGGACGCAATGTAAGTCATAAATAGTCAGCGCGCTCCTCGGGATCGCCAGGGGGTAATGTGCAGACGTTGAATAACGCATCCCTGTCGTCTCCGCTTCGGCGGCGGCCATTTATACCCGTCGTCTTTCAAACCGCAGCGTTGTTACCTGCACGCTCTCACCCCAGTCACTTACCTGAGTAAGCTCCCGGGGATGCGATCGCTGGGCGCCTAGCTGCAATTTGAAATCCATAGGGATACACAGTCTATTAATAGAGTAGCAGTTCTATCTTATCGCCAAGCCGTCTATCTCACGACGCACGCTTCAGGCTACTCTGAGCGTTGTGTTATCGGGGGAGAACCGCATGAATATCGACGATGAACTGCAAGCGCTCAGCGAACAGGAAGCGACGCTGGCCTTTACCCATTTTGACGCCGCCACCGCCTGGGAACTGGGCGCGGCGCTGAAAACCGCCGCCGAGCGGCGCGGCCTGAGCATCGCCATCGAGATCCAACTGGCCGGGCAGACGCTGTTTTATTACGCCATGCCGGGCGCCACGCCGGACATTGCCGACTGGGTGCGGCGCAAGCGCAATCTGGTGAACCATTTTCACAAAAGCTCTTACGCCATCGGCCTGCGCCTGCAGCAGCGGCAAACGTCGCTGGAGGAGCGTTACGGGCTGAGCGTGCGCGACTATTCGGTGCACGGCGGCGCCTTCCCGCTCACCCTGACCGGCCTCGGCTGCGTCGGCAGCATCAGCATTTCCGGCGCGCCGCAGAAGGAAGATCACCAACTATTGGTGAGCACTTTAGCCCACTTTCTCGGCTTATCCCTGCCCGACCTGCAATAACCGTTAAAACCTTGACTGTCACTTTCCTTTTCAGCCGCAGAATCTGCGGCTGACTTCTCTATTTTCGGCATTTAGCGCCGAACAAAAGGGCGACTCTCTGATTTCCTGCGTCAAATTGACACAGGTCTGGTAATCCGCTGAACAAAAGGCGTATGGTATCTGTCACGTGACAAGACGGACCTCATCGGGCCCGCCATTCCTTTCACTTTTGAAGATTTGGTACGCACCGTAGATGAAAACCCATGAAATAAACAAAATTCGCCCCTTCAGCGCGCTGATAGACGCCTGCTGGCGGGAACCTTATAACCTGGCGCGGTTGCTGAAAGACGCTATCGCCGGGGTGACGGTCGGTATTATCGCCATCCCGCTGGCGATGGCGCTGGCGATCGCCAGCGGCGTGCCGCCGCAGTACGGCCTGTATACCGCCGCCATCGCCGGCATCGTCATCGCCGTCAGCGGCGGTTCGCGCTACAGCGTCTCCGGCCCCACCGCCGCCTTCGTAGTGATCCTGTATCCGGTTTCTCAGCAGTTCGGCCTGGCCGGCCTGCTGGTCGCCACGCTGATCTCCGGGGTATTTCTGCTGCTGATGGGGCTGGCGCGCTTTGGCCGGCTGATCGAGTACATTCCGCTGCCGGTGACGCTCGGCTTTACCTCCGGCATCGCCATCACCATCGCCACCATGCAGATCAAGGACTTTTTCGGCCTGCAGCTGGCGCACACGCCGGAAAATTACGTCGGCAAGCTGTACGCCCTGCTGCAGGCGCTGCCGACGCTGGATTTCGGCGATACCCTGATCGGCGCCGTGACGCTGCTGATCCTGATCTTCTGGCCCAAGCTCGGCCTGCGGGTGCCAGGCCACCTGCCGGCGCTGCTGGCGGGCACCGCGCTGATGGGGCTGCTGACGCTGTTTGACCACCCGGTGGCAACCATCGGCTCCCGCTTCAGCTACCTGCTGGCCGATGGCAGCAGCGGCCAGGGCATCCCGCCTATCTTGCCGCAGCTGCTGCTGCCCTGGGATCTGCCGGGCGGCGGCGGGCAGCCGTTCACTCTGAGTTGGCAAACCGTTTCCGCCCTGTTGCCGGCGGCGTTTTCGATGGCGATGCTCGGGGCAATCGAATCGCTGCTGTGCGCGGTGGTGCTCGACGGCATGACCGGCAAGAAGCATAACTCGAACAGCGAACTGATCGGCCAGGGCGCGGGCAACATCATCGCGCCGTTCTTCGGCGGCATCACCGCGACCGCCGCGATTGCCCGCTCGGCCGCCAACGTGCGCGCCGGCGCCACCTCGCCGGTGTCCGCCATCATCCACGCGCTGCTGGTGCTGTTGGCGCTGCTGGTTCTGGCGCCATGGCTCTCTTATCTGCCGCTGGCGGCGATGGCGGCGCTGCTGTTGATGGTCGCCTGGAACATGAGCGAGGCTCACAAAGTGATTTACCTGCTGCGCCGGGCGCCGAAGGACGACATTCTGGTACTGCTGCTGTGCATGTCGCTGACGGTGTTGTTCGACATGGTGATCGCCATTACCGTGGGCATCGTGTTGGCGTCGCTGCTGTTTATGCGCCGCATCGCCCGCATGACGCGGCTAAGCGAACTGAGCGCCGATGACGGCCGTCTGGTGCTGCGAGTGAATGGCCCGCTGTTCTTCGCCGCCGCCGAGCGCATCTTTAGCGAACTGCTGGCGCGCAGCGAGGACTACCGAACAATCGTGCTGCAGTGGGATGCGGTGCCGGTGCTCGACGCCGGCGGCCTGAACGCCCTGCGGCGCTTTATCGACGTGCTGCCGGCGGATAAAAAGCTGGTGATCACCGACGTGCCATTCCAGCCGCTGAAAACCCTGGCGCGCGCGCGGGTGCAGCCGATCGAGGGCCGCTTGCAGTTCTATCCGACCCTGCCGGAAGCGCTGGCGGCCACCGGCGCCTAAACGTAAAAAAGCCCGACAAGTCGGGCTTTTTTTATGGCGACGAGCGCTTAGTTGCTGGTATCCAGCTCCGGGAAGCTCTTCACCAGGTCGTCGATGGCTTTCATCTGCGCCAGGAACGGTTCCAGTTTGTCCAACGGCAGCGCGGAAGGACCGTCGCACTTGGCGTTGTTCGGATCCGGGTGCGCTTCGAGGAACAGGCCGGCCAGGCCAACCGCCATACCGGCGCGCGCCAACTCGGCCACCTGAGCGCGGCGGCCGCCGGACGCGGCGCCGAATGGATCGCGGGTCTGCAGCGCGTGGGTCACGTCGAAGATCACCGGATGGCCGCCAGTGACGTTCTTCATCACGTTGATGCCCAGCATGTCGACCACCAGGTTGTCATAGCCAAAGTTGCTGCCGCGATCGCACAGGATCACCTGGTCGTTGCCGCCCTCTTTGAACTTGTCGACAATGTTGCCCATCTGCCCCGGGCTGACGAACTGCGGCTTCTTGACGTTGATCACCGCGCCGGTTTTCGCCATCGCTTCCACCAGATCGGTCTGACGCGCCAGGAAGGCCGGCAGTTGGATCACATCAACCACTTCGGAAACCGGCTGCGCCTGCGCCGCTTCATGCACGTCGGTGATGATTTTCACGCCGAAGGTTTTTTTCAGCTCTTCGAAGATCTTCATCCCTTCTTCCAGGCCCGGACCGCGGTACGAGTGGATGGAAGAACGGTTGGCTTTGTCGAAGGAAGCTTTGAATACGTAAGGAATGCCCAGTTTTTGCGTCACGGTGACGTAGTGCTCGCAGATGCTCATCGCCAGATCGCGCGATTCCAGCACGTTCATACCGCCAAACAGCACAAACGGCAGGTCGTTTGCTACGTCGATGTCGCCAATGCTAACCACTTTCTGTTTCATGCTTTCGCCTTTGTTAAGGTTGTTACCGTCGCCTTGCAAACTGCACGGAGTCATTGAATTAATGCAGCGTCACCTGTTTCGGCTCAATCGAGTGGATCTGTACTTTGATCACTTCGCTGACCGGGTCTTCAGGACACTGCTCGACAAAATAGTTGAGATCGGAAATCGCGATGTGGTTGCACTCCAGCTGGGCATAAATCAGCCCGCGGTCGCGGATCTCGTACGGATCTTCCGGATCGAAGCACAGCACCGTTTCGCTGGTGCGCAGCGCCATTTCCAGCTGCTTTTCTTCCATCAGGGCGGCCTTCAACGTGTCCAGCATCTTGCGCACCACCATGATGTTCTCCGACTCATCGAGGTCGTCGTCTTCCAGCTCGGCGCCCAGCCCCAGGTTGCCCTTGATCCACACTTCCAGCTGGTGCTCACTCAGGGTTTCGCCGTTCAGCGGGTTGATCAGCCACAGCTCTTCGTCCAGCCAATCGGCGCGCAGGATCAACTGGGTGGGGAAAATCACCGGCAGCAGCGGCAGATCCAGCGCGTTGGCGATGTGCAGGAAAATGGTGCCCAGCGAGACCGGCGTGCCCTGCCGCCCTTCCAGCACCTTGTCCAGCCAGATGGCGTCCGACAGGCGGTACACGCCGCTGGCGCCGCCGAATCCCCAGGTCTTGTAGAACAGTTCAATGAGCGCATCCAGTTGCTGCTCCTGAGTGATATCGACCGGCACTGCCGCACGCGCTTCATCCACCAGCTGTTGCAGCTTTCGCTCCACGTCGGCAGCCGGGAAGTCGCGCCGCACCGACTGCGACACCAGGATCACCCCTTCGCTCAGCGGCGAGGTGTTAAATTCAAAATCAGCAATGCTACTCATAGGTATCCCATCAGAAACGGTATTTTCGTCGTGGCAAGTTTAATTATCAGATACAGACAGCCCAACGCCAGCACGAACGCCACGGTTCGCAGCCGCTGACTTTTGGTCTTCTTGCCCAATGCGACATAGCCAAGCAGGATATAGATAATAACGCCAAACAGCTTCTCGGTCAGCCATGAGTCCATACCCAGCAGCGGATAAAACCCGAACGTCACCACCAGCGCGATGCCGCTGACGAACAGCAGCGTGTCATTCAGGTGCGGCGCTACCTTGACCCAGCGGCGCCCCATGATCGGCGAGCGGCGCCACTGCCAGTAGAAACGCAGCACAAACAAGGTAATACTGATGGCGACCGTCAGCAAATGGAAATGTTTCAACGCGGTGTATGCAGTCATGATGCTCCCTTAAATGGCCCGGGCGTCGTTATTATGAGGGGCGCTTATCCCGGCCATTGGCCGAGTGTCACGCGGTCGTTGTCGCCGTAATCACGGTGGGTGGCGACAGCGGAAAATCCGGCAGCCTGCAGCAGCGCGCGCACTCTCTCGCCCTGCTGCCAACCATGTTCCAACAGCAGCCAACCCTGCGGCTGCAAATAGTGCGGCGCCTGGCGCACGATGGCGGCCAGATCCGCCAGCCCGTGATCGGCGGCGACCAGCGCGCTGCCCGGCTCGAAGCGCACGTCGCCCTGTGACAAATGCGGATCGGCTGCGTCGATATAGGGCGGATTGCTGGCGATCAGCGCAAAGCGTTGCCCCGCGACGGGCGCAAACCAGTTGCCCTGTAGAAATCGGACGTTGTCGATCCTCAGCTTGTGCGCATTGTGCTGCGCCAGCGCAACCGCCTCCGGCTGCACATCGACGCCGATAGCCGAACAATCCGGGCGCTCGCTGGCCAGCGCCAGCGTGATGGCGCCGGTGCCGGTGCCGAGATCGAGGAAGTGGCAGGATTGCGGCGGCAGGCGCGCCAGTGCCAGTTCCACCAGGCATTCGGTATCCGGGCGTGGGATCAGCGTCGCCGGCGAGACCGACAGAGGCAGCGACCAAAACTCGCGTTCACCCACCAGATAGGCCACCGGCTCACCGCGTTCGCGGCGCGCCAGCAGCGTCTCCAGCTGCTGTTGCTGCGGCGGCGTCAGCACGGTTTCCCCGAACGCCATCAGGAAGGTTCTGGCCTTGCCGGTCACGAAACCCAACAGGATTTCCGCATCGCGCCGGGCGCTGTCGCTGTGGATCAAACGCGCGGCGGCGGCTTTCAGCCAGTGTTGATAGTCCATCACTCTTGCTCGGCGGACAGCGCCGCCAGCTGATCGGCCTGATACTCCTGCACGATCGGCTGGATCAACATGTCCAGTTTGCCTTCCATCACCTCGTCCAGGCGGTAAAGCGTCAGGTTGATGCGGTGGTCGGTCACCCGCCCCTGCGGGAAGTTGTAGGTGCGGTTGCGATCGGAACGATCGCCGCTGCCCAGCAGGTTGCGGCGCGTGGACGCCTCGGCCTGCTGGCGCTTGGCCATCTCGGCGGCGCGAATGCGCGCGCCCAGCACCGACATCGCCTTGGCTTTGTTTTTGTGCTGCGAACGTTCGTCCTGGCACTCCACCACGATGCCGGTCGGCAGGTGGGTGATGCGGATCGCCGAGTCGGTGGTGTTAACGTGCTGGCCACCGGCGCCGGAGGAGCGGAAGGTGTCGATTTTCAGATCGCCCGGGTTGATGTCCGGCAGCTCGGCTTCCGGCACTTCCGGCATCACCGCCACGGTACAGGCGGAGGTGTGGATGCGCCCCTGGGATTCGGTTTCCGGCACACGCTGCACGCGGTGGCCGCCGGATTCAAACTTCAGCTGGCCGTACACGCCGTCGCCGGAAACTTTGGCGATCACTTCTTTGAAGCCGCCGTGTTCGCCTTCGTTGGCGCTCATCACCTCGACGCGCCAGCGGCGGCTTTCCGCATAGCGGCTGTACATGCGGAACAGATCGCCGGCGAAGATCGCCGCCTCATCGCCGCCGGTGCCGGCGCGCACTTCGAGGAAGCAGCTGCGCTCATCGTCCGGATCTTTCGGCAGCAGCAACACCTGCAGCTGCTGTTCCAGCGCTTCGCTGGTCGCCCGCGCCTGTTTCAGCTCTTCCTGCGCCATCTCGCGCATTTCCGGATCGTCCAGCATCATTTCCGCCGTCTCCAGATCCTCCTGCACCTGACGCCATTCCAGGAAGCAGCGGCTGACGTCGGTCAGCTGCGCGTATTCTCGCGACAGCGCGCGGAACCGGTCTTGCTCGGCGATGACGCCGGCATCGCCGAGCAGCGCCTGCACTTCTTCATGGCGCTCTTGTAACGCTTCCAGTTTGGCAACAATAGAAGGCTTCATGCGTGGTAATAAACCCTGTTAATAGAGAAAACTAATGCTGATCCAGCCCGAGGCTGTCGCGTAATAACTGCAACCGCTCCACGTCGCCGTCGCCGGCGGCCTGCTGGAGGGATTTGGTAGGGGCATGAATAAGACGGTTGGTCAGTTTATGGGCCAGCTCGTGAATAACCTGCTCCACGCTGGCGCCCTGCGCGATGGCGGCCAGCGCTTTGGCCTCCATCTCTGCGCGGATCTGGTCGGCCTGCGAACGGTAGTCGCGGATGGTTTCCACCGCGCCCTGCGAGCGCAGCCAGGCCATGAAGTTGGTGCTTTCCTGCTGCACGATCGACTCCGCCTGCACCGCCGCCGCTTTGCGCTGCGCCAGATTGCTTTGAATGATGGCGTGCAGATCGTCCACGCTGTACAGATAGGCGTTGGCCAGTTTGCCGACCTCCGGTTCGATATCGCGCGGTACGGCGATATCCACCAGCGGCATCGGCTGGTTGCGGCGCGCCTTCAGCGCGCGCTCCACCATCCCTTTTCCGATGATCGGCAGCGGGCTGGCGGTGGAACTGATGATGATGTCGGCGTCCGCCAGGCGTTCGTCGATCTCCGGCAGGGTGATCACTTCCGCGCCGACTTCGTCCGCCAGCAATTGCGCGCGCTCGCGGGTGCGGTTAGCGATGATCATGTGCCGCACTTTGTGCTCGCGCAGGTGGCGCGCCACCAGCTCGATGGTTTCACCGGCGCCCACCAGCAAGACGTTGAGATCGGCCAGCGATTCGAAGATCTGCCGCGCCAGCGTACAGGCGGCGAAAGCCACGGAGACCGCGCTGGCACCGATGTCGGTTTCGGTGCGCACGCGCTTGGCAACGGAGAAGGATTTCTGGAACAGCCGCTCCAGCTCGCCGGACAGCGACTGGCCGCGTTGGGATTCGGCGAAGGCCTTTTTCACCTGGCCGAGGATTTGCGGTTCGCCCAGCACCAGCGAGTCCAACCCGCTGGCCACCCGCATCAGATGGCTGACCGCGTCGTTGCCTTGATGCCAGTAGAGGCTTTTCTTCACCTCTTCCGGACGCAGGTTGTGGTAGGCGCACAGCCAGGCGACCAGCTGTTCGTGCATGTGCTCCTGCTGCTCCACGCTGAGGTACAGCTCGGTGCGGTTGCAGGTGGACAACACGACGCCGCCCTGCACCAACGGTTGTTGGAGCAAGCTGGTCAGCGCCTCATCGATGGACTCTGGCGAGAAGGTCACCCTTTCACGCAGAGAAACCGGAGCGGTTTTGTGATTTATACCTAACGCCAGCAGGGTCATTGCTTCGAGTAATACTTCTGTTGGTACGGGTTCTCGTTGAACGGCATTCTACTTGATGCGCGGGATCAATAAAAGTAACAACCGCATCTTCCGTTCAATCGCTGTCATAGACGACATCAATTAATGAATAAGTAATAAATACAGCGGGATAAATAGTCAAAGGGTAGGTTGATTGTTTAAATTTTAGCGCAGTTTGCGATGAGGCGCACGCTATTCGACGCACATAACGGCGGCGTTTGCGCAACTCTGCACCGCTTATCGGGAGCGCCTCCCCCGCCTTCAGGCGATTGTGTTACGCTTAATGGCAACCCCGACGCGCGCGCCGCGTTGGCACTACGCCGGTAAACGCGGCAAGATTCAACGCGATGCAGCAAAAAATTGACGCGCCGCCGGCGCCCCGTTAGCGTGAGCGCTGAATCCGGGTTTCGTCGCGCATGCCCGCAAGGACAAAAGGACAAGAAAAAGTTATGCCAATACGCAAAGTTAGTTTGCTCCGTCTGATCCCGCTGGCCAGCCTGGTGCTGGCCGCCTGTACCACCACCAAGCCGACCGGCCCGGCCACCAGCCCGACCTCACCGCAGTGGCGCGCCCATGAGCAGGCGGTGCAGCAGCTTAGCACCTATCAGACCCGCGGCTCTTTCGCCTACTTGTCTGATCAGAAAAAAGTCTATGCCCGCTTCTTCTGGCAACAGTTTTCGCCGGAGCGCTACCGCCTGCTGCTGACTAACCCGCTGGGCAGCACGGAAATGGATCTCAACGTACAGAAAAACGTGGTGCAGCTGACCGACAACCAGGGCAAACGCTACGTCAGCGACAACCCGGAAGAGATGATCCGCAAGCTGACCGGCATGGCGATCCCGCTGAACAACCTGCGCCAGTGGATGGTCGGCCTGCCGGGCGAAGCCAGCGATTTTGCGCTGGATGACCAATATCGACTGAGCAAACTGACCTACCAGCAAGGCGGCCAGACCTGGAAAGTGGATTACCAGAGCTACAGCACCGAGGTGCAGCCGACGCTGCCGAACCGTCTGGAGCTGCAGCAGGGCAACCAGCGCATCAAGCTGAAAATGGATAACTGGACGCTCAAATGATCCGCCAGTGGCCCTCCCCCGCGAAACTCAACCTGTTTCTGTACATCACCGGCCGTCGTGAAGACGGCTATCACCTGCTGCAAACGCTGTTCCAGTTTTTGGACTACGGCGACACCCTGACCATTGACCCGCGCCAGGACGATCGCATTAACCTGCTGACGCCGGTCGACGGCGTGCCGGACGAGCAGAACCTGATCGTGCGCGCCGCCCGCCTGCTGCAGCGCTATTGTGATGAACAGGGTCTGCAGACCGCGCCGCGCGGCGCCGACATCAGCATCGACAAGCGCCTGCCGATGGGCGGCGGTTTGGGCGGCGGCTCCTCCAACGCCGCCACCGTGCTGGTGGCGCTGAACGAACTGTGGCGCTGCGGTCTTGGCGACGACCAACTGGCTGCATTGGGGCTCAGCCTCGGCGCCGACGTGCCGGTGTTCGTGCGCGGCCACGCCGCCTTCGCCGAAGGCATCGGCGAGCGTCTGCAGCCGGCCGAGCCGCAGGAAAAATGGTATCTGGTGGCGCATCCCGGCGTCGGCATCCCGACGCCGGTTATCTTCGGCGACCCCGAATTAAAAAGAAACACCCCGGTTCGCTCCTTAAGTGAGCTGTTGCAGGCGCCGTACGCAAATGATTGCGAACCGATCGCAAGAAAACGTTTTCGCGAGGTTGAACAGCTTCTTTCATGGCTGTTAGAATACGCCCCGTCACGCCTGACTGGCACAGGTGCTTGTGTGTTTGCTGAATTCGACACAGAAATCGCCGCCCGTCAGGTGTTAAATCAAGCCCCGGAGTGGTTGTGTGGTTTTGTAGCGCGCGGCGTTAACGTCTCCCCACTACATCGCATTCGTTCCGGGCGGTTTGAGTCGTAGCTCAACGTTTCGCTGCGCAGGGTCATGCACACCTGGCCCTGTTATCCCTGCGCTGCCTGCGGTCTCAATTTTAGTTTTACATACCCGTATGTATATTGCGCCGGCGTCGCCGACTGCCCCTTGGCGATGTCGCATGACAATATCTTCTCTGGACGCAAGCCTGAGGTTCTTCTCGTGCCTGATATGAAGCTTTTTGCTGGTAACGCCACCCCGGAACTAGCACAACGTATTGCCAACCGTTTGTACACCAGCCTTGGTGACGCCGCTGTAGGTCGTTTTAGCGACGGCGAAGTGAGCGTGCAAATCAACGAAAATGTACGCGGCGGTGATATTTTCATCATCCAGTCCACCTGTGCCCCGACCAACGACAACCTGATGGAACTGGTTGTGATGGTCGACGCCCTGCGTCGCGCCTCCGCAGGTCGTATTACCGCCGTTATCCCTTACTTCGGCTATGCCCGCCAGGATCGCCGCGTGCGTTCCGCGCGTGTGCCAATCACCGCCAAGGTTGTCGCCGATTTCCTCTCCAGCGTAGGGGTTGACCGCGTTCTGACGGTGGATCTGCATGCTGAGCAGATTCAAGGCTTCTTCGACGTACCGGTAGACAACGTGTTCGGCAGCCCGATCCTGCTGGAAGACATGCTGCAGCAGAACCTGGAAAACCCGATCGTGGTTTCCCCGGACATCGGCGGCGTCGTGCGCGCCCGCGCCATCGCCAAACTGCTGAACGACACCGATATGGCCATCATCGACAAACGCCGCCCGCGCGCGAACGTTTCTCAGGTGATGCACATCATCGGTGACGTGGCAGGCCGCGACTGCGTGCTGGTCGACGACATGATCGACACCGGCGGCACCTTGTGTAAAGCGGCTGAAGCGTTGAAAGAACGCGGTGCCAAGCGCGTATTCGCCTACGCGACGCACCCGATCTTCTCCGGCAACGCCGTGGACAACATCAAGAACTCGGTGATTGATGAAGTGATCGTCTGCGACACCATTCCGCTGTCGCCGGAAATTAAGGCACTGAAAAACGTTCGCACTCTGACCCTGTCCGGCATGCTGGCTGAAGCCATCCGCCGCATCAGCAACGAAGAGTCGATCTCTGCGATGTTCGAGCATTGATCCGTCATCTTTCCGGTGCGGCGCCCACTGCGCCGGAAAGATAGCGCGCTCGACAGCAGAAAAAGAAAAACCCGTTGGTGCGTGAGCAACAACGGGTTTTCTACTCGTAGTCCGACATGACCTCAAACCTTAATGCACGGCAGATGTTCCCTTGCCCTGCTCTTGCTTCCCTTCTGCTTTTTTAATCAATGCGACGAACGATGTTGATCGTTGCGGCACCGTTTATCAAAGTGTTTTACCCACCAGTAGCGATCCGCCACCTGCTCGCGGCCGCCGATACGCGCGCCCACCAGCCACAACAGCGCGCCGACGAAGATGCTCATGATGGCGCCGTGGGCAAAAAACTGCGGCAGATTGAACTGGGATACTTCAGCAATAATGGAGTATCCGACACCGCCGATCATCACGACCAGCCCCAGCCCCATAAAAAAGTTGCCCACTCTGTCCGCGCTTCTACGTTTCATATGCCACCTCCATGATTGCCATGTGCCAACCGGGATAACGCTGCAACTTGTTAACCCACTTTGATAAGTTAAGTATAGTCCCTGTTGCGGCAAGGGGATTGCGGAGGCGATCACAAATGGTAAAGAATTATTGACACTTCTTAACACGGCGCTGAAAATTAGCGGACAAATTGAATTATTCAGCTAATGAATCACTCGCCTTTCTTACCTAAGGTGACGGCAGAGATCGGGTTTTGTCATTCACCGCCCCGACAGGTAGACTAAGGCCCTTTCCATTACCCTGATCATAGCGAATCTCCCAGTGAGCAGTATTAAATTGATAGTCGGCCTCGCCAACCCGGGCGCGGAATACGCCCAGACACGCCACAACGCCGGCGCCTGGTACGTCGATCTGCTGGCCCAGCGCCACAATCAGCAGTTAAAAGAAGAGAGCAAGTTCTTCGGCTACACCGCCCGTTTGAACCTGGCGGGCAACGACGTGCGCCTGCTGGTGCCGACCACCTTCATGAACCTGAGCGGCAAAGCGGTGTTGGCGATGGCCAATTTCTATCGCATCGAACCCAACGAGATCCTGGTGGCGCACGACGAGCTGGATCTGCCGCCCGGCGTGGCCAAAATCAAGCTCGGCGGCGGCAACGGCGGCCACAACGGCCTGAAAGACATCCAGAACAAGTTCGGCAACAACCCGAACTTCTACCGCCTGCGCATCGGCATCGGCCATCCGGGCGACAAGAACAAGGTGGTGGGCTTCGTGCTCGGCAAGCCGCCGGCCGGCGAGCAGAAGATGATCGACGAAGCGATCGACGAATCGCTGCGCTGCACCGAGATGCTGATGAAGGACGGGCTGGAAAAAACCGTTCAGCGCCTGCACAGCTTCAAGGCGCAGGCCTGAACCTTGCCGCAGCGGGCGCCCTGCCCGCTGCCTGCTTTTAGCCGCGCGGGTTGAAGGTCTCCTCGCCCACGCGGCGCTCATCGGCGGTGAAGCCCTCTTCCGCCACATAATACTGCGGATCGTCCAGCTCATGGCTGCAGAACGGCCCGGCGCGCTTGAGCAGGCGCACGCAGTCAGCGCTCAGGTGGCGCAGACGAATGCTTTTCCCCGCCGCCAGATAGCGCGCCGTCAGCTTATCGATCGCCTCTACGCCGCTGGAATCCATCACCCGGGTGCCGGCAAAATCCAGCACCACGCTCTGCGGATCGCTCTGCGGGTCGAACAGCTCGGCGAAAGCCGCAGCAGAGCCGAAGAACAGCGGGCCATCCAGTTGATACACCGCCACGTCGCCCGTTACCTGCCGCTGACGCACGCGGATGCGCGCCTGCTGCCAGGCGAACACCAGCGCCGAAATAATCACCCCGCTGATCACCGCCACCGCCAGATCGGTAAAGATGGTGATCAGCGTGACGGCGACCATCACCAGCGCGTCCGCCTTCGGCATGCGGCGCAAGCGACGCAGCGAGCTCCACTCGAAGGTGTTGTAACACACCACCAGCATCACCCCGGCCAGCGCCGCCACCGGCAGCAGGCCGATATAGCGCGACAGGCTGACCACGAACAGGATCAGCAGGATGGCGCCTACCGTGCCGGAGATGCGCCCGCGCCCGCCCGAGGTGAAGTTGATGATCGACTGGCCGATCATCGCGCAGCCGGCGAAGCAGCCGAACAGGCCGCATACCGCGTTACCGGCGCCCTGCGCGATACTCTCGCGGTTGCCGTTGCCCTTCTTGCCGCCCATTTCATCCAGCACCGTCATGGTCAGCAGCGATTCGATCAAACCGACCAGGGCGATCACCACCGCATAGGGCAGCACCACCCGCACCATCTCCAGGGTAAACGGCGCCGTCGGCAGGCTGAAGTGCGGCAGCGCGCCGGAAATGTCCGCCAGGTCGCCCACCCGCAGCGTGTGCAGGTTGAGGCCGATCGCCAATGCCGAGACCACCAGCAGCGCCGCCAGCGAAGACGGAATGGCTTTGGTCAGGCACGGGAACAGCACCACCACCGCAATCGCCAGCGCCACCAGGCCGTACATCAGCGGGCCCTGCCCGGCGATCATCTTCAGCTGCGCCAGCATGATGACGATCGCCAGACCGTTGACGAAGCCGTGGATCGCCGGCAGCGGCACCAGACGAATGAACTTGCCCAGCCGGAAGGCGCCGATCAGAATTTGGATCCCCCCGGCAAACAGCGTGGCCCACAGCACGTAACCCATACCGTACTGCGCCGCCAGACTCATCAGCACCACCACAATGGAGCCGGCGGCGCCGGAAACCATGCCCGGCTTGCCGCCGAACAGCGCCGTGACCAGGCCGATAATAAACGCGGTATGCAAACCGACGATCGGCGAAAGACCGGCGACCAGCGAAAAGCCGACCGCCTCGGGGATCATCGAAACCGCCACCACAAAGCCCGCCAGGACTTCATTTTTAACGTCCGCGATCCTGACGTTACTCAGGTTAAACATGCATTATTCACTTATGACAGATGACATCATCTCCCCGCGTAGCGGGTATGGGGTACCGCAAGGCGCGGCAGAGTGCAGGCGGGCACAGCTCAGGGTGGCGTAGGCAAGAAATACATCCGGCGCGTTTCCTGTCGGTTAATCGAAACGGCCAGTATGGGTAAATGTGATCCAAATCTCAATCAAAAACCGGTCGCCCGCGCTGCGCTCACCCCCGCCAAGCAAGTCTGATCGAGATAAACGCCCATTACGTGTATAATGGCGGCATTATTTTGCCCTTTATGCAGTCGGTTAAACCTAACCAGCTGATAGTTAAGATATTTAAGGTGATTACAACATGGGATTCAAATGCGGTATCGTCGGCCTGCCTAACGTAGGCAAATCCACCCTGTTCAACGCGTTGACCAAAGCGGGCATTGAAGCAGCCAACTTCCCGTTCTGCACCATTGAACCGAACACCGGTGTGGTGCCGATGCCCGATCCGCGTCTGGATAAGCTGGCCGAGATCGTCAAGCCGCAGCGCATTCTGCCGACCACCATGGAATTCGTCGACATCGCCGGCCTGGTGAAAGGCGCGTCCAAGGGTGAAGGCCTGGGCAACCAGTTCCTGACCAACATCCGCGAAACCGAAGCCATCGGCCACGTGGTGCGCTGCTTCGAGAACGACAACATCATCCACGTCAACAACAAGGTCGATCCGGCCGAAGACATCGACGTCATCAACACCGAGCTGGCGCTGTCTGACCTGGACACCTGCGAGCGCGCCATCCACCGCGTGCAGAAGAAAGCCAAAGGCGGCGACAAAGACGCCAAGGCCGAGCTGGCGGCGCTGGAGAAATGCCTGCCGCACCTGGAAAACGCCGGCATGCTGCGCGCGCTGGATCTGACCGCGGAAGACAAGGCGGCGATCAAATACCTGAGCTTCCTGACGCTGAAGCCGACCATGTACATCGCCAACGTCAACGAAGACGGCTTCGAGAACAACCCGTACCTGGACACCGTGCGTAAAATCGCCGACGCCGAAGGCTCCGTGGTGGTCGCCGTGTGCGCCGCCGTGGAATCCGACATCGCCGAGCTGGAAGACGAAGAGCGCGACGAATTCATGGCCGAGCTGGGTCTGGAAGAGCCGGGCCTGAACCGCGTGATCCGCGCCGGTTACGAGCTGCTGAACCTGCAGACCTACTTCACCGCCGGCGTGAAAGAAGTGCGCGCCTGGACCATCCCGGTCGGCGCGACCGCTCCGCAGGCGGCCGGCAAGATCCACACCGACTTCGAGAAAGGCTTTATCCGCGCGCAAACCATCGCCTTTGACGACTTCATCACCTACAAGGGTGAGCAAGGCGCCAAGGAAGCCGGCAAAATGCGCTCCGAAGGTAAAGACTACATCGTCAAAGACGGCGACGTGATGAACTTCTTGTTCAACGTCTAAATAAAATTCATTGTCTCATGAGGTTTGGCTGAATCTCATAAGAATCGCAAAAAGCTATAAAATCCACGCAATTGCGTGGATTTTTTTCATTGACCTTGCCCCAAAATCCTGCGCCATTCAGAAACAGAATTCCGGCATGATCCAGACTCCCTGAACAGAGGTGAGTACAGATAATGCGATTATGTTAAATAAATCAATAACTTGAAATTTCGATGCTGTTACAGACATCTGCCCTCCATAATTCGTTTGGCTGTGACACAACGCCCTTCCGCTTTCTGGCAGAATCGAAAGACAGCGCACTGCGCTAAACTTCAGCCAGCTTAGTTGAACAGAATCACCTGAGTGACGAGAGCAACAGGCGTAAAAAAGGCCGCTGAAGCGGCCTGATTAGACGATACGGCATCGTCAATCCAGGCCGTTGCTAAACACCCATGCTTAAAAACAGATCTAACTTAGGATGTTTTCCCTTTTGCACGCGACCCCTGTAAAATTGGCTCGCGAGACAAGGATTTAGAGGGCGTGAAAGGCGCCGTATGGATTATGGAGATATTTCAATGAAATTTTTGAAGATAGTACTGACTGCCGCTGTGTTTGTCGCTGCGCCCACATGGGCAGGAGATTTGACTGGGCCTCAAAAAAATGCCGCTAGATCTGCGAAGCAGTATCTCAGTGTGGCGGGCTTTTCACGGGACGGACTGATTCAGCAACTCTCATCGGATGCAGGGGATGGTTACGAGATTTCTGACGCAACGGTAGCCGTGGACAGCCTGAACATTGATTGGAACCAGGAGGCGGTGAAATCGGCCAAGCAGTATCTCAGTATGATGGGCTTCTCGTGCAAAGGCCTCATTCATCAACTTTCCTCAAGTGCCGGAGACAAATACACCGTTGACCAGGCAACCTACGGCGCAAAACAGGCAGGTGGCTGCTAAAACACGGCGTGGCTCAAACGATGGTGACACTTGTGCCACTGAATTCCATTGCGCCGGTGTTTGTTCCCTCCGCATGCGGGTTTTATTCACGTTGGATAATATCCTTTTTCCAAGCGGCCCCCCTGTTAACTCAGCCTGGCGACGGGAATGGTCGCACAGGCGCGTTGTGTTTCAGGGGGGACAGTCATTCGTGACGTGATCCCCTGGCCGGCAAGATCCCATCAACGAATTCCACGGTGATTAACGGCTTCTACTGATCGACTGTTCGACCTGTTTAACCTGTTCCGCGAACTTGCCGGCCTGCTTGATGTGTTCAATACGCGCTAGCACTTTCTGAGTCTCGCCCAGATATTCAGTCATATTAGTCAGTGGCAGCGCTTGATAATACCCATGCGCGGTACTGAAGCCATGATACCGGAGCTGCAGCAGCAGGCTCAGAAAAGCCTCATCCTTCTTGACTTGGCGATCGACCCATTTCCGTACTGCCTGGATCCCGCTAATATCACGCCATGCCCAGATATATCTATTCAGCAGGGGAAAGGCCGCCAACTGTTTGGTGATGGCCAGGCTGTTCAGTCTCTTCCCCATGGTTTTCTGTAAGATGACGACGTTACTCCGCTCCATCCACTCTTCCAGCTGATGGCCCGTTCTGTCTCCGACTATCCCATGTTGCCACAGCAGGTGACGGACATACTCAGCGCCCCAGTACCAGGCTTTCCCAAGCTGGAGTTGTGCAGTCAGGAACTTATTGGTAGATGTGACATCCTCACGTAGCATTCGTTGGATTAGCCGATCGGCCACGCTGTAGGTATCCAGGTCCTGCAGCTCAAACCACTCGTTGTCTTGCCGATAGCGTTTCACCATGTCATCCCCGTTGTCGAAGAAGAACTGCAGCAGACCCTGGCACTCGGCCAGCGTTCTGGAATCAATCAGGGGGGATGTTAGCTCGGCCAGCATGTGCTCAAACCAGGTGCGGGAAGATAAGTTCTTTTTTCTCTGGATATGACCGAGCAGGCGTTGTGCCAGTTCCTGCTGCAATACGCTGGCCGACCGGCTCAAGGCCCTGGAAAGCCACGGCCTTATCGAAAAGCGGCAATACCAAACGCGCCCCGCTCGTTATGAGTATCTGCCGACGGAGAAAGGAAAAGATCTCGGGTTGCTGGTGATGGCGATGATTCAGATTGGCGACAAATAGAATCTGTCCGAGCTGGCCGGGCCGCCGCTGCGCGTAGTTGACCGCGCGACCGGCCACCCCGCTACCTTGCCCGTGGTAGATGCCGTGACCGGCGAATCGCTGCCGCCGCAAAGCTTGGCGCTGGCGGCCGGGCCCGGCGCCGACGAAATGACGCGATGGCGGCTGGCCGTCGTCCAGGCCCGTTAACGGCGCGCTACAACAGCGCAATCATCTTCAGCAGTTCCACCCGATTACGGATGCCGAACTTCTTGCCGGCATTGTTGAGGTGCGAATAAACGGTTTTCGGGTGCAAATTCAGCCGCCGCGCGGTCTGGCGGATATCTTCGGTGCGGGCGGTTTCACACAGTACCGCCGCCTCGCCAGGCGTGATCGCCGCCGCCCGATGCCGGTTCACCACGCGCCGTTCGCCCGCCGCTTCACGGCGGACTAGCGCCGCGCAGGTTTCCCGCACCACCTGCAGCGCTTCCCGTTTGTGCAAAATCGCATCCGGCCGCGCCGCCGCGATAAATGCCAGGATCAGCGGCGAAGTCTTATCGACGAAGAACAGTATCCGGACGTCTTTATATTCAGCGCGGCAAAGGTCAACAAACCTCAAATAGGCTTCGAACCGATAGATTTCATGGGGAAAATCCATGATAATTAAATCAGGCGCCGGGCTTATATTTTTAACGATGTTAATATTAGGCGCAGATAAGGTTATCACCCCACCCCCCAATAATGTTTTCATACCTAACCGGCACAACGACGAACCGTCGATATAAATCACTCTCACTTTAATTCTCCTTATCAGCATGAAAACATGCTTCCACACCTTAGGCAGCTTGTCGCTGTTCTTTTTTGGGGTAATTCGCTTGCAAAGCACACCGATATAAAACATCTTGATAACATGTTTTTCAAATAATCACGCAGCAGTCAGCACGTTGATTAATACGCAAAAAAGGCATGAATGTTTCAAATTATTTCATAAGCAAAAACTGACAACCCAATAAAAACGCAACACAATGATATAGATCTATTTTCCATTTTGTATGACATAAGGGAAAATGAAAATAAATGTAACAACCCACACCACCACCTTATTACCATGCGGAAAACACCTATAGGGAAAATTCTTAGTTTGTTAGGATGAAAATCCATGTTTGCCGACGCGTTTAAAAAACAATTGCGCAACATGATTAATCAACAAACGCACGTCAGTAATTTATTACTGTCAGGAAAGCTTTTCTCTAAAGTTAATTAAAGGGCATTTCACATGAATGTTAAATTAGTCGCATTATCCATGCTGGCTCTCACCGGCGCCTGTGCGGCCGCCTCATCCAATACCGTGCAATTCAAAGGCGAAGTCAGCACGCAAACCTGTTCGGTGAATATTAACGGCAACCAATCCAACCCGGTCGTGTTGCTGCCGACCGTCGCCGCCAGCAAACTCGCCGCCAAAGGCGCCACCGCCGGCGACACCACCTTTACCGTTAACGTGACGGGCTGCGCCGCGGCGACCAGCGATACGGCGATCAAAACCGTGCTGGCGGGCAACAACCCGACTACCAACGGCAACCTGGGCAACGCGGGCGATGCGGCCAAGGTGTCCATTCAACTGCTGGACAGCGACGCCACCACGCCGCTGTCATTCGCCAGCGGTTCGACCGTCACCACCTCCGCGATGACGCTGGCGAAGGACGCCACCTCCACCTCACAGAATCTGGTGGCCCGCTACTACGCGGAAGACACCGGCGTGGCGGCCGGTTCGGTGATCGCCACCGCCCAGTTCGCCATTAGCTACAAATAAGCCGGCGTCAGGCGCCATACCTGTTGATGCCAGCGCCGTTCCTTAGCGGGCGGCGCTGAATGACTCGCTCCCTTTATCGGTTCACGTTTATGCCGCAGATAACCCGCTCCGCCCGCCGATGGGCCGCCCTGTCGCTTTGCCTGATGAGTTTTGCCGCCACCCACGCCTTGGCCAGCGTAACGCTGCTCGGCAACCGCGTGATCTACCCCGCCGAGGCGCGGGAAAAAACGCTGCAGTTCACCAATGACGACGGCACCCCGGCGCTGATGCAGATCTGGCTCGACATCAATAACCCGCAGTCAACGCCGGAAAACGCCGATGCGCCCTTTGTCGCCTCGCCGCAAATCTTCCGCATGAATCCGCACAGCGGGCAAATGGTGCGGCTGTCGTTCGTCGGCCAGCCGCTGGCGCGCGATCGCGAATCGCTGTTCTACCTCAACTTCCTGCAGGTGCCCGCCGTGCGTCAGACGGACAGCGACAAGAACAAACTGCTGCTGGTGGTCACCAATCGACTGAAGGTGTTCTATCGCCCCGCCGGGCTGGCCGGCGACGCCAACCACGTCATCGATCGCCTTAGCCTGCGCCAGGTCGGCAACGCGCTGCGCGTCGACAACCCGACCGGCTACTACGCCAACGTCAGCCAGGCCGCGATCCTGAGCGGCGCGAAACGCACCGTGATCCCGCAGGCGGATCTGATCCCGCCGTTTTCACAGGCCAGTTGGCCGGTGAACGGGGAGGTGCGGCAGGTCACGCTGCGCGTCATCAATGACTATGGGGTGGAAATCACGCGCACCCTTAACGTCGCGCGCTGAAACCAGACAGGGAGGTTTTCATGTTCGATGTCCGCAAGGCGACGCCGCTGCCCGCGCGCTGGTGCTGCGCGCTGCTGGCGCTGCCGCTGGGCTGCGCCGCCGCCGACGGCTATACCTTCGATCCCGCGCTGCTGCGCGGCAGCGTGCTGAGCAACAGCGCCCTGAGCCAGTTCAACCAACAGGACGCCGTCGCCCCCGGCAGCTATCAGATCGATCTGTACATCAACGGCCAGTTTCTCGAGCGCGACCAAATTCGCTTCGTGCGCGCAGACAAGCAGGTGCTGCCCTGTTTCGATCGGCCGCAGCTGACACGCTTCGGGCTGAAGAATCCGCCGGCGGCCGAGGCGGAATGCCTGCTGCCCGGCCGGGATCTCAAAGACATCGCGGTGAACGCCGATATCTCGCGGCTACGGCTGGATCTGAGCATTCCGCAGGCGCTGTTGAACGGCCAGCCGCGCGGCAGCGTCAACCCCGCCAGCCTGGACAGCGGCGAATCGATGGCCTTCGTCAATTACAACCTCAACCAGTACCACGTCAGCTACCAGCAGGGGCAAACCCGCGACCTCGATTCGACCTACGCCAACCTGAACGGCGGGTTCAACCTCGGGCTATGGCGCTACCGTCAGCAGTCCAGCTACCGCTACGATCGGGAGTTCGGCGGTCACCTGGACACCAGCCGCCGCTACGTGCAGCGCGCAATCCTGCCCTGGCGCAGCGAAATGCTGTTGGGCGAAGGCTTTACCGACGGGCACTTCTTCTCTGGCCTGGGCTTTCGCGGCATTCAGCTCAGTTCGGACGATCGCATGCTGCCGGATTCACAGCGCGGCTATGCACCGGTGGTGCGCGGCGTGGCGAAAAGCAACGCGCGCGTGACGGTGCTGCAGGGCAAAAGCACGCTGTACGAAACCACCGTAGCGCCGGGGCCGTTCGCCATCAACGATCTGTACGCCACCAACTACGCCGGCGATCTGACCGTAGTGGTGACCGAAGCCGACGGCAGCGTCAGCACCTTCACCGTGCCGTTCGCCGCGGTGCCGGAATCCATTCGCCCCGGCCAGTCGCGCTACTCCGCCATCGTCGGCCGTTCCCGCTACGTCGGCGACAACGATCTGTTCAGCGAAGTGACCTGGCAGCACGGCCTGACCAACGCCCTGACCTTCAACCTCGGCAATCAGCTGGCGGACGGCTATCAGGCGATGATGCTGGGCGGCGTGTACAGCAACGAACTGGGCGCCTTCGGCATGGACACCACCTATTCCCACGCCAGCCTGCCGGACGGCGGCGCCTCCGGCTGGATGCTGCATCTCTCTTACAGCCGAACCTTCAGCCCGACGGACACCACCTTATCCATCGCCGGCTACCGCTACTCTACCGAAGGCTTTCGCGATCTCAGCGACGTGCTCGGCGTGCGGCGCGCCGCCGTTACCGGCCAAAACTGGCAGTCCGACTCCTACCGCCAGCGTTCGCGTTTCGAGGTGGCCGTCAATCAGGGCATGGGCGCGTTCGGCAGCCTGACGATGTCCGGCTCGACTCAGGACTACCGCGATCAGCGCGGCCGCGACAATCAGCTCCAGCTGGGCTGGGGGAAAACCTTCGGCAACGGCGTGGCGCTTAACCTCTCCGTCACCCGCACCCGCAGCCTGGGCTACAGCAACGGCGACTACCGCGGCTACGGGCCGCTGGATAACGTCTACAGCGCGCCGCTGGCGCAGAACGCGCAGACCGTCACCGCCCTGTCGCTGAGCTTCCCGCTCGGGCGTTCATCATCCGCCCCCAGCGTCTCGCTGCTGGCCAACCACAGCCAGGGTCAGGGCGGCAACTATCAGGCTGCGCTGTCGGGCAGCGTCGGCGACGAACAGCCGGTCAGTTACGGCCTGAACTTCACCACCGACGACGATCGCCAACAAAGCATCTGGGGCGGCAACCTGCAAACCCGCCTGCCTTACGCCAACGTCACCGGCTCGTTCTCCACCGCGCGCCAGTACCGACAAGGCTCCCTGTCGCTGCAGGGCGCGGTGGTGGCGCACCGCGGCGGCGTGACATTAGGGCCGTATGTCGGTGACACCTTCGCCCTGATCGAGGCGCCCGGCGCCAACGGCGCGCAGGTGATGGACGGCCAAGGCGCGCGTGTCGATCGCTTCGGCTATGCGCTGGCGCCGGCGCTGGTGCCCTATCACTACAACACCGTCGCGCTGAACCCCGAGGGCATGAATGACAAAGCGGAACTGGAAGACGGCCAGCGGCGCGTCGCGCCGTACGCCGGCGCCACGGTGCGCCTGCGCTTCAACACCGTGCGCGGCCAGGCGCTGCTGATCACCGCGCAGCGGCCCGATAACGCGCCGATCCCGATGGGCGCCAACGTATTGGATAAGGCGGGGAACAGCGTGGGCATGGTCGGCCAGGCCAATCAGGTGTATCTGCGCAGCGACCGGAATGCCGGTGTGCTGACGCTGAACTGGGGCGACGCGCCCGGTCAGCAGTGCACGCTGCATTACCGCCTGCCCGTCGCGGAAGACAGCCCGATCCAACGGCTCAGCGCCCCGTGCCGCTAGCCCGTTTAACTTATCTCAGGAGAGACGATGAAACGCATTTCTTATCTGGTCGCCGCCCCGGTGCTGTTCGCCCTGTCGCTGTTCGGCGCGCCCGCGGCGCTGGCGCAATGCACGCGGGTCGCCCCCTGGATCGACTCCGGCTGCGATCCTTGCGGGGTGGGCACGGCGCTGGGTCGGGTCAACCTGACCAGCACCTATCTGCAGCCCGTCGGCACGCCGCTCGGCACCAGCGTGTTCGATCTGACCTCCGGCACCCGCTATCCCGATCCCAATAAGGTGCTGTATGAATGCGATGCCGGCGATGTCGGGCAAATTTATGAAGTCTTCGCCACCAACGGCGACGATCGCGTCGGCGGCTATTACGATCTGGGCGCCAGGGACGGCAACCCCAACTATTACGCCACCTACTTCCCTTACGTCGGCATCCGTTTGACCCACCTGGATTCCGGCAAGGTTTTTACCCGTTACTGGCAGTCGGCGCCGATTACCCGCTACGCCACCGTGGGCAACAAAATCCAGATCCGGGTGAAAGACTTCAGCGCCATCCGCGCCGATCTGATCCGCATCAGCTCGCTGCCGGGCGCGGGCGCCAGCAACTACTGCGGCTACAGCGCCGGCAACCCGCTGGTGGGCATGGCGTCGACCACCGGCAATTCGAACTATACCTGCACGCAGCCGAACGGCTATGTCACCTTTCAGGGGCCCGGCATCGCCTCGGATCCTATCGGCAGCGATTCCGCCACCAACTACGCCACCTGGGGCACCGGGCGCTGGAATGCGATGGGCATGGGCACCGCACCGATCTCTTCGCTGACCTATACCGCCACCTGCGTGGCGCGCAACGTCACGCCGCTGGTGATCCTGCCGACCCTCTCCGTCAGCCAGTTGACCGCCGGGCAAACCTCACAGGCGCAGTTCACCCTCAATATCGAATGTGACAACGCCGCCGTGTCCGGCGTCAGCAGCAACAATACCGCCCTCGGCCTGCAGGTGCCGTATGAAAGCTATGTCGCGGCGCAGCGACTCGGGTTGGTCAGCGCCAACGGCGGCGTGAGTTACCTGCTCTCCAGCGGCTACGGCACCGACAGCAGCGTCGCTACCGGCGTGGGCATCGCGCTCGCCAACGCCGGCAACGGCGCGCCGATGAACTTTGTCGGCTGGGCGCGCTGCAGCGCCGGGCAATGCCCGCAGGGCAACGACGCCGGCTGGTATCCGGTGCTCAACGGCGCCAGCGGCGGCGGCAGCACCGCGGCGGGGTTTACCCACTACACCACCCAGCTCACCGCCACGCTCGCCCGGCTGCCTGGCCAAACCGTCACCGCCGGCAAGGTGGACGCCAGGGCCTACGTCTGGGTTAAGGTGCAATGATGAGAAAGAAATGCCTGATTATGGGATGCGCCCTGCTGCTGGCGCTGGCTTCCATCGGCGCGCAGGCGGGCATCATCGCCTCCGCCACGCGGGTGATCTTTCACGAGGGCGAGACGGAAAAAACCCTGATGCTGCTCAACACCAACGGCTATCCGATCGTGGCGCAAACCTGGGTCGATAACGGTGACGTCAACGCCGCCCCCGAACTGTCCCGCGCGCCGTTTGTCACCCTGCCGAGCGTATTCGCCCTGCAGCCTTCGGCGCTGAAAGGGCTGCGGATCCTGTTTGCCGGCGCGAGCCTGCCCGCCGACAGGGAGTCGGTGTTCTGGCTTAACCTGTATGAGATCCCGCCCAGCCGGCCGGCCACGCCGCCGCTGGCGTCGCGCGTGACGCTGGCGATGAACACGCAGATGAAAATCTTCTACCGCCCCAGCGCGCTGAAGGGAAACGCCGACAACGCGGCCAAGGTCGTTTCGTTCACGCTGCAAAAATCACCGGGCGGCTATCTGCTGCGCTGTCACAACCGGTCGGCGTTTTATCTCTCGTTCGCTCGCATCACCGTGCAAACCGACAGGCGCGATGCCCCGGTGCGGCAAGAAAGCGACATGATGACCGCGCCATTCAGCACGCGAGATTATCACCTGGACAACGTTGCAGCGTCGGAACTTCCCTCTCAGATCACCGTTCAGGCCACCCTCATCAACGACCAGGGCCAACAGATCGTCAAGTCATACACAGCAAACCCATAACGATAAAAAGCAGCACATTTTTTAAGTACAGGAAATAGGGAAAATGAGTCTAAGCAGATTCCAGCTACAGTTTCACCTGGAGAAACAGGCCAACATCATCAGGCAGTCACCGGCGTTTCACGCCGCCATCGTCAAACACGGGGAGTTATTGAAAGAGACCTACAAGAAACATCCGCTGTTTTACAAAATCATCTTCAGGAACAGCCGGTTCATCATTTGTTCCACCATCCTGTCCATTTATTACCATCAGCCCGCCGCCGGGCTGAAAGACATCAAAGCCTTTTTTAAAGGGAAAAATTTGATCAGCGAGAACTCCCTGGACTCCTTTCTGTTTTTTTTGCGGGTCGGGCGCCGGTTGGAGGTCAAACCCTGTGAGCATGACAAACGCCAGTTACGCTATAAGCCTACGCCGCACGCGCTGGCGGAAACCCAGGCGCTGATCGCCTCAATGGCGCGGCCTTATCAGGCGCTGGCGCCACAGATGCCCATCGCGACGCTGCTGGCGGCGCCCGGCTTTCTGTCCACCTTTTTCGCCGCCTACGGGCAACTGATGCTCAAGGAGATCTACCTGATCGACCTGGTGCAACAGTCAGGGCTGTTTATCAGCAAAGATGCCGGCCACATGGTGCTGTTGATGCTGTTTATCGAAAGCATCCGACAGGACGCCCCTTTTCTGCTGCTCTCCTCGGCCAAAATCGCCAAGTCCTGCTCCGTCTCACGCGCGCACGTGAACCGCATTCTGCAGGCGGCGGAAAAATCCGGCCTGCTGACCACCACCAATAATGTGGTAATCGAACTCAACAGTTCGTTCTTCATCATGGCGGAACGCTATTTCAGTCTCTATTTTGCGATGGTCGAATTCGGACTTGAACGGGTTTGGCAAACGCAACAATCCGCCTCGCACTCCTGAGCCCTTTACCGCGCCCGCAATACCCGATCGATCAACCCCCAGACCGCCGCTTCGTCGGCGGTCATGAAGCGATCGCGATCCAACACCCGCTCCACCTCTTCATAACTTAGGCCGCAATGTTGGGCATACAACCGAATCACCCGGTCTTTGGTGCGCTTCATCTCTTCGGCGTGGATCAAGATGTCGGAGGCCTGCCCCTGAAAGCCGCCCAGCGGCTGGTGCACGTGCAGGCTGGCATTAGGCAGCGCCATGCGGTGCCCCGGTTCGCCGGCCATCAACAGGAACGACCCCATCGAACGCGCGGTGCCCATGCACAGCGTATGCACCGGCGCGCGGATATACTGCATGGTGTCGTAAATCGCCAGCCCGCTGGTGATCGCCCCGCCCGGCGAGTTGATGTACAGGTGGATCGGTTTTTCCGGGTTTTCCGCCTCCAGAAACAGCAACTGGGCACACAGCATTTCGGCCACGTCGTCGTTGACTTCGCCGTTAAGGAACACGATCCGATCGCGCAGCAGGCGCGAATAAATATCAAAGGAACGTTCTCCCCGGCTGGTCTGTTCCACCACCATCGGGACGAGCATCATCTTCTCACGCATCGGTGAACTCCTGGGTTGGCAACAAAGAGAAATGTGTTTAACGCGTCAGGCGGCGCGCATCACCGTCGGCGGGCCATCGTTGGCGGCGTCGAGCTGGTGGATAATCCGCAGCAGGCTGCCGCCGCCGGCGTCCGGCACGATCTGCAGGGTGACGACGCTTTCGAGAAACGGCGGTTGGTCGTCGCGCAGGCGATAGCTCACCGCCTCGCCCGGCGTGGCGGCCAACGGTTCAGCCTGCGCCAAATCCCCCGTCGGCAGCCATTGCTCGCGCAATTCGGGAACGCTGAGCGCGCGCCACACTTTTTCCGGCGGCGCCTCGATCGCATACTCCAACACCAGCCGGTCGCGCGGCGGCCGCTCAGCCTGTTTGTTCATTGATCCATGTCCTTCAGCAAGGTTTGCAGCGCGTCGATGCGCGCCGGCCAGTAGGCGCGGTACTTCGCCAGCCACTGGGCGATCTGCGCCAGCCCTTCCGGGTCGACCTGGTAATTGACGCAGCGCCCCTGCTTCGTCTCGCGTACCAGTCCGGCGTTACGCAGCACCGCCAGGTGTTGTGACATCGCCGACTGGCTGATGGGCAGCCCTTCGCGCAACGCACTGGCGTTCATGCTGGCGACAGCGAGTTTGTCGAAGATGCGGCGGCGGGTCGGATCGGCCAACGCCTTGAAGATGTCATTTTCGTTCATATAAACACATTAGTATTCACTTATGTATTATGCAACCGAGCACGGCATTTTTTGCTGCAAAAGAGACTCCGCGCCGCAGCGCGGAGTGAATGGACGAGGCATGATCGCGCTTATGAACGGATCGGGATCACCAGCACGTCGATATTCAGTTGGTTGATGGCGTTGCGGGTAGAGGAAAACAGGTTGCTCCACAGATCGTGGTGATGGCCGAACACCAACAGATCGATGTTCTTGTCCACGACCGCCGTGCGCAGTTCGTCAACGAAGCCGCCGCGCCCGATAATCACTTCCGCGATCGGGTAATTGACGTTTTGCGTGGTGGGTTCCAGCTCTTTGCGGATCTTCTCTTCGAACGGCACGCCGTCATAGCTGCGTTCCGAAAAGCCGATCGCCGCGTGGTAGGTGTCGTAGTGGACGTCCACATAGATCAGCGAGAGTTTGGCCTGCAGCGCCTCCGCCAGCAACGCCCCCTTTTCGACCAGCCGTTTGCCGTCATCGCTCAGATCGGTGGCGATGACAATATGGTGGTAACACATAGCGCCTCCTGTCATGGACTCGGTTGAGCCGAGGCTCCGATATCACGCCGGGGTCATATCGTTATGATTAATTTTAGTTCAGAAATGGCGCTCATGGCGGGAGGTGATGCGGTGGGAAAGCCCCGTTGCCGGGGCTGAAGGCAGAAATTATTTCTCGCGCTGCGCCTCAAACCAGACGTTGCACAACGACAGGATCAGCGTGTTGGCGTCTTTCACCAGCACGTTATCGCCGGGCACCCCATCAGTGCCCTGATCGGTGATGCCTTTGATGACGGTATCCGCGTGCTGAATGGCCACACGCTCGACCGACGGCGTGCTGATGCCCAGCATCGGGAAATCGATATAGGAGCTGCTGCCGGCATTGTCCTCGACAAACTCCTGCGCTTCTACGGTGCTGACGGTCGCCCCTTCGCTTTTCAGCGCCGTGTCGTTCCAGCTGAACGCATCCGCCTTATAGCTGATTTTGCCGCCGATCAGGCTCTGCGCCTGTTGCTGATCCCAGCAGCCGGTGGTTTGAGTCGGCACAATTTTGCTGACGCGCCAGTTGCCCAGCAGCTGTTTAGGGATCGGTCCGGTATCGCTCTCCGCCGCCCGAACCTGAGTCGCCGAGACGCAGGCCAACACCACCAGCGGCAGCAGCGCCTTGCTCCAAGTGTTCAATCGCATTGTCTATTCCTTCGTTTCAGTACCCAGTCTGCCCTTACGGGCCAACGGCTATCATAATAAGCCCGCCGATTCGCCGTCAAAACAATCCGCACCGCGCCGGGCAGCGGCCGCTCATAGCTAATCGCTATGAGTCATAGTGAATCAGTATTTTGTTTTAGCCCAGCGATTACCTACAGTCACTGCCACTATTCTGCCCGCCAAAATTAGCAGGCAATGTTGACAAGGACCCTGGGAAAATGACATTTACGCTGAAAAACCTCACGTTGGCGCTGGCCGCCGCCGGCACGCTGCTGCTGACCGCCTGCGGCCCGACCGCACAGGACGAGCACCACATCAAGGTCGGCATCAGCGCCGGCATCGATCAGTCGCTGTGGGCGGTAGTGCAGAAGGTCGCCAAGCAAAAATACGATCTGGACGTGGAGGTGGTGACCTTCAACGATTACGTGCTGCCGAACGAAGCGCTGAACAATGGCGATCTGGACGTCAACGCCTTCCAGCACAAGCCTTACCTGGACAAGCAGATGCAGGAGCGTGGCTACAAGCTGGCGGCGGTGGGCAATACCTTCGTCTACCCGATCGCCGGGTATTCGAAGAAGATAACCGCACTCAGCCAGTTGCCGGACGGCGCGCAGGTGGCGGTGCCTAACGATCCGACCAACCTGGGCCGTTCGCTGCTGCTGTTGCAAAAACAGGGGCTGATTACCCTGAAAGACGGCGTCGGCCTGCTGCCGACCGCGCTGGATATCGTCAGCAACCCGAAAAAGCTGAAGATCGTCGAGATTGAAGCGCCGCAACTGCCGCGCGCGCTGGACGACCAACAGGTGACGCTGGCGATCATCAACACCAACTATTCCAGCCAGATTGGCCTGTCGCCAGCCAAGGACGGGCTGTTTGTCGAAGACAAAAACTCGCCTTACGTCAACATCTTCGCCAGCCGCATCGACAACAAAGACAGCGAGAAAGTGAAGGATCTGGTCAAGGCCTACCAGACCGACGAAGTGGCGGCCAGCGCCGCCGACATCTACAAAGGTGACGCCGTCAAAGGCTGGTGATCCTTTTCCCGCATGCCCGTGACGCCCGGCCACGGGCCATGCCAACCTCAGCCGCGCTGAATGGACACGCCGCCGTCCACCAGCATCGCGGTGCCGGTGACGAATGAGGAAGCGTCAGACGCCAGATACAGCGCCGCCTGCGCGATCTCCTCCGGCATCGCCAGCCGCTTCAGCGCGTGCAGATCGGCCACCTGCGCCAGCGCCTCCGGGGTATTGCTCATCTGCCGGCCCATCGCCGTGTCGGTGCCCCCCGGCAGCAGCGCGTTCACCCGAATGCCGCGCCCGCCAAACTCCACCGCCAGCGCCTGCGTCAGGCCGATCAGCCCCGATTTGCCGGCCGCATAGGCTGCCGTGCCGGGAAACGCCGCGGTGTGGCCGACGAACGTGGAGGTGAAGATCACCGAGCCCGCGCCGCGCGCCAGCATGGCGGGAATTTGATGCCTGGCGCCGTAATAGGCGCTGGACAGGTTGGTTTCCAGCACCTCGCGCCATTCTGACGCGCTGAGCGCCAGCGACGGCCCCAGCGGCCCCAAGGTGCCGGCGTTGTTGAAGGCGATATCCAGCCCGCCGAATTCGTCGACCGCCGTCGCCGTCAGCCGTTCGGCGAAGGCTTCGTCGCGCACGTCACCCACCACCGCCAATGCTCGGCCGCCCTCGCGCCGAATGTCCTCCACCAACTCGGCCAACAGCGGCGCGCGCCGGGCGCCCAACACCAGCACCGCCCCCTGCCGGGCGAACAGCAGCGCCGCCGCTTTGCCGATCCCCGAACTGGCGCCGCCGATCACCGCCACCTTGCCGTTTAATGCATTCATCGCTCATCCTCACGCGGTTTAAAGATCCTCAGTGTGAGGCAAGATCCCGCGCCGCGCTGGCCGCAAGCGGACATGTAACTGACGCCAATAAAAAAGGCGCTGCAAGCAGCGCCCCGGCAACGCGAATCTGACGGTTAACTCACGGCCTGGCCGCATACTTCTGCATCGTGGCCGGCGTCACCAGCTCGAACGGGATCCAGTAATACGGCTCGAGCTTTTCACCGTTGATCATGCGCTGCGCCACATCGACCGAGGCCTTGCCCTGGCCGACCGCGTCCTGGAACACCGTGACCTGCATCTTGCCGGAGGCCAGCGCCTTGAGGCCGTCCGGCGTGGCGTCGATGCCGCCGATCAGCACTTTCTTGTCCGCCTTGCCCGCCTGCTGCAGCGCCATGATCGCGCCGATCGCCATCTCGTCGTTGTTGGCGGCGACGATGTCGATCGCTTCGCCGTTGGTCAGCAAGTTCATCATCAGATCCATGCCTTCACTGCGTGAATAGTTGGCGCTCTGCTTCTGCACCACCTTCATTTTCGGGTACCTGGCCACCACCTGCTCCACGTCTTTGGTGCGCTGCAGCGCGCCGGCGTCGGTCAGGTTGCCGATCATCACCGCCACGTTGCCCTGATAGTTGGCCAGCCGCGCCAACTCTTCCATCTGCAGCGTGCCGGATTCCCGCTCGTCGGAGCCGACGAACACCACGCCCTGCGGCAGTTTGGCGTCGCCCGGCGTGCGGTTCACGTACACCAGCGGCACGCCGGCGGCCTGCACCATTTTGGTCATTACCGGCGTGCTGGCCGAGTTGACCGGATCGACGATAATCGCGTCCACCCCGGCGCTGATAAAACTCTGCACCTGATCGGTCTGGCGGCCGACGTCGCCGCGCGCGTCCTCGAACTGCACGGTAATGCCGCGCGCCTTGGCCTCCTTGTCGATCGCCTGGCGGATAATGGTGAGGAAGTTCTGGTCGAAATAGGCCATCGATACGCCGATGGTTTGCGCCAATGCCGGGGTGGACGCACACAGCGCCACCGCCAGCCACAGCCCTTTCAGGTAATTCATGATGTGCCCCCCGGTAAAAAAACACCGCCGGCCAACCTTGGCGCCGGCGGCAATTCACGGCAATCAGTGTTTTTTGCGGTTGCGACGCATGTCGATCGACACGGCGGCGACGATAATCACGCCTTTGATGATGTCCTGAATGTAAGAATCGACGCCGATAAAGGTGAAACCGCTTTTGATAAGGCCGAGGATCACCGCGCCGATCAGCGTGCCGGTGATGCGCCCGACGCCGCCCATCAGGCTGCTGCCGCCGATCACCGCCGCGGCGATGGCGTCCAGCTCGTACGACATCCCCATGCTCGACTGGCCGCTGCTGACGCGCGCCGCCAGCACCACGCCCGCCAGTCCCGCCAACCCGCCGGCGATGGTGTAAACCGTCACCAGATATTTGTTGACGTTGATGCCGGACACCCGCGCCGAGGTCATGTTGCCGCCGATGGCGTAGATGTATTTGCCGTAGCGGGTGTGTTTGAGCGCGATATGGAAGATCACCGCAATCACCAGGAAGATGATCACCGGCATCGCGCCCTGGCCGATTGACGTGAAGCCGTCCGACAGGAAGCTGACCGGGTTGCCCTTGGTGTAGTACTGCGCCAGACCGCGCGCCGATACCATCATCCCCAGCGTGGCGATGAACGGCGGAATGCCGGTGCGGGTGATCAGGAAGCCGTTGATAAAGCCGCAGACAATGCCCACCCCAATCCCCGCGCCGATCGGGATCGCCGCCGGCAGATCGAGCAGCCCCGGGTACATCGGCGAAATGCTGTCCGAGGTCTGCGCCAGGCTGGCCGCCACCACCGCGGTCAGCGCAATCAGCGAACCGGAGGAGAGATCGATGCCGGTGGTGATGATCACCTGGGTGACGCCCACCGCGATAATGCCGATGATCGCCACCTGCAGCACGATCAGCAGCAGGCGGTTCGGGTTCAGCAGGAACGACTGATCGCGCATGTACCAGCCGAGGATTTCGAAGATCAGCGCGATGCCGATCATCACGATGAAGATGCCGGTATCCTTCGGCATTTTGCCGCTCAGCCCGGAGAACAGCGTTCCCTTGCCCGTTGAATCGGCGGAGAGCGGCTTCTCAATCTTTACGTTACTCATGATGTTCACCCTTCGTTATTCTGAGGCCAGCGCCAGGATCTTCTCCTGGTCCGCGTCGTCTTTGTCCAAAATGCCGGTGATGCGGCCGCCGTGCATCACCATCACCCGGTCGCTCATGCCGAGGATCTCCGGCAGCTCGGAGGAGACCAAAATGATGGCGACGCCGCGGTTGGCCAGCTCGCTGATCAGGCGGTAGATTTCCGCTTTCGCCCCCACGTCGATGCCGCGCGTCGGTTCGTCGAGGATCAGAATTTTCGGCTGCGCCAGCAGCCAGCGCGCGATCAGCACCTTCTGTTGGTTGCCGCCGCTGAGGTTATTGATGATCTGATCCATGGTCGGCGTTTTGATGTTGAGTTTTTTGATCTGATCCATGCAGTCTTTGGCCATCTGCACGTGGCTGACGAAACCGTTCTTGCCGATGTATTCCGACAGGTTGACGATGCTCATGTTCTCGACCACCGACAGCACCAGAAACAGGCCGGATTTCTTGCGGTCTTCGGTGAGAAACGCCAGCCCGCTCTCGATCGCCTTCGCCGGGGAATCGACCTTCACCGCCTGGCCTTCGATAAAGATCTCGCCGCCGTCCGCCGGGTGCATGCCGAACAGGCTTTCCATCACTTCGCTGCGCCCGGCGCCCACCAGCCCGGCGACGCCGAGGATCTCGCCGCGCTTGACGCTGAACGACACGTCATGGAACCAGCCGCTGCGGCGCAGCCCCGCCACCCGCAGCACTTCCTCGCCGATATTGTTGTTGAATTTGGGGAACATCTGCGTCAGTTCGCGCCCCACCATCATGGTGATCAGCGACTGTTTGGTCAGGTTTTCGGTTTTGTCGCAGGCGATGAAGGTGCCGTCGCGGAAGATGCTCACTTCGTCGGTGATGGCGAAGATCTCGTCCATCTTGTGGCTGATATAGATGATGCCTTTGCCCTGCTCGCGCAGTTCGCGGATGATGGCGAACAGATGCACCACTTCACCTTCGGTCAGCGCCGAGGTCGGTTCGTCCATGATCAAGACGTCGGCGTTGTAGGACACCGCCTTGGCGATCTCCACCATCTGCTGGTTGGCGATGCTCAGATCACCCACCAGCGTGTCCGGCTGCAGTTTGATGTTCAGCCGCGCCAGCAGCTCGCGGGTGTTCTCGTTCAGCTGTTCGTGGTTGACGAACCCCAACCGCGCCGGCTCGCGCCCCAGCCAGATGTTTTCCGCCACCGTCATGTAAGGCACCAGGTTCAGCTCCTGGTGGATCATGGAAATGCCCGAATGCAGCGCCTGCAGCGTGTCGCTGAAGGTGACCGGCCGGCCTTTGATTTTTATCGAGCCTTCATCCGGGTGGTAGATGCCTATCAGGCATTTCATCAGCGTCGATTTGCCCGCGCCGTTTTCTCCCATCAGCGCATGCACGCTGCCGGGTTTGATTTTAATCGAGACCTTATCCAGCGCTTTGACGCCGGGGAACTGCTTGCTGATGCCTTCGGCCTCAAGAACATAAGGGTACATACCGCTTACCTCCGCACTGACCCACGTTTTCCGCCGCGCTCGCCCCACACCGGCGCCCGCGGCGGGCTTCAAGGCTTATTTCTTGTTTTTATCGGCGAATTGCTGGTAATTGGCCTGAGTGATCAGCTGGTAAGGGATCAACACGTTGCTTTCTACTTTTTCGCCTTTCACCAGTTGAACGGCGGTCTGCACCGCGCCCTCGCCCTGGCCTTTGGCGTCCTGGAACACGCTCAGCGCCAGATCGCCCTTCTTGATGAACTCCAGCGCGTCCGGCGTGCCGTCAACGCCGGCCACCAGCACGCCGGATTTTTTGGCTTGCTTCAGCGCCAAAATAGCGCCGATGGCCATTTCGTCGTTGTTGGAGGCGATGGCGTCGATCTGCTGGCCGGACAAAATCCAGTCGGTGGTGACGTCCACCGCCTCTTTGCGGAAGAACTTGGCGGTTTGCTTGTCGACTATTTTGATGCCGGGATAGTTGGCCGCCACTTCTTCCACGCCGCGAGTGCGGTCGCGCGTGGCTTCGCTCGACAGCTCGCCCATCAGGATCATCACGTTGCCCTTGCCGTTCATCAGCTTGGCCAGCGCTTCCATCTGCAGTTTGCCGGCCAGCTTGGAGTCGGATCCGACGTAGGCCATGCCGGCCGGAAGCGTCACTTCCGGCTTGCGGTTGACGAACACCAGCGGGATCTTGGCGTTCTCGGCCAGTTTGATCATCGGCTTGACGCCCTGGGTATCCACCGGGTTGAGGATGATGGCGTCGACGCCCTGGCTGACGAAGTTTTCGATTTGTTGAATTTGCTGCGCGATGTCGCCCTTGGCGTCTTCGAACTGGCCACTGACGTTGCCGTCGGCCTTCATTTTGCTTTGCATCGACTGGCGCAGAATGGTGAGGAAGTTGTCATCGAAGTAAGCCATGGAAACGCCGATCTTGATGTCTTTCGCCAACACGCTGGCCGGCAGCATGCACATCAGTACCGAGGCGGCGATCAATTTCTTCAGCTTCATGTTCGTTACCCTTTAATCGTTAGAATGAAGAGGTCTGTTGGTTGACAGCTAATGAAAAATATTTTTTACATTCAAACAACAATACGGTCGGTGTTATCCCTTTGATACGGCGAAATTACCGCGTTATTGCCGTATTAAGGCCGTGAACAAAATGGTGATCGATATCTCAAAATAGATTAAAAACAATCAATTGAAATAAACCCCTGGTGAAGCAAGCCGCGTCTTCGGCGCTTTTTTAAATGTTTATTTCATAATTTAGACTATTGAAACTTTTTAACCCAAACAAGCGAAACATGCGTTTTGGAATGGCTTATTAACAAAAACATGACACGGATCTAACAAATGAAATGAAAGCCGCCCGCGAGCGTTCCCCTTTCGTGCGCCGGCAAAAACTGCGAGCGGGCGCGCAGTTTGCGGTTTCCGCGTTTCCCGACCATCCTTACTCGGCAATAATGGACATATCCCTATCTCAGGAGGACCTGACATGCAGCTCAGCAGTAAGGTGCGGATGAACCGCCTGTTCAACAACGGCAAGTGCCTGGACGTGGCGATCGATCACGGCATCGCCAACGAACCGGATTTCTTAATCGGCCTGGAAGATATCGAACGGGTGATGGGCAACCTGATCGCCGCGCGCCCCGACGCCATTCAGGTCAACTACGGCCAGGCGGATCTGCTGCAGCGCGCGCCGCAGCGCGAAAAGCCGGCGCTGGTGCTGCGCACCGACGTCGGCAACGCCTATAACGCCGCGCGCCACCGTGAGATGTGGGCGGTGTTGCACAACCCGGAAGCGCCGATCCTGGCCGCGCTGCAAATGGACGCCGCCGCGGTGGTGGTCAACCTGTATATGATCCCGGATGAACCCGGCATTTTCCGCCAGTGCATAGAGAACATCGGCCGCCTGCGCCACGCCTGCGACCGCTACGCCATGCCGCTGATGATCGAACCGCTGGTGATGGCCCCGGCCGGCCAGGGCGCCGCCTACGGATCGCTGGGTGACGTGGAGAAGATCGTGCCGCTGGTGCGGCTGGCGCGCGAGCTGGGCGCCGACATCATCAAGGCCGATCCGACCGATCGGGTGGAAGATTTCCACCGCGTGGTTGAAGCGGCGCGCTGCCCGACGCTGGTGCGCGGCGGCGGCAAGGGTGAGCTGGGCCCGGTGCTGGAGAAATCCGCCGCGCTGATGGCGCAGGGCGCCTCCGGCATGGTCTATGGCCGCAACGTCTATCAACACAGCAACCCGTCGCAGGTGGTGCGCGCCCTGATGGCGATCATCCATCAGGGCGCCAGCGGCCAACAGGCGCTGGAGATCTACCACCAGCAGTAACCCGCTTTTGTAACTAAAATAACCCCTCGCTCCCCCGGCAGCATGCTATAACCTGCTGCCGGTAACTGCAGCTTGCCGCATTCCTCGCTAGAATACGCCGTGATATCGCCATTCGGAGAACCGCCATGCCAAAACAACGGGTGCCGCTCAAGCTGAGCACCTCCATCACGCTGATGGTGTCCGCCATCATCGCTTCGGTGCTGCTGGTGGTGTTCGCGCTGTTTTTCGTGCAGATGAGCCGCGAGGGGCAAGATCAGCTGCAGCAAAAAGCCATCGCCGTCGCCAACACGCTGGCGCTCTCCAACACCGTGATCGACGGCTTGCAGCGGCGCGATCACAGCGGCGCCATTCAGCGCTTCGCCGAGCAGGTGCGCCATCAAAACGAGCTGCTGTTCGTGGTGGTGGTGGATATGCAGGGCATCCGCTATTCGCACCCTAAACCCTGGCTGATCGGCAAGCATTTTATCGGCGACGATTTGGCGCCCGCGCTGCAAGGCAACGTCAACAGCGCCATCAACCGCGGCACGCTGGCCCCGGCGCTGCGGGTGTTCGTGCCGGTGTATGACGATCAGAAAAAACAAATCGGCGTGGTGGCGCTCGGCATCGCGCTGGACACCGTGCAGCGGGTGGTGGCGGAGAGCCGTTGGATCATCTATTGGACCATCGCCTTCGCCGCCCTGGTCGGCAGCCTGGGCACCTTTTTCCTGGTTTCTGCGCTCAAACGCATCATGCTGGGTTTCGAGCCTTACGAAATCTCCAACCTGTTCGAACAGCGCAACGCCATGCTGCAGTCGATTAAAGAAGGCGTGATCGCGGTCGATAATGAATCCCGCATCACCATCGTCAACGACGAGGCCAAGCGCCTGCTGCGCCAGAGCGGGCCGGTGGAAAACCTGCTGCTGGAAGCCGCCAGCAAGCATTGGCCGGCGCAGCTGCATCTGGCGGAGGTGCTGGCCAGCGGCGAATCGCTGCGCGATCGGCAGATCAGCTTCAACGGCAGCGAACTGCTGACCAATACCGTGCCGGTGATCGTCAACGGCCAGGTGACCGGCGCCATCGCCACCTTCCGCGACAAGACCGAGATCAGCCGCCTGCTGCAGCGGCTGAGCGGCATGGCGCACTACGCCGACGCCCTGCGGGTGCAGTCGCACGAATTTATGAACAAGCTGCATGTGATACTCGGCATGCTGCACATGAAGGCCTATCAGCAGTTGGAAAACTACATCATCAACACCGCCAGCAACTACCAGGAAGAGATCGGCGCGTTGCTGCGCAAGATCCATTCGCCGGAAGTGGCGGGCTTCTTCATCGGCAAGATCAGCCGCGCCCACGAGGCCGGCATCGAACTGACCATTGAGGAAACCAGCCTGCTGCCGGAAACCGACGATGCGGAGACCACCCACGTGCTGATCAGCGTGCTCGGCAACCTGATCGAAAACGCCATCGACGCCATCGACGGCGTTGAGGGCCACGAGATCGGCCTGAGCTTCCATCATCACGACGATCAATTACACTGTATCGTCAGCGACGACGGCCCCGGCATCGATCCGGCGATCGGCGCGCGCATCTTCGAACACGGATTTTCCACCAAGGGAACGGGACGCGGCATCGGCCTGGCGCTGATCCGCAGCAATCTGGAGAAACTGGGCGGCAGCATCGATTTCGAATCCGAACCGGGCGAGCTGACCCAATTTTTCGTGCACCTTCCCTATCAGGCCAAGAGCAGAGCCCATGATTAACGTACTGATTGTCGACGACGACCCGATGGTGGCGGAGCTGAACAAATACTACCTGAGCCAGGTCGGCGGTTTTCACTGCCAGGCGACGGTCGCCACCCTGAGCCAGGCGCGCGCCCTGCTGGCCGATGCCAGCGTCAACATCGATCTGGTGTTGCTGGATATCTACATGCAGCAGGAGAACGGGCTGGATCTGCTGCCCGGTCTGCGCGAACTCGGCGAGAAGACCGATGTGATCATCATCTCCTCCGCCAGCGACGTGAACACGGTGCAAAAAGCGCTGCACTACGGCGTGGTGGATTATCTGATCAAGCCGTTCCAGTTCAGCCGCTTCAAGGAGGCGCTGAGCCACTATCGGCAACAGTCCCAGCTCTTGGCGCAGCGCGAGTTTTCGCAGGCCGACGTCGACAGTCTGTTGCGCCGCCAGCCCGGCGGCCAGGAGAGCAAAAAGCTGCCGAAGGGCCTGACCAGCATCACCCTGAGCACGGTGTGCGAGTGGATCGAACAGCAGCACGACAGCGAATTCTCCACCGACAACCTGGCCAACGCCATTGGCATTTCGCGAGTGTCCTGCCGCAAGTACCTCATCTATCTGGCGGAGAGCGGCATCCTCGGCACCCGTATTCTGTACGGCGCCACCGGCCGACCGGTCTATCTGTATCAGCTGAAACCGGACGCGATCGCCATGCTGAAAGAGCATTGCCGCCCGGCCTAAACGACGTCGGGCGCAGAAAGCGCCCGGACGTTGAAGGTTAGAAGTTGTGCCTGTAACACTTCGCCTCGGGGTGAGGATCTTTCGAGTGTCTCCGCAGACAGCGCTGCTTTTTCTGCTGCTGTTCCAGATTCCGCTGCTGCCGCTCGGCGGTCTCAGCGGCTTCGCGCTGCTGTTCGCGTGCAATCGCCTGCTCGTTGGCCAGCGTCAGGTTATCGACATTCCACACCTTGTGGCGCAATGCGTCGCGCTTTTTCTGGTACTCCTCGGTGACTTTACTGTCCTTCGGCGCCGCCGCATGGTATTCCAGATCCACCCGCGCCTGCGCGAAGCTGGAACAACACAAGGCCACGCCGGCCAACACGATCCTTTTCATCAATGACTCCTTTTACATTACATCGCTTGACTCTGCGCACACGCTGGCTCAGCAACCGTTCGGCGATGCCGTCGGCTTTTCCTCTGAACGGGAGACGCGCTGCCCGCCGGTGACGGGCGCCTTGCCGGGCTCGATAGCGCACTCCGCCAACCGCGCCAGCTCTTCCGCATCGCGCTCCGACGGCGGCGCTTCCTCGCTTATTTCCTGCCGCAGATCCTGCGCCAGCGCTTTCAGGCGCTTTTGAAACAGCACCGGCGACACCCCTTCGCACGGCCTGTCGTAGCGCGCTGCGCCGGCGCTTTGGCTTAGCGGCGGCAACAGCAAGAGAAAGATCGCGGCCATGTTCTTCGTCATGGGCAACTCCTTTGATTACGCCGAAATAAACCGGCGGTTCCCTATAAGGAAAACGAATTGTCTGCTAACGCAATGAATGGTCAAGCCACGGCAGAATAACGCAGGAAAGGTAAACCCTCCGACAATATCGGCAGAATGCGCGCATTAATTTGGCTGAATATATTTAGCGGTTTAACGATCGAATATTTTCGACCCATCTAACGTGCCGCCAATACCGATATTCCCTTCCTGCAATACCGACGAGGCAGACTCACCCGCCATGATGCGTTGCCGCTGTTCCCGCGTGGCCGGCTGGGGCTGAGACCAGTCTGGGGACGTCGACGTCGGCTGGATCGCGCCGCAGCCGCTCAACAAAAACAACGATACCGTGGCACAATAACGCCATGTCATAGTTTTCTCCTTAAAGGAAATAAAATACCCGCAGCCGGCGGCAAGGGTAAATAAAAAATGACTTTCTTTAGTTTAATAACCGCCGTTATTTCACCTTCCGACCGCCGATGTTAACCACTCGGTTCCTCTGTTAACCCGAAATAAACATTTTCGCTTAGCCAGCCGATAATTCGCAGGCAATAAAAAAGGCCGGGCTAACCCGACCTTGTTTGACCGCACGACGCGCTTAGACCAGCTCGATCACATCGAAATTGGCTTCGCCGCTCAGATCGGCGTCGTAGTCAACGCCCTGCAGACCGAAGCCGAACAGGCGCAGGAATTCCGCCTTGTAGCCCTGGTAATCCGTCAGTTCGTTGATGTTGTTGTCGTTCAGCTGCTGCCAGATTTCACGACAGGTTTCCTGCACTTCGTCGCGCAGTTCCCAGTCATCCAGACGCAGACGGTGCTTCTCGTCGGTGTCCGGCGCCGCGCCGCTGTACAGCTTGGTGGCGAACAGACGCTGGATCTGCTCGATGCAGCCTTCGTGAATGCCCTGTTCCTTCATGATTTTGAACACGATGGAGATATACAGCGGCATCACCGGAATGGCGGAGGAAGCCTGAGTCACTACCGACTTGAGCACCGCAACGTAAGCCGCGCCGCCTTTGGCCTGCAGCTTCTGGTTGATGGCGTGCGCCGCGCGATCCAGATCTTCTTTCGCCTTGCCCAGCGTGCCGTGCCAGTAAATTGGCCAGGTCAGATCGGTACCGATGTAGGAGTAAGCGACCGACTGCGCGTTATCCGCCAGCACGCCCGCTTCGTCCAACGCGTCCATCCACAGCTGCCAGTCCTGGCCGCCCATCACCTTCACGGTGTCGGCGATTTCTTGCTCGTTGGCCGGCTCGACCACGGCTTCAACCAGCACGTCTTTGTTGGTGTCCAGCGCAACGGATTTGTACGGCTCGCCGATCGGCTTCAGTGCGGAACGCACCACTTCGCCGGTTTCCGGCATCTTACGCACCGGCGAAGCCAGCGAGTAGACCACCAGGTCAACCTGACCCAGGTCTTTTTTGATCAGATCGATCACGGTCTGACGGCACTCGTTGGAGAATGCGTCGCCGTTGATGCTTTTCGCGTACAGGCCTTCTTCTTTAGCTGCCTTGTCGAAACCGGCGGAGTTGTACCAACCGGCGGAACCGGTTTTACCTTCGCTGCCAGGCTTCTCGAAAAATACGCCGATGGTGGCCGCACCGCTGCCGAAAGCGGCATTGATGCGCGAGGCCAGACCGTAACCGGTGGAAGCACCAATGACCAGCACCTTTTTAGGCCCGTTTTTCAGTTCGCCGCGCGACTTAACGTAGGCGATTTGCTCACGGACGTTGGCTTCACAGCCTGCCGGGTGAGCGGTGGTGCAGATAAAACCACGAATTTTAGGTTTGATAATCATAGTAATTTTTTCTTGGTAGCTAAAAACCGAAGGACAATATACCTGATTTTCTCAATATACTTAAGAAAGTGCGAAAACAAGCGCAGTGAACAGACCAGTCGGAAAGCCTGCCGCCGAGACATGTCATGATGGCAAAGGGATAATCATGGCAGGCCGGGTTGCGATTACCCGGCCAGTCGAGAGTCACGCCTTGTGCTTTTCCAACTGCTCAATCAGCGTGTAACGCAGCGATGAGGCGTCGGCCGGCACGTTCTCCACCGGAGTGACGCGCACTTTCAATCGATACTGATAGCCCGGTTCGAAAGTGAAGCCCTCGATGCCGGTATAGAACAACTCCCACGGCTGCTGCGCAGAACGGCGCACCTGCATGCACTTCATCGGGCCGACGCCCACGCAGTCCACCAGCGCGCTGTTCACCAGCAACACTTCCGTTTGGCCGCCTTTCTCGTTTGCGGGCTGATTCATCGAGGTTCCCTCCTGGCTGCAGCCGGCCAGCGCGGCCAACGCAACAAATAACAACGCTTTAATTTTCAATGTACTGCACCAATAGTCATCCAGGGGCGCCATGCTAACAAATTAACCGGCTCAAGAGAACGGATAGCGATGCGGATCCACACATCCAAAATATCATTCCTCTGTGCCCTATCAGACTGGAAAATATCGCAAAATAAACCCCCTGTTCTTATCCGAACCGGTAATTACCCCCGCTATTTTTTCTGTTAAAAACAGCTGGCTTGCGCAAGCTTTACTGAATTTAACTGAATCGATAAAGAGGGAATTTTATGCAAGAGATCGATACCAAACACTTTCACCTGATCGCCGGCGCCGGTAACTTTGCCGACAACCGCGGCAGCAATGGCCGCGTCAACAACAACGGCGGCAACAAGAACGGGGGCGGGTCATCCAATCAGGGATTCTACGGCAAGCACACCTCGCCGGATTGCGTTAACGGCGTGATCACCGGCTCTCTGGGCGGCCTTGGCGGCCTGGCGGTGGGCGCGCTCAACGGCGGCTGCTTCAAGGAAGGCAGCAAAGGCGGCGGCAACGTCGGCATGGGGAAAGGCGGCAACAAAAACAGCGGCAGCAACTGCAATAACAATAGCAGTAAAGGCGGCAATACCTGTTCGCGCTAAGCGGTTTTAATTAATCAAAGCTCCGGCTGAGCCTCTCCGTTCGGTCGGCGCTTTCCGTATTTTTGGTGATAACCATGTTTAAACTGTTTCGTACCTTATGCCTGCTGCTCGGCTTCTGGATCGCCACCCTGCTGCTCAGCGGCGCGGGGGTCTCCTTTACCCACGGCTATGCCGCGCCTAAAAATCTGTCGCATTTCGTCGTCTCGCTGGTGGTGGTCGGCGCGATCCTGCTGTGGATCCATAAATTGCTGCGGTTCTTTTTTGCCGAGAAATTTGAGAAGAAACCGCGTTAAGCCGTGTTCTCGTTGGGGGCGCCGCCCGCAACGATAAAACCGGCATCGCGAATCGCCGCTTTAACCTGCCTGGCGTCCATCACGGCCGTTTTCACATAGCCAAAAAAGGCCACCCGTGCGCTGGGCAAACGGATTGGCGTCGCCAGTTGAGCCATCAGCTCACGATTGCGCTGCGCCATCAGCTCGGCGCGCGCCTGCCAAAACGCGGCCGGTTCGGAGGGTGCTTCAGTGGCGGTTTCGAACCGAGACGCCAACTCGCTTAGCGCCTCCCACTCCGCCAACAGGGCGGCAACCACTTCAGGATTAGCCACCTGCCCCCAGCCAGGGGGTAAGGCCCCCTCACGCCACGCCTCGAGATAGCCGGGCAACATCATCTTTAATTGACTCAGTTGCTCGTTCACTGCGGGTTACCTTTTATAGCGCCTGATGCCGGGATATTTCCCATAATGACACTCTCGTTAAACCGTTGATGGGAGCAATGGCCGAAGCTTATCAGCGCCATAGATGACGTAATGACTTTTGGTGCGGCTAAATTAGCGATAGGTGCGGGTGGGGAGTGGGGATGGAGGTCGGGTTGGGTTGGGGTGTAATCGCCAGAGCCAAAAGTGTGATTTCCGCTCTGGCGGCCACACTGGCCAAGCATTGAAACATCTCCCCACGTCCGTTATGTTACAACCATAAAAATTTCGAGGGATGGAAGTGAACAACACAGAGATAGTGGAACGGATAGTAAAAGTCATTGTCTCCCCAGAAACAGTTGTGGGGCTGCTTGACGGCGCAATGTCTGTGCCTGTCGATTTTGGCTACCTAGCTCTAGGCATTTTTGACACAAGCAATCGTCGCAAGATGGAAGACGAACGCATTCGCATGATGCGGGCAATAAAGTCCGGTTTAATGAACTATCATCAAGTTATCAGAACGATTAAAATCATTATCGATGCATTCACCGCACACATCCCACAAGAGACGCAAGACAAAATATTTAGGGCCGTAGGCTCCACATCCGCTGGCAGAATGCTTACCACCTCTCTGATTTCATCCAGAATAGTGAATAGCATCATATCAGCAGGTGGTGCAGCCATGATTACCCGAGGTGCTGGCGTTGCTACAAGCTTCACGCTGATGGCTGGCGGAATGATAGAACGAAGCATATACAAATCAATCGGTCTCGAACGTATGCATAGTGCGGTTTACTACAAGCTTAGAAGTGCCGGAAATTTGGACTTTATATACTTTTTAGTTCAACCCTATGTTGATCCATTCATAGAAGCTTTGGCTGTACGTAAAAACCAAGGTGATGCAGAGTTTAATCGATTGCTGAAAAATATTGAGGAAAAAATGAAATGAGAAAAGACAGCATCCATATCCGCATACTCTCTTTTTTCTTTGAATTTTTCTATCAGTTAATCGGGGGAATTGGATTTTTATTGTGTATCTATTTTTTCTTTAGCTTCGACACGATAACTCAGCGCGTCGTTGCCATTTTATCGACAATAGCCATATTTTGTATCATTTGTTGGCTCGGCGACACCCTCATCAAAAAGCTACGAGGTTATTGATGCTATCAGGCCGACGAGTGCCTGCTACGATTCATCAATGGGCCTTCCATGCAGAGAATACCAGCGGATCGCCGAATACGTAGCGCCGGTGTTCAACCGTCGAGTCGTACGGCATATACACCTGGCAGCACGTACCAGCATCACCTCCGGTCGAAACACCTTAGCGTATCTGCCACAGCCTATGGGTAGTTTAGGACTAACGTGGCGTTGCTGGTCACGTTCTGGAAGTATTCATCATGTTCGATTATCGCGTTTAAATCCGTGACTGCTGGCAGGGTCTTATCAGCAACAGGTACCATATCTATCGCCCAGTCACTGCTGAATGCGTACAGAGCGCCGTTAATTATGACTGAGCCGTCGGCTTTCCCTCGCGCAGCTTTTCCATGTGAGCAGCCCACACGTCCGCCGGGCAGTTCGCCGGGGTCACGATGCAAACCTTGCCGTAGCTCAGGCCGGCCAGATCGACATTCACCTCGGTTTTATTCGTGCTCATGTCGATGCCGGTAAGCTGCGCGGCGTTTTTTACGTTCGGCGCGACCTGACCAAATTTTTTATTCGCCAGCGCCAACTGCGCAGATTTATACGACAGCTCCGCCAGGTGGCCGGCGTTGAACGAAACCAACAGCGCAGCGTTATTGCGCAGTTCCTGCACGCGGGCTTTTACATCCGGCCGGCTCATCAGGATTGAGGCTTGCGATTCGGCATTCGTCGGCGCGTAGCCTGCGCAAATCGCGGCCTCTTTCTGTGGCATGCCCTGCGCAATGTTCTGCGCAAATTGTTCATGCTGTGGCTTTAAAAGGCTTGGGCTTTCTTTGCCCTTCCCCTCCTCATCGCCACCAGCAGTTGAAACGCCAGACGTAACGGGCGCGGGATTTTCGGGAATTTGCGCATCTTGCGCACTGCGCATTTTTTTCTGCGCTTTTTTCTCTTTCCCTTGCGCAGGGATTTTTATATGCCGGCGTGCGGTGGCGTAGTTGTAGCCGTTAGCCTCACACCATTCTTTCGGGGAGATTTTGGTTTTGGCGTATTCGGCGAGGAACAGCTTTTGAATGGCTCCCCAATCCTGTTTTGCCATAACGTTCTCCGAGAATAAAAAAAGCCACGGGCAACCATGATCTGAGTGATCGGTGGGTGTCGCCTGTGGCTTTGCTTGCGCATTACGCAGCACCTGGATAGATGCTCTGTGATGGGCAATAAAAAAACCCGCCGAAGCGGGCTCACTCATTGGGAGATTGGGCTGCTCATTTTAAAACGAACGGTAATCTCCAGGTTCTTATATGGTTTATTTTTTTCGAACCGCCACTTTGACATCGCCATAACAAGCGCATTATCGAACAAACCCCGAGGGCTTGACTCTATGATTCTTATCTCACTAATTTTTCCATCTTTATCAACGTCATATTTTACTTTTGCATATCCCTCTATCTTATTGTCATAAGCATAAATTGGGTATACAGGATTAACTCTGGATACAGGCTTCGGTTTAGGCCCTTCAGCTACACAAGCGTTGAGGGAGAAGACCGTTAGTATGGTTACTAAAAACTTGAGCATGACAAAATCCTTTTGACAAAATGTATAGTAGTCGTCCCTCACAAATGATAATGATTTTCAATAACCACGCAATTGTTATTCAATCACTTTAATCTAGTGGTAGCTCGCCGCCAGGCGTTGAGCGTCTCCACCTGGCCGGCGCAGATTAATAAAGCCGTTTGCAGCGCCAGCGCATGGCTGCCAATGTCGCCCCATGTGTCACCCTGCAATGTTGGCACCTCGCAGGGGGTGAACACCGATTCAGGGGGAAACAGCACGAGCGGCGCCGGCGGCGGTGGTGTCCGTTCCGCGCAGGAGGCTAATAACAGCGGAAGGAGCAACACGCCGACTACACTCGTCATTCTTGGTTGCTTCACGATATTTCCTCTGATAGGTTTCGCCCTGCTGGCGAAGCTGCTGTTCTCTTTGTTGCTGTTCTGCCATTAGCGAGCTATTCCGGGCGGCGTTCTTGCGTAATGCTGTTATCAGTGACTGCTGCTGCACCAGCGTCTTTTCCTGCTGCTTAACCTGCTCGCCAGCCTTTACTGCGTTGCTGTGGAAGTAAGACGCCAGCCTGCCGGTGACAATTAGCGCCACCAGCAGCAATCCGATCGCCATCGTGCGAAAGCTGAATGAGGTGTTCATGACAAAAACAACTCGCGTTCTGCTGCACGGCGCACAACCAGACCATCAAGCCGTTTACCTCCAGCATTTACCCACTTACCGAACTCATCGGCAGCGCCTTGCTTGTCGCCGGCATTCAGCTTTTTCAGAAGTGTGGATGTGCTCAGTGACCGCAGGCCAAGGTTATACGCAAAGCTCACAAGTGCATCGAATTGGCTCTGGGTGATTTTTACCTTCACCAGCAGATTAACTCCCTGCTCATACTGCACAACACCGCATTTCAGCAAACGATCGGCAGTGGCCTGAACAATCTGCATGCCGGGGCCGACTTTCTTACCGTCAACTGGCTGCGTCCACCCGTAACCGATCGTCCACACGCCCACCGAATCCTGATAGGCTTTCAGCCGAAGGCCTTCAAAGCGCTTGATCAGCTCAATGCCGCTTTTACTTATCTGCATTCTGATTGCCCCCGCCGAAGCGATTACCCACGTAACCGGACAAAAACGAGCTGAGCTTCTTCACGCCGACAAAGCCAATGAATCCACCGATGCCTACCGTTAAGGCTTTCGGTACGTCGAAGTAATCCAGGGCCGAGTACGTAGTTAGCGCCAGGGCGCCACACATCAAACCTTCGAATATGGTTTCTTTCCAGCTGCTGCCGGCATACGCCATCCGAAGAACGGCCATCACGACAGCCATGACGACGCCACCAATCGGCACGTCACCGCGCCACCAGGCCACAAGAATGTCGCTGAGCTCTGCCCAGTTGTGAGGATTGTTTGGCATCTTCATGACTCCACCTCCCGGCTATCGGGCTGTGCTATTTGTAGGAAAGGATCAGCCACCAGCCGTAAACGCTGCCGGTAAGAGGGTGCCGTGTGTGTCGTCCGTTGGCTGGGGCTGAAATGCAAAAAGCCCCGTATTTAAGGGGCTTGTGTAAATTACTTTGCTTTGAAAAAGCTAGGTTAATCTTGTCCGATTAAAACCGTAATGCTTGGCAATACATAGCCACCATTAGAACCTTCACCAACCGCCTGAATTGAGACTGACTGATTAGGTTCGATGTATGTGTTCCACGAGTTACAAGCAGTTGCTGGCATTGAGCCACCGTCGAGGAAAATCGCGCCTTCTGCTTTCGCTTCAGTTACCCAAGAACCATTGAATACCAACATATGCTTCGCTTTCGATTTACCGCCTGGCGCGATAGCCATCAGAAGCGGCACGCAGACACGACGACGATATGAGACGGCTGGAATATGGAAGGTGTAACCGTTGTCCAAATAGTGAGTTTCAGCAGCTTGCATTAGTATATCTCCTTGAAAAGTAGTTGAAATCGCCATCTATTTGGCGATGTCTAGACTTTACATGGAGGCTCTAACTCTGAGTAATCATTGGGGTCGTGACAGCCTTGGAACAACATTGCCAATTCCGGCGCTACTGCCGAATAGCAAAAAACTCCGCCGAAACAAGGTGTTGAAAGTTGTGTAGTGGCGGGACTCGAACCCGCACTCAGGTTCAGCATTAGCATCATGCTTGCCCTGCCAGCGAACCGGTTGATGCCTTACTCTACCCATCTAACCCGCAAGCGGGAATTGAGTTACACCATAACGGAAAGGGCACTACCTAGACGCCGATAATATATCCATCTGGTACCGGCAATGCTCTTACCTGTTGTGATCAAAAAAGCCTGGCGATTTCCAGATATTTCATTTTCAGCTCAAGGCAATGAGACGCGCTCCCCGCTTGATTTCCATGTAGCTTCTTTCAAAGTGAAATACCTCCAACACACCGAACCAGTCTTTTTTAATAGCCGCCTTACGCAGCGACCGATCATCGCTCCATTGACGCTTAAGCGTTCGAATTTGCCACCAGCGCTTTATGGTGATAACCAATATTAGTCTCGATATAAAGGTGGAAAGTGAGTGAAGTGACAGCATAGTCTTTACTGCGCTGTCCGCTGTCCGCTGTCCGCTGTCCGCTGTCCGCTGTCCGCTGTCCGCTGTCCGCTGTCCGCTGTCCGCTGTCCAGGTGGTGGCGTCTGAACAAAAAATGCAACCTGCATTACGGCGTCATGTTTGGAGCGGTCAGCGGGAATCGAACCCGCATCATCAGCTTGGAAGGCTGAGGTAATAGCCATTATACGATGACCGCATTGGTCCGCCATCGAGGTCTCGAACCCCGGCTCTTACTTCCTGTCACGAAGCAATGCTCTTGCCACGTTGAGCTAATGGCGGTTTGGTGGCCCTTGCAGGGCTTGAACCAGCGACCAATCAGTTATGAGCCGACTGCTCTAACCAACTGAGCTAAATGGCCGAGGCGAGGATGAAATGTTGAGTGGTGGCCGGCGCTTATCTTCGGCTTGTCTCGGAGGACTGCAATTCACCACAACCGGAGAGTATCCTACATCGCCGACAACTACTAGTGAAGTTCACCGATACCCTCTCCGCCGCCCACTTCACAAACCAGAAATAAAAAACCCCACCGAAGCGAGGTTTTGAAAGTTGATAAGCTACGTCACTGCGTAACCACTCTTATCACAATAGCCAGTAAAATTCGTAACGAAAAGCGGAAATCTACGCGACTGCCGAAATTACTGATCTGCTCGTCCATGCATCTATCTCAAGCGTTGCCCCAGTCATAGCCAGACAGCCTTCAATAAAACTTTCCGCCATCATTAGTTTTTGCCGCACACTCCCCTCTGAGATCTTCCAACGACGAGCTATGGCTGACTTGGAAACCCCATAGCGATAATGCAACATGATGACGCCAAGCTCTCTCTCATCGCGTACTTTCTTCAACCTACCGACAGCACCATCGATGATCAGTCCGTCATTATCGCAGCGTGAGGGTTTGCTCTTACGTGTATCAGGCAGCAGTCCTTTAAAACCGGCTGCAATTGGGGAGTAGTCCACTCCGCTGTTGTCCTGCGCCCACTGCCCCCAGCGTTCTAAAACCATCTGTATATCGCGCATTATAATTTTCCTTCCTTTCTCAAAATTTCTTGCGTGCGCATGACGCCTTCGGCGTGCATCAGCCTGGCGTCGTTCGCGTCGATAAGGCGCGTGCGGCGGTCTACTTCATCGTGGCAAGCGCTGCAGGCCCACGCTGCCTGTGTGTCGTCTGGCTTTATTGCCGTGCCGCAGGTGCCAGCCAGCCGGTAATGTGCGGCGACGGTTGTTTCTGGGTTTCGATTACAGATGCCGGGGATCCTGATTTGGCAATCACGGCCGCGGGCCTCGTCTGTCAGTTTGCTCATGCTGCATAATCCAGAAGCTGAGCCGCGGCGTTCTCTGCCTCGGCGATGGTTGGGAAGGATTTGTTTAAGATGAAGGTCCACAGCACGTTAAGCGCTGCCTGGTACAGGTCGTTAAATTCGAGGTAGTCCATTTTTGCGAATGAGATCGATCGCGGCTCGCGCAGGGTCGAACCGTCAGGGAGTTCAAAAAGATCATAATGCCCTGCTTCGACGGTCACCCATCGGCGGAAAGCGTGGAAGGATTTTGCAATCGTCAGCCGTTCGGCGCGCTTCTCCGCCACCAGCTGCAGGTATTCGTCCGCCAGCGCATAGAACACGCCAGCATCGTCAACATGGCGCGCCAGGCGATTGATGTAACGAAATCGGCCGTGTCGGGCGTTGTCGTCGAAAGGTCGCGGAGACAATGCCGCCGTGGTTCTGCCTGGCGATGGATCTCGCGCTGGTCTCCGGCCAACGCCGCGAGGATCTGACACAAATGCGCTTTAGCCATATCGTTGACGGACGCCTGCAGGTTGAACAAGGCAAGACGGAGGGCTTTGCTCTCTCTCCCCCTTGATCTTGAACTGAAATGTATGGGCCTGCGGCTTGGCGCCGTTATCGACCGATGCCGATTGGTCAGCACGACTGACTTCATGATCAGCGCCGGCATCAGGAAAAATAGCCCAGATGGCTCGATCCACCCCGACGGGCTAACGAAAAAATTTGTCGCCGCGCGGAAAGCATCAGGTTTGGAATTTCAGGAAAGCCCGCCGACGTTCCACGAGATCCGAAGCCTGTCCGGCCGCCTGTACGAAAAGCAGAACGACAAGGCATTTGCTCAAAAGCTGCTGGGACATACAACGGAAATGATGACGCTGAAATATCTCAAAACAAGGGGGAAAGAGTACGTGATGCTGTAAAAGACCGAATATCAAAATTCGGACATATTTCGGACATTTTCGGACATTTTCGGACAAACGAAAATAAATCCTTTAAAATCAACAACTCAAAAAAAGACCGAATACGATTCCTTTAGCCGAAAAATAAACTAAAAAACCAATAATATCAATGCATTGAGCGTCATCCATTATTAAAAACCACCGCCAACACTGCCGTTAACCGTCTTTTACATTCAAACAGTTATCAATAATCTCGATTCCATTCGAGAAAAATTCGACAGTCATGACGCATAGCCTCCTGCCTCAAAATTAGATGACCGAGCATCAATAAAAAACACATCCACAAGGTAAACTTTTCACTTACCAGAAACGTGAGGTGTTTTTTATAAACCAAAAAGGTTTACAAAGAATCCTGTTTGTGTAAAACTGCAAACAGTTGATTATTGTCCATCCACAGCACATAAGCATTACCTTAAGGAGTACATAATGGCTCTCACAGAATTCGGCAAAGCCGTACGGAAAGCGAGGATAGATACCGACTATACCCTGTACACAATGGCGCAAGAGCTCGATACAACGCCTGCATTTCTGAGTGCCCTAGAAACCGGAAACAAAAAAATCCCTAAGAAATGGATAGAAGCTATTTCTAAGTTCTTCAAATCTAAAGGATATGACATCCCCAATCTGACAGAGTTGGCGAATGTCTCTAATGATGTAGTTCCGTTAGACGGCCTCTCCCAACAGCAAAAAATGCTCGTTGCTGGATTTGCTAAGTCGTCGTTTACATCTGAACAACTGAAAAGCTTCTTTGAGCTACTGGAACAAATTAACAAAGACGATAATTAAATAAGGATAATGGGCATGTATCAATTACGTGGTGCCAGGGTAGCTCCCATGAAAGAGACTGAAATTGCAAATCGCGCCGTCAATACCTGTATAGCCCTTGGGCTACTGGACAAATGTGGCTCGAGAAAGAAACGGTATGATAAGGCATTCGAGGAGTTGTTCAAATACGGCATCACAGTATCGCCTATGGACGATCGTAGTTGGAAAAATGCAACATACGGCTTAACCATAGGCCATTGTGACCCGAACACCCTTACGATTACTGTCCCAAATCATATTTATGAAATGGCATGTAAAGGTGAAAGAAATGCTCTGCTCGTAATGTTCCACGAGATAGGGCACCTGCTTCTAGGTCATAAGGCACTGCTGCATTTTTCCAATACACAACCGGATCGTTCCGAAGACGCTGAATGGCAAGCAGATTTTTTTGCCGAAGTAATTCTGGAGTATTTAGGGTTTAAAACGGACCAGTTGACGCTGGACTTTTATTGAAAAAGCCCTGTTGACGCAGGGCTTTAGGGGCGAGAAATGTTGACGCATTCCTCGGTGTGTATGGAGGTAACCCCACAGCTACACCTTAATCTTGACGGACGAAGGATAGCTGTTCTCCTGACAAAACGCAATCTGTATGGGTTTACAGGCTGTGTAAAAAAACAGGTGATATCCTATGGCAACTGGTATTTGTCAGAAATGTGGGAACACTTGCGAAATCCTATTCCGCTATTCTGCTTGCATCAATGGCGTTATGCGTTTCGCTAAAAAGGGGCGGCCGTTCCCAATCCCAGCTTGTAACTGCTCTGCACACAAGGCAGTTTGATTAAGGCTGAATTAATTAAAGCCCAGGTTAAATCTGGGCTTTTGCCGATCCCCTATAGCCCTACTAGCCAGTCATCAAATCACCGGCAGATCGTCCCACTCGCACGACCGCATATCATTCACGCAATACGTCACTACACCGAATACCTCGATCCCGTCTTCTGAATCCTCATTGCCAAGTTCAGTTTCCCGGCCCGAGCCGTCCAGGAACTCGAGCGCGCGATAAGGATAAAGTCGCAGTCGCCGCAGCACATGTTCCCCCTCCTGAGCAGATACGATAATGCTACCGTGTACCGGCGTCGCTGACGAGTCGACAACGAGCAATGCGTCAGCGTGTATCCCAACTGCCAGCGCCTGGCCAACCGCGCGCAAGAAATACGTTGCGCTGGGTTTGGATATGCAGATCTCATCAAGGCTTAAGCGCTTCTCGACGTAGTCCGCGGCCGGGCTGGAAAATTTAGGCATCATTCCCATGGTGTTTTTACCTCAAAACAAACTGTACATACATACAGTAAACTAGTAATAATCCCATATGAAGCGGTAATTATCCAACCTCCGGCAAGACGCTGAATTTCCGAAAAAGAAAGTTTTGCGGGAATTGACGTCAATCACACCCCGTTTATATGTTCCCTCTGTTCGTCCACCAGCGAACACGGCGCGGCCTGTTCCCCCCAGGATTTTCAGGCCGCGCCACCCAATGGCAGCCAAGCCCCAAATTATTGTCCGCTCCGCAGGCGTTCACTTTAGGGGCTTTGGTTACCACCCAATGGCGGCACACGCATGATGAACCCTTTGGCAGTCCGAAGATTCAGTGAAAACATGCAGTGTGCCGCAACCCTTCTGTTGACAATCAAATACTCCCTTTTTTAACGTTCAGTTGCTCGCGCGTTCCGAGCACGGCGCGCCGTCACTTACCTCCCAGTAGCAGATGGCGCGCCACCCAATGACGAACTCCGCAACATGCCGCCGAACAGGCGCAAAAGTGATGGGGTGGAGTGTCGTCACCCAACAATGGCGGCACCTGGGTTAACGTAACTCTTCTCGGGGTTCGGATATAAAGGCGACCAGGTGCTGCCACCCCATCGATGGTGACGTCTGAACAAACTGCAGGGTTCTTATTCGTCGTGCCCGACCCGGTCCTGCAGCCCAGACGTTGCCGCCCTATCAATGGCAGCACCTTGATTAACCCTACGGGCAACAGTAACCAGTCGAGTGTTTTACTGTGTTCTTGGTGCTGCCTCCCCTATTGACACTGCTCAACTCCCTTTTTTACTTTCCTGCTGCTTGCATAAGCACGGCGCGGCACTACTGTAAGGATCGGCGGTGCTGCGCCACTCAATGGCAGCGCTTGGTGAGCTCACACAGTTTTATCGCCGTGCCGCATGGCCTGTGTGCACTAAAAGCGTTGCCACCCAACAATGGTGACCTTCAGCTTAACCAGCTAACGGGCGTTGGCACATATCGTGGGCTGAAGGTGACCGCCAAACAATGGCGACGTTCGGTGAATTCGCAAGGCAAATGCGCCGAGTCGTTAACCTCTTGCGCACCGAGCGTTGCCACCCAATGAATAGTGGATAATGACGTGATTCATGAAAAAGTACTTTTCTCGTACACTACGTTGATGCGGGAGGGAATGATCGCCAATGGGCAATATTTACCTGATGCAATGATGTATGGCATTGATCTCAATAAATGCCATACAATCGTAATTACTGCTGGCTTTATCACCGCTATTGACAAATTGAGCTTATATTGGAATGAGATTGATATCAAGTTAAATGATGTGTCAATACTTTCTCCCAGTAATCAGCAAAAAGGCAGTGCCAATATTCTACTTGCTCACCCCGCATCGAAAACTCAACAGGTAGCCATTGTGTCATTTCGCCTGCGAGAAATTAGACTACCGAGCTCAGATTTATATACGGTAGTGGTTTCACTACACGGCAGTGATTCTAACGGCAACAAGGGCAATTTGCTGGACACGAAAGAATGTGGGTTCTTTGTTGTCGGAGAAGATGATAATGGGTGAGGTATTCCAACTAGTACAGAAAACAACCGCAATTGCAAATTACCCCCTCACCTATCATACTACCAAGCAAGGCGGTGGCGGTGGAGGCGATAACATGATTGGAAGAATTCAGAAACTCGAAGATGACGTACAAAGCATGAAAACTGACCTTGCCGTCATAAAGTCAAATTATGCAACAAAAGCAGATGTAAGCGATGCTAAAACGAGCATAATTCTTTGGGTTGTCGGTGCTGTAGTTTTCGCGCAACTAATCCCTGTGATTCCAGAAATCATAAAAATCTTCACTGAATAAGCATTTAACCCGGCCATAGAAACCGGGTTTCTTCATTCGCAACATCCAGAAACCACTTACCCAATTGACACCTCAAATCTCCCATCCATACATTCGCCCTGCTCTTCAAGGGAGTAACGGTGCGGCGCCAGTTCCTTGTTGTCAGTCTGATGCCGCACCACCCACCAAATCAATGGTAATGTTCGGCTTCACTTTCCCAGGGCAGGGGCGTCACTTAGTGTGCCGAGCATTACCACCAAACAATGGCAGTGCCGTGAGTGGGAATTAGGCCTCCCTATGTCCTCATGGTTACTGCCACCCCAAAATAACCGCCTTGATAGCAAGGAAGCTCAGAGATGGGCTTAGGATGTGCTGATTTCATCGTATTGTATGAATAACAACCTCTACGAGCGGTACGACGGCCAGAGCAACGACGCTCACCGCACACAACAAGATCGCCGCGCCAGCGCAGAACCGCAGCCACGGGGTGGATGTGATTGTCATCATCAAACCCTCCTTTGGGTGTATTTTTATATCAAATTTGCTATTCTTCACTCACGGCTCCCACCGTATCAGTTTTGCAAATAAGAAAGCCCCGACTGCTTGCAACAGTTCGGGGCTTTCGCTTTTTGGACGTAAAAAAAACCAGCTCAGGGCTGGCGGTCGGTATCAAACCACAACGTTAGTTATCAGGTTCCTCGGCTCGCCGTTCGGTCCTCTGACAATGTCTTTCAGTTTTCCGGCAATAGTAGCAGGTATGATATTGGCGACCTGGTAGGGAACACCATACTGCGGTGGCCAATCGTCAGTGACGAATATTTTCGCTGGGCAAGCAAGCAACAACGCGTAGTAATCACCCGACAGATGCACGCAGCGACACATGTTTACTGCCGGGATCCCTCCATCTGAATAGCCAGAAAAAACAGCCCACTCGTACTGATCCCCTGTTTTCACTTTAGTCACAAAAATGCAGCCGAATAGGTTTACTCCCCCTGTAGCATCGCCATAAATCATCGCGTCGTTGTAAGTGGTGTATGTTGGCTGTTGATCGTCATTCACCGGAATGGCGTCAATAATGAGCCCTTGCAGTTCCAGGCGCCCCCCTTCTTTAATCCAGAGCGTACTCACGGTAACAGTATGCGTTGTGTCGTTGTAATTGATTTTCGTCTTAATCGTTGGCCTGGCGAGGTCCCTAGCGGCCCACGGTGAATACGCAGGGTTATCCGGGCTTGGCGTCGGTACCTGATCACCATCAATATACGGGTCATCGTAAGGCGTGATGACGCGGGCACAACCGACAATCTCGGCGTCGATATCCAATATGAAAGTCTGACCGGCCTTTAAGTGGATCGTATTGCTTTTGTTCCAAGGGGTGCGCCTTAACGCCTCGTTCAACGTTTTAAGCGGCTTCTCCCGCGAGCCGATGTTGGTGTCGTCTCCCGTCTCCGTGTTGACGTACAAATTGAGCAAGTCGTCAGAGGCGCTGATGCCGTAATATAATCCATCCGCGCGGATCTCCAGCAGGTTACCTTCAGCTTCAGACAGCTTCACGCCCAGCGGGTCCGCTTCTGTCCCTGTGCCGTGCAGCGTTTGGTCATGGGCGATGTTCAGCACATACGGCCCGGCGCAATGCGAGAAATAAAACGCCTGGGCGCCCAGGTGGTCCTTTACCAAAATCGAATAGTCCTGCGTCACGACCAGTTTAACCACCTGGCCACCCACCACCGGATAACCGCCGGCGTTGATATCAATCGGTTGAGCAATCGGCACAAGGGTCAGGTCCTCGTTCTCCTGGTACACGGCGACGCGGTTTTCTTCCGCGGTCGGATCCGTGTCAGGTTTTCCCACATAGATTTTGCCGTTAAACACTGTGTCGAACTGCCGCGGCATCGTGACGAGTTGAATCGGCAACGTGAGCGGAACGTTTGCTTGAGACATTAGATATTCTCCAGATAGTAAAAAACCCAGCGCGTGGGCTGGGTTACGATTGGACTTGCGGTAATTTGCGAATTGTCAGTATGATGCGGGCGGGCGCTTGAGGCTATCTGGTCTTAAGCGAATTGCAAGAGCCCAGATGGAAGAAAGCCCCGAGTCGATTTTTCAATCAACCCGAGGCGATCCACATGCTAGACACATGCAGATTAGCCTCTTACCGGCCGAAAGGTCAAGGAGAAGAAGGCTATGGAGCCACCAAAACTGGCGCTGATAGCGCTCGTCGTTATCGGTGCCACCCTCTTAGGGGCGTTACTGCTTAACAAAAGCAATCTCTGTGATGTTAGCTTCCGAAGCGGCGGAACGGAGATAGTGGCTCACATGGCTTACGAAACCAGGTAATAGCAACTGGCGGGGAGAAATCCCCGCCATCTCTTGCGGTCGAGCGTATGCCCTCAAGCGCCCATTTCTGCAAAATTTTACAAGTTAAGACGGTTTAAACATTGTCAATAGCTCCTACCGTTGTTTACATACTTCCCGCATTTAAATATCCATATAGGGAAGATCACATGAAAAAAGTAATCATCGCAGCCCTGGCAGTAGCACTGTTGGCGCCTATGGCCTCTTTCGCCAAAGGTGGTCACTACGTCGGCGGTAAAGGCGGTTCATCGCACAAAGGCTCTAAATATGTGAATCAGAGCACGGGCAATCATTACATCAAACACAAATAATTTACACGCCCTGCCAATCAGGGCGTTAACATATAGGGCTGAGCATGTTCGGACTATCAAAGCGTGAAAAACTAACAAGGCTACATGCTGAACTTAACAATGCAAAATCTATGGCTAAAGAATTTTATGCAAGGAAAGACATAGTTGAAGAAGTTGCATTCATTGCACTTACAGAATTAGCTAAAAAAAAAGGAATTACAGCAAAATCAGCAGCCCAAACTAGTGATGGAAAGAAAATACTGGCGCAAGTAGTTCTTAATAGGCAGTATGCATTTTACCTTAATGAGTGCGCAATCCAAATACAGGCTAAAATAAAAAGAATCACCTTACCTGATAGATATTATTCAGACGTTGTTCTTGGTGACGACGAAAGATGGCTCGATATAATAGTAACTCCGACTGGTAGTTACATTGTTATGAGTGAAATAGACACCATATGTAGTAAATTGATAGAAGATGTTGATAAGCACATAAAGTAGACCATCCATGGCCCGGTAATCACTGATCGCTCTTGTCGTCACCCGATAGCCAGCCAAGGATCCCAACCCTGGCTATCGTTTTCCGTTCCCCGGAATCGAGATGTTCGTACAGCCTTTTCCACGATGCCGAATTGGCCAAGCGTTTCTCTGCAATTCGCTCAAAGGTCTCCGCATTTTTTGCCGGAACGGTCCGCGCCTCCTCCATATACTGGCGCAAGGGGCCAGCCATAAAATCTCCCGCTGCAATCGCTCTTTCCGCGCCGGTCTTGCCTGTCGCCGCTTTAGAAATGAACTTATACACGGGCCCTGCAAAAAATGGCCCCACAACAGGAACGTGCGCGACCATCGCCGACGCAAAAGTACCGGCTGCATCCCCCGTTAACTTCCTGTGAGCACCATTGGGTTTACCGAACTGATCATTGATTGATTGTGCCTTCCCGGTATAAATGAATTTATCTCTAACATCCGCCTTCCGTTGGGCTATTTTGTACATATTATTCATTTGCTTATTGACTTCAGGCGAGAACTCTTTTTGCAGCAACTGCAGCGTGCCCGTCTCCTGAAGACCCTTGTACCATTTATAGTAAGCCGCCGGATTGAAGACGTGTTCAGTTCGGCTCCCTATGCTCCATGCGTGCCCCATCGCAGTGGACAAGATCTGCTGGCGCAGCGCGGGATCACGGATGTTATCTCGCAAAATCCGCAACCCGGCCGAGTTTCCCGTAGACAACCCCTTCCGGCCCCCCGGTTGCAATGACCACGCCAGTAACGCGGCGCGTATATGCTCGTGTTTGATTTCCATAAATCGTTTTTTATGCTCCTGGTGGTATAGAGTTATCATTTGGCGGGATTAGCTCTGGCCAGATCCTTGTCCAATCATCTGGACGCAGGTCGATACGCGTTACAACGCCTAAAGTGAGCTGTTCAATCTCAACAGCACGCGCTGGTGAGATAGGTGAGAGCCCAGCGGCCATTTGCGACAAATGAGAGGGGGAGATTTCCATCTTCTCGGCCAGCTTTTTTGCGTCGCCTCGCTTTAAGGTCTTTATATATTGCTTAAGATTCATATTTAACTCCGTTCATTACTCGACCGGAATTTACCAATAACTAAACAAAAACTCAAGCATTTGCTTGTTTAGCGTTTGCTAATCAAAATAAGAGCATGGACATTAGAGAAACTAGGCGCCTACGCCTTAAAGAATGGTTTGCTGACAAGCCATTACCGAAACACGAAATTAGCTACATATCCCAGTTAATCAATGGGAAATCTTCCTTTGGCGAGAGGGCAGCGGCAAGAATAGAAAAAGATTATGGGATGCCATCTGGCTACTTAAGCAAGCCAACCGATGTAAATGAAAACTCAACAGGTATGATCGCATCCAACGAACAAGAAGAGAGGTTGCTGACACTTTTTCGAGAGCTGCCCGACTCTGAAAAAGAGCACATGGTCAATCTATTTCACGAAAAAGTTAATGAATACAATAAATTATTCGATGAACTATTGAGACTTAGAAACAGCAACAAAACTTAGCCCCACCTCCCCCTCCAATCCTATGACTATAAAACCGGCGTAATGCCGGTTTTGTCGTTTTAATTTCTCTATAAAAATTCATAAACCAAATGCTTTACTTTTAATTTAGCAAACGGTAAAGTCGCACCATCAACAGCAAGCATCCATAGCGACAAGGCAAGGAAAGCCCACGAGAGTAGCTGCCGGCGGCATATGAAGCACCGGATGAGTCGCGTGAATCAAGGCATAGCAAGCTGATTTGGGTAGGACGTTCTGACAGTTCGGGAAAGACCGAATGACGGCTGGAAAGACGGCGGGCATAACCAATTATCAACAGTGATAACAGGGTGGGATTAAAGTGAAAATCTCTCGCATTCGACAACAGGAGTACTTTATTTGTGCCGCATGCCTCAAGGATCTTGAGGCGCGGATAGGTGCTCTCTTCGAAATCCTGAGACCTGAACTGGAACAGGCATTCCCTGCCCCAGATGAAGGATCACTCTTCGAGTTTTTTCAAAGCAAATTTGCGGCTGAACTCAATGACGCCTACTTCGGTTACCACTGCTTTGCAATCGTCGCAAGACCACAGCCGAGTGTGATTTTGAGGGTGATATCCGGTGTACGCTTTTATGCGTTCGCCGCGACAGTTCGGGCAAATGGGCTTGGGGTGTTCTCGGCACTCATTAAAATTTCCTTACTGGTTGTGTGAGAACTCCAGTATGCCACCGAGCCTGAAGTGGTGAAAAGACAGGCAACAACTCAATAAGTAATGAAAGGTTTCCTTGGCTGTGGAATGTCAGGAACCACCGCCGCCTGAGGTGGGGAAGTAAATCAGGCACTTTGGCTATCAGTAGCGGAGCTTAGTAGTCAGAGTAACAAACCTGACCGCCGGGAAAGTCCGGCAACTTATTAATCAGGAGCTGATTATCATGAACCGGCAACACATGTTAGCAGCAGCACAGAGCAAGGCCGCCATCGCGCAATTTATCGGTGATAAAAATATGTGGCGACAGGCAATCAGGCAATATTTCTTTGCCATCGGCGGTAAAGTTTCCGTCAAATAACGCAATAATCCCTCGTTAATTTTCAGGTTGATTAATTCGACCGCGGGAACTCTTTACCTAAAAACAGGAGTGCAGTTAATGATTAAGTCAGTCGTTTTAAAATTACAGCCAGTCAGCAATAACATAGTCAAAGTTTTTTCAAATGGTGAAGTTGCCGGATATGTCGTGCTCCCTGAAAACGAGCACCAGAATCAGCGCCCTTTCGCTACCACCCACAACGGTAAGGATATTGGCTACGCGCACTGCGAAATCTGCGTGATTGAAACTCTTATTCGTCGCTTTGAGCGCATAGCACCTGACGTGGCGTTACAACTTATCCCCGACCCCGCGCAGACCGTAAGCATTAACGTTCTAAGCATTCACTAATTGCTGTGTGAAGTACTTCCCCGCTCTCGCCGGCGGGGCTTTTTAAAATATTGAAATGCGTCAAGCGTTTCCCTTTCGGGGCGTCAACTCGCAGGGCGCATTTCAATATCAATCACCACGAGAGGTTATTTATGGAAAAGTTATTTTCCCCTGTCGCGGCACGAAAGGCACAGGTGGAATATTGCAAAAATAAACACGTTCCACATTTCGCGCCAAACGATGGAATTTGTTTTCGATGCAAAAAAGATATTTACCAGCAACACGGATTGCGTGGATATGAAACCGGTATTTCGCTGGACGAAGCAAAAAACACCCATGTTATTTACTGCCCACACTGCAACCGCAGTTATTGCGATTAGAAAGTAAAAAGGCCCGCACAAGGCGGGCCAGTCTACCGGCTTTACGTCCCGGCGACGGGTTACCGGGGAACCACCCCCAATAACCGGAGCATAACCAATGACCAACCGAGGCAGATCACTGATCGGCTGGCATTGTACCTAAACCTAGGAGAACTACACAATGCAAAATGTTGCAGCCTATCTTTACAGGGCCAAACAGAAATCTGGGAAAAACCATCTTTTTACGTACTTTGAGGCGAAGTCTGACGTTCACGCGGAAACAAAACGTGATTTTCTCTTCATGGAAGCTGGCCACTCAAAAGCCGACTACTTCGCTCCGGTACGTATCGATTTTCCAGTCGTAGACGAACTGCCCGCCGAGGGCGAATTCAGCGAAACATTCTGGCTTACCTGGGCGCTGGAAAGCGACGCCAGCAAAACCTGTGTACCGCGCGACACGCTCGATCCGTCCGTGGCATTCCCGAAACTGTATCCCTACATGACAAAACCTGCAGGTGGTGCAGGAGTAGCAGAAAACAACAGCAGCACCGAAAAAGCGCAGGAGCAACCAAAACCTGCAGGTGAATACTTCGCGTCGAATCTCGATAAGCACACCGTCATTGCTGCCGCGTGGCTGTACGGCCGTGACTGCCTGAAACTGAACGACGAGCAATTAGCCGCGGCAAAAACACTCGTGATGGACGATGCGCAGCGCTACCCGCAGAACGTCATCATGGCGTTGGCCAGCCTCAAGCAATACTCGCACACCTACCCGGAAATGCCGATCACTGCGATCTCGGGCATTAAAGCCATCTGGCCACCGTTCGGCAAGGTGCCGGAGCTGGGCAAACTGTGCCAATTCGCCACCGAATACCTCGACGCTACGGTAGAGCAGCGCGCGGGCGTTATCACGAAGTGGCAAACCTCAGCGGCCGGCGGCGCCAAGCCTGCCGAAACCGCGCCTGAGGAGCCATTGCGCACCGTATCCGGTGCGATCCTCACAAACGGCGCCGAGCCGGCAACAGGCACGCCGATCGACTCTCTGCAGATGCTGGAAACCGTAATCGGCTGCGCGCTGTATCCGTCAGATTTCGACATTTCAAACCCGCCGGGCGCCATCATCCGCGCGGTCACCGAGATGAAAAAACGCAACGATGCGGCGCTGAAAGCGTGGAATGAGCAACTCAGCGCCACGCCTGGCGTTTTGCAGTTCTCCCGACAGGCGATTGTTGCACTAATCCGCGGGGCCGAAGAAAACCTGCACGTTACCCCCGGTGCGCTGCGCAGCTACATCAACGCCAATCTGATCGAAATCGACGGAAAACCTGCGCAAAAAAACGCGGAAAGCGTGCAACAAACTGGCGCCGAAGCGCAACAAACGGCCTCAAATCCGGGTGAAAAAGATGACGTGGTCGCCGAGTTCGAGACCGAGCGCCGCGCATGGCTTCGGGCTGAAATACGTGCGGCGCTGGCCGGAACGACTGGTGTTATGGATGAACGCGACGTTGCAGAATTGATTACTGCCATCGGAGACGTTTCGCACGGCTCCATCGCTCGACTGCTGGCCAAGGAGATCGAACCGTGCGACCCATTCAACCAGCTGGTTGCCGATGATGTTCATCACCTCACCTGCGACGTTCTGGAAAATTGGCAGGATGAAAAGGATCCGCGCGTTGCTTATATCGATTCTCGCGTGGAGTTCTATCTGCAGGAAGCGCGCCGGGAATCAGAGAGAAAATATCAGGAACTGGCTACAGCCACCGACGCAAGCGCCAGCGGCGCGCTGCAGCAGGAAAACCCTGCGCCCGAGCGGGTTGACGCCTCAAATGAGGGCGTAAAAACGGAAGTCGCGCAGCAGCAACCCAGCGAACTCCGCAGTATGGGTGGTGGTCGATTTGACGTTTCCGAGTTGTTTGACGCGTCACCGCTGGCCAAGGTAGGCGCCGCGGGCGCCACGACCGGCGACGATGTTCGCGAGTTCCTGGATTCGTCAACGGAAACGGCCGAGGTGTCAGGCGAAACAGCGGAATTGTCAGGTGAAAACGTCGATACCGCGGCGCCAGTCGAAGTACAGAACGAGCCTGCCGCGGAAGTCGTCAACGCACCGCGCCGGGAAGAACCGGCAGCCCCTGCATACTTCGAGCCCGGCCGTTATCTGGATATTCCGAACGAGGTCTATCACAGCGCCAACGGCATCAGCAGCACGATGGCAAAGGACGCGCGGATCAGCCTGATGTATTACCACGGCCGCCACGTTATCAAAACCATACAGCACGAGCGCACCGATGCGCTGACGTTCGGCTCGTTGGTTCACGCGCTGGCGCTAGAACCTGAAAAGCTGGACGAGGAATTCAGCGTTGAGCCTGTGATCCCCGAGGGGGCATTCACAGATACAGCATCGATGCGCGCATTTATCGAACAGCACAACGCCACCCTGCCGAAACAGACCGACGCCGATACGCTGCGCGCCGTGATCGAGAAGCATAACGCCACCCTGCAAGCGCCGTATGCGCTGGGCGGCAACGCTGACGAAATCGGCCAGTTCTACATGCTGCTGCCCCCGGAATTTCAGAGCATCCCAGAGGACGCAAAAATCACCGCAACGGCGATGAAAGCCTGCATCAAAGAGTACAACGCCACCCTGCCGGCGCCGTTGAAAACCACCGGCGGCCGTGACGCATTGCTGGAACAGTTGGCGACCATCGATCCGGAGTTTGTCGAGAAAGAGCGCGCGATTCCGGCGCCGTTGCCGGTCAGCGGCAGCAAAGAGGATATGGCCGCGCGTATCAAAACGATTTTGCCAACTGCGGTATTCGCCGACGAAGTGATCAGCGCCTGGAAAAATGGCAACGACCAGCGCCAGCCAATCACGCAGACGCAGATGAAACACGCCAAGGCAATTCAGCGCGCCCTGTTCACCCACCCATCGGCCGGGCAGTTGCTGCAGCACCCACAACGCGCGGTTGAGGTGAGCTATTTCGGCATCGATGAAGAAACCGGCCTCGAGCTGCGCGTACGTCCCGATCTTGAGATTGAGGCCGGCGGCCTGCGTACCGGTTTCGACCTGAAAACCGTCAGCATGGGTAACGTCAAGCAAAGCGCCCTGCGCGCCCGCCTGCACCGTGAAATCATCGAGCGCGATTACCACCTGAGCGCGGGCATGTATTGCGATGTTGCGGCGCTGGATCAGTTCTTCTGGATATTCGTCAACAAGGATGAGCACTATCACTGGATCGCCATCGTTGAGGCCTCCGCTGACCTGCTCGAACTCGGCCGCCTTGAGTACCGCAAAACCCTGCGGGATATCAAACAGGCACAGGATACCGGTGTGTGGCCAGAACCGATCACCGAAGAAATCGTGGACAACATTAACGACTTTGACCAGCGCCGAATGGAAGCGCTGCGCGTCGCATAAGGGGTAACCAGACAATGAGCAATATCAGTATTACAGAAGAGAAAACGGCATCAGTTACCGACTCAAATATCGCACTATTCAACCCGCAATATCTGACCGCCATAAACCAATTTGCGCAGGTCATGGCGAGCGGCACAGCGACAATCCCTGCCCATCTACGGGGAAATCCGGCTGACTGCATGGCAATTGCAATGCAGGCCTCACAGTGGCAAATGAACCCGTTCGCGGTGGCGCAGAAAACCTTCATTGTTAGCGGCGTTCTCGGGTACGAGGCACAATTGGTTAATGCTGTGATTTCCACCCGTGGACCGCTGATTGACCGCATCAACTATGACTGGTTCGGTCCGTGGGAAAAGGTGATCGGCAAGTTTGATATTCGCAAGGGGGATAAAGGGGAGTATCGCGTTCCTGGCTGGCGTCTGGCGGATGAAGAAGGGATCGGGATCCGCGTCTGGGCAACATTGAAGGGGGAGGATAAACCGCGGGAGTTGGTGCTCATGCTGGCGCAGGCCCGCACCCGCAACTCTACGCTTTGGGCTGATGATCCGCGTCAACAGTTGGCCTATCTGGCGGTGAAGCGATGGGCGCGCCTGTACTGCCCGGAAGTGATTCTCGGCGTTTACACGATCGACGAGCTGGAAAAAACGGAAGAACGCGAAATTAACCCTCAGCGTGGCACTTCTCGTGTCAGTGCGAGCCAGCTCGCCGACGGGCCGGCCGCAACCACCGCACAGCAAAGCGCGCCACCTGTCGATACTGATGATATTGCCGGCGGCATTCGGACAGCTATCGATCAGGCAGAAACAACAGACCAAGCCTCAAATATCCGCGCACAGGTTGAAGAGTTACGCCAAAAGCTGGGGATCACCGCTTACACCGAGTTGAAAAACAAAGTGATCAAGCGTCACCGGCAGCTCACTGCATGTGGCAGCATCAGTAACCAGTTGAAGGATTGCCGAAGCGCCGAGAACTTCGCCGCGGTAGAGGCGCTGGTGCGCAGATCAGAGCGAGATCTAAGCGTCGATGACATGGAGCGTTTCCAGTTGGCGCTAGACGACCTGCGAGCGGAGTATCAACCATGATCGGTACCTGGCTCGGTTTCGTTCTGCTGGTCAGCCCGTGCGGCTACGATGCCTGCGACGCGCTGCCGGTATCTGAACGGGTTTACTCAAGTCTGGCTGAATGCGAGCAGGTGAAAAAGGCGATCCAATTGCGCCGACCACGCGCCGTTCTGTACTGCGGCGACGTTTACCGGCCTGAGAAATGATTTTCGAAAATCAAAACACAACGCGGGCCACGAGTAAGATCGTGGCCGGTTGTGCGCAGGAGCATAACCAAATGACTCAAAAACTGACTTTAGAAGAATGGTGCAACGAGATTTACCCAGGTAAAAAACCGTCTCTGCAAACCCTGCAACGTTGGGCCAGGAACGGAAACTTTTACCCGGCAGCGGAAAAAGAAGGCCGTCAATATCGGCTGACACCAGGGACTATTTACATCAATCCCAAAGATCTCAATTTGGGTAGAAAAATAAAGGAAGCGCGAAGCATCGAGCCAGCTCGAGCTGCGTTTATGGAGAAGGTGATCAATGACACGGCGAAGGGAGGGTTATGATATGCGTCTGCCAAAAAACCTCACGTTTCGCAGCAAGGGCAAATCCTTCTATTGGCGCAACCCGGTCACCAAGAGGGAGATATCCCTGGGGCAGATTGCGCGCCGTGACGCCATTGCGCAGGCGATCGAGGCTAACCACTACATCGAACAAAACTACTCACCGGTCCTGTTACTGGAGAAAATCAAAGGCAGCCATGAGTACACACTGAATTCTTGGATCGAACGGTACGAGGTAATATTCAAACGCCGCCAGCTTGCCGAAAACACTTACAAGGTGCGCGCCGGCCAACTTGCCATTATCCGCGAGCGCTTGGGCGGCATGGTGCTTTCAAAAATCACGACTCGACACGTCGCCGAGTTTTTGGAGTTCTGGATCGCCCAGGACAAAAAAACAATGGCCGCCACCATGCGTTCGGTGCTGTCCGATATATTCCGCGAAGCAATCGTCGAAGGTCATATAGAAAACAATCCCGTAACGCCTACCCGCGCTGCAAAAGTCGTGGTGAAGCGCGAACGCCTGGAACTGGCGCAATACGGGCCTATTCGTGGCGCAGCAGACCCAATGCCGCCCTGGTTCGGCTTGGCGATGGATCTGGCTTTGGTTTCAGGCCAGCGCCGCGAAGATCTGACACAGATGCGTTTTAGCCATGTTGTAGACGGCCGATTGCTTGTCGAGCAAGGGAAGACTGGCGCCATGATTTCCCTCCCTCTCGATCTGGAGCTGAAAATCGTAGGCCTCCGCCTCGGGACAGTGATCGATCGCTGCAGGTTGGTCAGCACGACAGACTTTATGATCAGCGCCGGCATCCGCAAAAACAGCCCTGATGGCTCACTGCATCCTGATGGACTAACGAAAAAATTTGTTGCGGCGCGAAAGGCTTCAGGTTTGTCGTTCGAGGAAAATCCGCCGACATTTCACGAGATCAGAAGTTTGGCTGGCCGGCTATATGAGAAGGAAAGAGGAAGGGATTTTGCGCAGAAATTACTGGGGCACACGTCGGAAGTTATGACGCTGAAATACCTCAATACGAGGGGGAAAGAGTACGTAATGCTGTAAAAGACCGAATATCAAAATTCGAGTAAATTTCGAGTAAATTCGAGTTTCGCGAAAATAACACAACAAAATCAATAACTTAAAAAAAGACCGAATACGATTCCTATATTCGGTCTAGGGAAATGGCTCTTGGGAGAGAGCCGTGCGCTAAAAGTTGGCATTTAATGCAGGGCTTGTTCAGCCGTGCACTTTAAGAGTAGCCTACCGCGCCAGTTTTGCCAGCCGCCCGGCGGCTGCGTGATAGTTTCGTGACGAAATAACTATGCGGCAAATGCGCATCAATCTGCGCACGCTGGGCAAGGCGTTGGCAAACAAGCGGTTAGTCAGCGCACAGCTTCTTGGCGCGCTCAATAAACGGCGCCATGCTCATTTTTTTCCCCGGTTCGGCAGGGTCGTCCAGCAGGATCACCTCCAGCGGCTGCGCGCGCTGATGGCCCTTCTTCACCTGCTGCTCCGCCGCGTCGTTGAGCGGATATTGCATCAGGGTGCTGTTATTCAGCACAAACAGCGCGCCGCCGCTGCGGCACTGCAGCGTCACTTCTTCCTTGGTGAACGCCCACTGTTTGCCGTACTCCAGTTTGGTGATGTTCACCAGTTTGTCTGCCGCCAGCGCGCCGGTCGCGGTTGCCAGCAGCGTAATGCCGAGTAATACCGATTTCATGTGATGGCCTTAAGGTTGCTATTCGCGCCGATTTTCCCGCAGCTTGCCCGGTTGCGGCAAGCTGAAATGTCATACCGGCGCATAGGTTGCAAATAAACTGACCAGCAGCAGCACCGCCATCCCCAACCCGACTTCGAGCCAGCAGGCCAGCACCACGCCGCGCTGCGCCAGCGCCGGTACGCGGCTCATCGCCGGCACGATGGCGTAGCGATTGGCCAGCGCCACCATCACCATCAGCGCCACCAGCGCGGTTTTGATCAGCAGCAGGCGCTGATAAGGCGAGCCGAGGTTGAGCGGCCAACCGCCGAGAATGATCAGGCTGTTGACGATGCCGGTGACGATCACCGCCGCCACCGCCAGGTGCCCCCAGCGCGAGAAACGGATCAGCGTGGTGATGGCGTCGCTGCGCCACTGCGGCGGAGGCAGGTAACGCAGGCAAACCAGCAGCGGCGCCAGGCTGCCGAACCAGTAACCGGCGGCCAGCAGGTGCACCGCATGGTTGGCACGGTGCAGCGCGCCCAACGCGCCTTCATGCATCGCCGCGTGGCCGATAAACGCCAGGCTCACCAGCAGCAGCGCCGAGCACAGCGCCAACGCCTGTGCGCGCGGCCGTTCCGGCAGCAGCAGGCTCAGGATCGCCAGCAGCGACAGGCCCAGATGCCAGCGCCACACTTCGCCGAAGGTGGTGCCGAGCACCGCCCACCAGACCTCCAGCCGCCAGGCGTCTTGCCAACCGTCGCCCATCTGCCCGGCCTGAATGGCCAGCAGCGCCACGGCGGAAAGCCCGGCAATCCAGGTGCCGGCAAGCAGCAGGGGGCGCACATCGCGGGAGAGGATCGGGGAGAGGCGCTGCGGTGACAATAAGGCGGTGAACAGACTGATGCCGAACATCAGCATCACCGCCGCAAAGTGCACCAAGCGACACAGAACGAACAGGGTCGCCAGAGTCACGATCAGTTTACGGTGAAGCTGTACTGGCCTTTGGTTTTATGCCCGTCGACCGAAACCACATGCCAGCTGACGTTGTATTTACCCGCGCTCAGCTCGCCTTCAATCGGCACGTTGACCTGGGTGTTGTTGTTCGGATCGAGCTGCAGCTTGCCGGTTTTCACCACGGCGTTGTCCGGGCCGGTGATTTTCACGCCGCTGAAGTTTGGTTCGATGCCTTCGGAGAAGCTGAGGGTCAGCGCCTTCGGCGCCGGGCTGACGCTGGCGTCGGCCTTCGGCGTTTCCACTTTCAGGTGGGCGTGCGCCAGCGCTTGCTGCGAAGACAGGCCGACGAACAGAACGAAAACGGTGGAAAGCAGGCGACAGGAGGAACGAATTTTACCGATCACAGTGGTATCCCTTAACAATATAAAGAGGGTCATAAGGGTTAAGGCCACAGCCAAGGCGATGTATCAGCGGCCCCAACCCACCGCAATGATTGCGCCACGGGTAAACAGAAAAACGGGTTGTATCGGCTAACCCGCTGTTTTGACTCTACCATCCCTGTAGCGTATCGCGGTAAATCATAACGACCACGCTGCGGCAAGTCGAGCGCATCACTGGCATTTTGCGATCCGGCAGCACGTATCGCCGCATAACCGCGATAAACGCAGGGTAAAAAAAACCGCGCGTCAGGCTCGCCCGCGCGCGGTTTTTTCGATGTTCTGATGCAGATCAGGCCTGGTCGTTGCCGCCCTGGCCCATCGCGCCCATTTTCTTCAGATCTTTGTCGATGAAGAACAGGCCCTTGCCGCTGGTGCCCACCAGCGCCAGCTTGTCCAGCACGGATTTGAACAGTTTCTCTTCTTCATGCTGCTCCGCCACGTACCACTGCAGGAAGTTGAAGGTGGAGTAATCGTGTGCGGTCATGGCGGCGTGCGCCAGTTCGTTGATCTGACGAGTGATCAGCTGTTCGTGTTCGTAGGTCTGCTGGAACACGTCCGCCAGCGATTCGAACGCTACCGGCGGCGCGGCGATGGTGCCCAGCAGCGGCAGAGAGCCGGTGTCGCTCAGATAGTCGAACAAACGTTGCATATGCTGCATCTCTTCCTGAGAATGCTCCTTAAGAAATGCGGCGGCGCCTTCAAAGCCTTTATCGCTGCACCATGCGCTCATCTGCAGATACAGGTTGGCGGAGTAGAACTCCAGATTCAGTTGCTCATTCAGCTTTTGAGTCATTTCTTGCGTCAGCATAATGATTCCTTTTATTTTGCAGGTCATGAATTTAATTTCCGCGCATTATGCCCTGCTGCCGTAAAAATAAAAACACTTTATTTACACTCAAATCACATTAATTATAAAAACAATAAATATCAATAAATTAAAATATTTCACCTACATTGAGAATTCACATGATAATTGTTTTCATCTTTTATTTTAATCAAAAAGCGAATCATTCTTATTTAAAAGAATAAATAGATTGCATTACTCTCGGATAAATATCGCTCCCGGCAACGGCGTAATGGGCTTGCCAAGCGCCGCCGGGTGGATTACCTTCTGCGCAGATTCAATGCGGCAAAGTAAGTAAGGAGCATAGCGTGGGTTACAATCTGGCCGAGCTGTCCAAAGAGGAAATGGACAGGGTGAATGTGGATCTCGCCGCCTCAGGCGTGGCGTACAAAGAGCGCTACAACATGCCGGTGATCCCGGAAGTGGTGGAGCGCGAGCAACCGGAAGCGCTGCGCGACTATTTTCGCGAGCGCGTGGCGCACTACCGCGCGGAATCCCACAAGTTTTCGCGCCTGCCGTACGAGCCGAAGGCTAAATAGAAAAACCCGCCGTTACGGCGGGTTTTTTTGCGTCATTTGCCGGCAAACCGGTCGGTGGCGATCATCAGCTGGTGCAAAATGCCTGGCTCATCATACGAATGCCCCGCCCCTTCCACGATATGCAGCTCCGCCTCCGGCCAGGCCTTGGCCAGGTCCCAGGCGTTCTGCACCTGGCAGGCCATGTCATAACGGCCGTGGACGATCACCGCCGGAATATGGCGGATCAGCGGCACGTTGCGCAGCAGTTGGTCGTCGCTTTCCAGGAAGCCCAGATGGGTGAAGTAGTGGTTTTCAATGCGGGCGAACGCCAGCGCGAAATCATCCTCGCCGAACGAAGCGGATTCGCGGCTCGGCAGCAGCGTGACCGTCTCCCCTTCCCACACGCTCCACAGCTTGGCCGCTTCAAGCTGCACCTGCGGATCGGCCGAGGTCAGCCGCTGCCGGTAGGCGGCGATCACGTCTTTACGCTCGTCATCCGAGAGGATGGACAGCACGCGCTCCCATTTTTCCGGGAAGAAGCGCGAAGCGCCGTCCTGGTAATACCAATGCAGCTCCTGCTTGCGCAGGGTGAAGATGCCGCGCAGCACCATTTCACTGACGCGCTCCGGGTGGGTCTGCGCATAGGCGAGCGCCAGCGTCGATCCCCAGGAACCGCCGAACACCAGCCACTGCTCGACGCCGGCCATTTCGCGCAGCCGCTCGATATCGGCCACCAAATGCCAGGTGGTGTTGTTGTCCAGGCTGGCATGCGGACGGGAGCGGCCGCAACCGCGCTGATCGAACAGCAGCACCTTGTAGCGTTCGGGATCGAACAGCTGACGATGATGCGGGGAGATGCCGCCGCCCGGCCCGCCGTGAATGAATACCGCCGGTTTACCGTTCGGGTTACCGCTCAGCTCCCAGTAGATCCGGTGGCCATCCCCAGTATCCAGCCAACCGCTGTCGTATGCCGCTAACGGCGGGTACAAACCTCGTAATTGTTCCATGGCGCTTTCCGTCTCTCTGTGAGTCATGCTTTCATCAAAGCGGAAGCCGCCCGGCAGGTCAACGGTAAAACCCGAAAACTCGAACGCGCGCCGAGAACTCGGCGCGCGTTTGCTCAAAATCACAACGACCTGCCTGTAAAATGCCCACAGGCCCGATCAGTTAAGGTGCGCGATCGCGCTGATCTCCACCAACTGCTCGGGCGAAGCCAGCCCGGTGACGCCGATCAGCGAACCGGCGGGCCGGTGATCGCCGACATAGCGCTTGAACAACGCAATGCACGGTTCAACGTGCGCCTGTACGTCGGTCAGGTAGATCTCCACATACGCCAGGTTCGAACGTTCGGCGCCGAATCCCGCCAATACCCGATCCAGGTTGTCCAACGTCTGTTGGGTTTGCCGTTCAATATCGCCCGCGCCGATAAACTCACCCTGCATATCATGGGAAAACTGCCCCGAAATGTAGAGGGTGTCTTTGACGCGAACGCCTTGGGACACGCCATTCTCCTCTTCCCAAATGACCCCGTGATGGTAGTGCGTGATGCCGTTTTTCATGCTGCTTCTCCAACCGTTTATCGTTTCCATGACGACTATAATCGTTTGATTGGCGAATGAATGTCGTCACTGAAACGACATTGACTATGCATTTAATCCATTGAATATGTTAAATTAATTATCTTATCACCGGCTCTCGGGGGGCGGCATGCTGCGGGCGAATCTCAATGACATTCAGGTTTTCATGGCCGTCGTCGACGCCGGCAGTTTTGTCGCCGGCGGACAGACGATGGGGCTATCGCGCTCGGCGGCGGGCAAGGCCATCGCGCGTCTGGAGCAGCGGCTGAGCGTGCGGCTGTTGCATCGCACCACGCGTTCGCTTGGCCTGACCGACGAGGGGCGAGAGTTTTATCGGCGCGGTCTGCAGATCCTCGCTTCGGTCGATGACGCCGAGGCCAGCGTGGCCGGCGACAAAGGCACCGCGCGCGGGGTGCTGCGGTTGACCGCTCCCGCCGCCTTCGGCAGACGGATCCTGTTGCCGCTGGTGCCGAAATTTCTCGTCGCCTGGCCTGAGGTGCAGGTGGAGATCAGTTTTTCCGATCGCCTGGCGGATATCGTGGAAGAAGGATTTGATTTGGCGGTGCGGATTGGCGTCACGGCGCCGGATACCCGGCTGGTGTCCAGAACCCTCGCCAGGTATCGCGCCCTGCTGTGCGCCTCCCCCGCCTACCTCGCCGCCCGTGGCGAACCGCAAACCGTCGAGTCGCTCGCCGGGCACGAGGCTCTGCTGTTCAGCAGCCGCAACCAAAAACAGCCCTGGCGGCTGCGCGACGAGCGCGGCGAATGGGTCAAGGCCCCGGTTCGCGGCCGCCTGCGGCTGGACAGTGGGGAAGCGTTACGCGACGCCGCTCTATCCGGGTTGGGCATCGCGTATCTGCCGGAGTTTATGATTGCGGAAGATTTGGCCGCCGGCCGTCTGCGGCAGGTGTTGCGCGCCGTGGCGGGTGAAGAAGTCAGGATTGTGGCGCTCTATCCGAATAAGCGCCTGCTGGAACCCCGCGTCAGGCGCTTTCTCGATCTGTTGGTGGATACGCTCGGCGGCTGAGACCTTACCCGCCTTTACGCATATGCGGCTCGCGCATCTCCTGTGCGGTTTTCGCCTCGATGCTCAGTTCCGCCGTCGGGCGCAGCAGCAGGCGCGCCAGCCCGATGGGTTCGCCGGTTTCCCGGCAGTAGCCGTATTCGCCGTTCTGCAAGCGCGCCAGCGCCGCATCGATTTTCGGCAACAGGCGGCTTTCGCGATCCAGCTGGCGGAACAGCAAGCGCAAATCCTCTTCGCGCGCCGCCTTGTCGGCCTCATCGCCCGTCGCTTCGCCGCCGTCGATCTCTTTTTTCAGCTCATCGATGTGCAGCAGCAGCTTTTTCCGCTCATCCTGCAGCAACTGACGGAAAAACGCCCGTTGAACCGAGTTCATATAATCAGAATCCGGCATGGCCAGCAGTTGCTGCGCATCCGGTAATACCATCACAGTCATTGCGTTCTCCGAACATCAAAAGTGTAATATTATAACATAATAATTATTTTTATCACCCGGTCATCCTAAAACAAAATCTCATGTGTAAACAGCCGGTTAAATGCAATTCGCACTTTGTCGCTTGCATCCTGCCGGCTTTAGGCGGTTAATAGCTGAGCAAGCCACCCAATCATAGGTAACGAGAGGCCATCATGAGTAAGGGAATGGATAGCAAAAAAAATGCGAAGAAGAAGCCGTTGAAAACCCCAGCTGAGAAACGTGCGGAGAAACGCGCCAAAAAAGCGCATCCGTCTGGTGAGTAAGCGTCCTTCCATCCGTCATTAAACCCGCCAAGGCGGGTTTTTTATTGCCTCACAGGAGAGATGGCCAATGCCCTGCTTTACCCTCGCCGCCGCCCAATACCCCGCCGCTGCGGCCGATATCGCCAGCAACCTTGAACGTCACCTGGAATTTATCGCGCAGGCAGCCGAACAGCAGGCGCAACTGCTGGTGTTTCCCGAACTGTCGCTAAGCGGCTATGAGTTGGCCAATGCTGCCGAACTGGCGCTGACGCTGGGCGATCCCCGCCTGCAACCGCTCAGTGCAGCGGCGCAATCGCGGCAGATGACGATCATCGTCGGCGCGCCTTTACACAGTGGCCAGGCGCTGCATATCGCCGCCTTGATCTTTCACCCCAACGGCACGGTGGCCGTCTATACCAAACAGCATCTGCACGGCGCGGAACAGCAATTCTTCTCGCCCGGTGAGGGCGGCACGCTGCTGGAAATACAGCAGCAACGCATCGCGCTGGCCATCTGCGCCGATACTTCGGAGCCCGGCCACGCGAGCGCCGCCGCACGGGCGGGCGCGCAGATTTATGCCGCCGGCGTGCTGGTATCTGAAGCCGGTTACGCGAAAGACAGCGCCGCGCTGGCAGACTACGCCCGGCGTTATAGCATGGTCACGCTGATGGCCAACCATGCGGCGCCGACCGGCGGCTGGATCCCGGCGGGCCGCAGCGCCATCTGGGATGAAACGGGAGCGCTTTTGGTTGCCGCGCCGGATGACGCTCCTGGGCTGATCATCGCCGGCAAGACTTCCGACGGTTGGCACGGCCGCCTGTGCCGGTTAAGCTGAAGCCTGACGGCAACGCGGAGGAAAGCATGACGTTACGCGTAATAGATACCGAAACCTGCGGGCTGGACGGCGGCGTGGTGGAAGTGGCCTCCCTCGATCTGCTCGACGGCCAGTTAACCAATCCGATGAGCGATCTGATCAGCCCGGACCGCCCCATCAGCCTCGACGCGATGGCGATTCATCACATCACCGAACAGATGGTGGAAGGCAAACCGCGTATCGCGGTGGCGATCGGCCGCTATCAGGGCAGCCCCTACTATGTGGCGCACAACGCCGCCTTTGATCGCGGGGTGTTGCCGGAGATGAACGGCGCCTGGATCTGCACCCTCAAGCTGGCGCGCACGCTGTATCCGGACATCAAGTACGGCAACCAGTATCTGCGCTACGCGCTGAACCTGGACGTACAGCTGCCGGCAGACGCCACGCTGTACCCGCACCGCGCGCTGTACGACTGCTACGTCACCGCCGCGCTGCTGCAACGCATCATCAAGGATTCGGGCTGGACGCCGGAGCAAATGGTGCAGATCACCGAACAGCCGGTGCTGCTGAAGAAATTCAAATTCGGCAAGTATCGCGGGCAGGAAATCGAACGCATCGCCCAGGAAGATCCCGGCTATCTGCGCTGGATGCTGAAATCCATCGACGATCTGAGCCCGGACATGAAGCACACGCTGAAATACTATCTGATTGGCTAGCACAGCGGGCGGCGCAGGCCGCCCGCTGTTCGCCGTTACTCCGCCAGCGCCAGAATGAAGGCGTACTCCAGAGCAATATCCTCATAGGCCTTGAAGCGGCCGGATTTTCCGCCGTGGCCGGCATCCATGTCGGTATACAACAGCAGCTGCCGGTCGTCGGTTTTCAGCTCGCGCAGCTTGGCCACCCACTTGGCCGGCTCCCAATACTGCACCTGCGAATCGTGCAGACCGGTGGTCACCAGCAGATGCGGGTATGCCTGCGCTTTCACCTGATCGTACGGGCTGTACTGTTTGATGTAGTCGTAATAGGCCTGCTCGTTCGGGTTGCCCCACTCGTCGTATTCGCCGGTGGTCAGCGGGATGGACTCATCCAGCATGGTGGTCACCACGTCGACGAAGGGCACCTGCGCCACCACGCCGTGGAACAGCTGCGGCGCCTGGTTGATCACCGCGCCCATCAGCAGACCGCCGGCGCTGCCGCCCATGGCGAACACCCGCTTGCCGTCGCCGTACCCCTGGGCGATCAGCGTTTCGGTCACGTCGATAAAATCGTTGAAGGTGTTCTGCTTGTTGAACAGTTTGCCGTCTTCATACCACAGCTGCCCCAGCTCGCCGCCGCCGCGAATGTGCGCCAGCGCGAACACGACACCGCGATCCAGCAGGCTCAGGCGGCTGGCGCTGAACGCCGGATCCATGCTGCTGCCGTAAGAACCGTAGCCGTACACCATCAGCGGGTTGGCGCCGCGCTGGAAGCTGTCCTGGCGATACACCAGCGAGACCGGCACCTCGACGCCGTCGCGCGCCTTCACCCACACCCGCTCGCTGCGGTAGTTTTCCGGCGTGAAGTTCTTCACCTCCTGCTGTTTGAGCATCGTCCGCTCGCCGCTGTCCATGTTCAGCTCGTACAGCGTGGTCGGGGTGGTCATCGACGAATAGCCGTAGCGCAGCAGCGCGGTTTCCGGATCCGGGTTATACGCCAGCCAGGTGGTGTAGGTCGGATCGTCGAAGGCGATGCGCTTCTCTTCGCCCGTCTGCCAGTGGATCTGGCGCAGCAGCGTCAGGCCGGCATTGCGCTCTTCCACCACCAACCAATCGCGGAACAGGCTGAAGCCCTCCAGCATCACGTCGGCGCGCGGGGCGATCAGCGTCTGCCACTGCGCTTCGTCCGCCTGCTCGCTCTGGTACAGGCCAAAGTTCTTGCCGTCCTTGTTGGAGCGGATATAGAAATGCTGGTGATAGTGATCGATGGCGTACTCGTGATCCTTGCGGCGCGGCACGAACAGCTGCGGCTTGGCGTCCGCACGATCGGCATCCAGCAACAGGATCTCCGAGGTGGTGGTGCTGCTTAGGTGGATCAGAATAAAGCGCTCGGAGGTGGTCTTCTCCAGCCCGACGTAGAAGGTATCGTCCTGCTCTTCGTAAATCAGCTCGTCCTGCTGCGGATCGCTGCCCACCACGTGGCGATAAACCTGATACGGCAACAGCGTCTTGGCGTGCTTACGCACGTAGTACACCGTCGAGGAGTCGTTGGCCCACTCGAAGCTGCCGGAGGTGTTTTCCAGCACTTCGTCGGCCCAGCTGCCGTCGGCCAGGTTCTTGAAACGAATGTCATACTGGCGGCGCGACAGGAAATCCTCCGCCACCCCCAGCAGCTGGTTGTCGGGGCTGACGTCCAGCCCGCCCAGGGTATAAAACTCGTGGTTCTCGGCGCGCTGGTTGCCGTCGATAAGCACCTCCCAGTGCTCACTCTCGGCCTGCGGCTGGCGCACGGAAATCGCGTATTCGTTGCCCGGCTCGTAGCGCGTCTGATAGCGATAGCCATGGCGCACGTAAGGCACCGAATGTTCCTGCTGCGGAATGCGCGCCACCATCTCTTCGTACAGGGTTTCGCGCAGCGCCTGCTGCGGCTTCAGCATCGCATCGGTGTAGGCGTTCTCCGCCTGCAGGTAGTCCAGCACCTGGCGGTCCGCGCGCTCATCGTCGCGCAGCCAGTAGTAGTCATCCACGCGCGTATCGCCGTGGATGGTGATGGGATAAGGGCGTTTTTCCGCTTTCGGTGGGGTCATCATTGCTAAATCATCCGCTTACATAGATTGCGGCAAGAGTGACACGATTCCCCCCGGCTTGCCAAGCGGCGCTACGCCAGCTCGCGCTTTTTCTCGTTGACGTCGCTCTCGATGCCCTGCTTGACGTCCGCCGGGATCTTCAGCGCCTGCGCCAGCGCATCGAGGTAGCCGCGCTCCATAAAGTGATCGACGTCGATCACCAGACAACTCAGGTAGTAAACCTCCAGCGCCTCGTCTTCGTTTTGCACGCTGCGGGCGATCAATGCCGGGTTGAGCGGCTGATCGAGCGCTTCCTGCACCCAGCCCTGCGCCTCTTCCCCCACCTGCAGCTGCGACAGACTATGATCGATGGCGCGCTGCTCGTCGGCATCGATATGGCCGTCGCTCTTGGCGGCGAACACCAGCGCCTGCACCAAACGCTTGGCGCGCAGATCCACCGGCGTGGTTTGCAAACCGAACTGCGGTTCGTCCTGATGGGTCTCTTTCACCCGCTGCTTATACTTGTTCCACAGTACCGCGCCCACCGCCGCGCTGCCGCCGATAATCAGCGCATTCTTGCCGAATTTGCCCACCAGCTTGCGCGAAGATTTGTTGGCCAACAGCACGCCGACCAGGCCGCCCAGCGCCGTGGGCGCCAGCAGTTTGCCGATGCCTTCCGCCCCGCCCATCGCACCGGCCTTCTGCCCGATCAACGTTTGAATCTGCTGCATCCAGTTACTTTTCATCATCTACCCCTTGCGTGAGAAAACGCGGCGCGCAGGCGCGGCCGAACCGACGGTAAACCGCCAGATTAGGGGATCTTTTGTCAATTTACGTCTGGGGGATGCAAACCTGTGTTTAGCGGGCCGGGCGGCCCGCCTGGATGCCTGCGGCGTTACGCGTCTTCGTCGCCCGCTTCGTCGTCCTGCTCGTACTCCGCAAGCTCGTCGCGCATCGCCTGGATGGCGTCGCGGGTCATCAGCGCCAGCGTGCGGTAGAAACCGGTGGTGGCGTGCGCTTCCACTTTACCGAGGAAGCGGCCGCACCACGGCAGCAGAAACTCGTCGAACAGCGCGATCTGCGCCTGCGCTTCATCTTCCTGCGACTGATCTTCCAGCCAGGAGGCCGCCAGCAGCAGTTGGCCGAAATGGTCGGCCGGCGCCTCCGCCAGCGGCATGCCGCGCTGCTGCAGGAAGGCGCGCACTTCCGCTTCGCTGGCGCCTTCGACGTAGTCGGAGCGGAACGGCGACACGCTGCACTCGCTGCCGACGAACATCGCGTTGAAGTCGGTCGCCAGCTGGTTGACGTCACAGCCCTGTTGCAGGCGCTTCAGCAGCTCATCCTGCTCCAGCGGCCAGTGCTGCTGCAGCTTGCCCTCTTTGATCAGCGCGAACAACGGGACCAACAGCGGATCCTGCGGCTGGCGGTAGAACAGCGTACCCAGCACGCGGCAGACAATCGAAAACTCATTCATGATAAGGCCTTATACAATACGGAAAATTTTGCCGGGACGATGTCACAAATCGGCCAATTCCGCAATCGCCGGCTTGCCGCGCCGCTCGAGAAAATCCAGCAACCGGCGCGGGCTGACGTTAAGAATGCGCTCTTGTGGGAAGCCCACCTCTTCGATGATGCGCTCGCAGTGCTCGAAATTACCCAGTGAAAAAGCGACGTGCGAATCCGAACCCAGCGCCAGCCAGCCGCCGGCGTCGCGCACCGCGGCGGCGATCGCCCGGCAGTTGGCCTCGCTGCCCTTGCGGGAGTGGGTGAACGACGAGTTATTCAGCTCCAGCGCCACTTCGTATTTGGCGGCGGCCGCCGCGACGGCGGGAATGTCGATCGGGTAACGCGGGTTGCCGGGGTGGCTGATGATATGCACGTCCCCCTGCGCCATCGCGGCGATCATCGCTTCAGTATTGGACGCTTTATCCTGCGGCGCAAACACCGGCTCGTGGAAACCGGCGATGATCACGTCGGTGGCGGTCAGCATCGGGCCGGTGCAGTCGATGTCGCCCTGCAGGTTTTTGATGTTGGCTTCGATGCCGCGCAAGATGCCCACGCCGTTCACCCGGCGCGGCCACACGTGCATGTTCATAAAGTGCCAGTAGTGCGGCGCATCGGCCATGTCCGGGCCGTGATCGGTGATGGCGAACAGCTTGATGCCCTTCTGCTGGGCTTCGGCGATGTAATCGTGCAGCGTGCTGTAAGCGTGGGTGCTGGCGACGGTGTGCATGTGCAAATCAACGGGGTACATTGTTTCTCCTTCCAGAGGGCCCGCCCGCAAAGGTACGGGCAGGCGCGATGACGATAACAGCTTATCAGTTACCGAACGGCGGCTGAAGGATCAGTATCCCCGTTGCCTGTCGACCACGCCGGCCGGGGCATGCCCCGCCTCCAGCGCGCGAATGTTGGCGGCGATCTGATCCATCGCCTGCTGCGGCAACGTGATGGCAGCAATATGCGGAGTAATGGTGACACGCGGATGACGCCAGAACGGATGATCCTGCGGCAGCGGCTCGCGGGCGAACACGTCCAGCGTGGCGGCGGCCAGCTGCCCCTGTTCCAACGCCGCCAGCAGATCGGCTTCCACCAGGTGCGCGCCGCGCGCGATGTTGATGAGGTAGGCGCCCGCGCTCAACTGTGCGAACAGCTCGCGGTTGAGGATGCCGATGGTCTCCGGCGTATTGGGCAGCAGGTTGATCAGCAGGTTGACGCCGTCGAGGAAGGCCGCGCGCTGAGCCTCCCCGGCGAAGCTTTGCACGCCGTCGATCTGTTTGGCGCTGCGGCTCCAGCAGCGCACGCGAAAGCCAAACTCGGTCAGCTTACGCGCCACGCTCTGCCCCAGCACGCCGGCGCCGAGGATGCCGATGGTGAAATCATCCAGCGAGTGCGGATCGAGCGGCTGCCATTCCTGCCGCTGCTGCAACGCCTGATACTCGTCGAAACGGCGGAAATAGCGCAGCACATAGCTCAGCGCATATTCCTGCATCTGCTGCGCCATGCCGGTATCCTCCAGCCGCAGCAGCGGCACGCCGGCGGGCAGTGTGCCGGGGTGTTTGCGCTCCTGATCGAGAATGGCGTCGACGCCGGCGCCGAGGGCGAACACCGCTTTCAGATCGCGGCGGTTGGCCAGCATCTCGTGCGGCGGGCGCCACACCAGCGCGTAATCGGCCGGCCGCTCGTCGCCGCGCTGCCATTCGCGGATCTCGGCCTGCGGCAGGCGTTGCTTGATGCCGGCCAGCCATTCCTGAGCGTTAAACAAGGGGTGGTAATAGATGATGTTCATACTGCGGGCTCCGGTTTGTTTTTATTGGTTTTCCTTCAGCCTTCCGCGATTCGCCGCCGGATGCAAGCGTTAAAGCCCAAAATAAAAACAGCCCCGACCAGTGGGGCTGCTGTGTATTCTCGCCAAATCAGGCGGCAGACGGACCGTCGCGCCGGATAAGGCGCCGCAACAGCGGAATGAGGATCAGCATCGCCACGCCGACGCCCGTCGCCCCCCAGCCCAGCGCGCTGAAGATTTCGCTATAGCCGGGATTGGTTTGCAGCGGCGTGCTGCCGCTGTTTTCCGGCATCAGGCCGGAGACGTAGCCCGCCAGCACCGAGGCGACGCCGGTCACCATCATCCAGCAGCCCATCATCACGCCCTGATAGCGCGGCGGCGCCAGCTTGCCGATCATCGCGTAACCGATCGGCGAGATCATCAATTCACCGACGCTTTGCAGCACATAGCTGATGACGATCCATTTAAACGCCACCAGCCCGTCGCCGCCCGCCATGCTGATGCCCAGCGGCAACACCAGCATGCCGAGCCCGATGCAGAACAGCGATCCGGAGAACTGCAGCGGAATGTCGATGTTGCAGCCGCGAGCGCGCAGGCGGTTGAACCACCAGGCCAGCAGCGGGCCGCCCACCACGATCACCAGCGTGTTGATGTTCTGGATCCACTGCGGCGCCACCTGAATGCCGTAAACGTTCAGATTGATGTTGTGCTCGGAGAACAGCATCAGCCCCATCGGCGCCAGCTGGTACAGCGCCCAAAACACCAGCGAGCCCAGCGCCAGGATCAGATAGGCCGCCATTCTGCGGCGCTCATCGCGCGGATGGTGGCGCAGCGTCACCACGCACAGCATCAGGAAGATCAGGGCACCGAGTACGATCACAAAGTGCCCGCTGAACTCGGCGTGGGTCAGCATCACGCGGATGATCGGCACCAGCGCCACCAGCACCGCCAGCCCGACCAGCATGCGCCAACGGTATTGGCTGCGGCTGGCGTCGTGCAGCGGCGTATTGAGATCCGCCAGAATCCGCCAGCGGCAGACGGCGACGATGATCGCCGCCGCATTGCCCAGCGTGGCGAACAGGAACAGCGCGCGATAGTTTTCCGTCAGTTGGAAATACCCGGCGACGGTAAAGCCAACGAAGAACCCGAGGTTCATGCCGGCGTAGTTCCACAGGAATGCCGATTCGCGCCGGTCATCGTCCGGCTTGAAACGCTGGGTCAGCATCATGTTAATGCAGGTGACGTTAAGGCCGCTGCCGGTCAGGAACATCGCCAGCCCCCAGTACAGCCCCCACACGCCCGCGACGGCAATCAGCGCGCAGCCGAACACCTGCAGCACCATACCGAGCACGAACAGGTTGCGGTTACTGAGGAAACGGCCGCCGAGGTAGCCGCCGAACATGTGCAGACCATAGTTGAAGGCGCCGAACACGCCCATCATGGCGTTGGCGCTGCTTTCGTTGAAGCCCAATCGCTTGGTGGCGTACAGCACCAGCGTGGAGTAAAGCACGGCGAAGCCCAGCGTGGCGAAGATTTGGATGAAGAACAGCGCCCCTGCACCGGGGGGAATGGCATGGCGCGCTTGCGGCGCCGGCATGGCATCTGAAGGAGTCAAAACCAACCTCTACTGCATTATTATGTAATGAGTCTGTCCCTGTCTGCGGTATCGCCGGCCTGTCTCCCGGCAATCTGCGCGGCGTCGTGATGTTCCTTGCCAAAAACGCCGCGCCGACACAATTCCATTTAGCGACACATTTGACTAATAATCCAGTATTAATGCATATAACAGCAAATAGACCGATCTCATTGGCGATATATTGAGCTACTTGAACAGAAAAAGATCAAACAATCGTCTGTCATGAATTCTGGCCGCAGCCTACCCTGCCCGCTGGCGACCGCGAGTGGGAATATCGTTCGGTAAATCAGCAAATTGCTGCAAGTTTGGCTAAACGGTCATGAGAATGAAATAAGAGGGTTGACGCTGAGATCAGATTCTCCTACATTAGCGCCCGTTGACAGCGCAAAGCGTTTTCGACAACAAAACGGTGAGGTGTCTGAGTGGCTGAAGGAGCACGCCTGGAAAGTGTGTATACGCGAAAGTGTATCGAGGGTTCGAACCCCTCTCTCACCGCCAAATTCAAAGAGAAAGCCTGGATTCGCGTCCAGGCTTTTTTTTTTGCATGATGCACCGCCGAGAGGGGTGAGAAGCCTCGACAGGGTTCGACAAAACGCCTGCGTTTGGGACCGCCAACGGCGGCCCGTAGGGTGAGCGCAGCGAATCAAGCCCTCTCTCACCGCCAAATTCAAAGAGAAAGCCTGGATTCGCGTCCAGGCTTTTTTTTTGCATGGCGCACCGCCGAGAGGGGCGAGAAGCCTCGACAGGGTTCGACAAAACGCCTGCGTTTTGGATCGCCAACGGCGGCCCGTAGGGTGAGCGCAGCGAATCAAGCCCACAGCCCGCGCCCGTAATTCTCATTTCCGCCGGTTATCCACGAACCTTACTTCTGATTTTCCCACCTTTTCATGACTTCTGCCCTGTCGTTCGCCGCAGTTTTCAGCAAAGTGAACACGGCTTGAGCGGACGAACAAAAACACAGAAATTATTCTTGACCGGATCGGCCCCACTCCCTATAGTAGCGCCCCGTTGCAGCGATGATTTCGCAACAAAAAATATGGTGAGGTGTCCGAGTGGCTGAAGGAGCACGCCTGGAAAGTGTGTATACGCGAAAGTGTATCGAGGGTTCGAATCCCTCCCTCACCGCCATATTCTAACGAGAAAGCCTGAGCGTAAGTTCAGGCTTTTTTGTATGCATAGCGCACCGACCGGGAGGGTGAGAACCCTCGACAGGGTTCGACAAAACGCTTGCGTTTTGGACCGCCAACGGCGGCCCGCAGGGTGAGCGCAGCGAATCTATCCCTCCCTCACCGCCATACAAAAAAGCCCGAACGCAAATTCAGGCTTTTTTATCCCCACGGCCCAACCGTTCAGTGGTGCGTGCATCTCACCGACGTTGGCTGCGCCAGCGCGCGGCGCCAGTCGCCCGGCGTTTGGCCGAACTGGCGTTTGAAGCTGCGGTTGAACGACTGCTGTGAGTCGAAGCCGAGCGAGATCGCCACGCTGACGATAGGCTCGCCGCTGTTGGCCAGGCGCTCCGCCGACACTTTCAGTTTTTGCATGCGGATATACTCTCCCAGCGCGTAGCCGGTCTGGCGTTTGAACATGCGCTGCAGATGCCATTTGGAATAGCCCGCGCGGTCCGCCACGGTGTTGATATCCAGTTTTTCTTCCAGATTGTTGTCGATCCACGCCTTCAAATCGGTAATAAAGCCCGTAGTGTTCATGCAGATGCTCCCATCATTCGGCAGGGTCACCCTCTGCCCGATGCACATACGTTGCAACAGTTTCGCTTTAAATGCAATTTTTATTATTGCATTTATCGGAAAGCCGCCACTATACTCCACCCAATTAATGTAACCGATATTGATACATTAATGTGACACCAATATGTTTCAAAACCTAACGTTGCGCCATGACAAAGCGCGGCGCCCCTTCCGCCGAACGCCGGCATGAAGGGAAAAGCCCGAGAAACAGGGTTGGGTATGGGGCCAGACAGCGCTTACTTATCGGAATAAAAATAATGCCAAATCAACCAAACTCATCGTTCAACGCCGGCGGCCGCACGCGCGCCGTCGCTCTGGGCCAGCGGCTCTCCGGGGTGGCGCTGTTGGCCGCCCTGCTCGCCGGATGCGACAACAGCGTCGCGCACAATGCCCCGCCGCCACCGCCGGTGGTCAGCGCCGCCAGCGTGGTGGTCAAGCCGATCAGCCAGTGGGATGCGTTCAATGGCCGGGTCGAGGCAGTGCAGAGCGTGCAACTGCGCCCACGGGTCTCTGGTTACATCGAGCGGGTCAACTACACCGAAGGCGACGAGGTGAAAAAAGGCCAGGTGCTGTTCACCATTGACGATCGCACCTACCGCGCCGCGCGTGAACAGGCGCAGGCAGAGCTGGTGCGGGCGCGCAACCAGGCCGCTCTGGCGCGCAGCGAATCCTCGCGCACCGAGAAGCTGATCGGCACTCAGGCCATCTCGCAAGAAGTGTGGGAACAGCGCCGTTCGTCCGCCGCGCAGGCGCAAAGCAACGTGCTGGCGGCGCAGGCCCAGCTCGATATGGCGCAGCTTAATCTCGACTTTACCCGCGTCACCGCCCCGATCGACGGGCGCGCCAGCCGCGCGATGATCACCGCCGGCAACCTGGTCACCGCCGGCGACAGCGCCAGCGTGCTGACGACGCTGGTGTCGCTCGACAAGGTCTACGTCTATTTCGACGTGGATGAAGCCACCTTCCTGCGTTATCAGCAGCAAGGCCGGCACGATGCCCGCCTGCCGGTGAAAGTCGGCCTGGTGGGCGAAGACGGCACTCCGCATCAAGGGCTGGTGGACTTCACTGATAACCAACTGAACGCCGGGACCGGCACCATCCGCATGCGCGCCCTGCTCGACAACCGCGATCGCCGCTTCACGCCGGGGCTGTTCGCACGGGTACAGATGCCCGGCAGCGCCGAGTTCAACGCCATGCTGATCGACGACAAAGCGGTGATGACCGATCAGAACCGCAAGTTCGTTTACATCGTCGATAAAGACGGCAAGGCGCAGCGCCGCGACATCGACGTGGGCCGGATGGCCGAAGGATTGCGCATTGTGCAAAAAGGCCTGGTGAACGGCGATCGGGTGATCGTCGACGGCATGCAGAAAGTGTTTATGCCGGGCATGCCGGTCGACGCGAAAAGCGTCGCCATGACCACCACCGCCTCCGCACTTAACTAAGCTCCCAGCAGAGAACTCTGACCCATGGACTTTTCCCGTTTTTTCATCGACCGGCCGATCTTCGCCGCGGTGCTGTCGATACTGATTTTTGTCGCCGGGGCGATCGCCATTCCGCTGCTACCGATCAGCGAGTACCCGGACGTGGTGCCGCCCAGCGTGCAGGTGCGCGCAGAATACCCGGGCGCCAACCCGAAAGAGATCGCTGAAACGGTGGCCACGCCGCTGGAAGAAGCGATCAACGGCGTCGAAAACATGATGTACATGAAATCGGTTGCCGGTTCCGACGGCGTGCTGGTGACCACCGTCACCTTCCGCCCCGGCACCGATCCCGATCAGGCGCAGGTGCAGGTGCAAAACCGCGTGGCACAGGCCGAAGCGCGCCTGCCGGAAGACGTGCGCCGCCAGGGCATCACTACCCAGAAACAGTCTCCGGCGCTGACGCTGGTGGTGCATCTGGTGTCGCCTTCCGGCAAGTACGACTCGCTGTACCTGCGCAACTACGCCACCCTGAAGGTCAAGGATGAACTGGCTCGCCTGCCGGGCGTCGGCCAGGTGCAGATCTTCGGCGCCGGTGAATACGCAATGCGCATCTGGCTCGATCCGAACAAGGTCGCCGCGCGCGGGCTGACCGCCTCCGACGTGGTGAGCGCCATGCAGGAGCAGAACGTGCAGGTCTCCGCCGGCCAGCTCGGCGCGGAGCCGATGCCGACGCGCAGCGACTATCTGCTGTCGATCAACGCCCAGGGCCGCCTGCAAACTGAAGAAGAGTTCGGCAATATCATCCTCAAGAGCGGCGATAACGGCGAGATCGTGCGGCTGCGCGACGTGGCGCGCATCGAGATGGGTTCCGGCAGCTACGCGCTGCGCGCCCAGCTCAATAACAAGGATGCGGTCGGCATCGGCATCTTCCAGTCGCCGGGCGCCAACGCCATCGAGCTGTCGGACGCGGTGCGCGGCAAGATGGCCGAGCTGGCGACCCGCTTCCCGGATGGCATGAGCTGGAAATCTCCGTACGATCCGACGGTTTTCGTGCGCGATTCGATCCGTGCGGTGGTGGATACCCTGCTGGAAGCGGTGATCCTGGTGGTGCTGGTGGTCATTCTGTTCCTGCAGACCTGGCGCGCCTCGATCATTCCGCTGTTGGCGGTGCCGATCTCCGTGGTCGGCACCTTCGCCGCGCTGTATCTGCTGGGCTTCTCGCTCAACACCCTCAGCCTGTTCGGGCTGGTGCTGGCGATCGGCATCGTGGTGGATGACGCCATCGTGGTGGTGGAGAACGTCGAGCGCAACATCGAAGAGGGGCTGTCGCCGCTGGCGGCGGCGCACCAGGCGATGCGCGAGGTCTCCGGCCCGATCATCGCCATCGCCGTGGTGCTGTGCGCGGTGTTCGTGCCGATGGCGTTCCTCTCCGGCGTCACCGGCCAGTTCTACAAGCAATTCGCCGTCACCATCGCCATCTCGACGGTGATCTCCGCCATCAACTCGCTGACCCTATCGCCGGCGTTGGCGGCGCGCTTGCTCAAACCGCACGGCGCGCAGAAAGATCTGCCGTCGCGCCTGATCGACCGGCTGTTCGGTTGGCTGTTCCGGCCGTTCAACCGCTTCTTCGCCAGCGGTTCGCAACGCTACCAGCGCGGCGTCTCCCGCGTGCTGGGCCGGCGCGGCGCGGTGTTCGTCGTCTATCTGCTGCTGCTGGCCGCCGCCGGGGTGATGTTCAAGACCGTGCCCGGCGGCTTTATCCCGACGCAGGACAAGCTGTATCTGATTGGCGGCGTGAAGATGCCGGAAGGCGCCTCGCTGGAGCGCACCGATGCGGTGATCCGCAAGATGAGCGCCATCGGCCTGAGCGTGGACGGCGTCACCGATGCGGTGGCCTTCCCCGGCCTGAACGCGCTGCAGTTCACCAATACGCCGAATACCGGCACGGTATTCTTCGCGCTGGAGTCATTGAGCACCCGTACCCGCACCGCGGCGCAGATCAACGCCGAGATTAACGCGCGCATTTCGCAGATCCAGGAAGGTTTCGCCTTCTCCATCATGCCGCCGCCGATCCTCGGCATCGGCCAGGGCTCCGGCTATTCGCTGTACGTGCAGGATCGCGGCGGGCTGGGTTACGGCGCGCTGCAGACGGCGATCAACACCCTGTCCGGCGCCATTATGCAAACGCCGGGAATGGGGTTCCCGATCTCCTCCTATCAGGCCAACGTGCCGCAGCTGGACGCCAAAATCGATCGCGACAAGGCCAAGGCGCAGGGGGTGCCGCTCAACGCGCTGTTCAGCACGCTGCAGACCTACCTCGGTTCGTCTTACATTAACGACTTCAACCGTTACGGCCGCACCTGGAAGGTGATGGCGCAGGCCGACGGCCAATTCCGCGACAGCGTGGAAGACATCGCCAACCTGCGCACCCGCAACGATAAGGGCGAAATGGTGCCGATCGGCAGTATGGTCAGCATCGGCACCACCTACGGCCCGGATCCGGTGATCCGTTACAACGGTTTTCCGGCAGCGGATCTGATCGGCGACGCCGATCCGCGCGTGCTCTCCTCTACCCAGGCGATGGGCGCGCTGACGCAGATGGCCGGCAAGCTGTTGCCGAACGGCATGAACATCCAGTGGACCGATCTGAGTTACCAGCAATCGACCCAGGGTAACGCCGCGCTGGTGGTGTTCCCGGTGGCGGTGCTGCTGGCGTTCCTCGCGCTGGCGGCGCTGTACGAAAGCTGGACGCTGCCGCTGGCGGTGATCCTGATCGTGCCGATGACCATGCTGTCGGCGCTGTTCGGCGTGTGGCTGACCGGCGGCGACAACAACGTGTTCGTTCAGGTCGGGCTGGTCGTTCTGATGGGGCTGGCCTGCAAGAACGCCATTCTGATCGTCGAGTTCGCCCGCGAACTGGAAATGCAGGGCAAAGGCATCGTCGAAGCGGCGCTGGAGGCCTGCCGCCTGCGGCTGCGGCCGATCGTGATGACCTCCATCGCCTTCATCGCCGGCACCATCCCGCTGATCCTTGGCCATGGCGCCGGCGCCGAAGTGCGCGGCGTCACCGGCATCACGGTGTTCTCCGGCATGCTGGGGGTCACCCTGTTCGGGCTGTTCCTGACGCCGGTGTTCTACGTCACCTTGCGGCGCCTGGTGGCGCGCAAAGCGCAGCCGCAGACGGCGTAATCATCGTCTTAACATGCAAAAAGGTCGGGCATTGCCCGACCTTTTTTTATGCATGCGAACCGCGATTATTTATCGGCGGTTTCAGCCTCTTGCTCGGCGGCGTACTCCGCGCAGGCGCGTTTGTCGCCCCGCTCCAGCTCGGCCAACGAGTCGGCCACGGTGTGGCGCGCCAGCACCGCGAGCGAAGCCTGCTCGGCCTCGTTCACCACCGATTTGAAATACCAGCAGGCGTTGGCGCTCACCAGGCAGCGGGCCGGCACTTCAGGGCGTGAGGCCCAGATGCGCTTGTCGTCGATCACCGCCAGGTAGATATCCCGCAGGGTGATCTCTTCCGCCGGGCGGCCGAGGTGGATAGAGCCGTTTCGGCCCAGGGTGGAAACGATGATGCCGTCTTTGGTCAGCGGCACCATCAGTTTGCGGATAAAGCTCGGGTTAGCTTCCAGAGTGGCGGCGAGGGTGGCGCTCGTCGAACGCATGCCCTGCTTCTCAGCTACGGCGACGCTAAGGACCATTTGCAACGCTGTCGGAAAGCGAAAATCTAACATGTCGTTATCTCTGCGAGACGAAATACTCGGGTTTGGCCGGTGTGGCGATTGGCGCCGAACACACCGCTTAATCGCACAATAATATAACAAACGCGGGGGCTTTTTTGAAGTTTCGCCCAGCGATATCGCACGCAGACATTAGAACGATCGCAAATTTTTAGGCAGGCAGAAAACAGAAACCCGCGTCAATGTTAACGCCGCTCGCTTAACCGGGTTAAACGATCAGAACTAACACTGCCCGCGGGTTTAATTCGAATGTGGCGATCAGGCTCTGTTCAACACCAGCTGGCCGTTTTTATCCAACGGGATTTGCGTGCCCGGATCGTGATCCATGCGGATCTTGCCCTGCTGATTGCCGATCTTGTAGGTCACGTCATAGCCCAGCATTTTCTGAGACTTGTCGTAGACCGTTTTGCAACGCTGCTGAACGCTGGTGCTGACGTCGTTGTTCTGCATCGCCCCTTGCACCTGGTTGCCGGCATAACCGCCGCCCAGTGCACCTACCACCGTCGCCACGTCGCGCCCGCGACCGCCGCCGAACTGGTGGCCGATCACGCCGCCCGCCACTGCGCCCAGCACAGAACCGGCGATGCGGTTTTCATCCTGCACCGGTGCGCGGTGCGTCACGGTGACGTTGCGGCATTCCTGACGCGGCGTTTTGATGGTTTCTTTAATCGGCGTTGCGGCGAGCACCTGCGCATATTGCGGACCGGCAGAAAAGACGTCCAGACTGGCTACCGCGGCAATCCCCAGAGCGGCAGCGACACCAATTCCAACACCGGCTAACATTGACTTGTTCACAGGAAACCTCCTGAAAGTGTTACCACGCATTTTTTCCGGGGTCTGTTACCGGCTGCACCGCGCTTATTATTTTGCGCATGGGCGGCTTGCGGTATCCCGGTTTACGGCGTGCGCGACGCGCCGTCTGTAAACGAGGTAAAGTCTGCACAATGATCTGGAGGCCCGCAATAAGACAAGGGGACCAAAAATGCGGGAAAACGGCCGTTTTCCCGTTGTTTAGGAGGAATCTTAAGAATTTTACCCATGCCAACGACGGCTTGTGCAGAAGAATCAAACAACCGCCGCCGATCGCCTCGCGCCGCCATAAAAAAACCCGCGCGGGCGAACCGGCGCGGGTTGGTCGACAAAGGCGAGATCAGTGCATCTTCAGACGCGGACGGATCACCCGGTTGATGCCGCCCACCAGCATCATCAGGCCGGTTTTGATGTAGCCATGCAGCGCCACCTGGTGCATGCGGTACAGCGAGATGTAAACGAAGCGCGCGATGCGCCCTTCCACCATCATCGAGCCGCGCATCAGGTTCCCCATCAGGCTGCCGACGGTGCTGAAGCGCGACAGCGACACCAGCGAGCCATGGTCTTTATACACGTATGGCTTCAGCGTCTGGCCGTTCATCAGCGCCAGAATATTGGTGGCGCAGCGTGAGGCCATCTGGTGCGCCGACTGCGCGCGCGGCGGCACGAAACCGCCGCCCTCTTTCGGGCAAGAGGCGCAGTCGCCGATGGCGAAGATGTTCGGATCGCGCGTGGTCTGCAGCGTCGGCTCTACCACCAGCTGGTTGATGCGGTTGGTTTCCAGGCCGCCGATGTCCTTCATAAAGTCCGGCGCCTTGATGCCGGCCGCCCACACCATCAGATCGGCGTCGATAAATTCGCCGCCCTTGGTGTTCAGCCCCTTGGCGTCCGCGCTGGTCACCATGGTGTTGGTCAGCACGCGCACGCCCAGTTTGATCAGCTCCTGGTGCGCGGCGGCGGAAATGCGCGGCGGCAGCGCCGGCAGGATGCGCTCGCCGGCTTCCACCAGCGTCACGTTGAGCGCGCTGTTGTCCAGGCCTTCGAAACCGTAGCTGTGCAACTGCTTCACCGCGTTGTGCAGTTCGGCGGACAGTTCAACGCCGGTGGCGCCGCCGCCGACGATAGCGATGTTGACCCGCTCTTTTTGCCCCGGCTGCGCCGAGAACTTCAGGAACAGGTTGAGCATTTCGTTGTGGAAACGGCGTGCCTGATGGGGGTTATCCAGGAAGATGCAGTGCTCTTTCACGCCCGGCGTACCGAAATCGTTCGAGGTGCTGCCCAGCGCCATCACCAGGATGTCGTACGGCAATTCGCGCGCCGGCACCAGCTCGCCGCCCTGCTCGTCGCAGATCTGCGCCAGCTGCAGCGTTTGCGTCTCGCGGTTGATGTTGGTCAACGACCCCAGTTGGAAGCTGAAATGGTGATTGCGCGCGTGCGCCAGGTAGCTGAGCGCATCCACGCCGTCATCGAGGGAACCGGTCGCCACTTCGTGCAACAGCGGTTTCCACAAATGGCTGTGGTTGCGATCCACCAGCGTGATCTCGGCTTTGTTCTTGCGGCCAAGTTTATGGCCCAGGCTGGTCGCCAGCTCCAGACCACCGGCGCCGCCGCCAACAATAACGATTTTCTTCTTTGGCGTTGTCAAAATAACCCCCTAAATGTGAACCATTTGTTATCCCAGGGTAAATAAATAATATCCTTAGAATACATAGGGTTCGCGTAAAATAAATCGGCTCTCTGCAGCCAGAATAGCATGTGAGGTTATTTGGTCATACCAAAATTGACGTACATCAAATTTTTTTGGTTAAAGGCTGGACGCGGGGATTTTTTGGGGATTGTGATTCAAATAGTTAGCGCTGAGTCACAGTTTTAAATTTTGCCGATTGCCACAGAGAATCTTGCTTTGACGCACAAAAAAGCCGCACTTTCCGCCGGTGAAAAACGGGGCGCGCGGCTCGCGGCAGCGTTATGAAACTGTTAACCCAGCGCCTTGAACGCCTTGAGCCGCTGCAGATGTGGCGAGATGTTTTTGAACTTGTGCGTCTGCTGTTCATCCCAGACGATTTCGTAGTAGTGATGCAGCAATTCGGCGCTGCGCCGGTTATCCAGCACCTCGTCGTGGCGCGACAGCACCACCAGACAGCGATCGCGGTTTTTCTCGCGGAAATCCTCCACGCACTTGGTGGCGATATCGCGATACTCTTCCGGCCGGTCTATCTTGCCGTGCATGTGCTCTTCCGGGTACAGGTTGGGATTGAACATCGCCTGGCGAATGCCGCACAGGAAACCGATGCGCTCCGCCCAGAAGCCGCCGAGGCCGACCCCGCAGATCAACGGGTGCGCGTCGCCGCCCTGCTGCACCGCCTTGTCCACCTCTTTCAACAGATGCTGCATGTCGTGACGCGGATGCTGCGTGCTGTAGCTGATAAAGCGCACGTCCGGATCGATAAACTGCAGCTGTAACACCTTTTCATGATTGCCGGGACTGGTGGAATCGAAGCCGTGCAAATAGATAATCATGTGGATCCTCGCAACAAGCCAAGGGCCGCGGGCGCGGCCCTCATCATTTCCGCTCTGCGCCGCGGTGCGGCGCCTGGATTCACCCTTGCGAACGCTGCTTGTGCTCCTCCCAGCGCTCGCTCAGCGCGCTGAGCGCCTTGTGCGCCTGCTGCCAGCGCTCGGAGTCGCGCAGTTCCTGACGGGTGAACTGACCGCGATGATATAACCGCTTCACCTTCTCTGCTTTGACCGGGGACAGGTTATCCAACACGCTGACCGCGCCTTCGCGGTGGTTGCACACCAGGATCATGTCGCAACCGGCATCCAGCGCCGCCTGGCCGCGTTCGGCAAAGCTGCCCATGATGGCGGCGCCTTCCATCGACAGATCGTCGGAGAAAATCACGCCGTCGAAGCCCAGCTCCTGACGCAGGATCTGCTGCAGCCAGTACGGCGAGCCACTGGCCGGACGCGGGTCCGCTTCAGTATAGATGACGTGGGCCGGCATGACGGCGTCCAACAGCTGGCGGTTGATCAGCTCGCGGAAGATCGCCATGTCGTGCTCGCGGATCTGCGCCAGCGGCCGCGGATCGCGCGGGGTTTCCTTGTGCGAATCGGCGCTGACGGCGCCGTGCCCCGGGAAGTGTTTGCCGGTGGTTTTCATGCCGGCGCTGTGCATGCCGAGGATGAAGCGTTCCGCCATCGCCAACGCCTGCGGCGGATCGCTGTGGAACGAACGCTCGCCGATCGCCGCGCTGCCGTGGCCGATGTCCAGCACCGGCGCAAAGCTGATGTCGATATCCTGCGCGATCATTTCCGCCGCCATCAGCCAGCCTGCCTCCTGCGCCAGACGGCCGCCTTCCTGCGCATCGTGCAACGCGGCAAACGACTGCGCCGCAGGCAGACGGGTGAAGCCCTCGCGGAAGCGCTGCACGCGCCCGCCTTCCTGATCTACCGCCACCACCAGCCGATCGTGCGATTCGGCGCGGATCTGGCGCACCAGCTCACGCAGCTGCTCCGCATCGTGGAAGTTGCGGGTAAACAAGATCAATCCGCCAACCAGCGGGTGTTTCAATATTTCGCGTTCTTCTGCATCCAGCTCGTAGCCGGCGACATCTAGCATTACTGGGCCCACGGGCACCTCACTTCATTGTGTTCGTTCAGAATTCGGATGGTGATAAACAGAATCGCCGGCGCAGCGCAGCGCCCCAGCGCAAAAATTCAACGTCGCCGCTCTGCTGCCAGCGCACTTCAAACCACAGCAGCATCAGATAATCCACCCACGGCAGCCAACGGCGCACCTGTGCCTGCAGCCGGGCGATGTCGTGATAATCCTGACGCGCGTAGTGCTGCAAAAAGCGCTGCTGCTGTTCGGCCGACCAGCCGTTGCTGCGAAACAGCGCGGCGATATCCAGCGCCACATCACCGTCGGCGGCATACTCCCAGTCGATCAGCCGCAGCCCTTCGCCGGTGGCGAGCAGATTGCCCGGATGGATATCCATGTGCAGCGGCGCCAGACGCAGCGGCCGTGGCAAGGCGCTGCGTAAAAAATGACGCTGCAGGCGCAGCCAGGCGGGGGTTAAACGCCGCGTATCCAGCTGCTGCCAGTAGCGGAGGAACTGCCGCCGCAGATCCAGCCGGTAACCGCTGAGCGGCCGCCGATGCAGCGTCGCCACCATCGCCGCCAGCTCGCCGCGCTGATTCAGCGCGTCAAACTCGGCAATTGTGACGACGTCACCTTCAAGCCATTCGAGGATAAGCCACTGATTATTCTGCGCGAAAACCCGTGGCCCCAGCCCCGGCGCGCAGCGACGCAAGACCTGCGCTTCCCGCCGCCTGCTCACGCCCAGCGCGCGTTTCTCCGCGCTGTGTTGCCGCGCCAGCAGCGTAATGCCCGCGCCGTCGATACGCCAGCTCTCGCCGGTCAGCCCCTGCACCGGGCTGAAATGACAACCGGCGGTATTCACCGCCGGCAGTCTGGTTTCCATCAATCGTCGCAGCGCGGCCTCAGCGTTTAACGGCGCCATTGCCCGACCAGACGATCTCGCCGGTTTGCACCAGCATCAGCTGCATATCCAGCGCCGGCGACTTCACGTCGCCGCTGACATCGCTGTACAGCACGTACTGCGCGCCGACGATGCGCGCCAGGCCAATCGCCTTGCTGCGCGAGCCGAAGCTGTCATCCGCCGACAGGCCCAGCGTTTGTCTGGCGCTGGTCAGCTTCGCTTCCGGCACCACGCTGAAGGTGGAGTTCGACGCCAGCGCCTTATACAGCGCCGCGGTGGCTTTGCCCATCTGCAGCGAACCGTTGGTGTTGTTCTTGACGCTGTCCAGCAGCAGCACGCTGCCGGCCGTGACGCCATCGGCCTTCAACATCTGCCCCACCAGCGGCTGAACGCTGCCCAGCCAGTCGAGCTGCTGGATTTTCGGCGGCTGCGGCACCGGCTCGGTAGTTGGCGGCTGCGGCTGCTCGACCGGCGGCGTCGGCTGATCCGGCTCGACGGTGACCGGCGGCAGCGGTTGTTCCGGCTCAGGCGGGCGCGACAGACAGCCGCTCAGGGTGAATGCGGCCAGCGCCACTAAGACGTACTTTTTCATGCTTTTTCTCCAAACCTGGCAAGCGCTTACAGGTACAGATACAGACGCGCGCTTTTAGCGTCCAGATTGCCGTTAATCGAGTAGATTTTGGCGTCCGAGTTGGGCGCCACCACGATCTCGCGCGGTTTCTCGAAGGGGCGAATATCCAGTCCCTGCGCGTCGTACCAATAGAAACGGTAATGTACGGTCACCGGCGTCGGCTGACTGTTATTGAGCACCGAGGTTGCCATCACCCGCCCGGAAGCGTTCGAAATCGAGGGCGTATCGGCCAGAATGCCGGCGGTCAGCACCGAAGGATCCATCACCACCGTCTGCCCTTGGTTGACCGCGATGCCGGGCGGTGAGCTGCATCCCATCAACAACGCGGCGGGCAGCGCCAACGCCATCAGACCACGCAGAGTTTTTTTACCGCGCATGATTTCCTCGCTTAACGTGACAACAGCGGCCCCAGCGAGCGGCCACCGACCAGGTGCATATGAATATGATAGACCTCCTGACCGGCGTGGCGATTGCAGTTGACGATCAGGCGGTAGCCGTCCTCGGCGATGCCTTCCTGTTCGGCGATTTTCGCCGCGGCGGTGATCATGCGGCCCAGCGCGGCTTCGTGCTCCACGGTCACGTCGTTGACGGTTGGGATCAGCACGTTGGGAACGATCAGCACATGGGTGGGCGCCTGGGGGGAGATGTCACGGAAAGCGGTCACCAGTTCATCCTGGTAAACCACATCAGCAGGGATTTCGCGGCGGATAATTTTACTGAAAATCGTTTCTTCGGCCATCTGGCGTTCCTTGTTTTACACAATTAGCTGTACGCAGTATGAGTGACAAATTCTACTGCTTTCAACCTGATTGCGCACTTTCCACGTCGAGTGCTGCAGATTCGCGCAGCCCAGCCCCCCGCTTGTGCATCTTTTCACTTTGGTTATTCACTATTGTTGCTTTACTTGCCCCGCGCCGCCGCCAATAGTAACCCCATGATTAACAAAGGATAGAGGGCGTTATGTTACCGAGGATTCCGGCGCTGTGCGCGCTGTTGCTGAGCGCCGCCGTGCAGGCGGCCCCGTCGGGCGGTATCGATCTGCAGGCTAATCGACAGCCGATACGCGCAGAGAAGAACCCCGCCGCTATCGCGCTGATTCCGGCGAACTTTCACTTCGCGGTGCCCGGCAAGCTGACGGTGGCGGTGGCATTCGAGAACTCCCCGCCGCTGGCGCTGTTCGCCGAAGACAATAAAACGCTGATCGGCAGCGATCCGGACATCGCCCGCCTGGTGGCCGACAGCCTCGGGCTGGAGCTGAATCTGGTGCCCACCTCCTGGGAAGATTGGCCGCTTGGCATCAGCGCGGGCAAATACGATGCGGCGATCTTCAACATCGCCGTCACCAAACAGCGTAAAACCAAATTCGACTTCGCCACTTACCGAGTGGACACGCTGGGCTTTTACGTCAAATCCACCAGCAACATCACCGCGATCAACCGGCCGCAGGACGTCGCCGGTCTGCGGATCATCGTCGGATCCGGCACCAATCAGGAAAACATTCTGCTGGGATGGGATAAGCAGAATCGCGCCGCCGGGCTGCCGCCGGTGCAGCCGATCTACGTGACCGACGACGCCGCCACCAACCTCAGCATTCAGTCCGGGCGCGCCGATGCGTTCTTCGGCCCCCACTCTACCGGCGCCTACAAGGCGGCGCTGACCGGCAAAACCAAAATGGTCGGCATCGGCCCCAACGTGGCCTATGTCGCGGTCACCACCAAAAAAGGCAACGGGTTGGTGAACGCCGTCAACGCCGCCATCAACGGCGTCATCGTCAGCGGTGAATACGCGCAGGTGCTGGAACGCTGGGGCGAAGGCGACGAAAAGGTCGAGCGCTCCGCCATCAATCCGCCGGGCATCGGCGACTAGCTGCCGATCAGCTGCGGCGCATGCCGACGCATCCACTCGGCCAGCGAGTCCAACGTTGGCCGCAGCGATTTGCCCAGCGCGGTGACCTGATACTCCACTCGCGGCGGCACTTCGGGAAACACCTGCCGCGTCACCAGACCGCGCTGTTCGAACAGCCGCAGCTGGCGCGTCAGCTCTTTTTGCGCAATGGGCGCCACCGCCCGCTGCAGCTCGCTGAATCGTACCGGGCCATCGATCATGATCAGCCGGTACAAGATCGGTATCGCCCATTTGCCCGACACCAGATTGACGAAGTCCACCATCGGGCAAGGTTCACCCGCCGTCGGCAACGCCGCCAAATTATTTTCCGCCGCTAAGGGCGCTTGCGTCGTCATTTCATCCCACCTCGTCCATTAGTATCCAAAAGGTGCCTACTATGCAAAAGTAACTATAGCGCAAATAATGCCGAAACTGACGCTAAAGAGGAATCGGTTATGTCACGACTGCAAGGCAAATACGCATTGATCACCGGCGGCACCAGCGGCATCGGGTTGGAAACCGCCCGCCAGTTCATCGCCGAGGGCGCTTTGGTTGCGATCACCGGCCGCAGCCAACGCGCCCTGGACGCGGCGGGCCAGGCATTGGCGGGCAACGCGCTGCTGCTGCTGAGCGACGCCGGCGACCTCCCACAACAGCGCGCGCTGGCGCAGCAGTTGGAGCAACGGTGGCCGCGGCTGGACGTGCTGTACGTTAACGCCGGCGATGTCACGCACCGCCCTCTGCAGGAATGGGATGAACAGAGCTACCAGCGGCTGATGGACATCAACCTCAAGGGACCGTTCTTTCTGATCCAGGCGCTGCTGCCGCTGCTGGCCAACCCTTCTTCGGTGATCCTGTGCGGTTCGGTCAGCGCCCATATCGGCCTGCCGCAGAGCAGCGCCTACGCCGCCAGCAAAGCCGGTTTGTTATCTTTGGCCAGAACGCTCTCCGGCGAGCTGCACGCGCGCGGCATTCGCGTCAACGGCCTCAGCCCCGGCCCGACCGAAACCCCGGCGCTGGGTAAGCTGGGGCTGGCGGAAGCGGATGAGCAGGCATTGCGCGACGATATCCGCGCGCTGGTGCCGATCGGCCGCATGGGCAGCGCGCTGGAACTGGCCAAAGCGGCGGTGTTTCTGGCTGCGGACGAGTCGGCATTTATGGTCGGCGCGGAGCTGCAAATGGACGGCGGCGTGGGGAATATTTAGCGTCTAATTCTGCATTCAAGGGGCTTTATGCCCCTTTTAAATCAACCTCACTTCCATAAACAGACTGATTGATTCCTCAATTGCAAAAACATTGAGCTCACACTACCCTTGGATATAATTATTTCGAATACGAAGATATTTTTATGGGAAATAAACGAAAGGATACGGCCATTGGGGGCGTAATTATTTTATTAGCAATAATAGGCTTCCTGTTTCACTCATCGGAAAGAAAACAATCTGCCGTAACAGCCCCCTATTCAACCGCCACTTCTGATACAAGTCGCCAAACGCAGTCGGTAGCCGCTGTTTATCCGGCACAGGTTAACGAAGACTCATCCGTCAAGAAATTTGTCAACACCGATAAACTTAACGTACGCGCATCGCCCAATGGAAAAGTCATAGGTTCAGTCAACCGCGGCGAACGAATAACCGTCTATCAGGAAAAGGCTAATTGGATCAGGATATCGCAGAAAAAAGAAAAACCACGGTGGGTATCAGCAAAATCCCTTTGCGATTATGCAGAGTGTTATATAAAACCTACAATAAAAAATTCGGTTAAGGCACCAACCAAACCGACTCCCCCAGTAAGAAAAGCGCCTCAAAATTCATCCATTGGCTCTTGCCCCTGCTCTTCTGGGAACATTTGTATTGGTCCCAGAGGCGGCAGATACTGTATCACTTCCGGCGGTAATAAAAGGTATGGCGTTTAGCCATTATTCCAACATCAAGTCCCCAGATTGACTTACCTCACCCCAGTCCAGGGATATCGACGCCGAAAGTCTGCAGCAGCAACACCCCGTTGAGCAGCACGATCACCACCGTGCCGACCACCGCCGCCAGACTGGTCCAGCGACCGTTGGCGAACTCGCCCATGATGTCGCGGCGACGGGTGAACATTACCAGCGCGATCATCGGCGCCGGCAGCGCCAGGCTCAGCACCACCTGGCTGTAGACCAGCGCGTCGGTGGCGTTGACGCCCATCGCCACCACGATGAACGCCGGCACCATGGTGACCAGACGGCGCACCCACACCGGGATACGGAAACCGACGAAGCCCTGCATGATCATCTGCCCGGCCATGGTGCCCACCACCGAGCTGGAAATGCCGGAGGCGATCAGCGAAGCCAGGAAGATGCCGGCCGCCGCCGCGCCGAACAGCGGCGTCAGCGTATGGTAGGCGGTGCCGATTTCGGCCACGTCGCTGTTACCGGCGTGGAAGGCGCTCGAGGCCATGATCACCATCGCAATATTCACCAGCCCGGCAAGCGCCAGCGCGATCACCACTTCAATATTGGAAAAACGCAGCAGCTTGCGCCGCTCGCCGTTGTCGCTGGCGGGGCTGCGGTGCTGGGTCAATCCCGAGTGCAGGAAAATGGCGTGCGGCATCACAGTGGCACCGATAATGCCGACGGCGATGGTCAGCGCCTGGGCATCCGGCAACTGCGGCGTCACCATGCCGAGGCCGGCCGCCTGCCAGTCCACCGGCACGATGAACATCTCCACCAGGTAGCACAGCGCGATGATGCCCACCAGGCCGCCAATCATCAGCTCGACCGGGCGGAAACCTTTCTTTTCCACCATCAACAGCGCATAGGTGATCACCGCCGTCACCCCCATCCCCGCCAGCAGCGGCATGTGGAACAGCAGCGCCAGCGCGATCGCCCCGCCGAGAAACTCCGCCAAATCGGTGGCCATCGCCGCCACTTCGCTGAGCAGCCACATGCCGATCACCACCGGCCGTGAGAACTGGTCGCGGCACATCTCCGCCAGATTGCGGTTGGTGACGATGCCCAGTTTGGCCGACAGCGCCTGGAACAGCATGGCGATCAGGTTGGCCATCACCACCACCCATAGCAGGCTGTAACCGTACTTCGCCCCGGCCTGAATGTTGGTGGCGAAATTACCGGGATCCATATAGGCGATAGAGGCAATCACCGCCGGGCCGGCGAACAGCAGCGGCGTGAAGGCGCCGCGCTTGCGTCCGGCAAGAGCGGCGCCAATCGCGATGTTGGTTCGTTCGGTTAACGATGAGGGGGTTGCCGCGTCTCGCATGAAGTACCCTTAATCTTTTGCTGGTTATTTTTCCACCGATCATGCTGACAATGTAGCATCGGCTACACTTTATGCAACAGGCGAAATTAATGGGCTTTGTGTAGAGATATTTCTAACTACCACAATGCGTGGCATCGAATTGATAATGTGTGCTATTTGGACTAACTTAGGGCAACCCTCCCCGCATTGCCGGGAGACGCCATTTTTATGCTTACAGGACGCCCTACGCTATGGTTACCCGCGCGCCAGATAACGCCGACCGCCACGCCCAGACCGACATGCCGGACGAGGCCGAGCACGCCCTGCGTTTTAGCCGCGCCCGCGAAGCGCAGTCCAATGCGCTGATCGAAGATTACGTTGAGCTGATCGCCGATTTGCTGCAAAGCACCCGCGAAGCCAGAACCACCGATATCGCGCGCCGCTTCGGCGTCTCTCACCCGACGGCGATCAAAAATATCGCGCGGCTCAAAAGCGCCGGGCTGGTGGAGTCGCGCCCTTATCGCGGGGTGTTTTTAACCGAGGAAGGCGAGCAGCTGGCGCAGAAGGTGCGCCGCCGTCACCGCATCGTGGTCGATCTGCTGATGTGCCTCGGGGTGCCGAGCGAAACCGCCGAGCTGGACAGCGAAGGGATTGAACACCATATCTCGGACGAAACGCTGGCGGTGTTCGAGCATTACCTGCAAAAACATGCCAAACCCTGACTCCCGGAGCGCCGATGAGCTACGCCGTGCAGCAAGTCTACGATCTGTGCCTGGTGGTTTTCGCCGAAGCCGGGCCGATGTTGAAAGACGAAAACGACGTCAGCCTGTTTATCGCGCCCGCCTTTGAACACGAGGCCGGGATGATTGCCCTCCCCATCAACCGCCTCGACGCCACCTTTTTCCAGCTCAAAAGCGGCATTGCCGGCGCCGTATTGCAGAAATTCATCAACTACCACCTGCGCGTGACGCTGCTGGGCGATATCACCCCTTGGTTAGCGCAAAGCAACGCGCTGCAAGATTTCGTTCGCGAAGCCAATCGCGGCGAACAGGTCTGGTTCCTTCCTTCTCTCGCCGAACTCGAACAGCGCCTTGGCGCCTGACGACAAGCAATAAAAAAGGGAGGCTTCGCCTCCCTTGATAACTCCCCTGCCTGAATCAATGATTACGGATGTATTCGTCCATATCGGTTTTCAGGTTGTCGGACTTGGTGCCGAAGATGGCCTGTACGCCGGAGCCAGCGACGACTACGCCGGCTGCGCCCAGTTTCTTCAGGCCCGCCTGGTCGACTTTGGACACGTCGGCCACGCTGACGCGCAGACGGGTGATGCAAGCATCCAGGTTAGTGATGTTTTCTTTACCGCCGAAGGCCTGAACCAGCGCCGCGGACATTTCGGAACCGCCCTGCGCAGTCTGCTCGGCAGCGGTGTCTTCACGGCCAGGGGTTTTCAGATCCAGCTTGGCGATCAGCACGCGGAAGATGGTGTAGTACACCAGACCGTAGACGATGCCGACGATTGGGAACAGCCAGATTTTGCTGCTGTTGCCGCTCAGTACGATAAAGTCGATCAGGCCGTGCGAGAAGCTGGTGCCGTCACGCATGCCCAACAGGATGCAGATTGGGAACGCCAGACCGGCCAGGATAGCGTGGATCACGTACAGGATCGGCGCGACGAACATGAAGGAGAACTCGATCGGCTCGGTGATACCGGTCAGGAACGAGGTCAGCGCGGCGGAGATCATGATACCGCCGACTTTCGCGCGGTTTTCCGGCTTGGCCGAGTGCCAGATGGCGATGGCCGCAGCAGGCAGACCATACATTTTGAACAGGAAGCCGCCGGACAGTTTGCCCGCGGTTGGGTCACCCGCCATGTAGCGAGGGATGTCGCCGTGGAACACCTGGCCCGCCGCGTTGGTGAATTCACCGATTTGCATTTGGAACGGCACGTTCCAGATGTGGTGCAGACCGAACGGCACCAGAGCACGCTCAACCACGCCGTAAATGCCGAAGGCCACGACCGGGTTCTGATAAGCCGCCCACTGCGAGAAGGTCTGGATAGCCGTACCGATCGGCGGCCAGATGAAGGACAGCACTACGCCCAGAACGATCGCCGCCAGACCGGAAATGATCGGCACGAAACGCTTACCGGCAAAGAAGCCCAAGTATTCCGGCAGTTGAATGCGGAAGAAGCGGTTGAACATATAGGCCGCGATGGCGCCGGAGATAATCCCCCCGAGCACGCCGGTATCCGCCAGGTGTTTGGCCGCAATTTCTTCAGCCGGCAGGTGCAGCACCAGCGGCGCAACCACCGCCATGGTTTTCACCATAATGCCGTAAGCCACCACCGCCGCCAGCGCGGAAACGCCGTCGTTGTTGGTGAAGCCCAGAGCGACGCCGATGGCGAAAATCAGCGGCATATTGGCGAAGACCGAACCGCCCGCTTCCGCCATCACGTGGGAGACTACCGCAGGTAGCCAGCTAAAGTTGGCGGAGCCGACGCCCAGCAGGATACCTGCGATAGGCAACACGGACACCGGCAGCATGAGCGATTTACCTACTTTTTGCAGGTTTGCAAATGCGTTCTTGAACATAGTTGAGTGTGCTCCTGAGTAATAATGCTTTGCTACTTCTTGTCGCGATGATTCGCGCTGCAAGGGGGGAGAAAAACCCCTGCAATTCAGGGTGTCTGAGCACCCCTTGAATTTATTACGCAGAGTAAAATAAATAGCCTGCGCAATGTTTGATGACAATCACGTTTCGATGATCGAGCCGCGCAACTTTGCAAAAATCGGCGTTTTTTTGGCAAAACAGAGCAAAAAACGCGCGCCAACCACCTTGAAACGGGAGGGAACCTTACCCGTTTCAGTGATTAATTACGAGCTTAAAAAAAATTACGCAGACAATGACCTACAGCTATAGCCTAGGTCAAAGATCACAGTTCGAGGTGAAATAAGCGTGAAAAGTTGGCGGTGGTGGCTTCGGCCAGTTGTTCCAGGCTAACGCCCTTCAATACCGCCATGTATTCAGCCACATCACGCACATAGGCGGGTTGGTTTTCTTTGCCGCGATGCGGCACCGGCGCCAGGTACGGCGAGTCGGTTTCCACCAAAATGCGATCCAGCGGCACATAACGCGCCACTTCGCGCAGCTGTTCGGCATTGCGGAAGGTGACGATACCGGAGAAAGAGATGTAGAAGCCCAGATCCAACAGGGCTTCGGCCGTGGCCAGATCTTCGGTGAAGCAGTGCAGCACGCCGCCGCAGTCCTGTGCATTCTCTTCACGCAGGATCGCCAGCGTGTCCGCGCGCGCATCGCGGGTGTGGACGATCACCGGCTTGTTCAGATCCCGGCCAATGCGGATATGTTCGCGGAAAGAGTCCTGCTGCAGCTCAAGGTTGTCTTTCTGGTAGAAGTAATCGAGCCCGGTCTCTCCCAGCGCCACCACCTGCTCCGCCGCCGCCAGGCGACGCAGTTCGGCGTAATCATAACCCTCTTCCAGATTGAGCGGATGCACCCCGCACGAGAAGGCCACGTCGTTGCGCTCGCCGATCAGTTCGGTCATGGAACGGTAACCCGGCAACGTGGTGGCGACCGCCAGCACATAGCCGACGTCGCGCGCTTTGGCCTTGGCCAGCGCGTCGTCCACATTCTGGTGCAGCGTCTGATAATCCAGACTGTCAAGGTGGCAATGAGAATCGACTAACAACATAATGTTTAACTCTTTAACTTTACAACGAGTGAGGGTGGGAATAGCCGGCGGCGCCAAGCATCTGTTCCCAGCGAAGTAACTGTTCGGTCAGCAGCAGCTCGCGGTTGACGCCCACCACGCTGAGCAGCTGATGGCGGCAGTTCAACCACTGCTGCACGATCTGTTGCAGCGAGGCGCTGCTCAGCAGGCTGGCCAACTGATGCACCAGCGGCTGCTGATCCTGATTCAATACATAGTGATGCGCGCCCTGCTGCCACTTCATGGCGTCCACCAGCAGCGCGCACAGCCAGTGCAGGCGCTCGGCGACGTCTTCATGGTTCAGCGCCGGCAGCAGCGACAGCATATCGCGCTGCGGCAGCGCGGCGCTCAAGGCGGCGCACAGCGCGCTGCGCTGCTGCCACTGCTGCGGCTGCAACAGCTGTTCGGCGGCCAGCGGCGCGCCGTCGTGCAGGCGCAGCGCCGTGAGGCGGTCCGTCTGAGAGCCGGCCGCCTGCCGGCTCAGCCACTGCAGGCTGAGTTGTTCATCCGGGCTGGCCAAATGCCAGTACAGGCAGCGGCTGCGCAACGTCGCCATCAGCCGCGACGGCTCACGGCAACCCAGCAGAAAATAGGTTTTCTCCGGCGGCTCTTCCAGCGTTTTCAACAGCGCGTTGGCCGCCGCCTCGGTCAGCTGTTCCGCCTGCGGCAGCCAAATCACCTTGGCGCCGCCCTGTTGAGCGTGAGCGTACAGCGTTTCAATCACCTGGCGAATCGGTTCGATACCCAGGCTGCTCTTGCCCTTTTCCGGCGCCAGCACATGATAATCCGGGTGGTTGCCCGCCAGCATCAGCCGGCAGCTGTGACACTCGCCACAGCTTTTTTCGCCGTTGCGCTGTTGGCAGATCAACCAGCGGCTCAAGCCGTAGGCCAGCGCATCGTCACCATTGCCCGCCGCCGCGTGCAGCAGCAGCGCATGATGGCCACGGCCCTCAGCGTACTGCCCAATCAGCTGGCGATAAGGGCCGTTCAGCCACGGGTACCAGTTCATTATGCGCCTTCCTGCTGCCGCAGCCAGTGGCCGACGCAGTCGCGGATCGCCGCGGTCACCTGCTCCAGCGGCTGGGCGGCGTCGACGGTGACGATGGTTTCATCCTGCGCCGCCAGCTCGAGATAGCGAGCGCGGGTGCGTTCGAAGAACGGCAGCGCCTCCTGTTCGATGCGATCCAACTGGCCGCGCGCCTGCGCGCGTTGCAGGCCGACCAGCGGCGGCAGATCGAGATAGACCGTCAAATCCGGGCGGAAATCCCCCAGCACGGTGTCGCGCAGCGAGGTCATCAACTGCGGATCCACACCGCGGCCGCCGCCCTGGTAAGCCTGTGAAGAGAGATCGTGGCGATCGCCCACCACCCAGGCGCCGCGCGCCAGGGCGGGTTTGATCACGGTTTCCACCAACTGCACGCGCGCAGCGTACAGCATCAAGACTTCGGCCTTGATGGTCGGCAATTCGCCGTCGATGCCGCGCTTGAACAGATCGCGCAGCTTCTCCGCCAGCGGCGTGCCGCCGGGTTCACGGGTGAAGACGATATCGTTGATGCCATGTTCACGCAGCACATTGACCACCGTATCGCGCGCGGTGGTTTTGCCCGCGCCTTCCAGCCCTTCAATTACAACGAATTTACTTTTCATTCTTTTCCTTTAACGCCTGACGGTACACGCGCACCGCCTGGTTATGGCTCGCCAGATTGGTGGTGAAGGTATGCCCACCCTTGCCGTCGGCGACAAAATAGAGATATGGCGTTTTGGCCGGATTGGCGGCCGCCTGCAACGAGGCCTCACCCGGCATGGCGATCGGCGTTGGCGGCAGGCCGGCGATCACATAGGTGTTGTAAGGCGTCGGCGTCTCCAGATCCTTGCGCGTGATGTTGCCATTATAGCTTTCGCCCATGCCGTAGATCACCGTCGGATCGGTCTGCAGACGCATGCCGATGCGCAAGCGGTTGACGAACACCGACGCCACCTTGCTGCGCTCTTCCGGCACGGCGGTCTCTTTCTCGACGATCGAAGCCATGGTCAGCAGCTCTTCCGGCTTTTTGTACGGCAGGCTGGTGTCGCGGCCGGCCCAAGCGGCCTGCAGCGCTTTGTTCATGCGCACATGCGCGCGTTTGAGCAGCGCGATGTCGCTCATGCCGGCGGTATACTGATAGGTATCCGGGTACAAATGTCCTTCCGGGGTTTCTCCCGCAGGAATGCCGAGCGCAGCGGCGATCTCCGCTTCGCTCTTGCCCGCCAGGGTGTGTTTCAGGTATTTGGACTGCTGCAACACCTGCTGCCAGTCACGCAGGCGTGAGCCTTCGATAAAGCGTGCGGTGAACTGCGCCTCTTTGCCGCTGGCCAACAGTTTCAGCATCTGGCGCACCGTCATGCCCGGCGTGAACCGGTAGGTACCGGCTTTAAATTCCGCCAGCTCCGGCTCCAGCTTCAGCAGCCACTGGAACCAGCGGCCATTGTGCACCAATTTATCGCGCACCAGTAACCCTTCGAGCGCTACCCGGCCAGTGCCGGCCGGCAGTTTGAAGATGGTTTCTTGTTGGATAGCCAGTGGCGTATCGGCAAAGCGTTCGATCTTCTGGTAGCCCCAAAACAACAGCGCCAATACCAGAACAACAATAACAGACAGGACCTTCAGCTTTCTTTTCTTCATCAATTAGCCATGGTTAACAGTGTGGACGCAAAAAATCATACAGCTGACGTGAAGCATAACGCCATGATTGCGCAGCGTTTACCGGCAGCAACGGCATTAGCGCATTGCTCACCAGGACTTCGTCGGCATCGGCCAGCGTATCCAGCGGTTCACTGACGCAGTGCAGACGGTATTCCGAGCCCGCCAGCAGCGCGATCACTCGCCGCCGCATGAGGCCCGCGACGCCCGCCTGGCTCAGATCCGGGGTAAATACCGCTTTTCCCTTACGCCAGAACAAATTAGCCGCACAGCATTCCACCAGCATACCGGCAGTGTCAAGCACCAGCGCCTCGTCGGCGGCCGTCTGGTCAAGATGCGCGCGGATCAGCACCTGCTCCAGGCGGTTCAAATGCTTCAACCCCGCCAGCAGCGGATTGCGCGCCAGCGCCACCGGGCTGAGCGCAAGCGTAATGCCCTGCTCGCGCCACTGCAAATAGTGCGCAGGGTAGCTGCTGCGGGCCACGATGCGCGTCGGGTTTTCGCACCCGGTCGGGCTGTAACCCCGCCCGCCGCTGCCGCGCGTCAGTATCGCTTTGACCACGCCGAGCGGAATTGATTCGGCCGCCTGCGCCATCTCGCGCTCGAAAGCCGGCCAATCGGTGGAGGGCAGCATCAGCCGCTGCGCCGCTTGCTGCAGCCGCTCCAGATGCCAGGGCAGCAGCTCGATTTTACCGTCGATAACCCGGGCAGTCGTAAAACAGCCATCGCCGAACTGCAGGCCGCGATCGCTCGGCGCCAGCGCATCGTGGCGTTGTCCGTTAATCCAGTACATGCTTCCTCCTGTTGCCGGGTGATATCATTACGCTCGCAGAATAGCAGGCGGCGAGGCAATACGCAGCCCTGCTGACGGCCGGACGCCAGGCGTAAAAAAGCCCGGTTAAAAAACCGGGCTTTTCATCAGCGTTCAACAGCGCAAGTTACACTCGGCGGAAGATCAGCGAGCCGTTGGTGCCGCCGAAGCCGAAGGAGTTACACAGGGTGTACTCCATATCGCTGACCTGGCGCGCTTCGTGGGGCACGAAGTCCAGATCGCAACCTTCATCCGGGTTATCCAGGTTGATGGTTGGCGGTACCGCCTGATCGCGCAGCGCCAGCACGGTGAAGATAGACTCGATCGCGCCCGCCGCGCCCAACAGGTGGCCGGTCATCGATTTGGTCGAGCTCACCAGCACGCGCTCTGCATCGGCGCCGAACACGGATTTCACCGCCTGCGCTTCCGCCTGGTCGCCCGCCGGCGTAGAGGTGCCGTGTGCGTTGATGTAACCGATTTGTGACGGGGTCACACCGGCGTCAAGCAGGGCATTTTCCATCGCCAACGCAGCGCCAGCGCCGTTTTCTGGTGGTGACGTCATGTGATAAGCGTCGCTGCTCATCCCAAAGCCAACCACTTCGGCGTAGATTTTCGCGCCGCGTTTTTTCGCATGTTCGTACTCTTCGAGCACCATCATGCCGGCGCCGTCGCCCAGCACGAAGCCGTCGCGGTCTTTATCCCACGGACGGCTCGCCGCCTGCGGGTTGTCATTACGGGTGGACAGGGCGCGCGCTGCGCCAAAGCCGCCGACGCCCAATGGGGTGCTGGCTTTCTCTGCCCCACCGGCCAGCATCACGTCCGCATCATTGTAGGCAATGATGCGCGCCGCATGGCCGATGTTGTGCACACCTGAAGTACAGGCGGTGGCGATGGAAATGCTTGGGCCACGCATGCCGTACATGATTGTCAGGTGGCCTGCAATCATATTCACGATGGTGGATGGCACGAAGAACGGACTGATTTTCCGTGGGCCACCGTTAACCAGTGAACTGTGGTTTTCTTCGATCAAACCCAGGCCGCCGATGCCGGAACCGATCGCGGCTCCAATGCGGGTGGCGTTAGCCTCGGTGATGTCCAGGCCAGCATCCTGCATGGCTTGCATGCCGGCAGCGATACCGTACTGGATAAAGGCGTCCATCTTGCGCGCATCTTTGCGAGAGATGAAATCCTCAGAATTAAAATTCTTTACCAGGCCAGCAAACTTGGTCGCATAGGCAGTGGTATCGAAATGGTCGATCAGGCTGATGCCACTCTGACCGGCAAGAAGAGCGTTCCACGTGGACTCTACCGTATTGCCGACAGGAGACAACATGCCCAGTCCGGTCACAACTACTCGACGCTTAGACACGTTTGTCCTCCAGGGAGGGAAAAATATGACACTAGGGATAGAAAAAACTTAGGCGGTCGAACGACCGCCTAGATATGTTCTCTTACTGCTGGCTAGCGTTGATGAAATCAATAGCTGCCTGAACAGTAGTGATCTTCTCAGCTTCTTCGTCTGGAATCTCGGTGTCGAATTCTTCTTCCAGTGCCATTACCAGCTCAACGGTGTCAAGAGAATCAGCGCCCAGATCTTCAACGAAAGAAGCGTTGTTCAAAACTTCTTCCTGTTTAACACCCAGTTGCTCAACAATGATTTTCTTAACGCGTTCTTCGATAGTGCTCATACTCTTAAATTTCCTATCAAAACTCGCTTTCGCGATGGTTTTCGTAGTGTATAAAATGCTGAAAAAGATGCAACTAAATCCCGGCTGGTCAAACCACGATTTTACGCTATTTTGCGGTTTTTGCCTCAAATAACGCAAATGGTTTTCACATTTTTTAAATCATGTACATGCCGCCATTGACATGTAACGTTTCACCGGTGATATAGCCGGCCTCATCAGAGGCCAAAAATGCAACAGCGCTGGCGATTTCTTTAGCATCGCCCAGCCGGTTGGCTGGAACTGATGACAAAATGCCTGCGCGTTGATCATCTGTCAACGCCCGTGTCATGTCCGTCTCAATAAAGCCAGGTGCCACGACGTTGACCGTAATGCCACGCGAAGCAACTTCACGTGCCAAAGATTTGCTAAAACCAATCAGACCGGCTTTAGCCGCCGCGTAGTTCGCCTGCCCTGCGTTCCCCATGGTGCCGACAACGGAACCGATGGTGATGATACGGCCAAACCGCTTTTTCATCATAGCGCGCATTACCGCTTTTGACAGGCGGAATACGGAAGTCAGGTTAGTGTCGAGGATATCCTCCCACTCATCATCCTTCATACGCATCAGCAGGTTATCACGCGTGATGCCGGCATTATTCACTAAAATGTCGATTTCGCCAAATTCGGCGCGAATCGATGCCAGCACGCTGTCGATAGATTGCGCATCAACAACGTTCAACATAAACCCTTTGCCGTTTGCGCCCAGGTAGCTGCTGATCGCTTCAGCGCCGCTCTCGCTGGTTGCGGTGCCGATCACTTTGGCGCCGCGTGCTACAAACGTTTCTGCAATGGCTCGGCCAATACCGCGGCTCGCGCCGGTGACCAGAACGATTTTACCTTCGAAGCTCATCATTTTCCTCTTTATTGTTCAAGCGCCGCCGACAGGCTGGCGGTGTCGTTCACCGCCGCAGCCGTCAGGGTGTCAACAATACGTTTAGTCAGACCGGTCAGCACTTTGCCCGGCCCCACTTCCAGCAGCGACGTCACTCCCTGTGCTGCGATAAATTCTACGCTCTCGGTCCAACGCACCGGGCTGTACAGCTGACGCACCAGCGCGCTGCGGATCGCTTCAGGATCGTTTTCGATGCGCACGTCGACGTTATTCACCACCGGCACCTGCGGCGCGTTGAAAGTGATGTCCTGCAGCGCTACGGCCAGCTTGTCGGCGGCCGGCTTCATCAGCGCGCAGTGCGAAGGCACGCTCACCGGCAGCGGCAGCGCACGTTTGGCGCCGGCGGCTTTGCAGGCGGCGCCCGCACGTTCAACCGCGTCTTTGTTGCCGGCGATGACCACCTGGCCCGGCGAGTTGAAGTTGACCGGAGAAACCACCTGCCCCTGAGCGGACTCTTCGCACGCCTTGGCGATCGCGTCGTTGTCCAGACCGATGATGGCGTACATCGCGCCGGTGCCTTCCGGCACCGCTTCCTGCATCAGCTTGCCGCGCAGTTCGACCAGACGGATCGCCGCCTTGAAGTCCAGCACGCCGGCGCAGACCAGCGCCGAGTACTCGCCCAGGCTGTGGCCAGCCATCAGCGCAGGCGCTTTACCGCCCTGCTGCTGCCACACGCGGAAAATCGCCACCGAAGCGGCCAGCAGAGCCGGTTGGGTCTGCCAGGTTTTGTTCAGTTCTTCCGCCGGACCTTGCTGCACCAGCAGCCACAGGTCGTAACCCAGGGCGGAAGAAGCCTCGCCGAAGGTTTCTTCGACGATCGGGAACTGTGCGGCCAACTCGGCCAGCATGCCAACGGTCTGCGACCCCTGGCCCGGGAAAACAAAAGCAAATTGCGTCATTTTTTCTTCCTGTCCAAATCAGAAACGAACCAGCGCCGAGCCCCAGGTAAAGCCGCCGCCGAAGGCTTCCAACAGCACCAGTTGACCACGCTGAATTCGCCCGTCGCGCACGGCTTCGTCCAGTGCGGAAGGCACCGAGGCGGCAGAGGTGTTGCCGTGACGATCGAGCGTCACCACCACTTTGTCCATCCCCATGCCCAGTTTTTTCGCCGTTGCGCTGATGATGCGCAGGTTGGCCTGGTGCGGCACCAGCCAATCCAGCTCGCTGCGGTCCATGTTGTTGGCCTGCAACGTCTCGTCGACGATGCGCGCCAGTTCGGTGACCGCAACCTTGAAGACTTCGTTGCCCGCCATGGTGACATAGGCCGGCTTGTCTTGATTCTGGCGATCCTTGTACGGCAGCGTCAGCAGGTTGCCGTAGCTGCCGTCGGCATGCAGATGGGTAGACAGAATGCCCGGCTCTTCAGACGCCCCAAGCACCACCGCACCCGCGCCATCGCCAAACAGGATGATGGTGCCGCGATCTTCAGGATCGAGCGTGCGCGACAAGACGTCCGCGCCGATAACCAGCGCATGTTTGACCGCGCCGTTTTTCACGTACTGATCGGCCACGCTGAGCGCATAAGTAAAGCCGGCGCAGGCCGCAGCCAGATCGAACGCCGCGCAGTCTTTGATGCCCAGCATTTGCTGCACCAGGCACGCCGCGCTCGGGAACGCGTGAGTGGTCGTGGTGGTCGCCACGATGATAAGCCCAATGTCTTCTTTAGCCACACCTGCCATTTCCAGCGCGTTCTCAGCGGCCTGGAAGCTCATCGTCGCAACGGTTTCATCCGCAGCGGCGATGCGACGTTCGCGGATACCGGTACGCGTGACGATCCATTCGTCAGAGGTATCCACCATTTTTTCCAAATCAGCATTGGTGCGCACTTGTACGGGCAAATAACTCCCCGTACCGAGAATCTTTGTATACATGTACGATCAGTCACTCTTAGGTAATACAGCCTCAAGGCGCGCAGCAATCCTTTCCGGGACTTGCCGCTGCACCGCCTGCACAGCCTGTTCGATTGCGACTGCAAACGCGTGAGGGTTCGCAGCGCCGTGGCTCTTGACTACGGTGCTGCGCAATCCTAACAGACATGCGCCATTATACTGGTCGGGGTTCAGGTGGCCGAACCGCTTAACCACCCGTTTTTGCAACCAACGGCCCAACAATTTCAACCACCACGCTCGCTTGTTTCCGTCGCCGGACGATTTCAACAGCGATAAGAACACCCTGACCACCCCTTCCATGGTTTTCAGGGTGACGTTGCCCACGAAGCCATCGCAAACCAACACGTCGGTCTTGCCGGTGAGCAGTTCGTTTCCTTCCAGGTAACCAATATAGTTGATTGCCGGAGTATTTTTTAGCACAGCGGCCGCTTCGCGGATATTATCCAGGCCTTTGGTCTCTTCTTCGCCAATATTCAGCAGCGCCACCCGCGCTTGCGCAATGCCGATCACCTCTTCCGCCATCACCGCCCCCATCACGGCAAACTGCACCAGCATGGTGCTGTCGCACTCGACGTTGGCGCCGAGATCCAGCACCACGGTTTTGCTGCGTTGCTGATTCGGGATCGCCGTCATCAGCGCCGGGCGCTCGATGCCTTCCAGCGGCTTGACCAACAGCTTCGCCAATCCCATCAGCGCACCGGTATTGCCGGCGCTGACGCACCCCTGCGCGTTTCCGCTGCTGAGCTGCTCGAGCGCAATGCGCATCGACGTGCCGCGGCTGGCGCGTATCGCTTGTGAAGGTTTGGCGTCGCCGGCGATCACGGACTCGGCGGGCACGACTTGCAGACGCTCCAGAAGAACCGGATCGGCGTGGGCAAGCAAGGGAGAGATGACGTCGGGATTGCCGACCAGCAGGAGATGAAGCTGTAAATTAGAGGCCAGTGCCTGCAACGAAGCAGGCACTGTGACGCAGGGACCGAAGTCCCCGCCCATTGCATCTAACGCCAGGGTTAGACGAGTCAAGGTATCGCTACTTAGCCGATAACCTTGCGACCGCGGTAGAAACCGTCGGCAGTGATGTGGTGACGACGGTGAGTTTCACCGGATACTTTGTCTACAGACAGAGTAGTCGTGGTCAGAGCATCGTGAGAACGACGCATGCCACGCTTGGAACGGGTTGGTTTATTCTGTTGTACGGCCATGGACCTTACTCCTCAATTACTTACGCTTTAAACTGGCTAATACGGCAAACGGATTCGGTTTCTCCGCCTCAGGAGGCAGTTGGCCAAATACCATGTCCGCTTCGGACACTTCACAGTGTTCAGATTCATGTACCGGAACGACAGGCAGTGAAAGAATAATTTCGTCTTCAATCATTGCCAACAGATCGACTTCGCCAAACTCGTCAACTTCGATCGGTTCGTACGCTTCCGGTAATGCCTCAGCCTGCTCATCATTGACGACCGGGCTAAAACAATATGTTGTGTGAACCTGATGTTCGAACGGGACTCCACAGCGTTGGCACATCAACGTTACCGTGACGTCCGCATGCCCTGTTATCACCGCGAGGCGTTGATTGTCGATATTAAACGACAACGACACCTCGACATCACTGTCCACACTGACCACGGAGTCGGCAACACGAGTAACCTGCTCAGGCGCATAGACACCAGCATAGTCCAGGCGTTTCTGAGCGGTACGTACCGCATCAATGGTCAAGGGTAATTTTACCTTTTGCATAGGGCGCGCATATTAACTTTGTAACGACATAGAGTCAAAGAAAAAGGCCGTAAAACGGCTCCTTTCACCAATATTCGCTTCCACAGCGGCCGACAGTTTAAAATGCCGTACCCATTTACGCTACGGTTTGCGAAAAAAATTATGCAGAGATTGCTTTTAGCCTCCACCTCCCCCTATCGAAAAATGCTGCTGGAGAAGCTGCAGCTGCCGTTCGACTGCGCCGCGCCGGAAGTGGATGAAACCCCCTTGCCCGGCGAAAGCGCGGAAGCGCTGGTGCTGCGCCTGGCGGCGGCGAAGGCTCAGGCGTTGGCCCTCGCCTATCCCGAGCATCTGATCATCGGCTCCGATCAGGTCTGCGTGATCGATGGCAACATCACCGGCAAGCCCCATACCGAGGAAAACGCCCGGGCGCAGCTGCGGCAGGCCAGTGGCCAAGCCGTGACTTTCTATACCGGCCTGGCGCTGTACAACGGCCGCAGCAAGCAGCTGCAAGCTTTGTGCGAGCCGTTTCACGTGCATTTTCGCGCGCTGAGCGAAGCGGAGATAGCCGCCTATGTACGTCTGGAGCAACCGCTGAACTGCGCAGGCAGTTTCAAGAGCGAGGGATTGGGGATCGCGCTGTTCGACAGGCTGGAAGGCCGGGATCCGAACGCCCTGATCGGCCTGCCGTTGATCGCGCTGTTGGAGATGTTGCGGGCTGAAGGCATCAACCCGCAGGGGTGACGCAGATTACTTGGCCGCCTGCCGGCGCAGCACCTGCAGACAGTGGCGCAGTTCTTCGTCCATCGGCGCTTCGATGCGCATCGTTTCGCCGGTGGCCGGATGCTCGAAGCGCAGCGCAGCGGCGTGCAGGAATAGCCGCTTCAGGCCGGTACCCGCCAGTTGGCGATCGAACTCGCGGTCGCCATAGCGGTCGTCAAAGGCGATCGGGTGCCCGGCATGCAGAGTGTGCACGCGGATCTGGTGGGTACGCCCGGTGATTGGGCTAGCCTTCACCAGGGTGGCGAATTCGTAACGCTCTTCCACCTTGAAGCGGGTTTCCGAAGGCTTGCCTTCGCTGTTGACGCGCACGATGCGTTCACCGCTTTGCAAAATATTTTTCAGCAGCGGCGCCTGTACGGCCTTGCAGTGCGATTGCCATTGGCCGCGCACCAGCGCCAGATAATCTTTCTGCATGCCTTTCAGCCGCAGTTGCTCATGCAGCGAACGCAGCGCGGAACGCTTCTTGGCCACCAACAGCACGCCGGAGGTATCGCGATCGAGCCGGTGCACCAGTTCAAGGAAACGAGCCTCCGGGCGCAACGCGCGCAGCCCTTCGATCACGCCGAAGCTCAGGCCGCTGCCGCCGTGCACTGCGGTGCCGGAAGGCTTGTTGAGGATCAGCAGGTGGTCGTCTTCATACAAAATACAGTCGGCCAGCGCGGCCACCTTATCCAGCTTGGCCGACACCGGCGTCTCTTCGCGCTCGGCCACCCGCACCGGCGGCACGCGCACCACGTCGCCAGCCGCCAATTTGTATTCAACCTTGATGCGCCCTTTATTGACCCGCACCTCGCCTTTACGCACGATGCGATAAATCATGCTCTTCGGCACGCCTTTCAGGCGAGCGAGCAGAAAGTTGTCGATTCTCTGACCGGCTTCGTCGTCGGAAATCGTGATGAATTGTACTGCTGGATTGTTCGTTTTCATGGTGCGGGATTCTAAATAGAGCGCGTGAATAGCGCCACATCTTTTTCTGTGCTTAACTGTCTCTCTGACGGCGGGCGAAACCCCAGCGGACAATAAGGCAGCAAGCCGATTTGAACGTTTGCGATTTCTTCCGCAGTTAAGGAAAAGTCACCTTGCTATAACGGCATCAGCAGTGGAATAATGCAGTCACTTTCCGCGTTGATTCTCGTTAAACAGGGAAAACGGTGGAATTATAAAATTTGTCTGATCGCGCAAAAACGCAGCAATGGCGTAAGACGTAATGCGAAATCAAACAATTAGCGGGCTGCGGGTTGCAGCTTGGCCGGCAAATGGAATCAGATCTGTCGACGTAAATCAGAGGCTATTCCCCTAGTAAAAGTGCTGTCTTTCACAAAGAAAAGCAGGCTTACCGAGATAATGCGCCCCTATGCAGGCGACAACCGTGAGGTTGACGACTTTGCGAGAAGACACGGGGCTTTCGGTTTAACTCCGGCCATGAGGTTATTTTGCCCGCAGCTTTGTCGATAATGTAAAAATAACGAGTAAGTTAAGATGAAAAGAATGTTGATTAACGCAACTCAGCAGGAAGAGTTGCGTGTTGCCCTCGTAGATGGACAGCGGCTGTATGATTTGGATATTGAAAGTCCGGGTCATGAGCAGAAAAAAGCGAATATTTACAAAGGCAAAATCACCCGCATTGAACCAAGTCTTGAAGCAGCGTTCGTGGACTACGGCGCAGAACGACATGGTTTCCTCCCCCTTAAAGAAATCGCCCGCGAATACTTCCCTAGCAATTACTCTTCCCATGGTCGCCCGAACATCAAAGATGTGCTGCGCGAAGGCCAGGAAGTCATCGTTCAGGTAGACAAAGAAGAACGTGGCAACAAAGGCGCCGCCTTGACCACCTTCATCAGTCTGGCGGGCAGTTATCTGGTGCTGATGCCGAACAACCCGCGCGCCGGCGGTATTTCTCGCCGCATCGAGGGCGACGATCGCACAGAGCTGAAAGAAGCGCTCTCTTCGCTGCAACTGCCGGACGGCATGGGCCTGATCGTTCGCACCGCGGGCGTAGGCAAATCCGCCGACGCGCTGCAGTGGGATCTCTCCTTCCGCCTGAAGCACTGGGAAGCGATTAAAAAAGCCGCCGAAGGCCGCTCTGCGCCGTTCCTGATCCACCAGGAAAGCAACGTTATCGTGCGCGCCTTCCGCGATTACCTGCGCCCGGACATCGGCGAAATCCTGATCGACAACCCGAAAATTCTCGATCTGGCCAAAGAGCACATCGCTGCGCTGGGCCGCCCGGATTTCAGCAGCAAAATCAAACTGTACAGCGGTGAAATTCCTCTGTTCAGCCACTATCAGATCGAATCGCAGATCGAATCCGCCTTCCAGCGCGAAGTGCGCCTGCCGTCCGGCGGCTCGATCGTCATCGACAGCACCGAAGCGCTGACCGCCATCGACATCAACTCCGCGCGTGCAACCCGCGGCGGCGACATCGAAGAGACGGCGTTCAACACCAACCTGGAAGCGGCGGACGAGATCGCTCGCCAGCTGCGCCTGCGCGACCTCGGCGGCCTGATCGTCATCGACTTCATCGACATGACGCCGGTTCGCCACCAGCGCGAAGTGGAAAACCGCCTGCGTGACGCCGTGCGCCAAGACCGCGCGCGCATCCAAATCGGCCGCATCTCCCGCTTCGGCCTGCTGGAAATGTCGCGTCAGCGCCTCAGCCCGTCGCTGGGCGAGTCCAGCCATCACGTGTGCCCACGCTGTAACGGCACCGGCACCATTCGCGACAACGAATCGCTGGCGCTGTCCATTCTGCGCCTGATCGAAGAAGAAGCGCTGAAGGAAAACACCAAAGAAGTTCACGCTATCGTGCCGGTTCAGGTCGCTTCGTACCTGTTGAACGAAAAGCGCGAATCCGTCAGCGCGATCGAAAAACGTCAGGGTGGCGTGAAAGCCGTCATCGTGCCGAACGATGAAATGCAAACCCCGCACTACTCGGTGCTGCGCGTGCGCAAGGGCGAGGAAACCTCTACCCTCAGCTACCTGCTGCCGAAGCTGCACGAAGAAGACATGGAGCGCCCGCTGGAAGACGCGCCGATGGAGCGCAAGCGTCCGGAGCAACCGGCCCTGGCTTCCTTCTCGCTGTCCGCCGATGCGCCGCCGCCGGCTGAAGAACCCGTCTCCGTGGCCAAGCCTGCCGCTGCAGCCGCCAAGGCGAAAGCCGCAGCGCCGGCCGCCGCCAAGCCGGGCTTCCTGGGTCGCCTGTTCGGTGGTCTGAAGAACTTGTTCGCCGGTGAAGAGCAACCTGCCGTCGAAGAAGCCAAACCAGCCGAAGCGCCGAAGGCGGAAAGCAACGGTGAAAACCGTCGTCAGGATCGTCGCGGTCAGCGCCGTCAAGGCACCGGCCGTAAAGAGCGCGGTGAGCGTAGCGACCGTGGCGATCGTCCGGAACGCGGCGAGCGTAAAGAGCGCGGTGAAGGCCGTGACAATCGCGAGCGCGACAACCGTGAACCGCGTGAGAACCGTGAAGGCCGTGAATCGCGTGAGTCCCGCGATGAGCAGCGCCGTAACCGCCGCAACCAGCAGCAGAACGCGCCGGTAGCGGAGGAAACCGCTTCAGAAGAAGGCGCTAAAGCGCCGCGCGAAGATCAGCAGCAACGCCGTGAGCAGCGCGCTGAACGCCAGCGTCGCCGTCAGGAAGAGAAACGTCAGGCTCAGCAGGAAGTGAAAGCGCTGGAAAGCGTTGAAGCGGTCGAGAGCACCGACGAAGAACAGGAAGAACGCCAGCAGCAGAACATGCAGCGCCGTCAGCGCCGCACGCTGACGCAGAAAGTGCGTATCCTGTCTGCCGAAGAAGAGCTGCAGCGCGCAGCGGAAGAGCTGTTGGCGCCGAAAGCGCCGGTAGCGAAAGCCGAAGACGCGCAACCGACCGCCGACGACAGCGTCAAGCTGCTGCCGGAAACCGTTGCCGCACAGCCGGAAGACGATGCCCAGGGCGAAAGCCGCGGCAACGGCGAAGGCATGCCGCGCCGTTCCCGCCGTTCACCGCGCCACCTGCGCGTCAGTGGCCAGCGCCGCCGTCGTTACCGCGATGAACGTTACCCGCTGCAATCTCCAATGCCGCTGGCGGGCGCGTTCGCTTCGCCGGAAATGGCATCGGGCAAAGTCTGGGTAAGCTACCCGGTCGCTCAGGTTGAAGAAGCCGAAGTGCAGACCGAAGCCGTAGAACAGGCTGCGGCACCGGTTGTCGCTGCCGCGGTTGAACAGCACAACGTTGCCGTGGAAGAAACCCAGGTGGCGGCCAGCATCAACCCGCCTGCGCCAGAAGCCGCCGTTGAAACTGCTGCCGTTACCGTAACGGAAGAAGCTGCAGCCGTAGCGCCTGTCGTGGCTATCCCGGCCGAGGAAATCCCGGCGCCGGTGGAAACCGCCCCGGCAACTGTTGCAGTTGAACAGCCGAAAGCGGAAGAGACTGCCCCTGCAGTGGAAGCCGAGCCGGTAGCTGAAACCGTAGCTGTAGAGCCAGTGGTTGAACCTGCGCTAGCGGAAGACGAGCCTGTGGTCGAAACTGCACCGGTGGTGGAAGCCACGCCAGCGGAAGAAACGCCAATGGTAGAAGCCGCACCTGCGGCGGCAGCCGTGGAAGCCGCTCCGGTGGAAAAAGCCCCTGCGCCAGTGGTTGCTCAGCAGCCGGCGCCGGTGAAAGCCGTGCAGGACGCGCTGTACAAACACATCGCCACTGCGCCGATGACCAAAGCGCCTGCGCCGGCCTATGTGCCGGAAGAACGCAAGCACAGCGACTGGCAGCGCCCTTCCTTCAACTTTGAAGGCAAAGGCTCCGCAGGCGGCCATTCGGCGGTGAGCCAGGCGACCGCGCCGGCCACCAAACCGCAGCCGGTTAACGAATAAGTTAATCTGCAACCCTAAAAAAACCCGCCATCGGCGGGTTTTTTCTTGCCTGTAACGTCCTCAGGCGATCTTCTTCAGTTTTTTGATGTCCAGAACATCCAACTTGCCGTCAAGCCGGCTGACGAACTGCTGAAAATGCGCCGTCTCATTATGCTTATCCAGCGCTTCGCTGCTGGCCCAACGCTCAAAGAACACGAAAACGCCCGGTTTTTCCAGATCGCGATGCAAGTCATATTGCAGGTTGCCCAACTCCTGGCGGCTCGGCTCGATAATGTCGTGCACCGCTTCGCTGACGGCGGCTTCAAATCCCGCTTTCGCTTGCAGGGTGGCGATAACGCGTACTTCCATTGCTTTCTCCCTTTCCACTTGATGAAGGTCGACGGTATTGGCGTCGGCATCGTTGAAATCCCGGTTACTATGCGCCCGCCGCGCTATTGATTTCAACTTGTCGCCAACAAACAGATGCATCTGCGGCACTTTCCGCTTATCCTTACACCCCGGCGTGAATAAACCCATTATTCGCTTTTCATTAGACGTATTTGACCGCCGGAGCCTAGCTAGATGACCGCACAACCTCAAGTTCTGAAAATCCGCCGCCCAGACGACTGGCATATCCACCTGCGTGACGATGAAATGCTGAAAACGGTGGTGCCCTATACCAGTCAGGTATTTGGCCGGGCGATCGTGATGCCGAACCTGGTTCCGCCCGTAACGACCGTGGCCGCCGCGCGCGCCTACCGCGATCGCATTCTGGCGGCGGTTCCGCAGGGTCACAATTTCACTCCGCTGATGACCTGCTACCTGACCAACTCCCTGGCGGCCAGTGAACTGGTCAACGGCTTCGAACAAGGGGTGTTTACTGCCGCCAAGCTGTATCCGGCCAACGCCACCACCAACTCCAGCCACGGCGTCAGCGACGTGACCGGTATTTACCCGCTGTTCGAGCAGATGCAAAAAATCGGCATGCCATTGCTGATCCACGGCGAAGTGACCGATCCTTCCGTCGATATCTTCGACCGCGAGGCGCGCTTTATCGAGCAGGTGATGGAACCGATTCGCCAACAGTTCCCTGAGCTGAAGATCGTCTTCGAGCACATCACCACCAAAGAAGCGGCGCAATACGTGCAGGCAGGCAATCGTTTCCTCGGCGCCACCATCACGCCACAGCACCTGATGTTCAATCGCAACCACATGCTGGTCGGCGGCATTCGCCCGCACCTGTTCTGCCTGCCGATCCTCAAGCGCAATGTCCACCAGGAAGCGCTGCGTCAGGCGGTCGCCAGCGGCTCGGAGCGCTTCTTCCTTGGCACCGATTCCGCGCCGCACCTCAAGCATCGCAAAGAGTCCAGCTGCGGTTGCGCCGGCTGTTTCAACGCGCCGAATGCCATCCCGGCTTACGCAGCGGTCTTCGAACAGCTAGGCGCACTGGAGCACTTCGAAGCCTTCTGCTCGCTCAACGGCCCGCGCTTCTATGGCCTGCCGCTCAACGAAGACTTCATCGAACTGCAGCGCGTGCCAACCACCCAGCCGGAAGAGATTACCCTCGGCAATGAATCCGTGATCCCCTTCCTGGCGGGTGAAACCCTGAACTGGTCGCTGAAAGACTGATATTTTTGCTTCGCCCTCTTGCCCCCGCACTCGGTTAACTGTATAAATAAACAGTAAATCGCTTCGGGGGCAATTATGCGTGTTGAAGTCACTATAGATAAAACCCGGCCGCTGCCGGCGGGCGCCATTGAGGCGCTGACCGGTGAACTGGGCAAGCGGGTCAACCGCCAGTTTCCAGACGCCGTCGTGCACGTACGTTATGCCGGCGCCAATGGGCTCTCCGTGCTGGGGGGCGCCAAAACCGACCGGGATCTGATTGAGGAAATCCTTCAGGAAACCTGGGAAAGCGCAGACGAATGGTTTAGCGCAGAATAACACTGCAATGCTGTTTTTGCCGGGGGTCGCTCTCCGGCTTTTTTGTTTCTGGCGCCCTGCCCATTCATCGCTTACCCTTACTCTGAAACAAAATCTGCCTCAGCGCTGTATTTAACGCAAAGGAGTAAGCATGGCCCCGGACAAGGTGAAATCCGAAGACGCAATGACGTTTGGCGAACTGCTGGCGCTGATTGCCGATCAGAAAAGGCGCTTGAACGTACTGGAAGTGGCTTTCTCTTATCTGGCCTTCAGCCTGGATGACAAAGCCAACCAACGGCTGATCCACAGCCTGAAGCTGGAATCGCACAGCCAGAATCGTGATGCCGAAACGCAAAAGCATTTCGCCCATTTGGCCGAAGAGCTGGAAAAATGTCTGCACGGCGTATCGCCACCTGCCGACGCGGAATAACGCGCTGCGCTTGACTCATCCACTGCTGCACATACAAATTTGTAGAATAATTGTTCAAATAAATATTTATTTTGCAAATTTCGGTGACAACCCCCTCCACCGATGAAAGCGGATGCGTATACTGTAATTGCTCTCATGATGATGAGCCGCATTGATCCTCGTTAGTCACTCACGGTAGTTACTACTCAATAAGGGGTCTTTATGGACAGAAATGATGAAGTAATTCAGACGCACCCGCTTGTCGGTTGGGATATCAGTACTGTCGACGTTTACGACGCCATGATGATACGCCTTCATTACCTGTCTTCACTAGACCAAACGCCCGAAGAAGCCCAAGTAGACCGAACGCTTTGGCTCACTACAGATGTCGCCCGTCAATTAATCAATATCTTAGAGGCCGGCATCGCCAAGATTGAAGCTACGGATTACCAGGATCTTGATCGCAGAAAACATTGATACATCGTCCCCTAACCCCTAAGGCGCCGTGATCGATCCCGGCGCCTTTTCTTCGCCTTTCGCCGTTCAATCAGTGCATTGCGCTCGCCAACCTTTTATCATGGGGCGATAAGAAATCGCTATCAGAGAGGGTGGGCACGTGGAATATGATTTGATTGTGGTGGGCAGCGGTTCAGTCGGCGCGGCGGCAGGGTATTACGCTACCCGGGCCGGCTTGAAAGCGCTGATGATCGACAGCGCCATTCCTCCACACCGCAACGGCAGCCATCACGGCGATACCCGCATCATTCGTCACGCTTACGGCGAAGGTGAAAAGTACGTGCCGCTGGTGCTGCGCGCACAGGCGCTGTGGAATGCGCTGATTCAACAATCCGGTGAAGAACTGTTCCAGTCGTGCGGCGTGCTCAACCTGGGGCCGCAGCACTCCGAATTCATTCGCAATGCTCAGCAGAGCGCGCAAAAGTTTCGCCTTAATGCGCAAACCCTTAGCGCCGAACAGATCGCTCAACGCTGGCCGGAATTCCGCGCGCCGGAAGGTTACGTCGGCGTATTCGAGCCGGACGCCGGCTTCCTGCGATCCGAACTGGCGGTTGCCAGCCTGATCAAACTGGCGAAAGAGGCCGGCTGCAGCCAGCTGTTCAACTGCCCGGTCAGCGCGGTGAACCCCATTGATGGCGGCGTTGAGGTCGTCACCGACGAAGGGCGTTTCACGGCGCGAAAAGCGGTGGTCACCGCAGGCACCTGGGTGAAGGCGCTGTTGCCGCAGCTGCCGATCGCGCCATTGCGCAAGGTATTCTCCTGGCATCAGGCGGACGGCCGCTACAGCGTGAACAATCGCTTCCCGGCCTTTACCGTCGAAGCGCAGGACGGCACGCACTATTACGGTTTCCCGGCGGATAACGATGGCCTGAAAGTGGGCAAACACGACGGCGGCCAGCCGATGGATGCCCCCGAGCAGCGCAAGCCCTTCGGCAGCTACGCCAGCGACGGCACGGAAGTTTTCTCCTTCCTGCGGCAATTTTTGCCGGGTGTAGGCGTATGTTTACACGGCGAAGCCTGCAGTTATGATATGAGCCCTGACGAAGACTTTATTATCGATACGCTGCCGGATTGCGATCGCCTGATGGTCATCAGCGGATTGAGCGGCCACGGCTTCAAGTTCGCCAGCGCTCTGGGCGAGATCGCCGCGCTGTTCGCGCAGGACAAAGCGCCGCCGGTTGACCTCTCCAGCTTTGGTCTGAAGCGATTTAGCTGAGCGGAGGATTTCGCTGTCCACGTTCCCGTCGAGCCCTGGACAGCGAAATCTGGCGGTTACAATTTATTAACCTGCTAACTCTTTTAAATACCAAGTAAAAATTCTGATAACGGAAATTTCTTGCATTCAGCATTTGAATTTCCGAATTGAACACTTGCAGTGTAAGTCCTATTTTACAGAAGATATGCTCCATCGGCTTTCAACAAGGACGTCACCATGAAACTACTTGTCGTGGACGAATGCTGCTTCACCCGGGTCGGTATAGCCAGCTACTTTGCTGATAGTGGGATTACGACGATCAAGTGCTGCCACAGCATTGAGTACGCTACGCCACTGTTGTCCAGCTTTCAGCCGAGCCACATTCTGGTGAACCTCAGCAACCAATGCCGCTATAACGAAGCGGACGCACAGCTGCTGGCATTTATGGAAGCCAGCCAGTCTGCCTTGCTGTTTATCTATCTCGATACGCCTTACCCTTACAGCGAAGCGCCAATGCGCATCGCCGATAATGCCTTTCTGTTCAATAAAAGCATTCTGCCGCTCACCTTACGCACGCTGCGCGAAAATCCGCTGGCGCTGGCCGATGACGGCGAAGAGCGTTCCCTGTTCAGCCCGCAGGAACTGACGGTAATGAAATATTGGATGGCGGAGATGCCCAACTACCGCATCGCGAAAAAGCTGCAGATCAGCTCGCATACGGTGTACGTGCACAAGCGTCACATCACGGAGAAGATCAACGCGCGCAACCGGCTGGAGTTCTACTCGCTGTATAACGTGCTGCGCTATTTCTACCCGCCGAGCACGCCAACAAATTCGACGCCGCTGGCGCTGCTGGCGGTATAACATCAAGCCTGCGATAACGCAGGCTTTTTTATCGCCGCTCTTCCAGCGCACACGCGCGGCGCGCTGTAAAAGACGTCGAGAAAAGGACTATAATCAAGGGTCCTTCTCTTCAGGCGGCTGAAATGTTAAACCGAATACTGGCGGCTATCGTCAACAATGTGCGTGAGCACCTGGTGCTTTACCTTTGTCTGTGGCTGGTGCTGCTGGCGTTGGATGTCTATTTCTTCTTCGTCATGTAATCCATGCCGCCGTTATTTCCCCGATTGAGCTTCAGCCGCTTCGGCGATCCCGCCCAGGTGCTGGAATTGCAGCAGATGAGCAGACCGCTGCTGCGCCCCGGACAGCAGTTATTGCAGATGCGCTATGCCCCGATCAACCCTTCCGATCTGATCCCGATCCACGGCCAATACGCGCACCGCATCGCCCTGCCGCAGGTGCCGGGATATGAAGGCGTGGGCGTCATCGTCAATCCGCAGAATGGGCATTCAACGGACCGACGCGCGCTGGCGGTAGCGGGTGACGGCAGTTGGCAAACCTTCGTCACGCTGCCTGAGGCTCGGGTGGTCTGGGTGCCGGATGACATTGACGACGCCTGCGCAGCGCAAATCTATATCAACCCGCTCACCTGCTGGGTGCTGTTGACGCAATGGCTGCCGCTCAACGCCGGCGACGTACTGCTGATCAACGGCGGCGGCTCCGCTGTCAGCCTGCTGCTGGCGCAGCTGACGGCGCTGCGCGGCATTCGTCTGGCGGTCGTGGTGCGCAACGCCGCTCATCGCCAGGCGTTACTGGCCGCCGGCGCCTGGCGCGTTATCGAAGCACCTCAGCTGGTGGAAATGACGAATTTTGGCGCCCGTGCGGCCATCGACTGCATCGGTGGAGAAGACGGATTGCAGCTGGCGCAGGCGGTCCGCACCGGCGGCGATTTTGTGGCGCTGGGCCTGCTGAGCGGCCGCCAGGTAGACTGGCGGCGCGTGGTGGACGAGTTAAAGCTGCGCGCTTCGCTGTTCCACCTGCGCAAATGGAACGCACAGGCGGCGCCGGCGCAGTGGCAGATGGCGTTTTATCAGCTATTCCAGCTGCTGCGGCGCGGCCAGCTGGCTTTGCGCCCACCCGCCGCGATTTATCCTTTGCATCAGTACGCAGCGGCGCTGCAGCACGCCACGCAGCCCGGTGTGAACGGCAAGATCTTCCTCACTCCGGCGCCGCCGGAGGCTGACGCGGCGGGCGGCCGTCCCCCAGGATAACCGCCAGCCGATAGCCGCCCTCGGTAGTCTCCAGCGCGATGCGCGCCACGATCGTCAGCGGCACCGACAGCAACATGCCCACCGGGCCGAGCAGCCAGCCCCAAAAGATCAGCGACAGGAACACCACCAGCGTCGACAGCCCCAGCCCGCGCCCCATCACCCGTGGTTCGAGGATATTACCGATCACCATGTTGACAGCGATAAAGCCGCCCGCCACCACCAGCGCATCGCCCAGCCCGTTGAACAACAGCGCCTGAATCAGCGGCGGAATGGCGGCCAATACCGAGCCAATGTTGGGAATGTAGTTGAGCAGAAACGCCAGCAGCCCCCAGATAAAAGCGAAGCGTACGCCGACCGCCGCCAGGAAGATCCAGACGATCACCCCGGTGGCCAGGCTGATGATGGTTTTAATCACCAGATAGCGCGTCACGCCGTCCAACGCCCGCCGCATCGCGGCGAGCCCCTCGTTCGGCTTATCCAGCGCCTGCTGCAGCTTATACGGCAGCAGCTGCACTTCAAACAGCATAAACACCACGGTCATCAGCAGCAGGAAGACGTTGGTCATGGCGCCAGAAAGGTGCCCCAGCATGCGGGTGACCAAATTCATCGCCGCGCTCGGATCGACATACTGCAGCATCGCTTCGCTGGAGAGGCTGATATTGAAGCGATCGGCGTAATGCTGCAGCTCGCGCAACTTCTCGATCATCATGCCGCGGTACTGCGGCAGCGAGCGGGCGAACTCATTGAGCGAAGCGCCCAACATGCCGATAAACAGCATCACGACCACGATCACCGCCGTCACCAGCAGCGTCACCCCGACGATACGCGGCACCCGCTTGCGTTCCAGCATCGCCACCAGCGGGTTCAACACCATGGCGAGAAATACCGCCAGCAAAAACGGCACCACGATGTCAGCGGCGGCTTTCACCCCGGCCAAAATGATCACCAACATCGCCAGCAGGACGGCCAGACGCAGGCTGCTGTCGGTCACGCGGGTTCGGCCCATGACGTTTCCTTGTTATTTCACTGGGTTAACCGGCCACCAAGAGCCGACTCTTGGCGCTAATGGTAGCAAAATCCACCGTCACGCCGCAGAGGATTTCGCCTAACCGTTCGAAAAAATTAATCTTTCCGCCCTGCTCTTTGCCGCAAGAAATAGGCATAACCTTTGCCAACAAATAATTCCACCGAGCAACTCATGGACGATTTACGTAAAATGACAAAAGCTGACATTAATAGATAATAAGCCTAATTTTCAACAACTAGCATAACCGCCCCGTGAGGGAAATAATATCATCTTCAACGATTTATCTGATGAAGCCCGAACATCTCAAACAAATTCACTGACTAATATTTCTAAGAAGTAACATAGTTAAATTTATTATTGATTTTATGTTTCCTAAAGTTTAATTATTGCAGCCAGCCAATCGGTAATCGAAGGAAACAGGATGCTCTGGAAAAATACCGCCGATCGTTTCGGCCATGTGTCAGTGTTGATCCACTGGCTGGTGGCGCTGACGGTGTACGGCATGTTCGCACTTGGCCTGTGGATGGTCACGCTGGGCTATTACGACGTCTGGTACCATCAGGCGCCGGAGATCCACAAAAGCATCGGCACGCTGCTGTTCATCGTGATGGTGATCCGCGTGGTCTGGCGCTTTGTCTCGCCGCCGCCCAAACCTCTGGCCAGCTATGGCCGCCTCACTCGCGTCAGCGCTATTCTCGCGCATCTGGCGCTGTATGCCGTGCTGTTCGGCATTCTGATCAGCGGCTATCTGATCTCCACCGCCGACGGCCAACCGATCAGCGTATTCGGCTGGTTCGACGTGCCCGCCACCGTCACCGGCATGGCGGAACAGGCCGACACCGCCGGCGCCATACACCTTTACCTGGCCTGGGCCGTGGTAGTGCTTTCGGTACTGCACGGGCTGGCCGCGCTTAAACATCACTTTATCGATCGTGATGTCACTTTGAAACGGATGCTGGGTAGCAGCGCCGATTAACCTTTGGATTTATGGAGATTGCTATGTTGAAAAAGACCGTATTGGGCCTGACCGCAGGCGCCCTGCTGCTGAGCGCCGGTTCCGCACTGGCGGCGGACTACAAGATCGACAAACAGGGCCAGCACGCCTTTATCGAGTTCCGCATCCAGCACCTGGGCTACAGCTGGCTGTACGGCAGCTTTAAAGACTTCGACGGCGGCTTCACCTTCGACGAGAAAGATCCGTCCAAGGACAAGGTTAACGTGACCATCAATACCGCCAGCGTCGACACCAACCACGCCGAGCGCGACAAGCACCTGCGCAGCGCCGAGTTCCTCAACGTGGAGAAGAACAAACAGGCCAAGTTTGAATCCACCGAAGTGAAGAAAAGCGGCGACGGTTATGCGGTGGTCGGCAACCTGACGCTGAACGGCGTGACCAAGCCCGTCACGCTGGACGCCAAACTGATTGGCCAGGGCAACGATCCGTGGGGCGGCTACCGCGCCGGCTTTGAAGCCAACGGCAAGATCAAGCTGAAAGATTTCGGCATTACCACCGACCTGGGCCCGGCGTCGCAAGACGTTGAGCTGATCATCTCCGTAGAAGGCGTGCGCGAGAAATAAAAAAAAGCCCGGCTTGGCGGCCGGGCTTCTCATTTCCTCAGGCTCAGCGGGCCGGGCCTTCTTCTTCCGGTGCCGGAATGTGCATCGTGGTCTGCAGCAAGCCTTTCGACTTATTGAAGATCTTGACGCCATTTTCGCGGCCTGCACGGCGCGCGCGCTGCTCTTCGCGCGGCAGCTTCAGCTCTTCGCGGCAAATCTCGCTACAGCATCCTTCAAACTTGGCGGCGCAGCTCGGGCACTGAATGAACAGCAGATGGCAGCCGTCGTTCTTGCAGTTGGTATGGGTATCGCACGGCGCGCCGCACTGGTGGCAGTTGGCGATCACATCGTCAGAGATGCGCTCGCCCATGCGCTCATCGAACACGAAGTTTTTGCCGATAAACTTCAGCGGCAACCCCTGTTCTTTCGCTTTGCGGGTGTACTCGATAATCCCGCCTTCCACGTGATAGATGTTTTTAAAGCCGTTGTGCAGCATATAGGCGCTGGCTTTTTCACAGCGAATGCCGCCGGTGCAGTACATGACGATATTCTTGTCTTTGCTATCCTGCAGCATCTCCACCGCCATCGGCAGCTGATCGCGGAAGGTATCCGACGGCACCTCGATGGCATTTTCGAAGTGGCCGACTTCGTACTCATAGTGGTTGCGCATATCGACAAATACCGTATTCGGATCGTCGATCATCTGATTGACGCGCTCGGCCTGCAGATACTCGCCGACGTTGCTCGGATCGAAGCTCTCGTCATCGATGCCGTCGGCCACGATGCGCTCACGCACCTTGAGGCGCAGCACCCAGAAGGATTTGCCGTCGTCTTCCAGCGCGATATTCAGGCGGACCTGATCCAACGCCGGGTGCGAGGCGAACAGCGCGGCTTTGAACGCGTCGAAGTGATGCTGCGGCACGCTGATCTGCGCGTTGATGCCCTCTTTCGCCACGTAGATGCGGCCGAACACCTTCAGTTTTTCGAACTGAATGTACAGGCTGTCGCGAAACGCCTTGGGATCGTCGATGGAGAAGTATTTGTAAAAAGAAACTGTGGTGCGCGGCTCGGTTTCCGCCAGCATGCGCGCCTTCAGTTCCTCATTAGAAATTCGGTTATGTAACACTGGCATGGTGTACTTTCCTGTCTTTCGGGAGGTGACTGATTACCGCGCGCAGCCAGCAGGCCCGCGCGCGGCGCACATCATACCCGAAAAACCGCCGCCGCGCAGCCCTGGCGCAAGCGCCCCGTTCAGCGTCCGCCGCCTTCGGTAAACGCGGAAGCCACCATACCGAGCGCCATCATCACGCCGGCAAGCGCCAATATCGCGTTCATCTGCAAATGTGCGCCGACGCTGCCGACCGCCGCGCCCAACACCAGCAGCCCCGCACTGATCCATGGTGCCAACATATTTACCCTCTGAATAATTACCGACAATAATATCGCCATTATCTTTGGCAGGAAAGATTGTGGAAAAATTCGGCATTCGATGCATATTTAACGCTCAAAAAGGGATTTTAATGCGTTGTGTTTTCCCGGATCGCCAGAAAAATGCCACAATAGTCGCAAACAAACGGCAGAAACGAACCTTGCCGCCGAGTTCACCCGGCTGCCAGACCGTGCGATGACGCTGTCATTACACTTAAACAACCGTATTCAAACAGAGAACCCATGACTCAAGTTCCTACTTTCAATCGCTCCTTATTGCACCCGCGCTACTGGCTGACCTGGGTCGGCATCGGCTTGCTGTATCTGCTGGTGTTGCTGCCTTACCCCGTCATCTACTGGCTCGGCACCTCGATTGGGCGATTTTCCATGCGCTTTCTCAAGCGGCGCGTCGCTATCGCCCAGCGCAACCTCGAGCTCTGTTTTCCCGACATGCCGCAGGCCGAACGCGATGCGCTGGTGGTAAAGAATTTCGAATCGGTCGGCATGGGGCTGTTTGAAACCGGCATGGCGTGGTTCTGGCCCAACTGGCGCATCGAGCGCTGGTTCAAGGTCAGCGGCCTGGAGCATATCCAAAAAGCGCGCGACAACCAGCAGGGCGTGCTGCTGATTGGCCTGCACTTTTTGACGCTGGAGCTGGGCGCGCGCATCTTCGGCATTCACAACCCGGGCATCGGCGTTTACCGCCCGCACGACAACAGGCTGATGGACTGGCTGCAAACCTGGGGGCGCATGCGTTCCAACAAGTCGATGCTGGATCGCAAGGACGTCAAAGGCATGATCCGCGCCCTGAAACAGGGCGATATCATCTGGTATGCGCCGGATCACGACTACGGCCCGCGCAGCAGCGTTTTCGTGCCGCTGTTCGCAGTGGACAAAGCCGCCACCACCACCGGCAGCTATGTGCTGGTACGAATGGGTAAACCGGCGATCATTCCGTTCACCCCGCGCCGCCTGCCGGACGGCAAAGGGTATGAACTGATCATGCAGCCGGCGGTGGAAAACTTCCCGCTGGATAATGAACTCGACGCCGCCGCCTTCATGAACAAAGTGGTGGAAAAAGAGATCCTGATGGCGCCGGATCAATACATGTGGCTGCATCGCCGCTTCAAGACCCGCCCGGAAGGCGAGCCTTCGCTTTACTGATAAAACCAACCCGCCGCCGGCGGGTTTTTTATTGCGTGCCTCTTGAGAATCGCCGGCGAGGGTGGGATGGTAATGCCTTTGCCGCCACCCCCTGGAGCCGCTATGTACATTGTCAGCCTGACCTACCATCGCCCGATCGCCGACGTCGACAGCCACCTTGACGGGCACATCGCCTGGCTTAAGAAATATTTTCAGGACGGCACCTTCGTCGCTTCCGGCCGCAAGAATCCCCGCACCGGCGGCGTGATCCTGGCCAAAGGCATTGAGCGTGCGCAACTGGACGCCATCCTGGCTGAAGATCCGTTCAACGCCGTGGCCCACTACGAGGTCACCGACTTTAGCGCCACCACCACCGCTGCCGGTTTCGAGGCGCTGGCCGGCTTATAAAACGCTGTAAATTCCGCGCGCCAAGCGCGGAATAAGGTTTAAACGTCATTTTTAAAACTTTATTTCATTTTTCGCCCAATCTTTGTCCCCTCATTTGCCGTCGCCGCGCTTGCGGCGCATACTTACCAGGCTAACTTTTCACGTTTTGCCCCTTCATCTTTGCCACCGGCAAAACGCGTCACCTTTCGGCAATGGACATTTATGGCTTCGGCAGCAGAACCCGTTAACTGGAAACGCAACCTTTTCGTCGCCTGGCTGGGATGCTTTCTCACCGGCGCCGCCTTCAGCCTGGTGATGCCGTTTCTGCCGCTGTACGTAGAGACGCTGGGCGTAACCGGCCATCAGGCGCTCAACATGTGGTCCGGTCTGCTGTTCAGCATCACCTTCCTGTTTTCCGCTATCGCCGCGCCGTTCTGGGGCGCCCTGGCCGACCGACGCGGCCGCAAACTGATGTTGCTGCGTTCGGCGCTCGGTATGGCGATCGTCATGGCGCTGATGGGCATGGCGCAAACGGTCTGGCAGTTTCTCGCGCTGCGTGCGGTGCTGGGGCTGCTCGGCGGGTTCATTCCCAACGCCAACGCGCTGATCGCCACCCAGGTGCCGCGCAACCGCAGCGGCTGGGCGCTCGGCACCCTGTCTACCGGCGGCGTCGGCGGCGCGCTGGTCGGCCCGCTGATCGGGGGGCTGCTGGCCGATTTATACGGCCTGCGCCCGGTGTTTTATATCACCGCCGCGGTGCTGTTCGTCTGCTTCGTGCTGACGTTGCTGTATGTCAAAGAACAATTCACCCCGGTGCAAAAGCGCGACATGTTGCATGCAAAACAGGTGTTCGCTTCGCTGAAAAACCCGAAGCTGGTGCTCAGCCTGTTCGTCACCACCATGATCATTCAGATCGCCACCGGCTCGATCGCGCCGATCCTGACGCTGTATGTGCGCGATCTGGCCGGCGCCACCCATAACCTGGCGTTTATCAGCGGGCTGATTGCCTCGGTGCCCGGCGTCGCGGCGTTGATGAGCGCCCCACGGTTGGGCAAGCTGGGCGATCGCATCGGCCCGGAGCGCATTCTGGTGTTTATGCTGATCGTCTCGGTGCTGCTGCTGATCCCGATGGCGTTCGTGCAAACGCCGTGGCAGCTCGGGGTGCTGCGTTTTCTGCTGGGGGCGGCCGACGGCGCACTACTGCCGGCGGTACAGACGCTGTTGATTTACAACTGCACCAATCAGGTAGCCGGCCGAATCTTCAGCTACAACCAATCGTTCCGCGACGTCGGCAACGTCAGCGGTCCGCTGCTCGGCGCCGCAGTCTCCGCCGGCTACGGTTTTCGCGCGGTCTTCGCCGTCACCGCTTTAGTGGTGCTGTTCAACGCCGGTTATTCCTGGTGGTGTCTGCGGCGGCGGCCGGGCTATTTGCGGGAAGACACGCTGCAGGAAGAGCAATAGCTGCATTTATCGCCAGTTGCCTCCGTTGGCCAGATCAATGGCGCATTTCCCCCACTTTTAATAATGCCTCCTTCGGGCTGGCGTATTTTCGCCCCATCCAGAACATTCTTATTCCAACGCTTTGTTTATCAACAATTAATTAACTTTCAGCGCATAAAACCCGCTGTCAATCATATTCCTGTCATAACCAACAGAAAAACCAGAAAAGGAGATGCTTGTCGACTTTTCGTCTAAAAAATGGGATACAGGTACTAGACAAAACCAACGACCAGTTATCAAATGGTTAAATAATATCACGCCAGATGTGAAACATCGGCCAAGTGAAGAAAAGGTCAGCACGCTTTCCACGGTTTATCAGCGTTGCAGCCGCGGTGTTTGTCGGGTAATCCGCATTGGGCGGATCGCCTTCATTAAATACACATACATACCACAGTACGGGCTGCAGCCTTGCAGCGCCTTTTATTGGGAAATCGTTATGCAATCCTCTGTCAATAAGTCAGAAAGCCGGACCTTCTTCGGCCATCCCTATCCGCTGGGTTCTCTGTTCTTCACCGAAATGTGGGAGCGTTTCTCGTTCTACGGCATCCGTCCGCTGCTGATCCTGTTTATGGCCGCCACCGTGTACGATGGCGGTCTGGGTCTCGCGCGCGAGAACGCGTCGGCGATCGTCGGCATCTTCGCCGGCAGCATGTACCTGGCGGCACTGCCGGGCGGCTGGCTGGCGGACAACTGGCTCGGCCAACGCAAGGCCGTCTGGTACGGTTCGATCCTGATCGCGCTCGGCCACCTGTCGATCGCCCTGTCCGCGGTGATGGGCACCAATCTGTTCTTCATCGGCCTGATGTTCATCGTGCTCGGTTCCGGCTTGTTCAAAACCTGTATCTCGGTGATGGTCGGTACGCTGTACAAAAAAGGCGATGCGCGTCGTGACGGCGGTTTCTCGCTGTTCTACATGGGCATCAACATCGGCTCGTTCATTGCCCCGCTGATCTCCGGCTGGTTGATCAAGTCACACGGCTGGCACTGGGGCTTCGGCATCGGCGGTATCGGGATGCTGGTGGCGCTGGTGATCTTCCGGGTATTCGCCGTACCGGCGATGAAACGTTATGACCACGAAGTGGGCCTGGACTCCACCTGGAACAGCCCGGTCGCGAAGAAAGAAGGCGTCGGCGTCTGGTTGCTGGCGCTGGCGGCCATCCTGGTGGCGGTCATCGTGCTGATCGCTCAGGGCACCATCGTCATCAATCCGGTCGAGGTGGCCAGCGTGCTGGTATACGTCATCGCCGCGTCGGTCACCCTGTACTTCATCTATCTGTTCGCCTTTGCCGGCCTGAGCCGCAAAGAGCGTGCGCGCCTGCTGGTGTGCTTCATCCTGCTGATCTCCGCTGCGTTCTTCTGGTCGGCGTTTGAACAGAAACCGACCTCGTTCAACCTGTTCGCCAACGATTACACCAATCGCATGATCGGCGACTTCGAGATCCCGGCGGTGTGGTTCCAGTCGATCAACGCCCTGTTCATCATCCTGCTGGCGCCAGTGTTCAGCTGGGCCTGGCCTGCGCTGGCACGCAATAACGTGCGTCCGAGCAGCATCACCAAGTTCGTGATCGGTATCCTGTGCGCCGCCGGCGGTTTCGGCCTGATGATGTTGGCCGCGCAGAATGTGCTGAGCAACGGCGGCGCCGGCGTATCGCCGATGTGGCTGGTGGGCAGTATCCTGATGCTGACGCTGGGTGAGCTGTGCCTGAGCCCGATCGGGCTGGCCACCATGACGCTGCTGGCGCCGGAGAGAATGCGCGGTCAGATGATGGGACTGTGGTTCTGCGCCAGCGCGTTGGGCAACCTGGCGGCCGGTCTGATCGGCGGCCACGTCAAGGCCGACCAACTGGATATGCTGCCGAATCTGTTCGCCCGCTGCTCAGTCGCGTTGCTGATCTGCGCCGCCGTGCTTATCGTGCTGATCGTGCCGATTCGCCGCATGCTGGAAAATACCCAGTCCAAGAGCGCGCAAAAACCGGCGACCAACGTCTGACGGATAACCCGTTTTTCTCTCGCAAACCGGCGCTCGATGCGCCGGTTTTTTTATGCTTGCCAGGCCTGATGTTGCAAGACCACCCGGTAGCCGTCAGGATCTTCAAAGGTTTGCCCCGCGCGATCCCAATAGGGATTATAGGCGGCGACCGCCAAGAACCCAGCCGCCCGCATCCGCTCACACGCGGCCCGCCATTCGTTCTCATCCGGCAGATAAAATACCAGCAGATGATCCTGCGTCGGCGCCTGCCCGACCCGCACCCCGCGGTGCTGCGTGAACTCCAGATGGTAGGCATGCTGCGGATGCCCGATCATTATGCCGTCGAACCCCTGATGATCGACAAACTCGCCCAGCTTTTCGAAACCCAGCCCGCGGCAATACAACGCGGCAATTTCCTGCAACCGATCGGTCGGGCGCGCGATGCGCAACACCGCTTTGGCTATCGACATGTACGCCTCCGCCTCATGATAATGTCATACAGCGCCATGCCCGCCAGCATCGCCAGCAGGAACGGCCATACCCGGCCTATCGCCACCCCGGCCAACACCCAGGCCGGGCCGGGGCAAATGCCTGCGATACCCCAGCCGATGCCGAACAGCGCGCTGCCGGCCAGCAAACGGCGATCCACACACCCGGCGGCCGGGATCTGCAGCGGCTCGCCCAACAGGCTCCGCTCGCGTCGCCGCGCCCACAGGAAGGCCGGCGCTGCCACCGCGATCGCCCCTGCCATCACCAACGCCAGCGAGGGATCCCACATGCCGGTAACGTCGAGAAACGCCAACACCTTGGCCGGATTGGCCATGCCGGCGATAATTAACCCCAGACCGAAAATCACGCCGCTCAGCAGCGCCAACAGCGTTTTAAGCATTTTCAACCTCCCAACGTGTGGCGCATCAGCCACACGGTCATAAAGCCCAGCAGCATAAACACCGCCGTGGCGGCCAGTGAACGCGGCGCCAACCGCGCGACGCCGCACACGCCGTGCCCGCTGGTGCAACCGCTGCCCAATCGAGTGCCCAAGCCCACCAACAGCCCTGCGGCCGCCAGCCAGCCGTTGCCAACCGAGATCTCACCGGGCGGCAACGCCGCAGCGGCAGCATACAGCCAGGGAGAGAGCAGCAACCCGCCAATAAATGCGGCGCGCCAGCCCCGCTCCCGGCCGCCCGCGCTCAATAAACCGCCGGTAATGCCGCTGATACCGGCGATCCGGCCATTGAACAGCAGCAGCAGCGCTACCGCGCCGCCGATAATGGCCCCGCCCGCCAACGCGGAATACGGCGTGAAGTGCTGCCAGTCAATGGTCATCGCGGTTCTCCGGCTGTGGGCAATACAGTTGATACAGGGTCGTGAGCAGCGCCAGCGCTTTGGCATCGGCCACCGCATAGTAAATCTGCTTGCCGGCTCGCCGGGTGGAGACCAACCCCTCCTCGCGCAGCACGCCAAGCTGTTGGGACAGCGTCGGCTGGCGGATATCCAGCGCCTGCGCCAGCTCGCTCACCGCCATCTCGCCCTGACTGAGCCTGCACAGTAACAGCAGCCGATCTTCGTTGCCCAAGGTACGCAGCATCGCACCGGCCTGCGCCGCCGCCTTGCGCATCGCATCAATATCCATTGCCCCTCCATCAGTTTATAAAATTATATAATATAATTTTATAAACCATTTTGCCGTGCCGCGCCACAGACTGGTGTGAAACAACGCCGCATGGCATGCTGTCTTCCCCCTTTTGCCGCGCGGAGCCTGCTTACGATGCTGTTGTTTCACGACGTTCTGCCGCCCGATCGGCCTGTACGGCCATTAGCCAGAGATTATCGCCACGGCGACAGCGAGCCGGACCACTACCATAACTGCGCGCAGCTGATTCACAGCCTGAGCGGCGTGGTGCAGGTCACGACCCGGCTCGGCAGTTGGGTGGTGCCGCCCGGCCGCGGCGTCTGGGTGCCGGCGAAAGTGGTGCACAGCCTGCGTATCACCGGCCAGGTGGCCGCCAGGACGTTGTTCGTCGATCCGTTGGCGCGCGCCGATCTGCCGGCCCAATGCCAGGTAGTGCAGGTTTCCCCGCTGCTGCGCGAGTTGATTATCTGTGCGATGGAAATTGCGCCCGGCTATCCAAGCGGCGGGCGCGATGAGCGCGTGATGGAACTGATTCTGGATGAGTTGCGAATGCTGCCGATTCTGCCGCTGCACCTGCCGGAACCTCGCGAAGCCTCGCTGCTCGCCCTGTGCCGCCATATCCAGGCCACGCTGGCGCAACCTTGGACGCTGGAACAGGCTGCCGCTCATCTCAGCGTCAGCGGACGCACTCTGTCGCGGCGCTTCCAGCGAGAAACCGGGCTGCATTTTAGCGATTGGGTGCGACGCGCCCGTTTGCTGGCGGCATTAAACGCGCTGGCGACCGGCCGCTCGGTGTTGGAAGTGGCGCTGGATCTCGGCTATGACAGCCCCAGCGCGTTCAGCGCCATGTTCCGCCGGCTGCTGGGAGTAGCGCCCAGCGACTATTTCAGCCGGACTGCACCGACGTTGGCGCCAGATAGCGCCCGGCGACGTTGAACAGCGCCTGCAGCGAGGCGCTGGCGGAGTCGGCGTCGATGCCAACGCCGTAAGTCGCCTCACCTTGCGGCAGCGTACAGCGAATATAGGCCACCGCTCGGCTATCGCTCTGATGTCCCAACGTATGCTCGTGATAATCCTCGATCGCCAGCGACAAGCCGAAGCGCTGACGCAGCGCATCCACCGCGCTGGAAAGCAGACCGTTGCCGGCCCCCTGCAGGCGCAGTGGCTCTCCCTCGCAGGCAACTCGCGCGTTGAAGCTGTAGGCCTCTACCCCATGGCTTTCCGTTTGGTAGCTTAACAGCTGCAAACGCGGCTGCTCCACCAGCCCGTAAGTATCGCGGAATAAACGCCACAGCTGCGCGCCGCTCATTTCTTTGCCGCTGCCGTCGGTCGCGCGCTGCACCACTTGGCTGAAATCAATCTGCAAACCGCGCGGCAACGCCAACCCATGATTCTGTTCCAACAACCAGGCGGCGCCGCTTTTGCCGGACTGGCTGTTGACCCGGATCACCGCTTCATAGCTGCAACCGACATCGGCGGGATCGAGCGGCAGGTATGGCACCTGCCAGCGGCCATCTTGCCGCTGCCGTTGCGCGGCGAAACCTTTCTTGATCGCATCCTGATGCGAACCGGAAAAGGCGGTAAACACCAACTCGCCGGCATAAGGATGGCGAGGATGCACCGGCAGCTGATTGCACTGCTCCACCACCTCCACCACCTGCTTCAGGCGGCTGAAGTCCAGACCCGGCGCCACGCCCTGGGTATAGAGATTCAACGCCAGCGTGACCAGATCGACGTTGCCGGTGCGCTCTCCGTTGCCGAACAGGCAGCCTTCGACCCGATCGGCGCCGGCCAGCAAGGCCAGCTCCGCACAGGCCACGCCGGTGCCGCGATCGTTATGCGGATGCACGCTGATCGCCACATCGGCGCGACGGCTGAAGTGCCGGCAAAACCATTCGATCTGATCGGCATACACGTTGGGCGTGCTCACTTCCACCGTCGCCGGCAGGTTGATGATCATCGGCCGCTGCGGCCCCGGCTGCCAAACCTCCGCCACCGCTTCGCAGATCTCCAGCGCGAACTCTAACTCAGTAAAACAGAAGGTTTCCGGCGAATACTCGAAGCACCAGGCGGTATCGGGCTGTGCCTCGCACTGCCGGCGGATGCGCCGCGCGCCGTTCACCGCCAGCGCCACGGTGGCGGCCTTATCCTGGCGGAACACGATATCGCGAAACATCGGCGCCGTGGCGTTATACAGATGCACGATAGCCCGCGGCGCCCCCTGCAGCGCCTCGAAGGTGCGATCGATCAGATCGTCGCGCGACTGCGTCAGCACCTGGATCGTGACGTCGTCCGGGATCAGCCGCTCGTCGATCAGCGCGCGTACAAAGTCGAAATCCGTTTGCGACGCCGAAGGGAAAGCCACCTCGATCTCCTTGAAACCGCACTGCAACAACAATTGATAGAATTCGCGCTTGCGCGCGTTATCCATCGGCTCCGCCAGCGCCTGGTTGCCGTCGCGCAGATCGCTGGAGCACCAGCGCGGCGCCTGCCTCAGCGTACGCGCAGGCCATTGGCGGTCCGGCAACGCCACCGGCGGGAACGGTCGGTATTTGCTTGAAGGGTCGATTAACATGGGCTTCTCCTGACGCCAGAGTGAACGATGCGTCATTATTTCCCGCCATCGCCTCCTCTTCTCCCGCTTTGCGGACAACCATCGTCGCAAAGCGGACAACAAAAAAATTTGCATCCTGCGCCAGTGAGACAACAATTAGTTTTGACGTTTCCCCCACCGCACCGGCAGTGCGCCGGACGCTTTACTCTCATTGTCAACGGAGGCGAACATGAGCCTGTATGCAACCCTGGAAGAAGCCATCGAGGCCGCACGCGAAGAGTTTATCGACACCGCCGAAGGCGGCAGCGGTGACGAGCCGCCGGTGCCCCAGCAGTTCAATCTGCAAAAGTACGTGATGCAGGATGGGGACACGATGTGGCAGGCGGAGTTCTTCGAAGAAGAAGGAGAGGCGGTGGAATGCCTGACGCTGCGCAGCGGTGCGGCGGCACAGGCGATCTTCGACGGTGACTACGACGAGGTGGAAATTACCGCCGAGTGGATAGATGAAAACACCCTGTACGAATGGGAAGAAGGCGACTTTCAGCTCGAACCGCCGCTGGATACCGAAGAAGGCCAGGCCGCAGCCGATGAGTGGGATGAACGTTAACCCGCGCCGCGCTTTCATCGCCAAGGAGGCCGCATGATTATTCGCCGGGCCCGCCCTACCGACTACCCCGCCATTTTGCAGCTACAGGGGGAAAACGTGCCGGAAGCGCTCGACGAGAGCCAAAAACGGCAGGGATTTATCGTATCGCGCATGAATGAGGCGCAGCTGGCGACGATCAACCGCGGCATCGGCATATGGGTGGCCGAACAGGAGAACCAACTGGCGGGGTTTGTTTGCCTGATGCCCGCCGACGCGCAACCGCGGCCGCCGGTGGTGGATGCGATGCTGGCGACGCTCGCCACGCAATCCTTCGCCGGACGGCCGCTGAGTGAGCAGCGGGTGTTTCTCTACGGCCCCGTTTGCCTCGCCGCCGCCTGGCGCGGCAAAGGCGTGCTGAAGCGCCTCTACGCCGCGGTCAAAGCGCACACCCGCGATGATTACGACGTGGGCGCGTTGTTTATCGACGACGACAATCCGCATTCGTTGGCCGCTCACGTGCAAGGGCTGGGGATGACGGCGCTGGCGCCTTTCCATTGCGGGCAGAAAGGCTATCAGATGGTGGTGTTCGCCACCCGCTGAACGAAATTACTCGTAGGGGCCATGCTGCGCATCAAACGGCAGCATAAAGGTGTCCACCACCATCGACAGCGGCACGTCTATCACCGTGACATAGCGCCAGGGCGTATCGCGCAGATCCCACTGCACGCCGGGATAATACTGGTGACCATGCCCGGCGCCGGGCACGGTACGGCTGATAATGCTGCCGCAGCCGGTGAGTGCCATCACACCGGCCGCCACGCAGGCCAGCCGAAGGTAGGAAGAGAGCTTCACGACATTGACTCTGAGCAAGGGGTTGTTTCGCGAGTGAACAACGCATCGGCCGCAGTCTATCACAGTTCCCGTTCTCCACCGGCGTCGGCGCACGTAAGCAAAAGGTAAAAAAAACGGGGAATGCGCCATGCGCATTCCCCGTCTGAGCGTTGCCGTTAAGCGATTAACGCCGGCCCGTAGGGTGTGCCAGCGGGTTGTGCGGCAACTGCTGATAGTGCTCACGCCAGGCGGCGCCTTCCGGCAACAGCCAGACGCGCTGATGCAAACGAGCCAGCGTGACCGGATCGCTCAGCAGCTCCAGACGTTTGCCCTTCACCAGCTTCTCAGGTCCCAACTGCAGCGCTTCGTTCACCCGCTCCTCACGGTTGCGATCGAGCGTCGCGCGCAGATGGTGACGCGCCGTCGCCAACGCCGTCGCCAGCGCGTTGAAGGATGGGTTGACCACCGCATGCATAAAGCCGTTGGTCAGCGCGCGGTTACGATTGAGATGCAGATATTCTTCCGTCGCCAACAGCTCACGCGGCGGATTGTACTCTTCCGGGATCAGGAACAGCTTGGCGCGTTTGCTTTTCATGCCCAGCGTTGCGCGGCTCGACAGCACCGACACGAACGGCGACAGGATCAGCGAAAACACGATCGGCGCCAACCACCACAGGAAGCGCAGATCCAGCCACGCCATGCCGCCGGCCCACACCAGGCCCAGCAACATCTGCGAGCCATGGCGGCGGAACGCTTCGCCCCACGGCGTATCGTCATCGTCACGCTGCGGCGAATTCCACACCACTTCCCAACCGAGGAAGGCGCTCACCACGAATACGGTATGGAACAGCATGCGCACCGGCGCCAGCAGCACCGAGAACAGCATTTCCATCAGCATCGAAATGAACAGACGGAACGCCCCGCCGTACTCTTTCGCGCCCTTGGCCCAGATCAGCACAATACTGAGCAACTTCGGCAGGAACAGCAGCACCAGCGTGGTGGAGAACAGCGCTATCGCCAGTTCGGGCCGCCACTGCGGCCAGACCGGGAACAGCTGCCGTGGCTGCAGGAAGTATTGCGGCTCCATCAGCGTATGCACCACCTGCAATGCGGTGGAGAGCGCCAGGAACATAAACCACAGCGGCGCCGACAGGTAGGACATGACACCGGTCAGGAACACCGCGCGGTGCACCGGGTGCATGCCTTTCACCAGGAACAGGCGGAAGTTCATCAGGTTGCCGTGACACCAGCGACGGTCGCGCTTCAGCTCGTCCAGCAGGTTTGGCGGCAGCTCTTCATAACTGCCCGGCAGATCGTAAGCGATCCACACGCCCCAGCCGGCGCGGCGCATCAGCGCCGCTTCAACGAAGTCGTGCGACAGGATAGACCCGGCGAAAGAGCCCTCGCCCGGCAGCGGCGCCAGCGCACAGTGCTCGATAAACGGCTTCACGCGGATGATAGCGTTGTGCCCCCAGTAGTGCGACTCGCCCAGCTGCCAGAAATGCAGGCCGGCGGTGAACAACGGCCCGTAAACGCGGGTGGCGAACTGCTGCACGCGCGCATACAGGGTATCCATACCGGACGCCTTCGGCGCCGACTGGATGATGCCGGCGTTCGGGTTGGCTTCCATCAGACGCACCAGCCCGGTGAGGCATTCGCCGCTCATCACGCTGTCGGCATCCAGGATCACCATGTAGCTGTACTCACCGCCCCAGCGACGGCAGAAGTCGTCGATGTTGCCGCTCTTGCGTTTTACGCGGCGACGGCGGCGGCGATAGAAAATGCGGCCGTGGCCATCGACATCGCGGCACAGCTCCATCCACGCCTTTTGCTCGGCCACGCAGATGTCCGGATCGTAGCTGTCGCTCAGCACGTAGATATCGAAGTGTTCCAGCTGTCCGGTCGCGGCGACGGACTCATAGGTCGCACGCAGGCCGGCGAACACGCGTTCGACGTCTTCGTTACAGATCGGCATGATCAGCGCAGTGCGGTGCGCCGGGTTGATCGGCTCATCGCCCTTGATGGTGGAGGAAATGCTGTATTTGTCCTTGCCGATCAGCAGCTGCAGGAAGCCCATCAGCGCGGTCCAAAAACCGGCCGAGACCCAGCAGAACAGCACGGCGAACAGGATCAGAATGCCGGTTTGCAGCACATACGGCAGCAGCTGCAGCACCGACTGCATCAGATCCTGATCCAGCATGGCGATAGGATCGATCAGCGCCCAGCCCTGATAAGGCAAGATGGTTTTCATATACCAGGTAGCGATGCCGGTTTGCACCAGCATCAGCACCAGCAGCACATAGCGGCGCATGGAGCCGACGGTACGCCAGCGGTTTTCAGCCTCGGCCTCCTCTTTGGTGGCGTGCCGATTGTGCGGCGAACGCCCCAGCAGAGAATCCCAGAAGCGCGCCACCGGGTTGGTGCGCCAGGCTTCCGGGAACATGGTGGTCCGTTTGATCGGCGGCGTCGCCTTCAGAATGGCGCGCCCTTCGGCGTCGGTGTCGAAGTCGTCATCGCTGACCGCATCCGGCCAGGCGTTTTCGATACGCGGTTTGACCGAGGCCAGCGCCACGTCATCCGCCGACAGGCTATTGACGTTGGCGTCAGCGGCGCCCATCTGCCGATGGAGCGCCTCCAGTGCCTGAGCGTCATCCGCCGTTTGAGGGTTGAGCGCCTCCGACCGCTCGGCGGTCAGAGGCAGCGCCGCAAGATAATCCTGGGCGGGTTGAGTAGGCTTATTCATTGGCAGGTAGCTGATAGCTCCAGGTTTCCGACAGAGTCTTATCGCCATTGACCAGTGCCGCACGCATTTCTACCGGCTTCTTGTCGTCTTTCACTTTCAGACGCACCGTCAGGCGCCAGCCTTTGGTCACTGGGTTATAGCGGACGTTGTTTTCTACCATCTCACCGTTGTCGCCGATGCTGATCTGAGAGGCGACCGGAGTATTGGCATCCAGCCCTTTCAGCACCGGGCCAACGAAGTCGACCAGGAAGGCCACGCTGCCGTCTGGCTCGCGAATCAGGTTGGACTGCTTCACGTCGCCGGTCGAGCGCATGGTACGAGCCACATAGGCGATATCTTGCGAATGCAGTTTGTCTTCATCGCGGGTGAAGTTCAAACGGTAGCTCAGCGTCAGCGGCTTTTTGGCCTCCGGCAAGGTATCCGGCGTCCAGAACGCGACGATGTTGTCGTTGGTTTCATCCGCCGTCGGGATCTCCACCAGCTCGACCTTGCCTTTGCCCCAGTCGCCCTTCGGTTCGATCCAGGCGCTCGGACGCAGATCGTAACGATCGTCCAGATCTTCATATTCTTTGAAGTTGCGGCCGCGCTGCAGCAGACCGAAGCCTTTCGGATTCTCGACGGTATAGGTGCTGACGGACAGGTGTTTAGGATTGTTCAGCGGACGCCAGATCCACTCGCCGTTGCCGGCATGGATAGACAGACCGTTGGAATCGTGCAAAGCCGGGCGGTAGTTCAGCGTCGGCGACGGCTGGTTCGGCCCGAACAGGTACATGCTGGTCAACGGCGCCAGGCCCAGTTTGCCCACCTTGTCGCGCAGGAACACTTTGGACTCGACGTCCACGGTGGTGTCGCGGCCCGGGATCACCGTAAAACGGTAAGCGCCGGTGGCGCGCGGGGAATCCAGCAGCGCATAGATCACCAGGTGCTTGTCGCCCTGCTTCGGACGCTCAACCCAGAATTCGCGGAAACGCGGGAACTCTTCGCCGGACGGCAAAGCGGTATCGATAGCCAGGCCGCGAGCGGAAAGCCCGTAAACCTGCCCTTTACCCACCACGCGGAAATAGCTCGCGCCCAGCAGGCTCATGATCTCATCGTTTTTGTCGGCGCTGTTGATCGGGTAGAGCACCTTGAAGCCGGCAAAACCGAGATTTTTCACCGATTCAGGGTCGTGTTTGACCGAACCGAAGTTGAAGTAATCCGGGCTGTACTTGATCTGTTTTACGCTGGTGGAGGTGACTTCGTTGATTTTCACCGGCGTGTCGAAGTACATCCCCTGATGATAAAACTCAAGCTTGAAAGGGGTTTTCAGCTTGCTCCAATAGGCTTTATCGTGATTGAACTGAATCTGCTGATAGTCTGCGAACTTCATCTCGCGGAACTGAGAAGGAAGGTTGCTCTTCGGGGCTTCGAAACCTTTCGCCGCCAGATCCTGCGCCTGCTTGGCGACATCATCAATAGAAAAGGCCCAAGCCGGCGAACTGAACAGCGTGAACAATACGGTCGCACCTAACCAACGAACGCTCGCGGCGCGTGGTTGTCCGGATAATATATTAACTAGCACATCCCCCCCTATTCGTGTGCTCAAATCATTTAAATCCATATTAATGGATTACTCAGCTTTCCGACAACATGATAAATGGATGGTTCATGTTTACGGCTCATTGTTTAAGCAGCTGATGGAACACCAGCGTAGCAAGCCGCGCAACAAGACGCTATGGAAAAATGCGGGGGGCTATAGTAGGGTTCCGGATAACAATTTAACGTTTGACGACTTATTAAGCGTGTTAATGAACTCTCGATTAAATCACCAGCGGTAATCTATGACTAAAGGCAGCAAACAGCGCGAGTTTTTCCTCGACTCCATCAGAGCCTATTTGATGTTGCTCGGCATTCCGTTTCACCTCTCCCTGATTTATTCCAGCCACGCCTGGGCGGTGAACAGCGCGTCGCCCTCCTTCTCGCTCACGGTGCTGAACGACTTTATCCACGCCTTCCGCATGCAGGTGTTCTTCGTGATATCCGGCTACTTCTCCTACATGCTTTACGAGCGCTACGAGCGCCACCAGTGGCTGAAGGTCAGGCTGGAGCGGGTGGCGATCCCGCTGTTGAGCTCCATCCCGCTGATCACGGTGCCGCAGTTTTTCATGCTGAAATATTTCACCGATAAATTAAACGGCTGGGATGAATTTTCTCTCTATCAGAAAATAAATGTAACAGTTTGGGAATTGGTTTCTCATCTGTGGTTCTTATTGACGCTGTCATTGTTAACCTGCGCCTGTTTTTATCTGTTCCGTAAAATCAAGCGTCAACCCCGTGAACATATTCCAACGTTAATAAACAGAATGCGCGGATTAGGAAACATCTCACTGTATTTCTTTATTTATGCGGTATGCTATTCGGCCGCGCACCGTATTATTTTAATTTTCGCCCCGCAGCTATTATCCAACGGCCTGTTCAATTTCGTGGTGATGGAGACGATGTTCTACCTGCCGTTCTTCCTCCTCGGCGCCTATGCGTTTAAGTACGTGTGGCTTAAGGAGATTTTTCTGCGCCGCTCGCCGCTGGCGCTGCTCGGTTCGCTGCTGCTGTTTATCGCATATATGCTGAACCAAAAGATGTTGGCGCACAGCAGCTATATGTTCGAGCTGGAAGTGGTGATCAAAACCCTAATGGGGATCCTGATGACCAACGTAGTGTTCTCTTTCGGGCATAACCTGCTGAATTATCACTCGCCGCGCATCACCTATCTGGTCAACGCCTCGCTGTTTATATATCTGGTGCACCATCCGTTGACCCTGATATATGGCGCTTTCGTGACGCCGTATATCGGCAACAACCTGTTGGGATTCTTGCTGGGCCTGCTGTTTGTGTTCTCTCTGGCCTTCGCGCTATATGAACTGCACAAGCGCATTCCGGTGCTGCGCTTCCTGTTCTCCGGCAAGCCGCAATAGGCTTCCCACCCCATTTCTGGGTGATGATTTATCATCCAGAAATTAACCTCACCAATGATAAAGCGCCTCACTACCTCGGCGCAGCGATAGCTGCCCTGAGCATTTTCCTAATATTAATCCTAATCCCCGGGATACATTGCAAAACGGCAACTGCCTGTTACGCTCATTATTCATACTTATAAATCAGTTGCGTTACTTTCTGGGCTAGGTACACATATGAGAGAAGCATGGGTCGATTATGCCAAGGGAATCGGCATCATTCTCGTGGTTTTTGGCCACGTCAATCGGGGTCTATACAGCGCGGGCATTCAGCTTTCCGGTTCATCCTATCTACTGACAGACAGCATCCTCTACAGTTTTCATATGCCACTGTTTTTCTTCCTTTCCGGCCTGTTTTTTACGCAGTCCTTGGATAAAAAGGGAAAAACACGCTTTGTGATCAGCAAGATAGACACCATCGTTTATCCCTATGTCATCTGGTCGCTGCTGCAAGGCATGGTGGAAGTGCTGTTGTCGCGCTATACCAATAACCCTGCCAACCTGGGCGATATCCTGTCGCTGTTTACGCATCCGCGCGCGCAGTTTTGGTTCCTGTATGCCTTGTTCATGGTCTTTATTTTGGCCACCTTGCTGTATAGAAAAGAAACATACCGCTATCTCCTGCCGGTATTGATCGTTATCAGCGCGGGGCTGTATGTCTACCAAGACAGCCTCACCAAAGCCTTCCATTTTGATTACATTACCCGATTCTTGATCTTCTTCCTGCTGGGCGTTTTTGCCATTCGCTACGCTTCGCTCATCGCCCATCTGGGTTTCGGTTCGCTGCTGGCCTCCCTGATCGCGTTTATCGCGTTGCAGTGGGGATTCCACGGCTATTCAGGCTTGCTGTATACCGATACCGGAAGTTTCTCCCTATTACTGGCGATTGAAGCCATCTTCTTGATCGTCAACCTGTCGGTTCTGTTGGCCAAAACAAATCTTTCCTGGCTGCGCCGACTCGGCGAATTGAGCATGGTCATCTATTTGATGCATATCCTCGCGGCCAGCGGCTTACGCATCGTACTGACCAAGTTTATGCATATCAGCCATTGGCCAACACAAGCGATCGCCGGCACGCTATTCGGGCTAATCGCCCCTGTTATCGCCTATGCGCTGATACAACGCCTGCACCTTACTTTTCTGTTGGAGCGTCCTCGTTTCAATAGCCGTCTGCGAAAAGAAAAAATCTCCTGAAGGTGGTTCAACCGCCTTCACGTTTTCTCCCCGTCGCTATACTTGATGGCGCAACCTATCGGTTGCGTCATCTCTCTCTTGCCATGCAGAGCACACATTGCTCAGCCTGGCGTCGCCCGTTAGGGCAAAGTGATACGGCTGCATAGATAACCTAACCGTTATAACTGCAATGCATAAGTAGAAATCCGGATCCCTGCCTTACGGTAGTGATTGGGCTCAACACCCCCGAAGGGCTACGCGATCGTTTAATTTATTCGATGGCGTTAGCTGCATCTCCCTTCCGTCACGACAGAGAGGATTTTGAATGACCGATAAGACCCCCCCGGCTCAAGAAGCCATAGCGGAAAACGCCACCCTGCTGAAGATCCTCGGCAGGTTGCTGTCCGCGCTGGACGCTTCGATCAGCGGCAAAGAACGCAGCGTTTTGGTCGCTGAGCTTTCCAACTTCAATCTCGACGGTATTTCTGAGGCGGAAAGCAAGCTGGCCACCGAACTGATCAAACGGGCGCTGGAATCGCTCGATCATTAATCCTACCGCGCCCGCAAACCATTAAGCCTGCCTGCGCGGGCTTAATGGTTTTTCCTCCGCCGAATGGGACATTATTGCCGAAACAGAAACACAGCAGCCTGATAATGTTAGATAAAAGGCAGAATTTCCCCTCTTCTCCTCACTTTCGTAGTTCAAACGTGCCAACAGGCAATAATTGATCGGTTGTTTTCACAATCAGCCTTGGCGTTTTACCCACTAAACACGTTATCATCGGCACACGCGCAGTGCCCCCCATTCCCAGCCTCAGGAGAGCAATATTTTGGATGCCAGCACCATTAACAGTTTGTTCGTCATCGGTGCCGTGCTGGTGGGGGCAAGCATTCTGCTCAGCTCATTTTCTTCCCGGCTCGGCATTCCGATCCTGGTGATCTTCCTGGCGATCGGCATGCTGGCCGGCGTCGATGGACCCGGCGGCATCGTCTTCAGCAATTACCCGGTCGCTTATCTGGTCAGCAACCTCGCGTTGGCAGTGATCCTGCTAGACGGCGGCATGCGTACCCGGGTCAGCTCTTTCCGCGTCGCCCTGTGGCCGGCACTCTCTCTCGCCACCGTCGGTGTAGTGATCACCGCCGGTCTGACCGGCATGGCCGCCGCCTGGCTGTTCAATCTCGATCTGCTGCAGGGGCTGCTGATCGGCGCCATCATCGGTTCCACCGACGCCGCCGCGGTCTTCTCCCTTTTGGGGGGCAAAGGTTTGAACGAACGCGTCAGCGCCACGCTGGAGATCGAATCCGGCAGCAACGATCCGATGGCGGTGTTTCTCACCATCACGCTGATTGCGATGATCGCCGCCGGGGAAACCGCACTGAGCTGGACCTTCCCGCTGCATCTGATGCAGCAGTTCGGCATGGGCATCGTCTTCGGTCTGGGCGGCGGCTGGCTGCTGCTGACGCTGATCAACCACATCAAACTGGCGGACGGCCTCTATCCGCTGCTGGCGGTAAGCGGCGGTATTCTTATTTTCGCACTGACCACCGCGCTGGACGGCAGCGGCATTCTGGCGGTGTATTTGTGCGGCCTGCTGCTGGGCAACCGGCCGATCCGCAACCGTCACGGCATCGTACAAACCTTCGATGGCCTGGCCTGGCTCAGCCAGATCGGCATGTTCCTGGTGCTCGGGCTGCTGCTCAACCCGCACGAGCTGCTGCCGATCGCCATCCCTGCTCTGCTGCTGTCGCTGTGGATGATCCTGTTCGCCCGCCCGCTGTCGGTGTTTATCGGCCTGCTGCCGTTCCGCAGTTTTACCCTGCGCGAGCGCGGCTTTATTTCCTGGGTCGGCCTGCGCGGCGCGGTGCCGGTGATTCTGGCGGTGTTCCCGATGATGGCCGGGCTGCCCAACGCCCAGCTGTTCTTCAACGTGGCGTTCTTCGTGGTGCTGGTCTCCCTGCTGCTGCAGGGCACCACACTGTCGTTCGCCGCTAAAAAAGCCAAGGTGATCGTGCCGCCGGCGCTGACGCCGATCTCCCGCGTTGGGCTGGATGTACACCCGGAAAACCAGTGGGAACAGTTCGTGTATCAGCTTTCGGCGGAAAACTGGTGCGTCGGCGCGGCGCTGCGTGAGCTGAAAATGCCGCCCAATACCCGCATCGCCGCCCTGTTCCGCGGCAAAGAGCTGCTGCATCCTAGCGGCAGTACCCGGCTGCGGGAGAACGATATTCTGTGCGTCATCGGCCATGAGCACGATCTGCCGATCCTCGGCAAGCTGTTCAGCCAGGCGCCGGCCGTGACGCTCGACGAACGCTTCTTCGGCGACTTTATCCTGCAATCCGACGCCCGTTTAAGCGACATCTCGCAGGTTTATGGCCTCAATCTGCAAGACGACGTCGACGAGCAGCAGACGCTGGGGCAGTTCGTCATTCAGCTGATCGGCGGTGAACCGGTGATCGGCGACCAGGTGGAATGGGACGGCCTGACCTGGACCATAGCCGAAATGGACGGCAATCAAGTTAGTAAGATAGGCGTCCGAATCGTAACCGACTGACGCTACCGCGGGCGGCGTTACCCGATGAGGGAACTTCTGGCCTTAAGAACGTTCTTAATCACTATCATGATGCATGAAATAGAGCGTCGCTGAATGATATCCCTTTGATATAAAAACTAACAGCGGCGTCCACAGGGATTAAGGATGTGAACGGCAAGACTCGATTTCTTTCGGTGATGATGCTCATGGCGCTGGGCGTAGCGGCAGCCGATCTCAGCATCGCCGGTTTGGTCCATAGACTTTTAATTGGATAATTTCAACGTGACGCAGCAGGAACAAGAAAAAGACATTCTGGGGAAAATACTGGTGACGGTGTCCGCGCTTTGCCTGATTCTGGTGGCGGCGTTCCTGATCTGGGGATTCGTGCTGGATTGATAATACCCAGCGACGCTCAGACATAAAAAAAACCGCCGCGGCGGTTTTTTTTATGGGGCAGGCGATCAGATCTTGCAACCTTCGCAGTCCGCTTCGTCTTCGAGGAACTCGGGGACCTCTTTTACCTTCTGCGCCGCTTTTTCTTCGGCTTTCGCCAGTTCGGCATCGATATCAAAATCGAAAATATCATCACTCATCGCTTGGTCCTCATTCTGCTTCGCGTTCAAACGCTGAGTATAATCGACAAGCCGCCGGCCGGAAACCTTTCAGTTTGCCGCCGCCAACTGAGGTGTCTCATCCTGCGGCTTTTTTCCGTAGGCCATGTCGTACACGTCGTAGAAGTCGATTTCGCCTTTGTTGCCGATGATCACGCGCATCTTCTGTTTCAGCGCGGCGCCGATAGATGGCTCATCCAGCAGCTGCTGCACCGCATAAGGCGACAGCGCGCGGGTGAAGTACCACTCGCCGTTGTAGCAAACTCGCAGATCCAGCACCCCGATGTCCTCGAAGCGGTACACCGGCCGGATCTCGATCAGCAGCATGGCAAACATGAACAGCACGAAAGCGGTGAAGCCCAGGAAGGCATATATCCCCATGTACGGCACCTGATACATCACGGCGATCACCGCGAAATAACCGGCGAACATGGCAAGGCACAGATAGCGGTGAGTGCGGGCGAATTCGCTGTTGAAGCGCGGCTTGCCGTCCCGCCCTTCACGCCGATTGATCTGTTCAATCTCTTTAACCAAGATGCTTTTAATCGCGTCCATCGTTACAACCTTATGCTGGAAACAGCATTGCCATCAAATCTCACCGCTAAAAGTAACACAAGTACAGTTTCGCCAGGTAGATCAGTTAGCCAACTTAATGGCGGCAACTGTTATAGTTCGGCTTCAGCGCGGCTGGGCGGCCTTGCCCTGTGCAAACATGAACATACGCTGGGCCACATCGTCGGCCTGTTTGATCTTCTGCTTTTGCGGTTCGTTGCTGCGTTGAATGGCGCGGGCGTAAGCGATTTCATGAGCCTGATCGATCATCGCGATGATCCGGTCACGTTCGGTCTTCTCCATATTGCCCAACATGGTGGTGATAATCGCCTGATAAGCGTTGGACGCGGCGCTCAGCGCTTTCTCTCTCGCCTCGAGGGCGGCGACGCGTTGCAAGAGTTCCTGCAGTTGCTCGGAGTGAGACATATCGACCTCCTGTTGCCGGGCAGCAAGCCTGCCTGATTACAGTTTAGCAAAGGATCGAAAGAGAAAGAGGAAGGAAAGCCAGCGGTTACGGTAAAGCACACCCGAAAATCCCAACGAGGAGCCGATAGTGCAAATCAACCCGGGTGCGCTTTACGATAAGCGCGGTGAGATGAAGGAAAGAAAGCTGGCGCGCTATGCAGGACTCGAACCCGCGTCTATCAATTTTCAAGCCAAAACAAGCCATTATAAAACCAATCACTCTGCCAACTGAGTTAATAGCGCATTCCTTCGCTTCGGGGCGCCATTATCCATAACAACATTATGGACTCAAGCTTTTTTAGCATAATGCCCTGACTTTACGGATAAGTCTTAGGTTATCGATAGCGTTATGGCATTACGGCAGCTCAATAATCCGATAATCGCCGGCCATGAGTGGCTTGCACAAAATCTTGTAGCCATCGCTATCAAAATGGCTGGCCGCACTCTGGAGCCGCTGCGCCTGCGCCAGGCTGTTGACCGACCCCAGATAAAACCAATTGTGAATCACATGGTACTGACGCAGCGTCTCGCCCTGTTCTTCCAACGCCACTCGCCCGGCGAACGGCCAACAGGCGATGCTCAGCTGTTCAAGCGCCGCGCCGAGCCGCAGCGCATGCTCCTGCGCCGACTCCACGCCACAGCAGGCGCCCGCGCACTTGCGCAGGCTGTAGCGGAAACAGGCTCGCCCCGCCGGCAGCTTGTCGATCCCCAGCTTGCCGTAACATAAACGATGCTCGTCGGCGATGGCGCGCAGCTTTTCCAGCGCGGCGTGGCGATTGGCGAACAGCCCGTAGAGATGGGGCGTAACGGCGAAATCGATCTCTTTGGCGTGAGCAATCGTCACCGTGTCGGCCTGCACGCGCAGCGCGCACAGCTGCTTCGAGCGCCGCAGGCGCTTGTTGAACAGCGGCTGTTGTTGTTTGATCAATTGCGCCTCCAGCAGCAGTGCCCCCAACTCGCCGGCGGTCTCGATAAAGCTGATGCGTCGGGTTTGCCGCAGCATTTTAGCCTCGTCCTGCGCGCGGAAATGCGCCATCACCCGGCTGCGTATATTGACGCTTTTACCGATGTAAAGCGGCAGGCTCTCGCTTTGACCGTGAAACATATACACACCCGGCCCTTTGGGCAACGGCGCCAGGCAGGCGCGCAGGTGCTCCGGGTATTGATAAATGTCGAGTTCCGGCTCGAGGCGGTTTGGCATCATGGCGGCGGTGTTGTCCTGCTGATGAATGAATACTGGTTTTTTAGCCAGTATAACGCGCCCTGCAGCCGGTTGCACACCCGAAAGATAATAACTCGCCGTGATCTTTAGCGGGAAAGCCTTTACCATCCCCTTTCCAGCGGGAAAGCGCCTCACGTTTAGCGCCAGTTCAAGCTGGCGCTGCCATGATGGCAGACTGGAACCGCCGCTTTTATCGTTATGGAAAACCTGGGTATGTCATCACTGAAACTCCCCTCCCGCCGTCTGGCGTTGCTCGCCGCCATCGTTTTCATCGCCGTCGCCGTCGCGCTGGCCATCTTTTGGCAACGCCCGCCGCAGCAGGATTACGTTACCGCGCCGGCCCGCCTGGGCAATATCGAAAACGCCGTGCTGGCCACCGGGCGGCTGGATGCCGTCGAACGCGTCAACGTCGGCGCCCGCGTCTCCGGCGAAGTCAAATCGCTGAAGGTCAAGCTGGGCGATCGCGTCACCAAAGGGCAGCCGATCGCCGACATCGACGATCTGCAACAGCGCAACGATCTGCGCAACGCCGAGGCGGCGCTGAACGTCATCAAGGCCGAATTGCAGGCCAAACAGGCGCAGTTGAAGCAGGCGGAATCGCGTTTCAAACGCCAGCGCCGCATGCTGAGCGACGAAGCCAGCTCGCGTGAAGACTTCGAGACCGCCGAGGCCACGCTGGCCACCACCCGCGCCGAACAGCTTTCGCTCAATGCGCGCCTGGTGCAGGCGCAGATTGAAGTCGACAAGAAAAAAATCGATCTGGGCTATACCCGCGTGGTCGCGCCGATGGACGGCATCGTCATCGCCGTGGTGACGCAGCAGGGGCAAACGGTCAACTCCAGCCAAAGCGCGCCGACCATCGTCAAGCTGGCGCGGTTGGATATGATGACCATCAAGGCGCAGATCTCCGAAGCCGACATCACCCGCATTTCACCGGGGCAAAAGGCGTACTTCACTATTTTTTCCGATCCGGATAAACGGTACGACGCCACGCTGCGCACCATCGAGCTGGCGCCGGAATCGGTGATGAAAGACGACTCGCTCGCCGGCACCAGCTCCGCGTCCGGTTCCGGCACCTCGAACGCCTCGGTCTATTACAACGCGCTGCTGGACGTGCCCAACCCGGAGAACCGCCTGCGCATCGCCATGACCGCGCAGGTTTCCTTACTGCTCGGCGACGCGAAGAACACCCTGCTGGTGCCGATCCAGGCGGTGCATAAAACCGAAGGAAAAGTGCAGCAGGTGCAGGTGCTGACTCAGGATCAGCGGCTGGAAACGCGCGAAGTGACCACAGGCATCACCAACAACGTCGATATTCAGATCCTCAGCGGCCTGAAAGCCGGTGAAACCGTGGTGCTGTCGCAGCCCGCCGCCAAGTCGGCTGAGGATGGCATTTTCCTGTGAACGCTATCATCGAGCTAAAAGGCATCAGTCGAACCTACACCAACGGCGGTCAGACGCTGACGGTGTTGAAAGACATCGATTTGACCATCGCCGCCGGCGAGCTGGTGGCGATCATCGGCGCCTCCGGTTCCGGCAAATCGACGCTGATGAACATCATGGGCTGCCTCGACGTGCCGGATCGCGGCGACTACTACATCAGCGGCCAGAACGCCGCCCACCTGTCGCCGGACGAACTGGCCCGCCTGCGCCGCGAGCATATCGGCTTTATCTTCCAGCGTTACCACCTGATGCCCGATCTCAGCGCGCTGGGCAACGTCGAAATTCCGGCTATCTACGCCAACGCCCGGCGCGATCAGCGGCGGCGGCGAGCGGCGCAACTGCTGGCGCGGTTGGGCCTTGAGGGACGCGAAGACCACAAGCCCGGCCAGCTTTCCGGCGGCCAGCAGCAGCGCGTCAGCATCGCCCGCTCGCTGATCAACGGCGGCGAAATTATCCTGGCGGACGAACCGACCGGCGCACTGGACACCCAATCCGGCCAGGAAGTGCTGGCGATCCTGAGCGAATTGAATCAGCGCGGCCACACCGTGGTGATCGTGACCCACGATATGAACGTGGCGCAGCATGCGCACCGCGTCATCGAGCTGCGAGACGGCGAGATCATCGCTGACAGCGGCCGCAAGTCGGCGTCCGGCCCATCGCTGCCGCCGCCGAACCGCAGTCGGCAAAGCGGCTGGCAAAGCCTGATTGACCGCACCCGCGAATCGCTACATATGGCGCTGAAAGCGATGAACGCCCATCGCCTGCGCACCGCGCTGACCATGACCGGCATTATCTTCGGCATCGCCGCCGTGGTGACGGTGGTGGCGCTGGGCGAAGGCGCCAAGCAGCGCACGCTGGAGAATATCAAGGGGCTCGGCACCAACGTGGTGAGCATCTATCCGGGGCGCGACTTCTTCGACGACGCCATCGACAGCATCCGCACCCTAGTGCCGGCCGACGCCGACGCGCTGGCGCAGCAAAGCTTCGTCGACAGCGTCAGCCCGGAGGTCAGCGCGTCCGACAGCATCCGTTTTCGCAGCAAATCCGCCACCGCCTCGATCACCGGCGTCGGGCGCGACTATTTCCGCGTCAACGGCATCACGCTGGTGCAAGGCGCCACCTTCCGCGACGATCGCAACGCGCTGCAGGAAGTGATCATCGACGATAACGCGCGCCAGGCGCTGTTCGGCGATTTTGGCGTCGAGCCGCTCGGCCAGATCGTTTTTCTCGGCTCGGTGCCGGCGCGGGTGGTCGGCGTCGCCAAAAGCGAACGCAACTATGCGCCTAACCGCATCAGCGTCTGGATGCCCTACAGCACGGTGATGTACCGTATGGTCGGCAAGACCACGCTCAGCGGCATCACCGTGCGCCTGAAAGACGACGTCGCCAGCGAAGCCGCCGTCAGCGCCATCACGCAGTTGCTGACCCAACGCCATGGCGTCAAGGATTTCATGACGTTCAACCGCGATCAGTTCCGTAAATCGATCGAACGCACCTCGATGACGCTCAGCCTGCTGATCCTGATGGTGGCCTCGATCTCGCTGGTGATCGGCAGCCTGGGCGTGATGAACATCATGCTGGTCTCGGTAACCGAGCGCACCCACGAGATCGGCGTGCGCATGGCGGTCGGCGCGCGGCGCGGCGATATCATGCAACAGTTCATGATCGAGGCGGTGCTGGTCTGTCTGATCGGCGGCATTTTGGGCATTGCGCTGTCGTTCGCCGCCGGTTCGCTATTCACCTCGCTGGCGGGCGGCATGTTCACCGCCATCTATTCCTGGCAAACCGCCGCGACGGCGTTTTTCTGTTCAACCTTAATCGGCATGATCTTCGGTTATCTCCCCGCCCGTAAAGCGGCAAGGATGGATCCGGTCGTTTCATTGGCCAGCGAGTAACCCATGAAAATTCTCTCTCCCCTGGCGTTAAGCCTCGCCGCTCTGCTCACCGCCGGCTGCGGCAACGCTCTGAAAAGCGACTACCGGGCGCCGCAGGTCAACTATCCTGCGGGGTGGCAATACGCCGCCGAAAACGCCGCGCCGACGCCGTTCGACTGGCGTGATTTCCACGATCCTGAGCTCGATCGCTGGCTGCAACAGGTGATGGCGAGCAACAACGATCTGGCCGTCGCCGTGCTGCGCGTCTACCGCGCGCGGCTCGAGGCGGAACGCGTCGGCATCAGCACCGCGCCTGACGTCAGCGCCTCGTTAAGCAGCGGCATCAATCGCCCGTTGTCCGAGTCCTCCGCCTGGAATAAAACCAGCGGCGCGACTCTCTCTACGAGCTATGAAGTCGATCTGTGGGGCAAACTGGCGCGCCAGCGCGACGCCGCCGAGTGGGCCAGCCAGGCTTCCGAGCAGGATCTGCGAACGGCTCGGCTGACGCTGCTGGCCGACGCCGCCACCAACTACTGGCGCATCGGTTTTCTCAATCAGCAGATCGGCGTCAGCCAGGCGAGCATCGCGTATGCCAAAACGACGCTGCGGCTGGCCAACGCCCGTTATCAGGCCGGCAGCATCTCAGCGCTGGACGTAGTGAACGCGGAACAAAACCTATTGACGCAGGAAAGCCGGCTGTTGACGCTGCAACACGATCGTCAACAGGCGCTGAATGAACAGGCGGTGCTGCGGGGCGCGCCATCAGGCCAGGCCACTATCGCGCCCGCGCGTCTGCCGAAGACGGCGATGCCGCAGATCAACACCGGCATTCCCGCCAGCGTCTTGAGCCGTCGTCCGGATCTCAACGCTAAAGAACTGCGGTTGCGCGCCGCCCTGGCCAACGTCGACGAGAAACGTCTGCAATACTATCCCGCGTTCAGCCTGACTGGCTCGCTGGGCGCCAGCAGCAGCGCGCTGCTGGAATTCCTGCGCAACCCGACGGGCAGCCTCGGCGCCGGCCTGACGATGCCGTTCCTGCAATGGCGACAAATGGGCGTGGAGATCAAGATCGCCCGCAACGACTATGAACAGCTGGTGCTGGAGTTCAGGCAGGCGCTGTACAAGGCGATGGGCGATGTGAACAACGCCCTGTCGCTGCGCGCGCAACTGCTGGCGCAAGAGACACAGCTGCAGGCCTCGCTGGCGCTGGCGCGCAAATCGGAACGGCTGAACGAAGTGCGTTACCGGCAGGGCGCCGTCACCATAACCGACTGGTTAAACGCGCAGGAGCAACGCCGTCAGGCGGAACTGGCGGTGGACGAAAACCGCTTCGCGCAGTACCAGAATCTGGCGAAAATCTATCTGGAGTTCGGCGGTTCGTCGGCGCCCTAATCCAAACTGCCTGGCCAGTGGGTCAGGCGTTTTTTTAGCGGCGAACACATCAATTTTTCCGGTTTTATCTCCCGCACTCTCTATACTTGAAACATCACCAATTAGACGAAAAATCGTCAAATCGCACATTTATTAGACCATTCTCGCACCAAATCGGTGCAAATACTTAAGTTAAACTGCTGGATTTGATCGCCGCAAGATATAACGTTAAGCTATAGATGCAAAATAATTAGTCACCTAAATGACATAACCTTGGCATAAATGACGGTATTTTGTGATCCACATCCCAACTTAAATGTGGATAATGAATCGTCTTGAACCGCGATTCGATTAGCCTATTTGATAACTCGAAAACAACAGTGAACGGAGATTACGCTTTCACGAACAACGAATAATTCATTAAGGGATGATTATATGAAGTTAAGAAAAAAACGACATAAACCGATGCACATTAACGACATCACCATCATCGATGACAGCAAACTCAAGAAGGCGATCACCGCAGCGGCCCTGGGCAATGCGATGGAGTGGTTCGACTTCGGCGTATACGGCTTTGTCGCCTACGCACTTGGCCAGGTCTTCTTCCCCGGCGCCTCGCCCGGCGTACAAATGATCGCCGCGCTGGCGACCTTCTCCGTGCCCTTCCTGGTGCGTCCGCTCGGCGGCCTGTTCTTCGGCGCCATGGGCGACAAGTTCGGCCGGCAAAAAGTCCTCTCGGTCACCATTATCATCATGGCGGTCAGCACCTTCTGTATCGGCCTGATCCCGTCCTATGCGTCGATCGGCATCTGGGCCCCGATCCTGCTGCTGCTGGCCAAACTGGCGCAGGGCTTCTCCGTCGGCGGTGAATATTCCGGCGCGGCGATCTTCGTCGCCGAATACTCGCCGGATCGCAAACGCGGCTTTATGGGGAGCTGGCTGGATTTCGGCTCCATTGCCGGCTTTGTGATGGGTGCAGGCGTTGTGGTGCTGATCTCCAGCATCGTCGGCGAAGCTAACTTCCTCGACTGGGGCTGGCGCATTCCGTTCTTCATCGCCGCGCCGCTGGGCCTGATCGGTCTCTATTTGCGCCATGCGCTGGAAGAAACCCCGGCGTTCCAGCAGCACGTGGATAAGATGGAGAAAGAGGATCGCAACGCCATCGAAAATCCGCCGAAAACCTCGTTCAAAGAGATCGCGGCCAAACACTGGAAAAGTTTGCTGGTGTGCGTCGGTATCGTGATTTCCACCAACGTGACCTATTACATGCTGTTGACCTACATGCCGAGTTACCTGTCGCATAACCTGCACTACTCGGAGGATCACGGCGTTCTGATCATCATCGCCATCATGATCGGCATGCTGTTCGTGCAGCCGGTGATCGGCCTGACCAGCGACCGTATCGGCCGTAAGCCGTTCATCATCGGCGGCAGCATCGGCCTGTTGGCGCTGGCGATCCCGTGCTTCATTTTGATCAACAGCAACGTCATCGGCCTGATCTTCGTCGGTCTGCTGGTGCTGGCGGTGCTGCTCAACTCCTTCACCGGGGTGATGGCCTCGATTCTGCCGGCAATGTTCCCGACGCACATTCGCTACAGCGCGCTGGCGATTTCGTTCAACATTTCGGTACTGATCGCCGGTGCGACACCGACCGCCGCTGCCTGGCTGGTCGAAGCGACCGGCAACCTGTACATGCCGGCCTACTACCTGATGGTTGTGGCGGTGATCGGTCTTATCACCGGTCTGTACATGAAAGAGACCGCCAACAAGCCGCTGCGCGGCGCGACGCCGGCCGCTTCTGACCGTACCGAAGCGAAAGAACTGCTGCAGGAGACCTACGACAATATCGAACAGAAAGTCGAGGACATCAACGCGCAGATCGCCGAGCTGGAAAAGAAAAAGCAGATCCTGATAGACCAGCACCCCAAGCTGGACTGATCGCCGCTGAAAGACAAAAGCCACCCGTTTGGGTGGCTTTTTTACTTTGATTTCAAAAGAAATAATGCGCAGCGCATTTTTATGACAATCAGGATTGGTGGTACGCTTTGCCGCACACTCTTTATTGATGAAGAACATAATCATGAGCAAAATGGACCTTCCCATCATCATCGGCATCCTGGTGATGCTGACCCTGTGGCTCGGCGCGCTCTTCAACATTGGCGATATCACCTGCAGCATTTCACGTCTGTTTCACTGGATTGAAAGCCAACGCGGCTAACCCGACGCCGCCGCAGGCGGTGGAAAACTTCGGCTATGATTGATAGACGTTACGCTATTTTCCGAGACTGTCGCTCGCGATAAAGAGGACTGCATCATGACCGACTATGAGTTCTACAATCAGATCCTGACCCGGCTGGCCGCCAATCACCCCGGCACGCTGGATGAAAAAACCTACGAACTGTGGAAGCAGGACGCCACCAGCCCGCACGCCTTCGCCGATCCCTTCGCCTATCTCAAAACCAAGGGGCTGATACAAGCCTACGTGATGAGCGACATCGACGAGAACAACTATGATATCGATCCGCATCAAACGCGGATCACCACCGCCGGTCTTGAGTTCATGCGCAACGGCGGGTTTAAGTAAGCAAAAAAACCGCCGGACGGCGGTTTTTTATCCTAAAAAGCCTGCGGACCGGTGGTTCAGGCGGGGAAAGGCCGATAAAAAATGCGCAGCACTTCGTTGTCGCCTTGGCGTAAAAAACCGCCTTCCGGCTGCCAGCGCAGATCGCGCGCCAGATTGAGATTTTCCCAACCGACCGCGCCCCCCACGCCGATGCAAAGATTTTTATTGCCCGCGGCAAATCCCGCGCCGGTGCCGATCATGGCATGCAGCAAACGGGGCGCCGCCGCGTCGCGCATGGAAAATATACCGATAAAACATCCCTGCGGCGCGCGCAGCATATCCGCCATGGTGCGGATCTCGGTATCATCAGGGCTGACGAAATGTTTGTATTGCTTATCGAACACCGTCAGCCACAGCTGCTTGTATTTCGCCTTGCTGAGCGCGCCTGAACGATGAGCGCAAAGCACCACCGCATCCCAGCACATCTCCCCGCTCAACGAAAGGTACTCTTCCGTATCGGCTTGCGGCTTGTCAGCGTAATGCCGCGCAAACTCAGCCGCATTCAAATGCGGCGGCACAGCCTGTTTGGCAACGTCACTCTTGTAGCGCTTGAAATTCAACCAATGCATGGGAAGTATCCTCTTCACCCGCGAGATTAATGAATCTGAAGCCGTGGATGAGACGAGCCATCAAATCCAGAGCGTCGTCGGCGATGGCGGTTTCGTCATCATCCAGCCCCTGCTCCACCGACCGCTCAATCGCGTTCATCACCGCCGGAGCGCTGGTTTCTTCCCCCTGCGCCACCACGTCTAATACGGCTTTGCCGATCGCCAGACAAAGCTCATGATCAAACTCAACCTCTTTATACGGCTGCATAATCACCCCGATAAATTTTCACCCAAGAATACTAGACCACAATGGCGTATCGCGCCTGCCATCGTAGCGCAGCAAGGTATGCAGCCAAAGATAAATGCATCAGGCTCCGGGTTGATAGCCCGAAGCCCGATAAAGAGCAGGTTATTGCGGTGCTTGTTCGGCGGGGCGAATAATAAAACAAGTGGCGGTTGCTGAAGCCAGCAGCTTCCCTTCCGCCGTTTTGAGCGTGCCTTCAGCGAAAGCGACGTTCTTCGCCGCATAGACCAGACGCCCCTCGGCGATCAGATCAGTTTCCTTAGGCACAGGGCGCAACATTTTAACCTGCAGATCGACGGTGCCATAGCCAATCCCCGCGCCCAGCGTACTGTGCACCGCGCAACCGGTCACCGAGTCCAAAACCGTGGCGGCGAAACCGCCATGTACGCCCCCCAGTGGATTCAGATGGCGCCCGTCGGCCCGCGCCGCGATGCGGATATACCCCTCTTCCACCGCGACCGGTTTCATGGGCACGGTTTCAGCGATCGAGGCCGGTGGGATCTTGCCAGCCATCGCAGCCTGTAATAACGCCAGCCCGGTCATTTTTGTCGGATCCATTGCTCTCTCCTCTGGTGGCAAACCGGTTATATAGGAGAGGTCTGACCTCTTGGCTTGTTTTTTCGTGCTGATGTCGTCAGCCGCCTGCTCTTCAGATTCTCTGAACGTGACCATCATCACTCTTTAGAGTCAATAACCACAATTTTTAAGCGCCTTTAGATTTAAAACAACTTTCTACTGTAAACACCGCCGGAAACTGAACGCAGTTAAGTTCAACATTTTAAGGCGTATCTATCATGGATTTCTTTCTGCAATTAGCGGTTATATTGGCATGCCTGCTGTATGGGGCGCGTAAGGGCGGCATTGCGCTGGGGTTACTGGGCGGCATCGGTTTGATGATCCTGGTGTTTGGCTTTCACCTGCAGCCCGGCAAACCGCCGGTAGACGTGATGCTGGTGATCATCGCGGTGGTGGCGGCCTCCGCCACCCTGCAGGCCTCAGGCGGGTTGGACGTCATGCTGCAGATCGCCGAGCGGATGCTGCGGCGCAACCCGCGTTATGTCTCGATCATCGCCCCCTTCGTCACCTGCATTCTCACTATCCTGTGCGGCACCGGCCATGTGGTGTACACCATCTTGCCGATCATCTATGACGTGGCGATCAAAAACAATATCCGCCCGGAACGGCCGATGGCGGCCAGTTCGATCGGCGCGCAGATGGGCATTATCGCCAGCCCGGTGTCGGTGGCGGTGGTGTCACTGGTGGCGATGCTCAGCAGCTACACCTTCAATGGCCGCCATCTGGAATTCCTCGATCTGCTGTCTATCACCATCCCTTCGACGCTGTGCGGCATTCTGGCGATCGGCATCTTCAGTTGGTTCCGCGGCAAAGACCTGGACAAAGACCCGGAGTTCCAGAAGTTCATCTCGGTGCCGGAAAACCATCGCTACGTCTACGGCGACGCCGCTACCCTGCTGGACCGGGTATTGCCGCGCAGCAACTGGATCGCCATGTGGATTTTCCTCGCCACCATCGCCCTGGTGGCGGTGCTGGGAGCCTTTTCCGGCCTGCGGCCCAGCTTCGGCGGCAAGCCGCTCTCCATGGTTCTGGTGATCCAGATGTGCATGCTGATGGCCGGGGCGTTGATCGTTATCATCACCCGCACCAACCCGGCGTCTATCTCTAAAAACGAGGTATTCCGTTCCGGCATGATCGCCATCGTGGCGGTGTATGGTGTTGCCTGGATGGCGGAAACCATGTTCGGCGCGCACCTGGCGCAGATCGAGGCCACACTGGGTGTGTTGGTGAAAGAGTACCCTTGGGCCTATGCGCTGATCCTGCTGCTGGTGTCGAAATTCGTCAACTCGCAGGCCGCCGCACTGGCGGCGCTGGTGCCGGTGGCGCTGGCGATCGGGGTTAACCCTGCCTATATCGTCGCTTCGGCGCCGGCCTGTTACGGTTATTACATTCTGCCAACCTACCCCAGCGATCTGGCGGCAATCCAGTTCGATCGCTCCGGCACCACCCGCATTGGCCGCTTCGTGATCAACCACAGCTTTATTCTGCCCGGCCTGATCGGCGTCAGCGTCTCCTGCGTCTTCGGCTGGATCCTCGCTGCGGCGTTCGGTTTCTTATGAATTGTACTTCGGAGCCCTGCGGGGCTCCCTGCAAGCTGGATGACAATCCATGGGTATAAGGCATGACAAGACAGGAAGGAATGCGGGGATAATGCAAATTACAGAAACAAAAAAACCGCCTCTCGGCGGTCTACGACATTACTACTTATTGCTTTGATTATTCGGTATTTTCGTTCCCTGGTACCCGGGGCGGGACTTGAACCCGCACAGCCATAAGCCGAGGGATTTTAAATTGCTGCTATTATCGTTAGATAACAATCACTTGATTGCGATATTCAGAATATTTATAAAATTTTAGCGACATTTAAATCAATACTTTACGTAACGCTCGCTCGCAAAATTATGAAGGATTTTTCTTAGGTGCTACCATTACTGAACACCCACCAGCGGAGTAGTCAAATGGGTAGCATCACTCTCGCCGGCCGGCAGATCGTCATTCTCAACGAAAACGACCGATACCCAGAACCTCAGCAGAACAGCCCTCCGATGTTCGCGATACGCGAAGACGAGGAGAAGCAGCACTGGCTATATGTGTGGCATAAGGGGCGCTGGCCGCTCGTGTCAGAGGTACCGTTTGAAACAGAGGGCAAAGCCGTTGATGCCGCGCTCTCATTCGACTTTGCCACGCTGTACAAATAGCCGGGTTCCCTCCCGGCCTTTGCTTTAATCCCAACAATCCTCGTTCAGCGCCACCTCTGCAAACCCAGCGGCTAGCACCTGCTTTTGCTCATCAGTAAAGCTTTGCCATATTTGCTGAACTGCGCTTGAGACATAGTTATGCCAGTGATGAGGCTGGCTACCGTCCTGATTCCATTTCGGATTTTGCCAATCTTGTGGGATCATCCAATCTTCAACCATAGTTACATCCCCAGGCGTGAAGCCAATACCGCATCAGACTCATCGGCAGTGTGCAGGAACAACACATCTTTGAAAGCGCCATAGCATGCGCCTACACCACTGGCGCCCTGCGAACCGCCGATCAACAACGGGGCAGTGAAACTGCTTAGATCTGCAAGCTTACCGGTAGCCGCCACGGAGGAGGTTACCGACAGCTTTCCTTTCTCATAGCCTTCAATGACACCAGACGCGACTTTGAAAAGTCCTGCCGATGGCACATAGTCAGCATAGATAGATGTCGCAGCACCTACCGCGCCACCAGTGCCGGCTGGCCAGGCACTATCACGCGTACCATATCGCCACGATTCAGTTATGGCGTTATTGTTAGTGATCATTGTCCGCAGATATGCCAGCGGCAGATTATTGATATTGTACCCAAGCTGAATACCGTTGTTGTCCGCACGGTACAGATCGCTCATGCGCCCAGCGATAAGATACGCACCGCCCTTTTGAATAACCTGGTTTGCGCGACTCTTTAAGAACCAGCCACCGCCGGACGTAATTTGAATGATAACCGCGCGCGCGGTAGCATCATACGTCATTGGCAACGGCGGAGTGCCCTGGGAACCTGCAATCAAATCACCGTCAACACCAAGCAGGTTGTAAATGGTCTGGACGTTTCCTGAACCATCCGCCTTTAGCCCGAATGCCGGCGCAGCACATACCGTCGCTCGGTCATACATGCCATTGTTCAGTAAAAATGAAAACCGCGCCAGGCAACCTGACTCGTCCGGGATAGTGCCTCCGTCTGCCACTACCCGCGCTTTATAGGCATTAAAGAGCGCCTGCGGGTCAAGGATTGATGCCGACAAGTCGAGAGCGGCACGAAAACCCGCATAGGCTTTGCCAGTATTGATAGCTGCTGTCATTTAAAATGCTCCATTCAGTGGTAGGCGATCGAGGCATGCCCAGTTATATAGCGGAAAGGGTTGGTTGTTCTTAGTGATCCAGCGTGATGTTTGAGTTGAGCTATCACGCAGGCAAACCAGTGGATAGACAAAGCCTTGGGTTGCTGGAACAGTGTTGGTGAATCCAATCAATAGGTGATCTGTAACTGCTGGAGACTGATTGAGATTAAGCCGGATAGTGTTTGGTGCGATAACTACTACCGACTGAACCTCAGCAGAGGCATCTTGTAACGAGAAGCCTTGCCCAGGGCAATCAGCAATTGTTGTTGTATCAACTACCAGCGGTGGGTATGGGACATCGAACACGATGTCGATAGTGCTACCATTCACTGATAATGAGCGAGCTTTGAGCCCCGTCCAGGTGCCTTTTTTCACTGGGTCATACAGATGCCAGTAGATAGCCTGTGCGGCATATTCGCCTTGCAACACCTTACCGGCGGCATTCAGATGGCTAAGCGTTGCATCGTTATAGAGCCAGTTAAGCGGGTATTTGGGGCCATACATGATGGCTTTTGCCGCGTTCTGACGCACATAAGTTAACTGGTCGGTGGCGGTGACAGAGTACGGCTGTACAATCACAGGTTCGCCAATTGGGTTGCCTTGATCGTCTACCTGCTGATTTTTGGTGTTGATGCGACTGCCGACCTGACCCACTACCTCTACAAAATTATCGGCCTGGCCGGTAATCGCTTTGAAGTCAACTTGCATGCCCGAGAAATAAGGCGTCATTTTCGCGAGATAGTCACCAGGATTTTGGGAACTGCCGTTGTCGTTATCCGTCTCTCCATGCTCAAACGTCATGAATTTGAACGAGTAGCGCTTCCCTACTCCGTCGGCTGCATTTTTTCCAAGCTGCACGAAGTCCAGCGAGTTTTGATAAGGGATCGTCCCTTTGCTTATCTCAGCAAAAGAGCGGCCGCCTGCCGCAAATGGGGCATGAATAAAGACCTGGTTTCCAGGATTTTGATGGAGAATCGCATAATACATCGGCAACACGTTACCCTGGCGCCATCCTGCAGCCGGATACTGTGCATCGTTAAGCGTAGAACGGTCTGACTCGCTTACAGGATCCATGCCGCCGCCTTCCGGCCTTCCATTTGCCCCCGCGAGTACTCGACCACGAAAAGCAGGATCGCGATTGACAATATTAATGCCGGCGCCATCTTTTGGCGTGTTCAGTGACTGGCCACCCGAACCACCACCATGCACCTCGTTTGCATCGATCGGCATTTCTCGAATACGCTCGCGTCAGGTGCTATGGCCGTGTTGAACCAATCTGCAGATGGTATTGTTTTCCCATCCACGTCAACAGATATGGGGTGATGTTCTGTCTCATCAAAACCATCAACATTTGCAGAAAGCCAACCGCCTATCAGTGCAGTGATATGAGCCTTCACGGCGCTCTTGCTGCACTCGCAATGGTCAGCAATATGTTGATAAGACGGCCAGCATTCGCCTTCATCATTGGCGTTATCAGCCATCTTAATCAGCACCAGCTTACGCAGGGGATTGCCAACCTTTATGCTCATTGCTTGAGCCATCAGGTTCATGCTCATGCAGCAGCTCCCGGCGCCGGCAGTGCCAAATACTTGAAACGATCCACAACTTCCTGCAACGCGCTGTGGGTGACAGGCATCCAGCCGCCCGGTATTCTCATCACATAACGCAACGGCATGAGCGGCTTTGAACAGCTTGAAGCCACACACCGAAATTGCCCACGCAGCCGACTATCTGCTAATCTGTTCATGCGTTAATTACTCCACACGTTTAGTTAATGCGACCGACGCCACAGACCGCATATCTGTGGCGTCACCCTCTCCAAACAACATCTCTGTAACGACCATGATTTCAGCCACCAGACACTGCACCCGATAGCCCTTGGCCTTCATGCGTTTGCTTTCTTCGCGGTCCAGAACGCCGTCAGAAGTTGACTCGTTGTGGAAGCGCGCGAACTGGCCGAGAGACGCCAGCAGATCGTTAAATTTGTAAAGCAGCTCTTCATTGCCCATCTGCTCGACTTCTGGAAGCTTCACGAAAACTCCACCAGCCCGTTTGCACATCGCTTCAGTGATATCGCTACGACCAGATATCGACTCCATTTCAGCTGCCATACCCAGCGGTACTACCTGACCAGACACCTGGCGAACGCGATTTCGCAATGCGTTTTCGGTACCGGCCACCGGGTCCAACTGCTGAGCCATCGCGCTGTACTTACCTGGGAACAACGTGATCAGCTTGTGTATCGCTTCGCTGATGTCGTCCTGTGTTGGGAAATCTTTGTTGTCCACAAGGTTTCTCCGCTTCTGTGGTTTTGGTTAAGCCGCTGGCGCGGTAGACTTTTTGTAAAGAGAGAGATCAACTTTCAGTTCACCACCAGTAATAACCTGGATCTCGAATGCTCGACCTTTGGGAATAATCTCCCCCCAACCCGATACGGAGGCATGCGACAGCCCTAATGCCTTGGCTGTTTTGCCCACCCCATCGAAGTACGAAATAACATCATCTTTTTTCATGGCTCACTCTTTGGTAAGGGAATGGAACACTTGGATAGTAGGATATCTTACATTAAAGAGTCAAGGAATCCTACATCGCTAAATGGTAGGATTGCCTACATGGAAATGAATGACCGAATTCGATCAAGACGCAAAGAGTTAAAGCTAACTCAGGACACCTTAGCCAAGCGCATAGGGGTCAATCGTGTCACCGTCACTGGCTGGGAGTCAGGCGACTATAAACCTGGTGGTGAGAACCTCCAGGCTCTAGCCGCTGCCCTAAGCTGCAATCCAAACTGGCTTCTTGAAGGTGGCGATTTTGACGAAAACATCACATATGTAGGCAAGGTTCGACCAGGGCTTGTCCCTGTTGTTGGTGATGCCGTTTTAGGAGTTGATGGCATGATCGACATGGTCGAGTACCGTGGTGGATGGCTGAAGATTTATAGCGATGATCCGAATGCATACGGGCTTCGCGTCCGGGGCGATAGCATGTGGCCACGCATTCAGTCTGGTGAGTTCGTTCTCATCGAACCAGGTACCTCAGTGCATTCTGGTGATGAAGTTTTCGTTCGCACCGCAGACGGCCACAACATGATCAAGGTTCTCAACTACACACGCGATGGTGGTTACCAGTTTACCAGCATCAATCAAGACCATAGACCAATTACACTGCCGCAAAGTGCTGTGTTGAAAGTGGAGTATGTGGCCGGTATCCTCAAGGCTTCTCGCCATGTTGAGGATGAAGAGGTTAATCACTCCATACGCTAGATGTTAGCATCCTCACGCTTCATGAGTTTCAGAGTCGAAAATAAAATGAAAATCGGATACATGTTTCCCGTTGCCATCATCGTTACCGCCGTCGTGCTGATGGCTTGGTTCGTCATAGGTGGTTACGCACTTCCTGATAGCGTCAACTAAGTCTCAGGCTAAAGAACGAGGTACTGAGCTATACTGGCATGGCTCGTTGTGTGAAGTTATATTGAACAGATGTGCTTTGAAACAAGCTTATAACAACAATATGATTTTATAAGAAGGGACTGTTAAGTGGAAAATCATGATGTTTATGTCTACACTGGCGATATCCATAGAGATGGATACCTTGCTCTCACTAATGCGATAAAAAAACGAAAATCGGCACCTGGTCTTCGGAAAGATGTTGTCTTTTGTGTGGCAACATATGGTGGCGATCCTGATGCAGGCTATCGTATCGGTCGCGCTCTACAACACAACTATGATGATGTGACCTTGCTTGTAGTTGGACCATGTAAAAGCGCTGGTACGCTTATAGCGATCGCTGCAAACAAGTTAGTGATAGGTGATATGGGAGAACTGGGCCCGTTGGACATCCAGTTAAAGAAAAATGATGAAATTGGTGAGTCTAGTTCAGGTCTTGCTATCATGACTGCTCTGGATGCGTTAAAAGAACGTTCAATTTCAGCGTTTAATTCCCATTTAGTTAAGATTCGTTACGAAAACCAGATCAATACAAAAATGTCTGCTGACATAGCGACAAGGCTTACCGAAGCATTGATTGCACCTATGGCTGCACAAATCGACCCGATCAAGCTTGGCGAACATCAGCGAGCCATGAGCATAGCAATCACGTATGGTCAACGATTGACATCTAAGTCGAAAAGCCTTAAAGAAGGTGCATTGGTGAAGCTCATTGCATCATATCCATCACATGGGTTTGTAATTGATAGAAAAGAAGCACGGGAACTTTTTAAATGTGTAGAGGCTCCAAGTGGTATCACGGAGTCTTTATATGAATACTTTTGCCAAAAAATTCATGATGACGAAATCCCAACCTACGGAAAGCCCTGCGTTGTAGATTGCACTCATGAACCACAAGATGAAGAGGAAGAAACTAATGCCGAAGAATCTGAAACTGGAGATGGAAACACTCAACAAGATGTTGGAGAGCCAGATTCAGGAGAGTCACGATCTGGCAAAAAAGGCGGAGCAAAACCTAAACGAGATCAAGAGGCAGCTGGAGCCTTACCAGTTCAACAACCTGATGGACAGCAACCTGAAGCGTGATCTCTTCGCCTTCTAATTTACTTCCCTGACCCGGCCACCGCGCCGGGTTTTTTGTGCCCTCTCCCTGCTAATCCCCCTACTGCTTTCCCCTTGATTCCACCAGCCCAACATTCACTCAAACCAAAATGTCAGATTACCTACATTTTAATATTGACTTAAAATGTCAGATATCCTACATTTGATTCATCGGCAGCGAACAGGCAGGACGCCCACGAAGTAGCCGCCCGAGGCACACGAAGATCGGGATGATTCGCTGAACCAGGCTTACACCAGAGGGTTACACGATGGCTACCCAGATTTCTATGCAACAACTGAAGACGATTTATGAGCAGCACGGCGCTGACGTATCTGAACGCCAACTGCGGGACACGCTGGAACAATGCAATGAGCAGGCAGACGTAGTTTACAACGACTACAACGGCAACCCGTTGCCACCACGGACTGCCACGGAATGGGCGCATTGGTTTGCACGCGGCGCGGCAGAGGAACAACGCTGCGACGGATTGGCGGCAGATGATTTCCAGCGCAACGCCTACGGCATCGACTAGCACTCACCGCGCTCTACAGGGCGCCACCGAGGCAATCATGAGCAAAAGAGGTTGGCGGTCTTTGGTTTATTGCGTTGTTGGTTGTTCTGTTTTCTGGTTTTTACTTTGGATTTTTGTTCACGTCGCTGGGTGAACGGCGCACATCGGGCTGATCACTCCCCGACTCCTTAATTCTGGAAGCGGTGACGGATCCTAACCATGAGTGATCAGCCCAATGTGGTTCAAGGCTGGAAACTTCGGGGGCGTTGTTTACCAGCCACCACACCAAATGCGCCGGGCCGGCGGCACTGCAGCGAAAGCGAGCGCAGATATCTCTGCTGCCAAAGCATTGCCATTAAAACCTGGTATGAGCAGTATCTATGTCATCCACCAACCATCGGGGGCAAAATACACCCGAGATGGATTTAACAGCCGATGGATGAAAGCAAAGCAGCAGGCTAAAGAGCGTTTCCCTGAACTTGAGTTCGATTTTACTTTCCATGACTTGAAGGCTAAAGGTGTTTCAGATCTTGAAGGCAACCTGTATGACCGCCAGGCGATAACCGGCCACAAGAATGTGGAACAGACTGCTAAGTATGTGAGGAAGATCGCCGTAGTGCCAACCGTTGGCGAGCAGTAGAAGGCCTGAAAATATTATGAAGTGATATTATGAAGCGTGGGGCGGAAACAAAAAAACCGCCTCTCGGCGGTCTACGACATTACTACTTATTGCTTTGATTATTCGGTATTTTTGTTCCCTGGTACCCGGGGCGGGACTTGAACCCGCACAGCCATAAGCCGAGGGATTTTAAATCCCTTGTGTCTACCGATTTCACCACCCGGGCTCGGGAAAGTTGGAGGCGCGTTCCGGAGTCGAACCGGACTGGACGGATTTGCAATCCGCTACATAACCGCTTTGTTAACGCGCCTTTATTCTGTTTGCCTTTTCAGGCCAAAGCCGGTGATTCACCCACTTCGTTTTGTTCTTTTCAATCGCGATGTTGAAATCGCTTATCTTAATCATCTGATTCTTAAGTAATTTATTTCGTTACCGCCGAATCGATGGACTGCATTATGGACTAAACCCCCCACCTTGGCAACCCCCCGAAATAGCAAAAAGTTCTCTAACGCTTTCAACTGCTTATTTTGTGGGCGCACTGTTCACAATGCCAACGGAAAGGCAAGCGAAATGTTGATTTTATATGCATCGGCTCAGGGATTCACGGGCAAATCGGATCTTTTTTCTCGACAGGAATCGCTTGCCCGTGCCCTCCCCGGCTTTTCATTTGCTTATGATCATGGGGTACCGGGCAAAGCATCATCATGGGGAGATCGCGCAATCTTCGGTGCCACCGCCCTGAACGGTCAACGCAACTGCAGAGCTGGAGACTCACATCGGGTTGTACGCCGCACGATGGATCGGCATCAATACCCCACAGAGCATCGACACGATGTCCAATCAAATGAGCCTGTTTTCAGGAGGCATCCTGCGGTATGAAAATGGCAGGAGATATAGGGACAATAGTCGATGCAGGAAGATGAAGAAAGGTTTCGCCGGACGGCAAAGGAATAGAAAACGAAAAAGGGGCCAAAGCCCCTTTTTCTTACCTGCCGAATCACGAAGATTCAACAGGCTAATGTTTGGAGCGGGAAACGAGGCTCGAACTCGCGACCTCAACCTTGGCAAGGTTGCGCTCTACCAACTGAGCTATTCCCGCATTACCAGAACTGACTGATTTCTTTGCTATCTTTCGGCAATTCATCGTTGTCGTCTGATGCGATGCATTCTACTTACCTGACGTGATGAGTCAATAAAATTGTTGGCACACCACGATCGTTTGCCGATTTTTGCAGCGTATCGATCACGGTTCCAGCAAATCGTTGCGTGCCGCGTTCAAATATTGGAACATCGACCAGAAAGTCAGCACCGCCGCGATATACAACAAGCCAATCGCCACATACTCTACGGAACGATCCGGCCGCCACAGCAAGCCCACCAGCGACATCATCTGCGCCATGGTTTTCACTTTGCCTATCCAGGACACCGCCACGCTGCTGCGTTTGCCAATTTCCGCCATCCACTCGCGCAGCGACGAAATGATGATTTCACGGGCGATCATGGTGGCCGCCGGCAGCGTGATCCACCAGCTGTGGTAGTGCTCAGCCACCAGCACCAGCGCCACCGCCACCATCACTTTGTCCGCGACCGGATCCAAAAACGCCCCGAAGCGCGTCGTTTGTTTCCAGCGACGTGCCAGGAAGCCGTCAAACCAGTCGGTGACGGCGGCAAACACAAAGATAACGGCGCAAACCATCGGAGCCCAGTTGAACGGCAGATAAAACGCCAGCACAAAGAATGGGATCAGAACTACGCGAAACAGGGTAAGCCAAGTCGGTATATTCAATTGCATAATGCTACGGTAACTATCTGGCTAGAGTGGAAATTAAGAGTATGTTGCTACATTGCCCTCAGTGTTTCAATGCATTGTAGATCTTTTCTGCCAATGCTTGTGAAATACCCGGCACTTTTGCAATTTCCTCCACGCTGGCGTTCAACAAAGGTTGCAGTCCGCCCATATACTTCAACAGCACCTGGCGCCGTTTCGGCCCTACGCCTTCAATCAGCTCCAATGCGCTGGTATTCCTGACTTTCGCCCTTCTCTGCCGGTGACCGGTAATGGCATGATTGTGCGAATCGTCGCGGATGTGTTGGATCACATGCAGCGCCGGCGAATCCGGCGGCAGAGAAATCCCTTCACCTTCCGGCACGAAGAACAACGTTTCTAACCCTGCCTTGCGGTCGGCGCCTTTGGCGATGCCGATCAGCAGCGGCTTATTCTTGTCCCAGGTAACATTCAGCGATTTGAATACGTCGATCGCCATGCCGAGCTGCCCTTTACCGCCGTCGATGAAGATGACATCCGGGATCTTTTTCTCTTCCAGCGCTTTGCCGTAACGGCGCTTCAGCACCTGCGTCATCGCCGCGTAGTCATCGCCAGGAGTGATGCCGCTGATATTGTAACGCCGATATTCCGCTCGCACGGGGCCGTTTCCGTCGAACACCACGCACGAAGCCACGGTCTGCTCACCCATGGTATGGCTGATATCGAAGCACTCCATACGGTTGATTTCCGTCAGGTTCAGCACTTTGGCCAACTCCGCCAGCCGCTGATGGATCGTCGACTGTTGCGACAGCTTGGTGGTCAACGCCGTTGCCGCGTTGGTGCGCGCCAGTTTCAGATAACGGGCACGATCGCCGCGCGGTTTGCTTTGGATTTGGATCTTGCGCCCCGCCAACTCGGAAAGCGATTCCGCAAGCAGGTCTTTTTCCGGCAGGCTGAAATCCAGCAAGATCTCGCCGGGCAGCGTACGCGCCTGGCTGCCTTGCAGATAGAACTGGCCGACAAAGGTCTGCACCACCTCGCCCATATCCGTGCCGCCCGGCACTTTAGGGAAATAGCTGCGGCTGCCCAGCACCTTGCCCTGACGGATGAACAGCACGTGCAGGCACGCCATACCGGCATCGAACGCCACGCCGATCACGTCCAGATCGTCGCTGTCGCCCGACACGAACTGCCGTTCGGTAACGCGGCGCACGGCCTGAATTTGATCGCGAATGCGCGCCGCCTCTTCGAAATTAAGCAGTTTGCTGGCTTCTTCCATACGCTCAATCAGCTGGTGCAATACCTGCTGATCTTTGCCAGAAAGAAACAGCCGCACGTAGTCCACCTGCTGCCGGTACTCTTCTTCGCTCACCAGGCCGGCAACACAAGGCCCCAGACAGCGGCCGATCTGATACTGCAGGCACGGACGCGAACGGTTGCGATACACGCTGTTTTCGCACTGGCGGATTGGGAACAGCTTCTGCAGCAGCGCCAGCGTTTCGCGCACGGCGTAAGAGTTGGGGAAAGGCCCGAAGTATTCGCCTTTGGCGTGTTTGGCGCCGCGATGCACCGCCAAACGGGGATGGGTATCCGCACTGAGAAAAATCAGCGGATAAGATTTATCGTCTCGCAAAAGAACATTATATCGCGGTTGGTACAATTTAATGTAGTTATGTTCCAACAACAGCGCTTCTGTCTCAGTATGGGTAACCGTTACGTCTATTTGCGCGATATTTTTAACCAGCGTCTCGGTTTTACGGCTGCTGACCTGCTGCCGAAAATAGCTGGCGAGACGCTTTTTCAGGTCTTTGGCTTTACCGACGTAGATCACCGTACCCGTGGCGTCGTACATACGGTAGACGCCGGGCTGGCTGGTGACGGTACTCAGGAAGGCTTTGGCATCAAAACGGTCATTCACTGCTTAACAACGTCTCCGCATTGAACAATCCATGTCGGATGGCCAGGTGAGTCAATTCAACGTCGCCGCTGATATTCAGTTTGCTGAACATGCGGTAACGGTAGCTGTTCACCGTTTTCGGGCTGAGACTCAGTTGCTCCGAGATCTCATTCACTTTTTTGCCTTTGGTGATCATCAACATGATCTGTAACTCGCGTTCAGACAAGCAGCTGAACGGCGTTTCAGCCTGCGGTTCCAACTGACTCAGGGCCATCTGCTGGGCGATATCAGACGCGATATAGCGCTGCCCGGCATGCACGGAACGCAAGGCGTTAATCACTTCCTGCGGCGCGGCGCCCTTGCTCAGGTAACCGGCGGCACCCGCCTGCATCACCTTCGCGGGCAAAGGATTTTCAGTATGGATGGTCAACATGATGACTTTGACGTCGGGTGCGTAACGCACAATCTTGCGCGTGGCTTCCAGCCCGCCAATGCCCGGCATATTCATGTCCATCAGCACGATATCGACAGCGTTGCCACGGCACCATTTTACGGCGTCTTCACCGCACTGAGCCTCACCGACAACTTTTATACCTTTGATATCTTCAAGAATGCGTCGTATCCCTGCGCGCACCAGTTCGTGGTCATCAACAAGAAGAACGCTAATCAAGGAAAAATCTCCAAAAAAAGGGAGTAACGCAATCGGCCTCTGTTTTCGCCAGAGATATTACTTGTTTTTCAGACAAGAATGAACACAGATTAATACATACTTCCGAATAACTTTGCGGAGCAGAGCTGATTTTTCAATTTTAGCCGTCTATGCCGCCGATAAATCGTCACGTCGGAAAAGATCGGGCGACGAAAATAATTTCGTCGCGCTGCGTCTGACACAGGATAGCGCGACAATCATGCCGCGAGGGAGAAATCTGTGTAAGCAATCACGACATGAATAATATTAACACGGCCGTTGGCTGTTTGTAATCATTTGATATTTAAAGGCGTAACAAAATCTGCGGCCAACGTGGGTCCGGCAACCCTCGGTCGAAACTATTATTCCCGGCAAACGCCGGTAAAATCGGCGCCTCCGCCCCCAATAATTATAATAACCCCGATTGTTCAACAATAACGTACCGGAAAAATACTTGTTAACCACCTCGAAATAACTTGCCGAGAGTAGATGATTCAGACAGGCAATGAGCGAACGTTGCCCACCCGCGAGACCTGAGCAAGCCCGGTGCAGATGACAGACTCATGCTATGCTATACTCCGCGCCCAGTTAAATTCGCCGCCGCGCCCGGGGCTACTTTTTAGCCCGCGCGCGGTGCGCCAAAGCAGCTTGTATCAGGCTACGGCCTCAAAAAATCAGGAGAAAAAATGAGCAACGTTGATTTCACTACGTCTGCAAACCCGGAAATCTTGGCGACCGAGGTTGCCTGCCTCAAAGCTACGCTGACGCTGATCTTGAAATCGATCGGCCAGGCCGACGCCGGGAAAGTCATCATCAACATGGAACGTTTCATCGCGCAGATTGAAGATCCGACTCAGGCAGAAATCTTCAAGAACAGCATTCAGCAAATCAAGCACGCTTACCGTCAGTAAGCGTTGCGCCCCAGACCCGCACTTCTTGTGGGTCTGCTTTTCACCACGCTACGCCACACCCCATTGATCTTGCACGTGCTTTCGGGCAGTGTGTTGACTTTCTCCCCCACACCCGAGACCGTTATGGGCATCCTTGTCAAAGCGCTGATCGGCGCGCTGGTCGTGGTTCTAATCGGCCTGTTGGCCAAAACGCGCAACTATTATATCGCCGGTTTAGTCCCGCTCTTTCCCACTTTCGCCCTGATTGCGCATTACATTGTCGGCAGCGAACGTTCAATTGCGGCACTGAAAACGACGCTGATTTTCGGCATGTGGGCGGTATTGCCCTACCTGGTATATTTGATTTCGCTGTATTTCCTGATTAACAGCCTGCGGCTGTCGTTAGCGCTGGGTGCGGCGGTACTGTGCTGGATTGCGGCGGCGTGGCTATTAATTACGCTGTGGGGATGGTGGCAAGGGCGTTAACGCCCTTGCCTGGGCTGTTACGGCCGCCCTGCCTGCAACACGAAGCCTCGCTGCCGATCGCCGGCGATGCGCAGATAGCGGCTTTCACCGGCGCGCAGCGTCATCGGCACGCTGCCGCTGGTTTCACGCCAAATACATAGAGAGTTCTCGATCATATCTTGCCCGATACTGACCGAAATATTGCCTGGCGGCACGCGAAACTCTGCTTTTTCTTTTGCCTCGAGTGAAGCGGCAAACTCCCCATTCACATAGACGCCGGTACGGCAGCTGCCCGCCAGCATTCCGCTGTCGCGCACCACGACCACCGTAGCGTAAGGCGTATCCGGGATATTCTGATAGAGCATCAGACGGCTTGGGGGGGGCAACTCAGCCTGTTGCGGCGGTACGGCTTGAGTCGCACACCCCGTCAGCAGTGCAGAGGCAAATAACAACGCGGCGTAATGCTTCATCCTTGGCTCCTGAAGAAAATAATGCTTATCGTAGCAAGAGAATAGCTGTCTCCAGTAGCCTTCATACCGCAGAGACGAAAAAATCGGATAACTTCCCACTCCTCTCACGAACCTGCAGGGATAAGAAGATTCTGCATTAAAGCCATTGAAATAAAGGCGATTCTTGCAGATTTAAAACTTGATCATGCCACGTTGGATATCTGCAGCAAAAGCACCACTGACGTAACTGAAACCATCCTGCGTGACATAAACCCGGGTATGACCGGTCTCTGATAACACCGCCACCATATATCCCAGGCTGATCATTTCATGGGACGGAACGTTCATCGGGGTTAGAAATCCGCGCCCACGGCACCACTGATAAAAGCGGGTTCGCCCATATCCCAACACTGCGCCAACATCGGAGAGGTGCTTAAAAGTATCATAATCCTCTGATGGTGAAGGTAAACCGTCATGACTTTCAGGCGTTTTCTTTATCCCAGACAAAATAAACTCCTTTTTGACTCTGTCGCGTACGGTTATCCTTCCTCTTAAATGAATTTAAAAAATCCAAATTTAAAATGCAAATGAATTCCCTGTAACTAAAAAGTCTTCCCCAGAAAAAACCTGAAAATAAAACCCCAATAAAAAAAACAGAAATAAAAAATAAGGTATTAATACTGAGCATTAAATCCTTGGCATGGGTAAATATCCTAAATAAAAATAATAGTCATACCAGCATAAGAAAATGCTTAGCTTGCATATTATTTCCCTCATTAAAACGATGCAATTGCGGTCGGATCATTGCGGCATAAAGAGAATGAATAAAATCAATGCCACATCGTCCAGCCCTCGCCGTGAGGTCGCGGATCCTTACAGACTGCCCTCAATGCGCCACATCCTCTCTCAACGCGGCACTTCCTCAATCACACCTAAACAATAACCATTATCATTTCCAATTGTTCCGCCAGTTTATTACACTTTCCTACCTCGTCAGTTAGGAACATTCCTAGGCTGCGAGCCTCAGGATAGAGAAAGAGTTAGGGACACCATGAAGAATTGCCGTTGTTTGATTGTTTTGCCGTTATTGATGTTGACCGCCTGCACCCAATGGGAGAGGCCTGGCGCGGTTGAGAGTACCCGGAACGCCGAATATGCCGAATGCCGCAGCCGCGGATACGATCGCTTCCCCCCGGACGTGGTGCGGGACGTGGAGTTCAGCTACGAAAACAAATACATTCCTTGCGAGAAGAATAAGAAAGACTGTCCATCGGGATACCGCTACGACAAGGAACCGTCGATTAAAACAGTGCAGACCGATCGCAATCAGTCCGCCCGAGACGCCACCATCGAAGCCTGTATGTACGGCAAAGGCTGGCGGGAGAAAACCTACTATTGGCCGCAATGGTGATGTGGCGGCGTTTGCCTGAGGCGAAATGCCCGCAAACCCATTCAACCGTCGTCATCACATCGGCTCAGCCCCAGCGCAACCAGCGTTTCCGTCCTGACCGGCGTTAAAGGCACACGCGGCGACGGTAAAGGCCAGCTCAAAAGCTGCCTCGCCGCCGTTGCGCAGACTTTACCCTGGCATGCCCCCATGCCACAGCGGCTGCTCATCTTCGCCGTGTTCCAATCCGGCTGATGGCGTACCTGTTCCAACGTAACGTCTTCGCAGCGGCACAGTAACGTTTGCGGATTGGCCAGCGAATTCAAGCGCTCATCGAGCGCAAAAGCGGCCGCTGTCGCCGTGGCGAAACGCCGCCACCGCCGCCGCTGTGCCGCCAGGCGCTCTGCCTTTTCCCGCTGCCCGGTAGCGGCATAACCGGCAATGGCGCCTTCGGTGAGCGCCAATTCACTGCCGCCGACGCCGGTACACTCCCCGGCGGCATAAATTTGCGCTTGGCAGGTTTGCTGCCAATGATTCACCGCCACGGCGTCATGTTCTATCCGACACCCCAGCAGCATCGCCAACTCAATGTTCGCCACCAGACCAAAACCGCAGGCCAACCTGTCGCAGGCGATCGTTCTTTCCCGCCCGCCGTTATTGACACGCACCGAGGTTAAACGGTCTTGCCCCAACGCCGCCAGCACCCGGCTGCCGGCACGATAACGATGCGGCATCAAAGAAAACGCCTGACGCAGTTTGGCCGGCCAGCGCCACAAGCCGCCGGCAAACGCCGCCAACCGCCAAAGCGGCGCCTGCTCCGCCAACATGACCACCTCTCCGCCGGCCTGTTTCACGCTGTCGGCCACCGCCAACAGCAGCGGACCACTGCCGGCTATCACCACTCGCTCGCCGCGGATCGCCAATCCCTGCTTGATTTGCGCCTGTAGCCCACCGGCACCGGTCACCCCCGGCAGCGTCCAGCCGGGAAACGGCAACAACAGTTCACGCGCGCCATTGCATAAAATCAGCTTTTGATAGCGAATCACGCCACAGCCTTCAGCGTCTTCATATGCCAATCGGTTAGCGCCACACTGCGCCACCAGCTTGCAGCCGGACTGCCGTGCAATATTTTCCCGCGCCGCCACCGCCTGCCGATAGCGGTTCGCCGTTTCAGGCAACGCCGCCTGCGGTCCATCGCGCCAGATTTGCCCGCCGGGATGCGGATTATCATCAATCATTCGCACCTGGCCACCACTTTCCGCAGCGGCCAGCGCCGCCGCCATGCCGGCCGGCCCAGCGCCGACGATCAGCACCTCACAGTCGAAGTTACTCATCATCGCTCCTCTCTATGCGCATGCCGGCTTGGCACAGCGTTTGGCACGCCAGGCGACGCAGACCGTTAATGGTCACCCGGCACTCCTGACAAACGCCCATGCCGCAAAAGGGAGCACGCGGTTGGTGTGAAACAGATAACCGACAACGATCGTCGCCGCACAGGCTGAGCGCCGCAGCAACGCTGAGACCAACCGGCACCTGTCGGTGTTCTCCATCGATGCTCAACGCGATCGTATTTTGTCTTTCATTCATACAGGCAACTCCTCGGCGGCAAACGCCCGCGCAGCCAAATACGGGAAATCATCAATCTCCGGCGTTTGCCGGCCAATCTGCGCAGTAATCAGCGCAGCGCTGCCGAGTGCAGTCGTGACGCCCAATCCCTCATGCCCCAGAGCCAGCCACAGCCAGGAATGCCGCGGATGCACGCCCAACAGCGGCAGCCCGTCGGCAGAGGCGGCGCGCAACCCTGTCCAGCAGCGAATGATGTTCATCTGCGCCAGTGCGGGCAAGAAATGCTGCGCACGCGTAAGCATTGCCGCCAACAGCGGCATGTCCAACGCCGAATCGACGGCGTCGAACTGGCGGGAAGAGCCGATCAGCCATTGTCCGGTGGGCCGCGCCTGCACATTGAAAGCCACCGACGTGCCGTTGCTGGCATGCGCGCTGGCGCCATACCTCAGCTCCACCAGTTGATGCCGCACCCGCGGCGGGTAGCGATCGGTGATCGCCAGTTGGCCCTTCTTGGCGTGAAGCAAAGTCTGTGGCAATAGGTTATTGGCCCTAAGGCCGCAGGCCAGGACCACCACCGGCGCGACCAGACGTCTGCCGTCCGTCAGCCGCACGGCTTCCTCCTCCAACGCTGTCGCTTCACCATGCACCACGTCAATTGCCGCACCACCGTCGGCCAACAGCCAGCGAGCCGCGAGCGGCGCATACACAATGCCGTCGCCCGGCACCCGCAGTCCGCCGGCCAGGCCATGCCGCAGCATCGGCTCCATGACGGCGATCTGCTCCGCCGCCAGCAGTTCCGCGGCTACGCCCTGCTCCGCCAGCCGCGCCCGCTTTTGCTCGGCGATGGCCATTTCATCCGCTTGATCCGCCAACCACAGCGTACCGCAACCGCGCCAGGCGCAGGCTTCCGGCATGCGCCCCGTCACTTCGCGCCACAACCGCAGCGAATAAGCGCTTAACGCCAGCTCGGCAGGATTATCGTCCATGCAAACCAGGTGCCCCATACCGGCTGCGGTGGCGCCGGCGCGGCGGTCGTCCACCACCGAGACACGATACCCTTCCCGCGCCAGCCGCCAGGCGCAAGCGGCGCCGATGATACCGGCGCCGACCACGATGACATCGGCTCCCCGCTCGGCGCCCATCAGCGTATTCCCCAGACGAAGGGATCGCGTTCGTCGAGCAACAGTTGGCTATCGGCGCACACATAGGCCTGCCCGCGAATAAAGGGGGCAATGCGATCGCCGTTCCAACGATAATAGGCCTGGAATTCGCTGCCGATCACGCTGGCCTGCCGCCACTGCGTGTCCGGCGGCAGTTTGCCGTCCGCCGCCAGACACGCCAGTTTGGCGCTGGTGCCGGTACCGCACGGGGAACGGTCATAGGCTTTGCCGGGACACAGCACGAAGCTGCGGCTGTCGGCCTGCGGATCGTCACCGAACAGTTCGATATGGTCTATAGCGCCGCCGTCTTCACCGCGGATGCCCGCCTGTTCCAACGTCTGCCGCACCGCCCAGGTGAACGCGGTCAACGCCTCCAGATTGTGTTTATCAATGAGCAACGGTGACTCGCCGATCAGGAAGAACCAGTTGCCCCCCCAGGCGATGTCGCCCGTCACCGGCCCGTGACCGGCAACCTCAATCCGTACCTGGCGGCGGTAACGATAAGCCGCCACATTCTCCACCGTGACGCTGCCGTCATCATGCAGCGTGGCGCTTACCGGGCCGACCGGGGTCTCGATCAGATGGCGCCCGGCGTGGATGCGCCCCAGATGAGCCAGCGAAGCGACCAGCCCGATGGTGCCGTGCCCGCACATGCCCAGATAGCCGCTGTTGTTAAAGAAGATCACCCCGGCGGTGGCCTGTGGCGAGCAGGGGCGGCACAGCAACGCCCCCACCAGCACGTCATTGCCACGCGGTTCGAGCATCACCGCGCAGCGCCAATCGTCATAATGTTGTGCGAAACGCGCCCGCCGTTCCGCCATGCTACCCTCGCCAAGATCGGGAAAACCTTCCACGATCAGGCGGGTCGGCTCTCCGCCGGTATGAGAATCGATCGCCCGCAAAGCGGTGATATGCGCAGAAAGTGCCATCGGCGTCTCCTGGGTTAATGAGATGTTACCAATAGCATTAGCCTAAACGAATGTGAGCATGACGGCTTGATGCGTTTCGGCGCAGCGAATGAAGAAATCAGCACAGTGACAAAAGTCGGGACTGACGCGCCGCGGGTATGAACTTAACGATTGTCATAATAATAACTTATTTATCATATTGTTATTTCCATGCTAAACCCTTGCCTAGCGAGAAACGCCGCAGTTTTCAAGCAACCGCCAAACACCGTCCGGCAAAAGTATGCGGCAATCCGCATATTTGGCAGCCCGCCGGAAATAGCGCTTGCTTCGTTACAAAAAAGTTAATATTGATGCGAAAGCGCCAACCTGGCCCGCCTGTTTTTCCGGCTAACGACCGAAAAGGGACTGCTATGCGATCCACTTCAGACTACCCGCCTCCGGTTTCTCTCTCGCCGCCTTCGCTTGTGGGGCTGCCGGAGCAGGAGGACGTTTTTGCCGTCGAACATCTGTCGCGCCTGTGCGACGGACTGGCGCAGCAGCGCCCGAACAATCTGCGCGATCTGCTGAATACGCTGGCGCTGATCGCGCCGTTGCTGAACGCGATTCCCAACGTCGTGTTCTTTATCAAAGACGCCCAGGCTCGCTACCTGCTGGCCAACCTGACGCTGGCCAGGCGCTGCGGTTTCAAAACCGTCACGCCGCTGCTGGGTAAAACCTCCGCCGACGTTTTTCCCGCTCAGCTCGGATCCGGCTATACCGAGCAGGATCTGCGGGTATTGCGCCACGGCGTGCTGATCCAGGATCAGCTGGAAATGCACCTGTACAACGGCCGAGAAACCGGCTGGTGTCTGACGCAAAAGCTGGCGCTGTATGACGCGCAGGGAAAAATCATCGGTATGGCGGGTATTTCTCACGATCTGCAGGAGGCCAGAGCCAATCATCCGGCCTACCAGCGGCTGGCGGCGATCGACGTGCATATCCGCCGCCACTACGCCAGACCGATCGCGCTTGAAGAGCTGACGGCGCTGACCGGGTTATCGGTGGCGCAGATCGAACGCTACTGCAAACGTATCTTCCACCTCACCCCGCGCCAGATGATCCACAAAGTGCGGCTGGAAAAGGCCACGGAACTCCTGGCCGGCGATCTGCCGATCACGGACATCGCGCTGCAGTGCGGCTATACCGATCACAGCGCCTTCAGCCGTCAGTTCAAAGCGATGACCGGCTCCACGCCGCGCGATTTTCGCCTGACGCTTTCCGCTTAACGCGCTGATTTACCCCGTTAACCTTCTCTTCTCACGGCGTACCGACGCCCGATTTTTCACGCCCGTTTTCCGCCGCTATTGTGCCAATTTCGTCGCGGCAATCGGCGAAAAGCGTCAAGCCTCCCTGCGCAATACCGGTCAATCTGTCGGTGAGCCTTACCAAAGATTCACTTTTCATTAACACTTTCGGACGACAGGACAACACGATGAGCCATAAAACCCTAAGCTGGAGCGGCGTATTCCCGGCGGTGACGACCCAATTTCGCAACGATTTCTCTCTGGATCTCGACGCCACCCATACGGTGATCAAAAACCTGGTGCGCGACGGCGTCTCCGGCCTGGTGGTGTGCGGCACCGTCGGTGAAAATACTTCGATGACGGTGCAGGAAAAACTGGCGGTGATCGAAGTGGCGAAAGACGCCGCCGACGGTAAAGTGCCGGTGATCGCCGGCATCGCCGAGTTCACCACCGCCTTCGCGCAGAACATGGCGCGTGAAGCGCAAAAGGCTGGCGTCGACGGGATTATGGTGATGCCGGCGCTGGTCTACTCCGCCAAACCGCACGAAACCGCCGCGCACTTCCGCAGCGTCGCTGGCGCGACCGATCTGCCGATAATGGTCTACAACAACCCTCCCATTTACAAAAATGACGTCACGCCCGACATTCTGACCTCGCTGGTCGACTGCGAGAACATCGTGTGCTTCAAAGACTCGTCGGGCGATACCCGCCGCTTTATCGACCTGCGCAATGAAGTCGGCGATCGCTTCGTGCTGTTCGCCGGGTTGGACGATGTGGTGCTGGAAAGCATCGCCGTCGGCGCGCAAGGCTGGATCTCCGGCATGTCCAATGCCTTCCCGCGCGAAGGGGAAACCCTGTTCCGGCTGGCGAAGGAAAAACGCTATGAGGAAGCGTTGGCGCTATACAGCTGGTTTATGCCGCTACTGCACCTCGATGCCCGCCCCGATCTGGTGCAGTGCATCAAACTCTGCGAACAGCGGGTCGGCCGCGGCAGCGCTGTCACTCGCCCTCCACGCCTGGCGCTGCAGGGAGAAACGCTCACCGAGATCAACGCCGTGATCGATAAAGCGCTGGCCACCCGCCCTGCGCTGCCGAACGTCGGCCTGTGACGCCTTCATCGCCCGGCCATGCCGGGCGTCATGCTTTATCTACCGGGGGAAACGATGCCCAACGATCGCTACGCCGCCATCAGCGGCCAACAATTTATCGGCGGCCAGCGCCGCGCCGAAGGGGAAGCGTCGCTGTTTAGCCTGCGCGCCGACGACGGTCAGCCAACCGGCTACCGCTTCCACCAGGCCACGGCGGCAGAAACCGCCGCCGCCGCAGAAGCCGCCGCCGCGGCCTTTGCGCCCTATTCGCAGCTCAGTGCAGAACAACGCGCGAACTTTCTCGACGCCATCGCCGAAGAGTTAGACGCATTGGATGATGTTTTCTTCGCCTTCGCCATGCAGGAAACGGCTTTGCCGCCTGCGCGGTTGAGCGGCGAACGCGCCAGAACCAGCGGCCAGATGCGGCTGTTCGCCACGCTGCTGCGGCGCGGCGACGTCGAGGGGGTGCGCATCGACTGCGCGCTGCCGCAGCGTTCCCCCCTGCCGCGCCCCGATCTGCGTCAATACCGCACGGCGCTCGGCCCGGTGGCGGTATTCGGCGCCAGCAACTTCCCGCTGGCGTTTTCCACCGCGGGCGGTGATACCGCCGCCGCGCTCGCCGCCGGCTGCCCGGTCGTGTTCAAGGCGCACAGCGGCCATATGATCACCGCCGAGCTGACCGCTCAGGCGATCGAGCGCGCTCGGGAACGCACAAGGATGCCCGCCGGCGTCTTCAACATGATCTTCGGCAACCGCGTGGGGGCTGATTTGGTACAACATCCGGCGATTCAGGCAGTGGGATTCACCGGCTCGCTGCAAGGCGGCCGAGCGCTGTTCGATCTGGCGATGCAACGCCCTCAACCTATCCCGGTCTTTGCAGAAATGTCGAGCATCAATCCGGTAGTGATCCTGCCCAAGGCGTTGGCGCGGCGCGGGCAGCACATTGCGCAGGAGCTGGTCTCTTCCTTCACACTCGGCTGCGGTCAGTTCTGCACCAAGCCCGGCGTGATCGTCGCGCTGCGCGGCGCCGCCTTGGATCGGTTAACCGAAACGATGAGTGCCCTGGTCAACGCCGCCGAGCCGCAGCCGATGCTGAATGCCGGCACCCTGGAGCACTACCGTCACGGGGTGGCGGCCCTTGATGCCCACCCGGGTATGCGGCGGCTGGCAGGCCGAAGCGAAACGCCCGCTCTTCGAGCGGCGGCGCAGCTTTATCAGGCGGAGGAGGCGCTGTTGCTGCAGGCTGACCCGCTGCTGCAACAAGAGGTCTTCGGCCCGGTCAGCATCCTGGTGGCGGTGGATAACGAAACGCAGCTGCATGCGGCGCTAACGGCATTGCAAGGCCAGTTGACCGCCACGCTGCTGGCGGACGACGACGATCTCGATGTGGCCGCCGGTTTGACGACACTGTTGGCGCGCAAAGCCGGTCGGGTGCTGTTCAACGGGTATCCGACCGGGGTGGAAGTGTGCGACGCCATGGTGCACGGCGGCCCTTACCCGGCGACCAGCGACGCACGCGGCACCTCGGTAGGCACGCTGGCCATCGAGCGTTTCCTGCGGCCGGTCTGTTTGCAAAACACCCCTGCGGCGCTGTTGCCGCCGGCGCTGCAGGACGCCAATCCGCTCAACCTGCTGCGACTGGTTAACGGCGTTTACACCCGAGATCCCCTGGTTTCACCTGCCCAACATTAGCCCGGCCGCATCTGCCTGCCACCCAATAACAAAAGGGTAATACCATGACAACCCAAGGCAAATTCAAGAAGCAGCTTACGCTCACCGATCTGACGTTCATCGGTCTGGGCGCCATCTTCGGCTCCGGTTGGCTGTTCGCCGCCAGCCATGTCTCCTCCATCGCCGGCCCGGCCGGCATTTATTCCTGGCTGATCGGCGGCCTGGCGGTGCTGCTGCTCGGCATCGTCTACTGCGAGCTGGGCGCCGCCCTGCCGCGCGCCGGCGGCATCATTCGCTATCCGGTATTCTCGCACGGCGAACTGATGGGTTATCTGCTGGGGTTTATCACGCTGATCGCCTTCTCCAGCCTGATCGCCATCGAAGTCGTCGCCGCCCGGCAGTACGCCGCCGCCTGGTTCCCGTTCCTCAGCCAGCCGGGTTCCGGTGATCCAACAGCGATCGGCTGGCTGGTGCAGCTGGCGCTGCTGTGCTTTTTCTTCGCGCTCAACTATTACAGCGTCAAAACCTTCGCCAAATCCAATAACGTGATCAGCGTGCTGAAGTTTCTGGTGCCGCTGTTGGTGATCGTGGTGTTGTTCAGCTTTTTCAAACCGGAAAACCTGCACAGCCAGGGCTTTGCTCCCTTCGGTTCCGCCGGCGTTGAGGCCGCCATTTCCGCCGGCGGCATCATCTTCGCCTACCTCGGCCTGACGCCGATCATTTCGGTCGCCAGCGAGGTGCAACGGCCGCAGCGCACCATTCCCATCGCGCTGATCCTGTCAGTAGTGCTGTCCACCATCATCTATGTGCTGCTGCAGATAGCGTTTCTCGGCAGTATCCCCAGCGAGATGCTGAGCGGCGGCTGGGCCGGCATCAGCCAACAGTTCTCCCTGCCGTTCCGCGACATCGCCATCACGCTGGGCATGGGGTGGCTGGCGTTTCTGGTGGTCAGCGACGCGATCGTTTCGCCGAGCGGCACCGGCAATATCTATATGAACGCCACGCCTCGCGTGATCTACGGCTGGGCGCGTGCCGGCACCTTCTTCAAACTGTTCACTCGGGTGGATGGCGAGCCCGGTATTCCCCGCCCGGCGCTGTGGCTGACCTTCGCTCTCTCGGTATTCTGGACGCTGCCGTTCCCATCCTGGGAAAAACTGATCGGCGTGGTATCCGCCGCACTGGTGCTGAGCTACGCCATCGCCCCGGTGACCGCCGCCGGGCTGCGGCGCAATGCGCCCGATATGCCGCGTCCGTTCCGGGTCCGCGGTTTCTGCGTGCTCGGCCCGCTGTCGTTTATCATTTCGGCGCTGATCGTCTTCTGGTCCGGCTGGGATACCGTCTCCTGGCTGCTCGGCTTGCAGATCCTGATGTTCTTCATCTACATCCTGTTCAAGAATCAGGTGCCGACCCACGCCGTTAGCCTCAGGCAGCAAATTTGGTCCTCGCTGTGGCTGATCGTCTTCTATGCGCTGGTGATCGGGCTTTCCTACCTCAGCAGCTTCGGCGGCATCGGCGCTATTGCTCATCCATGGGACACCCTCACCATGGCGGTGATTGCGCTGGCGATTTACTACTGGGGCGCCTATACCTGTTTACCCCAGGCCAATTTTATCGGCGATGAAGAAGAATGAACCCAGGGAGGACATCGAAATGACATCCATGCATGTGCTGTCGCTGGAACAGGCTTATCAACTGGCGTTGCGTACGCTGCGCAGCAACGGTTTCAATCAGGCGCATGCCGAGGCGGTGGCGCAAAATGTCACCCAGGGCGAACGCGACGGCTGCGCTTCTCACGGGCTGTACCGGCTGTTGGGCTGCGTGCGATCGCTGCGGGCAGGTAAGGTTTCTGCCGATGCGATGCCCAGATTGCTCGACCAGGCGCCGGCCATCTTGCGCGCCGACGCCGGCGGTGCGTTTTCCCTGCTGGCCTACCGCACCGCTCTGCCGGCCTTTATCGAGAAAGTGCGCACCAACGGTGTCGCCGCGTTGGCGATCAACCGCTGCGTGCATTTCTCCGCGCTGTGGGCCGATATCGAACCGCTGACCGAGCAGGGGTTGGTGGCCTTGGCCTGCACGCCCAGCCACGCCTGGGTGACGCCGGCCGGCGGTTCGCGACCGCTCTTCGGCACCAACCCCATCGCCTTCGGCTGGCCGCGTCCGGATCGGCCGCCGTTTTTGTTCGACATGGCCACCAGCGCGGCAGCGCGCGGCGAAATCGAATTACACCGCCGCGCCGGCACCCCGCTGCCTGAAGGCTGGGGCATTGATAAGGCAGGCAACCCGTCCACCGATGCCGCCAGCGTGTTGGAGGGCGCGATGCTGACCTTCGGCGGGCATAAGGGCTCGGCGCTGGCGGCAATGGTTGAATTGCTGGCAGGGCCGCTGATCGGCGATATGACCAGCAAGGAATCGCTGGCCTATGACGATGGCACCGGTTCGTCGCCTTACGGTGGTGAGCTGGTCATCGCGTTGGATCCCGAGCGTTTTCTCGGTGCGGATAAGGCGAAATATTTCGCCGGAGCGGAGGCGATGTTTGCCGATATGCAGGCACAAGGCGCCCGCATCCCCGGCGAACGCCGTTATCGGCAACGGCGCCAGAGCGAGCAATACGGCGTGGAAATCCCCAAGGCGTTGTACGACGACATAGTGGCGCTGTGCGATTAACGCTGGATTAATGCCCCGCGCCGGCAACCCGGCGCGGGGAGAGGCTTATCCAGCCTGAGCCAGGTCGCTGTGCAGGCGTTTGCGCCACACCGGTTTGGTGTCCCAGCGGGCGAAGTGTTTCGCCTCTTTACCCGGCTGCACCTGATGCCACATGCCTTCTTGCCACCGGATCGGTTCCTTTCCTCGCAACGTTGGGCGGGTCTGTTTAATCGTCCGTTGCAAGACGTCTGCTTCTTCCGCAGTAATGGGCGGCGCCTGTCTGGCGGCGTCCAGCGCACGGCTTCCCAGCGGCGCCATCACCTGATACAACACGTTGACCTGCTGCAGCGTCGCTTGCTGATTAGTGCTCATGCCCTTCCCCGACCAACCGTCGAAGTTTTCACCGGGATCGTCCCCCTGCGCGCGATACTCATTACCTGGCCCCTCGACGATATTCCATCCTTGCCAGGTCACCAGAGTGTGTAATCCATCGCGATCCTGCAGATTCTTATTTTGGATCTGTTTGAGCACCGCCGCGCGGTTTGGCACACCGATCAGGTTCATAAACTCGTCCAGCGCGTTCCAATGCTGCCCCGCCACCAGACCATTCCAGACATTACGCAAACAGTTCCAGGGAATGGTGTGATGCCAGGTCAGCGTGATAAGCGGTTTGGTTGACGCATGTTGCCAACGGCTCGGTTCACTGCCCCGATCGCCTCTGATAATCCCATCGACTTCTAATGGCATAGCTGCCCCTCTTCTGGCTGAAATGGAAAATATGCGCAAGGCCGGTGGCCCGGTTGGCATAAAAACGTCAGCTAAAATCGTAGCAGTTCAGACTGGGATGGCAATAAAACGCAAAGCACGCTCTGCCGCCGGCTGGTAACCGCAGAACGTGCCCGAAAATGGTGAGTTTAAGATGGATTATCTGACCACCATCACCGAAATATTGGCATGGCGAACGATAGCGGCGGCGTTGGACCCCAGCAGATAGGTTTTCACGCTCGGGCGACGCGAACCGATGATGATCAGATCGGCGTCGATCTCTTCCGCCAGTTCCAACACCTGATCGCGTGCAGAACCGAAGCTAACGGTGTAATTGAGGCGATCCAGCGGCAGATCGATTTCCGACATGATTTTCTTCAGTCTATCCACCGCCTTCACCTCCGCCTGATTCTCAAACTCCTTGAGACCGAACGAATAGGCAGTAACAAACGCCGAGGCATCCGGCAGCGCATGGAAGAAATGCACTTTAGCGCCGGACATCTTCGCCAAATATTCCACATGCTTCAGCGCATGCTCGGTCAACAGGTCCTCTTCAATATCGATCGGCACTAAAATAGTCTTGTACATATCACGTCCTTTCTATGTAAACCGGGTGCCAACAGAATACTGCCGCGCACGGGCGCGGTGAATCGCTTTATCACGCTTTTGTGATCGGGGGGTAAATACTGATAAGGATAGTTTTTAATTTAACAAAATATAAACATTACACCGATAACGGATAGGCGCTTAATTATTTATTACTCGAGATTAAATCAGCTGTAAATAAACCGCTTTGGCGGTAGCGGCGGTCTTATTGGCGACAGAAAGTTTTTTAATCGAGTTGCCGATGTGGAAATTGACCGTGCGCTCGCTCACCCCCATCAACAACGCGATCTCTTCCGCCGTTTTTCCTTCGCTGCACCAGCGTAAAATGTCTTTTTCGCGCAGCGTCAGCACATCTTTTATCGCGTCATCATTCACCGATATCAAGGCCTCCCGCAGCGTTTTATGGGCGGTTTGCGCCAGCCAAAGGAAAAAAGTTTCATTTGCCGCACGCACTTGCGGCGTTTGCTCGGGTAGCGCTTTACCGGCAAACGTCAGGATCCCCAACCTGCCATAGCAATCCTTGACCGACTGCGACCAACCGGCGCACAGGCCGAATTGCGCCATACGCCGCCAAAGCGTCGGCCGCTCATGATAAAAGCTTTCGTCCCACTGGAACTGCAGCGTGGAATGGTGAGCACGCTCAATAACCGGATCCTGCAAATACACCCGCTGCCGCCGATAATCTTCGAGATAGTTCGTTGAAATATTCCCTTCGATCAGCATCTTGGGGCTGCTGGCCGGATAACAGGAAAACACGATGTAAGAGAAATAATCAAACCCCAACGCCTCGGCGCAGGGTCCCAGTTGCGTCAGAAAGCATTCGCGATCGGCCAGGCTGCCAATTACCTCCGCCATGAGCCGTTGAGTGCGGGTATCCATAACGCAGGTTCTCCAGATAGCGATGTCGATTTATCGATAGGTCAGGTTCACTATAGAATATCGCCGCCCGGCGCCAGTAGCCGTTTCATATAATAAAAAATACCAACGCTATAACGAAAACAGCTATTCCCCTTAAAATAAGCCTTTTTATTGCGCCGAACAGGAAAACTACGCGAATAGCATACTCTCCTCGGCACGTAAACCTGTCATTTCTACCGTTAGACAGCCAGGACACCACCAATTACTTTCCAGACAGGCACCCAGTGCCGCCGTAAATCCAAAGAGATAATAAGCATTTGCGAATTTCGCATGGCATACAGTGACGGGGATTTTCTATGGCAGAAAGTAATGCGGCAATTCAATCGGCTGCGATTATCGGCGCGGGAACGATGGGCAGAGGCATCGCTTATCTTTTCGCGCAAAAAGGCATTCGCACGGTGCTTTATAATCGCAACGGCAATACCCTCAATCAGGCTCGCGAATATATCGCGCAAGACCTGAACAAGAAAGTCGAACAGGGCAAGATCGCGCTGCAGGATAAAGGCGCGGTGCTGGCCAATCTGATGTTCACTTCAGTGTTTGAGGCCATCACCGACAGCGAGCTGGTGATAGAAACCATCGCCGAGCAAGAACAAACCAAACTTGAGGTGCTGGCGGCCATCGCCGCGGTGGTCAAGCCCGACACGCTGATCGCCACCAATACCTCCTCACTGTCGCTTAACAAGCTGGCTACTGCGGTGACGCACAGCGAACGCTTTATCGGTTTGCATTTTTTCAACCCCGCGCCGCTGATGAAGCTGATTGAAATCATTCCGGCCTACTTTACCGCGCACGCCACCACCGAACGCTGCCGCCAACTGGTGGCGGCGTTGGGGAAACACGATGTCGTCTGCCAGGCCACGCCAGGGTTCATCGTCAATCGCATGGCCCGCCCCTACTACCTGGAAGGGTTCCGTCTGTTGGAAGAACACGTGGCGCGCGCGGCGCAGATCGACCGCGCTCTCAAGGCCGGCGGGCGCTTCCGCATGGGGCCGCTCGAGCTGACCGATTTTATCGGCCAAGACATCAACTATCAGGTCAGTCGGCAAATCTGGCAGGACATGCAATACGACCCGCGCTATACCCCCGGTCATCTGCAGCGTTCACTGGTCGATGCCGGTCTGTTGGGGAAAAAGAACGGCCGCTCCTATTTTGCCGCCGAAGAAACCGCCCCGCCGGTGACGGCCGCCAGCAATGCAGACGTCGAGACGCTGCGCGTTTACGGCGAGCACCCTTTTTTTACCCTGTTACAGCAGCGAGCCGCGCTTCAGTGGCCACAGCTGCGCGTGGAACAACGGCCGGCATTACCGGGGCTGGGGTCGGCCGTCCAGATCAATGACGCTTTCACCGTCAGCATCACCGATGGCCGCACGGCGAGCCAACTGGCCGAGCAGACGGCAGCAGATGCCTTTGTGGTCGATGTCGCCCTGAACTACGCCGACACGACGTATCTGGCGGCGGCGCACAGCCGCCACGCCTCTGCGGCCAATAAGGCGCTGTTTTTACGCCTGCTGCACACGGCAATCCCGCAGGTTGAATTTATCAAGGACTCTCCGGCGCTTATCGTCGCCCGCGTCCTCAGCAGCCTGATCAATGAGTCGGTGATCATGGTGGAAAGCGGCGTCTGCAGCCGGGAAGACATCGATGTCGCCGCCGTCGCGGGCGTTAACTACGCCGGCGGCATTTTCGACTGGCTCGGCAAACTGGGGGAGAAAAACGTCAGGACAACACTGAGCAATCTGGCTCAGCTGCTGCACGCGGCGCGCTATGCGCCGCATTACACCCTTCTGCACGCCGCGCAACCGGCGCTGACGACCACGCCTTAAGGATCCATGATGAGCATTAACGATGACGGCGTTTATCTGATCGACGGCACGCGCACGGCGATCGGCGCCTATGGCGGCAGCCTGGCGCATACCCGTCCCGACGACATGGCGGCGACGATCATTCGCGGCCTGCTGCAGCGCCATCCCGCGGCGGAAGCAGATCTGGACGAAGTGGTTCTGGGCTGTGCCAACCAGTCCGGCGAAGACAACCGCAACGTCGCCCGCATGGCGACGCTGCTTTCCGGGTTGGATCCGTCGGTGCCGGCCATCACCCTCAACCGCCTTTGCGCCTCCGGGTTGGATGCGGTGATCTACGCCGCGGCGAAAATCCGCAGCGGCCTCAGCGAACTGATTCTGGCCGGCGGTGTGGAAAGCATGAGCCGCGCGCCCTATGTGCTGAGCAAAGGCGAAACGCCGTTCGACAAGGGGGTAAAGCTGTACGACACCACATTGGGGTGGCGCTTTGTTAACCCGCGGCTGGCGCAGCGCTACGGCAGCGATCCGCTGGGCATCACGGCGGAAAACGTAGCCCAACAGCAGGGTATCTCGCGCGAGGAACAGGATCTGTTCGCGCTGGGCTCGCAGCAAAAAGCCCGCCGGGCGATCGACAGCGGCCGGCTGGCGCGGGAAATCACGCCCGTGGACGTGCCGGCGGATCGTAAAACTACCCGCACATTCGCGCAGGACGAATTCCCCCGGCTCAGCACGCTGCAACAGCTGCAGGCGCTGAAACCGGCGTTCTCCGTCGGCGGTTCGGTCACCGCAGGCAACGCTTCCGGCATCAACGACGGCGCCGCCGCGCTGCTATTAGCCTCCGGCCGCTACGTGAAACGCCAGGGGTGGCAACCGCTGGCGGAGATCGGCGACAGCGCGGCCGCCGGCGTTGAACCGGCGCTGATGGGGCTGGGGCCGATCGCCTCCACCGAGCGCTTGCTGCAGCGCGGCGGCTTCACCTTGAACGATTTCGACATCATCGAGATTAACGAAGCGTTCGCCTCACAGGTTCTGGCGGCGCTGAAACACTGGCGTATCGGCGCCAACGACGCGCGCGTCAACCCGAACGGCGGCGCCATCGCACTCGGTCATCCGCTGGGGATGTCCGGCGCGCGCCTGGTGCTGTCGGCGGCGCTGGAATTACGCGACCAACAGGCGAACAACGCATTGGTGACGATGTGCGTCGGCGTCGGTCAGGGGCTGTCATTAAACCTTAAAGCCGTTTAACACAAGGAACATACGATGAGCGTACTGAACATTCTTGAAGAAAAGCTGGCGGAAACCAAAAAACAGGGGCGTTTTCGCGAGTTCCTCAACCTTGAACGCGGCGTGCAGGACAAACCCTGGGCCACCAGCCACGGCCATCACGGTGAGCGCCGTCTCAACGTCTGGTGCTCGAACGACTATCTGGCGATGAGCCACCACCCCAAAGTGCTGCTGGCCACCACCGATGCGGTTAACCGGGTCGGGCTGGGCACCTGCGGCGCCCGCAGCATTTCCGGCACCTCGGTCTACCACAGCGAGCTGGAAACGCTGCTGGCCAGCGCCTACGGCAAAGAGTCGGCGCTGCTGTTCACCACCGGTTTCGGCGCCAACGACGCCACCTTGTCCACCCTGTGCGACGCCATTCCCGATCTGATCGTGTTCTCCGACGAGCTGAATCACGCCTCGATGATTTACGGGATACGCTACAGCAAGGCGGAGAAAAAAATCTTCCGCCATAACGACGTGGCGCACCTCGCCGAGCTGCTGCAGGCCGCCGATCCGGCGCGGCCAAAGCTGATCGCTTTCGAGTCGCTGTATTCCATGGACGGTGACTTCGCCCCTCTGGCGCAGATCGTGGCGCTGGCGGAGCAGTATCAGGCGCTGACCTATCTCGACGAGATCCACTCCGCCGGCGTCTATGGCGAACGGGGGCTGGGCTACGCCGAACAACTGGGCCTGCTGGATAAAATCACCATTATTCAGGGCGGGTTCGGCAAATCTTACGGTGCGGCGGGCGGCTATATCGCCGCGCCCCGTTCGGTGGTGGAGGCCGTGCGCAGTTGGGCCCCGGCATTCGTCTTCAGCACCTCGTCGCCGGCGCCGGTGGTGGCCGCCGCGCTGGCCAGTTTTAAATACAACCTCGAGCATGACACCCAACGCAAACACCTGCTGGCGATCGTCGATCACCTGAAAACCGGCCTGCGCGCCGCCGGCATCCCGCTGGTGTCGGCAGACAGCCATATCCTGCCGCTGCTGGTCGGCGATCCGCACCGCAACAAACACATCAGTAAAGTGCTGCTCGATGAGCACGATATTTACGTGCAACCGGTCAATGCCCCGACGGTGCCCGCAGGCAGCGAGCGGCTGCGGGTGACGCCGACCTCGGCGCACTCCCATGCCGACGTGGAGACCTTCCTGGCGGCGCTGGGGCGAGTCTGGGCGGCGAACGATCTGCGGAGGGCGGGATGAAGTTAGCGGATTATAATGGCCATCTGATCACGCTCTGTCTGATGGCGACCGGTACCTTCGCCATCGGCACCGACGCCTTTATCGTCGCCGGCGTGCTCAGCGACATTTCCGATACCTTTGCCGTCAGCCCCGCGCAAGCGGGGCAATTGATATCGGTATTCGCGCTGGCTTATATGCTGTTCGCCCCCCTCACCGCCTGGCTGCTGGGCAACGTCAACCGCAAGCATATCCTGCAGTTGGCGCTGGTGCTGTTCATCGCCGGCAACCTGGCCTGCGCCTGGGCCACCAGCTACCTGCAGATCTCGTTCGGCAGAGTGCTGGCGGCATTGGGGGCGGCCTGTTACACGCCACAGGCCGCCGCCGCCGCGGTGGGGCTGGTGGCGGAAAAACGCCGCGGCCTGGCCATTTCCATCGTCTATGGGGGCATGACGTTGGCTATTGCGCTCGGTATTCCGTTCGGCACCTTTCTCGCCAAACTGATCGGCTGGCGTGAAATCTTCCTGTTCATCGCCCTGCTGGGGGCGATTGCGCTGCTGGGCCTGTCGCTGGCGCTGCGGGCCATTGCGCCTCCGGGCAAGCATTCGCTGAAAGAGCGGCTCGCCCCGCTGAGACAAAAGGCGGTGCTGACCACGCTGCTGATCACCTTTTTTGCCGTTTGCTCGGAACACATCGTCTATAGCTACGTCAGCGTGTTGCTGAAAAACACCCAGTTCGGCCCGCAGGCGATCCTGCCCCTCGCGCTGCTGGTGTTCGGCATTGGCGCGGTGATCGGCAATTTTGCCTCCGGCGCGTTAACCGATGCCCTCGGCAGCAAGTTCGTGCTGCTGTTTTCCGTGGCAATCCAGACGCTGTCCCTGTTTCTGCTGGCCTTCTATGTCACTTCCCCCTGGTGGGTGCTGGCCATCTTTCTGGTCTGGGGCATCACCGGCTGGATGTATCTGGTGCCGATCCAGCATCACCTGTTGTCGCTATCGAAACGCTTTGGCGCGCTGACCGTATCGCTCAACAGCTCGGTACTGTACGCCGGCATCGCGGCGGGCGGCATGCTGGGCGGCCTGGCGCTCTACGCGCTGCCGGCCTATTACCTGCCGCTGTTTTCGCTGCCGCTCGGCGCCATCGCCCTGCTGCTGACGCTGATCTTTTTCCGCGGGGAGGCCAGCGATGAGTGAATCACCGCCGGTGCTTTACGAACGTTATGGCGCGCAGGTTGCGGTCATCACCCTCAATCGGCCGGAGAAAAAAAACGCCATCAACCTGCAGATGGCCGAGCTGATCCGCACTTACCTGCGGCAGGCGGATAACGATGACTCGGTGCGAGCGATCGTCCTGGCTGGTCAACCGGCGGTATTTTCCGCCGGCATGGATATCAACGCCTTTCATCAGGGTGAACTGCCCATCGTCACGCCGGAGGGGTTTGGCGGGCTGATCCATGCACAGATCGCCAAGGTGATCATCGCCGCCGTTGACGGTATCGCGTTCGGGGGCGGATTTGAGCTGGCGCTGGCGTGCGATCTGATCGTCGCCGGCCAGAACGCGCGCTTCAGCTTCCCCGAAACCGGGCTCGGGTTAGTCGCCGCACAAGGCGGGTGCGCGCGCTTGCCGGCGCGTATTTCTCCCTATGTCGCGCTCGACTGGCTGCTGACAGGCAGAACCGTCGGCGCACAGGAGGCGTTGTCACACGGCGCCATTTCTCGCATCAGCGAGGGGGCGGCCCGGGAAGAGGCGCTGCGCATCGCCGAACAGATCGCCGGAAAAGATCTTGCCGCCAGCCAGGCGGTTAAGGCCATTGTGCGCCAGGGGCTGGCACGGCAAGAAGCCCCCTCATTCGATTTTCAACAAGGCCCGGTCGAGCGCCTGCGTCAGGCCGCCGCCCGCCGATAATGCCCCTGCCGGTTCGCCTGAACCGGCATTTCCCGTTTGTCCTCCACCGCTCATTTTACGCAGCCCGCCTCTCGGCGCTGGGCTACACTGCCGGTAGCCCTAATGCGCTGATAAGGAAAAACAATGCGCCACTTGCCTTTGCTGACCCCCAGACTGATCCTGCGCCCGTTCACCGCCGACGATCTGCCCCACTTTACCGCCTACCGCAGCCACCCTGACGTGGCGCGCTATCAAAGCTGGAGCGACTACAGCGTCGCCGAGGCACAGGCCTTTTTCGCACAGCAACGGCGGCTCGAATTCAACCGTGACGACAGCTGGTTTCAACTGGCGGTCGAACGCCGCGAGGACGGCGCGTTGCTCGGCGATATCGCGGTGCATTTCTTCGATGAGGGGCGCCAGGCTGAACTGGGCGTGACCTTCGCGCCCAGCCACCAGCGTCAAGGGCTGGCGCGCGAGGCGCTGAACGCCGTCATCGCTCTGCTGTTCGGGCCGCTGGCGAAGCACCGTATTACTGCGGTGGTGGACGCGCGTAATCTTGCCGCCGCCACGCTGTTCGGCAAACTGGGTTTTCGGCGCGAGGCCTATTGGCGGCAAAACGTGTTTTTCAAAGGCGCATGGGGCGACGAATTCGGTTTCGCCCTGCTGCAAAGTGAATGGCGGGAGAATGCAAGGCATGACGTTGCTGAATAAATACCTTGGGCAATACCAGTTCTCGGAACGGCATGCGATCGCCATCGCCGCGCCGCAGGCGCGGATCCTGACGGCCGTGGCCGCCTACGATCCCAAGCACGATCGTTTCTTCCGCAGCATGATAGCGCTGCGCGAATTGCCTGCGCGGCTGATGCCGCGCCGAACGCCCACCCCGCCGCCGTTTGGCCTGCATAACTTTTGCCTGCTTGAGCAGGATGACAGCGCGTTGGTCTATGGCCTGATCGGCCGCTTTTGGCAGGCTGAATACGGTCTGGAGCAGGTCGCTGACGGGGCGGGCTTTCTGGCCTTCGCTCAGCCCGGCGTCGCCAAACTGGCGCTGGGTTATGTTGTGAGTTCCCCCGAGGGCGGGCGCTGTCGTCTGGTGACGGAAACGCGCATCTTCTGCCCTGACGACGCCAGCCGGCGGCGGTTTACCCCCTATTGGTATGCTATTCGCCTGGTGAGCGGGTTGATACGGCGCCGTATGTTGCGCGCCATTAAAACCGCCAGCGAAAAGCAGGCGGTGAATCATTCACCAGATTGATTAATTTAAGAGCATTCTTAGAGAATGAAAATCATTATCAGCCTATTTTTTAATCACAACAAGATCAAGATAGTGTTGAGAAGCCATTAACCCCGCCCCCTGCGGGGATTTTTTCGCCTACTTATCACCTGTTTCAGGAAATGCCTCCATAAACAGGAAGGTGCAAGGCTTGCGTTGATACTGATTGATCTGCGGCACCAGCCGGGTGAAATGCTCGGTCTGACAATGCACGTCCAGGGCGGCGCGATCCGGCCAGCTTTCGATAAAAATAAAATGCCCGGGATCCTGCTGGTCGATGCACAGTTCATAACTGATGTTCAGCGGCTCTTGACGGGTTTTCTCCACCAGCTCGCGGTACCACGGCATAACGGTGTCAATGTGTTCCGGGTGGATAAAATCTTCAGCGATGACCTTCAGCATGTTGCGCTCCTGCATTCTGTTTTGCCGTGCCTCACCTTATCGTCCTCACTCCCGAGATGAAAGCGCCATACTCCAGGTCTATCGCCGGGTTGCCAATTCGGTGATAGCGCACACAGATCTCGATCAAAGCGCTTGAACGCGCCCTGGCCCTGTGTGAACGTCTGATTAACAAAAAAGCAACACACCATTCACCATGGTGATGTCTGCATCAACCTGCCGACCCGATATGCGGCATTTTTTTCACCCTTAAAGGCCTGACCATTAGACCTTTAAGGCTCACGAAGAAAGTCCGCTGTTACCGTCGTGTTGAGGGCAACGGCGCCAGGACGGTCCTTATGACCGACGCTTGTCATTCTCAGAAGAGAGGTTACCGCCAGTGAATCACGCCACCTATGCCGTTCCTGCGCTCAACGCCGCCATTCGCAAAACCTGGCGCAGACTGGTGCCCTTGATGTTCGCCATGTACTTCATCGCGTTTATCGATAGGGTTAACGTCGGCTTTGCCAAGGACGCGATGGCCATCGATATCGCGCTGTCGCAATCCGCCTTTGCACTGGGCGCCGGAATATTTTTTGCCGCCTATGCGCTGTTTGGCATCCCGGCCAACCTGCTGATGAACCGCTGGGGGGCCAAACGCTGGCTCAGCGCCACCACCGCGCTGTGGGGGGCGCTGTCGGCCTGCACCGGGCTGGTGACCAATGAACAGCAATTTATCGTTCTGCGGTTTCTGCTGGGGATCGCCGAAGCCGGCTTTTACCCCGGCATCCTGCTGCTGGCGTCGATCTATTTTCCCAATAAGGTGCGCGCCTCGGTTATTGGCATTTTCGTGCTTGGCGTGCCGGCGGCCCTGACGCTCGGCTCACCGCTGTCGGGGGCATTGCTGGAGATGCACGGCGTGTTGGGTAAACCCGGTTGGTTCTGGATGTTCGTGCTGGAAGGGCTGCCGGCCGTCGCACTCGGCGTCTTCGCCTTTTTCTATCTCGACGATAACCCACGGCAGGCCCGCTTTCTGACCGAGGAAGAACGCACGGCGCTGGTGGCACAATTGGCCGATGAACAGCAGCAGACCGAAACCAGCAGCGTCAAAGCGGCGATGAGCAGCGGCACCGTTTGGCATCTGGCGTTGATCTACGGCACCCTGCAGATTGGCGTATACGGCCTGATGTTTTTCCTGCCGTCGCAGGTCGCTTCGCTGATGGGCACCCATCTCGGCTTCAAGGCCTCGCTGGTGGCCGCCATCCCCTGGGCGTTCTCCGCGCTGGGCGTCTATTTCCTGCCGCGCTATGCCGACAGAAACACCGCCAGAAGATTACCGATCGCCGTCGGGTGCATGGTCGCCGCAGCGCTGGGGTTGGTGGTGTCTTCCTATGCCGGCCCTCTGCTCGCCATCGTCGCCCTGAGCTGCTGCGCAGTCAGTTTCCTGGCGGTGCAGCCGATTTTCTGGACGTTTCCCGCGCAGGTGCTCACCGGCCCGGCGCTGGCGGCCGGCATCGGTTTTTGCACCACGCTCGGCGCCGCCTTCAGCTTTTTAGCCCCGCTGATCCGCACGGAGGCGGAACAGCGTTTTCACAGCCCGCATGCCGGGCCATTGGTGCTGGCCGCCTTTTCGCTGCTGTGCGCCACGCTGTTGTGGGCGCTCAGAAACCGGCGCGCCGACGTGAGCAAGCAAGACGCGGAGATTGCCGGATAGCGGCGCGTTATTTAACCCTTATTGAACCTGCGGATGGGACACTGGCACTCAGCCCTCTCGCCCGCAGGTGTTAAATGGATGAATTGACGCACATTATCGCCAAATACAGTCCGGAACCGGGGATGTTGCTGCTGCTGATTTTCCTGTTCGCGCTGGGAAAATCCGTGATCGTGGTGTCTTCCGCCCTGCCGCCCGCCTCGGTGACGCTGCTGATGGGCATCGTTGCAGGCAAGCACGCGCTGCCCTTCGGCGCGGTTTGGGCGGCCATCGCCCTCGGCGCCGCGTTGGGCTCGATCCTGTCTTTCCACTGTGGCGCACGGCTGCACGGCCGCGATCTTGGCCGCCGACTGCCGGCACGCTTTCACGCCCCGCTGCGCAAAGCGCAACGTTCCTTGCAAAAGCGCGGACTACCGCTGCTGTTCGCCTCGCGTTTTCTGGCGGTGATGCGTTACACCGTGCCGCTGATGGCCGGCATGCTGCAACTGCCAGCGCGGCGCGTCTATGCCACCGCCGCGCTCTCGGCCGGCGTCTGGGCGCTGCTTTTGATGTCGGCGGCGCATTTATTCCCCCGCTTCTTGACCTGAAAGATTCTTGGGCAAATGGCTCGCCCCTGCGCCGACATTGCGCCAGCGCACAGCCTCTCTTGCCGTATAAACTGCAGTGCGACACCGCAGTTTGCGCCAGATCACCTTTCTGAACATCAGTCGAAAAATGCGAATTTTTTTGCAAAAAGCGCGCTTAAAACGGCGCAACGAGGGAACAAGCAGAGAAAAGCCTGAGCGTAACACGCTGATTTGGTTGGTGGGTGGTACAGGGTTCGAACCTGTGCCCCATTGATTAAGCTTCAACTGCTCTACCGACTGAGCTAACGACCCAACGCGGTAAGTTGCCCTCCTCGTCAGTGCTGCTGTCAAACGCTTCCACTCATTACTTTTTCTCATGCGAATTTTACAACCCTTTGTTTAATCAACGAGATAAGCCGCATAAGGTCTGTTAATCCCCTCTTTTGAAGAGTAATCTTCCGCTCCCTGAACGTCCGATTTGCCTCCTCCGTGTAAAGATTGATCGACTTTTATCCCACGTATAAATGTTGTAAACATGTTGCACAAAGGTGGCGTTATTGCACTACCTTACTAAAGCCGGATCAACCGGATAAATGTATAAAAAAGAGCCACTTCAGAGCTCACGACTTCACTAATAACAGGTAAAACAGGACATCATCAGATGGTAGATCACTCTAAAATAGCGACTGACGCGACGCCCGCTTCAGAAGATCATCTACGGCGAAACCTCACTAACCGACATATTCAACTGATCGCCATCGGCGGCGCCATCGGCACCGGTCTGTTTATGGGCTCCGGTAAAACCATCAGCCTGGCCGGCCCTTCGATCATCTTCGTGTACATGATCATCGGCTTTATGCTGTTCTTCGTGATGCGCGCCATGGGCGAGCTGCTGCTGTCCAATCTGGAATACAAATCGTTCAGCGATTTCGCCGCGGATCTGCTCGGCCCGTGGGCCGGTTTCTTCACCGGCTGGACCTACTGGTTCTGCTGGGTGGTCACCGGCATCGCCGACGTCGTGGCGATCACCGCCTACGCCCAGTTCTGGTTCCCCGAGCTGTCGCAGTGGATCGCTTCACTGCTGTGCGTGCTGTTGCTGCTCGGCCTTAATCTGGCGACGGTGAAAATGTTCGGCGAAATGGAGTTTTGGTTTGCGATGATTAAAATCGTCGCCATCGTCGGGCTGATTGTCGCCGGGCTGGTGATGATCGCCATGCAGTTCCAGTCGCCGACCGGCACCGTGGCCTCATTCACCCATCTGTGGAATGACGGCGGCATGTTCCCGAAAGGCATCAGCGGCTTCTTCGCCGGCTTCCAGATCGCGGTATTCGCCTTCGTCGGCATTGAGCTGGTGGGCACCACCGCCGCGGAAACCAAGGATCCGGAGAAGTCGCTGCCGCGCGCCATCAACTCGATTCCGATCCGCATCATCATGTTCTACGTGTTCGCCCTGATCGTCATCATGTCGGTAACGCCGTGGAACTCCGTGGTGCCTGACAAGAGCCCGTTCGTTGAGCTGTTCGTGCTGATCGGCCTGCCGGCCGCGGCCAGCGTAATCAACTTCGTGGTGCTGACCTCCGCCGCCTCTTCCGCCAACAGCGGCGTGTTCTCCACCAGCCGCATGCTGTTCGGGCTGGCGCAGGAAGGCGACGCGCCGAAATCGTTCGCTAACCTGTCCAAGCGCGCGGTGCCGGCCAACGGCCTCACCTTCTCCTGCATCTGCCTGCTGGGTGGCGTGGTGTTGATTTACCTGATCCCGAACGTGATGACAGTCTTCACTCTGGTGACCACCGTCTCGGCGATTCTGTTCATGTTCGTCTGGACCATCATCCTGTGCTCGTACCTGGTCTACCGTAAACGGCGCCCGGCGCTGCACCAGAAATCGATCTACAAGATGCCTGCCGGCAAACTGATGTGCTGGGTGTGCATGGCGTTCTTCGTGTTCGTGCTGGTGCTGCTGTCGCTGCGCGAAGACACCCGCCAGGCGTTGATCGTCACCCCGCTGTGGTTCATCGTGCTCGGCCTGTCTTACGTGTTCCTGCGCAAGAAGAAAACCGCGTGATGCAAAAAGGGGCGGATCTCTCCGCCCCTTTCTTTTTACGCCTCTGCGCTAATCCGCTTCCGTCGCCACCGCCGCTTTATCCTTGCGCCGCACGCGCAGCTCGCTGACCACCACCCCAATCACGATCAACGCGCCCCCCAATAACGCCACGCCCGGTAAACGCTCACCGGCGAGCCGCCCGACGATGCCCGCCCAGACCGGTTCACCGGCGTAGATCACCGTAGCGCGCGTGGGTGAAACGCTGCGCTGCGCCCAGTTCATGGTCAGTTGAATCAACGCGCTGGCCAGCCCCAACCCTATGGCGCTGTACAGCAGGTAATCCGAATACGGCGGCGGCGACTCGCCGGTCGGCACCATCATCAAAAACGAGGCCAGCGAGGCGGTCGCCAGCTGTACTATAGTCACGCGGCGGATATTCACCTTGCCGGCGAAAGCGCCGATGAGGATGATCTCTGCCGCCATGCCCAGCGTGCCGGCCAGCGTCAGCATTTCGCCGAGGCTCAGCGTCATGTCGGTGCTGCTCGGCGCCGCCAGCAGCATCAGGCCGGTAAAGGCCAGCAGAATGCCGATCCACGACATGATGCCGGGGAAGCGCCCCAGCACCAGCCATTGCAACAGCGGCACGATCGGCACGTACATGGCGGTGATGAACGCCGATTGGCTGCTGCTAATCGTCTGCAGACCGACGGTTTGCATGCTGTAGCCGAACATGATCGCCAGCCCGATCAGGACGCCCGCCTTCAGTTCATACAGGGTCAGGCCGCGCAGCACGCGCAGCGAAAACAACGTCAACGCCAGCGTGGCGGTGGCGAAACGCAGGCCGACAAAAAAGAACGGCCCGCTGACTTGCATCGCGTGATGCACCGCCAAAAAGGTGCCGCCCCAGATCATCGTGATGAAAATCAACACCGCTTCCGGCAGCCTGATCTGCGGAACCACGGCGGAAATAAAGGATTTTTTTGCTGCTGACACCGGCTTGCCCTTCCTGCTGAGTGCAATATAATGCACAGATCCTGCCAGTATGAGATAAAGTCCGGCGATGAGCAATACGGCGCATAACGCGAAAACCGATCCCCCCAAAGTGCTGCAGTACCTGAGCAGCAATCTGCGCGGCTACCGCCAACAGGCGGGCCTGAGCCAGATGGCGCTGGCCGAGCTTTCCGGCGTCAGCCGCCGCATGCTGGCGGGCATCGAGGCCGGCGATCGCAACGTCAGCCTGGCGGTACTCGACAAGATCGCCGCCGCCCTGGCGATTTCCTTTACCGATCTGATTCAGGCACCGGAGGCTCGCGGCAACCATCTGGTGGGCGAGTTGGCCTGGCAAGGCGCACAGCCGGGCAGCCAGGCGCTGTTCGCCGCCAGCGTGCCGGCGCGCCAACGGGCCGAGCTGTGGGAATGGACGCTGATGCCGGGTGAGCGCTATGACTCGGCGCCGGACGCCGAAGGCTGGAGTGAAATGATCTACGTGATTGCCGGCACCCTGACATTGGAACTGGAACAAGGCACGCTGACGCTCAGCGCCGGCGCCGCGCAAACCTTCAACAGCGATCAACGTTACGCTTACGCCAACCACGGCGACCTCCCGCTGCGCTTTATCCGCAACGTCGCCTTCTGACTGCCCGCCGGCCCGCGCCGGCGGCGGATGTCGTGTCGCTGTCGTGCCGCTGTCGTGGCGCCGCCCCCCCGCGCCTCCTACACTGGATGACAGTGACAGCGAACTCGGGAGTGCATCATGCAAAAGTACCGCATCAGGCCGTTACGTCTGGAGAAAGGCTGGTCGCAGGAACAGTTGGCGACCATCGCCGGCCTCAGCACCCGCACCGTACAGCGGATTGAAAACGGCGAACAGGCCAGCCTGGAAACCTTGACCGCGATCGCCGCCGCGCTGGGCGTGCAGGTCCGCGATCTCAACGCACAGCCGCAACAGACAATAGAGGAGGAGGCGCCTGACGAACAGCGCCTTCGTCGCCAGGTCGCGGCAGAAGGCAAACTGCTGAGCATGGCGGTGCGTTTCGCCGTGATTGGCGTGATGTTGTTCGCCATCAATTGGTTTACCCACCCGCACTATCTCTGGTCGCTGTGGGCGATCGGCGGCATGAGCCTCGCGCTGGTCATGCGGGCGGTGCGCACTCTGCTGCTGCGCAACGTCTTCAGCCGCTGGCAGGAACAGCGGTTGGCGCAAAAACTCAGGCGCCTGCCGTGAGCGTTAGCCACTCGGCCAGCCGGGCCAACGCGCTGCCCGGCACGATCGCCTGCGGCGACAGCAGGTAATAGCCGCTGCCGTCGGGCGTAAAACCGAACGGCGCACTCAACAAACCGGCGGCCAGATCGTCTCGCACTTGCAACCACGGGCCGATCGCGATACCAAGACCGGCGACCGCCGCCTGCAGGCTGAAATAGAAATGATCAAAGCGCTGCTCCGAATGCCCTGCCAACGTCATCCCCTGCTGCTGCGCCCAGTGCCGCCAGGCATCCGGTCGGGTGGCAGAATGCAGCAGTTTAGTGCCGGGCCGCAAACTCCGCAGGCTGCCCTCGGCGCTCGTCATCCTTGCCAATGCCTCGGGTTGGCACACCGGCCCAACCTTTTCACTGAACAGCGCCAGGCTATGCACCTGCTTTCCCCAATCGAAGTCATTGCGCCTGATCGCCGCCGTAATGCCGTCATGGAACGAAAACGGCCCGCCACCGGCCACCAGTTGTAAGTTGATATCCGGGTGCGCCTGCTGAAAAGCCGGCAGACGCGGGATCAGCCAACGCATCAATAAGGTCGGTTCGCAGGACAAGACCAGCGGCGCGTCGAGCGCCTGCTGACGCAGTTCCAGCGCGGTATGATCCAGAATGCCGAAGGCCTGCTGCGTCGCCTGAAACAGCTTGCGCCCCGCCGCCGTGAGCAGAACCCGCCGATGGCGGCGCTCAAACAGCGCCACGCCCAGCTCCTCTTCCAGCGCCCGCACCGCCCGGCTGACGGCGCCATGCGTCAAATTCAGCCCCTGCGCCGCCTGCGTAAAACTTTCCAATCGCGCGGCGGCCTCGAAGCAGCGCAGCCCGCCCAACGGCAACGGCCTGCCGGTTTTGCGTGAGTTTTTCTCACCGATATTGTCACTATTCATCGTTTGTCACCGAGAAAAATTACTCTTATAAATCAGTCACTCTATTGATAAACACCGCAAGGATAACTATGACTGAACTCATCGCTGTCGTCACCATTACTTTACTCGCCGTGATAAGCCCGGGGCCGGACTTTGCCATGGTCTCGCGCAATAGCCTGTTGCTTTCGCGCCGCGCCGGCGTCTTGACCGCCTGCGGCATTGGCGCCGGGGTGCTGGTCCATGTCAGCTATACGCTGATTGGCGTCGGCGTGTTGATTCAACAGTCGCCCTGGTTGTTTAACCTGCTTAAAGCCATCGGCGCCGCCTACCTGATCTACCTCGGCGTTACGCTGCTGCGCAACGCGGCGCATCATGACGCAGTCCCCAGCACAGCGCCGGCCGCCATCAGCGATTTCGCCGCCTTGAAAACCGGTTTTTTCACCAACGCGTTAAACCCGAAAACCACCATCTTCATCGTCAGCCTGTTCATGCAGGTGGTTTCTCCGCACACCCCGCTCGGCGTGCAAATCGGCTATGGTCTTTTTATCGCCGCCGTCCATATCTTCTGGTTTGCCGCCGTCGCGCTGCTATTTTCCGCACCGGGCGTCAATGCGCGCTTTTTGCGTTTGCGCCGCGGCATCGACCGCACCTTTGGCGGGCTGCTGATCGCCTTTGGCGCCCTGCTGGCGATCGCCGGCATCAAGTAACGCCGTAACGCCAAGTTCGCCATTCGCTTCTATGCTTATCAGGGGTTTTTGTTAATCATCTGAGCGGGAGTACGGAACATGACGAAACTGTTGGTGCTTTATTACTCAATGTACGGCCACATCGAACGCCTGGCGCAGGCGGTGGCCGAAGGGGCGAATCGGGTCGATAACGTGGACGTGACGATTAAACGCGTGCCGGAAACCATGACGCCGGAGGCCTTCGCCAAGGCCGGGGGCAAACAACATCAACAGGCGCCGGTCGCCACCCCGCAAGAGCTGGCGGACTATGACGGCATCATCTTCGGTACGCCGACCCGCTTCGGCAATATGGCCGGGCAAATGCGCACCTTCCTCGATCAGACCGGCGGCCTGTGGGCTTCCGGCGCGCTGTACGGCAAGGTAGGCAGCGTCTTCTCCTCCACCGGCACCGGCGGTGGCCAGGAACAGACCATCAGTTCGACCTGGACCACGCTGGCGCACCACGGTTTCATCATCGTGCCGATCGGCTATGCGACGCAGGAGCTGTTTGACGTTTCACAGGTGCGCGGCGGCACCCCGTATGGCGCCACCACCATCGCCGGCGCCGACGGCTCGCGGCAGCCGAGCAACGAAGAGCTGACCATTGCCCGTTATCAGGGCGAACACGTGGCCAAAATCACCGCCAAGCTGAAAAGTTAAGCGCCCTCCAGCCTCGTGATCCAAAGGGCCGCGCATTCGCACGGCCCCATCTTGTTGCCGACCCGCCGCAAGGTTAGAATGCCCCTCCCCCGGCCATTCAGCGTCTGAAGGCCAGGCCCGAATTCGTTCTGCCCGTCGCTCATCCGCTTTCAGCCTGAGGACGGGCGTTCTGTTTTTTGCGCACAGCGAAGGGAATAAGTCAGTGTCTAAAGATTTTGATGAACTAATAAGAGACATGGATCTTATTATTGAAAATGTAGACAGCTTCAAGGCTCTGGCTCCGCGCGCGCCCGAGCCGGCTCCGGCCCCGCCGCCGCCGGTTCATCACTACGACTCGTTCTGCGAAAACATCGCGCTGAAAGTCGTCTTGAAGGTGCTGCTGTCTTCGGTGGACAAGATAGTCAAAGTGCAGATCGCCAACAAGGTCGAGCAGGAAATCGCCCAGATCGAACAGCAGGTGGTGCGCGCCGGCGGCGGCCCGGTATCACCGGACGATCTGGCGCAGATGACGCATTACGTTCGCCGCACGGTCAACGACCTGCTGGAATAATCCCCCCTTTGAAACGGCGTCTGTTGGACGCCGTTTTTATTTCCGCCGCATTTCACGTGCGGCGTGGCTGTACCATGACTGACACATTCACAACATGAATATGTTGCATTGTTGTATTCGTTTCACTGCGATAAGTTTAATTTACTGTAAATATATACAGTACTTTTTTTAACTTATTGAGGATATGAATATGCGCTTTAACAACAAGATGTTGGCCCTGGCCGCCCTGCTGTTCGCCGCACAGGCGTCGGCCGACACGCTCGAATCCATCGACAACTGCGCGGTCGGCTGCCCGACCGGCGGCAGCAGCAACGTGTCTATCGTGCGTCATGCTTATACGTTGAACAACAACAGCACCACCAAGTTCGCCAACTGGGTGGCTTATCACATCACCAAAGACACACCGGCCAGCGGCAAGACGCGCAACTGGAAAACCGATCCGGCGCTCAACCCGGCGGACACGTTGGCGCCCGCCGATTACACTGGCGCCAACGCGGCGCTGAAGGTCGATCGCGGTCATCAGGCGCCGCTGGCCTCGCTGGCGGGCGTCTCCGACTGGGAATCGCTGAATTACCTGTCCAACATCACGCCGCAAAAGTCCGATCTTAACCAGGGCGCCTGGGCGCGGCTGGAAGATCAGGAACGCAAGCTGATCGATCGCGCCGATATCTCGTCGGTCTATACCGTGACCGGGCCGCTGTATGAACGCGATATGGGCAAACTGCCGGGCACCCAGAAAGCGCACACCATCCCCAGCGCCTACTGGAAGGTGATTTTCATCAACAACAGCCCGGCGGTGAACCACTATGCCGCTTTCCTGTTCGATCAGAACACGCCGAAGGGCGCCGATTTCTGCCAATTCCGCGTGACGGTGGACGAGATCGAGAAACGCACCGGCCTGATCATCTGGGCCGGTCTGCCGGACGACGTGCAGGCTTCGCTGAAGAGCAAACCCGGCGTCCTGCCGGAGTTGATGGGCTGCAAAAACTGACAAAAAAACCCGCCGAAGCGGGTTTATTTTTCACGCGGGCGCCGGCGGATTATTCCGTCAGCGCCTTTTGCGCGGCGGCCAACTCACGCTGACGGGGTGAGGCTACCGCGTGATCGCGCGCCAACAGCGTATACACCGTCGGCAACACAAACAGGGTAAACAGCGTGCCCACCAGCATGCCGGAGACGATCACCAGCCCCAGGCCGAAGCGGCTGGCAGCCCCGGCGCCGCTGGCGAACAGCAGCGGGATCAAACCGAACACCATCGCCCCGGTGGTCATCAGCACCGGCCGCAGACGAATTTGCGCCGCCTGCAAAATCGCGCCGCGCCGCGTCAGCCCCTGATGCATCTGCAGCTCATTGGCGAACTCCACCATCAGAATGCCGTGCTTGCTGATGAGCCCGATCAGGGTCACCAGCCCGACCTGGGTGTAGATATTCATCGTCGCGTAGCCCAGCGCCAGCGGCAGCAAGGCGCCGCAGATCGACAGCGGCACGGTGATGAGGATAATCAGCGGATCTTTCAGGCTCTCGTACTGCGCCGCCAGCACCAGGTAAATGATCACCAAGGCCGCCAGGAACGCGAACGCCAGCGCGCTGCCCTCTTGGGTGTATTGGCGCGAATCCCCCTGCCAGTCGTGGCTAAATTCGGCCGGCAGCGCATTGGCCTGCCGTTCGAGGAAAGCCACCGCTTCGCCCATCGAAACGCCGGGCGCGGGAATGGCCTGCAAGGTGGCGGCGTTCTGCTGGTTGAACTGGGTCAGCTTGTTCGGTTCGACCTTAACGGCCACCGATACCACGGTGGAGAGCGGCACCAGCGTATTGTCCTGGGTGCGGACATATTGCCGCGCCAGCGCCTGCGGCGTCAGCCGTTGTTCGCGCAGGCTTTGCGGGATGACGTCATAAGCGCGCCCGTCCATGCCGAAGCGGTTGAGGTAGTTCTCTCCCACCAGCACCGCCAACGATTCACCGATGTCGCTCATGCGTATCCCCAGACTGTTGGCCTTGGCGCGATCGATGCGCACCTCCGCCAGCGGGTTGTTGTAGTCCAAATCGCTGTCCACCACCATAAACAGGCCGCTGTTTCTGGCGTTCTGCTTCACCTCCTCCAGGGTGCGGTACAGCTGCGGGTAGTCCTGCGGCGTACGCAGCACCATTTGCACCGGCAGCCCCCCGGTGGAGCCTGGCAAGGCGGGCAGCTGGAAGGCGAAAATGCTGGTGCCTTCAACATCGTTCACCGCCCGTTGCAGATCGGCCTGCACCGCCGACGCCGAGCGCTGGCGCGCCTGCCACAGCGTCAGGTTGATGCCGCCGATACCGGACGCCGTGCCGTCGCTGCCGTTGATGATCCAGCGGCTTTCGGTTTCCGGCATGCGGTTGTAAACCTCATCCAGCTTGTAGGCAAAGCGTTCGACATAGTTCAGGTTGGCGTGCTGCGGCGCCTTGATGGCGGTCAGTACAATGGCCTGATCCTCGGTCGGCGCCAGCTCGCGCTGCGGCATCAGGTACAATAGCGGCAGACTGATCATCACCAGCAACGCCAGCGTGCCGGTCACCCAACGGTGATGCAGCGAGAAATCCAGCGCGCGCGCATAGCGCCGCGTCAGGCCGCCGAAGAACCACTCGGCGGCGTGCGCCACGCGCCCTTCGCTCTGTTTGGCCGGCAGCAGGAGCGAGCTCATCACCGGCGACAGCGTCAGCGCCACCACGCCGGACACCACTACCGCCCCGGCCAGCGTCAGTGCGAATTCGCGAAACAGCGCGCCGGTCAGCCCGCCCATCAGGCCGATCGGCGCATAGACCGCGGCCAGCGTCAGAGTCATGGCGATCACTGGCCCGGCCACCTCGCGTGCGCCGATCATCGCCGCCGCCAGCGGCGTTTTCCCCTCTTCGATATGGCGATGCACGTTCTCCACCACCACGATGGCGTCGTCCACCACCAAACCGATCGCCAGGACCATCGCCAGCAGCGTCAGCAAATTGACGCTGAAGCCAAAGGCCAACATCAGCCCGGCAGCGCCAAGTATCGACAGCGGAATGGTCACCACCGGGATCAACACGGTGCGCAGCGACCCCAGACACAGGTAGATCACCGCCACAACGATCGCCAGCGCTTCGAGTAGGGTATGCACCACTTCATCGATCGAGGCCTGAATAAAGCGCGCGGTTTCGAACGCCAGCGCCATCTTCACGCCCGGCGGCTGCATCTTGTCGATCGCCGGCATCAGGTGGCGAATGCCGTCAACGATCACCAGCGGGTTGCCGGTCGGCGTAGGGAAGACGCCGAGGAACACCGCCGGTTCGCCATCCATCAAGGCGCTGGTTTCCGTGGCTGCGGCGCCCAGCTCCACGGTGCCGACGTCTTTCAGGCGCACCAGACCGTTGCCGTCGTTGCGCACCACCAGATTGCGAAACTCCTCTACGCTGGTGAGATCGGTATTCACCCGCACGTTGGCAACCACATACTGCCCTTTCACCTTGCCCGGCGCCGCCTGGTAGTTGTTGCGCCGCACCGCATCGGCCACATCGGCAGCGGTCAGACCGCGGCCGGCCAGCCGATCGCTGTCCAGCCACAGGCGCATCGCCATTTTTTGCCCGCCGAACACTTCAACCTTGGCGACGCCGTCGATGGTGGTGAACATCGGTTCCACCACCCGCGTCAGGTATTCGCTCAGCGCCGGCGTGGACAGCGTTTTACTGGAAAAACCGACATAGGCCACAGCGGTGGCTTCACCGGCTGAGCGCTCAATCACCGGATCGTAAGCCTGTTCCGGCAGCTTATAGCGCACCTGGTTGACCTTGGCCATCACTTCGGTCAGCGCCTGGGTGGAGTCGCGGTTCAGCGCCATGCGCACCGTCACCACGCTGCGCCCCTGCACCGAGGAGGAAGAAAGGTAGTCAACGCCCTCGACGGAGGACACTGCCTGGGCGATCGGCTGCGTAACAAAGCCCTGCATCAGCTCGGACGACGCGCCGGGATAGTCGGTGCTGATGGTGATGGTAGAGTTTTCCAGCAGCGGGTATTGGCGGATCGGCAGTTTGCTGAGCGCCAGCGCACCGAACAGCAGGATCAGGGTGCTGACCACCAGCGCCAGCACCGGCCGGCGCACGAACAGATCGGTAAATGTCATCAGCCTCTCCTCAGGAACCGGCCTGGGCGGCGTTCAGAGTATCCTGCGCCACCGGCTCGGCCGCCGTGCCGTCGCTCAGCTTGAGCTGGCCCGAAGTCACCACCCGGTCGCCTTCCTGCAGACCGCTGACGATCTCGACGCGCCCGTCGTTGCGCTCACCCACGGTGACTGAGACGCGCTTGACCGTCATGCCCTTTTCACCCTGCTGGGCCAGAAACACGGTATCGCCGTACGCCGTATAGGTCAGCGCCGTTTCCGGCACCGTCAGCACCGCCACGCGCTGCTGCTGCGTGACGCGAATGCCCGCGTACATACCGGCTTTCAGCAATCCTTGACGGTTGGCCAACGTCGCCTGCACCTGCACGGTGCGGGATTTGCCGATCATCGGGTCGATAGCGGTAATGGCGGCGGGGAAAGCGCGCTCGGGATAGGCCCCGACCTGCACCGACACCGCCTGCCCCAACGCCAGCCCGGCGCTGCTTTGTTCGTCCAGCGAGAAGTTGACGCGCAGCGTATCGGCGTCCACCAGGTTCGCCACCGCCTCGGCGGCGTTGAGGTATTGCCCTTCATGCACGCGACGAATGCCGATGGTGCCTGAGAACGGCGCGCGGATCGCCTTTTGTGCGATTTTGGCCTGCGTTTCCTGCACCGCCCCGAACGCCATATCCCGTTCGGCCAGCGCATCGTCCAGCTGTTGTCGCGCGGTGGCGTTGAGGTTCATCAGCTTGCGCATGCGCGCCAACAGCAGATCGGCATTGCGCAATTGCGCCTGCAGGCGCACCAGCTCAGCCTGCTCGACCGCATCGTTGAGCTGCACCAGCAGTTGCCCCTGCCGCACCGTTTGGCCGGATTCGAACAGGATGCGCGTGATGCGGCCGCTGGTCTCTGCCGCCACTTCCACCTGGCTGGCCGCCTCCAGCTCGCCCACGCCGGCGTAACTGCGCGCCGCCTGTTCACGCAGTGCGGGCGCCAGCGCCACTTTCACCGGCGGATAGGCCGGCGCGCCTTCGCTTTGCCGCGCGGTGGATCGCATCGCGACCGCAGCGACGGCGAGCGCCGCCAGCAGCGCGGCAATAATGAGGTATCGTTTCATCATGTAACGGTTTCTTCCTGATTTTACAGCCAAAGCCATCCTTCCCCCGACGCAGCGCAGGCAGGTGACGAGAGATGCCGGTTGCCAAGCCCGGCTGGCTGCACTATAAAACCTCAGGTTAACTTGAGGTCAAGCTGAGGAACGTGGAATGGCAAGAAATGAACCGATTAACACCTATCGGCTATTGACCGTTGGAGAAGTGGCGAAGCGCAGCGGCGTGGCGGTATCCGCGTTGCACTTTTACGAAAGCAAGGGGCTGATTCAGGCAATGCGCAACGCCGGTAACCAGCGCCGCTACACGCCGGTGGTGTTGCGCTACATCGCGGTGATCAAGATCGCGCAAAGCGCGGGCATTCCACTGGAGGAGATCCGCGCCACGCTGGGCCGCTTTCCCAGCGGCAGCAAACTGACCTCAGAACAATGGGGGCTTTTGTCCTCCGCCTGGCGCAAAACGCTGGATGAACGTATTCAACGGCTAACGGTGCTGCGCGACCATCTCGACAGCTGCATCGGCTGCGGCTGCCTGTCGCTCGCCGACTGCCCGCTGCGCAACCCAAACGATATTTTGGGCCAACAGGGCGCCGGCGCGCATATTTTCGAACACCCGACGGAACACCGGTGAGCGAAACAGGTTGCGCACCGGTTCTCCCGGGCCTCTCAGGGATAGATGATGTTCAACGTGGCCGAGGTGTTGATTTCCCCCTGCGTCACGCCGTCGCGCTGATAAGGGTAATAATAAGCGCCCATGCCGATGATGAAGTGACTGTTCAGGCTGCCGCCGGCGGCGACATGAAACAGTGAGGTGGCGCTGCCGCGATCGACGTTGGAAGGCGACAATACCACCGGCGAGCTCGGCATGTCGCGCTTGACCAGGCGCAGCCCCACTCCTTGCGCGCCGCCCGCATTGGCATTGGTCAACACGCTGGCGTCGGAGGCCAGCAGGTTATTGCTGGACAGGAACATCTCAACGGCGCGATCGGCGATGCCTTCCTGCTGCATGTTCTGGCAGCTGATGTTCAGCGAGAACGGCGTGTAGCCGGGTTGATTGTTATTCAGCACCTGCGCCATGCCCATTTTGGGCAACCTGACCGTCAGGCCGGCGTTGTCGAAACGACAGGTGGTGGTTTTCGGCGCGTATTTGATGTTCATCGGCTGGCCGTACATGTCGCGATCGTCATAAGGCCAGTTGCCGGTAAGCAACCAGGTGAGCAATTTCCCCACTTGCTCCAACAGCCAGAACGGCAATTCCAGAATGCCGATGCCGGTCACATCGCTCACCAGTAAAACGTCATCGAGCATCAAGGTATCGCCAGGCACCACCCGCCCATCCTTGGGTTTTTGCACCAGCGAATAACGAATGGTCATCGGCGAGTTTAACTCTGACGCGGAGTGTTCCCCGCGCCCCCTCAACGTTCTGTCGCTTATCTTGTTGGTGATTTCCGCCCGGATCCACTGTTGACCGTTGTTAAAACCGAAAATCGCGGCCTGCGAATCTTTCGGCGAAAGCTTGATGGTGTAGGAAAAGTTGCTTTTGGACTTGCTGCAGTTAAATGTGCCGGTGTACTGGGTATTATATTGTGCCTCCCAGACCGGCATATTGGCGCTCAGCTTATCGGAGAGATCAACAAAAATCGGGGGCGCAAACTCCGCTCCTTTGCCATAGCAGGAAGCATGGCTATAGCCGCTGAACAGCCCGGACAGCAGCAGCAAAAAAATCAGCCTGATCATAGATTCGGTTATCCTGTATTAGCGGCAAACGCCGGGCGACGCATCCAGCGCCAGAGTCGGTTTGGCGATGCGGCAACTGCCGTCGCGCAATTGCACCGTCAACGCCGTTGGCGGCTGGTCAGCGCGCAGGTACAACACGCTGGCCTGGCCGACAAAACCTACCGACCGAGCGTTTTCATCCATCACTTCGGCGCCGAACGGCAGCGGTGCACCATCGGCGCGCAGCGCCCGCAGCTGGAATGGCCGGCGTTGGTCGGTCTCGAATTTCAGGTAGCTGACCGCGCCGTAATAAGGCACATGGTTGGCGACGTTGCCGCTGATTTCCGCCCCGCGGCTGTGGCCGGTATCCGATAGCGTGACCGAGTTTTGCCGGTACGGCGTGGCGTAAGGCACCAGCGCCAACCCCTGCGCATTGGTCACGATGCTTTCGTCGCCGTTGACCATCAGCCCTTCGGCCTGCGGCGCCTCGACCACCGTCATGGTGTTGCCGATCTCGTTCGACGCCAGCAGATGCCAGGGGATCGCCACCAGGCTGCCGCGCGCGCTGAGGCCGCTCTGACGATAATCATCGCCTTCGCTGTAGGAGACGCCCAGCGTCGAGGCGCGCGCGCGATAGGCCGCATTGACGCTGGCCATATTGTCGCCGCCGCTGCGATTGCTGCCGCTCAGCGAGTAGCTCAGGCGGTTGGATTCCAGCGCATTGCCGCTCAGGCTGACCGTGCTTTGCTGATAGTGAGAGTCCGTCGCAGACAGACCGGTGCTGAGGTAGGCGTTATTATCGAACACCGACAGCGGTAAGCTGAACGACAGGTAATAGCGCGTCTCTTCCTCACGCTGGCTGTTGCGCACCCGGCTGGCGGAAACGGAGTAGCTGACGCGCCCCAGATTGTTGGAGTACCCCAGTTGGTATTCGCGGCTTTTCGCATTGGCCGTCCAGTAATCACGCTGGGAGCCGGAGAAGAACAGCGTGCCCCACCCTTCGTTAAGACGCTGGTTCAGGTTGAGCGTAAAGGTATTTTTCGGCCGAGCCGAACGCAGCGCATCCCAGGTGTTCATATCCAGTTCGGACACGCCCTCCTCGTCGCGCCAGCGATCAACCTGACGCTCCAGCTGGCGATAGCCGTCATTGGAGTAAATGGCGTCGGTAAAGCTGTAGTAACCGCGGGTGGAGTAGCGATAGGCAGCCAGCGTGAAGTTGGTCGCGGTGACATCGAGAAATTTACTGTAGGCGATACGGAAGCTCTGCCCGCTTTCACGGCGGTTTTTCAGGCGAGTATCGGCATGCGTCAGGTCAATGGACACTGCCCCTATCGGCAGGTTCCAGCCGCTGCCGAGCAGCCAGGCCTGATAATCGTCGCTCAAAATGCTGCCGGCATAACCCGTTACCAGATTGTTGAAACCGTACTGCAGGGTGCCCTGTACAAAGCCGGGGTCGTAATCGGTATTGTTTTCGTTTACCTTGCCGGCCAGTACGCTGTATTGGCTGACACCCTGTTTCAACATGTTAGGTACGGCTGAAAACGGCACGCTGAACGACTGCTCGCGCCCGTCAGCCTCTTTGACCGTCACCCACAGATCGCCCGCCGAACCGGTCGGCTGAATGCTGTCGAGGGTAAAGGCGCCCGGCGGCACGTTTTCCTGGTAGATCACGTTGCCGTTCTGCACCACTTTCACCAGGGCGTTGGATTGCGCCACGCCACGCACGATCGGTGAAAAACCCTGCTGCGAGTTGGGCCGCATGCTGATATCCGACGCCAGCGCCACCCCGCGAATGCGTACCGAGTCGAACAGCTCCCCCGGCGAATAAAAATCACCGGCGGTCAGGTTGGATTTGATGTCGGCGAAGCCGCGCTGCAGATAACGCGTGTTGTTTTGCCAATGGCTCCCCCGCCCGCTGCCGTGGCGAAAGCTGCTGCTGTCGCGAAATTGCCAGCCGGCCAGATTGATCCCGGATTCCAGCCCGGTATAAAAATCGTCATTGTTGCTGCGATTGCCTTCGCCGCGCGCCTCGGCGTGGTAGTAGGTCGCGTTGTAGGCCAGCGTCAACGCGGAGATGCCACGATTCCAGAAAGCCGGATCCACGTATCCTGCTTCCGATCGGTTGATCCGCGCCTGCGGTACCGTCAACCGCAGGCTCAGCGCGCCGACGTCCATATCGAACCGCCCGCCCTGTACCAGCGAGGCGATCGACAGCGTCGTCTGGGGCGCCTGAGGTGTCGGCAATTGACTCAGATCGATGCCCAACCGCTGCGCATCCTGGTAGCCAATTTGAATATCGTCGCGTTGCGTGCCAAACAGCAGCGCGTAGCGCCCTTTCCAGTCATGATTGACATACACATCGATCTCCTGCCGGCCGGCAGGCATGTCATTGTTGAGGTAAAAACGCGAAAGATCGGAATCGCGCGATTCGCCGGCCAACAGCGAAGTATCGAACGTCACCGCCCAGGCCGTATCCGGCAACAAGAATGAAGAGGCGGTCAGCAGCGAGAGGACTTTTTTATTCAGCTTCATTGTTGTTCTTTCAGGTTAGTGTGCGGTGATGGCTTTAGACTTGTAAGCCCCCAGATCGTCGATATACATCAGGTCATAACGCGCGTTCTTACTGACCGATCGTTTGCTGGCAGCAAACTGGGTGGAAAACGGCGCAACCATCAGCGAATCAACCAGCAGATGCTTGTCCTCACCCTGGCCGATATTCGCTACCGTGATGAAATACGGGCTGTTGTTGATGACGTTGAATCCCTTGCCATTGGCTTGCAGCGTCAGTGTTTCCAACGCGTTTTCTACGCCGCGGGTTAAGGCCTGCGGGCGGTAGAACAGCTTGATGCGCGATTTGATCGCCAACTGCAGCGTATTGGTACCCTGCAGGTTTTCCGGCGTCGGCGGGATATCCAGCACGTTGAGATAGAACACCGATTCGCGATCCGCCGCCAACGCGGCGCCGATTTTCTGAATGCGCAGCTGCTGCCCGCTGTTGCCGTTCACTTTCACCACCGGTGGCGATAGCAAAAACGGTACGTTGGCGGTTTCCGGGGTGGAATTGATGTCGCCGTCGTCGATCCAGGCCTGAACCAGTGAGGGATCGGCACCGTTATTTAGCAGCTGGACAATCACATCCTTGTTGTTTGCCGGGTAGATCACCCGCGTACCGTTAACCACCACATTGGCCTGCGCGCCAACGGAACCGAGCAACAGCGCCGCTATCATCATATATTTTTTCATCGTTCCCCCGGGTGGCCAGGCCCATCAAGGGCCTGGCTTTCAGCGCGATTACAGGTAAGAAATGGTGTAAGTCACGTTGGAGCTCAGAGCGCCCACTTTTGCCGCTTCGGCGTTGGTTTTGTAGTAGTACGCGTCCAGCGTCAGGGTTTCTGAATCCGGCGCCGCTTTATCGCCCATGATGTCGGTGACATAAGGCACGTTCAGCTGGATCGGGGTGGAAGAACCGGTTTCAGCCAGAGAGAAGCCCACGTTCTTCGCGACGGAAGCGTCGTTCTCGTTGACCGAATTGTTCAGCAAATATTTGCCGTCGGTGGAGATGTTATCCGCGGAGGAGAAGTAGATTTTCAGCGGGGTGCCTGCAGTGCCGGCCGCCGGCGAACAGCCGGAGAAGGTCAGCGAGAAGGACTTCTTGTTCTTGGTGATTGGTCCAACGGTGTTACCCGCGTCGGTCACCGAGATCGGGCTCAGCGCAACGGTGAAATCCGCGCTTTTTCCGCCGTTAATCGTACAGGTGGTGTCGGTAATGGCGCCGGTAAAGTTAATGATGCCACCGGCGGAATTGTCTTCAGCAAAAGCCGTAGGGGCAGCGACCGCAGCCGCCATGATTGCAACAGAAAACATCTTCTTCATCATGAGATAAAACTCCATAACAGTTTGGTTTAAGAGAATAAATAAAAATCAGCCGCTGCCGGCGGGATAAAACAATCCCTCCCCGTAATACAGAGGCAAAAGGATGAACACATTCCTGTTTTTATAAAATCAAGCAATGACGTTATTAATCACCCGACAATAGAAACGATGAAAATAACGAATATCTAGGAAGCCTCCGAGAAACCGGATGATATTTCCAGTAAGTTGTGCACCCGATTCTTCAATCCCATTTTGCGTAATGCACTGCATTTCTGCGTACTGACCGTTTTTACGCTTTTATCAAGAATCTTGGAAACCTGAGTCACCGTATAGCCGAAGGAAAGCAAATGGAGTGTTTCCACTTCACTTTCCGTCAGACAACTTTTCGTATGGCGGCCCACTCCTCTCTCAACGCTTCCATTCAATGCAGGATGCTGCGAGATATTATCCATCAGAAAAGACAACTCTTTACTGATGCCGGGGACACTGCCTTTTTTATCGAGCACGACGATATCATGCGAGACAGAGCGAAATAACAGACGGCGCTTCTCTTCCGTCGTCAGAAAAATCTTTACACCATGAATAGCAGCCAATAACGCCACAGCCATACTGAAACGCAACATGCTTTTTACCGCATCATCGACGATCAGAATATCGTGGCAATTTCGCCCCATAGCCAAAGGCAGATCGTCATAGTAGGCAATAACGTGATCTTTATGAAAAATCCTTGGCATCAATATTCTTTTTATCGCCTCTCTGAAGAAAATGTTTTCAGATACGATACCGATACTGAGCATACTTCCTCCATCCATGGTCAAAGACAACGTCGATACCTTGCACTAAATACCTGTCTTTTTCTTGGAAAACTCACATTGCCGTTCGGGAGCAAACAATAAGCGATTGGCACATAAACAAGCGCCGTAAACACTAAGATAATTCTGCATCAAATCATTAACGGCAGGAACATTATTTTTATTAACCTAAACTTTAATTATTATAATCTATGAAAGCTAACTTTTTTAGAATTTAACACCAAAAATGACATAAAAAACGGCAACGAACTGCGTTTTCCGTTCGCCGACAAAATAAAAAAATGCCCTTAATTATTTATGTTTCCCGCCCAGAACCTTGACCTACCCGAAGTTTCACTAAATACTAGCCGTGAACTGGAAGCCTATATCATTATAAAAACCTGAACACATGAAATATATTATCGACCTCTGCGTCATCTATGACGCAAACGCGTGTCGTCTCCAACTCATTGATAATGATGAGTCATCGATACGGATATCCAACCCGGCTTCGCGCCTGCTAATTGAAATGCTGACTCATCCCAATATCCCATTGAAACGCGAGATGTTGATAAAAAAGGTATGGGAAGAGTATGGTTTTTCAGGCTCATCGATCAGTCTAAATGTGGCCGTCAGTGAAATAAGGAAAGCATTCAAACTTCTGGGCAGAGAAACCTCCCCAATAAAGACCCTGGCAAAAGTCGGTTTTTGTTTCACCGCTATGATTGAAATTTATCCGCCACCGCAGGTAACCGTCAGCGAAACGCCGCCTTCTTATGCTTCAGAGTCGCTTTCGTCCCTGGCTCCTGTTGCCGAACCACACAACGTGCCGCCGCAGAAAAAGGTAAAGGTTAGCGCTGTTGCCACTGTCTGCTGCGTATTTATTCCTCTATTGATCGCAGCGACGCTTTATCCTATCGAACCGGCTGATCAACCTCGGGAGAATTTAGTTGCGTTAGGAAAAAAAGAAAATTGCACCCTATATTCTCTGGATGCAGATAAACATATTGATGACGAACTGGAAAAACGCATGGTCAACCAGGCATTAGAAGGCAGCGGTGTGGATTGTCTAGCCAATAAGGCGGATATCTATTTTTCCTCCGAAAAACATACGTTGATTTATAACACCTTCCTCGGAGTGTGTTATCTCGGCTCGCAAGATCGATACACCCAGTGTGTTACCTACAAAATTCTCAATGGAAAATAAATGGCCGCATTGCGCAACCCAAAAACACTGATTATCGGATTTTTGGCAGTGATTCTCTTCATTGTCCTGCTTCGCGTTTTAACACCCGCCGCACCTGTACATATGAATTGCCAAGCCGATACGATCACAAAAAAACGATTAGCTTCAGGCGATGACCTGGAACTAAAAGTGACGGGCAGTTTATTCATCTATGACGAGCATCGCGCCATGATCGTTCAACGTGGGGACATTAGCGTGGGAGGAAAAACCTACAGCCTGGATAGGAAAATAAACTTTGATATAAAGAGGTTGGATCACGGATTTTACATGACCACCCACCGAGAAATCAGCAAAGCCCCCGACGATAACGCGCCGGATGAGTTGACCAAAGAAATCCCCATGATCTCTCTCGGCATTAAGAACGGCGTTTTTTCGATGCGTAAAGTTCGACAGGATGCGTACATCGTTCATGGCGTGCTTTTCCCGGTCACGTTATGCCGTTAACGTGAAAGCAGAATGCCATAAAGCGACAGCGAAGAAACACAAGGGGGCGTGCTCTTGGCAAACACGCCCCAGATAGCGGTTGGGGAGGCGGGAGGATTATTTTACCGACATATCCGTGCGGACGATGCCATGGTTTTTCATCACCTCTTCCATGGTGAGGTTCTCATCGTACGGCGTATCATCCACCACGACGTCTTGCGGGCGGACATAAGGTTTGGTCGCGCGTTTGAACATCCACCACCATACGAACACCAGAAAAGCGCCGGACTTCAAAAAGATCATCGTCCATAAGGCGACTTGATACCAGTTCATCTCTGTCTCCATAAGAGCATTAAGCGAAATTGATAAGGCGGCGTTGCTTGTCGCACCGGTAACGCCTGGCAACAGCAGGCATCCGAGCGGCCGACCTTGATGGGTGCATAATCTCACCGACGCATGGCCCTTATCAATAGCCGATCGCGTTTCCTGCAGAAGCGCCCCGGTTTATCCGCACGCAAAAGCAAAAAACCCCGTGCTCAGAGAGCACGGGGTCAGAATGTATGGCGGAGGAGCAGAGATTCGAACTCTGGAACGGTTTCCCGTCGACGGTTTTCAAGACCGTTGCCTTCAGCCACTCGGCCACCCCTCCGCAACGACGCGCACTATAAACAGACCTTATTCGCTTGTAAAGCCCAAACGCGTTCAACCGCGCGAAAAATCGCCGCAGGCAAAGCAAGCGGCGATCAAACGAACACCTTCCCCGTTGTTGCCATAATGATAACTAAGGGTAAAGATTGGTAAACAAACTTTAATCAAGCGCTTGCGCTGCCTATCATCGGGATTATTTTGTGATGGCCTGATAAGAGAGAGCATCATTATGGACCGCATTGTCGTCTCATCTTCTTCGCGCGACTCGCTGCTCAGCACGCATAAAGTCCTGCGCAACACCTATTTCCTGTTATCCCTGACCCTGGCTTTCTCAGCCCTGACCGCGACCGCCAGTACGATGTTGGGTCTGCCTGCGCCAGGCTTGCTGCTGATGCTGGTCGGTTTCTACGGCCTGATGTTCCTGACCCATAAACTGGCCAACAGCCCGGCGGGCATTCTGGCGGCTTTCGCGCTGACCGGTTTCATGGGATACGCCCTCGGCCCGATCCTCAGTTCGTTCCTGAACGCCGGTGCGGGCGATCTGATCATGCTGGCGCTGGGCGGCACCGCCGCGGTGTTCTTCTGCTGCTCGGCGTATGTGCTGACCACCCGTAAAGACATGTCGTTCCTGTCCGGCATGATGATGGCCGGTTTTGTGGTGCTGCTGGTGGCGGTGATCGCCAACCTGTTCCTGCAGATCCCTGCTCTGCACCTGGCTATCAGCGCGCTGTTCATCCTGTTCTCCGCCGGCGCGATCCTGTGGGAAACCAGCAACATCATTCACGGCGGCGAGACCAACTACATTCGCGCCACCGTTAGCCTGTACGTGTCGCTCTACAACATGTTCATCAGCCTGTTGAGCATTCTGGGCTTCGCCCGCAGCAACTGATCGCGCGTTACGCATGCCTTCCAGGCCCCGCTACGGCGGGGCTTTGTTTTTTGCGGCCGAAAAAATTTGCTAAACTGGCGGCCGTTCCGAATTATCCGTTATCGAGGCAGTATGTTGGAGTTTGAAGGTCAGGTTATCGACACTGACGCGCAGGGCTATCTGAAAAACAGCGCCGACTGGCATGAGGGCCTGGCGCCGCTGCTGGCCGCGCAGGAAGAGATCGTGCTCACCGAAGCACACTGGGAAGTGGTGCGCTTCGTGCGCGACTTCTATCAGGAATTCAATACTTCGCCGGCTATTCGCATGCTGGTCAAAGCCATGGCGCAGAAATACGGCGAAGAAAAAGGCAACAGCCGCTATCTGTATCGCCTGTTTCCGAAAGGGCCGGCCAAACAAGCCACCAAAATCGCCGGCTTGCCGAAACCGGTGAAATGCATCTGACCGCTCAGCACGCAGCGCCGCTGCAGGCGAGCATTCAGTAGCGAATGCCAAACCCGGCGTAATCGGCCACCCCCTGCGGCTCCACCAGCACGCGTTCGACGCGCGCGCTGCGCGGGCCGCCCTGTTTCAACCACTCCACCAGCTTATCCACCTGCGCCTGTGTGCCGCAGGCCACCACCTGAACGCTGCCGTCATCGAGATTGCGCGCATAGCCGGTCACCCCCAACGCCTCGGCCTGCCGCTGAGTGGAATAGCGGAACCCTACCCCCTGCACCACGCCATACACATACGCAGCAATGCAAACTTGTGACATAATCGCCCCCTGTTGTCTTGTCTAAAGAATAAGGATGTATTGAGTATAGAAACTCAATCAAAAGATAAAGAGACAGGGAGCCATAGGACAACAATTTGTCTAATGGAGGCTTACGTAAAAAGTAGACGGCCGAGTCCCCTCGGCCGGGACAGACGTTCTATTTTTCGGCGGGTAGCCAGTTGGCCCTTTCCCCGTAAAAGAAAGAGTCGATAAATCTGCTTTTGCCACGCAAGCGGATAAATATGATGACCAGGGCGAAAATAATGGCCGTTACGCTGAGATAAAAACCTGACGAATCCTTATCGACCATTGCTCCGACAAGCAAAATGGGTAACACATGCCAAAGATAAATAGGCAGAGATACCTGCCCCATTTTGACCACTAAGCCCTCAATTCTTAGCTTCAGGCGCTTACACAAACTCAGCATCAACAACAACAGCGCAGCATTAAATGCAAACCATGAGGCGGCATCCAGCAGTGCCCCGCTCGGTTCATAATACCCTAATATACCTACGGCCAACGCGATAGCGAACAATGCCAGCGGATTACCGTAAAAATTCTTATCCCCCACCAGGAAGCCTAATAAAAAGAAGGAGTAGTAATAATAGAAACGCTTATCACCAATGAATTTCAGCCAGGCATATTGGTTTTCCAGCGTGTCGGCGTAACAGTACCAGACAATAGACAATATGGCGGAAGTGAACAGAAAGAAACCGAGTAAGAAATTACTCTTGTAAATGACCATAGTATATAGCACAAATATGATCACTGCTGGGATATACCAAAGATGATAGTAGGGGTAGAGAAATAGACCGATGAGTTGCTTTAAGCCTACTTCTTCTGAGAAGTAAAGAGAATAAACACTGTAAACAACGAATGCCAACACATAAGGAATTATCATTCGCCACTGATACTTTTTCAGCACACTAATCACGCCGCCATCAAGAAAATAGCGCCGAACAAAGTAGCCCGTCACCCCTAGAAAAAGCGGCATATGGAAATAATATATTGCCCCACGCAAACCAACATCAGCACTGCCAGGCAATACATGTCCCACAATGACGAGCAAGATAAGCAACCCTTTCAAAAAATCAAACGATAAGCTTCTTTCTTTAGCCATTTAAGAAAAATCCTAACATCTAAATAATAAATATCAGGTGCTCAATAACAGATTAAGTTAAGATTTTTGTCAATGCGAAAAAACCTAAAAATCACAAAAAACTTACAAAGAACTTACAAACCGTCGCCCGGAGGATAGGCTTTCCTCCGTGAGGCAAACGACAGTCTGAAGTCAATTACTACGACAATAAAACGATAACAATCAATTAATTAAAAAAACCAATCCCCAACCCCCATTGAATGATAGGCTCTGCTTGCTCACAAGAAAGCGCACCGTCGACATGCCGTCGTTGTTACACTTACCGTCGGACAACCAAGCGGCAGCGCTATTCCTATTTCGAGTAAAGCCATCTGCTCCATTGACGATTATGTGAGAGGCGTCAATGATTTTTTTTCAAGTTATCGAGGGATGATGTAATATCAGAAAAATCAACCAACTTGCGAACGACTTTCGTTTTAAAACGATCATCATATTCAACCTGAGCATTTTTTACCTTTAATAACCTATCAATCATTCTGTCCGCTTGCTCGCCGTCGAATCCAAAATAACGGTTGCCGTAAAATCGCTCGCCGTTAATCAACACAGCACCTGAGTTTGGGTTCGCAGTGGGTGGAAATAAAATTTTATAATGCCCGGCCTGAACCGAAATCTTTAATACTCCATCACTTATAGTGTTTTCATCACCATGAAAAACCCACTCGTTAGCTAATACTGTGTTAGTCGTCATAAAAAAAATTAAAAACAAAAACATCCTCACTGGTGCACTCCCTTCAATTCATATCTTAAAAACAATCAGCAACACTCTTAATTAAAATAAAACATTACTATTCAGCCTTATTTCCTATAAAGCATAATGCCTCAGACGAATATCGGCGCCTACAGGTAACGAGGCGCCTTCACACGCTGATCGACGTGCGTTCATCTCTACCTCGCTATAATACACCTATTTAAGCTGTCATTTCTTCAGTTTGAAGGCTGCACTTTCTCTCTCTACGGTGTGACGTCAGCAGAGATAACGCGATACAATGCGAGCCAACGCGGTAGTGAACACCGTAAGATTCAGCTATGATGACGAACTTATTTTGGCAATTCTTCAAAACCGCCAATTAACCCATTGAATAAAAAGTAGTTTAACCATGCGCTTACATCTCGCCAAAGGACGTGAAAAGTCCTTACTCCGTCGCCACCCTTGGGTGTTCTCCGGCGCCGTTCAACGCGTTGAGGGTAAAGCCCTCTCCGGTGAAACCATCGATATCCTCGACAGCCAGGGCAAGTGGCTGGCGCGCGGCGCCTATTCGCCCGAGTCGCAGATCCGCGCACGCGTCTGGACTTTCCAACAGGATGAAGAGATTAACATCGATTTCTTCATTCGCCGCCTGCAGCAAGCGCAAAGCTGGCGTGATTGGGTCGCGCAGCGTGACGGTCTGGACGGATACCGCCTGATCGCCGGCGAGTCCGACGGCCTGCCGGGCATCACTATCGATCGCTTCCAGAATTACCTGGTGCTGCAGCTGCTGTCCGCCGGTGCCGAATACCAGCGCCCGGCCCTGCTTTCCGCCCTGCAGCATTGCTACCCGGAATGTTCGATTTACGATCGCTCCGACGTTGCGGTGCGTAAAAAAGAAGGCCTGCCGCTGGCGCAGGGCCCGGTGCTGGGCGATCTGCCGCCGGAACTGCTGCCTATTACCGAGCACGGCATGAAGCTGCTGGTGGACATTCAGCAAGGGCACAAGACCGGTTTCTACCTCGACCAGCGCGACAGTCGCCTGGCGGCGCGGAACTACTCTGCCGGCCGCCGGGTGCTGAACTGCTTCTCCTACACCGGCGCCTTCGCCGTTTCCGCTCTGATGGGCGGCTGCGAGCAAGTGATCAGCGTGGATACCTCACAGGCGGCGCTGGACATCGCAAAACAGAATGTCGAGCTCAACAAGCTGGACCTGAGCAAGGCGGAGTTCGTTCGCGATGACGTGTTCCAACTGCTGCGCAACTACCGCGCTCAAGGCGAAAAATTCGATCTGATCATCATGGATCCGCCTAAGTTCGTCGAGAACAAGAATCAGTTGGCCAGCGCCTGCCGCGGCTACAAAGACATCAACATGCTGGCGCTGCAGTTGCTGAATCCAGGCGGCATTCTGCTCAGCTTCTCCTGCTCCGGCCTGATGCCGACCGACCTGTTCCAGAAAATTTTGGCCGATGCCGCTGTAGATGCCGGACGTGATGTACAATTTATAGAGCAGTTCCGCCAGGCTGCCGATCACCCGGTGATCGCCACGTATCCTGAGGGGCTGTATCTGAAAGGCTTCGCTTGTCGGGTGATGTAACTTGAAATGCGCTGCCTTGCCCCCATATATGAGCAAGGCATTGTTTCTCAGGAGGTCATCATGATTGCCAGCAAATTCGGTATCGGACAACAGGTTAGGCATAAACTGCTGGGGTATTTGGGCGTCGTGATCGATATCGACCCGGAATACTCTTTAGAACAACCCAAAGCTGACGAGATAGCGGCGAACGACGAACTGCGTTCCGCCCCTTGGTACCACGTGGTGATGGAAGACGAGGAAGGCCAACCGGTGCACACCTATCTGGCGGAAGCGCAGCTGGATGGCGAGCCCCAGGAAGCGCACCCCGAGCAACCATCGCTGGATGAACTGGCGGAATCCATCCGTCACCAGTTACAGGCGCCACGTTTGCGCAATTGACCGCGCCAAGACCTGAGAAACCCCGAGAGGGCCCGGCATCGCGCCAGGCCCTTTTTTATTTAGCGCTCCAGCCCTAAACGCGGTATTTCTATTTTCGGGCAGCGATCCATCACCACGCGCAGCCCAGCCTGTTGCGCCAGCGCCGCCGCCTGATCGTTAATCACCCCTATCTGCAGCCACAGCGCCCTGGCGCCGATCGCTATCGCCTCTTGCGCCACGCCGTAAGCCGCCTCTGAATTGCGAAACACGTCAACCATATCCACCGGCTGTGGGATAGCGGCCAGCGTAGGGTAAACCGGCTGCCCCAGCAGCGTCTGCCCCTCCAGTTTTGGGCTGACCGGTATCACCTGATACCCTTGTGCCAACAGATACGCCATCACCCCATAGCTGGGCCGCGACGGGTTATCGCTGGCGCCGACCAGCGCGATAGTTTTCACTTGCTGCAACAGCTCAACAATCTCTTGATCTTGCATCTTCAACTCCCGTTTATCATTGCGTCACTTTCCATTTCGAGTGTAACCGATCGGCATTCGCTCGGTTAAACGCAACGCGAGGGAAACTTCACCGCAATCTTATGGTCAGAGGCTGTCGCGGTTCAGCTGCGCACGGTCGTGTCTAATCGCGATAAAATATGTAAAAATGTAAACAAAATGCCCGATTGAAAAATTTTGACACAACCTATGCCGTGTTCAACACTTAGAGCTACGTCACTTTATAAGGAGATAATGATGAAATTTGGTCTGGTGGTTGCGGCGTTGCTCAGCATCAGTATGCCTGCCGCGGCTACGACCCTGAAACTCTCCCCGGACATCGACCTGCTGGTGGTCGACGGCAAGAAAATGACAGGTTCGTTGTTAAAAGGTGCCGACAGCCTTGAACTGGACGGCGGGCAGCACCAGTTGCTGTTTAAAGTGACCAAAACCGTTCGCTCCGGCCAGCATACACAGGCCTATACGTCCCTGCCGCTGGTTGCCACCTTCAATACGCAAAAGATCAGCCAAGTGGCGATCGAACTGCCGCGCATCGAGAACGATCGTGATGCGCAACGCTTTGACAGAACGTTAAATTATCTGGTGGTCGATAAAGACGGCAACGCCTTGCCATTCCGGCATGATGCGCTGCATCCCGACAGCGTCACCTTCAATACCGATTTGGAAAAGGTGATGACCGATTACAACCGCCAGAACCGCCCGGCCTCCGTTCCGGCCTTTGTGCAGGCGAACGCAGGCAATCCCTCAACCCTCGCGTTGGCCGGCGCGCCGCTGAATGCCCCGACGGTGACGTTGAAAGGTGAGAACGTGTCGGAACAGATGTTGCAATACTGGTTCCAACAGGCCGACAAGGAAACACAGAAGCGCTTTCTGCGCTGGGCCAATAAACAACCGATTCGCTGATCCCTCCCGGCGTCTTTCCCCGCAAAGGCGCCTTTTCTTCGCATTTTCAGGCGCAAACGCTAGGCAGTGAAAAACAGTTTCAGTAATCTGTCGCACATCCCCTGATTAGCGAAGGACACCGAGATGGAATTGACTACCCGCACTATCGCCGCGCGCAAACATATTGCGCTGGTGGCACACGATCACCGCAAACAGGCCCTGTTGGAGTGGGTAGAAAGCCACAAGACCATTCTTGCGCAGCATCAGCTTTACGCCACCGGCACGACCGGTAATCTGATCCAGCGCGCCAGCGGCATTCCCGTCACCAGCATGCTGAGTGGCCCGATGGGCGGCGATCAGCAGGTTGGCGCACTGATTGCGGAAGGCAAGATAGACATGCTGATCTTCTTCTGGGATCCGCTGAACGCGGTGCCGCACGATCCGGACGTGAAGGCGCTGCTACGGCTGGCGACCGTATGGAATATTCCGGTGGCCACCAACCGCTCGACCGCAGACTTTCTGATCGACTCTCCGCTGTTCAAAAACGAGGTGGAGATCGCTATTCCCGACTATCAACGCTACCTGCAAGACCGCCTGAAATAGTCCTCACGGCCTGGCTGCCGCCAGGCCCGAGCTTACGGTTTTTTCTGCACCGGTACGCCAAGATCCTGCAGGTGTTCAACGAATACCGAAGGGCGTTCACGATCCTGCAACAGCCATACCTGATGTTTAGCTCGAGTTAACGCGACATACAGCAGACGGCGTTCTTCGGCATCCGGGAAATCCTCCGGCCGCGGCAATAGCACCTCTTCCAACACCGACTCGCGCGCCACGGCGGGGAAGCCGTCACGCCCCTCATGCAAACCGGCAATGATGACGTATTCCGCCTGCTGCCCCTTGCTGGCATGGATGGTCATAAACTCCAGATTCAGTTTAGGCCAACGGGTGGCCGCTTTCGCCAGCGCTTCCGGTTTCAGATGGTGGTAACGCGCCAGCACCAGGATGCGCTCATCCGGCTTGGCATAGCCGCTCAGTTTATCCAGCAAGGGCTCCAGTTGTTCGTGCGGCAGGATCGCCACCGACTTTTTATTGCCCTTGCTCAGGCTGTTGAGCGGTTTTTTCAGCTGGTGCGGGTTTTGCTGCACGAACCGGTTGGCCACCTCGCCGATACGTTCATTGAAGCGATAGGTGGTATCCAGCGCGCACTGCGCGCCTTCGCCAAAGTTCGTGGCGAAGGCCGTGGTTAACGTCAATTCTGCGCCGCTGAAGCGATAAATCGCCTGCCAGTCATCCCCCACCGCAAACAGGCAGGTCTGCTTGTTCTGTCGGCGCAATGCCGCCAGCAACAGTGCACGCTGCGGTGAGATATCCTGAAACTCGTCGACCAGAATATGTTTCCACGGGCTGACGAAGCGCCCCTTGTCGAGAATGTTGACTGCCTGATGGATCAGGCCGGAGAAGTCCACCGCCCCTTCCTCTTTCAAGGCGCTTTTCCAGGCTTTCAGCAGCGGCGCCATCAGCCGGATGCGTTTTGAAAACAGATCGCGGATTTCTTCATCCGCCTGCTCAATCATTTCCGCCTGGCTGCCGCCGTGCATGCGCATCAGCCCCAACCAGCGTTCCAACCGGCTTGCCAGGCGATCCGCCAGGCGCTTATCCTGCCAGAAGTCGCCTTCCGGCACTTCCCACTCCAGCTCTTCGGTCAACCATTGACGCCACCCCTTGGCCTGCGCTTTCTTCTCTGCGCACTGTTGGCGCCAATGGGTAATCAGCAGCTCTTTGCGCGCTTTGGCATCGGTTTCCAACCGGCTGATGGCCGGCGCTTTGCGGCTGCCTTGTTGAATGATTTGCAGCGCCAAGGCATGGAAGGTCTTGGCCTGAATGCCGACATCGCCCAAACGTTCTTTGATGCGGTCGTTCATCTCGCCGGCAGCCTGACGGCCGAACGCCAACAGCAAGATTTGCCCCGGTTCCGCCTCCTGACGGCGCAGCAGCCAGCCGGCGCGCGCCACCAGTACCGACGTTTTGCCGCTGCCGGCGCCGGCCAACACCAGCACGGAATCCTCGCCGTTGACCACCGCGCGGCTCTGGGCGTCGTTGAGCGGTGAGCTTTCGACGGTCTGGAAGAAGTCGTGATGTTGCTCCAGCATGCGATCGGTCCACTGCCGGTTGCGTTGTTCAACGCTGCGTTGCCCCTGCTGCAGCCATTGCAGACACAGATGGTAATCGGCCCGGCAGTTATCGAATTCATCCAGGCGCGCTACCGGCATCGGCAGCGCGGAGAAAGCCTCACGGATTTGCTGTTGCAGCTTGCCCAGCTCAGACTTTTTGAACCATTTATCTTGCTGTTCTATGCGCTGAATCTGTGCCACCTGCTGTTGCAACACGCCGGCGCTGACCTCACTCATTTCGGCGCTCCACTGCTGCCACGCCTGCTGCAGATAGTGATAAAAACGCTGCGTTTCCTGCCATTCGGTGCCGTGCAGCCGCACCACTTTTTCGTCCGGCAATTCAAATTCCAGCTCGCCCCAGACGATGCCGCGCTTGCACCTGACCTGAATCAGTTGATTGAAGGGGATCAGGTATTCATGTTTTTCCCCGCTCACCTCAACGCCGGCGTGCAGCAACCGCACGCGGTTATAAGGGTGCTGAGCCAGGTGTTTCCCCAGCGATGTCGCTTTAAGTTCCATATCGTCGCGCCATGACTATGTTGAGAGTAAATAACGGATATCTGCCAGTTTACCTGCGATAAGCAGTGGCACTCTAGCGCTAAAAAAAGGGTAGAATAGATTTTGCGTTTTTATCGTGAATACGCCCGCATCGCGGTTTGGCTATCATTAGAGCAGAATGACGTCTATGCGTACTGTACTGAATATTCTTAATTTTGTGTTGGGCGGTTTCTTCACCACGCTAGGCTGGCTTATTGCTACGGTGTTCAGCGTGCTGCTGGTCATCACACTGCCGCTTACCCGCTCCTGTTGGGAAATCACCAAGCTGTCGCTGGTGCCGTTCGGCAACGAAGCGATACACGTCGATGAACTGTATCCGGAAAAAAGCAATGCGCTGCTCTCCGCCGGCGGCTCGCTGCTCAACATTATTTGGCTGGTGCTGTTCGGCTGGTGGCTGTGCCTGTCGCACATCGCCGCCGGTATCGTGCAATGCGTTTCAATCATCGGCATTCCGGTCGGTATCGCCAATTTCAAAATAGCCGCCATCGCGCTGTGGCCGGTGGGGCGCCGCGTCGTCTCGGTCGAAATGGCTCAGCAAGCGCGTATTGAGAATGCTCGCCGCCACTATCATCAGCGTTAATTTTTTCTCCGTTTGAGGAGTTTTTCGTGCGCTCTTTTGCACCCGCAGTACGTCGTTATACCTACAACAGCAATCTGCTGTATCACCTGCGCATTCTTATTGCGCTGATCGGCACCACCGCCGTTCCCTGGTGGCTGGGCATTCCCAAGCTGACTATCCCGCTGACGCTGGGCGTGGTGGCAGCGGCACTGACCGATTTGGACGACCGCCTGGCCGGCAGGTTACGCAACCTGCTGATCACGCTGGTGTGCTTCTTTGTTGCCTCCGCGTCGATCGAGCTGCTGTTCCCTTATCCCTGGTTGTTCGCCCTCGGCTTAACCACGTCGACCTGCGGTTTTATCTTGCTGGGCGCCTTGGGGCAGCGTTACGCCACCATCGCCTTCGGCGCACTGCTGATCGCGGTTTACACCATGCTCGGCACCTCGATGTACGATGCCTGGTATCAGCAACCGCTGCTGCTGGTGATCGGCGCGCTGTGGTACAACTTGCTGACGCTGGCGGGCCACCTGCTGTTCCCTATCCGGCCGCTGCAAGAGAACCTGGCGCGCTGTTACGATCAACTGGCCAACTATCTGGATGCCAAGGCCAATCTGTTCGATCCCGACGCCGAACGCGCCGCCGACCTGCCATGGATGGATGTCGCGATGGCCAACAGCGCGTTGGTCGCGTTGCTGAACCAGACCAAAGCCTCGCTGCTGACGCGCCTGAAAGGCGACCGCGGCCAGCGCGGCACCCGCCGCACCTTGCACTACTATTTTGTCGCGCAGGATATCCACGAGCGCGCCAGCTCTTCCCACGTTCAGTACCACGCGCTCAGCCGGCAATTCCGTCACAGCGATATTTTATTCCGCTTCCAGCGTTTGCTGAGCATGCAGGCGCGCGCCTGCCGCCAGTTGGCACAATCGATCCTGCTGCGGCAAAAATACCAGCACAACCCGCGTTTTGAGCCAGCCTTCAGCCGCATTCAGGAGGCCTTGGCGCGCATAGCCGAAACCCAGGGCAATTCAGAGCAAACCAAAGCGCTGGCGCACCTGCTGAAAAACCTGCATGCGATCGATGCGCAGCTGGCCAATATCGAGTCAGAGCAGACGCTGGCCAGCGGGCAGGCGGAAGAGAACAGCCTGGCCGACGATCGCTTAACCGGCTGGAGCGACATCCGACTGCGCATCAGCCGCCATTTGACACCGCAGTCGGCCCTGTTCCGCCATGCGATCCGCATGTCGGCAGTGCTGTGCGTGGGTTACGCCTTCATCCAGCTCACCGGCATGCAGCACGGTTACTGGATCCTGTTGACCAGCCTGTTTGTCTGCCAACCGAACTACAACGCGACCCGCCGGCGCCTGGCGCTGCGCATCATCGGCACCCTGGCCGGTATCCTGATCGGCCTGCCAATCCTCTATTTCGTGCCTTCAGTGGAAGGACAACTGGTGTTGATCGTCATCACCGGTGTCTTGTTCTTCGCTTTTCGCACCGTACAGTATGCCCATGCAACGATGTTCATCACGCTGCTTGTGTTGCTGTGCTTTAACCTGTTGGGTGAAGGTTTCGAAGTAGCAGCCCCGCGCGTTTACGATACCTTATTGGGTTGCGCCATCGCCTGGGCGGCGGTCAGCTTTATCTGGCCGGACTGGAAGTTCCGCCAACTGCCGGCGGTGGTGGATAAAACGCTGAATGCCAACTGTCGCTATCTGGACGCCATTCTGGTGCAATATCATCAGGGTAAGGATAACGGGCTCGCTTACCGCATCGCGCGGCGAGATGCCCACAACAGCGATGCCGAACTGGCTTCGGTCATCTCCAACATGTCCGCCGATCCCAAGGCCGACAAGGCGTTGCAGGAAGCCGCCTTCCGTCTGCTCTGCCTGAACCATACTCTCCTGAGTTATATCTCGGCGTTGGGGGCGCACCGCGAGCGGTTGAATACCCCTGCCACACTCGATCTGCTCAATGATGCCGTGTGTTACGTGGACGGCGCCTTGCATCAGGAAGAACGGAACAGCCAGCGCATTGCGCAAGCGCTGGAACAGCTGGCGGAGCGTATTCGCAAAGCCGTTCCAGAACCTGAAAGCAAAGAACAGTTGGTCTTGCAGCAGGTGGGGCTAATGCTCGAGCTGCTGCCGGAACTCACCGCACTCCATACCCAAATCAATAAGGCAACCTAATTATTCAGGGCCCGCTTGATGGGCCCTGAACTACTGGCTCATGGCCATGACGACGCATAGCCATCGTATGATCGAACCAGCGCACCAGTTCGTTGCGCAATTCGGTCGGCAACGCCGCCTGATGATAACCGGCTATCGCGCTGCCCAGCGACAGCAGCACGCGCAGACCCAGATTGGTCTGCTGTTGCAGCAGGCGAAGATAGCTACGTTTAGCGCCATGCAGCCGCAGGTCATAGGCATTGCGAATACCCGCTCGCCATAGCAAGCGCTCCATGTTGACATCTATATTTGGCAACGCCTTCAATCTGCCGTGATCGCCGGCCTTGAGCCGCTGTTCTCGGCGCGCTTCCCTGATAGCCTGCCAGGCCAGCCCTACCAGCTCATTGCGTTCCCGCCACAGCGACTCGTCAACCCAGTAATAGCGCAAGGTGATGGGCACACCGCGCTTGGAATAGACCATATTGACCATGCCCCGGGCGCGAAAGGCCGGTTCCATGCTCGCCGTAGCCCGCAAGTACAATTCACCTTCTGCTACCACCGCAAACATTACCCCTTCAGCCAGCAGCCCATAGCCACCAAACTGTGATCGTGTGGTGATGGCGCCCAGCGCCGCAAAGCAATTTTTAGCCTGCGCGATTCTTCTCGTCGACATCCTTTTCATAGCGTTCCTCCTTTTTAGGTTCTGGCCGTATTATTTCTCTCATCAATGAAAAAAGTAACGTGAACAACTAATTAGGAAAATACGCACTATCCGCCCGCCTGCCAATCACAAAAATCGTCGGTACAAAAAATGATCGCAATTATGCGAGCCGCTACGAAAATTTGGGTTGATCTTATCCTAAATCAGGGATACTGTATAAACATACAGTAACACGACGGGCGGGAACTTTATGCGTACTCAATCACTCTACCAACCTCATTTCGGCCATGGCTCTTATACAACGCGCAATGTTGCGAAGAACACGGATATCGGCAAAGAGAATGGCTTGATCAGTGAACTTGTTTACAACGAGCGCCAGCCCGCAGTGGCTCAATTACTGTTGCCCCTGCTGCTGCAATTGGGCAAGCAGTCTCGCTGGCTTCTGTGGCTGACGCCGCAACAAAAATTAAGCAAGCAATGGCTGCAGCAATCCGGCCTGCCTGTAGATAAAATGGTGCAATTGAGCCAGATCAGCCCGGTGAATACGGTTGAGGCGATGGAAAAAGCGCTGCAAACGGGAAATTACAGCGTGGTTCTCGGCTGGTTGCCCGAGCTAACGGAGGAGGATCGTCTAAAATTAAGACGTGCGGCAGAATTGGGTAATGCCTATGGGTTTATCATGCGCCCTCAACGTGACATTAGCCCGACTCACGGACACTGTTCCACCCTAAAAATTCACTCTTCTTTGTATCATTAAGTAAATTTAGGATTTTTCCCATCATTTTCGCACCCCCTAAGCGGAACCTTTGCGGGGGAAGGCAAAAAGCTAGTCCGGCTGCGGTTTGGCAGGCAAAAACGCGCGATGAATCGCCGTTTTTTTAGGCTAAGAATGTTAGCAAATATGTACGATTCCGCGTTTTTTTTTAGAGCCTTATCACATCACACTTGTAACTTTCGCGCCACGTTGTAGACTTTACATCGCCAAGGTTGCTCTATAACGTCAGAAAAACTGGCGAGTAACAAACGAGGGCTTAAACCTTGGCGAAGGAATTTAACCAAGGGCTTAAACAGCTTTAAAGCTCATTGCCTATTTGGATGATAACGAGGCGCAAAATGAAAAAGACAGCTATCGCATTAGCAGTGGCACTGGCAGGTTTCGCTACCGTAGCGCAAGCCGCTCCAAAAGATAACACCTGGTACACCGGTGCTAAACTGGGCTGGTCCCAGTACCATGACGTTGGCTTCTACGGCAACGGTTACCAGAACGGTATCGGCAACGGCCCAACCCATAAAGATCAGCTGGGTGCCGGCGCGTTCCTGGGCTACCAGGCAAACCAATACCTGGGCTTCGAGCTGGGCTATGACTGGCTCGGCCGCATGCCTTACAAAGGCAGCGTGAACAACGGTGCTTTCAAAGCGCAGGGCGTTCAACTGGCTGCTAAACTGAGCTACCCAATTGCTGACGATCTGGACATCTACACTCGTCTGGGTGGTATGGTATGGCGTGCAGACTCCAAAGCTAACTACGGCCGTACTGGTCAGCGTCTGAGCGACCACGACACCGGCGTTTCTCCGCTGGCTGCTGTTGGTGTTGAATACGCACTGACCAAAAACTGGGCTACCCGTCTGGATTACCAGTTCGTAAGCAACATCGGTGACGCAGGTACCGTTGGCGCACGTCCAGACAACACCATGCTGAGCCTGGGCGTTTCTTACCGCTTCGGTCAGGATGACGTAGTTGCTCCAGCACCAGCTCCGGCTCCAGCTCCAGTTGTTGAAACCAAGCGTTTCACTCTGAAGTCTGACGTGCTGTTCAACTTCAACAAATCTACTCTGAAAGCAGAAGGCCAGCAGGCTCTGGATCAGCTGTACACCCAGCTGAGCTCCATGGATCCTAAAGACGGCTCCGTAGTTGTTCTGGGTTACACCGACGCCGTTGGTTCTGACCAGTACAACCAGAAACTGTCTGAACAACGCGCACAGAGCGTTGTTGACTACCTGGTCTCCAAAGGCATCCCGTCAGACAAAATCTCTGCACGTGGTATGGGTGAAGCAGATGCAGTTACAGGCAACACCTGTGGCTACAAATCTGGCCGCGCTACCAAAGCTCAGATCGCTTGCCTGGCACCAGATCGTCGCGTAGAGATCGAAGTTAAAGGTATCAAAGACGTTGTAACTCAGCCTCAGGGCTAAGTTTACTCGCCTAATAAAAAACCCCGCCAATGCGGGGTTTTTTTTCGTCCTCTTGTTGCCAGAACATTCAATGCCTGGCGCCATAGAGGCGTTCTCACGCGCTTACTTGGGATCTTTGCCCAGGATCGCCTTCAAGTCTTCTTTCAACGACGACATCTGGTTCGCATACTTTTCTTTGCGTTCAGCGTCTTCGATAAGCTGCACGACGGTTTCCGACAGCGTAACGCCACGGCGGCGCGCCAGGGCAGCCAATCGTTGCCAAACCAAAAACTCCAGATCGATAGATTTTTTACGCGTATGCTGATGTTCTGCGTTAAAATGACGTTTGCGGCGGGCGCGGATCGTTTGTTTCATCCGGTTATCCAGTTCCGGATTCATATGAGCGGCAATCCATGCAAGTACCTTGACCGGCTCATTTTCCAGCTTCAGCAGCTCGTTAACCGCCTCTTGAGCAGCGCTGTTTTCAATGTAGCGGGTAATGAGTTCCCCTTCCCGGTGCTTCTTCACCAGGTACTTCCATTTCCAACCGCTCTCCAGATTTTCCAGTTGCTGATATTTCATCTTGAGCTCTTCAGTGACCGCGTAACTTCAAATAAGCATAACAGCTTTGCGCCGAATTTCCCCGGCAATTAAACCGTCTTTTAGACTGTTTTTTGCACAGTCACCGCGCGATGTCAAACTCCCTGATGCCAACTGGCACTCCGCATGTATCAAGCCGCCGTTATTCTTGTATAATCGCCCTTTCCCTTTTTAACGATTGCATCTAACACTTTGACCAATAACCGACTTGAATGGCAATCTTTATTGCCGGACGTAACGCCTTATCAGGCGATATTTGATACCGCCGCTCAGTTGGCACCCGTGCCCTTTTCCGCCATTCAGCCTCGGCTGGAAAATGCCCTGACGCTATTTTGCCACCCCCAATCGCCACCGCGTTTCATGCTGTTGAAAGCGCAAGAAACGCGTGAGTATCTGGAACTGATCGCTCACGCCGTCAAACCACTGCTGCCGAAAAATACGGCATGCCGCGGCAGCCACTATGTCATTCAGGATGGCAAGGTCAGCGTCGAGCCTGCCAGCCGTGGCGATGAACCTTTTGCCGCCGGCGGCGCTTGTCTGTTCCAGGAGTGGATTGAGCCGGAACAGCTGTTTGGCTGCGTACGGATCCACAATGGCGACATTACCCTGCAACCGGGTCTGGTGCACCAGGCCAACGGCGGCATTCTGATTCTGTCGGCGCGGGCGCTGCTTGCTCAGCCGTTGCTGTGGCTGCGGCTGAAACAGATGATCGGCCAGCGTCAGTTCCACTGGGTATCGCCAGACGAAACCCGCCCGCTGCCGGTAGCCATTCCACCGATGCCGCTGGATCTGCGGCTGATTGTAGTCGGCGACCGTCACGGCCTGGCCGATTTTCACGATATCGAGCCGGAACTGAGCGAACAAGCGATCTACGGTGAATTCGAAGACGATCTGCAGCTGACTGAAGTTGATGATATGGCGCAGTGGTGCGGTTACGTCAACGGCGTGATTGCCGACCAGCAGTTGCCGATGCTGGCGACCGACGCCTGGCCGCCGCTGATCGTCCAGGCTGTGCGTTACAGTGGCGATCAGGGCATACTGCCACTCTCGCCGGTTTGGATTGGCCAGCAGCTATCCGAAGCCGCACTGTATGCCGAAGAAGATCGCATTACGGCCAAAGCGTTCGAGGCGGCGTTAAATGCCCGAGAATGGCGTGAAAGCTATCTGGCCGAGCGTATGCAGGATGAGATTGAGTTGGGTCAGATCCTGATTGAGACCGAGGGTGAAGTGGTCGGACAGATCAACGGTCTGTCAGTCCTGGATTATCCCGGTCATCCACGCAGCTTTGGCGAACCGTCGCGCATCAGTTGCGTTGTGCATCTCGGCGACGGCGAGTTCACCGACGTCGAGCGCAAAGCCGAACTGGGCGGCAACCTGCATGCTAAAGGCATGATGATCATGCAGGCGTTCTTGATCGCCGAACTGGATCTTGATCAGCAACTGCCCTTCTCCGCTTCCATCGTCTTTGAGCAATCTTACGGTGAAGTGGACGGTGACAGCGCCTCGCTGGCTGAGCTGTGCGCATTGGTCAGCGCCCTGTCACAGCAACCGATCACCCAGCAGATCGCCGTCACCGGCTCCGTCGACCAATTCGGCAACGTACAGCCGATAGGTGGCGTTAACGAAAAGATCGAAGGTTTCTTCGAGGTTTGTGTACGCCGCGGTCTGACGGGCAAACAGGGCGTCATATTGCCCGCGACCAACGTGCGCCACCTGTGCCTGCGCCAGGATATCGTCGACGCGGTACGCGAAGGGCAATTCCATCTGTGGGCGGTAGAGAGCGCGGCGGAAGCCTTGCCTTTGCTCACAGGTTGCCTCTACTCTGACGAACAACAGCCGAATTTGTTGGCGGCCATTCAGGAACGGATTGCGCAGGTGAGCCTGCAGGAACGCCGTCGTCCGTGGCCGCTGCGCTGGCTCAACTGGTTCAACCACGGCTGATCGGACTTGTTCAGCGTACACGTGTTAGCTAACCTGCGTCCTTCATTAAAATAAGGCTTACTGAGAACATGGTAGATAAACGCGATTCCTATACGAAAGAAGACCTCGAAGCATCCGGCCGTGGCGAGCTGTTCGGCGCCGGTGGCCCACCGTTGCCGGCAGGTAACATGTTGATGATGGACCGCGTGGTCAAGATGACCGAAGACGGCGGGACTCACAACAAAGGTTATGTGGAAGCGGAGCTGGATATTAATCCGGACCTATGGTTCTTCGGTTGCCACTTTATCGGCGATCCGGTCATGCCAGGCTGTCTGGGCCTGGATGCGATGTGGCAGTTGGTCGGTTTCTACCTCGGTTGGCTGGGTGGCGAAGGCAAAGGCCGCGCGCTGGGCGTTGGTGAAGTCAAGTTTACCGGCCAGGTGCTGCCAACCGCGAAAAAAGTGACCTACCGTATTAACTTCAAACGCGTCATCACCCGTAAGCTGATCATGGGCGTCGCCGATGGCGAAGTGCTGGTTGACGGTGAAGTGATCTATACCGCCACCGATCTGAAAGTGGGTCTGTTCAAGGATACCACAGCGTTCTAATCACGCAGAAAAGAGGGCGGCCATCGTCTTCTTTGCTAATGCTCTTCGCATGCATGCCATCACGCCCAGCGTGATGGCATTTCTTTCTCTTACCGTTTAAAGACTACCCACCTCCTTTAATCGCCCGCTACCGAACCGGTTTATCCCGCATGTCTCTACCGAAACGGTCAAAGCCACAGGCCGGTTGAGCGCCCCCTCCCCACAGCCAGCTATCGACACGATAGCGGTTTTTGCGTCCGGTTATTTTCTTGCCCCTTAAAATCACCTAGTATAACCATCCACGTAACTACAATAAATGTACCGACAAAGAGCCGATATGCAAAAAACCCGCTTTAGCGATGCACCTTGCCCCGTCGCACGTTCATTAGATCGTGTCGGAGAATGGTGGAGCATCCTGATCCTGCGTGATGCCTTTCAGGGGTTGTCCAAGTTCGACGAATTCCAACAAAGCCTGGGGATGTCACCGACTCTCCTGGCCCGACGCCTGAAGGATTTGGTGGCCCACGGCATTCTGCATAAGCAACGTTATCAAACGCGGCCGGTCCGCTATCAGTATCTGCTCACCGAACGCGGCAACGATTTTCTCCCCGTGCTGGCAGCTCTCTCAGAATGGGGCAATCGCCATTTGATCGACGGTGACATTAGCGCCTTGTTAGTCGACAGCCGCACCGATCGGCCGATCCAGGTCCAGTTGGTCAATATCGATAGCCAACAACCGGTGCCGCCGCAGTTTATTACGCTGGCGCCAGGGCCTGCGGCAAATGAAGGCATACATCAACGCGCCGCACTGATGCGGCAACGGCGCCTCGCCGATTTATCCGAACTTACCAAGGAGTCGTCATGAGCAATCGTCGTATCGTTATTACCGGCATGGGTGCCGTTTCACCGTTAGGGTGCGGCGTGGAGACCATCTGGCAACGTTTGTTAAAAGGAGAGTCAGGCATTCGGGCTTTGCCTGACGAGATCGTTGCAAATTTACCGATCAAGGTCGGAGGTCAGGTTCCGCCGCTGGCGCAGGATGCTGAAGCGGGCTTCAACCCCGATGCTTCCGTCGCCCCCAAAGACCAAAAGAAAATGGATCGCTTTATCCTGTTTGCCATGGCGGCGGCGGATGAAGCCGTTCGTCAGGCCGGCTGGATAGCCGATACGGAGGAAAAACAAGAGCGCACCGCCACCGTCATCGCCTCGGGCATTGGCGGCTTTCCGGCGATTGCCCAGGCGGTGCGCACAACCGACAGCCGCGGCGCCAAGCGGCTGTCGCCGTTCACCATCCCCTCATTCCTGGTCAATCTGGCGGCCGGCCACGTTTCAATCAAACACCACTTCAAGGGGCCGATTGGCGCGCCGGTCACCGCCTGTGCCGCCGGCGTGCAAGCCATTGGCGATGCAGTGCGTATGATCCGCAATGATGAAGCCGATATCGCCGTGTGCGGCGGTACCGAAGCCGCTATAGATACCGTCAGCCTGGGCGGGTTCGCCGCCGCGCGCGCCATGTCCACCGCTCCGGCCGAATTGGCGCAACAGGCCTCTCGGCCCTTCGACAGCGCCCGGGACGGATTTGTCATGGGGGAAGGTGCCGGCATGCTGGTCATTGAAACGCTGGAACACGCGCTGGCGCGTGGCGCCACCCCGCTCGCGGAAATCGTCGGCTATGGCACCAGCGCCGACGCCTACCATATGACATCCGGCGCTGAAGACGGCAACGGCGCCTATCGGGCGATGAAAATCGCGTTGAAGCAGGCGAACGTCGTTCCCGAGGAGGTACAGCATTTAAATGCTCACGCGACGTCGACACCCGTAGGGGATTTGGGTGAAATCAATGCCATCAAACACCTGTTTGGCACGACAGGGAGCGTCGCGGTAACCTCGACAAAATCCGCCACCGGGCACCTGCTCGGCGCCGCCGGCGGGCTGGAAACCATCTTTACCGCCTTGGCTCTGCGCGACCAGATCGCCCCGGCGACGCTGAATCTGGACAATCCCGATCCGGCGGCGGCAGGTTTGCACCTGGTCGCGAAACGGGCTGAATCGATGAGCATAACCTACGCCTTATCGAACGGCTTCGGCTTTGGCGGCGTGAATGCGAGTATTCTACTGAAACGCTGGCAGGACGAATAAACGGCACAAACAAAAACCTCCGCCAAAGGGCGGAGGTTATTCCTTTTATTTGACAGGGAGCCGCTTAAGCGGTCACAGCCCTGTCTTCCATGGCTTCTCGCCAACCTCCCAGCCATTGAGACCGGGCGTCCACTGATGATTGGTAGGGACAATGTTCCCTGGAACGCCCTAAAATACCTGCCTGATACCCTCTCGAATGCGCCCTTTCCAGACGATCGCGTTTCTGTCTCTTCATGCCTCGTTTCCCTCATTTTGGTCTGGTGGAAAGAAAACAATGGCTGCTTTTTGCGCAGCCACGAGTAATCAATAGCGCTAAAAGAAGAGAAGATCAATGCGCAAAATTCACGCCAATGTCATATTTGTGAGCTACGCCCGAGGAAAAAGCTAAGTGGCTGATCTGCCGGGAAAGGGTTTAACTGTTTGAAATGAAATATAAATCCCTGCCAGCGAGAAAAAATGGATTTTCACGCCGACAGGGATTAGATGATTTTAGACCAAATTATGACTAAATGCCGCCCATCTGTGCTGCGATAGCCTGAGCTTCCTGCTGCCATCCCTGCGCCAGGGTGCGCACCAGGGCATCATAGCCGTCTTCACCCTGTTTCAATTCCAGGCTGAAAGGCCGTTTGATCAGGCGCCCCTGGCGATTCAGCACCCACTCGCCGCGAATGATCGCCTTGCCGTCAAAACGGCCGTGGAAGCCGCTGATGGTCACGTTCAGTACATCCTGATCGCTGCTCATCGGCTGCGAAGAGACCACCCAGCCCGGCAGCGCGCTGCTCAGGTTGGTGACCAGCGTTTGCTGCAGCTGCTGGTCGAGCGGGCTGGCCCACAGGTTGTTCTGGGCTATCACATACTGTACGTCGTTGGTCTGATACACCACGCCGTTCTGCGCCAGATAATCCGCCACGCTCACGTGTTCCAGCCACAGCTGGCGCGTGGAAGCGCCGCTGCTGCTGGCTGCAGCAGGCGCACCCAGCGCCGGCAACTGATAGTAAGTCTTCTGTGGCGAACTGCTGCAGGCGCTGAGTAACAGCGCCAGGGCTACCGGGATCCATTTCATCATTTCGTGGCCTTCTTCGGCTGAGGGTCAGTGCTGCCGGCGGCTTCAAACACCAGCGCGTTGCTCTTCTCATTCAGGGTGCGCAGCACCGGTTGCAGCTCACGCAATACCTGATCGAGGCGCTGCATGTCGCCCACCATCTTGTTGTAAGCCGGTGAACCAGGCTGGAGCCCTTTCATGCTGCGGTTCAGCTCCAGCAGCGTTTTCTGCATGTCCTGCGGCAGCGCCTGCATCTCTTTGCTGGCGATGATGTCGTTCAGCGACTTCATGGTCTGCTGCGTCGACTTCATGGTTTTCTGACTTTCCGCCAGCGTCTTGGTCGCTTCGTTGATCATCGGATTGATCGGCATCGAATTAATCTTATCCAACGTCTGCATCAGTTTCTGCTGGATCTGCGCCAGACCGCCGCTGGTGGTCGGCATCAGCGGATAACCGAACAGCTCGCGCGGCCCTTTCCACGGTTTTTCCTGCGGATAGAAGTCAAGATCGATGTACAGCGAACCGGTCAGCAGGTTGGCGGACTTCATCGAGGCGCGCATGCCGCGAGACTCCGCATCTTTCAGGTGCCCTTCAATATCGAAGTTGCCGCCCAGCTGTTTCTGGAAGCGATCCGGCTCGATGCGGATCAGCACCGGAATGCGGTAATCGTTATCCAGACGCTGCGCCATGCCGTCTTTATAGAACGGCACCTGCGCCACCGTACCCAGACGGATGCCGCGGAACTCGACCGGCGCGCCCGGCTGCAGGCCGCGTACCGAGTCGGAGAAGAACAGCAGGTAATCCTTATGCACGGTATACAGTGAATCCTGCGTGCTGCGCTGGTTGTCGAACAGCTGGTACTCCGCCTTCTCTTTCGCCTGTTCGCCGCGATCCCAGCCGTCCGGCACGTCAAAACTGACCCCGCCGCTGAACAGCGTGGTCAACGAGCCCATCTCCACCCGCATGCCCTGCGCCGACATGTCAAACGCCACGCCGCTGTCTTTCCAGAAACGCACGTTGGTGGTGACCAACTGATCGTAAGGCGCGGTGATGAACAGCTGATAGCGCATAGCGCGTTCTTTAGGATCAAAGTAGCTGGTTTCCACCGACCCGACGCGATAACCGCGGAACAGCACCGGATCGCCGGCGTTGAGCTGGCCTGACTTCTCGCTGTCCAGCACGATGCGCAACCCTTTGGCATCCGGGGAGGCCAGCGGCGGCGCATCGAGCAGCTGATAGTTGTCTTTGCCGTCTTTGCCTTTGTTGCCCGGCTGCAGTTCGATATAGGCGCCGGAGAGCAGCGTGCCCAGCCCGGAGACGCCTTCACGACCGATCTGCGGCTTCACCACCCAGAAAGCGGAATCCTGGCGCAGCAATTTTTCCATGCCGGAATTGAGGCGAGCCTGCACCATCACCTTGCTCAGGTCATCGCTCAACGTGACGGTTTCCACCACGCCGACGTCAACGCTGCGGCTTTTGATTTTGGTTTTACCCGCTTCCAGCCCTTCCGCCGTCGAGGTCACCAGCGTCACCACCGGCCCCTGATGGCTGAAGTGGTAAAACAGGATCCAGGCGCCGATCAGCGCGGTCACGATGGGAATGATCCACACCGGCGACCAGCGTTTGATCTTCTCGACGTCCGCGACGCTATGATTATTTTCCGTCACCTTGCGGCTCCTTGTTGATTGTTTCACTTGCGCGATCCCAGGTCAGCCGGGGATCAAATGTCATGGCGGCGAACATGGTGAGGATCACCACCAGCGCGAACAGCACGGCGCCCGTCGCGGGATAAATGCTCATCAACTGTCCCATTCGCACCAGCGCCGACAACACGGCGATCACAAACACGTCGATCATTGACCAACGGCCAACGAATTCGACCACTTCATAAATCAGATGCATACGCTCGCTGTCGGCGCGCGGTTTCTTCCTGCCGTTCGCATCCCAGCACAGCCAGCCGATCGCCAACATTTTCAGCGACGGCACCATGATACTGGCGATGAAAATCACCATCGCCACCGGATAAGAGCCGTCCCCCCACAGCAGGATCACCCCCGCCATGATGGTGGAGTTCATCTTGTTGCCCAACGCCTCGGTCACCATGATCGGCATCAGGTTGGCCGGAATATACAGCATGACAGAGGTCACCAGCAGCGCCAGCGTCCACTGCAGGCTGTGACGACGCCGCACGTAGCCCTTGGTGTGGCAGCGCGGACAGCGCACCTGATCGGCCGGCAAGATCGCCGTGCAGCACGCGCAAGAGCGCACGCCCTGGCGCATGCCGGTGCGCCCCACCGTCAGCGGGCGATTAAGTCGCGGTGCCGGTTCGATATCCTGCCACAACCAGCGCCGATCCACGCACTGGAAGGCGCGCACCTGCAGCAGGCAGAACAGGCAGTAAGGCACGAAGCTGCTGCCGATGCCGATATCGCCGTAGGCCATCAGCTTGACGAAGCTGACCAGCACCCCGGCGAGGAAAATCTCCACCATGCACCAGGTCTTGAACTGGAACAGCACCCGGGCCATCCATTCTTTGAGGCCCAGTGGCAAACGCACTCTGGCGCACAGCAGGATGATCGCCACCATGCAAAACGCCGGGATCAGCTGCACGAACACCATAAACAAGGTGGCCATGCTGGCGTAGTCTTCCGCCACCATGACTTCCGGGATTTGGATCAGCCGGATTTCGTTGCCGAGGCCGGCGACGCGCATGTTGATAAACGGGAAAATGTTGGCCAGCACCAGCATGAACAAGGCGCTGAGCGCGTAACCGATCGGCCGCTTGCGCGGCTCGTCCCAGCGGGCGCTGAGCGTGGTTTTGCAGCGCGGGCATACCGCTTTGCTGCCATAGGCCAGCGTCGGCAGCGCCACCAGCATGTCGCACTGCGGACACAGCATCAGGTTATCCTGTTGCGCCGCCGAGGGTGCGGAATGACTATGCTGCTGATGATTGTTGTGGGAACACACCATATTCCTCCTAAATAACGTTGCTCACCGGCACGTCGATGCCGCCCGCAGCAGCGCGCGGGCGGCATCGCAACGGTCAGCCGTTTTTCATTGCTTCCAGCTCTTCCCAACGGGCGAAAGCCTGTTCCAGCGCTTGCTCGGCATCAGCCAGCGCCGTCAGCACTTCTTGCGTTTCGCTGTGCGGCCGCGTGAAGAAATCCGCGTCACTCATCTGCGCCTGCAGCGCTTCGATTTCCGCTTCCAGCTGTTCGAGCCGCTGCGGCAACTGTTCCAGCTCACGCAGCAGGTTGTAACTCAGCTTGGCCGCCGTTTTCTTCGGTTGTTCGGCCTTTTTCTCCGCCGCCGGTTTGCTCGCGCTCGGCGCCGCCTGACGAATCGGTTTCGCCGTCGCGCGCTGGTGATGCGCATCGTAGTAACCGCCGACGAAGGCATTGATCACGCCGTTGCCTTCGAAGATCCAGCACTCGGTCACCGAGTTGTCGACGAACTGACGATCGTGGCTGACCAGCAGTACGGTGCCCTGATAGCCGTCGATCAGCTCTTCCAGCAACTCCAGCGTTTCGACGTCGAGATCGTTGGTTGGTTCATCGAGGATCAGCAGATTGCTCGGTTTAAGAAACAGCTTAGCCAACAGCAGGCGGTTACGCTCACCGCCCGACAGCGCCTTCACCGGCGTCATCGCGCGTTTCGGGTGGAACAGGAAGTCCTGCAGATAGCCTAATACGTGGCGAGGACGGCCGTTGACCATCACTTCCTGCTTGCCTTCCGCCAGATTGTCCATCACCGTGCGTTCCGGATCGAGATCGGCGCGGTGCTGGTCGAAATAGGCCACTTCCAGCTTGGTGCCGCAGTGCACACGGCCGCTGTCGGCTTTCAGCTGACCGAGCATCAGTTTCAGCAGCGTGGTTTTGCCGCAGCCGTTCGGCCCCACCAGCGCAATCTTGTCGCCGCGCTGCACCTGGGCGGAGAAACCGCGCACCAGCACTTTTTCGCCAACCTGATAATTGACGTCTTCCAGCTCGAATACGATTTTGCCGGAGCGGGTCGCCTCTTCCACTTGCATCTTGGCGGTGCCCATCACTTCGCGGCGCTGCGAGCGCTCGGCGCGCAGCGCCTTCAGCGCGCGCACGCGGCCCTCATTGCGGGTGCGGCGCGCCTTGATGCCCTGACGGATCCAGACCTCTTCCTGCGCCAGCTTGCGGTCGAACTCGGCGTTTTGCAGCTCTTCCACCCGCAGCGCTTCTTCTTTGCTCTGCAGATACAGATCGTAGTTGCCCGGCCAGGAAACCAGCTTGCCGCGATCCAGATCGACGATGCGCGTCGCCATGTTGCGGATAAACGAACGGTCGTGCGAGATGAAGACGATGCTGCCGTCGAACTCTTTCAGGAAGCCCTCGAGCCAATCGATGGTTTCAATGTCCAGGTGGTTGGTCGGTTCGTCGAGCAACAACACGCGCGGTGAGCTCACCAGCGCGCGGCCCAGCGCCGCTTTACGCAGCCAACCGCCGGACAGTGAGGAAAGCTCGGCGTCGCCGTTCAGCCCCAGCTGCAGCAGCACTTCGCTGATGCGGCTGTCGAGCTGCCACAGCCCCTGGTGATCGAGGATCTCCATGATTTGCGCCATGCGCGCCAGGTTTTTCTCGCTTGGATCGCTTTCCACCAGGTGAGAGATCGCGTGATAGGCCTTCAGGTGTTCCGCCTGCTCCGCAACGCCTTCCGCTACGAAGTCGAATACGCTGCCGCCGATATTGCGCGGCGGATCCTGTTGCAGACGTGCCACGATCAGATCTTGTTCGTAGATCACCCGGCCATCGTCCAGCGGGATCTCTTTGCCGAGGATCTTCAGCAGCGTGGATTTGCCGGCGCCGTTGCGCCCGACCAGACACACGCGCTCGTTGTCTTCAATATGAATTTCGGTGTTGTCTAACAGTGGCGCATCGCTGAAAGAGAGCCAGGCGCCGGACATGCTGATTAACGACATAGTAATTATTTTCCTTCGCCGGCGTGAGTCACCAGCCAGCAGTTGTGGATCTGACGGTTACGGGCAAAATCCTGCGACAGCGTCTTGGCGGTGATCTCTTTCGCCTCCAGACCCAACGCGCTCAGCCCTGCCATATCCATTTGGAAACCGCGCTTGTTGTTCGAGAACATGATGGTCCCGTTGCGGCGCAGCAACCGTTTCAAATCTTTCATCAGCGCCAGGTGATCGCGCTGCACGTCAAAGGTGTTCTCCATCCGCTTGGAGTTGGAGAACGTCGGCGGATCGATGAAGATCACGTCGAACTGTTCATTGGCGTTGCTCAGCCAAGACAGGCAATCGGCCTGGATCAGCCGATGCTGACGGCCGGTCAGGCCGTTGGCGCGCAGGTTCTTCTCCGCCCATTCCAGGTAAGTACGCGACATGTCCACCGTGGTGGTGCTGCGCGCGCCGCCCAGCCCGGCGTGCACGCTGGCGGTGCCGGTGTAGGCGAACAGGTTGAGGAAATCCTTGCCGCCGCTCATCTCACCCAGCATACGGCGCGCGATGCGGTGATCGAGGAACAGACCGGTATCGAGATAGTCGGTCAGGTTGACCCACAGTTTGGCGTTATACTCTTCCACCAGCAGGAACTCGCCCTTCTGCGCCAGCTTCTCGTACTGGTTTTTGCCCTTCTGCCGCTCGCGGGTTTTCAGGATCAGCTGATTCGACGGCAGCTCCAGCACCGCCAGCGTCGCGTTGATCACATCGAACAGACGCTGACGTGCTTTCTGCGCATCGACGGTTTTCGGCGGCGCATATTCCTGCACCACCACCTTGCTGCCGTAGCGATCCACCGCAACGTTGTATTCTGGCAGATCGGCATCGTACAGGCGGTAGCATTCAATGCCCTGCTGTTTCGCCCACTTGTCGAGCTTCTTCAAATTCTTGCGCAGACGGTTGGCGAAATCTTCCGCCACCTGCACGCCGCCGGTGGCGCTACCGGCCGGGCTTGCCGCCAGCTGATAATTTTTCTGCACGCACTCCAGCGGGCCGTTCTTCGCCTTGAACTGGCGCTCGGCGCGCAGCTGCAGGCAGCTCAACAGCTCCGGCGAGGCGCTGAACAGCGACAGTTGCCAACCGCCGAAGGCGCTTTTCATCACGCGGCCCAGCATGTTGTGCAGCGCGATCAGCGCCGGTTCGCTTTCCAGGCGTTCGCCGTACGGCGGGTTGCTGATCACCGTGCCTTGCGGGCCTTCCGGCAGCGGGTTGGTCAAGCGCGCGACGTCGCCGACGTTGAAGGTGATCAGCTCGGCGACGCCGGCGCGGCGGGCGTTGCCGCGCGCCATTTCAATCACCCGGCGATCGATATCGGAACCGAAGAAGCGAGAGGCGGTTTCCTGCAGGCCGCGGCGCGCGCGCACCTGCGCTTCGGTGGTGACTTCACGCCACAGTTCGGCGTTGTGGCCATTCCAGGCGCTGAAGCCCCAGTGTTGACGGTGCAGGCCTGGCGCGCGATCGGCAGCGATCATCGCCGCTTCGATCAACAGCGTGCCGGAGCCGCACATCGGATCAAGCATCGGCGTGCCCGGCTGCCAGCCGGAACGCAGCACGATGGCGGCCGCCAGGTTTTCCTTCAGCGGCGCCTGGCCGGTGAGATCGCGGTAGCCGCGCTGATGCAGACCTTCGCCGCTCAGATCGAGCGCCACGCTGGCCATATCGCGCTGCAGGAAGACGTTAACGCGAATGTCCGGCTGCTGTTTGGCGACCGTCGGGCGTTGGTCGAGTTTGCGGGTGAAGCTGTCGACGATGGCGTCTTTCACCTTCAGCGCGCCATATTGGCTGTTGCGGATCTCTTCGTTCACGCCGCTGAAATGCACGGCAAAGGTTTTATCCACGCCAAAAATGCTCGGCCAGTCGATCGCCTGCACCCCGAGGTACAGATCCAGATCGCTGTGCACGCGGAATTCGTTCAGCGGCAACAGAATGCGCGAAGCCAGGCGGCTCCACAGCAAGCTTTGGTACAGAAGACGATCGTCACCCTGAAAATGTACCCCGCCCTGCACCACTTTGCAGTCGTGAGCGCCAAGCGCTTCCAGCTCGCTTTTTAACAGTTCTTCCAATCCACGCGCCGTGCTGGCAAACAGAGAGTTCATATCGTACTTATCACCAAAAAGAAAATTGTTGCGCATTATAGCTAATCCGCACCGCTTGTCATAAAGTTGCTCCCTTCTATTTAATCATCGCACGGAGATAAGGGTGATCACGCTTTCCAAACTCTACGTCCATCCGGTTAAATCACTGCGCGGCCTGCAGCTTTCTTACGCCCAGGTCGGCAGCAGCGGTCTGGCCTTCGACCGCAACTTTATGATCACGGAGCCGGACGGCACCTTTATTACCGCGCGCCAATATCCGCAGATGGTGCTGTTCACGCCGGCGCTGCTGCCGGACGGGCTGTTCCTGACCGCGCCGGACGGCGAAAGCGCCGCCATTCGCTTCAGCGACTTCGCCGCCGCGCCGCAGCCGACCGAGGTATGGGGCAACCATTTCACCGCGCTGACTGCGCCGGATGAGATCAACCGTTGGCTGAGCGGCTATTTCCAGCGCGACGTGCAGCTGCGCTGGCTGGGGCCGGAGCTGACCCGCCGGGTCAAGAAGCACCCTGAAATCCCGCTGACGTTTGCCGACGGCTACCCTTATCTGCTGATTAACCAGGCTTCGTTCAACGATCTGCAGCAGCGTTGCCCCGGCAGCATCAAGCTGGAACAGTTCCGCCCCAATCTGGTGGTGAGCGGCGCTACCGCCTGGGCTGAAGACGGCTGGCAGGTGATCCGCGTCGGCGACGTCATGTTCGATCTGGTGAAACCCTGCAGCCGCTGCGTGCTCACCACCGTCAGCACCGAGCGTGGCCGCAAGCACCCGAGCGGCGAACCGCTCAGCACGCTGCAAAAATTCCGCTCCGCCGACAACGGCGACATCGATTTCGGCCAGAATATGATCGCGCGCAACAGCGGCATCATCCGCGTGGGCGATACGGTGGAAGTGCTGTCGACCAAGCCGCCGCGCCCTTATGGCGCAGGCAAAGTGGTGGAGAGCGTGCAAGCGCCGCAAGACAGCGCGCACAGCGTCACGATCGAATATGAAGGAAAGGTGTTTACCGGCAACAACCAGCAGATTTTGCTCGAACAGCTGGAGCAGCAAGGCATCCGCGTGCCTTACTCGTGCCGCGCCGGGATTTGCGGCAGTTGCCGCATTACGTTGCTGAGCGGTGAAGTCGCGCCCCTGAAGAAAAGCGCGCTGGGCGACAACGGCACCATCCTGTGCTGCAGCTGCATCCCGAAAAGTGATTTGACCCTGGCGTAATCCGCCTTATACCGCCCTGTCGTAAGCCGGGGCGGCGCTTTCATCCTGCGCGCAGGGTTTCAGCCGATCGTGCATCACCTTGATGGCGTCGCCCAATACCATGGTACGGCCAGCGACCGTCAGCTGATTTTGCGCCAGCAGGCACAGGCTGGCGTTATCCCCGGCCTCCACCACCAGCAAGCGCGCTTCCGCGCCGCTCTCCATCACTTTCACCGCCGCCAGCTCGCCGTTTTTCGGCTGCAGCGGGTAATGCTGCTGCGAGAAATGCCAGCTCTTCGGCATCAGCGGTTTCAGGAAGCGGTAGGCGACCAGCGCATTCAACACCAGCTCGGCGCGCTGTTCATGGCTCAGCTTGACCTGCTTGCACTGTTCTTCATAGGTGAAATAAAGGGCGGCGTCATCTACGCAAAAAGCGCATTCATCGAAGGCGTCCGGCGTTAACATTTTGGCCGGGAAACGTGAACGAAAGATCATACCATTAGCTAAATCCAGCATTAGCCGATCGTGTTCGGCATCAAAATACCAACGCCAATTATCGTCAGGTTTTATCTTCATTTCGTATCCTTCTCGCTGCCTATGCCAACGCCGCACTCACCCTAAAAGGCGATTTTATCACCGATAAAATAGCTTAAACATCGGATAATTCCGCGAACGATATTTATGCTAACGAACAAAATATAGACGAGCCGGGGGCAGAAATAAACCCCCGGAATAAAATGAGAGGAAAAATATTAGATATGGGTAACGATATCTTTAATCAAACGCGGGCCGTGATAGATAAATCCGGAATAAATTTGCAGCAGGCTCGCGCCGGCCTCCATTTTTTCGCGCGCCGCCGTCAGCGAATCGATGCCGCCTACGCCGATAATCGGCAGACGCCCTTGCAGTTCGGTGGAGAGGCGACGGATCACTTCGGTACTGCGTGATTGCAACGGACGCCCACTTAACCCGCCCGCTTGTTCGCAGTAATTCAGCCCTTGGATCAATTTTCGATCCAACGTGGTATTGGTGGCGATCACGCCATCGATATTATGCCGCACCAGGCTATCGGCAATTTGGATCAATTCTTCTTCTGAAAGATCCGGCGCGATCTTTACCGCCACCGGCACATATTTGTGATGACGCGCATGTAATTCCTGCTGCTTATTTTTAATCGCAGCCAAAAGATCGTCCAGCGCTTCGCCATACTGTAAGGATCGTAACCCCGGCGTATTCGGTGAAGAGATGTTAATCGCGATATATCCGGCATACGGATAAACTTTATCCATGCAGATCAAATAATCGTCTTTGCCCTGCTCGACCGGCGTGTCTTTATTCTTGCCGATATTGATCCCAAGAATGCCGCCGAAATGGGATTTCTTAACGTTTTCAACCAGATTGTCCACGCCATGGTTATTGAACCCCATGCGGTTAATCAGGCCTTCCGCCTCAACCACGCGGAACAAGCGCGGCTTGTCATTGCCCGGTTGCGGACGCGGCGTCACGGTGCCGACCTCCACATGGCCGAAGCCCATCGCGCCGAACGCATCGATGCATTCGCCGTTTTTATCCAGACCGGCGGCCAATCCCAGCGGGTTTTTAAACGACAGCCCCATGCAGTTGACCGGTTTGGTCGGCACGGACTGACGGACAAGAAACGCTAATGGGGTGCCGGTAATACGGCTGAGCTGACGAAAGGTCACTTCGTGCGCGCGCTCCGGATCGAGCTGGAACAACGCTTTCCTGATGAGGGGGTAGTACATGGACTCTCCTGATTTCCCGGTTGCAAACCGGGGGCGTATTATCCGGTATCCCCCGCCTAATTGGAATTGATTAAAGGCAAAAAAAGCCGTTTTTACGCAATCGTTTTCCCTCTTCGCCGCCAAATCGCTGCCAATCCGCTTTTGCGCATATCCAAATCAAAAAATGAGATTTAAAAAACGCGCCCGGTTGCTGGTAGGTTTAAAACACTTCCCATTGATTTTCTAATTAAACCTAACTTTTAGTTATAAGGAGTGGCAATGCGCGTTATATCACTGGCCGGTAGCCCACGCATCCCATCACGTTCCGCCGCGCTGCTCTCGCTGAGTCAGAACTGGCTGCGGCAGCAAGGGGTGGAAGTGACGGCCTATACCCTGCACGACTTTGACGCCGAAGATCTGCTGTACGCCAACTTCAACAGTCCGGCGATCAAGGCGTTTGCCGAGCAGCTGGCGCAGGCCGACGGCCTGCTGATTTCCACGCCGGTTTATAAAGCGTCGTTCTCCGGCGCGCTGAAAACCCTGCTGGATCTGCTGCCGGAACGCGCTCTGGATCATAAGGTGGTGTTGCCGCTGGCGACCGGGGGATCTGTCGGCCACATGCTGGCGGTGGACTATGCGTTGAAACCGGTACTGGCGGCGCTGAAAGCGCAAGAGGTGCTGCACGGCGTGTTCGCCGACGACAGCCAGATCCAGCTGACCGACGAAGGCGCCACGCTCACCGACGCCGTGGCCGCCCGGCTGGAAGAGGCACTGGCCAGTTTCTATCTGGCGCTTGGCCGCCGCAAACCGCCGGCGCTGCGCGTCGCCTCGCCACTGGCGGCGCGTCAAACCGCCTGAAACGCCTGGAAAAGGAGAGCCTGAATGAAACAACGCATCGCTTTGCGGCGTTGGCTGAGCGCCGCCGCCTTCACCGGCCTGCTGTCGCTGGTTTGGGCCAACGCCGCCGTCGCTCAGGATCCGGCGCAGTTCCGCATCGGCTACCAAAAAGGATCGGTCAGTCTGGTGCTGGCGAAGAGCCACCGGCTGCTGGAGGAACGTTTCCCCGCCACCCGCATCAGTTGGATCGAGTTTCCCGCCGGCCCGCAAATGCTGGAGGCCCTGAACGTCGGCAGCATCGATCTGGGCAGCACCGGCGATATTCCGCCGATCTTCGCGCAGGCCGCCGGGGCTGATCTGCTGTATGTCGGCGTTGAGCCGCCCAAACCGAAGGCGGAAGTGATCCTGGTGCCGGAAAACAGCCCGATCAAAACCGTCGCCGATCTGAAAGGCCATAAGGTCGCGTTCCAGAAAGGATCCAGCTCACATAACCTGCTGCTGCGATCGCTGCAAAAAGCCGGACTGAAATTTACGGATATCCAGCCCGCCTATCTGACGCCCGCCGATGCGCGCGCCGCATTCCAACAGGGCAACGTCGATGCCTGGGCGATCTGGGATCCTTATTATTCCGCCGCGCTGCTGCAGGGCGGCGTGCGGGTGCTTGGCGACGGCACCGATCTGAATCAGACCGGTTCCTTCTATCTGGCGGCGCGCCCCTATGTCGAAGCCAACGGTGCCTTTATCAGCCAGGTCTTGACGGTGCTGACCCAGGCCGATGCGCTCACCCGCAGCGACCGGGCGCAAAGCGTGACCCTGCTGGCCAACGCCATGGGGCTGCCGGAACCGGTGATCGCCAGCTATCTGGATCACCGCCCTCCGACCGCCATCACACCGCTCGATGCGCATACGATCGCCGCGCAGCAGCAAACCGCCGACCTGTTTTACGCCAACCGGTTGGTGCCGGTGAAGGTCGACATCTCGCAACGCATCTGGCGCCCAAGCGCGCAATAAATACGGGGGAACATTGACGATGAGCCTGAACGTTTTCTGGTTTTTACCCACCCATGGCGACGGCCACTATCTTGGCAGCGCGCAGGGCGCTCGCAGCGTCGATCACGGTTACTTGCAGCAGATCGCCCAGGCGGCGGATCGGCTGGGATTCGGCGGCGTGCTGATCCCCACCGGTCGCTCTTGCGAAGACTCCTGGCTGGTGGCCGCCTCGCTGATCCCGGTCACCCAGCGGCTGAAATTTTTGGTCGCGTTGCGGCCGGGTATCATCTCCCCTACGCTGGCGGCGCGTCAGGCGGCGACGCTGGATCGCCTGTCCAACGGGCGCGCGCTGTTCAATCTGGTCACCGGCGGCGATCCGGAAGAGCTGGCGGCGGAGGGGTTACATCTCAGTCATGAAGAGCGTTACGAGGCCTCGACCGAGTTCACTCATATCTGGCGCCGGGTGCTGGAAGGGGAAACCGTCGATTTCCACGGCAAGCATATTCAGGTGAAAGGCGCCAAGCTGCTGTTCCCGCCGGTGCAGCAGCCGCGCCCGCCGCTCTATTTCGGCGGATCCTCCGCCGCCGCGCAGGATCTGGCCGCCGAACAGGTAGAAATGTACCTCACCTGGGGAGAGCCGCCGGCGCAGGTCAAAGAGAAGATCGAGGAAGTACGCGCCAAAGCGGCGGCGAAGGGCCGACAGGTGCGTTTCGGCATCCGCCTGCACGTCATCGTGCGGGAAACCACCGAAGAGGCCTGGCGCGCCGCCGATCGGCTGATCGCGCACCTCGATGAGGAAACCATCGCCAACGCGCAGCAGGCCTTTGCGCGCTTCGACTCCGTCGGCCAACGGCGCATGGCGGCGCTGCACGGCGGCAAAAAGGATAACCTGGAGATCAGCCCGAACCTGTGGGCCGGCATCGGCCTGGTGCGCGGCGGCGCCGGCACCGCGCTGGTGGGCGATGGCCCGACGGTCGCGGCGCGCATGCAGGAATATGCCGATCTGGGCATCGACACCTTTATTCTCTCCGGCTATCCGCATCTGGAAGAGGCCTACCGCGTCGGCGAACTGCTGTTCCCGCACCTCGATCTGGCGCAGGAGGAAACGCCCGCTCGCCTTCAACCGGTGCGCCCGCAGGGCGAAGTGGTGGCCAACATCTATGTTCCGCAAAAAGTATCGCAGAGCTGAGGAGCGCCCCGATGGCAAATAACGTACAACGCATCCTGTATCGGCTGGCTCCCTGGGCGCTGCCGTTGGCGCTGGTGATCATCTGGCAGATCGCCGTCGAAACCGGCTGGCTGTCCAACCGCATTTTGCCGGCGCCGAGTGCGGTGCTGGCCGCCTTCTGGCGCCTGAGCCAAAGCGGCGAACTGTGGCAGCACCTGAGCATCAGCAGCCAGCGCGCGTTGATCGGCTTTGGCATCGGCGGCAGCATCGGACTGATACTCGGCTTTATTACCGGGCTGTCACGCTGGGGTGAACGCCTGCTGGACAGCTCGGTGCAAATGATCCGCAACGTGCCTCATCTGGCGCTGATCCCGTTGGTGATCCTGTGGTTCGGCATCGATGAATCCGCCAAGATCTTTCTGGTGGCGCTCGGTACGCTGTTCCCGATTTATCTCAACACCTATCACGGCATCAAAAACATCGATCGCGGCCTGTTGGAGATGGCCCGCAGCTACGGCCTGAGCGGTTTCCGCCTGTTTACACAGGTGGTGCTGCCGGGCGCGCTGCCGTCGATTATGGTCGGCGTGCGTTTCGCTCTCGGCTTCATGTGGCTGACGCTGATCGTCGCCGAAACCATCTCGGCCAATTCGGGCATCGGCTACCTGGCGATGAACGCGCGTGAATTTCTGCAAACCGACGTGGTGGTGGTGGCGATCGTGCTGTACGCCCTGCTCGGCAAGCTGGCGGACGTGGGCGCGCAGCTGTTGGAGCGCGTCTGGTTGCGCTGGCATCCGGCCTATCAACTGAAACAGGGAGAAGCGCTATGACCCTTCCCGCTCGCCTTGCGCAAGGCACGCCGGTGACGCTGGAGTCCATCGGCAAACGTTACGGCAACCGCACGGTGCTGGACAATATTCAGCTGCGCATTTCCGCCGGGCAGTTCGTGGCGGTGGTCGGCCGCAGCGGCTGCGGCAAGAGCACCCTGCTGCGCCTGTTGGCCGGCCTGGAACAGGCCAGCAGCGGCGCGCTGCTCAGCGGCAACGCGCCGCTTGCCGCCGCTAAAGAGGATACCCGGTTGATGTTTCAGGATGCGCGCCTGTTGCCGTGGAAAACGGTGATCGACAACGTAGGTCTGGGGCTGCGCGGCCAGTGGCGCGACGCGGCGCTGCAGGCGCTGGACGCGGTCGGTTTGGCGGATCGCGCCCACGATTGGCCGGCGGCGCTGTCCGGTGGACAAAAACAGCGGGTCGCCCTGGCGCGCGCGCTGATCCACCGCCCCCGCCTGCTGCTACTGGACGAACCGCTCGGAGCGCTGGATGCCCTGACGCGCATCGAGATGCAAGGGCTGATAGAAACGCTGTGGCAACAACACGGTTTTACCGTACTGCTGGTCACACATGACGTCAGCGAAGCCATCGCGCTGGCGGATCGGGTGATCCTGATCGAAGAGGGGCATATCGGGCTGGATCTGGCCATCGATCTGCCGCGGCCGCGCCGCAAAGGCTCGGCCAGGCTGGCGGAACTGGAGGCCGAAGTGCTGGAACGGGTGTTATCGCCGCCGGCCGCAGCGGACAGTACCCGCCGGGCGGTGAACTGAACGGATTAAAAAAGGGACGGCGCAGGCCGTCCCCCTTATCTATTCAGCGCGAAAAGATCAGGCGTCGAGCGCCTTGCTGATCTTCTCGTACAGATCGCCGGACAGGTTTTCCAACCCTTTCAGCTGTTCCAACGCCTTGCGCATCAGCGCCTGACGGCCCGCGTCGTAACGCTTCAGGCGAATCAGCGGTTCAATCAGGCGCGCGGCGATCTGCGGGTTGCGCTGGTTGAGATCGCTGAGGATCTCCGCCAGGAACTGATAGCCGCTGCCGTCCGCGGCATGGAACGCCGCCGGGTTGCCGGAAGCGAAGCCGCCGATCAGCGAACGGGTGCGGTTCGGGTTGCTCAGGCTGAACGAACGGTGATGCAACAGTGCGCGCACCTTGCTCAACACATCTGCCGCCGGGCTGCTGCCCTGCAGCACGAACCACTTGTCCATCACCAGGCCATCCTGATGCCAGCGCTCGTCGAACGCCGCCAGCAGCGCATCGCGGCACGGCAGCTGGGCCGCGACCGCAGCAGACAGCGCCGCCAGCGAGTCGGTCATGTTGTCCGCCTGGCGATACTGTTCGCTCACCAGCTGGTCCGCCAGCGCCACATCTTCGCCGAACGCCAGATAGCCCAGGCACACATTACGCAAGGCGCGCTTGGCGATCTCGGCATGCTCCACGCGGTAGCCGTCGGTCTTGTTGGCGTGATACACCGCCAGCCACTCATCGGCCAACTCCCGCGCCAGACAGCGTACGATCGCTTCGTGCACCGCGGCGATCGCTTCCGGATCGATAGTGGCGAACAGCTCGGCGATTTCGTTCTCCGACGGCAGCGTCAGGATCTGCGCCGCCAGCGCCGGATCCAGTTTTTCGTCCAGCAGCACCGCGCGGAACGCATCGGCCACGTGCAGCGGCAGCGACAGCGGCTGCTTCTGCTGGTGCCGCGCCACGTTCAGCTTGATATAGGTCGCCAGCAGGCTCTGTGCCGCATCCCAACGCGCAAATTCATTGCGAGCGTGCTGCATCAGGAAGGTCAGTTGCTGATCGCTGTACGGATAGTCCAGCTTCACCGGCGCGGAGAATTCGCGCAGCAGCGACGGCACCGGCTTGTGCGCCACGCCGTCGAACACGAAAGTTTGCTCCGCTTCGGTGACGTTCAGCACGTTGTTGACCGGCAGGCCGCCTTTTTGCAATGGAATGACATTGCCTTCGCTGTCGTACAGTTCGATATCCAGCGGAATATGCAGCGGCAACTTCTCCGGCTGATCGGCGGTCGGCGCGGTCTTCTGGCTGACATGCAGGCGATACTGTTGGGTTTCCGCGTCGTACTCGTCGCGCACCGTCAACAGCGGCGTGCCGGACTGGCTATACCAACGGCGGAAGCGCGACAGATCGACGTTAGACGCATCCTCCATCGCCTGAACGAAATCGTCGCAGGTAGCGGCGCTGCCGTCGTGGCGTTCGAAATAGAGCTGCATCCCTTTCTGGAAGTTCTCCTCCCCCAACAGGGTATGCATCATGCGGATCACCTCGGAACCCTTTTCATACACCGTGAGGGTGTAGAAGTTGTTCATCTCGATGACTTTGTCCGGGCGGATGGCGTGCGCCATCGGGCTGGCGTCTTCGGCAAATTGCGCGCCGCGCATCACGCGCACATTGTCGATGCGGTTGACTGAACGCGATCCCAGATCGGAACTGAATTCCTGATCGCGGAACACCGTCAGCCCCTCTTTCAGACTGAGCTGGAACCAGTCGCGGCAGGTCACGCGGTTACCGGTCCAGTTGTGGAAGTATTCGTGGCCGATCACCGCTTCGATGTTCAGGTAATCCTTGTCGGTAGCGGTTTCCGCCTTCGCCAGCACATATTTGGAGTTAAAGATATTTAACCCTTTGTTCTCCATCGCGCCCATATTGAAGAAATCGACCGCCACAATCATATAAATGTCGAGATCGTATTCCAGACCGAAGCGGGTTTCGTCCCACTTCATCGAGTTCTTCAGCGAAGTCATCGCCCAGTCGGCGCGATCCAGGTTGCCGCGATCGACGAACAGCTCCAGTGCGACCTTACGGCCGGAACGGGTGGTGAAGCTGTCGCGCAGCACGTCGAAGTCCCCCGCCACCAGCGCGAACAGGTAGCAAGGTTTCGGGAACGGATCCTGCCATTGTACCCAGTGGCGGCCATCAGCCAATTCGCCCTGGCCGATGCGGTTGCCGTTCGACAGCAGGAACGGATAGCGCGTCTTGTCGGCCACGATGCGGGTGGTAAAGCGCGCCAGCACGTCCGGGCGATCCTGGTAATAGGTAATGTGGTGGAAGCCTTCTGCTTCGCATTGCGTGCACAGCGCATCGCCGGACAGGTACAGCCCTTCCAGCGCGGTGTTCTTCGCCGGGTGAATATCGTTGACAATGGTAAGAGTGAATTGTGCCGGCAACTCTTCGATGATCAGCTGGTTATCCTGCTGACGGTAGGCGCTCCACGGTTGGCCGTCGACCTGAATGCTCACCAGCGTCAAATCTTCGCCATCCAGCACCAGCGGTGCACCGGCCGCCCCCTGACGTTTGATTTTACTGACGGCGGTCACGCGCGTGGTTTCCGCATCCAGACTGAAGTCCAAATCGATATCGGTCGTGGTGTAATCGGGCGCGCGATAATCGTGGCGGTATTTTGCCTGTGGCTGTTGTGTCATAAAAACCCTTAAACGTCTCAGTGAGTTATAGGTGCCAGGCTGCGCTTCTCCTTCGTACCGCAGCCGGTATGTTCCCCTGCGGCGCGCGGTGAGCCTGAATTGTGAATAAACTGTATCACAGCTGGCCGAAAAGCCCAGAGCCGCAGGGCGACAAAGAGAGAGAAATCAGAGGCAAATCATAAATCGGCCGGCAGGCGGCAGTGCGGGTGACCAATGGCTAAATAAAAATCAGCATTTAATGCTAAAAAGCCGCCATCGCGGCGCGCCGGCATAGTTGAGGCGACACAGGCGGCATGGTGGTATAATTGCGGCATCAGGCTCAGGGATGACTCGCACTATGAAAATTAAATACGCAATCTATTTTTTTACCCTGTGCCTGATGACTTCCTTCTCTCTGTTCATCGTCGATGAGCTGCTCGAAGCCCATACCGACTACCGCGACAACCAGCTGAACCTGTACAAAATCGATCGCGCCAAAGAAATTTCCGAAGCCTTTCAGGCTGCGCTGCTGGCTCATCGCCTCAAACGATTGAGCCTGATCGATCCGCAAATCACCCGTGCGCAATGTTTGGCCGCCGATCGGGTGGCACGCGAGAGAATCACCCGGATCCGCGAACATCTGGACGATGAGGTCGCCAGACAGCTCGGGGTTCGGCAAAAAATCGCCGCGCTGTCGATGATCGCGTTGATGGAGCAGCTGCTGGATAATGACAACCTGCAGCTTTCGCAGGTCAATAACACCAACGCCAATCTGTTCAACATCAACAGCGCCTATTACATCTCGCAAACCAGCAAGAGTTATTACCGTTACACCTACGATACCCGGATGGTGGATACCGACTCCTTTATGTTTCTCGAGGCCATCCGTCTCAATAACCGGTTAAATATGTCATTGACGGAATTGAGCGATCAGATTATCGACGTCAACGTCAGCCCGCTCGTTCGCAAAGACGCCTATCTAAAGTCCATTCAGCTTACCGGCGTGCTGAACGCACTGAGCACCCGATTGATCTTCATGAAGATCAACTACGACGATGGACAAATCACCAACATCGTCAATGCGTTGCTCGCCCAGGTGTCCGCTGAGCGCCTCCAGCAGATTACCAATGGGCTGTATACCGCTATCGATACCCATAAGCCCTACCCCACAGCGCTTATTTCTCGCTATGTCGACGATGTGAGCGGGCTTTCGCAGGCGCTGTATCAACGCAGTTTCGAATTGGAAACCCTCGCCTCGCGCCACAAGATTTACGACAGCCAGACGACCATTTACGGCATGATCGCACTCGCCGGCCTGGTGGTTTTGCTGTTCATTTTGCCGGCGTTGGTGTTCTGCACCAGCATCAACCGCTGGTTGACCAAGACCCACAACAATATCGTGCGGCTGTCGCGCGGTGAGATGAATATCGATCGCAACGATGCCTTCTACAGCCAAGAATTGATCGCCATCAGCGACGCCATTCAGCAGCTCAGGCAATACCAGCTGGACAAGGTCTCGCTGGAGAGCGAGAAACAACTGCTGATTAAAGAGCTCGAGGCCTCTTCCTTCCTCGATCCGCTCACCAATATCTACAACCGCCGTAAATTCTTCCTTGAATGTCAACTGCTGGGCAACGCCAGCTACCCGCAGGCCTTTTGCCTGATCGACATCGACAATTTCAAACAACTCAACGACAGCTACGGCCACGACGTGGGTGACCGGGCACTGGTGGCATTCGGCCACTTGCTGCAACGCGCGTTCCGCGCCAGCGACATCTTCTGCCGCTATGGCGGCGAAGAGTTCGCGGTGCTGCTGGGCAACTGTTCGTTGGACAACGCGCGGGACATCATGGAGCAATTGCGCGCACGTACTCATCGCCTGACGCTAAATCTGGCCGACGGACGGCAAGTGCGCTTCACCACCAGCTGCGGCATCGCGCCGGTCAGCGCGTTCGCCGCGCTGCAGGCGGCGATCAAACAGGCGGACGAAGCGCTCTATTTTTGCAAAAAGAACGGCAAGGATCGGGTCAGCGTGCATACCCAGGCCGGCTTTATCTGATTCGTTGTTTAAAATAATTAACATTATAATTTTTATGACTAATTAGGCTAAGTCATTCACCTTACAGGCATATCTGGCTTTTTTTCCTCCCCGCCGCTATCCGGCTGCCATAAAGGCACGTTTAATCCTCGACCCGCTTCGGTGATTTATGGTGTGATGCAGCTTCAATAACAGGATAATCCGGGTATACTCCACCCCCACTTTTATGATTATCCGGATTTGGACACGCGCCTGACGAGGATGCTGTAACGCGCTATGACTCAATACGCTTCCCCGATTTTGACATCACTGCTTGATACCGATGCTTATAAGCTTCATATGCAGCAAGCAGTGTTCCATCGCTATCCCGCGATCAGCGTGGCGGCGGAATTCCGCTGCCGCGGCGACGAACTGCTGGGCGAATATGCCGACGAGATCCGCGCGCAGGTGGCGCTGATGAGCCGGCTGGCGCTAACCGACGCCGAATTCGCTTATCTTTCGGGCCTGCCCTTCTTCCGTCAAGATTACCTGAACTGGCTGCGCACGTTCCGCTACGATCCGCAGCAGGTCACCATCGACAACCGCGACGGCAAGCTGCACATCCGCATCGCCGGCCCCTGGCGTGAAGTGATCATGTGGGAAGTGCCGTTGCTGGCGGTGATCAGCGAAGTGGTGCACCGCCGGCGCTCGCCGCTGGCGACGCCGGAACAGGCGGTGGCGCATCTGCAAACCAAGCTGGCGCAGTTCAAGACGTTGGCGGGCGATCTGGATCTTTCACGCTTCAAGTTGATGGACTTCGGCACCCGCCGCCGTTTCTCTCAGGGCGTGCAACAGGCCATCGTCAGCACATTGCAGGCCGAATTCCCGTACCTGTCGGGCACCAGCAATTACGATCTGGCGCACCAGCTGGGTCTGGCGCCGGTCGGCACGCAGGCGCATGAGTGGTTCCAGGCGCATCAGCAGATAAGCCCGGTGCTGGCCAACAGCCAGCGCGCCGCATTGCAGGCCTGGCTGGATGAATATCCGGACCAGCTTGGCATAGCGCTCACCGACTGCATCACCATGGATGCCTTCCTGCGCGACTTCGGCCCGCAGTTCGCCGAGCGTTATCAGGGGCTTCGCCACGATTCGGGCGATCCCGTCGAGTGGGGTGAAAAGGCCATTGCCCACTATCAGAAACTGGGCATCGACCCACTGAGCAAAACGCTGGTGTTCTCGGACAACCTGGATCTGGAAAAAGCGCTGGCGCTCTATCGCCATTTCTACCAGCGCATTAATCTCGGCTTCGGCATCGGCACGCGCCTGACCTGCGATATTCCCGGCGTTAAGCCGTTAAATATCGTGATCAAGCTGGTCGAGTGCAAAGGCAAGCCGGTGGCCAAGCTCTCCGACAGCCCCGGCAAGACCATCTGCCAGGACCAGGCGTTCGTCAGGGCTCTGCGCAAGGCCTTCGATCTGCCGCTGGTGAAGAAAGCCAGCTGAGCCTTCTTTATATAAAGAGAGAAAGCCGGCCCGGTTCTCGCGCCGGCTTTTTGTTTTTATCCCGAACGCCCTCTTTTCAGTCAGCCGCGATAAATGTTGCGCCAATCCGATGATTTCTGCTTGTGCTCTGCACCGCGGCAAGTAACATAGCCATTACCCCCATATTCTTGGGTTGTAAGCTATTTCTAAACCAAATTATTAAAGAGAGAAATCTATGAGCGTAGTGCCTGTAGTCGACGTACTGCAAGGTCGTGCTGCGGTTGACAGTGAAGTCACCGTACGCGGCTGGGTACGTACCCGGAGAGATTCAAAAGCTGGTATCTCCTTCCTGGCCGTCTATGACGGTTCCTGCTTTGATCCGTTACAGGCCGTCGTTAATAATTCTCTGCCGAATTATCAAGATGAAGTGCTGCACCTGACCACCGGCTGTTCGGTCGAAGTTACCGGCAAGGTCGTCGCTTCACCGGGCGAAGGCCAGAGCTTCGAGCTGCAGGCCACCGCGATCAAAGTGGTCGGCTGGGTCGACGATCCGGACACTTACCCGATGGCGGCCAAACGTCACAGCATCGAATACCTGCGCGAAGTGGCCCACCTGCGCCCGCGCACCAACCTGATCGGCGCCGTGGCGCGCGTGCGTCATACGCTGGCGCAGGCGATCCACCGCTTCTTCCATGAAAATGGCTATTTCTGGGTGTCCACCCCGCTGATCACCGCCTCCGACACCGAAGGCGCCGGCGAGATGTTCCGCGTGTCCACGCTGGACCTGGAAAACCTGCCGCGCACCGACAAGGGCGCCGTCGACTTCAGCGAAGACTTCTTCGGTAAGGAAGCCTTCCTTACCGTTTCCGGCCAGCTGAACGGCGAAACCTACGCCTGCGCGCTGTCGAAGGTTTACACCTTCGGCCCAACCTTCCGCGCCGAAAACTCCAACACCAGCCGCCACCTGGCGGAATTCTGGATGATCGAGCCGGAAGTGGCCTTCGCGACGCTGGACGATGTCGCCGGCCTGGCCGAAAGCATGCTGAAGTATGTGTTCCAGGCGGTGCTGGATGAACGTGCAGACGATCTGAAATTCTTCGCCGAGCGCGTGGATAAAGACGCTATCGCGCGTCTGGAGCGCTTCGTCTCTTCCGATTTCGCCCAGGTAGACTACACCGACGCCATTGAGATCCTGCTGGCCTCGGGCCAAACCTTCGAAAACCCGGTCTCCTGGGGTATCGATCTCTCTTCCGAACATGAGCGTTATCTGGCGGAGAAACACTTCCAGGCGCCGGTGGTGGTGAAAAACTACCCGAAAGACATCAAGGCGTTCTACATGCGCATGAACGAAGACGGCAAAACCGTCGCGGCCATGGACGTGCTGGCGCCGGGCATCGGTGAAATCATCGGTGGTTCTCAGCGTGAAGAACGCCTCGACGTGCTCGATCAGCGTCTGGAAGAGATGGGCCTGAATAAGGAAGACTACTGGTGGTATCGCGATCTGCGTCGTTACGGCACCGTGCCGCATTCCGGTTTCGGCCTGGGCTTTGAACGTTTAATCGCCTATGTCACCGGCGTGCAAAACGTGCGCGATGTGATCCCGTTCCCACGCACACCACGTAACGCAAGCTTCTAACTTCATACGATCACACGTTTTTTAAACGATTTCGTTACAAAACAAAGGCCAGCCTCGCTGGCCTTTCGCATTTTTTAATATTGACGCACGTCACAAAGTTCCCGAAAAATTACATTTAGTTACACATACTTTCCTTTTGCAACCTCATTGCGACATTGGTATCATTTTCGTCCTAGATTAACCCGCCTGTGAATGGAACACTGCGTTCAGACACAGGACGACACCAATCTATCTACAATAGTTCCCAAGGAATTATTGGCGGCAGTGGCAAAGGTGTCCGAATAACACCAATGAGGGTAATAATGATGAAGCGCAACATTCTTGCAGTGGTTATCCCGGCTCTGTTGGCTGCTGGTGCAGCAAACGCAGCTGAAATCTACAACAAAGACGGCAACAAGCTGGATCTGTACGGCAAAGTTGACGGTCTGCACTACTTCTCCGACGACAAAGGTAACGACGGCGATCAGACCTATGTTCGTTTCGGCTTCAAAGGTGAAACTCAGATTACTGACCAACTGACCGGTTACGGCCAGTGGGAATACAACGTCCAGGCTAACCACTCCGAATCTCAGGGCACCGAAGGCACCAAAACCCGTCTGGGCTTCGCGGGTCTGAAATTCGCTGACTACGGCTCCTTCGACTACGGCCGTAACTACGGCGTACTGTACGACGTGGAAGGCTGGACCGATATGCTGCCAGAGTTCGGTGGCGATACTTACACCTACACCGACAACTTCATGACCGGCCGTACCAACGGCGTTGCGACCTATCGTAACAACAACTTCTTCGGTCTGGTTGACGGTCTGAACTTCGCCGTTCAGTACCAGGGCAAAAACCAGAACGACGGCCGTAACGTCAAGAAACAAAACGGCGACGGCTGGGGCATCTCCTCTACTTATGACATCGGCGAAGGCGTAAGCTTCGGCGCTGCATACGCGTCTTCTAACCGTACCGACGACCAGAAACTGCGTTCCAACGAGCGTGGCGACAAGGCTGACGCATGGACCGTAGGTGCGAAATACGACGCCAACAACGTTTACCTGGCGGCGATGTACGCAGAAACCCGTAACATGACCCCGTTCGGCGGCGGTAACTTCGGTGCAGGCTGTGCAGCTACCGATGACAAGTGCGGCGGCTTCGCGAGCAAAACTCAGAACTTCGAAGTGACTGCTCAGTACCAGTTCGACTTCGGTCTGCGTCCAGAAGTATCTTACCTGCAATCTAAAGGTAAAAACCTGAACGTTCCTGGCGTGGGTTCTGACCAGGATCTGGTTAAATATGTTTCTGTTGGTACCACTTACTACTTCAACAAGAACATGTCCACCTACGTTGATTACAAAATCAACCTGCTGGATGACAACGAGTTCACCAAAGCAACCGGCACCGCTACCGACGATATCGTAGCTGTTGGTCTGGTATACCAGTTCTAAGTTGTCTCGCTTAACGGCGGTTCACCGTCGGCTAAGTTAAAAAAACAGGGCTTCGGCCCTGTTTTTATTTGTGTCTTCCGGTAACGTTTTATCCTGCAGATTTCCCCTTCCCCCTCATTTTTTCTGTCGAATCCTTCCCGTTCACAAGATCGCGGTGTTTTTATCGCAAACGGTTGGCAAAGCCGATAACTGGCGCTACCCTGATGCTTCTGTCTGCTTAACTCCGAGATTTGGAAGCACCTGACATGTTTGAAAAAATCACCGCCGCACCCGCCGACCCGATCCTGGGCCTGACCGACATTTTCCGCGCCGACGCCCGCCCGAATAAAATCAATTTAGGCATTGGCGTTTATAAAGACGAAACCGGCAAAACCCCGGTGCTGACCAGCGTAAAAAAAGCTGAACAGTATCTGCTGGAAAACGAGACCACCAAAAACTATCTCGGCATTGAAGGCATCCCGGCGTTTGCCAGCTGCACGCAAGAGCTGCTGTTCGGTAAAGAGAGCCCGATCGTCACCAATCGTCGCGCGCGCACCGCGCAGACGCCAGGCGGCACCGGCGGCCTGCGCGTGGCGGCAGACTTTATCGCCAACCAGACCAGCGCCAAGCGCATCTGGATCAGCAACCCAAGCTGGCCGAACCACAAGAACGTCTTTAGCGCCGTTGGCCTGGAAGTGCTGGAGTACGCCTACTACGACGCTGCCAACCACGCGCTGGATTTTGACGGCCTGCTGAACAGTCTGAAACAGGCTCAGGCCGGGGAAGTCGTGTTGTTCCACGGCTGCTGCCATAACCCGACCGGTATCGATCCAACGGCGGAACAGTGGGCACAACTGGCTGAGCTTTCCGTCGCCAATGGCTGGCTGCCGCTGTTCGACTTCGCCTACCAGGGCTTCGCCAACGGTCTGGAAGAGGATGCGCAGGGTCTGCGTATTTTCGCCGCCAAACATCAAGAGCTGATCGTCGCCAGCTCCTACTCGAAAAACTTCGGCCTGTACAATGAGCGCGTCGGCGCTTGCACCATTGTAGCTGCCGATGCCGAAACCGCCGATCGCGCCTTCAGCCAAGTGAAGGCGGCCATTCGTGCCAACTACTCCAACCCGCCGTCACACGGCGCGGCCGTTGTCGCCACCATTCTGGGCAACGACGCCCTGCGCGCGATGTGGGAGCAGGAGCTGACCGACATGCGCCAGCGCATTCACCGCATGCGTCAGCTGTTCGTGAACACCCTGCAGGAGAAAGGCGCACAACAGGACTTCAGCTTCATCATCCAGCAGAACGGCATGTTCTCATTCAGCGGCCTGACCAAAGAACAGGTGCTGCGTCTGCGTGAAGAGTTCGGCGTATACGCCGTGAACTCGGGCCGGGTGAACGTGGCCGGCATGACCCCGGACAACATGGCGCCGCTGTGTGAAGCCATCGTCGCCGTGCTCTAAAAGCATCGACGCAGGCCATAAATCATAAAAAAAGGGCGCTCTATGCGCCCTTGATTATTTCGGCCGGGAAATAATCGTTACCACACCGCCGGCTCTTCGCGCAGGAACGGGTTGGTCTGGCGCTCGTGGCCAAAGGTCGACATCGGGCCGTGGCCGGGAATAAAGCGCATATCGTCGCCCAATGGCAGCAGCTTGGTGCGAATAGAGGCGATCAACGCCTGATGATCACCGCGCGGGAAGTCGCTGCGCCCCACGCCGCCGTTAAACAGCACGTCGCCGACCAGCGCCAAACGCGCCTGCTCATTGATAAAGACAATGTGGCCTGGTGTGTGCCCGGGGCAGTGCAGCACCTTGAGCGTCATTTCGCCCACCTGCATCTCATCGCCTTCCGACAGCCAACGAGTCGGGGTCAGCGGCGCACACTCCTCCAGCCCGAACATCCGGCTCTGCGCCGGCAAACCATCCAGCCAAAAAGCGTCCTCTTTATCCGGGCCGTAAATCGGCACCTGATAATGGTCTGCCAGCTCCGCCGCCGCGCCGACGTGATCCAAATGGCCGTGCGTCAGCAAAATCTGCGTGATTGTCACACCCTGCTTCGCCACTTCCGCTTTGATTTTTTCCGCTTCGCCGCCGGGATCAACCAACGCCGCCTGCTGCGTGTTTTCACACCAGATCAGGCTGCAGTTCTGGCTAAAGGCGGTAACGGGAATAAGATGGTATTTCATAAGGCTCCAACGACAATAACGCCGCCTCTGCAAGGAGCAGCGTTATTCACTGAGGGCACCGCGATTACCAGCTCCGAACCGGGCCGGTATCGATGTGCACGAAGTTGCTACGTGGGTAATATCCTACACCACCGGCGCGCATTTTTAACGCCGCTTTACGGATATTACTCAATTGGATACCTTCAATGTGGAAATCCATCGCCTGGCCCTTGGTATGGTAGCTGTGCTTGGCCACGCCGCGGCTGTGTGCGCGCAATTCGTTGTTGGTATCTACGGAGCGGTAACCGGAGATCAGCTGCACCGGCTTGCTGGTGCCCAGCAGCCCCTGCAGGCGATAGAGGTGATCAAACAAGCTGGGATCGATCGATTTAACCTTGTTGGCGCGATAATCGCGGAACAGATGATTTAGCCGAACCAACTCTTCTTTATTGTAGCCTTTGCCGTCAAAGAACTCGGCTTTAATAGATTCACCGGTATTCAGGTTATTCAGCACTAAAATACGCGGTCGAGCGGTGGAAAGACTGGCAAATGCCTGCCCTGGAAGCAGCGCTATGCCCATAGCGGCGCCACCTAGCGCCAGCCATTTACGGCGATGATGATCAATTTTGTCCATGACTCTGTTAAACCCGGCAAGAATGTCAAAATAAATGCACAAAGCAGCGCACTGTCCGAACCATAACCGCCTGCGTATGCTGAGTCAACCCGCGATACGCCTAGGTTTACAGGCCCCCGCCTACGAGGGCCTGCGGTATAGCCAAACATTCTGACCGTTATTTATTTATAATTACTGCATTTACTGCATTAATTTTTTGGCCTGAGCCAAAATTTGTGCGCCCGATCTCACCGTATTATCATAATTGTAAATATCTGTACGGAATTGCGGTTGGCCATCATCCGAAACCCAAGCAGTCAGATAATACAGTTTTACGGGAATACGCTGGCGAATATTCACATAAGTGGTATTGCCTTCTTTCAGCGTGGAGGAAACGCGGCTATTGTTCCAGCCGGCATCCTGCAGCAGCATATTCGCCAAATCGGAAGCCTTGTTCACCCGCACGCAGCCGGAGCTGAGCGCGCGGATGTCTTTCTGGAACAGGCTGTGGTTCGGGGTATCGTGCAGGTAGATGGCATCCGAGCTCGGCATATTGAACTTGAAACGTCCCAACGAGTTGGTGGCCCCCGGCGCCTGACGGACGCGATACGGGAAATTGCGCGCGGAAACCATGCTCCAGTCGATCATCGCCGGGTTGATCACTTCCGCATCGTTGCTCCAGCCTGACAGCACGGTATAGCCGTGTTTCTGGAAATAGTTACCGTCGCGCATCGCCTTCGGCACAATATCCTCACGCACCAGAGTGGTCGGCACGTTCCAAGGCGGGTTGACCACCACGTTGTTCAATGCGCTGCTCATCAGCGGCGTCTTACGGCTCGGCCGCCCGACGATAACGCGGGAGGACAACACTTCGTTGCCGTTCTGATAGTAGGTCAGCGAGTAGTTGGGAATGTTCACCATAATGCCGGTGCCGACATGCCCCGGCAAAATGCGCAGGCGCTGGATATTCAGCGCCAACAGCGCGGCGCGGGTTTTCGGTGACACGTTGAGCCACTCGCGGGTGCGCACGCCGATCACGCCGTCCGCCGTCAACCCCTGCCATTTCTGGAAACGCTTGACGCCCTCCACCAGCTCGTTGGTATAGAGGTTGTCGCTCACCACGCTGCCGATCTGCGGCGGCGTCTGTTCCGCGGTCAAGTCCGTCACCGGCGCCGCCGATGGGCTCACCGTCACGCGGCTTTTCTCTTCATCTACCGTCAGCCCGCCGTCGTCGGGTTCATTGCTCTTCGCCGAAACCACCGCCGGTTCCGGCTCCGCTTCCGGCGCCGAGGCGGCCAGCATGCCGGTGCGCGTCAGGATCTCACGCAACGCCGGGATATCGTTGCTCATTTGGCCAGGGCGCAGGCTCGGGCCACTGCCCACCTGCGGCCAGGGGCGGTTGTCCGCCAGCATGTCACGCAGCGCCTGATGCATCTTGGCATATTGCGGATGCTGCGGCGCGAGCGAATTTACGTAGCTCAGGGTTCGCGCCTGGCGCACCGCCAGCTGCCATTGATTGATCACCGCCGTGGGCGGCAAACCAAGCTTGTAGGGAATATTGCTGTACAGCCAGTTGTTGCCGTTGGCGCCGATGGCGGATACAAACTGCAAATAACCCAGCATCGCATCGGACAGCACCGCATCGCGGCCCACTTCACTGAGCGCCGGATCGGTCAACATCTTCACCCACTGGGTGAACTGCGGCTGCACGCCGGACATCGCCAGTTCGGCCAGCTGCTGTTGAAACTGCTGAACGGCCTCGCGATCCTGCCACATCGGCTGCATATGATTCGCCGCATACAGCGGCGCCAGCGTGGAAAGGTAGTGCAGATCCATACCGCGCGGCAACGCGGCCAGCAGTTCAGAACGACTCTGCGCAACGGACATGCCTGCTGTTGCCACCGGTAACGCCGTTACGGTGGCCAAGGCGGAAAACGACGACACAAGACTACAGGCGATAGCGCCACTCAGCGCCAAACGTCGTAGAGAGTTTCCCTTTTTAAGCAACATCCCTTGCCCCCTGTATGCTCACAAAAAAAACGTCAAAAATTGCATATAGTTTCAGTATACAAACAGAAAGGCCGTTTCGCCCTACGGGCGTCGAATAACTGTTTATCTGATTAAACTAACCGCTTTTCAACGGATAAAAAAGCAGGACTATCATCCACGCGCACAAAAAAATAGCCACCCTGCGGCGGCTATTTTCGGATTTTTAGGGCGTTTTTCTGCGTTATGGCGTTTCAACCGGCGCAGTGCCCAGCGCCGGCGGCTCGCCGGCGAAACCGCGAAGCCCCACCACGTGCACATGCTCGTGGTTCTGGAACACCTTACGCACCAGTTTATAGGTGGTGCCCTTCTCCGGACTGATGTTTTCCGGCGCCGCGATGATCAGCTGCATCTCCAGACGATCGCACAATTCGAACAGCGTGGCGATCGACTTGGCATCCAGACGCGCCGCTTCATCGAGGAACAGCAGGCGACACGGCGAGATATCTTTACCGCGCAGGCGGCGGGATTCTTCTTCCCAGCTCTGCACCACCATCACCAGGATTGACATCCCGGTACCGATGGCTTCACCGGTAGACAACGCGCCGCTTTCCGCACGCAGCCAGCCGTCGGAACCACGGTACACCTCAACTTCCATTTCCAGGTAGTTGCGGTAGTCCAGCAACTCCTCGCCGATGGTCTGCGGCGTGCGCTGCCCCATGTCGATCTGCGGATTCAGGCGCTGATACAGCTTGGCCAGCGCTTCGGAGAAGGTCAGGCGGTTGCTGTTGAACAGATCCTGATGCTGTTCCTGCTGCTCGGAGAGCACATCCAGCAGAGTGGCATGCGCTTCGCGTACATTGACGTTCAGACGGACGCTCTTCACCTGGCCGAAGGCAACGGCCTGCAGACCCTGGTTCAGCATGCGAATGCGGTTCTGTTCGCGCTGAATGGTTTTGCGAATGATGTTAGCCACGCTTTTCGAACTGATCGCCAGCTTCTGCTCGCGCGCTGTCAGCTCTTCGGTCAGACGGCCCAGCTCGATTTCCATCTGCTCGATGGCCTCGACCGGATCGTCGGTGCGGATGATGTCCTGACGGATACGCTCGCGCAGGTGTTGGTACACCGCGATATAGAACTGAATCTTACGCTCCGGCCGCTTCGGATCTTCCGACAGGCGCAGCACGTCGCGCAGGTGTTCGTTATCCGCCACCGCCAGACGCAGCGCGCCGAGCGCCTTATCCGACATCGAGCGCAGCTCGTCGCCATCCATATACGCCAGCTCGCGGCGGTGCAGGCGGCGTTCCACGCCGTTGTCTTTCACCAGGCGCATCACCGCGCACCACCCCGCCTTGGCGGTCACCACCTGCTCGCGCAGCTGATGATAGTCGCGTTCCAGCTTCCGCAGTTTCTTCTGCAGGCCGTCCATTTCGGCTTCGCAGAAGGTCAGCTGTTTCTCCAACTGATTGCGGCGAGCGCGGTTGTTGCTCAGCGCCGCATGCAGCTCGTCGCGACGCGCGCGCGCGCGCGCTTCAGCGTTGGCGTCGGCCTGCACGCCGATATCCACCAGCTCCTGGCTCAGCTCTTTCAGCATGTCGCGCTTGGCGTCATACGAGCTTTTCAGCGAGGCCAGCACCTGGCTGTATTGGGTGAACTGGGTTTGATACTGACGCAGCTGCTCACGGGCGCGGGCGCGTTCGGCTTCCGCCTGCTCCAGACGCTGACGCAGCTTGTCGTTGAGATCGTTGTTGGCATTCTGCATGCCGGCGGAGTCGGTATAGCTGAAGTGCGCGCGACGCTGCACCACTTCTGTCAACGCGAACGCCTGCTGTTTAGCCTGACGCTGCACGCTTTGCGCCTGCGCATAGTCCTGCTGCAGCTGTTCATGCTGCTGCGGATCGCTCTGCAGCACTGACAGCAGCGGCTCCAGTTTGGTCAGTGACACCCCGTGCTGTTGAATGTGGCGCGCGGCGTCCTGCGCTTCTTCCAGCTCTTCGCGGATCTCGTCGACGCGATCCTGCAGCGTTTCATCGTTCAGCAACGACACCAGCGGCATCAGGCGGTTGAGCGCGGAAATGCCCTCTTTGGCCTGGTCGTACTGCTGACGCTGCTGCTGATTCTGCGCTTCGTGATTGTTCAGCGCACGCTCGATCTCGCCACGACGGGCGTTCAGACCGCGGATCTCCGCTTCCGGATCGGCGTCGAACGCCACCGCCAGATGGGTGCCGATAAAGCGGCTGAAAGCCTGGTGCGAGCGCTGAGTTTTCTGCACGTCGAACGACAGCGTGGCGTAACGCTCCGCCAGCGTTTCACGCTCGGCATGCAGCACCTCCAGCCGGTTTTCGCGCGCCGCACGGCCGAACAACGGCACTTCCGGGTAGCGGGAATAACGCCACTGGCGATCGGCGATCTTCACCACCACCGCTTTGTCCTGTTCTTCGACGGCAAATACGCTGTCATCGAACGACTGCGGATCCCCTTCGATCAGGTAAAGATCTTCCGGGCAATCTTCCAGTCCTTCCAGCATCTCGCGCACCAGCGACAGATCCGGCACCACGATGGCGTGGCGCGAAGGGCCATACAGCGCCGAGAAGTAAGGTGCGTCATCAATAGTGACGTCATCGTAAATTTCCGACAGCAGCACGCCGCCGAAACGTTCGGCCAAGGTGACCAGGCGTTGATCTTCCGCGCCGCCCGGCTGGCTGAGGCGCTCGATCTGCGCTTCCACTTCGCGCTTGCGGGCCGCCACTTCGTCGCGCTCGACGGTAGTTTCACGCTCGCGCTCCAGCAGTTGCTGCATGTATTCGGTCACCTGCTGGCTATTTTCCAGCGGCTCCCCGCTCTGATCGCTGAGCTGGCTCAGGGCATCCTGCGCCGCCAGCCACACTGGGGCGCGCGCCGTCAGCTCACGGATGCGCTGCTGGATCTGTTCCAGCTCCTGGCGCATCTCCATGCGGCGTTCGCCGGCTTCGCTGACGTTCTGCGACAGCGCTTCCAGGCGCTCTTCCAGCTCCTGCTGCAGCATGTCGAGATCGTCCGGCTGGTACTCTTGGCCATGGCGTTTGCAAAACTCTTGCAGCAGGCGCTCGGCGTCCTGCTGCGAGCGCAAGCGCTGCTCCAGTTCGCTCAGGCGCAGGCGCAGCGGCTGAACGCGCTCGGCTAAGTGCTGCTGCGAAGGCCAATCGCGCAGCAATTCGCGCGCGCACTGCCAGGCTTCGCTGCGGCTGACCTGACCGGCGATTTTACCCACCAGCTGATAGGCCTGTTCGAACTGGCCGTGCGCGGCGTCGGCCACGCTCAGCTTCTGTTCCAGCATCAGCAGCGCTTCGGTCGCCTCCTGCTCGCGGGCCTGGAAGGTATCCAACCACTGTTCGGCATTATCGGCAGTCAGGTCCGGCAGTTGGCACAGCGCGCGCGCGCGCTCCAGTGCCTGCAGAGCCTGCTGGTACTGAATGGCGCGTGTCTGCTGCACATCGAGCGCCTGCTGGTAGTCGGCCAACTGGCTCTTCAGCTCATCCACTTCCAGCTCGGCCGCTTCGGCGCGCGCTTCGTTTTCGGCCTGTTGCTCGCTCGCCTCGGCCACCACTTCGTTCTGCTCTTCCAGACGGTAGGTCAGCTCTTCCAGATCGGCTTCATAGCGTTCGATCTTCTCCTGCTGACGCATGGCCGTCTGCACCAGATTCAAGTGGTCGCTGGCGGCCTGGTAATCGGTTTCCAGATCGGATTCAGCGCCGCTCTGTTCGCTCAGCTCGCGCGCCATTTCCACATGGCGATACTGTTCGGCGGCCAGCTGCTTGCGGCTGCCCAACAGATCGCTGCGCAGCGCCAGCGCGCCGTCCAGATGGATTCGGCGTTCGTTGGCATGACGCATATAGTCTGCCGCCACATAGGAGGTGGCCTCGGAGATCAGATGCTTGAACAGGTCGCGATCCGACTGGGTGACGCGGATCGCTTCCAGCGTCATGCGGTTTTCGCGCAGCGCCGCTTCCATGTCCTGGAACGCCTTGCGCACGCCGCTGTTTTCCGGCAGCAGGTAATCGCGCAGCGAGCGGGTGATGGCGCTGGAAATACCGCCGTACAGCGACGCCTCAATCAGACGGTAGAACTTGCTGCGATCGGCGGACGAACGCAGGCGTTTCGGGATCATGCCCAGATCGAACATCAGCGAGTGGTAATCGGTGATGGAGTTGAACTGCTTGAACTGCACGCCCTCCATCTCTTCCACGCGCTCTTTCAACTCTTGCAGCGACAGCACGCGCGCCTGGCGCTCACCCACGGTCTGGGTCAGCAATTCAGTCGGCTGTACCGCGGTCGGCAACCCCTGAATGGTGAACGGTTTGATATCGACCTTGCGATCGCGCCCCGCCACCTGCTGCAGACGCACGCCAACCACCACGCGCTGGTGGCGTGAGTTGACGACGTCAAGGGTGGAGTAACACACGCCGGCGCGCAGCTTGCCGTGCAGGCCTTTGTCGCGTGAGCCGCTGGTGGCGCCCGCTTCGGTGGTGTTACGGAAGTGCAGCAGCGTCAGGTCGGGGATCAGTGCGGTGACGAAGGCCGCCATGGTGGTGGATTTCCCCGCCCCGTTACCGCCGGACAGCGTGGTCACCAGCTCATCCAGATCAAAGGTGCGGGCGAAGAAGCCGTTCCAGTTAACCAGCGTCAACGAGCGAAATTTACCGCGTTCAATCATTCCTGTTCATCCTCTGCACCGTCAGGAGCGTTATCAACCTGCTGATCCTCAGCGTCATTCTCATCGTTCAGCGACAGGCTGGTTTCAACCGGCATCGCCTCGCCGTCGCGAATCATGCGCAGCTGCGCTTCACGCGGATCGTCGCCGCTGCGCACGTCGGCGCCGAAGCGGAACACCGCCTCGGTAATGCGGAACTTGCTGCTGTCATTGCCCATGAAATAGACCATGCCGAGGCGGCGCAGGCGGTTCAGGGAAGTGCGCACCTTTTCGTGCAGCTTCTGCCGATCGAGATCCGAACCGGTGGAGCGCTGGTTGACGAACTTCAGCAGCTTGTTCTCATCGGCCAGGCTCAGCAGCTCGTCGTACAGCTCCTGATGACTGAAAATGCCTTCGTGCGCCAGGCGCTCGGGGCTGAGATACAGGTAGCACAAGATCTTACCCACCATCATATCCAGCTCGGACAGCACCGAACGCGGGATCAGCGTGGTGGAGCGCGGGCGCAAATAGAAGAAGCCTTCCGGCGCCCGAATCAGCTCGACGCTGTAACGGTTGTAAAATTCTTCCAGCTCATCCTGGAAATCCATTAAAAAGGCGTGGTTGTCCAGCTCATCGATACCGATGTGACGACCCGCGCGCAGTTGGCTGTCCAACGCCGGAAACAGCGAGTTGGACAGCGCCTTGGCCAGCTTGACTGGCATTACTTGTTCAATATTTGTCGATGACATGGGCCTGGACCTTGGCTCCGTAATCATTGATTGCCTGCCATTCCGCCGGCAACCCTGAGAAATCTGCTTCAGCCACACCGAGGCGCACAGCCTGGTCGACCACTAAACGTGCCACGTCGAAATGACGCGCACGCGGATATTGCGCCAGGTAATCGCGCATCACCGCCGCAAGGTTGAGCGGCATCTGCTGTTCCTGGTACACCTTCAGCGCCTCTTCGATCATCGCCGCCAGCTGTTCGCGAATCTCGCTGAACTCTTCGAATTCCAGATCCGGCGGCAGTTCCCCGGTCACTTCCTCGCTGCGCAGCGCCAGTTCTTCGTCGCGCATGTCCAGCAGACGATCGGCATTGGCATGGGTCAGCGCCCACGGGTGGTCGAAATAGGTTTGCACCGACTGACGCAGGCGCTGGGCGAACACGCGGTTTTTGTCCATATCGATAGCGGTACGGATAAATTTATGCACGTGGCGATCGTAGCCGATCCACAGGTCGATCGCCTGCTGGCCCCAGCTGATGATGCGATCCAGCTTGCTTTGCAGATCGAACACCAGCTTGTCGACGAAACCCAGCTCCACGTTGCCGAGGGTTGCGTCCTGGATGCGCAGCAGGTTGGCCTGCAGCTTATCGCCCGCCGCATCCAGCGTATCCTGCAGCTCGCGCAGGGTGCCCGAGGTTTCCGACAACAGCATCTCGCAGCTGGAGATCGCCGCCCGCCAATCCTTGCTCAGCAGCGCCGCGATGTCGTTCTTCACGCTCTGCTGCTGCTCATCCATCACGCGTTGGGTCATGTCGATGCTGTCGAAGATTTCCGCCACCGAATATTTCAACGGCGCGAACACGTTGCGGTGCCAATGGAAATCGTCGCCGCCCTCGTCGGCGGCATCGGCGGCGCGTTTGAGTTCCTGCGCCACGATCGACAGCTGCATCGACAAACGCAGCGTGGAGAATTCGCGTTGGCGAATATAGTAATCGGTAATGCCGATACCCAGCGGCGTCAGGCGGTAAATCGCGTTGCCGTCCGCCAGCTCGCTGGTAAAACGGTTCAACAGGCGCTGGCGCACCATGTCGTTAATCGCATTGTTGGCGCGCATCGCCACCGTTTCATGCGTCTGTTCAAAACCCTTGCTGACATGGCGAAATGCATCAACCAGCTCACCTTCGCTCATCTCGCCATCCAGTCGTTCGCCGTTCAGGGTGGCGATGGCGAGCAGAAATGCGAGACGCTCCGTAGGGAGCGAAATAGAGAAATCATTTTTCCGTGCCCAGGCGACCAGTTCGGGTACTGTCTGGGAAAATTCACTCATAGTTCGTCCTTCAGGTTTGGTTTATGCGCCATGACGTGAATATAGCGCCCCAAACTCACGTACGGCTCCTGCCGGCAATAGTGCTGTTCAAGCGCCAGTAACTCTTCAAATTTTTGTGTTTGCAGCTGTCTGCTCTGCAGATAGTCGTGGAACACCCGCACGCCGGTTTTGCCGCCGATGCGCATGCCCAGCTGTTCCAACCAACCGTAGACCAATAGCGGATCGTGCGGATATTGCGGCGACAGCGAACGCTTGCGGCGCCGTCTGACCTCGGGATCCACCAGTTGGAAATTACCCAACACCACGTTGCGCATCAAGAGGCCGTTGGCGTTGAAGAACATCAGCGACAGCGCGCCGCCCGGCGTCAGGCAGTCATACAACGCCTGCAGCGCCGCTTCGGGCTCGGCGATCCATTCAAGCACTGCATGAAACAATATCAGATCAACCGGCTGTTCCAAATGTTGAGCGATATCCTGCGCAGAACTTTGTACGAATTGCATGTTCTGGCTCACACCTTTCTGCTCCGCCAGCTGCGCGGCGCGCTGGATCATCTCACCAGAAAGATCGCACAACAACACCTGATGTCCTAATTCTGCCAGTTGGCAGGCCATATGGCCTTCACCGCCCCCGGCGTCGAGAATGCGCAGCGGCCGCTGCGGCAACTGCGCCAGCAGCCCGGTCAGATCCTGCCAAACCACCGCCTGGCGGATTTTTCCTTTCGTGGTGCCGTAAATATTACGCGCAAATTTTTCAGCAATATCGTCAAAATTGCGATCCTGCATGGACAACGGCTCCGCTGATCTCAGTCTTGTCGGCGGCAAAGCGCACGCCCATTCAAACCTGCTATTTTGGCACAGACTGGCTTAGAATGTATCTTCTTGCGGCCTGTTTATACCTGGATGCCGATTTTTCACCCAAAAGGATCTGATTTTCGATGCTGTTCAACCTGAAAAAGTTCTTTGGCGCCCTGCTGATGCCACTGCCGCTGTTGATGCTGCTGATGGGGCTGGCGCTGCTGCTGCTGTGGTTCACCCGCTGGCAAAAAAGCGGTAAGACGATTTTCACGCTGAGCTGGCTGTTTTTACTGCTTTTCAGCCTGCAACCGGTGGCCGACCGGCTGCTGCGGCCGATCGAAGCCGAATACCAGACTTATCGCGGTAACGATCCGGTCAGCTACATCGTCGTGTTGGGCGGGGGCTATACCTACAATCCCGATTGGGCGCCCAGTTCAAACCTGCTCGGCAACAGTCTGCCGCGCGTCACGGAAGGCGTGCGGCTCTACCTTGCACATCCCGGCGCCAGGATGGTGTTCACCGGCGCGTCCGCCGGCCCCATGCAAAGCAACGCCGCCACTGCGGCGCTGGTGGCCGAAAGCCTGGGCGTGCCGCGCAGTGATATGGTGATCTTGGGGGAACCGCGCGATACCGAGCAAGAGGCCGCTCAGGTCGCCAAGTTGGTCGGCGAGCAACCGTTCATTCTGGTGACCTCCGCCAACCATCTGCCGCGCGCCATGCGTTTCTTCAAGGCTAAGGGGCTGCATCCGATCCCGGCGCCGGCCAATCAGTTGGCTATCGACTCGCCGCTGAATATCTGGGATCGCGCCACACCGTCGTCAATGTTCCTCGGCCATACCGAGCGCGCCTGGTATGAAACGCTGGGTAGCCTGTGGCAATGGCTGAAGGGCGCAGATAGCGCCGGCGCAGAGTAAAGCCCGTTCAACGGGCTAGCCAGGGCAGCAGCTGTTGCGACGCATAGTCGAACGGCCGCCGCTCCAGCTTGCCGGTATGGATCAAACGCCCTACCGCTTCCCATACCGCATATAGCCAGCGCCGCGCCAGGAAAGCGTCGGCGACCGGCGCCCGCTGCAGATAGTTGAACAACAGCTGGCTGGGCATGCCCGCCTCGCAGAGGCGGAAAAGATCGTATTCGCGCGGCGCCCACAGCACTACGCCGGGGTTGAGCATCGCCAGCAGTTGATCGGTTTTGGGATCTTTCAGCATGCTGCGCAGCGATAAGTTACCGTGCACCAGAACACAGGGATCATCGAAGCCGACGAAGAAATGGGTCAGCGTTTCGCGCGTGCGGTACAGCAAACGCCGATCCGCCATGGTCAACTGCGGGGTGGTGAGATTGACCACCGTCGCCCACAACACTTCGACCCGCTGTTGATACCAGCAAAACCAGTCATTCTCCTGCGTGCTGTCAACGCTGCCGACGCTGCCGTGGCTGTCGATGCGGTGCCAGGCCAATATCCCGTCAACGATCTGCTCCATCAGCATATTCCAGCGATCCGGCGAGCGCGTCGGCGCCTCAGCCGACACGCCGCGCAGGCGCTCGAACAGCAGGATTTCCGTATACGGCGCCTGGTGGGTGCACACCACGCCATAAACCGTAGGCAGGCGAATATCCCCGTCGCGCGCCAGCATCGACAGCTTGTACGCCTCCTGCTGGGCGATGCCCCGACAGATAAAGCTTTTCGCCATCAACGGGATCGCGTTGCCCTGCCGATCGTACAGTGAATACATATGCGCATAAGGCTGTTCGCTCACCCGCTCCAGCCGGCTGATGGACTCACCCAGCACAATGCTCAGTTCGGCGCGTAACTGCTCCATAAGGCATTCACCTCAGGCTAATTAGGGGGGATGCGTAACATCATCAAACGGCGAGCGGAAAAATTCTTCAACGCAGATCAACAAAACGGGGATCAATAATGGGGGTGTTGCATCGTCGGCGCGTTGCGCGGCGCGCCGACGAAATCAGGCTCAAGGTTGAATGCTGTCGCGCACGCGCTGGAGGTCTTCCGGCGTATCGACCCCCACGCTCGGGATCGCTTTCGCGACCGCCACGTGGATCTTTTCACCGTACCACAGCACGCGCAGCTGTTCCAACAGCTCGATCTGCTCCAGCTGGCTCGGCGCCCAGCTGACGTAGCGGCGCACGAAGCCCGCGCGGTACGCGTAGATGCCGATATGACGCAGCAGGCTGTCGCCGATGCTCTCTTTCGACGCGGCGAAACGCTCGCGATCCCACGGAATTGTGGCGCGTGAGAAATAGAGCGCGTAGCCCTGCGCGTCCATCACAACCTTCACCGCGTTGGGGTTGAAAGCCTCTTCGGCGCTCTCGATCGGCACCGCCAGCGTCGCCATGCCGGCCTGGCTGCCCGCCAGGTTCTCCGCCACCTGCCGCACGATCACCGGTGGGATCAGCGGTTCGTCGCCCTGCACGTTAACGATGATCTGATCGTCGGCAAAGCCGTAGTGCGCGATCACTTCCGCCAGACGCTCGGTGCCGGAATGGTGATCCGGGCTGGTCATGCACACTTCGCCGCCGGCGGCTTCCACCGCTTTGGCGACTTCAGGATGATCGGTCGCCACGATGACGCGGCTGGCGCCGGACTCACGGGCACGCTCCATCACGTGCACCACCATCGGCTTGCCGTGAATATCGGCCAGCGGTTTGCCCGGCAAACGGGTTGAGGCGTAGCGGGCGGGAATAATAGCGATAAAACTCATGCGTGCTTCTCATCCAGCGACAGCGCACGCGCTTCATTTTCCAACAGTACCGGAATGCCGTCACGCAGCGGGTAAGCCAACCCGTCCGCTTTGCACACCAGCTCCTGGTTTTCTTTATTGAAATAGAGTTTGCCGTTGCATACCGGGCAGGCAACGATTTCGAGTAAACGGTGGTCCATGCATCCTCCGCTAGGGGATAGGTCATCTGGGAAAGGCAGTGAGGATAGCATAATGCCCGGCCCCAGGTTAATCATCGGCAGCGCCAACCCGCCGATATTTCCTCACTGCGTCAGCGTGACAGCTTGAACTGCGGCGCATCCCGGCGTAGAATTTTGTGATGAAAATCACAAAAGAAAGCAGTGATACATGATCAAACGTCTGCATAAAATCATCGCTCTGTTCGCTAACTTCAGCCACTGAGCCCCTTTGTAACGAGCGACGCTTCACTTCGTTTTACCCCACCGACGGCGTCGCTCGTTATCCCACTTCCCAGCCGGCACCCCATTCAGCGGCTAACGCGGCCGGAATGTCGCCCAGCGCGACGCGTTGCGCACCGTGCCATTTGGCCGTGCGCGCGATGGCCTGCCGGATATCCTGCGTTCGCTGTTTGCCGAAGCGCACCTGCGGCTCCGCATGGAAACTGATGATCTCGAAGATGCCCTGGCGACGGTGCGCCTTGGCGTCAATCCGCCCCACCAGCTCGCCCCGATGCAGCACCGGCAACGTGAAGTAACCGTAGCGGCGTTTTTCTTTCGGCGTGTAACACTCCAGCCGATAGTCAAAGTTGAACAGTTCGAGCGCCCGGCGGCGATCCCACACCACCGGATCAAAAGGCGACAGCAGGCTGGTGACCGTCGATTTCAATTTGCCCTGCTCCGCCAGCGGCAGCAGTTCCGCCAGTGATTCATGCACATAGAACTGCCCTTCCAGCCCCTCTACCTGCACCGGCGAAATTTCCCCCTGCGCCTGCAGCTCTGCCAGCAAGGCTTTTGGCGCCACGCGTTTCAGCCGATAATAATCCGCCAACCATTCGGCGCGAAAAATGCCCAGATAGCGGCAGGTGCGATGCAGCATCTGCCGGCGCGCCCGCTCCGCAGGCAGCGCATGACGCGCATCGTCCCAGGCCGGCAGCAGCCTTTCGGTCAGATCGTAAACCCGGTGGAAGTTGCGACGCTCGGCCACCATCAGCTTGCCGGCGGTAAACAGGATCTCCAGGTGCCGTTTCTCCGGTTTCCAGTCCCACCACCCGCTGTTGCCTTTCTTCTCGGCGCTGAAATCGGCGGAACGCACCGGCCCCTGTTGTTCAATGTGCCGCAGCAGGTTGTCCATCGCGGCCTGGTGCTGCTGCACCCAGTCGGCCGAGTATTTCCAGCCCATATCATGCGGCGCCAGCATGCGGTGGCGCAGCAGACCAAAATCTTCGATCGGCAGGAAACAGGCCTCGTGCGCCCAATACTCGAACAGCTTGCGGCCGGCGAGCGCCTGCTCAAGCCACTCCGGCTGATAGGTTCCCAAACGGCTGAACAGCACCAGATACGGGCTGCGAGCGACGACGCTAATGGTATCGATTTGTAACAGCCCCATGCGCTGGATCGCGCTCACGACGTCATCGGGCCGAGCCTGGCGTTTAAGCGGAGAAAGCAGCCCCTGGGCGGCAAGGTGCAACGCGCGAGCGGCGGTAAGGGAAATGGTCGGGGTGGTCATCCTGATATCCGTGGCGAGTAGGCAATGGCCTGATAATAGTGGATATCGCGGGATTTATCTTCGCCAGTGCTTGCGGGTGGCGACACCGGCACTGGCGAGGAAGGAGGATGCGATCAGAACGCGATAACGTCTGCCGCGGACAGCCCATGCGAGCTGCGATAGATCGAGAACTCAACGTTCTGACCTTCGTTCAACGACTTATTTTTGGTGTTGGCGATAGCGTTGCGGTTGACATAGATTTCGTCGCTGCCATCTACCGGTGAAATAAAACCATAGCCTTCGGCCTGATTAAACCATTTCACACGACCCATTTTTAACACAGTATTTTTAAACATAACTTATATCCTTTTACTTGAGCATCCTTGACAACGTCATTTTTTATATTGTCTGGACGCTACCAGCCCATCCTAAAGTTTTTCGTAACAAACCTCTCGTGAGCAAAAAAATAAAAAACCCGCACTAAGGCGGGCTTGTTGAACTTAATATCTTCCGCATGACTCAGCGCTGAAGCGTCACCATGGTTGTATTAAGATCTCTTTATACGCGTTCCCTGTCTTCTTACAGAGCAACTACGTTGGCGGCAGCCGGCCCGCGCGGGCTGTCCTGGATGGTGTACTCGACACGCTGGCCTTCAGCCAGGGTCTTGAAACCGTCGGTCATGATTGCGGAGAAGTGTACAAATACATCTTTGCCGCCGTCGTGCTGCTCAATGAAACCAAAACCTTTGCTTTCGTTGAACCACTTAACTTGACCAGTCTTCTTAGACATTACTTTTACCTTTAAATATATTTACAAAACCTGCCATAAGAGGCAATTGCGGCCATTTCAGAAACATTACTTATGGGAGGTACTTAGAAGGTTCGTCTTTGAAGCGGAATCGGATGATAACGTTTTTGGAGGAACTGCTTAACTCTAAACTCGAACATAAATAGGTCTGGATTACAGGCCGACTTGCATTTACTCATAAAAATGGTGAATGCACAAGAGGTTTATTGCAATAAATTCATCATTACGCCGAATTTATTTTTATCCCCCTGAATATACATGACTTAATTTAACGCTCGCCGCGGCCGATCCACCGCGTTCCTCTCCTCACCGGAGCATCATTTGCCCGTCTGAGCGCTGCAAATGAGAGCTAACGCATAAAACTCTAATATGCTTGACGCTGCTATAACAAATCCCAAATCAGATGGCTAAACTTGAGGGGAAAACAAGGCAGACGGCTTTTTCGCCAGCACTTTTGCCGCTAAAAACACGATTTTTCAGATTATGCTGAATCAAGGAGCTATGCGCATGACCGCCCAGCAGTTCGTTTCACCTAATGAAATCCGCGCCAGATTCTCTCACGCGATGTCGGACATGTATCAAAAAGAGGTACCGCTGTACGGCGATCTGCTGGAGCTGGTGGCGGAAACCAACCGACAGGTTCTGCGCGAAGATGCCGCACTGGCTCATCAACTGCAAATCACCGGCGAGATCGAACGCCTGGCCATGGAGCGCCACGGCGCGATCCGGGTCGGTACGGCGGACGAACTGGCCACCCTGCGCCGCCTGTTCCGGGTGATGGGCATGGCGCCGGTCGGTTACTATGATCTATCGGTGGCGGGCGTTCCGGTGCACTCCACCGCTTTTCGCGCCATACACGAAGACGCGCTGCAGATCAGTCCTTTCCGCGTGTTCACCTCCCTGCTGCGCCTGGAACTGATAGAAGATCCCGCGCTGCGTGCGCTGGCCGAGCGCTTGCTGGCGCGCCGCCGTATCTTTACCGATCGCGCGCTGGAGCTGATCGCGCTGCAGGAAGCGCAAGGCGGGCTGAATGAAGTGCAGGCGCAAGAATTTGTCGAACAAGCGCTGGAAACCTTCCGCTGGCACAACCAGGCGACGGTCAGCGCCGAAGAATACCGGCAGCTGCACGATCAGCATCGCCTGATCGCCGACGTGGTGGCGTTTAAAGGGCCGCATATCAACCACCTGACACCACGCACGCTGGATATCGATCGCGTTCAGCAAGCGATGCCCGGCCGCGGTATTACGCCCAAAGCGGTCATCGAGGGCCCGCCGCGCCGCCGCCGCGCGATCCTGCTCCGCCAAACCAGCTTCAAAGCGCTGGAAGAAAGCGTCGATTTCGTTGAGCACGACGGGCACGCCGTCGCCGGTCACCATACCGCGCGCTTCGGCGAGATCGAACAACGCGGCGTGGCGCTAACGCCTAAAGGACGCGAACTTTACGACCGTTTGCTGCAGGCGACCAACGATGCGTTGCAGGCGCCGCCGAGCGAGAAGAATGCCGAGCGCTACTATCAACTGCTGGAGGAAAACTTCCGGGCGTTTCCGGATGATTACGCCACGCTGCGTGAGCAACAGCTGGCCTGGTTCCGCTATTTCCCGACCGAATGCGGCCTGGCGGCCAAAGAGTCGCTGGATAAGCACAGCACCCTGGAACAACTGATCGAGAAAGAACACGTTCGCTTCCAGCCTCTGGTGTATGAAGATTTTCTGCCGGTCAGCGCGGCGGGGATTTTCCAGTCAAACCTGGGCGACAGTCGCCACGCGCAGTACAACGCCGCTTCCAGCCGGGCAGCGTTTGAACAAGCGTTGGGCAGTGAGGTGATCGACGAGCTGGCGCTGTATCAGCAAACCCAGCAGCGTTCGCTGGAAGCCTGCGCGCAAGCCTTGGGACTTGCCACGCTGGCATCCTGAGATTACTTAGTCAGCAGAGATTCGATATCCTGCAGCAATTGCTCAGCCTGAGCGGAAGGTAGCACCGCATCAACCGGCAAATACCACCAATTAGGCTGGGCAAAGGCGCGACACTTCACCGCGTCCTTCTCCGTCATCAACAGCGTTTGATCGGCTGCAACCAGCGCCGCCAGCTGTTCCTGCTGATATTCCTGATGATCGGCAAACGCCACTTCCTGTACGACTTCGACGTTCAACTTTTCCAACGTCGCGAAGAAACGCGGCGGATGGCCGATGCCGGCCATCGCCACCACGCGCGGCAGCTCAGCCGCCGGGCGACGTTCACCGCTCAGCAGGTTCACCGCATCACGCGCCTGCAGGCGCATGGCAATTTCCCCGGCCTGCGCCACGCCGCCATTGGCGACGCGCGCATCGACGCTGCCAAGCCGCGCGGCACGCTCGCGCATCGGCCCGGCCGGCAACCACCAGCCGTTGCCGAAACGACGCACGCCGTCGATGACCACCAGCTCGAAGTCACGCTGTAAAGCGTAGTGCTGCAAACCGTCGTCGGTGATGATCACATCCAGCGGCTGTTGTTGCAGCAGGGCCTGCACCGCCTCGGCTCGCTTGGGCGCGATCGCCACAGGCGCACCGGTACGTTGATAAATCAGCACCGGCTCATCGCCCGCCTCACGGGTCGATGTATTCTGACCGAGCACCAGCGGATAAACCGCCGACTTGCCGCCGTAGCCGCGTGACACCACGCCAACGCGATAGCCCCGCTGTTGCAGGTGTTCCACCAGCCAAATCACCATCGGCGTTTTGCCGTTGCCGCCGGCGGTGAGGTTACCCACCACCACTACCGGCACCGGCGAACGCCAACTTTTACGCAGGCCGCAGCGGTAACTGAGACGGATCAGCCAACTGAACAAACCATAGAGCCACGAGAGCGGCAATAGCGCCAGATAAAGCAACGAACCGCCGGACCAGATACGCTCAATCATTATTGACCAAACTGCATGCGGTGCAGCTGCGCATAGGCGCCATGCCGCTCAAGCAACTCGGCGTGTTCACCGCGTTCGACGATGCGGCCGTCCTCCACCACCAGGATCTCGTCCGCCTTCTCAATGGTCGACAGACGGTGCGCGATTACCAGCGAAGTGCGGTCTTTCTGCAGCTCGTCCAGCGCGGCCTGAATGGCACGCTCGGACTCGGTATCCAGCGCAGACGTCGCCTCATCCAGGATCAGGATCGGGCAATCGCGCAGCAAAGCACGCGCGATGGCAATGCGCTGGCGCTGGCCGCCGGACAGCATCACGCCATTTTCACCGATCACCGTATCCAGGCCGTTTTCCATCTTGTTGATGAAGTCCATCGCGTACGCCATTTCCGCCGCTTTCTCAATCTGCTCACGGCTGTATTCGCTCTCGCGCGCATAGGCGATGTTGTTGGCGATAGTGTCGTTGAACAGGTGCACGTTTTGCGAGACCAAGGCCACCTGATTGCGCAGCGAGGCCAGGGTATATTCACGCAGATCGTGACCATCCATCAGGATTTCACCTTCCTGAATATCGTAGAAGCGCGTCAACAGGTTGGCGATGGTGGATTTACCCGAACCGGAACGGCCCACCAGCGCGACGGTCTTGCCTTCAGCGATTTTCAGGTTGATATCACGCAGCGCCGGCGTGTCTTTGGCCGGGTAGTAGAAGGTGACGTTACGGAATTCGATGTCGCCTTTCGCACGCTTCACTTCGCGGGTGCCGGTGTCTTTTTCCTGTTCCATATCCAAAATGGAGAACAGCGTCTGACAGGCCGCCATCCCTCGCTGGAACTGGGCATTGACGTTGGTCAGCGACTTCAGCGGACGCATCAGAGCGATCATCGACGAGAACACCACGGTAATGGTACCGGCGGTCAGGGTTTCCATCACGCTTGGGAAGCTGGCGGCAAACAGCACGAACGCCAGGGCCAGCGAAGCAATCAGTTGAATGATCGGATCGGAAATGGAAGACGCGGAAACCAGTTTCATGCCCTGTTGGCGCATGCGGTTGCTCACCGAGTTAAAACGCTCGGTTTCTACCTGCTGGCCACCGAAAATCAGCACTTCTTTATGGCCTTTCAGCATCTGTTCGGCACTTGTGGTCACCTGCCCCATGGTGTTCTGCATGTTCTTGCTGATGTTGCGGAAACGCTTGGACACCAGGCGAATGGCGATGGAGACGATCGGTGCCAGCACGATCAGGATCACCGACAGCTGCCAGCTGTAGTAGAACATCATGATGAACAGGCCAATGATCGAGGCTCCTTCACGCACCACGGTCACCAGCGCGCTGGAAGAGGAGGAAGCCACCTGCTCGGAATCATAGGTAATGCGCGACAGTAAAGTCCCGGTGGACTGCTGATCGAAGAAGGCCACCGGCATTCTCATCATGTGGCCAAACAGGCGGCGGCGCATTTGCATCACCACCATGCCGGAAACCCAGGAAATGCAGTAGCTTGAAACAAAGCTGGTCACGCCGCGCATCAGCATCAGCGCAATCACCGCCAGCGGCATCCACACCAGCACGCTGCTGTCGGTTTTTCCAAACCCATCGTCCAATAACGGTTTAAGCAGAGACAGCATCAGCGTGTCCCCCGCTGCGTTCATAATCAACGCAATGGCGGCCACAATCAGCCCGGTCTTAAAAGGAGTGATCATCGGCCAGAGTCGACGGAACGTCTGCCAGGTCGAGAGATCTTTATCATTCATCATGCAAATACCAGCATCGGAAGAAATAGCGGCCTATTTTACTCATTATCACCCTCTACGCCAAACCGCTGATGGTACCAACGGGGCATTAATTGTTCGCGAAAGCCTTTAATTTGCCAATCGTTGTCGAAAAAAAGTACCGATAACTGACCGGAGCGCGTCGTATCGCGCCATTGAATGCCATTTGCCCGGTATCTGGCGACCACTTTCCGCGCCGGCAATCGCCATTTGTTGTAACGCGATGCGGACGCCATCGCCGCTTCGGGATTGACCGCGCGCAGAAACGGCGGCGTAGAAGACGTCTTGCTGCCGTGATGCCCCACCTGCAACACCGTGGCAGCCAAACGATCGCGCCGCAACCGTAACAGCTGCTCCTCCGCCTTCTTTTCCGCATCACCGGTGAGCAGCAAACTGTATTGCCCATCGTCGATGCGGATCACGCAGGAGTCGTCATTGACCGGCCTTTTGCGCGTTTTCGGTGGCCACAGCACCTCGAATTGCAGCGATTGCCAGCGCCAACGCTCACCGGCGACGCAGGGCAAGTGTCCTTCCCCGCGTATCGGGCTGCGCACCGTCGCCTGAGGAAATGCCCGCCGCATCACCGGCAGCCCGCCGATATGATCGAGGTGAATATGGCTGATAATGATCTGCTCCAGTTCAATATTCCGCCAGTTCAGCATCGGTAAGATATGCCGTTCGGCGGCGCTGCCCGCGGGCCAACGATCGCCGGTATCGTACAGTATCCCCTTGCCGTTTTGCTCGATAACCACCGCCAACCCGTGCCCGACATCAAGCATATCGACGCGCCAGCGATAGTCCGGCGCTTTGCCACGCCACAACACGCAGCATACCGCCACCGCCGCCAGCCCCGGCGCATAGCGCCACCACCAATGAAAACGCCAGCAGATAACGATAAGCCATCCCGCTATGCTGGCCAGTAGCGAGGCGGCTCCCAAATCCACCCAACCGCGTTGCAGGTAATGCAGCGGCACAAACACCCCGCTCAACGTGAAATCTGCCAACCACCAAAGCCCGTAACTTAGCGAGGGGAGGACGCAGCCGATCACCGCCAGCAAAATCAACGGCACCGTCACCAATGAGACGATGGGCACCGCCCAAAGATTGGCGGGCAGCGAGGTCAGCGTCAGACCTAAGAACAGCGCGACCTGCATCGGCACCAGCAACAACGTCATGCCCAGCTGAATATGCAGCCAGCGCACCGGCGCCCAATACCAGGCCGACCGGAATCGCTCACCGAGCGGCGCCCATTCAAACCAAAAAATCAAACACCCCACCGCCAGCACCGACAGCCAGAAACTGTCTGACAAAACCGCCAACGGATCGCACAGCAAAATCAGCCCGATACACCACAACTGAACCGCCCCGGTTTTTTTGGAGAGTTTTTAGTCCGGAAGCTCAGGCTGCCAGACCATTATTTGTACTGGAAGCATAATAGGCATTTTCAGCTTCTACCGGCGGTATGTGTCCTAGCCGTTCCAGTAACCTTCTATTGTTGAACCAGTCCACCCACGCCAGTGTCGCAAGCTCCACTTCCGCGTGGTTTTTCCAGCTCTTACGGTGGATCACTTCCGCTTTGTAAAGGCCATTGATACTCTCGGCCAGGGCATTATCGTAAGAGTCGCCTGTGCTGCCTGTCGACGCCAACAGCTCCGCCTCCTGCAGCCGCTGGGTGTACGCCAGTGACACGTATTGGGAGCCCTTGTCCGAGTGATGGATTGTACCTGAGGGGCGACGTGCCCACAGAGCTTGTTCCAGAGCATCTAGCACGAACCTTGCTTCCATCGACGATGAGACCCGCCAGCCAACGATCGTGCCCGCGAACACATCGATTATGAACGCCACATAGGCGAAGCCCTGCCAGGTGCTAACGTACGTAAAATCTGCACACCAAAGCTGATTGGGACGTTCTGCCACGAACTGGCGGTTTACCAGATCCGCTGCTGCCGCTGTTTTGCGACCGATCGTGGTCTTGATGACTTTGCCACGGAGTACGCCCCGAAGACCTATTATTTTCATCAGGCGTTCAACAGTACACCGGGCAACGCTAAAGCCCTCGCGGAGCAACTGACGCCAGACTTTTCGTGCTCCATAGACACTGTAATTTTCTTCGTAAACGCGTTTTATCTCCTGGCTGATTTGAGCATCGCACTTTTCTCGTTGGCTACATTTCTCAGGATACAGCCGGCGTTGCTGATGCCAGTAATATGTCGACGGGGCAATATCCAGTTCGCGACATACCGGCCCGACCCCGTGTGTACCACTCAGACACTGCATAAGTGGCATTATTTTTTCCAGTGGCGGTCGAGCTCCGCCTGGGCAAAATAAGCTGAGGCCTGGCGCAATATATCATTGCTGCGGCGTAGCTCCCGATTTTCACGCTCCAGTTCTTTTAAACGCTGGCGCTCATTGGTGCTCAGTCCGCCATCATCAGTGTTGACGGGGCTGACACCACCACTGGCATCATTTTTATGCTGGCGCAACCAGGCTCGTAAGGTGTCGTAATGGCACCCGATTTTTGACGATATGGCACGAATGGCATCCGGCTCAGAGTCATACTCATTACGGTGTTCCAACAACATTCTGACAGCGCGCTCACGCAGTTCAGGGGGATAGCGTTTGGCGGATGGTGATTTCATTTTGGGTCTCCTTTCACTGAGAGTTTAGTCTCCAAGAAACCCGGTACGGTTCACAACCACACTTGCCAGGAAGAACAATGAACGCCGCGCAAGCGCAGCAGCATCCACAGCGTCATGGCCAACGCGGTACGCACCGCCGGCGGCTGGGCGCCCACCAACCAAACATAGATCAGCGTCGCCACCCAGCCTGCGACCAATGGAAAGCGATAGCCAATCAAATGGGCGGGCAGAAAAAACTGCAGCGCGCGCAACGCGGCCCAGAACAAAATGGCGACCATCGCCACATGCAACCCTGAAATGGCCATCAGGTGAGCGATGCCGGTCTTCAGCATCAGCGTGCGCAAAGCCTGCTCCAGCGCGGTTCGTTCCCCAAACGCCAGCGCCAGCAATACCGCCTTGTAACGCAATTCACCGATGTTGGTTTCCGCATGGCTGATGATGCGCTGGCGCAGCCCGCAATCGCCATCCAGCAAACGAGCCTGCCTGACCCGCCCCGTCAACGGCTGACGCTGGGCGATCGCCCAACGTTGGCTGTCAAATCCGCCTTGATTGAGCTTGCCATGTACCGGCCGCAGGCGCAGTTTCAATTGCCAACGCTGCCCGGCGCATAGCCGCTGCTGTTCGGGAGCCCACGTCGTGGTAAACGCCAGCGCAGGCGCCAACCAATGACCGTCGACCCGCTCGATGCGCATCAGCGTCTGTTTACTGGCGGCGGGCTCCAGCGCGACGCTGCTCACCTGTACCACCGCCGTCACGTCCGGCATGCGAGTTAAGCGATCCATTTGCCCGATCAGGCTGCCGGCGTTGAAAACCGCCCATATGAATCCCAATCCCAGGCAGGCCAAATAGCGGCAGAATGGCCTGCGCGTGCGCAGCAGTAAACAGACAACAAGCACGAGCGGCCACAGCTGCCATTGCTCAGGCAACTGCGGTAAAACCAACAGCGGCAGGATGCCGCAGATAACGGCGAGTATCGCCAGATCCAGCGAAATTTTGATCGCTCTTCTCCCATCGGCTCCGCCATGAGCAAAAGCGCATCACGGCAAGCAAGCAGGATCATTCAGGCGACATGTCACCGCCAGCGGGCTTTAACGAAGATGCGGTGAACATGGCAGGATAAGAGAGATCTATGCAGGAGCCACATCGTAAATGCGGCGTAGTACGCAACTCGCGAGCATATCGCGGAGAATTGCAGGCGAAAAAAACGGCGCCTTACAGGCACCGTTTTATATTCTTTTCAAGCAACAACGCTATGATCAGTCAGCGACTAGCCATAGATATTGGCGCGGTCACGCAACTCTTTGCCTGGCTTGAAGTGAGGAACGTATTTACCGTCCAGCTCTACTTTGTCACCGGTTTTCGGGTTGCGGCCTACACGCGGGGCACGGTAGTGAAGAGAAAAACTGCCGAATCCGCGGATCTCAATGCGTTCGCCCTCGGCCAGCGTTGCGGCCATGTGCTCAAGCATCTCTTTCACTGCATCCTCAACGGCCTTCGCCGGAATATGAGATTGCTGGCCAGCAAGTCTTTCAATAAGTTCAGACTTGGTCATAGTACCTCCAAGCTTTGCAGCTAAACTACCGTATCGGGGCGGTCAGCGACCGCCCCCCGTCATTACTCGCCTTTAGCCGCTTTGAAAGCTTCAGCCATTGCGTTAGAGAAGTTGCCTTCTTCCTGTTTGTTGTTAACAGTTGCGATGGCGTCTTTCTCGTCAGCTTCGTCCTTAGCACGTACGGACAGGCTTACAACGCGGTTCTTACGGTCAACGCCGGTGAATTTAGCTTCAACTTCGTCACCTACGTTCAGAACCAGAGTTGCATCTTCAATGCGGTCGCGAGAGGCTTCAGATGCACGCAGGTAACCTTCTACGCCGCCTGCCAATTCAACTGTAGCACCTTTGGCGTCAACTGCAGTGACTTTACCAGTAACAATAGCACCTTTCTTGTTCATAGACAGGTAGTTATTGAACGGGTCTTCAGCCAGTTGCTTCACGCCCAGGGAGATACGCTCGCGCTCTGCGTCAACTTGCAGAACAACCGCAGCGATTTCGTCGCCTTTCTTGTATTCACGTACTGCTTCTTCGCCTGCAACGTTCCAGGAGATGTCAGACAGGTGAACCAGGCCGTCGATGCCGCCGTCCAGGCCGATGAAGATACCGAAGTCAGTGATAGACTTGATTTTACCTTCAACGCGGTCGCCCTTGTTGTGGGTTTCTGCGAACTGCTGCCATGGGTTGGATTTGCACTGCTTCAGGCCCAGGGAGATACGACGACGTTCTTCATCGATGTCCAGAACCATCACTTCCACTACGTCGCCCACGTTAACAACTTTGGACGGATGGATGTTTTTGTTGGTCCAATCCATTTCAGAAACGTGTACCAGACCTTCAACGCCTTCTTCGATTTCTACGAAGCAGCCGTAATCAGTCAGGTTGGTTACACGGCCAGTCAGCTTGGTGCCTTCTGGGTAACGTTTCGCGATAGCAACCCATGGATCTTCGCCCAGCTGTTTCAGGCCCAGGGATACACGAGTACGCTCGCGGTCGAACTTCAGCACTTTAACAGTGATTTCATCGCCAACATTGACGATTTCGCTTGGGTGCTTAACGCGTTTCCAAGCCATGTCAGTGATGTGCAGCAGGCCGTCTACACCGCCCAGATCAACGAATGCACCGTAGTCAGTGAGGTTCTTAACGATACCTTTAACTTCCATGCCTTCCTGCAGGTTTTCCAGCAGTTGATCGCGCTCAGCGCTGTTTTCGGATTCGATAACCGCACGGCGAGAAACGACAACGTTGTTGCGCTTCTGATCCAGCTTGATGACTTTGAACTCAAGCTCTTTGCCTTCCAGGTGCAGAGTGTCACGTACCGGACGCACGTCAACCAGGGAACCTGGCAGGAACGCGCGGATGCCGTTCAGCTCGACGGTGAAGCCACCCTTCACTTTGCCGTTGATAACACCGGTTACAGTCTCAGCTTCTTCGTAGGCTTTTTCCAGCGTGATCCAAGCTTCGTGACGCTTAGCTTTCTCACGGGACAGCAGGGTTTCACCGAAGCCGTCTTCAACAGCATCCAGAGCAACGTCAACTTCGTCACCAACCTGGATTTCCAGCTCGCCCTGGGCGTTTTTGAATTGCTCAGCCGGGATGGCAGACTCAGATTTCAGACCGGCGTCAACCAGTACGATATCTTTGTCGATAGCAACAACGACGCCACGAACGATGGAACCCGGGCGGGTTTCGATTTCTTTTAAGGATTCTTCAAAGAGTTGAGCGAAAGATTCAGTCATGTTGTTAATCTTCAGGGTTCTTTAGTTTAACGTCCATTTAGCGTCCCGCCGAATGGGGTTGTTTCACATACCCCGCCATTGGCTCCATGCCGACAGGGTTTAAGGTTACAGGGGTAAAATTTTACCCGATATATTGCGATACCGCTATGACAAATATGACAAAAAGCCAATAGCGCCGCCGCGCTTATTGCTGCGGCAACGCCAACACTTTCTGTGCATACGTCAACGCCTGCTGGATCACTTCCTCTATCGACATGCTGGTAGAATCCAGTACGAGGGCGTCAGAAGCGGGCACCAGAGGCGCGATAGGCCGATTACGGTCACGGTCGTCCCGTTCCTTTATCTCGGCTAAAAGACGTTCAAAGTTAACATTAAAGCCCTTCTCCTGCAACTGCAGCATGCGGCGGTGCGCGCGCTCCTCCGAGCTGGCGTCGAGGAAAATCTTGACCGGCGCGTCCGGGAACACCACCGTGCCCATGTCGCGGCCATCGGCAATCAGGCCGGGCGCCTCGCGAAACGCGCGCTGGCGGCGCAGCAACGCCTCGCGCACGCGCGGAAACGCCGCCGCTTGCGACGCGGTGTTGCCGACGGTTTCGGTGCGGATCTCATTGCTGACGTCCTCACCTTCCAAAATCACCTGCAGCTTGCCGTCCTGGGCAACGAAGCGAACATCGAGATGTGCGGCCAGCGGAACCAGCGCTTCCTCAGAAGTGATATCCACCTGATGATGCAACGCCGCCAGCGCCAGCACGCGGTAGATCGCGCCAGAATCCAGCAAACGCCAACCAAGGGACTCGGCCAACGCTTTACACAGCGTGCCTTTGCCTGCGCCACTTGGTCCATCAACGGTTATCACCGGGGCTGTAGCCGTCATTTCTCTCTCCTTCAGGTAGAAAACCTCACAGAGACACGGCGCGCTTCGACTCGAAGCCCGTGCGCTCTGCCACCTGCCCAATCAGGGGCAAATACGGTGGCGTATTATACGCTGCCCTACGGCAATCTGTTACCCTGGAACTGTCCGGTTGTTGAAAATAAGCGCACAACCGCGAAAAAGTATAGAAGAAACGCCGGTCGCCGAAGGTTAAAAACGATAAAGGCCCACAAAGGGGCCTTAAAAGAAACGATTTGACGGGTTACTACGCCGGCTGGCTGATGCGCGCCAACTGCTCGAAATAATCCGGGAAGGTTTTCGCGGTGCATTTCGGATCGAGAATGGTGACCGGGGTATCCGACAGCGCCACCAGCGAGAAGCACATCGCCATGCGGTGATCGTTGTAGGTACCGATCTCGGCGAACTGCAGTTTGGCCGGCGGCACGACGTGAATGTAGTCTTCGCCTTCGTCCACTTCCGCCCCCACTTTACGCAACTCGGTGGCCATCGCCGCCAGACGGTCGGTCTCCTTCACCCGCCAGTTGTAGATATTGCGGATGGTGGTCGGCCCCTCGGCGAACAACGCCGCGGTGGCGATGGTCATCGCCGCGTCCGGAATGTGGTTCATGTCCATGTCGATGCCGCGCAGTTCACCGCGGCTGCACTCGATGAAATCGTCGCCCCAGGTGATGCGCGCGCCCATTTTCTCCAGCACGTCGGCGAACTTGGTGTCGCCCTGCACGCTTTTGCGGCCGATGCCGGTCACGCGCACGGTGCCGCCCTTGATCGCCGCCGCCGCCAGGAAGTAAGAGGCGGAAGAAGCGTCGCCCTCAACCAGGTAGTCGCCCGGCGCGATATACGTCTGGCGCCCCTGGATATGGAATACCCGGTAGTTGTCGTGGCTCACCGATACGCCGAAGGTGCGCATCAGATGCAGCGTGATGTCGATGTAGGGCTTGGAAACCAGCTCGCCCTTGATGTGGATCTGCGTATCCTGCGGCGCCAGGGGCGCGGTCATCAGCAACGCGGTCAAGAACTGGCTGGAGACGCTGCCGTCAACGGTGACGTCGCCGCCCTGGAAACTGCCGCGCAGGCGAATCGGCGGGTAATCGGTCTGCTCGAGGTAATCAATCTGCGCCCCGCCCTGGCGCAACGCGTCCACCAGATGGCCGATCGGGCGTTCTTTCATGCGGGGTTCCCCGGTCAGCACCACATCACCTTCACCAAGGCACAGCGCCGCCGCCAGTGGGCGCATCGCGGTGCCGGCATTGCCGAGGAACAGTTCCAGCGGTTGGTTGGCCACCAACGGCCCGGCCACGCCGGTCACTTCACACACGGTGCGGTCGGCGGAAAGCCGGTAGTTCACGCCCAACGCCTGCAGCGCATTCAGCATATGACGCACATCGTCGCTGTCCAGCAGGTTGGTCAGCCGGGTCGTTCCCTCCGCCAGCGCCGCCAGCAGCAGAGCGCGGTTAGAAACGCTCTTCGAGCCGGGTAAGTTGACGGTGCCATTGACCAGGGCGACCGGTTGTAACGTCAGGGAATCCACCATGTGAACAAAACTCTCCAATTCTGATAAACGAAACGGCTCCGGAATAATGCCGGAGCCGCTTTAATGCAAAAGGACAACAGCCTGAGCAGCCCGCGCCTGGCGGGCTGACGGAATCAACCGTGACGACGTTCGAAGTCGGTCATGAAGTCGGTCAGCGCCTGCACGCCGGCCAGCGGCATGGCATTGTAAATAGAAGCACGCATGCCGCCAACTACCCGGTGGCCTTTCAGCGCCTGCAGGCCGATGGCCTCGGCTTCGCTGAGGAATACCTTGTCCAGCGCCGCATCGGCCAGCTGGAACGGCACGTTCATCCAGGAACGGTTGGCGATCGCCACCTGGCTGCGGTAGAAGTCGGATTTATCGATGGTCGCGTACAGCAGCTCGGCCTTGGCCTGATTGCGTTTTTGCATCTCCACCAGGCCGCCCTGCTCTTTCAGCCATTTGAACACCAGCCCGGACAAGTACCAGGCGAAGGTTGGCGGGGTGTTGAACATCGAGTCGTTCTCGGCCAGCACGGTGTAATCGAGGATAGACGGCACTTCTTTGCGCGCCTTGCCCAGCAGATCGTCGCGCACGATCACCAGCGTCAGGCCGGCCGGGCCGATATTTTTCTGCGCGCCGGCGTAAATCACGCCGAAGCGGCTGACGTCGAGCGGGCGGGACAGAATGGTCGAGGAGTAATCGCCGATCACCACTTTGTCGCCGAAGTCCGGCGTTTCATCGATGGCCACGCCGTCGATGGTTTCATTCGGGCAATAATGCACGTAAGCAGCGTCGTTGCTCAGCTGCCACTCTTTCATCGGCTTGATGCCGCTCAGGCCGTCGATGCGGGTTTTCACGTCGATGACGTTCGGGGTGCAATACTTTTCCGCTTCCTTGATGGCGCTGTGCGCCCAATAACCACCGTCGATATAGTCGGCGGTGGCCTTGTCGCCCAGCAGGTTCAGCGGCAGCGCGGCGAATTGTGCGCGGGCGCCGCCGTGGCAAAACAGCACTTTATAGTTGGAGGGGACTTTCAGCAGATCGCGCAGATCCTGTTCCGCCTGCTCGGCAACGGCGATGAATTCTTTGCTGCGGTGACTGATCTCCATCACTGACGTGCCCAGGCCGTGCCAATTGCACAGTTCCTGTTCCGCACGACGCAACACTTCCACCGGCAGCATCGCCGGGCCAGAGCTAAAATTATAAACCTGAGTCATTTCCCCTCACCACATTCACTGTTCGCCGCAGAAAAGCGACCTGTCGAAAAGATGCCCGAAGCTAACGATCGCGTTAACCAACCCATCGGTTTTATCACTCACGCCCCATGGCTGCAACGCTTATTCGCCCGTCGGCGGCAAACGGTCGCGCCGGGTGATGACAGGCTCTGCGGCCGTCGCGATTGTTTGGACGATAAAACCCTGCGACATGGGGAAATTCAGCGGGTTAACGCGGTGTTTTATGCTGTATTCAGCCGAGATGGCTGCGGGAGCCCGGACGGCCCCCGCAGGAGAGAAAACGATCAGTACTGATTGAACATCTGCTGGATCTGCTTCGCGTCTTTGGTTTGCGTCAGCGCCAGCTGCAGCAGAATGCGCGCTTTTTGCGGATTCAGCGTGCCGGCGGCCACGAAGCCGTATTTGGCGTCGTCCACTTCCGCATCCTCGGTGGTCGCGCCGGTCGGCACGCGCGAAGAACGCACCACCGCCACGCCGTTGTGCGCCGCCGTCGCCAAGGTGTCGAACACGGTTTTATACAGGTTACCGTTGCCGACCCCGGCGCTGACGATGCCCTGATATCCTTCGGCGATCAGCGCCTTGGCCGGCGCATCGGAGGCGTTGGCGTAGTTGTAGATGATGCCGACCTTCGGCAGCTCGTTCAGCTTGCTGACGTCGAACGGCGTCTCCCGGGTATGCTTGCGCTGCGGCGAACGCTGGTAATCGATCTTGCCGTTGTGGATGTACCCCAGCGGGCCGAAGTTCGGCGACTGGAAGGTCTGCACGGCGGTGGTATTGGTCTTGGTGACGTCGCGCGCGTCCAGCACGGTGTCGTTCATCGCCACCAGCACCCCGCGGTTGGCCGATTGCGGATCCGCCGCCGTCACCACCGCGTTATACAGGTTGAACGGGCCGTCGGCGCTCATCGCCGTCGCCGGCCGCATCGCCCCGACCAGCACCACCGGCTTGTCGCACTTCACCGTCAGATCGAGGAAATAGGCCGTCTCTTCCAGCGTATCGGTACCGTGGGTGATGACGAAGCCGTCGGTTTTGCCGCAGTCGGCGTCAATTTTCTTCGCCAGCGTCAGCCAGACCTGATCGTTCATGTCCTGCGAGCCGATGTTCACCACCTGCTCCCCCCGCACGTTGGCGATGTTTTTCAGCGCCGGCACCGCATCGACCAGCGCCTCGACGCCCAGCTTGCCCGCGGTATAGTTGGATTTCGTCGCCGAATCGCCGCCGCCGGCGATGGTGCCGCCGGTCGCCAGCAGGGTGATGTTGGGCAGCGCCAGCGCCGAAGCGCTGACGCCGGTCAACAAGAGGGTTAACACGCTGAGTTTCACTGATTTCATTAGATTTCTCCGTGACAGATAACTCGCTGAATTATGGCCTTTATCCTTAAAAAAACTGTGACTTTGCCACCGCTTTAGGAATACGTGGAGCTCCAGCGTAAAACCCCGTATCATTGCGCGTTTTTAGTACGCGCAAAAAGTGAAGACAATGACGCAAACTTTTATCCCCGGTAAAGACGCCGCCCTGGAAGACTCCATCGCCCGTTTCCAGCAGAAACTGAGCGACCTCGGTTTCAACATCGAAGAAGCCTCCTGGCTGAACCCGGTGCCGCACGTGTGGTCGGTGCACATTCGCGATCGCGATTGCCCGCTGTGCTTCACCAACGGCAAAGGCGCCAGCAAAAAAGCCGCGCTGGCCTCCGCGCTGGGTGAATATTTCGAGCGCCTGTCCACCAACTACTTCTTTGCCGATTTCTATCTGGGCCGGCAGATCGCCGAAGGCGACTTCGTGCACTACCCGAATGAGAAATGGTTCCCGATCCCTGAAGACGACGCGCTGCCGGCCGGCATCCTCGACGAACGCCTGCACGCCTTCTACGATCCGCAGCAAGAGCTGAGCGCCAGCGATCTGGTCGATCTGCAATCCGGCAACGCCGATCGCGGCGTGTGCGCGCTGCCGTTTACCCGTCAGTCCGACCAGCAAACCGTGTACATCCCGATGAATATCATCGGCAACCTGTATGTTTCCAACGGTATGTCCGCCGGCAACACCGCCAACGAAGCGCGCGTGCAGGGCCTGTCGGAAGTGTTCGAGCGTTATGTGAAAAACCGCATCATCGCCGAATCCATCAGCCTGCCGGCGATCCCGGACGAAGTGCTGAACCGCTACCCGGGCGTGGTGGAAGCCATCGCCAAGTTGGAAGAGGAAGGTTTCCCGATCCTCTCCTATGACGCCTCGCTGGGCGGCAACTACCCGGTGATCTGCGTGGTGCTGTTCAACCCGACCAACGGCACCTGCTTCGCTTCATTCGGCGCGCATCCGGACTTCGGCGTGGCGCTGGAGCGCACGGTAACCGAACTGCTGCAGGGCCGCAGCCTGAAAGATCTCGACGTGTTCACCGCGCCGACCTTCGATGACGAAGAAGTGGCGGAACACACCAACCTGGAAACGCACTTCATCGACTCCAGCGGCCTGATCTCCTGGGATCTGTTCAAACAGGATGCCGATTACCCGTTCGTTGACTGGAACTTCAGCGGCAGCACGCAGGAAGAGTTCGCCACCCTGATGAGCATCTTCGACAAGGAAGACGCGGAAGTGTACATCGCCGACTACGAGCACCTGGGCGTCTACGCGTGCCGCATCATCGTGCCGGGCATGTCCGATATCTACCCGGCGGAAGACCTGCTGCTGGCCAACAACAGCATGGGCGCGCACCTGCGCGATACGCTGCTGGCGCTGCCGGGCAGCGAGTGGGAGCCGGAAGAATACCTGGCGCTGATCGAGCAGCTGGACGACGAAGGGCTGGACGATTTCACCCGCGTACGCGAACTGCTGGGCATTGCCAGCGGCAAAGACAACGCCTGGCATACCCTGCGCGTGGGCGAGCTGAAGTCGATGCTGGCGCTGGCGGGCGGCGATCTGGATCAGGCGCTGATTTGGACCGAATGGACGCAGGACTTCAACGCCTCGGTGCTGAGCCCGGCGCGCAGCAACTACTACCGTTGCCTGCAAACGCTGTTGCTGCTGGCGCAGGAGCCTGAACGCGAAGCGGCGCAATACTATACCGCGTTCGTGAAAATGTACGGCCAGGAAGCGGTCGACGCCGCCTCCGCCGCCATCAGCGGTGAAGAGCGCTTCAACGGGCTGTTCGCCGTCGATGCCGATCTGAAGGCGCTGCCGGCGCATCAGGCGCTGCTGGCGGCTTACGAGAAGCTGCAGGCGGCCAAACGCCGCCACTGGGCCAAGGCCTAAGCATCATCAGGGGGTGCCACCACTTTGGGAGTACCCCTGTTGCCAAACGCCGCACTCCGTTGCGGCGTTTTCATTTTTGCGGTTTATTTCAACGCATTCGGTTTTATTTTTTCGCCGGGAAATAGGCGGTTAAACGGCCATAAAAATAAATAAACCGTCAATTGTTGCCGGACGGTGAAATAATAATTAACCGATAATTAAACTTTCAGCGCCGCGCGGCGACAAAACGCCTAAAAATTTAACTTTACTCTATGCCGACCATTCGGTGGATTCAAAAAAATTTGCAAACATTAAAAAAATGTTTTTCATTAAAAATCAATAAATTAATCATAAAAACCACACAAAAAACACGTCATTTCGCCGCTCTACTTCCCCGCCTTATGATCCAAATCAAATTTTCCCCTATACTGCTTTGCTAGTATCTCATTGCGTTGTTTTAACCCTTAAGAGCGAGAGTTAGTTTGAAAACTGACAGCCCCTTCGATCTGATTTTACCTGCAGCAACGGCGAAAATCGCTGAAGATGCCGGCGTGTATAAAGCCACCAAACATCCGCTGAAAACGTTTTATTTGGCGATCACCGCCGGTGTCTTCATTTCCATCGCCTTCGTCTTCTACATCACGGCGACCACCGGCACCGCCGGCGTACCTTTCGGGCTGGCGAAACTGGTCGGCGGCATCTGCTTCTCTCTCGGGTTAATGCTGGTGGTGGTGTCGGGCGCCGACCTGTTCACTTCTACCGTACTTATCGTCATCGCCAAGGCCAGCGGCCGCATCAGCTGGGGCCAGCTGGGCGCCAACTGGCTGAACGTTTATCTCGGCAACCTGGTCGGCGCGCTGTTCTTCGTGGCGCTGATCTGGTTCTCCGGCGAGTATATGGTCGCCAACGGCCAGTGGGGCCTGAATGTCCTGCAAACCGCAGACCATAAGCTGCATCACACCTTCATCGAAGCCGTCTGCCTCGGCATTCTGGCTAACCTGATGGTCTGCCTGGCGGTCTGGATGAGCTACTCCGGCCGCACCCTGACCGACAAGATGCTCGCCATGGTGCTGCCGGTCGGGATGTTTGTCGCCAGCGGCTTCGAACACAGCATCGCCAACATGTTTATGATCCCTATGGGCATCGTGGTCAAACACTTCGCCACGCCGGAGTTCTGGCAAGCCGTAGGGGCGGTACCTGAGCAATTCGCTCATCTGACAGTAAGCAACTTCATCATCGACAACCTGATTCCGGTCACCCTCGGTAACATCATCGGCGGCGGTCTGCTGGTTGGGTTGACTTACTGGGTAATTTATCTGCGCGGGGGCCGCGAGCAGCACTAAGCTGTGAGTTACCGCGCGCAGAGTTAGAAATCCACAATCAAAGGTAGGTGTACAATGACCGAACTTAACGAGAAATTAGCCAACGCTTGGGAAGGTTTCAGCAAGGGTGACTGGCAGAATGAAGTCAACGTTCGTGACTTCATCCAGAAAAACTACACGCCTTATGAAGGTGACGAATCCTTCCTGGCTGGCGCAACTCAAGCCACCACCACCTTGTGGGACAAGGTTATGGAAGGGATCAAACTGGAAAACCGCACTCATGCGCCGGTTGATTTCGACACCAACGTTGCTTCAACCATCATTTCTCACGACGCGGGTTACATCGCCAAAGAGCTGGAAACCATCGTGGGTCTGCAGACCGACGCCCCTCTGAAACGCGCGCTGATCCCGTTCGGCGGCATCAAAATGGTCGAAGGTTCGTGCAAAGTGTACGGCCGCGAGCTGGATCCGCAGCTGAAAAAAGTGTTCACCGAATACCGTAAAACCCACAACCAGGGCGTATTCGACGTTTACACCAAAGACATCCTGAACTGCCGTAAATCCGGCGTGCTGACCGGTCTGCCAGACGCCTACGGCCGCGGCCGCATCATCGGCGACTACCGCCGCGTGGCGCTGTACGGCATCGACTTCCTGATGGCCGACAAACTGAACCAGTTCAAATCGCTGCAGGAAAAACTGGAAAACGGCGAAGACCTGGAAATGACCATCCAGCTGCGCGAAGAGATCGCTGAACAGCACCGCGCTCTGGCTCAGATCAAAGAGATGGCCGCCAAATACGGCTACGACATCTCCGGCCCGGCCACCAGCGCGCAAGAAGCGGTGCAGTGGACCTACTTCGGCTACCTGGCCGCGGTGAAATCCCAGAACGGCGCCGCCATGTCCTTCGGCCGCGTGTCCACCTTCCTCGACGTGTTCATCGAACGCGACATCAAGGCGGGCAAACTGACCGAAGAACAAGCGCAGGAACTGATCGACCACCTGGTGATGAAACTGCGTATGGTGCGCTTCCTGCGTACCCCTGAGTACGATGAGCTGTTCTCCGGCGACCCAATCTGGGCGACTGAGTCCCTGGCCGGTATGGGCGTCGACGGCCGTACCCTGGTCACCAAAAACAGCTTCCGCTTCCTGAACACCCTGTACACCATGGGGCCGTCTCCGGAGCCGAACATGACCATCCTGTGGTCTGAGAAGCTGCCGCTGAACTTCAAGAAATTCGCGGCGAAAGTGTCCATCGACACCTCTTCCGTTCAGTACGAAAACGACGACCTGATGCGCCCTGACTTCAACAACGATGACTATGCCATCGCTTGCTGCGTCAGCCCGATGATCGTCGGCAAACAAATGCAGTTCTTCGGCGCCCGCGCCAACCTGGCGAAAACCATGCTGTACGCCATCAACGGCGGCGTTGACGAAAAACTGAAAATGCAGGTCGGCCCGAAAGAAGCGCCGATGATGGACGAAGTGCTGGACTATGACAAAGTCATGGCGCGCATGGATCACTTTATGGATTGGCTGGCCAAGCAGTACGTGACCGCGCTGAACATCATTCACTACATGCACGACAAGTACAGCTACGAAGCTGCGCTGATGGCGCTGCATGACCGTGACGTTTATCGCACCATGGCTTGCGGCATCGCCGGTCTGTCCGTTGCGGCCGACTCCCTGTCCGCCATCAAGTACGCGAAAGTCACCACCATTCGCGACGAAGACGGCCTGGCTATCGACTTCAAAGTGGAAGGCGAGTATCCGCAGTTCGGTAACAACGACGCCCGCGTCGATGACATCGCCTGCGACCTGGTGGAACGTTTCATGAAGAAAATTCAGAAACTGCGCACCTACCGCAACGCGGTACCGACTCAGTCCGTACTGACCATCACCTCCAACGTGGTGTACGGCAAGAAAACCGGTAACACCCCGGATGGCCGCCGCGCCGGCGCACCGTTCGGCCCAGGCGCCAACCCGATGCACGGCCGCGACCAGAAAGGCGCAGTAGCCTCCCTGACCTCGGTAGCCAAACTGCCGTTTGCCTACGCGAAAGACGGGATCTCCTACACCTTCTCCATCGTGCCTAACGCGCTGGGTAAAGACGACGACGTGCGTAAAGCCAACCTGGCAGGCCTGATGGATGGTTACTTCCACCATGAAGCCTCCATCGAAGGCGGTCAGCACCTGAACGTCAACGTGATGAACCGCGAAATGCTGCTGGACGCGATGGAAAACCCTGAGAAGTACCCTCAGCTGACCATCCGCGTCTCCGGTTACGCCGTGCGCTTCAACTCGCTGACCAAAGAGCAGCAGCAGGACGTCATTACTCGTACCTTCACTCAAACGATGTAATGCGCCAACCGGGCGGGAAACCGCCCGGTGCCAACGTCGGGGCCGGTTCTGCCGGCCCTTTTCTCCCACCGCTCTCCCCTGACTCTGTACGAGTCTGTTTTGCCGGACATCTATACTGGATGGATAGCCGGCAAAACAGTTATCCGGCAACTGACCGGCCGACAGGCATCATTACCCCCGGTGGCGGGCTCACCCCGCCACTGCATCGCAGATACCTGGCCGGCGGCCACGCGCCTATTTTTAGACTGCGTTTGACAGTCAATATTGGAGAAAAACCCGCAATGTCAGTAACTGGTCGCATCCACTCCTTCGAATCCTGCGGCACCGTCGATGGGCCCGGGATCCGCTTTATCGTCTTCTTCCAGGGCTGCCTGATGCGCTGCCTCTATTGCCATAACCGCGACACCTGGGACACCCACGGCGGCAAAGAAGTGACCGTCGAAGAGCTGATGAAAGACGCGGTGGCCTACCGCCACTTCATGAATGCCTCCGGCGGCGGCGTGACCGCGTCCGGCGGCGAGGCGATCCTGCAGGCTGAATTCGTGCGCGACTGGTTCCGCGCCTGCCACGCCGAAGGCATCAATACCTGCCTGGACACCAATGGCTTCGTGCGCCGCTACGATCCGGTGATCGACGAGTTGCTGGACACCACCGATCTGGTCATGCTGGATCTGAAACAGATGAACGACGATATCCACCAGAATCTGGTCGGCGTCTCCAACCACCGCACGTTGGAATTCGCCCGCTACCTGGCGAAACGCAATCAGCGCACCTGGATCCGTTACGTAGTGGTGCCGGGCTGGTCAGACGACGATAAATCGGCGCACCTGCTGGGCGAGTTCACCAAAGACATGACCAACATCGAGAAAATCGAGCTGCTGCCTTACCACGAGCTGGGCAAGCACAAATGGATAGCGATGGGGGAAGAGTACAAACTGGACGGTGTGCACCCGCCGAAGGCCGAGACCATGGATCGCGTCAAAGGCATCCTGGAAAGCTACGGCCACAAAGTGATTTACTGATTGGCGCACGCCAAAAGAAAAACCGGCTCATGGCCGGTTTTTTTATGCTCAGGCGGCGGCGAACGGCGTGTGGTGGCGATCCGGCTTCTGCTTTTTCAGCAGCATCAGCAGGTAAACCAGCGCCACGGCGGCGATCATCACGAACAGCACGCGATCGGAGTAGTTTTGCATCAGCAGCGCCGTCATCGATGGGCCCAGCAGGCTGCCGATGGTGTAACTCATCAGCAGCGCCTGGTTCATCGCCACCAGTTCATGCGGCATTGCCTTCTCGCAGGCCCAGGACATCGCCACCGGGTAAAGGGTAAAGCCGGCGCAGCCGAGGATGAACAGCGAAGGCGCCATGGCGTAGTTGCCGAGCATCGCCACGCTGGCGAGGATCACCACGAACACCTGAATGCGCAGCACCAGCAGGCGCCCGTAACGATCGGCCAGGCGCCCGACCGGCCATTGCCCGACGATGCCGGAGCTGACCAGCAGCGCCATCCAGTAACCGACGTTGGCGTCACTCATGCCCTGATGGGAGAGATACAGCGGCATCAAGCCATACAGCGAACCGAGCACGATGCCGGAGATGATGCAGCCGTTGATGCCGAGGCGCGCGCTGCGGCGTCTCAACATTGTCCATACCGCCGCCTGCTGCGGCTCGTCTTCATGGCGGTTGACCCGCGCGAACAGCATTGGCAACATCGCGCTGATCACAATGGCGGTCACCCACGGCACCACGTGCAGCAATTCGGTCGAGGTCATGCTCAACAGCAATTGGCCGGTCACCGTACCGAGGTAATAGACTATCATATAGGCCGCCAGCAGCTGGCCACGGTTGCTCAGGTTACCGCTGCGCAACAGCGCGCTCTCCACGATCACCCAGATCCAGGCGCAACCGACGCCGGCGAAGAAGCGCCAGCCCAGCCAGCTCCAGAAATCGATCGACAGCACCATGCCGGCGGTAGCCGCGGCGAACACCAGACAAGAAAGATGATAGCTGCGGGTAAAGCCGACGCGCTGGATCAGTCTGCCCGCCACCAACGTGCCCAACAGGTTGCCGCTGAAATAAGAGGAGCTGACCATTCCCACCTGCCAGGTTGACAGCTGGGCATGGGTTAACCAAAGCGGCACTAACGTATTCAAAACGGCAATGGATACCGTGAGCAGCAAAAGGCCGCAGAGCAATAGGAGCACTGGGCGGGAGTATGCGGACATAGTGAAATTGTGACCGAACGCGCAATGAGAGTGCGCGCATCATGCCACTGGCGATAAAAAAGTCAATCGCCTCTTATCATTCCACCGCACGATTTGTTTCCGGCTAATCGGCTGGAAAAGCGCTATGCTCAGCGCAGAGCGAATTTAACGATGGAGAAGCAAGATGAGTCACGCAAATGATGCTGCGGTAGAGACCCTGCTGGCGGACATCGGCAGCACGCACGATGAGCTGCTGGCCATTGTGCAGCAGGTACGTCGGATCGCCGCGACAAGCGGCAGTGGCGTCACCGAATCGGTCAAATACGGCGGCATCATGTTCTCGCATACTCAATTTTTCTGCGGCGTTTTCGCCTATCGCCACCACGTCACGGTGGAGTTCGGTCACGGCTACCGGCTGGTAGACAGCCATCATCAGCTCGAAGGCAACGGCCAATATCGGCGGCACATCAAGCTCCACTCGCTCGCCGAGGTGAAAAGCAAGCATCTGGCGGACTACATTAAACAGGCCTACGCGCTGGCGACAGACTGAATTCTCGACATAAAAAAAGCGCCCGCAGGCGCTTTTTTCTCGTAGCTTGCCGTTTAGCCAATATATTCCAGGCCGCCCATATAAGGACGCAGCACTTCAGGCACCTGAATGCGACCGTCGGCCTGCTGGTAGTTTTCCAGCACTGCCACCAGCGTACGGCCGACCGCCAGGCCGGAGCCGTTCAGCGTGTGAACCAGACGCGGCTTCTTGTCGGCCTTGCTGCGGCAACGCGCCTGCATGCGACGCGCCTGGAAGTCCCACATGTTGGAGCAGGACGAGATCTCGCGGTAGGTGTTCTGCGCCGGCAACCACACTTCCAGATCGTAGGTCTTGCATGCGCCGAAGCCCATATCGCCGGTGCACAGCAGCACCTTGCGGTAAGGCAGGTTCAGCAGCTGCAGCACTTTTTCCGCGTGACCGGTCAGCTCTTCCAGGGCATCCATCGAATCTTCCGGACGGACGATCTGCACCATCTCGACCTTGTCGAACTGGTGCATGCGGATCAAACCGCGGGTATCGCGACCGTAAGAACCGGCTTCCGCACGGAAGCATGGCGTGTGCGCGGTCATCTTCAGCGGCAGAGTTTCCTCTTCCACGATCTCGTCGCGCACCAGGTTGGTCAGCGGCACTTCCGCCGTTGGGATCAGCGCGTAGTTGCTGCTGTCGGCTTCTTCTTCCAGCGGGCGGGTATGGAACAGATCTTCGCCGAACTTCGGCAGTTGGCCGGTGCCATACAGCGTGGCGTGGTTGACCAGATAAGGTACGTAGGCCTCCAGGTAGCCGTGCTGCTCGGTGTGCAGATCCAGCATGAACTGGGACAGCGCGCGGTGCATGCGGGCGATTTGCCCTTTCATGACCACGAAACGCGAACCGGTCAGCTTAACCGCGGCGGCAAAATCCAGCCCGCCGGCCATTTCGCCCAGATCGACGTGATCGCGCACCGCGAAGTCGTACTGGCGCGGTTCGCCCCAGCGGGTGACTTCCAGGTTTTCGCTGTCGTCTTTACCATCCGGCACCGCGTCGTCCGGCAGGTTAGGCAGCGTCAGAGCGTAATCGCGGATCTCGCTTTGCAGCGCATCCAGCGCCGCCTTGGCGGCATCCAGCTTGTCACCCAGCTCGTTCACTTCGCGACGCAGCGGCTCGATGTCTTCCCCACGCGCTTTGGCCGCGCCGATGGATTTCGATCGGGAGTTGCGTTCCGCTTGCAGCGTTTCAGTTTCTACCTGCAGAACTTTGCGGCGTTCTTCCTGCGAACGCAGCAGATCCAGATCGAGTTTAAAGCCTCGGCGAGCCAGTTTGACGGCGACTGCGTCTAGCTCATTACGCAGCAGATTGGGATCGAGCATGCTAATCCTGTGCTTGTTGTTATTGAAAGAAGTGTTGTTGTTCTATGCGGCTGATTTATAGCCGCATAAAAGAAGAGTGATACCCGCTAACCTTACCGCAACGGCCACGCTAGCGGTAGCGTTTTGTCGGGCTATTTTGATCCTGCTCAGCCAGCCATGCCAACTTTTCGCCGATTTTCCCTTCCAGCCCGCGCGAGGTCGGTTGGTAGTAGCGCGTATGGGCCATTTCGGGCGGGAAATAGTTCTCGCCGGCGGCGTAGGCGTTGGGTTCGTCGTGGGCGTAACGGTATTCCGCCCCCAGCCCCATCTCCTTCATCAGCTTGGTCGGCGCGTTGCGCAGGTGCTCCGGCACGTCATAATCGGCCTGCTCTTTGGCATCGCGCATGGCGGCCTTGAACGCGGTGTAAACCGCATTGCTTTTCGGCGCGCAGGCCAGGTAAACAATCGCCTGCGCGATGGCGCGTTCGCCCTCGGCCGGCCCCACGCGGGTGAAGCAATCCCAGGCGGCGATCGCCACCTGCATGCCGCGCGGATCGGCGTTGCCCACGTCTTCAGAGGCAATCGCCAACAGACGGCGCGCCACATAGAGCGGATCGCCGCCGGCGGTAATGATGCGCGCATACCAGTACAGCGCGGCGTCCGGCGCCGAACCGCGCACTGATTTATGCAGCGCGGAAATCAGGTCGTAATAACGGTCGCCCTTGTTGTCGAAGCGCGCGCTGCGCTCGCCCGACACCTCTTTCAGCAACTCCGGCGTCAGCACCCGCACGCCTTTGGCATCGATCTCCGCCATGTCCGCCATCATTTCCAGGCTGTTCAGCGCCCGGCGCGCATCGCCGCCCACCAACTCCGACAGCAGGCGGCGCGTTTCCGCGGGCAGCTCGACGTTCTGATTGCCAAAGCCGCGCGCCTTGTCGCTCATCGCCTGATCCAGCACCTGGCCGATATCTTCGGCGGTCAGCGCCTTCAGTAGGTAAACGCGGGCGCGGGACAACAGCGCCGAGTTCAGTTCGAACGACGGGTTTTCGGTGGTGGCGCCGATAAAGGTGATGGTGCCGTCTTCGATATGCGGCAGGAAAGCGTCCTGCTGGCTTTTGTTAAAGCGGTGCACTTCGTCGACGAACAGGATGGTGCGGCGGCCGGCGTCGCGGTTTTGCCGCGCCCGCTCAATCGCCTCGCGGATCTCCTTGATGCCGGAGGTCACGGCAGAGATCCGTTCGACATCCGCCTGGCCATAACGGCCGATCAGCTCTGCCAACGTCGTCTTCCCGGTGCCCGGCGGCCCCCATAAAATCATCGAGTGCAGTTGCCCGGCCTCAATGGCGCGCGGCAGCGGCTTGCCGGCGGCCAGCAGGTGTTGCTGGCCGATATACTGCGCCAGCGTGGTCGGCCGCATGCGCGCGGCCAACGGCTGGAACTCGTTCTGGGAAAAATCGAGCGACAGATTATTACTCACTTGCACCTCACTGGCGCTGGTCGTCCAGCGTCACCCCCTTCGGCGGGGTAAATTTGAATTTGGCCGGATCGGCGGCGACGTTCTGCTGGCTTTTCAGCGTATAAGCACTACGCTGGCCATCCTGCTCCACCGCGGCGAAGCTGCGGATGGTGCCGCTGTTGGTCACGCTGATGGCGAATTGCTTCAGGTTGCCGCTGGCGGATTTCGGCGTTAATTCAAAATCATCGCCCTTTTGCTTCACGTTGTACTGTTTCCAGTCGCTGGCATTATTGCGGGTAATCAGCATAAACGGCGTATTGCCGGTGGCGTTCTTCAACCAGGTCGCCGTCACCTGCTCGACGAACGGGTTGTAAAACCACAGGGTTTGACCATCGGAGACCAGCACGCTCTCATCGGGTGACGTCATGTGCCAGTTGAACAGGTTCGGCCGCTTCACCCACAGCTCGCCTTCACCCTGTTGCACCGCGGCGCCTTCGGCGCTGGTCACGGTTTGCGAGAAGCTGGCGTGGAAACTGTTCACCTTCGCCAGGCGACTTTGCAGATCCTGTGCGGCGTCGGCCAGCACGGAGGTAGAAGCGAATCCCGAAAGCAGACAGCAGGCAACTAACAGTTTTTTCATTATTCCAGATACCTTATGAAATGCGTTAACCGCAGGGCGACGCCGTGCGGGTCAATCAACCCTTTACTCCCGTTACTTTACCTGAAGCCGGCGATCGGCCGGTAGGCCAATGTTCCGAGAAGAAACGGGTTTACGCTTCTTTGCACAAGGGCCGCTTAAGCGGCCCTTTCTTATTAAATTGCAATGGCTAAGCGACCATCAATCGTGCCGCGGCGGCGCCAGCACCTCGCGGTTGCCGTTATGCCCCTGCTCGCTGACGATGCCCTGCGCCTCCATCTGTTCGATGATGCGCGCCGCGCGGTTATAGCCGATGCGGAACTGGCGCTGTACGCCGGAGATGGAGGCGCGGCGTTTATCCACCACGAAATCCACCGCCTGGTCAAACAGCGGATCCAGCTCTTCGTCGCCGTCCATGCCGCCGCCGGCACCGCCCTCGCCGTCTTCGCCGCCGCTGAGAATGCCCTCTTTATATTGGGGCCGCTCGCGCGCTTTCCAATCCTTGACCACCGCGTGCACTTCCTGATCGCGCACGAATGCGCCATGCACGCGCACCGGGATCGAGGAGTTCGGCGCCAGATAGAGCATGTCACCCATGCCCAGCAAGGACTCGGCGCCCCCCTGATCGAGGATGGTGCGGGAGTCGATCTTGCTCGACACGGTAAAGGCGATGCGCGTCGGAATGTTGGCCTTGATCAGGCCGGTGATCACATCCACCGACGGACGCTGGGTCGCCAGCACCAGATGGATGCCCGCCGCACGCGCTTTCTGCGCCAGGCGAGCGATCAGCTCTTCGACCTTCTTGCCGACCGTCATGATCAGATCGGCGAATTCGTCGACCATCACCACGATGTACGGCTCTTTCTCCAACACCGGCGGCGTGATGTCCATGCTGTCGGTCGGCTTCCAGAATGGATCCGGGATCGGACGCCCCATCGCTTCGGCCTGATCGACGCGCTCGTTGTAGCCGGCCAGGTTACGCACGCCCAGGGCAGACATCAGCTTGTAGCGGCGTTCCATTTCACCCACGCACCAGCGCAGCGCGTTGGCGGCGTCTTTCATGTCGGTGACCACGTCGGTCAACAGGTGTGGAATGCCTTCGTAAACCGACAGTTCCAGCATTTTCGGGTCGATCATGATAAAGCGCACTTCTTTCGGCGTGGCCTTATACAAGATGCTCAGGATCATGGCGTTGACCCCGACCGACTTACCGGAACCGGTGGTACCGGCGACCAGCAAGTGCGGCATTTTGCCCAGATCGGCCACGACCGGTTCGCCGGAGATGTCTTTACCCAATACGATGGACAGCGGCGACGGATTGTCACGGAAAGCCGGGCAATCCAGCACTTCACGCAGATACACCGTTTGCCGTTTGGCGTTCGGCAGCTCCAGACCGACATAAGGCTTGCCGGGGATCACTTCCACCACGCGCACCGCCGAAGTCGACAGCGAGCGCGCCAGATCGCGCGACAGGTTGGAAATGCGCGCCGCTTTAACGCCCGGCGCCAGATCCAGCTCGAAGCGGGTGATGACCGGCCCCGGCAGGATGTCCACCACGTCAGCTTTCACGCGGTAATCGGCCAGGCTGGCCTCCACCAGGCGCGCCTTCTGTTCCAGCGCGAAGGAATCGACCGGCTCCACCTCTTTCGGCGCCTCGGTCAACAGATCCAGCGTCGGCAGCGGCGTGGTCGGCTTCTGCAGCGGCTGATCGTTGCGCATCAGGAACGGGTGAATCAGACTGTCCATCGCAGGATGTTGCTCTGCCTGAGCTTGCTGAGGCTGCTGCTGCGCCGGTTGCTGTGGCTGCTGATATTGCTGCTGCGACGGCTGTTGATACTGCTGTTGCTGCGGCTGCTGATATTGCTGCTGCGACGGCTGTTGATACTGCTGTTGCTGCGGCTGCTGATATTGCTGCTGCGACGGCTGTTGATGCTGCTGTTGCTGCGGCTGCTGGTATTGTTGAGGCTGCGGGTGCGATTGCTGAGGTTGGGCAGCCGGCGCCGCCGGCTCAAACTGACCGAACGACACATCGTCCTCTTGCTCGCTTTGCTGTTCAATGCGCTCTTCAAGCTGCGGGGACAGCGTGAACATCGGCTCGCTCGGGCCATCGTCCACCAGATCCGCCATCGGCGAGAAGCTGAAAGCATTGCGGGTATCGATCGGGCTGGCGGCCGGCGCCTGCGGAGCAGATGCTTGCTGGCCGTAGCGCGCCTGCTGCTGCTCGGCAAACGCCTGGCGCAGCGCGGCCTCTTGCTGCGCCTCTTCGTCGTCCTGTTGATAGCCTTCGCCGTAGCGTTGGTGCTGCTGCTCGGCAAACGCCTTGCTCAGCTCGGCTTCCTGCAATGCGCTCTCGTCATCTTGTTGCTCAGACGCGTAGCTTTCGCCATAGCGCTGGCTTTGCTGCTCGGCAAACGCCTGACGCAGCGCGGCTTCCTGTAGCGCCTCTTCGTCCTGCGGGTTCACCGCCGCCGGCTGCTGAGGCTCCGCCTCTGTCTGGCGCTGTTCCTGTTCGGCCGCACGCTGTGAAGGCAGCTTGATGCCGTAGGAAGCCAGTTCGCGACGGGTCGGGATGCGCACCGGGTTCGGCCGCGGCAGCTCAGGGCCGATGCCCTGCTTAACCTGCGGATTGCCGTCACTGGTCGCCGTGAAGGCCGGCATAAAGGTCGCCGCTGCGACGCCCGCAGCAGCAGCGGCTGCCGCCGTATCCGGCTGCGGTTTGGCGCCGGTGGCGCTGAAACCGCTCGAACTGCCGATGTCGACGCTGTCACGCTGTGCGGCGGTAAAATCAAAGGGAGAACGCGCCGGCGGCTGCGGCGCGACCGGCTCTTGCCAGTTGCCAAGGCGCGGCTCATCGTCATCCTGATAAGGATCGACAGGACGCGTCGCCTTAGGCGCAGGCGTTTCTTCCGGGATCTCGAAGGAATACAGCGGCGGCGTAGCGTCTTGCGCCGGGGCGCTCACCGGGTGCTGATTGACCGAGGCCGGCGCGGCCGGCGCCACCGTTACCGACGGCGCCTGAGCGGCGATCGGCGCAGCAACGGGCTCGTGGATCTCTGCCTTCACCGCCGGTGCAGGCGAAGCCGCCGGCGCGATGGGTGCGGCTTCTGCTTCAAGCTCGTCATCGTCGGCGCGCAGGCCGCTGAGCAACGGATCGGCGGCGTCTTCTGCCGCCGCTTTGGCGCTTTCGGTGACCGAAGGCGCGGAGAACAGCACGTCGTCATCGGCGGCCGCGGCTCCGGCGGCGGTCGCGGCAACCGCTGCGGCGGCGCCCTTCCCTGCCTGCTCAGGCTCGTCGTCAACGTAACGCTCGTCATCCTCAAAATAGCGCTCTTCGCGACGTGAGCGATTGGTCATCACCGTCGCGACGCCCAGCACCGCCCCGCCGATCTTCTCGGCGATCACCAGCCAGGACCAGCCGGTAAACAGCGTCAACCCCGCCGCCCATACGCACAGCAGCGCCAGCGTAGCGCCGATGCCGTTGAACCACGGCAACATGGCGTTGCTCAGCAGGCTGCCGATCACGCCGCCGGAAGCGAAGTAATAGAGATCGTCGACGTTCAGCGCCGCCAGCCCGCAGGAGGTGAGCACTAACGCCAGGGTGCCGATCAGGCGCAGGGAAAGCGCGAAATAGTCGATGTAGTCTCTGTTGCTGCGTTGGCGATAAGCCGCCCAGCACAAGACCAGCATGATCGGCGGTATCGCGTAGGCGAGCACCCCGAAGGTGAAGAACAGCGTATCGGCCAACCAGGCCCCGACACCGCCGCCCAGATTGTGAATCGGCTCATGCCACGCGGTCTGCGACCAGCTTGGGTCAGACGGGTTGAAACTGACCAGCGCAGCCATGAGGTAAACGGCAAAAATCGCTACCACGATAAGCACAGCTTCCAGCAAACGCCGGCCACTGCTGAGTCTTTTCAGGGTAACTTCTTTATCTTCTGTATATTCCTGGCTCAAGAAAGGCTCTCCAGGTTCCTGTTAGCTGACATAGCAACAGCGCCGAGAAACTGCCCCGGCGCCGAAACTGTATGAATAAACAGGAGTGTAACCAATTTAATCAGGTTTTGCACCTGCACCTTACCGTGTTTTGATAACCAGACGGTTACTCTGTTTCACTTCTTCCATCACTACGTAGGTACGGGTGTCGTTAACCCCCGGCAAACGCAGCAAGGTTTCGCCCAGCAATTTGCGGTAAGCCGACATGTCCGGTACGCGGGTTTTCAACAGGTAGTCGAAATCGCCGGAAACCAGATGACACTCCTGAATCTCTTCAAGCTTCTGCACTGCCGAGTTGAATTGCTCAAACACATCCGGCGCGCCGCGGTTCAGCGTGATCTCCACGAAAACCAGCAGGGACGCATCCAGATAATGCGGGTTAAGCAATGCGGTATAGCCATGAATGAAACCCTGGCGCTCAAGACGGCGCACGCGTTCCAAACATGGTGTCGGGGATAACCCCACGCGCTTCGAAAGCTCGACGTTCGAAATACGCCCATCCTTCTGCAGCTCATTCAGGATGTTGCGGTCGATACGGTCAAGATCTTTACCCGGGCGTTTCTTGTTGTCTGCCATTATTATTGTCTCTCTTATTTTCTTCCGTGCACTTGCCACACCCTAGCCAACGTCAATGTGTAAGGGTTCGTTCCAAGCGAAGACCCGATGCCTGTCATATGCTTCTTCACTACCATCATTCCACGCCGCGCAGCCTGTCTGTCCAACCCCGCGCGACGCAGGTAACGACGTTTAGGTCGAGAAAAAATCAGCAAACGCTTGCGCGCTCTGCTCCGCCCACCCATCGCGCATTGCCGCCTCGCGGCGCAAATACGTACGATTTGCTGGTGTTACGGGGATAATTTCTTCTTCCTATGATGTTTTCGCAAATGCGCAGCGGATTGTCAAAGTAAAAGAAGCAAAATCAGAACAACGTACCGTCACGAAAAGTCTGCATCCCATTTTTGGTTATGAATCGCTGGCAGATAAACCCCGGCGGGGAGCGGCTGAAGCCGCAGAATGCGCCGTTTTTGCGCGGTTGGCGATTCGGCGGCCGAATGCGGCTTTGATAAGGTAAATTTCTGCGTTCGGCGTACGATTTGCCGACAGCGGGTGCATTAATAGGCGACAACTATCATACAAATCGTTAACAACGTCGCCCGGCGCTTTTTTTACTGCGCCATTTTCCCTACAATCGGCTTCATTGTCCGCCATTGTGGAATAAAGAGGTTATTCATGGGCACGGCTAAACATAGCAAATTACTGATTCTGGGCTCCGGCCCGGCCGGTTACACCGCCGCCGTCTACGCGGCGCGCGCCAACCTGAATCCGGTGCTGATCACCGGTCTGGAGCAAGGCGGCCAGCTGACCACCACCACCGAAGTGGAAAACTGGCCGGGTGACGCCGACGGCCTGACCGGTCCGGCGCTGATGGAGCGCATGCGCGAGCACGCGGAGAAGTTCCAAACTGAAATCGTCTTCGATCATATCAACAGCGTCGATCTGCAGCAGCGTCCGTTCCGCCTGTTCGGCGACAGCGGCGAATACAGCTGCGACGCGCTGATCATCGCGACCGGCGCCTCCGCCCGCTACCTTGGCCTGCCTTCCGAAGACGCCTTCAAGGGCAAAGGCGTTTCCGCCTGCGCGACCTGCGACGGTTTCTTCTACCGCAACCAGAAAGTCGCGGTGGTCGGCGGCGGCAACACCGCCGTTGAAGAAGCGCTGTACCTGTCCAACATCGCCGCCGAGGTTCACCTGATCCACCGTCGCGACAGCTTCCGCTCAGAGAAGATACTGATCGACCGGCTGATGGAAAAAGTGAAAAGCGGCAACATCGTGTTGCACACCGACCATACGTTGGACGAAGTGCTGGGCGATGAAATGGGCGTGACCGGCGTGCGCATCCGCAGCACCAAAGCGGAAAACGAAACCCGTGAACTGGAACTGGCCGGCGTGTTCATCGCTATCGGCCACAGCCCGAACACCGGCATCTTCGGCGGCCAGCTGGAGCTGGAAAACGGCTACATCAAGGTACAGTCCGGCATTCACGGCAATGCGACCCAGACCACTATCCCCGGCGTCTTCGCCGCAGGCGACGTGATGGATCATGTCTACCGCCAGGCGATCACTTCCGCCGGCACCGGCTGTATGGCGGCGCTGGACGCAGAACGTTACCTGGACGGCATCGCCGGCGCAGAAGTCTGCTAAGACGTTTTCATCATCGGCAAAAAGCGGCTCTCGAGCCGCTTTTTTTGTTTCCCCCTCCGCCCCCCTTCTCGCGTCTGTTATAGCCACATTTGGCCGCTTTATTATTTTCAGTCTGCCGGGTGACGAGGTAACATGGGACCTCGCTTGTTTGTCGCCGATTGCGCCAAACACTATTATTTAACAGTACGTTAACCCAGCCCGTAACAAACGGGCGCCGGCGACGCAGACGCATATCTGATGAAAAAAACCAGACAGCAACAGTTAACCCGTTGGCTTAAAACCCAGAGTTCGTTGGCGCAGCGTTGGCTGCGCCTTTCCATGCTGTTGGGGCTGTTCAGCGGCCTGCTGATCGTGGCGCAGGCGTGGCTGCTGGCCAGCCTGCTGCACGCCCTGATCATCGAACATACCCCACGCGAACAGCTGCTCCCTTCGTTTATCTGGCTGGCCGCCGCGTTCGCATTGCGGGCGCTGTTGAGCTGGCTGCGAGAGCGGGTCGGTTTCCTGTGTGGCCAGGTGATCCGTCAGCGCATGCGCCAGCAGGTGCTGGATAAGCTGCAGCAGCTCGGCCCGGCCTGGATCCAGGGCAAACCGGCGGGCAGTTGGGCCAGCATCATCGTCGAGCAGATCGAGGATATGCAGGACTATTACTCGCGCTATCTGCCGCAGATGTATCTGGCGGTCTTCATCCCGCTGCTAATCCTGATCGCCGTCTTCCCGATCAATTGGGCCGCCGGTTTGATTCTGTTGGCGACCGCGCCGCTGATCCCGCTGTTCATGGCGCTGGTCGGTATGGGGGCCGCCGACGCCAACCGCCGCAACTTCGTGGCGCTGGCGCGATTGAGCGGCAACTTCCTTGACCGCCTGCGCGGCCTGGACACCCTGCGGCTGTTCGACCGCGCGCAGGCCGAAACCGCGCAGATCGCCAAATCCTCCGAAGACTTCCGCAGCCGCACCATGGAAGTGCTGCGCATGGCCTTCCTCTCTTCCGGCGTGCTGGAATTCTTCGCTTCGATTTCCATCGCCGTGGTGGCGGTGTACTTTGGCTTTTCTTACCTCGGCGAACTCAATTTCGGCAGCTACGGCCTCGGCGTAACGCTGTTTTCCGGTTTTCTGGTGCTGATTCTGGCGCCGGAGTTTTTCCAACCGCTGCGCGATCTCGGCACCTTCTACCATGCCAAAGCGCAGGCGGTCGGCGCGGCGGAAGCGCTGGAAACCTTCCTCAGCGCCGAAGGCGAGCAGATGGGCAACGGCACGCGGCAGCTGCCCGCCGATCAACCGCTGACGCTACAGGCGAACGCGTTGGAAATCCTGTCGCCGAACGGCGTGTTGCTGGCCGGGCCGCTGAGTTTCACCCTGCAACCGCAGCAGCGCGTGGCGCTGGTCGGGCTGAGCGGCGCCGGCAAAAGTTCGCTGCTCAATCTGCTGCTCGGCTTCCTGCCCTACCGTGGATCGTTGACCGTCAACGGCATCGAACTGCGTGACCTGTCCGCAGAGAACTGGAGGCAGCAGCTGAGCTGGGTCGGGCAAAACCCGCACCTGCCGGCGCAAACCTTGCGCGCCAATATCCTGCTGGGCTGCCCGCAGGCCGATGAAACGCAGCTGCAGCAGGCGGTGGAACACGCCTACGTCAGCGAGCTGTTGCCGTATCTGCCGCAGGGGCTCGACACCGAAGTGGGCGATAACGCCGCCCGCCTGTCGGTCGGCCAGGCGCAGCGCGTGGCGGTCGCCCGGGCGCTGATCGGCCCGCGCCGCTTGCTGCTGCTCGATGAACCGGCCGCCAGCCTCGATGCCCATAGCGAACAACGGGTGATGCAGGCGTTGAATGCCGCTTCGCATCAGCAAACCACCCTGCTGGTGACGCATCAGCTGGAAGATACCGAAGACTACGATCAGATTTGGGTGATGGATAACGGGCGCATCGTGCAACAGGGCGATTACGCCACCCTCAGCGCCCAGCCGGGCCTGTTCGCCACTCTGATCGCCCACCGCCGCGGGGAGCTTTAATCATGCGCGTTTTGCTGCCGTTTTTGGCGTTGTATCGCCGCCATAGCCTGCTGATTAGCCTGGGCATCCTTTTGGCGATCGTCACTCTGCTGGCCAGCATCGGCCTGCTGGCGCTCTCCGGCTGGTTCCTGGCCGCCTCTTCGCTGGCCGGATTGGCGGGTCTGCTGACCTTCAACTACATGCTGCCCGCCGCCGGCGTGCGCGGCGCGGCGATCTTCCGCACCGCCGGGCGCTACGCCGAGCGCGTGGTCAGCCACGACGCCACCTTCCGCGTGCTGTCGCACCTGCGGGTGTTCACCTTCAGCAAGATCCTGCCGCTGACGCCGGGCGGCATCGCCCGTTTCCGCCAGGCCGACCTGCTCAACCGCCTGGTGGCGGACGTGGACACGCTGGATCATCTTTATCTGCGGGTGATCTCGCCGCTGATCAGCGCGGCGGTGGTGATCCTGGTCGTCACCTACGGCCTGAGCTGGCTGGATCCTGCACTCGCCCTGACGCTGGGCGGCATTCTGTTGCTGCTATTGCTGCTGGTGCCGCCGGTGTTCTATCGCGCCGGCAAACCGATCGGCGGGCAACTCACCGCCCTGCGCGGCCAATACCGCACCGACCTGACCGCCTGGCTGCAGGGGCAGGCGGAGCTGGTGGTGTTCGGCGCCGTCAACGACTTCCGCCAGACGCTGAATGCCACCGAACAGCTGTGGCAACGCCGCCAGTGGCAGCAAGCCTCGCTGAGCGGCAAGGCGCAGGCGCTGATGATCCTCGCCAGCGGGCTGACGGTGACGCTGCTGCTGTGGCTGACCGCCGCCGGCATCGGCGGCGATACCCAACCCGGCGCGCTGATCGCGCTGTTTGTCTTCGCCGCGCTGGCGTCGTTCGAAGCGCTGATGCCGGTGGCCGGCGCCTTCCAGCACCTCGGCCAGGTGATCGCCTCCGCCACGCGGGTCAAACAGATCATCGATCGCCAGCCGGAAGTCACCTTCCCCGCCGCCGGTCCGGCCGCCGCCGACCGGGCGCAGCTCAGCCTGCGGCAGCTGAGTTTCACCTACCCCGATCAGCCGCAGCCGGTGCTGCGCGACGTCACGCTCGAAGTCGCGGCCGGCGAACACATCGCCTTGCTCGGCCGCACCGGCTGCGGCAAGTCCACCCTGCTGCAGCTGCTGACCCGCGCCTGGCGCACCGACGGCGGAAAAATTCTGCTCAACGGCGAACCGCTGGAGGATTATGATGAAACCACGCTGCGCCGAATGACCACGGTCGTCAGCCAGCGAGTGCATATCTTCAGCGATACGCTGCGGGAAAACCTGCGGCTGGCCGCATCGGATGCCGACGACGCTCATTTGAGTGACGTCCTGCAGCAGGTGGGGCTCGGCAAATTGCTGGCCGGCGACGGCGGGCTGAACGCCTGGCTCGGCGAAGGCGGCCGGCAGCTGTCCGGTGGCGAACAGCGCCGGCTGGGCATCGCCCGCGCGCTGCTGCACCCTGCCCCGCTGCTGTTGCTTGACGAACCGACCGAAGGGCTGGACGCCGAGACCGAGCAGCAGATCCTGGCGCTGCTGCGCCGGCATTGTCAGGGCAAGACGCTGATCCTGGTGACGCACCGCCTGTACGGCCTGGAGCATCTCGATCGCATTTGCGTAATGGATGACGGCCAAATTGTCGAACAGGGCGATCACGCCGCCCTAATGCGCCAGCAGGGCCGCTATGCCCGCTTTCGCAACCGTATCAGCAACCTGGCGCCGTAATCGGCCCGTAGAGGACGCAGAAACCCTGTATGCGCATCGTTAAGCTTTCCCCCCAGTCGCTGGCGTTTCCCTCGCCTGAGGGCGCCCTGCGCGATCCCAACGGCCTGCTGGCGATCGGCGGCGACCTGACGGCGCCGCGGCTGCTGGCAGCCTACGAGCGCGGCATCTTCCCCTGGTACTCGCCGGGGGAAGCGATTCTGTGGTGGTCACCCGATCCGCGTGCGGTGCTGTTCCCAGCCGAGTTTCATCTCAACCGCAGCCTGAAACGCTTTCTTCGCCACGATCCGTTTCGCATCACGCTTAATCACGACTTCGCCGCGGTGATCGCCGCCTGCGCCCACCGGCCGAATGAAGGCACCTGGATCGGCCCGGAGGTGCAGCGCGCCTATCAACATCTGCATCGCCTCGGCTACGCGCACTCGGTGGAGGTATGGCAGGATGATCAACTGGTCGGCGGCATGTACGGTGTGGCGCAGGGCGCGTTGTTCTGCGGCGAATCGATGTTCAGCCGCGTCACCAACGCCTCAAAATGCGCATTGATGGCCTTTTGCCGCCATTTTGCCGCTTATGGCGGGGAATTGATTGACTGCCAGGTGCTGAACGCTCACACTGCCCGCCTTGGCGCGCGTGAAATTCCGCGCCGTCAATTCTTGCAGCAGCTCAGCACCCTTCAACGGCGGCCTTTGGCACCGGCGTGCTGGGAGCCGCAAGTCATATCCCCACAGCCGGTTGAACCGCCCTATCCAGTAAACTAATTGGTGGAAACGGTGCAATGTTCACCGACACATCTTTACATAATGGGGGTTTTTCGGCATTATCTTGCCGGTTAAAAACTAAGGTAGTTAGACCTAGAGGATTCGATGGCCAAAGAAGACAATATTGAAATGCAGGGCACCGTTCTTGATACGCTGCCGAACACCATGTTCCGCGTTGAATTGGAAAACGGGCACGTGGTAACCGCACACATCTCCGGTAAAATGCGTAAAAACTATATCCGCATCCTGACGGGCGACAAAGTCACTGTAGAGCTGACCCCGTACGACCTGAGCAAAGGCCGCATTGTCTTCCGTAGCCGTTAATCGGCTCACCGCGCGCCACACGCTGGCGGCATCGAGGATGTAATCCCTCGGGAGCCCTTTCCGTTTACCCCCGCAGCGACGTTACACAACGGGTTGCAGGTGCGCAGGTAAACTGAGAGGGCTCACTCGTTTCTGTTGTACGGTGAATCTCACCCATAAAAAAAGCGATGCCGAAGCATCGCTTTTTCTTTGCCTGAAGGCGGCCTTAGTGCACCGCGCCCTCGTCCGCTTTGCGCTTGGCGGCGCTGAGGAAGTGGTAGGTCAGCTGTTTCTTGTCCTTGTCCAGCTCGACCTTCACGGAACCGCCGTCCACCAGCGAACCGAACAGCAACTCGTTGGCCAACGGTTTCTTCAGGTTTTCCTGCATGACGCGCGCCATCGGACGAGCGCCCATCGCACGGTCGTAACCCTTCACCGACAGCCAATCGCGCGCTTCGTCGCTCACTTCCAGCGAGACACCCTTCGCATCCAGCTGCGCCTGCAGTTCGACGATAAACTTGTCGACCACCTGCTGGATCACCTCGGTAGACAGATGGTTGAACCAGATGATGTTGTCCAGACGGTTGCGGAACTCCGGCGTAAACACCTTCTTGATCTCTTCCATCGCGTCGGTGCTGTTGTCCTGCTGCACCAGACCAATCGACTTGCGTTCGGTTTCCCGCACCCCGGCGTTGGTGGTCATCACCAGGATCACATTGCGGAAGTCCGCCTTGCGGCCGTTGTTGTCGGTCAGCGTACCGTTATCCATCACCTGCAACAGCAGGTTGAACACGTCCGGGTGCGCCTTCTCGATCTCATCGAGCAGCACCACCGCATGCGGATGCTTGATCACCGCATCGGTCAGCAGCCCGCCCTGATCGTAACCGACGTAGCCCGGAGGCGCGCCGATCAGACGGCTGACGGTATGCCGCTCCATGTACTCGGACATGTCGAAACGCAGCAGCTCGATATCCATCGCCTTGGCCAACTGAACGGTGACCTCGGTTTTCCCGACCCCGGTCGGCCCGGCGAACAGGAAGGAACCGACCGGCTTGCGCTCGTGGCCCAGACCGGCGCGGCTCATCTTGATCGCTTCGGTCAGCGCTTCGATCGCCTGATCCTGGCCGAACACCAGCATCTTCAAGCGATCGCCCAGGTTTCTCAGCACGTCGCGATCGCTGGCCGACACGGTTTTCTCTGGGATGCGCGCGATACGCGCCACCACGGATTCGATATCGGCCACGTTAACGGTTTTCTTGCGCTTGCTGGCCGGCATCAACCGGCTGCGGGCGCCCGCCTCGTCAATCACGTCGATCGCCTTGTCCGGCAGATGGCGATCGTTGATGTATTTCACCGACAGCTCCACCGCGGCGCGGATCGCCTTGGCGGTATAACGCACGTCGTGGTGCGCTTCATACTTGGCCTTCAGGCCGTTGATGATCTGAACGGTCTCTTCCGCCGTCGGTTCGGTGATATCGATCTTCTGGAAGCGGCGCGCCAAAGCGCGATCCTTTTCGAAGATGTTGCTGAACTCCTGGTAGGTGGTCGAGCCGATCACCCGGATCTTGCCGCTCGACAGCAGCGGTTTGATCAGGTTGGCGGCATCCACTTGCCCACCGGAAGCCGCACCGGCGCCGATGATGGTATGAATTTCATCGATGAACAGGATGCTGTTCTGATCCTGCTCCAGCTGCTTGAGCAGCGCCTTGAAGCGTTTCTCGAAGTCGCCGCGGTATTTGGTGCCGGCCAGCAGTGAACCGATATCCAGCGAATACAGCGTGCAGTCCGCCATCACTTCCGGCACGTCGCCCTGCACGATACGCCAGGCCAGACCTTCGGCGATGGCGGTCTTGCCCACGCCGGATTCGCCGACCAGCAGCGGGTTGTTTTTACGACGGCGGCACAGCACCTGAATCGCGCGCTCCAGCTCACGATCGCGGCCGATCAACGGATCGATGCCGCCCACACGGGCCAACTGATTGAGGTTGGTGGTGAAGTTTTCCATACGGTCTTCCCCTCCGGACTGCTCTTCGTTCACCGGGTTTTCCGCATTCGGCGCTTGGCCCGGCTCGTCTTTACGCGTGCCATGTGAAATGAAGTTCACCACGTCGAGACGGCTGACGTCGTGCTTGCGCAGCAGATAAGCCGCCTGCGACTCCTGCTCGCTGAAGATGGCCACCAATACATTGGCGCCGGACACTTCGCTGCGGCCGGAAGATTGCACATGGAAGACCGCGCGCTGCAACACGCGCTGGAAGCTGAGCGTCGGCTGAGTGTCGCGCTCCTCTTCGCCGGCGGGCAGCGTCGGTGTGGTTTGTTCGATGAAGGCTTCCAGCTCCTGGCGCAACGCGGCCAGATCCACCGTACATGCCTCGAGCGCTTCTCGCGCGGCAGGGTTGCTCAGCAACGCCAGCAACAGGTGCTCCACGGTCATAAACTCGTGTCTGTGCTCACGCGCCCTGGCGAAAGCCATGTTGAGACTGAGTTCCAGTTCTTGATTGAGCATAAGCACCTCCCCAATAGATTGCCTTATTCAGGCTTTTTCCAGCGTACAAAGCAACGGATGCTCGTTCTCCCTTGCGTACCGGTTCACATGGACGACTTTGGTTTCCGCCACCTCGGCGGTAAAAACACCACAGATCGCCTTGCCTTGATAGTGGACCGTGAGCATCAGTTGCGTTGCGCGTTCAATATCATAAGAAAAGAACTTTTGCAGAACGTCAATCACAAATTCCATCGGTGTGTAATCGTCGTTGTTAAGTATAACTTTATACATAGACGGCGGTTTTACCGCATCGATTTGTTTTTCTTCGGCCAAGTGTTCAAAGTTTAGCCAGTCGTTGTTATTGCCCATCGCTGCTCATCTTCTCTGCTCTGCCCTCTGATATGGGGGCAGGTTTCGGTTATTCAAAGTGGGGATAGTTACTATTTTATCATCTTCGGCATCGTCCCGCCGCACTGTAACGTGCGCAAAAAAACGGGCCAATTGTGACTGAATCGTGGCAATAGCGTTACCTGCTTCAAACTTTGGTGAACTGCTCCCCGCCGACAAAAGCCGATCCCTTGACGCCCCGATCATTTGCTCTAGAGTGTAAATTCGTGGCTGGTGGTCTTTTAACCACCCCTTGTCCACCCTGCTACCCGCCCACGGCGGGTGCGAATTCAGTTATTCATCTCACTTAAAATAGCGTTGCGAGGGATGTAAAAGCATGGAGACGGGTACTGTTAAATGGTTTAACAACGCCAAAGGCTTTGGCTTCATCTGCCCAGCCGGCGGCGGCGAAGATATTTTCGCGCATTATTCCACCATCAAGATGGATGGTTACAGAACGTTGAAGGCGGGCCAGCAGGTCAGCTTCGACGTGCATCAAGGGCCGAAAGGGAACCATGCCAGTCTTATTGTGCCGGTGGAAAGCGAGGCGCTGTCCTGAACGCTTCCGGCAGCGTCGCGCTGCCTTGCCCCTGACTGCGATAAAAATGCCAGCCGCCGTGTGACTGGCATTTTTTATGCCCTTTACTTACTCTCGCGCCAGCGCATCGATCGGATTCAGCCGCGCGGCATTGCGCGCCGGCAGATAGCCGAACACCACGCCGATGCCGGTGGAACAGAGGAACGCGCTCAGCAACGCCGCCGGCGGGAAGCTGATCTGCCACCCCGGCAATACCAACTGCACCGCCAGGCCGATGGCGAACGACAGCGTAATCCCCAGCGCGCCCCCCACCAGGCAGACCAATACCGCCTCGATCAGGAACTGCTGCAACACGTCGCCGGAACGCGCGCCCACCGCCATGCGGATGCCGATCTCGCGCGTGCGCTCGGTTACCGACACCAGCATGATGTTCATCACGCCGATGCCGCCGACCACCAGTGAGATCACCGCCACCAGCGTAAGGAACAGCTGCAGCGTGCGGGTGGTTTTCTCCGCGGTTTGCACCAGGCTGTCCATGTTATAGGTGAAGAAATCCTTTTTACCGTGGCGCAGCGTCAACAGGCGCGACAGCTGTTGTTCCGCTTCCTTGCTGTCGTAACCGTCACGGATACGCACGGTGATCGAGTCGAAATAGCTGTTGCCCATCAGCCGGTTGGCCATGGTGCTGTACGGCACCCACACGTTCAGCGTCTTGCTGCTGCCGAACATCGACTGCTTCTCCTTGGCCACGCCGACCACCGTCGCCGGCATGTTGCCCACCAGGATAACTTCCCCCACCACGTTCTTCTGGTGCGGGAACAGCCGCCGTTGGGTATTGGCGTCGATCACCACCGTTTGCGCCTGCGACTGCACCTGCATCGGATCGATGCCGACGCCCTGGGTAAAGCTCATGCCGTACACACGGAAGAACTGCTCGCTGACGCCGTTGACGTTGGCCGCCGCATCGACGTTGCCCAAGCGCAGCCGCATGCTGCTGCTGATGCTCGGCGACAGCGCGCTGATGTACGGCTGTTCGCGCAGCGCGTCGAGATCGCCGTATTTCAACGATTGCCGATAGGTCGGATCGTCGTCGCCGAAATCCTTGCCGGGATAAATATCGACAGTATTGGTGCCGATGGATTTGATGTCCGCCAGCACCATCTGCTTGGCGGCGTCGCCGATCACCAGGATCGACACCACCGAGGCGATGCCGATAATGATGCCGAGCATGGTCAGCGCGGTGCGCATCTTGTTGGCCGCCATCGCGCGCCAGGCCATGATCAGCGCCTCGCGGAAACGGCCGCCCATCTGCCGCCAGGAAGGCGCCGTTGCGGCCAGCGCCAGCGGATTGGCCTGCACATTCTCCTGCGGCGCCGGGCGCGAGTCGGCGATGATCTCGCCGTCGCGGATCTCGATGATTCGCTCCGCCTGGCGCGCCACCGCCGGATCGTGAGTCACCAGGATCACCGTGTGCCCCTGGGCGCACAGCTGTTTGAGGATCGCCATCACCTCTTCGCCGGAGTGGCTGTCCAGCGCGCCGGTCGGCTCATCCGCCAGGATCACCTGCCCGCCGTTCATCAACGCGCGGGCGATACTGACGCGCTGCTGCTGGCCGCCGGAAAGCTGGCTCGGCCGATAGTTGACGCGCTCCCCCAACCCCAACCGCCGCAACAGCGCCTCCGCCCGTTCGCGCCGCGCCGCTTTGCCCAGCCCGGCGTACACCGCCGGCACCTCGACGTTGTGCGCCGCGCTCAGGTGCGGCAGCAGATGGTAGCGTTGAAAGATAAAGCCGAAATGCTCGCGCCGCAGCTGCGCCAGCGCATCGTCGCTCAGCGTCGCCACATCTTGCCCGGCCACCCGATACACGCCGGCGCTCGGCTTGTCCAGACAGCCGAGAATGTTCATCAGCGTCGATTTGCCGGAGCCGGAAGCCCCCATGATCGCCACCATTTCACCGGCGTCGATGCTCAGACTGATCCCCTTCAGCACCTCGACCGTCTGCTCGCCGGAACGGTAGCTGCGGCGAATGCCGCTCAGCTGCAACAGCGCCGCCATCAGCCGGCCTCCACGCCGCCGCGGCTGACGATCACCTCATCGCCCGCCTCAAGCCCGCGGAGGATCTGCACGTCGATATTGTTGCGCAGGCCGATGGCCACCTCGCGCTTCTCTTCCTTGCCCTGTTTCAACACCGAGACGTGGTAGCGATTGTCGGCGATCTGATCGCCCAGCGCCGCCAGCGGGATCACCAGCGCCTGCTGGACGCCGGCCAGCTGAATATGCACCTGCGCCGTCATTTGCAAGCGCAGCAGCCTTTCCGGGTTGGGCACTTCGAAACGCGCATAATAGAAGATGGCGTTGTTGACCTTTTCCGGCGTCGGCTGAATGTCTTTCAGCACGCCGTCGAAGCGCCGGGTCGGATCGCCCAGCACCGTGAACCAGGCCTTCTGACCTGGCTTGAGGTTAATGACGTCGGCCTCCGACACCTGCGCCTTCACCAGCATGGTTCCGAGATCCGCCAGCGTCAGAATGTTCGGCGCCTGCTGCGCCGCGATCACCGTCTGGCCCTGCAGCGTGGTGATCTGCACCACGTCGCCATCCATCGGCGCTTCGATGCGGGTGTAGGCCAGGTTGATCTTGGCGGTGTCCAAGCTGGCCTGATTCCGCGCGATCTGCGCATTGATGGTGCCCACCTGCGCCTTCTTCACCGCCAACTGCGTCGCCGCCTGATCCAGATCCTGACGCGACACTGCCTGCAGCCTGGCCAGCGCCTGGTTGCGCTGCAGCGTGACCGCCGCCAGTTGCTGTTCGGCCTGCGCCTGCAGCAGTTGCGCATGCAGTTCGCGCAGCGTCGCCTCGCCTTCGCGAATGCTGTTCTGCGCCTGTTGCGGATCGATAACCCCCAGCAACTGGCCTTTTTTCACCTTGTCGCCGATCTCGACATACAGTTTTTCCAACTGCCCGCTGACCTGCGCGCCGACGTCAACCTTGCGCACCGCGTCCAGCTGGCCGGTCGCCAACACGTTCTGCTGCAGATCGCGTGTTGTGACCTTCACCGTTTTGAAATCGGTCGGCGCCGGATGGCGGAAGTGCCAAACGGCCGCCGCGACAATCGCCGCAATCACCGCCAGAACGAGTATCCAGCGGCGTTTATGTCCTTTAAACCCTGTCAAAATGGACCTGCCTGTGCTTGTGAATATCAACCGCCCATTGCGGCGGCGGAGCTAAATTAGCATGCAACGTAGGGAATAACTAAACCTTAGCTCAACACAATGTGGAGACACGCCTGGTTACAGTTCAGCATTGAACTCCCGTTTAGTGAAACCTTGATGAAATAACGCCATTCAACACAGCCAAGGATTTCATCATGTCACAGCTCAGCTACCCACTCGCCTCCGCCCGGCCGCTTAACGGCTGGCAACTGATGACGGCGCTGATCAATGGCGAAAAGGCACCGAGCAACGCCTGGAAAAAAACCTCGTTTCGCCTGAAGTTTCTCGGCCGTTCGCTGCTCAACTGGCGCACCACCAGCGGCCTGCTCAGCACCCTGGCCAGCAACCCGCTGCGGGAGGAGATCCTGAGCGCACAGCCGAACCTGCCGTGCAAGCTGCATCGCCCCTACCTGGCGGCCAACATGAGCAAGATCGAATGCCTGTTCGCCCTGCGCGATCATTACGATCTCATCGTGCAGCGCATGCCGCTGAAGATGCGTCTCGGCCACCTCGGCCCACAGCCTTTCGTGCTGGCCCGCGCGATGGGCAAAAACGAAGCGCCGATCGCGCTGGAACTGGCGGCGATCGACAAACTGAATAAGGAAGGGGAAGCCACGCTGCTGCTGCGCAACGCCAACGGCGTGATGCTGGCGGAAATCACCTTTGCGCTGATGCATTATCAGCAGCAGCCGACGCTGTTCATCGGCGGCCTGCAGGGCGCGAACCATGAGGTGCCGCACGCCGAGATCCAGCACACCACCAAGGAGTGTCACGGTCTGTTCCCTAAACGGCTGGTGCTGGAAGGCATTTGCACGCTGGCGCGGCATCTCGGCATCCGCCAGATCGTAGCCGTCGGCAATGCCACCCATATCTATCAAAACTGGCGTTACCAGAGCAAGAAGAAGGGCCAACTGCACGCCGATTACGATCAGTTCTGGCTGTCGATGGGCGCCAAACCGCTCGACAGCGGCTATTTCCTGCTGCCCGAGCGCATCGCCCGCAAACCTATCGAAGAGATTGCCAGCAAGAAGCGCGCCGAGTATCGCCGTCGCTATCAGCTGCTGGACGCGCTGGAACAGGAATTGGCGGCGCATTTCTGCGCCCGATGACGCCCGGCGGGCTGTCAGTCCGCCCGGCCGCGCGCCAGCCAGATTACCCGTGAGAACATTTTCTTCAGCAGCGGCGGCACCGAGTCCGTGCCCCATTCGCCGGCCTGCATCGCGACCTCAATCGCCAGATCCGGTTTCGACGAATGGTGAACCGCTTTCAGGATCACCTTGCGCACCGGCATCTGCGCGTTGAGCGGCACCGACGCCATTCGGTGATAAACCGGGCCGAACCCTTCGCGGAACATGAAGTGCTCCATGTCCGGCGCCGGCAGCGCGGTCAGCCGATCGCGTTCGTTGTCTTCATGATTGTCCAGCAGGCTGCGCACGGTATTGGCGTACTTTTTGCCTGCCTCGTCGCCGTCCACCAGCGCATGCCACTCGATGCCCATGCGGCGGGCGAAGCGCAGCAGCGGCTTCAGGCCGCACTGGGCGAATTCGATGACCCTCACCCCTTCCGCCTCGAAATGATAGCCGCACTGGCGCGCCAGCTCGTTCAGCAGCCACACTTCGGTCTCGCCTTCCACCAGCAGCCAGCAGCGGGCGAACAGTGACGACGGCCGGTTGAAACGGATGTGAAACGCGATGCGCCGCCCGTCTTCGGCGCTCAGCCCGCGCGGCCCGAGACGGTAGGTCGCAACCCGCCCCGACTCGCGCACTAGCCGGCAGACGTGCTCCACCGGCACCAGCGACACCAGTTCGCTGGAGTTGGTGGTGGTGATGCGCTGCAGCGGCAGCTGATTGAGCAGCCCCCAGGCCACCGACAGCATGATCGGGTGCAGGCGAGTTTCCGGGTCCTCCACCAGCAACAGCGGCCGGGCATGGGGATCCAGCTTGACGTCGCCCTTGGCCTGCAGCAGGGTGGAAAACATCCCCAGCAGGATCAGGCGCATGCTGCGGCTGTTCGGCTCGGCCACCATGCGGTTGATGCCGTCCAGCGCGCGCCAGGCGTCCTGCTCCGGTTCACCGCCGCGGCGGCGCGGCCGCGTCACCTGCGAACTCTGCTCGGCGAAATAGTGCTCCAGCAGCTGCTGCATCGCCGCCAGCCCCTGGCGCAGCTCACCGTTGGTCAGCTTCTGCGGATTGCGCACCAGCTCGCGCGTCAGCTGATCCAACTGCTGCGCCAGCGCCTGGGTATCGGGTTTGCGTTCATCGCCGAGGCTGCTGGGGCGCAGACGACGAATAAAGCGCGCGTCGCGCAGGCGCAATACCGGATGGATCCGGATAATGGCGTGGGCCAGTTGTTCGATATGGTGCAGTTGAAAGGCGTTGCCGTCGGCGTCGAGAAAACCGCGCCAGGTGCACACCGTGCCGTCGTCGGCCAGCTCTCCCTCGCAGCGGTAATGAATGCGGCTCAGGCCATCTTCGCCCTTGACCCACAGCGGCGTCAGGTGGCGATAGCGCGGCAGGTGCGCATGGCCGATGTCTTTTTCGCAGAAGGTGAACACCACCTGCAGGTGGCGCTCTTTGGCTGACTCTTCACCGGGGGGGAAATGGAAATCGTGCGCCTCAAACCGATACAGCTTCTGCTCCGGCGCCAGCAGCAGCGTCAGCGCATCCAGCAGGCTGGATTTACCCCAGGCGTTTTCGCCGAGCAACAGCGTGTTGTCGTCCAGCATCAGCGACAGCCGATTAATGCCGCGAAAACCTACAATTTCGATACGCTCCAAGAACATCCGCCGCCTCCCGTGCGCGCCGTCGCCTCTTCAATGAGGCGACCTTCACAGAGCATGGTCAAAAAACCCCTTGCAGGTCAAGCGGCCAGCGTCAAATCTGCCGCTTTACTCCGGCCGGGCTTTTGGTTAGCGTGTGCTCCTCGCCGCCGTTCGGCGCGCCTCAAAACTCAAGGACACAAGCTGCACCATGTACTCAGGACTGTTGATTATTCTGTTACCGCTGATTGTCGGTTACCTCATTCCCTTACGCCATCGCCCGCTGCTGGTGCTGATCAACCGGCTGCTCAGCTGGATGGTGTACGTGATCCTGTTTTTCATGGGCATCAGCCTGGCGTTTATGGAAGATCTCAGCAGCAACCTGGTGCTGATCTTCCAGTACAGCGCGGTGTTCTTCTTCTGCATTCTCTGCGCCAATCTGCTGTTGCTGGCGCTGCTGGAGCGGCGCATGCCGTGGCGCAGCAGCCATAAACAGGAAAAGCTGCCTTCGCGCGTGCACATGGCGCTGGAGTCGCTCAAGCTGTGCGGCGTGGTGCTCGGCGGCTTCCTGCTCGGCCTGACGCAGTGGCAATGGCTGCAGTTCGCCCATAAAGGCAGCGAATATGCGCTGATCTTCCTGCTGTTGCTGGTCGGCATTCAGCTGCGCAACAGCGGCATGACGCTGCGCCAGATCGTGCTCAACCGCCGCGGCACGCTGGTGGCATTGGTGGTGACCGTCGCGTCGCTGGCCGGCGGCGCGCTGGCGGCGCAGCTGCTGGGGTTGCCGGTCAAGGCCGGGCTGGCGATGGCCTCCGGCTTCGGCTGGTACTCGCTGTCCGGCATTCTGATCACCGACGCCTACGGCCCGGTGATGGGCAGCGCCGCGTTCTTCAACGATCTGGCGCGCGAGCTGGTGGCGATCATGCTGATCCCGACGCTGGTGCGCCGCAGCCGCTCCACCGCCCTCGGCCTGTGCGGCGCCACCTCGATGGACTTCACCCTGCCGGTGCTGCAGCGCAGCGGCGGACTGGACATGGTGCCCCCCGCCATCGTCCACGGCTTCCTGCTGAGCCTGCTGGCGCCGGTGCTGATCGCCCTGTTCTCCTGATCCTTTCCCCTGGGGGCCCCCGGCCCCCAAAGCGTAATAATTCCCATCCGCACGGCAAAATTGCGCTAAATCAAACTTGCCCGCAGTAGTCGCACAAAAGCCTTTTGCAACCCCGATCGCCGATCTATGCTTTTAAACAAGCATTACAAATGCAACTTTAAAATTAAAAGGAAGCGACTATGTTCTGTGTGCAATGTGAACAAACCATTCGAACCCCGGCAGGCAACGGCTGCGCGTATGCTCAGGGCATGTGCGGCAAAACGGCGGAAACCTCCGATCTGCAGGATCTGCTGGTGGCGGCGCTGCAGGGCCTCTCGGCCTGGGCGCTGCAGGCGCGTTCGCTGGGCATCGTCGACCACGAAATCGACAGCTTCGCCCCGCGCGCCTTCTTCTCCACCCTGACCAACGTCAACTTCGACTCCCAGCGCATCATCGGTTACGCGCGGGAAACCCTGCTGCTGCGCGACTCGCTGGCCGCCCGTTGCCGGCTGCTGGATGCCGACGTGCGCGTCGATCACCCGATGGCGGCGCTGCAGCTGGCCGGTGACGCTATGCCTGCGCTGCTGCAACAGGCGGCGCAGTTTGCCCTCGACAGCGACAAGGCCGAGGTCGGCGACGACGTACACGGTTTGCGCCTGCTGTGCCTGTATGGCCTGAAAGGCGCGGCGGCCTATATGGAACACGCACACGTGCTCGGCCAGTTCGACGAGCAACTCTATGCCGACTACCACGCCTTTATGGCCTGGCTCGGCACCCGGCCGCGCGACGTCGACACCCTGCTGAACAACGCCATGGGCATCGGCAAGATGAACTTCAACGTGATGGCGATCCTCGATCGCGGTGAAACCCAGGCCTACGGCGATCCGCAGCCCAGCGCGGTCAACGTGCGCCCGGTGGCCGGGAAAGCCATCCTGATTTCCGGCCACGATCTCAAAGATCTGCGCATGCTGCTCGAGCAAACCGAAGGGCAAAACGTCAACGTTTACACCCACGGTGAAATGCTGCCGGCGCACGGCTATCCGGAACTGAAAAGATTCAAGCACCTGGTGGGCAACTACGGCAGCGGCTGGCAAAACCAGCAGACGGAATTCGCCAAATTCCCCGGCCCGATCGTGATGACCTCCAACTGCATCATCGATCCTAACGTCGGCAACTACGGCGATCGTATCTGGACCCGCAGCATCGTCGGCTGGCCGGGCGTCAACCATCTGGAAGGCGACGACTTCGGCGCCGTGATCCGCCAGGCACAGGGCATGAACGGCTTCCCTTACACCGAGATCGAGCACCTGATCACCGTCGGCTTCGGCCGCCAGACGTTGCTTAACGCCGCCGACACGGTCATCGACCTGGTATCGCAGAAAAAACTGCGCCACGTCTTCCTGGTGGGCGGCTGCGACGGCAGCCGCGACGAGCGCAGCTACTTCACCGACTTCGCCCGCAGCGTGCCGCAAGACTGCCTGATCATGACGCTGGCCTGCGGCAAGTACCGCTTCAACAAGCTGGATTTCGGCACGCTGGAAGGGTTGCCGCGCCTGCTGGACGTCGGCCAGTGCAACGACGCCTACTCCGCCATCATGCTGGCGGTCAAGCTGGCGGACACGCTCGGCTGCAGCGTCAACGAGCTGCCGCTCAGTCTGGTGCTGTCGTGGTTTGAACAGAAGGCGATCGTCATTCTGCTGACGCTGCTGTCGCTGGGGGTGAAAAACATCGTCACCGGCCCGACCGCGCCGGGCTTCCTGACCGACAACCTGATGGCGATCCTCAACGAGAAATTCGGCCTGCGTCCGATCACCACCGTCGAGCAGGATATCGCCGCGCTGCTCGCCTGATGCCGTTACGTTATGGGGCCGCCTGCGCCGGCCCCTTTGCTTTTTGAGGTGCCCGATGACTCAACCCACTCCGCTTTGCCCGAACCGCATGCAGGTGCATTCCATCCGGCGTGAAACCGCCGACGTCTGGACGCTGAACCTGATCTGCGACGTTTTCTATCCTTACCAGGCCGGCCAGTTCGCGCTGGTCAGCATTCGCAACAGCGAGGAGACGCTGCGCGCCTATACGCTCTCCTCCTCGCCTGGCCAGAGCCGCTTTCTCAGCATCAGCGTGCGCTGCCTGCCGGACGGCGTCGGATCGCGCTGGCTGACGCAAGAGGTCAAGCCCGGCAACACGCTGTGGCTGTCCGACGCGCAGGGCGAATTCAGCTGCGAGCGCCACCCGGCCGATCGTTATCTGATGCTGGCCGCCGGCTGCGGCGTGACGCCGATCGTCTCGATGTGCCGCTGGCTGACCGCCAACCGTCCGGCCTGCGATATCGTCGCGATCGTTAACGTGCGCACCCCCGCAGACACGATTTTCGCCGATCAATGGCGCGCGCTGTGCGCCGCCCATCCGCAGCTGCGCCTGACGCTGATGGCCGAGCGGGGTCTGCAACCCGGCTACCTTAGCGGCCGCATCGATGAGCAGACGCTGCGGCAGGCGGCGCCGGATATCGCCGAACGCACGGTGATGACCTGCGGCCCCGCGCCCTACATGGATCAGGTGGAGCAGCTTTGTCGCCGGCTCGGCGTGCCGGCCGAGCGTTTCCATAAGGAGCAGTTCCACACGCCGGCGGCGCAGGCCGACGCAACCGAAGGGCTGACGCTGCGCGCCGCCCGCCCGCTGCGCGAATTCCGCGTGCCGGTCGGCAGCACCCTACTGGCGGCGATGGAGGCCAATGCCCTGCCGGTCAACGCCACCTGCCGCGCCGGGGTGTGCGGTTCGTGCAAAACCCGCATCCTCGAGGGCGACTACACCACCACCAGCTCCATGACGCTGAGCGCGGAAGAAATCGCGCAGGGCTACGTGCTGGCCTGTAGTTGCCAACTGCAGGGCGATGTCACGCTGGCGTGATCCCTGGCCCCATCGCCGCGATGGGGCATTTATCGGCAAGTTCCCCCTCTTCAGCCCGGTTACACTTTTCCCCGTCCTACGCTCTTTACCCTTCCTGACCGCATCTCGTCCACAGCCGGTAAGCTATGCTTGCAGTTGTTCTGCTGCCACTCACCGGATCGAGTCCACATCGTTTTTCAAACCTTGTTTGGGGGAACCATGAAGCAAACCGTAGCCACACTGATCGCCAAAACGCTGGATCAAGCAGGCGTCAAACGCATTTGGGGCGTGACCGGCGATTCGCTCAACGGCCTTAGCGACAGCCTGCACCGCATGGGCACCATCGAATGGCTGGGCACCCGCCATGAAGAGGTTGCCGCCTTCGCCGCCGGCGCCGAAGCCCAGCTTACCGGCCAGTTGGCGGTGTGCGCCGGTTCCTGCGGCCCCGGCAACCTGCACCTGATCAACGGCCTGTTCGACTGCCACCGCAACCATGTGCCGGTGCTGGCGATCGCCGCGCATATCCCTTCCAGCGAAATCGGCAGCGGCTACTTCCAGGAAACCCATCCGCAGGAGCTGTTCCGCGAATGCAGCCACTATTGCGAACTGGTCTCCAACCCGGAACAGCTGCCGCGCGTGCTGGAGATCGCCATGCGCAAGGCGATCCTCAATCGTGGCGTGTCGGTGGTCGTCTTGCCGGGCGACGTGGCGCTGCGCATGGCGCCGGAAGACGCGGCCGTGACCTGGCATACCCCGGCGCTGCCGCTGGTGCAGCCGCCGATGAGCGAGCTGAACAAGCTGGCGGAAACGCTGAACAAGGCGAAGAACATCACCCTGATGTGCGGCAGCGGCTGCGCCGGCGCGCACGATGAAGTGGTTAAGCTGGCCGAGCTGCTGCAGGCGCCGGTGGTGCACGCGCTGCGCGGTAAAGAGCATATCGAATGGGACAACCCCTACAGCGTCGGCATGACCGGGCTGATCGGTTTCTCTTCCGGCTACCACGCGATGATGAACGCCGACACGCTGGTGCTGCTCGGCACCCAGTTCCCCTATCGCGCGTTCTACCCCACCAACGCCAACATCATTCAGATCGACATCAACCCCGGCAGCATCGGCGCGCACTGCCCGGTCAATATGGCGCTGGTGGGCGATATCCACACCACCCTCACCGCCCTGCTGCCGCAGCTGGAACCGAAGCGTGACCGGGCGTTCCTCGACAAGGCGCTGGAGCATTACCGCAACGCGCGCAAGGATCTCGACGGGCTGGCGACCGCCAACGACGACCAGCCGATCCACCCGCAATATCTGGCGCAGCAGCTCAGCCACTATGCCAGCGACGACGCCATCTTCACCTGCGACGTCGGCACGCCGACGGTGTGGGCCGCCCGCTACGTGAAAATGAACGGCAAGCGCCGCCTGCTCGGTTCGTTCAACCACGGTTCGATGGCCAACGCCATGCCGCAGGCGATCGGCGCTCAGGCCACCGCGCCGGATAAACAGGTGATCGCCATGTGCGGCGACGGCGGCTTCACCATGCTGATGGGGGATTTCCTGTCGCTGGCGCAGCTCAAATTGCCGGTGAAAATCGTAGTGTTCAACAACAGCGTGCTGGGGTTCGTGGCGATGGAGATGAAGGCCGGCGGCTACCTGACCGACGGCACCGATCTGCATAATCCGGACTTCGCGGCGATCGCCAACGCCGCCGGCATCAAGGGCATCCGCGTGGAAAAAGCCTCCGCTCTGGACGGCGCGCTGCAGGAGATGTTGGCGCACCCCGGCCCGGCGCTGCTGGACGTGGTCACCGCCAAGCAAGAGCTGGCAATGCCGCCGCAGATCAAGTTCGAACAGGCGAAAGGCTTCAGCCTGTACATGCTGCGCGCTATCATCAACGGCCGCGGCGACGAAGTGGTTGAACTGGCGAAAACCAACTGGCTGCGCTAGCCGTATTTCCCGGATAGGGAAGCGCCATATCCGGGATTTTTATCTGTGGCTCAAAAAGAATCGGGCTATGATGGAAACCGTTTACTCCTTCAATTCATTATTGCCATCCCCAATAGATTTCAAGTTGCAGCCAGGCGGCCGGCAGGTGAATCCCCAGGCGCTGACTCACGTCAGTGACTGGAGTTCTCCTGTGCAGCCAACAACGCTGCGGCTTGAAAGATAAAGGGGATTAAAGGAACCCTATGCTTATCGATTTACGCAGCGACACCGTTACCCGCCCCAGCGCCGCCATGCGCCAGGCGATGGCTCAGGCAGAGGTCGGCGACGACGTCTACGGCGATGACCCGACGGTCAACGCGCTGGAGGCCGAGGCGGTGCGCCTGTCAGGCAAAGAAGCGGCATTGTTTCTGCCCAGCGGCACCCAGGCCAACCTGGTGGCGCTGCTGAGCCACTGCCAGCGCGGCGATGAATACCTGGTCGGCCAGCAGGCGCACAACTACAAATACGAAGCCGGCGGCGCAGCGGTGCTGGGCAGCATTCAGCCGCAGCCGATCGAGGCCGACGCCGACGGCACGCTGCCGCTGGACAAGCTCGCCGCCGCCATCAAACCCGACGATATCCACTTCGCCCGCACCCGGCTGCTGAGCCTGGAAAACACCATCAGCGGCCGAGTCCTGCCGCAGGCCTACCTGCAGCAGGCGTGGCAGTTTACCCGCGAGCGGCAGCTGGCGCTGCATATCGACGGCGCGCGCATCTTCAACGCCGCCGTGGCGCTGAACCTGCCGCTGAAAGAGATCGTGCAATACTGCGACACCTTCACCATTTGCCTGTCGAAAGGGTTGGGCGCGCCGGTCGGATCGCTGCTGTGCGGCAGCGAGGCCTTCATTCAGCGCGCGCTGCGCTGGCGCAAGATGACCGGCGGCGGGCTGCGTCAGGCCGGCATCCTGGCGGCGGCCGGTCTCTACGCGCTGGAGCATAACGTTGCACGGCTGCGCGAAGACCATGACAACGCGGTCTGGCTGGAGCAACAGCTGCGGCAGATCGGTGTGGAGATCGCCGCTCCCGGCGCGCAGACCAACGTGCTGTACCTGCGCCAACCGCCGGCGCTGGCGGCCAAATTCGGTCCGTGGATGCGCGAACGCGGCGTGCTGATCAGCAGTGGCCCGCTGACGCGCATTCTGACCCACCTCGACGTCAGCCGTCAGGATCTGCAGCGGGTGGTCGAACTGTGGCGGGAGTTTCTTCAGCAGCACGCCTGATTTCCCCTCCCGGTGCGCCGGGAAGTCTCTCATCGCCCGCCGATGGCGTCGACAAAGCGGCGGGTTATCTGTTGCGGGCGGGTAATGGCGCCCCCTACCACCACCGCATGCGCCCCCAGCGACAGACAGCGCGCGGCCATCGCCGGCGTTTCGACATTGCCTTCAGCGATGACCGGCACCGATACCGCCGCCAGTACCGCACGCAGAAAGCCGAAATCGTTATCCGCCAGTCGGGCGCCCCGGCTTTCAGCGGTATAGCCGTACAGCGTGGTGCCCACACAGTCGAAGCCCAGCCTGGCGGCCTCTTGCGCCTCCTCCAGGGTGGCGATGTCCGCCATCAGCAACAGCCGGGGATACCTGGCGCGGATCGCGGCGACTAACGCGGCCAGCTGCAACTCCCCCGGCCGCGGGTGGCCGGTGGCGTCCAGCGCGATCATCTGCGGCGCCGCCGCCATCAACTCATCGATTTCGCGCAGGGTCGGCGTGATATACACGTCGCTGCCCGCATAATCGCGCTTTATGATGCCGATGACCGGCAGTGCCACCGTGCGCATGATAGCTTTAACGTCTTCGACGCCGTTGGCGCGGATCGCCGCCGCGCCGCCTTGCTCGGCCGCCAGCGCCATGCGCGACATGATAAAATCGCTGTGCAGCGGCTCGTCGTCCAGCGCCTGGCAAGACACCACCAGGCGCCCCTCAATCTGCTGTAAAATGGAAAGCGTCATAAATCCAACAACTCCTCGACTTCGTTTCTAATGATGGTGACGTGCGGGCCGTAGATCACCTGAACACCGTTGCCGCGAACGATAACCGCCCGTGCGCCGCTGGCTTTCAGCCCGCTTTCGTCCAGCAGCCGGCTCTGTTTCACCGTCACGCGCAATCGCGTGGCGCAACAATCCAGTTCGACGATATTCTCTTTGCCGCCCAGCGCTGCCAGCACCTGTTGCGAGCGTTCGGTGCCCGTCATCACCGCTTCCGGCGCAGCTTCCGCCTCGCGCCCCGGCGTTTTAAAGTTGAAGCGCAGGATCAGGAAACGGAACGTGAAGTAGTACAGGAAGAACCAAGGCACACCGACCAGCGGGACGTACATCCAGTGGGTTTTCGCTTCGCCCTGCAGCACGCCGAACAGCATGAAATCGATAAAGCCGCCGGAGAACGTCTGGCCGATGGTGATATGCAGGATGTGAGCGATCATGAACGCCAGGCCGTCGAACAGCGCGTGCACCACGTACAGCGCCGGTGCGACAAACAGGAACGAGAATTCGATAGGTTCGGTGATGCCGGTCAGAAACGAAGTCAGCGCAGCCGACAGCAACAGTCCGCCGACGCGTTTGCGGTTCTCGGGACGCGCACTCTGGTACATCGCCAGGCAGGCACCGACCAGGCCGAACATCATGGTGATAAAACGGCCGGACATGAAACGCGCCGTGCCAATGTAGAACTGCTGTGTATTCTGGTCGGCCAACTGGGCGAAAAAAATGCGCTGTGTGCCTTCCACCAGCTGTCCGTTGATCACTTCGCTGCCGCCAAGCGCGGTGGTCCAAAACGGTAGATAGAAGATGTGATGCAGGCCGAACGGCCCGAGCATGCGCAATACGAAGCCGTAGATAAAGGTACCGAGATAGCCGCTGGCGTCTACCAGCCCGCCCATGCCGAAGATCAACTGTTGGAAATGCGGCCACACCACCGTCATCAGGGCACCGACCGCCATCGCCGCCAGTGAGCTGACGATCGGCACAAAGCGCGAGCCGCCAAAAAAACCCAGGAACGGTGGCAGCGCTATCTTGTTATAGCGGCCGTGCAGATACCAGGTCACCAAACCGATGACCACCCCGCCGAACACCCCAGTCTCCAGCGTCTGGATCCCGAGAATCGTTCCCTGCCCCACCGCGCCCGCGTTCTGCGTGGCCAGCGTGCCGTTGATTTTCAACAGCGCATTGATGGTGGCGTTCATTACCAGATAGGCGATCAGCGAGGCCAGCCCCGCCGTGCCCTTGTCGCTTTTGGCCAGCCCCACCGCCACGCCGACCGCGAACAAGACCGCCAGGTTGGCGAACACAATAGCACCGGCACTGGCCATCACGGTAAATATGCTTTGCAACCAGCCGACATCGAGGAAGGGATACGCCTCGACGGTATTGGGATTGGATAGCGCACCGCCGATCCCCAACAGCAGACCAGCCGCCGGCAGCACGGCGATCGGCAGCATGAACGACTTGCCGAACAGCTGGGCTTTTTCGAACCAGCCGCCGGAGCGCGGCAATTCTGGTGTTGACATAAATTTTCCCCCGATATCATTTTTATGATGAAAATTTTTACCACAAAATAATATTTTTAATGAAAAATTTATTCATAACGATGATCGGCTTCACAATCCGTCGATTTCACTGGCGAGCCGCGGCGTCTTTCCGCCACAATAGAAACGGGAATACTCAGAAAGGTAACGTGATGAATACAGGCAACTTGTTATTGCGGCTGCGGCAGGATTTGGCAGGGTACAGCCCCACGCTGCAAAAGCTCGGCAACTATCTTCTTGCGGAGCCCTCCCGCGCCGTTTACCTGACCATCACCGAACTGGCGCGTGAAAGCGCCACCAGCGAAGCCAGCGTCACGCGGCTGTGCCGCCATCTCGGCTGCAAAGGCTATACCGAATTTAAAATGGCGCTGGCCCTCAGCTTGCAACAAAGCCAGCCGGAAGCGGCGACGCGCCAAAGCGCGGCGGAAAATTTGGTGGAAGAGAGCGTACAGGCGCTGCGGGATACCGGCGCGCTGTTGGATCCGCAGGCGCTGCAACAGGCGGCGGACAGCTTGCAACGTTGCGCTTCGGTGCAGATTTACGGCGTCGCCGCCAGCGCCATCATCGGCGACTTCCTGCACTACAAGCTGTTGCGCCTCGGCAAACCGGCGCAGCTGTTCAGCGACATGCACCGGGCGGCGATGAATGCAGCCTCGCTGAGTGAGCGGGATCTGCTGATCGTCATCTCCAGCTCCGGCTCAACCAAGGACGTGCTGCATGCGGTGACGTTGGCCAAAGGGCGCGGCGCACGCGTGATCGCCGTCAGCAATACCCAACGCAGCCCGCTGGCCAAGATGGCGGATACGCTGCTGGTGGCGGCCAAACCGGAAGGGCCGCTGACCGCTGGCGCCCTGCCGGCCAAGGTCGGCGCCATGCTGCTGGTGGAGTTGATGATCGCCGAACTGACTCAGCGCGATCCCGCCTACGCTCAGGCGATGCAGACCACCGCCAGCGCGACTCTGCCGCTGCTGCTGTAATCAGAAGATCCAGCGGCCGTAAACCCAGTACCACAGCCCCAGCACCGCCGCCAGATTGAGCGCCACGCTGAGGATGAACCAGGTTTTAAACGGCTGTTTCTGGGTTTTGTGGCGAAACAGCTGCTGCGCCAGCAGCGCGCCCAACCACCCGCCCAGCGCGCCGAACAGCAACAGCGTCGCCTCCGGCACTCGTCGCCATCCCTTGCGCGCCGCCAGCTTATCGCCGCCGTAGATCAGAAACGTCAGCAGGTTCGCCAGCAGCAACCCCATCCACACCGGATGCGGCGAGAAAAAACTGGCGATCAGCGCCAGGCCCAGCAGGGCGTAACAAATCACATTGAGCTTCATGGCATTCGTTTTTTCGTGCGATAAGGGGCGCGTAGTGTGAACCTGCGCCGCGGCGGATGCAACCGGCTTATACCCATACAAAATGTGCATTTAAACCCTGAATTTGGCATCCTGTCGTTCTGCGATTCTTTCACCGCACAAGGCGGCCCGATGACACCCCAACGCGTACTGGTTCTTGGAGCCAGCGGCTATATAGGCCAGAACCTGATCCCGCACCTGGTCGAACAGGGGCACCAGATTACCGCCGCCGCGCGGCGCATCGAGTGGCTGCAGGCGCAGAACTGGCCGCAGGTCAACTGCCTGTATGTCGATCTGCACCGCCCGGACACCCTGAGCGCGGCGCTGTGGGAGATAGATACGCTGTACTATCTGGTGCACGCGATGGGCGACGGCGACGACTTTATCGAGAAAGAGCGCCAGGCGGCGGAAAATCTGCGCGACGCGCTGCGCAATGCCGGCGTCAAGCAGGTGATCTTTCTCGGCGCGCTGCAGCCGAACGACGACAGTTCGCCGCACCTGGAGGCCCGCCGCCTGACCGGCGAGATCTTGCGCCAGAGCGGCGTGCCGGTGACCGAGCTGCGCGCCGGCATCATCGTCGGCCCCGGCTCGGCGGCGTTCGAAGTGATGCGCGACATGGTCTATAACCTGCCGGTGCTGACGCCGCCGCGCTGGGTGCGCTCGAAGTCGTCGCCGGTGGCGCTGGAGAACCTGCTGGTTTACCTGGCCGATCTGCTGGCGCACCCGGCGGAGGAACACCGCATCTTCGACGTCGCCGGGCCGGAATACCTCAGCTATCAGGACATGTTCCAACGCTTTATCGCCATCAGCGGCAAACGGCGCTGGCTGATCCCGATCCCCTTGCCGACGCGGCTGATTTCGGTGTGGTTCATCAGCCTGATCACCTCAGTGCCAACGCCGATCGCCCGCGCGCTGATCCAGGGGCTGAAGCACGATCTGCCCGCCGACGGCCGGCCGCTGCAAGCCTTGATCCCGCAGCGTCTGCACACTTTTGATCAGGCGGTCACCGCCACGCTGCAGCGCGAACTGGAGGTGGTCGATTCCGCCGACTGGGGCTACGATCCGGCGGCGCGGGCCCGCTGGCGCCCCGGCTACGGCTACTACCCGAAACAGGCCGGTTGCGCGCTGAATACCGCCGCCAGCAGCCAGGCGCTGTGGCAAACGGTGCAGCAACTGGGAGGTGAAGAAGGCTATTTCTACGCCAATATCCTGTGGCGGATCCGCGCCCGCATGGACGACATGATCGGCAACGGCGTGGTCTATGGCCGCCCGGCGCGCGCGCCCCTGGCGCTGGGTGACGAAATCGACGGCTGGAAAGTCATCACGCTGAAACCGCTGCGGCAACTGGCGCTGCTGTTCGGCATGAAGGCGCCAGGGCTGGGGCGGTTGAGCTTCACCATTACCGATCGCGGCGATCGCCGCACGCTGGACGTGCGCGCTTGGTGGCATCCGGCCGGCTTCAGCGGGCTGCTGTATTGGTTCGCCATGATGCCCGCACATCTGTTCATTTTCCGCGGCATGGCGAAGCGCATCGCCGAGCTTGCCGAGAACCTGGACCGCCAACAGCGCTGAACGCCGTTCATTTGTCGATCAACCGCACAGTTTGCCGCTGTGCTTCGGGGCTTTCCGATTGCATAGCGCACGAAATCACGGAAGAATGGCATCTTATTTGCTGGGAGCGCCGCAAGCGCCCGCCGGTATTCCGATTTTGGGTGAGAATAGAGTCCGTTATGAAGGTATTGGTCACCGGTGCCACCAGTGGGTTAGGCCGTAACGCCGTTGAATATCTGCGCCGTCAGGGCATCAAAGTGCGCGCCACCGGCCGCAACCAGGCGATGGGCGGCCTGCTGGAAAAAATGGGCGCGGAGTTCATTCATGCCGATCTCACCAACCTGATCTCTTCGCAGGCCAAGGCGATGCTGGCTGACGTCGACGTGCTGTGGCACTGTTCCAGCTTTACCTCGCCCTGGGGCACCGAAGAAGCCTTCGAACTGGCCAACGTCCGCGCCACCCGCCGCCTCGGCGAATGGGCGGCGGCCTATGGCGTGGCGCAGTTCATTCACATCTCTTCCCCGGCGATCTATTTCGATTACCACCATCACCGCAACGTAACCGAAGACTTCCGCCCGCAGCGCTACGCCAATGAGTTCGCGCGCAGCAAGGCCGCCGGCGAGCAGGTGATCCAGCAGTTGGCGCTGTCCAATCCGCAGACCCATTTCACCATTCTGCGCCCGCAGGGATTGTTCGGGCCGCACGACAAGGTGATGCTGCCGCGGCTGCTGCAAATGATCAAACGCTACGGCAACCTGCTGCTGCCGCGCGGCGGCGCGGCGATGGTGGACATGACTTACCTGGAGAACGCGGTGCACGCCATGTGGCTGGCGACGCTAAAAGAAGACACGCCGTCCGGCCGCGCCTACAACATCACCAACCAGCAGCCGCGTCCGCTTCGCACCGTGGTGCAGCAGCTGATCGACGATTTGGGCATGAAGTGTCGCATCCGCTCCGTCCCCTACCCGATGCTCGACATGATGGCGCGCGGCATGGAGCGCCTGGGCAGCAAAAGCGAAAAGGAGCCGGTGTTGACCCACTACGGCGTCGCCAAACTCAACTTCGACCTCACGCTCGATACCACTCGCGCGCAGCAAGAGCTGGGCTATCAGCCGATCGTCTCGCTGGAAGAAGGCATCGCGCGCACCGCCCGCTGGCTGAAAGATCACGGCAAACTGCACGGCCTGTAATCAACGCCACGCGCCGTACTTCACCAGCAGCGCATCGATAATCGCCTCACTCTCTGCATCCGGCTCACCGCGCACATCGTCGGGCCGGAAATGCATCTGAAACGCCGCCAGCACATTGCGCTGCTGCCGCGCATCCCATGACGCATCAACCGCGTAGCCGTAACGCGCCAGCTTATCGAGCAGCGGCGTCATCGGCACCGGCGCATGGCGATCGCGCCCCGCCAGCAAACGCTGCACGTCTCGTTCGTCCGGCCAGGCGCCGATGCCGGCCTGCGCCAGCTGCCGCCAGGGGAACAGCGGGCCGGGATCCTGTTTGCGCTGCGGCGCGATGTCGCTGTGCCCCACCACGTCCTGCGGCTGGATGCCATAGCGTTGGATGATGTCACGGCTCAGCGGGATCAGCACGGCGATCTGCTCCGCCGTATAAGGCTGCCAATGGGTGAACAGCATGCTGCGGGTGAACCCCTTGTTGACGATTTCGATGCCGATCGAGGTGTCGTTGAGGTTGCTGCGGCCGCGCCAGGCGCTGGCGCCAGCATGCCAGGCGCGCATCGCTTCCGGCACCAGCCGGTACACCGTCGGTTTGCCGTGTTCGCGCTGCGGATGCGCCGGCAACAGGTAGTGCGCGCTGACGTGTTCATCGGTCAGCGTTTTCAGAGATGAATGGAAGTCTTCCGCCGTATAGTGCATCACCAAAAAGCGAATGCGCCGATCGGCGCCCTGCGCCTGGTGCAGCGTCTCGAGCTGGTAAGCGCCGCGATCGACGAGCGTGTCCTGTTGCGGATTTTGGCACCCCGCCAACAGCGCGGCGGCGATGATCCCTGGCCAAATTTTCACTTATCCTCCTGATTGGCGTCCGTGAGAGATGTAACGCGACGCGATTGACCTGTATCCAATCATCACGTTCGTCGAGAAATAATGACAGACAACGCCGATGTGCAAGCGAGTGTTGCTCCCGACTGGCGGCCTTTCCCGCCCATGATAGTCTCAAAGTATCATCTGCGCTGAAAGAGCGGAGTCGAACATGTTCACGCCACGCTATCTGTCCTGGTTGCTCTGTGCCGCCATGCTGCCGCTCAGCGGCTGCGATCGGCAAAAAGTCGCCGATGCGATGGGCGGGAGCGCGCCGCCCTCGGCTGCATCCGCCGCCAATGTGAGCGCGCCGGCCTATACGCCGCTGACCGCCGACCAGCTGTACCAGTTGGTCAGCCCGGTGGCGCTGTTCCCCGACAAGCTGCTGGCGCAGGTGTTGGCCGGCGCGGGTTATCCTGACCAAATCAGCGCCGCGGATGCCTGGCTGGCGCAAAACCGCGGGTTGCAACCGGCGGCGCTCAGCTCAGCGGCCGACGCTCAGCCTTGGGATCCCAGCGTGCGCGGCCTGGTGCAATTCCCCGACGTGCTCGATCAAATGGCGAAAAACATCCCCTGGACCACCGCCCTGGGCAGCGCCTACCTGAACGATCCCACCGACGTGATGAACGCCATTCAGGTGATGCGTCAACGGGCGGCCAGCCAAGGCACGCTGAAAAACACCCCGCAGCAGCGCATCGTCGTGGCCCCCACCCCCCGTTACGTTGAGCAGCAGCCCTATCGCCAGCGCGTGGTGGCGGCGCCGGGCGAAACCATCGTCATCGAACCCAGCCAGCCGGATACGGTTTACGTCCCGCATTACGATCCCTGGGTGGCCTACGGCACGCCGATCCCAGCTTATCCGAGCTATCGGTATCAACCTTCGGGCTACAGCGGCGGCGACATGTTGGCGGCCGGCGTGATCAGCTTCGGTGTCGGCATTGCGGTCGCCTCATTGTTCAATCAGCACAACAGCGGCTGGCACAGCTGGGATATGCGCTGGGACGATCGACGCCAACCGGTGGTCTACCGCGATGCGCCCTACGTATCGCATTCCACCACCGTGGTGAATCGCGTCACCAACATCAACCAATATAACAACGTGAACAATGTGAATCGCAGCATCCATACAGTGAATAACTACAACAATACGACCGCCGCACCGACGCCGTATTTCAACCCGCCGACGCCTAACGCGCAGCCGCGTGTCGCGCCTGCGGCCCATGCGCCGATGACCCTGCCGACCTTTGCGCACACCCAGCCGGTAGCGGCCGCGCCCCACGTGCAACAGTCGGCCAACGCGCCCCATGTGCAACAACCGAGGAGCATGCCGACGTTCACGCATACCGCGCCGGCGGCGCCCCACGCGCAGGAGCCGATGGCCGTGCATGCTGCGCCGGTGCATCCATCCGCCGTGCACCCCCAGGTTCAGATAGTGCCGCACGTCGTTCAGCCCGGGGCGCGCGAACCGGCCGCAACGCTGCATCCGGCGTTAGTGCGCCCGGCACCGGTGCCGCAAGCGCGCATCATGCCGCATCCTGCCCCGGCGCCGCAGATCCACCAGCCGTCCGTTCAGCCAATGCCGCATCGCCAAGCGCCGGCGCCGGTGAAACCGCAGGAACACCGCCCGATCGCCGAGCAGCACAAGGTGGGATGAACCTACAGGATGTCGCCCCGGCGAAACGGCCGGGGCGCGGGGAATGGCGTTAGCGGCTGACTTTCACCGCGGTGCCGCTGACGGTCACCATCAGCATGCTGCCGTCTTTGCCAACGGTTTCATAATCGATATCAATGCCGACCACCGCGTTGGCGCCCAGCTCTTTCGCCTGGTCTTCCAGCTCTTCGAATGCGATCAGGCGCGCCTTGCGCAGCTCTTTCTCATAAGCGCCCGAGCGGCCGCCGACGATATCGCGCACGCCGGCGAAGAAATCACGAAAAATGTTGGCGCCGAGGATCGCTTCGCCGGTGACGACGCCGCAGTATTCGGTGATGGTAAACCCTTCCAGGGTCGGGGTAGTTGAAAGCTGCATCAGAACTCCTTGTTTGATTAATTCAACGTATCTATGACCAGAAGATTGGCATTATGTTCGCTTAATCAATGGCACGCAGTACGAATGCAAGGCCAAAAAACGCATTTATACTGTAAGCTATCGGTCTTCATGGTAGAGACTTTCACATAAGGTAATAAGATGAAAACAAAAACGATTGCGGCTGTTTTACCCTTAGCGCTGTTGCTGAGTGCCTGTACCACGGTGGAACCGGCATACAAGGATATCGGCACCCGCAGCGGCAGCTGTGTGGAAGGCGGCCCGGATACGGTCGCGCAAAAGTTCTATGACCTGCGCATCCAGCAGGGCGCCGGCCTGCCGGACAGCAACCGCCTGGCGCAGCTGCAGCCCTATCTGAGCAAAGTGCTGTATCAGGATCTGGTCAGCGCCGCTCAAAACCCGGGCAAGCACCGGATAACCGGCGATCTGTTCTCCGGCAATGCGCAAGGGCCAAGCAACGCCTCCGTCGCCAGCGCCTCGACCATTCCTAACACCGATGCGAAGAACATCCCGCTGCGCGTTGATCTGAGCTACCAGAAAGACGCCAACAGCACCGTGAACTGGCAAGACGAAGTGCTGATGGTGCGCGAAGGCACCTGCTGGGTGGTTGATGATATTCGCTACCTGAATGTTCCAGCGCACGCCACCAACGGCAGCGTGCGCCAGGTGCTGGAAAACCAGTAACCCGCCTTCCCCGGCCGACGCGGGCTTGCCGCGTCGGTCATCCCCGCCGTCCGCCAGTCGCTCAAATTTCGTCCAATAGAAAAAATTTCGCTACCGATATCACAGCCTGCGCCACAAATCCCCTCCCTCGGCTTGAGTCGCGGTATCTTGTGCTAATCTTTTACTGTCCCGCCGCACACTCATAAATTTTAACGCACAAAGATTGCATAAGTATTCTGCGGAAGTTAACATTTGCGGCATCAATGTCTATTCAATTCTGGCGCATGAGTATTCAACTTAACGGTATCAATTGCTATTACGGCGCTCACCAGGCGCTGTTTGACATCACGCTGGATTGTCCAGCCGGGGAAACCCTGGTGCTGCTTGGCCCAAGCGGCGCCGGGAAAAGCTCATTGCTGCGGGTGCTGAACCTGCTGGAAATGCCGCGTTCGGGCCAACTGCAGATCGCCGGCAACCAATTCGACTTCAAACAGGCGCCGGGCGAGAAAGCCATTCGCGAACTGCGTCAAAACGTCGGCATGGTCTTCCAGCAATACAACCTGTGGCCTCACCTCACCGTGGTTCAGAACCTGATCGAGGCGCCTTGCCGCGTGCTGGGTCTGACCAAGGCTCAGGCGATGGAGCGCGCCGACAAGCTGCTCAAGCGTCTGCGCCTGACCGACTTCGCCGATCGCTTCCCGCTGCACCTTTCCGGCGGCCAGCAGCAGCGCGTGGCGATCGCCCGCGCCCTGATGATGGAACCCCAGGTGCTGCTGTTCGATGAACCGACCGCGGCGCTGGATCCGGAAATCACCGCTCAGATCGTCAGCATCATTCGCGAACTGGCCGGCACCGGCATCACGCAGGTGATCGTCACCCACGAAGTGGAAGTGGCGCGCAAGACCGCCAGCCGCGTGGTGTACATGGAAAACGGCCACGTGGTGGAGCAAGGCGACAGCAGCCACTTTGCGCAGCCACGGACCACCGAGTTTGCCAACTACTTATCACACTAACGATTAACTTGCTGTAATTTGGGGATTTTGCGATGAAAAAACTAATAATCGCCGCCGTTCTGGCCGGCATCAGCGTTTCCGCCTCCGCAGCCGAAACCATCCGTTTCGCTACCGAAGCCTCCTATCCTCCATTTGAATTTATTGACGCCGGCAACAAAATTCAGGGTTTTGATGTCGATCTGGCCAACGCGCTGTGCAAAGAGATGCAGGCCGAGTGCACCTTCACCAACCAGGCGTTCGACAGCCTGATCCCGAGCCTGAAGTTCAAGCGTTTCGATGCGGTGATGGCCGGCATGGACATTACGCCGGAGCGTGAGAAGCAGGTGCTGTTCACCAAGCCTTACTACGATAACTCGGCGCTGTTCATCGCGCAGAAAGGAAAAATCGCCGACGTGGCGGCGCTGAAAGGCAAGAAAGTAGGCGTGCAAAACGGCACCACCCACCAAAAATACCTGACCGACAAGCACCCGGAAATCACCACCGTGCCTTACGACAGCTACCAGAACGCCATTTTGGATCTGAAGAACGGCCGCGTTGATGCGGTGTTCGGCGATACCGCGGTGGTCAACGAGTGGCTGAAGCAGAATGACGCGCTGGCGGCAGTGGGCGCCAAAGTGACCGACAAAGACTACTTCGGCACCGGCCTCGGCATCGCGGTGCGCCAGAAGAATACCGATCTGCAGGGCAAGTTCAACGCCGCTCTGGACAAGATCAAGCAGGATGGGACCTATGAAACCATCTACAAAAAATGGTTCCAGCAGTAATACGCCCAAATGAATGAATTACAACCCTTAGCAAGCGCCGCCGGCATGACCGTCGGCCTTGCCGTTTGCGCCCTGATCCTCGGGCTGATTCTGGCGATGCTGTTCGCCGTATGGGAATCGTCCCGCTGGAAAGCGGTCAGCTGGCTCGGCACCGCCTGGGTGACCGTGTTGCGCGGCCTGCCGGAAATCCTGGTGGTGCTGTTTATCTATTTCGGCTCGTCGCAGCTGCTGCTGATGCTCTCCGACGGCTTTACCCTCAACCTCGGTCTGTTCCAGCTGCCGATTCAGCTGGCGATCGACAATTTCGAAGTCAGCCCGTTCCTGTGCGGGGTGATCGCCCTGGCCTTGCTCTATTCCGCCTACGCCTCGCAGACGCTGCGCGGCGCGCTCAAAGCGGTGCCGCAGGGGCAGTGGGAATCCGGTCAAGCGCTTGGACTGAGTAAGGCGGCGATCTTCTTTCGCCTGATCATGCCGCAGATGTGGCGCCACGCCCTGCCCGGCCTCGGCAATCAGTGGCTGGTGTTGTTGAAAGACACCGCGCTGGTGTCGCTGATCAGCGTGAACGATCTGATGTTGCAAACCAAGAGCATCGCCACCCGCACCCAGGAGCCTTTTACCTGGTATGTGATCGCGGCGGCCATCTACCTGCTGGTGACGCTGTTCAGCCAATACGTCATCAAACGCATTGAGCTGCGCGCCACGCGCTTTGAGCGGGGGCCGGTCTGATGATTGAGTATTTGCCGGAAATCCTCAAAGGGCTGCATACCAGCCTGACGCTGACCGTCGCCGCGCTGATCGTCGCGCTGGTGCTGTCGCTGCTGCTGACGGTGATCCTGACGCTGAAAACGCCAATCCTGACGCCGCTGGTCAAGATCTACGTGACGCTGTTCACCGGCACGCCGCTGCTGGTGCAGATCTTCCTGATCTACTACGGCCCCGGTCAGTTTCCGGCGATCCGCGACTATCCGTGGCTGTGGAACCTGCTGTCGCAGCCCTGGCTGTGCGCGATGATAGCGCTGGCGCTGAACAGCGCGGCCTACACCACGCAGCTGTTCTACGGCGCGGTGCGCGCCATTCCCGCCGGGCAATGGCAGTCGTGTGAAGCGCTGGGTATGTCGCGCCGGCAGACGCTGCGCATCCTGCTGCCGTTCGCCTTCAAACGCGCGCTGTCGTCTTATTCCAACGAAGTGGTGCTGGTGTTCAAAAGCACCTCGCTGGCCTATACCATCACGCTGATGGAAGTGATGGGCTACAGCCAGCTGATGTATGGCCGCACCTACGACGTGATGGTGTTCGGCGCCGCCGGCCTGGTGTACCTGTGCGTCAATGGCCTGCTGACGCTGCTGATGCGACTGGTGGAGCGCCGCGCGCTGGCGTTTGAGCGCCGCAACTGAGGCCGCTGCCCCCATGAGCCCCGCCATTGTGCGGGGCTTTTTTTACCCCTCAAAGCAATACTTAATCATTTATATTGCATTTTAATTCACTCAGTGGCAGGGTTAACAACAGGCATTCGCACAAAAACCTCTGGCGATTACCAGTAAAAACAAACGATAGCGAATAATCACTTTCAGGATCCAGACAGGAGCTCTACGCATGAAAAAACTGCTGCTTGCCGCGACGATGTTGGCCGGGATGACCTTTAACGCCGCCGCGGCCGAGACTATCCGCTTCGCCGCCTCCGCCACCTACCCGCCGTTCGAATCGCTCGACGCCAACAACCAGATCGTCGGTTTCGATATCGATCTGGCCAACGCGCTGTGCAAGCAGATGCAGGCGCAGTGCACCTTCACCAACCAGGCGTTCGACAGCCTGATCGCCGCGCTGAAATTCAAAAAATACGATGCGGTGATTTCCGGGATGGATATCACGCCGGAGCGCAGCAAACAGGTCGCCTTCACCCAACCTTACTACGCCAACTCGGCGATTGTGATCGCGCAAAAAGGCAAGTTCAGCTCGCTGGCGGATCTGAAAGGCAAAAAGCTCGGCATGGAAAACGGCACCACCCACCAGAAATACATGCAGGACAAGCACCCGGAGATTAACACCGTTTCTTACGACAGCTACCAGAACGCCATTCTGGAGCTGAAAAACGGCCGTATCGACGGCGTGTTCGGCGACACCGCCGTGGTGAACGAGTGGCTGAAAACCAACCCGCAGCTGGCGCCGGTCGGCGAGCACATCACCGATGCGCAATACTTCGGCACCGGTCTCGGCATCGCGGTGCGCCCGGATAACCAGGCGCTGCTGGCCAAGCTGAACGCCGCGCTGGACGCCATCAAGGCCGACGGCACCTACAAAGCCATCAACGACAAGTGGTTCCCGCAGTAAGCAATAAGGCCCGGATAACCGGGCCTTATGTTTTATAAACGCCGCACCAACAGCGTCAACACTTCGTAGTGCGCGGTATGCGGGAACATGTCGAACAGCTGCACCCGTTCGATGCGATACCCCGGCAACATCTCGATATCTTTCGCCATGCTCTCGGCGTTGCAGCTGGAATACAGAATGTAATCCGGCGCCATCCGGCTCAAATAATCGCACAGCGCCTGGCCGATGCCGCGGCGCGGCGGATTGACCAGCACCAGCTGCGGCACCTGGCCTTCGGCGGTGGCGAAGCGGGTGGAGTCGAGCGCCTGAAAATCGACCTGCAACAACCCTAACCGCTGCGCCGACTGGCGCGCGCAGGCGATCGCTTCCGCGCTGATTTCGATGCCGGTCAACCGCGTTTGCGGCTGCGCGCAGTGCAGGCCGAAACCGCCGACGCCGCAGAACAGATCCCACATGCTGTCGATACCCAGCGCGCGCACCCAGTCGCGGGCGGTGGCATACAATTCGGCGGCCACCTGCGGGTTGGTCTGGAAGAAGCTTTGCGGGCGGATGAACAGCGGCACCTGATTGAACTGTTCCTCCAGCGCCTGCTGTTCGGTCAGCGCGATCTCGCGCTCCCCTTCCATGATCGCCATATGCACCGGCTGAATATTGGCGGAGATCACCTTGAGCTGCGGCAGCTGCTGCTGCAGCCACGGCAGCGCGGCGCGCAGCTGCGCCAGCTTGGTTTCCGAGCGCAGCACGAAGCGCAGCATCACGCCGCCGTCGAGCGTGCTTTCGGTCAGCAGCAGGTATTTCAGCTCGCCGCGTTTGCGCGCCACGTTATACGGCGTCAGGCCGGCGCGGGCGATGAAGCTTTTCAGCACCGCAAACATCGGCGCAAAGCCGGCGGGATACAGCGGGCAATCGCTCAGGTCGACCGGCGTGCCGTCGCGGTGCAGCATGCCGAGCAGCGGACGCTCCACGCTGCCGCTGACCACCATCTTGGCTTTATTGCGAAATGCGCTCAGTTCCCCCGCCGCCGGCTGCAGCCACTGTGCGACGTCGCGCCCGGCCAGCAGCGAGTGCAGGTGATGCTGTTTGTCGGCCAGTTGCTGCGGATAGGGCTTTTCCAGCCACTGACAGGAACGGCAGGTGCCCGCCGTATACAAAGCGCAATGCATGAAGATTACCGTGAAGTTCAGGATGACGAATTAAGGGCGCAGAGTTTACCACTCCGCGCGCCTAAAATCTCACTTGCGCGCGGTGAAGAAGCGGCGGCTGGCGGCAGGAACGAACAGCAACGCCAGGATCACCGCGTCGGGGATCTTTTGCAGGATCAGAACGTGCAGGATTTGGCCGCTGGTTTCCCCCTCCACGGTGAACACCTCGGGGAAGACGCTGCCGATGGTGGCCAACAGCAGGTAAAGCACCACGATGCACTGGCAGGCCACATAGCCCCAGCGCCCCCAATTGCGGCCGCGCATCACCGCAAAGCCGCAGCTGATTTGCAGGCACAGCAGCATCAGGCCGGCCAGAAAGATAAAGGTGGAATCCCACGCCTGCGCGCTGGTGTTGACGAATTCCTGCGCGCCGTCGACGCCCAGCTCGCCCAGCAGCAGCACCACGCTGATACACTTGATCGCCACCATGGCGGTGCCCGCCACCATCACCGGCACCGGCGCATCCGAAGTCGATCCCATTCCCTGCCCGCTTTTCAGCATGTCTGACATATCCGTGTTCCGCTACGACGCGCCACCTATACAGGTGGCGCATGTAAAGTCAGGTAGTTAGTTGCAATACTTATTGATTGCAAAAATAGCAGGTTTGTTACGATTCAGCTACGGGCCGCCCGCTGCAATTCACGCGATCGTTGTTTTTCCGAGCGCGCCATAAACCACCAGGCGATCAGGCCGAGGATGCCTACCACCAGCAGGATCAGACTGGCCAGCGCATTGATTTCCGGATTCACCCCCATGCGCACGCTGGAGAACACCAGCATCGGCAACGTGGTGGCGCCCGGGCCGGAGACGAAACTGGCGATCACCAGATCGTCCAGCGACAGGGTAAACGCCAGCATCCAGCCGGAGATCAGCGCCGGCGCAATCATCGGCAAGGTGATGACGAAGAACACCTTCAGCGGCGGCGCCCCCAGATCCATTGCCGCCTCTTCAATCGAGCGATCCACCTCGCGCAGACGCGAGCTGATGACCACCGCCACATAAGCGGTACAGAAGGTGACATGCGCCAGCCAGATGGTAAACATGCCGCGCTCTGACGGCCAGCCGAAGGCATGCCCCATCGCCACGAACAGCAGCAGCAGCGACAGGCCGGTGATCACGTCCGGCATCACCAGCGGCGCGGTCAGCATAAACGCGAAGCCGGTCGAACCGCGAAAGCGGCCGAATCGCACCATCACCACGGCGGCGATGGCCCCCAGTACCACCGCGGCGGTGGCGGAGGCGGCAGCGATGGTCAGGCTGAGCCCCACCGCGCTGATCATCGCCGAATCGTGGAACAATTCGGTATACCAGCGCGTGGACCAGCCGGCCCACACCGTCACCAGCTTGGAGCTGTTGAAGGAGTAGATCACCAGCATCAGCATCGGCGCATACAGGAAGGTAAAACCGATCGTCAGGATGGCGATGCGCCACGGTGAACGCACTACCGGCAAGTTGTTCATTCCTGCCCCCCTATTTCCTTGTTCTGGTGTTTGTGGAACCACAAAATTGGCACGATCAGCAACAGCAGCATGATGGTGGCGACCGCCGAGGCCACCGGCCAGTCGCGGTTATTGAAGAACTCCTGCCACAGCACGCGGCCGATCATGATGCTGTCCGGCCCACCGAGCAGTTCCGGGATCACGAACTCCCCCACCGCCGGAATGAATACCAGCATCGAACCGGCGATGATGCCGCCCCGCGTCAGCGGCACGATCACGCTGAAGAAGGTTTTCAGCGGCCGCGCCCCCAGATCCAGCGACGCCTCCACCAGCGAGTAATCCAGCCGGATCAGCGCCGTGTAAATCGGCAGCACCATAAACGGCAGATAGGAATAAACGATGCCGATATACACCGCCAGGTTGGTGTGTAGGATCACCAGCGGTTGGTCAATCACCCCTAGCCACATCAGAAAGTTATTCAGCGTGCCGTTGTTTTTCAGGATCCCCATCCAGGCGTAAACGCGGATCAGGAACGAAGTCCAGGAAGGCAGGATCACCAGCAACAGCAGAATGTTGCGGGTCGACGCCTTGCTGTGCGCCACCGCCCAGGCCAGCGGATAGCCGATGATCAGGCAGCACAGCGTCGAGACCGCCGCCACGCGCAGCGACTGCAGGTAGGCATCGATATACAACGGATCGTCGGTCAGCTGCAGATAGTTGGCGAAGTTGAGCGCAATGTTCAGCTTACCGTCCACCCAGCTCATCAGCTCGGTGTAAGGCGGCACCGCCAACGCCAGCTCAGCCAGGCTGATCTTGAACACGATCAGGAACGGCAGCATAAACAGCAGCGTCAGCCATAAATACGGCAATGCGATTACCAGCTTGCGGCCGTGAGCCATCAGCAGGCGATGGAACAAGGCCTTGAGGGTGGCCGGCGTTTTGGCCGGCGGTTCCGGCGTGCGTTCAGAAAGCAGGGACATACGGGTTACTCCTCACCAGCTCCACTACACCGTCAACACAACACAGCTGTCGGTTTCCCAACATAGACGCACTTCATCGCCCCAGGTGGGCATCCCCTTGCGGAAACGATGGCCGTTTTGCAGCTGGGCGCTGATGATCTGCCCACTGTGCAGCTTCACGTGGTAGATAGACAGATCGCCCAGATAGGAAATGTGCGCCACTTCCCCCACCGCGAAGTTGCAGCCGTCTTCCGGCACTTGTTCGCACAGCAGGATCTTTTCCGGCCGCAGCGCGACCTGGATCGGCACGCCGTCCACCACCGAGGCGTCCGGATCCACCTTGATCGCATGGCGCAGCCCCGGGCTTTGCAGGATCAGCGCATCGTCGTGGCGCTCTTGCAGCACGCAGTCGAAGACGTTGACCGAACCGATAAATTCGGCGCTGAAGCGGCTATTCGGATGCTCGTAGATCTCTTCCGGCTCGCCGATCTGCACGAACTTGCCGCGGTTCATGATGGCGATGCGCCCCGCCATGGTCATCGCCTCCTCCTGATCGTGCGTCACCATCACGCAGGTCACGCCGACGCGCTCGAGAATGTCGGTCACTTCCAGCTGCATGCGATCGCGCAGCTTCTTGTCCAGCGCGCCCATCGGTTCATCCAGCAGCAACAGCTTCGGCCGCTTGGCCAGGCTGCGCGCCAGCGCCACCCGCTGCCGCTGGCCGCCGGAAAGCTGGTGCGGTTTGCGTTTGGCGAACTCCTGCATGTGCACCAGCGCCAGCATTTCCGCCACCCGTTCGGCGATCTCCGCCCGCGGCATTTTGTCCTGCTTCAGGCCGAACGCGATGTTTTGCTCCACGGTCATGTGCGGGAACAGCGCGTACGACTGAAACATCATGTTGATCGGCCGCTGGTACGGCGGCACATGCGACATATCCTGCCCGTCGAGCACGATCTGCCCTTCCGTCGGCTGTTCAAAGCCGGCCAGCATGCGCAGCAAGGTGGACTTGCCGCAGCCGGACGGGCCAAGCAGCGCAAAGATCTCGCCCTTGTAGATGGTGAGGCTGACGTCTTCGACCGCATTCTGCCCGTCGAAGGTTTTGGTGAGGTTACGGATTTCCAGCAGAGGGGTGAAGACCTTCTGCGACTTGGCTTGAGGACGAGGGATGGCGTCGTTCAATCGGGGTGCTCTCCGGCGTAAAGCGGCACAAAACCACGGCGAGCGCCGTGGCCCAAAACGGCAATGCAGGCGGGGAGCGCCCGCCTGCCGGTTTACCGACGATGGGGGTATCCCCCCCATCATCACTTCCCGCTTTTAACTTTAGTCCATGCGCGGGTAATGACACGGTCCAGCTTCGGCGACTGCACGTTGAGCGTGAACAGCTTGGCGCGCAGATCGGCCGGCGGATAGACATTCGGGTTCTCGCGCACTTCGGCGTTCACCAGCGGCGTGGAATCTTTCACCGCATTGGCGTAATAGACATAGTTGCTGATGCCCGCCATCACGTCAGGTTTCATCAGGAAGTTCAGGAACTGGTACGCGGCGTCTTTGTTCTTGGCGTCCGCCGGCATGGCGAACATGTCAAAGTAGGTCAGCGCCCCCTCTTTCGGGATCGCGTAGGCCACGTTCACGCCGTTCTTCGCCTCTTTGGCGCGGTTGGCCGCCTGCATCACGTCGCCGGACCAGCCGATCGCCACGCAGATATCACCGTTAGCCAGATCGTTGATGTACTGAGAAGAGTGGAAGTAACGAATGTTCGGCCGCAGTTTCAGCAGCAGATCGTTGGCCGCGCCGGTGTAGTCCGCCGCATTGGTGCTGTTGGGATCCTTGCCCAGGTAGTGCAGCACGGTGGCGTAAACCTCGCTCGGCGCATCGAGGAAGGAGACGCCGCAGCTTTTCAGCTTCTCGAGGTTTTCCGGCTTGAGGATCAGATCCCAACTGTCGACAGGCGCGTCTTTGCCCAATGCCGCCTTCACCTTGTCGACGTTATAGCCGATGCCGGTGGTCACCATCAGGTATGGGATGCCGTATTTGTTGTCTTTGTCATTGTGTGCAACCAGCTTCAGCATCTCGGGATCGAGATTCTTGTAGTTGGGCATTTTGCTCTTGTCGAGCGGTTCGAAGATGCCGGCCTGAGACTGGCGCTCGAGGAAGTTGGATGAAGGAACCACCAGATCATAACCGGTGCTGCCCGCCATCAGTTTGCCTTCCAACACTTCGTTGGAGTCAAAGACGTCGTACACCACTTTGATGCCGGTTTCTTTCTGGAAATTAGCCAAAGTGTCCGGCGCGATATAATCGGACCAGTTATACACGTGCAGCGTTTTCTCTTCGGCTGACGCATTGACGGACGCGGCCATCAACAGGCCGGCAACCACACCCGATAACCACTTTTTACGTTGGGTGACCATCCGTAACTTCCTCCAAAACAGGGTGAATCATAGAATTGAACTTGTATCTGCAGCGATACAAAACCTTTCCTGATTGAGCGCAATCGTTGCAACCGCGAACTGAATGGCTATGCATATGATTGCATGCGCCTTTTTCACTGCCCTGCTCGCGTGGTCACAAGGGGAATCGCAAGCCCTTTGCAGAATCAGCAGCATAGCCGCTGCCATCGTAACCCGCCAGCCCCCAGGGTAAAAAACGCCTTTTATCGATTTTTTATGCAGTTTTCTCTATGTGATACGCCATTAACGGCGCAAAAGGCGAGAAAGATCGGGCGGCAAAGGCCAAAGTGCAGAATATTTTATTGCGGAGAGGCGTCACGGCAGCATGCCGCCGGAGCGACGGCATGCTTAAGGTATGGCGAGGATCAGTGCAGCATCGGTTGACGCACGGCGCCAGCGGGGATCTCTTCTTCGTCACCCATAAACAGCAGATCGTTCGCCCGCGCCTCAAGGATCACCATCGAGACCTGCTCTTCGCCCTGCTGCATGAAGTGGGTGAACTGCTCGTAGGTGATGCCGACCGCCACGCTTAGCGACTGGCAGACGATCAGCTTCGGCAGGTTGTCGTCCTGAATATCGACAAACGCCTTGATGGTCAGCGAGCTGGCGTTGATCTGGCTCAGGTCCGCCACCAGCGGGATCAGCGCGGTCGGCTTCACTTCGGCCAGCGCGGAGAACAGAATGACGTTGTCCACCAGATCTATCTTGGCGTCGAACACGCCGTCGAAGTTCTGCATGTGCGGCAGGTGCAGCGCCTGGCAGGAATCGCACTCAAAGAAAGAAATGCCCGACTGATCCAGCCAGCGCCGCAACAGCGCCAAATCGGGGACAATGAGTGAATCCATAATAACCAGCCTCACAATATTCAATACGCGAAAAGGCGCATAGCTTACGGAATATTCACCCGATACGCCACGATCAATGCGGCTTAATTCACTAATTCAGATATTGCACGGCGGGAAATGCGCTCCGCCCACCCCGTTAACCGCCGGACTTCAGGCGGAAGCCCGGCCGGCCGCGCTGCTCAATGTATTCGATCATCATGCCGGCGATGTCCAGCCCGGTGGTGGTTTCCACCCCTTCCAGCCCCGGCGACGCGTTGACCTCCATCACCAGCGGGCCGCGTTCGGCGCGCAGGATATCCACCCCGGCGACGTCCAGCCCCAGCGTGCTCGCCGCTTTCACCGCGATCGCCCGCTCCCTGGCGGTGATGGTCACCTTGCGGGCGGTGCCGCCGCGGTGCAGGTTGGAGCGAAACTCGCCGGGCTTGGCCTGCCGTTCGATGGCGGCCACTACCCGGCCGCCCACCACCAGACAGCGCACGTCGCGCCCCTGCGCCTCGCGCACGTACTCCTGCACCAGGATGTGGGCATTCAGCCCGCGAAAGGCGTCAATCACGCTTTCCGCCGCCTGACGGGTTTCCGCCAGCACCACGCCGATACCCTGCGTGCCTTCCACCAGCTTGACCACCAGCGGCGCGCCGCCGACCAGTTCGATCAGATCGCCAGTGTCGTCCGGCGAATGGGCGAAACCGGTGATCGGCAGATCGATGCCCTGCCGGGCCAGCAGTTGCAGCGAACGCAGCTTGTCGCGGGCGCGGGTAATGGCCACGGATTCGTTGAGCGGGTAGCTGCCGAGCAGCTCGAACTGGCGTAGCACCGCCGTGCCGTAAAAGGTGATGGCGGAGCCGATGCGCGGGATCACCGCATCGTAACGTTCCAACTGACGGCCGCGATAATGAATGGTCGGCGCCGCCGGATTGATGTTCATATAGCAGGAGAGCGGATCGATGATATCGATGCTGTGCCCGCGATCTTCCGCCGCTTCACGCAGCCGCTTACATGAATAGAGCGATCCGTCGCGAGAAAGAATGGCAATTTTCACTCGTCACCCCAAAAGCCAACGCCTGCCCGGCAGGCGAGTTAGCGGCCGCGGCGCTCAGGCGCGCGGATCGCGCTCCTGATTATCTTTCGATGCGTCTGCATCTTGCGGTTTGCGGCGATCGTTTTCCGGCGGCAAGCCGCCGCGCATCAGCGGCCCGAAGCCCTGCACCACGCGCCATACCAGAAACGCCGCCGCCGGCACCATCAGCGCCACGCCGAGGAAAATCATGCCGACCGCCGCCTGCTGCGACGCCAGCCAGCCCGGCAGCTGCAGGTGGCCGTGAATACTGAGGTAGGCCAATACCAGCATCACGATACCCAGCCCTTCCAACACCAGCACCGGGCGCGGTAAGTCACCGAATGAACGCATATTTTTCTTCTCCAGAAGGTCTGCCCCCAGTGTAGTGAATTCCCGCCGACGGCGACAGCCCCGGCAGACTAATTGGTTACATGAATCAGATTAACAGGTAATTCCTGCTTTTTTTTCACCGCCTCAACGGGCATAGTAAGCGCCATCTGACGCAGGTAATGACTTTTTCGGTGACGGGATGTCGTTGCAATCGCGAATAATTTATCGAAAATCCAATTAAGGAGCGTTGCATGTTTGCAGTAATCTTCGGGCGTCCTGGCTGTCCTTATTGTGTCCGCGCTAAAGAACTGGCGGAAAAACTGACTGAAGAACGCGACGATTTCAACTTCCGTTACGTTGACATCCACGCGGAAGGCATCACCAAGGCCGATCTGGAAAAAACCGTCGGTAAACCGGTTGAAACCGTGCCGCAGATCTTCCTGGACGAGAAGCACATCGGCGGTTGCACCGATTTCGAAGCTTACGCTAAAGAACACCTGAACCTGTTCCAGTAAGTTTTTGAACGACAAAAAAGGCGCTTAACGCGCCTTTTTTTATTGCCGCTGCCGCCGGTGCAGCTGCTGCAGCGTGTGCAACAGACCGAGGGCGAACAGCATCAGCATCGCGCCGAACACGCACCAAAACACCGCGCTGGTGGCGTAAGCCAATTCCTGCCAAAACGAATAGGACGGCGTCAGCCAGAAGTGGCGGATCAGCAGGCACAGCGGCAATGCATACAGCGCCCCCAGCAACGGACACAGCAGCCGCTTGCGGCTCGACAAATAGCTGGCGATTGCGCCGGGGATCACAAACAGCAGCAGGCCGGTTTCACCGTGGTGCTCATGATCCGTGCTGCCGAACAGGCCGGTTTGCTGGCCGAGAAACACCAGGCTGAACAACAGAAAACAGCTGAGAATGCCCAGCCAATATCGATAACTCGTCATGCGAATTCTCCCCCGCCCAATTACCGCATCAATAGAAATCGGCCCGGTCACCCGTGCGGTGACGCTGAACCGAATTTTTTCCTTGGTCAAAAGAGAGTTAAATGCGCCCGGCGGCGCAGGAAATCAGCTTTCGGTGCTGGCTGTCATCGGTCATAGCGTCTAGAATGAACGCCGCCGAACGATGGTTCGCTTCGCTTTCTGCTGGTGGTGATTTATGACGTCGTTTTAAGGCTGAATTTATCTCTTATAGTTATCTATATCAAGCACTTACTGGTAAACAATAAGTTATCCTCCGTGAACATAAACGTCGCTAGTTTGTTAAACGGTAACTACATTCTGTTACTGTTCGTGGTACTCGCGCTGGGGCTGTGCCTCGGTAAACTCCGTCTGGGCTCCGTCCAACTCGGTAATTCCATTGGCGTTTTAGTGGTTTCCCTGTTGCTCGGCCAGCAACACTTCGCCATTAACACCGAGGCGCTGAATCTCGGCTTCATGCTGTTTATTTTCTGCGTCGGGGTGGAAGCCGGGCCTAACTTTTTCTCGATTTTCTTCCGCGACGGCAAGAATTACCTGATGCTGGCGCTGGTGATGGTCGGTTCGGCAATGGTGATCGCCATCGGCCTCGGCAAGCTATTCCACTGGGACATCGGCCTGACCGCCGGCATGCTGGCCGGCTCGATGACCTCGACGCCGGTGCTGGTGGGCGCCGGCGATACGCTGCGCAACACCATCGTCAACGGCCCGGCGCTGCTGGCGGCGCAGGATCATCTGAGCCTCGGCTATGCCCTCACCTACCTGATCGGCTTGGTCAGCCTGATTTTCGGCGCGCGCTACCTGCCGAAGCTGCAGCACCAGGATCTGTCCACCTCCGCCCAGCAGATCGCCCGCGAACGCGGCCTGGACACCGACAGCCAGCGCAAGGTCTACCTGCCGGTGATCCGCGCCTACCGCGTCGGCCCCGAGCTGGTGGCCTGGGCCGACGGCAAGAACCTGCGCGAACTGGGCATCTACCGCCAGACCGGCTGCTACATTGAACGCATCCGCCGCAATGGCATTCTGGCCAACCCGGACGGTGACGCGGTGCTGCAGGTGGGCGACGAGATCTCGCTGGTCGGTTATCCGGACGCCCACGCGCGGCTGGATCCGAGCTTCCGCAACGGTAAGGAAGTGTTCGACCGCGATCTGCTCGACATGCGCATCGTGACCGAAGAGATCGTAGTGAAGAACAGCAACGCGGTGAACAAACGCCTGAGCCAGCTGAAGCTGACCGACCACGGTTGCTTCCTCAACCGCGTGATCCGCAGCCAGATCGAAATGCCAATCGACGACAGCATCGTGCTCAACAAGGGCGACGTGCTGCAGGTGAGCGGCGACGCGCGCCGGGTGAAAAGCGTGGCGGAGAAGATTGGCTTTATCTCGATCCACAGCCAGGTGACCGATCTGCTGGCGTTCTGCGCCTTCTTCATCATCGGCCTGCTGATCGGCCAGATCACCATTCAGTTCAGCAACTTCTCGTTCGGCATCGGCAACGCCGCCGGCCTGTTGATGTCCGGCATCATGCTCGGCTTCCTGCGCGCCAACCACCCGACCTTCGGTTATATTCCGCAGGGCGCGCTGAACATGGTGAAAGAATTCGGCCTGATGGTGTTTATGGCGGGCGTGGGCCTGAGCGCCGGCGCCGGCATCGGCCACAGCCTGGGCGCGGTCGGCGGCCAGATGCTGATCGCCGGGCTTATCGTCAGCCTGGTGCCGGTGATTATCTGCTTCCTGTTCGGCGCCTACGTGCTGCGCATGAACCGCGCCCTGCTGTTCGGCGCCATCATGGGCGCCCGCACCTGCGCGCCGGCGATGGAGATCATCAGCGACACCGCGCGCAGCAACATCCCGGCGCTAGGCTATGCCGGCACCTACGCCATCGCTAACGTGCTGTTAACGCTGGCGGGTTCTCTCATCGTGGTGCTATGGCCGGGCATACTCGGCTGATCGATTAGCGGGAGAGATGGATCGGCGATAAAAATATTTTGATTTTTTTGTCGCCGGCCAGAACTTTCGTTGGGGGCCGCAGTCTGAATTAGTGCCACTGCTTTTCTTTGATGTCCCCATTTTGTGGAGCCCGATAATCCCGCCTTTTAGGTTCAAGATTATCGGGTTTTTTGTTGCCCTGAAAAAATACCCTTATAAAACAATGCTTCGAAAAACACATAACTACCCTGTGGCGACAAAGTGGCGACAGCCATTTCACGGACATAAAAAAACCTGCTTTCGCAGGCTTCTTGTTAAATCCAAAGTGTTCCCTGATTGCTTCGGGTTGGGTGTGGCGGAGCGATATCAACTTTGCCCGGTGATACGATCTGCCGCTGAATAGATTCCAACGTCATAAAAGTACAACTGCAATTTATGTTTTGGCATTGATGATAACGCTCTTTAGTGTTCTCACTGAGATAGCGGCTTGTGCGGAGCGTACGTGCCGCCGTGATCACAACTCGCCGATGTACGTTAAGCGCAACATTTTAGCGTCAACGTTCATCCCACACCGGCTGTTAAGTCAGCGGGAGTTTAGCCGCTATGCGCTGGATTATCTGGTGTTCGGTAACGCCTATTTAGAAGAGCGCCAAAATCGGCTCGGGGCGCCGCTGCAACCGAAATCCTCCCCGGCCAAGTACACACAACGCGGTGTGGATCGAGGCGCTTACTGGTTTGTGCAGGACTGGAAAGAGGCGCACCGGTTCAAGACCGGAAGCGTTTTCCACCTGATTGAGCCGAACATCAATCAGGAACTGTACGGCCTGCCGGAATACCTTAGCGCGCTTAACTCCGCATGGTTGAATGAAACGGCAACACTATTTCGCTGTAAATACTATCAAAACGGCGCGCACGCCGAGTACATCCTTTATATGACCGATGCGGCACAGAGTACCAGTGAAGTTGACAGAATGCGTCAAGCCATGCGTGATACCAAGAGATTAGAGAACTTTCGCAATCTGTTTATGTATGCTCCGAATGGCAAGCCGGACGGTATTAAGATTTTGCCGCTGAGTGAGGTTGCAACCAAAGATGACTTTTTCAATATCAAGAATGCTACACGGGATGATTTATTGAGCGCGCACCGTGTACCTCCTCAGATGATGGGAATTATTCCGAACAATACCGGCGGTTTCGGGGATGTGAAAAAGGCCGCTCAGGTGTTTGTGCGCAACGAGTTAACGCCGCTGCAAGAGCGCAAGATAGAGGTGAACGACTGGATCGGGGAAGAGGTGATTAGATTCACGCCGTATGAGTTGCCGACCGAATAAGCAAAAAGCCGCCAGCGATTGGCGGCATATTTTCATAAAATAGCTAACCTTAAAATAATTATATCTACCATCGCTCGCCAGGTGTACCATCTCTCAAATAATATTTCTTTCCATCGCAGATGCTTTTAAACACAGCTTGAATATGAATAGGATAAGTTGAAATATCCACACTCTTTACCATTTGTCTAAGACTACCCAAGTCAATTACATCACCAAAAGTATCGTGGTCAATTTGAACAAATGGACCATTGCTAGAATCGCTACCAGACTCACTAATTATCTCGGCAACTCTAACCATGCCATCCTTACCACGCAACACTGAGTCCATAAACTCAGCCGTCCTCTCTTTGGAAGATCTCTTTAACTCGAAAAATATATGTGACTCAAGATAGTTTTTAATATACATCTTGCCGCTAATTGCTTTGACAGCCATCTCTTGATAGAGAATTTCAAGTCCAGTCAACTGCTCCTCTGAAACCCATGGCTTATCATAATCATCCCCTTTCAGTTGACTCCGAACTTTATATAAAACATCGGCAGCCAAAGGCGCATTTTCTTCACGACCAATTATCCCTCTAATTAACTCATACTTATTATTACTTTCTGATATTATTTTATTTGTGAGCCAGTTCATTTTTCTATATAGATCTTTGGATAAAAATCCAAAATTACCCCGCAAAGATAATATTAACTTATCAGAAAAAAGGAATGCATCATAAATACAGGTTAACACATCAAAGCTTTTATCTTTGCACATGCCTGCATAATTCGTCATCATTTCGAAGAATCTTTCATCAGCATCTTCGGAAGCTACTCTAATAAGAAAATCATCCCTGTCAACATCTCCATTTATAAAATCAATAATCTCCTGATCAGAAAAATACCCTGCAGGGGTTTTATAATGAAATGCAACATGTAACCTTTGTGGTGCTGACACTCGACCAGCAGAATCGGCATCGGAAACACCATAATGCGAATAGCCTCCGGTTGCCAGAAGTGGGAAAATCTCCCCAAGAAGACCATTTATTAACTTACGCTCTTTTTCGCTAAAATCATCTAACTTTTTGGATCGCTCATCACTAAATGATTTCACTATCGAATCAGGTTTCTCTGTCATAAGTCCGTCATTTGAAATCCTCTTACCGATGTACGCTTCTGGCGTATTTTTTATATGTTCATATACCACATTCGACTTAGTGGAGATTAACGACAAAGCAAAAAGATCTGCGAAACATACTTGCCCTTCCACTTGTTCCAACACAAACCTTAGGTGGTTAAAAAATCTTTTTAACTCCCTAGGGTTTCTGATAAGATGTTTGAAATAGTTGTGATAAATCCAGCTTAACCTTTCTTGATCACTTTCAAACCTTTCCGTTAATAACTTATCGCTCAGATTCTCTAGTTCAGCATTTGCAAGATCTCTCATCCCTCTTTCAGAAATTATAGGCAAGGGCACCCGTAGTTGAACTATCTTATTTAAGTACTCGGAAGTATTAACAATGCCATTTTTATCTAATACAGAGACAAGATAATTAGAGTCAAAGGCTAAAAGAAACGAAGTACCAGGAAAATCAGCGACGGCTTTTACAAGGCGCAAAATCTGAAATGTTTCGGATGGAGTCAACCTATCAATATCATCAATAATTATTACAATCGGGTTTTTTATCTTCCTTATTGCAATCTCAACCCTTTCCTTCCTACCCAAAAGGTCAAGCTTTTTTAGTTCAGCAATATTTTTAGTAGCACGCCCAAATCTAGACAACGTTTTTTCTATTATTGATGCCCACGGTTCCGCACCTGGAACAAGCTTTGCTACACTAAAGAGACTAGAGTATGCAATCATTTCCCTAGAAGTCTCAAGTGCCGCATCAGATTTGTCTTTAATATTAAGTTGTGAAGAGAATTGCATTAAGAAATCTTGTATTAATGACTCGGGATTACCAGCTAACCAAGGATTGTACTCAATAATGATTGGCAAGTATTCCTTTTCATTTAAAGCACCTTTAACAAGATTTATTACTGATGTTTTTCCATATCCCCACTCCCCTTCCAGAGATACAGTAAGACAATCATCATCGCAATTTAGTAATAGTATATTTGCTAGATGATTTGCAAAGCCCAGTCTATTTAATAAATCAGGATCATCTGACCCACCGTGTATCGGTTGATCATTGTGATATTTACCCATACATAGTTCCATTTTTTGTAGTTACTACTAACACTTGTTAGCCCGACTATATTGAATTTAAACATAAGTAAACAACTATAACAAGCAAAGAAAAAATTAGCACGATACTTATATAACGCTGATTTATTTTTAAATAAACATTATAAATCTCTGACAAAAAGCTAACTTCCAGATAAGACATAAGTGAAGCGCCTGAGAACGCACATATTTCTTCAGACTCAAAAATAGACAACGACATCCCGAACGATGATAAATAGCTGTAGCGATATGCCGGCAGCGATTTCGAAAGATGTTAAAAACTACCTGCACGCAATGCTATCCCCGCCTCGCCTGCGCGCTTTATGTGTCGCTTTTAATGCAGTTGCGTGATTCGGCGCGATCTGCGCCAGTACTGGCGCCGCGTGGAAAAAAACCACCGGATCATCATGCGATTTCATGCATCTAAAGCATGCATTGGATATTTGCTATAATTCACAGAGCAAGCATCCAACAGCAGTCAGGAGCATGATATATCTTCTCAGATAAACAGTTTGTTTTTATACTATTCCATTAATTACCTCTTTCATATTCAACCAGGAAGTTACAATGAGTAAAATTAGTAGAAATGCAGAATGTTGGTGCGGTTCCAGAAAGAAATATAAACGATGCCACTATAATCGCGATAAACAAACTCCTTTTTCGCGCGGTGATGCCCAAAGTCTACTTACCTTATTTTCAAATGTGAGCAGATGTAGCGTACCCGATAGAATCAAACATGAATGTCAGACAAGAATAGTTAAAGCTCATACTTTATCGAAGGGCAATAGTTTAAACGCCATAGCTCATGCGGGGCATGTTCTAGGCATAAAGCATGGTTTAAGCAGTTTAGAGAGAAACAATGGACGGATAACTTTAGAGAAGATAGGTGTCAATCAGGCATCTACTTTCACTGGTTTTTGTTCTTATCATGATAAGGAACTTTTTTCTTGTGTAGAAGATGAACCATTTAAAGTCACTAAGAAGCAATGCACTATGCTTGCATATAGACCACTTATGAGAGAAGTTTACGTTAAAGAAGCCAACTATAAAGCAATGGAACTGACAAGAGAGTTTGATAGAGGCATGTCATTTCCTGAACAGTTAGCATGGGCTAAAATGGCTAATATTAATATCAATGGCGCAAAACTGAGCTTATCTGATTTAAATCACATAAGAAATCGAGTGGAAAAATCTATTGAAGACTATTCTTTCGATGTTCTCAATCATTTTATTTTATATTTAGAACAGGTACCAAACATTATGGCATGCGGAATTCACGCACCTATAGCCGATATATTTTGCAATGAATTACAACAAATTACACCTTCAGAAGACAAAAGACCTGCGTATATGGCTGTCAATATTTTGGCACTAGACAAAAATGGTTATATGATATTCTCATGGCTACCTGAGGATAGTGAAATTATAAATAAATTTATAAGCGCCATCAAAATGTGTAGCTTTGACTTGCTCGGCGACAAGCTAACAAATTACACATTCACATTTTTCGAAAATGTTTTCGTTTCTGAGCCATGGTGGGAATCATTAGGCGAAACAAAAGAGCACATAAATAAACTCATAATGCAAGGTGTTATTATGCATGTTTATGACCTTTCCATGATTGAAAATGACAACCATCAATACAATGCTATTAATGTCAACCATTTTGTCGAGCTGAATTAATTCCCATAGTATCATTTATAAAACTCGGACATAGATTCTCAATATTTAAAAAACACTAGGCAATGGTTGCCATGCAAAATAAATTAAACATCAGTGAGTAATTTCGTATAATATTTACTCCTTAGCTTAGCAATATGTAGCAACGTCCACTTTTAGCACAGAGCCACCCTGCTTGATTAGGTTAAGCTCTGTGCTGTGACAATGTCATATCAAGTTTGAGAAATACAATTTTTAGCACAGATATCCTTATCTTCTGTGTCACGCCTGAATAGGGCATGCGCAAAATTATCACACTTCAGTAAAGATTTCTTTGCTCTATTTCTATACGCACGCATCCTCTCCCATCCATGCAGCGGCGTGCTTCCTGTGACCATGTGAAGAGCGTATTTCGTTGCCATGTCGCGTCTAAAAGCCACGTCCGAAAGCAATCAGTCGAGTGTCAAAGATGCAGGAATGATAAGGAGACAGGAAGGAGAAAGGAGAAAGGCTCCGCCAACCGGGAATGGCCAGCGGAGCGGCGTCAGGCGGCGGTTATTTCTGCTCAGCCTGGCTTACGGTATCTTCGGCTTTCCAGATGCGGTATTTCACTTCCGCGTCTTTCGGCGCATACACTACGATCGGCAGGCGGCTGTTGTAACGCTGCATCGCGGCGTCGCCCAGGTTGGCGGCGATGAATTGCTTGGTCTTGGTGTTGTCCGGGCAGGCCATCATGGTCGAGGCCGGTTCAGACAGCTTCTCCAGCACCAGGTAGTCGTAACCCCAGCCGGACAGGGTTTTGGTCTCCAGCGTGCCGCCGATCATATGGCGGTTGCAGTCCACTTCCAGCGTCTTGCCGATCAGCAGCTCTACCTTGTAGTTCTCTTCGTGTTCTTGCTTCGGCAGGTAGATCACCTGGCGATTCATGCCCTTCTCGGCTTTCGGGTAAGGCGCGACTTTTTCCAGCGGCTGTTTGCTCATGTCTGCGTCATCGCTAGAGGTCGCCGCCATAGCGCCGGCGGAAACGGCCATCAGCAGGCCGGAAAATACAACGGATGCCTTGTTCATGTTTTATCCCTACACTTTTTGTCAAATAATCCGCCTATAAACTAATACACTACCGCCATGCTCGCCACAAGTTTAATCTTCTTTACAATAGGAGATGAATAGTGACAATCGCCTGATATCACCCATTAACCGGAGCAATACCCCAAAAAACCGCCGGTTAATACGAGAAAAACACGCGCTGACCGGCGCCCAAGCGGGTGCATCAGATAGGGTTCTCTTGCCGCAGGACTAAGGTTTTCTTAAGACAGAATTATTACAGTGGCGCTATTCAATCCTGTCACCGAGCCTGCGCGTGAATCCAGAATCGTCATTAAATCAATCCTCAACGGCACAGCAAATTAAGACAACCGCCCTTTACTCCCTGCCGACATCCTTTTACCGTTGGCAAGTTTTTGGCCTGCTGATCAGCGGTTTGGTATTCCTGTGGCTCTCCCGCAACGAACAGCTGGACTGGGCGATCAGCAATTATTGGTACGATGCCGCCAGCGGGCATTTCCCGTGGCAAAACAATTATTGGCTGGATCTGATCAATCACCGTCTGTTGAAGCAGATAGTGATCGTGGGAGCGGTGCTCACGCTGTTTTGGGGCATCTATCGCCGCAGCGCGCGCCTGATTGTCAGCATGCTGCTTCTCGGCATCGGCCCGCTGGTGGTGGGCATTCTCAAGGCCACCAGCGCGCACTCCTGTCCGTGGGATCTGATCGAGTACGGCGGCAAGGCGATGTCCTTCCCTTTATTCGGCGCGGTACCGGCGCTGCCGGGCCCCGGTCGCTGTTTCCCCGGCGGGCACGCCTCGAGCGGTTTCGCGGTCATGGCGTTGTTTTTCCTGTTTTATCCGCAGCGCCCGCGCTTGGCCTGGTGCTGCTGGTGTGGCGGCATTGCGCTCGGCATGTTGATGGGCTTTGGTCAGATCATGCGCGGCGCACATTTTCTTACCCATAACCTGTGGGCGGGTTGGTGGGTTTGGTTAAGCCAGTTGGCTATTTATTGGATGATTAGCGGCTATTGGCGCCGCAAGATGAGGTAACGGTTATGGAGCAGTTAAACCATGTTCTTTTCGCCTGGATCAATGCGACCCCGGCATCTCCCGAATGGATGATCGATTTCGCCACCTTTTTGGCGCGCGATCTTATCATTATCGTGCCGCTGCTGATCGTCGGGCTGTGGCTGTGGGGGCCGCGAAGCCAGCTGGTTTCACAGCGCGAAGTGGTGGCGAAAACCACGATCGCGCTGCTGTTCGCCATGCTTGCCGCCTCCGCTATCGGCGCGCTGCTGCCGCATGAGCGTCCGTTCGTCGCCGGCGTGGGTTATACCTTCCTGGCGCACGCGCCGGACAGCTCGTTCCCCAGCGATCACGGCACCGCCATCTTTACCTTTGCACTGGCGTTCCTGTTCTGGCACCGGGTCTGGTCCGGCGCGCTGCTGATGATTGTCGCCGTCGGCATCGCCTGGTCACGCGTTTACCTCGGCGTGCACTGGCCGCTGGATATGGTCGGCGGTTTCCTGCTCGGCCTGGTCGGCTGCCTGTTCGCTCAGCTGGTATGGAATCTGTTCGGTGATGTCCTCGCCGACAAGCTGTCGCGTCTGTATCGCTTCCTGTTTGCCTTCGCCATTCGCCGCGGCTGGGTGAAAGAATAACCGCATAACATGACAGGGGCGTTACCGCCCCTGCTTTCACACCACGCCGGTGGTCACGCAAAACGCCCGCGTTTTTCCCGCTCCCAGCATCACCCCCTCACCCTCTGGCGCATTCGGGCGGCAGTTTGCCGGCTGGATAAAAGCAAGCAGCCGCCTGTTGCCCTGGACAGCGATGCGCCGCAGGCCATAGTTGAATTGCCCGGTGGCAAAACGCGTCACATAGCGCCGGCCTTGCGGCGCCAGCATAAAGAACTCGGCCTGATCCACGTAGCGCGTCAGATCGTCGGAGCACAGCAGTTCCTGCCCGATCGTATCCCCTGACAAAGCCGGCGTCGGCAGGTTCTGGCGGAATACCGCGTCGGGAATGCAATCATAGTTGAGGCGGCAAACATAGCGCAGCGGCTGCGGCCGCTCGCCCAGGTTGGTAATCTTCATCTCTATGGCGAACTGCGCGCTCTGGGCCGCCAGACGCAGCGCCGGGCCGATGCGCCAACGCTCGCCCAACCGCTCGCCTTCACCGTGCAACGTCAGCTCATCGCCCGCCAGCTGCAGCCACACGCGTTGCATCTGGATCGGCGCGCCGTCGTGACCCGGCCAGGCGGGACAGAACGCGGCGTCGTCAGCGCGCTTTCTTCCGGCGCCCCGCGTGCTGCGGCGGCCCGATTTCAGCGAATGACCGTCAAACTCAGCGTCCCAGATCGCGAGGCCCTGATACGGTAAAACCCTCAGCGCGCCACGGCAATTCGCCAGCGTCAGCATCAGCCCGCGTTCTGCGCAGCGATGCGCGCTCACCGCGAAATCCGCGTTGCGGAACAGTTCCTGCCGATGCGTCCCGAAAGCTTCAGGAGCCAGATCGATGTTGATCTCCATCTTTTTTCCCCTCGACGTTTCGCCCGTGCAGGCCGCGAGCAGCCACTGAAAATGTTATTAAAATAACAAATAATCCTCCCCTAAGTTATACAGATAACAGTGAAGTAACTATGATCTCGTCGACATTTTTCAAATCCCGCTAGGTTTATCGATGTTGAAATGTTATTATTTTCACATTACCTATCCATGCTATTTTCTCAACTTCACTAAGGAACCGCGATGACCACCGAAAGCATCGATTACGCCAGCTATGTTGACCACACCCTGCTGGCCATGGACGCCACCGAAATGCAGATCGCCAAACTGTGCGAAGAAGCGCAGCAGCACAACTTCTATGCGGTATGTGTCAACTCCGGCTATGTGCCGCTGGCGGCCCAGCTGCTGCAGGAAAGCACCGTGAAAGTCTGTTCGGTGATCGGTTTCCCGCTGGGCGCCGGCCTGACCGTCGCCAAAGCCTTTGAAGCCAAAGCGGCGATCGCCGCCGGCGCGCAAGAGATCGACATGGTGATCAACGTCGGCTGGTTGAAAAGCGGCCTGCTGGACGAAGTGAAAGCCGACATCGCCGCCGTGCGCGAGGTTTGCGCGGCGATCCCGTTGAAGGTAATATTGGAAACCTGCCTGCTCAGCGATGCGCAGATCGTCCAGGTTTGTGAAATGTGTCGCGAACTCGATGTCGCCTTCGTGAAAACCTCCACCGGCTTCAGCACCGGCGGCGCTCGGGAAGAGCACGTCAAACTGATGCGCGAGACCGTGGGCAGCGAAATGGGCGTGAAAGCTTCCGGCGCCGTGCGCGATCGCGCCACCGCCGAGAAGATGATTAAAGCCGGCGCCACGCGTATCGGCACCAGCTCCGGCGTCGCCATCGTCTCCGGCGCCCAGCCGGCGGCGGGCAGCTACTGATCGTCGGCTTGCCCTGACGGGCATGGCCATACACTCCGATGCGGGACAATACGGGCGGTTGATGCGGCCCGATATTGCCCCGCATCGTTGTGTTTAGCGTCGGAAATGCCGGCTCGCCTTTTATCTCTATTACCTGTGGGAAGACGGATCTATGGAAACGCGGCGCGAAGAACGTATCAACCGGTTAGTTCAGGCGTTAAAACGCGCTGACAAGATCCACCTGAAAGAAGCCGCCGCGCTGCTGGGGGTCTCGGAGATGACCATTCGCCGCGATCTGAGCGCCGAACCGGCGGCCGTGGTGTTGCTCGGCGGCTACGTGGTGACCGATCCGCGCAGCAACGGCGTGACCAACTACTTCGTTTCCGATCAAAAAGCCAAACAGGTCACGGAGAAACGGCGCATCGGACTGCTGGCAGCGCCGCTGATCAATGAAAACGACACGGTGTTTTTTGACTGCGGCACCACCACCCCGGCGATCATCGACGCCATCGCCGACGAGCTGGCTTTCACCGCCGTGTGTCATTCGCTGAACACCTTCCTGGCGCTGCAGGACAAACCGAACTGCAAGGTGGTTCTGTGCGGCGGCGAGTTCAAGCCGAACAACTACATCTTTTCCAGCGTCGGCGGCCGCAACGAGCTCGATCACATCTGCCCGAACATCGCCTTTATCTCCGCCGCCGGCCTCAGCCTGCAGCACGGCGCCACCTGCTTCAACTTCGACGAGCTGGAAATGAAGCATCGCGCCATGGCGATGGCGCAGCAAAAGATCCTGGTGGCAGACCACAGCAAGTTCGGCAAAACCAAGCCGGCCTGCATCGGCCCGCTGACGCAGTTCGATCGGGTGATCACCGATCGCCAGCCGGGCGCCGACTTCCTGGCGTTCTTCAACGACAACGCCATCGCTATCCGCTATTAATCCGCCTTCAGCGCCGTCATAACCGACGGCGCACCGCGTCGATATCCCTCTTTCTCCGCCGAAAAATGAACAAATAATGCGCAATCAATTCGCGTTTTTCACTTATCCGCACGCAACATCAGGTTAATAAAATGCAACAGCTCACCCGAGTGATTATTTTTTCGCAGGCTAACCACGCGGTCGGCTGGGTGAATTAACGGCTATTTATGGCTTTTATATGATAAATCGTGCCAAAGGCCAGGAAGTTTAAATAAACGGCGGTTTACGCGATTGCAGCAAATCTCACCAATACCTGTTAGGTATCTGTTATTTATATGATGAATGGTTACGCATTTTTATCCGCTAACCACGTAAGTAATTTCCCTTCGTTACTAGCGGTGAATTTTAAATAAAAACCATTAAAAACAAAAATATAAATTCAATTTACCTTAAAAACACAATGTGATCCACATCACTAAAACTGCTTAATCCGGGTTTTTAGCTAGATCCAAAACCACGCATAAAATATATTGCTCGGCTTGCTGCTGGGCACAGCGCTTTATCCGGCTAATTATTGTACAAGCCACATAATCGCAGAAATTTTTATGAGAGCGTTCTCAGCACAAAATCTTACACAAATGTGCAACAAATGCGCGAAAAATCGATTAAAAAGCAGATAACTGCACATATTACGCATTTGAGAGCAGGATCACGGTTGTTTCTACTGTAAATCGTTATCTTGCCGCCAACAAAAATCGACAGGCAATGACCTGTCGGCAGCGGTAACGACTTTTATCACCCGTGAAGGTGAAAAGTCTTTAGTGAATTACCCGGCGCTGTGCCTTGGTAATGAACGCAATAAACAACCAGGGGGACGCCAAAACATCCCCGCAAGCAACACCTGATTCTTACCGCAAGCGTTGCCTGAATAGGACGTTTGACGGTTTAACCTTAAGTTTTGCCTTTTAATTTTAAATTCGTGTTCACTTCGGAGATATTTATGGACACTACACAGACCGGCACAATTGCCTCTGCGGCCTCGGGCTCCAGCAGTACCTGGCGTAAAACGGATACCATGTGGATGTTGGGCCTGTACGGCACCGCCATCGGCGCAGGCGTCCTGTTCTTGCCCATCAACGCCGGCATCGGCGGTTTGATTCCTCTGATCATCATGGCCATCATCGCTTTCCCGATGACCTTCTTTGCCCACCGCGGCCTGTGCCGTTTCGTTCTGTCCGGCAAAAATCCCGGTGAAGACATCACCGCCGTGGTGGAAGAGCACTTCGGCATCACCGCCGGCAAACTGATCACCCTGCTGTACTTCTTCGCCATCTACCCGATTCTGTTGGTTTACAGCGTGGCGATCACCAATACCGTCGACAGCTTCATCACCCACCAGTTGGGCATGACGTCGCCGCCGCGCGCCATCCTGTCGCTGATCCTGATCGTCGGCCTGATGACCATCGTGCGCTTCGGTGAGCAGGCCATCGTGAAAACCATGAGCATCCTGGTCTTCCCGTTCGTAGCGGTGCTGATGCTGCTGGCGGTATACCTGATCCCTAACTGGACCGGCGCCATCTTCGAAAACGTGTCGCTGTCCGGCAGCGGTACCGGCATGGGTCACGGCCTGATCATGACTCTGTGGCTGGCGATCCCGGTGATGGTGTTCTCCTTCAACCACTCGCCGATCATCTCCGCCTTCGCCGTCGCCAAACGCGAAGAGTACGGCGCGGACGCCGAGAAGAAATGCTCCCGCATTCTGGCTTACGCGCACATCATGATGGTGCTGACCGTGATGTTCTTCGTGTTCAGCTGCGTGCTGAGCCTGACGCCGGAAAACCTGGCGGAAGCCAAGGCGCAGAACATCTCGATTCTGTCTTACCTGGCTAACCACTTTAACAACCCGATGATCGAGTACATCGCGCCGGTTATCGCCTTCGTCGCCATCACCAAATCGTTCCTGGGCCACTACCTGGGCGCCCGTGAAGGCTTCAACGGCCTGGTTGCCAAGTCAATGAAGAGCCGCGGAAAAACCGTCAGCACCGCCAAGCTGAACCGCATGACCGCTATCTTCATGCTGGTGACCACCTGGATCGTCGCCACCCTGAACCCGAGCATCCTGGGCATGATCGAAACCCTGGGTGGCCCAATCATCGCCATGCTGCTGTTCCTGATGCCGATGTACGCCATCCGTAAAGTGCCTGCCATGCGCAAGTACAGCGGCCACATCAGCAACGTATTTGTGGTTGTGATGGGTCTGATCGCCATCTCTGCTATCGTGTTCAGCCTGCTCGGCTAATCACGTCCGGCCGGCGCCGCTGCGCGCCGGCCCTCCCGCACTGCCCCCATTTCCCGTATTCACCGCCTGAAACCTGAAGAAGGAGGCGAGACCATGGTCAGCGTTTTCGATATTTTCAAAATTGGCATTGGCCCATCCAGTTCTCACACCGTTGGTCCGATGAAAGCCGGCAAACAGTTCATTGACGATCTGATCGCCCACCAGCAGCTGCAGGACACCACCCGCGTGGTGGTCGACGTGTACGGTTCGCTGTCGTTGACCGGTAAAGGCCACCATACCGATATCGCCATCATCATGGGCCTGGCCGGCAACCTGCCGCACGACGTGGACATCGACAGCATTCCGGGCTTTATCCGCGACGTCGAACAGCGCGGCCGCCTGCCGCTGGCCAACGGCCACCACGAGGTGGATTTCCCGCAGCATGGCGGCATGAATTTCCACGGCGATAACCTGCCGCTGCACGAAAACGGCATGCGCATCCGCGCCTTCGCCGGTGAACGCTTGCTGCACAGCAAAACCTATTACTCGATCGGCGGCGGTTTCATCGTCGACGAAGAGCACTTCGGCCAGTCCGCCGAGGGCGCAACGCCGGTGCCCTACCCGTTCAAATCGGCGCACGATTTGCAGCAGCATTGCAAAGAGACCGGGCTGTCGTTGTCCGGCCTGGTGATGCAGAACGAGCTGGCGCTGCGCAGCAAAGCGGATATCGACGCGCACTTCGCCGACGTCTGGCAGGTGATGAGCGCCGGTATTGAGCGCGGCATCAACACCGAAGGCCTGCTGCCCGGCCCGATGAAGGTGCCGCGCCGCGCCGCCGCGCTGCGCCGCATTCTGGTGACCGGAGACAAGAACAATATCGACCCGATGAACGTGGTCGATTGGATCAACATGTTCGCGCTGGCGGTCAACGAAGAGAACGCCGCCGGTGGCCGCGTGGTTACCGCCCCGACCAACGGCGCCTGCGGCATCATCCCTGCGGTGCTGGCCTACTACGACAAGTTCATCCGCCCGGTGAACGCCAATTCCTACACCCGCTACTTCCTGGCGTCCGGCGTGATTGGCGCGCTGTACAAGATGAACGCTTCGATCTCCGGCGCCGAAGTGGGTTGCCAGGGGGAAGTGGGCGTGGCCTGCTCGATGGCGGCGGCCGGGTTGACCGAGCTGCTGGGCGGCAGCCCGGCGCAGGTGTGCATCGCGGCGGAGATCGCCATGGAGCACCATTTGGGACTGACCTGCGATCCGCTCGCCGGCCAGGTTCAGGTGCCTTGCATCGAACGCAACGCCATTTCCGCCGTCAAGGCAGTCAATGCCGCGCGCATGGCGATGCGCCGCACCAGCGAACCGCGGGTTTGTCTGGATAAGGTAATCGAAACCATGTACGAAACCGGCAAAGACATGAACGCCAAATACCGCGAAACCTCACAGGGCGGGCTGGCGATCAAGGTCGTGGCCTGCAACTGATCGCCACGGCAAGGCACTTAAGGCGCCGGCCGGTCCGATTTGGCCGGCGCCGTCTCAATGCCGTTCCTTCCCTGCCGCAACGCCCGGCTGAATGCCGGTTCGAGCCCCATGGCGCCGGGACGGGCGCTGTGTCGCAGCCACCCATAAAGCTCGGCATTACGCCGGAATCCCATTTTGCGCATAACGCTCATCTTGTGGTTGCTGACGGTTTTCACGCTGATGTCCAGCATCCGTGCGATTTGCGTCACCCCCATCTCCCGCGTCATACAGCGCATGATCTCCTGTTCACGCAGCGTCAGGCCACGGTGCTGGCATATGCAGTTCCTGCCACAACCCGGCCTGCCCGGCCATTTGCTGCGCCGCTCCAGCTCGGTGCTCACCTGATACAGCGCCGAGACCAACGGCGTATCGTGGTAGATAACACCGGCCTCCAGCGCGCAACGGTTCCCAACGGTGCGCTTATGCCGCCCCTCCGGCGTTCGCAACGAGAAATACAGCGTTTTGCGCCCCGCGGTCTGCGTCTCAAAGAAGTGACAAAAACAGCTTTGCACGCCGGGAGGAAAATAGCAGAACACCAGATCGGCTTCGTGAACCTGCCGCGCATCCAGTAACAGCGTGCGCTTGCCGTAAGTGCTGAAATGCAGCGCCAGAGCCTCCTGCCAGCCGGCGCTGAAGTAACGGTTTTCATCAAATAGCGCGATTTTTATCATCGTGTTCATCCCTGCCCTCCCGCCGTTCCGGCTTCCCGTTTAACCGCCTGGGCGCCCTTTGCCGGCGCCTGACTGTTGTCGATGCGTAATTCATAAATCATGGTGGCGTTAGGTGGCACTTTCGGCGGATAGCCGGTTTCGCCGTAGGCCAGCGCCGGCGGCACGACCATCGTCAGCGAACCGTGGTTGTGCAGATGGCTTATCGCCTCCCTGAACAGCGGCGGATACTCGGACAGCGGTTGCGACAGCACCTTGCCGCTCAGTTCCATATCCTGGATCACCGTACCGTCGGTCAACTTCTCCTTCACGACCACATCGACCACCGCCGTTGGCGCCAGCGCGCCCTCCCCGGCGTAATCCACCCGATACCAAAAGCCCATCGCCGACTGCTTTACGCCCTTTTGTTGACTGAATCGCGCCAGGTAATCTTCATCACGCCGCCGCTGTTCGTTAACGCGTTTCTCACGCGCGGCCACGGCGGCGGCATCCGCCTGCGCCGTCAGCGCATCCAGTTCATCCGGCGGCAACCGCAAACGCCCCGAGACGCTATCGATGACGCCCGCCAACAGGCTGTCGCGATCCACTGGCACGCCCCAACTTTGACGCTCCGCCACTACCCCCTGAATGTCCCGCCCCAGCGCACTGCCCGCCGCATAGGACAAACGCTTGCGATCATCCTTCAACTGCTCCGGCGTCATCTCCCATTGCAGCCGCTTACGCAACGCCAGCAGGTCTTCGCGCGCCTGCTGAGTCGCCTTCTGCTCACCGGCCCGCTTCTGCTCGCTTTCTTCCAACGCGGCGCGCAGAGCCTTCAACGCCTCCTGGTGCTCGCGTTGGCGTTGTGCAAGCGTCTGTGCCGATGCCTGCGCGGCAGACTCAAGTTCGGTGACGCGCCGTTCGGCCTGCGCCGCCGTCGCTCTGCTTTGGGCGGTTTCCTGCGTCGCCTGACGCAGCAGCGCCTCGGCGCGCTGCGCGTCGGGCGAGCCGCGCCAGGCGGTGCCCAACCCGGCGATCCACTTTTGCAGCGTTGACGAATCGGGCAACGTCGCGACGGATGGCGTCGCTTTCTCCGCCCGCAACGCGGCGAGTTCCTGGCGCAACATCGTCAGTTCCATTCGCTGGCGCGCCAGCTGTTGGTCACGCGCCAATAACTCCTGGGTCAGCGTAAAAGCTTTGGCCGGTGAGGCTGGCTTATTGTTGTCCGACGAGCGCTTCGCGGGTTCACGCTTTTTTTGCCCCGACTCGCGTTCGACTGGCGCCGCTTTTTCGTTCGTCGGCACGATGTTTTGCCGTTGATACTGCTCGGCAAACTGCAGCAGCGCCGGCACGCCGTCGTCCGCCAGCGCGACGCCGGAGAACAGCAGAGCGACGCAGCCCAGCAGGCGCAGCCTCATTTAATCTGCTCCCCACGATCCGCCAAGCCGGTCAACACCGCCTGATTCACCCCGGCGCACAGATAGTTGACCTTGTAGCGATACAGCGCATCCACCGTCTCCTGCGTGTCGCCGTTTACCCGGGCGCGCAGGCTGGCGTACTGTGAAGCGCCGCTCATCAGGCTGTCGAAGGCCTGTTTATAGCGCTGATACTGTTTCTCGTCGATCGCGCGCAATGCGCCCAGTTGCTGCTGGCACTGCTGCAGCTGTTCGGCCTCACGCTGCTTGCGCAAAGCCTCTTCTGACGGAGGTTGCACAACCTGATTTTTAGTGTTCACGGCGGGCTTGCCCGACTTTTGGCTTTGGCAAGCGGCGGCGCTCAACGCCAACAGGCACAGCAGCCCCATGCGCAGGGCGTGATTGACGTGCTTTCTCATCATTGCGTTTCTTGTCCTTGTAGACGCTTATTCGTATTCCAACGTAAAAGTGGCCACCGCGCTGAAGGTGCCGCGGCCGATGGACTTCGTCTGGATAGCCTCCGGTTCCCCTTGCACATAGGCCTGCAGCGTAAGCGTGGTGTTGCCGGCACTCAGGCGGAATTTATCGCTGGCGCGATTGAGCGGCAGCGCCTTGCCGCTGCTGTCTTCCAGCCCGATACCGATCCCCGACGCCAGGCTGCCGGCATCCGGTGCCAACAGGCCGGGCAGTTTGGCGTTCTCGGTGCCGGTAAACGTGATAGCCACCGTATTGCCCAGGCTGAGATCGCACTCGGTCAGGTGCAACGCGAAGGTTTGACTGTGGGAACGGGTGTTCAGATACAGGTATTTGTCGACGATGGTGCCGAAATCCAGTTGGATATCCTCATCTCCCGGCTGAATGACGCACGGCTCAGCCACCAGCGTGCCGTGAAAGCGCATGTTTTCCGCCGCGGCCGCCGACTGCGCCATTATGCCGGCCGCCATGACCATGCCAGCCCCCAACAGCGCGCTCCGGCGCCGGTTCGTCTCTGTCGCGCGCATGACGCCACTCCCTTTGGTTGTGCTTGCGCCGACCGGGCGCAAGCGGCGTATTAGTCGTAGTAAAGCCGGAAATCGATCGCCGCACGGTAAGCGCCGGCGCTCAGCGTCGCCGGGGTGCGCACCGGCGTCACCGTATACGTCAGGGTGTTCTGCCCCGGCGTCAGCAATACCGGTTTGTTACGCGCGCCGAGGCGCACAGGCAGGCCGCTGGCATCCGCCAGCTGCAACCCCAACCCGGTGACGCCGGCAACCCTGATCAACCCCGGCGCGTCGTCATCCGTCGGCGCGGCAAACGCCACGGACACCGCAGGCTGGCTGCCGCTCCAGGCCAGCACACCGGTCCAGGCATCGCGGTTGCTCGCCGGCGCCCGCAGACAGTCTTTCAGCGTCAGCTCGAACGCCACCGGCGTGCCGCGATCGCCCGGGCGCTGGAGGTGCGCCGTTCCCGTCTCACCCAACCACACTTCCTGACGAGCGGTGGTCATTTCCAGGCTGCAGGCGCTTTCCGTCAACGCGCCGTAGACGTGGAGCGTACCGTTCGCCCCCTCCACGTCCCAGTTGTCCACCGCGCGGGCCGGCGGCATCAGCATCAGCATCGTGCCCGCCGTCAGCGGTACCATCAGCGCGGCCAACACCGTCAGGCCGATAGTGCGTCGCTGATGACGTTCATAGGCCTTTCCCAACAGCATGGGGGTCTTTCGTTGCATGATTCGTTCACTCCGCTGTGTTCATGACTCGGTCTTCCCTGCTTGCGCGCGGCTCGTCATTTGGCGGCCTTCACGGCCTGGCAGGCACTGCCGGCGCAGCGGAAGTTCAACTGCGGCCGCCCGCCGTAATCGTTGATGTACGCCAGCGACGGCGCGTTGCCGAGGCTCGCGGCGGAAACGTTCAACGGGGCGCTGGCCTTCGGCGCCACCATCAGCGGTTCAAAGCCGGCGGCCCCTTTGCCGCCCTTGCCGGCGCTCGCCTCAACGATCGTCACGTAATACGGGGTCGGGTTGTTCACCACGTACTTGTCACCCTGCCGGGTCAGGGTCAGTTGCTCCTGCCACGGCGCCGCGTTCTTCTTCGGGGCGAGCGCCGCCGGGCGATAAAACATTTTGATGCGGGTCTGCAACGCTATCTGCAGCGTGTTCGGCTTATTGCTGCGCGGCGGTATTTCGCGCAGGTTGAAGTAATACAGCGTCTCCCGGTCCTGCGGCAGCTGACGCGCGGCCGGCAGCGACTGGATCTTCACCTGGCTCGGTTTACCCGGCTCCACCCGTTGCACCGGCGGCAGCACGGTGAAGGGGCTTTGGATCTTGTTGCCGCGATCGTCTTCGATCCATCCCTGCGCCAGATACGGCAACTGTTTGTTCTGGTTACTGATGTTGAGACTGACCGTTTTCAGGTCGCCGTCGAAAATCACGCGCGTGCGATCCAGCGCGATAGCCGCATGAGCGGGCAGGCCGACCGCGCCGAGCGTCAATGCGGCGGCGAGCGGGCCCACAAGGGAAACGGTCTTTCTGGTCATAGTCAGATTCATCATGTCTTCACGGTTCCAGTCGGCCGAAGGCGGGCAATCCCGCCCCGGCGGTTTAGCGGCGGAGCGCACTCCGCCGGGTGTAAGTCAGTTGGCGTCAGCCGCCGGCTTGTTGCCGGCCAGAGGACGGCAAGGCAGCAGCAGCGTGTTCATCAGCATTTCGGCCGGCAGCGGCGCCGGCAACTGGATTTCACACTGCGCCGCGCCGTTCCAATGCACGCGCATGCGCTCGCCGGGGTTGAGGCCGGACAGGTAAACGCTGCCGCCGTCATTGATGATGCCGGTCTCCTGTTTGCGGGCATTCAGCACCGTGGCGCCGAACGGCGGCTCGCTGCCGTCCGCCAGTTTGACGATCGCCATCGCCTTCTCGCCGGCTATCACCTCAAACTTGCGGTAGCCGATGGCCCCCTCGGTCAACGTGGCCTGCACCACGGAACGCGTCGCCTCGACGTTGTCGCTCAGGCTATTGAGATCGATGCTGGCCTTATTGCGGTAGTAGCTGTTTACATCCGCCACCACCGCTTTGCCGTAACGGTTGGTCAGCACCGTACTGCCGTAGCCGCGCACCGGCACGCCGGCGACGCCTTCGGTATCCAGCAGCAAGCGCGTGCCGCCCGGCGTATTGACCCGGTGCAGCACCGCCCCTTCCACCGCCATCGTCAGGCCGCCCTGTGCGCCGATGCCGACGGCGCTGTAACGGCCGGCCTGGTAGCTGGCATTGGCGTTGATCTGCGCCATATCGCCCTGATGGCTGTAATAGCCGCTGGCCGTCGCCCCGCTGCGTGCGGCGCCGGCGCTGATCTGATAGTTGTTGTGTTCATCGACCCGGTTGTAGTAACCGACCCGGTGGGCGTTCTCTTCGCGATCGAGCGTCATGTTGTAACTGAGCGTGCCCGCGCTGCCCCAGGGCAGCGACAGCGACAGATACATCCCGTCGTCATTGCGTTCGTTATAGCGGTTGCGGTAGGCCGACAGCGACACGCTGACGCTTTTGAAATCGCCGATATCGAAGTAGCGCGATACCATCAGGTTGTAACGATCGTTCGGCGCCCGATCCCAGTAGGTTTGGTGGCTGTAGTTGAGATAGGTGCTCAACCCCAGATCGCGGAACTGTTTGTTGAAGGTGATGGTGTACATTTCCTTGCTCTTGCCGCTGCGTCCTCCTTCGTAACGCGCATCGAGGTAGTCCCCCATGCTCATGAAGTCCTCCTGGGAGAAGCGGTAGCCGGCGAAGGTGATCTGGCTGTCGTACTGGTCGAAGTTCTTCGAATAGCTCAACCGGTACGAACCGCCGGTCAGAGCGCCCTCCTGCGGCAAGCGCGCACGCGACTGCGTGGCATCGAACGACAACGCCCCCAGCGCCATCAGATCGCGCCCGATCCCCAGCGACAGCGCGTTGTAATCGCCGCCGGCGATGCCCCCGCCGTACAGCGACCAGCCGTTGCTGATGCCCCAGGAGAACTCACCGGTGCCGAACATCGGCCCGCGCAGGTGATGCCCCCATTCCGACGGCTTGCCCGTCGCCAGCTTGTAACGCACCGTACCCGGTCGCGTCAGATAAGGGATGTTGGCGGTGTTCATCTTGAACTCCTGCACGCTGCCGTCTTGCTCTTCGACGCGTACGTCCAGCTCGCCGGAAACCGCGTCGTTGATGTCCTGAATGCGGAATGGCCCCGCCGCCACCTGCGTCTCATACAGCACGCGCCCCTGTTGGCTGACCACCACCTTGGCGTTGGTTTTCGCCACGCCCGTCACTTCCGGCGCATAGCCGCGCAGGTTGGGCGGCAACATGCTGTCGTCGGATCGCAGACTGACGCCGGTAAAACGCAGGCTGTCGAAAATGTCGGAGTTCAGATAATCCTCCCCCATCGTCAGCCGCGAGCGCAGCGCCGGAATAGCCCGATAGGCGTAATAGCGGCTCCAGTCGAACTGTTTATCGGTCGACTGAGAAGAACCGGTCTGATGGTTGAGATTAGCCTGCCAATCGGCGCGTAGACGCCAGGCGCCCAGATTGGCGCCGCCGGTGCCGTTGCCGCTCAGGCTGTAACTGCTGCCGCCTTTCTGATGTTTTTGCGTTTGAGCATTGACGTTATAGTCAAACAGCAGCCCGGGAATACCGTCATCCCAGCGCGAAGGCGGATCCCAGTTTTCCGAGCTGTATTCCAGATAGGCCTGAGGAATATTGAGGTACAGCGAGGAGCTGGCAAGATCGCCGCGGGCTTCCATCCCAGCCAGGCTGGAGGCGTTAAGGCAACGGCCGCCGTGCGTCCAGTTCAACGTGCTCAACAGTTTTTCTTTCAGCCCCAGTTGGTTGACCAACTCCGGCGAAAGACAGGCTTCGCTGCCTTTAGGATCGTTCTCGGGCGCCATAAACGTCACCGGCTGTTCCGGCAGGTCGTTCTTATTGACGTGCACCACCATGGTATAAACACCCGGCATGATGTAGCCGCTGCGCGTAAACTGGCTCAGATCGATATTTTTACGATCGTTGATGTCCAAGACGTCAGTATTGAATTGAATAACGTCGGCGGCATAAACCAACGCGATCGGATTTCCCAGAGAAAGGGCGACACAGAGCCCCAAGGCCTGAAGACGAAATAACTTCCCTGCCGGTGAAAGCATAATAAAGTCCTTTCAATAACGAATTAACCGTCAGTACGAGAAAAAATCAAAAATAATCCAGCTTAAAACGCACTGTGGAAAAATACGCTCCCACCTTCAACGGCTGGTGATTCGGCATTAACGTCATGGAATAATTCAGCACTCGGCTCCCCGGTATTATTCCCTCCATCGGCAACGGCTCCCCTGGAATAACCGGCCTGCCGCGGCTGTCTTTTATCTTCAATGCGATGCCGCGCGCATCGCCCTGTACGCCAAACAAAACGCCTTCCGCCAAACCGTCAAACGTGACCTGAAAGAATTTCCAATCAGGCTTGTTTTCCGGACGTTCCAAAATGCAATTAACCAATTCAATACTGAAAGGTTTAGTCATCCCCTGGCCGTCACGAATGATCTGTCCGATAGGAAGAGTGTCCATATCGATAGTCTGATCGCGGCTGCCGGCGGCAATGGCGCAGGCAGTGTCGATAATGGCGCCGTGCATACTGACTTTGCCCCACCCCTGTGCGGCGGAAATTGCACTGCCGGGCGCAAACGCCAACGACGCCAAAAGAACGGCACCCGCTCGATTCCTTGAAAAAAACATCGCGACATTCCTTTGACACAGAGAGTCACCAGGCATGCGGCGTACCCCATGCCTGGTTGATTAAGCCTGCTGTCTCACTTACTGATAAGCCAGAGTGAAGTCGGCTACGGCGGTGAAATCGCCCGGAACGATGGCTGCGGAAGCGCCTTCACCCTGCAGGTAAGCGGCGAAGTTCAGGCTGTTGTTGCCAGTATTCAGCGTCTGTGCCGCAGTCGCCTGACCCAGTTTGATCGGCTGGCCGCCATAAGTGATTGCTACGCCGGCGCCGCTGGCGGTCCCCGCGATCCCCAACAGATCCTTGTTGGTTGACGATGCAATGCCGCTGAAGGTGGTTTTAACGGTTTTCAGCGTAGTGGTATCACACTGTTCCAGCTTGATTTCAAACGGACGCGGGTTGGATTTGCCGCCGTTTTTCAACGCCACGTTAGAAACCTGGCCCAGATCTACGGTCTGATCGATAGACTCGGGTGCAATAGAGCATGGCGCATCAATAATAGAACCCGTGAAGGTCACTTTACCGTGTCCCTGATCGGCTGCCTGTGCAAAAGAACTTGCGCCAAATGCAATCACTGCAGCCATCATGATTTTGTTAAGTTTCATAGAACCTATATTCCTTATAAGAAAAAATGCATATTCCAATCAAGAAAAAGAGCAACAGGAAATCTGCTCGCGCTTATATATGCGCAGCCCTGATTCTTTAGCATCTTGCTGGTTGGTTAACTGCCAAAACCCAAAAATACCGACAATAAACACGTCGATAACGGCAAGTCTGCAGCGGCCTGCCCATTAATGAACTCGTCATATAAAAATAAACGAAATCACAACAAGCAGAGACCAATACTTTCTAACCCGCCCTTCTTGTCTGGCGATGAATATTCTGGCAAATGCCCACCAGCAAAAAAAGTCTTTTTTTGATCAAGACGAACATTCGCAATTTATTTCCTAATTAAAGTTAATTTAGTGTTATTTTTAGGCTCATAGATCGTAAAAAATACTTTTATAGTGCAATATCCTGTTTTTCTCTGTTTCACAATTAATCAGATCGCAAAGCAGCTCTTTGTGAATATAATAAACCAAAACTTTAGGTTTCTGCGTGACACTCCCCCAGCCTGCAAACAGGTAAGAACGGAGTGGGAACCCCCTTTTTTTCAATCCTGATAAATAGATAGGATTTTTCTTGATTCGCGATTTACCTCGTTATTGGTAGGCAGTGAAACTTTGTTTTTTCTTAGGAATACAGCAATCGAAATACAGAGGAAGTGCTATGGAAGCGTTATCTCCAAAACAAAAGGAAATACGGCAATTGCAGCACGATCTGCTGCAAACATTATTCGCGCAGTCGCCCCGTCAATGTCCCGACACCGGACTGCCACCTCAGCATCTGTGGTTGTCTACCCGGCAACTGGCCAACGCCGTCAACGTCGGTGTTTACCGCGCCCGGCTACTGCTGTTGGAGCTCGTCGCCAAACAAGAAGTGCTCGTAACGGACGGCTCCATCAACAACTCGTTGAGGTGGTACCCCACTGCCCTACTGCCAGCTGGCAACAAGGAAATACCAGGAATAGATGCGCCTTATTCTCGTTTAACGGAATAACGCCGGCACAGTCAGCCTAATTAGCCCTATTTCATGGCGGCACCTAACCAAATGACACTATATAATCGGGATATTATTGTGAGAAAAACAACCATCCTATTTTTACAACACTGCCTGGCATTATCTTTCTTCGTACTCATTGGTAACGCCAATGCATTTACTTGTAAAACCTCCGACGGCGGGAGCATTGGTCAGGGTGGTTCAATGACGCCGGTCGACGTCAGGGTAAAGATAGGCCCTGAATTGTCCATCGGGAAAAATGAAATCGTCAACGTCAGCCAGGTGACCTGTAAAAACGACGTCGCCAGCTGGAAAGATATTTTACTCACCGGCAGCCCGGCGTTGTCGATGAACACCGCCATTTTCGGTACGCTTGCCAACGGCATGACAATCAACGGCACCGACTACTTATCCCCGATCCAATCAGGTATCCAGGTGATGACGATTACCGGCCTAAACAGTGCCAGCATTTCCATCAGGGTTTACATCGTGCTCAACCGTTCGCCGACGCAGGATATCAAGGTGAACAAGGGCGACGTCATCGGCCAAATCAACTTTGAACAAAAAAATGACCAGTCAGGTTGCCCAAAGTGTGGGCCTTACCGGTGGCGCCTGATCGCCGACAACGACGCCTACTTCGTCACCACCAGTTGCACTATCAACAACGGCCAGCAGATTAACGTCGACTTTGGGCAGATCCGCCAGGACTTCCTCACGCAGAGCGCCAGCGACGCCCAACTCAAACAGGACAAGGCGCTCAGCTACCGGTGTGACGATCAGAGCGCGACACAAGACATTTTGGTTCGCATGGTCAGCGATGCCAGCGGCTTCTCCAGCGATTTCATCAAGACCTCCAATCCTAATGTCGGCGTAGCCATGGTGCACAATGGCGCGGTGGTGAAACCCAACAATACGTTCAGAACGCGCATCGTCAACGGGCTGGGCAACGACACCGTCACCTTTGTGCCAGTGAAGAACAATGTGCCTTACACCAGTATCGCCACCGGTCCGATGTCAGGCTCGGCCACGCTGATCTTCAGCGCACCTTGAGACGGGAACCCAAATGAACATGATGAGGAAAACGCGCTGCGCTCTGCTGTTTACGCTGGGTGTGATCAGCGCCGCCCCCCAGGCCGCCGACCAGGGTACCAAGGTCAGTATCACCGCCACCGTGGTGGCGCCTCCGCCTTGCGTGATCAACGACGGGCGCACCATCGATATCGACTTCGGCAAGGTCGGCATCAAACGTATCGACGGTAATCGCTATATGCAACGCATCGATTACAGCATCAAGTGTGAGTTTCTGGATAACAGCCGCCAGTTGAAAATGAAGATCATGGGCAGCGCGGCGGCCTTTGACAGCAGCGTGTTGAACAGCAGCGTCAATGGGCTGGGCATCAAACTGCTGGCCAACGGCAAGGCTTTCGCCATCAATACGCCGCTGAACATCGACTACGCCAATCCGCCGACGCTTGATGCGGTGCCGGTGAAAAACAGCGCCGTCACCCTGGCGGAAGGTGACTTCTCCAGCGGAGCCACCATGCTGGTGGACTATTTTTAATAGCGCCGCTTCGGCCGGATACTGAAAATAAAAAAAGCCGCAACGTCTCCGTTGCGGCTTGGTCGAGGATGGTGCGCCCGGGGCGCTCCCACATCAGGCTATTCAGCCGAAGATCCCGCCGAACCACTGGCTCAGCTTCATCATCACCATATCCCAGATGCGGCTGAAGAAGTTGCCCTCTTTCACCTCTTGCATCGCCACCAGCGGGTGCTGCTCGATGGTCTTGCCGTCCAGCTGGAAATCGATGGTGCCGACCACCTGGTTTTTCGCCAGCGGTGCCTCCAGCGTCGGTTGGGTCAGCTTGTAGCTGGCCTTCAGGTTTTTCATCTGCCCTTTCGGAATGGTGACCGAAGCGTCTTTCGCCACGCCGAGCGGCACTTCGCTGACGTCGCCGAACCACACTTTCTGGGTGACGAACGGCTTATCGGCCTTGATCGGCGTCGCGGTTTCATAGAAGCGGAAGCCCCAGGTCAGCAGCTTTTCGCTCTCGCTAAAGCGCACGCGATCGCTCGGCGCGCCTAAAACCACCGAGATCAGACGCATCGGGCCGTCGGTGGCGGACGCCACCAGGTTGTGGCCGGCGCCGCTGGTGTAACCGGTCTTGATGCCGTCGACGTTCAGGTTGCTGCTCCACAGCAGACGGTTGCGGTTAATCTGGCGGATCTTGTTAAAGGTGAACTCTTTCTCTTTATGCAGCGCGTATTCGTCCGGCACGTCGCGGATCAGCGCCTGACTCAACAGCGCCATGTCGCGCGCGGTGCTGTACTGCCCTTCCGCATCCAGACCATGCACCGTCAGGAAGTGGGTATTCTGCAGCCCCAGAGATTTGGCGTAGTTGTTCATCAGGCCGACGAACGAATCCTGGCTGCCCGCCACGTAGTCCGCCAGCGCGATGCTGGCGTCGTTGCCAGACTGGATCACGATGCCTTTATTCAGTTCCAGCACCGGCACCTGATCGCCGGGCTTGATAAACATCAGCGAAGAACCGCGCAGCGCCGGGTTACCCGGCGCCCAGGCATCTTTGCCGACGGTGACCATGTCTTCAGGCTTGATCTTGCCGGCCTTGATCGCCTGGCCGTTCACGTAGCTGGACATGATCTTGGTCAGGCTGGCGGGATCGAGACGGGTGTCGGCATTGCCTTCGGTCAGCACCTTGCCGCTGTTGTAGTCCATCAGAATGAAGGCCTTGGCGTCTACCTGCGGCGGCGCCGGCGGCTCAGCCGCGTGCACGGCCGGGGCGGCCAGCAACAGGATGCCTACGCTGAAGGTCAGTTTTTTCAGGGAAGTGGATAAGTTTTTTTTCATCATGACGTCGCCAGAGTGTCCATTCAAAACCATTGAAATAGCGTTAACTTTCAAACATGTTCACGTTTTAAGCCAACCAGCGAGAGTGGCCCGGTGCGCGCGTGCCGGCCGCAACCCCTTGCGGCGCCCGTAGCGGGTAACACAACGCACCGAAAATGCCCTTGCTGTGAGTTTATGTGATTTATCTTATTTTTGCAGGGTTTAGCGTGAATTTTCAGCATTTTTACATAACTGTACGCAGCCCCCCGCTTATCGTTCAAAAAAGCATCGCGACGCGCATTTTTGCATCCACCCACGGCTACACGGCCAAGCATCTGCACCGCTAAACATCTGCGCATCCATACGTCTAAAAAAGATTAATATATTCCATAATGGCATATAGAACCGTTATTTGTTCTTTTTAAAGCGCTTATCCTCAGCGCTATCATCCGCACAAAGACTTTTATACCGAATAATCCTGGAGATGAGTCATGGCGATCCCCCATTCCGTCATCGAGATGATTGGCAATACCCCGATGCTGGAACTGACCCAGTTCGATACCGGCCCATGCCGGCTGTTCGTCAAGCTGGAGAACCAGAATCCCGGCGGTTCGATCAAAGACCGCGTGGCGCTGTCGATGATCGAACAGGCCGAGCGCGACGGCAAACTGCAGCCGGGCGGCACCATCATCGAAGCCACCGCCGGCAATACCGGCCTGGGGTTGGCGCTGGTGGCGGCGCTGAAAGGCTATAAGCTGCTGCTGGTGGTGCCGGACAAGATGAGCCGCGAGAAGATCTTCCACCTGCGCGCGCTGGGCGTGGAAGTGCTGCTGACCCGCTCGGACGTCGGCAAAGGGCATCCGGCTTACTATCAGGATTACGCCAAACGTCTGGCCGGGGAGATCCCCGGCGCCTTTTATATCGATCAGTTCAACAACCCGGCCAATCCGGCGGCCCATACCACCACCACCGCGCCCGAACTGTGGCGGCAAATGGAGCATGACGTGGACGCTATCGTCGTCGGTGTCGGCTCCGGCGGCACGCTGGGCGGGCTGAGTCGCTATTTCGCCGAGGTTTCGCCGCAGACGGAATTTGTGCTCGCCGACCCTGCCGGCTCTATCCTGGCGGACTATATCGACAACGGCCACATCGGCGAAGCGGGCAGCTGGCTGGTGGAAGGCATCGGCGAAGACTTCGTCCCGCCGCTCAGCGACTTTGACCAGGTCCGCAATGCTTACCGCATCGGCGACGCCGAAGCCTTCACCACCGCGCGCGAGCTGCTGCGCAAGGAAGGCGTGCTGGCGGGCTCCTCCACCGGCACCCTGCTGGCCGCCGCCCTGCGTTATTGCCGCGCGCAAACCGAACCCAAGCGGGTGGTGACCTTCGTCTGCGACAGCGGCAACAAATACCTGTCTAAAATGTATAACGACCACTGGATGCTGGAACAGGGCCTGCTGAGCAAACCGCAGCACGGCGATCTGCGCGATCTGATCGCCTACCGCCACGACGAAGGCGCCGCCGTTTCCGCCGCGCCGGACGATACGTTGGCGATCGTGCACGCCCGCATGCGGCTGTACGACATCTCTCAGCTGCCGGTGCTGGAAGGCGATCGGGTGGTCGGTCTGATCGATGAGTGGGATCTGCTTAACGCCGTCCAGGCCGACGCCGCCCACTTCAGCCTGACGGCCGGCAGCGCGATGACCAAACAGGTCCATACGCTGCAAAAGGAAGCCGGCTACGAGGAATTACAGGCCACCTTCAACCATGGCCACGTCGCGGTGGTGCTCGACGGCGAGCGCTTCCTCGGCCTGATTACCCGCACAGACGTGCTTAACGCCTGGCGCCAAAAATTACGTTAATAAGGACCCATTATGGCCAAGTTTGATACGTTGACCGTTCACGCCGGTTACACCCCGGACGCGACCGGCGCAGTGATGCCGGCGATTTACGCCACCTCCACCTACGCCCAACCGGCGCCGGGCGAACATACCGGCTATGAATATTCCCGCAGCGCCAACCCGACGCGCACCGCGCTGGAAAGCGCCATCGCCGAACTGGAAGGCGGCAGCCGCGGCTACGCCTTCGCCTCCGGTCTGGCGGCCTGCTCCACGGTGCTGGAGCTGCTCGATAAAGACAGCCACCTGATCGCGGTAGACGACCTGTACGGCGGCACCTATCGCCTGCTGGAAAAAGTGCGCAGCCGCACCGCCGGCCTGCGCGTGACTTACGTGTCGCCGGCGGATCTCGCCGGGCTGGAACAGGCGATCGAGCCGGATACCAAAATGATCTGGGTCGAAACGCCGACCAACCCGCTGCTCAAGCTGGCGGATCTGAGCGCCATCGCCGCGATCGCCAAAAAGCATCAGCTCATCAGCGTGGCGGACAACACCTTCGCCTCGCCGTATCTGCAACGTCCCCTGGAACTGGGTTTTGACGTGGTGGTGCACTCCGCCACCAAATACCTTAACGGCCACTCCGATGTGGTGGCCGGCGTCGCGGCAGTGGGGAATAACCCGGCGCTGGCGGAACAGCTCGGTTTCCTGCAAAACGCTGTCGGCGGCATTCTCGATCCGTTCAGTAGCTTCCTGACGCTGCGCGGCATTCGCACTCTGGCGCTGCGCATGCAGCGCCACAGCGACAGCGCGCTGCGCATCGCCCAGTGGCTGGAGAGCCAGCCACAGGTGGAAAACGTCTACTACCCCGGCCTGCCGAGCCATCCGCAGCATGAGCTGGCGGCGCGCCAGATGACGCGCTTCGGCGGCATGATCTCGGTACGGCTGAAAGGCGACGACGCCTATGCGCGTCGGGTCATCCAGCGTTCGCGCCTGTTCACCCTGGCGGAAAGCCTGGGCGGCGTGGAAAGCCTGATCAGCCAGCCGTTCAGCATGACGCACGCCTCCATTCCGCTGGAACAGCGCCTGGCAACCGGCATCACGCCGCAGCTGGTGCGCCTGTCGGTAGGGATTGAGGATGTGGAAGATCTGATCGCCGATCTGCAGCAGGCGCTGGCGGAATAATCGCCGCATCAGCGCACCATCAGCCCGGCCGACGCGCCGGGCTTTTTTACGCCCGGCGTTCAGACGCCGATGACGTCCTGATAAAAACGGTGCGCCACATCGGGATGGGAGCGGATGCGGCCTTTCAGGTAGTTATACCCCACGTCGCGCAGCAGCGGGTTGAGCGGATCGCTGGCCGGGCCGCGCGCCTGCGCCGCCAACTGCGGCGGCAATTGATACAGCGGCACCACCGCGTCCAGCCGTGCGCCGAGGAAGAACGCGATCGACAGCCTGTCGCGCCCCGCCGGCGGCGTTTCCACCCGGTGCACAGTGGCGCGCAGATAGCCGTTGGTCGCCAGTTCCAGCAGCTCGCCGATGTTCACCACGAAAGTGTCTTCACGCGGTTGGGCGTCGATCCACCGCCCTTCGCTCACCTCCACCTGCAGCCCTTTTTGCGCGTCCTGCAGCAGGAAGCTGAGAAACCCGGAGTCCTTGTGCGCGCCGACGCCCTGTGCGCTGCCGGTGGCGTCCCGCCCCGGATAGCGGATCAGTTTGATGTGCTCGTTGGGCTTCTCGCCGTACAAGCGATCGAACGCCTGCTCCGGCAGCGACAGCGCCAAAGCGAAAGCGCGCAGCAGCCGCAGCGACATGGCGGTCATCGCCTGTTGCCACTCCAGCAGCAGCGGTTTCAGCGCCGGCAGCGCCGCCGGCCACTGATTTGGCCCCTGCAGACGCGCCCAGCGCGGCGTGTCATCAGCCAGCGTCAGCGCCGGGCGTTCGGCGCCGATATCGAACTGTTCGCGCCAGTCAGGCTGCCCGCGCGTGAGCTCCGCCGCCGCCCGGTTGTAACCGCGAAAGTGCGGCGAATGCACCATCTGCACCGCCAGTTTGTCGGCTTCCGGCAGGGCGAAAAATTGCCGCGCGGCGTGCTGCAGTCGCGCATTCAACGCGCCGCCTACGCCGTGCCCGCGCAGATAGAAAAAACCGACGTCGCGGGCCGCCGCGCGCAAATCGTCGAGAAAGGCGCGCCGCTGGCGCGCATCGCCGTCAAGCTGCGAAAGATCCAGCAGCGGCAACGTCTTCAGCGTCGTCAGGTGCGTCATCATGCGGTTCCTCTTCTTCCCCGATCACGATCGGGCTGCCGTACAGGCGAATAATCAACATTGTCACTCCCTGGCGGGTAGCTGCATTTGCCCCATAGTTACCATCGCGCTCGCCGGGACGGCCAATATTGTTGCGTTCTAAGTTATGCAAACGTTCAACAAACTGTCGCAAAACCGTCATCAATGTTTCTTATGCTCTGCGCAATTTCGCCGACGCCGCTGGCTGGCGACGTGCGCTATCCGCTATCCTGTAAACGACCTCATACCCTGCCTGCCGGAGAAATACTGATGGATTTAGCCTTATTCGACCTGGATGAAACCCTGATTGACGATGACAGCGCCAGCCTGTGGATCCGCTGGCTGGTCGGCCAGGGCTTCGCGCCGGCGGAGCTGGAACTGCAGGAGCAGCAGCTGATGCAGCTCTATTATCAGGGCAAGCTGTCGATGGAGGACTACATGCAGGCCACGCTGGCGCCGCTGACCGGCCTGAGCGTGCAAACCGTGGCCGGCTGGGTGCAACGCTACATCCGGCGCGACATCCTGCCGCGCGTCTATCCCGCCGCCCGTGAACGCCTGCAGTGGCACCGCGAACGCGGCGACTGCATCCTGGTGATCTCCGCCACCGGCGAACACCTGGTGGCGCCGATCGCCGAACAGCTCGGCGCCGACGATGCGCTGGCGATCGGCGTGGAAATCAGCGACGGCCGCTTCACCGGCCACACCTACGGCACCATGACCTACCAACAGGGCAAGGTGATCCGCCTGCAACACTGGCTGGCGCAGCATCCGCACCTGAAGTTCGAGCACAGCCACGGCTACAGCGACTCCCTCAACGACAAGGCGATGCTGCAATTCGTCGACAGCGCCACGGTGATCAACCCCGACAGCGAGTTGAGCGCGCTGGCGGCGGAGCGCGGCTGGGAAGTGTGCCGCTGGGAGCGTTGATCGGCAGACAAAAAATGCCCTGCGGTGTGACAAAAAGCGCATTGTGGCGTAGGTATTAAGGGTCTTTAATCCGCTAACGGAGTTATCCCATGCTGACCATTTGGGGTCGTGAGAATTCGAACAACGTCAGGAAGGTGCTGTGGTGCGCCGCCGAACTGGGGCTGAGCTATACCCACATCAACGCCGGCGGCGCGTTCGGCAAGGTCAACGAAGAGAGTTACCGCGCGTTGAACCCGAACGGCCTGGTGCCGCTGCTGCAGGACGATGACTTCGTGCTGTGGGAGTCCAACACCATCGTGCGCTACCTGGCGGCGAAATTCGGCGACGCGGCGTTCTATCCGCAAGATCTGCAGGCGCGCGCCGCCGCCGAGAAATGGATGGACTGGACCACCTCGACCATCGTTCCGGCCTTCACCATCGTCTTTTGGGGCCTGATCCGCACCGCGCCGGAGCAACGCGACATGGCGAAAATCGAAGCGGCGATCGCCACGCTGGAAAAACACTTCGACGTCATTGAACAGACGCTGGCGCACCAGCCTTACCTCTCCGGCGACGCATTCGGCTTCGGCGATATCCCGCTCGGCAGCTTCGCCTACGGCTGGTTCGAGATGCCGATCGCCCGCCGCCCGCGACCGAACATGGAGCGCTGGTATCAGCAGCTGCGCGCTCGCCCGGCCTATCAGCGCGGCGTGATGAGCGAGCTCACCTGACGCGTTCGGGGCGTTACGACGCCCCGACCTTCAGCAGCTTGCCGTCCCGTTCGTCCGTCAGCAGATACAAATAGCCATCCGGCCCGCTGCGCACCTCGCGGATGCGTTCGCCGCGATCGCCCAGCAGCCGCTCTTCCGCCACCACTTTGTCACCCTCCAGCGTCAGGCGAATCAGTGCCTTTTGCGCCAGCGCGCCGATGAACAGCGAGTGACGCCAGGCGGGGAAACGCTGCCCGTCATAGAACGCCATGCCGCTGAGGCCGGGCGAGACTCGCCAATAGTGCAGCGGTTGTTCGGTGCCGGGCACCCGTTCTCCTTTGGCCTCCGGGATCGGCTGGCCGGAATAGTTGATGCCGTAGGTGGCCAGCGGCCAGCCGTAGTTTTTACCCGGCAGCGGGATATTGAGCTCATCGCCGCCGCGCGGGCCGTGCTCGTGTTCCCAGATCGCGCCGCTCCACGGGTTCAACGCCAGCCCTTGCGGATTGCGGTGGCCGTAAGACCAGACCTCCGGGCGTTTACCTGCCTGGCCGACCCAGGGATTATCCGGTGGTATCGCGCCCTCGGCGGTCAGCCGCACCAGCTTGCCCTGCAGCTTGTCGGTCTCCTGCGCCGTCGGCCGCTGGTTGTTTTCGCCCAGCGCGATAAACAGGTAGCCCTGCCGATCGAACGCCAGCTTGCCGCCAAAGTGATTGCCGACCGACAGCTTGGGCTGCTGACGGAAGATCACCTTAAAGTTTTCCAGCCGCGCGCCGTCGTCACTCAGGCGGCCATAGCCGACCGCCGTGCCGGCTTTGCCGCCCTCGCCCGATTCGGCGAAGCTCAGGTACACCCGGCGGCTGGCGGCGAAGTCGGGCGCCGGCAACACCTCCAGCAGGCCGCCCTGTCCTTCGGCGTAGACCTGCGGCACGCCGGCGATCGGCGGCGACAGGCCTTTGCCTTGCTGCCACAGCCGCAACCGGCCGGGCCGTTCGGTGATAAGCAGGCCTTGTTCCGCCGGCAAAAAGGCCAGCGACCACGGGTGTTCCAGGCCGTCCTGCAATTGGCTGACCGTCGGCGCGGCGTGCAGCAGGCCGCTGCACAGCAGCAAACCGGCCAGCAGAGTCAATCGGGGCATGGCGTCCTCCTGAAGATGAAATGACCCGTTTAGTGTAGTCCAGCCCATCGGAATGGGTGTTTACATTACATTTCAACGGGTTGCCTTTTAGCCGCAGTGTGCTTAAGTTAATCCATAACCCAGGAGGAAAAATGGACATTACCGTTACCGACGCGATTGACGAACATACCCTCGATGCGATCAGGCAAGGCCTGCGCGCTTACAACCTGCCGCATATCGACGCCAGCCACCGCAAGCCGCTCAGCGTCTATGCGCGCGACGAGTCCGGCACGGTGATCGGCGGGCTGACCGCCGAAACCTGGGGCAACTGGCTGAGCGTCGAGTGGCTGTGGGTGGCGGATACCCAGCGCGGCAGCGGCCTCGGCGGCCGGCTGATGCGCGCCGCCGAGCACGAGGCGCAGGCGCGCGGCTGCCGCTACGCCCGTCTCGACACCTTCAGCTTCCAGGCGCGACCGTTCTACGAAAAGCTCGGCTATCAGCTGCAAATGACGCTGAAAGAGTATCCGGTGGAACACGAGTGCTATTTTCTTACCAAAACCCTGACTGATTGATGGATGGACAGATGGACAGCAAAAGCATGGTGGTGAACTGTGTGGCGTACAAAGCCGGCCAACGGCTGGGCGAAGTGACCATCGACGATATCAGCGAGGTGGTCAAACAGCCGGACACCTTCGTCTGGCTGGGGTTGCGGCAGCCGGAGCCGGCGTTTATGCGCAAGGTGCAGGAGGAGTTCGGCCTGCACGATTTGGCGATCGAAGACGCGCTGTGCGCGCACCAGCGGCCGAAGCTGGAGACCTACGGCGACTCGCTGTTCATCGTGGTGAAAACCGCGCAGTGGGGCGAGCACGACGAAATCGAATACGGCGAAACCCACTTCTTCGTCGGCAAAAACTTTCTGGTGACGGTGCGCCACGGCGCCTCGCCCAGTTACGCGCCGATCCGCGCCAAAGCGGAAGAGAACCACAAGCAGATGTGCCGCGGGCCGGGCTTCGCCCTCTATTCGGTGTTGGACTTCGTGGTGGATAACTACCGCAGCGTGGTGACGCGCTTCGAGAGCACCATCGAGAACATCGAAGCCAACATGTTCCAGTCGGAGTTCGATCAGGCGGCGATCGAGAACGTCTATACCCTGCGCCGCCACCTGCTGGCGCTGCGCAACGCCGCGCTGCCGATGGATGAAATCTGCAACCAGCTGATTCGCCTGCACGAAGAGGTGATCCCGAAAGAGCTGCGCGCCTACGTGCGCGACGTGCAGGATCACGCGCATCAGGTGGTCAGCAACATCGACGACATGCGCGAAATGCTGACCAACGCCATGCACGTCAACCTGGCGCTGGTGACGGTCAAACAAAACGAAGTGGTGAAACGGCTGGCGGGTTGGGGGGCGATTTTGGCTATCCCGACGGTGATCTTCAGCCTGTACGGCATGAACTTCGCCGACATGCCGGAGTTGAAATTCCCGTGGGCCTATCACGCCACGCTGGGGGCGACCGCCGTCGGCTGTATTTTCCTGTATCAGAAGTTGAAGAAGTCAGGCTGGCTGTAAGCGCCAAAACGGCGGATTTTCCCGCCGGAGAAACGATCGGCGGGGCAGCCGGATCCGCCGACCGCCCCGCCGCTTCAATACAGCATCGGCCGCCGATCGCGATGCACGTGATTGTGGCGGCCGATGTGTTTGTCATCGGCCGCGCCGATATCCATCGATGCCAGCACCATGCCTTCGCCTGTCAGGCTCTGCGTCAACGGATAGCCATCGGCGTCGACGATCACCGATCCGCCGATCCACGCAACGCCGCGTTCCGTTTCGCAACGATCGCACACCGCGATGAACAGCCGATTGACGGCGGCGTTGGCCTGCGCCTTCACCATCTCCGCCGGCCGTTCTCCCTGCGGGCGCGGCGCCAGCGGCCAGTTGACCGGTGCGCACAGCAGCTGAGCGCCGGCCAGCGCCGGCAGACGCACCCATTCGGGGAATTCAAGATCGTAGCAGATCATCACCGCCAACCGGCCAAAGCGCGTCTCGACGACCGGCGGCGGCCGATCGCCGGGGGTAAAGATCGTGCTCTCCTCATGCCACAGGTGGGCCTTGCGGTAAATCGCCCTCACGCCCTGCGCATCGATCAACGCCGCGCTGTTGGCCACCCCGCCATCGGGCAGCCGCTCGCAGAAACCGGCGACGATCGCCACATCCAACTCGCGCGCCAGGGTCCCCCACAGGCTGAGGCTAGGCCCGTCCTCGGCTTCGGCCAACGCCAGCGCCTCCGCCTTATCGCGCAGCACGTAGCCGCTGTTCACCAACTCCGGCAACACGATGACGTTGGCGCCGCGCTGCGCCGCCCGGCGGATAGCCTGGGCGGACAGCGCCCGATTGTGATCCGCTTCCCCTACCCGCAACGCTAACTGGCAGCATGCGACGCTAATTTTTTCCTTCACTCCTGTTCTCCTTCCAATAACCCCTCGCAGCGCAACGCCACCCGCCGTTCGGCTTCGAGATCGAGCTTCCGGCACATTACGACATAAACGCTCCCGGCCACCAGCAGGCCGATCAGAAAAGCGATATCCGCGCCGCCCAGTAAAACAGCAAAGGGGCCAGTGTAAAAGCCCAACGTCATGAACGGCACCATCGCCAGCAGGCCGATCGCGTAGGCCGTCAGACCGGAGCCGCCCCATCGGCCGTAGATCCCCGCCGGGTTGAAGATTTCACCAATCGCGTAATGCCCGCCGCGCACCACGTAAAAGTCCATCAGGTTCACCGCCGTCCAGGGCACCAAGAAATACAGCATCAGCAGCACGAAGGTATTGAAGCTGGCGAGATAGCTCGCCGGGATGGCCAACGCCACCGCAAACACCGTCAGAGCGACGACGCCAATGCCGGTCATGCGTAATTTCAACGTCGGCGTCACTTTACGGAACGCGTCAATCGCGCTGAGGCTGGTCAGCATCGCGCCATAACAGTTGACCGCCATGATACCGACCAGCGAGGGCACGGCGATCAGCACGGCCAACGTGCCAAACCCAGGATAGACGGCATTCCCCACCGCCTGTACGCTGCCGATCGCATCGGGGGCCGGTAAGGCTGAGGCCAGAAACGCCCCCAGCGACATCAGCCAAAGCGCCGATCCGGCCGCCCCCAGATAAGTCCAAAAGATCACGTTGGCAGACGGCGTTTCATGCGGCAAATAGCGCGAATAGTCGGAGACGTACACCGCGTAGCTGATTTGATAGCCGGCGGCGGCCGACAGCTGAATCAAAAAGGCCGCCCACGAGAAATGCCCGGCGCCGACAACGGCGTCCATCCGCAGCGACAGCACGGCACCGACCGTCAGCACGCCGAACACCGCCATCATCACATAGGTCAGCCAGCGCTGCACCGCATGCAGCATATCGTGGCCGACGATCGCCAACAGCACGGCCACCGCGATCAGCAACGCATACCAAGGCAGACGGTGCCCCGGCAACACCGTGTTGATCGCATCGGTCGCGAGAATAACGTTGAACACGTTGAAACCGATGTAAACAAAAACCACGGCGGCAAAGGGAACGATGGCGCCACGCAGGCCGAATTGGGCCCGCGACTGGATCATCTGTGGCAGCCCCATGCGCGGCCCCTGATTGGCATGACACGCCATGAAGAACGTGCCGAACCCCACGCCGACGGCAAGGGCCAGCATCGAATAAAGCGCGCCCAACCCCAACGCCGGGCCGGTGAAACCGACCACCATCGTCGTCAAAACGAAATTACCGGTGAACCAAAACGGCGCCTGATGCCAAACCTTGCCATGCCGCTCGTGACGGGGCACATAGTCTATCGAGCGCACTTCAATTTTTGGGCGTGGCGCCACATTGCGATTGTTCATGTCCCACCTCGTCTTTTCAACGCTCGGTTTGCGGCTGCAGCTGCGCTGCCGGGCGGCTCAGCAGGCTGCCCAGCACGAAGGCGACGCCGCCGCCCAGCAGACCGCCGTAGATCGGGCTGTTGGCGTCGATGCCGTGCCAGATCATCAGCCCCACCACGCACAGGCTGCCGGTCAGCATGCTGGCGATGGCGCCGGCGCTGGTGGCGCGCGGCCAGAAGATAGCCCCTACCAACGGGATCAGCATGCCGCCCACCAACAGGTTGTAAGCCAGCGTCAGCGCCGCCAACACGTCGCGCACCACAAACGCCAGCCCCAGCATGACCGCGCCCATGAAAAGCGTGGTGAAGCGCCCGGCGGCCAGCCCGCCGGAAGGTTTACGGCGGATGGCCGGCAGCACGTCCTCCAGCGCGATGGTCGAAGACGCCAACAGGCAGGCGCTGGCAGTGGACATCAGCGCCGCCAAGGCCGCGGCGGCCACCAGCCCGCTGACGCCAACCGGCAACACCGCTTGCGCGATGGCGGCGAAGGCGCCGTCGGTGTTGCTGAGCGACGGCAGCACGATCTTGCCGGCCATGCCGATCAGCGCGCCGGTCACGCCGTACAGCACGCAATAGACGCCCGCCCCCAGCCCGGCGAAGCGCGCCACATTGGCGCTACGGGCGGTGAACACCCGCTGCCAGATGTCCTGGCCGATCAGAATGCCGAAGAAGTAAATCAGGAAGAACACCAGAATGGTGTCCAGCCCGATCGACGACAGATGGTAGTAACCGGCGGGCAGCAGGCTGGTGAACGCCTCCCAGCCGCCGGCCTTGACGATGCTCATCGGCATCAGCACCAGCATCATGCCGACGGTCATGATGATGAACTGAATGATGTCGGTCAGCGTCAGCGACCACATGCCGCCCAGCGTCGAATACAGCACTACCAGCCCGCCGCCGAGCAGGATGGATGCGCTGAACGACAGGCCGAACATCACCTGCATCACGCTGCCGATGGCGATGATCGAGGTCACCGCCACCATCAGGTCATACGCCAGCATGATCGCGCCGCTGGTGACCCGCGCCGCCGGGTGATAGCGCCGCGACAGCACCTGGCTGACGGTATACAGCTTCAGCTTGAGCAGCGGCTTGGCCAGCACCAGGCTCAGTACCACGATGCCCATCCCCAACGCGCCGCACAGCCAGACGCCGGAGATACCGTAGGTGTAACCGAGTTTGACGCTGCCGATGGTCGACGCGCCGCCGAGCACCACCGCCGACAGCGTGCCCAGATACAGCCCCGGCCCCAGGTTGCGCCCGGCCACCAGATACGCCTCTTTGGAGTTGGCGCGGCGAATGCCCATCCACCCCACCGCTCCTATCACCAGAAAGTAAAACACCACGACCAGCAGATCGAGATTCATGGGTACCTCCACTCCGTAGTTATTGTTATCAGGGGCCCCGACGCAACCGCTCCGCCGGTAGAGTCAGTGCGCCGGCCTCAACGGGCCGGCAGCACGCACAACATTTCAAACAGCAGGTTGGCGGCCAGCAGCGCGGTGTTGCCGGAGCGATCGTAAGGCGGCGACACTTCCACCACGTCGCCGCCGACCAGGTTCAACCCACGGCAGCCGCGCACGATCTCCAGACCTTGCCAAACCGACAGCCCGCCGACCTCCGGCGTGCCGGTGCCCGGCGCGAAGGCCGGATCCAGCCCGTCGATATCGAAACTGAGATAAATCGGCGCTTCGCCCATCTGCTCGCGGATCTCCGCCATCAGCGGCGTCAGCGACCGGTGCCAGCAGGCCTCTGCCGGCACCACGCGGAAGCCCTGGCGGCGTGACCAGTCGAAGTCGTCCGCCGCATAGCCACTGCCGCGCAGGCCAATCTGCACCACCTTTTCCGGCGCCAGCAGCCCCTCCTCAAACGCGCGGCGGAAAGTGGTGCCGTGCGCCAGTTGTTCGCCGAACATCTCCTCGTTGGTATCGGAATGCGCATCGACGTGGATCAGCCCGACCGGACCATGACGACGGGCAATGGCGCGCAGCACCGGCAGCGTCAGGGTGTGATCGCCGCCGAGCGTCAACGGCGTGCAACCGTGCGCCAGGATCTCGTGGTAAGCCGCCTCGATGCGCCGTACGCTGTCCGCCAGGCTGTAGGGGTTGATGGCGACATCCCCCAGATCGGCCACCTGCAGCCGTTCGAACGGCGCAGAGCCGGTGCCCATGTTGTAGGGGCGGATCATCACCGATTCCTGGCGGATCTGGCGCGGGCCATAGCGAGTGCCGCTGCGGTTGGAGGTGCCGATATCGAGTGGAACGCCGACGAAGGCGGCGTCCAGACCGCGCGCCTGTTCGGCCGCGGGCAGGCGCATCATGGTGGGGAGGCCGGCAAAGCGCGGCATATCGTTACCGCTTTGGGGTTGGTTCAGCATGGCGTTTCCTTGTCTTTACCTGCGATGGATTGAAACATTTGAGCAACATTCGCAGGCTACCCCGTTGGCCACCTCGGCTACCATTCCCGCTTTTGCATGTAAACATCGAAAAACGCGATGCAACTAACTTATTGAAGTATTGATTTTTATTTAAAATTCATGCCATAAGGAAGGCCATATCTTCAGCGCCGCACCTATTTCTTCGATGTTAAAAATGGGTTAACCGGCCGACGTTCTGCGGAGGGGGCGATGCTCACCAACCTAAGCGATATCGATCTGAAACTGCTGCGGGTGTTCGTCGCAGTGGCGGAAGCCCAGGGCGTCAGCGCCGCGCAGGAAGCGCTGCTGATGAACCAATCCACCATCAGCCCCCATCTGGCCTCGTTGGAAACCCGGCTGGGTTTTCGCCTGTGTCAGCGCGGGCGCTCCGGCTTCCGGCTGACGCCCAAGGGCGAACGCATGCTGATCGCCTGCCGCTCGCTGTTCAACGCCGCCCGCGACTTCACCCGGGTCAGCCAGTCGCTGAACGGCCTGCTGACCGGCGATCTGCAAATCGGTCTGGTGGATAACCTGGTTTCGCTGCCGGGCAATCCGTTCAGCCAGGCCATCAAACACTTCCAGCGCCGACATCAGGACGTGCAATTGCAGTGCCGCATCTGTTCGCCGAACGAGATTGAGCAAGGGCTGCTGCACCGGCAGCTCGATCTGGGCATCGGCTACTTCGGCCAACAGCTGGAAGCGTTGCGTTATCAGCCGTGGCTGGAGGAGACGCAGGCGATCTATTGCAGTGAGGATCACCCGCTGTTCGCGGTGGAAGAACCGGAGCGCGAGCAGATTGAAAACGCGCGCTGGGTCAAGCGCGGCTACCTGCTGGCGCAGCAGCTGTGCCCGATCGCGCCGCCGCATCTGGCGGCGGTGGCTCACCATATGGAAAGCGTCGCCCATCTGGTGCTGAGCGGCACCTGTCTTGGCTATCTGCCCACCCACTACGCGGCGCGCTGGGTGGAACAGGGGCTGCTGCGGCAGTTGGGCGGCGCGGCGCTCTCTTACCGCGCCACGCTCAGCCTGGTCAGCCGCCCCGTCCAGCCCGACGAGGCGTTGAACGCGCTGCTGGAGGATTTGGTGCGCGCTGGCGAAAAAAACCCCGCATTTGCGGGGCATGATGACGTTTAGCTGACCGGCATGCGCGCCGGATCGGGATGCTGGTACTCGAAACCCAGCTCGTTGCAGATGCGGTTGCCATCCACCAGTCGCTCATCCTGCTCCGCCTCGTCGGCGAACTGCGGCGGCTCCAGGTGCAACTGCTCGGCCAGCGCCGGATAAAATTCGCGTTTGGCCGGATGACGCGGCGCGCACAGGTTGTACACGTGGCCCCCCTTCGGCAGCTTCAGCAACAGTTGGATGGCGGCGATGACGTCGTCCTGGTGCACCAGATTTACCCCCTGCGAACCGCCCTTCACGTCGAGTTTTCCCGCCAGGAAGCGGCCGGGGTGACGATCGGCGCCCACCAGCCCCGCCAGGCGCAGAATGTCCACCGAGGTATTCGGCAATTCATGCAACCAACGTTCGAGCTCGGCCAACACCCGGCCCGACGGCGAGACCGGCCGCAGCGGCGACTCTTCGCGCAGCGTGCCGGCAGTTTCGCCGTACACCGAGGTGGAACTGGTGAAGATCACCCGCGGCACGCCAAAGGCCATCGCGCTGTCCACCAGCATGCGCACCGCATTGAAATAGTTTTCGCTGCCTTCGACGGTGCGGCGAGCGGGCAGTGTCACCACCAGCGCATCCACACGCAGCAGCGATTCCAGATCGTCCGGATCGCACACCAGCTCCGGCGTCAGCTCCAGTTGGTAACATTCGATGCCGCTCATGCGCGCGGCCTCGACGCCGTCCGGCGTGGTTTTGCTGCCGACCACGTCATACCCGCGCCCCATCAGCGACAGCGCCAACGGCATGCCCAGCCAACCCAAACCAATAATGGCTACCTTTTTCATCCTCTTCCTCTCCTGAAGATCGCAGCGCCCTACCCCTAAGGCTACGCCACTGCGCACGGCGATACAATCTGCCCGGCTTAAGGTCAGGTAAAGCCGTCTGTGGCTAATAACCTAACCTGTTTCAATAAATTAAATTTATGACGTTAAAAAAGGGTTGCGCGGTGGACAGCGGATAGTTTAGCTTAATTGGCATACGGTTTTTACCGGCTTTTGATTAGAGAAAAACACCATGACACGCGTTCAGTTCAACCACCATCATCACCATCACCCTGACTAGTCTTTCAGGCGATGAGTGCTGGAAGACGGTTTGTTAATCTTCCAGTGGCGCGCAGAACGCAAGAGAGAGCCCTCGGAAGATTTCTTCCGAGGGTTTTTTTTTGGCTCCGGACAGACAGAAAAGAATAGTTTTTACAATAAATTCATAAAATTACAGATTAAACAGAGGTTACCATGCTGGACAAGACACGTTTACGGATCGCAATGCAGAAGTCGGGCCGCCTGAGCGATGAATCCCAGGAGCTGCTGGCGCGCTGCGGCATCAAGATCAACCTGCAGCAACAGCGTCTGATCGCCTTCGCGGAAAACATGCCGATCGATATCCTGCGCGTGCGCGACGACGATATTCCGGGCCTGGTGATGGACGGCGTGGTCGATCTCGGCATCATCGGCGAAAACGTGCTGGAAGAAGAACTGCTCAGCCGCCGCGCCCAGGGCGAAGACCCGCGTTACTTCACCCTGCGCCGCCTCGATTTCGGCGGCTGCCGCCTGTCGCTGGCCACCCCGCTCGACGCCGAATACACCGGCCCGCAAAGCCTGCAGGACGCCCGCATCGCCACCTCTTACCCGCACCTGCTGAAGCAATACCTCGACAAGCAGGGCGTGCGCTTCAAATCTTGCCTGCTGAACGGCTCGGTGGAAGTGGCGCCGCGCGCCGGCCTGGCCGACGCCATCTGCGATCTGGTCTCTACCGGCGCCACGCTGGAGGCCAACGGCCTGCGCGAAGTGGAGGTGATCTACCGCTCCAAGGCCTGCCTGATCCAGCGCGACGGCGAAATGCCGGAAGCCAAACAGCAGCTGATCGATCGCCTGATGACCCGCATTCAGGGCGTGATCCAGGCGCGTGAATCCAAATACATCATGCTGCACGCGCCGAGCGAGAAACTGGACGAGATCGTCGCGCTGCTGCCGGGCGCCGAGCGCCCGACCATTCTGCCGCTGGCCGGCGCGCAGAACCGCGTGGCGATGCACATGGTGAGCAGCGAAACCCTGTTCTGGGAAACCATGGAAAAACTGAAAGCGCTCGGCGCCAGCTCGATTCTGGTGCTGCCGATTGAAAAGATGATGGAGTAACGCCATGTCGACCTTCAACACGCCGATCGATTGGGCGACCAGCAGCGCCGAACGCCAGACCGAGCTGCTGATGCGCCCGGCAATCGCCGCCTCCGACAGTATCACCCGCACGGTGAGCGAAATCCTCGACAACGTGAAGGCCAACGGCGATCGGGCGCTGCGCGACTACAGCGCCCGTTTCGACAAGGCGGAAGTCTCGGCGCTGCGCGTCAGCGCCGAGCAGATCGCCGCCGCCGCCGCGCGGTTGGGCGACGACATCAAACAGGCGATGGCGGTTGCCGTCGCCAACGTGGAAACCTTCCACAACGCGCAGCGACTGCCGCCGGTGGACGTCGAAACGCAACCGGGCGTGCGCTGCCAACAGGTGACCCGCCCTATCGACTCGGTGGGTCTGTATATTCCCGGCGGATCGGCGCCGCTGTTCTCCACCGTGCTGATGCTGGCGACGCCGGCGCGCATCGCCGGCTGCCGCCGGGTGGTGCTGTGCTCGCCGCCGCCGATCGCCGATGAGATCCTGTATGCGGCGCAGCTGTGCGGCGTGCAGGAAGTGTTTCAGGTCGGGGGCGCGCAGGCGATCGCCGCCCTGGCGTTCGGCACCGAGAGCGTGCCGCGCGTGGCGAAGATCTTCGGGCCGGGCAACGCCTTCGTGACCGAAGCCAAGCGGCAGGTCAGCCAGCGCCTCGACGGCGCGGCCATCGACATGCCTGCCGGCCCTTCGGAGGTGCTGGTGATCGCCGACGCCGGCGCCACCCCGGCATTCGTCGCTTCCGATCTGCTGTCGCAGGCCGAACACGGCCCGGATTCGCAGGTGATCCTGCTGACGCCGGACGCGGCGATGGCGCAGGCGGTGGCCGACGCGGTGGAAAGCCAGCTGGCCGAGCTGCCGCGTGCCGAGACCGCCCGTCAGGCGCTGGCGAGCAGCCGCCTGATCGTAGCGCGCGATCTGTCCGAGTGCGTGGCGATCAGCAACCGCTACGGCCCGGAGCACCTGATTATTCAGACCCGCAATGCGCGTGAACTGGTGGACGGCATCACCAGCGCCGGTTCGGTGTTCCTCGGCGACTGGTCGCCGGAGTCCGCCGGCGATTACGCCTCCGGCACCAACCACGTGCTGCCGACCTACGGCTACACCGCCACCTGCTCCAGCCTGGGGCTGGCCGATTTTCAAAAACGCATGACGGTGCAGGAACTGACGCCGCAGGGCTTCAGCAACCTGGCCGCCACCATCGAGACGCTGGCTGCCGCCGAGCAGTTGATCGCCCACAAGAATGCCGTGACCCTGCGCGTCGCCGCCCTGAAGGAGCAAGCATGAGCATCGAAAAACTGGCGCGCGCCAACGTTCGCGAGCTGACCCCTTATCAATCGGCGCGCCGCCTCGGCGGCAAGGGCGACGTATGGCTGAACGCCAACGAATACCCGATCGCCCCGGAATTCCAGCTGACCGCGCAAACCTTCAACCGCTATCCGGAGTGCCAGCCGGCGCAGGTGATCGAACGCTACGCCGCCTATGCCGGGGTGAAGAAAGAGCAGGTGCTGGTCAGCCGCGGCGCCGATGAAGGCATCGAGCTGCTGATCCGCGCCTTCTGCGAGCCGGGCAAAGACGCCATTCTGTTCTGCCCGCCGACCTACGGCATGTACGCCGTCAGCGCCGAAACCTTCGGCGTGGAGCGCCGCACCGTGGCCGCCAAAGAAGACTGGCAGCTGGATCTGCCGGCCATCGCGGACAGCCTGGACAACGTAAAGCTGCTCTACGTCTGCAGCCCGAACAACCCAACCGGCAACCTGATCGATCCGGACGATCTACGCAGCCTGCTGGAGCTGGCCAAAGGCAAGGCGATCGTCGCGGTGGACGAAGCCTATATCGAGTTTTGCCCGCAGGCTTCGGTAGCCGGCTGGCTGAGTGACTACCCGCACCTGGCTATTCTGCGCACGCTGTCGAAGGCCTTTGCGCTGGCCGGCCTGCGCTGCGGCTTTACGCTCGCCAATGAAGATCTGATTGCCCTACTGCTGAAGGTGATCGCGCCTTACCCGCTCTCGACGCCGGTGGCGGATATCGCCGCGCAGGCGCTGAGCGAGGAAGGTATCCGCACCATGCGCCAGCGCGTCACCGACATCGCAGCCACCCGCAGCTGGCTGCAGCAACAGCTGGAGAAATGCGCCTGCGTCGAGCAGGTTTTCGCCAGCGACAGCAATTACCTGCTGGCCCGCTTCACCGCCTCAAGTAATGTGTTTAAAAGCTTGTGGGATCAGGGCATTATCTTACGAGACCAAAACAAACAGCCCGGGTTGTCCGGCTGCCTGCGCATCACCATAGGCACCCGCGACGAATGTCAACGCGTGGTAGACGCCTTGTCCGTCCTGCCCGGCGCCAACCAGACTCGCCAGGAGCCAATGTGAGCCAAAAAATCCTCTTTATCGATCGTGACGGCACGCTGATCGCCGAGCCACCGGAAGATTTCCAGGTTGACCGCCTGGACAAGCTGGCGCTCGAGCCAGACGTGATCCCTTCCCTGCTGGCGCTGCAACAGGCGGGGTATCAGCTGGTGATGATCACCAATCAGGATGGGCTCGGCACCGCCAGTTTCCCGCAGGAAACCTTCGATCCGCCGCACAACCTGATGATGCAGATCCTCAGCTCCCAGGGCATTCAGTTCACCGATGTGCTGATCTGCCCGCACCTGCCGGCGGACAACTGCGACTGCCGCAAGCCGAAAACCGCGCTGGTGAAGGGCTACCTGGAACCCGGCGTGCTCGATACCGCACACAGCTACGTGATCGGCGATCGGCCGACCGATGTGCAGCTGGCGGAAAATATGGGCATCCAGGGGCTGCGTTACCAGCGCGGCGTGCTGGGTTGGAAAGAGATCGTGCGCCAGCTGACCCTGCGTGACCGTCACGCGCGGGTTAACCGCGTGACCAAAGAGACGCAGATCGACGTCAACGTGTGGCTGGATCGCGAAGGCGGCAGCAAAATCAAAACCGGCGTCGGCTTCTTCGACCACATGCTGGATCAGATCGCCACCCACGGCGGCTTCCGCATGGAGATCGACGTCAAAGGCGACCTGTATATCGACGATCACCACACGGTAGAAGACACCGGCCTGGCGCTGGGTGAAGCGCTGAACAAGGCATTGGGCGACAAGCGCGGCATCGCCCGCTTCGGCTTCGTGTTACCGATGGACGAATGCCTGGCGCGCTGCGCGCTGGATATCTCCGGCCGCCCGCACCTGGAGTACAAAGCCGAGTTCAACTATCAGCGCGTCGGCGATCTCAGCACCGAAATGGTCGAGCACTTCTTCCGTTCGCTGTCTTACACCATGGGCTGCACGCTGCACCTGAAGACCAAGGGCAAAAACGACCACCACCGGGTCGAGAGCCTGTTCAAAGTGTTTGGCCGCACGCTGCGCCAGGCGATCCGCGTCGAGGGCAATACCCTGCCGAGTTCGAAAGGAGTGCTGTGATGAACGTGGTGATTTTGGATACCGGCTGCGCCAACCTGGCCTCCGTCACCTACGCGGTGCGGCGCCTGGGCTATCAGCCGGAGGTGAGCCGCGATCCGGAGATCGTGCTGCGCGCCGACAAGCTGTTCCTGCCAGGCGTCGGCACCGCGCAGGCGGCGATGGATCAGCTGCGCGAGCGCGATTTGATCGAACTGATCAGGGCCTGCACGCAGCCGGTGCTGGGCATTTGCCTCGGCATGCAGCTGCTGGCGGCCAGCAGCGAAGAGAACGGCGGTGTGACCACGCTCGGCCTCATCGATACGCCGGTGAAGCAGATGACCGACTTCGGCCTGCCGCTGCCGCACATGGGCTGGAACCAGGTGTCCGCGCAGGCGGGCCACCATCTGTTCCGCGGCATCGATGACGGCGCCTACTTCTATTTCGTACACAGCTATGCGATGCCGATATGCCCCAGCACCATCGCCCAGGCGAACTACGGCGAGCCCTTCACCGCCGCCGTGCAAAAAGACAATTTCTTCGGCGTGCAGTTTCATCCAGAACGTTCTGGAGCGGCCGGCGCGCAACTGTTGAAAAACTTTCTGGAGATGTAGGCAGCATGATTATTCCGGCTTTGGATTTGATCGACGGCAACGTGGTGCGTTTGCATCAGGGCGATTACGGCCAACAGCGCGACTACGGCAACGATCCGCTGCTGCGCCTGCAGGACTATCAACAACAGGGCGCCCAGGTGCTGCACCTGGTCGATTTGACCGGCGCCAAGGATCCGGCGGCGCGCCAGATCCCGCTGCTGCGCAAACTGCTGGCGGGGGTTGAGGTGCCGGTGCAGGTCGGCGGCGGCATCCGCAACGAGCAAGACGTCAGCGCCCTGCTGGAGGCCGGTGCCACGCGCGTGGTGATCGGCTCCACCGCGGTGAAACAACCGCAGTTGGTGCAGAGCTGGTTCGAGCGCTACGGCGCCGACGCGCTGGTGCTGGCGCTGGACGTGCGCATCGACGCACAGGGCGTAAAACGCGTGGCCATCAGCGGCTGGCAAGAAGATTCCGACGCCACGCTGGAACAGGTGGTGGAGCAGTTCCTGCCCTACGGGCTCAAGCACGTGCTGTGCACCGATATTTCGCGCGACGGCACGCTGGCCGGTTCCAACGTGGCGCTGTATCAGGCGATCAGCCGCCGTTATCCGCAGGTGGCCTTCCAGGCCTCGGGCGGCATCGGCAATCTGGACGACATCGCCCAGCTGCGCGGCAGCGGCGTTGCCGGCGTGATCGTGGGGCGCGCCCTGCTGGAAGGTAAATTTAGCGTTGAGGAGGCGATCGCATGCTGGCAAAACGGATAATCCCGTGCCTGGATGTTAAAGACGGGCAAGTGGTGAAAGGCGTGCAGTTCCGCAACCACGAAATCATCGGCGACATCGTGCCGCTGGCGCAGCGCTATGCGCAAGAAGGCGCGGACGAGCTGGTGTTTTACGATATCACCGCCTCAAGCGATGGCCGGGTGGTGGACAAAAGCTGGGTGTCGCGCGTGGCGGAGGTGATTGATATTCCGTTCTGCGTCGCCGGCGGCATTAAAAGCGCCGAGGACGCCAGCCAGATCCTGTCTTTCGGCGCCGACAAGATTTCGATCAACTCGCCGGCGCTGGCCGATCCTGAGCTGATTAGCCGCCTGGCTGAACGCTTTGGCGTGCAGTGCATCGTGGTGGGCATCGACACCTGGTTCGACAGTGAAACCGGCAAGTATCATGTCAACCAATATACCGGCGACGAGAGCCGCACCCGAATCACCCAGTGGGAAACCCTCGACTGGGTGCAGGAAGTGCAGCGCCGCGGCGCCGGTGAGATCGTGCTGAACATGATGAACCAGGACGGCGTGCGCAACGGTTACGATCTGCAGCAGCTGCGCCGGGTGCGCGAGGCCTGCAAGGTGCCGCTGATCGCCTCCGGCGGCGCGGGCACCATGGCGCACTTCCTGGAAGCGTTCCGCGATGCGGACGTCGACGGTGCGCTGGCTGCATCGGTGTTCCACAAACAAATCATCAATATCGGCGAACTGAAAAGGTTCCTGGTCGAACAAGGCGTGGAGATTCGCGTGTGCTGACAGAACAACAGAGAAACCAGCTGGACTGGGAAAAAACCGACGGCCTGATGCCAGCCATCGTGCAGCACGCCGTTTCCGGCGAAGTGCTGATGCTGGGTTACATGACGCCGGAAGCGCTGGCGACCACCGAGCAAAGCGGCAACGTCACCTTCTTCTCGCGCACCAAGCAGCGCCTGTGGACCAAGGGTGAAAGCTCCGGCCACTTCCTCAAGGTGGTCAGCATCACGCCGGACTGCGATAACGACACGCTGCTGATATTGGCCACCCCGATCGGCCCGACCTGCCACCTCGGCAACAGCAGCTGCTTCCACCCGGCCGCCAGCGACTGGACGTTCCTCTATCAGTTGGAACAGCTGTTGGCGGAGCGCAAGCACGCCAGCCCGGACAGCTCGTACACCGCCAGCCTGTACGCCAGCGGCACCAAGCGCATCGCGCAGAAGGTCGGGGAGGAAGGCGTGGAAACCGCGCTGGCCGCCACGGTCAACGATCGCGAAGAGCTGACCAACGAAGCTTCGGACCTGATCTATCACCTGCTGGTGCTGCTGCAGGACCAGGATTTGGATATGAGCGCGGTGATCGGCCGGCTGCGCGAAAGGCATCAGAAAAAAGCGTGACGTTAAATCACGCGCAATAAAAAAAGCCGCCGGGCGTTAACCTCGGCGGCTTTTTTTATCGCTCAACGGGCGGGATTATTCCATCCATTCGGTATGGAACACGCCTTCCTTGTCGATACGTTTATAGGTGTGCGCACCAAAGTAGTCGCGCTGCGCCTGGATCAGGTTCGCCGGCAGCACCGCAGAACGGTAGCTGTCGTAGTAGGCGATCGCGGCGGAGAAGGTTGGCGTAGGAATGCCGTTCTGCACGGCGTAAGCCACCACGTCACGCAGCGCCTGCTGGTACTCGTCGGCGATTTGCTTGAAGTATGGCGCCAGCAGCAGGTTGGCGATATCGGCGTCCGCCGCGTAAGCGTCGGTGATCTTCTGCAGGAACTGGGCGCGGATGATGCAGCCGGCGCGGAAGATCTTGGCGATTTCGCCGTAGTGCAGATCCCAGTTGTTTTCTTTAGACGCGGCTTTCAGCTGAGAGAAGCCCTGCGCGTAGGACACGATCTTGCCCAGATACAGCGCGCGACGCACTTTCTCGATGAATTCAGCTTTGTCGCCGGTGAACGGCGCCACTTTCGGGCCGGTCAGCACTTTAGACGCGGCAACGCGCTGATCTTTCAGCGAGGACAGGTAGCGCGCGAACACCGATTCGGTGATCAGCGACAGCGGTTCGCCCAGATCCAGCGAGCTCTGGCTGGTCCACTTGCCGGTGCCTTTGTTGGCAGCTTCGTCCAGGATCACATCGACCAGGTATTTACCCTCTTCGTCTTTCTTGGTGAAGATGTCTTTGGTGATGTCGATCAGGTAGCTGTTCAGTTCGCCCTTGTTCCATTCGGCGAAGGTTTCGGCCAGCTGCTCGTTGCTCAGATTCAGCGCCTGTTTCAGCAGAGAATAGGCTTCGGCAATCAGCTGCATGTCGCCGTATTCGATGCCGTTGTGCACCATCTTCACATAGTGGCCGGCACCGTCTGCGCCAATGTAGGTCACGCAAGGCTCGCCTTCCGCAACCGCAGCGATTTTCTCCAGGATCGGCGCCACCAGCTCATAAGCTTCTTTCTGGCCGCCAGGCATGATGGAAGGCCCTTTCAGCGCGCCCTCTTCACCGCCGGAAACGCCGGTACCGATGAAATTGAAGCCCTGGTCGGACAGTTCGCGGTTACGGCGGATGGTGTCCTGATAGTAGGTGTTGCCGCCGTCGATCAAGATATCGCCCTTGTCCAGGTGCGGAGTCAGCGAGGCAATGGTTTTATCCGTTGCTTCGCCCGCTTTCACCATCAGCAGGATGCGGCGCGGTTTTTCCAGCGATTCGACAAACTCTTCAACGGTGTAATACGGCGCCAGGTTTTTGCCCGGGTTCTCAGCGATCACTTCGTCAGTTTTGTCGCCAGAACGGTTGAAAATGGAAACGGTGTAACCACGGCTCTCGATGTTCAGCGCGAGGTTGCGGCCCATTACCGCCATGCCGACAACGCCGATTTGTTGCTTGGACATTTAGGAACTCCTGTCTGAGGATGACCCTGCAGGCAACGTCGGCCAGCAGGTTTTGTGATGTGGCACACATGTTAACTCAGGATTGCCTCGTGTGGGTAGTGATTGGTGCGATAGACGGTTGACAAAGAATGCTGCTAAAACAGTCAAGCACAGCGACTGAAGTCACTAAAAAAATGCAGGAAGATTGCGTGTTAAAGGTGAAGGTTTATTGATGACGAGCACGGATCCTGTACAATCTCGCAGTTAAATCACAGTTGGGGTCAAAAGTGCGCGTACTTTCCTGCATTTTCTCTATTATTTTCATCGTGTTCTCAATGTTGGGAACGATTAAGATTTATATTGGCGGCAATTTTAATTGGCTCATCCAGTTGATGTTGCTGTCCGCTGCGGCTGCCACCTCATTGATGGCCTCACCTCTTTCGCCGGCGCAAACGGTTCGCGCACGACTGCGCAACCTGCGCAACTACAAGCCCATGATGATAGGCTGGCTGCTGTTTATGGCAGGCATAGCTATAGCGGCGGTGATGAATCACGGCACAGGGCTGTATACGTTGGCGAAATACGTCGCTTTCATGTTTGCACTTCTCTGCCTGTTGCTAATTTCCCCGCTCTCATCCGCTTTGCTTGAAAAAGCGCTTAGCATCACACTCGTCATTTCATTGGTGCCGCTGATACTTTTGGCGCTCTTCCGCCAACTTGACGCGATGGTGATTTTAGGCGATGGACGCATGGGGTGGCTCGCCAGTTGGCCCGGTGTCATTTGGAAAATCGGCGCCTTTGTATGGCCTTTTGCTGTTTGGCGCTGCTTAAAAAAAACCAATTTTATCAATGTGCTGTTAGCATTCGGCGCAGTGCTGGTCATGGCGCTTGACGGTAGCCGTACCTCTATGCTGTGGCTGGCGTTAGTATGGGGAGCCTTGGCAATGATTGCCTTCTTTGCTCGCGTGCAAACCCAGCCTGTGCGCGGTCATCTTAGCCTGATAGTCGTGACCTTGCTGTCGTTCTCACTTATTCAGCCCGTACTCTTGGGCTGGGTTTCAGGAGATTATGACAAACTGCTTGTTCAATTGATGGAGAAGCGCACGAGCAATCATGCCGATACGGCCAACCTCAGTATTAGTCATACTCTCGAAGAAACTTTGGCCGCGCCAAAAGAAACGACGGCAGACCGTTTGGTCAAAGGCGACAACAGTATACGTTTGCAAATGCTGCACACCGGGTGGCAGCAAACCGTAGATAAATTCCCTTGGGGAGGCGGTTTTGGCAGCACTCGGGTCGATGATTTTGGCGCCGACAGCGTGATTCACATGACCTATCTTCAGTTATTGGCTGATGAGGGCGTTTTATCGTTCATCGGCTACCTGCTGTTTATTTTGACTCCTCTCTATTACGGTCTGAAATTCGTCTTCGAAAAGCGGGAGCTTTTTGTCGAACGCTTCGAGTCTATGTTGAGTCCCTTATCGGTGCTGGCTCTGTTCTTGTTCATGGGATGTTTCCACCCCCTCAGCAATGAGTTAACCGAATGGGCCATCGTTTTAACCGCAATTTCTATTGTGATATGCCATGTCCCGCGTCGCGACTAATACCTTTTGGTTAATGCTGGCACAAATAGGCGGGTTGTTCATTCCGCTTATCGAATTGCCCGTACTGGCTCGCGCTCTAGGCCAACAAAACTACGGGCAAGTGCTTTATGCGCTAGGCATCGCTCTGACAGCCTCGGTATTTGTTGAATTCGGCTTCAATTTCAGCGCCGCGCGTGCCGTTGTCAAGATCAGAGAAAACAAGCAACAGCTGGCTCAGTTGGTAAGCAATGTGTTGTTTGCCAAACTGCTGCTCAGTATGGCCGTTGGTGTCGCCGTAGCCGTCCTGATCCTGACAGGCTCCGGTGCCACGACGATCCCTCATCATTGGTTCGTGTGGATATCGCTATTCATTCTGGCGTTCGGTTTTACACCGCTATGGTACTACGTCGGGATCGAAAAACTGGTTTTGCCGGCATTGCTGGATTTAGGCTTACGCAGCACGGGGCTTTTATTTACCATTTTGCTGGTGTCCTCACCACAACACGCTCAACGTGTACTCATGATTCAAGCCACTGTGGGCATCATTAACACCCTACTTCCAACCTTGCTGATGATGCGCTCCACTGGTTTAGGTCGCATCAGCTTTCGCGGTGCCGTTACCGTTCTGCGTGAAAGCTGGGAACTCTTTTTATACAAAGGGGCTCAAAGCATCATGGGGTCGATCGCGTCTACACTACTGGGATTATTGGGCGGAGCTCGTACGGTTGGCGCCTTTGTGCCCGCCGAAAAACTGGTTCGAGCTGCGAGCGGTTTAGCAGCCCCCGTTCTGAATGCTGCGTTTCCCCATCTGGTCAGACTGCAATCCGACTCGACGCATACCGCAAAACGGGTTGTTACCCTCGCGCTGGGAGCGTTGTTCACCGTAACGATCGCCTTCGCTCTGCTGACCGTTTGGCTAGCCGGTTGGCTGGTGAATACCATCTTCGGCCCCGGCTATCAGGATGCCATTGAGCTATTAAGCATTTTGGTATGGGTTGTCCCTTTACGCATTTGCAGCATGGCGTTGGCCATATTGTGGTTTATACCTGGCGGTAAAGAGCAAGTTGCCAGCCGGGTCATGATGATCAATATAGCGATAATCTGCCTGCTTGCCTTCCTCCTGGTTCCCACATTAGGCGGATTAGGCATGACTATCGCCTTCTTGGTTGCAGAGATAACCATGTTTTCCTTATTGCTTTTTTTATTCTGTCGAAAACCGTCAGGTGTCGCGCCACAAACACCTACACTTGCCCGATTGCGGCACCGACAGTAACAGGATAGTCATGAGTCATTGCTTTATTCTCGATTGTGAAGGAAGCCAGTTTGAGTAACTTTGCCCTAAGCGTGGTTATAACTACCTATAACCGCCCAGATCTGCTCGCGCGCGCAGTGGATTCCGTTGTGACCGAAAGGAGTAGGCACAACAAGATACAAATCATAGTGGTTGACGACGCGTCCACGACAGCGCAGCCGGAACTTGCTATAGACGACCTGATCTTTCATCGCATGCCCGTCAACGGCGGCCCTGGTCCCGCTCGCATGCAAGGCTTAGCGTTGGCTAGCTCCCCCTGGGTCTTGATGCTTGACGATGACGATACGCTCGAACCCGGTACGGCTGAGTATTTGGCCGCACGTCTACCCGAACCTGAAACGTCGATGTATCCGGTGTATCAATTTGCCGTCAGCAAGAAAAATCAGAAAGAAGAATTTCGTCTGATCACTTTCGATGACTACGTGAACAAAACCATTACCGGCGATTTCACGCCCGTTTTTGATCGTGAACAATTTTTAGGTACCGGCTTACGCTATCCTGAAAATCGCGCCGGTGGCGAACACCTGCTGTGGTGGAAAGTTGCGGAGAAATTCGGTATTCCTTCGTATGATCGGCCGTTGGTTCGGGTTTCCAACGATGCCACAGTGCGCTTGACGCATTTTTCATCGCAAATCAGCAAGGCCGCCTACCACCAGCAACTGGCTGAAATGGCGCTGGCCGATTTCGGCGAGCGGCTGCAGCGCGATCATCCCGAGGAGTTTCGCCGGATACGTTTGGCGCATATTACCTATAGCTTGCTTAACCGACAGTGTGCGACGGCACGCCAATCGTTAAAAAATGCTCCGCTCGGCGACAAGTTAAAAATGGCTTTATGGACGATCAGTTGGTTACCGCATTCTCTGATCAAGAAGTTATTCATTTCTTATCGTCAGCGCCAAGGGTAAAACAGCGATGCGTATAGACTACGTGATCACCGGTCTTGAGATCGGCGGCGCCGAATATCAAGTTGTCACGCTGCTCGAGAAATTGGCCGAGCGCGGCCATCAAGTGCGCCTGATCTCATTGATACCACCGACATCTGCAGTATTTGTCGATCGATTGGCCACCGCCGGCGTCCCACTCCACGATCTGGGCATGCGTTCAGGTAAAGACTTGCCGCTCGCACTGCTCCGCTTGCGCAAGGAACTGTTGCGCAATCGGCCGGATGTCGTACACAGCCATATGGTGCACGCGAACCTGTTGGCTCGCCTGGTGCGGTTGTTCACGCCTTCTTTGAAATTAGTTTGCACGGCGCACAACACTCATGAAGGCGGAAAAATTCGCGATTGGGCATATCGCCTGACCAACCCGCTCAGCCAGTTGAACACAACGATCAGCGAAGCGGCCACACGCCGGTTTATTGGCGAACGCGTTTTCAAGGCACGCAATACTCGTACCATTCCCAATGGAATTGATACTGCCAGGTTCAGCCCAGGGAAAGAACACAGCGCCTCTTTAGAGCGCCCTTTCCGCTGGTTGGCCGTCGGGCGTCTGGTCGAACAGAAAGATTACCCGACGCTGATTGCGGCCTTTGGCAAACTCTCAGACAGCCAACTACTGATCGCCGGCCAAGGCCCATTGTTTGAAACTTTACAACGACAGGTTGAGCAGGCTGGATTGGAAAAACGCATTGAATTTCTTGGCGTTCGTAATGATATTGAGCAACTGTATCGCCAGGTCGATGGTTTTGTCTTGTCATCGGAATGGGAAGGATATGGCTTGGTCGTCGCTGAAGCGATGGCTTCTGAACTTCCTGTCGTCGTCACCAATAGCGGCGGCCCCGGAGAAATCATCGGCAATACGGGCGAGAATGGTTTGCTGGTTCCGATCAAAGACCCTGAAGCGCTCGCCAATGCCATGGCTTCGATAGAAAGGATGTCCTTGCAAGATAGGCGACATTTAGGTCAGCATGCTCGACGTCGTGTCAAAGAAAAATACGCTTTAGATGAAATAGTTACACAGTGGGAATGTATTTATACAGAGCTAAAAAACAATAATTAATGGCTTTGGCGGTATATTGATAAGGTTTTTATGAAAATAGCACTAATAGGTACAGCAGCAAATTGTGTGGTTGGCTTTAGAGCCGATCTGATAAAGTCATTGCACCAGCAGGGGCATACGGTTTACGCCCTGGCTCTGGATTATGATGACAACACCCGCATGCAGGTTACAAATCTGGGAGCGATACCGGTTGACTATAAATTCAGCCGGACAGGCCTCAATCCGCTAAAAGATTTCCTGGATACCTATGCGCTTAGCAAACAGTTAAAGCGTTTAGCTCCCGACCTGGTTTTTTCCTATTTTTCTAAACCCAGCATCTTTGGCACTTTGGCGGCAGTCATGGCGGGCGTTAAAAAACGTTACGCGATGCTGGAAGGCTTGGGCTACCTATTTACTGAACAGCCGCAAGGTGTGAGCAGGAAAGTAAGGCTTTTAAAAAAGATTCAGGTCATGCTCTACCGTTGTATCTTCCCAAGCCTTGATGCGCTCATTCTTCTGAATCCTGACGATCGTCATGATCTGCTGGTTAACTGCAAAATCAACGTCAAGCAGGCACATGTCTTAGGCGGTATCGGTTTGAATCTGGCTGACTATCCTTTCACGCCCCCTCCGACGTCCCCCGTTTCCTTCATCTTTATCGCCCGTTTGTTGGCCGAAAAAGGGGTTCACGAATACGTCGCCGCCGCAAAAATAGTTAAAGCTAAATACCCAGAAACTCGCTTCTATATGTTAGGCGCGATAGATACGCAAAACCCAGGTAGCTTAACAGTAAAATGCCTGAATAATTTAATTGAAGACGATATCATCATCGCCCCAGGCCATGTTTCAAACGTGGCGGAATGGATTGCGAAGTCCAGCGTTTTCGTTTTACCTTCCTACTATCGCGAAGGGATCCCGCGTAGTACTCAGGAAGCAATGGCCATGGGACGTGCCGTTTTAAGCACGGATGTGCCGGGTTGTCGGGAAACAGTAGTTCAAGGCGTTAACGGTTATTTAGTCAAACGCTGGTCACATGCTGAGCTAGCGGAAAAGATGTGCGAATTGATCGAAAACCCACAAAAGATAACGGATATGGGACTTGCCAGTTATCAATTGGCCCAAGAAAAATTTGACGCAGACAAAGTCAATAATCGCCTATTGGAATTGCTGGAGATTCCTCAAACTCGGTGATGTCAAGCCAAACCTGAATGATGCCGGTCGGCATCATTCAGGTCGTGATACCGAAGACAATCAGTCACGGTACCCTTTAGGGTTTTTCTTCTGCCAGTTCCAGGTATCGCGCATCATGTCATCGATACCCCGACTCACTTTCCACCCCAGCTCCTGATAAGCCAGATCGGCGTTCGCCCAGAAGGCAGGCAGATCGCCTTCGCGACGCGGTAATATTTGGTAAGGGATCGTGACCCCCGACGCTTTTTCGAATGCCTGCACCATCGCCAGTACCGAGTGCCCTACACCAGCCCCAAGGTTATAGGCCTTAAATCCGCGGAGCTTCGGCAGATGATCCATCGCTTTCAGGTGGCCTTCGGCCAGATCCATGACATGGATGTAGTCGCGCTCTCCCGTCCCATCGGTCGTCGGATAATCTCCGCCGAAAATACCCAGCTTTTCCAGTTTGCCGATGGCCACCTGCGAGATGTAGGGCAACAGGTTATTGGGAATACCGTTAGGATCCTCACCGATCAACCCCGACTCATGGGCGCCTACCGGATTAAAGTAGCGCAAGGCAATAATCGAAAATTGCGGCTCAGCCTTGGCGACATCTTGCAGGATCTGCTCCACCATCAGCTTCGACGTGCCATAAGGGCTTGTCGTGCCGCCGATCGGTGTCGTCTCGACATAAGGCACCGGTGAATGGGCACCATAAACGGTAGCGGACGAACTAAAGATAAACGCATACACGCCGGCGCGGCGCATAGCGTCCAGTAACACCAACGTTCCGGTGACATTATTCTGGTAGTATTCCAGCGGCTTACGCGTAGATTCCCCTACTGCCTTAAGACCGGCGAAGTGGATCACGCCGGTAATCGAGTGCGCTTCAAAGATGCGATGCAAGCATTCCGCATCCTGAACATCACCTTGGTAAAACACGGCGGCTTTTCCCGTCAGTTTCTCTACGCGGTGTAAAGACTCCGCTGACGAGTTCGACAGATTGTCCAATACCACCACCTCTTCACCGCGCTCCAACAGCATCAACACTGTATGTGAACCGATGTAGCCGGCTCCGCCAGTAACTAAAACCGCCATACAAACCCCTCACTCGCGCCCAACGCGCTCAAGAAAAACAGCCGTCTAAAGCCATAGGCTTATTTTAAATAAAACGTAGAATCACGCATCCTTTTCGATCATCAAAGGTTTACGGCTCATCGACCGTAAAGCACCATAAACGGCAACGGTCGCTCTCTCTCGTCGCGTCATGAGTCTGGCACCTGAGAGCCGTTCAGGCCGAACTCAGCCATCACTGCGTGCTGAAAAACACGGATTAAAACCGCTAGCACGCCGCGCTCTCTGCGTTATCACACAGCTTAACTGCGCCGGAGGCAGCGATTGAATACAACCGGTTGATACAGTGCCATCGCCCCTCTGGCAAACGAACGAAAATCAGGCCTGCGGCCACCGACCGATAACATAACGCAACAAAACAAAAAGAGCAGCTTAACGCTGCTCCCTTTCAGATAAATACTCGCCTCATCGCAAAACCGGACTAGCGACTGCGGGCAAAATACTGCGCGACCCGCATAACATCTTTTTCATCCAACGTACCGGAATCGCTCAGCAAGGTGATCCATGATTTGATGTAGGCGTACTTGGCGGAAGCCAGATCGCGCTGGGCGCTATAGAGCTGCTGTTCGGCGTTGAGCACATCGACGTTGACGCGTTGCCCGGCCAGTACGCTCTGCCGAGTCGCCGTCACCTGTGTCGTAGCCGATTGTACCGCCAACTCATAGGCCGCCACCTTGGCGCGGCTGCTGATGCACAAATTGTATTGCTTGCGCAGATCGTTGAGCGTGGTGCCCGTCTGTGCATCCATTTCATACATCGCCTGGCCATAGCGCGCCGCCGCCTGCCGGGTCGACGCCGAAACGCCGCCGCCGGAATAAATAGGCATGCTGACCTGCACGCCGATGCTGTCGGTACGGTATTTCTGGTTAACCGTATTATCGCTGCTGGAGTCGTTTTCCGAATGCGAAGCATACAGCTGAACCTGAGGCATAAAGCCCGCACGATTCCTTTCGACATCATACTTGGCGGCGTCCACGCCATGACGCGACGCGGCCAACACCGGGTTGTTCTCCAGCGCGATCTTTTGCCACTCTTCGAACTTGGACGGGATCAGCGGCGCCACCTTAAACTTGCCCGGACGCAAAACCTGCAATTCATCCAGTTGGTTCAGCGGCATGCCGATAATCACTTCCAATTCGCGCTGGGCGGCGTCCAGCGCATCGCGCGCTTCGATTACCTGCGCTTCGGCCAGGCTGTAGCGCGCCTGGGTTTCGGATACGTCGGTAATGGTGCCTTCACCGGCGCTCATCAGGCGATCGTTCAAGGTCAACTGTTCCTTGTAAGCCGCCTTTTGCGCTTCGGCCAACGCGATTTGATCCTTGGAATAGGCCACTTCGACATAGGCGTTAATCACCCTAACCGCAAGATCCAGCAATTTGCCGCGATAGCGCTCGTCCGACATCATCGTCTGCGCCACGCCGGCTTTGTAGCGCGCGTACGCTTCATAGTCGAACAGCGGCTGCGTCAGCGTGATCGAACTGGAATAACTGCGATATTGCTGCCGCCGGGTGACCTCCGAAACATTGCCGAAAAAGTCGCTCTGCGGATATTTTTGCGTCTGCCAATTGCGCGGTGAATTCTGATAGTTCAACGACACCTTCGGCAGCAGCCCCGCCCTACCGATGTTTTCGTTCTCATCTCCCGCTTCTTTCTCTTTTATAGCCGCCCGGAAGGTCGGGTCCTTTTCTAATGCCAGCGAATATGCGTCTAAAATCCCTATCGAATAAACCGGCGCAGATATCGCAAACAAAAGGGTGCCGATAACCAGACCGGCAGCCTGTCGTTTTGATTGAATCAAAATTATTCCTCGGTTAATGAAGTATGAGCGCGATCCAAAATAGGTTTAAACAGATAGCTCAGCAGCGAGCGCGAGCCCGTTTTCACGAACACCTCGACCGGCATCCCCGGCTTGATGTCCTCGCCACTGAGCATCTTCATGCCCTCCGGCGAGACCGTGACCTGCATCTGGTAGTAAGGTTCTCCATTGGATTTGTCGACCAGGCGGTCGGCGGAAACCAACGTGACCGTCCCCGGAATTTTCGGGGTTTTGTTTTGGTTGAAGGCGGTAAACATCAGATCCACCGGCAACCCGTTGTACACCTTGTCGATCAAATCGACTTTCAGGCGAGAATCCACCACCAGCGTCGCCTGGCTGGGCACAACGTCCATCAGGTGGTCACCCGCTCCCACGACGCCCCCCTGAGTGAAAATATTCAATCCGACCACGGTGCCATCCACCGGTGAGATGATGGCGGTGTTGCCCAGATCGAAGTCGGCCATTTGCAGCTTGTTGCGGAACTCGCTGGCGTCCATTTGGGTTTGCGCCAGTTGCGTCCTGACTTCGCGCTGATAGTCTGCGAAGCGTTGATCGATGCGCTGCTGAGATTCCTGCAGCTGCTTTTGCAATTGACCAATCCGCCCGATGGTTTCATCGATGCTGCTGTTCACCTCAGCGAACTGGCGCTGGACTTCCAGATAACGATTGCGCGGCAAATAACCGTCCGCCGCCAGTTGCTTCATGCTGTTCATCTGCTCACGCAGGCTGGAAAGTTGGATCTGCTTGTTGGCGCGCGAATCCTGCAGGCCTTTCAACTGGAAGCGGATCCCATCCATCGACTGCTTATAACCGTCAATTTCACTTTGCAGCCCCTGGCGGCGAGAGGCGAACAGCTGCGTTTGCAACGCGATGATTTCGGCCACGCGCGGCTGATCCTTAACCTGGGTGAAAACAGGGGAAAAAGTGACCTTGCTCAGACCATCGCGTTCAGCCAGTAAACGCCCTTCGGTGGCCAGCGTGGTGTAGTACTGATCGCGCAGCGAATCAACCTGAGCCTGCGCCTGCACCTGGCTCAATTGCACCAGAACCTCACCGGCTTTCACCTTGTCGCCGTCTTTCACCGCGATATTCTTGATGATGCCGCTGGCCGGGGCCTGCACCGTTTTGCGGTTGCCGGAAACGGTTACCGATCCCGGTGATGCCACCCCTTTATCCAGAGGCGCGAACGCTGCCCAGGCCAAAAATCCGAACAGACCAATTCCCACTACCAGCCAGCCCATCCGGGTAAACCGCCGTTCATCCTGCGGGATCTCTTCAATATACGAGTCTTGCGGCTCGCCAATATGCGTCGACATACCAACTCCTTTACACTGCGGACGGCAATGAAGCCATCAGGCAATTCACGGCTTAATTAATTTGCGTTTTTGGGATGTTGCCTTCATCCGGCTCAGAATTTACCGCCCTCACCGCTTGCTGAGGCTGTTGCGTCTGCGCTTTTTGCGCATTGGCCAACGCCTGAAGCACTTGTTGAGTCGGGCCGAACGCGTTGACGTTGCCATTCACCAACAGCAACAACTTGCTGGTCATCGACAGCAAATTGGTGCGATGGGTAATCAGAACCACCGTTTTATTACGTTGCTTGAGGAACATAATGGCCTGGTTCAACGCTTTCTCGCCCGCATCATCCAGATTGGAGTTAGGCTCATCCAATACCACCAGCGAAGGGTCGCCGTACAATGCGCGCGCCAGGCCGATACGCTGTTTCTGTCCACCGGACAACCCAGCGCCACCGTTGCCGAGCACCGAATCGTAGCCGTTAGGGAAACGCAGGATCAGTTCGTGCACACCGGCCAGCTTAGCGGCTTCAATGACTTTCTCTGAATCGATATCGTTAAAGCGAGCGATATTCTCGGCGATAGTCCCGGCAAACAGCTCAATGTCCTGCGGCAGATAGCCGATATACGGCCCCAATTCATCCTTGTTCCACTGATAGATGTCGGCATTATCCAACCGAACAATCCCTTCACTGACCGGCCAAATGCCGACCAGCAAACGCGCCAGCGTCGATTTCCCCGACGCGCTCGGGCCAATGATCCCCAGCACGTCACCGGGCTGGATGGCAAAAGTCACGTTATGCAATACCGCATCGCCTTTGGAGCCCGGCGGCGTGGCGGTGACGCCTTCTACTGCGAGTACCCCTTCCGGACGCGGCAAGGACATACCGGTGCCACGTTGCGGGTGCGTTTCCAGCAGCTTGACCAACCGGCCATAAGAAAGCTTTGCCGCGCTGTAGCTCTTCCAGACGTTAATAACCTGCTCAATCGGCGCCAGCGTTCGCCCCATCAGAATGGAGCCGGCGATCATCATACCGGGCGTGATGTGCCCATCGATCGCCAGCCAGCCCCCCAGCCCCAGCACCAGCGATTGCAGCGACATGCGCACAAACTTGGTGATCGATGTGACCCGCGATGCGCGTTCGCTGGCGATGCGCTGACTGTTCAAAAACCGCTGGTGCAGACCGAACCACCGGCGTTTCAGGTTAGGCAACATCCCCAAAGCCTCGATCACTTCGGCATTTCGCAGATTGGTGCTGGCCAGCGTACCGGACATAATCGACAGCTTGCTGGCCTCCGCCAGCGGCTTTTTCGACACCATTTCGTTGATCACCGCCAATGCGATCAGCAACAGCGCACCGACCAGGGCGAAAAGCCCCAACCAAGGATTAAACAGGAATATCACCAACAGATAGATCGGAAACCACGGCGCATCAAAGAAGGCGAACAGCGCGCTGCCGGTGAGGAATTGGCGCAGATTGGTCAAGTCGCTCAGCATCTGGCCGGCGTCGGAAGAACCGTTTTTCAGATTCGCCTCGTAGGCCGCAGTGTAGACTCGCGTGTTGAGACGCATATCCAGCTGACTGCCGATACGGATCACCACCATGCTGCGCACGTATTCCAACAGCGACATCATGCCGAACATGCCCAACATGATCAGCGTCAGCATCAACAGCGTGATTTCATTACGCGAAGGAAGCACCCGGTCGTAAACCTGGAGCATATAGATAGAAGGAACTAGCATTAATAAATTAATAAATGCGGTAAATATGCCAACGGTCCAAAAAACCTTACTGCGAGTCCGTATAACATCCGCAATTTCATTGCGCGGTATAAATTGATTCACTTTCTGCCCTTACATCATGTGCACTGTCAGTCCAATCCGCATTGATATTTATGAGATTAACCTCACAAAAAAAGCCCCAAACATGCTCAAGACTGCAGATGCTTTTTCATTAACTATAGATACATATATGGAATTCCAGCAAGGCTGGCAGATGAAAAAAACATGTGCCAAAAAGAACAAAAAAAAACAATACAAAGCAAAAAGTTAGCAAAGGCTAAACGAATATGGCATCACATCGCATCCGCCGTGCATCAACGAGGCCATTCCCGATGCCACGCCAGTTAAATCATTAGAAATCTAATAATCCCCAATGTTAAAAAGCCAAAGGTGATTATCTTAGACATAAAAACATTAATTTTACACAGCAAACCTACAGGATTAATTGAGATCACAATTGGTTATAGAAAAGCAAAAATCAAAAAAATAAAAAAAATCCTATAACCTTGACAAAAATCTCATCAGCTCCTTTGATTAAATCGTGAAAGCAACAATTGGCATTAGTGTGTCATTTTTATATGCCGTTGTTTTTACAAGATTTAATACTAAAAAATCTGACCAAACCTCTTCCTGGCACGGCTATGGGGGGCCGGTCACATCTTTCTTATGTCCGTAGAAAATGGGTACATCCAAAGGGGTAACGTATGGCCACATTAGTAGCACAGCAAAAAGCGGCTGCTTTTTTCCTTGCAATCTCTGGAAAGAATATTGACACCGCGGCGTTAGATTACTACTCGCAGAAAATTGAAACTTCTGCACTTTCTCTGGAACAAGTTGCGCAAAAATTCATTGCAGGCACCGCAAGCCTGAACGGTCTGACGGCTTCTCAGATCGTAACCAAAATATACACCGCAGTGAACGGCAGCGCCCCTAGCAGCAGCGTGCTCGCCGATCTTTTAGCGGGCAACCCCACCACGGCATCCGTCGTCGCCAAGGTGATTAACGACGTACTCAGCTACAGCGGTTTTGATTCAACGCTGCTGACAGCACAGAGCAATTTCGAAGCCCAAGTCGAAAAAACCCTGTTCCCAGTCGCAACCGCCGCATCGTCGGCCGGCGCAGCTGACGTCCAGGGTGTTTTCCATGTCGTGGGCTTAACGCAAACTCAGGACGGCATTACCTACTGGGGAACCGTATTGGCGCAGGGCGGCAAAACGCTGGCGGCAGTCGCACAAACCTTTGTGAACAACAGCCCGCTGAAAACGTTAAGCGATAGCGATTTCATCAATGCCATCTTCCAAAATAGCTATGAACGCGCACCGACCTCGGCCGAAAGCAGCAGCTATCTTGCCTTGCTGAGTGGCGGTTCGACTCGCGGCGATGTCGTCGCTCAAGTGATCGCAGCACTGAAGGGCACCGTTGCCGCCGGCGATACCACGGCCCAACAACACTTCCAGGCGGCGACGCACGTGTGGCAACCGGGTGAACTGCCGGCCCTGAACTATCAAGAACAAGTCGCAGCCGCCTTCCTGGCAATACCGGGCCGTGGCGTCGATGCCAGCGGGCTGGACACCTGGAGCAAAGAACTGTTTGCCGGTAAGACTTATGCACAAGTCATCACTACCCTGATCAATTCCGCAGAGTCGCAAAAGAAAGGCGCTCAATTGACTGGCGATGATTTTGTTCAGCATATCTTTACCCTGGTGCATGGCACCGCCGCCACCGCTGCGCAATTAGCCAGCTATGGTGCGCTGGGGAGCAAAACGACCATCACGCAGGCCATTATCAACGACCTGCGCAACTCCATCGCCACTGACAGTGCCACCGTCACTCAGCAGCATGGCTTCGAATACGATATCGGTACCAGCCTGCTGTACAAAACCGCTGCGTCTCTGACGGCAACGGCCGCCGGCGGCAACGCGACGGGCACCGTCAACACCGGCGCATCTCACCAAATTAGCAATGCCGAAACGGCAGTGTTGACGGATGTGCAACTGAACGCCAATGCCGCCAGCATCGTGAACCTGAAGTTCGCCGACCATCTGGCGAATCTGACCATTAACGGCACCAGCGCAGCAACGGTCAACCTGTCTGACAACGGCGTTAATCCAGGCGTAGATATCACCGTCAATAACGGCAACGTCATCCTGAATGCCAGTTCGGGTGCGGATGACGTAGTCGTCACATCGGCGGCAAACATTGCGGCCGGCACGGCGCAGTTTAACCTTGGCGCCGGCAACGACAGCCTGCACTGGGCTGGGAACGGGGTTTCGGGCGGTGCGAACAGCGTGGCCAACACGGTTAAGGCTGACGGCGGCGCGGGTACGGACTCCATCTCCGCCAACTTCATTACCAAAACCGTGGTGACCAACCAGAACGCCCTGGGCGTTCGCACCAGCACAGTGACCAGCAACGCCAATAACTTCTCGAATTTCGAGAAGATCGACCTGACCGGCTACATCGGCAAGTCCGTTGGTACGCTGATTACGACACCGCTGATTGGTTCACCGACCACCACCAGCGTGACTACGCCAACCAACACCTTTGACTTTGGGCTGACCAACGGTACATCTACGGTTGAAGGCACTACCGGCGGCACGATTACGCAGAACGCGGCGACCACTAATCTGGGCACGCAAGGATTTGTGATCTCCGGTCTGGCTAACGTCAACGTCATCAACGCCGCCGGCGGCAACGCCGCGCAGCTGGAAGTGAAAGGGGACGCGACCTCCGCCAGTACGCTGAATTTCACCTTCGTGCAGAACGCCACCGATCACTTCAACATCAACTTCGATGCTGTGAGCTCTGCCAACGTGAATGCCGGCGCCATCACCCTCAACAGCAGCAGCAGCGCCCTGTTGGGTACCGCGCTGAGCACGGTGAACGTGGCCTCAGGTGGTACCGGCAACTTCGATAACATTCTGTCCTTGGCCGGCACCAATGCGCAGGTTCAGACCATCAACGTGACCGGTGACCACGCGCTGGATCTGACGCTGGGCAGCGGTTTCAGCAACGTGCGTGATATCAATGCGTCCACCAACACCGCGGGTCTGAATCTCGACTCCAGCCATGGCGGTACCGGTGACGGTATCATCATTCAGTTGCTGAACATTCTGCCGCTGAGCGTCATTACCACCAACCTGTTGGCGCCGGTGTTGACGGCGTTGGGCCTGAACGGTTACCAAATGACCGTAGAAGGTTCCAGTGCTGCCGATACCCTGGGCGTGATTGGCAACACCACGCTGACCGGTGGCGCAGGTGCCAACACCTATGACATCAAGGCGAGTAACACCCAGGCGGGTGTGACCATCAAGGACTTTAGCAGCCTCAAAGACAAGATTGTCGATGTTAACCATGGCGGCCTGACTATCTCCAATGACGCCACCGGCACGGCGGTCGCGGACTACGGCACCCGTTCCGCAGACACACTGGATGCGCTGTTGGGGACTCTGGTGGGCGGTTTGACCAACGGCGTTATCGGCCTGCTGGGCGGCATTCTCGGTCTGGACAGCAGCAACTCGCTGACGTCGAAAGTGGGTGTGGCATCCGTAGTATTCAGCGGTGGCGGTAATACTGCCAGCTCTTATGTGATTATCGACAACAACGATAACCATACGCTGGATCTCAACGATACCGTGGTATACCTGACCGGGCAGAACCACCAGCAATTGGTGGATACGCTGCACTACGCGTAAGCGTAGCGCCATCACCGAGCGAGCTGATTTTTATTCAGCGCCGCGAGGGGAAATGCAATACGTGTACTGATGCCAGCCGGCTATGCCGGCTGGCTTTTTATTGGCGTCAATGTCGGCGAGTGATGAAGAAGCGCGTCGCTTAATCCTGGATAAAAAAAAACCGCAAGCTTATTAAGCTTGCGGTTTTTTATTCACGGCGCGTACGGCGCTCTCGATAGCCTACCAAGGCGATGCTATAGGGGCACTGGAGCGCATCATTACCGGTACATCACCATCGGGTGCGGCCGTATTCCCCTGAACCTCTTTGAGCGGTGTGGCACTTTGGTTTTGCGGAGCTTCAGCAGACATAAAACTGCGCAGGCTTGAAGAAATGCCGCTTGCAGGTTGGCTCACCGGTTTTTCCTGCCAGAAAAGCATCGCATGCTGATTATTGCCTTTCAGGGCTATGGAGATTTTCCCGCCCGGCAGCACTTGATATTTTTCGACGGAATAGGATCGCGCAACATCTGCCACCTGACTTAAAGCCAGCATCGACGGCTTCGGTTGGCCGTTCCGCGTCAGCAACCCAAATCGATGTTCGTTGATTTTCGGGTTGTCGCCATCATCGAGCAAATCGTACCACCATATCCCCTTAATAAAGGGACGCGATTTGGCCAGGAAGGTATATTTCACCACATATTGCGCGGCCACATCTTTTGATAACCCGCCTTTACCGTCATAGGTTGGCACGCCAATTTCCGTGATATAAATCGGCACCGTCTTACCTGCTGCCTTTGCAAGCCGGGCCTCAAATTTATCCACGACGCCGAGGTTCCCCTCAGGGGCCCGTATAGCGTAATTATCGTTGCCATACGAGTAAGGGTGGATAGAGAAGCCATCAACGTAATTCAACACGCCGAGTTTAACGATGTTATCAACCCAGGAAGGATCGCGAGTGCCTGTTGGGTTAGCCGTTCCCGTAATGACAATTGCGTTGGGATCGGCTTTTCTCACCGCAGCCGCCGTTGCTTTCACCAGCGCGACGAAAACTTCCGGCGGCGGAGGCGTCCGCGGCTTTGGCTTAATTGCAGTGGCATTCGTCCATTCGTTCCAGATCTCGTAATACTTGATCTTGCCCTTGTATTTAGACGCTGTCCAATACGCATAATTGGCGAATGCCTGAATGGCCTCAGGGGTGGTTGGATAACCCGATGGATCGTAAAGCTTGTTACCGTACGCCAATACTAATAACCCATTCAGACCGAATTTCGCCTGAGCATCGTTAAACGCTTGGTCAGCCTTTTGCATATTGCCGGTTATGACATACTGCCCTTTTTGCTGTTCCAACCCGCTCCAGGGAAAATCCGCACGATACGACGTGAAACCGTATCGCTTGATCAGCTCCAAATATTTATCCGGATCGTTGGGATACCAGCGAAAATGCGCATGCACCCCGACTTCGAAAGCCAACGCATTCGCACTGATGAACATCAGCGGCAATGCGAGAGCCAGCGATGCGGCGGGTCCCTGGCGACGCATCCGTTTACGGCTTGATTTAGTCAACATCCGACCTCCAGTTTTAAAAGAAAAATGAATCGTCTCAATACCCCAGAGATCAGGAAATCCGCATTTCCCGGGCGCGACGCTCGGAGAAAACCTCAGTACGCCGCTTTATTAATGAATCCTTTGAAAATGGTCAGGAAGACGATTTTAATGTCCAACCAAACGCTCCAGTTACGGATATAGTCCAAATCGAACTCAACGCGCTTTTGCATTTTTTCCAACGTATCCGTCTCGCCACGCCAACCATTGATTTGGGCCCATCCCGTAATGCCTGGCTTCATTTTATGGCGCAGCATATAGCCGTTGATCAACTTTCTATACTGCTCATTATGTGCCACGGCATGCGGCCTTGGACCTACGATCGACATGTCGCCTTTCAATACATTGACAAACTGCGGCAGTTCATCCAGCGAGGTGCGTCGCAAGAAGGCGCCGACCGGTGTTAAACGCGAGTCCCCTTTTTTCGCTTGAACGACTTTATCGCCATCTTCCATCACGGTCATCGAACGGAACTTCCATACCTCGATAGCCTTACCATCCATGCCATAACGCCTTTGTTTGAAGATGATCGGACCGGTAGAGGTAAACTTAACCATACCGGCGATCAGCAGCAGAACCGGAGATATGAACAGCAGAATAAATATTGACAGAATGATGTCTTCAATACGCTTAATCACCTGATTAATCCCGCTCATCGGGGTATCAAACAATGAAACGACAGGGACGCCATTAATTTCTTCAGAACGCGACTGTAATATATTGAACGTAAAGATATCAGGAATCAGCATCACTGAGCAGGTCGTATCAGAAAGATCCGCAATCGTATCTTTGATCAATTTTTCCTGCTCCATCGACATTGCGATATATACCCGATCAATACGCCCACATTTTGCATCGCTGACGAGTTGAGACAAGTCGCCACAGCGCTCAATCTTGCTGTTCAATGGAGAATTATCATTGTCGTAAATGCCCAACACTTTAAATCCCATCCAGTGAGCATCACGCAAAGACTCTGCCAGGCGAATGCCGACGGGCATCGCCCCCATGATGGCCACATTACGGGTATTGAAACCAATATTGCGCATGTATCCCAAGAGCAGCCGGATCACGCTGCGCGTAATGATCAAACCGCAGCACACCAACAGATACCATTGGATATAAATGGAATATTCGTTGTTGAACACATTTATCAGCGCCACCGTGCCCGACGTCAACAGCAGGCTCAACGACCAGTTTTGCAAAATGAGCTGGATTTCCAGACCCGCACGCACACCACGCCATGATCGATAAAAATCAGTAATACCACCAATCATTTGGAAGATGACGATCGAAATTAATACCATAATCCAGTGCTGCATGCTAAATGCGGCACCGGAGATTAAGCAGGATAAGTACAATCCGCTAAAGATAACGAAAATATCAGAGAAGCGCTGAAGCATTGAAGTAAGAGACGCATTAGTATGCAACACACCCCGACGGAAACCGTTCATAGATAACTGCCTATTAACTATCATAGTATAGATGCCTTTTGTTAGTTTTCTCTGGTACCTATATCACTTCGCAATGCTGGGCCGTATACCGCCCGCCCAGCATTAGAATATAGCTTTAAAACCAGAGATCAGCTTCGAAGCAAGGCCAGTATTTCCTCTGTTTTCTTCTGCATCAGTGCAGGATTGGCTCGCGACTCGACGTTCAAACGCACCACCGGCTCAGTATTCGAGCTGCGTAAATTAAATCGCCAATCTGCAAATTCCAGACTAATGCCATCGGTCGTGTCAAATTCCAGCGCCGTAGGCCGATAGCGATTTAATACTCTTTCGATCGCGGCTTTTGGATTTTGCAGTTTGCTATTAATTTCACCCGATGCTGGATACGCGATCATACGATCCCCGACCAACTCCCCGAGCGTCTTGTTTTTAATGCACAGCAACTCCGCAACCAACAGCCATGGGATCATGCCGCTATCGCAATATGAAAAGTCGCGGAAGTAATGGTGGGCACTCATCTCGCCGCCGTATACGGCGTCTTCCAGGCGCATACGTTCTTTAATGAATGCATGGCCAGTTTTCGACATCACCGGCACTCCGCCCGCCTGCTTGACCACATCAATGGTGTTCCAGCTCAAGCGTGGGTCATGGATGATTTTCGCCCCGCCGTCTTTCTCCAGAAACGCCTCGGCCAGCAGGCCAACGATATAGTAACCTTCAATGAATCCACCGTTCTCATCGAACAAGAAGCAGCGATCGAAATCACCGTCAAACGCGATCCCCATATCCGCCTTATACTGGCGCACGGCTTGCGCCGTATCTTCCCGACATTCCGGCAGCAACGGGTTAGGGATCCCGTTGGGGAAATTGCCGTCAGGCTGGTGATGAACCTTGATAAACTCAACCGGCACCTGAAGCTGCTTGAAACGCGATTCGATAGCATCGATGACGTGACCGGCCGCGCCGTTACCGGAGTTGACCACCAGCTTCAACGGTTTGAAGTTAGCCGTATTCACATAGCCCAGCAGATGATCCACATACTCTTTTTCAATCGATATTTTTTCGTAGCTACCGCGCTTGGCCGGATCAACCGCAGCGAAGCTGTTATTTTCCGCCAGGCGCTGAATATCGCGCAAACCGGTATCACCGCTGATCGGCTTGGCTTGGCTGCGCACCAGCTTCATTCCATTGTAATTCATAGGATTATGGCTGGCCGTCACTTCGATGCCACCATCGAGACCTAAGTGGAAAGTGGCAAAATAGATTTCTTCAGTCCCACTGACGCCAATATCCAGAACATTAACCCCAGCATCGCGTAGCCCCTCAGCCAACGCGAGTTTTAGTTCCTCGCTGGTCAAACGAATGTCTCCCCCGACGACAACGCTTTGAGGTTGCAAAAACTCTCCATAGGCACGGCCGACACGATAGGCGATATCGCTGTTCAGTTCTTCACCTAGTTGCCCGCGAATGTCGTATGCTTTGAAACAAGTCAATGATTGAGACATATTGAGATCCTTACCAAATGTAAATACAGCGATGCGGCTCAAATATCCGCCGCACCAAAATTCTTAATTATGCTGAGCGGAATCGCCGATTCGCACGATATCGTCCTCGCCCAAATAGGCACCCGATTGAATCTCAATCAAATCCAACGGGATTTTTCCCGGGTTTTCGAGAGAATGTTCAACCCCAAGAGGGATATAAATGGATTCGTTTTCACTGATGAGTTGCATTTTTCCATTGGTATGCACTTTGGCGGTGCCTGACACCACTACCCAGTGTTCCGAGCGATGATGATGCATCTGCAAGGACAATTTCTCACCAGGCTTCACGGTAATACGGCGAACCTGGAAGCGATCGCCTTGCGCAATCGCATCATGTTTGCCCCATGGACGATAAACCTCACGGTGCTGTTTGCTTTCGGAGCGCTTTTGCCGTTTCAGCTGATTGACGATTTCCTTCACGTCTTGCACTTTATCTTTATCGGCAATCAACACGGCGTCTTTGGTTTCAACCACAACCAGATTGTTCACCCCAACAGCGGCCACCAATTTATGCTCCGCGCGAATGTAGTTATTTGAACAGTTATGCTCAAGAACATCACCGAAAGTAGAGTTCCCTTTTGTGTCTTTTTCGCTGATTTCCCACAACGCAGACCATGATCCGACGTCATTCCACCCCGCGTCCAGAGGCACGACGACAGCATCTGCAGTCTGTTCCATCACGGCATAATCGACAGACTCATCCGGGCAGGCGATGAAAGCGTTTCGATCAACGCGGATAAAGTCCATATCAGGGGTCAGATGCGCGAGCGACAGCTTACACGCGTCCAAAATATCTGGGCGGAAGCGCCCCAATTCTTCCAGGTAACGGCTGGCTTTGAACAAGAACATACCGCTATTCCAGAGATATTCACCGCTGGTCAGATACTGCTGCGCAGTATCAAGATCAGGTTTTTCAACGAACCGCGAAACGCCGCAAATACTGGAACCGTCGATGCTGGTACCTTTTTGAATATACCCATAGCCCGTTTCCGGGCCCGTCGGTACTATGCCGAAAGTAGCCAGTTTACCCGCTTCAGCATAAGGAATAGCCTGATTCACCGCGTCGCGGAAAATCTCTTCGTCCTGAATGACGTGATCCGCGGCCAATACCAACATCAGCGGATCGTCACCGCTGGAAACGGCCTGCAAAGCGGCGAGCGCAATCGCCGGCGCGGTATTACGCCCTACCGGCTCCAGAATAATATTATGTGACAAACGCGTTATTTGTCGTAGCTGTTCAGCCACGATAAAACGATGCTCTTCGTTACATATAACAAGAGGATCAATAATGTCTAACCCTTTAAGCCGCATGACCGTTGTTTGCAACATGGAAAACTCGTTGCACAGTGCTAAAAACTGTTTGGGAAATAATTCACGAGAAAGCGGCCACAGGCGACTTCCTGTTCCCCCAGCCATAATAACAGGATAAAGGTTACTCATTTTTACTCTCACCGATTAAATATAATAGGAAAAAAATTTATTTTCATTCCAAAAAACGTGGATGTATCGATTATCTGTAAAGACGGTAGGTATTGGATACCATTTTTTCTGAAGTGAAATTAGCATTGTAGAAATCGACACAGTCTGCTTTCATTGCACCCCAATCGCGCTTGTCGCGAGTACTCAGTATTTCAGCGGCCTCATCAGCTGCATTGGTCGTAAACAGATAGCCCGTAACACCTTCATTCACCACCTCCGGCAATGAACTGCAGCGGCTGGCGACCACAGGCAACCCATAGCTCTCTGCCTCAACGGCGACAAGGCCGAACGATTCCCAGCGGCTTGGCATCAACAACACATCCGCATAAGTGAAATAAGGAGCCATCGCTGAAGGCGTCAACCAGCCTTTAAAGTCCATTCGGACATGAGGCGCGGGTTGTTCTTTCGCATGCACATTACCGCCGACGATCGTGATTAAAAATCTGTCATCCAGTTTATCGGCAATCTGCTGAACCAAATCAAATCCTTTTTGGTAATCAAAGCGGCCAACAAACAATATATTGATTTTATCTTGATGATAAGGGTTAGTCTCATCGGACAACGCGACAGGAGGCTCTACGCCGTTATAAACCACGGTCAAATTGCCCGGATCCATTCCGGCCATCAGTGCCGTTCTTTTCTCATATTCGCTGGTACAGATGATCACATCGGTATTCTTTTGCAGTACTTTCTCTATCTTGGCATAGACCTTTTTTTTCTTTTCTGATGTGTCCATCAGGAAAGAAAAAGCATGTGGGCAATAAATAATTTTGGGTTTGCACGTCATTCTTACCAATGGTGTTAACAACCGGCAAACAACCCCTGCAAAAGTACTGTGGACGTGAATGACATCCGGTTTTTCTTTACGCACTAACTGGATATAGTTAATAGCCAAAGAGATAAATGAAGGGATATTTCTCCCGGTGCGCGAAAATACCTTCATTTTTTCATCAGGGAAAGCCCCGATCTCGCGGTATTGGCTATCGGGCAACACACAGTAAAAATCAAATTCATCATTTTGCTGTACAAGTTGTCTAATTACCGTAGCGACGCCACCTTTCACTGTTTCGGCAACATGCAGCACTTTTTTTTTCATTACATAGCTCTCGTCATTATCTCGCTCAACGCTGCAGCCGAACGCATCCAATCGAAACGTTTGACATTCTCAAAACCCTCAGCGATTAAAGTTTGGCGCAACGCTTCATCCTGTATAATCCGCTCCAGTGCCTGTTGCATTTCCGGGATATTCTCTGGCTCAAAGTACAATGCACTCTGCAACAACACCTCGGGCAAAGAAGCGCGATTGGACGATACTACCGCGCAGCCACAGGCCTGTGCTTCTAACGGAGGAATGCCAAACCCTTCATATAAAGAAGGAAACACAAAGGCACGAGCATGAGAATAGAGTTCGACAAGCTGTTGATCGCTCACCCGCCCCAAAAACTGTATGTTATCGCTCGCCGCAGCTTCTTTTGTCGAAAACCCCACATCCGCGAAGTTCTTATTGGCGGCTCCAATGATTTTCAGTGTTACATCCTGGCTGTTTGCCATTTTAGAGAAAGCGGCAATCAGACCATGAAAGTTTTTGTGATAATTTGGAGACGAAACAGCCAATAAATAGGGGCGCTCTGTATCGGATACTGGCGCAGCAGGTTTAAACTGCTCAGAGACCGCATTATAGATTACGTAAATATTGTTTAATGGGTAGTCAAACGCCTGGCTAATTTCTTTTTTAGAAAACTCACTAACCGTGATCAACGCCTTACTGTGACGTAGCATCAGAGGGACTAGATTATTATAAACAAAACGAAATTTTGCAGAGTAACTTTGCGGATAGCGTTTATATATAATGTCGTGATGAGTAACAATTTTATTACGATAAAAGATCGGTGCCGTATTACAAAGGTTAATGAGAAGCGGACTTTTATTTTTCCTTAAAAAAGCAGGAAGCTCCAACTGCTCCCAAAAGTGGCCACTTTTCTTACCCACTACCTGAACATTCAATTGCGACGCGATATCGTGATGAATAATATTAGGTGGCGATACAAAAATGACATCATGCCTAATTTTACTCAGCGCAAGACATATTTCTTGAGCAAACCGCTGAACACCTGTCAAATCCTGCGTTAAAAATCGCGCATTGACATAGATCATTAATTACCTCGTAACTTTAAATAATATCGCGTCAATGTAGCGATTGAATATAGCCTACATTCTTCTTTGACCGACTCACGGCCCCCGTCTCGGGCGTTCTAATCGACAATAACAAGATTGAGATAATAATTGGGAATATGTAGCCTGGATAGTTTGTCAACGGGTTATTATAAACAAAGTTCATCGATAGCGAGATCATCCAGTATAGGTAAATACTGGGGTTAAGGCCAAGACGAGTACGTTGATAAAGAATGCCAAGAATAACCGACGCAACGATAACAAGAATAATGATGCCGACATTCCCGTAATTCGACAACATGTAGATATACATACTGTCAAGCGGGATTGAGTTCGTATTGTCATCACCAATCACTGCGTTGCCATTCACAGCATACCCAGCACCGATAAATGGCGAATATTCACTGTCAGCTCGCACGGCCTCTATATTGACTGTACGAAGTAAAATGCTGTTCTCCGCGTAAGCATTCTCCTTCGGAAATATCATCTCATAAATACTGTAATTGGTTGTCGTAATATAAAAGAACAGTGACAAGACCATCGTTACCATGGTAACTGAGTTCAGGCTAAAACGTTGAGAGAAAAAGCGTCTCAACATCAGGAACATGATATAAAGCAGCGCCATAATGATCGCCGTTTTCGATGTTGAAAATGCGATCCCTACCATAGTGAGAAGAATATACTTTTTGCGATGTTTTACGCTTACATAAGGCGATAACACCAGTGCAAAGAACAGATATTCACTGAGGCTGAATGGCCCGGTGAGCAAACCAAAAGCACGTAATTGACCTTGGATAGTGCGCAGCAGAAGACCATATTCTTTACCAAACTGTGTCAACTGCGGGCCTGGGTCAAAACCGATTAGCGCATAAAGCAGGCCTGCCAAGCTGGATTCGGCGACTGCAAAAAGCGCATTCAATACGGCAAAGAAAATATAGTACTTGATGATTTTATTAACAATTTCGACACGTTCATTATATTCGAAAAGAAGTAAAACGGCCGCGAAGAAAAAAGAACCGAATGTAAGCAACTCTAAGCGAAACTGAACTATAGAACGGAAGAAATCAAATCTTCCGGCAATCATACTAAAAAGAATATAAACTAACGAGAAGACTACCATTGACAAGAAAAAGACCAATACGCTTCTACACTGTTTTGACACGGTAGGATTACGCGCAAAAAGTAGTATTAGTACGAAAACTGGAACTGCCATGGCAAAAAAGTCTTTATATAACAAAAGTGCCCTGGTCGACATATACGCAGCGACGGTCACGACGCCGTTCAATGAGAGCAATGCCATGTACGTCAGCAAAAGAAAAACAACCAGCGACTTTGTCGATACTCTCATTATGACCCTCTATACACACTCTCATAGGCATCGGTTATTTTTTCCAGTTCAAAAAACGAACGACGCGATTTATTGTTATTTTCTCTAACGACGCTTACCACACTAGCGACAGAAAAATCTTTTAGCTCGAAAATGTTGTCGTAAAAAGCGGCGATTTCAGCCACTCCACCATTGAAAGACGTATACACAACCTTACCAGAGATGGCTGATTCCGCAACTGTCCGCCCAAAGGGTTCATTCCACCGCGTCGGTAGAACAACGGCGTCAATCTGCGCCATAAACTCTTCAATCTTGATAAAGCCAAGCAAATGAATGCCTGCTTCCAACGCCAACCCCTTCAACTTCTCGCCAGAAGCGTCACCGTTGAATCTGCCGGCGGCGTAGAATGCAACCTGGGGATCGCCGCTGGCCTGTTTTGCCAGAGCACAAAACTCATCAAACCCTTTGTCTTCGGTGAGACGACCGACAAAACCGATCCTGACCTTTTCGCTGACGGTCGGTACGTAGTCTATCGCCGCGACAGGATTGTAGATATGCGTATGCACCGCGTTGCGAGCAAATCCATTTCCCTGATGCAAGGCGGAAATATATTTACTTATACCAACAAAAGCATCCACGCGCTGACTGGCTTTTTTCTTTAGATAAGAGGTGATGCGCACTGCAGGCGACTGTACATCCATATTTTGGCCATGTTTAAACAACGTGCCATTGGGGTGGAATAGATAATAATCGCGAGTCGTATGCACCACGCGCGCCCCCAACTTCTTGGCCACTCGCCACGCAGCAACGGAAAACCCGCTGAGGTTGTTGGTATGCACCACATCCGGAGAAAACTTGCGTAGCTCGTTGCGCATGGCTCGAGCCATAAATGGATTATAAGAATCGAGTAGGTGCCACACCGCTTTTTTTAATTTGCTTGCAGCTGATGCCTTGAACGGCCAGTACACATTCTTGAGAGGTAAATAGGCAATATGCACGCCATTAAGAGTGTCATACTTTACCTCATCAAGTTCATGAAGACAAAATACACCAACCTCATGCCCGGCCCGTTGCAAACTTTCAGCCAATAGTTGGACTGATACCTCAGCACCACCTATTTTATAAGGAGCATAAAGCGTGTTAATTAAAGCAATCTTCATTCCCATCACCAAAATATAATTTATAAGATTAAAGTTTGTTTTTAATCAGCGTAATGTCCGCGTTTTCATAACTCTCATAGTTTTTATAAATTGCGCCGACGAATCCGACCCACTCTGGCGACAAAACTTTCTCATCGAGAACATAAGCGGTTATTTTTATTTTTTCATCGTATATCTTTACAAGATTATCATACAATGATGAATAAAAACCGGCTATAGACCTGACGTTCTCCCCAGCCACAATCGGATAAACCTCAAAGGGAAAGTCCAAGCGACGAACCTCTACATGCTTTCTGATTTCCTCTATTTTCTCTTCACGTTCGCGGCGATGAGGAATATAAACCAGTTCGGCATCAGTCTGGTTTGACTTTAAATCGCTTATCATTTTAAGCGTCAAATCAATATCATCAACAGACGTTACCCCCGCCTCAAAAAGCGGCGTGCCTATAATGAAGACTCTGTTCTTGCCATCAGGAAGGCTGGCCAGTTTAGCCTTAAAGTTTTGGTAACTGTGTTTAATGACCACATCGCGTTTTGAAACATTGCCTTCAATGTCATACACAGAGAAAAAGGTTATTTTTTCGCGCTCATTATTGGTCATGCCAAGTGACTTAAGGAAAACCGACTTTACGATGCTCCGAGTAGTGACATTATTGTAACGTTTAATTCTGAGCGTTGCCGTACCGTCATCCAGTAGAACTACATCCCTTTTTGGGTACTTATGCGCCAAAATCCAAAAAACTCTGGCGCGGTACTCACCGGCGATCAAAGTGACAGTTTCCTTCGCACTCACTACTGAAGTCGCGCTCTTCAATTGCCGCTTAATGTCAAAAGCATTGCCCAAATTCCCCTCAGCATCAATGGTTTTCAAGGAGCGATGCTTAATCATCTTCAGCAGATACACGATCTGCCCATGATTCAACGCGGAATTGGCCGAGCGCTTATTGACAATCAGCAGATCGAGCATGATGTCATTCGCATCAAGATATTCAATGAGATTAAAAGCCTGAAGCGGTGACTCGATATACGCAATGTACTTACTCATATTTCTAATATCCGATTAAGCTACGGGCATGAATGTTTAGTTGCCGTTCAATGGAATTTGCCTTCAGCTTTAAGCTGCAGATAATGAGCAACATCACGTTGCGAAAAGGGTTTGGCAGGATGGCCACCGGCTATAGCGTAAGGCTCTATATTTTTAACCACCACGCTGCCGGCTTGGATAATCGCCCCCTCACCAATGCTGACGCCAGGAAGAACAATGACATTGATTCCTAACCACACATTATCTCCTATGTGCGTGTCCTTCAGCACATAAGTATTATCGTAGGGAATAGCGTTTCCATGATGATTATGATTTTCTGTAATTAGCACGCAGCCAAAACCACAATGGAAATTATCACCAATAACAACCCTGCCCTTGCCGACCACCGTCAAGCCATTAGAGTTGAAGTTGTTGCCAAGCCGGGTTTTGTTATTAACCACAGTTAAAAAATTGACTTTCGGATCGCGGCCGCAGCTTTCAGCCACTCTGATAACTTTTGAGCGATAACGCTGCTTACGTAAGTTTCGCAACCATCGTTTAAGACTTGCTAGCATCTTTTCCTCTCAATGCCGATCTGTCGCTTGCCACAATAAAAAGTCACTGCACATGCATAAAAACTGGAAATTGCATAAACCAGGCAGAAATACTCAACTTTTATTTCCGTCATGGTGATGACAAAGATACCAATCAAATGCGTAATCATCGAGCCCATAGTAATAATCGATATTAATTTATTTTTACGATAGTAAAACAGTGAGTGCGTAAAAATATAATAAATCGATAAAAATGCAGTTCCAGGCAAAAGTATGTTGAAGTAATAAATTGCGCTATTGAATTCAGCATTAAATAAATATGGAAAAGCAAACGGCAGAATGAAGAAATAAATAACACATGAGACAATAACCAGAGCCGTGTATCCATATTGAATAAGCTCCACGCCTCGAAAATCGTTCGCTTTAAGTTTGCGGTAAATAAATGGCTGGAACGCCTGATTGATTACACCAAAAAAAAGCATAACGATGGAGGTTAGCTGGAATGCCAAGCCATAAACCCCCACAACAGCAGTGCTCATGTAATGAGCGATAAAGAACCGATCTACCGATGACTTAATCCAATAACTACCGTGATGCGGTAATAAGGATACTCCATAGCTAATGATTTCCTTATAACGTTTACGCGACGGCTCGAGCTCGCTGCGTTTAACCGCTCTCTTCCGGTAGACAAAGAACTCATAGGCTAACTGAATGCTGAAAAATGATGCCGCGATCGCTATCAAACGTTGTCCTGGCGTCGCCGCTATCATTTCAAAAAGGGCGATCGTGAACAAAACATTGAATGCGGAAAGCAAAAATTGACCGATAGCCGCAACTTTATAGGTCTGACTAATGCGCAAATGCGATAAATTGATAAAGTTCAGCGCTTGTGCCAGAGACGCTAAAACAACCAGAAAACCATCACTAAAAGAAACTGAGATCTTGGTGACCAGTGTGACTATGTAGAATATAGCCACCAATAGCACGCTCGACGCGACAGCCAAGGTGATGTTATCTCTGCGGAACACCAGGGAGCTCCCTTCCCCCTCCTGCATATATTTGACCGGCAACAGACCTTGACCACTGAACGAAATGAAAATGATCAAGATCTGAATAACGGACAAATACAGAGTCAGCGCGCCGTACCCCGACGCGCCAAGGTGTGCTGTCAAATAAGGCAATATGATGAAGCCGATGACTTTGCCGAGAATATCCCCTATCGACAAAGCCGCAGCCCCCATAATGGCTTTACTCATTTACAGATACTTTTCCAGGAAGTTAAGCGCATGCCAGAACCCTTCCCCTTGGTTTTTGTGCCCCTGCCACACTTCCGGAATAAATTGCGCGCCCGGCGCATAGCGGCGCAGATCATCCGCCAGCTCGTCAAAGTTCACATCACCTTTACCGATCTGAACCCCTTCACCATCCACACCCAGTGCATCAACAATATGCATGTGCGCGGTATAAGGGCCGACTTTCTGGGTGAAGTCATGAAGATCCCATTGGTAATAATTGCAAGCCATCATGGAGTGCGACGTATCATAGCAAATACGATAGCCGTATTTTTCACAGAACGCTTTAATCTCGTCCGGATCGACAAAGAGGTTGTGGTAGCTCTGGCCACCAAAGTGCCATGGGAATGGAGGCATCGTTTGGATGATAATTTCAACGCCTTCTTGATTGATCTCCCCCAAAGCGGCACCAATACGTTCGTACATCGCCTGACGCGACTCTTTCGGCAAGAAACCGGTGGTATTGAAACCACCCGCATTCACCACGATGACCGGACGCTCAGTTTTCGGGAAATACTGCTTTAATGCGCGAGTCACATCACAGACACGCTGCAACTGTTTGATCGAATGGGCAAGATAAGCAGGATCATCCGTTGCCAAGTCCAAAATATGATCGTTGGCGAACAACTCTGGGCTATGTACCGCAAAACCGATATCTTCAGCGCCGGAGAAGAATTCGGTCAAATCCAGCTCCATGTCCTGATAGCTCAGGTGGAATTCGACGAAATCCAGGTTGGATTTATTCTTCAGCTTGCCGTAATCGTGATAGCGCACAGGAATGCCGAACGGACGATTGAAGTCATAGTCCTTAGCCTCTATCGCTACATCATTCAGATCTGACTCGTAGAAGTAACCGCCTTTTTCGTGGTCACGATTGGCTTTCTTGCCGACCAATTGCTCCAGATACAGAGGCTGTAGACCCTGGCCCGGGCTCTTCACCTCTACCATCTCGCGGGTAATGATTTCGCCTTTTTTCAGATCGCGATTGATAATCAAACTCTTCGCCAGAGTTTCGCGATTGATCATTTCCCCTTGGGTGATAGTACGCTCGCCGGCATTGCCCATGGACTCTTCAACTTCGCGGATGCGCACAACCATCTCTTTGAACTCAGGTGGTAAAAGAGACACTTTATGGTCATTGCCTTCCATAGATTTGTCGATGGTGAAGTGTTTCTCGATCACGCGTGCGCCCAAGGCAGTAACGGCGATCGGCACGGAAATACCGCGCTCATGGCCGGAATAGCCCACCAGGCAACCCGTTACCTGCTGCAGACGCTTGATATAGGCCAGGTTGACGTCTTTAAACGGCGTCGGATACGTTGAGTTGCAATGCAGAATCACAAACTCGGCGCCTTTGGATTTCAAAAAATCAACCGAGCTTTTGATTTCCGCTTCGCTGCACATGCCGGTAGAACAAATCAGCGGTTTGCCTGTAGCAGCCAGCGCGGCCAACATTTCGTGGTTGGTGAAGTCGGCGGAAGCGACCTTATAACCTTCCATACCGTAGTTTTCCAGTATTTCAAGGCTCTTCAGATCCCAAGGGGTACAGAGCGGGGTCAACCCCTTCTCCTTGCAGTAATCGAACACTTCGATCAGTTCTTCATTGCTCAACTGGAATTTTCTTAGCAAATCCAGCGTGTACTGCGCGCCAAGATCGGCTGATTTGTCTTTATCGTTGCCGCCCTTATATAGCGAGCTCAGGTCACGCATTTGGAATTTAACGCAATCGGCCCCCGCGTCAACCGCCAGGTCAACCAGATGCTTAGCCAACTTGATGTCGCCATTATGGTTGTTGCCAATTTCAGCAATAATGTAAGTCGGCGAAGTTTCAGTGATGGTGTGCTTGCCGATCGTCAGGCCTTTTTCGCTTTGCAGCGCCACAGCGACCAGACGCCGATAGTCATCAACCAGCGGCAATACGTCAACGCCGTTCGTAAACAGTGAGTCAATCTCGTTACGTGGCGCGTCCACTTTTTTATAGCGAACGTTCTGGTTCATCACTTCTGACATTTCGCGACTCAGATCGAAATCACCATTAGTGATCCAGCGGCGGAAATCACCGTCAGAAAAAGAGCCGCACAGCTTGCCGTCTTCAGTGACAACAAAAATGATTCGCTTTTTGTTCGAGTTGATTTTTTCTAATGCTTTAATGATTGATTCTGTTTCAAACACTAAAAAATCAGATATCTTTTTCTGGATTAACATGAATTATCTCCCACTCCAATTTTTCAAAATTACTTCAACAACCGCCCAATCCAGCAGGGTGTCAATTTCAAAGCTTTCCTCTTCAGACATCTTATGCGCAATGACTTTACCGCCAAGACGATTACCGGTGCTGAGGAGAATGTCACTTCTCGTAACGTAAATAGAACCGTTTTCTTTGAGTTTGATATTTTCAGGCTTAATATCTTGCCGACGCGGACGGTTTAAATAATCGTAATAAGCTTTCGGATTGTCTTCGTTTTCCCACAGGAAATGCCAAAACTCACATACACTCAGTAACGAATCGGCTTTTTTTTCGATAATCTTTTTGATTGCAGAATCAATCGCATCATCTTTACGTACAGGAGAGGTTGCCTGCAGCAAGACGGTATAGTCTGGATGGTAATTCTCATGTTCAGCCAACCATTCCAGGGTATGCAAAAGTGCAGGTTCCGTCGCGGCGGTATCGTTCGCGAGATGAGCTGGGCGCATGAACGGCACTTCTGCGCCATATTCCCTGGCTACAGCAGCAATATCCTCACAATCTGTTGAAACAATAACGCGCTCAATACTCGAAGAATTTAGTGCCTGCTCTATGCTCCAGGCAATTAATGGTTTACCTGCAATTTCTTTAATATTTTTCTTGGGAATACCCTTAGACCCACCCCTTGCCGGAATAATTGCAAGATTACTCATTTATTCTCTCCGAAATTGGATTTTACTAATTACTTTGAATGAATCAGAAAGCTCCTCATTACGAGGAGCTTTTTCTTAGAAGGGGATTTATTTATACTCGTAAGCGTAGTAGCCGTAGGCGCTACCCGATTTATTTTCTACGGCGTTAAGGATAATACCTTTAATTTCCATGCCGTTTTGCTCGAAGCGACGAATACTCACTTCGATCTCTTTCAGCGAGTTCACGCCATAACGCGCGACCAACAAGGTAGTGCCTACATTGCGTGCGACAATCGCGGCATCCGTCACCGCCAGGATCGGCGGGGTATCGACCAGAACGATGTCATACTCTTTGCCCGCCCATTCCAGGAATTCCGTCAGGCGGTTGTGCATCAACAGCTCTGACGGGTTCGGTGGGATCTTGCCACGCGAGATAAAGCTAAGATTCTCAATCGAGGTCTTTTTGACCGCTTGCTGCGCTGTCGCTTGTCCTGACAATACATCAGACAGCCCTACGCCCAATTCACAGTTTAACAGTGAGTGGGCGTAGCCTTTACGCATATCGGCGTCCACGACCAGAATACGTTGCCCCGCCTGAGCGATAACGGCTGCCAAGTTGATACTGACAAACGTTTTACCGATGCTTGGGCTGGCGCCCGAAATCATTAGAACGTTATTTTTGGCCTCCAAGGAGGCAAAATGCAGGCTGGTACGCAGGCTTCTAACGGCTTCGATCGCCAGATCGGCCGGATTGCCCACGGCAAGCAGGGTGTAACTCCTGTTGCTATTGCGCTTGCCGGACAGCATGGTTTCGCGGTCGCTTTTTTGCTGCCATTCAGACAGCGGAATACTGGCGTAAACGTTGATCCCTTGCTGTTCCAGCTGTTCCGGGCTTTCGATGCCGCGATGCAGCATGGTTTTAAGCAATACAAAACCCGTCGAGAACAAGCCACCAAGCAACGTGACTATCAGTACGATAATGGTTTTTTGCGGTTTAACCGGACGAGGCTGCGTAACGGCAGGATCCACGATTCGCACGTTACCAACCGTGCTCGCTTTAGTAATCCCCAGCTCTTGCTGTTTATTCAGCAACTGCATGTAAATCTCTTGCCCGGCCTGCACATCACGGGTCAAGCGCAAAATTTCCTGCTGGGTTTTCGGCATGACGCTGACACGCTTGTTCAGCTTGTCTTTTTCTTGCTGCAGCGTAGCGCGTTTTTCCATCAGTGCACGATAAGCGGGGTGTTCTTTGGTATAAAGTTTGGAGATTTCCGCTTCTTTAAACGTTAGCTCATTCAGTTGAGCCTCAACCCCCACGATCGTATCAAGAACAGACTTCGCTTCAAGTGACAGATCGACAGAATCATTCGCCTGACGGAAACGGTTGAGCTTATCTTCGGCGCTATCCAGCGAGCTGCGAACTTCCGGCAGTTGTTCTTTCAAGAAATCCAGGCTTTTAGCGGCCTCTTCCGATTTACGCTCGACGTTCTGCAACAGATAATTTTTGCTGATGCTGTCAAGAATGTTTCGCACTAATATCGGATCGTCACCGGTCAAGCTCAACGCCAAAACGCCGGTATCTTTGCCTTTGTCTTCAACGGTCAATGCATCCAACAGATTATTGGTCGCAACCAGTCGCGCCAACTTGGCGACTTCAAATACGGTGCCAGGCTCCGCTGAAATATCGCTTACCAGCAAGGAAACCCCATGGCCGCTTTCCAGCGCACCGACTTTCCCTTTGATAATCTCGGTGCCGTTATTGCTCAACACATAGTTCTTTGCATCGATCACCGTCAATTCCAGCTCAAGATCGTCTGAGTTGGCTGGCACATTGAGGCGGGACAACGCAATTTTGGCAGGTTCGGTTCCCGTCAAGCGGGCCCAGCCGCGACCAAATACCGGGAAGTATTTTTGCTGCACCACCGTTTCAAGGTTCAGATCATCGACAGTCTTGCCCGTCACCATGCGTGACTTTATCAGCTCGATCTCCGTGGAAGAGCCCGGTTGACTGTTCGGCAGCATTTGGGATAGGTCGTTGACCAACGAGTTACCGACGTTTTGTTCAACCTGAACCATCGCGTCAGCTTGATATATCGGAGTCGCGAACAGTGAATAAATGATCCCGGCAACAGAGAATAACGCAGTAATCCCGATGATGAGCCAGCGGTGATCAATTAAAGTTCCCAACAAGCGACTTAGATCAATCTCATCATGATTATTGGCTGTTGATAAGCCTGGTTTCGTATTATCAGTCATTGTAATCTCTGGTTAACGATTTAATGCCTGGGCCCATTTTTGGGCTGCATCATCAAGAAGGCGGTAAACAAACTCAAACGCTTCAGCGCTCTTTCTGTAGGGATCGGGAATTTCTTTCTGTCCCAACCAATGGGCGAAAAGCATGGTTTTGCCTCTGACCTCCGGAGCCAAACGGCAAACGGCATCGATATGCCCTTTCTCCATAACCAGAATCAATGAATATTCCCGGCACATTTCTTTCGTCAACTGTCTGGCTTCATGGCCCTCTAACGACAGCTGATGTTTTTCCGCAATGGAAATAGCGCTCTTGTCCGCAGTTTTGCCAACCAAGGCGCCGATGCCTGCGGAAGCGATCTCTTTTTCCGGCAGATGCCGCTTCAAGAGACGCTCCCCCGTGGGGGAGCGGCAAATATTACCTACACAGACAACCAAGATAGAATCAAACATGGCTAACCCCCCTACTACGGCCAGTTGCGGATACGCAGTGAGCCTTCCGTGAGATTGTTGAAGCTATCGATGGTTGGTGCCAACTGAACGATCAGACGGTTCCAACGCGCGATTGGCGCTGCCGTCACGTAAACAATGTCATACGGTTGCAGATGGAATTCAGCCCCCATCACCAATGCTGTCGCATCGGACATATTGAGCTGATAAATATTAGCCAGCTTGTCGCCCTGCGTTCCGTGCAATGGCCGGATAACGAACACGCCGGTCGCATCGGCCGCAGCTTGGCTTATCCCTTGAGAATTCCCCAACGCTTCCGTCAACGTCATGCCGCTGCGATCCATTTTAAGCGTCGCAGGGGTCTTAACTTCACCCATAACAAACACTTTAAGATCGTCGTTGCGCGGAATATACAGAATATCCCCAGGATAAAGCAGGCGGTTTTGGGTCAGATCGCCATTCTGCATCAGCTTTTGCAGCGACAGACTCTGCTCTTTTCCATTGTGCGTGAGAACGATGTTGCGCCAGTCGGCATTTTCAGTCAGACCGCCTGCAGCGTTAATCGCATCCATCACAGTTAGAGGTACGTTGGTGATCGGCTGCTGTCCGGATTTGGTAACTTCGCCCGTCACGTAAGCTTTTTGCGAGCGGAAAGCGGCAATATTGACGTCAACCTGCGGGCTTTCGATGTACTGAGCCAAACGGGAGGCGATTTGATCGCGGATTTGGGTAACGGTTTTACCCACCACGTTTACCTTACCGATATAAGGATAGAAGATCGTGCCGTCGGAGTGTACCCAGTTGCCTGTGTCGCTGGCGCTGCGGTATTGCCCCGCAGGCGTGGTCAGCTCAGGGTGATCCCAGACGGTAACGTTAAGGACGTCGCCGATCCCGATCCGGTACTCATACGTACGCAACGATGCATCCAGCTGCGCATTCGACTGAGCAACCACCTGTGTCGGACGCATTGAGTCCAACAGCTTCGGTGTCATAGGGTAAATGTTGACCAGTTTATCGATATCGAAGTCAGCATCTTCTTGTTTTACGACGTCTTTTCCGCTGGTCGATAAATGGGTTCCAGGAAAAACAGTGCATCCACTGATTACGCTAATCGATATCAATAGTGATATCGCTTTCAATTGTCGTTTTGCCATCAAATTATCATCACTTTCAAGTAAATGTATCTGCAAAGCTACTATGCGCGCCAACCGTGGCAGCGTCTCTGTAACCTTATCAAACTGTCTGTCGCTTGCTGCGCCGTCTCAAAACATGGGCTCTGTTTGCAATTATCGAGAACGTTTATCTGCCGTTGATAAGAGCAAAGCTATTATGAGCAGGATAAATAAACTGTGATGCCCAGCACCGGTAAAAATCAGTGCGGAGGCGAGTTTAAACTTTAATTTTTTATTAATAACAGCGACTTGTCATAAGCACATGGCCATACCGCATAAAACTCTCTCGCCATAGCAACTCGGATAATCGCAGTAAAATGTATACTAATATAAAAAATGGGACAGTGAAATTCCCCAAAATTCAACAACTATTCTAGCTTCTCCCGCCATGATGGCAACGGCCCTCATCGAGAGAAGCGAGAAGTTTTACTCAAAGCGACAGCTGTTCAGCCCATTCACGGAAAGCTTTGCCTTGGGTTGGGTGACGCAACCCATAAGTGACAAAAGCGCGAAGGTAACCCAGTTTTTCACCGCAGTTGAACGATTCCCCCACCAGCTCCGTCGCCTCTACCGGTTTGTGTTTCAACAATTCTGCAATCGCATCGGTCAGTTGAATACGCCCCCAGGCTCCCGGTTCCGTGGTCTCCAGCAGCGGCCAAATATCGGCGGACAAGACATAGCGCCCTACCGCAGAGTAGTTGGATTCCAACTTGGTTTCCGGCGCCGGTTTTTCAATAATCGATGTGATACGAGCACTTTCACCCGGTTTCAGGTTGCTGGCCTCACACTCAACCACGGAATAATCATGCAGTACGTGTTCGTCTGCCTTTTGCACCAAAACCTGGCTCAGGCCGCTCTGCTCAAAGCGCGCAATCATGTGTGACAGGTTGTCTTTCTTCAAATCGGCTTTTGCGTCATCCAGCAAGATGTCCGGCAACAGAACGACAAATGGAGAATCACCGACCAACGGTTTAGCGCAGAGAACGGCATGTCCCAGTCCTTTTGGCTGCCCCTGGCGAATGTGCATCAGCGTCACGCCTTTTGGCGTTATCGACTGCACCTCATCCAGCAGTTGCCGTTTCACGCGTGCCTCCAGCATCGCCTCCAGCTCGAATGAGGTATCGAAATGGTTTTCAATGGCGTTCTTGGAAGAATGCGTCACCAGGATGATCTCTTTAATCCCCGCCGCGACGCATTCGTTGACAATGTATTGAATCAACGGTTTATCAACGATTGGCAACATCTCTTTCGGAATCGCTTTGGTCGCCGGCAGCATACGCATGCCCAATCCGGCAACGGGAATAACCGCTTTCAACTTCGTCATGGTAGACCTCATTCAATCTCGTGATCGCTTTCAGCCGCAGTGGCGACAGCCTGTTACTTTCCCAACGTCTGCTTCAACCAGCGGCTGAAATTTTCACCTTCCGAACCGTGACGCAGACCGTACTGCACAAACGCCTTCATATAGCCAAACTTGTCGCCACAATCATGGGACTTACCGCTCATATGGAATGCTTCAACCGTTTGTTCATCCATCAGCATCGCAATCGCATCGGTCAGTTGAATCTCATCACCCGCGCCGGGAGGGGTTTTCTCAAGTAGCGGCCAAATATCGGCGGCAAGCACATACCGGCCGACGACGGCCAGATTGGAAGGGGCATCCTCGCGGGCCGGCTTCTCAACCACCGCCGTCATCGGTGCGCTTTCTCCCGCGGCGATCGTCGCGCCTGCGCAATCTACCACACCGTATTTGGACACATCTTGTTCCGGCACAGGTTCAACCATGATTTGGCTGTAACCCGTATCACCAAAACGTTGGATCATTTTAGCCAGATTTTCTTTGCGCAAATCCGCCGTAGAATCATCCAATAAAACATCGGGCAACAGCACAACGAAAGGAGCATCACCCACCATTGGTTTGGCGCACAGCACCGCATGCCCCAACCCTTTCGCCTGTCCTTGACGCACCTGCATCACGGTCACATCCGGGGGACAAATGCTTTGCACTTCACTCAGGAGTTGGCGCTTCACGCGCGCTTCGAGCATGGCCTCCAGCTCAAACGAAGTGTCAAAATGGTTTTCAATCGCGTTTTTCGATGAATGCGTGACCAATACGATATCTTTAATCCCCGCCGCCACGCATTCAGCAACAATGTACTGAATTAAGGGCTTATCGACCACGGGCAACATTTCTTTAGGGATAGCCTTGGTCGCCGGCAACATACGGGTTCCCAAGCCCGCAACGGGGATCACTGCCTTAAGTCTTGTTTGCATTTTCATTCCAATTCATCGTAGCGCTGCATTCATCTGTGCAGCGTGAACAAGGGGATCCAATCGGGCACGCTACCGCCCTTGGCTTGCAGCTACCAAAGTACTGTTAATGACGCATCCCCCCACGTCATTGCATGAGCCAGGCAATTTTTATGCAAAGCGGCACTCATTCTTCGTTTGAACTGTCATGCTGTTCACAAAAAAATAAAAAAACCGGTGCCTTTATAACCAAACAATGTTAGTTACTGCCGTTATATGACTAAGATTCTTATACTAATGTCTAAGTGATACAAGCCTTAGATCCCCCCAGTCAGCCGTTTTCAGAATAAGACTACTCGTGCCGCATACCGATAAGAATCATAGCCAAAGAAAATTGTTTTAATGTTTTGATTTAAATAAATTTAATAAGGCGTTTCTTTTCTGAGCGCATGGCATTCCGGTAGATATTTGCTCCCCAGGCCCTTGATTCCTTTGGCCGCTCGGCGCCGATCGATGTTTACGGCAATCCTCCTGTTCTGAACCACATCCTCCCGATTAAAGTTGAATTTTGCCGCCTCAACGCCCATCATTCCCGTGCGGCATAAGCCGTAGAACTTACAGGTGAAATTGGGCGTATGGAATGGATCGCTGATCCAACAATTTGGGCCGGCCTGGCCACTTTGGTCGTGCTGGAAATCGTGCTGGGTATAGACAACCTTGTCTTCATCGCCATTCTGGCGGACAAATTACCAAAACAACAAAGAGATAAGGCCCGTGTCGTCGGTTTGTTGCTGGCGCTGGTCATGCGTCTGGCGCTGCTCGCCTCCATCTCGTGGCTGGCGACGCTGACCAAACCGATGTTCATCGTCGCGGAGCACCCCTTCAGCGGCCGCGATCTGATCATGCTGGTCGGCGGGATATTCCTGCTGTTCAAAGCCACCATGGAGCTCAATGAGCGGCTGGAAGGCAAGGACGAAGAGCAGCACGGCGCGCGCAAAGGCGCACGTTTCTGGCCGGTAGTGGCGCAGATCGTGGTGCTGGACGCCGTTTTCTCGCTCGACTCGGTGATCACCGCGGTAGGGATGGTCGATCACCTGGCGGTGATGATGATCGCGGTCTGTATCGCCATCGGCCTGATGCTGCTGGCCAGCAAACCGCTGACGCGCTTCGTCAACGCTCACCCGACTATCGTCATTCTGTGCCTGAGCTTCCTGCTGATGATCGGTTTCAGCCTGGTGGCGGAGGGCTTTGGCTATCACATTCCTAAAGGCTACCTCTACGCGGCGATCGGCTTCTCGGTCATGATCGAGGCGCTGAACCAGCTGGCGCAGTTCAACCGCCGTCGCTTCCTGTCGAAGGTACGGCCGCTGCGTGAACGCACCGCCGAAGCGGTGCTACGCATGCTGAGCGGCAAACATGAAGAAGCGGAAGTCGACAGCCATTCCGCCAACCTGCTGGCGGACAGCGACAGCGAAAACGGCGAGATCTTCAATCAGCAAGAGCGGCGCATGATCGAACGCGTACTCGGCATGGCGCAGCGCACGGTCAGTAGCATCATGACCTCGCGTCACGACGTCGAATACCTTGAGCTGAACGATCCGCAGGAAAAGCTGACGCAGTTGCTGGAACGTAATCAGCACACGCGCATCGTGGTGGTGGAAAGCAGCGCCAGCGACGAACCGCTGGGCGTGATCCACACCATCGACGTCCTCAAACAGCAACTGGCGCAGGCGCCGCTGGATCTGCGAGCGCTGATACGCCAACCGTTGATCTTCCCGGAGCAGCTCACGCTGTTAAGCGCCCTGGAGCAATTCCGCCAGGCGCAGACGCATTTTGCCTTTGTGGTCGATGAGTTCGGCTCCGTCGAAGGCGTCGTCACCCTGACGGACGTGATGGAAACCATCGCCGGCAACCTGCCGGAGGCCGGCGAAGAGGTGGACGCACGCCACGACATTCAGCAAAACGAGGACGGCAGCTGGACCGCCAACGGCTATATGCCGCTGGAAGATCTGGTGTTGTATCTGCCGATGCCGCTGGAAGAAAAGCGCGAATACCACACGCTGGCGGGGCTGTTGATGGAACACAGCCAGCGCGTGCCGCAAGAAGGAGAACAAATCAAGATCGGTGACTACCTGTTCGAACCATTGGAGGTCAACAGCCACCGCATCCTGAAAGTGAAGATCACCCCGCCGCCTCCACCGGAGGAGTACGAGGTTTAACATCGAGGCCGGGCATCGCCCGGCCTTCCTTTTACTGGGGAACCAGCAGCTCCGTCGCCACGATCACCACCACCAACCCGACAATTACCGGCACTGAAGTACGCTTCACCACATCAAACGGCGAGATTTTCGCCATGCCGGAGACCGCCACCACCACGCCGGAAACCGGCGACAGCGTACGGCCGAGATTAGAGGCCTGCAGCATCGGGATCACCAGATAGGCAGGATTCACGCCCATCTGTGCCGCCAGTTTCGGGATCAGTTCGACAAACGCATAGAACGGCGCATTGCCGGAGCCGGTGGTCATGGCCGCCAGCATGGTGATCACCACCAACACCAGCATCATGATCAAACCGCCGGTACCGAACGACTGCGCCAACCCGATCAACCCGCTGATAAAACCGACGGTGCTCAACCCTTGCGCGAAGACACCCGCGGCCACCAACAGCATCACCACGCTGGCGAATGCATCCGCCATACCGCGATACGCCACTTCCAGGCCGCTGAATACCTGTTTGGCGCTGAAGCTGCGCACGAACTCGATCGCAGCCGCCAACAGTATGCACCCTACCAACACGGTAATAATGTGCAGCTCCGGCCCCCATTTGCCGTCGAAGATCAGCACGCCGAGGATCGGCGTAAACGGCAATATCGCGTAGAACCCCGGCGCATGCGTTTTTATTTCACTGACGTCCATGATGTGGTGCTGTTCATCACTCTTCTTATCGAGATAACGCTGCCAGAAAAAGTGCGCCACGGCCATGCAGACGATGGCCGCAATCGAGATAGGCAGCGTGGTTTTGAACGCGAAGTCCACCAGCGGCATTTCCGCCGCCTTGGCTGCCAGCACCACGTCGCCGGAAGTCGGCGCCAGGATAATCGCCGCCGGCGAAGCGCAAATGGCCGCCGCGGCGCCGCGGCTAATGCCAACGTTCACCATCAATGGGAACAGCGTCGCCATCAGCAATACACCGAGTCCAGTCGCGGAAGAAACCGCCAATGACATCAGGCAAGCGACAAAATAGGCCGCCACCATCAGCAGATAAGGCGAATTGATCATCTGCAATGGGCGCGAGGCCAGCTTGACGACCACGTCGTTGGCGCCGATATGCGTCATATAGGCGGCGAAACCGCACAGCATCATGATCATCATGCCCAGATCGCCGCCGCGGCTCATCAGCAAGATCTTGACGTACTCGATCATATCGGTCGCGCGCCAGCCGGTAGATGCGGCGCCGGACGGCAACAGCGTTTTCCCCATCAGGGCGCTGATGCCAAGCAGCAGCAGCCCTCCCACCATCAAGACGCCCGTGGCGGAATACCCTTTGATGATATAACGGCCCACGCCCGCCGCCACCGCCGCGCCAATAAGAAGCTCTATCATGTTTCCTCAACTCGTCATTTTTTCGCGCTCAGGCGCATAGTCATAGCAGAATGCGCCCTTACTCTGCACAAATTGATCGCGGGTCTTCATGACCTTCATCAAGGTAACGGAGGGAAATTATCGCGGGAAACGTCGATACTGACGCGGGCCGCAAAACGGCCCGCGTCAGGAGGGATTACAGCTTGTCGAGCAGCTTTTTCAAATCCTGACCCTCGCGCGAACCCTTGTTCTTTTCAGCCCACTTGTTCAGCGCATCCTTGGCCCGATCCTGCAGCGTTTTACGCAGCACCTGATCGACCTGCAGTTGATAATTCAGCTGTTGCCACGGCCCGTAGACCCGCAGCGGGATCGGCGTTTTTTGCAGCTGTTCGATCAGCTCGCCGCGCCCTTGCCAACCGCCGGTGACGCGCACGTTAAGCGCCATATCACACTGTTTGCCCGGCATATCGATGCTGCCGGCGCCGGTCAGCGCCAGCAAAGGCGAATCCGCCGTCAGGCCGCTGAGTTTGACCGTGCCCTGGTTCAGGGTAGCTTGCGCCGAAACATTTTTGACTTCGGTATAGCGCTGATAGCTGTCTTGACCGCGCACACTGTTGTCATTGCGCGCCACGGCCTGTTGGATCAGTTGCTGGATGTTCAAACCGTGCAGTTGCGCATCCTGCATCGCCAGCTGCGCCGTACCGTGCCAGCGGTGCTCAAATGACTGTGAAGAGAGGCGATCGCCGGTCAGATCCCCTTTCATGCTGAACTTGCCGGTCAGCATCTGCGGCATGTCGAAAGCTTTGAGCACCGTGCCCAGCTCAATTTGGTTCAGCGTCGGTTGCACGCTGATGACCGGTTTATTGCCGCGTGCGTCGAGCGATCCCGGCAAGGAGAAATCACCGCCGGCCAAGTGCCCGGCAAGCTTATGCAGCGTCAGCAGGCCGCGTTGATTGTCCGCGGCAACGGCCAATTGGGTGACGTTCATACCGCGATAGGTCAACTGCGCCGCTTGCAGGTTCAACTGCGCATTGAAATCGCGCAGCGCTTCCAGGTTCTGCTGCCGATCGTCGACCTGGCTGGCGATCACCGGCGCGGCGGTCACGGCGGGCTGTTCGGCGGTATTGGTGCTGGATTGCCAGCCGGAAAGCGCGTCGAGATCGAGGTTAGCCGAATTGAGATTCACCACATAGCCCGGCACCGCCCCCAGCGTGGCGCTGATATCGCCGGCCAACTGGCTGTTGTTGGCGCTGACGTTCAGTTGGCTGACGGCAATCTGCGCCGGCGTCTGTTGATAGACTACCTGGGCATTGCCCTCGCCCTGAATGCCGCCGTTAAGAATGTCCGCCCCGGCCAGTTGATAATTGAACTGGGTCACTTTGGCGCCGATCTGGTGCGGGAACTGCTGCAAATCGATATCGGCCGTCATGCTGAAGGCCAGGTCGCGCTGATCGCGGTTGACCCGGCTGGACAGTTCAAGCTGCGCCTGCCGTTTCTCCGTTTGCTGCAGGGTAAGATTGATGTCCCGAACATTGATTTGCGCGTTGTCGGCACGCTGCCAAATCAGCAGGCTGTCCACGACGCGCAAGTTATCGATGTCGAACTTCCAGGCCGTGTCTGCCGCATCAGCGCCGCTGCCGGCCGGCGCAATCGGGGCGTCCACTTGTGAGTGCTCTTCACTGTCGGGCGTGAGACGAATGACGGCATTTTTCAACATCACCTGTTTCACAAACAGCTGATGTGACAGCAGCGGCAACAGTTTGACGTCAAGGCGCATGTTTTCCGCGCTCACCACCGGCGCCTTGGCGCCCGGCGCGGTCAGCGTCATGCGCCCGGCCAAAATACTGAGCTGCGGCCAGATATGCCAACGCAGGTCGCCTTCAAGCGTTAGCTGGTAGCCGCTCTTCTGCTCGACCTTTTTGACCATGTAACCGCGAAAATCATTCGGATTGACCAGCAGTACCAGCGCGGACATTCCCGCCACCACGACCACCAGTAAAATCGCCAATGTCGTCAGTAATCTTCTCATGCCACCCTCTTGTCAGCGCCACACCGACGGTGCATCCCGCGCCGTTAGTCCTTGTCGATTCGACTGGCTACTGCGCCCTGCTGATCGCGATATTTTGCGTCCTGCCGGCTGTTATATGGCCGGGCCGCCGGGCCGGACAACGGCTCAAAGCTCAAGGCGCCAATCAGCATCCCCGGCCGCAGCGCCAGCGGCAGCTTGCCGGAGTTGTAAAACTCCAGCACGATGCGCCCGTGCCAGCCCGGATCGATACGGTGCGCGGTCACGTGCACCATCAGCCCCAGACGCGCCAGAGAAGAACGGCCGTCGAGCCAACCCACGAGATCGTTCGGCAGCGTCACGGATTCGAACGTCACCGCCAGAGCCAGTTCGCCGGGATGAAGGAAGAACGCCTCGCCTTCCGGCAGGACAATCTCGTCGCTCATCACGCGATCCAGCGCGGCGCTGACTTCATCTTTCGGCCCGCTGAGATCGATAAACGGCGCGGTATGGCCGCGGAACACGCGGAACTGATTGCCCAAACGGACATCTACTGTGGCCCCGTTGATGCGTTCGAGCGGCGGGCGCGGCGAAATCACCAGTTTCTCGCTATCCAGCCAGGCTTCTATATCGCGGTCGCACAGTCTCATGTCTTTCTTCTCCATCAAAACGCGTAACTAAACAAAAATTGCCACACAACGGGCGAAAGGTCTACGCCGGGGTGCAAATAGTTGGCCGTCGGCCGGAAATGCGCATTTCCGGCCATTAAGCGGCATTATTCAAAGAATTGGCTGATTTTGGCTTTCAGAATATCGATCGCGATGCGGTTTTTGCCGCCGCGCGGAACGATGATATCGGCGTATTGTTTGGAAGGTTCGATAAACTGCAGGAACATCGGGCGCACGGTCTTCTGGTATTGCGCCATCACCGAATCCATCGAGCGACCGCGCTCGTTGACGTCGCGCTTCATACGGCGCATCAGGCAGATATCCAGCGGCGTGTCGACGAAGATCGAGAAGTTCATCTCCTGGCGCAAACGGATATCCGTCAGCAGCAAGATCCCTTCCAGAATGATCACTTTTTTAGGTTCCAGGTGGACGGTTTCTTTCTTGCGCGTGTGTTCGGTGTAGCTATACAGCGGCAGCTCGATCGCCTTACCGGCCTTCAGCATCTGCAGATGCTGGAACAGCAGGTTATGATCCATGGCGCTCGGGTGGTCATAGTTGGTTTTGACCCGTTCTTCCATGGTCAGGTGAGTCTGGTCTTTATAGTAACTGTCTTCTGGAATAACGCCGATGTGCTCATCACCGACTTGCTCGCGGAGTTCGCGGTACAACGTGCTGGCGATAAGGCTTTTTCCGGAGGCAGATGCGCCAGCTATACCAATAATGACGCACTGATGCGGATTGTCAGTCATAAAATTAAAGACCTGATTTCATAGTGTGAAGGGGGGAACTAAAACGCGACAATTATAGGGAGTCGCCGGGGATTGCGCCACTGTATATTGCGCGGCGGCGGGTGAATTCGGGCTGCCACGCCACGGGCACGCGGCATTTTAAGAATCTCACGGCTAGGGCAATGCCCCGCAACAGGTTACACTCCTGCGCTGACTTAGGGACCCCGTAGTCTTTCATCGGAGAATGATGTGCTGGATTGGTATTTTTTGACTTTTTTCGGCGACAGCATGCTGCTGCTGCCCTGCGCGCTGATTCTGTTTTTATTGCTGCTCGCATCGCCCGCCACCCGCGTTGCATGTTGGCAATGGGCGCTGATTTTCGGTTTCACCGGCGGACTGGTCTGCCTGTCCAAGTTGGCCTTTATGGGCTGGGGCATTGGTAGCGCAAGTTATGATTTCACCGGATTCAGCGGCCATTCGGCCCTCGCGGCCAGCATCTGGCCGCCGCTGCTTTGGGCTTTAACCGGTCGATTTTCCCACCCGGTGCGCAGCATCGCGCTGGTGACCGGATGGATATTGCCTTTCACCATCGGCGTGTCGCGCCTGGAAATCCGCGTGCATTCGGTATCCGAGGTCATCAGCGGGCTGATGTTAGGCTACCTGGCCAGCGCGCTGTTTCTATGGCTGCAGCGAGGGAAAGCGCGACCACAGCTTGCCTGGTCGCATTTGGCCATCGCGCTGGCCTTGCCGTTGGCGCTGATGGGACAGCGGCAGCCGGCCCCCACCCAGGGATTGCTGGAACATATCGCCAAAACGCTGGCGCAGATCGAACGCCCTTATACCCGGGCAGATTTGCACAACCCTACCCGCATCCCATAAAAAAACCCGGCGCTTAAGCCGGGTTTTTCATCGCCATAGGCAGATTACAGCGCGCGGAAGGCAATCTCCGTCGGGATCGCTTCACCCTGCCAATACATCTGCGCGGCCACGCGGCCGGCCAGTTGACGATACATGTCGGCGAATTCGCTCTCCGGGCGGCTGATCACCGTCGGCGTACCGCGATCCAGATCTTCGCGCAGCGAGATGTGCAGCGGCATCTGCCCCAGCAGACGGCTGTTATATTTCTGCACCAGCTTCTCGGCGCCGCCGGTGCCAAAGATCGGCTCATGGTGGCCGCAGTGGCTGCAGATGTGCACGCTCATGTTTTCGACAATGCCCAGCACCGGCACATGCACTTTCTCGAACATCACGATGCCCTTGGCGGCATCCAGCAGGGCGATATCCTGCGGCGTGGTGACCACCAGCGCGCCGGTCACCGGAATGTTCTGCGACAGCGTCAGCTGAATGTCGCCGGTGCCCGGCGGCATGTCCAGCACCAGATAATCCAGATCCGGCCATAGCGTATCCTGCAGCAGCTGCATCAGCGCCTTGCTGGCCATCGGGCCGCGCCACACCATGGCGTTGTCGTCGGTCACCAGATAACCGATGGAGTTGGTCGCCAGGCCGTGCGCCATGATCGGCGCCATGTGCTGCCCGTCCGGCGAAGTCGGCCGCTCATGTTCGGTGCCCAGCATATTGGGGATCGACGGGCCGTAAATGTCGGCGTCCAGAATGCCGACCTTGGCGCCTTCGGCGGCCAGCGCCAGCGCCAGGTTGACGGCGGTGCTGGATTTCCCCACCCCGCCTTTGCCGGAGCTGACGGCGATGATGTTGCGCACGCCTTTGATCCCGGCTTGGCCGTTGGCGCGTTTCAGCGTCGTGATATCGTGTTTCAGCTTCCAGTCGATGGCGGCGGCGCCGGTCACGCGCAACAGCTCAGGGCCGACGCTCGCCTGCAGCGCTTCAAAACCGCTCTGCCAGGCAAACGGCATCGTCAGTTCGATATGCAGTACGTCGTCCAATAATGCGCAGTGATGAATAGCCTTCAGCGCGGTCAGGTTGTTTTTCAACGTCGGGTGTTCAAAGGCGGCCAGTACACCGGTCACCAGGGCGCGCAGAACTTCGGGGTTGGTCTGCTCAGGGGATTTTGCGTTCATCCCGGCTCCTTGATTTTGAATGAGTCGCTTCCGGCTAAGCATATCAGAACTGCCCGGTAGCTGGCGCGTATAACCTGTAAGAAACCGCCCTAGCAGCGAAGGGCGCGATCGGTTAACATCGAAGGCCCTTTTATTCATTACAGAAAGCAAGTTCTCACTATGGCTCAAGTCGCGAAAAAATTATTGGTGACGTGCGCGCTACCGTACGCAAATGGTTCCATCCATCTCGGCCACATGCTCGAGCACATCCAGGCGGATATCTGGGTGCGTTACCAACGAATGCGCGGCCACGAAGTGCATTTCATCTGCGCGGACGACGCGCACGGCACGCCGATCATGCTGAAAGCGCAGCAACTGGGTGTGAAACCGGAAGAAATGATCGCGGAGATGAGCCAGGAGCACCAACAGGATTTCGCCGGCTTTGGCATCAGCTATGACAACTACCATTCGACCCATAGCGATGAAAACCGTGAGCTGTCCACCCTGATTTACAGCCGCCTGAAAGAAAACGGTTTTATCAAGAACCGCACCATTTCTCAGCTGTACGATCCGGAGAAAGGCATGTTCCTGCCGGACCGTTTCGTGAAGGGCACCTGCCCTAAATGCAAATCGCCGGATCAGTACGGCGACAACTGCGAAGTGTGCGGCGCCACCTACAGCCCGACGGAACTGATCGATCCGAAGTCCGTAGTTTCCGGCGCGACGCCGGTGATGCGCGACTCGGAGCACTTCTTCTTCGATCTGCCGGCCTTCAGCGAAATGCTGCAGGCGTGGACGCGCTCCGGCGCGCTGCAAGAGCAGGTGGCGAACAAGATGCAGGAGTGGTTCGAATCCGGTCTGCAGCAGTGGGACATCTCCCGCGATGCGCCTTACTTCGGCTTCGAAATCCCGGATGCGCCGGGCAAATACTTCTACGTCTGGCTGGACGCGCCGATCGGCTACATGGGTTCCTTCAAGAACCTGTGCGACAAGCGCGGCGATCTGGACTTCGACGAGTTCTGGCGCAAAGACTCCACCACCGAGCTGTATCACTTTATCGGCAAGGACATCGTCTACTTCCACAGCCTGTTCTGGCCGGCAATGCTGGAAGGCAGCAATTTCCGCAAACCGACCAACCTGTTCGTGCACGGCTACGTGACGGTGAACGGCGCCAAGATGTCCAAATCGCGCGGCACCTTCATCAAGGCCGGCACCTACCTGCAGCATCTGGACGCCGACTGCCTGCGTTATTACTACGCCGCCAAGCTCTCTTCACGCATTGATGACATCGATCTCAATCTGGAAGACTTCGTGCAGCGCGTGAACGCCGACATCGTCAACAAGGTGGTGAACCTGGCTTCGCGCAACGCCGGCTTTATCAACAAGCGCTTCGGCGGCAAGCTGGCCGACAGCCTGGCCGATCCGGCGCTGTACCAGACCTTCGTCGACGCGGCGCAGAGCATCGCCGAAGCCTACGCCGGCCGCGAGTTCAACCGCGCGATCCGCGAAATCATGGCGCTGGCCGATCTGGCCAACCGTTACGTGGATGAGCAGGCGCCGTGGGTGGTGGCGAAGGAAGAAGGCCGCGATGCCGATCTGCAGGCCATCTGCTCGATGGGCATTAACCTGTTCCGCGTGCTGATGACTTACCTGAAGCCGGTGCTGCCTTCGCTGACCGAACGCGCCGAAGCGTTCCTCAACGCCGAGCTCAGCTGGGACGCGATCCCGCAACCGCTGCTGGGCCATCAGGTGAACGCGTTCAAAGCGCTGTTCAACCGCATCGATCTGGACAAGGTCAGCGAAATGGTCAACGCCTCGAAGGAAGACATGGCCGCCGCCAAACCGGTGACCGGTCCATTGGCCGATGATCCCATTCAGGAAACCATCACCTTCGACGACTTCGCCAAGGTGGACATGCGCATCGCCCTGATCAAGAGCGCCGACTTTGTCGAAGACTCCGACAAACTGCTGAAACTGCAGTTGGACCTGGGCGGTGAATCGCGCCAGATCTTCTCCGGCATCCGCTCCGCTTACCCGGATCCGAAAGCGCTGGAAGGCCGCCTGACCATCATGGTCGCCAACCTGGCACCGCGCAAAATGCGCTTCGGCATTTCAGAAGGCATGGTGATGGCGGCAGGCCCCGGTGGGAAAGAGATCTTCCTGCTGAGCCCGGACAGCGGCGCGCAGCCTGGCATGCAGGTCAAGTAACCGCGCCAGCGCGTAACATCGAGGGTCGAGCTTGCTCGGCCCTTTTTTATTGATCCGTCGCCAACGTTATAAACAGTAAGAAAAAGTCATAACCGCCCTGATTCCCTCGCACGCCGCATCCGGCTATGATGCTCCCACACAACGAATAGACGTCCAGACAGAAAGATTGCTATAACCACTCTTCACCGGGGTCGTTTCCCCTGCTTTTTTGGAGCCTATAATAATGAAAAACCTCACGACTTCGCTGCTCGCCCTCAGCCTGCTGGCCGCCCTGCCGCTGCAGGCGGCGGAAAACGCCGCCGTGCCGGCCGCCATCGCTCAACATCAAGGGCCGGTGCGCATCGCGGTGATCCGCAACCTCGGATCCGACGACAACACCACGCAATTTTTGGCGGGCGCCATTCAGGAAGGGCGCAAGCTGGGCTTCAAGGTGGACACCTTCCTCAGCAACGGCGACGATGCGCGCTTCCAGGACTTCGTCAACCAGGCTATCAGCCAGAAATATGACGGTATTATTCTCTCGCAGGGGCGAGCCCCCTATTCCACCGACCTGGTTAAACGCATCGCGGCGGCCGGCATCGCCGTCGCGGCGTTCGATACCGACGTCGGCGGCCACGTTCCCGGCGTCACCGTCTCGCAGCAGGACGACGCTTCGCTGGCTAACGCCTCGTTCGGCCAGTTGGTGAAGGATTTCAACGGCCAGGCCAACATCATCAAACTCTGGGTAGCAGGCTTCCCGCCGATGGAGCGCCGCCAGGCCGCCTATCAGCAGTTGCTGAAACAGCATCCGGGCATTCACGAGCTGGAATCGATTGGCGCGGTTTCATCCGACGTGCAGGGCGATACCGCCAATAAAGTGGGTGCGGTGCTGGCGAAATACCCCAAAGGCAAGATTGACGCCATCTGGGGCACCTGGGACGCTTTCACCCAGGGCGCTTACAAGGCGCTGAAAGAGAACGGCCGCACCGAAATCAAACTGTACAGCATCGATATCTCCAACCAGGACTTGCAGCTGATGCGCGAAGCCGGCAGCCCATGGCAGGTCAGCGTGGCGGTGGATCCGAAGCTGATCGGCGCGGTCAACCTGCGCCTGGTGGCTAACAAGATCGCCGGGGAAAGCACGCCGGACAGCTATCAATTCAAAGCGGCGGTCATTCCGCAGGCGTTGCTGCTGGCGCAGCCGGGGCCGGTCAACGTCGCCGGGCTGGCGAAGATCATCCCCGGCTGGGGCACCAGCAGCGATTTCGTTCAGCCGTGGTTCGCCACGCTGCAGGCCGAACACGGTAAATAATGCTGTTTTTGACGAGGCTGCCGACGCAGCCTCTGTTTTTAAACTAATTATCGGCTTTCCCCTTCCGTCCTCGCCAAAATACGCTATGTTATCTGCATCGCCCAATAACTGTATGCATAAACAGGCCTCAAATGAAGGGATTCCCCTCGCTGATCAACGTACTGCTGGCCAGTTCGCTGGTGTTGACCATCGGCCGCGGCGTTACGCTGCCGTTCATCACCATCTACCTCACCGAACATTTCCATCTGCTGCCGAAGAGCGTGGGCGTGATCCTGGGCGTCAGCCTCACCCTCGGCATCCTTGCCAGCCTGTACGGCGGCTATCTGGTGGACAAATTCAGCAAAAACCGCCTGATCCTGCTGTCGATTGTATTGTTTGCGCTGAGCTTTTTCGCCATTCCCTGGATCCCGCGCCCCGGCGGCGTGATCGTGGTGCTGGCCATCTTGCATACCTGTTATTCGGTGCTAAGCATCACCATTAAGGCCTGTTTCGCCGACGGGTTGCCGGTCGAGCAGCGCATCAAGGCTTTTTCCATCAACTACACGCTGGTCAACGTCGGCTGGGCGATCGGCTCTGCGCTCGGCGTCCTGGTGGCCGGGCTTAGCCCGTTGCTGCCGTTTTATCTGTCGGGCGGATTGGCGCTGGCGACGGTGGCGGCACTGAGCCTGCGCTTGCGCGGCCGGGAACAGCGCGCAACGCCTGCCGCCGCTGTACCGGCCGCGCTCCCCAACTTCCGTCAGACGCTGACCATCTTGCGAAGCGATCGGCGGCTTATCTACTTCACCCTCGGCAGCACCCTGGGCGCCGTGGTGTTCGGTCAGTTCACCGGCTATCTGTCGCAGTACCTGATCACCGTCTCCAGCGCCGAGTTCGCCTACAAAATCATTGGGTTGGTGATGATCGTCAACGCCAGCATCGTCATCGCCCTGCAATACCTGCTCAGCCGCGGCATGCGCCAGGAAAACATGCTGCGCTGGCTGGTGCTGGGCACGCTGTTTTTCATCGTCGGGCTGCTCGGTTTCATGGCGGCCGGCCAGGCGGTCTGGCTATGGCTGGCGGCGATGGCGGTGTTTACCCTCGGCGAAATCATCGTTATCCCGGTGGAATACATGTTTATCGACTTTATCGCGCCGCCGCACCTGAAAGGCAGCTACTATGGGGTACAAAACCTCAGCGCGCTGGGCGGCGCCATCAACCCGGTGCTGTGCGGGGTGCTGCTCAGCTATGCCGCGCCGCCGTTGATGTTCGTGATGCTGATCGTCGCCGCCCTGCTCAGCCTGCTGTTTTTCTTCCTCGGCCACCGGCTGGCAGAACACACGGCGGCGGCCGAAGACGTACGCTGATCCCGCAGGCAGCGGCCAATACGGGCTGTCAACCCGCCGCTCGGGCATAGCACCCATAGCGAGAATTCATGGTGCGATCTGTGGCATGGCTCACAGTTTAATTGTATGATGAATACATCAGTTAAACGGGAAAAGACAATGGCCAACGTGCTCACACTGTGCTGGAAATACCTGAGGGCTCTGCTCCTCATCTACCTGTGTCTGTTCGTCGGCAACGCGGTGGCGGCGCTGCTGCCGTTCGCCATTCCCGGCAGCATCATCGGCATGCTGCTGCTGTTCGCCCTGCTCTCAACCCAGATTATGCCAGCCAAATGGGTTAAACCCGGCTGCCATTTGCTGATCCGCTATATGGTGCTGCTGTTCGTGCCGATCGGCGTCGGGGTGATGAAATATTACGACCAGATCGTCGCGCATCTGGGCCCGCTGGTTATCTCTTGCCTCATCAGCACGCTGATGGTGCTGGTGGTAGTCGGCTATACCTCACACTATTTTCATCGCGAGCGCCGCATCGCCGGCAAGCCCGACGACCCGGAGGACAATTCATGATCCATGAAATCTGGTGGTCGTTGCCGCTGACGCTGGCGGTCTATTTTGGCGCGCGCTGGCTGGCGCGCAAGCTGAATATGCCGCTGCTCAACCCGCTGCTGGTGTCCATGGCGGTGATCATCCCGCTGCTGCTGCTCACCGGCATTCCCTATGAGCGCTACTTTCAGGGCAGCAAAATCCTCAACGATCTGCTGCAGCCGGCGGTCGTCGCGCTGGCCTTCCCGCTCTATGAGCAGCTGCACCAAATCCGCGCACGCTGGAAGTCGATTATCACGGTGTGCTTCATCGGCAGCCTGACCGCCATGATCAGCGGCGGCGCCATCGCCCTGTGGTTGGGCGCCACGCCGGAAATCGCCGCCTCTATCTTGCCGAAATCGGTCACTACGCCGATCGCGATGGCCGTCGCGGACTCGCTCGGCGGCATTCCGGCGATCAGCGCGGTTTGCGTCATTTTCGTCGGCATCCTCGGTGCCGTGTTCGGCCACACGCTGTTCAACCTGTTGAAAATCACCACCCCCTCGGCGCGTGGCCTGGCGATGGGCACGGCTTCCCACGCACTGGGCACCGCGCGCTGCGCGGAGATGGACTATCAGGAGGGCGCCTTCGGCTCGCTGGCGTTGGTCATCTGCGGCATCATCACCTCGCTGCTGGCGCCGTTTGTGTTTCCGGTGCTGCTGCATCTGTTCGGTTGATCAGGGTGAAACTTGCGATACATCTCGCATTTATGTATTCCATTGCATTAATTTCATTAATTAAGAGACATTAATCACACTTTAATGTCTCTGGCCTGCCTAGAATGTTATCCCGTTAACCCGTAGAGAGACTTTCTATGCATCCGCGTTTTCACACCGCTTTCAGCGCACTGCCCGCGACACTGCAATCCGCCCTGCAGCCCTATCTGGACGCGTCCGACTTTCCGGCGATGTTCACGGCCGAGCAAGCGGCGGCGATCCGCTCAGGCTGCGGGTTGGACGATGACGCGCTGGCATTCGCGCTGCTGCCGCTGGCGGCGGCCTGCTCGTTAACCCCGATATCGCATTTCCACGTCGGCGCCATCGCGCGCGGGCAAAGCGGCAACCTCTATTTCGGCGCCAATATGGAATTCAGCGGCGCCCCGCTGCAGCAAACCGTGCATGCGGAACAGTGCGCGGTTACCCATGCCTGGTTGCGCGGTGAGCCAGCGCTGGCCTCGATCACCGTCAACTACACGCCGTGCGGCCATTGCCGCCAGTTTATGAATGAACTGAACAGCGGCGGCGAACTGCAGATCCGTCTGCCGGGCCGCGCACCGGCCACGCTGGCGGACTATCTGCCGGACGCCTTCGGCCCGAAAGATCTGGATATCGCTTCGCTGCTGATGGACAAGGTCGATCACGGCCACCGACTGGCGCTGGACGATGCGCTGACGCAGGCGGCGCTGGCGGCGGCCAATCAGAGCCATGCTCCGTACAGCAACGCCCACAGCGGCGTAGCGCTGGAAACGGAGGACGGCAGCCTCTACGCCGGCCGCTATGCGGAAAACGCCGCTTTTAACCCGAGCCTGCCGCCGCTGCAGGCCGCGCTGATCCTGCTGAACCTCTCCGGCGGCGACTGCCTGAACATCCGCAGCGCCGTACTGGTCGAGCCGCAGGAGGCGATCCTCAGCCAATGGGACGCCACCCGCGCCACCCTGGCGGCGCTGGGTTGCCAAAACGTCAGCCGCGCCGCCTTCTAAGCGCACAACGGCGGGGCCATCCGGTTCCGCCGCTAACAGCCCCGCCCGCCAAATACAATGCCCCGACGCCGCCAGAGAGACTTTCTTTAGTTAAAAAATCATTTGATTGTCGATAATTACGCCAACCTGGTTCATCATCGGGCAACAAATGCTGTACATCTTCTCTTTATCTTTTAGGATCGTCGGCAATACAGTTATCTGATACGTGAAGAGTAAAACTGATGGAACTAGAATACGAAAGCAAACGCCCGCTCTACATCCCTTACGCCGGCCCGATTCTGCTGGAATTTCCGCTGCTGAACAAAGGCAGCGCTTTCACCGAGGAAGAACGTAGCCACTTCAACCTGCACGGCCTGCTGCCGGAAGCGGTGGAAACCATCGAAGAACAGGTGGAACGCGCCTACCGTCAGTATCAGGATTTCAAGAACGATAACGATAAGCACATCTACCTGCGCAACATCCAGGACACCAACGAAACCCTGTTCTACCGTCTGCTGGACTCGCACCTGAGTGAGATGATGCCGATCATCTACACCCCGACCGTCGGCGAGGCCTGCGAACACTTCTCCGATATCTATCGCCGTGCGCGCGGGTTGTTCATCTCCTACCCGAACCGCGATCGCATCGATGACATGCTGCAAAACGCCACCAAGCAGAACGTTAAGGTGATCGTGGTCACCGACGGCGAGCGTATTCTCGGCCTGGGCGATCAGGGCATCGGCGGCATGGGCATCCCAATCGGCAAGCTGTCGCTTTACACCGCCTGCGGCGGCATCAGCCCGGCCTACACGCTGCCGGTGGTGCTGGACGTCGGCACCAACAACCCGCAGCGCCTCAACGATCCACTGTACATGGGCTGGCGCCATCCTCGCATCTCCGGCGAGGAGTACCACGCCTTCGTCGAAGAGTTTATTCAGGCGGTCAAACGCCGCTGGCCGAACGTCCTGCTGCAGTTCGAAGACTTCGCGCAGAACAACGCCACCCCATTGTTGAACCGCTACCGCGACGAGATTTGCTGCTTCAACGACGACATTCAGGGCACCGCCGCGGTCACCCTCGGCAGCCTGATCGCCGCCAGCCGCGCCGCCGGCAGCCAGCTGCGCGATCAGACCGTCACCTTCCTCGGCGCCGGTTCCGCCGGCTGCGGCATCGCCGAGCAGATCATCGCGCAGATGAAGTCCGAAGGGTTGAGCGAAGACGAAGCGCGCGCCCGCGTGTTCATGGTTGACCGTTTCGGCCTGCTGACCGACAAACTGCCGAACCTGCTCGACTTCCAGAGCAAGCTGGTGCAGAAGAGCGACAATCTGGCCGGTTGGGAAACCGCCAGCGACGCCATCTCGCTGCTGGACGTGGTGCGCAACGCCAAGCCGACCATTCTGATCGGCGTGTCCGGCCAGCCGGGGCTGTTTACCGAAGAGCTGATCCGCGAGATGCACAAGCACTGCGAACGCCCTATCGTGATGCCGCTGTCCAACCCGACCTCGCGCGTGGAAGCCCGTCCGGAAGACATCATCAACTGGACCGACGGCGCCGCCCTGGTGGCGACCGGCAGCCCGTTCGCGCCGGTAAGCTATAAAGAGCAGCTGTACCCGATCGCCCAGTGCAATAACTCCTACATCTTCCCGGGAATTGGTCTGGGCGTGCTGGCCTCCGGCGCCACTCGCGTCACCGACGCCATGCTGATGGCCGCCAGCCGCGCGCTGGCGGACTGTTCGCCGCTGGCCACCGACGGCCACGGCGCGCTGCTGCCGAATATCGACGATATTCAGGGCGTGTCGAAGTGCATCGCCATGGAAGTGGGTAAAGCCGCCCAGCTGCAGGGCGTGGCGATCGTCACCTCCGAAGATGCGCTGTCGAAAGCCATCGAGCACAACTTCTGGCGGCCGCAGTACCGCAGCTACAAGCGCACCTCGTTCTGAATGGTGAGCTGAAATGACCCAGCCCGGCTCCGCCGGGCTTTTTTGTGCGGCAAAACCGCCGAAAAATGCGGCGGCGCGCGTGCTTCAGGCGGTTCGCGTCTTGCGTCGGTCGGTCAGGTAAAGTAGCCTTGATCCATCTTTTTCAGCCCGGCGCGCGTAAGGCAACAACATGTGGAAACGCCTGATCATCAGCCTGTTCATCATCATTGCGGTGTTGATGGGTTCGGCTATTGCGCTCGATCGCTGGATCAGTTGGAAAACCGCGCCTTACGTCTACGACGAACTGCAGGAATTGCCGCACCGCCAGGTCGGCGTGGTGCTCGGCACCGCCAAGTATTACCGCACCGGCGTGATCAACCAGTACTACCGTTACCGCATTCAGGGGGCGATCAACGCCTATAACAGCGGCAAGGTGAAATACCTGCTGCTGAGCGGCGACAACGCCCAGCAAAGCTATAACGAACCGATGACCATGCGGCGCGATCTGATCGCCGCCGGCGTGGCGCCGAGCGATATCGTGCTGGACTACGCCGGTTTCCGCACCCTGGACTCCATCGTGCGCACCCGCAAGGTGTTCGACACCAACGATTTCATCATCATCACCCAGCGCTTCCACTGCGAGCGCGCGCTATTCATCGCCCTGCACATGGGCATTCAGGCGCAGTGTTACGCGGTGCCGTCGCCGAAAGACATGATGACGGTGCGCGCCCGCGAGATCTTCGCTCGCCTGGGCGCGCTGACCGATCTATACATCCTCAAGCGCGAACCGCGCTTCCTCGGCCCGCTGATCCCAATCTCCGCCATGCACACCGTGCCGGAAGACGCCCAGGGCTATCCCGCCGTGTCACCGGAACAGTTGGTTGAGCTGGAGCACAAGCTGAAAGAAGAGAAGCAGAAAGCCAAACAGCCCTGACGGGTAATGCCCCAAAAAGAAAGGCCGGCATATTTTGCCGGCCTTGTCGTCTGTGCTGCGGTAGCTCTACTTCTTCTTGGCGTATTTCAACGAGTCCAGCGCCACGGCGAAGATGATGATGCTGCCCTTGATGATGTACTGCCAGTACGGGTTGATGCCGATATAGGTCAGACCGTAGTTGATGACGGTAAAGATGATCACCCCGGTCACCACGCCCCACACCGTACCCACCCCGCCGGCGAAGGAGACGCCCCCCACCACGCAGGCGGCGATGGCGTCCAGCTCATACATAAAGCCGAGGTTATTGGTGGCGCTGCCGATGCGTCCCGCTTCAAGCAAGCCGCCGAAGGCGTAGAACACGCCGGACAGCGCATAGATCATGATCAGGTTCAACGGCACGTTGACCCCGGACACCTTGGCCGCTTCCGGGTTGCCGCCGATGGCGAAGATGTTCTTGCCGAAGCGGGTCTTGGTCCACAGGATCCAGACGAATATGATGGCGATCAGCGCGTAAAAGGTGATGTAGGACAGCTTAAAGTCGCCGAAGCGCAAGAAGCCCTGGGCAAAGGTGGAAAACTTCGGATCAAAGCCCGCGACCGGCGACGCGCCGACCGAATCGTAATACAGCGAGTTGATGCCGTAGACGATGATCATGGTGCCCAAGGTGGTGATGAACGGCGTCACGTTGAGATAGGCGATAATCAGGCCGTTAACCAGGCCGATCACCGCGCCGACCGCGCACACCAGCAGGATGACCAGGGGAATCGACCAGGTTTCCATGTGCGGGAACACCTTGTTGACGTTATCCATCGATTGCAGCAGCGTGGCCGCCACCACCGCCGCCAACCCCACCTGCCGCCCGGCGGACAGGTCGGTGCCCTGGGTCACGATCAGCCCCGCCACGCCCAGCGCGATGATGATGCGCACCGAAGACTGCGTCAGGATGTTGCTCAGGTTCATCAGGCTGAGGAAGGTAGGATCCTGAATGATGATGATGGCCAACAGCACCAGCAACACCACGTAAATGCCGCCTTCCTTGAAATAGGTAAATAAGGTTTTTTTATTTAGCGCGTTCATAATTCCGATCCTTAAAGGTGCAGGGAGGCGAGACGTAAGATTTCATTTTGCGAGGTCTGTTTGGTGTTAACGATGCCCGCAACCTGACCATTGCTCATCACCAAAATACGGTCGGTGATCCCCAAAAGCTCCGGCATTTCGGACGAGACGATAATGATCCCCTTGCCCTTCTTCGCCAGTTCGGTCATCAGCTGATAAATCTCGAACTTGGCGCCCACGTCGATGCCGCGCGTCGGTTCATCCAGCATCAGGATCTCCGGCTGCGTCAGCAGCCAGCGGCCGATGATCACCTTCTGCTGGTTGCCGCCGGACAGCGAGCCGATATGGGTGTGATGCCCCGGCGTTTTTACCCGCATGGCGTCGATCACCCACTGGGTGTCGCTCTTCATCCGCGCGTTATCCAGCAGGCCGAGCTTGTTTTTATAATTGCGAATGTTGGAGATCAGCGAGTTGAAGCCCACATCGAGGTAAGCGTAAATCCCGGTGGATCGGCGCTCTTCGGTCACCAGCGCAAAACCGTGGTTAATCGCTTCGTTGGCGCTGTGGTTATCGATCGCTTTCCCGTGCAGCTTGATGGTGCCCGCCACCTTTTCGCGAATGCCGAACAGGGTCTCGACGATATCGGTGCGTTTGGCGCCCACCAGCCCGGCGATGCCGAGGATCTCCCCTTGATGCAGATCGAAGGACACATCGCGGATCGAAGGCTGGCGCAGCGACGTCAGGTTTTTCACCTCGAGGATCACCTCACCCGGCGTGTTTTGCCTGTCGGGGAAGCGCTGGCTCAGCGAGCGGCCGACCATCATGGCGATGATCTTGTCCATATCCAGCCCCTCCAGCGGCTGGGTGGCGATCCACTGGCCGTCGCGCAGCACCGTTATCTCGTCGCACAGCTGGAAGATCTCCTCCATCTTGTGCGAGATATAGACGATGCCGCAGCCGCGTTCTTTCAGCTTGCGGATGATGGTGAACAGGTGATTGACCTCTTTCTCCGTCAGCGAAGAGGTCGGTTCATCCATGATGACGATCTTGGCGTCGTAGGAAAACGCCTTGGCAATCTCGATCATCTGCATCTGCGACACCGACAGGTTGCCCACCTTTTCGCGCGGGTTGATGCCGATATCCAGCTCGTCGAAGATCGCCTGGGTGTCTTTGAACATCTTGTCCTGATCGACGAACAGGCCTTTGGTCGGGTAGCGTCCCAACCACATGTTGTCCATCACGGTGCGTTGCAGCACCAGGTTCAGTTCCTGATGCACCATCGAAACGCCGTGTTCCAGCGCTTCCTTCGAGCTCTTGAAATCGATTTCCCGGCCCTGAAATACAATGCTGCCGCTGTCTTTTTTGTAAATGCCGAACAGGCATTTCAACAACGTCGATTTCCCCGCGCCGTTCTCCCCCATCAGGGCGTGAATCGAGTGCGGACGGACGCGTAAATTGACATTGTCCAAGGCTTTGACGCCGGGAAATGACTTACAGATATCCGTCATTTCCAGCAAAAATTCGCGTGAGCTATCGGCCATAAATACACCTGGCTTAACGATCTTGCAGTCGTAAACATCCCCGCCGGCGGTATCCCTGGTGTTGGCGCCGCAGGCGGGGTCTTAGCGGGATCTCAATTCTTATTTAACAAACTGAGACAGGTTGTCTTTATCTACGCCGACGTAAGGAATACGCACGACTTTATTTTCGATTTTATATTGGGTGCCTTCGGTGGCCGGCTTGCCCGCCGCCAGGTTTTTCGCCAGCTCGAAGGTGGCCTTCGCCTGGTTGTCGGCGTCGTTCAGCACCGTGCCCGCCATCGCGCCGGATTTCACCAGCGCCAGCGCTTCAGGCAGCGCATCGACGCCGAACACCGGAATACTGGTCTTGTTGTGCGCTTTCAGCGCTTCCACCGCGCCCATCGCCATGGCGTCGTTGTTGGCGATCACCACTTCGATCTTGTTGGCGTTCGGGCCGGAGAGCCAGGCATCCATCTTGTCTTTCGCCTGCGCGGTATCCCACATCGCGGTATCCATCTGCAGCTGCTGGGTCTTGATGCCTTTTTCGTTCAGCGTTTTCACCACGTAGGTGGTGCGCGCTTCGGCATCCGGGTGGCCCGGCTCGCCTTTCAGCAACACGAACTGGATCTGGCCGTCTTTGTTCAGATCCCAGGCCGGGTTGGCTTGCCAGTGTTTGGCGATCAGTTCGCCCTGGATCACGCCGGACTCTTTGGAGTCGGTGCCGACGTAATATGCCTTGTCATAGCTGTCCAATGCCTTGCGGGAAGGTTCTTTGTTGTAGAACACCACCGGGATATCGTTTGCGCGCGCCTTATCGATAACCACCGGCGCCGCGGCCGGGTCGACCAGGTTGATCGCCAGCGCTTTCACGCCTTTGGCCAGCAGCACATCGATCTGATCGTTCTGCTTGGACTGGTCGTTCTGCGAGTCATTCATCAACAGGGTAACGTCCGGTGAAGCCTTGGCGTCTTTCTCGATCGCCTTGCGCACCACCGACATGAAGTTGTCGTCGTATTTGTAAATCGTGACGCCAATACGGGTGTCAGCATGGGCTGCGGCGCCAAACATCATGGCTGCGGCCATGGCGGCCAGGGTGAAAACCTTCTTATTCATTGTCAGTCTCCGGTTCTGTGTAGGGTATTACTCGTCTTTGAGCCAATGGTCACCGGCAGTGCGCACACCCCAGGCCTGGCGATTTCCACTCAACACCTGTCGTCCGTGGATCTTGTTATTTCCGAGAAATGCTGTGTCAGCGCGAGATAAAGGTTGCAGCGGCAAGGGCCTTTGCGCCGGAAAACGCCTAGAGCATAGACGGCGCGATGTTAATATTCTGTGAATTTTCTCACAGATTGAAAACGGTTACACAAGATTAAATCGTCAGAGAGTGACCGTCGCCTCACTTTGCCAGGGGGCGACAGAATGGCGCCGCACCAGCGTCGGCATGAACAGATGACCGGCCTGCGGCTCCGCCAGGCCTGCTGCGCCCTGCAATGCCAGCTCGGTGGCCAGCGTGGCCATCGAGACGATCGGGTAGCGCACCGTGGTGAGTTTGGGGCTGGTGTAACGCGCGATGGGGATGTCGTCGAAGCCGATCAGCGAGAAATGCTGCGGCACCGTGATACCGTTTTCTTTCAACACCGCCATAGCGCCGGCGGCCATGGCGTCGTTGTAGGCGAACACCGCGCTCAGCTGTAAGTTGCGCCCCAGCAGCTCCACCATCGCCGCCTCGCCGCCTTGCAGATCCGGCGAACCATAGGCACGCCAGTTGTCGGGCGTGGCCAGCCCGGCGGCGGCCATCGCCTGCGCATAGCCCTGCTGGCGCAGCGGCCCGTCTTCGATCGGGTGATTGGAGCCCAGATAGCCGATGCGCCGATGGCCCTGCGACAGCAAAAGACGCATCGCCATTTCTGCGCCGCAGACGTTATCCAGCCCGACGCAGCGCGGCTCATAGCCGGGGATAATCCGGTTGATCAGCACCATGCCCGGCACCTGCTCCAGAAAACCGATCAGCTCGGCGTCGCTCAGGGCTTTGGCGTGAACAATCAGGGCGTTACAGCGTTGGCGGATCAGCACTTCGATCGCGTGGCGCTCTTTGTCCGCCTGATGATAGCTGTTGCCGATCAGCAGATACTTGTGGTGTTTCTGCGCCACCGTGTCTACCGCTTTCACCAGCGCGCCGAAGAACGGATCGGAGACGTCCATCACCACCACGCCCAGGGTATCGCTGCTTTGGGTCGCCAACGCCTGCGCGTTGGCGTTGGGGCGATAGCCCAGATCCGCCACCGCCTGCAGCACCTGCTCGCGCGTCTCTTTGCTGGTCAGCGCGCTGTGGTTCAGCACGCGGGAGACGGTCGCTACGGAGACCCCGGCGCGTTTCGCCACGTCGCGAATGGTGATCGGATGAACTGGAGGCATGCGTGATCCTGAAATCGGGGTTGTGGCCGGTGGCGCTATCCTACCCCGATTGGCCCGCTGCTCTGCGTGAATTACGTCACAGGAAAGAAAACGTTTACATACATTTTTTTAACCTGCCGACGGGCGCTCACTTCAGCGCCCTGGGTTCCGCTGCGCCGGCGGCCAGCTGAGTCAGCTTGCGCCACAGCCATTCCATCGGCCCCTGCTCGAAGTAACGCAGCCACAGTGCGGAAAACGCCAGGTTGGTCAGCCAGACCAGCGGCACGAACGCCAACAGCTGCAGCCGGTCAAACTGCTCATAGAGGCCGAAACGATAAAATAGCGTGGTGCAGATCAGCGTTTGCAGCAGGTAGTTGCTCAACGCCATACGCCCCACCAGGGTCAGCCAGCGGGCGATGCGCAGGCGCGACAGTGCGGGCCAAAAACCGTAACACAGCGCCAGATAGCCCATCGCCTGCAGCGGTGCGCCCAGCTCACGCGGGACCTGCAGCAGGAAACCGCTCCAGCGATAGTCCCACTGCACCTGCCATTGCAGCGCCACCGCCGGCAGCTGGATCAGCACCGAAAGCGGCAGCAGCCACGCCGCCTGCCGCAGGTAATAGCCGGATGAGTAGCTGCCGCGCAGCCAGCCGCTGCGCATCAGCCCGGCGCCGAACAGCATCAGCCCCGCCAGCTCCCAGCCATACTGCGCGCCGATGGCCAGCAGGCTGGAGGAGAGCAAATCGGCGCGGCTGCGCCAGGCTTCGAAACCGCCCTGCAGCTTCCAGAACTTCTCGTACTGCAACTCCGCCACGCCCGGCTGCCAGAAGCTGCCCGGCTCACCGTGCGAGACGAAGCCGAGCAGCAGCAGCACCGCCACGCCAATCAAGTACAGCACCACGCCGGTTTTCAGCAGTTGGACGGTTTCTTTGGCTTCGCGGATCATGCGCCAGCACACCAGGCCGATCAGCCCGTAGGCCAGCAGAATGTCGCCGTCCCACAGGAAGATCGCGTGTGCGAGGCCGAACAGCACCAGCCACGACAAGCGCGCGCGGATCCAGCTTTTGCCGCGCCGCAGCAGCATTTGTAGCCCGGCGCCGAACAGCAGCGCGAACATCGCCAGGAACTTGGCTTGGGCGAAGAGATCGAGCAACGCCCAGGTCCAGGCGTCGCGCGATGACGGCATCCCCAAATAGGCCGGGTTGAGGTAGGCGGCCTTCGGCAAGCCGAAAGCGCTGATGTTCAGCAATAAAATGCCGAGGATGGCGATGCCGCGCACGCAGTCCAGCGTGGCGATGCGCGGCAGAGGATGACTGTTCATTTTTTATCGCTGTCTTCCGCTCATGAAAAAGGCGCCCGCAGGCGCCTGTTGTCGTCTTGCGGGTCGCCCCGCAACGCCATCACCCCTGGTGATGACGCACCGCACGCAGGAACTCCTGGCGGGTATTCTGGCTGGACTTGAACAGCCCCCCCAGCGAGGTGGTGGTGGTGGCGCTGGTCGCGTCACGAATGCCGCGCGCCTTGACACAATAATGGACCGCATCGATCGATACCGCCACGTTATTGGTGCCGAGCAGAGTCTGCAGCGCGACCAGGATCTGCTGGGTCAGGCGCTCTTGCACCTGCGGACGCTGGGAGAAGAACTGCACGATGCGGTTGATCTTCGACAGGCCGATCACCGAGTCTTTCGGGATATAGGCCACGGTAGCCTTGCCGTCGATGGTCACGAAGTGGTGTTCACAGGTGCTGGTCAGCGTGATATCACGCACCGTCACCATCTCATCCACCTTCATCTTGTTCTCGATGACGGTGATTTTCGGGAAGTTGGCGTAGTCCAGCCCGGAGAAGATCTCGTCGACATACATTTTGGCGATGCGATGCGGCGTTTCCGCCAGGCTGTCATCGGACAGATCGAGATTCAGCAGCTGCATGATCTCGGTCATGTGCTCTTTGATGCGACGCTTGCGCGTTTCGCGATCCAGCACTTCCCCGCGCAGCGGCGTCTCCAGACCACGCTCTTCCAGTGCCGCATGCACCAGCGCGGCTTCTTTACTTAATGATGTCATGTATTTGTTCTCCTGCGGACGGAACCCGCCGGCGGCCTGGTAGGGCGTGCGGCCGGCGAATTGCTTGCTCTCGTGACGGCAGAGTTTTCGTGGTGGATAACGTGAACCCGGTCAAGATTTTGCCCCCACTGTAGATGAGAGCGCGGCGATTATCCAGCGATAGTGCTTCATCCGCAGGTGAAATATTCGCATTTAGCACAATCGGGCCGGCTGCGGGTTTCCATGCTTTTTGTATGGATTTTAATCACCGAGTCGCCGTTTTTTGCGCCAACCGCCGCGCCGGGGTATTCACCACCAGCCCCCCGGCCGCCAACAGCGCCGCCACCGCCACATACAGCGCCGGCTCCAGTCGATGGGTCATGGCGGTCGACAGCGCCGACAACATCGGCCCGACCAGTTGGCCGATCGCATAACCGGTGGTCAACAGTCCGGCCATGTAACGCGCATGACGCGGCGCCAGCTCACGCCCGTGCTGAAGAGCAAGTTGCACCACGCAGAGGAAACCGCCGCCGGTCAGCAGCGCCCCGAGCGCCAGGCCGGCCACGCCCGGCACCACTTCGGCGCTCAGCACGCCCACCGCCTGTATCCACAGCGTGATCGCCAACCGGGTCTGGGTGGTCAGCCGATGGCGGGTCAGAATGCCGATGACAATCCCCAGCACCGCCGCACCGCCGAACACCGGCCAGACGAATTGCGCGAACAGGCTGGCGGGAAAGCGCGCCGCCGCCATCTGCGACAAAAAGGTCGCCGGCAGGATGTAGCCGAAGCCGGCCAGACTGTAGCTCCACACCAGGCGTTTGAGCGCCGGCGTCAGCAGCAGCGGCTCCGGGGCCACGTCCGGGCGATGCAGCTCGCCGCTGCGCGGCAGAAAGGCGCTAATCCCCCCGACCAGCACCAGCGCCAGCCCGCCATACACCAGCCAGGCCTGCGCCGCCGTCAGCCCCAGCGCGTTGATGCCCACCGCCAGCATGCCGCTGAGGAAGATGCCGGCACCCGGCCCGGCGAATACCGCCGCGCTCAGCGCCGGCCGGCCGTAGTGCGCCAACCGCTCGTTGGTCCAGGCCGCCACCAGCACCATCGCCCAGCCGCTGGCCCAGCCGATGACGAAGCGCAGCGCGCCGTGCGTCCATTCATCCTGCGCCAGCGCCGACAGCAGCGTCAGCGCCATCGCGCCCCATACGCCCAGCCACAGGCGCCGCTCGACGTGGCGCGTGGCGCGCATCGCGTCGTAGGCGCCGCACAAGTAGCCCAAATAGTTGATCGCCGCCACCAGCCCGGCGCCGGTCAGGCTGAACTGATGTTCCGCGATCATCAGCGGCACCTGCGGGGTGAAAGCGAAGCGGCCAATGCCCATCGCAACGATCAGCGCGGCAAACCCGCTCAAGGCAATACGTAAAGCCATATCGGCATCCAAAAGGTTAAAAGAAAGTTGCCAGTATCATGCCGCAGTATTAAACTCACAAAAACTGAATAATACTAATCAAGTTCATCACGAAACGAGAATATTATGGATCTGACCCAGCTTCGCATGTTCTGCTGCGTAGCGGAAACCGGCTCGGTCGCCCGCGCCGCCGAGCAGCTGCACCGCGTGCCGTCGAATCTGACCACCCGGCTGCGCCAGCTCGAGCAGGAGCTGGGCGCCGATCTGTTTATCCGCGAAAAACAGCGCCTGCGCCTGTCGCCGATGGGCCATAACTTTCTGTGCTACGCCAATCGCATCCTGGCGCTGAGCGACGAGGCGATGAGCATCACCCACGCCGGCGAACCGGCGGGCAACTTCGCCCTCGGTTCGATGGAAAGCACCGCCGCCACCCGCCTGCCCTCGCTGTTGGCGGCTTACCACCAGCGCTTCTCGCAGGTTTCACTGTCGCTGACCACCGGCACCTCCGGCGAAATCGCCGATCGGGTGCGCGCCGGCACGTTGGCGGCCGCCCTGGTCGACGGGCCGGTGCCTTATGACGAGTTGAACGGCTGTATCGCCTATCCTGAACATATGGTGGTGATCTCCTGTCTCGATCACGCGCCGATCTACAGCGCCAAAGACGCCAACGGCGAAACGCTGTTCGCCTTTCGCGCCAGCTGCTCCTACCGCCTGCGGCTGGAAGCCTGGTTCAAGCGCGAAGGCGCGCGGCCGGGGCAGATTATGGAGATCCAGTCCTATCACGCCATGCTGGCCTGCGTCGCCAGCGGCGCCGGGCTGGCGATGATCCCGCATTCGGTGCTCAGCCTGCTGCCGGGCCATGAGCGGGTCCGGGTTCACGCCCTGCCGCCGGACGTGGCCGACACCGCCACCTGGCTGCTGTGGCGCCGCGACGCGTTCGGGCCAAACGTGCGCGCGCTGAAAGAATTGATTATTGAACAGACGGAAACCGCCGCTGTTGATGAAAGCACCCCCAACGATTTATCAGACGTTGTCGATATCGCCTGATTTAAAAAGAAAACCACTGAGGAGACTATGATGGAGATGATCAAAACCCGCGCCGCCGTTGCCTGGGGCCCGAACCAGCCGCTGAAGATCGAAGAAGTCGAGCTGATGCCACCGCAAAAAGGCGAAGTGCTGGTGCGGATCGTCGCCACCGGCGTTTGTCACACCGACGCCTACACCCTGTCCGGCAAAGATCCGGAAGGCGTGTTCCCGGCGATCCTCGGCCACGAGGGCGGCGGCGTGGTGGAAGCGGTCGGTGAAGGCGTTACCAGCGTGGCGGTCGGCGACCACGTGATCCCGCTCTACACCCCGGAGTGCGGCGAGTGCAAATTCTGTAAATCCGGCAAGACCAACCTGTGCCAGGCGATCCGCGCCACTCAGGGCAAAGGCCTGATGCCGGACGGCACCACCCGCTTCTTCAAGGACGGCAAGCCGATCTTCCACTACATGGGCACCTCCACCTTCTCCGAATACACCGTGGTGCCGGAGATTTCACTGGCGAAAATCAACAAGGAAGCGCCGCTGGAAGAAGTGTGCCTGCTGGGCTGTGGCGTCACCACCGGCATGGGTGCGGTGATGAACACCGCCAAAGTGCAGCCGGGCGACACCGTGGCGATCTTCGGTCTGGGCGGCATCGGCCTGTCGGCGATCATCGGCGCGCAGATGGCCGGCGCGGGCCGCATCATCGGCATCGACATCAACACCAGCAAGTTCGATCTGGCGCGCAAGCTGGGCGCTACCGATCTGATCAACCCGAAAGACTATGACAAACCGATTCAGGAAGTGATCGTCGAGCTGACCGACGGCGGCGTCGACTTCTCCTTCGAGTGCATCGGTAACGTCAACGTGATGCGTTCCGCGCTGGAGTGCTGCCACAAGGGCTGGGGTGAATCGGTGATCATCGGCGTCGCGGGCGCCGGCGAAGAGATCTCGACCCGGCCGTTCCAGCTGGTCACCGGCCGCGTCTGGCGCGGTTCGGCATTCGGCGGCGTCAAGGGCCGTTCGCAGCTGCCGGGCATCGTCGAGCGCTATCTGGACGGCGAATTCGCGCTGAACGACTTTATCACCCACACCATGGGGCTGGAGCAGATCAACGAAGCGTTCGATTTGATGCACGAAGGCAAATCGATCCGTTCCGTCATCCACTTCGACAAATAAGCCAGGAGGCAGAGATGACGTTGTCATTGGAACTTCTCGAAGAGCACCGCATGTTCGGCGGCTGGCAACAGCGTTATCGCCACGCGGCGCAGAGCCTGAATTGCAACATGACATTCAGCATCTACCTGCCGCCGCCGCGCGATGACAACCCGCCGCCGGTGTTGTACTGGCTGTCGGGGCTGACCTGCAACGACGAGAACTTCACGTTGAAAGCCGGCGCGCAGCGCATCGCCGCCGAGCTGGGCCTGGTGCTGGTGATGCCGGACACCAGCCCGCGCGGCGACGAGGTGCCGAACGACGAAGGCTACGATCTGGGCCAGGGCGCCGGGTTCTACCTGAACGCCACCCAGGCGCCGTGGGATCGTCACTTCCGCATGTACGACTACATCAGCGCCGAACTGCCGGCGCTGATCGAACAGCACTTCAGCGTCAGCGATCGTCAGTCGATCTTCGGCCACTCGATGGGCGGCCACGGCGCGCTGATGATGGCGTTTCGCAATCCGCAGCGCTTCCGCTCGGTATCAGCCTTCGCGCCGATCGTCAACCCGTGCCAGGTGCCGTGGGGCCGCAAGGCATTCACCGCCTATCTGGGCAGCGACGAGAGCCAGTGGCTGCAGTACGACAGCTGCCATCTGCTGGCCAGCGGCGCGGAAAAAATGCCGGTCCTTATCGATCAGGGCGATGACGACCAGTTCCTGGCCGATCAGCTGCAGCCGGCGCGGCTGGCCGAACTGGCGCGCCAGCGCGACTGGCCGCTGACGCTGCGCATTCAGCCGGGGTACGATCACAGCTACTTCACCATCGCCACCTTCGTGGAAGATCACCTGCGCTTCCACGCCGAGCACCTGTTCCGCTGATAAAAAATCCGGGCGGTTTAACCGCCCGGATTTCTTCAAAAGCCATCAATCAGAAAATCGATAGCGGCTTTAATTTGATTCCTGTGCTCATTGACATTACCAACGGCCTTCCCAATCTGCGAAATACGTACGGCAGCCATCTCATGCGTCATAACAAGAAACTTTTCGCCGTTGACCTCAATCTCCGGGCATAAACGTGCAGAAATTTTAACCCTGACGTTATCCAAAGCATAAAGAGGGATCATTAACCGGGTCGAGAGGACATCAATAAGATCGCTTTGAACGTCCAGTAAGTAGGGATAGGCTGATGCCGGATACGTATTGTCATATACGGTAAATTGCATGTTCAAAATGTCCGATATTCATCAGACAACAAACCATTTTCTTCAGTGATACGATTAAGTTCTTCTAACGCCGCGCGATTTTGCTCGCGCCACTGTTGAATCTCAATATCCCTGACGCGGACGCTCAATGCGTCTGTCAATACGGATGACACATTGACGCCCAGGGATTTTGCGCGCTGGAAAAGATCGCGATCGATGGTTACGTTGACTGTCTTTTTCGTCACATTGCTATTTGCCATATCCATACCTCATCCCTGTAATATACACGGGTCAAATTTTCATCAATTATACTCGTAAAACAGGGGTATGCCAATTCAGCGATGCCCTCACCCCTTCAATTTCGGATCGAGCGCGTCGCGCAATCCGTCGCCCAACAGGTTGAACGCCAGCACGGTGATGAATATCGCCAGGCTGGGGAAGATCGCCACGTGCGGCGCGATCACCATATCGGCGCGCGCTTCATTGAGCATCGCCCCCCACTCCGGCGTCGGCGGCTGGGCGCCAAGCCCCAAAAATGACAGGCTGGCGGCGGTGATGATCGAGGTGCCGATGCGCAGGGTGAAATAGACCACGATCGAAGACAGGGTGCCCGGCAGGATGTGCCGCAGGATGATGGTCCCGTCCGAGGCGCCGATGCTGCGCGCCGACTCGATATAGGTCAGGTGCTTCAGCACCAGCGTATTGCCGCGCACCAGGCGGGCGAAGGCCGGAATGCTGAAGATCGCCACCGCGACGATCACGTTGGCCATGCCGCTGCCCATGATCGCCACCACGCCGATCGCCAGCAAAATGCCGGGAAACGCGAACAGCACGTCGCAGACGCGCATGGTGAGGCGATCCCACCAGCCCTCATAGTAGCCGGCCAGCAGCCCCAGCAGGGTGCCGATCGCCCCGCCCGCCAGCACCGAGAACACCCCGGCCGCCAGCGAAATGCGCGTGCCCATCAGGATGCGGCTGAAGATATCGCGCCCGAGGGAATCTACGCCCAGCCAGTGCACCAGCGAAGGCCCCTCATTCAGCCGGTCGTAATCGAAGTAATTTTCCGCATCGAACGGCGCCAGATAAGGCGCCAGCAGCGCCGCCGCAATCAGCAGCAGCACCAACAGGCCGGCGACCAGCGCCGCCCGCTGACGGCGAAAACGCCGCCAAAACTCACCCCACGGCGTGCGTACCGCGTTAGGGTCGATAAGCGGCATCGCCTTCAGTGCGGCGTTGCGCCGCCAATGCTTAATCATGCCGCATCCTCATTGGTAACGAATCGCCGGGTTGATCGCCGCGTACAACATATCCACCAGCAGGTTGATCAGGATGAACTCCAGCGAGAACAGCAGCACCTCGGCCTGGATCACCGGGTAATCGCGCATCTCCACCGAATCCACCAGCAAGCGCCCCAACCCCGGCCAGTTGAATACCTTCTCCACCACGATCGAACCGCCGAGCAGGAAGCCGAACTGCAGCCCCATCATGGTCACTACCGGTATCATCGCGTTGCGCAGGCCATGCTTCATCACCACCACGCTTTCCCGCACGCCCTTGGCGCGCGCGGTGCGCATGTAGTCCTCCTGCAACACCTCGACGAACGAAGCGCGGGTGAAGCGCGCCATCACCGCCGCCACCGCCGCCCCCAGGGTGATCGAAGGCAGAATGTAGTGCCGCCAGCTGTCGGCGCCCACCGTCGGCAGCCACCCCAGCTCGACCGAGAACACCTGCATCAGCAGCATGCCGAGCGCAAAGGCCGGGAACGAGATCCCCGACACCGCCAGCGTCATGCCGAGGCGATCCGGCCAGCGGTTGCGCCACACCGCCGACACCACGCCAATCGCCAGACCGAACGCCACCGCCCACAGCATGCTGGCGACGGTCAGCCAGAAGGTCGGCATAAAGCGCGAGGCGATCTCTTCGCTCACCGGGCGCTTGGACACCATCGAGATGCCGAAGTCGCCCCGCAGCGCGTTGCCGAAGAAGTGCGCGAACTGCTGCGGCAGCGGCTTATCCAGCCCCAAATCCTTGCGCACCAGCTGCACCACCGCCTCGTCGGCCTCCGGCCCCGCCGCCAGCCGCGCCGGATCGCCCGGCAGCAGGTGGACGAACAGGAACACCAGCACCGCCACAATCAGCAGCGTCGGGATCAGACCCAGCAATCGTTTCAGAAAATAATTGAGCATCTCATTCCTTCCCCCGCCCGCCGCCGTCTGGCCGCAGGCGGGGATGGGCGCCTTATTTCAGATCGGCGTTATCAAAGTTGAACGAGGTATCCGGCATCACGTAGAAGCCGCTCAGCTGTTTGCTGTTGGCCGACAACAGACGTTCGGTCGCCAGGAAGATCCAGGGCGCGTCGGCCCAGATGCGATCCTGCGCGTCCTGATACAGTTTCTGCTTCTCGGCGCGATCGGTGGTCGCCAGCGCGTCGGTCAGATCCTTGTCCACCTGCGGATTGCTGTAGAACGCGGTGTTGAACTGCTTCGGCGGCGCCGCCTGGGTAGAGAACAGCGGCGACAGCGCCCAGTCCGCTTCCCCGGTCGAGGCCGACCAGCCGGTGTAGAACAGCCGCACGCCAGTGTCTTTCCCCCCGACGCTCTCCACCTGCGCCGCGCGCTGCCCGGCGTCCATCGCCGTCACCGTCACTTTCACCCCCACCTGCGCCAGCTGCTGCTGGGTGAACTGCAGCACCTTCTGCGCGGTGCTGTGGTTGTGGGAAGACCACAGCGTGGTGGTGAAGCCGTTCGGGTAGCCGGCCTCTTTCAGCAGCTCGCGCGCCTTGGCCGGATCGTACGGCCACGGCTTATAGCGGGCGGCGAAATCGATCGCCGGCGGCACCGGTCCTTCCGCCGGCACCGCGTAGCCGGCGAACGCCACCTTGATCAGCGCGTCCTTATTGATGGCGTAGTTCAGCGCCTGGCGCACCTTCGGGTTATCGAACGGCTTTTGGGTGACATTCATGCTGATGTAACGCTGCAGGATCGACGGCGCGGCCACCACGTCCAGCTTGGCGTTGCCTTCCAGCACCTTGGCCTGCTCGTAAGGGATCGGGAAGGCGAAGGTCGCCTCGCCGGTCTGCAGCATCGCCGCGCGGGTGTTGTTATCCACCACCGGGCGCCAGGTGATGCTGTCGAGCTTCGGCAGCCCCGGCTGCCAGTAGCCGTCGAACTTCTTCACCTTGACGAAATCGGTCTGGTTCCAGGTCACGAACTGATACGGCCCGGTGCCCACCGGGTGGAAACCGATTTCCTTGCCGTATTGCTTCAGCGCCGCCGGGGAGATGATCGCCGCCGCCGGGTGCGCCAGGTTGTTGACGAACGCCGAGAACGGCGCCTTCAGCACGATCTTCACCGTATTGGCGTCCACCGCTTCGGTTTTGTCGATCATCTTGAACAGGTTGTAACGCTTGAGGTGGCTGTCCGGGTTGCTGGCGCGATCGAGGTTGATCTTCACCGCTTCGGCGTTGAACGCGGTGCCGTCGTGGAATTTGATGCCCTGGCGCAGTTTGACGGTGTAGGTCAGGCCGTCTTTGCTGACCTCATAGCTGTCCGCCAGCACGTTTACCAGCTTCATGTCCTTGTCGAAGCCGAACAGCCCCTGATAGAAAGACTTGGCCACCGCCTGCGACAGCGTGTCGTTGGCGTCGTAAGGATCGAGGGTGGTGAAGTTGGAGGCCACGGCGATCACCGCGTCCTTCGCCGCCCAGACCGGGCCGGTTCCCGCCGCCAGCAGTACGGCGGCCAACAGCGCATTGCGTTTGAATGTGTGCTTCATGTCGCTTGTCTCTCCTGAGGTCTTTAAAAAGCACCGGCGATCGGGTGGCGGGCGACAAAGTGCCCGGCGCCAACCTGCACCAGCGGTGCGGTAACGGGTTCATCGCCCAGTGCGCGCACCGGGCTGGGGATCTCATCGGCCGGCAGCGGCTGCCGTTTGTGAGCATGTGCGGGATCGGCCACCGGCACCGCCGCCATCAGCTTGCGGGTATAGGGGTGCTGCGGATTGTCGAACACTGCCTGCCGCGGGCCGATCTCGACGATCTGCCCGAGGTACATCACCGCCACCCGGTGGCTGATGCGCTCCACCACCGCCATGTCGTGTGAAATGAACAGAAAAGCGATGCCGAACTCACGCTGCAGATCGAGCAGCAGATTGACGATCTGCGCCTGAATCGACACGTCCAGCGCCGAGACCGCCTCGTCGGCGATCACCACTTTCGGGTTCAGCGCCAACGCGCGCGCGATGCAGATGCGCTGACGCTGACCGCCGGAAAACTCATGCGGATAGCGGCGCGCATGTTCCGGCAACAGGCCGACGCGTTCCAGCAGCCAAGCCACCCGCCGTTCCGCCTCGCGGCCGCGCATCACGTTATGCACCAACAGCGGCTCCATGATGGAAAAACCGACCGTCAGGCGCGGATCGAGCGAGGCGTAAGGATCTTGAAAGATGAACTGAATATCGCGCCGCAGGTGCTGCAGCGCCGATCCCTTCAACCGATCGATTCGCCGCCCGGCGAAGGTAATGGTGCCGCTTTGGCTGTCCACCAGCTTCAGCAAAGAGCGCCCGGTGGTGGACTTGCCGCAGCCGGACTCGCCCACCAGCCCCAGCGTCTCGCCGGGGTAAAGATCGAAACTGACGTTTTCCACCGCGTGCACCCGGCGAGTGACCCGATTGAACAGCCCGCCGCGCAGATCAAAACGCGTGACCAAATGCTCCACCCGCAGGATCGGCGCAGCGTCTGGCGGCACGGTATCCTGCGGCGCGGCATCGCCCTCGCCATCCGGCAGCGGAAACTTCGCCGGCAGCGGCCGATCGGCCATCGCCCCCAGCTTCGGCACCGCCGCCAGCAGCGCCCGGGTATAGGCCTGTTGCGGCGCGGCGAACAGCTCGCGCACCCGATTTTGCTCCACCTGCTCACCGCGGCGCATCACCAGCACCCGGTCAGCGATCTCCGCCACCACGCCCATGTCGTGAGTGATGAAGATCACCCCCATCTGCATCTCCTGTTGCAGCACGCGGATCAGCTGCAGGATCTGCGCCTGAATGGTGACGTCGAGGGCGGTGGTGGGTTCATCGGCGATCAGCAACGCCGGCTTGCAGGAGAGCGCCATGGCGATCATCACCCGCTGGCGCATGCCGCCGGAAAGCTGATGCGGGTAGCGCCCCAGCACCTCTTTAGCCTCCGGAATACGCACCAGATCGAGCATGCGCAGCGCCTCCTGGCGCGCGCTGCGGTGGTCCATGCCCTGATGCAAACGCAGCGATTCGGCGATCTGCTCGCCGACCGGAAACACCGGGTTGAGCGAGGTCATCGGCTCCTGGAAGATCATCGCCATGTCGGCGCCGCGCACCGTGCGCAGCGTGCGCTGCGAGGCGCGCGCCAAATCGAGCAACCCGCCGTCGCGCCGGCGCAGCGTCATGGCGCCGCTGACGATACGCCCGCCGCCCTGCTCCACCAACCGCATCAGCCCCAGCGAAGTGACCGATTTGCCGGAGCCGGACTCGCCGACGATCGCCAGCGTCTCGCCGCGATCGAGATCGAACGACAGGTTGCGCACCGCGTCTACGGCGCCGTCCGCTTGAGGAAAGCTGATGCTCAGATCGCGCACCGCCAGCACCCGCTGCGGCGGCAATGACAGCCCGTCGCCGGCGGGCCGGAATGAAACGTCGGTCATACACCCTCCCGGTGAACGCTTAGCGATAAATCCCGACGGACGGCGCATCGCCGACATAGCCAAAACCGCGGTACATCCCCTCGCTGTTGAACGGCAGCGCGATATTGCCGTGGCGATCGACGGCGATCATGCCGCCGCTGCCGCCCAGCGCCGGCAGCTTCTCCATCACCACCCGATCGCTGGCCTCTTGCAGGCTGAGCCCGCCGTATTCGATCAGGGCGGAGACGTCATAGGCCGCCACGCCGCGCATGAAGATTTCGCCGGTGCCGGTGCTGGAGACCGCCACGGTGGCGTTGTTGGCATAGCAACCGGCGCCGATGATCGGCGTGTCGCCTACCCGCCCGGCCTGCTTGTTGGTCATGCCGCCGGTGGAAGTAGCGGCGGCGAGGTTGCCCAGCGCATCCAGCGCCACCGCGCCGACGGTGCCGAATTTGCGATCGGGATCGAGCGGATCCCCGGCCTGCGCCGCGCCGTCGTGATCGAGCAAGACCCGCCCTTGCTCCGCCTGGGCGCGGTGCAGCTGATCAAAGCGTTCCTGGGTAAAGAAGAAGTCGGGAGTAACCATTTCCAGGCCGTGGGCGGCGGCAAACTTCTCGGCGCCTTCGGCGGCAAACAGCACGTGTTCGCTGTTTTCTAGCACCGCGCGCGCCGCCAGCACCGGGTTGCGGATATGGCTGACGCCGGCGACAGCGCCGGCGTCGCAGGTGCGGCCGTCCATCACGCAGGCGTCCAGTTCGTGGGTGCCCTGATGGGTAAACACCGAGCCTTTGCCGGCGTTGAACAGCGGGCATTCCTCCAGCAGCCGCACCGCTTCGGTCACCGCGTCCAGCGCGCTGCCGCCCTGCGCCAATACCGCCTGCCCGGCGGCCACGATCTCGGACAGCGCCTGGATATACTGCCGTTCTTTTTCCGCACTCAGCGCCGCCCGGGTAATTGCGCCCGCGCCGCCATGAATGGCAATCACTGGTTTGCTCATTTGCCTGACACCCTGTGTTAATCCCGCCGTTGCGCAGCGAATAAGCTGAACGCGGTATCATTATTATTCAGTCTTTTTCGACTCTATTTAGTCCTACAGTGGAAGTACAGCATAACGTCCACGCCCCGCTTTTAGCGTAGCGCGCTTAGACCATTTCGCACCTTGAAATAGCTTATTGGAATAAAAACAGCAGGTTATAAAAAGCGGTAAACCGCTGACAGTGCGGCTGGGATTATTGGTAACTTCGCGAGAGGAAATAGCGGTAGAGCGTAATGAAATAAACGTTCGCGCTGAGTCACGCTTATTGCGGCGCCCGGCCTGCTGTTTTTGCCCGGCCGGGCGCAGATGATCCGACGATTAAAAACCCGATCCTGGCTGCTGTAAAAAGGCCTCTTCTTCCGGCGTGCTGGTGCGCCCCAATATCGCATTGCGATGCGGGTAGCGGCCGAAACGATCGATGATTGCCTTATGCCGCAGCTCGAACTCCAGCTGGTCGCCGTTATTGAGCTCGGTATATAACACCAGCGCCTGCTGGTGGATCAGCGGCGATTCCGAATGCATGAACGGCAGATAAAGGAAGCCGCGCTGCTCGCGGCTCAGCCGTTCGCACTCCCCGCTGCGGATCGCCTCCTGCGCCAGGACCAGCGCCATGCCGTCGCAGGCGAATGACTGCGGCGTGCCGCGAAACAGGTTGCGGCTGAACTGATCGAGCACGATCACCTCCGCCAGGCGCCCTTCGATGGTGTCGCGCCAGTGCGCCAGCTCCCCCGCCGCCGCCGCCCGCCAGATTTCGCCGAAACGGCTGTGCAGCAGACGATCGAAATCATCGTCCTTTTTGAACCACATCACCGGTTCGATCTCGTCGAACCAGAACTCGATAACCTGTTTATGCATCATGATCCTCCTCTGTTTTTCGCAGTTTATACCCGATCGCCCTGACGCCGCAGTGCGAAAAATGGCGGGCATAACCCGTTCTCCCCCCCGGCGTTCTCTGCCATAATACTCGCACTTTGTCGCTATCATTGCGCACCCTGATTACGGAGTTCCCCTTATGGATCATTGCCATACTTCCGATCTCATCTCCCTGGAGCAAGCGCTGGAAAAAATGCTCGGGCAGATCGCCCCGCTGCAACAGGCCGAATCCGTCGCGCTGACCGCCGCCGCCGGTCGCATCACCGCCGCGCCGGTGGTCTCACCGCTCGACGTGCCGCCGTTCGCCAACTCGGCGATGGACGGCTATGCGGTGCGCCTCACCGATCTGGCGGCCAATGCGCCGCTGCCGGTCGCCGGGAAAGCCTTCGCCGGCGCGCCGTTCGACGGTGAATGGCCGGCCAACAGCTGCGTGCGCATCATGACCGGCGCGCCGATCCCGGCCGGGGCGGACGCCGTGGTCATGCAGGAACAGGCCGAAGTGAGCGACCAGGGCGTGCGTTTTACCGCCCCGGTAGAAGCCGGCCAGAATATCCGTTTGGCGGGTGAAGACATTCGCCAAGGCGCCAGCGTGTTGCCGGCCGGCGTGAAGCTGGGCGCCGCGCAGCTGCCGCTGCTGGCCTCGCTCGGGGTCGCCGAAGTGCAGGTGATGCGTAAGCTGAAGGTGGCGGTGTTCTCCACCGGCGACGAACTGCAGCCGGTCGGCCAGCCGCTGCAGGCAGGCCAAATCTATGACACCAACCGCTTCGCGGTGCGCCTGATGCTGGAGCAGTTGGGCTGCGAAGTGCTCGATCTCGGCATTATCCGCGACGATCGCGATGCGCTGCGCGACGCCTTCACACAGGCGAACAGCCAGGCCGACGTAGTGATCAGCAGCGGCGGCGTCTCGGTCGGCGAAGCCGACTACACCAAACAGATGCTCGATGAACTGGGCCAGGTCAGCTTCTGGAAGCTGGCGATCAAACCCGGCAAACCGTTCGCCTTCGGCAAACTGGGCCACGCCTGGTTCTGCGGCCTGCCTGGCAACCCGGTTTCCGCCGCCCTGACCTTCTACCAACTGGTGCAACCGCTGCTGGCGAAACTGGCCGGCCACAGCGATTGGCGCCTGCCGCCGCGCCTGCGCGCCCGCGCGCTGACGCCGCTGAAGAAATCGCCGGGCCGCCTCGATTTCCAGCGCGGGGTGTTCAGCAGCAACGCCGCGGGCGAACTGGAGGTCAGCACTACCGGCCACCAGGGCTCGCACGTCTTCAGCTCCTACAGCCAGGGCAACTGTTTCATCGTGCTGGAGCGCGAACGCGGTTCGGTGGCGGCGGGTGAAACGGTGGAGATCGAGCCGTTCAACGCCCTGCTGAGGAGCTGAACATGTTGCCGGAATTGACCGACGCCGAAGCGCTGCGTTACAACCGCCAGATCGTGCTGCGCGGCTTTGACTTCGACGGCCAGGAGAAGCTGAAGGCCGCCCGCGTGCTGATCGCCGGGCTGGGCGGGCTGGGCTGCGCCGCCGCGCCTTATCTGGCGGCGGCCGGGGTCGGCCATCTGGTGCTGGTGGATTTCGACACCGTCTCGCTCTCCAACCTACAGCGCCAGATCCTGCACCGCGACGATCGCATCGGCCAGAGTAAAGTCAGCTCCGCCAGGCAGGAACTGAGCGCCATCAATCCGCATATCCGCATCGACGCCATCGACGGCCGTCTGGAAGATGACGCGGTCGCGGCAGAGATCGCCGCCTGCGATCTGGTGCTAGACTGCACCGACAACGTGGCGGCGCGCGACGCGCTGAACCGCCTGTGCCACGCGCAGCGCAAACCGCTGGTTTCCGGCGCGGCGATCCGCATGGAAGGCCAGCTCAGCGTGTTCACCTATCAGCCGGGCGAACCCTGCTACCGCTGCCTGAGCCGGCTGTTCGGCGACAGCGCCCTCACCTGCGTCGAAGCGGGCGTGATGGCGCCGCTGGTCGGCACCATCGGCACCCTGCAGGCGATGGAAGCGATAAAGCTGCTGGCCGACTATGGTCAGCCGCTGCGCGGCAAGTTGTTAATGTTCGATGCGATGAGCATGCAGTTCCGCGAAATGAAACTGCCGAAGGATCCGCACTGCGAAGTGTGCGGCGGGGAATGACGGATAAAAAAAGGGCGGGATAATTCCCGCCCTGATGCGTTGCCGCGAGGGTTATACGATGCCCTGGCTGCGCAGATAGTCTTCGTAGTTGCCGGTAAAGTCGATCACCTTGTTCGGGGTGATTTCCAGAATCCGGGTCGCCAGCGAGCTGACGAACTCACGGTCGTGGGAGACGAAGATCAGCGTGCCTTCGTACATCTCCAGCGCCATGTTCAGCGATTCAATGGATTCCATATCCAGGTGGTTGGTCGGTTCGTCCATCACCAGAATATTCGGGCGCTGCATCATCAGCTTGCCGAACAGCATGCGGCCTTTTTCACCACCGGACAGCACCTTCACTTTCTTCTTGATGTCGTCCTGGCTGAACAGCAAACGGCCCAGCACGCTGCGCACCGCCTGCTCGTCGTCTTTTTCCTGCTTCCACTGGCTCATCCAGTCGAACACGCTCAGGGTGTCGTCGAACTCGTATTCGTGATCCTGCGCGTAGTAACCGATACGGGCGTTTTCTGACCATTTCACGGTGCCGCTGTCCGGCTGCGCGTCGCCCACCAGCGTTTTCAGCAGGGTGGTTTTACCGATGCCGTTGGCGCCCAGCACCGCGACCTTCTCGCCCACTTCCACCATCAGGTTCAGCTTGCTGAACAGCGGGCCGTCATCGAAGCCCTTGGTGAGCGCTTCCACTTCCAGCGCGTTACGGAACAGCTTCTTGTCCTGCTCGAAGCGGATGAACGGGTTCTGGCGGCTGGAGGCTTTCACCTCTTCCAGCTGGATCTTGTCGATCTGGCGAGCGCGCGAGGTGGCCTGCTTGGATTTGGAGGCGTTGGCGCTGAAGCGGCTGACGAACGATTGCAGCTCGCTGATCTGCGCCTTCTTCTTGGCGTTGTCCGCCAGCAGACGCTCACGCGCCTGGGTGGCGGCGGTCATGTATTCGTCGTAGTTGCCCGGATAAACGCGCAGTTCGCCATAGTCCAGATCCGCCATGTGGGTGCAGACCATGTTCAGGAAGTGACGGTCGTGCGAGATGATGATCATGGTGCTGTTGCGCTCGTTGAGCACGTTTTCCAGCCAGCGAATGGTGTCGATGTCCAGGTTGTTGGTCGGTTCGTCGAGCAGCAGGATTTCCGGATCGGAGAACAGCGCCTGCGCCAGCAACACGCGCAGCTTCCAGCCCGGCGCGATTTCGCTCATCGGGCCATAGTGCTGCTCAACCGGAATGCCCACGCCGAGCAACAGTTCGCCGGCGCGCGCTTCGGCGCTGTAGCCGTCCATTTCGCCGTAGGCCACTTCCAGATCGGCCACTTTATAGCCGTCTTCTTCGCTCATCTCCGCCAATGCGTAGATGCGGTCGCGTTCTTCCTTCACCGCCCACAGTTCGGTGTGGCCCATGATCACGGTATCCAGCACGCTGTACTGCTCAAAGGCGAACTGATCCTGACGCAGTTTACCCAGGCGCTCGTTCGGATCGAGGAACACGTTGCCGCCGCTCGGCGCCAGATCGCCGCCGAGGATTTTCATAAAGGTGGACTTGCCGCAGCCGTTGGCGCCGATCAGGCCGTAACGGTTGCCGCCGCCGAATTTGACAGAGATGTTTTCAAACAACGGCTTGCTGCCGAACTGCATGGTGATGTTGTTAGTGCTTAACACAGCGCTCGCTCTTTATACATAGGGAATGTGATTTGGCGCGCATTATGCCACAACGGGGTGCAGAGATCGCGGGAAGTTTCGGTGACATTTTGAGCGGCGCCTGCGGCATCCGAGCCTTTTCGCAGGCGGCATAGCTGAATTAACGCGGCGGGAACTTCGCGGCAATCATCGCCGCCGTCGGCTGCACGCCGCCCAGGCTCCATTGTTCGGGCGCATGTTCATCGATTCGGACCCAAACCGACTGCCTGAACGCCGGATCGCCTCGCCCTTCTATCTCTACCAGCAGTTCGGTAATGCGGGACAGCAATTCGCTTTTTTGCCGTTCATCCAGCATGCCTTTCACCGTTTGCACATTAACAAATGGCATTATACTCTCCTTGAATATAGTTAAGTCTAAAAACAAGACTTAGATTAGCGAAGGAAAATGCCCATGTCAAAATCTCCCGATCTCCCTACCGTTTCTCTTGCCCTGTGCGGGCTGGCGCAAGCCGCGGATCTGCTTGGCGATCGCTGGACGTTGCTGATCCTGCGCGAATCATTCTACGGCGTTCGCCGTTTTGAAGAGCTGCGCGAGAATATCGGCGCTTCGCGCCAGGCGTTGAGCAACCGTCTGAATGTCATGGTAGAACAAGAACTGTTGGCCAAACGCGCTTACCGGGAGCCGGGCGAGCGTGAGCGACATGAATATGTCTTGACGGACAAGGGACGCAGCCTGGGGCCCATCCTGGTTGCGCTGATGGCGTGGGGCCACCGGCATATTCTGCATGACACCCCCCACGTTCAACTGGTGGATAAACGCAGCGGGCTGCCGGTGCAGCTGGCATTTATCGATGCGCAGACCCGCGTGGTGCCTGAAGACGCGCTGCAAATGTCGGCCGTTGAGCGCCCCCCGGCCTGACTTACTCATTCTGGTCTACGCTTGATACCAGACTGATTTAGGACAAGGAAGCTGAACCATGCCACACCTCTATAACACCGCGCTGCTGATCGGCGCCGCGCTGAGCGCCATCGCCGCCCTGCTGCATATTTGGGTGATCGCCACCGGGCCGCGCGGCTATCGGCTGTGCGGCGCCGGCGATCGCTTCATTAAGGCGGCGGAAGCGGGTAAAAAGTTCCCTGCCGTCGTCACCGCCGGTATCGCGCTGGTGCTGTTTATTTGGGCGCTGTATGCGCTATCCGGCGCGGGCCTTATCGCGCCGCTGCCGCTGCTGCGGCCCGCGCTGTTTATCATCACCTTTATCTATCTGCTGCGCGGTGTCGCCGGCCCCTTCGCCCTGCGCGATACCGGCCGCAGCCAGCGTTTTATCGTCGTCAGCTCGCTGATTTGCCTCGGCTTCGGACTGGTGCATCTGCTGGGGATGACGCAGCGCTGGAGTGCGTTGGCGTAACGCCCTGTTGCTGCAGGACGGCGATAAACGCCTGCGCGGCGGCGCTGCGGTAAGCGTCTTTACGCTGCAGCAACACCGCCTGCCGAGCCGGCATGGCGTTGGCCAGCGCCACCTTTTTCAACTGCCGGTTCTCGCGCGCAATCGCGGCCGGCAGCAGCGTGGCGAGCTGCCCGCGCCGCACGATCTCGACAATGGCGCCCAGCGCATTGGCCTCCACCGCCACCTGCGGCCGAAATCCCAGCTGTGTGCAGTAGCGATCGATAAACTGCCGCGTGGCGAAGTCGCCGCTCAGCAAGGCCAGCGGCAGATGTTGCCACTCCGCCAGCGTCAGCGGCCGACGCCGCGCCGCCAGGGGATGATCGGCGCCGACCATCAGTTCCAGCGTCTCACTGAACAACGGCATGGCTTCTACCTCCGCCGACTGCGCCATCTCGAAGGCAATCCCCAGATCCAACCTATCCTGCGCCAGCAGCGCCTCGATCCGCTCCTGCGTCATCTCCTCAATGCTCAGCGTAATCCCCGGATAGCGGCGGTAGAACGCATCGATCGCCGGCCCCACCAGATAGGCGGTGAACGTCGGGGTCATCGCCAGCCGCAAATGGCCGCGCGCCAACGTCGCTACGTCATGGATCGCCCGCGCGCCGGCGTCCAGATCCTGCAGCGCCAGCCGCGCATAGCGCATCCAGGCCTCACCGGCGTCGGTCAGGCGCACGGCTCTGCCGCTGCGATCGAACAACGGCGCTCCCAGCGTATCCTCCAACTGTTTGATCTGTTGGGAGAGCGTCGGTTGCGAGACGTGCAGCGCTTCGGCGGCGCGGGTGAAGTTGCCCTGTTCGGCAACGGCCAGAAAATAACGGATGTGTCGCAGCAGCATAGCGCCCCAGCTATTAGTAAAACCTATAGCCGACATTATAAATGGGTCTTAGACCCTATAGCCAGAAGCGTTCATCATGCCGCCATCGCATAACGACACCCAATGGAGAAACGGATGAAAGAGGTGATTGAAGGCTTCCTGAAGTTCCAGCGCGAAGCCTTTGTTGAACGCACGGCGCTGTTTCAGCGGCTGGCGACCCGCCAAAACCCGCGCACCCTGTTTATCTCGTGTTCCGACAGCCGCCTGGTGCCGGAGCTGGTCACCCAGCGCGAGCCGGGCGATCTGTTTGTGATCCGCAACGCCGGTAACATCGTGCCTTCTTTCGGCCCCGAACCCGGCGGGGTGACCGCCTCGGTCGAGTACGCCGTCGCCGCACTGGGCGTGGAAGATATCGTGATCTGCGGCCACTCCGACTGCGGCGCGATGACCGCCATCGCCACCTGCCAGTGCCTGGATCACCTGCCGACGGTGGCCGGCTGGCTGCGTTACGCCGATTCCGCCAAGGCGGTCAATCAGGCTTATCCGCATGCCTCCGACGAGGCGCGGGTCGCGTCGATGGTGCGCGAGAACGTCATCGCCCAGCTCAACAACATCAAAACGCACCCTTCCGTCGCCCTGGCGCTGGATCAGGGCCGCCTGGCGCTGCACGGCTGGGTCTATGACATCGCCAGCGGCGCTATCGAGGCGCTGGACGGCGAAACCCGCCGCTTCGTGCCGCTCGCTACCCATCCCGAGGTGACCGCCACCCCGGCGATCGCCCGTTTTTAAGCCTACAATAAGGAGCTAACATGACACACTCTCTGCACAACGCCGCCCCGCGCGAAGCGCTCACCGACACCATCATGGCCGCCAAGATCCGCCATAACCTGACGTTCGAAGCGCTGGCCGAGGGCACCGGCCTCAGCCTGGCGTTTGTCACCGCCGCCCTGCTGGGGCAGCACGCGCTGCCGGAACCGGCGGCGCGCACGGTGGCGGCCAAGCTGGGGCTGGACGAAGAGGCGGTGCAGCTGCTGCAAACCATCCCGCTGCGCGGCAGCATTCCCGGCGGCGTGCCGACCGATCCGACCATTTATCGCTTCTATGAAATGCTGCAGGTCTACGGCTCCACGCTGAAAGCGCTGGTGCACGAGCAGTTTGGCGACGGCATCATCAGCGCCATCAACTTCAAGCTGGATATCAAGAAGGTCGCCGATCCGGACGGCGGCGAACGCGCAGTGATCACCCTGGACGGCAAATACCTGCCGACCAAGCCTTTCTGATTGGCCTTGCGCCGGCGGCCCGTGTCGCCGGCAAATTGACAGCCAACCGGCCATTGGCTACATTAACTGCGCTGAAACGCCGCCCTGGCGTTTTTCACTGCCCGAGGCCTGTATGTTGGAGATTGTAACCACCCGATAGTCGCTTCCTTGCCGTATGGCGAGGGACTCTGACGTATCCGACGCGCGTTTGCGCGGGGATGCGCGTATCTGGGGTTATTACAGGATCTCCCAACATGAACATTTCCAAAGCGGAACAACGCGTGCTGCACGTGTTGGCCAAAGGCGGCTATATCGCCTTCACCCGCAACGACGCCGGTCGCGTCACCCACGTCGAATGCTACACCCGCGAAGGGCTCGGCCTGGCCGACTGCTCGCTGGCCGTTTTCACCAAGCTCAAAACCAAACGCCTGATCCTCTCTCGCCAGGGGCGCCCTTATCGCGTCACCTTCGCCGGGCTCAAGGCCGTGCGGGCGCAGCTGGACAACCGTTAATCATCGATACCGGCCGGGCAGGCAGTCCGGTCGGTTCAGCGTTTTTAATCAGGATACAACCATGAACATCACGTTACGCCACGAAACGCCGGCCGACGTCGGCGCCATCACCACCCTGACCGCCGCTGCGTTCCTGCACGCCGAACACAGCAGCCACACCGAGCAGTTTATCGTCAATGCGCTGCGCGCGGCGGGAGCCCTCACCCTGTCGCTGGTCGCCGAGCAAAATGGCACACCGATCGGGCACGCGTCCGTCTCGCCGGTCGTGCTCAGCAACGGCGCCGCCGGGTGGTACGGGCTGGCGCCGGTGTCGGTGCTGCCGGCCTGTCAGAACTTGGGGATCGGCAGCCGGCTGATCCGCCAGCTATTGGCCGAACTGCAAGAACGGCATGCCGCAGGCTGCGTGGTGCTGGGCGATCCGAACTATTACGGCCGTTTCGGCTTCCAGGCGCAAAGCGCGCTGACCCTGCCGGGCGTGCCGCAAGACTACTTCCGCGCCATCGCCTTCCAGGGCGCGCTGCCGTGCGCGGAGGTCGCCTTCCACAACGCGTTTAACGCCGACGCATAACCCTGTTGCCGGCGCCGTCATGGCGCCGGTTTTCAGTCCCGTTCGCCATAACGTAAGACGGTCATTCCTTCCTCTTCCGCCGGGGGAACAAAGTACTGTGCCAGGCGCTCAAACTCCGCTTCGCTCAGTGTAAACGGGTGCTCGCCGCGCGCGTTTCTCAGCGTTATCCGGCTCAGGCACTGCGCATGGCTGGCGTCGAGAAAATGCAGGCAGTGCGCGACGCCGGCCTCCTCCGCCAACGCTTTGGCCCAACGCCGCCTGTCCGGCGTATTCATCGGGAAATCGAGCGCCACGGACCAACCGCCGCGCAGCAGCTGAACGAGGTGCCCGCCAAGCGCCCGCCGCAACCGGTCGGAACAGCGCGCATAGTCTTGCAGGCTGGCCATCTCCTGTTCATACAGCGTCGCCAGCCAAGCATCTTCGACCAGCAACAGCGTTTGCGGTTGCTGCGCCAAACGCTGCGCCAGCGTCGATTTGCCTGCGCCGGCCTTGCCGCACATCAGGTGTAAAACTGCAGGGTAGGTTTTCATGCCGTTCTCCGGCCGTTGCCGGAAGGGGATAAAAAAACCCGCCTTGCCGGCGGGTTTCTTATTGGCGACACACGCGCTATCCCACCACACGAAGCATGGTGATAATAATTTGCGCGAATGGGCGATAGGATCTTTTCATAACTAAGGAATATGACAACCGTGCGCCGTTGTCAATTCGCCGTCATCAATCCCTGTTCTCGCACAAACTCGGTGAATAAACTCACTTTCTGCTGCAGATGCCGGCGCGTCGGGTAAACCGCGAAAACCTGATGCACGTCGGCAATCTGTTCAGGGAACAGCCGCACCAATCTGCCGGCGGCGATCTCGGGATCCGCCACAAACGACGGCAGCGAACCGATGCCCAGTCCCGCCATCAGCATATCCCGCAGCATCAGGCTGTTGTTGGCGATCAGCCGGGGAGTGAACGTCACGCTCAGGCTCTCCTCGCCGGCGGTGAACTGCCACTGCCCCGGCTTTTCCGCCAGGGAATAGGCCAGACAGCTGTGTCGCTGCAATTCATTGGGCGTTTGCGGCACGCCGTGCTGCGCCAAATAGCCGGGCGCGGCGCAAATTCGCTGGTGCACGTCACCCAGCGCCCGGGCGCTGAGGGAAGAATCCGGCAGTCGGCGGCGAATGCGCAAGGAAATATCGAAACCGGCCGCCACCACGTCCAATACCCTGTCGTCCAGCGTCAGTTCCACCTGCAGCTGCGGGTAGCGTTGCATAAACGGCGGCAGCAGCGGCGACAGCACCGTCAGGCCGAACGAGAGCGGCGCATTGACCCGCAGCGTGCCGGAGACCTGCTGCGCGCTGGCGGCAACCGTCTGCTCCAGCGCGTCGAACTCGCCAAGCAACCGGCAGGCTTCCTGGTAATAGAGCTGCCCGGCTTCGGTCAGGCTCATGCTGCGGGTGGTGCGCACCAGCAACAGCGTCCCCAACCGATTTTCCAACTGCTTAATCTGCTTGCTCAACGCCGCCGGCGTGATCGCCAGATCCTCCGCCGCCTTATAGAAACTGTTGCGCTCAACCACGCGGCGAAAGGCGCGCATCGTCAGTAGCACGTCCATATTATGTCCTATGGGTTAATTATTAATTCAATAAAACACAGATTATTAACCTCAACAACCTCAGTAGACTTCATTCAACCGCTTCCCTGAGAGGGAAGTGAATTTAATCTACTGATAATCATGGAGTTAATAATGAAAAAGACCCTGTTCGCCCTGATGCTCGGTCTGAGCGCCGCCGTCGCCCCCGTCGCCGCGCTGGCGCAATCCCCCGCCGCCGATAGCCGCCAGGCGGGTTATGTGCAACCGCTGACCGCCGACAACAGCCTGTTGCTGCTGGTCGATCTGCAGGACATGTTCGGCATGACCATTTCCTCTATCGATCAAACCAATCTGGTGAATAACGCCGCTGGCATCGCCAAGGCCGCCAAGGTGTTCAACGTGCCGACCATTCTGGCCTCGGCCAACGCCAAAAGCTTCGCCGGGCCGGTATTCCAGCAGGTGACGCAGGCACGCCCGGACCTGCAGGTGTACGATCGCACCGCCATCAACGTCTGGCAGGATCGGCGCGTGGTCGATCTGATCAAACAATCCGGCCGCAAGAAAATCATCATCGGCGGATTGTGGACCGCCAGCTGCGTGATGCTGCCGGCGCTGTCTGCTCTGGGCGAGGGGTATGAAGTTTATATCCTGTCGGACGTCACCGGCGACATTACGCCAGACAGCCAAAACAACGCCATGCAGCGCCTGATACAGGCGGGCGCCACGCCCATCAACTGGGTGGCGTTGATGCTGGAATGGCAGCAGGACTGGAGCCGCAAAGCCACGGCGGGAGGCGTATTGCAGATCGCCCGCGACCACGGCGCCGCCTGGGGGATGGGCGCCAGCTACGCCGGGGCGATGAAGGTGGGCAGCGAAGCGAAATAACGGACGAAGAAAGCCCGCCGCCGGCGGGCTTTTTTCAGGTGCGGTGATAGCCACGGCTATCCTGCGGCGCCTGGTCGCGGCTCTCCAGCCCGTAGTCCCGCACCACCTCCGCCACCCGCAGCCGGTACTGCGCCAGCACCTCGCCACGGCCGCGCGCCTGCGCCGCCCGGTGCTGTTCGAGATTGCGCCACTGCTGCACCGCCACCTCGTCGCGCCAGAAGGAGAGCGACAACAGGCGCGCGGGATCGGCCAGGCTTTGAAAACGCTCGATGGAAATGAATCCGTCGATCTGCGCCAGCAGCGGCTTCAGCGCCGCCGCCAACTCCAGGTAGGTCTCCCGCTGCCCGTCGGCGGCCTGCAGTTCAAAAATCACGGCGATCATCCTCGTCTCCTCTCAACGGTAAAATTCCGGCACGCGCGCATTGTAAGAATGGCGCCCAACGCCCGCTCATCAATACCCAGCGAACGCAGACACACAGCACCAGAGTGCGATAACCACAGGTTAGCGATGGACGAGCAGTCATACTTCGTCTAATCTCGAAGTATGCATAACATCGAGATAGAAGATCGTTTAGCGGCGCTGAGCGCCGCCATCGCCGACCGCACCCGGGCGCGCATGCTGTGCCTGTTGATGGACGGGCGCGCCTACACCGCCACCGAGCTCAGCGCGGCGGTCGAGGTCGCCCCGTCTACCGCCAGCGCACACCTGGCGAAACTGCTGGAGCAGCGGCTGATTGCCTGCGTCAAACAGGGGCGCTACCGCTATTTCCGGCTGGCCGGGCAACCGGTGGCCGCAGCGCTGGAAGGCCTGATGGCGCTGGCGGGCGTGCCGCGCCCGTCGGTGAAGAGCAGCACGCCTACCTCGCTGCAGTATGCTCGCACCTGCTACGACCATATGGCGGGCGAGGTGGCGGTGAAGCTGCACGATCGGCTGCATGCGCTGAACTGGCTGACCGGCGAAGAAGACTACCGGTTAAGCGACGCCGGTCAGGCCGCGCTGACGCGGCTGGGCGTCGATTGCTCGCCCGCCCCCACCCGCCGCCGCTTCGCCTGCGGGTGCCTGGACTGGAGCGAACGCCGATCTCACCTCGGCGGCGCGCTGGGCGCAGCGCTGTTGGCCGTCTTTATCCAACGCGGCTGGATCCTTCGCCGGCTCGACAGCCGTGAGCTGCAGCTGACCCCCGCCGGTAAAAAAGCGCTGGCCGCACATTTTGACCTCACGGTGTAACCCGGCGACAGGGTAGTTTTACTGCAATACTCTAGGGGTACGCTTAAGCGACCCCGCCAACCCGAGGAGTTTCCATGCTCGATTCCACCCAATTCCCGATCGTCAAACGCTGGCCGGCTCAACATCCGGAACGGCTGCAGCTCTACTCTCTGCCGACGCCGAACGGCGTCAAAGTGTCCATCATGCTGGAAGAGATCGGCCTGCCTTATGAAGCGCACCTGATCGACATCGGCAACAACGAGACCTGGACGCCGGAATTCCTGGCGCTGAACCCGAACGGCAAGATCCCGGCGATCATCGATCCCGACGGCCCCGGCGGCCGGCCGCTGCCGCTGTTCGAATCCGGCGCCATTCTGCTCTACCTGGCGGAAAAGAGCGGCCGTTTCCTGCCGCAGGATCCGGCGCAGCGTTACGAAACCATTCAGTGGGTGTTCTTCCAGATGGCCGCCGTCGGCCCGATGTTCGGCCAGCTCGGTTTCTTCCATAAATTCGCCGGGCGCGAATATGAAGACAAGCGGCCGCTGGAGCGCTACAAAAACGAATCGAAACGCCTGCTCGGCGTGCTGGAAACGCGCCTGGAGGGCCGCGACTGGATCATGGGCGCGGAGTACACCATCGCCGATATCTCGCTGCTGGGCTGGGTGCGCAACCTGATCGGCTTCTATGAGGCGCGCGAACTGGTGGCGTTCGACAGTTTCCCCCGCGTCGCGCAGTGGTTGGAGCGCGGTCTGGCGCGGCCGGCGGTGCAGCGCGGGCTGGCTATTCCGGCGCGCACGGCCTGAGACGCCAAACGGGGTGGCCGCCGGGCCATCCCGCCTTTCGCTGTCATAAAATTGTCATCCCTCTGCTCTACTCTCCTTACGTAACAATTTGATGTTATTTATATTGTTGTATTACGACAAGGAGCTTACCCCATGCAACCTGCTGTATCCCTGCTCGCCGGCGCCGTGCTGTCCGCCCTGCTCTGTTCCTCCGCCATCGCGGCGGAAACCTCGGCCAATACCGATGGCCTGACCGAGCGCGCCGCGCGCGGCAACCTCGCCGAACCGGGCGGCGCCCGTCGTCTGGCCGGCGATCAGACCGCCGCGCTGAAGGCGTCGCTGTCGGACAAAACGGCGAAAAACGTGATACTGCTGATCGGCGACGGCATGGGGGATTCCGAGATCACCGCCGCGCGCAACTACGCTGAAGGCGCAGGCGGTTACTTCAAGGGCATCGACGCCCTGCCGCTGACCGGGCAATACACCCACTACTCGCTGGACAAGAAAACCCACAAGCCGGATTACGTGACCGATTCCGCCGCCTCCGCCACCGCCTGGACCACTGGGGTGAAAACCTATAACGGCGCGCTCGGCGTGGACGTGAACGGCAAAGATCAGCCGACGCTGCTGGAGATCGCCAAAGCGGCCGGCAAGGCCACCGGCAACGTCTCCACCGCCGAGTTGCAAGACGCTACGCCAGCGGCGCTGGTGTCGCACGTCACCTCGCGCAAATGCTACGGCCCGGAGGAAACCAGCGAGAAATGCGCCGCTAACGCACTGGAAAACGGCGGCCGCGGCTCCATTACCGAGCAGTTGCTGAAGACCCGCGCCGACGTCACGCTGGGCGGCGGCGCGAAGTCCTTCAACCAGCTGGCGAAAAGCGGCGAATGGCAAGGAAAATCGCTGAAAGATCAGGCGGCGGCGCAGGGTTACCAATGGGTGAGCAACGCGGATGAGCTGCAGGCCGTTACGTTGGCCAACCAGCAAAAACCGCTGCTGGGCCTGTTCGCCGACGGCAACATGCCGGTGCGCTGGTTGGGGCCGAAAGCCAGCTATCACGGCAACCTCGACAAGCCGGCGGTAACCTGCGAAAACAACCCGGCGCGCACCGCGGCCACGCCAACGCTGGCGGCGATGACCGAAAAAGCGATCGCGCTGTTGAAAGATAACCCGAACGGCTTCTTCCTGCAGGTCGAGGGCGCGTCGATCGATAAGCAGGATCACGCCGCCAACCCGTGCGGGCAGATTGGTGAAACCGTCGATCTGGACGAAGCGGTGCAAAAAGCGCTGGCCTTCGCCCGCGCCGACGGCAACACGTTGGTGATCGTCACCGCCGACCATGCGCACTCCAGCCAGATCGTCGCCGCCGGCGCCAAAGCGCCGGGCCTGACCCAGCTGCTGACCACCAAAGACGGCGCGCCGATGACCCTCAGCTACGGCAACTCGGAAGAAGAATCGCAGGGGCACACCGGCACCCAATTGCGCGTCGCGGCCTACGGTCCGCACGCCGCCAACGTGGTGGGATTGACCGATCAGACCGATCTATTCTTCACCATGCGCGATGCGATGGGCATCCAGTAACCGCCTTCCGCACGATGGCCGCCCGCAACGGCGGCCATTTATTATTGGTTACCGATAGGTATTTGTAATTTAACCGCAATTATTGTGTGATAACGAAATAACGTTTAATTGCGCGACAATTAACCCCCTAAAATAACGCGGTTATACGGCCTCTCCCCCCTCTTTGTTTATTACTGCGACAGCAACCGGCCTATTTTTGCTTATATTCATTTTTTTTAGTTACAAAAGTAGTTTTTAACATTCTCGCAAACAATAATACCCCGCCAGTAACGTGAACCGATCAATTTGCATCCGGACGGCCTGCAATAGTTCACTTTTCGTTAAATACCCTATTAACAAAAAGGCATTATCGCTGCCTATCGGCTCACGCCGGGCGGTCGGCTTCATTATTTTCCAGGGTAACTCCCGCTAAATTCTTTCACCTGCAATGAGTAGAATTTACACACAAGAGATTTAATTCAATGAGAAAATTACTCGTCCTGATTTTCAGTCTCAGCCTGTTTGGCGTTACGCAGCAGGCGGCGGCTGAAGAGAAGAATAAAACCGTCGACGTGGTGTTGATTGGCGGCGGCATCATGAGCGCCACCTTGGGTACCTATCTGCATGAGCTGGAGCCGACCTGGACCATCGACATGTATGAGCGCATGAACGGCGTGGCGGAAGAGAGCTCCAACGGCTGGAACAACGCCGGTACCGGCCACTCCGCCTTCAGCGAAATGAACTACACGCCGGAAAAAGCCGATGGCACCATCGACATCAGCAAGGCGGTGAAGGTCAACGAGTCTTTCGAAATCTCCCGTCAGTTCTGGTCTTATCAGGTGAAAAACAATGTCCTGAAAGATCCGAAATCCTTTATTAACAGCGTGCCGCACATGAGCTTCGTGTGGGGCGACGACAACGTCAACTTCCTGCGTAAACGCTACGCGGCGCTGCAGCACAGCACCCTGTTCCGCGGCATGGAATATTCCGAAGACCCTGCGCAAATCAAACAGTGGGCGCCCCTGGTGATGAACGGCCGCGATCCGGCGCAGAAAATCGCCGCGACCCGCATGCCGCTGGGTACCGACGTTAACTTCGGCGTGATCACCCACCAGCTGGTTGACGCGCTAAGCGCCAGCGACAAGTTCAAGCTGAACCTGAGCCACGAAGTGCGCGACATCAAACGCAACGCCGATCAGACCTGGAGCGTGACCGTTGCCGATCTGAACCGCGACGGCAAAGAAACCACCGTTAACGCCAAGTTCGTGTTCATCGGCGCAGGCGGCGCGTCCCTGACCCTGCTGCAGAAATCCGGCATCCCTGAAGCCGACGGCTACGGCGGCTTCCCTGTCGGCGGCCAGTTCCTGGTCACCACCAACCCGGCGATCGCCAACCAGCACCTGGCCAAAGTGTATGGCCTGGCCAGCGTAGGTTCGCCGCCGATGTCCGTGCCGCACCTGGATACCCGCATGCTGGACGGCAAGCGCGTGCTGCTGTTCGGGCCGTTCGCCACCTTCTCCAGCAAGTTCCTGAAGAACGGTTCGCTGTTCGATCTGATGCACTCGCTGAGCACCTCGAACCTGATGCCGATGACCCACGTCGGTCTGGATAACTTCGATCTGGTGAAATACCTGGTCGGCCAGCTGATGATGAACGACGACGATCGCTTCGCCGCGCTGAAAGAGTACTTCCCGGACGCCAAGCAGGCAGACTGGAAGCTGTGGACCGCAGGCCAGCGCGTACAGATCATCAAGAAAGACGCGGATAAAGGCGGCGTGCTGCAGTTCGGCACCGAAGTCGTCAGCTCTGAAGACGGCAGCATCGCCGCTCTGCTGGGCGCTTCGCCGGGCGCTTCCACCGCTGCGCCAATCATGCTGCACCTGATGGAAACCGTGTTCAAAGACAAAGTGGCAACGCCGGAATGGCAGAGCAAGCTGAAAGAGATCATCCCGTCCTACGGCCACAAGCTGAACGGCGATATCGAGATGACCAACAAGATCCGCGGTTACACCAGCAGCGTACTGGGTCTGAACTACATTGAAGTGAAACCAGAAACTAACTGATTTTCCGTCACTTCCTACTGAAAAGGCCGCTTTATGCGGCCTTTCTTTTATCTCCCTGCCATTCAAAGAGCATTTTTGGCCACCTTTTTACCCCCGGTTTACCCTTGCGTAACGGCGCACTCACGCCTATTATCAAAGAATATACTTGGATAATTAAGCTAAGTCACTGTGACCTGAATGTCGTTTTTGCGGGAGAACTAAAACCATGGATCGCGTCAATATCATTCACGATTTACTAGACTGGATTGAAACTCATCTGGATCAGCCGCTGCTGCTGGATAACGTCGCCGCCAAGTCGGGCTACTCCAAATGGCACCTGCAGCGCATGTTCCGCAGCACCACCGGCCACGCGCTCGGCAGCTATATCCGCGAGCGGCGCCTGTCACAGGCGGCGCAGGCGCTGCGCTCCACCCCACGCCCGATCCTGGATATCGCCCTGCAATACCATTTCGACTCTCAGCCTTCGTTCTCGCGCGCCTTCAAGAAACAGTTCGGCAAAACCCCAGCAGTGTATCGCCGCACCACCCGCTGGGACGTCGCAGAATGGCCGGCGCAGCCGATAGAAATGCAGGCCGAACCGCGCCATGATGCCCCTACGCTGCCCCGTTGGTACGCCGGCAAACCGCCGGAAGGCGTTTGCACCAGCTGGATGGGGCTGCGTTAATCAGCCCGGTATAAGGCACAAAAAAGGGTTCAGTTCGCGAGAACTGAACCCTTTCTTTTATTGACCAGGCACCGAATTATTTGAAGGTGACGTCAATATTCGCCGATGCGCTGAACGGCCCCACTTTCGGGTTGGTGCTCAACCATTTCAGGCTGGCCATAAAGTTCTTTTCAACGATGGTGCCGTTGACCAGGCCCAGATCGACCGGGCTGTTCATCATGATCGGCGTATTTGGCGTCGCCGCCTGCGAGATCAAAATACCGAAGCCGCTGTCGCTGGTCGGCAGGATCACGCTGTTATCCTGCAGCGGATAAGTGCTGCTGAAGCTGGCCTGCAGCGTCTCCCCCTGGCAGTCCTGTCCGGTCGTCGGATCGGACATATTGGCGGCCACCGAGAACGGCACCTGCTTCTCGATTTTGCCCACCACCGCATTCTGACGCGGGATAGTGCCGAAGTTCACCGTCGAACCGTTGTTGGCCACCACGGTGATTTTCGGGTTGCAGGAAATAAACTGAATGTTGCCCAGCCCGGAAATGTAGGCGTTAAAGTTGCTGTTCGGCGTGCCGTTCAAGCCGCCGACGCCATCAACCTGGAACACCGAGTACGAGTTGTTGTCGTTGATCTTGCCGCCGGCCGGCGGCGCCTTGCCGGTTGCTTTAATATAGATGGCGTAAGACACGGTTACCGTCAGCGATCTGGCCGGAGACAAACAACGGCTGCCCGAACGGCGGCATTCCGTGCCGGGACCGACGTCCTGACGTGCGCCTTTAGTCGGTTTGACATCGATCCCCTGATAAGTGACACCCACTTCGATCGAATTATGGATCTGACTCATCCGGGACTGCGGATCCCAGTACAGGTAGGCATTTTCCCCTTTCGGGTTGTTCCAGTCATCCGTACATTGGAAGGTCGAGGTAAAAGTCTGCGAACGCCACAGCAACGCGCCCGGCGCGGTATTGGCGGTCGACACCTTGATGGCTTTATCCAGCACGATATCCTGGCGAATGCTGCCGTTCTGCTTACACGACAGCGCATAGCTGCTCTGCGAAAACGCGCCCAGCGTGACCAGCAGCCCAGCCGCCAACCCGAGATTCTTGTGCTTTAACAAAGAAGACATATCCTTTCCTTTTACGGTTTTCCGCAGGTCAGCGAAAGTTCCTGATAACCCATCAGCTGTTCGGTCGCCGCTTTCAATTCCGGCACCACCAGTGAGCAGCTTTCGCCCGCGTCGTTGCCCCATTTCACCAGCAGGCGATCCCCTGCGGAAGCCCCTGAAATATAAATATCGCCGTTGGTACCGACAGTACCGTTGTTCTTGCCGTCCGCACTGAAGACGTTGGCGCCAATCGGCGGTACGCTGCCGTCGGCCATCTTGCTGTGTACCAACAGGCTTTGGCCCGTGTGCGTTTCAAACTTCACGCGGGTGATTGCGCCGTAAGTCGGCACCACGTCTCTCGCCGCCATCGGGATATCCAGGCCGTTGCCGATATCTTCGGTGCGCAGCGCCACGCGGTTATGGCGGTATGGCGACGCAGAGGTCATCACCGCGTAACCGAAGCGGTCGATGGCGACACCCGGTTGGTTTTCGATACGAACGCCCTTGGCGTCTTTGGCTTCCACCAGCACAAACGTATTCTGCAGCGGCTGGGTCAACGTCACGCCGCCGGAGTGTGCGACGATGCCGCCCGCCACGCCCAACGAAGACTGCTGATAATCTTTGCTGTAGCTATAACCGGCATTGATGGTCCCCATGCTGCCCTGATAACCGACGTTGGCCGAGCTGGTTTGGCCCGAATAACGATCATGACCGCTTTGCACCGCATAGTTCAAGCGGTTGTCATCCAGCGCGGTGCCGCTCAGGCCGGCGCTGTAGGTATTGCCGCTCTGCTTGCTGTGGCCGGCGTTGAAGCTGGCGGTCATGTCCGACGAATCCTTGCTGAAGAAGCTGAACGGAATCGATACGGTCAGGTTGACGCTGCGGTCTTTATAGCCGTAGTTGCTGCGGCTGTCCTGATAGAAGACGCCATAGCTGATATTTTTATAGCTGCTGTTGAAACCGGTTTGTACGGTGCGGTCTTCGCCGGATCCGCCCCAGTAAGACTGGTTGCTGACGTTGGCGTACAGCGTCGAATTACCGGCGATGCGCTGGTTGACAGACAGCTCAACACGTTGGCGTTTGTTGTTGAAACGGCTGGTGTAATAGCTGCGACGGCGAGATTCCGCCCAGTCCGGCACGCCCAGGTTGCGATCGTTTTGATCGTAGTAATCGTTACGGTAATAACCGTTCTCATAGCGTTCGCGCTCGGCAACCGCATCGGAGAAATCATAATAGCCGGAGGTCGAGTAACGGTAACCGGCAATGCGGAATTCCGTCCCCCAATCGTTGAGCGACTTGGAATACAGGAAACGGAAACTCTCCCCCTGCTTGTCATCGCCGTTCACCAGGTTGGTGTCGGAATAGGACATATCAAAAGAGACAGCCCCCCAGTTCCCCAGGTTTTTACCGAGGCCCACGACCGCTGAACGGTAGTTTTCCGCCACCAGCACGCCACCGTAAGGCGTGATGTCATACGCCATACCGTGCGACAAGGTGCCTTGGACAAACTTGGGCTGATAGCGGCTGGTGCCGTCGTGGTATTTACCGGCGGTCAGCTGATAGTTCCAAATCCCTTCGCGCAGCATGTTCGGCACCGAGGAGAACGGCACGACGAAAGAGGTTCTCGAACCGTTGGCTTCGATAACCGTCACGTCCAGGTTACCGCTCAGGGTGCTTGGGAAAATGTCCGTCAGCGCAAACGGCCCTGGCGGCACGTTGGTGCTGTAAATGGTATAGCCGTTCTGACGCACTTCAACGCGCGCGTTGGTCGTCGCCACACCGCGCACCACCGGCGCATAGCCGCGCTGGCTTTCCGGCAGCATGTCGTCGGCGCTGGACATCTGCACACCGCGGAACTGAATGCTGTCGAAAACATTGTTATTAGTGTTGGTCTGGCCGATCACCAGACGGCTGCGCAGAGAAACGATGTCCGTTTCCGCCCAGCTGGAAATGTTCTTCCAATGCGTACCGGCGCCCGACTGTTGGTTCAACGTCGAGTTGTTGCGCAGGCGCCAATCGCCAATATTGAGGCCATTATTAAGGCTCAGGAAGTAATAGTCGGAAGTCTTGTCGTTCTGGTTGTTGCCGTAGCGGTTATGAGTGCCGCTAAAGTTATAGTTAACAAAGCCGGCATTGATGCCGCGATCGTAAACTTTCGGCGAAATGGCGCCTTGCGGGCGCGGGATCAGAAACACCTGCGGCACTTCCAGATCCATACGCTGTACGGCGGCGTCATAGCTCAGCTTGGCGCCGGAGATCTGTTGTGGCAATGCGTAGCATTGCGCGGCACCGGCGGTGGTCAGATCGCCGGGCAGCTTTACGCCGTAATCCTGGTAGTCCACCGCCGTCAGGCACGGCGCTACCGGAGAGTCTTTGGATTCTTTCTTGAACTCGATTTCGCGGTGATCGATACGCTGCCCGTTGAGATAGATATCAAACGGATATTTACCCGGCAGAATATCATCCCCGCTGGCCAACGACGCCACCTGGGCGATATTGTCATCGCCATGGATGAAGGAGGTGTTGAACTGCTCCTCCGCCATGGCCATCTGTGAGAATGAAAAAGGCACAGCAGAAAAATAAATTACACCATTAATCAGCTTCACCAAACGTTTTGGCGCGAGGGTTGTTATTCTTTTGTGTGCCATTTCTTTCATTCCTTGAAGTGCTTCAAATCAATTCAGTGCGACGTTTTTAATCTCGGTGTGACCGCCATAGTCGTTGATATAGGTAAACGACATAGTGTTGGCTGATTGCGCCCCCTGAGGCAGGGAGATGCGAAGGCTGTCGTGTGGCTTGACCATGTCGGCGTTCACTTTCCAGCTCTTGCCGCCGCTCTTCAGGTTCAGCACGCCCAGCGTGACGAACAGCGGGCCATCGTTAGTCACGACTAAATTGCCGCCCTGGCGCTTCCACTTCAGCGCTTCCGCCTGCTGTTGCAGGTTGGTTTTCAACGAATCCGGGCGATAGAACAGTTTGATACGGGTACGGATCGCCACCTGCAGCACGTTATCTTGCTTAGGCGTTGGCGGAATTTCCTGTACGTTGACCCAGAGCAGAGATTCTCTGTCCTGCGGCAAACCGCTGCCGGAATAGATAAAACGCAAAATGGCGTCTTTCTTGGCAGCCAGCTTCAAAATGGGTGGCGTCACCACGATCGGCAAATTCTTAGGCATCTGGCTTGCATCGCCAGTATCCAGCCAGGTTTGCACCATGTAGGTATCGTCGCTGTCATTGCTGATTGAGAGCGATGCGGATTTACTTGCACTGTTATAGATGACACGCGTCGCATCAACCTGAATGCCGGCAAAGGCATTAACAGAGAATGCGAATAAAATACCAGTCAGAATTTTTTTCATCGGAATGTCTCAACTCTCAAAATTTAGCCATCCTTGGCCAATAACTCTATCTATCCTGCCAGCGAATTATTTGTATTCGATGGTGAAGGTAGCGTTAGAGTTTGCCTGACCGGCAGTTACCAGATCCTGGAAGGATTTGTAACGAGCGCGCAGGTTGAAAGTCGCAGCGCCTGGGTTATCGCCATCAGCAGCAACGGTTACGGTAGCTGGGGTAGCCACTTCCTGAGAGATTGGCAGAGTAGAACCGTTGTTATCCAGAATTTCAACGCCAACGCCAGTCGCGCCGCCAGTTACAGCCAACAGCTCTGGGTGGCCGGCTGGGGTGTTACCGTCGAAACGCAGGGTGTAGTTACCCGCTTCACATTTCTCCAGGCTGATATCGAAAGCTTTAGCACCGCTGGTAGAACCGGCAGTTGGGAAAGCGGTGGTAGGATATTTACCCAGGTAAACTTCTTTATTCTGGTCTTTATCAACAACTTTACAGGTGGACTGTACAATTTCACCGGTGAATTTAACGTTGCCGTTTGCTGCCATTGCGTTGGAAGCAGTTGCAGACAATACCAGGGCAGCCAAAGGCAATAATACTTTTTTCATTTCCAGCTCCATAGAACAATAAAATAATCGATTCAGTGGCGGGCTTATATATATATTGCCGCCACTGAGCATACACTCAGCGATAGCACTCCCTTGCTGAAAAGGAGCGTTGCCTCGATGAACTCATTGCCGGACGAAATATAGACTAAGCATATTCTTAATGTTAAATCGTTTAAAACATTCATAAGCCCCCTCTTGATAGGAATAAACTATCGGCGGATACCTATCGATCGATGTTGACGATTCATATGAATAGGAATAATCTGTGTTTGGGAAAGCTGCAGAGTTCAAGATTTTGCGTTAAGGCCTGAAAATCAGAATATTATCCCGAATATTTACATTTAGTAACATATTGCGACGTTTGGACTTTGGCACGAATTACGCGTTTAATGGTCTGTCGACACGTTTCGGCCATCCTGACGCTTTAAATAAGAAATTTACCAATAAACCTGGAGTAACTTTCTTTTTAACCATTAAAAATCAACAAGTTAAATATCAATCCAAGGATTGGGAAATGAGCGGTTCTTTCAGAGAGAAAAATAACGGCATTAATTATGTTTTTCAGCCAATGTTCGCGAAATCGGGACAATTGCTGGCCGTTGAATGTCTGTCTCGCTTTACGTTTAATAGCGAATACGCCCATTTTTCTCCTGAACAGTTCTTTCGTCACGCCGACAGCGCAACCCGGATTGAGATTTTGATGGATCAGATCAATCTGATCGATAAATACAAACACTGGTTTCATGAAAACCAAGTGATAGCCACTTTGAATGTTGACGATTATTCCCTGCAATCGCTGGCGAATACTCACTTTGCCGAAAGAATTAATGCCCTGCGCTGTATTCATTTTGAGATCAGCGAGAATTCAACCCGGCTGGTGAAAGATCGCGTGCACGGCGATCCGTCATTGAATAGTTATTCATTTTGGCTCGATGATTTTGGTTCTGGCTATGCGGGTTTTTCCGCGTTGTACAACAGCCAGTTCCGCTTCGTTAAGCTCGACCGTTTTTTGCTTTGGGACTTTATGAAAAAGTCCGGCGGCGAGGGCTTGATGCGCGCGTTACTGCGCTTCTTTTACCTTAATCATTACAAGGTAATTATCGAAGGAGTTGAAACTCCCGAACACAAGAAATGGCTGGATGAAATGCCATATTACGCACTGCAGGGAAAGCTGTGGAAGGAATCCAGCATCAAGGATTTGAACTCGCTTCTTACAGCTGAATACTTTTAACTCGGTATTGGTGTTTGCCCTATGTCTAAAAACAACGTTCTTGTGATTAGTGAGTGTAAGTACAGCTATGTTGGCCTGTCGGTGCTGCTGAAGAAACACTACGGCGCGTACGATATCCGCCTGTTTTCCGATTTCATGCATGGCGGCGCCAAAGCGGAGAAGATCACCAAGCACGATATCGCGCTGATTTTCACCTCGCAAAACCTGGAACAGAGCGTCAACGTGATAGAAAGCCTGGTGTCCCTGCACCAGCAATACAACAGCAAGACGCGCCTGCTGGTGTTCTATGACGACGAGCGCGTAGTGAAACTGCTGTCGATCCTGGGGATTTCCGTTGAGTTGGTTTCTACCCGCATTCCGCTTTATTCGCTGCAGGAAAAAATCCAGCGGCTGCTGGAAAGCAAGGAACCGGGCGGCATCCGGGTGCAGAAAACCCGCGAGCTCAGCCCGGCGGAAAGCGACGTGATCTTCAATCTGCTGCGCGGCGACAGCCTGCTGCACATTGCGGAAAAACGCGGCACGCACCCGAAAACCATCTTCTCGCAAAAATACAGCGCGATGAAAAAGCTGCGGCTGCGCAGCATGAGCACCATCTTCGTCGCCGGAAAATAAATATCTTGGCTTGTTGCGCGGCACGCCGCGCGGCAACCCCCTTCCGCCAGGTTAAATTAATGTAACAACCAGCGACAAAGCAGCAACAGACACACAACATCCTCTCCTGTTGGTTACGATTTGCACACGGATTATCCGTGAGTCATGTCGTGTGGATTAAAATAAACATCAGGAGATGTTATGAAGTCGTCCTTATTCAGCCGCTATACCTGCTTTGTGCTGAGCATCTTGCTCACCCTGGTTTTCTTGATCATGATGCACAACCATCCGTGGTTCTGGCTGCCGGCCCTGGCCTGCGGTTGCCTGATGGTGCTGGGTATCTACGATCTCACGCAGCAGCGCCACGCCATCTGCCGCAACTACCCGATCATCGGCCGCCTGCGCTTCTTCTTCGAGTTCATCCGCCCAGAACTGCGCCAGTATTTCCTCGAGCAGGATAATGAAGAGATCCCGTTTTCGCGCACCCAGCGCACGCTGGTGTATCGCCGTGCGAAAAATGAGATGGGTGACAAACCGTTCGGCACCCTGCTGGACGTCTACCAAACCGGCTATGAGTGCATCGGCCACTCCATGCGGCCGGTGGAAGCCGCCGACCCAACCAGTTTCCGCATCACCATCGGCGGTGCCGATTGCCGCCAGCCCTACTCCGCGTCGATCTTCAACATTTCGGCCATGAGCTTCGGCGCGCTCTCCGCCAACGCCATCCGCGCGCTCAACCTCGGCGCGGCCAAGGGTAACTTCTACCACGACACCGGTGAGGGCGGCATCAGCCGCTATCACCGCGAAAACAACGGCGACCTGGTGTGGGAGCTGGGCAGCGGCTATTTCGGCTGCCGCACCGCCGACGGCCATTTCGATCCGCGCCGCTTTGCCGAACAGGCGCAAAGCCCGCAGGTGAAAATGATTGAAATCAAACTCAGCCAGGGCGCCAAGCCGGGCCACGGCGGCATTCTGCCGGCGAAAAAGGTAGATGCGGAAATCGCCGCCACCCGCGGCGTGCCGGAAGGCGTGGATTGCATCTCGCCGGCCTCGCACAGCGCCTTCACCACCCCGCTGGAAATGATGCAGTTCATCCAACAGCTGCGCGAGCTGTCAGGCGGCAAACCGGTCGGTTTCAAGCTGTGCATCGGCCACCCGTGGGAGTTCGTCGCCATCGTAAAGGCGATGCTGCACACCCGCATCCTGCCGGACTTCATCGTGGTGGACGGCAAGGAAGGCGGCACAGGCGCCGCGCCGCTCGAACTCTCCAACTATATGGGCATGCCGCTGCGCGAAGGGCTGCTGTTCGTGCATAACACGCTGGTGGGCTGCGGCCTGCGCGACCAAATCAAGATTGGTGCCAGCGGCAAGATCATCAGCGCCTTTGACATCGCCAGCGTGCTGGTGCTCGGCGCCGACTGGGTGAACTCGGCGCGCGGCTTTATGTTCGCCGTCGGCTGCATCCAGTCGCAAAGCTGCCACACCAACCACTGCCCGACCGGCGTCGCGACGCAAGATCCGCTGCGGCAAAAGGCGCTGGTGGTGCCGAACAAGGCGGAACGCGTCTACCACTTCCATCAAAATACGGTGAAAGCGCTGGCGGACATGCTGGCGGCGGCCGGCGTCAGCCGCCCGGAGCAGCTGACCTCGCACCATATGCTGCGCCGCATCACGCCGACCGAGATCAAGGTGTACGCCGATATCTATTACTACCTGGAGCCCGGCGCGCTGCTGCAGCCGGAGATCAAAAGCGAGTTCTACGCCCGCATGTGGCGCATGGCGACGCCCACCAGTTTCGATCAGGCGATCTCGCTGCCGGCGGCATGATGGGATAAGGGATAAAAGAGAGTTGCCCCCTCGCCTTGGGGAAGAGCATATGGAGAGGGGTTGCTTGCTACGGCGGCCCTCCCCCTCAACGGCGAGAGGGCGTGTCGGTTACTGCTTGCGCACCGGCGCATCGCCGGCGACGTAGTAGTCGGCGGTGCTGCGCGGCAGCGGCGTGCGCTGGCGAATGCGATCGGCGATCTTCTCGGCGATCATGATGGTGGTGGCGTTCAGGTTGCCGGTGATGATCAGCGGCATGATTGACGCATCCACCACCCGCAATCCTTCCATGCCGTGCACCCGGCCCTGGCCGTCGACCACCGCCATTTCGTCTTCGCCCATCTTGCACGAGCAGGACGGGTGGAAGGCGGTTTCGGCGTGCTCGCGCACGAAGGCGTCCAACTGCTCGTCGGTCTGCACCTCCGGCCCTGGGCTAATCTCGCGGCCGCGGTATTCGTCCAAGGCCGGCTGCGCCATGATTTCGCGCGTGATGCGGATAGCGTCGCGGAACTCCTGCCAATCCTGTTCGGTCGCCATGTAGTTGAACAGAATGCTCGGATGCTGGCGCGGATCTTTCGATTTCACCTGCACCCGGCCGCGGCTCGGCGAACGCATCGAACCGACGTGCGCCTGGAAACCGTGCTCTTTCACCGCGTTGCTGCCGTTGTAGTTAATCGCCACCGGCAGGAAGTGATACTGAATGTTCGGCCAGGCGAACTCTGCGCGGCTGCGAATGAAACCGCCGGCTTCGAACTGGTTGCTGGCGCCGATGCCGGTGCCGTTGAACAGCCACTCCGCACCGATCTTCGGCTGGTTAAACCACTGCAACGCCGGGTACAGCGACACCGGTTTCTTGCAGGCGTACTGCAGGTACATCTCCAGGTGATCCTGCAGGTTTTCCCCCACCCCCGGCAGATCGTGCACCACGTTGATGTCCAGACTTTTCAGCAGCGCCGCCGGGCCGACGCCCGAACGCTGCAGAATTTGCGGCGAGGCGATGGCGCCGGCGCACAGCAGCACTTCGCGGCGCGCTTTGGCATGGGTCAGCTGATTGCTGTCGCCCTGCAGATAGTTGACGCCCACTGCGCGCTTGCCCTCGAACACGATATGGTCGGTCAGCGCATGGGTGACGATCTTCAGGTTCGGCCGTGAACGCGCCTGATCAAGATAACCGCGGGCGGTGCTGGCGCGGCGCCCTTTCGGCGTCACGGTGCGGTCCATCGGGCCGAATCCTTCCTGCTGGTAACCGTTCAGATCGTCGGTGCGCGGATAGCCCGCCTGTACGCCGGCTTCCACCATGGCGTGGAACAGTTCGTTGTTGCCGGCCTTCGGCGTGGTGACGCTCACCGGGCCATCACCGCCGTGGTAATCGTTCGGGCCGATATCGCGCGTTTCCGCCTTGCGGAAATACGGCAGACAGTCCAGATAGGTCCAGTCTTCCAGACCCGGCGCCTTGGCCCAGTTGTCGAAGTCCATCGCGTTGCCGCGAATGTAACACATGCCGTTGATCAGGGATGAACCGCCCAGCCCTTTGCCGCGGCCGCATTCCATCCGGCGGTTGTTCATGTGCGGCTCAGGATCGGTTTCATACGCCCAGTTATAGCGGCGGCCCTGCAGCGGAAACGCCAGCGCGGCCGGCATCTGGGTACGGAAATCCATCCGGTAATCCGGGCCGCCGGCTTCCAGCAGCAGGACGCTGACGTCGGCGTCTTCGGTCAATCGGGTGGCTAACACGTTGCCGGCGGAACCGGCACCGATAATGATGTAGTCAAATTCCATTCATTATCTCCTAAATATTCATATGCCTGAATGATGCGAATGGCTTGAATTCCGCATGCTGAATATATCAAGGCAGTTTTGGATGCAAAAAAGGATATATCCCCTATGGATTTCGAGTTACAGCTAGGCGGCAAGGGCGCAGAGCCCCAGGAGCTTACTCAAGTAAGTGACTGGGGTCTGCGCTCGCAGCCAACAACGCTGTAGCTGGAAAGACGACGGGGATAGTTAAAATACCGAGGCGTATTCGCCCAGCTCGACCTGCACCGATTTGATCTGGGTGTAGTGCTCCAGCGTGGTCAGGCCGTTCTCGCGGCCAACGCCGGACTGCTTGTAGCCGCCGACCGGCATTTCCGCCGCCGACTCGCCCCAGGTGTTGATCCAGCAAATGCCGGCTTCCAGTTGGTGGATCACGCGGTGCGCGCGGGCCAGATCGTGGGTCACCACGCCCGCGGCCAGGCCGAAGGTGGTGTCGTTGGCGCGGCGCACCACTTCCTCTTCGCTCTGGTAGCTGAGGATGCTCATCACCGGTCCGAAGATCTCTTCGCGCACGATTTCCATGTCGTCGCGGCAGTCGCTGAATACCGTCGGCGCCACATAAGCGCCCTTGCCGAATTCGCCGTGGGTGACGCGTTCGCCGCCGCACAGCAGGCGCGCGCCGCTGTTTTTGCCGCTCTCGATAAAGCGCAGCACCGATTCCATATGCGCGAAGCTGACCAGCGGCCCGAAGTTGGTTTGCGGATCGGTCGGATCGCCGAGGCGAATGCGTTTCACGCGCTCGAGAATTTTCGCCTCAAACTGCGCCTGCAGCGCCGCCGGCACGAAGACGCGGGTGCCGTTGGTGCACACCTGGCCGGAACTGTAGAAGTTGGCCATCATGGCGATATCGGCGGCGCGATCCAGATCGGCGTCGTCGAAGATAATCAGCGGCGACTTGCCGCCCAGTTCCATGGTGACTTCCTTCAGCGTCGAACCCGATGCGTTGGCCATCACCTTCTTGCCGGTTTTCACCCCGCCGGTGAAAGAGACTTTGGCGATGCCCGGATGGTCGGTCAGGTACTGCCCCACCTCCGCGCCGCTGCCGGTCACCACGTTGAACACGCCGTCCGGCAGGCCGGCTTCGGTGTAGATTTCCGCCAGCTTCAGCGCCGTCAGCGACGTGACTTCACTCGGCTTGAAAATCATCGCATTGCCCGCCGCCAGGGCCGGCGCGGACTTCCACAGCGCGATCTGAATCGGGTAGTTCCAGGCGCCGATGCCGGCCACCACGCCCAGCGGTTCGCGGCGTGTATAGACGAACGAGGTATCGCGCAGCGGGATCTGCTCGCCTTCAATGGCCGGGATCAGGCCGGCGTAGTACTCCAGCACGTCGGCGCCGGTGACGATGTCCACCGCGGTGGTTTCCGACATCGCTTTACCGGTATCCAGCGTTTCCAGCGCCGCCAGCTCATCGTTGCGCTCGCGCAGAATATCCACCGCGCGACGCAGGATGCGCGAACGCGCCATCGCCGTCATCGCCGCCCACACCTTCTGCCCGCTGGCCGCGCTGGCCACCGCACGATCGACGTCTTCAGCGCCGGCGGACTGGACTTCAGCCAGAACTTCACCGTTCGCCGGATTAATGGCGTTGAAGGTTTTTCCAGCGGTGCTGTCTACATAGGCGCCATGAATATAGAGCTTCTGCAAGCCAAAACGGGACATAGGATCTCCTTGAGTTAGCCTCCGGGCGGCGTTTGCCCCCGGAGTTGGAACGTGATGTATTCGGTCGTGAGCGCCAGCGCCTGCGCCTGATTGAACGCCGAACCGCGCAGCGCGCTGCGCAGCCACAGCCCATCGATCAGTGCCGCCAGCCCCTTGGCCGCCAACCGCGCCTGCGGCTGCGGCATGACGCGGCGAAACTCGGCGCACAGGTTGGAATAAAGCCGGCGGCCGTTCACCTGCTGCAGCCGGTTGAGCTGCGGCTGGTGCAGGCTGCTGGCCCAAAAGGCCAGCCAGGTCTTCATCGCCGCGCTGTTGATCTGGCTGTCGTCGAAGTTGCCGGCGACGATCGCCTGCAGCCGCGCCGCCGGGCTGTTATCGGTGAGCGCCTGCAAGCGCAATTTCACCGCCTCGCCCAGATGGCTGATCAGATAGCGCATCGTGGCTTCCAGCAGGCCGTTCTTGTCCTTGAAATAATGGCTGATGATGCCGTTGGAAACGCCGGCCCGCCGCGCGATCTGCGCGATGGTGGCGTCATGCATTCCCACTTCGTTTACCGCGGCGAGCGTGGCATCAATCAACTGCTGCCTTCTGATTGGCTGCATTCCTACCTTTGGCATATTTCGACTCTCACAAAACCGACTTCGGCCTTATCTCAGCGGGCAAATTTCACTGCCGTTTCGCCCGTGATTCAGGTCATCATGAGGACTATTAAACTTTTTTTTGATTGAACGTTCAATAAAAATTGCATATATTTTATTGCCGCCTGGTTAAAAATTTGTACTATCTGGTTGTGGAACTGGCTGATTTTTGTGAGGTAATTAACGAATCTGACCAAAATCAGTGGCTGTAAGCGGTTCCCGCCGCGAAGCGCTCCGGTGCTTCAGCAACAGGCGAAAGCGGCGTTACTCAGGCCATTCCCATGGGGATGGTCGCCGCCTTCATTCGCCCGTTTTCCGGCGGCGCCAACGCGCCCCGAAATGCGGAGCGGCACGATTTTACTCAGTTCAGAGGATGACGATGACAACACGCGAAACCTCCTCCAAACCGCAGCAGGACCGCCTCAACCCTGTGGTTTTCTTCACCTCGGCGGGGCTGATCCTGGCCTTCTCGCTGATGACCATCTTTTTCACCGACTTCTCCGGGCAGTGGATCACCCGCACGCTGAATTGGGTATCGACCACCTTCGGTTGGTACTACCTGCTGGCGGCGACGCTGTACATCGTGTTCGTGGTGTTTATCGCCGCCTCGCGCTTCGGTTCCATCAAGCTCGGGCCGGAACAGTCCAAACCGGAGTTCAGCCTGATGAGTTGGGCGGCGATGCTGTTCGCCGCCGGCATCGGCATCGACCTGATGTTCTTCTCGGTCGCCGAGCCGGTGACCCAGTACATGATGCCGCCGGAAGGCGACGCGCAAACGCTGGAGGCCGCGCGCCAGGCGATGGTCTGGACGCTGTTCCACTACGGCCTGACCGGCTGGTCGATGTATGCGCTGATGGGCATCGCCCTCGGCTACTTCAGCTATCGCTACAATCTGCCGCTGACCATCCGCTCGGCGCTGTACCCGATCTTCGGTAAGCGCATCAACGGCCCGATCGGCCACAGCGTGGACATCGCCGCGGTGCTCGGCACCATCTTCGGCATCGCCACCACGCTGGGCATCGGCGTGGTGCAGCTCAACTACGGCCTCAAGGTATTGTTCGAGATCCCGGAAAACCTGACGGTGCAGGGCTCGCTGATCCTGCTGTCGGTGATCATGGCCACCATCTCGGTGACTTCCGGCGTCAACAAGGGCATCCGCATCCTGTCCGAGCTGAACGTGCTGCTGGCGCTGGGTCTGATCCTGTTCGTGTTGTTCTTCGGCGACACCGAGTTCCTGCTCAACGCGCTGGTGCTTAACGTCGGCGATTACGTCAACCGCTTTATGGGCATGACGCTCAACAGCTTCGCCTTCGATCGGCCGGTGGAATGGATGAACAACTGGACGCTGTTCTTCTGGGCCTGGTGGGTGGCGTGGTCGCCGTTCGTCGGCCTGTTCCTGGCGCGCATCTCGCGCGGGCGCACCATTCGTCAGTTCGTGGTCGGCACGCTGATCATACCGTTCGTGTTTACCCTGCTGTGGCTGTCTATCTTCGGCAACAGCGCGCTGTACCAGATCATCCACGGCAACGCCGAGTTTGCTCAGGAAGTGATGCAGTTCCCGGAGCGCGGCTTCTACAGCCTGCTGGCGCAATACCCCGGCTTCACCTTCAGCGCCTCGGTGGCCACCATCACCGGCCTGCTGTTCTACGTCACCTCGGCGGACTCCGGCTCGCTGGTGTTGGGCAACTTCACCTCGCGCCTGGCCGACATCAATAATGATGCGCCGAACTGGCTGCGGATTTTCTGGTCGGTGGCCATCGGCCTGCTGACCATCGGCATGCTGATGACCGACGGCGTGCCGGCGCTGCAGAAAACCACGGTGATCATGGGCCTGCCGTTCAGCTTCGTGATCTTCTTCGTGATGGCCGGGCTGTATAAATCGCTGCGGGTGGAAGACTACCGCAAGGCCAGCGCGCTCAGCACCCTGGCGCCGGTGCCGGTCTCCAGCCACGACGTGCTCAACTGGAAACAGCGTCTGTCGCGGGTGATGAACTACCCGGGCACGCAGTACACGCAGAAAATGTTGGATAAGGTTTGCCGTCCGGCGATGCAGGACGTGGCGCGCGAGCTGGAGTTGCGCGGCGCGAAAGTGGAGTTCAGCGAAGTGCCGCCGACCGAAGACGAACGCCTGAACCACCTGGAGCTGCTGGTGCACCTGGGCGAGGAACAGAACTTCATCTATCAGATCTGGCCGATGCGCTACTCGGTGCCGGGCTTCACCTACCGCGCCCGCTCCGGCAAGTCGCACTACTACCGGCTGGAAACCTTCCTGATGGAAGGCACCCAGGGCAACGACCTGATGGACTACAGCAAGGAACAGGTGATTGGCGATATCCTCGACCAGTATGAGAAGCACCTGAACTTCCTGCACATTCATCGCGAAGCGCCGGGGGGCACCCTGACCTTCCCGGATATGTGACGGTCAATCAATAACGAGAGGGCGTAGCCAGGCTACGCCCTTTTTTATGCCTGCTCGGCCGGCAAATCGGCTTTCAACAGCACCAGAGAACCGGCCAGCAACACAAGATCCTTGATTAAAAAGCTGGTGGCGCCGGCCATGGCGGGAAAACCGCCGGCGGAGGGCTCCCAGGCGCCCGGCGTGGAAAAGATCAGCGTCAGCGTGGTCAGGTAGGTCACCGTCGATCCGATCGCCCCCAGCAACCCCAGCCGCCGCGACCAGAATCCCGCCAGCAGCAGCAAACCGAAGCTCCACTCGGCGACGCCCAGCGCATAGCTGGCGCCGCGGATGCCGAACGCCTGGTGCATCCAGCTCAGCAGCGGGCTGTTGCCGATCAGTGGCACCAGTCCCTGCGCTTCGTAATCAAACCACTTGGCGTAGCCGAAGGCGGCGAAGATCACCACCAGCGCCGCGCGCATAAAGATAACGTCCCCGTTCGAGCGCCGAAAGCGCCTCAGCCATGTCGCCAGCATCGTCCTCTCTCCTTATGTTGCCCGCGGCCGCCGCGGTTTGCCGCTTGCGGCCGCGGGGTACGGCGGCTTACTGCCCCATCGCGTCCTTTTTCATTTCGTCTTTCTTCATGCCGTCTTTGGCCATACCGTCTTTCGCCATGCCATCCTTTTTCATGGCGTCTTTCCCCATCTTGTCTTTCTTCATGCAGTCCTTGCCCATGCACTCTTTCTTCATCCCATCTTTCGCCATGCCGTCGTGCGACATCTGGCTCATGCCGTCCTTTTTCATCGCGTCTTTGCTCATGCCGTCCGCGGCGTTGGCGCCGGCCACGCCCAGCATCAGCGCGCTGCACATCATCATTGCGAATAACTTTTTCATGGTATTTCCTTCCGTCATGTCAAAGGCACCGGAGTGCCGGAGAATGGCCGGCGGCCGCCTCAGCTGCCGCCAAACCAGTTGTAACCCTGGTCTTCCCAGTAACCGCCCGGGAAGCGGTTGGTGACCTCGATCACCTGAATGTGCTTCGGATTCTTGTAGCCCAGCTTGGTCGGCATGCGCAGCTTCATCGGGTAGCCGTACTTGCGCGGCAAGATCTGGCCGTCGTAGGTCAGCGCGATAATCGTCTGCGGATGCAGCGCGGTGGCCATGTCGATACTGGTGTAGTAGTCGTCGGCGCATTTGAAGCTGACGTAGCGGGCGCTCAGATCCGCGCCGATCGCCTTGAGAAAGGTGGCGAACGGCACGCCGCCCCACTTGCCGATAGCGCTCCAACCCTCGACGCAAATATGACGCGTCACCTGGCTGACCTGCGCCATCCGATGCAGCTGCGGCAGGCTCCAGGCGCGCTTGTCCTGCACCAACCCCGCCACCTCCAGCCGATAGTCGTCGCCGTTGATGTCGGGCGCGTCCTCCTCGGCGTAAAAGGCGTTGAACGGGAATGGCCGGGTGATCATCGACTCCGGGTAGACCGGCGCCAAACGATCGCCGTTGAACAGCCAGCCCTGCACCCGATCGTTGAGGCGCGAAATGCGGCTCAACGCCTGCTCGACGTTGGCGTTGCCGCTGAGATCGCAGCCGGTAAGCATGGCGATACCGCCCAACGTCAGGCCGTTGCGCAGAAAGCGGCGGCGGGATGACGCGGTCAACAAGCGCTGCGCTTCTTTGACGATCGCCTGCCCTTCAACGATCGTCATGATTTGTTTATCCTTTTCCATCATTCACTCCTTAGCGTCCGCGCAGCATGGCCAACAGCGTGCGGGGCACCAGCGCCACCATCACCAGATGGATCGCGACGAAGGCCACCAGCGCCGACATGGCGAAAAAGTGGATATAGCGCGCCGCTTCATAGCCGCCGAGCAGCGTGCGCAGCAGTGGAAACTGCACCGATTTCCACAGCACCAGTCCGGACAGCGCGCTCAGCACGCCAAGGAGCATCACCGACAGATAGGCCACGCGCTGCACCATGTTGTAGTGGCGCAGGTCGGCGTGCTGCAACCGGCCGCGCAACGCCGCGCCGACATCGGCGAGAAACTGCTTCGGGCTGAGCGGCCAATATTTGCGTTTGAAACGCCCGCTGGTCAGGTTAAGCAGCAGGTAGCACAACCCGTTGACGCCAAACAGCCACATGCCGGCGAAGTGCCACTGCAGCGCGCCGCCCAGCCAGCCACCGAGCGTCAGCTCGTTGAAAAAGCTGAAGTTGAACAGCGGCGAGGCGTTGTAGATGCGCCAGCCGCTGGTCACCATGATCAGCATCGCCAGCGCATTCAGCCAATGCGTTAACCGCAGCCACAGCGGATGTACGGTCTGTCGTTGTTCCGGGGTGAGAGTGAGGCTCATAACGATTCCTGCCAGCTAACGATGCGATGAACCGAGTATTCCCCGGATTTGTTCCCCAAGACCTCACGCAGAGTTAAATAAAATGTGATAACTCCGCCGATGGCGGTTGTGTAGACTTCAGAAAGAATCGGGCAATCAGCGGTAATGAGAATGGACAAGCCAAAACGAATTTTGATCGTCGAAGACGACGGCGACATCGCCGAGCTGCTGCAGCTGCATCTGCGTGACGAGGGTTACGCCATCAGCCACGCCGCCGACGGCAATCAGGGCATGGCGATGCTGGAACAGGGCGGCTGGGACGCCTTGATCCTCGATCTGATGCTGCCGGGCGTGGACGGATTGGAGATTTGCCGCCGGGCGCGCACCATGACGCGCTACACGCCGATCATCATCACCAGCGCGCGCTCCAGCGAGGTGCACCGTGTGCTGGGGCTGGAGCTGGGCGCCGACGACTATCTGGCCAAACCCTTTTCCATGCTGGAGCTGGTGGCGCGGGTCAAGGCGCTGTTTCGCCGCCAGGAGGCGATGAGCCGCAACCTGCGCATGGACGCCGGCGCGCTCAGCTTCAACGATCTGACCATCGATCCTATCGCCCGCGAGGTGCGCCTGCACCAACAGCCGATCGAGCTGACGCCGCGCGAATTCGACCTGCTGTACTTTTTCGCCCGCCACCCGGGCCAGGTGTTCTCGCGCCTCAGCCTGTTGAATCAGGTCTGGGGCTATCAGCACGAAGGGTATGAGCACACCGTCAACACCCATATCAACCGGCTGCGCATCAAGATTGAGCGCAATCCGGCGGAACCCGAGCGCATCCTCACGGTGTGGGGCATGGGCTATAAATTCGCGGCCGCGCCGCAAGAGTGAGCCATGAAAAACCTTACGTTAGCGCAGCGCCTCACGCTGATCTTCGCGCTGCTGATCGTCATCGGCTGCGCCTTTTCCGGCTGGATGCAGGTGCGCAGCAATACCCAGTACAGCCAGGCGGTGATCCAGCGCCTGTCCGGCAACCTGGCGCAGCATATCGCCGACAGCAATCCGCTGCTGGGGGTGAACGGGCCGGATCCGCAGGCGGTGCATACCCTGTTCGATCAGCTGATGGCGGTGAACCCCAGCGTGGAGGTTTATCTGCTCGACAAACAGGGCGCAATCATCGGCAACGCCGCGCCGGCCGGGCATCTGAAGCGGCAGCGGGTCGCGCTGGTGCCGCTGCAGGCGCTGCTCGATGGCGCGCAGATGCCGGTGTACGGCGACGATCCGCGCAGTGCGGACGGGCGCAAGGTGTTCAGCGTTGCGCCGCTGAAGGTCGACGGCCGGATCGAAGGTTACCTGTATGTGGTCTTGCTCGGTGAGGAGTACACGGCGCTGGCCAGCAACGCCCAGTTCAACTCGGCGGTCAGGATGGCGCTGTGGACCTCCGGGGTGATGGTGCTGTTCAGCCTGCTGGCCGGCGGTTTCGCGTTTTACTGGGTCACTCGCCCCATCCGGCGCCTGACCCGCCAGGTCAATGCGCTGGACAGCGGCGGCATCGAGGCGGTGCAGGCCTACGCGGCGCTGCCGGCGGCGCCGGCCGGGCGCGACGAGGTCAGTCAGTTGCAACAGGCCTTCCACCGCATGGCGCAGCGCCTCGCCGAACAGTGGCAAACGCTGGCGCAGCAGGATCGGCTGCGGCGCGAATTCATCGCCAACGTCTCGCACGATCTGCGCACCCCGCTCACCTCGCTGCACGGCTATCTGGAAACGCTGTCGGTCAAGGCCGCCACCCTGAGCGACACCGAACGGCGCCGCTATCTGGAGATCGCGCTGGCGCAGAGCCGCAAGGTGGGCAAGCTGGCGCAGGAGCTGTTCGAGCTGGCGCGGCTGGAATACGGCGTGGTGAAACCGCAGAAAGAACCCTTCTCCCTCAGCGAACTGCTGCAAGACGTGTTCCAGAAGTTCGAGCTGGCGGCGGAGGCGCGCAATCAGCGGCTGCACGCCGACATCGCTCCCGGCATTCCGCCGGTGTTCGCCGATCTCAGCATGATTGAGCGGGTGCTGACCAACCTGCTGGACAACGCCATTCGCCATACGCCGCCCGGCGGCGACATTGGCGTGCGGCTGTGGCGGCAGGAAGGTCGGGTGATGGTGCAGGTCAGCGACAGCGGCCCCGGCATTCCGCAGACGCTGCGCGCCGATCTGTTCGTGCGGCCGTCGATCCTGAGCGGCGCCCGACGCCCCGCCGGCGGGCTGGGGTTAATGATCGTGCGGCGCATTCTGCAACTGCACGACAGCGACATCCAACTGATTGAACAACCGCAAAGCGGCGCCTGCTTCCGTTTTGCCATTCCGCCGCATGAGTCCGGCACAACGGTTATTGCGCGAGCGGGAACCGCAGGCTGAAAATGAGGCTGGCGGCAGACGCGCGCCCGGTACATTCGGCGCGCACCTCACCGCCGTGCAGCGTCATGATGGCGCGTACGATAGACAGCCCGAGGCCGCTGGCGTGGCTGCCGGCGCTGCGCGCGGGATCGGCGCGGTAGAAACGATCGAACAGTTTTTCCAGCTGTGCCGGCGCGATCGACGGCCCCTGATTGATGACCTGCACCCACCAGGCATCGGCGCGTCGTTCAGCCCGCAGGACGATCAGGCTGTTTTCGTCGGCATAACGCACCGCGTTGGCCACCAGGTTGCTCAGCGCCCGCTGGAACAACATCGCGTCCGCCTTCAGCTCGCCTTCCCCCTCGCAGCTCAGCGCGATGCCGCGTTCTTCCGCCAGCCCTTCGAAGTAATCCGCCACCCGCCGCAGCTCTGCCGCCACATCCAGACGACTGTAGTTCAGCGCGGACTGCGCCTCACCGGCGCGCGCCAGAAACAGGATGTTTTCCACCATGCGCGAAATACGCTCCAGCTCATCCATATTGTTCGACAATAGGGTTTCGTACTCCTCCACGCTGCGGGATTGATACAGCGCCACCTGACACTGGCCCATCAACGCGCCCACCGGGGTGCGGATCTCATGGGCCAGATCGGCGGAAAACTGCGTCAGCCGCTGATAACCTTCATTCAACCGATCGAGCATCGCATTGAACGAACGGGTCAGCTGCTGCAATTCCTTCGGCGCCCCCTGTTCGCTGAGGCGCGTCGACAATGTATTGGGCGCGATCTGCGACGCCTGCGCCGCCATGCGCCATAGCGGCTTCAATCCCCGGCGCATGACCCCATAGCTCAGCAGCGCAATCAGCAGGAAAGCCACAATGACCGCCGCGACAATGCGCCACAGGTAACGCGCCAGCATCTTCTGCTCGTTGACCATCACGTGCGCGGCGGAGATCTGCAGCAAACTGCCGTCTTCCAGGCGCACCATCGCCGACGCCGCGCGCAGCGGCACCCCCTGCGCCGTTTCCCCGCCGCGCACGGCGGCCAGCGTCTGCGCCTGTTCGGGCGGCGTCGGCGCGATCGGCGGCAGGGCCACCCTGGCCGGATTCACATTGATGAGCGGCTTTTGCCCCGGGATTTGGAAAATCAGCACGTCCTGTTCATTGCCCAGCATATTTTCGAACAGGCCGTTATTGGCGGTCAGACGCGCCAAAGGAAAGCGCTGCCCCAGTAAATGGCGGAAATACTCGATGCGCCCGGTCACCTGCAGATCGCTGCGGAGCGTCATTTCCTGACGCATGGCGCCAAACAGATACCAGCCCGTCCCGCTCACCACGCAGGCGGCCACCAGCGCGAACAACATGGCGGTGCGCAGCGTCAGCGACACCGGCCGACGTGAAGCGCGGGCGTTCACGAGCGCGGCTCGCAAACATAGCCGATGCCGCGCACGCTGTGGATCAGCTTGACGTCGAACGGCCGGTCGATTTTGGCGCGCAGGCGTTTGATCGCCACGTCAACCACATTGGTGTCGCTGTCGAAATTCATGTCCCACACCTGAGAGGCTATCTGCGTGCGCGACAGCACTTCGCCTTCGCGCCGCACCAGCAGATGCAGCAGCATGAACTCCTTGTTGGTCAACGGGATCACCTGATCCTGGCGCACCGCCCGGCGGCGCAATACGTCCAACTGCAGATCGGCGATGGCGTAATGATCGGCTTCGCGCGCCGGCCCGCGGCGCAGCAAGGTGCGCAAACGCAGCACCAGCTCGGTAAAGGAAAACGGCTTGATAAGATAGTCGTCCGCGCCCAGCTCCAGACCGTGGATGCGATCCTGCACGCCGTCGCGGGCGGTGAGAAACAGGATCGGTACGTCGCTTTTCTTGCGCAGCACCTCGATGACCTGCCAGCCGTCCAGCCCCGGCAGCATGACATCGAGCACGATCGCATCGTAATCCTGCTCCAACGCGCGAAACAGCCCATCGGTGCCGGTACGCGCCAAATCGACGCCGTAGCCCGCCTCACCCAGCCCTTTCTTCAGGTAATCCCCTGTGCCGATATCGTCTTCAACAACCAGTATTCGCATGCTCGCCACCTCGTTACGTCTGCAAAAATACTAGCAGTTTCGGCGGACAAACTTGATGACATTAATGTCATCAAACGGCCATGGCGCTGACCCAGTAGGTCAACCATGCTTAACCGGCAAACTCATTTCAGGAGAACGTTATGATTACCCGTCATCGTATAGCCGGTTTATTGTTATCCACATTACTGCTGTCCAGCGGCTTGGCCGCCGCCCAACCGCCGGGCAAGGTGATTGCGCCGCTGCGCGGCACCATCAGCCAGGTTGCCGACGGCAATCTGCAACTGACCGATCGCAAAGGCGAGACACTCAGCGTCAAGCTGAACGATCAGACCAAAGTGCTCAGCGTTTCCAAAGCCACGCTGGACGACATCAAACCGGACAGCTTTATCGGCACCGCCGCCGTGCCGCAGCCGGACGGCACGCTCAAAGCGCTGGAAGTGCACGTGTTCGCCGCCAGCCTGCGCGGCACCGGCGAAGGGCATTCGGCCTGGGAATCCGCCGACGGCAAAGTGGACACCATGACCAACGGCACCGTCGGTAAACTGCTCAAATCCAACGGCCGCACCCTGACCGTCACCTACGGCAACCAGCAGAAAACCGTCGTCGTGCCGGAAGACGTGCCGATCGTGACGCTGGATCCGGGCGATCTGAGCCTGCTTAAACCGGGCGTGCACATCGTGCTGTTCTCCGCCGTCAACGATAAGGGCGAACGCATCGCCACCCGCATTTCCGCCGGCAAAGACGGCACCGTGCCGCCGATGTAACCGGAGGAAAGCCATGAAAACCAACGCGTCGCGGCCGGTGCATCGCTGGCCGGTTCGAATCACTCATTGGATCAACCTGTTCGCCATGGTGTGCATGTTCATGAGCGGTTGGGAAATCTACAACGCCTCGCCGCTGTTCGATTTCCGCTTTCCGCCGCAGATGACGCTGGGCGGTTGGCTGGGCGGCGCGATTGGTTGGCATTTGGCGGTGATGTGGCTATTGGCGCTCAACGCCGTCTGCTATCTGCTGTGGAGCCTGTTCAGCGGTCATTTTCGCCGCGATCTGTTGCCGCTTCGCATCGGCGCGCTGCGGCAGGATATCTGGCTGGCGTTGACGCTGCGCCTGCGCCACCGGCATGGCCACTATAACGCCATTCAGAAACTGATGTACCTCGGCGTACTGGCGCTGGGTCTATTGCTGGTGCTGTCCGGCCTGGCGATTTGGAAGCCGGTTCAGCTGCAGGGATTGGTCGCGCTGTTTGGCGGCTTCGATTTCGCACGCTACGTGCATTTTTTCGCCATGGCCGGCATCGGCCTGTTCGTGGCGATCCACGTCTTTATGGTGGCTGTCGTGCCCAAAACGCTGTGGGCGATGATAACGGGTGGCAAACATGAATGAGAAAAAACAGCGGGCAGCCGCGCCGACGCTGGAACCGGACCAAAAAAAGCAGTTGGTCAATCTGCAACGCCGGCTGATGTTGCGCTCCGGGCTAACGCTGGGCGGCATCGCCATGCTCACCGGTTGCAACCTGCAAGACGGCGATCGGGTGGATAAGGTGCTGTGGGCCATGTCGCGCTGGAACGACCGGGTGCAGGCCTGGCTGTTCAGCGGCCAGCGGTTGGCGCAAACTTACCGCCCCGATCAGATTACCCAGCCTTTCCCCTTCAACGCGTTTTACCCGGAATACAACGTCCCCGAGATCGATCTTGCCGGCTATCGGCTTGAGGTCGCGGGGAAAGTGGAGAAAAAAGCGCCCTGGACGCTGGAACAGCTGCAGCGGCTGCCACAGCAAAGTCAGATCACGCGTCTGATCTGCATTGAGGGCTGGAGCGCCATTGGTCAATGGGGCGGCGTGCCGCTGCGCACCTTTCTGCAGCACGTCGGCGCGGATCTGAATGCCGGTTACGTCGGCTTCAAATGCGCCGATCGTTACTACGCCAGCCTCGACATGGCCACCGCGCTGCACCCGCAGACCATCCTGGCGCTGGATTTCGGCGGCAAGGCGCTGCCGGCGGACTATGGCTACCCGCTGCGGCTGCGCGTGCCAACCAAACTGGGGTTCAAAAACGCCAAACATATCGCCGCGATCTTCGTCAGCGACGTCAATCCGGGCGGCTATTGGGAGGATCAGGGCTACAACTGGTTCAGCGGCATTTAGTTTTGCGCGGCGCTGCGCACAACCCTCATCGGCGGCTGGAGGATTGTCTCCGCCGCGATTAATAATCTGTTCGTCACAAAGGGGATAACTATAGGAAAAATAATAGTAAAAAGGATTTTATCATGGAGATTGATGTGAGGGAGTCACATACAGGGGTAGCAGACACATACAGGTATCAGATTGCGGTCAGAAAAGATGATGGTAAAACGGCCATCTATCATTTGGATTTCAAGAAAATTGGGCAAAACATGCACCATTGGTTTGCCCCAGTGTATGTGGACACGGCTCTCCTCAATAATGCTTTCTCTCTGGAGTTTTATGATGTTAAGGCGTTGAGCGACGCAGACAGGCATCGGCGCTCAGCTTTCGATACCTATACCGCAATGCATTACACCCTTTTCCAACGCGAACGCTTATTCGTAGTTGGCATTGGAGAAACCCTTCTCAAGTTTGCCTATCAGTATCATGCCAGGATCATCTTAAGCGCACCGTTAAGGCCAGCATTAGCTAAAATTTATGATTTTTTGTTGAAAAAATACGCTCACAAAGGGCATTATTTATACAAAATAGAGTTTATAAAGGACGGCCTCTATGTCATCGAAATTCCGCGTAGCCCCCATAGCATCCCACACTTACCAGCAGCACGTTAAGGAACAGCGCCTGAAAGAGATGCAAGCTTTTCACAAAGAGTGGTGGGAACAAAGGCGCCGCGAATGGCGTGAACGCGGCGGCATTGAAGCAAGTGAAGCGCCCGCACGTGGCATCGATACCGAGCTTTCATCCTGATTCCGGTTCGTTCTTATTCTTCTTCTCCCGCCGTCAGCAATGCAATCCCCGCTTGCTCAATGGCCTCCCGCGCGGCGGCGGGCAACCCTTCGTCGGTAATGACGGCGTCAAAGGCAGCGATCGGCAGCGCCAGGTAGGTCGCGACCTTGCCGTATTTGGACGTATCGCTGAGCAGAATGCGGCGGCGGCTGGCCTCGACGATGGCCTTCTTCACCATCACCTTGTCTTCGTTCGGCGTCGACAGGCCGCGCATACTCCACGAAGAGGCGGAGATGAACGCCAGATCGATAAACAGACCGCGCAGCGCCTGTGCCGCCGCTTCGCCGACGCAGGAGCGGTTTTCCCGGCACACGGTGCCGCCGGTGTGGATGATTCTGCACTGGCTGTGTTCGATCAGGAAGCCGGCGATGACAAAGTCGTTGGTCACCACCGTCAAATCGTCACGTTCACCGATCTGTTTCGCCAGCGCCAGCGTGGTGGTGCCGGCATCCAGATAGATACAGCTGCCGGCGGGAATTTGCCGCGCCGCCAGCCGGCCAATGGCGAGTTTCTGCCGGCTGAACATCCCCTCTTTGGCCTGGTGCGAAGGTTCGCTCGCCACCCGCTCGGGCGCCTGCACGCCGCCCGAGACCGACTGCACCGCGCCCTGTTCTTCCAACTTTTGCAAATCACGGCGGATCGTCATGTGCGACACCCCCAGCCGTTCGGTCAGCTCGGCAATGCTGACGACGCCGCGTTCGGATACCAGCGCAAGAATTTGTTGATGGCGTTCTACAGGTATCACGGTTCCCTCTCGTTGCTGCGGTGATAATAATTGTGATTTTACGTCAATTTTCGTTCGCCGATAGCCCTAATTTTTCGCGGCGTGACGACGCGCGCAGTTAGGCCAGGTAAACATAAACTTATTTAAAAACATAATAATAATGTTGATACGGGCCAGAAATCAGACGAAAAACTCGTTTCACACATTGTTAATTATTGTGATATCGATCGCGGATAAACCATCGACAAGCGCTTACATTTAACACAACAAAACAAATTATCACTAAAATTAACAGGAGTGCAGTATGACACACCCAGGGAATTATGCCGTCTGCATCATCGGACTGGGCGCGATGGGCATGGGCGCGGCGCGTTCGTGCCTCCGCGCCGGATTGACCACCTACGGGGCGGACCTGAATCCGCAGGCGCTGGCGACGCTGCAGCAGGCTGGCGCGAAACAAACGTCTACCAGCGCGTGCGACTTCGCGGCCGAGCTGGACGCCGTGCTGCTGCTGGTGGTGAATGCCGCCCAGGTGAAGCAGATCCTGTTCGGCGAACAAGGCCTGGCGCCAAAGCTCAAGCCAGGCACCGCGGTGATGGTCTCTTCGACCATTTCCGCCGATGACGCCAAACAGATCGAGCAACGGCTGCTGGACTACGGGCTACCGATGCTGGACGCGCCGGTTTCCGGCGGAGCGGCCAAGGCGGAGGAAGGCCAGATGACGGTGATGGCCGCCGGCGCCGACGCCACCTTCGAGCGTCTGCAACCCGTGTTGGACGCCATCGCCGGCAAGGTTTACCGCATCGGCGAGACGATCGGTCTGGGCGCGACGGTAAAAATCATCCATCAGCTGTTGGCCGGCGTGCACATCGCCGCCGGAGCGGAAGCTATGGCGCTGGCCGCCCGCGCCGGCATCCCGCTGGACGTGATGTACGACGTGGTCACCCACGCCGCCGGCAACTCCTGGATGTTCGAAAATCGCATGCGCCACGTGGTCGACGGCGACTATGCGCCCAAATCGGCGGTGGATATCTTCGTCAAGGATTTGGGGCTGGTGGCGGATACCGCCAAGGCGCTGCACTTCCCGCTGCCGCTGGCCTCTACCGCTTTTACCATGTTTACTGCCGCCAGCAACGCCGGTTACGGTAAAGAAGATGACAGTGCGGTAATCAAAATCTTTACCGGCATCGATCTGCCGCAGAAAAAGGAGGCGCTCTGATGCTGCTTGGCGTAATCGCGGATGACTTTACCGGCGCGACCGACATCGCCAGTTTTCTGGTGCAAAACGGCCTGCCGACGGTGCAGCTGAACGGCGTGCCGCAAGACGAAACCCAGATCAATGCACAGGCGGCGGTCATCAGCCTGAAATCGCGTTCCTGCCCGGCAGAACAGGCGGTCGAACTGTCGTTGCAGGCGCTGGCCTGGTTGCAAAAACAGGGCTGCCGCCAGTTCTACTTCAAATACTGCTCCACTTTCGACAGCACCGCACAGGGCAATATCGGCCCGGTGACCGACGCCCTGCTCACCGCGCTGGGGGAAAATTTCACGGTTGTCTCACCGGCGTTGCCGGTAAACGGCCGCACGGTCTATCAGGGCCACCTGTTCGTCGGGGAACAGCTGCTGTCTGAATCCGGCATGCGTCATCACCCGGTCACGCCAATGACCGACAGCAACCTGCTGCGCCTGATGGAATCCCAAGCCGCCGGGCGCTGCGGGCTGGTGACGGCGGCGGAAATGGATCGCGGCGCCGAGGCGGTCAGCGAGAAGCTGCGCCAACTGGCCCAGGAAGGCGTGCGCTACGCGGTGCTGGATACGCTCAACGAGCGGCATCTGCTCATCCAGGGTGAAGCGTTGAAAACGATGAAGCTGGTGACCGGCGGTTCAGGCCTGGCGATCGGCCTGGCGCGGCAATGGGCGCAAAGCGGCGATCGTGCGGCAGAGGCGGCCGGCGCGCCGCAGGGGGAAAAGGCAGCAGTGCTGTCGGGCTCGTGTTCTGTGATGACTAACCGGCAGGTGGCGCACTATCGCGAGCGCGCTTCGGCGCAGGCCATCGATATCGACCGTTGCCTCGAACCGCAGGCACGCGCCGCCTACGCCGCCGAGTTGGCGCACTGGGCGCAGCATCACGCCGGGGAGGCGCTTGCCCCGCTGATCTACGCCACTGCGGCGCCGGAAGCGCTGCAGCAAACGCAACGGCAGCACGGTAGCGCCGCCAGCGAGGCGGTGGAGGCGTTGTTCGCCGAATTGGTGATGCAACTGCGCCAGTTGGGATTCAGCCGCTTTATCGTCGCCGGCGGAGAAACCTCCGGCGTGGTCACGCAGGCGCTGGGCATTCGCGGCTTCCATATTGGCCCCAGCATTTCCCCCGGCGTTCCCTGGGTGCGCGCCAGCGATCGGGCGATTTCCCTGGCGCTGAAATCAGGCAATTTTGGCGATGAAGCCTTCTTCGCGCGCGCGCAAACGGAGTTTCCAGTATGACCATGACCATCGAACAACAGGCGCGCGAAGAGATGGTGCGCCTCGGCGCCTCGTTTTTTCAACGCGGTTACGCCACCGGTTCCGCCGGCAACCTCTCGCTGTTGCTGCCAGACGGCGCGCTGCTGGCGACGCCGACCGGCTCTTGCCTGGGCGAGCTGCAGGCCGATCGCCTGTCTAAAGTGAGCCTGAACGGCGACTGGCTCTCCGGCGACAAGCCGTCGAAAGAGATCAGCTTTCACCGAGCGCTGTATCTGAACAATCCTGAATGCAAAGCGGTGGTGCACCTGCATTGCACCTACCTCACGGCGCTCTCTTGCCTGCAGGGGCTGGACGTCGACAACGCCATCAAACCGTTCACCCCCTATGTGGTGATGCGCGTCGGCAAGGTGCCGGTGGTGCCCTACTATCGCCCCGGTGACGAAAGGTTGGCGCAGGATCTGGCTCGCCTGGCGCCGACCCACCGCGCCTTTTTGCTGGCCAACCACGGGCCGGTGGTGACCGGTAAAAACCTGCGAGCGGCGGCGGACAATGCCGAAGAGATGGAAGATGCGGCGCGGCTGATCTTCACCCTCGGCGATCGTCCGATCCGCTATTTGACCGATGATGAAATTGCCGAATTACGGAGCTGACCCATGCCTAAATTTGCCGCCAATTTATCGATGATGTTTACCGAGGTGCCGTTCCTCGATCGCTTCACCGCCGCTGCCGAACAAGGCTTCAGCGCGGTGGAATTCCTGTTCCCTTACGAACATCCCGCCGAGCTGTTGGCCGAAAAGCTGCGCGAACACGGCCTGCAACAGGTGCTGTTCAATACCGCGCCCGGCGATGTCGCCGCCGGCGAATGGGGGCTGGCGGCGCTGCCGGGCCGCGAGCAAGATGCGCGCGCTGATATCGATCGCGCGCTGGCCTACGCCATCGCCCTTTCCTGCCCCTGCGTGCACCTGATGGCCGGCGTGGTGCCCGCGGGCGCGGATCGGCAGCGTTATCTCGACACCTTTATCGCCAATGCGCGCTATGCCGCCGACGCCTTCGCCCCGCACGGCGTCAAGGTGCTGATCGAAGCGCTCAGTCCACCGGTCAAGCCCGACTACCTGTTCGCCAGTCAACATCAGGCGGCGGAAGCGGTGGCGGCGATCGAGAGACCGAACGTGTTCATCCAGTTCGACTTTTTCCACGCGCAGTTAGTGGACGGCAATATCAGCGGGCTGCTGGAAACGCTGGCCGGGCGCTACGCGCATATCCAGATAGCCTCGGTGCCGGATCGTCATGAACCGGATGAGGGCGAACTGAATTACCCGTGGCTGTTCGACAAGCTGGATGCGCTCGGCTATCAGGGCTGGATCGGTTGCGAATACCGCCCGCGTGGCGACACCGCCGCCGGACTCGGCTGGCTGAAGCCTTACCGCTAAAGCCGCACGCCGACACCAGGAAAACGATTTTATAACAATGAAACGCACCCGTATCGCCACGCGGCGATCGCGGTGCCCAACGCTTACCCAACGAAAGGCTTTTTTCATGTCTACCTCTCTGCTGTTGCTGATTGCCGTACTCGGCGTGGTGCTGCTGTTATTGATGGTGATCAAGGCGAAGGTGCAACCCTTTGTCGCGCTGTTGGTGGTCAGTCTGCTGGTGGCGTTGGCCAGCGGCATTCCGACCGGTGAAGTGATGAAAGTGATGACCGCCGGGATGGGCGGCGTGCTTGGCTCGGTGACCATCATCATCGGTCTGGGGGCGATGCTCGGGCGCATGATCGAACACTCGGGCGGCGCCGAGTCGCTGGCGCAACGCTTCAGCCAGGGGCTGGGGCCGAAACATACCGTCGCCGCGCTGACCCTCGCCGCATTTATCCTCGGCATTCCGGTCTTCTTCGACGTCGGCTTTATCATTCTGGCGCCGATTATTTACGGCTTCGCCAAGGTCGCCAAAGTGTCGCCGCTGAAGTTCGGCCTGCCGATGGCCGGCGTGATGTTAACGGTACACGTCGCGCTGCCGCCGCACCCCGGCCCGGTCGCCGCCGCCGGCCTGCTCAACGCCGACATCGGTTGGCTGACCATCATCGGCCTCGCGATCTGTATTCCGGTCGGCGTGATCGGCTATTTCGCCGCCAACTACCTCAACCGCAAAACCTATCCGTTATCGATAGAGGTGCTGGAACAACTGCAGCTGGCGGCGCCGGAGCCGCGGCCGGAAGATCACGCGCCGCTCAGCGATCGCATCAACCCGCCCGGCGCCGGCCTGGTGGCGGCGCTGATCGTCATCCCGATCGCCATCATCATGCTCGGCACCGTCTCCGCCACGCTGTTGCCGGCAGGCTCGGCGCTGCGCGATGCGCTGTCTCTGCTGGGGTCGCCGGCGGTGGCGCTGATGATAGCCCTGCTGCTGGCCTTCTACTTCCTGGCGCTGCGCCGCGGCTGGAGTCTGCAACACGCCAGCGACGTGATGGGCGCCGCGCTGCCGACCGCCGCGGTGGTGATCCTGGTGACCGGCGCGGGCGGCGTGTTCGGCAAGGTGTTGGTGGAATCCGGCGTCGGCAAGGCGCTGGCGGAAGTGCTGACGGCCATCGGCCTGCCGCTGGTGCCCGCCGCGTTTATCATTTCTCTGGCGCTGCGCGCTTCGCAGGGTTCCGCCACCGTGGCGATCCTGACCACCGGCGGCCTGTTGTCGGAAGCGGTCAGCGGGTTGAATCAGCTGCAGCTGGTGCTGGTGACGCTGGCGACCTGTTTCGGCGGACTGGGGCTTTCCCACGTCAACGACTCCGGTTTTTGGATCGTCACGCGCTATCTGGGGCTGTCGGTGGCCGATGGCCTGAAGACCTGGACGGTGCTGACCACCCTGCTCGGCCTGAGCGGCTTTCTGTTCACCTGGCTGTTGTGGCTGGCGGTGTGATTTCTCTGGCATACTGAACGCCGTTGTTTTTCATCGCCTTTCACCCTGTGCAGGAGCAGCAACATGACCGTAATCAACACCGCGCCAACGCTTATCACCGAACGCCTGCGGCTGGACGCGCACACGCTGGACGACTTCGACTCGCTGGCCGCTCTGTGGGCCGATCCGCTGGTGGTGCGCTATATCGGCGGCACGCCGCGCGACCGGGAAGACTCCTGGGGGCGCCTGATGCGCTACGTCGGCCACTGGGCGCTGCTGGGATACGGGTATTGGGCGGTGCGTGACAAACAAAGCGGCGAGTATCTCGGCAGCATCGGCTTCTCCAACTTCCTGCGCGACATCACCCCGGCGCTCGACGCGCCGGAAATGGGCTGGACGCTGGTGAGCTCGGCGCACGGCAAAGGCTACGCCACCGAGGCGCTGCGGGCGGCGCTGGCCTGGGGTAAGACGCACCTGCCGGGCGCGCAAACCGTCTGCATCATCTCGCCGGAAAACCAGGCCTCGCTGGCGCTGGCGAAAAAAGTCGGCTTTAGCGAAAGCCACCGCAGCGAGTATCACCAGAGCCCGATCGTCGTGATGCATTGCCCGCTTTGAATGCCTAAGCGCGTTGCACCGTCAACGCCGTCTGAATGAAGTTGTCCCGCAGCGCGTCGGCGCGCTGCGGATCCCAGGCGATACCGACCTGCCACTCCGTCTCCTCGCCGCTCAGCGGTAAAATGTCGATACCGGCCGGCGCGATATGCGTGATGCTGTGCGGCAGCAGCGCGACACCGACGCCGGCGGCAACCAACGCCAACAACGTTTGGATATCACCGGCCTGCTGCACCACATTCGGCACCAACCGGTGAGCGGCGATAAACCGCAGCGACTGATCGCTCAGCCCGCGCCCGCGTTTGGGCGTCAGCTGCAACAGCGGCAACTGATTGAAACGCGCCATCAGATCGTCGGCGCGCAGCGCCAGCGCGCCCGGCGCGGCCAGCACCAACCGATCGCTCAGCAATGCCACGCCGCACAGCGGCGTATTGACCGGCAAACGCACGAACCCCGCCTGCAACTCTCCCTGCAGCAACAGCTGATACTGGCGTTCCGACGGCAAGTCCTCCAGGCCGATCGCCACCTCGGGGAACCGTTGGCGAAAGGCCGCCACCAGCTGCGGCGCCAGATGAAAGCTGGAAAGGCCAAATCCCAGCGACAGCCGCCCCGCTTCCCCGAGGGCCACCCGCCGCGCGCGCCGCTGAAACTGCTGGTACTGCGCCACCAGCGCCTGCGCCTCCGGGTAGAGCCGCTGCCCGCCGGCGGTGAGCACCGCCCCCTGTCGGCCACGCTCGAACAATCGAACGCCGAGCTGGGTTTCCAGCGCCTGAATTTGCTTGCTCAGCGCCGGTTGGCTGATGCATAACCGGCTCGCCGCCTGACGATAGTTGCCCTGTTCGGCCAGCGCCACCAGGGCGCGCAGTTGTTTTATATCCATTCCATTAAGTTATCGAATAAGGAATTTAATTGATTATACAGTAATCAATCCACCTGCTGTAATCAACGCAGACCCTAACCGGAGAGACCCCATGACCATCTCATTGCGCGCCGCCACGGTGCAATTCCAGCATCGCGCCAACGATAAAAATTACAACCTGTCGACCATCGAGCGCTTTATCGCTCAGGCGGCCGAGCAGCAGGTACAGCTGCTGGCCTTCCCGGAAATGTGCATCACCGGCTATTGGCACGTACGCCATCTGTCCGACGCCGAAGTGCGGGCGCTGGCGGAACCGATCGCGGCCAGCCCTTCGCTGGCGCGCATTCGCCCGCTGGCGGAGCGTTACAACATGGCGATCGGCGTCGGGCTGATCGAGCTGGGCGATGACGGCCGTTGCTACAACGCCTACGCCGTATGCCTGCCGGACGGCGCGCTGCATGTGCACCGTAAACTGCACGCCTTCGAACATCCGGCTCTCGCCAGCGGCGATCGCTATACGGTGTTCGACACCCCCTGGGGCGTGCGCGTGGGCGTATTGATCTGTTGGGACAACAATCTGGTGGAGAATGCGCGCGCGACGGCGCTGCTGGGCGCGGAGGTGTTGATGGCCCCGCACCAGACCGGCGGCACCCATTCGCGCAGCCCGCACGGTATGAAGCCGATCCCACAGGCGCTGTGGCAGCGGCGAGCGGAAGATCCGCAGGCGATAGAAGCCGCCTTTCGCGGCGAACACGGCCGCGGCTGGCTGATGCGCTGGCTGCCCTCGCGCGCTCATGACAACGGGCTGTTTTTGCTGTTCAGCAACGGCGTGGGCCGCGATGACGATGAGGTACGCACCGGCAATGCGATGATCCTCGATCCCTACGGCCGCATCGTGGCGGAGACCTGGGCGGCGGAGGACCGGCTGGTCAGCGCCGATCTCGATCTGACGCTGATCCCGCTCAGCACCGGCCGCCGCTGGATTTACGGACGCCGCCCCGAGCTGTACGGTTTACTGACCGAACCGCAAGGCTATGAGCGCGATGCCCGCAGCGCGCGCTTTTCGACGCAGCCGACGGGGCGCGGCAGCTAATGACAGATAAAAAAAAATCCGCCCGAAGGCGGATTTTTTATCCGCGCGGCAACCTGTGCCGCGCATTCACGCCCGCAGGCATGAAGAAATCTTAGAAGCGGTAGCCTACGCCAACGTTCCAGCTGCCAACGTCCACGCTGCGGATGCGGCTCTGCTCGTAGCCAACGTCCAGGGCAACGTTTTCGATTGGGTTGAACTGCAGACCGGCACCGTAGGTGAAGCCGTAGTCGCTGTTGCCACCTTTGTTACCGCCAGCCTGGGCGTTGTCGATGTTTTTGCCGTAGCCAACACCGATCACACCGTAGATGCTCGCCCAGTCGTTGAAGCGGTAAGCTGGACCTGCGGTGATGGAATCGTACTGAGATTTCTTGTAGAAACCGCTTTCAGAACGATTTTTTTCCAGGTGGGTGAAGGAGCCGATCACACCCAGTGGGTTGTTGTCGAACTCGTAACGGTATTTCAGGTTGAAACCGTTGGCCTTGTTAGCAACGCCTTGGAGATCACCCTGCGCATAGCCAGCGGATACGGTGCTCTGACCAGCGAATGCGGTACCTGCGCTAACTGCTAATACGCAAGCTGCTACTGCGGAAAGACATGCAATTTTTTTCATAACCACCTCAAACGCGTTTTATTATTAAGTACATCCATTTGTTCATGCTTTGAAAATATAACAAAAATTAGCGTGAAACTCTGCCTTGAAATGAGTGTCTAATGCTTTATATCGTGTAACAGAAGATTTCAAGAACAGTGTATCTGCTTCTTTTCGCTCTATTTTCGGCCGTATTCTACGGCTTTCTGTGACAAAAATCACCAATTTAATATCCAGATAATTCTTAAGAAAAAGCGCACTTTTTGACCAAATTCGCCACATCTCATCCGAGGATCGGCGGATTTCACCGCGATGTGCGCTTTTCTCAGACAGATTTTCGCCATTTCATTTACACTGCTCGCATCCCCGTTTCGACCGTTTTCTCAAGGCTGAGGAACGGCGCAAAAAAGGCCCGTTAAGGATGTCGTTATCTACTTCCGGCAGAGCGCCCTCCGCGCTGCTGCCCATCTGTCTGTTAATCATCGCCATGGTGTCTATCCAAAGCGGTGCCTCGTTGGCCAAAAGCCTGTTCCCGATCGTGGGCGCGGAAGGCATTACGACGCTGCGTCTTTTCATCGGCACCCTGATTCTGTTCATTATCTTCCGCCCGTGGCGTATGCGCATCGTCGCCGGCAGCCGCTTGCCGCTGCTGATTTACGGCCTGTCGCTCGGCGCGATGAACTACCTGTTCTACCTGTCGCTGCGCACCGTGCCGCTCGGCATCGCCGTGGCGTTGGAGTTTACCGGCCCGTTGGCGGTGGCCATGTTCTCGTCGCGGCGGCCGATCGACTTTCTCTGGGTGGCGCTGGCGATCGCCGGGTTGTGGTTCCTGTTGCCGCTCGGCCACGGCGTAGGCGGGATCGATCCGTTCGGCGCCGCCTGTGCGCTCGGCGCCGGCGCCTGCTGGGCGGTCTATATCATTTTCGGCCAAAAGGCCGGCGGCGATCACGGCCCCGGCACGGTGGCGCTCGGTTCGTTGATCGCCGCGCTGGTGTTCTGCCCGATCGGCGCCTGGCAAACCGGCAGCGTGCTGTTCAACCTCGATATTCTGCCGGTCGCTCTGGCGGTGGCGATCCTCTCCACCGCGCTGCCTTATTCGCTGGAGATCATCGCGCTGCCCAAAATTCCGGCGCGCACTTTCGGCACCTTAATGAGCCTGGAGCCGGCGATGGCGGCGCTGTCCGGCATGCTGTTCCTCGGCGAACACCTGAGCGGCGTACAATGGTTGGCGCTGGCGGCGATCATCGCCGCCTCCATGGGTTCCGCCCTGACCATTCGCCCCAAACCGCGCCTCGAAAGCCTTTCCTGATCGCCTGACTCGCCTGCCGACCGCAACGCCGGAATGCAGGCGGGTTAACTGTTTTCCTCGTGACAAATCGGCATACTTCCCCTTAGCCTGTATCGCAGGCTCTTTGGACTTTCGCTCACATGGAGAATAACAGTGATTCATAACAGCCTGTTCAACCCACGCTTCGGCCGCGGACTCGCGCCAGCGCTGGTTTCAACCCTGACCGAGTTGCGCCGATGCGACCTGCCCGAACTGGCACTGGGCCATCACCCGATCGACGGCGATAACATCTTTATGGACGTGATGACGCTGACCACCGTGCCGGCGGCGGAAAAGCGCGCCGAAATGCATCAGGAGTACATCGCGCTGCATCTGCTGATCAGCGGCGAAGAACGCATCGAATACGGCCTGGCGGGCGACTGGCATCGCGAACATCCGCATGCAGAAAATAGCGACCTGCTGCTGCTGGACATCAAACGCCACCCGCAAACGCTGCACATGACGCACGGTATGTTCGCGATCTTTTTCCAGATGGAACCGCATAAGACCGGCTGCCTGTGGCAGCAGCCGCAGCACGTCAAGAAAGCGGTGGTGAGGATCCATCACCGCCTGCTGCTGTGAGCCTGCGGCAGCGTCCGTAGAAAATCGGCGGCCTGGCGGGGAGAGCGCAAGCGCACGAAACGGTGCCCTGCATCGGTACGGGCCATCTCCGCCAGGTATTTTCGCCGGTTCTTCGAGTAAGTGCGGATCGTCCACAGCACGATCGACTCGCGGCTAAAGAAAGAACGGCGGAAACTTTCCCGATTGCCGGTGCCCGGCCACAGCTCGCTTTTGCTGGCCGCGCGTCGGCACGCGCGCCGCACGGCTTGCCACAACGTGCGGCAGAAACCGTAGTCCAGCCACAGGATATAATCGACCTCGCGCCACTTGATCGGTTGCGTGCGGCTGTAGTTGCCGTCCAGCACCCAGCCTCCTCCCGCTTCGGCCAGCGTCTGCTCAAGCCGCGCCAGGAACGCACCATCGGGCGTCCCCTGCCACTCGGGCCGCCAATAGAGTCTGTCCATCTCGATATAGGGAACGTCAAGACGTTCCGCCAGTTGACGCGCCAGGGTGCTTTTACCGCTGCCGCTGGTGCCGACGACGTTAATTTTCATTATTCGCCTATAAAGAGAGAGGATAATTACCCTACTGTAGCGGCATCAATTACCGCTATCAATATGAATGGATGAGAAATTAACACCACGATAACAAAGCGGATATTTAGCCGAAACCCGCAGGCGAAAAAATAAAATAACCAAGGTAAATTTTCACAGCCATAAACAATAAATCAGTGAATGATAAATAATTATATTTTTCATGCTGTTGCATTAAATAAAAATTCAACCAGACCAATTACTCGTAGGCTAACCCTATTTGTGCAATAGCCATTTTCGTCCGGCAAAAATAAACAGCCCTGCTATAATTGATCCCGTAACGAAATAGGACAACGACTAATCAAGAGGATATCTGATATGAGTACCGCTAAACTGGTGAAAACGAAATCTTCTGATCTGCTGTATACCCGTAACGATCTGGACGAAAAAATCAAACTGGCCGCCATCAAGGCGCTGAACCATCAGGTCGTGCAATTCATCGATCTCTCGTTGATCACCAAACAGGCGCACTGGAACATGCGTGGCGCGAACTTTATCGCGGTTCATGAAATGCTGGACGGCTTCCGCACCGCCATCATCGAGCACCAGGACACCTTCGCCGAGCGCGTGGTGCAGCTGGGCGGCGTGGCGCTGGGCACCGTACAGGTGGTGAACGATCGCACGCCGCTGAAAAGCTATCCAACCAATATCCACAGCGTGCAAGAGCACCTGAAAGCGCTGGCCGATCGCTACGGCGCGGTGGCGAATGACATCCGCAAAGCCATTACCGAAGTGGAAGACGAAGACACCGCCGACATGTTCACCGCCGCCTCGCGCGATCTGGACAAGTTCCTGTGGTTCATCGAATCCAATATCGAATAACGCCGCAACGCGTTGCAGACCGCCCGTCGTGCCGGGCAGAACAGGCTGGGCTTCGCCCGGCCTGTTTTCTTTTGCGCGGTCGTTGAATTGTGCAAAAAACGGCCCATATTAAACGGTAGGTTTCCCTTATCAGGAGGTGATGATGGCCAGCGGCTGGGCGGCGGACGGCGCCGTACAAGATCAAATTGATTCTACCGTCGACGATGCGGTGCAGCGCGCGCGTGATGCGCTCGGGCATGGCGAGAGCGAACGCTATTGCCAGGAATGCGGAGAACCGATCCCCGAGGCGCGCCGCAAGGCGCTGAAGGGGGTGCGTTATTGCCTCGCCTGCCAGACCGAACAAGACAAAAAACACGCGGCCACCAGCCTGTACAACCGGCGCGGCAGCAAAGACAGCCAGTTGCGTTAGCATTATCTGCTCCCCTTTTTCTCCTCTCGCGGCCCCCGCTTGCACCGTCGGTGCATCATGAAAGTTAGAGTTAGTTATCAATATTGAAGCAAAAACGTTAAAGAACGGTTGTTTCACAGCCAAAATTTGGTTAATGATAGCCCCGTGCACCAAGATAATTCTTACGCACCATTTCGGTGCCTCATTGTGGTGCACAACCATAACAATTCGCCTTTCCGGCACAACATCACGAAGTAACTCTTTGTTTTTATAGTAGTTGAAAACATGGCACGATTTTTTCATGGCACCAACTGCAATATAAAAAATGGGTAATCCGCAACCTGTACAGGAATTCCTCTCATGAAGTCGATTTTTAAAGTCTCCCTGGCCGCACTCTCCCTGGCCTTTGCCGTAAGTTCTCACGCAGCAGACAAACTGGTGGTCGCCACCGACACCGCTTTCGTTCCTTTTGAGTTCAAGCAAGGCGACAAATACGTCGGCTTCGACATCGACCTGTGGGCCGCCGTCGCCAAAGAGCTGAAGCTGGACTACACCCTGAAACCGATGGACTTCGGCGGCATCATTCCGGCGCTGCAGACCAAAAACGTCGATCTGGCGCTGGCCGGCATCACCATCACCGATGAGCGCAAGAAAGCCATCGACTTCTCCGACGGTTACTACAAAAGCGGCCTGCTGGTGATGGTCAATGCCGACAACAACAGCGTGAAAAGCATCGACGATCTGAACGGCAAAGTGGTGGCGGTGAAGAGCGGCACCGGCTCGGTGGATTACGCCAAGCAGCACATCAAAACCAAGGATCTGCGTCAGTTCCCGAACATTGACAACGCCTATATGGAACTGGGCACCAAGCGCGCCGACGCGGTGCTGCACGACACGCCAAACATCCTATACTTCATTAAGACGGCTGGCGCCGGCAAGTTCAAAACCGTCGGCGATTCGCTGGAAGCGCAGCAGTATGGCATCGCCTTCCCTAAAGGCAGCGATGCGCTGCGCGAGAAGGTGAACGGCGCGCTGAAAACCCTGCGTGAGAACGGCACCTATAACGAAATCTACAAGAAGTGGTTCGGCACCGAACCTAAGTAAGCTGTGAATTTGGCAAGCTATTAACTTAAGCACAGGGGGCGCTTAACCCCCTGCGCTTCGTTGTATCTGATACCCACGTTTGGGATCACCGGGAGAAATATCATGCAGTTCGACTGGAGCGCCATCTGGCCCGCCATTCCTATCTTGTTAGAGGGCGCCAAAATGACCCTGTGGATTTCGGTCCTCGGTCTGATTGGCGGCCTGATCATCGGCCTCGTCGCCGGCTTTGCCCGCACCTACGGCGGTTGGATCGCCAACCACATCGCGTTGGTGTTTATCGAAGTGATCCGCGGCACGCCGATCGTGGTGCAGGTGATGTTCATCTACTTCGCCCTGCCGATGGCGTTCACCGATTTGCGCATCGATCCGTTCACCGCGGCGGTGGTGACCATCATGATCAACTCCGGCGCCTACATCGCGGAAATCACCCGCGGCGCGGTGCTGTCTATCCATAACGGTTTCCGCGAGGCCGGCCTGGCGCTCGGCCTGTCGCGCCGCGAAACCATCCGCTACGTCATTATGCCGCTGGCGCTGCGCCGCATGCTGCCGCCGCTGGGCAACCAGTGGATCATCGGCATCAAAGACACCTCGCTGTTCATCGTGATCGGCGTGGCGGAGCTGACCCGTCAGGGTCAGGAAATTATTGCCGGTAACTTCCGCGCGCTGGAAATCTGGAGCGCCGTGGCGGTTATCTATCTGATTATTACCCTGGTGCTGAGCTTCGTGCTGCGTCGTCTGGAAAGAAGGATGAAAATCCTGTGATTGAATTTAAAAACGTCTCCAAGCATTTTGGCCAAACCCAGGTGCTGCACAACATCGATTTGAAGATCGACAAAGGCGAAGTGGTGGTGATCATCGGGCCGTCCGGCTCCGGCAAATCCACCCTGCTGCGCTGCATCAACAAGCTGGAAGAAGTCACCAGCGGCGATCTGATCGTCGACGGCCTGAAAGCCAACGATCCGAAAGTGGACGATCGGTTGATCCGCCAGGAAGCCGGCATGGTGTTCCAGCAGTTCTATCTGTTCCCGCACCTGACGGCGCTGGAAAACGTCGCCTTCGGCCCGATCCGCGTACGCGGCGCGAAGAAGTCCGATGCGGAAAAGCTGGCGCGCGAGCTGCTGGCCAAAGTCGGTCTGGCGGAGCGCGCCCACCATTACCCGTCTGAACTGTCGGGCGGCCAGCAGCAGCGCGTGGCGATTGCCCGCGCGCTGGCGGTGAAGCCGAAAATGATGCTGTTCGACGAGCCGACCTCCGCGCTCGATCCGGAGCTGCGCCACGAAGTGCTGAAGGTCATGCAGGATCTGGCCGAAGAAGGGATGACGATGGTCATCGTCACTCATGAAGTCGGCTTTGCCGAAAAAGTGGCGTCGCGCCTGATCTTTATCGACAAGGGCCGGATTGCCGAAGACGGCAACCCGCACGATCTGATCAATCATCCGCCAAGCCCGCGTCTGCAGGAGTTCCTGCAGCACGTGTCCTGATCCAAGCGGTTTAACGGCGGGCGCGCCACGCGCCCGCCGCTTTCATTCCGCACGCTCTCCCACGCCCCGTCGCGCCACCTTTCCTACTATATTGATTGTTTTTCATCGTATTGCTTTTATATCCGCCGATCACAGAACGCCAAAGAGAGGAACCATGCCGCCAAACGCATACTCCCGACGAGGTTCTCATCTGCGAGAACACCTGCTTTTCCTGCTGCTGTTGCTGGCCCTGAACGTCTTCGCACCACCGGCCCTGGCGCAAAATGCGCCGCCCGCGCCCGCCGACAAGAGTGAGCAGCAGAAAGCCGCCTACGCCGCGCTGGCCGATCTGCTGCAAGACGACAAAGCGCGCGCGGAACTCATCAACCACCTGAAACAGACCGCCGGCGACGCCCCCGCCGCCGCGCCGGCAACGCCGGAAGAATCGACGCCCGCTACGCTGAGCGACAGCCTGAACTCACTGGCGCAGGAAGGCATCGGCACCTTTAACCAAAAGCTCGGCGCGCTGCAAAAGCTGATCGACTCCGGCCCGAAGCGCGTTTTCAATCCCGCCGGCTTTTTCCGCGCGCTGGGCTACTTTCTGCTGACGGTGGCGGTCACCTTTGCGCTGTTCCACCTGATCCGGCGGCTGATCGCGCCGCTGTACAAACGCATGGGCAGTTGGGGACACAATGCGCGGCTACAGCGCGGCCCGTGGTATAAACGCCCCGCCGCCATTCTCGGCGCTTTCGCCATCGATCTGCTGGTGCTGCTGCTGGCGCTGGCGGCGGGCAATCTGTTCGCCCGCCACGTCCACGCCGACAGCGCCACCATTCTGCGGCTGCAGACCCTGTTTCTCAGCGCCTTCGCGGTGATTGAATTTTTCAAGGCGGTGCTGCGGCTGATTTTCGCCCCCAACTTCGACTATCTGCGCCCCTTCCCCTTCAGCGACCGGAGCGCGCACTACTGGAACACGCGCCTCGCCTGGCTCAGCGGCCTGATCGGCTACGGCCTGATGGTGGTGGTGCCGGTGGTGGCGGTACAAATAAGCTACCCGGCCGCCGCCACCGTCAACCTGGTGGTGATGCTGGCGCTGACGCTGTACGCCATTTGGCTGATCCTGCACAACCGCAAGCCGATACAGCAACAGATCAACCTGCTGGCCGAACGGTCGATGGCGTTTTTCAGCGTGATCCTGCGCGGCCTGGGGCATATCTGGCATCTTCTGGCGATCGCCTATTTTCTGGTGTTGTTCGTGCTGTCCCAGTTCGACATCGGCAACAGCCTGCGCTTTATGATGAGCGCCACGGTGAAAAGCCTGTTGGTGGTCGGCGTCGGCGCGCTGCTGTCCGGCATGCTGACCCGCTGGATTTTCCGCCGCATTTCACTGCCGACCGACGTCAATCTGCGCTACCCGATGCTCGAGCGGCGCATCAACTCCTACATCCCGAACGGGCTGAAGATACTGCGGGTGATGGTGGTGCTGGCGGTGACGCTGTTCCTGCTCGATGCCTGGCACCTGATCAACCTGTATCAATGGGCGGGCAGCGAAAATGGCCAGCGGACGCTCGGCGGGCTGGTGCATATTCTGCTGATCCTGTTGATCGCCGTGTTCAGCTGGACGCTGATGGCCAGCATCATCGAGCACCGCCTGGCGCTGGAGCTGAGCAACGGCGTGCGGCCGAGCGCGCGCGAACGCACGCTGCTGACGCTGTTTCGCAACGTGTTGGCTATCGTTATCAGCACCATCACCGTGATGATCGTGCTGTCCCAGGTGGGATTGAACATCGCGCCGCTGCTGGCGGGCGCCGGCGCGCTGGGGCTGGCCATCAGCTTCGGTGCCCAGACGCTGGTGAAAGACGTGATCACCGGCGTGTTCATCCAGTTTGAAAACGGCATGAACACCGGCGAATACGTCACCGTCAGCGGCATCACCGGCACCGTGGAGCGCATGACCATCCGCTCGATCGGCCTGCGCGACGACTACGGCGTCTATCACATCGTGCCGTACTCTTCGATCACCACGCTGGCCAACTATGCGCGTGAGTTCGGGGTGTACCGCGCCAATTACACCGTCAGCCGCGACGAGGACATCGATCGGGTCAATGCGGTGCTGCATCAAGCCATCGAGGCGCTGAAGCAGGATGAACAGGTCAAGCATTTCCTGATTGGCGAGCCGGTCTTCAACGGCGTGGTGGCGCTGGGCGATCGCTCGTTCACCACCCGCGTGACGGTGCGCACGCAGGCGCTGAAACAGTGGGTGGTGCAGTACGCTCTCGACCGGCTGGTGAAAATCCATTTCGATCGGGCCGGCATCGGCATGCCGCAGCAGGCGATGCAGATTTCCCGCGCGCCGCAGCCGCATGACGAGCAGGCGCCGCCCGCGGCGATCTGAGGTTAGCGCCCGCGCCCGCAGGGCTGAGCGGCCAGGAAGGCCGCCACGTCCTGCCGGTAGGCGTCGTATTGCACCGAACGCGGGGCAAACAGGCCCACCACGTTGGTCAGCCACGGATGGCGCGCGAACAGCGGCTTGACCATCACGTGATCGGCTTCGTCGATGCGCGTCACCGTCAGCAGCGAGGCCGGGATCGTTTGCCGGTAAACGCGCTCGGTTTCGTCCGCGTCCACGTTGACGTCGCGCCCGCCCAGGATCAGGTGCACCGGCGTGGTGAAATGCCGCAATCCCGCCGTCGCGTCGCTGGCCATGTTAGCGCGGATAAAGCGCCAGCGGTCGGCGCTCAATGCGGCGGCGGCGCCATACTCGCGGCGGTACTCCGCGTAGCCGTCCGATTGTTCGAGCAGCGTTTGGATATGGCGCCAATGCGCCTCGCGCGCCTGGATCTGCGCTTCATCATCCCCCGCCGCCGCCATCGCCGCCCGGGTGTTATAGCGCCCCTGTCGCAGCCAGTTGATCGCCGGCGCCACCGCCAGCGTAAACGCGATGTCGGGGCGCAAACGCGCCACCTCCGGCATCACCCACCCCGCCTGGCTGGTGCCCCACAGCCCCACGCAGCGCGCATCGAAGCGCCCGTCCCGCCGGACCCAGTCGATGATATCGACGGTTTCCCGCGCGCGATCCGCCATGGTCTGATGCAGCCAGTTGCCGCCGGAGCCGCCAACGCCCGGCTTATCGAAGGCTAAAACCGCATAGCCCTGCTGCGCCATCGCCTCCCAAATGCCGTAATAGCCTTCGTCGCGGCTGACGTTGGCCGGCCCATCGCCGTGCACGAACACCACGACGCCGGGCTTGACCGGCGCATGCTCCGGCAGCACCAGCGTGCCGGTCAACCGATTGCCGCCGGCGGTCACCGCGACCGGTTCGGTGACAAAGCGAAAGTCGTTGACGTAAATCACCCAGCCAAGCGCCGCCAAAACCAGCGCCACGAGGCACAGCCCTATTTTGCGCACGTCGCCTCCCCGTTGCGTTTCTCCATCAATATCCAATCGGCCTGGCCGAACAGCAGCCCCAGCAAGGCGTAATGCTCTTCGCGTCGCACCTGAAAGCCGCAGCGCCGGTACAGACGCTGCGCATTCACGTTGCGCCGGCTGACATGCAGGCTCAGACGTCGGCCTGCGCCTTGTTCGGCGGCGTAGTCATTCATCCACTGCAGCAGTCGCCTGCCCACCCCTTTACCGCGCTGATTCTCCGCCACCGCCAGGTAAGAGAGATACAGCTCATCGGCCGCCGGGGCATGCTGCAACACCGCCATTTGCAGATACATGCGCCAAACGTTCAGCCAGCCATAGCGGCGACACAGCCGCCAAATCGGCAATCCGCGAGGGCGCAACCCGCCGTCGCCCTCTGCCTCGGCCGCATTGAGGGCAAAGGCCGCCACCACCTGTTCATTCTGTTTCACCACGAAGCTGCGCTCCCGGCTGCCGCTTTGCCGCCAACACCACAGCCGATAGAACAGACGCCACTGAAGGCGGGCGCTCAGACGACGCGCGCACTGGAATTTGTCGCAGAACGCGGCGTAGATCAACGCCGCCGTTTGCAGCCGGTCAGCGTCGCGATAAGGCTCAATGTGCAACATATCAACCTCGACTAGGGATGCCGGTAGAGCAGTTGTTCCAACAGCCGCACCGGCGTGGTCCCTTCCGGCGCAGGCGACGCAAAGATCGCCTGCCGCCAGGCCTGGCTTTCGATCACGTCCAGCACCAGCTGCGCGAGCGGCAAGGGCGCTATCGCCGGCGCGATCTCGCCGATTTGCTGAGCCTCGGCGATCGTCGTCGCCAGCGCCTCAATCAACTGCCGCTGGTTGGCGCTGAACGGTTCGGCCAATGCCGGGTTACGCGCCACTTCAGCCACAATCTCCGCCGTCAGTTGCACATTGTCCGGTTCGGCGACAAAAGCGTGATAGGCGGTGAAAAAGGCCGACAGCGCCTCTTTCGGCCGCTTTTTCTCGGCCCGCAATGCGGCGGCGAACTCGGCGAATACGCCGTTTTCCAGCAGCGCGATCTCGCCGATCAGCGCCTCCTTGCCGGAAAAATGGTTATAGAGGTTGCCCACGCTGACGCCCGCCGCCTGGGCGATATCCCGCATGCTGGTCTGGTGAAATCCCTTATGGGTAAAGCTGTGCAGCGCAGCGTCGACAATCTTTTCTCGGTTTCCCATCGGCAGCTCCCGAAACGGTGAAGGGGGCGCCTGGCGCCATAAATTGAAATGAACGAACGTTCGTTCATATCAAGTCTAGCATAGACCGGTAAAATTGAACCGCAGCTCAACGGCACAGAGATCGGTGGGAAGAGACAAACGCCGCCCCGCTTTCAGGGGCGGCGTCCGGCAGACTCAGTGCAACGCGTCGCCCTGTTTCACCGACGTAAACGCCTGCATCAGCTTCACGACGTCATGCATGCCGATATTGACCTGGTTGATCACTTCTCCGGCATCGTGGGTCAATGCCACACCGCCGCCGGCCTGTTCCACGCAGGTCGCCATGCCGGCGATCGCCGCCGCCACGCCTTGCTGGATAGACTTGGTCATGCGTTCGATCTCGGTCGCCGCCTTGCGCGACTGCTCCGCCAGCGTGCGCACTTCATTGGCCACCACCGCAAAACCGCGCCCGTGCTCACCGGCGTGGGCGGCTTCGATGGAGGCGTTAATCGCCAACAGATTGGTTTGGGCGGCGATTTTACGAATGGCTTCGACGATGGTGCCGATCTGCTGAGAGCACTTGCCGAGCTCGGTGACCACGCCCGACGTTTCGCGCGCCGCCGCTTCGACCTGCTGCATGCCCTTCACCGCCTGCTGCACGATGACCGCGCCCTGCGCCGCCTGCCGGTCGGTATCGAGCGACAGATGATGCGCGTTGCGCACCATCTCTTCTTCATGCTGCTGCTGTTGCATCAGCCGGGTGATGTCCTGGGCGATCTTCACCACTTTCACCACCTGGCCGTCGTTGTCGAGGATCGGGTTATAGCTGGCCTCCAGCCATACCCGTTCGCCACGCCGGTTGACGCGCTCAAAACGCCCGGTGATGAACTCGCCGCGCGCCAGGCGCTGCCAGTGCCGCCGATAATCGTCGGAAGCGGCGAACGCCGGCGGGCACAGCACCGCATGCGACTGCCCACACGCCTCTTCAAGCCGATAGCCCATCAGCGCCAGCATATTGTCGTTGGCGCTGACAATGGTGCCCTGCGGCGTGAAAGCGATCATCGCCATCGATCGATTCAGCGCCGCCAGCAGGCTGCGGTGTTCCTGCGCCTGGGTCACTCGCTCGGTCACTTCGCTGGCGATCTTGACGATTTCCAACACCTTACCCTGTTTATTCAGCACCGGCGCGTAGGTGCCCTGCAGCCACACCGCCTCGCCGTTTTTCGCGATGCGCTTTATCGTGTCCGTGATGGGCTGCCCCTTATTCAGCGTCTCCCAATGCTTGCGATATAACGGGCTGGCGACATAGTTCGGATCGCAGAAAATACGGTGATGCCGGCCAATCACGTCATCGCGTTGAAATCCCAGCGTGTTGAGGAAGAGATCGTTGACGCGCAAGACCGTGCCGTCGGGCGAGAATACGATCATGGGAACGGCGTGTTCTATCGCGCCCAGTTCGGCGCCTTTGTGGGTAGTTAACTGACTGAATCGTAACAGCATAAGGTGTAGTCCTTGTGGCAGATGATGGCGCTTTTCTTATTTTGTCTGGCCACATGCCGCGCCCACACGCAGACGTGCCATCGCGGAAGGAACGGGCAGCGCCGAACCTTCTGGTTATTGCTATTAACCGGATTAAATTTATTTATTCAGTAAAGTAATTATTCGAATTTAAATAAACCAACAACCTAAGATTTTTATTATTAAATGCGTAATGAGAATAACGTAAGTAATGAAAATTGAAAGGTAAAATGCGGATTTTTATCGGCACCGGCAGGATAACCGGCGCCGTTGAGCTAACACATCGCCTCTTACGCGACCAGCGGCTCCGGCTCAGTCACCGTGCCGTTGAGCATGATTTCCGGCACATAACGCAGTTCATTGAGCAAACTTTGATGGTCCTGCCCCAAGAGCAGGATGACGCTGTCCGCCGCATCCAGACGGTGGTCATCATTGTTATCGACAATGAGGTAACTGCTGTTTTGCTCGCCGAGAACGCTGCTGACCCCGACCTTGGCGCTCAGCGCGCCAGGCTGACCGAGATCGAGCAACGCGGCCAACAGCTGGCTGGCGCTGCCGCCCTGCTCGGCCGTCAGGGCGCTGATTCTCGCCTCCATGCCTTGCGCATCGCTGACCCCATAATCCGCCAGCTTAGCGCCGGCGCCATGGGCAATCCGCAGGCCCGAAAGCACATCGTCGATGCTGCCCTGCGTCAGCGAAAAGTCTTTTAACGTCACGCCTGACGCCGCCGTGCTGCTCTGCAGCGTCACGTGGCTTTTCCCTGCGCCGGCCACGATCGTCGTGTCTCCCTGCACGTTAAATTGATCGCTGCCTCCTCCGCCTTTGACCAACAGCTGTTCGCCCTGTAGCCCAAGATCTTCCAGCAGCGGCGCCAATTTGGCCTGCGCGCCACCACTTAACGGCAGCAAGTCCAACATTTGAATGATCGTGCCGTCACCGCTGCCGCCATGAGAGGACGTCAGGGTGAACCCATTACCGGCGAAGGCCGAAGCGTCAACCTGGCGGACCTGAGTGTACCCCTCCGTTAGCGTCAGGTTGAAATTCGCGCCGCCGGACAACGTAATGTCTTGCACCTGATCATTTTGCCCCGTCAGCGTCAAGGCGCCATTTCCCCAGCCGCCGGTGTTAATGGCAACCAATGTCAATGGATTTTCATCGCCATGCGAGTCAAGCGCCAACGAGCCGGCATTACCGCGCCCGGAGAACAACAGATCGAAACGATCGGTGGCATTCTCAAGGAAGGCTATCTCCAGCCGGCTGTCCGCATGATCGCCGATACCGCTGATTTCAAGGCGCGCCGCATCGGCATTGGCGTTGATCACCTTGACGTTATCCGCCCGGCCGGACAACAACAATCCCTCACGGCCAAGCGCCTGCGCCGCCCGGCTCTGCACGACCGTCCCACCGTCCGTTCCCTCTACGGTGGCGTTGCCGCTCAGCACCCCGTAGTCAAACACATGAGCACTCGTCGCCAGCGCTTTCGTGCTGTAACCGTTCCAACCGATTTGCGTCAGCGTAGCTTCCGCCTGGCCGATGTAACCCGCCATATCTATCTGTTCGAAATGACTGAAGTTGGCGGCATTGCTGCTCACCGTACTGATGCGCACGCCAAAGAGATCGAGCGTCGAGGTCATTTTGACGATCAGGTTGGCGGACAAAATATCGTGCCCGTCACCGCCATCGGCGCTGAATATCCACCCCACATGATTGGCGCCGCCATCGGCATTGCCTCCCCATAGCAGGCTGTCATTGCCGTTGTTCAGATAAAAGTGCCCTTGGGCGGCGGCGAGATCGGCCTGCGAAGTGAGCTGCACCCGATCGTCGCCATAGGTGCCATGCACTGTCACATTGGCATTGTTTACCGTTATGTCCACCCCATACCGAGCCGCAGGGTTATTGTGCAGCCAGATATCCGCCGCAGCGTCGCCATTGACGATCAGGTAAGAAAGCTGCGAGGCATAGCTCAGGTCAACCGTGACGTCCGCGTCAGCATCCAGGAACACCCTGAAAAGCACGGCGGTTTCTGCATTGCTCAGCGTATGATGAGCATGCGTATTCACCGTACCCGACGCGTTGCCGCCGCCCTCGCTGGTGGCGAGAGACGCGGTCGTTTTATACGCCAGGCTGGCGCCGACATCGCGCGCGAACATCCACTGTTCATACTGAACATCACCTGTCGGCGGCGCATTGATCAGATCGGCGATCACCGCCTGCGTGACCAGGGCCTTGTCGCCGCCCAACGTCCGGTAGTGGTCCAACTGCTGTTCATTCGCCGCCCGGCCATGCACCGCCTGATAGACGTGCTGAATAAAGTCGTCCCCCTGTAAACCACCGATCTGCGCCTGAAATTCCGGCGTCGCCAGAAGGGCCGTGACCAATTCGGCATAGCTCAAGGTGCCGGAGGCCAGCGTCTTGCTCCAATTGTCCAGCGAGACGCTGTCCACCGCCCGCTCGGGCAATGCACGGAACAGCGCCGCTATCTGCTCCAGATACTCGGTCGCCGGCAGTTCGCCCGGCGAATATTCCTGGCCCGCCGCATTGAAATGCTGTTGAGCCGCCGCATCTTCCGGCGCCACCACCCCGCGCAACTGCGCGATCATATCCACCAGCAGATCGCCGCGCGTCGCGCCTTCCGCCAGCCGTTGCTGGTAAGCGGCCAGTTCAGTTGCCGTCGGTGGCCGTTCGAATCCCTGAGCGAACAGATGCAAAATGAAGTCATGATCGGAAAGATCGTTAAGCGGCAGGGTGGCAATCTTGCTCTGCGCCAACGCAGCCAGATCGCCCCCCTGATTGAGCAGCTTGCCGTCATGCGCAATTTCATCGGTCTGCCAGGGCGCTCGCAGCAGATAAAACATCGCCTGCGCGTCGCCGCTTCCGCCGGCGGCATCGGCGGCCGTGCCGGGATACAAACCTTCTGCAATGCACTGATCGAGCGCATCACGCTGCGCCAGCATCACCGGATCGTCCCCCAGATAGTTAAAGAGGTCGATGACGACGCTGGCGACAGCGCTGTTGAAATGCCCCTGTTGCAGTAAGGCATTGATGTAATCCGGATCGGGAGCGCTATTGTAAACGGAGAAATAAACCTGGCTGAGAATGTCGTATTCGCTTTGGCCGCTCATCCAACCAGCATCGGGTTGGCTCATTAGAATACTGGCCATATAGGCGGGCGGCTGGCTGCCGATATCAAATGCGCTGTCGTAGTAATCGATTTCCGCCGCCGTCGGCAAACGCCCGAAAATGCCGATGATTAAGGCGCCGATCTCTTGTTGCGTAGCTAAAGGAATCATAATAAATCCCGTCAGTGTAATGGACTAAGTTCGCGGCATGGCTGCGCCGCGGCCTGTCTCCTACCTCGCGAAGAGAGACATTGCACACTGCCTGGAGGGGTTTTTATAGGTATGACTACAGTTAAGAAATGCTGATGCGATAAGTCAATAAAACGGGGAAAACCGATCCTCGGTATGGGACTTTGCTCCCATACCGAGGCACCTGAAGGCTTAACGCCAGCGTTCGGCTGCCCAGGCGGCCTGTTGCTCGGCGTCGTGGAAGGTCCAGGCGACGAAGCGGCTGATCTTCTGCCCTTGCGCCATCTCGATGGTGCGCACCTCGGCCGCGCCCGCCACCTTCAGCGCATGATAAATGGCCGGCAACGTGGTGTTTTTCGAGATGAGCGAGGTGAACCACAGGCAGTTGTTGGCCTTGCCGACGCTCTCCTCCACCATCTTGCGCACAAAGGCTTCTTCGCCGCCTTCGCACCACAGCTCATTGTTCTTGCCGCCGAAGTTTTGCACCGGCTTGGCGGCCACTTCTCCTTTGCCCAGTTTATGCAGCTTGCGGCGGGTGCTGGCGCGCGCTTCCTGCTCGGACGCATGGAACGGCGGGTTGCACAGGGTGGCGTCGAATTTCTCGGCCGCGCCGATAATGCCGTTAAAAATCAGCTCAGGCTGTTTTTGCAGCCGCAGGCGCACGCTGTTGCGCAGCGTCGGGTTCATCTCGACGATCATCTTGGCCGAGTTGAGCGACACCGGATCGATTTCGGAGCCGGTGAAACGCCAACCGTATTCGCGCAGGCCGACGATCGGGTAAATGCAGTTGGCGCCGACGCCGACGTCGAGGATCGCCACGCCCTTGCCGCGCGGGATCTCGCCGCCGTTGCTGGTCGCCAGCAGATCCGCCAGGTGATGCAGATAGTCGGCGCGGCCGGGGATCGGCGGGCACAGATAATCAGCCGGAATATCCCAGTGTTCGATGCCGTAAAAGTGTTGCAGCAACGCACGGTTGAGCATTTTCACCGCCGCCGGATCGGCGAAGTCCACCGAGACATCGCCCCAGGCGTTCGGTTTTACGAACGGCGCCAGCGCCGGGCAGCTGGCGATCAGCGCCGGGAAGTCGTAGCGCGAACGATGACGGTTGCGCGGATGCAAGCCGCTTTTCTGCTGCGGGAAGGTTTTCTTTTTTTCCACCGTGACGGGCTCTCTTGAAGGGATTTCCGGCGCGTAAGATAACACATCCGGCCCGCAATGGCGCAGCGGCGGGAAACCCGGCACAATGAAAGCTTCATCGATTGCCGCAGGACGCCCCATGAACCGTGAATCTCGTTATTATTATGAACCCGCCGCCGGCCACGGCCTGCCGCACGATCCGCTGAACGCCATCGTCGGCCCGCGCCCCATCGGCTGGATCTCTTCCCGCAGCGCCGCCGGCTTGCGTAATCTGGCGCCCTACAGCTTTTTCAACTGCTTCAACTATCGCCCGCCCATCATCGGTTTCGCCAGCACCGGCTGGAAAGACAGCGTGGCGAATATCGTGGAAACCGGTGAGTTCGTTTGGAACCTGGCGACACGCCCGCTGGCGGAAGCGATGAACCACAGTTCCATCCCCCTGCCGCGCGGCGAGGATGAATTCGCCTTCGCCGGCGTCACGCCGCTGCCCGGGCGCCGGGTCAAAGCCGAGCGCGTGGCCGAAAGCCCGGTGAACTTCGAATGCCGGCTGACCCAGTGCATTCAGCTGCAAACCGCCGCCGGGGAACAGGTGGAGACCTGGCTGATATTGGGCGAAGTGGTGGCGGTGCACCTCGATCCGGCGCTGCTGGACGAACACGGCGTCTACCAGACCGCCGCTGCCGAACCTATCCTGCGCGCCGGCGGCCCAACCGCCTACTACGGCATTTCCGAACAGCACCGTTTCGATCTGGCGCGCCCGACGCGCTGATCGTCTCCCCCTGTTTATGCAGAAGATGAACGGGGGGAATTAATAATCAAAAAATCTGAACAAAATTGTCAACACTCTCCGATTTCATCCCGACTGTCACTGCGCAATAATCTTCCCATCGAAAGGCAAACCCCTTTCTCCCTAATTCACTTTGACAGGAATGACGAACATGAAAACCATCAAAAATTTTGCTTCCGCTATCGCCCTGGCCACCGCTTCTTTCAGCACTTTTGCCGCTGAACACGTCAGCGCCCAGGATGCCACCCAATTCGAAAAAGCCGGCGTGATCGTCGCCAGCGGCGCAACCGACCTGAGCAGCCTGAAGTCTCAGCTGGCCGCCAAAGCCGATGCTGCAGGCGCCAAGGCTTTCACCATCACCTCTACCAGCGGCAATAACCTGATGCACGCGACCGCGGTTATCTACAAATAATCGCCGCCCCAGACGTCAAAAAGCCCGCCGGATATCACCCCGGCGGGCTTTTTTGATGTTCGCGTACGTCAGCGCTGAATGGGTACGACAGCGAGTTTTTTGCCGTCCGCTTTATCAGCAACCACTGTAAATTCAGCCCAATATTTGCGCGGCGCCTCATTTGACGCATTGCCGACCGTCGCAATCTCAACCGAATAGCTATGCCCAATCTGGAACCCGCCGAAAGCCTCCGTCAGGCATTCGCCTGGCATCACCGCTATCGGTTGCTGACCTGGCGCAACCGAAGTGGACCATTCCGCCTTCCCGCCGGCCCCCGGTTGATAAATTCCGATGCCCACCAGCTCGCGTTTTCCGGCAATATCGTCCGGCACGCTAACGCATACGCGATTATTTTTAATGCTGACGTTTGCCGGATAGAACCAGGGATGCTCCTGCACACAGCCGCTCAGTAATACCAGCGCCAATAAAAAAGTCAGTTTCTTCATTTCATTGCCTTAGGGTTACGCGGCTCTTGGATGAACAACCGTAACACGGTTTCATAGCGAGTTTTAAATAGATACGACAGCTATTTGCCTATCGTCCGCTTCGTCAGCCCCCGCGCGCCAACGAGCCGGAAAACTCTGTCGCAAACAGGCAGAAACCCTGTATTCAATGGGGTTTGCGGGGGGCTTGCACACACATTTTTTTACCTGCCTATGGCTGGACTAACGGAAGAGGATGATTATCATGTTACGCAGACTACAGATGCAGAGAGCGTTGTATGCAACATATCATTGAAGGTTTCCTCAGTTTCCAGAAAGAGATTTTCCCACAGCGTAAGGAACTGTTTCGCAGCCTTGCCTCCAGCCAAAATCCTAAAGCGCTTTTCATCTCCTGTTCTGACAGCCGTCTGGTTCCCGAGCTGGTGACGCAGCAAGAACCTGGGCAACTGTTCGTTATCCGCAACGCCGGCAACATCGTTCCTTCCTTTGGCCCGGAGCCGGGTGGGGTTTCTGCGACCATCGAGTACGCAGTGGTGGCATTGGGTGTTACTGATATCGTGATTTGTGGCCACTCGAACTGTGGCGCCATGAAGGCTATCGCGTCCTGCCAGTGCCTCGACCCCATGCCTGCGGTAGCTCACTGGCTGCACTATGCGGATGCGGCAAAAGCGGTGGTCGAGAAGAAAACCTGGAATAGCGAAACAGACAAAGTTAACGCTATGGTGGAAGAGAACGTTATTGCTCAGCTAAATAATATCAAAACCCATCCTTCTGTGGCGGTGGGTCTGCGCAACAGCGGGCTACGCCTGCACGGCTGGGTGTACGACATCGAAAGCGGCGAAATTCGCACGCTGGATAGAAACACCAAGAGCTTCGTGTCTCTGGCCGATAATCCCGACGTCTATTTCGAATAAAATAACGCCTGGTTTTAACCATTAAATAAAATCCACGATTCCGCGTGGATTTTATTGTCAGCCTTAAACCAAACGCGCCTCTATCGCCGCGGCGAAGTCGCGGCACATCCGCTCGTCACCCTCGGCGTTGTCCGCCAATACCCTATCGCCATCCACTACCCGGATGTGCGCCTGCAAATCGAAATCTGCCGGCGGCTGCGGGCGCTTGGCCGCGGCGGCCATCGTCTGCTGCGCCTCATGCCACGCCTGCGCCACCGTCTGGTTGCAGGCCTGCGCCAGATAGTCCGGATTAAACCCTTCGCCGGTCAGGCTGCGCAGCGTGTCGTCATGGCTGACGCTGTTGCCCGGCAACCAGTAGTGTTGCGCCAGATCCGGGCCAATGGCCGGGTTGTCCGTCAGATAACCGTCGCGCTGCAGGAAGAAGTGGCGGGTTTGTTCCACCGCCATCATCGCCAGCAGGTAGCCCTGATAAGAACAGGCGGACTCCAGCGACAGCAGATGCGGGATCGCCAGCGTCGGGCGCGGGCTGCCGCTGATGCCGAGGATCTTCTGCTCAACCTCGCGCGCCAGCGCGGTGATGGCTTCCGGCGTGCGCTGCCCGTCATCCCACTGATACAGCGCCCACTCGAAGTACGGCACCAGCAGGATATGGCGTTCGTTGAACGCGCGCATCGGCTGGCGCGCCGCGATGCCTGCTTCGATCAGCGCATCGGGCACCGCCTCACCGGCGGCGTTTTTCGCATAGCGTTTCAGCCAATCGGCGTCGTCCAGCAGGCTGTCGCAGAACATCGACTGGGTTTCGGCATAGGCCATCGAAGTCGGCGGGAACTCCTGCGAGAAGCACGGCGCATTCTGGCGAATGTTGGCGAAATGCGCCGCATGACCGCCTTCGTGGAACAGCGTGTTAAGCCCGTAAGCCCCGCTGCCCACCTGCCCCGGCTGCGCCAGACTGGTGAAGTTGATGCGCGCCGGCACCCATTCCCCCTGGCGTACAAACGGCGGCACCGGGCCGTGCATGAAGCCGTTCTCATACTTGCCTTTGCGCACCAGCAGATCGAGGTTCATCTCCGCGCCGCCAAAACCGATGTGCAGGCGTTTGAAGCTGTCGACCCAGCGTTCCAGCGAACGGGAAAACGGGAAATAAGGATCCAGTTGGCGGGTGACGTCGCCGGCGCTGGCGAAGCGGACGTTCCATGGCTCCAGCGCCTGGCTGCCCTTCTCGGCCGCCAGCTGTTGCAGACTGCGCGCGTTGGCCTCGCGGGTTTCCCGCTCGAAGCGATCCAGAATGGCGAACAGCTGCTCCGGCGTCATGCGCTCGGTCTTGTTCACCTTGTAGTCGAAATAGTTGCGATAGCCCATTTGGCGCGCAAAGCGGTTGCGCAGGCCGATCAGCTCCGGCAGGCCGTTATGCAGCAGCCATTGCTCCAGATCGCGCAGCGCCTGCTGCGAGCTGCGGCGGTAGTCTTCGTTCGGGTTGGTCGCCTGGTTGGTCAACAGCTCGCCGAGCGAAGCCGCCACGCGCCGGCCATCGGCGTTCAGATGGGTGACCTGATAGCTCTTGCGGCGCGAGTAGAGATCGGATTCGGCGTGGATGATCTGATCCAACAGCGCCTGCGCCTGCGGGTCTTCAATGGCGTTGCAGTCGAAAAAGCGCAGCCAACCTTGCAGACCGTGGATCAGCGCATCGCGCTGCGCCTCCTGCGGCAACGCTTCCAATCCGGCCAGCAGATTGCGGATCTCGGCCAGCCGGCGCGGTTCGGCGATAAAGCGCTTATAGGCGCTTTCCGCGGCGGAAAAGCGCGCCGAGACGTCTTCGCCGCCGGTGCCCATGTAGTTTTGCCAGAACAGCTCTTCTTTGGCGCGGTGTACGTCGAGGTAATCCTGGTTCAATTGATTGAAGTAATCGAGAGCCTGTTGCATAACCGTCCTTCTCAGCCGATGAGGAAATATCCCAGTATAGTCGCGCTCAGGCCTGATGCAGGCGTTTCAGCCCCTGCTCCAGCGTCTCGCTCTCGCCGACGGCCACCAGGCAACAGGCGACCTGCCGCTGGATGGCCTGCGGGATCGCCACCTCGCCCGCCAGGCAGCGCTCGGTCCAGCGCGCGGTGGTTGCCGCGTCTTTCGCCGCCGGCAACGCCGGCGTTTCATCCTGCAAGGTGCGCTCCAGCAATATGCGCTGTTCGCCGCCGACGATATGGTGAATCTGCGGGCAGCGCAGCGGATTGGCGTAGGCTTCGCCTTCGGTGCCGTGCATCAACAACCCGCGGGCGCCGATCTGACGGAAAAACGACGCCACTCGGCCGACATACTCCGGGTGTGAGACGCTGGCGAGACGCAGCGCATCCTGTTCGCCGAACGGCGTCGCCAGCTTGGCCAACGTATGGGCGCTGTTGCGCACCCCCATGCGCCAACGCAGCCCGAGCTGCCGCGCCAGCGGCGCCGACAGCGCGGAAACCGGCATGAATACCGCCTCGCCGTTATCGAGACGCTGTTGGGCGTGAGCGGCCTGTTCCGACCACGGCAGCCCAAGCGCGCGGAAAATCTCGGCGCTGGTCACGCGGGTGCTGTCGTCCAGCACGCCGTGCACCACCACCGGCAGGCCCACTTTCGCGAGCAGCAGCGCCAGCAGCGGCGTCAGATTGGCCTGCTTGCGCGCGCCGTTATAGCTCGGCAGCACCACCGGCAATGGCCGCCCCTGCGGCGCCTGCAGCGGCAAGACCTGCTGCTGCATCGCCTGATAGAACCCCAGCATCTCCTCTTCGGCTTCGCCCTTGATGCGCAGCGCGATCAGAATGCCGCCCAACTCCAGCTCGGGGACCTCCCCGGCCAGCATCGCCTGATACAGCTCAAAGGCGGTCTGTCGATCCAGATCGCGCGCATGGTTTTTGCCGCGGCCTATTTCTTTGATAATTTTGGTGTAATCCATCCGAAGGTTCCCTCAGCTCACTCTTCGGTTAGCATACCCTATCCGCGCCGCCGCTCAACCTCCGCCGCCAGCCGCCGCTGCGCTTCATCGCCATCGCGCAGCCCGGCGATCACCCCGCCGGCATCGTCGGCGCTGCGGTTTTGGCTCATTTTCCATTTGCCTTCGCGCCGGGTGACGGCGATCTCGATACCGACGATGCCTTTAAGCTGTGCGGCGATGTAGTTGGCCGGCGCATCCTCGATCCGCCAGGGTTCAGGACGCCGCCCTTCCTGCTGCGCGGTGAAATCGATCAGTTGGCGGCGCAGCCAGGCCGGGTCGTCCGTCACCGTCGGCACGCCATGCAGCTGCACCACGCTGTAGTTCCAGGTCGGCACCACCTTGCCGGTCTGGCGCTTGCTCGGGTACCAGCCGGGCGACACATAGCCCTCCTGGCCCTGAAAAATTACCAGACATTCCGCCGCCTGTTGCAACCGTCGCCAGTGCTCGTTGGCGCGCGACAGGTGCGCCCGCAGCCGGATCTGCCCCTGTTCGACATCGGCCAGAAACGGCAGCGGATCGGCCGTCAATCCCTGCTCGCCGTGGCTGACCAACAGCCCCAGCGGGTGGGCGCGCACCAACGCCAGTTGGGCATCCAGATCGTCTTCACGAAATGCGGCGGGTTGAAACATCAGTGTGGCTCCTTATCGCTCTCTCATGATGTCGACAGTAAAGCACCCGCCGGCGGCCTACTTAAGATCCGCTTTCTGAGTATTTCGAGTGATCCGGTTTAACAAGATCAGGGCGACGCCCATCGCCACCAAATTACAGAGCATCGCGCCGGCAAAGGCCTGCGCATAGCGTTCCGCCGCGCCGCCGCTCGCCAACAGCGGCACAAAACCGACGCCGCTGACCACGATGCCCAGCGCGCCCCCCACCTGCTGCACGGTGGCCACCAGACCCGCCGCCATGCCCGCCTGCCGCTCCGGCGCCAAACCGAGCACCAGATTCAGCAGCGGCGTCATGCTCAGCGCCTGGCCGAATCCCAGCACGACCAACCCCGGCAGCAGCCGCAGCGGATGCGCCAGCGCCCCGCCCCACAGCGCCTGCGCCATCAATAGCGCCAACCCGGCGGCGTAAATCGCCACGCCCACGCTCAGCACGCCGTTGCCCCAACGCAACGTCAGCCGGGGCGCCAGCATCGAGGCCAGCATAAAGGCCGCGCTGGCCGGGGCGAACAGGCTGCCCGCCTGAAAAGGCGTCAGCCCCGCCCCCGCCTGCAGCAGCAGCGCGAAGCACAAGAAAAACGAGGAGGCGGTGGCATAAATCGCCAGCACCACCGCCATGCCCGGCGCGAAGCCCGCCTGGCGGAACAGCGCCGGATCGAGCACCGCATCATCACCGCGCTGCGCCAGGCGGCGCTCCCAACGCAGGAAGCCCCACAGCGTCAGCAACGCCAATGCCAACATCGGCGCGATCCACCGCGGCCAACCGCGCGCCGGGCCTTCCAGCAATGGCAGCAGCAACAGCGACAGGCCGGCCGCCGCCAGCCACAGGCCAACGCCGTCCAGCCGCTGCGCCTGCGCCACTCGCGATTCGGGAATGCGCCGCGCCGCCCACAGCGCCAGTGCGCCGATAGGCAAATTGATCAAAAAGATCATGCGCCAGCCGCTGCCGAACAGGTTGGCCTCGATGATAAATCCGCCGAGGATCTGGCCGAAGATTGCCGCCAACCCCAGCGTCATGCCCAGCCAGGCGAAGGCGCGCCGCCGCTGTTGCGGCGCGTACAGCACCCGCATCAAGGCGTAAATTTGCGGGAACAACAGCGCCGCCGCCGCCCCCTGCAGGATACGCGCGGCGATCAGCAGGCTGAGCGATCCCGCCAGCCCGCACAACAGGGAGCTCAGCGTGAAACCCAGCATACCGAGGCTGAACAGACGCCGACGCCCGAAGCGATCGCCCAGACGCCCACCGGCGATCAACAGCACCCCAAACGCCAGTTCATAACCGGCGACGATCAAACCGATACCGGCGAAATCGGCGGCGAACTGTTGCTGGATCACCGGCGCCGCCACGTTGACCACAAACAGATCGAACACCGTGACAAAACCGCCCAACAGCAGTACCGGCAGGCCGGGCAATCCCCGCCGTTCACCAGATAATGAATGTTCCATACCACCTCCAGAGATTATGATGGCCGCAGTATGGAATAGAGTTTAAACTGTTACTATATAGCCATTTATACTATTACTGACAGCAACAGGACGGCCGACATGCCCCCACGCACCCTCGAACGCACCCGCCACGAACTGGGGGATTTTCTGCGGCAAAAGCGAGAACAACTGTCGCCAGAGTCAGTCGGCTTGCCGAGCGGCAGCCGCCGCCGCACGCCGGGCTTGCGGCGCGAGGAGGTGGCGGCGCTGGCCGGCGTCGGCCTCACCTGGTACACCTGGCTGGAGCAAGGCAGGGAAATCAATGCGTCGGTGACGTTTTTGGAAAATCTGGCGCGGGTGCTGCAGCTCGACGCCGCCGGCCGCTACCACCTGTTTTTATTGGCGCATCAGCGCCCGCCGGTGCCGGTCGGCCATCAGTGGTGCCAGGTTTCGCCGTTGGTGCGGCGCCTGCTGGACGACCTGACGCTGCGGCCGGCCTACGTCATGAACCTCAGTTGGGACATCATCGCCTGGAATCCGGCGGCGCAGCGGCTGTTCGCCATCGGCGAGCGCCCGGCGCAAGAGCGCAACATGTTGTGGATGCTGTTTGCCGATCCGCAGCTCAATGCGCGCCTGCTGGAGTGGCGGGCGCAGGCGCCGCAAATCCTGGCCAGCTTCCGCCGCGACTACGCCCGCGCGCCGGAGGATGAGGTGATGCGCCAACGGGTACAGGCGCTGGAGCAGGTATCGCCGCAGTTCCGCCAGCTCTGGCGGCAGCATGATATTCACGGACGTTGCCAGGGGCGGCGCAGCTTCACCCTCCCGGAGATCGGCCCGGTCACCTTTGACCACGCCTCTTTCATCGTCGACGAAGAGAACCACCTGCGGCTGGTGATGTACAGCGCGCTGCCGGACGAACCGGCCAGCGCGGCGTTTGAAGCGCTGCTGCGCGAAGATTAACGACGGCTGTCGAAAATGAGTTTGCAGGCCAGCCCGGCGAACACGCCGCTCAGCAGGTAGTTCGGCCAACGGGCGCTGAAGCGACGGCCGACGAAACGGCTTTTCATGCCGCTGACCGCCAGGATCACCCCGCCGTTAATCAGCAAGCCGACCAGATTCAGCACCGTCGCCAGCGCCAGCATCTGCACCACCACCGAGCCGGCGCGCGGATCGATAAACTGCGGGAACAGCGCCAGCACGAACAGCGCCATCTTCGGGTTGAGGATGTTGGTCAGCAATCCCTGACGGAAAATGCGCGCCGTCGGCACCGCCTGCAACCCGGCGGAAGCCTGCAGACTGCTGCCGGATCGCAGCGTTTTCCACGCCAGATAGAGCAGATAGGCCGCGCCCAACATTCTCACCGCGTCGTAAGCCAGCGGCACCGCGACGAACAATTGCGACAGCCCCAGCGCCGCCGCCAGCGCGTGGCAGTAAGTGCCGAGCTGAATGCCCGCCAGCGAAGCGAAACCGGCGCGCCGCCCCTGGCTGACGCTGCGCGAAGCGATCAGCAGCATATCCGGGCCGGGGGTCAGCGCCAGCGCCACGCAGGCGCCGGAAAACAACAACAACGTTGCGGCATCAACCATGAATCACCTGATAAGAAGACAGACGGAAATGGAGCGTCCATCATAGCGACGCCGACGTGGCTTGTCAGCGCCGCTCGCGTCAGATCACCCACAAATCGAGATACTCGTTGACCGGCATCTGCGCCAGCCGCTGCCGGTCCAGCGACACCTCGAGAATGCGCTGCTGCTGCAGGGCCGGGAACTGGCGCGCCAGGTTGGTTTTGAACTTCTCGATCAGCAGCGGGATGCCCGCTTCACGCCGCCGCGCATGGCCGATAGGGTACTCCACCACCACCTCATCCAGACGGCTGCCGTCGGCGAACTCCACCGTCAGCGCATTGGCGATCGAGCGTTTTTCCGGATCGTGATAATCGCGCGTGAAGGCGGGATCTTCATGGCAGAGGATCTTGCCGCGCAATGCGTCGATGCGCGGATCCTCGGCCACCCGATCCTCGTAATCGGCCGCCGTCAGCCGCCCGAACAGCAGCGGGATCGCCACCATATACTGAATGCAGTGATCGCGATCCGCCGGGTTATCCAGCGGCCCTTGCTTGTCGATAATGCGCAGGCAGGCCTCATGGGTGCGGATGCTCACCCTGGCGATATCGGCGGCGGTTTTGCCGGCGGCCTGCATCTGGCGGTGCAGCGTCATGGCCGCCTCCACGGCGGTCTGGGCATGGAACTCCGCCGGGAACGAAATTTTAAACAGCACGTTCTCCATCACGTACGCGCCGTACGGCCGCTGGAAGCGGAAAGGTTCGCCGTTGAACGAGACGTCGTAGAACCCCCAGGTCGGCGCCGTCAGCGCCGAGGGATAGCCCATCTCGCCGGTGGCGGCCATCAGCGCCAGCCGCACCGCGCGCGCGGTCGCATCCCCCGCCGCCCAGGATTTGCGGGTGCCGGCGTTCGGCGCGTGGCGGTAGGTGCGCAGCGACTGCCCGTCCACCCACGCCAGCGACACCGCGTTCAGGATCGCCTCGCGGCTCAGGCCGAGCAGCTGTGCCACCACCGCGGTGGACGCCACCTTCACCAGCAGCACGTGATCCAACCCCACCCGGTTGAAGGCGTTTTCCAGCGCCAGGCAGCCCTGGATCTCATGCGCCTTGATCATGGCGATCAGCACCTGCCGCATGGTCAGCGGCGCTTTGCCCGCCGCCACCGCCTGGCGCGAGAGCCAATCGGCCACCGCCAGGATCCCGCCCAGGTTGTCCGACGGGTGGCCCCACTCCGCCGCCAGCCAGGTGTCGTTGAAGTCGAGCCAGCGGATCATGGCGCCGATATTGAACGCCGCCTGCACCGGATCCAGCTGGAAGCGGGTGCCCGGCACCCGGCTGCCGTTCAGCACCTCGGCGCCCGGCACCACCGGCCCCATCAGTTTCTTGCAGGCGGGGTAGCTCAGCGCCTCCAGCCCGCAGCCGAGGGTATCGAGCAGGCAATAGTGAGCGGTGCGGTACGCCGCCGGGGTATCGACGGCCTCTTTCATTACATAATCGACGATATCGACCATTTCGCGATCGAACGGCGGACGGCCGGTGTTGGCAGACTCAAGCATCATGATTCCCAAAGGCTCCATAGTGAAAACGACACGATAACGATCGGCGCTCAGCGCTGATCCAGCGGCACGAACGCCCGCGCTTCCGGCCCGGTATAGTTGGCGGAGGGGCGAATGATTTTGTTGTCCTGCCGTTGCTCGATGATGTGCGCCGACCAGCCGCTCACCCGCGCCATGACGAACAGCGGCGTGAACATTTCGGTGGGCACCCCCAGCTGGTGGTAAGACACCGCCGAGAACCAGTCGAGGTTGGGGAACATGTTTTTGGTGTCGCGCATCACGCTTTCCAGCCGGTCGGCGATGTCATACAGCTTCATCGCGCCCGCGTCCTGCGACAGGCGCAGCGCGATCTCTTTGATCACCTGATGGCGCGGATCGGAGACGGTGTACACCGGGTGCCCGAAGCCGATCACCACCTCTTTGTTATCGATGCGGCGGCGAATGTCGGCTTCCGCTTCGTCCGGCGTTTCATAGCGTTGCTGGATCTCCAGCGACACCTCGTTGGCGCCGCCGTGCTTTGGCCCGCGCAGCGCGCCAATGGCGCCGACGATCGCCGAATAGACGTCGGATCCGGTGCCGGCGATCACCCGGCCGGCGAAGGTCGAGGCGTTGAACTCATGCTCGGCGTACAGGATCAGCGACGCATGCATGGCCTGTTCCCAGCTGGCGGAAGGCGCTGCGCCGTGCAGCAGGTGCAGGAAGTGGCCGCCGATGGAATCGTCGTCGGTCTCAGGCTGAATGCGCTCGCCGTTGTGGCTGTAGTGATACCAGTAGAGCAGCATCGATCCCAACGACGCCAGCAGCCGATCGGCGATGTCGCGCGCGCCGGCCGCGCCGTGCTGCTCTTTTTCCGGCAGCGTGCAGCCGAGGGCCGAAACGCCGGTGCGCATCACGTCCATCGGGTGAGACGCCGCCGGCAGCGCCTCCAGCACCGTGCGCACGCTGGCGGGCAGGCCGCGCAGCGCTTTGAGACGGTGTTTATAGGCCTGCAGCTCGTCGCGGTTGGGCAACTTGCCGTGGATCAGCAGATGGGCGACCTCTTCAAACTCGCAGTGGCGCGCGAGATCGAGAATGTCGTAACCGCGGTAGTGCAGATCGTTGCCGCTGCGCCCTACGGAACACAGCGCGGTATTCCCGGCGGGCACGCCGGATAACGCCACGGATTTTTTCGGCTTAACGCCAGTCGGGCTTTGCGGGGGGATCGCTTGGCTCATACTGTCCTCATTTGGCTTCTGCGTGAATGGCGCTTATTCGTCGCGCTGGCGAGCGAACAAAGCGTCGAGTTTCTCTTCGAACAAATAGTAGTTGATGCTTTCGTACAGCTCGTTGCGGGTCTGCATGGTGTCGATGACGCTTTTCTGCGTGCCCTCCTCGCGCAGGGCGCGGTACACCCGCTCCGCCGCCCGGTTCATCGCCCGAAAGGCCGACAGCGGATATAGCGCCATATCCACCCGAGCGCTGCGCAGCTCGTCGGTGGTGAACAGCGGCGTCGCGCCGAATTCAGTGATGTTGGCGAGGATCGGCACCTGCGTCGCTTCGGCGAAACGGCGGTACATGCCCAGTTCGGTGATCGCTTCCGGGAACAGCATGTCGGCCCCGGCCGCCACGTAAGCCTGAGCGCGCTCGATGGCCGCCTCCAGCCCCTCCACCGCCAGCGCGTCAGTGCGCGCCATGATCACGAAGTCCGGATCGCTGCGCGCATCCACCGCCGCCTTGATGCGATCCACCATCTCTTCGGTGGAAACGATGGCCTTATTGGGCCGATGGCCGCAGCGCTTGGCGCCAACCTGATCTTCGATATGCAGCGCCGCCGCCCCGGCCTTGCTCACCGAGCGCACCGTGCGGGCGACGTTGAACGCCGATGCGCCGAAACCGCTGTCGACATCCACCAGCAGCGGCAGTGGGCAGACGTCGGTGATGCGGCGAATATCGGTCAACACATCGTCCAGCGTTGAAATGCCCAGGTCCGGCAGCCCCAGCGAACCGGCCGCCACGCCGCCGCCGGAAAGATAGATGGCCTGGAACCCCGCCCGCTGGGCCAGCAGGGCATGGTTGGCGTTGATCGCGCCGGCGATTTGCAGGGGTTTCTCTTTACTCAGGGCCTGACGAAAGGCGAGCCCGGGTGAGCGCAGCGTCATGACGTTCTCTCCGATTAGCTAGATGGAACAGACAGAGCAAGGGGCGGGCCAGGTTGCACTTTGGCGAGGAAAAAATTAAAAGCGATAAAAATAAGTGAGTTATAAAATTCGCGTCGCCATTGGGCAGACCAAGCGATAAAAAACGTTTCAGTTAACGTTTCAATCGCGGTTTCAATCGGCATATTTGAAACATGACTGAAACAAGGCTACACCTAATGCAGCCACTTTCATTCGGTAACCCACCATGAGCGATCACATCACGCCGTCCCGCGCGCCAGACAAACCGGTGATCTGGACCGTCTCCATCACCCGCCTGTTCGATCTGTTCCGGGATATCAGCCTCGAGTTCGACCATCTGGCGGTCATCACCCCGATCCGCCTCGGCTTTGAGGAGGCGGTGCAGCATATCCGCGCTCGCCTGGCGACCGAGCCTTGCGACGCCATCATCGCCGCCGGCTCCAACGGCGCCTACCTGAAAAGCCGCCTGTCGGTGCCGGTCATTTTGGTCAAACCCGGCGGCTTCGATCTGCTGCAGGCGCTGAGCAAGGCGCGCAGAACCGCCGATCGGATCGGCGTCATCACCTACAAAACGCCCCTGCCCGCGCTGCTGGAGTTCCAGCAAACCTTCGATCTGCCGCTGGAGCAGCGCAGCTACGTCACCGAAGAGGACGCGCGCGGCCAGATCGCCGAGCTGAAAGCCGCCGGCATTCAGGCGGTGGTCGGCGCCGGCCTCATCAGCGATCTGGCGGAAGAGGCCGGGCTCACCGCCATTTTTCTCTATTCCGCCGCCACCCTGCGCGCCGCCTTCAGCGACGCGCTGGACGTGACGCGCCTGATGCTGGGCGGCGCCAAACGCGGCGGCGACTACGCCGCACGCAATACCCTGCAGCCGCGCTATGGGCTGAGCGATTTACAGGGCGATTCCCCGCAGATGGAACAGACGCGACGCACCATCATGCTGTACGCCCGATCGCCGGCGGCGGTGTTGATCGAAGGCGAAACCGGCACCGGCAAAGAGCTGGCGGCGCAGGCGATCCACCGCGAATACTTTTCCCGGCGCGGCGCGACGCCGCCGTTCGTCGCCATCAACTGCGGCGCCATCGCCGAATCGCTGCTGGAGGCGGAACTGTTTGGCTATGAGGAAGGCGCCTTTACCGGCTCACGGCGCGGCGGCCGACGCGGGCTGTTGGAAACCGCCAACGGCGGCACCCTGTTTCTGGATGAGATCGGCGAAATGCCGCTGCACCTGCAAACCCGGCTGCTGCGGGCGCTGGAAGAAAAAACCATCACCCGGGTGGGCGGGCAACAGCCGGTAAAGGTCGATTTTCGCGTTATCAGCGCCACCCACACCCGCCTGGAGCAGGCGATTCAACAGGGCGATTTTCGCGCCGATCTGTTCTACCGCCTGAGCGCCCTGCGGCTGCAGCTGCCGCCGTTGCGGGCGCGCGGCGACGATATTGCGATGCTGGCGGAACACTTTCTGAAACAGTCGCTGGCGGCGCTCGACGTGCCGCTGACGGAGCCGCTGCGCGCCGCCCTGCCCGGCTGTTACGCCGCGCTCAGTCATTACGCCTGGCCCGGCAACCTGCGCGAGCTGCGCAACATGATGGAGCGGGTGGCGCTGATGCTGAGCACCGGCGCTGCGCCGAGCGGCGAAACGCTGCAGTGGCTGCTGCCGGAGCTGGCGGTGGCCCCGCCGCCCGAGACGCCGGCGGCGCCCGTCTCCGCCCACGAAGCCCTGGCGCGGTGCGGGGGCGACCACGCCGCCGCCGCCCGGTTGCTCGGGATCAGCCGCACCACTTTATGGCGTCGGCTGAAAAAACCGAACTGAGCATCAGCCGGCGCGCCGGCCGTCCGAGGCCGGCAGCAGCCGCGCTCGCCGATCGCCCAGCAGGTTCATGCCCGCCGCCGCCAGCAGGATGATCGCCGCGCCCAGCAGCTGCCACGCAGACAGCCGGTGGCCAAACGCCAGGCGATCCACCAGCATGGCGGCGATCGGATAGATGAATGACAGCGAGCCGATCAGGTGGGTCGGCAGCCTCTGCAACGCGCCGTACATCAGCACGTACATCAGGCCAGTATGCAACACGCCGAGCGTCGCCAGCATCCCCCACTGGCCAACGCTGGCCGACGCATGAAAATCCACCAGCGGCAACAGCATCACCGCCCCCACCGTCACCTGGATCAGCGCAATAAGATGCGGCGGCGTGCCCTTCAGCCGCTTGGCCGCCAGCGCCATCAGGGCGTAGAAAAACGCCGCGCCGAGCGCCAGCGCGATGCCGGCCAGATAATGGCTCTGCTCCCCCGCCTGCCGCGGCTGCGCCAGCACCACCAGCATCATGCCGCCGAACGCCAGCCCCAGCCACAGCAGCTTGCGGGCGGTCAGCCGTTCCCCCAGAAACAGCGCCCCCAGCCCCACCAGCATAAACGGCTGGGTGTTGTACACCGCGGTGGCGATGGAGATAGACGCATAGGAATAGGCGGCGAACAGCAGCAGCCAGTTGATCACCAGCGCGACGCCGCCGGCGATCGCCAGCAGCAGCGTGGCGCGCGTCAGCGCATCGCGTCGCAGCTGACCCAATACGCCGCACACCGCCAGCAGCACCAGCGCGCCTACCGCGCAGCGCCAAAACACCACGTTGATAACCGGCTGGCCGGACATCAACACAAACCAGCCGATAGAGCCGGAAATCAACATCGCCGCCGCCATCTCCAGCGATCCGCGTTTTATCTCTGCATTCATTCTGCGTTCCTCGAAGCTTGCCCAGAGACATAGCTTGCGGCTTCGCAGGGCGGCTTTCCATAGCATAAAAAAGGCAAATATGCTTAACTGCCTTTTTCTCGCAGCTATAATAAATAAAACACCTAACGGAGGCGTTATGGATGATATCGATCGCCAAATCCTGACCATTCTGGCGGAAGATGCGCGCGCGTCGTTGAAGACGCTGAGCGCGCAGGTGGGCCTGTCGTCGCCGAGCACCTCGGAAAGACTGCGGCGGCTGGAAGAAAGCGGCGTGATCCAGGGCTATACCCTGAACGTCAATCTGCAGGCGGTGGGCTACGCCTTCGAGTCGCTGGTGCGCATCAAGCCGCTGCCGGGCATGCTGAAGAAGGTCGAGCAGCTGATTCAGGCGATCCCGGAAGTGGTCGAATGCGATAAGGTGACCGGCGAAGACTGCTTTATCGTGCGGCTGGTGGCGCACTCGATGGCGCAGCTCGACCACACTCTCGATCGGCTGGCCGAGCATGCGCAGAGCAACACCTCGATCGTGAAAACCACGCCGGTCAAGCGCCGCCTGCCGCCGCTGCTCTGATTAACGCCGCCGCTTGCGGGCGAACGGGTTGCCGCGCTTCTTCTCTTTTTTGGCCGCATCGGCGGCGGATTTCAGCGCCGCCAGATGCGCCTTGTCGGCCTCCGGCACCGCGCGCTGCTCGATCGGGAACACCGGCAGCGACGCCAACAGCCGCGAACCGTAATTTTTGGTCAGCAACCGGCGATCGTAGATCACGATCTCGCCGTAGCATTGGTTGCTGCGGATCAGACGGCCGACCTGCTGGATCAGGTTGAACGAGGCGCTCGGCAGGCTCTGCACTTCGAACGGATAGCGCTTCAGCGATTTCAGCCACTCGCCTTCGGTGATGATCACCGGGCTGTCGATCGGCGGAAACGCGATTTTGTGAATATGCACCTGGGTCAGCAGTTCGCCTTTCAGATCCAGCCCTTCGGCGAACGATTGCAGCCCCACCAGCACGCTGGCGACGCCCTTCTCCACCCGCTTGCGGTGCTCTTCCACCAGCCGGTAGCGCGGCTGGTCGCCCTGCACCAGCAGCATCAGCCGCAGATCGGTCACGTAGCTGAGGAAAGTCTGCATCGCCCGGTGGCTGCTGAACAGGATCAGCATGCCTTTGTGCTTGCCGCTCGCCTGCTCGGCGCGGAAAAACCGCGCCATTTCCTCGAGGTGCTCCGCCTCGTTGGCGAGCGCCGGTTCATAGCGCATCTGCGGAATGACAATCTTGCCCTGTTCGACGTGATTGAACGGCGAAGAGAGCGTTTCGAAGCGATCGCCGGCCTTCTCGCTCAGCCCGCTCATCTCCTGCAAACGCGCGAAGCTGTTCAGTGAACGCAGCGTGGCCGAGGTGACCACCACGTGCGGCACCTTGCGCCACAGCAGCTTCTCCAGCTGATCGCTGACGCGGATGCCGACGCAGTGCAAATACAGATGGGTGACGTTATCGCGCAGTTCGCGCGTGACCCATTTGGAGATCGGCGCGTTGGACGACTTGTCGAGCGCCGCCAGCCGCCACAGCTTGCTCATCGCCTCCAGATAGCCCAGCGTGCGGCTCATCTGCAAGATGGCGCGGTGCAGGCGCATGATGTCGTGCTTGCCGGTCTGCTCGGTAAGATCGTTAAGCACGAACTCCGCCAGCCCGCGCAATGCATCGGTCAGTTTAAACAGCCGCGCGCAGCTCTCCACCATCTCCGCGGGCAGCTCGCCCATTTCAAAACGGTGCTCGGCCGCCACGCTGTCGCCGGGCAGATAGGCGCTGACCTGATGCTCGAAGATCTGCACCAGCTCACGCAGCTCCTCGCAATGGTTCTTCAGCCGTTCGCTGTTGGCCAGCCCCGGCGGATTCTTCGGCCGGTACTGCGTCATGCATTGCTCGACCTGGCGGACGATCATGTCCAGCTGCAGGTTGGTCGACAGCGCGGTGATTTCCCCGTCGATCTCCAGCGCATCGCGCGCCACCTCCGGCAAATGGTGGCCTTCGTCCAGCACCAGCAGCAATTCTTTCGGGTTCGGCAGCACCGATTCCGTCTCCAGCGCCGCCATCACCAGCGCGTGGTTGGCCACCACTACGTCGGCGCTCTCGATCTCTTTGCGGGCGATATAAAACGGGCATTCACGGATGTAATGGCAGTTGCGCCCCAGGCAGTTGGCCTTGTCGGTGCTCAGCTTGGCCCACAGCGGATCGTCGATGCTCTGCTGATAGTGGTCGCGCAGTCCGTCCCACTCGAAGCGGGCCAACGCCTTGGTCAGTTTCTGGCACAGCGCCTGCTCTTCGCCGCTGGACGGTGCCAGTTCGTCGTCGAGGAACAGCGTCAGATCGCCCTGTTGGCTAACGTCGGTGCTCATCGCCGCCAGGTTGCGCGGGCAGACGTAACGCCCGCGGCCAAAGGCGCCGGTAAATTTCAGATCGGGGATAATCTTCTTCAGCAGCGGCAAATCTTTGCTGTAGATCTGGTCCTGCAGCGCCACGTTGGCGGTGCTCACCACCAGCGGCTTGCTCTCCGCCCGCCCGACGGCGATGCCCGGGATCAGGTAAGACAGCGTTTTGCCGACGCCGGTCGGCGCCTCGATCGCCAGATGGCGCGGGTAGTCGCCGGCCAGCGTCTTCGCCACTTCGGCGATCATCTGGCGCTGGGGCGCGCGGGAAATAAAATCCGGTATTTGCTGCTGCAGGGCTTTGTACCACTGGCCAATCTGATCTTTAACTGCGGAGGAGAGCGCCATTCAACTCTTATCTAAACGAAATGATGGCGCTATTGTCCCACAGACCGCCGGCGACGTCAGCCCGAGTTACGCCTGCGGATCGATCATTGAGGCGCGCCCGCCGCCGAACGACCACTCGTCCAACTGGGTGGTGGCGATCACCACCATCACATCCTCGGGGTTCAGCCGCAGCTTTTCCGCCAGCAGCGCCGCCAGCCGTCGGTAGAAACGCCGCTTGGTGTCGCTGTCGCGCGGCCGCCCGGCGGTGATGTAAAACAGCACGAAATCCGCGCTGCGCGGCCCGCCGAGATAGTCGCGATCGTAGATAAGCTCGCCGGGGCGGTATTGATCGATCACCTGAAACCTGTCCGTCGGCGGCACCTCGAAGGCCTCCACCAGCGCCTGATGCAGGCTGTCGGACAAGGTTTGCAGATAGTCGGCGGACTTGCCCTGATGCAGGGCGATGCGGCTAAACGGCATGGGGCGCCTCCGGTTCCAGCTCGCGCAGGCGCGCCACGGCCGACGCCGCCGCGGGCCAGCCGGCATAGAACGCCAGGTGGGTGATGAGCTCAGCCAGCTGCTGATGCGCCACGCCGTTGCGCTGAGCCAGTTGCAGGTGAAACGGCAGTTGTTCCACGCGGTTAAGCGCCACCAGCGCGGCGACGGTGATCAGGCTGCGTTCGCGCGGGCTCAGCGCCGGCCGCTGCCAGACATCGTCAAACAAGACGCTGTCGCTGAGCTGCGCCAGCTTGGGGGCGATATCGCCGAACGCCTGTTGCCCGGCCTGGGATTTTGATGGCATCACACTCTCCTGTCAGTTGCGGATAGCCTTACGCTACCCGCCAGCGAGGCGAGTGAAAATCGGGATTTTCGGCAGTCTCAGTTCAGAAAAACGGGAGGGTTCCCCGCCGGGCGGCGGGGCGATGTCACGGTTCCAGCGGGGCAACGCCGTCGAAATGGGCGCTCAGCAGCGCATTCAGCTCCGGCCGCTGTTCCACCCGTTCGGCAATGGCGTACAGTCGCGGGCAGTGTTGCCGGAACCACGCGCGGCCCGGCCGCCAGTTGCACATTACCGCCAGGTACAGATCCAGCGCGCTGAAGCTCTTGCCGAGAAACCACGGGCCAGACGCTCCTGCGGCGGCGTTCAACTGCCGCAATAAACGCTCGCGATAATCCATTACCGCGTTTTTCAGCTGTTCCGCCCCTGCCGCCTGCGGCTGCCAGCGCTGCGGATGGTCGGCATAGGTTAAGGTGGGGTAAATCTCCGCGTTGATGAACAGCAGCCAGCGCAGAAAACGCGGCAACAGCGGCGAACCGCCGGGCGGCGCCAGTTCGGCATGCGGTGCGCGATCGTGCAGCAGCAGGATAATCGCCGCGCTCTCCGTCATCACTTCGTCATTGGGCAGCACTAAGGTGGGCACCTGGCCCAGCGGGTTCAGCGCCAGCAGGCGATCGCGCTCCGGGCCGTCCTGCGTGTAATCCACCTCCTCATAGCCCCAGGGGAAAGCGGTCAACGCCAACGCGGCGGCCACGATGGTCGAGCCGCAGCCCTGCGTACCGAACAAAGTATAAGTATCGTGCATGATTCCTCCCGCAGCGGAACAAGGTATCGGTAACTGTAGACCAGCCGCCGACCATCGGCTGAAGAAAAAATTCACCCTTTGCGCGACTTTTTTAATCGTTCGACATGAAAATGAATTTTTTGTCATAAATAGATCACATTACTACGGTAAAAATTCTCCGCCGCCAACAATCAGGCGGCACAGTAAAACAGCAATGCAACTGATGATAAGCGTCTTTCAATCGAATAAAGCAGGGTAACCCATGAAACGTAATCTTCTGGCCGTTATTATTCCGGCACTTTTACTTGCGCAAGCGGCACAGGCAGCAGAAATCTACAATAAAGACGGCAACAAGCTCGATTTTTACGGTCGTGTGAAAGCCCTGCATTATTTCTCTGATGATGCCGGCAACGATGGTGATAAAACCTACGTCCGTATCGGCTTTAAAGGCGCGACTCAGATTAACGATATGCTGACCGGCTATGGCCAGTGGGAATATCAGATCGCCGCCAACCATTCTGAATCCGACGGCACCAAAGACACCAAAACGCGTCTGGGCTTCGCCGGTCTGAAATATAAGGATCTCGGCTCCTTCGACTACGGTCGCAACTACGGCATCATTTACGACGTTGGCGCCTGGACGGATATGATCCCTGAATTCGGCGATGATGCTTATATCAAGACCGACAACTTTATGAACGGCCGTACCAATGGCGTCGCCACCTACCGTAATAACAACTTCTTCGGTCTGGTTGACGGCCTGAAATTTGCCGTGCAGTACCAGGGCAAGAACGAAAACGACGGCCGCTCCGCCAGCAAGGCGAACGGCGACGGCTGGGGTCTCTCCTCCAGCTATGAAATCATCGACGGTCTGAGCGTGGGCGCCGCCTATGCCTCTTCCAACCGCACCGCCACGCAAAAGGCGGGCACCTTCGGTAAAGGCGACAAGGCCGATATCTGGGCCGGCGGTCTGAAATACGACAACAACAATGTCTACCTGGCCGCGACTTATTCGCAGAGCCGCAATATCGCGCCTATTTCCGGCACCGCCACCATCAATAATAACTCGACCTCCGTTAGCGGCTTCGCCAATAAAGCGGAAGGGATTGAATTGGTCGCGCAATATCAGTTCGACTTCGGTCTGCGCCCATCGCTGGGTTACGTTCAGCAGAAAGGCAAAGATATTGAAGGCATCGGCGACGTCGATCTGGTGAAATATTTCGACGTAGCGGCGACCTATTACTTCAACAAAAACATGTCCACTTATGTCGAATATAAAATCAACCAGCTTGATGACGACAACAAACTGGGTCTGAAAAACGACGACGTCGTTGTTGTCGCCCTGACCTACCAGTTCTGATGTGATGAATGAATAACCACCACTGCAAACTTTAGCGTCACTTGATACCCAGAGTTTTATTTCGCCGGGCGGCTGCGTCCGGCTTTTTTGTTTTTATTTTCCCCGCCAGCGAATCCCCCCGCTTGCCTTGCAAAACAAACGGGTCTACATGTATAGCTTTCCCCCGAGCGGAATCAGCCATGCATAACGACGGACGCTTCGACTACCACAACGCCTTGCGCTACAGCAGCGACGAACTGGCCAACATCCTCAACCACTGTTTTGAAAACTACATCGTGCGTTTCGTGCTCGACGGATCGACCTTCGCCGCCCGCTTCGGCGCCGAAGATCTCAGCCTGAACGACAGCCTGATCGTCACCCACCGCCATGAACCGGTGGCGGTGGCGCTGATCGCCCGCCGTGGCCGTCACAGCCGGGTTGCGGCTTTTTCCGTGCGCCCGGAGATGCGCGGCCAGGGGCTGGGCAAGGCGCTGATGCAGCGGCTGGTGGCGGATGCCCGCCAACGCGGCGACCATCGGCTGTCGCTGGAAGTGATCGAAGGCAACGACGCCGCGCTGGCGCTGTATCACCGCGCCGGGCTGCGCATCGTGCGCACCCTGACCGGCCATCAGGCGCCGGCGGAAGTGCCGCCAGGCACGGCGGCGCTGCAGGCGGTCGATCCGCTGACCGTCAGCCACCGCCTGACGGCGGAAGGCGCCACTGACCTGCCCTGGCTGATTGCCCCCGAATCGCTGTTCAAGCTGCCGGGCACACCGCGAGCCTATACGCTCAATCGTCAGGCCTACGCCGTGGTGATGCCCGGCGCCGAGCACTGCTGGCTGCGCCTGATCTACGTGCCGCCGCAGCACCGCGGCCAGGGGCATGCCCGCGCCTTGCTGGCCACCCTGCAAGCGCAGTTCGCCCCTTTGCCGCTGACCGCCAACGTTTTTGTGCCCGAGGTGGCCGCCCCCTTCTTTACGCATCTTGGCTGGCGGCAGGATCCCCTGCGCCAGTTCGAGATGGATATGCTGCTGGACAGCCCACAAAAATAAAACCGAGAGAGATAACGATGGCAGGAAAACAGGCAAGGAAACTCACCCTCGGCACGGCGGTTGGCGTCGCGCTGCTGACGTTGGCCGGTTGTGCGCAGCCGCCGCACACCGACGCCCAGGCCCAGCAGCGGCTGGCGGATCAGTCGGTGCTGGCGGTGAACTGGTTCCAACAGTCCGGCGAATACCAGGCGCTGGCGCATCAGGCGTTCAACAGCGCGCAACGCGCCTTCGATCAGGCCAAGACCGCGCCGGGCCGCAAAAAGGCGGTGGTGGTCGATCTGGATGAAACCCTGTTGGACAACAGCGCCTACTCCGGCTGGCAGGCGCAGCACGGCCAGCCGTACGACGGCGCCACCTGGGCCCAATGGACGCAGGCCGAACAGGCCGGCGCGGTGCCGGGCGCAGTGTCGTTTGCCCGCTACGTTAACGCCCACCAGGGGACGATGTTCTACGTCTCGAACCGCAAGCAGAGCGAATACGCCGCCACGGTGGCCAACATGCAGAAGCTCGGATTCACCGGCATGTCGGAAAAAACCGTGCTGCTCAGCACCGATACCTCCAATAAGCAGGCGCGCTTCGACGCCATCAAACAAGCCGGCTATGACATCGTGGTGTACGCAGGCGACAACCTGAACGACTTCGGCGCCGCGACTTACCACCAGGACAATGCGCAGCGCCGGGCGTTCGTCAGCGAGAATCAGGGCAAGTTCGGCACCGAATTCATCGTGCTGCCCAACCCGCTGTACGGCGATTGGGAAAGCGGCCTGGCTCGCGACTACAACAAGCTGACGCCGCAACAGAAGCTGCAGGTGCGCCAACAGGCGATCAAGGCCTGGCGCGGGCGCTGACTCAGGAATAGGGAGAAATGCCCCATATAACCTAATATTTTGTCAAAAAGGGATTAGCGGAGCATGCCGCCGAACCAATGGGAACGTTAGTTCGGCGGCATGAAGATGAAGAAATGCGGATGCTCAAATTCTGGGTTGCGGGCACCAGAAATGTGAGAAATCGGTATCGGCACCGCCCTGTGAGTTAATCCAATAACGCTTCTCGGTGAAACGAGCACTTTCACATACTTTCAGCAATGTCAGAGTAGCCAATCCGTTAATTCTCTCGATTTTAATCACCCGAACAGCGCAGCAGCATCCGCTCTTTGATGTAATCTGAACGTAACCTAAGCAGGCAAGGCACGGATCTTCAATGTCAAATGGCTATAGGAACTTGCAACATCATTACAGAACTTTCTCGAAACAGACCGCCTGTGGGTTACCTCGATAACGGCCATAGTTTTCGCGTATCCGATACCCCTGAGCCAGATAAAACTTGATGGCACGCAAGTTCACGCTTCGGGTTTCCAGCCACAGTTGACGATACCCCAACCATCGAGCCTGTTGTTCCAGAGCCTGCAATAATTTACGACCAATACCATTGCCAGGCTCACGTACATACATTCGTTTTAACTCCGCAACACCAGAAGTTAATCGACGCAGCGCCCCACAAGCTACGGCCACATCGGCAGCATTGCGTACCAACATAAAACAACCTCCATCCGCTTCTATAGAAGCAGGATCAAACGAGGACGTACCGCTATCGCCTGTGATCTCAGCCAGCTGCACCGACAACTCCGCCATCAGTGTCAGTGCGTCCAAGCTATCGACTTCACTTAATAATATCCGAAGCCTCACAGCAGTTTGTACATATAGCAGGTGGCCTCCAACGCCCCGCCGTCGCTGGCGCGGGCGTATTGCGGGATGTCGCCCGCCGCCTCGAACCCCAATTGACGGTACAGCCCCTGCGCCGCGCTGCCGCTCAGGGTATCCAGCACCAACAGGCTGCGGCGATGACGCGCCGCCAGCGCCTGCACTTCCTGCATCAACAGCCGGGCGACGCCCTGCCGCCGCGCCTGCGGGTGCACCATCAGCTTGACCACTTCCGCGCGGTGGCGGCCGTTGTCCGGCATCGCCAGTAACAGCTGCACGGTGCCGACCGGCCGGCCGTTCGCGAGCGCCACCAGCATCGCACGCTCTCCCCGCGCGATGGCCGGCAGCAACCCCTGCCAAAACGCCTGCGCCTGCGTCAGCGTAAAGGGCATGACAAAACCGATGCTGGCGCCGTGCGCCACGCTGGCGTGCAGCATCTCGGCCAAGTCGACAATGGCGCTTTGCGCCGCGCCGGCGTCCCACTGTTGCAATTCAATCATGGCTATGGCCTGCAGATAACGAGGGTGTAATGGGCCGGCTCCTCGCCGGGGACATGGAAACGGGAGGCGCCGAACAGGCGGTAACGCAGGCAGTCGCCGGCCGACAGCCGGAAAACGCGCCCTTCCAGGGTCAATTCCAACTGCCCGGACAGCAACCAAAGGTGATGTTCCAGCGCCGGAATCGACGGCAGGTCGTAATCGATCTGCGCGCCGGCATCAAGCCGGGCTTCGATAAACTCGGCCTTATACAGCGCGGCAGGCGGGGAAACGGAGCGACGGTGAAAACCGCTGGCGCGATCGACCCACACCGGCTGTTGCGGCGGCCGCAGCAGCTCCGGCGGCTCGTCTTCGATTTCGCTCAACAGGCGCGACATGGTTAACCCGTAGGCGGCGCACAGCCGGTTCAGCAACGATGCCGTCGGGCTGGTCTCGGCGCGCTCCACCCGCGAGAGCGTCGCCCGGCTAAGGCCGGTGCGCTGCGCCAACTCCTCCAGCGACCACGCCCGTTGCTGGCGCAAATCCGCCAGCCGCTGCGCCAACCTCAGGTCGGCCGTCTCCAAACCGTTATCCATCGTTCATACTCCGCTTAAAAATCCCATATAAGAGAAATAATCTCAAATTAGAGATATAGCAAGCGGATTTTAAAATGTCGCGCAGGAATAACGCCTGGATCACCGCGAACATCACCAGGTGAGGAGAAGCGTTCTAGCTCTCGCGCGAGGGCGGGGTTTGTACAAAATTGCCCGTTTCGGCCCCCGGCGGCGCGATCGCCGCGCAGCGCCAGGCGCTGAATACCGCCAGCAGCGGCGCCAGCGCGAACGCCAGGAACAGCCAACGCGCCGCCGATGCAGCGCCCGTCGCGCCGCCCGGATCGTTCAGCCCCGCCAGATTGGCGATCATCCCGGCCAGCGCCGCGCCGAATGCGGTGGCGAACAGCTGCACCGTGGTAATTGAAGCGCCGGCGATATCTTTGTCCGCTTCAGGCGCCACCTGCAAAATGCGCGTCAGCAGATGCGGCCAACCGAAGCCGATGCCGAACCCCACCAGCGACAACGCGATGACGATCGGCGTCAGCGCCTGCCAGTGGCCGCCGGAGGGCGTCGGCATCAGGATCGCCAGCGCCAGCAGCCCCACCAGCACGAACAGCGGCCCGCTAACGATCGCCCGGCGAATGCCCGCCCCGCGCCAGCCGGAGCTGAGGATTTCGGACAACGTCCAACCGGCGGCCATGGTGGCGGCGATATAGCCGGAGATCAGTGGCGACTGGCCGTGCAACAGCTGCAGGAAATAGGGCACGAAGATTTCGCTGGTCATGCCGATCACCAGCAACGAGACCGTAATATAGAGCGCCGCCAGCGATGAGCCGCGCCGCAGCGAGCCATGCGGCAACAGGCGCGCGCGTGCGTGCGCCTCGCGCTTCATCAGCCAGGCCATCAGCACCAGCGAAAGCGCGATGCCCGCCAGATTGATCCAGACGCTGTGCGCCAGGCTGCCGGCGGACACCACCAGCACCGCCACGGTCAGCAACAGCAGTTGCGCAGTCGGCAACGGCGCGGCCGCCTGCTGCGCCTTGCCCTTGGGCAGGATCAGGAAGGTAAACGCAGCGTACAGCGCCATGATCGGCAGCAGAATGCCGAAGGCCCAACGCCAGGCGTGCAGCTCGGCGAAAATGCCGCCCACCGCCGGCCCCACCAGGGTGGCGATGCCCCACATCGCCGAGATAAGCGCCATGGCGCGCGGCCACAATCGCTGCTCGAACACCAGGTTGATCATCGCGTAGGAGAGCGCAAAGATCAGCCCGCCGCCGAAGCCCTGCACCGTGCGGCCGATCAGCATCACCGGCATGCTCGGCGCCAGCGCGCACAGCGCCGCCCCGGCGATAAAGAACAGCGAAGCCACCAGATAGGCGCTGCGTGCGCCATAGCCGCTGAGCAACCGGGCCGACAGCGCGGAGCCGAGGATCGACGCCACCACGAACAGCGTGGTGTTCCAGGCATAGAGATCCAGCCCGCCGATATCCTGCACCACCGAGGGCAGAATGGTGGTGGCGACCAGAATATTTATGGCATGCAGCGCCACGCCAAGCGAGAGCGCGATCGCACTGGCCGCATTTTTGCCGGAGAAAAGGTCACTCCAGCGGCTATCGTCATGGGTTATCACGGTTGTCGTCCTGTTTTCAGAGGAATGGCATTGAGTTGGTCATAAGATTGCGTTAAATTTAACAAGAGTTATCTTGGAATAAGTTAGGGCGAGGCGGAGAAATATGTCAAGAATAAACTTGGAAAATAGCGGCAGCACCGCACAATCGGTCAGTGACCGCTTGCTGACGTTATTGAAAACCCGCGGCCCGCAGCTAGCTTCTGACGCAGGAAAGGTGCTCGGCACCACCGGTGAGGCGGCCCGCCAGCAGTTCGTCAAGCTGGCGAAAGAGGGGTTGGTCGAAGCGGTGGCGGAAACGCGCGGCGTGGGCCGCCCGGTGCAGCTGTGGCATTTGACCTCGGCCGGCAACGCGCGCTTTCCCGATACCCATGCGGATCTGACGGTGCAGCTGCTGCGCACCGTGCGCGACAAGCTGGGCGAACAGGCGATCGACGTGCTGATCGAGAGCCGCGAGCAGGAAAACCGCATCAACTACAAGCAGGCGATGATCGGCGCCACCGAACTGCGCGAACGCGTGGCGCGCCTGACCGAGATCCGCTGCCGCGAAGGGTATATGGCCGAATGGCGCCAGGAGGAGGACGGTTCCTATCTGCTGGTGGAAAACCACTGCCCGATCTGCGCCGCCGCCACCGTCTGCCAGGGTTTCTGCCGGGCGGAATTAAGCATCTTCACCGAAGTGCTGCAGGCGCAGGTGGAGCGCGCCGAACACATTTTGGCCGGCTCGCGCCGCTGCGCCTACCGGATTTCACGCCTGTAACACCGGTTTTTGCCCACGTTTTCAACCGGTACAGATTATTCTGCTTGTGCACCCCGCACCTTCCCTTCTAAGGTTGAACTAACGAACATTCAGGCAAACAGCGGGCCTCGCGCCCGCTCTGGCAAATCCGTCGGCGCTTAGCGCAGCGGCAGAGTAACCCCACGGGAGTTGAACGATGAAGAAGCCGCATGCCGGATTCTGGCTGGCGACGCTGGGACTGGGCGTTTGCTGGCTGCTGGCGCTGCTGACTCGCGATCGGCTCAACGGCATACTGCTGGCCGGCGCGGCGCTGGCGCTGATCTTTACCCCTGCCGCCCGCCGCAAAGGCGCGGCTCTGGCCGCCCTGGGCGGTATCGGCATGGATGGGCTGTGGAGCTACAGCGGCGTGCTGCACTACAGCGGGCAACACGGCCTGCCGCTCTGGACCATCGCGCTGTGGATCGGCTTCGGCTGCTGGTGGTATTGGTTGCTGGACGTCGTCAGAGCGGCCCCCTGGCCGCTGGCGGTGTTGGGCGCCGCCGTCGGCCCCTTCGCCTACGCCGTGTCCTGGAAGCTGGACGCCTTGTTGCCCGGCGTGCCGCCCGAGTTCATGCTGCTGCTGCTGGCCGTCGGCTGGTCGATTTACCTGCCGGCCGTCAGCTGGCTGCAGTGGAAACAGCAAGGCCATTGAACGGCTTTCAGCCGCCGGAAAAATAATGCCGAAGGCCATTGCTTATCGGTTGCCCGATCGGGTTTACTGAGCGTTCTAATAATAATCACTCCCGCAAAATACAATCCTATGCTTAGCCAACAAAGCCGTAGCGTCCTGCCGTTGATCGGGGCGTTGTTCACGTTATATATCGTTTGGGGTTCCACCTATTTCGTCATTCGCCTCGGCGTCGCGCAGTGGCCGCCGCTGATGATGGCCGGCATTCGTTTTCTGATCGCCGGTATCGTGCTGTTCAGTTTCCTGGCCTGGCGCGGCCACGCGCTGCCGACGCTGAAGCAGTGGCTGGCCGCCGGCGCCATCGGCATTCTGCTGCTGGCGGTGGGCAACGGCCTGGTGACGGTGGCGGAACACCAACATGTGCCGTCCGGCATCGCCGCGGTGATGGTGGCGACGGTGCCGCTGTTCACCCTCTGCTTCAGCCTGCTGTGGGGCATGCGCAACACCAAACTGGAATGGGCCGGCATCGCGCTCGGATTGGTGGGCATCGTGCTGCTCAACACCGGCAACAACCTGGTGGGCAACCCGACCGGCGCGCTGCTGATTTTGTTGGCGTCGGCCAGCTGGGCCTTTGGGTCGGTCTTGGGATCGCGCATCTCGCTGCCGGCCGGGCCGATGGCCGGCGCGGCGGAGATGCTGGTCGCCGGCGTGGTGTTATTGGCAGCCAGCCAGCTGAGCGGCGAGCGCCTCACTCAGATGCCGAGCACCGGCGGCTTTCTGGCGCTGGGCTATCTGATCGTCTTTGGTTCGATGCTGGCGATCAGCGCCTATATGTTCTTGTTGAAGAACGTGCGCCCGGCGGTCGCCACCAGCTACGCCTACGTCAACCCGGTGGTGGCGGTGCTGCTCGGCATCGGTTTTGCCGGCGAATCGCTGGCGCCGCGCGAGTGGCTGGCGCTGGTGATCATCGTGGCGGCGGTGGTGCTGGTGACGCTGGGAAAATACCTGTTCGCCCGTCCGGCCAACGTGCAGGCCATCGACTGCGAACGGCGATGATCACAAAGGGCGGTCTGCGGGCCGCCGTTAAAAACGATTCTTGTTTCACCCGGCGAAGGGGCTATAATTCCCGCTGTTCCAAGCAACCTGCGAAATTATTCCTATGCTGAAAAAAGCGTTCGTCATCGTCATCGCCTTGTGCGCCTTCGGTTCTCTGGGCGGCGTATTCCTCGCCGGGCTGAACATCTACACCCGTTCCACCACCCCGCACGAAGAAAGCGCGCCTGCCGGGGATGCCGCCGCTACGCCGGCGCAAACCGAAACCCTTCAGGCCAAGTGATCGTCCATCCAGCGCTGGCAGCGCTGCTGTAAAAAACGCTGCAGCTGCCTGACGCGCTCCGACACCTGCGAACGATGCGGGCAGACCAGATTGATCGGCACCGCGTCGCTGCGCCATTCCGGCAACAGCTGCACCAACCGCCCGGCGCGAATATCCGCCGCCACGTCGATCGCCGACTTGCGCACCACGCCGTGCCCGGCCAGCGCCCAGCGCCGCGCTACCTCGCCGTCATCGGTAAAATAGCTGCCGTTCAGCGGCAGCTCGACCAGCTCCTCACCGCGCCACAGTCGCCATTCCACCTGCCGTTTGCCGCTGGGCTGATACACCAGAATGCTGTGCCGAAGCAGATCGGCCGGCGTTTGCGGCGCGCCGTGCCGCCGCAGATAATCCGGGCTGGCGCAGATCAACCGCCGATGCTGCGGCAAGATCGGCAGCGCCACCAGCGAAGAGTCGGCCAGCGGCCCGAAGCGCAACGCCACGTCCACCGGTTCGCGGAACAGGTCGGCCTGCCGATCGTTGATCAGAAGCTGCAGCTGAATATGCGGATGCTGCAAGCGGAACTCATCCAGCCAGCCGAGCAGCAAATTACGGCCAAAATCCGACGGCGCGGAAATCTGCAGCACCCCGGACAGCCCCTGATGCTTCTCGCGGATCGCCTGCTCTCCTTCGGCTAACGCGCCCAGCGCCAGGCGCGCGCTGTCGAGATAGCGAGCCCCCTCCTCCGTTAACCTCAGGCTGCGGGTGGAACGCACCAACAGCCGCGCGCCCAGCTGCTGCTCCAGCCTTTTCACCGCGATGCTGGCCGCCGCCGGCGTCATGTCCAGCGTGCGCGCCGCGGCGGAAAAACTGCCGCCGTCCACCGTGCGGACAAACACCTCGAGATCGACAAATGAGGTCATCTGCTCCCTCTCTTTTTAGCCCAATCAATTATTAATATTAATTTACAAGTGTTTGCTATTAGGCGGGCTTTTTTCCTCATTTTCAATCAGGAAAGATAGATCCCGTTGAAACTTACCTAAAAAGAGGCCTTAACATGACGATTCCCGACTCCCCCCTGAAACAACAAAAGCTGGTGATCCTGGGCGGCACCAGCGGCATTGGCGCCGCGGTGGCCTACGCGGCGGCGGCGCGCGGCGCTGAAGTGGTGCTGGCTTCGCGTCGTCTCCCTCACGCCGGGGAGAAGAACGACGCGCTGCGCCTGATGCAGGCCGATCTGACCGATGACGCGTCGCTGCATGCGCTGTTCGCCGCCGTCGGCGCTTTCGATCATTTGGTGATCACCGCCGGGCCGTTGGTGGACGCGAAGCCGCTGGCGGAGACTGCCCTTGAACAGGCGCAGGCCGACTTCAACGTCAAATTCTGGGGCAGTTTGCGCGCGGTGCAGGCGGCGCTGCCGACGCTGGCGCCGCAGGGCTCGATCACCCTGACCTCCGGCCAGCTGTCGCGTAAATACCTCAACGGTCAGTTGGTCAAAACCGCCATCAACGCCGCGCTGGAAGCGGTCGGCAAACAGCTGGCGAAGGAGCTGGCGCCGCGGCGGGTGAACGTGGTCAGCCCCGGCATCACCGCCACCGAAGCCTACGACGGCATGAGCGCCGCACAGCGTCAGGCGCTGTTCGAGCGCGTAAGCGTCAGCCTGCCGGTCGGCAGGGTCGGCCAGGCAGCCGACGTCGCGGCGGGTTATCTGCTGGCGATGGAGAACGGCTTCGTCACCGGCAGCGTGATCGACATCGACGGCGGCGGCCTGCTGTAACGGCGGCTAGAGCGCCGTCACGCCCTGCGCGGCGGCCTGCTGTTCCAGCACGGTGATAATCTGGTAGGCCGAACGCGGCACCAGGCTGAAATCGCCGATCAGCAGGCGGTCGCTGACCGCCTCATCCAGCATCGCGCGAGCGCCGGCGCGCAGGATTTCCACCTGTTCCGGCGGCGTGCCGGCTGCGGTGATCAACGGCAGGCCCGGCACCGCCGCCGTGCGGCCGATGATTTTCAGCCCCTCCAGCGCCTGCGGCTGCGCGCGGCGCAGCAGTTCCATGCTGATCGAATCGATGGCGGCGATATCCGCCTGCCCGCTACGGATCAGCTTCAGCGACTGATAATGCGCGCCGGAGGCGATAGCCGCCCCGAAGAATTTCCCGTCCAGCGCCAGCGGCGCGATCAGCGCGCGCAGGCCGTTGTAGCCGGACTGGGAATCTGTGCTGTTATACGCCGCCGTTCGGCCGCGAAAATCCGCCAGCCGCTCGCCGGGATCGTCCGCGCGCACCACCAACCAGCTGCGGTAATTCGGCCCGTCGCACCCTTCCACCCGGTAGTGGTAGGTGCCGATTAGCTGCACCTGCGGCAAGGTGCTGACCAACGGATAACCGCAGGTTTGGCTGAGCAGAAGATCCTCGCGCCGCCAGTGCTGCGCCAGATCGTCCGGCCAGCTGAGCCGTTCCGGCGCCGCCGGCAACCCCAGCCGCAGCAGCTTGTCGCGCAACACCTGCCAGAAGGATTCGGCCTGCTCCCGGCCAACGCCGTACATCGGTAGAGACACCTGCATCATTTCCCCCTTACCCCGCCGAAGTGGCCGCCAGCGTCTGCTGACGCCAGGCGGTGAGATAACGCACCCAACGTTCGAACAGCATATCGGTGATAATAGCCAACAGCGCCACGACCGCCGCGCCCTGGATCACATAGGCGGTGTTAAACCCGCTCAGGCCGATGATGATCGGCGAGCCGAGCGTCTTGGTGCCGACGGTGGAAGCGATGGCCGCCGTGCCAATGTTGATGATCACCGAGGTGCGGATCCCGGCGACAATCACCGGCGCCGCCAGCGGCAGTTCAACCCGCCACAGAATTTGCCAGGCGCTCATCCCCACGCCGCGGGCGATCTCGCGCGTGGCGGGCGGCACCGATTCGATGCCCGCCAGCGTGCCCTGCAGGATCGGCAGCAGGCCGTACAGCACCAGCGCGATGATCGCCGGCTGTTCGCTGAAGCCCATCACCGGCACCGCCACCGCCAACACCGCCACCGGCGGGAAGGTCTGCCCCACCGCCACCACCGTTTCCACCAGCGAACGAAATTCCCGGCCGCTGCGTCGGGTCACAGCCACGCCCGCCGCCACGCCGATCGCCACCGCGATCAGGCTGGAGATCGCCACCAGCGACAGGTGCGCCCCCACCAGCGCGATAAAGCTGTCCTGCTGATAAATGGGCCGCTCCAGATCGGGGAACCAGGCGGCGAACAAGCCGCGCAGATGATCCATGCCGAACACCAGCGCCAACAGCAGCGCCAGCGTCCAGGGCAACGGATCGCGCAGCAGGCGCCCGATGCGCCCGCTCATGACAGCGCCTGCCCGGCGATCAGATCGTTGAAATGCAACACCCCCAACGCTTCGCCCCGTTCATCCACCACCGGCAGGCAGTCGCTGCCGCGCGCCACAAACACCGACAGCGCCTCGCGCAGACTCATGGCGGCGGCGATCGGCTCGCCCCCGGCGACGCCGGGCCGCACCCGCTCCGCCACCGTACCCAGCGACAGCAGCTTGATGCCGCGATCGCTGCGCCCGAAGAAATCGCGCACGAAGTCGTTGGCCGGTGCAGTCAACAGCGTCAGCGGCGTGCCCTGTTGCACCACCCGCCCCTGATCGAGCAACACCAGGCGATCCGCCAAGCCCAACGCCTCGTCGATGTCGTGCGTCACCAGCACAATGGTGCGGCCGGAGAGCTGATGGATGCGCGCGATCTCCGCCTGCAGCGCCGCTCGGGTGACCGGATCTAGCGCGCCGAACGGTTCGTCCATCAGCAACACCTCGGGATCGGCAGCCAGCGCGCGCGCCACCCCCACCCGCTGCTGCTGCCCGCCGGACAGCTGGTGCGGATAGCGGCGGCGAAACAGATCCGGCTCCAGATGCAGCAGCTCCAACAGTTCGGTAACCCGATCGCGAATGCGCGCGCGCGGCCATTTCAGCAGCTGCGGCACGGTGGCGATGTTCTCCTCCACCGTCCAGTGCGGGAACAGACCGATCGATTGGATCGCATAGCCCATGCGCCGCCGCAGATCCTGCGGTTTGAACGACTGGATCTCTTCGCCGGCAAAGAGGATCTTGCCCCGATCGTGTTCGATCAGGCGATTGATCATTTTTAACGTCGTGGACTTGCCGGAACCCGAGGTGCCGATCAACACGGTGAATTCACCCTCGGCGATGTGCAGCGTGAGATCGTCGACCGCCGGCTTGCCCTGAAAAATTTTACTGACTTGCTCAAAGTGAATCATCGGCGCGATACGTCCAGGATTGAAACCCAAAATTTAAACAGCGAATCGACGATGACCGCCATCATGACCACCGGGATCACCCCCAGCAGAACCAGATCCAACGCGCTGCTGAGCAACCCCTGAAAAACGATGGCGCCAAAACCGCCGGCGCCGATCAGCGCCGCCACCACCGCCATGCCGACGGTCTGCACCGCCAGAATGCGCACGCCGGTCAGGAATAGCGGCAGCGCCAACGGCAGCTGCACGCGCAGGAAGATCTGCCCGCGCGTCAACCCCATGCCGGTGGCGGACTCAATCACGCCGGCCGGCACGCTTTGCAGCCCCGCCACCACGCTGCGCACCAGCGGCAACAGCGCGTACAGCACCAGCGCCACGATCGCCGGCGCCATGCCGATACCGCTGACGCCGTGCTCCGCCAGCCAGGGCACCGCCGTCGCCAGCCCCGCCAACGGCGCGATCAGCAGGCCGAACAGCGCGATGGACGGCACAGTCTGGATAATGTTCAGCGCGGAGAAAATCGGCCGCTGCCAGCGTTCGGAACGAAAGCACAGCACCCCGAGCGGCACGCCGATCGCCAGCGCCGGGGCCATCGTCGCCAGCAGAATGGTCACATGCTGGAACAACGCGGCGTCAAACACCTCCTGCCGATTATGGTACTCCTTCAGCAGCGACAGCTGATCGAGCTGATGGCCGAACAGCAGCAACGCCGGCGGCACCAGCACCAGCGCGTTGCCCAGCATCCGCCGCAGATGCGACGCGGTGAGGCGCGTCATGGCGTCGGCGGCGATCAGCAGGCTCAGCGCCATCGTCAGCCAGCAGCCGCTGCCCCAGGAGGTGCGCGCCAGGCGCGATCCCTCCTGCGCCAGACGCCCGGCGGCCTGCCCGCTGATCCAGAACGCCAGCGTCAGCACCCCGCAGGCGGCCAGCGCCGTCAGCAGCGCCCGTCCCCGCGTCGGCGGCAACAGGCTGAGGATCGCCAACGCCGCCAGCGGCAACAGCAGCCACAGCGCCGGGCCGTGCAACAGGGAGAATAAGGACAGGCTTTTACCCGACAGCAGACGATTGGGGGCATAACTGAGGAACGGCAGGCCGAAGGCGGCCAGCAGCAACAGCATGAACAGCGTCAACAAGACGCGATGTTTTACGGCGATAGTCAAAGAAACGCTCCGGCTCCCTCGGTTTACCCCCTCTCCCGACGGCAAAGGGGGTACCTCGGCATTATCCCTTAACAAACCCTTTCTCTTTCAGGTAAGCGGCCGCCACCTGTTTGGCGTCCTGGCCTTCCACAGCGATCTGCGCGTTGAGTTTTTGCAGCGTCGGCCCGTCCAGCGAGGCGAATACCGGCTTCAGCAGCTCAGGCAGATTGGCGTGCGCCTTCAGCGCCGCTTCGCGCACGATCGGCGCCGGCGCGTAGATGGGTTGTACGCCTTTCGGGTCCGCCAGCGTCTGCAGCCCCAGCGCCGCCACCGGGCCATCGGTGCCGTAGGCCATCGCCGCATTGACGCCGGAGGTCTGCTCCGCCGCCGCCTTGATGGTCACCGCCGTGTCGCCGCCGGCCAGGGACAGCAGCTGATCCTGATTCAGTTTGAAGCCGTAGGCGTTCTGGAACGCCGGCAGCGCATCCGGCCGTTCGATAAATTCCGCCGAGGCCGCCAGTTTGAACTTGCCGCCGCCGTTGATCCACTTGCCGAGATCCGCCAGCGTTTTGAGATGGTTGGCGTCCGCCACGTCCTGACGAATGGCGATGGTCCAGGTGTTGTTGGCCGGCGCGGCGTCCAACCAGACGATTTTGTTTTTGTCGTAGTCGAGCTGCTTCACCTTCTCGAAGCCGGCCTGGGCGTTCTTCCACGCCGGATCTTTCTCATCGGAGAAGAAAAATGCGCCGTTGCCGGTGTATTCCGGGTAGATGTCGATCTCGCCGGAGGTGATGGCGCCGCGCAGCACCTTGGTGGTGCCGAGCTGCAGCTTGTTGGTGGTTTTAATGCCGTTGGCTTCCAGTACCTGCACGATGATGTTGCCGAGCAGCGAACCTTCGGTATCGATCTTGGAGCCGACGCGCACCGAGTCGGCCGCCTGCGCCAGACCGCTGGCGGCCAGCAGAGCCAGCGCGACGGCAAAGGAACGTCCGCGTGATAAGGTGATTGCCATACTTTTCCTCTGGTTATATGTTTTCCGGCTCATGGGCCAGTTCGGTTGGAAAATCCTGAGAAACGCGCTTCCAGCGCGCAATAAATTTTTTCTTCGGCCGGGCACCGCGTTCCTCCCGCCGTTCGCCGGCGCTCAGCGGATGCACGCCGACGTCGATCGGCGTCAGCGCGTAATCGCGCAGCCACTCGCCATAACCCTGCGCGACGAATCCCTGGCTGCGGCGCTGATACGCCTCGCGTTCCGCCAGGTAGACTTCGCGCAGGCCATACCAGGGCAGGCCGGGCAAATCGTGATGCACTAAATGGTAGTTCAGATTGAGAAACAGCAGCCGCCACGGCCAGCCCGCCTCATTAATAATAGAACGTGCCTGCGGTGCGTCCACGGCGCGATGCTCAAAAAACGATCTTACCTTGGTCAGCGCCAGCGCCGGGTAGCTGATGGCCAACAGGTAAAACGCCGCGCCGATGCCCTGCATCTGCAGCCAGTACAGCAGCACCGCCAACAGCGACAGGTGCGCCAGCCACATCGCCCAGGCGCGCAGATCGCCCGCTGCAAGCGTCTTCACTGCGCCGAACAGCGTGGTGACGATGTCCAGCGCCGGGCCGAGGAGCACCCGGCCGATCAGCGTATTGCGCACCGCGGCCAACAGCGGCAGCAGGCGGGGATAACGCCGCCACTGCGCGGCGCTAAAGTAGTAACTTTCGGGATCTTCATGCGGATCGGTCAGGTGGTCGTTGCGGTGATGGCGCAGATGCGAATCCCGATACAGCCCGTAGGGATACCACACCGCCAGCGGCAACAGGCCGAACAGCTGATTGACGCGCGGCCAGCGCGTCGGATGGCCGTGGATCAGCTCGTGTTGCAGCGACATATACCCGGTGGTCAGCAGGATCAGCAGCGGTGCGCCAAGCCACGGACCCAGCGCCTGCCAATAATGCGCCACGCCGAACCAGCCGCCGTACACTGCCGCCATAATCCCCCAGGTGGGCAGTTCCAGCCGCCAGTGCCAACGCTGATAAAGCCGTCGGATGCGGTCGCGTTGTTCGGGGTGCAAATAGTGGGCGTGGGACATGCTGCGGCTCGCGGTTGGGGAGTTTCCCCCCAGTATCCGTGAGCCGTAACGACGTTCCAAATAACGAAAATGGCAAAGCTAAGTGAAAATTCAGCGGGTTGCGTACGCGGCATGCGGCTCACACGCCACCGGGAAATTCACCGAGTTGGCGATAAAGCACAGGTGATGCGCCTTCTCGTGAAGCTGTTGCGCCAGCTGCAGATCGTCGCCATCGCGCACTGTGACCTGCGGCCGCAGCGTCACCGAGGTAAAAAAGCCGCCGCGCGCGGCGTCTTCGCGCATCACCCCCACGGCATCGTCCTGATAGGCCAGCACCGAAATCCCCGAGGTGGCGCACAGATGCAGACACCATAATTTGTGACAGGCGCTGAGCGATGCCACCAGCAAATCTTCCGGATTCCAGCGCGTCGCGTCACCGCGGAAGGCCGGATCGGCTGAGCCGGCGATGTCTGCCTTGCCCGCGGCGCCGATCAGGTGATCGCGCCCATAGGCGCGGTAATCTTCCGTGCCTGCCCCCAGGTTCCCTTGCCAGGTGACCGCCACCTGATAATGATGCTCGCCTTTCATGCCTTTTTCTCCCGTTGGCCGGCCAATGAAAAATCATCTTAATGCATGCCCGGAAAACACTATTGGCGGAAAAGCGTGAATACGCAAACGGCGAGACGAGAAAAAACGGGCCGCGCAAGCGGCCCGTCGGTCACATCCCTTTAGGGAACGAAATCGAGCACCACGGCGTTGAACAGCGCGTACTCGGTGGCGTTGGCCATCGGCGGAAACTGCGCGTGCTGCACCGCCGCGCTGGCCGCCGCGCACAGGGGCGCATCGCCCCTCACGATCTTGCTGCTCGCCAGCTTGCCGTCCGGCCGCAGCCGTATGCTGATGGTGCAGCGTTGGCCGCGCGCGTGCTCCGGCGAGCGCAGCTCGCGGCTCACCGCGTTATGCACCCGCTCCGGGTAACTGAGCTGCGTTGCGGCCAGTGCCGGGGTCTGCGGCAACGGGGTGCCGGTCTGATGGCCGGCCCCGGCGCCGCAGCCGCTCAGCAGCAACAACGCCAACAGGCTTAGTGTCTTTTTCATTCCCGATGTCCTTATTGGGGGATTTATCCTTATCGAGCGGCCCTCACTGCGCCGCTGGGTAAGCCTCACCGTCATCCGCGTAACGCTGCAGCCGCTCGCGCCACCACTTGGCCGCCAGGCCGCTGGCGCTTTCCCGCCAGCCGAAGTAGGCGATATCGCTGCACCGTTCCGATTCGACGCGTTTCGCCACCAGTTCGCCGCTGTTCAGGTAAGGTTCCGCCAAGGCGCGCGGCAGATAGCCGCAGCCCAGCCCGGCCAGCTGCGCCTGCAGTTTGGCGTCGAAACCGAAGACCGTCAGCGTATCCTGCTCTTCCAGCAGATTCAGGCTCTGCGGCGCGTTGACACGCGAAGTGTCGCGCACCACCACCGCCCGGTGCTGACGGATTTCGTCCTTCGGCAACGGTTCCGGCAATGCCGCCAGCGGATGCTGCGGCGCGACGGCGAACACGTAATCCAGCTGCCCCAGCCTGCTGAACGCATAGCCTACCCGTGACGGCGGCTCGCAGATGGCGCCGATGATAATGTCGGCGCAACCGTAAACCAGCGACTCCCAGGAACCGGCCAGCACCTCGTGGCTGAAACGCAGCCGGGTATGGTGATGCTGCCGATAAAACTCGTTGATCAGCGGCAACAGGCGGGCAAACGGGAAGGAGGCGTCGATCCCAAGCGTAATCTCGCTTTCCCAGCCGTTCTCCACATAGCGCGCCTGCTGTTCCAGATCCTGCGCCGCGCGCAGCAGCACCCGCCCTTTTTCCAGCATCAGCTTGCCGGTATCGGTGAACTTCGCCCGATGGCCGGAGCGATCCAGCAGGGTGATGTCGAGATCGTTCTCGAGCTTTTGCACCATATAGCTCAGTGCCGAAGGGGTTTTAAACAGTGCGGCGGCCGCGGCGGCGAAAGATCCGTGCCGGTCCAGCGCGTCCAAAATCAGCAGCGCTTCCAGGTTTAATCTCATGCTTTCTCCCGTGTATAAAAAAACTCAACAAGTCGGCAAAAATTCTGCGGTATCTTTGAAATCGCCCTCTGCCTACCATGGGTTTTATCGGCGTTACACTCATCAGATGTTCAACCGAAATATCACTGGGAAGGTAAATTATGTCCAAGTTTCAACTGCTTGATAAAGACAATTCCGCACTGATTTTTATCGACCATCAACCGCAAATGGCCTTCGGCGTGGCTAATATTGATCGTCAGCAACTGAAAAACAACGTTGTTGGTTTGGCGAAGGCAGGCAAGATTTTCAACGTCCCTACCCTTTTCACCTCGGTCGAAACCGAAAGCTTCAGCGGCTATATCTGGCCGGAACTGCTGGCGGTGCACCCTGAAATCACCCCGATTGAACGCACCTCGATGAACTCCTGGGAAGACGCGGCCTTCGTCAAAGCCGTGGAAGCCACCGGCCGCAAAAAGCTGGTGATCTCCGCGCTGTGGACCGAAGTCTGCCTGACCTTCCCGGCGCTGATGGCGCTGGAAGCCGGCTATGAAGTGTATGTGGTGACCGACACCTCCGGCGGCACCTCCGTCGATGCGCACGAACGTTCGATCGACCGCATGGTGCAAGCCGGCGCCGTACCGGTGACCTGGCAGCAGGTGCTGCTGGAGTACCAACGCGACTGGGCGCGCAAAGACACCTACGACGCGGTGATGGCGCTGGTGCGCGAACACAGCGGCGCGTACGGCATGGGCGTCGACTACGCTTACACCATGGTGCACCACGCACCGGCCCGCACGGTGAAATAATTCCCCTTGCCCCGGCCTCGCGCCGGGGTATTTTCAGGAGTCGGTTTTATGGCCCATCCGCAGCATGTCACGCTGGTGATCACCCACCGTTTGGCGCCGGGGAACGAACAGGCCTATGAGGCCTGGCTGAACCGCATCATGCCCGACGCCGCGGGCTTCACCGGCCATTTAGGCGTCAACGTGATTCGCCCTTCCGGCGACGAACAGGCCTATACGGTGCTGGTCCGCTTCGATAATCTCGACAATCTCTACCGCTGGCTCAACTCGCCGCAGCGCAAGCAATACATCGAAGAAGTCACTCCGCTGTTGCTGGAGAACGACCATATCGAGATCCGCCCCGGCGCAGAGTTCTGGTTTACCCCGCCCAACCCCAGCGTGCGCCAGCCGCCCCAGTGGAAGCAATTCATCATCACCCTGCTGGTGATCTTTCCATCCACCAATCTGGTGCCCTGGTTTTGGGGACGGGTGCTGCCGCAGCTGGACGGCTCGCTGCTCGGCCATTTTCTCAATGACGCCACCGTGGTCGCCCTGGTGGTGTACCTGTGGATGCCTATCGTGACTCGCGTTTTTCATCAATGGCTGACCCGCCGCTAGGCGGTTCGCCGGGAGAATGTTATGAACCACCACGCTTCATTGATCATCACCAACGGCAAGTTTCACACCGTCGATCGCCAACACCCCACCGCGCAAGCGGTCGCCATCCGCGACGGCAAGTTTCTGGCGGTCGGCAGCGAAAGCGAAGTCATGCAGCACGCCGGGCCGGAAACCCAGGTGATCGATCTGCACGGCCACACCGCCATTCCTGGCCTGAACGACTCGCACCTGCACCTGATCCGCGGCGGCCTGAACTATAACCTGGAGCTGCGCTGGGAAGGCGTGCCCTCGCTGGCCGACGCGCTGCGCATGTTGAAAGAACAGGCGCTGCGCACCCCGAGCCCGCAATGGGTGCGGGTGGTCGGCGGCTGGACCGAATTCCAGTTCGCCGAGCGCCGCATGCCGACGCTGGACGAAATCAACCAGGCGGCGCCGGACACGCCGGTATTTATTCTGCATCTCTACGATCGCGCGCTGCTCAACCGCGCGGCGTTGAAGGTGGTCGGCTACACCAAAGACACGCCGAACCCGCCGGGCGGCGAGATCCAGCGCGACGCCAACGGCAACCCGACCGGCATGCTGATCGCCAAACCCAACGCCATGATCCTGTACGCCACGCTGGCGAAAGGGCCGAAGCTGCCGCTGGAGCAGCAGGTCAATTCCACCCGCCAGTTTATGCGTGAGCTGAACCGCCTCGGTCTCACCAGCGCCATCGACGCCGGCGGCGGCTTCCAGAACTACCCGGAGGATTATCAGGTGATCGCCGAGCTGCACGAGAAAAAGCAGCTGACCATCCGCATCGCCTATAACCTGTTCACCCAGCGGCCGAAGCAGGAACTGGAAGACTTCGAGCTGTGGACCGACATGCTCAAACCGGGCCAGGGCACCGACTTCTATCGCCACAACGGCGCCGGCGAGATGCTGGTGTTTTCCGCCGCCGACTTCGAAGACTTCCTGCAGCCGCGCCCGGATCTGCCGCCGGGCACCGAAGACGAGCTGGAGCGGGTGGTGCGCCATCTGGTCGAGCACCGCTGGCCGTTCCGCCTGCACGCCACCTATGACGAATCCATCAGCCGCATGCTGGACGTGTTCGAGAAGGTGAACCGCGATATTCCGTTCAACGGGCTGCACTGGCTGTTCGACCACGCCGAAACCATTACCGAGCGCAATATCGAGCGCGTCAAGGCGCTGGGCGGCGGCATTGCAGTCCAGCACCGCATGGCGTTCCAGGGGGAGTATTTCGCCGACCGTTACGGCATCGAAGCCACCAAACATACGCCGCCGGTGGCGAAAATGCTGGCGGCCGAGCTGCCGGTCGGGCTGGGCACCGACGCCACCCGCGTCGCCAGCTACAACCCGTGGACGGCGCTGTACTGGCTGGTCTCCGGCCGCACCGTCGGCGGCATGGCGATGTACGACGACAGCGCGCGGCTGGATCGCGAAACGGCGCTGATGCTGTGGACGCAAGGCAGCGCCTGGTTCTCCACCGAACAGGGCAAGAAAGGCCAGATCAAGGTCGGCCAACTGGCGGATTTGGCGGTGCTGTCGCAGGACTATTTCAGCGTGCCGGAAGAGCAGATCAAAGGCATCGAGTCGGTGATGACGGTGGTGGACGGCAAAGTGGTCTACGCCGCCGGCAGCTTCTCACCGCTGGCGCCGCCGCCGCTGCCGGTGCTGCCGGAGTGGTCGCCGGTCACCCAGGTGCCGGGCCATTACCGCTCCGCACCGCCGTCGGCGGCGGCCCGCGTCGGGGTAGTGAGCCAGGCGCATCAATGCTGCGGCCCGTGCGGCGTGCACGCACACCAGCATGACATCGCACGCCGCTCCAGCATCCCGGTGTCGGACGAGAATGCCTTCTGGGGCGCGTTCGGCTGTTCGTGTTTCTCGTTCTAAGTTATCAAGCCAATAACTTATTATAAAATTAATTTAATAAGCTATTAAGCTGGCAACATAATAAATTAATGGCGCTGTCCACGGGAGAGCGCCATTTCATTTTCAATCGCGGTTGATCTCCAGCCAGCGCCGCTGTTCGGCGGAGGCGGCTATCGCGTCCAGCACGCACGACACCTTCCAGCCCTCTTCAAAGTCCGGCCACATGCGATCGCCCGCGGCGATGCCGTTGACCAGATCGCGGATCTCCACCGTCTTCTGATCGTTAAAGCCGATGCCGTGCCCGGCGCTGATGCAAAACGCCGCATAGTCCGGGTGCTTCGGCCCCACCAGCAACGTCTTGAACCCCTGCCGCTCCGCCGGTTCATCGTGCCGATACAGCTTCAGCTCCGCCATCCGTTCCTGGGTATAACTCAGCGTGCCTTTGGTGCCGGTAACCACATAGGTCAACCCCATCTTGCGCCCGCAGGCAATGCGCGACGTTTCGATAGTGCCCATCGCGCCGCCGGCGAAACGCAGCAACGCACTGGCCTGATCTTCGTTTTCCACCGGGTGCAGGCGCGTCGGGTCTTGCGGATCCGGGCGCTGTTTGATCACGGTCTGCATATCGCCGGAAACCGCCACGATATCGCCCACCAGGTAGTGCGCCATATTGACGATGTGCGCCGCCAGATCCCCGAGCGCGCCTAACCCGGCGCTGGCGCGGCGACAGTGCCAGTCGATCGGCGTGCGCGGATCGGCCAGATAATCCTCATTGTGGGTACCGTAAAAATGCACCACCTCGCCGATTTCGCCGTTGGCGATAATTTCGCGCGCCAGTTGGCTGGTGGGGTTTTTCATGTAGTTAAAACCGACCAGCGTTTTCACCCCCTTAGCGCGCGCGGCCTGCACCATCTCCGCCGCGTCGGCGGCGTCCAGCGCCAGCGGCTTTTCCGAATACACGTGCTTGCCGTGGCGGATCGCCGCCAGCGCCATCTCTTTGTGCAAAAAGTTGGGGGCACAGATGTCCACCACATCGATCGCCGGATCGGCCACCAGCTGCCGCCAGTCGCCGGTCGAGCGCGCAAAGCCGAATTCGGCGGCGCGCTGCGCCGCCAGCTCGGGCGTCACCTCCGCCAGCATCTCCAGCACCAGTTCCCCTTTCAGAGGAAAGACCGTGGCGGCCTGCGCATAGGCGATAGCGTGACAACGCCCGATATAACCGGTGCCGATTAACCCAACGCGTACCTGTTTCATCATTTTCTCCCGTGACCGAAATTCTGTGTAGAACCAGGCGTCGCTCAATGAAACGCGCCGGTTGATAACGGGTTTATATGGAATATAAATTTCAATAACAAGCACACAGGAAAATAAAGTTCATATTCGTGATGCCGTTCATGAAACATTGACGGGATGATGCAACGAGGAAAGTTCGGATACGACGGGACGTATCCGGACAAGATAAAATGAACCGTTTATTTCATATCACGGTAAACCGTTGGCGCCGTGCTGCACATAGCCAGGGCGTTGCAGCAGGCGCTGCTGATAGGCCGCCAGCGCCGCATAATTCGGCCGCACGAACGGCGTCATCAGCCAGCGGTTCAGCGACAGCCCCAGCACCACGTCCGCCAGCGTGAAGGCGGCGCCGGCGGCATAAGGGCCGTGCTGCGCCAAATGTGCGTCCAACAGGCCCATCAGCCGGTTCCATTCGCGCTCGGCGGCGGCCAGGCTGGCGGCATCCTGATAATCCGCATGCCCACGCACCCGCGACATGAACACGTAGCGCCAGGCGCCGTTCAGATCGGTGGCCTGCCAGTCCATCCACATCTCCACCGCCGCGCGCGCGCCGGGTTCCTGCGGCAGCAGATCGCGGCGCCCTTCCCGCCCCGCCAGATAGCGGCAAATGGTGTTCGACTCCCACAGCACCCGCTCGCCGTCGATCAGCACCGGCACCAGGCCGTTGGGATTCAACGCCAGAAACGCCGGCTCCTGCGTAGAGCGAAAACCGCTGCCCCAGTCTTCCCGTTCCAGCGCCTGCCCCAGCTCCTGACAGGTCCATAACACTTTGCGCACGTTGATTGATGAAGCCTTGCCCAAGACTCTCAGCATCGGTTTTCCTCTTATCTATTCTTTCCAGAAAGGTTTACATCCTTCACGCAGCGCTTCTGCACGCGACAAACCAATATCGATCAGCCGCGCATCGTCCAGCAATAATAATTCTTTTCGCGTCCTGTAGCGTTGCAGATACAAACGCCAGCGTGACCCGCCGAATGAGCGCCGCCGCGGCGCGCCAGTAAACAGAGCCATCTTGTTATTCCCCCTGATGTTTTCGCCTGGTAGTGATGATGCGCGCCAGGCAAAAAACAATACAGATTCACGCTGGCGCTATTTTTTTCATACAGCTGCGCCAAAAAACCCGCTGAATGGTTTATTTTGAAAGTATCTGTACCGGTTTTTTAATCCTTACCCCCGATGAGAGGCCTCTGTATGACACGCTACGCCACGCTGGCCGCCATTCTCAGCCAACGCATTCAGCAAGGGTTGTATCCGTCCGGCCATCGCCTGCCTTCGGTGCGCGCATTGAGCCAGGAGCACGGCGTCAGCATCAGCACGGTGCAGCAAGCCTACCGGCTGCTCGAGGAACAGCGCCTGGTGGAAGCGCGGCCGAAGTCGGGCTACTTCGTGCATACGCGGCGCGCGCAGGCCGAGCTGCCCGCCATGACGGCGCCGGTGCAGCGGCCGGTGGACATATCGCAATGGGAGCAGGTGCTGGAACTGGTGCGCAGCCGGCCGCGCGAAGGCCTGATCCAGCTGGGGCGCGGCATGCCGGATATCGCCGAACCGACGATGAAACCGCTGATCGTCGCCCTGCGCAACGCCGCCCGCCACGGCGACCTGCGCAGCCTGTATTACGACAGCATTCAGGGCGTGGCCGCGCTGCGCGAACAGGTCGCCCGTCTGCTGCTGGACTCCGGCTGCCAAATCGGCCCCGATCAGTTGCTGATCACCACCGGCTGTCAGGAAGCAATCTCCGCCGGGCTGCGCGCCGTTTGCCAACCCGGCGACATCGTGGCGGTCGATTCGCCCTGCTTCCACGGCACCATGCAAACGCTGAAGGGTCTGGGCATCAAGGCGCTGGAAATCCCCACCGATCCGCTCACCGGCGTCAGCCTGGCGGCGCTGGAGATGGCGCTGGAACAGTGGCCGGTCAAGGCCATCCTGCTGACGCCCAACTGCAATAATCCGCTGGGCTACATCATGCCCGACGCCCACAAACAGCGGCTGCTGACGCTGGCGCAGCGCCACGACGCGGCGATCATCGAAGACGATGTCTACGGCGACATCGCCTATCACTACCCGCGGCCGCGCACCATCAAGTCATTCGACGACGACGGCCGCGTGCTGCTGTGCAGTTCGTTTTCCAAAACGCTGGCGCCGGGGCTGCGCGTGGGCTGGATCGCGCCCGGCCGCTACCTGGAGCGGGTGCTGCACATGAAGTTCATCGGCTCCGGCGCCACCGCCACCCAGCCGCAGCTGGCGATCGCCGAATTCATCCGCGGGGGGCACTATCTGCAGCACCTGCGGCGCATGCGCGCCCGCTACCAGCAGAACCGCGACCGCATGACCGATCTGATCCTGAAATACTTCCCGGCCGGCACCCGCGTCAGCCGGCCGCGCGGCGGTTTTATGCTGTGGATCGAACTGGACGAAGCGTTCGACACCCTGCGGCTGAACCGCCATCTTGAACAGCAAGGCGTACAAATCGCCGTCGGCAGCATTTTTTCCGCCGCCGGCAAGTATCGCAACTGCCTGCGCATCAACTATGCGCCGACGCTGACGACGGAGATCGAACAGGCGGTACAGCGGGTCGGCGCCACCATCCAGGCGCTGATGCCGGCCGACAGTTTGGCGCAATCAGATTAAATCTTGACGCGATCGGATTATCGGCGCACGGACAGGCTGTTTTAGAGTAATGCCTTCTCTTACCACTGGCAGGCAACAACCATGAGCAGCGATCAAATTCCGGTTTCCAGCGCGCTGGCGGTGCGCCTCGCGGCGCTAGGTGTCGATCTCGAACGGGTCGGTCAGTTGGCCGGCTTGCCCGCCGGGCTGCTCAGCGAGCGGCGCATAAAAGTGCGGCTGACCACCCACCAGTTCTTCGCCGTCTGGCGCGCCCTCGCCCAACTGAGCGACGATCCCGCCTTTGGTCTGCGGCTGGGCGGCGACGTCGCGCCGGAGCATTACGATATCGCGTCAGTCGCCGCACTGCACTCCGCCACGATGGGCGAAGCGCTGCGTAAAGTCGCGCGCTACAAACGGTTGGTGTGCCCGGAAGAACTGATGCTGGAGGAAGACGGCGACAGTATACGGCTGCATACGCGCTGGACGATGATCGAAGACCATACGCCGGAATTATTGATCGATACAATGTTCGCTTCTATCACCGCCCTGTGCCGCCGTGGCACCGGCTTGCCGCTGCAGCCCAAGGCGCTTGAGGTGACACGCCGTCACGATCCCCACTCGCCGCTGTTGCGCCACTTCGGCTGCCCGGTGCGATTCGATGCGCCGCAGGACGTGCTGGTGTTCGATCGCGCGCTGATGCGGCAGCCGCTCATCACTTATGATCAGGACATGTTGGCGCAGCTGCTGCCGGAGCTGGAGGCCGAGTTGGCCGAGGTGCGCGCCGAGCAAAACTTACCGATGCAGGTGATGGCGATCCTCGGCCGCAGCATGCGCGGCCAGCGCCCCAGCGTCAACAGCGTGGCCGCTGAACTCTATCTCAGCCCGCGCACGCTGCAGCGCCGCTTGCAACAGCACGGCTACAGCTACCAGCAATTGTTGGACAAAACCCGGCACCGCACCGCCTGCCGATTGTTGGCGGAAACCGACCTTGAACCGGGCGAAATCGCCTTTGTGCTGGGATTCGAAGAGCTGAATTCGTTCAGCCGCGCCTTTATTCAGTGGGAAGCGCTGACGCCCAGCCGCTGGCGCACGCAGCGCGCCGCCGGCCAGTGGGAGAACAGAGCATGAAAGTGATTATTTTCGGCGCCAGCGGCATGGTGGGTCAGGGCGCGCTGCGAGAATGCCTGCGCGATCCGCGAGTCAGCGAAGTGCTCAGCATCGGCCGTCGCCCGCTGGCGCAAAGCCACGCCAAACTGCGCCAGCTCTCCCTGCCCGATCTGCGTGATCTGTCGGCGCTGGCGCCGCAGCTCGCCGGCTACGACGCCTGTTTCTTCTGCCTGGGGATTTCGTCCTCCGGCCTGAGTGAAGCTGAATATCGCGCGGTGACTTACGATCTGACGCTGGCCGCCGCCCGCCCGCTGGCGACGCTGAATCCGTCGATGGTCTTCGTCTACGTCTCCGGCCTCGGCACCGACAGCAGCGAACGCGGCCGCAGCATGTGGGCCAGGGTCAAAGGCGCCACCGAAAACGCGCTGCTGGCGCTGCCGTTCCACGCGGTGATGTTCCGTCCCGGCGCCATTGTGCCGCTGCACGGCATTCGCTCCAAAACCCGCCTCTACGATCTGGCCTATCGGCTGTTCAAGCCGCTGTGGCGCGGCGCATTGCGGCTGTTTCCCGCCCGGGTAAGCAGCACCGAACGAATCGGGCGGGCGATGCTCGCGGTGGCGCGACGGGAAAGCGCGCTGCGCATCATCGAACCGGCGCAGATCAACCGGCTGGCGACGCTGTGAAATAACGTCATCCACCGCCCCGCCGCCAATACTCCGCCACCCGGCGACGCAGATGGTCGATGCCCTGCGGATGATGAATGAACTGATCCACCGGCATCATCCGCCAGCGCTGTCCCTCGTCGCCGAAACGTATGGCGGCGATCTGCGCGGGGGCGATCTCGCCGGCCATGAACCAGGTCGGGGGATAGCCGGGCAGAATGCCGTCGTAGCGCCGCCGCCAGACAACCTGACGTTCGGCGATCGCCACGCCGAATTCTTCCTGCGTCTCCCGCTGCACGCACTGCAGCGGCGTTTCGCCGTTTTCCCGCCCGCCGCCGGGCAGATCCCACAGGCCGGGCCACGGAATGTCCGGTTTGTCGTCCCGTTGGTAAACCAACAAGAGATCGCCGCACAACAGTGCGATCTTGGCCCCGCCAAACGCCCAATCCGTCATGATTTCTTCGCTCCCGGCCCATTGCCTTTGACTGAACATCATACTTCATCCCCGCGCGGCCTGGTGTATAGTGAAAATCCGTTTTCACAACAGGCGAACAATAACGATGAACTCTCCGTTTCTGGTGACCCCTCAATGGCTTGCGCAACATATCAACGATGAAAATCTGGTGGTGATCGACGTCCGGATGTCGCCGGTGGGGCTAACGCCGAAAAAGGACATGCTTGCCGAGTTCGAACGCGGCCATATCCCCGGCGCGGTCTATTTCGACATCGACGACGTGGCGGACAAAAACACCGCGCTGCCGCATATGCTGCCGACGGCGGCGGAGTTTGGCGCGGCGGTGGGCAAGCTGGGCATCAGCGAGCGCGATACCCTGGTGATTTACGATGAGGGTAACCAGTTCTCCGCGCCGCGCGGCTGGTGGACCTTCCGCAATTTCGGCGCCCAGCATGTTTACGTACTGGACGAAGGGCTGAACGGCTGGACCGCGCAAGGCCAGGCGCTGGCAACCGGCCCGGCGCAGCCTGAACCGCAGACGTTCAACGCCCGGTTCAACGCCGACGCGGTGGTGGATATGCGGCAAGTGGAACAGGCGTTAGGCACGCCGGTGCAAATTCTCGACGCGCGCGCCGCGCCGCGTTTCCATGCCGAAGCGCCGGAGCCGCGCCCCGGCCTGCACCGCGGCCACATTCCCGGCAGCATCAACATTCCGTACGGCGAGCTGCTGGAAAACGGCCGCTTCAAATCGCTGGAGGCGCTGCGCCAAACCTTCAGCGACAAGGGGGTGGACATCAACGGCCCGATCATCACCAGCTGCGGCTCCGGCGTGACGGCGGCGGTGCTGGCGTTTGGCCTGCTGTCGCTCGGCGCGCCGCAGGTCAAGTTGTATGACGGCGCCTGGAGCGAATGGGGCCAGCTGAGCGGCAAGCAGCCGATCGCCCAAGATTAGGTCTCGATCCGCTCGACCACGATCTGCGCCAGCCGCTGCACGGCGGCCGAAGGCTGATCCTCGGCGCGGTGCAGCACCACGCCGAGCTGGCCGAGAGCGGGCAGCAGATCGGGGGCCAGCGGCGACAGGCCGGGCGGTAAGCCCGCCGCCGTGCGCACCGTAACGCCCAACCCGGCGCTCACCGCCGCCCACACGCCGTTCAGGCTGCGGCTGCTAAAGGCGATGCGCCAGGGAATGCCGGCGCGATCCAGCGCCTGCGTCGCCGCGCTGCGCATCAGGCAGGGCGCGTCGAACATCACCAACGGCAAGGGTTCGTCCCCTTCTCGCCACGGCGCCAGCGCGAAGCCGGGCGACGCGATCCAGTGCAGCTGCCGCTGTCCCAGCGCCTGATGAAACGGCGTGCTCAGACCGCCATCCCACGCCAGCGACAGATCCAGCTGGCCTTTCAGCACCCAGTCGATCAGCTCGGCATTGCGCGCGATGCGCGCCTCGATCCTCACCTTTGGATTGGCGCGCGCGAAGCTGCCCAACACCTGCGGCAGAAACGTCTCGCCGAAATCCTCCTGCAGCCCCAGCCGCACCGTGCCCTGCAGATCCAACCCGCGCACCGCGGCGGCGGCTTCGTCATTGAGCTCCAGCAGGCGGCGCGCGTAACCGAGCAGGGTCTCCCCCGCCTCGGTCATCACCATGCCGCGTCCGGCCTTGCGCAGGATCGGCGCGCCGACCTGCTGCTCCAGCTTTTTCAGGTGGGCGCTGACCGCCGACGTCGAACGCCCCAGCCGTTCAGCCGCCTTGGCGAAGCTGCCCAGCTCGACGCCGGTGACGAAGCTGCGCAAATCCTCGAGATCGAACGTGATTCGCCCCATGCTGACCATCCTGATTTTCTGAACTATCAATCAAAATAATACCGATTTTACTAATAAAGATGGCGTGTCACGCTCTCCCGGTCAATGTCTTTCAGGAGAATCCTTATGCTCGCGATGCAATACCGTTTCACCCTGCCCGCCGATTACGACATGGCGATCGTCCGCCGCCGCATCGCCGATGTCGGCCACCGGCTCGACGCCTGCCCGCAGCTGATCGTCAAAGCCTATCTGTACGCGCAGCGCAGCGAAGGCAGCGCCGAGAATCTCTACGCTCCCTTCTACCTGTGGAACAGCGGCGCCGGCATGAGCGACTTCCTGATCGGCGAGGGTTTCAGGGGCCTCAGCCAGGCGTTCGGCTGGCCGCGCGTCAATCACTGGCTGCCGTGGCTGGCGCATTTCGATCGTCCTCATCTGGCCGAGGCCGCCTGGGCGACCTGTCAGGAAAGGGCCATCGCCCCCTACAGCGATCTTCCTGCGCTGCGTCGGCAACAGCAGGCGGTGCCCGGCGCGCTGGCCTCCATCGTGGCGTTCGATCCCGCCGAGTGGCGGTTAGTGCGGCTGGATGTCTGGCGTGAACCGCCGCAGGCGCGGCCGCAAAACGGTCAACTGTTCCGCGTCGGCCATCTGTCCGCGCCCTTTGACCACACTGCGCCGCGGGTTGACAGTCAAACTTGATATTGATAATCATTATCAAAATTGCATATTCATTTGCGGCTCGCGGGATGCGGGCCGCTATCCGGGGTCAACCGTCATGTCGTCATCACCAATCACACCTTACGCCACCACCTGCTGCATCGTGGGAGGCGGCCCCGCCGGGCTGATGCTCGGCTATCTGCTGGCGCGGGCGGGGATCGATGTGACGGTGCTGGAGAAGCACGCCGACTTCCTGCGCGATTTTCGCGGTGACACCATTCACCCGTCGACGCTGGAAGTCATGCACCAGCTGGGCCTGCTCGACGAACTGCTGACGTTGCCGCACCAGCGTGCGGAGTCCCTGCACGCCGAAGTCGCCGGGCGCGACATCAAGCTGGCGGATTTCACCCGCCTGCCGACGCGCTGCAAATTTATCGCCTTTATGCCGCAGTGGGAGTTCCTCAACTTTTTGGCCCAGCAGGCCGCCGCCTTCCCCAACTTCAGGCTGCTGACCTCGACGCAGGTTCACCAGCTGCTGTACGACCGCGGCCAGGTGTGCGGCGTGCTGGCCGACACGCCGGAAGGCCCGATCCGCGTGCGCAGCCAGTTGGTGATCGGCACCGACGGCCGCAACTCGGTGGTGCGCGAACAGGCGGCGCTCAGCAGCCGATCCTTCGGCGCGCCGCGCGACGTAGTGTGGATGAAGCTCAGCAAGCAGCCGGGCGATCCGGCCTGGTCGATGGGCCATACCGGGCCGAAACAGAACTTCATCATGATCGATCGCGGCGACTACTGGCAGTGCGGCTATTCGATCGACAAAGGCAGCTTCGACGCGATCCGCCGCAGCGGGCTGGAGAAATTTTTACTGCACCTCGCCGAGGTGGCGCCATTTCAGGACGATCGCCTGCAGGAGATCGTCGAGTGGGATCAGGTAAAACTGCTGAGCATTCGCATCGATCGTCTGGATCGCTGGGCCAAACCGGGGGTGCTGTGCATCGGCGACGCCGCGCACGCCATGTCGCCGATCGGCGGCGTGGGCGTCAACCTGGCGATTCAGGACGCGGTGGCCGCCGCCAACGCTCTGATCCCGCCGCTGCGCCAGCATCGGCTGCAGCTGAAGCATCTGCTGAGCGTGCAGCGCCGGCGCGAATTTCCCACCCGGGCCATCCAGTTTCTGCAGATCAAAATGAGCCAGCGCAAACCGGGCGAACGCCGCGCGGCGGGCGGCTCGCGCCTGATCGCCCGCGTCGGCAACAGCCGCTGGCTGCCGCGCCTGTTCGGCCGCATCATCGGCCTCGGTTTTCGGCGTGAAACGCCGCGGCATCTGTCCAACGAAACCTGCCCGCCGGAATAGCATTGGTGATTTTTTCATCGCGCCGTATAATGGTTAAATCGAACGATTTAATTAACTGGAGCGATTAAATGTACGCACTCACCGCGAACGAGGCCAAAACCCAATTCGGCGATTTGCTGCTCAAGGCGCAGCGTGAACCGGTGCAAATCAATCGCAACGGCAAACCGGTCGCCGTCGTCATGTCTGTAGAAGATTACCAGGCGCTGGAAGATCTCAAATTAAGCGCACTGCAGCAAAAAATCGCGCAGGCTACCGCCGAGGAAGACGCCGGTAAGGCGGTAGACGGCGATGCCTTCTTCAACCGTCTGCTCACCGATGAAACAGACTGAGATGCCCGCGTTTCGCCTCACCCCGCAGGCCCAACAAGATCTGCTGGCTATTCGTCATTTCACCATCGAGCACTGGGGCCAAGCGCAATCTCGCCGCTATCTTGAGCAGTTGAGAGAGGTCATGCATCATTTGGCAGATATGCCGGAAGCGGGTAAAGCTCACTTCCACGATCTGGGCGAAGAGATACGCAGTTTTCCTTACGCCAGCCATAGGATCTACTACCGCAACCGCCCTGCCGGCATCACCGTTCTCGCCATTCTGCATCAGGCGATGGTGCCTCACCGGCATCTGGAACAACGGCTGTAATTTTTCTTACTCAAAGGGGCACTGATGTTCACCGTTCGTCAGGCATTGCTGGAAGATTTAACCCTGGTGCGCGATATCGGCATCCGCACCTATCGCGCCCACTTCGGTGAGCTGTGGCGCTACCCGCACGAGCTGGAAGCCTTTCTGGCGGAGGATTTTTCCGTCTCCGCACTGGAACGGACGCTGCGCGATCCCGACGTGTGCTGGCTGTTGGCCTATGAGAATGACGCCCTCGTCGGCTATGCGCGGCTCAACGTCGACAGCCTGCTGGCGCCAACGCAAACCCGCGGCGCAGAGCTGCAGAAAATCTATTTCCTGCCGGGCCATGCCGGCAATGGCTATGGCCAGCGCCTGTACGAACAGGTGCAGCTGCGGGCCATCGAGCGCCGGCAAAAAACGCTGTGGCTGGAGGTGCTGCAACGCAACACCCGCGCCCAACGTTTTTATCAGCGTCAGGGATTGAGCATTTGTGGCGAGACCTGCTACACCAGCGCCCAGGGCTCGATAGGCATCTGGTATATGAGCAAGGCGCTGTAACCGCGCCCCGCTCCGCCGTCGTTTAGCGCGGCTCCCGCTGCAGCATCAGGAACAGCAAGGCAAACGCATTGGGCGCCAGGTAGATCAGCGCCCCCAGCTGCACCGCCAGCGGATCCTTCTTGGCCTGCCAGGCCATGAACCAGTCGCCGGCGACCACCATAAAACCGACGCCCCACACCGCAATTGCGCAAAGCGCCCCCAGCATCGCCCAGGCTTTGCCCTTGGCGAAGGCGGCATAAGGGCCTTTCAATCGCCCGATCATCAGCGCCACGCCCGCGGCCGCGAATAGGCCGGCCAGCGCTTCCAGCGTAGTGATGACCGCCAACCCCAACATGCAGGCCCAGTCGGCGCGGATCGCGCGCCACATCAGCCCCGGCGTTTGATAAGTATCCTGCATGGCGAGCAGCGGCCCCACCGCATTGCGCGCGGTGCCGGCGAAATCCGCCGTATTGTTCAACAGGCTAAACAGCCCCCACAGGGCCGGAAACAGAGACAGGACGATGCAACCGAGGCGTGACACAGTGATTTCGTTCATGGTTATCCTTAATGAATAAACGGGTGGCTCCCGTCCTCATGACGGGACCGCTATTGAGATCCTGATAGTTTGACGTGCACAATGTAAGAACTAATCTTACAATGACGCAGCATAGCCGAAAGTGAGGAGGAACAATGGGCAGAACACTAACGGTAGATCTGGGTGACGAACTGCGTAGCTTCGTCGAAGACCTGGTGGCCAGCGGCGATTACCGAACGCCCAGCGAAGTCATCCGCGAATCCGTGCGCACTTTGCGCGAACGTACCGCCGCCTCAAAACTGGAAGAGCTTAGGCGCTTGATCGCCGAAGGAGAGAACAGCGGCGAAGCCGTCGAATGGGATCGTGATGTGTTCATGGAAAGAATACGGGGCAAAGCAAAAGGATGCGCAGGAGAGTAACCGTTCGTCCAAAAGCGTTGGACGATATGGAAGAGATCTATTTTTACGGGTTGGCGCACTTTGGCTTGCAGGTGGCCGAAGATTATCTGCGCCGCCTGCATCAGGCTTTCGATAACCTTAGCCACCACCAACTCGGCAAAAACATCGATGCAATCGGCCCCGGCCTATGGGTATTGCCCGTCGCCAACCACCTGATTTATTTTCGACAGCACAGGCGGGAGGTGAATATCATCAGAGTGCTGCATCATTCCCGCGATCCGCTCAGCCAATCCTTTTTCAGCTGACCCAACGTTAAATCGCCACCAGCCCGCGGACGCCGTCCTGTTCCATATTGCTGCCGGCGCCGCGCTGCACGATGCTGCCGCGCGACATCACCAGATAGCTGTCCGCCAGATCGGCGGCGAAGTCATAGAACTGCTCCACCAGCAGGATCGCCATATCGCCCCGCGCCGCCAGCTGTTTGATCACCGCGCCGATCTCCTTGATCACCGAAGGCTGGATCCCTTCCGTCGGTTCGTCGAGGATCAACAGCTGCGGCCGGCAGGCCAGCGCCCGGCCGATCGCCAGCTGCTGTTGCTGCCCGCCAGAGAGATCGCCGCCGCGCCGATCCTTCATTTGCCGCAGCACCGGAAACAGTTCATAGATCGGATCCGGCACCGCGCGCGCGTCGGCGCCGGAAAAACGCGCCAGCCCCATCAGCAGATTTTCCTCCACCGTCAGGCGCGGGAAAATTTCCCGCCCCTGCGGCACATAGGCGATGCCCGCCTGCACCCGCTGATGCGGCTTTTTACCGGTGATGGCTTCGCCCCGCCAACGGACGCTGCCGCTGCGCGCCGGGACCAGCCCCATCAGGCATTTCAGCAGCGTGGTCTTGCCCACGCCGTTGCGCCCCAGCAGGCAGGTCACCTCGCCGATGCGCGCCTCGAACGACAGGCCGCGCAGAATGTGGCTGCCGCCGTAATATTGATTCAATTCCTCTACCTGCAGCATGATTACGCCTCCTCAGCGCCCCAGATATACCTCAATAACTCGCTCATCGGCCTGCACCTGCGCCAGCGATCCTTCCGCCAGCACCTGCCCCTGATGCAGCACCGTCACGCGATCGGCGATGGTCTCCACAAACCCCATATCGTGCTCCACCACCATCAGCGAATGCTTGCCCGCCAGCTCGCGGAACAGTTCGGCGGTGTAGTCGGTTTCGGCGTCGGTCATGCCGGCCGCCGGCTCGTCGAGCAGCAGCAGGTGCGGCTCCTGCACCAGCAGCATGCCGATCTCGAGAAACTGTTTCTGCCCGTGGGACAGCAGCCCGGCGGGCCGGTGGCGTTCATGCCCCAGCCGCAGGGTCTTCAGCATCTCGTCGATGCGGTCGCGCTGTTCGCTGCTCAGGCGGGCGCGCAGGCAGGCCCACACCGACTTACGGGTTTTCTGGGCGATCTCCAGATTTTCGAACACCGTCAGCGCCTCGAACACCGTCGGTTTTTGAAACTTGCGGCCGATGCCGGCGTGGGCGATCTGCATCGGCGCCAGCCGGGTCAGATCGACGGTCTGATCGTAAAACACCCTGCCGCTGTCCGGCCGGGTCTTACCGGTGATCACATCCATCAGCGTGGTCTTGCCGGCGCCGTTGGGGCCGATCACGCAGCGCAGTTCACCGACGCCAATGCGCAGCGACAGATCGGTCAGCGCGCGAAAACCGTCGAAGCTGACGTTGACATTGTCGAGCTGCAGCACCGGATCGGTTTGCTGCCGGTATTTATCCGCCGGCAGCGGGTGGGTAAACAGTTCGTCGGTCACTTGCATCGCCTTCATGAGCTTTTCCTCCGACGCAGCAGGCCAATCACTCCTTTCGGGAGAAACAGCGTGACGACGATAAACATCAGGCCGAGGAAAAACTGCCAGTATTCGGGAATGGCCATGGTGAACCAGCTCTTGGCGCCGTTGACGATGCCGGCGCCGAGCAGCGGCCCCACCAGGGTGCCGCGCCCGCCGAGGGCGACCCAAATGGCGGCCTCGATCGAGTTGGTCGGCGACATTTCGCCGGGGTTGATGATGCCGACCTGCGGCACATAGAGCGCGCCGGCCAGCCCGCACAGCACCGCCGACAGCGTCCAGACGAACAGCTTGAAGCCCTTCGGATCGTAGCCGCAGAAGGTCAGGCGGTTTTCCGCATCGCGCACCGCGGTCAGCACCCGGCCGAACTTGCTGCGCGCCAGCACAAAGCCGATGGCCAGGCTGGCGGCCAGCAGCAGCACCGTCGCCAGGAACAGCGCCACCCGCGTGCCGGCGGCGGTGATGGGAAAGCCGAGCAGCGTGGTGAAACCGGTAAAGCCGTTATTGCCGCCGAAACCGGTCTCGTTGCGAAAGAACAGCAGCATGCCGGCATAGGTCAGCGCCTGGGTCATGATCGAGAAATACACCCCTTTGATTTTCGAGCGAAAGGCGAAGTAGCCGAACAGGAAAGCCAACAGGCCCGGCACCAGCACGATCAGGCACAGCGCCCAGGCGAAATGCTGGGTGCCGCTCCAGAACCACGGCAGCTCATTCCAGGAGAGGAACGCCATAAACGCCGGCAGCCCGTCGCCCGCCGCCTGCCGCATCAGGTACATGCCCATGGCGTAGCCGCCGAGCGCGAAGAACAGCCCGTGGCCGAGCGACAGCAGCCCGGCATAGCCCCACACCAGATCGAGCGCCACCGCCACCACCGCGTAGCACAGGATCTTGCCCGCCAGCGTCAGGGTATAGGTGGACACCGCCAGCGGATGACCCGCCGGCAACAGCGTCATGAACGGCATGACCAGCAGCGCCAGCAACGCCAGCCCGCCGATGCTCAACGCCAGCCGGGGCGCTTTCTGCACGCCGGTTACGGTCAATGGTTGGCTCATCAGTCAATCACCCTGCCCTTAAGGGCGAACAGCCCCTGCGGACGCTTTTGAATAAACAGAACGATCAGCACCAGGATCAGGATCTTGCCCAACACGGCGCCGATCTGCGGCTCGAGGATCTTGTTGACGATGCCGAGGCCGAAGGCCGCCGCCACCGTCCCCGCCAGCTGGCCGACGCCGCCGAGCACCACCACCAGGAACGAATCGATGATGTAACCTTGCCCCAGCTCCGGCCCGACGTTACCCAACTGCGACAGCGCCACCCCGCCGAGCCCGGCGATGCCGGATCCCAACCCGAAGGCCAGCATGTCCACCCGCCCGGTGGGCACGCCGCAGCAGGCCGCCATCGCGCGGTTTTGCGTCACCGCGCGCACGTTCATGCCGAGCCGGGTCTTGTTCAGCAGCAGCCAGGTCAACGCCAGCACCAGCAGCACGAACGCGATCACCGCGATGCGGTTCCACGGCAACACCAGGTTCGGCAACAGCTGCACGCCGCCCGACAGCCACGCCGGGTTGGCGACCTCGACGTTCTGCGCGCCGAACAGCACCCGCACCAGTTGGATCAGCACCAGGCTGATGCCCCAGGTGGCCAGCAGGGTTTCCAGCGGCCGGCCGTACAGGTGGCGGATCACCGTACGCTCAAGCGCCATGCCGATCCCGGCGGTGATGGCGAACGCCACCGGCAGCGCCGCCAGCGGATAGAGCGCCAGCCACTGCGGCGCAAATTGCTGAAACACCCCCTGCACCAGATAGGCCGAATAGGCGCCGAGCATCAGCATTTCGCCGTGCGCCATATTGATGACGCCGAGCAGGCCGTAGGTGATCGCCAGGCCGAGCGCCGCCAGCAGCAGGATCGAACCGAGCGACAGGCCGCTGAACGCCTGGCCGAGCAGATCGCCGATCATCAGGCGGTGCTGCACGCGCTGCAGGCTGCGTTGCGCCTCGGCGCGCACCGCGGCGTCCGGCTCATTGGCCGCATCGGTCAACGCCTGCAGCCGCGCGCGGGTTTCCGGCTCGCCCGATTCCCCCAGCAGCCGCACCGCATTGAAACGCACCTGCGGGCTGGCGTCGGCCAATTGCAGGTTCGCCAGCGCAATGCTCAGCGCGTCGCGCACCTGCGGGTCTTTCTCCTGCGCCAGCCGCCGGGTCAACAGCGGCAGCTGCTCGCCCTGCGCTTCGCGCTGCAGCGCGGTCGCCGCCTGCAGCCGCACCGCCGCGTCCGCGCTGACCAGCCGCTGCGCCGACAACGCATTGGCGATCAGAATGCGCAGCCGGTTGTTCAGCCACACCTTCTTCGGCTCGCCAACCGGGGCCGCCTCACCTTCAAGCGGCAGATAGCGATAGCCCTGGCGGATAAAGGCGCGCTTCGCCTCGTCGATCGCCACGGTTTCCTGCTGCAGCCCCTGCAGCAACGGCAGGCGCGCGGCGTCCGGCTCGGCCGCCCACGCCTGCAGCAGTTTGGCCTGCTGCGCGCGATTGGCCGCCGCGAACTCATCGGCCGGCCCGGCCTGCGCCAGCAGGGGCCAGGCGCACAACAGCCACAGCCCGGCGCGCAGAGAGGATAAAAACGGAGATTGCATCAGCTGCCTCTTCTGTTGGGCCGGCGCGCGTCGAGCCGCGCCGGCGCTGAGTGACGTTACTTGCCGCCTTTCACCGGGTAATCCGGTTTTTTGTCGTTGCCGGCGATATAGGGACTCCACGGCTGCGCGCGCACCGGCGCTTCGGTCTGCCACACCACGTTGAACTGCCCGTTGCCCTCGATCTCGCCAATCATCACCGGTTTGTGCAGGTGGTGATTGGTCTTGTCCATGGTCAGCGTGTAGCCCGACGGCGCGGCGAAGGTTTGCCCGGCCATCGCGGCGCGCACCTTATCGACGTCGGTAGTGCCGGCCTTTTCCACCGCCTGCGCCCACATGTGGAGGCCGACGTAGGTGGCTTCCATCGGATCGTTGGTCACCGCGGTGGCGTAATTCGGCAGATTGTGCGCCTTGGCGTAGGCTTTCCACTGGCTGACAAACTGTTTGTTGGTCGGGTTATCCAGCGATTCGAAGTAGTTCCAGGCCGCCAGGTTGCCCACCAGCGGTTTGGTGTCGATGCCGCGCAGCTCTTCCTCGCCGACCGAGAAGGCGATCACCGGCACGTCGGTGGCCTTGACGCCCTGGTTGGCGAGTTCTTTGTAGAACGGCACGTTGGAATCGCCGTTGATGGTGGAGATCACCGCGGTGTTGCCGCCGGCGGCGAATTTCTTGATGTTGGCGACGATGGTCTGGTAATCGCTGTAGCCGAACGGCGTATAGACCTCTTCGATATCCTTGTCCTGCACGCCTTTGCTGTGCAGGAAGGCGCGCAGGATCTTGTTGGTGGTGCGCGGATAGACGTAATCGGTGCCCAGCAGGAAGAAGCGCTTGGCGCCGCCGCCATCCTCGCTCAGCAGGTATTCCACCGCCGGGATCGCCTGCTGGTTCGGCGCCGCGCCGGTGTAGAACACGTTCGGCGACATCTCTTCGCCTTCGTATTGCACCGGGTAGAACAGCAGTCCGTTCAGCTCCTCAAACACCGGCAGCACCGACTTGCGCGACACCGAGGTCCAGCAGCCGAACACCGCCGCCACCTTGTCCTGGCTCAGCAGCTGGCGCGCCTTTTCGGCGAACAGCGGCCAGTTGGAGGCCGGATCCACCACCACCGGCTCCAGCTTTTTGCCGAGCACCCCGCCTTTGGCGTTGATCTCGTCGATGGTCATCAGCGCCACATCCTTCAGCGGCGTCTCGGAAATCGCCATGGTGCCGGAGAGCGAACTCAGAATGCCGACCTTGATGGTGTCGGCGGCCTGCGCGCTCCAGGCCAGGCCCATGCCGATCGCGGCGGCGGACAGCGCAAAAGCTTTGATAAAACGACGACGTTGCATAGTTCAAACTCCCGATGTGTGTGAAATCAAAATTGTTGCGCCGAGCGCGCAGGCTGCTGAGCCCGCGCCTGGTGCAACATGTGCAGCGTTATTTTTCGTACCTCTGCCTTGCTGACGGCGATGTGCTCGCCGAGCAGCGTTTGCGCCGCCCCGCTTTGCCGCCGCAGGATCGCCTGCAAAATGGCGGCGTGCTCGCGGTAGGTGGCGTCCACCCGCGCCTGCTGGGTGAAATCCAGCCGGCGAATGATGCGGATCTTTTCGGTCAGTTCGCGGTGAATGCGCGCCATTTCGCCGTTGCCCGCCGCGGCCACCAACGCCTGATGAAACTGCTCATCGTGCTGCGACACCGCCTTGCCGTCCGCCAGACGCGGCGCTGCGGTCCAAAAATGGCTCAGCGCCGCCAGCGCGTCCGGCGTTTCCCCGGCCGGGCGTTCGCACAGCCGTTTCACCGCCTCTTGTTCCAGCACGATGCGCAGGTCGTACAGCTCTTCGAAGTAGGCGAAGTCGAACGGCCGCACCTGCCAGCCGCTGCGAAACAGCACCTCGACATAGCCTTCGCGCTCCAGCCGAAACAGCGCCTGACGCACCGGCGTGCGGCTGGCCGCCATGCGCTGCGCCACGTCGCTTTCGCTGAAGCGATCGCCCGGCAGCAGGCGAAACTCGAAGATGTCGGCCTTGAGCTGCAGATAAATGCGCTCCGCCAGCCCCTCCGGGCGCGCCTTGTGCTCTCCGTTGGTGATTTGCATCATCGCTCCTCCGTTCAGACCGCCTTTTCCAGCCACAGCAGGGCGTCGCCCGGCCCGACCGGCCGCCCCTGCCGGCAGCTGATGCGTTTAACGATCCCGGCGCGCGGCGCGGTGACCGCCAGCTCCATTTTCATCGCCTCGACCACGATCAGCGGCTGCCCGGCCGCCACCGCCTGCCCCGGTTCCACCAGGATCTTCCACACGCTGCCGTTCAGATCGGCGCTGACCAGATCGCCGTCGATGGCGTCTTCTTCCTCCGGCGGCAACAGCTGCGCCTCGGCCTCGTCGTCATCGCTGCGCCAGCGCGCCACTTCGGCGCTGAACGCCTGTTGCTGGCGATGCTGGAAGTCGGCGATCGCCTCGGCGTTGTCGGCCAGGAAACGGGTGTAGGCGGCGAAGTCGAACTCGCTCTCTTCGATGCGCACCTGCATGCGCCCTTCACGGAACGCTTCGCGCTGCTCGTCCAACTCTTGCTCGCTGACCGGATAGAAGCGCACCTGATCGAAGAAGCGCAGCAGCCAGGGTTCACCGGCGGTGAACTGCGGGTTTTTGAGAAACTTGTTCCAGATCGGCAGCGTGCGCCCGACCAGCTGGTAACCGCCCGGCGAGTCCATGCCGTAGATGCACATGTACATGCCGCCGATGCCGACCGTCCCTTCGGCGGTGTGGGTGCGCGCCGGGTTATATTTGGAGCTCAGCAGGCGATGGCGCGGATCGAGCGGCACCGCGCAGGGCGCGCCGAGGTAGACGTCTCCCAGCCCGAGGATCAGGTAGCTGGCGTCGAACAGAATGTCGCGCACCTGCTCGCGTTGGCTCAGACCGTTGATGCGCTGAATGAAATCGACGTTGTTCGGCAGCCAGGGCGCCGAGGCGCGCACCGTCTGCTGATAGCGATCCACCGCCCCCAGCGTGGCCGAATCCTCGAACGCCATCGGCAGCCAGACGGTGCGCGTCGGCACCTTCAGGCGGCTGACGTCCCCCAGCGCCCGTTCGCGCGCCAGCAGGCGCTGCAGCAGGTCGGCCTGGCTTATCAGCCGGCTGTCGTAGCGGATCTGCAGCGAACGCACGCCCGGCGCCAGCTCCGCCACGCCCGGTATCGCCTCCTCACGCAGCGACTGCATCAGCAGATGAATGCGCAGCCGCAGCGCCAGATCGAGCACGTTGTCGCCGTACTCCATCAGGATGTAGCCGTCCCCCGCCTGGCGATACGCCACCGCCGGGCGCCCGTCCGCCGCCGGCAGCGCCGCCAGCACCGCGGCGGAAACGGTCTCCGCCGGGGCCAGATCCGGCGGCGGCAGGGTGATGGCCTTCACCGCCGCCAGCGCTTCGATGCTGCCGAGCTGCGCCTGCTCCAGCGTCTGCGCCTGCCGGAAGCCGATCGGATGGAAACGGATGCGGTCGCCCGGCTTCACCTGCCCCACTTTCCACAGTTCGGCCTTGGCGATGGTCACCGGGCAGACGAAGCCGCCAAGGCTCGGCCCGTCGCGGGTCAGGATCACCGGGAAGTCGCCGGTGAAGTTGATGGCGCCGATGGCGTACTCGCAGTCGTGCACGTTGGAAGGATGCAAACCGGCCTCGCCGCCGTCCTCCCGCGCCCACTCGGGCTTCGGCCCCGCCAGGCGCACGCCGAGGCGGTTGGAGTTGTAATGCACCTGCCAGTCGGTGGCGAAGAAGGCCTCTATCGATTCAGCGGTGAAAAAGTCCGGCGCGCCGTGCGGCCCGTACAGCACGCCGATGTGCCACTGGTCGCCGTAGTGCGGGATCAGGCTGTCGTCCATCGCCTGCGGCGCGGCGATCGGCGCCGGCGTGGTGCTGGCCGCCAGCGCCGGTTGGGCGATCGCCAGCATGTCCGCCACGCGCAAGGTGCGCCCGGCGTGGCCGCCGAACTGGCCCAGCGCGAAGGTGGAGCGGCTGCCGAGATACACCGGCACGTCAAAGCCGTTGCGTACCGCCAGATAGGTGCGGCAGCCGTGTGTGGCGCGCCCCAGCGTCAATACCTGCCCGGCCCGCACCGCGATCGGCCGCCAATACGCAACCGCCTCGCCATCCAGTTCGGCCGGGCAGCTCGCGCCCGTCAGCGCGATGGTGGCGTCGCAGTGAAAGCGCAGCGTCGGCCCCTGCAGGGTAAACTCCAGCCCGGCCGCCGCCGGGTGGTTGCCGACGATGCGGTTGGCCAGTCGAAACGCGAAGTCGTCCATCGGGCCGGACGGCGGCACGCCGATGTCCCAATAGCCGAGGCGGCCGGGATAATCCTGCACGCTGCTGTAGGTGCCGGGTTGCAGCACTTCGAGGCAGTGCGGCTGGAAACGCACATCGTCCAGCAGGCGCGTCCAGACGTCGCCGCGCTGAAATTGCGGCGTGGCGATCACCTGCCGCAGATAGTCGAGGTTGGTGGCGATGCCGTGCAAACGGGTCGCCGCCAGCGCCACACGCAATTTTTCCAGCGCCTGCGCCCGATCGGCGCCGTGCACGATCAGCTTGGCGATCATCGGGTCGTAAAACGCCGACACTTCGCTGCCGGTCGCCACCCAACCGTCGAGGCGCACGTCGTCAGGGAAATGCACCTCGGTCAGCACGCCAGGGCTGGGCTGGAAGTTTTTCAGCGGATCTTCGGCGTAGAGACGCACTTCGATCGCCGCGCCCTGCGGCGCGCGTTGCAGCGCCGCCCAATCCAGCGCGTCGCCCGCCGCCACCTGCAGCATGCATGCGATCAGATCCAGGCCGGTGACCATTTCGGTGACCGGGTGCTCGACCTGTAAGCGGGTGTTCACTTCCAGAAAGTAAAACTCGTCGCGCGCGGCGTCATAGATAAACTCTACGGTGCCGGCGCTGCGGTAATTCACCGACTCGCCCAGCGCCACCGCCGCCCGATGCAGCGCCTGGCGAGTCGCCGCCGGCAGGTGCGGCGCCGGGGTTTCCTCCACCACCTTTTGGTTGCGCCGCTGCAGCGAACAGTCGCGCTCGCCGAGCGCCGCCACCCGCCCCTGGCCGTCGCCGAAAATCTGCACCTCGACGTGGCGCGCCCGATCGACGAAGCGTTCGATAAAGGCGCCGGCGTCGCGGAAGAACTGCTCTCCCAGCCGTTTGACGCTGTCGTACGCGTCGCGCAGCGCCGCCTCGTCGTCACAGCGCGTCAGACCGATGCCGCCGCCGCCGGCGGTGCTTTTCAGCATCACCGGGTAGCCGATGCGCGCGGCGGCCGAGACCGCCTGCTCAACGCTCTCCAGCAAGCCGGTGCCCGGCGTCATCGGTACCCCGGCCAACGCCGCCAGCTCGCGCGCCCGGTGCTTGAGGCCGAACTCGCGCATCTGCGCCGCCGTCGGGCCGATAAAGGCGATGCCCGCCGCTTCGCAGGCATCGGCAAACTCGGCGCTCTCGGACAAAAAGCCGTAGCCGGGGTAGATCGCCTGCGCGCCGGTGGCGGCGGCCGCCGCGAGGATCTTGTCGATGCGCAGGTAGCTGTCGGCGGCCTTGTCGCCGCCGAGCGCCACCGCCCTGTCGGCTTCGGCGACGTGCGGCGCATTGCGGTCGGCGTCGGAGTAGACCGCCACGCTGGTTACGCCCAGGCGTTTCAGGGTGCGAATGGCGCGGCAGGCGATTTCGCCGCGGTTAGCGATCAGTACGGTAGTAAACATGTTCATGCCCCCTCAACGCTGGCGAGATAATCACGCCAGCCGCCAAACTCAGTGATATCCGTGGCGCCTTCCAGCGCCCAGGCTTCGCAGATAAACCCCTTCACCCGTCGGCCGTCCGCCAGCAGCAGCGTGCCGATGCCCAATGGCGCCGGAATTTCCGCCACAAACTCGCCGAAACGGGCCAGCGGGATGTCCCACAGCTCAACGCGGATCGCCGCCCCCTGCGCCGCGCGCGCCAGCCCCGGCTTCGGCGGCTCGGTATCGGCCAACGCGTACAGGCGGTAACAGGGAGCGGTGACGGTTTGTTCCACCCGCACCGCATCGCGCTGCGTCAGTTGGACGTTGAGCGGCATGCCGCTGAGGTGAGCGCCCACTACCGCCAGACGCACATGCCCTGTGGACGGCGCAGGCACAGGCTGCGGCGGCAATGCCCGGCCGATGGCCCCGAGCGGCAAGGCGCTTTGCCGTTGCCAGCGCAGGCCAAACGCCGCCAGCGCCCGGTCATGCCAGGCGGGCGCAATCAGAGTGATGCCCGCCGGCAGACCGTCTTCGCGCAGCGGCCCCGGCAGCGCCAGCGCGCTCAGATCGGCCAGGTTGGTGAAATTGGTGTAAGTGCCGAATTGCGAGTTGAACAGCACCGGCTCCTGCGCCATCTCCGCCAGAGTGCGGATAGTGGGCGCGGTCGGCACCACCAGCGCGTCGAACGGCGCCAGCCGCTGGGCGATTTGCCGCGCCAGCTCGGCGCGCAGGTATTCCGCCTTGTAGGCGTCGCAGGCGCTGTAGCCGAGGCCGTTGCCGACGATGCCGCGCACCACCGGATCGATGGCCTGCGGGTTCGCTTCCAGCACCTGCTCAATGGCTACCGTGCGCTCCGCCACCCAGGGGCCGTAATACAGCTGTTCCGCCAGAGTGCGAAACGGCGCGAAATCGAGGGGTTCCAGCGTGGCGCCGCCCGCCTGCAGCTGCGCCAGCGCCTGGTGAAACGCCCGCTCGGCCTGCACGTCGCCGAAAAACTCCAGCTGGGCGGGAACGGCGAAACGCGGCGCGGCGGGGATATCCGCCGGCGCGGTATGCGGATCGGGGCGGGAATACGGGTCTGCCGCGTCAAAGCCGCTCGCCAGTTCCGCCACCTGCGCGGCGTCGGCCACCGTCAGCGCGAAGACCGACACCGTATCGTTCAACCGGCAGGCCGGCACCACGCCGCGGTTGGATAACCGCCCCTTGGTCGGCTTCAGCCCGACGATGTTGTTGAACCCGGCGGGCACGCGTCCCGAACCGGCGGTGTCGGTGCCCAGCGCAAACGGCACCAGGCCGCGCGCCACCACCGAGGCGGAGCCGGAACTGGAACCGCCGCTGACGTAGCGGCTGTCGAAGCTGTTGACCACCGCGCCATAAGGTGAGCGGGTGCCCACCAACCCGGTAGCGAACTGGTCGAGGTTGGTTTTACCGAGGGCGATCGCCCCGGCGGCGCGCAGGTGGGCGACCACGGTAGCGTCCGCCGCGGCCTGGTAGGTGAACGCCGGGCAGGCGGCGCTGGTCGGCCAGCCGCCGACGTCGATATTGTCTTTGATGGCGAAGGGCACGCCGAACAGCGGCAGGCGGCTGAGATCGCCGGCGACCGCCGCCAGCCGTTGCGCCAGCTGTTGATACTGCTGCTCGCGCTGCGCCGGCGTGGCGAGATACAGCCAGGCGTTATCGTCCGGGTTCAGGCCGGCGACCAACGTTTCGATCGTCGCACTGACGCAGGCGAGGCGCTCGCCCGCCGGACGGGTTTGATAATGGTGCTGCCATTCACTGAGGGTAAAACCGCACGCTTCAACAGGTTCGCTCATCGACTGAATTCCATCTGGTACACAAGATGGGATTCAACAGAGCAACCGGCGTGCCAGTTTTTAATCTCATGATTTCAATAAATTATAATTAAAACTTATGACGACGGCGGCGAACGGGCTGCACCAGCGGCGCGCAGCGGGGAACAAAAAGAGTGCAATGGCGGGATGGCGCAGAGAAAAAACCGGGGCGACGACACTCGCCGCCCCGGAGGTCGATGGGGATAGGTCAACCGTCAGCCGCAAGCTCAGTACCTACCATGTGGTGAGCGCTACCCTTCTCCAGGTATTGGCCGCCGTGCAAATATAAAAGAACGTGGAGTCTGCCGACCATTGGCCTATTTTACCGGGCGCAACGGCCGAAGCGGGGACAGCAACTCTGACACCTACAGGATCTCCGTTCACGTTCGCTGAATCATAAATATTCAACACTTTTATGTGGCCGGAGGAGAATTGGTTATTCGGCCCACCAATAGGATAAGCGCCGTTACCGGCCGGATAGATGCCATTATCCGCAACCGTTAACTGCTTGGTGTACAACCCGCTCCATTTAAATGAGGGTTGTCCTAAGGCGGTCGCGATATCCTTCTGCGGCGAAAAATCCGCCGGGGAGATGGATACGCCGCTGCTGGTCGTATTGTTATTAGCGCCAAGCGTAAACTTAGGTGAAAAACTAATTAAAGAAGCCCCGTCCTGAGCCAACCTGACGCCCGGTTCAAACCCCTGAAGGTTATTGCCTGGAGAAATGCCGCCAAAATAATGGTAGCTGATACTCCCTCCTTTGGCGGCATAGAACAGGTTATCGGAGCCGTCCTTGATACCATGGAAAATGGCCGGATAAGCGCCATGGCTGGCCCTGTCCGCCAAGGACCACGGAAGTTGCCTAGGAGCCATATCGGCGATTGCCGCGTTGGCGAATCTTGTCGTATTGCTCAGCATGTTATCAAACACAAATGCCGCCGCGATGCCGTTTACCGGTTCTGCAGCCACATTGTAAGTGGTATTACCCACGTTATAGAAACCGCCCCGACATTCAAAGGTGCTTCCATCACTCTGAAGAATGGTTTCACCTTCGCAAGTAAACTGCCCCAGGATGTTATCGGTGTTGGTTCGGGTGAGTTTGATCGCCGTAGCGCCGACGCCGCCGAACAGGTGGATATAGCAGAAACCGTTGTACCACGTTACGCTGTTGGCGTTTCCTCTCAACTCCAGCCCCACGCCGGCATCCGTATTTGTGCCACCATCGCCCGGGTTGCCGGAGACCTTGATCTGACATTGAATTTCATGGAACCCCACGCCGTGGAAGGAGCTATCCCCGCCATTGCTTTCCATCAAGATGTTCGACAAGCCACGGTGGAACCGGCAAGAGTGAAAACTGACGAACTCGGTAAACGCGCCGGCATAGCCGTTCAACAGGTGTAAGTTCACAAAAAACTTCATAATCAGCAATCTTTCATGCCGCATGAAACAGGAACCATTGATCCGATAGCCGGTGCCCGTATATAACGCGCCCTTGGCCGGCGTAATCGTCACATCGCTGATATATCTGTTGGTATGGATCCCGGAACCGCCTTTCGACTCAAAACATGCATGATCATTAGACGTCGGCTTAAAGAAGAATTTCGTACTAATCCAATTTTCACCCTCTATCGCAATGCCTTTATCTCCGGTGTAGTTTTCTCCCCCTAAATTTAAGGTATCTGTAATGTAATAGTTGCCGGCAGGAACATAGAGCTTCTTGCAGCCTTGGCTAATCGCATAAGCTATAGCCTGTTTAAACGCCTGCGTATCATCCGTACCAACGCCAGCTGTATCATTCCAATCGCCCTTCGCGCCGAACATCTGAGGGGTAATGTGGGGCACGCCTTCATTCGGGAAGGAATACTGAATGAGTTGATTGCCCGTTACCCCTGCAATCGTAGAGAGAATCGGTTTAAAAGCGCAATCCCAGGCGTTCTTGCCAATGAGGGTCGTTTCGTCAAATGCCCCGCCTAACTCCAGCGCCCGAGCAGGCGCAGCAAGCTTAATCACATTCCCTTCAATAATGGCGTTTTTCCCATTCAAAAAGCGGATATAGCCAAAATCAGAGTCCGTTACCCGGTTGCCGGAAAACACCGTACGGTCGCCATAGAGCTTGATCCATACCTGGCTGCTGGTCCATCCGGAGTTGGTTATCTTGTTGCCGGTCATCACGCAGCTATTGGCGAACAGAGCGACCTTACAGTTATTGATAATATTGCCTGAGAGGGTCGCCTCCGTTGCGGCAATGCCATTGAAGGCCGACGTCGTGGAGTTACCACAGTAATTTAAAAAGTTATCTGCGATAACGGACTCCGCGACAGAAATATCGTTATTGCCGTGATAGTCGATGCCATTCTCAACGGTATCTTCAACGTGATTCCCAATAATTCGTGAATTATTCGTAGGGATTTTGGTGGGGTTATTTACTAAGGAATAGTCGATCTGAATGCCGAACCTTTCAATCGTTTTGATATAGTTATTAGAGATATTAATGTCACTGATTCCACCCAGCGAGATGCCATAGCTGGTATTAACAATATGGTTATTGGCAACGGTCAGGTTAGTGAATGAATGAGGCGTGCCGGTCACTTCATTATTCAATGTCACCCCACCCCCTCTTTGCGTATGCCCGGCCCCAGCGGGTTTAGCGGGTTTATGTCCATCATGAATATGATTGTTCACAATCAAGATGTCATAAGCATCTCGGTTCACGCCCGTTTTCAGCAAGATCCCGTCACCCTGGTGATTCGTCAGCGCGTTATTCTGGATCGTAATATGGCGGCCGCCACGAACTGCGATAGGTTCCTCTCCCAAATCTTTAAGTAAATTGTTCTCAAGGGTAACTGACGTACAGTCAGAAAGGCCCAAAGCATCAGTATGCATACTGATGACACAATTTCTCACGGTGAAGTGTTCACAACGGGTGAAAGCCATGCCGGTACACGCGCGAGTGGCATACCACCAAATAGGATCTGCATCTTTCTGAGTCACCTTTCTCGTGATCCTCAGATCTTCCACGATGAAATTCGACTGTTCAACGGTATTAAAAATGTTGATTTGAGGCGTATCGTCATCCAAGTGAATTTCACCACCGCCATAAATATGGCAGTTGCTAGGGATCTGCAGAGGCTGCCAAGCCGAACCCAACGTCAACCGATAGACATTCGCCATTCTGACCTGGCGTTTTTTCATCGAGTTAGCGGCGTCAATCGCCACTTTAGCGAACATGGCGCTGACGGCATCTCGATCGTCAGCCAGGCCATCGCCTACGGCGCCGAACTGTTCAGGGGTATATTCAGCGAATTCGCCGCCGTCATTGACCTGAGCGGCGTTAAACTGCGGATCTTCTTTTGACATTTGAGCCATTGAACTACTCCTCTGGATTTTACGTTTCAATCGACATTGAATTGAACGAACCCTGAGAAAGTAACCGGACGGGCGGCACGCCCACCATCAATGGCGGATGGCTGAGGGCCAGTACAACAACGGCGGGCGGGAGAGGGGCAATAAAAAAGGCGCAACCTTGCGATTGCGCCTGATGTTCGGTGAACGCTGCGCGTTACTCGCCGCGAATGCGCTGCGCCAGCCCTTTGAGGAAGTAGCGCAGCATCTGATCGCCGCACGGGCGGTAGTTCTTGGTGCCCTCTTTACGGAACAGCGCGCTCAACTCCGGCTTGGAGATGCGGAAGTCCACCGCGGTGAAAATCTGGTGCATGTCGGTGTCTTTCAGCTCGAACGCCACGCGCAGCTTTTTCAGCACCAGGTTGTTGGTGATCGGCAGTTCAACCGCCGGCGCCGGGAACTTGTCGTCCTTGCCGCGCTTGAAGAACACCAGGCCGTTGAGGAAGTGCGCCATCACTTCGTCCGGGCACTTCTCGTAGCCCGGCTCGCCTTCTTTGATCACGTAAGCGTCCATCGCCGACACCGCCACCTCGAAATCGTCCAGTTTGATAATCTCGACCATTTTGGCGTTGTTAATGCTCAGCATATAGCGCACGCTGCGCAGCACGTCGTTGTTCATCATGGGATTGCATTGCCTTATTTGTCTAACGGGGACGTGCGCATTGTAAAAAAATGCCCCATACCCAAAATAATTGGAGTTGCATCGCGGCGGCAAATTTGTAAGCCCCGGAGCATAGTTAACTATGTGACCGGGGCGCGCAAATGCAGCCAACAAAGAGGCAGCTCCAAGTATGACGGGTATGGCCGCACACCTTGAATGTGCGGCAGTATAGGGATCGGCAAGGGGTTTCTCAATCGATTTGGCTTTTTTGCTGATACAGCGGGATGTCTTCGCCGATGATGTACTTGTTGCGCAGCATTGACGAGACCTTGTCCATGATCATCACCACCACCACCAGGATCAGAGTGATGAACATCACCACGTCCCAGTTCCACAGCCGCATGTTCTCCGCGTACACCAGGCCGATGCCGCCGGCGCCGACGAAGCCCAGCACCGCCGCAGAGCGGGTGTTGGACTCGATCTGATACAGGCTGAGCGCCAGGAAGGTGGGGAACGACTGGGTGAAAATGCCGTAGCGGTGCTTCTGCAACCCGTTGGCGCCCACCGCCGTCAGGCCGCGGCTGGGGGACTTGTCCACCGCCTCATGGCCTTCGGCGTACAGTTTGCCCAACAGCCCGACGTCCTGCATCACGATAGCCAACACCCCGGCGAGCGGCCCCATGCCGACGGCGCGCACGAAGATCAGCCCCCAGATCGCCATGTCGATGCCGCGCAGCACGTCCAGCAAGCGGCGCACCAGCACCGAAATCGGCCGCAGCAGCGGCGTCGACATCACGTTGCGCGCGGCGAAGAACGACAGCGGCAGCGCGATCAGCGACGCGGTGATGGTGCCGGCGAACACGATGGCGATGGTGATGCCGATCTGCTGGAAGTAGTACATGAACGGCCAGTTGGCGAAGTCGTGCCAGACGAACATGCGCAGGAAATAGCGCCCCAGCTGCTGGCAGCCGTTGATAAACTGCGGCCAGCTAATGCCGAAGACCAGGAAGAAGAACACGTAGTACAGCACGATCGCCAAGGCGATCAGGCCGACGGTGCGCAGGTAGCGCCCCTGCTGCGCGAAGATCGCCGGATGCTGCTGTTTTAGCTGGCGCAGCGTTTCCGCCGACGCCGGAGTGCCCGCTGTCATTTTGCCCCCTCCACCACGCGCTTGCGCAGCTCGCCCGACACGTAGTCGAGCACGGAAACCACCACGATGATCAGCAGCAGCGTCATGCTGACCTGATCGTAACGGTCGAGTTTAATGTTGGTCATCAGCTCCTGGCCGATGCCGCCCGCCCCCACCAGCCCCAAAATGGTCGACTGACGGAAGTTGATCTCCAGCCGCATGAAGCTGTAGGAGAGAAACACCGGCTTCACCTGCGGCCACAGGCCAAAGCGCATGCGCTGCAGCGGCGTAGCGCCGCAGGCCGCCAGCCCACGCACCGGTTTGTTGGAGGCGGTTTCGATCGATTCGTAGAACAGCTTGGTCAGGCTGCCGATGGTGTGCAGCGCCAGCGCCAGGAAGCCGGGAATGGCGCCGATGCCGAACGCCATCACGAACATCACCGCCCACGCCAGCTCCGGCATGGTGCGCAAGAACGCCACCAGCGTGCGGATCGCCAGCCGCACCGAGGCGGGGGTATAGGTATTGCCGGCGGCCAGAAACGCCAGCACGGTCGCCACCAGCACCGAGAAAATGGTCGCCGCCAGCGCCAGCTGCAGGGTCTCCCAGATCAGCGGCAGCTGAATGTTCAGGCGATAGCCCCAGTAAGCCAGCGAGCCTTCGGTGCGCCCGTCGGCGAACAGCAGGTTCCAGTGCAACGTCGGCACGGTTTCGGCCAGATAGTCGAAGAAGTGCGGAATAGACACCCAGACGGTGTGCAGGTTGAACTCGGCGAGGTTGCCGGCGCCCAGGTACAGCACCACCAGCCCGAGCGACCACAACAGCGCTTCGCGCTTTTGCTTGCTGCGGATCCGTTGGTAATAGTGTGCGAAATCGGTATTCAAAGCAGGTCTTCCATCTTGATGGAACAAGGGGTTCAGCATGCTGAACCCCTTCATTCGAACGGCCGAGGCAGCCGGGAATTAACGGTCGCCTTTGGTCAGCTCGCGCTTCATATCGATGATGGTCTGGTATTCCGCCAGGGTAGTGTCGCCGATGTGCTGTTTGCCGCCCATCGCTTTGATAAAGCACGCGTGATCGTCTTTATCCAGCTTCTTGATGGCGGTGACCACTTTGGCCTTGAAGTCGGCCGGCAGCGAGTTGCTCACCAGGATCGGGCCGTTCGGGATCAGCGGCGACTGCCAAATGATGCGGATCTGCTTCATCAGGTCCGGGTGATCCATGCGGATCATGCGGGTGAACGCGCCGCTGGTGTAGCCGGTGTTGTAGTCGCCAATCATCGACGCCCAGGTCACCGCGCCTTCGAACTGGCCGTTCAGCACGCCGAGGATGTCCTGCTCGTGGCCGCCGGAGAAGGTGACGCTGGAGAAGGTGTTGTTGTATTTATTGTCGACCGTGCCGCCGAACAGCTTTTTAAACGCCTGGTTCGGGATCAGGAAGCCGGAGGTCGAATCCGGATCGGCGAAGCCGATGGCCTTGCCTTTCAAGTCTTCCAGTTTCTGGTACGGGCTGCCGGCCTTCACCACCACCACCGAGTGGTAGCCGCGCGACTGGTCAACGTCGTCGACCGCAATGCCGACGATGTCCACCGCTTTCGGATCCTTGATGTAGACCGAGGCGAACGACGACGGCGACATGCTCAGCACCAGGTCAATCTTGCCGCCCAGCAGGCCCTGGATCACGCCGGAATAGTCGGACGAGTTGCGCAGCTTGGTATCGACGTTCAACTCTTTATCCAGGAACTGCTTCACGCACTGGTTATCGCCGATCTGCTGGGTGGCGTTCTGGCCGCCGAGAATGCCCAGGTTCAGCTCTTTCGGCGCATCCGCTGCGGCAGCATTAAATACCATCATCGCGCCGGCCATCAGGGTGGTCAGACTCAATACTTTTTTCATCAGGTGTGCCTTGTGTGTAAAGGGTAAAGGTCAAAAGTGCTTCAATGGATCTGATTGGCTTCTTCGCCATACAGCTGGTGCAGGATCCGTTCGTTCAGTTGCGAAGGATGCCCGTCAAACACGATCTTCCCGTGGGCGATGCCGATCACCCGCGAGCAATACTCTTTCACCAGTTCGACCGAGTGCAGGTTCACCATCACCGCGATGCCGTCTTCGCTGATTTTCTGCAGCGCGTCCATGATGCGGCGGGTGTTTTTCGGATCGAGCGACGCCACCGGCTCATCGGCCAGCAGGATTTGCGGGTTTTGCATCAGCGCGCGGCAGATAGCGACGCGCTGCATCTGACCGCCGGAGAGGTGCTCGGCGCGCTGCAGCGCGTGCGGCAGCATGTTGAGCCACTGCAACAGCTCGATGGCGCGAGCGCGGTCGGCGTCATCGAACAGTTTGAAGAAGGATTTCAGGGTGGAGGTGTGGCTCAGGCGGCCCAGCAACACGTTGGTCATCACGTCCAGCCGCGGCACCAGGCAGAAGTCCTGGAAGATCATGCCGCAGCGCGCGCGCCACTGGCGCATCTGGCGGCCGGCAAGCTGGGCGATATCCTGCGCCACGCCATCGTCTTCGAAGTGCAGCATCTCGCCGCAGCTGGAAGGAATGGTGCCGTTGAGGGTATGCAACAGCGTGGACTTGCCCGCGCCGGAGCGGCCGATCACCGCCACGAATTCGCCGGCGTGCAGATCGAAATTGATGTCATCCAGCACGCGCTGCTGCGCTTTGTAAGCTTTGCCGAGCCCCTTTACCGATAACACTTTGCGGGATGCGGCGGCGTGCTGCCCTGGGAACTCGTGCTGCGCCAATTTTAACAGTGCCTGAGCCATATGATTTCTCTGGTTTCAGTGGCTAATCATTATGGGCACCTATTAACGGATAAGTTTATGACAGTGGGATGATGGTTTTATGGCCGGGGCGTGACGCGTGCCGCCCCGGTGTACGCCTCACGCCAGGGTGAAGAAGTCCAGCCCCAGCGCCGCCTTGACCTGCTGCAGCGTCCGCTGGCTGACCTGATGCGCGCGGAGGGTGCCGTGCTGCAGGATGCGCGTCAGCTCGCCTTTATCAGCGATGAATTCGGCGCGGCGGGTGCGGATCGGTTCGAGCAGGCTCTGCAGATAATCCTCCAGCAGCCGTTTGATCTTCACGTCCCCCAACCCGCCGCGGCGGTAGTGCGCCTTCAGTTCCGCCACCAGCGCGGCGTCTTCGCAGAAGGCGTCCAGATAGGTGAACACCATGTTGCCCTCCACCCGGCCGGGATCGCTGACGTTGAGATGGCCGGGATCGGTGAACATGCTCATCACCGCCTTGTGCACCTCGTCGGCGCCGGCGCCAAGCGGGATGGCGTTGCCGCGCGATTTCGACATTTTGCCCTGCCCGTCCAGCCCCGGCAGACGCCCGACGTTGCTTAACAGCGGCTGGCACTCCGTTAATATCGGTTGGCCGACGATGTGGTTGAAGCGCCGCACGATCTCGTTGGTTTGCTCCAGCATCGGCAGTTGATCCTCGCCGACCGGCACGTGGGTGGCGCCGAAGGCGGTGATGTCCGCCGCCTGGCTGACCGGATAGATCAGAAAACCGGCCGGCAGGCTGCGGGCGAAATCCTTCTCGGCGATTTCGTTTTTCACCGTCGGGTTGCGTTCCAGCCGCGCCACGCTGACCAGATTAAGGTAGTACATCGTCAGCTCGGCCAACGCCGGCAGCGCCGACTGCAGGCAGATCGTGGTCTTGTGCGGATCGATGCCAACCGCCAGATAGTCGGCCACGACGTTGAGCACGTTGGCGCTGATTTTTTGCGGGTTGTTGCCGTTGTCGGTCAGGCCCTGCAGATCCGCCACCATCACCGTTTGGTTATGCTGGTGCTGCAGTGCGACGCGCTGGCGCAGCGAGCCGACGAAGTGGCCTAAATGCAGTGGGCCGGTGGCGCGATCGCCGGTAAGAATGGTGTAGCTCATGGCAGTGCTCCTGAAGGTCTGTAGACCGCCGGATCAACGCCACAAAAAATAATGCCGCCAAACCGGCGGCATTAAAAAGAGATGTGAATACTCGTGCCGCCTCAGAAGAGGCGCCACCATGACTGATTGTGGGTGGAGTGCATCGATATATTCATGCCATCAAGGTATACCCGCCGCGGCAGCGCGTCAATAGCCCGCCGCCGGCGCGTAAGACGGCGTTACACTCCGGCATTTGCGTTCCTGGCCTGGCGCGCTAGGGTAAAACCTTCAACCTGAAAAAGGAGCGCATGATGAAGATCGGATTTGCCGGACTGGGTGGGATGGGCAGCGCCATGGCGGCCAACCTGTTGCAGGCGGGCTTCGCCTTAACGGTATGGAACCGCTCGCCGCAGGCGGCGCAGCCGCTGGTGAGCGCCGGCGCGCGGCAGGTCGAACGGCCGGAACAGTTGGCCGATGCCGACGTGCTGATCACCATGCTGGCCGACGATGCCGCCACGCAGCAGGTGGTGGTGGACAGCGGATTGCTGCAACGGATGAAACCGGGCGCGCTGCATATCAATATGGCGACTATCTCGGTCGAACTCGCCAAACGTTTGACGACGCTGCATGAGGAGCACGGCATCGGTTATCTCGCCGCGCCGGTGCTGGGACGGGTCGATGTGGCGGCCGCCGGCAAACTGAATATTCTGGCGGCCGGCGATAGCGAGCGGCTGAAGCAAGCGCAGCCGCTGTTCGATGCCCTCGGCCAGAAAACCTGGCACTTCGGCGCCGATCCGGCGCAGGCCAACGTGGTCAAAATCGCCACCAACTTTACGCTGGCCAGCGCCATTGAAGCAATGGCGGAAGGCAGCGCGTTGGTGCGCAACTATGGCGTGTCCGGCGCCGACTACCTGCAGATGCTGAGCGGCACCGTCTTCGCCGCCCCGGCCTATCAGGGCTATGGCGCGCTGATCGCCGCAGAGAAGTATTCACCCGCCGGATTCCGGCTGGCGCTGGGGTTGAAAGACGTCGGGCTGGCGCTGGCCGCCGGCGCCGACAGCCATACGCCGATGCCGTTCGCCGGGGTGCTGAAAGACAACTTCCTCGACGCGATGGCGCAGGGGGATGCGGATCTGGACTGGGCGGCGCTGGCCAAGGTGGCGGCGCGACGAGCGGGCCTGAAATAACGAACGGGGGCGTTGGCCCCCGTTTTCCGTACTCAGAACACGATGTCCGCCGCGGGCACGGCGCGGATCGGCACGCCGAAGCTGTCGATATTCGACAGCGTCTCGTTATGGTGGATGCGGATCAGCAAACCGTCGGCATAGGATTTGTCGTGGCAGGTGTGCGCATCCGCCGCCAGCGTCACCGGATAGCCGCGCGCCGCGGCGCTGCGCACCGTGGTATCGATGCAAAACGGCGTGGAGTAGCCGCAAACCACCAGCTGCGATACGCCGTTGGCGATCAGCAACGCGCCGAGCGAGGTGCGCAGGAACGAGTCCGGCGTGGTTTTATCCACCCGATGGTCGCCCGGCGCCACCTTCAGCGCCGCGAGCACTTGCCAGGCGGCGCTGCCGTGCGGCAGTTCGTCGTCCGGCGTGTGGTGCTGAATCACGATCACCGGCACGCCCGCCCGGCGGGCGCGCTCGCTCAACTGATTGATGCGCGCAACGGTGCCCGCGGCATCCGCCGGCGGCGGCGTAAACAACCCTTCCTGCACATCGATAATCAACAGCGCGGTGGTCATGGCGGCTCCCGAAGAGAAGATAAATGGCGTCAGCACACCGGCTGGCGCGGGCGGAAAATGTGGTCAACGCCCTGCTCGCGCAGCCGGTTCACCAGATCGTGCCCACCGTTCGGCGTGGCGTGCGCCAGCTGACGCTCGGCGGTAAACACCGGGCTGGCCCAAAACAGGTTCACCGGGTCGCCGTACTGCTGCGGCAACGCCAGGTGCGCGTGATGCGGATAGAAGGACGACGATAAAATATAGCCTTCGTAGCCCAACGGCGCCACGTCGGACTCCAGCGTGTGCCCTTCGCCGATCCAGGTCAACCGCGCCCACGGCGCGTGCGCGAAACCGGCCAGCGCGCTGGCCATCTGCACCGCGTTGTCTTCGGTCATGTATTGGCTGTCGATGGCGATCGCCATCTCCATGCGGCGATAGCGCGAAGCCTCGTCGTTGAACAGGATCTCCACCCACGGCATCGGCCGGATGCTGACCCCCATGGTGAGGAAGTAATAGATGCCGTCGCGCTCGTGCTGAGTGATGGCCATCGGCGGCCACTTGCCCTGATCGATGGCGTAATATTTTACCGAAGGGCCGAAATGCTGCTCATAGCGCGCCTGAAAATCGCGCTGCATCTTCGGCCACGGATTGCCCTCTTCACGCTGCCAGCTGCGCCAAAACTGCCGGGTGCTTTCCGCCTGCGCATATTGCGTGTTGGTCGAGGCCGAACCGAGCGGATAGGCCAGTGGGCTCTCCTTGATGCAGCTGGCCGAATAGCACACCGAATGGTCGATATACAGGCTCCAGCCGGGGATCACCGCCAGCAGTTGGCCGTAATACCACAGGGCCGCGCCGTCGTCGCTTTCGCTCCACACCACCATCAGCCCTTCCGGGTTCAGCGGCGCTTCCCCTTCCAGGTTGCGGCAAAACTCCGCCGCCAGCATCGGCGGCTGCCCTTGTTCCAACGCGGCGCGATCCTCCTGCAGCGGCGCGGCGGCCAGGTTGCGCAGCCAGCAGGCGCGCACCTGATAGCGATCGCTGTAGGCTTCGGCGGGATAGATGTAAAAATAGGCTGCCCGGTGATCTTGCTGAACCACCGCGACCAGCGTCTGGTTCTCATTGCTGACTTCAGCAAGTACGTATGACTCGTTCATATCACCTCAATAGGGTCAGGGCGCGGCAGAATCGGCTGCGCGCCAAAAATGGAATGTGGCTTTGCCCCAAGTGTAAAACGCATTACTGGCCGGATCACCCGTAAAAGTCTCAAAAACGGCCGTAAACGAAGATAAACAAAGGCTAATTATAGCGGCTGCGGCTCATGACGGCCGAGTGATGCGCCGCACCGCGCGCTGATAGGAACCGTTGCGCATCGACGCGCCCAGCACCTTGCCCAAACCGGCGGCGCCCGTTCGCACCAGCCGCCGCCGCAGCGCGCCCGGATGAAAACCGAACTGCCGCTGCGCCCAGTCGGGCAACAGATCGATGCCCGCCTGCATCACCACCCCGCCGAGCGGGCGCGCCAACGCGCTCGGCGCCGGCGCCTTCAGCAGAATGCGCGCCACCTCTTGGGTGCGTTCATCGCACACCAGCTGCGGCCGCATCGCCTGCAGGTATTCTTCGACCTCCGCGCAGGACTGAGGTATTTCAGTGGCTCCCAGCGCGGCGGCCACGCGCGCCGCTTCACGATAGTATTGATCCTGCAAATCGCGGGAAAGATGGGGGTTACGGTAGCGCAGGTGGCTGGCCAGAAAGCGGCTGCTCTCCGCCACGTGCACCCAGGTCAGCAGCGCCGGATCGCTGGCGGCATAAGGCGTGCCGTCGCCGCCGACGCCGGTTACCCGCAGATGGATGGCTTTGACTTTGGCGATCAGCCGCTCCGCCTCGGCGGTCGGGCCGAAGGTGGTGACCGACACGAACTGGCTGGTGCGGCGCAGGCGGCCGATCATATCGTCGCGAAAATTGGAGTGATCCCATACGCCGGCCAGCGCCAGCGGGTGCAGCATTTGCAGCAGCAAGGCGCTGACGCCGCCGCACAGCATCGGCGTGAAATCGCGATGTACCTGCCAGATGACAGACTGCGGGCCGAACAGCCCCGGATCGCCGGGCGGATTCTCAAAATCGACGCCGCCGAGCGCCAGCCAGGTCAGGCTGAGCACCTGTTTCTCTATCGCTGCGCGTACCGCTTCCATCCTGCCGCCCTCTTGCTCATTCAGCGGCCAGTGTAACACGCGGCGAGCGCCTCATTGCGCCCTGCGGCGGTTGAAAGCATTAACTTACTGAATTACAGTTGTTATACCGCTTGCAACAAAGCGGGCCTATTCGATCCACTGCAGAGGCGCTTTGCAGGGCGTTAACCCACGTTAATTCGGCACTAACCCCACAAAACCTCTATCTAGTTTCTTTTCCTTCAACTTAGATAGCAGAGAGTTCGATGATTACCATCAGAGCACGCGCGGCGGAAGACAACGCGCAATTGGCAGATATCTGGCTGCGTTCGGTGCGCGCCACCCACCATTTTTTAACCGAAGACAACATCACGCAGCTGTTCCCGTTGGTGCTGAACGACTACCTGCCGGCGGTCAACGTTTGGGTGGCCGAAGAACGCCCGGGGCATCCCTGCGGCTTTATCGGCCTGAACGGCAACAAGGTGGAGATGTTGTTTATCGACGCGGATCAGCGCGGCAAAGGGGTGGGCAAAGCGCTGCTGACCCACGCGGAAACGCTGCACGATGAGCTGCAGCTGGACGTGAACGAGCAAAATCCGCAGGCCAGCGGCTTCTACCGCCACTACGGGTTTGTCATCACCGGCCGCTCGCCGCTCGACGGCCAGGGCAACCCGTTCCCGCTGCTGCACATGAAGCTGGAAAAACGCTAGCCCTCCGCCGGCCGCCCTGCGGCCGGTTTCTTCCCCCGCCTCCCCCGCTGCCTTATATATCAAATCAGAATAAGTAATAGATTTTACATTCTTCCTGTCACTATAAACCCTCGGTAGGATTGCCCGGTATTCACCCGCAACAGAGGTTCCGTCAGCCGAAAAGCCGAACGATCTCTGTCCGGCGCACCGCGCTCTGGACGGAATGCTGTGATGTATCGATAAGGATCCGCTTCGCTATGATCGTTCTTTCGAACGTTTGCAAAACTTTTGACAGCACACAGGGCCGCGTCGTGGCGGTAGACAACGTCAGCCTGGCGGTAGAGGCCGGGCAAATTTACGGCATCATCGGCTACAGCGGCGCCGGCAAAAGCACCCTCATCCGCCTGCTCAACGGCCTGGAAACGCCCACCAGCGGCCGCATTGACGTGGGCGGTTTTGATATCGCCCGCGCCAAAGGCAGCCATCTGCGCCAGGCGCGCCTGAAAATCAGCATGGTGTTTCAGCACTTCAACCTGCTGTGGTCGCGCACCGTCAGCCAGAACATCGCGTTTTCCATGCAGATCGCCGGCGTGCCCAAGGCGCAGATTGCGCCGCGCGTGGCGGAACTGATCGCGCTGGTCGGCCTGCAGGGGCGCGAAAACGCCTACCCGTCGCAGCTCAGCGGCGGCCAAAAGCAGCGCGTCGGCATCGCCCGCGCGCTGGCCAATAACCCGAGCGTGCTGCTGTGCGACGAGGCCACCTCGGCGCTCGATCCGCAGACCACCGACGCCATTCTCGACCTGCTGTTGGACATCAACCGTCAGCTAAAATTGACCATCGTGCTAATCACCCACGAGATGCACGTGGTGCGCAAAATCTGCCACCGCGTGGCGGTGATGGAAAACGGCCGCATCGTCGAAGAAGGCCCGGTGCTTGACGTGTTCACCCGGCCGCAGCAGCCGATCACCCGACAGTTCGTCAAACAGGTGTCGCAGTATGCGGACACCGAAGAGAGCTTCAACCCGCAGCTCACCGCCCACTTGCCGGGGGCGATTTTCAAGCTGACCTTCGTCGGCGTGCAAACCCATCAGGCGGTGATCTCTGAAGTGATCCGGCGCTACGCCCTGACCGTCAACATTCTGCACGGCAAGATCAGCCACACCCTCAACGGTTCGTTCGGCGAACTGTACATCCACGCCGAAGGCAATGAACAACAAGTCGCCGACATGCTCAACCTGCTGAACGAAAGAAACATCGCCGTCGAGGTTATCCAACATGATTGAATCCCTGTTCCCCCACCTGCGTCTGGACCAACTGTGGGACGCCACCTGGGAAACGCTGTACATGACCGGCATCGCCGGTTTGGCCACGCTGGTGCTGGGCATCGTGCTCGGCGTGCTGCTGTTTTTAACCTCGAAGGGCCAGCTGTTGCAGAACCGGGCGGTCTACTCGCTGATCTCCGTGTTGGTCAACGTCTTCCGCTCCATTCCGTTCATCATTCTGATCGTGCTGCTGATCCCGTTCACCAAGTCGCTTATCGGCACCATTCTCGGCGCAGATGCGGCCCTGCCGGCGCTGATCGTCGGCGCGGCGCCGTTCTATGCCCGGCTGGTGGAGATCGCGCTGCGCGAGGTCGACAAAGGAGTGATCGAAGCGGCGCGCTCGATGGGCGCCAAAAACCGCACCCTGATTTTCCGCGTATTGCTGCCGGAAAGCTCGCCGGCGCTGGTTTCCGGCATCACCGTCACCCTGATCGCGCTGGTGAGCTACACCGCGATGGCCGGGGTGATCGGCGCCGGCGGACTGGGCAACCTGGCCTATCTGGAAGGCTTCCAACGCAACCACAGTGACGTGACGCTGGTGGCGACGCTGACGATCCTGCTGATCGTTTTCGTCATTCAGTTCATTGGCGACACCCTGACAAGAACGCTCGATAAACGTTAATTAACCAAGGAAAACGATGATGAAAAAGCACCTACTGATGCTGGCTTTCGCCTCCGTCGCCACTCTGGCTTCTTTTGGCGCCGCCGCGGCGACCAAGCTGGTGGTCGGCGCCTCCAACGTGCCGCACGCCGAGATCCTCGAACAGGCTAAACCGATACTGGCGAAGGAAGGCATCGATCTGCAAATCAAGCGCTTCCAGGACTACATCCTGCCGAACACTGCGCTGGCCAGCCATGACATTGACGCCAACTATTTCCAGCACGTGCCTTACCTGAACTCGGTGCTGAAAGACCACGCCGACGACAAGAGCTACGACTTCGTCAGCGCCGGCGCGATCCATATTGAGCCTATCGGTATCTACTCGAAGAAGTACAATAGCCTGAAAGATCTGCCGGAAAACGGCAAAATCATCATGCGCGACGCGGTGGCGGAAGAAGGCCGCATCCTGTCTATTTTTGAACGGGAAGGCGTGATCAAGCTGAAGCCGGGGGTGAGCAAAGTGGACGCGCGCATCACCGACGTGGTGGAAAACCCGAAACACCTGAAGTTCCAGGCCAACGTTGAAGGCGCGCTGCTGCCGCAGATGTATAACAACAACGAAGGCGACGCGGTGGTGATCAACGCCAACTACGCCATCGACGCCGGGCTGAATCCGACCAAGGATCCGATCGCGGTCGAAAGCGGCGAAAACAACCCGTACGCCAACATCATCACCGTGCACAAAGCCGACGTGAACAAGCCGGAGATCGTGGCGCTGGTCAAAGTGCTGCACTCCAAACCGATTCAGGACTTTATCCGCGAGAAGTACCAGGGCGCGGTGATCCCGGTCAATCAGTAATGGGTTAGACGGCCCGGTAAAAGCCGGGCCGGTTGTCACACCTTATTGCCAATCTGGCTGAGCCGCGGCCACACCAGCATCAACGCCTCCAGTAACCGCAGCAGATCGCCGCGGCTTGCCCCTTCGCGCGCCTGCACCGACATGCCTTCAATGGTGCAAATGACGTACTTCGCCAGCAGCGCGGTGTCAGTCTTCGCCAGCAGTTCACCCTGCTGCACCTTGCGATCGAAGCAGGCTTTCAGCGCCGCTTCCTGGGCATGATGTTTTTTGCGCAGCATCTGGGCGACGTCGTCGGACGCGGACGACAGCGCGGCGGAGGCGCACACCATAAAACAACCTGACGGCGTATCGGGGTCGGTAAACACTTCGACGGAAGAACGCACGTAGGCCTCGACGATCTCGGCCACCGGCAACGCCTGTTCCAACAGTTGGTTGGTGCAGGTGGTGTATTTTTGCAAATAGCGTTCCACCGCCGCGCGGAACATCCCTTCCTTGTTGCCGAATTCCGCATACAGCGTCGGCGCCTTGGCGCCGGTCACTTCCACCAGATCGGCCAGCGAGGTGGCTTCATAACCGTGCCGCCAGAACAGATCGAGCGCGCTTTCCAGCGCCCGATCGCGATCAAATTGTTTCGGTCTGCCGCGGCTTTTCTTGCCGCAGACCGCTTCATTGATGCTCATCGTTCCTCTCCTATCCCGCTCCACGGCAGGGTTAGCACAAATAACTTAACGATCATTATAAAAAAATATTGCGCGCTCGTCGAGAACCGATTAGCATTTAGTTATCGATCGTTAAGATAATTTAGCGAAGCGGATTCAACCCCTCTATTCACCGTTATCGGAAAGGAATTAACATTATGAAAAACTTAAAATTAACCTTAGCAGCCCTCACTCTGGCCAGCGTTTCCTTCGGCAGCTTCGCCGCTGATTTGGTTCAGAACCAACCGGCTGACCAGCAGAAAGTGGGCGTCATTACCGTCAGCGGCGCATCCGATCTGACCTCGCTGGAAAACAGCCTGGCCGCCAAAGCCGATCAGGCCGGTGCAAAATCCTTCCGCATCATCGGCGCCGGCGGTAACAACCAGCTGCACGGAACCGCAGAAATCTATCAATAACAAGGTATTAAACCAGCGGATCGCGATAATTTCGGCTCCCGACGCCAGGGTATAAAAAAAATTAATTAATGAGCATTAAAAAAATACTTGCAATCCGTCAAACCGGCATCTAACATTAAATTATCGATCGTTAATTAATTTAACGACCTTACAAAACAAACATCGTAAAGAACAAAGATAGGAAATAAGACCATGAAAAACCTGAAAATGACCATCGCAGCCATCGCACTGGCCTCCGTCTCTTTCGGCAGCTTCGCCGCCGATCTGGTTAACGCGCAACCCGCCGACCTGCAAAAAGCCGGCGTCGTCACCGTCAGCGGCGCGTCCGACCTGAGCAGCCTGGAAAACAAACTGGCGGCCAAAGCCGACGCGGCGGGCGCCAAATCTTTCCAGATCATCGCCACCACCGGTGACAACAAACTGCACGGCACCGCGATCATCTACAATTAATCGCCGGATCGGCAATCGTGCAAAAGGGCGGCTCAGGCCGCCTTTTGTTTGCTTTAACGCCAACGTTCTGTTGTAAGCTGTAGCGACCTTTTCCCGCTGAGCCGAGCAACGCCATGACTCCCCTGCTGTTCCACAAATATCACGGTCTGGGCAACGACTACCTGGTCTGCCACCGTTCGGTCGCCGAACGTCTGAACCAGGAACAGATCCGCCTGCTGTGCCACCCGCATTACGGCATCGGTTCCGACGGCCTGCTGATCGACAGCGGCGACGCCGTCAATCCCACCCTGCGCATCATCAACCCGGACGGCTCCGAAGCGGAGAAAAGCGGCAACGGTCTGCGTATCTACGCGCGCTATCTGTTCGACAGCAAGCGCGTGGCGCATCAGCCGTTTCTGGTGCACACTGCCGGCGGCGACGTGCGTTGCCAGGTGGCGGAAGACGCGCATCAGATAACCGTGGAGATGGGGCGCGCCAATTTCAGCCCGGCGGCGCTGCCGGCGTTGATCGATCTGCCGGAGGCGCTGAACTATCCGCTGCCCCTGAGGGAGGCGACGTTAAGCGTTTCGCTGGTGTCGATGGGCAATCCGCACTGCGTGGTGCCGGTGGAAAAACTGGATCTGGCGCAGGTGCATCGGCTCGGACCGCAAATTGAACGCCATCCGCTGTTCCCGAAACGCACCAATGTACAACTGGTGGAAGTGGCCGATCGCCAGACGCTGCGCATCGGCATCTGGGAGCGCGGCGCCGGCTTTACCCTCGCCTCCGGCAGCAGCAGCTGCGCCGCCGCCAGCGTGATGCGCAAGTTGGGACGAGTCGACGATCGGGTTAGCGTGCGGATGCCGGGCGGCGAACTGCAGATCGCCTTCAGCGGCGATTTTCAGGTCAGCATGCGCGGACCGGTGCATAAAATCGCCACCCTGACGCTGGACGAAGATTGTTTTGCCGGCGGCGCGGAGCTGTTTACGGGATCCACCCCAGCAGCCTGAACCACAGATAATCCAACGGCACCAGCAGCGCAAAGCTGAGTGCAGCCAACAGCAGGCACAGCTTCAACCCTTCACGCGCCGGCACTTTGCCCATCCCCATCGCCACCACGATCGGCGAAGCCTGATACGGCAGCAGCGGCGTGGCATAGCCGATCACCTGGGTCATCAGCACCGTCAGCAGCGGCAGGCCGCTGCCCGCGGACAACGCCTGCGCCAGCGGAGTAAACAGCGCCGGCACGCCGTTGGCGGTCACCACGAAATTCAGCAACGCGGTGATCCCCACCAGCGAACCGAACGCAGCGAACGGTTTGCCATGCAGATCCGGCATCATCGCCAGCAGCGCACCGCCCAGCCGATCGCCGAGACCGGAGTGGCTGACCAGCGCGGTCAGCCCCAGGATCCCCGCCACGTAGATACAGGTGCGCACGTTAACCCCGGCGGCGAACTGCTCGCCGTTGAGAAAACCGATGCGCGGCAACAGGCAGAAGCAGGCTGCCGCCAACCCGATCCAGGCGGGGGCGATGCCGTGCCAGCTGTCGGTCATCCACAGCAGCACCGTAATGCCCAACAGTGCGATCAGCCGCCACTCGGCGGCGCTGAGCGGGGTTTGTGCCGCCTCGGCCGCCACCGGCTGCGGCCGCGCGCGGAACAGGCCGCAGATGCACAGCGTCAGCAGCGCGCCTTTAGCGATCCCGAGCACCGGGGCATGCAACAACAGGTAAGAAAGATAAGCGAAGTGGCTGCCGTAGGCGCTTTCCGCCGCGCCGCTCATCACCAGATTGGGCACGTTGGCCGGCAGGATGCTGGCGGAGAGCTGGAAGGTGCCGAACCCCACCGCCAGCGCCAAACCGATGCGGCCGCGCGAGCCTTCCGCCAGGCCGGCGCGATTGGCCAACGCCATGACGATAGGCATCAGCAGCGTAATTCGCCCCATGTTGGAGGGCATGACAAACGCCAACGCGTAGCTTATCGCCACCACGCCGCCCACCAGGCGGGGCCAGGAACCGGCCAGATGCGGCAAGAGTCGGTTGGCCAGGCGATCCGCCAAACCGGTGCTGCGGATGGCGGTGCCCAACACGAAGCCGCTGAGCACCAGCCAAAATGCGGAGGACGCGAAACCGGAAAAGGTCACCGCGGCGGGTGCCAGCTGCAATACCATCACCGCCGCAAAGAACAGCAGCGCGACCAAATACTCCGGCAGGCGGGCGCTGGCCCATAGCGCGATGACCACCAGCGTGACCAGCGCCATCGGATCCCCCAACATAGTTTCCTCCCTGATAAAACGTTGTGATTGTTATCAAACGGTTAACAGGGTGACACAAGGCGCGGGCGTTAACCTTGAAACCGCTCACATATCGTCGTTCTGCAGATTTTTCAGCATGCACACATTGCAGCCGTGGTGGCCGGTATTGCCGCGCCGTTCCGTCAACAGCGTGAACCCCAGCGCGTAGTACAACCCGATCGCCTCTTTCAACTGTTCGGTGGTTTCCAGGTAGCAGTAGCGATACCCCGCCGCCCGCGCCGCCTTCAGCGCCTGCACCACCATATGGCGCGCCATGCCCAGCCCGCGCGCGCCGGGTTTGAAAAACAGTTTTTGCAACTCGCAATAGCCGGGCTCTTCGCCGGCCAGCGGCGCCATGCCGACGCCCCCCACCACCTGCCCGCCGCGCTCCAGCACCCAGTAGTGGCCGCCGTTGTCGCGATACAGACCGGTCAGCCGATCGAGATCCGGATCGTGCAGGCTGACCCCTTCCATTTTGTCCATGCCGTACTCGCGAAACACGTCGCGAATGATCGCCGCCATCGCCGCATCGTCGCGCTCGACGATCGGCCGCACCCGCAGGTTGGCGTCGCGCTGTTTGCGCGCGCTGCGCAGCGCCGCGGTCATCTTTTTCATCGCCGCGGTAGTGCTCGCCAGCTCATCGTCGTCCAACTGCGCCAGCGCCGCCTGCATAAAACCGTCGGCGTCGCTCTCGATGCCGGCCAGCGTCTTGCCGCCCTGTTTACTCAACCGATGCAGGTTGTGCCGCTTGTCATCAGGATGATCCACCGTTTCTATCACGCCGGCGGCCACCAGGCTGCGCAGCGCCCGGCTGGCGCTGGCCTTGTCGATGCAAAGCCGGGCCGCCAGCTCGGTGACGCCCAGCGGCTGCTCGCTGACTTCGATCATCAGATGGATCTGCAGCGGCGAAAAGCGCGAGCCGTTGCTCTGCTTGTTCAACATGCCGAATTCTCTGACCAAACTGCGCGCCAATGCTCTGAAATCCCTGATGTTCACAATTGATATCCCCAATTAACTACCGATAAAAAATGAGATTTAGTTGATAGTGTTACCTAATTCTCACTACCTTAACGGATCATCAAGCCGCCATGAACCCCGGTATAACAGAGGAGCTGATGCAAAACGTTACATTACCCAATACAGTAAACTGATTAATTCAAAAAAATCAGAATAAAAATTCATTAATTTAATGTTGATAAAACAATAAACCAGTTAAAAAACATACAATCGTGAAAAAATCTGCGGTTAAGAGAAGAAATCGATATCAATCCATTGCATTACAATAGGTTACAACAATGTCAATAGCGGCATTAATGCCAATATCTTGTTGTAATTTGTTACATATTCATGGCAGGATCGCGACGCTTCCATAACGGCGACAACGCTCGTTATGGAAACATCGGGCGCGGGTTGCTCCCGCGCTGTTTTATGCTCATGGAGAGATCGCATGCCAATGAAAAAATCACTCGCCGTCTGTTCCGTCGCCCTTTCCGTCACTTTGCTGGCGGGCTGTGCGACCGAATCCTCCCGCTCTTTGGAAGTGCCGAAAGTGGCTTCCTACAACACCACTTATCAGGGCCCACGCAGCCCTATCGCCGTCGGTAAATTCGACAACCGCTCCAGCTACATGAATGGCATCTTCTCCGATGGCGTCGATCGGCTGGGCAATCAGTCCAAGACTATCCTGATCACGCATTTGCAGCAGACTGGCCGTTTCAACGTGCTGGACCGCGCCAACATGGAAGAGTTGAAAACTGAAGCCGGCTTTAAAGGGAAAGCACAAACGCTGAAAGGCGCCAACTATGTGATTACCGGCGATGTCACCGAATTCGGCCGCAAAGAAGTCGGCGATCATCAGCTGTGGGGTATTTTGGGCCGTGGTAAATCACAGGTCGCTTACGCCAAAGTCAATCTGAACGTCGTGAACGTACAGACTTCAGAAGTCGTCTATTCCTCTCAGGGCGCCGGTGAATACGAACTGTCCAATCGCGAAATCATCGGTTTCGGGGGCACCGCCAGCTACGACTCCACCCTTAACGGCAAGGTGCTGGATCTGGCCGTGCGTGAAGCCGTCAATAACCTGGTTACCGGTATCGAAAACGGCGCATGGCGCCCTGCTAACTAACGGACTAGAAGCAGAGAAAGATGATAACTAAAAAAATGGGCGGGGCGCTGTTTGCAGCGACCCTGTTGGCCGGCTGCGCCGCGCCGAAAACGCTTTACAATTGGGATGGCTACCAAACTTCTCTTTATCAATACTACCAGCAGGATGGGCAAAGCCCTGAGCAGCAGATCGCTACGCTGAAAGAGATCGTCGAGAAATCCCGCGCCAAGGATAAAGCCGTACCGCCGGGGCTGCATGCGCAACTGGGGCTGCTGTACAGCAAAACCGGCAACGACGGACAAGCCATGAGTGAATTCAACACGGAAAAAACGCTGTTCCCGGAATCGGCACCGTTTATGAATTTCCTGATGGCCAAGGATAAGGGGAGCTTTAAATGAAGCGTGTACTCACTTTCCTCAGCGTTACCGCCATCCTGTTGCTGAGCGGCTGTGCCAAGCAAACGCCTTATGACTATGCGGCATTCCATGAGAGCAAGCCGAAGTCGATCCTGGTCTTGCCGCCGATGAATCAGTCGCCGGATGTCAAAGCCAGCCACAGCGTGCTCGCCAGTGCAACCTTACCGCTGGCCGAGGCCGGTTACTATGTGATGCCGGTCGCTGTAGTGGAGGAAACCTTCCTGCAAAACGGTCTAACCAACGCCAACGACATCCGCGCCGTCAGTCCGAAAAAACTGCACCAGATTTTCGGCGCCGACACCGTGCTGTACCTGGATGTCACGCAATACGGTACCAGCTACATGGTGATCAGCAGCGAAACTCGCGTTACCGTAGCCGCTCGCCTGGTTGACCTGCGCAACGGCAAACAGCTGTGGGCCGGCACCGCCACCGCATCCAGCAACGAAGGCAACAACAATTCCGGTGGCCTGCTGGGCATGGTGATCAGCGCCGCGATTTCACAAATCGCGGATACCATCAGCGATAAAGGGTTCGACATTGGTGCCATCGCCAACACTCGCCTCCTGTCGGCAACAGGTCAGAACGGCGCCATTCTTTATGGCCCGCGCTCGCCTCATTACGCCAGCCAGCGTTAAGCAGTCTCTCGGGCGGCCTTCTCGGGCCGCCTATGCCAAACTTGTCCCTTTTGCCAAAAGTAGCCCATGCTTTAACTGCTTCTTTCCTTCTGGCTAACCGGGACGCTGGCTCATGACGAAAAAAACCACCCTGCTGCAATTCTTCCACTGGTACTACCCCGACGGCGGCAAACTGTGGCAGGAGGCCGCCGAGCGCGCCCCGCACCTGGCCGAACTGGGCATCACCGATCTGTGGCTGCCCCCCGCCTGCAAGGGCGCTTCCGGCGGCTACTCCGTCGGCTACGACACCTACGATCTGTTCGATCTGGGCGAATTTGACCAGAAAGGCAGCGTGGCCACCAAATACGGCGACAAGGCGGCGCTGGAACATGCCGCCACTACGCTGCGCGAACACGGCGTGGGGGTGATCTACGACGTGGTGTTCAACCACAAGCTCGGCGCGGACGAAAAAGAACGGGTACACGTGTTCAAGGTGGACGCCAACAACCGCAACGATATCGACGACCAGGGCTTCGACGCGCTGGCCTACACCCGCTTCACCTTTCCCGGTCGCCAGGGCGTGCATTCCGAGTTTATCTGGGATTACAAATGCTTCAGCGGCGTCGACTATGTTGAGCAGCCGGACGACAAAGGGGTGTTTAAAATCGCCAACGACTACGGCGACGACGGCTGGAACGATCAGGTCGACGACGAGAAAGGCAACTACGACTACCTGATGGGCGCCGACGTGGAGTTCCGCAACGCCGCGGTGACGGAGGAGCTCAAATACTGGGCGCGCTGGCTGCTGGACACGCTGCCGTGCGACGGCTTCCGCCTTGACGCCGCCAAACACATTCCCGCCTGGTTCTTCAAAGAGTGGGCGGATCACGTGCGCGGCAGCGCGCAGCGCGACCTGTTTATCGTTGCCGAATACTGGTCGCACGATCTCGGCGCGCTGCAACAATATATCGAGTTGGTGGACGGCAAGGTGATGCTGTTCGACGTGGCGCTGCACCTGAAGTTTCATCAGGCGTCGAAACAGGGCGACGGCTTCGACATGGCGCAGATCTTCACCGATACCCTGACCGCCGCCGATCCGGCCCACGCGGTGACGCTGGTCGCCAACCACGATACCCAGCCGCTGCAATCGCTGGAAGCGCCGGTGGAACCCTGGTTCAAACCGCTGGCCTATGCGCTGATCCTGCTGCGCGAACAGGGCGTACCCTGCGTGTTTTACCCCGACCTGTATGGCGCCAGCTACCGCGACAAGGGGCGCGACGGCGGCGAATACCAGATCGACATGCCGGCGATCCCGGAGCTGGAGAAACTGATCGCCGCCCGCCAGCGCTTCGCCAACGGCCCGCAAACCGACTACTTCGACGACAGCCACTGCGTGGCCTTCAGCCGCGCCGGCACCGCCGAGGCCCCCGGCTGCGTGGTGGTGCTGACCAACGGCGGCGAGAGCGGCAAGACGGTCGCGCTGGGCGCCGATTTGGCGCACACCGCCTGGCGCGATTTCCTCGGTAACCGCCAGGAGGAAATCACCACCGACGACCAGGGCAGCGCCCATTTCCCGGTTAACGCCGGCAGCGTCAGCGTCTGGGTGCCGACAGGCAGCCTGTGAACGCCCGCCGCCGCGCAATGATGCCGCGGCGGCAAAACTAATGTTTGCCTTTCGGGTCTAACTTACGCTATCAACTGCGCAAGCCATTCACACCGGAGCCTAAATAGGGTACAAGGCTGCATGAAAATTCCAAAACGACTCCAGCCGCTGGTGGATGACGGGTTAATCGACGACGTCATCCGCCGGTTGAAAAGCGGCAAAGAAGCCGACGTGTTTATCGTGCGCTGCGGCGATGAGATCCGCTGCGCCAAAGTGTACAAAGAGGCCGAGAAGCGCAACTTCAAGCAGGCCGTTCACTATCAGGAAGGGCGCAAGGTGCGCAACAGCCGCGACGCGCGCGCCATGAGCAAAGGCTCCAAATTCGGCCGCCAGCAGCAGGAAGAAGCCTGGCAAAACACCGAAGTGGACGCGCTGTATCTGCTGGCCAAGGCCGGGGTGCGGGTGCCGCAGCCGGATATCTGCCTGGACGGCGTGCTGCTGATGGAGCTGATTACCGACGAAGAAGGTCTGGTGGCGCCGCGCCTGAGCGATGTCATCCTGACGCCGGAACAGGCGCGCGCCGATCACGCCCTGATGATGAATTACGCGGTGCGCATGCTGTGCGCCGGGCTGGTGCACGGTGACCTGTCGGAATTCAACGTGCTGATGGATAAAGACGGGCCGGTGATCATCGATCTGCCGCAGGTGGTGGACGCCGCCGCCAACAATCACGCCAAAAGCATGTTCGAGCGCGATATCAACAATTTGGCGGAATATTATGGCCAATTCGCGCCGGAACTGCGCGACAGCCAATACGCCAAAGAGATTTGGGCGCTGTATCAGGAAGGCAATCTGACGCCGGACAGCGCCCTCAGCGGCCGGTTCAGCGAAATCCAGAAGCGCGCCGATGTCGGCTCGGTGCTGGAAGAGATCCAGGCCGCCAGCGAGGAACACCAGCGCCGCCTCATGGCGCGCAACGCGGAAGAGTAACGCGCCGCGCTATTCGACGCGAAACACCTCCGGCCGCTGCGGCGTCGCCGCCTCGTGATAGATATCCCCCAGATAGCCGGCGATCTCCTCTTCGCGCAGATCGGCCGGCAACACGATATCGTGGCTGGGGGCATATTTGCGCTCCGGCAGCGTCACGCGGAACAGCCGCCATTCGTCCCCGATGCGCTTCACGCCCAGCAGACGGCCGAACACGTTAAAAATCATCATCCGCCATTCCCCCTCTCGTCGCTTTCAGGCTATAACACTGTGATGCCGCCGCAGTGAAAAGGAAAGCGTATGAGTGAAAAAACGCCGCAGTTCTGGCGCGATCCGCAGTTGCCGTTCGTCGAAGCCCGCGCCATCGCGGATGGCCGCCAGGCGTGTTACAGCCTGCACAGCCACGAATTCTTTTCCATCGGTGCCATCACCGGCGGCGTCAGCACCTATGTCAACGGCGAGCGGCGCATGCAGGTTAGCGCCGGCGATCTGGTGATCATCAACCCGCAGCAGGCGCACGCCTGTAATCCGATCGCCGACCGCAATTGGTCGTACATCATGTTCTATCTCGATCTCGCCTGGATCGGCGCGCTGCAGCAGGAGCTGCTCGGCGGCGAAGGCGAGCGTTTTGTTCCGTTCAGCCAGCCGCTCAGTCGCGATCCGGCGCTGTTCCACGGCCTGAATCGCCTTTATGCGCTGCTGACGGATCCGCTGTGCAGCGCGCTGGAAAAACAGATCGCCATGGTGGAGTATTTCAGCGCCCTGCAGCTCGGGCTGGGCGATGTCCGCCAGCCGGAGACGCCGCCGCATAGCCGACTGGAAGCGGCGGCGGCGTTTATCGACGCGCACTGCACCCAGCCGCTGACGCTGGACGACATTTGTCGCGCCGCCGCGCTCTCCCCTTCTTACCTGATCCGCGCCTTCCGCCAGCGTTACGGCATGACGCCGCACGCCTATCTGATCAACCGCCGCGTGCAGCACGGCCATCGGTTATTGAGAAGCGGCCTGCCGATCGCCGCGGCCGCCAGCGAAAGCGGCTTTGCCGATCAGGCGCACTTTCAGCGCACCTTCAAACAGCTGTTGGCCGCCACGCCCGGCCAGTATCAAAAACCCTCCGCCAACAGATAACAAGCGCTGGCCGCCAGCAACGCCGCCATCGCGCGATTAAAGCGTTGTACGTTGCGCGCCTGCCTGAGCAGGCCGCGCAGCATCGCGCCGACATAGGCCCAGCAAGCTACCGAGGCATAGCAAATCACGAAGTAGAGCCCGGCGAACTGCCATAGCAACAGCATGTCGCCATCGCCGACAAAGGCGCCGAGGCTGGCCACCGACGCCAGCCATGCCTTGGGATTCAGCCATTGCATCAGCGCGCCGTACCAGCAGGAAGGCGCCTGCGCCGCGCCGTTGCCCAGCCTGCCGTCGTCAAACGCCAGCCGATAGGCCATAAACAGCAGAAAGGCCACGCCGGCCCACTGGATCAAGCGGGTCAGCCCCGGCCACAGGATCAGCAGCTGGTGCATGCCCAATCCCAGCAGCACCAGCAACAGGGTAAACCCCAGCGTGGCGCCGAACACATGGCGCTGGGTTGCGCCAAAGCCGAATTGCGCCCCGGCGCTCAATGCGACGATGTTGACCGGGCCGGGAGTGATGGAGGCCGCCAGCGCAAACGCGGCCATGGAAAGGTAGATATTCATGATGGACACCTGAGAAAATATTCACAGGCGCCAGAGTGCCGGGCCGCGCCGACCCGGTATTGAACAGAATTACCCTATTCGGTTTAGCGCACAGCGACGGCCCGGCGGCGCGGCAGCCCGAAGGTGTTGACCGCCATGCCGGCCAGCACCAGCAATGCGCCGCCGAACTGCGCCGGCGACAACGCTTCGTCCAGCAACAGCCAGGCGGCGAACAGCCCGACCAGCGGCACCAGCAGCGTCAGCGGCGCAACGCGCCAGGTTTCATAGCGCCCCAGCAGGCTGCCCCACACCGAATAACCGAACAGCGTGGCGGCGAACGCCAGATAGGCCACCGCCAGCCAGGTGCCAACCTGCACATGGCTCAGGCTGCTCAGCACCACCTCAGGGCCGTCGAACAGCCAGCTGCAGGCCAGGAACGGCACAACCGGGATCGGCGCGCTCCACACCACCAGCGATAAAATATTACGCTGCGGGAAACCGGCCAGGATCTTCTTGTTGGTCAGGTTACCCAGCGCCCAGGAAAACGCCGCCGCCAGCGTCAGCAGCAGGCCCGCCAGGGGGACCGCGCCGCTGCCCGGCTTATGCAGGCTGGCCTGCGCCAGCACCAGCATGCCGCCGCTGGCGATAGCGATGCCGACGAAATGGTTGACCCGCAGCTTTTCTCCCATCAGCACGACGCCCAACAGCAGGGTGAAGAACACCTGCGCCTGCAACACCAGCGAGGCCAGCCCCGCCGGCATGCCCACCTTGATGGCGACGAACAAAAACGCGAACTGCGCGAAGCTCATGGTCATGCCGTACAGCAACAGCCATTTCCACGGGATGGTCGGGCGCGGGATAAAGAAGATCGCCGGCAACGCCACCAGTAAAAAACGCATCCCGGCCAACAGGAACGGCGGCATCCCCTGCAGGCCGAACTTGATTACCACGAAATTCACGCCCCAGATCACCACCACCAACAGCGCCAACAGCCGATCGCGCAATGTCATCCTCGCCCCGCTTATCCCATTGAAAATTCGCTTTGCCTTGCAGGTTACAACCAAACCGGGCGTATGGACACCGGCACACGCCGGCGATTATTCAGGCATCAGGCCGATAAAGGTGGTCTTCTTGCGCGGGCCGGTCATCAGCGCTTCCAGCTTCGCCACGCACTGCAGGTAGTGCGGGGTCTGCTTGTGCGCCGCCACCGCCTGCTCGTCGCGATAGGCTTCATAGATGTAAAACCGCGTCGGGATCTGTTCATCCTGCAGCACGTCGAAGCGCAGGTTGCCCGGCTCTTCGATCGCGCCCAGGTGATTGGCGCGGAAAACATCGATAAATTCGTCAATTTTGTCTTGTTTAACGTTGATCTCAACCAATGTGACGTGCATGGCAACTCCTTGTTTAAACGGCGCGCCGTAACATGGCGCTTTCCAACCATAGGTTTATTCCCGTCGATTGCCCTGCCGCAACGGCAATTTTGCCGCCTGGCTCACAAATCGCGTCGGCGACGCCCACTCCTCCCCCGGCGGGGTAAGGCGGCGGCATCTATAGTTAACACTCCTCCCCCTGAGAGCATAGGCTATGGATAACTACTTGATGGCGCTGGACGCAGGAACGGGCAGCATTCGCGCGGTGATCTTCGATCTGGCGGGTAACCAGATCGCGCACGGCCAGGCGGAGTGGCAACACCTGGCGGTGCCGGGCGTGCCCGGCTCGATGGAGTTTGACCTCAGCCGCAACTGGCAGCTGGCCTGCCAGTGCATCCGCCAGGCGATGCAACGCGCAGGCTTGAGCGCTCAGGCGATCCGCGCGGTGGCCTGCTGCTCGATGCGTGAAGGCATCGTTCTGTACGACCGCAACGGCGTGCCGATCTGGGCCTGCGCCAACGTCGACGCACGCGCCAGCCACGAAGTCAGCGAGCTGAAAGAGCTGCACAACCACGGCTTCGAACGCGAGGTGTACCAGCACTCCGGCCAGACGCTGGCACTGAGCGCCATGCCGCGCCTGTTGTGGCTGGCGCACCATCGGCCGGACATCTACCGCCAGGCGGCGACGCTGACCATGATCAGCGACTGGCTGGCCAACATGCTGAGCGACGAACTGGCGGTCGATCCTTCCAACGCCGGCACCACCGGCATGCTGGATCTGACCAGCCGCGACTGGCGGCCGGCGTTGCTCGACATGGCCGGCCTGCGCGCCGATATTCTGTCGCCGGTGAAAGAGACCGGCAGCGTGCTGGGGCGCGTCACCGAACAGGCGGCGCAGGAGAGCGGGCTGCTGCGCGGCACCCCGGTGGTGATGGGCGGCGGCGACGTGCAGCTCGGCAGCCTGGGGCTCGGCATCGTGCGCGCCGGGCAGACGGCGGTGCTCGGCGGCACCTTCTGGCAGCAAATCGTCAACCTGCCGGAACCGGCCATCGATCCGGAGATGAACATCCGCATCAACCCCCACGTCATTCCCGGCATGGCGCAGGCGGAATCCATCAGCTTCTTTACCGGCCTGACCATGCGCTGGTTCCGCGACGCCTTCTGCGCGGAAGAAAAACTGCTGGCGGAGCGGCTGGGGGTCGACGCCTACAGCCTGCTGGAAGAGATGGCGGCCAGAGTACCGCCGGGCGCCTACGGCGTGATGCCGATTTTCTCCGACGCCATGCATTTCAAAACCTGGTATCACGCAGCGCCGTCGTTCATCAACATGTCGATCGACCCGGAGCGCTGCAACAAACAGACGCTGTTCCGTGCGCTGGAGGAGAATGCCGCCATCGTCTCCGCCTGCAATCTGGAACAGATCGCCGCCTTCTCCGGCGTGCAGGCCCGTTCGCTGGTGTTCGCCGGCGGCGGGGCCAAGGGCAAGCTGTGGAGCCAGATCCTCAGCGACGTCACCGGGCTGACGGTGCGGGTGCCGGTGGTGAAAGAGGCCACCGCGCTGGGCTGCGCGATCGCCGCCGGCGTCGGCGCCGGGCTGTACGAATCGCTGGCCGAAACCGGCGAGCGCCTGGTGCGCTGGGAGCGCGAGCATCAGCCGGACATGACCCACCACGCGCTGTATCAGGAACAGAAAGAAACCTGGCGGCGGGTCTACGCCGATCAGTTGACGCTGGTGGACAACGGCCTGACCACCTCGCTGTGGAAAGCGCCGGGGCTGTAAGCGCCACGCGGCATTCGGTCATAACCTTATGCCGTTTTATTCCTTTCCTCTCGGCGCGGCGCAAGCCGCGTTTTCACTCGCCGCCGCGATTGTTCCCCCTCAGAAACAGTGTAACCACCGCAGATGGATTTATCCGCGACTTGCACCTGCCGTAGATTGTGACTTCGGTCACACCGTGCCCCGCGCACGGCCTGCGCATTCACCTGAGACGAGCGGCATTATGCTGAATAATAAAGATAACCCTGCATCATCCCCGTGGCCGGCGATCTTCTCGCTGACGGTCGCCTGTTTTGTCATGGTCACCACCGAGTTTCTGCCGATCGGCCTGCTGACCAACATCGCCCCCTCGCTCGGCGTCAGCACCGGCACCGCCGGGCTGATGGTCACCATGCCCGGCATCGTGGCGGCGGTGGCCGCCCCCGCATTGAGCCTGATTTCCGGCCGTCTGGATCGGCGTTTACTGATGTTGGGGCTGTCGCTGTTGCTGATGGTGTCCAACCTGGTGGCGGCGCTGGCCGTCAACTTCCCGATGATGCTGCTGGGCCGCGTGCTGCTGGGCATCTGCGTCGGCGGTTTCTGGTCGTTCGCCGCCAACTACGGCCGCCATCTGGTGCCGGAAGCCAGCCAGGGCCGCGCCACCGCGCTGATCCTCAGCGGCATCTCGGTCGGCGCGGTGTGCGGCGTGCCGGCCGGGGCGCTGATCGGCGATCTGTTTGGCTGGCGCGCCGCCTTCTTCGGCGGTGCGGCATTGGCGGTCGGCGTACTGGCGGCGCAGCTGCGTTTGCTGACCTCGGTGCCGCCTTCCCGGCCGGTCACGCCGCGCGATCTGGTGCTGCCGCTGCGCCTGCCGATGGCGCGCATCGGCCTGATCGCCATCGTGCTGTTGTTCATCGGCCACTTCGCCGCCTACACCTATCTGCGGCCCCTGCTGCAGCAGGTGTTCGTGCTCAGCCCGTCGGCGATCTCGCTGCAGCTGTTGGCCTATGGCGCCATCGGCCTGCTGGGCACTTTCCTCGGCGAGCGTCTGGGGGAATACAGCCTGCGCGCCACCTTTATTCTGATCGCTGCCATGCTGGCGGGCATTTTGATCGTTTCGCCGCTGCTCAGCGGCCTCGCCGGCGCCACGCTGATGGTGCTGGTGTGGGGGCTGGCCTTTGGCGCCGTCCCGGTGTGCGCCACCAACTGGATGTTCGCCGCGGTGCCGCAGGCGCCGGAAGCCGGCCAGGCGCTGTTGGTGTGCGTCATCCAAATCGCGCTGGCCTCCGGCGCGCTGCTGGGCGGCGAGGTGGTGGACTGGCAGGGCGTCAGCAGCGCCATGCTGTTCGGCGGCGCGCTGATCCTCTCCGCCACGCTGGTGTTCGGCCTCAGCTTGCGCTCCGGCGCGATTGGCGCTAAACAGTGTTAATCATTATCTATCTGCAGAAACATGCCCCGGCCACCGCCGGGGCATGGCGTTGAGAACCTATGGACCATCATTTGCTCGCTATCCGGGTATTTAACCGCGTGGTGGAAACCGGCGGCTTTACCCGCGCCGCCGATTCGCTGGGCATGCCGAAAGCGACGGTCACCAAGCTGATCCAAAATCTGGAGGATCACCTGCAGACCAAGCTGTTTCAGCGCACCACTCGCAGCGTGTCGGTCACCCGCGAAGGCGAATGCTATTACCAAAATACGGTGAAATGGCTGGCGGATTTGGAGCAGATGGAGGGCTGCCTGACCGAGTCGCAAAGTTCTCCGCAGGGCGTGCTGCGCATCGACACCGGCAGCGGCACCGCTCGCCAACTGCTGTTGCCGGCGCTGCCCGGCTTTTTGGAACGCTACCCGCAAATCCAAATCGATCTCAGCATCGGCGATCGCGTTATCGATCTGATCAGCGACAGCGCCGACTGCGTGATCCGCAGCGGCCCATTGGCCGACTCCAGCCTGATCGCCCGGCGTCTGTTCGATCTGGACTGGGTCAGCTGCGCCACCCCGGCTTATCTGGCGCGCCACGGCGCCCCGCGCCACCCGTGCGATCTGGAACAGGGTTTTCCGATGGTGCACTACCGCCATCCGGTCAACGACCGCATCCATCCGCAACGCTATGTCGAACGCGGCAAAGAGATCGCCATCCAGCAGCGCTACCCGGTCAGCATCAATGAAGGCAACGCGCTGCTGGCGGCGAGCCTGGCCGGATTAGGCATCATCCAGATTTATCGGTTTATGGCGCAGCCGCACCTCGAGCGCGGCGAACTGGTCAGCCTGCTGCACGACTGGCAGCCGCCGCCGGAGCAGATGTACGTGGTCTACCCGTCCAATCGCCACCTCAGCGGCAAGCTGCGGGCGTTCATCGACTGGGCGGTGGAGACGTTTCATTAACCGATCGCCCCGGCTATAGTGGCTTCTCTTACGGACAATAAAAACGGGCAAACCATGCATATCGAACCGCTGCTTGCACATCGTCAGCGCATTGACGAACTGGCCGAATTACTGCATCAGGAATGGGGCGCCTTTGCGCAGTGGAGCAATCGCGACGCCATCAGCCGGCGGCTGGCTGAACGCTGTGCGCCCGAGAGCCAAGGCGTCGTGTTGCTGGCGCTGTCGCCGCAGCAACAGATCGTCGGCACCGCCAGTTTGACGCGGTATGAATTGACAGATAAACCGGAGCGCCAATACTGGCTGAGCGAAGTCTTTACCCACCCGCAGCACCGCGGCCAAGGCATTGCCCGCAACCTGATCGCGCGCTGCATCGAGCACGGCCTAACCCAGGGCATCAGCGAACTGTATCTGTATACGCCCGACCAGCAGACGCTGTATCAGAAACTCGGCTGGCGCCCTCTGGAGCAACGCCAGGTCGCCGGTGAAACCGTCACGGTGATGAGCCGCACGTTGTAGCCGCACGCACTGTGGTATTATTGGCCGCATATTGATTCCCGACGGACAACCACCATGGCCTATATCCCCAAAAACTATGCGAAGCTGGAAACCGGCTACCGCGAAAAAGCGCTGAAACTGTTCCCCTGGGTGTGTGGGCGCTGCTCACGCGAATTCGTTTATTCCAACCTGCGCGAGCTGACGGTGCACCATATCGATCACGATCACAGCAACAACCCGGAAGACGGCAGCAACTGGGAAATGCTGTGCCTGTATTGCCACGACCACGAACACTCGAAATACACCGAGGCCGATCAATACGGTTCGACGGTGGTGGCCGGTGAAGATGCGCAAAAAGATATCGGCGTCGCCACTCACAACCCGTTCGCCAACCTGAAGGCGATGATGAAGAAATAATGTCGACAACAGCTTAATGAGTCACTAACTTATTAAGCTGTTAAATTAATAAACCCCCCCTCCGCATCGCCACTTCCCAGAGAATTCCTACTTACCCATCCGGGCCATCCAGAGCAAAATAAGCTGCACAGTTAACGACATACTGGCTTGGCAAGCCGCCGCAGTTGGTGCATATTGTTCGCGAGTTGTTCTTGTTAACCTGTTTGATTATCAACCTAATAAGCACATTAACTTAATAAGTTACCTGCTTAATAACTTGAGAGATGGCAGCATGATTGTTCTGATTGGCTCGCAAAAAGGCGGTGTCGGCAAGTCGACGAAAGCGGTGAATATCGCCGGGTATCTGATTCTTAAGCAAGGCAAGACGGCGATCATCGTCGATGCCGACGACCAGAAATCGATCATGACCTGGTACAACGACCGTCAGAACGTCGAGGGGCTGCCGCACATTCCGGTGGTGGCCGCGTCGGGCAAAATCAAGGAAACGCTGCTGGAGCTCGATCGCCATTACGACTACGTGATCGTCGACACCGCCGGCCGCGACAGCGCCGAACTGCGCTCCGGCCTGCTGGCCGCCGATCTGTTCCTCTCGCCGCTGCGCCCTTCGCAGATGGATCTCGACACCATCGGCTACCTGTCGGAGATGTTCTCCACCGCGCAGGAATACAACGAGAAGGTCAAAGGTTACATTGTGCTGAACATGTGCCCGACCAATATCTTCATTAATGAAGCCAACGAAGCGGCGCAGGTGCTGAGCGAATACCCGGAATTCACCCTGGTGAGCCACCGCCTGTGCGATCGCAAAATTTACCGCGACGCCTGGGGCGAAGCCATCACCGTGCATGAGGCGAACAACGAAAAGGCGCAGGCCGAGATCGAATGCCTGGTGAAAGAGGTGATCCTGTGAAGAAGCGCACCCCCACCCACCGCATGTCGGAAGACGAATTCATCAACAGCGCCACCTCGCATACGTTGCCGGTTGCGGCGCCCGCGCCGGAAGCCAAGCCGGCCGGCCGCAAGCGCACCTATAAGGCGATTTCCGTCAGCCTGACGGACAACCACATCGAAGCCATCGATGAGGTGATCGTGCAGGCGGCGCGCAACGGCATCGTGCGCATCACCCGCTCCGACATCATCAAGCTCGCCATCGACGGGCTGGCGGAGAAAAGCGAAACGCAGCTGCTGGCATTGCTGAAAAAACTCTGACCGCACGGCAGCCGCCGGCTGACCACGCCGGCGGGCCGTTAAACGGATGAAAACTGGCGCGGGAACGGCATAGTACGATAGGTTTTGCCTGTGGCCTTATGCAGCGCGCTGGCCACCGCCGGAGCGACCACCGCAGTCGACACTTCCCCGCATCCCTGCGGCGCACGCGCGCTGTCGAGCACCACCACTTCCACCTTGGGCATTTCGGCGATCGCGAGCAGCGGATAACGATCGAAATTCCCTTCCACCACGCCGCCCCGTTCAAAATGCAGTTCGCTGTGCAGGCAGGTGGTCAGCGCAAAGCCGATGCCGCCCTCTACGTTGGCGCGCACCAGATTCGGGTTTATCACCTTGCCGCAGTCAATCGCGCATATCGCGCGGAGCACCCGCAGTCGCCCCTCCTGAATGGCGATTTCAACCACCAAACCGACGTAAGTGGTGAAAGCGTTATTGCGGCCAACCCAAATATTGCACGACATCCCGCGATAAACGCCCGGCGGCGGTTCATGCTGCCAACCAGACGCCGCCGCGGTGGCGTCCAGTACGCGCAACGCTTCCGGGGTGTCCTGCAACAGATGCCGCCGATACTGGTACTCGTCCAGGTTGGCCTCATGGCTGAGTTCGCTGATAAAGCTTTCCAAAAAGAACAGGCTGGCGACGCTGCCGACGCCGCGCAGATAGCTCAGGGAAATCGGCTGTTCGACGATGCCGGCCTCCACTTTCAGATGAGGGATGCAATACGGCGTGCTGTAAACGCACTCCACCATACTTTCATCCCATCCCCCGGCCTCGTGTACCGTTTCGCGCCGCATCTGCCAGAAGAGCGACTGCCCGGCATAGCGCGCCCACAGTGCCTGCGGGTAGCCGTTTTCATCCAACAGCGCCCGATAATGGCTGATGCAGGCCGGACGATAGTATTCATGCCGCATGTCGATCTCGCGCGGATAGATCACTTTGACCGGTTTCCCCACCGCCCGGGAGGCGGCGGTAGCATGCATCACGGCATCCGGCAGATATTTGCGCCCAAAGCTGCCCCCCAGGTAGGTCGTATTCACCACCACATCCGTCGGCTTCAGCCCGAACATTTTCGCCAGAACGTTGCGCACCATGTCCTGCCCCTGGAAAGGGCCCCAGGTTTCGATACGGCCCTCTTCATAATGGCTGGTGGCGTTGCAAGGCTCCAGGGTGGCATGCGCCACATAAGGCGCGCTGTAACGCGCCTCATGCAGGCGCGAATCCTGCTCAGCGTTATGAATCAACGCCGACGCCTCGCCGCGATCGACCGCCGGCACCAAGGTATCGCCGTCCAGCATCGCCAGATTCTCCGCCGCAATCGCGCTGCCGGTCAGCGCTTGCCCTGCGCCCGGCAGCCAGTCGACCTCCAGCAAATCCGCCGCCTTTTTGGCCTGCCAGTAGCTCGCCGCCACCACGATCACCGTATTGAGTGACATATCGTGATCCAATCCGACCATGTTGTTCATCGACCACTGCCGGGTCAGCACCAGATCCACCACGCCCGGCATGGCCCGAATCTGCCGTTCATTACGCACGGCGACCAGCTTTCCGCTGAGGTCGGGCACCATCCAGGGTACGCCGATCAGCATCTCCGGCAGATCGATATCGATACCGTAAATCGCACTGCCGTCCACTTTCTCCGGCGTATCGACCCGCAACAGCGGCTTGCCGATGAGACTCTCTTGCTCTTGCGCTTCGCTCTTTAAAGCAGGCTGCGGATCCAACGGCAGCTCGGCGGCATAGCGCACCAGATCGCCATAGGCGATCTTGCGCTGCCCGCCCTCCTCAAGCACCCAGCCTTTCTCCGTGCGGCACTGCTGCGGTGAAAGCGCGAAATGTTTTGCGCCGGCGCGCAGAAAGAAATCTCTCGCCTGTGCGCCGGCCAGCCGGGTGCGCTGATAAAATTTGGTCATTGAGGTTGAAGCGGCGACAAACTGCGCGAAAGCCTCGCCCCCGGCAACCTGACGGTAAGCATCACGCCCGGTGACGAATTTCACCGTCACCTGCGCCCAATCGGCATCCATCTCCGCCGCCACCACTTCGGCCAGGCCGGTATAAATCCCCTGCCCGACCTCGCATTGCGACACGCCGATGACGATGCGCCCTTCACGATCGATCCAGATCCAATCGTTCAATTCATACTGGTTGTCCGGAGGCGCCGTGTCCTGTGAAACCACGGCCGCCAGGCTGCGCGTCGATATCGGCAGCAGCATGGCGGCCACCGCCAACGCGCTGCCTTTTAACAAGGTTCTGCGGGTGATCGCCATACTCAGGGTTCTCCCTTGTCGGCGGCGCGGTGCACCGCCGCACGGATACGGTGGTAAGTGGCGCAGCGGCACAGATTGGTCAGGCCCGTATCTATCTGCCGATCGTCCGGCCTCGGATGTTCCGCCAGCAGTGCGCTGACCGCCATGATCATGCCCGATTGGCAGTAGCCGCACTGCGGCACATCCTCCGCAATCCAGGCCTGCTGCACCGGATGACTGCGATCGGTGGACAACCCTTCGATGGTGGTCACCTGCCGATCGCGCACCAATTGCAGCGGATAGCAACATGAACGCACTGCCTTACCGTCGACATGTACCGTACAGGCGCCACAGGCGCCGATACCGCAGCCGAACTTGGTGCCGGTCAACTTAAAATGTTCTCGGATCGCCCATAGCAGCGGCGTATCCGGCTCGCCGTTAAATTCGACCGCCTGGCCGTTCAGATTGAACTTCATGCCATCCTCTCTTAGATCAATGCTTCATCCGACGTTTCACCCACGCCCCGATGACGATCAATGCCAGCAATACACCGCCCCAGAACACATAAGGCAATGACGCGATCAACAGCGGTTTTTCACCGCCCGCCCGCTGCCGAGCCACTTGCTCCGGCGTTATCCTGACTGCCGGATTGCCGAATTGCTGCAATACATAGTTGCCCAACTCGGCCAGTTGTCGGTCATCCAGGCTATCGGCGAATCCCGGCATCCAGGTTTGCAGCGTCTCTCCCTGGCGCTGCACGCCATGCAGCATCACCATGATCAGGTTATTGACCCGCTCGCTGCCTACGGTGGAATTGTGAGTCAAAGCAGGGAAATGGCCGTCATAGGCGCCTTCGCCGCCCAGGCGATGGCAGCTAGCGCAGGCAGCGGCATACAGCGCCTGCCCGGCTGCACGGCCTTCACCGCCCCCTTGGTATTGATAGGCTGCTTTCGTTCCTTGCACGGTGACGATCGGCGGAGTCTGTTTAAGCCAGTCGGCGATGGCGTTGAGATCGTCGTCACTCAGGAAACGCAGGCTATGCTCCACCGCCTCCGCCATGCCGCCGGCCGCCTGGGCTTTGTCATTGCGCCCGGTACGCAGATACTGCACCAACTCTTTCCGGCTCCAGCCGCCGATGCCGCTGACGGGATCCGAGGTGATATTCGGCGCGATCCAACCGCCGGCCTCCCCTCCCGCCAGATAGCGATCGCGGCGTTCCGCCATCAGCCCGTTACGCGGGCTGTGACACGCCGAGCAATGCCCCAAAACATCTACCAGATAGCGACCCCGCGCTTTTTTCTCATCTTCATCGATGGGCGCTTTTTCCAGAAACAGCCAGTTCCAGCCGTGGATCGCATAACGCCAGGAAAAAGGGAACGTCAGTTGGGTCTCAGGCACCGCACGATCGACCGGTGCGACCCCGGTCATAAAATAACGATACAGCGCGTGCAGATCGTCATCGCTCAACCCCCGATAAGCGGTATAGGGCATGGCGGGATACAAGGGTTGGCCGTCCCGCCGGATACCTTGCGTCAACGCGCGGCGAAACTCTTGCTCACTGTAGTCGCCAATGCCGGTCCCCTTGGCGGGCGTGATATTGCTGGCGATGATGTCGCCCATCGGCGAAGCGATGGCATAACCGCCGACGTAGGGGGCGTCCTGTTGGCTGCTGCCGCGGTGACAAGCCGCGCAATCTGCGGCGGTAGCCAGATATTTTCCGCGTGCGATGACCTGTTGGTCATTCTGGCTGGCGAAGACCGGGCAGGAGAAGATCCCCAACGCGATAACGCACAGCTGTTGTGCTCTCCGCCAGCGGCCGTTCACGCTTCACCTTCCGGCTTCATCGCACCCGCTCGCTCCTCCGCCAGCAGCGCAAACTCGTCCGGCAACAGATTTTCCTGTTCGAGCATCGCTATCGCGTTATGCTTGATGCCAAACAATACGCGGTAAAAAGCCTCCAGATCGTTGGCCGAAATGCCGTTGAGCAGTTTTTCCCTCGCTTGCTGGCTGGAATGATCCAACTGCGCCAGCATCTCCTGCCCGGCCTCGGTCATTCTCACCCCTTTGGCGCGCTTATCTTCGGACAGAGCATCGCGAGCGATCAGCCGGTTTTTTTCCAGAAATAGCAGCGCGCGCGACATCGTCGAGACTTCGGCGTTCAAATGCTGCGAAACGTCTTTCAACGTGCAGCCATCCCCCAGATCGGCAATCGCACTCAGCGCCAGCCAATGCGGGCGCGTCAGATTGGTCATTTTCACCGACTGGTCCATCGCCGTGCGCCATAGACGGTTGGTGACATCCAGATGGATGCCCAGTGCAGCAGGAAGTTTGCGTGGTTGAGACATATCAGATGGCTCTCGATTATTTATTTGCTTGTGCAAACAAATAATAGATCGGACGTTATGACAGGATCAAGCAGATGAGGGAGAATAAAATAAAAAGGAGTTAATACATTTGGTTAGTTCGTATCGCACGACATACGCTCCCCAACGACGGGGAGCGATAAGAAAAACTCAGTTCCCCGCGACCTCGCACCGGTAGTCCTGAATTTCGCCGGCCGAGCCCAGGTTCAGATCGGTCAGCTTCAAACGGTTCGCCAACAGCAGCATCTCGCCCTGTGGGCTGACCGCCAGCGCCAGGCCGTAATTGCCGATGCTGTCGCCCTGCTCGACCACATAGTTTTGCAACAAGCGGAAAGGATCTTCCTGGGTTAAATCGGTGCCCGCCAATTTTCTGGCCAGGTAGTGGTGGCCGACCAATTTCACCGCCAGCGGTCGCCACTGTTGATCTAATTGCTCCGCCTGCTGCCCCAGCGCGTTATAGACATCCTGGCGCAAGCAGGCAACGTGAATATGCAGCTGATTCTGAGAACGGCCATATTTCGAATTGACCGCCAGAGAAAGCCACGCGTCTTTTAACGGTTTACCCAGCTCGCTGGATATATGTTCGCGGTTGTTCCAGGCCAGGGCGAAATAATGCGGCGTTCGCTCCGCTTGCAATATCGGGCTCTCGATGCCGCTGACCTTTTCGGTTGGCATCACCAGATCGTGATAGGGACCTTTGCTGTCTTTAAACAGTACATAACCCTCGGTTAAGCCAACCTTTACACAGGGCGCCGGATCGTGGTTCTGTTGCTGATTGGGCACGCACTGCTGGCTAACGATTTGCCATAACGCATTCGGATTGCCGCGCCCGAAGAACCACCACAGCACCGCCGCCAGCAGCAAAATAACAAGCAAAATAATTAATAGTCTGAAAAGTCTTTTCATCGCGACGCCCTGTTTAGCTATTCCATCTTGAAAGGAGCGCCAGCATAAATCAAGGCTCCGGCCTCGACCAGAATATTATCCTTAATGCCACCTTTCATTGACCTCTTGTTAGCAAAGGATAATTACAAATATGTCGCCACCTGAGTAATTTAAGGTAAATTAATACCGCAGGTTGAATATGAGTATGATATAAGCAGCCGGACTCTCTTTATATAAGGAACCGATAAGATGCCAACGATGGGCAAATCCCTGCATTACCTCGACGTGGGTTCGGGCTTTCCGTTGCTGCTGGGCCACAGCTATCTGTTCGATCTGAACATGTGGGCACCGCAGTTCGAGGCGTTGGCGAAACGCTACCGCCTGATCGTGCCCGATCTCTGGGGCCACGGCGACTCCCCGGCGCTGCCGCCTGGGCGAAACAGCCTGTCGGATATCGCCGCCGATCATCTGGCGCTGATGGATCATTTGGATATTGCAGAGTTCGGCATCGTCGGCCTGTCCGTCGGCGGCATGTGGGGCGCGGAACTGGCGGCGCTGGCGCCGGAGCGGGTGAAAGTGCTGGCGCTGCTGGACAGCTACCTGGGCGACGAAACGCCGGAGGCGCGGCAGCGCTACATGGGCATGCTGGCCGCCGTGGAACAGGCCGGTGCCATCACGTCACCGCTGCTGGAATATATCGCGGCGCAGTTCTATTCCGACGAAGTGCCCGCTGCGCTGTCGCAGCCTTTGCTGGCCCATCTGCAAAGCCTGCCCGCCGATCGGCTGCGCGACAGCATCGTGCCGCTGGGCCGGATGATCTTCGGCCGCCCCGACAAGCTGGCGCTGCTGGAAAACATCACCGCCGCCAGCATCGTCATCACCGGCGCGCAGGATAAACCGCGTCCGCCGACGGAGGGCCAGCGCATGGCGGATCTTCTCGGCTGTCGGCATGTGCTGATCCCCAATGCCGGCCATATCAGCAACAAAGAAAACCCGACGGCGGTCAACGAAACGCTGCTGGCGTTTTTGGCTGAAAACACCACTCCGCTGTTTTGGTGAGATTCTCCGGGCCGTCAGGCCCGGAGATTCCCTTCAGACGAAGCCTTAGGGAGGGGGAGGCTACATCCGGCGTTTATTGACCAATAGACGTCAGACCCTGGCGGATCCCTTCGTCAGCCTGCTGGCACCATGTCTGCAGACCCTGTGGCGCTTCCTTTTCCAACGCAACCACTTTGCCGTCGTCGTTCAGCACATTGCCTTCACGGCCCATCGCTTCACGCTTGTCACCGTCGCGGGTGTCGACACCGCCGGGAATGGCGGCCACGTAGGCCACCATTTTCTTGGCGTTGTCGATGCTGTCCGCTTTCAGGAAACCTTTATCGACGCAGTAAGACATTAGCCCGCTGGTATTACGCGTAATGTCATAGACGTTTTTCAATGCAGCAGGATCCATCCCTTCGGCATTAGCGGTATTGAACAGGCCCAGAGTCGCGGCAATCATGCCGGTCAGAATGCTCTTTTTCATTGTTATCTCGTTTTAATAATGAATTATTTAGCTTTGAATTATTCACAAAAATAATGTGAATGTCGGTACGGTATAACGGCGGCCCAGATTAACACAACCCTAATGCGTTAATAACTGTGATTAAGTTAACCTCCAGTAAAATAAAAATGCATGATGGGGTTATTACTCCGCCCGACGTCAGTTTTTACGTTCGACATTAACCGCACCCAATTCAATTTTAAAATAGTCTCACCAGGGAATTATTTACAACGTAAGCGTTGGTCTGCGGTCAATCGCGCCCTCGCCCTTTGCTAAAACCACAGGCGTGGCATAGCCTGTTAAGACGCGCCACGCCTTAGGGGAAGGAGAGCCGCATGAACCATTCCGTCCGGCCGCCGCAATGCGACGACAAAACCATTCTCGATATCACGATGAATTTATATCTCTATCCGGCGGCGCTTATTGCGCACCGCCTGGGCATCTTTGAGTTTATTGCTCTGCACCCCCGCAATCTGACCGATATATGCGCTCAGGCCAATGTGAAAAAACGCCCGACGGAGACGCTGGTCATGGCGCTAGTGGCATTGAAATTGATCGCCAGAGACGGAGAAACATTCTCTCTGACGCCGGAAGCGGAAATCTTTTTGTTAAAAAACAACCCGCATTACTTCGGCTATTTTTGGGATTTGATGATTGAAAACAGCGAGATTTTCACGCTGCAAAACCTGGAAAGCGCCATCAGAAAGAATACTTCGCAGGTGTATGGCGAGCAGGAGCTGTTTGAAACGCATACGCTCGACGCCGACAGAATGCGGCGTTTTACCCACGCCATGCACAGCCTGAGCATGGGATCGGCCAGCGTTTGGCCTACGTTGCTGCCCCTCGGCGCCTGCCGTGCGGCGCTGGATATCGGCGGCGCCTCCGGCGCCCATGCCATCAGCCTGGCGGCCCACTGGCCGGCGCTCACGTGCACCGTGTTCGATCTGCCGGAGGTGTGCCCGCTCGCCGCCGACTACGCGCGCCATTACGGCCTCAGCCACCGCATCGGCACCCACAGCGGCGATATGTGGCGCGATCCCTACCCGGCGGCGGACCTGCACCTATACTCCAATATTTTCCACGACTGGCCGATGGACAAGAACCGCTTCCTGGCGCAAAAGAGCTATGCGGCCCTCCCACCCGGAGGCAGGATCGTGATCCACGAAGTGCTGTACAACGATGACGGCGACGGCCCGCCTGCCGCCGCGGGGTACAGCCTGATGATGATGGGATGGACGCAGGGCCGCCAATACTCCGGCAAGGAAATCGGCGGCCTGCTGCGCGACATCGGTTTCGGGCCCGCTCAGGTGCTGCCGTCGCTCGGCTATTTCAGCATCGTCACGGCGCAAAAACCCCTGACTTAACGGTTCACCGATCGCGCCATGCGGCTGTAGGTATGGCGCACGCCGCGAATTGCCACGCTGTAGGCGAAGATGTTTTCCGGCAGCGCCAACCCCAAATAGCCGGTATCGCCGATATGATGCAGATCGGCGCCGGCCATTTTGCTCATCAGCGCAATCTGCCGCACGGTCTGCACGTCGGCCCCCTCTTGCGAGGTGCCGATCGCCGTCATCGCCAGCGCGCCCTGCCGCTGGGCAAAGGCGATCAACGCCGCCACTTTCTCCTGCGACATGCCGGGAATGGTGCCCGGCGCCGGCAACAGCACGATGTCCGCGCCGTTTTCCACGAACAGCGCGATGTCCCGCTCGCCGATCAGCTGGCTGCCGCTTTCGCGCACAATGCCCGCGCCGTGCATTTTGCCGGTCACCAGCACCATCTCGTCGCCCACTTCATCGCGGATCGCTTTCAGCGCGGCGGCGATCGCCTGATTGCTGACGCCGTTGTTCGGGTTGCCGGTCAGCACCAGCATGCGCGCGCCGAGTTGATACAGTTTACGGGCATTTTCGGCGGTGGCGGCGCGGCCCGCCGTCATCTGCCAGAAGTCGTTATGTTCGGTGGCGAAAGCCGGATCGACAGCCTCCAGGTTCACCCCGATCACCCGCCCGGTCAGGCGCTGCAGCGTGCGCAGCGCCTCCTGCGGCGGCACGTCGGCGGGCAGGCCCGCGATATGCGGACGATCGACGTCAAACAGGTTCAACAGCAACAGATCGGCGCCCTGACTGGCCGCCAGTTCGGCATTGGTGACGTTATTGAGCAGCGGCTGAGTGACCGCGATGGTTTCGCTGACCAAAATGCGCCCTTCGCTGGCGCGTATGGCGTAGAGCAGATCGGCTTTGCCGATATCGGCCAGATCGCTGGCGCTGCAGTCCAGATACCGTTTCATGAGGCAAGCTCCGGTGACATTAGCGGAAAGGATGGATCCCCCTCTCCCACCGCAGTGAAAGAGGGGGAAAAGGTTACTTCAGCGTAAAGCTTTGCGCCTGCACGTTGTCGGAATCCAGGCCGACGAACACGTTGAATTTGCCCGGCTCCGCCCCCCATTTCAGGCTGGCGTTGTAGAACTTCAGATCGTCTTCGCTAATCGGCAGTTCGACCTGCTGCGACTGACCGGCCTTCAGCATCACTTTCTTGAAGTTGCGCAGCTCCTTCACCGGCCGGCTGACCGAGGCGGTCACGTCCTGCAGATACAGCTGCACCACCGTGGCGCCGTCGTACTTGCCGGTATTCTTCAGCGTGACGCTGGCGGTTAGCTTGCCGTTGCGCGCCATCGTCGGGCTGGATAATTTCAGATCCGACAGGCTGAAGGTGGTGTAGCTCAGGCCGTAACCGAACGGATACAGCGGGCCGTTCGGCGAATCGAAGTAGCGTGAGGTGTACTTGCCCGGATTCTCCTTGCCGAACGGACGGCCGGTGTTCAGGTGGTTGTAGTACATCGGGATCTGGCCGACCGAGCGCGGGAAGGTCATCGGCAGCTTGCCCGACGGGTTATAGTCGCCGAACAGCACGTCCGCCACCGCGTTGCCGCCCTCGGTGCCGCTGTACCAGGTTTCCAGCATCGCGTCCGCCTGCTCGCTCTCCCAGCTCAGCGCCAGCGGCCGGCCGTTCATCAGCACCAGCACCAGCGGCTTGCCGGTGGCTTTCAGCGCGGCGATCAAATCGCGTTGGCTCTGCGGGATCGTGATGTCGGCTCGACTGGAGGCCTCATGCGCCATGCCCTGCGATTCCCCCACCACCGCCACCACCACGTCGGCCTTGTTCGCCGCCTGCACCGCTTCGTCGATCATCTGCTGCGGCGAGCGGGTATCGAACGCCACCGCCGGCTCATACTCGTTCAGATAGTCGATGATGCCTTTATCCTGCGTGACGTTGGCGCCCTTGGCGTACAGAATGCGCGCCTTGTCGCCCACCGCCCGCTCCAGCCCTTCGCGCAGGGTGACCGACTGTTTGACCACCCCGGCGGCGGACCAACTGCCCATCACGTCGCGCTGGCTGTCGGCCATCGGCCCGACCAGCGCGATGGTCGCCTGCTTGCTCAGCGGCAGCGTCTGCTTATCGTTCTTCAGCAGCACCATCGTCTTGCGCGCCACCACCCGCGCTTCGGCGCGATGCAGACGGCTTTCGGCGTTGGTGTCCTGCGGATCGGAACCCGCCGGGCCCAGATGCACATACGGATCGGTGAACAACCCCATGTCATACTTGGTGTTCAGCACGTCGCGGCAGGCGCGGTCGATATCGCTTTCAGGCACCAGCCCGTCCTTCACCAGACCCGGCAGGTACTTGTCGTAGAACTCGTCGCTCATGCTCATGTCGACGCCGGAGGTGATCGCCAGCCGCACCGCGTCGCGCGCGTCGGCGGCCACGCCGTGTTTAATCAGCTCTTTGATCGCGCCGTGGTCGCTGATGGTGATGCCTTTAAAGCCCCACTGCTCGCGCAGCAGATCTTTCAGCAGCCACGGGTTGGCGGTGGCCGGCACGCCGTTGATCGCGTTGAGCGACACCATCACCCCGCCGCTGCCGGCGTCCACCGCCGCTTTGTAAGGCGGCAGATAGTCCTGATGCATGCGCAGCGGGCTCATGTCGACAGTGTTGTAGTCGCGGCCGCCTTCGACGGCGCCGTACAATGCAAAGTGCTTGACGCTGGCCATCACCGAACCGGGTTTGGCCGGATCGCCGTTCTGGAAACCGTCGACCATCACCTTGGCGATTTTCGATACCAGCCAGGTGTCTTCGCCGAAGCCTTCGGACACCCGGCCCCAGCGCGGATCGCGAGTGATATCGACCATCGGCGCGAAGGTCATGTTCAGGCCATCGTCGCTGGCCTCCTGCGCCGCCACGCGGGCGCTGAGCGCAATGGCCTCCAGATCGAAGCTGGCCGCCAGCCCCAGGCTGATCGGGAACACGGTGCGCTGGCCATGCACCACGTCATAGGCGAAGAACAACGGGATTTTGAGGCGGCTGAGCTGCATCGCCTGATCCTGCATCACCCGGATATCCGGCCGGGTAACGGTATTGAAGATGGCGCCGATCTGCCCTTTGCGGATCCCCTCGCGGATCGCTTCTTTCGGGTTATCCGGCCCGACGCTGATCAGCCGCAGCTGGCCGATCTTCTCTTCCAGCGTCATCTGCTTCATCAAATTGGACACGAAGGCGTCGCGCTGCTGGGCGTGAATGCCCTGCGTTATCGGCGTTTCCTGCGCAAAAGCCGGACTGAGGGCCAGACCGGACAACATACTCACCACACAAAGCCATTTCATCTTGTTTTATCTCAGGCGTGTTTCCGCCGCCAAAGCCGCGGGGTTTAATCGGAGTGAAGAAACAGTTTGCCACACTCTGTTTCATCGCCAAGGGAATTCGCATCGCTAATGTTTACAAAGCATTACAGGTTATCGGCAGGTAATTCTGCAGCCGGGCGCGGCTGTCGGCGGCCTCCGCCGACAGAAAATCGACCAGCGCGGTTAACGTCGGCGGCGCCACCGTGCGTTCAGGATAGACCAAATAATAGGCCGCGCCGCTGCTGACGCAGAGCGGGAACGGCGTCACGACGCGCCGCGCCTGAATATCCTCCTCCAACAGGCACAGATCGCCGATGGCGATGCCAAACCCTTGCAGCGCCGCGCTCATCGCCAGATCGAGGGTATCGAAATGCTGGGCCTTGCCGGACGGCAACGCATCGGCGCCCGCCGCCTTCAGCCAGCGCAGCCAGTCGCGCCGATCGCGCGTCGGGTGCAGCAGAGTTTTGTCCGTCAAGTCCGTCAGCCGAGGCGCCGGCGGCAGAAACGTCGGCGTGCAGACCGGCGTGAGGATTTCGTCGAACAGCAGGTGCGCGGTCAGCTTTTTGCCCGGCGGCCGGCCGAATAGCACCGCGGCGTCAAACTGCTCGGCGCTGAAATCCAGGCCGTGTGACACCGAGGCGGTCAGTTCGATGTGCATGTCCGGCCGTTCATTCTGCAGGCGAATGATGCGCGGCAGCACCCAGCGCATGGCGCAGGTCGGGCATTTGATGCGCAGCGCCCCCGGCGGGGCTGCGGCCCGCGTCAGGGCTTCATCCAACTGCCCCAGCGCCTGCTGCACCGGCGCCAGCAGCTGCGCGCCCTGCGGCGTCAGCGTCAGACCGCGCGCCTGGCGGCTGAACAGCGGATACCCCAGGCGCTGTTCCAGCCCAAGGATTTGCCGGCTGACCGCCCCCTGCGTCAGGTGCAGCTGCCGGGCGGCATGGGTAAAGTTAAGGCGTTGCGCCACCACCACGAAGGTTTTCAACACGTCGAGCGACGGCAGGGATATCGGCATAGCGAGCCTCGATTAGGTATGATCGTAGTGCATGGCAAGTATGACAAACTTTCCCTTGTCCGCCTACGCCGGCTGATGCTTAATCGCTCAACACTTCCCTGTTTGCCTGGAGCCCATCATGCAGAGCGCTTGCTCATCCCGCTCGAAGCTGCCGGACGTCGGCACCACTATCTTCACCGTCATTGGCCAACTCAGCGCCGAACATCAGGCCCTCAATCTGTCGCAGGGCGCGCCCAATTTCGCCGGCGATCCGCAGTTGATCGAGGCAACGGCGCAAGCCATGCGCGCAGGTCATAACCAATACGCGCCGATGAGCGGCGTGGCGGCGTTACGTGCTGCTCTGGCGGAAAAAGCTGAACGATTGTATGGCGCGCGCTATGACGCCGACGAAGAAATCACGGTGATCGCCAGCGCCAGCGAAGGGCTGTACTCGGCGATCAGCGCGCTGGTGCATCCCGGTGACGAGGTGATCTATTTCGAACCGGCGTTCGACAGCTATGCGCCGATCGTGCGCCTGCAGGGCGCCACGCCGGTGGCGATCAAACTGTCGCTGCAGGATTTTCGCGTCGACTGGGACGAAGTGGCCGCCGCCATCAACGGCAAAACGCGCATGATTATCGTCAACACGCCGCACAACCCGACCGGCGCGGTGTTCGACGCGCAGGATATCGACCGCCTGACCGCCCTGACCCGCGACACCGACATCGTGATCCTGTCCGACGAGGTCTACGAGCACGTGGTGTTCGACGGCGATATTCACCACAGCATGGCGCGCTATCCGCAGTTGGCGGAACGCAGCGTGATCGTGTCGTCGTTCGGCAAAACCTACCACGTCACCGGCTGGCGCGTCGGCTATTGCCTGGCGCCGGCGGCGTTGATGGACGAGATCCGCAAGGTGCACCAGTTCATGGTGTTCTCCGCCGATACGCCGATGCAGCACGCCTTCGCCGCCGCGCTCGCCAACCCGCAGAGCTACCTGGGGCTGGCGGCGTTTTACCAACAAAAGCGCGATCTGCTGGCCAGCGCCCTGCAGGATTCGCGCTTTGAGCTGCTGCCCAGCCGCGGCAGCTTCTTCATGCTGGCCCGCTTTAGCGGCTTCAGTCACGAAAGCGACAATGATTTCGCCGTGCGCTTGATCCGCGAAGCGAAGGTGGCGACGATCCCGCTGTCGGCGTTCTACAGCGACGGCACCGATACCGGCCTTATTCGGCTGAGTTTTTCCAAAGATAACGAGACCCTGCTGGAAGGCGCGCGTCGCCTGAGCCAGGTGTAATTTTTTGTCCGACCATGGGAAAGGGGCACTGCCTATGAAAGCTTTGAAAACGCTGTTCGCCGCCGGATGCCTGCTGGCCGCCGGCTCTTCTCTGGCGGCGGAAAACAGCCTGCGCTTCGGTCTGGAAGCGCTGTATCCGCCGTTCGAATCCAAATCCGCCAGCGGCAAACTGGAAGGGTTCGACATCGAGTTGGGCGACGCGGTGTGCGCCGCCGCGCAGTTGCAATGCAGCTGGGTGGAAACCTCGTTCGACAGCCTGATCCCAGCGCTGCAGGCGCGCAAGTTCGACGCCATCAACTCGGCGATGAACGTGACCGAACAGCGGCGCCAGGCGATCGCCTTTACCGACGCCATCTATCAGGTGCCGAACCGCCTGATCGCCAAAGCCGGCAGCGGCCTGCTGCCGGACGCCAACGCGCTGGCGGGCAAACACGTGGGCGTGCTGCAAGGCTCGATTCAGGAGATTTACGCCAAAACCCATTGGGCGCCGGCGGGCGTGGATGTGGTGTCTTACCAGGATCAGAATCAGGTGTATCTCGATCTGGCGGCCGGTCGGCTCGACGCCACGCTGGTGATGGCGCCCTCGGGGCAAAGCGGCTTCCTGTCACAGCCGGACGGCAAAGGCTTCGCCTTCGTCGGCGAGGCGGTGCGCGACGACAAAATCCTCGGTGAAGGCATCGCCTTCGGCCTGCGTAAAGGGGATGAGGCGCTGAAGAAGAAACTGGATGCCGCCATCGCCAAAGTGAAGCAGCAAGGCACGGTGGCGGCGCTGTCGAAGAAGTATTTCGGCGATATCGATGTGACGGTGAAGTGATGGGCGGGGGCGGCACCGCCGCCCCCTGCCGCGTTTAGCGATCGAACACCGAACTGTTCAGCGCGCGATCCTGCTGGTGGCGCTCCAGCGCCAATTCGATCAGGCGCGTGATCAGCGCCTGGTAGCTGACGCCGCTGGCGGCCCACAGCTTGGGATACATGCTGATGTTGGTGAAGCCCGGCAGCGTGTTGATCTCGTTGATCACCACCTGGTTGTCCGGCGTCAGGAACACATCCACCCGCGCCAACCCGAAGCACTCCAGCGCGCGGAACGCCTTCAGCGCCACCTCGCGGATGTGGTCGCTCACTTCCGGCGCGATCGCCGCCGGCACCACCACCTGAGCGCCCTGCTCATTGATGTATTTGGTGTCGTAGGAGTAGAAGGCGTCGCTCAGCACGATCTCGCCGCACACGCTGGCCTGCGGATCGTCGTTCCCCAGCACCGCGCACTCGATCTCGCGGCCGACGATCGCCGACTCCACCAGCACCTTGTGATCGAAACTGAAGGCCAGTGCCACCGCCGCGTCAAACTCGGCGCGGTTTTCCACCTTGCTGACCCCGACCGACGAGCCCTGGTTAGCCGGCTTGACGAACAGCGGCAGGCCGAGGCGCTCGCTCAGTTGCTCAAACGTGAAGCCGGCGCGGTTGGCGCGCGTCAGGGTGACGAACGGCGCCACCGCCAGCCCGGCGTCGCGCAGCAGGCGCTTGGTCACGTCTTTATCCATGCTGACCGCCGAGCCGAGCACGCCGGCGCCGACGAACGGCATATTGGCCATGCGCAGCAGCCCCTGCAGCGAGCCGTCCTCCCCCAGCGTGCCGTGCACGATCGGGAAAATGACGTCGAGCTGGCCCAGCGCGCCGGCGCTGCCCGCTTCGATCAGCTGCTGTTTTTCCTGGCCCGGGATCAGCGCCACGTTCTTGTTCGAGCGGTTCAGCGCGATCAACGCCGGATTCTCGGCGTTGAGCAGGTAATTGGAGGCGTCGTTGATGTGCCACTGCCCCTGTTTGTCGATCCCCAGCAGCGTGACGTCAAACTTCTCTTTGTCGATTGCATCCACAATGTTTTTGGCCGACTGCAGCGACACCTCATGCTCCGCCGATTTACCGCCAAAAATCACCCCAACACGTAGTTTAGTCACGCCTTAAATCCTTCTGAAAAATCATGGCAAAAAAGTCGTTCATCACAATAAACGCATTGCCTGGCGGCGGCAATCGTTGTTGCCAGAATCTTCTTACGCCACAGAATGCCACATCGCGACCATCCCAAACGTATACACTTCGTATACTGTTCATTTATGGAGACGCCGATGGGCATCGTAAAAATTTCGGACACGCTGCATGACGATCTGCGCCTCGCCAGCCTGACCATGACGCGTTCGATCAATGCGCAGGCCGAGTACTGGATCAAGATCGGCATGCTGGCGGAGTTCCATCCGGAACTGACCTATCCGCAACTGGTAAAAAAAATGATGAAAGATAACGCGCTGACGCTGAAGGAGATTGTCGGGTGAAACAGATTGTGATTAAAACGCCGGAAGAGATTGCCAAAATGCGCCATTCCGGCGCTCTGCTGGCCAAAGTGTTTGCTATGCTCGATGAGGTCATCGTCGAAGGCATCTCCACCATGGAGATCAACGACCGCGCCGAGGCGTTTATCGTCGAAGAACTGAAGTCGCGCCCGGCCAGCAAGGGGCAGTATGATTTCCCCTATGTGCTCAACACCTCCGTGGACGATGTGGTGTGCCACGGCGTGCCGTCGGCCAGCAAGATCCTGCGTTCCGGCATGATCGTCAACGTGGATATCACGCTGGAAAACGGCGGCTATATCGCCGACTCCAGCAAGATGTACTGCATCGGCCAGGTGACGCCGCTGGCCAAACGGTTGGTGAACAACGTTTATGAATCGATGTGGCAGGGCATTCGCGCGGTCAAACCGGGCGCCACCCTGGGGGATATCGGCCACGCCATCCAGCGGCACGCCGAACAGGCCGGCTACAGCATCGTGCGGGAATATTGCGGCCACGGCATCGGCCGCGACATGCACGAAGAGCCGGCGGTGCTGCACTACGGTCAAGCCGGCAGCGGCATGGCGTTGCAGGAAGGCATGGTGTTCACCATCGAGCCGATGATCAACCAAGGCGACCGCCGCATCAAACAGAAGAAGGACGGTTGGACGGTGGTGACGCGCGACAAAAAACTGTCGGCGCAGTGGGAACACACCGTGGCGGTCACCGCCGACGGCGTGGAGATCCTGACGCTGCGCGACGAAGAGCGCCGAGCCGGTTACGCCGAGCGCTACTAAACCCGCAAGCCATTAGCCTACCAAGCTGATAGCTTAATAAGTTATTTAATTAATAACCTCTTAGCTTGTTGCGCGGCACCCCGGTGCCGCGGTTAAGGCGACGGGGATGACAGGGAGACAGGCAGCATGCAGTCAGGCAATCAGACGTTTATCAATCAGCTCAAGGACATCGTCGGCGGCCCGCAGCTGTTGACCGGCGATCGCAACACCGAGCGTTATCGCAAGGGCTTCCGCTCCGGCGAAGGCCAGGCGCTGGCGGTGGTATTCCCTACCAGCCTGCTGCAGCTGTGGCGCATTCTGCAGGCCTGCGTGGCCGCCGACAAAATCGTCATCATGCAAGCCGCCAACACCGGCCTGACCGAGGGCTCAACCCCCAGCGGCAACGACTATGATCGCGATATCGTCATCGTCAGCACCCTGCGCCTCGATCATATTCAGGTGCTGGACAACGGCAAGCAGGTGGTCGGCTTCCCCGGCAGCACCCTGCACCACCTCGAGAAATTGCTCAAACCCTACGGCCGCGAACCGCATTCGGTGATCGGCTCCTCCTGCATCGGCGCCTCGGTGATCGGCGGCGTATGCAACAACTCCGGCGGCTCGCTGGTGAAACGCGGCCCGGCCTATACCGAAATGGCGCTGTACGCCCAGTTAGGGGAAGACGGCCAGCTGCGCCTGGTGAACCATCTGGGCATCCGCCTCGGCGACACGCCGGAAGAGATCCTCACCCGGCTGGAAAAAGGCGACTATCGCCCGGAGGACGTCGAATACGGTGAGCTGCGCGCCTCGGATAACGAATACGCCAGCCGGGTGCGCGACGTCGATGCCGACACCCCTTCCCGCTTCAACGCCGACAAACGCCGCCTGTACGAAGCCTCCGGCTGCGCCGGCAAACTGGCGGTGTTCGCGGTGCGGCTCGACACCTTCGAGAAAGAGGGCAAAGAGCAGGTGTTCTATATCGGCACCAACGACACCGCGGTGCTGACTGAACTGCGCCGCCACATGCTGAGCAGATTCGAAAACCTGCCGGTGGCCGGTGAATACATGCACCGCGATATCTTCGACATCGCCGAGGTGTACGGCAAAGACACCTTCATGATGATCGACAAGCTCGGCACCGATCAGATGCCGCGCTTCTTCACTCTGAAGGGCCGCATGGACGCCAGCCTCAACAAGCTGCCGCTGCTGCCGCACAACCTGACCGATCGGCTGATGCAGGGCCTGAGCCATCTGGCGCCGAGCCACCTGCCGAAACGCATGAAGGAATACCGCGAACGTTTCGAACACCATCTGCTGCTGAAGATGGCCGGCCCCGGCGTGGAAGAGGCCCAGCGCTACCTGACCGACTATTTCGCCCAGGCCGAAGGCGCCTTCTTCGCCTGCACGCCTGACGAGGGCAAAAAGGCTTTCCTGCACCGCTTCGCCGCCGCCGGCGCCGCCGTGCGCTACCACGCGGTGCACGCCGACAAGGTGGAGGATATTCTGGCGCTGGACATCGCCCTGCGCCGCAACGACACCGACTGGTTCGAAACGCTGCCGCCGGAAATCGACAGTCAGTTGGTGCATAAGCTGTATTACGGCCACTTTATGTGCCACGTCTTCCACCAGGACTACGTGGTGAAAAAAGGCGTGGACAGCCATGCGCTGAAAGAAAAGATGCTCGAGATCCTCAACCGGCGCGGCGCCGAGTACCCGGCGGAGCATAACGTCGGCCACCTGTACCACGCCAAACCGGATCTGCAAGCGTTCTACCGCACCGCCGATCCGACCAACAGCTTCAACCCCGGCATCGGCAAAACCAGCAAACGCAAGGGCTGGGCCGAAGACCTCCGCTAAGACCGCACGATCGGCCCGCCGACGCGGGCCGCCTCACCTTCCCCTTTGGCCTTCAATGGCCCATTCAGCGTTCCGCGCGCAGCAGCAAGGAGACGATGAACGCGCCCCCCAGCCCGGCCGTAATGATGCCGATGGGCAGCTCCTGATTGGGGATCAGACTGCGGCTGAGCATGTCGCCGCCGGTCAGCAGCATCGCCCCCAGCAGGCCGCACATCGGCACGGCCAAACGGTGGCGCACGCCCACCAGGCGCCGGGCCAGATAGGGCACCATCAGCCCGACAAACCCTATGACGCCCGTCAGCGACACGAGAAACGCCGTAGACAATGCGCAGCACAGAAAGGTCTCGGTGCGCAGGCGCGCCACGTTGACCCCCATCGAATGGGCGGTGTGCTCGCCCGCCAGCAGCGCGTCCAGCGCCCGCCAACGCAGCGCCGTAAACCCGGCCAGCAGCGCGAAACTCACCAACGGAATGAACAGATTATCCCAACGCGCCAGCCCCAACCCGCCCAGCGACCAGAACAACACCGAACCGGCCGCCCGCTGATCGCCGGAAAACACCAGGTAGCTGGTGAGCGCGCTGAACAAAAACGAGACCGCCAGACCGCAGACGATCAGCTGCTCGGCGCGCCTGACCCGGCTGACGCGAAACAGGATCATCACCGCCATCGCGGACAAAATGCCGCCGGCGAAAGCGGACAACGGCAGCGTCAGCGCGCCCAGCGCATCGCCAAAGCGCGTGATGACCAGCACCGCGCCGGCGGAGGCGCCGGAGGAGAGCCCAAACAAAAAAGGATCGGCCAGCTCATTACGGGTGGTGGTCTGCAGCAGCGCGCCAGTCATCGCCAGCCCGGAGCCGGTCAAGGCCGCCAATAAGGCTCTGGGCACCCGCAGTTGCACGACGATGGTATCCAGCATGCCGGATAGGGGCGCCGATGAAAGCCCCAATGCCGCCATCGTCTGCCGCCATGACAGCGCGACGCTGCCCAGCTGCAGGCTCCAGATCATTAGCCCGCACAACACTGACAGCGCCAGCGGCGCGAGCAGCATAAACCACCGGATCGGCGAGTTCATTCAGCCTCCGGCGCGTACAGCGCCCGCGCCAGCTTTTCCACCGCGCCGATGTTGGCCGGCCCCGGCGTCAGCTCCGCATACTGCAGTTTCAGATAACGATGGTGCCGTACCGCGGGCGTCAACTTCATCAACGGGTGAGACTCGAGGAAGCGCCGCAGCGCATCGGCGCCTGACCCGGTCTGATAATCCAGCAGAATGATGAAGTCGGGCTCGGCCGCCGCCACCGCCTCCCAGGACGCCGTCGTCCAGCTCGCCGGCAAACCGTCCATCACGTTGCGGCCGCCCGCCGCTTCGATGATCGCCGTCGGCATGGCGTATCTGCCGCTGGTGAAAGGCTTCTCCTCCCCCGAGTCATAGACGAACACTTTAAGCGGCGGCTGGCCCGCCGGCCTGGCGGGAAGCGCAGCCAACCGGCGCCGCCAGCCCTCAACCAGCGCGGCGGCCTCTTGCGGCTTGCCGAAAATCTTGCCGAGCTTCAGCTCATCGTCATACAGCAGGTTCATATCGGCCTTCTGTGGCCGCCCGCCGGCCTGTACGCAGCTCTCGCTCAGTACCAGCGTTTTGATGCCGAACGGGGCGAGCTTCTCCGGCGTGACGTCGCCGCCGATCTTCATGCCGTAATTCCAGCCGGCGAAGAAGAAGTCTGGCTGTGCCGCCAGCAGCGTTTCCAGAGCGGGATATTTCGGCGCCAGTTCGGGAATGGCGCCCATCGCGGCCTTGAAATCGGGCGTCAGTTTGTACCAGCCGGTGATGCCGGTCAGCCCGACAATGCGATCCTGCAGATGGAGCGCAAAGGCCATCTCGGCCATGTTGATGTCGTTGATGACGGCGCGTTGCGGCGCCTGGTTGAAGGTGACCGGCGTACCGCAGCTTTCTACGGTGACGGGAAATTTTTCGGCCGCCGCCGCCCCGCCGGCCAGCAGCAGGAGCAGGGGGAATACGCGTGTGTTCATGTTTCTCTCTGGTTTATCAAGCGCAATGGGGAACGTCAAAAATACGCAGCGTTTTCCCGCTGACGGGGTGCGCCACCTTGAAGCTGTTCATGCCGAACACCGGCAAAATCACCGGGGTCTGCAACACCGCCTCGGGCGTGCCACAGGCCACCTGGCGGCTTTCGTTGAGCACCAGGATCCGATCGGCAAACGCCTCCGCCACGGGCAGATCGTGCAGCACCGCAATCACGGCGATATCTTTATTCTTCACTAGCGACAGCAGCGCCGAGCGCCCGGGCGGATCGAGGTGATTGGTCGGTTCATCCAGCAACAACAGGTCGGGAGACTGCGCCAACGCCCGAGCCAGCGCGGCGCGCTGACGCTGGCCGCCCGAGAGCCGCCCCAACGGATGGTGTCTGAGCGGCGCCAGCCCGGTTTCCCCGATGGCCTCGTCAACGATGCACTTTCCCGTCGCAGAGCGTTCGCCATGCGGTAAACGGCCCAACGCCACGTAATCCTCGACCGACAGCCGCAAATCCGGCAGATCGTTTTGCGCCAGAAAGGCGATGCTTCTGGCGCGCTCCGCCGCCGGCCACGCGGACAAGGCACGCCCCCGCCAGTAAATGCCGCCGCTGTCCGGCCGCGTTTCGCCGATCAGGGTGCGCAACAGGCTGGACTTGCCGCTGCCGTTGGGGCCGATCACCGCCAGCTTCTCACCGGCGCGGAGCGCGAAATGGATGGTGTCGAGTATCAATGCCCCGCCGTGGCCGGTCAGGCTAACTCCATCAACATGGAGGATGTCGTGAACTGAATTCATCATGCATTAATTGTTATATTATAACATACCAATATTTTTACCACGATTGCTCGCCTTCTGCAAAAGCGAATCGCAACGTCTTCTGCCGCACGCGCTGCGTGAAACAAGGCAAGGGGCAAGCCACGCCCTGCGTCAACACTGCGCGGCAAAAGCAACATAGCACACCTTTTAATTAATGATAATGATTTTCATTATCATTTAATCCATTGTGATTTCCGATTGCACGCCCCGCTGAACTTGGCTATGTTTGAAGCGATTCGTCTCATTCCCGGTTTGCAGGAACCCATATGACTCCGTTGGCGCACAGCACAGATCCGACAAACGCGACCGTTCCGGCCGTCGTTTTGCTGTGTGCTTCCTCCGCTCCACCCGCCGTTTTCTCTGTCGTTTCCGCGGTTGCCGCTTACCCGCCACGCATTGTGGTCGTGCGCTAAGCCACACCGACTTTTTACCTCCGGCTTATGTTGATTTATTGCGTTCAGGCGTGGACCGCCGCGCGCGCCGGAGCCTGTAATTTTCACGACAGGTGAAATTGATATGCGATTCCCTTCTCTCTGGGCCAATGCCGGCCTGGCTACGCTGTTCGTCCTGCTCTGGAGCAGCGGCGCGATCTTCTCCCGTTGGGGGTTGGAGCACGCCTCCGCCTTCGCTTTTCTGTTCTTCCGCTGCGCCATCGCGCTGGCGGTGCTGTTGGCCATCGGCCTGTGGCGGCGCCAGTGCCTGCCCGCCGCCGGCACCCGTCGGCGCGTCGCGTTGATCGGCGTGCTGATGATCGGCAGCTATCAGATCTGCTATCTGCTGGCGTTGGAACAGGGCATTACGCCCGGCGTGCTGGCCACGTTGCTCGGCGTACAGCCGATCCTCACCCAGTTCATCACCGAGCGGCGCTGCGCCGGGCTGCGCGCATTCGGGCTGGCGCTGGCGATGGCCGGGCTGACGCTGGTGGTGTACCAAAGCCTGATGGTGGCTCATTTCTCGCCGAGCGGCATGCTGTTCGCCTTTATCGCATTGGGGAGCATGACCGCCGGCACCCTGCTGCAAAAGGGCATGACGCAGCCGCCGCTGGCGGTCTTGCCGCTGCAGTATGCCATCGGGCTGTTGATGTGTACGCTGGCGCTGCCGTTTGAGCCGCTGCGGGTCGACTGGCGGCCTGAGTTCGTGCTGCCGCTGCTGTGGATGGCGGTGGTGATCTCAGTGCTGGCGACCTTCTTGTTGTATCGCCTGATCCAGCGCGGCAATCTGGTGCAGGTCACCAGCCTGTTCTACCTGATCCCGGCGGTGACCGCCCTGCTGGATTACCTGCTGCTCGGCCACGCGCTGGCGGCGCTGAGCCTGCTGGGCATGGCGGGCATCGTGCTCGGCGTGATGCTGGTTTTCCGCCGCGTATAAAGCAAAAGCCCCCGCGCCGTTCCACCGGCGCGGGGGCAACAACAGCCGTTAACTCAGAACAACCAGGAACCGTACCCCCACAGCAGCACCGTCACCCCAAGCAGCAGCTCGAGCAACAGGATACCGATAGCGAAGGTCGAGCTGGAGAAGATGAACCCTTCCTTACTGTCAATATTCAGGAAGTGCGGGATCCCCAGATTCAGCAGATAGCCCGAATAGCACAGGCCGATAATGCCGACAAACAGACACAGCCAGACGACCGGATAGAGCGCCACAATCCCGCTGAGGAACATAGGGGTCGCCACGTAGCCGGCGAACACCATGCAGCGGTGCAGGCTTGGGCGCGATTCATAGCGCCGCGCCATCCAGTGAATGACTTTCCCCATGGCCGCTACGCCTGCCAGCATCAGCAGGTAGAACGCCACGGCGGTATAAAACGCGGTAAACATGTCGAGCCTGATGGCATGTCCCTCGCCGGAGAGCCAGCCCAACTGGGTGGTGCCGATAAAGGCGCAGACCACCGGGATGGCTGCCAAGAGCAACACGTGATGGGTGTATAGGTGCGAGACGCTTTCATTCTCGCTTTTTATCTGTTCGAACTCGGCGCTGGGATGCGCCAGAAGTCCCCAAACATGACTGACCATGAGACACCTCCTATCTCGCCGTAGGCCGCGATCGGCGAACGAATTTCACACCTCCGACGGACTGCTACCCGTGCGAGGATTGCGGCCACGGGGCTCTCTCCCCTGTACTAATTATAGTCTTTTGGCGAAAAAACGTGCGGAAAGCGAAAGGCGCGGCGCTTTGTCTTATACTCCCCCCATTAAACCCAGGCTGCGAGGAAGGTCATGTCATCCGCTATCACCACCCGCCAGGCGGGGATCGTCGACGTCGACGCCGGGCGCAACGTCACCGTAATCGAGCCCTGCAATCTGTACGGCTGCCGGCTCGGCGACGATGTCTTCGTCGGCCCGTTCGTGGAGATCCAGCGCCACGTCAGCATCGGCGCGCGCAGTAAAATTCAATCGCACAGCTTTATCTGCGAATACGTCACCCTCGGCGAAGCGTGCTTTATCGGCCACGGCGTCACCTTCGCCAACGATCTGTTCAAAGATGGCGCGCCCAACGCCGATCCGGCCAGCTGGGGGCGCACCTGCATCGGCGATCGAGTGTCCATCGGCTCCGGCGCCACGATCCTGGCGGTGAAGATCTGCAGCGACGCGGTGATCGGCGCCGGGGCGGTGGTGACCCGTGACATCACCCGCAAGGGGATTTATGCCGGCAACCCGGCGCGCCTGCTGCGGGAGCTGCCGTAATGACCCCGGCCATCCGCATCGCGGCCATTGAGGCGCTGCCCGATGATTATCTGACGCGCGGCGATTTCAGCTTCACCATCGCCTGTTACGCTCTGCCGCAGTTTGACAGCCCGGTCGACAGCTGGCCAACCCGCCCGGTGGCGCCGTTTCGCAAGCGGTATCCGCTGGCGCCGTTCGCCAACGAAGACAGCGTGACCTTCCTGGCGTATCGCCAGAATGACGCCGTTGGCCATATTACGCTGAGCAAAAACTGGAACGGTTACACCCTGATCGACGAGATCGCCGTCAGCGCTCACGCGCGTCGTCAGGGTATCGCCGGGGCGCTGCTGGACTGCGCCAAACAGTGGGCGCGGCAACAGGAAACCTCAGGTATGATGCTCGAAACGCAGAACAACAATCTGGCGGCCTGCCGCTGCTACCAGCATTACGGGTTTATTCTCGGCGGCATCGATCGTTTGCTGTACCGCGCCGAGCCGGAGATCGCCGATCACGAAATCGCGCTGTTCTGGTATTTGCCGTTCAATAGCGAAATCGGTTACTGATTTATCGAACGTCATTGAGGCTATGTTTACTTTTTAACCCCTACCATCGGATGAGAACTGTTATCACTTACTCTGATAAGCCAGCGACACCCAGGGAGGGCCGTATGAACCAGAACAAGGCTGTTTTACTGATGTTAGCTATCGCCATGAGCGGATGCGCCGAGCGCCCCGCCGCCGTCGTCCCCGCAACGCCGCCGACCGGCGTCACCGTTTCGCCGCCGGGCGTGCAGCCGGAGATGGACGCCAGCACCCGCAGCAAGCTGCGTGAGATCCTCGCGCTGCGCGCCGGTTGGCCCGCCGCGCAGCCGCATGGCCGCAGCGTCGATTTGATTTCGCGCGAATTCCTCGGCACGCCCTACCTCGCCAACCGCCTGATCGGTGCGCAGAACACGCCCGAGCGGCTGGTGATCGACTTCCGCGGGCTGGATTGCTTCACCTACATCGATTATGTGGAAGCGCTCAGCACCGCCCGCAGCGAGGCCGAGTTCGTTCAGCGTCTGGTGGACATTCGCTACGTCGACGGCAAAATCGCCTTCCCGCAGCGCAAACACTTCTTCACCGACTGGGCGCAGCGGCCGCACAAGGTGGCCGAAGACATCACCGCGCAGCTCAGCCCGCACGCCGTCACCCTCGTGAAAACCCTCAATCAAAAGGCGGACGGCGGCAGCTACCTGCCCGGTTTGCCCAACGTACAACGCAGCGTGACCTATATCCCCAGCGACAGCGTCGACGACAAGGTGCTGGCCCAACTGCGCACCGGCGATTACATCGGCATTTACACCAACCTCGCCGGGCTGGACGTGACCCATACCGGCATCTTCGTGATGACCGACAACGGCCCGGTGCTGCGCAACGCCTCATCGCGCAAGGCCAACATGCGGGTGGTCGATTCGCCCTTTATGGATTACGTGATGGCCACGCCGGGCATCGTGGTGCTGCGTTCACTCAGCCGATAATCCCCCATCGCATAACGGCTATAAGCTATAGCCGTTTATGCTGAGCGAGCGTTTGACTTCATCGGCGGTTCAGGCTTAGCTGTAAGAACAAAAAACAACTGATTTTATTGTTCTTTTCAGGGAGACTTCGATGACCTTACGCTGGCGTATCACCCCTCTGGCGGCGGCCTTCGCCGCCGTATTGGCGCTGCAGGGCTGCGATCAAAAAACCGACCAAAACCATATCAAAGTCGGCGTCATCAACGGCGCGGAACAGGACGTGGCGGAAATCGCCAGACAGGTGGCGAAAGAGAAATATGGGCTGGAGGTCGAGCTGGTCGGTTTCAGCGGCTCGCTGCTGCCGAACGACGCCACCGACAAGGGCGAACTGGACGCCAATGTGTTCCAGCACCGCCCGTTCCTCGAACAGCAAAACAAAGATCACGGCTATAAGCTGGTGGCGGTCGGCAATACCTTCGTCTTCCCGATGGCCGGCTACTCCAAAAAGATAAAATCGCTGAAAGAGCTGCCGGACGGCGCGGTGATCGCCATCCCACTCGATCCGACCAACCTGGGGCGCGCCCTGCTGCTGCTGGAAAAAACCGGGCTGATTAGCCTGAAGCCTGGCAAAGGGTTGCTGCCTACCGCCCTGGACATCAGCGCCAACCCGCATCGTTATCAGATCATGGAGCTAGAAGGCGCGCAGTTGCCGCACGTGCTGGACGATCCGAAAGTCACCGTCGCCGTCATCAGCACCACCTACATCAACCAGACCGGCCTGTCGCCGACCAAAGACGGCATCTTCATCGAGGATAAAGACTCGCCGTACACCAACATCATCGTCACCCGCGAAGACAACAAGGACGCGCCAAACGTGCAGAACTTCATCAAGGCCTATGAGTCGGACGAAGTGGCCAAGGCCGCCGAGAAAATCTTCAACGGCGGCGCGGTGAAAGGCTGGTAATCACAGGCAAAGAGCCCCTTCCCGCTCATCATCGGGTTTTCTTATCTCACCATAAGAAAACCCGATTTACCCCGGCGGCGAGCGGCGCGCATAATGGCGTTTATCCGCTGATTTCCAAGGTAAACAGGCATTATCATGACGCTCTCCGCTCCCGTACTTAGCCTCCTTGACGCCACACCGGACGATATGTCCGCCGTGCTGCGCATTTACACCCACCACGTGCTGTACGGCGCGGCCTCGTTTGAAGAACAGCCGCCGACGCTGACGGAAATGCAGTTGCGCCTGAGCAAAGTGCGGGAAGCCGGGCTGCCCTGGCTGGTGGCGAAAAGCGAAGGCCGTATTGTCGGCTACTGCTATGCCACGCCGTATCGCCCCCGGCCGGCCTATCGCTTTACCGTGGAAGACTCGGTATATATCGCCGAAGGGCAACAGGGCAAAGGCGTCGGAAAGGCGCTGCTGAGCGCGCTGATCGCCCGCTGCGAGCAAGGTCCCTGGCGCCAGATGCTGGCGATCGTCGGCGATTCCGCCGCCAACCGCGGCTCGCTGGCACTGCACCAGTCACTCGGCTTCACCAGCGCAGGGACGTTAAAAGCGGTAGGGTTCAAGCTGGGGGAATGGCGCGACACGCAGATTATGCAGCGCGCGCTGGGCGCGGGCGACAATCGGCATCCTTGAAGGCATGGCGACGCACGATAGGGAGTTAGCGTCTATAGTGAAGAGTGATTTCATTGAGTTAGCGCCAACCGCGCGCCACCTGTAACCGGTAAGGGAGAATCAAATGAAAATTATTCTGTGGATAGTCGCCATCATCTTTATCGTGGGTTTGTTGACGATTACCGGCGTTCTCAAACTGATCTTTTAATTCATCTCATACGTCCCGCCCCTTCCGGGGCGAGACTTTTCATCATGCCTTGAAACGCGCGCGTACCGCGCCCAGCGCCGACACCGCCGCCAGCACCACGCCGCCGGCCACCAGCCCGAACGCCACGTTCAGCAGGGCCGGAACCACACCCTGCAAAAGATGGCCAAACGTCGGCACCACGGTGGTGTACGAGGCCCAGTCTTCGAACAGGTGATGCACCGGCGGCAAACCGTGGGTCAGAATACCGCCGCCGACCATAAACATGGCGACAGTGCCGACGATCGACAGCGTTTTCATCAGATAAGGCGCGGCGCGCACGATGCCGCTGCCGATGGCGCGCGCCAACGCGCTGCCTTTGCGGCTCAGATACAGCCCCAGATCGTCCAGCCTGACGATGCCGGCGACAATGCCGTACACGCCGAGCGTCATCACGACGGCGATGCCGCACAAGACGATCACCTGCTGGCTGAAGGTGGCGCCGGCGACCGTGCCCAGCGTGATGGCGATAATCTCGGCGGAGAGCACGAAATCGGTGCGTATCGCCCCTTTCACCTTGCGCTTCTCATAGGCCGCGGCGTCCTCATTGGCGCCGGGCCCGTCCGATTTTTCCTCCTGCGCCGCCTTGCCGTGGCTCAGGCTGTGAAACACCTTTTCGAACCCTTCGTAACACAGGTAGGCGCCGCCCACCATCAGCAGCGGCGTAATCGCCCAGGGCGCGAAGGCGCTGATCAGCAGCGCCAGCGGCACCAGGATCGCCTTGTTGATCAGCGAGCCTTTGGCGACGCTCCACACCACCGGCAGTTCGCGATCGGCTTTAACGCCGGTGACCTGCTGCGCGTTAAGCGCCAAATCGTCCCCCAGCACCCCGGCGGTTTTTTTCGCCGCCATCTTGCTCATTAAAGAGACGTCGTCCAGCAACGAGGCGATGTCGTCGATGAGGGTAAGTAAACTACTTCCTGCCAAAATGATTCATCCTTTTCATATTCACGGGCCATTCTATGTTTAGCATAGCGGTAAAGCGTCATAAAAGGATATGGGAGGATCTCGGAAAATGCCGGGCGGGCGTTAAGCCCCCTCGCCCGCCAGCCCCTCATCGGATTCGGTAGCAGCCGCACGCGAGATATGTTGAAGGACAAAACGATGGGCCGCAAAGACGCACGATAAATGCGTACTGCCCTCAAGCAAGCCAAAGGCGGTTTGGGCGTTGCCATGCTGTTCGACGAAGCGCTGCAAGGATTGCGCGCTGAACAACTCGTCCTGCGCTGCCGCCAGCAGCAAGGTCGGCAATCGCAACGCCGCCAGTTGCTTGGCCGGGGCGCGAGGCGTCAACGCGTTAGCCATATTGACGCTGTATTGGCAGACAAAATCGGGGGCGGCGGCCAGCACCGCCGGGGGAAAATTCAGGCTGACCGCCCGGGCTTGCCCAAACCACCGCCCGCCGCTGAGCGCATTGGCGACAAACGGCCATTGACGCACCTGCGCAAAACGGGCCATCGCCGCCAGATCGCGGGCCATCCCGGAAAATGGCCCCAGCTCGGGCGCCAGCAGGATCAGGCTGTCCGCCTGCTGCTCGCCAGGATAGCGGGTCAAGTAGTTGAGCAACATCCCGGCGCCGCTGGAATGGCCCAGCAGGTGCCTGCGCGCCAACGGGAAACGGCGGCGCATTTCCGCCAGGATGACATCGACATCGCGCCAAATACGCTCAGGCCGCTCAACCGTCCCCCTCTCTCCCGCGGAATCGCCGTGCCCGCGGATGTCCACCAGGCACACCGCGAGCGTTGGCACGGCGGCCAACTGGCGCGCAAGAACGTCATACCCGGCGGCGCTGTTAACCCCGCCGCCGTGATAAACCACGATCACGTCTTCGCTCTCGGCAGTGTGCCGATACAGACGATAGCTCAATCCCTCAACGCGACCGGACAGCATGTCCGCATGCCCACCCGGCCACTCGCCGTAAGACTTCGCTTGCTCAACATAGCGGTCAAAATCAATCAAAGCGCACCTTTCCATGATGTTGTCGGTACTTCCTACGGCAAAATTCCCCGCCCTCACGATGATAAGCATATGAAATAACAGCAGGAACTACCATGTCTTTTACACGCTGAGCCCTTAGTATCAGGGCAGATCCCCCGCCGGCACATTGAGCTGCCAGGAGAGGCCGAAACGATCGTTGAGCCAACCGAAACGGGCGCTGAAGCCGTAGTCATCGAGCGGCATCAGCACCTTGCCGCCCTCCGCCAGCCGGTGGAACGCCCGCTCCAACGCTTCTTCGTTAGGCAGATTGATGAACAGCGACACCGCCGGGGTAAAGCTGAAGTCATGGCTGATCGGGCTATCGGTAAACACCAGGTTCTGTCGATCGAAATCGATGGCAGCATGCTTGATCAACCGCCGGCCGTCCGGCGTCGGGTCGTAATGCTGCACCTGCATGAGCCGAAAACGCTCGAACACCTGGCTGTAGAGATCGATCGCCTGCTGCGCCTCTCCCTGGAACATGACAAAGGTCGAAACCTGACTCATAACATCCCCTCCGGCAAACGTTGTGGTATTAATGGAGGATAGCGGATTACCGTTGAAGCGGCGGAAAGGAGCAACCATGAGCATCATTCATCGCCTGGCGCAGCCGGACGATCTCAACGGCCTGTTAGCCTTGTATCGCGAGCTGCGCCCGCAGGACGCGCCGCTGCGCGCCGACGACGCGCGCCGCACCCTGCAACGCCTGCTGGACGATCCGGCGATCCGCCTGGTGGTGGCGGCGGACGAGGAACAGCCGATCGCCACCTGCATGCTGGCGCTGATCCCGGGGCTGGCGCATCAGGCGCAACCGTTCGGCGTCATCGAACACGTGGTGACGGCGGAGCCCTACCGCGGCCACGGCGTAGCGCTCGCCATGATCGAATACGCGCTGCAGCTGGCCTGGCGTAAAGGCTGTTACAAGGTGATGCTGCTGTCGGGGCAGCAACGCACCGGCGCGCACCAGCTTTATCTCAAAGCGGGTTTCGACGGCGATCGCGAGCGGGGATTTGTCATCAGACGGCCCGAAGGCCGATAGCGGCCTGCAGCAAACGGGCAGGCCGCCAGGCGGGTTATTCGCTGTCGTTTTTCGCCAGACGGGCGTCTTTTTGGCGGCGATAGTCACGGGCGGCGGCCGGGATCGGCGTCACCTTGCCGGTTTCAATCCAGCTGCGCAGCCGGTTGGCGTCGGCGAAGTGGGTGTATTTGCCGAAGGCGTCCAGCACCACCAGCGACACCGAGCGGTTACCGATCACGGTGCGCATCGCCAGGCAGTGGCCCGCCTGGTTGGTGAAGCCGGTCTTGGTCAGCTGAATGTTCCACTTCGGGTTGTACACCAGATGGTTGGTGTTGCGGAACGGCAGTGTGTAGTTCGGATCCTTGAAGCTGGCCATGCGCTCGGTGGTGGTGCTGAGCTGGCCGATCAACGGGTATTGCTTGGTGGCGATCAGCAGCTTGGTCAGATCGCGCGCCGTCGATACGTTATGAATAGAGAGCCCGGTCGGTTCCACGTAATGGGTGTTGGTCATGCCAAGCGCCCTGGCCTTGGCGTTCATCGCTTTGATGAAGGCGTTGTAGCCCCCCGGATAGTGGTGCGCCAGGCTAGCGGCCGCGCGGTTTTCCGACGACATCAGCGCCAGCAGCAGCATATCCTTGCGGCTGATTTCGCTGTTCAGCCGCACCCGCGAATACACCCCTTTCATCTCCGGCGTCTGGCGGATGTCCACCGCCAGCATCTCATCGAGCGGCAGGTGCGCGTCCAACGTGACCATGGCGGTCATCAGCTTGGTGATCGAGGCGATCGGCACCACTTCATCCGGGTTGCGCGCATACATCACCTTATGGGTTTGCATATCGACGACCATCGCGCTGCCGGAGGCCAGCTCAGGCTGGGTGGCGTGCACGGCGGCGGCGTTGTCGCTGGCCAGCGCGCGCGGCGCAAAGCCTGCGCCCGCCTGCAAAGCGAGCAGGGTCAGAACCAAAACACGTATTTTCACAGGCATTACTCTGAAATGGGGGCTTGAACTCAGCGAATTATATGTGAGGGTTCAGCGCTTGGCACTGGGATTGTATGGCGGATTTGTGACAAATTCTGTCGGCCGAAAAACGACGCAGCCCGCGGGCGCTCTGGGATGAACGCCCGCGTAGAAAAAGTTACAGCGCCGGCTGCCAGGCCGACTGCGGCAGCAGGTACAGCCCCGGCGTTTGCCGCGCTCCCGCGCCGACGATATGGCCGATGCCGGCCGCCATCACCGCCAGCGTGACGTCGAAGGCGTTGAGGCTGTCGCCGTAGCCGGCGGTCAGGTTGAACATCGACCCGTTGGCCAGCAAATAGACCGTCTTTTCATTCAGTTGGTAAGCATTCACATAAGGCATCGGCTCGTGGTGCGGCACGCCCTTGAGGAAGCCGACGTCGATCTCTTCCGCCACGTGGCCGACGTTGAGGATAAACACGCCGTCCTGCGCCTGTTGCAGATGCTGCGCCGAAAGCACGTTTTTCGCGCCGGTCGCGGTGGCGATCACGTCCGCCTGCGCGACCCCGCTCGCCAGATCCACCACCTGCCAGCCGTCATAACGCGCCTGCAGCGCGCGCGCCGGATCGATTTCCGCCACCATCACCTGGCCGCCGTAGGCTCTGGCCGCGGCCGCCGTCCCCTGCCCGACCAGGCCGTAACCGATCACCAGCACGCGCTTTTCATGCAGCGTCAAGTGGGTGGTCTGGAAGAAAGTGTGCCAGGCGGTCAGCCCAACCATATGCCGATTGTGCAGCCCCTCTTTCACCGGCAGATCGTCCCAGTTGAAGATCGGGTAGCGCGGCGCCACGCCGTTCAACCGGTTGATGCCCGAGCCGGTGGCCTCCAGCCCGGCGACGATCTGCGGGCCGTTCGGCGATTGGTGCAAACGGGTGGTCAAATCCGCTCCCATTTCGCACAAATGAGTCGGCCGCCAGGCCAGCGCGCGGTCGAAGGATTCCGACCATTCGCCGGCGCTCATGTCACGCCAGGCATAGGCCTGCGCGCCTCGCCGCTCCAGCCAGCTCACCACATCGTCCTGCACCGTAGTGGGATTGCAGGTGGTCAGGAAGATCGCCGCGCCCTTGTCCAGCAGGCCGGCCACCAGCGGCGCCATTTTCAGATCCAGGTGCATGTTGCACGCCAGCCGCACCCCGTGCAGGTCCGGCAACGCCGCCACCGCGGCTCGGGTGCGCGGCATATGACGCGTCGCCCAGCTCAATTCGCTCTCAAAATCCTGATACATCCGTTGCTCCTCTGGTGTGCCCCGCCGCCAGGCGTGGCAAAAAATTATCCCGCGCGGCCAAGCCGGCGGATCGCCTGCGGCGACAGGCCAAAGACGCGGATAAACGCCCGCCTCATGCGCTCCGGATCGCTGAATCCCACCGAACGGGCGATCGCCTCCAGCGGCTCGGCGCTCTCTTCAATACGTACCCTGGCCGCCTCCACCCGCAGCTGTTCGATCACCTTGGCCGGCGTCTGCCCGGTTTCGGCGCGGAACAGCCGGCCGAACTGACGCTCGCTCAGGCAGGCGGCGTCGGCCAGATCCGCCACCGACAGCGGCAGGTGCAAATGTTCGCGCGCGTACGACAGCGCGGCGCGCATGCGATCCGACGACGGGTTCAACGCCAGCAACAGCGAATACTGCGACTGCCCGCCGGGACGACGGTGATAGACCACCAACTGCCGCGCCACGGCCGCCGCCAGGGCGGCGCCCAGATCGTCCTCGATCAGCGCCAACGCCAGATCGATGCCGGCGCTGATGCCGGCCGACGTCCAGATATCGCCATCGCGAATGAAAATGCGGTTGCTGTCGACGCGAATGCGCGGATAACTCTGCTGCAGCCGCGCCGCATGATACCAGTGGGTGGTGGCGCGTTTGCCGTCCAGCAGTCCGCAGGCCGCCAGAATAAACGCCCCGGTGCACACGCTGGCGATACGCCGCGCTCGTCGGCTTTGGTTGGCCAGGAACGCCGCCAGCGCCGGTGACTGCGCCGCCATCACGTTGCCGCTGCCGCCGGCCACCACCAACGTATCGAAACGCTCGTCGCCGCACGGTTGCGTGGCGATTTCCACCCCGGCCGAGCTGGCGACCATGCCGCCCTGCGGCGAGATCGCCACGCAGCGGTAGGCCGGCGGATCGGTAAACTGACTGACGTTATCGAACGCCGCCAGCGGGCCGGCAAAGTCCAGCAGGTTGAAACCGGGAAAAACCACAAAACCGATCGTTTTCATGATGGCGCTTTTTGAGGGTTATCTATCATATCAGCCAAACACAGGGCGGCTATTATGGCCCAGGTCTAACGATAAAAATGAGGCGAATGTCATGTCTGAACCACTCGTGATTGTATTTCCCATCTATCAAGGCGTCACCCAACTCGACTTCACTGGCCCCTTGCAGTTCCTGCGTCGCATGCCGGGCGCGGAAATCATCGTCGCCTCGGTAGACGGCGCGGATGTCGAGTCGGAAGGCTTGCACTTCACCCAGTTGCGCCCGCTGCCGGAGATCCCGCGCTGCGACGTGCTGTGCGTGCCGGGCGGCAGCGGCTGCGCCCAGGCGCTGCAGGATAAAGCGTTCATGCAGCAAATCCGGCGGCTGGGGGCCGATGCCCGTTACCTGACCTCGGTATGCACCGGTTCGCTGATCCTGGCCGCCGCCGGTCTGCTGGCGGGCAAACGCGCCGCCTGCCACTGGTCGATGCGCGACAGCCTGAAGCTGTTCGGCGCCATACCCAGCGCTGCTCGCGTAGAACGCGACGGCAATGTGATCAGCGGCGGCGGCGTCACCGCCGGCATCGACTTTGCGCTGGCGCTGATCGCCGAACTGCACGGCGAAGACACCGCCCAAATGATCCAGCTTTATCTGGAATACGCCCCGGCGCCGCCGTTCGAGGGCGGCACGCCGGAACTGGCCCCGCCGCACATTTACGCCAGGGTACAGACGCAGATGGCGGAAAGCCTGGCGCGGCGCAGAGCGTTGGTGGCCCAAATCGCCCAAGGCTAGCGATCGGGCGTATACTTGCCCTTATGCGTCAGCCACATAAGGAGCAAGGAATGACCGATTTGGCCCACTACATTACGGACTACGGTTACTGGGCGTTGTTTATCGGCTGCCTGGCGGAAGGGGAAACCATCACGCTGCTGGGCGGCATCGCCGCCCATGAAGGCTTGCTGCACTGGCCGTGGGTGATCGCGGTGGTGGCGCTGGGCGGCATGATGGGAGACCAGTTGCTGTACTTCGCCGGCCGCCGGTTCGAAGGCCGCGTCATCTCGCGGCTCAAGGGGCAGGAAAAGCGCATCGCGCGCGCCAGAAGGCTGATCGCCCGCCACCCGATGCTGTTCGTTATCGGGGTGCGTTTCATGTACGGTTTCCGCATCATCGGCCCGGTGCTGATCGGCGCCAGCCGCCTGCCGCCGTCGCGCTTCGTGCCGCTCAATATCCTCGGCGCCATTCTCTGGGCGACGATCTTCGTCATGCTCGGCTATTTTGGCGGCCAGGCGATCGAACGCTTCGTTACCGGCTTCGACAAAAAGCTCTCCGGCCTGCTGTTTGTCGCGCTGGCGATCGCCGCCATCCTGCTGGTGCGTTTCTGGTGGCGTAAACGCCACCCGGAGTAAGCGAACGCAGCGGGCGTCAGCTTTCCTGCGGCGCCGCGCGCATCAGCTCGACCAGCTCGCGCGCCGCCTTGTCCAGCGGGCGGTTCTTCAGCCAGATCAAATGCATCGGCAAGCGCAGCTCGTTCTTGGTGTTTTTGAATTTCAGCCGCACCAGCCTCCCCTGCGCCAGCAGCGGCTCGGCCAGCGACAGCGGGAAGTTGCCCCAGCCCAGGCCCGCCTCCACCATGTTCAGCGCCATCGGCAGGCTGTCGGTGCGCCAATACGCCTCCGCCACCTGCGGGCGCAGATCGCCGATCGGCAGATCGCGGCTGGCCACCATGATCTGCCGCACGTTGACCAGATCCTCGAGAAACAGCTCGCCCGCCGCGCCGTCCAGCGCCGGGTGCTGCGGCGACAGCATCGCCACCAGCGACTCCGCGCCGACGAAGTGGAACTGTTCTGCGCTGTTGATGTTCAGCCCGCCAAACGCCAGACAAACGCCGACGCGCTCCTGATGCAGCATATGCAGCACGTCGTCCTGCGGCGCGCTGAGCACTTCGATGTTCAGCAGCGGATAACGCTGCGACAGCGTTTTCACCGCCGCCAGCAGGCCGGCGCCGTTGATATCCGACGCCACGCCGATCGAGAGCCGGCTCTCCAGCCCCTGAGACAGTTCGATGGCGTGCACCTGCAGTTGCTTGAGCTGCCCGGCGATCAGGCGGGCGTGCGGCGCCAGAGCCAGCGCCAGCGCGGTCGGCGTCGGTTCGCGGTGAGAACGGTCGAACAAGGCAAAACCGAGCTCCGCCTCCATGTTGGCGATAGCCATGCTGACGGCGGACGGCACGCGCCGCAGCGCGCGGGCGGCCGCGGAAAACGAGCCGCGATCGAGCACCGCCAAAAACAGTTCGATATTGTCGCTGGAGAAATTCATTGTTTAACTTGTCAATAAAACTGACAGCTCCTGACTTTTTCTATCAATGTGATTGACGTTATCTTAGCCGCCGTCGCCACAGAGGCAACTAAAAACAGATCGGGAGAAAACGATGCAAGGCGTCAAACGCAAACTGGTGTATGTCACCGCTTATGAAATCATCGGCATGGCGATCTCGGCGCTGGGGCTGGCGCTGCTGTCAGGCCATGCGCCAAGCAGTACCGGGCCGCTGGCGGTGGTGATCACCACCATTGCGGTCAGCTGGAACTTTATTTACAACTATTTATTCGAGTGGTGGGAAAGCCGCCAGGCGTCGCGCACCCGCACGCTCAAACGCCGCATTTTGCACGCCGTCGGCTTTCAGCTGACGCTGGTGGTGTATCTGATCCCGCTGATCGCCTGGTGGATGGGCATCACGCTGTGGCAGGCGCTGCTGCTGGATATGGCGTTGATCGTCATCATTCCTTGCTACACCTTCCTGTTTAACTGGGCGTTCGACAAGCTGTTCGGCCTGCCCGCATCGGCCCTGCCGGCCGGTGAATCGGCCTAAGACTCGCTACGCACCCACCGACCCGCTGCTGATCCCATTTTCTGCGCGGGTCGCCATTTCCTTCCCCCTTAATTCTCACCGCGAAATATAAGAACAACACCCTGTAATTTGCACGGTAATTATTATTTTGTGATTTTAATCACTTTTTATTCTTCGATATTTCCGTCTTGATAAAACATCACATCTTTTTGAATAATATATCCTTTTATATTTGGATTAAAAAATAAACACAATTGTTCACGTTTTATGCGCAGTATTTTTTGCCACCATTACGGAGAAAAGGTAGCATGCTTCGCCGTTATTTTAATGATGGCTGTATACACAATAAACAGCGGAATGATGCCACGACCTCATTCTCATGACGATTGGTCATAGCAATCGTTTGCTCTCGTTAAGAGCAGGGTTAACATAGACAGGTAAACAGGACGGATAATGCACTCACAAAAAAAGTCGGCGGATGACAAACACGCCGCCAGAAGACGCTGGCTAGACTCTCATGAATCCGGTTATCACAAAAGCATGGGCAACCGGCAAATCCAAATGATCGCCATCGGCGGCTCCATCGGTACCGGCTTGTTCCTCGGTACCGGCGGCCGTCTCGAGTTGGCCGGGCCGGCGCTGGCGCTGGTCTACCTGGTGTGCGGGATCTTCTCTTTCTTCATCCTCCGCGCGCTGGGCGAACTGGTGCTGCATCGCCCTTCCAGCGGCAGCTTCGTTTCTTACGCCCGCGAATTCCTCGGTGAGAAAGCCTCTTACGTCGCCGGCTGGATGTATTTCCTCAACTGGGCGATGACCGGCATCGTCGACATCACTGCCGTGGCGCTGTACATGCACTACTGGGGCACCTTCGCCGACGTGCCGCAGTGGCTGTTTGCCCTCGGCGCGCTCGGCATCGTCGCCACCATGAACATGATCGGCGTGAAGTGGTTCGCCGAAATGGAGTTCTGGTTCGCGCTGATCAAGGTCGTCGCCATCGCGCTGTTCCTGATTGTCGGCGTCGTCTTCCTCGGCACCGGCACCCCGGTCGCCGGCCACACCACCGGCATGCACCTGATCACCGAAAACGGCGGCATGTTCCCGCACGGCCTGCTGCCGGCGCTGGTGCTGGTGCAAGGGGTGATCTTCGCCTTCGCCGGCATCGAGCTTATCGGCACCGCCGCCGGCGAGTGTAAAGATCCGGCTAAAATGATGCCCAAAGCGATCAACAGCGTGATCTGGCGCATCGGTCTGTTCTACGTCGGCTCCGTGGTGCTGCTGGTGCTGCTGCTGCCGTGGAACGCCTATCAGGCCGGCCAAAGCCCGTTTGTCACCTTCTTCAGCAAGCTGGGCGTGCCTTACATCGGCACCATCATGAACATCGTGGTGTTGACCGCCGCGCTGTCCAGCCTCAACTCCGGCCTCTATTCCACCGGCCGCATCCTGCGTTCGCTGGCGATGGGCGGCTCCGCGCCGAAGCTGATGGCTAAAATGAGCAGCCAGCAGGTGCCTTACGCCGGCATCCTGGTTACCTGCGGCATCTACGTGATCGGCGTGGTGCTCAACTACCTGGTGCCGTCGCGGGTATTCGAGATCGTGCTGAACATCGCCTCACTGGGCATCATCGCCTCCTGGGCGTTTATCATCGTTTGCCAGATGCGCCTGCGCAAAGCCGTGCGCGAAGGCCGTGCGCAGCCGGTATCGTTCAGAATGCCGGGCGCGCCGTTCACCTCCTGGCTGACGCTGGCGTTCCTGCTGATCGTGGTGGTGATGATGGCGTTCGACTACCCGAACGGCACCTGGACCATCGCCACCATTCCGGTGCTGGCGGTGCTGCTGACGCTGGGCTGGTTCGGCCTGCGCAAGCGCGCGCAGGAAGTGAAGCTGGAGCAGCAGGCTCACGAAGAGCAGAACCCGCGCTGAATCGACAAACCGCCCTCCGGGGCGGTTTTTTTATCCGCTATAACCGGCCGTAAAAGGTCATTCTGGCGCTTTCCGACAGCATGACATCCGGCTGCGCATTGTAGGCCAGCACCACCAGCATGCGCGTGGTGTCGCCTTCGGTCGGCGTCACCCGGTGCATGGCGTTGCGCCCGCGAAACAGCACCAGATCCCCCTCCTCGATCGCCAACTGTTTGACCGCCCGCTCACCGTCCAGCACCTGCGTGACCCCGGCATAGTTCATCTCGCCGCGATCGGCGTCGCGCAGGTTCTCAACGTATTCGAAACGGCCGCCCGCCTGCGGTTTCTGGATCAGCAGCGTGATGGCAAACGAGGAGTTGTCAAAATGCCAGCCCAGCTCCTGACCGGCGTGGGCGTAATGCAGGTTGATCGACGACAGCCGATCGGCGTAGGGATACAGCTGCGCCTCATCCAACACCGCGCAGAGAAACTCGCGAAACGCCGGGGCGTCGTACAGCGCGCGCAGCGGCGACTGCAGCGGAATATCCTCGTCGGTAATGCAGCCCTTGGACGACGACACCAGCCGGTTGCGCGCGTGATCGGCCGGCAGCGCGTCGTCCTGCGGGCGCAGATACACGTTGTGTTGGCTGGTGGCATAAAACGCCGCATGGTGCTGTTCGGCGCCCTCCAACCTTACCGTTGCCAGCGCGGCGGCGCGCAGAAATCCCGGCAGCACCAGCGCACCGGCACGCGCCAGCGTTTGCTGGCAACGGGCGCGGAACGCGGCGTCGTCGATGGGATGGGCGGACAGATCGATAATATCGGCAAGTGACGGCATGACGTTCCCCTCGTGTGCGAAAGCCGGATGCCTCTCACTGTAGCGAATGCCGCATTGCCGCCATAACAAAAATACGTTATGGATAAGCTAACGAATTCTTAGCGATAAGCCCTTCTCATGCACTCACCGTCCCGTGCGCGCTTGCCCAAGCTGAGCGCCATTCTGGCGTTCGAAACCGCCGCTCGCACCGGCAGCCTGGCTCGCGCGGCGGATGCGCTGGCGCTGACCGCCGCCGCCGTCAGCCAGCAGATCCGCCAGCTCGAACAACATCTGGGCATCACGCTGTTCATTCGCGCCAAAAGCGGCGTCACGCTGACCGAGCAGGGCGCGGACTACCTGGCCTACGTGCAGGAGGCGTTTGAAACGCTGCGCGTGGCGCAGCAGCACGTGGAACGCCAGCGCGGCAAGCAGACGCTAACGGTGTTCACCCTGCCGGCATTGGCCTCCAAATGGCTGAACCCGGCGCTGGGCGACTGGCTGGCGCAGTGCCCCGACGGCGATCTGCGGCTGCACGCGACCCATGCGGCGGTCGATTTCGCCCATTCGGCGGCGGATTTCGCCCTGTGCTTCGGCGATCAGGATTACCCGCTGCTGGAAAAGGCGCGGCTGTTTCAGGATCGGGTGCAGCCGGTATGCAGCCCGGCGCTGCGCGATCGCGGCGACTGGACGCAGCTGCCGCTGATCCACGTCGACTGGGGCAAGGAGAGCCAGTTTTTGCCGGGCTGGCACGAGTGGTTCACCGCCGCCGATCGGTCGCCGCCGCCGCGGCGCGGGCTGACCTATAACCTGACCTCGCTGGCCATCGACGCCGCCGTGCAAGGGCACGGGGTGCTGCTCGGCCAGCGGCGGCTGATCGCCCGTGAACTGGCGGAGGGCCAACTGGTCACGCTGGCCGAACCGGCGCTGCCGCTCAGCAAACCCTACTACGTGGTTTACCCGCCGCGCACGCTGGAAAAACCCGGCGCAGCGGCGTTTCTCCGTTGGCTGCAGGCGCTGGCTCAGCGCGCGGTATAACCGCCGTCGATGCTGTAAAACGCGCCGGTGGTGAAACTGCTGTCGTCCGAAAGCAGGAAAGCCACCGTTTTCGCCACCTCTTCCCGCGTCGCCATCCTCCCCATCGGGTGCGAAGCGGCCATCTGCGCCCGCTCCGACGCCGGCAGTTCCCCCATCGCCGGCGTATCCACATAGCCCGGCCCGACGGCATTGACGCGCACGCCGCGCGTGGCGAATTCCAGCGCCGCCGAGCGCGTCAGGCCCAGCACGCCATGCTTGGCGGCGGTATAAGGTGCGATCCCGGCAATGCCCACCACGCCGTTGGCGGAAGAGAGGTTCACCACCGCCCCGCCGCCGCCGGCGACGATCGCCGGCAGGCCATACTTCATACCGAAAAACGTGCCGCTCAGGCAAGTGGCGATCACCTCATGCCAATCGTCGACCGCGTACCGATCGATATCCACCTCGTGCGGGCCGGTGATCCCGGCGTTGTTGACCAGCAGATGCAGCGCGCCGCAGCGCCGCACGGTCTCTTCAATACCCTGCTGTACCGACTGCGCATCGCGCACGTCCATCCGCAACGTCATCACCCGCCGGCCGTCGGGATCGAGCCGTGCGGCGGCGGCGGTGAGAGGCGCTGCGTGGCGGCCGGTCATCACCACCGTGGCTCCGCGCCGAAACAGCTCGGCGGCGATCGCTTCGCCAATGCCGGTGGACGCGCCGGTCACCAGCGCCACCCGATGTTTGAAATCTTGCATAGCCGTTCTCCTGCAACGTTGAACTCAGGGGAACAGGCTAGCGCCGGCAAGTGACAGTTTGCGGCAGCAGTGATGCCCAATACGGCGAGAAATAAAAGGAGTAATGCTTATCAATATTTTATCTATACGATGGAAGTAAATTGTATAACCATTTTATTTTCATCATTAAATGTATAAGGCGCACCCACTCTGACGCCAAAACTCATTATAACTTTTTATATATTAGTTAGATTAAACCCCTATTTCCCCGCTGTCACAAAACTGTCATAGATAAATGCATCTTAACTTTTCGGAGCATTTATCATGGCAAAGACTCGCATTATCGCTACCATCGGCCCCGCCTCTCGCCACATCAACACGTTGGCAGCGCTGGAAAAAGCCGGCATGTCCGTCGCCCGATTGAACGGTTCGCACAACACGCTCGACTGGCATGCGGAAACCATCGCCCTGCTGCGTAAAACGTTGCCGGATACGCCGGTGCTGTTGGACATTCCCGGTAGAAAAATCCGCACATTGCAACTGAAACACGAACCCTCATTCACTAAAGGGCAAACGCTGATCCTCACGACCGATACCTCGCATAACGGGGAGGAAAAAGTCCCGGTGGGGTACGGCCGGTTGCATGAACGGCTGACGGTGGGCGATAAGGTTTTCGCCGATGATGGCACCCTCTCGTTCCAGGTCGTTAACATCGTCGATCGGGACATCCACCTGCAGGCCGACATGGACGGCCAACTGAAAAGCCGCAAAGGCATCAATGTGCCTGGCATCGATCTCGGGCAGGCGCTGATAACGGAGAAAGATCGCGACATGATCGCCTTCGCCAAAGCACATCAAGTGGACTACATCGGCATAAGCTTCGTCGAAAGCGCGGCACACATCAACGCGATCAGAACGCTGATCGGAGGCGATACGCCCCGCATCGTGGCGAAAGTGGAAAACAGCGGCGGCATAGAGCATCTGGAGGAAGTCATCGCCGCCGCCGACGTTATCATGATCGATCGCGGCGATCTGGCGGTAGAAACCTCGATCGACCGCGTTTCTCTCTACCAAAAACAGATCCTCCTAGCCGCCTCCCATGCGGGCAAACCCACCATTGTAGCGACGGAATTGCTGCACAGCATGATAGAGAACCCGCTGCCAACCAAAGCGGAGGTCAGCGACATCACCAACGCGGTGCTGGATGGCGCCGCGGCGGTGATGCTCTCCGGTGAAACCGCCGTAGGCCGCTATCCTCTGGAGGCCGTTGCCCGTATCGCCAGCGTAGCCCATCAGGCGGAACAGCATTTAGCGCATGCGCCCCACTCATCCCCCCCTGCGCAGGTTGACGATATTCGACAGGCTGTCGGCGCCCTTATCCGCGCCTTGCCGATCTCCCGGGTGGTGGTGTTTTCTCGCACAGGTTACAGCGTGCGCATCGCCGCCATGGCCAACATCGGCATCCCGATCGTCGCATTCGGCAACGATGCGGCGACGGTGCGCAGCTGGAATATGCTGCCAGGCATCACCGGCCTGACATTGCCTCGGATCGATCTGACACAGCCGGAAACCGAACGTTTGGCTCTGAATGTCCTGTCAGACAATGGATTGATAAATCGGCACGATGTTTTGCTGCTGGTCAGCGCCCAGCAAGACAATCAGCATATCAGCGGGAATATCTTGCGCACGCTCAGCGCCGATGCCTACCTGCAATCTGACGCGGCGCGGGAACCTCACCGGAAAGAAGAGGTGGCCTGATGGATAATCATACGTTGTTCTATCTGGTGATTGCGCTATTTGCCGTGATCCAATCGGTTTTCGGCATGGGCATCTTGGTGTTCGGTACACCGACGCTATTAATGCTGGGCGTTGATTTCTCCTCCGTACTTGGGCTGCTGCTGCCGTCGTCGGTGCTGATCTCTCTGACGCAGACGCTTGGCGCCCGCCGCATTGCTTTTCCCGCTCGCGAAAAGGTCAATATGCTGATTTGCGCCATTTTCGTCATTCTGGCGCTGAGCCTGGTCTTGCATTCGACGGTGAAAGTGAATGTCGATCTGCTGGTGGGCGCCATCCTGCTGTTTTCCGCCTTGATGCGCTTTCGTCTGTCACTGCAAGAAACATTGAAACGTTATCTCGGCAAACATCAGCGCGCTTATGTCGCAGTCATGGGTCTGATACATGGCGTCACCAACATGGGTGGCGCCTTGCTGGCACTCTACGCTGCCGCCAGCCATCGCGAGAAACTGGAGATAAGAACCACCGTCTCCCGTTACTACCTGATGTTCGGTTTAATTCAATTGGCCACGCTGGCCAGCATTAAATGGCAAGCCCTGAGCCTCGACGGTTTCACCGCGGCACCGCTGGCTCTACTGGTGTATCTGGTCGTCGGCAATCTGCTGTTCAAGAGAGCCAGCGCTCCCGTTTATGAAAAAATGGTGACCGGCTTTATTGCCTTCTATGGCGTGGTCGTTCTCACTAAAGGCTATTTATAGGCTCCCCATGACGACGACTCTCTTTTCTCTGATCCCGGTGATATTTTTAATCGCCATGGGATTCACACTACGGCACAAGAACCTGATCGATCGGGCTTTCTGGCTGCCCTGCGAAAAGCTGAATTACTTTTATCTCTTCCCGGCGCTGATGTTTATCCAGGTCGGCAAAGCCGACCTCAGCCAGTTTCCGGTGCGGCCGATTGCCCTGTCTGTACTGGGCGCTGTCCTGATTGGCGCCTTGTCGTTGTACCTCTGGCGAATCTGGCTAAAACAGCCCGGGCCGGTTTTTTCTTCGGTCATACAGGGCGCTCTGCGCCCCAATACCTACATCGGGGTTGCCGCAGCGGCGGCGACTTTCGGCCACACCGGCCTGACGGTGACCTCCATCAGCATCGCCGTCGCCATCCCGCTGTTGAACGTGGCCTCGATTGTCATACTGATGCATTACGGTCAGGGTACCCGCCCCGGCGGCAAACAGATCGCCAAAGCGTTGGGGAAAAACCCAGTGATCCTTTCGGTCTTGGCCGGTCTGGCCTTCAACGCCAGCGGCTGGTCGCTTGGCGCGGCGCTGGAGAACATTCTCACCATTCTCGGCGGCGCCTCTCTACCATTGGGGTTGCTGGCGGTCGGCGCAGGGCTGGATATACAGGCGGCGCGTACGGCGCAGGGCCCCGTACTACAATCGTCCTTCGTCAAGTTACTGCTGGTACCGCTGTTGACGCTGGGAATCGGCATCACCCTGGGCATCTCCGGCCCGGTGCTGGCGACTATCGTCCTGTTTAACGCCTTACCCTGTACACCTTCCGCCTACATCATGGCGAGACTGCTGGGCGGCGATCATCGCTTGTCGGCCGGTATCATCACGATCCAAACGTTGCTGGCGGCGGTCACCATTCCTGTTATTTTGCTGCTGACCCAGTTTTCAGCTCATCCAGCTTAAGATGGGCCTCATACTTCCGCCACAACGCGTCGAACCAGCCGTCGTCTCCATGACGATCGTTGATGCGCTCGACCGCTTCCGCACACTGTCGGCGGGCCAAGGCCAACAGGCCGGCCTCGCCCGCCGATAAAACAGCCAATAAGCGCGCCATTTCCACCAGATAGTGACGGGCAAAGGAGATATCGTAATCGGTAATGTTCTTGCTGTTGTCAATCAAGTCGCACAGTTTGATGGTCTGCGCTTCCGCACAGGCCTGCGCGCTGTGCCGCAGATTGGCATTTTTACGGTGCAGACGCTCACCGCCGTAGCTGCGAGGCTGCACGTCGGTCAACATTTCCACATAACGCTCGACCGTCGGACCGAATTCTCGCCGGATATCCGCCAGGGTCACCGCCGTATCTTCTACCGTATCATGCAGCCAGGCAGCGGCGACCATTTCTGGCGTCGGCTTAGCCCGCTGCAGCAAATCCACCACCGCTGCAGGATGCACGATATACGGCTCCCCGGTGAACTTGCGTCGCTGATTGCAGGCATGATGAGCGTCATTGGCAAATCGCTGCGCTTTCAAGGTTAAATCCATACTTTCTCCTTATCCATATCGATTCAGTGTAACGGCAGCCATGCTGACATCTGAGTCGATTTGGTTATGAGTTATGCCGACAACGCAGCACGTAATGCGCTCACAAACGCCGCAAAGCCCGCTATTTTATGCCTACTTTTTCTCATGCGAGACACCCTGTGGATACCCAACGCTACCTGCAGCATATCGGCTTTGCCGGCGCCGCCCGCCCTGATCTCCCCACGTTGCAACAGCTGCACCATCGCCACATGCTGAGTATGACCCTTTAATTTAAAAAATCGATAAACATCGCCCAGGAGCGCATGATTTATCAGACGGTTAGAATCGAAAGAATTTGGAGTTAGTGAAATTTGCCGAACTTTTTCGATTATCTTCGTCCCATGGATGCCCCATGAAAACACCAGCTACCAACTACCACCAGCGGATAGCGCTTATCAGGCTCGAAAGCCCGAACAAAAAGAATACCGTCCATATCAAGAGGAATTTCCAATCGGCTAATTTTTCGCCCATCTGTCGTAACTCCCGTATTAGTTTGCTAAAATCAATCACAGGTTCTCCCTTGCCTTTCCCAAGGTGCAGAAACAAGAAAGCCCCGAACTGTTGGTCGCAGTCGGGGCTTTCGCTTTTTGGATGTAAAAAAACCAGCTCACGGCTGGCGGTCATTTTGTTGTAGGTTACTCCGGCTTATCCGGCCACTCTGGATTATCAACATCAACCCGGCTCAGCAGCACGCTGTAACGCTCCCAGGCTTCTAGGGTGGCCTTTTCTTCGTCCGTGGCCATGTCGAGTTTTACAGCCAGCTCCAGCGGTTTCATCGTTGCATAAGCACTATTCAGTAATCGCTTTTGTTCCATGGTATTGAGCTGTTTGCTGTCGGGCGGTACCAGCTCACCATTGATAACCTTCCAGTAAGATTTGCCTATCAAATCGGCCGGTGCATCTTCCCTGGATAATTCGTATACCGTAAACCCTTGCGGGAACAACAACGCCCCTTGGTCACTGGCGCATACTACATCACCGTTGTCATCGGCAAGAACGTACACATTTTTTCCTGTGCGCTCATTATCCCAGGAGATAGAGTACCAATCGGTGCCGCTTTCATTTTTTAGGTAATTGATACCCTCAATCCCCAGGAGGTGGTCAAGAATCTCACCCTCTGTTGGCATATATGCCGTAAATTTCCCCAATAATTTCATATCATCACCCCGCATTAACCCAGTTGCCGCCAATATTGACCATCACATACGCATACACCACCCGGTTGATGCGGTCGTCTCCTACTGTTTCGGCGGCAATACTCACCGCCCCTTGCGGAATGAGATTTTCATATTGGTCGCTCCAGCCCTCCGCACCGCTCCAGAATGCCACGCGTGGACCAACTTGCACTCCTCGGATAAAATTGTTCATCTGCGCCATGATTGCATCCCACAGCCAACCGCCCCCTGGCGTCCAGCGCGTCCCCCAGATGTTGCCGTCAGTGGCCATCTTGGCATTGCCAACTTGCACATGGTCGTTTGCATACAGGATTTCAGCATTTACCGTTCCATTTACCCCCAGCGTGGCCTTGTTGTCCGATGTGTGGTCTATGCTGATAAGCCAGGTACCGCCTTCAGCATCAACATCCAACTCCAATACCGTCTGTCTGTCGGCGCTGCCCCATTTTCTCCAGGCCAGTGCGTCATGCGCCGTTCCCTCTACTGATCATGACTTTTACAGCACCGCTCGAGAAATGACTCAATGGAATGAAGAGAATCGCGAAGCGCTTTCTCGATCTCCCGAAGCAGATTTAGATCTTCCTGAATTACAGTGGTCAGACCTTCCGGGCGAGATATTTTCACTGTCTCCACGTAAGTGATTTTTTGGGAGATGTTGCTAAGTGCGTCGCGCAAACCGCCTGCAATTGTACGCAAATGCGTCCTCGTGGAACCAAGCGTTCCTCCTGAGCTAATTTCGCGCGCAGCTTTCGCCATATATTCTAACCATTCCCCTGCCTGAAAATCGTTCAGGCTGGCTACATTGATGCTGGTTTTATCACTCATAGCGTCTCCAGGTAGCAAAAAGCCCACGCATATGCATGGGCCTGGATAAATCTCTATATGGTTTATATTATCATCACTGAGGATGTAGTCGATCCAAACTCATAAACACCTCGTCCAAACAATTTGATGCTGCATTGCTTTCTATATTGAACCTTGCCTTGCGACAGAAAGCTGCAAAATGCATTATTCCATTAAACTTTCGATTCAATTTTAACATTTGACTGATAATTTCTTGAAGCTCGATAGCCGAAGGGGCACATTGTTCAACTAACGTTATCATTTCGACATCAGTGCATTCATGTATTATGCTGCCCTTTTGCATTTCAATCGAAATGCCAACCATGTCCCATGGTAACTTAATTGATACGGTTTCGTGAAACGCACTGCAGGCCAAAAATTTCATTCTGACAGTTGCATCAGTCCTCTTTTGGTATTGAATAACCCTTTCCAGCATATTAATCCGCCTAAGATAAACGACCCGGGCAAAGGTTACAATCTGAAAAATAATTGAAAAAACAATCAACAAAGGAATTATGTTATTCATGCGACCTCATCTCCATTTGATGTCTGTAAGGCTTCCATTCGCATGTTTTGCGATTGCTGCTGAGCAATGGCCCTCTTTAACTCAAACTCAAGTGCGTCACTTACTCGCTCGTTGTCTAGCACTTTCATCTTTGATGCAAAACGCAGTAGCAAGAAAATGATTGGTGTGGCACATATCAGCAAATACCCTGTTGCTGCCACTATCGGACTTTCGTAGTAGAAAGCCAGATTCGCATTGAAGAATGCCTTGGCAACCTCACCCCATGCTGTTTTCATGTGTTTTCATCCATATCACCTCTAACCTCATATCCATTTGGAGAGTTTATTTACGGGAGATTCTGCACTACAAGGTAAATAAGAAACAAATTATTTAATGACAACCGTCGCCAGTAGATCACTACCGCTGTAAATCACCACCAGCGGCTGAAATCCCCCCCACACATACTATCTTCGAGGTCGCCTGCCCCTGCCTCATCATCTCCCGGCGAACGTCCGGGTGATTGAAGTCGGTAGCCACCATGCCGTTCTCATCGATAGTGAATTTCCCGGTGTTCTCATTAAGAAGGCGAATGAGCCGTTTTTCTGGGTCTTCAAACATTGGCACCTCCAAAATGCAAAAGCCCCGGCGGTTAGCCAGGGCTTGCTCACTAATCAGACCGCCTATGCCTGTTGAAGGTGATTTTTATCACCTTTACCGAATAGCCGTCGCTATCCTCATTCTCAGCTTCAACATTACGGATTAGCGGGCTATCTTCTTCAATGTGAGTGGCAATGTCCCGTAGCCACTCAGCAAACTGCCGTTTATCTTCCATACCACCCTCTGACTGCATTTTGTAGTCAGAGGACTATATCAACGCGAGGGTTAAATAAGCGAAGTCACTTTGTGACATGCATCGCGAAACTTAAAAAGAAAAAGCCCGCACAGTGGCGGGCTAAGTCTTGTGCGTTGCTGGCACTCTTATCACAATACAGCAGTTTTTTCGGGCCGAGGTAGCATTATTTTATAGCCAGAGCTAAAGGGGTATCGAAAACCGAGAAGCTGCAAGCGCCATCGGTAACGCCCAATCGTCCCGCAAGTTGTGCCATCGCCTTTTGCATCCATAAAACATCGCGCCGAAGCTGTCTAAAGCTTTTAGCGTCAACGCAATTGCGTCCATCGATATTTTTTACTGTGGCAGGCTGGCCCGGCTCATAATTGACCAGCCACCGACCGTGCGCAGGAATGGTGACGGTAATTTGATGCTCGCCGATGCGAGTGCTGTAGAGCTGCGCTTCCATGCGGTTGAATTCCGCAATGTAGGCCTCCTTGAATGCAGCGGCCTTTCTACCGGTAAAGCCCATGACGAGGAAGATGAAACCGTCTTTGGTGATTTCGTACATGGGTAATTTTCTACCGGTACTGTCGGTGTATTCACTCGCCGCAAAATTGCGGTCAGTGAATTCAGGCGAGCAATCGAGGCTACGCAGCTTTTTTAGCACATCGTCGTGGCGCTTATTGAAATATTCGGCGATAGCCTGCGAAGTGGTTACAGCCTTGCCGTTTTGGATGAATACATTCGGATTGGTGGTGCGCGTTAATGCTGAAATGGTCATAGGATTACCTCTGTTTGAAGAAATAATCACCACCGTCCGGTGCAAATCGATGGGTGGTGAGACGTACAGGGTTTGCACTACCGGAACAGAGAACCGGCCAGCCTTTCGGCTGCCCTGCACGCCCCACCATTGTTTGGGTGTGGCTGTGCTTTACGCATAAAAAAACCGCTTGGCGCGGTTATGCGCTCTGTTATCCGGGGTGCAAATCCCGACAGCCAATGAGTGGCTGCACGGTGAATATAGCCCCGGATAACTGCTGAGTCAAATTTTCAAACAACACTTTTTCAAGCACTTTTAAAGGTGCTAATATCAATCCAACCTAAAAGGAGGGCATATGACCTATCAAATTCTAACCACCACCGCAGCTAGCATTACCGACCTGAAAAAAAACCCGATGGGAACAGTGGCTGACGGTGAGGGAGAAGCCGTCGCAATCCTGAACCGTAACGAACCCGCTTTCTACTGCGTCCCACCAGCGTTATACGCCTACTATCAAGAGCTGGCCGAAGATGCCGCATTGAATCACATTGCTGACGAACGCCTGAAAGATGCTGAGTTCGTGGATGTGAATATCAATGACCTATAAACTCAAGTTTGATAGCCGAGCACTCAAAGAATGGCGGAAACTCGGTGATCCAATACGTGAACAGCTTAAGAAAAAGTTAGCCGAGCGCCTGGATAATCCACACGTGCCTGCAGCTAGACTATCCGGTCGCACCAATCGCTACAAAATCAAACTCCGATCATCAGGCTACCGCCTTGTGTATGAGGTCAACGACAACGAAATCACCCTACTCGTGATCGCCATTGGCAAGCGGGATGGCGATAAAGTCTATGAGCTCGCTGACAAACGCTAGCCGATCAGCTTGCGCATGACCGCAACACACTTCACCGTGGTCATGCGCAATGATTTTTAGTCTCGCCAGATTTTCATAGTTTTCGCATCGATTTTAAGCGGCCTAAATCGCCCTCTGCGCCACTCTATTTTTAACGCCACTCACGGCATGGGTTTTCTGTTTTATCTCTTCTGTGTTCGTCTGGTACACGATTTGAACGTATGCATCCATATCCAACGGCACACCAAGCACGCACAAGACGCCATCAATGAAACTTTCCGCGATTTGGAGCTGTCGGCGAATTTCTCGCTCATTGCACTTCAGGTTGCGAGCTATGGCCGATTTCGATTGTCCGTAAACGTACGGGGCATGGATGCCGGAATGCAGCACTGAGCAGATAGAGATGCTCAACCGGAAATTGGCGACAACTGCCCCACTAGTGCCCCAAGCATCTGACGAAAAGCATGAAAAACACTTTAAATCAATAGGTTAATACGAATCATGCGCCACATGCTGAGCGTACCGTTCGAGAACCTGAGCATTATTTATCATCAGGGCATTCAGTTGGCGCCCGAAGCGCTGTTCAGCAAGGTGGTGGAGCGTAACCGCGGCGGTTTCTGTTATGAGCTGAACACGCTGTTCGCCCTGCTGCTGCGGGAGATCGGTTTCAAGGTGAGCTTCATCTCCGGCGAGATCCGCGCGCGCGACGGCCATTTCGGCCCGCCCTACGACCATCTGGCGCTGCGGGTGGATCTGGCGGAGCAGGCCTGGCTGGTGGACGTCGGTTTCGGCGATTCCTTCCTGACGCCGCTGAAGATCGTCGCCGCCGAGCCGCAACCGCAGGCCAGCGGCACCTTCCACCTGGAGCAGGAAGGCGAGTATTACCTGCTGGAGCGCCGCAACGGCGACCAACGCTCGCATGCCAAAACGCTGTATCGCTTTACCGTTCAGCCGCGCGAGTTACACGAGTTCGACGAGATGTGCCGGTTCCACAGCACCTCGCCGCAGTCGCATTTCACCCAACGCCTGGTGTGTTCACGGCCGACGGAACACGGCCGGGTGACCCTCAGCGACATGAAGCTGATCGTGACCGAAGATCACCAGCGCCACGAAACGACGCTGCATTCGGAAGAGGAACGCCGCGCCGCGCTGTGGCAGCATTTCGCCATCGATTTGGATCGTTGACGGCGCCGGCGGCGTAATACTGGTCAGTTAGCGTTTTTCTGAACGTATTTGTGCAGTTTTCGGTCGATAAAGATGAGATGCGCCATGAGGCTCATACGCTTCGACCGAGCCAGGGGCCGAAGGCGCGGCCCCTCCAATTGCCGTTCATTGTAGTAACAGAGAAATTCTGGGCATTTACGGCAATTCATCCTGCACGCCACGTACAGAGACTGGATAAAAAAATGCCAGTCAGGCTTAAGTGACCAGCATTACGCACAACGGTATCCTTTTATTACGATTCTGTTACATCGATTGCATAACCGCGCTTGGCTGATTGCCAGCACCGCGGCGGCAGGCATCATAGGGTCATGATTCGGCAACAGAGTGCGAAAATGATCCGTGTGATACTGGTGGATGACCATGTGGTGGTGCGCTCCGGCTTTGCGCAATTGCTCAGCCTCGAAGACGATCTCAACGTGGTGGGGCAATACAGCAGCGCGGCGGCAGCCTGGCCGGCATTGCTGCGCGACGACGTCAGCGTCGCGGTGATGGACATCGCCATGCCGGATGAAAACGGCCTGAGCCTGTTGAAACGCCTGCGGGCGCAGAAGCCGCAGTTCCGCGCGATCATCCTCAGTATCTATGACTCCCCGACCTTCGTGCAGAGCGCGCTGGATGCCGGCGCCAGCGGCTATCTGACCAAACGCTGCGGGCCGGAAGAACTGGTGCAGGCGGTGCGCTCCGTCGATATGGGCGGCCATTACCTGTGCGCCGACGCGCTGCGGGCGCTGCGCGGCGGCGTGCAGCCGGCCACGGCGCTGGAAGCGTTGACCCCGCGCGAGCGCGAGATCTTCGATCTGCTGGTCAAAGGCGACAGCGTAAAGGAGATCGCGTTCAAGCTCGATCTCAGCCATAAAACGGTGCACGTGCATCGCGCCAACGTCCTGGGCAAGCTGCAGTGCAACAGCACCATCGAGCTGGTGCATTTCGCCCTCGACCATCAGCTGCTGGCGGGGCATTGATGTCACCCCGCTTCCGGCCCTGGGTTATCTCGCTGTTTATCCTGTTGGCCTGGGGCAGCGGCTGGCTGATGCTGTGGACGCTCGGTTTCTACCTGACCCACAACGGCAATCAGGCGGCGCTGTTTCTGCCTCACGGCGTCTATCTCGCGCTGCTGATCCTGCTGGCGCGCCGCTATTGGCCCGCCCTGATGATACCGCCGGTACTGCTGCTGTTCTGGCTGCACGGCGAACGCCTGCTGAGCGGCTACAGCCTGCTGGCCGCGCCGTTCATCACCCTGCTCCCGGCCGCGCTCGCGCAGCGGTTCTGGCGCCGTTTTCCGCTCTACTGGCAGCGGCTGACGCTGCTGCTGGCCGCCGTGACCGCCGCCTCGTTGCTCAATACCGCCCTGCTTGCGCCTTTCGCGCACAGCCCGGCGATGCTGCTCGGCCTGGCGTCGTTTACCGGCGGCGTCTTGCTGACCCCGTTCGTCTACCTGATCTTTGAATTTCTGCGCCAGCAGCACCGTTACCACCTGCTGGGGCTGGACACCACCAACCCGCCGCTGCGCGCCTCCTTAATCATCTGGTGCAGCCTGTTTTTCGTTATCGGCATCGGCACCCAGATGGTGCTGTCGCCGGAAATCGAACGCCTGCTGCTGATCGTGGTGTTTCTGCCGAACGTGGTGATGGCGTGGAAGTTCGGTTGGCAGGGCGGCGTGCTGTCCGGCCTGCTCGGCAGCATGATGATCACCCTCGCCCGGCAGGTCGGCGTGGGGTTCGGCAATCTGGTCGAGCTGGAAATCTTTCTGGCGACGCAGGCGCTGCTCGGCATCGGTCTGGGCATCGCCATCAGCCGCCAACAACATCTGGCGCAAAACCTGCACCATTATCGCCGACGGCTGGAAGAAGAACTGGCGGCGCGGCGGGCGCTGACCGAAAAACTGATCCACACCGAAGAAGACACGCGGAAAAACCTGGCGCGCGAGTTGCACGATGAAATCGGCCAGAACATCACCGCGATTCAAATTCAGTCGCAGCTGGTCAAGCGGGCGCGCGATCCGGCGCAAACCCAAGCCGCCGCGAACCAGATAGCCGATCTCGCCCGGCGCATTCATCACTCCACGCGCCAGCTGCTGCGCCAGCTTCGCCCGCCCGCACTGGACGAGCTGGCGTTCAAAGACGCGCTTCACCACCTGCTGAATGAATTCGCCTTCAGCGAACGAGGCATCCGTTGCCGTTTCGACTACCGACTCATCGACACGCCCGCCGGCGAGACGGTGCGCTTCACCCTCTACCGGCTGCTGCAAGAGCTGCTCAACAACGTGTGCAAACACGCCGAAGCCAGCGAAGTCGCCATCGTCTTGCATCAACAGGGTGAGCTTTTGCACCTCGAGGTGCGGGACAACGGCATCGGCATCCGTGCGGACAAGGTGCCCGGCTTCGGCATTCAGGGGATGCGCGAACGGGTCAGCGCGCTCGGCGGCGAACTGACGCTGGAAACGCAGCGCGGCACCCGAGTAATTGTTAACCTGCCCACAAATTTGCAACAAACCGCCGACTAACTAGGAAAAAGTCTTAGCCACTCCGGACTTTCTCTCATCCCCTTTCCCTTTCACCTTCTTATAGTCAGCACCAGGGAGGCGGCTATGCAAGCACGCTCGGCATCTGAAATCGATCATCGTTACCGCGCGCTGCGCCCGCGACTGCTGCTGTATATGGTCATCGGGTACGCCGCCTTTTACCTGACGCGCAAAAGCGTGAATTACGTGCTGCCGGCGCTGCAAACGGATTTGGGGCTGGATAAAGGGGACATCGGCCTGCTCGGCTCGCTGTTTTATCTGAGCTACGGCCTGTCGAAATTCGCCGCCGGGTTGTGGCACGACGGCCATGGGCAGCGCGGGTTTATGGGGATCGGCCTGTTCGCCACCGGAGTGCTGAACGTGGCGTTCGCCTTCGGCGAATCGCTGACGCTGCTGCTGGCGGTCTGGGCGCTGAACGGCTTCTTTCAGGGCTGGGGCTGGCCGCCCTGCGCGCGGCTGCTGACCCACTGGTATTCGCGCAACGAGCGCGGCTTCTGGTGGGGCTGCTGGAATATGTCGATCAACCTCGGCGGCGCGATCGTGCCGCTGATCAGCGCCTTCGCCGCCCAGCGCTGGGGCTGGCAGGCGGCGATGTTGATCCCGGGGGCCGTCAGCATGGTGCTGGGCCTCTGGCTGACGCGGCGGCTGACAGGCACGCCGCAGGAAGAAGGCCTGCCGTCGGTCGGCCGGTGGCGCCACGATCCGCTGGAGCTGCGCCAGGAACAGCAAAGCCCGCCGATGGGGCTGTGGCGGATGCTGCGCACCACGATGCTGAAGAACCCGATGATCTGGTTGCTCGGCGTCTCTTACGTGCTGGTCTACCTGATCCGCATCGCGTTGAACGACTGGGGCAACCTGTGGCTGACGGAAAGTCACGGCGTCAACCTGCTCAGCGCCAACGCGACGGTGATGCTGTTCGAGATAGGCGGCCTGCTCGGCGCGCTGTTCGCCGGCTGGGGCTCGGATGTGCTGTTCGGCGGGCAGCGCGCACCGATGATTTTGCTGTTCACGCTTGGGCTGATGGTGTCCGTCGCCGCGCTGTGGCTGGCGCCGGTGCATCACTACGCGCTGCTGGCGGGCTGTTTCTTTGCGGTGGGCTTCTTTGTCTTCGGCCCACAGATGCTGATTGGCCTCGCCGCCGTGGAATGCGGGCACAAAGGCGCCGCGGGCTCCATCACCGGCTTTCTCGGCCTGTTCGCCTATCTGGGGGCGGCGCTGGCGGGCTGGCCGCTGTCGCGGGTCATCGAAGGCTATGGCTGGTCAGGCATGTTCAGTTTGCTGTCGATCGCCGCCGTTCTTATGGGTTTATTGCTGATGCCGCTGCTGATGGCGAGCGTTACCACCTCTACCGAGAGAAGGATAAAACAATGAAAAAAACGTGGGTCACTACCCTGATAGCGTCCGGCATCGCGCTGGCGACGCTGAGCGGCGCCGCGCACGCCAAGGGCCGCCTGGTGGTTTACTGCAGCGCCACCAATGAAATGTGCGAAGCGGAAACCAAAGCCTTCGGCGAGAAATATGACGTGAAAACCTCGTTCATCCGCAACGGTTCCGGCAGCACGCTGGCAAAAGTGGACGCCGAGAAAAAGAACCCGCAGGCAGACGTCTGGTATGGCGGCACGCTCGATCCGCAATCCCAGGCCGGTGAAATGGGGCTGCTGCAGCCGTACAAATCGCCGAACCTCGAACAGGTGATGACGCAATTCCGCGATCCGGCCAAGCTGAAAGGCAACTACTCCTCGGCGGTCTACGTCGGCATTCTCGGCTTTGGCGTCAATACCCAGAGCCTGAAAGAGAAAAACCTGCCGGTGCCCAAGTGCTGGAAAGACCTGACCAAGCCGGAATACAAGGGCGAGATTCAAATCGCCGATCCGCAAAGTTCCGGCACCGCCTACACCGCGCTGGCGACCTTCGCCCAGCTGTGGGGAGACGATCAGGCGTTCGATTACCTCAAGCAGCTGAACGCCAACGTTTCGCAGTACACCAAGTCCGGCATTGCCCCGGCGCGCAACGCCGCCCGCGGTGAAACGGCGATCGGCATCGGTTTCCTGCATGACTACTCGCTCGAAAAGGAACAGGGCGCGCCGCTTGAGCTGATCTCGCCGTGTGAAGGCACCGGCTACGAAATCGGCGGCGTCAGCATCCTCAAAGGCGCGCGCAACCTCGACAACGCCAAGCTGTTCGTGGATTGGGTGTTGTCGAAAGAGGCGCAGGAGCTGGCGTGGAAGAAAGGCAAGTCCTATCAGATCCTGACCAATACCACCGCCGACACCTCGCCGAACTCGCTGAAGCTCGACGACCTGAAGCTGATCAACTACGACATGGACAAGTACGGCTCGACCGAGGTCCGCAAGGCGCTGATCAACAAATGGGTCAGCGAAGTCAAGATGGGTAAATAAGCCCACATTCTGCGCCTGTTGCCGGGTAAGCCTCACGCCTTACCCGGCCTGAACATCCGGGAAACTTATGTCACATACACATGCACTCCATCTCGTGAAAAAACGAGATGCGATATTCCTTTGGGTTTTGCTTGGCTGGCTGGCGTTCGCCCTGCTGCCGAGCTGGAGCCTGGATTACGGCCTGCTGGAGTCCACCGGCGATGAAATCCTCGCGGCCTACGGCTGGTCACACCGCAATATCAGCTGGCTTTGGTGCCTGTTGCCGAGTCTGCTGCTGCTTCGCCCCTACGCCGCGGCGGGCGGTGAACGGCGGCGGCGGCACGCGTTCGACGCCGGCTGGGCGCTGCTGTGCATGGCCTTTATCGTCGTCAGCGCCACGGTGGCGGGACGCGGCTTAGGCTACGCCACCCTGGTGCAATTGATCGCGCTGGGCGCCATCATGACGCTGGCGCTGACCCGCCTCGAATGGCTGGGCGGCGACCGTTTCGTTATCGGCGCGCTGGTCACCATCGTGGCGCTGATCGGCGTCTTCATCGTCTGGCCGAGCATCGCGATTTTCATTCCGATGTTTACCGACCAGACGGGCGCGTTCGCGCCGCTGGCCTTTATGAACGTGCTGTCGCAGGCGCATATCGTTCAGGTGATCCTCAACTCCATCGCCCTGTCGATCGCGGTCGGCGCCGGCTGCACCTTCTTCGGCCTGGTGCTGGCGATTTACACCACCCGCATCGCCAAACGCAGCGCCATTATCGGCCGCATCTTCTCCATCCTGCCCATCGTCACGCCGCCGTTCGTCGTCGGCCTGGGCGTCACGCTGATGATGGGGCGCTCCGGCTACGTCACCGAGTGGATGGTGACCTGGTTCGGCCTGACCAACACCAACTGGCTGTATGGTTTTACCGGCATCTGGCTGGCGCAGGTGCTGGCGTTCACGCCGATGGCGTTCATGATCCTCGACGGCGCGATCAAGACCATTCATCCTTCGCTGGAAGAGGCCTCCTACACCCTGCGCGCCAGCCGTTGGCAAACCTTTAACGGCGTGTTCGTGCCGCTGCTGAAACCGGCGCTGGCCAACGCGTTTCTGATCGTGGTGGTGCAATCGCTGGCCGACTTCAGCAACCCGCTGGTGCTCGGCGGCAACTTCGACGTGCTGGCGACGCAAATCTATTTCTACATCACCGGCTCGCAGCTCGACTATCAGGCCGCCAGCACCCTCGGCGCCTTCCTGCTGCTGTTCTCGCTGCTGGTGTTCTGCATCCAGTACCTGTGGATCGGCAAGCGTTCCTACGTCACCGTGTCCGGCAAATCCTACCGCGGCGACGTGCAGCCGCTGCCGGTCACGCTGGTGTGGAGCGTGATCGCGCTGCTGGCGGTGTGGATCGCCTTTAACGCCCTGCTCTACGGCAGCATTTTCTACGGCAGCTTCACCGTCAACTGGGGGGTGGATTACACGCTGACGCTGGATAACTTCATCAAGCTGTTCGGCCAGGGCATGAGCGACGGCGCGTGGCCTTCGCTGCTCGACACGCTGCTGTACGCCGGGATCGCCGCGCCGATCACCGCCGCGTTCGGTCTGCTGATCGCCTGGATCGTGGTGCGCCAGCAGTTCAAGGGCAAAAAGACCATCGAGTTCACCACCATGCTGTGCTTTGCGGTGCCGGGCACCGTGGCGGGCGTCTCTTACATTCTCGCCTTCAACAGCGCGCCGGTGTACCTCACCGGGACAGCCGCCATCGTGATTATCTCGATGGTGATGCGCAACGTGCCGGTGGGCATTCGCGCCGGGATCGCCGGGCTGGGCCAGATAGACAAATCGCTGGACGAAGCCTCGCTCAGCCTGCGCGCCGGCTCGCTGCGCACCATCACGCACATTCTGCTGCCGCTGCTGCGCCCGGCGATCCTGTCGGCACTGATCTACAGCTTCGTGCGCGCCATCACCACCGTCAGCGCCATCGTCTTCCTGGTCACTCCCGATACCCGCGTGGCCACCGCCTACATCCTCAACCGCGTGGAAGACGGCGAATACGGCGTGGCGATCGCCTACGGTTCAATTCTGATCGTGGTGATGCTGGCGATTATTTTCCTCTTTGACTGGCTGATCGGTGAGGCACGCATCTCCCGTTCAAAAGCCAAAAACCAGGCGTAATGGAGCCCATGATGAGCCAGAAAAATTTCGTTGAACTGCGTAATGTCTCCAAACGGTTCGGCAGCAACACGGTAATCGATAACATCACGCTCACCATCCCACGGGGGCAAATGGTGACGCTGCTCGGCCCTTCCGGCTGCGGCAAGACCACCATTTTGCGCCTGGTCGCCGGGCTGGAGAAACCGAGCGACGGGCAGATATTCATTGATGGTGAAGACGTCACCCATCGTTCTATCCAGCAGCGTGATATCTGCATGGTATTCCAGTCTTATGCCCTGTTCCCGCACATGTCGCTGGGGGAGAACGTCGGCTATGGCCTGAAGATGCTCGGCATTCCGCGCGCCGAAGTGAAAGCGCGCGTGCAGGAAGCGCTGGCGATGGTGGATCTGGCGGGGTTCGACGATCGCTATGTCGATCAGATCTCCGGCGGCCAACAGCAGCGCGTGGCGCTGGCGCGCGCGCTGATCCTCAAGCCGAAAGTGCTGCTGTTCGACGAGCCGTTGAGCAATCTCGACGCCAACCTGCGCCGCAGCATGCGCGAAAAGATCCGCGAGCTGCAAAAGCAGTTTGATATCACGTCGCTGTACGTCACCCACGATCAGAGCGAGGCCTTTGCGGTCTCAGACACCGTGCTGGTGATGAACAAAGGGCATATCATGCAGATGGGTTCGCCGCAGGATCTCTATCGGCAGCCCGCTTCGCGCTTTATGGCGAGCTTTATGGGGGACGCCAACCTGTTCCCGGCCAGTTTCAGCGCGGAACATGTCGATATCAGCGGCTATCGCCTGCCGCGCCCCGCGCACTTTGTCGCCCAGGGCGCCGGCACGGTGGGCGTGCGCCCGGAGGCGATCACGCTGAGCGAGCATGGCGATGAAAGCCAGCGCTGCGTGATCGAACATGTCGCCTACATGGGGCCGCAGTATGAGGTGACGGTGGCATGGCACGGACAGCAGATTTTGCTGCAGGTTAACGCCACCCGCCTGCAGCCGAACGTCGGCGAGCAGTATTATCTGGAAATTCATCCCTACGGCATGTTTATGCTGGCGGATGCGGCATAATAAGCATCACTCTTAAGCGTTAGAATAACGGCCATCCCGAACGGGATGGCCGAAAATAATCGCCAAAAACACCGTATTTATCTATTTTTACAATTCCACCCAAGTCCTTGTTCAGCCGAAAAATAAACATAACCACACCCACTAAAAAATAACCACCCAGTTCACTCAGGGTGATATTTTTATTTAAATAGGGTAAGCTTAATCCCGCAATCGAAATTATTTAACGGCCAACTCAAGGAGAAATTCATGAGCAACAATGCAAACGCACAGGCGCAGCTGGATAATTTACGCAACGTCGCTTCCCAGCTGAAGGAAATGCGCCACTATGCGCAGGCGAATACCGAGACGCTCTCCGCACACTGGCTGGCCTTCGATCAGGGGGAATGCAAAAATAAGGCATTCGCCGAAGCCATTAACGACCTGTTGAATAAACAGGGCGCCTGTCTGGAAGGACTGGAAAAAACCATTCAGGATATCGAGATAGAATTGAACCGTCTCGACAAAGCCGCCTGATAATACCATTTTAAATAAACCCGCCGCGCGCGGGTTTATTTTTAGCTGCGGCAGATGACGCGCGCAATATCCCCAGACGTCGTCAGCGCGCGTATTTCGCTGAACAGTTCGGTGGCTTCGTCATATTCTTTACGCAAATAACCCAGCCACTGTTTGATGCGCGCCACGTGATACAGACCGGTGTCGCCCTGCTTTTCCAGATGGACATATTTTTGCAGCAGCTCAACCACCTGCGGCCAGGGCATGCGCGGCTCGTTATACTTCACCACCCGGCTCAGGTTCGGCACGTTGAGCGCGCCGCGCCCCAGCATGACGGCGTCGCAGCCGGTCGCCTGCAGGCAATCCTGCGCGCTCTGGTGATCCCAGATCTCGCCGTTGGCGATCACCGGGATGCTCAGCCGCTGACGGATCTCGCCGATCGCCGCCCAATTGATGCGATCCGCCTTGTAGCCGTCCTCTTTGGTGCGGCCGTGCACCGTCAGCTCGCTGGCGCCGGCCTGCTGCACCGCATCGGCGATTTCAAAGCTGCGGCTGGAGGAATCCCAGCCCAGACGCACCTTCACCGTGACCGGCAGATGGGCCGGCACCGCCGCGCGCATCGCCTTGGCGCCCTGGTAGATCAATTCCGGATCTTTGAGCAGCGTCGCCCCGCCGCCGCTGCCGTTCACCAGCTTGGACGGGCAGCCGCAGTTGAGATCAACGCCGTAAGAGCCCAGCTCCACCGCACGCGCGGCGTTCTCCGCCAGCCATTGCGGGTACTGCCCCAGCAGCTGTACCCGCACCAGCGTGCCCGATGGCGTGCGGCTGGCGTGACGCAGCTCCGGGCACAGCCGGTAGAACGACTTGGCCGGCAGCAGTTGATCGACCACGCGCAAAAATTCGGTGATGCACAGATCGTAGTCGTTCACTTCGGTGAGCAACTCACGCACCAAAGAGTCGAGAACGCCCTCCATCGGAGCCAATAATACGCGCATGACCAATCCCAGCTAAAAAAAGACCCGCAATGATACGGGTGAATGCCCGCGCCAGACAAGCCTCTGCGGGCATTAAAAATGCCGTCAGCCCAGCCGGCGGATCGGTTGGCCGGCGAGGAACGCCGCAATGTCCTCGACCGCCTCGGTGAAGTAGGCGCGGTAATTGTCGTCCGCCACATAACCCACATGCGGCGTCGCCAGCACGTTGGGCAGCTGGCGAAACACGTCGTCGGCCGGCAGCGGCTCCGTCTCGAACACGTCCAGCCCGGCGCCGGCGATCTTCCGCTGTTGCAGGATGTCCACCAACGCCGCCCGATCGACGATGCCCGCGCGCGAGGTGTTGATCAGGTAAGCGGTGGGCTTCATCGCCGCCAATTCATCACGCCCCACCAACCCGCGGCTGCGGTCGCTCAGCACCAGGTGAATGGAGACAAAATCGCTCTGCTCAAACAGCGCCCGTTTGGATGACGCCAGCTCAGCGCCCTCCTGCGCCGCCCGTTCCGCCGTCAGGTTCTGGCTCCAGGCCAGCACCCGCATGCCGAACGCCTGCGCCACCCGGGCCATCTGGCCGCCGATCTTGCCTAACCCCAGCAGCCCCAGCGTTTTCCCCTGCAGCGTGACGCCTAAGCCCAGCTGCCACGGGCCATTGTTTTGCAGCCCGACGCTTTCCGGTACGATATGCTTCGCCAGCCCGAGCAGCAGCGCCCAGGTCAACTCCATCGGCGCCGCCGACCCGCTGCGGGTGCCGCACACGACTACGCCACGCTCGGCGGCGGCGGCCAAATCGATAGCGGCGTTGCGCATGCCGGAGGTGATCAGCAGCTTCAGCTTCGGCAGCCGCGCCAGCAGCGAGGCGGTCATCGGCGTGCGCTCGCGCATGATGACCAAAATGTCGCACTCCTGCAGATGCACCGCCAGTTCCGCTTCATCGGTAAAGTGCGCGCTGATGGCGGACACCTCCACCCGATCGGCCAGCGCCGACCAGTCCGCCATCTTGAGCGCCACCTGCTGGTAATCATCGAGAATTGCGCACTTCAATTTCATCTCCGTCTCCTGGAATGTAGGGGTAGCCACCGTCCAGCCTAGTACGAAAATGGCGTTCCGCCAGGCAAAAAAAAGCCGCCCGTATCGGCGGCTTACTCTTTGAGCAATCAGGCTTATTCAGCCGGTTTGCGATTGCGCGGGCGGCGCGAAGACGGCGCGCCGGAACGGCGCTGGCCGTCACCCTGCGGGCGAGCGTTGCCGTTACCGTTGCCACGGTTTTCACGCTGGCCGCCGTTGGCGTTACCGCTGCGCTGGCCGCCGCCGTTACCGGAACGCTGGCCACCGCCGTTGCCGCGCGGCGCGCCGCGTCCGCCGCCCTGGCGGCCGTTGATGATCGGCTCGGCCTTGATGGTCGGATCCGGCTCGTAGCCCGGCAGCGCAATGCGCGGAATTTCACGCTTCAGCAGACGCTCGATGTCGCGCAGCAGCTTGTGTTCATCCACGCACACCAGCGAGATAGCTTCACCGGTGCGTTCCGCGCGGCCGGTACGGCCGATACGGTGCACATAGTCTTCCGGCACGTTAGGCAACTCATAGTTCACCACGTGCGGCAGCTGGTCGATATCCAGACCGCGCGCCGCGATATCGGTCGCCACCAGCACGCGGATGCGGCCATCTTTGAAATCGGCCAACGCACGGGTACGGGCGCCCTGGCTCTTGTTGCCGTGGATCGCCGCAGCGGTGATGCCGTCTTTGTTCAACTGTTCCGCCAGGTGGTTGGCGCCGTGCTTGGTGCGGGTAAACACCAGCACCTGTTTCCAGTCGCCTTCGCCGATCATCTGCGACAGCAGTTCCCGCTTACGCTTCTTGTCGACGAAGTGCACGCTCTGCTCGATCTGCTCGGACGCAGTGTTGCGGCGCGCCACTTCCACCGAGGCCGGGTTGTGCAGCAGCTTGTTGGCCAGCGCCTTGATGTCGTCGGAGAAGGTCGCGGAGAACAGCAGGTTCTGGCGCTTGGCCGGCAGCTTGGCCAGCACGCGGCGGATGTCGTGGATAAAGCCCATGTCCAGCATGCGGTCCGCTTCGTCCAACACCAGAATTTCGATTTTGGACAGGTCAACCGCGTTCTGATGTTCCAGATCCAGCAGACGGCCCGGCGTCGCCACCAGGATATCGACGCCGCCGCGCAGCTTCATCATCTGCGGGTTGATGCTCACGCCGCCAAACACCACCAGCGAACGCAGGCGCAGGTGTTTGCTGTAGGCTTCGACGTTTTCGCCGATCTGCGCCGCCAGCTCACGGGTTGGCGTCAGGATCAGCGCGCGCACCGGGCGACGGCCTTTGACCGGATGGTCATGCTTGCTCAGCAGCTGCAACAGCGGCAGGGTAAAACCGGCGGTTTTACCGGTGCCGGTCTGGGCGCTGGCCATCAGGTCACGACCTTCCAGCACGACAGGGATAGCCTGACGCTGGATTGGCGTCGGTTCGCGATAGCCCTGTTCTTCAACAGCGCGCACAATTTCAGCACTTAAGCCGAGGGTTTCAAATGACATAAAGAGAAAAACTCCAGATCCCCCCTAACCTAACGGTGTTCGGTGCAGTTTCCTGGGAGGATGATCAGACGGGGCATTAAGCATGACCACGAGGGATTGGCACAAACTGCAGTGCACCAGGCGCCGATTGTAACAGAAGTCGCGCAATAAAAAGCACTTTTACGCACCTAGAGCACAATCTGCCGTAAATTCAGCATTGTCTGAAGCCGATCACATAACTCATTGTGGTTAGCGGTTGCGTTTTAGACAATCTGGCATAAAGTTAATCATATGATTGATTAACTTCGAGCGTGACCCATGCCAGCTTCCGTCCCTCATCAGGCCGCCGGCCGGGCGCGCGGCGAGCAAACGCGCAGGCAGCTGCTCGCCGCGGCGACCGAACTGTTCGGTGAATTCGGCCTGCAGGGCGCCACCACGCGCGATATCGCCCAGCGCGCCGGCCAGAACATCGCCGCCATTACCTACTACTTCAGCTCCAAAGAGGGGCTGTATCTGGCCGTGGCGCAATCGCTCGCCGATTTCATCCAGCAGGCGTTCGCCCCGTTGGCCGAAGAGGTCGATCGCTTTGGGCAAGAAGCGCCCGAACAACGCTCACCCGACGCGGCGCTACGCTTGCTGCAGCGTGGCCTGCTGGCCTTCAGCGAGCTGATGACCCAGCCGCACACGCTGAACCTGAGCAAAATCATGTCACGCGAACAGCTCGCCCCGACCGAGGCCTACCCGCTGATCCACCGCCAGGTAATCGCGCCGATGCACGAGCGGCTGTGCCGCTTGCTGTCGGCCGCCACCGGCATCGACGAACACGCTCCCCGCCTCGTATTGCATACCCATGCGCTGATCGGCGAGGTGCTGTCGTTCCGCGTGGCGCGCGAAACCATCCGCCGTCAGGCCGGCTGGCAAGAGATTGGTGAAAGTGAAGCGGCGCAAATCGCGGCGGTGCTGAGCGAACATATTGAAATTCTGGTTACTGGGCTGCGCCAACGTCATGGCGCGTAAATTCAGGCAGGGAGTGTTATGAACAAAAAACGCAGTGCCTTGATCGTGTTGTTAATTCTGCTGATCGCGGCCGCCGCTTACGGGGTCTGGCATTACCAACAGCAGCAGGATAAGCCGCTGACGCTGTACGGCAACGTCGATATCCGCACGGTCAACCTCGGCTTTCGCGTCGACGGCCGCCTGGCGTCGCTGACGGTGGATGAAGGCGATGCCGTTCAGCCGGGCCAGCTGCTCGGCAAGCTGGACGACGCCCCCTACCGCAACGCGCTGCAGCAGGCCGAAGCCAACGTCGGCAGCGCGCGCGCCAAACTGTCGCTGCTGCAGGCCGGCTATCGCAGCGAAGAGATAGCCCAGGTGCAGTCAGAAATGGCGCAGCGCCAGTCCGCCTTCACCTATGCCGACAGCTTCCTGAAACGCCAGCAGGGGCTGTGGGCGAAAAACGCCACCTCCGCCGACGCGCTGGAGGATGCACGCACCGCCCGCAATCAGGCGCAGGCCAATCTGCAGGCGGCAAAGGACAAGCTGTCGCAATACCGCAGCGGCAATCGCCCGCAAGAGATTGAACAGGCCAAGGCCGACGTGGCGCAAAGCGAAGCGGCGCTGGCGCAGGCGCAGTTGAACCTGCAAGACGCCACGCTGATCTCCCCTTCCGCCGGCACGGTGCTGACCCGCGCGGTGGAGCCGGGCACCATGCTCGGCGCCGGCGGCACGGTATTCACCCTGTCGCTGACCCGGCCGGTGTGGGTACGTGCCTACGTCAACGAGACCAGCCTGAATCAGGCGGTGCCCGGCACCGAACTGGAGATCTACACCGACGGCCGCCCCGGCAAGCCTTACCACGGCAAGATCGGCTTTGTCTCGCCGACCGCAGAGTTCACGCCGAAAAGCGTTGAAACGCCGGACCTGCGCACCGATCTGGTGTACCGCCTGCGGGTGATCGTCACCGACGCCGACGACGCGCTGCGCCAGGGCATGCCGGTCACCCTGCGCTTCGCCAAACCCTGAGGCCGGCCATGGAACAGGCGCACACCATCGAGCTGGAAGGGCTGGAAAAACGCTTCCCGTCGCTTGAGAAACCGGCGGTCGCCAGCCTGACCACCACCCTGCGCAGCGGCGCGGTGATCGGGCTGGTCGGCCCGGACGGCGCTGGCAAAACCACCCTGCTGCGCATGCTGGCCGGGCTGCTGCAGCCCAGCAGCGGCAAACTGCGGGTCGCCGGGCTGGATCCGATCGGCCAGGATCGTCAACTGCACGCGATCCTCGGCTACATGCCGCAGAAGTTCGGGCTGTATGAGGATCTGACGGTGATGGAGAACCTGACGCTGTACGCCGATCTGCGCGGCGTCACCGGCGATCTGCGGCGTCAGACCTTCGAACGGCTGCTGAAATTCACCGACCTGACCCGCTTCACCGAGCGCCTGGCGGGCAAGCTGTCCGGCGGCATGAAGCAAAAACTGGGACTGGCCTGCACGCTGGTGGGCGCCCCCCAGGTGCTGCTGCTGGATGAACCGGGCGTCGGCGTCGATCCTATCTCGCGCCGCGAACTGTGGCGCATGGTGCACGAGCTGGCCAACGACGGCATGTTGATCCTGTGGAGCACCTCTTATCTCGACGAAGCCGAGCAGTGCCGCGAAGTGCTGCTGCTCAACGAGGGCGAGCTGCTGTTCAGCGGCGCGCCGCAGGAGCTGACTCGCCGTATGGCCGGGCGCACGGTGTTGATCGCCGCGCCACCCGGCAGCCATCGATCGTTGCTGCAGCGGGCGATCTGCCTGCCGGCGGTCACCGACGGCGTGATCCAGGGCAAGTACCTGCGCCTGATCCTGAAGGAAGGCGAAGATCACCGCCAGCTGCTGCAGGCGCTGGATCTGCCGGACGCCGAACTGAACGAAGCGGATCCGCGCTTCGAGGATGCGTTTATCGATCTGCTCGGCGGCGGCCCCAACCATCGCTCGGCGCTGGCGGAGATCATGCCGACCGTCAACGGCGAAAGTGGTGAAACAGTGATCGAAGCGGTGCAGCTAACCAAAAAATTCGGCGATTTCGCCGCCACCGATCACGTCGATTTTCAGGTGCGGCGCGGCGAAATCTTCGGCCTGCTCGGCCCGAACGGCGCCGGCAAGTCCACCACCTTCAAAATGATGTGCGGCCTACTGATCCCCTCCAGCGGCAAGGCGCTGGTGCTGGGGATGGATCTGAAAACCAGTTCCGGCCAGGCGCGCCAACGCCTTGGCTACATGGCGCAAAAATTCTCGCTGTACGGCAACCTGACGGTGGCGCAAAACCTGAAGTTCTTCTCCGGCGTCTACGGCCTGAGCGGCAAGGCGCAGCGCGACAAAATCGACGAGATGTCGCGCGCCTTCAACTTCGCGCCGATCCTCGATCAAACGCCGGACGCGCTGCCGCTCGGCTTCAAGCAGCGCCTGGCGCTGGCCTGCGCGCTGATGCACGAACCGGATATTCTGTTCCTCGACGAACCGACCTCCGGCGTCGATCCGCTGACGCGGCGCGAGTTCTGGCTACACATCAACGGCATGGTCGACAAGGGCGTCACGGTGATGGTGACCACCCACTTTATGGACGAGGCGGAGTACTGCGACCGCATCGGCCTGGTGTATCGCGGCAAGATCATCGCCGCCGGCACGCCGGACGATCTCAAACAACAGGTGGCGCGCGACGACAATCCCAACCCTTCGATGGAGCAGGCGTTTATCGAGCTGGTTCAGGGCTACGACGAGGAGGAATCACGGTGAGCGATAACCGAACCCCAATCGACGAGAGCGGCTTCTCCTGGCGCCGGCTGCGCGCGCTGTGCCTGAAGGAAACGCGGCAGATACTGCGCGATCCCAGCAGCGGCCTGATCGCCTTCGTCATCCCGCTGATGCTGCTTTTCATCTTTGGCTACGGCATCAACCTGGACTCCAGCAAGCTGCATCTGGGCATTCTGATGGAGCAACAGAGCGAAGACGCGCGCGATCTGGCCCACGCCTTCGCCGGTTCGCCCTATATCGAACCGACCATCAGCGACAACCGCCAACAGCTGATCCAGCAGATGCAGGCCGGCACGATCCGCGGCCTGGTGGTGATCCCGGTGGATTTCGACCAGCGCATGGCGCGCCCGCACGACAGCGCCCCTATCCAGGTGATCACCGACGGCAGCGAGCCGAACACCGCCAACTTCGTGCAGGGCTATGCCCAGGGCGTATGGCAAATTTGGCAGCAGCAGCGCGCCGCCGATCGGGGGAACAACGACAAACCGCTTATTGACGTACAGATGCGCTACTGGTTCAACCCGGCGGCCATCAGCCGGCACTACATCATTCCCGGCGCCATCACCATCATCATGACGGTGATCGGCGCCATTCTCACCTCGCTGGTGATCGCCCGCGAATGGGAGCGCGGCACCATGGAGGCTCTGCTGTCCACCCAGGTGACGCGCAGCGAGCTGCTGCTCTCCAAACTGATCCCTTATTACTTCCTCGGCATGATCGCCATGGCGCTGTGCATGGCGGTGGCGGTGTGGGTGCTCGGCGTGCCCTATCGCGGTTCGCTGCCGATCCTGCTGCTGATCAGCAGCCTGTTCCTCGCCAGCACCCTCGGCATGGGCCTGCTGATCTCCACCCTCACCCGCAACCAGTTCAACGCGGCGATGGTGGCGCTGAACGCCGCCTTTCTGCCGTCGATCATGCTGTCCGGCTTCATTTTCCAGATCGACAGCATGCCGGCGATCGTGCGCGCGGTGACCTACATCATTCCGGCGCGTTACTTCGTCAGCACGCTGCAAACGCTGTTCCTGGCGGGCAACGTCGGCCCCGTGCTGGCGATCAATCTGCTGTTCCTGATCGCTTCCGCCGTGGTGTTCATCGGCCTGACGGCCTGGAAAACCCAGCGTCGGCTGGATTAAGGAGAAAGAGCGATGTTTCACCGTCTGTTGACGCTCATCATCAAGGAAATGCAGGCGCTGCTGCGCGATCCGCAAACCCGCGCCATCCTGATCATGCCGGTGATCCTGCAGGTGCTGCTGTTCCCGTTCGCCGCGACGCTGGAGGTGACCAACGCCACCATCGCGGTCTACAGCGAGGACAGCGGCCAGGCTTCGGTGGAGCTGACCCAACGCTTCGCCAAGGCTAAAGCTTTCTCCCATGTGCTGCTGCTGCGCAACCCGCAGGAGATAAAGACCACCATTGATAACCAACGGGCGCTGCTGCTGATCCGCTTCCCGGCACAGTTCTCGCGCGATATCGCCGCCGGCAATACCGCGCCGCTGCAGTTGCTGCTCGACGGGCGCAACTCCAACAGCGCGCAGATCGCCGCCAACTACGTGCAGCAGATCGTGCAGGAATATCAGAACGAGCTGCTCGGCAACCGTGCCAAACCCAACAACAGCGAACTGGTGGTGCGCAACTGGTATAACCCGAATCTGGACTACAAATGGTTCGTGGTGCCATCGCTGATCGCCATGATCACCACCATCGGCGTGCTGATCGTCACCTCGCTGTCGGTGGCGCGCGAACGCGAACAGGGCACGCTGGAACAGCTGCTGGTCTCGCCGCTCACCACCTGGCAGATCTTTATCGGCAAGGCGGTGCCAGCGCTGATCGTCGCCAGTTTCCAGTCCAGCATCGTGCTGTTGATCGGCATCTTCCTGTACCAGATCCCGTTCGCCGGATCGCTGCTGCTGTTCTATGCCACCATGCTGATCTACGGGCTGTCGCTGGTCGGTTTCGGCCTGCTGATCTCGTCGCTGTGCGCCACTCAGCAGCAGGCGTTTATCGGCGTGTTCGTGTTCATGATGCCGGCGATCCTGCTCTCAGGTTACGTCTCGCCGGTGGAGAATATGCCGGTGTGGCTGCAGGATCTGACCTGGGTGAACCCGATACGCCACTTCACCGACATCACCAAGCAGATCTACCTGAAAGACGCCAGCTTCAGCATCATCTGGCGCAGCCTGTGGCCGCTGCTGGTGATCACCGCCACCACCGGCAGCGCCGCCTACGCGCTGTTTCGCCGCAAAATCGCATAAAAAGATTCATAACGCTTTACCGGGAAACGCTGCTTTGATTTTCAAAAAGAAGTAATCGCTATACCGGTATCCCTAGGCCATTCTTTTTATCGCCTTAATTTTATTATTTATTCCTTCCAGAACGCTGGTACTCCGACGATGCGTGGGACTCACGAATATGCCATTGACATAACCTCTCAGCTTATTGGCAAACGGCTGTTTGAAGGGGTTATGCTCGCTATAGCTTGATTTAACAGTCTGTGACGGCTCACGTCTGAGAGAAACTAATCAAGATATTGATCAAATTATCGATGTAAATAAGGTATTTTTATACTGAATAATCTTGAAAGACAAAGCATAAATAATTTATAAAAAACAATAGTGAAAATGATAGAGATCCACGTGAAAAAAGAGATTCTTGCCGTTCCGGGTATGCCTTCATCTCCCTTGTTCAAAAGGACGTATAAAGCCGTTCAAGATATTGATGAAGAACTAACCAAATTGATTCGTAGATGGCGATTCCTCCATGCAGGACCACCTATGAAAGTTACTGCATATGATGGAACAGAAATCTGCTATCAAGGTGTAGCATTTAAAGGTTCTCCCGTTCAGGTTTTTTGGAATGGATTTATCGAACCTTACATTGAAAATTACTCAATAAATGTATTTAAGCAGACCTCAGCGTTGGCAATCGAGTGCCAATATGCAACAGAGGAATCCATTGAAGAAGCTAAAATACTATTGCTGGTGATGGTTCGTAGGCTTTACCATGAAATGGCCGAAACAGATAAAATATTAAGAGGGGATGGATTTTCATTTCCACAAAAGAAAGATGTTAGCGGCCATATTGAAAGTATGTCTCAAAAGATTATAGAACATGCAGAGATTGAGAAGTTAAAAAAGCCACTGGCGAACCAGAATATATTCAATATAGAGACTGTAAATAGCAAATATGCGCAATTTGGCACAAGTAATAACATCAACGTTCAAGAGTTAAGTGACTTCTTCAGAATGATTGCTTCTTCGGGTGATGATGAGATTATTGTTCTCTCGAAAATACTTCTGAGTAGCGCCCACTCAAGAGAATTACTAAGTAAAGAAAAATATGATTTCTTAGTATCTATTTTTAAACAGTAGATTATGCTCATATTTATGAATCAGAAAACCTAATCACAACACAGAAATCTAAAGGAGTAACATGATGGATTTTGATGCTATGGCATACCCTGAAACATTCACAATCTCTGGAACTGAATATAAAGGGCGACGAAATTCAGCTGAAAAAAAAGTGCTAATCCCTTACACTGAAGAGCCCAACATTAGCATTGGCGATAAAATAACTCAAAAACTAGGAAAGGGCGAAATATCTTTAAAAGTACTTGATATGTCATTCTTACCTGGAGGCACACTTAATGTTGGTACCAATCACCCACACATGCTTACATTAAAGGTTGAGAATTTAACTGCCAATGAGCACAAACCCAAGCAATCTAGCCAAAATACATTCAACATAGGAAGCGTATCAGGCTCACAAGTTCAAATCGGTGAACGTAACCATCTTATTTTAAATATCAGCATAACTGAACTTGTTGAAAAAGTATCTCAATCACAGGACCCTCAGGCAAAATCTTTACTTAAGGATTTGCTAAATAATAGCACTGTAGCTAGTCTCGTTGGTGCTGGCGCATCAGCCTTATTAGCTATGCTGTGAAGAAGTGGCCTGGCAAAAACCAGGCCAAAATTATCATCTTTCACTCATCTATTTTGGAGATAGTGGCATTTTTTCTCTATAGGCCCACAGGGGTTCAATCAAGCATCAAACTGCTCTTTGTTTGTTACAATATTTTCATCTGATAGAGAACTACGAGCAAAGTCATGATGGTCTATCCAGAACAGTGATCTTACTCAGCAATAGTTGTCACACGACTAAATGAGTAAGCTCTAAATCAGACGCGACTCACATGACAAAACCCGTATCAAGCAGTAAGAAAAGCACGCTCCTCGAGTCATTTGAGTACTTTACCCCTGGCTTTTTCATAAGAATCTTCCGGCGTTTTCTCTGTTTTACATGGCTTACTACTCAGTCCCAGCGGATCCAACCACATCAGCGGGTTCGCCGCATACAGATAAAGGTTCAGCCCGCCGTGCACCCCTACAGGATCCTGTGTGGTAATACGTCCCACCTCGGATGGAACAGGTTGTCATTGAGAAATATAACTTTTTCATAATTTATCCACTACATTTACCAGGTGTTCATATCACTGCCATATGCCTCTATCCTTATCCGACCTTCCCCCCTCATGACTTGTCTTTAACACGAAGAGGGGCTCAGTCAGTTTAGTACTATATAGTAGCCGGGTAGGTTTAACCATTCCGGCTTTCAATTTATCATTTCAGATTTAGCTTGATGAAAGATATTACTTCATCTTTGCTCATTTCAAATTCTGGGCCAGCATCAATTCCTTTTAAATAATCTACTACATATGAGAGTTCTTCGTCAGGAATATCATAGTCCAGATAAAATCTATAGGCGTAGTCCGCCACTTTAGATGAACTATAATCATCATCAAGAAGACAGTTCAATCCATTTAAAAAAAGCGTTCTCATCTCATTCATATTAAATCACCATCCTATTCCTGTTGCCTTACCTGAAGGAGTTGCGATTCCTGCATCGATATCAGCTTTAGTTGGTGGATAATGGGGCAGGTTTAACACTTCACCATTTTTCATTTTTGGATGAACTCGATTGACCTCTCCTGCATGATTATAAGTCTCTTCCCAAGATCTTACATTCCCTGTTTTAGGATCCCATTCTGTAACATGGGAGCGTCCTCTTGTTGGTCCCTGAGTTCTAGCTAATGCCTCTTTGTCATAATAGCGAATGCGGCCATCAGGTAGATGTCGAGTATTTACTGCCGTTTTTTGAGCTTTTTCTAAAGCCCTAAACTTTCGGTTCAACTTCGTTGATGGCGAGCAACTTAGCCCATACGGATCCACCCACATCAGCGGGTTCGGCGCATACTGATACAGGTTCAACCCGCCGCGCAGCCCTATCGGATCCTGCGTGGTGAAACGCCCCACCTCGGGTTCGTAGTAGCGGAACAGGTTGTAGTGCAGGCCGCTTTCGTCGTCCTGATATTGCCCGGCGTAGCGCAGCGGCTGCTGATATTGCGCGCCCTGCCGCTTCGCCGCGCCGGCCACCGTCTGGCCCTGCAGCTTGCCGAAGGTGTCGTATTGCCCGGACCAGCACAGGTTGCCCGCCGCGTCGGTCACCTCCAGCGGCGCGCTGTTCAGATCGGTGTGATACCAGTAAATATCCGCCGAGCGGCTGTCGCCCGCCTGCTCCAGCGCCGCCAGCGGGCTCCACGGGCTGGCCGGATCGTAGCTCCAGCTGCGGCGGCTGCCGTCGTCGCGCTGCTCCTGCAGCAACCGGTAGCCCTGCCACAGGAAACGGGTCGTCTGTTCGGTTTTGCCCTTGTAGCGCACCGCTTTGCGGCTGCGGCGGCCCAGCGCATCGTAATGGTACTGCGCCTCGAACTCGCCCTGCGGGCCGCGGCCGTGCGCCTGCACCAGCCGGTTGTCGGCGTCGTAGCGGTAGTGCTGTTCGTACAGGCCGTTACGCCGGCTGATCAGGTTGCCCCAGGCGTCGTAACGGTAAAACAGTTTTTGCCAGTGCGTCAGGCGGTTATCGGCGATCGGCGCCAGCGGCAGGTGCGCGTCGATGTCGCTCTGCGGGCTGCGTTCGCCCAGCAGGTTATCCGCCAGATCGTACACCAGCCGCGCGCCCGGTTTACCCTGATTGGGCTCGCGGTGTTGCAGCAGGCGGCCTTCGGCGTCGTAACCGTAGTGCACTTCGCCGCGCAGCGCGTCGCTCACCCCGGCCAGCTCGCCGCGGCCGGTGTAGCGATAAGCGCGCCACAGCACGCCGTCTTCCGGCCGAGTCAGTTTGTCATGGCCGAAGGCGCTGCTCTGCCAGCTGCGGCGGCCCATGGCGTCGTAACGCCGCTGCTGCTGCAGCGCACCCTGGCTGCGGCCGGTTTCCCGGTGCAGGCGATCGCGAGTGAATTCGCTCACCACCTGCTGGTTGAATTTAATGGCGCTGGCGTGGCCGGAACCGTAATACAACCACTGCAGGCGATCGCCCTGCGGCAGCGTCAGCGCCTGCAGGTTGGCCAGCGCATCCCACTGGTATTGCAGCTCGCCGTTCACGCCCTGTTCGCCGAGCAGCCGCCCGGCGGCGTCATAGCGCATCTGCACGCTGTCCGGCTCGATGCCCAGCGCCGCGCCGCTCGCCGTCGGCAGGCGGTTCAGCTCGCGCAGCCGCCCCATGGCGTCGAAGCGGTAATGCCATTCCGCGCTGGCGTTGCCGCGCCAGACCAGCTGCCCGGCCTCGTCGAAGCGGAAGCGCTGTTCGCGCTGCGTCAGCTCGCCCGCGCTGCCCGGCAAGCCGACCTCGCGGTGCTCCTCCAGCAGCCCGGCCGCGCCGTAGCGATAATAGTGGCGGGTGTCGTCCGGGCGCTCTTCGGTCAGCACGCGGCCCACCGCATCGTAGCTGAAGCGGTAGTCGCCGCCGTTGCCGTTCTCCAGCCGCGTCAGCCAGCCCTGCGGGCTGTAGTGATAGCGCCGGGTGCGGTTGATGCGATCGGTGATGCTGACCGGCAGCCCCAGGGCGTTGTACTGCCAGCGGGTCAGGCTGCCCAGCGCGTCCTGATGTTCGGCCAGCTGGCCGTGCGCATTCCAGCTAAAACGCTCTTCGCCGCCGTCCGGGTGGATCAGGGTATGCAGGCGGCCGCCGTTATCCCACAGGTAGCGCGTCTGATGGCCTTCGGCATCGGTCTGCGTCGTCAGTTGCCCCAGCGCATCGTAGGTATAAGCCGTCACGCTGCCGGAACAGTCGGTGTAGCGCGTCAGCTGGCCGCGGGCGTCCCACTCCAGCTTCACTTCCCCGCCCAGTGCGTCGATCACACTGGCTGGCAGGCTCTCTTCGTCATCCGGATAGCGGTACAGCGTGGCATTGCCCAGCGCATCGACATAGCGCGTCGGGCGCCCCAGCGTGTCCCAATGCTGCGCCTCACTGCTGCCGTCCGGGTACGCGACGGCGAACAGCCGGCCGCTGTTGCGCGAATATTGATAGCGCGTCACGCGGCCGAGCGGGTCGGTCTCCGACAGCAGGCGGCCGTAAGAGTCCCATTCGCTCTGGCGCTGCGCGCCGCCGGGCAACAGCACGCTGCACAGCTCGCCGCGTTGGTAGATAAAACCGTAGCGGCGCTGGTCGAAGTCGGTGTACTGCGCCACGTTGTCGTCGTCATCCAGCCGCCACTCCGCCCGCTTGCCGTCGCCGCGCACCGCGCTGCGGCGCCCGCCGGCGAAGTCATAGCCGAACTCAAGGGATTCTCCGGCGCTGTTGCGATAGGCCGTCACGCGCGGCACGCCGTCGATCTCTTGCCATTGGTATTCGTTCAGCAGCCCGGCGGCGTCCTGGTGGCTGATCATCAGGCCGTCGCGCCAGCCAAAGCGGCGCGTCACCTCACCGGCGCGGTTGCTCACCGTCGTCAGCTGGCCCTGCTCATCGTAACCGTAGCGCGCCAGCGTCCGTTCGCCTTCGGCGGTTTGCAGCGCCACTTCACGCAGGCGGCCCTGCGCATAGCGGCACATCAGGCGCTGCCCTGCGCTGTCCACCAGTTCGCTCAGCAGCCCCTCATCGTCGTAGAACAGCGAGGTGGCGTTGCCGATGGCGTCGGTGATCATGCTCAGCCGGCTCGGCTGCTCGCCCGCTAGCGGCGGGTAGTGGAAAATCTGTTCGCCGACGTCAAACAGCTGCCAACTGCCGTCGTCGTTGTGCATCAGCCAGCATTTTTCGGCTTCGCAGTAGGTTTTGTGGCCGCGCGGCACCATAGGGAAAGCGACGAAGTCGCCGGAAGGCGCACGCCACACCAGGCCGTCTTGATACGGCTGCAGGCTGCTCTCCCAAAACAGGTTCCAGCCGCGGCCCAGTACGCCGTCGCCGGGGTTGCCGCTGCGCCAATAGCGCTGCCAGGCGACCGGCAGGCGCGAAGGCAGCACGAAATCGAGATCGTCTTCGGCGTCGAGGAATTTCTGGCCGCTGACGATATCCACCGGCCGGGCGATAATGCCGACGGCGGCGGTCGCGGTCATCAGGGTGCCGGCGCGGCAGGCGATGCGCGCCAGTTTGTTGATGCCGGGCAGTTTGCCCAGCAGTTTGCCGAGCGCCCCCAGCTTGCCGGCGGCGCCGCCCACACCGCCCACCAGGCCGGCGAACAGCAGCGTCAGGTCAGAGACCTTGTACAGCCAATCCGGCACTTCGGGCTTGATCGGCAAGGTGGTGACAGTGCCGCCGCCGATAAATACGTTGGGCGAACCTTCCATCACCTGCGCGTCGCAGTTGGTTTTGTCCCCCACGCGCGAGGCGGGCTGGCCGTTGATGCTGACCTTGTCGGAGCCCTGCGCCATCTGCATGCTCGGGCCGTCGTCGCTGCAGGCCACCTGGCTGTTGGTGGCGAGCGCGGCGGGTTTGCCGTTGATGAAGACGTTGGGGGAGCCGGTGACGATATTGCCTTTGGGGGTCAGGCTACCGGCACCAGCGTCGGCAATGCCGTCGCGCGCCGCGGTGGCCGCCTCCCCGGTGAGATACCCCACCGCCAGGCTGGCGCCGATAAGCAGCACGCCGACGCCGATACAGGAAGCCGCCAGGCCGGCGACGAACAGCGCACCCGCCGCCAATGCGCCTGCGGCGGCGATCAGGCCGCCGACAAGGGTGCCGGCAATCATGCCGGCCAGGGCATGGGAATGCCCGATGGTATCGCCGACGCGGGCCGCTTCGGTCATCGTAAGTTCCTTTTACGCAAAGAGTTCATCGTTAGGCCGCCCGGTAGCTGCTCAGCACCTGCTGCTGCAGCGCGTCGCGAGAAACATTGATCGAGGGAAAAACGTTCATCACCGGTCAGAAGCACTTTGACGGTGCGATCTAGGTAACCTTCCTGTAGGACCGCACTGCCTTCGATAAAGATATAGCAGGAAGTATTGGGCATCATGCAAAATCCTTTTGCTTAACGAAAGCTTAAGCATCACAAAATCGCATAAAAAAAGCTCTGCATGTCACATGCAGAGCCTGTTAAGTCCTTTGGATTTCAAGCGACTGCTTGAAAGACGACGGATTTAGCGGCGGTTGCCGAAGATACGCAGCAACATCAGGAACAGGTTGATGAAGTCGAGATACAGCGTCAGCGCACCGACGATGGCGTACTTGCGGAAGCCGTCTTTATCATCGGCGTTCAGCTGCTCACCCATCGCCTTGAGTTTTTGCGTGTCGTACGCGGTCAGACCGACGAACACCACCACCCCAATGTAGGTAATCGCCCACATCAGCGCAGTGCTTTTCAGCCAGATGTTCACCAACGAGGCCAGCACGATGCCGATCAGCGCCATGAACAGCATGCTGCCGAAGCCGCTCAGATCGCGCTTGGTGGTGTAGCCGTACAGGCTCATCGCGCCGAACATGCCGGCGGTGACCACGAAGGTGCTGGCGATCGAGCTGTAGGTATAAGCGATGAAGATGCTCGACAGCGTCAGCCCGGTCAGCGCCGAGTACAGCATGAACAGCGAGGTGGCCACCGCGCCGCTCAGGCGGTTGACCATGCCGGAAATCACGAACACCAGCGCCAACTGGGCGATGATCAGACCGAAGAAGGTGATCTGGCTGGAGAAGATGAAGTTGAGGATCGCGGGCGTATTGGCCGCATACCAGGAAACGAACGCCGTCAGCAGCAGACCGCAGGTCATCCAGCCGTAAACCTGCGCCATGTAGGCCTGAATGCCGCTGTTGGCACGTTCGACGATTGAACCATTAGAGCGTGGATATCGGTCCATGACGGTTACCTTTTGCGTTGTAAACAAGATTCCGAAGCCCCGCGAACGGGGCTTCGCCTGCTATAAGCGTACCACAGAATAGGCCGCGCGAAAGCGGCAAAGGTCTTGATTTGTTTCCGCTGTTGACGCGCTATTTAGCCGCTTTTTGCCAGCGCTGCGCCGCCTCGCGATCGCTGTCGCGGGCGTCCACCCAACGATCGCCCTGGCCGGTGGCTTCGCGCTTCCAGAAAGGCGCTCGGGTCTTCAGGTAGTCCATGATGAACTCGCTGGCGGCGAACGCCATGCTGCGGTGCGCGCCGGTCACGCCAACGAACACGATCTCGTCGCCGGGATACAACGCGCCGACGCGGTGGATCACCGTCACGCGCTGCAGCGGCCAGCGGCTGCGCGCCTCGGCCACGATCTCCGCCAGCGCCTTCTCGGTCATGCCGGGGTAGTGTTCCAGCGTCAGCGCGCTGACGTCGTCCCCGAGGTTATGGTTGCGCACCTTGCCGGTGAAGGTCACCACCGCGCCGTCGGCGTCACACTGCGCCAGCCACTGATACTCGTCGCCGACGTTGAACGGCGCTTCGCCCACGCGAATGCGGGTGTTTTCCATGCTTACCCCCCGGTGACCGGCGGGAAGAAGGCCACCTCATCGCCGGCGCGCAGCGGATGATCCGCCGCCACCAGCGACTGATTGACCGCCGCCAACAGCTTGCCGGACTCCAGCGCCAGCGCCCAGCGATCGCCGCGCGCGCACAGCGCCTGGCGCAGCGCCTCGACGGTCGGGTAATCCGCCGGCATCGACAGCGTGCCGGTGCCCACCAGTTCGCGCACCTGCGCGAAGAAAAGAATATCGATCATGCGTTCACCTTAAAATCGCCGGATTTGCCGCCGCTTTTCGCCAGCAGGCGCACCGGGCCGATCACCATGTCTTTCTGTACCGCTTTGCACATGTCATAGATGGTCAATGCCGCCACCGAGGCGGCGGTCAGCGCCTCCATCTCGACGCCGGTTTTGCCGGTCAGCCGGCAGCAGGTTTCGATGCGCACCCGGCTGTGCTGCGTCTGCGCCTCCAGCTGCACTTCGACTTTGCTCAACATCAGCGGGTGGCACAGCGGGATCAGTTCCCAGGTGCGTTTGGCCGCCTGAATGCCGGCGATGCGCGCCGTGGCGAACACGTCGCCCTTGTGATGGCTGCCGTCGACGATCATCGCCAGCGTGGCGGGCAGCATCTCGACGAAGGCTTCGGCGCGCGCCTCGCGCACCGTTTCGGCCTTGGCGGAAACGTCAACCATATGGGCTTCGCCGGCGGCGTTAATGTGGGTTAGCTGTGTCATGACTCAGGGCTTCTTCAAATGGGGCTGGAAGTTGCACGGGCGATGGCGCGCGTCCAACTGCTCTTCGATAATCCGCTCCCAGGCGGTGCGGCAGGCGCGGGTGGAGCCCGGCATGGCGAAAATCACCGTGCGGTTGGCCAGGCCGGCCAGCGCGCGCGACTGGATCGTCGCGGTGCCGATCTCTTCGTACGACACCATGCGGAACAGTTCGCCGAACCCTTCCACCTCTCTGTCGAACAGCGGCAACAGCGCTTCCGGCGTGTTGTCGCGCGCGGTAAAACCGGTGCCGCCGGTGATCAGCACCGCCTGCACGTTGTCATCGGCAATCCACGCGGAAACCCGCGCGCGGATCTGGTAAATGTCATCTTTGACGATGGCGCGATCCACCACCTGATGGCCGGCTTCCCGCGCCGCGTCCTGCAGATATTGGCCGGAGGTGTCTTCCGCCGCGCCGCGGCTGTCGGACACGGTCAGGATGGCGATATGTGCCGCAATAAACTCGCTGCTCGCATGGCTCATGGTTCAATAGGCTCCTATTGGCTGTCAGCCGCCGATAAACGACAGGTTCTGGGTGATCCCGCTGTTGCCCTGATGCAGGAAATGGGTCTGCTTCTTGCTCAGCAGCCCGCTCTGGATGCGCGCCTTCAGCGCATCGAGCTGGCCGTCGTCCGCCAGCAGATCGCGCAGGGGCACCCCCTGCTCGCCGAACAGGCACAGGTGCAGATTGCCGATGGAAGAAACGCGCAGCCGGTTGCAGCTGGCGCAGAAGTCTTTTTCATACGGCATGATAAGACCCACCTCACCCTGGTAGTCCGGGTGGCTGAACACCTGCGCCGGGCCGTCGCTGCGGCCGCGCGCCTGGCGCTGCCAGCCCTGCTGTTCCAGCTGCCGGCGAATCACTTCGCCGGAAACGTGGTGTTTGCGAAACAGCTCGCCGCCCTCGCCGGTTTCCATCAGTTCGATAAAACGCAGCTGGATCGGCCGATCCTTGATCCAGGCGAGAAAGGCGCCGAGCTGCTGGTGATTGACGTCGCGCATCAGCACGGCGTTGACCTTGACCTTGCTGAAACCGGCGCTAAAGGCGGCGTCGATGCCGTCCATCACCTGGCGGAACTTGTCCTGACCGGTGATGGCGTGAAACTGACGGGGATCCAGGCTGTCGATGCTGACGTTGATCGCCGTCAGACCGGCGTCACGCCAGGCGGCGACGTCGCGCGCCAGACGGTAGCCGTTGGTGGTGACCGCCAGCGTGCGAATGGCCGGATTTTCCCGCACGGCGGCGATGATCTCGGTAAAGTCGCGGCGCAGCGAAGGCTCGCCGCCGGTCAGGCGCACCTTTTCGGTGCCCAGTTCGGCGAACGCGCGGCTGACGCGGCGGATTTCATCCAGCGACAGGAAGCTTTTCGGGCTGCCGCTCGGCTTGTAGCCGTCGGGCAGACAATAGGTGCAACGAAAGTTGCACACGTCGGTGATCGACAAGCGCAGGTAATAGAACTTGCGCTCATAAGCATCAATGAGTTGCGGTACCATAACACCTTTCCAAAGTCGGGAGATGCGAGCGTTTCCCCTCTGCACCCTGGTGGCTGACTTCGCCACGGCCCAGGCGCCATATCGTTCCGGATGAACAACGTAGGCGCAGGGGCTAGGAGTTTGATTTCTCTTCCCGCTACCTTGAGTAGCCGGAATGAAACCGTGGTTTTCAGCAGAATTCTAGCGCTAATCGGCAACGATAGCCAACGCGTTAATTCGCTATATAATTGTCTATACAGCGTTTTTAGACGCCGTCTATTCGGGTAAACCATGATAAACATCGCTTGCGTGGACGAATTGACCAGAATCACGCAAATGACACTCTTTATCGCGTTTTTATGCCGGATCCGCTACCTTATGCGGGCAGTTCAGCCCCTTTGTAAGGAAATTTATGCGTAATCGTACCCTGGCCGATCTCGACCGCGTGGTGGCGTTGGGCGGCGGACACGGCCTGGGCCGTGTGATGTCGGCTCTGTCGTCCTTAGGCTCCCGCCTGACCGGCATCGTCACCACCACCGACAACGGCGGTTCCACCGGCCGCATCCGCCGTTCGGAAGGCGGCATTGCCTGGGGCGATACCCGCAACTGTCTCAACCAGCTGATCACCGAACCGAGCGTCGCCTCGGCGATGTTCGAATACCGTTTCAGCGGCAACGGTGAGCTGGCCGGCCATAACCTGGGCAACCTGATGCTGAAAGCGCTGGATCACCTGAGCGTGCGCCCGCTGGAAGCGATCAATCTGGTGCGCAGCTTGCTGAAGGTGGATGCGGCGCTGATCCCGATGTCGGAGCAGCCGGTGGATTTGATGGCGCACGATCACGAAGGCAATCACGTTTACGGTGAAGTGAATGTCGATCAACTGGCCCACATGCCGCAGGAGCTGATGCTGTCGCCCCCGGTCAACGCCACGCGCGAAGCGCTGGACGCCATCGCGCAAGCCGACGTGATCCTGATCGGGCCGGGCAGCTTTCTCACCAGCCTGATGCCGCTGCTGCTGCTGGACGATCTCACCCAGGCGCTGCGCCGCAGCAGCGCCAGCATGATCTATATCGGCAACCTCGGCCGCGAGCTGAGCGTGGCCGCCGCGGCGCTGTCGTTAAAGGATAAGCTGACGCTGATGGAAGAGAAGATCGGCCGCCGGATGATCGATGCGCTGATCGTCGGCCCGGCGGTGGACGCCAGTGAAGTGCAGGATCGGGTGGTGATTCAACAGCCGCTGGAAGCGAGCGACATCCCCTACCGCCACGATCGCCAACTGCTGCGCCAGGCGCTGGATCACGCGCTGGTGGGGCTGGCCGCCCGCCGCTGACCGAATTTAACCGTCTCGCCCACGCAGCCAGGGATTATCGCTGGCCGGGGCGGGATGGCTGACCATATCGATATACAGATCTTCCACCTCTTTGCGCGCCCAGGGCGTGCGACGCAAAAACTTCAGGCTGGACTTGATGCTCGGATCGCTGCGGAAGCAGTTGATGCGAATGCGCGCGCCCAGTTCGGACCAACCGTAGTGATCCACCAGTTTATTCAGCAGTTGCTCCAGCGTCACGCCGTGCAGCGGGTCTTTAGACTGGTGTTGGCTCATGTTCGGTACTCTTCGTGGTCAAATCGGGCCGCACACCATAACAGCTTTGGCGCGGCCGACAAGGAATTTTGACGCCCACGGCGCGGGCGCCGTCCAACGGTCAGGAAATCGCGATGAACTGCTCGCGCAGCTGGTGGATCTCGTCGCGCAGCGCAGCCGCCTGCTCAAACTCCAGGTTCTGCGCATGGGTGTACATCTGCGCCTCCAGATCGCGGATTTTCTGATCCAGCGCTTTCGGCGTGAGGTTCTGCAGCTGAGCGCCGCCGTCCGCCGCCTTGCTCCTGCCTTTCCCCTTGGCGCGGTTGACCGGCTGGCCGATCTGCAGAATATCGCCGATCTTCTTGTTCAGCCCCTGCGGCACGATGCCGTTGGCTTCGTTATAGGCCTGCTGCTTGGCACGGCGCCGCTCGGTTTCACCGATCGCCTTGGCCATCGAATCGGTGATGCGATCGCCATACAGGATCGCCTTGCCGTTCAGGTTACGCGCCGCGCGGCCGATGGTCTGGATCAGCGAACGTTCGGAACGCAGGAAGCCTTCCTTGTCGGCGTCCAGAATCGCCACCAGCGACACCTCAGGCATGTCGAGCCCCTCACGCAACAGGTTGATGCCCACCAGCACGTCGAACTCGCCCAGACGCAGGTCACGAATGATTTCGACCCGTTCCACGGTATCGATATCCGAGTGCAGGTAGCGCACGCGCTCGCCATGCTCTTCCAGGTATTCGGTCAGGTCTTCCGCCATGCGTTTGGTCAGGGTGGTCACCAGCACGCGCTCGTTGATCGCCGCGCGCTTGCGGATCTCGGAGAGCAGATCGTCCACCTGGGTGGCGACCGGCCGCACTTCCACGATCGGATCCAGCAACCCGGTCGGCCGCACCACCTGATCGATCAGATCGCCGCCGGATTTCTCCAGCTCATATTTGCCCGGCGTGGCGGAAACATAGATGGTCTGCGGCGCCAACGCCTCGAACTCCTCGAAGCGCAAGGGGCGGTTGTCCAGCGCCGACGGCAGACGAAAGCCGTACTCCACCAGCGTTTCCTTGCGCGCGCGGTCGCCCTTGAACATCGCGCCAATCTGCGGAATGGTCACGTGGGATTCGTCGACCACCAGCAGGCCGTCCGCCGGCAGGTAGTCGAACAGCGTCGGCGGCGGCTCGCCCTCGGCGCGCCCGGAAAGGTAGCGCGAGTAGTTTTCGATGCCCGAGCAGTAGCCCAGCTCGTTCATCATCTCCAGATCGAACTGGGTGCGCTGCGTCAGGCGCTGCTCTTCCAGCAGCTTGTTGTTGGCCAGCAGCACCTTGCGGCGGTCCGCCAGATCGACCTTGATCTCTTCCATCGCCTGCATGATCCGCTCGCGCGGCGTCACGTAGTGCGATTTCGGGTAGATGGTAAAACGCGGCACCACCTGTTCAATCTGGCCGGTCAGCGGATCGAACAGCGACAACCGCTCCACTTCTTCGTCGAACAGCTCGACGCGCAACGCCAGCTCGTCCGATTCCGCCGGGAAGATATCGATCACCTCGCCGCGCACGCGGAAGGTGGCGCGCTGGAAAGCCTGATCGTTGCGGGAATACTGCAGCTCCGCCAGGCGGCGCAAAATGGAGCGCTGATCGATGATCATCCCCTGGGTCAGATGCAGCATCATCTTCAGGTAAAGATCCGGATCGCCCAGGCCGTAGATCGCCGACACCGACGCCACCACCACCACGTCGCGCCGCTCCAGCAGCGCCTTGGTGGCGGAAAGACGCATCTGCTCGATGTGCTCGTTCACCGAAGCGTCTTTTTCAATGAAGGTGTCGGAGCTGGGCACGTAGGCTTCCGGCTGGTAGTAGTCGTAGTAGGAGACGAAGTACTCCACCGCATTCTCCGGGAAAAACGCTTTCATCTCGCCGTACAGCTGCGCCGCCAGCGTCTTGTTCGGCGCCAGCACCATGGTCGGCCGATTCAGATCGGCTATCACGTTGGCGATGGTGAACGTCTTGCCCGAACCGGTGACCCCCAGCAGCGTCTGGTGCGCCAGGCCGTCTTCCAGCCCCTCTTCCAGCTTGCGGATGGCTTCCGGCTGATCGCCGGCCGGTTTGAACTCGGAATGCAGTTTGAAAAGTTTACTCATTGCTCGGCTACCCTGTGGAGATGCGCGCGCTCAGGCGGCCAGCCGGCTCTGCGCCGGACATAGCCCCTAATTATGGAAAGTGTCGGCGATTTGCGCCAGTGCCCATGATACTGGATATAAAACCAGCTTCAAGCGGATTCGTCGCCGCGCCCGGCACTGCGGCAATGCCGTTGCACCGTGACGTTACAGCGGGGTGACATTTTTATTGTCAATAACAGATTTATCCCCAGAACTTGCCGCGAATTAACTTATTGATAGCACCGCGTCGAAAAATCATACATAGAGGCCTGATCAATACCCCTGCGTCTTGATTTTAATTAATCTATTGATATATAAGATATTTAATAAAAAGACGAGAATGCGGGCAAAGCGAACAGAACCCGCGTCCGCTCTCGCTTTACAGCGTTTTTCTAAATCTAATGCACAAGGTTATCCACAGGAATAGTGGATAACTCTCACCGCCCCGCCCGGGGCGGGAGTTACAGAAAGAAAGCTTTTCGCCCTTTACACTCGCCAAAATGGCTTTTTTAGTTATTTTTTCATAAAAATATCGCTTTGTTTATGCCGATTAATACTAAAAATCCCCATTGCCAAAATCGCATCGGCCCCTTTCTCGCGGATCGCGCTTGACGGCGGCGCAATGCCTTGCACCATGCCCTCACCGAAGAGCACCACAAGAGTGCAAAAAACGTCCGGGTTAACTTCCCCGCGTATTTTCAGGCTGTCACGGCAGCGCGCGTCAGGCCTGACCAGCGGTTAACAAGGCGATAACAATCCCCGTTTTCACCCGGCGGTAAAACTGGCCTGAGAGTTGCTTTATCTTCCTGCGTATAAATGCGGTTCGACAGCGTGATGCGCTGCCAGCCGCAGCGTGTACCCCTCGCGGTGCTATCGCCTGTAAAAGCGCAAGAACGACACCAAGTCGTCACAAGCGTCGTTTTTAACGACATATTGACTGTCATTCCGTCCACCGCAGACCTTGCTCTGGCTCATTGGACGGACGGCATCTTGTTCCAGACATTGCCACACTCGGGAAATTCGCCGCGCATGCGGCCTTTGCTGTCCCCCGCCAACGAGTGAAACGAGCGTCTATGAGGAGAATGCCAAATGCTGAGCCTGAGATCGGTCAATCAATTCTACGGTCAAAACCACACCCTGTGGGACATCAACCTGGAGCTGCCGCGCGGCCAGTGCACCGTGCTGCTCGGGCGCAACGGCGTGGGCAAGACCACGCTGGTCAACTGCATCATGGGGCATTTGCCGGTGGTGAGCGGCAGCATGACCTGGCAGCCGGCGGATCAACCGCCGCAAAACCTGCTGCTGCAACCGATGGAGCGCCGCGCGGCACTGGGCATCAGCCACGTCCCGCAAGGGCGGCAACTCTTCTCGCAGCTGAGCGTGGAAGAGAATCTGCAGGTGGCGCAGATGGCCGTGCGCGGCGCCCCTCGCCGCATTCCGCCGCTGATCTACAGCCTGTTTCCCAATTTGCGCCAGATGCGTACCCGCCGCGCCGGCGATCTGTGCGAAGGCGCCCAGCGCCAGTTGGCGATCGGTCGTGCGCTGGCGCAGGAGCCGGCGCTGCTGATCCTCGACGAACCCACGGCGGGCGTGCCTCCCTCGATCGCCGCCGACATCGGCAACGTGATCCGCAGGCTCAACTATGAGTTGGGCATGACCATTTTGCTGGTAGAGCATCAGTTGCCGTTCGTGCGCCGGGTGGCGGACCGCTTTTGCCTGTTGGATAGCGGGCGCACCGTGGCGCACGGCGCGCTGGCGCAGCTGGATGAGGCGCTGATCGGCGCCGGGCTGGCGGGACAGGAAGGAAGATGAGGGGGAATCCCCCTCATGGGGCGTTTGTTTATAGCAGGCTGATATCCAGATACTGCCCCAACCGCGCCCGTTCGGCCTGCGGCAGGTGCGGGATTTCGCCCAGCAGCGGCGCCGGCAGCATGCGGCGCAGCGTGGCCAGGTATTCCTGATGCCGCCGCCCCGGCGGCGTCACGTCGTTGGCGATCCAACCGGCCAGCGTCAGCCCCGCCTGTTGCACCGCCTGCGCCGTCAGCACCGCGTGGTTGATGCACCCCAGTTTGATGCCCACCACCAGGATCACCGGCAGTTGCTCCTGCCGTACCCAGTCGGCGAAGGTGTACTCCGCCGACAGCGGAGTAAACCACCCGCCGGCGCCCTCGACCAGCACCCAGTCGGCGCGCTGCTCCAGCCGGCGCAGGCCGTCGGACAGCCGCGCCGCGTCGATCGGCCGGCCTTCATCGGCGCTGACGATATGCGGCGAGGTCGGTTCGGCAAAAACGTAAGGGTTCACTTCGTCGTAATCCAGCGCCACGCCGCTGTTGGCCTGCAGCGCCAGCGCGTCGCCGTTGCGCAGCCCCTCGGCGGTCATCTCGCTGCCGGAGGCCACCGGCTTATAGCCGGCGCTGCGGTAGCCCGCCCGGTTGGCGGCCTGCAGCAAGGCGCTGCTGGCGACGGTTTTCCCCACTTCGGTGTCGGTGCCGGTCACGAACCAACGTTTAATCACGATAAATCACTCCATAAGCCAGATGATAGCTGAGCGGGAACTGCCCCTGCCGGCACGGGTAAGCCGCCTGCAACGCGGCGAGACGGCCGCGCGACATCAGGCCGCCCTCGCGCCCCTGATGCAAATGCGTCGCCCCGATACCCTTGAGCGAACGCATCAGCGTCATCACGTCCGGGTAGTTCAGGGTGCGTAATTCCGTCACCAGCTCGTGTCGATAGGCAGCGCAGGCGGCGCGGATCTGCGTCAACGGCAAAAAGGCGTTCACGTGACGTTCGCCGTCCACCTGTTGCCAGGCGTCCCCCAATTCCTGCAGCGAGCCCGCCGCCAGCGTGGAAAACAGGATCACGCCGCCGGGACGGGTCACGCGATACAGCTCCGCCAGCGCGGCGGGCAGATCGCTGCACCACTGCACTACCAGGCTGCTGAAACAGATGTCCATCGCCGCGTCGGGCAGTGGCACCTGTTCGATATCGCCCAGCAGATAATGGTGCGCCGCCTGTTGCTGACGGGCGAACGCCAACATCCCCGGCGCCAGATCGAGCGCGGTCACCTGCTTGCCGCGCTCACGCCACATACGGCTGAAATAGCCGGTGCCGCAGCCGGCGTCCAGCAGCCGTTCGCCCGGGTGGGAACTCCCCATCCCCAGTAAGCGCTCGCCAACGTCACGCTGCAGCGCGGCGGCGGCGTCGTAGCTGCCGGCCGCGCGGCTGAAGGCCGAGGCGACCGCCTGTTTGTTCACCCTGTCATTGGCTGACGTCATGCAATACCTCCAGCAGGCGATCGATGTCCTGCGGCTGGTGCGCCGCCGTCAGGGTAATGCGCAGTCGCGCGCCGCCCGGCGGCACCGTCGGCGGACGGATGGCGCTCACCCACAGCCCCCGCTCGCGCAGGCGGGTCGCCAGATCGAGCGCGCGTTGATTGTCACCCACCAGCAGCGGCTGGATGGCGGTGTCGGAGTCCGTCAGGGTCAGCGCCAACGGCGCCGCGCCCTGGCGGAAACGGCGAATATTGTCCTGCAGCCGGGCGCGCAGTTCATCGCCCTCTTGAATGCAGGCCAGCGCCGCCTGCAGCGCGCAGGCCTGCGCCGGCGGCATCGCGGTGCTGTAAATCAGATGGCGGGCGAACTGCAGCAGATATTCGGCGGTCGCCTCATCGCACAGCACCGCCGCGCCGCTGACGCCGAACGCCTTGCCGAAGGTCGCCACCAGCAGTTCAGGGCGCACGCCCTGCTGCCAGCAGCTGCCGCGGCCTTGCTCGCCGCGCACGCCGACGCCGTGGGCATCGTCCACCATCAGCCAGGCGCCCGCCGCGCGGGTTAAGCGGTACAGTTCCGCCAATGGCGCGCCGTCGCCGTCCATGCTGAACACCCCTTCGGTCACCGCCAGCCGCTGCCCGTCGCAGGGTTTGGCCAGCAAATCCGCCAAAGCCTGCGGCTGATTGTGCTGGAACCGGCGCAGCTCGGCCGGCGACTGCGCCGCCGCCTCCAGCAGCGAAGCGTGGCTGAGGCGATCGGCCAAAATGCGATCGCCCTTCTGCATCAACGCCGCCAGCACCGCTTGGTTGGCGGCGTAACCGGAGATGAACAGCAGCGCGCGCGGATAGCCGAGCCACGCCGCCAGTTGCTCTTCCAGCGCCTGATGCGCCACGCTAAAGCCGGTGACGTGGCCCGAACCGCCGCTGCCGACGCCGTAACGCTGCGCGCCCTGCTGCCAGGCGGCGATCACCCGCGCATCCTGGCTCAGCCCCAGGTAGTCGTTACCGGAGAAGTTCAGATAGAGACGATCGCCGAGCCGGATCTGGCGGCCGTTGCCGCCCTCGGTGGCCTGTCGCCGACGGTAGGCGGCGTTGAAGCGCCGCTCCGCCAGCGCCTGCTCGATGCGTTGTGGCCAGCTCATCACGGCGCCGCGTTGTAAAACTCGGCGGTATCGGCGTTCAGCAGTTGCTTGGCCAGCACCTGCTGTTGCTGGTTGTCGCCGTGTTCGGTGGCGGTCTGCTGCGGGTTCAATCCCAGCTTGCGGAACAGCTGCAGATCCTTATCTTCTTCCGGATTCGGCGTGGTCAGCAGCTTGCAACCGTAGAAGATAGAGTTGGCGCCGGCCATGAAGCACATCGCCTGCGTCTGTTCGTTCATCTGTTCACGGCCGGCGGAAAGGCGGACATAAGAGGATGGCATCATGATGCGCGCTACCGCGATGGTGCGGATGAAGTCAAACGGATCGACGTCGTCATTATCCGCCAGCGGCGTGCCTTTCACCTTCACCAGCATGTTGATCGGCACGCTCTCCGGCGGTTTCGGCAGGTTGGCCAGCTGCACCAGCAGCCCAGCGCGGTCGCGCACCGTTTCACCCAGCCCGACGATGCCGCCGGAGCACACTTTGATGCCGGCGTCGCGCACCTTGTCGAGCGTATCCAGACGCTCCTGGTAGCTGCGGGTGGTGATGATGTTGCCGTAGAACTCCGGCGAGGTGTCGAGGTTATGGTTGTAGTAATCCAATCCGGCTTCCGCCAGCCGCTCGGCCTGAGTGCCGTCCAGCGTGCCCAGCGTCATGCAGGTTTCCATGCCCATCGCTTTCACGCCCTGCACCATCTGCTGCAAATAAGGCATATCGCGCTCGTGCGGGTTCTTCCAGGCCGCGCCCATGCAAAAACGGGTCGAGCCGTTCGCTTTGGCTTTGCGCGCCGATTCCAGCACCTGCTCGACCTGCATCAGTCGCTCCGACTCCAGGCCGGTCTTGTAGCGTGAGCTCTGCGGGCAGTATTTACAGTCTTCCGGGCAAGCGCCGGTTTTGATCGACAGCAGCGTGCTGACCTGCACCTGACGCGGGTCGAAGTGCCGGCGGTGTACGGTTTGCGCTTCGAACAGCAGTTCAAGCAGCGGTTTATCAAACAGGGCCTGGGCTTGCCCTACTGTCCAGTGAATGCGATCGGCCATCATGGCGTCTCCAAAACGAAAAAGTGTCGCCAGTTTAAATATTGTGGATATACTGTCAACCAATCTTAATTCAATTCGGTTTACAAGCATGTCTGTCACCGCTTCCGACCTGGCGTTTGACCAACGCCATATCTGGCACCCCTACACCTCCATGAGCCGCCCGTTGCCCTGTTACCCGATCGAGTCGGCCAGCGGCGTCGAGCTGCAGCTGGCGGATGGCCGGCGTCTGGTGGACGGCATGTCCTCCTGGTGGGCGGCGATCCACGGGTACAACCATCCGAGTCTGAATCAGGCCGCCAGTCAGCAACTGGAGAAGATGTCGCACGTGATGTTCGGCGGCATCACCCATCCGGCCGCCATCTCGCTGTGCCGTCGGCTGGTGGCGATGACGCCGGAAGCACTGCAGTGCGTGTTCCTGGCGGATTCCGGTTCGGTGGCGGTGGAAGTGTCGCTGAAGATGGCGCTGCAGTATTGGCAGGCGCGCGGCGAGCGCCGGCAGCGCATTCTGACGCTGCGCCACGGCTATCACGGCGATACCTTCGGCGCGATGTCGGTCTGCGATCCGGACAACTCGATGCACAGCCTCTATCAGGGCTATCTGGCGCCGCACCTGTTCGCCACCGCGCCGCAGTGCCGCTTCGATGAGGAATGGCGCGAAGAGGACATTGCGCCGTTCGCCGCGCTGCTGGAGCAGCACGCCGGTGAAGTGGCGGCGGTGATCCTGGAACCGGTGGTGCAAGGCGCCGGCGGCATGCGCATCTACCACCCAACCTACCTCAAGCGGGTGCGCGAGCTGTGCGATCGCCATCAGGTGCTGCTGATCGCCGACGAGATCGCCACCGGCTTCGGCCGCACCGGCAAGCTGTTCGCCTGCGAACACGCGCAGGTGGTGCCGGACATTCTCTGCCTGGGCAAGGCGCTGACCGGCGGCTACATGACGCTGTCCGCTACCCTGACCACCCGCCACGTAGCGGAGACCATCAGCAACGGCGCGGCCGGCTGCTTTATGCACGGGCCGACCTTTATGGGCAACCCGCTGGCCTGTGCGGTGGCGGACGCCAGCCTGGCGCTGCTGGCGGAAAATCGCTGGCAGGCGCAGGTGAGCGCCATCGAAGCCCAGTTGAAGCGGGAACTGCTGCCGTTGGCGGCGCTGCCGAAGGTGGCGGACGTGCGGGTGCTGGGGGCGATTGGGGTGGTGGAGATGCGCGAACCGGTGGATGTCGCCGAGCTGCAGCGCGGGTTCGTCGAGCGCGGGGTATGGATCCGGCCATTCGGCAAACTGATTTACCTGATGCCGCCTTACATCATCGAAGCGGAACAGCTCAGCCGCCTGACCGCCGCCGTGGCCGCCGCCGCGCGTTAATGCCTTACCAATGCTGGTCCAGATAGCGGGCCAGCAATCCCAGACACAGCAGCCAGAGTAAAATGATCATCGCCGCCGCCATGCGGCCGGTGGGGTTATCGACGCGCTTTTGCGCCTTCTCGCGCAGCTCGGCCATCAGCGGTTTGGGGATCAGGCGCACCGCCAGCATGATGCCCAACGGCACGATGATCACATCGTCCAGATAGCCCAGCACCGGAATGAAATCCGGGATCAAATCGATTGGCGAGATCGCATAGCCGGCCACCAGCAGCGCGATCAGCTTGGCGTACCACGGGGTGCGCTTATCACGGGCGGCCAGCCACAGCGCGTAGATATCGCGTTTGATGCCTTTGGCCCAACGGCGCAACCAGCCGAACCACGGCGTGCGTTTTTTCAGTGAAATCATGATTACTTCATATAAGAACGTAAAACGGTCATCAATTGCTCGATGTCCTGCTCACGCTGCCGCGGCGTAGCGTCCGCGGCAGCCAGATGTTCGCGCACATGCCCTTCCAGCACCTGCGCCATTAAACCGTTGACCGCGCCGCGCACCGCCGCGATCTGCTGCAGAACAGCAGAACATTCGCCACCGCTCTCCAGCGCGCGCTCCAGCGCTTCGGCCTGCCCTTTAATGCGGCGCACCCGCGCCAACAGCTTCTTTTGATCTCTGAGGGTATGGCTCATTATTTCCGCCCGATTGTTACTTACTATACTGGGGTATAGTATATTCCAGCACACTGCCTTTTGCTGAGGAACTTCACCATGACGTCTCACGCGCCCGCTTTGCACCGCGAGCACAGCCACGTTTTTGACGATGGTAACCCATTGGCCGAAAGAAACACCAGATGGGCGGTGATACTCACCGCCAGTATGATGGTCATCGAGATCGCCGGCGGTTGGCTGTTTAACTCGATGGCATTGCTGGCTGACGGCTGGCACATGAGCTCGCATGCGCTGGCTCTGGGCTTGTCGCTACTGGCTTACGGCGCCGCACGCCGGTTGGCCAAGGATCGCCGTTTCAGCCTCGGCACCTGGAAAATAGAAGTGCTGGCCGGTTACACCAGCGCGGTGTTGTTGGTGCTGGTGGCGGCGCTGATGCTGTTCCAGTCAGCGCAGCGGCTGCTGAATCCCAGCCCGATTCATTACAACGAAGCCATCGCCATCGGTACGATCGGGCTGGCCGTCAATCTGCTTTGCGCCTGGCTGTTGCGCGGCGGCGGCCACCATCACCACCACGGGGATAACCACGATGACCCTCATCATGACCTCAACCTGCGCTCCGCCTATATCCACGTCATCGCCGACGCCGCCACCTCGGTGTTGGCCCTCGTCGCGCTGTTTGGCGGCAAGCTTTGGGGCGCCGCTTGGCTCGATCCGTTGATGGGCATCGTCGGCGCGATGATGGTGGCCGCCTGGGCCTATAGCCTGATGCGCGATAGCGGGAAGATTTTGCTGGATGCCGAAATGGACGCCCCCGTGGCGCAAGAGATTCGTCAGACCCTGGCCACTTCCGGCCACCCACTCACGCTGACCGATTTGCACGTAGGCCGCATCGGTAAAGGAAAATATCATTGCGTCATCGCCCTGAGCAGCGCCGATCGCGCCCTCACCGCCGATCGGGTGCGCCAACTGTTGGCCGCGCATCCCGAACTGGTGCATGTCACCGTCGAGATCAACCGTCCGCCGTTGGCGCAAGGGGTTGTATTGTTCCACCGAAAAGATCTAGCTTAGGGGTCCGCGTTTATCGATAACTGGGAGTCATTATGGCTTTTCGTTTGTACAGCAACGATCTGCAGGACGGCGGCACAATGCCGCAGACGCAGGTCTTCAACGGCATGGGCTACCACGGCGACAACCTGTCGCCGCACCTGGCCTGGGACGGCGTGCCCGAGGGCACCAAGAGCTTCGTCGTCACCCTGTACGATCCCGACGCCCCAACCGGCTCCGGCTGGTGGCACTGGGTGGTGGCCAATATTCCGGCCGACGTGCGTGAGCTGCCGCAGGGCGCAGGCTCCGGCAAAGCGCCGCTGCCGAGCGCCGCGCTGCAAACCCGTACCGACTTCGGTTCGGCCGGTTACGGCGGCGCCGCGCCGCCGAATGGCGAAAGCCACCGCTATCAGTTCACCGTGCACGCGCTGGACGTGGAAAGCATTGAGGTGGATGAAGGGTCCAGCGGCGCACTGGTGGGCTTTAACGTGCATTTCCACAGCCTCGGCAGCGCCACGCTGACGGTGATGTTCAACTGATCCCCCGCCCATAAAAAGCGCGGCTCAACCGAACCGCGCTTTTTCCATACTCCTCTGACCGACGAATTACTTCGCCAGCACGCTGACCCACATCGGGCCTTTGCCCACCGGATAACGCGCCAGCGTGGTCAGCTCGCCGCTGGCCTGGTCAATTTCATGCACCGCGATGTGATCGGACTTCTGGCCGGACGAAATCACGAAGCGGCCGCTGTGATCGATATTGAAACCGCGCGGCTGCGTTTCGGTCGGATAATAGCCGACCACGCTCAACGTGCCGCCGTCTTCGGAGACGCTGAAGAGGGTCAGAATGCTGGCGGTGCGATCGCTGGTGTAGAGGAAACGGCCGTTCGGCGTGATATGAATGTCCGCCGCCCAGCGGGTGCCGTCGAAGTCGTCCGGCATGATATCCAGCGTTTGCGTCACGGTGTATTTGCCGCCGTTTTCCGAAATCGCCAGCACGTCCACCGTGCCGTTCAACTCATTGACGCAGTAGGCGAACTTGTCGTTATGGTGGAACGCCATATGGCGCGGGCCGGCGCCGGCGGCGATATCCACCGCCTCCTGCGCGTGCGGCGTCAGCTGGCCCGCCAGGCTCAGGTTGAACAGACGGATGCGGTCTTCTTTCAGACACGGCACCAGCACCAGCTGGTTGGTCGGATCGATGTTCGCCGAGTGCGGCGCGCTCAGGCCGTCGATCTGTTGGATCGGCGCCGTCACCACGCCGTCGTGGCCGATCGGGCTGATGCTGGCGCAGTTGCCGCTGTAGGAGGCGGAGAACAGGTAACGCCCCTGCAAATCGGTGGAGATATGGGTCGGGCTGCCCGGCAGCGGCGCCATGCCGGCCTGCTGCAGCGTGCCGTCCGCCTCGATGCGGTAGCTAACGATGCCGAACGCCGGACGCACGCCGACGTACAGGTGGGTCTTATCCGGATGAAGGGTCATCGGCTGCACCTGGCCCGGCACGTCAACGGTTTGCAGCAGCGCCAGCGCGCCGGCGTCGTCCAACTGCCAGACGTGGATCTGCTGGCTCTCCGGGCTGGCGACATAAACGATTTGCTTCATGTGTTCTCCTTGCAAAGGGTAAAAGAGGAACCGGTTTCAGGCCGTTCGATTGCTCCTAGCTTACCGCACATCCGTCGCATGGCAACCCTGCTTAGCACCGGAAGCTCACGCGGTTTTCTCCATAGGCTATCCGGTGTACCATCGGATTAATTTTATGGCTAACGATAACGAGAACCCTATGAGCTACCGCGTCATCGCCCTCGATCTTGACGGCACCCTGCTGGACAATCAAAAACGCATCTTACCGCAGTCGCTGGAAGCGCTGGCGCAGGCGCGCGCCGCCGGCGTCCAGGTGGTGGTGGTCACCGGCCGCCATCACGTCGCCATCCATCCGTTTTACCAGGCGCTGCAGATAGATACCCCGGCCATCTGCTGCAACGGCACCTACCTGTATGATTTTCAGCAGAAAAAGGTGCTGGCCGCCGATCCCTTGGCGAAGGAGCAAGCCAAGCAGGTGCTGCAGATGCTCAAACAGACCGACATTCACGGGCTGATGTACGTTGACGATGCCATGCTGTATCAGGAGCCGAGCGGCCATGTAATTCGCTCGCTGGCCTGGGCCGAAACCCTGCCGGCGTCGCAGCGCCCGACGCTGCTGCAGGTCGGCAGCCTGACGCAGGCGGCCGACGACGCGCAGGCGATCTGGAAATTCGCCACCTCGCACGCCGATATTCCGGCGCTGCGCGAGTTTGCCGACACGGTGGAAAAAGAGCTGGAGCTGGCGTGCGAATGGTCCTGGCACGATCAGGTGGATATCGCCAAAGGCGGCAACAGCAAAGGCAAACGCCTGCGCCAATGGGTGGAGTCGCAGGGGCTGAGCATGGATCAGGTGGTGGCGTTCGGCGACAACTACAATGACATCAGCATGCTGGAAGCGGTCGGGTTGGGCGTGGCGATGGGCAACGCCGATGACGCGATCAAGGAACGCGCCGATCTGGTGATCGCCGATAACCTGCAGCCGGGCATCGCCGAGGTGATCCGCACCCGCATACTCTAGTTTTTTCGCCCTCCCGCCGGGAGGGCCTGCCTTAGCGGCTCTCGCGGCTGATCGACACGCTCTTCACCTGCGCGTACAGCCACTGCCCGGGGCGGATCGCCAGTTCATCGCGCGCCCACGGCGTGATCCGCGCCCACAGCACGTGTTCCCCGACCGCCAGCTTCACTTCCACCTGCCCGTCCACGTCCAGACACTCGCTGACCTTGGCCGGCAAGACGTTGCGAATGCTGCTGTTGACCGGCGGTTGCAGCACCAGCGAGACGTCGGCGGCGTTGATGCGAATGCGCAGTTGGGTGCCCAATTCGGCGTCGATGCCGCTGACCCACAGCCGCTGATCGCCGAGCGCCAGCGCGGTCATAGCATAGCGTTGATGATGCTCAATCACGCTGACGCGCAGCACGCTGCTCTGATCTTCACGCTGCAGCCACGGCCGCAGCGCGCTGCTGGCCCAGACGGCTTCCAGCCCGCCGAACGCGCGCACCTCGCCGCGATCCAGCACCATCACCTGCTCGGCCAGGCGCAGGATCTCGTCCAGGCTATGGCTGACGTAGAGGATAGGGATGTTCACGTCCTGCGCCAACCGCTCCAGATACGGCAGCAGCTCGCGTTTGCGCGGCAGATCGAGCGAGGCCAGCGGTTCGTCCATCAGCAGCAGTTCCGGCGCGGTCAGCAGCGCACGGCCGATCGCCACCCGCTGTTTTTCACCGCCGGAGAGCGTCAGCGGCAGCCGATTAAGCAGCGGCCCGATGCCCAGCAGCTCGACAATGGTATTGAACTGCGCGCGCATGCCGGCCGCCATACCGTACTGCAGGTTGCCGCGCACCCGATAATGCGGGAACAGCCGCGCATCCTGAAACACGTAGCCGATGCGGCGCTTTTCCGGCGGCAGGCAAAGGCCCGCGGCGGTATCCACCAGCGTGCGGCCATTGAGCGCGATGCGCCCCTGCTGTAAACGGGTCAGGCCGCCGATGGCGTTGATCAGGGAGGTTTTTCCCGCGCCGGACAGGCCGAAAATCGCGGTGATGCCCTGCGCCGGCAAATCGGCGCGGACATTGAGATTAAGGTCGCCCAGCTGCTGCGAGAAGTCCAGCTCCAGCATTTACGCCCCCATCCGTTTGCGGCCCCAGCGGGCCAGCCATTCGGACACCATCAGCGAAGCTAGCGACAGCACGATGGCGATCACGCACAGACGCGCGGCGGCGGCCTCCGCCCCCGGCGTTTCAATCAGCGTATACATCGCCAGCGGAATGGTGCGGGTTTCACCGGGAATGTTGGAGACGAAGGTGATGGTGGCGCCGAACTCCCCCAGCGAGCGGGCGAAGGCCAGCACCACGCCGACAATGACGCCGGGCAGCGACAGCGGCAGCGTGATGGTGAAAAACACCCGCCACGGGTTGGCGCCCAGCGTGCGCGCCGCCAGCTCCAGCCGAGTGTCCACCGCCTCCAGCGCCAGCCGGATAGCGCGCACCATCAGCGGAAACGCCACCACCGCCGACGCCAGCGCGGCGCCGCGCCAGCTAAAGCTGAAGCTGAAGCCAAACCAGTCGTACAGCCGCTCGCCGATGACGCCGCGCCGCCCCATGGCGATCAGCAGCAAATAGCCGACCACCACCGGCGGCAGCACCAGCGGCAGGTGAATGACGCCATCCAGCAGCGCCTTGCCGGGAAAACGGCAACGCACCAGCACCCAGGCCATCAGAATGCCGAACGGCAGGCTGCAGACTACCGCCAAACCGGAGACTTTCAGGCTCAGCTCAACCGCCTGCCACTCATACTCGCTCAGAATCATTTACGCGGGGTGAATCCATAATGTTCGAAAATAGCGGCCGCTTCCGGACTCTTCAGATAGGTATAGAAAGCGCTGACCGTCGGAGTTTGACGATCTTTCACTATCGCCATCGGATATTCAACCGGTTTGTGGCTGTCTTCCGGGAACACGCCCACCACTTTCACCTTGTCGCTGGCGACCGCATCGGAGCCGTAGACGATGCCGAGCGGCGCTTCACCGCGTTCCACCAACGCCATCGCGCTGCGCACGTTGTTGGCGCGCGCCAGCTTCGGCTCCAGCAGGCTCCAGGCGCCCAGATGCTCCAGCGCCTCTTTGGCGTAGATGCCGGCCGGCACGTGATCCGGATCGCCCACCGCCAGGCGGCCGCCGCTGAGCAGCTTGGCCCAGTCGGTCTGCTTGTCGATGGCAATCTTGTCGTGTTTATCGCTCTTGGCGGCGATCAGCACCAGTTCGTTGCCCAGCAGCGTGTAACGGGTGTCTTTCACCATCTGCTGCTTGTCGATGGCGTAATCCATCCACTGCTGATCGGCGGAGATAAACAGATCGGCCGGAGCGCCCTGCTCAATTTGGCGCGCCAGCGTCGAGGACGACGCAAAGGAGGAAACCACCTGCACGTCCTTGCCTTTTTGATATTGGGTGGCGATGTCCTGCAGCGCGTTGGTCAGCGACGCGGCGGCGAACACGGTGATCTTTTCCGCCGCCGAAGCCTGAGCCACCAGGCCCGATGCCAGAACGATCCCGCCAACCCATTTGGTCCATTGCTGTTTCATTGTTTTTCTCCGCAAGTTAACGTGCATTATCACTCTTCGTTATATAAAAAATAATATAACGTTGCGCGAAAGCTTGTCATGCGGTTTATCGGCAAAGCGTGAGATAACTTGAGGAATGCCCGCCGGGGGATGCCGGCGGGTATCGGGATGGGGAACGGTCAGTGCTGGGTGCGGTTTTCTTTCGAACGGCCCACTTTGGAGAAGACGTTGAACACTTCGCCAAAACCGTAGATCAGGCCGAGAATGAGCGCCATGACCACCGGCACCATCACCACGGCGAACAACAGACTTTTCAATAATTCCAACATGATAGCCTCGCTTAACTGCCCATTGAGCGGCAAATGCCTTTCACCGCATATCGGGTTATTCTAACCCAAAAAAATCGCTAAAACCGGAGTTATTTTAGCCAGCGAGGCGAAATTGTGATCGGCCAAACGTGCCCTTTCAGCCTCCCTCATCCCGGCGCGGGGTAATAGATCAACGGCGGCGCATAGCCGGCGGGCGCCGCCAGCTTGGCCTCCACACCATATACCGCGTGAATGTTCTCCGGCGTCAGCGCCTGCCGCGGCGCGCCTGCCGCACCGATCCCGCCCCGCTGCAGCAACGCGATCCGATCGCAATAACAGGCCGCCAGATTCAGATCGTGCAGCGTCACCACCACGCTGAGTTTCAGCCGCCGCAGTAAGGCCATAAACTGCTGCTGATGGGCGATATCCAGATGATTGGCGGGTTCGTCCAGCAGCAGCCACGGCGTTTGCTGCGCCAGCGCGCGCGCCAGATGCACCCGCTGCCGTTCACCGCCGGACAGCCGCTGCCAATCGCGATCGGCCAGGTGGCTGATGCCCACTTGCTCCATCGCCTGCCCGGCGAGGCGGCGATCCTCGGAACCAAAACCACGCCAGCGGCCGACATGGGCCAGACGCCCCAACAATACCGCCTCCTTCACCGGCAGCGCGAAGGCGCCGGGGGCGGATTGCTCGAGAAAAGCGATGCGTCTGGCGCGTTCCCGTCCGGAAAATGCGGCGATTTCGCGCCCTTCCAGCCAAACGCGGCCGCCGGCGGCGGGCTGCAGCCCGGCCAGCAACTTAAGCAGCGTCGATTTACCGCTGCCGTTGACGCCGAGCACGCCGGTGATCTCACCGGGCAAGGCGCAGAAACTGAGATTTTCCAGCACCGTGCGCGCCCCCGCTCGCCAGCTCACCGCTTCGGCGCACAGGCCGGATCGCGCTTTTTCAATCGTCATGCATTGACCTTTCGATACAGCAACAGCAGGAATATCGGCACCCCCAGCAGCGCCGTCAGCACGCCGACCGGCAGCTCGCGCGGCGCAAACAGCGTTCTGGCCAGCGTGTCCGCCGCCACGGCGAACAGGGCGCCGCACAACGCGCTGGCCGGCAACAGCAGCCGATGCCGCGAGCCCACCAGCCGCCGGGCGACATGCGGCACCGTCAGCCCGATAAACCCCACCGCGCCGCTGAACGCGACGATCACCGCCGTCAGCGCGGTGGTCACCACATACAGCAGCAGCTTCAGCGGGGCCACCGCCACCCCCAGCGAAGCGGCGGTCACGCCGCCAAACGCCAGCGCGTCCAGTTCGCCCGCCCGCAGCCAGCAAAGCAGCAGCGTCGCCACCAGCGCCAGCCCGCACAGCCCGACCTGCGGCCAGCGCGCGTCGCTGAACGATCCCAGCAGCCAGAACATCACGCCGCGCGTGGCGTTGGCGTCCGCCTGCCAAAGGGTGATCAGCGAAGTCAGCGCGGAGAGCAGTTGCGTCACCGCCACCCCGGCCAGAATAAACAGCGTGGACTCCCCCTCCAGCGAACGTCCGGCCAGCAGCATCACCAATGCAAACGCCGCCAGCGCGCCGATAAACGCCCCGCCGGACACCGACAACAGGCCGCCCCCCAGCCCCAACACCAACACCGTCACCGCCCCCACGCCGGCGCCGGAGGAGATCCCCAGCACCCAGGGATCGGCCAGCGGGTTGCGGGTCAGCGACTGCAGCACGGTGCCCGCCAGCGCCAGCCCGGCACCGGCCAGCGCCGCCAGCAGCGCGCGCGGCATCCGCAGCGACCAGATGATGCGCTGATACACCTCGGTATCGGTCTGCGCACCGCCGCTGACGCCGAGCACGATGCGCCAGGCGTCGTGCCACGCGATCGGCGCGGGCCCCGACAAGGTGGCGCCCAGCAGGGCCAGCGGCAGCGCCGCCGCCAGCAGCAACAACCCGCCGGCCTCACGGCCGGGCAGTAACCGCCGGCTCATGCTATTTCCAGCCTGCGATCACATAGTCGTCCAACAGTTGCCATACCGTCCCCGCCTCGCTGAAACCGGCTTGTCTGAGGGCCGCGAGCTGGAAATCCACCGGCGTCGGCGGCGGTACCGGCCGGCCGGCGAACAGCGCTTCGCGCTCGGCCTGATAAGCGGCCAAGGCCGGCGATTGCAGAGCGCCGGCGAACCAACGATCCCAATCCTCAACGCCGCTGTCCCAGGCGCGCTGTTGGGTCTGCTCGTCGTGCCGTTCGGCCAACGCTTTCAGCCGTGGCTGACGGTGGTCATAGCGCTGATGATCGGCATTGAGGAATACGCCGCCGGCGGCCAGCAGCCCGGCGACGTTACGGTACAACGCCAGCTGCTGCTCCGGCATCAGCCAGTGCAGCGCCGTGCTGGACACCGCCGCCTGCGGCGTGGGGCCGGACAGCACGGAAAAACAGGCAGGATCCGCCAGATCGGCCTGCAGAATGCGGATCCGATCGCCGTACGCCGCCAGCGCGCCGCGCGCCACCGCCAGCAGCAGCGGATCGAGATCGATGGCGGTCACCCTGGCCTGCGGAAAGCGCTGCAAAATACGCAGGCTCAGCGATCCCGGGCCACAGGCCAGATCCAGCACGTGAAAATCCTGGCCGACGGCCAGCGCCAGCACGTCCAGCTGGGCGTTAAAACGCGCTTCGCGTTCGGCGATGTAAGCCGCCTGCTGGCGATCCCAGGAGTCCAGCAGCGAAGAGAATGAAACGGCAGTCATATCAAGGTTCCTTGTTGGAAAGCGTCGGAGTCTGCGGCGGCAAGGCCGCCAGGCCCCGAATCAAACGGCCCAGCGCCGCCACGGTGCGGGCGGAAGGGTCCATGTCGTAACCGGGGAGGATCACGTAGCGCCGCTGACGTACGGCGCGCAGCGTAACGGTCAGCGGGTGATGCTCCAGAAAGGCGATCTTGTCGGCCGCGCTGTCCCCGAAGCCACCGCGCGGCAGATCGCCAAGCACGATCGCATCCGGATCGCGGGCGGCGATAATCTCCCAGGATACCGTCGGCCACAGCTCGGGCAGATCGCCGAACAGGTTCTCGCTGCCGACGCTGCGGCTCAGCAAACCTGGCGCGCCGCAGCAACCCGCCACGTAGGGCGTCTGCGTGCCGGCATACCACCACAGCAGACGCCGATGCGGCAATGGCGCGCGCTGCGGTTCGAGCGCCTTCAGCTGCTCGCGCAGCCGCGCGATCAGCGCTTCACCGGCGCGGCCAGCGTTAAAAATGCGCGCCAGCTCCCGCAGCTCGGTGAAAATGTCTTCGAACGTCAGCGCGGCGGCGATCGCGCTTTGCTGGCCGCTGCAGGCGCCGGGGGAGAGATAAGTGTCGATGCCCCATTCCGCCAACCGCGCCCGATCGGGCGTTTCCGGGCTGTGCAGCCAGTAATAGCTGGCCGAATAGACAAAATCCGGCCGCATCAGCAGCAACGCTTCCGCCGTGGGCGGCGCCGGGCCGGCGGGCGCCCGCAGCGTATCGGCCGACGCCGTCGGCGCGGGATCGCGCGTGCGGTCATACCCGACCACGCCGATCGCACGGCCAGCCAGCCCCAGCGCCAGCAGGTTTTCCAGCGCCGGATTGGCGTAGACCAGCACCCGCTGCGGCGGCTGCGGGTAATCGCGCATTGCCCCGCAATTGTGCAGGCTGACGGCATAGGCGTGCAGCGGCACGCCCCAGCCCAATCCCAGGGCGCACAACAACAGGTAAAGCGAACGTTTCACGACGTCAGAACCTGACCGACACGAAGGTTTCATAGCTGCGCGGCGGCGCGATCAGCGCCTGATCCGGGTAGGTGCGCTGATAGGCGTACAGCTGGTTGGTGGCGTTGCGAATGCGGAAACCGACATCGACGATCGGCGTCAGCTGATAATCCGCCGCCAGATCAAGCGTGGTGTACGCGCGCATCTTGCGCTGGTTGGCGTCGTCGTTGTAACTGCTGCCGACATAGCGCAGCGAAGAAGCCAGCCCCAAACGTTCCGTCGCCTGATAATGCACGCTGAGGTTGGCGGTCCAGTCCGGGATATAGGCCGGGCGATTGCCGTTGTAGCTGCGCAGCGGGCTGCCGCCGCGATAGTCGTCGTAGCGGGCGTGCGTATAGGCGGCGTTGCCGGCCAGCTCCCAACGATCGTCGGGACGCAGCACCACGCCAAGCTCGATGCCGCGCGACGTCTGCCTGCCTACCGCGTTCAACGCATCCGGCCGCTGCGCATCGGGCACAAACAGGTTGTCCTTGCGCAGTTCATACAGCGCCAGCGTCGCCTCGCCCTTGTGATCCCAAAATTGCCCTTTGGCGCCGGCCTCCCACTGGCGCGCTCGCGTCAGCGGCAGATCGGTCTGCGTCGGGCTGAGGAAGAACAGATCGTTGCCCGGCTCCTGGCCGGTGGTGTAGTTGGCGTAAAGCGTGAGGTTATCGGTCAGCGCATAGCTGGGGCCCAGGCTCCAGGTGCTGAAAACATAGGTGCGCGCGCGGCTGTCTTCCTGCGGCCCCTGGAAGCGCCAGTCCATGTCCATATGGTTGTAGCGCAGTTGGCCCAGCAACGCTAAACGCTCGGTCAGGCTGAAGCGATCTTCAAGAAAAGCGGCGTACTGATTCTGAGTAACGTGGCGCACCGGCGCGCGTTGACTGGCGGTGCCCTGAGCGAACGGTTCTCTGGGCGGCGCGCCGAGCGGCACGTCCTCGGAGCCGGGGAAACCGTTGGAGTAGTACTGAAAATGCCGCTTGCTCAGATCGAAGCCGACCAGCAACCGGTTATCGAAACCGGCGATAACGCGATCGAACACCAGCGAACTGCGGTTGCCGATCAGATCGTCGTCGTGCGCCAGAGCGCCGAAAGAGTCGCGGTTGACGTCGCCGGGCCGAGCCGCCGCCGCGACGCGGAAACGTTCGACGTTGCGCCATTCGCGAAAGCCGCTGTAGTAATAGAATTGGTTATGCCACTCCACTTCGGGCGTCATAAACCAGTCCAGACTGGCCTGAAACGCGGTGGCGTTGCTCTGGATGCGGCTGTCGGTCAGGTTGTTGTAATTGATGTCGCGCAGCTCGCCGGCAATGCGCCCATTCAGCAGCGGCGTGCCGTAGTAAGGGTTGTTGGTGCGGTTGAGCATGCGGTCCAGGCTCAGCGTCAGCAACGCATCGTCCGTCAATTTAAACAGCAGCGAGCCGGAAACCCGCTTCTGCCGATCGCGTTCATACTGCACGTTGCTGCCGCTGTCGTTGCCGCTGACGTCTAACCGGTACGCCACCGCATCGTCCACCAGCGCGCCGCCGGCCCCCAGATGCAGACGCTGGCTGCGGTAGCTGCCGAAGCCATAGTCGAGTTCAACCGGCTGGCGGCTGAAGGTCGGCCGCCGCGAGATCAGGTTGACGCTGCCGCCTGCGGCGCTCAGTCCGTTCAATGCCGACCCCGGCCCGCGCAGCACCTCGATGCTGTCGTAATGCGCCGGATCGCCCAGCTGCAGCGTGCTGCCGGGCATCTCTACGCCGTTATACAGCCAGGCGATCGGCCGAAAACCGCGCGCGGAAAAGTTGTTGGACAACGTTGGCGAAGCGACGCCGGACAGACCGGTGGCGCGTTCGACGGCGGCGGCCAGCGAGCGATCGCCCCGCTGTTGGATCGCCCGCGCGCGGATGATATCGACGCTGCGCGGCGTCTCCCGAGCGCTCAGCCCGAGCTGTGACGCGCTGCGGCTCAGGGCGTTCAACGCATCGTAACGCCCGGCGGAGGCCGCCGCCTCCACGGTGAGATGTTCTTCACATCCCGTGGCATTGCGGGCTTTATCGCAGTCGGCGGCGAAAGCCAGCGGCGCCGTCAGTGCGCCGCCGACCCAGGCGGCAAGGCATAAAGATTTTCTGGGCGTGCCAAGACGCCGGCGTGTCGTACTCATGTGGTGCATCCCTGTGGTGAAATAAAAACCGGCCGCAGCCGGCGTAAAGCCTTATTGTTTTTCTGTTATGTTATATTATAACAATAAAGCAATGCCAGTCTTTATTACCCCGCTCTCCAGCGCACTGCGTTTGGCGCTTTGTCGCCAAATCGGCGACAATAAGATTTTTGCCGCCGACAGGATGCGCTATGCAGGCCGAAATTCTTCTGACTCTCAAACTCCAGCAAAAGCTGTTCGCCGATCCGCGCCGCATCGCGCTGCTGAAACAGGTACAGCACACCGGCTCCATCAGCCAGGGCGCCAAACTGGCGGGCATCAGCTACAAAAGCGCCTGGGACGCCATCAATGAGATGAACCAACTGGCGGAACACACGGTGGTGGACCGCGCCACCGGCGGAAAAGGCGGCGGCGGCGCGCAGCTGACGCACTACGGCCAACGGCTGATCCAGCTGTATGACCTGCTGGGCCAGGTGCAGCAAAAGGCCTTCGATGTGTTGCAGCAGGACGATCTGCCGCTCGACAGTCTGCTGGCGGCCATCTCGCGCTTCTCGCTGCAAACCAGCGCGCGCAATCAATTTTTCGGCACCGTCATCGAGCGCGATCATCAGCAGGTGCAGCAGCATCTGGCGATCTTGTTGAACGACGGCAGCACTCGCCTGACGGCGGCCATCACCCAGCAAAGCGCCGACCGGCTGCAACTGACGCCGGGCAAAGAGGTGCTGGCGCTGATCAAGGCGCCCTGGGTGCGGTTAAGCGTCGAGACGGCGGAACATGCCGACGCGGATAACGCGCTGGCGGGCGTGGTGGCCGGCATTCAGCCGGGCGCCGAACACAGCGAGGTGCTGGTGACGCTGGCGGGGGGCGAAACCCTGTGCGCCACGCTGACGACGGCGGAGTTGCAGCGCCTGCAGCTGAGCGTCGGCGCCGCCGTACACGCCCTGTTCAACGCCGACCACGTGATTGTCGCCACGTTGTGTTAAGCGCAACGTAACGTTGCATTTTTGTTGATTGACATCCCCCTGCAATACGCCTATTTCTAAGGCAAATAATTGCAAAAAAAGGAACAGGTGATGTCGTCGTTGCATATTTCGCAAGGTTCATTCCGCTTAAGCGATACCCGCACCCTGACGCTGGATGCACTGGCGATCCAGGCCGGCGACAGCTGGGCCTTCGTCGGCGCCAACGGCAGCGGCAAATCCGCCCTGGCGCGCGCGCTGGCCGACGAACTGGTTCTGTTGAGCGGCGAGCGCCGCAGCGACTTTCAGCACGCGGTGCGCATCTCCTTCGAACAGCTGCAAAAAATGGTCAGCGACGAGTGGCAACGCAACAACACCGATCTGCTCAGCGCGGACGAAGACGACACCGGCCGCACCGCGGCGGAGATCATTCAGGAAGAGGTGAAAGACGCCGCGCGCTGTGAGCGGCTGGCCGCGCAGTTCGGCATCACCGCCCTGCTGACGCGCCGCTTCAAATACCTCTCCACCGGCGAAACGCGCAAGACCCTGCTGTGCCGGGCGCTGATGCCCGAGCCCGACCTGCTGATCCTCGACGAACCCTTCGACGGGCTGGACGTGCACTCGCGCGCGCAGCTCGCCGCGTTGCTGAGCGAGCTTTCCGCCCAGGGCCAAACCGTGGTGCTGGTGCTCAACCGGTTCGACGAAATACCGGATTTTGTCCGCCAGGTGGGCGTGCTGGCGGACTGCACCCTGACCAGCCGCGGGCCGCGCAGCCAGGTAATGGCGGACGCGCTGGTGGCGCAGTTGGCGCACAGCGAAAACCTCAGCGGGCTGGCGCTGCCGGAAACCGAGGATCCGACGCAAAAAGTGGCCCTGCCGGCGGATCGGCCGCTGATCGTCCTGCGCGACGGCGTGGTCAGCTATAACGATCGGCCGATCCTCAATCATCTCGACTGGCAGGTTAACCCCGGCGAGCACTGGCAGATCGTCGGCCCGAACGGCGCCGGCAAATCCACGCTGCTCAGCTTGATCACCGGCGATCATCCACAGGGCTACAGCAACGATCTGACGCTGTTCGGCCGCCGCCGCGGCAGCGGGGAAACCATCTGGGAAATCAAACGCCATATCGGCTACGTCAGCAGCAGCCTGCATCTGGATTATCGCGTCAACACCAGCGTGCGCAACGTGGTGCTGTCAGGGTTCTTCGATTCGATCGGCATTTATCAGGCGGTCTCGGATCGTCAGCGGCAGCTGACAGAGCAATGGCTGGCGCTGCTCGGGCTCAACGGCGCGCGCGGTGACGCCCCGTTCCACAGCCTTTCCTGGGGCCAACAGCGGCTGGCGCTGATCGCCCGCGCGCTGGTGAAACACCCGGCGCTGCTGATCCTCGACGAGCCGCTGCAGGGGCTGGATCCGCTCAATCGCCAGCTGGTGCGCCGCTTTATCGACGTGCTGATCGGCCAGGGCGCCACCCAGTTGCTGTTCGTCTCGCACCATGCCGAAGATGCGCCGCAGTGCATCACTCACCGCCTCAGCTTCGTGCCCGACGGCGAAGGCGGCTATGGTTACCAACAGCAACGGCTGGAGGCGGCCTCCGCCTGAAACGCGGCGTAAACATATCCGGCAACACTTCACCGCAGCACATCACATTTGGCCTTTTATCATAGAAAGGAAGAAGGCCATTTTTGGAGACGCCATGTCCGCTGCGTTGATTATCATCGACCTGATCGAAGATCTGATCGGGCCCAAAGGGCGCGCCAACCACTGCCGCGAACAGGTGATGACGACCCACCTGCTTGCCAACGTCAATGCCGCCGCGGCCTATGCCCGGGTGCGAAAAATCCCGGTGATTTGGGTGCGGGTGGGATTCGCCGACGATTATCATGACATCCCGCCCCATTCGCCGCTGTTCAACCATCTCAAGCAGATCGGCGCGCTGCGGCTAAATGGCCCGGGCTGCCGCTGGATGCCCGAACTGCATCAGGAAGAGACCGATCTGCAGTTTGAAAAAACGGCAGTCAGCGCTTTCTCCGGTAACAATTTGTTAGCCTGGCTGCGGCAACATCGGTGCCATCACCTGCTGCTGGCGGGCATCAGCACGCCGCTCGCCATCGAGAGCACCGCGCGGCAGGCGCACGACGCCGGCTTTCAGGTGACCGTGCTGCACGATCTGTGCGCGGCCCCCACGCAGGAGATCCACCAGCAGAGCCTGGATACCCTGCAAAACCTGGCCGAAATCACCCGTTCGCAGGCATGGATGAAAGGCTAACCCTCCTCGCCGCCGGTCGTGTGGGCCGGCATCATGCACAAATGCATCACTGCCCCGACCTTTAGCGTCATCCTGGTGTGCTACTATCCGCTCTAGCGCTCAATTTTGCCATCATCGCACGCCGCAAAGGCGCTGAGCGCCGTGTACATATTTAAAGGGACATATCATGTGGGGCGTACTGGCTGCTTCGTTATTTTTCTTGCCGTTTAATCGGCTGATAGCCTGGGTGATCCTGGCCGCCTCGGCGGGCATGGGGCTTTATCATGGGGTACTGACGCCGCTCAGCCTGAGTTATCTGCTGGCGATCATAGCGCTGGCGGGGTTGCGCCACCATTTTCGCGCGCAGCGTAATCTGGCGATTGTGCTCGAAGGGCTGGTGGTCGCCGGCTGCGTGGCGCTGTTCTTGCACCTGGTGCCCGGCATCCACAATCAACTGATGATCGACGGCGAAAAAGCCGGTCCGCTCAGCGCGCCGTTCACCATGTATTACAACTTCGATAAGGCGATGGTGCCCTTCCTGCTGTTCGCCTGCTTGCCCACGCTGTTTTCCGCCGAACGCGGCGGCAACGCCAGCAGAGCGGGCTGGATTGCGCTGCTGCTGGCCGTGCCGGCGCTGTTGCTGCTGGCCGTCGCGCTGGGCGGCTTAAAAATTGAGTGGCATGCGCCCGCCTGGATCCTGCCTTTCGTGATGGCGAACCTGTTCTTTGTCTGCATGGCCGAGGAAGCGCTGTTTCGCGGCTACCTGCAACAGCGCCTCAGCCAGTGGCTGGGCGCCTGGCCGGCGCTGATCGTCGCCTCCCTGGTGTTCGGCGCCGCGCATCTGGCGGGCGGTACGCTGATGGTGATCTTCGCGACCCTCGCCGGGGTGATCTACGGCCTGGCGTGGATGTGGAGCGGCCGTCTGTGGGTGCCGATTCTGTTCCATTTCGGGCTTAATCTGACCCATCTGCTGTTCTTCACCTATCCGCTGTACCAGCATTCTTAACGGCTGAAGCCGGCAGAGAGCCCCTCTCTGCCGGCTGGTCGGGTGAAAACGCTATCACCGGCACTTCACCGCAATGCCCTCAATCACGTTGCCGCCTGCTTTTCTTCGCCCCTCCTGCGCTTTGCAATGAAGTGTAAACGATTCCATTTTTCGCGTTAGATCACCTTTTTACCGCCGCGGGCGTGCTATCTTTCTGCGCAACAGCCTCTCCCTGTTCAGCAACGGGCGTCTCAAGACGGTAATTGGAAGCGATTACACTTTCGTCGGCGCCAAGAAAGGAACCGTATGACGGAATTTAACCCTATCGATCATCCGCACCGCCGCTACAATCCGCTGAGCGGCCAGTGGGTGCTGGTCTCACCGCACCGCGCCAAGCGCCCCTGGCAGGGCCAGCAGGAGGCCGTCCCCACAGAAACGCTGCCGGCGCACGATCCCGACTGTTTCCTGTGCCCGGGCAACGCGCGCGTCACCGGCGATCGCAATCCGGATTATCGCGGTACCTATGTTTTCACCAACGATTTCGCCGCGCTGATGAGCGATACGCCGCCGGCGCCCAACAGCCAGGATCCGCTGATGCGCAGCCAGAGCGCGCGCGGCGTCAGCCGGGTGATCTGCTTCTCTCCCGATCACAGCAAGACCCTGCCCGAACTGACGCTGCCGGCGCTGGAGCAGGTGGTCGCCGCCTGGCAGGCGCAAACCGATGAGCTGGGCAAGCACTACCCCTGGGTACAGCTGTTCGAAAACAAAGGCGCGGCGATGGGCTGCTCCAACCCGCACCCGCACGGGCAGGTCTGGGCCAACAGTTTTCTGCCGAACGAGGCCGAACGCGAAGATCGCCTGCAGCACGACTATTTTCGGGAACACGCCTCCCCGCTGCTGCTGGATTATGCACAGCGCGAGCTGGCCGCAGGCGAACGCATCGTGGTGAACACCGAACACTGGCTGGCGGTGGTGCCCTACTGGGCCGCCTGGCCGTTTGAAACGCTGCTGCTGCCGAAAACGGCGGTGCAGCGCATCACCGAACTCGGCGCGGCGCAGAGCAGCGATCTGGCGCTGGCGCTGAAGAAGCTGACCAGCCGCTACGACAACCTGTTCCAGTGTTCCTTCCCCTATTCGATGGGATGGCACGGCGCGCCGTTCAACGGCGCCGACAACCGGCACTGGCAGCTGCACGCCCATTTCTATCCGCCGCTGCTGCGTTCAGCCAGCGTGCGCAAATTTATGGTCGGTTACGAGATGCTGGCGGAAACCCAGCGCGACCTGACAGCCGAACAGGCCGCAGAGCGTCTGCGCGCCGTCAGCGATATTCATTACCGTGAAGCCGGAGCCCAAGCATGAGCCTGAAACCGCTTACCCATTCCCTGTTTACCGAACACTTCGGCTACGCGCCGGCGTTGACCATCCAGGCGCCGGGGCGGGTGAACCTGATCGGCGAGCATACCGATTACAACGACGGCTTCGTGCTGCCCTGCGCCATCGATTACCAAACCGTCATCGCCTGCGCCAAGCGCGACGACCGCCAGATCCGCGTGCTGGCCGCCGATTATCAGAATCAGCAGGATCAATTCTCGCTCGACGAGCCGATCGTCAGCCACCCCGATCAGCGCTGGTCCGACTATGTGCGCGGCGTGGTGAAACATCTTCAGCGCCGCAACGCCGACTTCGGCGGCGCGGATCTGGTGATCGCCGGCAATGTGCCGCAAGGGGCGGGGCTCAGCTCCTCCGCCGCGCTGGAGGTGGCGGTGGGCCAGGCGCTGCAGGCGCTCTATCAGCTGCCGCTGGACGGCGTGGCGCTGGCGCTGAACGGCCAGGAGGCGGAGAACCAGTTCGTCGGCTGCAACTGCGGCATCATGGACCAGTTGATCTCCGCGCTCGGCCGGCGCGACAGCGCTCTGCTGATCGACTGCCGCTCGCTGGAGACCCGTGCGGTGCCGATGCCGGACAGCGTCGCGGTGGTGATCATCAACTCCAATGTGCAGCGCGGGCTGGTGGACAGCGAGTACAACACCCGCCGCACACAGTGCGAAGAAGCGGCGCGGTTCTTCGGCGTCAAGGCGCTGCGCGACGTCAGCCCGGAACAGTTTGCAGCGCGTCAACATCAGTTGGATCCGTTGGTGGCCAAACGCGCGCGCCATGTCATCAGCGAGAACGCCCGCACGCTGGCGGCGGCCGACGCGCTGGCGGCAGGCGACCTGCAGCGCATGGGCCGGCTGATGGCGGAGTCCCACGCCTCGATGCGCGATGATTTTGAAATCACCGTGCCGCCGATCGATCGGTTGGTCGAGATCGTCAAAGCGACGATCGGCCCGCGAGGTGGCGTGCGCATGACCGGCGGCGGCTTTGGCGGCTGCATCGTCGCGCTGATGCCGCAGGATCTCGTGGAGACGGTGCGTGCCGCCGTGGCGCACGAGTATCCGCGGCAAACCGGCGGATTGCAGGAAACCTTCTATGTCTGCCAGGCTTCGCAGGGGGCCGGTACATGCTGACGGCAACCACGGCAGCGGCGCCCGATGGGCGGCCTTACCAGCTGACACAGCTGCAAAACGCCGACGGCATGACGGTGACGCTGATGGACTGGGGCGCCACCTGGCTGTCCGCCGTCTTGCCGCTCAAATCCGGTGAAAAACGCGAACTGCTGCTCGGCTGCCGCAGCCCGGCGGACTACCCGCATCAAGGCGCTTATCTGGGCGCCACCGTCGGCCGTTACGCCAACCGCATCGCCAACGCCAGTTTGCCCATCGACGGGAAACCCCATGCGCTGGCCGCCAATCAGGGTGCCCACCAGCTGCACGGCGGCCCCGACGGTTTCCATGCCCGCCGCTGGCGCCGGGTACAGCACGAGGCGCAACAGGTTTGCTATGCGCTGCACTCGGCGGAGGGCGATCAGGGTTTCCCCGGCAATCTCGACGTGCAGGTTTGTTACCGCCTGACCTCGGATAATCGTCTGGAAATCAACTATCTGGCGCAGGTCGATCGCCCCTGCCCGGTCAATCTGACCAACCACGCCTATTTCAATCTCGACGGCGCCGGCACCGACGCCCGCGCCCATCGGCTGCAGCTGTTCGCCGATCGCTACCTGCCCGTCGACGCCGAGGGCATTCCCTGTGCCGATCTGACGGCGGTGGACGGCAGCGGCATGGATTTTCGTCAGCCGAAAACGTTGTTACAGGATTTCCTGCGCGATCGCGACCAGCAGCGGGTGAAAGGCTACGATCACGCCTTTCTGCTGCAGCGTACCTGTGGGGCGCTGGAGAGCCCGGCGGCGCATTTGTGGTCCGCCGACGGGCAAGTGCAAATGAGCGTGTTCACCGACGCGCCTGCGCTGCAGCTCTACAGCGGCAATTATCTGGCCGGCACGCCGGCGCGCGATGGCGGCAGCTACGCCAACCATGCCGGCGTGGCGCTGGAGAGCGAGTTTTTGCCGGACAGCCCGCACCATCCCGAGTGGCCGCAGCCGGACTGTTGGCTGCAACCGGGGAGCCGCTACCGCAGCGCCACGCATTATCAGTTTTATCCTATCTGACCCGCTACGCCCCTCGCCGTGCGGCCGGGGGCAATTTGTTATAAATGCTTACCTTTTAGCGCCATCCCCCCACCGGCGCCCACCTTCCCTTATTCCAAAGCGCGCACTACACTCAGGCTACCGTGATAAGCACAACGCCTTGTGCAACGTCACCATTTTCGGCCGATGGCGGCCAATCAATAGCTGAAGGAACACCTATGCGTCTGATTACTGCACTTCCATTGCTGGCGGGCTTAATGCTGAGCACCAATCTGATGGCGGCCGACGCGACGACGGCGACGAAAACGCCTTCGCCGGCGCAGGCGGCCCAACAGAAACGCATGACCGATTGCAACCAGCAGGCATCCACCAAGTCGCTGAAAGGCGCCGATCGCTCCACCTTTATGAGCACCTGCCTGAAGTCCGAAGGCACCGCGGCGTCCGGCAAAAACCTGACGCCGCAGCAGCAGAAAATGAAAAGCTGCAATGCCGACGCCAAGACCAAGGATCTGAAGGGCGACGCGCGTAAAACCTTCATGAGCAACTGCCTGAAAAAATCGGCCTGATTTTCCCCACGCCACGGCGCGTCCGGAGCGATTCCGACGCGCCGTTTCTCCCCCTTCCGCATCAGCCTGAACGATTCAGCTTTTTCCTTTCGCCAGCCCTTACTTTGCGGCAAGAAATTGGCTATGGTTAGACACTATCGATTGCCGAGCCCCGGCCCGCGGCAATATAATGATTTTCGTTATCATTGAAATGTCAGATTATTAAGGAGTTAAGCTATGGCTGTAACTAAGCTGGTTCTGGTGCGTCACGGCGAAAGCCAGTGGAACCAAGAAAACCGCTTCACCGGTTGGTATGATGTTGATCTGTCCGACAAGGGCCGCACCGAAGCGAAAGCAGCAGGCAAGCTGTTGAAAGAAGAAGGTTTCACTTTCGACTTCGCTTACACCTCCGTACTGAAGCGCGCGATCCACACCCTGTGGAACATCCTCGACGAGCTGGATCAGGCCTGGTTGCCAACCGAAAAATCCTGGAAGCTGAACGAACGTCACTACGGCGCGCTGCAGGGTCTGAACAAAGCGGAAACCGCGGAAAAATACGGCGACGAGCAGGTGAAACAATGGCGTCGCGGCTTCGCGGTGACCCCACCTGAGCTGACCAAAGAAGACGAACGTTACCCTGGCCACGATCCGCGCTACGCCTCGCTTAGCGAGCAAGAGCTGCCGCTGACCGAAAGCCTGGCGCTGACCATCGATCGCGTTATCCCTTACTGGGACGAAGAGATCCTGCCACGCATCAAGAGCGGCGAGCGCGTGATCGTTGCGGCGCACGGCAACTCCCTGCGCGCGCTGGTGAAATACCTGGATAACCTGAGCGAAGATGAAATCCTCGAGCTGAACATCCCAACCGGCGTGCCGTTGGTGTATGAGTTCGACGAGAACTTCAAACCAACCAAACGTTACTACCTGGGTAACGCCGACGAGATCGCAGCAAAAGCGGCGGCCGTAGCGAACCAGGGTAAAGCGAAGTAATTTCGCCCGTTCACGAAAAAGCCCCCGGTTTTCACCGGGGGCTTTTTTATTGCTGCTGCGCCATCGCCTCGTTCACCGCGTCCAGCCGTTCCTGCATCGCCGGATGGGTGCTGAGCCAGGCAGGCAGCGCCCAGTCATCGGCCTTTTCTCGTTCAGGCGCCTGCGCCAACGCGCGGTAGATCGCCGCCATTTCCGCCAACGAACGCCCCTGGCGCTGCATTTCCGCTATCGCAAACGCATCCGCCTCACGCTCCATCCCGCGAGAAAACTGCATCTCATTCACGAAGGATGCGGACTGCAGCAGCGTGTCGCCGATGCCGCTGACGTCACCCGTCATCCACATCAGCGTCAACGCCACCAGTGACGAACGCACCAACATGCGCATCGGGTGACGATGGGCGTGATGCCCCATCTCATGCAGCATCACCGCCGCCAAGCCATCGTCGTTTTTTGACAAGGTGACCAGGCTGTCGCTGAGCACCAGCGTGCCGTCCGGCAACATAAAGGCGTTCGGCGCACCGGGCGCCGCCATCAGCTTCAGCGAGAGCGGCGTGCGCTCCTGGCGCATCTCGGCCGGCATCACCTGCCGGAACAACTGCTGCAGCGCCCGTTGCCGTTCGGCCGGCAGTGCGGAGGGCGCGAAGCCGCTCTGGTCCAAAAACGTCTGCGTATGTTCGCCCAGCGTCTGTTCCACCGAGGTGGGGATGCGCATGGCGATCTCGCTGCTCGCCCACGGCAGCACCACGTAAACGTAAGCCACTACCGCCAGCAGCGTCATCAGCAGCGCCAAGGCGACGCCGCGTTTATGGCGTTCCAGGCGATGCACCCACCCCGGCGAACGGCGTTGATAGAACCAGCGGCGAAAGGCCGCGTCGTCGTCAGGCACAAAGCGCCCGCCGCCCTTGAAGGTGAGCGTCAGCGGAATATTGCCCAGCGCGGCAGAAACGGTGATGTCCGTCAGCGGGATGTAACGCTGTTCATCCTGCCGCTGCAACGTCACGCCTTCGCCGCTTTCGTTCACCAGCAGACGAGCCGCCTCACGTGCGGCCCGTCCCGGCAACTGATAAGCGCCTTCAAGGATCATCGGCGCCTCAGAAGTTGCCGCCCAGATCCAGCGCCTGCAGCGCTTCTTCGGCCACCGCGCTGTTGGCGGTTTCCTGATGCGCCGTAATGTCCAGCAGCGCCAGATCGCCTTCAACCGCCGTGCAGGCCGCCAGATAACGGGCATGACGCACTTCCGCCACCGGCGCCGCCAAACCGAGCGAGAACAGGGTAATCAGGGTATTGGTGATCAACAATCCCATATACGGCAGCGTTTTCATTGAGGAATGCAGCTTGATGTCGCCGTTCAGCCTTGCCTGGTTAAACAGATAGTTGCGCTGGGCAACGACCTGGTAGCTGCTGGCCACCAGCGCGCCAATTAGCAGCACCACCATCATCAGCAGAAGGCTGCTGATATTATCCAGCACCAGCACATCAATGGCTTCATTGGTTAACATGCCCATCAACACCATCTGATAGAGGGTAAGGAAGAACGAACCGATGCACACCAGCGCGACCAACATGAACGGCAGGAATATGAGCAGGCCAATCAAGGCAAATTTGATAAAGGCCGATTTCTTCAGTTCGGCAATAAACGGTGTCTTTCCGAAAAACAGGTTATTAACGTACAAATCATGCTGCAGTGCGCTAATAATGCCGTTTACCGCCGCAAATGCCGGCACGGCCAAAATCAGCGTCAGCACCAGCATAAAAGCGATGGCGTTGATGCTGCCAAGACCGCTGCCAATGCCGAGCAAGATGATCAGACCGACATACAGCCCGATAATCAGCAATAACGGGCAGAACAGTAAAGCCCAATAGGCGCGCCCGGTGCGGCAGACATAATTAAAACGCACGCCGCGATAGCTCGACATAATCGCATTGTAGCGCCAGCTGCGGATAACGATCCACGGCAGCAGGGCAAGCAACACCAGCAAAGCCAGCAGCCCCAGCAGGGGTGTTATCATCAGCAAGATATAAAACACAATGATGCCGCCGATCACCAACAGCCGCCCTTTCAGAATTTGCAGCGGTTGTGCATGGTAGTCGAAACGATCGCCGTCCAATTCCGTGTTGCCGTAAAAATAGCGGCGACGGCGCACCGTCGCCCAGGCGGAATAGATGCCCAGGGTCAGGGCGGTCAATAATGCATTGACTAACCAAATAGCGAAGTACTCACCACCTTTCCCATGGAATTTAATCCGGTGCAGCCCCAGCGGCTGCGAGGTATTGTTTGTCATAATTCTTTCATCCTGAAAGGAATAAGGTCATACCACTCCCCACTTATTAGGCCTGCGGGGTTTATGGAATAAAAAAAGCGTCTTATATAAGCACAATGCCGCGAGTAGTGACAATTATTCTTTTCTTAAATAGGAATAATGCGAAGAGGGCCGCTTAAGGACTTAATTGGCCTATTAACTGTAAGCCTTAAAGTCGTGGAATATAGAGAAGTGCAATGGCAAGGATAAAACAAGGGCCCGTTATCGGGCCCTTGTCATTGTTTGCGGTTATCCGCGGCGCGCTTTCACCGCCGCCGCCAGATCGCGCAGCACGGTTTCGGTGTCCTGCCAGCCGATGCAGCCGTCGGTCACGCTCTTGCCGTAAACCAGCGGTTCGCCGCTTTCGAGGTTCTGGTTGCCTTCCACCAGGTGACTTTCGATCATCACGCCGATGATCGCTTTTTCACCGCCGCTAATCTGCCCGCAAACGTCAGCGCTCACGTCCATCTGCTTTTTGAACTGTTTGCTGCTGTTGGCATGGCTGAAGTCGATCATCACCTGCGCAGGCAGCCCGGCTTTGCTCAGGCCGGCTTTGACGTCCTTCACGTGCGCCGCGCTGTAGTTCGGCTCTTTGCCGCCGCGCAGAATAATGTGGCAGTCGCCGTTGCCGCTGGTATTAACGATCGCCGAGTGACCCCACTTGGTCACCGACAGGAAGCAGTGCGGCGCGCCGGCGGCGTTGATGGCGTCGATCGCCACCTTGATGGTGCCGTCGGTGCCATTCTTGAAACCGACCGGGCACGAGAGGCCGGAGGCCAGCTCGCGGTGCACCTGCGATTCCGTGGTGCGCGCGCCGATGGCGCCCCAGCTCATCAGATCCGCCAGGTACTGCGGCGTGATCATGTCGAGGAATTCGCCGGCGGCCGGCAGACCGCTGTCGTTGATCTCCACCAGCAGTTTGCGCGCCAGGCGCAGGCCGTCGTTGATGTTGAAGCTGTTGTCCATCTGCGGATCGTTGATCAGGCCTTTCCAGCCCACGGTGGTGCGCGGTTTTTCGAAGTATACGCGCATCACCACTTCCAGCTCGCCGCTCAGTTCTTCACGCAGCGCCAGCAGGCGCCCCGCGTACTCTTTGGCGGCTTGGGTATCGTGGATGGAGCAAGGGCCAATCACCACCAGCAGGCGATCGTCGCTGCCGCGGAGGATATTGTGAATCGCGCTGCGGGCCTGGGACACCGTCTTTGCCGCGCGTTCGGTAGCCGGGAATTTCTCCAGCAGAGCCACCGGCGGCAGGAGTTCCTTAATATCATTAATGCGTAAATCGTCGTTTTGGTAATTCATAGCTTTTCCATTCGGTATCGAGGGGTATTTCGCAGTGCGTAACGGTGTAGATCCCAACAATCTAGCCTGTGGGAATGGCGCTGTAAATCACCTTTGCCCCCCTCCGCTGGAACCGCCAAATTAACAGCAGATTGTGCTGTTTCATCAGGGGAGCGCAGAGCCTCCTTTTTCGCTATGCTAGCGATCGGAATATAAAGCGACCCGAGTTGAACATGCCTTCTCTGTTATTAGTTGATGACCACCCGGTGGTTCATGTCGCACTGGAAGCGGCGCTAATGAAATCATCCCGCCCCTACCGCCTGCAGGCGGCGCAGGACGACGTCCAGGCGTTGGCTCTGCTGGCCGAGGCCGCTTTCGGCCTGGTGATCCTGGATATCGGCCTGCCGCAGGTCGATGGGCTGCAGCTGTTGAAAAAAATCCGCCGCCGCTACCCGCAACAAAAGATCCTGATCTATACCGCGCAAGAGGCCGATGTGTATGCGCGCATGGCGCATGCCGCCGGCGCCGACGGTTTCGTCAATAAAGGCAGCTCGCTGGCGGAGTTGGTGCTGGCGATCGAGCAGGTGCTGGACGGTGAAGCCAGTTTCCCCGCCGCCGCGCTGGCCGAAGAAGCGCCGACGGCGGACGGCGGGCTGCTCACGCCCAAGGAGCTCGAGGTGCTGGGTTTGCTGAGCCAGGGGCTGTCCAACCTGCAGATCGCCGACCGGCTGCACATCAGCAACAAGACCGTCAGCACGCACAAGAAAAACATCCAGCGCAAAACCGGCGCCGGTAATCTGCTGGAGCTGGTGGCGGTATTTAAAGAGCTGGCGCCATGATGCGCCGCGCCCTGCTGCTGCTGATCCTGTGGTGCGGCCTGGCGCAGGCGGGGGAGCCGGTGCGCTATCAGCTGGTCAGCAATCTGAATACCCCCGAGAACATGCTGATCGTCGGCGAGAAAAACCCCTGGCGCGACCGCACGCTGCGCGTCGGCATCATCAGTGAGAACACCAGCCCGTACAACATCATTGTGGATGACGATCTGTATGGGCTGAACGCCGACTACCTCGGCTATATCCAGCAGGTAACCGGCATTCGCTTCGCCATTTACGGCTTCGCCGATCTGACGCAGCTGGAGCAGGCGCTGCACGACGGCAAAATCGATCTGCTGTATGGCATCCCGCAAAGTGAAGCGCTGCACGGATTGGCGATCTCTCAGCCCTATTACGTCAGCAACCTGCGCGTATTGCGCGACCGCAGCAACGATCGGCCGGTGATGCTCAACTCCGCCAATGCCCGCGTCGCGATCGGCGCGCTGACCGACATGCAGTCTGGCGGCGCCCTGCAGGCGGTGGCGTCGCAGATCCAGCGCTACGACAACAACCTGCAGGCGGTCTATTCGCTGCTCAACGGCAGCAGCGACTACTTTATCGCCGACGAGGCCAGCGCCAGCTTTATCATCGACCAGTTGCAGCTCGGCCAGCTCTATCAGATTGAAAGCAACGAGAACCTGGGCAACCTGTCCTTCGTGTTCGCCGCCGCCGACCCGCGGCTGATAGATACGCTGGACACCGCCATCGCCGACGCGCCGATGGAGCTGATGAATGCCCTGCAGAGCCGCTGGAGCAAAAAGATCCCCAGCTACCTCGATACCGGCAATGCCGATCTGACGACGATGGAGAAGAATTGGGTGGCGAGCCACCGCGTGGTTTACTACGCCGCCATCGAGAACAATTTCCCGTTCGCCTACCGCGGCTCCGACGGCCAGCCGCGCGGCTACGCCATCGATATTCTCAACATCATCGCGCAAAACACCGGGCTGCGTTTCGCGCCGCTGTGGGCGCGCAACGCCGAGCAGGCCGATCAGCTGGTGCAATCCGGCCAGGCCAGCTTCCGCGCCGCCCTGCCGCTGGCGCGCGGCGTCAAGGCGCGCTACAGCGCCAGCATGCCGATCCACCGTTCGCTGTGGGGCGTTTACGTCGGCCAGTATGCCAACGGCGTCTCGACCTGGGGCGATCTGGCCGGCAAGCGCATCGGCGTGCTGCAGGGCGATTTGGCGCAGGGGCTGGTGCCGGAGCAGGAACAGACCGTCAGCTTCGCCGACAGCAAGTCGATGTACGACGCGCTGGCCAACGGCCAGCTGGATGCGCTGGTGGATAACGTCATCTCCGCCAACTTTTTGGCGCTGTCGCGCTATTCCGGCGCCATCAAGCTGGCCTTCGCCGCCAACAATATCCCCTATCCGGTGGCTTTCGGCGTGCGCCGCGATCAGCCGCTGCTGCTGGCGATCCTCGATAAGAACCTGATGCAGATCCCAGCGGACACCCTGCAATCGCTGCGCGACGAGTGGATCGTCGATCGCAGCAACCTGATCGACGCGGTGAACGACAACCGCATGCCGCCGCAGACCACCTGGCTGCTGGCGCTGTTGGCCGCCGCTACCGTGCTGCTGTTGGCGCTGACTCTGCGCCGTTTCATGCTGCAGCGCCGTGAAAAACGCGAACGCGAAGAGCTCGAGCAGGCGCGCCGCCGCGCCGAAGCGGAAAATCGCATGAAGAGCAAATTCCTCGCCACCGTCAGCCATGAACTGCGCACGCCGATGCACGCCATCCTCGGCCTGCTGGAACTGGAGCTCAAACGCCAACCTGCGCCGGAAGGCCTGCCGGTGATTTACAGTTCGGCCTCATCGCTGCTCAACCTGCTCAACGACCTGCAGGATCACGCGCGGTTGGAAACCGGGTCGTTGACGTTGGCGCCAAAACCGATGGCGCTGCGCCCCTGGGTCGCGCGCATCGACGCCCTTTACCGACCGCTGATCGGCGATCGGCCGTTGACGCTGAGCGTGGTGGCGGATCTGGCGCTGCCGGAGGCGGTGGTCATTGATGGTGAGCGTTTACTTCAGGTGGCTAACAATCTGATAAACAACGCGATAAAGTTCACGCCGCGCGGCGCCATTCAGGTCGAAGTCGGCTGGCGCGCGCAGGATGAGCGGCAGGGGGAATTGCATCTGACGGTGAACGACAGCGGCTGCGGCATCGCCGCCGATGAGGTAGGCAAGCTGTTTCAACCGTTTTACCGCGCGCGCGGCGCGCAACGCATCTCGGTGCAAGGAACCGGTTTGGGCCTGTCGATCTGCAAAGAAATCGTCGAACAGATGGGCGGCCGCATCGCGTTGCACTCGCAGCCGGGCGTCGGTACACGCGTCGAGGTCGCGATACCGGTCGAGCTGAGCGGCGCGCCGCCGGCTGTCGCCCCGGCAGAGCGTAGCTTTGCTCTGCCGTCTTCCGCCATGCGTACCGCGCTGATCGACGATCATCCCACCAATCTGTTGCTGCTGGAACGCCAGCTGCGCCACTTCGGGCTGCAGCCGGCCCGCTTTGAACAAGGCTATGCGCTGCTGCAGGCCCAGCGCCGGCAGCCGTTCGATCTGCTGTTTATCGACTATAACATGCCGCGCCCGGACGGACTGACGCTGGCCAGGCTGATCCGGCGCGACGAACAGCGGCTGCAGCGCCCGCCTTGCCGCATCGTGCTCTGCTCGGCAGACGTGCAGGAGTTTACCCGTATCCCGCCGGGCCTGGTGGCGATCGATCACTTCCTGACCAAGCCGATTTCACTGGCGGCAATCGGCCAGGTATTGGCTCAGCAACCGCAGGTTCAGGAGGAAAAGTCAGTCCTTACTGACCTACGGCAAACGCTGGCTGAGATGGCGGGCGGCGATCGCGCCATGATGCAGCGGCTGGCGCAGACGCTCAACGACACGCTGCGGCAAGACCGGCAGCGGCTCGCGGATGCCGTCGCCGCGAGCGACTGGCCACGCCTGGAACAGGCGGCGCACCGCATCAAGGGCAGCCTGCTGATGCTGCAGTTGCCGGAAGCCGCGCGGCTGTGCCAGCAACTGGTGGAAACCGCACGTCGGGGCGAACTTGCCGCCGCCGCTTATACTAAATTAAAGGCGTCAGTGGCGCAGATAGAACCGGAGCTGGACGCTCTGCTCGCCGCCGCCCCCACTTTCGCTATGCATAAGGATGAATAATGTCGGACACTCCACACGTACACCTGCCGAAAGACAGTAATAGTAAACGCCTACTGACCGCTTTTTTAGTCACCGCCGTCTTTATGGTGGCCGAAGTGGCCGGCGGCCTATTGTCCGGCTCGCTGGCGCTGTTGGCCGACGCCGGGCACATGCTGACCGATGCCGCCGCGCTGTTGGTGGCGCTGATGGCGGTGCACTTTTCCCAGCGCAAGCCCAACGCGCGCCACACCTTCGGCTATCTGCGCCTGACCACCCTGGCGGCCTTCCTCAACGCCGCGGCGCTACTGGTGATCGTGGTATTCATCCTGTGGGAGGCGATACGGCGTTTCTTCGAACCACAGCCGGTGATGGGTACTCCGATGCTGATCATCGCCATAGCGGGGCTGCTGGCGAACCTGTTCGCCTTCTGGCTGCTGCATCGCGGCAGCGAAGAGAAAAATATCAACGTGAGGGCGGCCGCGCTGCATGTGTTGGGCGACCTGCTCGGCTCGGTGGGCGCCATCGTCGCCGCCATCGTCATTCTCGCCACCGGCTGGACGCCGATTGACCCGATCCTGTCGGTGCTGGTCTCCTGTCTGGTGCTGCGCAGCGCCTGGCGGCTGCTGAAGGAGAGCTTCCACGAGCTGCTGGAAGGCACGCCGCAGGAGGTCGACATCGCCAAGCTGCAAAAAGACCTGTGCCTAAACATCCCGGAAGTGCGCAATATCCACCACGTACACGTCTGGCAGATCGGCGAACAGAAGCTGATGACGCTGCATGCGCAGGTGATCCCGCCGCATGACCACGATGGGCTGTTGCAACGTATCCAGGCTTATCTGTTGGAACACTACAAGATCGGCCACGTGACCATTCAGATGGAGTACCGGCACTGCGAGACGCCGGACTGCGGTATCAACCGGGCACCGGAGCCGAGTGAACACTCACATGCCGAAGCGCATTCCCATCTGGGGCATCACCACTAAGCCACGAGGGCGCCATCACGGCGCCCTCTGCGTTGTTACGGTGCGGAAGAGAGCGGATTGGAACGGTTGCGCCCGGCGCTCTTGATCCACAGCCAGGAGCCGTTCAGGGCGATCAGCGTCAGAATGACATACTCCAGCGCCATCGCGTACACGCCCTGGTAGGCGAAGATCGCCACGCTGATGACATCGATAACCACCCACAGCAGCCAGTTTTCCACGTACTTGCGCGTCATCAGGATCATCGCCACGATGGAGAGCACCATCATCGCCGAATCCCAGAACGGGAACGCGTCCGGCTGCAGCGTCGGCATCTGCACGTTCAGCCCCAGCCCTTGCATCACCGCCACCGCAATCTGCGTCAGCCAGGCGAACACGCGGTCGATGTTGAAGGTCATCAGGCCGATGCCGATGACGCAAACCGCCGCCCAGGCCAACGCTTTCGGCAGCGGCAGCCAGCGGATCTGCAGCTCGGCCTGATTATCCTGGGTTTGGCGGCTCCAGGCATACCAACCGTAAATATTGGCGCCGAAGAAAAACAGCTGCAGCAGCAGGCTGGCGTACAGCTGGATCTGGAAGAAAATCACCGCGAACAGCGTGACGTTGATCAGGCCGAACAGGTAGTTGATGATTTTTTCCTTGCTGGCGTACCAGATGCACAGCAACCCGAACAGTGTGCCGATGGCTTCGATCCACGACAGATCGTAACCGCCCGCGCCAAGCGGAATATGCACCAGAATATTGCTGGTACTGAAGAAGCTCATGAGGTCATCCTTTTAAACGGTTAAGCGTTGCCTTTAACCTGCATCTTAAGCTGAGCGGCGAAATCCAGCATGCGGTTCAGCGGCACCAGCGCCTTTTCACGCAGCGCGGCGTCCACGTGGATCTCATGCTGCGCGCCCCCCTGCTCCAGCCCTTCGGCAATCGCCTTCAGGCCATTCATCGCCATCCACGGGCAATGCGCGCAGCTGCGGCAGGTCGCGCCTTCACCGGCGGTCGGCGCTTCGAACAGCTCCTTGTCCGGACAAGCCTGCTGCATCTTGTAAAAGATACCGCGATCGGTGGCGACGATCAGCTGTTGATGCGGCAATGTTTTCGCCGCCTGAATCAGTTGGCTGGTCGATCCCACCGCATCCGCCAGCTCGACCACCGCCTGAGGCGATTCGGGATGCACCAGGATGGCCGCCTGCGGATAGAGCGCCTTCATGCGCCGCAGCGCCTGGGTCTTAAACTCGTCATGGACAATGCAGGCGCCTTGCCAACACAACACGTCAGCGCCGGTCTGCTTCTGCACGTAGCTGCCGAGATGACGATCCGGCGCCCAGATAATTTTCTCGCCCAGGCTATCCAGATGCTCGATCAGTTCGACGGCGATGCTGGAGGTCACCACCCAGTCAGCGCGCGCTTTGACCGCCGCCGAGGTATTCGCATAGACCACCACGGTGCGATCGGGATGGCTGTCGCAAAACGCATGAAATTCCTCTTCCGGGCAGCCCAGATCCAGCGAACATTCGGCAAACAGCGTCGGCATCAGCACCTGCTTTTCCGGGCTGAGGATCTTGGCGGTTTCCCCCATGAAACGCACGCCGGCCACCAACAGCGTGGAAGCCGGATGCGCGCTGCCGAAGCGTGCCATTTCCAGCGAATCCGCCACGCAGCCGCCGGTTTCTTCCGCCAGCGCCTGGATTTCCGGATCGGTATAATAGTGGGCGACCATCACCGCGTTGCGCTGCTTGAGCAGGGTTTTGATCTTTTCGCGATAAAAGGCTTTTTCGGCTACGTCCAGCGGTACCGGTTTAGGCGGGAAGGGATACACCGCCGCATTGACATCAAACATTTCACTCATCGCTGCAATCTCATGCTAGGCTGGGCGCCTGCCGCTTGAATATTGCCTGCCGCAACGCCCTTCGTTTTATATACTAAACAAAATACCTAAATCAGCGCGAAAAGTCCGCTGATATTTTCAATTTTGCGCACCTATTGTTTAATAGATTAAAAACACAGGCATTGCCCGCGCAGTTCACAGCGGATAACCGCTTGGCGAGAACGTATAGCCGTTCAGAAAAGCGCGGGATGACGATCGGTGTGTTGTTGAAACGAGAAAGCAGCGGATTCAGATTGCGGTGATGCGGATGCGATAAAAGGCGCTTTTTCTGAATGGGTGGGTCGTGCAGGATTGATTCGGCCTGTGGCCTCACCCTGCGGGCAACGCTGCGCGTTGTCGTATCTCTGAACCTGAGCGCAGGATCTCACCCGCACGACTCGGTGACCATGTTAGCGAGAAGATGAGGTCAGGTTTGGATGTTACAGAAACGAAAAAAGCGCCCAAAGGCGCTTTTTTCTGAATTGGTGGGTCGTGCAGGATTCGAACCTGCGACCAATTGATTAAAAGTCAACTGCTCTACCAACTGAGCTAACGACCCGCAGTGTGGTGGGTGATGACGGGCTCGAACCGCCGACCCCCTCCGTGTAAAGGAGATGCTCTACCAACTGAGCTAATCACCCACTGCTGTGGTACTGCTATTTTTCACATCTTGTCCACTCAAAGCGTGGTGGATCGTACAGGATAACTCGGCCTTTGGCCTCGCCCTTCGGGCCATCACCGGAGTGATGTTGTCTCGCTTCGCGAGACTCGAACCTTTACGGTTCTCATCCTGACGATTTAACACCTTGCTCTATTAAAGAGTGGTGGGTCGTGCAGGATTCGAACCTGCGACCAATTGATTAAAAGTCAACTGCTCTACCAACTGAGCTAACGACCCACTGATGTGGTTTACTGCTGATGGCGAATAGGTTATTGGAACCGACTCGCGGAAAACAAGGATGGGGATGTTCAGGACAACTCGACGGGTACTCGACTCGGACCTTTACTTTGCCACATCAAACCGATTCTGAAGCTGCCATTCTTAAAGAATGGTGGGTCGTGCAGGATAACTCGGCCTTTGGCCTCGCCCTTGCGGGCCATCACCGGAGTGATGTTGTCTCGCTGCGCGAGACTCGAACCTTTACGGTTCTCATCCTTTACGATTCTCTGTCGCAGCCATTCTTAAAGAATGGTGGGTCGTGCAGGATTCGAACCTGCGACCAATTGATTAAAAGTCAACTGCTCTACCAACTGAGCTAACGACCCATAACAGTGGTGGGTGATGACGGGCTCGAACCGCCGACCCCCTCCGTGTAAAGGAGATGCTCTACCAACTGAGCTAATCACCCACTGTTGTGGTTACTGCTACTTCAGAAATTGGTGGGTCGTGCAGGATTCGAACCTGCGACCAATTGATTAAAAGTCAACTGCTCTACCAACTGAGCTAACGACCCAATTTCCCTGCCGCTTTAACATCTTGCAAGATGTCTTGGCAACGGCGGCATATATTACTAATTTATCTTGGCAGCGCAACCTAAATTTTTTACCGATGCGTTCAACTGCTTGTTCTTCACGCGAATGAGCCCAGAAATCGGTCAAATCGACTAACTTCTGGGCTCATTTTTCTAACCGTTAACCGCCTACGCGACTTTTCGCCTGCTTGGCCGCCGCACTGGTTGGGTATTGTTTGATCACCTGCTGGAACACGGCCTTGGCTTTATCGGCCTGCCCTTTTTCCTGCATGATGATACCCACCTTGTACATGGCGTCCGGCGCCTTCGGTGATTTAGCGTAATTCTTCACCACCACCGCAAAATAATAGGCCGCATCGTCTTTTTTACCCTTGTTGTAGAACAACTGGCCCAGCCAATAGTTGGCGTTGGGCTGGTAAGTAGACTTCGGGTACTGTTTTACGAAGGACTGAAAGGCGGAAATCGCCTGGTCATACTGTTTTTTTTCCAGCGCCAGAGAAACAGCGGCGTTGTAGTCGCTGTTCTCATCACCGCCGCTCGGCGTTGCAGAAGCGGCTGCAGGCGCGCTGCTGCCCGCATCGGAAGATGCGCCTGCGGCTGCCCCGCCGGCAGCGCCCGCTGCCGCAGAGGCGCTCTGAGCGCCGCCCTGGCTGAGGCTATCCATCTGTTGATAGATTTGCTTCTGGCGTTCAACGACCTGATTCAACTGATACTGGCTTTCCTGGATTTGCCCACGTAGAGAATCAATGTCGCGTTGATTGTCAGAGAGTTGTTGCTGGAGTTGGTTTAAAAGCTGGCCTTGAGCATTGCTGATGCGCTCAAGCGAGGTGACGCGGTCTTCGACCGAGCCGGAGCCGACATTACTGATTGGCGCTTGGGCAGTAGCGGCCCAAGGGGCCGCTACGCCAACCAGTAACGACAGACTCAACAGGTGACGTCTGAAGTTACTGTTCATGCGATTCTCTTAGTAAACCAGAACGGCACGACGGTTTTTAGCATAAGCCGCTTCGTCGTGGCCCAGTACTGCTGGTTTTTCTTTACCGTAAGAAACGATAGAGATCTGGTCAGCGGAAACGCCTTTACCCTGCAGGTACATTTTAACGGCGTTAGCACGACGCTCACCCAGAGCGATGTTGTATTCCGGCGTGCCGCGTTCGTCAGCGTGGCCTTCAACGGTCACTTTGTAAGACGGGTTGTTACGCAGGAATGCAGCGTGCGCGTCCAGCATCTGAGCGAATTCGGAGCTTACGTCATACTTGTCCAGGCCGAAGTAAACGATGTTGTTCTTCTGCAGTTCTTGCATCTGCAGACGAGCTTGTTCTTCGGAAGACAGGTTGCTGCTGCCGTTTTCCATACCAGTGCCGGCGCCAGCGCCCATACCAGATTGGTCGTTGTTCGCGCTTTTGTTAGAACTACAAGCTGCTACAGCCAGAACTGGCAGTGCCAGCAGAAGCCCTTTCAGCACTTTGTTCAGTTGCATTTCTTTGATCCTTTTATAGTTTGCCATACATATTTACACATGCATCACAGATACGGCGACCAGGCAGGGAATTTGACCTGTCCATCAGTTGCCGGAAGACGCGCTTTGAAACGCCCATCAGTTGACACCAACTGCAGCACGGAGCCCATACCTTGCGTGGAGCTATAGATCACCATGGTGCCGTTTGGCGCAATACTAGGCGTTTCATCCAGGAAGGTGCCGGTCAAAACCTGAACGGCGCCCGATCCAAGATCTTGTTTGGCGATGTGTTGTGCACCACTGTTGGTGCTCACCATCACCAGGAATTTACCGTCGGAGCTGACTTCAGAATCCTGGTTCTGAGAGCCTTCCCACGTCAGACGCTGTGCGGCACCGCCGCTGGCGCTGATTTTATAAATCTGCGGACGCCCGCCCTGGTCGGAGGTAAACGCCAGAGACTGGCCATCCGGGAACCAGGTCGGTTCGGTGTTGTTGTTGCGGCCATCGGTCAGCTGCGTGATCTGGCCGGAGCCGAGGTTCATCACGTACAGGTTCAGGCTGCCGCTCTTGGACAGCGCGAAGGCCAGCTTGCTGCCGTCCGGCGAGAACGCCGGCGCACCGTTGTGGCGCGGGAACGAAGCGATCTGGCGGATGGCGCCGTTAGCCAGGGTTTGCACCACCAGCGCGGAACGGCCGCTCTCGAAGGTCACGTAAGCCAGTTTGCTGCCGTCCGGCGACCAGGCCGGCGACATCAGCGGCTCAGGCGAACGGTGCACCGTGAACTGGTTGTAACCGTCGTAATCCGCTACGCGCAGCTCGTACGGGAATTTCCCGCCGTTGGTCTGCACCACGTAGGCGATACGGGTGCGGAACGCGCCCTTGATGCCGGTCAGCTTCTCGAACACTTCGTCGCTGGCGGTATGTGCAGAATAACGCAACCACTGTTTGGTCACTTTATACTGGTTCTGCGCCAATACGGTGCCCGGCGAACCCGAAGTATCCACCAACTGGTAGGAGATCAGGTAGCTGCCGTCGGCGCCAGGTTGAACCTGACCGACCACTACGGCGTCGATGCCCAATGCAGTCCAGGCCGCCGGCGTCACTTCAGACGCGGAGGTCGGTTGCTGCGGCATGCGCGCCACGTCGATCGGGTTGAATTTGCCGCTGTTGCGCAGATCCGCGCCGACAATCTTGCCGATATCTTCCGGCGGCGTGCCTGGGCCCGCCCATTTAAACGGCACCACGCCAATCGGACGAGCGGAGTCGACCCCTTGGGTGATTTCAATGCGAACTTCCGCGTGCAACACGGACGCCCACAGAATTAAAAAACCTAGCGCTACTCGAAATGCCTGCTTCATCTCATCTCCCTTATCCAGGCGGGATGCCTGCGATAAATTAGCAGAATTTTAACAAACCAACTCACGTAAAACTACATAATCCCTGTTGGTTACCTTAGTACATCCCTGTGATCTTACTCAGCTCAAACAACCATTATTCCGGCCTGAACGTAAGGGGAGCATTCTTAAACACCTCATACACCGCCTGGCTTGGCGGTTTCGGGATCTTCGCCTGTTTCGCCGCGGCTATCGCCGCCTGACACAGTGCCGGATCGCCCCCTTCAGATTTAACGTCTACCAGAAAACCGTCCGGCGCCAGCTTGATTCGCAGGTCACATTTACGGCCCTTGTACAGATCCGCATCGTAGAACTTGCTTTGAATCGCAGCGGTAATCTGGCCAAGATAGCCATTGATTTCCGCCCCGCTGGCGCCAGCCGTTTTGGCATTGCCCTGGCCAGCCGGTTTACCGTCACCCTTCTGCTTGCCGCCACCTTTCGGCGCGTTCTTGCCGTCCGCCAGGCCACCAAACAGGTCATCAACTTCCGCCGATTGCTTCGCAGCCTCGGCGGCGGCTTTTTTCTTCTCTGCAGCAGCTTTCTTGGCTGCCGCAGCTTTCTCAGCGGCGGCCGCTTTCTTCTCTGCCTCGGCGGCAGCCTTCTTCTCGGCTTCCGCTGCGGCTTTTTTCTCGGCTTCAGCAGCCGCTTTCTTCTCCGCAGCCTCTGCAGCTTTTTGCTCTGCGGCAGCGGCGGCGGCTTTCTTCGCCTCTTCCGCCTGTTTCTTGGCGGCGGCGGCAGCGGCCGCTTCTTTCTTGGCTTCCGCTTCGGCTTTCTTCTGCGCGTCCGCCTGCGCCTTGGCGACCTTGTCCGCTTCGGCCTTCGCCTTGGCGGCGGCGGCTTCGGCGACCTTCTGTTGCTCTTTGGCTTTCGCTGCAGCGGCTTCCGCCGCTTTTTGCTGCTCGGCGGCCTGCTTCTGCTGCTCCGCCGCCTTCTGCTGTTGCTCAGCCTGCGCTTTGGCGTCCTGCGCGGCTTTCTCCTGCGCCGCCAAACGCTCTTTCTCCAGCTCTTTCAGGCGCTGCTGTTGCTCCGCCTGCTTCTGCTGAAGCTCTTCGGCCTGTTGCTCCGCTTTTTTCTGGCGCTGCTTCTCGGCACGCTGCGCATCGTTGCTCTGCTGCTGCTGGCGGTTGTACTGCTCCACCACCGCGCCGGGATCGACCATTACCGCGCCCACTACAGAACCATCGCCGCCGCCGCCGGCGCTCATGTCGACCTTTTCCTGCAGCGATCCCCAAATCAGCAGGGCAATCAGTATGAAGTGCAGAACGACCGAAACAATAACGGCGCGGTTCAGCTTATCGTTTTGCTCAGTTGCCTTTACCAAAATAGATTCCCAAAAACTGGTGTTGCTTATACGGGGTTCCTGGGCCGCAGCGCAGGAACCGGGTTGCCGTTCGCCTTACGGTCAGATCGGCTGGGTCATCAGCCCCACGGAAGCTACGCCCGCCTGATGGAGAATATTCAATGCCTTGATAATCTCATCGTAAGGGACTTCCTTCGCACCGCCGATCAAAAAGACCGTTTTCGGGTTAGCCGCCAAACGCGACTTGGCTTCGGCCGCGACTTGTTCAGGCGGCAGCAGCTCCATACGGTTGTGATCCACCACCAGGGTGTATTGACCTACGCCGGAAACCTCAAGGATCACCGGCGGATTGTCATCGCTGGACACCGTTTTGGAATCGGTGGCGTCCGGCAGGTCAACCTCCACGCTCTGCGTGATGATTGGCGCAGTTGCCATAAAGATCAGCAGCAGCACCAGCAACACGTCGAGCAGCGGAACGATGTTAATTTCGGACTTCAGCTCGCGCCGACTACGTCCACGTACTCTCGCCATGCTACCTCCTACTTATTTGCTGTCGCTGGAGAAGGCCTGACGATGCAGAATAGCGGTGAACTCTTCCATAAAGTTGTCGTAATTCTGCTCAAGCTTGTTGACGCGCTGGTTGAGACGGTTATAGGCCATTACCGCCGGGATGGCGGCGAACAGACCGATCGCGGTGGCGATCAGCGCTTCGGCGATACCCGGCGCCACCATCTGCAGCGTGGCTTGCTTCACCGCGCCCAGCGCGATAAAGGCGTGCATGATCCCCCACACGGTGCCGAACAGACCGATGTACGGACTGATCGAACCGACGGTGCCGAGGAACGGAATATGGGTTTCCAGCGTTTCCAGCTCGCGGTTCATCGAAATGCGCATCGCGCGCGACGCCCCTTCGATCACCGACTCCGGCGCATGGTTGTTGGCGCGGTGCAGGCGGGCGAACTCTTTGAAACCGGAATGGAAGATCTGCTCGGAACCGGTCAGGCTATCGCGACGCGCCTGACTTTCCTGGTACAGACGGGAAAGCTCGATACCGGACCAGAATTTGTCTTCAAAGGCTTCGGCGTCGCGCGTCGCCGCATTGAGGATGCGGGTGCGCTGAATGATGATCGCCCAGGAGGCTACCGAGAAGCATATCAAAATCAACATGATAAGCTTAACCAGCAGGCTCGCCTTCAAGAATAAATCTAGGATGTTCATGTCAGTCACTGCTTAAACTCCGCGACAATAGACTTAGGAAGCGCTCTTGGCTTCATTTGGTGTGGATCAATACAGGCAATCAGGACATCTGCCTGGCTCAGTAGGGCCCCGTCAGAATTGACAATGCGTTGAGCAAACGTGAGAGAAGCCCCGCGCAGAGAGGTGATTTCACTCTGGACCTCCAGTTGCTCGTCGAGACGAGCCGGAGCCAGATAATCCACCGTCATGCGCCGGACGACAAAAGCGACTTGTTCACTGAGCAGCTGCTGTTGATGAAAGTTGTGCTGACGCAGCATCTCTGTGCGCGCTCTTTCAAAAAAGGCGACGTAGCGGGCGTGATAGACCACACCACTGGCATCGGTATCCTCGTAGTAAACGCGAACCGGCCATCGAAACAACGTATTACTCACTCTACTTCCCAGCAATGCAATTTAACGCTGCTACTATACGCAAGACGGATCGGGTTGGGAATGGGTTACAAGATGGGAATGAAAATAATTATGGGCCGTGAGGGCCCATAACGTGGGGACATCGGGGAGATTATAAAGAAACGTAAAGTAATCCTGCGCACAAGATCACAATTGCGGGAAGCGGCGCGAAAAAAGCGCGCCAGACGCTGCGCTGCGGGCGGAATCCGAAACCGTGGATCACCCCGGCGCATACGGCCCAAATCAGCAACAGCCCTTCCCAAATCTCCAGCGAGCTGGTTTTGGCGGCGAAACGCGTCGGATCCCAGAACACGCACCCCGCCAAAATCAACGCCAGCACCAGGGAAAGGGCCCGAACCGGGCCCTTGTCGGTGACAGCGTACAGCTTGTCAATCACGGACGAGCTCATCACTTACCGTCTTGCTGAGCTTTGGTCGCTTCGCTCTGCTCAAGCGCCAGCGCCGTGATGATGCCGAAGGCGCAGGCAAGAAGCGTTCCGAGAATCCAGGCAAAATACCACATGGTTTAGCTCCTTATCCTTAGTACAGCGAATGCTTGTTGTTTTCGATGTAATTCTTGTCGAGGCGACCGAACATTTTGTAGTACGACCAGCTGGTGTACGCCAAAACGATAGGCACGAAGATCGCCGCCACGACGGTCATCACTTTCAGCGTCAACAGGCTCGAGGTCGCGTCCCACATGGTCAGGCTGACGTTAGGCACGGTGCTGGACGGCATCACGAACGGGAACATGGTGACCCCGGCAGTGAGGATGACGCAGGCGATGGTCAGCGACGAGGTGACGAACGCCAGCGCGCCTTTCTCCAGACGCGAGAACAGGATGGTGAACAACGGCAGCACCACGCCCAGCGCAGGCAACGCCCACAGCAGCGGATACTTGTTGAAGTTGATCAGCCATGCGCCGGCCTGATGCGCCACTTCTTTACGCAGCGGGTTGGATTCCGCCATGGTGTCCAGCGCCGAAGTGATCACGTAGCCGTCGATGCCTTTCACCAGCCACACGCCCGCCAGCAGGAAGCATACCGCCATGATCAGCGTCGCGATCTGCGCTGCGGCGCGTGACCGCAGGTGGATCTCGCCGGTGGTGCGCATCTGCAGGTAAGTCGCGCCCTGAGTGACCAGCATGGTCAGACTGACCACGCCTGCCAACAGACCGAACGGATTCAGCAGTTGGAAGAAGTTGCCGGTGTAGAACAGACGCAGGTACTCGTCCACATGGAACGGCACGCCCTGCAGCAGGTTGCCGAACGCCACGCCGAACACCAATGCAGGCACGAAGGAACCGATGAAGATGCCCCAGTCCCACATGTTGCGCCAGCGGGTGCTCTCCAGCTTGGAACGGTAGTCAAAACCGACCGGGCGGAAGAACAAGGCCGCCAGCACCAGGATCATGGCGACGTAGAAGCCCGAGAAGGCCGCTGCGTAGACCATCGGCCAGGCGGCGAACAGCGCGCCGCCGGCGGTGATCAGCCACACCTGGTTACCGTCCCAGTGCGGGGCGATGGAGTTGATCATCACCCGGCGCTCGGTATCGGTTTTACCGATGATGCGCACCAGGATGCCGACGCCCATGTCGAAACCGTCGGTGACGGCGAAGCCGATCAGCAGTACGCCAACCAGCACCCACCAGATAAATCGCAGTACTTCATAGTCAAACATACGTGGACTCCTGTTTAGCGCGCTTCCTGCACGGCGGCAGTCGGTTGTTCAAAGTGGTAGCGGCCGGTTTTCAGGCTGCTTGGACCCAGACGCGCAAACTTGAACATCAGGTACATTTCAGCCACCAGGAACAGGGTGTACAAGCCGCAAATCAGCCCCATCGAGAACAGAATGTCGCCCGCGGTCAGCGAAGAGTTGGCGACTGCGGTCGGCAGCACCTCACCAATCGCCCACGGTTGACGGCCGTATTCCGCCACGAACCAGCCAGCTTCCACCGCGATCCACGGCAGCGGCAGGCCATACAGCGCCGCACGCAACAGCCATTTTTTCTGGCCGATGCGGCCGCGCACCACGCTCAGGAAGGACAGGCCGATAATCAGCAGCATCAGCACGCCACAGGCCACCATGATGCGGAAGGCGAAGTACAGCGGCGCCACGCGTGGAATGGAGTCCTTGGTCGCCTGCTGGATCTGCGCTTCCGTCGCGTCGCTGACGTTCGGGGTATAACGCTTCAGCAGCATGCCGTAGCCCAGGTCTTGCTTGGTTTTGTTGAATTCCGCACGCACCGCAGGATCGGTATTGCCGCCGCGCAGCTCTTCCAGCAGCTGGTAGGCTTTCATGCCGTTGCGGATGCGCACTTCATGTTGCGCCAGCAGATCTTTCAGGCCGGTGACCTGCGTGTCGGTGGAACGCGTGGCGATCAGGCCAAGCGCATACGGGATCTGAATAGAGAAGGAGTTTTCCATCTTGTCCTGATCGGGAATGCCGAACAGGGTGAAGGACGCCGGCGCCGGCTGGGTATCCCACTCCGCTTCAATGGCGGCCAGTTTGGTTTTCTGTACGTCGCCCATTTCGTAACCGGATTCGTCACCCAGCACGATCACCGACAGCACCGCAGCCATGCCGAAGCTGGCGGCGATGGCGAAGGAGCGCTTGGCGAAAGCGATGTCGCGGCCCTTCAGCAGATAGTAGGAGCTGATGCCCAGCACGAACATGGCGCCGGTGGTGTAACCTGCAGCCACGGTGTGAACGAATTTCACCTGTGCAACCGGGTTAAGCACCAGCTCGGAGAAGCTGACCATCTCCATGCGCATGGTTTCGAAGTTGAAATCCGACGCGATCGGGTTCTGCATCCAGCCGTTGGCGACCAGGATCCACAGCGCGGACAGGTTGGAGCCGAGGGCCACGAACCAGGTTACCGCCATGTGCTGCACCTTGCTCAGACGATCCCAGCCGAAGAAGAACAGGCCGACCAGCGTCGATTCAAGGAAGAACGCCATCAGACCTTCGATAGCCAGTGGGGCCCCGAAGATATCGCCGACGTAATGAGAGAAATACGACCAGTTGGTCCCGAACTGGAACTCCATGGTCAAACCGGTGGCCACACCCAGAGCAAAGTTAATCGCAAATAACTTTCCCCAGAATTTGGTCATGTCTTTATAGATTTGTTTGCCAGACAGGACATATACCGTTTCCATAATTGCCAGCAAGAACGCCATACCGAGCGTTAATGGGACAAATAAGAAATGGTACATCGCCGTTAAAGCAAACTGTAAGCGCGACAGTTCGACAATATCAAACATCTTGACTCCTTGCTCCTCGCAGGAAGACTCCGACACGCGGTTATCGGCATGCTTCTTTCAAAGCCGCCAGTAACGCCCCGCAGTGAATGCCCTTAAACACAACAAATTTGATCCAGCTTCTCCGCTTTCAACCGCACACTCGCCAATAGCCTCTCGGGCCGTCGACAAGCACGCCACTGAAAACCGACAACGGGTAACAAATGCAACAAGATCAACCATCCATAATCACAACATGGATGATACTCGCCCAATCCCACACAATAAATAGGTTTTTACGTGACGTGGGTTGGACTTTTGGTTACAGGTCAAATCTTAGCCGAAAGAGGTACTTCGGGCTAATTTGATCTGAGACAATTTAAGCCTATCCGCATATTATTTCCATATTCATCAGCACATTTCGCCTATTTTTCTTGAGGGCATGTTGCGCAATGGTTTAATTGTTTTTTAATGATATTTTTGTGTTAAATAAATGTAATTCAAAAGGGCCGCCATTGTATTATTACGCGCTTATTCTGCGACATAATTAACCTTTTATTTCCATTAAGCCGTGACAGTGATTGCAGTCACAAAACAACAAATCTCTCTCCAATATTAGTCTATTTCTCGCGATGGGATCGTAAAGGTTGCGATTTTGTAGCAAAATGACCGCTTATGTTAAAATTGCATTGAGTGACAATAAGTTATGAAAAAAATCATCTTTGCCTCTGTCTTGGGACTCTCGGGAAACGCCATGGCCGCCGAAACGGTAAACATCACCCTGCTGGGCACCTCCGATCTGCACGGCACCTTCGTGCCTTGGGACTACGCCAGCGACACGGAAAACCTGGCGGGCAGCCTGAGCCAGATAGCCACTCAGGTCAAAAAGGTACGCGCCGAGCAGCCTAACCTGATCCTGGTGGACGCCGGCGACACTATTCAGGGCAACTTCGTTGAAACCTTCAAGCATGAGGCCGTCAGCCCGATGATGTTGGGCCTCAACGCGCTCAACTACGACGTCTGGGTGATGGGCAATCACGAGTTCGACTTCGGCCTGCCGGTGCTGGGCACCCCGCTCAAGCAGTTCAAGGGCGCGGCGCTGGCGGGCAACATCGTCTGGGATAACGGCAAGCCTTATCTGCCGGCCTACACCATCCTCGAACGCCAGGGCGTGAAGATCGGCATTATCGGCATGGACACGCCGATGACCGCTGAATTCGCCAAGGGCACCGATCGTATCAAAGGACTGAACTTCACCGATCCGGTGCAGGCGGTGAAACAGGTCATCAAACAAATCGACGGCCAGGTCGATGCCATCGTGCTGGTGGCGCATATGGGCATCGACAACGAGAACCAGCGCCCCGGCACCGGCGTGGCCGACATCGCCAACGCCAACCCGGAGCTGGCGGCGATCGTCGCCGGCCACATGCATGTGAAGATCGACAAGGCGGTGGTCAACGGCGTCATCATCACCGAACCGGACAAATACGGCCGCGCGCTGTCACGCATCGATCTGCAATTTGAACGCCGCGATGGCAAATTCACGCTGATCGACAAAAACAGCTACACCTACCCGATCAAAGGGCTGACGCCGGACAGCGCCATGCAGGCTCTCTACCGGCCGTATCATGACATTTTGCGCGCCAACGCCAACCGGGTGGTGGCGAAGCTGAGCGGCAGCGATCTGGTGCCTGCCGACGAGTTCCGCGGCATTCCTCAGGTGCACGTGCAGGATACCGGCATCAGCGCGCTGTTCCAGCAGGCCGCCCGTCACTACGCACCGCTGGCGCAGGTGATCGCTCTGCAGATCGACAACGATCGCGCCAAACTGGACGTCGGCGACATCAAGGCCAAGGATATCGCCTTTAACTACCAATACGCCGGCGGCGAGATCACCGTTTATCAACTTAACGGTAAAGCGCTTAAACGCTATATGGAGTGGTCCGCCGGCTACTTCAATCAGCTGCAGCCGGGCGACGTCACCTACAGCTTTAACCCGGCGCGGCGTTCGTCCAAATATTCCACCAACGATTTCTTCGATGGCGTCACCTATACCATTGATCTGCGCCAACCCGCCGGTTCGCGCATCGTCGATCTGCGCCTGGCAGACGGCACGCCGGTCACCGACGACATGCCGATCCGTCTGGGCATGAACAGTTACCGCATGGGCCACCTGACGCAAAAGGGCGGCGCGCTGGAAGGGCAATCCTTCCCGGTGCTGTTCGACAGCAAAGCGCAATACGGTGAAGAAGAAGGCACCATTCGCCACCTGGCCCTGCGCTACCTGACGGAAGTGAAACACGGCCAATACCAGGGCGTGCCGCCGCAGCGCTGGAAACTGGTTGGCATGGAAGGATACGAACCGCAGCGGGCGATCGTCAAACGGCTGCTTAATGAAGGCGTTATCCAGGTACCGACCACCGACGACGGGCGCTACACCAACGTCGCCTCGATCAACGTCAAAGACGCTCTGTTCAGCAACGCCGACGATTACCGCGCCGCCCTCACCTCGCTGGAGCAGCAGCGGCAAGCCGCCGCGGATCCGGTGCAGCAGCGCCGCCTGCAGGATCGGATCGCGCTGATCAAGGCGCTCAACGACTTCTGATCTTTACCCATAAAAAAGGCCACCCAATGGGTGGCCAAACATGTCGAGATATTATTATTTCGTACTAAGATCTTAGCGCTTCAGCACCGCTTTTACCGCGTCGCCGATGTCCGCCAGGCTGCGAACGGTTTTCACGCCCGCCGCTTCCAGCGCAGCAAACTTCTCGTCCGCCGTGCCCTTGCCGCCTGCGATGATGGCGCCCGCGTGGCCCATACGCTTGCCTTTCGGCGCGGTCACGCCGGCGATGTAACCGACAACCGGTTTGGTGACGTGTTCTTTGATGTAAGCTGCCGCTTCTTCTTCAGCGCTGCCGCCGATCTCACCGATCATCACGATCGCTTCGGTCTGCGGATCCTGCTGGAACATCTTCAGGATATCGATGAAGTTGGAGCCCGGGATCGGGTCGCCGCCGATGCCCACACAGGTGGACTGGCCCAGACCGGCATCGGTGGTTTGTTTCACCGCTTCATAGGTCAGGGTACCGGAGCGGGAAACGATGCCCACTTTGCCCGGCAGGTGGATGTGGCCAGGCATGATGCCGATTTTGCACTCGCCCGGGGTGATCACGCCAGGGCAGTTCGGCCCAATCATGCGCACGCCGGCTTCGTCCAGCTTCACTTTCACGGTCAGCATGTCCAGGGTCGGGATGCCTTCGGTGATGGTGATGATCAATTTGATGCCGGCATCGATCGCTTCCAGAATGGAGTCTTTGCAGAACGGCGCTGGAACGTAAATGACGGAGGCCGTCGCGCCGGTCGCTTCAACCGCTTCGCGCACGGTGTTGAACACCGGCAGACCCAGGTGCTGAGTGCCGCCTTTGCCTGGGGTGACGCCGCCAACCATTTTGGTGCCGTAAGCGATAGCTTGTTCGGAGTGGAAAGTCCCCTGGCTACCGGTGAAGCCCTGGCAAATTACTTTGGTGTTTTTATCGATTAAGATGGACATTATTTACCCTCCACTGCTGCAACAACTTGCTGAGCCGCATCAGTCAGGCTGGTCGCAGCAATGATATTCAGGCCGCTGTCCGCCAGTTTCTTGGCGCCCAGTTCGGCGTTGTTCCCTTCCAGGCGCACCACGACCGGGACGTTAACGCCCACTTCAGCCACTGCGCCGATGATGCCGTCGGCGATCAGATCGCAACGAACGATACCACCGAAGATGTTAACCAGAACCGCTTTCACCTTGTCGTCGGACAGGATGATTTTGAACGCTTCGGTCACGCGCTCTTTGGTCGCGCCGCCGCCTACGTCCAGGAAGTTGGCCGGCTCGCCGCCGTGCAGTTTAACGATGTCCATGGTGCCCATCGCCAGACCTGCGCCGTTCACCATGCAGCCGATGTTGCCGTCGAGGGCAACGTAGTTCAGCTCCCACTGGGCCGCACGGGATTCACGCTCATCTTCCTGAGAAGGGTCACGCATTTCACGCAGTTCAGGCTGACGGAACAGGGCGTTGCCGTCGGCGCCCAGTTTGCCGTCCAGGCACACCAGATCGCCCTGCTTGGTGATCACCAGCGGGTTGATCTCAACCATCGCCAGGTCGCGCTCCAGGAACAGCGTCGCCAGGCCCATGAAGATCTTGGCGAACTGGCTGACTTGCTTGCCGGTCAGGCCCAGTTTGAAGGCCAGCTCACGGCCCTGATAAGGCTGTGGACCCGCCAGCGGATCGATGGTCATTTTGTGGATCAGTTCAGGGGTTTCTTCCGCCACTTTCTCGATTTCCACGCCGCCTTCGGTAGACGCCATGAATACGATGCGACGGGTCGCGCGGTCTACGACGGCGCCCAGGTACAGTTCTTTATCGATGTCGGTCGCCGCTTCAACCAGGATCTGGTTAACCGGCTGGCCCAGCGCGTCAGTCTGGTAAGTCACCAGACGCTTGCCCAACCAGGCTTCCGCGAAAGCACGGATATCTTCTTTGCTGTTGACGACTTTAACGCCGCCCGCTTTACCGCGGCCGCCAGCATGAACCTGACATTTCACCACCCACGGGCCGGAGCCGATTTTGGATGCGGCTTCTTCTGCTTCACGCGGAGTGGTACAGGCGTAACCGGTCGGTGCCGGCATGCCATACCGAGCAAACAGCTGTTTTGCCTGATATTCGTGTAAATTCATGATGTTCTATCCATTCAGTTCTGAAGGTTTTTAGCCGGACCATTATTACGCGGTAAACCGCATGGTTTTCCGGCCACATAGCACAGAGTGCGGGCGCGGCACGCCGCGCCCGGCAAGGGTTACTAGACGTCCAGCAGCAGACGAGCCGGATCTTCCAGCATCTCTTTGACCGTCACCAGATAACCGACGGATTCTTTACCGTCGATCAGGCGGTGGTCATAAGACAGCGCCAGATACATCATCGGCTGGATCACCACCTGACCATTGACCGCCATTGGGCGATCTTTGATGGCGTGCATGCCCAGGATGGCGCTCTGCGGCGGGTTGATGATCGGAGTGGACATCAGGGAGCCGAATACGCCGCCGTTGGTAATGGTGAAGTTACCGCCGGTCAGCTCTTCCACGGTCAGTTTGCCGTCGCGGCCCTTAACGGCCAGCTCTTTGATTTTCTTCTCGATGTCAGCCATGCTCATGGCGTCCACATCGCGCAGTACCGGCGTCACCAGGCCGCGCGGGGTAGAAACCGCGATGCTGATGTCGAAGTAGTTGTGGTAAACCACGTCGGAACCGTCGATCGACGCGTTCACTTCCGGGAAGCGCTTCAGCGCTTCAACCACCGCCTTGATGTAGAAGGACATGAAGCCCAGACGCACGCCGTGACGCTTCTCGAAGGCTTCGCCGTACTGCTTGCGCAGATCCATGATCGGCTGCATGTTGATTTCGTTGAAGGTGGTCAGCATCGCGGTGCTGTTCTTCGCTTCCAGCAGACGCTCAGCGACGCGTTTGCGCAGGCGAGTCATCGGCACGCGTTTTTCGCTACGGCCGGCCAGAGCAGGCTGCGGTGCGGCTTCAGCGGCGGCGGCCGGTTTGGCGGCGGCGCCGCCTTTGGCCAGGTGCGCTTCCACGTCTTCACGCGTGATGCGGCCACCCACGCCGGTGCCTTTGATGGCGCCTGCATCGAGGTCGTGTTCGGCGATCAGGCGGCGAATCGCCGGGCTGAGCGCGTCATTGCTTTCTTCTTCCAGGCTCGCGGTCGCGCGCTGTGCAGGCGTGGACTCTTTCTCCTGGCTCTTCTCGGCGGTCGGTTTGCCGGAGCTGTCGCCTGGGCGGATGCGGCCGAGCAGCTGGCGAGACAGTACGGTCGCGCCCTCTTCTTCCACGATAGCATCGAGAATGCCCGCTTCACTGGCCGGCACTTCCAACACCACTTTGTCGGTTTCGATTTCAACCAGGACTTCATCACGCTGCACGCTGTCGCCCGGCTTTTTGTGCCAGGTGGCTACGGTCGCATCGGCAACCGATTCAGGAAGGTCAGGAACCAGAATATCTACGCTACTCATTTAGCTTTCCCTTAAGTTTTTTATCATCTGCTTGCCGGCCCCACGGCCGGCAAGCGAGCGAACATTAGTCAATATTCAGCGCGTCGTTCACCAGAGCCTGCTGCTGCTTCTGGTGTACGGACATATAGCCCACCGCCGGAGAGGCGGAGGCCGGACGTCCTGCGTAACGTAAAGAAGCCCCGAACGGCACCACTTCACGGAAGTTGTGCTGGCTGCAGTACCAGGCGCCCTGGTTCAGCGGCTCTTCCTGACACCAGACGAAATCATGCACGTGCGAGTATTGCTCCAGCACGGCCTGCACGGCCTGATGCGGGAACGGATACAGCTGCTCGATGCGCACGATGGCCACGTCTTTCTGCTCGTTCTTGCGACGCTGTTCCAGCAGGTCGTAGTAGACCTTGCCGGAGCACAGCACGACGCGCTTGACCGCTTTCGGATCCAAGTCGTCGATCTCGCCGATCGCCGGCAGGAAGGTGCCGTTGGCCAGCTCGTCCAGCGAAGAAATCGCCAGCGGATGGCGCAGCAGCGACTTCGGCGACATCACCACCAACGGACGGCGCATACCGCGCAGCGCCTGACGACGCAGCATATGGTAAACCTGCGCCGGCGTAGACGGGACGCACACCTGCATGTTCTGCTCTGCGCACAGCTGCAGATAGCGTTCCAGACGCGCGGAAGAGTGCTCAGGGCCCTGGCCTTCATAGCCGTGCGGCAGCAGCATCACCAGGCCGCACATACGGCCCCATTTTTGCTCGCCGGAGCTGATGAACTGGTCGATAACGACCTGCGCGCCGTTGGCGAAGTCGCCGAACTGCGCTTCCCAGATGGTCAGCGTACGCGGTTCCGCCGTGGCGTAGCCGTATTCGAACGCCAGCACCGCTTCTTCAGACAGTACGGAGTCCCAAACCTTGAATTCGCCCTGGCCGCTGTGGATATTCGCCAGCGGAACGTAGACCGAACCGTTTTTCTGGTTGTGCACCACCGCGTGACGGTGGAAGAAGGTGCCGCGGCCGGCGTCTTCGCCGGAGATGCGGATTGGAATGCCTTCATCCGCCATGGTGGCGTAGGCCAGCGTTTCGGCGGCGCCCCAGTCGAACGGCTTGTTGCCTGCGGCCATCTCGGCGCGGTCAGCGTAGATTTTCGCCACGCGCGACTGCATTTCGATCGCTTCCGGCACGGTGCTGATGCGGCGTGCCAGCTCCTGCAGGCGCTTCATCTCAACCTTGCTCGGGTACTCTTCGTCCCACTCGTGGTTCAGGTACGGTGACCAGGTGAAGGAGTGCAGGTTCATCGGACGCCACTCTTCAACCACGCAATCGCCGCGGTCGAGCGCGTCGCGGTACAGGTTGACCATTTCCGTGGCATCTTCCAGGCTGGCCACTTTCTGCTCGGTCAGCACGTCAGCATAGATTTTGCGCGGCGTAGGGTGTTTCTTGATCTTCTGATACATCACCGGCTGGGTGGCGCTCGGCTCGTCGGCCTCGTTGTGCCCATGGCGACGGTAGCAGACCAGATCGATCATCACGTCACGCTTAAAGGTGTTACGGAAATCCAACGCCAGGCGGGTGACGAAGGCCACGGCCTCCGGATCGTCCGCATTAACGTGGAAGATCGGCGACTGAACCATTTTGGCGATGTCGGTGCAGTATTCGGTAGAGCGCGCATCCAGCGGGTTGGAGGTGGTGAAGCCAACCTGGTTGTTGATGACGATACGCACGGTGCCGCCCACTTCGTAGCCGCGGGCCTGAGACATGTTCAGGGTTTCCTGAACCACGCCCTGGCCGGTGATGGCGGCGTCGCCGTGGATGGTGATCGGCAGCACCATGTTGCTGCGCGCTTCGTCCAGACGATCGCGACGGGCGCGAACCGACCCCATGACCACCGGGCTGACGATCTCCAGGTGCGACGGGTTGAACGCCAGCGCCAGGTGAACCATGCCGCCTTCGGTTTCTACGTCGGAAGAGAAGCCCTGGTGATATTTCACGTCACCGGTGCCGAGGTGTTCTTTATGCTTGCCGGCGAATTCGTCGAACAGATCGGCCGGCTTTTTGCCCAGCACGTTGATCAGCACGTTCAGACGGCCGCGGTGGGCCATGCCCAACACCACTTCGCGCGTGCCGTTCTTGCCGGCGTGGCGCACCATCTCTTTCAGCATCGGCACCAGCGCGTCGCCGCCTTCCAGCGAGAAGCGTTTGGCACCCGGGAATTTGGCGCCCAGGTAACGTTCCAGGCCTTCCGCCGCGGTCAGCTCGTTCAGGAAACGGCGTTTTTCGTCGGCGGTAAAGCTGGCGCGCCCCACCACCGACTCGATACGCTGCTGGATCCAGCGTTTCTCTTCGGTGTTGGTGATGTGCATGTACTCAGCACCGATCGACCCGCAATAGGTCTGCTTCAGCGCGGCGTACAGATCGCCCAGCTTCATGGTTTCTTTGCCGATGGCGAAAGAGCCCACGTTGAAGGTTTCCTGGAAATCGGCTTCGGTCAGGTTGTGGTAAGCGGGATCAAGGTCAGGAACTTGCTCGCGCTGCCACAGGCCAAGCGGATCGAGGTTGGCATGCTGATGCCCGCGGAAGCGGAAGGCGTTGATCAGCTGCAGTACCTTGACCTGTTTGGCGTCGGTTTCCGGATCGGTGATGGTGGTGTTGTAGCGCGCGGAGTCTTTCGCCAGGCGGCGGAAGTAATCGCGCGTTTGAGAGTGAAGCTGATCGGGTTTGACACCCGCGGTTGGTAGCTGTTGAAAAATGGAACGCCAGCTATCTTCAACGGAACCCGGATCGGTTAAGAAGTCTTCATAGAGCTGCTCTATGTAAGACTGGTTCGCGCCCGCCAGATAGGAGGAATCCAGCCAGGCCTTCATTGCGCCGTTCTGCATCATGATCCCTTAAGCTTTGAAGCTTTAGTTTTCGCCGTGGTTAACATAATTACCGTGATGAATACGGTTTGCCGTAAAACGGTTCACTCGACGTACTTGCGGCCATGACGGCCCGATACGTTCTGTTATGGACCTTGCGGTCCCTTACAAGGAACCTCTAAAAACCGGCGGAAGAACCAGGCTGCATAGCGCCGCAGCCGCGGGTCAGTTTTTAGAGGTTCCCTCCCCTATGGGATGTGCGCCGGAAAAGAGCCCGGCGCAGCATCTCATTCCGTTTATGCGCCGCGTTGCAGCAGCATGGACTTGATATGCCCGATCGCACGCGTCGGGTTCAAGCCTTTAGGGCATACACTGACACAATTCATAATGCTATGGCAGCGGAAAACACTAAAAGCGTCGTCCAGATCATCTAAACGTTCTTGCGTTTCCGTGTCACGGCTGTCGATCAGGAAGCGATACGCCGCCAACAGACCGGCTGGGCCGATGAACTTGTCCGGGTTCCACCAGAACGATGGGCAAGAGGTTGAACAGCAGGCGCACAGGATGCACTCGTACAGACCGTCCAACTTGGCGCGCTGCTCCGGCGATTGCAGGTGCTCGCGCGCCGGCGGGTTCTTACCGTCGTTCAGCAGGTATGGCTTGATCTTTTCATATTGGGTATAGAACTGGCCCATATCCACCACCAGATCGCGCACTACCGGCAGGCCCGGCAGCGGACGGATCACGATCTTGCCGTTGCCTTTGCGCAGCGACGAAACCGGAGTGATGCACGCGAGGCCGTTTTTACCGTTCATGTTCAGGCCGTCGGAACCGCACACGCCTTCGCGGCATGAGCGACGGAACGACAGGGTCGGGTCTTTTTCTTTCAGCTGGATCAACGCATCCAGCAGCATCATGTCGCGACCTTCTTCCGCTTCCAGGGTGTAATCCTGCATGTGCGGCGCGTCGTCGACATCCGGATTGTAGCGATAAATGGAAAATTCGAGTTTCATCTGTCGATCTCCGCAATTAGTAAGAACGCACTTTCGGCGGGAATGCCGGGCGCAGCTTCGGTTGCATGTTCACTTCACGACGCGTCATGCTTTCCGATTGCGGCAGATACAGCGAATGGCACAGCCAGTTGGCGTCATCGCGTTCCGGATAGTCGAAGCGGCTGTGCGCGCCACGGCTCTCGGTACGGAAGTTGGCCGACACGGCGGTGGAATACGCGGTCTCCATCAGGTTATCCAACTCCAGACATTCGATGCGCTGGGTGTTGAACTCGCTGGAGGTATCGTCCAGGCGTGCGTTCTTCAGACGTTCACGGATCACTTTCAGTTCTTCCAGGCCCTTGGCCATCGCATCGCCTTCGCGGAATACCGAGAAGTTGTGCTGCATGCAAGACTGCAGCGCTTTGCGAATTTCGACCGGGTCTTCGCCGGAACGGGTGTTGTTCCAACGATTCAGACGGTCCAGCGAGGCTTCCACGTCGGAGTCGCTGGCGTCACGGCTCACGCCCTGCTCTTCCAGCGATTCCTGCAGGTGCATGCCGGCGGAACGGCCGAACACCACCAGGTCGAGCAGCGAGTTGCCGCCCAGGCGGTTGGCGCCGTGCACCGATACGCAGGCGATTTCGCCCACGGCGAACAGCCCCGGGATCACCACGTCTTCGCCCTTCTCGTTCACGGTCAGCGCCTGGCCGGTCACCTTGGTCGGAATGCCGCCCATCATATAGTGACAGGTTGGGATAACCGGGATCGGCTCTTTCACCGGATCGACGTGCGCGAAGGTGCGGGACAGTTCCAGAATGCCCGGCAGACGGGATTCCAGCACCTCTTTGCCCAGGTGATCCAGCTTCAGCTTGGCGTGCGGGCCCCAAGGACCGTCGCAGCCGCGGCCTTCGCGGATTTCGATCATGATCGAACGGGCAACCACGTCGCGGCCCGCCAGATCTTTGGCGTTCGGCGCATAACGCTCCATGAAGCGCTCGCCGTGCTTGTTCAGCAGGTAACCGCCTTCGCCGCGGCAGCCTTCGGTCACCAGCACGCCCGCGCCGGCGATGCCGGTCGGGTGGAACTGCCACATTTCCATGTCCTGCACCGGCACGCCGGCGCGCAGCGCCATGCCGACACCGTCGCCGGTGTTAATGTGGGCGTTGGTGGTGGACTGGTAAATGCGGCCTGCGCCGCCGGTCGCCAGCACGGTGGCCTTGGCTTTGAAGTAAACCACTTCACCGGTTTCGATGCAGATAGCCGTGGTGCCGACCACCGCGCCGTCCTGGTTTTTCACCAGATCAAGCGCATACCACTCGGAGAAGATGGTGGTGTGGTTTTTCAGGTTCTGTTGGTACAGGGTGTGCAGCAGCGCATGGCCGGTACGGTCGGCTGCGGCTGCGGTACGCGCCGCCTGCTCGCCGCCGAAGTTCAGCGACTGGCCGCCGAACGGGCGCTGATAAATGCGGCCGTCGTCCAGACGAGAGAACGGCAGGCCCATGTGTTCCAGTTCCAGAATCGCTTCCGGGCCGGTTTTACACATATATTCGATGGCGTCCTGGTCACCGATATAGTCGGAACCTTTCACCGTGTCGTACATATGCCATTCCCAGTTGTCCTCGTGGCTGTTGCCAAGCGCGACGGTAATGCCGCCCTGTGCGGACACGGTATGGGAACGGGTCGGGAAAACTTTGGACAGCAGGGCACAGGTCGAGCCCGCTTGGGAAATTTGCAGCGCGGCACGCATGCCCGCACCGCCGGCGCCGATTACGACGGCATCAAACTCTCTGACTGGCAGTTTCATTTAAGCACCCCACACTACGATTGTTCCGTACAGTAAATAGACCAGCAACGCGACCACGACAGCCAGCTGCAACACCAGGCGAACCGCCAGCGGCTTGACGTAGTCCGTCAGCACCTGCCACAGCCCGATCCAGGCGTGCACCAGAATCGACAGCAAGGTCAGCAGAGTGAACACTTTCGTAATGGAAGTGGCGAAGAAACCGCGCCAGATGTCATAAGTGAGTTCCGGAGCCGTGACGAAAAAGCCCAGGATATACAGGACGTACAGGGTGATGATGATCGCGGAAGCACGCAGCAGCAGCCAATCGTGCACGCCGTTGCGCCCTAATGCAGAAACGTTGTTTACCATACGAGGACTCCAGCCAGAACTGACAGCACGACGGTCAGACCGATCGCCACCTGGGCGGAACGGGTGCCGGCGGCCAAACTCTCTTCGATGTAGCCAAAATCCATTAACAAGTGACGGATGCCACCGCAAATGTGATAGGCCAGCGCCGTGAGGATGCCCCAGAATATGAATTTGACGATGAAGCTATTCATGATGGCGGCCGCCTGCAGGAACCCCTCTTGGGAAGAGAGTGACAGGCCCAGCAGCCAGAGGAGGATACCCACGGCAACGAAGGTAATTACGCCAGAGACTCGGTGTAAGATAGACGCTATCGCAGTTACGGGGAACCGGATCGTTTGCAGATCCAAGTTGACAGGTCGTTGTTTTTTCACGTATTTGCCCACACAGCTCTTATTATTTTCCTTCCTCCGGGCCTGGGCGGGGATCAGACAGCGTTAAGAGCCTAAAACCCTTACACGTCACGCGCTCAAACATCAACATCCTCTGTGCTCAAACGGCGCGCATTTATAACGCTGGGTGCTCCTACTTCAGGGTAATCCGGAGACCTGGCGGCAGTATAGGAGGATCACATTCTGATTACAATTCTCATACAACCGCTTTGATAACATTTCCCCCGAACAGTGATTCAGATCACGGATTTCACAATTAGTGCAAAATTAATTATCTGATTTGACAAGAGATCAACATTTCCATTACATATAGGGGCACAAACGGTCCTATGATGCGCTATGGGTCAGCAGATACACTTCCTCCCGGGTTCGAGTTATGCAACAGTGTATTTGGCGAACCTATCCCAATAGCCGTTGTTTCCCGCTCGAGTTTGCCGGCGTCAAAAGCAAATAAAGCACATAAAAACAGATTATTGGGATAGGTTCACATCTCTTCGAACAGCTCATAGGTAAGATTAACAGACTATAACGAATTACTCTGAATCGTTAACAACTGGTCACCCGTCTCGTTCGCCTGGTCAGCACTCTGTACCCTACCCGCGCACAGTTGCGCAGTCGCTCACAGAGTTAGCGTCCGCACCATTTTTTGCGGGCAACCTGCAGAGATTTAAGGTATTTCAGTTGTTAGTGGTTTTTAAAATAAGGCGCTAAGGAGACAGTAAATGACTGATAAGAAAGCGACGCTAACCATTAACGACAGCGAAGCTCCGATCGAACTGGGCGTATTGACACCGACACTGGGCCCTGATGTCCTCGATGTCCGCGCCCTGGGTTCCAAAGGTTATTTCACATTTGATCCCGGCTTTACCTCCACCGCTTCTTGCGAATCCAAGATTACCTTCATCGACGGCGACAAAGGCGTGCTGCTGCACCGCGGCTTCCCTATCGAGCAGCTGGCGAAAGAATCTTCCTACCTGGAAGTGTGCTACATCCTGCTGTACGGCGAGACCCCAACGCCGGAAGAATTCGAAACCTTCAAGACCACCGTAACCCGCCATACCATGATCCACGACCAGATCACCCATCTGTTCCGTGGCTTCCGCCGCGACTCGCACCCGATGGCAGTGCTGTGCGGCGTGACCGGCGCGCTGGCGGCGTTCTACCACGATGCGCTGGACGTCAACAACGAGCGTCACCGTGAAATCACCGCGTTCCGCCTGCTGTCCAAAATGCCGACCGTGGCCGCGATGTGCTACAAATACTCCCTGGGCCAGCCGTTCGTTTATCCGCGCAACGATCTGTCCTACGCCGGCAACTTCCTGCACATGATGTTCGCCACTCCGTGCGAAGAATACGTGGTGAACCCGGTGCTGGAACGCGCCATGGACCGCATCCTGATCCTGCACGCCGACCATGAGCAGAACGCCTCTACCTCAACCGTGCGCACCGCCGGCTCTTCCGGCGCCAACCCGTTCGCCTGCATCGCGGCCGGCATCGCCTCCCTGTGGGGGCCGGCGCACGGCGGCGCCAACGAAGCGGCGCTGAAAATGCTGGAAGAGATCAAGACCGTCGAGCACATTCCGGAATTCATCAAGCGCGCCAAGGACAAGAACGACTCCTTCCGCCTGATGGGCTTCGGCCACCGCGTGTACAAGAACTACGATCCGCGCGCCACCGTGATGCGCGAAACCTGTCACGAAGTGCTGAAAGAGCTGAACAAGAAGGACGACAACCTGCTGCAGGTGGCGATGGAGCTGGAACACATCGCGCTGAACGACCCGTACTTCATCGAGAAGAAACTGTACCCGAACGTCGACTTCTACTCCGGCATCATCCTGAAGGCGATGGGCATTCCTTCTTCCATGTTCACCGTGATCTTCGCCATCGCGCGCACCATCGGCTGGATCGCCCACTGGAACGAAATGCACGACGAAGGCATCAAAATTGCTCGTCCGCGTCAGCTGTACACCGGCTATGCCGAGCGTGATTTCAAATCCCAGCTGAAAAACAAGTAAGCCACTTTCCTGGCTGAAACCGTACAGCGCCGCCCCTTCGGGCGGCGTTTTTTTTTGGTTATTTCTGGCAGCCCGGGCACCAATAAAACGGCCGCGACGACAGGTCGGTACGCACGATCATCCCACCGCAGCGTTCGCACGGCTCACCGCTGCGATGAAACACCTTGAAGCGAAACAGCGCGCCGTGATGCCGGTTGTCATCCGCCTGCCCGCGCGTCTGGTAGGAAAGGCGCGGCACCGCCAGCGACGCCTCCGCCAGGCGCCGCAGCGCCTCTGGCGCCAGATCCTGCGGTTTGTGCTGCGGCGCCAACTCGGCCTGCCACAGGATTTCGGCGCGCAGATAGTTGCCCAATCCGGCAAGAAACGCCTGGTCGAGCAGCATGCCACCCAGCTGCCGGCGGCGAAAACGCGGCGTCAGCAAACGCTCCTGCACCTCATCCACCGTCAGCGACATGTCCAACACGTCGGGGCCGATGCGTTGCAAAAACGGGTGTTGTTCTATTTCCTCGCGCGGCCCGAGGGTAATGTCGGAAGCGCTGTAGAGCAATATCGCGCTGCGGGCGGTTTCCAGCCGCACCCGCAGTTCGCGTTTGGTCTCCGGCGTCTCCCCCGCCGCCGCCACTTTCCACACGCCATACAGCTGGTTATGGCTGTACATCGTCAGCCCGTTGGAGAAATGGGTCAGCAGCGCCTTGCCGCGCGGCTCGATGGCGACGATGCGCTCGCCGAGCAAACGCTGGCGGTAGTGCTTCAACTGGGGAAAAGCGAAATCGACGGCGGTCAGCGGCTGATCGATCACCGCCGCCGCCAGTTTGTCCGCCGCCCGGCGGATCTCCGGTCCTTCCGGCATAGGCCACTCCTTGCGTAGACCCGGCGCAACCCGGTGCGCCGGGAGTGTTCTTGATTAATGCGTCGCGCCGCCCACCACTTTCAGATCGTGTTCCACCTGCAAAGCGATGGAAACGGCCAGCTCCAGCGCAAACAGCACCGTCGAAGCCGCCATGCTCGGCGCGCCGGGGTGCGCCGCCGCCTGCTCAGGCAAATACGGGATATGGATAAAACCGCCCTTCACCTCGCGTTGGCCGCTCAAACGGTGCAGCAGCCCATACATCACATGGTTGCACACGTAGGTGCCGGCAGTCTGCGAAACGGCGGCCGGAATACCGGCCTCGCGCATCGAACTCACCATCGCTTTGATCGGCAAAGTGCTGAAATAGGCCGCCGGACCGCCGGCGACGATCGGTTCGTCCACCGGCTGCTGCCCCTGATTGTCGGGGATACGCGCGTCGTCGACGTTGATCGCCACCCGTTCAATCGTGATGTCGGTGCGGCCGCCGGCCTGGCCGATAGCCAGTACCATCACCGGCTGCACCTCGTCGATCGCCGCGTTGAGCGCCTCCAGCGCCGCGCCGAACACGCACGGCAGCTGGCGCGCCACAATGCGCGTGCCGACCAGTTCCATATCGTTGAGCTGCTTCACCACTTCCCAGGAGGGATTGAGGCGCTCACCACCAAACGGCTCGAAGCCGGTGATCAATACTTTTTGCATCCTTACTCCTACAGGAACATCAGGAAATACAGCAGGAACACGTTAACCAACAGCAGCAGCACGCCGGTCGGCACCTGCGCCTTGATCACCGCATTCTTGTCCGGCAACTCCAGCAGCGCCGCCGGCACAATGTTGAAGTTCGCCGCCATCGGCGTCATCAGGGTGCCGCAATAGCCGGAGAACATGCCGATCGCCGCCATCACCGCCGGGTTGCCGCCGTGTTGCAGCACCAGGATCGGAATGCCGATGCCTGCGGTGACGATCGGGAACGCGGCGAAGGCGTTGCCCATCACCATGGTCAGCACCGCCATACCGATAGCGTAGACCGCCACGGCGATAAAGCGGTTATCCACCGCCAGATACTCCTGGGTCAAATGCGAGATTGCGGTGCCGACGCCGGCGACGGTAAACAGCAACCCCAGCGTGGCGAGGATCTGCGGCAGAATGAACGCCCAGCCGATCGAATCCAGCAGGCGCCGCGCTTCCTGTATCGGCTGCAGGGCCTTCTCATGGGTCATTTTCACCGCGATCGCCAGACCGATCAGGCAGCCGACGGTCATCGAGAACAGGGTGATCAGCGTCGCGTGGTTACCGCTGCCGAACACCGCGCTTTGCAACGCCGGCACGTTGTTGAACAGCAGCACGCCGATCACCGTCACGACCGGGATCGCCAACGCGGGGATAAACAGCTTGTTGCCCAAACGCTTGGCGCTGGCCTCGCGCTCCTGCGGCGTTCGCTGATGATAGCTGCCGAGGCGCACGCCGCCGAAGCCGGCGATCAGGGCCATCACCACCACCACCCCGCCAACGATGATATGCAGCATGCGTTTCTCGTTGCTGCCTTCGCCGAGCACGTCGCCCAGCAGGCGGTAAGTCCAGTCGCCGACCAGGAATACCAGGCCGTACAGCCCCCAAAACAGCCCGGTGGTGATGCGGCGCGGGTTGGCGCGATCGCGGAAAGACATCACCGCCACAATCAGCAGCACCGCGCCGGCCAGCCAGTAGAGATATTGTTGCTGGAAGTTCATCGCGCCTCCCCCTTCGCCTGCAGCGCCGCCTGATTCAGCTGCGCCAGCTCGGCGCTCAGCTGTTTATCCATCCGATACAGCCGGAACGCGTGGATCAGGAAGGCGAAAATGGCGGTCGGAATGCCCCACAGCGCGATATGCAGCGGCTCGGTCTGAATGCCGCCGGACTCCAGCATAAAGTTATGCATGAAGATGATCGCGCCGAAGGCCACGAAAATATCCTCGCCGAAGAACAGCCCGACGTTGTCGGTCGCGGCCGACATGGCGCGCAGGCGGTGGCGGGTGCGCTCCGGCAGCTCGCCGTAGCGGTTTTCCGTCGCCCCTTCCGCCATCGGCGCCAGCAGCGGCCGCACCATCTGCGGGTGCCCACCCAGGCTGGTCAGCCCCATCGCTGCGGTGATCTCGCGCACGAACAGGTACACGATCAGCAAACGGCCGGCGGTGGCGCTTTTGATCTTGGCGATCCACGCCTGCGCCCGCTCTTTCAGCCCGTGTCGTTCCAGCAGGCCGATCACCGCCAGCGGCAACAGCAGGATCAGCGGCAGGTTGCGGGTATTGAGAAAGCCCTCGCCGAGCTTTTCCAGAATGACGTCCAGCGGCATTAGCGCCGCCAGACCGGTGATGATGCCGGCGGCGATCACCACCAGCACCGGATTGAAACGCAATACAAATCCGACCACGATGGCGGCGATGCCGATCAGTGGCCAGAGATTCACGGCCTGTTCCATAGTCTTCCCTCAATATTTTCTAATAGTTTTTTGCTTGTGATGTTGTGTCTTGCTTTATTGCTCCGCGCTGACGCGGATGCCCTGCTGAACAAAACTGTCCCGCAGCTTGCGCGCATACGCCAGCGCATGCTCGCCGTCCCCGTGCAGGCAGACGGTTTCCGCCTGTACGGCGGCCCAGACGCCATCCACGCTGCGAACCCGGTGATGGCGCACCATCTCCAGCGTTTGCGCCAGCGCCTGTTCGTCGTCCTCGATCAGCGCCCCCGGCAAACCGCGCGGCACCAGCGTGCCGTCGGCCTGATAGCCGCGATCGGCGAATACCTCTTGCCGGGTGGTCAGGCCAAGTTGTTCCCCGGCGCGGATCAGCGCGCTGCCGGCCAGCCCCACCAGCCGCAGCGCCGGATCGACCGCCTGCACCGCCCGAGCGATCGCTTCCGCCAGCGCCGGCTCAACCGCCGCCTGGTTGTACAGCATGCCGTGCGGCTTAACGTGCACCATCACTCCGCCCTCGGCGCGGGCGATGGCCGCCAGCGCCCCGAGCTGATACACCACCTGCGCGTAGACCGTTTCCGGCGGCAGCTGCATGCGGGTCCGGCCGAAGTTCTCCCGATCGGGAAAACTCGGGTGGGCGCCAATCGCCACGCCGTACTGCAATGCCCAGCGCACCGACTGACGCATGGTCTGCGCATCGCCGGCGTGGAAGCCGCAGGCGATGTTGGCCGAACTCACCAATTGCAGCAGCGCCTGGTCGTTGGCGCAGCCTTCGCCGAGATCGGCGTTCAAATCAACGATCATGTAACCCCCAGGCAATCTGTCGAAGGAAGAGATCCTGCTCGGCCTTGGCGCGCTGCGCCTCGGCCAATGAGCAGAGAACGAAGTGGATCGGTTCGCCGAGACGGACCTGCGCCAGATGGTAGAGATCGGCTTCGATCACGCAGGCGATGCGCGGGTAACCGCCGGTGGTTTGCGCATCAGCCATCAGCACGATCGGCTGGCCGTTGTGCGGCACCTGCACCACGCCGGGCATCAGGCCGTGCGACAGCATCTCTCTCTCAGTGGTGCGCGCCAGCGGCGTGCCGCCATGCAGGCGGTAGCCCATGCGGTTGCTCTGCGGGCTGAGCTGCCAGGCGGTGCGCCAGAACGTGTCCTGCGCCTCTTCGCTGAACTCGGCGTACTCCGGCCCCGGCAAAGCACGGATGCGGTTGGTGAACAGCAGCTGTTTCACGCCGCAGGAATGTTGCGGTTGAGCGGCAGAGTTGCCCAGCGGCAGCCGATCGCCGTCCTTCAGGTTACGGCCTTCGTGGCCGCCAAAGGCGGCTTTCATGTCGGTGCTGCACGATCCCAGCATTTCCGGCACGGCGATACCGCCCGAGATCGCCAGGTAGCTGCGCATGCCGCGTTTCGGCGTGCCCAGCGCCAGCCGCTGCCCCTTTTTCACCGGATAGCGCCAGCCGGTCCACAGCGGCTTGCCGTCCAGCTGCGCGTCGCAGCCGGCGCCGGTCAGGGCGATCCAGCCTGCGCGGGTAAACTCGGCGCTGAACTGGCCGAGGGTGATCTCCAGCCCAGCGGCCTCCGGCGCATTGCCCACCAGCAGGTTGGCGATCTTCAGCGCCGGTTGATCCAGCGCTCCGCCGGTGCTGATGCCCAGACGGCGGAATCCCTCGCGGCCCAAATCCTGCACCGTGGTATAGATGCCGGCGCGCAGAATAATCAGCATACGCCCTCCTTCTGCGGCACAAAGCGTACGTTATCGCCCGGACGCAGCAGCGTCGGCGGCATTTCATGCGGATTGAACAACGCCAACGGCGTGCGGCCGATCAGCTGCCAGCCGCCGGGCGTCACCAGCGGATAGATGCCGGTCTGGCCGCCGCCGATGCCGACGGAGCCGGCCGCCACCGCCAGACGCGGTTCAGCGCGGCGCGGCGTCGCCAGTTGTTCCGGCATGCCGCCCAAATAGGAGAAGCCCGGCTGAAAGCCGAGAAAATAGACCACATAAGCTGCCGCCGCGTGGCATTCCACCACCTGTTGCGGCGTCATGCCGGTATGGCGCGCCACCTCATCCAGGTCGGGGCCCTGTTCCCCGCCGTAGACAACCGGAATATCCACCTGGCGCGACTCCGGCGTCAGGCGCTCTTTGCTTTCCCAGCCCTGCTGCAGCAACGCCAGCATCGCTTCGGCGTCGGCCTGCGGCGTATGCAGCAACAGCGTCAGGTTGTTCATCCCCGGCACCACTTCCCGCACGTCGGGATGGTGATTCAGCTTTTCCGCCAGCGCCCAGATGCGCTGCTGGCTCGGCAACGTCACCGGCGGCGACAGTTCAAGCACTACCGCTCTTTCACCCAACAGGTAATAACGCGCTTGTTGCACCCTTATTCTCCTTATTATTATCGCGCTGAAAAACACACCAGTTATGCGTGACGCGGCCCCGGCTGTCAATAGAGCGCAACCATAAGGAAAATAAGGAAATAGCGCGGTAAAAGGATTCAGCCGGCGCACAGGCCGGGCTGGATCCGGGGAAGAAAAAAATCAGGCGGGATTCGGGATATCGATAAAGGTCACATCAAAGCCGTGGTGCTGGGCCAGCCACTCACCCAACGCTTTCACGCCGCCGCGCTCGGTGGCGTGGTGACCGGCGGCGAAGAAATGTACGCCCATTTCACGCGCGCTGTGAATGGTCTGCTCAGACACTTCACCGCTGATGAACGCATCGACGCCGAAACGCGCCGCGCTGTCGATAAAGCCCTGGCCGCCGCCGGTGCACCAGGCCACCCGGCGAATATGTTCAGGCGCGTTATCGCCGCAGTGCAGCACCGCGCGCCCCAGTCGGCTTTCGATACGCTGCTGCAGCGCTTCACCGGTCAGCGGCTGTTCAAATTCGCCGTGCGGCACCAGCGGCTCGACGTCGCCAATCACCCGGATGCCCAGCGCCTGCGCCAGCTGCGCGTTGTTGCCCAGCACCGGATGCGCGTCCAGCGGCAGGTGGTAGCCGTACAGATTGATATCGTGGGTCAGCAGCGTTTTCAGGCGATTGCGTTTCATGCCGCGCACCGCCGGCGCCTCGTTTTTCCAGAAATAGCCGTGGTGTACGATAATCGCGTCGGCCTGATGCGCCACCGCGGCGTCCAGCAGCGCCTGACAGGCGGTGACGCCGGTCACGATGCGCTGCACGTGCGGGCGGCCTTCTACCTGCAAACCGTTGGGGGCGTAGTCCTGAAACGCCGCGGCGTTCAGTTCCGTGTTGATCAGTTGTTCCAGATCGAGGTTACGCATTCTCTTCTCTCTTCATAGTCAAAATGTCTGCCGGTCGCCCTGCGCCATCAGGATGAATTTCACCCCCAGATCGTTGCCCTGCGTCAGCTGCTGCGCAATGGCGACGCGCGCGTCTTCGCCCTGCTTCAGGCTGGGCTTGATGTGGCTGATGACCACCGGCAGACCCTTCAGCGAGCCTTCGCCGCCGCTGTACTGTGTCAGGTTCTTCAGCTCCTTCAGCAGCCAGGCCGGCGTCAAATGACCGTACAGATGTTTGTCCTCCATCCCGTTGGGGTAAGAGGTTTCGATAATCATGCCTTTGAGCTTTTTCTGCTCGACAAGCGGCCCCAGCGCGCGCCAGACGGTATCGAGATCGCGCGACTGCTCCACCTTATCCGGCCCGGTATCGCCGAAGTAGGCGAAGAACTCGTTACCGTTGGAAATCAGCAGCATCGACGACGGGTAGCGATCGTGGCTGAGCGGGTACATCACGCCGGTCAACCCGGTCAGCCCGAGGGTAAACCGCTGCTGCGGCCGCACCGTTTCCAGCCGGTAGGTGCCCAGCCGCGCACCGTTGCCGGCGTCGGTAAAGTTCGGCCAGGCCTTCCAGTTAAAGTAGTGATTACGCAGGGTCAGCACGGTGTCAGCCTGGGCGTAAACGGTTTTTTTATTGTCCTCGGGCGAGCCGACGATCAGCCCCGCCACGTGGTCCAGATGGCCGTGGCTGATGAAATAGCCGCCGATCAACTGCCGGAACACATGGCCCTGCGGCGTGTAAGGCGCGGCCAACTCGGCGGTCACCTGCGGGAAGCTGCCCTTCTCCAGCCCTTTGGCGATGCCCGGCAGCAGCGAACCGGCGTCCAGCGCCACATACTGCGGCTGATTGTCGCTGCGGATCAGGTAGGAAGTCAGGTTGCCGTCGCTGACGCCGCCGTCGACGCCCAGCGCCACCACGTCAAAGCCGGCGATCGCCAGCGCGGAATAGCCGCTCAGGCACAGGGCCAACACCTTTTTCATCATTGCGTCGCTCCTTGCAGTTGCCTCAAGACTCTCCCCGTTTCGCCGCCTCGAACGCCGCCAGCGTCTCCAGGCGGGCTTGCTTATGATCGACGATCGGCAGCGGGTAATTCAGCACGCATGGCTGCTTTTCCGCCCAACGGTGAGGATGATGGATGTCATTGTCGGGCACATCCGCCAGTTCCGGCAACCATTTACGGATAAAAGTGCCTTGTGGATCAAAACGTTCACCCTGCGTCGTCGGGTTGAAGATGCGGAAATACGGCGCGGCGTCGGTGCCGGTGGACGCCGCCCACTGCCAGCCGCCGTTGTTGGCCGCCAGATCGCCGTCCAGCAGTTGCGACATGAAGTAGCGCTCCCCGGCGCGCCAGTCGATCAGCAGATCCTTCACCAGGAAACTGGCGCTGATCATGCGCAGCCGGTTATGCATCCAGCCGGTGGCGTTCAGTTGGCGCATGGCGGCATCGACGATCGGGTAGCCGGTCTCGCCCCGCTGCCAGGCCTGCAGCTTCGCCGCGTCATCGCGCCAGCGCACTTTGTCCGTCCAGGCGATAAACGGCCGATGGCGGCACAGCTCGGGATAGGCCACCAGCAGATGGCGGTAGAACTCGCGCCAAATCAGCTCGTTCAGCCAGGCGAAAGCGCCGCTCTCGCGATCTTCCAGCAACCGTGGGCATTCGGCGCGCAGGCGATTGAAGCACTGGCGCGGCGACAGCGCGCCAATCGCCAGATAGGGCGACAGGCTGCTGGTGCCGGCGATGGCGGGCAGATCGCGCTGGCGAAGGTAATCCTGCACTTGCTCACGGCAAAAGGCGCGCAGACGTTGCAGTGCGGCCTCCTCGCCGGCGGGATAGCCATCCCCAACCTCCGCCGCGGGGTAATCGAACGCCGCCGGCGCCTCAGGCGCAGGCAACGCGCCACCGGCACGGGTTTTAGGCGCCGGCAGGCAGCTGAGATCGGACTCGGTCAGGCGCTGAATGAAAGCGTTGCGAAACGGCGTATAGACCTTGTACATCTCGCCGCCGCCGGTTTGCACGCTGCCCGGCGGCAACAGCAGGCTGTCATCGAAACCGCGGCACGCCACCCGGTCGCTCAATCGCTGTTCCAACCGCGCATCGCGGCGCCGTTCATTCAGTTCGTACTGGCGATTGTAAAACAGCGCATCTACCTGCTCTCGCTCGCAATAGTCCGCCAGCCAGTCGATCGACGAGGCAAAGTCCGTGCCAGCATGGCAATGCAGCGCAATGCCTTTTTGCGCCAACGCCTGCTGCACCGCCCGCAGGCTGGCGTGGATCAGCGCCGCCTGCCGCGGCGCCATCTCATGTTGCCGCCACTGCTGCGGGGTGGCGATAAACACCGCCAGCACCCGGGCTTCGGGATCGCTGCAGGCGGCGTGCAGCGCTTTGTTGTCGGTGATACGCAGATCGTTACGCAACCAGACCAGATGCGTGGTCATAAAACTCCTTGTCAATCAATGGCCGTAACGCAAACGCAGCGCCTCCGGGTAAGGTTCGAAATAACGTTGTTCCGCCAGATAGCGGTCGGGGTATTCCGCCATGTAATGCTTAAGCAGCGCGATCGGCGCCAGCAGCGGCTGCATGCCCTGCCGATAACGGTCGATCAGGTGCGCCAGTTCCTGACGCTGCGCCGCGCTGAGCTGACGGCGGAAGTAGCCCTGCACGTGCATCAGCACGTTGGTGTGGTTGCGCCGCGTTGCTTTGTGCGCCAACAGCGCCATCAGGCGGCTGCGGTATTCCACGGCGAAGGCCTCCAGCGAGTCCCAGCGGTGAATATCGGCGACGAAGCGCCCCAGCTCGCGATAAGCCGGCTGCGAATGCGCCAACAGTGAAAGCTTGTAGCGGCTGTGAAACGCGATCAACCCGCCGCGGGTCAGCCCCTGGCGCCACAGCATATTCAGCTCATACAGCGCGTACACCCGTTCAATGAAGTTTTCCCGCAATGCCGCATCCTGCAATCGTCCGTCTTCTTCCACCGGCAGCCACGGCATCTGACGCAGCAGTTCAGCGGTAAACAGCCCGACGCCGTTTTTACGCGAGTCTTTGCCGTTCTCGCTGTAGACCCGCACCCGCTCCAGTCCGCAGCTCGGCGACTTGGCGCAGACGATATAACCGCACAGGTGCTGCAACGCGGCCACGCGCTGCGAGGAGAAACTGCGCATCTCCTCAGTCAGATCCACGCCGGCGTCGTTGCTGTAACGCATCGCCGGCCACGGCTGCGCCTGTTTCACCAGGCGCAGCGCCGGGCGCGGCGTAGGCAGACCAATCGCCATTTCCGGGCAAACGGGCTCAAAGCGCACATAGGGCGCCAACTGTTCCACCGCAAAGGCCAGCCGCTTATGGCCACCGTCGAAACGCACCGCATCGCCCAGTAAACAGGCGCTGATGCCGATAGGGATCTTGTCACTCATACCGCTCTCCCGCGTTGTTAGCCGATTGAGGAAAGTGTAGAAGAATGGCTTGCCGAATACGACCTTGCGCTTGATAGGGGCGGCTATAGGCATAAAAAAACCCCCGCCGCAGGGCGAGGTTTTTTCGTGAATCAGTAGTGGCTCAGTAGAAATCGCAGGACGCCAGTTCCGCCTGCTGCAGCCAGACCGGCTTATCGCTGGTTTTTGACCAGACGCGGTGCAGGTAGCTGTAAAAACGCCCGCGATCGCTGCGGAACAGCATCACCGGCAGGGCCAAAATGCCCGCGATCACCACTGCGCTGCGGCGCAGGAGAATCCGATGCAATGAATAAGCGTGATAGGTCGTAGACATGCGAACCTCCTTAAAAACGCCTGCCGTTGATTTGTCAGGGAAAACGGCGTGGGCGTATCAAATGAACAATCGGTAATTTGGTAACTGGACAAAATTTTAGCGCACTTGATGAAAGTTTACTACTCATCCGACCACTAAATCGCACAAAAAATCGCTAATCACCATGCTGATTCGTAATTTTGTTACAATCAAGTTAATTTTTAACTAAACATGGGTTACATTGTGGTTATTATTCGGTTCTTCATCCCACGCCTCAGCCCCTGCTTATTCACACATCAGGCGCAATCTCGCCGCAAGCAGGCTGCCTGAAATGGCCAATTTCCGCTGAAATTTCAGTCATTTTTATACTTTTTTTACACCCGCCCGCGCGATTTTTTCATCTTCTTTCTACCCCGCTCCCTACACTGCCTCTATCAAAAACAACACCTCTGGAGGTGTCCCGTGAGTTTCAGCGTTATTGGTGGTGCGCTGTTGGTTCTGCTGCTGTTGGCCTATCTGGTCTACGCCCTGTTTAACGCGGAGGATTTCTGATGGCGGCTTCAGCCTTTTTACTGATCGCCAGTTTCCTGCTGGTGCTTCTGCTGCTGGCACGGCCGCTGGGCGGTTTTATGGCGCGCCTGATCGAGGGTGAGCCGCTGCCTGCGCTGCGCGGGGTGGAAGCCGGGGTCTGGCGCGCCTGCGGCATCCGCGCCACCGAAATGAACTGGTGGCAGTACGCGCTAGCGATCCTGGCGTTTAACCTGCTCGGCCTGGCGCTGCTGTTCGCCCTGCTGATGACGCAGGGCTCGCTGCCGCTCAACCCGCAAGGCTTCCCGGGCCTCTCCTGGGATCTGGCGCTCAACACCGCCGTCAGCTTCGTCACCAACACAAACTGGCAGGCCTACAGCGGCGAAAGCGCCCTCAGCTATTTCAGCCAGATGGCCGGACTGGCGGTGCAGAACTTCGTCTCCGCCTCCACCGGCATCGCCGTGGCCTTTGCGCTGATCCGCGCCTTCACCCGCCGCGCCGGCAAGACCGTCGGCAACGCCTGGGCCGATCTGTTCCGCATCACGCTGTATGTGCTGCTGCCGATCGCGCTGGCGATCGCCCTGTTCTTCGTCAGCCAGGGCACGCTGCAAAACTTCCTGCCTTACCTGCACGTCACCACGCTCGAAGGCGCGCAGCAGACGCTGCCGATGGGGCCGGTGGCCTCGCAGGAAGCGATCAAAATGCTCGGCACCAACGGCGGCGGCTTCTTCGGCGCCAACTCGGCGCACCCGTTCGAGAACCCAACCGTGCTGACCAACTTCGTACAAATGCTGGCCATCTTCCTGATCCCCTGCGCGCTGTGCTTCTCCTTCGGCCAGTTGGCCGGTGAAAACCGCCAGGGCCATGCGCTGATCTGGGCGATGGCGCTGATCTTCGTGGTGGCGGTGGTGGTGGTGATGGTCGCCGAGCTGGCGGGCAACCCGCACCTGAGCGCGCTGGGCGCCGACAGCAACATCAATATGGAAGGCAAAGAGTCGCGCTTCGGCATTCTCGCCACCAGCCTGTTCTCGGTGGTGACCACCGCCGCGTCCTGCGGGGCGGTCAACGCCATGCACGACTCTTTCACCGCGCTGGGCGGCATGGTGCCGATGTGGCTGATGCAGATCGGTGAAGTGGTGTTCGGCGGCGTCGGCTCCGGCCTGTACGGCATGCTGCTGTTCGTACTGCTGACGGTGTTTATCGCCGGCCTGATGATCGGCCGCACCCCGGAATACCTGGGCAAGAAGATCGACGTTTACGACATGAAGATGACCGCGCTGGCGATCCTGGTCACGCCGACGCTGGTGTTGCTGGGCAGCGCGCTGGCCATCGGCACCGACGCGGGCCGCGCCGGCATCCTCAACCCGGGCACCCACGGCTTCAGCGAAGTGCTGTACGCCCTGTCTTCCGCCGCCAACAACAACGGCAGCGCCTTCGCCGGGTTGAGCGTCAATACGCCGTTCTACAACCTGCTGCTGGCCTTCGCCATGTTCGTCGGCCGCTTCGGGGTGATCCTGCCGGTGCTGGCGATCGCCGGTTCGCTGAGCGCCAAGCAGCGTCAGCCGGCGGGCAACGGCACCCTGCCGACCTATGGGCCGCTGTTTATCGGCCTGCTGATCGGCACCGTGCTGCTGGTTGGTGCGCTGACCTTCGTGCCGGCGCTGGCGCTGGGCCCAGTGGCCGAGCATTTGCAGCTTTGGTTGGCAAACTAACCGACGTCACAGAGAGAGAATAAGAGATGACTCGCAAACAACGCGCGCTGTTTGAACCGGCCCTGGTGCGCACCGCGCTGATCGATGCGGTGAAAAAACTGGACCCTCGCGTTCAATGGCGCAACCCGGTGATGTTCGTGGTGTATATCGGCAGCCTGCTGACCACCGCCATCTGGCTGGCTATCCTCGCCGGCCAAACCGACGGCGCCGCCGCCTTTACCGGCAGCGTCGCCCTGTGGCTGTGGTTCACCGTGCTGTTCGCCAACTTCGCGGAAGCGCTGGCCGAAGGGCGCAGCAAGGCCCAGGCGGAAAGCCTGAAAGGCACCAAGAAAACCAGCTGGGCGAAAAAGCTGGCCGGCCCGCGCCGCGACGGCGCCACGGAGAAAGTGGCCGCCGAAAGCCTGCGCAAAGGCGATATCGTGCTGGTGGAAGCCGGCGACACCATCCCGTGCGACGGCGAGGTGCTGGAAGGCGGCGCTTCGGTGGATGAAAGCGCCATCACCGGCGAATCCGCCCCGGTGATCCGCGAATCCGGCGGCGACTTCTCCTCGGTCACCGGCGGCACCCGCGTGCTGTCTGACTGGCTGGTGGTGCAGTGCAGCGTCAACCCGGGGGAAACCTTCCTCGATCGCATGATCGCCATGGTGGAAGGCGCCAAGCGCCGCAAAACGCCGAACGAGATCGCGCTGACCATCCTGCTGGTGGCGCTGACCATCGTGTTCGTGTTGGCCACCGCCACCCTGTTCCCGTTCTCGCAATACAGCGTCGAGGCGGCCGGCAGCGGCAGCGTGGTCACCATCACCGTGCTGGTCGCATTGCTGGTTTGCCTGATCCCCACCACCATCGGCGGCCTGCTGTCCGCCATCGGCGTGGCCGGGATGAGCCGCATGCTCGGCGCCAACGTGATCGCCACCAGCGGCCGCGCGGTGGAAGCCGCCGGCGACGTGGACGTGCTGCTGCTGGATAAAACCGGCACCATCACGCTGGGCAACCGCCAGGCTTCGGAGTTCCTGCCGGCGCCGGGCGTGAAAGAGCAAGAGCTGGCGGATGCCGCGCAGCTGGCCTCGCTGGCGGACGAAACGCCCGAAGGCCGCAGCATCGTGGTGTTGGCCAAACAGCGATTCAACCTGCGCGAACGCGATCTGCAGGCGCTGAACGCCACCTTCGTGCCCTTCTCCGCCCAGACCCGCATGAGCGGCGTCAACGTGCAGGAGCGCATGATCCGCAAAGGCGCGGTAGACGCCATTCGCCGCCACGTCGAATCCAATCAGGGGCACTTCCCGCGGGCGGTGGACGACCTGGTGGAAAGCGTGGCGCGCACCGGCGGTACACCGCTGGTGGTGGCGGAAGGCGCCCGGGTGCTGGGCGTGGTGGCGCTGAAGGATATCGTCAAAGGCGGCATCAAAGAGCGCTTCAATGAGCTGCGCAAGATGGGCATCAAAACGGTGATGATCACCGGCGATAACCCACTGACCGCGGCGGCGATCGCCGCCGAAGCCGGAGTGGACGACTTCCTGTCGGAAGCCACGCCGGAAGCCAAGCTGGCGCTGATCCGCCAGTATCAGGCGGAAGGCCGTCTGGTGGCGATGACCGGCGACGGCACCAACGACGCCCCGGCGCTGGCGCAGGCCGATGTGGCGGTGGCGATGAACTCCGGCACCCAGGCCGCCAAAGAGGCGGGCAACATGGTCGATCTGGATTCCAACCCGACCAAGCTGATCGAAGTGGTGCACATCGGCAAACAGATGCTGATGACGCGCGGCTCGCTGACCACCTTCAGCATCGCCAACGACGTGGCCAAATACTTCGCCATCATTCCGGCGGCGTTCGCGGCCACCTATCCGCAGCTGAACGCGCTGAACGTGATGCATCTGCATTCCCCGGCCTCCGCCATCATGTCGGCGGTGATCTTCAACGCCCTGGTGATCGTGTTCCTGATCCCGCTGGCGCTGAAAGGGGTGAGCTACAAACCGATGAGCGCCGCGGCCCTGCTGCGCCGCAACCTGTGGCTGTACGGAGTCGGCGGCCTGCTGGTGCCGTTCGTCGGCATCAAACTGATCGACCTGATCCTGGTCGCGCTGCACGTCGCCGGTTAACCATTGAGGGAAATGAACATGACGTATTTACGACCTGCGCTGGTGATGGTGATCCTGCTGACGCTGATCACCGGCATCGCCTATCCGCTGCTGACCACCGGGCTGGCGCAGCTGCTGTTTTCGGGCTCGGCTAACGGTTCGCTGCTGTACCAGGGCGACAAGGCGGTCGGCTCCGCGCTGATCGGCCAAAACTTCACGCGCGCCGACTATTTCTGGGGCCGCCCGTCGGCCACCGGCGATTCGGCCTATAATCCACTGGCCTCCGCCGGCAGCAACCTGGCGGCCACCAACCCGGCGCTGGGTAAGGCTATCGCCGAGCGCGCAGCGCAGCTGCGCCAGGCCAATCCTGCGATGCGCGGCCCGATCCCGGTGGATCTGCTGACCGCCTCCGGCAGCGGGCTGGATCCACAGATCTCGATCGCCGCGGCGCGCTATCAGCTGGCGCGGGTCGCGGCGGCGCGTCATCTGCCGCCGGAACAGATCGCCAAACTGATCGAAGACAACACCGATCGGGCCACGCCCAACTTCATGGGCGAATCGGTGGTGAACGTGTTGAAGCTGAACCTGGCGCTGGATGCGTTGAAGTAACGCGCCGTATTCAGCATAGTGATAGGGTTCGGCGTGCCGAACCCCTTTTTGCTTGGTAACACAAGGAATTGCCATGGTCGAAGAAGAACAGCAGCGTCCCGATCCCGATAGCCTGCTGGCGCTGGCCAATGAAAAACCGCGCGGCCGGTTGAAGGTATTCTTCGGCGCCTGCGCCGGCGTGGGCAAAACCTACGCCATGCTGCAGGAAGCCCAGCGCTTGCGCGCTCAGGGGCTGGATGTGCTGGTCGGCGTGGTGGAAACCCACGGCCGCAACGAGACCGCCGCCCTGCTCGACGGCCTGGCGCTGCTGCCGCAAAAACGCATCCAGCACCGCGGGCGACTGGTGCATGAATTCGATCTCGACGCCGCGCTGGCGCGCCACCCGGCGCTGATCCTGATGGACGAACTGGCGCACAGCAACGCCCACGGTTCGCGCCACCCCAAACGCTGGCAGGATGTGGAAGAGCTGCTGGACGCCGGTATCGACGTGCTGACGACCGTCAACGTGCAACATCTGGAAAGTCTGAACGACGTGGTGGGCGGCGTGACCGGCGTGCGGGTGCGCGAAACGGTGCCCGACCACGTGTTTGACGAGGCCAGCGAAGTGGTGCTGGTCGATCTGCCGCCGGACGATCTGCGCCGACGGCTGCACGAAGGCAAAGTGTATATTCCCGGCCAGGCCGAGCGCGCCATCGAGCATTTTTTCCGTAAAGGCAACCTGATCGCTCTGCGCGAGTTGGCGCTGCGCCGCACCGCCGATCGGGTCGATGATCAGATGCGCGAGTTTCGCGACACCCAGGGGCGCGAGAAAGTGTGGCACACCCGCGACAGCATTCTGCTGTGCGTCGGCCACAGCAGCGGCAACGAAAAGCTGGTGCGCATCGCCGCCCGGCTGGCGGCGCGGCTTGGCTGCCATTGGCATGCAGTCTACGTGGAAACCCCCAAGCTGCACCGGCTGCCGGAAAACCAGCGCCGCGCCATTCTGCGCGCGCTGCGGCTGGCGCAGGAGCTGGGCGCCGAAACCGCCACCCTGGCCGATCCGTCCGAAGAGCGCGCGGTGCTGCGCTACGCCCGCGAGCATAACCTCGGCAAAATCATCATCGGCCGCCGCAGCGAGCAGCGCTGGAAACTGCGCGGCAGCTTCGCCGATCGCCTCGGCCGGCTGGGCCCGGATCTCGATCTGGTGATCGTGGCGCTGGACAGCGACGCCGCGCAGCCCCCGCCGGGCAAGGAGCACGACGGCCGCAGCTTCAATGAGAAATGGCGCATGCAGCTGCGCGGCTGCGCGGTGGCGATAGCGCTGTGTGCGCTGATTACCCTGCTCTCGCAGTGGCTGCTGCCGGGCTTCGATCAGGCCAACCTGGTGATGGTCTACCTGCTCGGCGTGGCGATCGTCGCGCTGTTCTTCGGCCGCTGGCCGTCGGTGCTGGCGGCGGTGATCAACGTCGCCAGCTTCGATCTGTTCTTCGTCCAGCCCGAATGGTCGTTCGCCGTCAGCGATATGCAGTATCTGCTGACCTTCGGCGTGATGCTCGCCGTCGGCATCATCATCGGCAACCTGACCGCCGGGGTGCGTTATCAGGCCCGGGTGGCGCGCTATCGCGAGCAGCGGGCGCGTCATCTGTACGAAATGTCGCGCGGGCTGAGCCGCGCGCTGACCGTGGCCGACATCGCCAACACCAGCCGTCATTTCCTCTCCAGCAGCTTCCAGGCGAAAACCGTGCTGCTGCTGCCACAGGAAGACGGCCGGCTGCAGCAAATGATCGGCGAGGAAGGCGGACTGCTGTCGGTAGACGAAGCCATCGCGCGCTGGAGTTTCGACAAAGGCTTGCCGGCCGGCGCGGGTACCGACACCCTGCCCGGCGTGCCTTACCAACTGCTGCCGCTCAATACCCCCAAACAGACCTTCGGCCTGTTGGCGATCGAACCCAACAACCTGCGCCAGCTGATGGTGCCGGAACAACAGCGGCTGCTGCAAACCTTCGCAGTGCTGATCGCCAGCGCGCTGGAACGGCTGCAACTGGCGCGCAGCGCCGAAGAAGCCAAGCTGGACGCCGAACGCGAACAGCTGCGCAACTCGCTGCTGGCGGCGCTGTCGCACGATCTGCGCACCCCGCTGACCGTGTTGTTCGGCCAGGCGGAAATTCTCACGCTGGACCTGGCGGCCGAAGGCTCCAATCACGCCACCCAGGCCAGCCAGATCCGCCAGCAGGTGCTGAGCACCACCCGGCTGGTGAACAACCTGCTGGATATGGCGCGCATCCAGTCCGGCGGTTTCAGCCTGCGTAAAGAGTGGCAGTCGCTGGAAGAGATCGTCGGCGCCTCGCTGCACATGCTGGAGCCGCTGCTCAGCCAGCATCCGATCGAGGTCGAGCTGCCGCCGGAACAGATCCTGGTCAACTGCGACGGCAGTCTGCTGGAACGGGTGTTCACCAACCTGTTGGAAAACGCCAATAAATACGCCGGCGCCGAGGCCGCCATCGGCATTCGCGCCCGCACGCTGCCCGAGTGGCTGGAAGTCGAGGTCTGGGATAACGGCCCCGGCATCCCCGCCGATCAGCTGCAGCTGATTTTCGACAAGTTTTCACGCGGCAATAAAGAGTCGGCGATCCCCGGCGTAGGCTTGGGGTTAGCGATTTGTCGTGCCATTATTGAAGTGCATGATGGCCGCATCTGGGCGGAAAACGGCGCCAACGGCGGCGCCAGCTTCCGCTTCGTGCTGCCGCTGGAAAAACCGCCCGAGATCGACGGCGACGCCTTCGATCTGTAATCAACGCAGGGGAAACGTGAGCATAACGCCAACCAACATTCTGATTGTTGAAGATGAAAAAGAGATCCGCCGCTTCGTGCGCACCGCGCTGGAGAGCGAAGGCCTGCGGGTGTTTGAAAGTGAAACGCTGCAGCGCGGGCTGATTGAGGCCGGCACGCGCAAACCGGATCTGATCATCCTGGATTTGGGGTTGCCGGATGGCGACGGGCTGAGCTACATCCGCGATCTGCGGCAGTGGAGCGCCATTCCGGTGATCGTACTGTCGGCGCGCAACGCCGAAGAGGATAAAATCGCCGCGCTGGACGCCGGCGCCGACGACTATCTCAGCAAACCGTTCGGCATCGGTGAGCTGTTGGCGCGGGTGCGGGTCGCGCTGCGCCGCCACTCCGCCAACCAACAGGAAAGCCCGCTGGTGAGCTTTTCGGCGATCACCGTCGATCTGGTGAATCGCCGGGTGCTGCGCAACGACGAAGATCTGCACCTGACGCCGATAGAATTTCGCCTGTTGGCGGAGCTGCTGGCCAACGCCGGCAAGGTGATTACCCAACGCCAGCTGTTGAGCCACGTCTGGGGGCCGAACTACGTGGAACACAGCCACTACCTGCGCATCTACATGGGCCATTTGCGGCAGAAGCTCGAAGCCGATCCGGCCCGGCCCAAACACCTGCTGACCGAAACCGGCGTCGGCTACCGTTTCATGCCTTAACCCCGGCGAGCGCGGTGTGCCGCGCCTTTACGCCGCCGGGCCTTTCTTCAATCCGACCATAAATTCCTTAAACGCCTCGCGCAGCGGAGCGAACACCGGGTGTTTGCGGTTTTCGATCATCACTTCGGAGAACAGTTTCAACCCCACGGCGAAGGCCGCGCTCTGCTCGGGGCCGAAGTTCAGATCGTCACGCGCCCGAATGCGCTCGACGATCTCGAGAATATCGTCATGATTGGTCACCTCAAAACTCAGCGGTGCCTTCTCGACGGGGTTGCCCTGGCGGTCGCTCAGGGCTTCAACGGTAATGTTAAAACGGTGGCCGGGCATCAGTTCTCCTCCTGCTGCGTGGGTTGAATGTGCATTTCGCTTTCGATCGCCGCCACGGCGGCCAGCAACGCGGCGTTGATGCGCTCCACCTGCTGCGGCGTGAGATCGGCGCGCATCACGTTGCCGCGCAGCAGGCTGCGCAGACGGTTCATGGCGTCGTAAATGCCTTCCGCCAGGTTGCCGTGCCGATGATGCTCGCGGCCGGCGCCCGCCAGACGCGCCAGAATGATGTCAACCACCTGTTGATGCTTTTGCAGCTCGCCCTCACCCGCCGTGGTGATGCGGTAGCTTTTTCGGCCGTTGCCGGTGGTGAGCGGTTCGAGAAAATCCTGTTCTTCCAGCAGCGTCAGCGTGGGGTAAATCACCCCCGGGCTCGGCACATACAGGCCGGAAGAGGCTTCCTCGATCGCCTTGATCAATTCGTATCCGTGGCTGGGCTTGCGCGCCACCAGTGCCAGCAACACCAGGCGCAGATCGCCGTGTTCGAACAGACGATGACGCCCGCCCCGGCCGCCGCGCCCACCTCGGCCGTGCTCTTCGCCTTCGCCGCCGAAGTGATGACGCCCGCCGCGATGACGGCGCCCCTCTTCGCACGCATGAGGGTGGTGGTGATGCCGGTGTAAACCTAATCGATGAAACATAGGGTGATACCTCGCTTTAACAGTGAACATCAATACGAGGTTGTTTAGATATATCTAAACAGCGTCGATAACGCTAATCTAGATCGATATATCTAAATGCGCAAGCGCGTGCCGTGAAAAAGATATATCTAAATTGCAGGCATAAAAAAAGCGCTGTAAAAACAGCGCTTTTTATCCATCAAGAAAAGCGATTACTTGGCGGAAGCCAGCACTTCGCTGACGATCTCGACCGCTTCGTGCTCAATCTTCTCGCGGTGTTCCGCCCCGAGGAAGCTCTCGCAGTAGATCTTGTAAGCCTCTTCGGTGCCGGAAGGACGGGCCGCGAACCAGCCGTTGTCGGTCATGACTTTCAGGCCGCCGATCGACGCGCCGTTGCCCGGCGCCGCAGTCAGACGTGCGGTGATCGGATCCCCGCCCAGCGTACTGGCCTTGACCATCTCCGGCGACAGCTTGGACAGCGCCGCTTTCTGCGCATGGGTTGCCGGCGCCTGGATACGGTTGTAGCTCGGCGCGCCGAAGCGCTTGGCCAGATCGTCATAATGATGCTGCGGGTTCTCACCGGTTACCGCGGTGATTTCAGCCGCCAGCAGGCACATGATGATGCCGTCTTTGTCGGTCGACCACGGCTGGCCGTTGAAACGCAGGAACGAGGCCCCGGCGCTCTCTTCACCGCCGAAGCCCAGGCTGCCGTCGAACAGGCCGTCCACGAACCATTTGAAACCGACCGGCACTTCCACCAGCTTGCGGCCCAGGTCAGCCACCACGCGGTCGATCATCGCGCTGGACACCAGCGTTTTACCTACCGCCACATCGGCGCCCCACTGCGGGCGATGTTGGAACAGGTAGTTGATGGCTACCGCCAGATAGTGGTTCGGGTTCATCAGGCCTTTCGGCGTGACGATGCCGTGGCGGTCGTAATCCGGATCGTTGGCGAACGCCAGATCGAATTTGTCGCGCAGCGCCAGCAGGCCGGCCATCGCCGACTCGGACGAGCAATCCATGCGGATGATGCCGTCGTGGTCCAGGTGCATGAAGCGGAAGGTCTGATCGATGGAGTCGTTCACCAGCGTCAGATCCAGCTTGTAGTGTTCCGCTACCCGCTGCCAATAGGCGATGCCGGAGCCGCCGAGCGGATCCACGCCCAGCTTCAGGCCGGCGCGTTGAATGGCCGGCATGTCGACCACGTCAACCAGCCCTTCGACATAAGGCTGCACCAAATCTTTGGCGTGCAGGTGGCCGCTGTTCCAGGCCTTGTCCAGCGACTGGCGCTGAACGCCTTTCAGCTGCTGCGCCAGCAGTTCGTTGGCGCGCTTTTCGATCACCGACGTCAGGTTGGTGTCAGCCGGGCCGCCGTTCGGCGGGTTATACTTGATGCCGCCGTCTTCCGGCGGGTTGTGGGACGGCGTAATGACGATGCCGTCAGCCTGCGCGCCGCCGCGGCGGTTGTGGCACAGAATGGCGTGCGATACCGCCGGCGTTGGCGTGAAGCCGTTGTTTTCCTGCACGATCACATCGACGCCGTTGGCGGTCAGCACTTCCAGCACGGAAATAAAGGCCGGCTCGGACAGCGCATGGGTGTCTTTGCCCACGTAGCACGGGCCGGTGGTGCCCTGCTGATGACGAACTTCGGCGATCGCCTGAGCGATGGCGAGGATGTGCGCCTCATTGAAGCTGTGGCGCTGCGCGCTGCCGCGGTGGCCGGAAGTGCCAAACTTCACCGCATGTGCGGCATTGCCGGCTTCCGGTTGCAGCACATAGTACTGCGACGTCAGCTGGGCTACGTTGATCAGATCGCTTTGACGGGCGGGCTGCCCGGCACGTGGATTATTCGCCATCGACATATCTCCCTCATCCCTGTCGGTGACCGGGCAAATACGTCGCGCACGGCCATCATGACGGGCTGTTCGCTAAATTAGACGGTACCGCAAACTTTCTCGATCAGTTCCGCCGGGAACTGCATCGCCTGCATGATGTGTTCGATCATGCTGCGCTTGCGGCCGGTATTGGTATTGGTGATCACCCAGTAAGGGGTGCCCGGCACATGCTTCGGCTTGGTGTGCGTGCCGTTGGCCAGCAGGGTCTGCTGATCGCCGGCGAAATAGGTGCGGGTGCGGCCGGTCAACGCCTCGGTGGCGGCGGCGAAACCGGCGGCATCGAGGGTGTACAGCGTGGACAGCACCAGCATGAAACGGTTGACCGCTTTGTTCTGCTCGGCGTATTCATCCGACAGCAGCAGTTCACGCACGGCGCGTACGCGATCGCGCGGGCGCTGAACCGGCACCGCTTTTTCCAGTTCGACGGACGACGACGCACTGGTGGCAGGCAACGCGCGCACCGGCTGACCGGCGGTGAATTTCAACATGCGGCGTAAAATATCGGACGCGCTTTCACCGATGTGTTGCGTGTGGCTGGCAATATAACGGTAAAGCTCTTCGTCGACTTCAATAGTTTTCATCTTTATCCAATACTGTTTTTTCTACTTAGAACCTGAAGCCAGATCCTGCATTCAAGCCATGGGATTATAAGGTTAAAAGCGCTGGGGCGAACACAACAATGTGCCTCCGGACGGCAAATGCAGACTAATACCTATAGCCGGCACTGCCAAGCCCGCGCCGCGAAAATTCCGCATGATTCATCGTGCGATTCAATCATGATACCCTAATCTGAATCTCTCTCAGTATGAACTTCGCCATGAAATTACATTATCAACTGCTGGCCGCCGAGTCAGACGCGCTGCCGGTGCTGCTGATCCACGGCCTGTTCGGCAATCTCGACAACCTGGGCGTGCTGGCGCGCGATCTCCATAAACAGCACAGTGTGATCAAGGTCGATCTGCGCAACCATGGCCTCTCCCCGCGCGCCGACGACATGAACTACCCCGCCATGGCGCAGGATCTGCTGGCGCTGCTCGACGAGCTGCAGCTGGAGAAAGCGATCGTCATCGGCCACTCGATGGGCGGCAAAGCGGCGATGGCGCTGACCGCCATCGCGCCCGAGCGCATCGCCAGGCTGATCGTCATCGACGTCGCGCCGGTGGATTACCAGACCCGACGTCATGACGAGATCTTCGCCGCGCTGAAGGCCGTCAGCGCCGCCGGCATCACCCAGCGCCAGGCGGCCGCCCAGTTGATGCGCGACTACCTGCAGGAAGAAGGCGTGATCCAGTTCCTGCTGAAGTCCTTCCATAACGGTGAATGGCGCTTCAACCTGCCGGTGCTGATCGAACGCTACGAAGACATCACCGGCTGGCAGGAAGTCCCGGCCTGGCCACACCCGACCCTGTTCATTCGCGGCGGCCTGTCGCCGTACGTGCAGGACAGCTACCGTGCAGACATCGCCCGCCAGTTCCCGCAGGCCCGCGCGCACGTCGTCGCCGACACCGGCCATTGGGTGCACGCCGAAAAACCGGAAGCGGTGCTGCGCGCCATCCACCGTTTCCTCGGCGAAGCCTGAAAAATACGTTAATCTGGCGAAAAAACGCGCTAAAGATAACGGCTTAGCGCGTTTAGCCCGCAGTTAGGCATTGTCGCCGCTCCATCTGCTGGGGTAATATGGCGCGCTATAATTTTGCCGCCGCGCCAGCGCGTTCGCGAACGCCGGTTCGGGGGTAAATTTGGGTTAGGGTTTATTGGCCCGAAGTGTGTTAATCGATGCCTCCGGAAGCGTGCGAGCGCTTTTTGATGCAAACTCCCTTGCAGTACCGCTACCTATGGCAAAAGAACAAACGGATCGCACGACGCTGGATCTGTTCGCAGATGAACGCCGTCCGGGGCGCCCGAAAACCAACCCGCTTTCCCGCGATGAACAGCTTAGAATCAATAAGCGCAATCAGTTACGGCGCGATAAAGTGCGCGGATTGCGGCGCGTAGAGCTGAAAATCAACGCGGATGCGGTGGACGCCCTGAACAAACTGGCGGAACAGCGCAACATCAGCCGCAGCGAACTCATCGAGCAGATGCTGTTGGCGCAACTGGCGGAAGAACAGCCGGAACATTGATCTCTTCGGCCGCACGCGCGGCGCGGCGTTAAGGACAACGCCGGATCGACCACGCTTTTCTTCATCCTTCGGCATCGCATAAATGCGATAAAACCCCGGCGCCACTTTCTGGCATGATACGCATTTACCGGTAAGAGACTGCGCCTGTCGGCGCCCGCCACCATGGCGAAAGGCTCTTGTCATGGCATCATTTTAATCGGCGGCAGTGCCGGCGCCGAGTAATGCAATTAATTGAATTTAAAGGTTATACGCGATATGGCTACTGTAGGCATTTTCTTTGGCAGCGACACTGGCAATACCGAAAACATTGCCAAAATGATCCAGAAAATTCTTCAGAAACAGTTTGGCGACGATGTCTCAGAAGTGCATGACATCGCCAAAAGCAGCAAAGAAGACCTGGAAGGGTTCGATATCCTGCTGCTGGGTATCCCGACCTGGTACTACGGTGAAGCGCAGTGTGACTGGGATGATTTCTTCCCGACGCTGGAAGAAGTCGATTTCAACGGCAAACTGGTGGCGCTGTTCGGCTGCGGCGACCAGGAAGACTACGCGGAATATTTCTGTGACGCGATGGGCACCATCCGCGACATCATCGAACCGCGCGGCGCGGCCATCGTGGGCCACTGGCCGACCAAAGGCTACCACTTCGAAGCATCCAAAGGCCTGGCGGACGACAACCACTTCATCGGTCTGGCGATCGACGAAGACCGTCAGCCGGAGCTGACCAATGAGCGCGTGGACGCCTGGGTCAAACAGATCGTCGAAGAGCTGAGCCTGGCCGATATCGTCGGCTAAACGCCGGTACTGGCGAAAGGTTGAACAAAGGCCCTGTAAAGTGCATAGTGTGCCGACAGGGCCGTCATCGGCAACAGGGATTGCTGCGATAGAAGCTACAGATTTGTAACTTCCCACCCCGTCACGGTAGACTGAGATATCGGTTTATCCCATCCATCAAGGCGTTGCATGCAAAACATGCAATAGTGCAATTATATCTTTGTTAACAACCGGCGGTTTCCATTTAGTACAACCGGTTCTATAATGAGACGCATTAACTCTTTGTGCCGACCGATGCCACAGGCGAGTACGCCTCAACTTGATTAGCATAGTAACAGGACTGAATTCGCATGACCGACAACAACATCGCATTGAAGAAGGCCGGCTTAAAAGTCACGCTTCCGCGACTCAAAATCCTGGAAGTACTGCAAAATCCGGAATGCCATCACGTCAGTGCGGAAGATTTGTACAAAAAACTGATTGATATGGGCGAAGAGATCGGCCTGGCGACGGTTTATCGCGTACTGAACCAGTTTGACGATGCGGGCATTGTGACACGTCACAATTTCGAAGGCGGCAAGTCCGTGTTCGAGCTGACCCAACAACATCACCACGATCACCTGATTTGCCTGGACTGCGGCAAAGTGATCGAATTCAGTGATGAATCCATCGAAGTGCGCCAGCGTGATATCGCCAAGCAGCACGGCATCAAGCTCACCAACCACAGTCTGTACCTGTACGGCCACTGCGAAACCGGTGACTGCCGCGAAGACGAATCGCTGCACGACAAGAAATAAGCCTGACCGGCTATGAAAAACCGCCTCACATTGGGGCGGTTTTTTTATGCCCGCCGTACAACGGGCAAAAAAATCCCCGGACAAGCCGGGGGAAGATCATGTCATGAAATACTACAATTGCAGCGGCACTGCGACTCCACGTACTGCTCTCACTTCAACATCCGCCCCACGCCGGCACGCGCGGGGGCGAACGCATTCCCCCTTCGTTAAGCGGCCCGCCGCCATGACGACAGGCCGATGAGCCGGGCTTAGACCTTCTCGGCGCGGCTGTAACGTTTACCGTCCGGACTGACCGAACGCACCTGCACCTCACCCGATACCGCCGGCTTGGCCTTGGCGTCATAACGCTGCCACTGCTTGCCGCCGTCGGTGGAGTACTCGATGCCCAATCCCGGCAGCGCGATATTCGCCTCCAGCTTGCCGCCCGCCACGCGGGCGCCCGGCACCGGCAGACGGTAGGCGACGCCGCCTTTGTCCAGCTTGGCCAGTTCTCGTTGGCCCAGGATATTGGCGAAGCGCAGCCAGTCTTTCTCCAGCGCCTTGGTGTCGACAAAGTGGGTTTCCCCGCCTTTGTATTCGCGGCCGGCGCGATAGTCCTGCTCCCAACCGGCGCGGTGCCAGGCGCGTTCCGCCACCGACAGCGCGCGCGGGAAGATCATGTATTCCATCTGCGGATCGGTGCGCTGGGTTTCGCTCCACAGCTGAGCGGACAGACCGTAGGCGCCCGGCCACGGCTTGTCGCTTTTGGCGTTGAAGTGGTTGCCGTCGCGGTCGACCGAGGTTTCCGCGTTCTGCGGCATGTTGTCCGGCGCGAAGCTGAACACCTTGCGCTCGTCGCTGAAGCGGGTGCCCCAGTAGTAACCGCGCTCGTCCGGATTCACCTCGTAAGGGAAGTCCATGTAGACGTAGTCCGGGTTGGAGACCACCACTTCATACCCTTTATTGGCCCAGTCGTTAACGCTGTCGAAACCGCCCCAATACAGGGTGTCCCAGAAGTTGACGCCCACGCGCGAGGTGGCGAACGCCTTCGAACTTTCGGCGTCTTTCAGGCCGTCTTGCCAGGCCTGCATTCTGTCGATGCCGTGCGCCTTCACCAGCTTGCTGACCTCCTGGCCGAAGTAGCTAGGCAGGTGCTCCATGTCGGCTACTTTGCCCTCTTTGATCATCGTCTGGCACACCTGCGACTTGGCCCACGGCTTGTCTTCATTACTCTGGTCAATGATGCCTTTACCCGGTTCCGGTTTCGCCTTGTCGGTATAGCCGGCGCCCAGGCGGATGTTTTTCGCCTCATCGCCGCCAAAGTGCCAGGTCTTGATCGGCTGCCCGGCTTCTTTATGCATCTGGGCAATCTCGCCGATCACCTTGTCGACAAAGCTCTGGGAGGAATCCAGGCACGGGTTCAGGTAGCTCTGGCGGTTAAAGAACTGCACGGAGGTGGTGTTGGAGGTATCGGTCGGATCCACCAGACGGAATTCGTTGGCCTCCTGCTCTTTGCCGGCGGCATGCAGCTTTTTATAGCGCGCTTCCATCGAAACCACCGCGGCGCGGGCGTGCGCCGGCATGTCGATCTCCGGGATCACCTCAATCTGGCGCGCCTGGGCGTATTTGATGATGTCGATATAGTCCTGACGGCTGAAGAAGCCGCCGTAGACGTCCGGCCCCTGGCCGTACTGCGGCAGCAGGCAGGTGGTTTCGCTCAGATCGTGGCAGCGCTGGCCGCCGACTTCCGTCAACTCAGGCAAGCCGGGGATCTCGATGCGCCAGCCTTCGTCATCGCTCAGGTGGAAGTGGAATTTATTGAGCTTGTAAGCCGCCATCTGATCCAGCAGACGCAGCACCGCGTCCTTCTTATGGAAGTTGCGCGCCACGTCGAGGAAAATGCCGCGATACGGGAAGCGCGGCGCATCGCTGGCGTCCAGCGTGGCGATCTTGCCGCTGCCGTCGCTCGGCACTAACGACAGGATCGACTGCAGCCCGTAGAACACCCCGGCCTGATCGAAGCCGATCACTCGCGCCTCTTTCTTGCCGATTTTCAGCTCATAGGCGCCCGATACCGCCATCGCGCCTTTAAACTTGCCCGGCTGGATATCGGTCTTGATCGGGTAACCGTTGGTCTGAACCGGCACGCCCAGCAGCGCGAAACGCTGGTTGACGACGTCCGCCGCCGGCTTGACCAGCGTGCTCAGATCCAGCGCCACCCCTTTGCGCAGGTCGGCGTCCTGTGCGTGGACCTTCACCTGCATCGGCGTCGGCACGATCTGGCCGCGCAGCGCGCCGGCGGGCAGCGTCTGCAGATCGGCATTGCTGACAAAGCGCGAAGCCGGCGTCATCAGAATGTTTTTGTCGTCCTTGGTGCGCTTCCACTGGTCGCCGGTGAACGGCGCCACAAACTGATCCAGGTTTTCGGTGTCGGTATTCGCCAGCATTTTCGGCTTGGCGTCGCCGGAGGTGGCATACCAACGCGGCAGGAAGTCGTTTCTGAACAGCTGCCAGTATTCGGCGACCACCGGGATTTCCACCGCCTTACCGGCCGGGAAACCGCTGAATTTGGCGGTCGGCTCCAGCTTGTACAGATCGCCGGTCAGATGCGCGATCTTGAACTGGTCGTTGTCCACCCGCAAGGTCTGCCGCGGGCTGTGGAAATAGATGACCCAGTCTTTGCCGTCGATCGCCTGGCCGTCGTTGCTGAGGGTGAACAACACCCGGTTGCAAGAGGCCCAGTCAGCGCCCAGCGCCGCGCAATCCACACCGTTTTCGCCGGCGCGGTTATCCAGCATTTTCACGTTCAGCTTCAGCTGGCTCAGTTGATCCACCAGCTGTTGATCGGCCATGGCGCTCCCCATACCGCCCAGGAATCCCATCGTTGCCGTCAAGGCGGCAAGCGCGCTCAGTTTGAATGCGTTCATCTTCTCATCCTTCTTAATTATTGTTATCGCGAATTTCTTGCCACAGCTTGCCGCACTTGGCGTCATAAGCCTGACCGTTACCGCTGTGAACCGCCATAATGCAGTTCTGATAATCCATCACCCGCACCGTTTCCTGCGCGGCGAACTGCTGGTGCTGTTTCTCTTGTTTCAGCACGTTCAACACCGCCTTGCAGGGCTGCAGACGCTCCGGCGAACCTTCGGCGGTGTTGATGCAGGCGCTGTAAGCCTGCTTCAATTTGGCGTCTTCCGGCGGTGCGGCGGGTTGCGCACAGGCGCTCAAGGCCGCGGCGGCCGCCAACATCAGCATGATTTTTTTCATCGTTGAATTCCCTTAACTGCCCCCGGCGGCGAGGCCGGGGAACGCATCAGAAGATGGTGAATGGCGCGATGACCATGAACTTGACGTCTTTCTCGTCCTGGAAGATGTTGCCGTAACCGCCGCCCCAGCTCGGGATGTTGGTGTGGTTGTCATACTGGGTGTAGTGCAGCTTGATCAGGGTGCCCTTGGCGCGCCCTTCCTGGATGGTGTACATCGCGTCCAGGCTCCAGGCGCTCTCTTTCAGGCGCTGGCTCTGATCGTAGATTGGGTTGGTGCTCGGCTTGGCGTCCCAGGCGTAAACGTAGGAGCCGCCGACCGCCATGCCCGGCAGGTTCCAGTTGCTGAGGTCGTACATCACGCCGGCGTACACCGCTTTCTCGCCGTTGGCGTTAAAGTCGGAGCGGTTGTCCCACCACACGTCCAGACGGCCGTTGGATGAGGCGTAGGTCGGGGTCATACGCTGCAGGAAGAAGCCCTGGTTGCCTTCCGCCTTGACCATGGTGCCTTCCAGACGCCAGTTGAACTGGCCGGTGGTGTAACCGAAGGTCAGCGCCTGCAGCCAGGCCAGGCCGTCGTAGATGCTGTTCGGATCGTTCTTGTCGCTGATGCGGTCTTCCGCGCCGTAGAACTGGTAACTGGTGGTCAGCGGGTTGCCCAGCAGATCGAATTTGTAAGACGCCTTGGTGAAGTACTGATTCACGTAGCCCTGGGCTTGGCCGAAAGCGGCTTCCAGCACCAGATCGTTTTTGAAATCGTACTTGGCGCCCAGCGAGTGCAGATAGGAGACGCGGGTTTTCTTATCATTCTGGCGGAAGTCGTCCACCTCGATATGCCACGGCGCCTTGTATTTGTCGGCCCACATGTAGGAGAAGCTCAACGCGCCGGCATCGCCGTAGTCGAACTTGGCGCCGGCCTCGGCGCCTTGATAGGTGCCCGGCATAAAGCTCCAGTGCGGCGCCAGCAGGGTTTGGCCGCTCGGCTGAATGTAGCCGGCGCGCGCCCAGACCGGGCCGTATTTGAATTTGGCGGCGGCTTTGTACAGGCTGATACCGCCTTTGTCACCGGAGTAGTCTTCGTCGTAGGTACGGTTCTTCGAGGAGAACGCTATTTCGTTCGGGTGACCGCTGGCGCTGGATTCAGCCAGTTCGATGGCGGTAAAGGCGCCGACATCCAAGCCGAACATGTCCCAGGCATAACCCGACGCGAAATCCAGGCTCAGGTTGGCGGTAGAGTGCGACAGGTTGGTGGTGTATTGGTTGTAATCCTTGCTGTCCGGATTGAGATCTTTACGGTCACGCTCACGTTGCCAGTAATAGATGCCGCCGGTCAGCGTGGAATCATCGATAAACCCTGCGGCTTTCGCCTCAGGCGCCATGGCAAACCCTGTTCCCAACAGCGCGCCCGCGACTGCGAGCGCCAGCGTTTTACGCTGAGCACCGTGCGTACCCATAGTGAAATTCCTCTTTGACTTAACTTAAAAGTTGCAGCCGCCTGTGTTCACCACTGCCCTGCACGACTGCCAATAAAAAACCCGAACGGGTAAAAAAAATTGCCGACGAGATGTTATTCCCACAGCACTAATTGCTACAGACAGACTATTTTTCGCGACGCGAATTATCAAATGAAAAATGCGGGAGATTTGTCAAAATATGACAAGGAGCACATATCAGTGAGATTTTGTTACGCCGGTGTTCATGGAAGGTGTCGAATAAAAAATTCAATTAAATCAGAATAAATTGAGATACAAGGTCAACCAGAGACGATTAATGGTTTCAGCCTGACCAAATCCGTCATTCAGACAATAAAAATTGAGAGCGCTCTCCAAATGAAATTAATTCGCATCACGAATATATAAGTAAAAATTAAGACTATTAAGCCCAATATCAGAAAACTTATTGATTAACGCACCGCGGTTAATTAAGCACAGCCCGGAATAACACTGCAGGAATAGATGATTTGCTCGATGGCAGACATAAAAAAAGCGCGGCCTAAGCCGCGCTGATTCATTAATTTCCAAGGCGAATAAGATTAGCCTTCGATTTTCGCCCAGGTATCACGCAGACCAACGGTGCGGTTAAACACCAGATGCTCGGCCGACGAGTAACGATTGTCGGCACAGAAGTAGCCTTCACGCTCGAACTGGTAGGCCTTCTCCGGCTGGGCGGCCGCCAGACTCGGCTCGACGAAACCGTGCTTGATGACCAGCGATTCCGGGTTGATGGTGGAGAGGAAATCCTCCGCCGCGCCCGGGTTAGGCACGCTGAACAGGCGATCGTATAGGCGAATTTCCGCCGGCAGCGCGTGCGCCGCGGACACCCAGTGGATCACGCCCTTCACCTTGCGGCCGTCGGCAGGATCTTTGCTCAGCGTTTCCGCATCGTAGCTGCAGAAGATGGTGGTGATCTCGCCCGCTTCGTCCTTCTCGACGCGCTCGGCCTTGATCACGTACGCATTGCGCAGACGCACTTCCTTACCCAGCACCAGACGCTTGTACTGCTTGTTGGCTTCTTCGCGGAAGTCGGCGCGATCGATATAGATCTCACGGCTGAACGGCACATCGCGGCTGCCCATTTCCGGCTTGTTCGGGTGGTTAGGCATGGTGACCATTTCCACCGCGTCGCCCATGTTCTCGATGACGATTTTCACCGGATCCAGCACCGCCATGGCGCGCGGGGCGTTCTCGTTCAGATCGTCGCGAATGCAGGATTCCAACGCCACCATCTCGACGTTGTTGTCTTGCTTGGTCACGCCGATGCGCAGGCAGAACTCGCGAATCGAGGCGGCGGTATAACCGCGGCGGCGCAGACCGGAGACGGTCGGCATGCGCGGGTCATCCCAACCTTCGACGATCTTCTCGGCCACCAGTTGGTGCAGCTTGCGCTTCGACATGATGGCGTATTCGAGGTTCAGACGCGAAAACTCGTACTGCCGCGGGTGGCAAGGAATGGTGATGTTATCCAGCACCCAGTCATACAGACGGCGGTTATCCTGGAACTCCAGGGTGCACAGCGAATGGGTGATCCCTTCCAGCGCATCGGAAATGCAGTGGGTGAAATCATACATCGGGTAGATGCACCATTTGTTGCCGGTCTGGTGGTGTTCGGCAAACTTGATGCGGTACAGCACCGGATCGCGCATCACGATAAACGGCGAAGCCATATCGATCTTGGCGCGCAGGCAGGCGGCGCCTTCGGCGAACTCGCCGTTGCGCATCTTCTCGAACAGCGCCAGGTTCTCTTCCACGCTGCGGTCGCGGTACGGGCTGTCTTTGCCCGGCGCGGTCAGGGTGCCGCGATATTCACGGATCTGCTCCGGCGACAGCTCATCGACGTAGGCCAGCCCCTTGGTAATCAGCTCAACCGCATACTGGTGCAGCTGATCGAAATAGTCTGAGGAGTAATGAACGTTGCCGCTCCACTCAAAGCCCAGCCACTCCACGTCGTGCTTGATTGACTCCACGAACTCGATGTCTTCTTTCACCGGGTTGGTGTCATCGAAACGCAGGTTGCACTGGCCCTGATAGTCCTTGGCGATGCCGAAGTTCAGGCAGATGGACTTGGCGTGGCCGATATGCAGATAACCGTTAGGCTCCGGCGGGAAACGGGTATGTACCGACGTGTGTTTCCCCGACGCCAGATCTTCATCGACGATCTGACGGATAAAATTGGTTGGGCGGGCTTCAGCCTCACTCATTTCACTGTTCCTCAATGCAAAGCGCTACACATAACCGCCTATGATCCAACAAGCCACGTCTGGAAACAACCGTTTGTTTCACGAAAAATGCGGCATATTGCACCATCGGCGCGCAGCGCACCGCCGTGGAGCGAAATGGGATAAAAAAAGCGGGAAGAGATCGCTCTCTTCCCGCCAAGTCGGGGCAAACTCCGCCATGATGCGTGACCGGCCCCGGGTACTACTCAGGTAAAAACAGCCTTATTTCTGGATCTCGTACAGCTTGGTCTGACCGGCGACCACAGAGCCGCTGGCCAGCGCCGCCAGGCCGGCATAGTCGTCAGAGTTGCTGACTACCACCGGGCTTATCATCGAACGCGCATTGGCGTTCAGGTAATCCAGATCCAGTTCCAGAATCGGTTGACCGGCTTTCACTTCCGCGCCCTCTTCCACCAGGCGTTTGAAGCCCTGGCCTTCCAGCGCGACGGTGTCGATCCCCATGTGCACCACAATCTCAGCGCCCTTGTCGGTTTCCAGGCAGAAGGCGTGGTTGGTATTGAAGATTTTCACCACGGTGCCGTCAGCCGGCGACACGACGATGTTGTCGGTCGGGCGAATCGCCAGGCCGTCGCCTACCGCCTTGCTGGCGAAGGCTTCGTCCGGCACCTGATCGAGCGCCACCACTTCACCGGTTACCGGCGCCACCAGCGTTTCAAACGCGGCTTTCGGTGCGTTCGGCACCGCCTGCGGTTTGGCTTCCGCAGCAGGAGCCGCCGCCGGAGCCGCCGCAGCCGCCACCGGGCCGGCCGCAATTACGTTGCGCATTGCGCTGGCAATCAGCTCGGCACGGGTGCCGACGATCACTTGCACGCTTTGCTTGTTCAGACGGATAACGCCCGACGCGCCGAGGCGCTTCGCCAATGCGTCGTTCACCAGCGCAGAGTCCTTCACGTTCAAACGCAGTCGGGTGATGCAGGCGTCGATGCCGGTCAGGTTGTCGGAGCCGCCGATCGCGCCGACGTAGCGACGGGCCAGCGTGGTGGTTTCATTCTCGTCTTTACCGGCGCTGCTGTTGACGTTGACGTCATAACCGTCGGTTTCGTCACCGGCAACCGCCAGCTCGCGGCCCGGGGTCATCAAGTTGAACTTGTTGATGGTGAAGCGGAACACCACATAGTAGATAACGAAGAACACCAGGCCCTGCGGGATCAGCATATACCAGTGGGTCGCCAGCGGGTTACGCACCCACAGCATCATATCCACCAGGCCGGCGCTGAAACCGAAGCCTGAAATCCAATGCATGTTAGCGGCGATGAACACCGAGATACCGGTCAGTACGGCGTGGATCACGTACAGCACCGGCGCCACGAACATGAAGGAGAACTCCAGCGGTTCGGTGATGCCGGTAAAGAAGGCAGCGAATGCCCCTGCCATCATGATCCCCAGAACCTTCGCCTTATTCTCAGGACGCGCGCAGTGATAGATGGCCAGCGCCGCGCCCGGCAGACCGAACATCATGATCGGGAAGAAGCCCGCCTGATAACGGCCGGTGATGCCAACAACCGCTTTGCCCGCATCAATCGACTGCTGGCCGCCGAGGAAGTTAGGGATATCGTTGATGCCGGCCACGTCGAACCAGAACACCGAGTTCAGCGCGTGGTGCAAGCCGACCGGGATCAGCAGGCGGTTGAAGAAGGCATAGATGCCCGCGCCGACGGAGCCCAATTTTTGGATGTGTTCGCCGAAGCTCACCAGAGCGCCGAACACGACAGGCCAGACGAACATCAGGATGTAAGCGACCAGGATCATCAGGAAGGAAATGAGGATCGGCACCAAACGGCGGCCGCTGAAGAACGACAGCGCCTTAGGCAGCTCAACGCCGCTGAAGCGGTTGTACACTTCGGCGGAGATGATACCCACCAGAATACCAACGAACTGGTTCTCAATCTTGCCGAACGCGGCAGGCACCTGATCGAGCGGGATCTTCTGAATCATCGACACGGCGGCCGGTGAACAGAGGGTAGTCAGCACCAGGAAACCGACGAAGCCGGTCAGTGCGGCAGAGCCGTCCTTGTCTTTGGACATTCCGTAGGCGACACCAACGGCGAACAACACCGCCATATGATCGATAATCGCAGAGCCAGACTTAATCAATAAGGCAGCGAAAGCGTTGTCGCCGCCCCAACCAACAGGGTCAATCCAGTACCCGACGCCCATCAAGATGGCGGCGGCGGGCAGCGTGGCGACCGGCACCATCAGCGCCCGTCCCACCTTTTGCAAATAACTAAGAATGTTCACCTTTTCCCCCTATGTTGTCCGCGGACGGACCCTATTAGTAGTTTATTTGAAGCTCTCACTACCTTTTTAGAAACAATGCTTGGCACGTATCACTCATGCCGAGTGTAAAAAATTTATTTTGTATCGCAAATTAAAACCTCCCTTTTTGTGATAAATATCACCAAAAAGTAGTCTTCACCTCCCAGATTGCTGGCCATCACACAAAACTTATTTTATCATTCAAAAAATCAACCGAACGGACGATTCACGCGAGAATCATAAAGCTGGGTTACGCTTAGGACTCCCGCAGGCCCGTACAGTATAGCTTTAGTTTACTTATCCCAAGAGGTGTTAGATGAGACTTATCCCACTGAAAGATACCGCACAAGTCGGCAAATGGGCCGCGCGTCATATCGTTCAACGCATCAACGCATTCAAGCCAACCGCAGAGCGCCCGTTTGTACTCGGCCTGCCTACCGGCGGCACGCCGCTGGAAGCCTACAAACATCTGATTGCGATGCACAAAGCAGGTGAAGTAAGCTTTAAGCATGTTGTGACTTTCAACATGGACGAGTACGTTGGCCTGCCGCAGGAACACCCGGAAAGCTACCACACCTTCATGTACCGCAACTTCTTTGACCACATTGATATTCCTCGTGAAAATATCAATCTGCTGAACGGCAACGCCGCGGATGTCGACGCCGAGTGCCGCCAGTACGAAGAGAAGATCAAGTCTTACGGCAAAATTAACCTGTTCATGGGCGGCGTGGGTATCGACGGCCATATCGCGTTCAACGAGCCGGCTTCGTCCCTGGCTTCGCGCACCCGCATCAAAACGCTGACCGAAGACACCCGCATCGCCAACTCGCGCTTCTTCGGCGGCGACGTCAGCCTGGTGCCGAAATATGCGCTGACCGTCGGCGTGGGTACGCTGCTGGACGCGGAAGAGGTGATGATCCTGGTGACCGGCCACGCCAAGGCGCAGGCGCTGGAAGCCGCTGTGGAAGGCAACATCAACCACATGTGGACCATCAGCTGCCTGCAGCTGCACGCCAAAGCGGTGGTGGTGTGCGACGAACCGGCCACCATGGAACTGAAAGTCAAAACCGTCAAATATTTCCGCGAGTTAGAAGCGGAAAGCGTGAAAAGTCTTTAATCTTTGCAGGGGGCTACGATGTTCGCTTTAACCCACGGCCGAATCTATACCGGCCACGACGTACTTGATGACCATGCAGTCATTATCGCTGATGGGCTGATTGAGAAAGTCTGCCCGGTGGCTGAATTGCCCGCCGGCATCGAAACGCGCGACCTGGGTGGCGCCATCCTGGCCCCCGGGCTTATCGACGTGCAGCTGAACGGCTGCGGCGGCGTCCAGTTCAACGATTCGCTGGAAGCCATCTCGGAAGAAACGCTGGAGATCATGCAGCGCGCCAACGAGAAATCCGGCTGCACCAGCTATCTGCCGACGCTGATCACCAGCAGCGACGAATTCATGAAGCACAGCGTCGACGTGATGCGCGCTTATCTGAAAAAGCACCAAAACCAGGCGTTGGGCCTGCACCTGGAAGGGCCGTACCTCAGCCCGGTGAAAAAAGGCACCCACAACCCGGCGTTCATTCGCAAGCCGTCCCAAGACATGATCGATTACCTGTGCGCCAACGCCGACGTGATCACCAAGGTGACGCTGGCGCCGGAAATGGTTGAGCCGCACTTTATCAAGCAGCTGACCGAGGCCGGCATCGTGGTCTCCGCCGGCCACTCGAACGCCACCTACGATCAGGCGCGCACCGGCTTCGCCGCCGGCATCAGCTTCGCCACCCACCTGTACAACGCCATGCCGTATATCACCGGCCGCGAACCGGGGCTGATGGGGGCTATCTTCGATACGCCGGAGGTCTATACCGGCATCATCGCCGACGGCCATCACGTAGCCTGGGCGAGTATCCGTAACGCCAAACGCCTGAAAGGTGATAAATTGGTCTTGGTCACCGACGCGACCGCACCGGCGGGTGCAGATATTGACCAATTTATTTTCGCCGGTAAAACAATATACTATCGGGATGGGCTGTGCGTGGATGAGAACGGCACCCTGAGCGGTTCCGCGCTGACCATGATCGAAGCGGTGCAAAACAGCGTCGAGCATATCGGCATCGCGCTGGACGAAGCGCTGCGCATGGCGACGCTGTACCCGGCGCGCGCGATCGGCGTCGATCACCGCCTGGGCACCCTCGAAGCCGGCAAGGTGGCTAACCTGACCGCCTTCACCCGTGATTTCAAGATCACCAAAACGCTCGTTAACGGTAACGAGGTTTAATTCAATGAACAGCGAGTAACATTATTGATGAGCACTGGCGGACAAGCACAAATAGGGAACGTTGACTTAGTCAAACAACTTAACGGCGCGGCAGTTTATCGCCTGATCGACCAACAGGGCCCGATCTCGCGCATTCAAATCGCCGAACTCAGCCAGCTCGCCCCCGCCAGCGTCACTAAGATTACTCGCCAGCTGCTGGAGCGCGGGTTGATCAAAGAAGTCGATCAGCAAGCCTCCACCGGCGGCCGCCGCGCGATCTCCATCGTGTCGGAAACCCGTCATTTCCATACCGTCGCGGTGCGCCTCGGCCGCCACGACGCCACCATCACGCTGTATGACATGAGCGGTAAATCGCTCAGTGAAGAACACTATCCGCTGCCGGAACGCACCCAGGAAACGCTGGAGAATGCGCTGTTCGCCGCCATCACTCAATTCATCGAAGCGAACCAGCGCCGCCTGCGCGAGCTGATCGCCATCGCGGTGATCCTGCCCGGCCTGGTGGATCCGGCGCTGGGCGTGGTGCGCTATATGCCGCACATCAGCGTCAGCAACTGGGCGCTGGTAGACAACCTGCAGCAGCGCTTTAACGTCACCAGCTTCGTCGGCCACGATATCCGCAGCCTGGCGCTGGCGGAGCACTACTTCGGCGCCACCCGCGACTGTGAAGACTCGATTCTGGTGCGCCTGCACCGCGGCACCGGCGCCGGCATCATCGTCAACGGGCAGATTTTTCTCGGCAACAACGGCAACGTCGGCGAGATTGGCCATATCCAGATCGATCCGCTCGGCGAACGCTGCCACTGCGGCAACTTCGGCTGCCTGGAAACGGTGGCCGCCAACGCGGCGATCGAACAGCGCGTGCGCCAGCTGCTGAGCCAGGGCTACCCGAGCAAACTGACGCTGGAAGACTGCGGCATCAACGCCATCTGCAAGGCCGCCAACCGCGGCGATCTGCTGGCCAGCGAAGTGATCGAACACGTCGGCCGCTATCTGGGCAAGGCGGTGGCCATCGCCATCAACCTGTTCAATCCGCAGAAGGTGGTGATCGCCGGTGAGATCACCGAAGCGGACAAGGTGCTGCTGCCGGCGATCCAAAGCTGCATCAATACCCAGGTGCTGAAGGACTTCCGCAAAAATCTGCCGGTGGTGACCTCCGAACTCAATCATCGCTCGGCGATCGGCGCTTTCGCCCTGGCCAAACGCGCGATGCTCAACGGCGTGCTCTTGCAGCGATTGCTGGAAAGCTGATCCGCCGCTTCTGGCAGGTGTGTTATCGTCACTTCTTGCCTGCCGTAATCATGAGAAACAGCGACAAATGAAAATCAAAAACGTTATATGCGATATCGACGGCGTGCTGCTGCATGACAATACGCCGGTGCCCGGCGCCGATCTGTTCCTGGCGCGCATCCAGGAACAAGGCATGCCGCTGGTGGTGCTGACCAACTACCCGTCACAGACCGCACAGGATCTGGCGAACCGCTTCGCCGCCGCCGGGCTGGAAGTGCCGGAGAGCGCGTTCTATACCTCGGCGATGGCCACCGCCGACTTCCTGCGCCGTCAGGAAGGCAAAAAAGCCTATGTGGTCGGCGAAGGCGCGCTGATCCATGAGCTGTACAAAGCCGGTTTCACCATCACCGACATCAACCCGGATTTTGTGATCGTCGGTGAAACTCGCTCTTACAACTGGGACATGATGCACAAAGCCGCCTACTTCGTCAGTAACGGCGCGCGCTTTATCGCGACCAATCCGGATAGCCACGGCCACGGCTTCTCGCCGGCCTGCGGCGCCCTGTGCGCGCCCATCGAGAAGATCACCGGCCGCAAGCCGTTTTATGTCGGCAAGCCCAGCCCGTGGATCATTCGCGCCGCACTGAACAAAATGCAGGCGCACTCGGAAGAGACGGTGATCGTCGGCGACAACCTGCGCACCGACATTCTGGCGGGCTTCCAGGCCGGCCTGGAAACCGTGCTGGTGCTGTCCGGCGTCTCCACGCTGAGCGACATCGAAACCATGCCGTTCCGCCCGAGCTACGTCTACCCTTCCGTCGCCGATATCACCATCTTCTGATCCATCGATGGCGGCTGCCCGGCCGCCATTATTTCCCTCTTCCTGACCGCAGTTTGAATTTAATTCGTTCATGGCCGCAAAAGGTTTCAGCCTGCCTGCGCTAAAAATCCTCATTATAAGTTTACGCCCCGCCAATAGCTGATATTGCCGGCGAGCGAAAAACTCTCCCCCCTAATGAATGAGGCCACCATGAGCACAAATAACATTATTAATGCCGTCGCCGCCGATGACGCGGCCATTATGCCATCTATCGCCAATAAAAAGATCCTGATGGGTTTCTGGCACAACTGGGCCGCCGGCGCCAGTGACGGTTATCAACAAGGCCAGTTCGCCAATATGAATCTGACCGACATTCCCGCCGAGTACAACGTAGTGGCCGTCGCCTTTATGAAAGGCCAGGGCATCCCGACCTTCAAACCTTACAACCTGTCCGACGCCGAGTTTCGCCGCCAGGTGGGCGTGCTGAACAGCCAGGGCCGCGCGGTGCTGATCTCCCTCGGCGGCGCAGACGCGCATATCGAGCTGAAGACCGGCGACGAAGACAAGCTGAAAGACGAGATTATTCGCCTGGTGGAAGTCTATGGCTTCGACGGCCTGGATATCGATCTGGAACAGGCGGCGATCGGCGCCGCCAATAATAAAACCGTCTTGCCTGCGGCATTGAAAAAAGTAAAAGACCATTACGCCGCGCAGGGGAAAAACTTTATTATCAGCATGGCGCCGGAATTCCCGTATTTGCGCACCAACGGCACCTATCTGGATTATATCAACACCCTTGAAGGCTATTACGACTTTATTGCGCCGCAATATTACAACCAGGGCGGCGACGGTATTTGGGTGGATGAACTCAACGCCTGGATCACGCAGAATAACGACGCCATGAAAGAGGACTTCCTCTACTATCTGACGGAAAGCCTGGTCACCGGCACCCGCGGCTATGCGAAAATCCCGGCGGCGAAATTCGTTATCGGCCTGCCGAGCAACAACGATGCCGCCGCCACCGGCTACGTGATCGACAAACAGGCGGTGTATAACGCCTTCGCGCGTCTTGACGCCAAAAACCTGTCGATCAAGGGCCTGATGACCTGGTCGATCAACTGGGACAACGGCAAGAGCAAAGCCGGCGTGGCCTACAACTGGGAATTCAAAACCCGCTATGCGCCGCTGATTCAGGGCGGCGTCACCCCGCCGCCGGGAAAGCCTAATGCGCCGACGGCGCTGACGGTCGCCGAGCTGGGCGCCACCTCGCTGAAACTGAGCTGGGCCGCCGCCACCGGCGCGTTACCGATCGCCAGCTACACCGTCTACCGCAACGGCAACCCGATCGGCCAGACCGCCGGCCTGTCGCTGACCGACAGCGGCCTGACCCCGGCCACCCAGTACAGCTACTTCGTTGCCGCAACCGACAGCCAGGGCAATACCTCGCTGCCGAGCAGCGCGCTGGCGGTCAAAACCGCCAACGACGGCACGCCGCCCGATCCGGGTGCGCCCGAGTGGCAGAACAACCGCAGCTACAAAGCCGGCGACGTGGTGAGCTATAAAGGCAAGAAATACACCTGTATCCAGGCGCACACTTCCAACGCCGGCTGGACGCCGGACGCCGCCTTCACCCTGTGGCAGCTCATCGCCTAATCGCTAATCGATTGCCGGTCAAACTGGCCGGCAATCTCGCCATCACGCTAAAAATTGCATAATCGATAATTTTTCACGCCGATAACTGAATATCCGTTAAAAACCGCACCTAAGCAAACAACTATTTCTCAACGCATGGCTAAAACGCTTGCATCTCCCGCAGCTTTTGGCGCATTTTCATAACCACAGCGCAGCAAAACCGGGTTATCGCTGATAAATCGGCAATGCTGCCCATAAGAGTAAAAAACAACATCACAGTCATAAAAGCCCGTTAGGAGAGTTGTATGTGTTCTATTTTCGGTGTGCTCGATCTGAAGTCCGATCCCGTTGAACTGCGTAAGAAAGCACTGGAGCTGTCACGTCTGATGCGCCACCGCGGCCCGGATTGGTCCGGCGTTTACGCCAGCGACAAAGCCATTCTGGCTCACGAACGCCTGTCGATCGTCGACGTCAACAACGGCGCTCAACCGCTGTACAACGCTGCGCACACCCACGTTCTGGCGGTCAACGGCGAAATTTACAACCATCAGACGCTGCGCCAACGGCTGAGCGACCGCTACGCGTTCCAGACCGGTTCCGACTGTGAAGTGATCCTGGCGCTGTACCAGGAGAAAGGCCCGGACTTCCTCGACGATCTGCAAGGCATGTTCGCCTTCGCCCTGTATGACACCGAAAAAGACGCCTACCTGATCGGCCGCGATCACCTGGGCATCATTCCGCTGTACATGGGCCACGACGAGCACGGCAACCTGTACGTCGCCTCGGAAATGAAAGCGCTGGTGCCGGTGTGCCGCACCATCAAGGAATTCCCGGCCGGCAGCTATCTGTGGAGCCAGGACGGTGAGATCCGTGAATATTATCGCCGCGACTGGTTCGATTACGACAGCGTCAAGGACAACGTGACCGACGCCGCCGCCCTGCGCACCGCGCTGGAAGAGTCGGTGAAAAGCCACCTGATGTCCGACGTGCCCTACGGCGTGCTGCTGTCGGGCGGGCTGGATTCCTCGGTCATCTCGGCGATCACCAAGAAATACGCCGCGCGCCGCGTGGAGGATCAGGAACGCAGCGAGGCCTGGTGGCCGCAGCTGCACTCCTTCGCCGTCGGCCTGGAAGGCTCGCCGGATCTGCGCGCCGCGCAAGAGGTGGCCAACCATCTGGGCACCGTGCACCATGAAATCCACTTCACCGTGCAGGAAGGCCTGGACGCCATCCGCGACGTGATTTATCACATCGAAACCTACGACGTCACCACCATTCGCGCCTCGACGCCGATGTACCTGATGTCGCGCAAAATCAAGGCGATGGGCATCAAGATGGTGCTCTCCGGCGAAGGCGCGGACGAAGTGTTCGGCGGCTACCTGTACTTCCATAAGGCGCCGGACGCCCGCGAATTCCACGAAGAGACCGTGCGTAAACTGCTGGCGCTGCACATGTTCGACTGCGCGCGCGCCAACAAGGCGATGTCCGCCTGGGGCGTCGAAGCCCGCGTGCCGTTCCTGGACAAGAAATTCCTCGACGTGGCGATGCGCATCAACCCGAAAGATAAAATGTGCGGCAACGGCAAAATGGAAAAACACATCGTTCGCGAATGTTTCGAGTCCTATTTGCCGGCCAGCGTGGCCTGGCGCCAGAAAGAGCAGTTCTCCGACGGCGTTGGCTACAGTTGGATCGACACGCTAAAAGAGGTCGCTGCGCAGCAAATCAGCGATCAACAGCTCGAAACCGCGCGTTTCCGCTTCCCGTACAACACGCCGACCTCTAAAGAAGGCTACCTGTACCGCGAAATCTTCGAGGAGCTGTTCCCGCTGCCGAGCGCCGCCGAATGCGTGCCGGGCGGCCCGTCCGTCGCCTGCTCGTCCGCCAAGGCCATCGAATGGGACGAATCGTTCAAGAAGATGGACGATCCTTCCGGCCGCGCCGTCGGCGTGCATCAGGCCGCCTATAAATAATCGCGCGGCGTTTTCCCTTGGGGCGGGCCTTTTGGCCCGCCTTTTTGTTGCCTTTTTCCTCCGCCAACTGCCTGAATTGCCGATTTTATCGCCATAATGTTCACAACCCAGACAAACGGCGCTTCCGGGCGCTTTTTCGGGAAAAAACTTGTTGACGCAAATCGGTCATATACGCATAATGCGCCCCGCAACGCCGATGAAGGCAAAGCAAAAAAAGAGGGCTACGTAGCTCAGCTGGTTAGAGCACATCACTCATAATGATGGGGTCACAGGTTCGAATCCCGTCGTAGCCACCATCTCTTTTTTGCATTTGCGGGAGTGGCGAAATTGGTAGACGCACCAGATTTAGGTTCTGGCGCCGCAAGGTGTGCGAGTTCAAGTCTCGCCTCCCGCACCATTTCTCTTCATCGTCGGCGCAGTATGTTGATGGGGTATCGCCAAGCGGTAAGGCACCGGTTTTTGATACCGGCATTCCCTGGTTCGAATCCAGGTACCCCAGCCATATTCTTTCGGGAACGGGGTTTCAACATAAGATTTGTTTGCAGGTGGGGTATCGCCAAGCGGTAAGGCACCGGTTTTTGATACCGGCATTCCCTGGTTCGAATCCAGGTACCCCAGCCATAACAAACTGCTTGCAAATCAAAGAAGTAAAAAGTAACATCGGCTACGTAGCTCAGCTGGTTAGAGCACATCACTCATAATGATGGGGTCACAGGTTCAAATCCCGTCGTAGCCACCATAATTGGGGTGTCGCCAAGCGGTAAGGCTCTGGTTTCTGATACCAGCATACCCAGGTTCGAATCCTGGCACCCCAGCCATATTTAGAAAAGCCCGCTTCGGCGGGCTTTTTGCTGTCTGGCGTTCAGCCAATCCTAACGGGCCCAGCCGCCGCTGAGCCCTACCGGTTACAATCCCAACGCGTACTTCAACGCATGCTCTTTCAGCTTGCCCGCCCGCTGCGCGGCCATCAGCGCCAGATTGCGCGCCACGTTCAGCGGCGCCAGGTTATTGCTGAAGGCGGTATAAAACAGATCCATGCCGCTCTGCATCAGCAGATTGTCGGTGCGACGGCGACGCTGATAACGCAACAGCACCGCCTCGCTGCTCCAGTCCTCTCCCTGATCCCGCGCCTCGCTCAACACATTCAACAAGGCATCCACATCACGATACCCCAGATTGACGCCCTGCCCGGCCAGCGGGTTGATGGTATGCGCGGCATCCCCCAGCAGCGCCAGCCCCGGCAGCACGTAACGCTGCGCATGACGCCGCGTCAACGGGAACGATCCGGCGGCGTGCACCTTGACCGGGCCCAGTCGCGCTGGAAAAGCGGCGGCGATCTCGCGCTCCAGCTGCGCCGGCGGCATCGCCTGCAGTTGGCGAATGCGCTGCGGGCTGTCATACCACACCAGCGATGCCCAGCTGTCGTACAGCGGCAGGAAGGCGCGCGGCCCGGACGGGAAGAAGCGCTGCCAGGTCACATCCTGCTGCGGCGTGCCGGTATCGACGGTGATCAACATGCATGCCTGACGATACTGCCAACCGTTGGTGCCGATCGCCGCCAGCTTGCGCACCTGCGAGTTGGCACCATCGGCGCCGATAACCAGCCGCGCCTGCAGCGTTTCACCGCTGTCCAGCGTCAACTGCCAGGCCTTGTCCGCCCGCTGCAGCGATTGCAGCCTGGCGGGGCACAGCAACGTCAGATTGGCGCACTGCGCGAACTGCTGCCACAGCGCCAGCTGCAGAATACGGTTTTCCACCATAAAGCCCAGCTCCGGCAGCCCCAGGGACACCGCGTCGAACGCCACCCGCGACGATGCCCATTCCCAGGTCTCCAGCCGGCGATACGGCGCCGTGCGCATCGCCGTCACGGCCGGCCAGGCGCCGAGCTGTTTCAGCAGCCCCACCGAGGTGCAGCCGATAGCGGAAATGCGCAGGTCCGGCGGGCTTTGCGCCTCGAACGCCTGCGGCGCCTGATGTTCCAGCAACGCCACCGACCAGCCCGCCTGCGCCAGCCCGAGGGCCGCCGCCGCGCCGACCATGCCGCCGCCCACCACCACCGCGTCATACCGATTTTGAGATGTCTTCATATTGGCTATGTTTTCTGTGTGAATGCTCGCCATCCCACCCAGGATGGCGTTTTGCGCAGTGTACCGGATTTTCGCTTCGGCTTCAGGTTGCGTGCCATTTTCCCCCGCGCTGGTCACAACGGCGGCAAATGATTACAATACGCGCCCTGCATGTCGCGTAACGCAACTTTCGCTCCGCACTGAGTAATGGCAAGTCAATGACGAAAAAACTACATATCAAAACCTGGGGCTGCCAGATGAATGAGTACGATTCATCGAAAATGGCCGACCTGTTGAACAGCACGCACGGCTTCGAGTGGACCGACAACGCCGAAGAAGCGGACGTGCTGTTGCTGAACACCTGCTCGATCCGCGAAAAAGCGCAGGAGAAAGTTTTCGCCATGCTGGGGCGCTGGCGCTTGCTGAAAGAAAAGAACCCGTCTGTCATCATCGGGGTCGGCGGTTGCGTGGCCTCGCAAGAAGGGGAGCTTATCCGCAGCCGCGCGCCCTGCGTCGACGTGGTATTCGGCCCGCAGACCCTGCACCGCCTGCCGGAAATGATCAACCACGTTCAGGGCACCCGCAGCCCGGTGGTCGATATCAGCTTCCCGGAGATCGAAAAGTTCGACCGCCTGCCGGAGCCGCGCGCCGAAGGCCCGACCGCATTCGTGTCGATCATGGAAGGCTGCAACAAATACTGCACTTTCTGCGTGGTGCCTTACACCCGCGGCGAAGAAGTGAGCCGCCCGAGCGACGACGTGCTGTTCGAAATCGCCCAGTTGGCGGCGCAGGGCGTGCGCGAGGTCAACCTGCTCGGCCAAAACGTCAACGCTTACCGCGGCGCCACGCATGACGGCGATATCTGCTCGTTCGCCGAACTGCTGCGCCTGGTGGCCGCCATCGACGGCATCGATCGCATTCGCTTCACCACCAGCCACCCTATCGAGTTCACCGACGATATCATCGCGGTGTACGAAGACACGCCGGAGCTGGTCAGCTTCCTGCATCTGCCGGTGCAGAGTGGTTCGGATCGCATCCTGACCATGATGAAACGCGCGCACACCGCACTGGAGTACAAGGCGATTATCCGCAAGCTGCGCAAGGCGCGCCCGAATATTCAGCTCAGCTCCGATTTCATCGTCGGTTTCCCGGGCGAGAGCCAGGCCGACTTCGAACAGACCATGAACCTGATCGCCGACGTCAACTTCGACGTCAGCTTCAGCTTCATCTATTCGTCGCGCCCCGGTACGCCGGCGGCGGACATGGTTGACGACGTCAGCGAAGAAGAGAAAAAGCAGCGGCTGTACATTCTGCAGGATCGCATCAACCAGCAGGCGCTGCAATTCAGCCGCCGCATGCTCGGCACCGTCCAGCGTATTCTGGTGGAAGGCACCTCGCGCAAAAGCGTGATGGAACTGGCCGGGCGCACGGAATGCAACCGTGTGGTAAACTTCGAAGGCACGCCTGACATGATCGGCCAGTTTGTCGACGTGGAAATTACCGAGGTGCTGACCAACACCCTGCGTGGCGCAGTGGTGCGCACCGAACAGCAGATGGATCTGCGCGTACATGAATCCCCGCAGTCGGTGATCGCCCGTACCCGCAAAGAAAACGCGCTGGGCGTCGGCATTTACCAGCCCTGACGCCGCGGCGGCCGCCTTATCGCCGCCCATTCACGCTATTCCTTACCGTTTCTCCGCCGGGCGTCCGCGCCCGGTGATGTTTTTTTTTATTTTTTTATTGTTGAAGAGGCGACATAACATGCAACTCCCACACTGCCCGAAGTGCAACTCCGAATACACCTACCAGGACAATGCCCTGTTCATCTGCCCTGAGTGCGCCCATGAGTGGAGCGACAGCGCCCCGGCGGAAGATCAGGACGCGCTGATCGTCAAAGACGCCAACGGCAACCTGCTGGCGGACGGCGACGCGGTCACCGTGATCAAGGACCTGAAGGTCAAAGGCAGTTCCTCGATGCTGAAAATCGGCACCAAGGTGAAAAACATTCGTCTGGTGGAAGGCGATCACAACATCGACTGCAAAATCGACGGTTTCGGCCCGATGAAACTGAAATCCGAATTCGTGAAAAAGAACTGATTCCCAGCTGTCTTGTCCTGTGATGACGCGGCGGGCTTTGCGCCCCGCCGCGTTTTTTCCTTGTCTTCCCTTGAATTCCGCCGACGGCGCACAGATAGATCAGCGGTAAACTTGCGCCGTTGCGGCGCACCATGAATAATTCAAGAAAGAGAGTATTCAGGCTCGTCCTGAACGCGCGCGTCCCGGACGCGCTATGTGACATCAACCAGGCCCGATGTGACCTAGAGGAATAGTTTGAACGTCGCAACACAAGAAATTTTGTTAGAGCCCGCAGACAACCAGCGTTTGCTCAGCCTGTGCGGCCCGTTTGATGACAACATCAAGCAACTCGAGCGCCGATTGGGCATCGAAATCAATCGCCGCGACAACCGTTTCAAGCTGGTCGGCAAGAACCTGTGCGTGGTCGCCGCCGCCGATATCCTGCGCCATCTTTACGTGGATACCGCGCCGATTCGCGGCGTGATCCCGGATATCGATCCGGAGCAAATCCATCTGGCGATCAAAGAGAGCCGGGTGCTGGAACAGGTCGCCGACAGCGTGCCGGATTACGGCAAGGCGGTCACCATTAAAACCAAGCGCGGCATGGTGAAACCGCGCACGCCTAACCAGGCGCAATACATCGCCAACATTCTCGATCACGACATCACCTTCGGCATCGGCCCGGCGGGCACCGGCAAAACCTACCTGGCGGTCGCCGCTGCGGTGGATGCGCTGGAACGCCAGGAAATTCGCCGCATTCTGCTGACCCGTCCCGCGGTCGAAGCCGGCGAAAAGCTGGGCTTCCTGCCGGGCGATCTGAGCCAGAAGGTCGATCCTTATCTGCGCCCGCTGTACGACGCCCTGTTCGAAATGCTGGGCTTCGAGCGCGTGGAGAAGCTCATCGAACGCAACGTGATCGAAGTCGCGCCGCTGGCCTATATGCGCGGCCGCACGCTGAACGACGCCTTTATCATTCTGGATGAGAGCCAGAACACCACCATCGAACAGATGAAGATGTTCCTGACGCGCATCGGTTTCAACTCGAAGGCGGTCATCACCGGCGACGTCACCCAGATCGACCTGCCGCGCAACCAGAAATCCGGCCTGCGCCACGCGGTGGAAGTGCTGTCGGACGTGGAAGAGCTGAGCTTCAACTTCTTCCACAGCGAAGACGTGGTGCGCCACCCGGTGGTGGCTCGCGTGGTCATCGCCTATGAGGCCTGGGAAGCGGCCGAACAGAAACGCAAAGACGCGATTGCCGAACAACGTAAGCGCGAGGCGCTCGCCGCCTCCGAGCAGGAGACACCATGAGCCAGGTGATTTTGGATTTGCAGATTGCCTGTGAAAGCAGCGACGGCCTGCCGGATGAGGCCACCTTCCAACGCTGGCTGGAAGGCGTGCTGCCGCAATTTCAGGAGGAGGCCGAGGTGACCGTGCGTCTGGTGGACGAAGCGGAAAGCCACGAGCTGAACCTGACCTACCGCGGCAAAGACAAGCCGACCAACGTGCTCTCTTTCCCGTTCGAAGCCCCGCCGGGCATTGAGCTGCCGCTGCTCGGCGATCTGATCATCTGCCGTCAGGTGGTTGAGCAGGAAGCGATTGAGCAAGGCAAAACGCTGGAAGCCCACTGGGCGCATATGGTTGTCCACGGCAGCCTCCATCTGCTAGGGTATGACCACATCGAAGACGATGAAGCCGAAGAAATGGAGTCTTTGGAAACCGAAATCATGCACGGACTGGGCTATCCTGATCCGTACCTGGCGGAAAAAGACCCCGTCTGACGTCAGCCGTTTACCCTACAGCCCCTCTGCGGGGCTGTCGCTGACGCCCCTTAACTCTGACATGAGTGACAGTAACGAAAACGCCATGAGCGACGACCATTCACAAAGCAATGACAGCCCCAGTCCCAAGAAGGGGTTCTTTACTCTTATCCTTAACCAGTTGTTCCACGGCGAGCCCAAAAACCGTGGCGATCTGGTCGAGCTGATCCGCGATTCCGAACAAAACGACCTGATCGATCCCGATACCCGCGACATGCTGGAAGGCGTGATGGATATCGCCGAACAGCGCGTGCGCGACATCATGATCCCCCGCTCCCAGATGGTGACGCTCAAGCGCAACCAGACGCTGGAAGAGTGCCTGGACGTGATTATCGACTCCGCCCACTCGCGTTTCCCGGTGATCAGCGAAGACAAAGATCACATCGAAGGCATCCTGATGGCCAAGGATCTGCTGCCGTTCATGCGCGCAGATTCCGAGCCGTTCAGCATCGACAAGGTGCTGCGCACCGCGGTGGTGGTGCCGGAAAGCAAGCGCGTCGACCGGATGCTGAAAGAATTCCGCTCCCAGCGCTATCACATGGCGATTGTCATTGACGAATTCGGCGGCGTGTCCGGCCTGGTCACCATCGAAGATATCCTGGAACTGATCGTCGGCGAGATCGAAGACGAATATGACGACGAAGACGATCTGGATATCCGCCAGCTCAGCCGCCACATGTACACCGTGCGCGCGCTGGCCCCGATCGAAGACTTCAACGAAGCCTTCGGCACCCACTTCAGCGATGACGAGGTCGATACCATCGGCGGTCTGGTGATGCAGGCCTTCGGCCACCTGCCGGCGCGCGGGGAAACCATTGAAATCGAAGGTTACCTATTTAAAGTTGCCATGGCCGACAGTCGACGTATCATCCAGGTTCATGTAAAAATTCCGGACGATTCTCCACCACCGAAACTGGAAGATTAAATCCAACATGGCTAAAGCCTCATTACTTGAACGCCAGCGGGTTCGCGCCCTGCTGGCGCTGTTGTCAGGTGCCGGCGGGACGCTGGCGTTCTCGCCCTACGACTTCTGGCCCGCGGCCATCGTCTCCCTGTTCGGCCTGCTGGCCGTTACCCTCAATCGCACCACCAAACAGTCCGCCCTGCTCGGCTTTGTCTGGGGCTTCGGGCTGTTCGGCAGCGGCATCAACTGGGTGTATGTCAGCATCGCCGATTTCGGCGGCATGCCGTTCGCCGTCAACGTCTTCCTGGTGGTACTGCTCGCCGCTTACCTGTCGCTGTACACCGGACTGTTCGCCGGGCTGCTGACGCGCCTGTGGCCGGCCACCAGTTGGTGGCGGCTGGCCATCGCCGCGCCGGCGCTGTGGCAGGTGACCGAATTCCTGCGCGGCTGGGTGCTGACCGGCTTCCCGTGGCTGCAGTTCGGCTACAGCCAGATCAACGGCCCGCTGAAGGGCATCGCGCCGCTGCTGGGCGTTGACGCCATCACCTTTGTGCTGATGGCCATCGCCGGCCTGCTGGTGTACGCCGTCAATCAACGGCGCCTGTCGGCAGCCGTGATCGCCGCCGCGCTGCTGCTGTTGCCGTGGCCGCTGCGCCAGCTGCAGTGGTTTACCCCGCAGCCGAAGAAAGCGGTGAACGTCGCCATGGTGCAAGGCAACATTCCCCAGTCAATGAAGTGGGATCCGAGCATTCTGCTCAGCACGCTGCAAACCTATCTGGACGAAACCCGCCCCTACATGGGCAAGGCGCCGATCATCATCTGGCCAGAGTCCGCCATCCCTGACTTCGAGCCGCGTCAGAACGGCTTCCTGATCATGATGGATGACCTGATGCGGGCGAAGAACAGCAGCCTGATCACCGGCATCGTCGATGCGCGCGCCACCCCACAAGGCGTGCAGGAATACAACAGCGCCATCGTGCTGGGCGAACCGACGCCGTACAGCTACCCGGCCAAAGATCGCTACAACAAGCATCACCTGGTGCCGTTCGGCGAGTTTGTGCCGCTGGGTGAACTGCTGCGCCCTATCGCGCCGTTCTTCAATCTGCCGATGTCCGGTTTCAGCCGCGGCGACTACGTGCAGCCGCAGCTCAGCGTACGCGGCTACAATCTGACGGCGGCCATCTGTTACGAAATCGTGCTGGGCCAGCAGGTGCGCGATAACTTCCGCCCGGACACCAACTTCCTGCTGACCATCTCCAACGATGCCTGGTTCGGTCACTCCATCGGCCCGTGGCAGCACTTCCAGATGGCGCGCATGCGGGCGCTGGAGCTCGGCCGGCCGCTGCTGCGCAGCACCAATAACGGCGTTACCGCCGCAGTGGATGCGAACGGCGAGGTGATCGCCGAGATCCCGCAGTTTACCCGCCAGGTGCTCGAAGTGAAGGTCACGCCGACCACCGGCGTCACGCCTTATGCGCGCTTCGGCGCCACACCGCTGTGGGTGATTACCCTGCTGCTGGGCGGCTGGGCGCTGATGTTGGGCTTGCGCCGCAAATAATCCTCTTCGCCGGGGCGCGCCCGCCGCGCCCCGCGTTCCCGTCAATATCCCCACCTCAGTCAGAAAACGTCGTTAAATCAACGCGGCTGGCACACTCCTTGCTTTTATCTATGGCGACAACGCGCGCCGGTTTACTTTTGCTGACGTTTTGTCGCACCTGCGCACATTTTGGGTGCATTAAGCGCACCACGCGGGGGCGCCGACGTTTTGTTGCATTGATTTGGTGCGCGCGGCGTCTCAAAAAATGAAACATTTTAGTTTCAATGTGTTCACAATCGGTTATTTTTTAACAGCGTTCAGTTCATAAGACTATCTTTATAACTTGAGCAATAAACAGTCGATTTAACCTGACGCTCTTTAGTCAGAGCCACAACAACAGCAAAGGAGTTGGACCATGCAAATGCGTAAATTGGCGTTATCGTTACTGCTGCTCGGTGCGGCAGGTAGCGTGGCGCATGCGGAAGACCTGACCGGTACGCTGAAGAAAATCAAAGACAATGGCGTGATCGTTGTCGGCCACCGCGAATCGTCAGTGCCGTTCTCCTACTACGACAACCAACAAAAAGTTGTGGGCTACTCTCAGGACTACTCCAACCAAATCGTTGAAGCCGTTAAGAAAAAGCTGAATGCGCCGAATCTGCAGGTGAAAATGCTGCCGATTACCTCGCAGAACCGCATCCCGCTGCTGCAAAACGGCACCTATGATTTCGAGTGCGGCTCCACCACCAATAACCTCGAGCGCCAGAAACAGGCCGCCTTCTCCGACACCATTTTCGTGGTCGGCACCCGCTTGCTGGTGAAAAAAGGATCCGATATCAAAGACTTTAAGGACCTGGCCGGCAAACCGGTGGTGGTCACCTCCGGCACCACCTCCGAAGTGCTGCTGAACAAGCTGAACGACAGCGACAAAATGAACATGCGCATCATCAGCGCCAAAGACCACGGCGACTCCTTCCGTACCCTGGAAAGCGGCCGCGCGGTGGCCTTCATGATGGACGACGCCCTGCTGGCGGGCGAACGCGCCAAGGCCAAGAAACCGGATCAGTGGGAAATCATCGGCACGCCGCAGTCGAAAGAAGCCTACGGCTGCATGCTGCGCAAAGACGATCCTGAGTTTAAAAAGCTGGTCGATGACACCATCGCCCAGGCGCAAACTTCCGGTGAAGCGGCCAAGTGGTTTGAGAAATGGTTCAAGCAGCCTATTCCACCGAAAAACCTCAACATGAACTTCGAACTGTCGGACGACATGAAGCAGCTGTTCAAAGAGCCTAACGACAAAGCGTTGAACTAAATAGAACAAAAGCCGGGGCGGCCGCCAGGCCAAACCGGCCCAGTTGATGACTGGGACAGACAGGAATGAGGGGGGCCGTTCCCCTCCCTCATTTTCCCCAAGGCGCATCACCGACACCCGTACACAACAAGCCAGCCAGACTGGCCGCGCGGCGATCGGCGCTCATCAAGTCATCAATCTTCGGCGCCCTGCGCCCGTTTATCGGAGTTTGTTATGTCAATAGATTGGAACTGGGGTATCTTCCTGCAGCAGGCCCCGTTTGGGAACACCACTTACCTCGGCTGGATCTGGTCCGGCTTTCAGGTCACGGTGGCCCTCTCCGTCTGTGCCTGGATTATCGCTTTCTTCGTCGGTTCACTGTTCGGTATCTTGCGTACCGTGCCCAACCGCTTTCTTTCCACCCTCGGCACCTGTTACGTCGAACTGTTCCGCAACGTGCCGCTGATCGTGCAATTCTTTACCTGGTATCTGGTGATCCCCGAGCTGCTGCCGGCCAATATCGGCACCTGGTTCAAAACCGAGCTGGATCCCAACGTGCAGTTCTTCGTCTCTTCCATGCTCTGCCTGGGGCTGTTTACCGCCGCCCGCGTTTGCGAACAGGTGCGCGCCGCCATTCAGTCCCTGCCGCGCGGCCAGAAAGCCGCCGGGTTGGCGATGGGCCTGACGCTGCCGCAAACCTACCGCTACGTGCTGCTGCCGAACGCCTACCGGGTGATCGTGCCGCCGATGACCTCGGAAATGCTCAACCTGGTCAAAAACTCCGCCATCGCCTCCACCATCGGGCTGGTGGACATGGCCGCGCAGGCCGGTAAGTTGTTGGATTACTCCGCACACGCCTATGAATCCTTTACCGCCATCACGCTGGCTTATATCGGCATCAACGCCGTTATCATGCTGTTTATGCGTCTGGTCGAAAAGAAAGTGCAGTTGCCTGGCAACCTGGGGAGTAAATAATGTACGAATTTGACTGGGCGTCGATCGTCCCAAGCTTCCCTTATCTGCTGCAAGGCATGGTGATCACGCTGAAGATCACCGTGACCGCCATCGTGGTCGGCATCCTGTGGGGCACCGTGTTGGCGGTTATGCGTCTGTCGCCGTTCAAACCGATAAGCTGGTTCGCCACCCTGTACGTCAACCTGTTCCGCTCGGTGCCGTTGGTGATGGTGCTGCTGTGGTTCTATCTGGTGGTTCCAAGCTTATTACAACAGGTTCTAGGGCTGTCGCCGAAAACCGATATTCGCCTGATCTCGGCTATGGTAGCCTTTTCCCTGTTTGAAGCGGCCTATTATTCGGAAATCATCCGCGCCGGTATCATCAGCATCTCGCGCGGCCAATCCTCCGCCGCGCTGGCGCTGGGCATGACCCACTGGCAGTCCATGCGGCTGGTGATCCTGCCGCAGGCGTTCCGCGCCATGGTGCCGCTGCTGCTGACTCAGGGCATCGTACTGTTCCAGGATACCTCGCTGGTTTACGTACTGAGCCTGGCCGACTTCTTCCGCACCGCGTCGACCATTGGCGAACGCGACGGCACCCAGGTTGAAATGATCCTGTTCGCCGGTTTTGTCTATTTTGTTATCAGCCTCGCCGCCTCGGCGCTGGTAAGCTATTTGAAGAAAAGGACTGTTTGATGATATCCCTGAAAAATGTTTCCAAGTGGTACGGTCACTTCCAAGTGTTGACCGATTGCACCACCGAAGTGAAAAAAGGCGAAGTGGTCGTCGTCTGCGGTCCTTCAGGTTCCGGCAAGTCCACCCTGATCAAAACCGTCAACGGCCTCGAGCCGATCCAGCAGGGAAGCATCCTGGTGAACGGCACGCCGGTCAACGACAAGAAAACCAACCTGGCGCAGCTGCGTGCCAAAGTCGGCATGGTGTTCCAACACTTTGAGCTGTTCCCGCACCTGTCTATCATCGACAACCTGACGCTGGCGCAGGTGAAAGTGCTCAAGCGCGATAAGACCGCCTCACGCGAGAAGGGCCTGAAGCTGCTTGAACGCGTCGGCCTCTCCGCCCATGCCAACAAGTTCCCCGGCCAGCTGTCCGGCGGCCAGCAGCAGCGCGTCGCCATCGCCCGCGCGCTGTGCATGGATCCTATCGCCATGCTGTTCGATGAACCGACCTCGGCGCTCGATCCGGAAATGATCAACGAAGTGCTGGACGTGATGGTCGAACTGGCGAACGAAGGCATGACCATGATGGTGGTAACCCACGAAATGGGCTTCGCCCGCAAGGTGGCGAATCGGGTGATCTTTATGGACGAAGGCAAAATCGTCGAAGACCGCAACAAAGACGATTTCTTCAACAACCCCGAGTCCGATCGCGCCAAGGACTTCCTGGCCAAGATCCTGCACTAAACGCTCTCGATGCGCCCCGCCAGGGGCGCATCTTTTCTCCCGGCACTAAAAGCGCTTGTTTCTCCCCGGTTTTGATCCGATGCTCGCTGGATAACAAACAGAGGAGAAAGAACATGCCCCGCCCTATTATCATCGATTGCGATCCCGGCCTCGACGACGCCATCGCGCTGGCCATGGCGCTGCGTTCGCCGGAGCTGGACGTCAAAGCCATTACCACCTCCGCCGGCAACCAGACGCCGGAGAAAACCCTGCATAACGCGCTGGGCCTGCTGACCCTGATGCAGCGCGAGGACATCCCGGTCGCCGCCGGCGCCGGCGGCCCGCTGATGCGCGAGCTGGTGATCGCCGACTATGTCCACGGCAAAACCGGCATGGGCAACACCCACCTGCCGACGCCGACCCTCAAACCCGATCCCCGCGGCGCCGTTGAGCTGATCGCCGACCTGCTGCGCGCCAGCCCGCAGCCGATCACCCTGGTGGTGACCGGCCCGATGACCAACATCGCCCTGCTGCTGGCCCAGCACGCCGAGCTGAAAAGCCGCATCGAGCGCATCGTATTCATGGGCGGCGGCATGAACGCCGGCAATACCACGCCGGTGGCGGAGTTCAACATCTTCGTCGATCCCGAAGCCGCCGAAATGGTGCTGAAATCCGGGGTGCCGCTGACCATGGCCGGGCTGAACGTCACCCATCAGGCGCTGGTGTTGCCGCAGGATATCGAGCGCATTCGCCAGATAGACAATCCGGTCGCGCAGGCGGTCGCGGAGATGCTCGATTTTTACCTGCCGCTGTACCTCAGCCATCCGCGCGGCCTGCCCGGCGCAGCGATGCACGATCCCTGCACCATCGCCTGGCTGCTGGCGCCGCAGCTGTTCACCGGCGTAGAACGCTGGGTCGGAGTGGAGACCAAAGGGGACTACACCGTCGGCATGACGGTGGTGGACTATTTCCAGCAAACCGGCAACGCGGCCAACGTGGAAGTGTTGACCGGCATCAACCGCGAGGGCTTTATCGATCTGCTGGCCGAGCGCGTAGCGCGTTATTGATCCTATCGGGGCGCGCTCGCGCCCCTTTTTCAACTTTTTTGATTTAACTCAGCGAATTTTTGCGCTATCACTGTTGATGGCTTGCCTCTACCATGCGTTTACACCGACTGACATCGTTACCGATTAGCCTTCGCCTGGAGATAAGCCAATGAGCCGCGTACTGGTCCTGAAATCAAGCATTCTGGGTGAATATTCCCAGTCTGGAAAATTAGTCGATTTTTTTGTTGAACAATGGCGTGAAACTCACCCTGAAGACACGTTCACCGTGCGCGATTTGGCCAACCCAACGCTGCCGGAGCTGGATGGTGAAGTGATGGCCGGCTTTACCGCCGGCGACAAACCGCTGACGCCGCATCAGCAAAGCACCCTGGCGCTGTCCGATGAGCTGATTGCCGAGCTGAAGTCGCACGACACGCTGATTATCAGCGCCCCGATGTACAACTTCAACATCCCGACGCAGCTGAAGATCTACTTCGATCTTATCGCCCGCGCCGGCCAGACGTTCCGCTATACCTCCGCCGGCGCCGAAGGGCTGGTGACGGGCAAGAAAGCGATCGTCATCTCCAGCCGCGGCGGCGTCCACGCCGACACGCCGACGGATCTGATCACGCCGTACGTGAAGTTGTTCCTGGGCTTTATCGGCATCACCGACGTTGAATTCGTGCTGGCGGAAGGCTTCGCCTACGGCCCGGAAGCGGCGGAGAAAGCCGCCCAGGACAGCCGCATCGCGATCGCGCAGAAAATCCCGGCCGGCGTCGCCGTACCGGCGCAGGCGGAAGTTGCCCCGGCAACCGTCAGCGGCGGTTTCCTGAGCAATCTGCTGAAGAAACTGTTCCGTTAAACGCCAGCCTTAGCGTTCCCCGCCCTGCCGGGGAACGTCATCACGGTTCAAACGGCCGGCGCTGGAACTGGTCGTGACCGCATTTCGGGCAGAGCGGCAGCACCTCCGGCGTGTAAAACGCCAGATGGTAGTGACACTGCTCGCACACCAGGTTGCCCAGCCCCACCACTTCACCGCTGTGGTAAACGCCGTGGTGGCTGACATCCTTGAACACCTCGCGCCACTCCAGCTGGGTTTTGTCGGTGATATCCGCCAGTTCCTGCCACAGGCTCTCTTTGATCACGCGCATAAACACGCTGTCGGTAAACTCGTCCCGGCTCTCCTGATAGCTGCGCGCGAACTCTTCCAGATCGCGCCGCACCGCCTGCGTCACCTGCCGCACTTCGTCGCGGGTCAAATCTTCGGCCTCGTTCAAGCGCCGCTCCGCGCTGGCCACCAGTTCATCGATATCGCGTTCGCCGTTTTTCAGGCGTTCGCTCAACGATGCCACCAATTCGCGGTAATACTGAGCAACCTTGTTCATAGACTCTCCTCGATAAACGCTGCGCCGGACTTGGCTGTAGGGATCCCCCCTAAGCTACTTGTTCTTATTTTAGCCGTAAATGACTGATGCCACTTGGCAAGACGCGGGATCCGCAGGTTGTGAGCCGCGTCATGACGGCGTTTTTTTTAAATGCGCCGAGTCAGGCGCTGGAGTTGTTGCCGGGAGGTCTTATCAGCTATGCTATGCGGATCTACGAATACTAAATGTTCATTGCGTTGCCTCTGACCGGGGCAACGGTTTACACCTACAGGACCACCGGCCGCCATGCAAGAGCAATACCGTCCAGAAGACATAGAATCGAACGTACAGCTTCACTGGCAAGAGAAGCAGACTTTCAAAGTTACCGAAGACGACAGCAAGGAAAAGTACTACTGCCTATCCATGCTGCCTTACCCGTCCGGCCGACTGCACATGGGCCACGTTCGTAACTACACTATCGGCGACGTGATCTCGCGCTATCAGCGCATGCTGGGCAAAAACGTACTGCAGCCGATCGGCTGGGATGCGTTCGGCCTGCCGGCGGAAGGCGCGGCGGTGAAAAACAACACCGCGCCGGCCCCGTGGACCTACGACAACATCGAATACATGAAGAACCAGTTGAAACTGCTGGGCTTCGGCTACGACTGGGATCGCGAAATCGCCACCTGCCAGCCGGAATACTATCGCTGGGAACAGTGGTTCTTCACCAAACTGTATGAAAAAGGCCTGGTCTACAAGAAGACTTCGGCGGTGAACTGGTGTCCGCACGATCTGACCGTGCTGGCCAACGAACAGGTTATCGACGGCTGCTGCTGGCGCTGCGACACCAAGGTCGAGCGTAAAGAGATCCCGCAGTGGTTCATCAAAATCACCGCTTACGCCGATCAGCTGCTGAACGATCTGGACACGCTGGAAAGCTGGCCGGAGCAGGTGAAAACCATGCAGCGCAACTGGATTGGCCGCTCCGAAGGCGTGGAAATCACCTTCGACGTGGCGGACAGCGAAGAGAAGTTGACGGTTTACACCACCCGCCCGGACACCTTCATGGGCGCCACCTACGTGGCGGTCGCCGCGGGCCACCCGCTGGCGCAACAGGGCGCGCGCAACAATCCGGCGCTGACCGAGTTCATCGACGAATGCCGCAACACCAAAGTTGCCGAAGCCGAAATGGCGACGATGGAGAAGAAAGGCATGCCGACCGGCCTGTTCGTTGTCCACCCGCTGAGCGGCGAGAAGCTGCCGGTGTGGGTCGCCAACTTCGTGCTGATGGAATACGGCACCGGCGCCGTGATGGCGGTACCGGCGCACGACCAGCGCGACTGGGAATTCGCCACCAAATATGATTTGCCGATCAAACCGGTGATCCTGAACCTCGACGGCAGCCAGCCTGACGTAAGCGCCGAAGCGATGACCGACAAAGGCGCGCTGTTCAACTCCGGCGAGTTCGACGGTCTGGACAATGAAGCCGGCTTCAACGCCATCGCCGACAAACTGGTCGCCAAAGGCGTCGGCCAACGCAAGGTCAACTACCGTCTGCGCGACTGGGGCGTTTCCCGCCAGCGTTACTGGGGCGCGCCAATCCCGATGGTGACGCTGGAAGACGGCACCGTGATGCCGACGCCGGAAGACCAACTGCCGGTGATCCTGCCGGAAGACGTGGTCATGGACGGCATCACCAGCCCGATCAAGGCCGACCCTGAGTGGGCGAAGACCACCGTCGACGGCCAGCCGGCGCTGCGCGAAACCGACACTTTCGACACCTTTATGGAGTCTTCCTGGTACTACGCGCGCTACACCTGCCCGCAGTATGACCAGGGCATGCTGGATCCGGCCGCCGCCAACTACTGGCTGCCGGTCGATCAATATATCGGCGGCATCGAACACGCCATCATGCACCTGATGTACTTCCGCTTCTTCCACAAGCTGATGCGCGATGCGGGCCTGGTGGATTCCGACGAGCCGGCCAAGCGCCTGCTGTGTCAGGGCATGGTGCTGGCCGACGCCTTCTACTACACCGGCAACAGCGGCGAACGCGTCTGGGTATCCCCGGTTGACGCCACCGTCGAGCGCGACGACAAAGGCCGCATCATTAAAGCCACCGATCCGCAAGGCCGTGAACTGGTCTATGCTGGCATGAGCAAAATGTCGAAGTCGAAGAACAACGGCATCGACCCGCAGGAGATGGTGGAAAAATACGGCGCGGACACCGTGCGTCTGTTCATGATGTTCGCTTCACCGGCAGAAATGACGCTGGAGTGGCAGGAATCCGGCGTGGAAGGGGCTAACCGCTTCCTGAAACGCGTGTGGAAACTGGCCTACGATCACGTGGAAAAAGGCGCGGTGCAGCCGCTGGACGTGGCGGCGCTGAACGAAGATCAGAAAGCGCTGCGCCGCGATCTGCACAAAACCATCGCTAAGGTGACCGACGATATCGGCCGCCGTCAGACCTTCAACACCGCGATCGCCGCCGTGATGGAGCTGATGAACAAGCTGGCCCGCGCGCCGCAGGAGAGCGAGCAGGATCGCGCGCTGCTGCAGGAAGCGCTGCTGGCCGTGGTTCGCATGCTGTATCCGTTCACCCCGCACGTGTGCTTCACCCTGTGGCAGGCGTTGGGTGGCGAAGGCGACGTGGACACCGCGCCATGGCCGGTTGCCGACGAGCAGGCGATGGTCGAGGACTCCAAGCTGGTGGTGGTGCAGGTGAACGGCAAGGTTCGCGCTAAAATCACCGTATCTGCCGATGCGACCGAAGAGCAAGTGCGCGCGCGCGCTGCCGAAGAGCATCTGGTGGCTAAATATCTGGACGGCGTCACGATTCGTAAAGTGATCTACGTTCCGGGCAAACTGCTTAACCTGGTTGTGGGTTAACACAAGGAGGAGTTGTGCGACAACGTATTCTGACGCTGTTGCTGGGGTTGGCGGTGCTGGTCACCGCCGGCTGCGGTTTTCACCTGCGTGGCACCACGCAGGTGCCTAATGAAATGAAAACGCTGATCCTCGACAGCGCCGACCCTTATGGTCCGTTGACGCGCGCGGTGCGTGAGCAGTTGCGTCTGAACGACGTGACCATCGTCAGCGATCCGAAGCGTAAAGACGTGCCTTCCCTGCGCATCATCGGCGCGACGGAAAGCCAGGATACCGCCTCGATCTTCCAGGACGGTAAAACCGCCGAGTACCAGCTGGTGCTGACCGTGCAGGCGCAGGTGCTGCTCCCGGGCCACGACCTGTATCCGCTGTCGGTGAAAGTGTTCCGTTCGTTCTTCGACAACCCGCTGACCGCGCTGGCCAAAGACTCCGAGCAGGAGATCATTCGCCAGGAAATGCGTGAGCAGGCGGCGCAACAGCTGGTGCGCAAACTGCTGACCGTGCATGCGGCGGAAGAAGAAAACCGGCAAAAAGCCGCTGCCGCCGGCGAACGAGCGGCAAGCCAAACCGCACAATGATCCGTATTTATCCGGAACAACTTGCCGCGCAGCTCCGAGAGGGGCTGCGCGCTTGTTATTTATTGAGCGGCAATGAACCGCTGCTGCTGCAGGAAAGCCAGGATCTGCTCCGGCAGGCTGCGCAACAGCAGCAGTTCAGCGAGCACTACAGCATTTCCCTCGACGCCCATACCGACTGGGACGCCATCTTCGGCATCTGCCAGGCGATGAGCCTGTTCGCCAGCCGCCAAACGCTGCTGCTGATCTTCCCGGAAAACGGCCCGACGGCGCCGATCGGCGAACAGCTGACCAAGCTGGCCACGCTGCTGCACGAGGATATTCTGCTGATCCTGCGCGGCCCGCGCCTCACCAAAGCGCAGGAAAACAGCGCCTGGTTCAAGGCGCTCAGCCCGCACGGCGCTCTCGTCAGCTGCCAGACGCCGGAACAGGCGCAGCTGCCGCGCTGGGTCGCCGCACGCGCCAAGGCGATGAAGCTGGAGTTGGACGACGCCGCCAACCAGTTGCTGTGCTACTGCTACGAAGGCAACCTGCTGGCGCTGTCGCAAGCATTGGAGCGGCTGTCGCTGCTGCACCCGGACGGCAAGCTCACCCTGCCGCGCGTCGAGCATGCGGTGAACGACGCCGCCCACTTCACGCCGTTCCACTGGCTGGACGCCTTGCTGGCCGGCAAGAGCAAGCGCGCCTGGCATATCTTGCAGCAGCTGCAGCAAGAGGATGTCGAGCCGGTGATCCTGCTGCGCACCCTGCAGCGCGAACTGCTGCTGTTGCTGACGCTGCAGCGCCGCATGGCTTCCGCGCCGCTGCGCACGCTGTTCGACCAGCATAAGGTCTGGCAGAACCGCCGCCCGCTGGTGACCCAGGCGTTGCAACGCCTGTCCGGCCCCCAGCTGCAGCAGGCGGTGCAGTTGCTGACGCAAATCGAGCTGACGCTCAAGCAGGACTATGGTCAGTCGGTCTGGCCGGAACTGGAAACCCTGTCGATGCTGCTGTGCGGCAAACCCCTGGCCACGAGTTTTAGCGATGCCCACTAATCCGGAACACCCCACCGTATTGCACGCGCTGTTCGGCGGCACCTTTGACCCGATCCACTACGGCCACCTGCGGCCGGTGGAGGCGCTGGCCGCCGAAGTGGGTCTGAATCGCGTCACGCTGCTGCCTAACCACGTGCCGCCGCACCGCCCGCAGCCGGAGGCCAATGCGCAGCAGCGCCTGAAGATGGTCGAGCTGGCGATCGCCGGCAATCCGCTGTTTGCGGTCGACGATCGCGAACTGCACCGCACGACTCCCTCCTACACCATCGAGACGTTGGAAACGATTCGTAAAGAGCGTGGCGCCGCCCAGCCGCTGGCGTTTATTATTGGCCAGGACTCGCTGCTGACGCTGCATAAGTGGCACCGCTGGCAGGCGCTGTTGGACGTCTGCCACCTGCTGGTGCTGGCGCGCCCGGGCTATAACGATCGCATGGACACGCCGGAACTGCAGCAGTGGCTGGAACGCCATCGCACCGCCGACCCGGCGCTGCTCAGCCGTCGCCCGCACGGCCACATCTATTTGGCCGATACGCCGGAGCTGGAAATTTCCGCCACCGAGATCCGCCAGCGTCGCCATCAGGGCCTCAACTGCGACGACCTGCTGCCGCGCCCGGTGCAGCGCTATATCGAGTTGCAGGGTTTATATCGCTAGCGAAAGGTGCGTGATATACTGCGCCGCTATTTTTCAGGTATCCGCTGAAAACCCCGGAAACCTTAGCTGGCCGGGCAGTCACCAGTTAGCTGGCTTTCAGCGGCAGCCTGCCGAAACCATTATCCGGTTACGCCGCGGCGCGCGCATTTTGCCCGCCGCAGCCGACTGAACAGAACACACCCGAGGGGGAACCTTTGCAAGGTAAAGCGCTCCAAGATTTCGTCATCGATAAAATCGATGATCTGAAAGGCCAAGACATTATCGCTCTGGACGTTCAGGGCAAATCCAGCATCACCGATTGCATGATCATCTGCACCGGCACCTCGACGCGCCACGTGATGTCGATCGCCAGCCACGTGGTGCAGGAATCCCGCGCCGCGGGCATGGAGCTGTACGGCATGAAAGGCCAGGAAGCCTCCGACTGGATCGTGGTCGATCTGGGCGAAGTGATCGTGCACGTGATGCAGGAAGAAAGCCGTCGCCTGTACGAGCTGGAAAAACTCTGGAGCTAAGCGGTGAAACTGCAATTGGTGGCGGTCGGCACCAAAATGCCAGACTGGGTGCAAACCGGCTTTATGGATTACCTGCACCGCTTTCCCAAAGATATGCCGTTTGAGCTGACCGAGATCCCGGCGGGCAAACGCGGCAAAAACGCCGACATCAAGCGCATTCTGGACAAGGAAGGCGAACAGATGCTGGCGGCGGTGGGCAAAGGCAACCGCATCGTTACGCTGGATATCCCAGGCACGCCGTGGGAAACGCCGCAGCTGGCGCAGCAGCTTGAGCGCTGGAAGCAGGATGGCCGCAACGTCAGCTTGCTGATCGGTGGCCCGGAAGGGCTGGCGCCCGCCTGCAAAGCCGCTGCCGAGCAGAGCTGGTCGCTTTCTCCGTTGACGCTGCCGCATCCTTTGGTGCGCGTCCTGGTGGCCGAAAGCCTCTACCGCGCCTGGAGTATTACAACAAATCATCCTTACCACCGGGAATAGCCGGTGGTGACCGTGACAGAGTGAAATAAAGCAGCGGGATGAAAATAGAACGTAACCCTTTTCGCGACTATACGGCTGAATCCGCCCTGTTTGTACGCCGCGCCCTGGTGGCGTTCCTGGTCATCCTGGTGCTGTCCGGCATCCTGATCGCCAACCTGTATAATCTGCAAGTGGTCCGCGTCGAGGATTACCGCACCCGCTCCAACGAAAACCGCATCAAGCTGGTGCCCATCGCGCCCAGCCGAGGCATTATCTACGATCGCAACGGCACCCCGCTGGCGCTCAACCGCACCATTTATCAGCTGGAGCTGATGCCGGAGAAGGTCGACGATCTCAAAGCCACGCTACAGGCGCTGCGCACGGTGGTCGATCTGACCGACGACGACATCGCCAATTTCGAAAAAGAGCGTAAGCGCTCACGCCGTTTCGTCTCCATTCCGGTGAAAACCGCGCTAACCGAGGTGCAGGTCGCCCGCTTTGCGGTCAATCAGTTCCGCTTCCCCGGCGTGGAAGTGAAAGGCTATCAACGCCGCTACTACCCCTATGGTTCCGCCCTCACCCACGTCACCGGCTATGTGTCGAAGATCAACGACCGCGACGTCGAACGTTTGGACAAAGACGGCAAGCTGGCCAACTACGCCGCCACCCACGATATCGGCAAGCTGGGCATCGAACGCTATTACGAAGACACGCTGCACGGCAAAACAGGCTATGAAGAGGTCGAGGTCAACAACCGCGGCCGGGTGATCCGCCAATTGCACGAGCAACCGCCTTCCGCCGGTCAGGACGTTTACCTGACGCTCGATCTTGATCTGCAGCGCTATATCGAGCAGCTGCTGGTCGGCAGCCGCGCCGCGGTGGTGGTGAGCGATCCGCGCACCGGCGCCATCCTGGCGATGGTGTCCAACCCGAGTTACGACCCGAACCTGTTCGTGGACGGCATTTCCAGCAAGGACTATCAGGGCCTGCTGAACGATCCGAATCGCCCACTGATCAACCGCGCTACGCAGGGGGTCTATCCGCCCGCGTCAACGGTGAAGCCTTACATCGCGGTGTCGGCGCTGAGCGCCGGGGTGATCACCAAAAACACCGTGGTGTTCGATCCCGGCTGGTGGCAACTGCCCGGCTCGGAAAAACGCTTCCGCGACTGGAAAAAATGGGGCCACGGCCGCCTGAACGTCACCAAAGCGCTGGAAGAATCCGCGGATACCTACTTCTATCAGGTCGCCTATGACATGGGGATCGATCGGCTGTCGAGCTGGCTGACCAAATTCGGTTACGGCCAGTACACCGGCATCGATCTGTCCGAAGAACGATCCGGCCTGATGCCGACGCGCGAGTGGAAGCTGAAACGCTATAAAAAGCCGTGGTATCAGGGCGACACCATTCCGGTGGGCATCGGCCAAGGTTACTGGACCGCCACGCCGATCCAGATGGCCAAAGCGCTGAACACCCTGATCAACGACGGCACCGTCAAAACGCCGCACCTGCTGCAGAGCACCCGCGTCAACGGCGCGCTGGTGCCGTTCAAACAGGAAGAGAGCACGCAAATCGGCGATATTCACTCCGGCTTCTGGGAAATCGCCAAAGACGGCATGTATGGTGTGGCCAACCGTCCGAACGGGACGGCGCGCAAGTACTTTGCGGACGCACCTTATAAAGCCGCGGCGAAATCGGGTACCGCACAGGTATTCGGCTACGAAACCTACAACGCCCACAAACTGGCGGAGCACCTGCGCGATCACAAGCTGATGACCGCCTTCGCGCCGTTCAACAACCCGACGGTGTCGGTCGCCATCATTCTGGAAAACGGCGGCTCCGGTCCGGCGGTGGGCACCATCACCCGCCAGATCCTCGACCATATTCTGCTGGGCGACAACAATACGCAATTGCCAAGCGAGGCCCCGCTGCCGCCTGGCGTAGAAGGTGACTAAGGTAGAACATGACTGAAAGCCAACAAAAAGGCTCGATCTGGACCAAAATCCACATCGATCCGACGTTCCTGCTGCTGATCCTGGCCCTGCTGGTCTACAGCGCCTTCGTGATGTGGAGCGCCAGCGGCCAGGACATCGGCATGATGGAGCGCAAGATCGGGCAGATCGTCATGGGGCTGATCGTGATGGCCGTCATGGCGCAAATCCCGCCGCGCGTCTACGAAAGCTGGGCGCCCTATCTGTATATTTTCTGCGTGATTTTGCTGATCCTGGTGGACGCCTTCGGCCAGATCAGTAAAGGCGCGCAGCGCTGGCTGGATCTCGGCGTGGTGCGCTTCCAGCCGTCGGAAATCGCCAAGATCGCCGTGCCGCTGATGGTGGCGCGCTTTATGAACCGCGACGTTTGCCCGCCTTCGCTGAAAAACACCGCCATCGCGCTGGTGCTGATCTTCCTGCCGACGCTGCTGGTGGCCGCGCAGCCGGATCTCGGCACCTCAATCCTGATCGCCGCCTCCGGCCTGTTCGTGCTGTTCCTGTCGGGCATGAGCTGGAAGCTGATCGCCGTCGCCGCCGTCGCGCTGGCGGCCTTTATCCCGGTGCTGTGGTTCTTCCTGATGCACGGTTATCAACGCGACCGCGTGATGATGCTGCTCGATCCGGAAAGCGATCCGCTCGGCGCCGGTTATCACATCATTCAATCCAAGATCGCTATCGGCTCCGGCGGCCTGTCCGGCAAGGGCTGGCTGCACGGCACCCAGTCGCAGCTGGAGTTCCTGCCGGAGCGCCATACCGACTTTATCTTCGCCGTGTTGGCCGAAGAGCTGGGACTGATCGGGGTGTTGGTGCTGCTGGCGCTCTACCTGCTGGTGATCATTCGCGGGCTGATGATCGCCGCCAAGGCGCAAACCACCTTCGGCCGCGTGATGGTCGGCGGCTTGATGCTGATTTTGTTCGTTTATGTCTTTGTTAACATCGGTATGGTCAGTGGCATTTTGCCGGTAGTTGGCGTACCTTTGCCTCTGGTCAGTTACGGGGGTTCGGCGCTGATAGTGTTGATGGCCGGTTTCGGCATCATCATGTCGATCCACACGCATCGGAAAATGCTGTCTAAAAGTTTATAAGAGGTGAGTAATGCGTAAGGAATGGCTTTGGATCGGCGTCGCGGCGGTGTTGCTCTCCGCCTGTACCGCCCCGACCACGGAACAGCAAGCCCCTCCGCAGCCGTACAACGGCCCGGTGGTGGAAATCGGCGGCGTCGAGCCTCAATATGAACCCTATAACCCTAATAACATGCAGGATTATAAGGTTAATGGCGATACTTACCGCATCGTAAAAGATCCGCAGAACTTCTCTCAGACCGGCCTGGCGGCCTGGTATGGCGAAGAGGCCAACGGCAACACCACAGCGCTGGGCGAGCAGTTTGACCCCAACGGCCTGACGGCGGCGCACCCAACGCTGCCGATCCCAAGCTATGTGCGCGTCACCAACCTGGCCAACGGCCGTCAGCTGGTGGTGCGCGTCAACGATCGCGGGCCATACACCAAGGGCCGCATCATCGATCTGTCGAAAGCCGCCGCCGATCGCCTCAACCTGTCTAACAACACCAAGGTCAAAGTCGATTTCATCAATGTGGCGCCGGATGGCACGCTGAGCGGCCCCGGCACCATCGGCACCATCGTGGCGAAACAGAGCTACGCCCTGCCGGCGCGCCCGGATCTCGGCTCTAGCGGCATGGGCACCCCCATTCAACAGGACGTGCCGGTCGCCAGCGGCGCGGCGGTGCGCCCGATCGATAACAGCACCCTGCGCACCGACGACAACAGCGCCCCTGCTGCCGGCGGCAATGCCGCCAACGGCCGCAGCGGTTTCCTCGGCGCGCCAAGCGCATTACCGGCCGGCGTGCTGGAAGGTTCCGAACCTGAAGTCGCAGCGGTGGCCGCACCGGTCGCGGCCGGCGCAGCGGCTGTCGGTACGGCTGCCGCCGCCTCTTCCGGCGGCTACGTGGTGCAGGTCGGCGCGCTGAGCAGCGCCGAACGCGCCCAGAGCTGGCAACAGAGCCTGAGCCAACAGTTTGGCGTCCCGGGCAAAGTAGCGGCCAACGGCAACGTTTATCGCGTTCAGCTCGGCCCGTTCAGCAGCCGTCAGCAGGCGGCTCAGCTGCAGCAACGCCTGGCGAGCGAAGCGCAACAACAGTCTTTCGTTACTGCTGCACCCTGAGCGTTAAGCCCGGCGGGCATTCACGGCCGATAAGCGGTTATTTAGCTGAAACATTTTCTTGCAGCTAAAAGGGCACTAACCGCAATTAGTCAGATGAATGGGTAATGCCTGCCGGGATCGCATCTGCTATAGTGTGGCTCGTTTTTTAACTTTACTTTCACGGATGTTGTAGTCCCGATCATGAAACAAGTAACTTCTTTTCGCTTAATCAAAAGCATCGCCCTCGGCACCGTTATCGCAATGAGCGCAGCCTCCGTTGCGCACGCCGATGACGTTAACATCAAAACCATGATCCCAGGTGTCCCGCAGATCGATGCGGAAGCGTACATCCTGATTGATTACAACTCCGGCAAGGTGCTGGCCGAGATGAACGCCGATGCGCGTCGCGATCCGGCCAGCCTGACCAAAATGATGACCAGCTACGTCATCGGCCAGGCGCTGAAAGCGGGTAAAATCGGCCAGGACGATCTGGTGACCGTCGGCCAGGACGCCTGGGCGACCGGCAACCCGGTGTTCAAAGGCTCCTCGCTGATGTTCCTGAAGCCGGGCGATCGCGTGCCGGTCTCCAAACTGACCCGCGGCATCAACCTGCAGTCCGGTAACGACGCCTGCGTGGCGATGGCCGACTACGTCGCCGGCAGCCAGGACGCATTCGTTAACCTGATGAACACCTACGTCAGCAAACTGGGCCTGCAGAACACTCACTTCCAGACGGTACACGGCCTGGATGCCCAGGGCCAGTACAGTTCGGCGCGCGACATGGCGCTGATCGGCCAGGCGCTGATCCGCGACGTGCCGGAAGAGTACGCGATCTATAAAGAAAAAGAGTTCACCTTCAACAATATCCGCCAGATGAACCGTAATGGTCTGCTGTGGGATAACAGCCTGAACGTCGACGGCATCAAAACCGGTCATACCGACGCAGCGGGTTACAACCTGGTGGCTTCGGCGACCGAAGGCCAGATGCGTCTGATCTCCGCCGTGATGGGCGGCCGCACCTACAAAGGCCGCGAAGCCGAGAGCAAGAAACTGCTGACCTGGGGCTTCCGCTTCTTCGAAACCGTGGCACCGCTGAAAGTCGGTAAAGAGTTCGCCTCCGAGCCGGTCTGGTTCGGCGATGCCGACCGCGTTGAGCTGGGCGTGGATAAAGACGTCTACCTGACCATCCCGCGCGGCCGCATGAAAGATCTGAAGGCCAGCTATGTGCTGAACACGCCGGAAATTCACGCGCCGCTGGCGAAAAACCAGGTGGTGGGCAGCATCAACTTCCAGCTGGACGGCAAAACCATCGACCAGCGTCCGCTGGTGGTAATGAACGAAGTGAAAGAAGGCGGTTTCTTCAGCCGCATCGTGGACTATATCAAACTGATGTTCCACCACTGGTTCGGTTAACGGTTGAAACGGGCGAAATTGCCCCCATATACTGAATAACATTAACTCCCGCCCCGGCGGGAGTTATAATTTATAGATTAGCTAGCACTCTGGAGCGCACGCACATGCAAAAAACTAAACTGAACGAACTGCTCGAATTCCCTTGCTCGTTTACCTACAAGGTGATGGGCCTGGCGCAGCCTGAGCTGGTTGACCAGGTAGTTGAAGTGGTGCAGCGCCATGCGCCGGGCGATTACAACCCGCAGGTTAAGCCGAGCAGCAAAGGCAACTACCACTCGGTTTCCATCACCATCAACGCCACTCACATCGAGCAGGTCGAAACCCTGTACGAAGAGTTGGGCAACATTGAAATTGTTCGCATGGTGCTGTAATTCCAGCATAAACCCCTGCTTATCAACCCGGGATGGCGCAGCGTCTTCCCGGGTTGCGCATTTTTGGTCAGCGAAAGGCTGGCCGCCAGCCGGAGCGCCCGGTATAATGGCTTTACCACTTCTGTAACCTGACGATGACTCTTTTGCAACCAGACAAGATCATTTTGCGTCAGCTGGGGTTGCAGCCCTACGCGCCTGTATCCCAAGCCATGCATAACTTCACCGACAGTCGTACCGAGACTACGCCGGACGAGCTGTGGCTGGTGCAGCATCACCCGGTATTCACCCAGGGCCAGGCCGGCAAAGCCGAACACGTGCTGATGCCCGGCGATATCCCGGTTGTCCAGAGCGATCGCGGCGGCCAGGTGACCTACCACGGGCCGGGCCAGCAGGTGATGTACGTGATGGTCGATCTGAAGCGCAACAAGGTCGGCGTACGCCAATTGGTCACGGCGATAGAAGATACGGTTATCAACACCCTCGCCCACTTCCGCCTCGCATCGCGCGCCCGTCCGGATGCGCCCGGCGTGTACGTGGGGGAGCAGAAAATCTGTTCGTTGGGTTTGCGGATCCGCAAAGGCAGCTCATTCCACGGCCTGGCCCTGAATGTGGCGATGGATCTCAGCCCCTTCCAACGCATCAACCCTTGCGGTTACGCCGGCATGCAGATGACGCAGGTCAGCGCGCTGGCGCCCGGCGTTGGCATTGAAGACATACACCCAATCCTGGTACAGGAATTTGTTCATTTACTCGGCTACCAGACGGTCGAGCTTCGTAACTGGAATGTGAATGATTACATGTGATTTTCATTAATTATCAATGAGATAATAAATAAAAACACTGTTTCGCAACCTGTCAAAAACCACTTATTGGCAACCAATAAAATCAAATAGTTGCATAGTGGTTTTTTATTAACCAGTGTCCGCCTTTCCCCATCCATCCCCTTACCGCGCTACATAGACAATCATCACCACACCGAAGCATTCCTCCCCCCTATTGACGTCAATCACACCCCGTTTATATATTCCCTCCGTTCGTCCACCAGCGAACACGGCGCGGCCATTTCCCTCCAGGATTTTCAGGCCGCGCCACCCAATGGTGACCAAGGCCAACAATACTGTCCGCTCCGCAGGCGTTCACTTTAGGGGCTTTGGTTGCCACCCAATGGCGGCACACGCATGATGAACCCTTTGGCAGTCCGAAGATTCAGTGAAAACATGCAGTGTGCCGCAACCCTTCCGTTGACAATCAAATACTCCCTTTTTTAACGTTCGTTTGCTCGAGCGCACCCGAGCACGGCGCGCCGTCACCTACCTCCCTGTAGCAAGTGGCGCGCCACCCAATGACGAACTCCGCAACATGCCGCCGAACAGGCGCAAAAGTGATGGGGCGGAGTGTCGTCACCCAACAATGGCGGCACCTGGGTTAACGTAACTCTTCTCGGGGTTCGGATATAAAGGCGACCAGGTGCTGCCACCCCATCGATGGTGACGTCTGGACAAACTGCAGGGTTCTTATTCGTCGTGCCCCGACCCGGTCCTGCAGCCCAGACGTTGCCGACCCTATTGACACCGCTCAACTCCCTTTTTTACTTTTCGGCCGCTTGCACAAGCGCGGCGCAGCGTTATTCACAGGATTGGTAACACTGCGCCACCCAATGGCTGCTCATTTCAACCAGAGGGGCGAGGGTTATCTTTCATCATCTTTACCGACGTGCGGATACCCACGCATTGAAATGAGCGGCCGCCCAAACAATGGTGACCTTCAGCTTAACCAGCTAACGGGCGTTGGCACATATCGTGGGCTGAAGGTGACCGCCAAACAATGGCGACGTTCGGTGAATTCGCAAGGCAAATGCGCCAAGTCGTTAACCTCTTGCGCACCAAGCGTTGCCTCCCAACAATGCCGGCCGCTGGCTCCAACTACGCAGTGTGAACGTCACCTCACCATCTGCGTGTCAGCGCCCCCTCCTATCTTCTTGATCAAGATATTGACAGGGAAAATCTACCATCATTACTGTTTGCGCACCTATAGTTCAATGTCATTGCTTTACCGTTGATGACTTTCATAATAAAGTGAAATTTGGTAGCCATGAAAGATAACGAAGTATGCGAAACAGTTGAAACCAGCAAAGATATGGCAATCCAGTTGTATTGGAAGATCAGAGAGGTTTCTGGTTGGTTTATCCAGCACGTAAACACCAAAGCATTAGATGAGTTGCGAAATTTCAATCCCTCCTTTGATGAGATAGCGCAGCTTGCAGAACAAGCTGTTATGGTCATAAAAAGCTTGCTGCACTTAGGATTATGGGAAGACGAAAGAGTTATCCTCAACGCACAACAGGCCACCACGCTAATGCAGCAGATTGCAGAGGGGATTACCAAGGATGACCGCCATAGCGTTAAGGATGGCGCAGAACGATTATCACAGATGGATTTTTTTTAATCTATCATATCAAACAGGAGTCATAAAGGAGCTAATCATGCAGAGACAACTCATTGAACGCCAAAAGATAAGGCTTTTGAAACAAGCTATACAATACATCGATAGAATTCAAGAAATCCAATCGTTCATTGACAGTGAAATGCGAAAAAAAGATAAGCTCGCAGCCTAATTATTTTAACGTTCACAAGGGTGCCATGCACCCTTTTTTGTTGATTTCATCGCAACATCCAGAAACCACTTACCCAATTGACACCCCAAATCTCCCATCCATATATTCGCCCTGCTCTTCAAGGGAGTAACGGTGCGGCATCGGTTCCTTGTTGTCAGTCTGATGCTGCACCACCCAATCAATGGTAATGCCCTGCAATTTTATCGCTATGTGCCACTGCCTTTTTAGTGCCGGGCATTACCGCCAAACAATGGCAGTGACGAAAGTTAGTTAGTGTTGCGCTTCCTGTGTCGGGGCTTTCGTCATCGCCACCCAAAAAGGCAGCTCCAGAAGCAGGGATGTGTTCGGAAATGGGGCTGCAGTCCCATATGCAAGGACATGATTATGGTTTGGGATTTTCTTTTAGACATGTGGATGACATCTTGCCTTTTTCTTAATTAGCAGATTTTGATGCGTAGTTTACTGATTACATAAGGTTAAACCTTGTCGATATCCTGCCATAATCGAAGCCTCTGCACTCTGCAACATAGCCTCTTGGTTGACAATTCCAATCTAACATGACTATAAAAGCTTAGGATTAAATTATTAATTTAATAATTAATCCAGAACAATACCTTACTCACCAATCAATAGAATTAGAGAGAAATGATAAATGAGCAAAATTAGCGACCCAATATATCTACCAAGTGATAATTTCCCTGGCGGCCAAGTTAAGATAATTGCATATTGCATAGAGCAAGATTGCGTATATATACAAGGCATAGAAAACAATATATCAACTATCAGTGTGGGCTATAGTGGTAACAAGCTTGAAAAAAACATTAAAACAACTGGAAGCATCGCTGCAATGTGTATTAAGCACGGTTATACCAATGAAGCATACTCTAGCTACTTCCATGTAGACAGGCCGAGCACCTTATCGTTATTAGAATATGACAAGCTTAGCATATCAGAAATCTCACCATTAAAGCAGATGCTCGTCCCAGACGAGCTGGTCAACAGGAATATCATTAATGCTATTCATTTTGACATTGATAATAATGAACTTTATTGCTGTGCAGATAACTCACCCATTTTTTGTGGGTTTTACATATTTGATGGAAATACAAACGAATACAAGAGAAAACTAGATTTAACTCCATATAATTTTAACACACTGGGATTGTCTAACAAAGACATAGCCATTAGCAAAAGGCGTAGAGTATTCATATCAAATGGGCTTCAGGAGAAAATGGAGGCCATATTTTACATTGACGACACAGATGATATGCTTGTTGATGGGTTTTACATGCCTGACATAAATACCACGCCAGTCACAAGCATAACATCCATTTTCGCGGATAATATTACAGACATCCTATACGTAGTCTGTGTTGCTGATAGTGAAACAGATTTTAGCTCAACATCAAAAGTTTATGCCTTTGATATAAACAACAACAATAAACTAGTTGCGGAGTCACCTGCATACCCTCGTAGATTTACCGCATCTGCATTTGATTTTGAAGGTAAGTTATTGTATTTAATAGCCTCACCTGATCCAACACATTCTCAAGACTCTGACGAGCTGATATCATTGACTTTAGAAGATATGACTTTTATTAACTCAATAAAATTGCCAGAAAAGAGAATTGAATCCATAGTTCATCTTGCAGGCAGTCAGCGAGTAGGAGTAACAACAGCGAATATGTCGCTCGACAACCCTATTGCGGCATTTTTTACAGTGAGTCACCCCGGAGAACCATAATAAATATATTATTATACAATAGTCACTATTGTTGTATTTTAATTGGTTACCACATCTACCGCTGATTTATAATCAAGCCCCAATACTCGGGGCTTTCGCTTTTTGGACGTAAAAAAACCAGCTCAGGGCTGGCGGTCATTTCTATGTGGGTTACTCTGGCTTATCCGGCCACGCCGGATTATCGACATCAATCCGGCTCAATTCCACGCTGTAGCGCTCCCAGGCGTCCAACTTGGCCTTTTCTTCGTCCGTGGCCATGTCGAGTTTCACGGCGCGTTCAAGTGGCCTTATCACGTCTTCCGCTTCGCTCAGTAACCGCGATTTCCTTGATACCATGCCCTGGCGGGCTTCCTCGACCGATAACGGCGGAATATCGACCCAGGCTGGCTTGTCTCCCTTGCTGCCGCGCGTCTTGCCTTCCGGGGCTGTCCGGTGAAGGTGGTGTAATCTTCATCGCTGACGTCTAGACGGCATTATTTACCCACTCTTCAGTAGCGAACGTGCCAGCCTTGCTGCTGATTTTGCCGCTATAGGGGTTGAAGTCCCAGGCAGTATCCACATTGCTGTCGCCCTTCACATGGATAGTGGGGTGCGGGTGTTCGTCGTTGGGAGGCATCAGGTAACCAAAACTGACTGCCCCCGGATAGCCCTTGTCCTTGCGGGTTGATGTGCCCTTGGCGATGGGGACAAATATTCCGCCGGTGTTCACCGGCCACTGCCAGTTAGGCTGGAAGAATGGCGCCTGGGTGCTCAATTGGTCGGCATACGCACCGGCACCGGTTGGCATGGCCTCCGGAGTGGTTGCCACGGACGGCGTAATCAATTGGCCCGTCATTGTGTCGCCGGTCTTTTTGACGGCGTTCACATCCTCAGCCGTCAATTCAACATCGCCGGCCGCATCGGGACCGTGGCCATTGACGGTCTTCACAAGACCACCTACCGCGGTTCCCATTAATGTCTCGATGGCCTGGAACAGTTGGGTGTCATCGTTGGGATCCAGCGTCAGGCCCCCTCCTTCCACCACCTTGATAATTTCTCGCTGCACGGTATTCAGCCAGGGCGCCGTTATCCAGGTGCACGGGATTTGTTGCTGCGGGTCGCCGTCGGTAAATTCACCCTGACTATCCGCCGTCGGCGTCGTATCTCCAATTTTTTGTATAGTGCATCCTCGTCAGTTAAGACGCTGTGTATTCATCATTGGGCGTTAAGGTTGAGGCAGGAATATCACCAGCGTTTCCGATGGCGACTGTTTGGTCAACGTACAGACCAACTGCTGGTAATCGGTGTAGTTGGCGTCGGTGATTTTGGGACTGATGACGGTAACGCCCCAGGTAAACGGCCAGTCGCCATGATTCAGCGGCTGACCGGCTCCAGACATGCCGGCACGCAGCGGCCGGTATTCCGTTATCGTGATGGTAAAACCTAACGCCCTGGCCACAGAGATAAAGTAATCCCTAGACAGTCCACCGGTCGCTCCCCATTTTGACAGTACCGCACGCCGGCGCTGCCCCTCGTCTTCCTCCTGCCCTTTCATGCACGGGTCAGGCAATCCCAGCGTCAGCTCCCACTCGGGTAAAAGCAGGGTAGCCGTCGCCGGAAATCCACCGGCGAGCAGCGCCAGGGCGTCCTCGTCACTTTGCTGATAAGCGTGTGCCAGAGCGCGCAACACGGCCGTCTGAACCGCATCTTGCCGGCGGGGCCAGGCGGAGCCGGTAGGCATCAGCGCCTGCAAGGCGTGGGTGTAATCGTCAACGCTGAATTTGCTCATGTGTAGGTCACCGCCCCCCGCACGGGCAGTTGCCCCACGTCCAGGGTGATATTTTCGGTCGGCGCCATCAGCAGGAAACCTTTCGTACCCGGTACGTTGGCGATGGCCAGCTCAATGGAGGACAGGTCAATTTCCACCGGTGGCGTGTCGACCGCCGGTTTAACGCCCGGCCACCCCTCGCTGAAGAACACCTTATCGATGGCATCGTTATCTTCCCCTGAGAAGATCACCCATCCCTTGCTTTTCCATATCGTGATCGTCTTGCGACTGACACCGTGGAGACGCGCAAAATCTGACTGATTCATTGTTACCTCTCGCTGTTACCCCGTGTGTTACCTAAACTGTTACCCTGAAACCAGGTAACAACGTAAAAAATGTCTTGGGTAACACTTTTTCTTCGAAATTATTTTTTAATAACAAAGAATAAGCCATCACTTCGGTTTTACCGAAATGTTACCTGTTACCCAAATTTTGAAAATTTTTAGCTAGAAAAACACTGCGCGCGCGCAATGCCCATACATTAAACCCCTCCAGGAAGGACCCATTTTTTTCTGCCCCTCCCCCCACGGTCGTTTGGTGTTCAGAAAAAAGAAGCCCCCCGCTTTACCGGAGCGATCACTTTCTGTTACTGGCCTGTGTTTCTCGGGGCAGGCTCCCAGTGATATCTTGGAGCTGTCACACGCCAAGATAAAGGAAGGAAAAACACAATGACCAAAGAACAACTGGAGTTAATCGTCGCATTGTTTGCTGCTCAACAAGCAGCGACTGTCCACCTATCAATGCTAGTTGCCCAAAACAACGGGATAGAAAAAGAAAATATGGCTGACTCATTTCGAAAAACAGCAGAACTTTTAGGAGATCATGTTCCGAACAAAGAAATCATATCTTTGGTTTTAAATCAAATTGCTTACGGCATCTCTACATCAGCGGTCGAATCCCAAAAGGTTATTGAGAAGCAAATTAAGGAATTACTCCATTAAGTAGACCTGTTAATTCATTCGTTATTTTTTTAAACCAATCTGAGCTAAATTTTGTAGCAGCCGCAGTATTTTCAGATATTGCGGTATTTTCTTGTTTTTTCGTTTCTTTCATTATTTTCCAACCTTTCATTTTCGATAGATGCAATGGTGTTTTTCTTAACCAAATAAAAGGGCATCGCCACGGCGCTATTTCGCCGTTTTCATCGCGTCAGAGATAGCCTTGCTGAGCACTGACGGCATCAGTGCCGCCGCCATCTTGTTGGCGCGGTCGAAATAATTCAGGTGCTGTTTCACCGGTAAAGCATCACCGTACTGAATAAGTAGTTTGGGAGCGCGCTGTTTGCGCCGCTCACGCTGCGTGCCGTTCGGCGAGCGCTTCGCCCGTTTCCTGGCCTTTTTGTACTTGTAACGCTTGAATACGCCGCGTGCCTTACCAACCTCCCCGACAAACACATCATCCTTGGCCTTCAGCTGCGCCAGCTTGTTGCGTGGCAGGTTGCCGTACTTATTCAGCTTGATGTTCTTCGGGTTCAGCAACGCCTTACCATTCAGCTTGTGAACCCCACCGAACTCGAACGGGTCCAGATACTCGGCGGCGGTATCCATGACTGATACCGTGGCCACCAGGTTGTCTTTACGGGCACCACGAGACTTAACGGAGTTCACGGTAAACGGCGTGGGATTGGCAAAGGAGCGCTCAATGCCCACCTTTTCTGCCGCGGCTATTTGCCTGGCGACAGAGGTTAGTGCCTGGGCGGTCGCAAACGGGATTTGCTTTCTTATCTTTGCCAGCGTCGCCGGCAATTCTCGTATGTCGGGCATAGGGTCTCTCCCCTCATTATTACCGGAACAAATGGCATGATGATTCAGGTGGCAATCTGACCAGCTGCCCGTAGCGCTGCCAGTAATCCGTTAAAATCCGCCTGCGTCGGTGCCGCGGTTAAATCAGCCATCGCAGCAGCCATTTTTACCCCGCCAACCGCACTGGCCGTTGCTGCTGGCAATGTGTAAGGCTCACCTGCACCAATAGCGGTTCGCGCAGCCGCAGCATCTGCAGCTTTTAGTAACTGCTTCCCAACATCGGATGCATCGCTAATATCAGCTGTCGCTGGCTGATAGTTCCCTGCCTTGGCATCGGTTGCCGCAGTCCCAATCTTGAGGTTCGAAGTACCGGCACCAATAGTGCTCAAAATTTGTTCATTGGTCTGCTGTTTCAGCATGGTTTTCACCGGCGCGGAAGCATCGGTAATATTGTCGATAGTGACCGTTCCGTCACCACCCCCACCTCCGCCGCCATCGCCTTTGGCAACCACCTGCACCATAGAGAAGGAGCCCCATTGAATAATCGGGGCACCAAAAGGCTGATAACCATCAGCAATCTTCTCAGCGACCTTCGTTTGCAGGTCATCGGGGTTATCACCCACGACGACGGTATAATCTGTAAGTGCCATATAGACCTCATCATTTAATTTCAGTGGCTGTGCTGACACCCTCGCCACACACACCAAACAGAACAATTATGTTTGACCCGCACGCTCCCCCGTTTCGATACTTAAGCTGCATTGCATTAACGTCTTTGCCTCGTCCTTGAGGCATTCCTGCCCGTCCCCAGACGGGCTTTTTTTCTTGACTCTCCACACCTGCCATTCCCAGCTTTAAGAAGTGTCGTGCGTATAACTACAAAAGCGTTCTTCCAGAGAAGTCTTTAGCCCACAAATACCCCTTGTGGGCTTCTTTTATTCCCCCACCCGATACATCACCACAGCATTACCGTTCACCCATAACGGTCAGGGTGACCGGGCAGGATCCGTTGATGGTTTTGTTTATGCATTTTGGATGGCCCTCTCAAAGGCCACCTGAAGTACTTGACAGAAACACACTGCCTTTTGAACTGTGAAATCGTTCCGTGCAACAATTGCGCTCTTCCTCGTAGAGTGCCGCCCACGTCTCCTTGTGGGCTTTTTTTATTCCTCCACCCGGTACATCACCACGGCGTTACCGTTCACCGATACCCGTGTCACGCTCATGGGCGACGTTGAAGTGATTTGCACGCCGACGTAGCGCTGAGAGACGCAGCCGGTCAGTAAACACGATAACACCAGGCATAACGTCAGCGTTTTCATATCACTGCCCTTTACAGGTCTGGCTTTCGCCTGGGTTGGTATCGATACAAGCAGCCCCGTTCGGGTAGGTCATCACCACTGTGTTGTTGGGCTGTACTGAACCGCCCCGGTTTTTTTGGAGAGTTTTTAGTCCGGAAGCTCAGGCTGCCAGACCATTATTTGTACTGGAAGCATAATAGGCATTTTCAGCTTCTACCGGCGGTATGTGTCCTAGCCGTTCCAGTAACCTTCTATTGTTGAACCAGTCCACCCACGCCAGTGTCGCAAGCTCCACTTCCGCGTGGTTTTTCCAGCTCTTACGGTGGATCACTTCCGCTTTGTAAAGGCCATTGATACTCTCGGCCAGGGCATTATCGTAAGAGTCGCCTGTGCTGCCTGTCGACGCCAACAGCTCCGCCTCCTGCAGCCGCTGGGTGTACGCCAGTGACACGTATTGGGAGCCCTTGTCCGAGTGATGGATTGTACCTGAGGGGCGACGTGCCCACAGAGCTTGTTCCAGAGCATCTAGCACGAACCTTGCTTCCATCGACGATGAGACCCGCCAGCCAACGATCGTGCCCGCGAACACATCGATTATGAACGCCACATAGGCGAAGCCCTGCCAGGTGCTAACGTACGTAAAATCTGCACACCAAAGCTGATTGGGACGTTCTGCCACGAACTGGCGGTTTACCAGATCCGCTGCTGCCGCTGTTTTGCGACCGATCGTGGTCTTGATGACTTTGCCACGGAGTACGCCCCGAAGACCTATTATTTTCATCAGGCGTTCAACAGTACACCGGGCAACGCTAAAGCCCTCGCGGAGCAACTGACGCCAGACTTTTCGTGCTCCATAGACACTGTAATTTTCTTCGTAAACGCGTTTTATCTCCTGGCTGATTTGAGCATCGCACTTTTCTCGTTGGCTACATTTCTCAGGATACAGCCGGCGTTGCTGATGCCAGTAATATGTCGACGGGGCAATATCCAGTTCGCGACATACCGGCCCGACCCCGTGTGTACCACTCAGACACTGCATAAGTGGCATTATTTTTTCCAGTGGCGGTCGAGCTCCGCCTGGGCAAAATAAGCTGAGGCCTGGCGCAATATATCATTGCTGCGGCGTAGCTCCCGATTTTCACGCTCCAGTTCTTTTAAACGCTGGCGCTCATTGGTGCTCAGTCCGCCATCATCAGTGTTGACGGGGCTGACACCACCACTGGCATCATTTTTATGCTGGCGCAACCAGGCTCGTAAGGTGTCGTAATGGCACCCGATTTTTGACGATATGGCACGAATGGCATCCGGCTCAGAGTCATACTCATTACGGTGTTCCAACAACATTCTGACAGCGCGCTCACGCAGTTCAGGGGGATAGCGTTTGGCGGATGGTGATTTCATTTTGGGTCTCCTTTCACTGAGAGTTTAGTCTCCAAGAAACCCGGTACGGTTCAGTACCTCAGCATTGGTGATGCTCTGTCCCTTGGCACCGTTGGCATGTGTGAACGACACAGCAGAACATGCAGCCATGGAGAAAATGGCCACCAGCAGCAGTGCGTTAATTGCACACCGCGTCCTTTTCTTGTTCATGAATTTTTCCTTGCCTGAAATAAAAAAGGCCACACCGAAGTGCAGCCCTGAATGGGTGCCAGAGTCCGTCTGGCGGCGTATACCCTGCCGGTGATAGGGTCACAAGTTTCGCGGTCTAATTTTCAATCGTCTACTCTGCTCAATCAGCTTTCCGATCATTGATACCACTATGGAGTTTCTGGTTTCCTGATCAGCTACTTGATAAAAGCGGAACAACGCATCTTCCGGTCGCTGCGATTGCGAAAGAACCTGTTCAATTTCATTAATGATAGGAGTTAAATTTTTCATGGGAGTTATTACCTTACATGATGTCGCTTGTCCACATTGTTTACGAGAGACGCCAACACTGACTTGTTCAGCGGAAGTTCGTCTGACATTAAAACGTCTATTAGCACTCATTTTTTTATGTAGGAATTGTAACGGGATAACAGTCGCTGAAGTTATCCCTGATGATAATCTAATGAGGCACTATGGTAGCTATATCCAATGGGCGCACAGCACCCAAAGAGATCACGCTATCTTCCCAACAAGTGAAGAGCACCCTCGCGTGGTTAATATTTACCCGAAGCCCAACACGCCATCTAGCCCTGAACATGTTCCCGCCAACATTCAAGCTGTTTATTCCGAATCTGAAGATAATTTCAATCGAGGAAGATTTTCAACGTGTGTCATGTTAGCCAGAAAAACCTTAGACCTCTCTACAAAAGTCTTAGGTGTTTCTGAAGGAATTGATGTCAACGATCTTTCAAAGCGAATTTTTAAGCTCAGAGAAAGCGGAAAAATAACACCTGAAATGGCGCAGTGGGCAAAGATAGTCAGGCTAGATGGAAATACATCGACCCATACAGACGACGAGTTCAACGAGTCAGAAACAAGAGAATTACTGGATTTTGTTGAAACCTTCCTTCTATATGCGTTCACTTTACCGGCGATGGTTGCAGCAAACAAACATGAGCAACAGTAGAGCGTTGAGCGGGCTTGAATGAATACTAACCACCATCGTGGTCGGCATCCCTTTCAACTTCTTCATAGTTCTGCCCGCGCTCTACTTTACCATCGTTACACACTTCTGGGGCATCATCATGATGCTCCATGGCGATAAACGCTGCAGCGACATACTCTCCAGCAGATTTGGCCGACTCAGCACCCTCAAGGCAGTCCCTCACCAATAACGAACAGAGTGCAGTACGAGCGCAATTCTTCGTCTCTTCCGATAACTCTTCAAATTTCATGGTTTTCTCCAATAAAAAAGCCCACGCATATGCATGGGCCTGTAGTTGTCACGATGTGTGGTAGGTCATTGTCACCAGTGGATCACCTACCGTTGGAATTCACCACCAGCGACTGAAATCTGCCCCACACATACTATCTTCGAGGTCGCCTGCCCCTGCCTCATCATCTCCCGGCGAACGTCCGGGTGATTGAAGTCGGTAGCCACCATGCCGTTATCATCGATAGTGAATTTCCCGGTGTTCTCATTAAGAAGGCGAATGAGCCGTTTTTCTGGGTCTTCAAACATTGGCACCTCCAAAATGCAAAAGCCCCGGCAGTTAGCCAGGGCTTCAGTTAATTAGCATAATGTGCAAAATAAAAGTCTCAATATCATTCTTTCTTTGGCGATTTAAATAAACCACTGACAATAAAACCAACTAACCCAACGATGCTGATCGTACTCGTGCCAAGCAATGCTATTATCGCTTCAGGAGGTGGTTTTCCGTCATTGCACGCAAGGTAAATAAAGAACATCAGCGCAACAAACGAACACCACCATGTCATGAAATTAAACGTCATGTCAGCCATATCTCGCCTCAACTGATTGTCAATATCAGTCCCTCGGGATGCCGCTTGTACGGTCTCTATTTCAGCACGGATTTTATCTATTTCAGCTTGCAGGCCATTCATTCTGAGCTTCTGCATGATCTCATGCATTTCATCAGTATTAGCAGCAAATGCAGTTTGCTCTTCTTCCGCGTTGTTTTGACTTTGGGCTTCTTCCTCAGCATTCAAAGGCTCACATTCCTGATGAGCCTGCTTCGCCTTATCAGGATTACCTCTAGATTCCTCTATTCCCGCAGTTGCTTTAATGAGGCGAAAAATGTCTTCAGGACTACCCATGAATAATCATAACCCGTTACATTGCCCCTGCTTTGACATCAGGTTCTTATAGTAAGTCTGAATGGCTTCATTCGATATCACGGTGGACGACTGACGACCATTGTAGGTATCACACCATGGCGTCCCTGGCCTATGCGTCAACTCAGACAAGGTAATACCATCATTTTTACCGTAAATGCGGTAAACAGCTTCGATAACCGCCTCAGCCTTCGGGTCAAGATTATCTTGCACTGCATTTACAGGAGCGGGTATGCCTCTGTTTCCAAAAACCTTGAATGAATCATACATGCCTGGAATGACTGGACCGTACTTCCAAGCTGATACAGGCTCATTAAGCAACGGCGAGTCAGTTAAGGCCAAAAAATAACCATGGGCGATGTAAGTCAGTTTTTGGAGTTGCATATGCGTCAAACTCTCCCCAGCCTGAACGGCAAGGGCTACAAATTTGTTTGCAATTCGCACTGGATTGTACATACGACCTCCTTACCCAACCTAAAACAACAGCAGGATAACATCCAAAGACAGCTCTGAGAAAACCTCAAGACATTGAAAATAATCACATTGCGTAATTCACAACATACATTGTACTTGATGTTCACAGTATTACCAATCGGAATAAACGAACGGTTAATAGGTTGTCTTCTGCAACGAAGGTCTTCACACAACAAAAAGCCCGCACAGAGGCGGGCCAATCAACGCCAGGCACACAACACCCATCGTTAGAGCGAAATTATCCCAGTTTCCGGAAAAAGTAAATAGCTAGCGATAAAATAGCTCACGATTATATGCCTCACTATCTGGTTACATTCCTCAACGCGTCACCGGCGATGGACTCCTCCTCATCCAGGTTGCGGATCAGTCCATCGTAAAATGGTTTGACGGTTTTTTCCCATGAGGCCAAGGAAATGCTTTGAGTGTGTTGCTGAATTGCCTCAAAGGCGTGCGATGCAGGTATGCGCTCATACCCACGGCCAGAGCATCGTTTACAGTTACCTCTGACCGGCACGCCCTGTTTTTCTGTCTCCTTTCGGTCGACCGCTGTACCACGGCCAGAACAATCCCGGCAGGCCGTTGACACACAGCCCTTACCTTTGCAGCTTGGACACATCACTCGAACAACCTCACGAACCGATTTCCATTCCTCCCAGTACGACGGGAACACACCTTTTGTGGAGTTGGCCCACTTGGGTGGTTTGCCGTCTGGGTATTGAATTTTGTTGGTAAACACCTCGGCATCAATGAAACCATTATCACATGCGTCACAGGGCACCTCACTGGCTGCGCTACGGCAGTAATCCATGTATGCAAACACTGCCAACGTAAGTACCACCCTGGCTTTGACCTCTCCCGGCAGCTTGCGAATGGCAGCTACCTTGTCACAGTGCACCATTCCATACTTTGCCAACAGCACCACCGTTTTCACCTTGTCGGTTTCGCTAATGCCAATCTTTCCCAGAAACGCCGCAAGGCCAAATTCTGCTTGCGCCTGGCACATCCCCAGAGCACCCATCACATCGCTAATTGTCAGTGACTCTGACGCAGTGGCAGGTACGGAATCACCCAGCATGGGGGATTTTGGTGAAAAGTATTTCGCTATCGCTTCGAGTTTCATTCTGTATCCCCAGTACGCTCTTAAACCCGCTATGGCAGTAAGCTTTTCAATACCGCTATCAGTTCGCTGGATGCCTTTTCTTCTGCCGCCCTGGCGTCTATCAGTTCATCCGTTGCCTGGGTGGTTTTATGCTTCGCCTGAAGAAAGGCCAGTAGGCAAGGCTGTAATGTTTTCTTCATGTCAGCCTTGTCTGCCAGGCTCTTATCCACTTCATCGGCAACAAGGCGCATTTCTATGGCTTGTTGGCGTAGCCTCTCTGCAGCATTTGCCGATTTCATACCAAAGCCCCTATGCCAAACGAGTAATTCAAAAATTGCGCCAGATGGTCAGTTTGGCTTCCGTATTCAGCCTCCCATGCCGCCGGGTCGTCGTGCAGGTTCCGGTGACACATGCGACACAACGGTATGGTCAGATAGTCGGGCGGCTTGGTTCCCATCCCTCCCAGTCCGTGGCCGATGATGTGGTGAGGGTCGTCAGCTCGAGCGCCACAGCCACAGCAGGGTTGTGTTTTCACCCAGCGGGTCCACTTGCTGTCCTCCACGCGGGTAAGCTTCGGGCGAAGCATGTGTGACTTCGGTGGCTCGGGGTCGACGGTGAAACGCTTGATGGGGTTAGCGGAAATGAAATTTAAAGATGTGCACGATGGGTATCTGTGGATTGTGCAAATCAAAACCGGCGCTCGGGTAAGTCTGCCACTAAGTCTTTCGATACCAGATGAAGGGTTAGTCTTGGAGGAAGTTATTTCCCGGTGCCGTGCGTCAGGCGTAGTGAGCAAATACTTGCTCCACACAACGCGAGGAGGGAAGAAAGGGACGGGATTTAAGCCGGGCACACTATCAAAAGGCTTCAGTTCGGCAAGGGATAAAAGCAACTTGTCCTGGAAAGGCACCGAACCGAGCTTGCATGAGATACGCAGCCTATCAGCACGCCTGTATACCGAGCTTTACGGTAAAGAGGTGGCTCAGGCTATCATGGGGCACAAAACAGCAGCCATGACAGACCTCTATCGTGATACAAGAGGGGCTGAATGGATCACGGTAAAAGTCGGGTAAAAAAAATGACATGGTATACCATGTCATTTTTTAGATTAGTTCCTGTTACGCGCGAACCAAAAAGGCCCAAGATTTCCAGCCATATTCATGCGCATCCAGCTGTTTCCCAGATTTACCACGCACTTTACGATAGCGGCAGAAGATCCAGCGATACCCTTTCGGGGCCGGATTCTTCACGATAGATTTCAATGCCATCCATAATCACCTCCTTACTGGGAATGATTTAGACCTTGATAATCTTCGCGGATTGGCTAATAATCCTTTCTGTCAAGAAGAAGAAGCTCAAGGTGATGAAGTCTCCCAGACCATCATCTTTTTGTTTCTTAAGAGCCCCTGAGCGGTTGGCGCCGTTCAGGGGCTTAGTTTTTTACGCTACTTCAGTTGTCTGTTCTGCGCTTGCTGTGACGACGCCACCAGAATAACCAAACTTAAAATCCCAACCTAAAACACCAAGGATTTCAAATAACTTATCAATCGTGTGATTGGTCAGTTTACCATTTATAATTTCACTAATCCTTGGCTGAGTCGTACCCAGAAGCTTAGCTGCTTGCGCCTGGCTCAATCCGCGCTCTTGAATCATCTTGCGGATGATGTTCATTAACTGAGCACGAATGTGCTTATCTCCTGCAACCCTCGGGTCAGCGTTAGATGATGCATACGGGTTTTTTACTACGACAAATTCCATGATTCTCCGCCTTAGTCAGTTTGAGGTTAACTGACAATTGAATGTTATATCAAATTTGAGATACACGCAAGCTACTTGAATTTTTTCTCTCTCCTGAATGCTTCAAGCTGCTTGTAGCGCTCTTCGGCGGTCCCATATTCCTTCTTGCTTACACCCTCAGTCTTCTTTTTGAAGGTGTGTAGTACATAGATAGACTCAGTGAACTTAGCAACATAGATAACCCGATACGAATCAGTACTCTTAATGGTAAGTTGCATTGCATACTTACCAATACTTTTCATAGATTTTTTCTGGGCCGGGGGGAATTCTTGCTTTTCTTCGTCTGCCGCCTCTTCATCATCATCGCAAACCTCAAATGCAAAATCGTCAAAAGAGTGCGGGCAGTCCGTTTGCAAAGCAGTAAGCTCAAAATTTATTCTATCTCGAACAGGCTCAGGGTAAGCGTCAATCTCCGCCTGTGTTTTACTGTTCCAGTAAGCAATATCTTTCATTCTATCTATGCACCATATGAAGCAACTGGAATAGTATACAGGTGTTTCTGATAACTTTACACCACCACAAAACCAAAAATAAACCTTAATTATCAATTGGATAGGCAAATATCAAAAAATAAAACTCAATTTTACGGATCAATCTCATAGCAAAAGTCACGTGCGACCTACTATCTACAGGAGGATAAGTAAAACTTGAGGCAACTTTAAAACTTGCCCTGCAACGAAAGTATGATGGGAGCACTAAGAGTGGCTGAATGGAACACTGTAAAAGTGGTATAGTATTACCCGAGTTTTACCCCTATTTTACCCGACGATTTTAACCACCTGAAAACAAAGGTAAAAACGAATCGTCGAGCTTCGTAACTGGAACCTGCACGATTATGAGTAAACCAATTCAGATGGAACGCGGCGTCAAATACCGCGATGCTGACAAAATGGCGCTGATCCCGGTCAAAACGGTGGTCACCGAACGGCAGGAGCTGTTGCGTAAACCCGAGTGGATGAAGATCAAACTGCCTGCCGACTCAACGCGCATTCAGGGCATCAAAGCCGCCATGCGTAAAAACGGCCTGCACTCCGTCTGTGAGGAAGCTTCGTGCCCTAACCTGTCCGAGTGTTTCAACCACGGTACCGCCACCTTTATGATCCTCGGTGCTATCTGCACCCGTCGTTGCCCGTTCTGCGACGTGGCCCACGGCCGCCCGATCGCGCCAGACGCCAACGAGCCGGAAAAGCTGGCGCAAACCATCGCCGACATGGCGCTGCGTTACGTGGTGATCACCTCGGTTGACCGTGACGACCTGCGCGACGGCGGTGCTCAACACTTTGCCGACTGCATCTCGGCCATCCGCGCCAAGAGCCCGAACATCAAAATTGAAACGCTGGTCCCGGACTTCCGCGGCCGTATGGATCGCGCGCTGGAGATCCTCACCGCCACGCCGCCGGACGTGTTCAACCACAACCTGGAAAACGTGCCGCGCGTCTACCGCCAGGTGCGTCCGGGCGCCAACTACGAGTGGTCGTTGAAGCTGCTGGAGCGCTTTAAAGAAGCGCACCCGGATATCCCGACCAAATCCGGCCTGATGGTTGGCCTGGGCGAAACCAACGCGGAAATCATTGAAGTGATGCGCGATCTGCGTCGCCACGGCGTGACCATGCTGACGCTGGGCCAGTACCTGCAGCCGAGCCGTCACCACCTGCCGGTGCAGCGCTACGTCAGCCCGGCCGAGTTTGACGAGATGAAAGAAGAAGCGATGGCGATGGGCTTCACCCATGCCGCCTGCGGCCCGTTCGTGCGTTCGTCTTACCACGCCGATCTGCAGGCCAAAGGGATGGAAGTGAAATAACGCGTAATAGTTTGTTACGCTAAAGACGGCGGAAACGCCAAAAAACGGATGTCCGCAAGGCATCCGTTTTTTATTGCGCGCCATCAGACGGAATTAAACGTCTTTCTTTTCGACGCTCTGCTGAGCGGACTGGTTCTCGGCGGCATTGTTGCCGGCGGCCGGCGGCGTGCTGTCGTCGCCCACCGCTTTTTTAAAGCCTTTCAGCGCCGCGCCAAGATCGGCGCCGAGCGTGCGCAGTTTGCTGGTGCCGAACAGTAAAATCACCAACACCGCAATCACCAGAAGTTTGGTAATGCTGATACCTTCCATACTCACCTTCTTATCATAGAGCGCTGCGTGAACAGCGAGAAAAACTGACCTTGCCTGCGAATATTTAGCGACTTTCCTTCGGCTCGCACAACCGCAACATGTAACAGAGTGAGATCCGTCGCAGGAATGCCACGCGCCCCCGCGGTGTGAATCCAAGACTATTCTTAGTTTATCACCCGCATGCTACGCTGCCGTGATGCCTATCAGGGAGATGCCGGATGTATATTGCTCCACCCATTTTCGATGCCCGAAAATCCGGCCTCAGCTTCGCCAAACGCACCTATCTGCCCCGCGTCGCCGGTCTGGGGCTCGGCTTTATCTGCGTTTGCGCCGCGCTCTACCCCTTGGCTCCGCCCACGGCGGTCTGGCTATTGCTGGCCTTTCACGGCTTTCTCTGGCCGCATCTCGCCTATCGGCTGGCCTGCCGGGCCAAAGAACCGTTCAAAGCCGAGATCCGCAACCTCTTGATCGACTCCGCCTTCGGCGGCTTCTGGGCGGCGATGATGGCGTTCAACGCGCTGCCCGCCATCGTCATCCTGTCGATGATGAGCATGAACAACATCGCTTCGGCCGGCAAAGCGCTGTTTGTGAAAGGATTGGCCATTCAACTGACCACGGCGATGCTCACCGCCGCGCTGCTCGGCTTCCCGTTTCACCCGCACAGCACGGCGCTGCAAATCTATCTGTGCCTGCCGATGATCTACCTGTATCCGACGCTGCTTGGGCTGGTGACCTACCGCACCGCCAAACGACTGGCGGAAAAGAAACAGGAACTGCAACGCATCAGCACCCGCGATGGGCTGACCGGCTTATATAACCGCCGCCACTGGGAGCACCTGCTGCATCGCCAGTTCGACAGTTGCCGCCGCTACCAGGATAACGCCACGCTGATTCTGATGGATATCGATCGCTTCAAAACCATCAACGACACCTTCGGCCATGCTTTGGGGGATGAGGCCCTGGCGGCGTTGGCGGAAGAGTTGCTGATCGGCATGCGCAACGTGGATATCGTCGGGCGCTACGGCGGCGACGAGTTTGGCGCGGTGCTGCCGAACACTAACGCTGAACAGGCGGGAATCGTTCTGCGCCGCATCCAGCAGCGGCTGGACGCGGTCAGCTTCAAGGAGGCGCCGCAGCTGCGGCTGCAGATCAGCGCCGGTATCGCTGACTACCACCCCGCGCTGGGCGGCTATCTTGACTGGCTGAAAGCGGCCGACGGCGCGCTCTATCGGGCGAAGCAGAATGGCCGCAACCGGCTGGAAACGGCGGCGCCGCCAGGGAAGTAACTTACTTACTTAATAACTTGGCAAAATACTTCGGCGCTTCGACAAAGCCTTCGCGCCGGTAAAACGCATGCGCCCGCTCGCGGCGGCTGTGGCAATGGACTTCCAGCCGATCGCAGCCGCGACGGTGCGCCAGCGCCTCGCCTGCCGCCAGCAGCCGCCGCCCTACGCCCGCGCCGCGCGCCCGATCGTCGACGCAAAAATAGCTGATGCGGCCAATGTCGCCGGCCAACGCCAGCTGCGGCAGGAAATGCAGCGACAACACGCCCAACACCTGCTCCCCGTCCGCCGCCACCAGCAGCGCCTCATCCGGATGCGCCAACAATTGCTGCATTCGCTGCGTCAGAAACGCCTCGGTGCCGGGATAATCCAGCGCCGTCATTAATTCAGCGATAGCGTGCCGGTCGCTCAGACGCGCCGTTCTGATTTCCATCCGTTTTACCTCGCAGAGTGTCGATACTACAAAATAGGCGGCGTTAGGTGTAACATCCACCGGGTGCGGCGAAAAAGGCCGTGCGGCACGCTGGAGATGACATTCCTCCCTAACCGCCTTCACAGGCTGATGATGTCTACGTAACCTCTCGGAGAGAGACGCGTAGCGTTACGCCTGTCCCTTTCCGAGCCTCGTGAATTTCTCTGATTGAAAGGTAGTTGCCCCATGTTGAGCTCTTTACTGGCCGTATTTATCGGCGGCGGCGTCGGCAGCGTTTTGCGCTGGGCGGTAAGCATGAAAATGAATCCGCTGAACGCCCACATTCCGCTCGGTACGCTGATGGTCAATCTGATCGGCGGTTTTATCATCGGCCTGGCGATGGCGATTTTCACCCGCATGACGCATCTGGATCCCACCTGGAAATTACTGATCACCACCGGGTTCTGCGGCGGCCTGACCACCTTCTCCACCTTTTCGCTGGAGGTGGTATACCTGATGCAGGATGGCCGCTTCGGCTGGGCGCTGGCCAACATGCTGCTCAACCTGGCCGGCTCGCTGGCGATGACGCTGCTGGCCTTTATGCTGGTGATGTGGCTCAACGGGCGCTAAGCCCTTAATGTTTCCTTAATCTTGCATGCGCATAATCTCATCCAGTACCCCTGACTGGATGAGAAACCGCTATGTTTAGCCTGCCGAAAACCGCCGCCGAAGCGATTGCCGTTGCGCTGTGCGTCCTGATCGTCGCCGCCTTTATCAAATCCTACCTGTTCACATAAGCGCCTTTTCCCCGCAGCACGCGTTCATCTTGCGTCTTTCCGGCCGTTTACACTACAATTGAGAATGAACGTTCACACTCAAAAATGTGAACCCGGCTCACGCGTAGCAAAGGATCGGGCAGATGCTCCCCCCCAACGACAGTAAACAGGCCAAAGTGCAGGCTCGCCGCGATCAGATCGTCGAAGCGGCGAAAACCAGCTTTCGCCGCCACGGCTTCCACGCCGCCAGCATGGCGGAGATCGCCCAGGGCTCGCAGCTCAGCGTCGGGCAAATCTATCGCTATTTCGCCAATAAAGACGCGATTATCGAAGAGATCGTCAACCGCATCATCACCAACAAGATGCAGCGGCTGGAAAACCTTGGCGATCACATCAACCTGATCGCCGGCACGTTGGCGGCGCGCACGCTGTTTCAGCAGCCGGGCGAGAGCGAAACCGATCACATGCTGATGCTGGAAGTGACCGCCGAGGCCACGCGCAACCCGGTGGTGGCCAAAATGCTTAGCGATGCGGAAGCGCGGCTGTTTCGCCACGTGTGCCACAATCTGCAGCGGCTGTATCCCCATTTCAGCGCGGAGGAGATCGCCGCGCGGGTGGAGTTTATCGCCGTCATGAGCGAAGGCACCGGTTACCGTATCCTTACCACGCAAAAAGCCGATGCGTCCCTGCTGCGCGATCTGTATCAGCAGGCCATTTCTCACCTGTTCAGGAAATCTTAATCTCCCATGACCAAACACTTAGCCAGACAACGTCTGGTGTACGCCGTCGTGCTTGGCCTGCTGGCCGCGCTGGGGCCGCTGTGCACCGATCTCTATCTGCCCGCCCTGCCGGAAATGGCGGGCGAGCTGAATACCTCTACCGCCGCCGCGCAGCTCAGTCTGACCGCCGGGCTGCTCGGCCTGGGCGTCGGCCAGCTGATTTTTGGCCCTTACAGCGACAAGCTGGGCCGTATGCGCCCGCTGTTGCTGTCGCTGATCCTGCTGCTCGGCGCTTCGCTGTGGTGCGCGCTGGCGCCCACCATCGACCAGCTGCTGATCGCCCGCCTGCTGCAGGGCATCGCCGGCGCCGGCGGCGCGGTGATTTCCCGCGCCATTGCCCGCGATCTGTACGCCGGCCATGAACTGACCCGCTTCTTCGCCCTGCTGATGCTGGTCAACGGCCTGGCGCCGATCGTCGCGCCGGTGCTGGGCGGCGTCATGCTGCAGGTGATGAACTGGCGCGGTATCTTCGGCGTGCTGGCGGCCATCGCCGTACTGCTGTTCAGCCTGTCGGCGTTGAAGCTGCGCGAATCCCTGCCGGTCGAGCGCCGCAGCCAGGGCGGTATCCTGGCGATGCTGATGTCGCTCGGCGGGTTGCTGACCCAGCGCTATTTCATGGGCCTGTGCCTGACACAGGGCTTCGTGATGGCCGGCATGTTCGCCTATATCGGCGCTTCGCCTTTCGTCTTGCAGCAGATCTACGGCCTCAGCCCGCAGATGTTCAGCCTGTGCTTCGCCATTAACGGCGTCGGGCTGATCATTGCGGCGCAACTGGCCAGCCGTCTCAGTTCACGTTGGGGGGAACGCCGGGTATTGAGGGGCGGGTTAACGCTGGCGGCCGTCGCGTCGTTGTTGCTGCTGTTGGCCGCCGCGCTGCATGCGCCGCTGGCCGTGTTGCTGGTGCCGCTGTTCTTCTCGGTGGCGGTGATCGGCATCGTCGGCCCGACCGCCTCTTCACTGGCGATGCAAAGCCAGGGGGACAAAGCGGGCAGCGCCTCGGCCTTGATCGGCGTGTGCATGTTCGCCCTTGGCGCCTGCGCCGTGCCGCTCACCGGGCTGGGCGGCACTTCGGGCCTGTCGATGGCGCTGACCATCGTCGGCTGTTACGCCATCGCCATCCTGCTGTTCAGCCTGTTGGCCCGCCGCAGCGACGCATAACGCGCCCAATAAAAAACCCGCTCAATGAGCGGGTTTTAAGAAATTCAGCTACGCAGCTTAGATAGCAGTAACGTTAGCGGCAGATGGGCCTTTGGCACCGTTCGTGATTTCAAACTCTACACGCTGGCCTTCAGCAAGCGTTTTGAAACCATTGCTAACGATGGCAGAAAAGTGAACGAAAACGTCCTTGCTACCATCTTCCGGAGTAATGAAACCGAAGCCTTTGGATTCATTAAACCACTTAACGCTACCTTTAATCTTAGACATCAAACTTACCTTTAACGTGAATGAAAGACACAAAACCTGTGTCGATTACAGTACAGCAAGCAGGCAGGATTTTGTCCACCACCGCGATCACAGAAATCCGATAAAGAGTGAAAAAATCCGTGTTGCCCGGTGTAAATGCATTGCACCGGTTGCGATACGTTACCGTTCCAGGCCAATCCTCTCCCTGCGCCGGCGAACAACGCGCGAACGCCCAAACCCGCCCGCTGCCCCCAGCGTTGACGCCCCCATGCAGACGCAATCGCTATGAAATATAACCAGATGGTCTTTTTGCTTCTGCGCCCCCTGCACTAGGGTTAGGGTTTATTTCCCACTGTGAGCCAAGCCTATGACCAGCCAGTTGGCAGAAAAGATCATCGCCTATCGGCGTGAGCTGCACCAAAACCCGGAGCTTTCCAATCACGAATTCGCCACCACCGCCCGGCTGACCCGCTGGCTGCAAGAGGCGGGCATTCGTATTCTGCCGTTGGCGCTGAAAACCGGCGTCGTGGCGGAGATCGGCAGCGGCAAAGGGCCGATCATCGCCCTGCGCGGCGACATTGACGCCCTGCCGATCGACGAAATCGCCGACGTGCCCTTCAGCTCGCAAAACAGCGGCGTGATGCACGCCTGCGGCCACGACTTTCACACCTCGGTGATGCTCGGCGCCGCGCACCTGCTCAAAGCGCGTGAAGCCGAGCTGCCCGGCACGGTGCGCATCTTCTTCCAACCGGCGGAAGAGACCTTCAACGGCGCCCGGCACCTGATCGACGCCGGCGCGCTGGATAACGTCGCGGCGGTATTTGGCCTGCATAACGCGCCGGAGCTGCCCACCGGCACCTTCGCCACCCGCGCCGGGCCGTTCTATGCCAACGTCGATCGCTTCCAGATCAGCATCACCGGCAAAGGCGCCCACGCCGCCAAACCGGAACAGGGCGTCGATACTATCGTCACCGCCAGCCAGATCGTCGGCGCGCTGCAGACGCTGCCCAGCCGCAGCTTCAGCTCGCTGGAATCGCTGGTGGTGAGCGTGACGCGCATCGAAGGCGGCAATACCTGGAACGTGCTGCCGCAAACCGTCGAGCTTGAAGGCACGGTGCGCACCCACAGCGACGCGGTGCGCCGCCAGGTGCCGGACAAAATTCGCCAGGTGATCGACGGCGTTGCCGCCGCGCTGGGCGCGCAGGCAGAACTCCACTGGCAGCCGGGGCCGCCGGCGGTGATCAACGACGCCCATTGGGCGGCGTTCAGCAAAACCGTCGCCGCCGAGGCCGGCTACCGGGTCGAAGAGGCGGAACTGCAAATGGGGGGTGAAGATTTCGCGCTGTATCTGCATCATGTGCCGGGCGTATTCGTCAGCATCGGCTCCGCCAGCGAATTCGGCCTGCATCATCCGCGTTTCAACCCCGATGAACGCGCCCTGTTCCCCGCCGCACAATATTTCACACTGCTGGCGGAACGCACGCTGCAACAGCTCACTACCGCGCCAGAAAAAGCCCTCAGCAACGCCTGAATAACGTGAAAGAGTATTTCCCCGACGCCGCAGATGCCGCGCCGGGGATTATTATTTTCGCTCGCCGTGATATTTGCAGTTTTCAACATTTGAATATGCTGTTTTGTTGTTTTACATCCCGTTGCCGCTCATCAATAGTGGACACATCAGACACCGCGCGCCTTTGCGGCGCATGACAGGATAATCACGATGAGCGACAACGCGAATAATCAACGGCAATTACGGCTGGGCGCCATTCTGCACGGCGCATCGGGAAATATGTCCGCCTGGCGCCACCCGGATGCCACCGCCGACGCCAGCATCAACCTCGAATTTAATATCGCCTCGGCGAAAAAAGCCGAACAGGGGAAATTCGATTTCGTGTTTGTCGCCGATGGGTTATATATCAACGAAAAGTCCATTCCCCATTTTCTTAATCGTTTCGAACCGCTCACCCTGCTGGCCGCGCTGTCCGCCGCCACCGATAAAATCGGCCTGGTGGGCACCCTTTCCACCTCTTACAGCGATCCGTTCACCGTCGCCCGTCAGTTCGCCAGCCTCGACCACCTGAGCAACGGCCGAGCCGGCTGGAACGTGGTGACGTCGCCGCTGGAAGGCTCAGCCAAAAACTTCTCGCGCAAAGAACACCCAGAACACAGCCTGCGTTACCGCATTGCCGGTGAGTTTCTCGACGTCGCCAAAGGGCTGTGGGACTCCTGGGAAGACGATGCCTTCGTGCGCAATAAAGCCAGCGGCGAATTTTTCAGGGCCGGGAAGCTGCACACCCTCAATCACCAGGGGGAGTTCTTCTCGGTGCAGGGGCCGTTGAACATCGGTCGCACGCCGCAGGGTCGCCCGATCCTGTTCCAGGCCGGCGCCTCTGAAGACGGCAAACGGCTGGCGGCCCAACACGCCGATGCGATCTTCACCCATCACGACACGCTGGAGCAGGCGCAGGATTTTTATCAGGACGTGAAGCGGCAACTGGTGGAACAGGGGCGCGAGCCGGACGACCTGCGCATCTTCCAGGGCGTCAGCGTGATCGTCGGCGACGACGACGCGGACGTCGAGCGCCAATACCAGGAGACCGCCCGCCTGGTCAGCATCGAGAACGCCCTCAACTATCTTGGCCGCTACTTCGAACATTACGACTTTTCCCGCCACCCATTGGACGCCCCCTTCCCGGACATCGGCGATCTGGGGCAAAACAGCTTCCGCAGCACCACCGACGCCATCAAGCGCAATGCCCGCGAGCGGAACCTCACGCTGCGCCAGGTGGCGCTGGAAGCCGCTTCGCCGCGCCCGGCGTTCAGCGGCACGCCGGAAGCGGTGGCGGACGGCCTGCAACGCTGGTTCGACGGCGAAGCCGCCGACGGCTTCATCATCAGCGGCGGCACGCCCAACGCCTTCGGCCACTTCGTCGATCGGGTGGTGCCCATCCTGCAACAACGTGGCCTGTTCCGCCGGGCGTACCATGGCGACACGCTGCGCGAGCACCTGGGCCTGACGCGCCCGTTGAACAGATTCACCCAATAATAAGAACGCTGTCAGGGATACCCGCTATGCAAAAAACCGTTACCGCCGCCCTCGTGGCGGCCTTGCTGAGCCTGACCGGCGCCGCGCAGGCGGGCACCGGCATCGATTTACAGGCCAATGAAACCCCGATCCATGCGCCGAAAAACCCGCAGGCGATCGCCAAATTGCCGGCCGATTTCCACTTCGTGAAGCCGGGCCAATTCACCGTTGCAATCGCCGCGCTCAACACGCCGCCGCTGGCGCTGTTCGCCGCCGACAACCGGCGGCTTATCGGCAGCGAAGTGGATATCGCGCAACTGGTGGCCGACAGCCTGGGCCTGGAGCTGAACGTAGTGCAAACCTCGTGGGAAGACTGGCCGCTGGGGGTAGTTTCCGGCAAGTATGACGCGGCCATCACCAACGTCACCGTGACCAAAGAACGCAAAACCCGCTTCGACTTCGCCACCTACCGCATCGACTCGCTCGGCTTTTACGTCAAAACCGGCGGCAAGATCGCAACGATCAAACAGCCTGCCGATATCGCCGGATTAAAGATCATCGTCGGTTCCGGCACCAATCAGGAAGCAATTTTGCTGGCGTGGGACAAACAGAATCGGCAACAGGGGCTCAAACCCTTCCAGCCGATCTACGTGACCGACGATGCGGCCGCCACGCTGGCGATCCAGTCCGGCCGGGCCGATGCCTACTTCGGGCCGAACGTGCTGGGCGCCTATAAGGCGGCGTTGAACGGCCGCACCCGGCTGGCGGGCACGGTGGAAGGCGGCTGGCCCAAGGCGGCGCACATCGCCGTCACCACCCGTAAAGGCAATGGCCTAGTGCAGGCGGTGAATGAAGCGCTGAACGGCGCGATCCGCGGCGGACAGTACGATCAGGTGCTCAACCGCTGGGGCGAGAGCGTCGAACGCCTTGCGCAGTCGGAAATCAACCCGCCCGGCCTGGGCGATTAGGAGCGTGCGATGACGCAAGACACTTTCATTCAGACGCTGCCGACCGATCCGCTGATCGCCCCGGTGATCGAGGGGCTATTCGGCGAATATCGTCAGCGCTACGGCGACTATTTTGGTGACCAGGAACCGGAACCGCTGGACCTGTATGCACCGCCGCAAGGGGCCTTCATCGTGCTGCTGCGCGCCGGTGCGCCGATCGCCATGGGCGCCTTCAAACGCTATGACGGGCAAACCGCCGAGCTGAAGCGCATCTGGACCCGGGGCGATCTGCGCCGCCAGGGCCTGGCGCAGCGGGTGTTGCAGCAGTTGGAAACGCTGGCGCTGGCGCAGGGGTATCGCCGGCTCTACCTGACCACCGGCTTTCGCCAGCCCGAAGCGGTGGGCCTGTACCTGAGCAACGGTTACCAGCCGCAGTTCGATCCCACCGTTGACAGCGAGGTTTACAGCCGCCCGCCCTACGATGGCCGCCTGCCGTTCCGCAAAAGCCTGATTGCAGAGGACGCGTGTTGTTGCGCGTCAGAAAGGAAAATCGCCTAACCCCCCTTTATCTGTAGTCAGGAGACATGACATGTCCAAACAAGAAGTCTTGAAAGTGGTGCCCGCCCGCTATCCGCTGCGGCTGATCGGCGCCCTGTTCTCGCTGTTTATTCTGGCCGCCATCGTGCAATCGGTGGCGGGCAACGCGCGCTGGGAATGGGGAGTGTTCGCCGAGTGGTTCTTCGCCCCGGCGGTGCTGGCGGGGCTGGGACAGACCCTGCTGCTGACGCTGCTCGGCACGTTGTTCAGCATCCTGTTCGGCACCCTGCTGGCGCTGGCGCGGCTGTCGCGCTCTTACCTGTTGGCGTCGCTGGCCTGGGGGTATATCTGGCTGTTTCGCTCGCTGCCGCTGATCCTGGTGCTGATCATCCTGTATAACTTTTCCTATCTGTACGACGCCATCTCGCTGGGCATTCCCTTTACCTCGGTGGTGTTCGCCAGTTACCCGACCATCGACATCCTCGGCCAGTTCGCCGTGGCGGTGCTGGGCCTGACGCTGGTGCAGTCCGCCTACACCGCCGAGATCATCCGCGGCGGCATTCTGGGCGTGGATTACGGCCAGCACGAGGCGGCGGCGGCGCTGGGCCTGCCGGGCTATCGCCGCACCTTCCGCATTATTCTGCCGCAGGCGCTGCGCTCCATTATTCCGACCGGCTTCAACGAGATCATCAGCCTGGCGAAAGGCACCTCGATCGTTTACGTGCTGGCGCTGCCGGAGCTGTTTTACACCATCCAGGTGATCTATAACCGCACTCAGCAGGTGATACCGCTGCTGATGGTCGCCACCGTCTGGTATCTGTTCATCACCACCGCGCTGTCGGTGATCCAATACTACATCGAGCGCTATTTTGCTCGGGGCGCGGTGCGCGAACTGCCGCCGACGCCCTGGCAGAAACTGGCCGGCTGGCTAAAACGTTAGGAGACCCGCATGTCTGAAGCCATTGATTATTACGCCTTGCCCGAACAGCCGGCGCGCAATCTCACCCCGGTGCCGGCGCGCGGCCTGATCGAAATCAGCAACGTCAGCAAGTTTTTCGGCAAACACAAGGCGCTGGACGACGTCAGCCTGACGCTGCAGCCGGGCACCGTAACCGTGATCCTCGGGCCTTCCGGCTCCGGCAAATCGACGCTGCTGCGGGCGATCAACCATCTGGAGCGCGTGGACGAAGGCTTTATCCGCATCGACGGCGACTACGTCGGTTACCGCCGCAAGGGCAACCGGCTGTACGAGCTGAAGGAAAAGGCCATTCTCCGGCAGCGCATCAACGTCGGCTACGTGTTCCAAAACTTCAACCTGTTCCCGCACCTGACGGTGCTGGAAAACATCATCGAAGCGCCGGTGGTGCACAAAATTCACTCCCGCGAACGGGCGAAGGCGGTGGCCTATGAACTTCTGGATACCGTCGGGCTGCGCCACAAGGCGGATGCCTACCCGCGCCACCTCTCCGGTGGCCAGCAGCAGCGCATCGCCATCGCGCGCGCGCTGGCGCTGAACCCGAAGGTGATCCTGTTCGATGAGCCGACCTCCGCGCTCGATCCCGAGCTGGTCGGCGAAGTGCTGGACGTGATTAAGGGATTGGCAGATCTGGGCGTCACGCTGGTGGTAGTCACGCATGAAATCGGCTTTGCGCGCGAAGCGGCGGATCGGGTGGTGTTTATGGTCGACGGGCAGATCGTCGAACAGGGCGACGCCAGGCAGGTGCTGGCTCAGCCGCAGCACCCGCGCACCGTTAACTTCCTCAACAAAGTGCTGTGATCGTCGGGGCGCCGCAGCGCCCCGCACCTGATCCGCTTACAGGCCGGCGAAACGCCGCTTCTCGGCGGCGAAATCCAGCGGGCGAATTCCCTGCCGGTTTTTATCCTCTTCGGTCAGCAGCGCCGGCGGAATAAACCAGGTCACCTCAAACAGCAGTCCGTCCGGATCGTGGCCATAAATGCTTTTGTGTACGCCGTGATCCTCTTCCAGCCCGAGAATGCCGCGTTCGGCCAGCTGGTGACGAATGCGCTCCAGCTCTTCCAGACTGTCCACTTCCCAGGCCAGATGGTACAGCCCGGCCGGTGGCTCATGCTCTGCCGGCGGCTCGTTGTTGGCGCGAAACACCCCGGCGCGCTGCTGGCCCAGATTCTTGCTGAACAGCGCCAAATCGTGATCGTTGTCTGAATCGGCGGCCTGGGTAAATACCGCCCGGTCGGGGCTGTCGGACGGCTTCAGCTTGAAGCCCAAAACCTGATGATAAAAGTCGGCGCTCTGCCGCACATCGCTGACATACAGCACGGCGTGATTGAGACGTTTGATGCCCATCGATATTCCTTTTTCGCATTGAATGAAGTCAGCATGAACATAGCATGTGGGGGGAAAGCCGCTAAATGCCGTTATCGCATGACTAAATGCCGCCCGCGCAATCTGTCGCTGCAAGGCATTCCGCGCTATCATAAGCGCTGTATTGATCCCTTTTGTGAGAATAGCGATGAACGGCAAGATAACGACTTTTTTTGAAGACAAAGGCTTCGGCTTTATTACCGACGAGAACGGAGAAAATCGTTATTTTCACGTGATTAAAGTGCAGAATCCGGAGCTGATTAAGAAAAACGCGGCGGTGACCTTCGAACCGACCAATAACACCAAAGGTCCGTCGGCTTATGCGGTCAAAGTGTTGGCGCCCAGCAAATACATCATCATCGCCAATGAAAGAATCAAGATCACCAGCATCAAGTCTTTCAATACCTTCACCAAGGAAGTGCCGGTCAAAGCCGATGTGGATAAAGAGAACACCGTGCTGTCGGTCGGCCTGCTGATGAATCGCATTCGCCCGCAGTCAGAAGAGCAGGCACAGGCCATGCAAACGCTGCGCATGCTGACCATCACCACTTTCCAGAACACCACCCATACCTTCTCCGAGCACGAGATCGACATGGATGAAACCATCAAGGCGCTGAAAAGCCTGTAAGCAACGGTTGCCCGGCGTCGAGCCCTAACGGAACAGGATATGCTCGACGCTGTTGCCGTTCACCACGTTGAACGACTCCACCCGATTACGCCCCTGCGATTTGGCGCGATACAGCGCGATATCCGCCATGTTCATCAGTTGCTCCAGCGATTTCACTTCGTTCATCGCCAGGCTGGCGACGCCGACGCTGATGGTGATTTTCAACGTCTGCTTGCCTTCCACCTGCAGCGCCGTCTGCTCCACCAGCCGGCGCAAATGTTCCCCCAACGCCACGCCCTGCGCCGCCAACGCGCGCGGCAGCATGATGGCGAACTCTTCCCCGCCCAGGCGGCCGAACAGCTGATCGTGCCGCAGCTCGCGCCGCACGATGTGCGCAAACGACGCCAAAACCTGATCGCCGGCGCTGTGGCCGTGCGTATCGTTGATCTGCTTGAAATGATCAATGTCGATCAGCAACAGCGACACCGCCTCTTTGGAGCGATGTTTATGCTCCAGCAGCTCGCCCGCTTTACGCGTCATCGCGCTGCGCGCCAGCACGCCGGTCAAAAAATCGTGGTTGGCGCTGTGCTCCAGACGCCGCATCAGCTTGCGGTTGGCGGCGATAGAGCTGGCGAGGATCAGCGGCCCCATCACCAGCATGGCGATGCCCAATCGGGCGGACATCAGCGTATCGAGGAAGGCGTTGTGGTTGTTCGGCGTTTCATACAGCATCAGGTTGGCGGAAATGCTGCTGATCTCGGTCATGCCGGTCAATAGCGTCAGCAACGTCACGGGGAACAGCTGGTAGCGCACCGCGCACCACAGCAGCGCCGGGATCGGGAAGGCGATAGCACCCGGCCCGCCGATATAGACGCTGAACACCAGCGACAGCAGCAGCGCCAGCAGCGGCAGGCAACCTTGCAAACGCCAACGCACCTGCATGCGCAACAGTTGCTTCAGCCGCGGCGCCGCCATCAGCACCGGCAACAGCAGCAAGGTCGTCGAGAACTGCTCACTGAACCAGGCCAGCCAGGCGATCACCACCGTGTTGTTATAGAGGCTGTCATTACGCAGCACCGACAGCGTCGACGCCACCGCCGCGCCGGCCAAACTGGCGCTGAACATATAGAGTATCGCCTGGGGCTTGCCCATGCGCCGTTGAGATTGGGGCAGCATCAGCATGATGCCGTAACCGACGGCGATCAGCGACATGTTGCAGGCGTTCAGCCACAGCGCCAGGGACCAGCCTTCGCCGGTAATGAGATCGGCGACTATCATGCCCAGATAGGTGGTAAGCCAGCCGAGCGGCGTGGCGTAAATGGGTTTGCGCAGCAGCAGACCGAGCAGAATCGCATTCACCGGCCAAAATAAGGAAAGCGAGCCAATTGGCCGGCTAAGAATACCCACCAGGGAAAGTAAAAAGGCCAGCATGAAAAGATTGATCAGCTGAACCGTTAGCGGCAGGCCATGCCTGGCGTTTATTCTGGCGTTCATCGCCTCGCCCATATTTTGCTAATAACCAGAATAATAATGTGCATACTCGCTCGCCCGGCCAGTGAGGGATAGTCAATCCGAATTTCAACCAAAAAAGCCAGACAAATCAATAATAAAAAACATTAACATTTAATTAATAGACTTTTCTTAGCCTGAGGCGGCCGCGGCGGGACCCCCCGCATAGCGTCAGCAAATAATACCTACTCTGCTGTCAGCATAGCGCATGGCGTAATAGGCCGCCGACAGCGTTAATTACATTAATAAGTTTATGGTTATTGGTCATTAAATGATGTTTGAATCACTGCGCGATTATTTTCCTGCAACTGGGCCGCCTGTGCAATAACAACCCAAAAAAAGCCCGCATGAAGCGGGCTTGCTTGAACAACAGCAAATCGACAGTTACGACACGGCCATGCATTGCATGACCATGCTGACGCGCAGTATAGCGGCGAAAGCTTAAGCAGACCTTAGCAACAAAAAACCCGGCCTAGGAACCGGGAATATTTGTACGAAATGCAGTGTTAGCCCAAGCAGGCTAATAACATTTCGCAGATTACACGCCAATTGTGCAGAGAAAATGAACGCGGCATCCGTTCAACCGCGTCACCGTCCCATCTACGCGATAGGTATTACGCCAGTTTGGCGGCAAAGCCCGCTACGCGCTGACCATAGAGCTTGGCGGTCGCCAGATCGCCCGACAGCATCTCATCCACGCCGGCATCCGCCGGGGTCTGCACCAGCAGCCCCACCGAACCGCCCAGGTTATTGACGTCGGTGCGCTGCGCCGATTTGGTGTTGGCCGGCAGCAGCCCCAGGCTGACCCACAGGCCGCCATGTTGCGAAGCCAGCGTCTGCAGCGCGATCAGCGTCACCTGCTTGTCGCCGTTCAGGCTGGCGCTGTTGGTAAAGCCGCCGAACACTTTGTCTTGCCACTTGCGGCCGAACCAGGCTTTGGAGCTGGCGTCGGCGAATTTCTTGAACTGCCAGGATGGGCCGCCCATATAGGTCGGCGAGCCAAAGATGATGGCGTCCGCCTCATCCAGCGTCTGCCAGGCTTCGTCGCTGATATCGCCGTTCTGATCGATGGCGATCAATTCCGCCCCGGCGCCTTCCGCCACCACTTTCGCCAAACGCTCGGTATGGCCGTAGCCGGAATGAAACACCACTACTGTCTTCGCCATAGAAATTCTCCACTCATTGCACAAAGGCGCCGACGGCGCCCCTCTCGCGTTCAATCTAATCAAGCGCGCAGCGACTGAATACCGAATAAAACTGACGGTGTTATTCAAAAAAATCGCGTTACCCCGCCAGGCATACACAGATAAAAAAAATCCCGCACAAGGCGGGATAAACTTAACAGGGATGGGGTAATACACTACAGGGAATGGATAACACACAACATCATCGGGTAGAGCTACAGTACCAATCTCAATGTATAGAACTGTCATCCCCGCGTAAGTTTGCTCAGCCAGATGTAACGCCGAATGGGAAATATGACATTTTACTCAACGCACCACGAACAGGCGCGACTCAAAACCGCCGCTCTTGAAGGTAGCGGTGTTGACCCAACCCGGCGGCGAACGGCCGAAGTCCTGGTTGAAATCGCCGCCGCTGACCAGCCAAATCCGGCGATGGCCTTTCGATAAGGCGCTGAGCTTATCGACGTAGGTCTGCGCCGCCCGATCGTGGAAAAAGGTACCGAAACCATAGGCATTGGGCTTACCCGAGATGCCGTTGGGCCTGGCCGGCGTGTACAGCAAGGCGCGATAACCCTTCTTGTTGTAATACACATAACTCAGGTAGTTGAACATGTTGCTGACCACCACCGCATCGTTGAGCTGATAGTGGCTGTTGATGTAGTGCACCATCACCTTGAACTCATCTTTCTCGACCGGGTAATCGTTACGCACACCGCAACCGAACAACAAACTGAAGAACAGCAGCAAAGAGATCCCGCGCACTCGGCTTTTCGTTCTGGCGATCAGCACACCCAACACCAACGGGATGCCGAGCGCGGCCGAATAGAGGTAGCGATCGACAAACAGCGGCGAGCGCCAGGAAATGGCGAAGACCAGCGTCACCGGGATCAGAATCCCGCCAAGCAACAACAGAGAGAATGTTCTCGGCGTCTCCCGCCGCCACAGCAGCAATGAACACAACGCGACAAACATCGCCGGCAACAGCCAGAGAATGGCCATGGGATAGTTGCTGCCATCATGCCCAGTGAGAAAACGCCAATACATCGCGGGCAGATCGCCCCAGGAAACCCGAGGGATCCAACCGACGTCGCCGCCGACCCGCAGTTCGGCGATATGCGCCAGCAGATTGAACAGCGCCAGCAGCCAGGGAATGTAGGCCATCCCGATCGCCGCATTGGCCAACCACCACGCCGGCCGTTTGATGTAACGTTCGCCTTCGCGGCGGCACGACAGCGCCAGCAGCACCATCCAGTGAGCGATCAGCGTGAAAATCGTGAAGTAATGGGTATAAAAGCTTAGCGTCATCACTAACGCATACAGCGCCAGATAACGGCGGTTATCCGGCGTTTTCAGCCACTTCGCCAACGCCATGGCGGCGGCGATCGCCAGCAGCCCCATCAGCGCATACATGCGCGCCTCCTGGCTGTAGCGCACCGCCATCGGCATGATCGCCATCAGCCATCCCGCGATCAGCGCCGCCCGCTCATTGGCCAGCCAACGGGTAAAGCGCATCGCCAACGCCACCGTCATCACGCCGAACACCAGACTCAGCGAGCGGGCCGCCAGAATGCCGTCGCCAAACAGCGCCATCCAGCCATGCAGCAGCAGGTAATAAAACGGCGGGTGAACATCGAAGGAAGCGTGATAGAGCAAAGCGCCCACATCGTAACGGCTGGTCAGCACGCTGGAGGCTTCATCGCACCAAAAATACCTGTCCGTTAAGGAAATAGACCGTACGAGCGCCGAAAACGCCACGATCGCCAACGCATAATGTTTGTAACCGATGCCCTTTAAACCGTTGTTGCTCAAAGAAACATTCGATGCCTGCTGCAGTGACATAACCGCATTCCGCCCAAAAGAACCACACAATGTGGAGACGCAGCGTCATCATTGCCGACGGCGGGTAAATGGCGGGTAAATCAGTGCGAAAAATTCGGCGCAGTCCCCTTCAGGGCGCACGGCCCTCAGCGAATTTCAACGCTGATATCCGGGTAGGCCTTCTCGCCGTCGCTGAGGTAATGCCCCAGTGCCCGATATGCCATAACGTACAGCACGGCGGCGGCGCACAGGCACAGCAAGGTCACGAGCAGGAATCTGGATTTGCGCACGATAGGCTCCATGGGGAAATTTTCACCTATTGTAGCGTGACAAACTAAACGAAGGTTCAATGCCGCTTGCCGTTTCCTGTGACCGCGTTCGGTGCCTGGCAAAGACCCGTCACTTAAACCCCACTGTCCCCGCAGTGAACAGTAACCAGCCGCCCGTCCTCTTTATGAACAAAAAGAGAAAAGTGAATTGCCCGCCGGTCCCTTTTTCCACCGATGCGCCCTCTCTACTATTTATTGGCCCTATCCAGCCGCTTAACGCTCAGTTGGCTGACCTCACTCCCGTCTTAGGCACGAGTGATTCGGGATAGCAGCGTGCTTCACCGCCGCTTTTACGACACATTAAAGGAGTTGCGACAATGGCTGTAAAATTTCCTTATGCCGGTCAATCTTTTACCATCAAGATGGACAATGGTCTCGAAGTTAAAAACGCCTACCATGCCAGTGAAAACACCATTACCGTTGAGTTTCTAAACGGAGAACTTCGCGGAACCATTATGAATGTGCCTTTCCAGTGGCGTTCATTGGCTGACGGCTATTTCATGATTTCCTGGCAAGAGTCCGATAAAAATACCGTTGTTCACTGCGATAATTTCGAAAAAAACATTTCTTATGCTTACTACACAACGATGAGTGGAGATTTTTACGTGATGGAAGGGAAAATGCTTTAATTTACTTCAGCGCCTTTAATCCTTTACGCATATTAATTGCCGCTCTATCAAATAGCCTATCCTTTAGCGTGGCCATTTTTATGACTTTCTCATATCGCTCCCACATGACGCAAAAAACGGCCGCAGCCGTTTTTTAAATCAAGCCGTCAGGATAATCCCCAGAGTTGGGGCATTTCTTCAACATGTAGATAACTGATTTCCGCTTTCACGATCTGCGGCATACGTGGGCAAGCTGGTTGGTTCAGGCAGCGCCCCACTTTCGGCACTTCAGGAAATGGGAGGCTGGGAGAGCATTGAAATGGTACAGCGATACGCACACCTTGCACCTAACCATCTCACTGAGCATGCGAGGCAAATTGATGCGATTTTCGGAGGTTTAGTCCCAAATTTGTCCCATGATGAAATTGGGAAGACTGGTTAAAAGGCATAACTCATTGATACTTAATGGCACGCCCTATAGGATTCGAACCTATGACCTACGGCTTAGAAGGCCGTTGCTCTATCCAACTGAGCTAAGGGCGCATTGAGATGCGGCAACCTGCGGCTGCGGGTTGGGATTATACGGTCAGAGGTTAGCGAGTCAATGCCTTTTCATGACGTTACGACGGCGGCCGTGCTTTATGGCGTTTTTTCCGCCAGCGCCCGCGCGGCGAGGGTTCTCGTCAACCGGCGCCGTTATGCTGAACCAGGCCAACGCCTACGTAAATCGGCGTGCGCTCAGCCTCTTGCCGCCCACCGCCCCGCCGCAGACAAAGGCGCGTAGACTGCACCACTGCGGCAATGTCCCCCCAATCGGCATGCTCAATCACCCGTGTGTTGCAAGTCGCCGTCACGCTTTCAACCCATGCGGCGTCAGGGCGCGCGCTGTTTAAAGAAGCCTGGCTCCATGGCGCCCAAAGCAGCCATAGCGTGCAGCCTACCCATGCGCAGCCGTTCATGCGCACAGCTTCCGCCACAGCGCGCTCAGGCGTACCCGCCACGACGGCGCCGCTTCGCGCCGGCCGAGCTGATGCAACGCCGTCAGCTGCGCGCCGTCCGCCGGGTGCAGCGAAGAATCGAACACCGTCTCGCCAACGTGCTTAGGCTGCGCCGGTTGCTCGCCAGGCTGGTGATGCAACGGATAAAGCCGGGTTATCGCTCTCATGATCCTGCCCTCTTTCGCCCTGTGTATGGCCCCAGCGTATGCAAATACCGGTAAAAATGGCGTAGAGGTTCCTGAAGTCGGCATAAAAAAAGCGTAAATCGGTCTCGCCAACGGCGGCGAGGGTGATTCTGCGCCTGACAGCGCGCTCAGCTTCTGACAGAATAGCGGCATCCCCGCTTTTCTTAATTGATGGATTTCCACACTGATGTCAGCAAAGATTATTGATGGTAAAACGATTGCGCAGCAGGTTAGAAACGAAGTGGCTGAGCAAGTGAAACAACGTCTGGCGGCCGGCAAGCGCGCCCCAGGGCTGGCGGTTGTGCTGGTCGGCGAGAATCCGGCTTCGCAAATTTACGTCGCCAGCAAGCGCCGCGCCTGCGATGAAGTCGGCTTCCTCTCCCGCTCCTACGACCTGCCCGCTGCCACCAGTGAAGCCGAGCTGTTGGCGTTGATCGACCAGCTGAACGCCGACGCGGAAATCGACGGCATTCTGGTGCAGCTGCCGCTGCCGGCCGGCATCGATAACGTCAAGGTGCTGGAACGCATCCATCCGGACAAAGACGTCGACGGCTTCCACCCCTACAACGTCGGTCGCCTGTGCCAACGCGCGCCCAAGCTGCGCCCGTGCACGCCGCGCGGCATCGTCACCCTGCTGGAGCGTTATAACATCGATACCTACGGCCTGAACGCTGTGGTGGTCGGCGCCTCCAACATCGTCGGCCGCCCGATGAGCATGGAGCTGCTGCTGGCCGGTTGCACCACCACCGTCACCCACCGTTTCACCAAAAATCTGCGTCACCACGTCGAGAACGCCGATCTGCTGGTGGTGGCGGTTGGCAAACCGGGCTTCATCCCGGGCGACTGGATCAAACCGGGCGCCATCGTAGTGGACGTCGGCATCAACCGTCTGGAAAGCGGTAAAGTGGTGGGCGATGTCGACTTCGACGCCGCCAGCGAGCGCGCCGCCTACATCACCCCGGTGCCGGGTGGCGTTGGCCCGATGACCGTGGCTACACTGATCCAAAATACCTTGCAGGCCTGCGAGGAATATCACGACGTTCAACCTAAATAAGTAAGGCAGTATGGAAATTTTCAATCTGGACAATCATCCCCATGTCGAACTGTGCGATCTGCTGAAGTTCCAGGGCTGGTGTGAAAGCGGCGGCGCCGCCAAAGAAGTCATCGCCGAAGGGCTGGTGAAAGTCGACGGCAAGGTCGAAACCCGCAAGCGCTGCAAGATCGTCGCCGATCAGGTGGTGGAGTTCAACGGCGGCAAGGTCATGGTTAAACCCTAACCCGCAGCCATAGAAAAAGGCGCTGAATTCAGCGCCTTTTTTGTTTTCACTTCGGCCGGCTTACTTACGGCGCCAGGTGGTGCCCTGCGGGCCGTCTTCCAGCACGATGTTCATCTCGTTCAACCGATCACGCGCGGCGTCCGCCAGCGCCCAGTCCTTGGCGGCGCGCGCTTCGTTACGCTGTTTGATCAGCGCTTCAATCTCCGCCACTTCGCCGTCGTCAACCTGTGCGCCCCCTTGCAGGAACTGCTCCGGCTCCTGCTGCAGCAGGCCGAGCACTTTCGCCAGCTTGCGCAGTTCCGCCGCCATGCCGTTGGCCGCCGCCATGTCTTCGCTCTTCAGGCGGTTAACCTCACGGGCCAGATCGAACAGCGCCGAGTAGGCTTCCGGAGTGTTGAAGTCGTCGTCCATCGCTTCGCGGAAGCGGGCTTCGAACGCTTCGCCGCCGGCCGGCACGGCATCGGCGTCGGTGCCACGCAGCGCGGTATAGAGGCGCTCCAGCGCGGTGCGCGCCTGCTTGAGGTTCTCTTCGCTGTAGTTCAACTGGCTGCGATAGTGGCCGGACATCAGGAAGTAACGCACCGTCTCCGCATCGTAATGGCCGAGCACGTCGCGGATGGTGAAGAAGTTATCGAGCGATTTGGACATCTTCTCTTTGTCGATCATCACCATGCCGGAGTGCATCCAGTAATTGACGTACGGGCCATCGTGGGCGCAGCTCGACTGCGCGATCTCGTTCTCGTGGTGCGGGAACATCAGATCGGAACCGCCGCCGTGGATGTCGAAGTGGGTGCCCAGCTGTTTGCAGTTCATGGCGGAGCATTCGATGTGCCAGCCCGGACGGCCCGGCCCCCACGGCGACTGCCAGCTCGGCTCGCCCGGCTTGGACATTTTCCACAGCACGAAGTCCATCGGGTTGCGCTTCACGTCGTCGATCTCCACGCGCGCGCCGGCCTGCAGCTGATCCAGATCCTGACGCGACAGCAGGCCGTATTGCGGATCGCTGTCGATGGAGAACATCACGTCGCCGTTGCTGGCCACGTAAGCGTGATCGCGATCGATAAGACGCTGCGTGATCTCGATGATCTCGGCGATGTGCTGGGTCGCGCGCGGCTCTTGATCCGGACGATCGATCAGCAGCGCGTCGAAGTCGGCGTGCATTTCCGCCAGCATGCGTTCGGTCAGTTGGTCGCAAGTCTCATGATTTTCCGCCGCGCGGCGAATGATTTTGTCGTCTACGTCGGTGACGTTGCGCACGTAGTTCAGCGAATAGCCGAGATAGCGCAGATAACGCGCCACCACGTCGAAAGCGACAAAGGTACGACCGTGGCCGATGTGACACAGGTCATAGATGGTTACCCCGCACACGTACATGCCCACTTTCCCGGCATGAATGGGTTTGAATTCCTCTTTTTGACGACTCAGGGTATTAAAAATCTTTAGCATCGGGAGATTCCGTGGTGTGCGTGATAACAAAAAAGATAACCGGGCTTCAGGTTTTACGCCCGGTAGCGTATTGAAACCTGAAGCCTGATCTATTGCAAGGTTAAGGCCAAGCTTTGCTGATTTCACGCGAAGAAAACGCGTAAAATCCGGCCGCCGGCATAATTGTTATAATATAACAACAAAACAATTACCACAGACAGTGCGCGGTTGACCCGCTGCTGACTCGCCGGGGCGGATATGTTATAAGGGCGGTCTGAATGTTCACTCGCTTTACGTGGCGTCTCACTTCATCTTGTTAGGATTAAAACTATGGTTACTTTCCACACCAATCACGGCGATATCGTCATCAAGACCTTTGCTGACAAAGCGCCGGTTACCGTTGAAAACTTCCTGAACTACTGCCGCGCCGGTTTCTACGACAACACCATCTTCCACCGTGTGATCAACGGCTTCATGATCCAGGGCGGCGGTTTCGAGCCGGGCATGAACCAGAAAGCGACCAATGCGGCTATCAAGAACGAAGCCAACAACGGTCTGAAAAACACCATCGGCACCCTGGCAATGGCGCGTACCAACGATCCGCACTCCGCCACCGCACAGTTCTTCATCAACGTGGCTGACAACGACTTCCTGAACTTCCGCGGCGAAAACGTGCAGGGCTGGGGCTACTGCGTGTTCGCTGAAGTGGTTGAAGGCATGGACGTGGTCAACAAGATCAAAGGCGTGAAAACTGGCCGCAGCGGCATGCACCAGGACGTACCGGTAGAAGACGTCGTCATCAACAGCGTGACCGTCAGCGAGTAATCGCGGCTGCATGAGTACGCTGTTCATCGCAGATCTGCACTTGTGCGCACAGGAACCGGCAATCACTGCCGGTTTTCTGCGTTTTTTACGGCGCGAAGCGATGCACGCCGACGCGCTGTACATCCTCGGCGACCTGTTTGAGGCCTGGATCGGCGACGACGATCCCGAGCCGCTGCACGCGGAGATCGCCGCGGCGCTGAAAGCGCTGCAACAGGCCGGCGTGCCCTGCTATTTCATCCACGGCAACCGCGATTTTCTGCTCGGCAAGCGCTTCGCCCGCGCCAGCGGCATGCAGCTGCTGCCGGAAGAAAAAGTGCTGGAGCTGTACGGCCGCAGGATCCTGATCCTGCACGGCGACACCCTGTGCACCGACGATCAAGCCTATCAGCAATTCCGCCGTAAAGTGCACAACCCGCTGATTCAAAAACTGTTCCTCGCGCTGCCGCTGCGCTGGCGACTGAAGATCGCCGCCAACATGCGCGCCCGCAGCCAGCAATCCAACCAAGGCAAGTCGGACGCCATCATGGACGTCAACCCGCAGGCGGTCGAGCAAACGATGCTGCGCCACGACGTGCACTGGATGATCCACGGCCATACCCATCGCCCGGCGGTGCACCGACTGGCGCTGAGCAATGGCGAAGCCCATCGTGCGGTGCTGGGTGCCTGGCACGTCGAAGGATCGATGATCAAAGTCAGCGCCGACGCCGTCGAGCTGATCTCATTCCCATTCTGAATTCCGCACTGGCGCGAGAGTGAAAATTCGCGCTTTCGACGGTGAAAACCGGCGACGCAACCGTTTTCCTCGCCGTGCGCTCATGGTATGCTCTACGCCCTCATTCGGCCCTCAGCCGACGCCAGACAAATCACAGGAGCCTTACACCCATGGGAGCCAACGCCGCTTCAGCCGCCAATACCGGGGCGAAAATCGCAATTGTAATGGGATCGAAAAGTGACTGGGCCACCATGCAGTTCGCTGCCGAAGTCCTGACCCAGCTCGACGTCCCCTTCCATGTCGAAGTCGTTTCCGCTCACCGCACGCCGGACAAGCTGTTCAGCTTCGCCGAGCAGGCTGCCGCCAACGGCTTTGACGTGATCATCGCCGGCGCCGGCGGTGCGGCGCATCTGCCGGGCATGCTGGCGGCGAAAACCCTGGTGCCGGTGTTGGGCGTGCCGGTGCAAAGCGCCGCGCTGAGCGGCGTAGACAGCCTCTACTCCATCGTGCAGATGCCGCGCGGCATTCCGGTGGGCACGCTGGCGATCGGCAAAGCCGGCGCCGCCAACGCCGGGCTGCTGGCGATGCAGATCCTGGCGCTGCACGACGCCGCGCTGGCACAGCGTTTGGCGGACTGGCGTCAGGCGCAGACCGAAGACGTCTTGAACCACCCCGATCCGCGGGAGGACGCATGAAGCCGGTTTGCGTACTGGGCAACGGCCAACTGGGGCGCATGCTGCGCCAGGCCGGCGAACCGCTGGGCATCGCCGTCTACCCTGTCGGCATCGATGCCGAACCTGAAGCGGTGCCGTATCAGAACAGCGTCATTACCGCCGAGATAGAACGCTGGCCGGAAACCGCGCTGACGCGTGAGCTGGCGACCCACAGCGCCTTCGTCAACCGCGACATCTTCCCGCGTCTGGCGGATCGCCTGACGCAAAAACAGCTGCTCGACCAGCTCGGCCTGGCGACCGCGCCGTGGCAGCTGCTGGCGAGCGCCGCCGAATGGCCGCAGGTATTCGCTGCGCTGGGCGAACTGGCGATCGTCAAACGCCGGGTCGGCGGCTATGACGGCCGCGGCCAGTGGCGCTTGCGTCCGAGCCAAGAAGCCGAACTGCCGGCTGACGCCTATGGCGAGTGCATCGTCGAGCAAGGCATCAATTTCTCCGGCGAAGTGTCGCTGGTGGGCGCGCGCGGCCACGACGGCCGTTCGGTATTCTACCCGCTGACCCATAACCTGCATGAAGACGGCATCCTGCGCGCCAGCGTGGCGCTGCCGCAGCCCAATCCAGCGCTGCAGCAACAGGCCGAGCAGATGCTGGCGGCGATCCTGAACGAGCTGAACTATGTCGGCGTGATGGCGATGGAGTGCTTTATCGTCGGCGATCGGCTGCTGATCAACGAACTGGCGCCGCGCGTGCACAACAGCGGCCACTGGACGCAAAACGGCGCCTCCATCAGCCAGTTCGAGCTGCACCTGCGCGCCATCCTCGGCCTGCCGCTGCCGCAGCCGGTGGTGAGCACGCCGTCGGTGATGGTCAACCTGATCGGCACCGCCGTCAACGAACAGTGGCTGTCGCTGCCGCTGGTGCATCTGCACTGGTATGAGAAAGAGGTGCGCCCGGGCCGCAAGGTCGGCCACCTCAATCTGAACGACCCGAGCGCCGCCGATCTGCGCCAGGCGCTGCAGGCGCTGGCGCCGCTGCTGCCGGGCGAATACCAAAGCGGGCTGACCTGGGCGCAGCAGAAGCTGGCCTAAGGCTCACGCCGCCGAAAGTAAAAGGGGTTAGCCCAAGGCTAACCCCTTTTTTATGACGACAATTTTAAACCGCTGCACTTAATCAGAAAAAATATTCTTATTTTTCCTTAGCATACTTCTTATCATCAGATTCACACCCAAAAAACCGCTGATGCCATATCCAAGCGCTGTGACGATATGATTGCGCAAGAAAGGGTAATTAAGGGTCAGATCGTTAGCGATAAGAATCGAAAACCACGGCAACAATGCAACCAGCAATATGCCCGTTCCGTTAAAGAATCCCGCTGAAGCAAGGCCACGCTGCCAACGTCCGAGACGTTCGCGCAAAGGCAAATTTTTTAATTCCGGGATACTTTTAAGTGACCAGTAGATTTTCATTCCCTTCGTTCCTGGTGGTAACCCGCAGATAACACATTATAAAACACGAAAATAATACAGTTTAAAGACGACGCCTCTCTTTTCTGCCAAGCCGGGTGCTTATCACATCCGGCGTTATAAATAGCCGCATCAACCCTCATAACTGCGGAACAGCGCCTTGCCGCGCAGCAGGCGCACGCCCAGCCAGCCGCCGCACAGCGACAGCAGCAGCGCGCTGGCCAGCGGCAGCGCCCACCACAGCACCGGCGTCGGCGTCCACGGGAAGTCGAACACCCGGCTTTGCAGCAGCCACAGCGCCGCCTCGGCGCCCATCGCCGCCGCGATGCCCGCCACCAGCCCCAGCAAAGCAAACTCGCACCACAGCGTGCGGCGCAGCAGCCGTTTGCCGGCGCCCAGCGTGCGATAGACCACCAGCTCCTGCCGCCGCTGACGCATGCCGACCTGCACCTGCGCCAGCAGCAGCAGGCCGCCGCACAGCACCACCAGCACCACCATCACCTCCAGCGCGCGGCTGACCTGTTGCAGCACGCCGCCGACCTGTTTCAGGATCGCGCCGATGTCCAGCAGGCTGAGCGTCGGGAACTGGCGATTGAGCTGAGTCAGCATCTGGCCGTCGCCGTCGTAGCGAAAGCTGGTGAGCCAGGTCTGCGGCTGGTCGTCCAGCGCGCCCGGCGGGAAGATAAAGTAAAAGTTCGGCTTCAGGCTTTCCCAATCCACCTGGCGCAGGCTGGTGACTTTGGCGCTGAACGCCTGGGTATCGCCGCTGAAGGTCAGCGTATCGCCCAGCGTGATCTTCAGCCGCCCGGCGATGCCTTCATCCATCGAAACCTCACCGGTTTTCGGCGGCCAATTGCCCGCCACCAGCGGATTGTGATCCGGCAGATCGGCCAACCAGGTCAGGTTCAGCTCGCGGTTCACCGCCTCGCCGCCCGGATCGTCTTCATGCACCCGTTCGGTCGCCAGCTGCTGGTTTATCTCGGTCAGGCGCACCCGGACGATCGGATAATAGGTTTCCGGCTTGATCTGGTGCTGCTGCAGGAAGGCTTTCACCTGCGGCACCTGTGCCTCGGTCATGTTGAGCAGGAAATAGTTCGGACTGTCCGGCGGCAGCTGTTGCTGCCAGCGTTCGAGCAGATCGCCGCGCAACACCAACAGCAGCGCCAGCAGCATGAACGACAGCGAAAACGCCGCCAGTTGGCTGATGGTCACCCAGGGCTGGTGCAGCAGGCGGTTGACCGCCAGCCGCAGCGCCAGGCTCTTGAGCGTGATGCGGCGCAGCAACAGCAGGCTGCCCCAGCCGATGCCGCCCAGCAGCAGCGCCAGCACCGCCATGCCAGCCAGGATCGCCCACAGCAGCGTGCTGGCCCCCATCAGCGCCACCAACAGCGCCACCACGATCGCCGCCGTCACCGGCAGGAAGTAGCGCAGCGGCCAGACGTTGGCCGTCACGTCGCGGCGCAGCACCCGCAGCGGCTGGGTGGCCAGCAGCTGGCGATACGGCCGCAGCCCGACCAGCAGCGAGATCAGCACCAGCGCGCCGAGCGCCCACAGCCACGGCCAGGCGCCGGCGGCAGGCAACGCAGCCGGTAATACCGGCTTCAGCAGGCGGATCAGCAACGCTTCAAACGCCAGCCCGATCGCCCCGCCGCACGCCGCCGCCAGCGCCATCACCGCCAGCCACTGGCCGACGATCAATTTACGCAGCGCGCCACGCCCGGCGCCGAGGGTTTTCAGCACCGCGATCAGATCGTAACGGCTGCGGCAATAGTGGCTCATCGCCACCGCCACGGCGGCGATCGACAACAGCAGCGTCAGCAGAGCCGACAGCAGCAGGAACTGTTGGGATCGCTGCAGCGACTTGCCGAGCGCGCTGCCGGACTCCTGCAGCCCGAACCAGCGCTGATCCGGCGTCAACTGCGGCGCCAGCCGTTCCTCGTAACGCTGAATATCCGGCTCGGTGCCGGCGAACATGTAGCGGTAGGTCAGGCGGCTGCCCGGCTGCACCGCACCGGTCTTCTCGACGTCCGCCAGGTTGATCATGATGCGCGGCGCGGTCTGGAATGGATTGAAGCCGGCGTCCGGCTCCTGAATGATTTCACCGGCGATACGCAGCGTAGTGTCGCCCACCTCCAGCGAATCCCCCACTTTCACGTTCAGCAGCGCCAGCAAACGCGGCGCCACCAGCACGCTGCCCGGTTCGGGCTTGATGTTGGCCGGGCGCGTTTCCAGCTTGCCGTACAGCGGATAGGTCAGATCGGTGGCTTTCACGTCCGCCAGCTGCGGCCGCTCGCCGGCATAGGTCATGGTGGTGAACGACAGCTGGCGGCTCACCTTCAGCCCCTGCTGCTGCGCGTCCAATAGCCAGCCTTCCGGCACCGAATGCGCGCTGCGCAGCACCCGATCGCCGGCGATAAAATCGCGGCTCTGCTGGCTGAGCCCTTTGTCCATGCGATCGCTGATGCTGCCCAGCGCCAGCACGCAGGCGACAGAGAGCGTCAGCGCCAGCCACACGATCAGCAGCGACGGCGAGCGCCATTCGCGCCAGAACCAGCGCCAGATCATGCTTCCTCCCACAGCTTGCCTTCACGCAGCCGCAACCGCCGCTGGCAGCGCGCCGCCAGGGTTTCGTCATGGGTCACCAGGATCAGGGTGGTGTCAAAATCGCGGTTGAGAGAGAACAGCAGGTCGGCGATGCGATCGCCGGTCTGACGATCGAGGTTGCCGGTCGGTTCATCGGCGAACAGCACCCGCGGCCGGCCGCTGAAGGCGCGCGCCAGCGCCACGCGCTGCTGCTCGCCGCCGGACAGCTGCGCCGGCAGGTGATCGAGACGTTTGCCCAGTCCCAGCTGTTCCAGTAACTGCACCGCCTGCTCGCGACTCTGCCTGTCGCTCTCGCCGCGCAGCAGCGCCGGCAGTTGCACGTTCTCCAGCGCGTTCAGCGTCGGCACCAACATGAACGACTGAAACACGAAACCGACGTTCCTGGCGCGCAGCGCGGCGCGGCCTTCTTCGTCCAACGCGGTCAGCGACTCGCCGAGCAAACGCACCTCGCCCTCGCTGCCGTCGTCCAGCCCGGCCAAAATGCCCAGCAAGGTCGATTTCCCCGATCCGGATTCACCGATCAGGGCGATCGTCTGCGCGGGTTTGACAAGCAGCTCGACTCCGGTAAGGATGGTGAGCTGATGCTCACCCTGACCAACGTGTTTACTAAGATGATGAACTTCAAGAACGTTTTCCGCTGGCATCTTCCCTTCCTTTTGCTGTTGGGATTATTCAGTTTACGCGCTGCCGCCGCCGATACCTTATTGATTTTGGGCGACAGTTTAAGCGCCGGCTATCGCCTGCCGATCGAGCGGGCCTGGCCGACGCTGTTGGCCGAACAGTGGCAGAAAAAACCGGGCGCGCCGCAGCTGGTCAACGCCAGCATCAGCGGCGACACCGCCGCGCAGGGGCTGGCGCGTCTGCCCGCGCTGCTGAAACAGCATCAGCCGCGCTGGGTGCTGATCGAGCTGGGTGCCAACGACGGCCTGCGCGGCTTCCCGGCGCAGGACGTACAGCGCGATCTCGGCCAAATCATCACGCGGGTGCAGCAGGCCGGCGCGCAGCCGCTGCTGATGCAGATCCGCATCCCGCCGAACTACGGCCGCCGCTACACCGAGGCATTCAGCGCCGTCTACCCGGCGCTGGCCAAGCAGTTCAACATTCCGCTGCTGCCGTTCTATATGGAACAGGTGGTGGTGAAGCCGGAATGGATGCAGGATGACGGATTGCACCCCAATGGGGACGCTCAGCCGTTTATCGCCACCTGGATGGCGGAGCGCCTGGAACCGCTAGTAAAGCATGAGTCTCACTAAATTAGGGTCGAACACTAGGTAAAGTTATGCAAAAAGCGGTATTGATAACCGGCTGTTCCAGCGGGATTGGATTGATTGCGGCGCAGGATCTGCGCAACCGCGGCTACCGGGTGCTGGCCGCCTGCCGTAAGCCGCAGGACGTGGAAAACATGCGCCAGCTGGGGCTGGAAGGCATTGAGCTGGATCTGGACGACAGCGCCAGCGTCGAGCGCGCCGCCGCCGAGGTGATCGCGCTGACCGACGGCCGCCTGTACGGCCTGTTCAATAACGGGGGGTTCGGCGTTTACGGCCCGCTTAGCCGCATTTCGCGCCGCCAGCTGGAGCGGCAGTTCGCCACCAACCTGTTCGGCACCCACCAACTGACCCAGCTGCTGTTGCCGGCGATGTTGCCGCACGGCGAAGGGCGCATCATTCAGACCAGCTCGGTGATGGGGCTGGTCTCCAGCGCCGGGCGCGGCGCCTACGCCGCCAGCAAGTTCGCGCTGGAAGCCTGGTCGGACGCGCTGCGCATGGAGCTGCACGGCAGCGGCATTCAGGTCAGCCTGATCGAACCGGGGCCGATCGCCACCCACTTTAGCCAGAACGTCAACCAGGCGCAGAGCGACAAGCCGGTGCACAATCCCGGCATCGCCAAGCGCCTGACGCTGCCGCCGGAGGCCATCCTGCCCAAACTGCGCCACGCGCTGGAAAGCCCGCGCGCCAAACTGCGCTATCCGGTCACCCTGCTGGCGCACGCGATGAGCGTGCTGCGCCGCATTTTGCCGGGCCGCTGTCTGGATTGGCTGCTGCGCAGCAACGCTTAATTCGCCCGACGGGGTTGAAGAATGGCGGCGCGCCCCCATCTACACCCCATGGCTCCGCACGATCAGAGAGAAAAAAGATGCTAGCTCAAGCTGTTGTTGATATTAACGAAACTAACCTGCACCAGACGCTGGAACAGTCGATGTCCATTCCGGTGCTGTTCTACTTCTGGTCCGAGCGCAGCCAACACTGCCTGCAGCTCACGCCGGTGCTGGACAAGCTGGCGGCGGAATACGCCGGTCAGTTCATTCTGGCCAAGGTGGACTGCGACGCCGAACAGATGATCGCCTCCCAATTCGGGCTGCGTTCCATTCCGACGGTCTACCTGTTTAAAGACGGCCAACCGGTCGACGGCTTCCAGGGCCCGCAGCCGGAAGAAGCGATCCGCGATTTGCTGCAGCGTTTCCTGCCGAAGGAAGAAGATCTGAAACTGGCGCAGGCGCAAGAGTTGCTGGCCGCCGGCAACGCCGCCGAAGCGCTGCCGCTGCTGAAAGACGCCTGGCAGAGCAGCCAACAGCGCAGCGACATCGGCCTGACGCTGGCCGAAACGCAGATCGCCCTCAGCCGCAGCGAAGATGCCGAAGCGGTGCTGGCGACCATCCCGTTGCAGGATCGTGATACGCGCTATCAAGGCCTGGTGGCGCAGATTGAACTGTTGAAACAGGCGGCGGACACGCCGGAAATCCAACAGCTGCAACAGCAGGTGCAGCAGCAGCCGGACAACGTCGAGCTGGCGGTGCAGCTGGCGCTGCAGCTGCATCAGGTCGGGCGTAACGAAGAAGCGCTGGAACTGCTGATGGGGCATCTGAAGAAGGATCTGGCCGCCGCCAACGGCAACGCGCGCAAGACGCTGATGGACATTCTGGCCGCGCTCGGCACCGGCGACGCGCTGGCCGCTAAATATCGCCGCCAGCTGTACTCACTGCTGTACTGATACTCGTCATGCTTGAAGCTGCATCCAGGCAGCAAAGGTGAGAAGCCCTGGGAGCTTAGATAACTAAGCGACCAGGGCTCGAACGTGCAGTCAGCTTGAAATATGGCGGGGATATCAGCGATAGACCCGCACCCCGCCCTCCACGCCCGCCGGGCTGAACAACACCTGCCACAGCTGAATGTTGCGCGAACGGAACGCGCCGGCGCAGGCGTTCAGGTAATAAGTGAACATGCGCTCGAAGCGCTCGGAATAACCGCCCGCCAATTCCGGCCACGCCCGTTTGAAATTCTCCAGCCAGGCCATCAGCGTGCGATCGTAATCGGCGCCGAAGTTGTGCCAATCCTCCATCACGAAACGCCCTTCGCTGGCCTCGGCGATATGCCGCACCGAAGGCAGGCAGCCGTTGGGGAAGATGTATTTGTCTATCCAGGCATCGACGTTAAGGTCGGTTTGATTGGAACCGATGGTGTGCAGCAAAAACAGGCCGTCCGGCTTCAGGTTGCGTGCCGCGACGCTGAAATAGGTCTCGTAGTTTTTCGGCCCGACGTGCTCGAACATGCCGACCGACACGATGCGATCGAACTGATGATCCAGATCGCGGTAATCCTGCAGCAAGATCTCGACGTCCAGCCCGGCGCAGCGTGCCTGCGCCAGCTTCTGCTGCTCGGCCGAAATGGTCACGCCGTGCACCGCGACGCCGTAGTTTTGCGCCGCAAACTGCGCCAGCCCGCCCCAGCCGCAGCCGATATCCAGCAGCGTCATGCCCGGTTTCAGCTGCAGCTTCTCGCAGATCATCCGCAGCTTGGCCTGCTGCGCCTGCTCCAGCGTCTGCGCCTCTTTCCAGTAGCCGCAGGAGTATTGCATGTAAGGATCGAGCATCGCCCGGAACAGGTCGTTGCCGATGTCGTAATGCTCTTTGCCCACCTGCCAGGCGCGCTTGCGCGATTGGCGGTTGAACAGCCGGGCATAGGCGATGCGCGCGATGTCGCTCAGGCTTTTCGGCAGGCGCTCATCGACGCCGGCCTGCAGAATGCGGGTAAACAGCATGTCCAGCCGTTCGCATTCCCACCAGCCGTCCATATAGCTCTCGCCGAAGCCGAGCGAGCCTTCCTGCAAAATGCGTTTGAACAGGGCCGGGTTGTGCACCCGAATATCCCAGGCGCGCGGGCCGTTGATGGCGACGCCGGCTTCGGCCAGCATCTCCTCTACAATGCGATACCAGCGGTCTTTCTTCTGGGCGAGTTCATCAACACTGAGCGAATCCATAACAATCCTTGGCCGAAATGTCATTTCAAAAAGCATAGTCGCAAATAAAAATGACAAATTTTTGACGGTAAACACGGGGGTGTTTTTACTCTAGCCAAGGCGAGCAACATCATGAAATGAATAAAAATTATTGAAACCATGCCATTTAGGCATACTTATCCGCCAACTGTGCCAGACTTATTTCAATAACGTTTTTCTCCCTGTTCGGAACAGCGGTTCCGCTTATGGCGGAGTCGCCAATGTCCTGGATTAAGTCGCGGTATCGGTAGGCATTTTTCCGGCGCTGACGTAATATCTGTTTACATATGTCTGACAGGAGGTTTGCATGCTTACTTTTATTCCCATCGTGATCGTCGTCGCGCTGATTGTGGTGTTCGCCGGCGTCAAAATTGTGCCGCAGGGGTTCCAATGGACGGTAGAACGCTTCGGCCGCTATACCAAGACGCTGATGCCGGGCCTGAACCTGGTGGTGCCGTTCATGGACCGCATCGGCCGCAAAATCAACATGATGGAGCAGGTGCTGGATATCCCCTCGCAGGAAGTGATTTCCCGCGATAACGCCAACGTCGCCATCGACGCGGTGTGCTTTATCCAGGTGGTCGACCCGGCGCGCGCCGCCTACGAGGTCAGCAACCTCGAACAGGCGATCGTCAACCTGACCATGACCAACTTCCGCACCGTGCTCGGCTCGATGGAGCTGGACGAAATGCTGTCGCAGCGCGACAGCATCAACAGCCGCTTGTTGCACATCGTCGATGAAGCGACCAACCCTTGGGGGGTGAAGATCACCCGTATCGAGATCCGCGACGTGCGGCCGCCGGCGGAGCTGATCGCCTCGATGAACGCCCAGATGAAGGCTGAGCGCACCAAGCGCGCCGACATCCTGGAGGCGGAAGGGGTGCGCCAGGCGGCCATTCTGCGCGCCGAGGGTGAGAAACAATCGCAGATCCTGAAGGCTGAGGGCGAACGTCAGTCGGCGTTCCTGCAGGCGGAAGCGCGTGAGCGCGCCGCCGAGGCCGAGGCGCGCGCCACCCAACTGGTGTCCGACGCCATCGCCAGCGGCAACATTCAGGCGGTGAACTACTTCGTGGCGCAGAAATACACCGATGCGCTGCAGAAGATCGGTTCCTCCAACAACAGCAAAGTGGTGATGATGCCGCTGGACGCCAGCAGCCTGCTCGGCTCGATCGGCGGCATTACCGAACTGCTGAAAGAAAGCAAAGGCAAATAATCATGCTCGAACTGATCGCGGCGAATCCGCTGTGGTTTTGGCTCTCCCTCGGGGGCGTGTTGCTGGCGGCGGAAATGCTCGGCGCCGGCGGCTACCTGCTGTGGAGCGGCGTGGCGGCGCTGTTGGTCGGCGTCCTGATCTGGCTGCTTCCGCAACTTTCCTGGGCGTGGCAAGGCGCGATCTTCGCCGTCCTGACCGTCGTCGTCGCTTACCTGTGGTGGTACTGGCTGCGCCGGCGCCCGGCGGCCGCATCCGGCGGGTCGCCGGTGCTCAACCAGCGCAACCGCCAGCTGATCGGCACCCGCGCCACGCTGACGGAACCGATGCACAACGGCATGGGCCGCATCAATATCGGCGACAGCAGCTGGCGCGCGCAGGCGGCGGAAGATCTGCCTGCCGGCACTGAAGTGGAAGTGGTGGCGGTGGAAGGGGTCACGCTGGTGATCCGCGCCATCAGCCGTTAATTCGAACGACAGCATCCCGCCAGATTATTGATGATGGGGCACTCCGCCCCCTCGTCGCCCGGACATTGTTCCGCCAGCGTCAACAGGCGTTGGCGCATTTCTCCCAGTTCGCTGATGTGCCTTTCGATCTCCGCCACCTTCTGCAGCGTGCGCGCCTTCACGTCGGCGCTGTGGCGGGCCGGATCGTTGAATAACGCCACCAGCTCACGGCACTCGTCCAGGTTGAAGCCCACCTGCCGCGCCTGGCGCAGCAGCGTCAGCTCTTCAACGTGCCTGGCGGAATAATGGCGATAACCGTTATCGCTGCGGATCGGGGCGGTAATCAGCGCTTTCTCCTCGTAAAAACGAATCGTCTTGCTGGTTAACCCGGTCTTTTTCGCGACGTCGCTAATATTCATTTTTTCCTCCGGAATGCTCCTGCTCATCTCCTATCTTAAGCCGCTTTCCGCCACTCACCAAGCCTCAACGCCCTACCGTCGATATCGATGAGAAACCGATAGCCACAGCCAAAAGATAGATACTTCACCTGCAAAGTATTCATCAAAAAACAATAGACAATCTAACCTATTAAAATTTGATCAAATTAAGATTTTTATTATATGTAAATTTTTGTGTATAAATAACACAAAATAAAACACAATTAAAACAACAAAATAAAAACATCAATTAACAAAATTGTAATAATAGACCACACAAATAAACATTTGTTTACATTTACCATTACTTTGCCTGTTTGAGTTTTGGCCACCTCCAAACTAGAAATATTAGCTAATTTAATCTCTCAACCCAATGGCGGAGTTCGTCATGGATTTTAACTTATCAAGTGAGCAGCAGGCTCTAAGCGAATCCGCTCAGCGTTTTGCCCGCGAGGTGCTGGATCAGGATGCGCATGCTCGGCTTTCACAGCAGGTATTAAGCCTGGATTTGTGGCGACAAGCCGCCGCCTATGGTTTTACCCGAGCCCCCGTGACGACCGCGTTCGGCGGATTGGGCATGAATGCGCTCGATACTGCACTGATGATTGAGGCGCTGGGTAAAGGCAGCCGCGACATCGGCATGTCCTTCTCGCTCTGCGCCCATCTGTGCGCCTGCGTGATCCCGCTTTCCCGCTTCGGTTCCGAGGCATTAAAAGCGCGCTATCTCGAAGCGTTGGCGGCCGGAAAACTGATCGCGGCGAATGCGGCGACGGAGCCGGACGCCGGTTCCGATATTTATGCCATGAAATCAACCGCTCAACCCTGTGAAGGCGGCTACCGGCTCAACGGAAACAAAATTTTCATCACCAACGCGCCGATTGCCGACATCTTCATCGTCTATGCGAAAACCCATCCCGAACATGGCTTTATGGGCGTGTCCGCATTTGTGCTCGAGAAAGGGATGCCAGGCTTAAACGTAGGCGCCGTCAGCCCGAAAGATTGCCTCTCCAACTGCCCGTGGAGCGAACTGACCTTCAACGACGTCTTCATTCCAGAGGCCCAACGGATCGGTATGCCGGGCGCCGGCGGCGCCATCTTCCACGATTCAATGATCTGGGAAAAGGGCTGCCTGTCGGCTCTGTTTATCGGCGCAATGGAGCGCGTGTTCGACAGCGCGCTGGACTATGCCAAACAACGCCGACAATTCGGCAAAGCGATCGGCCAATTTCAGTCCGTCTCCAACCGCATCATCGATATGAAACTGCGTCTGGAACAGTGTCGGCTAATGCTCTACCGCGCCTGTTGGAAACACGATCGGGGCCAGGATGCCGAGATCGACATCGCCATGAGCAAACTGTTGATTTCCGAATATGCCGTGCAGTCCGCGCTGGACGCGATTCAAATCTTCGGCGGAGCCGGCATGGATCAAGAACTCGGTCTGGTGCGCCACTTGCTGAACGTGATCCCCAGCCGGATCTTCTCCGGCACCAACGAGATACAAAAAGAAATTGTCGCCCGCAAGCTGGGTCTGCGGGGAGGCGCATGATGATCGTTCAACGCGTTTTTGCCGTGCTCTATATGTTGGCCGGCCTGGCGAAAGCCTTCCCTCAGTTGGAAAACGTCGCCGATATTCTGCAGCAGGCGGCCGTGGCGAACCAGGGCACCTGGTACGCCGGGGCGACGGCTTGGTTGGCGGCGCAGGGTACAGTGGTTAACGCGCTGATCGGCGTGGCGCTGTTTGCCTCCGGTGCGGTCTTGATGTTCAACCCGCGTTGGACGCCATTGATCATCTACTGCCAGCTGCTGATGATGGTGGGATTTGTCACGATCCTGCACCGCGCCCAGCCGCAGGTCATGTTGCTCGATGCGATTTTCGCGCTGGCGGCGCTGTACATGCTGCGTCAGCAGCACCACCGCAAACCCAAGCCGCGCACGTTCCCCACGCGCGACTTTTCCACGCCCACGCCGGCGGCAGGCGGCCCGGTAACCCCCGCGCTGGACGGCGAGTATGACGTGGTGATCATCGGCGGCGGCGTCTCCGGTTTGGCCGCGGCCAGCGAACTGACCGATCGCCGGGTTTTGGTGCTGGAAAAAAGCGCCTCCTTCGGCGGCAACGCCCGCTACAGTACGGTGAACCGCCTGAAATTTCCTATCGCCGGCGTCTGCTTCCAGGAACCGCTGCCGAATTCTTTCATGGCGCAACTGCTGAAGAAAATCGGTCTGAGCGGCGTATATAAATCCAATGAAAAGGACACGCTGGTATTTTTCGACACCGTCTTGCTGCTCCGCTGCCTGGGTGAAGTCGTCGTCGGTTTTATCAAACAACCGGGCTACCTGCTTAAACCCGCCGTCTGGCGCCTGACGGGACAACTATTCCTGCATGCCTTGATCGGTAAACCTTATGTTATCGCGGCAAAACAGCTGGGCGATCCGATCTTTGCCGATCTGTACGCCTTCCTGGATACCTTCTCGCCGCGCGGCGAGCGGTACCCCAGCCTGCCCTGGACGCCGCAGAGCGCCTGGAGCAAAACGAATATGGCGCTGCTCGACACTATCCCGCTGTACACGTATCTGTTCGAACCGCACAAACTGGATCAGATCCCGACGGATCTGCGGCCACCGAGAAAATTCGGCAAGCTGGTAGAGAATGCCGTCAGCACCACGCTGCGCGTGGAATGTCTCGATATTCGCGAAGTCTCCGCCTATGTCGGATTGCACTTCCTGGTGGGGTATTTACGCGGCAATCTGGTCACGCTGCCGGGCGGTAACGGCAGCATCAGCGCCGGGCTGCTCGACTATATTGAGGAGCAAAACAACGTCAGGCTGCAAAGCCGCGTACAGCTTCAAAGCATCACGCCCGGCGGCGACGAAACGGTGATCCGGTTCAGCGTCAATGGCGCGGCCAGCGAAATCAGAGCCAAACAAGTGATCTGGGCCGCCCCCAAAACGCATGTGCCCACCTGGTTGCCCACCCTGCCCAAAGAGCAATTGGCGGCGATCCGCCAGATCCGCCATGAAGATTACTACCTGGCGAACGTGCTGTTGAAAAAACCGATCCTCGAACGCTCGTTCGGCGGCTATCTGATCGAGCCGGAAAACACCCGCACACCTTACTATTGGAGCAAAGCCGGCACCTGCCTGGTCGCCAATTGGATGGACAATCACCTCAGCGCGGAAGCCGGGGTATTAACCCTGCTCAAACCAACCACTCGTCCAGAGCGGCAAGGTCGCACCGCGCAAAACGAGTTCCTGGCGCTGCAGCAACAGACCTATGTCGAAATCGCCAAAGTGCTGGGCAACATGGGCATTGACGCCGACATCATTGAAGACATTCAAATCTGGTTCTGGCCCGCGGGTCTGGTGACCTCGGTCGCCGGGCAACAGGCCCAGGGCGTGTTTCACCAGGCCAGCAGGCCGTTTGAGAATATTCACTTCGCCAATCAGGACAGCGTGGGCATCGGTAATATCGAAAGCGCGGTGCTAGCCGGACTGAACGCCGCCAAAGCGGTGAGAGGACGCCTCGCAATGCCCGTTACGCCTGCGGAGGTGATGTCATGAATCCTACCCTGGTGGTTGAACTTTCCGGCGATAAAACGCTGGAACCCCATCGCCTGGGCGGCAAAGCCCATTCGTTGAATCATTTGATTCAGGCGGGCTTGCCGGTGCCGCCGGCGTTTTGCATCACCGCGCAGGCTTACCGACAGTTTATCGAATTCGCCGTGCCGGGAGCGCTGCTCGACACGGGCGCACCGGGCAACGTGCGCGATATGATTTTGAGCGCCGCTATCCCCGCCCCGCTCGATCTGGCGATCCGTCACGCCTGCAAACAGTTGGGCGACGGCGCCTCGCTCGCCGTGCGCTCTTCGGCGCTGGAAGAAGACGGCCTGACCCACTCTTTCGCCGGGCAATACGACACTTACCTGCACGTGCGCGGGGATGACGAGGTGGTGCGCAAGGTGCAATCCTGCTGGGCGTCGCTCTGGGCGGAACGCGCCGCCCAGTATAGCCGGACATCGGCGGCGCAGAGCGATATCGCCGTCGTCTTGCAAATCATGGTGGATGCAGACGCCGCCGGCGTCATGTTTACCCAAGATCCGCTGACAGGCGATGCCAACCACATCGTCATCGACAGCTGCTGGGGGCTGGGGGAAGGCGTGGTATCCGGACAAGTCACCACCGACAGCTTCATTTTGGATAAGGCGAGCGGCGAGATCCGCGAGCGGCAAATTCGTCACAAACCGCACTATTACCAACGCGATCCGCAGGGACGGGTCACGCTGCTGCAAACGCCCGAAGCCAGGCGAGACGCCCCCAGCTTAACCCCGGAACAGCTGCAACAGCTTGCCAGGCTGGCCCGGCAAACGCGGATGATTTACGGCACGGAACTGGATATCGAATGGGCGGTGAAAGACGATCGCGTGTGGCTCCTGCAGGCGCGGCCGATCACCACGCAGGCCAAACCGGTTCAGATGCTTTACGCCAACCCGTGGGAAAGCGATCCGACGATCAAGGAACGGGCCTTTTTCTCCCGAATGGACACCGGCGAGATCGTCACCGGCTTGATGACGCCGCTGGGGCTGTCGTTTTGCCAGTTCTACCAAAAGCATATTCATGGCCCGGCGATCAAAACCATGGGGCTGGCGGATATCGGCGATTGGCAGATTTATATGGGGTATTTGCAAGGCTACGTCTATCTGAATATCTCCGGATCGGCCTACATGCTCCGCCAATGCCCGCCCACCCGCGACGAAATGAAGTTCACGACCCGCTACGCCACCGCCGATATCGATTTCAGCGGGTACAAAAACCCCTATGGCCCCGGCGTACAGGGATGGGCTTATCTCAAGAGCGCCTGGCATTGGCTGAAACAGCAGAGGCATAACCTGCGCAGCGCCGGCGCGACCGTCGATGCCATGATCGCCCTGCGCCAGCGCGAGACGCGCCGCTTTCTGGCGCTGGATCTGACGACCATGACACATCAGGAACTGGAGCGAGAACTCAGCCGCATCGACGGTTACTTCCTCGACAGCTGCGCCGCCTATATGCCCTTCTTCCTTCAGTCGTTCGCGCTCTACGATGCGCTGGCGCTGACCTGCGAACGTTATCTCAAAGGCCGCGGCAACGGATTGCAAAATCGCATCAAGGCGTCGATGAACAACCTGCGCACCATCGAAGTCACGCTGGGCATTCTCAGCCTGGTGGAGACGGTCAATCGTCAACCGGCGTTGAAGGCCCTGTTCGAGCGACACAGCGCACAGGAACTGGTCACCGTCCTGCCCACCGCTCCCGAATCGCGCGCCTTCTGGCAAAGCGACTTCAGCGCCTTCCTGTTCGAGTTCGGCGCCCGTGGCCGCCAGGAGTTCGAATTGAGTCTTCCGCGCTGGAACGACGATCCCAGCTACCTGCTGCAAGTGATGAAAATGTATCTGCAACATCCGGTGGATCTGCACACGAAACTGCGGGAAACAGAGCGGCTGCGCCATGAAGACAGCGCGACGCTGCTTAAAGCGATGCCCTGGTTTGGCCGGATGAAGCTGAAGTTCATCACCAAACTGTATGGTGTGATGGCCGAACGCCGCGAAGCGACCCGGCCAACCTTCGTCACCGAAACCTGGTTCTACCGCCGCATCATGCTGGAAGTGCTGCGGCGCCTGGAGGCGCAAGGCCTGGTCAAACCGGCCGATCTGCCCTATGTGGACTTCGAGCGCTTCCGCGCGTTTATGGCGGGGGAACAGTCGGCGCAGGAAGCGTTCGCCGCCGATCTGATCGAGCGCAATCGCCACCAGCATCTGCTGAACCTGCATGCGGAAGAGCCGCCGATGGCGATCGTCGGGGGGTATCAGCCCAGGATGAAAGCCCCCACGGCGGAAAACGCCGCCGGCATGCTGTCCGGCCTGGCGGCCAGCCCCGGCAAAGTGGTGGCGAAAGCGCGCGTCATCACCGACCTGCTGGCGCAGGCCGGCGAGCTGCAGCCCAACGAAATCCTGGTGGCGCGCTTTACCGACGCCAGCTGGACCCCGCTCTTCGCGCTGGCGGCGGGCATCGTCACCGATATCGGCTCTGCGCTGTCCCACAGCTGCATCGTCGCACGCGAATTCGGCATCCCCGCGGCGGTCAATCTCAAGAACGCCACCCAGTTGATCAACAGCGGCGACACCTTGATTCTCGACGGCGACAGCGGGACGGTCATTATTCAACGCGGAGAACGTGCCGATGGCTAGTCAGCACCACATCCGGCGAAGGTAAACCATCCGCCTGAACACAGCACAATTCAACGAAGGTGATGCGCGCGGCAACCGCCGCCTGCAGAGACCGTCGCGGGCTTTGTCGTGCCGAATTTGCCCGCCTGGCTGAAGCCGTCACTCCATTTTGGCTGCACAAGGAACTCATCATGACGACCCTGACAGGACAAGCAAGACTCACCAACTCCGCCGCCTACGAGCAAGTGTGGCAAGCGGAGCGCCAGGCCTGCCGCACCGACGCGGATCCCGACACCCTGACGGTCGGCGTGGTGGTGGTGACGCGCAACCCGGCGTTTTTCCAAACCGGGCTTAGCGTACTGAACGATATCCGCGATTATGTTTTCAACCGCGTGCATATCCAGTCCGAGATGCCGCTGAAACTGTTGGATCTGGCGGCGGACTCCCTTTATCTGGCCGCGCGCGAAAAGGCGCTGCACTTTCTCAAAGGCCAAAACAAGGCTATCAACGTTCGCATCATCCAATGCGCCAGCCTGGCCGAGGCCACCGGCAAGATCATCTATACGCATGCGCTGGAACAGCGTCCCGAATTTCATTTGGGCATGCTGTTCTACGATCAGACCACGCCGGCCGGCGTCGATGACGGCATCGAACAGATCGATCGCGATCTGGACGCCTTTTACAGCGCCTTGCAGCGCAGCGGCATTCCCGCGTTTTACACCACCTTCTCCACCGTTGCGTTCATTCGCCAGCTGCGATCGCCCTTCCGCTACCTGCCGCAGCAATACCGCGAAATCGTGCGCAGCGAAGATCCGGCGATCTTCCAAACCGAGCTGTTGTGCCTGTGGATGGACTTCTTCGAGATGAACTACACCAACCGCCGGGTCAAGCCGATCGGCGCGCTGGCGCTGCACAACACGCTGGGTGAGCAGCTGATTCAATTTTTCGAGCGTACCGCCGCCGAACGCTGGCTGGTGTCCTATTACACCGGGTCGATCATCTCCAATCTGATCGGCTATCTGGATCGGCATGCGGAGGCGCGCGGCGCGCTGATCCTGCGCGGCCCTAACGAACACGCCATCGCCTGCGGCGCCATGGCCAACTGGCAGCTGTATCGCATGCCGTTCCTCGGCGTAGTGACCTCCGGGATGATGGATGAATTCAAGGGTACGCTGGCCAACCTCAAGGAAACCGCCGCCCAGGGCATCATCGTCGCGGCGGAAAACCGCGGCAATCAATGGTACAGCTTCCAGGGAACGCTGACGCCGACGGAGGACATGCGCGAAGTGCTTATCGCCCGCCGCATCCCGTTCGTTTATATCGATGACGTCGAAATGATCGGCGCCGGTTTGACGGAAGCCTTCCGCCTTTATCATCAAGGCCAGGGGCCGGTGGTGATTCTGGCGACGCAAAACGTGCTGGAGTCGACCCTGTCGCTGGAGGGTGCCGTCGGCGATCCCTCGCCGATCCCGGTTCTGTCGGCGGACGATCCGCTGCCGATGAGCGAAAGCCTGGCACAGGCGATAGCGCTGATCAACCGCGGGCCGGAACGGCTGGTGTGGCAGTTGGGCCCGGTCAGCGACGACGAATACGCCCTGATCCATGACATCGCCGACGCCGCCGGCATCGCCCTGGTGGACTCGTTGGCCCATCCCGGCTCGGCGCCGAAATATTATCAGGGCCGGCGCAATCCCCACTACCTGGGCACCCTGGCGATTTACGGCTATAGCCCGCGCGTCTACAACTTCCTGCACACCAATGACAAGCTCAACGCCATGAGCGAGCAGAGCCTGTTTATGATCAAAAGCCGCGTCGCTCAGATCACCACCCCCTTCTCCGACGGCAGGCTGGAGCGCAAGGTTCATCTGGTGCAGCTCACGCACGATGATCGCCATCTGTCGCCCTATGCCGATCTGCACCTGCACATGAACTGTCTGGCGTTCCTGCGCACGGTGAAAGCGCATCTCGACGTCGATCCGGCATTGCGGGAAAGACGCCGCGCGTTGATCGCCGCCTATCTCGATTCGCCTTCCGACGTTGTCAGCCAGCTTCCCAGTCTGCCCATGTCGGCCAACTACTTCTTCTGCCAGTTGAACCGAGTGATTGAAGAGTTGATCGAAACGGAGGGCTTCGATTTTACCGGCGTATATGACGTCGGCCGGTGCGGCATCTCCGCCGCGCGCAACGTCGCCAAAACGCGCCGCGGCTTTTCCGGCTGGTATGGCCGCGCCCTGATGGGCGACGCTCTGCTGGCCACCGGCTACCTGGCTTACACCAGCCCAAGCCACGTGATGGCGTTTATCGGCGACGGCGCTAAAGGGATCGTACCGGACATCCTGCCGGCTTTTATCGACAACATTCTCACCCATCCGCAGTTGCTGAATAAAAGCATCACCGTCTTCTATTTATGCAACGGCGGTCTGTCCGTCATCAATACCTATCAGGAACGCATTCTGTTCAATCGCACCTCGCGGCAAATGCGGTTGGTGAACGTCGAACAGCCGGACGTCGAACAAACGGTCAATAACTTCCATATCCAGAGCAAAACGCTTACGCATTTCGACGAAGACGTCATTCGCCAGGCGCTGACCACCCCGCACCGACTCAATCTGTTCTCCGTGGTGCTGGGACACAACAATGAAGGCGACGGTATCTCGCTGGCCACCGCCAAAGGCTGGCAGCGCGATCCGAGCGACCACGACGCCCTGCAGGAGCGCAAAGCCTGGGCAGCCCAACAGCCCGAATCGACCAGCACCGCCTTCGACCAAGATCCTACACAGGAAGCCACCTCATGAAATTCGGATTCATCGCTCATCCCACCTCGCTGGGGTTGAAACGTTACGTCAAAATGCTCGATCTGCTGCAACGCAACTCGACCGAGCAGCACAGCGGCTATACGCGTGAACTGTGGGAACGACAAAACCTGGTTCCCTTTATGAACTTCGCCAGGATCACCTCGGCGACCGGCGCCACTTGCGAAGGGGTGATCAAATACATGCCGCTGGTGGCGGATGAGATGCTGGCCGACGCACGCGGTATCGCCGCCAGGGTGGTCCAAGGCATCGAAGAGCTGGCCGGCGATGGCGCCGAACTGGTCGGTCTCGGCGGTTTTACCTCTATCGTTGGGCGACGCGGCGAAGCCACCGCGGAAAAGTCGCCGGTGCCGGTCACCTCCGGCAACTCGCTGACCACCTACGCCGGCTACAAGGCCTTGATGCAGATCCAGTCCTGGCTGGAAATTCGCCCGGAGGAGGAACCCGTCGCCATCGTCGGCTATCCGGGGTCGATCTGCCTGGCGCTAAGCCGTCTGCTGCTGGCGCACGGTTTCTCTCTCCATTTGCTGCACCGCGCCGGCAACCATGATCGCAGCGAACTGCTCAGCCATTTGCCCGAGGAGTATCACTCGCGCGTCACCCTGACCAGCGATCCCGAAGATCTCTACCCGCACTGCAAACTGTTTGCCGCCGCGACCTCCGCCGGCGGCGTGATCGACCCCGCCAGACTGCAACCCGGTTCGATCTTCATCGACGTGGCGCTGCCGCGCGATATCGCTTCGGAAACGCGCCCGGCGCGGGATGACATTCTGATCATCGACGGCGGCTGCGTCACCGCCACCGATGCGGTCAAGTTGGGTGGAGAATCGCTCAACGTCACCATCAAGCAACAATTGAACGGCTGCATGGCGGAAACCATTGTGCTGGCGCTGGAAAACCGGCGGGAAAACTTTTCGCTGGGCCGCTATCTGGCGCCGGAAAAAGTGCTGGAGATCGGTGAAATCGCCGAGCGCCACGGGTTCTTCGCCTATCCGCTGGCCTCGTACGGCGAGCGCATCGATCGGCAGAGCGTGACCAATCTCAAGCGCTACTACCACCATGACATCTATGCCGGGGAACCGGCTGATGCGGCGCTGCCCGCATCGCGCCTGGCGTTTATCGATGCGGTCATCGCCCAAACGCCGGCCAGGGAAGACACCCTCGACCGCTATCATCAATACATCAACCCCATGATGGTGGACTTCCTCAAGTTGCAGCGCTGCGACAACGTTTTCCGCAGCGCCGCCGGCACCCAGTTGTATGACGATGCGGGCGAGGCTTTCCTGGACATGGTGGCGGGCTACGGGTGCCTAAACCTGGGCCACAACCCGCAGCCAGTGGTCAACGCGCTGAAAAACTACCTCGACGCTCAAGGCCCCAACTTCATTCAATACATTTCCATTCCCGAACAGACCGCCAAGCTGGCCGAAGTGCTCTGTCGTCTGGCGCCGGGCAACATGGGCCGGGTGTTCTTCAGCAACTCCGGCACCGAAGCCGTCGAGGCCGCGATGAAGATCGCCAAGGCCTCGACGGGCAAGCCGGGCATCGCCTATCTGCGCAACAGTTACCACGGTAAAACGTTGGGCGCGTTGTCCATCACCGGACGAGACAAACACCGCCGCTATTTCACACCGCTGCTGGACGCGATGGTGGAAGTGCCGTTCGGCGATCTCGCCGCGCTGCGGGAAGCGCTGAACCGTGAAGACGTCGGCGCGCTGATGATCGAACCGATCCAGGGCGAAGGCGGCGTGCATATCCCGCCCGCCGGTTACCTGCAGGCGGTGCAGCAGCTCTGCCGCGAGACCGGCGTGCTGCTGATGGTGGACGAAGTGCAAACCGGGCTTGGGCGCACCGGCAAACTTTTCGCCTGCGAATGGGACGGTATCGAGCCGGACGTGCTGATGCTGTCGAAATCCCTGTCCGGCGGCCTGATCCCCATCGGCGCCACGCTGTGCCGAACCGATCTTTGGCAAAAAGCCTATGGCACGGCGGACCGCTTCCTGGTGCACAGCTCCACCTACGGCGGCGGCAACCTCGCCTCGGTCGTCGCCCTCAGCGCGCTGCGCGAGATCCTGGCGCAGGATTTGGTCGGCCATGCCGAACGGATGGGCGCCTACTTTAAGCAGGCACTGAGCGAGATCGCCGCCCGCTATCCGTTCGTCAGCGAAGTGCGCGGCCGCGGCCTGATGCTGGGGATCCAGTTCGATCAGGCGTTCACCGGCGCGGTCAACGCCTCCGCCCGCGAATTCGCCACCCGGCTGCCGGGCGATTGGCACACCACCTGGAAATTCTTGCCCGATCCGGTGCAAGCCCATCTGCGGGCGGCGATGGATCGCATGGAACAGGCGCTCGGCGAAATGTTCTGCATGAAATTCGTCACCAAGCTGTGCCAGGACCACAAGATCCTGACCTTCATTACCGCCAACAGCTCGACGGTGATCCGTATTCAACCCCCGCTCATCATCAGCAAAGCCGAGATCGACCGTTTCGTCGGCGCCTTTGCCACGGTGTGCGAGGAACTCTCCACCTTTTTAGACTAGGGAGCCAGCAATGCCTTTAACCAAGCAAGATGCCGTCAATCAGATGATGGGCTTTTTCCAGGCCAAGGCGCTGACCGCCGCGCTGGCGCTGAAGCTGTTCGATCAGCTGCGCGATCGGGACGCCGACGCGGCGCACATCGCCGCGCGGCTTGACTGCCCGGCGCGTTCCACCGAGCAGTTGCTCATCGCGCTGCGGGCCATGGGGTATCTCGACCAACGAGACGGCCTTTATCATTTGCCCGCCGCCCACCGGGCTTTTCTGTTGAGCGACGAACCCCAGTGGCTGGGATGGCTGGGCCGCCACATCGATACCTTCCTGTATCCGCTGTGGGGCGAGCTGAAAACGGCGGTGCGAAACGATGCCCACCAGCGCCGCACGGTCTTCGGCGATGACCGCAGTTGGTTCGACATCCTGTACCAAAATCCGGACGACGTGGCGGACTTCCAGGAATTTCTCGGTAAATTCGCCGCGCCCTTTATCGCCGGCTTTGTTCGCGATTACGACTTCTCGCAACACCGTGCGTTTTTGGACATCGGCAGCGGGATCGGCAGCCTGCCGATGGCGATCGCCGACGCTTATCCGGGGATCGCACTCGCGATCTGCGAACTGCCGCAGGCCTCGGCGTTCTTGCGCGACAAGCTGACGCTGCAAGGCTATGGCGAACGCATTGACGTCGTGGAGGGCGATGTCATCAGCGGCGATCTGCCGATCGGCGGCTATGACCTGATCCACCTGGGATGGATGCTGCACGACTACGCCCCGGAAACCCAACTGACCATCCTGCGCAACATCTATCGGGCGATGCCGGCCGGCGGCCGCTTCATCGCTTCCGAAACGCCGCTGAACGAAGACAAATCAGGGCCGGAATTTACCGCCCTGCTGTCGCTGAACATGCTGGTCTCCACCGACGGCGGCATAGAGAGCAGCGCGCAGGAATACCTGGACAGATTCCGTCTGGCGGGATTCAGCAACGCGCGCATCATGAAAATAGCCGGCCCACGCACCCTGATCGTCGGCGAAAAATAACCAGTTAGCAACGGGAGCTCGCAATGTTAGAAAGCAAATTGATCCAGCATATCGCCACCCAGTATCTGGATGGCGATCACGACGGCCTGAATGCTCAAACCCCGCTGTTTGAACTGAACGTCGTCGATTCCGCCTCCATTTTCGATCTGGTGGATTTTCTGCGTCAGGAGTCTCATGTCGCCATCGGCATGCATGAGATCCATCCGGCGAACTTCGCCTCGGTGCAGGCGATGGTCGCGCTGGTGCAACGGTTGCAAGCGCAAGTCGCCGCAGGGGGTGTCGCATGAGCGTTCACGCCGTCGATAGCGCCGCAAACGCGCATGAAGCCGTCCGGCAGTCGGTGCTGCACACCTTCGCCCGGCTGACCGAGTATGAACCGTCGGCACTGGCCCTGACCAGCCATCTGGAAAACGATTTGGGCGTCGACTCCATCGCGCTGGCGGAAATTGCCATGGTGCTGAACCGTCAGTTCCAATTAAATACGCCGCTGGCGATCCAGGAGATCAAAACCATTCAGGATGCGCTCGACGGTATTTTGCAGCGCGGTTTCACGCTGCCGACGCCGAACGCCGCCGCGCAACCTGCCCCCGAGACGCCTCAGGACTGGTTGAGCGCTCTCGTGCGCCAGGTGTTCGCCACCCACAGCGGATATGAAGTGCGTGATCTGTCCCCCGACGCCGCCATCGAAGGCGACCTGGGCATCGACTCCGTAGCGGTGGTGATGGCGCGCAACGAGTTGCTCAAAACGCTGGGCCTGGACGATAACGCAGCGCTGGCGGAGTGCCGCACGCTGGCTGAGCTGGAGCACAACCTGGCGGCGCGGCTGGTTCAGGAACAGGGTGAAGCGTGGTTCAGCCGCTTTGGCCAGCACACCGCCGCGTCCGCCGCGCCGCAGCCCACCAAGGCGCCCGCATCGCCGGACGCGCGCGATGAGCTCGGCGATCCACGCACCATGCGGGACTTCGTCGGCATCGAGCACCCGGATTTGTTCCATAAAACGCGTGAATTCGGCGCTTTTTATCGCGATAAAAAACAGCGTCAGCTTTACTGGTACGGCATGCCGCTTGAAACGCCGTGCAAAAACCGCGCGGTCATGTTCGACGAGGTCACCGGCAAAAGCCGCGAATTTCTGATGTTCGGCTCCAACAGCTATCTGGGATTGTCGAACCATCCGGAAGTGATCCACGCCATCCAGGACGCCGCTGGCCTGTACGGCGCCACCAACACCGGGTGCCGCATCATCGCCGGCAGCAACGTGCTGCATCTGGAATTGGAGCGCAAACTGGCCAAGCTCAAAGGGCGCGAAGACTGCATCGTCTATCCGTCCGGCTACTCGGCCAACCTGGGATGCATCTCGGCTCTGACCAGCCGACACGACCTGGTGTTCACCGACGCCATCAACCACATGAGCATCCAGGACGGCTGCAAGTTGGCGGGCGCGCAGCGGAAAATTTATGACCACTCTTTGACCAGCCTTGAGAAATCGCTGGCCAAATACGCCGATCACCCCGGCGGCAAGCTGATCGTCACCGATGGCGTTTTCAGCATGCACGGCGATATCGTCGATCTGCCGCGCCTGATGAAGCTGGCCGAACGCTACGGCGCACGCGTATTGGTCGACGACGCGCACGCGACCGGCGTCTTGGGCAAAACCGGCTCGGGCACGGCGGAACACTTCAATATGAAAGGCCAGGTGGATCTCGAATTGGGCACCATGAGCAAGGCGCTGTCGGGGTTAGGCGGCTTCGTTTGCGCCGATGGCGAAGTGGTCGAATACCTGCGTTTCTACTCCAACTCCTATGTTTTCGCCGCCACCATCCCCGCCGCAGTCGCCGCCGGCGTGATCGCCTCCATCGACGTGATGCTGCGTGAACCCGAGCGACTGACCAAGCTGTGGGACAACATCTACTACTTCCGCACGTTGCTGCTTAACGCCGGTTTTGACCTTGAGCATTCCGACTCGGCCATCATTCCGGTGGTGGTGGGCGACGACGCCAAAACGCTGCTGTTCGGCCGCGCCGTCCGGGCGCGCGGGCTATTCTGCCAGACCGTGGTCTTCCCGGGCGTCAGCGTGGGTGACGCCCGCTTACGCATCAGCGTGACCAGTGAACACACGCGTGAAGATCTGGATGAAGCCTACGCCATTTTGGTGGCGGCGGCGCTGGAGACCGGCGTGCCGGTCAACGGCGATGTCCGACGGGAAGAGCGCGCACGCGCCGCCGAGGTCTGACATCATGGCAACCTTCATTTCACCGATACTGGAGGCCCTGTTCCGGCACGCCCGCCAAGCGCCGGAAAGCACCGCTCTGCTGTGCGGCGATCGGCGCTGGAGCTATCGTCGCCTGGCCGATCGCGCCTGCATGATGGCGGCGGCGCTGCGACATGTCAGGTTGAAGCAGCAGGCCGTGCTGCTCAACCTGCAGAAAGGGCCCGACGCCGTCGCCGCCATGTACGCATGTTGGCTGAGCGGCAACCACTATGTCCCTATCGATTTCAGCCAACCGACGGCGCGCATCGAACGCATTATCGCCGCCGCCTCACCCGCGCTGATCGTCGATGAGGGCTGGTTGAGCGCGCTCGATGACCGCACCGATCTCGATGGCGCCTGGCCGGAAGCGATCGCCGCGCTCGGCTCTCCCCTCGCCGCCATTCTCTATACTTCAGGCTCCACAGGCACCCCGAAAGGGGTGCAAATCACCCATGACATGCTGACGTTTTTCATCGGCTGGGCCGTCAGCGATACACAACTGACGGCGCGCGACGTGCTGGCCAACCATGCCAGTTTCGCCTTTGATCTGAGCACCTTCGATCTGTTCGCCGGCGTTTGTGCCGGCGCCGCGACCTGGATCGTGCGCGAAGATGAACAGAAAGATTGCCAGGCTCTCGTTCGCGGATTGCAAACGCACGGCGTCACCCTGTGGTATAGCGTGCCTTCGATTTTAGCCATGCTGGAAAAGAGCGCGTTGCTGGCGCCGTCGACGGTGAAAACGCTGCGCCAGGTCACGTTCGCCGGAGAGCCTTATCCGGCCGCCGCGCTGAGGCGCCTGGTTGCGCATCTGCCGGCTCGCTGCCGCGTCAGCAACTGGTATGGCCCGACGGAAACCAATGTCTGCACCGCCTACGCGCTGGATCGAACGCAGTTGGCGACGCTGGAGCAGATCCCCATCGGCCATCCGCTGCCCGGCTTGACGGCGCAGTTGGTCGATGAGCAGGGGCATCTGCAGCCGATTGACGGTACGCCGGGCCGACGCGGAGAATTGCTGATCGGCGGGCGGTGCGTTACCCCCGGCTACAGCAACGTCGCCTCATCGCGGCAAGCGCAATGGCATCCGCGCCAATGCCACGCGACCGGCGACTGGGTGGAGACGACGGCGGATGGGCTGGTCTACCGCGGCCGGCTGGACGACATGGTGAAAATCAACGGCTACCGGGTGGAATTGGGGGAGATAGAATCGATCCTTCATCACCATCCCTCGGTCTGCCAGGCCGCACTGTATGTCGAGCTCGGCGAGCTGAAGCAAAAACTGATCGCCGTGATCACCCTCCATCCCGGCGCGCTCCGCCCTAACCTGCTGGAGCTCAAGCAGTTCCTGCAGCCCAGGCTGCCCGCCTATATGCTCCCCAGCCAACTGGTGGTCGCCGACAGCCTGCCCACCAACGCGAACGGCAAGGTGGACAGAGGACGTTTGTCCGAGGTGAATGCGCGATGAACCAGGAAATTCATGCCGCGCCGCTGGCGCTGGTCGGCATCGGCTGCGCACTGCCCGGCATCGATCGTATCGATCTGTCCAACGGCGCCGCCTGGTCGGCGCTGTTCGACGCCCCGCCGCCGATGCCGTGGAGCGGGAGCGATGCGGCCGCGCCGATCCGCGGCCGCCAGATCGACGACGCCGCGTTTGATTTCAAAAAATTCGCCATCCCGCCGCTGTTTCGACTGGCGGTCAGCCGCGAGACCCGCCTGGCGCTGCAGGCCGCCTCCGCCGCCATGCAGCATCTGACGTTATCCGACGCGTTGCGCGACCGCTGCGATCAATTTTGCGCCACCCATTTGGGCAGTGATGCGGCCTATCGCAACGCCACCAAAATCGGCGCGCTGCGCAGGCTGGCCGAACGGCTTGACGCTCAGGGGCTCTCACCGGCGGCGGTCATGCGTCGGATTGACGATTACAAACAGCCGCTGGCCCAGGCGTTCGGCAGTTCATCCCACGATCGCGTGGGGGAAATGGCCTCCAGCATTCCCGCGCGCATCGCCCATTTCGCCCGCACGCGCGGTAAATGCCAAACCCTCGACGGCGCCGATCTGGGCGGCCTGCGCTTGCTGCAGCTGGCGCAAGACTGTTTTCGCCATGCCGACAGCCGCATGGCGGTGCTGACCGCCGTACAATGCTTCCACCATCAACCTCAGGCGGACATGCTGTTGGCGCAGGGCGTTTCCTCTTCGGCCTGTTGGCTGGAGGGCGCGATCAGCCTGGTCGTTTGCCCGCTGGACGTCGCTCAGGAACAGGGATGGCCAGCGATCGCACATTTGTCGACCCTGATCGCCGAACGGCAGGATGCCGCGCCGAGCGCCGGCTATTTTGCCGGCGCCAATCAGGTTTTCTGCCATCTCCTCGACATGCTGTTGCAACGGCAACAGGCGTGCGCCGGGCACTCGTTCACCGGCTACCGCTGGCGGATCGACGCGGCGTCTCCCCCCTCATTAAAACCGACGGCTTCGCCACGCATCAGCATCATCGACTATCAGCCCATCACCGCGCAGGGGCTGGATAAAGCGCGTTTCTGGCAGGCCTTGCGCAACGGGGAGGACGCCCTGCGCGATCACAGCCCCGAGCAGCTGCACCCCGGCGCCTTCGTGCGACCCACGCCGCAAAAGCTCAGCGCCTACACCGCTCACGCCATGTGCTTCCCAACGCACGATCCGGTGCGGCTTGAGCTGACGCGGCCTATGATGCCGGCCAAAAAACAGCGCCTCGACGTCACACAACTGCACGCCCTCAACGGCTGCGCGGCGTGGCCCGACAGCCTGCGACGCTTTGAACGCATCGCCATTATCGTCGCCAGCAACCTGTCTTTGAGCGCCGATCGACAACAGGCCATGCGCGCCCTGTGGCCGGCGTTGCCTCCCGCCGGCGTCGCCCTTTCGCCACCGCCCCAACCCGCGATCAACCGCTGGAGCTGGCATGGCGCCTGCGGCCTCGGCACCGCGCAGCTGTTGGCGCAACAGCTCGGCGTCGAGGCGGACTGCTACGCGGTCGAGGCGGCCTGCGCCAGTTCGCTGGCCGCCTTGCACAATGCGGTCAGGGCGTTACAGGCCGGCCGCTACGATGTGGTGCTCGTCGGCGGCATAGAAACGGCGACGCTCGAACGCGATATGGTGCTGTGCAGCGCGCAGATGATGCTTTCCGCTTCGCGTATGCGACCTTTCGCCCGACAAGCCGACGGTTTTACTCCCGGCGACGGTGGCGGCTTCTTCATTCTGACCGGCCAGGCGACATCGCGGGCCATCGCCACCATCGAAGCGATATCGGGATCTTGCGACAGCTATTCCATGACCGCGCCCGATCCCGAGGGTCAGGCGTTGGCAATCGAAAAAACCCAGAGCCTGAGCGCCGTCGAAGCGCGCCAGATACAGTATCTCGAAGCGCACGGCACCGGCACCGAACTGGGCGATCGGGCAGAAGTCGCGTCATTGCATCAGGGGTATCGCCGCGCCGCGCACGCCCCTTTGTACATCGGTTCGGTGAAGTACAACTTCGGCCACTGTTTCGCCGGCGCCGGCGCGCTCAGCCTGTGCAAAGTGCTGAGCGCTTTCGAACACGGTCAAATCCCGCCCACGCCGGTGGCGACATTGAATGCCGAACTGCCGCTGGCGGCGATCCCGGCCGAAATCCCGCAAGTCGCGCTCGACTGGCCACACGGTGAAGGCGGACGTCGGGCGGCGATCAACGGCTTTGGCACCGGTGGCATCAATTACCATTTGCTTATCCATCAACCCGTTTAAAAAGGCCGCCCAGATGCACATTATCGTCCATAAGATTCGGCTAAAAGACATCGCCCACCGCGCCGCGTTTCGCGACTGGGTGGAGACGACCGATTACCAGGCTTGCCGCCACCTCGATGCGGTACGCGCCTTCGATGTCATCGAAGTCAGCCCTTCGGCGGAGGCGCCGTTTCACTTTATCGAAATCATTCAGCTGAACTCGCTGAAAATGTTCGAGCGCGAGATGCAAACCCCGCTGTTTCAAAGCCTGGTTGAACGCTTTAATCAGTTGGCGGAAGTCGTTGACGAAATCAGCGGAGAACGCATCGCCGATGGTTATCGAGCTTAGCGTGGCGCCGCGTATCGTCATCGCCCTGGGCGGCACCCACCGCTGCGCCGCCGTTCGGGGATTGCGGCATCTGTCGGCGGTGAAAAACCTCGCGCGGGCGCAGGCCGTCGCGCTGCTGAACCGGACATGGTGCCAGGGGCACGCGACCGGCTTTACGCTGCGCCATGAGACGAGTGGACAACCGTTCGGCGAACACCTCCTGCTGGGACGCCGCCACGTTTCCCTCAGCCATTCGCATGCCTGGTACGCCAGCGCCACCGGCGATATCCCGCTCGGCATCGATCTGCAGCATTATCGCCCCTTCTCCGGCGCGGCGCTGCGCTGGGCCTTTAGCGAGGCGGAGCAGCGATTGGGACGCATACAGGCCTGCGCCGTCTGGGCCATTCGCGAAGCATTTTTAAAAAGCCACGGCCGCGGTCTGCCCTACGAATTGCGGACGATCGGCATCGACTGGCGCACCGGGTTGGTCTCAAGCGCCGACGGCAGTTTGGCGAGCAGACGCTTCTGGCTGTGGCGCAGCCTGGACTGGGCATGCGCACTCTGCTTTCCGGCGGAGGAGAGCATGTTGTTCAGAGCGAACGTTACCGTATTTTCCCTGCCCGCCCCTTCCGCTTTCGGAGCCTTATCATGACCCAAGACCTTTTCGCCGCGGCGCTGCAACAGGCCGTGGACATCGCGCGGCAGGCGCCCTCTTCACACAACTGTCAACCCTGGTCTCTCCACTATGACGCCGACGCCCGATGTGGCCGGTTGGCTATCGACCGCCGTCGCGCCTTGCAGAGCCTGCCTTCGCTGGAACGCGAGATGCTGATGAGCTGCGGGATTTTCTTCGAGTACCTCAGCGCGCTGCTCAACTGTGCAGGCTCGCCTCTCGCCTGGCGTTGGGAGAATGGCCCCACGCATTTACTGAGCTTTGCGCCCGCCGCGCCTGCCGCGCCCGATCGCGCCGCCCATCGCCAATTGGCGCAGCTGATCGGCGAGCGGCATACCGCACGGGCGGCCTATCAGCCTACGCCAATCAATGAAGCGCAGCGGATGCAGCTGCAGACCTTGTTCGACGGAACGGCAAGTTCACTCAGTATCGCAGGTGACGAACGCGCTCGCCGTCGGGTCGCGCAGCTCACCGCTCGTCACGCCGCGCTCGATTTCTCGGATCGCCAAGCCTGGCGGGAAACCTATCAATACATCCGCTTCAACGAACGGCAGCCTACCGACGACGGTTTTCACCTGCACCACCTGTTTGGCCCGGTATCCCCAGCATTCAAGCGCTTCTTTCAAGTGGCGTTTCATCCTCGCTTAAGCCGGCTGGCGACCGGGCTGCGCCTGCCGGCTTATATGGCGCAAGGGCTGGCGCAACGCGTCGCGGAAGGCCCGCAATACCTGGCGCTGTGTCTGAACGACGAAAGTGCCGAGCACCTGTTCGCCACCGGCATGCGGCTTGGGCGTCTGTGGCTCACGCTGCAACACTGGGGTTGGGGATTGCATCCGATCAGCGTTCTGGTGCAACACGCCGAGGCGCGTCGCGAGCTCGCAGCAACCCTGGCGCTCAGCGCTCCCCCGGTGTTTTTTGCCCGCTTCGGCCACCTGCAACAATGGGGCAGCGCAGCGCCCAGACGCAGTTGGCAAAGCATTTTGACCGCGCCGCCATCCGGCGAATGCGCGCACCCGGGGAACGATTCCCCCTAATCCGCTGAGGAGAACACAATGAATGTATGGATTGCTTTGGCCGTTGTTTTGTTGATCCTTGCCCTGCTGGCGTTTATTACCAGCCGCGGCGCCCAGGACACTCGCCCGATGTTCCTGTGGGGGTTCAACGCCATGGGGCCGGTTACCCTGGTCTATTGCTATTTCGGCGAGGGCGATCTGAGCCACAAAGCCCTGATCCTTCTCATGGTCGGCCTGTACCTGCTGCGCATGAACATCGTGCTGACACGTTGGTACGGCAACACCGCCGCGGCCAAACTCAAGGACGTGATGCCCACGCAGCAGGTGCCCTGGCTGGCGGTGATGATGGTCATGATCTTCGGCGGCCTGTACTGCCTGCCCTTTTACTGGGCCAGCCAACTGCAGGGGACGTGGGGCGCGCTGCAATGGCTGGCCATTGGGGTCTACCTGATAGGCACGCTGTTCCACTTCGGCAGCGATTATCAAAAACGGCGCTTCAAACAGGATCCGAACAATAAAGGCCGGTTGCTGAACAGTGGCTTTTGGGGATTGGCGCGCCATCCGAATTATTTCGGCGACTTTCTTATTTTCGTCAGCTTCGGGCTGCTTGCCGGCAACCTGTTTGGCCTGATCGCACCGCTGACTAACCTGGTGCAGTATTTCGCCGACGCCATTCCCAAAAGCGAGAAAATGGCCGAGAAGCGCTACGGCGAGGTCTGGCGCAACTATAAACGTCAGGTTAAGTGTTTCATTCCTTTCGTGCTGTAACCCCAACGCGGCAGCGCGGTTCGGGTAAGCCGACCGCGCTGCCGCCGATAAAACGCCTTGTCATACAACACAAAACGACCGTCACGCCCGCGCAAGTAAAAACCGCCTTGACCTTACCCTTGCTGGAAGGTTTAAGCTCCCTTCTTAGTGAAAACAGGTCAGGCGGTCAACCTTTAAACACCGCCTTCTAAGCAAGGAGTCCAATCATGTCACACACCACTATGCTGGCATTGCAGGGGCTGTCCTGCATGAACTGCGCGCAGCGGGTGAAAAAAGCCCTGGAAAGCCGCAGCGATGTCGAACAGGCGGACGTTAACGTGCATTACGCCAAAGTGACCGGCGACGCACCGGACAGCGCGCTGATCGACAGCGTGATCGCCGCCGGTTATCAGGCCGAAGTCGCGCCGCACGCCGATACCGAACTGCAGCTGAGCGGCCTGAGCTGCATGCACTGCGTCGGCACCACCCGCAAGGCGCTGGAAGCGGTGCCGGGCGTGTTCGCCGCCGAGGTCGAGATCGACAGCGCGAAAGTGTACGGCGATGCCGATTCGCAGGCGCTGATCGCTGCGGTGGAAGATGCCGGTTATCACGCCAGCGTAGCGGGCGCCGCCGCCCCAAAAACTGAGCCGTTGGCTGACGCAACACCTTCGTTGCCGGACGTTCAGCCAGCGGCGCAACCTTCCCTTCCGGCAACCGACAGCGCGGACGACAGCGTACAGCTGCTGCTCAGCGGCATGACCTGCGCCAGCTGCGTCAATAAAGTGCAGCAGGCGCTGCAAAGCGTACCCGGCGTAGAACACGCGCGCGTCAACCTGGCGGAACGCAGCGCGCTGGTGACCGGCGCCGCCGATGCGCAAGCGCTGGTGGCGGCGGTGGAAAAAGCCGGCTACGGCGCCGAGATGATTCAGGACGAGACCGAACGCCGCGAGCGCCAGCAGCAGACCGCACGCGCCAACATGAAGCGCTTTAGCTGGCAGGCGGCGCTCGGTCTGGCGTTGGGTATCCCGCTGATGGCCTGGGGGCTGTTCGGCGGCAGCATGACGCTGACGCCGGAAACCCAGCGCCCCTGGCTGCTGGTCGGCGTCATCACCCTGGCGGTGATGGTGTTCGCCGGCGGGCACTTCTACCGCAACGCCTGGCGCGCGCTGATGAACGGCAGCGCCACCATGGACACCCTGGTGGCACTCGGCACCGGCGCCGCCTGGCTTTACTCGATCGCCGTTAACATTTGGCCCGATTTCTTCCCGATGGCGGCGCGCCACCTCTATTACGAGGCCAGCGCGATGATCATCGGTTTGATCAACCTCGGCCATGCGCTGGAGCAGCGCGCCCGTCAGCGTTCTTCACAGGCGCTGGAGCGGCTGCTGGATCTGACGCCGCCCACCGCACGCCTGGTGACCGACGACGGCGAGCGCGATATCCCGCTGGCGGAGGTGCAGCTCGGCATGACGCTGCGGCTGACCACCGGCGATCGCGTGCCGGTCGACGGTGAAATCGAGCAGGGCGAAGTCTGGCTCGATGAAGCGATGCTGACCGGCGAAGCGGTGCCGCAGCAGAAAGGCCCCGGCGATACGGTGCATGCCGGGACGGTGGTCGACGACGGCAGCGTGCTGTTCCGCGCCGCCGCCATCGGCAGCCAAACCACGCTGGCGCGCATCATCAAACTGGTGCGTCAGGCGCAGAGCAGTAAACCGGCGATCGGCCAACTGGCCGACCGCGTCTCGGCAGTGTTCGTGCCGGCGGTGGTGGCGATCGCGCTGTTCAGCGCGGCGATGTGGTACTTCTTCGGCCCGCAGCCGCAGCTGGTCTATACGCTGGTGATCGCCACCACGGTGCTGATCATCGCCTGCCCGTGCGCATTGGGCCTGGCAACGCCGATGTCGATCATCTCCGGCGTCGGCCGCGCGGCGGAGTTCGGCGTGCTGGTGCGCGACGCCGACGCCCTGCAGCAGGCCAGCCAGCTGGACACCCTGGTGTTCGACAAAACCGGCACCCTGACCGAAGGGAAACCGCAGGTGGTGGAGATCCTCACCTTCAATCAGGTCAGCGAACAGCAGGCGATCGGCTGGGCCGCCGCGCTGGAACAAGGCTCCAACCACCCGCTGGCGCGCGCCATCATGGAACGCGCCGCCGGGCAAACGCTGCCGCAGGTAGCGCAGTTCCGCACCCTGCGCGGCGCCGGCGTCAGCGGGGAGATCGACGGCGTGCAGGTGCTGTTGGGCAACGCCGCGCTGCTGGAGCAGCATCAGGTCGCGACCGCCGAACTGGAAGCGCCGATGCGCGCCCAGGCCGAACGCGGCGTGACGCCGGTGCTGCTGGCCGTGGACGGTAAACCGGCCGCGCTGTTCGCCATTCGCGATCCGCTGCGCGAGGACAGCGTCGCGGCGCTGCAGCGCCTGCACCAACAGGGGTATCAGTTGGTGATGCTGACCGGCGACAACCCGGTAACCGCCAACGCCATCGCCAAAGAGGCCGGTATCGATCGGGTGATTGCCGGCGTGCTGCCGGACGGCAAAGCGGCGGCGATCAAGCAGCTGCAGGCACAGGGCCAGCGCGTGGCGATGGTCGGCGACGGCATCAACGACGCCCCGGCGCTGGCGCAGGCCGACGTGGGCATCGCGATGGGCGGCGGCAGCGACATCGCCATCGAGACCGCCGCCATCACCCTGATGCGCCACAGCCTGCACGGCGTGGCGGATGCGGTGGAACTGTCGAAGGCCACGCTGCGCAACATGAAGCAGAACCTGTTCGGCGCCTTTATCTACAATACGCTGGGCATTCCGATCGCCGCCGGCGTGCTCTACCCGCTGACCGGCACGCTGCTCAGCCCGGTGGTGGCGGGCGCGGCGATGGCGCTGTCGTCCATTACCGTGGTCAGCAACGCCAACCGGCTGCTGCGTTTTAAACCCAGGAAGTAAGCTCCGGGGCGCCGTCAAGGCGCCCCGCCGTTTTCCGGGCTTTCCTGCGCGGCGGATAGCGTTTAGCATGAATGACGATTTCCCCTCGCCTTTCATGCTGAAACGCGCACCCGTTATTCAGGAGCCACGCCGTATGGGTCAACTGTTACGCCGCCTCGCCGCCTTTCTCGGCCTGATTTCCCCCAAACGTTACGCTTATCCGGCGCTGGACATCACTCTGCCAGGCGATCGTCGGCTGCATCTGGTGGGCGGCATCCATATGGGCACCGTCGATATGTCGCCGTTGCCGCCCCGGCTGGCCGCCCGGTTGCAGCAGGCCGACGCGCTGATCGTCGAAGCCGATATCACCGACTCCGCCTCCCCTTTCGACCACGCCGAACTGCAGCCGGCGCTGGAACAGCGCCTGTCCGCCGAAGATTATCAACGGTTGTTGGCGCTGTGCCATGAGTTAGGCGCCGACCCGCACACCTTCGCCACCCTGCCCGGCTGGCAGGTGGCGCTGATGATGCAGGCGCGCCAGGCTCAGCGTCTGGGGCTGCGCGCGGAATATGGCGTGGACTATCAGCTGCTGCAGGCCGCCCGGGCGCAGGACAAACCGGTGATCGAACTGGAAGGCGCGCAGCAGCAGCTGGCGATGCTGGAACAATTGCCGGAAGGCGGCATCGCGCTGCTGCGCGATACGCTGGAACACTGGCATACCAACGCGCGGCTGCTGCAAACCATGGTGAGCTGGTGGCTGGACGCCAAACCGCGCGGCACGCTGGACACGCTGCCGGCCACCTTCAGCGCCGGGCTGTACGACGTGCTGATGCATCAGCGCAATCGCGACTGGCGGCGTCAGTTGGAGGCGCTGCCGGCCGGTGACTATGTGGTGGCGGTTGGCGCATTGCACCTGTACGGCGAGGATAACCTGCCGGCGATGCTGCAGCCGCAGGGGTAAAAAAGTGGCCAATATCGCTATTGGCCAGTCAAAGAGGAATTTCTTGTATTCTAGTTATACGCATAGCAACCGTGTTAACGGTTACAGTAAACAGGGTAGCAACCCGGTGAATATCTTGGCAACCCGCTTTATGTAACAGCCGCTCAGGTTGCCGGGCAGGTTGGATTTTTGTATTTTTAAGGCTGGTTATCACCCTTTCCCCGCTGGGGACATTTTGGACAACACATCATGACGCCCGCAGTCGTTCTGCTTGAGAAACAAAAGGTCGCCTTCACCCTTCATCCTTATCACCACGACAGTGACGAAACCAACTTCGGTGACGAAGCGGTGAGAAAGCTGGGGCTGGATGCCGATCGGGTTTACAAAACCTTGCTGGTGGCGCTGAACGGCGACGCCAAACACCTGGCGGTGGCGGTCACGCCGGTCGCAACCCAGTTGGATCTGAAAAAGGTCGCCCGCGCCCTCGGCGCCAAAAAGGCCGAGATGGCCGATCCGCAGCTGGCGCAGCGCGTCACCGGGTATCTGGTGGGCGGCATCAGCCCGCTGGGGCAGAAAAAACGGCTGCCGACGGTGATCGACAGCCCGGCGCAAGCGTTCACCACCATCTATGTTTCCGGCGGCAAACGCGGGCTGGACATCGAGTTGGCCGCCGCCGATCTGTGCCGCCTGCTGGCCGGCAGCTTCGCCGACATCGCCAAACGCGACTGACGCCGCGCGCTCAGCGGCACGCCACCGTGGCGTCACAGGCCGCCAGCGTTTCCACCAGGCGGTCCTCCAGCGCCTTCACCTGCGCGCCGGGCACCAAATAGTTATTGCTGATGATGGCGAATGCCAGCGGCCGACCGGTCGCCGAATCGACATAGCCGCTGAGCGACGATACGCCGGTCATGGAACCGCTCTTGGCGTGGGCGCGCCCTGCCGCCGCGCTGTTCACCATGCGGTTACGCAGCGTGCCGCCCACCAGCAATCCCGGCTCGCCCGCAATGGGCAAGGCGTGATACCAGTCGGCGAACCACGGCTGTTTTCTGGCCGCCAGCAGCAGCGTCGTCAGCTGTTGCGGCGTGATCTGGTTCATGCGCGACAGCCCTGAACCGTCCACCTGGCGATAGGCGTCGGCCGCGACGCCCTGACTTTGCACAAATCCGTTTATCGCCTGAAGGCCGGCGGCCCAATCCCCTTTACCCTGCGTCTTACGGCCCATCGCCTTGGTCAATATCTCGCCGTAGCCGTTATTGGAGACTTTCAGGAAGGTGACGACCAGGCGGGAGAGCGGCGGCGAGGTTTTTTCCGCCAGCAGCTGTGCGCCGGCCGGCGTCACGCCCTCGTCAACCTTGCCACGCAGGGTGATGCCGTGCGCGCGCAGGGCATGTTGCAATAAGGCGCCGACGACGAGGGACGGTTGATCGACGGTAATCAATCGCGAGCTGGCCTCCGCCTGCGCGGCGATGGTGCCGCTGACCACGATCCGGTTGCTGCCCGGCCGGCGCTCGTACGTCAGCGCGGTGTCACTGCCGGTGGTGGTGCGGTTGACCAGCGTCACCGCGTCATTGGCGGGATAGAAGCTCGCCCGTCCCGGCGCGCCGGCGCGGGCGCCCGGCCGCACCGCCACCTGCACCACGTTGATATCGCCGCCGGGAGTAAAGGCGTAGTTCAGCGCCGAGATCGGCGCAGCGAAGGCGAAAGGTTCATCGTCCCAGCTCCAACCGGCGCCGAATGGCGTCTGATCGAAGGCGCCGGCATCCAGCAACAACCGCCCCTGTATATGACGGACGCCGCGCTGCGCCAGCGCCGCGGCGAAGGTGTCGAGATCGTCCGGATGCAGCGTCGGATCGCCGCTGCCCTGCAGATAGAGATCCCCTTGCAAGGTGTCGCCGTGCTGTTTACCGGCGGTCAGCAGCCGGGTTTCAAAGCGGTAATCGGCCCCCAGCACGCCGAACGCCGCCAGAGAGGTGAACATCTTCATGTTGGAAGCCGGCGCCAAACGCTGATCCGCGTGCGCCTGATACAGCACCTTGCCGCTGTTGGCGTCGCGCACCATCACGCCGCTCGACGCCCCGGCCAACGCCTTGTCCTGGCCGATGGCCGCCAGCGCCTGGCTGAGGGTTTGTTCGTGACGTGGGCCGGATGACGAACACCCCGCCAGCGCCACGATGGCGGGCAGCAGCCAGCCTGCGGTTTTCAACATGTCATCTTCCTGTTTGCGTTATCAAAACCAAATTGTCGCTCAGGCTATCATTGGAAGGCGGCGGCGGCGACTTTTGCGTGCGTTTGAGGCGGGGTTTTCGGCGGGAAAACAGGCGGCCCGCCCATGGGGGCAGGCCGCGGCGGTGGCGATTAGCGATAAACGATTTCGCCCTTCGGTTCGTAAGCCGCCGCATCCAGCGGCGAGTGTTTCTCGATGTATTGCTTCAGCACCTCGGCGTCGATAAAGCCGGTGTTGACATAGCTCGGCAGCCCGTCCAGCTTCGGATAGCCGTCGCCGCCCAGCGCGTTGAAGTTCAGCGTCGCCATGCGGTAAGTTTTATCCGCCTGCAGCGGCTGGCCATTGATCTTCACCTCGCTGACGCCCTTGCCGTCCGCCACCAGGCTGACGTTGGCGAACTGGGCGTAGGCGCCGGAATCCGGCTTCATGTTGGCCACCACCGCCAGGTACTGCTCAACCTCGCGGCCTTTCATATCGACATGCACCAGGGTGTTGCCGAACGGCTGCACCTTGAGCACATTCTTGTAGGTGATATCGCCGCTTTCAATTGAATCGCGCACCCCGCCGCCGCTCATCACGGCGAAGTCGGCGTCGGCGCGCTCCCTCTGCGCGGCCAGCATCACCCGCGCCAGGTTGGTCTGCACGAAGCGCACCTTGCTGCGGTCGCCTTCAAGCTTGCCGTTGACGCTGCCGATCTTCACTTCCAACTGCGCCTTGCCCTTATCCTGGAATGGCGTCAGCAGCTTCATCATGGTCGGATCTTCCGCAATCTGCTGGGTGTAGTACACCCGCTCGCTGGTGCCGTCCGCTTTCTCCACTTTCTTCTTCAGGTTCACCGGAATCAGCTGATAATGCACCAGCTTCAGCTCGCCGTTGCGGAATTCGAAATCGGCGCGCCCCACGTATTTGCCCCACTCGTGCGCCTGCACGATCCAGGTGCCGTTCTGGCGATCCGGCGAGCACGGCGTGCCCGGCACATAATCCGCCTGCTTGCGGTTGTCGCCGGCCATGCACACCGGATCCTGCGAGTGGCCGCCGACGATCATGTCGAGATATCCGGCCGGCAGGCTGCGCGCCATCTCCACGTCGCCCGGCGCGTTCGAGCCGTGTTCGCCGTTGTCATAGTGCCCCATGTGGGTGGCGGCGATAATCACGTCCGGCTTCTCGTCCTTACGCAGTTGCTCCACCACCTGCTTCGCTTCCTGCGCCGGCACGCGGAATTCCATGTCGGTGAAGTACTCCGGGTTGCCGATCTTGGCGGTGTCGTCGGTCGTCAGGCCGATCACGGCAATCTTGATGCCCTGCTTGTCGAACAAGGCGTAAGGCTTGAACAGGCGCTGGCCGGTGCTTTTCTGATAGATATTGGCGGACAGCAGCGGGAAGGTCGCCCACTTCTCCTGCTGGCGCAGCACGCTCAGCGGGTTGTCGAATTCGTGGTTGCCGATCGCCATCGCGTCGTAACCCACCAGGTTCATGCCGCGGAAGTCCGGCTCGGCGTCCTGCAGATCCGATTCTGGCACGCCGGTGTTGATATCGCCGCCGGACAACAACAGCAAGCTGCCGCCCTGCGCCGCCACTTCCTGACGAATGCCGTCCACCAGCGTTTTCTGCGCGCCCAGGCCATATTCACCGTGATCGTTCTGCCAGAAGTGACCGTGATGATCGTTGGTGTGCAGAATGGTAATGGCGTAGGTCTTATCCTTTTCCCAGGCACTGGCGGCCCCCGACAGCAACGTCAGGGAAACGGCCAACGCGCATGCGGTGGTTTTCAGCGAAAAACGCATGGCGGATCTCCGTGTATTAAATGGCTTTTATGATGAGGCCGAAATTGTAGCGCGAATTAATGACAGCTGATTTCAAATTTTTGCGATGTGAGTCTGATTATTTCAGATATGGTAAAAATTGAACGTCCTGCCTAAGATGTCATCTCTGTGCTCAACAACTTATCAGGCTAATAATAATATGACCGACAGTAGCCAAAGCGCGATGCCGCCCGCCAAGGGCAGTGCGGTGAAGGGAACCGCCTTCTCCATCCTTGGAGCCATCAGCGTGTCTCACCTGCTCAACGATATGATCCAGTCGCTGATCCTGGCGATTTACCCGATCCTGCAAGCCGATTTCCACCTCAGCTTCGTGCAGATCGGCATGATTACCCTGACCTATCAGCTAACGGCCTCGCTGCTGCAACCATTGATCGGGTATTACACCGATAAACACCCGCAGCCTTACTCGCTGCCGATCGGCATGGGCTTTACCCTGTCCGGCCTGCTGCTGCTGTCGGTGGCGAGCACCTTCCCGCTGGTGCTGCTGGCGGCGGCGCTGGTGGGCACCGGCTCATCGGTCTTCCACCCGGAATCCTCGCGCGTGGCGCGCATGGCCTCCGGCGGGCGGCACGGCCTGGCGCAGTCGCTGTTCCAGGTCGGCGGCAACTTCGGCAGCTCGCTCGGCCCGCTGCTGGCGGCGCTGATCATCGCGCCTTACGGCAAGGGCAACGTCGCCTGGTTCTCGCTGGCGGCGCTGCTGGCGATCGTGGTGTTGCTGCAGGTCAGCAAGTGGTATCAACATCAGCATCGGGCAACTAAAGGGCAGCCGAAAAGCCCGTCGCTGCTGAAACCGCTGCCAAAACGTACCGTCGCCTACTCGCTGGGCATCCTGCTGGTGCTGATTTTCTCCAAATACTTCTATCTGGCCAGCATCAGCAGCTATTACACCTTTTATCTGATACATAAGTTCGGCGTTTCGGTGCAGAATGCCCAAATTCACCTGTTCGCTTTCCTGTTCGCGGTAGCGGCTGGCACCATTATCGGCGGGCCTCTTGGCGACAAGATAGGACGTAAATACGTGATTTGGAGCTCTATTCTCGGCGCTGCGCCGTTTACCCTTGTTTTACCCTATGCATCCCTCTATTGGACCGGCATTTTAACGGTGATCATCGGGGTTATTCTCGCCTCGGCGTTCTCCGCCATTCTGGTCTACGCTCAGGAGCTGATCCCCGGTAAAGTGGGCATGGTTTCCGGCTTATTCTTCGGTTTTGCTTTCGGTATGGGCGGGTTAGGTGCGGCAGTTCTTGGTTATGTCGCCGATTTGACCAGTATCGAACTGGTCTACCAAATCTGTGCTTTCCTGCCGCTGATCGGCATTATCACCGCATTACTGCCCAATATGGAGCATAAACCGCAATAACCCCGCGAACCGCCCGGATGAAATTATTTATTCATCCGGGTTATCCTACGGATAAATCAATGTTATTTGGTTTATCTGGCCCAAAACCCCCTCATTGCCGCGCCTTAAGTGAGATCCTCTGTTTTTTTACAGAAAAGGCCAAATTAGCCAAGCAAGCCGCGAACAAATGCAATAAACTAAATGTATCTTTTCGTAACTTTGTTGCGATTCTCCCGTGCCGCGATGCATAGCCAGAAGGAGTATGGATGCATAATTCAACACCGCTCATCACCACCATCGTCGGAGGGTTAGTACTCGCCTTCCTCCTCGGCATGCTGGCGAACCGCCTGCGCATTTCCCCTCTGGTGGGGTATCTGGCCGCAGGGGTGCTCGCCGGCCCGTTCACCCCCGGTTTCGTCGCCGACACCTCACTGGCGCCGGAACTGGCGGAAATCGGCGTTATCCTGTTGATGTTCGGTGTTGGCCTGCACTTCTCTTTGAAAGACCTCCTCGCAGTAAAATCTATCGCCATTCCCGGCGCCGTGGCGCAGATAGCCGTCGCTACCCTGCTCGGCATGGGGCTGTCCAAGCTGCTCGGCTGGGATCTGATCTCCGGTCTGGTGTTCGGCCTCTGCCTCTCCACCGCCAGCACCGTGGTGCTGCTGCGCGCCCTGGAGGAACGGCAACTGATCGACAGCCAGCGCGGGCAAATCGCCATCGGCTGGCTGATCGTCGAAGATTTGGCGATGGTGCTGACGCTGGTATTGCTGCCGGCCTTCGGCAATATGCTGGGCAACGACAACGCCAGCAGCAGCCAGCTGCTGATGGAGCTGGCGCTGACCATCGGTAAAGTCATCGCCTTCATCGCGCTGATGATCGTGGTCGGCCGCCGCCTGGTGCCATGGATCCTGTCGAAAACCGCCAGCACCGGCTCGCGCGAGCTGTTCACCCTGGCGGTATTGGCGCTGGCGCTCGGCATCGCCTACGGCGCGGTGAAGCTGTTCGACGTCTCCTTCGCGCTGGGCGCCTTCTTTGCCGGCATGGTGCTGAACGAGTCCGAACTGAGCCATCGCGCGGCGCACGACACCCTGCCGCTGCGCGATGCGTTCGCGGTGCTGTTCTTCGTCTCGGTCGGCATGCTGTTCGATCCGATGATCGTGATTAACGAACCGCTGGCGGTGCTGGCGACGCTGGCGATCATCGTGTTCGGCAAATCCGCCGCCGCGTTCCTGCTGGTGAAAATGTTCGGTCACTCCAAGCGCACCGCGCTGACCATTTCCGCCAGCCTGGCGCAGATCGGCGAGTTCGCCTTTATTCTGGCGGGCCTCGGCATCGCGCTCGGCATGATGTCGGAGCACGGCCGCAATCTGGTGCTGGCCGGCGCCATCCTGTCCATCATGCTCAACCCGCTGTTGTTCACCCTGCTGGAACGCTATCTGGCCAAAACCGAAACCATCGAAGAGCAAATCCTCGAAGAGGCGGTGGAAGAAGAGAAACAGATCCCGGTGGATATGTGCAATCACGCGCTGGTGGTCGGCTACGGCCGCGTCGGCAGCCTGCTGGGCGGCAAACTGGCCGAGGCGGGCATTCCGCTGGTGGTGATCGAGAATTCCCGCCCGCGGGTGGAAGCGCTGCGCGAACAGGGTATCAAGACGGTGCTGGGCAACGCCGCCAATCCGGAAGTGATGGATCTGGCGCGGCTCGACTGCGCGCGCTGGCTGCTGCTGACCATCCCGAATGGCTACGAGGCCGGCGAGATCGTCGCCTCGGCGCGCGCCAAGCGGCCGAACATCGAGATCATCGCCCGCGCCCACTACGACGATGAGGTGGCCTACATCACCGATCGCGGCGCCAATCAGGTGGTGATGGGCGAACGGGAGATCGCCAACAGCATGCTGAACATCCTGCAGTTGGACACCCTGAGCGAAGAAGAAAAAATGGGCGGCTGCCCGATCTGAAGCGCCGCGCGCGCATATAAAAAGGTCCGGCATTGCCGCAATGCCGCTCACTTAAGCCTGAGTGGCATTTTTTTATCCAGCCTCTGGGCGTTCTGTGCAGGGGAATTGCCGTAAATGTCCCGCATTTCTCTGTGGCCAATATGAACGGCAATTGGAGGGGCCGATGGCGCGGCCCCTCCACCCGCGCCTTCGCTTAACACCATCTGTCCGCTACGCGGATACCCTCGCCGCGTCTGCGTTGTCGGACGGGTCGGCTGCGACAAACGTCCCTGTTAGTCTCGCCTCAACCGGCCTTCCCTGGCCGGTTGCCCCTGACAACGCCGTCTTGCTCGGCAGCCGGTGATGCGCGCCCAAGGTCAACACCTGAGCTGGCAGCTACCGGGAAATCTGTCGCTTATGAGGTTGTGGTAGAGAAGTTGGAGATGAGCACGGTGTTGGGCGCCCTTGAAGACGCCGAACGCAGGCATAGCGCATTAGGAGAAACCGCCATGGACGGCGGTTTCAGGTGAGACAGGCAGGGACGCCTGTCGCAACCGGCCTCAATGCGCTATGGCGGAGGGAGGGGAGTTGGCAAAGCCAACCGTCTGACAGGGCAAAGGCGCGGGTTGCCAGGGGCCGCGCCTTCGGCCCCTGGCTCGGTCGAGGTGCGTGAGCCACATGGGGCATCTCACTTTTATCGACCGAAAATGTCACGAACGCCTGCAGAAAAACGCTAACTGATCAGCATTGCGGCATTGCCGGACCTTTTCTTTTTCAGCGGGTTAACGCTCCCAATAGGACTCTTCCAGGCTGTCTTCGCGCTCCGGCAGGCCGCGAGTGAGACGCGGCGAATGCTGGTTCAACACCTGGTAGCTGACGCGGTTGGCGTATTTGCACACCTGCGCCAGGGAGGAGTAGGTCAGGTAACTGCGCACGTGCTTGCTCGAGTTCGGCACGTTGTGGCGGTGATAACCGTTGGCGGCGATATCGTGCAGCAACGCCGACAGCGCGCCGTCGCCGGCGCCGTTGGTGTTCATGATCTTCTCCGGCCCGCCCATATACGGCGCGATGTGCGAATAAACGCGCAGCGGATTTTCACAGTGCTCGCGGCGCATGGCGCGGCTGAACTCGTAGCGGTTGAACTCGGCGATATGCCCCGGCAACAGCGGGTGCTGGGTCTGGCGCTTATTGGCTTCTTCGGTGTAGCCCGCCATATACAGGCCATTCGGCCCGGCGGTGCACAGCACCAGATCCACCCACTCCAGCGCCATGTCCGACGCGGTCAGCGGATCGCTCAGCCCGGTCAGCTCCAGCGCTTCGTCTTCGTTCATCGCCAGAATCGTCACATTTTCCTTCAGGAAGTCGCGCCACCACTGCGGGTTGTCGGCGATCACGTACTTGGTGCCCAGCGTCAGCACCACCGGCACATCGTGTTTTTTGGCGTACTCGATCGCCTGCAGGGTCGCGTCCTTTATCGGCTCCCCTTCCTTGCAGCGCACCAGATAAGAGCTCAGCACCAGCGCCGACGCGCCAGCGATCACCTCTTCAGGAATGCTTTCCGGGCGCAGCTGGTTCATCTGGCCAGGGTTGATGGCGAAGGTGCGCTCGCCGCTTTCGCCGATCAGCGTGAAACAGCGGCCGATGGCGCCATCAACACCCTGCAAATAGTTAAGATCGGTGCGGCTGGAGGTATTGCACAGATAACGGTAGGCGTAGCTGCCGATTTTCACGTTGCTGCACATCACGCCGAGCAGTACCGAACGATCGTCCGCCAGCACCGAATAGTTGTGCATGGTATTGCCGATGGTGCCGCCGGCGAACTGATGGGTGACCAGGTTGTTTTCATTCAGTTCCTGATACAGCGCCTCGGCGACGTCGTCTTCGATCACCAGAGAGTGGCCCAGGCTCAGGCCGTAACGCTGGACAAAAGCATCGTCCACTTTTGCCTCGATATCCACCAGCGTCTGGTCGATGCCGACAATATACGAGGTGCTGATTTCACTTTCGGGCTGGGCCTGCTGCAGAAGCGGATCGCGGGCGCTCACCGGAAAATAGTGTTTGGACTTGCGTTTACCAGGAAATTTCATGTGATTGGCGGTGGTGACGGTTTAACAAGCGGAGAATGTTAACACATCCCCGCCCGATCACGATGCACCTAATAGACAGATTATGGATGATTACAGACGTTGCGCCACCAGCTGCTGCATCATGTCGATATGCGCCGGCTCGTCGTTCAACGCAGAGATGTATTCAAACTTCTCGCCGCCCGCCTTGATGAATATCTCGCGGTTCTGCTCTTTGATCTCTTCCAGCGTTTCCAGGCAGTCTGCCGAGAAGCCGGGGCAAATCAGTTGAATGTGCTTCACGCCCTGCGCCGGCAACCCCTTCAGGGTTTCATCGGTGTACGGCGTCAGCCAAGGCTCGCGGCCGAAGCGCGATTGGTACGTCATCATCACTCGCTCCGGCGCCAGCGGCAGCGTGGCGCTCAGCGCACGCAGCGTATCCTCGCAGCGTTGCGGGTAGTCGTCGCCCAGCCGCGCATAGCGCTTGGGGATGCCGTGGAACGACAGCACCAGCCGGTCCGGCTGGCCGTGCTCGGCGAACGAGCGCTCCACGCTTTGTTGCAGCGCGGCGATATAGGCCGGGTGTTCGGCGTAATCGCGAATGAAGGCCACAGAAGGCAAGCGGCGATAACCTTTCAGCACCCGCGCCACGCCATCCCATACCGCCGCGCTGGTGGAACAGGAATATTGCGGATAGAGCGGCAGCACCACCAGGTTGGTCACGCCCTGCGCCAGCAGCTTGTCGATGGCTTCCGCCAGGCTCGGCGAACCGTAGCTCATGCCCAGCTCCACCGGCGTATTCGGCATACGCGCCGCCAGCGCCCGCTGTTGGCGGCGGCTGTACACCAGCAGCGGCGAGCCTTCTTCCATCCACACCGACTGATAGAGTTTCGCCACGCGCGGCGAACGGATCGGCAAGATCGCGCCGTTGAGGATCGGCCACCAGATCAGCGGCGCCGTGTCGACCACGCGATCGTCACTGAGGAATTCCTTCAGATAGCGTTTGACCGCCGACGAGGTCGGCGCATCTGGCGTGCCCAGGTTCACCAGCAATACGCCGTGTTTCTCTTGCTTCATCTCAGTTCCCCTCATTTCCTTTCCGGCCGGCATTCCGTTCTGGGTCGGGATGTCAGCAGCCATTAATGCCGGCTATTGTAACGGAAAAGTCCTGCATCGAAACCGATAACAGCAACAGGCTATGCCTGTGGGCTTCTTCCTTGCGCCAGCTGCCATACCGCCGCCACGTTGCGCGCCGTCACTTGCAGATTGCGATCGGCGTCCGCCAGCGCTTCTTCCAGCGTCACAATGCGATCGAGCACCGAAAACGCCGCATCGATGCCGTGTTGATGCACCACCGAATAATCCGGCGTCAGGCTGCCGGCGATGGCGATCACCGGCACGCCGTAACGCTTGGCCACCCGCGCCACGCCGATCGGCGTTTTGCCGTGAATCGACTGGCTGTCCAGCCGCCCTTCACCGGTGATCACCAGATCGGCATCGCGCACCGCCTCATCCAGACGCAGGGTTTCAGTGACGATCTCGATGCCCGGCCGCAAGCGCGCGTCGAGCATGCCGAGCAGCGCCGCCCCCATGCCGCCCGCCGCGCCCGCCCCTGGCTGGGCCAGCACGGCGCGGCCGGTTTCCCGTTCCAGCAGTTCGCCATAGTGATGCAGTGCCGCATCGAGCTGCGCCACCATCTCCGGCGTCGCCCCCTTCTGCGGCCCGAATACCGCCGACGCGCCCTTTTCGCCGCACAGCGGGTTATCGACGTCGCAGGCGGCGGTCACGCTCACCCGTTGCCAACGCGCATCCAGTCCGGCGAGATCGAGGTGCGCCAGCTGCGCCAGCGCCGCGCCGCCCACCGGCAGCGGGCGACCATCCTTATCCAGCAATTTAACGCCCAGCGCCTGCATCATCCCGGCGCCGCCGTCGTTGGTGGCGCTGCCGCCGATGCCGAGAATGATCGCCTTCACGCCGCGTTCCAGCGCCGCCAGCATCAGTTCGCCGGTGCCGTAACTGGTGGTGATGCGCGGATCGCGCCGGTTGGGCGGCGCCAAATGCAGTCCGGAGGCGGCGGCCATTTCAATCACCGCGGTTTCGCCGTCGCCCAGCAGACCATAGAATCCCTGTACCGGCTCCCCCAGCGGCCCGGTGACCGTTACCTGGACGATCTCGCCGCCGGTGGCCGCCACCATCGACTCCACCGTGCCTTCGCCGCCGTCCGCCATCGGCAGCTTCACGTAGTGCGCCTGCGGATAAATCTGACGGAATCCCCGTTCGATGGCGTCGGCGACGCCGAGCGCGCTCAGGCTCTCTTTGAAAGAATCCGGAGCAATAACCACTTTTTTCAGCGCTTTCATCACTGTTCCTTATCCCGCCAGGTTAAATACGCCAAACATCAGCGCCGAGATTGCCGCGATGGTGAACCCCACCAACGTTTCATACGGCAGCAGCTTGAGCCGCTCGTGCACCGCCATATTGACGCTGCCGCCGGTGGCGTGGAAGAAACTGCCATGCGGCAGGTGATCCAGCACCGTGGCGCCCGCGTGGATCATCGCCGCGCCGGCCAACCCGCTCACCCCCAGTTCCAGCAGCGTTGAGCTGAACACCCCGGAGGCGACGGCGGTGCCGGCGGTGGTCGAGGCGGTCGCCATCGACATCAGCGCGCCGGACAGCGGCGCCAGCAGCCAGGCCGGCAGCCCGGTGTGCGTTAAGCCGTTAATCAAGACATCCTTCAGCGCCGAATTGGCGATGATGCCCGCCAATGTGCCGGTGCCGAGCAGCATGATAGCCACCGGCGCCATGCGCGACAGGCCGGAAACCATAAACTGATTGCACTGACGAATGCGCCCCATCAGCAGCGCACCCGCCAACCCGCCGACCGGCAGCGCGATCAGCGGATCGACGGCGATCCCGGCGATCGGCCGCAGCGACAACAGCAGGATCGCCACCAGCGGCGCGCTGATCGCCGCAGCAAAACCCGGCCGCGCTCCTTCGGCATGCTGAGTCAGCTCTTCGGCCATCACCCTGCTGCCTTTATCGCTCAGGCGACGCGCCAGCAGATAGGCCACCACCAGGCCGCACAGCCCCGGCACGATGCCGGCCATCATCACCGAAGTGAGCGGCACATGGAAGTTGTCCGCCGCCGCAATGGTGTTCGGGTTAGGCGACATCACGTTGCCGGCCTTGCCGCCGCCGATCATCGCCAGCAGGATCGCCGCGCGTGAAATGCCGGCCTTCTGGGCGATCGACAGCGCGATCGGCGCGACGGTGATCACCGCCACATCGATAAACACCCCCACCGCCGTCAGGATAAGTGTAGCCACCGCCAGCGCCAGCAACGCGCGGGTTTCGCCCACCTTGCGCACGATGGTTTCGGCGATGGTGTGCGCCGCGCCGGATTCGATCAGCACCCCGGCCAATACCCCCGCCGCCAAAATGCGCATCACGGCGTTGGTGATGCCCTGCGCCCCGCCGATCATCAGCGTCACGGTCTGCACCAGGTCGGCGCCGCCGCACAGCCCGCCCGCCAGCGCGCCGGCGATCATGCCGTAAGCCGGCGGCACCTTGCGTAGAATCAGGACGATGGCGACGGCTAACGCCACCAGCGCCCCTAGAGTGGATACGGTTGTCATTGTTGTTTTCTCCGTGGTTGATGTGCAGGCCAACATATCGCGCGCGTCCGGCGTTGACCTGAGGGGAAACAACAAAAAAGCGCCGGGGGAACGGCGCGGAATTTGTGGGTTGGCACAACTCAGTCGTGCATCAGCATGCCGATAAACAACCGCAGAGAGTCAGTTAATTGATTGATTTTCATGCCGGTTATCGCTTCAATGCGCTGCAGGCGATAACGCAGGGTATTGACGTGAATATGCAGCTGCGCGGCGGTCTGCGTCTGATCACAATTCTGCGAAAAATAGTGGCGCAGCGTACTGCGCAGCACGCCTTTTTCATCCTGTTCGCCCAGCGTCCGCCAGGGGCGCCCCAGCTCTTGCGCGCGCCAGTCCTCTCCCAGATCGCACAGCAGCGACGGCAACGGATAGTCGTGGTAGAACAGCGTGGCGTGACGCAGTTTCAGGCGCTGCGCCATTGCCTGGGTGGCGCGCGCCGTCAGGCTGGAACGGTAGGCGCTTTGCGGATCGTCATAAAAACCGCCGACGATCAGCCGCACCCGAAAGCGGTGTTTAAGCTGATTTTGCAAACGCTGCGCCTGCTGGCGCTCCAGCTTCAAACTCCATTCGCCCTGAGCCATGCAGGCCGGGCGCAACAGGGTCATTTCATTGAAGCCGGTAATGGCGATCAACGCGTCGCGCTGGGTGGCCTCCAGCTCCGCCAACAGCTCGCGCAACAGGTGCGGCTGCGCCTCTTGCAGCTCGACGATCCACACGATGCGCGTCTGGCGCAGATCCAATCCCAGATACGCCGCCATCGCTTCCAGCGACGCCGTGTTCGGCTGCGGCTGCAACAGCTGGTTCGCCAGCTCTTCCCGGTAGCGCTTTTCCCACTGGTGCTGATCCAGCAGCGCCGCCTGCTCTACCATCATCTCCGCCGCCATCTTGACCAACTCGGCGTAGGCGCGCACCTCGGCCGGTTCGCCGGAAATGCCAATCACCCCCACCCGCTGGTTACGAAAGCTGAACGGCAGGTTGATGCCTGGCCGCACGCCCTTCAGGTGCTCGGCGGTGGCGCGGTCGATTTCCACCACCCGATTCTCCGCCAGCGCCAGCACCGCGCCTTCATGGCGCTGGAACAGGCGCTGCGGGTTGCCGGAGGCGATGATCACGCCGTTGCTGTCCATCACGTTGACGGAATGGCTGATGATGCCCATCGCCCGCTGGACGATCTGGCGCGCGGTGGCTTCCGCCAGAAGATTGGTTTGTCTGAGCATGCCCGGCTCCCTGCTGAGGGTGAAAACGCAGGCTTGTTATACGCCATTTGGCGTGGGCGATTAACGGGCACGGTTGCAACAAGCCGCAGCGATCACAATTTGGCGGCAAAACGGCAAAAAAAACGCCGGGCCACGGGCCCGGCGTCATGCACAATGCGCTTGCGATCAACCGAGGATGGTCGCCAGCTCTGCGCTCACTTCGGCCACCTTGCGGGTGCCGTCGATTTTGCGGTATTGGGTGTTGCCCGCTGCCGCTTCTTTGCTGTAGTAAGAGATCAGCGGCGCGGTCATCTGATGGTATTCCACCAGACGCTTGCGTACGGTCTCTTCCTGATCGTCCTTGCGCGTGGTCAGCTCTTCGCCGGTCACGTCGTCTTTGCCTTCCACCTGCGGCGGATTGAACTTCACGTGGTATACGCGGCCAGACGGCGCGTGCACGCGGCGGCCAACGATGCGGTCAACGATCAGCTCGTCCGGCACGTCGAACTCCAGCACGAAGTCCACGTTGATGCCGGCTTCTTTCATCGCGTCAGCCTGCGGAATGGTGCGTGGGAAACCGTCCAGAAGGAAGCCCTTGCGGCAATCTTCCTGAGCGATGCGCTCTTTGACCAGCGCGATCACCAGTTCATCGGTCACCAGCTTGCCGGCGTCCATGATCTCTTTCGCCTGCTTGCCCAGTTCACTGCCGGCCTTCACGGCTGCGCGCAACATATCACCGGTGGAGATTTGCGGAATGCCGTATTTCTCCATGATGAATTGAGCCTGAGTACCTTTACCAGCGCCCGGAGCGCCCAGCAGAATGATACGCATTGCGTAAATCCCCTTGCTATGTAGTTTTTATAAAATTGCGAAAACGCTCAACGATACCATTTCAGGGGGGGCAGGCTCAAGGCGCGCGAAGGAAATCGATTGCGGAATGTGCAAAAAAACCGACGTACAAAAGGCGAGAAAAGGTGGGGAAAAACCGAAAATGCGCCCCTAACGGTACCGTTAAGGGCGCATATCTTCAACTTTAGGCGGACAGCAACTTATTCATGCGGCGGATGAACAGGTTCGGATCCTCCAATGTGCCGCGTTCAGCCAACAGCGCCTGATCCAATAACAGGTCGATCCATTCGGCAAAATGTTCGTTATCGCCCACGTCGGATGCGCGTTTGACCAGAGCATGTTCCGGATTAAGCTCGAAAATGTACTTCACTTCCGGCGCCTGCTGGCCGGCAGCGGCGAACAGCTTGGCCATCTGGGTGCTCATTTCGTCGGCGTCGGTCACGACGATCGCCGGCGTATCGGTCAGGCGGTGCGTCAGGCGCACATCCTTCACGCGATCGCCCAGCAGGGTTTTCACGCGTTCGATGAATGGTTCCAGTTGCTTCTCGGCGGCCTTCTGCTCTTCGGTTTCATCCGCCAGTTTATCCAGCGCTTCATCCGCCTTGCTGACCGACTGGAACGGCTTGCCGTCGAACTCGGTCAGGTAGCTCATCATCCACTCGTCGATGCGATCGGACAGCAGCAGCACTTCGATGCCTTTCTTGCGGAACAGCTCCAGGTGCGGGCTGCTCTTGGCCGCGGCGTAGCTGTCGGCGGTGATGTAGTAAATCTTCTCCTGGCCTTCCGCCATCCGGCCGACGTACTCTTCCAGCGATACGGTCTGCGCCGAGCTGTCGCCGTGGGTGGTCGCGAAGCGCAGCAGTTTGGCGATCGCTTCCTGGTTGCCGTTGTCTTCCGCCGGGCCCTCTTTCAGCACCAGACCGAACTGCTGCCAGAATTTCTGGTAGCCTTCGGCGTCGTCTTTGGCCAGCTTGTCCAGCATCTGCAGCACACGCTTGGTCAGCGCGCCGCGCAGGTTTTGCGTCACGCGGCTGTCTTGCAGGATCTCGCGCGACACGTTCAGCGGCAGATCGTTGGAATCGATCAGGCCACGCACGAAGCGCAGGTAGTTCGGCATGAACTGCTCGGCGTCGTCCATGATGAACACGCGCTGCACATACAGCTTCAGGCCGTGCTTGTGATCGCGGTTCCACATGTCCCACGGCGCCTGCGCCGGGATGTACAGCAGGCTGGTGTATTCCTGCTTGCCCTCCACCCGGTTGTGGCTCCAGCTCAGCGGATCGGTGAAGTCGTGGGCGATGTGTTTGTAGAACTCTTTGTACTCTTCGTCGGTCACGTCAGCCTTGCTGCGGGTCCACAGGGCCTGCGCCTTGTTGATCTTCTCCCAGGTGACGGTGTCGTCTTCTTCGTTTTTGCTTTCGATCTCCACCGGCAAGGCGATGTGATCGGAATATTTGCCGATCACCGAACGCAGGCGCCAGGCGTCGAGGTACTCATCTTCGCCTTCGCGCAGATGCAGGGTGATTTCGGTGCCGCGGGTCTCTTTGGTGATGTCGGCGATGGTGTAGTCGCCTTCGCCGGCGGACTCCCAGAACACGCCTTCGTCATCGGCGGCGCCGGCGGCGCGGGTGCGCACGGTCACTTTGTCCGCCACGATGAACGCCGAATAGAAACCGACGCCGAACTGACCGATCAGTTGGCTGTCTTTCGCCTGATCGGAACCGATGGACTCCAGGAACGCTTTGGTGCCTGACTTGGCGATGGTGCCGAGGTTTTCAATCACTTCTTCGCGGCGCATGCCGATGCCGTTGTCGGCGATGGTCAGGGTGCGCTGCTCTTTATCGAAGGACAAACGTACGCGCAGTTCGCCGTCGCCGGCGTACAGCTCTGGCGCGGACAGGGCGCGGAAGCGCAGCTTGTCGGCGGCGTCAGAGGCGTTGGAAATCAGCTCGCGCAGGAAAATTTCTTTGTTGGAGTACAGCGAATGGATCATCAAATGAAGCAGCTGTTTTACTTCAGACTGGAACCCGCGGGTTTCTTGACCTTTCATACTCATTGATTACCTCAAAAGACAATGGCTACCAAAATCGAACAATGAGGATCAGATGAGGGTCAGGGTGTTGTTTTTCAAGCGGACAGCGGGAATTTTTTGGCAAAAAACGGTGGGGCCGGGCGGCCCCATCCGGGAAAACATCAGAACTTGATGGCGTGGCGCCCGGCCAGCGAATGCGACAGCGTGGTGCCGTCGACCATCTCCAGCTCGCCGCCCACCGGCACGCCGTGGGCGATGCGGCTGGCGAGCACGCCATACTGGCCGCACATCTCGGCGATGTAGTTGGCGGTCGCTTCCCCTTCCACCGTCGGGTTGGTGGCGAGGATCACTTCGGTGATGCTTTCCTTTTCCAGCCGTTGCTCCAGGCGATCCAGACCGATATCGCCCGGCCCGATGCCGTCCAGCGGCGACAGATGCCCCATCAGCACAAAGTAGCGCCCGGCGAACTGGCCGGTCTGCTCGATGGCGTGGATATCCGCCGGGCTTTCCACCACGCAAATCTGGCCGTTTTGCTGACGGCGCGGATTGGCGCAAATAGTGCAGACGTCCTGTTCGGTGAAGGTGCGGCAGTCGGCGCAGTGGCCGATCTCCGACATCGCGCGCGTCAACGCCTGCGCCAGGCGCATCCCGCCGCTGCGATCGCGCTGCAGCAGCTGAAACGCCATGCGCTGCGCCGATTTCGGGCCGACGCCCGGCAGGCAGCGCAACGCCTCCATCAGGGATTCAAGGAGCGGGCTGGTTTGCATCAGAACGGCATCTTGAAGCCAGGCGGCAACTGCATGCCGCTGGAGACGGAAGCCATTTTCTCTTTCTGAGTCTCTTCGATGCGGCGCGCGGCGTCGTTAAACGCAGCGGCGATCAGATCTTCCAGCATCTCTTTGTCGTCTTCCATCAGGCTAGGATCGATCTCCACGCGGCGGCAGTTGTGCGCGCCGTTGATGGTGACTTTCACCAGGCCCGCGCCGGATTCGCCGGTCACTTCCAATTTGGCGACTTCTTCCTGCATCTGCTGCATTTTCTCTTGCATTTGCTGGGCTTGCTTCATCAGGTTGCCCAGACCGCCTTTACCAAACATAGTCGTCTCTCGTCGCTAGGGCCGCGCACCTCGCGCGGCGTTTAAAGGGGACGAATACTCTCTTCATCCAGATCCGCGTCGAAGAATCGGCGCAGCGTCTGAATGTTGGTATCCGCTTCGATGGACTGGCGCGCCTGCGCCAGCTTTTCTTCATAGATGGCTTGTCGCCATTCCAGCGGGGTCCGCCCCGCCGGATTATCGTCCTCCACCACGGTCAGCTCAATCGGGCCGCCGTACAGCTCACCGAGCGCGTCGGCCAGCGTCCTCTGCGCCGAAGGCGAATTCAGATGGCGCTGCGAAGACCGCAGATGGAGGTTAATTTTGCCCGGCTCCGGCTGCTGCTTGAAGGCGTTCAACGCCAGCTGCTGCACCAATTTCGGGATCTTCAGCTTATCGATTTCCGCCGCCCAGGCGTCGCGCTCCAGCGACTCCACCACCAGCTTGGCGGCCAGCTCCGGCGTTTTCTCGTGCTCCAACGCCGTGCGCAGCGCTTTCGGCGTCGCCAGCGGTTCCGGCGCCGCTTCCGGCTCGGTCTGCGCGCGCCAGCGATAGGCTTCCGGTTTCGCCGGTTTTTCCGGCACCTTCTTCTCCGCCAGGCGCTGCTGGCTGCGCTCGGTCACGGAAGCCAAACGCCCCAGCGCCGAGTTTGCCGGCCGCGCTATTCCTGGCGCCGCCGGCTCATTCTTTTTTGGTGTGGATGCTCCCTGCTGCCGTTGCAGCTGGGACCGCGCTTTCAACAGCTGGGCGGTGGCATCCGGTAAAGGGGCCGATGATTGTCGCTGTGGCGCGGCCGGCTGCCCTAGCGGCGGCGGCGCGTCCTGAAACTGCGGCGGCTGTTGTGAAGCGGCGGCCTGCGGCTGCGCCATCGGCGCCGGCGCGGTCTGCACCAACGCCACCGGCTCCGGGATCACCGCTTTCGGGTGAAACGCCAGCGCACGCAGCAGGGTCATCTCAACCCCCATGCGGCGATCCGGCGCATAGGCCAGCTCTTTGCGGCCCACCAACAGCGTCTGGTAGTAAAGTTGCACATCGGCCGGCGGCAGGGTTCGCGCCAGCTCGCGCCGCCGTTGCTCCACGGCGGCGTACTGGTTGTCGAGCATCGAAGGCAACAGCTGCACCATCGCAATGCGATGCAGCAGCGCCAACGTCTCCACCAGCAGATTTTCCCAGTCCACGCCGCGCGAAGCGGCCTGCGCGACCTGCGCCATCACCTTTTCGCCGTCGGCGCTGACCAGCGCTTCGAGGATCGCCAGCGGTTGCTCGTCATCGAGCGTGCCGAGCATCTGGCTGACGGTGGCGGCGGTCACCTGCCCCTGCCCCATGGCGATCGCCTGATCGGTCAGGCTCAGCGCGTCGCGCATGCTGCCGTCGGCGGCGCGCGCCAGAAGCTGCAGCGCACGCGCGTCGCTGGTGATCTGCTCCGCCGTCAGCACCGTTTCCAGCTGCTGACGGATCTGATCGACGTCCAGCGCTTTGAGGTGGAACTGCAGACAGCGCGAGAGAATGGTCACCGGCAGCTTTTGCGGATCGGTGGTGGCCAACAGGAATTTGACGTGCGGCGGCGGCTCTTCCAACGTCTTCAGCAACGCGTTGAAGCTGTGGCGCGAGAGCATGTGCACTTCGTCGATCAGGTAGACCTTGAAGCGGCCGCGCGCCGGCGCGTACTGGACGTTGTCCAGCAGATCGCGGGTATCTTCCACCTTGGTTCGGGAAGCGGCGTCGATCTCGATCAGATCGACGAAGCGCCCCTGCTCGATCTCGCGGCAGTTGTCGCATTGGCCGCACGGCGTGGCGGTGATGCCGGTTTCACAGTTCAGGCCTTTGGCCAGCAAGCGGGCGATGGTGGTTTTCCCCACGCCGCGCGTGCCCGAGAACAGATAGGCGTGATGGATCCGCCCCAGTGAGAGGCCGTTGGCCAGCGCGGTCAGGACATGTTCCTGGCCGACCACGTCTGCGAACGTTTGAGGGCGCCACTTACGGGCGAGAACCTGATAGCTCATTAATACCGGAGAAGTCGAGGAATCTGGAGGGTCATGCTAACACAGCCCCGCGGCGATCCGCGAGGCCGTTGTGCCCAAGGGGCAATGCCGCATCAATGGCCGGCGAAGTCCACCAGGCAGTAGCAATCGATGCCCAGCTTGTTCAGACGCGCTTCCCCGCCCAGATCCGGCAGGTTGATGATGAACGCGGCGTCGTTCACTTCACCGCCCAGACGGCGGATCAGTTTGGTGGTCGCTTCGATGGTGCCGCCGGTCGCCAGCAGATCGTCCACCACCAGCACTTTGTCACCCGCAGTGATGGCGTCGGTGTGGATCTCCAGCTTGTCGGTGCCGTACTCCAGCTCATAGCTTTCGCTGAGCGTGGCGCGCGGCAGTTTGCCCGGTTTGCGCACCGGCACGAAACCGACGCCCAGCGCCAGCGCGACGGGCGCGCCGAACAGGAAACCGCGCGCTTCGGTACCCACCACCTTGGTCACGCCCGCTTCGCGATAGCGCTCAACCAGCAGCTCGATGCTGGCGGCGTAGGCCAACGGGTTTTCCAGCAGGCTGGTCACGTCGCGGAACAGGATGCCCGGCTTCGGATAATCCGGGATGGTTTTGATACTGTCTTTAATAAACTGAAGCTGCTGCGCAGTAGCGGTCATAATTGTTGCCTGATAAAACTGCCTGAAAACCGGCGCGCCGCTCACCCGCCGCCCCCGGGTGAAACACACCGGAGAAGAAATGGCAGGCGATCCGCGCACGAAAACGCCCAAATCTATGCAAACTGGCGGACAAATGCAACCAGCGGCGCACAATCAGCGCTGTTTTTGTTGCGACAGGTCAATAACCGGCAGGCGCAGCATAAAGGTCAGCAAAATAGCCAACATCAGCAGCAACAGCCCGCGCACCCACCAGATTTTCACCAGCCACAGCGAACAGGCGAAGGTAAGTACAATAACCAGCACCGCCTTCCACTTCGCCCCCGGCGGCAGCGCGCGATGCTGCTGCCAGTGGCGCAGATAAGGGCCGAACCAGGAGCGGTACAGCAGCCAGTGATGAAAGCGCGGCGAAGAGCGGGCGAAACACCAGGCGGCCAACAGCAGGAACGGTGTGGTCGGCAGCAATGGCAGCACCACGCCCAACGTCGCCAGCACCACCGCCAGCCAACCCAAAATGATCAATAACCCACGCGTCATGCGGCTCTTCGCTCCTCAATCGGTTGCCGCCTACTGTAGCATCGGCGCCGCGCCGGCGGAATATGCGTACGGCGCTTGTTTCACGGCAGGATCGCGGGCAAGCTTACGCCTGTTGAAATCAAGAGGGAGCTTATGTGAGCACTCAGCGTCTATTACAGGTGTTGGCACAGCAGATCGCGGCGCTGGCGGCCGAAGTGACCCCGCGCGGCGACGTTCCGATCCCGCAGGCGCGCTTCGACGCCGCCCTGTTCGCCAATCGCGGCACGCGGCTGCGCGACTACCTGGCCGAAGTGGAGAAAAATTTCGCCCAATTGCAAAGCGCCGCCAACGACAACCGCACCAGCCAGGTGGCCTTTCTGGCCGAAAAACTGGTGGCTCAAATCTCTGCCCTGCAGCGCGAGCTGGCAACCCAGGCGCTGCGGCGCAAGAACCAGCCGAAAGAAGCCCCCGAGGCCGATCTGTACCACAAACTGGCCGAACATCAGGACTACGAACGCCGGCTGATCGCCATGATTCAGGATCGGGAAAGCCTGCTGGGGCGCCAGACCACGCTGGCGGCGCAGCAAAAGCTGCAGCACGAGCTGGCGGCGCTGGAGGGGAGACTGATGCGCTGCCGTCAGGCGCTGGCGCGCATCGAGCGCAATATCGAGCGCAAAGAAAACGGTTTTTGAAGATTTATCACAATATTTTAATGATTATTCCCGGTTGCGCGCCGGGTTCACTATACTCTGCCGAGACACGAGTTTTTCATCCCATTAATTAATAAGCGCAGGTGCTATGTCTCTGGAAAACGCCTCACCCGAACTGCAGCTGGCGGTAGACTTGATTTACCTGCTGGAATGCAACGAGATCGATCCGGCTACCGCGCTGGCGGCGCTGGATATCGTCAAACGGGATTATCAGGAAAAGCTGCAGCGCGCCGGCGTCACCTCGCCCTATCTGCCCGCCGGACAGTAACCGGGGACAGCGCCGCTGTCCCTTTCGCCTCTCATTGCTTATCCGCCGCCGTCTGGCCGCCGTCGTCCGGCGACAGCGTTCTTTTCACTTCCTGCACTTCGTTGCCCTGCTGGTTATGCAGATACACCTCCAGCTGGTTGAAAGCGATGTCGATGTCGTTTTCCCGGCACAAGCGGTCGATTGAGCGATTCAGTTCATCCACCGTGTAGCTGCGATCGCGCAGTTCGCGCACATAGAGCCGCAGTTCGTGATCCAGCGTGCTGGCGCCGAAGTTGAGGAAGAACACCTGCGGTTCGGGATCGGTCATCACCCGCGGGTTGTCGTGCGCCGCCTGCAGCAGCACCTTTTTCACCTTGTCGAGATCGGAGCCGTAGGCCACGCCGACCTTGATCAGCACGCGGGTGATGGTATCGGACAACGACCAGTTGATCAGCCGCTCGGTGACGAATGCCTTGTTCGGAATGATCACCTCTTTGCGGTCGAAGTCGGTAATGGTGGTGGCGCGAATGCGGATCTTGCTGACCGAACCGGAGAAGGTGCCGATGGTGATGGTATCGCCGATGCGGATCGGGCGTTCGAACAGAATGATCAGACCGGAGACGAAATTGGCGAAGATCTCCTGCAGGCCGAAGCCCAGCCCGACCGTCAGACCGGCGGCCAGCCATTGCAGTTTGTCCCAGGATACGCCGAGCGATCCCAGCGCAACCACGGCGCCCACGGCGGTAATCAGGTAAGTGAGCACGGTGGTGATGGCATAGGACGCCCCCTGCCGCAGCTGCAGCCGCGACAGCACCACCACCTCCAACAAACCGGGCAGGTTGCGGGTGAGCACGTAGGCGACGATCACCGCGGCGATCGCCACCATCATGTTGCCCAGCGTCACCGCCTGCGCCACGCTGCTGCCCGCCACGGTGCTGGTGTAATGCCACAGCGTGATGCTGTCCAGGTAAGCGATGACCGTCACCAGATCCGACCAAATGGCGTAGAAGGCGCTGGCGAAGATGGCGAACAGCACCAGGGTGGTCAGGCGCAGCGACTGTTGGTTGATCTGATCGAGCGCCAGCGGCGGTTCTTCCACCACCGGTTCACCGCCTTCGGCCCCCTCTTTCGCCACGTTTTGCCGCCGCGCCAACGCGCGCCGGTAGGCCAGACGCCGCGCCGCCACGCTCAGGCCGCGCAGGGCAGTCAGGTACACAATATTCCACAGGAAAAACAGATACAGGCTGTCTATCCAGCGGCTGGCCAGCCGCAGCGTGGTATAAAAGTAGCCGGCGAACATCAGCCCCAGCAGGATCAGCGGCGTGGCGGCCAGCGCAGTGACCATCACCAGCCGCACGGCGTGCGAGCCCTTTTCACGCCAGCTGTCGCGACACAGCGGGAACACCAGCACCGTGAGCAGCGCCAGCGTCAACATCACCACGATCTGGCCGATAACGTCTTCCACCAGGCGCAGCGGCGCTTTTTCGCCCAATACCGACCAGAAGATCAGCGGCTGCAGCGCCAGCCCCAGCCGCAGCGTCTGGCGGCGGTAATGCGCGCACAGGTTGGCGCCGAAGTTGAAATGCCGCTCGGCGATGCCGCCCGGTTTCAGCATGCGGTAACTGAAAGCGAATACCAGCCATGACAGCGCCAGCTGCTGCGACAATGCCCAGATAAAGTCGCTGATGCCAAAATCTGCGCGATACATCCAGAAACCGACGCCAAGGAGCAACGCGGCGCCAGGCAACACCTTCAGCAAGGTCAGCGCGATGGCCTTCGGCGTATGCAGTTGGCCGTCGCGCTTCAGTTGCCCCACATCGTTGGCCAGCTTTTGTAAATGGCCGTCGATCAGCCGGTAGCGCCAACGCAATACCCCGATCGCCAACAGCAGCGGGATCAGGAACACCAGCGCATTCACCCCGCCCTGCAATAGCTTGCCGCCGTCGAATTTGAGATCGAGCCCGGCAATCTGATCGCGCACCGCCTCCGGCATCGCCTTCAGCCACGCCAGATCGACCGGCTTGTTGCTGTTGACCCAGAAAATCTGCTGGGTCAGCGTATCCTGCAGCGATCCGTAGACGCTGGTGAGCTGCTGTTGGTTAATCTGCAGGTTGATCGACAGCGACAGCTGGTTGCTGAGCTGCTTGTTCAACTGATCCAGCAGTTCGCGGCGCATGTCGACGATCTCGTTCAACGCGTCGATCACTTCCGGGCCGGCCTTTTCCTTGCTCTCGGTCACCAGCTGGTTGATGTAATCTTCGCCCTTGAACAGATCGTCGCGTTGCTGATTGATATCGAACTGCTCCAGCCGCAGATCGGCGATGCGCGTATCCATATCCGCCAGCAGCGTGCCCTGCGGCAGGCTTTGCTGCTGCTGATACAGAATGCGCGACAGCACCAGGCTGCCTTTCAGCACCTGGATCTGCTCTTTCAGGTTACGCTCCGCCTGCAGCCCGCGGTCGAGCCAGTTCTTGACCCGAATGTTCTGCTGGAACAGGGTGTTGCTCTCTTCGGTGGCGGCGATCAGCCGCTGGCTCAGTTGGCGGTTGACGTCCAGCTGCTTGCTGACCAGCTGATCGTGCTGAATATCGGTGGCGTCTTCCGGGTTCTGCGCCTCTTTGGCGGTCTTTTCGGACAGCGTCAACCGCTTGCTGTTGACGATCTCCTGCAGCAGTTGCACCGACCGATCGAGCGCATCGATATGCGCGGTGGTGTAATCGCGCTGCTTTTGCAGCAGATCCTGCAGCGTGGTATTGGCTTCCAGGCTTTTACGCTGCAACTCCAGCTGCGCATTGAGCAGCGCCTGCTCGGTGCTCAGCATCACCTGCTGACTGTTGCGCAGCGAATCTTGCCCCGGCGTCTGGCCGCTGAGCTGGCTGCGGATCTCCTGCAGGCGCTGCGAGGCGGCGTACATGGTGCTTTGTACCCGCTCGGGCTGGGTTTGCAGCGACACCAGTTGGCTGTTGTAGGTGGAGAGGCTCTCCTGCGCGCTTTGCAGCTCGTCGAGCGTTTGATACAGCCGGCTTTCCAACTGACGCAGCGACAGCGGCAACAGCGCAGCGCGCGCCGCCGCATTGTCTACCGGCTGCTTCAGCGCATCCAATTCGGCGGTGACCTGACTGAGTTTCGCCGGCGCCTGCTGCACCTGCTGTTTAAGCTGCGCGGCGTCTTGCCGGTTGCGCTCAAGGGCATCCAGCAGCTCCAGCGTGCGGGTCAAATCCTGCTGGGAGAGCTTTTCGACCGGCGTCAGGGCTTTTTGCTTGTTCAGCATTTCCAGCTGGCTTTGCACTTCGCTGCGCTGCGGCAGATCGCCGCTCAGCGCCGCCTGCGCCGGCGAGCTGAACGCGTAAATAAGGAAAAGGAGAGTCGCGGCGGCGATGCGCCGCCGGCATGCGCCGACAAACATGAGCGGCGCCAGAGAAGGCAGAGTCAACCAGCGATGCATGATTTAGCTTCGGATCGGTTAAGAAGCCTGAAGATTATCACGATCGCCGGCAGGCAACGAACAACAAAAGCGTTGCCGGTGATGTCCCATTGTCGTGAAATCAGAAAGTCAGCACTTTCTCCGCCGCCAGCGTCCACTGCGCCAGCTCGACCAAGGTGCCGATCGCCACGCCGTCCGCCAGCGGCAAGCGGCTGACGCCGCGCGCGTCGGCGCAGGTCTTGCACAGCTTGACCGGCACCTGCTGCGCGGTGAGGATTTCCAGCATCTGCTGCAGGTGGTACCCCTCGTGCGGCTGCTGCCCGGCCAACCCGGCCACCACCGCATCGGACATCAGAAACAGCCGCAGATCGAGATCGCTCTGCTGCTCTTTCATGGCGATGGCCAACCGCAGCGCATTGAACAAGGATTCGTGGCCATAGGCGGCGCCATTGGCGATGAGAACGACTGATGACATGAAATCTCTCCTTATAAAGGCAGGGAGCCGGCGTTGGACGGTGCTGCCGTCGGCATATCGGATTTGAGGCGCAAGGTGGGGCAAAACTGCAGCATCTCCAAAAACGCATCCACCAGCGCTTCGGCTTCAGCCCGCAAATCGAAACTTTCCGGCATAAACAGCCAGTTTTCCAGCAGGCCGGTGATATAACCGCGCAGGATGATCGCCGCGCGACGAGTGTGCAGATCGGCCGGCAATTGCCCGTGGTGAATGCAGTTGCACAGCACCGCCTCGATGCGTTCGTAACCGGCGAGGTACAGCACCTTGCGCGAATCCAGCAGCGGCATCATTTCACCGACAAACTCGCATTTGTGGAATATAATTTCCATCAACGCCCGCCTGCGGCCGTCTTCAACCGTAGACGTCAGAATGTAAATCAGAATTTCTCGGATAACCCGCAGTGGATTATCGGGAAACTTTGCCTGATACTCTGTTTCGAGCTGGTCAATTTTCGGCTCGGTAGATTCCCAAACTTCATTAAACAGGTCTACCTTATTCTTGAAGTGCCAGTAAATGGCTCCACGCGTAACCCCAGCAGCGGTGGCAATATCTGTCAGTGACGTTGCAGCAACGCCACGTTCAGAGAACTCTCTCACCGCAGCATCGAGGATTTGCTGTCGGGTTTCTTGCGCCTGCTGTTTGGTTTTTCGTGCCATGGCATTGTTATTTAGGGGGAGTGTGATTTACATACATTCGCGAATGTATGTACCATAGCACGCACATATAATTAACGCAGCAATGGGTTTTAAAGCTTGTGATCCATTGATCATTTTGAAATCGGACACTTGAGGTTTTTCTATGAACAAAAACAGAGGGTTAACGCCTCTGGCGGCCGTTCTGATGCTTTCAGGCAGCTTAGTGCTAACAGGATGTAACGATAAAGAAACCCAACAGCAAGGTGCCCAACAACAGGCACCTGAAGTGGGCGTAGTCACCTTGAAGGCCGAGCCTCTCAACATCACTACCGATCTTCCTGGCCGCACCGCTGCGTATCGTATCGCCGAAGTTCGCCCTCAGGTCAGCGGCATCATCCTGAAGCGCAACTTCGTCGAAGGTAGCGATATCAAGGCCGGGACGTCTCTGTACCAAATCGATCCCGCAACCTATCAAGCCAGCTACGACAGCGCGAAAGGCGATTTGGCCAAAGCACAGGCCAGCGCTTCCATCGCACGCGTGACGGTAAACCGCTACAAGCCATTGCTGGGTACCAGCTATATCAGTAAGCAGGACTACGACAACGCCGTCTCCACGCTGCAGCAAGCGGATGCCGCCGTCGTGGCCGCCAAGGCCGCCGTCGAAACCGCGCGCATTAATCTGGCGTACACCAAAGTGACCTCCCCGATCTCCGGCCGCATCGGCAAATCCGCCGTGACCGAAGGCGCGCTGGTCAGCAACGGCCAGGCGACCGCCCTGTCCACCGTGCAGCAGTTGGATCCGATGTATGTCGACGTCACCCAGTCGAGCACCGACTTCCTGCGCCTGAAGCAAGAACTGGCCAGCGGCGCGCTGAAGCAGGAAAACGGCAAGGCCAAGGTGAAACTGATGCTGGAAAACGGCACCGAATATGCGCAGGAAGGCACGCTGGAATTCTCTGACGTCACCGTCGATGAGACCACCGGTTCCATTACCATTCGCGCCCTGTTCCCTAACCCGAACGATACGCTGTTGCCTGGCATGTTCGTGCGCGCCCGTCTGGACGAAGGCGTGCGCAGCGATGCGCTGCTGGTGCCGCAGCAAGGCGTCACCCGCAACCCGCGTGGTGAAGCGACGGCGTTAGTGGTCGGTGCAGACGATAAAGTTGAGCTGCGCACGCTGAAGGCGGATCAGGCGATTGGCGACAAATGGCTGGTTACCGATGGCCTGAAAGCCGGCGATCGCGTGATCGTCTCCGGCCTGATGAAAGTGCATCCAGGCGCGCAGGTAAAGGTGCAGGAAGTTGACACTCAGGCGCAAAAACAGCCGCAGTCTGAAGCGCAGAAGTCATAAAAAGGAGCCTGTAATACATGGCTAAGTTCTTTATAGACCGCCCAATTTTCGCCTGGGTAATCGCCATCATCGTCATGTTGGCGGGGGTGCTTGCAATAATGAAACTGCCGATCGCGCAGTATCCCACTATTGCACCGCCGGCGGTGAGTATTTCCGCCACCTACCCGGGCGCAGATGCCAAAACGGTGCAGGATACCGTCACGCAGATTATCGAACAGAACATGAACGGTATCGATAACCTGATGTACATGTCCTCCACCAGTGATTCCTCTGGTAGCGTCACCATTACCCTGACGTTTGATTCCGGCACCGATCCTGACATCGCGCAGGTTCAGGTTCAGAACAAACTGTCGTTGGCCACCCCATTGCTGCCGCAAGAAGTTCAGCAACAGGGCCTGAAAGTAGAAAAATCCAGCAGCAGCTTCCTGATGGTGGCCGGCTTCGTTTCCGACGATCCGAACATGACGCAGGACGATATTGCGGACTACGTGGCGTCCAACATCAAGGATCCGATCAGCCGTTCGTCCGGCGTGGGCGAGGTGCAGCTGTTCGGTGCCCAGTACGCGATGCGTATCTGGCTGGATCCGAACAAGCTGAACAACTACCAGCTGACGACCACGGACGTGACCTCCGCCATCACCGAGCAGAACAACCAGATCGCCGCAGGCCAGCTGGGCGGCCTGCCGCCGGTGCCGGGGCAGCAGTTGAACGCCTCGATCATCGCGCAGACCCGTCTGACTTCGCCGGAAGAGTTCGGCAAGATCCTGCTGAAGGTGAATACCGACGGTTCCCAGGTGCGCCTGCGCGACGTCGCTCACATCGAGCGCGGCGCGGAAAGCTATGCCGTTACCGCGCGTTATAACGGCAAGCCTGCCGCCGGCCTGGGTATCAAACTGGCAACCGGCGCCAACGCCTTGAACACCGCCAAAGGTGTGAAAGACGAGCTGGCCAAGATGGCGCCATTCTTCCCGCAAGGGATGAAAGTGGTTTATCCGTACGACACCACCCCGTTCGTTAAAATCTCCATCAACGAAGTGGTGAAAACGCTGCTCGAAGCCATCATCCTGGTGTTCCTGGTGATGTATCTGTTCCTGCAGAACTTCCGCGCGACGCTGATCCCAACCATCGCGGTGCCGGTAGTACTGCTGGGGACCTTTGCGATACTCGCGGCGTTCGGCTTCTCGATAAACACCCTGACGATGTTCGGCATGGTGTTGGCGATCGGCCTGCTGGTGGATGACGCCATCGTGGTGGTGGAAAACGTCGAGCGCGTCATGTCCGAAGAGGGGCTGCCGCCGAAAGAAGCCACCCGTAAATCGATGGGCCAGATCCAGGGCGCGCTGGTGGGCATCGCCATGGTGCTGTCGGCGGTATTCGTGCCGATGGCGTTCTTTGGCGGCTCAACCGGCGCCATCTATCGCCAGTTCTCGATCACCATCGTGTCCGCGATGGCGCTGTCGGTGCTGGTGGCCTTGATCCTGACGCCGGCGCTGTGCGCCACCATGCTCAAACCGATCCCGAAAGGCGATCACGGGGTTAAAACAGGCTTCTTCGGCTGGTTTAACCGCATGTTCGAGAAGAGCACGCATCACTATACCGACAGCGTGGGCAACATCCTGCGCAGCACCGGCCGCTATCTGATCATCTACCTGCTGATCGTGGTTGGCATGGGCCTGCTGTTCCTGCGCCTGCCTTCCTCGTTCCTGCCGGACGAAGATCAGGGCATCCTGTTGACCATGGTGCAGTTGCCTGCCGGTGCCACCGAGTCCCGCACCAACAAAGTGCTGGAAGAAGTCTCCGACTACTTCCTGAACAAGGAAAAGGACAACGTGGTTTCGGTGTTTACCGTCGCGGGCTTCGGCTTCAACGGTAACGGCCAGAACAACGGCCTGGCATTCGTCAGCCTGAAAGACTGGGGCGAGCGCCCAGGGGCCGGGAACAAGGTAGAAGCGATCGCGGGTCGCGCCATGGGCGCCTTCTCGCAGATTAAAGAAGGCCTGGTGTTCCCGTTCAACCTGCCGGCGATCATCGAACTCGGTACCGCAACCGGCTTCGACTTCGAGCTGATTGACCAGGGCGGCCTGGGGCACGAAAAACTGACCGAAGCGCGTAACCAGCTGTTGGGCATGGTTGCTCAGCATCCGGACGTGCTGGTGGGCGTGCGCCCGAACGGCCTGGAAGATACGCCGCAGTTCAAACTGATCGTCGATCAGGAGAAAGCCAAGGCGCTGGGCGTGAGCATCACCACCATCAACAGCACGCTGAGCACTGCACTGGGTGGTTCGTACGTCAACGACTTCATCGACCGCGGTCGTGTGAAGAAGGTGTACGTACAGGCCGAAGCGCCGTTCCGCATGCTGCCGGAAGACATCAACAAGTGGTACGTGCGCGGTACCAGCGGCCAGATGGTGCCATTCTCCGCCTTCTCTTCGGCGAAATGGGAATACGGCTCACCGCGTCTGGAACGCTATAACGGCTTGCCGTCGATGGAAATTCTTGGCCAGGCCGCACCGGGCAAGAGTACCGGTGAAGCGATGAACCTGATGGAGCAACTGGCGTCCAAACTGCCAAGCGGCATCGGTTACGACTGGACCGGCATGTCCTATCAGGAACGTCTGTCGGGCAACCAGGCGCCGGCGCTGTACGCCATCTCGATTCTGGTGGTGTTCCTGTGTCTGGCGGCGCTGTATGAAAGCTGGTCCGTGCCGTTCTCGGTCATGCTGGTATTGCCGCTGGGGGTTATCGGTGCGTTGTTGGCCGCGACGATGCGCGGCATGAACAACGACGTGTACTTCCAGGTGGGGCTGCTGACCACCATCGGTCTATCGGCGAAGAACGCCATCCTGATCGTGGAGTTCGCCAAAGACCTGATGGAAAAAGAAGGCAAAGGCCTGATCGAAGCGACATTGGAAGCGGTGCGTATGCGTCTGCGTCCAATCCTGATGACGTCCCTGGCCTTCATCCTCGGGGTTCTGCCGCTGGTTATCAGCAGCGGTGCGGGCTCCGGCGCACAGAACGCGGTTGGTACCGGCGTAATGGGCGGGATGATCACCGCTACCGTCTTGGCGATCTTCTTCGTACCGGTGTTCTTCGTGGTGGTTCGCCGCCGCTTCAGCAAGAAGAACGAAGACCTGGAACACAGCCATCCGGTAGAGCACCACTGATCGCTCAGTGACGTGAGCTCCACCTGATAATCGAAAAGGCCGCGCATGCGGCCTTTTTATTTTGTTTCAGTTACTTAATGCAAACCATTCTCATTAATTCACTTTTGTGTGCAATTTGCGCTTGATCGCGATGCCAGGTCAGCGCATAATTATTGTTATAGTATAACATTACACGAGAGGGCTGTTATGAAACCCGGCATCCACCCCGATTACCGCACCGTGGTGTTCCACGACGTCAGCGCCAATGCCTACTTCAAAGTGGGATCGACCATCAAAACCGATCGCACTATCGAACTGGACGGCGAAAGCTGGCCGTATGTCACCCTCGACGTCTCTTCCGCTTCGCATCCGTATTACACCGGCAAGCAGAAAGACTATTCCAAAGAAGGCAGCACGGCGCGCTTCCAGCAGCGCTTTGGCCGCTTTATCGGCAATAAGTAACAAGGAAACCCCATGCAGGTATTGAGTTCATTGCGTTCGGCGAAAAACCGCCACCCGGATTGCAAAGTCGTGCGTCGTCGTGGCCGCATCTATGTGATCTGTAAAAGCAATCCGCGATTCAAAGCGGTACAGGGACGTAAGAAAAAGCGTTAACTCCCAAGTGTCATCTGTCGCAAAGCCCCGTTGCTGCTCAACGGGGCTTTTTTTATGGCGAGAAAGTGCCTGCAAGCTGTCCCCCACCCGCGGGCGGGGGGCAGAGATTACTTCATGCTGCTCAGCAGCGTGTCGACATTGTGTTTGAACGCCTGCTCATAGGTGGCCGCCGGGCCGCCGGCGCGGGAGAGCGCTTCAGGGTACAGCTCGCCGCCCGCCTTGGCGCCGGTGGCGGCGGCAATCTGTTTCACCAGCCGCGGATCGGTCTGGTTTTCGATAAAGTAAGCGTTAACCTTCTCCTGTTTAATCTGCTTAATCAGGTTCGCCACGTCGCTGGCGCTGGCTTCCGCTTCGGTGGAAAATCCGACCGGGGCAAGGAAGGTGACGCCATACTCTTGCCCAAAGTAGCCAAAAGCATCATGGCTGGTCAGCACCTTACGTTTCTGCGGCGGCACTGCGGCGAACTGGGTTTTGGCCCACAGATCCAACTTTTGCAGCTGCTGAATGTAGTCGGCGCCGCGCTGGCGAAAATAGTTGGCATCCTCAGGATCGGCGGCGATCAGGGCGTTCATCACGTTGGTGGCGTACTGCACGCCGTTTTTCATGCTGTTCCAGGCGTGAGGATCGGTAATCTGTTTGCCATCCTCTTCCATCTGGCGGGTGTTGATGCCCTGTGAAGCGGTGATCACCTGCCCTTTATAACCCGAAGCGCTGACCAGGCGATCGATCCACCCTTCCAGCCCCAGGCCGCTGACGAAGACCACATCAGCCTGAGCCAGCTTCTTGCCGTCCTGCGGCGAAGGCTCGAAACTGTGCGGATCGCCATCCGGCCCCACCAGCGTGCTGACCTTGACGTGATCGCCGCCCACCTGCTTGACGATATCTCCCAGAATGGAAAAGCTGGCGACGGCGTCGACGGTCTTCGCCATCGCCAATGGGCTGGCCAGCAGAGCAGCAACCGCCAGCGATATAGGTAAACGTTTCATACTTTCTCCTTGCAAATGGCACTTCTCAACGGCGCGCAAAGGCGTAAATGCCTCCGCGCGTTCCAAACAGGATTGAGACAAAAAAGAGGATGCTGGCGCTGAGCACGATCGCCGGGCCGGCGGGCAGCGAAGCGTGATAGGACCACACCAGCCCAATCAGACTGGAAAGCGCGCCGATGCCCATCGCCGTCGCCAGCGTCTGCGGCAGATTGCGCGCCCAGAAGCGCGCGCTGGCGGCGGGCAACATCATTAACCCAACCGACATCAGGGTGCCGAGGATCTGGAATCCCGCCACCAGATTGACCACCACCAGCGCCAAAAACAGGCCGTGGATCAGCGCCAACCGGCGCGGCGCGTTAACGCGCAGGAAAGTGACGTCGAAGGATTCGATCACCAGCGCGCGGTACAGCGCCGCCAGCGCCAGCAGCGAAACCGAGGCGATCGCACCGACCATCAGCATCGCCTGCGCATCCACCGCCAGGATCGAACCGAACAACACGTGCAGCAGATCCACGCTGGAACCGCGCAGCGAGACCAGCGTGACCCCCAGCGCCAGTGAGCCCAGATAGAATCCGGCGAAGCTGGCGTCCTCTTTCAGCGGCGTGCGGCGGCTCACCAGGCCGGACAACATCGCCACCGCCAGCCCGGCGATAAAGCCGCCTACGCCCATCGCCACCAGCGACATGCCGGAGATCAGATAGCCGATCGCCGCGCCCGGCAACACCGCGTGGGACAAGGCATCCCCGACCAGGCTCATGCGGCGCAGCAGCAGAAACACGCCCAGCGGGGCGGCGCTGAGCGACAACGCCAGGCAAGCCATCAGCGCGCGACGCATAAAACCGAAAGAGAGAAAAGGATCGATAAGCCCATGCAACAGCATCATGGCGCCACCGCCCGCAGATCCGGCAGCCGTTCGGCGGCGTGATGCCTCGGCACCTGCTCCAGCACTTGCTCGGCCGCGCCCCAGTGGCAAGCCTGCGGCGTCAGCAACAGCGCCTGCGGAAAATGCTCGGCGACCATCGACATATCGTGCAGCACGGCAATCACCGTTTTCCCCTGCCGGTGCAGTTGCGCGATCGCCTGCAGCAGGATCTGCGTGGTGGCGCTGTCGATACCGGTGAAAGGTTCATCCAGCAAAATCAGCGGCGCTTGTTGGACCAGCAGGCGCGCAAACAACACCCGCTGCAGCTGACCGCCGGACAGCTCGCCCACCGGGTTGCGCACCAGCGCGCTCATGCCAACGCTCGCCAACGCCTCATTGACCTGGCTCGCCGCACGCTTGTTCATGCCTCCGAACATGCCGCTTTGCGGCCAACAGCCCATCGCCACCAGATCGCTCACCGCGATCGGGAATTGCCGATCCAATTCCGCCTGCTGCGGCAAATAAGCTCTGCGCGGCGGCTTTCCGCCGCTAAAATTCAGGCTGCCGCTCATCGGCGGCAGCAAACCGGCGAGCGTTTTCAGCAATGTCGATTTTCCGGCCCCATTGACGCCCACCACCGCGGTCAACGAGCCGGCGGTAAACTGCCCGCTCAGCGGCGGAAAAAGCGGCGTGGTGCCATAGCCCAGCACCAACTGACGCAGGGTGATCATGGCAGCGATACCGCCCAAAAGATGCCGAGCCACAGCAGAGCCAGCAGCACAGCGGCACCCGCACAACGCGCGGCAGCGGAGGTGGTGAACAACGAATTCAGTGACGGCGCGGCGCCATGTTGCGAAGTGGGAATCAATGTGGTGACCAAAATGACGGGTTAATGGTTATAATATAACATCACAACAACTACCGTATCTCAAGCTATGGCGCGACAATAATGCAACGGAACGTAACAATCCCTCGCACAGCGGATCTTCCCCTGTCCCCCTTACAAAACTCAGGGCTATTTCCATTCGGTTGGAATGTTGGCGTAAGGTAAAGAACAGCGGTAAATCGAAAAATTTACCGACGAGGGTGGAAAAGGAGTAAGATAAGCAGATAACATTGTTGTTGGCCGAGATTAATGCTTGTTACCCTTGCCTGTAACCTGGAAGTCAACGCACTTTCTGTTAAAAAATTAAAGAAAGTGATTAATGACAATAGCGCGGAGTTAGTGCCGGCGCTGACCAGCGGACTCAGCTTTTATTCTGAAAGCGCACGCTATGCCGAAGATTCATTAGAAATACTTGATATAGTGCAGCAAGGTGGCGGCGATTATTCAATGAGTTATCGTTATAAGTGGGGCATTTTTAATGCCTGCCTGGATATCAACAGCGAAGATATCATCAACGACAGCGTCCGGTTTCAAGTGACGTCACGGGGTTTAATCTTCGACATCATTGATAACTCACGCCCATCAACTGCGGATGAATTGTAAGTTTACGTAATAACTACAGGCCAAACGCGAAAAAATGATTTATATTCATTTTACGGGAAGTTTATTTAACCACCGTTAAGCTGCCTCCGTTCATGATGTAAATCAGCTTACTCACATAGTGTTATCACACCGCAATTAAGACTTACGGAGGGGATGATATGGATGAGTATTCGCCTAAGCGGCACGACATTGCTCAGCTCAAATTCTTGTGCGAAAATTTGTATGATGAAGGTATCGCTACCCTGGGAGACAGTCATCATGGGTGGGTCAACGATCCGACGTCCTCCGTCAACCTGCAGCTTAATGAGTTGATCGAACATATCGCTTCGTTTGTGATGAGTTATAAAATTAAATACATGGACGAATCTGACCTGTCGGAGTTAGTCGAAGAATATCTCGACGATACCTATACGCTGTTCAGCAGCTATGGTATCAATGATTCCGACCTGCGCCGCTGGCAAAAAACCAAGGCGAGATTATTCAGAATGTTCTCAGGAGAGGACATCTGTACGACAATGAAAACTTAGGGGATAATTATTCCCAAGCTATTTTACGGTTATTAAACTAAAGGCCACCATGACTAAAACCGACTATCTGATGCGTTTACGTAAATGCACCACGATTGATACTCTCGAACGTGTTATTGAGAAAAATAAGTACGAGCTTTCCGATGATGAACTGGAGCTGTTTTACTCAGCGGCCGATCACCGTCTGGCAGAGCTCACCATGAACAAACTGTATGACAAAATCCCCACCTCCGTTTGGAAATATGTCAGATAATCAGCCCCCCAACGCGTTGAGCCGATGCTTTTATCGGCCTCAATGTTCAAGTTAAATACGTACTTTTCCTATTGACAGTAAAACTTCATTTACGTTCCCTCTTTCGATAATAATATTTCCGGAAACAATTTTCTTTTTTTATCGAGACAGGTTACCTCATCGCCCGCCTCACTATGCCTGCCCCCAGCACCGCTAATTCATTATCCAAAAGAATTGAGGGCGGGAAGAAAAGAAATGCGTGTCGCTCTGCCTGATGACAGAAATGGATAATAGATACGTGGAAGAGAGGTGACAAAAGCGCGGATTGGCGAAGCCCAAATGGGTGGGGACCCTGCCAGCTACATCCCGGCACACACGTCACCTGCTGCGGCTGCTTCCTTCCGGACCTGACCGAGTTCACAAGTTAGTGTTGCGGGAGAACCAACAGGGCCCCCATTGACGGCTTCTGTACTCTGAAGCGGTGGGCATTATCGGCGATGCCCCACCAAATAGCAAGCCAACCGGGGCCAACCGCTGTTTTCTTACCCACCTGCGCTGTGGCACACTCTTCGCCTGGGTTTTGACTCGTGCAGGAACAGCAATATGCAACCAGAAGACGCCTCTTTCAGCCAGCGGGTTTTCCATATCGTGGCCGCCATCCCGTTCGGCAAAGTCACCACTTACGGTGAAGTCGCCCGGCTGGCCGGCTCGCCGCGCGCCGCGCGTCAGGTTGGCGGCGTGCTGCGGCGTTTGCCCGAAGGCAGCACGCTGCCCTGGCACCGGGTGATCAACCGGCACGGACAGATCTCGCAGCAGGGGGAGGATTTTCAACGGCAACGGCAGGCACTGCTGGCGGAGGGGATAATTTTCGGCCCGCACAGCACGGTCGATTTCGAACGCTACGGCTGGCGCTGGTAAAACAAAACAGCCTTTGGCCGAAGCGCAAAGGCTGTTGATTTCATCTTGCTGCACCGCAGTAAGTTTACTGCATGGCGGTTGGCGCAGCCTGAATCGGCACACCCTGAACCGGAACCAGCAGCAGATCGGCGCGGGTGCCGTTGCGGTTAACCACTTCCTGGATGGTGTCGGTAATGAACATCAGGCGCCCGTTGACCGTCACCGCCGCGCTCAGAATGATGCGCGCATTCGGTTGGATGTCGGACGGGTTGTACGGCAGCGTAAAGCTGAATGGCGCCTGCTGCCCTTCAGTACGTACCGCGCGCTGTGCAATCACTTTGGACGGCGCATCTGCCAGCGAAGCGTCAGAGAGGGTGACCGTCAGTACGGCGTCCGGCGGCAGCGCAATGCGCTGACGTATATTAACCGAACCTGTCACCGCCGGGCCCTGAATCTGCGTTTGCGCAGCCGCCGGGTTACCGGCCGCCTGTGTAGGCACATCGGCACTCTTTTGCGCGCATCCTGCCAGCGTGATCGTCAGTGCCGCGGCACCGCCTACGATTTGCCAGAGTTTCATGGATCGGTCTCCTTTTTTATTATCAACATGTTGGTGGCTTTCACCACCTCACCTATTAAACCTAGCACAAAACACTGATAAATCCACTTTACCCCGTCTATTAATCACTTAAACAGCCCAAGGCGTCCATGATTAAGAGCATTCTCATCGGCCCTTAACGCAAAATGTTGACGCCGCGCCGTGATATTCCGCACACTGCGCAAAATGATTATTAGAAAGGTAACAACTTTATGAGCCAGGCATTGCAAAACCTCCTCGATCTGCTGGATCTGGAGAAAATCGAAGAAGGATTGTTCCGCGGTCAGAGTGAAGATCTGGGGCTGCGCCAGGTGTTCGGCGGGCAGGTGGTCGGCCAGGCGTTGTACGCAGCCAAACAGACGGTGCCGGACGAGCGCAGCGTGCATTCGTTCCACAGCTACTTCCTGCGCCCGGGCGACAGCAGCAAACCTATCGTTTACGACGTGGAAACCCTGCGCGACGGCAACAGCTTCAGCGCGCGCCGCGTCAGCGCCATCCAGCACGGCAAACCTATCTTCTATATGACCGCCTCCTTCCAAAGTCCGGAAACGGGGTACGAGCATCAGAACCTGATGCCGGACGTGCCGCCGCCGGAAGGGCTGCTGTCTGAATCAGAGATCGCCCAGAAGCTGGCGCATATGCTGCCGGAAAAAGTGCGCGAAAAATTTATCGGCCAGAAGCCGATCGAAATGCGCCCGGTGAAATTCCATAACCCGCTGAAAGGCAGCGTGGAAGAACCGCATCGCTATGTGTGGTTCCGCGCCAACGGCAGCATGCCGGACGATCAGCGCATCCACCAATATCTGCTGGGCTACGCGTCGGACTTTAATTTCCTGCCGACGGCGCTGCAGCCGCACGGCGTCGGTTTCCTCGAGCCGGGCATGCAGGTGGCCACCATTGACCACTCAATGTGGTTCCACCGCCCGTTCCGCATGGATGACTGGCTGCTGTACGCGGTGGAGAGCTCCTCCGCCTCCGGCGCACGGGGCTTTGTGCGCGGCCAGATTTATACCCGCGACGGCGTACTGGTCGCCACCACCGTGCAGGAAGGGGTGATTCGCCAACGCGACGCCTGATCCGCAGCATAAAGAAAGGGGCGATGTTTCCATCGCCCCTTTTGGCTTCATCATTATTTTAGTCTTTAGCGCACTGCCCTGCTTTGAGCCTTACTGGTTGTAGGCGCTCTCGCCGTGGCTGTTGACGTCCAGCCCCTCGCGTTCCTGCTCCTCCGGCACTCTCAATCCAACCATGGCGCCCGCGATCTTGAAGGCGATAAAGGCGGCGACGCTCGACCACACCAGCGTGATCAGCACGCTCACCAGTTGGATCCAGACCTGATGGCCCATCGTCACCCCTTCGGCGTAACCGGTGCCGCCCAGTGAAGAGGCGGTGAACACCCCGGTCAACAGGCAGCCGACGATGCCGCACACCCCGTGCACACCAAACACGTCACAGGTGTCGTCCACTTTCAGCCATTTTTTCAGCGTCACGACGCCCCACAGGCCAGCGACGCCGCCCACCAGGCCGATGATCAACGCCCCGCCCACCCCCACGGTGCCCGCCGCCGGCGTCACTGCAACCAGCCCGGCGATCATGCCGGAGCAGGCGCCCAGCAATGAAGGCTTGCCGCGCAGCATCCACTCGGCGAAGGTCCAGGAGAGAATGGCGCCCGCAGTGGCAACCACGGTATTGAGGAATGCCAAGGCCGCAATGCCGTTGGCCGCACTGGCGGAACCGGCATTGAAGCCGAACCAGCCGATATACAGGATGGACGCCCCGGTAAACACCATCGGCAGGTTGTGCGGTTTGAAGGCCTCTTTACCGAAGCCGGCGCGTTTGCCAATCAGGTAGGCGCCGATCAACCCGGCGCTGGCGGCGTTGATGTGCACCACGGTGCCGCCGGCGAAGTCCAATGCGCCGTCGGCGGCCAGGTAGCCTCCGCCCCACACCATGTGCGCGATCGGCAGATAAGACAGCGTGAACCACAGGATCGCGAAGATCAGCACCGCCGAGAAACGAATGCGTTCGGCGAAGCCGCCCACCACCAACGCCACGGTGATACAGGCGAAGGAGGCCTGGAAAGCGACGTGGATCATCTGGCTGATGCTGCCGGTGACGCTGTCGATGCCGATGCCTTTCAGCATCGCCGTCTCGAATCCGCCGAACACCGCATTGCCTTCGCTGAACGCCAGGCTGTAGCCATACAGCACCCACAGCACGCAGACCAACGCGAAGGTGACGGTGACCTGCGTCAGCATCGACAGCACGTTTTTACCGCGCAGCAGACCGCCGTAAAACAGCGCGATGCCCGGCAGCGTCATGAACAGCACCAACGCGGTGCAAATCATCATAAAGGCGTTGTCGGCCTTATCGGCGACCGCCGGGGCGGCCAGGGCCAAAGAAGGAACCAGGGTTACCGAACTCAGGCCCAACATGGATAACAGTCTTTTCATTATCAATCATCCCCATCACTTAACTGAGTTCGCGGTTACAGTGCCGATTCGTCGGTTTCGCCGGTGCGAATGCGGATCACGCGTTGCAATTCGGCAACGAAAATTTTGCCGTCGCCGATTTTGCCGGTGTAGGCGGCTTTGCTAATCACCTCAACCACTTCATCCAACTGATCGTCGGCGATGGCGATATCGATTTTGACCTTGGGCAGGAAGTTGACGTTATATTCGGCGCCGCGATACAGCTCGGCGTGCCCCTTCTGGCGGCCAAAGCCCTTCACTTCGGTTACGGTCAACCCCTGAATGCCCACGGAGGACAAGGCCTCGCGCACGTCCTCCAGCTTGAACGGTTTGATTACCACGGTCACCAGCTTCATATTGCCCCTCCACGAATTAAGCCCAAACTCACCCCTGGTACGCGTCATATGTAGCAAGGGCTGTGCCAAATTTAATTTTGCAGGGCGATTCAGCGGATTAGCGGGCACGCGGGCGCAGCCGCGAGGCAGCACGGCACCAATACCTTGGATAGGTTAAATAATGCGCACCGATTTGGTGCACATCGCGTCGAAAAAGTGCAGAAAGGGGGCGTGGCCCAGATGGTTTGCCTGCTTATGGTGCGTTGGAAAGAAAGAAGGGCCGCGAGCGCGGCCCATGTTCAGGCGGGTTGGCTCTCCTCGCGCACCGCTTCCGCCAGTTGTTCGCCCGCCAACTGCAGCTGGTACATCTGGTAGTAACGCCCCTGCTGCGCCAGCAGCTGCTGATGGTTGCCCTGCTCCACCGCCTGGCCGCGATGCAGCACCAAAATGGAATCGGCATCGACGATGGTCGACAGCCGGTGGGCGATCACCACCAGCGTGGTGTGCTCGCGGATCGCACGCAGCGCGCGCTGGATAGCCTGTTCGGTGCCCGAGTCGATATTGGCGGTCGCCTCGTCGAGGATCAGGATTTGCGGCGCCTGCACCAAGACCCGCGCCATCGCCAGCAGCTGTTTCTGCCCGACCGACAGGTTATTGCCCTGCTCTCCCAGGCGGGTGTGGATACCCTGCGGGAAGCCGCGCACCAGATCCGCCAGCTGCACCGTTTCCAGCGCCCGCCAAACGGCGTCTTCCTCGATATTGCGCCCCAATGTGACGTTGGCCAGCACCGAATCGGCGATCACCACCGGATCCTGCTGCACCATCGCTACGCCCTGGCGCAGCGTGCGGTGCGACAAGCTGGAGATCGGGCGGCCATCGAGACGCACTTCCCCCTCGCTGACCGGGTAATAACCCATCAGCAGGTTAGCCAAGGTGCTCTTGCCGCTGCCGGTGTGCCCGACCAGCGCCACGAAGCCGCGCGACGGCACCGACAGCGAAATATGCTGCAGCACCTTTTTATCCGCGCGGTAAGCGAAGCTCAGATCGGTGATGTCGATACGGCCGCCGGCCAATGGACTATCGTCGGCGCCGTAGCTCTGCTGGCTGCGATCCATCAGTTCGAAAATACGTTCGCCGGCCACCACCGCCTGCTGCAGGATCGACTGTTGTGACGTCAGCTCGATCAACGGTTCGTTCAAACGCCCCAGGTAGTTGATGAAGGCATAGAGCACGCCGACGCCAATCACGCCTTCGCCGCTGAAGCCGAACAACATCAGCAAACCGCACAGCACCAGCGCCGAAAACAGGCTGAGCAGCGGCCGCAGCAGGAAACCGTCGAGCCGCAGGGTCTGCATGCGCGCGAGATAGTGCGACTGGCTGGCGGCGCTCATGCGCTCGCCGAAGCGCACCTGCTGGCGGAATTGCTGGATCACGCCCATGCCGTTGATCACTTCGTTAAAGCCGTCGTTGATGTCCGCCAGATAACTGCGCACCCGGCGCACGATCGGCGTGCTGTAATATTGATAGATGCCCATCACCACGAACACCGCAGGGAAGATGCAGATGGCCACCAGCGCCATGCGCCAGTCGAGGCTGAACATCGCCACCAGCATGGCGCCGATCAGCGCGGCGCTTTTCAGCACCGTGGAGACCACCATCACGTACAGATCCTTGATCACTTCGGTGTCGTTGGTAACGCGCGAGATCAATTGCCCGACCGGTTGCGTGTCGAAGGCGCTGAGCGGCTGGCGCAGCGCGGCGTCCATCACGTCAGTGCGCAGCCGCTGCACCACCCCCACCGCCGCCTGGTTGAACAGCAGCGCCTGGAAGTAGTGCAGCGCCGCCGCCAGCAGCTCCAGCAGAATGTAGGCCGCCGCCAGCCCGCCGACGATCATCAGCGGCAGTTGCCCTTTGGCGACGTAATTATCGATAAAATAGCTCACCAGGATCGGCCCGGCGACTTCCGCCGCCGCCGCGATCCACAGCATCAGCACCGCCAGCCCCAGCGGTTTGCGGTACGGCGAGCCGTAGGCCAGCAGCCGCTTCAGCGTCGGCCACAGCTTTTGCACTTTATTCATCGGCCAACGCCTCCTCGCCGTTTTCCGGCGCTTCGTCCAGCGCCGCTTCCAACTGCTGATAACGGTACATATCGCGATACCAGCCCGGCTGCGCCGCCAGCGCCGCCGGATCGCCGCGCTGCGCCACGCCGCCGTGCTGCATCACCAGGATCTCGCTGGCTTCGGTCAATGCCGACAGCCGGTGCGCGCTGATGATCACCGTGCGATCTTGCCCCCAGCTGCGCAGGTTGTGCAGGATCTGGTGTTCGGTACGGCCATCCACCGCCGACAGCGCATCGTCGAGGATCAGGATTTCCGCATCCAGCAGCAGCGCTCGTGCAATAGAGATGCGCTGTTTCTGCCCGCCCGACAGCATCACGCCGCGTTCGCCCACCTCGGTGTCATAGCCCTGCGGCAGCCGCAGAATGTCCTCATGGACGCTGGCCAACCGCGCCGCCTGTTCGATCTGCGCCTGCGTCGCCCCCGGATGGCCCAGCGCGATGTTGTTCGCCACGGTATCGGAGAACAGGAACGGCGTTTGGCTCACCACCGACAGCCGCGAACGCCAGTCGTCGAGTTTGACCTGCGGCAACGGCAGGCCGTGATAGCGGATCTGCCCTTGGTCGACGTCGAACTGGCGCTGGATCAGCGACAGTAATGTCGACTTACCGGCCCCGGTCGGCCCGCACAGCCCCAGCATCTGCCCCGGCTTCAACGTCAGCGCCACGTCATGCAGCGCCGGATGTGGGTTGTCCGGGTAGTGGAACGCGCGAATATCCACGTCCAGCACGCCGCGCCCGGCCGGCAACGCCTGCGGGCCATCCTGCACCGCCGGCGCCTCATCGAGCAGGCTGCGGATGCGGCTGTAGGCCGCGCTGCCGCGCTCGACGATATTGAACATCCAGGCCAGCGCCAGCATCGGCCAGATCATCAGGCCGAGGTACATCACAAAGCTGGTCAGTTGCCCGAGCGTCAGTGAACCGTTCACCACCATCCAGCTGCCGCCGCCGATGGCCAACAGGTTAGACGCGCCGATGGCGATATAAATGGTCGGATCGAAGCGCGCATCCACACGCGCCACGTGCATGTTCTTGGCCCCGGTCTGCGCCGCGACATCGGCGAAGCGGTTCGATTGGTGATCTTCCAGCCCAAAGGCCTTGATCATGCGTATGCTGGTCATGCTTTCCTGCGCCTGATCGTTCAGGCTGGAAAACGCCGCCTGCGCCGATTTAAAGCGCTGGTGCAGCTGGTCGCCGTAATATTTGATGGCGATCGCCATCAGCGGCATCGGGATTAACGCCAACACCGTCAGCTGCCAGCTGATTTGGGTGCTCATCACCACCAGCACCACCACCCCCATCACCAGCGAATCCACCAACGTCAGCACGCCTTCACCGGCGGCGAACACCACGCGATCCACATCGTTGGTGGCGCGCGCCATCAGGTCGCCGGTGCGGTGGCGCAGGTAGAACGCCGGGTTTTGTCGGCTGAGCTGGCGGTAAAAGTTTTCGCGCAGTTCGACCGCCAGCTGGTAGGAGGCGCCGAACAGCAATACCCGCCACACATAGCGCAGCAGGTAAACGACGATCGCGGTGCCGATCATCAGCCCGAGCCAGGCCATCAGCACGCCGGTGGACATCTGTTTTTCGGTGACGCCGTCCACGATGATGCCGACCAGCTTAGGCGGCAACAGTTGCAGGATGGCGATGACGATCAGCAGCACCACCGCCCCGAGGTAGCGGCGCCACTCCCGGCGGAAGTACCAGCCGATTTGTGCAAATAATCTCACGCAGTTTGATTCCAGGATTTTATGGGATTTGTCTCTTTTTCTGCTTCAGCAGAGCAGGATACCATCGTTGAGCCGCCCGTCCGGTGAACTTTTCACTCCGGCACCGGCAGCGCGGTGGTGTATTTGATTTTTTCCATGGCAAAGCTCGAGGTGACGTCAATAAGGCCCGGTACGCCGTTCACCAGGCGCTTATAAAAGCCGTCGTAGCTTTTCATGTCCGCCACTTCGACCTGCATCAGGTAGTCGTACTCCCCCGCCATCCGGTAGAACGCCAGCACCTCGGGCATTTGGCTGGTCAACTGCACAAACGCCTGATACCACTCGCTGCTGTGCTGCTGGGTCTTGATCAGCACGAACGCCGTCAACCCCAGGCCGAGCTTTTCATTATCCAGCAAGGCCACTCGGCCGCGAATATAGCCCTCGTCCTCCAGGCGCTTCAGCCGTTTCCAGCACGGCGTCGAGGTCAAATTGACCGCATCGGCCAGCGCCTGCAGCGACTGTGTGCAATCTTGCTGCAGCATGCACAGCAGCTTACGGTCTGTTTTATCTAACATAGCGGCCACCAGGAGAAAAATTTTCTCTCATTAGGCGATTAAACAGGGAAAATGGCAATCCTTTTTTCCCGCCGACAGGCTATGCTACGCCATAAACCAGCCCCCTATTCTGAGGCCAAATCATGACAAACTCTTGGGTAAAATATGCTATCGGTGAAATAGAAGCGGATTTTCAGCGCTCCGCCGATACGCATCTGATTCGCCTGAACCTGCCGGCGTTTCCCGGCATCTGCCTGTACCTGAAAGATGAGAGCACCCACCCGACCGGCAGCCTGAAACACCGCCTGGCGCGCTCGCTGTTCCTTTATGGCCTGTGCAACGGCTGGATCACCGAGAACACCACCATCATCGAGGCCTCTTCGGGCAGCACCGCGGTGTCCGAAGCCTACTTCGCCCGTCTGATCGGCCTGCCGTTCATCGCGGTGATGCCGTCCTGCACCGCGCGCCGCAAGGTGGAGCAGATCGCCTTCTATGGCGGCCGCTGTCACTTCGTCGATCACGCCGCCCAGATCTACGCCGCCTCCGAACAGCTGGCGAAAGAGCTGAACGGCCACTATATGGATCAGTTCACCTACGCCGAGCGCGCCACCGACTGGCGCGGCAACAACAACATCGCCGACAGCATCTTCCGCCAGATGGCGCGCGAACCCTTCCCGGTGCCGAAACACATCGTGATGAGCGCCGGCACCGGCGGCACCTCCGCCACGCTGGGGCGCTATATCCGCTATCAGGGGCACGACACCCAATTGACGGTGGTCGATCCGGAAAACTCGGTGTTCTATGACTGCTTCCACCATGGCGATCGCACCCTGATCGGCAGCTGCGGCAGCCGTATCGAAGGCATCGGCCGCCCGCGCGCCGAGCCGTCGTTCATCCCGGCGGTGGTCGACAACATGCTGCGCGTGCCGGATGCCGCCAGCGTCGCCACCATTCACTGGCTGGAAGGCGTGCTGGGCCGCAAGGTTGGCGCCTCTACCGGCACCAACGTTTGGGGTGCGCTGCAGTTGGCGAAGCAGATGCGGGAAAACGGCGAGCAAGGGGCGATCGTCACCCTGCTGTGCGACAGCGGCGAGCGTTATCTGGATACCTATTACAACCCGGAATGGGTCAGCAACAACATCGGCGATCTGCAGCCGTATCTCGCGCAGCTGGCGGATTTGTAACGCCAGGCTTCGGGTAAAAAAAAGCCGGGTAGTCATACCCGGCCGGCTGTAAGGAGAACCTCATTCTTCGGGGGAATAGGTGAGGCAAGGTGAACGCAGCCAATGTTGTAAATAGTGGGCCACCGCCTGTTGTTGGCAATGGCCGATAACCGGTAGCTGCGGCAGCAGGGATTTCAGCTGCGGCAGGGCGTTGCCCATCACCACGCCGTGCCCCACCGCTCCCAGCATCTCTTTGTCGTTCATCGCGTCGCCGAACGCCATGCAGTCGGCCATCGTCAGCCCCAGATGACGGCTCAGCCGCTCCAGCGCCGTGCCTTTGTTGCAACCGAGCGGCAGCACCTCCAGACAGTCGTAGGCGGAAAAGCACAGGTCTGCCTCGTCGCCCAACTGCGCCCGCAGCTGCACCTGCAACGCCAGCAACTCTTCATGCGGCGCGACAAAGCACACCTTGCTGTTGCCGAACGCCGGCAGACGGCGCACATCGGCCAGTTGAAAACGAAAGCCGCTCAGGTGGTGCGCCCGCAGCATCTCTTCCGGCACGGGAAACTCGGTCAGCCAACCTTCGTCGCGGAATACATGCATGCTGGCGCGGGTGCGCCAATGATGATGCAGCACCTCTTCGGCAATCTCCGCCGGCAGGTCGGTGGCGTGCAGCTGTTGGCCGCGGTTGTCATATACCCGCGTGCCGTTGCCGGTGATCAGGTAACCGTGCAGCCCCAGTTGCGCCATGATCGGTTGCGCATCGAGGTAGTGCCGCCCGGTGGCGAACGTCACCACCATCTCCCGCTCCACCAGCTGGTTCAGCACCGCCAGCGTTTCCGGACCAACCCGGTGATCCGGCATCAACAGCGTGCCGTCCATATCGAAAGCTGCCAGGCGATACATAAAGACCTCTTGAATGTGAACGCGATTACAATCACTGCAGTATGGGATGGCATTTGCGGAAGTAATAGTGAACAATTTGAGAAAACTGTTCCGGATTTCTGCCCATGCGCCTGGTTCACCGTCTCAGCCAATATCAACGCCTGTACCATCAGCTCGGCAGCGCGCCGGTCGCCGTGACCATCGGCGAGCTGGCGGCGATGTTCTACTGCAGCGAACGCCATGCCCGCACGTTGGTGCAACAGCTGCAGGATCAAGGCTGGCTGAGCTGGCATTCGCAGCCCGGCCGCGGCAAACGCGCTCGCCTGCACTGCCTGAAAACCCCGGATGAACTGCGCGCACAGCTGTTGCAGCAGCTGTTGCAACAGGGCAATCATCAGGGGGCGCTGGAGATGGCGCAGCTCGATCCGCAGCACCTGCAGGATCTGCTCAGCCCGCACCTCGGCGGACAATGGCAGGCCGGCAGCCCGACGCTGCGCATTCCCTATTACCGCACGCTGGAGGCGCTCGACCCGCTCACGCTGACCGGCCGCGCCGAACAACATCTGGTGTCGACCCTGCACGCCGGACTGACGCGCCTGATGACCGGTAACCCGGAACCGCAGCCCGATCTGGCGCACCATTGGCAGATTAGCGATCGCGGCCTGCGCTGGCGCTTCTTTCTGCGCAGCCAGCTACGCTGGCACAACGGCGAACTGTTGACCGGCCACCAGCTGCTGCAAACGCTGGAAAAACTGCAGCGCCATCCGCGCAGCCAACCGAGCCTGACTAACGTCGCGCGCATCAGCCTGCCGCATCCGCTGTGCATTCAGTTCGATCTGCACTTGCCGGACTACTGGCTGGCCCACCGGCTGGCGGAGCTGCCCTGCCTGATGACGCACCCGGAGCTGCCGGCCATCGGCGCCGGCCCGTTCAAGCTGACACTGAATGAGCCGCAGCTGGTGCGGCTGGAACAGCACGCCGGTTATCATCTGCAGCATCCGTATCTGGACACCATCGAATACTGGATCACCCCCGATTTACCTACCGCCGGCGCCGACGCCAGCTGCCAGCATCCGGTACGCATCACCATAGGCCAGCAAGACGATTTGGCGCAGGCCCGGCCGGTGCAGCGCAGCATGAGCCTGGGCTGGTGTTATTTGGCGCTGAACCTGCGCCACGGCGTGCTGAGCGAAGCCCAAGGGCAAAAGCTGCTGATGCTGATCCAGCAGTCCGGCCTGCTGAACCATCTGCCGATCCCCAACAGCGTGATCACCCCCAGCCATGAAATGCTGCCCGGCTGGCGCATCCCGCACCAACAGGTCGAAGAGGACGTCGCCCTGCCCGCCCGGCTGACGCTGCTGTATCGGCCGCCGGTCGAGCTGGAAACGGTGACGGCAGCGCTACAGCGGTTGCTCGCGCAGCACGGCTGCGAGCTGGAAGTGCGCTACTACGCCGGCAAGCGCTGGCAAAGCGAGGAACAGATCGCCCAGGCCGATCTGCTGCTGGCGGACAACCTGATCGGCGAAGCGCCGGAGGCGACGCTGGAGAGTTGGCTGCGGCAGGATACGCTGTGGCGCGGCATCCTCACGGAAAGCCGCTGGCAGCAGCAACAGGATATGCTGCGGCAGATCCAGCAGCTGCAGGCGCAGCAACCGCGCTTCGAACAACTGCAGGCCTATTATCAACAGCTGATGGCCGCTGCCATTATCACGCCGCTGTTTCACTACCAGTATCAGATCAGCGCACCGCCGCGCATGCATGGCGTGACGCTGACCGCGCACGGCTGGTTCGATTTTTGCCAGGCGTGGCTGCCGCCGCCGGTGGATGACGCACCGGCCTGAGCCGAACCGCCCTGCGCCTGGCGGCCCTTTCTGCTACTATTGTCGCCGCAACGCAATTTTTATCCTGCCGCCCGAATGTGTATCGGGAGAGGCCAAAGCCCAAAAAGGTGATTTTATGAAGCGCGCGGTTGTCGTTTTCAGCGGTGGACAAGACTCCACGACCTGCTTGATCCAGGCATTGCAACAGTATGACGAAGTTCACTGCGTCACGTTCGATTACGGCCAGCGCCATCGCGCCGAGATTGAAGTGGCTCAAGCGCTGTCGGTAGCCCTCGGCGCCAAGGCGCACAAGGTGCTGGACGTGACGCTGCTCAATGAGCTGGCCGTCAGCAGCCTGACGCGCGACAATATTCCGGTTCCCGCCTACGATCCCAACCAGAAAAATGCGCTGCCGAGCACCTTCGTGCCGGGCCGCAACATCCTGTTCCTGACGCTGGCGGCGATCTACGCCTACCAGGTCGAAGCGGAAGCGGTGATCACCGGCGTGTGTGAAACCGATTTCTCCGGCTACCCGGATTGCCGCGACGAGTTCGTTAAAGCGCTGAACAGGGCGGTGACGCTGGGTATCGCCCGCGATATCCGCTTCGAAACGCCGCTGATGTGGCTGAACAAGGCCGAGACCTGGGCGCTGGCGGATTATTACCACCAGCTGGATCGCGTACGCCAGGATACGCTGACCTGCTACAACGGCATCAAGGGTGACGGCTGCGGCGAGTGCGCCGCCTGCAACCTGCGCGCCAATGGCCTGACGCAGTACCGGGCCAACCAGGCAGAAGTGATGGCGGCGTTGAAACAGAAAGCCGGCCTGGCCTGAGGGCAGTGACGGCGGCAGCCTCTGCCGCCCGTGAGCTTACTGCGGATTATCCTTCAGCGTGAGCGCCTCCAGGTGCTCGCGCAATTCGCCTTCGATCGGCAGCGCCCGCTGCGTTTTCAGATCGACGCACACGAAAGTCAGCAGCGCGTCTGCCACCGGCGTCCCCGCCGGATCCTGCGTCACCTTTTGGCTCAGCACCCCGCTCTTGCCGTTGAGCTGCACCATCTGGCTGTCGATACGCAGCTTATCCCCCAATACCGCCGGGCTGCGGTAATTGATATTGATGTTCACCACGATGAAAGCGATGTTGTTTTCCGTCATCCAGCGGAACCCGGCTTCGTTCTCCAACCACTCCCAACGCGCCTCTTCCAGAAACTCCAGATAGCGGGCGTTGTTAACGTGCTGGTAAACATCAAGGTGATAACCGCGAACTTTGATAAAGGTTTGCATAGGGAACGATCGCTCCTGCCTGGTGATTACAGAAAGAGGGAGCCACGCTGGCTCCCTCGCCCGTTTGGTCAACGCGCCAAACTGGTAAGACCTGTAAAATGTAGCAGAGGAGTCACGGCCTCAGCGGCCTTTTGCCACGCAGCCGCGACCGGGATCACATTTTCAGCCGGGTGCGGTTCTTCTCAAACAGCGCCGGCCCGATGCCCGGCACCTCCTGCAACTGCTCAACCTGGGTGAACGGCCCGTTCTGTTCGCGATAGCGCACGATGCCTTCCGCCTTCTTCAGACCGACGCCGCTCAAGGCGGCGGCCAGCTGTTCGGCAGTGGCCTGATTGATGCTGACCGCCGCCTCTTCGGTTGCCTTGGTCATCACCGATTGCCCGCCATTGCCCACCGGTGTTGAGAGCATGGGCGCCTCGTTTTTTTCCACCGCGGCGGCCGGCCCGGCCAGGCATAACAACAGCGCGGTCAGCGCGGCGTTAACGTGACGACGGTAACCGAAAAACGCTTTTTTCTCTGAATATTGCATGCTGTATCCTCCTTGTGTGTGACAGCACGGCTACCTTGCCGCGGCGGCGGATATTCAGCAATCGACGGATGTCAGATATGGAAAAGGCCGCGAAAGCGGCCTTTGTTTGTTGCACTGCGTTGCAGAAAAATGCGGCGATTACTGAGGCTGTTGCTCAGCGGCGCCCATTTTGATCTTGGCTTCTTTACGCAGGCTCGCCAGCAGCGAATCGAAGGAGACGCCGGTCGCGCCCTCTTCCATCTTGCCGACGAAGGTTTTCATTTCGTCTTCCGGCAGCGTGCCCGGCTTCACCGCATCAAGCGCAATCAGCACCACGTTGTCCTGGCGATCCTGCGACATGCCGTACACCGGTTTGCCGTCCTGCGGGTGCGGCAGCGCGAACACGCTCTCCACCAGTTGGCTGTCTTCCGGCGCGCGCGCCATCTTCTGCACGGCGCCAAAGCTCAGGCCGGCGGCTTTCATCGCTTCGTCGCCCTTGCCCTGCTTCAGCTCAACCAACAGCTTCTCGCCCTGCAGCTTCGCTGCCTGCAGCGCCTTGTTGCGTTTCACCAGTTCCGCCACGCGGTCTTTTACCTGGTCGAACGGTTCGATGCCTTCCGGCTTGTGGCCGCTCACGCGCACCACGAAGGCGCGGTCGCCGTCTACGGTGATCACGTCGGAGTTGCTGCCCGGCGCGCCGTTCTCGCCGATCAGCGAGCCGTCGAAGATCGCCTGCACCACCGGCTTGAAGTTCAGCGCGGCAGGAATGTTGTCACGGGTGAACCAGTCGCTTTGCGCCGCTTTCACGCCGGCCGCTTCTTCAGCCGAGGCCAGAGATTCGTTGTCGCTGGTCGCCGCTTCGCTCACCTTCTGCTGCAGCGCGTAATACGCGTCTACCGCTTTCTCCTGCTGCACCTGCTTGGCGATAGCGTCATGCACGTCGCTCAGCGGTTTCAGTTTCTCAGGTTCGATGTCGTTCAAACGCACGATCAGGAAGCCGACAGAGGATTTCACCACGCCGGACAGCTGCCCTTTCTCGGTCAGGTTAGCCTGCTTCAGCTCATCGGCGGTGGTTTCCGGCTCCAGCCACCCCAGTTCGCCGCCGGTGCGGCGCGAGATGATGTCGGTGGATTTCTCTTTCGCCAGCGTGGCGAAATCGGCGCCCTTCTTCAGCTCGTCCAGCGCCGCGTTGGCTTCCGCCTCGGTTTTCAACTGGATCACGCTGTAGTTTTTACGCTCAGGCTGGCCGTAGCTGCTCTTGTGCTGGTCGTAGTAAGCGCTGATGTCCTCTTCGCTCACTTTCACCTTGTCCTGCATGGACGCGGCGTCCAGCGGGATATAGCTCACCTTCACCTGCTCCGGGGCGATGAAGCTGTTCTTGTTCTGATCGTAATACGCCTTCAGTTCGTCGTCGCCGGCGCTTTGTTTCGCCTGCAGCGCTTTCAAATCGATGGTCGCCAGGCGCACGTCGCGCTCCTGCAGCACCAGCGCCGCCATGGCTTGCGATTCAGACGGCAGCACGAAACCGGACTCGCCGAAGGCCTGGATCACCTGCTGATTGACCAACTGCTGACGCATCGACTGCGCGAAGTTGTCGGCGGTGTAACCCATGCGGCCGATCAGATCGAGATATTTGGCGTTATCGAACTGGCCGTTGGTCTGGAAGTAAGGCGCCTTGCGGATGGCGTCCTTGATCTGATCGTCGCTGACCGCCAGGCCCAGCTTTTTGGCGTACTGGTCGAGCAGCATGTTGTCGATCAACTGGGACAACACCTGACGGCGCATCTGCTGCATGTAGCCTTCGTTGCCGGCCAGCGCAGAGAACTGGTCACCCAGCTGCTGCTGCATGCGGCTGCGCTCGCTTTGGAAAGCCTGTTCCAGCTGAGCGCGTTCGATCGTCTGACCATTTACTTTCGCAGCATAATCGCCGGAGCCGCCGATCAGGTAGTTACCCACCCCGGTCAGAACGAATGACAGGATGATCAGGGCCAGGATGATTTTGAGCACGACGTGATTGGCAGCCGCGCGTAAATTGTCCATCATAGTGTGACAACACTCCGCTGTGATGTGGATTAACAACCCTTGCGCAGGCGCGTTCCCTGCGACAAAAATAAAAAAAGCGCATCAGTCCGATGCGCCTTGTATCTTACCTTACCAGCACCGCTGCGTCAGGTGATTGTTTATTACAAAACCCTGTTACGCTAAACGGTTAGACGCTAAATCAGTTTACAGCGTCTTTCAGCGCTTTCCCTGCACGGAAGGCAGGTACTTTGGCTGCCGCGATCTTGATCTCTTTACCGGTCTGCGGGTTGCGGCCGGTACGGGCCGAACGTTCACGCACGGTAAAGGAACCGAAACCTACCAGAGCCACGTCATCCCCTGCTTTCAGGGAGTCGGTAACGGAAGCGATTACTGCGTCTAAAGCACGTCCCGCTGCCGCTTTGGAAATATCAGCACCTGCGGCAATCTTGTCGATCAGTTGTGACTTATTCACTCTATCATCCCCTCTAGAATTCTATCGTCGCACCGAAAAATCCCTACGGTTGCGACAGCGCAGCTGTTATATCAATCCCATCGAACCTTGGCAAGCCACCGACTGGGTGACAAAACGCGGGCCGACAGAGATCTAACTTAGCGGTACAAAAAAATACTGGCAAGTCCGAAATGGCTTGCCAGTATAAGTTTTATCAATGGTTTTTGCGATTCGTCACTATTTTGCCGCTACCGGCAGTGCGCCGAAGGCCGGGTTTTGCAACGCAATGTTCAAAACTTCATCGATTCGCTGCACCGGATGAATCTCCAGATCGGCGATAACATTGTCCGGAATCTCTTCCAGATCGCGCTTGTTCTCGTAAGGGATCAGCACGGTTTTGATGCCGCCACGATGCGCCGCCAGCAGCTTCTCTTTCAGGCCGCCGATCGGCAACACCTGACCGCGCAGCGTGATCTCGCCGGTCATCGCCACATCGGCGCGTACCGGGTTGCCGGTCAGGCAGGAGACCAGCGCGGTGCACATCGCGATACCGGCGCTCGGGCCGTCTTTCGGCGTCGCCCCTTCCGGCACGTGCACGTGGATGTCGCGTTTCTCGTAGAAATCGGCGTTGATGCCCAATTTCTCCGCGCGCGCGCGCACCACGGTCAGCGCCGCCTGAATCGATTCCTGCATCACTTCACCCAGAGAACCGGTGTAGGTCAGCTTGCCTTTGCCCGGCACGCAGGCGGTTTCGATGGTCAGCAGATCGCCGCCCACTTCCGTCCACGCCAGCCCGGTGACTTCGCCCACGCGGTTTTCGGTATCCGCACGGCCGTAATCGACGCGCTGCACGCCCAGGTAATCCTTCAGGTTGTCGCCGTTGATCTCGATATGCTTGCGCTTCTTGTCCATCAGCAACGTTTTCACCGCTTTACGGCACAGCTTGGAGATTTCACGCTCCAGGCTACGCACCCCGGCTTCGCGGGTGTAGAAGCGAATGATGCCGATGATGGCGCTGTCGTCGACCGTCAGTTCGCCTTTTTTCAGCGCATTGCGCTCAAGCTGCTTCGGCAGCAGGTGCTGTTTGGCGATGTTGAGCTTCTCGTCCTCGGTATAACCCGACAGGCGGATCACTTCCATACGGTCCAGCAGCGGCGCAGGAATGTTCATCGAGTTCGAGGTGGCGACGAACATCACGTCGGACAGATCGTAATCCACTTCCAGATAGTGGTCGTTGAACGCCACGTTCTGTTCCGGATCCAGCACCTCCAGCAGAGCGGAAGCCGGATCGCCGCGCATGTCGGAAGACATCTTGTCGATCTCATCCAGCAGGAACAGCGGGTTCTTCACCCCAACCTTGGCCATCTTCTGGATCAGTTTGCCCGGCATCGAACCGATGTAGGTACGACGGTGACCGCGGATTTCCGCTTCGTCACGCACGCCGCCCAGCGCCATGCGCACGTACTGGCGACCGGTCGCTTTGGCGATCGACTGCCCCAGCGAGGTTTTACCCACGCCCGGCGGCCCCACCAGACACAGGATCGGCCCCTTGATTTTGCTGACGCGACTCTGCACCGCGAGGTACTCGAGGATGCGATCCTTGACGCGCTCCAGGCCGTAGTGATCGGTATCGAGCACTTCCTGCGCCTTGTTCAGGTCTTTTTTCACCTTGCTGCGCGCATTCCACGGCACCTGCAGCATCCAGTCGATGTAGCCGCGCACCACGGTCGCTTCCGCCGACATCGGCGACATCATCTTCAGCTTTTGCAGTTCCGCTTCGGTTTTTTCGCGCGCCTCTTTCGGCATTTTCGCCGCATCGATCTTGCGCTTCAGCGCTTCGTGCTCGTCCGGCGCGTCGTCCATCTCGCCCAGTTCTTTCTGAATCGCCTTCATCTGCTCATTCAGATAGTACTCGCGCTGGCTCTTCTCCATCTGCTTCTTGACGCGGTTACGGATGCGTTTCTCAACCTGCAGCAGGTCGATCTCCGATTCCATCATCGCCATCAGGTATTCCAGACGCTCGGTGATGTCGGACATCTCGAGCACCGACTGCTTATCGCTGAGTTTCAGCGGCATATGGGCGGCGATGGTGTCCGCCAGGCGAGCGGCGTCGTCGATGCTGTTGAGTGAAGTCAGCACCTCCGGCGGGATTTTTTTGTTCAGTTTGATATAGCCTTCAAACTGATTGATCGCGGTGCGCACCAGCACTTCCTGCTCGCGCTCGTCGATAGCCGGAGACTCAAGGTATTCCGCCTGCGCGGCGAAATGCTCACCGCTGTCGGACAGCGTAGTGATGCGTGCACGCTGCAGCCCCTCGACCAGCACTTTTACCGTGCCGTCCGGCAGCTTCAGCATCTGCAGGATCGACGCTACGGTGCCGACCGAGAACAAGTCGTTAATGCCAGGTTCATCCGTTGAGGCCTCTTTCTGTGCCACCAGCATGATCTTCTTATCGTGATCCATTGCGGCTTCGAGGCACCGAATCGATTTTTCCCGGCCAACAAATAACGGGATCACCATGTGCGGATAAACCACCACGTCGCGCAATGGCAAAACGGGGATTTCAATGCGTTCGGAACGCTCAGGGTTCATAGAGCTCTCTCTTAGTTTAATTTCCGCCAGGTTGAGGGGGAATCTCATGAGACGCAAGCATCTAACGTTTCATAAAATCTGGTTAATGAGTATATGGGGATGAATCTCTTACATTCAACGGCAAGAATGCAGGAAAAAGAAATGGGGGATGAAATCCCCCATTTTGCTGATAACGCGCTGGTTTAACTGGCTAATTATTCGCCAGATGCCTGGGCTTCAGGCTTGCCGTAAATCAGCAGCGGTTTGGATTGGCCGGCGATCACCGACTCGTCGATCACCACTTTGTCTACGCTGTCCATCGACGGCAGATCGTACATGGTGTCGAGCAGCGCGCCTTCCACGATGGAACGCAGGCCGCGTGCGCCGGTTTTGCGCGCCATGGCTTTCTTGGCGATGGCGTTCAGCGCTTCGTCGCGGAACTCCAGCTCCACGCCTTCCAGATTGAACAGCGCCTGATACTGCTTGGTCAGGGCGTTCTTCGGCTCTTTCAGGATCTGAATCAGCGCGTCTTCGCTCAGCTCGCTCAGGGTCGCCACCACCGGCAGACGGCCGATGAACTCAGGGATCAGACCAAACTTGATCAAATCTTCCGGTTCGGCCTGCAGCAGCAGTTCGCCTTCGGTGGCCTTCTCGGACTCGCCCTTGACGGTCGCGCCGAAGCCGATGCCGGAGCCGGTGTTGACGCGTTGACCGATCACCTTATCCAGGCCGGCGAATGCGCCGCCGCAGATAAACAGGATCTTGGAAGTATCGACCTGCAGGAATTCCTGTTGCGGATGCTTGCGCCCGCCCTGCGGCGGAACCGCGGCGATGGTGCCTTCAATCAGCTTCAGCAGCGCCTGCTGCACGCCTTCACCCGAGACGTCACGCGTGATCGACGGGTTGTCGGACTTACGGGAAATCTTATCGATTTCATCGATATAAACGATGCCGCGCTGCGCTTTCTGCACGTCATAGTCGCATTTTTGCAACAGCTTCTGGATAATATTTTCCACGTCCTCGCCCACATAACCGGCTTCGGTCAGCGTGGTGGCGTCGGCCATGGTGAACGGCACGTCCAGGAAGCGCGCCAGCGTTTCCGCCAGCAGAGTCTTGCCGCTGCCGGTCGGGCCGATCAGCAAGATGTTGCTCTTGCCCAACTCGATACCGTTGCTGGTATCGCCGTTGCGCAGGCGTTTGTAGTGGTTGTACACCGCAACCGCCAGCACTTTCTTCGCCTGCTCCTGGCCGATGACGTAGTCATCCAGGTGGTGGCGGATCTCGTGCGGCGTCGGCAGCGCACTGCGCTCACGATGCGGGGCAACTTCTTTAATCTCTTCGCGAATAATGTCGTTACACAGATCGACACATTCATCGCAGATATACACTGACGGCCCGGCAATCAGCTTACGCACTTCATGCTGGCTTTTGCCGCAAAAAGAGCAGTACAGCAGCTTTCCTGAACCGTCTTTGCGCTTATCTGTCATCAGTCAAACCTCTTCTTTAGTCTTGTCCCGCAGGAAAATCACGGCGGCAGTGCGCCCAAACTCATATCGGGAACGCCGAGGGGCTACAACAGAGCGAGCCCCTGCCCACTCTGATTACTATAGTCCATCGGCGCCGCGTGGTTCTAGCTGCGGTGTGTCAGAATGCCGTCAACCAGGCCGTATTCCACGGCTTCTTCCGCGGTCATAAAGCGATCGCGCTCGGTGTCGCGCTCGATCTGCTCCAGCGGCTGGCCGGTATGCTCGGCCATCAGTTCGTTCATGCGCGCTTTCACCTTGAGGATTTCACGCGCGTGGATTTCGATGTCCGTCGCCTGGCCCTGGTAGCCGCCCAGCGGCTGGTGAATCATCACGCGCGAGTTCGGCAGGCAGAAACGTTTGCCTTTGGCGCCCGCGGTCAGCAGGAAGGAGCCCATCGAGCACGCCTGGCCCATACAGATGGTGCTGACGTCCGGCTTGATGAACTTCATGGTGTCGTAAATCGACATGCCCGCGGTGATCACCCCGCCCGGCGAGTTGATGTAGAGGAAAATGTCTTTTTCCGGGCTTTCCGCTTCGAGGAACAGCATTTGCGCCACGATCAGGTTGGCCATGTGATCTTCCACCTGGCCGGTCAGGAAAATGATGCGCTCTTTCAGCAGGCGGGAATAAATGTCGTAAGAACGCTCCCCGCGTGAAGTCTGCTCTACCACCATCGGCACCAGCGCCATGTTCGGTGCAAATTGATCTCGTTCGCCACTGTATGACATTACCGTCTCCTAATAGAAATTGCCTTGGCGGCCAGGGTGTCACCCTAATACGCCGATTCTACTTGAGAACGGCCATGATGACTATGCTCAAGCATTCGACCCGCGCCGCACGTACCCGACGGTTAGTTTATCCCGCGCACTTTGGCAAACAGCCCCAGAATCATTCTTTACAGATTGGGGGATCCCGGCGCAATTTCAAGCCCAGGGGCCGATTTTCTCCGCGCGCCGAAAACGATGCCGTTAATCTGACCGTTATCATGCCAGCCAGTTCCCCAGGCAACAGGGTAAATATAGTGCATATTAACCCGCTTAACCTGAGATTAATCAGCAACGTGGCAAAAAGAAAAGCCCGCAACCTGAGGTTGCGGGCTTTTTCATCGTGCGCCGGTTCGCCAGGCGAAACCGGGGGCGCCGTTCATCGCGCCCGGCACGCCGGCATTACGCCTGTTGAGTCTGGTTCATCAGCTCGCTGAAGGTAGTGGCTTTTTCAGTCACTTTCGCTTTTGCCAGCAGGGCTTCAACCGCTTGCTCTTCCAGAGCCACGTTGCGCATGTTGTTCATCAGCTCTTTGTTTTTGCTGTAGAACTCGATGACTTCGCTTGGATCTTCGTAGGCAGAAGCCATTTCTTCGATCAGCGTCTTCACGCGGTCTTCGTCAGCTTTCAGATCGTTGGTGCTGATCACTTCGCCCAGCAGCAGGCCAACCACTACGCGGCGTTTCGCTTGCTCTTCGAACAGTTCGCGTGGCAGTTCCAGCGCTTGCTTCTCGTTGCCGCCGAAACGCTGTGCAGCCTGACGACGCAGCACGTCGATTTCGCCGTCGATCAGGGCAGCAGGCACGTCGATTTCGTTCGCGCTCACCAGGCCGTCGATCGCCTGAGACTTGATGCGGTTACGCACGGCGCCTTTCAGCTCGCGCTCCATGTTCTTGCGAACTTCGGTGCGCAGGCCGGCAACGGAACCGTCCGCCACGCCGAAACGCTTGATGAACTCTTCGGTCAGTTCCGGCAGCTCGCGCTCTTCAACTTTCTTCAGCACGATAGCGAATTTGGCCGCTTTGCCCTTCAGGTTTTCCGCGTGGTAGTCTTCCGGGAAGTTCACGTCGATGGAGAACTCTTCGCCCGCTTTGTGACCAACCAGACCTTCTTCGAAGCCTGGGATCATGCGGCCCTGGCCCATTGCCAGCACGAAGTCGGACGCTTTGCCGCCTTCGAACTCTTCACCGTCGATAGAACCGGTGAAGTCAACGGTCACGCGATCTTCAGCTTCCGCTGCGCGATCGGTTTCTTTCCAGGTTGCCTGCTGCTTGCGCAGGGTATCCAGCATCGCGTCGACGTCTTCGTCGTTCACTTCAACCACGGGTTTTTCAACTTCGATGTTTTCCAGGCCTTTCAGCTCAACTTCTGGATACACTTCGAACTCAACGGCGAAAGTGAAGTCTTCACCTTCTTTGTACTCGCCCGGCACGTAGTTTGGTGCGCCGGCCGGATTAATCTTTTCTTTGATGATCGCGTCAACGAAGCTGCGCTGCATCGCTTCGCCCAGCACGTCCTGACGAACAGAGGCGCCGTAACGCTGTTCCACGATGTTCATCGGCACTTTGCCTTTGCGGAAGCCGTCGATACGCACGCTTTTCGCTGCGTTGATCAGCTCTTTCTTCACCGCCTGCTTGATAGTATCAGCCGGTACAGTAATAGAGAGACGGCGCCCAAGGCCTTGAGTGGTTTCTACTGAAACTTGCATCTTGTTACCTCAAAAAAATCACAGTGCTCGGTCAACTCCGTTCCAAGAACCAGGACGGCTACAGATAAGAACCGAGTTCCCTGATGACAGAAGCGTCCCGAAACCATTCCGGAAAAATAAGACGCGACATTATAGCGGCGCATGCGTGGCGAGTCGAGGAAAGCTAGGCGGCGCAGGCGCGCTAAAACTCACACTTTTGCCGATTCGATCGCCAAAAGGCCGCCAAAACAGACCGAACGTTGGCCACATTGCGCGTCGGCCATGTCGTCGTCAAAAACAGAAACGGCCCGCAGGCCGTTTCAAAATTCGTCAGTAGTAATACCCTAATTCAAGGGCAAAGTTCCACTGATACCTGAAAATTTCCCCCTCAGGCCAGCGTGCCCGCGCCGCGACACGGCGGCGAGGCCGGCACGGTATCCTGCAGACCTTCCCACTCTTTGAGCGTATAGGTATGCAGCGCCAGCGCGTGTACGCCGTCCGCCAGCTCCTCCGACAATACGCCGTAGATGGAGCGGTGGCGCGTCAAAAAACGTTCGCCGACGAAGCGATCGCTGACCAATACCACTTTGAAATGGCTTTCTGAACCCGCCGGAACGTTATGACGATAGCTTTCATCAACGACTTCCAGATACGCGGGCTCAAACGCCGCCCTTAACTTTGCTTCTATTTGCTCGCGAATCATAGGATCTCCTTACAACACCGGCAGAGGACCGTGCCCATCTAGTTCAATATTAGCCGGTTTTCCCCCGTTTAGACCATCGCCGGGACAAATTTCTCTTTTCTGCGGTCAAATGATGAGCGCCATCCCCGCCGCTTGGGGGATTATCCGATTGAGCGGGCCAAAAAAGCGTGTTTTTATCAACGGCAGGTAAAAATTTGTCACTCAGGCGCCTTCCGCGCTTCCACCGCACGGCGGCGATGCTATGATGTCGGCAATTTGTTGTCGGCTATCCCGCTCTGATTATTGCTAAATCCATCGAGAATGAGACAGAAAACATGTTAAAGAAACTTTGTCTTCCTTTGCTGGCCGCCCTGCTGCTGGCCGGCTGCGCGACCAGCAGCAACACCCTGAACGTCACGCCGAAAATCGTTCTGCCGCAGCAGGATCCTACCCTGCAGGGCATCACTGTCAGCATCAACGGCGCGGATCAGCGCACCGACCAGGCGCTGGCCAAGGTGAACCGCGACGGCCAGTTGGTCACGCTGACGCCATCGCGCGATCTGCGTTTCCTGCTGCAGGAAGTGCTGGAGAAACAGATGGGCGCACGTGGCTACATGATCGGCGCCGACGGCCCGGTAGCGCTGCAAATCGTCGTCAATAATCTGTACGCGGACGTCGCCGAAGGTAACCTGCGCTACAACATCACCACCAAAGCCGACATCTCGATCATCGCCCAGGCGAAGAACGGCAACAAGCAGGTGAAGAATTACCGCTCGACCTATAACGTGCAGGGCGCCTTCACGGCGACCAACGAGAAGATCACCGACGCCGTCAACTCCGTGCTGGGCGACGTGATCGCCGACATGGCTCAGGACACCAGCGTCAACGATTTCATCAAGCAAAACGCGCGTTAATCGCCGCGCCTTGTGCCGCCCGGCGGATCGGGCGGCGCAGACAGGGAACTCATGTCGAAACACTATTTGAACATCTTCACCCAGCGTAACTCCGCCATTCTGCTGCTGCTGGGCTTCGCGTCGGGTCTGCCGCTGGCATTGACCTCCGGCACGCTGCAAGCCTGGATGACCGTCGAAAATATCGATCTGAAAACCATCGGCATCTTCTCGCTGGTGGGCCAGGCCTACGTCTTCAAATTCCTCTGGTCGCCGTTCATGGACCGCTATACCCCGCCGTTTCTCGGGCGGCGGCGCGGTTGGCTGCTGATCAGCCAGCTGTTGCTGGTGGCGGCGATTGTGGCGATGGGCTTTATGCAGCCCGCGCAGCACCTGTGGTGGCTGGCGGCGTTGGCGGTGCTGGTGGCGTTCTGCTCCGCCTCGCAAGATATCGTGTTCGACGCCTATAAAACCGACCTGCTGAAAGCCGAAGAACGGGGCACGGGCGCAGCGATCTCGGTGCTGGGTTATCGGCTGGCGATGCTGGTTTCCGGCGGCCTGGCGCTGTGGCTGGCGGATCGCTATTTCGGCTGGCAAGCCACCTACTGGCTGATGGCCGGGTTGATGCTGATCGGCGTGGCCGCCACGCTGCTGGCGCCGGAGCCGGACGAAAACATCCCGGCGCCGCGCACCATGGAACAGGCGGTCGTCGCGCCGCTGCGCGATTTCTTCGGCCGCAACAACGCCTGGCTGATCCTGCTGCTGATCGTGATGTACAAAATGGGCGACGCTTTCGCCGGCAGCCTGAGCACCACTTTCCTGATCCGCGGCGTGGGGTTCGACGCCGGTGAAGTCGGGCTGGTGAACAAAACCCTCGGCCTGTTCGCGACCATCGTCGGCGCCCTGTTCGGCGGCGTGCTGATGCAGCGCCTCAGCCTGTTCCGCGCGCTGATGCTGTTCGGCGTCCTGCAGGCGGTCTCCAATCTCGGGTATTGGATCCTGGCGGTGACCGACAAGAGCCTGCTCACCATGGGCAGCGCCATCTTCCTCGAAAATCTGTGTGGCGGCATGGGCACCGCGGCCTTCGTGGCGTTGCTGATGACGCTGTGCAACCGGTCGTTCTCCGCCACCCAGTTCGCGCTGCTGTCGGCGCTGTCCGCCGTAGGGCGTGTCTATGTCGGCCCGATCGCCGGCTGGTTCGTCGAAGCCCACGGTTGGCCGTTGTTCTACCTGTTCTCTATCGCCGCTGCCCTGCCCGGCTTGCTGCTGCTCGGTATCTGTCGTCAGACGCTGGAGCACACCCAGCAGCATGGCAATTTTATGCCGCGCACCGAGTTTTCAGAATCTTACCGTTGGGCACTGCGCTTGCTGACGCTAGGCTGTTCGCTGTTGGGCCTGTGGTTGCTGTTGCTTATCGCCAATGCGCTGGATTGGACGCAGGCCCCGCAGTTGGCCGATCGGCTGCTGCAGGCCGGCGCCGCGCTGAGCCTGCTCGGCGTCGCAATGGGCAGTACGTTGGATTACCTCGCCCTGCGCCGCACCCGTTTGGCATAATCTGAACGGCCGGTGATTTCGCCGGCCGAAAAAAAAGCGATCCGGGGGTATATTTATTTCGGTAAAAAAAGATAATCGGCGCGGAAATTATTTTTTTATCCGACTGCCGCGCTCGGAAATAAAATTAAATTCACCTTTAAGACACAATTATTTTACATTAAATAAACCTTTTCTGCGTATTTCCCCGCCGCGCATTTCTTCGCCAAATTCATCATACCTTTAGTTTTCCTTAACATACGGGCTGCTCGTCACGATTCAGCGTGCCAACGCGTTGTTGTCATTGGTAAATTGTCACGCAGGGTTACATCTGTGACCCCCTTAACAGAAAGTGTCAACAAGCCGCTGACACTCCCTTAAGCATGTTTACAGTACTGCAACCTTCCCGTAAAATGCCCGCACACATGAAACGACAATTGAGCCTTTGTTATTGAGGTCGTTAGATGAGACTTAAGAAATACAATAAAAGTATTGGGATGCTGTCATTAATCGCAGGCACTGTATTGCTCAGTGGCTGCGATATGGTTTTGATGAATCCCAAAGGAGCAATTGGTGTTGAGCAACGGACACTGATTATCACTGCAATCGCGTTGATGTTGATCGTAGTGGTGCCAGTTATCTTCATGGCGTTCGCCTTTGCCTGGAAGTATCGCGCTTCCAACAAAGACGCCAAGTACAGTCCGAACTGGGCCCACTCCAACAAGATCGAAGCGGTCGTCTGGACCATTCCTATCATTATCATCGCCATCCTTGGCACCATTACCTGGAAGACCACCCACGAACTCGATCCGTTCAAGCCGATTGTCACTGACAAGAAGCCGATGACGATCGAAGTGGTGTCGCTCGACTGGAAATGGCTGTTCATCTACCCGGAACAAGGCATTGCGACCGTTAATGAGCTGGCTTTCCCGAAAGATGTTCCAGTCGAATTCAAGATCACCTCTAACTCGGTAATGAACTCGTTCTTTATCCCGCAGTTGGGTGGACAGATTTATGCGATGGCCGGCATGCAGACCAAACTGCACCTGATCGGCAACGAAGCCGGTGCCTACAAAGGTATCTCCAGCAGCTACAGCGGCGCAGGCTTCTCCGGTATGAAATTCACCGCGATCGTTACCCCGACCGAAGGCGACTTCGATCAGTGGGTGGCCAAGGTGAAGGCATCGTCTAAAAACCTGAACACCACCGACGACTTTAACAAACTGGCAGAGCCGAGTGAAAACAACCCGGTTGAGTACTTTGCCGCTGTCAAACCGAATTTGTTCAAAGAAACAATTGCCAAATTCATGGGCGACATGGATATGCACAAGGGCGCTGGCGCGCACGAAGGCATGGACATGAGCCAAGGTATGGACATGGGTGAACATGCTGCTCACGCCGGAGCCGAGGAATAACTGATGTTGGGAAAATTAACACTTGATGCGGTTCCGTACCACGAACCGATCATCATGGTCACCGTAGCCGCAATTATTGTCGGGGGCCTGGCAGTGCTGGCGCTGCTGACGTATTTCGGCAAATGGAAGTGGCTGTGGAGCGAATGGCTGACTTCGGTCGACCATAAAAAAATTGGTATCATGTACATCATCGTGGCGATGGTCATGCTGCTGCGCGGCTTCGCCGACGCCATCATGATGCGTAGCCAGCAGGCGTTGGCGTCCGCCGGCGAAGCCGGGTTCCTGCCGCCGCACCACTACGACCAGATCTTCACCGCGCACGGCGTTATCATGATCTTCTTCATGGCGATGCCTTTCGTGGTCGGCCTGATGAACGTCGTGGTGCCGCTGCAAATCGGTGCGCGTGACGTCGCCTTCCCGTTCCTGAACTCCCTGAGCTTCTGGTTCTTCGTGGTGGGCGTTGTGCTGATCAACATCTCCCTGGGGGTCGGTGAATTCGCTCAGACCGGTTGGCTGGCGTATCCGCCGCTGTCGGGTAAAGAGTACAGTCCTGGCGTCGGGGTCGATTACTGGATCTGGAGTCTGCAGATTTCCGGTCTGGGTACCCTGCTGACCGGCGTGAACTTCTTCGCCACCATTCTGAAGATGCGTGCCCCTGGCATGCCTATGATGAAGATGCCGGTGTTCACCTGGGCGGCGTTGTGTACTAACGTCCTGATCATCGTTTCTTTCCCAATTCTGACCGTCACCATCGCGCTGCTGACCCTGGATCGCTATCTGGGCACCCATTTCTTCACCAATGATATGGGCGGCAACATGATGATGTACATCAACCTGATTTGGGCCTGGGGTCACCCAGAGGTGTATATCCTGGTTCTGCCGGTGTTCGGCGTGTTCTCCGAAGTCACCGCGACCTTCTCCAGAAAACGCCTGTTCGGCTATACCTCACTGGTATGGGCAACCATCGCGATCACCGTTCTGTCGTTCATCGTCTGGCTGCACCACTTCTTCACCATGGGGTCCGGCGCGAACGTTAACGCCTTCTTCGGTATCGCCACCATGATCATTTCCATCCCGACCGGGGTGAAAATCTTCAACTGGCTGTTCACCATGTATCAGGGCCGTATCAAGCTCAACTCCGCGATGCTGTGGACCGTTGGCTTCATCATCACCTTCTCCGTGGGTGGTATGACCGGCGTTCTGCTGGCGGTGCCGGGCGCGAACTTCGTGCTGCACAACAGCCTGTTCCTGATCGCTCACTTCCACAACGTCATCATCGGCGGCGTGGTGTTCGGTTGCTTCGCGGGCCTGACCTACTGGTTCCCGAAATCCTTCGGCTTCACGCTGAACGAAAAATGGGGCATCCGCGCGTTCTGGTTCTGGATCATCGGCTTCTTCACCGCCTTCATGCCGCTGTACGCATTGGGCTTTATGGGCATGACCCGTCGTATCAGCCAGAACATCAACCCTGAGTTCCACCCTCTGCTGCTGGTTGCAGCCGGCGGTGCGGCGCTGATCGCCTGCGGCATCCTGTGCCAGCTGACCCAGATCTTCGTCAGTATCCGTGACCGCGAACAGAACCGCGATCTGACCGGTGACCCATGGGGTGCTCGTACTCTGGAGTGGTCAACCTCGTCTCCACCGCCGTTCTATAACTTTGCCGTAGTGCCGCAGATTCATGACCGTGATGAATTCTGGGACATGAAAGAAAAAGGCGAAGCGTATAAGAAACCGGCTAAATACGAACCGATTCATATGCCTAAGAACACCGGCGCCGGCGTTATCATCGCCTTCTTCAGCCTGGTATTCGGTTTCGCAATGATTTGGGAAATCTGGTGGATGGCTCTGGCCGGCTTCATCGGTATGATCGTTGTCTGGATCGGCAAGAGCTTCGATCACGATGTTGACTACTATGTGCAGGTTGATGAAATCGAGCGCATTGAGAACCAACACTACGAACAAATCCGTAAAGCAGGCGTGAACCATGTCAACTGAAACTCTGACCAATCATAACGCAGCCCATGCAGAGCATGGGCACCACGACGCGGGAGAGACCAAAGTCTTCGGATTCTGGATCTACCTGATGAGCGACTGTATTTTGTTTGCGAGCTTGTTCGCGACTTATGCAGTCCTGGTGAACGGGACCGCTGGCGGTCCCTCAGGCAAAGACATCTTCGACCTGAAGTTTGTCCTGGTCGAAACTTTCCTGCTGCTGTTCAGCTCCATCACCTACGGCATGGCGATGATCGCCATGAACAAAGGTAAAGTTGGCGGTGTAAACACCTGGTTGTTCCTGACCTTCCTGTTTGGTCTGGGCTTCGTGGCGATGGAAATCTATGAATTCCATCACCTGATCGCCGAAGGCTTCGGTCCGGATCGCAGCGCGTTCCTGTCCAGCTTCTTCGCGCTGGTCGGCACCCACGGTCTGCACGTGACTTCCGGCCTGATTTGGATCATCGTGCTGATGATTCAGGTGAGCAAGTTCGGCCTGACCGCGACCAACAAAACCCGCCTGATGTGCCTGAGCCTGTTCTGGCACTTCCTGGACGTGGTCTGGATCTGCGTATTTACCGTTGTCTACCTGCTGGGGGTTATGTAATGAGCCATTCATCCCATGAAACCTCTCACGGCGGCGCAAGCCACGGCAGCGTGAAGTCATACCTGATCGGCTTTATCCTGTCGATCATCCTGACGGTAATTCCATTTGCGATGGTAATGAACGGCTCCGCCTCTCATTCCACCATCCTGGCGGTTGTTGTCGGTATGGCGGTTATCCAGGTGATTGTTCACCTGGTTTACTTCCTGCACATGAACACCTCATCGGAAGAGCGCTGGAACCTGGTGGCATTGCTGTTCACCGCTATGATCATCGGTATCGTTGTTGTAGGTTCACTCTGGATTATGTACAACCTCAACATCAATATGATGGTCGATTAAGAGCTGAGCTGCACGTGATGATTAAGCAATACCTGCAAGTCACTAAACCAGGAATTATTTTCGGCAATTTAATTTCTGTCGTTGGGGGATTCCTGCTCGCTTCCAAAGGGAGCATCGACTATCCCCTGTTTCTCGCCACCCTGGTGGGTGTCTCGTTGGTGGTCGCGTCGGGCTGTGTGTTTAACAACTACATCGACCGCGACATCGACAAGAAAATGGAGAGAACGAAGAATCGGGTGCTGGTAAAAGGCCTGATCGCGCCGAGTGTCACCCTGGTTTATGCGACCGTGTTGGGTATTGCGGGCTTCGCGTTGCTGTATATCGCGGCCAACCCGCTTGCCATGTGGCTGGCGGTGATGGGCTTCGTGGTTTATGTCGGCGTTTACAGCCTGTACATGAAACGCCATTCGGTCTACGGCACGCTGATCGGCAGCCTGTCGGGCGCCGCGCCGCCGGTTATCGGCTACTGCGCGGTGACCAACGAGTTCGACGCCGGCGCGTTGATCCTGCTGGCTATCTTTAGCCTGTGGCAGATGCCGCATTCTTATGCGATCGCTATCTTCCGCTTTAAAGATTACCAGGCGGCCAACATTCCGGTGCTGCCGGTGGTGAAAGGCATTTCCGTCGCCAAGAACCACATCACGGTCTACATCCTGGCATTTATGATCGCCACGCTGATGCTGACCCTGGTAGGTTATGCCGGCTACAAGTACCTGATCGTCGCTGCGGCGGTGAGCGTATGGTGGCTGGGCATGGCGCTGCGCGGTTACAAGACCGAAAACGACAGTGTCTGGGCGCGTAAACTGTTCGTGTTCTCCATCGTCGCCATCACCTCGCTGAGCGTGATGATGTCGATCGACTTCAGCGCCACGGCGGCGCCTGAAGCGCTGGTGACCTACGTTTGGTAAGCCAAATCATCTGTGAATGGGCCGCTTTTGCGGCCCATTTTATTTGTCACGCCGAAAAGCGGCCAAACTGTAATATCTGTTAAACAACATTCGATTTACCCCCCCTGCCCCGCACACTAAAATGACGCAGCTTTACAGAAATCATGCCATCAGGCGCTGTCTCAACGTCTGATGGCATGGTTTTTACCGAGGTTTGATGTGAACGATAATTCAATGACCCCGCAGGAGCGCCGCGCTACCTGGGGATTGGGCACCGTATTCTCCCTGCGCATGCTCGGCATGTTTATGGTATTGCCGGTGCTGACCACCTACGGCATGGCGCTCAACGGCGCCAGCGAAGCGCTTATCGGCATCGCCATCGGCATCTACGGCCTGGCGCAGGCGGTGTTTCAGATCCCGTTCGGCCTTGTGTCCGATCGCATCGGCCGCAAGCCGCTGATCGTCGGCGGCCTGCTGATTTTTGCCCTCGGCAGCGTGATCGCCGCGGTCACTGACTCTATCTGGGGCGTGATCCTCGGCCGCGCGTTGCAAGGCTCCGGCGCCATCGCCGCCGCGGTAATGGCGCTGCTCTCCGATCTGACCCGCGAGCAGAACCGCACCAAAGCGATGGCGTTCATCGGCGTCAGCTTCGGTATCACCTTCGCCATCGCCATGGTTCTGGGCCCTATCATCACTCATGCCTTTGGCTTACATGCGTTGTTCTGGATGATCGCCGTGCTGGCGCTGGCCGGCATCGTCATCACTCTGGCAGTAGTGCCTTCCGCCGATACCCATCTGTTGAACCGCGAGTCCAGCATCGTGCGCGGCAGCTTCCGCAAAGTGCTGAGCAACTCGCGCCTGCTGAAGCTCAACGTCGGCATCATGTGCCTGCATATCCTGCTGATGTCGAGCTTCGTGGCGCTGCCGCTGGCGATGGAGAAAGCCGGGCTGGCGGCCAGCGAACACTGGATCGTCTACCTGGTGACCATGCTGGTGTCGTTCGCCGCCGTAGTGCCGTTCATCATCTATGCCGAAAAGTATCGCCGCATGAAGCAGGTGTTTATGGGCTGCGTGGCGGTGCTGTTTTGCGCCGAAGTGCTGCTGTGGCTCTCCGGCGCGCACCTGTGGGGCATCATCGCCGGCGTACAGCTGTTCTTTATGGCCTTTAACGTGATGGAAGCCATTCTGCCTTCGCTGATCAGCAAAGAGTCACCGGCCGGCTACAAAGGCACCGCGATGGGGGTCTACTCCACCAGCCAGTTTATCGGCGTGGCGATCGGCGGCAGCCTCGGCGGCTGGCTGTACGGTTTGCAGGGGGCAGGCTTGGTGTTTATCGCTGGTGCCGTGTTGGCCGCCGTCTGGTTCCTGGTCAGCAGCACCATGAAAGAGCCGCCGTATGTCAGCAGCCTGCGCATTACGCTGTCGGAACTGGCGGTGAAGGATTCGGCGCTGGAAAGCCGCCTGAAGGCGCAGCCCGGCGTGGCCGAGGCGATCGTGGTGCCGGAAGAGCGCAGCGCCTACGTCAAGGTGGACACCAAGCAGACCAATCGCGGTCAGTTGGAAGCGCTGGTCAATTCGCTGTAAAGAAACGGGGCCGGCAATGCCGGCCCCGTAGAGATTAATCGCGGAAGTTCTTGAACTGGAACGGCTGCCCCAGATCGCCGCCGCGCACCAGCGCCATCACGCTCTGCAAGTCGTCGCGTGATTTGCCGGTCACCCGCACTTCTTCGCCCTGGATCTGCGCCTGCACCTTCAGCTTGCTGTCTTTGATCAGCTTGACGATTTTCTTCGCTACAGAGGTTTCAATCCCCTGCTTCAGCTTGGCTTCCACGCTGTAGGTTTTACCGCTGTGGGTAAACTCTTCCGGGATCTCCAGCGCGGCGCCGTCGATGCTGCGCTTGCTCAGCTTTTCGCGCAGAATGTCGAGCAGCTGCTGCACCTGAAAATCAGACTCGGTGGCAACCTTAATGCTTTGGTTTTTCTCGTTTAGCTCAAAGCTGGCCGGCACGTTGCGAAAATCCCAGCGGGTGCCGAGATCGCGGGTGGCGTTCTCAACGGCGTTACGCACTTCCTGCATATCAATTTCGGAAACGATGTCGAAAGATGGCATACTTCTTCCTCCTGAATGAGTGCCTAATAGCTTAGGCGATTTTGATGCCGAGCATGATAACCGCTTTGCCGCCTCAGACAAAATCTGCTGAACGCACGCAGGGATAGCGCTTCAGGCTGCCATAAAGCCTATAGTTAAATCACGGTAATTGAGCGGTATTCCCGTGTTTCCAAGGAGACTGAATGAAAATAACCATTCTTGGTTGCGGCGCGCTCGGACAACTGTGGCTCTCCCGGCTGTATCAGCAGGGCCACGATGTACAGGGATGGCTAAGAGTGCCGCAGCCTTTTTGCGCCGTGAACGTGATCGAGCCGGAAGGCGTCTCGTTTAATCGCAATTTGCCCACCAACGATCCTGAGCACCTCGCGCAGAGCGAGTTGCTGCTGGTGACGCTGAAAGCCTGGCAGGTATCCAGTGCGGTCAGCGCGCTGCTGCCGAAGCTGAACCCTCAGTGCGCCATTTTGCTGTTGCATAACGGCATGGGCACCCAGGAGGAACTGCCGCCAAACGGCCAGCCCATCCTGCAGGGCACCACCACCCACGCCGCGCGCCACGAAGGCAGCACCATTATCCACGTCGCCACCGGCATCACCCACATCGGCCCAACCTCGCCGGCCGCCCAGCACCTCAGCCACCTGGCGGAAGTGCTGCATCAGGCTTTGCCTGACGTTGCCTGGCACAACAATATCGCCTCGGCCAACTGGCGCAAGCTGGCGGTCAACTGCGTGATCAACCCGCTGACGGCGCTGTACGGCTGTCGCAACGGCGATCTGCAGCGCTACCCGGAGCAAATCGAAGCGCTGTGTCGTGAAGTCGCCAGCGTGATGGCGATGGAGGGCTACCACACCTCCTGCGAAGGCCTGATGCAATATGTGATGGACGTGATCCACAGCACCGCCGACAACGTTTCGTCGATGCTGCAGGATATCCGCAGCCAGCGACACACCGAGATCGACTACATCACCGGCTACCTGCTGCGCCGCGCGCGCAGCCACGGCCTCACGCTGCCGGAGAATGCGCGGCTGTTTGAATTGATTAAACGAAAGGAAAATGAATATGAGCGTATCGGCGCTGGTTTGCCTGGCACCTGGTAGCGAAGAAACCGAAGCCGTCACCACCATCGATCTGCTGGTGCGGGCGGGCGTAAAAGTCACTACCGCCAGCGTCGCCGGCGACGGCGAGCTGACTATCGTCTGTTCACGCGGCGTCAAACTGCTGGCCGATGCGCCGCTGGTGGCGATCGTCGATGAGCCTTTCGACGCCATCGTGCTGCCCGGCGGCCTGAAAGGCGCAGAATGCTTCCGCGACAGCCCGTTGCTGGTGGAAAAAGTGCGGCAGATGCATCTGCAGGGCCACATCGTTGCCGCCATCTGCGCGGCCCCGGCGCTGGTGTTGCAGCACCACGATCTGTTCCCGATCGGCAACATGACCGGTTTCCCGGGTTTGAAAGATCGGATACCGGCGGATAAATGGATGGAGCGCCGCGTGGTGTACGACGCACGCGTCAACCTGCTCACCAGCCAGGGGCCGGGCACCGCGATGGAGTTCGCGCTGAAGCTGATAGACTTGCTGCTCGGCAAGGCCAAAGCGGCGGAGATCGCCGCGCAGCTGGTGCTGATCCCGGGAATGTACGATTTCCGCGACTGAGCGGCTTGCCGATAAAAAAGGGCTGAACATCGGTTCAGCCCTTCTCGTTTATGGCGCTACGCGCGTTACGGGCGATAAACCTTCACGTTGCTGAAGCCCTGCTCCAGCAGGTACAACGCCTGCAGACGGCTCATCACGCCGCGCTCGCAGTACAGCAGGTAGGTTTTGCTTTGGTCCAGATCGCCGAATTGGGTGCTCAGCTTGTAGAACGGCAACGCTTTCACTTCAACCTGTTCCAGCTGCAGCGGCTTCTCTTCCTGCTCGTCGTTGGAGCGGATATCCAGGATCACCTCATCGGCGCCGAAGGCCGCAACGGTTTCTACCTCGGTCACCTGCTCCTGCGCCTGCTCGGCGATGGAGCGAATATCGACGTTCTTCGCTTCGCTCACCACCCGATCGAGAATGCTGAAATCGAAGTGGCTCTCTTCCTCTTCGATCTTGGCCTTGACGGCTTTTACCGTCGGGCTCTTCGAAATCACGCCGCAGTATTCCGGCATGGTTTTGGCGAAGTCTTCGGTGCCGATTTCACGCGCCAGTTTGATGATGTGCTCTTTATCGTGCGAGATCAGCGGACGCAGGATCAGGGTGTCGGACGCGTTATCGATCAGGCGCAGGTTGGTCAGCGTCTGGCTGGAGACCTGCCCCAACGCTTCGCCGGTCACCAGCGCCTGCACGCCATAGCGTTCGGCCACTTGCGAAGCGGCGCGCACCATCATGCGCTTGAGCACCACGCCCATCTGGCCATCGTCGACCTTCTCCAGGATCTCGCCCACCACCGGCTCGAAGTCAATGGCGACGAAGCGCACCTTGTGCGAGCTGGCGAAGCGGTTCCACAGGTAGTGCGCCACCTGCTTCACGCCGATCTCGTGCGCGGCGCCGCCCAGATTGAAGAAGCAGAAGTGCACGCGGCAGCCGCGACGCATCAGCATGTAGCTGGACACACCCGAATCGAAACCGCCGGAAATCAGCGACATCACGTCTTCCTGGGTGCCGACCGGGTAACCGCCGATGCCTTCGAGGCGGCGTTTGACCAGCATCAGCTTGTCGTCTTCAATCTCCAGATTTACCGTGACCTGCGGGCGGGTCAGGTTAACGCGCGCGCTCTCGATATGCTGGTTCAGGCCGCCGCCGACGTAACGCTCCACGTCCTGCGAATTGAACGCCTGCTTGCCGCGGCGCTTGACGCGCACGCAGAAGGTTTTGCCTTCCAGCTGGGCGCGGTAGGCTTCCAGTGTCTGCTCGAAGATGTGGTGGATGTCGGTATAAGCGCGATCTTCCACTTCCAGAATATGGTGGATGCCGGGAATGCGCGTCAGCGCGTCGGCGATGATCGGCCGCTGGTTTTCATCTTTGGCGCGAACTTCGATATGATCCCAGTGACGGACGACCGCCAGCGTTTCATCATACTGCTTCAGGACGTTGCGAATATTGGTCGAGAGAATCTTGATAAAGCGCAAGCGCACAGATTGGCTCTTGATGGTGATTTCCGGGAACAATTTAATGATAAACTTCATGGCGGTCTTTGTTGTCAGATAAGAATTACGGCGCGGAGTATATCACCATATCGCCGCGCTCTGCGCACAAAACCACACATGAGCGCCATGATTTGCTAATCAAGATCCGCTAGGATAGGCTCTGGCGCCACGGTTCACATGATGACGTAAAAAGAAAATTATGCCGAAAAAACCAGCACAATCAGCCAGTACAGAGCAAACAGCCAGCTTTGAAAGCGCCCTTGGCGAGCTGGAAAGCATCGTGACGCGTCTGGAGTCGGGCGAACTGCCGCTGGAAGACGCGCTGAACGAATTCGAACGCGGCGTGCAGCTGGCGCGCCAAGGCCAGCAGAAACTGCAACAGGCGGAACAGCGTGTGCAGATACTTCTTAACGACAGCGCCGACGATGCGGCGCTGGCGCCTTTCACACCGGATGCCGAGTAACCGACATGTCTGAGATCGCCCCATCGGCCGCTTTTGCCGATCAACTGCAGATTTTCCGCCAGCGCGCCGATCGCGCGCTGCTGGACTTCATCGCCCCGCTGCCGTTCAACGACGGCAACATGGTGGCGGCGATGCGTCATGGCGCCTTGCTGGGCGGCAAGCGCCTGCGCCCGTTCTTGGTGTACACCACCGGCCAGATGTTCGGCGTGTCGCTGGCCAACCTGGACGCGCCGGCGGCGGCGGTGGAATGCATTCACGCCTACTCGCTGATCCATGACGATCTGCCGGCGATGGACGACGACGATCTGCGCCGCGGCCAGCCGACCTGCCACATTAAATTCGGTGAAGCCAACGCGATCCTGGCCGGCGATGCGCTGCAAACGCTGGCGTTTTCGATCCTGGCCGATGCCGAGATGCCTGACGTGGCGCTGCGCGATCGGCTAGCGATGGTTTCCGAACTGGCGACCGCCAGCGGCGTAGCCGGCATGTGCGGCGGCCAATCGCTGGATCTGGAAGCTGAAGGCAAGCGCGTCGATCTGCAGGCGCTGGAACAGATCCACCGCCACAAAACCGGCGCGCTGATCCGCGCGGCGGTGCGCCTGGGCGCGCTGAGCGCCGGCGAAGCCGGGCGAGCGGCGCTGCCGCAGCTGGATCGATATGCCGCCGCGGTTGGCCTGGCGTTCCAGGTGCAGGATGACATTTTGGACGTTGTCGGCGAGACTGAAAAGATCGGCAAGCGCCAGGGAGCGGACCAACAACACGGAAAGAGTACCTACCCGGCGTTGCTCGGGCTTGACAGCGCGAAAGCAAAAGCGTGGGATCTCTATCAGGAAGCATTAGCTGCATTAGACACTTTGGCAGCGCAATCTTACAACACAGCGCCATTGCGAGCGTTAGCCAGCTTCATTATTGAACGCGACAATTAACGTATGACGTTAACTCCTCTGATATGAGTATCGAATGAGTCTTGATATAGCCAAATACCCAACCCTGGCGCTAGCGGAAAACCCCGAGGAACTCCGCTCACTGCCCAAAGAGAGCTTGCCGAAGCTGTGCGATGAGCTGCGGCAATATCTGCTGAACAGCGTCAGCCGCTCCAGCGGCCACTTTGCCTCCGGGCTGGGTACCGTCGAACTGACGGTGGCGTTGCATTTCGTCTACAACACGCCGTTCGATCATCTGGTGTGGGACGTCGGCCACCAGGCCTACCCGCACAAAATTCTGACCGGTCGCCGCGACCGGATCGCCACTATCCGGCAAAAGAACGGCTTGCACCCCTTCCCATGGCGCGCCGAAAGCGAATACGACGTGCTGTCGGTCGGCCATTCGTCAACCTCGATCAGCGCCGGCCTCGGCATGGCGGTGGCGGCGGAGCGTGAAGGCAAAGGCCGCCGCACGGTGTGCGTGATCGGCGATGGCGCCATCACCGCCGGCATGGCGTTCGAAGCGATGAACCACGCCGGCGACATCAATCCGGACATGCTGGTGGTGCTGAACGACAACGAGATGTCGATCTCGGAAAACGTCGGCGCGCTGAACAACCATCTGGCGCAGCTGCTGTCCGGCAAGCTTTACTCCACCCTGCGCGAAGGCGGCAAGAAAGTGCTGGCCGGCGTGCCGCCGATCAAGGAGCTGGTGAAACGTACCGAAGAGCACCTGAAAGGCATGGTGGTGCCGGGCACGCTGTTCGAAGAGCTGGGCTTCAACTACATCGGCCCGGTAGACGGGCACGACGTGCAGGGGCTGGTCGCCACGTTGAAAAACATGCGCGATCTGAAAGGCCCGCAGCTGTTGCACATCATGACCAAGAAAGGCCGTGGCTACGCGCCGGCGGAAAAGGATCCGATCAGCTTCCACGCGGTGCCGAAGTTCGATCCCGCCAGCGGCACGCTGCCGAAAAGCGCCGGCGGTCTGCCGACCTATTCGAAAATCTTCGGCGACTGGCTGTGTGAAACCGCCGCCAAAGACAGCTCGCTGATGGCGATCACGCCGGCGATGCGCGAAGGCTCCGGCATGGTGCAGTTCTCCCGCGACTACCCGCAGCAATATTTTGATGTGGCGATCGCCGAGCAGCACGCGGTCACCTTCGCCGCCGGGCTGGCGATCGGCGGCTACAAGCCGGTGGTGGCGATCTATTCCACCTTCCTGCAACGCGCCTACGACCAACTGATCCACGACGTGGCGATCCAAAACCTGCCGGTGATGTTCGCCATCGATCGCGGCGGCATCGTCGGCGCCGATGGCCAGACCCACCAGGGTGCGTTCGATCTGTCGTTCATGCGCTGCATCCCGACCATGGTGATCATGACGCCGAGCGACGAAAACGAATGCCGCCAGATGCTGTATACCGGCTATCACTACAATGCCGGCCCGAGCGCCGTGCGCTATCCGCGCGGCACCGGCACCGGCGCGGCGCTGGAGCCGCTCAACATGCTGCCGATCGGCAAAGGCGTGGTGCGCCGCCAGGGGGAAAAGATCGCCATTCTCAACTTCGGCACTCTGCTGCCGGAGGCCGCGCAAGCGGCGGAAGCGCTCAACGCCACGCTGGTCGACATGCGCTTCGTCAAGCCGCTGGACGAGCAGTTGGTGCTCGAACTGGCCGCCAGCCATGAAACGCTGGTGACGCTGGAAGAGAACGCCATCATGGGCGGCGCCGGCAGCGGCGTCAACGAACTGCTGATGGCCAAACGCCGGCCGGTGCCGGTGCTGAACCTCGGTCTGCCTGACAGCTTCGTCTCGCAGGGCAGCCAGGAAGAGCTGCGCGCCGATCTGGGGCTGGACGCCGCCGGCATTCAGCGCCAAATCGAAACCTGGCTGGCGCAGTAATCACCCCCGCGCCTGAAAAAACGCCTCCGCTCTCGGAGGCGTTTTCGTTTCCGCCCTCCGGGATCCGCGCTACAGTTACTGTCTGAGCTGTGAATGGGAGGCAAACATGAAGTACCTGAAACTGGGCAACACCGATCTGAACGTTTCGCGCATCTGCCTGGGTTGCATGACCTACGGCGAACCGAATCGCGGCAATCACGCCTGGACGTTGCCGGAAGAGAGCAGCCGCCCGCTGCTGAAACAGGCGCTGGAAGCGGGCATCAACTTTTTCGACACCGCCAACAGCTATTCCGACGGCAGCAGCGAGGAGATCCTCGGTCGGGCGCTGCGCGACTATGCGCGCCGCGAGGACGTGGTGATCGCCACCAAGGTCTATTTCCCGCTGAGCAACCTGGAGCGCGGTTTGTCGCGCGCCAAGATCATGCAGTCCATCGACGACAGCCTGCGGCGTCTGGGCACCGACTATGTCGATTTGCTGCAGATCCATCGCTGGGATTACGAAACGCCGCTGGAAGAGACGCTGGAAGCGCTGCACGACGTGGTGAAAGCCGGTAAAGCGCGATACATCGGCGCCTCCTCGATGTACGCCTGGCAGTTCGCCAAAGCGCTGTATACCGCCGATCTGCACGGCTGGACGCGCTTTGTCAGCATGCAGGATCAATACAACCTGATCCAGCGCGAAGAAGAACGCGAGATGCACCCGCTGTGCGCCGCCGAAGGCATCGCCGTGCTGCCGTGGAGCCCGCTGGCGCGCGGCCGCCTGACCCGCCCCTGGGGCGAAACCACCGCGCGGCTGGTCTCCGACCAGTTCGGCAAGAGCCTGTACGAGGACACTGAAGGCATCGACGCCATCATCGCCGAGCGCGTCGCCAGCCTCGCCGACGAACGTGGCGTTTCACGCGCGCAGATCGCGCTGGCCTGGCTGCTGAACAAACCGACGGTCAGCGCGCCGATCGTCGGTGCTTCACGCAGCGAGCAGTTGGATGACGCCATCGCCGCGGTCGATTTGAGTTTGTCGCCACAAGAGGTGGCGGAACTGGAGACGGCCTACGTGCCGCACCGGGTGACAGGGTTTGAATAAAGAGAAGCGGGCGCGAAGAAGCGCGCCCGTCTGTCAGAACAGCCCGATAGGCCAGTGGTGGCCAATCAGGTAGATGATGCCGGCGGACAGCACGCCGGCGATGATATCGTCGACCATGATGCCCATGCCGCCATGCACGTTGCGGTCGAACCAGCGGATCGGCCACGGCTTCCACATATCCAGAATGCGGAAGATGACGAAACCGGCGGCGACCCAGCGCCAGTCGTTGATCGGCAGCGCCATCAGCGTGATCCACATGCCGACGAACTCATCCCAGACGATACTGCCGTGATCGTGCACCTTCATGTCTTTTGCCGTGAGGTGGCAAATATAGACGCCGATACAGATGCTGAACATCACCGCCAACGAGTAGAGCTGCCACGGCAGCTGGATCAGCAGCAGCCAGAACGGGATCGCCGCCAGCGATCCCATGGTGCCCGGCATCACCGGCGACAAACCGCTGCCAAAACCGGTGGCCAGCAGGTGCCACGGATTGCTCATCCGCAGCCGACGTTTGGCTTCATCCATGGGTGCCCGGCTCCGCATTGAAATGATCGAACCCGGCCCAGTCCAGCTCTACCGCTTCGTCGTCGCGATAATAGCGGATGCCTTCAGACAGCGGACCAATTTGGCCGATGCAGGTGTAGTCGGCGCCGAGGTGGCTCAGCGCCACTTCCAGCGCGCCGCGGTTGATCTCCGGCACGGTGAAGCACAGCTCGTAATCTTCGCCGCCCGCCAGCGCCCAGCGCAGCGCCTGCTCGGCGTCGGTGTGGCTGCTCAGCGCCTGCGACATCGGCAGCTCGTCCAGCACGATGCGTGCCCCGCAGTCGCTGGCCTTCAGGATGTGTTTCAGATCGGAAATCAGGCCGTCGGAGATGTCGATCGCCGAGCTGGCCAGATCCCGCAGCGCCTGCCCCTGCAGCACCCGCGGCTGCGGCCGCAGATGGCGAGCGAGCAGGTAATCGCGCGCCGCCGCATCCGGCACCGCCAGGCGATCCTGCAGGATCGCCAGACCGGCGGCGCTGTCGCCCAGCGTGCCGGTCACGTAGATCCAGTCGCCGATGCGCGCGCCGCTGCGGGTCAACGCCCGGCCGGCCGGGATCAAACCCTGAATGGTCAACGTCATGCTCAGCGGGCCGCGCGTGGTATCGCCGCCGATCAGCTGCATGCCGTAATAGTTGAGCTGATCAAACAGGCTGTCGCTGAAGGCCTTCAGCCAGGGTTCGTTCACCTCCGGCAGGGTCAGGGCCAGCGAGAGCCACGCCGGATCGGCGCCCATCGCCGCCAGATCGCTCAGATTGACCGCCAGCGCTTTATAACCGAGATCGGCCGGATCGATATCCGGCAAGAAGTGCACGCCCGCCACCAATGTATCGGTACTGACGGCCACCAGCTGTTTTTCCGGCACTGCCAGCAGTGCGCAGTCATCTCCAATGCCCAACTGTACATCCCGGCGCACGCGCTTAAACCGGTCAAAATAGCGGGCAATGAGGTCAAATTCGCCGCATGCCATATCGATATTCCACGAGAAGAAATTAAGGCCGGGAATGCCGGCCTTAATGTTTTACTTTTTCTTGCGAAGGGTTGGCGCCACTTTATCCAGCACCCCGTTCACAAACTTGTGGCTGTCTTCCGCGCCGAAGGTTTTCGCCAGCTCGATCGCTTCGTTGATCGCCACTTTGTAAGGGACATCCTCGCGCATCTTCAGTTCAAACAGCGCGACGCGCAGCACCGCGCGCTCCACCTGGCCCAGCTCTTCGAGCTGACGCGACAGGTATGGCGCCATCAGTTCGTCCAGCATACCTGCATTCACTGCCGCGCCGGACAGCAACTCGCGAAAATAGGCGACGTCAACATCTTTGACATCCTGCTCCGTCAGGAACTGGTGTTCAACATCGGCAAGGTCGTTTTTAGACAACTGCCAAGAGTAAAGCGCTTGAACAGCGCACTCACGAGCGCGGCGACGAGCAGCAGGTTTCACGGAATTCCCCTTAACTAAATTCAGGCTTTAATAGCTTTGATAACATTAATCATTTCAAGTGCGGTCAACGCGGCTTCAGCGCCCTTGTTGCCCGCTTTGGTGCCGGCGCGTTCGATCGCCTGTTCGATGCTTTCGGTGGTCAGCACGCCAAAGGCAACCGGGATTTCGGCATTCATCGCAACGTTGCCAATGCCGGAGCTGGCTTCGCCCGCCACATATTCGAAGTGCGCGGTGCCCCCGCGGATAACGGTGCCCAGCGCGATAACCGCGTCGTATTTGCCGGTTTTGGCCAATACGCTCGCCGTCAGCGGCAGCTCGTAAGCGCCCGGGACCCAGACAACGGTGATGTTGTCGTCAGCAACCTGACCAATGCGTTTCAGCGCGTCGATGGCGCCTTCCAGCAGGCTGTCGTTGATGAAATTGTTAAAACGTGCAATTGCGATCGCCACACGGGCATTTGGAGTAGCAACAACACCTTCGATAACTTTCATGGGCTTTCCTTAAAAATGGGTTCAATACCCCGCAGGGGGGCGGATTCTATCATATTCTTTCATCGCCTGCGCGGCGCTTTTGTAAAACCGGCGCGCGGGCGCGAGATTCAGTGTTTCGCCCGCAGGCGCAAACGCAGATCGGGGCCGACCTGGCGCACGTCGCTAAAGACGAATTCCGGCGCGTCGGCCAGCCGTTCCAGGCCCGGCAGATGACACAGGCCACGGCCATTATCGCCCAACAGTTTCGGCGCGATGTACAAAATGAGCTCATCCACCAGGCCGGCCTGCAGCAGCGCACCGGCCAGCATTGCGCCCGCCTCTACCCAGATTGAATTCACCTGGCGCTTGGCCAACAGCATCATCATCATCACCAGATCAATGCCGCCGCCGTGCGCCGGGCAGATAAACTGTTCGACCTCTTGCGGCCAGGCCTGTTCATCCGCCTGCAGGCGCGCCAGCCAGGTAGCGCCCGGCTGCTGCACCACGCGGTGCTGCGGGGTGATGCGATTTTGGCTGTCGAGCAGGATGCGCAGCGGCTGGCGCAGATTTTCGCGCGGATAGAGGCGCTGCGTCTCGGCGTCCAGCTCATCCCAACGCACCGTCAGCGACGGATCGTCCGCCAGCACGGTGGCGCTGGTGCTGAGAATCGCGGCGCTCTGCGCGCGCAGGCGCTGCACGTCCTGACGCGCTTCGGGTGAGGTGATCCACTGGCTCTCGCCGGTGGCCATCGCCGTGCGGCCGTCCAGCGACGCGCCCAGCTTCAGCTGCACGTAAGGGAAACCGGTGCGCATGCGCTTGAGGAAGCCCAGGTTGACCGCTTCGGCCTCGGCCAGCATCAGGCCATGACGGACTTCGACGCCGGCCTGCTGCAGCTTGTACAGCCCGCGCCCCGCCACCTGCGGATTGGGATCTTGCATCGCCGCGACCACCCGCGTCACGCCGGCGGCCACCAGCGCATCGGCGCAGGGCGGCGTGCGGCCGTGGTGGCTGCACGGCTCGAGCGTCACATAGGCGGTGGCGCCGCGCGCCTTGTCGCCCGCCATGCGCAGCGCGTGCACTTCCGCGTGCGGCTCGCCGGCGCGCAGATGGTAGCCTTCACCGACAATTTCGCCGTCGCGCACGATAACGCAGCCGACGTTCGGATTGGGCGCGGTGGTGAAACGCCCCAGGCGCGCCAGTTCGAAGGCGCGCGCCATATAAAATTCGTCGTGATGCATGAAAGATCCTTTAGTCTTGCAGGCGGGCAATCTCTTCGCCGAACTCGCGTACGTCCTCGAAGCTGCGGTACACCGACGCAAAGCGAATGTAGGCGACCTTATCCAGCTTTTTCAACGCGTCCATCACCAGATTGCCCACCAGTTTGGTCGGCACTTCGCGTTCGCCGGTGGCGCGCAGTTGGGATTTGATATGATTAAGGGCGTTTTCCACGTCGTCCGAGCTTACCGGGCGCTTTTCCAGCGCTTTCAGCATGCCGCGGCGCAGTTTGTCTTCGTTGAACGGCTCGCGCACCTCATCGCTTTTAATCACTCGCGGCATCACCAGCTCGGCCACCTCGAAGGTGGTGAAGCGCTCATTGCACACCAGACACTGGCGGCGGCGGCGCACTTGCGAACCGTCCCCCACCAGGCGGGAATCAATGACTTTGGTATCAACGGCGGCGCAGAAAGGGCAATGCATAACACGTCCTGATAAACGTTTTTATAGATAAACGCAGTTTACCCCGAAGTGCAGCCACAACAAAGGGCGGCGGCCATTTGTTGCGACACGCCGCCGGGAAGCGGCGCCGATATGACTTTCCCCTCCGAGCGGACTAAGCTGATAGCAGGAGATTCAGCATAGGAAATCGCCGTCATGACAACCTGTTACCCCAAAATCGCCCTGCTCGCCGCCGCCGCCGTGTTGCTGGCAGGCTGCGCGCACAACGCCGCCGTGCCTCAACTGCGCCATCAGGTCGCCGCGCTGAACCAGAAAGTGAGCGTGCTGACCGATCAAACCACCGCGCTGGAGCGGCAGAATATGCTCAATCAGCACTCCGACAACGGCGTCTACCTGCTGCCGGCGGCCCGAAGCGCCGCCCGTTTGCAGAGCGGCATCGGCGAGCTGAGCGTTTCGCTGAGCCACATCAAGAGCGAAGCCAACGGCACGCAGGCGCAGCTGCATGTGCGCATCCTCTCACAGGCCACGCTGCCGCCGTTCAAAGCGGTGGTGGAATGGGGCCAACTGGACGACGCCACCGGGCGGCCGCTGACCGCCGAGGCGCTGTCGCAACCGATCGCCAGCGCCGATTCGCTGCTGCCGAAACCCGGCCAGGACTTTGAGCTGCGCTTCAGCGGCGTGACGCCGGAACAATTGGGCTATATCCGTCTGCACAGTCTGGTTTCGACCGCCCAACCGGCGGTGGTGCAGCAACGCTGAAACCCAAAGCAAAAAAAAGGAGCGCCGATGGGCGCTCCTTCTCATTTCGCTGAATACTGCGGCGGTTAAGGCAGAATCGAAGGCTGATCCGCGCCCTCTTTTTCCACTTTTTGCTGCAGCATGTGCTCGCGTTTCATCCCCAGTTTCAACGCCAGCGCGGACGCGACGTAGATGGAGGAGACGGTACCGATCGACACGCCGATCAACATCGCCAGCGAGAAACCTTGCAGCATCGCGCCACCGAAGATGTACAGCATCAGCACCACCATCAGGGTAGTACCGGAAGTCATCAGCGTACGGCTCAGCGTCTGGGTCAACGACACGTTCATGATCTCGTAAGGCGTGCCGCGGCGGATCTTGCGGAAGTTCTCACGAATACGGTCGGAAACCACGATGCTGTCGTTCAGCGAGTAACCGATAACCGACATCAGGGACGCGACGATGGTCAGGTCAATCTCGATGTGGAACAGCGACAGCACGCCCAGCGTGATGATCACGTCGTGCGCCAGCGCGATAACCGCCCCCAGCGCCAGGCGCCATTCGAAGCGGAAACCGACGTAGATCAGGATACAGATCAACGCCACCAGCAGCGCCATGCCGCCGGTTTGCGCCAGTTCGCTGCCCACGCTCGGGCCGACGAACTCGATGCGCTTCACGGTGGCGTTTTTATCCACCGAGTCGTTGATCACGCCGATCACCTTGTTGCCCAGTTCCTGGCCTGCGGTGCCGGTCGCCGGTGGCATGCGCACCATCACGTCGCGGCTGCTGCCGAAGTTCTGGATGATCGGATCCTGGAACCCGGCCTTCTCCAGCGTATCGCGCATCAGGTCGAGGTTAGCCGGTTTCTCCAGGTTGATTTCAATCACCGTACCGCCGGTGAAATCCAGACCCCAGTTAAACCCGCGCACCGACATGGTGACGATCGACGCGACCAACAGCAGCAACGAGATGCCGAAGGCCAAATAGTCCCAGCGCATAAAGTCGTAGACTTTACGGCCGTAGTTGAGTTGCTCAACAGTATAATCCTGTGCCACAACGCACTCCTCAGATAGACAGCTTGTTAATGCGTTTGCCGCCGTAAAGCAGGTTGACGATGGCACGGGTACCGACAATCGCGGTGAACATGGACGTCGCCACACCGATAGCGGTGGTGATCGCAAAGCCTTTGATCGAACCGGTGCCCACTGCGTACAGGATGACCGCGGTGATCAGGGTGGTGATGTTGGCGTCGACGATACTGGAGAACGCGCCTTTATAGCCCTCATGGATCGCCTGCTGAACGGACCGGCCGTTCTTCAGCTCCTCCTTGATACGTTCGTTAATCAGTACGTTGGCGTCAACCGCCACCGCCAGCGTCAACACGATCCCGGCAATACCCGGCATGGTCAGCGTCGCCCCCGGTAACAGGGACATCACGCCGACGATCAGCACCAGGTTGGCGACCAGCGCCGTGGTGGCGATCACGCCGAACTTACGGTACCAGACCACCATGAAGACGATGGACGCCACCAGGCCCCACAGACAGGCTTCCAGACCTTGAGTAATGTTCTGCTGACCCAGGGTTGGACCGATGGTGCGCTCTTCAACGATCTGAATCGGCGCGATCAGCGCACCCGCACGCAGCAGCAGCGAAAGCTGACGCGCTTCGTTCGGGTTGCCGATGCCGGTGATGCGGAAGCTGTTGCCCAGACGCGACTGAATGTTCGCCACGTTGATCACTTCTTCCTGTTTCACCAGCACCGCACGGCCGTTGGCGTCTTTCTTGCCGCTGTCCTTATACTCCACGAACAGGGTCGCCATCGGCTTGCCGATGTTGTCCTTGGTGAAGTTGGACATCGACGTGCCGCCGGCGCTGTCCAGCGAGATGTTAACCTGCGGCTGGTTGTATTCGTCTGTGCTCGAAGTGGAGTCGGTGATGTGGTCACCGGTCAGGATCACGCGCTTGTACAGCACGATCGGCTGGCCGTCACGGGTGTATTTCACCTCGGAGTCGCCCGGCACGCGGCCATTGGCCGCCGCAGTGGCATCCGCATTGGTGTTCACCAGACGGAACTCCAGGGTCGCGGTGGCGCCCAGAATTTCTTTGGCGCGCGCGGTGTCCTGAATGCCCGGCAGCTCAACCACGATGCGGTCGGCGCCCTGGCGCTGCACCAGCGGTTCGGCGACGCCGAGCTGGTTGACGCGGTTACGCAGGATAGTGATGTTCTGCTGTACGGCGTATTCGCGCGCTTCGCTCAGACGGGCGTCCGTCAGGTTGGCTTTCATGGTGTTGGCGCCGTTGGCGGACAGCACCAGATCGCGCTGACGCGGGCCGATGTAGCTGATGGCCTGGTCACGGGCCGCATCGTCGCGGAAGCGAACTTCCACGCCGTTGTTGTCCAGCTTGCGGATAGACGCGTAAGGAATGCCCTTCTCGCGCAGCTCGCTGCGCAGGGTATCCATGGTCTGTTCCTGCAGCTTGCTCAACGCGGTGTCCATGTCCACTTCCATCAGGAAGTGCACGCCGCCGCGCAGGTCCAGGCCGAGTTTCATCGGCTCTGCGCCCAGCATGGCCAGCCAGGTCGGCGTGGCCGGCGCCAGGTTCAGCGCCACGACGAATTTGTCACCCAGCTCGGTCACCAGCGCTTCGCGGGCGCGCAGCTGAACGTCAGGATCTTTAAAGCGAGCCAGGATGGCGCCATTTTCCAGCGCAATCGACTTGCTCGCGATGTTGTCTTTTTCTAATACGGTACGGACCTGGTCCAGCGTAGTTTCACTGGCGGCGACGCCGCGCGCGCCAGTGATTTGTACGGCCGGATCCTCACCGTAGATGTTGGGAAGCGCATAAAGCAGACCGACGAGGATCACGACGATCAACATCAGATACTTCCACAAAGGATAACGGTTTAGCACGGCAATTCCCTTCGGGAAAAAAGATTACAGGGCCTTCATGGTACCTTTCGGCAGAACGGCCGCCACGAAGTCACGCTTGATCATCACTTCCGTGGTGTCGTTCAGCGCGATGGCGATGATGCCGGTGTCGGCCACTTTGGTCACGCGACCGATCAGGCCGCCGGTGGTCAGCACTTCGTCGCCTTTACCGATGGAGTCCATCAGCTTCTTGTGATCTTTCGCGCGTTTCTGCTGTGGGCGCAGGATCATGAAGTAGAAGATCAGGCCGAACACCACCAGCATAATGATCAGAGAGTACGGGCTTCCCTGAGCCGGAGCCCCTGCGGATGCGACGGCGTCAGAAATGAAAAAGCTCATTGAAATTCCCTCATTAAGTTATCAATTATTAGATCAAGCGTTTAAAGGCGGAATCGGCTTGCCGATCCGACCATAGAAATCCGCAACAAACTGCTCTAATTTACCCTCTTCGATAGCCTGGCGTAAACCCGCCATCAGGCGCTGGTAGTGACGCAGGTTATGAATTGTGTTCAGTCGAGCACCCAATATTTCGTTGCAACGGTCGAGATGGTGCAAGTAGGCGCGGCTGTAATGGCGACACGTGTAGCAATCACAGTCCTTATCCAGCGGAGAAGTATCATCCTTGTGCTTGGCATTACGGATTTTTACCACACCGTCAGTCACGAACAAATGGCCGTTGCGGGCGTTGCGGGTCGGCATGACGCAGTCGAACATGTCGATGCCGCGACGCACGCCTTCCACCAAATCTTCCGGCTTGCCGACGCCCATCAAATAGCGTGGCTTATCTTCCGGAATTTGCGGGCAAACGTGTTCAAGAATGCGATGCATATCCTCTTTCGGCTCGCCTACAGCCAAGCCGCCCACAGCGTACCCGTCAAAGCCGATATCCACCAGCCCTTTGACGGAAACATCACGTAAATCTTCGTAAACGCCGCCCTGAATGATGCCGAACAGCGCATTTTTATTTTCCAGCTCGTCGAAACGCTGGCGGCTGCGCTGCGCCCAACGCAGCGACATTTCCATCGAACGCTTGGCGTAGTCCCAGTCGGCCGGGTACGGCGTGCATTCGTCGAAAATCATCACGATGTCGGAGCCCAGGTCATACTGGATTTCCATCGATTTTTCCGGGCTCAGGAACACCTTGTCGCCGTTGATCGGGTTACGGAAGTACACGCCTTCCTCTTTGATCTTGCGCATCGCCCCCAGGCTGAACACCTGGAAACCGCCGGAGTCGGTGAGGATCGGGCCCGGCCACTGCATGAAGTCGTGCAGATCGCCGTGCAGCTTCATGATCTCCTGGCCCGGGCGCAGCCACAGGTGGAAGGTGTTGCCCAGCAGGATCTGCGCGCCGGTCTCTTTCACTTCTTCCGGCGTCATGCCCTTGACCGTACCGTAGGTGCCGACCGGCATAAAGGCCGGGGTTTCCACCACGCCGCGGTCGAAAATCAGGCGGCCGCGGCGTGCGCGGCCATCGGTAGTTTGTAGTTCGTACTTCACAAAGCCTCCAGCATCAGAGAAACAGTCTGATGTCGTTGAAACGGGGCCGCGCCGTAGGCGCAGCCCGGGAAATTAACCGCCGACGGACTCGTTTTCCGCCTGCGGATTACGGCTGATGAACATCGCATCGCCGTAGCTGAAAAAGCGGTACTGCTCGGCCACCGCCTGCTGATAGGCGTTCATGGTATTTTTATAGCCGGCGAAGGCCGATACCAGCATGATCAGGGTCGATTCCGGCAGGTGGAAATTGGTCACCAGCGCGTCGATCACCTGGTAGTGATAACCTGGATAGATAAAGATGCTGGTATCGCCGAAGAACGGCGCAATCAGCGCCTCTTTGCTGGCCGCCGCGGCGCTTTCCAGCGAACGCACCGAGGTGGTGCCCACCGCCACGACGCGCTTGCCGCGCGCTTTGCAGGCCAGCACCGCATCCACCACGTCCTGCGGCACTTCGGCGTATTCGGCGTGCATCACGTGATCTTCGATGGTTTCCACGCGCACCGGCTGGAAGGTGCCGGCGCCGACGTGCAGCGTCACGAACGCCATTTCCACGCCTTTGGCGCGCAGCGCCGCCAGCAGCGGTTCGTCGAAGTGCAGGCCGGCGGTCGGCGCGGCGACCGCGCCCGGTTTCTCGCTGTAGACCGTCTGATACAGCTCACGGTCGGCGTCTTCATCCGGGCGAGCGATATAAGGCGGCAGCGGCATGTGGCCGGCCGCGTTAAGAATGGTGAATACGTCGCGTTCGTCGTTGAAGCGCAGCTCGAACAGCGTCTCGTGGCGCGCCACCATGGTGGCGGCGATGCTCTCGTCATCCCCCAACAGCAGCTCGGCGCCCGGCTTGGGCGCTTTCGACGCGCGCACGTGCGCCAGCACGCGATGGTCGTCCAGCACGCGCTCCACCAGCACTTCTATCTTGCCGCCGCTGACCTTGCGGCCGAACATGCGCGCCGGGATCACGCGGGTATTGTTGAACACCAGCAGGTCGCCGGCTTCCAGCTTATCCAGCAGATCGGTGAATACGCCGTGCGTCAGCGCCCCGCTCGGCCCATCCAGCTGCAGCAGGCGGCATGCGCTGCGCTCGGCCTGGGGATAGTGGGCAATCAGGGATTCGGGAAGTTCAAACGAAAAATCAGCGACGCGCATGGGTATTCACTTCTTCAATTTAAGGCTGGTTGGTAAAAAAACAGGCGGCCTAGTCTAAAGCCGGGGGCGGTCAGCGGCAAGAAATAAGGAGGATTTGCCTGACTTCAGGTATAGTTGAGGGATGAATTTTCTCGCTCACCTTCACCTGGCCATGCTGGCAGACAGCTCGCTGCTGGGCAACCTGCTGGCCGATTTCGTTCGCGGCAACCCCGCCGCCGACTACCAGCCCGAGGTCGTGGCCGGCATCATGATGCACCGCCGCGTCGACGTGCTGACCGACAGCCTGCCGCAGGTGAAAGCCTGCCGCGACTATTTCAGCGCCCCCTACCGCCGCGTGGCGCCGATCACCCTCGACGTGGTGTGGGACCATTTTCTGGCGCGCCACTGGCAGCAGCTGGAGCCTTCACGCGACCTGCACCAGTTTACCCAGGAAGCCCGCAGCCAGATCGAACCTTACCTGCCGCTCACGCCGCCGCGTTTTCAGAACCTGAACGGCTATCTGTGGCCGGAACGCTGGCTGGAACGCTACGCCGAATTGCCGTTCATCGCCCGGGTATTGCAGGGCATGGCCAGCCGCCGTCCGCGCCTCGAAGCGCTGGCCGGCTCGTTCGCCGACGTCGAACAACATTATCATCAGCTTGAAACACAATTCTGGCAGTTTTATCCGCAAATGATGCAGCAGGCGAAGGAAAAAACGCTCTGAGGTCAAGCCCAAGCGTTTGAAATTGCAGCGCCTTGCAAGAATTTACGTTTTGCCGCTTGCCCTTTTGCAGGAAAAGGTTATTTTTAAAGCTTGATAAATTATATCAACGACTTTGATAGGTAAAAGCTATCTCATTGATTGGTCTTTTACCCTTTATTCACCAAGTCATGGCCCCTATACTGGCCCTTGTTTTTACATCCACCCTTTAACACCTATTACAGGAGTAATTATGGTCCTGGTAACTCGTCAAGCCCCTGACTTCACTGCAGCTGCCGTACTGGGTAGCGGCGAAATCGTTGAAAACTTCAACCTGAAGAAGCACCTGAACGGCAAACCGGCCGTGCTGTTCTTCTGGCCAATGGACTTCACCTTCGTATGCCCTTCCGAGCTGATCGCTTTCGATCACCGCTATGAAGAGTTCCAGAAGCGTGGCGTTGAAGTGGTTGGCGTTTCCTTCGACTCAGAATTCGTCCACAACGCATGGCGTAAAACCCCTGTCGACAAAGGCGGCATCGGTGAAGTGAAATACGCAATGGTTGCTGACGTTAAGCGTGAAATCCAGAAAGCTTACGGCATCGAACACCCGGAAGCCGGCGTTGCGCTGCGCGGCTCCTTCCTGATCGACAAAGACGGCATCGTGCGTGCTCAGGTTGTTAACGACCTGCCAATCGGCCGTAACATCGACGAAATGATCCGTACCGTTGACGCGCTGCAATTCCACGAAGAGCACGGTGAAGTCTGCCCGGCTCAGTGGGAAAAAGGCAAAGCAGGTATGGGCGCTTCCCCAGACGGCGTGGCAAAATACCTGTCTGAAAACGCTGCCAAGCTGTAATTTCAGCCTGATAGTGAATCAACCGGCCCACGCGGCCGGTTTTTTTATGCCCCTTTTTGGGGCAGACCGCCCGTCTTCAGTGCTTTATTTCCCTGTTTCCGCTCACATTTCCCGCCCAGTTCACCGCGCGAATGCCCATCTGCGGCTACTATCAATAACGCTGGCTCGCGCTTTGCAAGCGAACAGCGGCAAGCAAACACAACACAATAAAAAACTGACAGGGTAGGAATAACTATGTTTTTACAGAAATGGAGCAAACCCCTGACCATGGCGGCGCTGCTGGTCAGCGGCAGCCTGTATGCGGCATCCAACCCAGCGGTGGAAGCCCAAAACGGCATGGTGGTCACCTCGCAGCATCTGGCCTCGCAGGTCGGGGTGGATATCCTGAAGATGGGCGGCAACGCCATCGACGCCGCCGTGGCGGTCGGCTATGCGCAAGCGGTGGTGAACCCCTGCTGCGGCAACATCGGCGGCGGCGGCTTTATGACCGTCCACCTGGCGGACGGCACCGATACCTTCATCAACTTCCGCGAAACCGCGCCGGCGGCGGCCAGCGCCAACATGTATCTGGACGCCGACGGCAAGGTGAAGAAAGACGCCAGCCTGTACGGCTATCTGGCGGCGGGCGTGCCGGGCACCGTGCTGGGGATGGAAACCGCGCGTGAGAAGTACGGCAAACTGAGCCGCGAACAGGTGCTGGCGCCGGCGATCAGGCTGGCGCGCGAAGGCTTTGTGCTGACCCGCGCCGACACCGATATCCTCGACACCACCATCGCGCGCTTCAGGCAGGATCCCGAATCGGCCAAAATCTTCCTGCGCCCGGACGGCAGCCCGCTGCAGCCGGGGGACAAGCTGGTGCAAACCGATCTGGCCAACACGCTGGAAGCCATCGCCAAAGGCGGAACCGACGCCTTCTATAAAGGTAAGATCCCGCAGGCGGTAGAGGCGGCGGCCAAACAGGGCGGCGGCATTTTGACCGCCGCCGACTTCGCCAACTATAAAGTCACCGAAACCCCGCCGATCACCTGCAGCTATCGCGGCTACAAGTTCGTGTCAGCGCCGCCTCCCAGCTCCGGCGGCGTGACGCTGTGCGAAATCCTCAACGTGGTGGAAGGCTATGATCTGAAGAGCATGGGCTTCAACTCGGCGGCGGCCATTCACACCATGACCGAAGCGATGCGCCATGCCTACATGGATCGCAACACCTACCTTGGCGACCCGGAATTCATCAAGAACCCGATCGACCGGCTGGTGAGCAAGAGCTACGCCGAGCAGATCCGCAAGAAAATCGTCGCGGACAAGGCCACGCCGTCGGAAAACGTGCAGCCTGGCATGGAACCGCATGAAAAACCGGAAACCACCCACTATTCGATCGTCGATCACGACGGCAACGCGGTCTCCACCACCTATACCGTCAACGGCCGCTTCGGCGCCGTGGTGATCGCACCGGGCACCGGCTTCTTCCTCAACGACGAGATGGACGATTTTACAGTCAAAGTGGGCGAGAAAAACCTGTACGGGCTGGTGCAGGGCACCGCCAACAGCATTGCCCCCGGTAAGCGCCCACTATCGTCAATGAGCCCGACGCTGGTAACCAAGGACAACAAGATCTTTATGGTGCTAGGCTCGCCGGGCGGTTCGCGCATCATCACCATCACCCTGCAGACCGCGTTGAACGTGATCGACCACGGCATGGCGCCGCAGGAAGCGGTGGACGCACCGCGCATCCATCACCAATGGCTGCCGGATGAGGTGTACTACGAACAGCGCGGCGTTTCCGCCGATACGCTGAAGCTGCTGAGCGGCATGGGCTACAAGATGGTCGAGCAAACGCCGTGGGGCGCCGCCGAACTGATTCTGGTCGGTTTGCCGGGCGCGGCGGGCGTCAGCCCGGCCAACTCCGGCAACGATTCGGCGGTATCCGGCAAAGTGCGCGAAGGCTATCTGTACGGCGCCAACGACGTGCGCCGCCCGGCAGGCTCCGCGGTCGGTTACTGATGTAAACACCCACTCACCTTAACCGCGGGGGCGTTTCTGCCCCCGCACTCCCTTTAGCCCTCGCAACGCCACACGGTGGCCGACTCTTCCGCCAACTGCAGGCGCAACCCTCCTGTCGTTTCGCTCAACTCGCCTCGCCCTTCCACACGCCGCCACGGGCCGCGGGCCAACAGCGGGTTGTGCGGCAACTGCGCCTGGCCGCTGCCGTCGCGCTGCAGCGCCACCAGCACCTGCTCCTGCTGATACAGGCGCACGAACACCAGCGTTTCTCCGCTGGCGTACAGCACCTGACAGCCGCCTCGGCGCAACGCCAGGCTCTGTTTACGCAGCGCCGCCATGCGCTGGAACAGCGTCAACAACGGCCGATCCCAGTCGCCGACGTCCCATGGGAACGGCTTGCGGCAAAACGGATCGTTGCCGCCATCCAGGCCAATCTCATCACCGTAGTAGAGGCAAGGCACGCCGATCCAGCTCAGCAACCACACCGCCGCCATCTGCATGCGCGCCGCATTCCCCTGCAACAGCGTGAGGAAGCGCGCGGTATCGTGGCTGTCCAGCTGATTGAACTGGATCAGTTGGCGGCTGTGCGGCAGCCCGGCGCGGTAACCGTCCATCCACTGCGCGCACCCGGCGGCGTCCAGCCGCACCGGGTGGTAGGCCACGTCCAGCCCCGCCAAAAACGCCCGCACCGGCAGCGCGAACCCCATGTAGTTCATCGCCGCATCCTCCACGCCGGCGTGCAGCCAGCGGCGCGCGTCGCCGAAGTGCTCACCCAAGACATAGGCCTGTGGATTCTCCTGCTTCACCGCCTGATAGATGCCCGCCAGGTGGCGCAGATTGCCGGTGGCGCCGCCGTTCTCCCCCAGCATATGCACCACGTCCAGCCGCCAGCCGTCGATGCTGTACGGCGGGCGCAGCCAGTGACGCACCACGCTGCCTTCCCCCTGATAAATCGCTTCCGCCACCTGCGGCTCGGCGAAATTGAGCTTCGGCAGGCTGGCGTTGCCCTTCCAGTCGAGCGCGCGGCCGTCCGGGTAAAAGTTGAACCAGCCGCGATACGGCGAATCGGGGTGGTGACAGGCGCCGTTTTCGCCCTGACGATGGCGGTCGAACCACGGGTGCGAGTCGCCGGTGTGGTTGAAGACCCCGTCCAGCACCAGTTTCATGCCCACCTTGTGAGTGCTCACTCGCAAACGCTGCAGCGCCGCGTTGCCGCCGAAGTGCGGATCGACCTGGTAATAGTCCTCGGTATCGTACTTATGCACGCTCGGCGCGGTAAAAATCGGGTTCAAATACAGCGCCGTCACGCCCAGCTGCTGCAAATACGGCAGTTTGGCGCTGATGCCGTCCAGATCGCCGCCGTAAAAGGTCGAGGCGGCGTGGCGATCCTCCAACGGGTGCTGCCAGTCGCGCCGAATCACCTCGGCGCCGGCCGCGTGATGGCGATAGCTGCCGCTCTGGATGCCGTGCTCGCCGCCGCTGCTGGCGAAGCGATCGGGGAAAATCTGGTAGAACAGCTGATCCGCCACCCACGCGGGGCCATTGTCAGGATCGTCGACGGCGAACTGCGCCAGCTGGCCCGGCGGCGTTGGCGACCAGCCCTGCGGGCCGAACCACTGTTGGCGATCGGCCCACAGCAGCTTGAAGCAGTAACGCCGCGTCGGCTCGCCCTCATTCAGCGTCAGGCTGGCCTGGTAGCGCCGCATCCCCTCGTGGCGCTGCGCTTTCATCGTCAGCAGCCACTCTTCGTTGTCCGGTTCGGCGCGCAAAAATACCCGTTCCGGCAGTTCATCCCCTTGTAACCACAGCGTGATATCCAAACGTTGCCCTTGTTTCACCACAAAAGGCGGGACCGGTTGATGCCAGGCGTTAAGCATACTGTTCTCCTGCTGTACCAAACGAAATCGACGGCGTTCTTCAAAAACGAACAATGCCACGTTAAGTGCAACTCCCCCTCCTCTCTGGCCGCAAAACCCGGGGATGAGCCGGGGGGCGGAGACTGAAAAATAACGCTAACTTGATGTAAAAAAAGGTAAACAGGCACAAATCCTGCACGTTACCCCTTAGGCTAACGCGTTTTAAGTTTACAGGATATTTTTTGCGCATTTTTTAAGGAGCGGTAATGCAACAACAGATAACGCGCTGGCTGGAACAGTTTGGTTTGGAATTCGGCGGAGTGATGTCGCTGTTGATGGTATTGGGGTTGATTGTTCTGATCTCGGTCGCGATCCACCTGGTGCTGCACCGGGTGGTGTTGGCGGCCCTTCAGCGCCGTGGCCAGCAATCGCAGCGCGTCTGGCAACAGGCCATCACCCAATACAAACTGTTCCAGCGCGTGGCGCTGCTGCTGCAAGGGGTGATCATCAGCATCCAGGCGACGCTGTGGCTGCAGAGCGGCAGCCAGACTCAGGCGGTGATCGTCACCGCCGCGCAGGTGTGGATCCTCGCCTTCACCCTGTTGTCGCTGTTCTCGCTGCTGGATACGCTGCTGGCGCTGCTGCGCCAAAGCCCGATTTCCAATCAGCTGCCGCTGCGCGGCATTTTCCAGGGCCTGAAGCTGGTGGCGGCGATCCTGATCGGCATCATGATCGTCTCATTGCTGATGGGCAAATCGCCGCTGCTGCTGCTCAGTGGCCTGGGCGCCATGACCGCGGTCTTGATGTTGGTGTTCAAGGATCCGATCCTCGGACTGGTGGCCGGCATCCAGCTCTCCGCCAACGACATGCTGAAGATCGGCGACTGGCTGGAAATGCCGAAATACGGCGCCGACGGCGCGGTCACCGACATCGGCCTGACCACGGTCAAAGTGCGCAACTGGGACAACACCGTCACCACCATCCCCACCTACGCGCTGATCTCCGACTCATTCAAAAACTGGCGTTCGATGTCGGAATCCGGCGGGCGCCGCATCAAGCGCAGTTTGAATATCGACACCGGCAGCGTGCACTTCCTGTCGGAAGAGGAACAGCGCCGCCTGCAGCGCAACCCGCTGCTGCACAGCTACCTGAACGTTAAGACCCAGGAGCTGAGCCAGCACAACCAGGAAATCGCCGTCGATCTGGCCTCGCCGCTCAACGGCCGCCGCCTCACCAACCTCGGCACGCTGCGCGCCTATCTGGAAGCCTACCTGCGCGCTCATCCGCGCATTCACCAGAACATGACGCTGATGGTGCGCCAGCTGGCGCCGACGCCGGAGGGCCTGCCGCTGGAAATCTACGCCTTCACCAACACCACGGTCTGGGCGGAGTACGAAAGCATTCAGGCGGATATTTTCGACCATATCCTGGCGGTGATCGACGAGTTCGGCCTGCGCGTGCATCAGACGCCAACCGGCAATGACCTGCGCGGCATGCTGCGACAAAGCGCGAACGCTTCCTGACGTCGGCTGACGTAACTGTGTCTGCTGGTAATTATTCGCTTTCAATTGCCAGCAGATATCTCCATCCCCTTCTTTTCCCCGGCGAAAACGGCGTTAATGCGCCATCACCTTCACCACCGAGAGGGAAAGCCCTTGCTGAAACGGATACGTCATCGGCTGTTTACCCTGCTGGCCACCCTGCTGTTTATCGGCTGCCTGCACAGCGCGTCTCTGGATGAAAGCCGCATGCCCCGCAATCTGCAACCTTCGCTGAGCGCCCTCAGCAGCAACCTGCAGGACATTCGCGAAGTGCTGGCGCGCTGCGCCGGCGAGGAAGAGGAGGAACGGCTGAACGACGGCGGCATGCGCATCGAAGCGCGCGCCGCCGGGGAGGAGGAAGCGGAAGACAAACGCTTGGCATAGCAGGTTAAAAAACGCCCCATCTTGTTGCGCCACACGCAACACTCATGGAGCCATCAGGATGATAAGAAGCTTCAAGCATAAGGGACTCAAAAAGTTTTTCGAAACCGGTTCAACGGCAGGTATCGACGCCAAGCAGGCGAAGAAAATCGCGCTGCGGCTGAGCGTGCTGGATCTGGCGAAAGTGATTGATGACGTAGATCTGCCCGGCTTCTTCTTGCACCCGCTAACGGGCGCTCGCAGCGGGCAGTGATCCGTCACCGTAACCGGCAACTGACGTATCACGTTTGAACTGGTCGAGGGTGATGTTTATATCGTGAATTATGAGGACTATCACTAATGAACCGCATGCATAATCCTCCTCATCCTGGAGAATTGATCAAAGAAACCATGGAAACGCTGAATCTCAGCGCACGCGCGCTGGCCAAAGCATTGGACGTCGCGCCGTCTACGGTTCAACGCCTGATCAGCGGAAAATCCGATATCTCGCCGGAAATGGCCATCCGCCTGTCCATCGTAATAGGCAGTTCCGAACAGGTCTGGATGGGCATGCAAGATGCTTACGATCTGTGGCAGGCCAGGCAGTCCATCGACGTTTCGAAACTGCGCAAGCTGGACTTCGCTTAACGCCTGCCCCTAAAAAAACACCGGCCTCAGCCGGTGTTTTTCCATTTAGTCTTGCTGCGTCGCCAACGGCACGCGTTTTTTCTGATGGTTGACCTTGAACCAGTACCCCGCCAGCAGCAACACCACCCAGACCAGGCCGGCGTACAGCGAGACGCGCGTGGTCGGGAAGTAACCGATCAGGCCGATGATGAACACCAGGAACACGATCGCCACCACCGAGGTGAACACCCCGCCGCGCAGCGGGAACGCCAGCTGCTTCACCTGCTCTTTGCTCAGGCTGCGGCGGAAGGCGATTTGCGAGAACAGGATCATGATCCACACCCACACGGTGGCGAAGGTCGCCAGGGAGGCGATCACCAGGAACACGCTCTCCGGCATGATGTAGTTGAGGTATACCGCCAGCAGCAGCGCCAGCATCATCACCACCACCGTCACCCAGGGAATGCCGCGTTTCGACACCTTGCTGAACATCTTCGGCGCGTGCCCTTGCTCGGCCATGCCATGCAGCATGCGGCCGACGCCGAACACGTCGCTGTTGATCGCCGACAGCGAAGCGGTGATCACCACGAAGTTGAGGATGCCCGCCGCCACGGTGATGCCCATATGCTGGAAGGTCAGCACGAACGGGCTGCCGTTGGTGCCCACTTGGTTCCACGGGTAGATCGACATGATGACAAACAGCGTGCCGACGTAGAACACCAGAATGCGCCACGGCACTGAGTTGATGGCTTTGGGAATCGATTTTTTCGGATCCTTGGCTTCGCCGGCGGTGATGCCGATGATTTCAATGCCGCCGTAAGCGAACATCACCAGCTGCAGCGACAGGATCATGCCGATAACACCGTTGCTGAAGAAGCCGCCGTTCGACCACAGGTTATGAATGCCGGTCGGTTGCCCGCCGTTGCCGATACCCCAGATGATGATGCCGATGCCGGCCGCGATCATGATGATGATGGTGGCGACCTTGAAGAACGAGAACCAGAACTCCAGCTCGCCGAATACCTTGACGCTCATCAGGTTGATGGCGCCGATGATCAGCACCACGCTCAGCACCCAGATCCAGTGCGGCACTTCCGGGAACCAGACCCCCATATAGATGCCGAAGGCGGTCACGTCGGCGATGGCGACGATCAGGATCTCAAAGCAGTAAGTCCAGCCGGTGATGTAACCCGCCATCGGGCCGAGGTAGTCCTGCGCGTAGCGGGAAAATGAGCTGGCCTGCGGGTTGTTGACCGACATCTCCCCCAGTGCGCGCATGATGATAAAGGCCACGATGCCGCCGATCAGGTAAGCCAGCAGCACGCTCGGGCCGGCCATTTTGATGGCGTCCGCCGAGCCGTAGAACAACCCGGTGCCGATGGCCGATCCCAGCGCCATAAAGCGGATATGACGCGTGCTGAGGCCGCGTTTCAGCTTATTGTCGGGGGCAGTGGTGGGTGACTGTTGTTGCATGAAAATGACCCATAGTTTTAAACGAAAAAAAGCCACGGACATGTCCGTGGCCCTGGATTTAGCCGGGGGATTATCAGTGCGCGGTCACTTGGGAACGCGTGCACACCCGATCATAAATCGCGACCAGCGCCAACATCAGCAGCGAAGGCGGCAACCATGCCAACCCCTGCTCCGCCAGCGGCAGGTGAGTGGACCAGGCCGGCAACAGTTGCTGGAAACTGGACGCTTTCACCGCGTCAAGAATACCAAACAACAGGCTGACAAGCATCACCGGCGCAATGATGCGCGGCGCGCTGTGCCACCAACACAGGGTGAAGCTCAGCACCACCAGCACGATGCACGGCGGATAAATCGCGGTCAGCACCGGAATGGAGATCTGGATCAGGTGGCTCAGGCCGAGGTTGGACACCACCATCGAGAACAGGCCCAGGATAAACACCAGCGTCTTGTAAGAGAACGGCAGGTATTGCGCGAAGAACTCGGCGCAGGCGCAGGTCAAGCCCACCGCGGTCACCATGCAGGCGATGAAGATCAGCGCCGCCAGGAAGAAGCTGCCGAGGCCGCCGAAGGTGTTCTGAACGTAAGCGTGCAGGATCACCGCGCCGTTGGTGGCGTCAGGCACCAGCGCGCCGCTGCCGGAGCCCAGCTTGAACAGGCTCAGATAAACCAGCGTCAGACCCACGCCGGCGATCAAACCGGCCAGAATGGTGTAACGGGTCAACAGACCGGCGTCTTTCACGCCGCGCGAGCGCGCCGCGTTGACGATAACGATGCCGAATACCAGCGCGCCCAGCGTATCCATGGTCAGATAGCCGTTAACGAAGCCGGAGGAGAAAGGCACGCTCTGATAAGCCGCCGTCGCCGGGATAGGCGCGCCGGCAGGCCACAGCAGCGCGGCGATACCCAGTACGGCCAGCGCGACGATCTTCAGCGGCGCCAGCACGTGGCCGACAGTATCGAGCAGACGGCCCGGATACAGGGAGATGCCGATCACCAGCGCGAAGTACACCAGACTGTAGATGAACAGCGGCATGGCGCCGTCGCCGGTCAGCGGGGCGATGCCCACCTCAAAGGACACGGTGGCGGTGCGCGGCGTGGCGAACAGCGGGCCGACGGCCAGGTAGCAGACGGTCGCCAGCAGCAGGCCGGCGCCGCGGCCGATCGGCGAACTGAGGGCGTCGATGCCGCCGCCGACGCGCGCCAGCGCGATGACGGTGATGACCGGCAGGCCCACGGCGGTGAGCAGGAAGCCCAGCGCAGCGATCCAGACGTGTTCACCGGACTGCAAGCCGACCATCGGCGGGAAGATGATGTTCCCGGCCCCAACGAATAAGGCAAAGGTCATGAAGCCCAGTGCCAGGATATCTTTTGACGTTAAACGATGACTCATACGATGTCGTGTTGCCTGTTCAAATGAAAAAAAATTGTCCGATAGCGTGGTGGCGAAACGCCCCACCCGGTTGCCGGCATGCCCGATCGTCGCAGCGCCAAATAAGCACCCTAAACGCAGTCGATCCGGCGTTTATGTCCCTATTCGAAAGTGGCCGCTCATGAAGATGGGCAAAATTTTAGGAGTTATAAAAATGGAGGTTTAATCCGACAACGAAGGCTAAGGTAAACGTTTATAGCGCTTCAAGGCAAGACGCACGGCGAAAAGCAGAGCTATCGACCATATAAACTTTAGCCACCAGTCGATCATATTGGCTATCAATAAATATACACTACATGATTTGTATCATTTTTGAACAATGAATTCACGAAACGTGAAGCATATATCGCATTACCGCGCGAAAACGCCAATAAATGCCCGGTTTTCGCGTGGTATAAGCTCCGTTTTGCCGTGAAAAAAGGCGAAAATTACGCCGATTTTTGTCGCTTATTGCGCCGTGGCCAGCGCGAGCGGTGGCAACCCGAGCGCCTGACGAGTCTTCTGCAGGGCGGCCGGCGGCAGCGGCAGATAGCCGTCGTGGTTGACCAGGCTTTGCCCTGGTGTCGACAGCACGCGATCGAGGAACGCGGCGGTCAGCGGCTCCAGCGGTTGATTGGGGGCTTTGTTGATGTAGATATACAGATAGCGCGACAGCGGATAGCGATCGTTGCGCACGTTGGCGGCGGTAGGCGCGACATAGTCTTCTCCCGACTCCGCCAGCGGCAGCAGCCGCACGCCGCTGGCGCGAAAACCGATGCTGGCGTAGCCGATGCCGTTGAGCGAACCGGCCACCGCCTGCACCACCGAAGCCGAACCAGGCAGCTCATTGACGCGCGGCATGAAATCGCCGCCGCACAGCGCGCGCAGTTTGAAATAGCCGTAGGTGCCGGACGCCGAGTTGCGGCCGAAGCGTTGCAGCGAGCGTGTCGCCCAGTCGCCGCGCAGCCCCAGCTCGCCCCAGCGCGTCAGCGGCTGGCTTTCACCGCAGCGCCAGGTGGCGGAGAAAATGCGATCGAGCTGCTGCAGGTTAAGGCCGCGCAGCGGATTGTCCTGATGCACCAACACCACCAGCGCATCCACCGCTACCGGCACCGCCAGCGGCGCATAACCGTAACGGTGTTCGAACGCCGAAACCTCGGCCGCCTTCATCGGCCGGCTCATCGGGCCCAGCTGCGCGGCGCCCGCCGCCAACGCGGTCGGCGCGGTCGACGAACCGGCGGCCTGGATCTGCAGGTTGACGTTGGGATAATGCTGGCTGAAATCCTGCGCCCACAGCGCCATCAAATTCGCCAGCGTGTCGGAGCCGACGCTGGACAGGTTGCCCGCCAACATGCCGTCAGGCTGCGCCAGCGCGCCGCGTCCGGCCAGCAGCGCCAGGCAAAGCAACAGCCCTCGGGTAATTCGGGTCATACCGGTGTCTCGCGTTAATTTTTCACCGCATTCTCTGATAAAGCGGCGGGAACAATCAACCGATTGGGCAAGGTAAAGATAAAGCGGGTGCCGATCCCCGGTTCGCTGAGGATCTCCAGCCGCGCGTCGTGATGGCTGAGCGCGTGCTTGACGATCGCCAGCCCCAGCCCGCTGCCGCCGGTCTGGCGCGAACGGGCCTTGTCGACGCGATAAAAACGCTCTGTCAGGCGCGGCAGATGCTCGGCTGCGATGCCCGGCCCGTTGTCGCTGACCTGGAATTGCGCGCCGTGCGCCGTCTGCTGCCAGCTGACTTCGATATGGGTGCCCTTCGGCGTGTGGTTGACCGCGTTGTACACCAGGTTAGACACCGCGCTGCGCAACTGGTCTTCATTGCCGAACACGTTGAGCTGTTCGTTCACCCGGAAGGTGATCTCGTGATTGCCGCCGCTCAGCGATTGCGCCTCGCGCTGCAACACCCGCAGCATCAGCGGGATATCCACGCGCTCGTTCATGTCGACATTGGGCGCCGCCTCGATGCGCGACAGCGTCAGCAACTGCTTGACCAGCCCGTCCATCCGGCGGGTCTGCTCTTGCATGGTGCTAAGCGCCTTGCTGCGCAGCGAGCCATCCTGCTCTTCGTCGCCCATCATCTCCAGATAGCCCTGCAGCACCGTCAGCGGCGTGCGCAGTTCATGACTGACGTTGGCGAAGAAGTTGCGCCGCGCGCCCTCCAACTGGCGCATCTGGGTGACGTCGCGCGCCACCATCAGCAGTTGCCCTTCAGAATACGGCATCACGCGGAATTCGACGTAGTGTTCGTTGTTCAGCTGCAGCGTCAGCGGGCGCGAAAACTCCTGCTGTTGCAGATAGTGGCTGAATTCCGGATAACGCAGCAGGTTAAGGATGTGCTGGCCGTTGTCTTCCGGCCAGCGAAAGCCGAGCAGATGCTGCGCCAGCCCGTTGCACCAGAAGATATTGCCTTCGACAGTGGTCATCACCACCGCGTCAGGCAACGATTCGGCCCCGCTGCGAAAGCGCTTGATCAACAGCGCCAGCTCGCGCCGGCGGCGGCGGTTGCGCTGCTGCATCTGATATAGGCCATAGAACAGCGGCTCCCAGCTCCAGCGGCCGGGCGGCGGCGTCATGCTGCGGTCGATCCACAGCCAATGGGAGAGTTTGAGCTGGTTGTAGAAATTCCACACCAGCGCTGCCAGCGCGGAGGCCAGCAGGAACCAGGGCAGATAACCGAAAATCAGCCCCAGCAGTAAGGCGGGCAAACAAAAAAGAGCCAGCTCCAGAGCCAGCCTCTTCCACGACAGACGTTCTAACACGGCATATTCTCCAGCGCGGCGCGATCAGTAGCGCGTTGAGAACCGGTAGCCGGTGCCCCGAACGGTTTGAACCATTTTATCATGCCCACTGGTTTCTAACGCTTTGCGGAGCCGACGGATATGCACGTCAACGGTACGGTCTTCCACATAAACGTTAGTGCCCCAGACGTGATTAAGCAACTGCTCACGGCTATAAACCCGCTCCGGGTGGGTCATAAAGAAGTGCAGCAGCTTGAACTCGGTCGGCCCCATGTCCAGCGCCTGATCGTTCGCCATCACGCGGTGGGAGGACGGGTCCAGGCTCAGCCCTTGCATTTCAATCACCTCCTCCACCGCCATCGGCGAAATGCGGCGCATGACCGCCTTGATGCGCGCCACCAGCTCCTTCGGCGAGAACGGCTTGGTGATGTAATCATCCGCCCCCACTTCCAGGCCGCGCACCCGGTCTTCTTCTTCGCCGCGCGCGGTCAACATCATCACCGGGATATCGCGGGTCAGCGCTTCGCGCTTCATATGTTTGATAAACTGAATGCCGGAACCCCCGGGCAACATCCAGTCAAGCAACACCAAATCAGGGAACGGCTCAGACAGACGCGTCACGGCGCTGTCATAATCCTCGGCTTCCAACGGTTGGTAACCATTCTGTTCCAACACAAAGCACACCATCTCACGGATCGGCGCTTCGTCTTCCACCACCAGTATGCGTCTTGCCATCGTCAATCCTGCCAATGTGTTAGCGACTTTTCGGGCGCCATTATGCGTCAGTTTTGTGACACTTTTATGAAAAAAACCGGCTGTTATAGGCAGTAAGCATAGCGATTATTTCCCGCAGTAAAGAAAAATCATCCGGTTGTCATCATCATTGCGCCGGGACAGCCGCCGCCGCGGCCTTTATAATCATCGCCATTATCTTTGCATCCGGGAGTGTCATGCGCCTGATCCACACCTCTGACTGGCACCTTGGCCAGTACTTTTTCACCAAAAGCCGCGCCGCCGAGCACCAGGCTTTTCTGAACTGGCTGATCGAACAGATCGAACAGCAGCAGGTGGATGCGCTGATCGTCGCCGGGGATCTGTTCGATACCGGCTCGCCGCCCAGCTATGCCCGCGAGCTGTACAACCGCTTCGTGGTGGAACTGCAGCGCACCGGCTGCCAATTGGTAGTGCTGGGCGGCAACCACGATTCGGTCGCAACGCTGAACGAATCGCGTGAACTGCTCTCCTGCCTGAACACCACGGTGATCGCCAGCGCGCAGGGCGCCCCGGAACAGCAGATCGTGGTGCTTAACCAACGCGACGGCCAGCCGGGCGCGGTGCTGTGCGCCATCCCGTTCCTGCGGCCGCGCGATCTGCTCACCAGCCGCGCCGGCGAATCCGGCGCGCAGAAACAGCAGGCGCTGCAGGAAGCCATCGCCGAACATTACCAAGCGCTGTATCAGGCGGCCTGCGAGCGCCGCGACCAGCTGGGCCTACCGCTGCCGATCGTCGCCACCGGCCACCTGACCACCGTCGGCGTCACCACCTCCGACTCGGTGCGCGACATCTATATCGGCACCCTCGACGCCTTCCCGGCGCAGGCCTTCCCGCCCGCCGACTATATCGCGCTCGGCCACATTCACCGCGCGCAGAACGTCGCCAAATCGGAGCATATTCGCTATAGCGGCTCACCGATCCCGCTCAGCTTCGATGAGCTGGGCAAAGCCAAAAGCGTCTTCCTGGTCGATTTCGCCGACGGCGCTTTGCAGCGGGTAGACGCGTTAACGATCCCGCAGTTTCAGCCCATGCAACTGATCAAAGGCGATCTGGCCGAGATCGAACGGCAGCTGCGGCAATTTGCCGACCATGCCGGCGAGCTGCCGGTGTGGCTGGATATCGAAGTGGCGACGCAGGACTACCTCAGCGACATCCAGCGCCGCATCCAGCTGATGGCGGATGAGCTGCCGGTGGAAGTGGTGCTGCTGCGGCGCAGTAAAGAGCAGCGCCGCCAGGCGATCGCGCAGCAGGAGAAAGAAACGCTGAACGAGCTGAGCGTCAACGAGGTGTTCGAACGGCGTCTGACACAGGAGGCCGACATGCCCGAAGCGCGCCAACGGCGGATGCACCAACTGTTCCGCCAGGTGGTCGAGGCGGTGCAGCACAACGCCGAGGAGAACACCCCATGAAGATCCTCAGCCTGCGGTTAAAAAACCTCAACTCGCTGCAGGGCGAATGGAAAATTGACTTCACCGCCGAGCCGTTCGCCAGCAACGGCCTGTTCGCCATTACCGGCCCGACCGGCGCGGGCAAAACCACCCTGCTGGACGCCATCTGCCTGGCGCTGTACCACCAGACGCCGCGCCTCAACGTCACGCCGAGCCAGAATGAACTGATGACCCGCCACACCGCCGAATCGCTGGCGGAGGTCGAATTCGAGGTCAAGGGCGTCGGCTATCGCGCCTTCTGGAGCCAGCGCCGCGCCAAAAACGCGCCGGACGGCAATCTACAGGCGCCGAAGGTCGAACTGGCGCGCCGCGAGGACGGCAAGATCCTGGCGGACAAGGTGCGCGACAAGCTGGAGCTTACCGCCGCCATCACCGGGCTGGACTTTGGCCGCTTCACCAAATCGATGATGCTGTCTCAGGGGCAGTTCGCCGCGTTCCTCAACGCCGATGCCAACGATCGCGCCGAACTGCTGGAAGAGCTGACCGGCACCGAAATCTACGGGCGGTTGTCCGAACAGGTGTTCGAGTCGCACAAGCAGGCCAAAACCGACCTGGATGCGTTGCATCAACGCGCCAGCGGCATCGAACTGCTGAACGACGAGCAGCGCCAGTCTCTGACCGAACAGCTGACGGCGCTGAGCGCGCAGGAAATCGCCCTCGGCGAGCAAACCCAGCGGCAGCAACAGGCGCTGAGCTGGCTGCAGCAATGGCAACGCCTCCGGCAACAGCAAAGCGAGGGGCAATTGCGGCTGGACACCGCCCAGCGCGAGCAGGCGGAGGCCGCCCCGCAGCTGCAGCGGCTGGCGCGCAGCGAGCCGGCCGAGAAATTGCGGCCGCTGCGCGGCGAACGCGATCGTTGCCGCGCCGAGCTGCAGACGATACAACAGCAGGCAGCCCAGCTGACGCAACAACAGGAACAGCACTCGGCGCAGCTGGCGCCGCTGCAGCAGGCGGTGGAAAAAACCCGTCTGGCGCAGCAAACCCATGCCGAGCATATGCGGCAACAGCAACAGTTGATCGATGACCAGGTGGCCCCGCTCGACCATCAAATAGCCCAACTGCAGTCGACACAGGCCGAGCGGCGACAGGCCGGCGATGCCGCCGCGCAGCAATGCGCCCAGCAGCAGACCACGCTGGAGCAGCTCACCGCCCAGCGCAGCCAACTGACGACGCAGGCCGCACAGCATCAGCAGCAGTTGAACGCGCTGACCGAAGCGCTGGCCGTTCAACAACAGCAGCAACAGGCGCTGGAGGCGCAAACGCCGTTGGCCCCGCTGCGCCAACGCCTGAGCGCCCTGGCGGATCTGCGCCCGACGCGCCGGCAGTTATTTGCTCTCGCTTCTTTATCGCAGCAAATCGTTAAACGGCTGGAACAACAGCGGCAAGAGCTAAACAGCGGCCAACATGAACTTACCCAGTTGGAACCACAGCTAGAACTCATCCGTCAGCAATTTAAGCAGCAGAAAGCCCACCAGGCCGATGTTGAAAAAACCTATGCGCTGGAACAACGGATCGTGGGTCTGGAGGCCGAGCGCGCCCGTTTGCAACCCGGCGCCCCCTGCCCGCTGTGCGGCTCATGCGAGCACCCGGCGGTAGAACAATACCAAGAGGTAAAACTGTCAGAAACCGCGCAACGTCTGGAGCAAATGAAAGTCCAGACCGAAGCATTGCAAAAACAAGGCGTCGAGCTGCGAGCCCGTTACGACAACCTGCAACAGCAATTGCAGCGTCAGCAGCAAACCATCGCGCAGGATGAACAACAGCTGGCCGGCCAACAGCAGCAGTGGCGGCAGCTCAGCGCGCCGTTGGCGTTCGACTTTACGCTGGCGGATGGCGAGCAACTCAGCGCCTGGCTGAACGGCTGCGACGACGAAGAACGGCGCGGGCAACACGCGCTGCAACAGCATGAACAGGCGGCGCAGGCGGTACAGCAGGCGAAGGATGCGCTCATCGCTCTGCAAACGCAGCAGCAGCAGACGCAGCAACAGCTGGCGTTGCTCGAAGAACGCTTTACGCTGCTGCAGAAAGCCCACGCCGACAGCCTGCAACAGCAGCAAGAGCTGCATCAACGCTGGCAAGAAGGCGAGAAGACCCTTGCCGAACGACGCACGCAGCGGCTGGCGCTGTTCGGCGAACAGCAGGTCGCCGAGGTGCGCGAACAGCTGCGCGCCAAACAAACCGCCTGCGAACAGGCCAGCGTTCAGGCCGCCGAGCAGTGGCAAAAGGCGCAGGAACTGCGCGAACGCCTGGCCGGCCAGCAGGCCGGGCTGCAACATCAACACACTCAGATGCAGGAGCGGCTGCAGCAGGCGCAGCAGCAGTGGCAGCAGGCGCTGGCCGACAGCGAATTCGCCGATGAAACCGCCTTCACCGCCGCGCTGCTGGACGATGTCCTGCGCCGCGAATTGCAACAGCGCAAAGAACAGCTGCAACAGCGGCAGGTGGAGGCCGCCGCCCTGCTGACGCAGGCGACGCAAACGCTGGAGCAGCACCGGCAAAACCGCCCTGAAGGGGTGGATGAAGCCAACGCGGATCTCGATGCGCTCACCCAATCGCTGGCCGAACTGGCACAGCAGTTGAAGGCGCTGCAGCTGCGCCAGGGCGAACTGCGCAACCAGCTGGAAAGCGACGCCGAACGCCGTCTCAATCAACAGGCGCTGTTCGAACAGATCGCCCGCAGCCAGCAAGACTACGACGACTGGAGCTGTCTCAACCAGCTGATCGGCTCAAAAGAGGGCGACAAATTCCGCCGCTTCGCTCAGGGGCTGACGCTCGATCATCTGGTGTATCTGGCCAACCTTCAACTCGGCCGGCTGCACGGGCGCTACCTGCTGCAGCGTAAGACCAGCGACGCGCTGGAGCTGCAGGTGGTGGACACCTGGCAGGCCGACGCGCTGCGCGATACCCGCACCCTGTCCGGCGGCGAGAGCTTTCTGGTCAGCCTGGCGCTGGCGCTGGCGTTGTCCGATTTGGTCAGCCACAAAACCAGCATTGACTCGCTGTTCCTCGACGAAGGTTTCGGCACGCTGGATGCCGAAACCCTCGATACCGCGCTGGACGCGCTGGACAGCCTGAACGCCTCCGGCAAAACCATCGGCGTGATCAGCCACGTCGAGGCGATGAAAGAACGCATTCCGGTGCAGATCAAGGTGAAAAAGGTCAACGGGCTCGGCGTCAGCCGGCTGGAGGCGCACTTCAGGCTGGAATGATCCCGCGGCTCGCGGCGCAGAAGTGTGACCGCGGCGGCACTCCGCGGTGAAAAGCGTTGAGCCGCGGCGGGCACGGGTTATTATGCCAGCATAACAGGATTGTTACTGTATCCCCTCCGCCGCTCAGGCCGCAGGGCAGAAAGATAAAATACAGGCAAAACCTGACGCCCGGGATCGCTTCCGGGCGTCAGGTTTTTTCGTTTTCAGGATGCTGAAACACCGGGAAAAACCATGAAAATCGCTAAAATACTCAATAATAACGTGGTGATTACGCTGGACGACCGTCAGGCAGAGACGGTGGTGATGGGAAAAGGAATCGGCTTTAAAAAGAAGCCCGGCGATACGCTGGACGAAAGCCTGATCGAAAAGGTCTTCACCCATAACGGCGGAGAAATCGCCGAGCGCTATAAAGAGCTGCTCGCCGAGATCCCATTGGCCTGCGTCACCACCGCCGACAGAATCATCACCCTCGCCCGCGAACGCCTGCCGGGCAAGCTGCATAACATCGTCTACATCACGCTGACCGATCACATCCACTTCGCCCTGCAGCGCTATGCGCAAGGGCTGGATATCAAAAATGCGCTGCTGTGGGAGATTAAAAAACTCTATCCGGCCGAATTCGCCGTCGGGCTGGAGGCGCTGGCCCTGATCGCCCAGCGGCTGGATACCGCGCTGCCGGAAGACGAAGCCGGATTTATCGCCCTGCACCTGGTCAACGCTCAGCTTAACGACGAGATGCATAACACGCTGCACATCACCCGCGTGATGCAAGAGATCCTCAACCTGGTCAAATACCATTTCCGCTTTGATTACAATGAGGAATCCCTGAGCTACCACCGCTTCGTCACCCATTTGAAGTTCTTCGCCCAGCGCCTGCTGGGGAAAAACTACGTCGACAGCGACGACGACTCGCTGTATCAGGTGGTGAAAGAGAAATACCGCGAGTCTTTCGCCTGCGCCGGCAAGATCAACCGCCACATCGAAAAGCACTATCAGCATCAGCTCACCACGGAAGAGATGATGTTTCTGACCATTCATATCGAACGGGTGCGCAGCGAAAGCGAGGAAAAGCCGGCTTAACGGCGGGCGTCCGCCACCCGCACGCCGTACTGCGGAAACACCGCGTCGGCGGAGATCAGCGTCAGCCCCTCGGCCTGCGCCTGTGCGATCAGCATGCGATCGAAAGGATCCTGATGATAGGGCGGCAGTTGCCCGGCCTGTTGGCAGTGAAAGGCGTCCATCGGCAACGACAGAAAATCTTCGGCCTCGATGATCGCAAAGATGTCTTCCGGCAGCGCCAGTTTGCCCAGCGCCTGCTTGATCGAGATCTCCCAAATGCTGGCCGCGCTGACGTACACCGCATTGCCCGGATCGGCGATCTGCCTTTTGGCGTTCGCGCCCAGGCAGGCGTCATCAATCAACCACCACAGCAACGCGTGGGTATCCAGCAACAGGCGCTTCATTCATCGCTCTCAAACAACGCCGCAATGGCCGTATCCCCCGCGTTGAAATCCGCCGGCACGGTGAACTTGCCCTTGGCGGCGCCAGGGCGGCGCGCTTCCCCCTTGATGGCGACCAGCTGTACGTACGGCTTCCCTGCTTTTGCAATAATCACGGTTTCTCCCTCCGCGGCTCTGTCCGCCAACTGACTCAGATTGGATTTGGCTTCGTGCATATTGGCCTGAATCGGCATACGCGTTCTCCTTAGCTAAGTTAGCTAAAGCATAAAACGCCGTCCAGTTTTTGTACAGTGAAGGGTTTAAAGCGCGAGCAGCCTCGCGCTTTGTTGCAACGCTTAGCGCTGCTGTTGCGGCCACAGCCAGGCCGCGCCGCGCACGCCGCTGGAGTCGCCGTGAACCGCCTTGCGGATCGGCGTTTCACACTCGCCGCCGAACACCCAGTCTTTCACTCGCTGCGGCACCGTGCGGTACAGGCGATCCACGTTGCTCATGCCGCCGCCGAGCACCACCACGTCCGGATCCAGCATGTTGATCACATGCGCCAGCGATTTCGCCAATCGCATTTCGTAACGTACGATCGCCTGCTCCGCCAGCGCATCGCCCCGCTCGCTCAGCGCCATGATCTCATGCCCTTGCAGCGCGTTGCCGCTCAGGCGCGCATAGTCGATGGCGAAACCGGTGCCGGAAATAAAGGTTTCGATGCAGCCCGGTTTGCCGCAGTAGCACGGCACTTCGCGGGCGTAACGCAGCTCATCGTCATCCTGCCACGGCAGCGGGTTGTTGCCCCATTCGCCGGCAATGCCGTTGCCGCCGGAATGCGCCTGGCCGTTCAGCGACACGCCGGCGCCGCAGCCGGTGCCGATGATGACAGCAAACACGGTTTTCGCGCCGGCGCCGGCGCCATCGGTGGCTTCCGACACCGCCAGGCAGTTGGCGTCGTTGGCGATGCGCACCTCGCGCGCCAGCAGCGCCGACAGATCCTTATCCAGCGGCTGGCCGTTGAGCCACACCGAGTTGGCGTTCTTCACCCGCCCGGTAAACGGCGACAGCGTGCCGGGAATGCCGATCCCGACCGATCCTCGTTCGCCGGTATGATCCTCCGCCAGTTTCACCAGTCCAGCGATCGCCGCCAGGGTTTGCCGGTAGTCATGGCGCGGCGTGGCGATGCGATGGCGAAACAGCTCCCGCCCGTCATTCGCCAACGCGATCACTTCAATTTTTGTTCCACCCAAGTCGATGCCAATGCGCACGTATTTTTTCTCCTCGATGCCACGCAACGTTGTCACAGCCTAATGTAAGCGCGCGAATGAATCACCTGTTTCCCATTCTCCGTCCCGTCCTTCCCCGGTGCGCAAAGCGACGCAATTCGGAGAGAATGGGGCGATTTTTCAGCGTCAATTCGTTATCATGCCGCCCTGCTTTTGACGAATCAGCGTGCCGAACGCACGCCCAGCCAGGGATAACATTATGCTGTGGTTTAAGAATTTGATGGTTTACCGTTTGAGCCGCGAAGTGGCGTTAAACGCGGATGAAATGGAAAAACAACTCAGCGCGTTCGCCTTCACGCCGTGCGGCAGCCAGGACATGGCGAAGACCGGCTGGGTCTCCCCGATGGGCTCGCACAGCGATGCGCTGACGCACGCGGTCAACGGCCAGATCGTCATCTGCGCGCGCAAGGAAGAGAAAATCCTGCCGTCGCCGGTGATCAAGCAAGAGCTGCAGGCCAAGATTGAGCGCCTGGAGGCGGAGCAACACCGCAAACTGAAGAAAACCGAGAAGGACGCGCTGAAAGATGAAGTGCTGCACAGCCTGCTGCCGCGCGCGTTCAGCCGCTTCAACCAGACCTTCATGTGGATCGACACCGTCAACGATCTGATCATGGTCGACGCCGCCAGCGCCAAACGCGCCGAAGACACGCTGGCGCTGCTGCGCAAAAGCCTCGGCTCGCTGCCGGTAGTGCCGCTGACCATGGAAAGCCCGATCGAACTGACGCTGACCGAATGGGTGCGTTCCGGCGAGATGCCGGCCGGCTTCGCCATTCAGGATGAAGCGGAACTGAAAGCGATTCTGGAAGAAGGCGGCGTGATCCGCTGCAAGAAGCAGAATCTGATCAGCGACGAAATCGCGGTGCACATCGAAGCCGGCAAGCTGGTGACCAAGCTGGCGGTGGACTGGCAGGAGCGCATCCAGCTGATGCTGTCGGACGACGGCTCGCTCAAGCGCCTGAAGTTCGCCGACACGCTGCGCGAGCAGAACGACGATATCGATCGCGATGACTTCGCCCAGCGCTTTGACGCCGACTTTATCCTGATGACCAGCGAGCTGGCGGCGTTGATCAAAAACACCATCGAAGCGCTCGGCGGCGAAGCTCAGCGTTAATCCCGCCTCAGAAACGACCAGGGCCCAGCCTTCGCTGAGCCCTGCGTTCCCCTAACGAGCAACGTTTATTTGCTCAGGTAGCGGCACAGATAGGCGGTGGCGTCGGCCACCTGCAGGTTGAACTCGCTGTGCCCCGGCACGAAGAACTTCTCGCCCGGCGTAAACACCTGCCAGTCCGGCGCCCCCGGCAGCAGCACTTTCAGCGCCCCGGTGATCACCGTCATTTCTTCCGGCTGCGCGGTGGAGAAGGTGTATTCGCCCTCTTCCATCACGCCCACGCTGGTAAGACCGATGCTGCTACTGTCAAAACCGATAGACTTCACTTTTCCGGCAAAATACTCATTCACTTTCAGCATAGACTGGCACCCGCGTAATCATCTTGATGGAAAATCCATATTGGGGGATTGCGGTTGATCTGTCACTGGTTTTTCGCGCGAAATGCGATCGCGGCGCAGAGGCAAAGGTTTCCGTGCGCCACGCTCAGGCCATCGCCATGAAACAACCGCGTCAAAAACCCGCGCCGCGCAAACTGAAATCGATCGGCAACGTCAATTCCACCGTGCCGTTGACGTAGGCGTCCGCCGGCGGCGTGGGCAGCGGCGACGCGCGTTTGACCAGCGCCTGGATTTCACGATCCAGCGACGGCAGCCCGGCGCTGCTGACCAGCGTCACCGCCAGCACGTGGCCCTGTCTGTCCAACGTGAAACGCACCTGCCCGACGCCCTGGCGCTTCAGCCGCAGTGCGTCTTTGGGGTAACGCTTAAAGCGATTCAGGCGGCCGCTGATGCGGCTGCGCCAGTTGTCCTCCCCCGCCTGAGCATAGGGTGTCAGGCGGGTTTGCGGCGCGGCCGTTTTATCCGCGCGGCCCGGCGGCGGCGCGCCGGCGCTTTGCTCCTGAACCTTCGGCGGCGCGATGATTCTCTCGTGCGGCGGCGTGCGGGGCAGGTTGTTTTTCTTCACCGGCTTAGGTGGTTTTTTCTGTTTCAGCGGCACGGCGATGTTCGGCTGCGCGGCGTCAGGCGCTTTCACTAGCGGCAACGGCTCCGGCGGCGCCGGCGGTTCAACCTGAGGCGGCGGCGTCCTTTGTCCCGGCGGTTGTTTCGCCTCGGCCGGGGCCTGCGGCGCGGCGGCCATCAGCACCATCACCGCCGGCGGCGGCACCCACGGCGGCTCGGCCTTGTCTCGCCAGGACCAAAGCAGCGCGGCAACCAGCAGATGCAGCGCCAGCACCAACACCAGACAACGGCGCCAGGGCATGGCGGTGCCGGGCGCGGCGAAAGGCAGCGGCGAAACCGACATGCTCACTCTTCCGTCAGCGCCAAATGGAGGCGATCGGTCAGCGGTTTGAACAGATAGTTCATCATCGAACGCTCACCGGTGCGGATGAAGCCTTCGACCGGCATCCCCGGGCGGATCTCCAACCCGCTCAAGCGTTGCAATCCTTCTTCGCTGACCTTGGCGCGCACGCTGTAATAAGGCGCGCCGCTTTTCTCGTCGGTCAGGCGATCGGCCCCGACCAGCGTCACTTCGCCCTCGACGCGCGGCGTGGTGCTTTGGTTGAACGCCGAGAACAACAGTTCGACCGGCAGTCCCACCTGCACCTTGTCGATCAGTTCGACCGGAATACGCGCCTCCACCTGCAGCCCGCGATCGCTGGGCACGATCTCCATCAGTTGCTGACCGGCGCCGATCACGCCGCCTTCGGTGAACACGCTCAACCCCACCACGGTGCCCGCCACCGGCGCTTTCACCTGCGTATGCCCCAGATCGGCCTCCGCCTTGGCCAGGCGGTTATCCAGCTCGTCCAGCTTCATCCGTACCTCGGCCAATTGGCTGCTGACCTCTTTTTGATACTCCTCCCGCCGCTGGATCGCCCGCAGTTTCAGCTCCAGGATCTGGCGCCCCAGACGGCCGATATTGCCGCTGTCCTCGGATGCCTGGCCGTCGATCTGCGCATGCTGCCCCTCCAGATCCAGCAGCCGATTGCGCGCCACATACCCTTGCGCCGCCAGCTTGCGCATGCCGCCCAGTTGCTCCTGCAGCATGGCCTTTTGCCGTTGCTTGCTGGCGTAAGACTGCCGAACCCCTTCCAACATCGCCTGCGATCCGGCGATGCTTTCCGCGATCGCCGCCAGCTCGCTCTGCAGCGCCGCACGGCGGCTGGTGAACAGCTGTTGCTGCAGCAGCATCAGCGACATCACCTCCGGCTCTTCTCGCCGCGTTTGCAGCGATGGCGGGAAAGCGATCGCTTGCAGACCGTCGCGCTCGGCTTGCAGCCGCGCCTGCTGCGCGGCGTTGCTCAACTGCTGGCTGCGCAGCGCATCGCGCTGGGTGCGGCTGTCGACGGTATCCATCAACAACAGCACCTGCCCGGCGCTGACCCGGTCGCCCTCATGCACCTGAATCTGCGACACCACCCCACCGCTCGGGTGCTGCACCGCCTTGCGGTTGCCGGCCACCACCACGCTGCCGGAAACCGGCACGCCTTTGTCCAGCGGCGCCAACAGCCCCCACAGCAGGAAACCGCCAAACCCCAACAGCACCAGCCAGCCTCCCAGCCGCAGATAACGGCCTTCGTCGAACTGCCGGGAAAGGGCGTCGATATCGCCGGGGATCACACTCTGATTGCTCATACTTTTCGTTCACCGCTGGCCGTTTTGGCGAAGTTGGCGTAATTGACGTTGAAGCCGCCGTTGCTGCGCCCGGCATTGGCCGGTGCGGCGGCAGCGGCGGGCGCAAAACCAGGCTGTTTTTTCAGGATGGCGTCGCTGGGGCCGAAGTGCTGTATCTGGCCGGCGCTCAGCACCAGCAATTTGTCGGTGGTCGCCAGGATCGCCGGTTTGTGGGTCACCAACACGATGGTGGTGCCGCGCGCCTTCAGCGCTTCGATCGCCCGCTGCAACGCCCCTTCCCCTTCGCGATCGAGGTTGGCGTTCGGTTCGTCCAGCACCACCAGCGCCGGAGATCCATACAGCGCGCGCGCCAGCGCCACCCGCTGACGTTGGCCGCCGGACAGGCCGCTGCCGCCTTCACCCAGCTCGGTCTCATAGCCTTTCGGTAAATGCAGGATCAGCTGATGCACGCCGGCCAGCGCCGCCGCCGCCACCACCTTCTCGGCGTCGACCTGCCCAAAGCGGGCGATGTTATCCGTCAGGGTACCGGCGAACAGCTGGATATCCTGCGGCAAGTAGCCGATATGCGGCCCGAGTTGTTGCTTGTCCCACTGTTGAATGTCTGCACCGTCCAGCCGCACGTCGCCGCTGATCGGCGTCAGCGCGCCGACCAGTTGGCGCATCAGCAACGTTTTGCCGGAGCCGGACGCGCCAATCACGCCCAGCACCTCGCCGGCTTCCAGACGAAAACTGACGCCGTGCAACACCGGCGCCGTGCCGCCGGGCGCACTGGCGGTCAACTGGCTCACGGTCAATGCGCCGCCGGGCGCCGGCAGCGGCAGACTCGGTATTCGTGGCGGGTTAGCGGCCAGCATCACCTCCAGACGCTGCAGGGACTGGCGCGCCGATGACCACTGCTTCCAGGCGCCGATCAGCTGATCGATCGGCCCCAGCACCCTGCCGATCAAGATCGATCCGGCGATCATCATGCCCGGCGTAATGTCACCGCTGACCGCCAACAGCGCGCCGCAGCCCAACATCAGCGACTGCAGCGCCAGCCGCACGGTTTTCGACCAGGCGGTGACGGCGGCGATTTTCTCGCTGGCGCGGTTCTGCAACAGCAGGAACTGCTGATGCTGCCGCAGCCAACGCAGGCGCAAGTCGGTCAGCATCCCCATGGCGGCGATGGCTTCGGCGTTGCGCAGATTGCCGTTGGCCTGCTGTGTGGCACTCAGCGCGACCCGGCCGGCCTCCGCCAGAGGCGCTTGCGACACCCGCTGATTGAGCCAGGCCAGCAGCACCAGCACGATTACTCCGGCGCTGGCCAACGCGCCAAGCCAGGGGTGGAGCAGAAAAACCACCAGCAGATAAACCGGGAACCAGGGGGCATCGAAAAAAGCGAACAGCGCATTACCGGTGGCGAACTGGCGCAGGTTGGTCAGATCGTTCAGCGCCTGCCCCGCCAGCGGGTTGCCGGTTTTCAGATTGGTTTCGAAGGCGGCGTCGTAGACTCGCTGATTGAGGCGCATATCCATCTGGGCGCCGAGGCGGATCACCACCTGGCTGCGCACCCACTCCAGCAGCCCCATAAACAGGTAAAGACCGACTACCATCAGGGTCAGCATCGCCAGCGTCATGCGGTTGCCCGACGGCAACACGCGATCGTAGACCTGCAGCATGTACAGCGCCGGTGCCAGCATCAGCAGGTTGATCACCGCGGTAAACAGCGCGATGCCCCAAAATCCGCGCCGGTATGCGGCCAGCACGCTCATCACTTCTCCGCGCCTGACGGCGTTTTTCATGGCGTTTTCCATCGGCTAAAAACGAGAAAACGCCCGCCGGGGCGCACGGCGCCGGCGGGCAAACGGCCGCGATCAGGCCGCCAGCAGTTCCGGGCTGTCGGCGTGCTGCACGCCCACCGCCGTCGCCGCCGCCACCTGATCGAAGGTGGAGTTGACGCTCAGGCCGTAGTCGTCGAGGATGCCGTTCAGCGCGGTCTCCAGCGCGCCGGTATCGCCGGACATCAGGCCGTACACCACCTGGTGCACCACGCCATCATGACCCTGCGCCTGCAGGCTGCTGAGGTTCAGGCCGCCAAAGCTGACGTCAGGCACCTGGATGCTGTACGGCGATGTATCGCCACCGCTCAAACCGTCGCCGAAGGACAGGGAATCCAGCTGGCCGTACAAGGTATGCGCCGGTTCGTTGAACAACGTGTAGGTCAGGTTGCCGCCCGCCACGAAGGCGGTCACCTGGTTTGCCGTGCTGCTGATGGCATACTGACTACCGGACAGGCTGCCGCCATAGAAGCCGCCGCTGTTGGCGTCGGTGACATTGCCGTTGGTGTGATTGACATCACCGAATGTCGAAGCCCACTGGCCCAGATAGTCATGAATGCTGTAACCGCCGAAGCTGCTGTCATAATTGACTGAAAATGCCATTTCTCTATCTCCATTGATGAACGGCGCCCCTTGCGAGGCGGCCCTTGTGCTCAAGGATGAGCAACGCCCTTTTACTGCTTAAAAACGGTATTCCACCCCGCCCTGCACGGTGCGGCCGCGCCCCAGGGTATTGGCCAACGTCTCGCCGTAGCTGACGACATAGGCGCGGTTGGTCAGGTTCTCCACCGAGCCGCGCAGCGTCAGGCTGTCGGTCAGCTTGTAGCTGGCGTACAGATCGAACAGGGTGTACTTCGGCCAGTCGGCCAGGTACGGGTAGTTGGACGGTACCGAGCTGTCCTGATAACCCGGCGCAAAGCGTACGGTCACCCCGGCGTCCAGCTTGCGATCGAAGGCACGCCCGCCCAGCGTCACCGAACCGCGATCGCCCGGCAGGTAGGCGGCGGAGCCGAACTGCGTCCCCCCATCACACGTGACGAAGTCATTGGAAGCGGCATCAGGCTCAACATAGAAGTTCCCGCGGCGCGAGCCGTCGCCGTAGCGCAGACGCCCTCCCAACCAGGCCTTGTTCGAGCAGAACTCGTTTTTGCCGATCATGTGGGTGTAGGTCAGGTCGGCGTAGAACACCCCGGCGTCATAGTTGAGCTGGTACTCCAGCCCGCGGAAGCGGGTTTTCGACAGATTGTTGACGTAAGCGGCATTGCCGATGCTCGGCTGCACCAGCCCCGGTTTATTGCGATCTATCGCCAGGTTGATGTAGTTATCCACTTTGGTGTCGAAGTAGGCCACCTTGGCCACCAACCGATCGCCCTCAAACCACAGATCCGGCTGCTGCACGTTGAACCCGACTTCCCAGGCGCGCGAACGCTCGGGCTGCAAGAACGGATTGGGGTATTGCGTGGAAGAACTGTGCGCGCTGCCGTTGGTCAGCGTTTCAGTGATCGCCGGCGGCCGCCAGGATTTGCCGTAGGTGGTATACAGCTCCAGCCACTCCACGCCGGGGCGCACCGCCACCGCCAGCGTCGGCGACAGCTTGCCCTGATCGCGATCCACGTCCCAATCTTCGCGGGTGGTGGTTGAACAGCCGGTCAGACGCAACGCTTTGCAAGGATTGTCAATCGTGTAGCGTTGCCCATCCTTGGCCAAATCCGGATAGCTCAGGCCGGTCTGGCCGCGCAGGCGATAGCGGTCGTAACGCAGCCCGCCTTCCAACGTCAGCCAGCCGTCGTAGTCGTAGGTCAGATTGGCGAATAGGCTGGCTACCGAACGGTTGCCGGCCGGCGTCACCCCTTCCATGCCTTGGCGAGAAGAGTCGCTGGTCGCTTTGTCGTAATAGAACTCCAGCCCGTAATTGGCGCGGAAGTCATGCCCCGGCGCCAGGCTGAAGCGCGAGGTGTTTTGCGCCTGTGCGCCATAGGTACGCAGGCGGGTGCGCGTCGCGTAGCCGTTGTCCAGCAGCGAACTGGTGCTGTAGGTGTCGCTGTCGTCCTGAGTATCGACGTAATACAGCTTGGCCTGAAAATCGAGCCAGTCGACGTCTTCCGGCGCCAGGCTGTAGTCGAACGCCGCGTTGCGCGCCATCACGTCGGTGTAGCCGGTGCGTTTCCAGCCCAGTTCATAGGGCGGGCGAGTGCCCAGGTTAGTCAAGGTGCCGGCGATCGGCGATGCGGTCTGGGTCTGCAGATAACTCAGCTGCAGGCGCTGGTTGGCGGGCAGATTCCAGCCCACCTTGGCCAGCCGCGAGTGCATGCGGTAATGGGTGTCGGGGATTTTGTTGTTCTTGATGCTCTCGGCGTAGCGATCGTAATTGCCGGTGTCGTTATTGATGCGAATGTTGCCGATGTCACCCTTGTTGCCGGGCCAATAGTCGCCGAGGTGGCGTTCGCTGGCGGCCAGCAGGATATCGCCGGTTTCGTTGCCCAATGCCAGTATGCCGCTGCCGATGAAGTGGGTGCCGTTATCGCCGGTGCTGGCGTGCAGCTTGCCGCCCAGCTCTTTGCCCGGCGCCAGGAAATCGCTCGCGCTGACGGTATTGAAGGTGGCGATGCCGCCGAGCGTGCCGGCGCTGCCCATGCCGCCGGTGGTGCCCTTGTCGATGGTCACGCCGGACAGCAGTTCGGAATCGATGTACATGGTGCCATTACGCTGGCCATGGCCGCTCTTTTGAAAATTCTGCCGCATGCCGTCGATATTCATGTTCACCCGGCCATAGTCTTGTATGCCGCGGATGTTGACCGACAGCGCAGGATCTTGCTGGCTGACGCTGGAATAGGCTCCCGTAGTCTGCTCCAGAATATCGGCCGCGTGTCGCGCCGGGCGGTTGTCCATCTGTTCGCGGCTGATGACGCTGACCGAGCGCGGTTCGTCGTAAACCCAATCGTTGGCGTTGATGCCGCCGGCGCCCAGCACCGTCAGGCTGTCCAACGCCAGCGCGCCACCGTCGCCGTTCGCCGTCGGCAGCCGGCTCAATACGATCTGCCCCTGCGGCTGCAGGCGGAAAGCCACCGGATTGCCGCCGATCAAGCGCCGCAGGCCCTGTTCTACGCTCATGCTGCCGTTCAGCGCCGCCGCCTGCATGCCATCGAGTTTCACCTCGTCAAAAAACACCTGCATGCCGGCCTGCTCGGCGAAGCGCAACATGGCGCTCTGCAGCGGCTGCGCCGCAATGTTGAAATTCTTTTGCTGCGCGGCCTGCGCGCTGCTCGCCTCAGCCTGGGCGGCGAGCGCTACCGCCGGCTGAGTCAACATCATCGCCGCCAGCGCGGCGCGTACCGCCGTGGCCAATCGGCCGGCCGGCGTGGTTCCCTTGTGAATAAACATGCGTGTGTGTTCCACCCGAAAGAATGCCAAACCAAGTGATAATGGAAATCAATCTCGTTTAAACATAAGGACGTTCCGGGAGGCAAAAACCCGTAAAGATTTTTTACAGAAAGTGAAAATAGCGGCGAAACGGGCATCCCGGCCCGCCTTGGCCGCTCAGTAAAGCAATGTGATGCCGGGGAGATTCAGTTGGCGGGCGGAGAGTTCCTGACGAATGGCGCCGACGCCGTCGTCGAGTTTATTGAGCGCGAACACGCCGCTGACCGTGCGCGTTCTTAGCGTGGGATTGACCGCCACGATGCGGGTCTCGCGATAGCGGTTGAGCTGCGCGAGCGCCTGCGTCAGCGGTTGGCGGTCGATCACCAGCCAGCCGCGTCGCCAGGCGTCATCACCGGCCGTTTGCCGCGTCAGCTGCAGCTGCCCGTTGCGGTAATGCGCCGCCTGGCGTTGCGCGACCACCAGCGAGCGCTCGCCGCGCTCAAGCGTCACCCGCACGCTGTGCTGATGCACGCTGACGTCGACGCCCTGTTCAGTGCGCGCCACGCTGAACTCGGTGCCCAGCGCCTGGGTGACGCCGTTTTTCGCCTCCACCCTGAAAGGGCGACGTTCCGCCCCGCCCAACGGCGCGACGATAAAATAGGCGGCGCCGCTCAGCAGCCGCACCTTGCGCTCGTCTGCGGAATACGCCAGCGCGATCGCGCTGCCGCTGTCCAACGCCACCCGGCTGCCGTCCGGCAACGCAACTTCGCGCACCTCACCGCGAACGGTTTGATAATCGGCCTGCAGGCCGATCCACAGATCCGGCCCGCGATAAACGCCGAATGAAACGGCGAGCGCCACCGCCGCTGCCACCGCCCAGCGGGGCCATCGATGGCGAGATGGCGTTTTCAGCGCCGCCACCTGCGGTTGTAACGCCTGCCGCTGCTCAGGCGGCAGTTGCCCAAGCGTCGTCCATAGCAGGCGAGCCTGACGCAGCGCCGCCGGATGCTGCGGATCGGCGGCCAGCCAGGCGTCCAACGCTCGCCGCCGATCGGCCGGCAGCGCCCCTTCGGCCAGACTCACGGCCCAGGCGGCCGCCTGCTGTCGCGCCTGTGCGGTTAGCGGTTTCATAATGGCATAGACCTCTGTTTTTTCTGGTTATAGGTTAAGACGTCTGAGCGCGGATAAACCCGTAAAAAAATTGCCATTATTGTTCTTCCATCCGCGCCATCAGCCGCTCCAGCGCGCTGGCCAGGTGTTTTTCCACCGTGCTGAGCGACACGCCCAGCTGCGCCGCCACCTGCGCCTGGGTCAGGCCATCGAGCCGGTTAAGGCGGAAAATCTGCTGCGTGCGCGGCGGCATGTCCGCCAGCGCCTGCTGTAACAACTGCAGCAGTTGGCTATCGATCGCCCGTTGTTCAAGCGCCGGTTCACCCGAAGGATACTGCGCCAGAATGTCGTCTTCGACCGCTTCGGTCTGCCGCCGCTGCTGCTGGCGCAGATGGTCGAGCATCAGATTCTTGGCGGTTTTATACAGGTAGGCCTCAATATCGAGAATGTTACCCTGCGGATACTGCTCGGTAAGGCGGGTAAAACTTTCCTGCGCCAAATCCGCGGCCAGCTGAGGGTCGCGCAGTTTGGCGTTCAAATAGGCTTGCAGCGGCCGCATATGGCGCAGAAACAGCGCCTGCAACTCGGAATTGGACATCTCTTTTCCCAGAAGTGAAACACCCAATAGGGGCGATAAAAATCACATAAATGATTATCATTATCAATATTGTTCTGGGAAATATGTGCTAAGGCGGGGATAAACAGGAAACCGGCCTGACGCCGGTTTCCGCTGGGCTGCAGGTCAGTGCTCTAGCGCCTCGTCTTCATAGCGGTGCTTGGCGTCGAGCGCTTCCTGCTCGGTTTCATGTTCACTGAGCAGCGTATTCGGCTCAATGTCGTCGGTGCGCACTTCAAAACGGCGCAGATGCAGGTTCGGGTCACCCCGAAACACCTCTACGACGCGGGCACTCCGCGGATAAGCAGGTTGATCATTTTCGCGCATGCCGTTCTCCCGTGTGTTTCACACAGTAGCAAGTATAGCAGCCGCCCTCATTCCGACACGCGCGAGCCAAGATCGCGATCGCCGGGGGCGCCCGTCAACAGCTCGGTCAATTCGTCGCAGGCGCAAATACGCCCTTCACGCACGGTGAAGTGCGCCAGCACCCGCACGCGGCTGCGGGAACCGTCGCGCTTTTCCACCTCGACCAGATGGTGGGTCAGCACCGCCTCGCCCTGCGCTGCCGCCGCGATCACGCTCAGCGTCATGCGGCGGGTTTGCCGCTTCAGCAGCGCCATATGCTGCTCAAACTGCTCGAAGTTCAGCACCTTGCCATCCACCTGCTGGCGGTAGCCTGCGCTGAAACGGGCAGCGAGCTGCGTCGGCCGATGCTCCGGGCTGGCTATCACCTGCTGCAGCGTATCGAGCACCAGATTCAGCGGGGTAAGTTGAGTCATCACATTTCTCCGAAATAGGGTGAAAGGCGATCCTATCCCGGCCAGGCGATGGCATAATAACCACATCAAGACTTTCAATAACGTTAAACGGCCAACATGACGCAGATCCGCAGCCAACGCCTTCAGCATGAAAAAAAGCACCTGACGCCCTGGCACCGGCACGAAGGCGGCCAGATCTATCTCTTGACGCGCGGCATGCTGGCAATGGAACTCCCGGGCCGGCAATGGGCGATCACCGGCGGCACGCTGGGCTGGCTGCCGCCGGGATGCGCCCATCAGGCGCTGGCCTGCGGCGACGTGGCGGGCTGGAGTCTGTATCTGCCGAGGGAAAGCGTGCTGGAGATGCCGCCGCTGCCGCAGCTGTTCACGGCCTCTGCGCTGTTGCAGGCTCTGGTGGCGCGCATCGCGCAGTTCCCCGTCGGCCCGCTGAGTGCGCCGCAACGGCGGCTGCTGCAGGTGCTGCTGGACGAAATGCACGCGGCAAGCCGCGCGCCGCTGCAATTGCCGCTGCCGCAGGACGCCCGGTTGCTGAACATCGCCCGTGCGCTGCTGAACGATCCCGCCAGCCCGCGCAGCCAGCGCGACTGGGCCGTCTGGGCCGGGCTCAGCCCGCGCACCCTGAGCCGCCGTTTTCTGCAGGAAACCGGCATCAGCTTCGCGCTGTGGCGCCAGCAGGCGCGGGTGTTGCGTTCACTGGAGGGATTATCACGCGGCAAAGCGGTTGGCGAGGTGGCCGACGCCTGCGGCTATGATAACGTCAGCGCCTACATCGCCGCCTTTCGACGCCGCTTCGGCGTCACGCCCGGGGCGTACTTTGCACCGGCTCGGCAAGCGGAATAAGAAAACGGGCGCCCAGCGCCCGAAGAGAAGAAAGGGTTACTTCACCGTCTCACGCGGCAGCACCGCGAGGATTTGTTCCACCACCCGCTGCGGATCGGCGGCGCCATCCATCACGTAATGCGCGGCCTCCTGATACAACGCTTCGCGCGCGGCCAGCACCTCGCGCATCTCCTCGGCGATCGGCCTGCCGGTGAGCGTCGGGCGCTGCGCATCTTCCGGGTACTCTTCCAACCGCTGCGCCAACACGCTGGCCGGCGCGCGCAGGTAGATAACGGTGCCATGCTGGCGCATAAACTGACGGTTCTCCTCCGCCAGGATCGCGCCGCCGCCAGTGGCAACTATAGTTGACGGCTTGGTCACAGTTTGCAACGCGATGGTCTCGCGGCGGCGGAACCCCAACCAGCCCTCGCGCTCGACCATTTCCGCTACGCTCATCTGTGCCGCCTGCTGCATAAACAGATCGGTATCGACGAACTGATAGCCCAACGCCAGCGCCAATGCGCTGCCTACCGTGGTCTTGCCGGCTCCGCGAGCGCCTATCATGAACAGGGTTTGTGTCATTACGGGTTGTCCCTTATGCGGTGACTTGAGTGCATTGCATACCAAAATACCGAGCGGGTGCGATGGCGTGGTGGCAGCATCATACCCTGCCCGCTCTGTATTTCAATATTTACGATAGTGTAAATTCCATGGCACAGCGACTGCCGACGGCAAAGCCGTGCGCCAGATCTTCATCCAGGTGCCGCCGCAGGGCGACCGTGAGCCGCGCATCGTCAAGCGGCCGGAATCCCAGCCGCCGGTAGTAAGGCGCATTCCACGGCACCTCAATGAAGGTGGTGAGCGTCAGGCGGTCGGCCCCCTGCCGTTTGGCCTCTTCCGCCACCGCGCCGATCAGGCGGCGGCCGACGCCCTGCCGTTGCCAGGCACCGGCGACCGATAATTCGGCGATATGCCAGTCTTTCCCCTGAGCCAGCACGGCGATAAAACCGGCGCACTCGCCGTTGTCGCTTTCCGCCAGCCATTCACGGCGCTCGGCGATAAACGCGGCATGCTGCTGCGGGGCCATCACCTCGCCTTCGGCGATAAAGCGCCATTCCGGCTGTTGGCGAAACAATTGCGCCGCCGAGCGCTCAACCGCCATCAGATGCACGATATCCTGCTGCTGCGCCAAACGGATCTGCAGGCTCATGGGTTCTCCTTAACGTTGGGGCGGTTATTTAAGCAAATTTCACCGCCCGTGGCTCAGAAATCGATACTGCCGCGCAGCACCACCTCACGCGGTTCCCCCACCGCCACGCGCAGATTGCCGCCGCTGGACGGATAGTAGGTTTTATCGAACAGGTTCTTCACGTTCAGCTGCCATTTCACCCGATAGCCGTTGATCGGCATGGTGTAAGCGGCGAACGCATCGGCAACGGTGTAGTTATCCAGGTAGAAGCTGTTGGCGGCGTCGCCCGGGCGGCGCCCTACGTAGCGCGCACCGGCGCCAATGCGCACCTCATCGCCGCTGTACAGGCCCAGGCTGCCGAGGTTCTGGGTCAGGAACAGCGAGGCGGTATGGCGCGCCACGTTGGTCATCTCTTTGCCCTTGTTGTCCGGATCGTCCACCACGCGGGCGTCGGTATACGCATAGGAACCGATCAGGCTCAGCGAGTCGGTAAGATTACCGGCCACGTCCAGCTCCACGCCCTGCGAACGCACGCGCCCGGCGGTGCGCGTCACGGTTTCGCCCTCCACCAGCTCATTGACCATCACGTTGCGTTTGGTGATGTCGAACAGCGCCAGCGTGCCGGTGACGCCGTTCGGCAGCGCCAGCTTGCCGCCGACTTCCCATGACTTGCCCTGTTCCGGCGGCAGCGAATCAATTTGGGTAGCGATGGAAGAGTTCGGCTTGAACGACTCGGTATAGCTGCTGTACAGCGACACGTAAGGCGTCAGCTTGTAGACCACACCGGCGCGCGGCACCAGCTTGCCGTCCGAGCTGTCGGTGTTGGTCTGGAACGGCCGCCCCTTGCCGGCATAGACGTCGAAAGCGTCGTAACGCAGCCCGCCCATCACCAGCCATTTATCTGTCAGTTGGATGGAGTCCTGCATAAACCAGCCGTAGCTGGTGAGATTTTCCCGCTGGTCGCTGTCTTTGGCGCTGACCGCGGTCGACGGCGGCATCAGGCCGTATACCGGATGATAGATATTGAAATCGCTGTTCTTTTTACCGCGGATCATGTCGCCGCGGTAGGTACGGTTATCTTCAAAATCAAAGCCGAACAGCATCTGGTGGTTGATGCTGCCCCAGTCCACGTCGCCATTGAGCGTCAGCTGCACCGCGTTGGCGTGGCTGACGGCATGGGCGGTCGAGTCGGCCTGGCGGCTCAATGCGCCGCTCTCCGGGTTCAGCGCCGTAGCGCGCGCCTGGTTGTCGCTGTAGCTGTTGCGGCTGTAGGCGTAGGTCAGCGAGCTTTTCCAGCGCTCATTGAGCGTTTGATCGATCTGCAGAGTGACGCTGTCCTGATCGCCGCGGGTGGCGTTATAGGCTTCGTCGAAACGGCGATCGCGCGGCGTATTCACCGGTTTGCCGGTGCGCGAATCGATAATGGTGCCGCGATCGAACGGCACCAGATATTCCATATGTTCATAGGCCAACCGCACGGTGGTGTTCTCGCCGTACCACATCAGCGAGGGCGCGATCACCGTCTGGCGATTGCGGCCAAAGTTGCGCCAGTAGTCGGTTTCATCGTGATCGACGATCATCCGATAGGCAAATCCCGACGTGCCGAGCGGCCCGGTAACGTCAAGCTGGCCGCCGCCGCCGTTGAAGCTGCTGCCCCAACCTTCCACGTGGGTGTGCTGCTGCAGCTGGGGTTTTTTGGTGATCATATTGATCATCCCGCCCGGCTCGCCCATGCCATAGAGCATCGAGGCAGGCCCCTTAAGCACCTCCACCCGCTCGGTGGTCGGCGTAAAGTTGCGCGCCTGCACCGAACGCACGCCGTCGCGCAGAATGGAGCCGTCGCGGTTGTCGCCGAAGCCGCGTTTCATTACCGCGTCCTGGGTGCCCCCCAGCGTGTTGGCCTGGGTAATGCCGCTGACGTTGTACAGCGCTTCGTCCAGGCTGCTGACAGCCTGATCGGCAATCACCTGTTGCGGCACCACGTCGATCGCCTGCGGCACGTTCAGCAGGTTGGTTTCGCTGCGGGTGCCGGTAACGCTAGTCAACGGCTGATAGCTCTGCACGCCGTCGGCGTCTTTGCGGCCGACCACCACCAGGCTCTCTTCCTGCGGCGCGGCTTTTTCCGCCGCCCACGCCGGCGATGTCGCGCAGGCTGCCAAAGGCAATGCGCACCACCAGCCGCGCTTGTTGTTATTCATTATCTAACTGACTCCAATAGGTCCCTGAAAAAGGTAACGGCAAAAACTGCTGATACAGCTGTTGGAAGGTCTGCTGCGGGTTGATGTCGGCGAACAGATCCGGGTAAAACGCTTTGGCGAACATCTCGACCAGCACGACATGGTACGGGCTGAGGTAAAAGTTGTGCCAGACGCTCCAGGCGCGGTGGTTTTTCACCGCCTGCAGGCTGGCCAGCATCGGCTGTTTGGCGATCAGTTGGCGGAAGCTGTCGGCGGCCTCCTGTGGGCTGACCTGCGGCCCGAGACGCAGATCGGACAGCCGTTTGCCCTGCGGCCCAGCCATGCCGGTGGCGAGGTACACGTCGGGATTGGCGCTCAGAATGGTTTCCGGGTTCAGCTCGCCATACACCCCTTTGACGCTGGCGTTGGCGATGTTGTCGCCGCCGGCGAAGGTCAGCAGATCGCCGAGGTTGCCGTGCGCGGCGGTGGTGCAACAGGTGTCGCGCCGCCCCAGATGCAGGTGCAGCATCACTTTGGGCTTCGGTCCCTGATAGCCCGCCAGCCGTTGCTGAACCACCGCCATATGCTGCTGATAAAACGCGATGAACTGCTCGGCGCGTTGCTGGCGATTAAGCACTTCGCCCAGCAGCCGCACGCTCGACACGGTGTTGTTCAGCAGATCGATGCGCAGATCGACGTAGATCACCGCCACGCCGGCCTTGCTCAGTGCGGAAACCAGCAAATCGTTGTCGCCGTCTTCACGCGCGTAGCGCGCCAGGATCACCAGATCCGGCTTCAGCTGCAGCAGGCTTTCGATGTTGACCTGGCGAAAGTTATTGCCGCTGATGACGGGGATCTGGGCTATCTGGGGAAACTTCTGCGTATAAAGCTGCCAGCTTTGCGCATCAAAGCGCGCCAGATCCGCCGGCCAGCCGATGATGCGCTGCGCCGGGTTGCCCGGCTCCAGCAGCGCCAGCGTATACAGCATGCGGCTCTCCCCCACCACGATGCGCTGCGGGTTGTCCGGCACCGCGACCTGGCGGCCGGTGATATCGGTCACCGTCTTCGCCTGGGCGGAGAACACGCCGAACCACAGGGAAAGCAGCAGTAAAATGAGGGAATTGCGCATGATTGAGCCGAAACGGGGGAAATAGTGTGCGCATGATAATCACTCTCATTAGCACTTGCAATCCCACGCCGCGATTGCCAAAAGAAATCCGGGAAACGGTGCCGGGCACGCGGTGAAACACCGTGAAACCGCTAAAATAGCGGCTTTAAAAAGTTAAAAAAATGGCGGAAAAATCGGTTAAATAGGAGGGGGAAACAGCAAAAAAACCGGGAGACCGCCATGACTCAACGCATCATTCCGCTGTCGGAGTGCCCGCAGTTTGCCGATGTGTGCGCCGCCTGGGCTTTCGGCCAATGGGGCTCACAGCGCGGCGGTTCGCTGGCGCGCACCCAGCTGCGCTTCGCCCAATGCAGCCGGCCAAGCGACGACCACCTGACGCTGATGATGATCGACGGCGATCGTCCGGTGGGCATGGCCAGCCTGTGGCCCAGCGACGACCATCAGCGCCAGGATCTCACCCCGTGGCTGGCCGGCGTCTTCGTGCATCCCGATCACCGCCGCATGGGCATCGCCCACCGTCTTGAAATGGCCATCGTCGAGGCGGCACGGCAGCGCCATCACTCGGTTCTGCATCTCATCACCGACAAATCGGAAGCGCTGTACGCCGGCTGGGGTTGGCAACCTCTGGAACGCCGGCGGCAGCATGACGAAGACGTGGTGGTGATGGCGAAAACGCTGTAGCTAACGCGGCGTACAGACATACACCAGCGCCGGCGGGAAGTTGCGCACCACCCGCAGGCGCCTCCAGTGAAAATAGCGGGACAGCAATTTTTCCGACAGGTGGCTGTATTGGAACAGCACCAGCGTGCCGTTGCGCGCCAGCAGCCGCTGCCGGGCCTGCTGAAGAATGCGCACGCTGATCCTGACCGGGATCGACAGCAGAGGCAGGCAGGAAAACACCACGTCGTAATCCGTGGCCATCCGGGTCGCCGAATGGCCCATCACCTGCAGCCGCCGATCGTCTATCCCGCGCAGCCGATGCACGAAATGGGGCTGGATTTCGAAAGCCTCCAGCGCCGCATCGGCGCGCATCCGCCCCAAAATGCGTTTGGTCAACACCCCGTCGGCCGCCCCCAGTTCCGCGATCGACAGCGCCCGGGTCCATTCAATCTGGTTCAGCATCGCCTGACACAGCCACGGGGAAGAAGGTGCCAGCGTACCGACGGTGCGCGGTGAAGCCATAAATTGCTGCAGGTAAGCGAAGTGATTCATCAGTTGCAGCCGGGTCGCATTTAACATTGAGGCCTCCTTGGGTTAAGCCCTCAATGTGAGCCGAATTTCTTAAGTAATCATTAACATGATTCCGAAAGCGGCAGACACAGTTGTAATAAAATGCAACCTCATCAGCGGCACGCAAAGAAAAACGGCCGTAATAATGACCTGAAAATAAGTCGTTTAAACACCGACTACTCAGATAATTAGTACGACCATTTATTTTATTGACCGCGTTGCCGCGGCCAAAGCGTAAAAAAGCCGATGCTTAGCGATAAATTTCCGCATTGCCGCGCCAGTTGCTGGAATCCCCGGGGGTGTCCAGACCGATAATGCGATAATGGCTGGCGCCGTCCGCCGCGGCTTTTTCTTTAAGGGCGGTGATGGCATCATGCGGTGAGCCGCTAATGCCGGAAACCGACACGACGCCGATGCTTTGCAGATTGGCGGCCTGCTCGCTGTTGACCTGTTTCACCGACGACAGCGGCGCGGCGAAAGTGGAGAAGGAAGCGGCGGCGATCAATACGGCTGCGATGCTTGGGATGAGTTTCATGATTGACTCCAGGTGTTCTTGTTTATTAGCTCGTTGTCAGTGATGTTAATTATCCGCCAGCCAATGAAAACGGACGTCATGCAACGTAAAGAACATCAATCATTGTGAGGAGAATAAGGAGGAAGTGAGAGCGGGTGTGTATTTTCAGGCGAGAGTGGCTTTATAGGCTTCACCTTACCCCTATTTGATGAACAATTAAAGGCAGGGTGAAAGAAAGAACGCGCGCTGAGTCTATTTAAGATTTTTTACCCACCGGAGCGCGCTGAGCTACGCTGATTTTGTGGCTTACCCTTTTAAGGAAGAACGCTTATGTCGCAAAACCTGCTGCGCGTGCGTGACGGTCAGGGCGCTTCGGTGTCATTTTCCGAGCTGCTGTTCGATCTGATCTACGTTTTCGCCGTGACCCAACTCTCCCACTATCTGTTGCATCATCTGACGCTGACCGGCGCGCTGGAAACCCTGCTGCTGTGGTTCGCCGTCTGGCTGGCCTGGCAATACACCGCCTGGGTCACCAACTGGTTCAATCCGGATACCCGTCAGATCCGCCTGCTGCTGTTCGCGATCATGCTGCTGGGGCTGTTCGCCGCCGCCGCGCTGCCACAGGCGTTTGGCGAGCGCGGCCTGATCTTCGCGCTGTTCTATGTCGCCATTCAGGTCGGCCGCTCTGTCACGGTGCTGCGCCTGCTGGCGCCTGGTCACCCGTTGAAACAGAACTTTCGCCGCATCCTCGGCTGGCTGTGCATCTCCGCCGTCTTCTGGATCGCCGGTGGGCTGGAGGAAGGCAACGCCCGCCTGGCGCTGTGGGCGATCGCCGTCTTGTGCGAATACGTCTCGCCGATGTTCGGCTTCCGTCTGCCGGTGCTGGGGCGCTCGGACAGCAGCAGCGAATGGACCATCGAAGGCCACCATCTGGCGGAGCGCTGCCAGCTGTTCGTTATCGTGGCGCTGGGGGAAACCATTCTGATCACCGGCGCCACCCTGAGCGAGATGGAAAGCTGGAGTCTGCCGGTGCTCATCGCCTCGCTGGTGGCCTTTCTCGGCAGCCTGGCGATGTGGTGGGTTTACTTCGACACCAGCAGCAAAGCAGGCAGCCACGCCATCAGCCAGGCGGAAAACCCCGGCCAGCTGGGCGCTTATTTCCACTACGTGCACGTCGCGCTGGTGGGTGCCATCATCGTCTGCGCCGTGGCCAACGAGCTGGTGATCGCCCATCCCGATGGCCGCATCCAACACGCCACGGCGGCGGTGCTACTGCTCGGCCCGGCGCTCTACCTGTTCGCCAACGCGCTGTATAAACGGCTGGTGTATCGCCGCTTCCCGCTGTCGCACCTGGTTGGGCTGCTGGCGTTGGCGGTATTGGCCCCTGTCGCCTATTTAACCGATCTGCTGATGGTCAATGGCCTGACGACGCTGATCATGGTGGTGGTGGCGGTGTGGGAGAGCATCTCGCGCGGCAGAGCGCCGCAGCGGCACGCGGAAGCCTGAAGCGAACGGGGGCGCTGTCGCCCCCTCTCGATCACTTCAAGGGTTGCGGCAAGGTGAGCACCCAGAGCTCGCTCAGCGACTCCGGCTGCTCCAGAGGGCGCAATTCGATACGGGCGTCGGTCTTGTCGCCGTCGAGGCTCAACCGCCCTTCTTTCTCCAACTGGTAGTCGCCGATTTTTTTGCTCTTTGGCGACGCATCCACCAGCTTCGCCTGCAAGCCGAAATCGTTGTCATTGATCACCGCCAGCGTGCGATCGTCGATCAGCGCCAGCCCTTCCGCTTTCTCCTGGCGCCAGCCCAACTGGCGCAGATCCGCCACTTCCCGTTTCTGCGCCAGCTTCACGCCGCGTTTAGCCAGATCTTGCGCGTCGTCGAACTCCAGCGCTTTATCCTGGCCATCAAACGTACTCAGATCGCTGGCCTGCGCGAGATCCACCAGATAGATCTTGTTGATCATCGTCTTATCTTTACCGGTTCCCTGTTCAATCAACAGGATGCGCTGGTTGTCCAACGCCACGACATCGCCAATCTTGGCGTCTTTGGCTTTTTTATAGCGGTCGATATCGATGGGATAGCCATACATCGCAGTTTTGCCACTGCGCGGATCGAAGCTCACCAGCCGGGTAAACTGCGCCTTGTTTTTGCCTTTACCATCGACATCCAGCGTGCTCTGCACCGCCGCCAGAATGCGCCCATCCGGCATCCGAGTCAGCCCCTCAAAACCGCGGTTAGGCTGGCGCCACTTCAGGATGTTCGGCAAACCGCTCGCCACCGCCTGCTCGCCGGCCTGCGGCGTTGGGCCATATTTGGCGAGAATTTTGCCTTTGTCGTCGACGTGGATCAGAAACGGGCCATACTCGTCACACAGCCAATAGCCGCCGTTGCCATCACCGATGATGCCTTCGGTATCCAACCCGCGGCGATCGCCGGACAGCGGTTGCAGCGCGTCGTTCAACGCCACTTCGTTCGTGGAACCAATCAGCTCGCTCGGCAGCGGCAGCCCGCTAATCGGCCCTTTTTCGTCATGCAAGGGCCGCGCATTCTCGGCCACGGCCTTGCCGCCGCCGATGCGAATATCCATCAACAGAGGCGTGAATTGCGGATTGGCGAAAATCTTGGCTTCTTGCTTGCCCACCGCAGGGGCATCAGCATTCGGGCCGCGATCGGTCAGCGTCGTCAGCACCAGATCGTCGCCCTGCTTGCGATTGAACGACAGCCCTGAGCCGATCCCCACCGGCAGCCCCTGCGGGAAATGCTTGGCAAACGCCCCCTGATAGGCGACGCGCTCCCCGCCGGGGAAGCCGACCACATAACGCGCCACCTCAATATCTGCAGCGTAGGTGAATACCGGAAACAGCGAAGCCAACAGCAGGGAGAGCGATTTTATTCTCATGTTTTTTACCCGAGGTTGAATGAAGCGTTATCAGGCAGAAGAAGATATTAATTTAGCATGACACTTAGATGACAACAGGCGCTTCGTCAAATGTAAAACAAGCAATAAGGTTGGCTGGCAAATAGAAATTAGCAATTAACCTGAGCGTATTGAATGGAGAAAACCGCTGGAAAAAACCGCCCGAAAATACCCCGCCATTTTGCTTAGGGTAAATTCTTATAGTAAAGATAAAAAAAACGGCAAACGCACGTCGGCACGGGGAAAAACGGTGTTTTTCTCATAGACAAAATAAAATACCAGGGATTTAATACCGCCGTTATTCAAGGTGCATTAAGAAAATTCTATAGAATATCTGCATGAACTCAAAAAGCTGTTCTATAGTTTTTAGTGCTAACGCCCGTTAGTCTATTCCGCAGGATGGAATCTATGTCAAAGCGACTTTTTGCTGAATTTTTTGGCACATTTTGGTTGGTGTTTGGTGGTTGTGGTAGCGCAGTATTGGCAGCGGCATTCCCACAGCTGGGTATTGGTTTCCTCGGCGTCGCGCTCGCTTTCGGTTTGACCGTGGTGACGATGGCCTATGCCGTCGGCCATATTTCCGGCGGGCATTTTAACCCGGCGGTCACCGTCGGCTTATTCGCCGGCGGCCGTTTCGCGGCGAAAGACGTGATTCCTTACGTTATCGCTCAGGTCATCGGCGGTATCGCCGCAGCGGCGGTGCTGTATTTGATCGCCAGCGGCAAAGCCGGTTTCGACGCCACCGCAGGCGGCTTCGCTTCCAACGGTTACGGCGAACACTCACCGGGCGGTTATTCTCTGCAAGCCGCGATCGTGATTGAGCTGGTGCTGACGGCCTTCTTCCTGATCGTTATTCACGGCGTGACCGACAAGCGCGCGCCGGCAGGCTTTGCCCCGCTGGCGATCGGCCTGACGCTGACGCTGATCCACCTGATCAGCATCCCGGTGACCAACACCTCCGTCAACCCGGCGCGCAGCACCGGCGTAGCGATCTTCCAGGGCACCTGGGCGCTGCAGCAGCTGTGGGTGTTCTGGCTGGTGCCGCTGGTCGGCGGCATTATCGGCGGCCTGATCTACCGCTGCCTGCTGGAAGACAAAAAATAAGCGTATCGCAGTCGATCGCGTTTCACGGGGCAGCCTTCATCGGCTGCCCCGTTGCTTTCAGCCCTTCGTCACTGCAAACATCATGATATCGCTGGTAAAGGAGCCGTCCGGCTGAATGGCGAAATGCGCCGCCACCTCCTGCGACACGCTTTGCTGCAGCGCGCGGATCGCGGTAACGAAATGCGCCGGCGTGCGCATGCGCGCCACCCAGCTGCCGAACTCCAGCATCAAGCGATCCGACGTCACCTCACGCACCACCAACCCGGCTTCGGTCAATAACGTCAGCCACTCGCCCGGCGCATAATTGCGCACGTGCGAGGTGTCGCGCAGCACTTCCACGGTTTGCAGGTAGATATCCAGCAGCGGATGCCCCGGCGAGACCACGTCCATAAAGATCGCTCTGCCGCCCGGTTTGAGTACCCGCCTGACCTCGCGCAGCGCCTGGCCGACGTCGTGCCAGTGGTGCGCCGAATAGCGGCTGATGACCAGATCGAAGCTGGCGTCTTCAAACGGTAAAGACTCCGCCACGCCCTGCTGCTGCTGAATGTTATTCAGGCCTTTTTCCGCCGCCGCCTGCTTCACCACCGCCAACATTTGCGCCGACAGATCGTAGGCCACCACCTGCGCTACCCTGGCAGCCGCCGTGAAGCTGGCATGACCAGCGCCGCAGCCCAGATCGAGCAGGCGCGCGCCGGCGTGCGGTTCCAGTAACTGTGCAAGGCGTTGCAAATCCTTGCCCTGCGCGTGTACCGCGCTGGTTAAGTAGGCGTTGGCCTGCTCGCCGAACTGCCGGTCTACCGCGTTTTTATGGCTGTTGCTGATGCTCATGTTTGCTCCCGTTATTATCCGGCTTGCGCCTGTGCCTGAAGGCTTTCGGCTACTATAATCAGGCTATTATACGGGTACAATATAAGCAGTTATCCTGGTATAAATAGGTACCACGCTATGTCATCAGAAGCCTTATCCGGGCCAAAGGCCCTCGGCGCGTTCCTGCGGGCGCACCGCGAACGCATCACGCCGGAAATGCTCGGCCTGCCCAGCTCCTCGCGCCGTCGCACCAGCGGCCTGCGGCGCGAAGAGCTGGCGCAAATCAGCGGCATCAGCGCCACCTGGTATACCTGGATCGAACAGGGCCGCGAGGTATCCATTTCCCCCTATACGCTGGCACGCATCGCCAAGGCGCTGCGGCTCGGCCCGGCCGAACGCCACTACCTGTTTACCCTCGCGCGCGTCGCCGACCCCGAGCAGGAAACACACCGCGAAACCGCCAACGACGCGGTGCTGCAAAGCGTGCACCAGATGACGGTGCCCTGCTACCTGCTGGACGTGACCTGGAACGTCGTCGCCTGGAACCCGCAGGCGGCGGCGCTGTTCAGCGGCTGGCTGGATGTGGCCAACAGCCCCAACCTGCTGCACTTCATGTTCTTCCACCCGTTGGCGAAAACGCTGGTCAGCGATTGGGAGGAACGCGCTCGCCGCGTGGTGGCCGAGTTTCGCGCCGAGACCAGCCATCATCAAAATACCGAAGAGATGCGCGCCTTCGTGCGCAACATGACGCACAACAGCGCGGACTTTAATCACTGGTGGAAGCAACATGACGTCATGGCGCGCGAAGGCGGCGAAAGAGCGTTCGAACATTCTCGGCAAGGCGCACTGCGCTATCGCCAACTGACCTTCCACCCGGCAGAACACGCCGGTCTGAAGCTGGTGATGCTCATCCCGCTGCCGCAATTGGTAACAAATTCATAGGCAAGTTTACCCGCCATTTATTTATTGGTTCATGTAAACGCGCTAGGGTGATTAATACCGATGATAATGATCATCCAGCACCGTTATTTATCTCCTGAGGTACTCCTATGCAATCCGAAGAACAACGCCTTATCGATGGTCTGTTTGGCCGCCTGAAAGACGCCGAGACCAAGACGGGCCCACGGGATCTCCAGGCAGAGCAGCAAATCAACCAGCATATTCGCGAGCAGCCTTCCGCCCCTTATTACATGGCGCAGGCGATGATTATTCAGGAGGCGGCGCTCAAGCAGATGGATCAGCGGGTCAAAGAGCTGGAGGCTCAGGTGGCACAGCTGCAGCAAACCGCCAACGGCCAGCAGAGCAGCGGCGGCTTCCTGGCCGGTCTGTTCGGCGGCGGCAGCCGCACGCCAAGCCCGCGCGAACAGTATCAGGCACAGCAGCAAAATACGGCGGCCTGGAACAACGCGCAGCAGGGGGGCTACGCGCAGCAGCAGCAGCCTGCCTATGCCCAACCGCAGCAGGCGGCGCCTTCACGCGCCGGCGGCTTCCTGGGAGGCGCCTTGCAAACGGCGGCGGGCGTCGCTGGCGGCGTGGTGTTGGCCGACATGCTGACCGGCATGTTCCGCCATTCGCAACCACAGGAAATCGTAAATATTATCGAGGAAACCCCGGCGCCGCTGGACGACAGCGCAATGCGCAATTTCGACGCCTCCAACAACCTCGATACCTTCAACAACGGCGATGGTGGCAGCTTCCTGAACCAGGACAACGGCTTCCAGAACGCCAGCTATCAGGACGACACGGATTACGCCGACGACGATTACAGCGACGACGACGACTCCTTCCTGTAATTCCCTTCGCCCCCTCTCACCCGCAGAGGGGGATTTCCCGTTTCACCAATCTGGTCTACAGTGAACACTGTTCATTTATCCAGCCGGGAGAAACGATGATGAGCCTTACTCCTTCAGACCCTTTTTTCAGCGAACGCCTGCAGATGCGCCCGCCGGTGATGGCGGATCTCGCACGTTTCTACGCCATCTTCGGCGATCCGCAAACCCAGCGTTTCAATCCCGCCGGCCCGCTCACCAGCGAAGCGCAGGCCGCCTCGGCGCTGCAAGAGAGGATTTCCGGGTGGCAACAACACGGTTACGGTTCCTGGGCGATCGCCCTGCGCGAACGGCCGGATTGGATTATCGGCTTTGGCGGATTGTCCTGGAAACCGCTCGGCGCGCAGCGCACCGTGAACCTCGGCTATCGATTCGATACACGCGTCTGGGGCATGGGGTTGGCCACCGAGATGGCGCGGGCTTCGCTGCGATATGGTTTTGTCGGATTGGCGATGGAGGAAATTTCCGCCATTGTGCGAGCGGAGAATCAGGCGTCGTGGCGAGTGCTGGAAAAGATCGGCATGCGGCGGGTGGATACGCTGGATGACGTGCCCGGCGCGGCGCCGAGCCTGGTGTACACACTAAAGCGCGGCGACTATCAGGGCTGATCGTCGCTGATTTTGGCCAATGCCATGCGATAAGATTTGACCTTCTGACGCTTCTTTAGCCAGGTAGTGGTCGACACGATGAACACCGCGCCCGACATCGCCAACACGCCGGTCGGGTGGCCGTAAAACACCATCAAGGCAAAGTACACGGCGGAAACGATCGCCACCCATTTCGCCGTATTGCCCATGTCGTTTTTCTCCTGGGTCAAACGGCGAATGCGCTCTTCTTCACTGATTCCCATACGCGCTCCTTGTTGGTTGAACGTTCCATTATATGGAGTTGGAGTGCTGATATTTCAAGCGATTGGATGGTAAAGAAGCGTAAAGCTCAGGCCGGCGGCTCCCGCCGCCGAGACAGATAACGCCCGGGCTGATCGGCGCCCGGCAGGCCGCTACCGTCGTTGCGGCCAAACAGCCGGTAGCGATTGCCGGCGACCGCATCATAGACCTTGTCCGCCAGTCGCGGCGGCAGGTAACGCGCCAGCGCCAGCGCGCGGTACGGCCATCCCAATTGGCGCAGCGCCTGAAACAACGCCGCCGAACGTAGCCAACAGCGCCCCTGCTCAACATAGACCACGGAATCGAATCGATCGGTCGGCAATCCCAGCGCCTGCAGGATCGCCTGCCCTTCGACGGATTGCACCGTCGCCAACAGAATGCGCCGCTGCCGATCGGCGCGAATAAGGTATCTCACCAGCCCGTGACACAGATTGCATTCGCCGTCGAACAACAGCGCGCGATCGCCGGGCTGGAGATAAGGCAGCTGTGATAAAAGGGTCATCCCGCCTCCCGAGAACCGCTCTCCTTAGCCTAACGCGCCTGGCGCGCCCAGGCCAGGACGGGATGACAGGGCTCGTTAAGACGCAGGCGGCGCGTCAGGCACGGCCACCACCGCGACGCGCACTTCGTAATGTTTGGCGCTGCCCGCCGGGATCACCGCCGTCAGTTTGTTGATGGTTTCCACCGGATTGTCGCTGGCCGAGGTGGCGCAGAACAGCTCGCCGCCGTGGCAGAATCCCGGCTTGGGCGGGTGCCCGCCCGGGAAAGGCGGCATGCGCATCGGCGCATCCATCAAAGGCGGCAACGCGTTGGCCGCAGGCTTCTCAGGCGCCGACATCGCGCTCGCGCTGAACAATAGCGCCATGCCCATGCAGGGCAGCGCCAGGATCTTGATTGCTTGTTTCATTGAATTAGCCTCATTTGCCGGGTTCGGGATTACGCTACCCCGCCCCCGGCCCATGAGAAAGCCGCTTTTCGCTACCTTTTCGCCTCACTGCGTTTTGCTTACATCCCGTGTCTAACGTGATGAAAACAGAAGATTTGGTAAGCATTCCGATCTTTCCCACTTTCCGCACGGCACATGCCGCCCTGCATGGAAAGCTCTTCATGTTCTTTTTTAAATCAATGGGTTAAAGTGGGTATGGACTAACTTTCCTGCTTATCTTTTCTCTTCTGCCTAAAGTTTTCGTCATTAATACAATATTGGTAAGAATCAACGATCAAACCCGTTAGCCGCAAAATATTTTCCGGGCGGTCGATAATGATATGCCCCCCTGCAGCCAACTCCAGGCCGGCGCGAGTTATCTCAGCCTGCCTGGCATCGTCTATCTCAAGCGGAAGCAAAATGGTTGGACGTTGCTTATTGTCGAAATAACGCAGAACCCATCGCGTCGTCTTTCCTTGAAAGAGGATGCTGTAATAGCTTTCCGTGTCTTTCGCAATCAGCTCTGCCTCATTGCCCAAGATCATCGCCACATTGTCAAACAAACACCTTTCTGCAAAGGTTGTCACTATTTTACTATTTTCGGGGTCAACGATCGGGGCAAGCGGGTCGGGTCTGTTTTGCATTTCACCTTCATCTGGTGACTCAGACGCTACAACATTTTCCGACGTCACAGACAAACCAGAAACGACCATCGCACTCACCGCTTTTTCAACAGCCAAACGAACCAATGGCGTTATTGTGTCCAAAAAACGTTGATTTAGCTGACGCTGAACGTTAGAGCGACTTGCCACATAACGAACAAAATCTGAATCAACGTCTCGAAGGCTGGCGCTGATTGTTTTTGTAAATGAAGTCAGATAGATACTTTCCTCAGCTAAGGTTCGCAGCGCTTCCGGCTGAAATTGGTCGTGTCTAAATCGATAGAGCTGATCAATATCAGAGTCGTTTAGATTATTAAAATCTATCTTCAAGAATGGCGTATCATCCATGATATTTTTATCTTTCAGGTCGGTAAAAAATCGCCATTCTTTTCCATTCGTTATTGCAGAAACCGTGACCTCCGGTGTCGCATTAAAATAACGAGATAGTTGGGGACTATGATTTGACAGATTTTGATTGAAAGACTTCGCCTCGATGAACATGACGGGAACAGCATGACAAAAAAGGGCGTAATCAACGCGCTCACCCACCTTAACACCTGGAAAATCAGCACCATACTCTGCCTTCACCTTAGTAGGGTCATACGGATGAAAGCCTAAGGTTTCTAATAACGGCAAAATTAATGCCTGTTTAGTCGTTTCCTCAGTATTGCAATGCTGGCCTACAGAGGCCACATGAAGAACATGGGCCTTAAGCTTATCTCTGAATGCATTCATCAACCATCCCTCTGCTGTGTTAAATCGCTGTAGTCTCAAATCACACGTTCAAAAATGCTTTTCTTGCAACAAAGCGGGGCTCTTAAATAGAACTCCGTCAATATTTAATAAAATTAACATTAATTATTAGTTATATAGCAGAACAAATAGCCTTAATCAAAATGGAAGCGCAAAGACCTATAGCCGATCACAATAAAAAAGATAGAAGTATTAACAGATGGGAATTTATAGCGAGTGAACCATTGCTGGTTGGTACTTATACAGAATCCAAATACAAATGATGGGCAGCAAATACTGCCCATCTATCGCGTTACTTACCGTTCGTCAGCGTGTTATAGCTGGTCATCAGGTTGCGGTAGTCCGGGATATGGTTGGAGAACAGCGTGCCCAGCCCTTCGATATCGTTACGCCAGTCACGGTGCAGCTCGCAGGCGACGCCGAACCAGGTCATCAGCTGCGCACCGGCGGCTTCCATGCGGCTCCAGGCCGACTGACGCGTCAGCTCATTGAAGGTGCCGGAGGCGTCGGTCACCACAAAGACCTCGAAACCTTCATTGAGCACCGACAGCGCCGGGAATGCCACGCACACTTCGGTCACTACGCCGGCGATGATCAGCTGCTTGCGGCCGGTGGCTTTTACCGCTTTGACGAAGTCATCGTTGTCCCAGGCGTTGATCTGGCCGGGGCGCGGAATAAAGGGAGCATCGGGAAATTGGGCTTTCAGTTCCGGCACCAGCGGGCCATTGGGGCCGTTTTCGAAACTGGTGGTGAGAATGGTCGGCAGGTTGAAGTACTTCGCTAAATCACCCAGCGCCAGCACGTTGTTTTTAAACCGATCGGGATCGATATCACGCACCAGCGAAAGCAGCCCTGCCTGATGATCCACCAGCAATACGGCGGCCTGGTCTTTGTCGAGGCGCTTGTAGTTTGCAGTCATGGTTTTACTCCTGTGGGGTTGATGTTGCGGATGGAACGCCCCGCCTTGCGGCGGGGCGTTGAGGTTTAAGTGTAGCGCCTGAGCCGGGAAACACGGCCCGCCCCAGGCGCCAAAGTTCAACCGGCGCTCGCTTCGGCGTTCATGCTGCCGAACTTGCCGCTGTTGAAATCGCGGAACGCCTGCTGGATTTCCGCGTCGCTGTTCATGACGAACGGGCCGTAGCCGACGATAGGCTCATCGATCGGTTCGCCGCTCAGCACCAGCAGCGCGACGTCGTTGTTGGCTTCGATGGTGATCGAATCCCCCGCCCGGTCGAAACGCACCATTTGGGTTTCACGTACCACGTCTTCGCCGTTGACCAGGATCGCGCCGTGCAGCATCACCAGCGCCAGCGTATGGCCTTCTTTCACCGTCAGCGTGGTGGTATGGCCGGCATTCAGCTTCATGTCCCACACGTTGAGCGGGCTGAAAGTGCGTGCCGGGCCGGCGTGGCCGCCAAAATCACCGGCGATCACCCGCACCTGCCCTGCGCCGTCCGCCAGCGGAACCACCGGAATATCGGCGTTCAACAGCGTCTGGTAACCCGGCTCGGCCATTTTGTCCTTGGCCGGCAGGTTGACCCACAGCTGCACCATTTCCATGGTGCCGCCCTTGCGCGAGAAGTCCCGCGAATGGAACTCTTCGTGCAGGATGCCGGAGGCGGCGGTCATCCACTGGACGTCGCCGGGGCCAATCACCCCGCCGCTGCCGGTCGAGTCGCGGTGTTCCACTTCGCCCTGATAGACGATGGTCACCGTTTCAAACCCGCGATGCGGGTGCTGACCCACGCCACGGGTGCCGGAGGCGGAGCGGAATTTGGTTGGCGCCGCGTGATCCAGCAGCAGGAACGGGCTCATTTCCGCCCCCAAATCGTTATAAGAGAACAGCGAATTCACCAGGAAACCGTTACCGACCCAATGTGCTTCCGGGCTGTTGTGAATACCGAGGATTTTTTTCATCTTGAACTCCCGTTTCAGACCTCACGGCCTTAAGTTGATGTCAGAAGTTTAATCCGCCGGAGTTTGCTGCAGTAGTAGGCAAGATGTACACTCAGCGTTCTACTGATAGAACGATAAGGGATACGATGCTGACCGATCTGAACGATCTGTTTTTCTTCGCCAGCGTGGTCGATCACCAGGGATTCGCCCCCGCCGGCCGGGCGCTGGGCATTCCCAAATCCAAGCTCAGCCGCCGCGTGGCGCTGCTGGAGGAGCGGTTGGGCGTGCGCCTGATCCAGCGTTCGACGCGGCGCTTCTCGGTGACTGAGGTCGGCCAAACCTATTACGCGCACTGCAAGGCGATGCTGGTGGAAGCGGAAGCGGCGCAGCAGGCGATCGAACAGACGCGCGCCGAGCCCTGCGGCACGGTGCGCATGTCCTGCCCGGTGGCGATCCTGCACACTCGCGTCGGCAGCATGGTGGCGGCCTTTATGGCCGATTATCCCAAGGTGACGGTGCATCTGGAGGCCACCAACCGCCGGGTGGACGTGGTGGGGGAAGGATTGGATCTGGCGATCCGCGTGCGGCCGCCGCCGCTGGAGGACAGCGATCTGGTGCTGAAAATCCTGGCGCAGCGCACCTGGTGCGTCGCCGCCAGCCCGGCGCTGGTGCGCACCCTCGGGCCGGCGCACACGCCGGAAGACCTGCGTAAATACCCGACGCTCGATCTCGGCCCGGCGCGCGGTCAGCACCAATGGCGGCTGACCGGCCCGCAGGGTGAACGGGTGGAGTGGGAGCACACGCCGCGGCTGGTCACCGACGACATGCTGATGCTGCGCACCGCCGCCATCGCCGGCGCCGGCATCGTTCAGTTGCCGGCGATGATGATGCGCGACGACATGCTGCGCGGCGAGCTGGTGCAACTGTTGCCGGGCTGGCAGCCGCAGGGCGGCGTGGTGCATGCGGTTTACCCGTCGCGCCGCGGCCTGCTGCCGGCGGTGCGGCTGCTGCTCGACTATCTGGGCGAGCAGTTCGCCAGCATTGAAGAAGAGTGATCAGGCGGTGATTTCGATCGCATTGCCGTCTGGATCGCGAATGACGGCCTCGTAGAAACCGTCGCCGGTCCAGCGCGGCGCGGACAGCAAAATGCCCTCCTGCTGCGCGCGCTGCGCCAACCGATCGACCTGCCGCTCATCCCCCAGCGACAGCGCGATGTGCGCCCAACCGACCCGCTCCTCCTGCGCCTGCGCCGGCAGCAACGTCGGCACGCGCATGATCTCCAGCGTCGGCCCTGCCGCCAGGCTGACGAAGCGGGAAACGAACCCCGGCCGGTTGCGGCTGACGTACTCCTCCCCCGCTGCACCGTTGAAATAGCGCTGCCAGAACGCCAGCTGCGCGTCGATGTCACGGGTCCACAGAGCAACATGGGCTATTTTCATCATCATTCTCCGGTCGGTAAATCGCTGTGCCAAACCTGGCCGCCGCCCTGCGCCACCTGCAGCTCAAGCTGCGGGTGCGCGCCGCGCGCCGTCACCAGATGATCCACCCGCCCGGCGGGCAGGAAGGGGTAAGGGGCGTAGGTATTGAGCTTGTCGCGGGTGCACAGCACCGCCACGCTGCCGGCGCGCGTCAACAGCCGCTTTTTGAAGGTGGCGTCCTGGTAGCTCAACGCGGAGAAGCCGCCGGCCGGGTCGTAGGCGCAAATGCCGGTGAACACCAAATCGAAATGGAAACCGTCGATTTCTTCCGCGGCCTTGGCGTCCACGCAGCCGCCGACCTGCGCATCCAACTCGCCACCGATCAGGATGGTGCGGATCCCCGGCCGCTCCAGCATTTTGCCGGCGATGCTCAATGCATTGGTCACCACCGTTAAACGCCGATCGCGCGGCAACAGATCCGCCAGATACAGGTGGGTGCTGCCGGCGTCGAGGAAGATCAGCTGTTCTTCACCGATCACCCCCAGCGCGGTTTGCGCCAGCGCCAGCTTCTCGTCACCGCTGAGCGCAATGCGCGTCGCAACGGGCCCCTCGGCCGGCGTCGGCGCCAGCGCGCCGCCATAGATGCGTTTGCACAGGTTCTGCGCCGCCAGCTGGCGCAGATCGCGGCGGATGGTCGCTTCGGTGGTGTTCAGCCGCTGCGCCATCTCCAGGGCCAGCACCCGCCCCTGTTGGCGGAGCGTGTCAAGAATGGCCTGGTGACGCTCATTCGGTAACAGTTTGGACATCATGTCAATCCGGTGACGCTAAAAGTGATCATAAATGTACACAAACAAACAAAAACGTACAATCCAGGGCGGAAGAAAAATCGCCGGGCAGGATTTTCGCCTGCGGGATGTTGGCTATACTGAGGCAAGCGAAGTTACCGCAGACGTAACGGCTTGGGCGCTAAGGGAAAACAATGTTATTGACGATCGCAAGGTGGCTGTTTCAACTCCCCGGGAAGCTGTTCGGACTGATTTTCAAAAATCGCCTGAGGATATTTTTGTTCTTCATGCTGGTCGCCGTTGGGGTGCTCGGCGCCAAGCGCTATCTGCACGCCCACCAATATGACGACGAATTCAGCCTCGCCGCCCCCGCCGATTACAATCGCGCAATCAAGCGCGAAATGCCGCTGCGAGAGGCGCGCGAACAGTGCGGTGGGCCGTTGCACGACAATGCCGGCCAGCCGTGGCCCGCCTCAGCCGGTTATCTGCATCAGCCGACGCGGCTGCCCGCATCCGGCCTGCATCGGCTGACGCTGGATAATCAGGGCAACGATTTCGCGGTGCTGGTCAAACTGGAAACGCCGGCGGCGCCGCAACAGCTGGCGGAAGTCTTTATTCCGCCCGCCGGCAGCTTCGAGGTAAAAATCAATGCGGACGCGGAACACGTGATGAAAATCAAGAACATCAAGACCGGCTGCATGTTCCGCTCCCGGCCGTTCAACCTGGATAAACAGCGCGATTGGCGCATGCCGCTGACGCCACAGAAGGATGGCAGCCTGCAGCTGCAGCCGATAGGCGATCGCCAATTCTGATCGGGCGCCGGGCGGAAGAGCCGGCGCCGCATAGGGTTACTTTTTCACCGGATGATCGCGGCGGAACAGTTCCCAGCTTTCAATTTCCTGCCCACTCGGCAAGGTACAGGTGGAATACTGGCCTGCCGCATTCTCTTTGGCGTTCAACTTGCCGCCGATTTGGGTGCAGTACACGTCGGCCGGGTTCGCCATGCCGATCGGTTTCACCTGCGGCGGTGGCGGCGCCTCATTGGATTTCACGGAACACCCCTGCAACATCGTCATCCCTGCCAGCAGGGAAAGCATCAACGTTTTTTTCATTTTTTCAGCTTATGCAAAAACGAACGGCGGAGCGCTCCGCCGTTCGCTCATCATGAAATAAAGGATTTGCCCTGTTTCAGCACCAGATCGCAGGCTTTTTGCTTCACCTTCTCGGTGATCTGCGAGGTGCCCAGGCTGTTCAGATCCAGACTCTTGCCTTCGCCGGTCTGCAGCAAGCCGCCCAGGCCCTGCTGATAATCCTGGCTCTTGGCGTTTTCGGTGCTGGTGATGCCCAGCTTGCTGAGCAGCTGATCTTTCACCCCTTCGGCGCCGTTAGCCGACAGCACGTTGTTTTTCACGCAGTACTGCAGGATACCGGCGGCATTGGTCATGCTGCTGGAGCTCAACGCCTTGTCGCCGCCGTTCAGCAGGCCGGTCAACGAGGAGAGCGACATGCCGCCGCTGCTGTCGCCGCCCGACTTGCTCAGTTCGCCCGCTGCGCTGCTGAGGGAATCCATCAGCCCGGCGGCCTGGGAGGCTCCGCTGGCCAGGGTAGCGGACAGCGCCAAAGCCAGCAATAAACGATGTTTGGTGATCATAGTGGTGAAACTCCTGTCATAACGGCATGCAATCGGCGCAGCGCGCCGGGATACCCTTCCGACGCCGTCGGCGGCGACAAGTTCCTTTTATCTCGCCGCCGCGCCGTTTTTCGGAATTCAGGAAGTTTAGAACTGCCAGCGCAGCCAGGCGAAGAACACGTTGCCGTTGTTATAGGTGCCGGGAATGTAGGTCGCCTGGAACGTCAGCCGCTGATAGCCGATAGAGGCCAGCGGCAGCGGCGCCGGAATAGGGATGTAATTCCAGTTGTCGCGCGCGGTGACGCTGGCGGTGAAGCCCAGCCCCAGGCGAAAATCCTTGTCATCCAGCGGGCGCCAGATCTTCTCGTAGGCGTAACCGCCGATCGGCTCCCATTTGTTGAAGGAGTCCTTGAACGCCATGATATAGATGCCGTGCCAGTCACCGTCGCTGTCGTAGCGGGAGATGCCGTAACCGGCGCCCCACGGGCGTTCGTTGTACTTATCGATATGCTCATCATCATAAGTCCAACGGTTGTGCCAGGTGATGGCCGGGATATAGAGATCGTGGTTAGGCGAGTTGTTCCAGGTCTCCGCCACGTTATCGGTAAAACGCTGCCATAAACCCGGTTTTTCAGCCTGTGCGGCATTGCCACTTTCTGCACCAACCTCAGCGTAAGAAGGCAGTGCAGGAAATATCAACGCCAGAGAACACGCCAAAAGAGTCCGTTTTAGAAACATCGTAAAGCTCCTGTAAAAATACGGCCGCAGATTTTTACCGATAGCTTGGGCAAGATCAAGCCGTATCTAATTTATCCAACGCCCGTTGTGCTTTGGTTAAGTTTAGCACCGGAAAATTCCCAATAATTCATGACAGACCGTACCGATATCCGCATGCTATCGCCTTTCGGGCGGCAAAACCGTGGGAAAAGTCCGCTTTGTCGCACGCGACTCGCGAGCAAGGTGCTTGACCAACACATCGACATCGAGACGGTTCACAAACGCCAGGGAATAAGAGGAATAGAGGCCGAACAGGCGGTTTTGGTGCCCGACCACCACCAGATCGATGCCGGCCTGGTGAATAAAATCGCTCACGTCCTTAAAGCGCCTTATGGTGACAATCTCCTTGACCGCGACCGGCACATCGACGGCGCTCACCAACCGGCTCAGCATCGCCTTGGCGGCGATCACTTCCTGCGCCTGGCGATCCTTGATTAACGCATCGCTGCCGTACTCCAGTTCCGCATAGTCGGCGTTAAGATGGCCGACAGTGAGGGCGATTGGCTGCCCGCGCACCATCGCCGCCGCTTGACTCAGCAACGGCAGCCCATCACGCTCGTTATGAATCAGTACCAAAATATGTCGATAGCCTTTCATCACACTTCCCCCTCTCAGGCCAGCGCTAATGGGACATGATCCCCTCTGGTAGGTATACGCCATCCGTGCACACGTAGAGAAAAGTTTACGTATCACTTCCCACAGAATGTGATGACCGCCACGTTATATTAACGCCCGTGACGGCCCATTTTTACACCAGCCCGACGCGGCGCGCATTGCGGCATCTGTAAAGCAAAACTGACAACCATGACCGAATAAAAAAACCTCATTGTTAATTTTTTGTTTTTTATTAGTTACAGAGTGGTTTCATGAAATAAGCGTGCGGCGGATCACCAAAATCCCCCTTTACGCCAGGTTCTGCTTTTCTTTCCCAGGCAAAAAGCGTTACGCCACCCGATGGGATTTAACGCGGCGTCAAAAGTACCGGATGTCTCGCCCTGCATCACGATAAATGCCAATGCGCTGCCGCTTCTCTGCCGATATACCGTCAATGAAAAATACCGTCTCTTCCCAAAATCCAATAACCCTACTTTTTATGTATTACTCATTCGCGTAAAGCGCCGAATACAAACCGCCTATTCACCGGCCGCCCTCCTTATCTTGAACAAGCCGAGACTTTAAATAACTGTTAATGCTAACGACACAACATCGCCAGCAATTTATTTTTGCTGATTTTCGCCTGACAAAATAAAGATAAATAATCCGGAGCAATCAATGAAAATAACTATCGGGTCATTCATTCTGCAACAGCTTCATGCCCTGAGCGTCGATCGTATTTACGGCGTGCCCGGCGACTATAACCTCAGCCTGCTGGAGCTGTTGGAAAGCGACGAACGGCTGACATTTGTCGGCAACTGCAATGAATTGAACGCCTCCTACGCCGCTGACGGCTACGCACGGATGAAAGGCGCCGGCGCGCTGATCGTCACCTACGGCGTCGGCGATCTGGCCGCGTTGTCCGGCATCGCCGGCGCCTATGCCGAATCTTCACCTGTGGTCTGCATCGCCGGCACGCCGCCGCTGCACGCGATGAAGAATCATCAGCTATTGCACCATACCCTGGGCGACGGCAATTTCGACAACGTCATGAACTGCTTTAAACAATTCACCGTCGCTCAGGCTCTGATCACGCCAGAAAATGCCGCTCAGGAAATTCCACGCGTTATTTCTCGCGCCTGGATAGAGAAGAAACCGGTATATTTACAGCTGCCGTCTGATATTTGCGATGTCGAAATTGAAGTTGCCGCAGCCGCAGCACCGCCGCAGTTGCCGGCGAGCGATAAATACAATGTGCAATTAGCGGCGATGGCGCTGTTAACCAAAATAAAACGCGCACAGCGCCCGATCATATTGGTCGACCAAATGGTGGATCGTTATCGGTTGCAGCAGCAGGTTATCGCCGTCGCTCACCGCTTTGCCATTCCGCTGACCAATATGCCAACCGCCAAATGCATTATTCCGGAAGATACCGCCGGTTGGATGGGCGGCTACAGCGGCAACCTATCGCGCCCCGAACTCTATGAACGCATGGCCCACTCGGACTGCGTGCTGAGTTTCGGCGTGCGTCTGGTGGACTCCACCACCGGCTATTTCTCGCAGCAAATTCCCGCCGCCGCTCAGGTAGATATTCAGCCGTTCTCGATGACGCTGGACAAGACTTCCTACCCGGCGGTGTCGACGGCGGATCTGCTGCAGGCGCTGTTGGATCTGAGCGAAGACGCGCCGGCGCAGCCTTTATCACCGCTGGCCGATCCGCGTGACAAGCTGGCGACGCCGAGCGACGCGCCTCTCGACCAGGCCTATCTGTGGCGGCGGATCCAACGCTTCATTCAGGCGGATGATGTGGTGGTGGTGGAAAACGGCACCTCGGGCGCGGCCATCGGCGGCATGCGCATGCCGGGCGGCGTCAAGGTGGTCAACCAACCGATTTGGGGCTCGATCGGTTATACCCTGCCGGCGCTGCTCGGCACCCTGATGGCGGCTCCTGAACGCCGTCACCTGCTGTTCATCGGCGACGGCTCCTTCCAGCTTACCGCGCAGGAAGTGTCCACCCTGCTGCGCTGTGAACAAAAACCGATCATCTTCCTGATCAACAATGACGGTTACACCATCGAACGCTATATCCTCGGCGAAAACTCGTCCTACAACGACATCAGCCCGTGGGACTACGCCAAACTGCCGGCGGTATTGAATACCCAGGCGCAGCCGTTCAGCGTGGCGGTGGAAACCACACAACAGTTGGAAATGGCCCTGGAACACGCCTCGCGGCAGGATCGGCTGGCGTTTATCGAGGTGAAAGTGCCGATGATGGACACGCCGCCAGTGATGAAAGAGTTCTGTAACCGCTGCAACAGCTTTAACTTCGGCCTGACCAACCCGCGCCGCAGCGCCTGAGACGCGATGATCGCGCCGCCGGTGGTTCAGGCTGCCGGCGGCGTTTTTCATGCCGTTACCCGCCGGCGCGCGCCATGCAACGCTGGCGGCGTTCATCCACCCGCTTGGCGAACCAGGCGGTGGTCAGCTTGCGGGTGATTTTCGGGCTTTCCAGCTGAATGCCCGGCAGCATCTCACGCGGCAGCTTGCCGCCCGCCAACGCAAAGACCTTCTTATACAGGTCGGTATCGGCAAAGTCAGCCGTATCGCCTTTCTCAAGCGCCCGGCGAATGGCACTGTCGCTCATGTTCAGGCGCTTGCCGAGCGTGCGCACCGCCAGCTCGGTCGAGCCGGGCTTATCGCTGCTGAAGTCGATCAGATCGCCGTCCAGCGCCAGCGGAATGGCGCTCGCCCGGCTGACCGCGTTTTGGAACGCCGCGTTGCGGCTGGCGTACCAGCCGGCGTTGAAGTCGGCAAAGCGGTAAATCGGCCGGCTGTAATCGGCCGGGTACCCCAGCAAATGCATAATGCCGAAGTACATACCGCCGCGCCGGCTGAAAACTTCGCGGCGAATCGAGCCGTCGACCGGATAAGGATACCCTTTGGCGTGCGCCTCGGCGAAGGCGATGCTCACCTGCATCGGGCCGCCGGTATGTACCGGGTTCAAATGGCCGAACAGTTTCTGTCCCATCGGCACGCGGTCGATCATGTCATCGAAGATATCGCTCAGATCCTTCTCCGTGCGCACCTTATCCAGACGCTCGCTGTAGCTCTGGCCGTTCGACGACGAGATCTTCAACGCGGTATGCACCAAAAAGTTCGGGATGTGCATCTGATCGGCGCGGCGGTCGATCTCTTTCCAGGCGATCTTCGGCAGCCCCGGCACCTGCGGGTTAGCCTGGAACGTCGACTCTTGTTCGGTCACCGCCAGCACCGAACACAGGTTCTCATCGCTCGGTTCGATGCCCTGCGCGGCAAAGGCGGCGGTAATATCGGTGGCCCAGCCCTGACGATCGCCGGCGTTGGCCGGGATCAGCGTCATCAGTCGGGCTTTGACGTCGGCGGGACGCGCCGCCGGCGCCGTGGTGGTGGTCTTGCTGGTACAGCCCGCCAGCGCCAGCAGCGCGGCCAGGCTCAGCAAACGGAAGGGCATCGGGTGGAATAAACGAGGTATCGGCATCTTTTCCCTGAACGTGATGACATGAACAGCACTGAAATTAGCCCAGCCGCCGCGCACAATCCAGTATAAATATACCCGTTCCGCCGCACAGGTGGGCCGGGAAATACCCAACAACGCAGGGAGAACAAAATGATCGAACTCAAAGAAATGACGACGCAGGAACTGGATCACTACCGTAAATACGGGGTAAAGGCTTACGCAGACGATTTGGCGCGTTCGTTTCAGCTCAGCCAGGAACACGCGTTGATCGAGGCCGAAGCCAATTTCAAACGAGGGCTGGCGATGCCCGATCAACGGTTGGTATGCGCGAGACTGCCGAATGTCGAGGACAGCATCGCCACCGTCTGGTACGCCATTGAGCAACGAACCTTCGGTAAGCAGCTGTTTATCTATGATTTTGAAGTGACACACGCCTGGCGTGGCAAAGGTTATGGCGAACGGGTACTAAACGCGGTGCTGGACGCGGCGAGAGCACAGGGGGCGGAATATGCCGAACTGACGGTGTTCAACGATAATCCGACGGCCGCACGCCTGTATTCCAAGTTAGGTTTCGATGCGGTCACCACCCGTATGCGCCGCCGTTTGTAGCAATAGGTTATCGAAGCTCGGGATTTTCAAATGACGCATAAAGATGTATTTTATATACACCATATAAATCACTTTGCTCACCCAGCCAGAGGAGCCCCCTATGGAGCAGCAGCTGCTTTGCTATAAAACCCTGCCGGAATGGAACAGCGATACGCTGCCGGAAGCCTTCCGCCAGCGCCACAACACCCAGAGCGGCACCTGGGCGAAGCTCACCGTGCTGAGCGGCAACCTGACGTTCGCCATGATGACCGAAGACGGCGCCACCACCGAAACCTGGCAGTTCAGCCCCGAAAGCCAGCCGCCGTTTATCGCGCCGCAGCAGTGGCATCGCATCGTTTCCTTCTCGGACGACATGACCTGCCGGCTGGCGTTTTACTGCACGCCGGAAGATTACTACCACAAGAAATACGAACTGACGCGCACCCACTCCGAAGTGATCGAGGCGGCGGCGCGCATCGCGCCGGGCAAGGCGCTGGATCTGGGCTGCGGCGGCGGCCGCAATTCGCTCTATCTCAATCTGAAAGGTTTCGACGTCACCGCCTGGGACAAGCACGCGCCGTCGATAGCTCGCCTCAACCAGATCGTCGACGCCGAGCAGCTGACCCGCCTGCGCGCCGGGGTGCAGGATCTCAATACTCACCGCTTCAGCGGCGAATATGACTTCATCCTGTCCACCGTGGTGTTGATGTTCCTCGAGCGGCAGCAAATCCCGCATATCGTGCAAAACATGCAGGACAGCACCGTGCGCGGCGGCCATAACCTGATCGTGGCGGCGATGGATACCGAAGATTATCCCTGCCCGCTGCCGTTCCCGTTCACCTTCAGCCCGGGTGAGCTGAAGCATTATTATCGCGACTGGGAAATCCTCAAATACAACGAAGACGTCGGCCAACTGCATAAGACCGACGCCAACGGCAACCGCATCTCGCTGCGCTTCGCCACCCTGCTGGCGCGCAAGCTATAGCGCGTCGTGAAAGATCACCCCTAGCGTATGGCGTTGGCCGGTGCGTATCCGGCTGACGCCGTGGCGCAGATTGACCCGATAGTAACCTTTCATTCCCGCCACCGGCCGGTGATGCACGGCGAACACCACCGCGTCGCCCTGCTGCAGTGGCACCACCTCCGGCCGGCTCTGCATCCGCGGCCGCTGTTCGGTCAGCACAAATTCGCCGCCGGTGAAATCCCGTTCGGGGACGGAGAGCAAAAACGCCACCTGCAGCGGAAACACCCGCTCGCCGTACAGATCCTGATGCAGGCAGTTGTAATCCCCTGTTTCGTAGCGCAACAGCAGCGGCGTCGGCCGCCGTTGGCCGGCCCGGTGGCATTCGGCCAGGTAGGCTTCGTGTTCGGCGGGATAGCGCGCCGCCAGGCCCAACAAGGCGTTCCAGCGGTTGGCCACCGGCGCCAGCCGTGCATACATCAGGCTGCGCGCCTCGGCCACCGGCGACGGCAGCGGATAGGCGAAATAGCGGTACTCGCCGCGGCCAAAACCGTGCTTCGCCATTACGATGCGGCTGCGGAAGTGCGCATCCTGCGGGTAGAGCGCTGTCAGCTCGCGGCACAGCTCTTGGCTGCACGCCGGGCAGCCGCGCGCAGCCCTGCGCATCGAGTTCGCGCTCGATCGCCGCCCAGTCCAATTCGGCCAGCCGGGCCGCCAGCGCGCCGCTCATCGCTGCGCCTCTTTTTCCAGCAAGGCTTTCTTGCGCTCGACGCCCCAGCGATAGCCGGACAAGGCGCCGTCGTTGCGCACCACCCGGTGGCAGGGGATCGCCACCGCCAGCATGTTGGCGGCGCAGGCGCCGGCCACCGCGCGCACCGCTTTGGGCGCCCCAATGCGCCGGGCGATATCGGCATAGCTGACGGTTTCGCCGACCGGTATCGCCTGCAGCGCCCGCCAGACTCGCTGTTGAAACGCGGTGCCGCGAATATCCAGCGGCAGCGCCAGCCCGTTCTCCGGCGCTTCAATCAGGCCCACCACCTGCGCCATCAGCGCTTCATACTGCGCATCGCCGCCGATCAGCTCGGCGTTGGGGAATTTGTCCTGCAGATCCTGCACCAGCTGCTGCGCATCGTCCCCCAGCAGAATAGCGCAGATGCCCACCTCGCTCTGCGCCGCCAGGATCTCGCCCAGCGAACAGCGCCCGACGGCGAAATGGATGCGCATGCCTTTGCCGCCCGCCCGATAGGCCTTCGGCGTCATGCCCAGCGCGGCGTTGGCCTGCTGGTAGAAGCGGCCATTGGCGCCATAGCCGGCGTCGAAGATCGCGTCGGTCACCGTTTCCCGCTGTGTAAGACCGGCGCGCAAGCGCTGGCTGCGCTGCGCATCGGCGTAGCCTTTCGGCGTCAGGCCGGTGATCGCTTTGAACAGCCGGTGGAAATGGTATTGGCTCAACCCGACGTGGCGCGCCAGCGTCTGCAGCGACGGCGCTTTTTCCGCCCGTTCGATATAGCGGCAGGCCGCGGCTATCTGCCACGCATGCTGTTCCGTCAGCGGCGTCAGCCCTTGCCGGCAGCGTTTGCAGGGCCGATAACCCGCCGCCTCCGCCTGCTCCGCATCGTCGAACAGCTCCACGTTTTGCCGATTCGGCTGGCGTGACGGGCAGGAAGGAGAGCAATACACGCCGGTGGTTTTCACCGCGTAGATAAAGCGGCCGTCGGCGTGCTTGTCGCGGCTGACGATCGCCAGCCAGCGCGGATCGGCGCTGTCGATTACGTTTTTCATCATCCGTTCCTCACTGCGGTTTCGATGTTAACCAGCATAGTGACGGGCCATTGGCGAAACACGCCGACTCTTGCTTTTTAATTCGATGCCAACGTTTTCAACAATGTTTCGACAATTTTTAACCAACAACATGAAGTTTATTACGTTGCCAACCCGGTTGCACGGCGTTAGGATCGCGGCCGGCCACGGGCGTGGCCAGTGTTTCTGCCTGTTAGTTGCGCGCATGGAGAGGTTATTGTGTTAGAGAGTTTTGGCGTCCTGAATTTATGGACCTATTTGGCCGGGGTGGTCTTCATCATCATTCTGCCGGGGCCGAATACGCTGTACGTGCTGAAAACCGGCGTATCGCGCGGCGTGCGCGCCGGCTATACCGCGGCGCTGGGCGTGTTTATCGGCGATGCGATCCTGATCTTCTGCGCCTATATCGGCGTGGCTTCGCTGATCCGCACCACGCCGTTCCTGTTTACCCTGGTACGTTTTCTCGGCGCGATTTACCTGCTGTTCCTCGGCGCAAAAATCCTCTACGCCACCTTCGTGCAGCAGGCGCAGGCGCAACAGCAGCAAATTGAAGGCGGCCACAGCATTCTGCGCAAGTCGCTGACGCTGAGCCTGACCAACCCGAAAGCTATTCTGTTTTACGTGTCGTTCTTCGTCCAGTTCATCGACTTCAACTACGCGCACACCGGGCTGTCGTTCACCATTCTGGCGCTGATCCTCGAAGCCGTCAGCTTTATCTACATGAGCACGCTGATCTTCTCCGGCGCGATGCTGGCGCATTTCTTCAATCACAAGAAAGGCCTGGCGAAGCTCGGCAACGGCCTGATCGGCCTGCTGTTCCTCGGTTTCGCCACCCGTCTGGCGACCCTGAGCTCGTGATCCCTCCCGGCCGGCGCCCGCCGGCCGCGGTTTACTGTTCCGTCACGGCAAAATGACACGCAGGACAAACCGAATGTCAGGCAGAGCAAAGCCGCCGCTTTACCGCTGATCTAGACTCTCAGGGTTAACGATAACCTGATGAGCCTGATCGGAGGATGTATGTCTGACAATACCGTAGCCGTGCTGGATAGCGTGTCGCGTTTTCTCGATCGTCAGCATGGGCTGTATATCGACGGCCAGTGGCGCGCGTCCGCCGCGGAAGGCCGCCTGGCGGTGTATAACCCCGCCAATGGGCAGCAGATCGCCACCACCGCCGACGCCAACGAACACGACGTCGCGCTGGCGGTGCAGTCCGCCCACAAAGCCTTCAGCGAAGGCGTCTGGGCGCAGCGTCTGCCGGTAGAGCGCGAACGCATCCTGCTGCGCTTCGCCGATCTGGTGGAGCAGCACGCCGAAGAGCTGGCGCAGCTCGAAACCCTGGAGCAGGGCAAATCCATCAACATCGCCCGCGCTTTCGAAGTCGGCAGCACCCTGAACTGGATGCGTTACACCGCCGGGCTGGCGACCAAAATCACCGGCCAGACGCTGGACGTCTCCATTCCGATGCCGCCGGGCGCCAAATATCAGGTTTATACCCGCAAAGAGCCGATCGGCGTGGTCGCCGGCATCGTGCCCTGGAACTTCCCGCTGATGATCGGCATGTGGAAAGTGATGCCGGCGCTGGCCGCGGGTTGCTCCATCGTCATCAAGCCGTCGGAAACCACCCCGCTCACCCTGCTGCGCATCGCCGAACTGGCGAGCGAAGCCGGCGTACCGCCGGGCGCGTTCAACGTGGTCACCGGCCGCGGCACCGTGTGCGGCAAGGTGCTGACCGAACATCCGCTGATCGCCAAAGTCAGCTTTACCGGCTCCACGCCGGTGGGCAAAAGCATCGCGCGCGCGGCGGCGGATCGCCTGACCCGCGTGACGCTGGAGCTGGGCGGCAAAAACCCGGCCATCGTGCTGAAAGATGCCGATCCGCAGCAGGTGATCGAAGGCCTGATGCTCGGCAGCTTCCTCAACCAGGGGCAGGTGTGTGCCGCCAGCTCGCGAATCTATATCGAAGCGCCGATTTATGATCGGCTGGTAGCCGGATTCGAACAGGCGGTGAAATCGCTGTCGGTCGGGCCGGGGATGGATACCGGCGCGCAAATCAACCCGCTGGTGTCGCTCGCGCACCGCAACAAGGTGGCGGCCTACCTGGACGACGCCCGGGCGAAAAACGCCGAGCTTATCGGCGGCGCGGCCGGGCCGGACGCCAACGGCTTCTACATTCCGCCGACGCTGGTGATCAACCCGGACGATCGGCTGAACCTGACGCGCGAGGAAGTGTTCGGCCCGGTGGTCAACCTGATCCGTGTGGCGAGCGCCGAAGAGGCGCTGAGCAAGGCCAATGACACCGACTTCGGGCTGACCGCCAGCCTGTGGACCACCAGCCTGCAGCAGGCGATGGCGCTGACGCCGCGCATTCAGGCCGGCACCGTGTGGGTCAACACCCATACGCTGATCGACCCGAACATGCCGTTCGGCGGGTTCAAACAGTCGGGCAGCGGCCGCGATTTCGGCCCGGATTGGCTGGATGCCTACACCGAGTCGAAATCGGTCTGCATCCGCTATTGAGTGAAGCGGCGCGGGCCTGGCCCGCGCCCTGACTTACTGATACTGCCGACGGTATTCGCTCGGCGACATGCCGAAACGCTGCTTGAAAGCAGTCGAGAAATGGCTGTGATCGGCGAAGCCCCAGTCGAGGCCGATCCCGGCCAGCTTTTCCTGCCCGGCGGCGCTGCGCAGCGCCTGCGCGCACAGATCCAGCCTGCGGTTCCTGATGTACTGCGCCACCACCAGCCCCTGACGGGCGAACAGCCGATACAGGCTGCGTAACGACACCCCCAACTCGGCCGCCACCCACTCAGGGCGCAGCTGCGCCGACTGAATATGCCTGTCGATCAACGCCAGCGCCTTGTCGAAGACCGATTGTTGTCCCTCTGGGCGCGCCTGTTCGAGCGCCAACGCCGGGCGCAGCAGCGCCGCCAGCGCATTCAGCACCGCCTCGCTTTCCGCCGCGGCGAGCTGAGGATCCTGCATGCTGCTCAGCACCAGCTGGCGGCTAAGGCGCACCGCGCTGAGCTCGGCCCCCAGACGCTGGGCGCAGGGCGGCGGCAGCGGCAGGCAGCCGCGCGGCAACAACAGGGAGATTTGGCGCGAATCGCGCTGGAAGGTGAAGCTGCTGGGCCGTGAGGCATCGATCAGCGTCATGTCGCCGGGAGAGAGCAGCGTTTGGCGATCGCCCTGCTCCATCAACGCGCTGCCGCGCAGCTGGATGACGGTGAAAAAGTGCGCGCCGTCGCTGCGGGCGATCTCACGCGGCGTGCGGTACAGCCGGGCCTGAGACACGTCGACCACGCTCAGGCGCAGGGCATGGGCGCGAAACTCCTGCATCGCCCCGCTGAAGCCGGGCCCCAACGTTTTCGCGCAGAATCGGCCGCAGGCGGTGTTGATTTTCCCCAGCCACTCTTCGAAGCCGACGTCCCGGAGCGTTGCCAATGCCGTCATGATCTCTCCCTTCAAACAGCAGCGGTGCTGCGCCGTTGAACAGAAAAACACCATAACAATCCGTTAACACACAATCAATGGCGAGCGGGGGATTTGGCGCCGCGATCACAGATCATCGGGCGCCGGGAGGCATCGCCTTAAGGCTGCGTATCCAACAGATAGCGCACCACCGCCGCGTACTCTTTGGCGTAGCCTTCAACGCTGGTGCTGGCCATGCCGGCATTGTCTATCTTGTATTTGCCGGCCACGTAGAACGACGGAGTACCGCGCACGTCGAACGCTTTCACCGCTTCGTTCTGCTTGGCGATCAATCCTTTGACCAGCAGGCTGTGGCGCGCGTTTTCATAGGTGGCGGCATCGATGCCGGCCGCCGTAAACACCCGCTGAATATCGTCGGCGCCGTTGACGGCGCGCTGTTTCTGCACCGCGTCGAACATCGCGCCTTCAATCTTGTCTTCCACGCCCAGCACCGTCGCCACCGCCCAGGCTTCGGTCAGCGCATTGCCCAGTTTGCCCATCAGGCTGACGTGATATTTGGTGACTTTCTCACCGGCGGGCAGCGCCTGCGCCACGGTGCCGCCTACGCGGTAGGTTTCGGCGAACTGATAGCAAGGGCCGCAGTAGAAGGAGAAGAACTCCACCACCGCCGGCGCGGCGGCCACCGGCTTATCCAGCCGGGTATATTGCTCGCCCGCACGGTAATCCGCGGCCTGAACCGCGGGCAGCGCCAACATCAATACGACGGCGGCGGCGAACGAACGCTTAACTTTTGCCAACATAAACACTCCTGGTTTCATCTATGAACATCGTCCTTAGCGGCGGTTTTTATAATCAAATAACCGCCAGAAGACCAGTTTTTATTACCTTCTATTTGTGAGGGATTAAGTCAGCGTCCTTCGTAGCCGTCCCAATAGGCACCCACCGCTTCCTGCGAGAGCACCTGGCGGCGCTTAGGATTGTCGGCGCTGCTGTAGGCGCGATTGATGAAAATGGTTTTGTGTTCCATGTTCTGCTGGAACTCCGCGCTGGCCAGGTAATCGGCCTTTTTCTGCGCCTCGCTGCGCGCCACGCCCGCCGCGCGATCCTTTTTCCCCTGCTGGTAGAACTGTTCGAACATCGGCACGGCGTTTTTAATGCTGCCGTTCACATCGGTGCGGAATTGCGGATCGAAGTCGTCGCGGGTTTGATAAACGTAGTGTTTGGCATGCTGCTCGGCGCTGCTGAGGTGATGAGTGCAGGCGCTGAGCGCCAACAGCGGCAACAACAGCGCCGCGCTTTTCAGTCTTTTCATGTCGTCTGTCCCTGTCAGTGAGGAAGGTTCCTTTAGCGCCACGAGCATAGCGCCGGCCCCCGGTGAACGTCAAACGACAAATCGCGCATCACTTTGTTTTATATTAATATTATATACATTTATTGGTATTCATTGCCTGAAACACTATGCTTTAACAGACAGGGTAAACACTCACCGGCAGCGAGGCGGCCAATGAAACCGATCGACAAAAACGTGGGGGAGTACGACCTCACGGCGGAAAAAAAAGCGGGCATGATCACCGGCACCATCCGCGGTGAACTGCCGGACAGCGACGCGAATCTGCCGCTGGTGCCCTTCTCCGGCACTTTCGCCGGCCCCAGCGTAGCCGAAGCCATCGCCGATATTCAGCAGCAGTTCCCCGACATCGAACCGGCGATTATCGACGATTTGCGCGAGGAACTGCTGAAGGCCGGGTTCTAAGCCGGATCGCAGTGCCGCACGAACGGGCTGTACACCGGCGCGCCGGGCTTCAGCGCCAGATCGGCGTCAAAATCTTCATTGCGGTTGAACGGCACCGCCGGCCAGGCGGAAAACGCGTTCAAACCGTCCCGGTACGCCTGTGTCACCTGCGCCAACGCGGCGTTTTGCGCCTGCAGAGCTTCACCCGCCAACCCGCCGCGCACGCCATAGACCAGGAACGGCTCCAGCACGCTAAAGCCGATATAGTGCAGCGCATGCATGATTGGCCACAGCATCAGCCGCATGTCGCCGTCGCGCCCATTCGGCGCGCAGGCCTGTGCGGAAGCGCCGGCGGTGACGGTCAGCAGCGCCCGTTTGCCGCGCATTACGCCGTTCTCATGGCGGTGGCGGCTGTCGTAGATCCCGCCGTAAACGAACACCCGATCCATCCAGCCCTTGATGATAGCCGGCGCGCCGAACCACCAGAAAGGGAACTGCAGCACCAGCGTATCCGCCCAGCGCAGCAGCTCAATATGCCGCCGGATCTCCACCGGCAGCGCCTGGATCGTCCAGTGATGGCGCTGTTCCTGCATCGCATCGAACCTGTCCGCCTGCTTTCTGCTGGGGTAGTGGCCGGCGCCCTCGCGCGGATCAAACCCCTCCTGATACAGATCGACCGTTTTCACCTGATGCCCCTGCGCCAGCCAGGCCTGCCGCGCCTGTTCGGCCAAATGGGCATTGAAAGAATGCGGCTCGGGGTGAGCCAGCACAATCAGCACGTTCATCCTGTGTCTCCCGTTGTAAGGTGGTGCTGTTATGCTGTGGTTTTATCGCCCCCTTGGCAATTACGCACCTGAAGGTAACCCCCAATGGCTTATCCCGGCGACGTCTATTCGAGCAAGTGTTCCGCGCGCGATGCGCTGGCGCTGATTTCCGGCAAGTGGGTGATGCTGATCCTGCCTGCGCTGGCGCAGCGCCCGATGCGCAACGGCGAGCTGCTGCGCCGCATCGACGGCATTTCGCAGAAGGTGCTGACGCAAACGCTGCGCCAGCTGGAACGCAACGGGCTGCTCGAACGGCTGGATTTCAGTGAAAAGAATCAGGCGCATGTGGAATACCGGCTCAGCGCCGTCGCCCGCTCGCTGGTCGAGACGCTGACGGCGCTGGACCGATGGGCGGAATACCATTTCCCCGAGCTGGACGCCGCCCGCGAGCGCTATGATGCCGACCGCGGGCGCGAAGCCGATTAAAGCGGTTTGGCCCGCAGCGTCTCGCCGCTGCGCACGAAGTTGCCGGCCCCCAGATGATGAATGGTGTGCAGATCCGCATTGGCGGCGGTGAAGTTCCAGCGCCCTTGCTGGAACACCCGCTCGTCCGCCGCCGCGCTCAACACCTCGCCGAAGCAGGTGTCGTATTTTTCCTGCGCGCCGCTTTCCGGCAATAATCGGCACTCCAGCCACGCCACGCAACCCTGTTCGATCAGCGGCACCTGCAGCGTAGCGCTCGGCGCAGCGGCGATGTGAAAGCGGGCGAACTTGTCGTCATCCAGCCCGGACACGCTGCCGACCGCGTAGGTGGCGTCGATGAACATGGCCGCCGGCACGCAAATGCCGAATGCGCCGCTCTCCTCGATCATTTGCCGGCTGTGTGCCCCTTTGTCCACCACAATGGCGATGCGCGGCGGGCTGAACTCCACCGGCATCGACCAGGCGGCGGCCATCACGTTGCGTTTGGCGCCGTCGCGGCTGCGGCTGGTGATCAATACCGTCGGGCCGTGGTTCAGCAGGCGGCTGGCGTGTTCGAGGGCGACAGGACGAAAGTGGCTCATCGGGAAATCCTTGCGAGTGACTGTTTTCCCAGCAGTGTAGATCTGCGCCGTAAAGGCAAGCAACGCGGGGCGCACAGAATGCACCGATGAGGCGCTTGTTCCCGATCTCGCCATCCGTTATCTATAGTTAGATCAATTCGCCGGTAACGGCCCACTCCACCTGAGGATCTTGCCTTGACGTTTTTAAAACACCCTATCGCCGGATTGGTGCTGGCCGGCTGCGGCCTGTTGTCGGCGGGCGGCGCGCTGGCCGCTTCCGATGCGCTGGTGTACTGCACCGTCGCCTCGCCGGAATCGTTCAACCCGCAGCTCTCCAGCTCCGGGCCAACCTTTATCGCCACCTCGCAGGTGCTGTACAACCGCTTGGTGACGCTGCGCGAAAGCGATAAAACCCCCGCCCCGTCGCTGGCCACCGAGTGGAGCGTCAGCCCGGACGGCAAGACCTACACCTTCACCCTGCGCCAGGGCGTGAAATTCAACAGCAACAAATACTTCACCCCAACGCGCGACTTCAACGCCGAAGACGTGGTGTTCACCGTGATGCGGCAGAAGGATCCCGCTAACCCGTATCACAAGGTCTCCGGCGGCAACTATGAATACTTCACCGACATGGGCCTGGATAAGCTGATCACCAAGGTGGAAGCGGTGGACGAGCATCACGTGCGCTTCACGCTGAGCCAGCCCAACGCCGCCTTCGTCGCCGACTGGGCGATGGATTTCGCCTCGATCCTGTCCGCCGAATACGCCGACGCGATGCTGAAAAAGGGCACGCCGGAATACGTCGACAACTGGCCGATCGGCACCGGGCCGTTTGCGCTGCAGCAGTACAAGCAGGATTCGCTGATCCGCTACACCGCCAACCCGCACTACTGGCAGGGCGAAGTGGCCAGCAAGCACCTGATCTTCTCGATTACGCCTGATCCGCAAACCCGGCTGGCCAAGCTGAAAACCAACGAATGCCAGATCATCCCCGCGCCGCTGCCGGAACAGTTCGCCGCCATCAAGGCCGACGGCAACCTGCAGCTGCACGACATTACCGGGCTGAACGTCGGCTATCTGGCGTTCAACACCCAGAAAAAACCGTTCGACAACCTGCTGGTGCGCCAGGCGCTGAGCTACGCGGTAGACAAGAAAGCGATCGTCGCCGCGGTGTTCAAAGACAGCGGCACGCCGGCCAATTCGCTGCTGCCGCCGGGCATGCTGGGCTACAACGACACACTGCCGGAGTACGCCTACGATCCGCAGAAGGCGCGCGAGCTGCTGAAGCAGGCCGGGCTGGAACAGGGCTTTGAAACCGACATTTGGTCGATGCCGGTACAGCGCCCTTACAACCCGAACTCGAAACGCATCGCCGAGATGATCCAGAGCGACTGGGCGAAGGTGGGCGTGAAGGCCAAGATCGTCACCTGGGAGTGGGGCCAGTATCTGGCCGGGCTGCGCAAAGGCGAGCAACAGAGCGCGCTGTACGGCTGGGTATCGGACAATGGCGATCCGGACAACTTCGCCACCCTGCTCGGCTGCGCCGGCGTGCAGAGCGGCGCCAATGTGGCGCGCTGGTGCGATAAGGATTACGACCGGCTGATCCAGCAGGCGATCCAGGAGAACCAGCCACAGGCGCGCGCCAAGCTGTATCAACAGGCGCAGGTGATCTTCGCCAAACAGGCGCCGTGGCTGCCGCTGGCCACCGGCAAAGTGTTCTACGCCACCCGCAGCAACCTGAGCGGCTACGTGGTGGACGTGAACGGCAGCGATTTCGCCAAGGCCAAATTGAACTGATCTCAGGCGCCGCAGCGAGGGCTGCGGCGTAATCCGCTTCATCGCTTAATAAGCTGCCAGCCTCTGAACCTATCGCGCATTAACTTCACAACTTACGATGCTAACTGCCCCCCTGTCGCCAGGCACTTAACCCACTAAATTCATAGCTTAATAAGCGGCGTAATCCCTGGCATTTTGCTTAAACTGCATGCAGGCGCTTTCCTCGCCTGTAACATTTAGTTACCATCGGCACACAGACCCTTTAACATCAAAAGGTAACCCGGTGCAGAACACCTACATGCCGTTGCAAATTCGCCTGCACTGGCTGGTGGCGATCCTGCTGGTCATCACCTGTGTCACCATCGAGCTGCGCGGCTATGCCGAACCGGGCAGCGCCCCCTGGTACGCGCTGGTTGTCACCCACTTCAGCTGCGGCGTAACGGTGTTTGCGCTGATGATCGCCCGCCTGTTCCTGCGCTGGCGCCACCCCTCGCCCGCCATCGCGCCCAAACCGCCGAAGTGGCAAACCGGCCTGGCGCACCTGACGCATACCCTGATTTATCTGCTGCTGCTGACGCTGCCGGTGCTGGGGGTGTATTCGCGCTATCTGGGCGGCAAGGAGTGGTATCTGTTCGGCCTGTCGATGCCGTTCACCGACGTGGCCGATCGGCCGCAGGCGCGGATGATTATCGGCTGGCATAAAACGCTGGCCTCATTCGGCTACTGGCTGATCGGCCTGCATGCCGCCGCCGCGCTGTTCCATCACTATATCGTCAAGGACAATGCGCTGGTGCGCATGCTGCCGCTGATGAAAAAACGCTGAATACCCGGCGCCAGGGATGAATTTTCGGGCCACGCCCACTGACAGGGAATGACATGCAAACCCAATTTTTTAATGTGACCGTCGAACAATGCGCCTGCCAGCAGACGGCGCCCGACAATCTGGTGAGGATCATCGCCTCCGGCCAGACGTTCTTTTTTTACCGCGACGACTTCAGCGACAGCGAAAATCTGCTGGCCAGGCTCGCCGCCGGCGATCGGGTGAAGATCGGCGCCCACCGCCTGCAAGACGGCAGCTACTGGCTGCACTGGCTGCTGCACGGCACGAAAGGCCGGCTGGAGCCTGACAGGACGCTGAAATACAAGCTGAAATACTTCGCCCTGCTGCTGCTGGGCGCGGTGCTGGCCGGCGGTTTCCCGGCGGCCTTTTTCATCATGGACGGGGAAGATTCCTGGCTGACCATCGTCCTGTTCTTTATCGCCATCATCGCCGGCCTTATCGGCATCGGCATAGTGCTGTTCGTCGGTTCGGAGCTCCTGCTGATCGGGCACCGCGGCCGCAGGCGCCTGCTCCGGGCGCTGGATCGCGTGCTGCAGGGGCAAGACGTCACGCCACCCGGCTCGCTCAGCCTGAAAATCCCCGGCATCAAATACCGGGCTGTCCGGGCAGACGCTGTGCCGGCGACCGCACCGCTGCAGACCGCGCCCCCCCTCCCGGACGGCGTCGAGACCTCCGGCATCGAGACGGTCAACGCCCTGAACTACGAACTCTGCCAATATGAGATCCCGCGGCAGGTGCAGTATTTGGATACGTATGCGTGGCGTCAGAAGGAGACGCACTTCGCGCTGACGACCCGCGCGCTCAATGTCCCCAATACCAAACTGCATCCGGTATTTCGTCGGCAACATCCGCTTTTCATCGCCAAAGGCGATCCGCTGCAGGTGCTGTATTGCGAGAACGACGTCATTCCCGAGTTGCCCAAAGTGCGTGGGATCATCAATCATCGCGATCGCCAAACCTATCTCATCGGCGGCAGCCGCTACTTCACCGAAGCCGGCCTTAACCTGTGCGCGCGCGTTGTCTTCATTTTTGGGGCAATCGTGGCGTGTTTTGTGCTCGGCATGATGGTGGTGGATAACGCCGATACCCCGGCCGGCTTTCACCTGGATGCCTGGACCCTGAAGCGTCTCGGCAGCGAATTGCCGCCGATTATTCTGCTGCTGATGCTGATGGTCAGCGGCCTGGCGCTGTTGATCGAGGGGTTCGCCCAGATCTGCCGCCTGTACTCTTTTGACCAGCACCGCACGTTTAAAACGTTTAAATACCTGAGAAATCTGCGCCGCAGTTTATGGCGGCAGGCTCAGGTGACGGAGCTGAAATGATGACGTTAGCGCTTTATAAAAGACCCCTTATTATCCTGACGCTGTTTTTGGCCAGCGCGCTGGGCGTCTATTTGCTCGCCCCTGAGCAACGCTATGAGCAGTGGCAATGGACTCAGGGCGACCAGGCGTTGCCGACGATAGCCCGTTACGATCTCATCCACAGCTACCCGGCGCAGGACGGCGCCCTGCTGCTCACCAGCAAAAGAAGTGAAGACCGCGCGTACAATAGCTTTTACGGCTGGGCGGCCAACTACCTCAGCCAGGTGCTGTTTGCTGGCCCCAAAGGGTTACAGATGCTGGGGGAACTCGACGACTTGATCCATGATGCGGTTTGCGGCGAGCAGGAGTGCGTGCTTTTTCTCTCTAAGGGCCGCAGGCTGGTTGATGTGCAACGGGGCACCATCGGGGCGCTGATCCCCTGGCCGGAGGGCGACGACAACCGGCCTTCCTTTGTCGGCGGCAAACTGGTGGCGCAACCGGGAAAACGCGCGCTGTATCTCATCAGCACCGAAGGCGTATTCTACAGCCCGGACTTCGGCGCCCATTGGCGGCAGACGCTGGATCTGCCGGCGCTGCTGGACGCGCGGCAACTGCTGGGCTTTGAGCGCGGCGAGGAGGACTCACCGACGGCTTACGCCTCCGGTAAGCGCAAATCCGTACCCGAGATCTTCACCGCCGTTGATGGCGATCGCGTGCATTTCTGGATGAACCCGGTGCTCGGATCCGGCGCGTTACACATCGCCGTTAACGGTAAAACCGGCGAGGTGACTGAACTGCATTGGCTGCTGGTGCGCGTCAAGGAAAGCGCGCAGGCCCCGGACGGCGGCATCTACCTGATCGCGCAAACGCTGGACAGAGGACTGTATCAGCTTCTGCGTTATCAATCCGACGGGCAGTTGAAGGTGCTGCTGGAGACCGGCGATAAATCGCTGTATCAGCTCTGGGCGGGCAACGATAAGCTGGTCGCCCAAACGGATAACGGCGATGCGCGTCTTTCGCTGATTTTCGATCTGCGCTCATCCGAAGTGCGCTACCGACAGCCGTTGGAGTACCGGTACAACGGGCGCGACGACACGCGCCAAACCGTGATCGAACCGGAAAGCCACTATGACGATGACGGGGAGACCCCGGCGCTGCCCTACTTCGTTCGCTATCGCTCCACCACGCCGTGAACATAAGGAACTTGCCATGCTGTTAGGTTATGGCGCCGGCGCCGCCGGCCTACTGGCGCTGTTATTGGCCCTGCTGCTCGCCGGCATCCTGCTCGCCTGGTGGGGCTGGCGATACGCCGCCGCCCGCTGCGGCCGCCCGCGCCCGCCGCTTTCCTGGGGCGGCTATCTGTTAGCCTCGGCGCTGGCGATCTACCCGGTGGCGTTCGCGCTGATGCTGATCGACATTGCCCTTCAGGATCTCAAGAGCCAGCGGGCGGAAGAACGCTGGAATCGGCGCAGTTACCTGACGCTCGAGGCGGCAAAACCGTTCGGTGAAATCACCCTGCCAAAAGGCAGCTGGGTAAACCGGCAGGAGCCGCGCCAGCCCGGCACCGAAGACAGCCCCATCACGATGAACGGCGTGACCGCCGTGCGCTTTCCTCAGCCGCAGAGCGTGGCCGGCGTGCCGATCATCGCCTTCGAGGTTTTACCGCCGGTGATGGAGCTGGCAGATGCGCATACTTTCACCCGCCCAACCGGTCAAATGGCGCACTGCGAAGCCGGTTGGCTGGTCTCTTTCTCTTTACCGCCGGATAAGCCGGCCCCGCAGTGGGAGGAGTGGCAAGCCGGCCTGCCTGCGGCGGCGTTTCGGCCCAGCGACTGGATCTTTAAGGAGTGCTTCTCCGGCAGCCCAATCGCGGTGCTGACCTTGCACAACGGCGAAGTCAGGGTGTTGCCTTAAGCCTTACGCCGTGGCGTTGGGCAAGCGCACGGTCACGCGGTTGTTGGCCGTTGGCAACTGCAGCGGCGTTTCCTGCCAACTCACCGCGATAACCAATACCGGCGGGGCCGGCACGCGCGGCTCACGCCCGTCGGGCCCCACGCTGTAAGCATCCCATTCAATCACAAAAACCCCGCCGTCTTGCGGCTCGACCCGCTCGACGAAAAAGGTGGTGTCCGAACCGCGCCCGCCCGCCGGTTTATGCGCGTAAGAGAGCAGGCTGAACCACTCGCCGGCGAAGTACAGATGATACAGACCATCGACGATATGCTCGCCGTGGAACTGGCAGCCGCCGACGCTCAAGCCGTCACCCGACGGGGATCCCGCCACGCGTTCGAGATCGCGTACGAAGCGATCGGTCGGCCGGTTATCCAGCAGCAGCTCATAAGGCGGCGTGTGCAGCAGCGCGGCAGGATCGTCCGCCTGGCGCAGATCCGCCGGCAACATCGAGCGCGCCGCCAGCATCCGGCCGTTGGGTAAGGCGATCTCCAGCCGATCCGCCGGATCCGCTACCCACTGCGGCACCCACAGACCGCGTACAAGGTGCAACGGCGTGGCCTCCACCTGCCGACACGTCGCCCGCAGCCGCGCCAGCGCCTCAGCGGAACCGGCGGCCAACGCGTCCTGCTCGCGATCGGTCAATGCCGGCAGCGCGTACATCACCCGGGCAGCAGGCTCATAGACCGTCAGCCCCTCCCCCTCGCGGCCGCGGGTCGGGATCAGGCGCAGCTTGCCGTCGTCCACGTCCTGCGGCGCGGCATAGGCGCCATGCACAATCGCCCCGTCGCGCAGCAGCAGCGTCCAAAAGCTGGGGCCGCCCATGCCCAGTTCCCCCACGCCGCCAATCTGCCGGTCGCTGTCGCCGGCGTGCGCCATTTCAATCGGCTGCGAATGCCAGTCGGTCTTGCGCCACTCTGCCGCCTCTTCGGGTTCTTGCTCGCTTTTAGCGGCGTACTTCACCCATTGCAGCACGGCAAACAGCGCGATGCACAGCACACCCCAAACCGGGTGATCCTGCCAAATCAACACCCAACCGACGATCAAAAGCGCCCAGGCGGCCATGACGATATCCTTTTCCACAAGAAAACCGCCTGATTCTAGCGCAGGAAACGCAAGGGGTTGAAGCCTATGCCATGAATAATTAGCCGTTAAATAGAAAGATAATAATTTCAGCGTTATTTCTGTGACTATGAAGATTACATAAATAATGCTTCACTGCGTGATTTTAACGTAGAAAAGACAACTCCCTGTTTCTCAATGCAATATTTATAACCCTGTTAAAAATAGAAAAATGAAAGTGAAAAAAACCGCAATAATTTGTGCATATTCTAAACATTGACTATGTTTATACATACTCTTTATATGCAGGTAAACAGACTGAAAAAAAAGATAAAGACTCTCAATATAATTAAACAACCCTCGCGCACCGCGTGGGTGACACGCTATTTATTATAAAAATTCCGAGGCTATTTTATCTCCACGGAACGGGTCACTTTGCGTTTTATCAGGCCAATAGGCTACACACCGCAATTAATATCATTATTAGCATTCCGGAGATCGACAATGAAAATCGTTACGGGCATTATCCTTACCTCTGTGGTCGCCTTCAGCGGCGCGGCTTACGCGGCCGATGCGCAACCTACCACCGGCAACGCAGAAGTGACGCTGGAACACGTGCACGCCGTGATGGAAAACGGCAGCCCGGCGCCGCAGCATGACGCCGCCTGCAAAAAAGAACTTTCCATGCCGGAATCGAAATATATGGGCATGAAGGTTAAAACCGATTACACCATCAACAGCAGCACCATGATGATGTCGGCCAAATCGATGTTCCCATCGCCGGATTCCATGAAGCCCATGGAACTGACGGTCGATCTCTCCGCGCTGGGCCTGGCGGATGTGTATGCCTTCGGCGCCTTTAAACCGGCCGCATTGCCGCAGGCCTATATTTATTTCACCATCGACAAGGATTTTAAAAATCCGGTCAGCACCTTTATGATCATTAACCAAGGCAAGCAATATAACTGCGTAATTTCCAGCTCGAATAAAATGATGAGTGAAGAAATGCGCGGCAAGATGATGAAGAAACAATAACGGAATGAAAAACGGCGCTTCCCTTAGCAGGAAGCGCCGCCAGCAAAGCCTTAAATCAGACCAGGATTGTATTTCTGGTTGAACTTCTCTTCCGACTGGAACAGATAAATAATGCCTTCGATAAAGCCGACAATCGCCGGGATCCCCGTCCAGCAGAACAGCAGGTAGAACAGCCCCCACCACTTCATCCCCAGGTAAAACTTGTGAATACCCAGCCCACCCAGGAAGATGGCCAGCAGGGCCGCCGCGAGCTTGTCTTTTCTGCTCATAGTGCACTTCTCCTTACTTCTCACCGAACCACCGGCATGTCCAAAAAACGGATGCCGCTACGCAGAGCGCCGCATCGCAATGCTTGAGGTGAAAACATTCACCCATCAAGACTCAACAGGGGTAATTATAACAGTGATTAATTAAACGGTTGTTTAACCGGCGAAAGGGTAAGCAAAGTGAGTCTGGAGAGGAGGTGGTGCCATAATAGGAACGAAACATACCAAACAACACACTGTTTTAAAACTAATTTTATAAACAAAAACAGAAAGCTATACATATATCTATACATAATAAAATGATGCACAATACATAGAATAAATTATAATCAATTAGCACTCGCCCAGTGCTCATCATATTAAAAAAAGATTTATAGGAAAACTGTTCACCCTATACACCTTTTGATTTTATCTTTTTATTTCAATGCATTGATGGGTGTATAGCTACCTTCTCGGTGTACACTCCTGTTCACCTACAGGGTGAACAGTCTAAATCGCAGGCACAAAAAAACCGGCCTGAGCCGGTTTGGGGAGCGCTTGTCGTTATGATATTGGCCGTTCAGCGGACGATAGGATGCCCTGGTGTTGCTGTGTGTGTTTGGGTCACTGCCACTATAGGCGTCGCGGCGATTGAGCGTCCAATGGGTTCGGCAGATCAATAATGGCCTATTGATCGGCCCGGCCGATCGACCCACTCATCGTCACACCGCCCCGCACTTCGGCAGCCAGTCCGCTTCACATTCTTCACTCAATATCAGGTTGGTTTGTATTCTCTACTTGGTGCGGCGTTTCAGCAGCGTATGCTCATACTTTTTCAACGTCTGCGGCACCGCCTGGCCGAACGCCGTCAGGTTCATCACGTGCTGATAGCCTCTTGCGGCCATAAACGACAGGTAGGCGTGGTACAGGTAGCGGCGCGGATTCGGCGGGGTGATGTTGGCATTACCGATCATCCCCCCTTCCGGGGTGCCCAGCACCGTCAGGTAACCACAAAATCAATAAGCGGATCGGCATGCCGTTTGATTTCCAGGGCTTCTGCCGAAATCTGCTGCGCCTGGAGCAGTGCGCGGGGCTCGTTCGGGTTGGCAAAGCGTTGCATCAGGTGACGCACGATGACCGCCAGCTTTTCGGTGATCTTCGCTAGCAGCAGCGGGTCACGCTCTTCAGAGGCGATAGCCTCTGGGAACGTCAGGATCACCCGGCGGCGCGAGATGCCGCCGCTGCGCTCGCTGAACTGCATCGGGTTGTTATTCACCGCCAGTATAACTGCAGGGATGTAGACCGCGTAGGCGTCGCGGTATTTCGGATCGATGACGACCGCATCGCCGCCGGTGATGGCCTTGATACCCGCCTCGTCACCACTCCACTTTTCCTGGTCGGGCAGGATAATCAGCGAGTAACCGACGACCTAGGCACATTTGCGCGCCGACTCCAGTTTGTCGATAGTGGCGGCAGGGTTATTAACGGCACTGGCCAGCCACCGGGCGATAGTCGCCATCACGCTCATCCTGTTGATACCTACGACGTTAAGATTCTATCAACTCCTGTCACAGCGCGGCAGCCTCACAGGCCCAATAGTTGTGGTAGTAGGGATATATCAGGCACCATATGTTTAGTGCATAGCCCTTTTCCTACCAATGCACCGGTTAATGCCAAAGTCTTATAGACAGGGCCTGACTAGTATCGTTTTTGTCGTAATTGTTAATGTTCAAAACTACGCAGACTATTTCAACGGTGGTGCGTTTGGTTGCTTTGCCTTCTATCAATCAGATATGGCGCTGTTCAATGTCTCCGACTGCTCGCAGTCGCATCGATCGCCAATCCACATTTTCCCCATACAGCCAACTGTGGCAGGGCTACCAGGAGGTCCAATAGCATTCTGAATCACTCTTGAGACAAATATTTCGAGGGAAGGTGGACGGATGATGAGCAAATTATTTTTATTAACCACCTTAACTCATATTGGCCTGAAAAATTAAAAAGGTGGAGTGAGTCTCTCTATAGACTTAATTATTAATCAAGTATTGGATGTGGATTTTTAATCATGTTACTGTTAATGAAGATAATTCTAATGATGTTAGGAAAGATAGACATTTGCTGCCGTAGGCCCATTAAGCCCATTCACTCTTCTAAATTCCACTCGAATTCCAGGGGTGATTGTTTGAGTTTCACGTGATGATAATGCTGAAATGTGTACTCGTACGTCTTTTCTTCCATCAGAGGGGATAATTAATCCTTTACCTGTTTTATTATCAAATATTTTGATGATGCCTGTCATTTTTTGGAACAAAGAACAACCTTATAAGATGAAAACAGCCTTGAGTATACATTAAATGAATAAAAAATCCATCTCAATCTTACACATTCACCCTGGCCTTTTAGACGGCTAAAAATAAACATTGCTATCTCTTAAATAAGGGTGTAAGACTAAGTTATTAAAAGTAAACTGCAGAAAATGTCGGTTTAAATGAGTCCTATATTCAGCCCCTATAGCTAATGTTTTCAATCTACCTTTCTTTGATTAGTGTACTATTCTGACTTCTCATACCCAAGTAGGAATTTAATAATATATATCACATTGAAATAGCTTTTTATGTTGATAAGGAGGTTATAATTTTTGTTTTTGGACGATTAATTACCCACTAAATATTTTGTAACAAACACGCATCCATCAATAAGGTAACCCATTGATAAAAGTCATTATTTTTTTTAATTCTGCGCCATCTTGTATCACTGAGCTTCAGGACGGCGTAAAAACAATTTCACGCTCTTATCCGAATGGAGAGAGAGTACAATTACCTATAATGACGGCGGGGTTAGCCTCTCGGACAGGTGACCACACAATTGTTCATGTCGCTTCAGATCGTGATTTAACATCCGACGAGATTTTTGCTGCTGCTGAAAAGTTGCTGTAAAACGTTCAAGGAAGTAAAAATCAGTAAAATACAATTTTTTCTTGCAACCTGACTTGATTGACATCGTATATTATATAATTTCGGGCTAATGCTTAGCATAAGCATAAGCATATGATAACTATGCACTATAATAAAAGAAAAATATTACCAGTACAAAAAACGACCATCAATGATATGATAAATCTCATTCATTGAAAGGTTAATCCATATGTCTTTTATCGATTACGCAATGAAGTACATCGGCGGCATATCTAGATCTGCTGTAATTTGCCCTGTTTGTGGATTCAAGTCATCTCAGGCGGTTAGCAAGCTTCGACTGAAACAAGCAATGCTTTGCCCTGAATGTAAAGCGCTATTTGTCAAGTCACGCTAAACTCTGATACATGGTGATGCTAAATTTTGTGAGTACGCCTAAGACATATTCAAGCAGCTGTTAAATCCCGGATGGCTTACATCCATCCTGAGAGAACGCTTCTGAACTGATTTCGCAACTGCTCCTGCGCATTAACGTCGCAACTGAGCAACTCTATGAAAATGAACCCCAGGGCATGGTTTAGCCACTCCCGAATTCTGGCAAAAAAAAGCGAACGATCGCCGCTTGCCGCTAACGATCCTGCTGGTGAGGGGGCGGTACGATCGGAGTTGTTTTCAACATCTCAGATGGAACGTTACGGTCAAAAGTTGGCACGTGCCCATAAATTATCTCCGGATAAGCTTCCCTACTACCTTCTCAAAAGGCTTGGCAATAATGAGGCCGCTATCACGCAGAACTGCTACGAGCTCAACTCAGGTATAAAAGCGAGTATTATGCCTGCCGGGGAGTGGTTGTTGGACAATTACTACCTTATTGAGGAGCAAATTCGCATCGTTCGCCAACACTTGCCGAAAAGCTTCGGCAAAGGTCTCCCATCCCTGATATCGCCTCAGAATTGTCCGCGAATTTATGATATTGCATCCGAAGCCATTGCGCACGGCGATGGCCGCTGGGACACTGCCAGCCTGACCAGCTATATCACGGCCTACCAACAGGTCACCCCACTGACGTTGGGCGAAGTTTGGGCCCTACCGGGCATGCTGCGCCTGGCTCTGATTGAAAATCTTCGCCGCATCAGCATGGAAGTCGTAAAGGCTCAGCGGGAACGAAACCTGGCAGATGCGTGGATAACAAGAATTTTCGAATGTGCAGAGAATGCTCCCGCTGACTTAATCATGGTGGTCGCCGACATGGCGCGCTCACGTCCTCCGTTGAGCAGTGCATTTGTCGCGGAGTTAGTACGGCGTCTGCAGGGGCATGGCAATGCGGTGTCGTTGCCTCTGACCTGGGTTGACCAGTGCCTGGCGGAACAGGGGGTCACAACCGAGGCACTGATTCATCGCTTCAATCAACAGCTCGCTGCCAGTCAGCTTTCAGTCAGTAACAGCATCGCTGGGTTGCGTTTACTGAGCGAAACGAACTGGGCTGATTTCGCTGAGGCGATAAGCGCCGTTGAACAGGTATTACGCGGTGATCCTGCCGGTATTTATCCCCAAATGCACTTTGATACTCGGGATCATTATCGCCACGTCATTGAGATTTTGGCCAGAGATAGCGGCCTCAGTGAGCCTGAGGTAGCCAGCCGGTTACTGGCTCTTACCAGGGAGAACGCTCCCGACACATCGAAGTCCCACATTGGCTATTATCTGGTAGGCGAAGGTCGAGAGAAGTTGGAAATTCATCTGCTGGCTGACACCTCAACGTTTATACGCCTGCGGCACAGTTTCAACAGAATATCCCTGCTGTCATGGCTTGGCAGCCTGAGTTTGTTGACCACAGCAACGGTGGCCGGGGTATTGCATGAAACTGCGCAGCAAGGAACGTATTGGCTGCCGATCGTTGTGGCATTGCCTCTTGTCATTGCTGTTAGCCAATTAGCAAGTGATCTGCTCAGCGATGCCACCACTCGTTTTCGAATCCCCCGCCCATTACCGAGGATGGACTTTTCAGCCGGTATTCCCGTAGATAGTGCAGCCATGATCGTCATCCCTTGCATGCTGACAAGTCACGAAAGCTTCAGCAAACTCCTCACCAGTCTTGAAGTATGTTGGCTGGGGAATCAAAACGAAAACATCTGTTTCGCTCTGCTCACCGATTTTGCCGATGCAGAAAATAAACAAGCGCCTGCAGACAAAGCCCTCCTCAGACAGGCGATCACCGATATGCAGGCGCTTAACCGCCGCTATCCATCCCGACACCCTCGTTTTTATCTGCTGCACCGGCAGCCTGAATGGAACCCTTCTCAGCGGACCTGGATGGGTTATGAACGCAAGCGGGGCAAACTGGCGTTGTTAAACGACTGGCTACGCCATCCTGCGGCACAATTTGTCAGCGTTGCAGACATGCCTGCTCATCTTTTACCGGGCTATATAAAATATGTCATTACGCTGGACAGCGACACGGTGCTGCCGCGCGATACGGTACACAAGCTGGTCGCGACGATGGCGCATCCGCTGAATAAGCCAGAGTATGATCCGGTACGCCAGAGGGTGGTCAAAGGATTCGGCATTCTACAGCCCGGACTGGCGGAGGCGATGCCGCATAATGGCCAGGGGCGATACGCGGCCATGCGCAGCAGCGCACCTGGCAATAACCCCTATTCCATGATGTCTTCCGATATCTACCAGGATCTCTTTGGGGAAGGATCGTTCGTGGGCAAGGGGATTTATGATGTCGATACCTTTGTTCAAGCCACGGCCAACGTTTGTCCTGAAAATCTGGTTCTCAGCCATGATTTACTGGAAGGGTGCTACGCGCGTTCGGGGCTGCTGAGTGAAGTTTTACTCTACGAACAGTACCCCAATAATTACCTTTCGGATGTGGCACGCCGCTCACGCTGGATCCGGGGTGACTGGCAACTGCTGAACTGGTTGAAACTGCGCGTCAGAAAAGCGGATGGAAGCCGGGATAAGAATCCTCTATCCGCACTCTCTTACTGGAAACTGTTTGATAATTTGCGCCGCAGTCTCGTCGCCCCCTCTTTACTGGTATTGCTGTTCTTGACACTGCTTTGGGTGCCTAATCCGGTTTATTGGCTTGGCGTGCTGGCGCTGATATGGCTGTTACCTGCGATGCTGAGCATCCTCTATGATCTGCTGCATAAGCCCCTTCGCCGCCACCTGAAACCGCATTTGTTGCTGGTAGCTTCAGGGGCGCTGAAGCGTCTGTCAGGCATCGGGCTTAATTTTGCGATACTGCCGCACGAAGCCGGATATTCATTGTATGCGATTATCGTGACGCTATGGCGTCTGGGCGTTAGCCAGCGCAATCTCAGCCAGTGGGTCAGCCATCGTCCGGACGACAATCAGGCCAGAACTTCGGTTGGCCGTTTCTACCAAGCTATGTGGCTGAACGTCGCTGGCGGAGTGGCACTCACCATTCTGACCGTACATATTGCGCCGCAGCTGCTGGCGATCGCTTTGCCGGTCAGTGTGTTATGGTGCCTGGCTCCCCTGCTGATGAAAGGGTTGAGCCGCCAACCCGTTCGTAAGGCCTTTTCGCCGAACCAAGAGCAAAAACGGCTGCTACGCCAGACAAGCCGTGAAATCTGGGCATTTTTTGAGACCTTTGCCACGGCACAAGAGAACTGGCTTCCGCCTGACAACTATCAGGAAATACCGCAACCGACAGTGGCTCACCGTACCTCTCCTACCAATATTGGCCTTTCCCTGCTGGCCAATCTGACGGCCTGGGACTTTGGTTATCTTTCCGGCGGGGAGGTATTGCAGCGCGTCTCGCTAACGCTTGATACGCTGGACAAAATGGAACACTACCGGGGACATCTCTATAACTGGTACGACACCCGTACGCTGGCACCGCTCAGCCCACGCTACGTTTCAAGTGTCGACAGTGGCAATATGGCGGGTCATTTACTGACATTGCGTGAAGGGCTATCTGCCATGCGCCATCAGCCTGTTTTAAACATCGAACAGATGCTGGCCGGGCTGAACGATACGCTGGAGATTCTGGAGAAACATTGGGGCTCAAGCGCGCCTACCGCTTTGCGGCTACTGCGCAAACACTGCCAAAGTGCGGTGTCACTGTCTCCGCCAGCGCTTTTCAGCGAACTGAAAAAAATGCGCACTCAGTGCAACCACCTTACAACGCAATGTCATCAAGACTCCCACCTTCAGGTACGCTGGACAAAACATCTGGAAAATCAGCTGGTGCAGCTTGGTCATGAATGGTCGCTACTACTCGACTGGTTGCCAGCGTCCTGGAACAAACAGACGCTGCCGACGCTGAACTGGTTGGCCCGTGCGACATTTACCGGAGAAGGAACGCCTCCGGCGTCCGTGACGGCGCAAGCTCAAATGCGGCTGAAAATTATCGCCGAGCTTGAACAACGGCTGAATGACCATGCTCGGATGGATTTCGCCTTTCTGTACAGTGAGGCAACCAGTCTGCTCAGTGTCGGTTACAACTGTGACACGAATACGTCAGACAAAAGCCATTACGATCTTTTCCCATCTGAAATCCGACTGACCAGTTTCCTCGCCATTGCGGCGAATCAGTTGCCACTCAAAAGCTGGTACGCGCTGGGGAGGTTGTTCACCACCATAGACAATGAAACAGCCCTGATGTCATGGAGCGGTTCGATGTTTGAATACCTGATGCCTAATCTGGTGATGCCCACGTGGCCAGGCAGTCTGCTTGATGAGATGAGCCAGTCGGCGGTGATGCGCCAGATACACTGGGGTAAAGAGCGTGGGGTGCCTTGGGGAGTATCAGAGTCTGGCTATCATGCTTTTGATGTTCAGCAAAACTATCAGTATCAGGCATTTGGCGTGCCAGGGCTCGGTCTGCGTCGGGGACTTGCCGATGATATGGTGGTTGCCCCTTACGCCACCCTGCTGGCGCTGATGGTCTCACCGCAAAAAGCGTGTGAAAACCTGTTCCGATTGCAAAAAAATGGCGCACAGGGTGAGTATGGCTTCTATGAAGCGCTGGATTATACCCCTTCACGCCTTGCAACCGGTCAACTGTATGCGGTAGTGCAGTCCTGGATGGCACATCATCAAGGCATGGCATTTCAGGCGCTCGCCCACGTGCTGCTTGACGCCCCCATGACTGAGCGATTTATGTCCAGCACGCTCTTCCAGTCAGCGAGTTTGTTGTTACAGGAGCGCGTGCCGGATGCGGTCGATCTCTACAGCCCGCGTCGTCATTTTGAATCTCATGAAGGAAGGGTCAAACCCGTTCGCTATGAACCTCGTATTTTCAACGGGGTGGACACCCCGGTTCCGGAAATTCAGCTGTTGTCCAACAGCCATTATCATCTGATGTTGACGGCTGGCGGGGGAGGCTACAGTCGCTGGAATAATATTGCCCTAACGCGCTGGCGAAGTGATACCACCCGGGATAACTGGGGAACGTTCTGCTATATCCGCGATATGCAGACGGGTGAGATATGGAGCAATACCTGGCAACCGACAGGCAACGCTATCGGGCTCGACGAAGAAGTGATATTTACCGATGCGGGGGCGGAATTCAGGCGCACCTTCGGGACGCTCAGCGTCAAAACCCAGGTTGTTGTCTCCCCGGAGGATGATATTGAACTACGACGGATCACCCTGGTGCACCGGGGCCGCCAGCCGCGCTCCCTGGAACTGACAACCTACGCCGAAGTGGTACTGGCGTCTGATGCCAGCGATCTGGCACACCCAGCGTTCAGCAATTTGTTTATCCAGACCGAGCTTGATCCTGAACGTGATGCTATCCTCTGCCACCGGCGCCCGCGCTCGCCGGATGAGTCGAGCCCTTGCCTGTTTCACATGATGGTGGTGCATGGCGGTCACCATAAGAGCGTCTCGTTTGAAACAGACAGGGCAGAGTTCCTTGGACGAGGCAGAAGCCCAGCCGATGCTCGGGCCATCGAGCAAGGCGGAGCGCTCAGCAACACATCGGGCTCAGTGTTGGATCCTATATTGGCGATACGTCACGCCATCATCCTGCAGCCTGGGCAACCGGTTACGATTGATATCGTTTATGGCATTAGTGAAAGCCGCCAGCAAAGCCTGGCATTGCTCGAAAAATATCGCGACTATCCTATCGCTGACCGCGTGTTTGAACTGGCGTGGTCGCATAGTCTGGTGGTATTACGTCAGATGAACGCCAGTGAAGATGATGCCACCTTGTTTAATCGTCTTGCCAGCGCAGTACTTTATCCCAGTCAGGAGTTGCGTGCCGAGGGCCAAACCATCAGCCATAATCGGCGTGGTCAGTCCGGCCTGTGGGGCTGGGCAATCTCAGGTGATCTGCCGATAGTGCTGCTCAGCATTTCCAGCGAGGAAGGCGTCGCCTCCGTCACCACCCTGATTCAGGCACACCGATACTGGCGGCTGAAAGGGCTGGAGGTGGACTTGGTGATCTTGAATAACAGCCCAGGGGGATACCAGCAGGGATTGCAAAATCAGATTATGGATTTAATTTATGCCGGGTCAGAAGCCAGTCTGCTGGATAAAACGGGCGGCCTTTTTGTGCGTAATGGCGAGCACCTCACCACTGAGGATAAGCTGCTGCTGATGAGCGTGGCTTGTCTTTACCTCGATGACCGTGCGGGTGGAATTAATGAACAGCTTAACCAGCGTATTCACACCCCAAAACCTCCGGCCAGACCGTTGATTCCGCATATTGTTTCGGAGAGTAACCAACATACCGATTGGGCCCCCGATACCAGCCAGTTGCGCCATTTCAATGGGTACGGCGGATTTTCTCATGACGGCCGGGAATATCAGATTGTGCTCCGGGAAAATGAGTCAACGCCCGCCCCTTGGGCAAATGTACTGGCGAATGCCCGTTTTGGCAGTGTGATTTCGGATGCGGGGCAGGCCTATAGCTGGTATGAGAATGCCCATGAATTCAGGTTAACGCCGTGGGAGAACGATCCTGTGAGCGATCGTAGCGGTGAGGCGTATTACCTGCGTGATGAAGAGAGTGGTGAGTGCTGGTCACCGACGATTTTACCTACGCGCGGACAAGGGGATTATCTGACACGCCATGGTTTTGGCTACAGCGTATTTGCCCATCGGGAGAGTGGTATAGACAGTGAGCTGACGGTATTTGTTGCCGAAGAGGCCCCGGTTAAACTTGCAATCCTGACGCTCAGTAACAATTCGGGACGCACTCGTAAACTGTCCGTCACGGGCTACGTGGAGTGGACGCTCGGAGAGTCACGAATCCGCTCCGCCCCTCATATCGTGACACATGCTGCCAGTATCCCTGGCGGTTGCGGTGTGATGGCAAATAACTTTTACGGTGACAACGGTGGCGAGCGCACTGCATTTTTTGCCGTCAGCGGTAATTATTGTTCGTTGATGGGAGATCGCCGGGAGTTTATTGGCCGTAACGGTTCGTTGCGCAGCCCATCCACCATGAAACTGCGCAGACTCTCGGGTAAAACCGGCGCCGGCCTCGATCCCTGTGGAGCCGTCCAGTCAGCGGCTACATTTATTGACGGGGACCAGAGAACGTTTATTTTTGTCCTTGGCGCGGCAGATAATCATGCCCAGGCTCAGGAGATGCTTACCCGCTATCTCAATGAGGATGCGGCCCGCCTGGAGCTGAACCGCGTTCACCACTACTGGCACCATGTGCTCGATAAAATCGTGGTTAATACGCCTGATACATCTGTGAATTTGCTGGTCAACGGCTGGCTGTTATACCAGACCGTAGCCTGTCGCCTTATGGCTCGCAGTGGTTACTACCAGTCCGGCGGTGCATTTGGTTTTCGCGATCAGTTGCAGGATACGCTGGCACTGAGTCATGCCGATCCGAACCGAATGCGCGAACAGATAATGCTGTGCGCATCACGGCAATTTATCGAAGGAGATGTGCAACACTGGTGGCACCCTCCACACGGCAGCGGGGTTCGTACCCGCTGTTCTGATGACTACCTGTGGCTTCCGCTTGCCGTTTGCCACTATGTGGAAACGACGGGGGATATGGATGTGCTGGAGATGCGCATACCGTATCTGGAAGGTCGCCTGCTCCAGCCCGGTGAAGAGTCTATCTATGACACGCCGGTCGTCAGCGGCACCGAAGAGACATTGTGGTTACACTGCGTCAAAGCGATTCAACATGGACTGAGGTTCGGTGAGCATGGCCTGCCGCTGATGGGGGCAGGTGACTGGAATGACGGGATGAACCGGGTTGGTATCGAAGGCAGAGGTGAAAGCGTCTGGCTGGGTTTCTTCCTGTATGACATTTTGCAGCGGTTTGCCGCACTGGCAGAGCGCAGGCAGGATGACAGTATCGCCTTGATGTGTCGTTCGCAGGCCTTACACCTGCAAAACAATCTCGAAACCCACGCCTGGGATGGCGAATGGTACCGGCGCGGTTATTTTGACGATGGTACTCCCCTGGGATCGAAAGCCTCGCAGGACTGCCGGATAGATGCGATTGCGCAGAGCTGGTCTGTATTGTCCGGGGCTGCCAGCACGGGACGGTGCGCACAGGCCATGCAGGCGCTGGATAAGCACCTGGTAGATAACGATGGCGGGTTGATAAGGCTGTTAACACCACCATTCGATGGTCATGGACCTAACCCGGGTTACATCCAGGGTTATCTGCCCGGCGTGCGGGAAAATGGGGGGCAGTATACACATGGCGCCATCTGGGCCGTTATGGCATTTGCACGGATGGGAAATGCAGAACGCGCCTGGCAACTCTGGTCAATGATCAACCCGATAAATCATACCCTTAATGCAGGCTCGGTCGGGATTTATAAGGCTGAGCCTTATGTCATGAGTGCTGATGTCTATAGTGTCGCTCCCCATACCGGACGAGCGGGATGGAGCTGGTATACCGGTTCCGCAGGCTGGGCCTACCGCTTACTTACCGAGGAATTTCTGGGTATAAAACGCTCCGGTGCTATCTTTACTGTCCATGCCAGATTGCCGGATGAGTGGCCCTCTTTTTCGATGTCATATCAACATGGTGAAAGCCAGTATCAGATTATGGTTTCACGCGGAGAGGGAGAGTATCGTGTCACACTGGATGGCATCGTACTGCCTGGTGACAACATTCCTTTGCGGGATGATGGGAAAAATCATACGGTTGAAATTATTCAAAACTGATACTGCCTTAAAAGGCACATTAAAGCCTGCCGTTAATGCGCTGATTGTCCCTGAGAACTTCGATTGCGGTTTGCATTACGACTTTATCATCTCGTCTTTTCTGTTTGAGTTGCATTACCTGGAGGTATTCAAGCAACGTTCGGGTGTTAATCGGCCTGCCTTGTTTTCCCACGGCCAGCACCGCCTCACCAAGGATAATTTTCACTGGGGGTAACTGTGCAGGGTACCAGTCAAGGGTGTCTTCTGATTTCATTATAAATTTCTCATGGAAGGGTATTGTATCACAAAATATTACTTTGTTGCTTGGTTCTGCTCTCATAACTCAAGAATAAAGAGAAACGGTATACTATATGGATAGTTAAAGCCAATGCCTCCTTGCTAAGTTTATGAATATGATTAATGCATTTCGAGTTGTAAAAAACGAAATTCGGTTAATGGAATATACAGAGCAATGATTATAGGGGAGAGTGTAACTACTGTGCACCGACTATTTATATTTTGAATTTAAACACAACGCCATTGTCTAACTAATATGTAATGCTAAAGACATGGTTTTCCTTATGTATTACAAGCCATATATTAAACTTTCGGGTCGAGCTAAGGAAAAAACATGTCACAACATTTTACAAAAGCGTTGCTTCACCCCCGGTACTGGATTACCTGGTTTGGGCTAGGTCTGCTCTGGATTATCGTCCAACTTCCCTATCCGGTACTGCATTTATTAGGTTCTACTCTGGGGAGGTCATCTAGACCTTTTCTTAAAAGGCGCGGCCGCATTGCCGACAAAAATATAGAGCTCTGTTTCCCGGAAATGACAACAAAAGCACGGGATCAGATGGTCAGAAAAAACTTTGTTTCCTTGGGGTTAGGGTTGATGGAAACTGGCATGGCTTGGTTTTGGAGTGATGCTAGGGTGAGGAAATGGTTTGAGGTTGAAGGTATTGAAAATCTAACGAAAGCTACCAGAGGCGTGATGGTTTTAGGCGTTCACTTCATGTCCCTTGAATTATGCGGAAGAGTTATGGGGGTATGCCATCCAATGATGGCTACTTACCGTCCACACAATAATCTGCTTATGGAATGGATACAAACTAAAGGTCGAATGCGCTCAAACAAAGCAATGATTAATCGACGCAATTTACTTGGGTTTGTCCGGGCACTGAAAGCCGGCGAGGCTGTTTGGTTTGCACCTGATCAGGATTATGGGCCCGAGGGTAGTGTTTTTGCGCCTTTCTTCTGCGTTAAAAATGCAGCCACTACGAACGGAACTTTTGTTCTATCGAAACTCGCAAGAGCGGACTTGATTACTTTGAGCATGATCCGACTTAGTAATAAAAAGGGCTATCGTATGTTTATCAGCTCTCCGCTTTTAGATTATCCCAAAGGTGATGAGATTATAGCAGCAAACTACATAAATAAAATTATCGAAAAGGAAATCTGCCGAGCCCCCGAACAATATCTATGGATGCATCGTAGGTTTAAGACTCGGCCTGAAGGAGAGCTTTCTGTTTATAAATGAATTATCAGCTAAATCACACAGTATAGCATCAGACCGCCTTATATTTTCGAGATTTACAAAACACTCTGTTTATGTGGCCTCTAATAGATATAAAAATCACTACCGCGATTAATTTCACACGCAATCAATGCCTTGCAAGCGTGTTGGTTTAACTAAAATCGGCAATGAGCACTAATTATTTAAGGAAGGAATATCCTCACCATAATCTGCATATCGTTTAAAGGCATGTGTATAGGAATCCAAGACCGAACAGGAACATATACGCAATCCTATACACATTAGAGACCGGATTCCACTGGAACATTACGGACTAATACGGATAAAAAAATCATAATGTCTTTTTAAAACAGAGTGTTTATGGATAAATACGGACTTTACAGGAAGAGAGGATGGTGCCGATAATAGGAGTCGAACCTACGACCTTCGCATTACGAATGCGCTGCTCTACCAACTGAGCTATATCGGCATCGAGCCGGGCCTGCAGGGCAAGCCGGAAGTGCGTTGAACAAGGTAGACCCGTGCACGAAATGAGTCAATAGCCGCCGGGGCGTTTGGTTGTTTTGCAAGCAACCAGACTGTCGTGCAATCTCCCTTTTCCAAAAACAATCAGGGCGCAGCATGCTGCGCCCTGACCTCTTTATGACCGCAATGCGGCCTTAGCTGCGCACCAGATCGTCGCCGTAGCCGATCCACTTGTAGGTGGTCAGCGCGTCCAGGCCCATCGGACCGCGGGCGTGCAGTTTCTGGGTGCTCACCGCCACTTCTGCGCCCAGGCCGAACTGGCCGCCGTCGGTGAAGCGAGTGCTGGCGTTAACGTACACCGCCGAGGAGTCCACCGCGCGCACGAAGTGCTCGGCGCTGCTGAGCGAACGGGTGAGGATCGCGTCGGAATGGTTAGTGCCGTGGGTGCGGATGTGATCGATGGCCTGATCGATATCGTCCACCAGCAGCACGTTCAGATCCAGCGACAGCCATTCGTCGTCGTAATCCTCCGTATTCACCGGCACCACCGTCGCCGGGCCGCCCTGCAGCAGCGGCAGCGCGTTTTCCGCCGCGTGCAGCGTCACGCCCGCCGCCGCCATTTTGGCGCTCAGCGCCGGCAGGAACTCAGCGGCGATGCTGCGGTTCACCAGCAGCGTCTCCAGCGAGTTACAGGCGCTCGGGCGCTGGATCTTGGCGTTTTCAATCACCGTCAGCGCCTTGTCGAAATCGACATTGGCATCCACGTAGGTATGGCACACGCCGATGCCGCCGGTGATCACCGGAATGGTCGATTGCTCGCGGCACAGCTTGTGCAGGCCGGCGCCGCCGCGCGGGATCAGCATGTCGACATAGCGATCCAGGCGCAGCAGTTCGTTCACCAGCGCGCGATCCGGGCTGTCGATCGCCTGCACCGCCGCCGCCGGCAGGCCGCACTGTTCCAGCGCCTGCTGGATCACTTTCACCGTTGCCTGGTTGGTGTTGTGCGTCTCTTTACCGCCGCGCAGGATCACTGCGTTGCCGGTTTTCAGGCACAGGCTGGCGACGTCGATGGTGACGTTCGGCCGCGCCTCGTAAATCACGCCGATCACGCCGAGCGGCACCCGGCGGCGCTCCAGCTTCAGCCCGCTGTCCAGCAGGTTGCCGTCCAGCACGTGGCCGACCGGATCGTTCAGGCGGCATACCTGGCGCACGTCGTTGGCGATCGCCGCCAGCCGCGCCGGGGTCAGCAACAGGCGATCGAGCAACGCTTCGCTCATGCCGGTGGCGCGCGCCTGCGCCATGTCTTGTTCGTTCGCCAGCAGGATCGCTTCGCTGTTGGCTTCCAGCATGTCGGCCATCACCGACAGCACCTGATTCTTCTTCGCCGTGCTCAGCACCGCCAGCTGCCAGGAGGCCTGCTTGGCGGCCTTCCCCATCTGCTCCAGCATGCTCACTCCTTAACTGACAATCATATCGTCGCGGTGCACTGCCACCGGACCGTATTCGTAACCGAGGATCTCGCTGATTTCCTGCGAGTGGTGCCCGGCGATCATGCGCATCGCATCGCTGTTATAGCGGCTGACGCCGTGCGCCAGATCGCGCCCCGCCAGGTTGCGGATGCGGATCACTTCGCCGCGCGAGAAGTCGCCCTTCACTTCGCGGATGCCTTTCGGCAGCAGCGAGCTGCCGCGCGCCATCATCGCTTCCACCGCACCGTCATCGACGGTGATCTCACCGGCCGGCGGCGCGCCGAAGATCCAGCGCTTGCGATTTTCCAGCGGGGTTTCCAGCGCGTGGAAACGGGTGCCCACCGGTTTGCCTTCGATCACGTCCGCCACCACGCCCGGCTTGCTGCCGGCGGCGATCACCACGTCGATGCCGGCACGGCAGGCCACGTCGGCCGCCTGCAGCTTGGTGCCCATGCCGCCGGTGCCCAGACCGGAGACGCTGTCGCCGGCGATGGCGCGCAGCGCGTCGTCGATGCCGTGCACTTCACGGATCAGTTCGGCCTGCGGGTTGTTGCGCGGATCCGCGGTGTAGAGGCCCTGCTGATCGGTCAGCAGCAGCAGTTTGTCGGCCCCGGCCAGAATGGCCGCCAGCGCCGACAGGTTATCGTTGTCGCCCACCTTGATTTCGGCGGTGGCGACGGCGTCGTTCTCATTGATTACCGGCACGATGCGGTTGTCCAGCAGTGCCGTCATGGTGTCGCGCGCGTTGAGGAAGCGCTCGCGGTCTTCCAGATCGGCGCGCGTCAGCAGCATCTGCCCGACGTGGATGCCGTAAATGGAGAACAGCTGTTCCCACAGCTGGATCAGCCGGCTCTGCCCCACCGCCGCCAGCAGCTGCTTGGAGGCGATGGTGGCGGGCAGCTCGGGGTAGCCCAGGTGTTCGCGCCCGGCGGCGATGGCGCCGGAGGTGACGATGACGATGCGGTGGCCCGCGGCGTGTTGCTGCGCGCACTGGCGCACCAATTCGACGATGTGGGCGCGGTTCAGACGCAGCGATCCGCCGGTCAACACGCTGGTGCCCAATTTCACAACCAATGTCTGGCTGCCGTTCATAGTATTTCTGCCGTGTAATATACCCGTCATCTTTCAAGCTGCAGCGTTGTTGGCTGCACGCACTCACCCCAGTCACTTACCTCAGTAAGCTCCTGGGGATTCCTGCGCTTGCCGCCTAGCCGCAACTCGAAAGCTATAGGGTATGATGAGAATAAGAGTGCAAAGGTCTTTGTAACAGGAGAGACGCGTTATGCCAACAGGCACAACGCGAAATCAGCACAATACGTGGTCAAACGGGGTCAGGCGGAGAGTTTGATCAGTTTTTCTTTGAAATCGTCGGCGGGTTCCAGCCCCAGCTCCATGGTCGCCAGCAGCTCGCCGAGGCGGCGATGGAAGTCGCGCAGGGTGTCTTCCAGCTTGGCGTTCACTTCATCATCCTTAATGTTTTGCGCCGTCCAGTCGCCTTCCTTGTCGAACAGGCCGAATTGGTACGAATAGGTGAAGCGCGCCTCTTCCGCCTGCAGCTCCATCCACCAGCCCCAGAACTCACGCTTCTCCGGAGCGGGCTTTACATTGACGCAGACGGCCAAACAATCAAAGAAAAAACGGTCGTTTTCACATTGCCCTTCACGCAGGTACGGCCCCAAGCTGGCAAAACGTTTCATTAGTCGGCTTTTAGGGTGACCACTCGGTAACGTCATTCTCTAACCTCCTCAATGTAGACCACTCTTTTTAACAAACTGTTAAAATTTAGCAACTAATTAACGCATTTTGTCCCTCAGCCAACCGGACATCTGCAGCAACGCCCGGTGGAAGCTGTCGTAAACCGGGGTGCGCGGGATGGCGACCAGCTTGCCGCTCACCGAGGAGGTGACGATCAGCTGCGACTCTTCTTTCGGGCTGAGCGTATCGCGCTCCCAGTAGCCGGAGATCATCGGCGTCGGGCAACGGCGCCCCAGCAACCCCTGCATTTTCAGCGAGTAGCTGTTCAGCTCCACCTTCAGCACGTTGTCGGAGGCATTGGCCATGCCCATGCGGCTGGCCAGCACGTCCATATACATGTCCGGCACGTTCAACTGGGTGCTGCTGTCGCACAGCAGGCGATGCACCACCGGCCCCAGGCAGGCCACGCCGCGCAGCCGCTGCGGCTCCAGATAGGCCAGCCGCACCGCCACGTTGGCGCCGAAGCGGAAGCCGAAGGCGCTCACCCGCTGATGATCCACCCACGGCACCGAGGCCAGCTGGATCAACACTTGTTGGTGCAGGTAGCTGGAGTCCTGCGTCAGCTTCCATTTGCAGGAGGAACCTATCGACGGCATGTCGAGCGTCAGCATGGCGATGCCGTGCGGCGCCAGGTAGTCGCGGAACAGGCGATGATAGTCAGTCTGCAGCGTATCGAGACTGCCGCACATCAGCACCGTCGGGAACGGCGCTTCGCCCTTCTCGGGCATGTGCAGGAAACCGGTGACGCAACCGCCGCCTTCGATGCGGAACTCCAGCTCTTTCAACTGATACGGCAACAGCAGCGCCGCCTCTTCATAAGCGCGGTTGGCGAGCATCTCCGCCTGTTCAGCCAACTCGTCGCCCTTCAGATGCGGGTAGCCGGCGATGCTGTACAGGCTCGCGGCCTTCAGCCAGTACTCGCCGCCGAGCAGCGGATCCTGCTGCTCCGTCGCCCGCTGCTGCCACTGCATGCCCTGATGGATCCACTCGTAGATCCAGTTGCCGTTGCGGTAGCCCACCACGGTATCCAGCCGCTGCGGATTGCTGCGCTCGGCGTCCGAGGCGGCGATGCGCGCCAGCACTTCGTGGATTTCGATCGGGCTGACGCCGCGCCAGGCCCACAGCAGCGGATTCAGCATGCGGTACCAGCTGCCGGTGGTGTCGCCTTCCAACGCGGAATGCATGGCGGCGCTCACTTTGTTGCGCGCGCGCAGCACCAGCGTCGAGGTTTCAGGGTGTTTGAATTTGGGCTTGAAAAGAATTTCAGAAAGGTTGGCCTGTGCCATGGTAACAACAGCCTCCGTAAATCTGGCGATAGGCCGCAACAGGCCTACTTAACTGGAGGTAGTGTACCTAACTCTGGCGGGATAAACCAAGATAACGCAAACGCCCGGCATAACCGGGCGTCAGGCGGCTGACAAAGGAGGAAAAAGCGTGGTTTTTCCTCCTTTGTGGTCAACGGCCGAAAATCAATAAATTGATTTTCCTTATTTTTTATATCTTGCCTTCGGTAAGCCTGACAACGCCATCACGTTTATCATTAAACAAACGCCCGGCATAACCGGGCGTTGACTTGGAACTGGCTGGGCTTAGCGACCGCCGATAGGGGGAACGAAGCTGACGCCCATGTCCCACGGCTGCTCAATCCAGGTGTCCTGTGGGATGTCGATCACGTAGTCGTCCACCAGCGGACGGCCCGCCGGCTTGGCGAAGATGGTGACGAAATGCGCTTTCGGGTACATGTCGCGAATCGCTTTTGCGGTGCCGCCGGTATCCACCAGATCGTCCACCACGATGAAGCCTTCACCGTCGCCTTCGGCGCGCTTGAGCACTTTCATTTCGCGCTGGTTGTCATGGTCATAGCTGGAAATGCAGACGGTATCCACATAGCGGATGCCCAGCTCGCGCGCCAGCAGGCCCGCCGGCACCAGGCCGCCGCGGCTGACGGCAATGATGCCGGTCCATTTGTCGGCAGGCAGCAGGCGGTGCGCCAGCTTGCGTGCATGTATTTGCAGCATATCCCAGGTAACAACGTATTTTTCGCTCATAGAATCGTGTCCCAGCCGGTTGGTGAAGCGGCTTACTTTATAGTTCAGGGGAAAAAAGGTTGCGCGAGATTATAGAGACTGGCCGCGTTGAATTCCAGCTGTACCGAGGAAAACCTCGCGATTTCCGCCGGGCGGCTTTTCGGTGATTGATGCTGAAAAAGCGAGCGTTCCCGCCGCGAAGCCGTGTGATCAAGCGCTTAAACCGCACAATACGGGGGGCGCACCGCCGGAAATAAAGTGATATTCTCTGACGATCGTGCCACGACGCACAGATACCCGCTCACCTTAACCGCGCGGCACGCCCGTCCTGTCGGAGCCTGCCGTCACAGGAGACTTATAGTGTCTGAATTGTCTCAGCTTTCGCCACAGCCGCTGTGGGATATTTTCGCCAAGATCTGTTCTATCCCGCACCCTTCTTATCATGAAGAAGCGCTGGCGCAGCACATCCTCACCTGGGCCAAAGAAAAGAATCTGCACGCCGAGCGCGATCGGGTCGGCAATATCCTGCTGCGCAAGCCGGCCACCAAAGGCATGGAAAACCGCAAGCCGGTCGCGCTGCAGGCGCACCTGGACATGGTGCCGCAAAAGAATAACGACACCGTGCACGACTTCGCCAAGGATCCGATCCAGCCTTATATCGCCGGCGAGTGGGTGAAAGCGCGCGGCACCACGCTAGGCGCCGACAACGGCATCGGCATGGCCTCCGCCCTGGCGGTGCTGGCCGACGACAGCGTTGAGCACGGCCCGCTGGAAGTGCTGCTGACCATGACCGAAGAAGCCGGCATGGACGGCGCCTTCGGGCTGCAGCCAAACTGGCTGCAGGCAGACATCCTGATCAATACCGATTCCGAAGAAGAAGGCGAAATCTACATGGGTTGCGCCGGCGGTATCGACTTCATCACCACCCTGCCGCTGCAGCGCGAAGCGGTGCCGGCCGGTTATCAAACCCTGAAGCTGACCCTCAAGGGCCTGAAAGGCGGCCACTCCGGCGCCGAGATCCACGTCGGGCTGGGCAACGCCAACAAACTGCTGGCGCGCTTCCTGTTCGCCCATGCGGCGGCGCTGAACCTGCGCGTGCTGGATCTGAACGGCGGCACCCTGCGCAACGCCATTCCGCGTGAAGCCTCCGCGGTGGTTGCGGTGCCGGCGGAAAAAGCCGACGCGCTGAAAGCGCTGAGCCAGGAGTTCCTGGCGGTGCTGCAGAACGAACTCTCCGCCAAAGAGAAGAACATCACCGTGCTGCTGGAGCCGGCCACCAGCGCTTCGCAGGCGCTGAGCGCCGACAGCCAGCAACGCTTCCTGGCGCTGCTGAACGGCACGCCGAACGGCGTGATCCGCATGAGCGACGCGGTCAAAGGCGTAGTGGAAACCTCGCTGAACGTCGGCGTGGTCACCACCAGCGAAAACGAAGCGGAAATCATCTGCCTGATCCGCTCTCTGATCGACAGCGGCAAAGATTACGTGGTCGAGATGCTGACCGCGCTGGGCCAGCTGGCCGGCGCCAAGGTGGCGCCGAAGGGCGGCTACCCGGGCTGGCAGCCGGACGCCGACTCGCCGGTGATGCACCTGGTGCGCGAGCTGTATCAGGAGCTGTTCAACAAGACGCCGAACATCATGGTGATCCACGCCGGCCTGGAATGCGGTCTGTTCAAAAAGCCGTATCCAAACATGGACATGGTATCGATCGGGCCAACCATCACCGGCCCGCACTCGCCGGATGAGCAGGTGCATATCGAAAGCGTCGGTCTGTACTGGAAGCTGCTGACCTCGCTGCTGAAAGCGATCCCTGAGCGCGCGTAATCTGCGCGCTTAACGCAAAAAGCCGGCTAATCGCCGGCTTTTTTATTCCCAAGGCAGCGCCAGCTGCCGCTCCAGCTGCGGATCGAGCAGCGTCACATGTAGCCCCACCAGCCGCACGCCGCGCCCTTCACGCCGTTCGCGCCACGCCTGCCGCGCCACCGCCAGCAAATCCTGCTGATTCAGCACCGGGAACACGTGCTCCTGGGTGGTTTGCTGAAAATCCTGAAACTTCAGCTTCACGCCCTGTCGGGCGATATGCAGATCCGGCTTCACCTTACGCAGCCGCATCTCCAGCTCGGGGTAGAGTTTGTCGATAATCAGCGTTTCGCAATCTTCCCAGTCGTGAATGTCCTCCGCCAGCGTGCGCTCCACGCCCACCGATTTACGCAGCCGCTCCGCCGAGATTTCACGCCGATCGATGCCCTGACACCGCTCCCACAGCACCCGGCCGAACTTGCCGAAGCGCTTGAGCAGCTGCGCCAAATCGTATTGCTGCACGTCGGCGCAGGTGATAAGCCCCACTTCCTCCAGCCGTTTGGCGGTCACCTTGCCGACGCCGGGGATTTTGCTGAGCGGCAGCTGCTGCAAAAACGCCGGCACCTGCGCCGGGGTGATCACGTATTGCCCATTCGGCTTGTTCATCTCGGAAGCGATTTTGGCGAGAAACTTGATCGGCGCGACGCCGGCCGACGCGGTGAGATTCAGCTCATCGGCGATCGCCTGACGGATCTCCTGAGCGATCAGCGTCGCCGAGCCGTTGCATTGCGGGCTGTCGGTCACGTCGAGATAGGCTTCATCGAGCGACAGCGGCTCGATCAACGGGGTATAGCGGGCGAAGATTTCACGGATATGCAGCGAAGCCTCTTTGTAGGCCGCCATGCGCCCCGGCAGCAGGGTGAGATGCGGACACAGCTTGAGCGCCATCGCCGTAGACATGGCGCTATGCACGCCGTAGCGCCGCGCCGGGTAGTTGGCGGTGCTGATCACCCCGCGCCGATCGGCGCTGCCGCCAATCGCCAGCGGGATATCGCGCAGACTGGGATCGTCGCGCATTTCCACCGCCGCGAAGAAGCAGTCCATATCGACATGAATGATTTTACGCATCGCACCCTCCAGTAACACTGTATAAGTATACAGTCAGATACCGAAAGCTCAAGGCCGCAGGCTTCGATGAAAGCGCCGTTTCCGCCAGATATTTCCGCGTTGTTAAAAAAGCTTAATTTTTCAATAGTATGATTTCCGCCATCCCGTGCGGCTCACCACAACGATAACGACAAGGTACTCTACATGATCAGATTTTCTCATTGGCTGCTGGCTTCCGCGCTGTCGCTGAGCGCGTTGGCGGCCAGCGCCGCCACCGGTCACGCGCCGGCGATCGTCGCCCATCGCGGCGGCACCGCCGATGCGCCGGAAAACACCCGCATCGCCATCGAAACCGCGCTGAAAAACGGTGCCGACGCCATTTGGATCACCCTGCAAGAATCCAAAGACGGCGTCATCGTGCTGTATCGCCCCTCGGATCTGAAGGCGCTGACCAACCGGCAGGGCCCGGTCTCTGCCTATACCGCCGCGCAATTGGCCGAGACCGATGCCGGCTGGGCGTTCGCCAAAGGCGATGCGCATCCGTTCCGCGGCCAGGGCATCGGCATTCCGCGGCTGGACGAGGTGCTAAAGGCGTTTCCGCACGTCACCTTCTATCTGGACATCAAATCCCCGGACGCCGATCCGGCGCAGTTTGGCCAGGCGCTGCTGGCGACGCTGGAAAGCACCGACAGCCTGAACCGCACCCGCGTTTACTCTACCGATGCCAAATACCTGCAGGCGCTGCCGCCGGCCGTCCCGCGCTTTGAAAGCCGCGACGAGACCCGCACGCTGCTGGCCAACGTCACCATGGCGCACCAGTGCGATGTCAAACCGGACAACCGACAGCCGCGCTGGTATGGGCTGGAGCTGAAGCGCGAGGTGGAAGTGGTAGAGAAGTACACCCTCGGCGAAGGGCGCTCGAAGGCGTTTCTGACCTGGGATAAAGAGTCGATGGATTGTTTCCGCTCGCAGGGCCCGGCGCACATCATTCTGTTCGGCGTCAACACACCGCAGGAGTATCAGCAGGCGCTGGCGCTGGGCGCCGACGGCGTGATGGTCAACTCGCCGGCCGAGGCGAATAGCTTCCGCAAGGCGAAATAAATAACCGGCTACGGCATAAGGCGGTTCGACATCCCACCTTATGCCCTTATGGCTTTCAACATCCGTTAGTGAGCAGGAACTACCTGGATGATGCCATTTTCATTGCGAACACTAAACCCAGCGCCGAATAGCCGGGCGGCAGGCTCAAGACCTTTATTTCGTTTATCCGGCGACAACAGCGTCACCGATACCCCATAAGACTTCCCGTCTTCGAATTTATAATTATCGTCGGGAATACACGTAGCTGCGGTGACCGCAGGCATCTCGTTATCCGTGAAGTGCTTGCCGAAGATAGCGTTGGCGTTGCCGATTTCTTCGATAATAACGCCGGCCAACCGCTCGTCCCCTTCAGGTTGAACCCGCACACAGACGTGGTTATCAACGACAGTGGCGTTGGCCAAGTAGTTTTTTGGCCTCGGATCGTTCATGTGCATGCAGCCGGCGAGCAGCAAAGCCAGAGTTCCAACCAAAATAATGCGGTTCATCCTGTTACCTCTGCTTAAGAAACTGAGAAAGCGTATATTCGTATTTTCTGGCGATCGTTTTATCCGTTACTCCCTGAAAATTCACGCCATTGTTAATCGCGCCCAGCCAGATAGTGTAACCATACTTCTTCAGGAACCAATAATCAGCGATGATAGAAGCTTGCTGTTCCATAGAGTAGTTATGCAACAGCTGTTTACCATCGAGTCGATATTTGTATTCAGCAGCCCAACTCAATAACCCTCGGGTTCTCACCCACATGCCTTTTTGGTGCTGCCAGACATGGCTCATTTCGTGGATAAATACATGCTGGAAACCTGCAGCGGCCGTGGAAAAATCAGCCTTATATAAGGCTTGTCTAAACCAGACTTCTCCGTTGGGTGCCATCGCCGTTCTGTTGGCTTGCAGCCCAAACGGCAGATAGCTATCGCAGTGAACAAACACTTTTTCATAGAAAACTGACCTGCCAAACACGGAACGGGCCAAATTAATTTCACCCACCGTTAACCCCCGTTTTATCCCTTCTTGTTGTTGTCCCATCCTAGAACTCCCTAAATCCAAAAGAAACCTAATGAGACGACATTTTAACCAATCAAGTCAACGAGCTAACCAACTGAGAAACAACAGAAAAATCCGGATGTTTTTAAAATGAGAGCTGTATCAACCTTAAGACCTAAAGCTTGATAAGAACAAAATAGAGGATGTACATTTTTCCTATCAAATAAAAAACCCGGCCAAGGCCGGGTTTTCGCTTCGCTACAGAATGCGGTGCTTGTCCAACTGCTCGCGCCGCTGCGCCGCTTTGGCTTCGCGTTTTTTGCGCGCATCGCACGGCTCCGGGCAGTCGCAGACTTTCTCCATGCCCAGCGCGGTGATGCCGCCGCAGCTGCCCTGCAGGCTTTTGCGTTTGAACACATAGCCCAGCGACATGCCGCCGACGATCAGCAGAAACAACACGAAGGTAGCGGCGAATACCGTCAACATAGCAACCTCACGAACGCTTTTTCAGATAGGGCTTGAACGCGTCTGAATAACGCTCCTCAAAGCCGTCGGCGGTTTTCACGATCATGAACACCGGAATGCCGAGCAGGTTGGCCAGCGCCATGCCGCGCTCCGGCCCCATCACGTTCAGGCCGGTGGACAGGCCGTCGGCGGTCATGCAGGTCGGGCTCAGCACGGTGATCGACACCAGCCGATGATGGATCGGGCGCCCGGTGATCGGATCGATGGTGTGCGAATAGCGCACCCCGTCCTGCTCGAAGTAGTTGCGATAGTCACCCGAGGTGGCGATCGACATCTCCCCCGGTTGGATCACCAGCTGCGCCTGCTGCTGCGCGCCGGTGGTCGGGCGCTCGATGGCGATGCGCCACGGCTTTTGCTCGCCGTTATGTCCGCGCGTGCGCACCTCGCCGCCGATATCCACCATGTAGTCTTTCACGTGTTGCGATTGCAGATACTCCGCCACCACGTCCACGCCATACCCTTTGGCGATCGACGACAGATCGACGTACAGCTCGGGGATGCTTTTCACCAGCGCGCTGCCCTGCACCGACAGCTTGTCGGCGCCGGTCCAGGCGCGGCGGTGCTCCAGTTCCGCCTCGCTCGGCACTTTGTCCGGTCGCCCTTCCGGGCCGAAACCCCATAGGTTGACCAGCGGCCCGACGGTCACGTCCAGCGCGCCATCGGTGACGCGGTTGATGCGCAGCGCTTCGCGCACCACTTCGGCGGTGGCCGGCGAAACCGGGAACGGCCGGTCAATGTCGCGGCTGGCGTTGAAGCGGCTTAGCTCGGAATCCGGCCGGTAGGTGGACATCTGATCGTTCACCTGTTCCAGCCGTTTGTCGATCTCCGCCTGCATCTCGCGCGCCGACGGCGTATCGTCGCCGGTCACGTAACGGATCGAATACGAGGTGCCCATGGTTTTACCCGTCAGATCCACCTGTTCCGGCCCGCAGCCGGTCAGCAGCAGGGTGGCGCTCAGCGCCACGCCCGTCAGCCAGTTCTTCGTCGCCAATGCGCGCAATTTAGCCACCAAAGTCATCCAGCATGATATTTTCGTCTTCGACACCCAGATCTTTGAGCATCTTGATCACCGCGGCGTTCATCATCGGCGGCCCGCACATGTAAAACTCGCAGTCTTCCGGCGCCGGGTGGTTTTTCAGGTAGTTCTCCAGCAGAACATTATGGATAAAGCCGGTGTAGCCGGTCCAGTTATCTTCCGGCTGCGGATCCGACAGCGCCACGTGCCAGGTGAAGTTTTCGTTCTCCGCCTGCAGCTGGTTGAAGTCGTCTTCATAGAACATCTCGCGCAGCGAACGCGCGCCGTACCAGAAAGTGATCTTGCGCTTCGAGTTCAGACGCTTGAGCTGATCGAAGATGTGCGAGCGCATCGGCGCCATGCCCGCGCCGCCGCCGATAAAGATCATTTCGGCGTCGGTGTCCTTGGCGAAGAACTCGCCGAACGGCCCGGAGATGGTCACCTTGTCGCCCGGCTTCAGCGACCAGATATAGGAAGACATGATGCCCGGCGGCACGTCCGGATTGTTCGGCGGCGGCGTGGCGATACGCACGTTGAGCATGATGATGCCCTTCTCTTCCGGGTAGTTGGCCATCGAGTAGGCGCGCACCGTGGTGTCGTTCACCGTCGAACGGTAGCGGAACAGGTTGAACTTGTCCCAGTCGCCGCGATACTCCTGCGGCACGTCGAAGTCGGCGTAACTGATGTCGTGCGCCGGCGCTTCGATCTGGATGAAACCGCCCGCGCGGAACGGCACGTCTTCGCCATCGGGGATCTTCAGCTTCAGCTCTTTGATAAAGGTGGCTTTGTTATCGTTGGAGATAACCTCGCACTCCCATTTCTTCACGCCGAAGATCTCTTCCGGCAGCTCGATCTTCAGGTTCTGCTTCACGTTCACCTGGCACGCCAGGCGGCAACCCTCTTTCGCTTCGCGCTTGTTGATGTGCGAGAGCTCGGTCGGCAGGATATCGCCGCCGCCCTCTTTGATCACCACCCGGCACTGGCCGCAGGAACCGCCGCCGCCACAGGCCGAGGAGACGAAAATCCCCTGGCTGGAGAGCATGTTGAGCAGCTTGTCGCCCGCCGGCGCATGGAAGCTCTTATCCAGATCGCCGTTGATTTCCACCGCGATGTCGCCGGTATTCACCAGCTTCGACTTGGCGAACAGGATCAGCAACACCAGCACCATCACGATGGCGGTGAACATTGCTACGCCTAAAATAATTTCCATAAATTCTTCCCGCCTTTACAACTGAACACCGGAGAAGGACATGAAGCCCAGCGCCATCAGTCCGGTGGTGATAAAGGTAATGCCCAGGCCGCGCAGCCCTGCCGGCACGTTGGCATACTTGAGTTTTTCGCGGATCCCCGCCATGGCGACGATCGCCAGCATCCAGCCGGTGCCGGAACCAAAGCCGTACACCACCGATTCGACGAAGTTGTAGTCGCGCTGCACCATGAAGGACACGCCGCCGAAGATGGCGCAGTTCACGGTGATGAGCGGCAGGAAGATGCCGAGCGCGTTATACAGCGACGGGAAGAAACGATCGAGGATCATCTCCAGAATCTGCACCAGCGCCGCAATCACGCCGATGAAGGTGATGAAGTTGAGGAAGCTCAGATCGACGCCTTCCACCAGCGCGCCGTCGCGCAGGATCAGGTTGTAGACCAGGTTATTCACCGGCACCGAAATGCCGAGCACGATGGTCACCGCGATGCCCAGGCCAAAGGCGGTCGAGACCTTCTTCGACACCGCCAGGAAGGTGCACATCCCGAGGAAGAACGCCAGCGCCATGTTCTCAACGAACACCGCGCGCACAAACAGGCTGATATAGTGTTCCATCGGCCTTTACTCCTTTTCGATCTGCGCCGGCTTCAGGGTGCGCAGCACCCAGATCAGCAGGCCGATGATGAAGAACGCGCTCGGCGCCAGCAGGAACAGGCCGTTCGGCTGATACCAGCCGCCGTTCTGCACCGTTTCCAGCACCGGCACGCCGAACAGCTTGCCGGAGCCGATCAGCTCGCGCAGGAAACCGACCAGCACCAGGATCACCCCGTAACCCAGCCCGTTGCCGATGCCGTCCATAAAGCTCTCGATCGGCGGCGACTTCATGGCGTAGGCCTCGGCGCGCCCCATCACGATGCAGTTGGTGATGATCAGGCCGACGAACACCGACAGCTGCTTGGAGATCTCAAACGCATAGGCGCGCAGCAGCTGATCGACCACGATCACCAGCGAGGCGATGATCGCCATCTGCACGATGATGCGCACGCTGTTGGGAATATGATGACGGATCAGCGAGATGAAGAAGCTGGAGAACGCGGTCACCAGCGTCACCGCAATGGTCATCACCACCGCCGTCTCCAGCTTGGTGGTCACCGCCAGCGCCGAACAGACGCCCAGCACCTGCAGGGCGATCGGGTTATTGTCGAACAGCGGCCCCAGCAGGACCCGCTTTATCTCTTTGGAATCAGCCATTTTTCAGCGCTCCTTCACGAACTTTTTTCAGGAACGGGCCGAAGCCGTGCTCGCCCAACCAGAAATCAAACGTATGCTGTACGCCGTTGGAGGTCAGCGTGGCGCCGGACAGGCCGTCCACACCATGCACATCCCCCTGACGCGCGCCGCCTTTCACCACGCGGATCGCCGGCTGGCCATTGTCGTCGAACAGCTGCTTGCCGACCCACTGCTGGCGCCAGGACGGGTTCTCGACCTCCCCGCCCAGCCCCGGGGTTTCCCCCTGGTCGTAGTAGGTGATGCCCTTGACCGTGTTGCCGTCATTATCCAGCGCCACGAAGGCGTACATCATCGACCACAGACCGGTGCCGTATACCGGCAGCACAATCTTGTTCACCTGGCCGCTTTCATCGCGCACCAGGTAGATTTCCGCCAGGTTGCTGCGGCGCTTGATGCCGGCCGGATCGTCGCCCGCCGCCAGCGCCACGCTTTTGGCGTCGTCGCGCAGCGCGGCGCCCAGATCGAACGCCGCCGCCTTGCCGGCGACAAACTCGCCGCTGTTCAGATCCACCAGGCGCGGTTCGATGCGCTCGCTGTACAGGCGCTTGACCTGCTCGCTCTCCATTTTCGGCTGCAACAGGCCGGCTACGTCGAGAATATTGCGCTGCTTGTCGAGCAGCTTTTGCTCCTGCTGTTTGGACTTCAGGCCGACGGCGGAGCCCGCCACCACCACTGAACACACCAGACACAGCAGCAGCACTACCAGCAGCGTTTTACCGATGCCGTCGTTTTTCGCTTCATTCGCCACGGGCTTTTCTCCGCTTGATGTTGGCCTGCACCACCAGATAATCGAACAGCGGCGCGAACAGGTTGGCGAACAGGATCGCCAGCATCATGCCTTCCGGATAGGCGGGGTTGACTACCCTAATCAGCACGCACATCACGCCAATCAGAATGCCGTACCACCATTTCCCCTTATTGGTGAAGGAGGCGGAAACCGGGTCGGTCGCCATAAAGATCATGCCGAAGGCGAAGCCGCCCAGCACCAGATGCCAGTACCACGGCATGGCGAACATCGGGTTGGTGTCCGAACCGATGGCGTTGAACAACAGGGCGGAAGCCACCATGCCGAGCATTACGCCGGCGACGATGCGCCAGGAGGCCACGCGGCCGAACAGGATAATCGCCCCGCCGATCAGGATCATCAGCGTGGACACCTCACCGATCGAGCCGGGAATGTTGCCGAGGAAAGCGTCCAGCCAGCTGATGGACTGGCCGGTGGCCACGTTGCTCAGGCTGTGCGCCCCGCCCGCGCTCCACTGCGCCAGCGGCGTCGCGCCGGAGAAACCGTCCGCGGAGGTCCACACCAAATCGCCGGAGATCTGCGCCGGATAGGCGAAGAACAGGAAGGCGCGGCCGGCCAGCGCCGGGTTGAGGAAGTTGCGCCCGGTGCCGCCGAAGATCTCTTTGGCCACCACCACGCCGAAGGTGATGCCCAGCGCGGCCTGCCACAGCGGCAGGGTCGGCGGCACGATCAGCGCGAACAGGATGGACGTGACGAAGAAGCCTTCGTTGACCTCATGCTTGCGGATAATGGCGAACAGCACTTCCCAGAAGCCGCCGACGACGAATACCACGGCGTAGATCGGCAGGAAGTAACAGGCGCCCAGCACCATCTTGCTGACCCAGCCGGCGTCGGCCGCCAGCGAGGCGCCGAGCCACTGCGCCAGGCGATAATGCCAGTCGCCCGCCAGCACCTGTTGCAGCGCGTCGCCGCTGTACAGATGGTGCAGCGCCGGGATTGCCTGCTGGCCGACGTTGTACATGCCCCAGAACATCGCCGGGAACACCGCCAGCCACACCAGGATCATCATGCGTTTCAAATCGATGGCGTCGCGCACGTGCGAAGCGCCGCGCGTCACCGTGCCGGGGGTGTAAAACACCGTGGTGGTCGCTTCATACAGCGGGTACCACTTTTCCAGTTTGCCGCCCGGCGTGAAGTGATGCTCTATCTTCTCGAAATAATTCTTCAGGCCCATCGGTTATCCTTCCTGCTCAATCTTGGTCAGCACCTCGCGCAGCACCGGCGCGTACTCATACTTGCCGGGGCAAACGAAGGTGCACAGCGCCAGATCTTCCTCATCCAGTTCCAGGCAGCCCAGCGCTTGCGCGCTGTCGCTGTCGCCCGCCAGCAAATCGCGCAGCAGCAGCGTCGGCAAAATATCCAGCGGCATCACCCGCTCATAGTTGCCGATCGGCACCATGGCGCGCTCGCCGCCGTTAGTGGTGGTTGAGAAAGCGAACAGTTTGTTCTTCAGGAAGTGGCCCAGCGTGGTGCGGGTAATGGAGAATTTGTTCGGTGAGGGCACGATCCAACCGAACAGCTCTTTGTCGCGCCCTTCCTCCAACACCGACACCTGCGAGTGGAAGCGGCCGAGCCAGGCGTTCGGCCCGGCGGCGTGCATGCCGTTCAGCACCGAACCGGAGATCACCCGATTCTCGCCGCCTTTCAGGCGGCCGGCGGTCAGCTCATCGAGGCTGGCCCCCAGGCGGGTGCGCAGTAGCGCCGGCTGCGCCACCTGCGGCCCGGCCAGCGCCACCACACGGCGGGTATCGAGCTTGCCGGTGGTGAACAGCGTGCCGATGGCGATGACATCCTGGTAACCGATGTGCCAAACGATTTTCTTCAGGCTGACCGGTTCAAGGAAATGAATGTGGGTGCCCGCCAGCCCGGCGGGATGCGGGCCGGCGAATTCGCTGTAGGCGATCTGCGAGCCGCTTTGCTGCCCAACCGAGGCGCCGGCGGCGTGGCATACGTGTACCTTGCCCGCCGTCAGGCGCGCCAACACCACCAGCCCGGCGTTAAACGCCGCCTGCTGTTCGGCGATGATCACCTGCGGGTCGGCGGCCAACGGCTGGGTATCCATCGCGGTGACGAAAATGGCGCGCGGCTCGCTGCCGGGGCTCGGCGTTTTGCTGAACGGACGGGTGCGCAGCGCGGTCCACAGGCCGCTGGCGATCAGTTCGCTTTCGACCTGTTCACGCGGCAGCTGGCTCAGTTCACCCAGCGGATAGTGCGCAAACTCAAGCTGATCGTCGCCGCCGTTTTCCAGCGCAATCACCACCGATTGCAATACGCGCCGCTCGCCGCGGTTAATCGCGGCGATGCGGCCGCTGGCGGGTGCCGTGAAGAAAACCCCGGGGTTTTTCTTATCTTCGAACAACGCCTGGCCTTTCTTAACGGTATCGCCTTCCTGCACCAGCATGGAGGGGCGCATTCCGACATACTCTTCCCCAAGCAGGGCGACATGCTGAATGTTCGGGCCATCTTGGATCGCCTGAACCGGAACCCCGGCTATCGGCAGATCTAACCCTTTTCTGATCTTAATCATAGGATTTATACGATGTAGTTTGGTTTACACGTCTGCCCGGCCCCAGAGGCGGGTGCGGACGATGCCAGGATTGCCGGGCAGTGCGCACGACGGCACGCCCAACATGAACTTTCTCGCAGTGAATATATGGGGTAACGCGCATTCCCTTGATTCCCCCCTCTCCGTTATTTGCGTGACAATCGATGTGTTAACGGCCTGTAGCCAAATAACCACCGAAACGGCCGGGTTATATGCCATAACCCCCGCCGCTTCAATCGCCACCGCGCGTTAAATTGAAGAGAGAATATTAACATTGTTCGCAACATTGTTCTGCGTTCCGTCGTGACTTGGGTCAAGCAAACGCAATTAAATTTCGCCTGTTTTTCACTACTTATCGTTAAAATCTGCCGGTCATTTCACTTTTATCGAGCTTTGTCGTTTTTTTATACATATCACGTATTGCTAAAAATAAACGCGCTGGTAATCTGGCGGTGTTTTGCAGCAGTAAAAACAATAATCAGTGGCATGCTGGCCAGGTTGATTACGCCGGCAGATAAATATAAGCAGGAATTATAATGAGCAAAATCGCGCTGTTGTTTGCGATGCTTGTTTCTATGCCGATGATCACGGCCTGCAGCGCCAGCGAGCAGGTACCCGAAGCGCCGGTAGTTAAACAGCAATTATTGGGTTCGCCGGTCTATATTCAGATCTTCAAAGAGGAACGCAAGCTGGAATTGTATGCCAGAATGGGCAATGAATTCCGCCTGGTCAACACGTTCCCGATCTGTAATTTCTCCGGCGGGCTGGGTCCTAAACGTCGTGAAGGCGACTTTAAAAGTCCTGAAGGCTTTTATAGCGTTGACGCGCGCCATCTGAAACCCGACAGCAAGTATTATCGGGCGATCAATATCGGTTTCCCTAACGATTACGATAAGTCGCAGGGCTATTCCGGCGCTTATCTGATGATCCACGGCGAATGTAAATCGATCGGCTGTTACGCGATGACCAACACCTATATGGATGAGATCTATCGCTACGTCGAAGCCGCCTTCGCCTATGGCCAAAGCCGCGTCGACATCAGCATCTACCCGTTCCGCATGACCGAACAGAACCTGAAACGCCATGCGTCATCCAGCTATATCGCCTTCTGGCGCCAGCTGAAGCCGGGCTATGATTACTTCGCGAAGAACCGCCAACCGCCGACAATGGGCGTGGTCAATGGCCAGTACGTCTTGGGTCAACCGCTGATGAGCAGCGGCGGCATGATGACGCAGTACGCGTCAGCCAGCCCGACGCCCAACACCAACCCCTTCGCTCAGAACAAGCCGCTCACCGAAGTGAAATAACGCGAACTCGCCTGGCTCAATCTTGTGCCAGGTTTCGTTAGCGGTCAGCGGTTGGGTGGCGATCACCGTGACCACATCGTTCGGTGTGGTCTGTTGCTGAAAATCAATCTCCACGTCCTGATCGAGCAGCGTCGCCTTGCCGAACGGCGCGCGGCGCGTGATCCAATACAGGTTGGTGGAGCAATACGCCATCACGAAGCGCCCGTCCGACAACAGCATATTGAATACCCCTTTCTTGCGCAGTTGGCTCGCCAACAGGCCAATGTAGCGGAATACCGCCGGCCACTGGCTTGGGGTGCGCGGATATTTCAGCGCCAGCTGGTGCAGCAGCCAGCAGAAGGCATATTCGCTGTCAGTCTGGCCGACCGGGCGGAACGTGCCGGTATCCAACTGACGATAGCCTTTCAATTGGCCGTTGTGCGCGTAGGTCCAGTTGCGGCCCCACAGTTCGCGGGTGAACGGATGGGTGTTTTCCAACGCCACTTCGCCGCGGTTGGCCTGGCGAATATGGGACACCACCGCGCAAGACTTGATCGGGTAGTCCTGCACCAGGCGGGCGATCGGCGAGTTGAAGCTCGGCTGCGGATCCTTGAATGTGCGGCAGCCGTTCCCTTCATAGAAGGTAATGCCCCAGCCATCCTTATGCGGCCCGGTGCGGCCGCCGCGCTGTACCAGGCCGGTAAAGCTGAAGCAGATATCGGTCGGTACGTTTGCGCTCATCCCGAGCAGTTCACACATCGCCAGCACTCCTTAACCACACTGACACAGACTGTGCGGGCACGGCATACATGCGGCGCCCGCCGTCTTATTCATGGGGAGCCGCAGCTCCCCGAAGGCTATTAAGCCTTAACCATCTCTTTTTCGATCAGCTGAATCAAGATGTGAATCGCTTTGATGTGGATTTCCTGAATGCGGTCGGCGTAGCCGAAGTGCGGCACGCGAATTTCCACATCGGCGGAACCCGCCATCTTGCCGCCGTCCTTGCCGGTCAGGGTGATCACTTTCATCCCCTTGGCACGCGCCGCATCGATAGCCTTGATGATGTTGCCGGAGTTGCCGGAGGTGGAAATGCCCAGCAGCACGTCGCCTTCGCGGCCCACCGCTTCCACATAGCGCGAGAACACATACTCATAGCCGAAGTCGTTGCTGACGCAGGACAGGTGGCTCACGTCCGAGATGGCAATCGCCGGGTAGCCCGGGCGGTTTTCGCGGTAGCGGCCGGTCAGCTCTTCGGCGAAATGCATCGCGTCGCAATGGGAACCGCCGTTGCCGCAGGAAATCACTTTACCGCCGGCTTTGAAGGAATCCGCCAGCAGCACCGCCGCGCGTTGGATGGCGTCGATGTTGGCGTCGTCATTGATAAATTTCGCCAGGGTATCAGCCGCTTCGTTCAGTTCACTGCGAATAAGGTCGTGGTACATGAGGAACCTCTTGTTATCGTCAAATCTTCCGCTCCGCAGTGTACCGGATCGCGGAAACAGCGAGAAGCATTCTCGGCCAAACAGCGCGCCGGTTAAGGAAGCGGAGAGGTTTTTGATGATTGGTGCTGTCAGTTTGTGACCTGAGTTGTAATTAAACTGTAAACGCATTGATAAAAATTCTGCCTTGTACTAAAACCTATTACATACACACAACAGGTCAGACCTCTTACTACTTCGGAGCTTCTTATGATAGTTCTTAGTATCGTCGTTTTCCTGGCTCTCCTCGGCGTGGTGTTCTACCACCGAGTGAACCTTACCCTCAGCAGCCTGATCCTGGTGGCGTACACCGCCGTCATGGGCGCTATCGGCCTGTGGAGCTTCTGGCTGTTGCTGCCGCTGGCGATCGTGCTGCTGCCGCTGAACCTTTCCTCTGTGCGCCGTTCCCTGCTCTCCGCGCCGGCGCTGCGCGCCTTCCGCAAGGTGATGCCGCCGATGTCCACCACCGAGAAGGAAGCGATCGACGCCGGCACCACTTGGTGGGAAGGCGATCTGTTCCGCGGTGCGCCGGATTGGAACAAGCTGCACAGCTACCCGAAACCGCGCCTGACGGAAGAAGAGCAGGCGTTTATCGACGGCCCGGTGGAAGAAGCCTGCCGCATGGCCAACGACTTCCAGATCACCCACGAACTGGCCGATCTGCCGCCAGAACTCTGGGCGTACCTGAAAGAACACCGTTTCTTCGCGATGATCATCAAGAAAGAGTACGGCGGTCTGGAATTCTCCCCTTACGCTCAGGCGATGGTGCTGCAAAAACTGGCCGGCGTTTCCGGCATCCTGGCGATCACCGTCGGCGTGCCGAACTCCCTCGGCCCGGGCGAACTGCTGCAGCACTACGGCACCGAAGAACAGAAAAACCACTATCTGCCGGGCCTGGCGCGCGGCGACGAAATCCCATGCTTCGCGCTGACCAGCCCGGAAGCGGGTTCCGATGCCGGCGCGATCCCGGACGTCGGCACCGTGTGCATGGGCGAATGGCAAGGCAAGCAGGTGCTGGGCATGCGCCTGACCTGGAACAAGCGCTACATCACGTTGGCGCCGGTCGCCACCGTACTGGGCCTGGCGTTCAAACTGCATGACCCGAACCGCCTGCTGAGCGACAACGAATCCCCGGGCATCACCTGTGCGCTGATCCCGACCAGCACCCCGGGCGTGGAAATCGGCAACCGCCACTTTCCGCTGAACGTGCCGTTCCAGAACGGCCCGACCCGCGGCACCGACGTGTTCGTGCCGATCGATTACATCATCGGCGGGCCGAAAATGGCCGGCCAGGGCTGGCGCATGCTGGTTGAGTGCCTGTCGGTCGGTCGCGGCATCACCCTGCCGTCCAACTCTACCGGCAGCCTGAAATCCATCGCCCTGGCGACCGGCGCCTACGCGCACATTCGCCGTCAGTTCAAGATCTCCATCGGCAAGATGGAAGGGATCGAGGAACCGTTGGCGCGCATCGCCGGCAACACCTATGTGATGGACGCCGCCGCTTCGCTGATCACCTATGCGCTGGTGCAGGGCGAGAAGCCGGCCGTGCTGTCGGCCATCGTCAAATACCACTGCACGCACCGCGGCCAGCAGTCGATCGTTGACGCCATGGATATCGCCGGCGGTAAAGGCATCATGCTGGGCGAATCCAACTTCCTGGCTCGCGCTTATCAGGGGGCACCGATCGCCATCACGGTGGAAGGCGCGAACATCCTGACCCGCACCATGATGATCTTCGGTCAGGGCGCGATCCGCTGCCATCCTTATGTGCTGGATGAAATGGCGGCGGCGCAGAACAACGATCTGAACGCCTTCGATAAATCGCTGTTCGGCCACCTGGGTCACGTCGGCAGCAACAAGGTACGCAGCTTCTGGCTGGGCCTGACCAACGGCCGCACCAGCGCCACGCCAACCAAGGACGCGACCCGTCGTTACTATCAGCAGCTGAACCGCCTGAGCGCCAACCTGGCGCTGCTGTCGGACGTTTCCATGGGCGTGCTGGGCGGCAGCCTGAAGCGCCGTGAGCGCATCTCCGCTCGCCTGGGGGATATCCTCAGCCAGATGTATTTGGCTTCCGCCGTGCTGAAACGCTTTGACGACGAAGGCCGTCAGAAAGAAGATCTGCCGCTGGTGCATTGGGGCGTGCAAGACAGCCTGCATAAAGCCGAACAGGCGCTGGATGATCTGCTGCGCAACTTCCCGAACCGCTTTATCGCCGGCGCGCTGCGCTTCGTGGTCTTCCCGTTCGGCCGCGTGCATACTGCGCCGTCCGATCGCCTGGATCATCAGTTGGCCAAGATCCTGCAGGTGCCTTCCGCCACCCGCAGCCGTCTGGGGCGCGGCCAGTACCTGACGCCGAGCGAGCATAACCCAATCGGCCTGCTGGAAGCGGCGCTGGCCGACGTGATGGCCGCCGAGCCGATTCACGAACGTCTGTGCAAGGCGGCCGGCAAAAACCTGCCGTTCACCCGTCTGGATCGTTTGGCGGAGCGCGCGCTGGAAGAAGGCAAGATCAGCGCCGACGAAGCGAAGATCCTGGTGAAAGCCGAAGAGAGCCGCCTGCGCTCCATCAACGTGGACGACTTTGCGCCGGATGCGCTGGCGGCCGCCAAGCCGGAAAAGCCGGCGGCGCAGTCTAAGCGCCAGCAGCAGACCGAAGCGGCTTAACGCCAATTCCCACTCCACGCATCCAAGGGGCGATCATCATCGCCCCTTTTTTCTTTTGCTTTCAGGACAAACTGCGCACCACGCCGCAGGTTGGCGCAACGGCGGATTTCACAGGAAGGAAGTTCGGGTAGACTGCGCGGCGGGTGCTCTGGATCTTTCTGTCCGGAGCCTTGGCAAAGGAGAGAAAGAGAAAGGCCCCGAGTCGATATTATCAACCCGAGGCCACTCTGATGCCTAGCAACATCAGGTTAGCCTCTTACCCGCCGCAAGGCAAGGATAGGGAGGTCAAAAATGCAGCAAAAACGGGTCGTACTTAAACTGGTGATCGTCTGTATGACGCTGCTCGCGTTCATCTGGCTAACCCGCGGTTCGCTGTGCGAACTGCGCATCAGGTTGGGAGACTCGGAGGTTGCGGCCACTTTGGCTTACGAATCCGGACGGTAAGGCAACCCAACGGCGGGGTTCGCCCCGCCCGTTGGCTGATGGTGTCAGGCAGGATCCACGAGCACCCGCCTTTTCAGCCCTGCTGACGAATGCGCGCCAACAGCGCGTCGATATGCTCGATCTGCGGCGCATTGACGATCAGCGTGCGCCCCAATCCCAGGGCGTGACGCTGACAGTCGAGGCGCATGTCGGCGTCGGCGATGCTGTCCAGATCGGCGACGTGCGCCAGGCCGATGGTGCGCCGAATCAGTTCGGTGCCGCAGTATCCTATCGCGTCGCTCCAGACCTGCTGCAGGAACTGCTCGGCGTAACCCGGCGTCGCCAGCGCCGCATCGCGGCTTTGCTGATGGCACAGCGCCAGAAAGCGATCGGCAAAGATCAGCCACAGCTCGCGCACATCCTGCAGCCGCTGCTCGCGCCCGGCGGCGGCGTCGCGCGGCCCGAACAGCCCCGGCTGGCCGCAATAGTTGAGCAGCAGGTTGCCTAACGCAGTGCCGACATCGAAACCGATCGGGCCGTAGAAACCGAATTCGGCGTCGATCGCTTTCAATCGCCCTTCCGCCACGAAGATCGAACCGCTGTGGATATCCCCGTGCAACAGCGCCTCCGCCTTGCTGAGGAAGCGATGTTTCAGGCCGGCGACCGCCAACTTCAGCGGCGCATCCTCGCGCAGCGCCTGCACCTGCGGCAACAGCGCCGCCTCGAACTGATTGCGCTCATGGTCGATATAGGGATCGGTAAAGAACAGATCTTCGGTGATCTGGCACAGTTCGGGGTTGGTGAAACGGCTGACTTCCGCCTTTTTCTGCTGCGCCGACTGATAAAAATCGGAGGTGTGAAACAGCGTCTGCGCCAGGTATTCCGCCAGTTGCCCGGCCGCCAGCGGATGATAGTTCCCCTGCACCAGTTCACTGCGCCAGATGCGATGATCGGAGAGATCTTCCTGCACCATCACCGCCAACTCGGGATCGTGATGCAAGACTTTTACCGTATGCCGCGGGCAGAAACCGCCGTGGACCAGCAGCGTTTCCGCTTCGATGCGCGCCCGATCCAACGTCAGCGGCCAGGATTCGCCCACGCAGCGCACGTAGGGCAGCGCCTGTTTGACGATCACCCGGCTCACACCTTCACGATCGCGGATCTTGAACACCAGGTTCAGGTTGCCGTCACCGATCTCGTCGGCGCTCACCAGCGCCTGCGGTTCGGCCACCTGCCCGTATTGGCGGGCATATTCAACGGCATCGGCAGCCGTAAACGTACGATAAAGCGACATTCCCCAACCCCTCTGTTCTCTCTCACTGACCCAGCAACTCTGATTATTTAGACGTAAAAGCATTTGGACGTCTATACATCTGGAAGTCATGTTGGCAGAATAGCGTTTCAGATGCAATAACCACGCAACAAGGAATTAACCGCCGATGCAAGCGCTTAACACCACCAGTTTGACCCTGCGAGATAACCGCCTTTGGATCCTCGATCAGCAAGCCCTGCCGCAGGAAAAGCGGTGGCGCGCTTGCGACAGCGTGGAAGAGTTGGTCGGGCACATTCACAGCCTGCGGGTGCGCGGCGCTCCGCTGATCGGGCTGTCCGCCAGCCTGCTGTTGGCGCTGCTCGCGGAACGCGGTCTGCCGCGCGCCGAGCTGGAGCAGGCGCTGCACACGCTGCGCGCCGCCCGCCCGACGGCGGTTAACCTGATGAACAATCTGGATCGCATGAAGTTGGCGCTGGCGGAACCTGACTGGGCGCCGGCGATGGTGGACGAAGCGCTGCGGTTGGTGGAGGAGGATCGCCTGCTGTGCGATCGCATCGCCGATCGCGGCGCAGGGCTGGTCAAGCCCGGCAGCCGCCTGCTGACCCACTGCAATACCGGCGGATTGGCCACCGCCGGCGTCGGCACCGCTATCGGGGTGCTGCTGCGCGCCCACCAGCAGGGCAAGGTGCAACAAGTATGGGTCGATGAAACCCGGCCGCTGCTGCAGGGCGGCCGCCTGACCGCCTGGGAACTGGGCGAGCTGGGCATTCCCTATCGTCTGATCTGCGATTCAATGGCCGCCAGCCTGATGGCGCAAGGCCAGGTCGATGCGGTATGGGTCGGCGCGGATCGCATCGCCGCCAACGGCGACGTCGCCAACAAGATTGGCACCTACAGCCTGGCGGTGCTGGCGCACTATCACGGCATCCCGTTCTACGTGGCCGCCCCGCACACCACCCACGATCCGCACTGTCCGGACGGCGCCGCCATCCCGATCGAGCAACGCGCGGCGGCCGAAGTCACCGGCGTTTCAGGCAGCTTCGGCACCTGCCAGTGGGCGCCGGCCAAGGCACCGGTCTACAATCCGGCGTTCGACGTCACGCCGGCAAAACTCATCAGCGGGTGGGTGTTCGACAGCGGCGTGATCACGCCGCAGCAGGTTGAAGCGGGGATTTTCCGGCGAACACTGGGTTAACGCCCGCCGGTTGACGATCAGTCCAGACGCGGATAGGCATCGGCGATCGTGTCGCCGGTGAAATGCGCCACCCAGCCCTCCGGGTTGTCAAATACCCGGATCGCGGTAAAGTGCGGCGCCGAGCCCATATCGAACCAGTGACGGGTGTTGGCCGGCACTGAGATCAGATCGTTCTTTTCGCACAGGATCTGGAAGATCTTGCCGTCCAGATGCAGGCAAAACAGCCCCGCCCCTTCAACGAAAAAGCGCACTTCATCCTCACCGTGCGTGTGTTCGGACAGGAATTTTTCGCGCAGCGCCTGACGCTGTTCGTGGTCCGGCCGCATGCTGATCACGTCCCAGCTCTGGTAGCCCTTTTCCGCCACCAGCCGGTCGATCTCATGCTGGTAGGCGGCGATCACCGCCTGCGGCTGCGGATTGTCGCCCAGTTCGCGATCCGCCTGCCAACGCTCAAAGCGCACGCCGATCTGCGCCAGCTGCCGCTGGATTTCCTGCGCGTCGCGGCTCTGCCACAGCGGCTGCTGCGGCGCTGTATCACTGAAAATGGTCAATCCACTCATGAGACAAACTCCCCTAAATCGATATGATCAAAACGGCTGACCTGCGGATGCCGGCTCTGTGCATCCGCCTCATCGCGGATCAGCTGGCAGGTATGCCAGCCGGCGGCCTGCGCGGCGTCCAGTTCCTGGTGGATATCGGACAGGAACAACAGTTCGTCGGGCGCGATGCCGATAGCCTGCGCAATGTTGCGGTACGACGCGGTTTCACGCTTGGCGCCGACGTGCGTGTCGAAATAGCCGCTGAACAGCGGCTGCAGATCGCCGGCGCTGCTGTGGCCGAACAGCAGCTTCTGCGCTTCCACCGAACCGGAGGAATAGACGTAAAGCTTCAGCCCCTGACGCTGCCAGGCGGCCAACTGCCCCGCAACCTCCGGGTACAGATGCCCGCGGAAATCCCCTTCGCGATAGCCGCTGCGCCAGATGATGCCCTGCAGCGCCTTGAGCGCGGTGGATTTGCGGTCTTCATCCATAAAGCGGTACAGCGCGGCGATCAGCGCGTCGAGATCCGCCTGCGGCTGGTCAATTTCAGCGCGCAGCGCCGCCAGCGGCGCGGCGACTTCGCTCTCCGTGGCGTGACGGCGTACAAAATCCGCCAGCCGTTCGCGGGCATAGGGAAACAATACCTGGTGCACGAAGCGAATATCGCTGGTGGTGCCTTCAATATCGGTCACGATAGCGCGGATCATTTCGCCTCCAGCAAGCGACGTTGCAGTTCACACTGGAACAGGAATTCCAGCCCTTCGAGATGGCGGCGGGCTTCCGCCACCTGACTTCCCCAGCAATAGAGACCGTGGCCGCGCACCAGAAAACCGTACTGCAGCGGCGTGACCTCGGCATAGGCCGCGACGCGCGACGCCAGCCGGGGAATGTCCTGATCGTTATCGAAAATGGGGATCGCCACGCTGTCCAGGTGGCTGCGCTGACCGGCGAGCGACTTTTGCATTTCGTACCCCTGCAGCACCAACGCATCGCCGCGTTCCACCCGCGACAACACGGTGGCGTTGACGGAATGGGTATGCAACACCGCGCCAAGGTGCGGGTACAAGCGATAGAGCAGCGTATGCAGCCCGGTTTCCGCCGACGGCGTACGGCCGCTCGGCACATGATTGTCGGCGATATCCACCTGCAGAAAATCGGCGGCGCTCAGGCTGCCTTTGTCTTTGCCGGATTCGGTGACCAGGCACTGGCGTTCGTCGAGGCGCAGCGACATGTTGCCGCCGGTCGCCGGACACCAGCCTTTGTCGCCAATCCAGTGGCAGGCCGCCAGTAATGCGGTAAGTTGCGGATTCTCCGTCATTGTTATCGTTTCCCGTTCGGTAAGGCGGCCGGCAGATGAAACGTTGCCTGCCGCGTGGCGGGCTAAGCACTTTTTCGCATTTAGCCATCTAAGCGTCTTGATTGCCAAATACTAGCATCGTGTTATATTGACGGCAATATAAGCGCCTGGAGTATTCACCTGCTATGAGCACTTCCGCATTGATTCCCGAAAGTAAACTGCCTGCCCTGGGCACCACCATCTTCACCCAAATGAGCGCGCTGGCGCAGCAGCATCAGGCGATCAACCTGTCGCAGGGCTTCCCTGATTTCGACGGGCCGGACTACCTGAAAGAACGCCTGGCCTGGCACGTCGCCCAGGGCGCCAACCAATATGCGCCGATGACCGGCGTGGCGGCGCTGCGCGAAGCCATCGCCGACAAAACCGCCGAGCTGTATGGCTGGCAGCCGGACGCCGGCGGCGAAGTGACCGTCACCGCCGGCGCCACCGAAGCGCTGTTCGCCGCCATCACCGCGCTGGTGCGCCCCGGCGATGAGGTGGTCTGTTTCGATCCGAGCTACGACAGCTACGCGCCGGCGGTGACGCTGGCGGGCGGCGTACTCAAACGCCTCGCCCTGCAGCCGCCCGCGTTTGCCGTGGATTGGCAACGGTTCGCCGCCGCGCTGTCGCCGCGCACCCGCCTGGTGATCGTCAACACGCCGCACAACCCGTCCGCCACCGCCTGGCAGGCGGAAGACATGCAACAGCTGTGGCACGCCATCGCCGAACGCGAAATCTACGTGCTCAGCGACGAGGTTTACGAACACATCTGCTTCGCCAAAGGCGGCCACGCCAGCGTGTTGGCCCACCCGCAGCTGCGCCAACGGGCGATCGCGGTCTCCTCTTTCGGAAAAACCTTCCACATGACCGGCTGGAAAGTGGGTTACTGCGTGGCGCCCGCCGCGCTGAGCGCTGAGGTGCGCAAGGTGCATCAATACCTGACCTTTTCGGTCAATACTCCGGCGCAGCTGGCGCTGGCGGATAGCCTGCGCGCCGAGCCGGAGCACTGGCGACAGCTGCCGGCGTTCTATCGCGCCAAGCGAGATCGCTTTGTGCAGGCGCTGACGAGCAGCCGACTGGAAATTTTACCCTGCGCCGGTACATACTTCTTGCTGGCGGACTACAGCGCCATCTCCGATCTGGACGATGTAGCGTTCTGCCATTGGTTAACCGAGCACGTGGGCGTGGCGGCCATTCCGCTGTCGGTCTTCTGTGCCGATCCTTTCCCTCATAAATTGATCCGGCTGTGCTTCGCTAAACAGGACGCCACGCTGGATGCAGCTGCGGAGCGGTTATGTCGACTTTAAAAATTACCCTGTTGCAGCAACCGCTGGTCTGGCGCGACGGCCTCGCTAACCTGGCCGCCTTCGACGCGTTGCTGGCGCCGATCGCCGGGCGTGATCTCATCGTCTTGCCGGAAATGTTCACCACCGGTTTCGCCATGGATGCCGGCGAGAGCGCCCTGCCCGAACAGCAGGTGATCGACTGGCTGCACGGTTGGGCGGTGAAAAGCCATGCGTTAATCGGCGGCAGCGTGGCGCTGAAAACTGACGAGGGCGCGGTCAACCGCTTCCTGCTGGTGGAGCCGGGCGGCCAGGTGCATGCCTATGATAAACGCCATCTGTTCCGCATGGCCGGCGAACACCTGCACTACCAGGCCGGCAACCGGCGTGAAATCTTCGAGTGGCGCGGCTGGCGCATCCTGCCGCAGATCTGCTACGACCTGCGTTTCCCGGTCTGGGCGCGCTATCAGCAGGATTACGATCTGGCGCTGTACGTCGCCAACTGGCCGGCGCCGCGCAGCCGCCATTGGCAAACGCTGCTGGCGGCGCGGGCGATTGAAAATCAGGTGTATGTGGCGGGCTGCAACCGGGTGGGCGACGATGCCAACGGCCTGAACTACAGCGGAGACAGCCTGATCATCAGCCCGCAGGGCGAGATCCTGGCGGATGCCGAGCCCGGCGCAGCCGCGCAGCTGGACGCTGAGCTGTCGCTGGAAACCCTGCAGAGTTACCGCAACGCCTTCCCGGCCTGGCGCGACGCCGACAGCTTTCTGCGTCTCGACTGATTAAACACGCTCCCAGCCGGCGATTGGCACGTCGATGTTCGGCAGAGAGATAAAGGCTCCGCGCCGATCGCCGCCAGCTTGTCGCCGCGCGTCATCATCCGTGCGGCGGCCTGCTGCGCCTCCAGCGCCGATGCCGGAAAAGGACGGCGCACTCAACACCAGTAGGCCATAAAGTTAACGGTAGCGCGGTCCAGATCGCGTTCACCGATCAGGTAACGCCGCAGCGTTTTCACCGTGGAAGACTCGGCCGCCACCCAGGCGTAGAAAACGTTGCTGCCGGCTGCCCGCTCCCACAACACCTCATCGCTCAGGCTGCTTTCCACCAGGGACTGCGCCTGCGCACAGGCCGACGCGGGGATATCCACCCGCTGGCGCACCGCTTCCACCAGCAACGTGCCGTGCGCCAACTGGCGGCCCACATCGCGCGGCAGCCAGTAAACCTCGGCGAACGGGAAACGGGTCAAATCCAGGCAATCCCCCGCCTGCGGCACTTCGAAGAACGCCTGCACGCGAGGCGGATTAGCCTGCTGCGCCAATTGCTCCAGAATGCCCATCGCCGCCGGCACGGCCGTTTCATCGGCGATCAACAGCGCCTGCTGCAACTGCGCCGGCGGCGCCCATTCGTAGCCGCCGCTGTCGCCGTCGAAGTCAGCGTTGGGGGCGACGGTCTGAATGGCATCACCCGGCTCGGCGTGAGTCGCCCAGGCGGAGGCCGGGCCGTTCACGCCATGCAGCACGAATTCGACGTCCATCTGATTCTGCTCACGGCGCAGCGCACGCAGCGTATAAGTGCGCATCACCGGGCGCCGCTCTTTGGGGATCGCCATGTAATCGCCGTACCAGTCCGGGCTATTGGCCAATTGCGGGATCTGGCCGTCCGCCGCCGGGAACAGCAGTTTGATGCGCTGATCCGGCGCTTCCAGCTTCATCCGATGAATATCCGCACCTTCAAACACGCAGCGCACCAGCGAAGGTGAAATCAGTATTTTGCTTTTCAAGGTGATATCAAAAATTCTGTAGCTGGCGGACATGTTCTCGATTCTCCGGCAACGGCTGTCGCTTGAACGTATGGCCGATCGGCTGCCGTGTTGACGGCGTGGGTTGCTCGATCGCGCAGCGGGCAAAATGTTAATAAAACTAATTAATTACGTTAATGTATCGCAAAAAATCATATCATGATTTTATTGATAACAAGAAACGTTATTGATAAAAGAATCATTCTCAAAAATAACGCAATAACAATATCACCTGGGAAATAAATAACGATGAAACGCAAACACCTTTGGGTTTTGAACCCTTGTCTGCTGGCAATGCTTGCGCCAGCGGCCTGGGCCGAAGATCAGAAAGCCGGCGCCGAAGAGCAGATGGTGGTCTCAGCCAGCCGTTCACACCGTAGCATGGCGGAAATGGCGCAGACCACCTGGGTGATCGAAAGTCAGGAGATCGAACAGCAGGTTCAGGGCGGCAAAGAGATCAAGGACATGTTGGCGCAGCTGATCCCCGGCATGGACGTCAGCGGCCAGGGCCGCACCAACTATGGCATGAATATGCGCGGCCGCTCGATGATGGTGATGATTGACGGCGTGCGCCTGAATTCATCGCGCAGCGACAGCCGCCAGTTGGATTCGATCGATCCGTTCAATATCGATCATATCGAGGTGATTTCCGGCGCGACCTCGCTGTACGGCGGCGGCAGCACCGGCGGCCTGATCAATATCGTCACCAAAAAAGGGCAACAGGAACAGCAGGTCGAGTTGCAGGTCGGCGGTAAAACCGGCTTTGGCGGCCATAACGATCACGACGAGAACGTGGCGGCGGCGGTCAGCGGCGGCAACGACAACGCCTCGGGGCGCCTGTCCGTTTCTTACCAGCGCTATGGCGGCTGGTATGACGGCAAAGGCAATGAGGTATTGATCGACAATACCCAAACCGGCCTGCAGTATTCCAATCGCCTCGATGTGATGGGCACCGGCACCCTCAACATCGACGATCATCAACAGCTGCAGCTGACCACCCAATACTACAAAAGCCAGTCCGACGGCGATCACGGCCTGTTTCTGGGGGAAAACTTCGCGGCGGTGACCGGCAACGCCAAGGCGTACAACAGCGGTAACTTAAACTCCGATCGCATCCCCGGCACCGAGCGCCACCTGATCAACCTGCAATATTCCAACACCGATTTCCTCGGCCAGGATCTGGTGGCGCAGGTCTACTATCGCGACGAAACGTTGACCTTCTACCCATTCCCAACGCTGGCGGGCAAAGCGCCGAACTATTACGTCAGCAGCATTGGCGCTTCGCAGCAAAAAACCGATTTTTACGGCGGCAAACTGACGTTAAACAGCAAACCTGTCGACGCGCTGACGCTGACTTACGGCATCGACGCCGAGCATGAGAGCTTCAACGCCAACCAGCAGTTCTTCGACCTGGCGAAGGCCCAACAGTCCGGCGGCATGACGCTGGAGAACGCTTACGGCACCGGCCGCTACCCGAGCTATACCACCAGCAACCTGGCGTCGTTCCTGCAGGCCAGTTACGACATCAATCCCATCTTCACCCTGAGCGGCGGCGTGCGTTACCAGTACACCGAAAACAAGATTGATGACTTCGTCGGTTATAACCAGCAGCAGGCGATCGCCACCGGCGCCGCGACGTCCGCCGACGCTATACCGGGAGGGAAAACCGACTACAACAACACGCTGTTCAATGCCGGCCTGTTGGCACATCTGACCGAGCGCCAGCAAACCTGGTTCAACTTCTCTCAGGGCTTCGAGATCCCGGATCCGGGCAAATATTACGGCAACGGCACCTACGCGTTGAACGGCAGCCATTATCAATTGCTGAAGAGCGTCAACGTCGGCGATTCCAAACTGGAAGGCATCAAGGTCAATGCCTACGAGCTGGGCTGGCGCTATACCGGCGATAACCTGCGCACGCAAATCGCCGCCTACTACTCGCTGTCCGACAAGAGCATCGCCATCAACAAAACCGACATGACCATCAACGTCAATGCGGACAAGCGGCGCATCTATGGGCTGGAAGGCGCGGTGGATTATTTCTTTGAAGACAGCGACTGGAGCGCCGGTACCAACTTCAACCTCATCCGTTCCGAAACCAAGGTCAACGGCGAATGGAAGAAGCTGGTGGTCGATACCGCCAGCCCATCGAAAGTCACCGCTTATGTCGGCTGGGCGCCGGGCGACTGGAATCTGCGCTTACAGTCGCAGCAAACCTTCGACGTGTCGGACGACGGCGATTACACCAAAGCCAACTCCACTCAGGGCCGCAAGATCGATGGCTACAACACCGTCGACTTCCTCGGCAGCTATACCCTGCCGGTAGGAAAAATCAGCTTCAGCGTGGAAAACCTGCTGGACAAGGAGTACACCACCGTTTGGGGCCAACGCGCGCCGATCCTGTACAGCCCGACCTACGGCTCGCCTGAGCTGTACAGCTATAAAGGCCGCGGACGCACCTTCGGCTTGAACTATTCGGTGTTATTCTGAGGATAAGGGGCCGGTCCGCCGGCCCCGTTGATTGGGCCGCACCGTTTTTCAGAGAACGGAAACGACGAAGCCCTGAGTTATCGCTAACTCAGGGCTTCTGAATAGTGGCGGAACGGACGGGGCTCGAACCCGCGACCCCCTGCGTGACAGGCAGGTATTCTAACCAACTGAACTACCGCTCCGCGCCATTCCCTCTTGCGGGGGAACGAGGCGCATATTACGGACGCCTCTCGGTTCCGTCAACGCCTTTTTCTCCGCAAATGAACCGTTTGCACAGTTTTTCAACGAAGATTCATCCGGTGAGGTTTTTTCACGCAAAAACGCCGTTATTCCGCCGGCGCCCCGCGCCACAGGCAGCTACCGCCCTTTTTTGCCACCAGATCCAGACGCGCCTCGTGCGCCTTTATTTCTTCGTCGCTGGCGTAGACCACTTTCATCGCCGTAGCCGGGCGGACGATACGCTGTATTTCTTGCGCGGCGTCATTTTGCTGGGTATCCCCCTCCATCTGGAACGCTATCGAGGTCTGACCGCCGGTCATCGCCAGATAGACTTCCGCCAGGATCTCGGCATCGAGCAATGCGCCGTGCAGCGTACGCTTGCTGTTATCTATCTCATAACGGCTGCACAAGGCATCGAGGTTGTTGCGCTTGCCCGGGAACAGGCGACGCGCCATCAACAGGCTGTCGGTGATGGTGCAGAAGGTCTCGGTCTTCGGGATGCCCTGCTGCAACATGCGGAATTCGTGATCCATAAAGCCGATATCGAACGCCGCGTTATGGATCACCAGTTCGCCGCCGCGGATAAAGTCGAGAAATTCCTCGGCAACCTGATCGAAGGTCGGCTTGTCGGCCAGGAAGTCGTCGCTGATGCCGTGTACGCCGTAGGCTTCCGGATCCACCAGCCTATCCGGCTTGATGTAAACGTGGAAGTTGCGCCCGGTCAGGCGGCGGTTAATCACCTCCACCGCACCGATTTCGATGATGCGGTGCCCTTCGTAGTGCACCCCAAGCTTGTTCATACCGGTGGTTTCGGTATCGAGGACAATCTGTCTGGTGGTTGTAGAGATCATATTGCAGTGCTCACAGCGCTCGTTTATGTCAGACTTGGCTTTTATAAAACTGATAGGAAGAGTCTACCAGAGATGCTCAAACAGGTAGAAATTTTCACCGACGGCTCCTGCCTTGGCAACCCCGGCCCCGGTGGCTACGGCGCGATACTACGCTATAAGCAGACGGAAAAAACCTTCAGCGAAGGATTTCGTCTGACCACCAATAACCGCATGGAAATGATGGCGGCGATCGTGGCGCTGGAAGCGCTGACCGTCCCCTGCGCCGTGACGCTCAGCACCGACAGCCAGTACGTGCGCCAGGGCATCACCAGCTGGATCCATAACTGGAAGAAACGCGGTTGGAAAACCGCCGACAAAAAACCGGTCAAAAATGTCGATCTGTGGCAGCGGCTGGATCAGGCCATTCAGCGCCACGAGGTGAAATGGGAATGGGTCAAGGGCCACGCCGGCCATCCGGAGAACGAACGTTGTGACGTGCTGGCGCGCGAGGCGGCCGGCAAACCGACGCAGGAAGACGTCGGTTACCAACCGGAAGCCTAAGGCAGCTTGCGATAGCTCTTGGTCGCGCCCACCGCGCGGCTGAGAGACGGCTTTCTCGCCCCCAGTTTCATCGGCGTAGGCGTCAGCGGCAAGGTGCGCTTACGCGCCACAATCACGCTCATGCAGCCCAGCGCCGGCAAATGGGTACATAAAAACTTGCCGCCCTTGCGGTGCCACGGCAGCACGTGAAAACGCGCCTGGTGCAACACCTCGTAATTCAGCAGGCTGAGCCAATCCAGCAGCCGCATCTGGGTAAACATGCGGCTGACATAGGGCTGGCGGCGACGCAACCCGGGCACCAGCTTGCCCAATCCCAGCAGGCTGAACGGATTGAAGCTGCTGACGACCAACCAGCCGTCGTCGATCAACACCCTGTCCACTTCACGCAGCATGCGGTGCGGATCGTCCGCATAGGACAGCGTATGCGCCAGCAGGCAGGCATCTACCGACTTGGCGGCGAACGGCAGTTGATAAGCATCGGCGACCACCTGCAGCCCTTCCCCCTCCAGCCCTACGTTAACCTGGTGGGAGATTGCGCATTTGTCCGTGGCCAGCCCGGCGCTGAGCATGCCCATCTTCAGCAGATGGAAACCGAACAGCTTGGGCCACCAGGGTTGCAACTGCCGCTCGAGCGCTTCACGATAGTACTCCCCCCACGGCAGCTCAGCCCAGGACTGCGGGCCGGTGAGCTTTTGTAGAGTATGGGCTGGTTTCATGATTTATTATCTTCTTTCAAGCCGTTGCCAACGAGAGGTACACCATGAATCTTATCAGCATTCCCGCCTTCCAGGACAATTACATTTGGTTATTGGATGACCGACAGGGGCGCTGCATTATCGTCGATCCGGGTGAAGCGCAGCCGGTACTTGAAGCGTTGCAGCGCCTGCAGCTGGCGCCGGCGGCGATCCTGCTGACCCACCATCATCACGATCACGTCGGCGGCGTGGCGCAGATCGTGGCGCAGTATCCCGGCCTGGCCGTCTATGGGCCGCAAGAAACCGCGGACAAAGGCGCCAACCACATCGTCCGCGACGGCGACACCTTTGACATCGATGGCCGCCACTACAAGACTATCGCCGTTCCCGGTCATACGTTGGGCCATATGGCATTCTATAGTGCCCCTTATCTGTTCTGCGGCGACACCATTTTCTCCGCCGGCTGCGGCAGGCTGTTTGAAGGCACCGCCAAACAAATGTACGACTCATTTCAACAACTCGCGCAACTTCCCGATAACACCTTAATTTGCTGCGCGCATGAATATACTCTTTCAAATCTTAAGTTTGCGCGGGCTATTTTGCCGGAAGATCGAGAGATTGAAACATATCAACAACATGTTGAAGCGTTAAGGGCAAAAGGCCAAGCCAGCGTGCCGACTACATTGCAATTAGAGCGCAAAATTAACCTATTTTTACGCTGCCATGACACTGATTTACAAAAGAAATTAGGCTTTAATTCACCACCCCAAAGCCTTCATTCAGTTTTTTCCGAATTACGCCTGCGGAAAGATAACTTCTAAGCTTTTAGTTGTGTTATTTGGCGAAGCAAAGTATTATTGCTCGTCTTTTAAGCAACTACATTGACACACACATGAAGGCTAAAGCGATATTTCTCGCCTCAGTCTTGCTAGTGGGTTGCCAGTCGTCCAGGCAGGACGCACCGGCGCCAGAACAGCATGCACAGAGTTTGTCTTCGGCTGGTCAAGATGGTGAAGCAGGAGAGTACACAGCAAATGGCCGAGCGAGCTCGGCGCGGTGGTTGGATAACAACAGTCCCGCCGCGCAACAGGACCTGTGGAACTTCATTAGCGACGAGCTGAAGATGGAGGTTCCGGAAAATTCCCGGATCCGTGATCAGAAAAGAAAGTACTTAAAAAGTAAGAGCTATCTCCACGATGTAACATTACGGGCAGAGCCGTACATGTACTGGATAGTCGGGCAGATTAAGAAACGTAATATGCCGATGGAACTGGTACTGCTACCCATAGTGGAGAGCGCTTTTGACCCACACGCCACGTCAAGTGCCAACGCCGCAGGGCTATGGCAAATCGTGCCGCAAACGGGTCGCAATTATGGTTTGAAAAACAATCAGTGGTATGACGGTCGACGCGATGTCGTCGCCTCAACAACCGCTGCGCTTAACATGATGCAGCGCTTGAACCGCATGTTTAACGGCGACTGGTTACTGACCGTAGCCGCCTATAACAGTGGTGAAGGCCGCGTGATGCAAGCGGTGAAGGCAAACAAACGCCAGGGTAAGCCAACCAATTTCTGGGCATTGTCGCTTCCGCGTGAAACGTCAATCTATGTCCCGAAAATGCTGGCGCTGAGCGACATCATCAAGAACAGCAAGAAGTACGGCGTGAAACTCCCGAAAACGGATGAAACCCGTGCGCTGGCGCGTATTGATGTCGGACAGCAGATCCAGCTGACTCAGGCGGCTGAGATGGCAGGGCTTTCAGTCACCAAGATGAAAGCGTATAACCCAGGCTACAAAAAAGGCGTTACGGCACCCAACGGGCCCCATTACATCATGGTTCCCAAAGGACATGCCGAGCAACTGAAAGACTCGCTGGCCGATGGCCAGATCGCCGTGACTCAGCCAACGACGCAGTTGGCGAAGAACAGCGGTTTGACCGGTGGCAGTTCGTATAAAGTGCGCTCCGGCGACACCTTATCGGGCATTGCCAAGCGGCTGAACGTTAAGACCAGCGATTTGCAGAGTTGGAACAACTTACGCGCCAAGAGCGCCATAAAAGTTGGGCAAACCCTGCAAGTGGCCAGCAATACTGGCAGTAACAGCAGTATCACCTACCAGGTCCGTAAAGGTGATTCGCTCGCCAGTATCGCACGTCGTCACGGCGTCGATATTAACGACGTGATGCGTTGGAATTCAACGCTCGCCAAAGGCAACCTGCAGCCAGGTCTGAAGCTGACCCTGTTTGTCGGCAACAAGCTAACGCCGGATACCTAAGTTTCCGGTACAAAAAAGCACCCTGCGGGGTGCTTTTTTATTACCTGCGATTCACCAGACGGGAGAGTCTTTTTCCGGGTGGAACTCCACCAACAACGGATTGTGATCCGACGCGCTGGTCACCAATACCGACGCCTCCACCACCCCCAGATTGCGGTAAAATACGAAATCCAGCGGACGGCCGAAGGCCTTGCGGCGATGATCGTCGGCGAAGCTCACTTCGCGCAGCGCCATCTCTCCGGCGAAGTCATACAGCGCATTGATGCGCTTGCGGCTCCAGGCGTTGAAGTCCCCGGCCATGATCACCGGCCCCCGGTGGCTGGCGATCTGCTCACCGATTGGCCCCAGTTGCTTGCTGTAGACGTCGACGCCCAGGCTAAAGTTCACCGCATGGATGTTCACCACCATCAACAGCTCGCCGTTGTACAGCGGATAAACGGTGATCAGGGCCGACTTGGACAGCCGCAGCAGCGGCTCTCGCTCGCGCAGCGGGCAACAGTAAACAGGATGAGCGGCCGCCAGCGTCATCACGCCGGAAGGGTGCTGCGGTAGCACAAAGGCCGGTACCTGATCGGCCGCCAGGTAGTTGGCGGTAGCGTAGCTCACCAGCTCCGGCGTGGTTTGCGCCTCTTGCAACAGCACCAGTTGCGCGTCTTTGCCATGGTTTTTCAGCACCGAAAGCCAGTCGGCTCGCTGCTGTTTGAAAATATTCCACACCATAACGCGCAAGGCGCCGGTCGTCGGCAGCGCCGCCCCTGGCGGCAACGGCTGGTTAACGGCGCCAGGAAAGATTCGCTCAACTGGCTGGCCTGCAACATACCGCATTGCATAAGTTCGTTTCGGCACGCGATTCGCCTATTACCCAGTAACATGAAAACTGGCGATGAAGACTCGCCAACGATGAATTGATTATACGCCTACCCCGCATAGAGGGCATGGCTTTTGCGGGCATCACCTTTTCAGTTATAGGGGCCACCTGCAGCGATTTCAATCTTCTGACGGTATAGCTGTGTAAAGGTGGGGGATAATAGGTGAAAAATGCGAAAAGGCCCGCAAAACGCGGGCCAGGCAGTAATAGTTGCCTATCAAGCTGTTTGCCGCTGAGACTTTTTATCCAGACGGCCACTGAGGCTAACCAGCAACAATGCAACCACCACGATCAGCGCGCCAATCCAGGGGGTCTGCGCCAGCCCCAGCGAGGCAACGGTCTGGCCGCCAATCACCGAACCAAGCGCAATGCCGATGTTGAACGCCGCGATGTTGAGACCGGACGCCACATCCACCGCATTTGGCGTGTATTGCGCGGCTTTTTGTACCACATAGACCTGCAGCCCCGGCACGTTGCCGAAAGCGAACACGCCCATCGCAATCACCGTCAGCAAAGCGGCGATACTGTGGCTGGCGGTAAACTGAAACACCAGTAACAAAACGGCCAACGCGGCAAAGATAAAGCTCAACGCACGCACCGCCCCATGGCGATCGGCCAGCTTGCCCCCCCAGATGTTACCCACCGCCACCGCGACGCCATAAGCCAACAGTATCCAGCTCACGGTCGGAGCAGAGAAGCCCGCCAGTTCCTGCATCATCGGCGCAAGGAAGGTAAAGGTCGTGAAGACCCCGCCGTATCCCAATGCGGTAATTGCGTAAATCAGCAGCAGACGAGGATGGGTCAGTACTTTCATTTGTTCCCGCACGCCGGCGCTGCCCTGGTTCTTGATATTGTTCGGCACCAGAATAATGCTGGCCACTGTAGCGACCGCGCCAATCAGAGAAACGGCCAGGAAGGTTTCACGCCAGCCAAACTGCTGGCCGATGAATGTCCCTAACGGTACGCCGGTCACCAGCGCCACCGTCAGGCCACCAAACATGATGGCAATGGCGGAAGCCGCCTTCTCTTTCGCCACCAGGCTCGTCGCGATAGTGGAGCCGATAGAGAAGAACACGCCGTGCGCCAGGCCGGTCAACAACCGGGCAATCACCAGCGATTCATAGCTGGGTGATTGCCAGGCCAGCAGGTTGCCGAGAGTGAACAGCGCCATCAGGCCAACCAGCAGCAGCTTGCGCGGTATACGGCTGGTCAGGGCCGTCAGCACCGGCGCGCCAATGGCCACGCCGAGGGCATAGATAGTCACCAGCAATCCAGCGGACGGTACGGTCACCCCAAGCTGTTCCGCGATAGTCGGGATCAACCCGACAATCACGAACTCGGTCGTGCCGATAGCAAAAGCGCTGATGGTTAAGGCAAGTAATGCGAGTGGCATTTTTACTCCGAAATAGCATTCAAGTTGATGACGGCTATTATCGGCCTATGCTTAAATGATAAAAATGCTCAAAATTTCAAATTAACTTTGCTATCGGAGCAAAAATGAAAGCAAACTCAGACGAGCTGATCACCTTTGTCACCGTAGTGGAAAGCGGCAGCTTCAGCCGGGCGGCCGAACGCCTGGAACAAGCGAACTCCGTAGTCAGCCGAACGGTGAAAAAACTGGAAAGCAAACTGGGCGTGACGTTACTCAACCGCACCACGCGCCAAATCAGCCTGACTCAGGAAGGAGAGAATTACTTTCGCCAGGTGCAGAAGGTACTGAACGACATGGCCGCGGCGGAAAATGCGCTGATGGAAAGCCGCCAGCGTCCGCAAGGCCTGCTGCGCGTCGACGCGGCAACGCCGGTGGTGCTGCACATGCTGACGCCTTTAGTGGCGGAGTTCCGCGAACGTTATCCTGAAATGTCGCTATCGCTGGTGTCTTCAGAAAACTTTATCAATTTGATCGAGCGAAAAGTGGATATCGCAATCCGCGTAGGCGAACTGACCGATTCCACGCTGAAAGCACGCAAACTGATGACCAGCTATCGGCATGTGCTTGCCTCTCCCGCCTATCTGGCTCAACACGGCACGCCACTAACGGTAGAAGATCTTGCACATCACTGCTGCATCGGCTTCAACGACCTGCCCAGCCTGAACCGCTGGCCACTGGCTTGTTCAGATGGCAGCCAGTTGGAAATCACCCCAGGCTTGACGACCAATAGCGGAGAAACCCAGCGCCATCTCTGTCTGCATGGCAACGGTATCGCCTGCCTGTCGGACTTTATGAGCGACGAAGATATCAAACGTGGAGATTTGGTTCCGATTCTGGTGGAAGCGACACTGCCGGTCGCCATGCCGATCAACGCGGTTTATTACAGCGACAGCGCCGTCAGCAACCGTCTGCGCAGCTTTATTGATTTTGTGAGTGAATACCTGAAACGATAAAAAAGGCGCCCCGATGGGCGCCTTATGCTGACTACTGCGAGGAATGATTAATCCCAGTTTGGCGCCAGACCTTCCGGGCTAACCAGACGGCCGTTGCACTCCAGTGCGGCAATCTGCGCCATATCTTCGTCGGTCAGCGTCAGTTGCTGCGCCAACAGGTTGCTCGCCAGGTTTTCACGCTTGGTCGAGGAAGGAATAACTGCATAGCCCAGCTTCAATGCCCAAGCCAGGACAACCTGTGCTGGAGTTGCATTGTGACGAGCGGCGATGCTTTTGATCGTTTCATCCTGCAGCGCTTTGCCGTAGGCCAACGTCATGTAAGAGGTGATGGCGATGCCGTGCTGCTGCGCGAATTCTACCACCTTGCGGTTCTGCAAGAACGGTGACAGCTCGATTTGGTTGGTGGCGATTTCATCGGCGCCAATCGCGTCAATCGCTTGCTGCATCAAATCGATGGTGAAGTTAGATACGCCAATTTGGCGAGTCAGTCCCAGCTTTTTCGCTTCCAGCAGCTCAGCCATAAATTCGGCAACCGGCACTTCGTCATTGGGTGACGGCCAGTGGATCAGCGTCAGATCAACGTAGGACGTTTGCAGTTTTTTCAGGCTTTCTTGCAGGCTTGGGATCAGCGCGCCTTTCGCCAGGTTCGCGATCCAAATCTTGGTGGTGATGAACAGGTCTTCACGTTTCACGCCGCTGGCAGCGATAGCCTGGCCAACAGCCGCTTCGTTTTCATAGATCTGCGCGGTATCGATAGTGCGATAGCCCAGCTCGAGTGCGGTGCTGACAGAATCGATAACAACCTGATCCTGAAGGCGGAAAGTACCTAAACCAAATGCAGGGATGCTCATAATGTTTTCTCTCATTAACAGGTAGATGTGGTATGAGGAAGATTATGGCAACTTTTTTATTGATCAAAAACGCCTGGTTCGGCATAAGACTTTTGATCTAACGGCAACAATATGGGGGGTAAGGCGGTAAGGAAGGATAATTCCGGCCTGAAAAGCGTAAAATGCAGATATGAAAAAGCCCTGAGTCGAGACTCAGGGCTTATCAATTAAGTGGCGGAACGGACGGGGCTCGAACCCGCGACCCCCTGCGTGACAGGCAGGTATTCTAACCAACTGAACTACCGCTCCACCGATTCTTTTACGTTGCATCTTTCGATGCCGGCAATATCGCGTTCTGCGATTTGCGCATTACCAGTCGTCACACTGATAACGTTTATTTGATGCCTGGCAGTGTCCTACTCTCGCATGGGGAGACCCCACACTACCATCGGCGCTACGGCGTTTCACTTCTGAGTTCGGCATGGGGTCAGGTGGGACCACCGCGCTATTGCCGCCAGGCAAATTCTGTTTCATTCCAACCGCTTCACTTTCGTGTCGCCATCAGAACCAATCTCGGAACTTCGCTGAAAATCTCTCTAAAACACCTTCGGTGTTGTAAGGTTAAGCCTCACGGATCATTAGTACTGGTTAGCTCAATGCATCGCTGCACTTACACACCCAGCCTATCAACGTCTTAGTCTTAAACGTTCCTTCAGGGGCCTTGAAGGCCCAGGGAAGACTCATCTTGAGGCAAGTTTCGCGCTTAGATGCTTTCAGCGCTTATCTTTTCCGCACTTAGCTACCGGGCAATGCCATTGGCATGACAACCCGAACACCAGTGGTGCGTTCACTCCGGTCCTCTCGTACTAGGAGCAACCCCTCTCAATCTTCCAACGCCCACGGCAGATAGGGACCGAACTGTCTCACGACGTTCTAAACCCAGCTCGCGTACCACTTTAAATGGCGAACAGCCATACCCTTGGGACCTACTTCAGCCCCAGGATGTGATGAGCCGACATCGAGGTGCCAAACACCGCCGTCGATATGAACTCTTGGGCGGTATCAGCCTGTTATCCCCGGAGTACCTTTTATCCGTTGAGCGATGGCCCTTCCATTCAGAACCACCGGATCACTAAGACCTACTTTCGTACCTGCTCGAGCCGTCACTCTCGCAGTCAAGCTAGCTTATGCCTTTGCACTAACCTCACGATGTCCGACCGTGATTAGCTAACCTTCGTGCTCCTCCGTTACTCTTTGGGAGGAGACCGCCCCAGTCAAACTACCCACCAGACACTGTCCTCACCCCAGATTATGGGGCCGAGTTAGAACATCAAACATTAAAGGGTGGTATTTCAAGGATGGCTCCACGCAGACTGGCGTCCACGCTTCAAAGCCTCCCACCTATCCTACACATCAAGGCTCAATGTTCAGTGTCAAGCTATAGTAAAGGTTCACGGGGTCTTTCCGTCTTGCCGCGGGTACACTGCATCTTCACAGCGAGTTCAATTTCACTGAGTCTCGGGTGGAGACAGCCTGGCCATCATTACGCCATTCGTGCAGGTCGGAACTTACCCGACAAGGAATTTCGCTACCTTAGGACCGTTATAGTTACGGCCGCCGTTTACTGGGGCTTCGATCAAGAGCTTCGCCTTGCGGCTGACCCCATCAATTAACCTTCCAGCACCGGGCAGGCGTCACACCGTATACGTCCACTTTCGTGTTTGCACAGTGCTGTGTTTTTATTAAACAGTTGCAGCCAGCTGGTATCTTCGACTGGCTTCAGCTCCATCCGCGAGGGACTTCACCTACATGCCAGCGTGCCTTCTCCCGAAGTTACGGCACCATTTTGCCTAGTTCCTTCACCCGAGTTCTCTCAAGCGCCTTGGTATTCTCTACCTGACCACCTGTGTCGGTTTGGGGTACGATTTAATGTTACCTGATGCTTAGAGGATTTTCCTGGAAGCAGGGCATCAACTACTTCTGCACCGTAGTGCATCGTCATCACGCCTCAGGGTTGATATGCAACCGGATTTACCAGGTCACACCCCCTACACGCTTAAACCGGGACAACCGTCGCCCGGCTAGCCTAGCCTTCTCCGTCCCCCCTTCGCAGTAACACCAAGTACAGGAATATTAACCTGTTTCCCATCGACTACGCTTTTCAGCCTCGCCTTAGGGGTCGACTCACCCTGCCCCGATTAACGTTGGACAGGAACCCTTGGTCTTCCGGCGAGCGGGCTTTTCACCCGCTTTATCGTTACTTATGTCAGCATTCGCACTTCTGATACCTCCAGCAACCCTCACAGGCCACCTTCAACGGCTTACAGAACGCTCCCCTACCCAACAACGCCTAAGCGTCGCTGCCGCAGCTTCGGTGCATGGTTTAGCCCCGTTACATCTTCCGCGCAGGCCGACTCGACCAGTGAGCTATTACGCTTTCTTTAAATGATGGCTGCTTCTAAGCCAACATCCTGGCTGTCTATGCCTTCCCACATCGTTTCCCACTTAACCATGACTTTGGGACCTTAGCTGGCGGTCTGGGTTGTTTCCCTCTTCACGACGGACGTTAGCACCCGCCGTGTGTCTCCCGTGATAACATTCTTCGGTATTCGGAGTTTGCATCGGTTTGGTAAGCCGGGATGGCCCCCTAGCCGAAACAGTGCTCTACCCCCGAAGATGAGTTCACGAGGCGCTACCTAAATAGCTTTCGGGGAGAACCAGCTATCTCCCGGTTTGATTGGCCTTTCACCCCCAGCCACAAGTCATCCGCTAATTTTTCAACATTAGTCGGTTCGGTCCTCCAGTTAGTGTTACCCAACCTTCAACCTGCCCATGGCTAGATCACCGGGTTTCGGGTCTATACCTTGCAACTAATCGCCCAGTTAAGACTCGGTTTCCCTACGGCTCCCCTATACGGTTAACCTTGCTACAAAATATAAGTCGCTGACCCATTATACAAAAGGTACGCAGTCACACCACGAAGGTGCTCCCACTGCTTGTACGTACACGGTTTCAGGTTCTATTTCACTCCCCTCGCCGGGGTTCTTTTCGCCTTTCCCTCACGGTACTGGTTCACTATCGGTCAGTCAGGAGTATTTAGCCTTGGAGGATGGTCCCCCCATATTCAGACAGGATGTCACGTGTCCCGCCCTACTCATCGAACTCACGACCTGTGCATTTTAGTGTACGGGGCTATCACCCTTTGCTGCGCGACTTTCCAGACGCTTCCACTAACACACAAGCCGATTCAGGTTCTGGGCTCCTCCCCGTTCGCTCGCCGCTACTGGGGGAATCTCGGTTGATTTCTTTTCCTCGGGGTACTTAGATGTTTCAGTTCCCCCGGTTCGCCTCATGCCACTATGTATTCATGACATGATAGTGTGTCGAAACACACTGGGTTTCCCCATTCGGGTATCGCCGGTTATAACGGTTCATATCACCTTACCGACGCTTTTCGCAGATTAGCACGCCCTTCATCGCCTCTGACTGCCTAGGCATCCACCGTGTACGCTTAGTCACTTAACCTCACAACCCGAAGATGTTTCCATCGTTCGCGCTGCAAACATTTGAGAGACTCTATGACAGGTTACTCTTCATCCCAATACGTCTACGTAGGGATAAATTTCAGCCGTCATGTTTCAATTTTCAGCTTGTTCCAGATTGTTAAAGAGCAATATCTTAAACATGACTCGGAAGTCATCTTTAAGATATGGTGTATCGTCAGATACTTGAGACCGCCGCTTTCACCGGGTGGGTCGGAAGCTTGGCGTCCCCTAGGGGATTCGAACCCCTGTTACCGCCGTGAAAGGGCGGTGTCCTAGGCCTCTAGACGAAGGGGACACGACACCGTACTTTTATGACGCTTTTGCTCGTTACTTTTTCATCAGACAATCTGTGTGAGCACGCCACTCGAACTAATATCTTTAGGTAAGGAGGTGATCCAACCGCAGGTTCCCCTACGGTTACCTTGTTACGACTTCACCCCAGTCATGAATCACAAAGTGGTAAGCGCCCTCCCGAAGGTTAAGCTACCTACTTCTTTTGCAACCCACTCCCATGGTGTGACGGGCGGTGTGTACAAGGCCCGGGAACGTATTCACCGTAGCATTCTGATCTACGATTACTAGCGATTCCGACTTCATGGAGTCGAGTTGCAGACTCCAATCCGGACTACGACGTACTTTATGAGGTCCGCTTGCTCTCGCGAGGTCGCTTCTCTTTGTATATGCCATTGTAGCACGTGTGTAGCCCTACTCGTAAGGGCCATGATGACTTGACGTCATCCCCACCTTCCTCCAGTTTATCACTGGCAGTCTCCTTTGAGTTCCCGGCCGAACCGCTGGCAACAAAGGATAAGGGTTGCGCTCGTTGCGGGACTTAACCCAACATTTCACAACACGAGCTGACGACAGCCATGCAGCACCTGTCTCAGAGTTCCCGAAGGCACCAATCCATCTCTGGAAAGTTCTCTGGATGTCAAGAGTAGGTAAGGTTCTTCGCGTTGCATCGAATTAAACCACATGCTCCACCGCTTGTGCGGGCCCCCGTCAATTCATTTGAGTTTTAACCTTGCGGCCGTACTCCCCAGGCGGTCGATTTAACGCGTTAGCTCCGGAAGCCACGCCTCAAGGGCACAACCTCCAAATCGACATCGTTTACAGCGTGGACTACCAGGGTATCTAATCCTGTTTGCTCCCCACGCTTTCGCACCTGAGCGTCAGTCTTCGTCCAGGGGGCCGCCTTCGCCACCGGTATTCCTCCAGATCTCTACGCATTTCACCGCTACACCTGGAATTCTACCCCCCTCTACGAGACTCTAGCTTGCCAGTTTCAAATGCAGTTCCCAGGTTGAGCCCGGGGATTTCACATCTGACTTAACAAACCGCCTGCGTGCGCTTTACGCCCAGTAATTCCGATTAACGCTTGCACCCTCCGTATTACCGCGGCTGCTGGCACGGAGTTAGCCGGTGCTTCTTCTGCGAGTAACGTCAATTGATGAACGTATTAAGCTCACCACCTTCCTCCTCGCTGAAAGTGCTTTACAACCCGAAGGCCTTCTTCACACACGCGGCATGGCTGCATCAGGCTTGCGCCCATTGTGCAATATTCCCCACTGCTGCCTCCCGTAGGAGTCTGGACCGTGTCTCAGTTCCAGTGTGGCTGGTCATCCTCTCAGACCAGCTAGGGATCGTCGCCTAGGTGAGCCATTACCCCACCTACTAGCTAATCCCATCTGGGCACATCTGATGGCAAGAGGCCCGAAGGTCCCCCTCTTTGGTCTTGCGACGTTATGCGGTATTAGCTACCGTTTCCAGTAGTTATCCCCCTCCATCAGGCAGCTTCCCAGACATTACTCACCCGTCCGCCGCTCGTCACCCGGGGAGCAAGCTCCCCTGTGCTACCGCTCGACTTGCATGTGTTAAGCCTGCCGCCAGCGTTCAATCTGAGCCATGATCAAACTCTTCAATTAAAAGCTTGATTTGCTTCCACTCGAGAAGCGATGCTCAAAGATTTACTGCATGAATTTTACTTCAGTTAGTCACTCTTCAAGACTTGATATTTTTTTGCATCCGAAGATGCTGGATATCGTCTTGTGGAGTGCCCACACAGATTGTCTGATAAATTGTTAAAGAGCAGTGCCGAGAAACTCATCGGCGCGGGCTGCGTATACTACGCTTTTCGCCCGGAGAGTCAAGCATTTATTTCGCTTTCTTCTCGCTGACCCGGCGGCTTGTCAGTCGTTGTTCCCGGTCAGTGGAGGCGCATTATAGGGAGTTCTCGGCGGGCCGCAACCCCTAATTGCAAAAAACTTTTCAAGCGTTCAAATAATCACCAGAAATGCCTTTTTAGGATGTTTATTAGTCAAAAAACACCGGTTTTAGCGCAGTAATAGCGGCAAACCCTGCAAACAGGAGCAAACGAAGATAAAGAAAAGGGAGCGGTCACCCGCTCCCTTTCATCTTTAATAGGCTTAACTGTCGTTATTGGCGTGCAACGATATGGTCGTTTTCCACATCCAGCGTTACCAGCTTGCCGGGGATCAGCTTGCCAGACAGGATTTGCTGCGCCAGCGGGTTCTCGATCTCCTGCTGAATAGCACGTTTCAACGGACGCGCACCATACACAGGGTCGTAACCGGTTTTGCTCAACAGTGCCAGGGCCGGTTCGGTCATGGTCACTTCGTAACCGCGCTCTTCCAAACGCTTGTACAGACGCGACAGCTGAATCTTGGCGATTGCAGCAATGTGTTTCTCGCCCAGCGGATGGAACACCACCACTTCGTCGATACGGTTGATGAACTCCGGACGGAAGTGGTGACTCACCATCTCCATCACCGACTCTTTCATCTGAGCGTAGTTCATCTGACCGAAATGCTCCTGGATCAGATCCGACCCCAGGTTGGACGTCATGATCACCACAGTATTGCGGAAATCGACGGTGCGGCCCTGGCCATCGGTCAGGCGGCCGTCATCCAACACCTGCAACAGAATATTGAATACGTCCGGGTGCGCTTTCTCGACTTCATCCAGCAGGATCACCGAGTAAGGCCGGCGGCGCACGGCTTCCGTCAGGTAGCCGCCCTCTTCATAGCCGACATAACCCGGAGGCGCGCCGACCAGACGAGAGACGGAGTGCTTCTCCATAAACTCGGACATGTCGATACGCACCATGGCGTCGTCGCTGTCGAACAGGAACGAAGCCAGTGCCTTGCAGAGCTCGGTTTTCCCCACCCCGGTCGGGCCAAGGAACAGGAACGAACCGATCGGCCGGTTAGGATCGGACAACCCGGCGCGGCTGCGGCGGATAGCGTTAGAGACCGCGCTGACCGCTTCGTCCTGGCCAATCACTCGCGAATGCAGCTCTTGCTCCAGACGCAGCAGCTTGTCGCGCTCGCCTTCCAGCATTCTGGCCACCGGGATCCCTGTGGCGCGCGCCAGCACTTCAGCAATCTCCGCATCGGTCACCCGGTTGCGCAGCAGCTTCATGCTCTTGCCTTCGGCCTGCGTGGCGGCGGCGAGCTGTTTCTCCAGCTCAGGGATCTTGCCGTACTGCAGTTCCGACATCCGCCCCAGATCGCCGACGCGGCGCGCCTGCTCCAGGGTGATTTTGGCCTGCTCGAGTTCCGCCTTGATGTTCTGAGTACCGGAGAGCGACGCTTTTTCCGCTTTCCACTCTTCTTCCAGCTCCGAATATTCGCGTTCTTTCTGCCCCAGCTCATCGCTGAGCATGTCCAGGCGTTTCTTACTGGCGTCGTCCGACTCTTTATTCAGCGCCTGCTGTTCCAGCTTCAACTGAATGATGCGGCGCTCAAGCCGATCGAGCGATTCAGGCTTGGAGTCCATCTGCATGCGAATGCTGGACGCCGCTTCGTCGATCAGGTCGATAGCCTTGTCCGGCAATTGACGATCGGCGATATAACGGTGCGAAAGCGTTGCCGCCGCCACGATGGCCGGATCGGTGATCTGCACGTGGTGGTGCAGTTCGTAACGCTCTTTCAGGCCGCGCAGAATAGCGATAGTGTCTTCCACGCTTGGCTCCGCCACATACACTTTCTGGAAACGACGCTCGAGCGCCGCATCCTTCTCTATATATTGACGATACTCATCCAGCGTGGTGGCACCGACGCAGTGCAGCTCGCCGCGCGCCAGCGCCGGCTTGAGCATATTACCCGCATCCATCGCGCCATCCGCCTTACCGGCGCCGACCATGGTGTGCAGTTCGTCGATAAACAGGATAACGCTGCCTTCCTGCTTGGCCAGATCGTTGAGCACGCCTTTCAGACGCTCTTCAAACTCGCCGCGGTATTTGGCGCCGGCGATCAAAGCGCCCATATCGAGGGACAATACGCGCTTGTGCTTCAGCCCTTCCGGCACTTCGCCGTTGATGATGCGCTGCGCCAGGCCTTCGACGATGGCGGTTTTACCTACGCCAGGTTCGCCGATCAGCACCGGGTTGTTTTTGGTGCGGCGTTGCAGCACCTGAATGGTACGACGGATCTCTTCGTCACGGCCGATCACCGGGTCAAGCTTGCCCTGCTCGGCGCGTTCGGTCAGATCGATCGTGTATTTCTTCAATGCCTGCCGTTGGTCTTCGGCGCCTTGGTCTTCCACGCTGTCACCGCCTCTCATTTGTTCAATGGCTTTGCTGATTTTGTCGGCCGTCGCGCCGGCCGCTTTCAACAAGTCGGTCAACGAGCCGCGGTCTTCCAGCACCGCAAGCACAAACAGCTCGGAAGAAATGAATTTGTCCGCGCGCTTCTGCGCCAGCTTGTCGCACAGGTTCAGAACGCGCACCAGCTCATGGGATGGTTGAACGTCGCCACCGGTGCCTTCTACCTGCGGTAAACGGGACAGCGCCTGTTCGATCTCGGTGCGCACGCGCCCGGCATCGATACCTGCGGAAGTTAATAGTGGACGAACCGTGCCCCCTTCCTGATTGAGCAGGGCGCTCATCAGATGTAGCGGTTCAATAAACTGGTTGTCGTGCCCAAGGGCTAGTGACTGGGCATCGGCGAGGGCAAGCTGGAATTTGTTGGTAAGACGATCCAGACGCATAACACCTCCAAGATGGGTCGAAATTGCTACTGGAGATTAAATGAGGTCATCCCTCAAATTTTCAAGGTTATCTCGACGCTAAATTTTCGGTACAACGCCATGCGTCGTTGGATCGTCCTAATTCAATAGGTTATATCAGCCAGATTAAACTTGCCAGACGTCCGGTTATTCCGTCGCGCCGATAGGAGAAAAAATGGCTCATTTCGTTAACCGTACAGCGGTCGCCGCCGTAGATGGCCTGAACGCCCGCACGCAACAAGCGTTGGCGAGCCAGCAAGTAGATATTAGCCAAAAACTTATCGCCGTGCGGGGCAAATGCCGCTGCGGCCTCAGCGTCTTCCGCCATGAAAGCGGCGCGCACCTCCGGCCCGACCTCAAACTGCTGCGGGCCGATCGCCGGCCCCAGCCAGGCGCTAATTTGGCCCGGCGCGGCGCTGAACGCCGCCACGGTTTGCTCCAGCACTCCGTGGCATAGCCCACGCCAGCCGGCGTGAGCGGCGGCCACTTCGTCGCCGTGCTGCGAGCAGAACAGCACCGGCAGACAATCCGCCGTCATCACGGCACACACCTGCCCCGGCACGTTGCTGTACACCGCATCCGCCCGCAGATCGGCGGGCGCTTGTCCCGTCAACGTCACCACGCGAGTGCCGTGCACCTGCTCGAGCCACACCGGCATCTGCGGCAAGCCGGCGGCGATAACCAATCGTTCCCGATTGCGCTTCACCGTTTGCTCCTCGTCACCGACGTGAGCGCCGAGGTTCAGCGAGTCATAAGGCGGCAGGCTGACGCCGCCGCGACGCGTGGTGCTGCAGGCCTTAACGCCGGCAGGCAACGGCCAGTCAGGCAGAATGAGCGAGCTCATTACCAGTCCATCTGATCTTTGAATTCTTCGGTGTCCGCCTTCAGCGCGTTGATCAGATCGACCATGTCCTGCGGCAGCGGCGCATGCCACTCCATCTGAATACCGCTAATCGGATGATACAAACGCAGCATAGTGGCGTGCAGCGCCTGACGGTCAAAACCGCGCAGCGTATTGATGAAGGCTTCCGAAGCGCCTTTCGGCGGACGCGGACGACCGCCGTACAGCGGATCGCCCACCAGCGGATGGCTGATATAGGCCATGTGCACGCGGATCTGGTGAGTACGGCCGGTTTCCAGGCGCAGGCGCAGGCGGGTGTGCGCGCGGAAGTGTTCCATGATGCGGTAGTGCGTTACCGCCGGTTTACCCATCGGGTGCACCGCCATATGGGTACGCTTGGTGGAATGACGCGCGATAGGCTCTTCTACCGTGCCGCCGGCGGTCATGGTGCCGATCGCCACCGCTTCGTATTCACGGGTGATTTCACGCGCCTGCAGCGCTTCCACCAGCCGGGTTTGGGCCGGCACGGTTTTCGCCACCACCATCAGGCCGGTGGTGTCTTTGTCCAGACGGTGCACGATGCCGGCGCGCGGCACGTCGGCGATTTCCGGGTAGTGATATAGCAGCGCATTGAGCACCGTGCCGTCCGGGTTACCGGCGCCAGGGTGCACCACCAAATCGCGCGGTTTGTTGATCACCAGGATGTCGCTGTCTTCATAGACGATATCCAGCGCGATATCCTGTGGCTCCCAACGCGCCTCTTCTTCAATCTGTGCATCGATGGCGACGGTCTCTCCGCCCAGCACCTTCTCTTTCGGTTTGTTTGACGTTTTGCCATTGACCTTCACCCGATCGCCCAGGATCCACTCTTTTATGCGAGATCGTGAATAATCAGGGAACAATTCGGCCAAAGCCTGATCTAAACGTTGTCCGAGTTGAGATTCGGCCACCGTTGCGGTGAGTTGTACTTGTTGTGCCATATGCAGCTTCTTCGTTAACGTTGGGTTTTCACGGCGATGCCGTTTAATATAATGTGCTATTGTACCTGGTCTTTGTCGGGAGCTTAACGGACAGTCTCCCGGAATAACACCCTGAGGATAATCAAAACGTCATGACGCGTATGAAATATCTGGTGGCGGCAGCCACGTTGAGCCTGGCGCTGGCAGGTTGCTCCACATCCAAGGATGCGGTTCCCGACAACCCACCTTCGGAAATCTATGCTACCGCGCAGCAAAAACTGCAGGACGGTAACTTCAAGGGCGCGATTACGCAACTCGAAGCGTTAGATAACCGCTATCCTTTCGGGCCGTATTCCCAGCAGGTCCAGCTGGATTTGATTTACGCCTACTATAAGGCCGCCGACTTGCCGATGGCTCAGGCATCCATCGATCGCTTCATGCGTCTGAACCCGACGCACCCGAACATCGATTACGTGATGTACATGCGCGGCCTGACCGACATGGCGCTCGATGACAGCGCGCTGCAGGGCTTCTTCGGGGTTGACCGTTCTGACCGCGATCCTCAGCACGCTCGCGCTGCGTTCCGCGACTTCAGCCAGTTGATTCAGCAATACCCGAACAGCCAATACGCGACCGACGCCAACAAGCGTTTGGTGTATCTGAAAGACCGCTTGGCCAAGTATGAGCTTTCGGTGGCGGAATACTACACTAAACGCGGTGCTTACGTCGCGGTCGTTAATCGCGCCGAGCAGATGTTGCGTGAATTCCCGGATACCAAAGCGACGCACGACGTGTTGCCGCTGATGGAAAATGCCTACAAGCAGCTGCAGCTGAACGGCCAGGCTGACAAAGTGGCCAAAGTGATCGCCGCCAACCCGCAATAAGCGCGCGTCGGCAACGGCAGAAAAGCAAAACGGCAGCCTCGGCTGCCGTTTTCATTGGCGTCGACCTGGTTTTCACTGGAAAAATACACAAGTAAAAACACGGTGTTAGCTAGTGCTCCTCACCGGTCAACTCATCAATAATGCGCCATCCGGCGACAACTCTCAAGCATTAGATAGCCAATTCAAATGCTGAATCACAGATTGAACTAACTTTGCAAAAAGTGACAAAAAATCGTGATTTACATCACGCATTTAAACAAAAAGCGGGGTATGCTGGATTCACCAAGACGGAAAGACAGAGAGGTAAGTTATATGACATTGAACATTACCAGCAAACAAATGGATATCACTCCCGCAATCCGCAATCACGTCGAAGACCGTCTCACCAAACTGGAAAAATGGCAGACCCAGCTGATTAACCCGCATATCGTCTTATCCAAAGAACCGCAAGGGTTTGTCGCCGATGCTACCATTACCACGCCTAACGGCCCGCTGGTCGCCAGCGCCAAACATGATGACATGTATACCGCCGTTAATGAGCTGATCGCCAAGCTGGAGCGCCAGCTGAACAAGGTGCAGCACAAAGGCGAAGCGCGCCGCTGCAATGCCAGCGTGAAAGACATCGTGCCGGAAGTCACGCAAGAGCAGGAATAACCCTCCGACTGCGGTTGCCGCATCAAACGCGCCCGAGGGCGCGTTTTTTGTCGGGTATTTTTGTTGACGGGGTAAAAGCCAGCGGTTACTTTAAAACCTGTTCGCATTAACCTTAGGTAGACCATGCCACGCACACCGTTTTTCTTCGCATTCTTTTTTACCTTCCCCTGACTGGGAGGCGTTTCGTCGTGTAAGAAAGAATGCGAAGACGAACAACAAGGCCTCCTGGAAACAGGAGGCTTTTTTTATGGCTGTTTTACAACGAATAAGAATTGAAGGCGGAAGCTGATTATGACTGACAACCCGTTATTGGTGCTGCGCGAGCGCATCAGCGCACTGGACTTGAAACTGTTGGCCCTGCTGGCGGAACGCCGTGAACTGGCGATCGAAGTCGGCAAGACCAAGCTGCACTCTCACCGTCCGATCCGCGACAAAGAGCGCGAACGCGATCTGCTGGATGCGCTGATCGCCGCCGCCAAACCCTACGACCTGGACGGCTTCTACGTCACCCGCCTGTTCCAACTGATTATCGAAGATTCCGTCCTGACCCAGCAGGCGCTGCTGCAGCACCAGCTCAACCCTGTCAGCCAACACGCCGCACGCATCGCCTTCCTCGGCCCGAAAGGCTCTTATTCACATCTGGCGGCACGCCAATATGCCGCCCGCCATTTCGATCGGCTGATCGAATGCGGTTGCCAGAAGTTTCAGGATATCTTCGCCCAGGTGGAAACCGGCCAGGCGGACTACGCAATTTTGCCGATCGAGAATACCAGTTCCGGTTCGATTAACGAGGTGTACGATCTGCTGCAGCACACCAGCCTGTCGATCGTCGGCGAACTGACCAACCCGATCGACCACTGTGTTCTGGTGGCCGGCGATAGCGACCTGAGCCAGATTGAAACCGTCTACAGCCATCCGCAGCCGTTCCAACAGTGCAGCCAGTTCCTTAACCGCTTCCCGCACTGGAAAATCGAGTACACCGAAAGCACCGCCGCGGCGATGGAGAAAGTCGCCAAGCTGAATTCGCCGAAGGTGGCGGCGCTGGGCAGCGAGGCCGGCGGCGCGTTGTACGGGCTGCAGGTGCTGGAACACAACCTCGCCAACCAGCAGCAGAACATCACTCGCTTCATCGTCCTGGCGCGCAAAGCGATCGACGTATCTGAACAGGTGCCGGCCAAAACCACGCTGATTATGGCAACCGGCCAGCAATCCGGCGCGTTGGTCGAAGCGCTGCTGGTTCTGCGCGACAACGGCATCATCATGACCAAACTGGAATCACGCCCGATCAACGGCAATCCGTGGGAAGAGATGTTTTATATCGATGTGCAAGCCAATCTGCGTGCCGACGCGATGCAAAAAGCGCTGCGCGATCTGGCGCCAATCACCCGCTCGCTGAAGGTACTGGGCTGTTACCCAAGCGACACCGTGGTGCCGGTCAACCCATCCTGAAACCATAAAAAAAGGTTCGGCCAAGCCGAACCCTTTACGTTTACCGCCCGCGTTTTACTGTCGGCTGTCGTTAGCCTGCCGCAACAGCGTGCGGCTCTCCACCAGGAAGCGTTGGGCGTAATCGCCGAACCAGTGTTCCACCTTGCGGAAACTGTCGATAAACGCCTGTTTGTCGCCATGCTCCAACAGCTTTATCGCCTCGCCGAAGCGCTGGTAGTAACGCTTAATCAGCGCCACGTTTTCCTCCGACGACATGATGATATCGGCGTAAAGTTGCGGATCCTGCGCAAACAGGCGGCCAACCATCGCCAGCTCCAGCCGGTAGATCGGCGAGGAGAGCGCCAGCAACTGCTCCAGTTGCACGTTCTCTTCCGCCAGATGCAACCCGTAGGCGAAGGTGGCGAAGTGCCGCAGCGCCTGAATAAACGCCATGTTCTGATCGTGTTCGACCGCGCTGATGCGATGCAGCCGCGCGCCCCACACCTGCAGCTGCTCAAGCAACCATTGGTAAGCCTCCGGCTGGCGGCCGTCGCAGTAAACCACTACCTGCTTCGCCACGCTGCCCACGTCCGGGCCGAACATCGGGTGCAATCCCACCACAGGGCCGCTGTGCGCCGCCAACATCGCATGCAGCGGACGGTTCTTCACCGACGCCAAATCCACCAGAATACAGTCGGCAGGCAGCGTCGGCAGGCGGCTTATCACCTGCTCGGTCACATGGATCGGCACGCTGACGATCACCATGCCGGCGTCTGCCAGCAGCTGTTCCGCCTGCGGCCAATCTTCCTGATCCAATACCCTGACCTGATAACCCGACAGCGTCAGCAAGCGGTTGAACAGCCGGCCCATCTGGCCGTTGCCGCCGATGATGACGATCGGCCGCAGCTGCGGACACAGAGTTTTAAAGCCTTTATCATTCTCGCTGACGTACGATTCGCGCATCACGCGGCGCAAGACGTCCTCGATCAGATCCGGCGGCACCCCGAGGTTTTCCGCCTCCTGGCGACGCGAGGCCAGCATCGCGGCTTCGCGCTCCGGTACGTAAACCGGCAGGCCATGACGGCTTTTGACTTCGCCCACTTCCGCTACCAGATGCAGGCGTTTCGCCAGCAGATCCAGCAGCGCTTTATCCACCTCATCGATTTGATCGCGCAGCGCGGTCAGTTCTGCCACCATAACTTACTTTTCTCCCGTGCGAGCCGTCAGCGCAGCGCCGAGTTCCTGATGCATATGACGCAGCAGAGTTTCCGTGCTCTCCCAGTTGATGCAGGCATCGGTGACGGACACCCCGTAACGCATGTCTGCACGCGGCTGTTCGGAAGACTGGTTGCCCTCATGCAGATGGCTCTCCAGCATGATGCCGGTGATCGAACGGTTACCCGCCTTGATCTGCTCCACCACGGACTCGGCAACCGCCGGCTGACGGCGATAGTCTTTATTCGAGTTGCCATGGCTGCAATCTATCATCAAGGACGGATGGAGTCCCGCCTCAAGCATCTGTTTTTCACAGGCCGCAACGTGCTCAGCGCTGTAGTTCGGGGTTTTGCCGCCGCGCAGGATCACGTGTCCGTCCGGGTTGCCCTGCGTCTGCAGCAGGCAAACCTGGCCTGCCTGGTTGATGCCGACGAAGCGGTGCGGCATAGCGGCGGCGCGCATGGCGTTGATGGCGGTGCCCAAGCTGCCGTCGGTGCCGTTTTTGAAGCCGACCGGCATCGACAGGCCGGAGGCCATTTCGCGGTGGGTCTGAGATTCGGTGGTGCGCGCACCGATCGCCGACCAGCTGAACAAGTCCCCCAGGTACTGCGGGCTGTTCGGATCCAACGCTTCGGTAGCCAAAGGTAAGCCCATGCCCACTAAATCCAGCAACAGGCGACGCGCGATATGCAAGCCTGCTTCAACGTCAAACGAACCGTCCATGTACGGATCGTTGATCAAACCTTTCCAGCCGACAGTGGTTCTGGGTTTTTCAAAGTAGACGCGCATAACGATATACAGCTGATCGCTCAAGTCAGCCGCCAGGGTTTTCAAACGACGGGCGTAGTCCAGCGCCGCGTCCGGATCGTGGATCGAACAAGGCCCGCACACCACCAACAGGCGATGATCGCGCCCCTGCAAAATGTTGGCGATAGTGTTGCGCGCAGTGGCGATCTCATTTTCGTCGTCGGCGCTGAGCGGGAACTGGTTCTTCAGCTCCTCCGGCGTGATGAGAACCTGTTCTGCACTGATGTGTACGTTATTGAGCGCGTCTTTTTGCATGATGCTATTCCTGTCGTTTGGCGTTATGCGTTGAAATGGAACATTGAGCGTTTCAGGGCTCTACCCTATCACGATATGTAAAGTTTTCAATCCATTTTCCGTAAATAAAAAATTACCGCAATTATCCTGATTAAATCACCTTTGAAAAAGAGTTGAAAAAACCAATATAAATACAGTAAATACATGTATTTAATAAATCAAAAAAACCTTCACCACACCTTAGCCACCCGGTCTAAGAAAAATGAATATATGTAAATTTATTTGTACACATGATTTTACAGCGAAGATACGCCGCCGATCTCGGCACCGACGCCTGTGCGAAGCAGGATCAGCACGAAATGCCGCCAAAAGCGATGATTTTAAGTAGAAGAAAAGCGAATAAATGAGGGATAAAAATTAAAAACTTAAGCTAATGACGGCTATTTTTGTCGCCGAAATGAACCGATATAATGTGACCGTCATCAACAATAATTCCCCTTAACAACTGGATCCAAGATGCTCTCTTCTCGCGCTCGTCGCGCTTTTCCGCTGTATATTTGCTGCTTAACGACTTTCACCAGTGTTTCAGCCCTTGCCGACAATACGCTTTTCACCGCGATGGACGATCCGGCCACCGCCAAGAAACCGTTCGAAGGCAACGTGCAGGCGGGCTACAACGCCCAGTCAGGCAACTCGCAGAGCTCCACCCTGTTGGCCAACACCAACATGACCTGGTTCAATAGCGACGCGGCGTACAGCCTGTGGGGGGCGGCCAACAACACCACCTCCTCCAACGTGCGCTCGTCCGAAAAATACCAGGCCGGTGGCCGTACGCGCTATAACCTGACCGATCGCAACTACCTGTTCGGTCAGGCCAGCTGGCTGAGTGACCGTTTCAACGGTTACGACTCACGCTCCACGCTGACCGGCGGCTACGGCCGTCAGCTCCTTAACGGGCCGCTCAGTGACCTGCGGGTGGAATTCGGTCCCGGCGTGCGCCATGACGAGTACCATGGCGGCGGCCGTGCAACAAAGGGGCTAGCCTATGGTGCGGCCAACTATTCCTATCAGTTGACCGATAACACCAAGTTCATTCAGGGCGTTTCCGCGCTGGCGAACGAAGAAACCACGCTGAACTCGGAAAGCGCGTTGAACGTGGCGATCAACGATCGCTTCTCATTGCGCGTAGCTTACACCGTGACCTACAACAGCAAACCGCCGGCCTCGGCGCCGAAGAACACCGACACGACGACCTCGGTCACGCTGGTCTACGGCCTATAATATCCCCCCATTATTTCTCGAAGCCCATCATTGATGGGCTTTTTTTATGCCGGCCGCCCTCTTTTGCACAATCTGCTAAAAATATTCATCCCACCCATTGACGACTTTAGCAAATAGCTTAATACTGTATGCATATACAGTAATTATCATACAGACCAGGAGCATGATGGATATCGATAGCGAGCTCTCACGCATCGATGCCTCCGGCTCCCGAGATTCTGTAAACGAAGCGAGCATAAGGCTATGGAGAAAATCACCTCATTCATCACCTACGCCATGGCGCTGTTTCTCGCCTGGCTCGGCAAGCTGTCTCCGCAGGACATTGCCTTTTTAGTCGGTGCGGCGGTAGGCATCGGCACGTTTCTGGTGAACTGGTACTACCGACGTAAAAGCCTGCAGATCTTGAAGGCCATTGAGCGCAATGCGACATCTCGGAGGAACATTTACGATGAGTGCAACCGTTAAGCGCTGCAGCGTCGCCGCCGTTTTGGCCATCGCCGTGCTGTTGCCGTCATTTGGCGAGCTGCAAACCTCAGAAGCCGGTCTCAGGCTGATCGCCGATCTCGAAGGTTGCCGCCTGTCGCCTTACCAGTGCAGCGCCGGGGTGTGGACGCATGGCATTGGGCACACCGCTGGCGTCATCCCTGGTAAAGCGATCGATGAACGCAAAGCCGCGATGGATTTGGTCGACGATGTTCGCCGCACCGAGCGCGGCATGGCCACCTGCCTGCCGGATACGCTCTCGCAACAAACCTATGATGCGGTGATCGCTTTCGCCTTCAATGTGGGCGTCAGCGCAGCCTGCCGCTCTACGCTGGTCGCGCTGCTGCAACAGCGCCAGTGGCGGCAGGCCTGCGATCAGCTGCCACGCTGGGTTTACGTAAACGGAAAGAAAAACAAAGGGCTGGAACAGCGACGCGCCATGGAACGCGCACTGTGCTTGCAAGGCATTGCCTCATGATGACGAGTTCGCTCGCCAAAGGATGATGCCACACCAATTTCACTTAATTTGTTCAAGGGGGTTCTTATGATGCACTGTCCACTATGCGGTCACGTGGCCCACACTCGCTCCAGCCGCTATTTGAGCGAGTCGACCAAAGAGCGTTACCATCAATGCCGCAACATCAATTGCAGTTGCACGTTCGCCACGCACGAGTCCGTTGCACGGGTGATAGTCAAACCTGGCGATGACATTGTCCCGGCGCAGCCGCACCCGCCGGAAAATCAACATAAACAAAGCGCCGCCGCGCTGTAATGCCAAAAGCCCGCTGACGGAGGCTTTTTAATGTCACGGCCAGGCAGCTAAGCCTCTCAAATGCAACGTGATAGATTTTTCAGATAAAAAAAAGGGGTTGGCACAATGCCAACCCCTGATAACTATTAACTTTTGGATGCAGCGTTAGTTAACGCGGTTCAGACGCTCTTTGATACGAGCAGCCTTACCAGTACGTTCACGCAGGTAGTACAGTTTAGCTTTACGAACGGCACCACGACGTTTAACAGTAATGCTGTCGATTACTGGGGAGTGAGTCTGGAATACGCGCTCAACACCTTCGCCGTTGGAAATCTTACGAACAGTGAATGCAGAGTGCAGACCGCGGTTACGGATAGCGATAACCACGCCCTCGAATGCCTGCAGACGTTTTTTGCTACCTTCAACGACCCATACCTTCACTTCCACGGAATCACCCGGACGGAATGCAGGTACGTCTTGTTTCATCTGCTCTTGTTCAAGTTGCTTAATAATGTTGCTCATAATATGTCTCTTACCCTAGGTAAACTGATATATCGGTCCCGTCTGATGTCAGACGCTTCCTTCATAGTCCTGTTGCCTGGTCTGATGTTCCCGTTGGAACTCAGCCAGCAACACCGCTTGCTCGTCAGTCAGAGCTAGGCTTTCTAGAAGTTCAGGTCTTCTAAGCCAGGTTCGGCCCAGCGACTGCTTTAAGCGCCAGCGACGTATCTCGGCATGGTTGCCCGACAGCAGAACCGGCGGTACTTCCATTCCTTCCAACACCTCGGGGCGGGTATAGTGCGGGCAGTCCAGCAATCCGTCGGCGAAGGAGTCTTCCTCCGCTGAGGCCTGATGGCCCAGCACACCCGGTATGAAACGGGCGACTGAATCAATCAGGGTCATCGCCGGCAGTTCCCCGCCGCTGAGAACGTAATCGCCGATTGACCATTCTTCGTCAATTTCGGTTTGGATTACGCGCTCGTCTATCCCTTCGTAACGGCCGCACACCAGAATCATCTTCTGATTGGCCGCCAGTTCGCACACGCCGGTTTGATCCAGCTTGCGCCCCTGAGGTGACAGATAAATCACCTTTGCTCCCTCGCCTGCCGCTGCTTTCGCCGCATGAATGGCTTCCCGTAAAGGTTGCACCATCATCAGCATTCCCGGGCCGCCGCCGTAAGGGCGATCGTCCACGGTACGATGCCGGTCGTAGGTGAAGTCGCGCGGACTCCAACACTGCACGCTCAGCAGGCCATTTTTTACTGCCCGGCCAGTCACCCCGTAATCGGTGATAGCGCGGAACATCTCAGGAAACAGGCTTACAATACCGATGAACACAAGCCAATCCCCTTACCGTTATTCCACTTGCTTCGACCGTTTGATCCGGGGGTCAAAAACCAGGATCCCAATCTGCCTCAATCACGCGGGCAGTGAGATCGACTTTCTTGATAACCTGCCCATGAAGAAACGGAATCAACCGCTCCTTCATGCCGAACGCATCTTTCAGGTTCGCTTTCACAACCATCACATCGTTCGAGCCGGTTTCCATCATATCGATGACTTTACCCAGCTCGTAGCCGGCGGTGGTGACTACCTGGCAGCCCATCAGGTCTTTCCAGTAGTAATCGTCACCCTCCAGCGGAGGAAGTTGCTCAGAATCCACCATAATCTCGCGATTAGTCAGCAGATTCGCCGCGTCCCGATCGTCAATGCCTTTGACCTTGATGATCAGATCCTGACTGTGGCGCTTCCAGTCTTCCAACTCGATATGCTGCCACTGACCCGCCTGCTGGATAAACCACGGCTGATAGTCAAAAATGCTTTCGGCGTTCTCGGTGGATGAAAACACTCTGAGCCAACCACGAATGCCGTAAGCGGACCCCATTTTACCGAGTACAATCGGCTGCTTAGGCGCTACCGGTTTGAGTTGCTTGCTCATTGCCACCACCGCGACAGATTAAGCTGCTTTCTTAGCGTCTTTGATCAGCGCGTGAACGCGATCAGAAACGGTTGCACCCAGACCAACCCAGTGCTCGATGCGGTCCAGGTCCAGACGCAGTGCTTCAGCCTGACCGGAAGCGATCGGGTTGAAGAAGCCTACGCGCTCGATGAAACGACCATCACGAGCGTTGCGGCTGTCGGTCACTACTACTTGATAGAACGGACGCTTTTTAGCGCCGCCACGTGCCAAACGAATTGTTACCATAACATCCTCTTTAGTTAATAAAACAGCCGGGCCCCATTGAGGGACGGGGCCCGGTTGCAATATAAAAAGCCCGAAAATTTTACTCATTTTGGCGCAAAAAGCAATCTAAAGCGTCGATCGCAGGGGACAACTTTTGCAGCCTGTCAAATTTCGGGCGGTTTTCACCGCGAACGGCGAATGCTGAAAGCGCCCGCACTCAGCGTGCGGGGGCCCGTCAGCGGCCTGGGAAGCCCGGCGGCATCATGCCTTTCATGCCGCGCATCATCTTCGCCATACCGCCTTTCTTCATCTTCTTCATCATACGCTGCATTTCGTCGAACTGCTTCAGCAAGCGGTTGACGTCCTGCACCTGCATACCGGCCCCCATCGCGATGCGGCGCTTGCGCGAGCCCTTGATGATTTCCGGTTTGGCGCGCTCTTTCAGCGTCATCGAGTTGATGATCGCCTCCATGCGCACCAGCACTTTGTCGTCCATCTGCGACTTGACGTTGTCCGGCAGTTGGCCGGCGCCCGGCAGCTTGCTCAGCATGTTGGCCATGCCGCCCATGTTGCGCATCTGCTTGAGCTGCTCCAGGAAGTCGGTCAGATCGAAACCGTCACCCTTCTTCAGCTTGTTGGCCAGCTTCTCCGCCTGCTCGCGGTCGACCTTGCTTTCGATATCTTCGATCAGCGACAGCACGTCGCCCATGCCCAGGATGCGCGATGCCACGCGATCCGGGTAAAACGGCTCCAGCGCTTCGGTCTTCTCGCCGACGCCGAGGAACTTGATCGGCTTGCCGGTGATATGGCGGATGGACAACGCCGCACCGCCGCGCGCATCGCCGTCGACCTTGGTCAGCACCACGCCGGTCAGCGGCAGCGCTTCGTTAAACGCCTTGGCGGTATTGGCGGCGTCCTGGCCGGTCATGGCGTCGACCACGAACAGGGTTTCCACCGGCTTGATCGCCGCGTACACCTGTTTGATCTCGTCCATCATCGCTTCGTCAACGTGCAGACGGCCGGCGGTATCGACAATAAGGACATCGTAGAACTTCAGCTTGGCCTGTTGCAGCGCGCGATTGACGATGTCGATCGGTTTTTCTTTGACGTCAGACGGGAAGAAGTCGATGCCGACGCCTTCCGCCAGCGTTTCCAGCTGTTTGATCGCCGCCGGGCGATAAACGTCCGCGGAAACCACCAACACTTTCTTCTTCTGTTTTTCTTTCAGGAACTTGCCGAGCTTACCGACGCTGGTGGTTTTACCGGCGCCCTGCAGGCCCGCCATCAGCACCACGGCCGGCGGCTGAGCCGCCAGATTCAGCTCGGTGTTGACTTCGCCCATCGCGGCGATCAGCTCGCCTTTGACGATCTTGACGAACTCCTGCCCCGGCGTCAGGCTCTTGTTGACTTCATGGCCAACCGCGCTCTCTTTGACGCGGTTGATGAAGTCGCGCACCACCGGCAGCGCAACGTCCGCTTCCAGCAATGCCATACGCACTTCACGCAGGGTTTCCTTGATATTCTCTTCGGTCAGCCGCCCGCGGCCGCTGATATTGCGCAACGTGCGCGACAATCGATCGGTTAAATTTTCAAACATCGTCTCATGCTCAACGTGTAATGACAGGCCGCTCCGGCGACACAATTGCGCCGATGATAACACGAAGCGCGCAGGATCTCTGCCTCAGCGTTGGAGATAGGTTGGAGTGAAACGCGCGCAACGCTATACTGACACTCCAATTAACCACGCCGAAGCAAAATTAAACGCTATGCCAGTTTTCTCCATTGTGGCTTTGATGGCCTACCTGCTCAGCCTTGGACTGATCATTCCCAGCTTGTTGCGGAAGAACAGCGCATACCGTCGGCTCGCCCTCGTCTCGGCGGTGGTGGCGCTGATTTGCCACGCCATCGCGCTGCAGCAGCGCATCTTTGACGTCAGCGCCGGGCAGAATCTCAGCCTGCTGAACATTGGTTCTATCGTCAGCCTGATCATCTGTTCGGTGATGACCTTCGTCGCTTCACGCGATCGCGGCTGGTTCCTGCTGCCGATCGTCTACAGCTTCGCGATGATCAATCTGGCCTTCGCCAGCTTCATGCCCGGCGAGTTCATCACTCACCTGGAAGCCAGCCCGGAATTGATGGTGCATATCGGCCTGGCGCTGTTCTCTTACGCCACCCTGATCATCGCCGCACTCTACGCCTTACAGCTCGCCTGGCTCGACTACCTGTTGAAAAACAAGAAGCTGACCTTTAGTGCCGACATGCCGCCGCTGATGAGCATCGAGCGCAAGATGTTCCATATCACCCAGATCGGCGTGGTGCTGCTGACGCTCACCCTGTGCACCGGCCTGCTGTACATGGATAACCTGTTCAGCAAAGAGAACGTGCATAAAGCCGTGCTGTCGATCATGGCCTGGTTCGTGTATATCGTGCTGTTGTGGGGCCATTACCATGAAGGCTGGCGCGGCCGCCGCGTCGTCTGGTTCAGCTTCGCCGGCGCCTTTCTGCTGACGCTCGCCTACTTCGGCAGCCGTCTGATTCAGCAGGTGATGGTGCGCTAGGCCAGCCCGGTCCAATTCTCCCTCTCTATAAGGAATACTGCATTGGAGCATGTGTCGACGGGGACCCTCATCATTATCCTGGTGATCATGATCGTGGTCTCCGCTTACTTCTCCGCTTCCGAAACTGGCATGATGACGCTCAACCGTTATCGCCTGCGTCACCTGTCCAAACAGGGCAACCGCTCGGCGCGCCGGGTGGAGAAGCTGCTGCAAAAACCGGATCGGCTGATCGGCCTGGTGCTGATCGGCAACAACCTGGTCAACATCCTTGCCTCGGCGCTGGCGACCATCGTCGGCATGCGGCTGTATGGCGATCTGGGCGTGGCGATTGCGACCGGCATACTGACTTTCGCCGTGCTGCTGTTCGCCGAAGTGCTGCCGAAAACCTTCGCCGCGCTCTATCCGGAACGCATCGCCTTCCCCAGCAGCGTCCTGCTGGCGCCGTTGCAAAAGGTGATGTTCCCGCTGGTCTGGCTGCTCAACGGCATCACCAGCCTGACCTTGCGCCTGTTCGGCATTCGCACCAACGTGCGCATCAGCGACGCCGTCAGCAAGGATGAGCTGCGCACCATCGTGCGTGAATCCCAGTCGCAGATCTCCCGCCGCAATCAGGACATGCTGATCTCGGTGCTGGACCTGGAAAAGGTGACGGTCAACGACATCATGGTGCCGCGCACCGAGATCGTCGGCATCGACGTCAACGACGACTGGAAGTCAATCATGCGCCAGCTGACCCACTCGCCACACGGCCGCATCGTGCTGTATCGCAGCTCGCTGGACGATGCGATCGGCATGCTGCGCGTGCGCGAAGCCTATCGCTTGATGACCGAGAAAAAAGAGTTCAACAAAGAGAACCTGCTGCGCGCCGCCGATGAGATCTACTTCGTACCGGAAGGCACGCCGCTCAACGTGCAGCTGGTGAAATTCCAGCGCAATAAAGAGAAGGTCGGCATCGTGGTCGACGAGTACGGCGACATTCAGGGCCTGGTCACGGTGGAAGACATTCTCGAAGAGATCGTCGGCGATTTCACCACCTCGATGTCACCGACGCTGGCGGAAGAAGTCACGCCGCAGAGCGACGGTTCGGTCTTGATCGACGGCACCGCCAACGTGCGGGAGCTGAACAAGGCCTTCAACTGGACCTTGCCGGCCAATGAAGCCCGTACCGTCAACGGTATGCTGCTGGAAGAACTGGAAGAGATCCCCGAAATCGGCACCCGGGTGCGTATCGGCCATTACGATATCGACATTCTCGACGTACAGGGCAACATGATCAAACAGGTGCGGGTCACGCCGATCACCTCGCTGCAGTCCAGCGTCGGCCATCACTGACCGCCGGCCAGAACGTAAAAAAGACGCGAAATCGCGTCTTTTTTGTTTCTGCGGGAAACGTACGGTCAGATATGCAGCTCCTGCAGCTTCTCTTTCGGCAGCGCCAGTTCGTCGTTGTGGTTCACCACCACGCCGTTATCCAGAATGTGCTTGGCGATTTCCTGCGCTTCTTCCAGCGAGTGCATGTGGTAGGTACCACACTGGTACTCGTTCAGCTCAGGGATCTTGCGCTGGTCGGTCACTTTCAGCACGTCGGCCATCGCCGCTTTCCAGGCATCGGCAACGCGCTGCTCTTCCGGCACGCCGATCAGGCTCATGTAGAAACCGGTGCGGCAGCCCATTGGGGAGATGTCGATAATCTCCACGCCCTGGCCGTTCAGGTGGTCGCGCATAAAGCCGGCGAACAGGTGTTCCAGCGTGTGAATGCCGCGTTCGGGCATCACTTCCAGGTTCGGGCGGCAAAAGCGCAGATCAAATACCGTGATGGTATCGCCATGAGGCGTTTTCATGGTTTTCGCAACGCGGACAGCCGGGGCTGCCATACGGGTATGATCGACGGTAAAGCTATCCAGCAATGGCATTTCGCTACCTCCTCGTAAAAGAGCATTTATTTCGAAACTTTTTTTCCTAACCGGGAAACCTTTTCCAACCCTGCGAGTCTGAGTATGTGAAAGACGCGCATTTGTTATCATCATCCCTGTCATCAGAGATGCATATTTGGCCACATTGATGTGGCCTTTTTCTTTTTCAGCTTCCGCCGTTTTGCTTCAGGAACGCTTCAAAGCTTAGCGTATCATTGGCTTCTATGTCGCGTTGACGCTGCCAAGAGGCTTCCCGCTCTTTATCCAGCTCGTCTTCGTTCAGGATTTCCAACGGCTCTTCCAGCAATGTCTGGCGATACTGCTCCGCCAGCTGCAGACCGACGCGCCCGGTGCCTTCCGCCTTCATCGCCTTCAGAATGCGCGCGGAGAAGGTCAGCTCAGGGTCGTCAAATGCGGCGACCAGCTCATCGCACACCTGCTGGTATTGACGGTTGCCGGCTTCGCCGTCCAACACTTCCGCCACCCGACGCAGATCGGCGAACAGCGCCTTGCCCACGTTTTCCAGCGGTTCATGGCTGGCGCCACAGCCGATGCCGATGGTCTGGCCCGGCTTGCGCCCTTCCAGAATCACCCGGTTCCAGTTCTTGCGCGTGCACAGCAGTTCATCGCTGCTCATCTCCGGCGCATCGGCCAGCGCGCACCACACCAGGAACAGATCCAGGAAACGCGCCTGCACCGCATCCACGCCGATCGGCGAGAACGGGTTGATATCCAGCGAACGCACTTCGATGTATTCGATACCGCCGCGCAGCAGCGCGTCTGACGGCGTCTCGCCGCTTTTGGTCACGCGCTTCGGCCGGATCGGCGCATACAGCTCGTTTTCGATTTGCAGCACGTTACTGTTCAACTGCAGGTAGCGGTCACCCTCTTTCACGCCCAGCTTGGCGAACTCTTCGGAAGGCGTAACGATCGCCCGCTTCAAACCGGCCACATAGCTGTGCAGATCGTTGAAGGTGATGCCCAGATTACTCTGCGACTTGTTGGTGTAACCCAGATCGCTCAGACGCAGCGAGGTGGCGTACGGCAGGTAGCACATCCCCTGCTCGGTGCGTTCGAACGGCAGAGTGGTCTCGCGACCTTTGAGGAACGAAGAACAAATGGCCGGCGATGCGCCGAACAGATACGGGATCACCCAACCGAAACGGTAATAGTTGCGGATCAGGCGGAAATACCCCGCCGAGATCTGCTCTTTACCGCTTTCTGCGTCCTGCACGCCAGCCCAGGCCTGCCAAAACTCCAGCGGCAGCGAGAAGTTGTAGTGCACGCCGGAAATGGTCTGCATCAACGCGCCATAGCGATTCTTCAGCCCTTCGCGGTACAGCGTCTTCATGCGGCCGATGTTCGACGAACCGAACTGCGCCAGCTCAATATCCTGCTCGGCTTCGATAAAGCACGGCATGCTGAGCGGCCACATGCGCTCATCGCCAATATTGCGCGCTACGTAGCGATGAATATCGCGCAGGAACGTCAGCAGGTGATCGATATTGTCATCAACCGGCGTAATGAACTCTAACAGCGCCTCGGCGAAATCCGTGGTGATCCAGTGGTGCGTCAATGCCGCCCCCAGCTTTTCCGGATGCCCGGTAGTCGCCAAGGTGCCGTTCGGCGTGACTCGCAGCGTTTCACGCTCGATGCCGCGACGAATGCCTTTTAATGCCTGAGGATGGGCTTCCAACCAAGAAAGCGCCTGTGATACGTCCGGGATCAAATTGACCTCCCGCTTCTAAAAACAATAACTCGTAAGCATACTGAATCCGCACCCGAGAGAATATTGAGTTATATTCACTTGGTTACTGCCACCAGGCGATGCCCTGTACCGTTATCATAGTCAAAACGATGTAACGCAGCGCCTTTCCGATACACAGAAACAGCGCGACAGAGCCCCAGGGCATGCGCAGCCAACCTGCCAACACGCACAACAAATCGCCCACCACCGGCACCCAGCTGAGCAACAGCGCAGCCGGGCCGAAGCGTTGCAGCCACCCGAGCGCCGTTGCCAGCCCCCGCTGTGGTTTCAACGCCGGTAACAGGCGCCCGATAATGACATTGGTCAAGCCGCCCAGCGTGTTGCCCAGGGTCGCGGCCAGCACCAGCAATTCCGGCGAGACGCGACTCTGGGTCAGCAAAGCGACCAGAACGATTTCTGAATTTCCCGGCAGCAGCGTCGCACTAAGGAAGCTGCTGCCAAATAACGATATTACGGCTAGCGTACTACTCACAGCGTGCGAACGTCTACCACGTCCATACCGGCGCTTTTTGCCGCCTGGATGCCGAACTCGGCGTCTTCAAACACCACGCACTTTTCCGGCGGCACGCCGATAAGTTCGGCGCAGCGTAGGAAGGTGTCCGGCTCCGGTTTATGGCGCTGTACGTCGTCCGCACCGACGATCGCGTCGAAGCAGTTGAACAGGCCGAGATGACGCAGCAGCATTTCCGCCATGCGGTGCTCGCTGCCGGTACCGACCGCCATCGGACGGCGACCGTGATAGGATTTTACCACCTCGATCAGCGGCAACGGGCGCACGCTGTCCAACAGCATCGCCTCCACCGCGCGGGTTTTCTCCGCGGCCAGATGATGGGGATCGAGATCGGCCTGGTGGCTGGCGATAATCGCCTGAGCGATGCGCCAGGTCGGTGAACCACTCAGCGCCACCATAGCCGCTTCATCAAACGTCATGCCATAACGCGACAGCACTTCACTCCACGCTTTGCGGTGCGTTGGCTCGGTGTCCAGAATCGTGCCGTCCATGTCGAAAATAAGACCCTGATAGCGGTCGTACATCGTTACTCCATGATCGTTGAGGAAAGAAAACTACTTTAGCGTAAAGCCGTTGGGTTGTCGCTGACTGCGTCATAGCGGAATGTGCTGTGATCGATCGGGTGCAAAGAAGGAAAGGGGTGAAGAGAGAATGGCTAAATGCTGAAAAGCGAAAAACCCGCCTTGGCGGGTTTCTCTTAGATAGTGCATCCGGGAGGATGATTCGGGGTCAACGCCTCACCCTGCGGGCCGTTGCTAAAGCAACGTTATCCTCCCCAAGGACACTTTCCTTTCTCCCACCCGCTTGCAGATTTCTCTTCGCGATACGGGGAGTTAAACATGGTGCATCCGGGAGGATTCGAACCTCCGACCGCTCGGTTCGTAGCCGAGTACTCTATCCAGCTGAGCTACGGATGCATGACTGTTTTTGCCGCTTGCCTGTTTCACGAATAACAGAAAAGCAAAAACCCGCTAAGGCGGGCTTCTCTTAGATGGTGCATCCGGGAGGATTCGAACCTCCGACCGCTCGGTTCGTAGCCGAGTACTCTATCCAGCTGAGCTACGGATGCATTACTATTTTTACCGCGTGCCGGCTTTGCTAATAAAGCCAGACTTGAAGAATGGTGCATCCGGGAGGATTCGAACCTCCGACCGCTCGGTTCGTAGCCGAGTACTCTATCCAGCTGAGCTACGGATGCACAGGAATTCTTTTTTGATACCGTATGGTACGTTGTTACTACCCCACCATACTGCAAAATATGGTGCATCCGGGAGGATTCGAACCTCCGACCGCTCGGTTCGTAGCCGAGTACTCTATCCAGCTGAGCTACGGATGCAAATGGCGGTGAGGCGGGGATTCGAACCCCGGATGCAGCTTTTGACCGCATACTCCCTTAGCAGGGGAGCGCCTTCAGCCTCTCGGCCACCTCACCATACGCTTCTTTCGAATTGTGCCTGACTTGCTTTGGAGAAGCTCATCGGCACTGCGTGGCGCACATATTACTTTCTCCGACTTTTAAGTCAAACAATTTTTCCCAACTCATGCGCGTTTGCACAATTCGCACCCAACATGGGCGATTTCACGGCAAAAAGGGCGTTTTATCAACAGGCAACCGCAACGTCTGCAGCAATAAAGCAGGAAACTCACCGGGAAAATAATCACGAAAAAGAAGAGGGAGAACGAAAGAAGTGGGTAAAACGATGCAGTAGCGTCTCGTCTGGCAACGAGACGCTGCTTCGGAATCAGTAAGTCGTCTGCTGAGACTTCTCTGCCTGAATGCGCTGATAGATTTCTTCACGGTGAACTGAAACCTCTTTGGGGGCGTTCACACCAATACGCACCTGGTTGCCTTTTACCCCTAGCACAGTGACCGTAACCTCATCGCCAATCATGAGGGTTTCACCAACTCGACGAGTCAGAATTAACATTCTTTGCTCCTTGAAAGATTAAAAGAGTCGGGTCTCTCAGTTTCCCCGTCATTATCCATCATATGTGGTGAAAACGTAAGCCGCGCAATCCACAATAAGTGTAAGCAGACTTGGTCCCACCTCAGATAATGGTAAGTTTAGCCGACCAGAAAAACTTTGTTCCCGCAATTGTAACTAAATTGTGTTAGCACAGTATAAAAACGCCATAATCAACAAAGTATTATGGCGTTTGTCCGTGCTATTTATTTATGTTCACAGCTTTGAGGCCACCCAGGCTTCTACGCTGTTTAACGCCGCTGGCAGGGCGTTGATATCCGTCCCCCCCGCCATCGCCATATCAGGGCGACCACCGCCCTTGCCGCCGACCTGCTGCGCCACGTTGCCGATCAACTCGCCAGCTTTCACGCGGTCAGTCAGATCCTTGGTCACGCCCGCGACCAGGCTGACTTTGTCATCAGCCGTCGTCGCCAACACGATAATGGCCGAACCCAATTGATTTTTCAGGTCATCCACCATGGTGCGCAGCATTTTGGCTTCGACATTGTCCAACTGGCTGACCAACAGCTTCACGCCGTTAACCACTTTCGCCTGGCTGGACAGCGACGCGCTTTCCTGCGCCGCCTGCTGATCTTTCAGCTGCTGCAGTTCTTTTTCCAGCGCGCGCGTGCGATCGAGCACCGAGCGCACTTTATCGGTCAGGTTGTTGCTGTCGCCCTTCACCAACTGAGCAACGTCTTGCAACAAATCGCTTTGCTGATGCAGCGTAGCGATAGCGCCAGCGCCGGTCACCGCTTCAATACGGCGGATGCCCGCCGCGGTGCCCGATTCGCTCAGAATGCGGAACAGGCCGATATCACCGGTGCGGCTGGCGTGGGTGCCGCCGCACAGCTCGGTGGAGAAGTCGCCCATGGTCAGCACGCGCACGTTGTCGTCGTACTTCTCGCCGAACAGCGCCATCGCCCCCTTCTCTTTGGCATCTTCCAACGCCATCAGCTCGGTCTGCACCGGCAGGTTACGACGCACCTGCTGGTTAACCAGATCTTCCACCGCGCGAATTTGTTCCGGCTTCATCGCTTCAAAATGCGAGAAGTCGAAGCGCAGGTATTTGTCGTTAACCAGAGAGCCTTTCTGCGCAACGTGCTCGCCCAACGTTTGGCGCAGCGCGGCGTGCAGCAGGTGGGTCGCGGAGTGGTTCAGACGGATGCTGTTGCGGCGCTCAGTGTCGATCTGCGCGTCCACGCGATCGTTCAGCTTCAGCGAACCTTGCGCCAGCTTGCCTTGATGGCCGATAGCCTGACCGTATTTCTGGGTGTCGTTGACCACAAACTCGGCGCCGGCGGCTTTCAGCACGCCTTTATCGCCGACCTGGCCGCCGGATTCACCGTAGAACGGCGTCTCGTCCAGCACCACCACCGCCTCTTCGCCGGCGTTGATCTGATCGACAGGCTGGCCGTCGCGGAACAGTGCGATGACCGTCGCCTGCTGCTCGTCGTGATCGTAGCCGCTGAACTGGCTGCTGCCGTCCACGCGGATCAGGCTGTTGTAGTCGGCGCCGAAGCCGCTGGATTCGCGCGCGCGGCGACGCTGTGCTTCCATCGCTTCTTCAAAGCCCGCTTCGTCGACTTTCAGACCGCGTTCGCGGCAGACGTCAGCGGTCAGATCGACCGGGAAACCGTAGGTATCGTACAGACGGAAAGCGGTTTCGCCGTCCAGAGTATCACCCTGCAGCTTGGCCAGCTCTTCGTCCAGCAGCGCCAGACCACGCTCCAGCGTGCGGGCAAACTGCTCCTCTTCGGTTTTCAGCACCTGTTCCACCAGCGATTGCTGGCGTTTCAGCTCGTCGGCCGCCGGGCCCATCACTTCGATCAGCGGCGCTACCAGCTTGTAGAAGAAGGTATCTTTCGCGCCCAGCATGTTGCCATGGCGGATCGCGCGACGAATGATGCGACGCAGCACGTAGCCGCGGTTTTCGTTAGAGGGGATCACGCCGTCAGACACCAGGAAAGCGCAGGAACGGATGTGGTCGGCAATAACGCGCAGAGATTTGTTGTCCAGATCGTTCGCGCCGGTCACTTTCGCCACGGCGGCGATCAGGGTGCGGAACAGGTCGATCTCATAGTTGGAGTTCACATGCTGCAACACCGCCGCGATGCGTTCCAGACCCATGCCGGTATCCACCGAAGGTTTCGGCAGCGGCAGCATGGTGCCGTCGGACTGACGGTTGAACTGCATGAAAACGATGTTCCAGATCTCGATGTAACGGTCGCCGTCTTCTTCCGGGCTGCCTGGAGGGCCGCCCCAGATGTGATCGCCGTGATCGTAGAAAATCTCGGTGCACGGGCCGCATGGACCGGTGTCGCCCATCTGCCAGAAGTTATCGGAAGCGAAAGGCGCACCCTTGTTGTCGCCGATGCGGATAATGCGCTCGGCCGGTACGCCGATTTGCTTCTGCCAGATGTCGAATGCTTCGTCATCGGTTTCATACACGGTGACCCACAGTCTCTCTTTCGGCAGGTTGAACCAGTTTTCACCGGTCAGCAGTTCCCACGCGTAGCTGATAGCATCGTGCTTGAAGTAATCGCCGAAGCTGAAGTTGCCCAGCATTTCAAAGAAGGTGTGGTGACGAGCGGTATAACCGACGTTTTCCAGGTCGTTATGCTTGCCGCCTGCGCGCACGCAGCGCTGCGAGGTGGTGGCGCGGGAATAGGCGCGTTTGTCGAGCCCCAGGAAAACATCCTTAAATTGGTTCATGCCGGCATTGGTAAACAGCAATGTCGGATCATTGTTAGGCACCAGGGAGCTACTTGCTACAACCTGATGACCCTTACTATGAAAGAAATCGAGAAACGCTTGACGGATCTCAGCGGTGCTCTTGCTCATAATTTTCCTGGAAAGGCTAGAATAACGACACGTGAGCCGGTGGCGCGTCATCCCGACGATGACAACCAGCTCACGAACAAAAAGTGGGGATAAGATAAATTTTCTTCAGAGGGAAGTAAAACCCCGTGTGCGCTCATTGCGCAAAATCACGGTAAATTGACTGAATTTCTTCCTGGAAGAAGCCGCGATAGAGCAGATAACGCTGCACTTTGGCTTTCTCTTTCCAGTCGGTTGGCAACGCATCGCCAAATTTTCGCTGCGCCACCTGTTTCGCCTGTTCGCACCAGTCGATATCGCATTCCGCCAGCGCGTCCTGCACCAGCGCTTTATCCACGCCCTTTTGCATCAGTTCGCTGCGGATGCGCTGCGCGCCATAACCTTTGCGGCTGCGGCTGCGGCTGCCGATGTAGCTGTGGGCAAAACGCTTATCGTCCAGCCAGTTGTGCTGGTAACAGTAGACGATAACCTGATCGATCAGCGCAGGATCCACCGGCTCTTCGGCCACCGTCGGCGATGTCGGCGCATGCGGCCCCTTGCCGCCAAACCGGGCTTTCGCCACAAACGGCTGCGCCGCAAGTTTGCGGCGCAGTTCAGCTTCACTATGATCGCGTTGCGACAGCAGGCGCATGGCGCGGCTTAGCAAGTCATTCATCATTCAAGCCTGAATTCAGAGGATATGCGCCACATAAACGGCGGCGCACATCTTCAGCGATTAGAACTGCTCGCTGGTTTCCGCTTCGTCATCTTCGAAGTCGTCACCGGAGGCAGCCACCAGCTCACCGCCGCTGTGCAGCAGCAGGTCGCGCAGCTTCTTATCCAGCTCGGCGGCGATAGCCGGGTTTTCTTTCAGGAAGTTACAGGCATTCGCCTTGCCCTGACCGATCTTCTCGCCGTTATAGCTGTACCAGGCGCCGGCTTTTTCGATCATCTTGTGCTTCACGCCCAGATCGACCAGTTCGCCACGGCTGTTGATGCCTTCGCCGTACATGATTTGGAACTCAGCCTGTTTGAACGGCGCAGCGATTTTGTTCTTCACCACTTTCACGCGGGTTTCGCTGCCCACCACTTCGTCGCCTTCTTTGATGGCGCCGATACGACGGATATCCAGACGCACCGAAGCGTAGAACTTCAGGGCGTTACCGCCGGTCGTGGTTTCCGGGTTGCCGAACATCACACCAATTTTCATACGGATCTGGTTGATGAAGATCAGCAGGGTATTGGCGTTTTTCAGGTTGCCGGCCAGCTTACGCATGGCCTGGCTCATCATGCGCGCCGCCAACCCCATGTGCGAATCGCCGATTTCACCTTCGATTTCCGCCTTCGGCGTCAGCGCCGCCACGGAGTCGACGATGATGACGTCAACCGCGCCGGAGCGGGTCAGCGCATCACAGATTTCCAGCGCCTGCTCGCCGGTGTCCGGCTGGGAGCACAGCAGGTTGTCGATATCGACGCCCAGCTTTTTCGCATAGATAGGATCCAGCGCGTGCTCGGCATCGATGAACGCACAGGTTTTGCCTTCGCGCTGCGCGGCGGCGATCACCTGCAGCGTCAGAGTGGTTTTACCGGAGGATTCCGGGCCGTAAATTTCGACGATGCGGCCCATTGGCAGGCCGCCGGCGCCCAGAGCGATATCGAGTGACAGTGAGCCGGTGGAGATCGTTTCCACGTCCATGGAGCGGTCTTCACCCAGGCGCATGATGGAGCCTTTGCCGAACTGTTTCTCAATCTGGCCCAGTGCCGCAGCTAACGCCTTTTGCTTGTTCTCATCAATAGCCATTTTTGCTCCTTCGTTTCGCAATGCCGGTGTTACCCCACACTGCCACTGAATGTATGTTGTGCAGGAAATGTCACTAATTATACTGTATGGTCATACAGTATCAAGCCTAATTTACAAAAATTCGTCGATGGCGGTTTGCAGCGCGAAAATCGTCGCCTGCAGCCGCACCGCGTCGCGGTCGCCCTCGAATTGCATCTTGCGCGACAGCCCCCGGCCATCGCTGCCGGCGAAGCCGAACCACACGGTGCCGACCGGCTTTTCCGCGCTGCCGCCGTCCGGGCCGGCGATGCCGCTCACCGACAGCGCCAGATCGGCCTGCGCCGCCCGCAGCGCCCCTATGGCCATCTCGCGCACCACCTCTTCGCTGACCGCGCCGTGCGCCGCCAACGTCGCTTCGCTCACCCCCAGCAGATCATGTTTCGCCGCATTGCTGTAGGTGACGAAACCGCGATCGAAATAGGCGGAGCTGCCGGCGATATCGGTAATGGCCTTGGCGATGCCGCCGCCGGTGCAGGATTCCGCGCAGGTGATCCAGCGGCCCTGAGCCTTCAGTTTCTCCCCTGCCAGCACGCTGAGCCGGCGCAGTTGGTTTTCACTCATAACCCCTCCCTTGCGAATTCAGATATATGCGCCCGATAGTAGCATTTATCAAGGCGCTGCAGCGGCTGGCGCGTGGAAATGCGCAGCGTCTCGCAGGAGGTGCGGTTTTAAGCGCCCGGCCAAGCTGCTAGTATCAAAAGAAGCGCCCCATCAAGCGGCGGCGCACCAGCACAAGGAACATCACGGAGGCGGCACGCTGCGGCGGCCTCAGGGCGCACCAGAAGAGATTAGGATGATAGCGTGAAAAAAACGTTGGGCGTATTCTTGCCGTTGTACACCACCACCCTGCTGCTGCTGTTGGGCTCGGGCCTGCTCACCACCTACGTCTCGCTGCGGCTGACCTCCATCCACGTCAGCAGCGCGCTGATCGGTGCCATCATCGCCGCCAACTACATCGGGTTGGTGATCGGCGGCAAGGTCGGCCACTTTCTCATCGCCCGCGTCGGGCATATCCGCGCCTACGTGGCCTGCGCCGGCATCATCACCGCTGCGGTGCTGGGGCACGGCCTGACGGCGTTCATTCCCGCCTGGGTTGCGCTGCGTCTGGTGATCGGGTTGTGCATGATGTGCCAGTATATGGTGCTGGAAAGCTGGCTGAACGACCAGGCGGAATCCAACCAGCGCGGCATGGTGTTCGGCTTCTATATGGCGGCGACCTATCTTGGCATGTCGCTGGGCCAGATCGTGCTGATGCTGCAGAGCAACCTGGGCATCACCACGCTGCTGGTGATCGCGCTGTGCTTCGCGCTTTGTCTGGTGCCGATCGCGCTTACCACCCGCACTAATGCGCGCCACATGTCGCCGGCCCCGATGGAGCTGCGTTACTTTGTCGGGGCCATTCCCAAGGTGCTGGCCACCACGCTGGTGATCGGCATGGTGGTGGGCTCGTTTTACGGCCTGGCGCCGGTCTACGCCAGCCTGCAATCCTTAACCACTCAGCAAACCGGCCTGTTCATGGCGCTGGCCATCTTCGCCGGGCTGATCGCGCAGTTCCCGCTCAGTTGGCTGTCGGATCGCTATAATCGCCCGTTGCTGATGCGCCTCAACGCCATTTTGCTGATCGTGGCGGCGCTGCCGCTGGCGCTGCTGCCGCACATCGATTTCCCGCTGCTGCTGGCGGTCGGGTTCGTCGTCAGCATGTTGCAATTTACGCTCTACCCGCTGGCGGTGGCGCTGGCCAACGATCTGATCGAGCCGGAACGCCGCGTCTCGCTGGCCGCCTGTCTGCTGATGGCGTTCGGCGTCGGCGCCAGCATCGGGCCATTGGCGGTCGGCGCGCTGATCGAACCGCTGGGCGGCAATATCCTGTACGCCTTTTTCGCCCTGTGCGGCGTGCTGCTGGCGGCCCTCAGCCGCACGGCGAAAGCGGAAGAACCGCAGCTGGCGCAGGACGCGCCGGTGCCCCACATCCCGCTGCCAGACAGCCTCGCCAGCTCGCCGCTGTCGCCGGCGCTCAATCCGACCTTCGATGAGCAGATCATTCACGACACCATGCCGCCGCCGGAAGCGGCGCCCGAGGTCGACGAGCCACAGCCTGAAGCACAAGAGGCGGCCCCCTTGCCTCAGGGCGCCGATCCTGAAGAAGACACCGGCCTGAAAAAGGCGCACGCCATGCTGTAAACGGCGGTGTTACAGATCCTGGAAGGAGCCCAACAGAAAACCGCGTTCGGCGATCGCCGCTTTCAGCGTCGGCGCGGTCAACACATCCAGCTCGACGAGGCGCGGGTGGCAGTATTTGCTCTGCAGGATCGTCGCGTCGAGGAACGCCGGGTGGCACATCATTTCCAATGACTCGGCGCCCTGCTCGTCGGCGCGCGCCAACCTCTGCAGGAACAAGGCTTCGGAAATCATTTCACCGTAGAATCCCGCGTCAAACGCGTCGGTGCTGCAGGGAGTCTGCAACGCCAGTTCGCGCCGTTTCGCCTCTTCGCGATCGAGACGCAGCGGCAGACCCTGCGCTTGCGCGAACGCCTCCACCAGCGGATAAATTTGCGGCTGCATATGCACATGGTGATGGCTGTCGATATGCGTCGGCGGGCGGCCGAACAGCGTCACAAACCGCGCGAACTGGCGCTGCAGCTCCTCGTGAATTTCGTCCAGCGACAGCTCGCCGGCCTCGGCGCGGCGCCACAGCCATTTGCCCAGTTCGCCATGTTCGTTGACCAACGAAGGCATGGCGCCCAGCGGCTTGCCATGGGTCAAAACGAAATGCAGCCCGATCGACAACCCCGGATATTGCCGGCTGAGCGCCGCCGCGTGCTGCGCGCCGCTGCCGTTCACCATCGCCGTGGTGGAGGAAACGACGCCATGCTGATACGCCTCGATGACGCCATAGTTCTGCCCTTTGCTCAGGCCGAAATCATCGGCATTCACGATCAGTAGTTTTTCCATAGAGGCTCCCGCGGGATAGATTTTTGGCAAGGGAAGGCCGACCGCTCGGCGCGGCATTCCCCCTCGTTAAGGTAAAAATCAAATGATTAACCGACCGGCGCCCTGAAGCTCATCGGCATATCGGCGTTGATACTGATCGGGAGCGGCCCTAAAGAGGGCCGTAACACTTTTTTCGGTAATTGCCCGGGGTCACGTCGGTGAGCCGCTTGAAGTTTTTGATGAACAGGCTGACGTCGCCATAGCCGGAATCGAAGGCGATATCGGAAACCGAATAGTTGGTGACCTCCAGCTGCGTCTTGGCGAAGTTGATGCGGATCTCATTGATCACCTGCATCGGCGTTTTATGGTAGTAACGCCGCATCGCCCGGGTCAGGTACTCCTGGGTTTTCCCCGACAGCGCCACCATGTTCGCCAACGCCTTTTCGCCGAACATCGCCTTGTCATGCATGCCGGCCAGGGTGTTCTTCAGCCACTGCGGGATATCATCGCCGCCGTCGTTTTCTTCTTTATAATGTCGGATGCGGCTGATCACGTAGAAGGTCAATGTTTCGAGGAATTCGGCGAAGTCGTCCTCACGAAACTGCGGGGAACTCACCACCGATTCGATATAGGCCAAAAACTCGCTTCTCAGGCTGTAAGCCTGCGAGGCGACAAAGCAGCGCGGCAGCTGTTGCAAGTAATGCTCTTCAAAAAACGCTTTGCTGACCGCCACGTTGAAAATTTTCGTCGCGCCGAACTCGTAAAAGCTCTGGTGGTAGGAACCGATAGGGATAAAGACGAAATCCCCGCGTTCCAGCAGCACCCGCTTGCCGTTGATCTCCTGATAGCATTTGCCGCTCAGCACGATGGTGAACTCGTAATAGTCGTGCTGATGCAGCCCGGTGGCGCTTTCCACCTTGTTATAGATGAACAGGTGAAAGTCTTTGCAGTTAAAGAAATCCTGCTCGCGAATCAGCTTCACGTCGTTGGCACTCAGCGAAATTCGGTTATCGGACACAGCGCCGGCCTCCCGTTAGTCAAATCCGTTGCGTCTGGCCGCTTCGGCAAACCAGTAACCGCTTTTTTTAATGGTGCGCCGCTGATCCGCCCGATCCAGCCGCACCAGCCCATAACGATTCTTGTAGGCGTTCAGCCAGGACCAGCAGTCGATAAAGGTCCACAGATGATAGCCTTTGCACTGCGAGCCTTCCGCCAGCGCGCGGTGCAGCCACTTCAGGTGCTCGCGAATAAAGTCGATGCGGTAATCGTCCTCCACCCGCCCATCGGCGCCGATAAACGCCTCTTCGCCCTCGACGCCCATGCCATTTTCCGAAATATAACAGGGCAGATTGCCGTAGTTCTCTTTCAGATCCATCAGGATGTCGTACAGCCCCTTCTCGTAGATCTCCCAGCCGCGGTGCGGATTGATTTTGCGGCCCGGCATTGCATAGTAACTGAACAAATCCTCCGGCGATGCGATCGGCCCCTCGGCGCGCCGTCCCGCTTTCGCCTGCACCCTGCGCGGCTGGTAATAGTTGACGCCAAGGATATCCACCACGCCGCCTTCGATCAGCTGCGCGTCCTGCGGTTCGCAGTAGGGCATCAGCCCATGCCGCTCCAGCAGGTGCAACAATGCGGCCGGGTAACGCCCTTTGGCGACCGGATCGAGGAAACTGCGATTGAGCAGCAGATCGGCGTCGTGTGCCGCCTGCCGATCCTCCGGCGCGTCGGAGCGCGGATAGGTTGGGCTCAGATTCAGAATGATGCCGATGCTCCCCGGCAGCCTCCGCGCTCTGAAACGCTGCACCGCCATGGCGTGCGCCAGTACGCTGTGATACGCCACGGTGACCGCCCGTTTGAAGTCCACCACGCAAGGGTAGTGCAGGTCATTCAGGTAACCGGCTTCCACCGGCACGATCGGCTCGTTGAAGGTGAACCAGTGGGTGACCCGATCGCCAAACAGGCCGAAACAGGTATCGGCGTAACGCGCATAGGCTTCGACCACCGCCCGGCTTTCCCAACCGCCGCGCTGTTGCATGCACAGCGGCATATCGAAGTGATAGAGATTGATAAACGGGGTGATGCCCTGCGCCAGCAGCTCGTCGATCATCGCGTTATAGAACGCCACCGCCTGCGGGTTCACCTCACCGTCGCCGTCCGGGATCAACCGCGACCACGAGATCGAGGTTCTGAAAGTATTATGGCCCAGCGTTTTGAGCAGCCCGATATCGGTGCGGAAATGGTCATAAAAGGTCGAGGCCTCGGTCGGCCCCACCCGTCCGTGAAAGCGCTCGGGCGCGATCTCGTACCAATAGTCGAAGATGTTGCGACTCTTGCCGTCCCGCGCGGCCGCCCCTTCAGACTGCGGCGCGGAGGTGGCGCTGCCCCACCAGAACCCGTCGGCAAATTGATATTCCATACTCGCGTCCCTCGCGGGGCGGCCGCGCCGCCCCGTTCCACAGTTAGAATTTCAGCGCCTTGGCGATGTCTTCTTCGCTTTCCGTCGCCGCGTCGATCTGGCTCTGCGCCTTGTTGGAGATCGCCACGAACGGCAGATAGATCACGGTGGCGACCGCCAGGTTGAACAGGCTCAGCAACATGGCCATGATGCTGCCGTTGGTGTTGAAGAACGCCCCCAGGCCGACCGGCATGGTCCAGGGCGCGATGTTGGTGATCGGCGGGATCAGCCCGGAGTAGTAGGCCAGGGAGGTGATAATGGTCAGCACCGGCTGCACCAGGATGAACGGAATGAACATCACCGGGTTCATGATCACCGGCAGACCGAACAGTATCGGTTCGTTAATCTGGAAGATGCCGGATGGCGTCGCCAGTTTGGCGACCTGGCGGTAATCTTCGCGGCGCGAGGCGATGAAGATGGCGATGATCAAGCCCAGCGTCGAGCCGGTGCCGCCGAGGTAGATGTAGGAATCGACGAACGGTTTCGCCCACATGTGGAACTCTTTTCCGGCGGCCACCGCCGCTTCGACCGAACCGTATTTGTTGTACAGCTCCACGTTTTCCAGCGCGAACGGCGTCATGATGCCGCTGTCCAGGGCCGCCAGCGCCATGGAGCCGTGCACCCCAAAGAACCACAGCAGCGAGGAGAACAGCACGTACACCCAGCCCACCACGCTGCCCATCTTGGCCAGCGGCGCCGAAATGCCGTCCATGATGATCTGGTGGAAGTTGGTGCCCCAGTGCGCCAGCGCGAACGCCACCAGCCCCATGATGGAGAGGATGATGAAACCGGGGATCAGCGCCGAGAAGGAACGCGACACCGAAGCCGGCACGCTGTCCGGCAGGCTAATCACCCAGTTGCGCCGCACGATGAAGGCAAACATCTCGGCCACCGCCAGCCCAATCACCATACCGGAAATGATGTTGGCGCCGCCCAACCAGTTGGCTCCCACCGCATAGGCCTCGCCGACATTGAACGGCGTGACGGTCATAAAGGCCGCCACCGCCAGCAGCGCCGAAGCGAGCGGATCGACCTTTCGCTCTTCCGCCAACGCCATGCTGATAAAGAACGGCGTCATCAGTGACATGATCCCCAGCGTGCCGTTGTAAACGCTGCCGCCGATGCTCTTCAGACTATTCAGCGTCTCTATGGTAGAGGCATCTAACCTTACGCCCAGAGAATAGAAGAACGATCCTTCGCCGAAGCTCAGAAACACGTTGTTGATCAACACGAACATCGCCCCGGTCAAGGTCAGCGGCATCAGGCGGATAAAGCCATTCTTGATGGCGTTGACGTGGGGCTGCTTACCGATTTTTACGGCGAAAGGCAGGATAACCTTCTCGAGCGAGGCAATGAGGGTATTCACGGCGGCCTCCTGTTATTGATTGGCTTTCTTGATGGCGGCCACCGCGGCCTTCAGCACGCCCAGCCCATCGACCTTGCCGTACAGCAGCGGATCGATGACCTCAACGGGTTTATTGGGCAGCTGTTTTTGCACTTCCGGCAAGGTGTAGGCGATCTGCGGCCCCAGCAGGATCAGATCCGCCTCAACACCCTTCTCTGCGGCCAACGCTTCCGGATAGGCGGCGATGATCACCGGTACTTCATATTTTTCGGCCTGCGCCTTCATTTTTGATACCAACAGGGAAGTGGACATACCGGCAGAACAAAACAGATAGATTTTTTTCTTTTCCATACCAAGCACCTCAGATAATCAAAAAAAACCCGTGTTATTTGTATGCCAGATGCAATCACGATTGCTTCACGCACATTCCTTATGAAAATTTCCGTCACGTTGCCCTGGTTATGGACAGTATACGGAGCATGAAAAACGGATCGGTAAGCCAGGAGGAGACATAACCGTCTCTCATTGACCTGACGGATTGACCCCCTTCACATTTCGCACAAAAAAATAGTGTGACCGGGCTCTCAAATAACCGATAAAAACTCGGAATATTCGCAATAAATATTCAAATAACAATTATAAACAGCAAGTTACAAACTCACCGAGAATTTAAGGGGTTATTTGCGCCTGAACAAACGAAAAGGGAATAAAAATAGTTCAAGCTTGATTCACCTACGGCCATCCGAACGCGATAACCGGTGAAGAGGATTAGGTGGGCAGACGCAGCAACTCGATCACCGTGCTCAGCGCCACGGAATGATTCCTGCGGTTGGGATAATAGAGGTAAAAACCGGTAAACGGCACGCACCAGTCGGTCAACACCCGCCGCAGCCGCCCGCTCGCCAGGTGTTCTTCCACCTCCTGTTCGATAGCGAAAGCGATGCCGACGTGCGCCAACGCCGCCTGCAGCAACAGCCTGGCGTCATCCACGATAAGCGGGCTGTTAACCGCCACGGAAAACCGCTGCTCGCCCTGCTGAAATCCCCATTTGTAGCGCTCACCCGATGAGGCCTTACGCCAACCGATGCAGCGGTGCTGCAGCAAATCCTGCGGATGCGTCGGTTCGCCGTGCCGTTGAAAATAGTCCGGCGTGGCGACGATGGCAAAACGCAGATCCGGCGTCAGGCGCACCGCGCGCATATCGTTGTGCAGATCCTCGCCGAGCCGAATACCGGCGTCAAAGCCTTGCTCGACGATGTTGGCGAACCCCTCGTCCGCCACCACCTCCAGCGTAATGCCGGGGTACTCGCTGGCCAACCGCCCCAGATGCGGCACGATGGCGAGATCGATCGCCGAACGCGGCGCGTTGATACGCACCAGGCCGCGTGGCCCTTCGCGAAACGCATTCAGGCTCTCCAGCGCGGCGTCGATGTCGGTAAAGGCGGGCACCAACTGTGCCAGCAGATGCTCACCGGCCTCCGTCGGCGAGACGTTGCGGGTGGTGCGATTCAGCAGGCGAATGCCCACCTGCGCTTCCAATTCGCGCAGGGTGTGGGTCAGCGTCGGCGGCGTCACGCCCAATCGGGCGGCGGCACGGCGGAAGCTGCGTTCACTGGCGATAGCCACGAAGGCCGCCAGGCCGGACAATTCGGGTTTCTTCATGCTATTAATATAAATTATCTAATAGTGAGATGAATTTTTAGCGGATAGTTATCCGTCATCTAACAACATAGCATTGCGATCGAACCCATTACCAGGTATCGAAGCGATGATTAATGCTACAGCTCCAACTCATGAAACACCGCGCCGTTTGGCGGACAAAGTCGTACTGGTGAGCGGCGGCGGTACCGGTATCGGCCGCGCTGCGGCGCTGGCCTATGCCCGCGAAGGTGCCAACGTCGCGCTGGTCGGCCGTCGCGCGGCGGAAATCGAAGCCACGGCGCGCGACATCGCGCTGGCCGGCGGCGACGCCCTGCCCATCGTGGCCGACGTCTCCCAGGAAGACGATATCCGCAGGCTGCTCGCCACGGTGAGCGCCCACTACGGCCGGCTCGACGTCGCCTTCAACAACGCCGGCATCATCGGCAACTTCGCCCCCATCACCGAACAGAGCAGCGAGGATTTTGACCGCGTGATCGCCATTAACCTTCGTGGCGTCTGGCTGGCGATGAAATACGAGATTGAAACCTTCCTGGCACAGCATTCAGGCGGCGTGATCATCAACACGTCCTCCTGGCTGACCCACGGCGCGCTGGCCGGCTCATCCAGCTACTCCGCCAGCAAAGGGGCGCTCGATGCGATGATCCGCGCGGTGGCGCTCGAATACAGCGGCCAGGGCATCCGCGTCAACAACATCAACCCCGGCATCATCGACACGCCGATGGCGCGCGGCAGCGTGGCCGACAGCGCGGCGTTCGCGCCCTTTATCGCCCACACGCCCGCCGGCCGCCTGGGCGAATCGGAAGACATCGGCGATGTGGCGCTGTGGCTGGCGACGGACGAAGCCCGCTTCATCACCGGCCAAAGCCTGCTGGTGGACGGCGGTTACACCATCGCCGGCATGCGCTGAGGAGACGACGCCATGAACTACGTACGGCTTGGCGACAGTGGCCTGCAGGTGTCCCGCCTCTGCCTGGGTTGCATGACCTACGGCGATCCGGCCTGGCGGCCCTGGGTGCTGAAAGAAGATGAAGCGCGCCCCTTTATCCGCGAGGCGCTGGAAGCGGGCATCAATTTTTTCGATACCGCCAACATTTACTCCGGCGGAGAAAGCGAGCGCATTCTCGGCCGCGCGCTGAAGGCGTTCGCCCGCCGTGAAGACGTGGTGATCGCCACCAAAGCCTACTTTCCGATGGACGCGCAGCCGAACAACCGCGGACTGTCGCGCAAGCACCTGCTGCACAGCGTCGACGCCTCCTTGCAGCGGTTGGGGACGGATTATCTCGATCTGTTCGTGCTGCACCGCTTCGACACCGAAACGCCGATCGAAGAAACTGCCGACACCCTCGACGGCCTGGTGCGGGCGGGCAAAATCCGCTATCTCGGCGCCTCTTCGCTGCACGCCTGGCGCCTGATGAAAATGCTGGCCTTTCAACGTCAACACCGCCTGGCGCCGTTTATTTCGCTGCAAAGCCAATACAACCTGGTGACGCGTGAAGATGAAGAGGAGCTGATCCCGCTGTGTCTGGAGGAGGGCCTTGGCCTGACGCCCTGGTCGCCGCTGGCCCGCGGCGTACTGGCCGGTTCCGGCAGTGGCGGCACGCTGCGCGCCGCCACCGACGAACAGGTCCCCCGTTGGTATAACGGCAGAAAGGAGGTAGAGCGCACCGTCGATGCGGTAGCGGAGGTGGCGGCCGCGCGCGGCGTTCCACCGGCGCAGATCGCGCTGGCCTGGCTGTTGGCCAGACCCGGCGTGACGTCACCGCTGGTGGGCATGTCCAAGCCGCATCATCTGCAGGATGCGCTGGCAGCGCTCACCCTCAGGCTATCGCCGGAAGACGTCGCCGCACTGGAGGCGCCAATGGCACAGGCTGCCCGCCCCGAGCGCTGGTAGCTCCTTTTCCCCCATTCCCGGAGAGAAACATGTCATACGCTGTTATCGCGCGAGCGGCGTTGTTCACCCTCGCTACCGCACTCACTCTTAGCCCACCGGCGCAGGCAGCCGTCAGCGCAGACTGCACAGAAAGCAGCATAACGCTGCCGTCCGGCGCGCTTTACCCCAACGGCATCGCCCGCGCAGCGGACGGTACGCTGTATGTCGGGCTGATCACCAGCGGCAACGTGCTGCGCAAACGGCCGGGTAAAGCGTGGGAAACCTTTTTCCCCGGTGCTGACACGGTGTTCGCCTCAAATGCGCTGCGGCTGGACGAACGGCGCGGGCTGCTGTGGGGCAATTCGCCGGACTTTCTCTCCGGCGGCAAAGCGCGCGCCAACCGCATCTATGCGCTGAACGTCGCGGATGGCACCCTCAACCGCAGCCTGGCGCTGCCGGCGGGAGAAATGGGCAACGATATCGTGCTCGGCGCAGACGGCACGGTGTACGTAACGGAAACCCGCGGCGGCGGCATCCTGCGCCTGCGGCCGGGCGAAACGGCATTCAGTACGCTGTATCGGGATCCGCAATTGGCGGCTCCCAGCGGGTTGGGGGCCGCCGGGATCGTGCTGCTCGACGACCGGCTGATGGCAGTCGCCAATTTCGGCACCGGTAAGCTCTACACCCTCAGCTATAACGATCCAAAGCCGCAGTTGACGGAAATGCAGCTGCCGCGCCTCATCGAAAACCCGGACGGGATGGGATTGGCGCCAGACGGCGCGCTGATCTTGCTGGAAAACGGGATCCAGAGCGGCCAAGGGCGGATCCTGCGGATCCCGTCACCCAAGGCGGCAGGGATGCACCAGCTTGAGGTCTTGCGCGAAGGCATGGAGTCGCCGGTCAACCTGACTATCACCCCACAAGGCTGCGCCTTCGTCAGCGAGTCGCGCATCCGCCACCGTCTGCTGCCCGGCCATGAAACCGAAGTGCCCGACAGCTTCCGCCTCTATCAACTGCCCTTGCCTCTCACCGCCGCGCAATAACCTCTCCAGCACCACTGCGGGCGGCGACACTTGCGTTGTTGCCCGCAGGCGAACAACAATCTCGCTGCGTTACAAACCGGCCTTGCGCAGCGCTTCCCATTTTTACCTGTGACAGCCGATTGCCCGCTGGGCTAGTATAAGCGTCTGTGCAAACCTTGGGTTTGAGCGCGCCGTTTGGCGTTTTGATGATTTGATTTGCGCCGCCCGGCAAGCGCTAAAAGGGGCGGCGTCTGCTGAAACAATGTGATAGCGAATGACGACAATGAAAATCACAATGACCTTTACATTCAATGGATTGGAAAAATAATCGCATGAATAGCACCGATAAACTCGATTCGCACACGCCGATGATGCAGCAGTACCTGCGCCTCAAGGCCCAGCATCCTGAAATCCTGCTGTTCTACCGCATGGGCGACTTCTACGAGCTGTTTTACGGCGACGCCAAGCGCGCTTCCCAACTGCTGGATATCTCGCTGACCAAACGCGGCGCCTCGGCGGGTGAACCGATTCCGATGGCCGGCGTGCCACACCATGCGGTAGAGAACTACCTGGCCAAGCTGGTGCAGCTCGGCGAGTCCGTCGCCATCTGTGAGCAGATCGGCGATCCGGCCACCAGCAAAGGGCCGGTCGAGCGCAAAGTGGTGCGTATCGTCACCCCCGGCACCATCACCGACGAAGCGCTGCTGCAAGAACGCCAGGACAACCTGCTGGCGGCGATCTGGCAGGATGCGCGTGGCTTCGGTTATGCCACTCTGGACGTCAGCTCCGGCCGCTTCCGCGTCGCCGAGCCGCAGGATTTGGAAACCATGGCTGCCGAGCTGCAGCGTACCAATCCAGCCGAGCTGCTCTACCCGGAAACCTTCGAACAAATGGCGCTGATCGAACAACGCCACGGCCTGCGCCGCCGCCCGCTGTGGGAATTCGAACTGGAGACCGCACGCCAGCAGCTCAACCTGCAGTTCGGCACCCGCGACTTGACCGGTTTCGGCGTCGAGCAGGCGCACCAGGCGCTGCGCGCCGCCGGCTGCCTGCTGCAATACGTCAAAGATACCCAGCGTACTTCGCTGCCGCATATTCGCGGCATCACTATGGAGCGCCAGCAGGACGGCATCATCATGGACGCCGCGACCCGCCGCAACCTGGAACTGACGCAGAGCCTGTCCGGCGGCAACGACAACACGCTGGCGGCGATCCTCGATCGCACGGTCACGCCGATGGGCAGCCGCATGCTGAAACGCTGGCTGCACATGCCGACCCGCGATATCAAGGTTCTCACCGCCCGCCAACAGGCGATCGGCGCATTGCAGGAGCTGTTCGCCGATCTGCAGCCTTCGCTGCGCCAGGTGGGCGATCAGGAGCGAATTTTGGCGCGTCTGGCGCTGCGTACCGCGCGTCCGCGCGATCTGGCGCGCATGCGTCATGCTTTCCAGCAACTGCCGGACATCCGCGCGCTGCTGCAGGATGTGAAAACGCCGCACGTGCAGCAGTTGCTGTCGCAGGTGGGCCAGTTCGACGAGCTGCGCGAGCTGCTGGAACGCGCGGTGATTGAATCGCCGCCGGTATTGGTGCGCGACGGCGGCGTGATCGCCCCCGGTTACAACAGCGAGCTGGACGAGTGGCGCGCGCTGGCCGACGGCGCCAGCGACTACCTCGACCGGCTGGAGATCCGCGAGCGTGAAAAGCTGGGGCTGGATACGCTCAAGGTCGGTTTTAACGGCGTACACGGCTATTATATTCAGGTCAGCCGCGGTCAGAGCCACCTGGTGCCGATCCACTATGTACGCCGTCAGACGCTGAAAAACGCCGAGCGCTACATCATCCCGGAACTGAAAGAGTACGAAGACAAAGTGCTCACCTCCAAGGGTAAGGCGCTGGCGATCGAGAAAAGCCTGTACGACGAGCTATTCGATCTGCTGCTGCCGCACCTGGCGGAACTGCAACAAAGCGCCGCCGCGCTGGCCGAGCTGGACGTGCTGGCCAACCTGGCCGAGCGCGCAGATACCCTGAACTACGCTTGCCCGACCATGAGCGAGCAGCCGGGGATCCGCATTACCGAAGGCCGCCATCCGGTGGTGGAGCAGGTGCTGAGCGAGCCGTTTATCTCCAACCCGCTCACCCTGTCGCCGCAGCGCCGCATGCTGATCATAACCGGTCCGAACATGGGCGGTAAAAGCACCTATATGCGGCAAACGGCGCTGATTGTGCTGATGGCGCACATCGGCAGCTACGTGCCGGCCACCAAGGCCACCATCGGCCCGGTGGATCGCATCTTCACCCGCGTCGGCGCGGCGGACGATCTGGCTTCCGGCCGCTCCACCTTCATGGTGGAGATGACCGAAACCGCCAACATTCTGCACAACGCCACCGAGCACAGCCTGGTGTTGATGGATGAAATCGGCCGCGGCACCTCCACCTACGACGGCCTGTCGCTGGCCTGGGCCTGCGCCGAGAACCTGGCCAACCGCATCAAGGCGATGACGCTGTTCGCCACCCACTACTTCGAGCTGACGACCCTGCCGGAGAAAATGGAAGGCGTGGTCAACGTGCATCTGGATGCGCTTGAACACGGCGACACCATCGCCTTCATGCACAGCGTGCAAGACGGTGCCGCCAGCAAAAGCTATGGCCTGGCGGTCGCCGCGCTGGCCGGCGTGCCGCGCGACGTCATCAAACGCGCCCGTCAGAAACTGCGCGAGCTGGAGTCTATTTCCAGCCACACCGCATCGGGCAGCGTCGATGCCACCCAGATGACGCTGCTGCAGGAAGAGACCTCGCCGGCGGTAGAAGCCCTGGAGGCGCTGGATCCGGATTCCCTGTCGCCGCGACAGGCGCTGGAATGGATCTACCGACTGAAAAATATGGTGTAGTCTGGCGCCAAACGCGGGCATAAAAAAACGGTGAGCATCATGCTCACCGTTTTTATTTGATGCGGTTCAACAACCGGCGTTATTCGCGGAACAGCGCCTCAATGCTCAGGCCCTGCATCTGCAAAATCTCACGCAGACGGCGCAGACCTTCTACCTGAATCTGACGGACGCGCTCGCGCGTCAGGCCAATCTCCCGGCCTACGTCTTCCAGCGTCGCCGCTTCATAGCCCAACAGGCCGAAACGACGCGCCAACACTTCACGCTGTTTGGCGTTCAATTCGAACAGCCATTTGACGATGCTTTGCTTCATATCGTCATCTTGCGTGGTGTCTTCAGGCCCGTTGTCCTTCTCGTCGGCCAGAATGTCCAGCAGCGCTTTCTCCGAATCCCCGCCCAGCGGCGTATCCACCGAGGTGATGCGCTCATTCAGGCGCAGCATGCGGCTGACGTCATCCACCGGCTTGTCGAGTTGCTCGGCAATTTCTTCAGCGCTCGGTTCATGATCCAGCTTGTGAGAAAGCTCGCGCGCGGTGCGCAGATAGACATTCAGTTCTTTGACGATATGGATAGGCAAACGAATGGTACGGGTTTGGTTCATGATCGCCCGTTCAATCGTCTGACGGATCCACCAGGTTGCATAAGTGGAGAAGCGGAAACCGCGTTCCGGGTCGAATTTTTCCACTGCGCGAATCAGACCGAGGTTACCCTCTTCGATCAGATCCAGCAGCGCCAGACCGCGGTTGCTGTAGCGGCGAGCGATTTTCACCACCAGCCGCAGGTTGCTTTCAATCATGCGGCGGCGGGACGGCACGTCACCGCGCAGAGCACGCCGCGCAAAATAGACTTCTTCCTCTGCGGTCAGCAGAGGTGAATAACCGATCTCACCCAGATAGAGCTGCGTCGCATCCAATACGCGTTGCGTAACGCCTTGAGACAACAGCTCTTCTTCCGCTAAATCGTTCTCGCTGGTCTCTTCTTCTACCAGCGCTTTTTCATCAAACGACTCGGCCTCAGCTCCATTCTCGTCGAAATCCGCATCATCATGTAACTCGTTAACTTTCAGCGTATTTTGGCTCATATGCTGCTCCTACCCGTGATACCGCGAGCAGAATCTCAGCGTATTCTGCCCAATCTATCGCTGCGGAAGATAACGCAGCGGGTTTACGGATTTCCCCTTGTAACGAATTTCAAAATGCAAACGTACTGAACTGGTACCGGTGCTACCCATGGTGGCTATTTTTTGACCCGCCTTCACTTCTTGTTGTTCCCGGACCAGCATTGTGTCGTTATGAGCGTAGGCGCTCAGGTAATCATCATTATGTTTGATGATGATTAGATTACCGTAACCCCGTAAAGCGTTGCCTGCATACACTACGCGGCCATCGGCGGTAGCGAAGATAGGCTGCCCACGGGAACCGGCGATATCGACACCCTTATTCCCACCTTCTGATGAGGAAAAGTTATCAATAACCTTACCGTCAGTCGGCCATCTCCAGGTACTAACCGGAGCGCTGTTGCTGACGGTGCTGCTCACAGGTGGAGCGGCTTCCGGCGCGGTAACAGGCGCAGTCGCGGTCCCAACCGCTGCGGCACCTGCTGCAGGTAACATCTTACCTACATTCTGTTTACCCGAGTTTTCAGAATACGCGTTAGTTGATTGAGAATCAACCGTTGCCGTCTGGATCTGGGAGCTGGAAGGTGGCTTCGGAACACCGCCTTTGGTCGCGTCTGTCGTCGCCAACATGCCGCCGCCGCCGTTGGCAGAACCATTACCAAGCTGAATGGTTTGGCCAACATTCAGGCTGTATGGCTCGGGAATATTGTTGCGCTGCGCCAGGTCGCGGAAATCATTGCCGGTGATCCAGGCAATATAAAACAGCGTGTCGCCGCGCTTGACCGTATAAGTTTCGCCGCCGCTGTAGCTCCCTTTAGGGATGGCGTTATAACTGCGGTTATAGACTATGCGGCCCTCTGGGCTGGCCTGCTGCACTCCGCCATTATTATTGCCGGATGGAGCGGCACCGCCGCCCCCCACGCTGCTGATAGGAGCCGACGTCGAGGCCGTATTCGTACAACCCGCCAACCACAAACTTACCATCGTACACACCGCTACCCGGCGTAACGTAATCATTGGGCTTCCCGTGCTCATGCTTCCCCCATGACAGCAATATCAGTGATATATCCAAAATACCCTTTACATCGTAGCCGAGCTTTTGCCACTTCCCAGTTTCTGCGATGTAAAGGCGCCGCCGGCCGATCCCTGAACGCCAGGTCATCTCGCGCCGGAGCATCAAAACGCGCGCCAATGCTAACCACATTGGCGTTGCCGCACCATAAGACAACTACGTAGAAAGGCCAATTCTAGTGAAAATTAGCCTGATTGGAACGAGAAAACCTTATCCGGCCATGATGAAAGTGCAACAGATTTTGCAGACGGTCGAAAATTCAGACAATCGCTAGGCCAATTCGCCTTTCACCAACGGCACAAAGCGCACTGCCTCTACCGCATCGATAACGAAATCGTTGCCATGACGCTGAATGCGTTTGAGGGTTTGAGCCTGCTCGCCCACCGGCAACACCAAAATGCCGCCATCGTCCAGCTGCTCCACCAGCGCCTGCGGGATCTCCGGCGGCGCGGCAGTGACGATGATCGCATCGAACGGGCCGCGCGAGGCCCACCCCTGCCAGCCGTCGCCGTGGCGGGTGGAAACATTGTGAAGATCGAGCTGTTTCAGGCGGCGCTTGGCCTGCCACTGCAGCCCCTTGATGCGTTCGACGGAACAAACGTGTTGCACCAGATGTGCCAGGATAGCGGTTTGATAACCGGAACCGGTACCGATCTCCAGCACCCTTGAGGTAGGTTTCAGATTCAGCAGCTCGGTCATCCGCGCCACCATATAAGGCTGGGAAATGGTCTGACCGGAACCGATCGGCAATGCGGTGTTTTCGTAGGCCTTATGATCCAGCGCTTCATCGACAAAACGCTCGCGCGGCACCGCTTCGATCGCCCGCAGCAGCTTTTCGTCCCGGATCCCCTGCTGCCGCAGCTGCGTCAGCAATGTTTGCATGCGCTTATTCACCATTCCCCGCTAACCTCTGCCTTGGTTAACCATGTTTTCACGACTTCTTGCGCCGCGTAGGCGGTTAAATCCACCTGTAGCGGCGTTATCGCCACATAGCCTTGTTCCACCGCCGCAAAGTCGGTATCCGGCCCGGCATCAAATTTATCACCAGGCGGCCCGATCCAGTAGATATTTTGTCCGCGCGGATCCTGCTGGCAGAAGACCTTGTCGGCAGGATGGCGGCTGCCGCAGCGGGTAACGCGCAGGCCTTTGATCTCAGCCAGCGGCAGATCCGGTACGTTAATATTCAGGATTTTTCCGGTACGTAACGGTTCACGCTGCAACGCGCGCAGGATGCGGCAGGTAATGGCCGCTGCGGTCGCGTAGTGTTGGTGACCGTTCAGAGACACCGCCAGCGCGGGGAGCCCCAGGTGCCGGCCCTCCATCGCCGCCGCGACGGTGCCGGAATAGATAACGTCGTCACCCAAATTCGGCCCGGCGTTAATGCCGGAGACCACGATATCGGGCGCCGGGCGCATCAATGCGTTGACGCCAAGGTAAACGCAGTCGGTCGGCGTCCCTTGCAACACCGCAATATCCCCGTTGGCCAGCGTCTGCGTGCGCAACGGCGACTCCAGCGTTAAGGCGTTGGAAGAGCCGCTGCGGTTACGATCCGGCGCCACGACCTGCACTTCGGCGAATTCCCGCAGCGCCGCCGCCAGCACCTGAATGCCCGGGGCGCTGACACCGTCATCGTTACTCAGCAATATCCGCATCACTGTCATCCTGCTGCATAATTTCACGCACCACGCTGGTCGCGAAGCTGCCTGCCGGCAGCCAGAAGCGCAATTCTACGGTAACGTCATCCCACCAGTTCCACTGCAAATTTTGCGGCTGCAACAGCAGGGCCCGGCGAGCGGGGTCGACACGCTCGCGCTTTAAAAGCGTAAGCAATTCCGGCTGTTCCGCCAAGCATTGTTGTTCAAAAGCCAAGGCTTTGCCGGCGGTGCCTGGCTCACCGTCGCCCGGTAAGGGAGCCGTAACCGCCAGCTCACCGGCATCCAGCCGCTGCTGCAATGCCTCCAGCTCATCGGCTTTGGCGACGAACCAGCTACCGCGGCCGCTCAGCTGCAGGGCGTCCCCCTCCAGCGCGGTGCGCTGCAGGCCGTCGGCCAGGCGTTGGCTCGCGATCAGATTGAACAGCGCGCTGCGGCTGGCGGACAGATAGAAACTGCGCTTGCTGCGCTCTTTGACACGAATTTCATCATTCGCCCAGCGGCGCGCCATCGCCAGATTGTTGCCGCCGCGGCCGAAACGCTGGCTGCCGAAGTAGTTCGGCACGCCCTGCGCAGCGATGGCCTGCAGGCGACGTTCCACGTCCTGCCGATCGGAAATCTGGCGCAGCACCAACGTAAAGTGGTTGCCCTTCAGGTTGCCGATGCGCATTTTACGCAGGTGGCGGGCAGACGAGAGCACCTCGCAGCCTTCCAGCGTAAACCGGGAGAAATCCGGCGTGTCCTTACCCGGCATATGCAGGCAGAACCACTGCTCGGTCACCGCGTGGCGATCCTTCAAGCCCGCATAGCTGACGGAACGGGCGTGAATACCGGCGAAGCGCGCCAGATAATCGGCCACGAACTGGGTATTGCAGCCGTTTTTACGGATATTCACCAGCACGTGCTCGCCTTCGCCGTCCGGCGCAAAGCCCAGATCTTCGACCACCACGAAATCTTCCGGATTGGCTTTCAACACCCCGGTGCTCTGCGGCCGGCCATGCAGCCAGGTCAGATTCGCCATATCCATGCGGTTATTCCCTGATCAGCAAGGCGACCGCTTCGCACGCGATGCCCTCGCCGCGCCCGGTGAAACCGAGCTGCTCGGTGGTCGTGGCCTTCACGTTGACGTCATCCATATGGCACTGCAAATCTTCCGCCAGGAAGACGCGCATCTGCGGGATGTGCGGCGCCATTTTCGGCGCCTGGGCAATAATCGTGATGTCGAGATTGCCGAGGCGGTACCCTTTGGCGCGGATGCGTTTCCAGGCTTCGCGCAGCAGCTCGCGGCTGTCCGCGCCCTTGAAAGCCGGATCGGTATCGGGGAACAGCTTGCCGATATCGCCCAGCGCCGCCGCCCCCAACAGGGCGTCGGTGGCGGCATGCAGCGCGACGTCACCATCGGAGTGGGCCAGCAAGCCTTTGTCGTAAGGGATGCGAACACCACCGATCACCAACGGGCCTTCGCCGCCGAATTTATGTACATCAAAACCGTGACCGATACGCATGATGCGCTCCTTAATTGTCTAACTGGGTCAAATAGAACGCCGCCAGCGCCAAATCCTCCGGCCGCGTTACTTTAATGTTGTCCGCCCGGCCGGCGATCAGCAGCGGATGATAGCCGCAATGTTCCAGCGCCGAGGCTTCGTCGGTGACGTTCGCGCCTTCATCCAGCGCGCGCTGCAGGCACAGCTTGAGCAGCGGCAGCGGAAACAGCTGCGGCGTCAGCGCATGCCACAGATCCTGCCGTTCGACGGTGTGGGCGATGGTTTCGCGGCCGGGTTCGGCGCGTTTCATGGTGTCGCGCACCGGCGCGGCGAGAATGCCGCCGACCTTGCTATGTGCAGTGATCGCCAGCAGACGCTCGAGATCGTCGGCGTGCAGGCAGGGGCGCGCGGCGTCATGCACCAGCACCCAGTCCGCATCACCCGCCAGTTTCAGCCCGGCCATCACCGAATCGGCGCGCTGCTTGCCGCCTTCGGTGACGATCACCCGCGGATCCTGAGCGATGGGCAGCCGTTCGAACTGACGATCTTCCGGGCCGATCGCCACGATCACCCGTTCAATGCGCGGGTGACGCAACAGGGCATGGATAGCGTGTTCGACGATGCTGTGCCGGCCGATGGTTAAATATTGCTTCGGGCATTCCGCCTGCATGCGGCTGCCGATACCGGCAGCGGGCAGGACGGCAATCACCGAGGGAAAGGTACCTGCGGAGTGATTCATGCGTTATTTTTGTGCGTTGTTTTGCGAAGAAGACGCCGCGTTGCGTCTGGATTGGTCAGGAACCAGACGATAGAAAGTCTCACCGGGCTTGATCATGCCCAGCTCATTACGCGCACGCTCTTCGATCGCTTCCTGTCCGCCGTTCAAATCATCGATTTCGGCAAACAGCTGATCGTTACGCGCTTTCAACTTGGCGTTGTTGCCCTGCTGGACCGCAACGTCTTCATTGACCCGCACGTAATCGTGAATACCATTTTTGCCCAGCCACAGTGAATACTGTAACCAACCGAGCAATGCCAGCAATAGCAGCGTAAGTTTTCCCATCTCCGCCCCCTGAAAAACCGACCAATCATCCCACAACTTCTCGTTGGACTCCACACTGAGAGCGGCATTTCAGCGCCAAATTCAGAATACGGATGAAGGGTTCCCGTGTTTATCGCCTAATTCCGCTGTGAAAGCGGCAAAAAACGCCCCTTTGGCTCGGCGCGCGCGCCGCGTTTTCCAATGAGACACACGCTGCCCCACCTCCATTATGCAGCAAGAATCACTGCATCACCGCTTCCTGACCCATCGCTTACGCCACAGCAAAGCAAAAAGTGAATATTTAACACCATAGAGAGAATAATCCTCATGCAGCGGTTGCACTTTCATTCATTGAAGCTTATTTTTATGCACTCATAGTGCATAAATAATTCCAATATATAACCATTCATTATCGGGGATCGCGATGTTAAAACGTTTAGTTCTGATCGGCGCCTGCCTGGCCGCCACCTTCTCCACCGCCGCGTTGGCGGCTGAACCAACCTACGTCGTCGGCTCCGGCGGCACCTATCGGCCGTTCGAATTTGAAAACAGCCAAAAGCAGCTGGAAGGTTTCGACATCGACATCATCAAGGCGGTGGCCAAGGCTGAAGGCTTCCAAATCAAACTGATCAATACGCCGTGGGAAGGGATCTTCGCCACGCTGAACTCCGGCGATCGCGACATCATCATTTCCGGCATCACCATCACCGACAAGCGCAAGCAAATGGTTGATTTCTCAGCGCCTTACTTCCCGGCTGAGCAGGCTATCGTGGTGCCGCAAGACTCGACGGTGGACTCCATCGCCGCACTGAAAGTGCTGAAGGTCGGCGTGGTAAACTCCAGCACCGGCGACATCGTGGTGTCCGACGTGCTGGGTAAAAACAGCACCGCCATCAAGCGCTTTGACAACACCCCGCTGATGCTGCAGGAGCTGTATGAAGACGGCATCGGTGCGGCGGTCGGCGACGTCGGTGTGGCCAAGTTCTATATCAAAACCCACCCTGAGAAAGCCTTCAAGCTGGTGCCCGACGCCAAGTTCGAGCGCCAGTATTTCGGCATCGCCGTCGCCAAAGGCAACGATGAACTGCGCAACAAGATCAACGCCGGCCTGAAGAAAATCGTCGCCGACGGCACCTACGCCAAGATCTACCAAACCTGGTTCGACAGCAACGTACCGACGCTGCCGGCGGAATAATCCCCAGTCGCCGGCGCCCGCAAGAGCGTCGGCGCGCCACCGTTTCAGCCTACCAAGAAGGAATACCCCTTGAACTTCCGCTGGGAGATCATCCAGGAATACGCGCCGCTGTTTATGGAAGGCGCCTGGATGACCATCAAATGCACCATTATCTGCGTGCTGCTGGGCACCACCTGGGGCTTGATCCTCGGGCTGGGCCGTTTGGCGCAGGCGCCGCACGGCATCTGGAAACCCATCCTGCATTACGGCGTTCAGTGGCCGGTGCGCATCTACATCAGCGCCTTTCGCGGCACGCCGCTGTTCGTGCAGATCATGGTGGTGCACTTCGCGCTGGTGCCGCTGTTCATCAACCCGCGTGACGGTCTGCTGGTCACCAGCGGCCTGATGAGCGTCGATTTCGCTCGCGCGCTGCGCGCCGACTACGGCGCCTTTCTCTCCTGCGTGGTGGCGATCACGCTCAACGCCGGCGCCTATGTGTCGGAAATCTTCCGCGCCGGGATCCAGTCGATCGATCGCGGCCAGATGGAGGCATCGCGCTCGCTGGGCATGAGCTATGGCAAGACCATGCGTCAGGTGATCCTGCCGCAGGCTTTCCGCCGCATGCTGCCGCCGCTGGGCAACAACGCCATCGCCATCGTCAAGGATTCGTCGCTGGCCTCCGCCATCGGCCTGGCGGATCTGGCCTATGCCGCCCGTACCGTCTCCGGCGCCTACGCCACCTACTGGGAGCCCTATCTGACCATTTCGCTGGTCTATTGGGTCATCACCTTCCTGCTCTCGCTGCTGGTGCAGCACATGGAAAAGAGGTTCGGTAAAAGTGATTCGCGTACATAACCTGCAAAAACAGTTCGGCGAAAGCCATGTGCTGCGCGGTATTTCTTGCCAGATCGCCGCCAACGAAGTGGTGTGCGTCATAGGCCCTTCCGGCTCGGGAAAAAGCACCTTCCTGCGCTGCATCAATGCGCTGGAAACGCTCTCCGGCGGCGAGATCGAGGTGAACGGCTTCGCCGTCCACGATCAGAAAACCGACCTGAACAAAATGCGTGAAAGCGTGGGCATGGTGTTCCAGCGCTTCAACCTGTTCCCACACATGACGGTGTTGGAAAATATCATCATGGCGCCGGTGAGCGTGAAGAAACAGCCGCGCGCTGAAGCCATCGCACAAGCCGAGCAGCTGCTGCTCAAGGTTGGCCTGCTCGACAAGATCGACGCCTATCCCAACAGTCTGTCCGGCGGCCAGCAGCAGCGGGTGGCCATCGCCCGCGCGCTGGCGATGGAGCCGAAGATCATGTTGTTCGACGAACCGACCTCCGCGCTCGATCCTGAGCTGGTGGGCGAAGTGTTGGCGGTGATGAAATCACTGGCCCTCGAGGGCATGACCATGGTGGTGGTGACGCATGAGATGGGCTTTGCCCGCGAGGTGGCCGACCGGGTACTGTTTATCGATCAGGGGATCATTCAGGAAGAGGGGCAGCCGCAGCAGATCTTCAGTCACCCGTCCAATCCGCGCACTCAGGCGTTTCTAAGCAAAGTTTTGTAACCTTCGGCACGGCTTTGCAATCCTGCGGGCGCCGGCATCGGCGCCCACTCTCTCACCACCCGGTCAGGAAGCTGAACACCAGCCAGAACAGGCACAGCACAACGGCGCCGGTCAGCAGCAGCGTCAAGATCAGACGGCCGCGCAGCAGCATGCTGAGAGTGATGCCGATCAGCACCGACAGCGGCATCAGCGCCAGGAAAAACGGCCAGGTATAGAGCAGGAAAAACAGCGTGTTGGAACCGTAAACCAGAAACGGCAACGCGAACGCCAGCCAGTAGAAAACAAAGCCGCTGACGCCGCCCAGGAAAGAATAAGAAGGCTCCTCTCTCTCCTGTTTTGACTGCTTGGAGTCGATCAAGATAGGCGTGACATTTTGCATAGTGATCCCTGGTTATTCGGCTCGCTCTGCGGCGGCTTAGAGTAAAAAGCGCATGGCGAAAAACGCCACACGCTTTTTTTGAATTCAGGGTTTGATAATAGCCTGACCACGCAACACGTCTAACAATTGCGCAATCAAATTTGTTACCAATTGTTGGCCGTCGAGGTGGATTTCCGGCTGCTGCGGCGCCTCATAAACCGCGTCGATACCGGTGAAATTGCGCAGCTCGCCGGCGCGCGCTTTCTTATACAATCCCTTCGGATCGCGCGCCTCACAGATCGCCAACGGCGTGTCGACGAACACCTCGATAAAGCGATCGTCACCGAGCATCTCGCGCACCAGTTGCCGCTCGGCGCGGTGCGGCGAAATGAACGCGGTCAGCACCACCAGCCCGGCATCCACCATCAGTTTGGCCACTTCGCCCACCCGGCGGATGTTCTCGCGCCGATCCTCGTCGGAAAAACCGAGATCGCGGCACAAACCGTGGCGCACGTTATCGCCGTCCAGCAGATAGGTGCTGACGCCAAGCCCATGCAGCGCTTGCTCCAGCGCGCCGGCGACGGTGGATTTGCCCGAGCCGGACAGCCCGGTAAACCACAGCACCGCGCCGCGGTGGCCGTTGCGCGCTTCGCGATCCGCGCGCGTGACCGCGTGCGGATGCCAAACCACGTTCTCATCGTCCGGCCCGGTCGCCCTCAGTTCAGCGGCCACCTTATTGGCCACCGAGCAGATCGCGGGCGCCCCAGTGCGGGAAGTGCTTGCGCACCAGCGCATTCAGCTCCAGCTCGAAGGCGCTGAATTCTCCGCGCGCCGCCGATGCGGCCTGCAGCGTTTCACGCACCAGACCGGCGCCAACCGTCACGTTGCTCATGCGATCGATGAAGATCAGCCCGCCGGTGTCGTGGTTGCTCTGGTAGCTGTCCAGCACCAGCGGTTCGTCGAAGGTCAGCTCCACCAACCCGATGCCGTTGAGCGGCAATGTGTCAGCCGGATGCTGCGCCAGCGTGTTGATCTCCACCTGATGGCGGATGCTCTCCACGCGGGCGCGGGTCTTTTTGCCGGCGATCTTGATGTCGTAGCTCTGGCCCGGCACCAGCGGCTGCTCGGCCATCCATACCACGTCCACCCGCGCGCTCTGCGCCGCCTGCAGGTTTTCGCCGGCGTCGACCAGCAAATCGCCGCGGCTGATGTCCACTTCATCTTTCAGCACCAGCGTAATCGCCTCGCCCGGCACCGCTTCTTGCAGATCGCCGTCAAAAGTCACGATGCGCGCCACGCTGGACTCCACGCCGGAAGGCAGCACTTTGATGCGTTGCCCCACCCGCACCACGCCGGCGGACAGCGTGCCGGCATAACCGCGAAAATCGAGGTTCGGGCGGTTGACGTACTGTACCGGGAAACGCAGCGGCTGGTTTTCTCGCTCGCTGATCACATCAACGCTCTCCAGCACTTCCAGCAGCGTCGGGCCGCTGTACCACGGCATATGGGCGCTTTCGCTCGCCACGTTGTCGCCGTCCAGCGCCGACAACGGCACGAACTTGATGTCCAGATCGCCAGGCAACTGCTGGGCGAAGGTCAGGTAATCCTGTTTGAACTGCTCGAACACCGCTTCCTGATAGTCCACCAGATCCATTTTGTTTACCGCGACCACCAGATGGCGAATGCCCAGCAGGGTCGCGATAAAGCTGTGGCGGCGAGTCTGATCCAGCACCCCTTTGCGCGCGTCGATCAACAGGATCGCCAGATCGCAGGTCGAGGCGCCGGTGGCCATGTTGCGGGTGTACTGCTCATGCCCCGGAGTATCGGCAATGATAAATTTACGTTTTTCGGTCGAGAAATAGCGATAGGCCACGTCGATGGTGATGCCCTGCTCGCGCTCGGCCTGCAGGCCGTCCACCAGCAGCGCCAGGTCGAGCTTTTCGCCCTGAGTACCGATGCGTTTGCTGTCGCTGTGCAGCGTCGACAGCTGATCCTCGTAGATCTGGCGGGTATCGTGCAGCAGGCGGCCAATCAGGGTGCTTTTGCCGTCATCGACGCTGCCGCAGGTCAGAAAGCGCAGCAGGCTCTTGTGCTGCTGCGCGTGCAGGTAGGACTCGACGCCGCCCTGGTCAGCGATTTGTTGTGCAATTGCGTTGTTCATCCGGCGGCTCCTTAGAAATACCCTTGACGCTTTTTCAGCTCCATCGAGCCGGACTGATCGCGATCGATCATCCGCCCCTGGCGTTCGCTGGTGGTGGAGACCAGCATCTCTTCGATGATCTCCGGCAGGGTTTGCGCCTGCGAATCCACCGCGCCGGTAAGCGGCCAGCACCCCAGGGTGCGGAAACGCACCATGCGCTGGCTGATCACTTCACCCGGCTGCAGATCGATGCGATCGTCGTCCACCATCATCAGCATGCCGTCGCGCTCCACCACCGGACGAGGTTTCGCCAAGTACAGCGGCACGATGTCGATCTTTTCCAGGAAGATGTACTGCCAGATATCCAGCTCGGTCCAGTTCGACAGCGGGAACACGCGGATGCTCTCCCCTTTGTTGATCTGGCCGTTGTAGTTGTGCCACAGCTCCGGCCGCTGGTTTTTCGGATCCCAGCGGTGGAAGCGATCGCGGAACGAATAGATGCGCTCTTTGGCGCGCGATTTCTCCTCGTCGCGCCGCGCACCGCCGAAGGCAGCGTCGAAACCGTACTTGTTCAACGCCTGCTTCAGGCCCTCGGTTTTCATGATATCGGTATGCTTGGCGCTGCCGTGCACGAACGGGTTGATGCCCATCGCCACCCCTTCCGGGTTTTTATGCACCAGCAGCTCGAAGCCGTACTCCTTCGCGGTGCGATCGCGGAATTCGTACATTTCGCGGAACTTCCAGCCGGTATCGACATGCAGCAGCGGGAACGGCAGCGTGCCGGGGAAGAACGCCTTGCGCGCCAAATGCAGCATCACGGAAGAGTCTTTGCCGATGGAATACAGCATCACCGGGTTGGCGAATTCAGCGGCGACTTCACGGATGATATGGATACTCTCCGCCTCCAATTGCCGCAAATGAGTGAGTCGTTTTTCGTCCATAACAGATCCTTAAAAGCCTTGCCTATGCCAAATTCACGACGGCCGGGCGCGCGGCCCCTTCCGTCTGCGATTGATGCCCGAACCAGGCGATTTGATGGTGCAGTTCCACCACTTCGCCAATCACCAGCAGCGCCGGCAGCGGCGCCCGTTGGGCCAGGTGTTCCAGGTGTTCCAGCGTGCCGATCTGCACCTGCTGATCGGCGCGCGTGCCGCGGCTGATCACCGCTACCGGCGTCGCGGCGTCGCGACCGTGGGCGATCAGACGTTGGCTGATGTCCGCCGCCTTCATAGTGCCCATGTAGATAGCCAGCGTCTGCCGCGCCCGGGCCAGATCGGCCCAGTCCAGACCATCGCCGTCCGGGCGGCAGTGGCCGGTGATAAAGGTCACGCTCTGCGCGTGATCGCGATGCGTCAGCGGAATGCCGGCGTAGGCGGTCGCCCCCGCGGCGGCCGTGACGCCCGGCACCACCTGGAACGGAATGCCGGCGGCGGCGGCCACCTGCAGCTCTTCGCCGCCGCGGCCAAAGATGAACGGATCGCCGCCCTTGAGGCGCACCACGCGTTTGCCCTGCTGCGCCAGCTCCACCAGCAGCCGGTTGGTCTCTTCCTGGATCACCGAGTGCGCGCCGGCGCGCTTGCCCACGCAGATGCGCTCGGCGTCGCGGCGCACCAGATCGAGGATCTCGCCGCTGACCAGATGGTCATACAGCACCACGTCCGCCTGCTGCATCACCTGCAGCCCGCGCAGGGTCAACAGCCCCACGTCGCCCGGCCCGGCGCCCACCAGGGCGATCTCGCCCTGTGCGCCTTCATCGCCTGCGGCGAAGCGGTGTAAATCCTGCTCCAGCTGCCGTTCCGCCTGCGCCGTCTGGCCGTTGGCCACCAGCGTGGCGAAACGGCCGCCGAAGGTTTTCTCCCAGAAACGGCGACGTTCGCCGATCGAAGCCAACCGCCGTTTGACCTGGCCGCGCCAACGGCCCGCCACCTGCGCCATCTGCCCCAAACTGGCGGGCAGCAACGCCTCCAGCTTTTCGCGCAGCAGTCGCGCCAGCACCGGCGCCTGGCCGCTGGACGACACCGCCACCACCAGCGGCGAGCGATCGATGATCGACGGGAAAATGAATGAGCAGCGCGGCTGATCGTCCACCACGTTGGCCAACACCCGGCGTTTATCCGCCTCGGCGAACACCGCGGCGTTCAGCGCGTTGTCGTCCGTGGCGGCGATCGCCAGAAACACGTCGTCCAACTGCTGCGGATCAAAGCTTTTCCCCAGCCAGAGCACCTGCCCTTGCTGACGTTGTTGTTCCAGTTCCGGTGAGAGCGACTGCGCAACTATCCGTATTTCAGCCCCGGCGCGCTGAAGCAGATCGACTTTGCGCGCAGCCACGTCACCACCGCCAACGACCAGCACCGGGCGTTGTTTCAGGTCGGCGAATATTGGTAGATAGTCCACAACAGCCTTTTCATATAACAGAAAGATAGTGTGACTATACGGGCTGAGATTTAGCCTCTGAAATGACGAAAAGGAATGATTAGTTCCTTTATGGAATATAGGCCGCAACGCAGGAAGCAAACGGTAATACTCACGGCGGCGGTTTGCGCGTTCGTGCGAAATTAAGAGACAGGGAAATTGTGTAATGCCGCCCGGCGTCTCATACTGGGTGCCGAAGAAAAATGATCGGCAGCGCCGATAGCAAAGAAGGATTTTTCGGTATGTTTTCCCGTTTTTACCTGAAGACCAGCCTGCTGGCCCTCGCACTCGGCGGCGTCTTCAGCGTTTGTGCCGCACAGCCCGTAAAAGACGCGCCAATGGGCCGTTTCGCCGCCGAACAGACCCGCCACATCGCCACTTACTTCCCCGGCCGCATGGCGGGTAGCCCGGCAGAATTGCTCACCGCCGACTATCTGAAGCAGCAATTCAGCAAGATGGGTTACCAAAGCGACATTCGCAGCGTCAATACGCGCTATCTCTACACCAGCAAAGACGGCAAGAAGAACTGGAACAACGTCACCGCCAGCTCGGTGATCGCCGCCCGCAACGGCGACAGCCCAAAACAGATCGTGGTCGTCGCCCACTTCGACACCTATACGCCGCAGAGCGATGAGGATCTGGATAACAACCTCGGCGGCTTGACGCTGCAGGGCGTCGACGACAACGCCTCCGGCATCGGCGTGATGCTGGAACTGGCGGAACGCCTGAAGAACATTCCCACCGCCTACGGCCTGCGCTTCGTCGCCACCAGCGCCGAAGAGATCGGTTCACTGGGGGCGCAGAACTACTTGCAACGCATGAGCGCGGAAGAGAAAAGCAACACCGTGCTGGTGATCAACCTCGACAGCCTGATCACCGGCGATCGTCTGTATTTCAACGCCGGGCGCAGCACGCCGCCGCAAATGGCGAAGCGTTCCCGCGATCGCGCGCTGGATATCGCCCACCGCTACGGCATCGCCGCCGCCACCAATCCGGGCAGCGCACAGCATCCGAAAGGCACCGGCTGCTGCTCCGATCAAGAGGTGTTCGACGCCGCTGGCATCCCGGTGCTGTCGGTGGAGGCCACCAACTGGTCGCTGGGCGACAAAGATGGCTACCAACAGCGCGCCGTCAGCCCGCACTTCCCGCAGGGCATCACCTGGCACCGTCCGCAGTATGACAATCTGCAGTATCTGGATCGCTACCTGCCGGGGCGGATCGACAAACGCAGCCGCGACAGCGTGCAGATCCTGCTGCCGCTGATCAAAGAGCTGGCGCAGGCGCACCCGCCGAAAGCGCAGAAGAAAAAGTAGCCCGCAAAAAAACAGGGCCCAGCATTGCTGAGCCCTGTCATGTTGATCGCGCCGTTTAGCCTTCGTGCAGGCCGCACTCGCGCTTCAGGCCGAAGAAACGCGTCTCTTCCTCGCTCATGCCCGGCTCCCACTTCTGGGTGGTGTGGGTATCGCCGACCGACAGGTAACCCTGCTCCCACAGCGGGTGATAACTCAGCCCGTGTTCGGTCAGATACTGGTAAATCTTGCGGTTGTCCCAGTCGATGATCGGCAGGATCTTGAACACCCCACGCTGCACCGCCAGTACCGGCAGATTGGCGCGGCTGCCTGACTGCTCGCGCCGCAGGCCGGCGAACCAGCTCTGCGCGCCCAGCGTCTCCAGCGCGCGGTTCATCGGCTCGACCTTATTGAGCTGGTTGTATTTTTCAATCCCTTCCACGCCCTGCTCCCACAGCTTGCCATAGCGCGCCTCTTGCCAGGCGGGAGACTGCTCCGCGCGGAACACCTGCAGATTCAGCTTCAGTTGGTCGGTCAGTTGATCAATAAAGCGATAGGTTTCCGGGAACAGATAACCGGTGTCGGTCAGGATCACCGGGATATCCGGCCGGATACGCGTCACCAGGTGCAGGCATACCGCCGCCTGAATGCCGAAACTGGACGAGAGTACGAATTCGCCGGGCAGATGCTCCAGCGCCCATGCAACGCGCTGTTCGGCGCTGAGGGTCTCCAGTTGGCCATTGACCACCGCTAATGCCAGCGCCTGCCCGGATTTGGGCAACGCGTTCAGCGCCGCCAGATCGAATTCAGCCATGTTGTCTCTCCTGATACTTGAAATGACCTGTGCGGCCCCTCTGCCCAGGGGCCGCCGGCCTCACTCCCAAAAATCTCGCGCCGGATCCAGCACCGGTTTGACGATGCCCGCGCGAACGGTGAAGTCGCCGAAACCTTCGCCGGCGTTGCGCTCCTTCGCCCAGCGCCCCACCAGCAGATCGATCTCGCTCAGGATCTCATCTTCGTTGATGTTCTCGCGGTACATGCGCGGAATGCGCGTGCCTTCGCGGTTGCCGCCCAAATGCAGGTTATAGCGGCCGACCGCCTTGCCCACCAGCCCCAGCTCCGCCAGTAGCGCGCGGCCACAGCCGTTCGGGCAGCCGGTGATGCGCAGCACGATATGCTCGTCACCCACCCCGTGCCGATGCATGATCCCTTCCACCTTGGTGACAAACTGCGGCAGGAAACGCTCGGCCTCCGCCATCGCCAGCGGGCAGGTCGGGAACGACACGCAGGCCATCGAGTTTTTGCGTTGCTCGCTGATCTCGTCGTCGATCAGCCCATGATCGCGCGCCAAGGCTTCGATCTTCGCCTTTTCGCTTTCCGGCACGCCGGCGATGATCACGTTTTGGTTCGCCGTCAGGCGGAAGTCGCCTTTATGGATCTTGGCGATCTCCGCCATACCGGTCTTCAGCGGGCGCCCCGGATAGTCCAGCAGGCGGCCGTTCTCGATAAACAGCGTCAGGTGCCACTGATCGTCGATGCCCTTCACCCAACCGATGCGATCGCCGCGGCCGGTGAATTCATACGGCCGAATCGGCGCGAAGGTGATGCCGGCGCGCTTTTCCACTTCGGCGCGGAAAACGTCCACCCCGACGCGCTCCAGCGTGTATTTGGTTTTGGCGTTCTTGCGATCGGTGCGGTTGCCCCAGTCGCGCTGTGTGGTCACCACCGCTTCAGCCACCGCCAGCGTATGCTCGAGCGGAATGTAGCCGAACTCGCTGGCCTGACGCGCGTAGGTTTTCTTGTTGCCGTGCTCAATGGACAGCCCGCCGCCCACCAGCAGGTTGAAGCCCACCAGCTTGCCGTTTTCGGCGATCGCCACGAAGTTCATGTCGTTGGCGTGCAGATCGACGTCGTTCTGCGGCGGGATCACCACCGTGGTTTTGAATTTGCGCGGCAGGTAGGTCGGCCCCAGAATCGGCTCTTCGTCGGTAGTGGCCACCTTCTCCTGATCCAGCCACACCTCTGCGTAAGCGCGGGTGCGCGGCAGCAGGTGTTCGGAGATCTTCTTCGCCCACTCGTAGGCTTCCTGATGCAGCTCGGACTCCACCGGGTTGGAGGTGCACAGCACATTGCGGTTCACGTCGTTGGCGGTCGCCAGCGCGTCCAGCCCCAAGCGGTTCAGCAGCTGGTGCACCGGTTTGACGTTGCCTTTCAGAATGCCGTGAAACTGGAACGTTTGGCGGTTGGTGATGCGAATGCTGCCGTACAGCGTGCTCTCCTGCGCGAACTTGTCGATGCCCAGCCACTGCTGCGGGCTGATGATGCCGCCCGGCAGGCGACAGCGCAGCATCATGGCGTGGCGCGGCTCCAGCTTCTGCTCGGCGCGTTCGGCGCGAATGTCGCGGTCATCTTGCTGGTACATGCCGTGAAAACGGATCAGCAGGAAGTTGTCGCCGTTGAAGCCGCCGGTCAGGCCGTCGTTCAAATCTTCGGCGATGGTGCCGCGCAGGAAGTTGCTTTCCTTCTTCATGCGCTCCGCATCGGCCAGTTTGCCTTCGACTACCAAAGGCCCGGGGTGTTTATCACTCATCAGTAAACATCTCGCTGATAACGGCGCTCAAGGCGCAGCTCACTTAAAAATTCATCCGCCTGCTCGGTATCCATGCCACCGTGCTCGGCCACCAGTTCCAGTAATGTGTTTTCCACGTCTTTCGCCATGCGATTGGCATCGCCGCAGACGTAAATGTGCGCGCCTTCCTGAATCCAGCGCCACACTTCCGCGCCCTGTTCGCGCAGTTTGTCTTGTACGTATATTTTATGTTGCTGGTCGCGGGACCAGGCCAGATCGATGCGGGTCAGCAGGCCGTCTTTCACGTAGCGCTGCCATTCAACCTGGTACAGGAAATCTTCGGTAAAGTGCGGGTTGCCGAAAAACAGCCAGTTTTTGCCGCCGGCGCCGTCGGCGTCGCGCTGCTGCATAAAGGCGCGGAACGGCGCGATGCCGGTGCCCGGGCCGATCATGATCACCGGCGTTTCCGGGTTGGCCGGCAGACGGAAGTTGTCGTTGTGCTCGATAAACACCCGCACGTCGCCGTCCTCCTCCAGGCGATCCGCCAGGAAGCCGGAGGCGCCGCCGCTGCGGGCGCGCCCGTCGATGTCGTAACGCACCACGCCCACGGTGATGTGCACTTCGCTTTCGTTCTCCGCCTGCGAAGAGGCGATGGAGTACAGGCGCGGCGTCAGCGGACGCAGCAGACCGATCAGCTGTTCGGCGCTCAGATCCGCCGGCGCCTGGCGCACCATGTCGACGATCGGTGTGTTGTGCGCGTAATGCTGCAGCGCGGCTTTATCCGCCAGCAGGCCGATCAGCGTTTCGTCGCGCGACAGCGCGGCGTATTTATCGACGATCGGCGTGGTGTTCTGCGTCAGCTCGAAATGGCTGCGCAGCGCCTGCGCCAGCGGCAGGGTCTGCCCTTCCACCTCGACCGGCTCGTCGCCTTTCAGCCACAACAGCTGCACCAGTTCGTCCACCAACGCCGGATCGTTGTCGAACCATACGCCGAGCGCATCGCCCGGCTGATAGCGCAGGCCGGAGTCGCCCAGATCGATCTCGATATGGCGCACGTCTTTATCCGACGCGCGGCCGGTAATTTTCTGCTTGACCGCCAGTTGGGCGGTGAGCGGTTGTTCCTTGCTGTACGGACTGCTGTCGATCAGGTCAACCGCGCCGCTGGCCAACACGCCCGGCGCGGTGCTTTCCGCCGGCGCGCGCGCCTTCAGCACCGACACCACCTGTTTGCGCCAGGCGGCGGCCAGTTCCTGGTACTCCACGTCGGCATCCACGCGCTCCACCAGGCGCTCGGCACCCAGCTCGGCCAGCTTGCCGTCGAAATCCTTACCAGACTGGCAGAAATTCTCATAAGAGGTGTCGCCCAGCCCGAACACCGCAAAAGCGGTATCATTCAGCTTCGGCGCCTTTTTCGAGAACAGGAATTTATGCAGCGCCACCGCTTCTTCCGCCGGCTCGCCTTCCCCTTGCGTGGAGGCGACGATCACCAGCAGGCGCTCTTGAGCTATCTGCTTGAACTTGTAGTCGCCGGCACTGATCAGCGTGGCGCTCAGATTGGCGGCCAGCAGATCGTCGCGCAGCTGCTCCGCCAGGCGGCGCGCATTGCCGGTCTGCGAAGCGGAAATGATGGTGATGCCGGCGGCAGCCGCAGGGGCAACAGGCGCCATGGCCACGGCTCCGGGCTGTTGATTGACCATGCCCCAAAAATAACCGGACAGCCACGCCAGCTGCGTCGGCGAATAGTCGCCGATCGTCGCCTGCAGGCGCGCCAGCTGTTCGGGCGTCAGCGGGAGCAAAGATGTTGGAGGAGCCTGAGTCGTCATTGCTGTACTTATTTCCTATACTTAGCGCCTTTCCTGCCAGGCGCGCGCCAGTGTCAGTCGCTGTCTCTTCGCTGCGTCGGGTGTGCGGAAAAGATCAGGAGAGTTTGTAAGGTTACCGAGCAGAATAGCAACGATTAAATAAGGGATAGCAATAAATCATAACCAAAATGACTAAGCTGTTTTTCTGGTAAGGCATAACGCTTAAACCGTTAAACAAAGTTTTTTATCCAGATGAAATTAAAGCGCTTTTTTTCATCGTTTTTTCACCGTTCAACATTTCGGCTCATAACCCCAGCCGATAGGTGCCGCAAACACCAAACAAAAAAAGTGTTAAACGGGCGCGTTGGCCGTGGCGGTAGACCATAACGGTATAAATGGCAAGCAGACGCGCTTTCCGGTACTATGCGGCGGTTTTTGAGTCAATGAGGCCGTAATAATGGCAACCACGCTGTTTAAAGATTTTCAGTTTGAAGCCGCACACCGCTTGCCGCACGTGCCGGAGGGCCATAAATGCGGCCGTCTGCATGGGCATTCGTTTATGGTGCGTCTGGAAGTGACCGGTGAAGTGGATCCCCACACCGGTTGGGTGATGGATTTCGCCGAGCTCAAGGCTGTGTTTTCCCCGATCTGGGAACGGCTGGATCACCATTATCTGAACGATATTCCAGGATTGGAAAATCCCACCAGCGAAGTGCTCGCCGCCTGGATTTGGCAGCAGCTCAAGCCCCAGCTGCCGGAATTGACGGCGGTGATGGTGAAAGAGACCTGTACGGCGGGATGCGTATATAAAGGTTAAAAGAAAGGGCGCCGCAATGGCGCCCTGATTTTAGGCGATGTTCAAATACTTGTGGGTCTGCATCGACAGCCGCCAATTGCGCGCGATACAGGTTTCAATACACAGACGGGTCGCCTCTTCTTTCTGGCTGATCGGCTGCAGTGCGATAATGCGCGCCTTGTCATCCTGCAACGTCGCCAGCAGCGCATCCAACGCCTCGATGTCGCGCTCGCGCGCCACCGGATGCTTCACCTCGTCGGCGCGCCGCAGCGCCTGATCCAACACCTTCATGCCACCGCGCATATTCACCTTGGGCGAAACCGTCACCCAGGTGTTGGCGGAACAGCGAATTTCGTGGGTGCCGCTGGTTTCAATCTGGCAACGGTAGCCGTGCTGTTCGAACAGCTCGGTCAGCGGCGCCAGATCGTAAATGCAGGGTTCGCCGCCGGTGATCACCACATGGCGCGCGGTGTAGCCTTGTTGGCGCATCACCGCCAACAGCTGCTCGGCGCTGGCATTGCCCCAGGCGTCGCTCTCTTCTGTTTTGACCAGGATCCGTTGCAGGTCTACTTCCCGATGGGCTTCCTTTTCCCAGGTATGTTTGGTGTCGCACCAACTGCACCCTACCGGGCAGCCCTGCAGGCGGATGAAAATGGCCGGCACGCCGGTGAAAAAGCCTTCGCCCTGCAAGGTTTGGAACATCTCGTTGATCGGGTACTGCATCGGTTTCTCAATCTGGAAAAGTAAAAAACGATTATCGCAGATTCCGGCTCGGCGACCAAACGGCCAAAATTGTATTAAATTTTTTCCTCCGCGCCGCCGCCAGCATATCTCACCGCCAATGGCGTTCATTTAATTTGTTAACCGGTATTAGGCCTTTCATCCGCGGTGCAACCTGCTCCACAGAAAACAACACGAAGTTAACAAATAAGATAATTATATTTGACATAAAGCGCCGACGCGCAGATGTATATACAAGCAAACACAAGCCGAGCATCAGTTTCGGCCACATACTATTCATCACGACTACATCTGCGTTTAGAGGGTGCCATGACTCATTCCACCAGCGAGTTAAACATTCAACAGGCCATCGACGACAGCAAGTTTTCGCTGTTTCACTGGACACTGATCGTTCTCGGATTCCTGATCCTCGCCATCGACGGTTTCGATACCGCCGCCATGGGCTATATCGCCCCCTCGGTCGCCAAAGACTGGGGCATCGTGAAGCAGGATCTGGGGCCGGTGCTGAGCGCCGCGCTGCTGGGGCTGTCGCTCGGTGCGCTGATAGCCGGGCCAATCTCCGACCGCATCGGCCGCAAGCGCGTGCTGGTGTTTTCCTGCCTGTTCTTCGGCCTGTCGAGCCTGGCCACCGCCTACGCCGGCTCGCTCAATAGCCTGACGCTGTGGCGTTTCCTCACCGGCCTCGGGCTGGGGGCGGCGATGCCCAACGCTATCACGCTGATCTCCGAATACGCGCCGCAGCGCTGCCGTTCGCTGGCGATCAATACCATGTATTGCGGCTTTCCGCTGGGCGCGGCCGGCGGCGGCGCCATTTCATCGTGGCTGATCCCGAGCTACGGCTGGCACAGCGTGCTGTTGCTCGGCGCCATTGCGCCGCTGGCGTTGACGGTTTTGCTGATCCTGCTGCTGCCGGAATCGGTCAAATATATGGTCAACCGCGGGCAGGATGCGGCGAAGATCAAACGCATCGCGCAACGCTTCGTCAGCCAGAGCCTCGACGGCGTGACGCGTTTTTACCTGTACGAAGAGAAGCTGACGCAGGCCAAGACCAGCGTCGGCCTGCTGTTCAGCCGCCCTTACCTGCTCGGCACGCTGATGCTGTGGGTGACCTACTTCATGGGGCTGGTGATCTATTACGTGCTGCTGAGCTGGATGCCAATCCTGATGCAGGGGCTGGGCTATCAGCTGGAACAGTCGGCGATGCTCACCTCGCTGTTCACCTTCGGCGGCACGCTGGGCATCCTGGTGGCCGGCTGGCTGATGGACCGCTGGAATGCGCACAAAGTGGTCTCGAGTGGCTTTGTCGTCACCGCCCTGCTGATCGTGGCGATGGCCACCGAAGACAAGCAGATCGTGCTGCTGGGCGCCTTCATCTTCCTGATGGGCGTCACCATGAACGGCGCGCAGTCCGGGCTGCAAACGCTGGCGGCCACCTTCTACCCGACCCACAGCCGCGCCACCGGCATCGCCTGGATGCAGGGCATCGGCCGCTTCGGCGGCGTCGCCGGCACCATGATGGGCGCCCAACTGCTGGCGATGCAGTGGGAAGTGCAGAGCATCCTGATGTTCCTGTGCGTACCGGCGCTGATCGCCGCCATCGCCACGGTGTGCAAGATGAGCCGCAAGCCGATGCTGCAACCGGCCGCCTGAGCCTGGCAAGCCCGCCCACGGCGGGCTTTCTTCCCGCGGTGATAGGGCTTGTTTATCCTCCGCCGCCAACTGTAATCAGTCTGTAAAAATATTGTGACTAGCCGCCCAAAAATGAGTCAATTTTAATTCATTTTTGCCGAACAGCTCACTTTTCTCCGGCTTTTCGCACATGAAGCCGGTGATAAAAAATCGCATATCAACCTGATATAAAAAGAAAATAACTTTTTCTTATGCCACTTTTCAGCGGCAACTGGTCAGTGTTGCATATGCTTGTACATACAAGTATATGTTAATAAGCCCTACGCATTGTTATGCCGTGGTACTCATCCCCACCGCGGCATGGAATCTGCACCGATACTGTTTGAGGAAAATGCTGTGACTACAAATAACAAAGTTCGCAATGTCGATGTACGCGCGCCACGCGGCACACAATTAAACGCAAAAAGCTGGCTGACCGAAGCGCCGTTACGCATGCTGATGAACAACCTCGATCCTGAAGTTGCGGAGAACCCACATGAGCTGGTGGTGTACGGCGGCATCGGCCGCGCCGCGCGCGACTGGGATTGCTACGACAAGATCGTCGAAACCCTGAAAACGCTGGAAGAGGACGAAACCCTGCTGGTGCAGTCCGGCAAACCGGTCGGCGTATTCAAAACCCACAGCAACGCGCCGCGCGTGCTGATCGCCAACTCCAACCTGGTGCCGCACTGGGCAACCTGGGAACACTTCAACGAGCTGGACGCCAAAGGCCTGGCCATGTACGGCCAGATGACCGCCGGCAGCTGGATCTACATCGGCAGCCAGGGCATCGTTCAGGGCACCTATGAGACCTTCGTCGAAGCGGGCCGCCAGCACTACGACGGCAGTCTGCAGGGCCGTTGGGTGCTGACCGCCGGTCTGGGCGGCATGGGCGGCGCGCAGCCGCTGGCCGCCACGCTGGCGGGCGCCTGCTCGCTGAACATCGAATGTCAGCAGAGCCGCATCGATTTCCGTCTGAAAACCCGCTACGTCGATGAGCAGGCCAAAGATCTGGACGACGCGCTGGCCCGCATCAAAAAATACACCGCAGAAGGCAAAGCCATCTCCATCGCTCTGTGCGGCAACGCGGCGGAAATCCTGCCTGAGCTGGTGCGCCGCGGCGTGCGCCCGGACATGGTCACCGACCAGACCAGCGCCCACGATCCGCTGAACGGCTATCTGCCGAAGGGTTGGAGCTGGGAAGAGTATCGCCAGCGCGCACAGACCGAGCCGGCCAAGGTGGTCGCCGCCGCCAAGCAGTCGATGGCCGATCACGTCAAAGCCATGCTGGCGTTCCAGCAGATGGGCGTGCCGACCTTCGACTACGGCAACAACATTCGCCAGATGGCGAAAGAAACCGGCGTCGACAACGCCTTCGACTTCCCAGGCTTCGTGCCGGCCTACATCCGTCCGCTGTTCTGCCGCGGCATCGGGCCGTTCCGCTGGGCGGCGCTGTCCGGCGATCCGCAGGACATCTACAAAACCGACGCCATGGTGAAAGAGCTGATCCCGGATGACGAACACCTGCACCGCTGGCTGGACATGGCGCGCGAGCGCATCAGCTTCCAGGGCCTGCCGGCGCGCATCTGCTGGGTTGGCCTCGGCCAGCGCGCCAAGCTGGGTCTGGCGTTCAACGAGATGGTGCGCCGCGGTGAACTGTCCGCCCCAATCGTCATCGGCCGCGACCACCTGGATTCCGGCTCCGTTTCCAGCCCGAACCGTGAAACCGAAGCGATGAAAGACGGCTCAGATGCGGTCTCCGACTGGCCGCTGCTGAACGCCCTGCTGAACACCGCCAGCGGCGCCACCTGGGTTTCCCTGCACCACGGCGGTGGCGTCGGCATGGGCTTCTCCCAACACTCCGGCATGGTGATCGTCTGCGACGGCACCGACGAAGCCGCCGAGCGCATCGCCCGCGTCCTGCACAATGACCCGGCTACCGGGGTCATGCGTCACGCCGACGCCGGCTACGATATCGCTATCGACTGCGCCCGCGAGCAAGGCCTGAACCTGCCGATGGTTGCCGCCACCCAAGGAGAAAAAGCATGAAAGCGCTGACTATTCGCCCAGGCAAACTGACGCTGGCCCAGCTACGCGACGTCTATCAACATCCGGTGACGCTGACGCTGGACGACAACGCCTACGGCCCTATCCAGCAGAGCGTGGCCTGCGTAGAGCGCATCGTTGAAGAAAACCGCACCACATACGGCATCAACACCGGATTTGGCCTGTTGGCTTCGACGCGCATCGCCCGCGACGATTTGGAAAATCTGCAGCGCTCGATCGTGCTGTCACACGCCGCCGGCGTGGGCGAGCCGACCGACGACAATCTGGTGCGCCTGATCATGGTGCTGAAGATCAACAGCCTGTCGCGCGGCTTCTCCGGCATTCGCCTGGAAGTTATCCAGGCGCTGATCGCGCTGGTCAACGCCGAAGTCTATCCGCATATTCCGCTTAAAGGCTCCGTCGGCGCCTCCGGCGACCTGGCACCGCTGGCACACATGAGCCTGGTGCTGCTGGGCGAAGGTAAGGCACGCCATCAGGGTCAATGGTTGCCGGCGACCGAAGCGCTGGCCAAAGCCGGCCTGAAACCGCTGACGCTGGCGGCGAAAGAGGGCCTGGCGCTGCTGAACGGCACCCAGGTCTCCGCCGCCTTCGCGCTGCGCGGCCTGTTCGATGCCGAAGATCTGTTCGCGGCCGCCACCGTGGCGGGCAGCCTGACGGTGGAAGCGGCGCTGGGCTCCCGCAGCCCGTTCGATGCGCGTATCCACGAGGTGCGCGGCCAGCGCGGCCAGATCGACGCCGCCCTCGCCTACCGCCACCTGCTCGGCGCGCGCAGCGAAGTCTCCGACTCGCACCGCAACTGTGAAAAAGTGCAGGATCCTTACTCCCTGCGCTGCCAGCCGCAGGTAATGGGCGCCTGCCTGACGCAGATCCGTCAGGCCGCCGAGGTGCTGGAGATCGAAGCCAACGCCGTCTCCGATAACCCGCTGGTGTTCGCCGAGCAGGGTGACGTGCTGTCAGGTGGCAACTTCCACGCCGAACCGGTGGCGATGGCCGCCGATAACCTGGCGCTGGCATTCGCCGAAATCGGTTCGCTGTCCGAGCGCCGCATCTCGCTGATGATGGACAAACACATGTCGCAGCTGCCACCGTTCCTGGTGGAGAACGGCGGCGTGAACTCCGGCTTCATGATCGCTCAGGTCACCGCCGCGGCGCTGGCCAGCGAAAACAAAGCGCTGGCGCATCCATCGAGCGTCGACAGCATTCCGACCTCCGCCAACCAGGAGGACCACGTTTCCATGGCGCCGGCCGCCGGCCGCCGTCTGTGGAGCATGGCGGACAACGTGCGCGGCATTCTGGCGGTCGAGTGGCTGGCCGCCTGCCAGGGCCTGGATTTCCGCAACGGCCTGAAGACCTCGGAAGGTCTGGAGCAGGCGCGCCGTCTGCTGCGCGAGCATGTCAGTTTCTACGACAAGGATCGTTTCTTCGCCCCCGACATTGAAGCCGCCAGCCAGCTATTGGCGGCCGGTCACCTGACATCGCTGCTGCCTGCGGCACTGCTGCCTAGCCAGGCATAATCATTACACACTGAATCACGCAGTTTGTTCTGCCCCGCCGGGTGCGTTCCACCCGGCGCGGGCAGCGCGTGCCTGTTCGGCAAACACTTAACGGGAAGCAACATGCGTAACGAAACGACACAACTCAGACGCGGACTAAACGCGCGGCATATCCGTTTCATGGCTCTCGGCTCGGCGATCGGCACCGGCCTGTTCTACGGCTCCGCCGGCGCCATCCAGCTGGCCGGCCCGGCGGTGCTGCTGGCCTACCTGGTGGGCGGCGCGGCGGTATTCATGGTGATGCGCGCGCTGGGTGAAATGGCGGTGCATCAGCCGGTTTCCGGCTCGTTCGGCCACTACGCCAGCCACTATCTCGGCCCGCTGGCCGGGTTCCTCACCGGCTGGACCTACACCTTTGAAATGGTGATCGTCGCCCTGGCGGACGTCACTGCCTTCGGCATCTATATGGGGCTGTGGTTCCCGGACGTCGCCCAGTGGGTCTGGGTGCTCAGCATCATCCTGTTTATCGGCGCGCTCAACCTGTGCAGCGTCAAGGTTTTCGGCGAGCTGGAGTTCTGGCTGTCGCTGGTCAAGGTCGCCGCCATCGTGGCGATGATCGTCGGCGGTGCGGCGGTGATGCTGTTCGGTTTCGGGCAAGCCCAGCACGCCACCGGCATCAGCAACCTGTGGCAGCACGGCGGCTTTATGCCTAACGGCATTGGCGGCGTGGTCGCGTCATTAGCGGTAGTGATGTTCGCCTTCGGCGGCATCGAGATCATCGGCATCACCGCCAGCGAGGCGAAAGACCCCGCCAAAGTGCTGCCGAAGGCGATCAACGCCGTGCCGGTGCGCATCCTGCTGTTTTACGTGCTGACGCTGACGGTGCTGATGGCGATCTATCCGTGGAACAGCATCGGCCAGAACGGCAGCCCGTTCGTTGAGATCTTCAGCAACCTCGGCATCAGCTCCGCCGCCAACGTGCTGAACGTGGTGGTGATCACCGCGGCCATTTCGGCCATCAACAGCGACATCTTCGGCGCCGGCCGCATGATGTACGGCATGGCGCAGGACGGCCAGGCGCCGCGCAGCTTCACCAAGCTGACCGCCAGCGGCGTACCGTGGATGACGGTGCTGGTGATGTCGGTCGCCCTGCTGCTGGCGGTGGTGCTCAACTACCTGATCCCGGAGAAGGTCTTCATGATCATCGCCTCAATCGCTACCTTCGCCACCGTCTGGGTGTGGCTGATGATCCTGCTGTCGCAGATCGTCATGCGCCGCACGCTGTCGCCGGAAGAAACCCGTCAGTTGAGCTTCCCGGTGCCGTGGTGGCCGGTGGCGCCGGCATTGGCGACCGCCTTTATGGCGTTCGTCATCGGCCTGCTCGGCTACTTCGAAGAGAGCCGCATCGCGCTGTATGTCGGGCTGGTGTGGATCGCGTTCCTCACCGCGGCTTACTGGCTGTGGGTACGCAAAAAAGGCGGCGGTTCGCCGGTGACCACAGCGACGCAACAGATGTAACGCTCGCTTCGGCTAAAACCCGCTGCGGCGGGTTTTTTTATTGCGCCTGCGCCTGCGCCAGCGCTTGCAGGATATCCGCCTGCAGATCGTCAAACGCCTCCAGCCCGGCGGACAGCCGCACCAGCCCCTCGCTGATGTGGTGCCGTTTCCGCTCTTCCGGCGTGTAGGCCGAGTGCGTCATGCTGGCCGGGTGTTGCGCCAGGCTTTCGCAATCGCCCAGGCTGACCGCGCGCAAGATGAGCTGCAGCGCGTTGAGGAAGCGAATGCCCGCACGCAGGCCACCCCGCAGCTCAAACGCCAGCATGCCACCGGGGCGCGCCATTTGCCGCTGCGCCAACGCATGCTGCGGGAAGTTCGCCAGGCCGGGGTAATATACCCGCTCGACCGCCGGATGCTCCGCCAACATCTCCGCCAGGCGCTGCGCGTTATCGCAATGACGATCCATGCGCAGCGGCAGGGTTTTCATCCCACGCAGCACCAGCGCGGCATCCTGCGCCGACAGTACCGCCCCATTCATGTCCTTTAGCCCCTCCAGACGGATCGCCTCGGCCAACGCCTGACGCGTCACCGCGATCCCGGCCAGGAGATCCCCATGCCCGCCGAGGTACTTGGTCGCCGAGTGCACCACGATATCGGCGCCTAGCGCCAAAGGCCGCTGCAGATAGGGCGTACAGTAGGTGTTGTCCACCAGCAACAGCGCCTGATGCCGATGGGCAATCTCCGCCACGGCGGCGATATCGATCAAACGCATATTGGGATTGGCCGGCGTTTCGCAATACACCAGGCGGGTACGCGGTCCAATGGCCGCCGCCAACCGCTCCGGCCGGGTCAGATCAACGTGGGTTATCTTGACGCCAAAGCGCGCCAGACCATGATGAAAGTAGCTGAAGGTGCAACCATAGACGGTTTCGTCGACAATCAGCTCATCACCCGGTCTGAGCAGCGTCCAACAACACGCGGTGATAGCCCCCATACCGGAAGCGAACGCCACCGCAGCTTCCCCTTCCTCCAGGTTGGCGATGCGTTGCTCGAGCAGGTTTAACGTCGGGTTGGCGATACGCGAATAAAAGTACCCCGGCTCGGTGCCGGCAAAGCAGGCGCCGCCGTATTCCGCCGTGGGAAAAGCAAACGTAGAGCTCATAAACACCGGCGGAGACAGTGCCCCCTGATACCGTTGAGGATCGTAGCCGTAATGAATAGCCCGGGTGGCAAAGTCGTGGCCAACTGCTGTAGCGGACATAACACAACTCCTTACCTGAGTGGGTGAAGCTTAATTCGACGATTCATCTGACAGGGCTGACGGCAACGCGCTGTCTCGCGTGCGCTGGCCGATGATTTGTAAAGTACGCAGCAGCAACGTTAACCCCAGCAGGGTATCCGGCTGCTTCAGCAAGGCGTACAGCGCGCGAAAACTGGCCGGCGGAGGATTCAACTGCAGCTCGCTGTGCGCCATCTGCAGCGCCGTTCCGCCTTCCCAGCCGAGGGTCACCAAACCTTCAAAGACGCCGGCCAGTTTCTCCACCAGCGCGTTGTCGGCAATATCCACCACGTCCGACAACAGCGACAACAGATCGACCACGTTATCCAACCGGCCGCCCGCCAGCAGCGGCTGCAGTTTCTCGAGCAACGCCGCCAATGATTGCAGGTCCGCCGCATGCACCGTGCTTTCCGTCATATCAGCCCCCTTACCGTGGCCCAGTAAAGGCCGCGGTTAAACCCATTGCGCAGCATGCCGCCCACCTTGGTGGCGGGCGTCGGCAGCACGTCGTGACGATAGTCGTACACCAGCGGCATGCCGGCATTCAGCCCCATTTGCGCGACCGCCTGCACCTTGCCGTCATAATGGCTCACTGTGTGGCCCAGCCGTATTTCCGCCACGATGTTGTCGGCAATGACCGGCGCCTGATTATGGCAAGAGCCGCCGGCCTTGCTGACCGGCAAATCCACGGTATCGCCTATGACATACACGCCCTGCTGGCCGTAGACCTGCAGCGTTTGATGATCGGTCGGCAGCCAGCCTTCACCGTTTTGACTCTCGCTCAACCCGGTATTGCGCACCGCCTCGACTGCGCGAATCGGCGGCGTCGCCATCAGAATGTCGAACGGCTGCTCTTCCCCCTCAGCGGAATAGGCGACGTTACGCTGGGCGTCTACCCGGCTGAGGGTAAACCCTCGCTGGTGGCGAATGTCGCGCGCGGCAAAAATGGCGGGCAGCGCTTCACCGGTCGGGCGCTGTAAAAACAGGCAGTTACGCAAGAGTTGAGAAATGGTCGGATAGGTGTACACAATCTCCACCGCCTTGCGCACGCCGCGCCGCCGCAGGTAGTCATCCAGCATCAGGGTGGTTTCGATCGGTGCGATGCCGCACTGATGGGGCACGTTGGGCGTTTCAGGGAAGGACACGGTGATGAAAATGCGGCCTTTCTCGATCGTCGCCAATTTATGCGCTAACCGCCTGGCGGCCTGATACTGGTAAAAATGATCGCCCGCCTGCGCCAATCCTTCGATGCGCTCTGGCCAAGGTACGCAGCCGGTGGCGAAAACCAGAAAATCATAGGAATAAAATTTACCGCTTTGCGTAGCTATGCTTCGCTGTTTTAAATCGAAAGATTCCGCCTTATCAATAATAAACTGTATTTCGGGCCGCAATAAACTCCGCTGTGAGCGCGTGAGCTCTTGCTTGAAAAAAGTATTGAACGCCACATACATAAACGCCGGCTTGTAATAATGCAGCGATGAATCCGATATCATTAATAACTCGACTTTATTATTAATAATTTCCCGGTGCAATTTTGCGGCCAATAAATTGGCCAGGATGGTGCCGCCGGTTCCGCCGCCGACAATGATGATTCGCTGTCGCATCAAGCCCTCACTCAACCGGCCAGCAAGCCGGCAGTATTAAGGTATGGTGATGATGAATGTCTACGGCAGAACGGCGAAAAATAAACTGCCTTATTGGCAGTCTAGTAACGAATAGTTATAAAGCAAATAAAATGGGAATATAAAATAAACGCATTTACTATCTTTAATGAAATTATCGGGTTAAACAAAACCGCGCTTTCAATGAAAAACTTATTATTAAACTGACAATCATCACGAATTTAAAACATAAAAAAACCCGCCGCAGCGGGTTTTTATTTAGCAACCGAATCGGTCGAACTTATTGGCCTTTAACTTCTTTCAGGCCGTTGAACGGCGCACGGTCACCCAGCGCTTCTTCGATACGGATCAGTTGGTTGTACTTGGCAACGCGGTCAGAACGGCTCATGGAACCGGTTTTGATCTGGCCAGCCGCAGTCCCTACCGCCAGGTCGGCGATGGTCGCGTCTTCGGTTTCACCGGAACGGTGAGAGATCACCGCGGTGTAACCGGCGTCTTTCGCCATCTTGATAGCTGCCAGGGTTTCGGTCAGAGAACCGATCTGGTTGAACTTGATCAGGATGGAGTTAGCGATGCCTTTCTCGATGCCTTCTTTCAGGATCTTGGTGTTGGTTACGAACAGATCGTCACCCACCAGCTGGATTTTGTCGCCCAGAACTTTGGTCTGGTAAGCGAAGCCTGCCCAGTCGGATTCATCCAGGCCATCTTCGATAGACACGATTGGGTACTGTTTGGTCAGCTCTTCCAGGAAGTGAGTGAACTCTTCGGAAGTGAAGGCCTTGTTGCCTTCGCCGGCCAGCACATATTTACCGTCTTTGTAGAACTCGGAAGCCGCGCAGTCCATCGCCAGAGTGACGTCTTTGCCCAGCTCGTAGCCCGCCGCTTTTACCGCTTCAGCGATAACCGCCAGCGCTTCGGCGTTGGAACCCAGGTTTGGCGCGTAGCCGCCTTCGTCGCCCACGGCGGTGTTCATGCCTTTGGCTTTCAGAACTTTCGCCAGGTGGTGGAACACTTCGGAACCGATGCGCACCGCTTCTTTCAGGGTTTTCGCGCCAACCGGCTGAATCATGAATTCCTGAATGTCGACGTTGTTGTCAGCGTGCTCGCCGCCGTTGATGATGTTCATCATCGGCAGTGGCATGGAGAATTTGCCTGGGGTGCCGTTCAGTTCAGCGATGTGCTCGTACAGCGGCATGCCTTTAGAGGCTGCGGCTGCTTTCGCTGCTGCCAGGGAAACCGCCAGAATGGCGTTGGCGCCGAAGTTGGATTTGTTCTCGGTGCCGTCCAGCTCGATCATGATCTTGTCGATGTTCGCCTGGTCTTTGGCATCTTTACCCAGTACTGCCTGAGCAATCGGACCGTTTACTGCGGCAACGGCTTTCAGTACGCCTTTACCCAGGAAACGAGACTTGTCACCGTCACGCAGTTCCAGCGCTTCGCGGGAACCGGTAGAAGCACCTGACGGCGCAGCAGCCAGGCCTACGAAACCGCCTTCCAGATGAACTTCGGCTTCAACAGTCGGGTTACCGCGGGAGTCGATGATTTCACGACCGATGACTTTAACGATTTTGGACATTAGGTTTTCCTCAGTACAAGTTAAACTAAAACTCCAGACAAACAGCGCGCGGTTCTCACCGCGCGCCGCCTACCAAATATGTTATTTCACCTGGCGCTTCTGATGCTCGCCAGCGGCTTTCACGAAGCCGGCGAACAGCGGATGCCCATCACGCGGCGTAGACGTAAATTCCGGGTGGAACTGGCAGGCTACAAACCACGGGTGATTCGGCAGTTCAATGATCTCGACCAGCTTGTTGTCGGCGGAACGACCGGCGACACGCAGCCCTGCGGCTTCGATCTGCTTCAACAGCATGTTGTTAACTTCGTAACGGTGACGGTGACGCTCGACAATGGTCGGTTCGCCGTACAGCTGGCGCACCAGGCTGTTGTCGCTCAGGTTGCACTGTTGGCCACCTACGCGCATCGTGCCGCCCAAATCGCTTTCTTCGCTGCGCACTTCGACGTTGCCGTCTTCATCGCGCCATTCGGTGATCAACGCCACCACCGGGTACTTACAGTCTGGCATAAACTCGGTGGAGTTGGCGTTCTCCATGCCGGCCACGTTGCGAGCGAACTCCATCAACGCCACCTGCATGCCCAGGCAAATGCCCAGGTAAGGAATGTTGTTCTCGCGCGCATAGCGCGCGGTCATCACTTTGCCTTCCACGCCGCGGTAGCCGAAGCCGCCCGGGATCAGGATCGCATCCAGCCCTTTCAGCACTTCCACGCCGCGGGTTTCCACGTCCTGCGAGTCGATCAGCTTGATGTTCACGGTCAGACGGTTTTTCAGCCCGCCGTGCTTCAGCGCTTCGATCACCGACTTGTAAGCGTCCGGCAGCTCAACGTATTTGCCGACCATACCGATGGTCACTTCGCCGCCCGGATTGGCTTCTTCGTAGATCACCTGTTCCCATTCGGCCAGGTTGGCTTCCGGCGCGTTCAGGCTGAATCGTTTACAAATATAATCGTCCAGCCCCTGAGATTTCAATAGGCCTGGGATTTTATAAATAGAATCAACGTCTTTCAGAGAGATAACCGCTTTTTCCGGCACGTTGCAGAAAAGCGCGATTTTAGCGCGTTCGTTAGCAGGAACCGCGCGATCGGAACGGCAAATCAGCACATCAGGCTGAATACCGATGGAAAGCAGCTCTTTTACGGAATGCTGGGTCGGCTTGGTTTTCACTTCGCCCGCCGCCGCCATGTACGGCACCAGCGTCAAGTGCATGTACAGAGTGTGCTCGCGGCCCACTTCCACCGCCATCTGACGGATGGCTTCGAGGAACGGCAGCGATTCGATATCGCCGACGGTGCCGCCGATTTCCACCAGCACCACATCGTGGCCTTCGCCGCCTTCGATGATGCGCTCTTTGATCGCGTTGGTGATGTGCGGAATGACCTGCACGGTCGCGCCCAGATAGTCGCCGCGGCGTTCTTTACGCAGCACGTCGGAGTAGATGCGGCCGGTGGTGAAGTTGTTGCGACGCGACATTTTGGTGCGGATGAAGCGCTCGTAGTGACCCAAATCCAGATCGGTTTCTGCGCCGTCTTCGGTGACGAAAACTTCCCCATGCTGAATCGGGCTCATGGTGCCCGGATCCACGTTGATGTACGGGTCCAGTTTCATGATGGTAACGTTGAGGCCACGGGCTTCAAGAATAGCCGCCAGAGAGGCTGCGGCAATGCCTTTACCCAGAGAGGATACGACCCCGCCGGTCACAAAAATATAATTAGTTGTCATGCTGAACCTGAGAGTTTAGGTTTAAAGACGATGGAAGAACCAGGACGGGAAAGTAGTATACCCGAACCTCTCCTGACCTACAAACGATCGTTTTGCTGTCCATCATCTCGGCCGCCCTCCCGTGTTCATCAGGGTTTACTCCGCCGGCGCCGCATAAACCCTCCAGGAAATACAAAGAGTTAGCGGAGAAAGTTTCTTTTTACCGCCCCTCTCGAGCGATAAAACGCCTTAGATTTCAGTTTGTTGGCCTTTTGCTGCCGACGGCAGCCATGCGCCTGTGACCTGACCGCAAGCTTAACCGTTTCAGCCCAAGTGAACCTTGTCGTCGATCAACATTGTAGCGGCGGTTCAGCTTCCCTAAACCCGATTAGCCTGGGATCGAGGAGCATCGGATTAACGACTGATGTAGAGCATGCGTTCAGGCATATCAACAATCACACGATGCCCCCGCATAAAGCCCATCCCCAGCAGACCATCAAAACCCAGCGCCTCAGACGTTGGGCCTTCGGTAACGATGGCCAAATCGTTGTGATGCCGGCCCCGGCGATCGGTCAAGGTGAATCTGGTCACTCGGCAATCCAGGTTCTCAGCCTCAGGCTCAATGGAGCGACAGCCGGAAAACAAGAGGCCAGCCGGCAAGCCTGCGGCAAACAAAAGAGAATGGCTGGCGCCGGTATCAACAATCAGGCGCAACGGTTTATTGCCAACGAAGGCCGTCACGCTCAGCCCCTCATCGGTCTGTTCGAATGGATATGAAGCCCATATTGCAATGTCTGAAGGCAGATGAGTCAACATTTGCAAGCGGTCGTTTTCGAAGTCCATCAGCACCTTTCGATCGCGGAACAACCCAAGCCCCATCACTTCACTTACCGGCACCTCGTTTCCCAGGCTGAGTCCCCAGGGCTTAAAACTCACCGCTTCGACGTCGTTAAACGGGATATTGCCAATAAACAGCCGACTAATCCGCCAGGCAGACACCTGATTTTCACCGCCAGAGAGATCTCTCAGCCGCCGAGGCGCCAGCTGCACCGCCTTTAAACTCGGTTGCGCGACCAGACGCTCCAGATCGTGTTGATAAAGGTGTATCCCTTCTGCGCTGCCGGTATCCAGCATGAGCGTGTGTAACCGGTTATCGATCTGCACATCGACTAATGGCAGCCTGCGCTCATCATACCGCAGCCGCCCAACATCAGCAGGAGGAGACGCCGTGCTGAAACCGGGGAAAAAACAGGCTAAAAGCATTAGCCTCTTGATCATGACGCCACCTTCCCTTGTCTGCGTGGAACGTCCTTCATGTTCACCCCGGCGCCATGAACGCCGGAAGCGCATCAGATTTCAGATTTCTTCACCTGCTGCCAGGCGTCTTCCATCTGCTCCAGCGTGGCGTCTTCAAGCCGCAGCCCGCGTTGCTGGACGATCGCTTCCACCTGGCGGAAGCGACGTTCGAACTTGCGGTTCGCCGCCTGCAGCGCATTCTCCGCCTTGTGCCCCAAATGGCGCGACAGGTTCACCGTGGCGAACAGCAGATCGCCGATCTCCTCTTCCAGCTTGCTCTCATCGACCACCGCCTGGCGGGCTTCGTGCATCACTTCGTCGATCTCTTCATACACTTTGTCCAGCACCGGCCCCAGGGTATTCCAGTCGAAGCCGACCGAGGCGCAGCGTTTTTGGATCTTGTGCGCCTTCATCAACGCCGGCAGCGCCTGCGGAATGTCGTCCAGCACCGAGTGCAGCGCTTTTTCGGCGCGCTCGCCGGCCTTCAGCTGCTCCCAGCGCGCCGCCACGGCTTCGCTGTCTCCCGCCTCAGCGTCGCCGAAGATATGCGGGTGACGGCGCTCCAGCTTGTCGCTGATGGCGGTGCACACCTCATCGAAATCGAACAGCCCCTGCTCCTGCCCCATCTGGGCATAGAACACCACCTGGAACAGCAAATCACCCAGTTCGTCGCGCAGATCGGCGTAGTCCTGCCGCTCGATGGCGTCCAGCACTTCGTAAGTCTCTTCCAGCGTGTAGGGCGCGATGGTGGCGAAAGTTTGCTTGCGGTCCCATGAGCAACCGACCTGCGGATCGCGCAGCGTTTTCATGATGTTCAGCAGGCGCTGCAGCGGAGTGGATTGGGTCATAAAAAATCTCTGAGAAAGAATGAGGGCGCATGGGGGCGCCCACCGAATTCATGGATCTCGGGCCGTATCGATGGCGCATACGGCCCGAAAGGCGATGTGGGCTTAGTTGCCGTGCAGACGCTTGGCGTCTATCACGTCCGGCAGCTGGTTCAGCTTCGCCAGCACCCGGCTCAGCACCTGCTGGTTGTAGATTTCGATATCCATGTCGATAGTGGCCAACTGTTTCTTGGTGTCGCTGCGGCTGGCGACGCCCAGCACGTTGACCTTTTCGTTGGCCAAAATGGTGGTAATGTCGCGCAGCAGCCCGCTGCGATCGTTGGCCATCACGCGCACCACCAGCGAATAACCGCTGGAGTAGCTTTCGCCCCATACCGCATCGACGATGCGCTCCGGCGCGTGCGATTGCAAATCGACCAGCTGATCGCAGTCCGCACGGTGGATCGAAATACCGCGCCCCTGGGTGATAAAGCCGACGATGTCGTCGCCCGGGATCGGCTGGCAGCAGCGGGCGATGTGGTGCATCAGGTTGCCCACGCCCTCCACCACCACGCGGCCGTTATCCTTGTTGCGGGCCGGCGGCGGCGCTTTCTGCTGCACCAGCTGGCGCAATGCCTCGCGATCCTGCTCTTCGGCGCTCGGTTTGTTGAACTTGCCCTGCAGGTAATTCACCATCTGGTTCAGGCGAATGTCCCCGCCGCCGATCGCCGCCAACACCTCGTCCAGCGAGTTCATGTTGTAGCGCGGGATCAGCAGCTTTTCGGCCTCTTTCAGACTGATGCCGAGATGTTCCAGTTCGTTGTCCAGCATCTGGCGGCCGGCGAGAATGTTCTTGTCGCGATCCTGCTTGCGGAACCAGTTGTGGATCTTCGAGCGCCCGCGGCTGGTGGTGACATACCCCAGGTTCGGGTTCAGCCAGTCGCGGCTCGGGTTCGGCTGTTTCTGGGTGATGATCTCAATCTGATCGCCCATCTTCAGCTGATAGGTAAACGGCACGATGCGGCCGCCGATCTTGGCGCCGATACAGCGGTGACCGACGTCGCTGTGAATGTGGTAGGCGAAATCGAGCGGCGTAGAGCCGGCCGGCAGATCCACCACGTCGCCTTTCGGGGTAAATACATAGACCCGATCGTCGAACACCTGGCTGCGCACTTCGTCGAGCATCTCGCCGGAGTCCGCCATTTCTTCCTGCCAGGCGATCAGCTTGCGCAGCCAGGCGATGCGTTCTTCGTAGCCGGAGCGCACGGTCACGCCCGCGCCCTCTTTGTACTTCCAGTGCGCGGCCACGCCCAGTTCGGCGTCTTCGTGCATTTGCCGGGTGCGGATCTGAATCTCGACGGTCTTGCCGCGCGGCCCCAGCACCACGGTGTGGATCGACTGGTAGCCGTTCGGTTTCGGGTTAGCGACGTAGTCGTCGAACTCATCCGGCAAATGGCGGAAGTGGGTATGCACGATGCCCAACGCCGCGTAGCAATCCTGCAGGCGCTCCGCCACGATGCGCACCGCACGCACGTCGAACAGTTCGTCGAACGCCAGGTGTTTTTTCTGCATCTTGCGCCAGATGCTGTAGATGTGTTTCGGCCGGCCGTAAATCTCCACCCGAATGCCTTCGTTGGCCATTTCTGCGCGCAGCCCGGCGACGAAATCGTCAATGAACTGTTCGCGATCGATGCGGCGCTCATGCAACAGCTTGGCGATGCGCTTGTATTCTTCCGGATGCAGGTAGCGGAAGCAGAAATCCTCCAGCTCCCACTTCAACTGGCCGATGCCGAGCCGGTTGGCCAGCGGGGCGTAGATGTTGGAACACTCTTTCGCCGCCAGCACGCGTTCGTCTTCCGGCGCGTCTTTCACCTCGCGCAGGTGGGCGATGCGCTCCGCCAGCTTGATGACCACGCAGCGGAAATCCTCCACCATCGCCAACAGCATGCGGCGCACGTTGTCGACCTGTTCGGAGGCCATCGAGTCGTTTTGGGTGGCTTTCAGTTGGCGAATGGCGTCCATATCGCGCACGCCGTGCACCAGCGCGACGATCCCCTTGCCGAACGCTTCGGTCAGGGTCTCTTCCTGCACGATGCCGGCGTCCACCAGCGGGAACAGCAGCGCGGCGCGCATGCTGTCATTGTCCATGCTCAGCGTCGAGAGAATTTCCACCATCTCCAGGCCGCGCCACAGCAGCAGCGAGGCGTCGGGATGGTTTTGGGTCTGCTGCTCACAATAACGCCAGGTTGCGGCCAATCGCTCACATGACTGCGGGTTAGGTAGCCCCAAGCCGGCGATCCACTCATCGAGAGCGAACTCACCCGCCGTATTCAGATGTGCACTTCTTACCGCAACCATAACTTCTCCCTACTTTGCAGCGACCTCTGGCGCACGCTCGTTGATAAACAGCGCCATTGATTCAAGATGCCCCGTGTGCGGAAACATATCCAACATCCGCACGCGCGCAAGACGATAACCGGCATTCAACAGCACGTTGCTGTCGCGAGCCAGCGTGGTGGGGTTACAGGAAACATACACCACCCGCGCCGGCGCCAGTTTTACAATGTGTGACATCACCCCGGCCGCACCGGCGCGGGCGGGATCCAGCATCACCTTATCAAACCCTTGTGCTGCCCAAGGTTGCCGCGCAACGTTGTCCTCCAGATTCTCATGGAAGAACGACGCATTATTCAGCTTATTCTTATGTGCATTATATTGCCCATTCGCTACCAGCGTGGCAACACCTTCGATGCCCACCACCGCGGCGGCGCGGCGCGCCAGCGGCAGGGTGAAGTTGCCCATGCCGCAGAACAGGTCCAGCACCCGATCATTGGGTTGAATATCGAGCCATTCAAGGGCCTGCGCCACCATTTGTTGGTTTACGGCGTCATTGACCTGAATAAAGTCGCGCGGACTGAAGTCTAAGCGTAGCCCGTCAACCTGATAATACGGCGTTTCACCGCACAGTTTTTCCACCCGATCGCTGTCCGGCGCCAGATAAACGGCGACCTTTTCCCGCTCGCCAAACGCCAACAGCGCCTGCCGATCCGCCTCTTTCAGCGCGTCGAGATGACGCAGCACCAGCAGCGGGCCGTTATCCGCCAGCACCAGCTCCACATGCCCCAGCCGCCGCACCGCCTGCAGCCCGCTCAGGCAGGCGCGCACCGGCGCCAGCAGCTGTTCCAGCTCCGGCCGCAGCACCGGGCAGTGCTCCACCGCCACCAGCTCGCTGGAGGCCGCCTGGCGAAAGCCCATCATCAGGCGCTGCAGCTTCGGCTGCCATGCCAGGCTCAGGCGGGCGCGGCGGCGATAGCCGTATTCCGGGCCGGCGATCACCGGTTCCTGTTGCGGGGTTACGCCGGTTTCGCGGGCGATCATGCGCACCAGCGCCGCCGCCTTGCTCTGCTGTTGCAGCGCCTCATCAGCATGTTGCTGCTGGCAGCCGCCGCACACGCCAAAATGCGGGCAGCGCGGTTCTACCCGCTGCGGGCTGCGGCTCAGCAGGCGTTTGAGCTTGCCTTTGGCGAACTGGCGCTTGTCTTCGGTCAACTGGATTTCCGCCTGCTCGCCCGGCAATACGCCCGGCACGAACACCGCTTTGCCGTCGTGGCGCGCCACGCCCTGGCCAAAAGGATCGAGATCGCTCACCGTCACGGTGAAGATTTGTGAGCTCTGCCGGGTCGTCACGCGGCGTTTGGGAGAGTAGAATTGCGCCATATTTGTCGATTGTGTGCTGGTTCATTAAGCTAGTGTCAGCTGTCAATTCTCCCACATTGGAATCCCATGACCAAATACAGCCTGCGTGCGCGCATGATGATCCTGATTCTGGCCCCGACCTTGCTGATTGGTTTGCTGCTCAGCACCTTCTTCGTGGTGCACCGCTATAACGAGCTGCAGGAGCAACTGGTCGACGCCGGCGCCAGCATCATCGAGCCGCTGGCGGTGGCCAGCGAGTACGGCATGACGTTCCGCAGCCGCGAATCGGTCAGGCAGTTGGTCAGCCTTTTGCACCGCCGCCATTCGGACATCGTACGTTCGATCACCGTGTTTGATGCGCAGAACAACCTGTTCGTCACCTCAAATTATCACCACAACTTCGCTCAGCTGCAGTTGCCGAAAGGCGTGCCGTTGCCCACCGAGCTGATGCTCACCCGACGCGGCGATTCGCTGATCCTGCGCACGCCGATCCTGTCGGAAAGCCAGTATCCGGATGAAACCGCCGACGGCGGCAGCCATCCCGACAACAACCTGGGCTATGTGGCGATCGAGCTGGATCTGCAGTCGGTGCGGCTGCAGCAGTATAAAGAGGTCTTCGTCTCCACCTTGCTGCTGCTGCTGTGCATGTGCATCGCCATCCTGTTCGCTTACCGGCTGATGCGCGACGTGACCGGCCCGATCCGCAATATGGTGAACACCGTCGACCGCATCCGCCGCGGCCAGCTCGACAGCCGCGTGGAAGGCTACATGCTCGGCGAGCTGCACATGCTGAAAAACGGCATCAACTCGATGGCAATGTCGCTTACCGCCTATCACGAAGAGATGCAGCAGAACATCGATCAGGCCACGTCAGACCTGCGCGAAACGCTGGAGCAGATGGAGATCCAGAACGTCGAACTGGATCTGGCGAAAAAACGCGCGCAGGAGGCGGCGCGCATCAAGTCCGAATTCCTGGCCAACATGTCGCATGAGCTGCGTACTCCGCTCAACGGCGTGATCGGCTTCACCCGCCAGATGCTGAAAACCGATCTGAGCGCAACCCAGACCGACTATTTACAGACCATCGAGCGCTCGGCCAACAACCTGCTGACCATCATCAACGACGTGCTGGACTTCTCCAAGCTGGAGGCCGGCAAGCTGGTGCTGGAGCATATTCCGTTCGCCCTGCGCGAAACGCTGGACGAAGTGGTGGTGCTGCTGGCGCCCAGCGCACATGACAAAGGGTTGGAGCTGACGCTGGATGTGCACAACGACGTGCCGGAGCAGGTGATCGGCGACTCGCTGCGCCTGCAGCAAATCATCACCAACCTGCTGGGCAACGCCATCAAGTTCACCGAAACCGGCAATATCGACATTCGCGTCGAGCTGCGCAAACAGCTGGATCGCCGGGTGGAAGTGGAAGTGCAGATCCACGATACCGGCATCGGCATCTCCGAACGCCAGCAGTCGCAGCTGTTCCAGGCATTCCGCCAGGCGGACGCCAGCATCTCCCGCCGCCACGGCGGCACCGGGTTGGGGCTGGTGATCACGCAAAAGCTGGTGAAAGAGATGGGGGGCGATATCTGCTTCCACAGCCAGTTGAACCGCGGCTCGACCTTCTGGTTCCACATCACGCTGGATCTGAACGAGGGCATGCTGTCGCTGGCGCCGAGCCTGCCGGATCTGAACGGCAAAACGCTGGCCTATATCGAGTCCAACCCGACGGCGGCGCAGGCGACGCTCAACATGCTCAGCGTCACGCAACTGGTGATCACCCACTCGCCGACGCTGGGCCAGTTGCCGCCAAGCCACTATGATTTCCTGCTGGCCGGCGTGCCCATCCCGTTCCGCGACAACATGGCGCAGCACGAGGACAAATTGCTGGCCTCGCTGAAGCTGGCCGATCGGGTCATTCTGGCGCTGCCGTGCCAGGCGCAAATCGATGCCGAGCTGCTTAAACAACAAGGCGCGCTCGGCTGCCTGATCAAGCCGATCACCAGCACCCGACTGTTCCCGATGCTCCGGATGGAGGCGCCGGCACGCCTCACCGCGCAGCCTGAGCGTAAACGCCTGCCGCTGACGGTGATGGCGGTTGACGACAACCCGGCTAACCTGAAGCTGATCGGCACGTTGTTGGGGGAACAGGTAGAAAAAACCCTGTTGTGCGAGAGCGGCGAGGAAGCGCTGGCGCTGGCGCGCGACAACGTGCTGGATCTGATCCTGATGGACATTCAAATGCCGAAGATGGACGGCATTCACGCCAGCGAGCTGATCCGCCAACTGCCGCATCACAACTCCACGCCGATCGTCGCCGTCACCGCCCATGCAGCCAGCGGCGAGCGCGAGCACCTGTTGCAGGCCGGGATGGACGACTACCTGGCCAAGCCGATCGACGAGAAAATGCTGACCCGCGTGCTGTCGCGCTATCACAGTGGCGAAATGGAAAACGCCGTCGCCGACGACGCGCCGCTGTCGCTCGACTGGCCGCTGGCGTTGCGTCAGGCGGCCAATAAACCGGATCTGGCGCGCGATCTGCTGCAAATGCTGCTCGATTTCTTGCCGCAGGTGCGCGAACGGGTGCAGGCGCTGCTCGACGGCCAGCATGACGACGAAATCCTCGATCTGGTCCATAAGCTGCACGGCAGCTGCAGCTACAGCGGCGTGCCACGCCTCAAGCAGCTGTGTTTCTACCTCGAGCGGCAACTGCGCCAGGGCGTCACCAACGACGAACTGGAGCCGGAATGGCTGGAGCTGCTGGATGAGATTGAACTGGTGATCCACGCGGCGCACGCGCATCTGACGCAACCGGCCTGAATTCGCAGGCCGTTACGCAAAAAGGCACGCCGCAGCGTGCCTTTTTCTTTTAGCGCCTGACGTTTATCACTGCGCCAGCAGGTACAATTGGCTCTCGCCGCGCTGAATATTCAACGCCAGCACCGACGGCTTGCTGTCGAGAATCTTACGCAGCTCGCCCAGGTTCTGTATCGGCTGTTGGTTCACGCCCAGGATCACATCGCCTTTTTTCAAGCCGATGCGCGCCGCGGCGCTGCCGGCTTTCACGCTGTCGACCTTGACGCCTTTCTGGTTGCCGACCTGGGTGTTGCTCAGCTCGGCGCCCTCGATGCCGGTGTAAATATTGCCCGAGGCCACCTGGGTCTGCGCGCTTTGCTCCAGCGTGACATCAATGGTCACCGGTTTGCCGTCGCGGATAATGCCCAGCGACATTTTGCTGCCGACCGGCAGCGTGCCGATCTCCGCCCGGAATGAGGCGAAGCTGGAGATGGCCTTGCCGTTCATGGTGACGATCACGTCACCGGCTTTAATGCCCGCCTTCGCGGCGGAAGACTTCGGCATCACCTGGCTGACAAAGGCCCCGCGCTGCGCATCAACCTTCATCGCCTTGGCCAGCTCAGAGTTCAGCTCGGTGCCCATGATGCCGAGCTCGCCGCGTTTCACCTGGCCATACTCGACCATTTGCGCCGTCAGGTTTTTCACCATGTTGCTCGGAATGGCGAAGCCGATACCGATGTTGCCGCCGTCCGGCGCCAGGATCGCGGTGTTGATGCCGATCAGCTCGCCGTTCAGGTTAACCAGCGCGCCGCCGGAGTTGCCGCGGTTGATCGCCGCATCGGTCTGGATAAAGTTTTCGTAGTTTTCGATGTTCAGGCCGCTGCGCCCCAGGGCGGAAACGATGCCCGAAGTGGCGGTTTCGCCCAGCCCGTACGGGTTGCCGATCGCCACGGTGTAATCGCCGACGCGCAGCTGATCGGAATCCGCCATCTTGATCGCCGTCAGATTCTTGAAGTCTTTCAGCTGGATCAGGGCGATGTCCGAGCGCGGATCCTTGCCGATCACCTTGGCGTCGAAGCGGCGGCCGTCACTCAGCTGCACCTGGATCTTGTTGGCGTTATCCACCACGTGGTTATTGGTCACCACATAGCCCTTGGCGGCATCGATGACCACCCCGGCGCCTAGCGCCTGGAATTTCTGCTGCGTGCCCTGCGGCTGGCCATCCGGCCCAGGCTGTTCACCGCCCTGACACATCGGCGAGCCCTGGAACGGCGAACCGTCCTGGCAGAACGGCGAATCTTCACCGAAGAACTGTTGGAACTGCTGCGGCATGCGCGGCGTGTTGACCGTGGTGCTGCCCTCAACGTTAATGCTCACCACGGAAGGCATCACCTTTTCCAGCATCGGCGCCAGGCTCGGCAGCTGTTGGGTGGAGGAAGAGGCGGTTTCAGCGGCGCTGGCCGTCACCGGGCCCATCGCCATGCCGATGCTGAATGCCAATGCGCTCAGAACTAATGCGGTTTTTTTCATCTGTGTGTCTCTTATAAAGTCGTTCAAAAAAGAATGGCCGTCTTGCGTGCTTATTCAGAGTTAATTAATAGCCTGAAGTTCCGGCACAGATGATTGGCAATAGTAAACAAATATTGTCCGTCTTTACAAAAATCAAGACAGCCAACCGGTTGGAATTGCTGATAATTATTCCTCAGCTTAATTATTCCGCCGCCATTAATCGACGATATTCATCATAGGCATAAAGGTCGGTCATTCCGCTGATATAGTCCTGCAATAAACGCGCGCGGAAATAATATTCCCGAATGGCTTGCTGCTCCGGCGATAAATGCTGCAGCCCTTCTACCGCCTCCGCATACGCCAGCCGATGCTTGGTGGACAGCTTGTGGAACAGACGCGTTTCGATCGGGTACGCGCGGTGGCTGTCTTCACGCACCAGCAGGGTGAAGTCCGCCAGCGACATCGCCAACAGCGGACTGTAAATGTCCAGCAGGCCGCTGATCACCCGATAGCCTTGCAGCTCGAGCTGCTCGACCTCCGGGTGGTTGAACACATGCTTGAACGCCACATTTTTAAATATTTTCAACAGCCGGTAGGCCGGGCTGGAATCCTCCAGCAGCGCCTGATTGAAGCTGCCCTGATATACCGCGTCCAGATTGTCGATAAAGCGCTGCGCCGCGTGCGGCACCAGCCGCGCCACGGTAAACACCCGCAGATACATGAAGAACTGATCTTCCGCGCTGCGCCGCGCGCCGCCGCGATCGATCTTGCGAAACGCGCTGGCGACGGTCTTGTCGAACAGATCGCCCGGCGCCACCTCGCCCCATTCCTGAATCAGGTGCTGATACAGCTGCTCGACGGTGAAAATGCTCTTCTCCACCGCGTCTTCCAGATCGGCCACGCAGTACGAGATATCGTCGGCGGCCTCCATAATGTAGGTCAGCGGGAAACGATCGAACTCGCCCATATGCAGCTCACGCCGCAGCCGATCGACGAAGGCTTCTTCCGCCAGATAGTAGCCGGGCTTTTTCATCAGGTAACTGTGGCTGGCGGGGATGTCGCTCGCCCAGTAGGCCGGGCGGGTGTATTTCAAAATGCAGCCGACCTGCGCGTAGGTCAGGTTGAGCTTGAGCAGGCTGTACACCATGCGGATCGCCTGGGCGTTGCCCTCGAAGTGGCTGAGATCCTGACGGATCCGGCTGCGCAGCCGGTTCAGATCGCTCTCCCCTTCATGCAGGCGCAGCGTCGCCACCTGGCAGCGATCGTGGCTGCCCGGCTCACTGCCGCAGCTGGCGGGATCGAGCCGCTGGGCGAACCAGTCATTGATCGCCGATTCGCCGAAATGACCGAACGGCGGATTGCCGATGTCGTGCATCAGGCAGGCCATTTCCACGATGCTTTCAAACGGATCGAGCAGCCGGGTCAGGCCGAGTTCGTCGATCTTCCCCGCCTGTTTGAAGCGGTTGAGGATCTCTTTGGCGATATGGCGCCCGACCTGCTGCACCTCCATCGAGTGCGTCAGGCGGCTGCGCACCGCCGCGTTGCGCTCCAGCGGAAACACCTGGGTTTTTTGCTGCAGACGGCGAATGGCGGCCGAGTTGACGATGCGCCCGCGATCGCTCTCGAACTGCCGCACGATGTCGTACTCTTCCTCGGCCTCGATCGGTTTGCTGAAAGGCCGTTGGAAGCTGATTTTTTGCTTGAAGTCGATCCCGGACATCTGTTTCTCCGCCGTTGCGCCCTGCCCCCGTGATAACAATTCCCGGCAGCGGATGCAACGCATTATCTCTGATACACAGCCATGATAGACTATGCCGCAATTCTCACGGCCAATCAGCGAGTGTTATTTATGAAAGTAGGCATCATCGGCGCAATGGAGCAGGAAGTCACCCTGCTGCGCGATCAAATCGAAAACCGTCAAACCATCCAGCGCGCGGGCTGCGAAATCTACACCGGCCAGATCGGCGGCGTTGACGTGGCCCTGCTGAAATCCGGCATCGGCAAAGTCTCTGCGGCCATGGGCACCACCCTGTTGCTGGAGCACTGCAGCCCCGACGTGGTGATCAATACCGGCTCCGCCGGCGGCCTGGCCAGCACGCTGCGCGTGGGCGACATCGTGGTGTCGGAAGAAGTGCGCTACCACGACGCCGACGTCACCGCCTTCGGCTACGAGCCGGGCCAGATGGCCGGCTGCCCGGCGGCGTTCGTCGCCGATGATGCGCTGATCGCGCTGGCGGAAAGCTGCATCAAACAGCTGGATCTGCACGCGGTGCGCGGCCTGATCTGCAGCGGTGACGCCTTCATCAACGGCGCCGAGCCGCTGGCGCGCATCCGCGCCACCTTCCCGCGCGTCGCCGCCGTGGAAATGGAAGCCGCGGCGATCGCCCACGTCTGCCATCTGTTCGGCACGCCGTTCGTGGTGGTGCGCGCCATTTCCGACGTCGCCGACAGCGAATCGCACATGAGCTTTGACGAGTTCCTGGTGGTAGCGGCCAAGCAGTCCACGCTGATGGTCAACGCCATGCTGCAAACCCTGGCCAAGCGCGGTTGATGTGAGGCAGCGCTTCACCTCGATGCTCTGTCTGTTGGCGCTCTGGCTGGCCCTGCCGGTCGGCGCCGCCCAGCGGGTGATCAGCCTGGCGCCCAACGCCACCGAACTCGCCTATGCCGCCGGCATGGGCGATGTGCTGGTGGCGGCGAGCGCCTATTCCGATTACCCGCCGCAGGCCGCCAGGCTGGAGCAGGTAGCCTCCTGGCAGGGCATCAATCTGGAGCGGGTGCTGGCGCTCAAGCCGGATCTGATCCTCGCCTGGCGCGGCGGTAATCCACAACGCGCGTTGGATCAGCTCGCCGCGTTCGGCATCCCGATCTTCTATGCGGACGCCGACAATCTCGAAGGGATCGCCGGCTTGCTGGATAAGCTGGCGCGCTACAGCCCGCACCCGGAGCAGGCGCATCAGGCGGCGGACGGCCTTCGCCGCCAGTTCGCCGCTCTCAAGCAACAGTACGCCGCTAACTCGCCACGGCGTGTGCTGCTGCAGTTCGGCACCCAGCCGCTGTTCACCAGCTCCGGCGCCACATTGCAAAGCCAGGTGCTGGCGCTGTGCGGCGGGCAGAACGTCTTCGCCGACAGCCGCACCCCTTGGCCGCAGATCAGCCGCGAGCAGGTGCTGGCACGTCAGCCGCAGGCCATCGTCATCACCGGCGGCGAGAAAGAGGCCGCCAATGTGAAAGCCTTCTGGGCACCGCAGCTGCAGGTGCCGGTGATCGCGCTGAACGAAGACTGGTTCAATCGCGGCGGGCCGCGCATCCTGTTGGCGGCGCAGCAGCTGTGCCGCCAGCTGGCGGAGATCCGCTGATGCTGGTGTTCTGGCTGGATATTCTCGGCACGGCGGTGTTCGCCGTCTCCGGCGTGCTGCTGGCCGGCAAGTTGCGCATGGATCCGTTCGGCGTGCTGGTATTGGGCGTGGTCACCGCGGTCGGCGGCGGCACCATCCGCGACATGGCGCTGGCCAACGGCCCGGTATTTTGGGTCAAGGATCCCACCGATCTGGTGGTGGCGATGATCACCTGCGTCTTGACGCTGCTGCTGGTGCGCCAGCCGCGCCGCCTGCCGAAGTGGGTGCTGCCGGTGCTGGACGCCGTCGGGCTGGCGGTGTTCGTCGGCATCGGCGTCAACAAGGCCTTCGCGGCCGGTACCGGCCCGCTGGTGGCGATCTGTATGGGGGTGATCACCGGCGTCGGCGGCGGCATTATCCGCGACGTGCTGGCGCGCGAGATCCCGATGATCCTGCGCACCGAAATTTACGCCACCGCCTGCATCATCGGCGGCATCGTGCACGCCACGGCGTTTTACACCTTCAATATGCCGCTGCAACAGGCCATGATGCTGGGCATGCTCATTACCCTGGCCATTCGGCTGGCGGCCATTCGTTGGCATCTCAAGCTGCCCGCCTTTATTCTCGAACGCTGAGCCGCCGCACATCACTCACGGCCGGCCGGCGCAGGAGAACGGCACGGCAGTGATTCTCGTGGAAGGGTAGGCATAAAAAAACCCGCCGGCCGTAAGGCGAGCGGGTTGATATTCTGGCAGGCAAACTCAGATGCTGAACGACGAACCGCAACCGCAGGTGGTTTTGGCATTCGGGTTGGTCACCACAAAGCGCGATCCTTCCAGCCCTTCGGTGTAGTCCACCGAACCGCCGACCAGATACTGCAGGCTCATCGGATCGACCACCAGCGCCACGCCCTGCTTCTCGATGGTCATGTCGCCATCGTTGACCTTGTCGTCAAAAGTGAAGCCGTACTGGAATCCGCTGCAGCCGCCGCCGGTAATGTAAACCCGCAACTTCAGGTTCGGGTTTTCTTCGTCAGCAATCAGGAACTTAACCTTGTTTGCTGCTGCCTCGGTAAATTGCAGGGGCAGTGCCGTTTGATCACTCATACTCTTTACTCCCAACATTGTTCAGCATCAGATCGCGACTATGGCTGCCTGATTAATATTAACGATTATCCGATACCTGAGTGTTGCGTTCAAGTATTCACCGCATTTGTTGTATTTTCCTTACTTGTTTTCTGCGCCGCCTCCCGCGCCAGCTGCGCCTCCTGCTTTTGCAGCGTGCGGGCCAGGATCGACGAATACAGCGGCTTGCCGCCGAGCAGCTGCGCCACCACCGTGGCGCCGAGGCAGGTAATGATCATCGGTAAAATAAGCTGGTAGTTGTCGGTCATTTCCAGCACCAGCACGATGCCGGTCAGCGGGGCGCGCACCGTGGCAGCGAACAGCGCCCCCATGCCGGCGATGGCGAAGGTGCCCGCCTCGATGCCGTACTGCGGGAACAGATGTGCCCCCGCCAGCCCGAAGGCGGTGCCGAACAGCGTGCCCAACGCCAGCATCGGCGCGAAGATGCCGCCCGGCGCGCCGGAACCGAAGCACAGCAGCGTGGTGAAGATGCGGGTGATAAAGATAAACATCAACATGCCGACGCTGTAGTTGCCCGCCGCGGCGATCGGGATCAGCCCAAAGCCGCCGCCCGCCGCCTCCGGCTGGATCAGCCCCAGAATGCCGCACACGCCGCCGAGCAGCCCGCCCATCAGCAAGACATTGCGCATTCTGCCGCCGTGCAGGCGCGCGAACATGTCTTGGGTGCGGAAGATCAGCGCGTTGAACCCCACGCCCACCGCGCCGAAGATTGCCCCCAACACCAGATAGAGCCACAGGGTATTGATGGGCGCCGAAGAAAGTTTGTCGACCGCGATCACCGCCCCCTGGCCGTTAAACAGCTGGAACACCACGCTCGACATGATAACGCCGATAAACACCGCTTTAATCGAGATCAGGTTGTAGCGGAACTGCGGCCGCATCTCTTCGATGATGAACAAGATGCCGGCCAGCGGCGCGTTGAACGCGGCGGACAACCCGGCGGCGGCCCCGGTCGCCAGCAACGTATGACGCGCCTCGGCGCCGCGAATGCGCAGCACGTCCAATACCATGCGCCCGACGTTGCCGCCCATTTGCACCGTGGGCCCTTCGCGCCCCAGCACCATGCCCGCCCCCAGGGTGCCCATACCGCCGATGAATTTTACCGGGATCACGCGCCACCAGCGTACCGGCCGCAGCTCTTCCAGCGCGCCTTCGATTTCCGGAATGCCCGAGCCGCCCGCCTCAGGCGCAAAGCGCCGCACCAGGTAATAGCCCAGCGCCGCCAGCGCGGCGGACAGGATAAACGCCAGGGGCCACACCAGAAGCCAGGAGTCGGCGACCTGCGCCAGCGAAGCCAACCGCTGCTGCTGCACCCACTCCACCGCTTTATCGAAGGCCACGCCGAGCAAACCGGCCAGCGCCCCCACCAGCGCGGCCATCACCAGGATCGCCACCGGGGTTTTATCGCGGCGAATAAACTGACGCACCGCATCGCTGCGGCGCAGACGCGGGCTCAACGTCCCGACTGGCTGTGATTGTGATTCTGTCATCGCGAGTGATTCGTCAGGTAATTTGTAATACAAATAGGCAGGGCGATAATTCTACCCCAACCTGGCGGCGGACGCTGCCGTTAATGGTATCTGACTGTGATCGTTTCATAACGCGGCGCTCTCCTCTAGAATAGCGCGGTCAAATCATTCAAAAGAGAATCCAGGAGCCGATTTATGAGCCTACACAGCAAGTCCGAAAGTCTGTACGCCCAGGCGCAACAGTTGATCCCCGGCGGGGTAAACTCTCCGGTGCGTGCATTCACCGGCGTGGGCGGTGTGCCGCTGTTTATCGAGCGGGCAGACGGGGCTTACCTGTTCGATGCCGACGGCAAGGCCTATATCGACTATGTCGGTTCCTGGGGGCCGATGGTGCTGGGGCATAACCACCCGGCGATCCGCGACGCGGTGATCGAAGCGGCGCAGCGCGGCCTGAGCTTCGGCGCGCCGACCGAGATGGAAGTCAAAATGGCGCAGCTGGTCACCGAGCTGGTGCCGACGATGGATATGGTGCGCATGGTGAACTCGGGCACCGAAGCCACCATGAGCGCCATCCGCCTGGCGCGCGGCTACACCAACCGCGATAAAATCATCAAGTTCGAAGGCTGCTATCACGGCCACGCCGACTGCCTGCTGGTGAAAGCCGGCTCCGGCGCGCTGACCCTCGGCCAGCCGAACTCACCGGGCGTGCCGGCCGACTTCGCCAAGCACACTCTGACCTGCACCTATAACGATCTGGATTCGGTGCGCGCCGCCTTCGAACAGTACCCGTCCGAGATCGCCTGTATTATCGTCGAGCCGGTCGCCGGCAACATGAACTGCGTGCCGCCGCTGCCAGAATTCCTGCCGGGCCTGCGCGCCCTGTGCGACAAGTACGGCGCGCTCTTGATCATCGACGAAGTGATGACCGGCTTCCGCGTCGCGCTGGCCGGCGCGCAATCCTATTACGGCGTCGAACCGGATCTGACCTGCCTCGGCAAAATCATCGGCGGCGGCATGCCGGTGGGCGCCTTCGGCGGCCGTCGCGAGGTGATGGACGCGCTGGCGCCCACCGGCCCGGTCTACCAGGCCGGCACCCTGTCCGGCAACCCGATCGCCATGGCGGCGGGCTACGCTTGTTTGACCGAAGTCTCACAGGTCGGCGTGCACCAGACGCTGACCGAACTGACCGAGATGCTGGCCGCTGGCCTGCTGCACGCGGCGCAGGAGGAGAATATTCCGCTGGTGGTCAACAACGTTGGCGGCATGTTCGGCCTGTTCTTCACCGACGCGCCGGCGGTCACCTGCTACCAGGACGTGATGCAGTGCGACGTGGAACGCTTCAAGCGTTTCTTCCACCTGATGCTGGAAGAAGGGGTGTATCTGGCGCCGTCCGCCTTCGAAGCGGGCTTCATGTCCGTGGCGCACAGCAAGGAAGACATCCAGCGCACCATCGACGCCGCGCGTCGCTGCTTCGCCAAGCTGTAATCCCGGCCGAATGGCCAAACAAAACGGGCGCCTCGGCGCCCGTTTTGTTTTTCTCAGCGGCTTAAAGCAGCGTGCCGTAAATGGTCAACAGCGCCACCACCACCACGATGATCATCGTCACCTTGCGCGCCAGCGTCACCGCCGCCCGCGGCGTTTGCACCGGATCCATATGCGGATCGCGCGCCAGCGAGAACTGGGCCAGCCGCGTCAGCACCTGATACGACGACGAATGCCGATCCCCCAGCGAGGCGAACCAGGCCGGCAACGCGCGTTCGCCATGGCCGAACAGCGCATAGGCCACCCCGGCCAAACGCACCGGGATCCAGTCCAGCCAGTTCAACAGGTGATCGATGCCCGATTGCGAACGCTCCAGCGGCGTATTGTGGCGCGCCAGCCAGGTTTGATAGGCGCGCAGGAAGGCATACCCCGCCAGCGCGATCGGCCCGTACGGCCCAAAGACCACGAACCAGAACAGCGGCGCCAGGTAATAACGGAAGTTAATCCACAGCAGCGCGTTTTGCAGCTCGCGCAGGCGCAGCTCTTCGCTGCAGTCCACCGGCAAGCCGTGGATCAACGCCAGCTCTTCCGCCATCTGATCGCTGGCGTGGATATCCCCCTGCCGCGCCGCTTTCAGGTAGGCGCGGTAGTGTTTGCGCTTGATGCCGGCGCCGACACACAGCAGATCGATGACGATCCACAGCAGCAGCGTCACCACGCCGAAGAACAGCCCGTGCGACAGCCACAGAACGCCCCAGACGATCACCATCCAGGCGGCGGTCATCGCCAGTGTCTGCGCCAGCGAAACCCGATGCAGCCGCTGAAATACCACTTCGAGGCGATGATCCAGCTGCCAGTGCTCTCCCAGCTTGAACAGGCGTTCCCAGGCCAAAACCAGCAACAGCGTAAACAGCGTCATTAGCGATTCCTCTCCCTTTTTCTTGTCTCAAGCATAGCGTCGGCGGGCGCGCCGCGTTGTTCCAGAGATGCCAGATAGCGATCCCAATCGAACGCCGGCCCGGGATCGGTCTTGCGGCCGGGGGCGATATCGCAATGCCCGGCGATATTGGCCGCCAGCGGTGGGTAATGTTCGGCCAGCAGCACGGTGACCGCCTGCAGCGTGCGATATTGCGCCTCGGTGTAGGGCAACTGGTCAGTCCCTTCCAGCTCGATGCCGATGGAGAAATCATTGCACCGATCGCGCCCCTGATACAGGGAAACGCCCGCGTGCCAGGCGCGTTGGTCGAAGGGCACATACTGCACGATCTCTCCGCCGCGGCGAATCAGGCAATGCGCCGACACCCGCAGCTGATGGATATCGGCGAAATAAGGGTGCTGCGCAGGGTCGAGCGTGCCGGTGAACAGCTGGTCGATATAGGGGCCACCGAATTCGCCGGGCGGCAAGCTGATGTTGTGGATGACCAACAGCGAGGGCGGCTCGTCATCCGGGCGCCGATCGCAGTGCGGCGAGAGCACTCGCGTCACCCCGACAATCCAGCCATTTTCCAACTGCATCAGACACCTCTCTGCGGTGGTACTTATTCCTGCAACAGAGTAGCATGTTCCCCTACGATCTAACCGTCCATTTCGGAGTTTTCCATGCCGACACGCCGCTACAGTGCCGACAGTCGCCGCACCGAGCTTCTTGAACGAATTGAAAGTGATATTCCCTATGCCGTCGCCCAGGCGCTGCGCGAAGACCTGGGGGGGAAGTCGACGCCGGGCGCGATATTACCGCGCAATTGTTACCGGCAGACAAACAGGCCGAAGCCACCGTCATCACCCGCGAAGCCGGCGTGTTCTGTGGCCGCCGCTGGCTGAACGAAGTCTTTATTCAGTTGGGCAATCAGGTGCAGGTGGAGTGGCTGGTGGCGGACGGCGACCGTCTGACGCCGAACCAACCGCTCTGCCGGCTGCGCGGCCCGGCGCGGGTGATGCTGACCGGCGAGCGCACCGCGCTGAACTTCGTGCAGACGCTCTCCGGCGTGGCGACCGAGGTCAGCCGCTACGTGGCCCTGCTGGAAGGGACCCGGACTCGCCTGCTCGATACCCGCAAAACCTTGCCCGGCCTGCGCACCGCGCTGAAATACGCCGTGCTGTGCGGGGGCGGGAGCAACCACCGGCTGGGGCTGTCCGATGCCTTCCTGATCAAGGAAAACCACATCATCGCCTCCGGCTCGATCAAAAACGCAGTGGAAAAAGCCTTCTGGCTGCACGCCGACGTGCCGGTGGAAGTGGAAGTCGAATCGCTCGATGAACTGCAGCAGGCGCTGGATGCCGGCGCCGACATCATCATGCTGGACAACTTCAGCGTCGAGATGATGCGTCAGGCGGTCGCCCAAACCCAGGGCCGCGCCCAGCTGGAAGTGTCCGGCAACGTCACCAGTGAGACGCTGCGCACCTTCGCCAACACCGGCGTGGATTACATTTCGGTCGGTGCGCTGACCAAGCACATCACTGCACTCGATCTGTCGATGCGCTTCAAATGATCCCCTCGCCCCCGGCCGCCGCCGGGGGCGTCACCGTAAAATTGCGAACCCCCTCTCACCGTTTTTTTCACCGCTGCAAACCACATCATTACTGATGGAGGCGCGCCGAGAAACGCGTAAAAGCCCCTCGCCGTGCCCCCGAGCAAGCCGCTACCGTTGTCTTCCACACCCCAATGGAGGAAACAACGCATGGAAACGCAACGCGGCTTTACCCTGATAGAACTGATGGTGGTGATCGCCATCATCGCCATCCTCAGCGCCATCGGCATTCCCGCCTACCAGCGCTACATCCAGAAAGCGGCGATGACCGACATGCTGCAAACCATGGCGCCGTATAAAATGGCGGTCGAGCTGTGCGTGCTGGACGAAGGCACGCCCGCCGGCTGCGAGGCCGGCAGCAAAGGCATTCCCACCGGCGGCACGTCGCGCTATGTCAGCGGGGTGAAAGTCGTCAAAGGCGTGATCACGCTGACCGGCAGCCAGACGCTGCAGGGCCTGGCGGTGGCATTAACCCCCAAGTCGAACGCCGATGGACTGACCCGCTGGACCCGGCTGTGCAGCAGCGAAAACGCGACGCTGGTTGAGGTGTGCCAGGAAGTCTTCCGCTTCGACAACGCGGCGGAGTAACGGCGATGAATGCGCAAATCAGCGAAGAGGTTCACGCCCTGTGCCGGCGCTATCAGGCGCTGGCGCTGAGCGAAGACCCGACCACCCTGACGGTCGCGCTCAGCGAAGAAGCGCCGCAGGGGCTGCTGGCGGCGCTGCGTTTCGCCACCGGCAAGCGCATCCATTTGGAACAATGGCCGGCGGCCAGGCTGGAGATGGCGCTGAACCAGCACCACGAGCCGCTCCCGGCGCCATTGACGGCCGAAGAGGACACGACCGACATCGCCTACCCCGACGACGGCGATGCGCCGGTGGTACAGTTCATCAACCAGACGCTGCGCCTGGCTATTCAGCGCCGCGCCTCGGACATCCACTTCGAGCCCTTTCGGCAGCATTTTCGCATTCGTCTGCGCATCGACGGCGTGCTGCAAACCCTCGCCTCACCGCCGCCGCAGCTGGCCGCGCGCCTCATCGCCCGGCTGAAGATCCTCGGGCAGCTGGATATCGCCGAGCGCCGTCAGCCTCAGGACGGGCAGCTCAGCCTGACGCTGGACAGCGCGCGCTATGCCATGCGTATCGCCACTCTGCCGACGCTACACGGCGAAAAAGTGGTGCTGCGCGTTCAGCAGGGCGAGCAGCAAGAGCTGCCGCTGGACCAACTGGGCATGAGCCGGGCGGATCTGGCGCGCTACGCGGCGGCGTTAACCTGCCCGCAAGGTTTGATCCTGGTGACCGGCCCGACCGGCAGCGGCAAGACGGTGACGCTGTACAGCGGTCTGCGCCAGTTGAACGATGCGCAGAGCAACCTGTGCAGCGTCGAGGATCCGGTCGAGATCCCGCTGTTCGGCGTTAATCAGACCCAGATCAACGCCAAAACCGAGCTGAGCTTCGCCCGAGTGCTGCGCGCCCTGCTGCGCCAGGATCCGGACGTCATCATGATCGGCGAGATCCGCGATGCGGAAACCGCCGAGATCGCGGTCAAGGCCGCGCAAACCGGCCACCTGGTGCTGTCGACGCTGCATACCAACTCCACCGGCGAGACCCTGACGCGGCTGATGCACATGGGTATCCCCGGCTACCTGCTCGCCGGCTGCCTGAAGCTGGTCGTCGCCCAGCGGCTGGTGCGCAGGCTGTGTCGCCACTGCCGCTACCCGCACAGCCAGCCGACGCATTTTCCCACCGCGATCTGGCCGGAACCGCTGACCGCCTGGCGTGCCGACGGCTGCGAGCACTGCTTCGGCGGCTACTATGGGCGCATCGGCGTGTATGAACTGTTGGCCATTACGCCGGAAATTCAGGCAGCATTGCTGGCGAACGCCGCTCCCAGTCTGCTGGCGGATATCGCCCGCGAACAGGGGCAGCTTTCGCTGCTGCAGGCGGGTCTGGCGCTGGCCGCCGAAGGCACGACCTCGCTGGAAGAACTGTACCGCGTCATCGACGTCGTCCGGCTCGGCGTAACCACGCCATGAAAGCGCGCCGGTTGTTTCTGTGGCAGGCCTTCGACGCTCAGGGCGCCTTACGCCGCGGCGAACTGATGAGCGATGAAAAGCGGCAGGTGAGCAGGTTGCTGATCGAACAAGGCCTGCAACCTTGGCGGATCGGGCACGGCAAACGCGTCACGCCCGGCCAATGGCGCGGAGAACCCTTAATCCACTTCACCCGCCAGCTCGCTACCTTGTTGCAGGCCGGGCTGCCGCTGGTCAATACGCTGCAGCTTCTGGCGGCAGAGCACCCTTCGGCAGCCTGGCGTTGCCTGTTGCGCCTGTTGGCAGAACAGGTGCGCGAAGGGCAGCCGCTCTCCGAAAGCCTTGCCGCGCAACCAGGCGTTTTTCCACCGATCTATCGCCAACTGATCGCCATCGGCGAACTGACCGGCAACCTCGATCGCTGCTGCCTGCAGTTGGCGCAACAGCAGGAGGCTCAGCACCTGCTGCGCCGCAAAGTGACCAAAGCGCTGCGGTATCCCCTTTTCATCTGTGCGGTGGCGCTGCTGGTCAGCGTGCTGATGCTGGTGATGGTGCTGCCGGAATTTGCCAAGGTTTATCAGTCGTTCGATGCGCCGCTGCCTTGGTTTACCCAAGGGTTATTGGGGCTGTCCGCGCTGCTGATCGCCGTTGGCCCCTATTTGGCGCTGCTGCTCGGCGCGTCGCTGTTCGGCTACTTCCGCTGGTTGCATCCGCGCCCTCCGTGGCGCCAACGCGAACAGGCCGCCTTGCTGCGCCTGCCGCTGATTGCCCGGCTGGTGAACGGCGGCGCGCTGAGCCAAACGTTTCGTATCCTGACCATGACCCAACGCGCGGGGCTGACGCTGGTGGAAGGCTTGAACGCGGCGGCGCTGGCGGCGGATCATCTGCTGTACCGGCAGGCGCTGGAGCAGGTGCAACGGCAGATCGCCGAAGGCGAAGCGTTTCATCAGGCCCTGGGTCTGCAACCGCTGTTTCCGCCACTGTGCCGGCAGCTGGTGCGGGTGGGCGAGGAGTCCGGTTCGCTGGACGCCTTGCTGGATAAGTTGGCGCAGTGGTATGAACGGCAGACGCACGAGCTGGCCGATACGCTGGCGCAAACGCTGGAGCCGCTGCTGATGCTGGTGGTGGGCGGGATTGTCGGCGCTTTGGTGATCGCCATGTATCTGCCTATCTTTCAACTGGGCAGCGTGCTGGGATAAAGAAGAGGATAGCGGGCGACGCGGTGCGCGGCGCCCGAATGCAAGCTGCGGCTTATTTGCTGCCGAAGACGCGGTTTTCCTGCTCCGCCACGCGGATAAAGGTGGTGCGCTTGGTCAGCTCTTTCAGACGCTCGGCGCCGACGTAGGTGCAGGCGGAACGCAGGCCGCCGAGGATATCGCGCACGGTAAACTCCACCTCGCCCCGCAGCGGCAGCTTGACGGTTTTCCCTTCGGCCGCGCGATACTCCGCTACGCCACCGACGTGGCGCTTCATCGCCGACTCGGAGCTCATGCCGTAGAACAGCATGAACTTCTCGCCGTTCTCTTCCACCACGGTGCCTTCGCACTCGTCGTGGCCGGCCAGCATGCCGCCCAGCATCACGAAGTCCGCGCCGCCGCCGAAGGCTTTGGCGACATCGCCCGGCACCGAGCAGCCGCCGTCGCTGACGATTTGGCCGCCCAACCCATGGGCCGCGTCGGCGCATTCGATCACCGCCGACAGCTGCGGGTAGCCCACGCCGGTCTTCACGCGGGTGGTGCATACCGACCCCGGGCCGATGCCAACTTTAACGATGTCGGCGCCGGAGAGGATCAACTCTTCCACCATCTCGCCGGTGACCACGTTACCTGCGCAGATGACGTGATCCGGGCAGGCTTCGCGCGCTTTCTGCAGGAAGGCGACAAAGTGTTCAGAGTAGCCGTTGGCCACGTCGATACAGATGAATTTCAGCGCCGGAGACAGGGCCAGGATCTGCTGTATTTTGGCGAAGTCGGCTTCGGAGGTGCCGGTGGAGACCATCACGTGGCGCAGCACCGATTCCGGCATGCGCTGCACGAAGTCAGCCCATTGCTCGACGCTGTAATGTTTGTGTACGGCGGTGAGAACGTCGAAAGAAGCCAGGGCCTCGGCCATGCGGAAGGTGCCCACCGTGTCCATGTTGGCCGCGATAATCGGCACGCCGGACCAGCTGCAACCTGAATGCTTGAAGGCAAACTGACGTTCCAGTTCAACCTCGGAGCGGCTTTTCAGCGTGGAGCGCTTAGGGCGGATCAACACGTCTTTAAAGCCCAACTTCAAATCTTCTTCAATACGCATGACTTATGATTTCCTGGTTAATGGCGACGGATCGCAAGGAGGATATTCGAACCTCTGCCCGACGGCTTTCCAGTGGCGCAAAAAGACGGCGGCGAGATTAATGCCAGTTCCAGTGACGTTATAATACGCGCTAATAATCGCCGAACAAGACTGCGAATTCGCCTTTATTTACGCTACAATCCGACAAATTTACCTGCATAATCGCAGTGTGATTGCCCGCTCATTTTTGCCGTGCCGCTGCGTTTTTTCTCGCCACCCGATCGGTGCCGATGCGCAAGCGCCGCCTGCCGACTTGCACTTCTGCGCGATCGCTTTATGATTCGACTATTATTTTTTTATGAACATCGGATGCACCTAACACCATGGCCTACATTGTTGCGTTGACCGGGGGCATAGGCAGCGGCAAGACGACCGTCGCGAACGCCTTTGCGCGCCACGGCGCAACCCTTGTCGACGCCGACGTGATCGCCCGTCAGGTCGTCGAGCCGGGCACCCCTGCCTTGGCCGCGATCGCCGAACGATTTGGTAATGAAATGTTGCTGCCGGACGGCGCGTTGAACCGCGCTGCGCTGCGTCAGCGCATCTTCAGCCATCCCGATGACAAAACCTGGCTGAACCAGCTGCTGCACCCGCTGATACACCGTGAAACCCAGCGCCAACTGGCGCAGGCCACCAGCCCGTACGCGCTGTGGGTGGTGCCGCTGCTGGTGGAAAACGGTCTGCAGGATCGCGCCGATCGGGTGCTGGTGATCGACGTCGACGCCGAAACCCAGCTGGCTCGCACCATCGCGCGCGACGGCGTCAGCCGTGAGCAAGCGCAGAGCATTCTCGCCGCCCAGGCCACGCGCCAGCAGCGCCTCGCCGTGGCGGATGACATTATTGACAACAGCGGCGCCGCTCAGGGGATAGAGCCACAGGTCGCCGCACTGCATCGTCGCTACCTTGAACTGGCGGCAACAGCGCCCCAACAGGATTAAACTGCATGAGTGATGTTTCCCCAACCGTTCTCTTTGAACACCCGCTGAACGAAAAAATGCGCACCTGGCTGCGCATCGAATTCCTGCTGCAACAGCTGCACGGCCAACGCGCCCTGAGCGAGACAGCCATCGCCCTCACCTTCTTTCGCACCGTCTCCGATTTGCTGGACGTGCTGGAGCGCGGCGAAGTACGCACCGAACTGCTCAAAGAGTTGGAACGCCAGCAGCAGAAACTGTTGGCCTGGGCCGATGTGCCGGGCGTGGATATGGCGCTGATCGACCAGCTGCGTGGCCAGCTGAAGTCGCGCTCATCGGCGCTGATGGCGGCGCCGCGCCTCGGCCAGGCGCTGCGCGAAGACCGGCTGATCGGCCTGGTGCGTCAGCGGCTGAATATTCCCGGCGGCTGCTGCAGCTTTGATCTGCCGACCCTGCACATGTGGATGCACGCGCCGCAGCAGGATCGCGATGCCGACGTCGCCGCCTGGCTGCAGTCGCTGGATCCGCTGAACCAGGCGCTGATCATGGTGTTGGATCTGATCCGCCAATCCGGGCCGTTCCGCAATCAAATCAGTCTGAACGGTTTTTTCCAGGACAACGCCGAAGGGGCGGATCTGCTGCGCTTGCGCCTCCATCTGGCACCGCAGCTTTATCCGCAGATTTCCGGCCATAAGACGCGCTATGCCATTCGTTTCCTGCCGCTGGATAGCGAAAATGGCGCGGTGCCTGAACGCCTGACGTTCGAACTGGCCTGTTGTTGAACTTGTGAAAGAAAGCCTTCTCAGCACTGACAGAAGGCGTAAGGAACCGTTATGACGACCGTAGTAAAATGCCCAACCTGTGGCACCGGCGTGGTTTGGGGTGAAGTCAGCCCATTCCGGCCGTTTTGCAGCAAACGCTGCCAGCTGATCGATCTCGGCGAGTGGGCCGATGAAGAGAAGCGCATTCCGAGCAACAGCGATCTGTCGGAAAGCGAAGACTGGAGTGAAATGGACGATCGCTGATCGCCCGCTATTGGCCTGGCGGACGCCAGGCCAACCTTGTTATTGCGCGGCGTTCGCCTGCGCCACCAGCAATTGAATAATGCCGACATTGGCTTCCGGGAACTCGTCTTCACGCAGATCCGCCTGTTTTACCCAGCGCATCGGTTGCCCCTCACGGCCGAACGGCTCACCCGCCCAGGCTTCTACCAGATAAAAATTCAGCGTCACGATACGATCGCTGAAGCGGTGCTCCACCACCTCCAGCAGTTCGGCGCGTTCGGCTTCGATACCGGTCTCTTCCCGCAGCTCGCGGCTCAACGCCTGTTCCGGCGTTTCACCCTGTTCGATCTTGCCGCCGGGAAACTCCCAGAATCCGGCCATGTGCGCGTCAGCGGCGCGGCGGGTAATAAAAATTTCCCGCTGAGCATTACGGATGATGCCCACGGCGATATTCAGATGTTTCATCTCACCCTCCTGATGGGTGTCAAAAAAACAGGGGCTCAGCAAGCTGAACCCCTGGGTGTTATCGGTCAACCGCGGCCGGCATTACTGCAGGCGACCGTGGCACTGCTTGTATTTCTTGCCGGAACCGCATGGGCAAGGATCGTTGCGGCCCACTTTACGCTCGGCGGTCGCCGGCGCATTCGGATCTTCAGTCGCCAGCGCGTTCTCGTCGTGGTGGCTCAGCTGTTGCTGCTGCGCCAGACGCTCGGCCTCTTCACGGCGCTGCTGTTCCAGCGCTTCCACCTCTTCCGGCATCCGCACCTGTACCTTGCTCAGCACGCTGATCACTTCATATTTCAGCGATTCCAGCATGGTGGCGAACATGTTGAAGGATTCACGCTTGTACTCCTGCTTCGGATCCTTCTGCGCGTAACCGCGCAGGTGGATACCCTGGCGCAGGTAGTCCATCGCCGCCAGATGCTCTTTCCACAGAGAATCCAGCGTCTGCAGCATCACGCCCTTCTCGAAGTTGCGCATCATCTCGCTGCCGACCACTTCTTCCTTACGCTGATACTGCTCTTTGGCGTTCTCCAGAATGCGTTCGCGCAGCGTCTCTTCGTGCAGCTCCGGCTCTTTGTCCAGCCACTGGGCGATCGGCATCTCCAGATCGAAGTCGTTCTTCAGGCGCTCTTCCAGCCCCTGAATGTCCCACTCTTCTTCCAGCGACTGCGGCGTGATGTAGTTGTCGATGGTGCTCTTGAACACGTCCTCGCGGATGCTGGCGATGGTTTCGCTCACGTCGGACACGTCCAGCAATTCGTTGCGTTGGCTGTAGATGGCGCGGCGCTGATCGTTGGCGACGTCGTCGTATTCCAGCAGTTGCTTACGGATGTCGAAGTTGCGGCTCTCTACCTTGCGCTGAGCATTGGCGATCGCCTTGGTCACCCACGGGTGCTCAATCGCTTCGCCTTCTTTCATACCCAGTTTACGCATCATGCCGGACACGCGATCCGAGGCGAAGATACGCATCAGGGCATCTTCCATCGACAGGTAGAAGCGGGATGAACCGGCGTCGCCCTGACGACCGGAACGGCCGCGCAGCTGGTTATCGATACGGCGCGATTCATGGCGCTCGGTGCCGATAATATGCAGGCCGCCCGCCGCCAGCACCGCGTCGTGGCGCTCTTTCCAGGCGGCTTTGATAGCTTCGATCTGCTCTTCGGTCGGTTCTTCCAGCAGCGCCACTTCGGCCTGCCAGCTGCCGCCCAGCACGATGTCGGTACCACGGCCCGCCATGTTGGTAGCGATGGTCACCGCACCGCTTTGGCCGGCCTGGGCGACGATGTCCGCTTCCATGGCGTGGAATTTGGCGTTCAGCACCTTGTGGTCGATGCCCGCTTTGGTCAGCTCACGGGACACCACTTCGGATTTCTCGATTGAGATGGTACCCACCAGCACCGGTTGGCCTTTGGCGGTACGCTCGCGGATATCTTCAATGATGGCGCCGATCTTCTCTTTCTCGGTCATGTACACCAGATCCGGCATATCCTTACGGATCATCGGACGGTTGGTTGGCACCACGATCGTGTCCAGCTTGTAGATCGAACTGAATTCGAAGGCTTCGGTATCGGCGGTACCGGTCATCCCGGCCAGCTTCTCGTACAGACGGAAGTAGTTCTGGAAGGTGATCGAAGCCAGCGTCTGGTTCTCGTTCTGGATCTCCACGCCTTCTTTGGCTTCCACCGCCTGGTGCAGACCGTCGGACCAACGGCGGCCCTGCATGGTACGGCCGGTGTGTTCATCGACGATGATCACTTCACCATCTTTCACGATGTAGTCCACGTCGCGGGTGAACAGCACGTGGGCGCGCAGCGCGGCGGTAACGTGGTGCATCAGCATGATGTTGGTCGGCGAGTACAGCGATTCGCCTTCATCCATGATGCCGGCGTCCACCAGCATCTCTTCGATCAGGATCAGACCGCGTTCGGTCAGGTGGACCTGACGCGCCTTCTCGTCCACCGAGAAGTGCCCTTCACCCTTGAAGGTGTCGGAGTCTTCTTTTTCCTGGCGGATCAGTTTAGGGATCAGCTTGTTGACCTTGATGTACATCTCAGAGCTGTCTTCGGCCGGGCCGGAGATGATCAGCGGCGTACGCGCTTCATCGATCAGGATGGAGTCCACCTCATCCACCAGCGCATAGTGCAGTTTGCGCTGCACGCGCTCTTCCGGGCTGAACGCCATGTTGTCGCGCAGGTAGTCGAAGCCGTATTCGTTGTTGGTGCCGTAGGTGATGTCGGCGGCGTAAGCTTCGCGCTTGGCCGGCGCCGGCATGCCCGGCAGGTTGATGCCGATGCTCAGGCCGAGGAACTCGAACAGCGGACGGTTGTTTTCGGCGTCACGCTGCGCCAGATAGTCGTTGACGGTCACGACGTGCACGCCGCGGCCGCTCAGGGCGTTCAGGTAGGCCGGCAGCGTCGCGGTCAGGGTTTTACCTTCACCGGTGCGCATCTCGGCGATGCAGCGGTCGTTCAGCACCATGCCGCCCAGCAGCTGCACGTCGAAGTGACGCATGCCGAACACGCGCTTGCTCGCCTCACGCACCACGGCGAAGGCTTCAGGGATCAGGCTGTCCAGCGACTCGCCTTTCTCCAGGCGTGCGCGGAACTCGTTGGTTTTCGCTTTCAGCTCGTCATCGGACAGTTTTTCCATGTCCGGTTCCATGCGGTTGATCTGCTCAACCACTTTGCGCATGCGGCGCAGGGTACGATCGTTACGGCTGCCAAAAACTTTGGTTAATAATTTCACTAACATGATGTTTGATATCTCTGTCATGACCGCCGAACACGGCAGTCAACTTGCTATTATTTATGGTTTTTGTGCCCGAAGGGCGAGATCAGACGAGGGCGGCGGGCCCGGCGCGAATGCCCTGCACCTGCGCCACCCACAGGCCGGTCTGGTGGCGCGCCAGCGTGGGCAGCACCTCAAGGTGAGTGTGGCGAATAATGGTCGGCGGTTTCGGCTCGTGCGTCAGCAGCGCGTTAAGGGTAGACAGCAGCGCCAGTTGCGCTACCTGCAAAGGGGGTTCCGCTTCGGCTTCGCTCTCCTGCACCCGCGCATAAACCGCCTGCGGCGCCAGCGCGAAAGAGAGGTGACGAATGACGGTGCGCAGCGCATGTTGCTGCCAATAATCTACGCTGAAGGTAGGACGGCGATGCGCGTCCTGCAGCAGGGCCAGGCTGTTGAACGTGCCATTGACCGAATTTTGCCGGTTAAGGCTGGACGACGTATTCGGCAGTGCGGCCTGATCGGGGGCGCCGGACAAATTGGAAGACGCGCCAAGCGTGGCCGCAACCATCCCTAACAGGAGATGGGGCCAGAAATAACGTCTGCCAAATTGTCGCCAACGATTTAGAATACCGATCACGAGTTTATAATCCGCCGGAGCCCATTATGCGCGATAGCCGTCCACAATTATTAGATGTCCTGTTCGACGACGCGTCTGCCGGCAGCAAAGGGCCGCTGCATAACGTCCAGCAACGCGCGGTGGCGCTGCTCAAGCTTAACCGTGCAGTGAAGGGCCTGTTGCCCGCTCCCCTGCATCCCTGGTGCCGCGTCGCGAATTTCCGACAGGGTATTTTAGTGCTCGAAACGGCAAATGCCAGTTGGATGATGCGCTTGCGCTACGAACAACCCGCTTTGCTGTCTGCACTACGAGCGCAAATTCTACCATCATTGTCGTCGATCGACATCAGGATTAATCCGGCCTTGATGGCGAAAGGCAGCAACCAGGTGCAAAACGCAGAGAAAGCGCCGGAAAAACCCGTGCCGATGCGGCATTTGAGTCTGGAAAGTGCGGAAGAGCTGAGAGGGTTGGCGAGCCGTAGCCCGGAGAAACTGCGCAAGATATTGGAACGGCTGGCTGCATTGGCCGGAGAGGGTACCAACACAACCAGTCGTGATAAGTAATCAGCGACACAAACTGCAAAACAGCCGGCATCATGAGCCTGAATGATCAGGCTCTCAGGGGATGCGCCTGCCGTTATTCGCAGGCGAGGAATTCGGACCTTACGCCAATACGGTAGACGGCGCCTTGAATGCCAACGGCATTTCGGCTTCGTCCTGGAAGGTCACGTATTCCCACGCTTCCTGCTTGGCCAGTACGGCCTGCAGCAGTTTGTTGTTCAGCGCGTGGCCAGACTTGAACGCGGTGAATGCGCCAATGATGTTGTGGCCGCACATGAACAGGTCGCCGATGGCGTCCAGCATTTTGTGACGTACGAATTCGTCTTCGAAACGCAGACCGTCTTCGTTCAGCACGCGATAGTCATCTACCACGATGGCGCAATCGAAGCTGCCGCCCAGGGCCAGGCCGCGGGACTGCAGGTATTCAATGTCGCGCATGAACCCGAAGGTGCGCGCACGGCTGATTTGACGCACGAACGACTCAGCCGAGAAATCAAGACGGTAGCGCTGAGAGCTGGCGTCGATAGCCGGGTGGTTGAAGTCGATGGTGAAGTCCAGGCGGAACCCGTTGTGCGGGGACAGCTCGGCCCATTTGTCGCCGTCTTCAACGCGTACGGTCTCTTTCAGACGCAGGAATTTCTTCGCCGAGTTCAGCTCTTCGATGCCGGCATCCAGCAGCAAGAACACGAACGGACTGGCGCTGCCGTCCATGATTGGGATTTCAGCGGCGTCGACTTCAATGACGATGTTGTCGATGCCCAGCCCAGCCAGCGCGGCGTTGAGGTGCTCAACGGTCGAAATACGCACGTCATGCTCATTCACCAGGCAAGTACAGAGCATGGTATCACGCACGGATTTTGCATCAGCCGGAAAATCAACCGGTGGATTCAAGTCAGTGCGACGATAGATGACCCCGGTATTAGCCGGCGCTGGGCGCATTGTCAGCGTGACTTTCTTGCCGGTATGCAAACCGACGCCAGTCGCCTGAACAATACGTTTTAATGTCCTTTGTTTGATCATCGTTTTATCTCGCAATGTTATCCATCCTACCAGCCAAGCATACAGCATGGCCGGCGGGACAGTTTAGCACAAAGAGCGGAGATTCCAAATTCTCAGGATATTCTTAGTCTGCCTGTTTACGCAGGAAGGCTGGAATATCAAGATAGTCGGGCTCTTTATTCGGCTGCGCAGCTTGGTCGTTGACCACCTTGGCGGCAGGTTTCACTTCCTGCGGCAGAGGCGACATGCCGTGCTGCTGATAACGGTGATCCATCACTGGCTGGCTGGCCTGCTTATTGGTCACCAGAGTGATTTCTGGACGCTTGTCCATACCGATACCGGTTGCAACCACGGTTACGCGCAGTTCGTCGTTCATTTCCGGATCCAGCGAGGTACCGATAACCACGGTAGCGTTGTCGGAAGCGAACGCACGGATGGTGTTACCCACGGTTTCGAACTCATCCAGACGCAGATCGAAGCCAGCGGTAATGTTGACCAGCACGCCGCGCGCGCCGGACAGGTCGATGTCTTCCAGCAGCGGGCTGGAGATCGCCATTTCGGCCGCTTCTTCGGCACGGTCTTCACCGCAAGCCACGCCGGAACCCATCATCGCGTAGCCCATTTCGGACATCACGGTGCGCACGTCGGCGAAGTCGACGTTCATCAGGCCCGGACGGGTGATCAGCTCGGCGATACCCTGCACCGCGCCTTTCAACACGTCGTTGGCCGCACCGAACGCGTCCAGCAGAGAGATCCCGCGCCCCAGCACTTTCAACAGCTTGTCGTTCGGGATGGTGATCAGCGAGTCCACGTGTTTGGACAGCTCAGCGATACCCTGCTCCGCGAATGCCATGCGCTTCTTGCCTTCGAAGTTGAAAGGCTTGGTCACCACGGCCACGGTCAGAATACCCAAATCTTTAGCCACTTCAGCCACCACTGGCGCCGCACCGGTACCGGTACCGCCGCCCATGCCGGCTGCGATGAAGACCATGTCTGCGCCGTCCAGCGCTGCGCGCAGGGCTTCGCGGTCTTCTTCCGCTGAATTGCGACCCACCTCAGGGTTCGCGCCCGCACCCAGACCTTTGGTAATACCGCTACCAATCTGGATGGTTTGGCCAACCGCCGTTTTGCGGAGCGCCTGGGCGTCCGTGTTCACAGCGAAGAATTCAACACCTTCGATGCGCTCGCGCACCATGTGTTCAACGGCGTTGCCACCGCCGCCGCCGACGCCGATGACTTTAATCACCGCGTCATTGGTTAGTTCCATTGGTTCAAACATAGTTTCTCTCCGTTTTGTGCCTGTCGCTGCGAGATCATAAAAAGATTACTCAGCATGATCTCTTTGTTGAAACATTAAAACTCTTTTCTCAGCCAGCTATTGATGCGTTTAAACCAATTGCCCACCGAGGCGCGTTTTTCTACTTCCGTCTCACCGCTCAGGTGAGACTCTTTTCCATAGTGCAGCAGACCTACCGCCGTCGAGTAGTAAGGCTCCTGCGCATAATCCGTCAGACCCGTGATGTTCAAGGGTTGGCCGATGCGTACCTGGGTGTGGAACACCCGTTGCGCACAGGCTGCCAGGCCATCAATCTGGGCGGCGCCACCGGTCAGCACGATACCTGCCGCCAGATGATGCTTCACCCCTTGCTGACGCAGTTGCTCCTGCAATTGCAAAATTTCATCGTTAACCAGATTCAACAGTTCGGTGTAGCGTGGCTCAATGACTTCAGCCAGCGTCTGTCTTTGCAGACTGCGTGGGGGACGTCCCCCAACGCTAGGCACCTCTACATTCTCATCCTTGCTAACAATCGACCCAAGCGCACAACCGTGTCGAACTTTAATCGCTTCCGCGTCGGTCGGCGGCGTGCCAAAGGCGTAAGCGATGTCGCTGGTGACCACGTTCCCGGCGTAAGGGATCACTTTGGTATGGCGCAGCGCGCCGCCGGTGTACACCGCCATATCCATGGTGCCGCCACCGATATCCACCACGCAAACGCCGAGTTCGCGTTCATCTTCGGTCAGCACCGCGTAGCTCGCGGCCAGACCGGCGAAAATAAGTTGGTCAACTTTCAGGCCGCAACGTTCCACGGCCTTGACGATGTTCTTCGCCATATCGTTATGGCAGGTAATCAGATGCACCTTGGCCTGCATGCGCACGCCGGACAGCCCAACCGGGTTTTTGATGCCTTCCTGATAATCGATGGCGTATTCCTGAGGAATCACATGCAGGATGCGGTGTTCGTCGCGCACGCGCACCGATTTGGCGGTGTGCACTACGTTCTCCACGTCGTCCTGCGTCACTTCCTCTTCCGAGATCGGCACCATACCGATTTCGTTCTGGCAGCTGATGTGCTTGCCCGACAGCGCCAGATACACTGACGAGATCTGGCAGTCCGCCATCAGCTCGGCCTGATCGATGGCGCGCTGTACGCACTTCACCACCGACTCCAGGTCGTTTACGCCGCCCTTATCCATGCCGCGAGACGGGCAGCTGCCCACCCCGATAATGTTGACCATGCCATCGGGCAGAACTTCCCCTACCAACGCGGAGACTTTTGCAGTACCGATCTCCAGTCCAACTACCAGTTTTCTGTCCGTCGACTTGATCATTGTTGTTTTGCCTGTGCCTGATTCTGTTGCTGATTACTGTTTTGCTGACCGCCAAGCGCCTGCGGATCGACCAACACCGGAGCCCACCCTACCGAAGCGCCGGACTCGTAGCGCAGATCGACATAGCTGACACGCTTGCTCTCCGCCTGGCCCTGCTGTTGCAATACCGGGTAAAGCTCGATAAACCGCTGCAAACGCCCGTTGCGGTCATCGCGCCCCAGCTCAAGCCGAACATCGTTGTCCAGCGCCAGCTGCCAGGAATGGCGCGCGGTCATCGCCGCCATTTTCAGCGTATATTTGCTGGCCGCCAACGTGGCGCTCATCGCCCGATAGCCCTCCAGCACATCCTGCTCGCTCCCTTCCGGCCCGTAGAGCAGCGGCAACTTCTGCTTGCCCGCCCGCTCCGCCGGCACGCTGAACGCTTTGCCCTCGGCGTCCACCATGTGCAAATCGTTCCAGCGCGCCACCGGGACGTACTCCACCAGATGGATCTTCAGCTCATCCGGCCATTGTTTGCGCACGCTGGCCTGCTTGATCCACGGCAGACGTTCGATCTGCTGCTGGATGACGTCCACATCCTGCGTCATAAAGGTGCCGGGTGCGCCCAGCGCCAGGATCGCCTGACGAATATCATCGTTAGTGGTGTAGTGGCGTTCGCCGGTCACCACCAGCCTTGAGAGCGGCAGGCGACTGGCGTCTTTCATCCAGCCAAGCACCGCCCAACCGCTCCACACGACCGTTCCCAACACCATCAGCAGGAAAATCATTCCCGCCAACTGGGTTCCATTGCTGCGGCGCGGGCCGTTATCCACCTCGCGATCGCGCGCATTCAGGGCAGCTTGCGACATATCAGTCGGCCAACTCCAAAATTCTCGCCACTAGCTGCGAGAAGCTTAATCCAAACTGGCGCGCTGCCATCGGCACCAGGCTATGACTGGTCATGCCCGGAGAGGTGTTCACCTCAAGCAGATAGAAGCTGCCATCGCTGTCTTGCATTACGTCGACGCGGCCCCAGCCGCTGCAGTCCAGACCGCGGTAGGCGCGCAGCGCCAATGCCGCCATCTCGGCTTCCTGCTCGGCGCTCAAACCGCTCGGGCAGAAGTACTGCGTATCGTCCGAAATGTACTTGGCCTGGTAGTCGTAAAACACACCGGCTGGCTGGATGCGGATCGACGGCAGCACCTGGTCGCCCAGCATTGCCACGGTGTATTCCGGCCCGCTCAACCACTTCTCCACCAGCACATCGTCGTCATGGCGGAAGGCTTCTTCCAACGCCGCTTCCAACGCAGCGCTCTCGGTGACCTTGCTCATGCCGACGCTGGAGCCTTCACGGCTTGGCTTGACGATCAGCGGCAGACCGAGATCCGCCACGCGCGCCAGCAGCGCCGCTTTTTCGGTGCCGAAGTACAGTTGGCGATTCAACGCCACGTAAGGCGCCACCGGCAAGCCCATCGACTGCCACACCATCTTGGTGCGCCATTTGTCCATGGTCAGCGCCGAGGCCATCACGCCGCTGCCGGTATAAGGCAGCTCGAGGAACTCCAGGAGCCCCTGCAGGGTGCCATCCTCGCCGCCGCGGCCGTGCAGCGCGATAAACACTTTGGTGAACCCCTGCTCTTTCAGCTGGGTCACCGGGAAATCGCGGGTATCGACGCCGTGCGCATCGATACCGGCTTCGCGCAACCCGGCCAGCACCGCGGCGCCGGATTGCAGAGAAACGTCACGTTCAGCGGAGGTGCCGCCCAGCAGAACTGCAACTTTATCAGCCATGGTGCTCCTCCTCTTTCTTCGGCGGCTGCAGCTTCAGCTCGGCCAGTTTACGGGCGATTTTGCCCACGTTACCGGCGCCCTGCACCAGCACCAGGTCTTCATCCTGCAGCAGCTGCGCCAGCGTTTCCGGCACGCTATCGGCATCGGAAACCAGGATCGGATCCAGCTTGCCGCGGCTGCGGATGGTGCGGCACAGCGAGCGGCTGTCCGCGCCCGGGATCGGCGCTTCGCCGGCGGCGTACACGTCGAGCATCAGCAGCACATCCACCTGCGACAGCACGTTGGCGAAATCGTCGTACAGATCGCGAGTACGCGTGTAGCGGTGCGGCTGGAAGATCATCACCAGACGCTTGTCCGGCCAACCGGCGCGCGCCGCCTTCAGCGTGGCGTCCACTTCGGTCGGATGGTGGCCGTAGTCGTCCACCAGCATCGCGCTGCCCGCTTTGCCGTTGACCGGCTCCAGCGGGAACTCGCCGAGGAAATCGAAGCGACGCCCGGTCCCCTGGAAACCCGCCAGCGCGCGCAGGATATCTTCGTCGTCGATGCCTTCTTCGGTCGCTACCGCTACCGCCGCCGCCGCGTTCAACGCATTGTGGCGGCCCGGCGCGTTCAGCGTCACCGTCAGCAACGGCTTGTCCTGACGGCTCAGGGTAAAGTGCCCCTGCGGCCCAATCTGCCGGTAGTCTTCAATGCGCACATCAGCATCTTCACTGAAGCCATAAGTGGTGATATGGCGACCCACGCGCGGCAACAGCTCGCGCACTACCGGATCGTCGATGCACATCACCGCACGGCCGTAGAACGGCAGGTTGTGCAAGAAATTGATAAACGTCTGCTTCAGGTTCTCGAAGTCGCCCTGGTAAGTGTCCATATGGTCGGCTTCGATGTTGGTGACCACGGCCACCATCGGCTGCAGGTGCAGGAACGACGCATCGCTCTCATCCGCTTCCGCGATCAGATAACGGCTGGACCCCAGTCGCGCGTGGGTGCCTGCCGCCTTCACCAGCCCGCCATTGACGAAGGTCGGGTCCAGGCGGGCTTCGGCATAAATGCTCGAGACCATCGCCGTGGTGGTGGTTTTGCCGTGCGTGCCGGCGATAGCAATGCCGTGGCGAAAACGCATCAGCTCCGCCAGCATTTCAGCGCGGCGGATCACCGGGATGCGCGCTTCACGAGCGGCGACGATCTCCGGGTTGTCGGCGGAGATGGCGGTAGACACCACCACCACGCTCGCATCCAGCACGTTTTCCGGACGGTGATTGAAGTAAATCGTCGCCCCGAGCGCGCTCAACTGTTGGGTCACCGGATTCGGCGCCAGGTCGGAGCCGCTGATCTGATATCCTTCGTTTGCCAACACTTCGGCGATACCACCCATGCCGGCACCACCGATGCCGACAAAGTGAATGTGCCGGACGCGACGCATCTCGGGCACGATAGTACGTAGTTTCGCCAGTTGTTGTGTATTCATCACTCTCTCTAATCCGGATCCGGTACCCCGGCCCTACATCACATTGCTTTTATTCAGGTTCGGCGCGCCGAACCCCTGCACTCGTTACCTGGCGAGCCGCACCAGCTCCGCCGCCACGCGCTCGGTGGCGTCCGGAATGGCGACCGCGCGCGCTTTCTCGGCCATGGCCAGCAGCGTCTTGCGATCCCAGCTCGCCAGCAGCTCGGCCACCACATCGGCGTTGAACTGCGGTTGTTCGATAATCTTCGCCGCGCCGGCTTCTTCCAGCGGACGTGCGTTCCAGTACTGTTGACGATCCTTGTGCATGAACGGCACGAAGATCGCCGGCAGCCCCGCCGCCGCGATTTCGCTGACGGTCAACGCGCCGGAGCGGCAGACCACCACGTCGGCCCAGGCATAGGCGGCTGCCATGTCGTCGATGAACTCGGTCACCTTGTGCTGCGTCTGCCCTACCCTCTCGTAGTCGCGCAGCACCGTTTCCAGCGCGCCCTTGCCAACCTGATGCCAGAGCGTAATTCTATCGCCCAAACGCGCCGCGACTTCAGGAACTGTCTGATTCAGCACGCGCGCGCCCTGACTTCCGCCAATCACCAACACACGGATCGGGCCTTCGCGCCCTTGCAACCGCTCCGCCGGCAGTGGCAGCGCCAACACGTCGGTACGCACCGGGTTGCCCACCACCTCGGCGTTCGGGAACGCGCCGGGGAAGGCCTGCATCACTTTGGCGGCGATGCGCGCCAGCCAGCGGTTGGTCAAACCGGCGATGCCATTCTGCTCGTGCAGCACCACCGGGATGCCGCACTGCCAGGCCGCCAGGCCGCCGGGGCCGGAAACGTAACCGCCCATCCCCAGCACCACATCCGGCTGATAGCTGCGCATAATGGCTTTCGCCTGCCGCACCGCCTGCCAGATCCGCAGCGGCGCCGTCAACTGGGCCTTCAGGCCCTTGCCGCGCAGGCCGGAGATGCGGATAAAATCAATCTCGATCCCGTGCTTCGGCACCAAATCGGCTTCCATTCGGTCTGCGGTTCCGAGCCAGCGCACCTGCCAGCCCTGCGCCATCAGATGATGCGCGACCGCCAGCCCCGGGAACACGTGCCCGCCGGTACCGCCTGCCATCACCATTAAACGCTTAGGTTTCCCGCTCATCCCTTACCTCTTCACAAACGCCTGAGCCTTGGTCAGGCGCGTTTCATAATCAATTCGCAGCAACAGCACGATCGCCGTCGACATAATCAGCAAGCTCGAGCCGCCGTAACTGATCAGCGGCAGCGTCAGACCTTTGGTTGGCAACATGCCCGCGGCGGCGCCGACGTTAACCAGCGCCTGGAAGCTGAACCACACGCCGATCGCGCAGGCCAGGAAGCCGGAGAAGCGTTGGTCGATCTCCAGCGCGCGGCGCCCGATGGACATCGCGCGAAAAGCGACGAAGAATACCATTAACAGGGCTAAAACCACACCGATATAGCCCAGTTCTTCACCCAAAATGGAGAAGATGAAGTCGGTATGCGCTTCCGGCAAATACTCCAGTTTCTGCACCGAGTTGCCGAGCCCCTGCCCCCAGAACTCACCGCGGCCGAATGCCATCAGCGACTGGGTCAACTGGTAGCCGCTGCCGAACGGGTCGGCCCACGGGTTCCAGAACGAGGTCACGCGGCGCATACGGTACGGTTCCGCGATAATCAGCAGCACCACGGCGAACACGCCGGAGCCGATGATCGCCAGGAACTGCCACATTTTCGCGCCGGCCAGGAACAGCATCGCCAGCGTGGTGATGAACAGCACCACCACGGTACCGAGGTCCGGCTGCGCCAGCAGCAGCACCGCCAGCACCACCATCACGCCCATCGGCTTACAGAAGCCCCAGAAGTTGCTGCGCACCTCTTCCACCTTGCGCACCAGATAGCTCGCCAGGTAGCAGAACAGCGACAGCTTGGACAGCTCTGCGGGCTGAATACGCAGCGGGCCGAGCGCGATCCAACGCGAGGCCCCGTTTACCGAGCTCCCCACCACCAGGACGATCAGCAGCATCACGATCGACATCAGCAGCATTACGTTGCTGTAGCGCTGCCAAACTTCCATCGGGATGCGCAGCGTCACCAGCGACAGACCGAACGCCAGGCCGAGGTACAACGCATCACGTTTGGCGAACAGGAACGGATCGTCCGCCAGGCGTTGGCCGATCGGCATCGACGCCGAGGTCACCATCACGAAGCCGATGATCGCCAACCCGAAGGTCAGCCACAGCAGGGTGCGATCGTACAGCACCATGTTGACCGCGTCGTTGTCGCGCGCGCCGGTCACCCAGTCTTTCAGCCGTTCTGTCAGCCCGAAGTTCGGCAAGCGTAGTTTCATCCGCCAAGCTCCTGCGCCAGGCGGGCGAACTCATCGCCGCGCACTTCAAAATTACGGAACTGATCGAGACTGGCGCAGGCCGGCGACAACAACACCATATCGCCGGGCTGTACGCGGCCGGCGATGGTGCGCATCGCCTGCTCCATGGTCTCGGTCAGCGTCGCCACTTCCGGCCGCAGCTGCGCCAGCTGGGCCCCGTCGCGGCCAAAGCAATACAGACGCACGTTGTCGCCCTGCAGATAGCGCGCCAGCGGCGAGAAATCGGCGGACTTGCCGTCGCCGCCCAGCAGCAGATGCAGCGTGCCGTCCACCTGCAGGCCGTTCAGCGCCGCTTCGGTGCTGCCGACGTTGGTGGCTTTGGAATCGTTGATCCAACGCACGCCGTTGTTCTCCCAGGCCAGCTGGAAGCGGTGCGCCAGGCCGGTGAAGGTGGTCAGCGCCTTCAGGCTGGACGCGCGCGGGATATTGACCGCATCCGCCAACGCCAGCGCCGCCAGGGCGTTGGTGTAGTTGTGGCGGCCGGTCAGTTTCATCTCGCGCGTATTCAGCACCTTGTCACCGCGCACCCGCAGCCAGGTTTCCCCCTGCTGACGGTTCAGGTGATAGTCGCCCACGTCCGCACCGAAGCTGACGCAGCGCTCGTCGGCGCCGCGCACCGGCATGGTCAGCGCATCGTCTGCGTTCACCACGCACACGGCGGCGTTTTCATACACGCGCAGCTTGGCGCCGCGATACTGCTGCAGGCCGAACGGATAGCGATCCATATGGTCTTCGGTCACGTTCAGGATGGTCGCCGCCGCCGCCCGCAGGCTATGCGTCGTTTCCAGTTGGAAGCTGGACAGCTCCAGCACGTACAGCCGGCATTCCTGGCGCAGCAGGCTCAGCGCCGGCAGGCCGATATTGCCGCCCACGCCCACCGCCCAACCGGCGGCTTTCGCCATCTCGCCCACCAGGGTGGTGACGGTGCTTTTGCCGTTGGAGCCGGTGATCGCCACGATCGGCGCCTGCGCCTCGCGGCAGAACAGCTCGACATCGCCGACGATTTCCACGCCGGCGTCAGCCGCGGCGCTCAATGCCGGGGTCGCCAGCGCGACGCCCGGGCTGGCGACGATCAGATCCGCCGCCAGCAGCCAGTCCTGATTCAAATCACCCAGATGGCGCTCCACGCTTTCAGGCAGTTTGTCCAACCCTGGCGGCGCGATACGGGTATCCATCACGCGCGGCGTAACGCCGCGCGCCATGAAGAAATCGACACAGGACAGGCCGGTGAGGCCCAACCCGATGATGACGACTTTTCTACCCTGATAGTCTGCCATGATTAACGCACCTTCAGCGTTGCCAGGCCAATCAGCACCAGCATCAGCGAAATGATCCAGAAGCGCACGATCACGCGCGGTTCCGGCCAGCCTTTCAATTCATAGTGGTGGTGAATCGGCGCCATGCGGAAAATGCGTTGTCCGCGCAGCTTGAACGACCCCACCTGCAGGATCACCGACAGCGTCTCTACCACGAATACGCCGCCCATGATCACCAACAAGAACTCCTGACGCAGCAGCACCGCGATGGTGCCCAGCGCGCCGCCCAGCGCCAGCGAACCGACGTCGCCCATAAATACCTGCGCCGGGTAGGTGTTGAACCACAGGAACCCGAGGCCGGCGCCGACGATGGCGGTGCAGACGATCACCAACTCACCGGCATGACGCAGATACGGAATATGCAGGTAGTTGGCGAAGTTCATGTTACCGGTCGCCCAGGCCACCAGCGCGAAACCGGCCGCCACGAATACCGTCGGCATAATCGCCAGGCCGTCCAGGCCATCGGTCAGGTTGACCGCGTTGCTGGTGCCGACGATGACGAAATAGGCCAGCAGGATGTACAGCAAGCCCAGCTGCGGCATCACGTCCTTAAAGAACGGCACAACCAGCTCGGTGGCTGGCGTGTCTTTTCCTACGGCGTACATGGCGAATGCGACAATCAGCGCAATCACCGACTGCCAGAAATACTTCCAGCGGGCGATCAGCCCTTTGGTGTCCTTACGCACCACCTTGCGGTAGTCGTCGACGAAACCGACGATGCCGTAACCCACCAGCACAAACAGCACGCACCAGACATACGGGTTGGACGGGTAGGCCCACATCAGCACCGAAATGGTGATGGAGGTCAGGATCATGATACCGCCCATGGTCGGCGTGCCGCGCTTGCTGAAGTGCGACTCGGGGCCGTCGTTACGCACTACCTGCCCGAAGGACATTTCTTGCAGACGCTTGATCACCCGCGGGCCCATCCACAGCGACAGGAACAGCGCGGTCAGCAGGCTGACAATGGCTCGGAACGTCAGATAAGAAAAGACGTTGAAGCCTGAGTAATACTTGACCAAATGCTCGGCCAGCCAAACTAACATGGTGCTTTCTCCTGTAACGCGCGTACTACCTGCTCCATTGCGGCACTACGTGAACCTTTGATTAACACGGTGATGACCGCATGTTCCGACAGTAATTCCGCCACGCGCGCGATCACTGCTGTCTTGTCCTGATAATGTTCGCCATTGCCGGAGGCTTCGCTCAGCACGCGGCTCAACCCGCCGACGCTGATCACTTTGTCGACCCCGGCCAGACGGGCGGCTTCACCCACCTGACGGTGGCACTCTTCCGCTTCTGCGCCCAGCTCGGCCATATCGCCGACCACCATCACGCGATAGCCCGGCATTTCCGCCAGCACCTGCGCCGCCGCGGTCATCGACCCGACGTTGGCGTTATAGCTGTCATCCAGCAGCAGCTTGTCTTCGGCCAGCGCCACCGGGAACAAACGCCCCGGCACCGCCTGCAATTGCTTCAACCCCTGACGCACCGCTTCAAGGGTGGCGCCCACCGACATCGCCAGCGCCGTGGCCGCCAGCGCGTTGGCCACGTTGTGGCGCCCCGGCAGCGGCAGCGCGATCTCGGCGGTGCCGAACGGGCTGTGTAACGTAAACTGCGTGCCTGCGCCGTTCACCCGCACGTCGTCCGCGAAGAAGTCCACGCCTTCGGCGGCCTGCGGCGAGAAGCGCCAGACGGTTTTGCCGCCCAGCATGCTCTGCCAGTGCGGCCAGTCGTTGTTATCGGCGTTGATGATCGCCACGCCGTCGGCCGGCAGGCCGGTAAAGATTTCACCTTTCGCCTGGGCGACGCCGGCCAGCGAGCCGAAGCCTTCCAGGTGCGCTGCCGCCAGGTTGTTCACCAAAGCGGTCTGCGGACGCGTCAATGCGGTGGTGTAAGCAATTTCGCCAATGTGATTAGCGCCCAGCTCTATCACGGCAAAGTCATGCTGCGGCTCCAGACGCAACAGCGTCAGCGGCACGCCGATGTCGTTATTGAAGTTGCCGGCGGTATACAGCACTTCGCCGCATTCACGCAGAATGGCAGCGGTCATTTCTTTCACCGATGTCTTGCCCGAGGAGCCGGTCAGCGCCACCACGCGCGCAGGCACCTGTTGACGCACCCAGGCGCCAAGCTGCCCCAGCGCCAGACGGGTGTCTTTCACCACCAGCTGCGGCGCGTCCACCAATAAGCGCTTACTGACCAGCAACGCCCCGGCGCCTGCGGCTACGGCATCCGCCGCGAAGTCGTGAGCGTCGAAACGCTCGCCTTTCAGCGCTACAAACAGGCAACCGGCGGTCACCTTGCGGGTGTCTGTCGTCACCTCGACAATTTGGCAATCGGCGCCGATCAGTTCAGCGCTCAATACCTCAGCCAGTGTCTGAAGAGAGACAGGGATCATGCCAGCACCCCCAGCAGCCGTGCGACCGTCGTGCGGTCGGAATAATCCAGACGGCGGTTGCCCACCAGCTGATAATCTTCGTGGCCTTTGCCCGCCACCAACACCACATCCTGCTCCTGCGCCTGCATGATGGCGCTGGTCACCGCTTCGGCGCGGCCGTGGATCACCAGCGCCTGCCCGGCGTCCAGCAATCCGGTCAGGATGTCGTTGATAATCGCGCGCGGCTCTTCGGTCCGCGGGTTGTCATCGGTGATCACCACGCGATCGGCGAACTGCTCGGCGATGCCGCCCATCAGCGGACGTTTGCCCTTGTCGCGATCGCCGCCGCAGCCGAACACGCACCACAGCTGCCCCTGGCAGTGCAGGCGCGCAGCTTCCAGCGCTTTCTCCAGCGCATCCGGCGTGTGGGCGTAATCCACCACCACCGTCGGTTTGCCCGGCGCGTTAAACACTTCCATGCGGCCGCAGACCGGCTGCAGACGGCTGCCGGTTTCCACCAGCGCCTCCAGCGGGTAGCCCAACGACAGCAGCGTCGCCAAGGCCAACAGCAGGTTGCTGACGTTGAAAGCGCCCATCAGGCGGCTTTCGATCTCGCCGTCGCCCCAGCTGGAGCTGAAACGAACCGTGGCGCCGTTGTCGTGATAGTCGACCGCCGTGGTTTTCAGCCAGCGGCCGTGGCAGCCCGGCTGCAGGTTGTCCTGCATCGTCACCGCTACCGCATCCGGCAGCTTGCTCAGCCAGCGCTGGCCGACTTCATCGTCGGCATTGATGATCGCCTGCCCCACGTTGTGGGCGGCGAACAGCGACCATTTGGCCGCTTCGTAATTGGCCATGTCACCGTGATAATCCAGGTGATCGCGGCTCAGGTTGGTGAAAACCGCCGCAGCGAACGGCAGCGCCGCCACCCGGTGTTGCACCAGACCGTGGGATGAGACTTCCATCGCGGCGAAGGTCGCGCCCTGTTCCGCCAACTCGTTTAATACGTGTTGAACATCCACCGCAGAACCGGTGGTATTCTCCGTCGGACACACCTGGCCCAGCAGGCCGTTGCCGACGGTGCCCATTACCGCGCTGGTTTCGCCCAGCAGTTGGCTCCACTGCGCCAGCAGTTGCGTGGTGGTGGTTTTGCCGTTGGTGCCGGTCACCCCAACCAGGCGCAGACGCTCGCCCGGCTGATGGTAAAAACGCCCGGCCAGCGCGGAAAGGCGCTGGTTCAGTTGGCTCAGGTAGATCACCGGCACGCCGTGCATCTCAACGATGGCGCCGTCTTCGGCCTGACCGTCAGCCTCGGCGATCACAGCGGCGACGCCCTGCGCGATGGCCTGCGGAATATAGCGGCGTCCATCCGTTTGATGGCCGACCACGGCGACAAACAGATCCCCGGCAGCCGCCACGCGGCTGTCTAATGTCATTTCCCGCAGCGCGCGCCCGGGTGCCGTCGGCACCCACGGGGCGAGTAAGTCGCGCAAATTACGATCTGCCACCTGAACCCTCTTTCTTGTTAATCACTAATTCGCTTTTGTCACCGGTGGGCAACGCGTCAGGCTCGACGTTCATGGTGCGCAATACGCCGCCCATGATAGCGCCGAACACCGGCGCGGAGATTGCGCCACCATAGTATTTCCCACCCTGCGGGTCGTTGATGACGACCACCAGGGCAAAACGGGGGTTACTTGCCGGCGCGACGCCGGCGGTATAAGCGATGTATCGGTTGACGTATTTGCCGTCCGGGCCCACTTTTTTCGCGGTACCGGTTTTGATGGCGATACGGTATCCCTTGATGGCGGCTTTCACGCCGCCACCGCCCGGCAAGGCCACGCTTTCCATCATGTGCACCACGGTGCGCACCAGAGGTTCAGGGAAAACGCGTTCGCCGGCGACCGGAGGGTCAACCTTGGTGATCGACAATGGGCGATACACGCCCAGGCTGCCGATCGTTGCATAGACTCGCGCCAACTGTAACGGAGTTACCATCAGCCCGTAGCCGAAAGAGAAGGTGGCCCTCTCTATGTCAGACCACCGTTGTTTTTTTGGGTATATGCCACTGCTTTCTCCGACCAGCCCCAAATTGGTCGCTTTTCCCAGCCCAAAACGAGAGTAAGTATCTACTAACGCTGAGGACGGCATCGCTAACGCCAGCTTTGAAACACCGACGTTACTCGACTTCTGCAAGATCCCGGTCAATGACAGCTCCGAGTACCGCGCCACGTCTTTGATCTCGTGGCCCTGAATGCGGTACGGGATGGTGTTCAGCACGCTGTTTTCTCTCACCACGCCGTTTTGCAGCGCGGTCATCACCACCATCGGCTTCACGGTTGAACCGGGTTCAAAAATATCGGTGATGGCGCGGTTACGCATGGTTTCTTTCGGCGTACCGGCCATGTTGTTCGGGTTGTAAGACGGGCTGTTGGCCATCGCCAGCACTTCGCCGGTGTTCACGTCGATCAGCACCGCAGTGCCCGATTCGGCCTTGTTGAACGCCACCGCGTTGTTCAGCTCGCGATACACCAGCGCCTGCAGGCGCTCATCGACGCTCAGTACCAGGTTGTGCGCCGCCTGACTGTCGACGGAGGAGATATCTTCGATCACCCGGCCGAAGCGGTCCTTACGCACCGTTCTCTCGCCCGGTTGCCCGGTCAGCCAGCGGTCGAAGCTCTTCTCGACGCCTTCGATACCTTGCCCGTCGATGTTGGTCACGCCGATGATGTGCGACGTCACCTGCCCCGCCGGGTAGTAACGGCGCGACTCCTGCCGCAGGTAGATCCCCGGCAGCTTGAGTTTGTGAATGTAATCGCCGATCGCCGGGTTAACCTGGCGCGCCAGATAAACGAAACGCCCTTTCGGGTTGGCGTTGATGCGGTTGGAAAGCTGGTCCAGCGGGATGTTCAGCGCATCGGAAAGCGCTTTCCAGCGGCTGTCCAGCGTGATGCCGCCGCGCTCGTTCAGCTCTTTCGGATCGGCCCACACCGCATTCACCGGCACACTGACCGCCAATGGACGGCCGGCGCGATCGCTGATCATGCCGCGCGCGGTCGGCACTTCCTGCACGCGCAGCGAACGCATGTCGCCTTCTTTCACCAGACGATCGGGGTTGATGACCTGCAGGTACGCGACGCGCAACATCAGGCCAACCATCGCCAGCAAAATGCAGCCGCACAGCAACGCAAAACGCCAGCTGACAAAGCTGGCCTGATCTTCCTGGCGTCTCAACTTACCGGGGCGCGCTGCTTTCATGCGTTTCCTTTCTACTCCGTGTCATTATTCCGGTTAAACCATTCATTGTTTAACGATGATATTTTCCTGCGATGGATCAACGTGTTGCATCTGCAGTTTTTCTGTCGCGATACGTTCAACCCGGCTGTGATCGCCGAGGGCGTTCTCTTCTAAAATCAGGTTGCGCCACTCGATATCCAGCGCATCGCGCTCCAGAACCAGCTGTTCGCGCTCAGCGGTCAGCAGGCGGGTGCGGTGCGCGGTAGTCACCACGAAAATCGCGGAAACCAGTGACGCAATCAGTAAAATCAGGGGGATCTTGGCATTGCGCAGCAGATCGCCGCCAATCACCCCGACCAAACCGTGACGTTCGTTGCCGATCACGCGGGCATCCTCTCAGCAATACGCAGCACCGAGCTGCGCGCACGCGGGTTGTCCGCCACTTCCGCTTCCGACGGCATCATTTTGCCCAGCGCTTTCAGCGTCCGGCCGCCCATGCCGCGCAGCTGCTCTTCGGTCAACGGAATGCCCGCCGGCACCTGAGCGCCGCGGCTGTGGTGACGCATAAAGCGTTTGACGATGCGGTCTTCCAGCGAGTGGAAGCTGATGATCGACAAACGGCCCTGCGGGGCCAGCACTTCCAGCGCGCCGTCGAGCGCACGCTCGATCTCTTCCAGCTCGCTGTTGATATAGATGCGGATCGCCTGGAAGCTGCGCGTCGCCGGATGCTTGTGCTTTTCACGGAACGGGCTGGCATCGGCGATCAGATCCGCCAGCTCTTTGGTGCGCGTCATCGGCTCCACGCGGTTTCTTTCCACGATGGCGCGCGCGATGCGCTTGGCGAAACGCTCTTCGCCAAAGGTTTTCAGCACCCAGGCGATATCGTCCGCTTCGGCCTTCATCAGCCATTCGGCGGCGGACAGGCCGGTGGACGGATCCATGCGCATGTCCAGCGGACCGTCACGCATAAAGGAGAATCCGCGCTCCGCGTCGTCAAGCTGCGGCGAGGAAACGCCCAGATCGAGCAGAACGCCGTCGATCTTGCCCACCAGGTCGCGCTCCCGCACATAGTGCGACAACTCGGAAAATGGGCCGTGTACGATGGTAAAACGAGGATCTTCAATAGATTTGGCGGCTGCAATCGCCTGAGGGTCACGGTCAATCGCCAGCAAGCGCCCTTCCGGCCCCAGCTGGGACAGAATCAGACGAGAATGGCCACCGCGACCAAAAGTACCGTCGATATATATGCCGTTGCTGCGGATGTTGAGGCCGTTGACGGCTTCGTCCAGCAGGACGGTGGTGTGTTTATAGTTTTCCAACATGCTTATAGCGACAAGTCCTGTAGCCGCTCAGACAACGGTTCCTGAGTCGACTGTTCAGCGTCAATATCATCCTTGACTTGTTGATACCAGGTCTGTTCATCCCACAGTTCAAACTTGTTGAACTGACCGACCAGCATCACTTCTTTCGTGAGCCCGGCGTGTTGCCGCAGCGTACTGGCTAACAGCAAACGACCGGCACTATCCATCTGACACTCACTGGCATGCCCCAGCAGCAGGCGCTGAACGCGGCGCTCGGCGGGATTCATGCTCGACAGACGTGATAATTTTTGTTCAATAATTTCCCATTCGGGCAAAGGATAAAGCAGCAGGCAGGGCTGATGGAGGTCAATGGTACAGACCATTTGGCCTTGCGATTCCTCGTTGAGCAATTCCCGATATCGGGTAGGTACGGCGAGCCGCCCTTTGCTGTCGAGGTTGACCATCGTCGCTCCACGGAACATTCCTGAGCTACCCCTTAGTGACCGTTTTCACCACTTTACCCCACAAATTCCCACACAATGGAGTTTACGGAGGGTATGAAAACCTTGTCAAGCCAGAGCGCCAGCGCTTTGGCAATATTTCTCTGGTCATTTTGGGAGCTGACTCGCGAAAGAAACTCTGATTATTCGACGATTAAAAATTAACACCATGATAAACGGAGAGAATTTTCTAAGCGGAAAGAATCTGATTAAAAACCTGACGAACTGGCGATTAATTAACTCATTACTTCCTTCTGCAAGCCATGTCTCATTTTTCAGCTCGGCAATCTCAGGGCTGTAACCGCTGGCGAGCCGCGCCCGCCAAGGCTCGGCGCCAGGCGAACCGATCGCGGAATAAGGCCATAACCCCTTGAGTTAATAACGCTCAATCGTTATTCACCGTAAAGCCGGGCGCTATTTTACTTCAATTTGCACCGCCGTGATGAGGGCGCGATAAAAATAAATGGCTCGGATATTACGAGCAGAAGTAATTTCGATTCAAATCAATTTGGTAAGATTATTCCCAAAATACCTGTTTACAATTATGGTTTCATTTTCTTACACCTTTATTTCCACAATTTTTGCCGGAAAAATCCCCTTCAAAAACGAAAAATTGCAACATTATGTTTTTAATCGATTTATTTAAAAACGCCGATTTTAATCTCTCCACCCCATCCTATGCCCCAGCTCTGCGGGACAAAAAGCGAACAAATGTTAAAAATAAAAATATAAACCTAGTTAAAAAAGACAATTCAGATTAGTACACTATAAAAAAGGCAAAAAACCAGCCTTAACATCCAATAATTAATAACTTAACAGAATTTTAACAAAAGAGGATGACGCATGCTTTCGCCCGCGACTCACTGGCGTAGCGCCGCTGCCGATACGTTCGCACTGGTGGTGTACTGCTTTATCGCCGGCATGGCGATAGAAGTGTTGATCTCAGGCATGAGCTTCCAGCAATCCCTCTCTTCGCGCCTGCTGTCGATCCCGGTCAACATCCTGATCGCCTGGCCTTACGGCCGCTATCGCGATCTGTTTATCCGCACGGCGCGCCGCTGCCCGCGCGGCCAGTTCCTGCTGCGCAACCTCGCCGATCTGCTGGCCTACGTCAGCTTCCAGTCGCCGGTTTATGCCGCCATTCTATGGAGCGTAGGCGCCGACGGCCAACAAATGCTGGCGGCGGTAACCAGCAATGCGCTGGTCTCCATGGCGATGGGCGTGGTGTATGGCTATTTCCTGGAATACTGCCGGCGGCTGTTCCGGGTGGCGGACTACGTCTAAACCAGGAGCCCGCCAACGCGGGGGCTCCTGCCAGGCAAACTACTTGCGGCTCAGGCTGCCGCGGCGGAACAGATTGCGGCGAATACGCGTCAATCCAGGCTTGGGTTTACGCGGTTCGTCCAGACTGGCCAACACCAGCTCCAGCACGCGTTCGGCCACGTCACGATGGCGCTGCGCCACCGCGAGCACCGGGCACTCCAGGAAATCCAACAGTTCATGGTCGCCGAAGGTGGCAATCGCCAGATCGGTCGGCAAACGGCCGCGTTGCTTCAGCGTCACGTCCATCACGCCCTGCAACAGCGAGAACGAGGTGGTGAACAGCGCCTGCGGCATCGGGTGCGTCTTCAGCCATTCGGCAAACAGCGCGCCGGCGGCTTCACGCTCATAGCTGTTGGCATACAGGTAATCGACGTGGCGGGGATCCTCTTGCCAGGCCCGGCGGAAGCCCTGCTCACGCAGGAAGCTGACCGAAAGCTCCGGCAAGGCGCCCAGATACAGCACCGATTCAGCCGGGAAGGTGCGCAGCTCCTGCGCCAGCGCAAAGGCATCTTCCTCGTCGGCCCCGACGACGCTGATGAAATGTTCGCGATCCAACGCGCGGTCCAGCGCGATGATCGGCAGCGGATCGTTGGCCCAGCGTTGATAGAAGGGGTGCTCCGGCGGCAAGGCGGTGGAAACGATGATGGCGTCCACCTGACGCTGCAGCAAATGCTCGATACAGCGCATCTCGTTGTCCGGCTGATCTTCGGAACAGGCGATCAGCAATTGATAACCACGCTGGCGCGCCTGACGCTCCAGGTAGTTGGCGATACGGGTATAGCTGGTATTTTCCAGATCCGGGATCACCAGACCGATAGAACGGGTGCGCCCGGCACGCAGCCCTGCCGCGACGGCATTCGGGTGATAGTTGTGCTCCCTAACCACGGCCATCACTTTCTCGACGGTTTTATCGCTGACACGATACTGCTTCGCCTTGCCGTTGATGACATAACTGGCCGTCGTGCGCGAAACGCCCGCGAGACGCGCGATTTCATCCAGTTTCACATTAACCCCTTAATGACGCTGAAAATAGAAGTGAAGGCTGTGCTCGGATTAACCATGGCATCCCGTACGGTTATTCAATCCAGCCTCTGCGATCTAACAGCAGAAAACACTACCTAGCAACCGCTTTTGCCGAAAGGTGCCAGCAATCGGGCAAAAAATACCGAAAAACAAAGGGCGCAGCCACGCCGCGCCCCGAATTATTCGCCGCCAGACCACGCTCAGCGCATAATTTTGTCGCCGCGCGACACGCCGACCACGCCGGAACGCGCCACTTCCACGATCTCCGCCACTTCACGCACCGCGCTCAGGAAGGCGTCCAGTTTATCGCTGGTGCCGGCCAGCTGCACCGTATACAGCGTCGCCGTCACATCAACGATCTGGCCGCGGAAAATGTCGGCGCAGCGCTTCACTTCTTCACGGCCGTAGCCGCTGGCCTGCAGCTTCACCAGCATGATCTCGCGCTCGACGTGGGCGCCCTGCACCAGCTCGCTAACGCGCAGCACGTCCACCAGCTTGTGCAACTGCTTCTCAATCTGCTCCAGCACTTTCTCGTCGCCGACGGTCTGGATAGTCATGCGCGACAGCGTCGGATCGTCGGTCGGCGCCACCGTCAGGCTCTCGATGTTGTAACCGCGCTGGGAGAACAACCCCACCACGCGCGAGAGGGCGCCGGATTCGTTTTCCAGCAAGACAGATAAAATACGGCGCATGATCAGGTCCTCTCCGTTTTGCTAAGCCACATTTCGTCCATGCTTCCGCCGCGGATCTGCATCGGGTAAACATGTTCGGTTTCATCGACGGTCACGTCGACGAACACCAGCCGCTCTTTTTCCGCCAGCGCCTGCGCCAGCTTGCTTTCCAGCTCATCCGGCGTGCGGATGGCGATGCCGACATGGCCGTAAGCCTCGGCCAGCTTGACAAAGTCCGGCAGCGAATCCATGTAAGACTGCGAGTGGCGGCCGGAATAAATCATGTCCTGCCACTGCTTGACCATGCCCAGATAACGGTTGTTGAGGTTCACCACCACCACCGGCAGGTTATATTGCAGCGCGGTGGACAGCTCCTGAATGTTCATCTGGATGCTGCCGTCGCCGGTGACGCACACCACGGTTTCCTCCGGCAGCGCCAGCTTGACGCCCAATGCCGCCGGCAGGCCAAAGCCCATGGTGCCGAGGCCGCCGGAGTTGATCCAACGGCGCGGTTTGTCGAACGGGTAATAGAGCGCGGCGAACATCTGGTGCTGCCCCACGTCGGAGGTCACATAGGCGTCGCCTTTGGTCAGGCGATGCAGGGTTTCGATCACCGCCTGCGGCTTGATGGTGCCGCTGTTTTTGTCGTACCCCAAACAGTCGCGGGCGCGCCACTGTTCAATAGACTGCCACCAATCGCGCAACGCATCGTGATCCTGCGCCTTGTCATCCTGCGCCAACAGCTCCAGCATCTGCACCAACACCTGTTTGGCATCGCCGACGATCGGAATATCGGCATCCACCGTTTTGGAGATCGAGGTCGGATCGATATCGATATGCAGCACGGTGGCATCCGGGCAGTATTTGGCCAGATTGTTGGTCGTGCGATCGTCGAAACGTACGCCGACGGCGAAGATCACGTCGGCATGGTGCATGGTTTTGTTGGCTTCATAAGTGCCGTGCATGCCGAGCATGCCGACACTCTGGCGATGGGTGCCGGGGAAAGCGCCCAGTCCCATCAGGCTGCTGGTCACCGGCAGGTTCAGCTGCTCCGCCAACGCCAGCAGTTCGGCTTCGCAACCGGCGTTGATCGCGCCGCCGCCGACATACATCACCGGCTTCTTGGCCGCCAGGATGGTTTGCAACGCGCGTTTGATTTGCCCGCGATGGCCCTGCACCGTCGGGTTATAAGAACGCATGCTCACGTCCTGCGGGTAGGAATAAGGCATCCGCACCGCCGGGCCGACGATGTCTTTCGGCAGATCGATCACCACCGGGCCGGGGCGGCCGCTGGAAGCCAGGTAAAAGGCCTTCTTCAACACCGCCGGGATGTCTTCGGTACGTTTCACCAGGAAGCTGTGCTTCACCACCGGCCGAGAAATCCCCACCATATCGCACTCCTGGAAGGCGTCGTAGCCGATCAGCGAGCTGGGCACCTGCCCCGACAGCACCACCATCGGTATCGAGTCCATATAGGCGGTGGCGATGCCGGTAATGGCGTTGGTGGCGCCGGGGCCGGAGGTCACCAGCACCACGCCCACTTCGCCGGTGGCGCGCGCGTAACCGTCGGCCATGTGCACAGCCCCTTGCTCGTGGCGCACCAGAATATGATCGATCCCTCCGACCGTATGCAGGGCGTCGTAGATATCGAGCACCGCCCCGCCGGGGTAGCCGAATACATGTTTAACGCCCTGATCGATCAACGATCGGACGACCATCTCGGCTCCTGACAACATCTCCATGGGTTTGCCTCCAGGCTTGCTTATTCTTCTCTGGCGCCGGAACGTAGCGCCTGCTGCGGGGCAATGCCCCTAAATTTTTATGGGTTGTCGCTATCGAATTAACATAACGTCAGAATATGGGGCAGGCAAACGGCAAAATGGCTTAACGGCGGCGGGGTTATTGCCAAGCGGCTGGAGATCGCAGCTTTATAAAAACAATGCGCTAGCCTCAGGGTTGTTGGGCTAGGCATTGTTTCGAACAGGAGGAAAATTACAGAACTAAATCAGGTGAAGGATATGCCGCTTTTTTCGCCGGGCACGTGGCCCGGCGGCGGCGTCAGGCCTGTTCCCGGTACATCGAGTCGATTTCGCGCTGATAGCGCTGCAGGATCACTTTGCGGCGCAGCTTCAGGGTTGGCGTCAGCTCCCCCAACTCCATGGAAAAAGCCGCCGGCAGCAGAGTGAACTTCTTCACCTGTTCGAAGCGCGCCAGCTCCTTTTGCATCTCGCGCAGGCGCTTTTCGAACATCGCGAGGATCTCGCCGTTGCGCAGCAGCTCCAGGCGATCCTGATACTTCAGGTTGACTGACTTCGCGTACTCTTCCAGCGACTCAAAGCACGGCACGATCAGCGCGGAAACGAACTTGCGCGCATCGGCGATGATCGCCACCTGCTCGATAAAGCGGTCCTGCGCCAACGTGCCTTCCAGCATCTGCGGCGCGATGTATTTGCCGCCAGAGGTTTTCATCAAATCCTTAAGGCGCTCGGTGATGAACAGATTGCCCTCTTCATCGATCGCCCCGGCGTCGCCGGTTTTCAGCCAGCCGTCTGCGGTAAAGGTCGCGGCGGTTTCCAACGGTTTGTTGAAATAGCCGCGCATCACGATCGGCCCGCGCACCTGGATTTCATTTTCTTCACCGATGCGCACCTCGACCTCCGGCAGCGGTTTGCCGATAGAGCCGAAGCGGAAATGCCCTTCTTCCCAGCAGGACACGGTCGCACAGGTTTCGGTCATGCCATAGCCGTACTTGATGTTGACGCCCATCGCCTGGAAAAACAGGATCACATTGTCATCCAGCTTGGCGCCCGCCGCCGGCAGGAAGCGCACCCGGCCGCCGAGGATACCGCGCAGCTTGCTCAATACCAGCTTGTCGGCCCAGCGGTGAGAGAATTCGAACAGTTTGCCCAACGGTTTGCCGGCCCGCTCTTGCAGGAACTTGCGCTCCCCGCAGACGATCGCCCAGTGGAACAGCGCGCGGCGCAGCCAAGGGGCACGCGCCACTTTTTCATGCACCGCGCTGAAAATCTTCTCGTAGAAACGCGGCACCGCGCACATTAACGTCGGCCGCACCTGCCCCATCGCTTCCCGAACCCAGTCGGTGTTCGGCAGGAAAACGTTCTGCGCGCCGGAATGCATGACAAAGAAGCTCCAGGCACGCTCGAACACGTGCGACAGCGGCAGGAAACTGAGCGACACATCCTCTTCGCCGACCGTCAGTCTCTCATCATGCAGGTAGAGCTGTGCCGCCAGGTTGCGATAATCCAGCATCACCCCTTTCGGCTCGCCGGTGGTGCCCGAGGTATAGATCAGGGTGAAGAGATCCTGCAGGTCGCACTCTTCAATGCGCTGCCGACGTTGAGCGATAAAAGCCGCCGGATCGACGGCATGCTCGAAGGCGCTCAGGTGTTGGGCTATCTCGCAATCGCGCAGATCGGCATCCTCGTCGAACACGATAATATGACGCAGTTGCGGACAGACGCCGCGCAGCGCGATGGCGGCGTCCAACTGCGCCTGTTCGCCGACGAACAGGATGCGAATGTCAGCGTCATTGATGACGAAGGCCGCCTGCGCCGGCGTATTGGTGGAATAGAGCGGTACGCTGACGCCACGCAGGTGCAGGATCGCGAGATCGGTCAACGACCAGGCCATCGTGTTATTGGCGAAGATACCGATACATTCTTGCACTTCGGCGCCCAGCGCCAGCAGCCCGGCGGCAATGCGATCAATGCGGGCAGCCGCCGCTCCCCAGGTCAGTTGAAACTCGCCGTTGGGCGACCATTGGCGAAATGCTGTGCGATCGGCTCGGTGGGTGATTTGATGCTGTATACGATGGATCAAATGGTATTGCAGCAGATTAGTGATCATAGTGCTCTAAGCCTGAAATGAATCATACCGTTAAGCCTGAACGACGCCTTGCGGCCCTCATCTCAGCTTACACGTGTTTACTTTTTTCCGCGCAGTCTACCTACTCTCAGGCAGGGGGAAAAGCGATTTCAGCGTAGAAGTGTGAGCTAAAACTCAAGCTGGCTTTCGCGCTTTCATGGGTTGGACAGAATGGGAAGGAAAAGGTTTGATGGCGGCCATAAAACGCGGCCCGTTCGGGCCGCCACATCGAGTTAGTTTAAAATCCCAACTGGAAAGTAAAAATCAGAATATTAATTTATATTAATTGTTTTCGCTAAATGAACAAATTTACCCTAATAATAAGTTATTCTATCGCCGCAAAACCAAGAAATATCTTAATAAAAACACAGATAGTTCTTAGTTTTTATCATGAGAAAAAAACGCTCAGTTGAATATTATCTTTATATGGCTCCCATCTTTATCGCTTTACTTTGGGTTACCCGCCTCAATCAGGACAGATTTCATCCACTGGTGGCCTTTATCCCGCTCTGAAGATTCATGCCAGGATAGGTAGCAGGTGGCTTTATTATCGTTGCCACATAAAGGAACCGCCTTTATTTTCAACGCCTCCGTCAGCTGTCGCACCAACCAGGCGGGCGCAATCGCCACCATTTCCGTTTGCGACACCATATTCAACACGCTGTAAAGATCCGTGCACTGCTGCGTCACGGCACGCAGCATCGGCTCGTCTGAATAAAAAGGTTTACTGAACGATCCAAAACTTTCCAGGGAAACCGCAGCATGCTGCTCGGCCAGCATGTGCTCCGGCGTCACCTCCTCGCCTATTCTCGGGTGCGCCTGCGCAACCGCCAGCACTAATTCGTCGTCGAACATCGCCAGGCTGCGAAACTCCGCCGACTCGAAACGGCTGTAGCCGATGACAAACTCGACGTCCTGATAACGCAATTGATGTTCAATATTATTGTTAATGTATGACTTTATTTGCAGGTTAAGCTGCGGCGCTATCTGTTTGACGTGATTAATTATCCCGGCGCCCAGACGCAAATCGAGCGGGCTGCACAGCGACAGGGAGAACGCTCGCGTGCTGGTCAGCGGCTCAAACTCAGATCCCGGCAACTCATTCTGCACCAGCTGCAGCGCTTGCCGCACCGGCCCGAACAGCTGCCTGGCCCGCATGGTGGGCTGGATCCCGCGCCCGCAGCGCACGAACAGTTCGTCGTTGAACATCACCTTCAGGCGCGCTACCGCATTGCTCACCGCCGGCTGCGACATCCCTAACGAATTAGCGGCTCGCGTAATATTTTGCATTTGCATCACGGCGTCAAACACCGTCAGTAAATTAAGATCGACGCTGCGCAAATGAATGTCCGCCGGCTCTTTGACCATGGCGATTTCTGAATCATATTCAGCCATATTTCACTCCACTAAATCCTGTGTAGATAATCTAATCCTTATGCTCGACAAACAATGAAACGCCGCATTGTCTTATCTTTGCACGACAAATTCTGCCATTACTGTCATCAACCGATAAAAAACCTCGTGTTATCGACACGATATAAGTCGTATATGGAATACATGTCAGCAGCATCCCCCGTCAGCGAGAAGAATGCCACCTGGGTAGTACTAATAATTAGGTATCAACAATGATTAATACAATTGAACAACGTCGCCGCACTGTATGAGACAAACTATAAAAACACATCATAAGCAATCAAACCATCTAAAAACACCGCTCACTTTGTGTAAAAACGCATTATTTTGTTATATTATGACTAAAACAATCAATTATTCATATGAGTTCAATTTAAACCATTTGTATTGAAAATGTTATTTCATTGCTCCCCGTGATTAATCCCTCTTGTTTTTTTCATCACAAATCTTAACGCAACGAAATCCAGAAGCAATTAGCGCAGTATATATTCGATTCGTTTATGCTAAGCAGCACGCAAACTGATCCCATTTTTTTCTCTAAGGCGTCGTTTTTTTGCCGAATGATCCTCTGTTTAGCTAATGGGCTGATGCATTGTCCCCGCATTCAATCAGGTGTTGACATCGCCAGGCCAATCACGTATCAAATTAGGCAGACACCCAATTTAAGAGAAGCTGAACCCTTATGATCCGTACTCACCGTCTACTAGGCCTACTACTTAACGCATCTTGTTTGCGCGGTATGCCTATGGACGAAGTTCGGAGCTGACTCAGCCGATCACCCATAAGAAACCCGCGCTACTGCGCGGGTTTTTTTTTGCCCGCTTAGCGTGAAATCAACACGATAAGGAATGCACCGATGAGCCAACAAGTCATTATTTTCGATACCACGCTGCGTGATGGCGAGCAGGCGCTGCAGGCCAGCCTGAGCGTAAAAGAGAAGATTCAGATTGCGCTGGCGCTGGAAAGAATGGGCGTTGACGTGATGGAAGTCGGCTTCCCGGTCTCTTCGCCGGGCGACTTCGAGTCGGTGCAAACCATCGCGCGCCAGATCAAGAACAGCCGCGTCTGCGGCCTGGCCCGCTGCGTGGACAAAGACATTGACGTGGCCGCCGAAGCGCTGCGCGTCGCCGAAGCGTTCCGCATCCACGTATTCCTGGCCACCTCGACCCTGCACATCGAATCGAAGCTGAAGCGCTCGTTCGACGAAGTGCTGGAGATGGCGGTGCGCTCGGTAAAACGCGCCCGCAACTACACCGACGACGTGGAGTTCTCCTGTGAAGACGCCGGCCGCACGCCGATCGACAATCTGTGTCGCGTGGTTGAAGCCGCCATCAACGCCGGCGCCACCACCATCAATATCCCGGACACCGTCGGCTACACCACGCCAAACCAGTTCGGCGGCATCATCACTACCCTGTATGACCGCGTGCCGAACATCGACAAAGCCATCATCTCCGTGCACTGCCACGACGATTTGGGCATGGCGGTCGGCAACTCCATCGCCGCGGTGCAGGCCGGCGCCCGCCAGGTGGAAGGCACCCTGAACGGCATTGGTGAACGCGCCGGCAACTGTTCGCTGGAAGAAGTAATCATGGCGATTAAAGTGCGCCAGGACATCATGAACGTGCACACCAACATCAATCACCAGGAAATCTTCCGCACCAGCCAGATCGTCAGCCAGCTGTGCAACATGCCGATCCCGGCCAACAAGGCGATCGTCGGCTCCAATGCCTTCGCCCACTCCTCCGGCATTCACCAGGACGGCGTGCTGAAGAACCGCGAAAACTACGAAATCATGACCCCGCAGTCGATCGGCCTGAAAGACGTGCAGTTGAACCTGACCTCCCGCTCCGGCCGCGCGGCGGTGAAACACCGCATGGAAGAGATGGGCTACCAGGAACAGGATTACAACCTGGATAGCCTGTACGCCGCCTTCCTGAAGCTGGCCGACAAAAAGGGCCAGGTATTCGACTACGATCTGGAGGCGCTGGCCTTCATCAACAAACAGCAGGAAGAGCCGGAGCACTTCAGCCTGGGTTACTTCAGCGTGCAGTCCGGCAGCAGCATCATGGCCACCGCCTCGGTGAAACTGATCTGCGGCGGCGAAGAGAAAGCCGAAGCCGCCACCGGCAACGGCCCGGTCGATGCGGTCTATCAGGCGATAAATCGCATCACCGACTACCCGATCGAGCTGGTGAAGTACCAGTTGACCGCCAAGGGCCATGGCCGCGACGCGCTGGGCCAGGTGGATATCGTGGTCTCTTACAACGGCCGCCGCTTCCACGGCGTGGGTCTGGCGACCGACATCGTCGAATCCTCCGCCAAGGCGATGGTGCACGTGTTGAACAATATTTGGCGCTCACAGCAGGTAGAAAAAGAAAAGCAGCGCCTGCAGCAAAACAAACATCAAAATAATCAGGAAACGGTGTGAACATGACGAAGACTTATCACATTGCCGTCTTGCCCGGAGACGGCATCGGCCCGGAAGTAATGGCTCAGGCGCGCAAAGTGTTGGACGCGGTGCGTCAACGCTTTGACATTCGCATCACCACCGCCGAGTACGACGTCGGCGGCATCGCCATCGATCGCCACGGCAGCCCGCTGCCGGCGGCGACCGTCGCCGGCTGCGAGCAGGCCGACGCCATCCTGTTCGGCTCGGTGGGCGGCCCGAAATGGGAACACCTGCCGCCGGCCGAGCAGCCGGAACGCGGCGCGCTGTTGCCGCTGCGCAAGCACTTCAAACTGTTCAGCAACCTGCGCCCGGCGCGCCTGTATCAAGGGTTGGAGGCATTCTGCCCGCTGCGCGCCGACATCGCCGCCCGCGGCTTCGACATTCTGTGCGTGCGCGAATTGACCGGCGGCATCTATTTTGGCCAGCCGAAGGGCCGCGAAGGCCAGGGCATGCAGGAACGCGCCTTCGATACCGAGGTGTATCACCGTTTCGAGATTGAACGCATCGCGCGCATCGCCTTCGAATCCGCCCGCAAGCGCCGCCACAAAGTGACGTCGATCGACAAGGCCAACGTGCTGCAAAGCTCCATCCTGTGGCGTGAAGTGGTCAATCAGGTCGCCAAGGATTACCCGGACGTGTCGCTGTCGCACATGTATATCGACAACGCCACCATGCAGTTGATCAAGGATCCGTCCCAGTTCGACGTGCTGCTGTGCTCCAATCTGTTCGGCGACATTCTGTCCGACGAGTGCGCGATGATCACCGGCTCGATGGGCATGCTGCCGTCCGCCAGCCTGAATGAGCAAGGCTTCGGCCTGTACGAACCGGCGGGCGGTTCCGCGCCGGATATTGCAGGCAAAGGCATCGCCAACCCGATTGCGCAGATCCTGTCCGCCACCCTGCTGCTGCGTTACAGCCTGGGCGCCGATGAAGCGGCCGACGCCGTGGAGCGCGCCATCAACCAGGCGCTGGAACAGGGCTACCGCACCGCCGATCTGGCCGGTGACGGCAAAGCCGTCAGCACCGATGAAATGGGCGACATCATCGCCCGCTTTGTAGCTCAGGGGGCATAACATGGCCAAGACCTTATACCAGAAGCTGTACGACGCCCACGTGGTGCACGAAGCGCCGAACGAAACGCCGTTGCTGTATATCGACCGTCACCTGGTGCACGAAGTCACCTCGCCGCAGGCATTCGACGGCCTGCGCGCCATGGGCCGCAAGGTGCGCCAGCCCGGCAAAACCTTCGCCACCATGGATCACAACGTGTCGACCCAAACCAAAGACATCAACGCCAGCGGCGAAATGGCGCGCATCCAGATGCAGGAGTTGATCAAGAACTGCGCGGAATTCGGCGTTTCGCTGTATGACCTGAATCACCCGTTCCAGGGCATCGTGCACGTGATCGGGCCTGAGCAAGGCATGACGCTGCCGGGCATGACCATCGTCTGCGGCGACTCGCACACCGCCACCCACGGCGCTTTCGGCTCGCTGGCGTTCGGCATCGGCACTTCCGAAGTGGAACACGTGCTGGCGACCCAGACCCTGAAACAGGGCCGCGCCAAGACCATGAAGATTGAAGTCACCGGCGACGCCGCCGAGGGCATCACCGCCAAAGACATCGTGCTGGCGGTGATCGGCAAAACCGGCAGCGCCGGCGGCACCGGCCACGTGGTGGAGTTCTGCGGCAAGGCGATCGAGGCATTGAGCATGGAAGGCCGCATGACCCTGTGCAACATGGCGATCGAAATGGGCGCCAAGGCCGGGCTGGTCGCACCGGATGACACCACCTTCGCCTACCTGAAGGGGCGTCAGTTTGCGCCAACCGGCGAAAACTGGGAGCAGGCGGTCGCCTATTGGCGCACGCTGAAGTCCGACGCCGACGCCCAGTTCGATACCGTGGTGACGCTGCGCGCCGAAGAGATCGCGCCACAGGTCACCTGGGGCACCAATCCCGGCCAAGTGATCGCCGTCAATCAGGCGATCCCGGCGCCGGAATCGTTCAGCGATCCGGTCGAGCGCGCCTCCGCCGAGAAAGCGCTGGCCTACATGGATTTGAAGCCGGGCATCAAATTGACCGACGTGCCGATCGACAAAGTGTTCATCGGCTCCTGCACCAACTCACGCATCGAAGATCTGCGCGCGGCGGCAGCTATCGCCAAAGGGCGCAAGGTCGCCAGCGGCGTGCAGGCCATCGTGGTGCCGGGCTCCGGCCCGGTGAAGGCCCAGGCGGAAGCCGAAGGGTTGGACAAAATCTTTATCGAAGCCGGTTTCGAATGGCGTTTGCCGGGTTGCTCAATGTGTCTGGCGATGAACAACGACCGTCTGAATCCAGGCGAGCGCTGCGCGTCCACCAGCAACCGTAACTTCGAAGGGCGTCAGGGCCGCGGCGGGCGCACCCACCTGGTCAGCCCGGCGATGGCCGCCGCGGCCGCCGTCGCCGGTCACTTCGCCGACATCCGTGATATTCACTAAGGGGCTAACGTGGCTAAATTTACTCAACATACCGGCTTAGTGGTGCCTTTGGATGCGGCCAACGTCGACACCGACGCCATTATTCCCAAACAGTTTTTACAGAAGGTCACCCGCACCGGTTTCGGCCAGCACCTGTTCAACGACTGGCGCTTCCTCGACGATGCCGGCCAGCAACCGAACCCGGCGTTCGTGCTGAACAAACCGCGCTATAAAGGCGCCAGCATCCTGTTGGCGCGGGAGAACTTCGGCTGCGGCTCCTCGCGCGAACACGCCCCTTGGGCGCTGACCGACTACGGGTTCAAAGTGGTGATCGCGCCGAGCTTCGCCGATATCTTCTACGGCAACTCATTTAACAACCAGCTGTTGCCGGTAACGCTGAGCGAGCAGCAGGTGGATGAGCTGTTCAAACTGGTAGACGCCAACGAAGGGACGGAGTTCGTGGTGGATCTGGAGAACCAGACGGTCAACGCCGGCGGCAAAAGCTATCCGTTCGAAATCGACAGCTTCCGCCGCCACTGCATGATCAACGGGCTGGACAGCATCGGCCTGACGCTGCAGCACGAAGCGGACATCTCCCGCTACGAAGCGCAGCAGCCGGCATTTCTGAATTAATCCCCTTCACCCGCCGCCCGGCGGGTGAATTTTTTCCTCACCAGTAGCCCAGCAGCTTCCACCACGCCCCGCCGATCAGCATCCAGATCAGCAGGTTAACCACACTCATCACCCATCCCGCTTTCCACCATTCTCCCAGCGTCACATAGCCGGAGCCAAAGATGATCGGCGCGGTGCCGGTGCCGTAATGCGTCAGCGACATCATCAGCGAAGAAGAGAACGCCAGGATCAGGCCCAGCAGCGCCGGTGGCGCGCCAAGCGCGATGCCGGCGGCGAAGAAGGCGGCGAACATCGCCGTCACGTGCGCGGTGGTGCTGGCGAAGAAATAGTGCGAATACAAGTAGATGAGAGTCAGCAAGATCGTACCGCCCACCCAGCTCATACCCATATGGTCAATGCCGTTGCCCACGGTCTGCGACAGCCAGCCGATCAGCCCCAGCTTGCCGAGGAAACTGGCCATCATCACCAGCGCCGAGAACCACACCACGGTGTCCCAGGCCCCTTTATGCTTCAGCACATCCTCCCAGCTCAGCACGCCAGTGGCCAGCAACACCGCCAGGCCGATCAGCGCCGCGGTGGTGGGATTGACCGCCAGCGCCGGGCCGAAAATCATCGCCGGAATGCCGGCCCACAGTATCAGCAACAGCGCGAACACCCCGAGGGTAATTTTTTCCGGCAGCGTCACCGGCCCCAACGCCTGCAGTTTTTCGCGCGCGAAGCGCGGCGCGTCCGGGGTGCTTTTCACCTCCGGCGGATACAGCAGGTAGATGACCAGCGGCATCACGAGCAGCGAACACAGCCCCGGCACCAGGGCGGCAATCGCCCACATCGACCAGGACAGCTCGAAGCTGCCATGGGTGCCTTTGGCGATCAGGCTGACGATCAACGGGTTAGGCGCGGTGGCGGTGATAAACATCGCCGAGGTGATCGGGTTGATGTTGTAGTTTACCAACGACAGGTAGCGGCCGATTTTGCCGGAGGTATTGAGCTCGGGTTTGGAACCGAAGCTGTCGGCGATCGACTTCATGATCGGGTGAATGATGCCGCCGCCGCGCGCGGTGTTGCTCGGCGTCACCGGCGCCAGCGTGGTTTCCGCCAGCGTCAGCGCGTAAGCGATGCCCAGCGTCTTCTTGCCGAACAGCGAAATAAAGTAATAGCCGATGCGCGCGCCCAGCCCGGTTTTGTTCAGGCTGAGGGAAATCATGATCGAAAAGCCGATCAGCCAGATCAGCTGGTTGGAGAAGCCGCTGAGCGCATCGTCCAGCGCGGCGCCCGGCTTGCCCGGATTGGTGACGCCGGTCACCGCCACCAGAGCGATGGCGATCACCGAAACCGCGCCGATCGGCATCGCCTTGCCGATGATGGCGATGATGGTGCCGATAAACAGCGCCAGCAGTTGCCAGGCGTTGGGCGCAACGCCCTCCGGCACGGGAATGAGGAACCAGATAATCAGCGTGGCGCCAAGGGCGCACAGGGAAGGAAGCGGTTTGAGCGGTGTGAGTTTATCCATAACGTTCCCACTGTTCTAAACGACAGGGCGGCATCTCAATAGCGAGATGGGCGTGGGCGCAGCGATCGCGCGCCATATGCCTTCAGCTTGAGCGTCCGGCTTAGCCTTCTCAATGACTTGCATCAAGAATGCCGTCGTTTAACCTCACACTTCACGCACTTTGGCGCTCATCCCGAGCGCCGCCAGCGCCAGCAGCGCCGCCATCCAATACACCGAACCATGACCGAAATTCTCCACCAGCGCGCCCTGCAGCACCCCGGCCAGGATCACCCCGGTAGAGATGCTGTTGGTGAACAGCGTGGTGGCGGCGCCCGGCCGGCCCGGCATCAAATCCTGAAAATAGAGCATGCCGATACCGGCGACGATGCCGATAAACACCGCGTTAAGCAGTTGCAGCGCGATCAGGGCCGGCTTGGTCGCCAACACCGTCAGCCCGAGATAAAACAGCACGCCCGCCGCCACCGCCAGCAGCATCATGTTGCGCTTGCCGAAGCGTTTGACGTAATAACCGGCCAGCAGCATTGCCGGGATTTCCAACCCGGCGGCAGTGCCCATCAGCACCCCGGCCAGCCCTTCCGGCAACCCGAGATCGGCGGTGATATACAGCGGCATATCGATGATATACAAGGTATTGCAGGTCCACATCAGCATCGAAGCGATGAACAGCAGCCGCACATCGCGATTGCGCCAGGCGCTGGCGGGCGCGATCGGCGCAGACATCCCGCCTTGCAGCCCCCCATTCTCCGCCGCACGCGGCACCGAAGGCAGCATAAATCCCACCAGCAGCACGCAAACCGCGAAGGTGGCGGCGGCGATCAGGAACATCACGGTGAACCCGTAGTTCAGCGCCAGCGCAAACGACAGCGGCGGGCCGATCACCCACGCCAGCGAAAGCTGGGCGCGCATCACCGAGCTGAACATCACCACTTCACGCGCCTCGCTGTCGGCGTATTCCCGCGCCAACGCGAAAATCTGCGGCATGGCGGTGTTGGCAACGGCGGACATCAGCACCCCGGCGGTGATCAGCGTCAGGTAGTCGCGGTTAAAGGCGAACAGCAGGCAGTTGCCGACCGCCATCAGGCAGCACAGCAGGATCAACCTGCGCCGATCGCCGCAGGTGTCGGAACGTTTGGCCAGCAAGAAGCTGACCACGATGCCGGCCACCGCGTTGGCGGTGTAAAACAGCCCGACCCACAGCGGCCGCACTTTGACTTCGGTGGTCAGAAACAGACTGAGCGTCGGCGTCAGCAACGCGCCGGCGATGCCGGAGAGAAAAGCGATCAGCAGGAAGGCGGCGAAGATGGGGTTAATGCGCAGTGACAACCGGCTCAGGCGTTGCATATTGTCTTCCCTGACCTCAAAGCAGACAGAAGAGAGAACCTTAGGCCACGGCGAGGAAAAAGCAAGCGCATCGCCATGACCGCGCATAAAAAAACCAGTGGGTCGCCCCACTGGCTGGTGAAACAGCACCATTACTCAGAAACTTGTTGCCGCAGCCCCTACAGGTGCTCGCGATACTGCTTATCGGTCATCTCTTTAATGTCCCATTGCGTCAGGTGCGCCAGCATCGCCAGCCGTGCCTGTTCGGGCACCAGGCTCAGCCAGTCGGCGCGCTGGCGGCGCACCGCGCGGAAATAGCGCTGATAGAACGGTTTGGATAAGAAAGCTTTCATGATTACGTCCTCCCCTTTCATTGATGAAAATTATCGGCGTAATATAGGGAAAGAAAAATTGACGAGTTGAAGCGGGAGTGTTCCTCTTTTATGTCCACGTCCAGATTGCAGCAGCAGTTCATCCGCCTGTGGCAGCGCTGCCACGGTGAAACCACCGACACCACGCTGCAGGATCTGGCGGAGGTGCTCAGCTGCTCGCGGCGCCACGTGCGTTCCCTGCTGAGCGCCATGCAGCGGGAAGGCTGGCTCACCTGGCAGGCGGAGTCGGGGCGCGGCAAGCGTTCGCGGCTAACCTTCCACTACACCGGCCTGGCGCTGCAGCAACAGCGGGCCGAGGAGTTGCTGGAACAGGATCGCATCGATCAGCTGGTGCAACTGGTGGGCGACAAAAACGTGGTGCGCCAGATGCTGCTGTCGCAGCTGGGGCGCAGCTTCCGCCAGGGGAAGCACATCCTACGGGTGCTCTACTATCGGCAGTTGTACAATCTGCTGCCCGGCTCGGCGCTGCGGCGTTCCGAGACCCATTTGGCGCGTCAGATCTTCAACGGCCTGACGCGCATAAATGAGGAAAACGGGGAACTGGAGTCCGATCTGTCCCACCATTGGCAGGCGCTGACGCCCTTGCACTGGCGGTTTTACCTGCGCCCGGCGATCCATTTTCATCACGGCCGCGAGCTGGAGATGGCGGACGTCATCAGCTCGCTTTCGCGTCTGACCTCGCAACCGCTGTTCTCGCATATCGAAAGCGTCACCTCGCCGACGCCGTTCATTATCGACGTGCATCTGCACAGCCCCGACCACTGGCTGCCCTGGCTGTTGGGCAGCGTGCAGGCCATGATCCTGCCGCGTGAATGGCGCGAACTGCCGGATTTCGCCCGCCATCCGGTCGGCACCGGCCCCTACCGCGTGGTGCGCAATCTTCCCAGCCAGATGAAGATCCACGCCTTCGACGACTATTTCGGCTACCGGGCGCTGATCGACGAGGTGAACATCTGGGTGCTGCCGGAGTTCTCCGAAGAGCTGGTGCACTCCGGCGTGCAGCTGCAGGGCGATGAAACCGGCAAAAACGAACTGGAAAGCCGACTGGAAGAGGGCTGTTATTTCTTGCTGTTCGATCAGCGCTCCCCGCTGGCCGCCGACCCCGCCATTCGCAGCTGGCTGTGCGAATTGATCAACCCCATTTCGCTGCTGAGCCGCGCCGGGCCGCTCTACCAGCGCTACTGGTCGCCGGCGTACGGCCTGCTGCCCCGCTGGCACCACAACCGCGCTCTGGCGCAGCAGCCCAAACCGGCGGGGTTGACCGAACTGACGATGACCCACTTCAATGAGCATTCGGAGTTTCACGCCATTCGCCAGGCGATTGAACCGCTGCTGGCGCAGCACAGCATCCGCCTGATCGTGCAAAGCGTGGATTACGCCACCTGGCACCAGGGCGACGCGCGCAGCGATCTGTGGCTCGGCAGCGCCAACTTCTATCTGCCGCTGGAGTTTTCGCTGTTCGCCACGCTGTACGAACTGCCGCTGATGCAGCACTGCATGAACGAAGATCTGGCGCAGGACGCGGCGCTGTGGCGCGCCAACCGCTTGCCGCTGGCGGAGTTCTGCCAGCGTCTGGTCAGCAACCACCAGCTGCATCCGCTGTTCCACCACTGGCTGCAGCTGCACGGCCAGCGCAGCATGCGCGGCGTGCGGATGAACACCCTCGGCTGGTTCGACTTCAAGTCCGCCTGGTTTGCCCCGCCGGAGACATAAGCGCCTTTCGCCCAAGTCGGTTAATCTTTACAATAGCGCCGTCTCAACGGGGTGCGGAGAGCCGGGCCGCCTAATAAGCCCGATTTTCCGCTGAGAGCACACCCGTCGAACCTGATCCGGTCAATACCGGCGGAGGGATTTGAGCCCAGCGAACCGGCGACGCCGCCTCGCCCCCTCAGATGCCCTTGCCCCCTTATTTTTCAGGAGTGCAACGTGGTCAAAAAATATCTGCCCTGCTTATTGCTGCTGTGCGCCGCGCCGGCGTTCGCCAAGCCGACGCTGACGGTTTACACCTACGATTCCTTTGCCGCCGACTGGGGCCCTGGTCCGGCGGTGAAAAAAGCCTTCGAAGCCGAATGCGGCTGTGAACTGAAGTTCGTCGCGCTGGAAGACGGCGTCTCGCTGCTGAACCGCCTGCGCATGGAAGGCAAAAACAGCGCCGCCGACGTGGTGCTGGGGCTGGACAACAACCTGCTGCAGGCGGCGCAGCAAACCGGCCTGTTCGCGCCGAGCGGCGTCGACACCGCCAAGCTGACGGTGCCGGGCGGCTGGCAGGACGCGACCTTCGTGCCTTACGACTACGGGTACTTCGCCTTCGTCTACAACAAAGAAAAACTGAAGAACCCGCCGAAAAGCCTGCAGGAGCTGGTCAGCGGCGACCGCAACTGGAAAGTGATCTACGAAGATCCGCGCACCAGCACGCCGGGGCTCGGCCTGCTGCTGTGGATGCAAAAAGTGTATGGCGACAAGGCGCCGGCCGCCTGGCAGCAGCTGGCGAAGAAGACCGTCACCGTCACCAAAGGCTGGAGCGAGGCCTACGGCCTGTTCCTGAAAGGCGAAGGCGACCTGGTGCTCAGCTACACCACGTCTCCGGCCTATCACCTGATCGAAGAGAAAAAAGACCTTTACGCCGCCGCCACGTTCAGCGAAGGCCACTACCTGCAGGTGGAAGTGGCGGGCAAGCTGAAAGCCGCCAAACAGCCTGAGCTGGCCGAGCGCTTCATGCAGTTCATGGTGACGCCGGCATTCCAGAACACCATCCCGACCGGCAACTGGATGTACCCGGTGATCAACACCCCGCTGCCCGTCGGTTTTGAGCAGATGAACGTGCCGCAGACCGCGCTGCAATACAGCGCCGAAGAGGTGGCCAAACAACGCGGCGGTTGGATCCGGGCATGGCAAACCGCCGTCAGCCGCTGATCCCCCGCAGGCTCTGGCCGGGGCTGCTGGCCGCCGGCGTGATCCTGCTGGTCGCCGCACTGGCGATGGGCTCACTGTGGCGTCACGCGCCGGACAGCGACTGGCGCGGCCTGTGGCAGGACAGTTACCTGTGGCACGTGGTGCGCTTCACCTTCTGGCAGGCGCTGTTGTCGGCGCTGATTTCGGTGCTGCCCGCCGTTCTGCTGGCGCGTGCGCTCTATCGCCGCCGTTTCCCCGGCCGGCAGCTGCTGCTGCGGCTGTGCGCCATGACGCTGGTGCTGCCGGTGCTGGTGGCGGTGTTCGGCCTGCTCAGCGTCTATGGGCGCCAGGGCTGGCTGGCGACGCTGTGCGGCTGGCTGGGCGTCGAGTATGGCTTCTCGCCCTACGGGCTGCAGGGCATTCTACTGGCGCACCTGTTCTTTAACCTGCCGCTGGCCACCCGCCTGTTGCTGCAGGCGCTGGAGAACATTCCGGTGGAGCAGCGCCAGCTGGCCGCCCAACTGGGGATGAACGGCTGGCAGCAGTTCCGTTTCGTCGAATGGCCGGCGCTGCGTCGCCAGATCCTGCCGAGCGGCGCGCTGATCTTCATGCTGTGCTTCGCCAGCTTCGCCACCGTGCTGTCGCTGGGCGGCGGGCCGCAGGCCACCACCATCGAACTGGCGATCTACCAGGCGCTGAGTTACGACTACGATCTGGGGCGTGCCGCCATGCTGGCGCTGATCCAGCTGGGCTGTTGTCTCGGGCTGGTGTTGATCAGTCAGCGCCTGAGCCAGGCATTGCCGGTGGGGCATACCCACGCCCAGCGCTGGCGCAATCCGGAAGACAGCCTGTGGCGGCGCATCAGCGATTTTCTGCTGATCGCCGCCGCCCTGCTGCTGCTGCTGCCGCCTCTGCTGGCGGTGATCGCCGACGGCGCCAATCAGGCCATTGTCAGCGTGCTGCGCCAGCCGGTGCTGTGGCAGGCGCTGTTCACGTCGCTGCGCATCGCCCTCGGCGCCGGGCTGCTGTGCGTGGCGCTCACGATGATGCTGCTGTGGAGCAGCCGCGAGCTGAAACTGCGGCAGCAGCTGCACGGCGGCCAGGCGCTGGAGCTGAGCGGCATGGTGATCCTGGCGATGCCGGGCATCGTGCTGGCCACCGGCTTCTTCCTGCTGCTGAGCGATACAATTGGGTTGCCGCAGTCGCCCTATGCGCTGCTGATCCTCACCAATGCGCTGATGGCGGTGCCCTACGCGCTAAAGGTGTTGGAGAACCCGATGCGCGACCTCGCCGAACGTTACAATCCGCTGTGCCTGTCGCTGGATATCCGCGGCTGGCAACGGCTGCGGCTGATTGAGCTGCGCGCCCTGCGCCGCCCGCTGGCGCAGGCGCTGGCCTTCGCCTGCGTGCTGTCGATCGGCGACTTCGGCGTGGTCGCCTTGTTTGGCAACGAGCATTTCCGTACCCTGCCTTTTTACCTGTATCAGCAGATTGGCGCCTACCGCAGCAACGACGGGGCGGTGACCGCGCTGCTGTTGCTGCTGCTGTGCTTCCTGTTGTTTACCCTGATTGAACGCTTACCGGGCCGCCATGCTGACGCTTGAAAAACTGACCTACCTGTATGAACACCTGCCGATGCGCTTTGATCTGCGCATCCAGCCGGGCGAGCGCGTCGCGGTGCTCGGCCCCAGCGGCGCCGGTAAAAGCACCTTGCTGAGCCTGATCGCCGGTTTTCTGCCGGCGGCCAGCGGCCGGCTGCTGCTGAACGGCGAAGACCACACCGCCACCCCGCCGGCCAAGCGGCCGGTGTCGATGCTGTTTCAGGAGAACAACCTGTTCGCGCACCTGACGGTGGCGCAGAACATCGGGCTGGGGTTGGATCCCGGTCTGCGCTTGACTGAACAACAGCGCCAACAGCGGGAGCACATCGCCCGTCAGGTCGGCCTGGAAGAGCACCTGGAGCGCCTGCCGTCGCAACTTTCCGGCGGCCAGCGTCAGCGCGCCGCGCTGGCGCGCTGTTTGATTCGCCAACGGCCGATCCTGTTGCTCGACGAACCCTTCTCGGCGCTCGATCCGGCGCTGCGCAACGAGATGCTGCAGCTGCTGCAAACGGTATGCGAACAGCGCAACCTGACGCTGCTGATGGTGTCGCACAACCTCGACGACGCCGCACGCATCGCGCCGCGCACGCTGCTGGTGGTCGACGGCCGCATCTATTACGACGGCACGACGCAGGCCCTGATGGACGGCAGCGCGCCCGAAGCGCGCGTGCTGGGCATTTCGGGCAAAGCGTGATCTGACGCGCGTTTTTTATGCTGCGCCAATAAACCTGTTGTGCGAATTTTGCGCCTGTGTTTTTATAAAAACCTGACTTTTTTTACTGATGATAAGGTTCCCTGTGATCGCATCCTCGCTGACTTCGACCCTACTAGTTACCGCGCTACCAGCCGCGGTGGTCGTCGTGCGTGTGGTGGTGGTCGTCGGCAATGCGCCGTAGGGTCCGAATCAACGCATCGATTCCCAAACCCCGCCGGCGCAAACCGGGCGGGGTTTCTTGTTTTAGCACCCTGCCCAGCAAAGCTCACCGGCCTTGAGAAAGGACAGGAACATGGCAACTTCGGGCACGCCTCAACCGAGTACCCGCTTCACCGGCGCACAATTGATCGTTCATCTGCTGGAGCGTCAGGGCATTACCACCGTCGCCGGCATTCCCGGCGGCGCCGCGCTGCCGCTGTATGACGCGCTGAGCCAAAGCACCCGCATTCACCACGTGCTGGCGCGCCACGAACAGGGCGCGGGCTTTATGGCGCAAGGCATGGCGCGCGCCAACGGCAAGGCGGCGGTGTGCATCGCCTCCAGCGGGCCGGGCGCCACCAACCTGGTCACCGCCATCGCCGACGCCAAGCTCGACTCCATTCCGCTGGTGTGCATCACCGGTCAGGTGCCCTCCTCGATGATCGGCACCGACGCCTTCCAGGAAGTGGATACCTACGGCATTTCCATCCCGATCACCAAGCACAACCATCTGGTGCGCGATATCCGTGAACTGCCGCAGGTGATTGGCGACGCCTTCCGTATCGCCGAGTCCGGCCGCCCCGGACCGGTCTGGATCGATGTGCCGAAAGACGTGCAAACCGCCACCATCACGCTGGAAGAGCTGCCGCCGATCGCCGTGCCGGACGCCGCTCCAAGCTTCGATCCGGCGCTGGTTTCGCAAGCGGCCGCGATGATCAATCAGGCGAAACGCCCGATCCTCTACCTGGGCGGCGGCATCATCTGCGCCGACGCCCACCGGCAAGCGGTGGAACTGGCCGAACGCGCCGGTCTGCCCACCACCATGACGCTGATGGCGCTGGGCGCGATGCCGGTGGAACACCCGCTGTCGCTGGGCATGCTGGGCATGCACGCGGCACGCAGCACCAACTTCATTCTGCAGGAAGCCGATCTGCTGATCGTGCTGGGCGCGCGCTTCGACGATCGGGCGATCGGCAAAACCGAGCAGTTCTGCCCTAACGCCGCCATCATTCATGTGGATATCGACCGCGCCGAGCTGGGCAAGGTCAAACAGGCCAACGTGGCGATCCATGCCGACGTCGGCCAGGTGCTGCGCCAGCTGCTGCCGCAGATCGACACGCAGCCGCGCAGCGCATGGCTGAACACCGTCAATGACCTGAAACGCGAATTCCCGTTCAACATGCCGAACGCCGACGATCCGCTGAGCCATTACGGCCTGGTGCTGGCCGCCGCGCGCTGTGTGGACGACAGCGCCATCATCACCACCGACGTAGGCCAGCATCAGATGTGGGTGGCGCAAGCCTATCCGCTGAGCCGGCCGCGCCAGTGGCTGACGTCGGGCGGTCTGGGCACCATGGGCTTCGGTCTGCCGGCGGCTATCGGCGCAGCGCTGGCGGAGCCCGAGCGCAAAGTGCTGTGCTTCTCCGGCGACGGCAGCCTGATGATGAACATTCAGGAAATGGCCACCGCGGTCGAGCACAATCTGGACGTGAAAATCATTTTGATGAACAACCAGGCGCTGGGGCTGGTGCACCAGCAGCAAACCCTGTTCTACCAGCAGCGCATCTTCGCCGCCGCCTACCCGAAGCGCACCGACTTCCTGAAGATCGCCGCCGGATTCGGGCTGGATACCTGCGATCTGAACGCCGCGGAAGATCCGCAGGCGGCGCTGGCCGAGGCGATCCAACGCCCGGGCCCCTGCCTGATCCACGCGCTGATCGATATCAACGAAAAAGTATTCCCGATGGTGCCGCCGGGCGCCGCCAACATCGACATGATTGGAGAATAAGCCATGCTGCAACCACAAGATAAACCCCAAGTGATCCTGGAGCTGGCAGTGCGTAACCATCCCGGCGTGATGTCGCACGTTTGCGGGCTGTTCGCCCGCCGCGCGTTCAACGTCGAAGGCATTCTGTGTCTGCCGCTAAAGGACGGCCAGCAGAGCCGCATTTGGCTATTGGTCGCCGACGATCAGCGGCTGGAGCAAATGATCAGCCAGGTGGAAAAGCTGGAAGACGTGCTGCAGGTGAAGCGCCACAGCGAAGACGTGCGGGTATTTGAACAGTTGGAAGCGTTCTTCCAATAAGGCGAACGGGGGCTTTCGCCCCCTTTGGTCATTGACCCGACAACACCTGCCACAGCAGGTGGCGATACACCGGCATCAGCGGCTGCTGACTCAGCGCATAACCGACCGCCAGCGCCGCCAGCCAACTCAATCCGCAAACCACGCGCAGCCGCAGCGGCGTCAGCCAACGGCTCAGTCGATCGGCGTTGCGCTTACCCTCACGCCACCAACGCCAGCTCAACCATACCGCCAGCCAGACCAGCAGCGCCGCCGCGAGCAGCAGCCACTTGAACATCGCGCTGTCGGCGCCGGCGGGAATATCGATCGCCACGCCCGCCAGAATGCCGGGGAAGAAATAAACCGGCGGCCAGGTCAGGCAACCGATGATGTTCGGCAGCGCGAACTTGTACGGCGGCAAATCGAGCATGCCGGCCACCATTGGCACCAGCGGGCGCGTCGGGCCGACGAAGCGGCCGATCAGAATGGTCGCCATGCTGTGCTGGTGCAAGGCATGCTCGGTTTTGTCGAGCAGCGCCTTGTTCTTCTTCAGGAATGACCAACGGTGTAAAGGCCCCTTGAACGCGCGGCCGACGAAATAAGAGATCCAGTCGCCGAGCAGACAGCCGACGATGCCCGCCGCCCAGGCGTAGTAAAAGTCCACCTTGCCGCTGCCGATCAGCGCGCCGATGCTGGCCATCATCACCGTGCCGGGCAGCAACAGCCCCACCAGCGCCAGCGACTCCAGAAAAGCGACCAGCAGGACGACCATCAGGGTGAAAGCCAGTGACTGGGTGATCAAATCTTGTAAATAGGCTTCCATTACACCTCTGCGGATTATTCGGGCCAAACGGGGCGGAGGATTTTCCAGCGCCGCCGCTGACGAGTCAATCGATGAATTGTATGCGTATTTGGCAACGCCGCGCGGCGATGGACAATTACTGTATAAAAACCCATACTATAATTTATCTATATTAGCGCCAAAACCGACATCACGCTGAACGTCGCGCACGCCGCCCGGTGGAAAACGAAGGGGTTATGACTGCACTGCAACAGGGTTTCCTGCTCACTCGCCACTGGCGCGACACGCCTGCCGGCACCGAGGTCGAATTTTGGCTGGCGACCGACGCAGGCCCGCGTCAGCTGCGTCTGCCGCCGCAGACCTCGGTGGCGTTTATCCCCGCCGAACAAAGGCAGCGCGCGGAACTGCTGCTGCGGGAAGAGCGGCAAGTCGAACTAAAACCGCTGGCGCTGACGGATTTTCATCACCGCCCGATGCTGGGGCTATACTGCCGCCAGCACCGTCAGCTCATCAAGCTGGAAAAACTGCTGCGGGAAGGCGGCGTTACGGTCTACGAGGCCGACATTCGCCCGCCGGAGCGCTACCTGATGGAACGCTTCATCACCGCGCCGGTATGGTTCAACGGCAGCCCCGACGGCGGCGGCCCGTTGCTCAACGGCCAGATGAAGCCGGCGCCGGAGTACCGTCCAACGCTAAAACTGGTGTCGCTGGATATCGAAACCACCGCCCACGGCGAACTTTACTCTATCGCGCTGGAGGGCTGCGGCCAGCGTCAGGTCTATATGCTGGGGCCGGCCAACGGCGGCGATGCGCCGCTGGATTTCGATCTGGAGTACTGCGCCAGCCGCCCTCAGCTGCTGGAGCGGTTGAACGCCTGGCTGGAGCGGCACGATCCCGACGCCATCATCGGCTGGAACCTGGTGCAGTTCGATCTGCGAGTGCTGCAGAAGCACGCCGAGCGCTACCAAATCCCGCTGCGGCTGGGACGTGGCGGCAACCTGCTGGAGTGGCGCGAGCATGGCTTCAAGCAAAATCACTTTTTCGCCGCCGCCGCCGGCCGCCTGATCATCGACGGCATCGAGGCGCTGAAATCCGCCACCTGGAATTTTCCCTCCTTCAGCCTGGAGTACGTTTCGCAGGAACTGCTGGGCGAAGGCAAGGCGATCGACAATCCTTATCAACGCATGGCGGAGATCGACCGGCGCTTCGCCGAAGACAAGCCGGCGCTGGCACGCTACAACCTGAAGGACTGTGAACTGGTGACGCGCATCTTCGCCAAGGCCGATCTACTCAACTTCCTGCTGGAGCGCGCCACCGTCACCGGGCTGGCGGCCGATCGCAGCGGCGGATCGGTGGCGGCCTTCAGCCACCTCTATATGCCGCGCATGCATCGCCTGGGCTTTGTCGCCCCCAACCTCGGCGAACAGCCGGAGGAACACAGCCCCGGCGGCTTTGTGATGGATTCCCGGCCCGGCCTGTACGACTCGGTGCTGGTGCTGGACTATAAAAGTCTGTACCCGTCGATCATCCGCACCTTCTTGATCGATCCGGTCGGATTGGTGGAAGGCATGCGCCACCCAAACGACGCCGACTCGGTGCCCGGCTTTCGCAACGCCCGCTTCTCGCGCAGCAAACACTGCCTGCCGGCGATCGTCGAGCAGATCTGGCAAGGGCGCGAGGCCGCCAAACGCCAGCACAACAAGCCGCTGTCGCAGGCGCTGAAGATCATCATGAACGCGCTGTACGGCGTGCTGGGATCGAGCGGCTGCCGCTTCTTCGATCCGCGTCTGGCGTCGTCGATCACCCTGCGCGGCCACGAGATCATGCGCCAAACCCGCGAGCTGATCGAAGCCGAAGGGTATCAGGTGATTTACGGCGACACTGACTCCACCTTCGTTTGGTTGAAACAGCCGCATGACGAGCAGCAGGCGGCGCAGATCGGCCGGGCGCTGGTGCAGCGGGTCAACGCCTGGTGGCAACAGCATCTGCAGCAGCAGTTCGGGCTGGAGAACGCGCTGGAACTGGAGTTCGAAACCCACTATTCCCGCTTCCTGATGCCGACCATTCGCGGCGCCGAACAGGGCAGCAAAAAACGCTACGCCGGCCTGGTCGCGCGCGCCGACGGCCAGGAAGAGATGGTGTACAAAGGCCTGGAAACGGTGCGCACCGACTGGACGCCGCTGGCGCAGCAGTTCCAGCAGCAGCTCTATCAGCGCATCTTCAAACAACAGCCCTACCAGGACTATGTGCGCGACTACGTCGGCAAAACCCTGAACGGCGACTTCGACGATCAATTGGTATACCGCAAACGGCTGCGCAGAAAGCTCGACGACTATCAGCGCAACGTGCCGCCGCACGCCCGCGCCGCGCGCATCGCCGACGACTACAACCGCAGTCAGGGGCGGCCGCTGCAGTATCAGAACGGCGGCTGGATCAGCTACGTGATGACCGTCGCCGGGCCGGAACCGCTGGAAACCCGCCATTCGCCCATCGATTATCAGCACTACCTCGAACGTCAGCTGCAACCGGTGGCAGACGCTATACTCCCTTTCTTGCACGACGACTTCACCACGCTGGTCACCGGGCAGATGGGGCTGTTTTGAGATTGCGCCAGGTTAAGAAAAATCATCCGGTTTTGCAGGTGACGAACGCGCCGCCTTCCATTACCATAGCGCCCTTCCCAAAACTGAACCACGCTTAGCCCTGCCGTCTCGCGACGTCTGCATGGCGTGAACGGCTATTGCCCGCCAAATTTAAAACAAACCGGGATTAGCAGACGTTCAGTACAGGTGCCGCGGCCCTTCCCGCCCGGTAACAAGACTTACTTACAAAGAATCGAGCCGACAATATATGCCTTTTACTCTTGGTCAACGCTGGATCAGCGACACGGAAAGCGAATTAGGACTGGGCACCGTCGTGGCGCTGGATGCGCGCATGATTACCCTGCTTTTCCCCGCCACCGGTGAAAACCGCCTCTATGCCAGAAACGATTCGCCGATCACCCGCGTGATGTTCAACCCGGGCGATACCGTCAGCAGCCATGAGGGATGGCAGCTGCAGGTGGAAGAGGTGAAAGAGGAAAACGGTCTGTTGACCTATATCGGCACCCGCCTGGACACCCAGGAAAGCGGCGTGGCGATGCGCGAAGTGCTGCTGGACAGCAAACTGACCTTCAGCAAGCCGCAGGATCGCCTGTTCGCCGGCCAAATCGACCGCATGGATCGTTTCGCGCTGCGTTTTCGCGCCCGCAAATACCAGAGCGAGCAGTATCGCCTGCCGTTCGCCGGCCTGCGCGGCATGCGCGCCAGCCTGATCCCGCACCAGCTGCACATCGCTCATGAAGTCGGCCAGCGCCATGCGCCGCGCGTTCTGCTGGCGGACGAAGTCGGCCTCGGCAAAACCATCGAAGCCGGCATGATCATCCACCAGCAACTGCTGGCGGGCCGCGCCGAGCGCGTGCTGATCGTGGTGCCGGAAACGCTGCAGCACCAGTGGCTGGTGGAGATGATGCGCCGCTTCAACCTCTACTTCTCGCTGTTCGACGACAGCCGCTACGCCGAAGCCAAGCTCGACAGCAGCAACCCGTTCGAGACCGAACAGCTGGTGATCTGCTCGCTGGACTTCGTGCGCCGCAACAAGCAGCGCCTGGAAGAGCTGGCGGACGCCCAGTGGGATCTGCTGGTGGTCGATGAAGCGCACCACCTGGCCTGGAGCGAAGAAGCGCCGAGCCGCGAATATCAGGTGATCGAACAGCTGGCCGAGCATATCCCCGGCGTGCTGCTGCTGACCGCCACCCCGGAACAGCTGGGTCAACAGAGCCACTTTGCGCGCCTGCGCCTGCTCGATCCGAACCGTTTCCACGACTACGGCGAGTTCGTCGCCGAACAGCAGAAATACCGTCCGGTGGCCGACGCCGTCACCCTGCTGCTGAGCGGTGAACGCCTGGCCGACGACAAGCTGAACCTGCTGGGCGAGCTGATCGACGAGCAGGACATCGAACCGCTGCTCAAAGCGGCCAACAGCGAAGGCGACAACGCCGAGCAGGCGCGCCAGGAGCTGGTGGCCATGCTGATGGATCGCCACGGCACCAGCCGCGTGCTGTTCCGCAACACCCGTAACGGCGTGAAGGGCTTCCCGCACCGCAACCTGCACCAGATCAAGCTGCCGTTGCCAACCCAATATCAGACCGCGATCAAAGTGTCCGGCATCATGGGCGCCAAGAAATCCGTCGAAGCGCGCGCGCGCGACATGCTGTATCCGGAGCAGATCTACCAGGAATTCGAAGGCGAAAACGCCACCTGGTGGAACTTCGACCCGCGCGTCGAATGGTTGCTGGATTACCTGCTGGCCAACCGCAACGAAAAGGTGCTGGTGATCTGCGCCAAAGCCGATACCGCGCTGCAGTTGGAGCAGGTGCTGCGCGAGCGTGAAGCGATCCGCGCCGCGGTGTTCCACGAAGGGCTGTCGATCATCGAGCGCGACCGCGCCGCCGCCTACTTCGCCTCCGAAGAAGAAGGCGCGCAGGTGCTGCTGTGTTCCGAGATCGGTTCCGAAGGCCGCAACTTCCAGTTCGCCAGCCAGCTGGTGATGTTCGATTTGCCGTTCAACCCGGATCTGCTGGAACAGCGCATCGGCCGTCTGGACCGTATCGGCCAGATGCACGATATCCAAATCATGGTGCCTTACCTGGAGCACACCGCACAGGCGGTGCTGGGCCGCTGGTTCCACGAAGGGCTCGACGCCTTCGAACACACCTGCCCGACCGGCCGCACCATCTACGACAGCTGCTACGAGCAGTTGATCGGCTATCTGGCCGCGCCGACCGAGCAGGAAGGCCTGGACGAATTCATCCACGCCTGCCGCCAGCAGCATGACCAGTTGAAAGCGCAGCTGGAACAAGGCCGCGACCGTCTGCTGGAGATGCACTCCAACGGCGGCGACAAGGCCCAGGCGCTGGCCGCCGCCATCGCCGAGCAAGATAACGACGTCAACCTGGTGGGCTTCGCGCTCAACCTGTTCGACATCGTCGGCATCAATCAGGAAGATCGCAGCGACAATCTGATCGTGCTGACGCCGTCCGACCATATGCTGGTGCCGGACTTTCCGGGCCTGCCGCAGGACGGCTGCACCGTCACCTTCGATCGCGATCGGGCGCTGTCGCGCGAAGACGCGCAGTTCGTCAGCTGGGAACACCCGATCATCCGCAACGGCCTGGATCTGATCCTGTCCGGCGATACCGGCAGCTGCGCGGTGTCCCTGTTGAAAAACAAAGCGTTGCCGGTCGGCACCCTGCTGGTTGAGCTGGTGTACGTGGTGGAAGCCCAGGCGCCGAAACACCTGCAGCTGACCCGCTTCCTGCCGCCGACGCCGATCCGCATGCTGATGGATCGCAAGGGCACCAACCTGGCGGCGCAGGTCGAGTTCGAAAGCTTCAACCGCCAGTTGAACGCGGTCAACCGTCACACCTCCAGCAAGCTGGTCAACGCCGTGCAGCAAGACGTGCACGCCATGCTGCAGCAGGCGGAAAGCCTGGTGGAAGCGCAGGCGCGCACGCTGATCGAACAGGCGAAGCAAGAAGCGGACGACAAGCTGAGCGCCGAGCTGGCGCGTCTGGAAGCGCTGAAGGCGGTCAACCCGAACATCCGCGACGACGAAGTCGAAGCGCTGGAGTTCAACCGCCGTCAGGTGCTGGCCAACCTCAATGAAGCCGGCTGGCGCCTGGACGCCATTCGTCTGGTGGTGGTCACCCACCAGTAACCGGCGCGACATGGGGAGGCAACCGTCTCCCCGTTCAGCCCTTTTCGCGGAGCCAAGATGGAACCCTACAATCCCCCGCAGGACCCGCTGCACATCCTGTATCAGGATGAACACATCATGGTGGTCAACAAGCCCAGCGGCTTGCTGTCGGTGCCCGGCCGCGCGCCGGAGAACAAAGACAGCCTGATGACCCGCATTCAGGCCGATCATCCGGCCGCCGAATCGGTGCACCGGCTGGACATGGCCACCAGCGGGGTGATCGTGGTGGCGCTCAACAAGGCCGCCGAACGTGAGCTGAAGCGTCAATTCCGCGAACGCGAGCCGAAGAAATCCTATATCGCCCGCGTTTGGGGGCATATGGAACATGACGAAGGACTGGTGGATTTGCCGCTGATCTGCGATTGGCCGAACCGGCCGCTGCAAAAGGTGTGTTTTGACACCGGCAAAGCGGCGCAAACGGAATATCAGGTGCTGTCGCGCGACGCCGACGGCAGCACGCGCGTGAAGCTGACGCCGATCACCGGCCGCTCGCATCAGCTGCGGGTGCACATGCTGGCGCTGGGGCATCCGATCCTCGGCGACGGTTTCTACGCCCCGCCGGAGGCTAAGGCGATGGCGCCACGGCTACAGCTGCATGCGCAAGAGCTACGCATCACCCACCCCGCCTTCCAGACGCCGATGCACTTTCGCGCCGAGCCGGATTTCTGAGCCCACCGCTCAGGGATACCCTAAATAATTCGAGTTGCAGGAAGGCGGCAACCAAGCGCAGCCCCGGGAGCGTACAAAAAGTACGTGACCGGGGTAAGCGCGGGCAGCCAATACACCTGCGGCTCGAAGTATGACGGGTATCGTTATTTGAAGCCTTTCTCGCGTTTGATCAGGTCGTACGCCGCCTGGATCTCCTGCGCTTTCTGCTTGGCCATTTCCATCATCTGCGGCGGCAAGCCCTTCGCCACCAGCTTATCCGGATGGTGTTCGCTCATCAGCTTGCGGTAGGCGCGTTTGATGGTGGCGGCATCGTCGCTGCTGCGCACGCCGAGCACCTTGCAGGCATCGTCGAGCGTCGGGCCGCGCTGAGCCTGCTGATAGCCGCCCTGCGAATACCCGCCCTGCTGACCGCCGCCGAACTGACGCCCGCCCTCCATCATGCTGAGGAACTGATCGAACTGCGCGCGCGAAATGCCGAGTTCTTCGGCGATGACGTACAGCACCTGACGTTCGTTCGGGTGCAGCGAGCCGTCGGCAAACGCCGCCTGGATCTGAATTTCCAGAAACATCCGAATCAGATCGAAGCGGCCGAAACAGATGCTGCGGAACTGCTGCAGCGTCTCACGCAGCGGGAACTGGCTCTGTTTGCCCTCGCGGAACGCCTGCTGCGCCGCGGTGCGCGCTTCGCCGTGCAGCTGCAGGCGATCCATGAACAGGCTGGCGATCTGGATATCCGCCTCGGTAACGCGTCCCTTGGATTTGGTCAGGTGGCCCATCACCTGAAAAGTGGTGCGGAAAAACAGCGTTTGCCGCGTTTGCTGGTCGGTGAAAAACCCCCGGCTGCGCTTGTTGCTGCGCGCCGTATCGATCATATGACCGATAATCAGCCCCAGAACTACACCCCAGAATCCCGCGCCAGACCAGATGGCGACGATGACGCCGAGCAGTTTTCCCCAATACTGCATATACTCCTCAATTATCATGCCGAAAGCCGCCCGCTCTCCTTCGCTTCAGGAAAGGGCGCAGGCGATTTTTCCTAGAATTTGGATTATCATACCTGTCATTTATCTTTGCGCCTAACGACGACGCAAGTAAACGGCTGGATTTAGCACTAGCGCAACGCAGATGAGTAATATAGTCTCTGACCGTTTGCCGGACACGACGCCTCTGATGACGGAACACCAAAACCGCGTATGAAAAAAAGTTTCCCAACACTGCTGGCCACGATGATTTGGACGGCACTCTACAGTCAGCATGCGCTGGCTGATCTGGCCGAGCAATGCATGCTTGGCGTTCCCGTTTACGACAAGCCTTTGGTCAGCGGCGATCCGAACAGCCAGCCGGTGACCATCAATGCCGATGACTCGCGCGCCGACTACCCGAAAAGCGCCCTGTTCAGCGGCAACGTGCATATCGAGCAGGGCAACAGCACCCTGACCGCCAAAGAAGTCGAGCTGAACCAGACGGAAAACCCTGGCCAGACGGAACCGGTGCGCACCGTCACCGCCACCGGCGACGTGCACTACAGCGACAATCAGATCAAACTGAAAGGCCCGAAGGCCTGGTCGAACCTGAATACCAAAGATACCGACGTCTATGAAGGCGACTACCAGATGGTCGGCCGTCAGGGGCGCGGCGACGCCGACAAGATGAAAATGCGCGGCGCCAACCGTTACACCATCCTGGAAAACGGCACCTTTACCTCCTGTCTGCCGGGCGACGACAGCTGGAGCGTGGTCGGTTCCGAAGTGATCCACGATCGCGAAGAGCAGGTGGCGGAAATATGGAACGCCCGCTTCCGCATCGGCGGCGTGCCGGTGTTCTACAGCCCGTACCTGCAGCTGCCGGTCGGCGACAAGCGCCGTTCCGGTTTCCTGATCCCCAACGCCAAGTACGGCAGCAACAACGGCTTCGAGTTCATGTTGCCGTACTACTGGAACATCGCACCGAACTACGATGCCACCATCACGCCACACTATATGTCCAAGCGCGGCCTGCAGTGGCAGACCGAGTTCCGCTATCTGGTGCAGCCGGGCCTCGGCCTGATGGAGTTCGACTGGCTGCCGGACGACAAGGAATACGGCAAAGATCATGAGGACAGCAAACGCTGGCTGTTCTACTGGAACCACAACGGCGTCATGGATCAGGTGTGGCGCTTCAACGTCGACTACACCAAGGTCAGCGATTCCAAATACTTCACCGATCTGGACTCCAAGTACGGTTCCACTACCGACGGCTACGCTACGCAGAAATTCAGCCTCGGCTACGCCAACGAAAACTGGAACGCCACGCTGAGCTCCAAGCAGTTCCAGATTTACGACGATACCGATCGTTCACAGTCGGAGTCGTATAAAGTCCAGCCGCAGCTGGATCTGAACTATTACAAGAACGACCTCGGTCCGTTCGACTTCCATATTTACGGCCAGGCGGCCAAGTTCACCAGCGTCAACCCGTACAGCCCGGACGCCACCCGTCTGCATATGGAGCCGACGCTGAGTCTGCCGCTCACCAACGGCTGGGCCAGCCTGAACACCGAAGCCAAAGTGATGGCGACCCACTACCAGCAGGATATTCCTGACGGTTTCGCCGCCAACTACCAGAGCCGCAAAGGCGTCGCTGCGCCGGATCTTGATGACTCGGTCAACCGCGTACTGCCTCAATTCAAGGTCGACGGCAAGCTGGTGTTCGAGCGGCCGATGATCTGGGCCGAAGGCGCCACCCAGACGCTGGAGCCGCGCGTGCAGTACCTGTACGTGCCGTACCGCGACCAGAGCAACATCTACACCTACGACACCACGCTGCTGCAGACCGACTACTCCGGCCTGTTCCGCGACCGCACCTACAGCGGCCTGGATCGCATCGCTTCGCAGAACCGCGTATCCACCGGTTTGACCACGCGCATTTATGATGACGCGCTGGTGGAACGTTTTAACGCTTCCGTGGGTCAAATCTACTACTTCAGCCGTTCGCGCACCGGCGATCAGGTGACGGGATACGACAACAACGACGATACCGGCAGCGTGGCCTGGGCCGGCGATACCTATTGGAAAATCGACGATCGTTGGGGCCTGCGCGGCGGCCTGCAGTACGACACCCGCCTGAACAGCGTCTCGCTGGGCAACGGCGTGGTGGAATACCGCCAGGACGCCGAGCGCGTGGTGCAGCTGAACTACCGTTACGCCACGCCGGAATACATCCAGACAGCGTTGAACACCAAAACGATTCCGGCCTTCCAGGACGGCATCTCGCAGGTGGGCATCACCGGCAGCTGGCCGATCGCCGATCGTTGGGCGGTCGTCGGGGCGTACTACTACGACACCCGCGCCAAACAATCCGCCGATCAGCTGGTGGGGCTGAAGTATAACACCTGCTGCTGGGCGGTGACCCTGGGCTATGAGCGCAAGATCACCGACTGGAACAACAGCAACAATACCAGCGTTTACGACAACAGAGTTTCGTTCAACGTCGAACTGCGCGGCCTGAGCAGCGATCATAGTCTCGGCTCCGCGGAAATGATGCGCTCCGGCATTCTGCCGTATCAGCGCGCATTCTGACGCTTTGCAACACTTTGAAAACGAGAACTTTCACCCGCATTTGCGGATTACATAATGGGAAATGTATGAAGAACTGGAGAACGCTTATTCTCGGATTGGTGGTTTGCGCCAATGCCGCGTTCGCAGCACCCCAAGAAGTGGATAAAGTCGCCGCCGTCGTGGATAACGGCGTGGTACTCGAAAGCGACGTCAACGGTCTGTTGCAGTCAGTCAAGCTCAACGCCCAGCAGGCCGGCCAACAGTTGCCGGACGACAAGACGCTGCGCCATCAGATCATCGAACGGCTGATCATGGATAACATCCAGCTGCAGATGGCCAAGAAAATGGGCATCACCGTGTCCGACGCCGAGCTGGACAAAGCGATCGCCAACATCGCCGCGCAGAACCGCATGAACGTCGATCAGCTGCGCAGCCGCCTGTCGTACGAAGGGTTGAACTACAACACCTACCGTTCGCAGATCCGCAAAGAGATGCTGATTTCCGAAGTGCGTAACAACGAAGTGCGCCGCCGCGTCACCATCCTGCCGCAGGAAGTGGACGCGCTGGCCAAACAGGTGGGCGCGCAGAACGGCAGCGACACCGAAATGAACATCAGCCACATCCTGATCCCGCTGCCGGAAAACCCGTCGCAGCAGCAGGTCGATAAAGCCGAAGAGCTGGCCAAACGCCTGATGGGTGAGATCAACAGCGGCGCCGACTTCGGCAAGCTGGCGATCACCTACTCCGCCGATTCTCAGGCGCTGAAAGGCGGCAACATGGGCTGGGGCAAGCTGCAAGAGATCCCGACCCTGTTCGCTGAACGTCTGGTGAGCGCCAAGAAAGGCGACGTCGTCGGCCCAATCCGTTCCGGCGTCGGCTTCCACATCCTGAAAGTGAACGACATCCGCGGCGCGAGCCAGTCGGTGTCGGTCACCGAAGTGCACGCCCGTCACATCCTGCTGAAGCCTTCGGTGGTGCTGACTGACGATCAGGCGCGCGCCAAGCTGCAATCCGTTGCGGAAGCGATCAAGAGCGGCCGCGCCAAATTCGCCGACGAAGCCAAACAGCTGTCGCAGGATCCGGGTTCCGCCATGCAGGGCGGCGATCTGGGCTGGGCCTCCCCGGACATCTACGATCCGGCCTTCCGCGATGCGTTGCTGAAGCTGAGCAAAGGTGAAATCAGCGCGCCGGTGCACTCTTCCTTCGGTTGGCACCTGATTCAGCTGCTGGATACCCGTCAGGTGGATAAAACCGACGCCGCGCAGAAAGATCGCGCTTACCGCATGCTGTTCAACCGTAAGTTCGCCGAAGAGGCGCAGACCTGGATGCAGGAACAGCGTGCCCAGGCTTACGTGAAGATCCTCGATGGCAGCGATGCACAGCAATAAACGCGTTGTCATTACCCCCGGCGAACCCGCCGGGGTGGGGCCGGATTTGGTAGCCGCCCTGGCGCAACAGGATTGGCCTGTTGAGCTGGTGGTGTGCGCCGATCCGGCCCTGCTGCTTGAACGCGCGAAGCGTTTGGGCCTGCCGCTGACGCTGCGCGACTACCAACCGCAGCAACCGGCCGAGGCGCAACGCGCCGGCACGCTGACCGTGCTGCCGGTGTCGCTCGCTCAGCCGGTCACCGCCGGTGAACTGAACGTAGGCAACAGCGCCTACGTGGTGGAAACCCTGGCGCGCGCCTGCGACGGTTGCCTGAACGGCGAGTTTTCCGCCCTGATCACCGGCCCGGTGAACAAAGGCGTGATCAACGACGCCGGCGTGCCGTTTATCGGCCATACCGAATTCTTTGCCGATCGCAGCCGCTGCGATCGCGTGGTGATGATGCTCGCGACCGAAGAGCTGCGCGTGGCGCTGGCGACCACCCACCTGCCGCTACTGGCGGTGCCGGGCGCCATCACGCAGCAGAGCCTGTTCGAAGTCATTCGCATTCTCGACCACGATCTGAAAAACAAATTTGGCATCGCCCAGCCGCACATTTACGTCTGCGGTCTGAATCCCCACGCCGGGGAAGGCGGCCATATGGGGCGCGAAGAGATAGACACCATCATCCCGGCGCTCGACGCGCTGCGCGCTGACGGTATCCATCTGATCGGCCCGCTGCCGGCGGACACCCTGTTCCAGCCCAAATATCTGCAAGATGCCGATGCGGTGCTGGCGATGTATCACGATCAGGGGCTGCCGGTGCTAAAATACCAAGGGTTCGGCCGCGCGGTGAATATCACCCTCGGTTTGCCTTTCATACGCACCTCGGTCGACCACGGTACCGCTCTGGAACTGGCCGGCACCGGCACCGCCGATGTCGGCAGTTTCCAAACGGCCCTGAATCTCGCCATTAAAATGATAATTAATTGTAATGAATAACAGAGTCCACCAAGGGCACTTTGCCCGCAAACGCTTTGGACAAAACTTTTTAACCGATCAGTTTGTCATCGATAGCATTGTCTCCGCCATTCACCCGCAACCGGGCGAAGCGGTGGTCGAGATCGGCCCCGGCCTCGGCGCCTTGACCGAGCCGGTCGGCGCACGCATGGACCGCATGACGGTGATCGAACTGGACCGCGATCTGGCCACCCGGTTGGAGAACCACCCGCGGTTGAAAGACAAGCTGACCATCCACCAGCAGGACGCCATGACGGTGAATTTCGCCGAACTGGCCGAGGAAGCTGGCCAACCGCTGCGCGTATTTGGTAACCTGCCGTACAATATTTCGACGCCGCTGATGTTCCACCTTTTCAGCTATACTCAGGCAATCCGCGACATGCACTTTATGTTGCAAAAAGAGGTGGTCAACCGTCTGGTGGCCGGCCCAAACAGCAAGGCCTACGGGCGTTTGACCGTGATGGCGCAGTACTACTGCAACGTCATTCCGGTGCTGGAAGTGCCGCCGACCGCGTTCGCGCCGCCGCCGAAGGTCGATTCCGCCGTGGTGCGTCTGGTGCCGCACAGCGTGCTGCCGAACCCGGTGGGCGACGTGCGCATGCTGAGCCGCATCACCACGCAGGCGTTCAACCAACGGCGGAAAACCATCCGCAACAGCCTGAGCGACCTGTTCACGCCGGAACAGCTGATGGAACTGGGCGTCGATCCTTCGCTCAGAGCAGAGAATATTTCTGTGGCGCAGTACTGCAAGCTGGCCAACTGGCTGTCAGCCAATCCGGCGCCGCAGCAATAAGGAGTTGTTGTCATGATTGATTCGCCCCGCGTGTGTATTCAGGTTCAGAGCATCTATGTGGAATCACAGTCGATCCCTGAAGAAGAGCGTTACGTCTTCGCCTATACCATCACCATCCGCAATCTGGGGCGGACCGACGTGCAACTGCTGGGCCGTTACTGGCTGATCACCAACAGCAACGGCCGCCAAACCGAAGTCCAGGGCGAAGGCGTGATCGGCGAACAGCCCGTCATTCCGCCCGGCGGAGAGTTTCAGTACACCAGCGGTGCCATTCTGGAAACGCCGCTGGGCACCATGGAAGGCCATTACGAAATGGTTGACCATCAGGGTCAGCCGTTCCGCACCGCTATTCCCGTGTTTCGCTTAGCCATTCCAACGCTGATCCATTAATTATGTCGACATACCTTATCGGCGACGTTCACGGCTGTTTCGATGAACTGAAGTCGCTGCTGGCTCAGGCTGCGTTCGATCCCGAGCGCGATCAACTGTGGCTGACCGGCGATCTGGTGGCGCGCGGCCCCGCCTCGCTGGACGTGCTGCGCTACGTGCGCTCGCTCGGCCCGGCGGTGCGCATGGTGCTAGGCAACCACGATCTGCACCTGCTGGCGGTTTACGCCGGCATCAGCCGCAACAAACCCAAAGATCGCATCACCCCGCTGCTGGAGGCGCCTGACGCCGACGAGCTGATCAACTGGCTGCGCCGCCAACCGGTGCTGCAGGTGGACGATGAGCAAAAGCTGGTGATGGCGCACGCCGGCATCACTCCGCAGTGGGATATCGACACCGCGAAAATGTGCGCGCGCGAAGTGGAAGCGGTATTGAGCAGCGACAGCTACCCGCTGTTCCTCGACGCCATGTACGGCGACATGCCGAACAACTGGGCGCCGGAGCTGAGCGGCCTGGCGCGCCTGCGTTTCAGCACCAATGCGCTGACGCGCATGCGCTACTGCTTCCCCAACGGCCAACTCGACATGATCTGCAAAGATGCGCCGGGCAGCGCGCCGGCGCCGCTGAAGCCGTGGTTCGAACTGCCGCGCCTGGTCGACCCCGAATACACCATCATCTTCGGCCACTGGGCCTCGCTCGAAGGCAAGGGCACGCCGGAAGGCGTGATCGGGCTGGATACCGGCTGTTGCTGGGGCGGTGACTTGACGATGCTGCGCTGGGAAGACCGCCGTTACTTCACGCAGCCCGCCAATCGGGGCGAGGCGTCTGACCACGCCGGCAGATTAGCCGCATCCTGAAAATACAAAGGCGGCCCGGTGGCCGCCTTTGTTTTCTATATTGTCGCCTTACGCCCCAATCACCCCGCCATCTTCACGCGTGATCATCAATACCGATGAACGCGGGCGCGGGCTGTTGTTCGGGAAGTGCGAATCGCCCTCTTCTCCCGGATGTTGTACGTTGACGAACATCGTCTTGTAGTCCGGAGTGAAAGTGATGCCGGTCAATTCGCAGGACTTCGGTCCCACCATGAAACGGCGGATCTCGCCGCTGATCGGATCGCCCACCAACATCTGGTTGTTGCCCTGCCCGACATAATCGCCCTTGTTGCTGTACTTGCCGTCGGTGAGGATCCACAGGCGGCCGGCGCGATCAAAGCCCAGCCCGTCCGGGCTGTTGAAGGTATTTTCCGCCGTGATATTCGGCGTGCCGCGGTTGACGCCCTCGGGGTGGGCGATCGGGTTGCCGCACAGCGCATAGATATCCCAGGCGAAGACGTCGGCGGTGGCGTCGCCGCCTTCGTCCCAGCGAATGATCTGGCCATAGATATTGTTTGGTCGCGGGTTGGCGGCGTTCAGCGGCATCCCTTCCTCACCGCGCTTGCTGTTGTTGGTCAGCGTACAGTATGCGCGACCGTCATGCGGGTTCACCGCGATCCACTCCGGGCGATCCATTTTGGTGGCGCCGACCTGCTGCGCCGCCTTGCGGGCGAAGATCAGCACTTCGGCCTCGTCGCGGAAACCGTTCTCCGGCGTCAGGCCATTCTTGCCAAACTCAAGCGCAATCCAGCGTCCTTTGCCCTTCAGCGGCGTGCCGGCCTCATCGCCGTCGAACTGCGCCACGTACAGCGTTCCCTCGTCCAGCAGCGTGCGATTGTTGGCCGGATTGGCGGCGTCGACCACGCCTTTGGAAACGTACTTATAGATATGTTCGCCGCGCTCGTCGTCGCCCATGTACACCACCAGACGGCCGTCTTTGGCCACGGTCACCGCCGCGTTTTCATGCTTGAAGCGGCCGAGCGCGGTGTGCTTGATGGGCGTCGAGCTCGGATTCAGCGGATCGATCTCGACGATCCAGCCGTGACGGTTGAATTCGTTGGGATTCTTCGCCACATCGAAGCGCTCGTCATAGTCCGGCCAGTTGCGCTCCGGTTCACTGACCTTCAGCGTGTAGCGCTTTTGTTCCGGCGTGGTTCGATAATCGGCCTGACGGGTGCCGAAATAGGTGTCGAAGTTTTCCTCGCAGGTCAGATAGGTCCCCCACGGCGTCTTGCCGTTGGCGCAGTTGCCGAAGGTGCCCAGCACCTTGCGGCCGCTCGGATCGGCGGCGGTCTGCAGCAGCGGGTGCCCGGCGGCCGGGCCGCTGAACTGCATTTCGCTGTTGGCGGTGATGCGGCGGTTATAGCGCGATGGACGTTCCACCTCCCAGCGCTGGCCGTCGCCGACCCGCTTGACCGCGACAATGGAGACGCCGTGCGCCGCCTGCGACTTGCGCACCTCTTCCAGGCTGGTGGCTTTGGCGCCGCCGTGGGCGAACAGATACTGTTCGTTGACGTATTCGTTATTGATGGCCATCACGCCGTGATTGTCATCGATAGGGAAGAAGCTCATACCGTCATTGTTATCGCCAAACTGTTTTTCCTGATCGGCGGCGCTGTTGTTGCCCTGCGGATCGAAGGCCGGCGCGCCGTCCACCAGCGGCTCACCCCAGGAGATCAGCACCTCCGCGCGGTAGCCCGGCGCGATGGTCACCTCGTCGGCGGTAGATGCGGCGATGCCCTGAAAGCCCAGCAGCGTGTTCGGCGGCAGATCCTCGGCCAACGCCTCGGCGGAAACCGACCAGATGCCGCCGCCGAGAAAGCCGGCCAGGCCGACGGCGCCGGCGCTGCCAAGCAGCAGCTTGCGGCGAGTGGGATCGATCAGGCGGTCGGCGTCTAATTGCTCAATTTGCTTGGTCATAACGTGGTTACCTTTTTAGTTATGGCGCCGCGGTCAAGATTCACCAGAGTTGCCGTGGCGCTCGGAGTTGGGCTTCATACTAATCAGGTAATGTGACGGAAAGGTTACAAATGACCGGCGCAAAAAGGCCGGGGGCGCAATTGCTTGCGCCCCCGGGAGAGTTGGCTAACGGGCTGAAATCAGCGGCGCTGCAGGATTTCGAAGCAGTAGCTGTGCGAGTTCAGATTGTCGGCGTCGTGGAATTCGCTGAACGTGGTTTCCCACTCGTCCGGCTCGTAATCCGGGAAGTGGGTATCGCCGCCGACTTCGGCGTCGATGTGCGTCAGGTACAGACGGTCGGCGCGCGGCAGCAGCTGGGTATAGATGCGCCCACCGCCGATCACCATCACTTCCTCCACGTCGCCCGCGGCGGCCAGCGCCTCATCCAGCGAGGTTACCCAGGTCACCCCGGCTTCGCTGCCCGGGCGGCTGCTCAAAACGATATTGTGGCGGCCCGGCAGCGGGCGGCCGATGGACTCGAAGGTCTTGCGGCCCATAATAACCGGCTTATTCAACGTATTGCGTTTAAACCACGCAAGGTCCGCCGGCAGGTGCCACGGCATGGCGTTTTCCATGCCAATAACGCGATCCGCCGCCAAGGCAGCGATCAGGCTGATAATCATTGTTTAACCCTGTGTAGGCAGCAAAATTGGTGACACTATACGTAAAGGCCTGAGTGCCGTCGATAGGCTAATCAAGCAAGATGAATATATAAGATAGCTCTTATCAGTATATCTAATAACCAACGATCGCCCGCCGGGCGATTTCACACGCCGGGGCGTTTGCGGTACAGCCACAGGCCCGGTAACGACAGGCCGATCGACAACGCGCCGACGATGAAACTGGCCTTGAGGAAGTTGGTGATCATGGTCTCCATCAGGGCTTCGCTGTAGCCCAGATGCGAGATCTCCACCACCGTGATCATCGCGGTATAGGCGGAAATGCCGGGGAACATCGGGATCACCGCCGCCACGGTGAACACCTTCGGATGCGCCAACAGCCAGCGCGACCAGTAGATGCCGATGATGCCAATCAGGATCGCCGCCAACAGCGAGGCCCACTCAATGTTCATGCCGGCATGCATCATCAGCATGCGCGAACCGCGCCCGATAGCCCCGAGCAATGCGCAATAGCGCAGCGCGCGCAACGGCACGTTAAACACCATGGCGAAGCCCAGCGCCGGCACCGCCGCCAACAGCATCTCCTGCAACAAGGCCCACAGCAGATTCATGACCACCCCCGCAGATCCCACAGCGACATCGCCATCACCACGCCGATACAGGTCGCCAGCGTCAGCAGGCTGGCCATCGCCCAGCGCGCCAGTCCGGTATTGACGTGCCCCTTGAACATGTCGGCCACCGCGTTGATCAGCGGGAAGCCCGGCACCAGCAGCAACACGCTGGCGGCCATCGCCACGCTCGAGGTGTCTTTAAACGCCGGCAGGCGCAGCAGCAGCCCGGAGATCGACGTCGCGACAAATGCCGTCAGGCAAAAATTGATCAGCGGATTCATCTGGCGGGCGGTGAGGATCTGGCGCACCAGCATCGCCGCGCCGCTGGCGATAAAGGTCACCAGGAAGGCGTCGCCGCCGCCGCCGTTGAGCATGCTGAAGCACCCGCAGGACAGCCCTACCATCAATACCACCAGCCAGCGCGGGTAGCGCAGCGGCCGAATCCTTTCAAAGCGGCGCGCCACGTCGTGCGCATCCGCCAGGCGATGCTCGGCGAGGATCACGATATGCTGCACTTCGGTCACCACCTGCATATTGATGCCGCGATCGACGTTCTTGCGGGTGGTGGTCAGGCAGGCGCCATGGCTAAGAGTGGTCAACACCACCGCATTGGCGGAGATCGAGCTTTCCACGCTGTCCATCCCCAGCGCCAGCCCCAGGCGGGTCGACAGCTGTTCCACCACCGTGCTCTCGGCGCCGTGCTGCAACAGCAGCAGCGCGCATTGAATGCACAGTCGAGTGATTTCGCGTTGTTGCCGGTGCGGTTCCGGCCTGTCTGTGGCGGTAGTGGTCGTCTGCTGCATGGTGCTCCGTCGCTGGCGGGAGATGAATTATTATCATAGAGCCTAACAATACCTCATTGGGTTGATGCGCATCAGAGGAAGCGGCGTTATTATCGCCAGATTGCTGCCTTTTGCGCGAGACGTCTCCCATGCTTGAAACTTCGTTGTTCGTCGCCGGCATTGCCGCCCTCGGCATGCTCTCCCCCGGCCCGGATTTTTTCCTGGTGATCAAAAACGCCGCCCGCTACCCGCGGCTGGCCGCCATGATGACCGCCTTCGGCGTGATCTGCGGCGTCGCCACCCACATGTCCTATTGCGTCGCCGGGCTGGCGGTGGTGATCACCACCACGCCGTGGCTGTTCAACCTGCTGAAATACGCCGGGGCAGTCTATCTGGTGTGGATCGGCATCCAGGCGCTGCTGTCGCGCGGCGGCGGCAAAATGAACGTCAGCAATCTGCCGCAGCAGCAGGTCAGCCTGAAGAGCGCCTTTGCGCAAGGCTACCTGTGCAACCTGCTGAATCCGAAAGCCACCCTGTTCTTCCTGGCGGTCTTCACCCAGGTGCTGCAGATCGATTCCGGTCTGGGTGACAAGCTGTGGTACGCGGGGATTATTCTCGGCCTGTCGGTCATCTGGTGGCCGCTGCTGGTATTTTTGATCCAGAGCGGGCCGGTGCGCCGCGGGCTGGAAAAGACGCAGAAGATCGTCGACAAATTGCTGGGCGGCATGTTGATCGCCTTAGGCATCAAGGTCGCGCTGAGCTAAGCAAAAAAGGGGCGCCATCACGGCGCCCCTCCCCTTATCCTTTGGCTTCCACCACTTCATCCTCCGGCGCCTTGCCGTCGATACTGCCGCGCCAACCGGTCTGCTGCACCCGCGCCAGCCGATTCTGATCCTGCTCGATGGCCGCGCTGAGCATCTCCTTGGCCCGCTGCAGGCTGGCGATACGGAATTCAGTATCCTGGTAATTATCCAGCGTATCTTCCAGCATCTTCAGGTTATAGCGACGGAACGTGTCCGCTTTCTCGCGCGCCTCATAGGCGTCCAGCCCCAGCAACTCCAGCGTTTCACGGCCGACGCGCAGCGAGCTTTCGAAGGTTTCGCGCTCCGGTTTTTCCACCCCCAGCTGCCGCAACTGATACCAGTGATCGACGTCGCGCGCCCGCGCCACCACCTTAAGATGCGGGAAGTGCTGCCTGGCCAGCTCGGTTAACGCCAGGCTGTCCTCCACGTCGTCGATGGCGTTGATCAGCACCTTGGCGTGAGCGGCGCCGGCGGCCTCCAGCAGATCGGCGCGCGTGGCGTCGCCATAGAACACCTTGGTATCGAATTTGCGCAGCGTTTCGATATGGTCCGGATCGTGATCCAGTACCACGGTGTGCACGCCGTTGGCCAACAGTAAACGACCGGCGATCTGGCCGAAACGGCCGAAGCCGGCGATGATCACGCTGGCGTTCTCGTCATCAATGACGTCAGCCGGGCGATCCTCTTTCGGCGCATTTTTCTCCAGCTGCGCGGCGATCACCAACAGCAGCGGGGTGGCCGCCATCGACAGCGCCACCGCCAGCGTCAGCGACTTGGCCCATTCAACCGGCAAGACGCCGGCCAGCTGCGCGGCGCTGAAGATCACGAAGGCGAACTCACTGCCCTGCCCCAGCAGAATGGCGAACAGGCCGCGCTGGCGCTTCGGCACGCCGAGCAGCGGCCCAATCAGCCACAGCAACGCCGCCTTGATCAACATAAAGCCCAGCAGCAACGAGGCGATCAGCAACGGATGATGGAACAGCGTGCCGAAGTCGATCGACATGCCGACGCCGATGAAGAACAGCCCCAGCAGCAATCCCTTGAACGGCTGAATATCGCTCTCCAGCGCGTGGCGGTATTCCGAGCTCGCCAACAGCACCCCGGCGAGGAACGCCCCCATCGCCATCGACAGCCCGGCCATCTCCAGCAGGATGCCGAAGCCGAACACCAGGAACAACGCCACGGCGCTGAACACTTCGCGCATGCCCGAACGGGCGACGAAGTGCAGCAGCGGACGGGTGACGTAGCGGCCGAGCAACACCACCATCGTCAACGCGCCCACCACCTTGGCCGCCGACAGCATGAAAGCGCCCAGCGTGGTGGTGGCGCCGCTGCTGGCCAGCAGCGGGATCATCGCCACCAGCGGGATCGCCGCGATATCCTGGAACAGCAGCACCGCAAACGCGCTACGGCCGATCGGCGACGGCGTCAGATTGCGTTCGCTCATTGCCTGCATGGCAATGGCGGTGGATGAGAGCGCCAGCGTCAGGCCAATCAGCAACGCCACCTTCCAGTTAAGGCCAAGGAAGTAACAGAAGGCGCTCAGCGCCAGGCCGCAACCCACCATCTGAATGCTGCCGCCGCCGAATACCGAGGCACGCAGCGTCCACAGCCGTTTAGGATCCAGCTCCAGGCCGATGATAAACAGCATCAGCACCACGCCGATCTCGGCGAAGGTCAGGATCGATTCGGCGTCCGACACCAGCTTCAGCCCCCAGGGGCCAATGATGCAACCGGCGATCAGGTAACCGAGCACCGAGCCCAGTCCCAGGCGCACCGCAATCGGCACAAACAGCGCCGCGGAGCCGAGGTAGATCAGCCCTTCGATCATCATGTGGTGATTATCCATGGCTGGCCTCCCGGGTTTCCGCTTCGGCATGTTCCATCAGGTAGTCGACCAGCCGCTGGCGGTAGGCTTCGCCGGCGGCGAGCAGCGCCGGCTCGTTGCAGGTAAAGGTATTGTGCACGGCGAAATAAGGCAGCCAGGTCATGCCGCAATAGATCGCCGTGGCCTGCAGCGGCTGCGCCAGCGCGGCGAAGTTGGGGAAGTCGCCCAGCTCGAAGTGGTGCTCGTCGCCGCCGCTGGTCACCGCCCACAGGCAGTCTTTACCCACCAGCGCATTGCCGTCGTGGCCGTAGGCCCAGCCGTGCTCCAGCACTTTGTCGATCCACAGCTTCAACAACGGCGGGAAGCTGTACCACTGCATCGGATGTTGCAGCACCACCAGGTCGGCGCGCTCCACCGCCCGCTGTTCGGCGTTGATGTCGATATTGAAATCGGGGTACAGCTCATACAGCGAGCGCACCTCCACCTCGGGGAGATCCTTCACCGCCTGCAGCAGGCGGTGATTGGCATGCGAATGCCGGGGATACGGGTGAGCATAAATTATCAGAATCATTGTTATCGTCGTTCCTTCGTTCCTTGCCAATACACCAAGCATATACCAATCACACAGAGTGACAGTTTGCCCACTGATTGATAGCGGAAATTTTTAACGCCAGCCTACAAATTCACTGAATAAAAAAGGGCGCTGCATCTGCAGCGCCCTGGCGTAGGCATTCTCGCGCGGTTACTTACCGATACGCGCGTGCATTTCCTGCACCGATGTAACCTGCTCGGTCGGATCCGCTTTCAGCGCCATCGCGGTGGCGAAGCCGCCGTTCAGCGTGGTGTCGTAGTGCACCTTGTACTGCAGGGCGCTGCGGCGAATCAGCTTGGAGTCCTCAATCGCCTGACGGCCTGCCGTGGTGTTGACGATGTAGGTGTACTCGCCGTTCTTGATACGGTCCTGAATGTGCGGACGCCCTTCGTGCACCTTGTTGACCAGGCGCGGGTTGATGCCCGCTTCGCCCAGCACCACCGCGGTGCCGTGGGTCGCGTCCAGCTCGAAGCCCTGCTTCAGCAGGCTGGCGGCCAAATCGACCACGCGAGCCTTGTCGCCTTCGCGCACCGACAGCAGCGCGCGGCCCTGTTTCTTCATGCCCGAGTTACTGCCCAGCATCGCTTTGGAGAAGGCTTCCGCGAAGGTGCGGCCCACGCCCATCACTTCCCCGGTAGAGCGCATTTCCGGCCCCAAAATCGGGTCGACGCCCGGGAATTTGTTGAACGGCAGCACCACTTCTTTCACCGAGTAGTACGGCGGGATGATCTCTTCGGTCACGCCCTGTTCAACCAGCGTTTTGCCGGCCATCACGCGCGCGGCCACTTTGGCCAGCGGCACGCCGGTCGCTTTGGAGACGAACGGCACGGTGCGCGCGGCGCGCGGGTTGACTTCAATCAGGTAGACTTCGTTGTCCTTCACCGCGAACTGCACGTTCATCAGGCCGCGCACCTGCAGCTCGAACGCCAGTTTTTCCACCTGACGACGCATCACGTCCTGAATTTCCTGGCTCAGGGTGTACGCCGGCAGCGAACACGCGGAGTCGCCGGAGTGCACGCCCGCCTGCTCGATGTGCTCCATGATGCCGCCAATCAGCACGCGTTCGCCGTCGCAAATGGCATCGACGTCCACTTCCACCGCGTCGTCCAGGAAGCGATCCAGCAGCACCGGCGCATCGTTGGATACGCTGACCGCAGTCTGGAAGTAGCGGCGCAGGTCGGTTTCGTCGTAAACGATTTCCATCGCCCGGCCGCCCAGCACGTAGGAAGGACGCACCACCAGCGGATAGCCGATGGCCGCCGCCTTCTCCACCGCCTGTTCGATGGCGGTCACGGTGGCGTTGGCCGGTTGCTTCAGGCCCAGACGGTTGACCGCCTGCTGGAAGCGCTCGCGGTCTTCGGCGCGGTCGATGGCGTCCGGACTGGTGCCGATAACCGGCACGCCTGCGGCTTCCAGCTCGCGCGCCAGCTTCAGCGGAGTCTGGCCACCATACTGCACGATCACGCCTTTCGGCTTCTCGATGCGCACGATTTCCAGCACGTCTTCCAGCGTTACCGGCTCAAAGTACAGGCGGTCTGAGGTGTCGTAGTCGGTGGAGACGGTTTCCGGGTTACAGTTGACCATGATGGTCTCGTAGCCGTCTTCACGCAGCGCCAGCGAAGCGTGCACGCAGCAGTAGTCAAACTCAATGCCCTGGCCGATGCGGTTCGGCCCGCCGCCCAGCACCATCACTTTCGGCCGGTCGTTCGTCGGATTGGACTCACACTCTTCTTCATAGGTGGAGTACATGTAGGCGGTGTCGGTGGCGAATTCCGCCGCGCAGGTATCCACGCGCTTGTACACCGGGTGCAAACCGTAGCTGTGGCGCAGCTTGCGAATTTCGCTCTCGGCGACGCCGGCCAGCTTGGCCAGGCGCGCATCGGCGAAGCCTTTGCGCTTCAGGGTGCGCAGGAACTCTTGGTTCAGGCCGTTGATGCCCGCCTCGGCAACCTGCTCTTCCAGGCGCACCAGCTCTTCAATCTGCACCAGGAACCAGCGGTCAACGTTGGTCAGGTTGAACACGCCGTCAACTGACAAACCGGCGCGGAAGGCGTCGGCGATGTACCAGATGCGGTCGGAACCGGCGTCTTTCAGCTCGCGGCGAATTTTGGTCAGCGCTTCCGGATCGTCCAGGCTCACTTTCGGGTCGAAACCGGTGGCGCCCACTTCCAGGCCGCGCAGCGCTTTTTGCAGCGATTCCTGCTGGGTGCGGCCGATGGCCATCACTTCACCGACCGACTTCATCTGGGTAGTCAGGCGATCGTTGGCGCCGGCGAACTTCTCGAAGTTGAAGCGCGGGATCTTGGTCACGACGTAGTCGATGGACGGCTCGAACGACGCCGGGGTGCGGCCGCCGGTGATGTCATTCATCAGCTCATCGAGGGTGTAACCCACCGCCAGCTTGGCGGCGATCTTGGCGATGGGGAAGCCGGTGGCTTTCGACGCCAGCGCCGAAGAGCGCGATACGCGCGGGTTCATTTCGATGACGATCAGGCGGCCGGTTTTCGGGTTGACCGAGAACTGCACGTTGGAGCCGCCGGTTTCAACGCCGATCTCACGCAGCACCGCCATCGAGGCGTTGCGCATGATTTGGTATTCCTTGTCGGTCAGGGTCTGGGCCGGCGCGACGGTGATCGAGTCGCCGGTGTGGATGCCCATGGCGTCGAAGTTTTCGATGGAGCAGACGATGATGCAGTTGTCGTTCTTATCACGCACCACTTCCATCTCGTACTCTTTCCAACCGATCAGCGATTCATCGATCAGCAGCTCGTTGGTCGGCGACAGGTCCAGGCCGCGTTCGCAGATCTCTTCGAACTCTTCGCGGTTGTAGGCGATGCCGCCGCCGGTGCCGCCCATGGTAAAGGAAGGACGGATGATGCACGGGAAACCGACGTCAGCGGCCACCGCCAGCGCTTCTTCCATGGTGTGCGCGATGCCGGAACGCGCGGTATCCAGACCGATTTTCTTCATCGCCACATCGAAACGGCGACGGTCTTCGGCCTTGTCAATCGCATCGGCGGTGGCGCCGATCATGGTAACGCCGAACTCGGCCAGCACGCCCTGGCGCTCCAGCTCCAGCGCGCAGTTCAGCGCCGTCTGGCCGCCCATGGTCGGCAGCACCGCATCCGGGCGCTCTTTTTCGATGATCTTGCGCACCACTTCCCAGTGGATCGGCTCAATGTAGGTCGCGTCGGCCATCTCCGGGTCGGTCATGATGGTCGCCGGGTTGGAGTTGACCAGAATGACGCGGTAACCCTCTTCGCGCAGCGCTTTACACGCCTGGGCGCCCGAGTAGTCGAACTCACACGCCTGGCCGATAACGATCGGACCCGCGCCGAGGATCAGGATGCTTTTTATGTCTGTACGTTTTGGCATTTTTTACTGCTCCTGATTATTTGGCGTTAGAACGGTAAGTCTCAATCAGTTCGATAAAGTGATCGAACAGCGGCGCAGCGTCGTGCGGGCCTGGGCTGGCTTCCGGGTGGCCCTGGAAGCTGAACGCCGCCTTGTCGGTGCGGTGAATGCCCTGCACCGTATGGTCGAACAGCGATTTGTGCGTCACGCGCAGGTTCGCCGGCAGGTTGTTTTCATCTACCGCAAAGCCGTGGTTCTGCGCGGTGATCATCACGGTGTTGTTGTCCAGATCCTTCACCGGGTGGTTGCCGCCGTGGTGGCCGAGCTTCATCTTCATGGTTTTCGCCCCGCTGGCCAGCGCCAGCAGCTGATGGCCCAGGCAGATGCCGAACACCGGAATGTCGGTTTCCAGGAACTGTTTGATGGCGGTGATGGCGTAGTCGCACGGCTCCGGATCGCCCGGGCCGTTGGACAGGAAGATGCCGTCCGGATTCATTTTCAGCACCTCGTCGGCCGGGGTCTGCGCCGGCACCACGGTCAGGCGGCAGCCGCGATCCACCAGCATGCGCAGGATGTTGCGCTTGGCGCCGTAGTCGTAAGCCACCACGTGGAACGGCAGTTCCGCGGCGGTTTTGGCTTCGGGCAGGTCGCCTTCAAGCGTCCAGCTGCCTTGCTGCCAGCTGTAGGCCTCTTGGGTGGTGACCTCTTTCGCCAGATCCATGCCCTTCAACCCCGGGAAACCTTGCGCCTTGGCCAGGGCCAGCGCGGCGTCCGGCGAATCGGCGGCGATGATGCAGCCGTTCTGGGCGCCCTTCTCGCGCAGCAGGCGGGTCAATTTGCGGGTATCGATATCGGCGATCGCCACGATGTTGTGACGCTTGAGGTAGTCGGACAGGCTTTCTTCGTTGCGGTAGTTGCTGGCGATCAGCGGGAGGTCGCGAATGACGAGGCCTTGGGCGTGTACTGCGGAGGATTCTTCGTCGGAAGCATTGGTGCCGACATTGCCGATATGAGGATAAGTAAGAGTAACGATCTGGCGGGAATAGGAAGGATCAGTGAGGATTTCTTGATAACCGGTCATCGACGTATTGAAGACCACTTCCCCCACTGCCGTTCCCTCTGCCCCGATGGCCCGACCGTGGAATTGGGTTCCGTCTTCCAGAACCAATAGCGCTGACTTTATCAAAACACCCTCCAAGGAATAATCAATCACAATATTTGCATATTAATTCAGATATCGCGATCTAAATCAATGCAAAAACCGTCCGCGAGGCCAATTTTTGGCAAATTGGGCGCATTTTAATGATGAGTGCCTGGCTTGTCTACCCAAACTGCCGTTTTTTGTTTTATTTTTGCAGTTCTCGGCGCGCATGCGGCTTGAGCGCCGATAAAAACACAGAAAACCGGGGCTGGAAAACGGTTGCGGGGAAGAATGATGGAAAACGGCGCCGGAATGGGACAAAAAAGACGCTAAAAAAGCCGAGAGTGGAAAAAAAGGAGATAATTAGCAAAGTAAATATAGATAAATAACATCTTTGACAATAAAACAAAGCCAACATGATATTTATCATGTTAAAAAAAAGGACAATAAAATTATTGCCCGATTATCATAGCATTATGATCAATACAACCACATCACGATGGTATGCAAATCAATTATAACTGGTCCAAATTCAATACATCTCGCATATCAAACAAACCTTTATCCCGGTTATGCAGCCAGGTCGCCGCGCGTACCGCGCCGCTGGCGAAAGTCATGCGGCTGGAGGCCTTATGGGTGATTTCCACCCGTTCACCGATGTCGGCGAACATCGCGGTGTGCTCGCCGACGATGTCGCCGGCGCGAATGGTGGCAAAGCCGATGCTTTTCGGATCGCGTTCGCCGGTATGGCCTTCGCGCGCATAGACCGCACAGTTTTTCAGATCGCGCCCCAGCGCGCCGGCGATCGCTTCGCCCATGGCCAACGCCGTGCCCGACGGCGCATCCACTTTGTGGCGGTGGTGCGCCTCAACGATTTCGATGTCGGTGTAGTCGCCCATCACCTGCGCGGCCTTCTCCAGCAGTTTCAGCACCAGGTTGACGCCGACGCTGAAGTTGGCGGCGAACACGATGCCGATGTGCTGCGCCGCAGCGCGGATCGCCTGCTTGCCGGCGTCATCGAAGCCGGTGGTGCCAATCACCATCGCCTTGTGGTGCGCCACGCAAAAATCCAGGTAGCTCCGGGTGCTTTCCGGGCGGGTGAAGTCGATCAAAATGTCGAACTCGCTCGCCACTTTCTCCAGGCTGTCGCTTACCTTAACGCCCAGCGCGCCAATGCCCGCCAGCTCGCCGGCATCGATGCCGATCAGGCTTGAACCCGGGCGCGACAGCGCCGCGCCCAACACCACGCCTTCCGCCTGCTGCACCGCCTGGATCAACTGACGGCCCATCCGGCCGCCGGCGCCCGCAATCGCAATGCGGATTTGTGAATCACTCATGCTTGCTCTCTTCTTGATTTGACGCCTATCCCATTAGGCTATCGATTCAGGGTAACTGCCCCGCTTCAGCGTCGCCAGAGGATTCATTTCATAATTAGAAAATTATGATATTCCCCCGCTTTTATCAGCGGCGCTGTCGTGAGATTAACATTCAACCGATTTGGCGGCCTGCGACGATTGTACATAATCATGCAGTTTCCATGGCAAAAAAATGCAGAAAAAAGGCGCCGAAAACGGCGCCTGGGGAAAGGATCACAGCGTGGTCAGGCGGTAATGGCGGCCACTTCGTTGGCGATCGCCGTCAGCGCATCGTGGCGGGCATAGTCCTCACGCACCAGCGCTGCGCGTTGTCGATAGATCGGCTGCTGCAGAATGCGCGTCGCCGCCGCCAGGATCTGTTCAGGGCTCGGCGTGCTGGTGTGCAGGCTGATGCCGCAGCCGGCGGCGACCACGCGCGCGGCCGCCTCCAGCTTGTCTTCGCCCGTGCCAGCGACGATCAGCGGCACGCCGCTGTTCAGCGCATAGTTGATCGAACCGTAACCGCCATTGGTGATCAGCAGCGCCGTCTCCGGCAGCCAGCGTTCGAAGGAGATGAACTCGCGCACTCTGGCATTGCCCGGCAGCGCGTCCATCAGGCCTTCCGTCGCCCGCCCGCCGGTGGTGGCCAACACCCGCACCGGCAGATGCGCCAGCGCTTGCAGCGTCGGCACGATCAGCTGATGCAGATCGACATTGGCCAGCGTGCCCTGAGACACGATCACCAGCGGCCGATCATCGTCTGCCTCCCACAGCGTTTCTTCCGCCGCCGGCTGGCCGCCGCTGCGCAGCGGGCCGACGAAGCGCACGCCGCTCGGCAGATCGTCACGCTCATATTCCAGCGCCGTGGTGGCCAACTGCAGGAAACGCTCGCAGCCGCCGATCAGCGCGTCGGTGAACGGGCGATTCAGCGGCCGCCCGCCGGCCTGCACCAGCGCGGCATCAAAGCTTTGCTGCACCTCATCAAGCAACACCCGCGTTTCTTCATCCACCAACTGCTCACGGGTCAGCGCCCGCGGCAGCAGCGCCGGCGGGATGCGCGGGCCATAGAAAATGGCGTCGCGCGAAGAATACGACAGCGGCGTGACGCCGATCCCGAAGACCGGCGGCCGTTCGGCGGACTGCAACAGCGGCAGCACGCCGTAGAAGCAGTTCTCCACCATCAGCAGATCGGTCTTTTCGGCGGCGATGGCCGCACGCAGCTGACGATCCAACAGTGGGATCGGCGCGGCGAAGAAATCTTTCAGCGCCAGCGCCATCTGCGCGTTGCCCGGCGGCAGCGCGGCGCGCTCGGGGAAATGCTCCTCCAGGTGGCGATAGTCGAAATCCACCTGCGCGTCGAACGGCACGAAGCTCGCGGCCACCGCCTCGGCGCGTTCGCGGAACAGCGCGCCGGTCATCACCCGCACCTGATGCCCTTGGGCAATCAGGTGGCGAGCGATGGCCAACATCGGGTAAACGTGCCCCGGAGTGGCGACTGCCGCCATCAATATCCTTGCCATAATGCTCCTTTACGCTTCTGCGTTAGCCGGCTTCAGCGCCAGATTGGCGCACACCGGGTTGCTCTGAATATGCACGCGCTGCAAATGACGCGCGGAACGGGCGGTGAAGCCCTCACGCCCATGCAGCAGCGAGAAGTTGTCCGCCACCACCACGTCGCCCTGTTGCCATTGGTGGGCATAATAGTGACGCGGATCGTACAGATGCTGCTGCAGAGTGTGGTGGAACTGTTCCTGCTGCTGCGCCGGCACGCCGTGATATTCCAGCGCATGTTGATTGAGGAATTTTTTCCCTTCCGTCGGCGGTTCATTGTAGCGCATGATCAATCCTCTGCCGTTCGGGTGCTGCACCACCAGCGGCGAACAGACTTCACCGCCGTAATGCACCACCTGCTTGATGCGGTAGGTGATCGAGACCGACAGCCACTGATCCAGCAACGCTTCGTCCGCATTGGCCAGCAAGCGCGTGGTGTCGACGAAGGTCGTGCACCCGCCTTCGTCCGGCGACGGCGCCGCCACGCAGTGGAACAGCTGGAACTCGGGAATAGTCGGCTTATACATGCCATCCCAATGCAGCGGGACGTAGCTGCTGTCGAAAATATGATCCTTGGCGTCCGGATGTTCCTTCACGTCCAGCACCGCGCCAAACGGCCACATCATGATCTCGCCCCACTGCTCGGCGTAGCGAGTCAGGACTTCCGGCTCGCTGAAACCGGAGTCGAATCCGCGCAGCACCAGCAAGTGATGCTCCTGCGCCAGCGCCCGCAGCGCTGCCACCGGCAGTTCGCCGATCTTTTGCCCCGGATGCTGCGGCGTCAGGATCGCGCCAAACGGGGTATTCGGTTGAATATGGCAATTAAGCGGTTGGTTATTCATCGGTGATTCTCCTTGCATCGAATGTGCTGCTCACACGGCAACGTGCCGTCAAAAACGCGTCCGCCAGGATTTCGGGCGCAAAAGCCTGCAGCGGCCTCAGGCCATCTGCGGTTGTTCGATCAGGTAATGGCTCGGCGTGCCGCGGATCTCCACCAATTCGCCGTCCAGGCTCTGCGCATCTTTACGCTTCATCAGCACGAACTGGCCGTTCACGTTGGCTGCCACGCCATGCCACGGCGTCAGCCAGTCGTCTTTGGTCGGCATCATGTGGATGCCCATTTTCAGGCTGTCGACCGGCTGCGGGTGAATCGACAGGCGGATCGCCGCCGGGAAATGCTGCGCCAGCAGATTGCCCCAGGCCCAGCTGCGCTGGATCACTCCGCAGGCGCGCTGTTTGGCGTCTTTCTGCAGCGCGGCGTTGGAACCGCTGTAGCCCGGCAGTTGGCTGTCTTCATACAGGAAGCGCGTGATGGCGCGGTACAGCAAGAGGCCCTGTTCGTCCTGCATCAACTGCTGTTTGATCGCCTCTTCCGATTCGGCATAGCCCTCCACCAACAGTTGGCGCAGCAGATCGTAATCATCGGTATGTTCGGCCAGGCCTTTGACGTCGCCGAGGTTGAATACGCTGAGATGCGTCGCGCCCACTTCATGCAGCAGGTTTTCAATTTCGCGCTGATAGTGGTTGATCGCTTCGTCACTGACGCGGATCAGATCGCCGAACACGTGGCCATCGGAGCAGATAACGATATGCGCACCCGGCGGGTAGTAGAGTTGAATGCGCTGGCATAGCGAGTTGAGGAAGATCAGCGACAGCCGCTCCGCCATGTCCGGCACCGCGCCGATCACCTTGTTGGTGTTGGGCGACTTGGTCGGGAAGGCCGGCAGCACGAATTCGATACGTTGCTCGTTTTCGATGAATGCCCGAATGCGCGGCAATTGCACCTGAGTGACCCGCCGTTCTTCTTCAGCGATCGAGGTGTCGTCGCCGGGGAAACGGCGGCGGTATTGCAATAATTCACGTAGGATCTTTAACGATATTTCTTCTTTCTGAGCGCTGTCCACAATGAGCTCCTGTTACGATGTGGTGCGGGAGTATTATTGATAAGCGCAATAAGATTTATCAAAAAGAGAAAAAATCTCTGCAAAATAATAATCAGCCCGTCGTTTATATGCTTCAGGCAATATAGAAGAGATGATGCTATATTATTAGCCCGTATAATTCACAATCTTGGTTAAGTTGTGCTTAACAAACTATGAGCAATATTTTAAAACGCATGGCCATTTTCTCAAAAGTGGTCGATTGCGGCGCATTCAGCATGGCGGCAAAAGAATTGGGCATGACGACCTCCGCCGTCAGCCAACATATTCGCCAGCTGGAGGAGCATCTGGGCATTCAATTACTGTTGCGATCGACGCGTTCATTGAGTCTGACCGAAGCAGGATTGTGTTTTTATGAAGATTGCCTGCTGATGATCCACGCTGCCGAACGTGGCCAACAACGGATCGCCGCGCTGCGCGGAGAGCTGGTCGGCGAACTGCGCGTCGCCACCTCCACTGAATTCGCCACTCACTATCTGGTGCCGGCGCTGCAAAGCTTTCTCGACGAGCATCCTCGGCTCACGCTGCGGCTTGAGATCCACGATGAGAAGATAGACCTGATCGCGCAACGCATCGATCTGGCGATACGCGGCGGCGTGCTGGCCGATTCCAGCTACGTTTCCACGCGGTTGGCCCGCTGCCGCGAAGTGTTGTGCGCCTCACCGGCCTACCTGGCACACCACGGCGTGCCGGATTCGCCGCAGGCGCTGACCCATCACCATTGGGTCACCTTTACGCCGCTCGGCAACCCACAGTTTGTCCGTCTTATCCATCGCAACGGCGATGAACACCGCATGCGCATGACCGGGCGTTTGTTCACCAACAGCGGTATGGCGATGAAGGAGTTGGCGTTGACCGGCAAGGGCATCATTCGCAATTTCTTCGCCAATGTTGAACGTGAATTGCGCAGCGGTGAGCTGATTGAAATATTGCCCGATTGGCGCTTACCGGAAATTAATTGCTACGCCATTATGCCACGTAGGGAGATCCAGCCATTAAAAGTCAGACGGTTGCTGGAACATATGAAACTCTATTTGCAGGAGAAGGGATTAACCGACGTAGAACATATTCGGCAGGAATAAAATAAGAAACATCTGCAACATCCATTATTGTAATTATTGTAATCACTTTACCAACACCGGGCCTATTTAGATTGCAGCCTAATGATATTCTTATTAATGACTTTTCGCCAGCCTATATAATTAACCACACCGACGTTATTTCAAATACTCAGAATAAATTTGACTTTAGTTAGCAGAAAATTTGAATATGCATGGAGTGTTATTTTTTACGCGGCTCGCTTTCCAAAAAAAAACGGGAAGCCTAAGCCCCCCGTTGTCATTCACTCACGCACATCAGTCAATCTGACGGACGTCCACGCGCAATTCTTTCGGCACTTCGAACACGATGTTCTCTTCGCGCCCGCTGATTTCATGCACGTCCAGGCCGCCCAGCGCTTTCAGGCGGGAGATCACCTCCTGCACCAGCACGTCCGGTGCCGAGGCGCCGGCGGTAACGCCGATATTGCGCGCTTCGCTCAGCCAGCTTTCCTGAATATCCGCCGCCGAATCGATCAGATAAGCCGGTTTGCCGACGCGCTGCGCCAGTTCCGCCAGACGGTTGGAATTGGAGGAGTTCTTCGACCCCACCACCAGCACCACGTCCGCATCGCCGGCCAGATTGCGCACCGCTTCCTGACGGTTGGTGGTGGCGTAGCAGATATCATCCTTACGTGGCCCGATAATATTCGGGAAACGCTGACGCAACGCGTCGATCACGTCCGAGGTATCATCCACCGACAGCGTAGTCTGCGTCATGAAGCACAGGTTGTCTTCGTCTTTCACCCGCAGCTTCCACACGTCTTCCGGCGACTCGACCAGGTACATGCCGCCCTGTGGGTTGCTGTACTGGCCCATGGTGCCTTCCACCTCCGGATGCCCGGCATGGCCGATCAGGATCGCTTCGGTGCCGCGGCGGCTGGCGCGCGCCACTTCCATATGCACCTTGGTCACCAGCGGACAGGTGGCGTCGAACAGCATGGTCAGATCGCGCGCCTTGGCTTCGGCGCGCACCGCCTGAGAAACGCCGTGCGCCGAGAAGATCAGGATAGAGCCGTCCGGCACTTCGGCGATCTCTTCGATAAACACCGCGCCGCGCTCACGCAGGCTGTCGACCACGTAGCGGTTGTGCACCACTTCATGTCGCACGTAGATCGGCGCACCGTACAGCTCCAGCGCACGTTCCACGATGCTGATCGCACGATCAACCCCGGCGCAGAAGCCGCGCGGGTTAGCCAGCAATATTTGCATGCGTCTCCTCCTGCTGCGGATCGATCTCCAGCACTTCGATGTCGAAGGTCACCGGATGGCCCGCCAGCGGATGGTTGAAATCGACGGTGATTGAATCCTCCGCCACCGCGCGCACCACGCCCGGCATTTCGCTGCCGTCGATGGCGGTAAACAGCATGATGGTGCCCACGTCCGGCACGCCGGTTTCCGCGAAGTCGCGGCGCGAGAAGAACTGGACCAGATCCGGGTTCTCCGCGCCGAACGCCGCTTCCGGCTGCAGGGTAAAGGCGCGCTTGTCGCCCGCGCGCAGGCCGAGCAGTTGCTCTTCCAGCGGCGCCGACAGGCTGCCGTCACCCAGGCGGAACAGCGCCGGTTTGCCGCTGCTGCGGGTGGATTCGGCGGTCGAACCGTCTTCCAGTTTCAGCGTGAAGTGAACCAGCACCGCGCTGTCACTGATAACCTGAGCCGTCATATTACTCACCTTTACTCTTTGCGTCTTTGTTCGCCGGCGACAAGAAACCTTCCAGCACGATCATCGCCGCGCCCACGCAGATAAAGCTGTCCGCCAGATTGAAGGTCGGGTAGTGCCAATCACCGACGTAGAAGTCGATGAAATCGACCACAAAACCGTGCCACAGGCGATCGAACAGGTTGCCCAGCGCCCCGCCGATAATAAAGGCGTAGGCGATGTTGTTCAGCTTCTGCTGTGCCGCGCTGCGGTACATCATCACCAGCAGCACCGCGACGATGGCGATGGCGATGCCGGCGAAGAACCAGCGCTGCCAACCGCCGTGATCGGCCAGGAAGCTGAACGCGGCGCCGTAGTTGCGCGCGTAAAACAGGTTGAACGACGGGATCAACGGCTGGGACTGGCCCAGCGTAAAGTTAGCGAGGATCCACTGCTTGCTGCCGAAATCCAGCGCCAGCACCGCCACTACAACCCACAGCCAACGCAGGCCGGTCGAACAAATTGGTTTACTCATCAGGCGCGAGTTCTCAGGCAAAGTTACGCTTCTCGCCGTCACCGGCGACGTTGCTCACACAGCGGCCGCAGATGTCTGCATGCTCCGCCACCAGACCGATATCGGTGGTGTAATGCCAGCAGCGCGGGCACTTCTCACCTGGCGCCGTGCTGAAGGCGATCTTCAGCCCTTTCAGCAGCTCGGAAGCCTGCGCGTCGGCCGGCGCATCCGCCAAAGGCGCAACGCTTGCCGCAGAGGTCAGCAGCACAAAGCGCAGCTCATCCTGCAGGCTGTTCAGACGCGCCGCCAACTCGCTGTCGGCATACAGCGTCACCGCCGCTTCCAGCGAACCGCCGAGGCGTTTGTCGGCACGCGCCTGCTCCAGCACCTTGTTCACTTCGCCGCGCACTTTCAGCAGCTCAGCCCAGAAAGCGTCGTTCATCGACTCGCCTTCCGCCAGCCCGAACAGGCCGTCGTACCACTCTTCAGTGAACACGTACTGCGCGCGTTTGCCCGGCATGAAGCCCCAGATCTCGTCTGCGGTGAACGACATGATCGGCGCCATCCAGCGCACCAGCGCTTCGACGATGTGATACAGCGCGGTCTGGCAGCTGCGGCGGGCGACGCTGTCGCTCTTCGCGGTGTACTGACGATCCTTGATGATATCCAGGTAGAAGGAGCCCATCTCGACCGAACAGAACTGCATCAGGCGCTGCACCACTTCGTGGAAATCGTAGTTGGCGTAAGCCTGCTCGATATCCCGCTGCGCCGCCAGCGCGCGGCCGACCGCCCAGCGATCCAGCACCACCATGTCTTCCGGCGCCACGCAATCGGTGCTCGGCTCGAACCCGTTCAGGTTGGCCAGCAGGAAGCGCGCGGTGTTGCGGATGCGGCGATAAGAGTCGGCGGAGCGCTTGAGGATCTCATCGGACACCGCGATCTCGCCGGTGTAATCGGTCGACGCCACCCACAGACGCAGAATGTCGCCGCCCAGCTTGTTCATCACGTCCTGCGGGCTGACGGTGTTGCCGATCGATTTGGACATCTTGCGGCCCTGACCGTCGACGGTGAAGCCGTGGGTCAGCACTTCCTTGTACGGCGCCTTGCCCTTCATCGCGGTGGAAATCATCAGCGATGACATGAACCAGCCGCGGTGTTGGTCGGAGCCTTCCAGATACATGTCGGCGCCGTGGCCGTTGAATTCAGGACGCACGTCGACAACCGAGGCGTGGGTGGAACCGGAATCGAACCACACGTCCAGCGTATCCGGCACTTTCACGTAGTCGGCGGCTTCCGCGCCGAGGATGTCGGCCGCGTCCAGATCCCACCAGGCCTGAATGCCGTCTTGCTCGACGCGTTTGGCCACTTCTTCCATCAGCTCAACGCTGCGCGGGTGCAGCTGCTCGGTCTCTTTATGCACGAACAGCGACATCGGCACGCCCCAGGTGCGCTGACGCGAGATGCACCAGTCCGGGCGGTTGGCGACCATCATTTCGATGCGCGCCTGGCCCCAATCCGGGATCCACTGCACGCCCTTGATCTCTTCCAGCGACTGCTGACGCAGGCCTTTCTGATCCATGCTGATGAACCATTGCGGCGTAGCGCGGAAGATGATCGGCGTCTTGTGGCGCCAGCAGCACGGATAGCTGTGCAGGAACTTCTCGACGTGCAGCAGCGCGCCTTTGTCACGCAGCAGATCGACGATCAGATCGTTGGCCTTGAAGACGAACTTGCCGTCCAGCAGCGGGTAGGTGCCGGTCAGGTAGCAGCCGTTCGGCCCTACCGGGTTGGCCACTTCCAGGCCGTATTTCTGGCCGATCACGAAGTCGTCCGGGCCGTGGCCTGGCGCGGTATGCACCGCACCGGTACCGGCGTCCAGCGTCACGTGCTCGCCGAGGATCGCCGGCACGTCGAAGTCCATGAACGGGTGTTTGAAGCGCAGCAGCTCCAGATCGGCGCCTTTGCAGCTGCCCAGCACGGTCCACTCGGTGATGCCGGCGCGCTTCATCACGCTTTCCACCAGTTCAGCCGCCAGGATCAGGCACTGGCCGTCAACCTGCACCAACTGATAGGTGAAGTCCGGGTGCAGCGAGATCGCGCGGTTGGCCGGCAGGGTCCACGGGGTGGTGGTCCAGATAACCAGGGAGATGGCGCCGCTGAAGTGGCTCACGCCGAACTTGGCCGCCACGGCAGCCGCGTCGGCCGCATGGAAGCTCACGTCGATCGACGGCGAAGTCTTGTCGTAGTACTCCACTTCCGCTTCCGCCAGCGACGAGCCGCAGTCGGTGCACCAGTGAACCGGCTTGGCGCCTTTCAGCAGGTGGCCGTTGCTGATGATCTTGCCCAGCGCGCGGATGATGTTGGCTTCGGTTTTGAAATCCATCGTCAGGTACGGACGATCCCAGTCGCCCAACACGCCCAGGCGAATGAAGTCCTTCTTCTGGCCTTCAACCTGCTCGGCCGCGTACTCGCGGCACTTCTGGCGGAACTCGGCCGCCGTCAGCTTCTCGCCCGGCTTGCCGTACAGTTGCTCAACCTTCAGTTCGATCGGCAGGCCGTGGCAATCCCAACCCGGCACATAAGGCGAGTCGAAGCCGGCCATCCCTTTCGACTTGATGATAATGTCTTTGAGAATCTTGTTAACCGAGTGACCAATGTGAATGCTGCCGTTCGCATACGGAGGGCCGTCATGCAAAATGAAGGTTTTTTTGCCCTTTTTGGCAGTACGAATAATCCCGTACAGATCCTGTTCATACCAACGTTGCAGCATGCCAGGTTCGCGCTTGGCGAGATCGCCGCGCATCGGGAACCCTGTTTCCGGCAAGTTCAGGGTATTCTTGTAGTCACTCATGAGATTCTCGTTTCCGTTTTCGGCTATTTACCCGTCACACTTCAAGCTGCATCTTTGTCGGCCGCCCTTTCTCACCCGAATCACTTGCCTGTGCAAGCTCATCGGGGTTCGCGCGGTTGCCGCCGCGATGCGGCTCGAATTGTTTAGGGTAAACGATTAAACCAGTGTTTTTAACCCGAAGAACTTCCGGGCCGTCACCACATCATTGGCGATTTGCTGCTTCAGGGCATCCAGCGAAGCAAACCGCTGTTCATTGCGCAATTTTGCGCGGAGCACCACCTCAATATGGCGCCCGTAAAGATCCATTGTGACATCCAGCAGATGCACTTCCAGCTGCTGGCGCACGCCGGCGACGGTCGGGCGCGTGCCGATATTGGCCACGCCCGGCAGCGGCTTCGGCCCCAGGCCATACACTTCCACCGCATACACTCCTTTCACCGGCGCCACCAGACGCTTGAGCGGCAGATTGGCGGTCGGGAAGCCGATGGTGCGCCCCAGCTCGTCGCCGTGCACCACGCGCCCGGAAATGCTGTACGGGTGACCCAGCAGGGTCTCCGCCAACGGCAGATCGTCCTCGCTCAGCGCGGTGCGGATCGCGGTGCTGCTGATGCGCCGCTCGCCTTCGCGGAAGGTCGGGGTGCTGACCACGTCGAAGCCGTACTCTTTTCCGGCCTGCTGCAATAGCGGAAAATCGCCCTGACGCCCGGCGCCAAAGCGAAAATCATCCCCCACCATCAGGAATTTGACGCCCAGTTTTTCCACCAGCAGCTCGGCGACGAACGCCTGCGCAGTGTTGGCGGCGAAACGCGGATCGAACTTGACGCACAGCAGGTAATCGACGCCCGCCTGCGCCAGATAGTTGGCCTTGTCGCGCAGGCGCGTCAAGCGGGCCGGCGCCTTGTCTGCGGCGAACATCTCCAGCGGCTGCGGCTCAAAGATCATGACCATCACCGGCAGCCCGAGGCGTTGCCCTTGTTGCTTCAACTGCTCCAGCAGCGCCTGATGACCGCGGTGTACGCCGTCAAAGTTGCCGATGGTGAGCACGCAACCATGGTGGCGCGCCCGGATATTGTGAATGCCGCGAATTAGCTCCATAGCTGGCTCAAAACAGTGGAAATCGGCGGATTATACCTTGTACAGCCGGTAAGGTTAACCCGCGATTGGTGCCTTTATGTAATAGACATACCATACCGGAGATAATCTGCGCGTGAAACGGCTTCGCCGCAGTTTATCCGGCGCTGCCGGGGCGATTCTCGACCGCGGCCAACGGCTTGCGCCCGCCGCGGCAAAACATTGGCGAATTTTCTCGCGAAACACTGTATTCCCAAGAGCGAAGCTGGTAAAATCCTGCGCCATCACAACGTAGCGAGTGCCGCCTGTACAAACGGCGCTTATTTGCACAAATCCATTGACAAACGAAGGCTAAAAGGGCATATTCCTCGGCCTTTGAATTGTCCTCAATAGAATATATTTGGGAGTTGGACCTTGGCTAATATCAAATCAGCTAAGAAACGCGCCGTACAGTCTGAGAAACGCCGCAAGCATAACGCAAGCCGTCGCTCAATGGTGCGTACCTTCATCAAGAAGGTAGACGCAGCTATCGCAGCTGGCGACAAAGAAGCAGCACAAAATGCATTCCTGGTAATGCAACCACTGGTGGACCGTCAGGCAGCTAAAGGCCTGATCCACAAAAACAAAGCAGCGCGTCATAAGTCAAACCTGACTGCACGCATCAACGCAATGCAATAAGCATTTCGTTATCTGCTTGATAAAAAAACCGGCTCAGGCCGGTTTTTTTACGTCCTGCGTTCAGTGAACCGCTAGCAGGAAAACAGCGCCGAGAAGTCTTTGTTGCAGACGCGCTGCACCGCCGGATGCTGGATCATGCGCTCGGCGAAGATGATGTAATACTCCTCCTGCACGCTGTCGATACGCCCAATCTCCACCACGTTGTCATCGTTGTAGGTATCCTGCGCATACAGCGTCGGCGCCACGAAGATCGCATTGTGGTACATGCCGAAGGCCTTCATCAGCGCCGCATCGTCGAACTCGCCCAGAATTTCCACCTGAATGCCCTGCGTATTGAACCAGTTGAGCAGCTTGCGCCCCAGCATCGAACGGCGGCCGGGGATCAGCAGCTTGCGCTGCTCCAGACAAGCCGGGAACGGCAGGTCCGGCGCCGGTTGGCGACAGAAAAAGCTGATGCCGCACTCGCCCAGCTTCAGCGAGAACAGCCCTTCCTGCTGGCTGGAGTCCACCGGGCAATCCGAGAGGATCATATCCAGCTTGTGCTGGCTAAGCTGCTCCAGCAGCATCTCGTGCGTCGATTCAAAGCAACGCAGGTGGATCTGCTCGTTGTCCACCACCACCGCCGTTTCCAATACCTGGCTGACCAGCCGCTTCGACAGCGCATCCGCTACGCCGACGTCGAACAGCAGGTTGGACTCTTTGCGGTAGTTGACGATATCCAGCATTTCCTGGCTGAGCATAAACATCTTGTCGGCATAGCGGAACACCAACTGCCCCAGCTCCGAAGGCACCAACCCGCGCCCCTGGCGTTTGAACAGCTTGCCGTCCAACCGCTCTTCCAGCGCTTTGATCTGGCCGGTGATGGTCTGCGGCGTCAGAAACAACGCTTCGGCGGCACCGACCACGGAACCGGCCTTGCAGACCTGCCAGAAATAGTAAAGGTGATTAAAGTTGATATGCGACATCCTCACGAGCGGCTCTCCTTAACAACGTTTCGCAGCGGCAAACGGTGTGCCGTGACGAGCGACAAACTTCCTTTCCCTGCTTCAGACAACGTATAACCCCATTAGTCCCAACGAAGAACGGCCGAAGCTGCACATATTTTATACCGTACAGCTCCGACCAGCCATTTTATTATGTGCCCTTACCGCGCACATTCAGGATTAACGCACGCGCGGCAACGCCAGACGCAGCAATCCATACCCTACCACCGCCGCAGTGGTGGAGCCCAACAGGATCCCCAGGCGGGAATAGGTGCTGAGCGCCGCATCTGCATCGCCAAACGCCAGCGAGGCGATAAAAATCGACATGGTGAAACCAATGCCGCAGAGCACCGAAACGGCAAACACCTGTTTGAAGCCGATGCCTTCAGGCAAACGGGCGATGCCCATTTTCACCGCCAGCAGGCTGAAGAGGAAAATCCCCAGCGGCTTGCCGATAAACAGCCCAGCCGCAATCCCGACCGGCAGCAGCGACGTTAACCCTTCCAGCGATACGCCCTGCAAAGAGACCCCGGCGTTGGCGAAAGCGAACAGCGGCAGGATCATAAACGCGACCCAAGGGTGCAACTCATGCTCCAGCGTTTCCGACGGCGATGGCCCCTTTTTGACGTTCAACGGGATCATAAAGCCGACGATCACCCCGGCCAGCGTCGCATGCACCCCAGACTTGAGGATCGCCACCCACAACACCAGGCCAACCATCATGTATAACGAGGTCTTGCCCACGCCGCGCCAGTTCATCACCGCCAGCAGCGCCGTCGCCGCCGCCGCCACGCCCAGCGCCACCATCGACACTTCGTGGGTGTAGAACAGTGCGATGATGATAATCACGCCCAGGTCGTCGATGATCGCCAACGCCAGCAGGAACACTTTCAGGCTGGTCGGCACGCGGTTGCCCAGCAGCGCCATTACGCCAAGCGCGAAGGCGATATCGGTCGCGGCCGGGATCGCCCAACCCTGGCGGGTGACGTCATCCGCGCCGTTGAACAGCAGGTAAATCAGCGCCGGCGCCAGCATGCCGCCCAGCGCGGCGATCGCCGGAAACACCGCCTTGTCGCGCCCGGACAGCGAGCCTTGCATCAGCTCGCGCTTGACCTCCAGCCCCACCACCAGGAAGAAGATGGCCATCAGGCCGTCGTTGATCCACAGCAGCAGCGGCTTGGCGATCTCCAGCGAAGCAATCTTCACCATCACCGGCAGGTTAAGGAATGCCTGATAGATCCCCTGCGCCGGGGTGTTGGCCATGATCAGGGCGACGATCGCCGCCGCAATCAGAATGATACCGCCCGCGGCTTCCTGACGTAAAAATTGACGAATGATGTTGGTCACAGTACGTCTCTCCAAATCTGTGCAGGACGTAGCGCCCTGCGAACCACAGTCATGAAGTGAGTATAGAGGGCGTTTTAGTTCGAAAAAATAAGTTTATAAATGCTAAATAGCTCGGAAAAACCGATAAAAAGCACGAATAAGTCACACTTATATTATGGAATTTGCGGTTTGGCGCGCAAATAAAAACCCCGGAACAGAAGCCCGGGGTTCGTACATAAACCAAAAGAAACAGTAGGTTAGCGAGTCAGATCGTCAAAGAACTTTTTCACCCCGTCGAAGAAGCTCTTCGAACGCGGGCTGTTCTTGTCGCCGGACGGGCCACCCAGGCTCTCTTCCAGCTCACGCAGCAGCTGCTTCTGCTTGTCGTTCAGATTGACCGGGGTTTCCACCACCACGCGGCACAGCAGGTCGCCCTGGCTGCCGCCGCGCACCGATTTCACGCCCTTGCCGCGCATGCGGAACAGCTTGCCGGTTTGGGTCTCCGAAGGCACCTTCAGTTTCACCCGGCCGTCCAGCGTCGGCACTTCAATCTCGCCGCCCAGCGCCGCCATGGCGAAGTTGATCGGCACTTCACAGTACAGGTTGTTGCCTTCACGCTCGAAGATCGGGTGCGCCTTCACCTGCACCTGAACGTACAGATCGCCCGCCGGTGCGCCGTGTTCGCCGGCTTCACCTTCACCCGCCAGGCGGATGCGGTCGCCGGTATCGACGCCGGCCGGAATTTTCACCGACAGCGTCTTGGATTTTTCTACCCGGCCGTGGCCGTGGCACTTGTTGCACGGATCTTTGATAATCTGACCGCGGCCATGGCAGTGCGGACACGCCTGTTGCACGGTGAAGAAGCCCTGACGCATCTGCACCTGGCCCTGACCGTGACAGGTTGGGCAGGTCACCGGCGAGCTGCCCGGTTTGGCGCCGCTGCCGTGGCAGACGTCGCACTCTTCCAGCGTCGGGATGCGGATCTCTTTGGTGACGCCACGTACCGCTTCCTCGAGGGTCAGCTCCATGTTATAGCGCAGATCGGAACCGCGGCTGGCGCGCTGACGGCGGCCTCCGCCGAAGATGTCGCCAAACACGTCGCCAAAGATATCGCTGAAGTCGGCGCCGCCGCCAAAGCCGCCGCCGCCCATGCCGCCCTGTTCAAAGGCCGCGTGCCCATACTGGTCGTAGGCCGCGCGTTTCTGGTCGTCGGTCAGAACTTCGTAAGCTTCTTTAACTTCTTTAAACTTGGTTTCGGCGTCTTGTTCCTGGTTGCGGTCAGGATGGTATTTCATCGCCAGGCGTTTATACGCCTTTTTGATCTCACGTTCATCCGCCGTCTTGCTGACGCCGAGAATCTCGTAATAGTCTTTCTTCGCCATTCTTTCGCTTACCCTTAACATGCGTGCACGGGCGCAGAGTTGCCTCGACGCCCGTGCTGGTTTCCGGGAACGACACCTCGGCCGCCCCGTGCCCGCTTAAGGGCGATTATTTTTTGTCTTTAACTTCTTCGAACTCGGCGTCAACCACGTCGTCGTCTTTCTGCGCCGCGTTGTCCGCGCCGGCGTCAGCACCCTGCTGAGCCTGCTGCGCCTGAGCCATTTCCAGCAGTTTGCCGGAAACCTGCACCAGCGCCTGAGTCTTCGCTTCGATCTCGGCTTTATCTTCGCCTTTCACCGCCGCTTCCAGATCCTTCAGCGCCGCTTCGATCGCCGTTTTGTCTTCCGCCGGCAGTTTGTCGCCCGCTTCTTCCAGCTGCTTGCGAGTGCCGTGGATCAGGTGATCCGCCTGGTTACGCGTCTGTACCAGCTCTTCGAACTTGCGGTCAGCTTCAGCGTTCAGCTCGGCGTCGCGCACCATTTTCTGGATTTCGTCTTCGTTCAGGCCAGAAGATGCCTTGATGGTGATCTTCTGCTCACGACCGGTGTTCTTGTCTTTGGCAGACACGTGCAGGATGCCGTCGGCATCGATATCGAAGGTCACTTCGATCTGCGCCATGCCGCGCGGCGCCGCCTGGATGCCGTCCAGGTTGAACTGGCCCAGAGATTTGTTATCGCTGGCGCGCTTACGCTCACCCTGCAGCACGTGGATGGTTACCGCAGACTGGTTGTCTTCAGCGGTAGAGAACACCTGGCTGTGCTTGGTCGGGATCGTGGTGTTTTTGGTGATCAGCGGCGTCATCACGCTGCCCATGGTTTCGATACCCAGCGACAGCGGGGTCACGTCCAGCAGCAGAACGTCCTTCACATCACCGGCCAACACGCCGCCCTGTACCGCAGCGCCCACGGCAACCGCTTCGTCCGGGTTCACGTCTTTACGCGGTTCTTTGCCGAAGAAGTCTGCGACTTTCTTCTGCACCATTGGCATACGGGTCTGGCCGCCCACCAGGATCACGTCCTGGATGTCGGAAACCGACAGGCCTGCGTCTTTCAGCGCCACTTTCAGCGGTTCGATAGAGCGCGCAACCAGATCTTCAACCAGCGACTCGAGTTTGGCACGAGTCACTTTGATGTTCATGTGTTTTGGACCGGTCGCGTCTGCGGTGATGTACGGCAGGTTAACGTCGGTCTGCTGAGCGGAAGACAGTTCAATCTTCGCTTTCTCAGCGGCTTCTTTCAGACGCTGCATCGCCAGCGGATCGTTGCGCAGATCGATACCCTGATCTTTCTTGAACTCTTCCACCAGGTAGTTGATCAGACGGCTGTCGAAGTCTTCGCCACCCAGGTGGGTGTCACCGTTGGTCGCCAGCACTTCAAAGGTTTTTTCGCCGTCAACGTCGTCGATTTCGATGATGGAGATATCGAAAGTACCGCCGCCCAGGTCATAAACCGCGATGGTGCGGTTGCCGACTTCTTTGTCCAGGCCGTAGGCCAGAGCCGCCGCAGTCGGTTCGTTGATGATGCGTTTGACTTCCAGACCCGCGATGCGGCCGGCGTCTTTGGTCGCCTGACGCTGGGCGTCGTTGAAGTAAGCCGGTACGGTGATAACCGCTTCAGTTACCGGTTCGCCCAGGTAATCTTCCGCCGTTTTCTTCATTTTTTTCAGCACTTCCGCAGAGATCTGCGGCGGAGCCATTTTCTGGCCTTTCACTTCCAGCCAGGCGTCGCCGTTGTCGGCTTCGACGATTTTGTACGGCATGATCGCTTTGTCGCGCTGCGCTTCTTCATCCTGGAAGCGGCGACCGATCAGGCGCTTGATGGCGAACAGGGTGTTTTCAGGGTTGGTCACTGCCTGACGCTTAGCCGGCTGGCCAACCAGAGTTTCACCGTCCTGGGTATATGCGATAATAGAAGGAGTGGTGCGGTCGCCCTCGGCGTTTTCCAGCACGCGTGCCTTGGCACCATCCATAATTGCTACGCAAGAGTTGGTAGTACCCAGGTCGATACCAATAATTTTGCCCATCTAAACGTCTCCACTAAAAAATTCATAATCAGTCAGGTTGCTAACCTATATGCGGGCGATTTTTTGCTTTTCAACTGCCCGATATCTCAGTGCGACCCGCGGTTAGCAGCTGCGGTTGCAAATAAGATGGGGCCATCCAGTCCGGCATCAAGGGGCAAGGCGAAAAAAATTTCTTTTTTTATCGTCATTCAGATCATTGTTTCCGGCTGCGGGGATCATTATGATGCGCGCGCTCTGGTGGAAAACTTCGATTTTTTGGCCATTCAGACCATTTATGATTTTACTTCGCTGTTTCCGTTAATTTTCTGTTATCGCAGAGGACTTATGCACACCAACAAGTTGGCGAATCCCGGCCCTCTCGGCCTGATGGGCTTCGGGATGACCACCGTCTTGCTGAACCTGCACAACGCGGGCTTTTTCCCACTGAACTCCGCCATCATCAGCATGGGGATTTTCTTCGGTGGCCTGGCCCAGATCCTGGCCGGTCTGCTGGAGTACAAGAAGGGCAACACCTTCGGCATGACCGCCTTCACCGCCTACGGCAGCTTCTGGCTGAGCCTGGTCGGCCTGCTGCTGCTGCCACGTCTGGGTCTGGCTGAAGCCACCGAGGCGCACGTGCTGGGCATCTACCTGGCGCTGTGGGGCGTCTTCACCCTGTTCATGTTCTTCGGCACCCTGGGCGCCAACCGCGTGCTGCAGTTCGTGTTCGCCAGCCTGACGCTGCTGTTCGCCCTGCTGGCCGTCGGCAACATCACCGGCAACCACGCGCTGCTGACCTTTGCCGGTTATGAGGGCATCATCTGCGGCGCCAGCGCCATCTACCTGGCGATGGCCGAAGTGCTCAACGAGCAATACGGCCGCACCGTGCTGCCGATTGGCGAACCGGCCCCGGCCCGCGTCGCGGCCTCACCGGTCGCGGCGTAATCGCCCTCCCCTGACGAAAAAGCCCTGCACTGCAGGGCTTTTTTTTTAGCTGTAGGAGTCGGCTCGCCGCTCGCCGGCTTCGCTGTTCAGGTCGCGATGCAGGTAGACGCCGAGCAGCAGCCCGAGGAGCGACAGCGCCAACACATAGTAAGCGGGCGCTAACGGGGTTAATTTCATGATCAGCGTCACAAAAATAGGGGTTAAACCGCCAAAAATAGCGTACGAGACGTTATATGAGAACGAGATGCCGGTAAACCGCACTTCCGCCGGGAAGGCCCGCACCATCACATACGGCACGGCCCCCACCACGCCTACGCTGAAGCCCACTAGCGCATAGCAGGCGAACAACATTTCCGGGCGCACGCCCACCGTTTGATAGAACAGCCAGCTGCAGCCGGCCAGCAGCACACTGCCGACCACCAGCGTTTTGCTGGCGCCGAAGCGATCGGCCGACAAACCGGCAACGATGCAGCCGGCGATCAACATGATGGTGGCGATGCTGTTGGCCTGCAGCGTCAAGGCCGGTGCGATGGCGAACTGCTTTTGCAGATAGGTCGGGGTCATCAGGATCACCACCACGATGCCGGCGGAGAGCAGCCAGGTCAGCAGCATCGACACCGCCACTTCCCGTTTGTGGTTGATCACCACCGATTTCAGCGGCAGCTCCTCGGCCAGCGCTTTACGCGCCTGCATCTCGATAAAGATCGGCGTCTCCTGCAGCCAACGGCGCAAGTACATCGCCACCAGGCCGAACATGCCGCCCAACAGGAAAGGAATGCGCCAGCCGCCGCCGGCGATGCTCTGCGGGCTGAGCGTGGTGTTGATCACCGTCGCCACCACCGAGCCCAACAAGATGCCCACCGTCAGCCCGGCGGTCAGCGTGCCGCAGGCGAAGCCGATGCGCCGGCGCGGCACGTGTTCGGCGACGAAGACCCAGGCGCCCGGCACCTCACCGCCGATCGCCGCGCCCTGCAACACGCGCATCAGCAGCAGCAGCAGCGGCGCGGCGATGCCGATGCTGGCGTAGGTCGGCAGCAGACCCATCGCCAGCGTCGGCAACGCCATCAGCAGAATGCTCAGGGTAAACATCTTTTTACGGCCAACCAGATCGCCGAAGTGCGCCATCACGATGCCGCCCAGCGGGCGGGCAAGATAGCCGGCGGCGAAGATGCCGAAGGTTTGCACCAGCCGCAGCCACTCCGGCATGTCCGCCGGGAAGAACAGATCGCCGACCACGGCGGCGAAGAACACGAAGATGATGAAGTCGTAAAACTCCAGCGCGCCGCCCAACGCGGCCAACGTCAGCGTTTTGTAGTCTTGCCGGTTCAGCCGGCGATTATTGTCGTGAGGCATAGGGCACCGTCGGTAAAGGCTGTAAAAATAAAAGCCGCAGGCTTTCTGTAAAAGAATCCTTACTATAACGGCAAATTATTTTCACACCAGACGGGCTGAAGCCGATCTCGCAGAACGCTGAAATTTAGAGGTTTATCTCGCGACGCGCGCTCTTTGGCCGAAATGCTGCTACCACCGCGGCGTGCGTTTCGACGTAAGGCCCGTCGAGCAGTTGAATGCAATAAGGCACGCTGGCGAAGATGCCATGCACCACCGCATTGCCCTGCTCATCCTTTACCCCTTCCAGCGTTTCCTTGATCGACTTCGGTTGGCCGGGCAAGTTGATGATCAGCGCCTGTTTGCGGATCGCCCCCACCTGGCGAGAAAGAATTGCCGTTGGCACATAGTGTAGGCTGATCTGACGCATTTGCTCGCCGAAGCCGGGCATCACGCGATCGGCGATCGCCAGCGTGGCGTCGGGGGTGACGTCGCGACGCGCCGGCCCGGTGCCGCCGGTGGTCAGCACCAGATGGCAGCCCATTTCGTCCACCAGCTCGCACAGCGTCTGTTCAATTTGCGTCTGCTCATCGGGGATCAGCCGGGTTTCCAGCTTGAAGGGCGTCGCCAGCGCGCCGGCCAGCCACTCCTCCAGCGCCGGAATGCCTTTATCCTGATAAACGCCGCCGGACGCGCGGTCGGAAACGGAAACCAAACCAATACGTAAAATATCCATGCGTAACCTCTACAGCCTGATGGGGTCTGAACGGGTTCGTCTCCCGTTCTGTTGTCATTGCCGAGAGTATAAGGGCTTCCCCCGCCGGCGGGAGCGTCGGGCATAAAAAAAGGTGGCCTGAGCCACCTTTTTACTGCGCGATCTGCCGGAATTACAGCAGGTCGGCGATCATTTTTTCCAGTTTACCCTGGTCTACGGCGAATTTGCGGATGCCGTCGGTCAGTTTCTCAACCGCCATCGGATCCTGGTTGTGCTGCCAGTAGAACTCAGGTTCGGTCAGTGCGGCAGGACGCGCCTTCACTTCACCGGTATAAGACAGTTTGCGCTCCAGCGCGCCTTCGCTCTCCGCCAGCTCTTTCAGCAGCGCAGGCGCGATGGTCAGGCGGTCGCAGCCGGCCAGTTCGATGATTTCGCCGACGTTGCGGAAGCTGGCGCCCATCACCACGGTGTTGTAGCCGTGCTGTTTGTAATACTGGTAAATTTCGGTCACGGAGATCACGCCCGGATCTTCGTGCGGAGCGAACTCTTTCTTGTCGCCGTTAGCTTTGTACCAGTCGAGGATACGGCCGACGAACGGCGAGATCAGGTAAACGCCGGCTTCGGCACAGGCGCGAGCCTGAGCGAAGGAGAACAGCAGCGTCAGGTTACAGTTGATGCCTTCTTTCTCCAGCTGCTCCGCCGCGCGGATGCCCTGCCAGGTCGAGGCCAGTTTAATCAGAATGCGATCGTTGCTGATGCCGGCTTCGTTGTACAGCTTGATCAGGCGCTTGGCCTTGGCCACGCTGGCAACGGTGTCGTAAGACAGACGCGCGTCAACCTCGGTGGAGATGCGGCCCGGAACCAGTTTGAGGATCTCCAGACCGATGTTGACTGCCAGCTTGTCGGCGGCGTCGGCGATCTGCTGCTCGCGATCGTTGCTCTGGCCGCGCGCCCAGGCAATGGCTTCGTCAATCAGTTTGCGGTATTCAGGAATTTGGGCTGCATTGAGGATCAGCGAAGGGTTGGTTGTGGCGTCCTGCGGTTGATACAGCTTCATTGCCGCGATATCACCCGTATCTGCAACCACTGTAGTCAGCTGGCGCAGGGAAGTTAATTTGTCGGTCATGTTGGCATTATCTCATCGTTTGTGCATGAACTTTTGGCATTGTTCAACCATGCCCTGCCCTGATAATAACATGCGCCAAGCCCGGCGCAAGGCTGGAAAACCGCGGCGCGCAAGCATCTGTTTTATCCTTGGGCGAGCAACCGTTTACGCCGATATCTTTCGCCATTACCGAGCGGATGGAAAGGCAATAACGTGCTATCGCCCGAATAAATTATGTTAAATTCGAAAAAATTGATGCAATTCGTCCGCTAATCTGCGAAAAATCTTAATCGACTGACGCCGGACAGATTCCAGCTAAGCTCTTGTAAAAAATAGGCCAATGTTTTTCACCTGCGGTGGATGCTGCAAGGTGCGCATGACATTTCGATAAGAGGAGGGATCCCTTGACGGACCTGATGAATTTTATAAACAACATTTTGTGGGGGTCAGTGCTGATTTATCTGCTGCTCGGCACCGGCATCTACTTCACGTTGCGTACCCGCTTTATCCAGCTTCGCCACTTCAGCCACATGTTCTCGGTGTTGAAAAACAGCAATAAAAGCGACAGCGCTGGCATCTCCTCTTTCCAGGCGCTGTGCACCACGCTGGCGGCGCGCGTCGGCACCGGCAACCTGACCGGCGTCGCCATCGCCCTGACCGCCGGCGGCCCCGGTGCCATCTTCTGGATGTGGGTGGTGGCGTTTATCGGCATGGCCACCTCATTTGTGGAAAGCTCGCTGGCTCAGCTCTATAAAACCAAAGACGACAACGGCAACTACCGCGGTGGCCCGGCCTATTACATGGAAAAAGGCCTCGGCATGCGCTGGATGGGCGTGCTGTTCTCGATCTTCCTGATCATCGCGTTCGGTCTGGTATTCAACGCCGTGCAGGCCAACTCCATCGCGCAAGCCTCCGCCGTCGCCTTCCATTTGCAACCACTGCACGTCGGCATCGGTCTGGTGCTGCTGAGCGGCGTGGTGATCTTCGGCGGCATCCGTTCCATCGCCAAAGTGGCCGAGCTGGTGGTGCCGCTGATGGCCGGCGCCTACCTGTTGCTGGCCCTCTGGGTGATTGGCCATAACATCGAACACATGCCGGCGATCCTGGCGCTGATCTTCAAAAGCGCCTTCGGCCTGCAGGAAGCCGCGGCCGGCGCCGTCGGTTACGGCATCTCCCAGGCGATGACCCAGGGCGTGCAGCGCGGCCTGTTCTCCAACGAAGCCGGCATGGGATCGGCGCCCAACGCGGCGGCGTCCGCCTCGCCTTATCCGCCGCATCCCGCTTCGCAGGGCTACGTGCAAATGCTCGGGGTATTTATCGACACCATCGTCATCTGCAGCGCCACCGCGGCGATCATCCTCTCCTCCGGCATTCTCGATCAGCCGACCGACAGCATCAGCGGCATCGATCTGACCCAGCGCGCGCTGTCGACCGCCGTCGGCAGTTGGGGAACGCCGTTCGTCGCCATCGCCATCTTCTTCTTCGCCTTTACCTCGATCATCGCCAACTACGCCTATGCCGAAAGCAACCTGGTGTTCCTCGAACACAATCATCCGGGCGGCCTGCTGATTTTCCGCTGTGTGGCGCTGGGCATGGTGATGTTCGGGGCGCTGGCGGAGCTGCCGCTGGTGTGGAAAATGGCGGATACCTCCATGGCGCTAATGGCGATCACCAACCTGACGGCGATCCTGCTGCTGTCGCGGGTGGCGCTGAAACTGGCCGACGACTACCATCGCCAGCGCCGCTTGGGCAAGCTACCAACCTTCGACGCCACCCGATTCCCGGAGCTGAAATCGCAGCTGGAGCCGGGCGTGTGGGACGATCAAAAGCCGCCGCGCTGAGTTTTCCGGGGCGCGTGCGATGCGCGCCCCGCCTATTGGACCGATTGCCGCTTTTTCCTGCGCTTTTTGCTACAGTACCCGCACTTGGATAAACAGGATCTGGCCATGCTCGTTATTATTTCCCCTGCAAAAACGCTCGATTACGACAGCCCGCTGGCGACAAAACGCTTCACGCAACCCGAACTGCTGGACAAGTCTCAGCGGCTTATCAACATTTGCCGCAAGCTGACGCCGGCGCAAATCGCCAGCCTGATGAGCATCAGCGACAAGCTGGCCGGCCTGAACGCCGCGCGCTTTAGCGAGTGGCAGCCGGCATTTACCCCGGACAACGCCCGTCAGGCGTTGCTGGCGTTCAAGGGCGACGTTTACACCGGCCTGCAGGCGCAGGATTTCAGCGAAGCCGATTTCGACTTCGCCCAACAGCATCTGCGCATGCTGTCCGGCCTGTATGGGGTGCTGCGCCCGCTCGATCTGATGATGCCGTATCGGCTGGAGATGGGCATCAAGCTGGAAAACCCGAAGGGCAAAGATCTGTACAGCTTCTGGGGCGATCAGATCACCAAAAAGCTCAACGAAGCGCTGGAGCAACAGGGCGACGACGTGGTGGTCAACCTGGCGTCCGACGAGTATTTCAAAGCGGTGAAGCCGGCCAAGCTGCACGGCTCGCTGATCAAACCGGTGTTCCTCGACGAGAAGAACGGCAAGTTCAAGGTCATCAGCTTCTACGCCAAGAAAGCGCGCGGGTTGATGAGCCGCTTTATCATCAAGAACCGCCTGACGCGCAGCGAGCAGTTGGTGGACTTCAACCTGGAAGGCTACGCCTTCGACGAAGCCGCCTCGCAGGGCAATGAACTGGTGTTCAAGCGCCCGGAGCAGGCATAAAAAAAGCCGTCGCAAGACGGCTTTTCGCATTCTAACCTGCCGAATTTCAGGCCGGAAGTGCCATCAGGAACGTGCGCAGCTCGCCGAAACTGGCCGGCAGCGTGTGCGACAACAGCGGCAGATCGGCCCGCAACGCCAGCGCTTTCGGCAACGGCAGTTCCTGGCCGAGGATCGCTTCCACGCTCTCTTTAAACTTGGCCGGATGCGCGGTGCCAAGGAACAGACCAAACTCCCCTTCCTGCAGCTGATCGCGCAGCGCGCGGTAGGCGATGGCCGCGTGCGGTTCGGAGACATAGCCCAGTTCGGCCAGCTCACGCATCGTTTCCCTGGTGGTCTCATCGCTGACCGCCGCGTGGCCCAGCTCTTTCAGCTGCCAGACCTTACGACGGAACAGCTCTTCCACACGCGGCCAGTTGTTTGGCTGGCTGACGTCCATGGCGTTGGACAGCGTCGCGACCGTGGCGTGCGGCTGCCACTGGCCGCTGGTCAGGAAGCGCGGCACGGTGTCGTTGGCGTTGGTGGCGGCGATGAAGCGCTTCACCGGCAGACCCAGCGACTTGGCCAGCAGCCCGGCGGTCAGATCGCCGAAGTTGCCGCTCGGCACCGAAATCACCAGCTGATTGCGCGCTTCCTGCGGCAGCTGCGCCACCGCTTCGAAGTAGTAACAGATCTGCGCCAGCAAACGGCTGATGTTGATCGAGTTGGCCGAGTTCAGGTGCAGCGCATCTTTCAATTCCTGATCGTCAAACGCCTGCTTCACCAGCGCCTGACAGGCGTCGAAGTCGCCGTCGATCGCCACGGTGTGAATGTTGCCGCCCAAGGTGCAGAACAGCTTTTCCTGCAACGGGCTGATTTTGCCCTGCGGGTAGAGGATCACCACCCGGACGTTTTTCAGGCCGTAGAAGGCGTGCGCCACGGCGGCGCCGGTGTCGCCGGAGGTGGCGGTCAAAATGGTCACCGGCTGATCGCCGGCCACTTCCGCCAGCATCTGCGCCATAAAGCGGCCGCCAAAGTCTTTGAACGCCAGCGTCGGGCCGTGGAACAGCTCCAGGCAGGAGACGTCTTCCGTCACTTTCGCCACCGGCGCCGGGAACTCAAAGGCGGCCTGCACGCGTTTCTTCAGCGCCGCCTCCGGCACCTCTTCGCCGATAAAGGCCGACAGAATACGGCTGCTGCGGGTGACAAAGTCCTGCTCCAGCAGGTGGTCGATCTCGGTCAGTTCGAACGCCGGCAGCTCCAGCGGGAAGAACAGCCCCTGCTGCTTGCCCAGGCCTTGTTTGATCGCCTGCGCGAAGCTGACCTGCTCGTTGTGATCCTTAAGGTTGTACAGTTTCATGCGTTATCCCAGTAGTCGAGCGCCTGCGGTATCCAGACGGCAAATATGAACAAAACCTTCGTCGTTTTGCAGATAGTGTTGTTGCAGCCAGGCGGCCATGCGCTGCGCGGTGGCGCCGTCATTGCAGACGGCGAACAGCGTCGGGCCGGAGCCGGAGATCCCGCAGGCCAACGCGCCGATGTCCTGCGCCGCCTTGCGCGCTTCGGCGAAGCCCGGCAGCAGACGAGTGCGGTACGGTTCGGCGATCACGTCCTGCATCAATTTGGCGGCCAACTGCGGCTGCCGGGTATGGCAGGCATGAATAAAGCCGGCCAGATAGCGGCCGTGGCTGATGCAATCCTGACGACGGTATTGCGCGGGTAAAATGGCGCGCGCTTCGGCGGTGGAGACCTTGATGCCCGGATAGGCCATGACCCACAGCCAATCGTCGAAGCACGGCACCTCCTGGCTGATAATGCCTTCCTCTTCCAGCATCAGCTGCAGGCCGCCCAGATAGCAGGGCGCCACGTTGTCGTAATGCACGCTGCCGGAAATGCGGCCTTCCAGCTCGCCCATCAGGCCGAGCAGTGTCGTCTTATCCAGCGGGCGATCGCAAAATTCGTTCATCGCCATCAGCCCGGCCACCACCGAACAAGCGCTGGAGCCCAGCCCCGAGCCGATCGGCATGTTCTTTTCCAGCCGCATCGCTACCGGCACTTCGCGGCCGATCTCCTGGCAGAAACGCTCCCAGCATTGATAAACGATGTTCTCTTTCGGCTCGGCCGGCAGCTTGCTGACAAAGCGCCCGGCATTCTGCAAACTGAACGTCTCGGCGGCTTCCACGCTGACGCAGTCGCCCAGCAGCGTGCCGTCGATCGGCGAAACCGCCGCGCCCAGCACATCGAAACCGACGCTAACGTTACCGATCGAGGCCGGTGCATACACCTTAACCATATTAAACTCCCAACTTCCATGACAGTGTGCGCAGCAGATCGGCGAACACGCCCGCTGCGGTCACATCGTTACCGGCGCCGTAGCCACGCAGCACCAGCGGCAGCGGCTGATAATAACGGCTGTAGAAGGCCAGCGCGTTCTCGCCGTTCTTCACTTTATACAACGGATCGTTGCCGTCCACCGCCTCGATGCGCACCTTACAGCGCCCTTCGTCGATCAGACCGACATAGCGCAGCACCTTGCCTTGCTCGGCGGCATTGGCCACGTTGCGCGCGAACTCTTTATCCAGTTCCGGCAGCCGCGCCAGGAAATGGTCCACGTCGCCCGACGCGTCGAAGGACGGCGGCAGCACCGGCTCGACCTCGATATCGCTCAGCTCCAGCTTGTAACCGGCCTCGCGCGCCAGGATCAGCAGCTTGCGCGCCACGTCCATACCGGACAGATCGTCGCGCGGATCCGGCTCGGTGTAGCCATTGGCTCTGGCCTGCAGGGTCGCCGCCGACAGCGACAGCCCTTCGTCCAGCTTGCCGAAGATAAAGGACAGCGAGCCGGACAGGATGCCGGAGAAGCGCACCAGCTCATCGCCGGCGTTCAGCAGGTTTTGCAGGTTCTCAATCACCGGCAAACCGGCGCCGACGTTGGTGTCGTACAGGAACTTGCGGTGCGAACCGGCCGCGGCCGCGCGCAGTTGCTGATAATAGTTCATCGACGAGGTGTTGGCCTTTTTGTTCGGCGTTACCACATGGAAGCCGTCCGCCAGGAAGTCCACATATTGATCGGCCACCGCCTGGCTGGAGGTACAGTCGACGATCACCGGGTTCAGCAGGTGATACTCCTTCACCAGCCGGATCAGGCGGCCGAGATTGAACGGCTCCTGCGCGCCGGCCAGCTCGTCGCGCCAGCTGTCCAACGCGATGCCATGCACGTTGGTCAGCATCACGCGCGAGTTGGCGATGCCGCACACCCGCAGATCGATATGTTTTTGTTTCAGCCACGGCTGCTGGCGGTAGATCTGCTCGATCAGCGCCCCGCCGACGCCGCCGACGCCGATGACGAACACTTCGATCACCTGATCGGTGTTGAACAACATCTGGTGGCTGACGCGCACGCCGGTGGTAGCGGAGTCATTGCTGACCACCACCGAGATTGAACGTTCGGAAGAGCCCTGGGCGATGGCGACGATATTGATGTTGGCGCGCGCCAGCGCGGAGAAGAAGCGCGCGGAAATGCCACGCAGGGTGCGCATGCCGTCGCCGACCACCGAGATGATCGCCAGGCGCTCCATGACGTCCAGCGGATCCAGAACGCCGTCTTTCAATTCCAGATAGAACTCCTCCTCCAGCGCGCGGCGGGCGCGCTGCAGTTCGCCCTGCGGCACGCAGAAGCTGATGCTGTATTCGGAAGAGGATTGGGTGATCAGCACCACCGAAATGCCGGCGCGCGACATCACGGCGAACACCCGCGCGGCCATGCCGACCATGCCTTTCATGCCCGGGCCGGAGACGTTGATCATCGCCATATTGTTCAGGTTGGTGATGCCTTTCACCGGCATTGCGTCATCGGTGCTGTCTTTGCCGATCAGCGTGCCGGGGGCTTGCGGGTTAGAGGTGTTTTTAATCAGGCAAGGGATTTGGAACTGGGCAATCGGCGTGATGGTGCGAGGGTGCAGCACTTTGGCGCCGAAATAGGAAAGCTCCATCGCCTCCTGGTACGACATCGATTTCAGCAGCCTGGCGTCCGGCACGGTGCGCGGATCGCAGGTATATACGCCGTCGACGTCGGTCCAGATTTCGCAACAGTCGGCGCGCAGGCAGGCGGCCAGCACCGCGGCGGAATAGTCGGAGCCGTTGCGGCCCAGCACCACCAGCTCACCCTTATCGTTACCGGCGGTGAAACCGGCCATCAGCACGATGTGGTCGGCCGGGATCGCCGCTGCGGCGATGCGCAGCGTGGACTCGGCGATATCCACGGTAGACTCCAGGTAGTGGCCCTGCGCCAGCAGTTTCTCCACCGGGTTGATCACCGTGACCGGGTAGCCCTTGGCGCGGAACACCCCTTCCATGATGGCGATGGAGAGTTTTTCGCCGCGGCAGATGATCGCCGCGTTCACGCTGTCCGGGCACTGCCCCAGCAGCGAGACGCCGTGCAGCACCTGTTTGAGCTGCGCGAATTCCTGATCGACCACGCCTTTCAGGCGATCGTATTCAAAGCCCGGCAGCGCCTGCGCCAGCCCGCTCAGCAGGTCGGCAAAGATCCGCTCGGCGTCGCTGATATTCGGCAGAATGTCCTGGCCCGCCACCGTTTTGTCGATCATCGCCACCAGATGGTTGGTGATCTTTGCGGGGGCGGACAAGACCGTGGCTACCTGCCCTTGACGCGCATTACTCTCCATGATGTCGGCGACGCGCAGAAAACGTTCTGCATTCGCCACCGAGGTTCCGCCAAATTTCAGCACTCGCATGTGTGATCTCTCCGAATTTAAGCCGAAAAAAAAGCCCGCACTGATTAGGTGCGGGCTTTTTTCTGTGTTTCCTGTGCGCGTCAGCCCGCCCCGTTACCTGTGGTATCGGTGGTGGTAATAATTGTGGTTTTCAGGCTGATGTTGCGCATGTTGTCTGTCTGTCTCATGAAATACTCTGTCCCCTCTATTGGTTAAAGCAATCGCTATCCCAAGTCAAACTATTTCTTTTTTTTGCTTATTTTCCGTTCAGCGGCGGTAATGCGCGATGCAACAGGTGAAAAGCAAAATGACAGAACAAAAAAACAACTTAAAGCCGATTTACTAGTGGATCACGCTGGGTAACCGTCTGATGGAGCCGCTATCACTTGGCGAGTTTTTTTTCGATGTCGTGCAGCAGCGTATGCAGCATCGCCGTATCTCGCTGTTGCAGCGCGCCGAGGCGCTGGTGCAGCCAGTCGCGCAATTTTTGGTCATCGCCGACATCCAATGCGCTCAACAAGGCATCGGCGCGGCGGCGCAGCGCCTTAAGCTGCCCTTCCGACGCCGCCGTTTCCTGTGGCGTATTGACACCCATCAGGCTAGCCAGCTGGTAGCAGTACACCATCACCGCCTGGCCCAGGTTAAGCGACGGATAGTCCGCCTGCATCGGCACGCCGGTCAGCAAGTCCGCCAACGCCAGCTCTTCGTTGGTCAAGCCGGAATCTTCGCGGCCGAACACCAGCGCGGCCTGGCCGACCCACTGCTTACGCTCGCTCAGCTGTTCCAGCAGTTCGGGCGGCGTACAGTAGTAGTGAAAGCGCGCGCGGCTGCGGGCGGTAGTGGCGACGGTAAAATCCACGCCCGCCAGCGCCTGCTCTAGCGTGGCGAACGTTTGCACGCCGTCGAGGATCTCGCCGGCACCGTGCGCCACCCAGCGCGCCGCCGGCTGCAGGTGCGCCTCGCTGTCAACGATGCGCAACGACGTGAAGCCCATGGTTTTCATCGCGCGCGCCGCCGCGCCAACATTTTCCGGCCGCGCCGGAGCCACTAAAACAATATGAAGCTGCATCACTCTTCCACCGAAGGCGGGCCTGCGTTTTTGACGATGGCGCAGCGCCCGCTTATATTTACAATTACGTAACAATAAACGCGTTAATAGCAACAAACAAGATTAAACGGCTCGTTGCGCTAATAAACCCATCGTAATAGTCATTATTCGCGCTTATGTTTTACTGCGTTTATTTATCAATAAGTTAAAACAACGCGATGATCAATAAGCGAATAATTGTATCCTATCGGGCCGGATAATGCTGAATCGTTCACAGAATTTGAGGTTCTGTGACTTAAACTGGCATTTCTGTAAGTGTTTTTCACAAATCTGTTAACGTGCTACAATTGAATTTGATATATGTCAACAAAGCGTAGTTTTGTTGGGTGATGAATTCGGCACGCGCTGTTATATTGCTGTTAATGGGGTTAGGATATGCGCCGTTTCGGCACCCCAGGGGTTGTAGGGAACAGCATCCCCACCAGGCTAGCGATCTTGTTGACATGAGATGGAAAGTGCATCAAGAACGAGTTTACGTACTTTAGTCATTTGCTGAGAGGGAACGTGGCGCTATCTCTGCCCTCCTCTAAGAAAACAAAGACTTCTGTACTTCCGATTTTCTATTTTGTTGGCAATTTTAGGTAGCAAATATGCAGACCCCGCACATTCTGATTGTCGAAGACGAGTTAGTCACTCGTAACACCCTGAAGAGCATTTTCGAGGCGGAAGGCTACATTGTTCATGAAGCCAATGATGGTGCAGAGATGCACAATATCCTGTCTGAAAATGATATCAATCTGGTCATCATGGACATCAACCTGCCAGGCAAAAACGGCCTGCTGTTGGCGCGCGAACTGCGTGAACAGGCCAGCGTCGCCTTGATGTTCCTGACCGGTCGCGATAACGAAGTGGACAAAATCCTCGGCCTGGAAATCGGCGCCGACGATTACATCACCAAGCCGTTCAACCCGCGAGAGCTGACCATCCGCGCGCGCAACCTGCTGTCGCGCACCATGAACCTGGGCAGCCTGGGCGAAGAGCGCCGCCTGGTCGAGAGCTACAAGTTCAATGGGTGGGAGCTGGACATCAACAGCCGTTCTTTGATCAGCCCAGCCGGCGAACAATACAAGCTGCCGCGCAGCGAATTCCGCGCCATGCTGCACTTCTGCGAAAACCCGGGCAAGATCCAGTCGCGCGGCGAACTGCTGAAGAAAATGACCGGCCGCGAGCTGAAGCCGCATGACCGCACCGTGGACGTCACCATCCGTCGCATTCGCAAACACTTCGAATCGACGCCGGACACGCCGGAAATCATCGCCACCATTCACGGCGAAGGCTACCGCTTCTGCGGCGATCTGGAAGAGTAATTCCGGCCTGCCGTCATGAAAACGGGGTTCAGCATGCTGAACCCCGTTTTTTTATTTCGTCTCAGCCCACGGCATGATCGGCACCGCGCTCAACGCGTTCTTCGGCGAACCGTCGATCACCTTGTCGGAGTAGCTCAGGTAAATCAACGAATTGCGCTTGGCGTCATAGAAGCGCACCACCTGCAACTTCTTGAACACCAGCGAGGTGCGTTTCTGGAACACCACATCGCCTTCCGCCTTGCCGTTTTTGATCTTGTCGCTCAGCTCGATAGGCCCCACCTGTTGGCAGGAAATGGCCGCGTCGGCGGTGTCCTCCGCCAGCCCCAGGCCGCCTTTGATGCCGCCGGTTTTGGCGCGGCTGATATAACAAGTTACATTTTTAACGTCCGGATCATCGAACGCTTCCACCACGATTTTGTGGTCCGGCCCCAACAATTTAAACACCGTATCAACGGAGCCCACCTGCTCCGCCTGCGCGCTGCCAACGGTTGCGCAAACCAAACCGAATAAAAATATCCAGCTTTTTTTCATTTACTTAACTCCGGTATAACCTTGCTGCAAAAATAGGTTCGGCGGTCGCCATTATTTATGTCTAAGCTCACGGAATCGGTTTTTTACGGGTCCGCACCGTCCGTTTTAGCACAGAGCGTGACAAAAATCTTTGAGAGTCGCGGAGTAAAAAAATTGCTATGATGCGGCGTCGTTATTTCTTTGCGCCCACTACGGTGTACCCCAATCCAACTCTGGCGCGGCATGCGCAGCAGAGGCAAAGAGTGCAACGCATAATGGCTCATGGATCGGTCTGATAGCGCAGCACCAGCGTGACGAATCAACAGTTCGGGTTCCTACCCCCAAGCTTTACGAGGAAGATCTATGGATCAAGCCGGTATCATTCGTGATCTGCTTAGCTGGCTGGAAAGCCATTTGGACCAACCCTTGTCGCTGGATAACGTGGCGGCCAAGGCAGGCTACTCCAAATGGCATCTGCAACGGATGTTCAAAGATATTACCGGTAACGCCATCGGTGCTTACATCCGGGCAAGGAGGCTGTCCAAAGCCGCCGTCGCGCTGCGTTTGACCAGCCGGCCGATTTTGGATATCGCCCTGCAATATCGCTTCGACTCGCAGCAGACCTTCACCCGCGCCTTCAAAAAACAGTTTGCGCAGACGCCGGCGCTGTACCGCCGCGCCGAAGACTGGAACGCATTCGGCATCTGTCCGCCGATCCGTCTGGGAGCCTTCACCCTGCCGCAGCCGGAATTCGTCTCGCTGCCGGACAAGCGCCTGGTCGGCCTGACCCAGAGCTACTCCTGTACGCTGGAACAGATCACCACCGTGCGCACCGAACTGCGCTCACAGTTCTGGCGTCAGTTCCTCGGTGACGTCGAAACCCTGCCGCCGGTGCTGTACGGGCTGCACCACTCGCGACCGAGCCAAGAGAAGGACGACGAACAGGAAGTGCTGTACACCACGGCGCTGGAGCCGGATCAGGTGCCTGACAAGGTACAGGAAGGCCAGCCGCTGGTGTTGCCGGGCGGTGAGTTTGCGATGTTCAGCTACGAAGGGCCCACCGAGGGACTGCAAGACTTTATTCTGACGGTCTACGGCACCTGCCTGCCGGCGCTCCAGCTGACGCGCCGCAAAGGGCACGACATCGAGCGCTTCTATCCGAAAGGCGAGCGCCGTCCGCATCAGGCGCCTATCGAGATCAAGTGCGATTACCTGATCCCGATTCGGCGTTAACGCTGCAGTTCGTCCAACGCGGGCATGTCCAAATGCGTGACATCGCCCGCCGTTTCCACGATCCAGCCGGAAGCCAGCCAAGGGCTCTGCTGGTGATCGACGCGCGACAGTGAGCAGTTGCGCAAGCGCAGACGGCGTTCCGCATAGGCCGGCAGCCCCAGCACCGTACTGATCAAACACCCCAACGCGATGCCATGACTGACGAGCAGCGGCTTGCTGCCTTCAGGCAGCATCAGGCAACTATCCAGCGCGGCGCGCATGCGCTCGCCCAGCTCCTCCATGGATTCGCCTTGAGGGATACGGCCGTCAGGAGTACCATCGACCATCTGTTTGCGCCACTGCTCTTCCTGCGACGTCAAACTGTCGATCAGGCGTTCTTCCAGAACCCCCATGTGCAGCTCACGCAAACGCGGATCGCTAATCACTTCGCAGCCACAGGCGTCGGCGATGATCTGCGCGGTGCGCCGCGTGCGCCCCAGATCGCTGGTAATGATGTGCGTAATGCCTTCTTTGCTGACGCGCCTGGCGACCAGACGGGCCTGGTGTTCCCCCATGGCGGTTAACGGGCTGTCGGACTGACCCTGGATACGGCGAGCCGCGTTCCATTCCGTTTCGCCATGGCGAACGAGGTATACCTGTAACATTTTTGTTTTCCGTTATACTGCGTGAAATTTGCATTTATCCCCGGCCCGGTGGCGCTTTTGCCGCTGCCCGGCGTATCGGCCAGAAGGATATCAAACCCGTTATGTACCATGTTGTCGCTGCAACTACCAACCCGGCAAAGATCAAGGCTATTCAACTCGCCTTCGATGACGTCTTTGGCGCGGGCCAATACCGCATTGAATCCGTTGACGTCGCCAGCGGCGTCTCGCTGCAGCCGATAGGCAACCACGAAACCCGCACCGGTTCGCGTCAACGCGTCATGGAAGCGCGCCAGGTCAGGCCCGAGGCCGATTTTTGGGTCGGCGTGGAAGCCGGGATTGAAGAGAATATGACCTTCGCCTGGATGACCATCGAGAACCCGCACATCCGTGGCGAATCCCGCTCGGCGAGCCTGATGCTGCCGGAGGTCATCTTACAAGGTATTCGCGCCGGTCGCGAATTGGGCAGCGAAATGGCGGCGATCACCGGCAACGCCGAGGTGAAACGTCAGGGCGGCGCCATCGGCGTCTTCACCGACGGCCGGCTGAGCCGCACCAGCGTTTACCACCAGGCGCTGCTGCTGGCGCTGGTGCCGTTCCACAACGCCATCTATCAGCAATAACGCTGAGTCTGCTAGGGCGCGTCGTGCAACAGCTGCTGCTCAAGCCACTGTTTCAGCGCGGGTGAAGCCGCTTTCAGGCTGTTCGATCCGCGGGTGATGGTGGCGATCCCCGCGCCCAGTTCATTTTTTAACTCGCGCTGGCTCATCTCGCCGCGCATCAGTTCCTGAATGATCCGCACCCGGGTGCCCAGCGCGGTGCGCTCGTCCGGCGTCAACATCAGCTGCAGCAGCGGTTGATGCAGTTCTTGCGCAAAGGAATTCTGCAGCAGCGCGACGAAGCGCAGCCAATCCTCATTGCCTTGTTCTGAAAGAGCGGGGTCGTTTAACGATAATTGCGTCATGGCAGCCACCATACTATTTAACTAGTACAGCAGCATACCATAGGGCCGTCAAAATCAATAACGTCTCTGCCACTCGGCGTCGGTCAGCACCTTGGCCGGCCGGTGCGTCAGATAACGGTAAAATGCATCATAAGCCAGCACGTTCTTGACGTAGCCGCGGGTTTCAGAGAACGGAATGCTTTCGATGAATGCCACCGGATCGATCCGCCCCGCGCTGTTGCCCAGCCAGGTATTCACCCGCGACGGGCCGGCATTATAGGCGGCGCTCGACAGAATGCGGTTGCGGCCAAACTGCTGATAGACCGACTCCAGATAGCTGGTGCCGATGGTGATATTGGTCTGCGGATCGAACAGTTGGCTCGGGCCGACATAGCCGGGAATATTGTACATCTGCACCGTATGCTGCGCGGTGCGCGGCATCACCTGCATCAGGCCGGTAGCGCCAACCGGCGACTGCGCTTTCGGATTCCAGGCGCTCTCCTGACGCGCGATCGCCATCGCGTAGCTGGTGGTGATCCCCTTGTCATCGGTCGCGCGGCGGAACTCCTGCGGCCAGGCGACCGGGAAACGCTCCTCCAGATGATCCCACAGCTTGCCGACGATGGTCGCCTGCACGCTCAGATCGGCCCATTTTTGCTCAAAGGCGTAGCGCGCCAGCGCTTCTTGTTCCGGCCGGCTGCGGCTGGCGACATACGAGCCCCACTCGCTGCGGGCCAGGTTGTCCATATTCCAGTACATCAGCTCACGCACCCGGGCGACCTCCGGCCCGTCGACCAGCGACGTGCGCGGCTTGGCCGCCACCGCCACCATCACCGGATAAGTGGCGTTCAGCTTCTGCGCCGCGACCATCGGATAGAAGCCGCGTTCGGTCATCAGGTTACGCAACATCTCCTCGCCTTCGGCGCGTTTGCCTTCGTCCATCAGTTGACTGGCGCGCCAGTAGCGCCACTCATCCTTGTTGCGCGACTCTTCCGGCAGGCGGGCCAGCCAGGTCGCGACGCCCTGCCGATCGCCGTTGCCCAACGCCATGCGTACTCGGCGCTCCAACAGCGAAGGCGAACGGCTGCGCAGAATCACCTGATCGCGCCACTGCGCCTGCTCGTAGGTAGCGTCGCTGCCCATCAGGCGCCAGGCCACCGCCTCTTCCAACCCCAGCCGTTCGTCGTCGCTCATTTTCTGCAACCGCGCGAGCGTCGGGATCATCGCCCGCGCGTTTTCCACATCCTGCCGCGCCAGGCGTTCAAAGGCGATGCCGGTGGCGGCACGGGTAAAGTCAGTCGGCCCCACGCTGCGGGCGAAGGCTTCCACGGTGGTCGGATCGTTTTGCAAGCGCACCAGGGCGTTGCCCATGGTTTGATAGTCGGCCGGCAACTGGCCGTAAAGGTTGCTGACCAGCGAACTGTTACCCTCTTTCAACGCCAGCTTCATGCGCGCCAGAATATCCAGCGGCGTTTGCTTGCCTGCGCCGCGCCAGACGCTGAACAGACGATCGCAGGCGCTCGGCAACGTTTTGCCGTTCAGCCACAGTTCATCGGCGCCGCTCCAGGCCGCCTGCTGGTCACCGGTAGCCCATTTGGCGTAGTAATAGTTGCAGCGCGCAGCCACCGGTTTGGGCGGCTGCGCGCTGAAGGCCAACAGGGTGCGCCAGTCTTCGCGCCGCGCCAGTTCATTGACGAAGCGCGGCACCAGTGATTTCGCCGGCGGCAGCGTCGGGTGGCGTTTGATAAAGTCGTTCACCTCGGAGAACCCCGCCTGGCTCAGATCCTGTGTCAGCTCGCGGTATTCCAGGTAAGGATAAAGCGGGTAATCGCGCAGCGTCGGCATCAGCTGCGCCACCACGTCCATTTGATTGCCGTCCCACGCCTGTTTGATCTGCTGGTAACGCTGACGTTGCGCATCCAGAGAATCCGCCAGCGCCGCGCCTGAAAACGCCGTCAGACACAGGCCCATTGCCAACAGCCGTCGCTTGTCCACCTTGACCATCCTCGCTCTTTCCTCACTGGTTGTACCGCAGGAGCCGCCCAGCTCCCCGGTGACCGCCGCACCACGGCGCCGCGGGACAAAATAAAGCCGGGCGCACGGCCCGGACGCGGATATCTACCATAGACAGCGCAATCGCTTATCCATTCAATACTGTAGAAGAAGAAGTGTATCGCCATGACGGGGGCCAGGTAAAAAACGTTTACTTTGGCTGACAAATCAGGCCGGCGGGATATTTCCAGCCACCGGATTTTTATTAGCTGCCCCGGCACTTATTGGAGAAGTAAAATACTTTTTAATTATTAGCCATCACATTATTGCATTTTCGACATGACGCCGCCGTTGCGCAAATCGCCTGACAGCAGGCTAAACGCGCCAACTTTGCAGAAAAGCGGTGGCAAACCCGGGTGGGCATTTTTATACTATCAAAAATAAGTAAGATAATTCCGAGAAAACAGCACATAAAGCGCCCAACGAAGACATCTTATAATACAATCCGCGCCAATTATGGGTTAGATAGTGTTCATTAGGCAGTGCGACTGACAGCTTTCAGCAAAACGATTGTCCCTTCAAGCGGGCCGGATTTTTCCTTGTCAGGCCACGGCCTGCGGGCGGTGGATCAGGCCGGAATGGCGGGTGAAGATGGTGAATAAGACCGCGATAGCGATGCGTTGCGCAAAAAGCCCCGAACCGGGCTTCCTTGACGCACGCCTGAATATCGGCCGCCTGCTGCTGATCGTTTTGTTGGTGCTGCTGACGTTGTCCGAGCCTGCGCACGCCGCCGCTGATCCCTATCAAAAGCGCACGCACGCCGTGACGACCGTGGTGGTAGGCATCATCAGCTACGCACGCTGGTCGCGTGAACCCAATCCGATCCGCTTGTGCGTGACCGCACCCACCCAGTATGCCGAAGGGCTGTTCGATCCGATCCTGCTGAGCGCGCCGCGTCCGATTAAAGCCCAGCGCGTGCCGTTCGACAGCCCAACGCTGAGTACCGGCTGTGATGTCATCTACTTAGGGAACATCACCGCCGCGCAGAGACAAAATTTCATGCAGCGCATTTCCGGCAACTCCATTCTCAGCATCAGCGAGAACGATAGCGAATGCTCCGCCGGCAGCGCATTTTGCCTGCAGATTGATGGGGACCAGGCCAGCTTCAAGGTCAACCTGGATGCTCTGGCGCGCAGCGGCGTGCGCGTTCACCCCAACGTGCTGCAGCTGGCACGCAAACAGGCGCCGCCGCTATGAGGCTGTTGCGTAGAAACCGCTCCGGCAATGCGCGCCCGACGCTGGGCCGAGTGCTGCAGCGTGTGCATCTTGGGCTGGCGCTGATCGCCGTCGGCACCGCCGGCATCTTTTTGACGCTGGTGGCGCTGTTTGCGCTGCGCGCCTATGCCAATCACAACCTGCACCTGATCGCGCGCTCCATCAGCTATACCGTCGAGGCCGCCGTGGTGTTTGAAGACCGCACCGCCGCGCGCGAAGCGCTGATGCTGATATCCTCCAATGAAGAGGTGTCGGACGCGCGGATCCTCGACAACAACGGCAAGATGCTGGCCAACTGGCGCCATCCTACCGATGGGCCGCTGCACGGCCTGGAGCAAATCGTTGCGCACTGGGCGCTGCCCGAACCGGTCATTCTGCCTATCACCCACGAGGGCAAACAGGTCGGCCAGGTCTGGCTGAGCGGCAACGGCGGCAGCCTGCTGCGTTTCCTGTTGCGCGGCATGGTCGGCATGATCGCCTGCCTGGTGCTCAGCACCCTGTGCGCCCTGGTGTTGTCGCGCCGCATGCTGGTCGGCATCGTCAGTTCGCTGGACGACATCGCCAACGTGGCGCATGCAGTGCGCCGCGATCGCACTTTCGGCCTGCGGGTGCCGTCGGCGCCTATCGCCGAGCTGCATGAGCTCAGCAACGATTTCAACGGCTTGCTCGACGAGCTGGAGGCCTGGCAGGCCCATCTGAAGCAGGAAAACGACTCGCTGGCTCACCGGGCGACGCACGACAGCCTGACCGGCTTGCCGAACCGCGCCTTCTTCGAAGGGAGGCTGAGCCGGGCGCTGGGCGATATCGAACCGCCGGCGAAATTGGCGGTGCTGTTTATCGACGGCGATCGCTTCAAGGAGGTGAACGACAGTTACGGCCACGCCGCAGGCGATGCGGTGCTGACCACCATTGCCGGGCGCATTCGCGCGCAGTTGCGCGAGACCGATCTGGTCGCCCGCCTGGGAGGGGATGAATTCGCCGTGCTGTTGGCGCCGGTACACGGCACGGAAGATGTCTTGCAGATCGCTGACAACATCATCGACTGCATGACGCAACCGGTCATTTTGCCGAACGACGAGGCGGTCATCACCTCTCTGAGTATCGGTATTGCGCTGTACCCTGATCACGCGTCGACGCCTCAGGGTCTTTTGCACGAAGCTGACGATGCGATGTATCAGGCAAAGCATCGTTATAACGGAGGCTGGCGGCTGGCTATACATAAATAAGAGCCCCGGCTATAACACTTGAACTAGGGATTTTGACTATGATACAGCAACTGTTTAAAGGTCGTTTTTCACTGCTGGCGATGGCGTTCGTCGCCCTGCTGGCGCTCGCCGGCTGCCAGAGCAAACCGCAGGGCCTGACGCCCGAGCAGGTTGCGCTGCTGCAATCGCAGGGCTTCAAACTGACCGACAACGGCTGGGAGTTCGGCCTGTCGGATAAGGTGCTGTTCGGCAACAACATCGGCAAGCTGAACCCGGAAAGCACCGAGACGGTGCAGAAGATGGGCCGTGCGCTGCTGAGCGTCGGCATCACCAAGTTCCGCCTGGACGGCCATACCGACAACTACGGTGAAGACAGCTATAACGATCAGCTTTCCCTGCGCCGCGCCGATGCGGTGGCCGATCTGCTGGCCAGCGTCGGCATTCCGCGCGCCAATATCGAAACCCGCGGCATGGGCAAGCGCGATCCCGTTGCCGATAACCGCACCTCCAGCGGCCGCGCGGAAAACCGCCGCGTCGCGATCGTCGTCACGCCATAAGCCACCAATATGCGCCTTTATCGGCGCATAAACGGTTATACTTGGCGATCGCTGAGCGATGTCTGGGATCCGAGATCGAAACGGGCTACACTCATGCCGCCAGACATCCTATAAATACTGATATAGAGAGGCTTAGAGCAACGTGGCTCAATACGTCTATACCATGCACCGCGTCGGCAAGGTGGTACCGCCGAAGCGTCATATTTTGAAAAACATCTCCCTGAGCTTCTTCCCTGGGGCCAAAATCGGCGTGCTGGGCCTGAACGGCGCCGGTAAGTCCACCCTGCTGCGCATCATGGCCGGCATCGATACCGATATCGAAGGGGAAGCGCGCCCGCAGCCGGGCATCAAGATCGGTTACCTGCCGCAGGAGCCGCAGCTTAACCTCGAACACACCGTGCGTGAATCGGTGGAAGAAGCGCTGGCGGAAGTGGTCGGCGCGCTGAAGCGCCTGGACGAAGTGTACGCGCTGTACGCGGAAGAAGGCGCAGACTTCGACAAGCTGGCCGCCGAACAGGGCCGCCTGGAAGAGATCATTCAGGCGCACGACGGTCACAACCTCAACGCCCAGCTGGAACGCGCCGCCGATGCGCTGCGCCTGCCGGACTGGGACGCCAAAATCGCCCACCTGTCCGGGGGTGAACGCCGCCGCGTCGCGCTGTGCCGCCTGCTGCTGGAAAAGCCGGACATGCTGCTGCTGGACGAACCGACCAACCACCTGGACGCCGAGTCCGTGGCCTGGCTGGAACGCTTCCTGCACGACTTTGAAGGCACCGTGGTGGCGATCACCCACGACCGTTACTTCCTGGATAACGTGGCCGGCTGGATCCTCGAACTCGACCGCGGCGAAGGCATTCCGTGGGAAGGCAACTACTCGTCCTGGCTGGAGCAGAAAGACGCGCGTCTGGCGCAGGAAGCGTCCGCCGAAGCCGCTCGTCGCAAGTCGATCGAGAAAGAGCTGGAGTGGGTGCGTCAGGGCGCCAAAGGCCGTCAGTCCAAAGGCAAGGCCCGCCTGGCCCGCTTTGAAGAGCTGAACAACACCGAATACCAGAAACGTAACGAAACCAACGAACTGTTCATTCCACCTGGCGCGCGCCTGGGCGATAAAGTGGTCGAAGTCAGCAACCTGCGCAAGTCTTATGGCGACCGCCTGCTGATCGACGACCTGTCGTTCTCGGTGCCGAAAGGGGCAATCGTCGGCATCATCGGCCCGAACGGCGCGGGTAAATCCACGCTGTTCCGCATGATGTCCGGTCAGGAGCAGCCTGATTCCGGCAGCATCGTGCTGGGCGACACCGTCAAACTCGCTTCCGTCGATCAGTTCCGCGACAGCATGGACGGTTCGAAAACCGTCTGGGAAGAAGTCTCCGGCGGGCAGGACATCATGCGCATCGGCAACACCGAGATGCCGAGCCGCGCCTATGTCGGGCGCTTCAACTTCAAGGGCGTCGATCAGGGCAAACGCGTGGGCGAGCTGTCCGGCGGTGAGCGTGGCCGTCTGCACCTGGCCAAGCTGCTGCAGGTTGGCGGCAACGTGCTGCTGCTCGATGAACCGACCAACGACCTGGATATCGAAACCCTGCGCGCGCTGGAAAACGCCCTGCTGGAATTCCCTGGCTGCGCCATGGTGATCTCGCACGACCGTTGGTTCCTCGATCGTATCGCCACCCACATCCTGGACTACCAGGACGAGGGCAAGGTGGAATTCTTCGAAGGCAACTTCACCGAGTACGAAGAGTACAAGAAGCGCACGCTGGGCGCCGATGCGCTCGAGCCGCACCGCATCAAGTACAAAAAGATCGCCAAGTAATGCCCAAGGCGCCGCATGCGGCGCCTTTTTTTACCCCCGCGCCAACTCGCGCGCGTAATCGTCGAACGCCGGGTGCTGCAGCACCACATCGATGAAACAAGCCAGCGCCGGGGAGTTCAGCTTGCGGCTCGGGTAGACCAGATACAGCTCGTTCCCTTCCGCACGCCACGCCGGCAACACCTCCACCAACAGCTTCTGCGCCACCACCTCGCGGCTGAGAAACGCCGGCAGCAACGTGATGCCGGCACCGGCAATGGCGCATTCGCGCGCATACAGCAGGTTGTCGGTGGTGTGCGCCAGCGGCAGCTGCCAACGATAGTAGTCATCGCCGCAGCGCAGGTTCCAGGCCGTCCAGGCGCGGTGGGCGATGCAACGATGCTGCTGCAGTTGCTGCGGATGTTCGATCGGCGGGTGCTGCGCCAGGTAGGACGGCGCCGCCAGCAGATAGCGCGGCGCGTACCCGAGGCGTCGGCCGATCAGCGAAGAATCCTGCGGCTTGCCGGTGCGCAGCGCGGCGTCGTAACCTTCCTGCACCAGATCCACCATGGCGTCGGACACCGACACCTCCAGCGAAACGTCCGGATACTGGCGCTGAAAATCCGCCGCCAGCCGCGCCACCAGGGTCGCCCCCAGCCCGGCCGGCGTCGAGATGCGCAGGCGCCCGCTCGGGTTATCGCGCAGCCGCTGCAACGCCAGATCGGCGCGTTCGGCAGCGGACATCATCGCCTGACAATGCTCCAGATAACGCTCGCCGGCGAAGGTCAGGTTCAGCTGGCGCGTGGTGCGATTGAGCAAGCGCAGCCCCAGCGTCTGCTCAAGCTGGCTGATGCGCTGGCTGACGCTGGATTTCGGCAACCCGACGCGCTGCGCGGCGGCGGTGAAGCTGCCGCACTCCGCCACCAGCGCGAACAGCGCCATATCCTGCAGCTGTTTGAATTCCATTGTTCACCTTAAACGAACACTCCGTTAGATATTGTCCATCTTATCACCCCACTGCCGCGGGTCTACACTGGGGGCATCATTTGAAAGGAGTACAATCATGTCGATAAAAGCCATTGCCGTAGACCCGCAGAACCCCGCCAGTTTCATCGAAATCTCACCGGAGATGCCGGTTCCCGGCCAGTACGATCTGCTGGTGGAAGTGAAAGCGGCGTCGGTCAACCCGGTGGACACCAAAGTGCACGCCGGCCTGCAGAAAAGCGGCCTGCAGCAGCCGCGCGTCCTCGGCTGGGACGCCAGCGGCATCGTGGTGGGCGTGGGCAGCAGCGTCAGCGGCTTCAAGCCCGGCGATGAAGTGTGGTACGCCGGCGACATCACCCGCCCCGGCAGCAACAGCAGTCACCAACTGATCGACTCACGCATCGCCGCGCACAAACCGCGCAGCCTGAACTGGGCCGAGTCCGCCGCCATGCCGCTCACCGCCCTCACCGCCTGGGAGGCGCTGTTCGAACACCTGAACATTCAGGACGCGCAGGAGCACAAGACGCTGCTGATCATCGGCGGCGCCGGCGGGGTCGGCTCGCTGGCCATTCCGCTGGCCGCATTGCGCAGCAAGGTGAAAGTGATCGCCACCGCATCAAGACCTGAATCCGCCGCCTGGTGCCGTGAGCGCGGCGCCGATCTGGTGGTGGACTACCGCGATCTGAAGGGCAACCTGGCGCAGCACGGCATCGAGCAGGTGGATTACATCCTGTGTCTGAACGATACCGACGGCCACTGGCCGGCGATGGCCGAACTGATCGCGCCGCTCGGCCATATCTGCACCATCGTTGAGAACGCGCAGCCGTTGGATCAAAACGCGCTGAAGCTGAAAAGCGCCGCGCTGCACTGGGAGTTCATGTTCACCCGCAGCATGTTCACCACCCCGGATATCGCGCAGCAGGGCAAGATCCTGCAGCAGGTGGCGCAGCTGCTGGACGAGGGCAAGCTGAGCACCACGCTGAGCGAAACCCTGCACGGGCTGTCGGTAGACACGCTGACCGCCGCGCATCAACAGCTGCTCGGCGGCCATATGCAAGGCAAGCTGGTCATCGCTTACTGAGCCTGAATCGCGGCGGCGCAGCGCGCCGCCGTTACTGCGGACGAACGAAGCCGACGCACAGCATCTGCTCGTCGCTCTGCGGATCGGCGCGGAAGGTCAGCGTCTGCTGCCAATCGAGGCGCATCTTCGGCCAGTGGGCCAACTCACCGCCAAAGTCGCTGTGCGCGCAGTCTTCACCCAACCGCCCGAACAGGGCGACGCCGTGCTGCGCAATCTGCGGATAGCTGATGTTGACGTTGTAGATATTCGGCCGCGCATGATTGGACCAACGCGTAATGGTCCGCGGCCGGGAACCGGCGTACACCGTCATCCACTGCGACAGGTATTCGCCGCCGACGTAGCGCAGTTCAACGCCATACCGCTCTTGCCACTGCCGCTCCACCCCGGCGCTGAACGCCTTGATACCCACCATTTTCTGACCGGCGTTGCGCACGTTGCCCAGCATCACCGCGGCATACCCCAGATAGACCGCCAGCGCCGCACACATCAGCCCAATGGTTGCCGCGCGCAGCGAACGCACCGGCGGCTGGCGCACGCAACCGACCAGCAGCGCGGGCGCCAGCATGAAGAAAGGCTGCAGCCATTCGGTCAGCCGGCCGCCGACGTTGAAAGAGAACCAGAAGGTAATGATGCCGAGCGGCAACAGATAGACCCACAGCAACACCCGCATCGGCAACGCCGGTGGCCAGGCCAGCACCGCCCCGCTACGCCGCAGGATCCCCCACAGCACCAGCGACGGATAGAACACCAGCAGCAGCGACTGCAGCATATCGAGGTTGAGCTGCATCTTGATCTGCGAATCCACCCACTTGAAGGCGGCAAAGTCGTGGTTCCACAACCAGAACACGTTCGGCAGCACCAGCGCCAACCAGATCGCCACCGCCAGATAGAACTGCGGCTGGCGATAGCAGCGGCGGATCTGCGGCACGAATAGCGTCGACAGCGCAGCGAAATAGACAAAGGCGAAGGTCGAGTACTTCGCCATCATCGCCAGCCCGGCGGCCAACGCGAAGGCCGGCCACCAGTTGGCCGAACGCGAAATAGCCAGGTGGAAAAACAGCGCCATCCACGGCCACAGCATCACCAACAGGTAATTGTCGTTGTAGGGAATGATGTCGAAATTGATGATGCCGGACAGGTTGAGCGTCAACAGCGCCATCCAGGCCAGCGAGGTGCTGCCGCTCAGCCGGCGCGCCAACAGCCAGACACCCAGCATGCCGATGGCGATGGCGATGAAGTGCCCGCCATACCAGTACAGGTTCAGCGGCAGCCACGAGAACCCGATCGCCGGCTGCATCGCCGCCCCGACCAGCCACGGGTTTTTCGGTGAGCCCCACTCGCCGTTGAGGCCCCAGTTGAGCGCCTCGACGGCGTCGTAAGGCAGGGTAGGATCGAGATGAACAGTCAGCAGCGTCCAGGCTGCGGCATAGCAGACCAACCAAAGAGCGAGCAAGCGATAAGACATGTCTTCTTCTGAGCGTTATTGTAAAGAAAATCTTACCGTAGTCGCTGTCGAATGAACCATGTTTAAACAAGCCGTTAAATATGCGCCCGGGCGGCCGTTTCTGCCGCCGCGACCGCACATTCCGCTAATTTTCTCAGCCTGCGGCGTGATGCTGGGCGGGCGCGTTCGCCAACCGGCCGGCGTCCGCCGCCAGCAACTGTTGCACCAGCTCGACGCAGCGCAGAAAACGCTCTTCGTAATCGCTGGACTCAACGTGCACATACTCGATGTCGTTGGCGCGCAGCATTTCCTCCAGCAGGCGCTGGAACGCCAGACGATCGGCGGTGCTGCCGAGGCTGCGCAGGCCATCCGCCACCCACGGCGTGTTGTTTTCCAGCAGGATCACCAGATCGAAACGGTATTCGTCGATCAGCGCCTGCACAAAGGGGTGTTCACGCCCCTCGTACTTTTTGCAAAACGCCTGGGTGGTGACGAAATCGGTATCGATAAACGCCACCTTGTTGGCGTACTTGACCGCGAAATCCACGTATTGCGCCTGCCCGAGGGCAATTTTGTCGTAGTCGGAGTATTGCAGCGCCATCTCGTCGCCGCCCAGGTGCGAGAACACGTAATCGCGGCCATATTCCCAGGCGCTGGTGGTGTTGAAGATGTTGGCCAGCTTGTTGACCAGCGTCGATTTGCCGCTCGACTCGCCGCCGAGGATCGCCACGGTGCGCACGAAGAACGGCTTCACCTCGGTCGGGATGTAGTCCCAATAGCGGAATGGATCCTGGCGGATCTGATTGCCGCTGATGTTCATGAACGAACGCTCTGGATCGACCAAAATGGTTTCGATGCCCAGATGCTCGCGGTAGCGCGGCGCATCCTGCGCTTCGCTGGAATAAATGAAGCTCGGTACGATGCCCTTCTGTTCCATAAAGGCCTTCATGCCGTCGCTCCACACGTTCCAGCCGTGCGGATAGGGTTCGATGCCCTGCTCGTCGAACGAGTGGATATGGATGTTTTTCTGGTACTTGAAGGTCTGCAGCAGCCAGCGCAGGCGATCGCTGACCGTCGGCTGTTGCGACATTGAACTGTTCTCGAACAGCTCGCGGTCGCGAGGTTCGTCGTGGCACAAAATAACGTGCAACTCGTCCACCTGGCTGCAGGCGCGCTGGATCAGATAGATGTGGCCGGTATGCAGCGGGTAAAATTTACCAAACACCACGCCGACTTTAACCTCTTTACGCGGGAACTCCAGCCCGAGAAAACGGTGCAGCGCCTCAAGTTTTTGCGCGCTCGGGCTTTTGATTTTGTCGTTCAAAAGCTGGCTCAGATAGCCCTTGGTCATGCCGCTGGCATCCGCCACCTGCTGCAGCGTGCAGCCCTTTTGCTTGATGGACGTCTTCAGGTAATCAAATTGCGGCATGGCCACCTCCGTTTAATATGCTAAACAAAATAGCATATCTTGCTCGCCGTCGGCGACATTAATAAAACCCTTCCAGCACGTCCAGCGCGTCCGCCAGCTTCTTGACCCCGAACACCTGCATGTTGGCCGGCGGCTTTTTCGGCATATTGCCGTGCGGCACGATGGCGCGCTTGAAGCCGTGCTTGGCCGCTTCGGAGATGCGCTCCTGGCCGCTCGGCACCGGGCGGATCTCCCCCGCCAGCCCCACTTCGCCGAACACCACCAGATCGTTCGGCAGCGGCCGATCGCGCAGGCTTGAGACCAGCGACATCAGCAGCGCCAGGTCGGCGCTGGTCTCGCTGACCTTCACCCCGCCGACCACGTTGACGAACACGTCCTGATCCGACATCTGCAGCCCGCCGTGCCGGTGCAGCACCGCCAGCAGGATCGCCAACCGGTTCTGCTCCAGGCCCACCGCCACGCGGCGCGGGTTGGACATCATCGAATGATCCACCAGCGCCTGGATCTCCACCAGCAGCGGCCGGGTGCCTTCCCACACCACCATCACCGAGCTGCCGGAGGTGACTTCATCGCCGCGGCTGAGGAAGATAGCCGAAGGGTTGCTCACTTCGCGCAGCCCCTGTTCGGTCATGGCGAACACCCCCAGCTCGTTGACCGCGCCGAAGCGGTTCTTGTGGCTGCGCAGGGTGCGGAAGCGGGAATCGGCGTCACCGTCCAGCAGCACCGAACAGTCGATACAGTGTTCCAGCACTTTTGGCCCGGCCAGCGAGCCGTCTTTGGTGACGTGGCCGACCATCACGATCGCCACGCCGCGCGTCTTGGCGAAGCGCGTCAGGTAGGCGGCGGTTTCCCGCACCTGCGCCACGCTGCCCGGCGAAGACTGAATGTCCGCCATGTGCATCACCTGAATCGAGTCGATCACCATCAGCTTCGGCTGTTCCTGCTCAGCGATCAGGCAGATCTGCTCGATGCTGGTTTCCGACAGCATGTTCAGGCCGCCGGTCGGCAGCCCCAGACGGTGAGCGCGCATCGCCACCTGCTGCAGCGACTCCTCACCGGTGACGTACAGGGTTTTCATCTGTTCGGACAACTTGCACAACACCTGCAGCAACAGGGTGCTCTTGCCGGCGCCGGGGTTGCCGCCGATCAGAATGGCGCTGCCGGGCACCACGCCGCCGCCCAGCACGCGGTCGAACTCGAGAAAGCCGGTGGTGAAGCGCGGCAGCGCCTCCAGGCTGATTTCCGACAGCTTCTGCACCTTGCTGACGCCGGCGTCGCCGGCATAGCCGCTGAGGCGATCGTTGCGCGCCGCTGCGGGCGACGCGGCCAAACGCACTTCCGTGATGGTGTTCCAGGCCTGACAGGCGCTGCACTGCCCCTGCCAACGCGGATAGTCCGCCCCGCACTCATTGCACACAAATGCCCGTTTTGCCGCTTTTGCCACGTCTTACCTCAATCTTTCGTTATCGCACTTCGTGTTTCAGGCTGCCGGTGAGAATACACAGCACGCCCATCAGATCCGCATGCCGGATCGATACCTGCGCTTTTTCATACACTTTCGGCTTGGCGTGGTAGGCGATGCCCAGCCCCGCCGCCTGCATCATTTTCAAATCGTTGGCGCCGTCGCCGATGGCCACGGTTTGCGCCAGCGGGATCTCCAGCTTCTCCGCCAGCCGCAGCAGCGTGTCGGCTTTGAACTGCGCGTCCACCACCGGCCCCAGCACTTCGCCGGTCAGCTTGCCGTCGCGGATCTCCAGCTCATTGGCCGCCGCCGCCACCAGCCGCAGCCGGTTGCGCAGGTATTCGGCGTAGTAGGTGAAGCCGCCGGAGGCGATCGCCACATGCCAGCCCATCGCCTGCAGCTTGCCCACCAGGCTGGTCAGCCCCGGCATCAACGGCAGCTCGTCGCGCACCTGCTTGAGGATGTTGGCATCGGCCCCTTTCAGCGTGCCGACGCGCTGGCGCAGGCTGGCGGTAAAGTCCAGCTCGCCGCGCATCGCGCGTTCGGTGACTTCCGCCACCTGCTCGCCGACGCCCGCCAATTTGGCGATCTCGTCGATGCATTCGATCTCGATCGCCGTCGAATCCATGTCCATCACCAGCAGCCCCGGCGTGCGCAGGTGCGGGATCTTGCCGAGCGGCGCCACGTCCAGCCCGCTCTCCGCCGCCAACAGCTTGGCGCGCGGCGTCAAGGTGCCCGCCAGGCGCACCACCTGATAGTCGTCCACGCCCCAGGCGGTGACGATCACCATCGCCGCGCCCAGCTTGCGTTGGAATTGGGTAATGCGCGCCTTGTCCAGCTTCCTGCCGTATAACAGCCACCCGGTATTGCCCGCCCGGTAGTCCAGCGGCATCACTTCGTCGCCGCTGAGCGAAAGGGGAAGACCCGGCCATTGAGAGATCTCCGCCGGAAGATCGCAATAGGTCAGACTGTTTGACATCATTGACTCCTGAATGGACAAAAACGCTGCATGATAAAACGACGCATCAAGCTATCCTATCGCCAGCGGTTCTGGCAACATAAAGTGTCCCCGATGCCCAAGGAACCTGCATGGCTCGCGCTAAACTGAAATTTCGCCTGCACCGCACCGCTATTATCCTGATTTGCCTGGCTTTGCTGGTGCTGCTGATGCAGGGCGCCTCTTATTTTAGCCTGAGTCACCAAATGGCGCGATCCGAGCAGGTGGAAGAGCTGGCGCAGACGCTGACCAAACAGGTCGCCTACAGCCTGGCGCCGCTGCTGGACGACGACGGCAACAACCCGCGCATCGACGCCATCCTCAAGCAGCTCACCGATCACAGCCGCATTCTCGACGTCAGCGTGTATCAGTTGGACGGCACGCTGGTCTCCCACGCCGGGGAGCAGATAAGTATACGCGATCGCCTGTCGCTCGACGGCAAACGCGCCGGCAGCTACTTCAACCACCAGTTGGTCGAATCCATTCAGGGCAAAGACGGCCCGATCGGCTTTATCCGCATCACCCTCGACACCCACGTGCTGGCGACCGAATCCAAACAGGTGGACAACACCACCAACCTGCTGCGCCTGATGATCCTGCTGGCGCTGGCGATCGGCATCATTCTGGCGCGTACCCTGCTGCAACACCGCCGCAGCCGCTGGCAGCAGTCGCCGTACCTGTTGACCGCCAACACGCCACTGGAAGAAGGCAATACGGTGGAAGACGACGAAGAGGATGCGCCGGAGATAAAGCAGGAAGCGCCGAAGAAGGAGTAACTCAGGCCAGGCGCTGAATGCGTTCTCGCCGTTTTATTGTCCTTTCAGTGAATAGATTGCCCGTAACGGCTACACCCATAATCAATTGAAAGGTAAAGCGTTAGCCAAAAACGGCCGTGCGGAATGAATAGATTGACGGGCGGGCGCCATGACGACGCCCGCCGCGGTATTACGCTTTGTCGCCCAGCAGCACGGATTCCAGCGCGATAACGATCATTTCGTTAAAGGTGGTCTGGCGTTCCGCCGCCGTGGTCGCTTCGTGACGCAGGATGTGGTCGGACACGGTGCAGATGGTCAGCGCCTTACAGCCGAACTCTTCGTACAGCTCCGCCGCCACGCCGTAGATGCCGGCCGCTTCCATTTCCACGCCCAGGATGCCGTACTTCTTCATCACCTGGAACATGTCCGGATCCGGGGTGTAGAACAGATCGGCGGAGAAGATGTTGCCCACGCGCGCCGGGATGCCCTGCGCCGCCGCCGCGTCGACCGCGTTGCGCACCATGTCGAAGTCGGCGATCGCCGCGTAGTCGTTATCCTTGAAGCGCAGACGGTTCACCTTGGAGTCGGTGCACGCGCCCATGCCGATCACCACGTCACGCAGTTTGATATCGTCACGCACCGCGCCGCAGGAACCCACGCGAATGATCTTCTTCACGCCGAATTCGGCAATCAGCTCGCGCGCATAGATGGAGCAGGACGGGATGCCCATGCCGTGGCCCATTACGGAGATGCGGCGGCCTTTGTAGGTGCCGGTGAAGCCCAACATGCCGCGCACGTTGTTCACTTCCACCGCGCCTTCCAGGAAGGTTTCGGCGATGTATTTTGCGCGCAGCGGGTCGCCCGGCATCAGTACTACGTCAGCGAAATCACCCATCTCAGCATTAATGTGCGGCGTAGCCATAATTTTCTTCCTTTAGAAATCTTATTTAATAAAAACGTCAAACATCCAAGCCTTGAATTTCGAGTTGCAGCCAGGCAGCTAGCGGGTGAATCCCCAGGAACTTACTTGAGTAAGCGACTGGGGTTCACGCGTGAAGCTAACAACGCTGCGGCTTGAAAGACAGGGCTTAGAACATGGTCTTACCGTAATCCATCGGCGACAGGCCAAAATAATTGGCGACGGTCTGGCCGATGTCGGCGAAGGTCTCGCGGTGGCCCAGCGAACCCGGTTTCACTTTCGGACCGTAAACCAGCACCGGGATGTGCTCGCGGGTGTGGTCGGTGCCCGGCCAGGTCGGGTCGCAGCCGTGGTCGGCGGTGAAGATGATGATATCTTCGTCTTTCACCAGCTTCAGCAGCTCCGGCAGGCGGCGGTCGAACAGCTCCAGCGCGGCGGCGTAGCCCGCCACGTCGCGGCGGTGGCCGTAAGAGGAGTCGAAGTCCACGAAGTTGGTGAACACGATGGTGTTGTCGCCGGCCTTTTCCATTTCAATCAGGGTCGCGTCAAACAGAGCATCGATGCCGGTCGCCTTCACCTTCTTGGTGATACCGACGTTGGCGTAGATGTCGGCGATTTTACCGATCGACACCACTTCGCCGCCCTTCTCGTCCACCAGCTTTTTCAGCACGGTCGGCGCCGGCGGCTCTACCGCCAGATCGTGGCGGTTGCCGGTGCGCTGGAAGTGGCCCGGCTTATCGCCGACGAACGGACGCGCGATCACGCGACCGATGTTGTAACCGCCTTCGGTCAGCTCTTCACGCGCGATTTCGCACAGCTCATACAGACGATCCAGGCCGAAGGTTTCTTCATGGCAGGCGATCTGGAACACCGAGTCGGCGGAGGTGTAGAAAATCGGCTTGCCGGTTTTCATGTGCTCTTCGCCCAGCTGATCGAGGATCACGGTGCCGGATGAGTGGCAGTTGCCCAGGTAGCCCGGCAGATTGGCGCGTTCGACCAGTTTGTCCAGCAGCGCCTGCGGGAAGCTGTTGTGCTCGTCCTTGAAGTAGCCCCAGTCGAACAGCACCGGCACGCCGGCGATTTCCCAGTGGCCCGACGGCGTGTCTTTACCGGAAGAGAGCTCGCTGGCGTAAGCGTAAGCACCGATGATGTCGGCGTTGCGATCCAGCCCCTGCGGGAAGTTGCCGGTGGACTCCTCCGCCGCTTTGCCGAGGCCCAGACGGCTCAGGTTAGGCAGCGTCAGCGGGCCCTGGCGGCCCACGTTGGCTTCACCGCGCGCGCAAACCTCGGCGATGTGGCCCAGGGTGTCGGACCCCTGGTCGCCAAAACGTTCGGCGTCTTCGCTGGCGCCGATGCCGAAGGAGTCCAATACCATAATAAATGTGCGTTTCATCTGTGCTCTCCTGCGTGTTCTCACGCTATTGCGACCGCAAAACTGCAATCGCCCTTATTCTCTAAATTTATACCCAATGGATTTCAAGTTGTAGCTAGGCGGCTAGCGCGTGTATCCCCAGGAGCTTACTCAAGTAAGTGACTGGGGTGCACGCGTGCAGCCAACAACGCTACGGCTTGAAAGACGAGGGTCATCACGCTTGAGTGATGCGCTTATACACCACCGGCGTCGCCTCCGGCGCCTTGTCGCTCAGCGTCATTGCGCTGCGCACCGCATCGGCCGCCAGCTGCCAGCTCTCTTCATCGTTGGCGTGGATCATCGCCAGCGGTTGCTGGGTATCCACCTTATCGCCCAGACGCGCTACCTCGGTCAGGCCAACGCTGTAATCGATGGCGTCGCTCGCCCGGCGGCGGCCGCCGCCCAGCGACACCACCGCCATACCCAGCGCGCGGGTATCCATGGCGCTGATGATGCCCGGCTTTTCAGCATACACCGGCTTGCTCAGCGTTGCCGCCGGCAGATAGCTATCATAACGTTCGACGAAGTCTATCGGCCCTTGCTGCGCCGCCACCATGCGGCCAAACACCTCAGCCGCTTTGCCGTTGTCCAGCACCGCCTGCAGCTTGGCGCGCGCATCGGCCTCGTCTTGCGCCAGGCCGCCGGACAGCAGCATCTCCACGCACAGCGCCAGCGTCACTTCCAGCAGGCGCGGGTTGCGGTATTCGCCGGTCAGGAAGCGTACCGCTTCGCGCACTTCCACCGCGTTGCCGGCGCTGGAAGCCAGCACCTGGTTCATGTCGGTCAGCAGCGCGGTGGTCTTGCAGCCCGCGCCGTTGGCCACGCCGACGATCGCCTGCGCCAAATCTTGCGACAGGGCATAGGTCGGCATAAAGGCGCCCGAGCCAACCTTCACGTCCATCACCAGCGCATCCAGCCCTTCCGCCAGTTTCTTGGCCAGAATAGAGGCGGTGATCAGCGGGATCGAATCCACGGTGGCGGTGATGTCGCGGGTGGCGTAAAAACGCTTGTCCGCCGGCGCCAGCGAACTGGTCTGGCCGATGATCGCCACGCCGACGTCCTGAATGATTTTGCGGAAGGCGTTATCGTCCGGGAAAATATTGAAGCCCGGAATGGCTTCCAGTTTGTCCAGCGTGCCGCCGGTATGCCCCAGGCCGCGGCCGGAGATCATCGGCACATAGCCGCCGCAGGCCGCCACCATCGGGCCGAGCATCAGCGAGGTCACGTCACCCACGCCGCCGGTCGAATGCTTGTCAACGATCGGGCCATTCAGCGCCAAACTCTTCCAGTCCAGCACGGTGCCGGAATCGCGCATCGCCATGGTGAGCGCCACGCGCTCCGGCATGCTCATGTCATGGAAATAAATGGTCATCGCCAGCGCGGCGATCTGCCCTTCCGACACCACGTTGTCGCGAATGCCGTTGATGAAAAAGCGGATTTCCGCTTCGCTTAACGGCTGGCCGTCGCGTTTCTTACGAATAATTTCTTGAGCCAGGAACAAGGCATCCCCCTGTGTCGCCGAGAGTCGGTGCAGACGGGCGCGCCTGGCGCCCGCCAACGAAATCGATCAGTAGCCGCCGCCGGCGGTCTGGGTCTGGTGGCCCAGCGCGGTCAGCAAGCTGGCCAGCAGGCTGGAAGCGCCAAAGCGGAAATGCCGCGCATCGGCCCACCCTTCGCCCAGAATACGATCGGCAAGTTGCAGATAATGCAGCGCGTCTTCCGCGGTGCGCACGCCGCCGGCCGGCTTGAAGCCCACCGTCTTCGCCACGCCCATATCGCGGATCACCGACATCATCAGCTCGGCGCTCTCCAGGGTGGCGTTGACCGGCACCTTGCCGGTGGAGGTCTTGATAAAGTCCGCCCCGGCCTTGATGGCGATCTCGGACGCCTTGCGGATCAAATCGGCCTGTTTCAGCTCACCGGTTTCGATGATCACTTTCAGCAACACGTTGGCCGCCTGGCAAGCCTGCTTGCACTGTTTCACCAGCTCGAAGCCGACCTGTTCGTTGCCGGCGATCAGCGCGCGGTATGGGAACACCACGTCCACTTCATCCGCGCCATAGGCGATCGCCGCGCGGGTTTCCGCCAGCGCGATGTCGATATCGTCATTGCCATGCGGGAAGTTGGTCACGGTGGCGATGCGGATGTCCGGCGTGCCTTGCTCGCGCAGCGCCTTACGCGCCACCGGGATAAAACGCGGGTAGATGCAGATGGCCGCCGTGTGGCCGGCCGGGCTGTTGGCCTGACGACAGAGCGCGATCACTTTCTCGTCGGTGTCATCATCATTCAGCGTGGTTAAATCCATCAAGTTCAGCGCACGTTGCGCTGCTGCGGTTAATTCGGTCATAAAACTCTCCAACTGAGTACCTGGGTGTTGGCGAGCGGACTTGGTTCCATGAAGATAGCGCTGGGGAACGGCGTTCCCGCGGCGGCAACTGAGATCCTTCTCACCGCACATGGCCACCCGCCTTGCGGCCGGCCAGTAATAGCTATTTGAACACGAATGCCGCAGGCGATTCGCGTTCATCGTCACACTATATGAAATAGCACTGTAACAGACCGGAATTATATGTGAAGAACATCACAAAATAACGCGATATCGTTCACAAATTCGCTAAAGAAGCGGCTGAAGATCGCGGATGCGGCAAGCACCCGCGTTGCTTAGAGTATAGGCGGAGTCCCGCGATCGGTCGCGCCGTCGCGGGCTCCGTGATGGCTTACAGCGCCAGGAAGAAGCCGGCGATGGTGGCACTCATCAAGTTGGACAGCGTGCCCGCCGCCACGGCCTTCAGACCGAAGCGCGCGATGTCGTGGCGACGGTTGGGCGCCATGCTGCCCAGACCACCCAGCAGGATCGCCACCGAGGAGAGGTTGGCGAAGCCGCACAACGCGAAGGAGATGATCGCCTTGGTGTGCGTCGACAGTACCTGCAGGCCTTCCGCCGCCACCACGTCATCCGGGCGCAGATAGGCGCCGAAGTTCATGTAGGCGACGAACTCGTTGACGATGATCTTCTGTCCGATGAACGAACCGGCGGTCATCGCTTCGCTCCACGGCACGCCGATCAGGAAGGCGATCGGTGAGAACACCCAGCCGAGGATCAGCTCAAGCGACAGCTGCGGATAATCGAACCAGCCGCCGATACCGCCGAGAATGCCGTTAAGCAAGGCGATCAGCGCGATAAACGCCAGCAGCATCGCACCGACGTTCAGCGCCAGCTGCATGCCGGAAGCCGCGCCGGAAGCCGCCGCATCGATCACGTTGGCCGGACGATCCTCTTCGGCGATCAGCTTCATCGCATCGTCTTTATCGTGGGTCTGCTCGGTTTCCGGCACCATCAGCTTGGCGAACAGCAGCCCGCCCGGCGCGGCCATGAAGGATGCGGCGATCAGGTATTCCAGCGGCACGCCCATCTGCGCGTACCCCGCCAACACCGAACCGGCTACCGAAGCCAGGCCGCCGCACATCACGGCGAACAGTTCTGACTGGCTCATGGTGGCGATATAGGGGCGCACCACCAGCGGCGCTTCGGTCTGGCCGACGAAAATGTTGGCGGTCGCCGACAGCGATTCGGTGCGCGAGGTGCCCAGCAGCTTGTGCAGGCCGCCGCCCAGCACGCGGATCACCAACTGCATGATGCCGAGGTAGTACAGCACCGCAATCAGCGAGGAGAAGAACACGATCACCGGCAGGACGCGCAGCGCGAACACGAAGCCGCCGCCGCCGAACACCTCGAACATCTTGTCGGACACCAGCCCGCCGAAAATGAACGAAATGCCCTGATTGCCGTAGGCGATAACGTTTGCCACGCCGTTAGACATACTGCCGAGGATGCTGCGGCCCAGCGGCACGTACAGCACCAGCGCGCCGATGCCGACCTGAATGATGAACGCCCACACGACGGTACGCAATTTGATGGCCCGACGGTTGCTGGAGAGCAGCACCGCAATGGCGATCAGCACCGCCATACCGACCAGACTCATGATGAGTTGCATGCAAAGTTTCCCTGTTGCAAAAAATAAAATACATCCCTGCTCATGAAGAGAGGTCTGCTATTGGAGAGTTTCGGGGGGATTATACTGAGCGAGGTCACCCTCGCACCGATTTATGTCACAAATGTATACAACGAGACGCAAATGAAAATCTTATAACGTGACGCAGGTCACGTTATAAACCCATCAATCCGGCATGGCAAACAGTGACTGGGTATTGCGTTGCAGGTGAGCGGCGATCTCGTCGGCCGGTTCCGGCCGCAGCGCGCAAAGCGTGTGAAACACCTCGGCGGCGCGCTCGGGGCGATTCGGCTGCCCCTGATAGCCGGCCAGCGGCATGTCCGGCGCATCCGTCTCCAGCAGCAGCGCCTCAAGCGGCAGTTGCGCCATCACGCCGCGCGTTTTCTGCGCCCGCTCATAGGTGATGGTGCCGCCCACGCCGATGTAATAGCCGAGGCGGATAAACGCCTGCGCCTGCGACAGGCTGCCGGCGAAGCCGTGCACCACGCCGCGGCGCGGCAGTTGCATGCGCCGCAGCGCCGCGGCCAGCTGATCGTGGGTGCGGCGCGAGTGCAGGATCACCGGCAGGTCATGCTGTTTCGCCAGCCTCAGCTGGGCCAACAGCACGCTTTGCTGGCGCTCGAACTGCGGGTTGTCCATATACAGATCGAGCCCAATCTCCCCCACCGCCACCAGCTTGCGCGGCCGTTCGGCCAACAGCGCCGCCAACTGTTCCAGCTGCGGCTCATGATGCTGCGCGATATACAGCGGGTGCAGCCCCAGCGCGGCGAACAGCGGCGCGTGATCCTGCGCCAGCCGCAGCACCCGCGCAAAGCGATCGGCAGTGACCGTCGGGACGATGATGCGCTGCACGCCGGCGCTTGCCGCCCGCGTCAGGCTTTCGGCCTCGTGTCCGGTAAAGGGTGGGAAATCGAAATGGCAGTGGGTGTCGGTAAAGGCGTAGCTCACAGCGCGCCCCCTTCACCCGGCGGCAGATCGCCCGGCAGAATGAGTTTCGGCGCCGCCACCGCAGCCTCCGGCTGCGCCGTGAGATCGGGCGACATGGCGATGTCGGTCACGATCGGCGAAGGCATTCTGACATTCTCGGGCTGGATCAGGCGGCGCGACAGCGATTTTCGCACCTTTATGCCGTCCGGTTCCTGCTGCGCCATCCACTGGCCGACGGTGGCCAGGAAGTAGCGGCCGCAGCGGCGCCCCAGGTGATAATCCTGATTGAGCGCCCCCAGTCGGCTGCCCAGCGCATTGCTGGCCAGCGGCTTAGGCGGGAAGATCTCGAAGATACGCAGCTTGCCCGGCGGCTTCTCGATAAAGCGCTGGATGCGGTGATAGCTTTGCTCATGATGCTGCAGGATGCGCACCATCTGCTGCAGGCTGCTGTCGCTCAGCCAATGCTCCATACGCTTCATCCACTGCGGGGTGTAGTACATTTGCGAAGGCACGGTGCGGATCACCACGATGGTGTCGGCGCCGCGGCGATAGGCCTCTTCCACCGGAATCGCATCGCTGATGCCGCCGTCCTGATAGCTGACGCCGTCCAACTCCACGCCCTGACGGTAGAAGCCGGGAATGGCGCTGGACGCCTTGATGGCCGGCAGCCAGCGTTCGCGCTGCGCCGGCAGATAGGCCGGTTCGAAATCGTCGCTGCGGCAGGCGCACAGCAGGAATTCGCGCCCGTCGATAAAGTGCTGTTCCGCCACGTCCATCGCCAGCGGCATCTGCGCCGCCGCCGTATCAACCAGCCAATCGAGATCGATCAGATGCCCGCCGCGCACGAAGCGCAGCGGATTGAAGAACTGTGCCGAAGTGGTGTAACGGGTGATCACCCGGCGCGCGTAGCCCATCTGCCCACAGATATAGGCAGACAGATTCTGAGCGCCGGCCGATGTGCCGATCAGCAGATCGAAAGGGTTAAAGCCCGCGCGCTGAAACTCGTCCAGCACGCCGGCGGTGAAAATGCCGCGCTGGCCGCCGCCTTCGCAGACCAGCGCCATCTTGCCTGGCCGAAAGGGTTTAGACGCCAGCGGTTCTATATTGCCGAGCGTGATGGGTATTCTGTATCCCAACTTGGCATCCTCAGTGAGACGTTTTCTCCGAGGATACCGCGTCTCGCTCTCTTCCGTAATCCTCTTGCAGTACACCGGCGAGGAAATCGTTGCTGCCGGCCAGCCAGGCGCAATCGCTGCCGGACCATTCGGCCCACGCCTGCCATACCTGGCCTTTCAGCTGTTTCCAGCGCCCGACGATGATGTCGCTGTTCATGGCCGGCCCTCCCCGAGGTGAGAAAAGGAATTAAGCTTTGTTACAGTTTACGGGAAAATGCCGGCCGGCTAAGGGCGCCGACGGCCGGTGAACAGGCTGACCAGGAACAGGATGATGCCGACAACGAACACCACCTTGGCGGCCCAGGCGGCGGTGCCCGCCAGCGAACCGAATCCCAGTGCCGCAGCGATAAGCGCGATGACTAAAAAGATAATGCCCCAACGAAACATAAGCTTCTCCTTACCATTGTGAAAAAATTCTCTGCTGTCTGCCGCCCCGACAGCGGGACGTCGACGGCAAATCAGTTTCTTTTTTTGGTGGTACACGTCGGGCCGCCTTCACGGCCCGACAGATGCGGCTTGTTGTTACTTGTTACGGGCGCCTGGCGGGATTACGGCTTGACCACCAGGTCGTTTTTCACGCTTTTCACGCCGTCGATGGCCTTGGCGATGCTTTCGGCACGCTCAGACTGCGCCTGCGTTTTCACCTCACCGGAAAGCTGCACCACGCCATCGGTGGTTTCCACTTTCACATTGCGCGACGGCACGATGTCATCGGCCAGCAGCTTGGCTTTCAGCTCGCTGGTGGTGGCAGTGTCGCCGGCATACGATTTGATCGACTGGTTGGCTTCGTCCTTCACGTGCAGCTTGTCGCTGACGGTCTTGACGCCTTCCACCTTACCGGCAACCGCGACCGCATGTTCCGCCTGCGCCTGGCTGCCGACAAAGCCGCTCAGGATCACGGCGCCTTTTTCGGTTTTCACCGAAATGTCAGCGCTTTTGATGGTCTTATCTTCCACCAACGCACTTTTAACTTTAGCCGTTATCGCGCTGTCATCCATGTAACCGTCAACTTTTTTCATGGAGCTATCGATTTTGGCACCGGCACTATCCGCGGCGTTAGACGCCTTGTTTAACAGGCTGTCTTCGGCCAGTGCAGTGCCGCTCACCAGAGCAGAACCCAAAACAACAGCCATCAGCGAGTGTGCAAATTTGGTCTTTTTCATCGATCTCTTCCTTTTGTTGGGGGCTCGCAGCGCCAGAGCGCCGGAACCCTTCAGCCGCCTTCACGCGGCCTCTCGGTAAATACTTCATCATCGCTATACGATTAAGCGTTCACGACAGGAGTCTTGCAACGGCCGTGCCAATCCAAAAAACACCTTATTTATCAAAGATAAAAATTTTTCAGTTGGATTTTTAATCAACAAACTGTCGTCTATTGACGACAGACTAAGCCACACAAAACTGAAACATACCTATCTTATTGATATTTAAAGACACTAACTGTCTCCTATCGGCAACACATCAGAATAACTCACCAAACAAGCAACGTATTTCAGTGATTTACTCTCAAGCAATGTGCGAACATCCTGTTAAAGATAGACCATCAGACGGAAAATGCAGGCCGAACGAACGCCGCCTGGCGACATCGGTTCGCAGGGTAAAATATGAGTAAGGTTTATTAATTAGCGCGGTTAGGGTGGGAGGAGCGTGCAGGGCGCACCGGGCGCCCTGCCGATTGATCAGTGTTCGCGGGTTTTGCGGAAGGTCACGTCAGGATAACGTTCCTGCGTCAGGTTGAGGTTCACCATGGTCGGCGCGATGTAGGACAGGTTGTCCCCACCGTCCAGCGCCAGGTTGATCTCGTTCTTGCGCTTGAACTCTTCGAACTTCTTCACGTCGTCGCACTCGACCCAGCGAGCGGTCGACACGTTAACCGACTCGTACAACGCTTCCACGTTGTACTCGCTCTTCAAGCGCGCCACCACCACGTCGAACTGCAACACGCCGACCGCGCCGACGATCAGATCGTTGTTGGCGATCGGGCGGAATACCTGCACCGCGCCTTCTTCGGACAGCTGCACCAGCCCCTTCAGCAACTGTTTCTGCTTCAGCGGATCGCGCAGGCGAATGCGGCGGAACAGTTCCGGCGCGAAGTTCGGGATGCCGGTGAACTTCATGTCTTCACCCTGGGTGAAGGTATCGCCGATCTGAATGGTGCCATGGTTGTGCAGACCGATGATGTCGCCCGGGTAGGCTTCTTCCACGTGCGAACGGTCGCCGGCCATAAAGGTCAGCGCGTCGGAGATCACCACGTCTTTGCCGGTGCGCACCTGGCGCAGCTTCATGCCCTTCTCATAACGGCCGGAAACCACGCGCATAAAGGCCACGCGGTCGCGGTGCTTCGGATCCATGTTGGCCTGGATCTTGAACACAAAGCCGGTGAATTTCTCTTCCGCCGCCGTCACTTCGCGGGTGTCGGTTTTGCGCGGCATCGGCGCCGGCGCCCAGGCCACCAGGCCATCCAGCATATGATCCACGCCGAAGTTGCCGAGTGCGGTACCGAAGAACACCGGCGTCAGCTCGCCGCTCAGGAAAGCCTCCTGATCGAACTCGTGAGAAGCGCCCTGCACCAATTCCAGCTCATCGCGCAGCTGCGCCGCCAGATCTTCGCCCACCGCCGCATCCAGCTCTGGGTTGTTCAGGCCCTTGACGATGCGCACTTCCTGAATGGTATGGCCTTTACCGGTCTGGTACAGGTAGGTTTCATCCTTGTACAGGTGGTAAACGCCCTTGAACAGCTTGCCGCAGCCGATCGGCCAGGTGATGGGCGAACAGGCGATCTTCAGTTCGCGTTCGACTTCATCCATCACCTCCATCGGATCGCGGATGTCGCGGTCCAGCTTGTTCATGAAGGTCAGGATCGGCGTGTCGCGCAGGCGGGTGACTTCCATCAGCTTGCGGGTGCGATCCTCAACGCCCTTGGCGGCGTCGATCACCATCAGACAGCAGTCGACCGCGGTCAGTGTGCGATACGTATCTTCGGAGAAGTCTTCGTGCCCCGGGGTGTCCAGCAGGTTGACCAGGCTGTCGCGATACGGGAACTGCATCACCGAGGTGGTGATCGAGATCCCACGCTGCTTTTCCATTTCCATCCAGTCGGATTTGGCGTGCTGGCTGGAGCCGCGGCCTTTTACCGTACCGGCGGTCTGGATCGCCTGTCCGAACAGCAGCACTTTTTCGGTAATGGTGGTTTTACCGGCATCGGGGTGCGAGATGATGGCGAAAGTTCTTCTTTTGGAGACTTCGCGGGCAAATTCACTAGGAGACATGGTTTTCAGGTTCTACGGTTAGTCCGCCCTGCGACATCATCAGAACGCGCCGATCGCGGCGCCGGGCAAAGCGGTGAATAAAAGATAACAGCCGGGCATTTTCGCCGATTTGCCAACCGGTGACAATCAATGCTTTTTCCGACCGGGCTGATTACCCCAGCGGCAGCGCCATCACGATCGCATCTTCGCGGCCGTGGGCGCTCGGGTAATAATTGCGGCGCACGGTGACTTCGTTGAAACCGAGATCTTCATACAGCGCGATCGCCGCCTGGTTGGAGGCGCGGACTTCCAGCCACAGCGTGACCACGCCGCGGCTCTCCAGCTGTTCGATCAACGCGTTGAGCAGCAGGCGGCCAAAGCCCCGGCGCTGGTGCTGCGGATGAATGGCGATGTTGAACAGCGTGGCTTCGTCCAGCACGATCTGCGTGATGGCGAACCCCGCCATCTCCCCATCGGCGCTCAGCTTCAGGTTAAGGTAGCGATCGCCCTGATTGCTGGCAAAGGTGGTTTCCGTCCAGGGGAAAGCGTGGCTGGCTTGCTCAATGGTGAAGGCCGTGGCCAGGTCGGCCGCCGTCAGGGTAGAAATCGTGTTCATGATGACAAATCTGCTGCCAGAGGGCGCGTTTGGCCCCCGCGTCTTGAGAAAGCTCGGCCAGCGCCGGGCTGTGTAGCTGCGCGCCGGCGACCGCGAGCGGCTCCGCCACGCCCAGCCGCCAACTGTTGCATGCGGTCTCTGCAGGCAGCATCGCCACCTGTTCCGGCGTCAGGCTGTAAGTTTGCGCCGGCGTCAGCCCCAGGCTGCGCAGCACGTCGCAAAACAGCGGATCGTCGGGCGCCGGCAGCGTCTGCGCCACCACCAGCAGGCGCGTCTCGGGCGGCAGACTGACCGCCACTTCGCCCTGCAACACGCCCGGGCGGCGCAATGTCCACTGCGTAATACCCAGTTGTTGTAACAGCCAGTCGCGTTTTGATGCCATGCCGATTCCTACCCGTTGTGGTGCGCCATGCCTGCCATGCGCCGCGCTATGCTAACAAACCCGCGCAGCCCGCGCCAACAAACCCGTCGAACATATCGCCACAAAGCTCTATAATCCCCGGTCTCATTTCCAGGAGCCAATATCTGATGTCTGCATTAACCCCCGCCAGTGAAGTCATGCTGCGCCACAGTGATGAATTTATCGAACGCCGCGTGCTGTTTGCCGGCGACCTGCAGGACAGCCTGCCGGCCCAATTCGAGGCCGCGGACGTGCGCGTCCACACACAGCAATACCATCACTGGCAGTTACTGAACCGGACGATGGGCGATAACGTGCAGTTCGGTTTGACCGTCGATCCCGCTTTCGTCGCCGACTGCGACACGCTGGTGTACTACTGGCCGAAGAGCAAGCAGGAAGCGCAATTCCAGCTGTGCAACCTCCTGGCGCTGCTGCCGGTGGGCGCGGACGTGTTCGTGGTCGGTGAAAACCGCAGCGGCGTGCGCAGCGCCGAGCCGACGCTGGAAGGCCACGTCACGCTGGTGAAAATCGACAGCGCGCGCCGCTGTGGCCTGTATCACGGCCGCCTGGACGCGCAGACCGAATTCGACCTGAACGACTGGTGGGACAGCTATCAGCTGCACGATCTGGAAGTGAAAACGCTGCCGGGCGTGTTCAGCCGCGACGGTCTGGACGTCGGCAGCTCGCTGCTGCTGTCGACGCTGGAAAAACACATGAAAGGCAAGGTGCTGGACATCGGCTGCGGCGCCGGCGTGATGGCCTCGGTGATGGCCAAGCTGTCGCCGAAGGTGAAACTGACCCTCAGCGACGTCAACGCCGCCGCGGTGGAATCCAGCCGCGCGACGCTGGCCGCCAACGGCATCGAAGGCGAAGTGATCGTCAGCAACGTTTACTCCGACATCACCGGCCGTTTCGACATGATCATCTCCAACCCGCCGTTCCACGACGGGCTGCAGACCAGCCTGACCGCCGCCGAAACCCTGATCCGCGGCGCGGTGAAGCACCTGCCGATCGGCGGTCAGCTGCGCATCGTCGCCAACGCCTTCCTGCCATACCCGGACATTCTGGACGCCACCTTCGGCAGCCACGAAGTACTGGCGCAAAACGGCCGCTTCAAGGTGTACCAGGCCACCGTCGGCCGCCCGCCGCGCGCGCCGAAGAAGAAATAATTCGCCGTTGGCGGAAAACGACAGAGCGCGGCCCGAGGCCGCGCTTTTTTTTAGCCGTTGATGTAGGTCATCGACTCCGCGCCGTAGCGATCGCCGGCCGCCGCGCTCAGCGGAAACACCGCTTCTATCGCCGCCAGTTCAGCCGCGCTCAGCGCGATCTCCGCCGCAGAGACGTTCTCTTCCAGATAGCGACGGCGTTTGGTGCCGGGGATCGGCACGATGTGCTCACCCTGCGCCAACACCCAGGCCAGCGCCAGCTGTGAAGGCTTGACGCCCTTCTGCGCCGCCAGCTCGCCCACCTTCTCCACCAGCGCCAGGTTGCGGGCGAAGTTTTCCCCCTGGAAACGCGGGTTGCCGCGGCGGAAATCGTCCTCGGCCAGATCCTCCGGCCGCCGGATAGCGCCGGTGAGGAAACCGCGCCCTAACGGGCTGTAAGGCACAAAGCCGATGCCCAGGCGCTCGCAGGCCGCCAGTACGCCCTGCTCGGCGTCGCGCGTCCACAGCGAATACTCGGTCTGCAGCGCGGTGATCGGATGTACCTTGTGCGCCCGCTCCAGCGTGGCGACCGACGCCTCGCTCAGGCCGATGTGGCGGATCTTGCCTTCGCGGATCAGATCCGCCATCGTGCCCACGACGTCTTCGATCGGCACTTGCGGATCGACCCGGTGCTGATAATAGAGATCGATCTCCTCCACGCCCAAGCGCCGCAGGCTGCCTTCCACCGAGCGCCGGATATACTCGGGCCGGCTGCTGACGCCGCGCGCCGACGGATCCGCCGGATCGCGCAGAATGCCGAACTTGGTGGCCAGGAACACCTGTTGCCGCTTGCCCTTGATCGCCTCCCCCACCAGCTCTTCGTTGGTGTGCGGCCCATACATGTCGGCGGTGTCGAGCAGCGTGACGCCCAACTCCAGCGCCCGGTGCAGCGTGGCGATGGCTTCCTGCCGATCGGCGCCGGTGGAGTAGAAGTCGCTCATGCCCATGCACCCCAGCCCCAGGGCGGAGACGACGGGACCGTTGGAACCGAGTTTACGTTGTTGCATTGTGCTGCCCTCATGCGGTGAATGGATAACGCAGCAAAGTCTGGTTGTTTACGCGACAAAGATAAATAATGCAGATTGCACATCACTGTTCAAAAATCACCAACAATCCGGAGTGGACATGGATCAGGTTCAAGCCATGCGCATTTTTACCCGCATCGTCGAACTGGGCAGTTTCAGTCGAGCGGCCGAACGCCTGCAGCTGCCGCGCGCTACGGTCAGCAACGCGTTGAAACGGCTGGAACAGCGGCTGGGCGTGCGCCTGCTGATCCGCACCACCCGCCAGGTGCAGGTGACCAGTGAAGGCAGCCTCTACTATCAACGCTGCGTGCAGTTGCTGGGGGCGCTGGAGGAGGCGGACACGCTGTTCAGTCACCATAAGCTGCAGCCGTCCGGCAAGGTGCGCATCGATATGCCCCATTCGCTGGCGCGCCAGATCGTCATTCCGGCGTTGGACGACTTTTACCGGCGTTATCCCGACATCACCCTGGCACTGGGCGCCAACGACACCCACGTCGATCTGTTGCGCGAAGGCGTGGACTGCGTGCTGCGCGCCTGGGAAACCGAAGACGACAGTCTGGTAGCGCGGCGCATCGCCCAGCTGCCGCAGGTCACCTGCACTTCCCCCGCTTATCTGCAGGCCCACGGCACGCCGCTCGACATCGATCGCCTGGAGCCGCATCGCGCTGTGGGGTATTTTTCCCTGGCCAACAACCGCGATTACCCGCTGGAATTCTGCCGCGGCGGCAAGCTGGAACTGCGCGAGCTGCCCGCGCGGCTCAGCGTCAGCGGCGCCGACGCCTACATCGCCGGCGCGCGGGCCGGCATGGGATTGATTCAGGCGGCGCGCTATTCGCTTGCCCCCTGGCTGGAACAGGGCGAACTGGTGGAAGTGTTGGCGGACACACCGCCCCCGCCGATGCCGATTTACATCATGTATCCACCCGGCCGTTTCCTGGCACCACGGGTCAGGGTGTTGATTGATTGGCTGATTTGGCTGTTTGACCAGCAGAAAAGCGGCGATATGGCTGTTTTTCCAGCAAACGCCCGCAAAGCGGGGAAATAACTGTTGACGTGCCCGCCAAAATCTCTAGAATTCGCCTCCGTGGTAACGTTACTCCGGTAATGTTTCTGGTACGCGAAGGTGGCGGAATTGGTAGACGCGCTAGCTTCAGGTGTTAGTGTCCTTACGGACGTGAGGGTTCAAGTCCCTCTCTTCGCACCAAATAACCACATGATTTATATTGCACTCAGCATCGATGCGAAGGTGGCGGAATTGGTAGACGCGCTAGCTTCAGGTGTTAGTGTTCTTACGGACGTGAGGGTTCAAGTCCCTCTCTTCGCACCAAGCTGGCGACGTAATATAAATCAAAGCAACAACATCGACTGTGCGAAGGTGGCGGAATTGGTAGACGCGCTAGCTTCAGGTGTTAGTGTCCTTACGGACGTGAGGGTTCAAGTCCCTCTCTTCGCACCAATTGATGATCTCTTCGGCGGTTCCTTCGAAAAAATCCCAACGCATTGATGATAAACACGCTTAAGCGTGGTTTTGCCGTTTCTGGCGTTTCACCCAAAGCTGAAGTTGAGGCTGACTGCCGCCAGGCCGCCCGCCAGCGCCATGCAGGAAGGCAACAGCAGATAGTGGCGCAGCCGGCTGTTGAACAGCATCACCAGCGTGGCCAACATCGCTATCACGATCAGGGTGCGCAACTGCAGCATATCTAGGTTGATCAGGGCCAGCAGCGGCATCAAAGCACAAGGCAGCAAAACGCCCCAGGCGCTGGCCAGGCGATCCCCGAGGCACCAACTGACGCCCCACAGCCCGCACGCGGCAATCATGGCAGTGAGCATGACAACCTCCTTAAGTGATAATGATAACCAATATCATATAACACTTTTTTGGCCGCCGCATCATTTTCACTGCGCTGACCAAACTCAGATGACACCAGCAGGAAAAAATGATAATTTGACATAAGAAAATTCCTAGTCCTGTTTGCATGATAATAATCACAACCCTCAACCATGCAATTCAAGTGGATATTCGCGCCAAGGGAATGCTTCTCAACCTTAATTATTCGACAGAACGACTTTGCAAAGAGTGACCTCCGTATGAACGCCCGTTCTTATCAGGAATTACTGAACAGCAAGCAGCGCCTGGCATTATTTCTTTTTCTGATAATGAATGCCGCCTCTTCCGTATTTACATTATTGTTCCCTTTTAGGGATACGCCCGCATTTACCCTACCTTTATTATGTATACCGCTATTTTGTCTGGTAGCAGCGCTATTTTCTCTGCAAACGCCACGTAAATATTTGTGCAAACTCAACCTGTTCGCCAGCGTGCTCGGCCTGCTCTGGGCCGCACATATTTACGTTAAAAGTCAATATTGCCTACCGAATAACCAAGATTTTTTATTAATTAGTTTGTTTAGCATCTTTTTTATCAGCGCTATTTCTCTGACGGATAACTTTACCGCCTTTTGTTTACACGCCGTACCTTCCGCAATGATGATCCTGGCTTTAGACGGTATGCATAATACCCTGCGGATATTATTCACCACGCTATTACCTATTATCGCTTTCTCCATTCATCACCTGATGTTGAAACGCAGTGAAATCTTTACCCACGCGCTGGTGGCCAACCTGTATAACGAGCGGGACAAATTCAATAATTTGAGCATGCTTGATCCCCTAACCGGCCTTTATAACCGTCGAGGGCTGGAGAATAAGATCACTATGCTGCTGGAACCGCAAACCGGCCGCCACTACGTGCTGCTGCTGGATATCGACCACTTCAAGGTCTACAACGACAGCTACGGCCACGCCATGGGCGACCGGGCGCTGGTGCAGGTGGCGATCGCCATCCGCGATGCGGTGCGTTCGCGCGACATCGTGGTGCGCTACGGTGGGGAAGAGTTTTTGGTGCTGTTGACCAACGTGCACGAAGGCTATGCGGCGCAGTTGGCCGAACGGGTGCGTCAACGCGTGGCGGAACTGAATATCCCGCACGGCGCCAGCCCGCAGCACAGCGGCACGCTGACGCTCAGCGCGGGCATCTCGGCATTGGAAAAGCTGGACGTCGAATCAGCGATCGGCGCGGCCGACGCCGCGCTCTATCTGGCGAAGCACAGCGGCCGCAACAATATTCAGCTGGCGCAAAACGTCGAGCCCGCCGCCGTTCACCCTTAAGCCGCCGCCGTAACGGCGCGGCGGCTGACATCAACACTTATACGGCTATACGGCGGTGGAACGCAGCCCGTTCAGCAACAGGTTCAAACTGACCAAGGCTTGTTCCAGCCCCACATCTTTTTCCGGATGATGGGCGACCCACAGCGCGGCATCCATCAGGCCGCCGTTGATTAAATGCGCCAGCGATTCCGGCTCGGCGACGGCGATGCGCCGCTGCGCCATCAAGGCCTGCAATGCGCCCGTCATCCAGCTGATGCACGCCAGCTTGCTGGCCCGCAGATATTCAGCTCCCAGCACCGAAGGTGAATCACGCAACAGAATGCGTTGCGCTTGCGGCTCCGTCATCATGATCAGATAACCGCGGCAACGCGCCGCAAAAGCCTCCCAGTCATCCGCAGTACTCGCGGTTATGTCAGCCAGATGCGCATCCATCTCCGCGTCTATCGCCTGCACCACCGCCAGGAACAGCCCCTTTTTATCGCCAAAATGGTGATAGAGCGCGCCGCGCGTCAGGCCGGCCTGGGCGGTGAGATCATCCATCACCGTCTCGGCATACCCCACGCTGCCAAACTGCCGGCGGGCCGCCGCCACCAGCTTTTGTCGGGTTTCTTCAATCATTTCGGTGCGCGCTTTACGTGCCATGGGTCCACTCCGCCTCATTATTGATGACGTTATAATTGACATACGCCATGTATGTCAATTAACGTAACATACGTGGCGTATGTCAATGATGGACATTGAGCGAATACCGAGCCGCCAACATTCCGGAGCCCTTTCCATGGCAAATCCTTATTTCAAACTGTTCAACGCCCCGGGCAGCAAGGCGTTTTCCTCTGCCGGGCTAATCGCGCGCCTGCCGGTCTCGATGACCGGCATCGGCATCATTACCATGCTCTCGCAGGTACGCGGCTCTTATTGGCTGGCGGGCGCGGTGGCAGCGACGTTCGCCTTTTCCATGGCGCTGCTTGCGCCGCAAATCGCGCGCGCGGCGGATCGTCACGGCCAAAGCCGCGTGTTGCCGTATGCCACCGGGATCAGCGCGATCGCCCTGCTGCTGCTGTTGCTCTGCACCCACTATCGGGCACCGGACTGGACTCTGTTTGTCTTCGCCGCGCTCGCGGGCGGCATGCCCAGCATCTCCGCGATGGTCAGGGCCCGCTGGAGCGAAATTTATCGCGGCACGCCACAGCTGCACACGGCATTTTCATTCGAGTCCGTATTGGACGAGGTGGCCTTTATCGTCGGCCCACCGATCGCCGTGGGGCTTAGCGTTTCACTCTTCCCAGAGGCCGGCCCTCTGGTAGCCGCCATACTTCTGGTGGCGGGCGTTGCGGCATTCGCCACGCAAAAAAGCACCCAGCCCCCGGTTTACGCCCACAATAACCAGCGGCAGCGCGCCATCCTGACCATGCCGTCGATGCAGATCCTGGTGCTGGCGCTGATCGCCCTCGGCACCATCGTCGGCACCGTGGACGTCATCAGCGTGGCCTTCGCCGAGCAGCAAGGGCAGCCGGCCGCCGCCAGCATCGTACTGTCGGTTTACGCGTTCGGCTCCTGCCTGGCCGGGCTGATTTTCGGCGCAATGAAAATCCCCGTCCCCTTGCCTCGTCTGTTCTTATACGCGGCGTTCGCCACCGCTTTCACCACCTTGCCGCTGCTGTGGCTGCACAATGTCTTAACGCTGGCGGCGGCGATGTTTGTCGCCGGATTGTTTTTTGCGCCGACCATGATCGTTGCCATGGGGCTGGTTGAAAACATCGTGCCGCCCTCCCGGCTGACGGAAGGATTGACCTGGATGGTCACCGGCCTGGGGATAGGCGTAGCGTTCGGCGCAGCCCTGGCGGGCCTGGCGATCGACGCTGCGGGGATAACGGCGGGCTTTGGCGTTACACTCACGGCCGGCCTGGTCGTACTGCTGGTGGCGGCCGGCGGCTATCGCCTAATGCGGCGAACGCTGGCCTTGAAAGCGGCGTGAATCGCCCGCGCTAGGCGCTTTCCCAAATCGCCTTGCCCTGCCAGCGCCGTTCGATCGCCGCCAGGAACAGTTTCACCTTGGGGGAGAGATGGCGCCGGCTGGGATAGACGGCGCAGATCGGCGGCCCAGGGCGACAATAGCGTTCCAGCACCGGCACCAGCGTGCCGGCCGCAATCTGCTCGCCGACCAGAAACGCCCCCACCTGACACAGACCGGCCCCGGCGACGGCGGCATCCCGCAAGGCCTCGACGTTGTTGAAACGCATCCGGCCGCGCACCGGCTGTTCGTGCAGTTGACCGTTAACCCGATAGCGCCAGGGCGCCGGCAGCCCCTGATGGCTGAAGACCAGCGTCTCGTGATCGCCCAACGCCTCCGGTTTCGCAGGCGCGCCGTGCCGCGCCAGATAATCCGGCGCCGCGCAGGTGATCAGGCGATGCGGCGCGAGCACCCGCCGCACCAGTCGGCTGTCGTCGCTGCCGCCGACCCGGATAGCTACGTCGATGCCGTCGCGCACCAGATCGCTGTAATCGTCGGAAAAGCTGACGTCGGCGTCCACCTCCGGCCACTGTGCCAAAAACTCCCGCAAAATCGGCAAAATGTGCAACCGCCCCAGCGAGACCGGCAGATCCAGCCGCAGCCGCCCGCGCGGGGTTTGCCGCCGCGTATTGAGCGCCGTTTCCGCCTCTTCGGCCTGCGACAGGATGCGCTGCGCATACTCGTAAAACACCGCGCCGTCTTCGGTCAGGCTGACGCTGCGCGTAGTGCGCTGCAGCAGCCGGGTCGCCAATCGCGCCTCCAATCGGTTCACGCATTTGCCCGCCGCCGATCGGGAGATGCCCAGTCTCTCGGCCGCCAGCGTGAAGCTGCAGGCGTCGGCGACGCGGATGAACACCAGCAGGTCAGTCAGATTATCCAACGGCATAGACGGTAAATTAGCCACGATTTGTCCCCAATGTTGCGCAATCAGGCCAGTTTATCAGCCATTTTGGCGCGGATACACTGAGGTTATTCATCTGTTGGGAGGATCCTTATGAGTGCCTTACACGCCGGCGGCGGCGCAAAGTCTTGGCTGGCGACCTTCGCCATCGGCCTGTCCACCTTTACCGTCGTCACCGCAGAAATGCTGCCCGTCGGGCTGCTGACTCCGATCGTCAATACTCTGAACGCGACGATCGGCCGCGCCGGGCTGCTGATTTCCCTGCCGGCCCTGTTCGCCGCGCTGTTTGCCCCGCTGGTGGTGCTGGGCGCCCGGCGCACGGATCGCCGCAGCCTGTTGGCGGGCTTTCTGCTGCTGCTGATCGCCGCTAACCTGCTGGCCGCCGCCGCCACCTCCCTGGCGCTGCTGTTCGCTGCGCGCATTCTGCTGGGCTTTTGCATCGGCGGTATCTGGGCCATCGCCGGCGGACTGGGGGAACGCCTGGTGCCGCCGGCCTCCGTCGGATTGGCCCTGTCCATCATCTTCGGCGGCGTAGCGGCGGCCTCGGTGTTCGGCGTGCCGCTCGGGGTATTCCTCGGCGAAGCGCTGGGCTGGCGCATGGCGTTTCTGGCGGTCGCCGTTCTGGCGGCGCTGACCCTGCTCCTGCTGGTGTGCGTGCTGCCGCCGCTGCCGGTCACGCAGGCGATCGGCTGGCGGTCGTTCACCGCGCAACGCGCGAATCGCCGGCTGCTGACCGGGCTGCTGCTGACGTTTCTGCTGGTCGCCGGCCACTTTATGGCTTACACCTTTGTCCGCCCGCTGCTGCAGACGGTCGCCGGCATCGAGAGCCGCTGGGTGGGGCCGCTGCTGTTCGCCTACGGCATCGCCGGCCTCGTCGGGAATTTTATCGCCGGCCAGGCCGCCGCCAAACGGCTGCGCCGCACCCTGGCGCTGATCGCCCTCGGGCTGGCGCTCGCCGTCCTGCTGCTGCCGCTGCTGGGCCACGCGCCGCTGAGCGGCGGCGCCTTCCTCCTGCTGTGGGGCATCGCCTACGGCGGCGTTTCCGTTGCGTTGATGGCGTGGATGCTCAAGGCGGCGCCCGATGCGGTCGAGGTCGCCTCTTCGCTGTATATCGCGCTGTTTAATCTGGCGATTTCCTGCGGTTCGCTGGCGGGCGGGCTGGTGGTGGACGCCGGAGGCCTGACGATAAACGGCGTGCTGTCCGGCATGGTGCTGCTGCTGGCGTTGGCGATCCTGATGCGAACCCGCCCGCAGACGCTGACAACGGCGGCGAAGGCCGATTCGCCGCCGGGTTGAATCAGCCGCGGCGCTGCCGCAGGCCGTAAACCAGCACCACCGCGAAGCACAGCAGCGGCAGCAGATAAGAGAGCGCGGTGCTGTAACGGTCGGCCAGCGCCCCCATAAAGTACGGCATGATGGCGCCGCCGACGATCGCCATGATCATGAACGAGCTGGCGCGCTTGGTGTGCTTGCCCAGATTTTTCACCCCCAGGGCGAAAATGGTCGGGAACATGATCGACATAAAGAAGAACACCGCGATCAGCGCCACCACCGATACGCCGTCGACGCTCAGCATCACCACGCCGCACAGCGCGATGTTGATCAGCGCATAGACCGCCAGCAGCGTCGCCGGTTTGACTCGCCCCATCAGCCAGGTGCTGAAGAAGCGCCCGACCATAAAGCAGATCATGGCGATCGACAGCAGGTAAGAGGCGCTCTGGTTAGACACCTCGCGCCAGTGCTCGGTGGCGTAGTTGATGAAGAACGCCCCGACGCCCACCTGCGCCGCCACGTAGAAGAACTGTGTGATAACCCCGCCGACGAAATGCGGATGCTGCCACAATCCCTGCGCTATCACGCCATGCACCGGCTTTTCCTCTTCGCGGATCGCCGGCAGCCGGGTGCGGCTGAACAACAGCGCGATCAGCAGCACCAGCGCGGCGATCGCCACATAGGTCATCTTCACCGCGCTCTGATCGCCGTCGCCGGCGGACTGACTGGCGGAGAAGAACAGCGTGCCGCCGATCAGCGGGCCGATAAACTGCCCGAGGCCGTTGAACGACTGCGCCAGGTTGAGCCGCCGTTCGGCGCCCTGCGCGTCGCCCAGCACCGTGGCGTACGGGTTGGCCGCCGTTTCCAGGCACCCCAGGCCGCTGGCGATGACGAACAGCGCGAACAGGAATACGCCGAAGCTGTTGGCCGACGCCGCCGGCACGAACAGCAACGCCCCCAGCGCGTACAGGCACAGCCCGACCAGAATGCCCGCCTTATAGCCCTTGCGATCCATAAAGTACCCGGCGGGCAGCGCCACCAGGAAGTAGGCGCCGAAGTAGGCCGCCTGCAGCAGCCCCGACTGCGCCTTGGTGACGTGCAACGTCTCCTGAAAATGTTTGTTCAATACGTCCAGCAGGCCATAGGACAGCCCCCACATGAAGAACAGGCTGGTGACCAGGATAAAGGCCCAGCGCAGATTGGCGGTCACGGGGACGCCCGGCTGCGCGGAGGCCGCACTTTTTTCAGCAAGCATGGTGATACCCTCGTATCGTCTGGCGATGATGATGTTGGCGTTATTGCTGTTGCAGAGAGAAAATCCGCGCCATTTCCACCCATTTTTCGCCCTGCGGCGTCCAGGGGGTGGCGGCCTGGTAGTGCCACATCAGCGCTTCCCATCGCTGTACTTCGGGGTTGTTCAGGCTGGCGGCGTCAAAGCGCGCGGCGTCGAAATCGGCGCTGACCTCCACGATCATGAACAGCCGGGTGCCCAACCGGTAAATTTCCATGTCCAGAATGCCGTGCTCGCGCAAATGCGCGGCGATGCCCGGCCAAATGCGCTGATGATGCTGCTGGTACTCCGCAATCAGCGCCGGTGAGTCAATCAGATCGAGCGCCTGGCAGAAACGGCGCCGCCCTGCCGCCGCGCCGCTCACGTCAGCGCCCGATCGAGATGCAGGTAGCCGCCGTCCACCGACAGCCACTGCCCGGTGGTATGCGATGACCGCGACGACAGCAGAAACGCCACGGTATCGGCGATCTCCTGCGGCGTGGTCATGCGCTGCCCGAGCGGAATGCGCGCGGTGATTTTCTCCATCTGCCGCTGCGGCTCGGCGAAGGTGTTGAGCCAGCGCTGGTACTGCGGGGTGATCACCTCCGCCGGCACCACCGCGTTCACCCGCACCCCGTCATGGCGCAGCGATACCGCCCATTCGCGCGTCAGCGCCAGCACCGCGCCCTTGGCGGCGGTGTAGCCGCTGGTGCCGCCCTGGCCGCTGAGCGCGGTCTTGGAGGCGATGTTGACGATAGCGCCCCGGCTCTCCCGCAGCGCCGCCTGGCACAGGTGCGCCATCAGGTAGTAGTGCACCAGGTTCTTTTCCAGCGAACCGACGAACGCTTCACGCCCCGCCTCCAGCCCGACGCCGTCATTGACCCCGGCGTTATTCACCAGTCCGTCGATGCGGCCGAAGGTCGCCAGCGTCTGGCTGACCGCGCGGCGGCAGGCCGCCTCATCGCACAATTCGGTGAGGATCACCTCGGTGCGCGGCTGCAGCCGCTGCAAATCGGCCAGCAGCGCCGCCTCCGGCGCGGCGTTGGTGACCAGCACCGGGATCGCCCCCTCTTCAGCCAGCACATGAGAAATCGCCGCGCCGATGCCGGCACCACCGCCGGTGACCAGCACCACCTTATCTTGCAGATACAAATCCATAACCAGACTCCGTTAAACCGTAAATTCGCCAGGCGGTGTCGCCCCAAATCGCCGCCTGCTCGGCAGCCCCCAGCGTCGACAGCGCCCGTTCGCACAGTTGCACCACCTGGCGGTAGTCGCCGGCCAGCAGGCACACCGGCCAGTCGGAGCCGAACATCAGCCGCTGCGGGCCGAACGCCTCCAGCGCGGCGTCGAAGAACGGCAGCAGTTCCTCCGCCCGCCACCGGCCGCCCGGCGCCTCGGTGATCAGGCCCGAAAGCTTGCAGGCCACGTGCGGCAGCGCCGCCAGCGGCCGGATTTGCTGCGCCCAGTGCCGCGCGCCGCGCGCGATGTCCGGCTTGCCGAGGTGATCCAGCACCAGCCAGTGCTCGTCATGGCGGGCGGCGAACGACGCCACGGCCGCCAGATGCCGATGCGTCACCAGGATCTCGTACACATACCCGGCGCGCTGCAGCGTTTGCATGCCACGTTCCACCTCCGGCCGCGCCAACCAGGCCGCCGGATCCGCTTCGTCCTGCACCTGATGACGCACCCCGCGCAGCGCAGCGCGCGGCCTCAGGGCCTCCAGACGCTGCGCCAGCTGCGGCGCGGCGATATCCAACCAGCCCACCACGCCGCATACGCCTTCGCTCCGTTCAGCCAGCGCCAGCAAGGCCAGCGTCTCTTCCTCGCTGGGGCGCGCCTGCACCGCCAGCGCGCCGTCGAAACCGTGTTCCTGCAACAGCGGCCGCAGCCGGGGCGGATCGAAATCCTGCCGCAGCACGCGCATCCGCTCGTCGATCCACGGGTAATGCTGCGGGTGGTAGCGCCAGTAGTGCTGGTGAGCGTCGATGCGCGGCATGCGATCCTCCCGCTTCACCCGCGGAACCGGTATTGCTCGATCGACGACGGATGCATCTCGATCGAGTAACCGGGCCGGCTCGGCGGCATGTAGGCCGCGCCGTTGATCACGCAGGGATCGACAAAGTGTTCATGCAAATGATCGACGTACTCGATCACCCGGCCTTCGTGGGTGCCGGCGATGCACAGGTAGTCGATCATCGACAGGTGCTGCACGTATTCGCACAGCCCGACGCCGCCGGCGTGCGGGCAGACCGGCAGCTGGTATTTGGCCGCCATCAGCATCACCGCCAGCACTTCGTTGACGCCGCCGAGACGGCAGGCGTCGATCTGCACCACGTCCACCGCACCGCGCATGATGAACTGTTTGAACATGATGCGGTTCTGGCACATCTCGCCGGTAGCCACCTTGACCGGCGCCACCCCTTCGCGGATGCGGCGATGCCCTTCGACGTCGTCCGGGCTGGTCGGCTCTTCGATAAACCAGGGTTTGGCGAACGCCAGATGTTTCACCCACGGAATGGCTTCATCGACTTCCCACACCTGGTTGGCGTCGATCATCAGCCGGCGATCCGGGCCGATCACCTCACGCGCGATGCGCACCCGGCGAATGTCGTCTTCCAGATCGCGCCCAACCTTCAGCTTCAGGTAGGAGAAACCGGCGTCGACCGCCTCCTGGCACAGGCGGCGCAGCTTGTCGTCCGGATAACCCAACCACCCTGCCGAAGTGGTGTAGCAGGGATACCCTTCCTGCAGCAGTCGTTCCAGGCGGCGTTCTTTGCCCTCGGCCCGCTGTTTCAGTAGCGCCAGCGCTTCCTGCGGCGTGATGCAGTCGGTGATGTAACGGAAGTCGATGCAGCGCACCAGCTCCTCCGGCGTCATCTCTGCCACCAGCCGCCACACCGGTTTGCCGACCGATTTGGCCCACAGATCCCACACCGCGTTGACCACCGCGCCGGTCGCCAGGTGAATGGCGCCTTTGTCCGGCCCGATCCAGCGCAGCTGGCTGTCGCTGGTGAAGCGCCGCCAGAAGGCGCCCATGTCGGCGGCGATCGTCTCCAGCCGCTCACCGACGATCTGATGTTCCAGCGCGCGGATCGCCGCGCAGCAGATCTCGTTGCCGCGGCCGATGGTGAACGTCAGTCCGTGGCCACTGAGATCCGCGCGATCGGTCTCCAAGATCACGTAGGCGGCGGAATAGTCGGGATCCGGATTCATGGCGTCGGATCCGTCCAGCCCCAGCGAGGTGGGGAAACGAATGTCTTCAACCCGCAGTGCGGTAATGGTGGTCATGGCGGCGCTCCCGGTTAAGCCTGTACGGTTTGCTGGCGCTGTTCGCCCAGCCCTTCAATGCCCAGACGCATCGTCTGGCCCGCCCGCAGGTAGATGGGCTGCGGTTTCTGCCCCATGCCGACGCCCGGCGGCGTGCCGGTGGAGATCACGTCGCCCGGCTGCAGGCTCATAAAGCGGCTGAGGTAGCTGACGATCTGCGGAATGCGGAAGATCATGGTGCTGGTGTTGCCGTCCTGATAGCGCTTGCCGTCCACCTCCAGCCACAAATTCAGGCTGTGCGGATCGGCGATCTCGTCGGCGGTCACCAGCCAGGGCCCGATCGGCCCGAAGGTGTCGCAGCCTTTGCCCTTGTCCCAGGTGCCGCCGCGCTCAATTTGATATTCGCGTTCTGAGACGTCGTTGATCACGCAATAACCGGCGACGTGGCGCATCGCATCCGCTTCGCTGATGTAGCGCCCGCCCAGGCCGATCACCACGCCCAGCTCCACTTCCCAGTCGGTTTTCTGCGAGCCGCGCGGGATCTCCACCCGGTCGTAGGGGCCGACCACCGCGCTGGTCCATTTGTTGAACACCACCGGTTCTTCAGGAATGGCCGCGCCGGTTTCCGCCGCGTGATCGGCGTAGTTCAGGCCGATGCAGATGAACTTGCCGATGCCGCCGACGCAGGCGCCGAGGCGCGGCTGCCCCTCGACCAGCGGTAATGCGGCGCTGTCCAGCGCTCGCAGTTTGGCGAGCGACGCCGGCGATAACGCGGCGCCGCCCACGTCGGCGATATGCTGCGACAGATCGCGCAGGCGGCCCTGCGCATCCAACATGCCGGGGCGCTCTTGCCCAGGTTGCCCATAACGTAAAAGTTTCATGCGTTCCTCTCTCAAAAATGGCGGATCAGTTGCTCCAGCCGCCGTCGATGATCTGCACCGTGCCGGTGGTGTACGAACTGGCGTCGGAGGCCAGATACAGCGCCAATTGGGCGATTTCCTCGGTGGTGCCGATGCGCCCGATCGGCTGGCGGGCGACGAACGCCTGATACACCTCTTGCTCGCTGCGCCCCTGTTCGCGCGCCTGCTCGGCGATGCGCTGGCGCAGCGACGGCGATTCCACCGTGCCGGGGCAAATGGCGTTGCAGCGGATGCCCTGGGTGACGTAATCCGCCGCCACCGAGCGCGTCAGGCCGATCACCGCCGCCTTGCTGGTGCTGTAGGCGAAGCGGTTCGGCACCCCTTTCACGCTCGAGGCCACCGAAGACATGTTGATGATCGAGCCTTTGCCGCGCGCCAACATGCCCGGCAGGAAGGCGCGGATCATGCGGAACATCGCGGTCACGTTGAGATCGAGCGCGAACGCCCACTGATCTTCGCTGCAATCGAGGATCGATCCGCTGTGCACTACGCCGGCGCAGTTGAACAACACGTCGATCGGGCCGATCGCTTCCGCCGCCGCCGCGATGGCGGCCGGATCGGTGACGTTCAGCGTCAGCGCGCGGATCCCGGCGCAGCCCTGCAGGCGCTCAAGGTTGATGTCGCTGGCGATCACGTCGGCGCCGGCGGCGGCGAACAGCCTGGCGGTGGTGAATCCGATCCCTTGCCCGGCGGCGGTGATCAGTACGCGTTTCCCGGTTAAATCCATCTTGACTCCTCGGCCTAAAGGTCTAATGGTCAGGCCACTAAGGGCGATTAAAGGTCAGGCCTCTAACATGACAAAAGACGCTTTACGCGTTATCGTTGGGGGAAGAAGTTAATAAAACAGCCTTGAAACCACATTTCAATTAACCATTTTTTTACACTTGAATAACGATTACTCAAGCGCCTTGTCGCATAATTGTGCGCCAAATCACTGAACGCCGAATCGTCTAAGGTCAAAAATGCCGATTACCCGACTGGAAAACCCAAGGATTTACAGGCAGATAGCCGATCAACTCAAACGTCTTATCGAGAACAACGAATTTCCGCCGGGCAGCCGCCTGCCCTCGGAGCGCGATCTCGCCCAGCAATTGCAGGTCAGCCGCGCATCGGTGCGCGAGGCGCTGATCGCGTTGGAAGTGATCGGCCTGGTGGACGTCAAGGTGGGCAACGGGGTGATCGTGCGTTCGCAAACGCCGCCGGCGGCGTCGCAGGAGTCGGTGATGGCCCAGGCCGGCCGCAACCAGTGGGCGGAGATCGACGACGAACTGAATATCGAGCTGGATTTCAACGCCGAGCTGCCGCCGTTTTCACTGCTGCAAACCCGCCTGCTGATCGAACCGGAGACCGCCGCGCTGGCCGCGCGCCACGCCACCGACGAGGAGCTGGCGGGCATCCGCGCCGCCTATGAGCAGAACTGCCGCGATAACCGCGCCGGCTCCGCTACCCACCCCGGCGATCGGCTGTTCCACATCCGCATCGCCCAGGCCAGCGGCAACCCGGCTTACGCGTTCATCATCGGCCATCTGCTCGGCCACCGCTACGGCAGCATGTTCCGCGTGCTGCAGCGCCACTATACGCCGGACGACATGCCGCACCGCTCCGAGCTGGAACACCGGGCGATCCTGGCGGCGATCGAAGCGCGCGATGTGCGCGGCGCCCGCAAGGCGATGAAGGCGCACCTGGACGAAGTGATCGCCATTTTCGCCCGCGCGCAGTAAGCCGCCGGCGGTTAAAAAATTTTATCGCCACCGCTCTTTTTTCTACATGCAGCGGGGGGGCGGGCGCATTACACTGGGCGATGGATTACGCCCTTTCCCGCTGCATTGTTAAATGGATAACGACCGTTGAAGAACTCTGTCTCCGCTTTATTGCTGGCGCTGGGCCTGTGCGCCGCGCCGCTGGCCGTGCAGGCCGCGCCCCCGCAGCTGGCTTCGCAAATCGTCGACCAGTATGCCGAACATATTTTCTACAACAGCGGCGCCACCGGCATGGCGCTGGTGGTGATCGACGGCAATCAGGTGGTTAACCGCAGCTTCGGCGACACCAAGCCCGGCAACAACCTGCGCCCGCGCCCGGATTCGCTGATCCGCATCGCCTCGATCACCAAGCTGATGACCAGTGAAGTGATGGTGAAAATGGCGGCGGCAGGCCAGGTCAAGCTGACCGACCCGCTGCGCAAGTACGCTCCCAAGGGCGCCTATGTGCCGTCTTACAACGCCGGCCAGCCGATCACGTTATTGAACCTGGCGACCCACACCAGCGCGCTGCCGCGCGAGCAGCCGGGCAAAAAGCCGCCGAAAACGCCGGTGTTCACCTGGCCGACCAAGGCTCAGCGCTGGCAATGGCTGGCGCATGCCAACGTCACGGTGCCGCCGGGCGTACGCGCCGCGTATTCCAACCTGGCGTACGATCTGCTGGCCGACGCGCTCTCGCGCGCCGCGGGCAAGCCTTACAGCGCGCTGCTGAAAGAGAAAATCACCGCGCCGCTCGGCATGGTCGACACCACGTTGACGCCGAGCCCCGAACAGTGCTCGCGCCTGATGGTGGCGGCGGCCGGCCCGAGCGCCTGTCGCGACACCACCGCCGCGGCCGGCAGCGGCGGCGTCTACTCCACCCCGCGCGACATGCAGCGCTGGATGCAGCAGTTCCTCTCCTCCAGCGCCAGCGGCCCCCGCAAAGCCACCGCCGCCAGCGAGCAAACCATGTACTTCCAGCGCCACGATCTGGTGTCGCTGAAGGGCATGGACGTGCCGGGACAAGCGGATGCATTGGGATTGGGCTGGGTGTATATGGCGCCGAAGGACGGGCTGCCGGGCATCATTCAGAAGACCGGCGGCGGCGGCGGATTCATTACCTACATGGCGATGATCCCGGCGAAAAACGTCGGGGTGTTCGTGGTGGTGACCCGTTCGGAGCTGAGCAAGTTCACCAACATGAGCGATCCGGTCAACCGCCTGGTGAGCGATCTGGCGGCCAACAAGAGTTGAGATGAGGGGCGCAGCCAACTGCGCCCCCACGCCTCAGGCCGGCACCGCCATCTGGTGGATCACCGAATGGAAGTTGCGCTTGAAGTAGATCAGGCCGTTGCCGGCTTCGCTCAGCGCGATCTGCTTGATCTGCACCAGGTACATCTGGTGAGTGCCGATGCTCTGGATCTGCTCGATCTCCCCTTCCAGGCTGGCCAGGGTATTGCGCAATACAGGCTGCCCCAACGCGCCAAGCTGCCACTCTTCCAGCCTGAAACGATCTTCCATGCTGACGCCGGTCATGCCGGCGAAGTGGCGCGCCATCAGTTCCTGTTCGTGGTTGAGCACGTTGACGCACAGCCTGCGATTTTCCTGAAATACCGGGTTCATCGCGCTGTTGCGGTTGATGCACACCAGCAGCGTCGGCGGCGTATCGGTTACCGAGCACACCGCCGTGGCGGTGATGCCGCAGCGCCCCGCCGGGCCGTCGGTGGTGACGATATTCACCGCCGCCGACAGGCTGGCCATCGCGTCGCGAAAGCGCAACCGCTGTTCATTTTCCTGAGACATACAACCTCCTCCTGAATTACTTCAGCAGATTATCCAACTGATTAATATCGTCATTGTTCCGCAGGTGCGGCACCTTCCAGCCGTGCTGATCGTAATCGGCCAGGCACTTGTCGACCATCTGCATCATGCGATCCATGTTGCCGGATCCCTGCGCGTGGCGCAGGCACTGCAGGCGGATCTCATCCTGGCTGCCGGCGTAGTTGATCTCATACAGCTCGTGACGGCCGCCGAATTCGCTGCCGATCGCATCCCACATCAGCTTGAGGATCTTGATGCGCTCGACGTGATCCATGCCGTCCGATCCGCGCACGTAGCGCGCCAGGTACTTGTCGATCTCCGGATTGTTCATGTCGCGCACGCTGGACGGCAGGTAGATCAGGCCGCTGGTGACGTTCTTCTCGATGATGTGTTTCACCTTGATGTAGGCCATCGGCGCCATCACGCGGTAGGTCTGCAGCGCGGCGGAATCCGGCAGGTAGGCACCGTTTTCCCATTGCGTGGCTTCGGCGCACATCGCGTCGCTCAGCGACCAGAACAGGTTGCGCCAGGCCACCACTTCGCCCAGATCGGCCTGCACGCCGCGGAACTCCAGCACGCCGGTACACGAGAGGCTCTTTTGCAGCAGCGCAGTGATGAAGTCCATCTTCACCGCCAGGCGCACGCAGGCCTGCAGCGGGAACAGCCGGGCGAAACCGCCCTGGGTGCTCCAGCGGCGACAGCGGTCGAAATCGCGGTAGATCAGCACGTTTTCCCACGGGATCAGCACATGATCCATGATCAGGATCGCATCGTTCTCGTCAAAGCGGCTGGTGAGCGGGTAGTCGAACGGCGATCCGGTGGCGCCAGCCACCAGCTCGTAGGAGGCGCGCGAAATCAGCTTCACCCCTTCGGCGTCCATCGGCGCCACGAACATCAGCGCGAAGTCCGGGTTATCGCCCATCACCTGCGCCGAACCGAAGCCGATGAAGTTGTAGTGGGTCAACGCCGAGTTGGTGGCCACCACTTTGGCGCCGCTGACGATGATGCCGGCGTCGGTCTCTTTCTCCACCTGAATGTAGACGTCCTTCACCTCGTTGACCGGCTTATGACGATCGATCGGCGGGTTGACGATAGCGTGGTTGAAATAGAGCCCGGTTTCCTGAATGCGTTTGTACCAGTGGCGCGCGTTGTCGGCGAACTGGCCGTAGAACTCCGGATAAGCGCCCAGCGCGCAGCCGAAGGCCGCCTTATAATCCGGCGTGCGCCCCATCCAGCCATAGCTTTGGCGCGACCAGTCGGCGATGGCGTCACGCTGCTGGCGCATCTCTTCCGGGCTGCGGGCATAGCGGAAGAACTTGTGGGTGTAACCGCCGTTGCCGGTGTCGGTATTCCAGCACAGGCGATCCTGGCTGGCCGGATCGTGCAGCGCGTCGTACAGCTGGCCGACCGAGGCCGCCGCATTGCGGAACGCCGGGTGAGTGGTGACGTCTTTCACGCGCTCGCCGTAAATGTAAATTTCACGGCTGTCCTGCAAACTTTTCAGGTATTCGGCGCCGGTGAACGGGCGTTTACTGTCGGCACGAAAGTCTTCTGGTTTCATCGGGTCTTCCTCGTAATCGGCATTTTTCAGGCCGTGGAGTCGGCCATTTGTTAAAATAATGTTTTCTTTTGGTTGCTTAATTGAAGCTGCCAAAGCCGGTTTCGAGAAGAGACTTTTGCGGCAATCGCCGGTACTTTTCAGGTCAGTTTGCCGCTTTCGCGGCAAACTGTGATCGCGGTTACGAAAGGGCGTGTTGCGCCGCGCGGTAGGTCGAGGGGGAACAGCCTTCCAGCCGATTGAAAAAACGGGCGAAATAGGCCGGATCCTTGAAGCCGAGGCTGTAGGCGGTTTCATGCACCGTGCAGGCGCTGAACAGCAGCATGCGCTTGGCCTCGCGCAGCAGCCGATCGAAGATCAGCCGTTTGGGCGGCCGGTTGGCGAAGCGCCGACACAGATCGTTGAGCCGCGATTCAGTCACCCCCAACGCCTGCGCATACTCCGGCACCGGCAGGTGCTCGCGAAAACGCTCGTCCACCATCTTGTTGAAGCGCTGGAACAGCTGCAGTTCGCCACGCACGCCGCTGTTGGCGCTGTCTTCCAGCGCGGTATTGCGCAACAGCAACGTGAACACCGCCTGCGCCAGCAGCGCCAGCGTCTGTTCACGCCCGGCCAGGTTCTGCGCGAACTCGCGGCGGATCAGCGCCCAATAGTGGCTGAGCGCCGTCAGCTCCTGCGGCGCGTCGGCCAGCGACAGGCAGATGCCCGGCATGTCCAGCGCCAGGTTGCTGCCGGGGTACAGGCGCTCCAGCAGCGGCCAAATCAACTCCTGACGCACCGTCAGCACGTGGCCGTCGCTGTCCGGTTCGGTGAAGAACGCATGCGGCACCGACGGCGGCGTGAGGATGAACAGCGGCGCCTGCACCGAATAGTGCTGATCGTCGAGCTGCAGCTCTATCTTGCCGGTCTCCAGAAAATGCACCTGGAAGAAGCAGTCGTGCCAGTGCACCTGCATGTCGCGGCCGAAGAATGCCGCCAGCCCGGCGAAGGTTTCGTAGTGCACCTCGTCGGCGGCGTAGCGCGCGTCATACTCTTTGCAAATATCGATGTTGGCGATAAAACCGGTACTTTTCCGCACCTCATGACCTCCTGCAATCCTGCCTGTCTGCGTATCAAGGCGTCGCTCTCGGGCGCGAATCCTTCATCGGGATGCGCCACACCAGCACGGCACCGACGATCAACAGCGCCGAGACGAAATACAGCCCGGAGTTGAAGCTGCCGGTCATGTCCTTGAACCAGCCGATCAACAGCGGGCTGAGCGCCGAACCGATGTTGCCGGTGGCGTTGATCACGGCGATCCCCACCGCCCGCGCTTCCAGGCTGATCGACTGATCCGGCGTGGTCCAGAAGATCGCCATGGCGGTAAAGGAACCGACCGACGCCATCACGATCCCCAGCAGTTGGATCAGGCTGTGATCGGTGGCGGACGCCAGCAGCCAGCCGGCGGCGGCGAACAGGTACGGCAGCGCGGTGTGATGCTTGCGCTCCTGCAGCCGGTCGGATCGTTTGCTCCACCACACCATGCCGGCGATGGTGCAGATCTGCGGGATCGCCGCCAGAATGCCGATCGTCACGTTGCTGCTGCCCTGGTTGAAGCTCTGCAGGATCTGCGGCGTCCAGATATTGATCGCGCTCAGGGTGTTGGTCAGGCAGAAATAGGCCAGCGTATACATCAACACAATCGGCGTGAAAATCTCGCGCCACAGGCTGCGCTGCTGCAGCGCGCGGTGGCTGCTCGGCCCGTTGGGCTGCACCAGCTGCAGCTTGTCGGCCTCCATCATCGCCTTCAGGCTGGCTTTTTCCTCGTCGGTCAGCCACTTGGCCTTAGCCGGCGTGTCGTCGAGGTAGAACCACACCACCACGCCCAGCAGCACCGACGGAATGCCTTCCAGCAGGAACAGCCACTGCCAGCCCTTCAGGTTCATCACCCCGTCCAGCGCCAGAATATAGCCGGAGACCAGCGAGCCGATCGCCATGGTCACCGGCATGGCGATCATGAACAAGGCGTTGGCGCGGGCGCGGTAGAACGCCGGGAACCAGTAGGTGAGGTACACCAGAATGCCCGGCAGAAAGCCGGCCTCGGTGATGCCGACGATCATGCGCAGCACGTACAGGCTGGTCGGCCCGGTGGCGAACATGGTGCAGGTGGAGGCGACGCCCCACAGCACCATGATGGTGGCGATCCAGCGCCGCGCGCCGACCCTGCTCAGCATCATGTTGCTGGGAATGCCGAAGATCACGTAGGTGACATAGAACAACGTCGCCGCCAGCCCGAACATGGTCGAGCTGAGGCCGAGATCTTTGCCCATCGTCAGCCCGGCGAAGCCGATGTTGATGCGGTCGAGGAAAGAGAAAACAAACAACACGAACAGGAAAATGATCAGGCGCCGAAACAACTTTTTAATCACCGATTGCTCGGCGGCGGTTAACGCTTTATGTTGCTGCGCCGGGTTGGCCGGCGGCAGCGAATCGACGTGGTTCATGGTTCAGTAGACTCCCGATGAAGGTGCTTGCGCCCCGCCCTGTTTGAACTCGTCCGCCAGGGCTTCCGCCGCCCGCGCCAGCAGGGTGGTATCCACCCCTACCGCGACGAACAGCGCGCCGGCTTCCAGATAGCGCTGCGCCAGCGCCTTGTTGGCCATCAAAATGCCCGGCGCCTTGCCGGCGGCGCGGATGCGCGCGATGGCGTCATCGATGGTGCGCTGCACCTCCGGGTGCTGCGGATTGCCGGCGAAGCCCATGTCGGCGCTGAGATCCGCCGGGCCGATGAACACGCCGTCCACCCCTTCCACCTGCAGAATGGCGTCGAGGTTTTTCACCGCCTCGCGGGTTTCAATCTGCACCAGCACGCACATCTGCTCGTCGGCCTGCTGCAGGTAATCGGGCACCCGGTTCCAGCGCGAAGCGCGCGCCAGGGCGCTGCCGACGCCGCGCACGCCGTGCGGCGGATAGCGCGTGGCGCGCACCGCGTCGCGCGCCTGTTCGGCGTTCTGAATCATCGGGATCAATAAGGTTTGCGCGCCGACGTCCAGCAGTTGCTTGATGATCACCGCGTCGTTCCACGGCGGCCGCACCACCGGCTGGCTGGGGTAAGGGGCGACCGCCTGCAGCTGCCCCAGCACCGTCTGCACGTTGTTGGGCGCATGTTCGCCGTCGATCAGCAGCCAGTCGAAACCGGCGCCGGCCAGCAGCTCGGCGCTGTAGCTGCTGCACAACCCGAGCCACAGCCCGATCTGCGGGCGTTTTTCCTGCAGCGCTCGCTTGAAGTGGTTGGTTAACATCGCATTCTCCCTGACAAGCGGGCGCGTCGCGTGGCCCCCGCCCGGTTATTGCGGCTCGGTTCGCCGAGCCTGCTTATTAGACGAAGCGGCAGCTGATGCAGCCCATCGGGCCGTAATCGACGTGGAAAGTATCGCCGCGCCGCGCCGGCACCGGCCGGGTGAAGGAACCGCCGAGGATCACCTGCCCCGCTTCCAGCTCCACCTCATACGGCGCCAGCTTGTTGGCCAGCCAGGCCACGCCGTTGGCCGGGTGGTTGAGCACCGCCGCCGCCACGCCGGACTCTTCAATCACGCCGTTGCGGTACAGCAGCGCAGAGATCCAGCGCAGATCCAGCGCATCCGGCTTGATCGGCCGCCCGCCCATCACCACCCCGGCGTTGGCGGCGTTGTCGGAGATGGTGTCGAACACCTTGCGCGGCCGCTGCGTCTCGGGATCGACGTTGTGGCTGCGCGCGTCGATGATCTCCAGCGCCGGAATGACGTAGTCGGTGGCGTTGTAGACGTCGAACAGCGTGCAGTTCGGCCCGCGCAGCGGCTTGGCCAGCACGAACGCCAGCTCCACTTCCACCCGCGGCACGATGAAGCGATCGATCGGAATGTCGCTGCCGTCGTTGAAGAACATGTCGTCCAGCAGCGCGCCGTAATCCGGCTCGGTGATCTGCGAGCTCACCTGCATGGCGCGCGAGGTCAGGCCGATCTTGTGGCCTTTGAGCGTGCGCCCCTCGGCGATCTTCAGTTCTACCCACTGCCGCTGAATGGCATAGGCGTCTTCAATGGTGATCTCGGGATGATCGAGCGACAGCGCGCGGATCTGCTCACGGCTCTTTTCCGCCTGATGCAGACGCTGCACGGCGCGGTTAACCTGCTCTTTATCCAGCATTTACGACCCCTTATTCACGCCTTATTGAACAGCGCGTGGACATTGTTCTGTTTGTAATTCAGCACCGGATCCAGCTCTTCCATGGTGAAAGAGAGCGCCAGGTAACGCTGCGCCATCAGCGCGGCGAAGTGTTCCTTGATCAGCGTAAACAGCATCTCGCCCACCTGCTGACGGCTTTCCAGACTGCGGCCGTGGCCGATCTTCAGCGTCATGTGCACGAAGGCGTAATCCTGCTTGCCGTCGGCCATTTGCCAGGTATCGAGCCAGATGGCGCGGCTGCGCACGCCGGCCAGCGGGAAGATGCCGGTCGCCGCCAGCGCCTCGTTGACCTTGGCGAACAGGGTGGGCAAATCCGCCTCGCGGCGGATGTTGTCGGTACATTCAGCGTAAAAATGGGGCATAGCGTTCTCCACACGGCGCATAGGCGCGGGCGAGGCCCGCGCAGCAGCATTTACAGCGTATTGCCAAGTTTGAAACCTTTTTCCGTATCGCCCTCGCGGGTATAGGAAAAACCGTCTGCGCCGATGGTGACGGCCATTTCGCTGGGCGCGCTGCGTTCGATGACCGGCTGCGGCTGCCCATCGAGATCCAACACCAGCGATCCTTCGGTGTACCAGCTCGGCACCACCGGATTACCCCACCAGTCGCGGCGCTGGTTGTCATGCACGTCCCAGGTCACGGTCGGGTTGTCCGGATCGCCGGTGTAGTAATCCTGCGTGTAGATTTCCACACGGTGGCCATCAGGATCGCGCAGGTAGAGATAGAACGCGTTGGAGACGCCGTGACGGCCAGGGCCGCGTTCGATCAAATCGGATTTGCGCAGCGCGCCGAGCTTGTCGCAGATGGCCAAAATGTTGTGTTTTTCATGGGTGGCGAAGGCGATGTGGTGCATGCGCGGCCCGGCGCCGCCGGTCATCGCGGTATCGTGCACCGTCGCCTTGCGGCGCATCCAGGCGGCGTAAACCACGCCGTCTTCATCGCGGATGTCTTCCGTCACGCGGAAACCCAGCCCCTGGATATATTCCACGGCGCGCGGCACATCAGGGGTGATTTGGTTAAAGTGGTCGAGGCGCACCAGCGCGCCCGGCGTATACAGATCGTAACGCCAGGCCAGACGCTCGACGTGCTGCACATCGTAGAAAAACTCATACGGGAAACCGAGCGGATCTTCTACCCGCACCGCATCGCCGATGCCTTTGGCGAACCCGTTCACCCGCCGCTCGGTGCGGCAGCCAAGCGCCTTGAAATACGCTTCGGCGCGATCGACGTCTTCCGGCGTGCGCACGCGGAAAGCAAACGCCGCCACGGCGGCGACCGGGCCTTCGCGCAGCACCAGGTTATGGTGAATGAACTCCTCCATCGAACGCAGGTAGAGGGTTTTGTCATCTTCGGCGGTTACGACCAGGCCGAGGATATCGACGTAAAATTCGCGTGCGGCTTTAAGGTTCGTGACCTGAATCTCCATGTAGGCACAGCGCACGACGTCGGGAGCAGGGACAGCATTAGTGGTCAGTTTTGTCGTCATTGTTCTCATCTCTTTCGTTATTATTGTGGCCTGAGGCTCAGACGCCCCATTTCGGGATCGGGTGGTCACCCATGGAAATGCACACGTTCTTCATTTCGGCGAACACTTCGAAGCTGTATTCGCCGCCTTCGCGGCCGGTGCCGGAGGCTTTCACGCCGCCGAACGGTTGGCGCAGATCGCGTACGTTTTGGGTGTTGACGAAAACCATGCCCGCTTCGATGCCGCGGGCCAGGCGCAGAACCTTGCTCACATCCTGCGTCCAGATGTACGACGCCAGGCCGTACTCCACGTCGTTGGCCATGCGCAGGCCGTCTTCTTCTGATTTGAACGGCAGCAGGCAGGCCACCGGCCCGAAGATCTCCTCCTGCGCCACGCGCATCCGATTGTCGACATCCGCCAGCACCGTCGGGCGCAGGAAGTTGCCGTGGCTCAAGCCGGCCGGTTTATCCGGGCCGCCGGCCAACAGGGTCGCCCCTTCCTCCACCCCGAGGCGGATATAGCCGGAAACTTTTTCCCAGTGCTGAGGGCTGATCAGCGCCCCCACCTGGGTGTTGGGATCTTGCGGATCGCCGACGCGCAGACGGTTGGCGCGCTCGGCGAAGCGTTTGACGAATTCCGGGTAGATGCTCTCCTGAATAAAGATGCGCGAACCGGCGGTGCAGCGTTCGCCGTTGATCGAGAAGATGGTGAACAGCGCGGCGTCGAGCGCCCGCTCGATGTCGGCGTCTTCAAAGATCAGCACCGGCGACTTGCCGCCGAGCTCCATGGAGAATTTCTTCAGCCCGGCGCTTTCGATGATGCGGCGGCCGGTGGCGGTGCCGCCGGTGAAGGAGACCGCGCGCACGTCTTTATGGCGCACCAATGCGTCGCCGGCGGTGGCGCCGTAGCCCTGCACCACGTTCAGCACCCCGGCCGGAATGCCGGCTTCCAGCGCCAGCTCGCCCAGGCGATCGGCGCTCAGCGGCGACAGTTCGGACATTTTCAGCACCGCCGTGTTGCCCAGCGCCAGGCAAGGCGCAGTTTTCCAGGTGGCGGTCATGAACGGCACGTTCCACGGCGACACCAGCGCGCAGACCCCCACCGGCTGCACCAGCGTGTAGTTGAGCATCTTGTCGTCCACCGGGTAGGTCTTGCCGTTCATCTGCTGGCACACCTCGGCGAAGAATTCGAAGTTGTGCGAGGCGCGCGGGATCAGCACGTTTTTGGTCTGATGGATCGGCAGGCCGGTGTCGGCAGTTTCCATTTCGGCGATCTGCGGCACGTTCTGGTCGATCAGTTCACCCAGACGGCGCATCAGGCGCGCGCGCTCTTTCATCGGCGTATTCGCCCACTTGGGGAACGCCTCTTTCGCGGCCGCCACCGCCTGGTCGATCTCCAGCTGGCCGCCGGAGGCCACCTCCGCCAGCACCTCGCCGTTCGCCGGGTTGGTGGTGGTGAAATACTCTTTGCTGGCGACGTTCTTGCCGTTGATCCAGTGGTTGATGGTTTTCATCGCAGGCTCTCCTCGTAATCTTTTTCACTGATAATGTGGTTAACCAAACGGCCGATGCCTTCGATCTCCACCACCACTTCGTCGCCCGGCCGCACGTCGGCCAGCCCTTTCGGCGTGCCGGTGGCGATCATGTCGCCCGGCTGAAGCGTCATGAATTCGCTCAGGTAGGCGATCAGGAACGGAATGTCGAAAATCATGTCGGCGGTGCTGCCGCGCTGGCGCAGCTCGCCGTTGACGTAGGTGCTGAGCGCCAGCCGGTGCGGATCGGCGACGTCGTCGCGATCGACGATATACGGCCCGATCGGCGTCAGGGTATCGCGGCTCTTCACCCGCAGATTCGGCCGGTAGTAGTTTTCCAGGTAGTCGCGGATGGCGTAGTCGTTGCACAGGGTGTAACCCGCCACATACTCCATGGCGCGCTCGCGGCTGACGTTGCGTGCGGTCTTGCCGATCACCGCCACCAGCTCGGCTTCGTAATGCATGTACTCCACGTCGGCCGGACGCACCGATACCTGACGATGGCCGGTCAGAGTGTTCGGCGCCTTGAGGAACACCAGCGGCTCTTCCGGCGCCTTGAATTCCAGCTCGCTGGCGTGGTCGGCATAGTTCAGCCCCAGGGCGAACACCGTGCCCTGCGCCGGCGGCAGCCATTCCACTTCGCGCTCCTGCAGCACCTCGCCGTTCGGCAACGTGACGCGCAGCTGGTCGTCCACCGGAACGTTGACGATCTGGCCATGATGGCGAATACGGGCATGTTTCATGATGCGGCTCCTGCCTGGGTGACGCGGTTGCTCAGAGTGGGCAGGCCGGCGGCGCGCACCGTCACCTCATCCCCCGGTTTGATCGCCACCCGCTGGTGCGGGGTGCCGATCAGCACCGCATCGCCCGGCTGCAGGGTGATGAAATCGCTGATGGCGGCGATCAGCTCCGGCACCGAGCGCACCAGATCGGCGGTGGACCAGCGATCCTGCTCCACGCCGTTGATCTCGGTGACGATCTCCAGCCGATCGGCATTCTCCAGCTGGCCGATCTCTCCCAGCGGGCAGAACCCGTCGCGGCATTTGGCCTTGATCGCCGGGCGGTAGAAGCTGCTTTCCGGCAGGCTGACGTCGTTGGCCAACGCATACCCGGCCAGATAACGACCCACCTGCACCGCCGGCACCTTGCGCGCGGTATCGCCGATGATCACCGCCAGCGTGCCGCCGCTCTGCACGGTTTCACCGGCCGGAAACGGGATCGCCCCGCCGTTGGCGAGGTGGGTGTTGCGCGGTTTGATAAACCACACCGGGGTTTTGGGCGGGGTCTGGTACGGCGGCTGGTGAAACGCCTGATCCCAGGCGTCCAGTTGGCTGCGGTGGTTCAGCGCAACGGAAAATACGGTGCCTTTCATGCGAACTCCTCCAATGGCAAAACATGACAACCGGCATTCATTAACATATTAATGATTACTTTTATACGCTGTGCAGCTTTTACGCAACGCGCTTGGAATGATTTGTGATCGTGATAACAAAATATTCACAAACAACGAACATTGGCGTGATTATTCAACGCATTAATCATTTTTCTCGCCATTTTTCGCTGCGCCGCGCATTTTTGCTTTATCCCTACGGGTAACTTTGGCTACTATTAAGTTATTAACAAAATCGGGCTTTGCGGGGCAGGCGCCCCCATGACGAGCGCCGTAACAGCGAACACCTTGATAGCTAAGGCCAAACTTATGCATGAATCGTTAACCATCGCCCTGCTGCAGGCGCGTGAAACCGCCATGGGGTTCTTCCGCCCGATCCTGAAAAGCCACAACCTGACCGAACAGCAGTGGCGCATCATCCGCGTGCTGGCCAACAGCCGTTCGATCGAATTCCACGAACTGGCGGCGGAAACCTGCATCCTGCGTCCCAGCCTGACCGGCATTCTGTCGCGCATGGAGCGTGATAAGCTGATCTTCCGCCTCAAGCCGGTTAACGATCAGCGCAAGCTGTACGTGTCGCTGACCCAACAGGGCCAGGATCTGTATGAAGTGGCGCGCCACCAGGTGGAACAGGGCTACGCCGAGATTGAAGCCGCTTTCTCGCGGCAGAAAATGGACCAACTGATGACGTTGCTGGACGAGCTGATCACCCTGGGCGACAGCCTGCCCGCCAACGTCACCGCGCATCCCGCCAAGCAGTGATTTAACCAACCGGAATTCTCAAATTAATTGGCGTTGCAGCCAACAACGCTGCAGCGTCAAGTAAGCAGAGAATTCGTTTCCGGCAACAGCGCACCGCCGTCCACCACCAGCGTCTGGCCGGTGATGTAGGCCGCCGCCGGCGAGGCGAGAAACACCATCGCCGCGGCGATGTCTTCCGGTTCCCCCAGCCGCCCGAGCGGCACCGCAGCGGCGATCGCCTGATTCACCTGCGCATCGCCCAGGTTGGCCATCGCCGGCGTGCGGATCATCCCCGGCTCCACGCCGTTGACGCGAATATTCTCCGCCGCCAGCTCCAGCGCCGCCGCGCGAATAAACCCGTTCACCCCGGCCTTGGAGGCGGCGTAGTGCGCCAGCCCCGGATACGCCACCCGCGGGCCGGTCACCGACGAGGTCACCAGCAGGCTGCCGCCGCCGGCACGGCGCATCCACGGCAGCGCCGCCTGCGCCAGAAAGAACGGCGCCATCAGATTGACGCTCAGCGTGCGTTGCAGCAGGGCCGCGTCGATGGCAGCGAACGGCGTCAGCGGAAAATAGGCGGCGTTGTGGATCACCACATCCAGCCGTTGATGCCGCTCGCCCACCGCCGCCACCAACTCGGCTATCTGCCCCGGCTCGGCCAGATCGCAGGCCAGCGCCTGCACGCTCCCCCCTTCGTCCCGCAGCGTTTGCGCCGTCGCCTGCGCCTGCGGCAACTGCACGTCCGCGATCGTCACCTCGGCGCCCAGCCGGGCAAAGGCGCTGACGATCGCCAGCCCAATGCCCTGCGCGCCGCCGGTCACCAGCACCACCTGCCCCGCAAAAGCATCGGCCGCATAGGTTGCGCTCATCGCCCTATCCTCGCGGGTGGCGCGTGGTGTTCAGCACCTGCGCATGGGCGCCCACCGCAAAGTTGCTCAGCGCGCTGAAATCGCTGCCCTGATAACCGAGGATCTTGCCGTCGGTGCGCATGCCCTGCAGATCGATCATCACCACCCCCAGCGTCGGAATGATCTTCTCGCGCCAGACGAACAGATAAAGCTGCTCCGCCACCTTCACGTAGTGGCAGCGATCCACGTCCGCCAGCCCTTTCTCCACCCCGTCCAGACACTGCCAGGCGTAGAAGTTGTCGTTCAGGTAGATGTGCTCGTACCGTTCGGTCGGGCTGTAGGTGTACATATTGCGCATGCCGATCAGCTCATCGGTAAAGCCCGGCGGCGCCACGTCGGCGTCATCCAGCGTGCCGAAGCGGAATTCGGCCTCGACCGCGGTCAGCGGCAGCCCCTGTTCCACCCGGCTGAAGGCGTCGAGCCGCGCCTGCGCTTCGTCCGGCAGTTGGCCGTACACCGCGCTGAAGTTGCCCTGATTGCGGTCGTACACCAGCGTAATGCTGGCGTTGGCGCGGGCGGGATCGAGAAAATCGATGAACAACACGCCGGGGCGAATGCTGGTGGCGCGATAGGCGATACCGCGCCGTTCCCCCCACTCCAGCGTCTGCTCATCGGTAAACCGACAGCGCTGCGTCGCGCCGTCGCTGAAACGCAGCGTCAGCGTGGTGCCCGCCAGCCCGTGCTGGTGTTCCAGCGTGTTGCTGTGCGGCGCAAAGCCTTCCGCCAGCGCGCCAACCTGAATGAATACCGCTTCTGAACTCATGGAAATGCTCCTTACAGGGAAGTGAAAGCCAATGTCGGCACATCGACGATGGTGGAGCCGCCGTCGGCCACCAGCGCCGCGCCGGTAATGATTGAAGCCTCGCTGGAACAGAGGAAACGGCAGACGCGGGCGATCTCCTCGGCGCTGGCCGGCCGGCGCAGCGGCACGTCGCGGCAGACCATCTGGTAAGCCTGCTCCAGCGAAATCTGATGGGCGTCCATCAGCAGTTGCATCTCGTCGTCCGCCATCGGCGTGGTCACCCAGCCCGGGCACACCGCGTTGGCGCGCACGCCCAGCGGGCCATAGTCGCGGGCGATGGAGCGCATCAGCCCGATCAGCGCGTGCTTGGCGGTGACGTAGCCGCAGACCTCCGGCCCGGCGGCCAGCGAGGCGATAGAGGCCACGAACAGCAGGTTGCCGCCGCTCTTGATCAGCTCCGGCAGGCAGGCGCGCGCGCTGGCGAAAGCGCTGTTGAGGTTGCTGTCCATCGCCCCTTGCCACTGCGCGTCGCTCATCTCGGTAATGCGCTTGAAGCCCATGCCACCGGCGCTGCCGATCAGGCAGTCGATGCGCCCGGCGTCGCGCAGAATGGCCGGCAGCAACGTGTGGGCCCAGCTCTCGCCGCTGGCGGCGTCACCCACCAGCGCCTGCGCGCCGATCTCATGCGCCAGCGCCGCCAGCGGTTCCGGGCGGCGGCCGATGATGAACACCCGATCGCCCTGCGCCGCCAGCAGACGGGCGCAGGCGGCGCCGACGCCGGTGCCGCCGCCGGTAATCACAACCACTCTATTCATGATTCAGCTTCTCCATCAGTTGGCCGATCATCAGCAGGCTGCTCAACAGCAACCGCCGCTGTTCGGCATCCAGCCGCAGATAGCGGCGGCCGGCCGGCACGCGGCTGACCACCTCCGACGCGGCGAAATGCTCGATATCCACCTGCCAGCGCCCGTCGTTCACCGTCAGCCGCACGCGGCGAAAATCCAGCTGCGCCAGCGTCTCGCCGATCTGCGGGTAGCGCTGCAGGCCGGCCAGCAACCGCTGCGCGGCCGTATGGCGCTGACGCAGCAGATAGCGCACCCCGCGCCGCCGCAGCCAACCGCCGGCCACCACGTCCAGCGTCAGCGGAGGCTGCGCTGCGCATGCGCCCTGCAGCCGAAAACGGTGGCTGACGATATGCGCCATAAACAGCCCCTGCACCTGTTCGCTGACCTCGATCTGCGTCCCCTGCGGCAGCGTCAGCCGCAGCAGGCCCGGCGCCAGGCGTTCGCACGCGTAGGGTTCCAGGTTGCGCGCCAGACGATCCAGCGCGGCGCCCGGCCGATAGCCCGACGGCGCTCGCCGCCAGGCGCGATTAAGTGAGGGAAGTAAGCCGATCAAACTGCGCCTCCTCGTTTTCACCCTTGGCGAACGCGTTCTCCAGCACCTGTTCGACCGGCACCGGCTTGAACGGATTCACTTTCTGCACGCACAGCGTCCAGAACAGCGCATAGGCGGCGGTCAGGCCGATCATCCAGCCGAAGGGAATGTAGACGTCGCGCGGATTCATCCCCGGCGGCGTGATGTAGACGATGGCCAGCACGATGCCGACGCTGGAGACGATCTGCGGCAGCGGGAACCACGGCGATTTATAGGCGCGCGGCAGATCGGGGCGGCGCAGGCGCAGCAGCACCACCGAGCAGGTCACCAGCAGGTAGGCCACGCCCCAGGCGCACACCGCCGCCAGCACCAGCGGAATGATCTTGTCGAGGTTGCCCTGAATGGCGAAGGCGTGTACGCAGGGGATCAGGACCGCCACCAGAATGCCGACCACCGGCGTCTTAAAGCGCGGGTGCAGATAGGCGAACATGCGCGGCAACGCGCCGTCCAGCGCCATGCCGTACAGAATGCGCGGCACCGCCGCCATCAGCGTGTTGATGGTCGCCGCGCCCGCCAGCAGCAGGCCGACGCCCAGCCAGTATTTGCCGAACTGGCCCATCACCTGGCCGGCGAAGGCCGGGATGGCCATCGGCGTTTCCAGCAGGCGCGTGCCGCTGGCGGCGTCGATCACCACGTTTTCCACCTGGTGGCTGAGCGCCGCGCCGTACAGCGCCATGCACACCGCCACGCCGCACAGCCCGAGCGCCATCGCCCGCGGGATCACCCGATCGCAGCGTTTGATCTCCGGCGCCATCGGCGTCACCAGCTCACAGCCGACGAACATGAACATCGCCATGCCGATCAGACTGAACACCGCGAAGGGATCGTTCAGGCTCAGCGTGCTGCCGAACCAGCCCTCGAGCGGCACCGCATGCGGCGACAGCAGCCCGACGATGCCGAAAATCACCAGCGTGCTCCACATGGCGAAGGTCAGCACGATCTCCGCCTTGCCGAAGGCCTCGATGCCGAACGCGTTGAGCATGCCGAACACGACAACCAGCCCGACGCCGACCATCCAGGAGGCGTTGTGACTTTCCATCAGGGTGTTGAGGTGTTCGAAGTTCACCAGCGCCATGATGCCGGAGAGAATGGTCTCGGCGGTGCCGGCGAAGATGTGCACGATCAGGTAGGCCGACAGCGCGCCGGTGATGGCGAAAAAGCGCCCCATGCCGCAGGAAATGTAGTCGTAAACCGAACCGGAGGTCGGCAGCAACGCCGCCGCTTCGGAGAAAGTGGTGAGCTGCGCCTGCATCATGATGAAGGCGATCAGCATCGCCAGCGCGAAGGTATCGCCGCCGATGCCGAAGCCGCTGGTGACCGTCAGGATCACCGGGCTGGCCATGATCACCCCGACCGAACTGGCCAAGGTGGTGGGAAAGCCGACCTTGCCTCGAGCCAGGTGGGCGTGCAACCGCGACGACAGGTTCATGGTTATTTCCTCTTATAGTTTTGGCCTGATGCATGCAGGTGCTTGCAGGTTTTTCACCGCCAGCGGCGGTCATCTCACTATAGAGAGGAAAGGAAAATGCTGACTATCGTCCTTAAGGACGAGACGCTTTCAACCTGCGGCCGCGCTCACGGCGGCGCGCCACTGCATTGCCCCCTGCGGGCTGCGCGGGTAGGCGCGCAGCGGCGCCAGCAGCGCGGAAAAGAAGGCGTAATAGCCGGCGCACAGCCGGTTGTAGCGATCTTCGCCCACATGCGCCGGGCAACCGCCCTGGCAGACGCTTTTCACGCTGCAGCGTTGGCACTCGCGGCGCAGGCTTTTGTTTTTACCGAACGGCATCTCCGCCGCCCTTGCCGCCAGGGTGGCGAGGGGCGTGTGGCGATCGGCATGGCCGAGCAGATGCTGCGCATTGATCAGATGATCGCAGGCGTAAAGCCGCCCGTCCGGCTCCATCACCAGATTGCCGCCGCAGCGTTCGGCGTGCACGCAGCTGGGGCTGACATGGGTGAAATACTGCGCGTAGACCTGTTCGATGTTCATTACAAAGACTTGGCCAACGTGCCCGCGGCTGCGCCAGCGGCGGTATACCGCCAGCATGAAGCGCCCCCAGTTGGCGGCGCTCAGTCCGTAACCGGCGGTGGGCGCATCCCCTTCCAGCATCAGCGGCTGGAACTGCAAATAACGCGCCCCGATCGCCACCGCATGATCGTAGATCGCCTCGGCGCGATCCGCGACGCCGTCGTGCACCACCATCAGCAGGTTGAAGTCGATCTGATGACGCTGCAACAACGCAATGCCGCGCAGCGCGGCGTCATAGCTGGCGCCGCCTCGCTTGTCCGGCCGGTGGGCGTCCTGCACCTCGCGATCGCCGTCCAGGCTGACGCCGAGGATAAAGTGATACTGCCGGAACAGCCGGCACCAGGCGTCGTTCAGCAGTGTGCCATTGGTCTGCAGGCTGTTGCTGATCCGCACGCCCGGCGGCGCATAGCGGCGCTGCAACGCCAGCGCCCGCTTGTAAAAACCGATCCCCGCCAGCAGCGGCTCACCGCCCTGCCAGACGAAGTTGATCTCGCGGCTGTAACGCGGTTGGGCGGCGATGTAGCCGCGGATAAACTCCGCCAGCAGGTCGTCGTCCATCTTGCGCGTCCGCTCTTGCTGGCGCTGCGGGTAGTAACAGTAGCGGCAACCCAGGTTGCAGCCGGCGCCGATCGGCTTCACCAGCAAATGAAAAGGCGCCGCCGCGCGCGGTTCGCTCTCCACCGGGATCTGCTGCGCGCGCAGCTGGGCCAGATTCATGGCGCCGCCTGCGGCAACGGTTTGTGGGTCTGCGGATCCAGGCCGATGTAGCCACCGGTGCTGGCGTCAACGCCGAGATAGTCGATCGCTGCGCCTTTGGCTTCAATGACCATGCTCTGCTGCGCAAAGCGGCGATACGCTTCGCTCAGCCGTTTGACCCGTTCCGGGTTAGCGGCGGCCAGATCGCGCGTTTCCAGCGGATCGTCATGCAGGTTGAACAGCCCCCACGGCGCCATCTGCGCCGTCGGCCCGGCCTTCACCAACCGCCGCAGCTTCCAGATGCCGTCTACATAGGCGGCCTGGTTATGCAGCTCCACGCCGTAGGTCGCGCGCGGCACGCCGTTGGCCTCGCCGCTGAAATAGCGCTTGAAGCTGACGCCGACCATCGGCAGCGTCGGTTTGGCCTTCAGCGGTTTGTTGGCATCGATGCCGGCATAGTCGTACAGCGTCGGGGCGATGTCATACACCGCCATCGGCGTGCGGTCGATGCCGCCGCGCCCTTTCAGCTGTGGCGCGGAGATGATGAAATCGGTATTGATGCCGCCCTGTGCGCTGGTGGTTTTGTGGTAGTTGGCATACGGCGCATTGCTGACGTTGGCCCAGTGCGGCCCGTAGGAGATGAACGATCCCTTGCGGCCGAGGTTGGCGTAGCTGTTGTCGAACTGCCGCCAATACTCCGGCTTCGAGCCGTAGTAGAAGCCGCTGGCGGGGTTGGCGCCGTTGTCGGTGGCGAACACGATCACCGTATTTTGATCGCGACCGGTCTGCTTCAGGGTGTTCAGCACCGCGCCGACCTGATCGTCCATATAGGCAATCATCGCCGCGTACACCTGCATGGTCTTGGCTTCATATTTTTGTTGCTCGGGCGTCAGCGCGTTCCAGGCCTTATCCAGCGCCAGCGTCGGCATCGGCGTGCGATCGGAAATCAACCCCAGCGCTTTCAGGCGTTGAATGCGCTGCTGATAGGCCTGCTGGTAGCCGGCGTCGTATTTGCCGTCGAATTTGGCGATCCAGTCATCCGGCGCCTGCAGCGGATCGTGCGGCGCGGTGAACGCCAGATAAGCGAAGACGGGCTTATTCTGCGGCGTCTCGCGGATCCACTGTTCCAGTTGATCGGCATAGGCCTTGCTGGAGTAGAAATCTTTGGGCAATGACACGCGTTTGCCGTTCAGGGTGTAGAAGGTGTGGAACGCCTCCACGGTGCCCAGCGGTTTCGCATCGTCGAAATGGCTGGTGCCGCCGCCCATGAAAGCGAAGGCGCGCTCGAAGCCGCGATCGGTCGGTTTGGCGCCGTCGACATAGCCCAAGTGCCATTTGCCCGCCATCATGGTGGCGTAACCCGCGTCGCGAAAGCGCTCCGGCAATGTGGTCACGCGGTCGGTCAGCCGCATTTCATAGCCCGGCTGCGCGGCGGTGCTCTCATACCACCACATGCCGCCCATGCCGGCCTGCTGGTTGGTGTTGCCGGTCATCAACATCGACCGCGCCGGCGCCGACATCGGCGAGGTGTAGTACTGGCTCATGCGCACGCCCCGCTCGGCCAGCGCCTGCAGGTTGGGGGTCGGTATCTCGCCGCCGAACGGGCTGATGTCGGAGTAGCCCATGTCGTCCACCAGAATGATCAGCACATTGGGGCGATCGGCATCCGCCCCCTGAGCCAGGCCCGATAAGGCGCCGCTCAACGCCACCGCCAGCGTTTTTTTCTGCATCGTTCGTTCCCCGTATGGTCATGTGGACTGAACAACCCGACGCCTCAGCCCGAGAAAGGTCATCATTTTTTCGTCTTATACGTTTGGCGCCGCCTGGCGCTATCTTCAATTCGCAGTGTAGGAAGCGGTGGAAAAGCCTGGCTATCGTTCTTAAGAACGAGGGACGGCGACGGTCGCGCCGGTTGTAGCACGCGCAGAGCGGCGAGGGCCTCGCCCAGGCAAGCATTGAAAAGCGCTGTAAATTCAGCGGGAAAAGCGGTGAATTATTTCATTAACCTATTAATGAAAATCGCGATGAATACAGCCTGAAAAGCCCTGACTAACGCAGTGTCATCTTGTTATTTATGTGTTTTATTGCAATCGGCCTCACGTTGTTAATATGTTTTTATTGTGTTGCCAAATTGCTACAACTATGCTTGTATCGTTCATATATTGACCGCCAACATTCTCCAGTTGAACGATAAAGGGAGGAACACGAATCATGCACAGCACCGCATCCGATGCCTTTATCAACAGTTGTTTGGCGACCATTACGCACCTGATCCCGGTGTCCGCCGGGGTGTTTTATCTGGTCGATCGCGACCTGCGGCCGGATCACTACATCCTGCACGGCATGCCCGATAAAACGCATCAGCAGTACCTGAACCACTTCCAGCAGATAGACCCGCTGCAGCCGGCCAATTTCCATCGCCAGGACATCACCATGGTCGGCATGAGCCCGGCGGCGATCGCCGGCAACCGCCGCTATTACCACGACTTTATGCTGCCGAACGACATGCGCGACATGACGGAGATCTTCATCCGCCAGCGCAAGCGCATCGTCGCCGGGGTATCGCTGATCCGCGATACCCCGTTTACCGAAGCGGAGCGCGGCCGACTGCGCGCGGTGCTGCCGCTGATCGAGCTGGCGACGCGCGATCTGCTGCCCGACGGCGAGGCGCAGCTGCTGACCGCCAAAGAGCAAGAGATCGTCAACCTGGTGCGCGAAGGCGCCAGCAATAAGCGCATCGCCCTGAAGCTGGGCATTTCGCTGTCCACGGTGAAAACCCATATGCGCAATATTTTCGCCAAAACCGACGTGGTGAACCGCACCGAACTGGTCGCCGGCGGTTTTCTCGCCCACGGTTAACGCCCGATAGCGGCCGCCGCTGCCGACGGCCGAAAAATAACGCCAGAACGTATTCGCCATTTATGGCGCGGCTTCCCCCTGCCCGCAATCGGGCCGAGCGGGATATTTCATCGTCACTTAACGCTTGGGGAATAAGGTTTATGTCCAGTGATTCGGTTTCCGCGCCCACCGTCGGCGCGGCGCTCCCCTGCCCGCCGCGGCTGCTGACCGCCATTATCGTCTTCGCCGCCATCGCGCCGGGCATTCTGATGACCGCCCCCGCCGTGGCCGCCCAGCTCGCCGCGCAGTGGCAGCTCGGTCCGGCGCAGATTGGCCACCTGTTCTCCACCGAACTCGGTGCCATGAGCCTGGCCACGCTGCCGGCGTGGTGGTGGATCGGGCGCATCAACTGGCGGCGGGTCGCTACGCTGTCGGCGCTGGTGTTTATCGCCGGCAACCTGGCTTCGGCGCTGGTGCAGGATTTCACCCTGCTGCTGCCGCTGCGCTTTATCGCCTCGCTGGCGGGCGGTACCCTGATGATCCTGTGCATCACCTGCGCCGCCGGCACCGCCAATCCCAGCCGCGTCTATGCCTTCTGGGTGCTCGGCCAGCTGGTGCTGGGCGCGGTCGGGCTGCTGGTGCTGCCGCCGCTATTCGCGCACTTCGGCCTGATGGCGGTCTACCTGATTTTGGCGGCCATCATGCTGTGCTGCCTGCCGCTCATCCCGGCGTTCCCCAACGGTTTCACCGCCGCCCGCGCCGCCCGCAGCGGCCCCGCCGCCTCGCTGGCGCGCAAGCTGTGCGCCGTACTGGCGGTGCTGACCTTTTACATCAGCCTGAGCGCGGTCTGGACCTTTATCGGCGGCATCGCCGCCGGCGCCGGGCTGTCGCCGGCTCACAGCGGCCAGGTGCTGGCCGTCGCCACCTTGCTCGGCATCGTCGGCGCCGGCGCCGCGGCGCTGATCGGCGCGCGCTTCGGCGGCGGGCGCCTGATCGTGCTGGGGTACGCCCTGCTGCTGGCCAGCGTGGCGCTGCTGACGGGCCAACCCTTGCTGCTGCGCTTCGCCCTGGCCGCTCTGCTGTTCAAATTCACCTGGACCTTCGTGCTGCCGTTCATTCTGGCGCGGGTCGCCGGGCTGGATAACGACGGCAAGCTGATGAACGGCATCAACCTGGTGATCGGCGGCGGCATGGCCATCGGCCCGACGCTGGCCGGCTCTCTGATCGAATCTTCCGGCGGTTTCAACGCCTTGCTGCTCGGCGCGCTGGGCTGCGCGCTGCTGTCGCTGCTGTTGATTTCGCTGGCTTCACCGCGCGCACCGCGCCGTATAACAGGAGGAGAAAGGTGAAAAGAACAACCGGTTTCTTGTTTGATGAACGCTGTTTCTGGCACAGCACCGGCCTGCACGCCACCACCCTGCCGGTCGGCGGCTGGGTGCAACCGCCCTCGGGCGCCGGCCATGCCGAGTCGCCGGAAACCAAACGGCGCATGAAGAACCTGATGGACGTATCCGGCCTGTCGCGCCGGCTCACCCTGCTGAGCGCCGAACCGGCGACGGAAGAAGATCTGCTGCGCATCCACCCCGCCCACTACCTGCAGCGCTTCAAACAGGTGAGCGACAGCGGCGGCGGCCTGCTGGGGGAGGAAGCGCCGCTGGGGCCGGGCAGCTATGAAATCGCCAAACTCTCCGCCGGCCTGGCCTGTGCGGCGGTGGAGGCGGTGCTGCAGGGCGAACTGGATAACGCCTATGCGCTGTCGCGCCCGCCGGGCCACCACTGCCTGCCGGATCAATCGATGGGCTTCTGCTTCCTGGCCAATATTCCCATCGCCATCGAGCGCGCCAAGGCCCGTTACGGCCTCGGAAAAGTGGCGGTGCTCGACTGGGACGTGCACCACGGCAACGGCACCCAGCACATCTATTGGCAGCGCGGCGACGTACTGACGCTGTCGCTGCATCAGGACGGCTGCTTCCCGGCGGGCTATTCCGGCGAGCAGGATCGCGGTGAAGGCGACGGGGCGGGCTGCAACGTTAACGTGCCGATGCTGGCCGGCGCCGGCGACGACGGCTACCTGCACGCCATGCGGCGCATCATCATCCCGGCGCTGGAAAAATTCGAGCCGGAGCTGATCATCGTCGCCTGCGGTTACGACGCCAACGCCCTCGATCCGCTGGCGCGCATGCAGCTGCACAGCGACAGCTTCCGCGCCATGACCGCGCTGGTGCAGGACGCCGCCGACCGGCTGTGCGGCGGCAAACTGGTGATGGTGCATGAAGGCGGTTACGCCGAATCCTACGTGCCGTTCTGCGGGCTGGCGGTGATGGAACAGCTAAGCGGCGTGCGCACTGAAGTGCAGGATCCGCTGCTGGCATTCATCCAGCAACAGCAGCCGCGCGACGCCTTCAACCGCTTCCAGCGCGAAGCGCTCGACGCGTTGGCGCGCCAGTTCGGCCTGTAATCCCCCTTTGCGGGCGCCGCACCCGGCGCCCCTGACAACCTCGCCGCCAGCCGCTACGCTGAAGGGCAACCCTACCACCATGAGAACAATAACATGTCCGAACAAACCGTCAGCTTTATCAAAGGCCGTCACGGCGACATCGCCGTGCACGACTGGGGAAACGACAAGCCGCGCTATCTGGCGCTGCTGGTGCACGGCTACGGCGAGCACCTCGGCCGCTATCAATACGTGGCGCGCACGCTGCAGGCGCAGGGCGCGCGGGTGTTCGGCCCCGACCACCTCGGCCACGGCCTGTCGCAGGGCGAGCGCGTGCTGATCGAAGATTATGACGCCGTGGTCGACGACGTGCAGCGCGTGGTCAGCCATTTCCGGCAGCAATACCCCACCTTGCCGCTGGTGGCGATCGGCCACTCGATGGGCGGCATGATCGCCACCCGCTACGTGCAGCGCCATGGCGAGGAAGTGCGCGCGCTGGTGCTGTCCGGCCCGCTGCTCGGCGACAGAACGGCGATCTCCGATCTGGCCGAACTGCCGACGATCCCCGACACGCCGCTGGATACCGCCACCCTGGCGCGCGATCCGGCGGTCGGCGCAGCGTATCAGGAAGATCCGCTGGTGTGGCACGGGCCGTTCAAGCGCCCCACCCTGCGCGCCATGCAGCGGATCCTCGCCGCCATCAACGCCGGGCCGGGCTTCGGCGCGCTGCCCACGTTATGGATCCACGGCGACGACGATCGGCTGGTGCTGATGAGCGAAACGCAAACCGCGCTCGATCGTCTGCAGGGCGACGATTTCGAACGGATGATCAATGCGGGCGGGCGGCACGAGAGCTTTAACGAAACCAATAAGGATCAGATCCTCAAGCGGGTGACCGATTTTATTACGCGGGCGTTAGGCTAAGGCGTTCCCCCTCAGCAGGCTGAGGGGGTATGACGGCGTCAGCCTTCGACGATGGCGAGGTAGTGTTTGACGAAGCGATCCGAGGTGATGTCCCAACGCACCGGGGTGCCCTTCTCGACGAACCAGGAGTCGCCGGCCTGATAGTGTACCGACTCGCCGGTGCGTTCGTTGGTCAGAGTGGCGCTGCCTTCCCACACCGTGGCGTGCTCGGCGAACGGGTACTCCATCACGAAGCTGCCGCGGGTGCAGCTGAATACGCCGCAGTTCAGGTTGTCGGTCGGTTCGCCGAAAATGCTGGCCACGCCGACGTTTGGCGTGCCGGCGATCACCGTGGCGCCCAGGTTGCTGACGCTGCCGATCTCCAGCAGTTCCGGCAACGGTTGTTTAAGCAGTAACGGTTTCATGTCATTCTCCTCTGAGGGTTAACGGCGGCCTTTCCAGTAGCCGGATGTCTGGTGCCAAACCTTACCGGCGGTGGTCATCACCCGCCGCAGCTTGTCCTTGCCGAAGATGTTGACGTGCGGGATCGAGCTCATCAGATCGTACCGATCGGATCCTTCGCTCATGCCCTCCGCCAGCACCTTGCACACGATGTGGCTCGGCGTCACGCCGAAGCCGGAGTAGCCCTGCACGTAAAACACGTTGTCGCGATCCGGCAGCGTGCCGATCTGCGGGAACAGGTTCGCGCTGCAGCACAGCGGGCCGCCCCAGGCCAGATCGATCTTCACGTCTTTCAGGTACGGGAACACCTTCAGCATCAGGTTGCGGTTCCAGGCCTTGAGATCCGACGGGAAATATTCGATCAGGCGGGTGGCGCTGCCGAACAGCAGCCGGTTTTCGTTGGTCACCCGGTAATAGTCGATCACCGGGCGGATGTCGCTGTAAGCGCCGCGGATCGGACTGATCTGGCGGATCAGTTCGTCAGACAGCGGCTCGGTGGCCAGCTGGAAGGCGTAGGTATTGATGGTCTTGCGGTAGATCTGCGGCTCCATGCCGTTGAGGAAGCCGTTGCAGGCCCACAGCATCTTGTTGGCGCGCACCGAGCCCATGGCGGTGCGCACCGTGATGCGCGGGCCATACTCGACGTCGAGCACGCTGCTGTTCTCGAAGATTTTCACTCCGTAGCCGCTCAGCGCCTTGGCCTCGCCCAGCAGCAGGTTGAGCGAATGCACGTGGCCGCCGCCCATGTGTTTCAGCGCGCAGGTGTAGGCGTCGGAACCCACCACCTGCTTGACCTCCGCCCCGGTGTAGAGCTCAATTTCCTCCTCCGGCGCCACCGCCCTGAACTCCTTCAGCCAGCCGCGCAGGGTCTTCTCCTGGCGCGCGTTGCTGCCGAGATAGCCGTAGCCGAAGCAGAAGTCGGCGTCGATGTCATATTTCTTGATGCGTTCGCGGATGATGCCGGCGCCGAGGTTGCTGATCTTGAAGATGGTTTCCAGCCCGGACGGGCCGACGTGGCGTTTGATCTTCTCCAGATCGTGGCCGATGCCGGCCATCACCTGGCCGCCGTTGCGCCCGGTGCCGCCGTAGCCCAGATAGCGGCCTTCGAGAATGGCGATGTTGGTGATGCCCTTCTCCGCCAGCTCCAGCGCGGTGTTGATGCCGGAGAAGCCGCCGCCGATGATCACCACGTCGACGTCCAGATCCTCTTCCAGCGTCGGGAAGCGCAGATCGTATTTTTTGGTCGCCGCGTAGTAGGTTAAGGACTCGATTTCGTTGTTCACTGCCGCACTCCCGATTGCCTATGCCATGACATCGGATTATCGGGAGCAGTGGGATCGTTCGCTATGTCCCCTTAGGGACATTCGCTACAAAAAATTAACATTCACGCGCTGCGCCGCTGCGGGGCGGTCAGCAGCAGGCTGAACAGTTCGGCCTGCGAGCCGATGTTCAGCTTGCCGTAGATGTTCTTGCGGTGATTTTTTACCGTGCCGAGGCTGATGAACAGCCGCTCGGCGATCTGCTGCGAACCGCAGCCGGCGAGGATCAGATCGACGATCTCGCGCTCGCGCGGCGTCAGCAAATAACGCGCCTGCGCGCCGTCGTCGTTCACCGTGTCGGCATCGGCCGGTGCCGCCACCACTTCGCCGTGCAGCCGCGCCACGCTTTTCACCAGCGTCAGCGCGCTGCGCAGATCCGCTCGCTGCGGGTAGCGCACCGCCACCGTGCGGCGCGCCGAGCCAAAGAACACTCCCAGCCCGCGCTCCGGCGTCAATTGCAGCAGCACGCCGGCCTCGTCGTGCCAGCCGGTCTTGCGATAAAAATTGCGGTAATAGTCGCTGTGATAAAACCCGCAGGGCGCCAACTGGCGCAGCGTCAACACCTCGCCTTCGCCGCCGTCGTTCAGCGCGCGGTAAAACGGATCCTGCAGGTAGGCGCCCTGTTGGTAGATCTGGTTGACCGCATCGCTGTTTTCCCGCTCGGTTTTGATCAGGCAGCGCGGCGGCCGGCCGCGTTCGAAGGCATAGACGATGGCGTTGTCGAAGGCGAAAAACCCTTCCAGCCAGTTCAGCAGGCTGGGATAAAAGCGCGGGCTGGCCACCGCATCGATCACCGTAGACAAGCGTTCAACCTGAATATCCATACCCGCCTCGCCATGATTAATACATTAACAATCTACCGATTTCGGATGGGGTTGGCCGCATAACGGCCGGTACTGTTAAAAAAAGCATCCGGCGCGCCGAAATGCAAGAACGATATCGTTTACATGTTAAACAACTCACAGGTTGCCGCGGCGGGGAAAGCGGTGGCCGCTCCGCGCCCGCTGGCTTATGCTGTGGCATCGCGCCCCGCAACGCCGTCAAGGAGACCTCATGTCCGTCAGCCATATCATCGCCAACCGCCAGACCTGGTTCGGCCACGGCGGCATCCAACAGCTGCCGCCGCTGCTGCTGGCCGATCCGCAGCCGACGCTGCTGTTCAGCTGCCGCTCTTTTCTCAACGGCCCGGTGTACGCCGGCCTGCGCGAAGCGCTGACGCCGCTGCTCATCGGCACCGAGATCGTCAGCCACGAGGCGTCGCCGCAGGAAATCGACGCCTGGGTGGCGCGCTGGCGCGGCCAGGCGCGGCGCGTGGTGGCCATCGGCGGCGGCAGCGTGCTGGACGCCGCCAAGGCGTTCTCCGCGCTGGTGGAGCACCCGCTGCCGACGCTGCGCTATATGGAAAAGGTGGGCGACAGCAAAATCAGCGGCGCCACCCTGCCGCTGATCGCCATTCCCACCACCGCCGGCACCGGCAGCGAGGTGACGCAGAACGCGGTGATCACCGATACCCAGATCAGCAAGGTGAAAGCCTCGCTGCGCCATAACAACTTCGTGCCGCACACCGCCATTCTCGATCCGCAGCTGCTGGCGGGCGCCCCGGACAAGGTGCTGGCCTACTGCGCCATCGACGCCTTCACCCACCTGTTCGAGGCCTATCTGTCGAAAACCGCCGGCGCCATGACGCGCGACATGTCGCTGAGCGGCATCCGCCACTTCCTCGCCGCCTGGCCGGCGCTCAACCGCAGCGACGCGGCGCGCGAGGCGATCATGCAGGCTTCCTACCTCGGCGGGCTGACGCTGAGCGCCGCCGGGCTGGGGGTCATTCACGGCATCGCCGGCGAGATCGGCGCGCTGCGCGACTACCACCACGGCCAGGTCTGCGGCCGCCTGCTGCTGCCGTTCTTCGCCCTGCTGGAAAACAGCGAACAGCCGCAGCAGCGCGCGCTGATGGCCGAGCTGGCCGCGCGCCTGTACCCGCACTGGCAGGGCAGCCCGGAGAGCTATCTGACCGACTTCATCACCCGCCACGCCATCGCGCCGTTCTGGCAGGACGATTTGCCGATTTCCGGCCAGGAATTGGCGGTAGCGCTGGAGAAATCCAACAGCAAGAATTCCTGGCTCGACTATGCGCCGGCGCAGCGGCAACGGATGATCGAAGAGGCGTTTCGCGTCGAATGATGATATCTACCCTAAATAGTTGGAGCTGCATCCCGGCGGCAAGAGGCGGCTCGCCAGGAGCTTACTCAAGTAAGTGACTGGCGTACGCACTCGCAGCCAACACAGATGCAGTTTCAAGTATGACGGGTATAATCAGATCAACGCACTAGCAGGAGTAAGGAAATGGGCATCATCGGCTGGATCTTCGCCGGCATCGCGGTCGGCATCCTGGTCGGCGCGCTGATCAGAATCTTCGGCAAGAAGAAAGAGCAGTAAGCGTCACGCTGTTCCGTGGGCCGCCAGCAGGCACTCATGGAACAGCTTCACCACCCGCTGCGGCACCGGCGAGCGGCGCAGCACGCTGGAGTATTCGCAGTGATAGCGGAACAGCGCCGGTTTGATCGCCCGCATCATATTCTGCGCCACGAAAAACGCCGCGTAGTGATCCGGCAAAAAGCCGACGTATTTGCCGGACAGGATCAGCGTGGCGATCGACTCCTGCGCAAACCCCGTCGCCTTGCGATGCAAATGTTGCTGCAGGCTCAGTTCCATATTCGGCGAATGATAGCCTAATCCGGCGAAGGCATAATTGTGCAGCAGATCCCAATTTAATGTTTCATGGGGGCCGGAAAATAATTCATGCTGCGCGCCGCAATATAAGAACATCCTCTCACTGAATAACGAATGATAAGATAAACTTTCCGCGCTGCGGTGCATGGGAATAACGCCAACCTGAAATTGCCCGTCAATGACGCCGCGTTCAATGGTATTAATCGGCTCCACGTACATTTGCAAAGAAACCTCCGGCGCGCGCTCGCTGAATAATGCGATGGCCCGGCCGATCTGCGCCTGCGGATTGCTGACCGTATGGTCGAATATCGCCACGTGCAGCTGCCCGCCCATGCGCTGGTGCACCTCGTCCACCCCGCGCCGGAACGCCTCGGTGGCCGCCAGCAGGTTGACGGTTTCCTGGTAGATAATCAGCCCCTCGTCGGTGACCGCAAAGCCCTCGCGCCCGCGCTGGCACAGCGTCAGGCCCAACCGCTGCTCCAGATCCTTGATGTGCTTGCTGATGGTCGACAGGCTGATATTCAGCTCCAGTTCGGCGGCGCTCATGCCGCCGCAGTCGACCACGGCCTTGAATACCCGCAGCAAACGCAGATCCATATCCGACAATTGTCCCAGCAACGCGCGCTTTTTTACTTGCATAAAACCTTAAGTAAGTTTCGACATATGATTATTCACAGTAGAGAACAAGCGGTACATAGTCAATTTCGCACAACAATTCGTTAACAACTCATTTTATTTAATTAATCGCACTTATTTTCCTGCCCGGAGGAAAACATGGCCGCTGAAAATTATTCACTTAATCGTCTCGATGCCGCAGGGTTAGAAGCCCATTGGATGCCTTTTACCGGCAACCGCAATTTTAAAGCGCAGCCGCGCATCATTACTCAGGCCGCAGGGGCGTATTACACCAGCCACGACGGCAGAAAGATTTTCGACGGCCTGTCCGGATTGTGGTGCTGCGGATTGGGGCACGGCCGGCAGGAAATCACCGACGCCGCCCAGCGCCAACTGGCGACGCTGGATTACTCGCCGGCGTTTCAGTTCGGCCACCCGCTGTCGTTCGAGCTAGCCAACAAAATCAAAGCGATGACGCCGGCGGGGCTGGATTACGTGTTCTTCACCGGCTCCGGCTCGGAAGCGGCGGACACCTCGCTGAAAATGGCGCGCGCTTACTGGCGCGCCAAAGGCCAGGCGGGCAAAACCTGCTTTATAGGCCGGGAAAAGGGCTACCACGGCGTTAACTTCGGCGGTATCTCGGTCGGCGGCATCGCCGGCAACCGCAAGACGTTCGGCGCCGGCGCCGAGGCGGATCACCTGCCGCACACCCTGCTGGCCGGCAACGCCTTTTCGCGCGGCATGCCGCAACAGGGGGCGGAGCTGGCGGATGAGCTCAGCCGCATCATCGCGCTGCGCGACGCCTCGACGATCGCCGCGGTGATCGTCGAACCTTTCTCAGGCTCCGCCGGGGTGATCGTGCCGCCGGTCGGCTATCTGCAGCGCCTGCGCGAGATCTGCACCCAGCATGACATTCTGCTGATCTTCGACGAAGTGATCACCGCCTTCGGCCGCTGCGGCGCGATGACCGGCGCCGAGGCGTTCGGCGTCACGCCGGACATCATGAACATCGCCAAACAGGTGACCAACGGCGCGCAGCCGATGGGCGCGGTGGTGGTGCGGCCGGAGATCTACCGCACCTTCATGAACGGCGGCGAGCCGGACTACCAGCTCGAATTCCCGCACGGCTACACCTACTCCGCTCATCCGGTCAGCTGCGCGGTCGCGCTGGCGACGCTGGACATCCTGCAGCGCGAACAGATGGTGGAGCGCGTGCAGGCGCTGGCGCCCTATTTCGAGCGCGCGGTGCACAGTCTGCAGGGGGCCAAACACGTCGCCGACATTCGCAATATCGGTCTGGCGGCCGGCATCACGCTGGCGGCGCGGCCCGGTGAACCGGCGCGGCGCCCCTTCGAGGCGGCGATGCGCTGCTGGGAAAGCGGATTTTACGTGCGCTACGGCGGCGACACCCTGCAGTTGGCGCCGCCGTTCATCAGCAGCGAGACGCAGATCGACGCGCTGATCAACGCCGTCGGCGACGCCCTCAACGCCACCGAATAAGGAGAGAATCATGACCATTACCCATTGGATCAACGGCGAGCCCGCCGCCGGCGGCGAACGCAGCCAGCCGGTTTACGACCCGGCCACCGGCCAATCGGCGCAGGAGGTGCAGCTGGCCGACCGTGCCACGGTGGAGCGCGCCATCGCCGCCGCCGAACAGGCCTATCCCGCCTGGCGCGATACCCCGCCGCTGAAACGCGCGCGCATCATGATGAAGCTCAAGGATCTGCTGGAGCAACATGCCGACGCCGTCTGCCAATTGATCACCGCCGAGCACGGCAAAGTGCTCAGCGACGCCCTGGGCGAACTGCAGCGCGGCATCGAGAATATCGAATACGCCGGCTATGTGCCGGAACTGCTGAAAGGCGAACACAGCAAAGAGGCCGGCCCAGGCATCGACAGCTGGAGCGAGTTTCAGCCGCTGGGGGTGGTGGCGGGCATCACGCCGTTCAACTTCCCGGCGATGGTGCCGCTGTGGATGTGGCCGATGGCGGTCGCCTGCGGCAACACCTTCGTGCTGAAGCCTTCCGAGCGCGTCCCTTCCGCCGCGCTGTATATCGCGCGGCTGGCGGCGGAAGCCGGGCTGCCGCCGGGGGTGCTCAACGTGGTCAACGGCGATCGCGAAGCGGTGGAGACGCTGCTGCATGACGGACGCGTGAAGGCAATCAGCTTCGTCGGCTCAACGCCGGTGGCGGAGCACATCTATCACAACGGCTGCGGTCAGAACAAACGGGTGCAGGCGCTGGGCGGCGCCAAGAACCACGCGGTGGTGCTGCCGGACGCCGATATCCCCGGCGCGGTCGGCGCGCTGATGGGCGCGGCGTTCGGCTCCTGCGGCCAGCGCTGCATGGCCATCCCGCTGGTGGTCGCGGTGGGCGACGGCACCGCCGACGCGCTGATCGCCGGGCTGCGGCAACAGATGGCCGCCATGCGCGTCGGCCCCGGCAGCGACAATCGCAACGACATGGGGCCGCTGGTGACCCAACAGCATTATCAGAAGGTGAAAGGCTATATCGAGCAGGGCGTGGCCGAAGGCGCCGAGCTGCTGGTGGACGGCCGCGAGCTGAGCGTGACCGGCGACGACGGCCGCCCCAGCCAGGGGTATTTCCTCGGCCCGACGCTGTTCGATCGCGTGACGCCGGGCATGCGCATCTATCAGGAAGAGATCTTCGGCCCGGTGCTCGGCGTGGTGCGCGCGGCGTCGCTGCAGGAAGCGATGACCTTGATCGACGCCCACGAATACGGCAACGGCACCTGCCTGTTCACCCGCGACGGCGAAGCGGCGCGTTACTTCTCCAGCCGCATTCAGGTCGGCATGGTGGGGATCAACGTGGCGCTGCCGGTGCCGGTGGCCTACCACTCGTTCGGCGGCTGGAAGCGCTCGCTGTTTGGCGATCTGCACGCCTACGGCCCGGACGCGGTCAGGTTCTACACCAAACGCAAGACCGTGACCCAGCGCTGGCCGGCCTCCGGCGACGCCCGGCTCGCCAGCTTCAGCTTCCCGTCGGGGCAGGGGTAATCCCAGCATAACGAAAAGTCCTTTCCGGGGAAGTTCGCTTCCCCGGTATTTCCACGCGCTCCATTTCATCTTTACGCAGGACAACAGAGTCGCCCTTCTGGCGGCAACAACAATTCACCCAAGCGTTAATGGAGTAGTTCCCAATGAAAGAGTCCGCCCCTGAACACACCTTCAAAGGCAATCTCAGCGTCCTCGACGTGGTGATGATCACCGCGTCCGGCGTGACGCCGGCCAGTTCGATCTTCGTCATCGCGCCGCTGGCGATCGCCAACGCCGGCAGCGGCGCCTTTCTGTCGTTTCTGATCGCCGCCTGCGTCGCCGCCGCCATCGCGCTGTGCTATGCCGAGCTCGGCGCCGCGCACCCCAGCGCCGGCGGCGAATACAGCATCATCAAGCGCCTGTTCGGCACCCTGTGCGGGTTGCAGACCTACCTGTTTATCCTCAGCGCCTCGCTGTTCGTGCCGGCGGTGCTGGCCACCGGCGCAGTGCCCTACCTGAATACCGCGCTGGGCACCCAATTCGACGCCTCCACCGCCGGCATGCTCACCGTGCTGGTCGGCGGTATCTGCGCCATTTTCAACATCAAGGCCAACGCCCTGCTGACCGGCGCCTTTCTGGTGGTCGAAGTGGCGGTGCTGGCGCTGATCGCCTGGCTCGGTTTCAGCCATCCGCATCAAAGCGCGGAGATCCTCACCGCGCCGGTGATGCTGGACGCGCAAGGCAGCCTGGCGCCGGTATCGCTGCCGCTGATCGTCGCCATGGTCGGGGTCGCGCTGTTCTCCTACAACGGCTACGGCGCGGCGGTGTACATGGCGGAAGACATGCGCGAACAGGGCAGGCCAATGGCGATCGCGATCATGCTGACGCTGGCCATCGTGGTGCTGGTGGAGCTGGTGCCGTTCACCGCCCTGCTGATCGGCTCGCCGTCGCTGACGGAGATGGCCAAACAGGCCGATCCGGTCGGCTATGTGGTCACCGAGCTCGGCGGCCCGACGCTGGCGCGGGTGGTGAGCGGCGCGATTTATCTGTCGGTATTCAACGCCATCATCGCCATCGTGGCGCAGTTCAGCCGCATGATGTTCGCCAGCGGACGCGACGGCTTCTGGCTGCCGGCGTTCAACCGGGCGCTGAAAATCATCCACCCGCGTTTCGGCACCCCCTGGATCGCCACCCTGCTGTTCGGCGTGCCCTCGGCGCTGCTGGCGTTTTGCTCCGATCTCGAATCGCTGACCTCGTTCACCGTGATCCTGCTGCTGCTGGTGTACATCATCATGGCGGTCGCGGCGCTGATCAGCCGCCGTCGCCGCCACTTCCCCCACCCGTATCTGATGCCGCTGTGGCCACTGCCGGTGGTGGTGGCGCTGCTGTGCTGCCTATACGTACTGTGGACGATTTTGATCGCCAGCAGCCTGAAAGACTTTATCATCATTGCCGGCATCATCGGCTTCGGGCTGGCGCTGAACCATCTGCGCGGCCGCCAGACGGCGCCCCTCGCCGCCCCCTCAATAGAAGGAGAATAACCATGACGCAACGCGCTCAGGATCTGGGCATTATCATCGGACAGGGCACGCCCGGCCCGCTGAACGCCATCACCGACGTGCCCGGCGTGCGCGTCGGCCATGCCAGCCTGCATGCCGACTTGGCGGACGGGCGCAGCGTGCGCACCGGCGTGACGGTGATCGAACCGCGCCCCGGCTCCGCCCGCCACGCGCCCTGCTTCGCCGGCGTGCACGTGCTGAACGGCAACGGCGACGCCACCGGCCTGGAATGGGTGCGCGAAGCGGGCCTGCTGACCAGCCCAATCGCCTTCACCAATACCCACAGCGTGGGCGTGGTGCGCGATGCGCTGATCGCGCTGGAGCGTGAAGCGCTGCCCGCGAGCGACAACGCGGTGTACTGGAATATGCCGGTGGTGATGGAAACCTTCGATGGCCTGCTCAACGACATCAACGGCTTTCACGTCAAGGCTGAACACGTGCGCGAAGCGCAGCAGGCGGCCCGGAGCGGCTTGCCGCAGGAGGGCGCGGTCGGCGGCGGCAGCGGCATGATCTGCCATGAATTCAAAGGCGGCAGCGGCACCGCATCGCGCCGCTTGCCCGCCGATCAAGGCGGCTGGACGGTGGGCGCCATCGTGCAGGCCAACCACGGCAAGCGCGAGTCGCTGTTGGTGGGCGGCTACCCGGTGGGCCGCCACCTGGGGCATCTCCCCTCGCCGTTCACGCCGCAGTTGCCGCATCCCGGCATGGGCTCCATCGTGGTGGCGCTGGCGACCGACGCGCCGCTGCTGCCGCACCAGTGCGCGCGGCTGGCGCAGCGCGCCAGCATCGGCATCGCCCGCACCGGCGGCGGCACCGAGGATTCGAGCGGCGACATTTTCATCGCCTTCGCCACCGGCAACGACGGCCTGCCGCCCGCCGACTACGCCAATAAAGGCGATTTCACCACGCCGCTGCGCATGGTGAACAACGACTACATTTCGGCGCTGTTCGCCGCGGCGGCGGAAGCGGTGGAAGAAGCGATCGTCAATGCGTTGCTGGCGGCCAATACCGTCAGCGGCAACGGCCATCGGGCGGAAGGGTTGAGCGCCGAACAGCTGGTGACGGCGCTGGAGAAAGCCGGCTGGCGGCGGTAAAAAAACACAGGGCGCGGGGGTTAACCGCGCCCTGATTATCAGGATTCGCCGCCCGGCTTGGGCGTCGGGTAGTCGTAATCCAGCCGCAACGGTTCGGCGTAGACGCTGTTCCACAGCTGTTGGTACAGCTGGTCCAACCGCCCGCTCATCGCCGCGCTGTGCAGCACCAGCTCCAGATTGCGCGAGTTGTCCAGATAGCCGCCGGTCCAGTTGCTGGTGCCCACCCAGGCGATCTCATCATCAATGGTCATCAGCTTGCTGTGGATCACCCGGGCAAACGGGATGAAGCCGCTGCTGGCCGGCGGAATGGTCACCACCTTGATCTGCACGTTCGGCACCAGCGCCAGGCTCTTCAGCCAGGCGATATCCGGCTTTTTGGTGTTCCAGTTTGCCACCATCAGCTCGATCTGCACGCCGCGCGCCGCCGCGCTGCGCAGCGCGTTGTCGATCACCGCATAGAAGGGACGGCTGCGTTCCGGGCCGAACGACAGCGGCGCGTAGTCCATCACCTGCACCCGCACCCGCCGTTTGGCGTCGGCCAGCAGGCGCGGCAGCTCGGCCTGCGAGTCGATCACCCTTGCCGGATTGTAGGCGCGCGGGCTGGCCACCAGATAGTTGCCCTGCGGGGGCGCGGTCGGCGGCGAGTCGGGCAGCGCCGGCACCGGCTTATCCTGCGCCAGCAGCGCCTGCGCCCGCCAGTCCTGTTCGAAGATCGCCTGGATCTGCCCCACCACCCTGGCGTCGCTGATGCGCAGCCCGGTTTCGTGAATGTGTTCCAGCGCGCGCCAGTCGAAGTTCTGGCTGCCGACGAACGCCTGCTCGCCGTCCACCAGCAGATACTTGGCGTGCAGGATGCCGCCGCTCAGCTTCTGGTAAGGAATGATGCGCAGCTCCAGATTGGGGATCGCCTTCAGCTGTTCCAGCGTTTCGGCGGTAGAAATGCGAAGGCCCTTCTCTTCGACCAAAAAGCGGATTTTCACCCCGCGCTCGCCGGCCGCCTTCAGGTGCTGCAGCACGCCGTCCAGCAGCGAACCGTCCTGATTCGCCACGTAGAACTGCCCCAGGTCGATGCGGGTTTTCGCCGCGTCGAACATCTCGCGCCACACCTCGGCGGTGTTGCGCAGGTCGTCGGCCTGCAGCGCGGTTTCCACCGGCGCGGTGTACACCAGCTCGTAACCGGGAATAGCAAAACGCGCCGCAGCGCTCTGGCTCAACATCAACAAACAACCGCTCCACAATGCCGTATAAAGGCGGCCTCTCGGCCGCCGTGCTGGATGGCCATTAGGCATAGCGCGGCGCTCCGCTGTCAACCCATTGTTCGCCGCTGCCGCTCTCCGGACGGCTGGCCGGTTGACCGGCGCGGATCAGCAGCACCTTCAGCAGTTCGTTGATGCGCTCCATGCGGCTCTGCAGAAAATTGTTGGCCACCAGGCACAGCAGCGCGATGGCGATGCCCAGCCCGGTGGCGTACAGCGCGGTGCCCATGCCGGCCGACACCAGACTCGGCTCGGACACCCCCGAGGCGGCCAGCGCCTTGAAGGTTTCGATGATCCCCATCACCGTGCCCAGCAGCCCCAGCAACGGCGCGGCGGTCACCACGGTTTCCAGCAGCCACAGGCCGCGCGCCATCGGCGGCTTGCTCAGCAGGTACTGGGCGTCGATCAGATCGCCGATCGCCTCGCGGTCGCCGGCGCGGTGTTTCTGCGCCAGCACCGGCGCGATCACCGCCATCGGCAGGCTGTTGCGCTGGGTCAGCGCGTCGGGCAAATCGGCGGCGCGGCGCACCTCCGGCGTCAGCGCCTGCTCCAGCCGGCGCGCCTGGCGCTGGGTATAGGCGAAGTACAGCGTGCGTTCGATGATGATCACCAGCGCAATCGCCAGCGCGGCGTACATCACGTAGAAAATAATGTCGTGCAACAGATTGGCGTCCATACAGGTTTCCTCTTCCCCGCCGCACGGCAGGCAGCGGGGTATTCAGTTAAAAGGTGGCTTCCAGCGAGACGCTGAAGGTGCGTTCTTCGCCGACGTTGTAATACGGCGTGCTGGCCTTCACACCGCCGTAGGGCGCCGCGTTGAAGGTGGTGGTGCGCACCGAGGTCAGGTATTCCTTGTCAAACAGGTTGCTGATGCCAAAGCGCAGCGCGGCGCTTTTGACGATTTTCTTGTCCACCGGCAGATGCACCCCCGCCGCCAGATCGAACACCGTGCGGCCGCCGATCTTCTCGTCGTTGGTCAGATCGCCGTAGAACGCGCTGACGTACTTGCCGCTGACGCTGCCGTAATACAGCCCGTCGTCATAACCCAACGTCATGTTCAGCAGGTTTTTCGGCACGTTCGGCACCTCTTTGCCGGAGGTCGGCAGCGGCTGCCCGCCATTGCTGACGATGTCGCTCTTCTGCTTCGATTGGGTATAGGTATAAGAGGTGTAGTAGTTGAAGTTATGCGGCAGTTGGCCGCTCCACTCCAGCTCCAGCCCTTTGTTCTCCACGTTGCCGATGTTCATCATCTCGTAGTCGCCGGCCGCGTTGGTGGTGGAGATTTGGCGATCGCTGTAGCGCATGTAGAACAGCGTGGCGCTCAGCAGCATGTCCTCTTGCTGGAAACGCCAGCCCAGCTCGTGGTTCCAGCTCAGTTCCGGCTTGGTGCTGAGCGAGTCGCCGACGTTGTACAGCACGTAGTTTGGCGGCGTGCGCATGTTGCGCGTCAGGTTGTAGAACACCTGGTTTTCCTGGTTCACCTTATAGCTGGCGCTGAAATTCGGCAGGAATTCGTGATAGGTGGCTTTGCGCTTCTCCGGCACGTTGTACAGGCTGCCGCGGTTGTCCCCTTTGCGCTCCACATACTGATAGGCCAGGCCGCCGACGAAGGTCCAGTCCGGCGTGGCGAACCAGGTGTCCTGCAGCCACACTTTCTGCGCCGGGGTGATGGTGTACTGGTTGCGTCCCTGCACGGTGTTGCCGTTGGCGTCCTTCACCTGATCGGAACCGCCAGGTTTCCCCCAAATCTGTGACGGGTTGCCGTCGCCCTTGATGCTGATGAACGGCTGAGTCTGCAACTGGCGCGCGCGCTCGTACCAATAACCGACGTCCAGGCTGTGCTGCTCGTTGATGTCCCACTTCAGCTTGGTGGTGATGCCCGGCCGCCAGGTTTGGGTCCACGACGGGCGGTAATAGGTGTTGGACTGCAGGTTGCTGAGGTCATACTGCCCGGCTCTGTCCGACGTGCTGGACAATACCGACGCCGTCTGGCCGTTGAAACTGCCGCCGTTGCCCCAGTAGTAATAGGGCTGCAGAGTCAGCGACAGGTTGTCGCGCAGCTGCAGTTTCTGGGTGAACGACAGCGTAAAGTTCTCGAACGGGTTGCGTTCAATCTTGTAATACTTGTTCAACTGCCCTTTGCTGTTGTACTCCGGCGAGGTGACATAATCGGTGTCACGACCGTCGTTTTGGAACTGCGCCTTGCTCAGGGTGTTGTAGTTGGTGTTGTTCTGGCGGTTGTACTTCATCACCAGATTGCTGCTGTTGCCGTTGCCGTCTTCATACAGCGAGTTCATCTCGAACTTGTCGGAGTACAGCCGCCCCTCGCCGCGCCATTTCTTCGCCTCGGTGTGCGAATAGGAGAGCCAGTTGCTGAAGCCGTTATACTCGCCGGTTTCCAGGCGGGCGAAGGTTTTGCTCAGGCTGTTGCTGCCCAGCGTCTGCTTGACGAAACCGCCGAAGTCTTTCGCCGGGCGGCGCGTCACCAGGCCGATGTTGCCGCCGCTGGAGCCGATGTGCGGGCCGTCCGCTTCGGAAGACCCCTGGGTGACGAACACCTCTTCCAGGTTCTCCGCATCGCCGAGCAGGTTCGGGTAGACCGCGTAGTTGCCGGAGTCATTGATCGGGATGCCGTCCATCGACAGGCCGATCTGATCCGAGTTCATGCCGCGCATGGTGTAGTCCACGCCGCTCAGGCCGCTGGCGTCGTTGCTGTTGACGTTCAAGCCCGGCGTGTATTTCAGTTTATCGATGGCGTTGGCCGCCGACGGCATTTTGTCCATCGCTTCTTTGGTGACGGTGGAGCGCGCCTTGGCGCTGTCATCCTGCACCATCATGCCGCCGCCGAGCGACTGCCCCTTGACGCTGATGGTGCCGACATCGGTGGCGTCGGCCGCCAGCGCGGCGCCCGGCAGCATCACCGCCAGATAGATCCCAGAACGATTAAACGATTTCATTGTGTGCATCCCATAAAAATCAAACGATTAACCCTTGCGCTAAGGCGCCTGATAATTGAACGTCGCGGTAAATCTTTTGGTTGTTTGCCCGGCGAACGCCTCGCTCGGGAACGGCTTCACTGAACTGATGCTTTGCAGGCTGCTCATCGCCGCGCGATTCAGCAGCATGCTGGCGGCTTTGTTGGCGATGCCGGAAGAGAGCACCCGCCCGCTGCGATCGACCTCCAACCACACCTCGACGTTGCCCTGCGGGCGCTCGAGCGAGGCCTGCCGCCCGCTCGGGTAGCGCTTGCGCTGTTCCAACTCACGGCGCAAGGCCAGCAGGTAGCCGTTTTCTATCGCCTGCGCGTTCACCTTCGACGCCGCGGGGGCGGCCGGTGCAGGCTGCGCCGCCGGTTTGCTGGCCAGCGCGCGCGGTACGGCAGGCGCCGGCGTCGGTTTGGGTTTCTCTACCGGTTTGGCTTTCTCTTTCACCGGTTTGGGCTTCGGCTGTGGCTTCGGCACCGGCTTGGCTTCCACGATCGGTTCCGGCGCCGGCACCACAGGTTCGGGGATCGGCTCCGGCTCGGGCGGCGGCGGTTCGGGCTGAGGTTCCGGCGGCGTTTCCGGTTGGGGTTCCGGCGCCGGTTCAGGTTCCACCAGCGCCAGTTCAATGGCGGTTTCGTCGTAGCGCGGCTGGATCTTCAGCGCCGCCTGTTGGCTGGCGAACAGCAGGCAACCGGCGACAATCAGCGCCGGCAACCAGCTGAAAAGATGACGTGAGCGATAGAGCAGATACATGTCACAGCTTCCGTGTCGCGATGGAGACGGAGAAGAAGCCGCCCTGGCGCAGGTTGTCCATGACCGCCACCAGCCGCTCGACCGCCACGCCTTTATCGCTGTTGACGATGATGGTGGTGGTCTGGTTGGCCTGCTGCTGCTGTTTCAGCGTGTTGACCAACGCGTCGAGCGCGATCGGCTGGCCATCCAGCTGCAGCTGTTCGTCGGCCCCCAGCGTGATGATCGCTTTCTTCTGCGGTTTCAGCTGTTGCGCGCTGCCGGCGGACGGCAACTGCGTTTTCAGCCCGAGCGCCGGGATGACGTTCAGGCTGATCAAGACGAAAAACACCAATAAAAACATCATCACGTCGATCATCGGGATCAGTTCGATGTGCGCTTTGTTCTTTTTCGGTTCGTTCCAGTTACGCATGACACTCCCTCCAAAAGCGAAGCAGCCAATATAGGAGGGGTTTGTTTACCTTTTGTTACGCTTGTGTGATCTTATTTTCACAGCGGAGATTTTTTGCGAGAATTTTTTCAATGGCAGGCGATAAGGGAGTAGATATAACTTATTAATTAGCGATAGTTTTTATTGGAATAATTGCGATGGGGTATTTCAGAGAGTCAAAGCCAGAGAGGATAATGTGAGAATAGTGACAGCCCATACGGTCACTACAACAAGACCTCAAGCCCGTGCTTACGTACGATCGAAAGCAGCTTGAGCGACACGCCGCCGGGCCGTTTCACCCCCGTCTCCCACTTCTGTATGGTCGACACGCTGGTATTCAGATAACGGGCAAAAACCGGTTGGCTTAAACGTAAATGCTCACGCAAGGCTTTGATCTCTTGGGGCTGCAACATCTCGACCGGAGCAAGGCAAGACTCGTCGAAACTGCGTAGGGTTTCCAGAGAAATGGCGCCAGTACGATGCAATCCTTCAGCCGCGCTGTGAATCGCCTCAAAGGCCGGACTCCGAAACGTTTTTTCCTTCTTCATGGCAAATCTCCATCCATTCGTTCTTTACGACCAAGGATTGGAGCATTTCGTCGCTCAACGCGCCAAAATGCACCGCCAACTTGCGAAAAGCTTGCAATTCCGCCCCAGAGATATTGGCCTGGACCTGCTTGGCAAACAAAAAAACATACACCCAATGCCGACCGTTTTTCGCTAATACCAACGCACGGTCCCGATTGTGATTAAGACGTTTTTTTAAATACACCACCGCCTAAATCCACAGCCAAACCCCGTTGTACATCGTGTACCGCCCGACATAATGCCTTATCGGTAATGCCGTGCGCCTGAGCCTTCTTGCTAAACCAACGAGTTTTAAATGTACGCATTGCAATGACTTCCTCATAAAACATAGCACTGAGTGAAACACTTTTCCAGGGCATTCCTTCTCGCCAGCATCACCTCAAACATCGATGATGGCCACCATGGGAAACCCGATTTGCATGATGGCGCGCATCATGACTTCTTTCTGTGCAACGCTGAGGGCATCATTGCGAACGCACACGCAACAACATGTTTTACAAGCACAAAAAAAAGACGCCCGCAGGCGTCTTCTTGGCATTGTCACTGAGCCCGAGGCGATCAGTTCACTTTCACCGGCATACCGGAACGGGCCTTGATCGCCGCGTCCACTTCGCTCTGGTTGACGCCGGCGTCCATCAGCACTTTGCCGACCGGCGCAGAGATGGTCAACGGCACCGGATCTTTCGATTGCAGCTGCTCTTCGTTGGCCGACAGCGGGTTGTGCACTTCCACGTAGCGCGAGCCGTCCGGTTCGACGGTGGCCTTCATCGGTTCGTTGATGAACTGCACGCGGGTGCCGACCGGCACGTTTTCGAACAGATACTTGATGTCGTCGGCGCGCAGACGCACGCAGCCGTGGCTCACGCGCAGGCCGATGCCGAAGTTGGCGTTGGTGCCGTGGATGGCGTACAGGCGGCCGACATACAGCGCATACAGCCCCATCGGGTTGTCCGGGCCGGCCGGGAACACCGCAGGCAGGATCTCGCCGTCAGCCGCGTATTCGGCGCGCATCTTGGCGGTCGGCGTCCAGGTCGGGCCGTCTTTCTTGCGCTGCACGGTGGTGGTCCAGTTCAGCGGGGTGTCTTTACCCAGCTGGCCGATGCCGATCGGCAGCACCACCACGGTGTTGGAGCCTTTCGGGTAATAGTACAGACGCATTTCGGCGCTGTTGATGATGATGCCTTCACGCGGCGCGTCCGGCAGGATCAGCTGCTGCGGGATAGTTAGGGTGCTGCCGGCCTTCGGCAGGAACGGATCCACGCCCGGGTTGGCCTCCAGCATGTTGCTCAGCCCCATCTGATACTGGGCGGCGAAGCTCTCCAGCGGCAGTTTGCTGTCTTCCGGTACGGTGATTTGGATATTCTCGCCCACCAAACGGCTGTCTTTTGGCGGCAGCGGGTAAACGACGGCGAAGGCAGCCTGGCTGAATGCAACCAGTGCCGTAAACAGGGTTAATAACGCGCGAATGCTCATTTTCATCTTCGTGTTGGTCAAGGCCACTGGCGATTAGGGATATCGGTTTCTACGGCCACTTCGCCCCGATGAGTTTCAGCCGGCAGCCACTCGCTGCGGCCTGAAAAACAGGGGGATTGGACCGGATGCGCATTATATGTGCACATCAATCAAAGTGTGAACCATTACCGATGTAATATCGCAATTTTTTGTAACCTCACGCGCCACGAAGGCGATTTTTTGCGAGAACCGCCGCCTAGCTGGCGGCGGCCAACGCTTCCTCCCGCCGTATCGGGATCAGGTATTCACAGCGGATCGCCGCGCCGCCGAGCGGGCAACTGCCCTCCTGCGCCGGGTAGAAACGCTCGATATCCTGCCCCGGCCGGCGGATGGCGTTCATCTGCGGCATGGCGGTGTCATACAGCCGGACAATAAAGTTTTGTAACCCTTCCGCCTGTCCCTGGTAGGTGAAACGGGCATACTCGCCCTGCTCGATAGTCACCCGCTCTCCCGGCGCCCCTTCGTCCGGCAGAGCGGCGGTGTAGGCCATGCGCGGGCTGCCCCGGCGGCGCCGGTCAACTTCCAGACTGGTAAGGCCGTATACTACCTCCGGCAGCGCCTGCGGCTGCAGCAACTGCCGCCAGGCGTGGCGGCGCAGCTCACACTTGGAGGCCGCCAGTTGCCCCAGGGTAAAACTGCGGCGCTGGGTATGGCCCACCAACTGCATGGCGGGCAGCGTCACGATATCGGCCTGCGGCAATGGCGCTTCGGTCAGGCGCAGCGGCGGCTGCAGGCCATAGCTCGACCAATCCTGGCTGCGACGATAGCTGGCCGGCGGCAGACCGAACTGCTTGCGGAAGCAACGGGTGAAGGTCTGCTGCGAATCGAACTGGTAAGTATCGGCGATGCAGGCCACGCTGGTGCCGGTCAGGCGCAGTTCACGCGCGGCGGCGGTCAGCCTTCTGCGGCGCGCGTAGGTGCCGAGAATATGGCCGGTATGCTGCTTGAACATCCGCTGCAAATGCCATTTGGAGTAGCCGGACTTGGCGGCGATATCGTCCAGCGTCAGCGGCTGATCCAGGCTCTGTTCGATCCAGGCCAGCAGCTGTTCAATCACCTGTTGCTGGTGCATGGTGTTCTCCCCCTTATTTGATCAATAACGTCTGCGCCAATACCCGGCCTGCGGCTTCATTGGCGGCCACCAGCACCGGATAGCCCCAGAATTTGGCGCCGTATTCGGCGAATTCTTCCGCCGCCGCGCGTTTGGCGTCGTCCGGCTCCAGCATGATCATGCCTTTCACCCACCGCTTCAGCGCCTCGCGGTTATCGCGTTTCCACAGCGCCACCTGGGTGCGAGCATCGCGGTCATGTTCTTCTTCTTCATCGCCGACGCTGCGGTCGGTGATCAGAACAAAAGGTTCGGCGCGCGCCAGCAGCGCGCTGAATTCGGCCAGCTCGGCCTGGGTATCGCGCCCGTTTCGGCGCATCCACACCAGCGGAAAATCGGCGGTATCCAATGACATAATCAGTTTCCTCGCGAAAGGGTTTAGGACTGGCGCTTACTTTATCGGCACCGGCGCTAGACCGCATTGCGCAATCAGGACATAATACTTTTCAATTCCGCCAAATTGAGAACTATTCTCATGAAAGTACAGATCCCCCGCCACTGTCTGGATATCGATCAAGTGCCGCGCCCGCTGTTTGCCCTGCAGGGGTCGACCCTCGAACAGGATTGGGAAGTCGAGCCGCACCGCCACCGGAAGGCGCAACTGATCTACACCGTGCGCGGCATGATCCGCTGCGAAGTGGAAAACGGGCTGTGGCTGGTGCCGCCGCAGTGCGCGCTGTGGATGCCGGGCAACGTGTTGCACAACGCCCAGGGCGCCGGCTCCACCGAGGCCTACTGCCTGTTCGTCGATCAACATGCCGCCGCCGGCCTGCCGCAAAGCTGCTGCACGCTGTCGGTCTCGCCGCTGCTGCGCGAGCTGCTGCTGCAGGCCAGCACCTTCGAGCCGCTTTACGACGAACAGGGCGCCGAGGGGCGTCTGACGGCGGTATTGCTGGATCAGTTGGCGGCCGCGCCGATCGAGAATCTGCATCTGCCGGTGTCCGACGACGCGCGCATCCGGCAGTTGACCGAAGGCATGCTGAGCAGCCCGGCGGACAAATCCACCCTCGGACAGTGGGCGCAGCGCATCGGCATGAGCGAACGCTCCCTCAGCCGCACGCTGCAACAGCAGATGGGCATGAGCTTCGGCCACTGGCGGCGCCAGTTGCACGTGATGCTGGCGCTGCAGCGCTTGACGCAGGGCGAGAGCGTACAGACGGTGGCGCTGGATCTGGGCTACGAGAGCGCCAGCGGCTTCGTCACCATGTTCAGAAAGGCGGTGGGCAAACCGCCGGCGCGCTACCTGGCGGAGCGCAACGCCTCTGGAGAAACCCTGGGCGGCGCGATCACCATGTGAAAAAGCCGGCGCAGGCGCCGGCTTGGAGCAGGTGAAAATCAGAAATCGTAGAACACCGTTATCCAGGTGGAATCCGGCTCGTTGTCGCTGCTGTTGGCCAGCGTGCGCTCCACATACACCGACAGACCGTAACCGATGGTGGTGCCCGCGCCAAGATAGACGTGGTTGGCGTGATACGCCTCGTCTCCCTTCAGCCGCAGCGAGTCCGCCGCCACATAAGGCTGGACGGATTTGAGGAACGGCTTGTCGATATTGAAGGTATAACCGACGAAACCTTCCAGCCCGTAGCCGTCACCGGCGAAGAAGTGCGACAGCGTGCGCTGGCGGGTGCTCGGCACATAATCTTTGTAATAGCTGGCGGTGCCGACGATGTACCAGTTGTTCGGCTGCCAGGTCAACGCGGTGCCGGACAGCTGCTGGTGATAATCCTGTTCGTGGTACAGATTGTCTTTGATCTTCGCATCGGTATAACTGTAGGCCGCGCTGAAGGTGAAATCCTTCGTCACCTTGTAATCGAAGCCCAGCCCGCCACCGCCCTTGCGGCGGTAAATCAGGTTATCCGCGGTGTGCAGATCGTCTTCCGGCAATAAATAGTTGGCGTACAGCGTGACCGGCCCGAAATCATTGGTGTATTTGATGCTGTTTTTCGGTTTATTGCCGCCGTCATAGTCGCCGGAAATGCCGATGCCGGTGCCGCCCGCATGGCCATCGTTATCCCAGACGTCGCTTTTAATGCCGACCACCGAATAATAGATGCCGTATTGATGGCCATAGGTCAGGGTGCCGTAACGATCGTCCTTGAAACCGGCGTACAGTTGGCGCTGATAGTCGCGTTTGCCGTCTTCGTTATAATGCCCGTCCCAGCTGAGCGCGTGCGCCAGATCGACGCCCCACTCGTAATAGCCGATGATCGAAGTGTCCTGCGTCAGCGCATAATCGCCGCTGAAGCGAAAACGCGTGCCGCCGTCGTGGCCGTTTTTGTCATAGCCCGGCTCCGGGCCGTTATTGAAGATCCACTCGGGGCGAATGCTGCCGCCCACCTTTAAACTGAGCGGCGCCAGCAACACATTGCTCTGCGGGTTTTTATCCAGAATGGTGATCTCGGCCTGCGCGCCGGCGGAAATCGCCGACAGCAAGACGCCGCCAATGAATATTGGCGTTGTATTTTTTCTCATTATTACCCCTGCCCGAAAAAATTATTGTTATAAACGCGGTGGTCTTAAGCCACGCAGAAATAATTAACCGATGTGAACAGCGCACGCAAGATATAAAAATTCACGCCATAACCTGCCATTATTTCAGGTTGGATTTAATTTCAGCAAACACGTGTTCACCTGTAACACGGAGAAAAACAATGTAATAATCGCAGCACGAAATAAACCAATCCGCACGCTTCACCCAAAATAACCCTTCGTGATTATCTGGAAATAAAGATAGCAAATAACAAATAAATATTATTGCCGCAGGTAAACCGTCACGCGAGGGAATTAATTAAAGGCGGGAAATAACAACGGAGCGCGTTGCGCGCTCCGGGGAAAATCTCACTACTGCGCCAGCCAGCCACCGTCCATGTTCCAGGCCGCGCCGCGCACCTGCGCCGCCGCATCGCTGCACAGGAACAGCGCCAGCTCGCCGAGTTGCTCTGGCGTGACGAACTCTTGCGAAGGCTGCTTCTCCGCCAACAGCTCATCGCGCGCCCGCTGCGGATCGGCACCGGCGGCGATGCGCTTGTCGATCTGCTGCTGCACCAGCGGCGTCAGCACCCAGCCGGGGCAGATGGCGTTGCAGGTGACGGGCGTGCGGGCGGTCTCCAGCGCCAGCGTCTTGGTCAGCCCCACCACACCGTGCTTGGCCGCCACATAGGCCGACTTGTCTTTCGACGCCACCAGCCCGTGCACCGACGCTACGTTGATGATGCGCCCCCAGTGGCGCTCGCGCATGCCCGGCAGCGCCAATCGGCAAGTGTGGAACACCGCCGACAGGTTGATGGCAAGGATGGCGTTCCATTTCTCCACCGGGAACTGATCCAGCGGCGCCACGTGCTGAATGCCGGCGTTGTTCACCAGAATGTCCACGCCACCGAACTCACGTTCGGCATACTGCATCATGTCCGCTATCTGGGCCGCATCGCCGAGATCGGCGCCGTGATACCCCGGCGCGGCGCCCAGCCGCGCGACCTGCATTTGCGCCTGCTCCACATCGCCGAAGCCGTTGAGGATCACGCGCGCGCCGGCGGCGGCCAGCACGGACGCGATCCCGAGACCGATGCCGCTGGTCGAGCCGGTCACCAGCGCGGTTTTGCCTTGTACACTCATGGTATCGCTCCTTTAAACAATGCCGGTCAGGTAGAACACGCCGATCACGAACAGCACCGCGGCGCTCTTGATCAGGGTGATGGCGAAGATGCCGCCATAGGCCTGCCGGTGGCTGAGGCCGGTGATCGCCAACAGGGTGATCACCGCGCCGTTGTGCGGCAAGGTGTCCATGCCGCCGCTGGCCATCGAGGCCACCCGGTGTAGCACCTCCAGCGGAATGTGTGCCGCATGGGCGGCGGCGATAAAGCTGTCGGACATCGCCGCCAGCGCGATGCTCATGCCGCCGGAGGCCGAACCGGTGATGCCGGCCAGCAGGGTGACGCTGATCGCTTCGTTCAGCAGCGGGTTGGGGATCGCCGACAGCGCCTGCGACAGCACCAAAAAGCCCGGCAGCGCGGCGATCACCGCGCCGAAGCCGTATTCGGAGGCGGTGTTCATCGCCGCCAGGATCGCGCCGCCGACCGCCGTCTTGCTGCCTTCCGCCAGCCGGCCGCGAATATTGCCAAAGCCGAACGCCACCACCAGTAGAATACCCGACACCAGCGCCGCTTCCACCGCCCAGATGGCGGTGATCTTCGCCACATCGGTGGTGATGGGCTTGGCCAGCCCCGGCAGCGTCAAATCGTGGCTGGCGCCGTACCACTGCGGGATCCAATGGGTGAAGCCAAGGTTGAATACCCCGACCAGAATCAACGGCAGGATGGCGATCAGCGGATTAGGCAGGTTGATATCGTCCGGGGTTTCCGGTTCGTTCAGCAGCTCGGTGCCGTACCCTTCGCCTTTCAGCTGCGCCTTGCGCCGCTGGCGTTCAAGATACAGCAGGCCGACCGCGATGATGAACAGCGAGCCGATCAGCCCCAGCCAGGGCGCGGCCCAGGCGTTGGTGCCGAAGAAGCTGGTCGGGATGATGTTTTGGATCTGCGGCGTGCCGGGCAAGGCGTCCATGGTGAAGGAGAAGGCGCCGAGCGCCACGGTGGCCGGGATCAGCCGCTTGGGGATGCCGCTCTGGCGGAACAGCTCGGCGGCGAACGGATAAACCGCGAACGCCACCACGAACAACGACACCCCGCCGTAGGTCAGCAGCGCGCACACCAGCACGATCACCGGAATGGCGTGGCGCCGGCCGAGAATGCGGATCGCCGCCGCGACGATCGAACGGGAAAAACCGGACAGTTCGATCAGCTTGCCGAATACCGCCCCCAGCAGGAACACCGGGAAATAAAGCTTCACGAAGCCGACCATTTTCTCCATAAACAGCCCGGTAAAGGTCGGCGCCACCGCGCCGGGGTCGGTCAACAGCACCGCGCCCAGCGCGGCGATCGGGGCGAACAAAATCACGCTGTAGCCGCGGTAGGCAGCCAGCATCAGTAATCCCAGTGCTGCCAGGGCAATCAAAACGCTCATCAGGCACCTCGCTATCGTTGTTATTGTCAGGTACGGCGTGCGAAATTACGGTTTCAGCGCAAAGCGCAGCTGATGCGCCCGTCGCCGTTGAATGCGTTCCCTGCGCGCTTCATCCCACAGATAAAATCCCCGGCCGCTGCGCTGGCCGCTATCGCCGCGCTGCAGCCGCTGTTCCACCAGCGCCATCATCTCGTCGCCGGTCGCCAGTTCCGGGAACAGGTGGCGGGCGATGTCCGCCACCGTTGGGAGCCCGGTCATGTCGGCGGCCTCCAGCGGGCCGACCATGGCGTAGCGCCGCCCCAGCGAGGCGCGCATCACCTGATCCACCACCTCGGCGCTGGCGATGCCGCTGTGGACGATGTGCAGCGCCTCGCGCAGCACCGCAAACTGCAGCCGGTTGCCGACAAACCCCGGCGCGGCGCGTTCCAGCAGCACCGCCTCAAGATCCATCTCGCCGAGCAGCGCCTGCACCGCCGCCAGATGACGCGGTTCGGTGGCGCTGCCGGGCACGATCTCCACCAGCGGGATCAGGTGCGGCGGGTGCCAGAAATGGGCGATCAGCAGGCGCTGCGGATGGGTCATGCGCGCCGCCAGCTCGTCCGGCGGCAGGCCGCTGGTGTTGCTGGCGATCACCGCGTCGTCGGCGATCAGCCCTTCCAACTGCTCATACAGCGCATGCTTCAGCTCGAGCCGTTCCGGGATCGCCTCAATAAGCAGCCGGGCGCGCGCCACCGCGTTCAGATCGCCGGTCACGCGCAGCCGCACCAGCGCCGCGTCGCGCTCATCGTTATCAAACTGCCCGACGTCGCTCAGCTCGGCCAGAATGCCGCTCGCCACCGCCGGCGCTTCCGCCAGGCGCTGCGGATCCGGGTCATACAGCAGCACCTCATGGCCGTGGCGAATAAAGTGGGTGGCGATGCCCACCCCCATCAGCCCGGCGCCCAGTACCGCATAGTCAGATGACTGCATGGTGCCCTCCTCGGTTGTTTACGGGCGCTCTACCGCCAGCGCCACCCCCTGCCCGCCGCCGATGCACAGCATCGCCAGCCCCTTGTTCACCTCGCGGCGCTGCATTTCGTACAGCAGCGACACCAAAATGCGGCAGCCGGATGCGCCGATCGGATGCCCCAGCGCGATCGCTCCGCCATTGACGTTGACCCGCTCCGCCTCCCAGCCCAGTTCTTTGCCCACCGCCAGCGCCTGCGCGGCGAAGGCTTCGTTGGCTTCGATCAGATCGACCTCCTCCAGCCGCCAACCGGCTTTTTCCAGGCAGCGGCGCGCGGCCGGCGCCGGGCCGATGCCCATGATCGCCGGATCGACGCCCGACGAGGCGTAACCGGCGATGCGCGCCAGCACCGGCAAACGCAGCGCGGCGGCTTTTTCCGCGCTCATCAGCAGCACCACGGCGGCGCCGTCGTTGAGCGACGAGGCATTGCCGGCGGTCACCGTGCCCTCTTTGCGAAACGCCGGCCGCAGCCGCGCCAGCGCCTCCAGGCTGGTGTCGCGCGGCTGTTCGTCGCGCTCTACCCGCAGCGCCTCGCCCTTCGGCTGCGGCACCGTCACCGGCGTGATCTCCTGCGCGAAACGCCCGGCCTGCTGCGCCGCCTGCGCCTTCTGCTGCGAGCGCAGCGCGAATCTGTCTTGTTCTTCTCTGCTGATGGCGTATTTCTCCGCCAGGTTCTCGGCGGTGATGCCCATGTGATAGTCGTTGAACGCGTCCCACAGGCCATCGTGGATCACGCTGTCCACCATCTGCGCGTGACCGAGGCGCAGGCCGGCGCGCGCGCCGGCCATCAGGTAAGGCGACTGGCTCATGCTTTCCTGGCCGCCGGCGATCACCGCGTCGGCGTCACCGCTGCGGATCGCCTGCACCGCCAGATGCACCGCCTTCAAACCGGAGCCGCACACCTTGTTGATGGTCAGCGCCGGCGTCGTAACGGGCAGCCCGGCGTTGAGCGCGGTCTGGCGCGCCGGATTCTGCCCGCAGCCGGCGGTCAGCACCTGGCCGAGGATCACTTCATCGATCTGCTGCGGCGCCACGCCGCTTTGCGCCAGCAGCCCCTGCACCGCCGCCGTGCCCAGTTCCACCGCCGTCAGCGGCGCCAGCGCGCCGTGAAAACTGCCGACCGGCGTGCGCGTCGCCGCCACGATCACCACTTCACGTTGTTGCACATTCACCTCCCGTCTCAGAAACGCATTTCCGGCACTTGCTCCGGCACGATCAGCCGGCCGGCGGTTTTGGCGACAATCTCCGCCACGCTGACGCCCGGCGCGCGTTCGCGCAGCACGAAGGCGCCGTCTTCAATTTCCAGGTAGGCCAGATCGGTCAATACCTTGCGGATGCAGCGGGCGCCGGTCAGCGGCAGCGTGCAGCGCGGCAGCAGCTTGGACTCGCCGCCCTTCGCGGCGTGGGTCATCACCACGATGATGTTCTCCGCCCCCGCCACCAGATCCATCGCGCCGCCCATGCCCTTGACCATCTTGCCGGGGATCATCCACGAGGCGATGTTGCCCTCGACGTCCACTTCAAACGCCCCCAGCACGGTCAGATCGACATGGCCGCCGCGGATCATGGCGAACGACTGCGCCGAATCGAAGATCGACGCGCCGAGGCGCGCGGTGACCGTCTGCTTGCCGGCGTTGATCATGTCGGCGTCCAGCTGCTGCTCGGTCGGGAACTCGCCCATCCCCAGCAGGCCGTTTTCCGACTGCAGCATCACATCCATGCCCGACGGCACGTAGTTGGCCACCAGCGTCGGGATGCCGATGCCCAGGTTGACGTAGTAACCGTCCCTCAACTCTTGCGCCACGCGCTGCGCCATTTGTTCACGGGTAAGCATGAGAATCTCCTTAAGCCCGCAGGGTGCGTTGTTCGATACGCTTCTCGAAGGTGCCCTGGATCAGCCGATCGACGTAAATGCCGGGGGTGTGGATCGCCGCCGGATCCAGCTCGCCCGGCGCCACGATCTCTTCCACTTCCACCACCGTGATGCGCCCGGCGGTCGCCATCAGCGGATTAAAGTTCTGCGCGGTGTGGCGGTAGATGACGTTGCCGAAGTGATCGGCCTTCCAGCCTTTCACGATGGCGAAATCGCCGGTGATGGCGGTTTCCATGATGTAGGGGCGGCCGTTGAACTCGCGCACCTCTTTGCCTTCGGCGATCGGCGTGCCGTAACCGGTGGCGGTGAAGAACGCCGGGATGCCGGCGCCGCCGGCGCGGATCTTCTCCGCCAGCGTGCCCTGCGGCGTGAGATCCACCTCCAGCTCGCCGCTGAGCGCCTGCTGTTCGAACAGCGCGTTTTCACCAACGTAAGATCCCACCACCTTGCGGATCTGATGGGTTTCCAGCAGCCGCCCGAGGCCGAACCCGTCGACGCCGCAGTTGTTGGAAACCACCGTCAACCCGCGCACGCCGCGCCGGCGGATCTCTTCGATCAGATTCTCCGGGATGCCGCACAGGCCGAAGCCGCCCGCCAGCACCGTCATGTTGTCCGTCAGCCCTGCCAGCGCTTCCTGGTAGCTGCCGACGCGTTTGTCGAGCCCTGCCATATCGTTGCCCCTGCATGTTGCGGCGCAGGGCGAAATGCCCTGGCTTGCGTGAGGGCATCTTCAGGTCACAAAAATGATTTGTTAATTTTGTTTTTATGCCTCATTCATTTAGAATTTTTATTAATCAGTCGTTAACCGACAATTAACAAAGAGTTAACGCCAACCAAAATGAAAATGAGCATCAAACAGTTACGCGCGTTTTTAGCGGTAGCTCACACTCTGAATTTCGCCCAGGCCAGCGAGCGGCTGAATATTTCTCAGCCGGCGCTCAGCCTGGCGATCCGTGGGCTGGAAGACGCGTTGGGCGGGCTGCTGCTGCTGCGCACCACCCGCCGGGTGACGCTGACGCCGGAAGGAGAAACCTTCTTCCCGATGGCGCGCCAGCTGCTGGCGGATTGGGACAACGCGGAAGAGGCGATGCGTCAGCGCTTCACCCTGCAGATGGGCAAAGTGGCGATCGCCGCCATGCCGTCGTTCGCCGGCAACCCGCTGCCGCCGATCCTCAAGGCGTTTCGCGATCGTTACGCCGGCATCAACGTGGCGGTGCACGACGTCATCAACGAACAGGTGTTTGAAATGATCCGCGAAGGCCGGGTGGAGATGGGCATCGCCTTCGAGCCGGAGCCGAGCGACACCCTGCACTTCACCCCGCTGTGCCGCGATCGCTTTCTGGCGGTGGTGCCGAAGGATTCGGCGCTGGCGCGCAAGGCGCAGGTGAGCTGGAAGGAGCTGCTGACGCTGGATTTCATCACCCTGCAGCGGCCATCGGCGGTGCGGCTGCTGCTGGAGCAGGAACTGGCCCGCAGCGGGCGAACGCTGGAGGTGGCGTTTGAGAGCCACCAGCTGGTGACGGTCGGGCGCATGGTGGCCAACGGCCTCGGCGCCAGCGCGGTGCCGGCGCTGTGCGAGCAACAAATGGATGAGCTGGGGGCGGTCTGCGTGCCGCTGATCGGCCCGATCATCGAACGGCGCGTGGGCCTGATCCGCCTGGCGCAGCACCAGCTCTCTTCCGCCGCGCAGGCGCTGGCGACGGTAATCGAACGGGAGATGGCGGGGAGTGGCGCAGAACCTGCGCTTAAACCGTAAACCCGACGTGCTTGCCACCCGGCAGTTCAATGTCCAGACGCAGCGTGCCGCCCATCGCTTCCACGTAGCGTTTCAGGGTCGAAATCTTCAGCTCATTGCCGCGCCCTTCGATGGCCGCGACCGAAGGCTGGGAAATGCCCAGCGTTTTCGCCAGTTCCTGTTGGGAAATATTCAGCGCTTCCCGCAGCTGGTGCAGGTGCGCTTCAAACAGCATCTCTTCGGCCATTTCCTCGATGCGCCGGCGGCTCTCCGGGGTGCGGGAGGCCAGCAGTTGCTTTAGGGTGCTCATGGGTTACTCCTTGTAAACTCTTCCTTTGTCATTGCCTTCCACGGGGTATCGCCTGATTATAGATTACAGCCTATAAAAAACGATAGGCCGGAATATATAATTTTATCCAGAACGCCATTGGCGTTTTGCCTGGCAGCTCGAAAAAACAGTGGTGATTGCCTTGCGGCTTGAGCATGGAATGCGACGAGATACGGGAACAGCGGCATCAGTATCGGCCAGAGAAGAAAACATGCGGATTTGGCGAGGTAATAAAGCACGCAACCCAGTTTTTTATTTATGAATGAATATCAAAATAATAGAATCATTCTCCATATCAATCAATTAATTACACCAAATACTCCTTTGCCTTTCCGTCTTGTGAGCGAACGCAAAAGATTGTGACAAAGTGGGTTAATCATGTCTGAACTTTCGTTATGGTATTTTTTTCATGTTTTAACGGATTAAAACCATGGCCACAACTCAAGGAAACGCCAGAAAACTTACGGCCGGTGAAATCACATTGGCCAGACTGCTCTACAAAGATGCTGTCGATTACTCGCGCGTTCGCGTCCATAACGGCAGCTATTTCCCCTTCGGCTTACAGCATGAAGATACGGCCGTAACACCAAATGGCACGCTCTATTTTATGCCCAAACACTTCAAAGAAGACTTTGCCACGGCAAACACCTACGATCAGCATTGGTTTATCCATGAAATGGCGCATGTCTGGCAATATCAATTAGGCATGAACGTACGCCTGCGCGGGTTGGCTAGTTGGGCGGTTTCCTATCAGTATTCCTTGCCCAATTATCATCTTCTATCCGATTATGGAATGGAGGCACAGGCAAGTATCATTGCAGACTATTTCTATCTCACTAAATTCGGACGCAATGGCTTTCAAGCAATCACCAACTACAGTGGCATTATTGGGCCAGACATCAAAAAACGCTATGAATGGGTATTGCGAGCTTTCCTGAACAATCCAAAGAACCGGAACACCTTGTCATGATAAGACTTTATCTCTCGTTACTGTGCGCACTGCTACTGAACGGCTGTCAATCCACTCAACCCTGGTACCATCCGTTGGATGTCTCGCTAAAAGACAACCAACCTTGCTTTGCAGTGCCTATCAACAGCGTTCGCAGCGGCGACAGCCTGCAAAACCGGGGAGTGATCGTCTCACGACAGGAACAACGGCAATGGCATATCGTCTGGACCTCACCAGCAGTCACTCCGTTGCCTGACCTGAAACCAGGGCAATGCGTCACTTATCCGCAGGTAAACTGGGCTGCGGGAGAATACTCGGTCTTGCTCGGCGTCTCGATGAATAACGATACGGAAAGGCGTAAATACATGAAAGAATTCAACTTAAGAATTAATCCCAAAGGAGAAATACAGCTACAGTAAGGAGACTGGGATTATTTATTCCCCCTCCACCGCCTGCACCGCCGCCTTCTGCGTGGCGCGCTGATATAAGCACAGCTCCCTGCCCGGCTGGTTTTTCATAAACGGCTGCGGGTAGCGCCCGCCGATAAACAGCGCCGAATAGCCGACGTCATCACCGTAGTGAATAATCTCCCCTTCCACCCTGGCGTTTTTTAGCCCGCTGGCCTTCAGGCAGGCGGCGCGCATCGCCCGTTCGCTCTCGGCCCACGCCTGTGGGGAAGACGCGGTGGCGTTGAACGTGGCCAGCGCGGCGATAAGCAGCCCTATTCTCTTCATCGTTATCACTCCTTCCACGACCCGTCTCGCCAGTATAGACCGTGCCGGCGCGGCCAACCCGCCGCGCTCTTTACGGCATTTTTATTCCGCGCCCCGTTAACGTTACGGCGTTTTTACAGACAGTTTTTGCCGCCGCAGATACCCTTTTCACATCGCCGCTATGGCCTCACAAGAGAGTTGTCTCATGCGTTTATCCCTGCCTCTGGCCGTGACCGGTCTTCGTTCTGGAGCACGCCATGCATGCTAATATCATCGGCTTCAATCCCCTGCTGGCGGAGCTGCCCGCTTCGCCGACGCGCGCCTTCCACAAAGAGCTGGAGCACTATCTGCAGCGCTATCCGGATACCGAACAGCTGGATATTTATCTGCACGATCTGAACGGCCAGCTGCGCGGCAAGCGCCTGCCGATCGCCGAAGCCTTTGGCCTCGAAAAAGGCTGCTACTTCCCGCTGTCGATTTACGCCCTGGATCTCCACGGCCAGGTGACTGAAGAGAGCGGGCTGGGGCAGCGGGCGGGCGAGCCGGACCGCTTGTGCCTGCCGGTGCCCGGCGTGGTGGCCGAAGCCGCCTCCGGCCAGTACGAGCTGAACCTGCATCACAGCCGGCGCGTGCTGGAAGCCTGCGACCAGATCATGGCGCTGAAACGCCTGACGCGGCAGATTGCCGAGCAGCATCACCAGCACGCCTGCTTTATGGCCAAACCCTGCGCCCATGCCGCCGGCAGCGGGCTGCACTTTCACATCAGCCTGCAGAACGAGCACGGCGAGAACCTGCTGACCGGCGCGCCGGGCGAACTGAGCGACAACATGCAGCAGGCGATGGCGGGCATGCTGGCGCTGATGCCGGCGTCGATGGCGATCCTGGCGCCCAACATCAACGCGTTTCGCCGCTTCCGCCCTGGCATGCACGTGCCGCTGCGCGCCTCCTGGGGCCACAACAATCGCACGGTGGCGCTGCGCCTGCCCTGCGCCGACAGCGCCAATCAGCGTATCGAATACCGACTGGCCGGCGCCGACGCCAACCCCTATCTGGCGCTGGCGGTGATGCTCGGCGGCCTGCTGCACGGGCTGGAACACCCGCTGCCGCTGCCGCCCGCCGCCAACGGCTGCGAAAGCGACAACGCCGCCCCCTTGCCGCTCGGCCAGCAGGAGGCGCTGGCGCTGTTCCGCCACAGCGATCCGCTGCGCGAGCTGCTCGGCCCGGCGTTCTGCACCCTGTGGCACACCTGCAAAAGCGCCGAACTGCGCCGCTTCGAGGAACAGGTCACCGCCGCCGAACTCGGCTGGATGCTGTAACCGTCCACTGATTCGTTAACCTAAGGATAATCATGAACATGCAACCGCAATTGGCCCCCGTACAGCCGCTGCTCTGCTGGCGCAAAGGCGTTTTTCATATCAGCACCGATCGGCAGTTATTGGATATCGAGGCGATCCAGCGTTTCCTCAGCCTGCCGGATCGGGCGGCGGCGGAGCGCCTGGCGCGCCACGGCCTGTGCTTTGGCCTGTACCGCAAACGCCACCAGCTCGGCTTCGCCCGTATGGTGACCGATTACGCCACCTTCGCCTCGGTGAGCGAGCTGTTCGTCAGCGCCGAATACCGCGGCGTCGGGCTGGGAAGCTGGCTGACGCGCTGCTGCCTGGCGCATCCGACATTGCGCGGCCTGCGCGTCACGCTGCCCGTGCTGCAAGCGCCCTGGCGCGCCGACTGCGCGGCGCACGCCCCGCGCGCCCTGCACTGATAAGGAGAGCCCGATGTCTCGTTTGGTGCTGATTTCCAACAAACAGTGCGACGGCAAGGATCTGGCCTGCGCCGGCCGGACGCTGGCGGCCGACGCCGAACCGGGGCTGTGGCTCGGCTGGAACGGCGACGTGCAGAATTTCGCGCAGCGCCCGATCAGTTGCCGCCAACGCGCCGGTTACGATCAGGTGACCTTCCCGCTGTCGATCGAGGAGTTTCGCCGCCACTATCAGGGCTACTACCACGGCGGCCTGTGGCCGGTGTTCCACAACCAGCCGGAGAAGGCGCACTTCACGCCGGAAAACTACCGCGCTTACCGGCAGCTGAACTGCCGTTTCGCCGATATCGCCTGCGAGCACCTGTGCCCGGGCGACATCGTCTGTATCGACGACTACCAGTTGCTGCCCTGCGCCCAGGCGTTGAAGGAGCAGGGGCTGCTGAATGCCTGCGCGTTCTTCTTCCACCTGCCGTTCCCGTCGGCGGCGCTGCTGCGGCGCATCCCGGAACATCGCCAGCTGATCGCTTCGCTGCTGTTCTACGATCTGATCGGCTTTACCACCACGGACGATCGCAACGCCTTTCTCAGCTGCCTGTCAGGCGAGTTCCTGCTGGAGATGCTGCCCGACGACCAGATCCAGGCCAACGGGCATATTTTCGCCACCGGCATTTTCCCCGCCGGCATCAACGCCAGGCAGGTTTACTGAACTCAGGCCGCCGCCCGCTGGCGCTCCAGTTCGCGCACCAGCGGGATCACCTCGCGGCCGAAGAACGCCACCTCTTCCTGGAAGTGCAGGAACGCCAACAGCATCAGATCCACCCCGGCGTCTTTCAGCGCGATGATGCGCTCGGCGATCTGCTGCGGCGTGCCGATCAGGTTGGTTTTAAAGCCGTCGTTGTACTGCACCAGATCCTCAAACGAGGATTTGGCCCAGTTGCCCTCACCCTCCGGCGAAGCCGCCCCGGCGTTCTTCACCTCGTGGCCGAATCCTTGCACCGCCTCCGGGTTGGCGTGATCGATAATCTCCTGCAGCACCGCCTGCGCTTCCTGCTCGGTATCGCGGGCAATGACGAAGCCGTTCACTCCCACCTTGACCCGGTGCTGGTTGGCCCTGGCCTTGGTCTGCAGATCGTCCACCTGCTGGCGAATGCCCTCCACGCTATTGCCGTTGGTGAAATACCAGTCCGAAACCCGCGCCGCCATGTCGCGCGCCGCCCGCGAGCTGCCGCCCTGGAAGATCTCCGGCAGCGGATCCAGCGGCTTGGGCTTCAGCGAGTAGTCGCGATAGCGATAAAAATCGCCGGCGAAGCTGAAGCTGGGCTCGGCCCAGATGCCGCGCAGGCAACGGATAAACTCTTCCGAACGCAGGTAGCGCTCTTCGTGGTCCAGCCACGGCTCGCCGATGGCCTTGAACTCGCCGCGGAACCAGCCGCTGACGATATTGACCGCGATGCGCGCGTTGGAAAGATGGCTGATGGTGGCGATCTGCTTGGCCGCCAGCGTGGGGTTCCACGGCCCCGGCAGCAGCGCGGCGATCACCTTCAGCTTCTCGGTGGAATCCAGCAGCGCCTGCGAAAACGACACCGACTCGTGCTGGTTGTCGGCGCCGTAACCGGCGGTGAAACGGATCTGGGTGAGCGCGTAGTCGAAACCGGCGCGCTCGGCAATCTGCGCCAGCTTGCGGTTGTAGCCGATGTCCCAACCGGTGCGCTGCGGGATGTTGCTGATCACCAGACCGCCGGAGACGTTCGGCACCCAGTAGGCGAACTGAATAGGCTGCTGCGAGTGGTTTGCTGCTGACATGCTTCTCTCCCTCTGCTCGTTGGCGCCGCGATGCGGCACGCATATAACCATTATCGATTTACAAATATTGAAAACCTTGTTTTGGTTATAAATCCGATAGCAGAATGCGTGCCAACCGCCGCGTTAAGGCATCCGGCTGAAAAACCGAAGGTTTAAAGCCGGCGGGTTAAAGCGGGTGCTGCATTGGCAACAGCGGCTGGCGGGCGGCTGTTGGTTATGCAGCAAACCGCTCACCCCGCCAATCCAACCGTTCACCCGGCGGATCTGACCGCTGAGCGAAATACGCCTGTCTTCCCCCCTTACCCCCGGCGATGATGAGCTGTTCCTAAACCCGCCTTACCTCGGGAAAGACGCTACGGCTCGCCGCGCCACTCTGACATCTCTTACAAGCGGATGAGTTCATTCATATTTTGCAGACTGGAATTAAGGATACCTCATGAAACGAGAGGGGATTTTAAAGCACATTCCGTGGATGCTGCTGGGGATACTCGGCGCAGCCTGCCTCGGCGTGGTGGCGCTGCGCCGCGGCGAACACATCAGCGCGCTGTGGATCGTCGTCGCTTCGGTGGCGGTGTATCTGGTGGCCTACCGCTACTACAGCCTGTACATCGCCACCAAGGTGATGAAGCTGGACGCCGGCCGCGCCACCCCGGCGGTGGTCAACAACGATGGCCTCAACTACGTGCCGACCAACAAGAACGTGCTGTTCGGCCACCACTTCGCCGCCATCGCCGGCGCCGGGCCGCTGGTGGGGCCGGTGCTGGCCGCGCAGGTCGGCTACCTGCCCGGCACGCTGTGGCTGCTGGGCGGCGTGGTGCTGGCGGGGGCGGTACAGGACTTTATGGTGCTGTTCATCTCCTCGCGCCGCAACGGCGCCTCGCTCGGTGAGATCATCAAAAAAGAGATGGGGCCGATACCAGGGACCATCGCGCTGTTCGGCTGCTTCCTGATCATGATCATCATCCTGGCGGTGCTGGCGCTGATCGTGGTGAAAGCGCTGGCGGAAAGCCCGTGGGGCGTGTTCACCGTCTGCTCCACCGTGCCGATCGCGCTGTTTATGGGCATCTACATGCGCTACCTGCGCCCCGGCCGCGTGGGTGAAGTGTCAGTCATCGGCATCGTGCTGCTGGTGGCCGCCATCTGGTTCGGCGGCGTGGTGGCGCACGACCCGTACTGGGGCCCGGCGCTGACCTTTAAAGACACCACCATCACCTTCACGCTGATCGGCTACGCCTTTGTCTCCGCCCTGCTGCCGGTGTGGCTGATCCTGGCGCCGCGCGACTACCTGGCCACCTTCCTGAAAATCGGCGTGATCGTCGGACTGGCGATCGGCATCGTGATCCTCAACCCTGAGCTGAAAATGCCGGCGGTGACCCAGTTCGTCGACGGCACCGGCCCGGTGTGGAAAGGCACCCTGTTCCCGTTCCTGTTCATCACCATCGCCTGCGGCGCGGTCTCCGGCTTCCATGCGCTGATCGCCTCCGGCACCACGCCGAAGCTGTTGGCCAATGAGACCGACGCGCGCTTTATCGGCTACGGCGCGATGCTGATGGAGTCCTTCGTCGCCATCATGGCGCTGGTGGCGGCTTCCATCATCGAGCCGGGCCTGTACTTCGCCATGAACACCCCGCCGGCGGCGCTGGGCATCACCATGCCGGATCTGCACCGCCTGGGCACCGAAGACGCGCCGATGATCATGGCTTCGCTGAAGGACGTGACCGTGCACGCAGCGGCGGCGGTCAGCTCCTGGGGCTTCGTCATCAGCCCGGAACAGATCCTGCAGACCGCCACCGACATCGGCGAACCTTCGGTGCTGAACCGCGCCGGTGGCGCGCCAACGCTGGCGGTGGGCATCGCCCACGTGTTCCACCAGATCATTCCGGGCGCCAACATGGGCTTCTGGTATCACTTCGGCATTCTGTTCGAGGCGCTGTTCATCCTGACCGCGCTGGACGCCGGCACCCGCTCCGGCCGCTTTATGCTGCAGGATCTGCTGGGCAACTTCGTGCCGTTCCTGAAGAAAACCGACTCGCTGGTGGCCGGCATCATCGGCACCGCCGGCTGCGTCGGGCTGTGGGGCTACCTGCTGTATCAGGGCGTGGTGGATCCGCTCGGCGGCGTGAAGAGCCTGTGGCCGCTGTTCGGCATCTCCAACCAGATGCTGGCCGCCGTGGCGCTGGTGCTGGGCACCGTGGTGCTGATTAAAATGAAGCGCACCCAATACATCTGGGTGACCGTGCTGCCGGCGGTGTGGCTGCTGATCTGCACCACCTACGCGCTGGGCCTGAAGCTGTTCAGCGACAACCCACAGCTGGAAGGCTTCTTCTTCCTGGCCGGCGAATACAAACGCAAGATCGCCGAGGGCGGCGCCGAGCTGAGCGCCCAGCAGATCGCCAACATGAACCACATCGTGGTGAACAACTACACCAACGCCGGGCTGAGCATTCTGTTCCTGCTGGTGGTGTACAGCATCATCTTCTACGGCGTGAAAACCGCGATGGCGGCGCACAAGAATCCGAAACGCACCGACCAGGAAACGCCTTACGTGCCGGTGCCGCAGGCCGCGCCCGCCGACGGCGTAACTGAGGGGGAGGTCAAAGTTTCGACCCAGCATTGATGTGATTTAACGGATACCCTGCATAATGAAATCAGTTATGCAGTACCGACATGAAAGCTAACCGGTACCCAAAGGATTTCGGGCCGCAGCAAGGCGGCAAGTGAGCGACAAATCGGTAGGGAACCGATTTGAACAGCGTTTACGCTGGCCCAAAGGGTGAGCCTCAGGGATGAGGCTCATTAATCCCCAGGAGCTTACTCAAGTAAGTGACTGGGGTTCGGGAGTGCAGCCAACACCGCTGCGGTTCGAAAGACGAAGGGTAAGCAGGGTATTTGGGAGTAAGAAACTATGTTCGGAAATCTCGGCCAGGCGGGGAAGTACCTCGGGCAGGCGGCGCGCATGTTGGTGGGCGTGCCTGACTACGATACCTACGTCCAGCACATGAAAGACAACCACCCGGACAAGCCGGTGATGACCTATAAAGAATTTTTCCGCGAGCGCCAGCAAGCGCGCTACGGCGGCGACGGCAAAGGCGGCATGCGCTGCTGTTAACCCGCAGTCACAAGGATCCGTATGAAACCCATTGCAGTCACCATCCTGACCGGCTTTTTGGGCGCCGGCAAAACCACCCTGCTGCGCCACATCCTGAACGCCGAACACGGCTATAAAATCGCGGTCATCGAGAATGAGTTCGGCGAAGTGCCGATCGACGACGCGCTGATCGGCGATCGCGCCAGCCGCATCACTACCTTGAGCAACGGCTGCATCTGCTGCAGCAAGTCCAACGAACTGGCGGACGCGCTGCTGGATCTGCTGGACGGCGTCGACAGCGGCCAACTGGCGTTCGACCGGCTGATCATCGAATGCACCGGCATGGCCGATCCCGGCCCGATTACCCAGACCTTTTTCTCGCACGAGATCCTGTGCGAGCGCTTCCTGCTGGACGGCATCATCACCCTGGTGGACGCGGCGCACGCCGAGCAGCAGCTGAGCCAGTTCAGCATCGCCCAGGCGCAGGTGGGCTACGCCGACCGCCTCCTGCTGACCAAAACCGACGTGGCGCCGGACTGCGAGGCGCTGATCCAGCGGCTGCAGCGGATGAACGCCCGCGCGCCGGTCTACCAGGTGACGCACGGCGACATCGATCTGAGCGTGCTGTTCGACATCGAAGGCTTTACGCTGAACGACAAACTCAACCTGACGCCGCCCGCCCCGCTGTTCCGCCGCATCCCGCAGCCGCAGAGCGACATCCGCTCAATTGTCGTGACGCTGGAGCGCCCGCTGCCGCTGATGCAAATCTCCGAAGTAATGGAAGGCCTGCTGCTGGAATACGCCGACAACCTGCTGCGCTACAAAGGCATTCTGTCCATCGAAAACGAACCGCGCCGCCTGCTGTTCCAGGGCGTGCAACGGCTGTATAACGCCGACTGGGATCGGGAGTGGCTGCCGGAGGAAGAGCGCAAGAGCACCTTGGTATTTATTGGCGTGGATCTGCCGGAGGAGGAGATTCGGGGAAGGATTGGGGGGGTTGGGGTAAGATAAACCATTCCCCAGGCCAACACGGCCCATATCCAGCAAACTCAAGGATGAACGATGGCAAACAACGTGATGATAGTAGGATTAAAGGCGCTTAACCTGTGCGCGAGCGCCTATATCGTCATCAAACTGAGCACGGTGTTAGCCATCGGCATCATGTTTCTTATTGTCTCTTACGCCGGCGTGGAGGACGTTGGGCTGTCCAATCTCCTCGCCGGGGCGCTCATCATCCTGCCGCTGTTGGTCGTCGTCGGTGGCACGCTTATCGTCTGCGCCGTCGCCGCCTATCTCAACCTAAAGGCGCCCTATCGTAAAAAAGCGCTGTTCTTTAGCCTGCTGTTGGGCAGCATCTCTGCGGTTGGCCTGCTGCTGCCCTACACACGCGAGTTCGCGCTATCCACGGCACTTGCCAGCGCCCTGGCATTGGGCAGCGCGCTGGGGATTTTTGCTTTGTCGAAGAGGCGGGTTCAAGCGTTGTAGCGCCTGAAAAAGACGGGTAGCGATTATGCCTTTCCCCAATACGGCCCCGCCGCCACCGACTCGCGCTCGATCAGGCTGGCCGGGAAGCTGGGGCGCTTGCGGAGCTCGCCGCCGTCCAGCATCGACAGCAGGCGGTTGACGGTCTCCTGGATCATCTCGGTGACCGGCATCTTCATGCTCGACAGCGACGGCACGGTATAGGGTGCCAATGGGATGTCGTCGAAGCCGATCACCGATACCGCCTCCGGCACCGCCACGCCGCGCTCCGCCAGCCGCTTCATCGCGCCGATGGCCATTTCGTCGTTGCCGGCGACGATGGCGCTGAACGGCTGCCCGCCGGCCAGCAGCGCATCGACCGCCGCCACGCCGCTTTGCGCGTGCCATTTCCCTTCGACGATCAGCGCCTCGTTAACCGCAATGCCCTGCTGCGCCAGCGCGGATTTATAGCCGGAAAGACGCTCCAGCCCGGTAGGGGAATCGAGCGAGCCGGTGATAAAGGCGATGTCGCGATGCCCGCGCGCGATCAGGTGCGCCACCGCCGCCGCGCCGGCGGCGTGCTGATCGCTGAAGATGCAGTAGCTGTCGTTCAGCCGCAGCCGCCGGTTGATCACCAGAATCGGCTGGCGGTGTTGGGAGACGATCTCGTCCATTTCCGCGATCGACAGAAAACGCGGGTAGATGATCACCCCGTCGCAGCGCAGATCCAGCAAAAACTGAATGGCGGCCCGCTCCTCTTCGGCGGTGTGCTTGCCGTCCGCCAGGATCAGTTGGCGGCCGTTCGCCTCCATGATGCGCGCCGACTGCGCCATCAGTTCGCTGAAATAGTTGCCGCTGTAGAGGGTGTTGGTGACCACCAGGCCGAGGGTTTGGGTGGTGTTGGTCGCCAGGCTGCGCGCCAGCAGGTTGGGCCGATAGCCGGTTTCCGCGATGGCTTTATCCACCAATGCGCGTTTCTCCTCGCTGACATAGCCGCTGCCGGACAAAACGCGCGACACCGTCGCCTTTGAAACGCCGGCCTTTTTCGCCACCTCGAGTATCGTTGCCATCTGTGCGCCGCCAAAATCCATGGGTTCAGCGCAGTCTACCCAAGACGCCCGATGTTTGGAACGTTTTCACGCCCCTGCACATCAGTATGCGCTTACCCCTAACGATCCAGATCACGAAAACGCAACGCCAAAAACCATAGTTCTTGCCAACAGCAAAACACCAATACATGATTTTGTGAAACCGGTTTCTTATGGGCGTTTCATACGGATGGAACGACGGATCGCCCAGGCAGTAAATATTCGCCTTTGGGCTATCCGAATTGCTATCTGAGAGACGACACGCCATGCCGAAGAACTACGCAGAGATCTCGCACGCTATCGTGGCCGCCCTGGGCGGCGCGGGCAATATCGAGGCCGTGACCCACTGCATGACCCGCCTGAGATTCGTGGTGAAAGACAAAGCGCGGATCGACACGCCGGCGCTGAAGGCCATCGACGGCGTGCTGGGCGTGGTGCACAGCGGCGAGCAGTGCCAGGTGATCATCGGCAACGAGGTGGCCAAGGCCTATCAGGCGGTGCTGGCGCTCGGCATGCCGGGCGCGGCGGCCCCCGCCGCCCCGGTGAAACGCCAGCTTACCCTGAAGGGCATCGGCGCCGGCATTCTCGACGCGCTGGTGGGCACCATGTCGCCCCTGATCCCCGCCATCATCGGCGGCTCGATGGTGAAGCTGCTGGCGATGATCCTGGACATGGCCGGGGTATTCGAGAAAGGCTCCTCGACCCTCGTCATCCTCAACGTGATCGGCGACGGCGCGTTCTTCTTCCTGCCGGTGATGGTCGCCGCCTCGGCGGCGCTGAAGTTCAAAACCAACATGTCATTGGCGATCGCCATCGCCGGGGTGCTGGTGCATCCCAACTTTATCGATCTGATGGCCAAGGCGGCGCAGGGCCAGGCGGTGGAATTCGCCTTCATCCCGGTGACGGCGGTGAAATACACCTACACGGTGATCCCGGCGTTGGTGATGACCTGGATCCTGTCGCACATCGAACGCGGGGTGGATCGCATCACCCCGGCGGTGACCAAGAACTTCCTCAAGCCAATGCTGATCGTGCTGATCGCCGCGCCGATCGCCATTCTGCTTATCGGCCCGCTCGGCATCTGGATCGGCAGCGGCATTTCGGCGCTGGTCTACACCGTGCATGGCTACCTGGGCTGGCTTTCCGTGGCCATCATGGGGGCGATTTGGCCGCTGCTGGTGATCACCGGCATGCACCGGGTGTTCACCCCGACCATCATCCAGACCATCGCCGAGACCGGCAAAGAGGGCATGGTGATGCCTTCGGAGATCGGCGCCAACCTGTCGCTGGGCGGCGCTTCGCTGGCGGTGGCGCTGAAAACCAAGAACCGCGAGCTGCGCCAGACCGCGCTGGCCGCCGCCGCCTCCGCCATCGTGGCGGGGATTTCCGAACCGGCGCTGTACGGCGTGGCGGTGCGCCTGAAACGGCCGCTGATCGCCAGCCTGATCAGCGGCTTCGTCTGCGGCGCGGTCGCCGGCATCGGCGGGCTGGCCAGCCATTCGATGGCCTCGCCCGGGCTGTTCACCAGCGTGCAGTTCTTCGATCCGGCCAACCCGATGAGCATCGTGTGGGTGGTGGCGGTGATGGCGCTCTCGGTGGTGCTGTCGTTCGCGCTCACGCTGATGCTGGGCTTCGAGGATCTGCCGGAAAACGCCGCCGCGCCCGGCCAAACCGCACCGGCGGCGAACGCCGCCAGCGCAACGCATTAACGTATATTTATACCCTAAATAGTTGGAGCGGCATCAAGGCGGCAAGAGAGCGAATCCCGATGAGCTTACACAAGTAAGTGATTCGGGTGAGTGAACACAGCCAACACGGATGCAGCTTCAAGTATGACGGGTATTGAGGATTGCATGTCTGACTCAACATTCCCTAAAGGATTTTTATGGGGCGGCGCTTTGGCCGCCAACCAGGCGGAAGGCGGCTATCGCGAGGGCGGCAAAGGGCTGACCACCGTCGATATGATCCCGCACGGCGCCAACCGCATGGCGGTCAAACTCGGGCTGGAGAAGCGCTTTAACCTGCGCGACGACGAGTTTTACCCCAGCCACGACGCCATCGATTTCTACCACCGCTACCGCGACGACATCGCGCTGATGGCGGAGATGGGCTTTACCGTGTTCCGCACCTCCATCGCCTGGAGCCGCATCTACCCCAACGGCGACGAGCTGATGCCCAACCCCGAAGGCATCGCCTTCTACCGCAGCCTGTTCGAAGAGTGCCGCCAATACGGCATCGAGCCGCTGGTCACCCTGTGCCATTTCGACGTGCCGATGCACCTGGTGACCGAATACGGCTCCTGGCGCAGCCGCAGGATGGTGGAATTTTTCACCCGCTACGCCCGCACCTGCTTCGAAGCCTTCGACGGGCTGGTGAAATACTGGCTCACCTTCAACGAGATCAACATCCTGCTGCACAGCCCGTTCTCCGGCGCCGGGCTGGTGTTTGAAGCGGACGAAAACCCCGAACAGGTGAAATACCAGGCCGCGCACCACGAACTGGTGGCCAGCGCGCTGGCGACGCGCATCGCCCACGAAGTGAACACCGCCAATCAGGTGGGCTGCATGCTGGCCGGCGGCAACTTCTACCCGTGGTCCAGCAAGCCGGAAGACGTGTGGGCCGCGCTGGAGAAAGACCGCGAGAACCTGTTCTTTATCGACGTGCAGGCGCGCGGCGCTTACCCCTCCTACGCCGCCCGCGTCTTCCGCGAGAAAGGCGTGAACATCGCGATGGCGCCGGAAGACGCCGACATCCTGAAGCACACCGTCGACTTCGTCTCCTTCAGCTACTACGCCTCGCGCTGCGCCTCCGCCGACATGAACGACAACAACAGCAGCGCCGCCAACGTGGTGAAATCGCTGGCGAACCCGCACGTGCCGCGCAGCGACTGGGGCTGGGGCATCGATCCGCTGGGGCTGCGCATCACCATGAACATGATGTACGACCGCTACCAAAAGCCGCTGTTCCTGGTGGAAAACGGCCTGGGCGCACACGACGAGCTCAATGCCGCAGGCGAGATTGAGGACGACTACCGCATCAGTTACCTGCGCGAACACATCCGTGCCATGGCCGACGCCATCGCCGACGGCGTGCCGGTACTGGGTTACACCACCTGGGGCTGCATCGACCTGGTGGCCGCCTCGACCGGCGAAATGAGCAAGCGCTACGGCTTTGTCTACGTCGACCGCGACGACCAGGGCAACGGCACCCTCGCCCGCACCCGCAAGAAATCGTTCTGGTGGTATAAGAAAGTGATCGCCAGCAATGGGGAGGATTTGGGGTAGGTTGGGGCGGTGGGGTTAGCGTGGGGTGCGGAGGGCTTCCAACCTAAGTTGATTGCCTTCCTGCTGCACAACGAATTCGGCGACAAATTCACGTGCAGAGGGGAACTCACCTGCCTGTTCTTTCTTCTGGGAGACCAGCTTCACGGAGAAATGGTATTGCTGCCCCGGCGTAAATACGTAGCCCTCATCAGGGACGCACTGATTGGGGGCGACATCCCGCAGCGGATCGAAGAATTTGAACGTGCGGCTCAGCGCCTCATCCAATCGGTAGATCGAGATGCCCGCGAGCTTTTCGTCTCCCTGCGGCTGAACGGTGATGCATACTTTGCCCTCACGCAGGCCGGCGGTAGCGGGATAGTCTACGGGGATACGCTCGCCTATCGACGGACAGCCGGCGAGCAGGAAGGGGAATGCGAGGGGGAAGATCCGTTTCATTTTGTCTCTGCGTTATCTGCTGCCCTGTGTGATATTTTCAATTTCGTAAACACCATTGAGCTTTGTCACTTTGAAGTGAGCAATAAAGGCCCTGCCGGAAACATCCTGCAGGTTTCTGCGCTTCTCAATCGGCACAAAATTTAGCCTCATGCTGTAGGTATGATTTTCCTGAAACGGGTAATCGTTCTGCGTAACGCAAATACCCTTTTTAAGATCCTGATTCCCCACCTCAATCAATTTCTCATCAGCATCACCACTGAGATAGAGCGTATCTGGCCTTTCGTTTTCCTTTGGTGAAGGATAGATACAGATGTCTCCATTCTCTTTAGCATGGGCGGCGATAGGGATATCCGGCGCATAGCGCTGATCGAGACGATCGCCTACACAGGCGCTTAGCAAGGTCACACCAACAACGGCACAGAACAGTCTCGCCTTCATAATCAATCCTCTTACTTGTAAGGAAAACCGACTAACACTTTCTCATATTTTTCTTTTACTTTTCTCACATCGGCATAGTCATTACCGCTGTATGTCACTTCCTTGCCGAAGCGATTTCTCCAAACAGCATAACCTGAGGAGGTCAACAAATGATAATCAGCAACGATCTGAGCCTGTTGCTCCATAGCGTAGTTCTTTAGGAGTTTGGAGCCATCCAGTTCATAACTGTAATTTGCCAACCAACTGTAGAGGCCTCGGGTCTTAACCCACATACCACGCTGGTATTGCCAAACATGAACCATTTCATGGATGAAAAGATGTTTATGACTATACCCTTCCTTTGAGAAATCGGGCACGTACCAGTCTCTAAAATACAGCTCACCATTGGGTGACATCGCAGTGTTTCGATTTTGTAAGCCAAAGGGGAAATAGCTATCGTGATGAACCCAGACTTTCCCATAAATAATTGAACCACCAAATACCGACTTCGCAAGGCCGATCTCCCCGGAGGTTAATAGCCTTAAAGCCCCCTCTTTCTTTTCCATCGTAGTGCATCCCTGTCATTATTTTAAAAAACTCACTACCGCGAGTATTAACAAAGAGGTTGATAATAGCACCCTAGGTACACAGGATAAACATTCAACCATTCTTTTTACATTCATTCACCTCAACGTATTTCGTGACAACAAAATTCACAGATTTAATAATTCATTTAGCAAATGAATTATCCTAACTGATTAGCCTGAATTAAAATTTAATAACTGCGATATGCATTCCAACCTCATGAGTAAACAGCCTGTAATTCCATACAGCTTATTTTTTCCTTTTACTGATAACGCTATAGTTTTTCCGCTGCGGCAAAATCCGCAGCCGGAGTTAGCGTTCCGAACACTTACACAAGGCAGCATTATGTATATAATGTTGGGGCTTTAAACATCCAGAATTATGGTGGCCCAAGTGGGGGCTTCGCAAGAAGCGCCGGTTTCCTTTGTGTCCGGTAACGCTAACTCCGCTTGGGCTACCACCATGGGTTTAGCGTCTCATGTGGTAGTACGCATACTACACACTAAGGATAAAGACACATGGAAAATGTCGCCATCACCGAAAATACCACAAGCACCCTCACCCTTTATCGCCAACTGTTTAACCACCTCGATCTCAGCGCTTTTAACCCTTCAGAACTTTTAGACCTGGCCGCACTTTCTGCCGAACAGGCGGAAGGTTTGTGCCACGGCCTGATGCTATTCGGCCATTTACTGCAAAAGCACCCACAGCTGGACACTGAAGGCTGGGAACAGCTGAATCACTATCTCAACGCTACAGCGCATCTGGTTCCTGCGCTGTGTAACCTTTATGGGCGGGCGTTGCGGGAGATGGAAGCCTGCGGCTAACGTAAATGGCAATCAGGGCGATGCTCATCGCCCTTCCCACCCACGATTTCCAATAGATCTGGCTGACATATCACAACAAAAGCATTCATCAAGGTAGGCATTTCCTCCCCTACCTGGCATAGTTAACGCATTCGGTAAATCGATGAGTTAACTGCTGGGTATTGATGCATACTGCTCTCGTCAGCAAGCACATTGCCCAGAGCCTACTCGGTAATATGAGGGAGTGGTTTTGGCAACTGCAATAGAGGCGTTATCTTCAAAAGAATCCGTTTTAAAAGCGATCGAAGAATATAAAAAAATTGGCCGAGATGCGTTCTTAAAACAACATGAAATAAAACGATTAAAAAAATACACCCTTCTTTATAATGGCGAGAAGTACGATATCCGCGGCATTGCCGCTAGAGCATACAGTGAGCAGCATGGTTATCCGTTTAAAGGAATCAATGCCGATAGTGGAACGGAAAAAGCCATCCAATTTCTCAAAGACCTCGGTTTTGAGATCGTCGAAACGCCACATCCTTTTGACTATTTAACCGAAGGCAAACTGTACACACGCAAAGCGCTTATCGAGCTTTACGGCGGACAGCTGCAAGGCGGTATCTGGACCCCGCGGGAATTCCCAGTAATCTTTATCTTCACCGGAGAAAGCGGCGAAACCTACGGCTATAAAGATGGATGGACAGCTGAAGGCAGCTTCTCTTATACGGGGGAAGGCCAAAAAGGCGATATGGAATTTATTCGGGGTAATAAATCCATCCGCGATCATAAGAAAGACGGCAAAGATATCTTCCTGTTCGAAGACAACAAGAAAGAAAAAGGCGTTCGCTATCTTGGCATGTTTGAGTGCGACTCTTGGGATCATATTCAGTGCTTAGACTTAGAAAATAACATGCGCCAAGGCATTACCTTTAACCTGTTCAAAGTCTCATCACTGCACGCGGTTGAAGAAGATGCAGACACCGATGAAGCCGATACGCAGACAGAAACGCTCGAACAGTTACGCAAGAAGGCACTGCAGTCCTCAAAGCAATCGGGCCAGCGCCAACAGAGCGACAGCAAAAAATCCTGGTTCAAACGCAGCGAAGACGTAAAAAAATACGTGCTCAAGCGCGCCAATGGCACCTGCGAAGCCTGCGACCAACCTGCACCGTTCATGAAAAGGAACGGCGAGCCCTACCTCGAACCCCATCACACTAAACGCCTAGCCGACGAAGGCCCCGATCACCCGCAGTGGGTGGGTGCTATCTGCCCGACTTGCCATCGACGGATTCATAGCGGAGTGGATGGGAAAGAGGTGAATAAGAAGTTGATGGTGAAGTTGGAGTTGAAAGAAGCTGACGTTATATAGTTCAGCCTGGACTGCCCCCCCTTATAGGCTGTAAATGCAAAATACAGCTCATAGGGTGTTTTATTATCAATACAGCTTATAAGCTGTTATATGAAGAGTAAACCAGCTGCGGAACGGAGTGCTGACACTTACACCATACGCGATAGCCCTGACAAAGTTTACTCTGGGGCATTGGCGGTCTTCTTCTCTGGTGCTCATCAGCGCAGATCGCATTAATACCTGCGAGCTCCCTACCTCCATCCTGGAATGCCTTGATCCAACAGTTCCCAATAAAACGCAATTTTGATATTCAATATCAATTAGATAGGAATTAGCAAAACATCAGGAAGATCCGGTTTTTACGGGGATGGGGAATGCGTCAATCTAAAGTGAAAATGGGCGAGGTAGTTACAGAAAGCAGATTCCAGACACAAAAAAACCACCTCTCGGTGGCTTTTTGTTCGCGCGGTACTTAATGGTGCCGAAGGCCGGACTCGAACCGGCACGTATCTCTACGGTTGATTTTGAATCAACTGCGTCTACCGATTTCGCCACTTCGGCACTGAAGTAGTATGCGGAAAACGGGTGCATTATACCTTCCCGCGATCGGTACGCAAGAGTTATCAGGCATTCAATGAGTTAAATGTTGAAAAAAGCGTCACAATCCCCGTTTACCCTCTTATTGCGGCGTTTACCGCATCTTCCTCCCGCTCTTTCACGCCCCTCACCACAAAACCGCAGAACAGATCACAATTTCACCAAGTGATGATTTTAAAGCCATATGAAAGAGAATAAGGTGAATAAATAAAATCAAATGAAAATAAAAGAAGGATAAACGCAATGAATGAAACAACCAGACGCATGGCCAGGTTGATCGATCTGAGCGCGGTGCAGGCCACTAATACCGAGGAAGACGTGCGTCACTGCGCCGCGCTGGCCAGCCGCTATCGCATCATCTCGGTGCACGTGCTGCCGTGCTGGACGCGTTTCCTCAGCACCCTGCTGCCGGAGCGCGGCCAGGCAGATGTGATGATTGGCGGGCCGGTCGGCTTTCCCGGCGGTGGGCAGACCACCGATCTCAAGGTGCAGGAGGTGCGCCAGCTGATCGCCGAGGGCGCGCGCGAGGTCGATATGGTGGTGAACATCGGTAAGGTGCTGTCGGGGGATTACGGCTACGTGCGTGAAGATCTGCGCCGGGTAGTCGAGGCCGCCGCACCGGTGCCGACCAAAGTCATTCTGGAGACGCACTATCTGAACGAGCAACAGATCCGTCGGGTGTGCGACATCGCGGTCGAGGTCGGCATGGCCTGGGTGAAAACCTCCACCGGCTGGGCACCGACCGGCGCCACGGTAGAGAAAGTGGCGATCATCGCCGATCAGTTGCGTGGCCGCATCCAGATCAAAGGGGCCGGCGGTATTCGCGATCTGGACACGGTGCGCGCGTTGTTTCGGCTGGGCGTACGCCGCTTTGGCATGAGCGCGGCGGCCACCCAGCGCGTGCTGGAGCAGCTCGAACAGGATCCAGGCCTGTTCCCGGAACTGAACGATAACTAATCTTGCGCGATCCCAGCGCACGCTTCTGCGGGTGGCCCGCGCCATCCGCCACGGGAGTGATAACAATGAAAGATTTACTTCTTACCCTTGATATTGGCACCGGCAGCACCCGCGCCGGGCTGGTCACCAACACCGGGGAAATCCTTGGCTTCGCGCAGCGCGAGTACGAGCAGATCACGCCGCAAGCCGGTTGGTCGGAACAACCGCCTTCACTGTGGTGGCAGTGCGTCTGCCAGTGTACGCAGGAGCTGCACGCGCGCTACGCCGAATACTGGCCGCGTATCGCCGCCGTCGGTGCCTGCGGGCAGATGCACGGCACGGTCTTGCTCGATGCCGATGGCGAGCTGGTCGTCGATCGCGCCATGCTGTGGAACGACAAACGAGCGCAGCCGCAGGTGGCGCGCTTTAGCAACCAACAGCCGCCGCAGCTCTGGTTGAAACTGTTGAACAATCCCCCTACCGCCGCCTGGCCGGCGTTCAAGCTGGCCTGGCTGCGCGAGCATCATCCATCGCAGTGGGAGCGCATCGCCACGGTGTTGATGCCGAAGGATTACGTCAATTTCCGGCTCTGCGGCGTACGCGCCACCGACTACAGCGAAGCCTCCTGCTATTACCTGATGGACAGCGCCACGCTGCAGTGGTCGCCAGAGGCGCTGCGGCAGTTCGGGCTGCGCGCCGATCAGCTACCCGCCATCCATCTTTCCAGCGAGGTGATTGGCCACATTACGCCCGCAGCGGCAAGCGTTACCGGTCTGCCACCGGGGGTGCCGGTGGTAGCGGGCACGGCGGATATGGCCGCTACCCTGCTCGGTTCCGGCGTCTATCAGGCCGGCATCGCTTCCGACAGCACCGGCACCTCCACGCTGCTCACCGTGGTCTCGGAACACCCGCTGCTCTCTGCCAACGTCAACAACCTGCACCTGGCCAACTCGGCCTGGGGCGGTTTTACCCTGCTCGATGCCGGTGGCGACGCCATGCGCTGGGCGCGTTCGGCGCTGAGCGCCAGCCAACTCAACCATCAGCAGATGCTCGATATGGCGGCCGAGGTGCCGCCGGGTGCCGAAGGGCTGCTGTTCCTGCCTTACCTGACCGGCGAGCGGCTGGCGGAACACACCAACTCGCGCGCGCAGTTCTTCGGCCTGCAGCGCAAGCATAGGCAGGCGCACCTCTACCGCGCGGTACTGGAAGGCGTAGCGCTGGCCTCCCTGCGTAATCTGCAGCAGCTCAGGCGCCACGCGCAGGAACCGGAGGCAATGATCGCTTCGGGTGGTGGCGCACGTAGCCCGCTGTGGCTGCAGATCAAGGCCTCCGTCTACAACCTGCCGCTACTGCAAACGCGCAATCAGGAGAACGGCACTACCGGCTGCGCGATAGTCGCCGGGGTCGGCGTCGGGTTGTTCAGCAGTTTCGCCCAGGGGGTGAGCCGCACCGTCAGCATCGAGCGCGAATTTACCCCCGATCTGCGCCAACACGAACACTACCTGCGCTGCTTCGAGCTGTTCGAACAGCTCTACCGCCAGGCGCAACCCCTCTACGAACAGCTTGACGTTATTAGCTCGTTCTCTTTTTCTCCGGATGAAGGAACACCGCAATGAGCGACTCTCTGATTAACAAAGGCGACGTGGCGCAACACGCCGCGGCCGAAAACATCGACCGCAGCGCCTATCTGCCCGCCACGCCCTGGCTGCAGCTGATGCTGGTCTGCTGCCTGTTCGCCCTGTGGGGCATGGCCGGCAACCTGAACGACATCCTGATCGCCCAGTTCAAGAAGGGGTTCGATCTGTCGGATACCCAAACCGCGCTGGTGCAATCGATCTTCTTCCTCGGCTACTTCGTGATGGCTCTGCCCGCCGCGGCGGTGATCAAACGCTACTCGTACAAGGTGGCGATCGTGATCGGCCTGTGCCTGTACGCTCTCGGCTGTTTCCTGTTTATCCCGGCAGCGCAGATCATGACCTACGGCGCCTTCCTGGCCTGCCTGGGAGTGATCGCCACCGGGCTGTCGTTCCTGGAAACCTCCGCCAATACCTACTCCAGCCTGCTGGGGCCGCTGGAAACCTCCACCCAGCGCATCAACTTTTCGCAGATCTTCAACTCGCTGGGGATCATTTTTGGCGTATTGATCGGCCAGCAGCTGGTATTCGGCAAAAACGATCCCAGCCACGCCGAGCTGCTGCAGATGCCACCGGCGGCGGCCGAAGCGGCACGCACCCAGATGGTGTCGCAGGTAGTCACACCTTATCTGATCATCGGCAGCGTGCTGATCGTGCTGGCGCTGATCTTCGTGGCGGTGAAATTCCCCGCCTGCAAAACCCAACGCTCACATCAGGGAGCGGGCAAGCCGCTGATGCAATCGCTGAAGATCCTGCTGGCGCTGCCGCGCTTCCGATTGGGGGTGCTGTCGCAGTTCCTGTATGTCGGCGCGCAGGTAGGGCTTTGGAGCTTCACCATTCGTTTTGTGCAGATGATTGAACAGGGGGCAAGCGAGCATTCGGCCACCTACTGGCTGTTGGCCACGCTGGTCTGCTACTCGGCCGGCAAGGTGGTCACCACCGCGCTGATGAAAAAGTTCAGCCCGGCGCGGTTGCTCGGCGTGTTCTGTTCGGTATGCGTGCTGCTGTTGCTGCTGGCCATCAACATTCAAAGCCTGCTGGCGGTGGTGGCGATCATGGGCGTCAACTTCTGTATGGCGTTGTGCTGGCCAACCAACTTTGGCCTGACGATCAAAGGGCTGGGCGAAGAAACTCAGGTGGCCGGCTCGATCGTGGTGATGTCGATCATCGGTGGCGCGGTAGTGCCATTAATCATGGGCATCATCTCCGATCTCAACGGCGGCGATATGCAGATCGCCTTCGCAGTGCCGCTGGTCTGCTTCGCCTACGTCGCCTTCTATGGCTTCTACTGCGCGCGCAAGGGGATTTGATATGGCACACCGGATTAATGGGTTGATGCACGTCGGCCTGCGCTGCGCCGATATCGAACGAGCCGCCGGCTTCTATCGTTCACTCGGTTTCGAACCCCGGCAAACGCTGGCGCTCGGCGGCCCCGTCACCGTACAGTTTTTGCAGTTAGGTGAGCTAACGCTGGAGTTATACCAGCTGCCCGCCGAAGGGCTGATTCTCCCCGTCAACGCCTATGGTATCGACCACATCGCTTTGCGGGTCACCGATCTGGCGGCCACGCAGCGTTGGCTGGCGGATCTGGGGTATCCGGTGATTGAAGGACCGACGCTACAACCCAGCGGCGCCAACGGCGTGCGCTATCTGATGATCGCCGGGCCGGACGGCGAACGAGTGGAGTTCAGCCAGCCGCTGTAATGTTTCTTACCACATAGCATGAGGCCTGATAGCTGTTATAAACCATCAGGCCTCATTCGCTTTTTTGTCAGCTCACGCGTCTTTATAGCCATGGCTCGCCGCTTGTCGGGTTATGCTTGTTACTCCCCCGATCTATGTAAACGATGCCAAATAATCCCGAACCGGGATAACAACGCTGAAAATAATTTCAGCCCAATAATTCAGCCAATAAAAAATATGTTTGCACAACATTCCGACAACACTATTTTTTCATCTACGACAGTCATAACTGGAATAAGTCAATGGGAACCGGGTTGTCAGGGGAGAGATGTTATTTCTTGAGATGGGATTTTATCTAGAACCAACAGAAAATAGCGTGCATACGTAACAAAACAGCAACCCAAAGCTAAAAACCAGCAGAGAACACTTGCCTCTGCTGAGTTGATAGCTTTAAGATGGTGTAAGAAAATTTTCCCTGGTGTTGGCCGATCTTGGCAGCCTGACCCTACGAGGTCAGGTTTTTTTTTATGTTTTTTCATCAAAAATTGACTAGAAAAGTGTATCGCCTTAGGGAGTTAGAAGCTAGTTAGACTAAAGTATAGTACCCTACTAGACCTTCATCAGTTCAGTTGGGTTATTATTTCACATAGCGGAAATCGGGTGCTAGCACTATTTTTCACTCTGTATCCCAGCCGCCACGGCGTTCTATCAAAACCACCACACATTGCTCATTTCACATAGCAGCCCAACATACCCGCAGAACCATCACGAAATAGCACCGTTCCTGTCATTACAATAATGTGATCTCTATCAGATATTTTTTAAGATCGGACTTGGTCACGCAGGAATAAAGGTCCGAGGCATACTGTAGAAATCACACTGGCCGCCATTTTCACGCTTATTTCTCTGCGGGACGAGGAAGTCATGCCTTATCGGCAAATCTTCAGTAGGAAAATATCACCCATTCACTATTAAAATAATTAAGACTCCATTCATTATAAAATCACCAGTTAATATTTCGCCATGGCAGACAAGGCCAGGCAGCCCATGATAGCAATTCTGGAATCCTCTCCTGTCTTTAATCGGCCAGGCCGTTCAATTTCGCCGGCCTGCTGTGTTCACCGTTCCATTGCCCTGAAACTACCTCGGCCGCACGGCATAATAAGGTTAGCGCCGATCGCTTAAAAAGCCTTATCATTCTCACGCACCGGCATGCTCGTAGTGAAACTTCTCTGATGTTACTGGATAAAGTTATTTCTCTTAATTTATTCAAAGGTAACATTATGTTTAATATTTACAGCACCAACTACGCATCAATGAGCACCGAAAAATCAGCAGATCTTTATGTTTTAAGGAAAAATGTCTTTAAAGACAGGCTGCAATGGGCCGTGAACTGTTCAGACGGCAAGGAGCTGGATGAGTTTGATAATGATAAGACAAACTATATATTTGGCGTAAAGGACAACATGATAGTTTGTGGTACCAGGATGATTGATATGAAACACAAGAATATGCTAAACAGCGCATTTTCCTCTTTCTTTCATGACATCGTCATTCCAGAAGGGAATTTCATCGAATCCACACGCTTTTTCGTCGATAAAGAAAGAACCCAATCACTGCTGGGTCGCCGGTTCCCTGTAACTCTGGCGCTGTTCTTGTCGCTGATCAACTATGCGCGGCAACACGGCTATGACGGCATACTGGCCGTCTCCAGCCATCCTATGTTGCATATCATCAAAAGCTCCGGCTGGAACGTCACGCTGCTGAAAACAGGCATATCGGAAAAGAACGAGCCCGTTCATTTGCTGTTGGGCCACGTTGATCGTCAGAGCCAGGAGGCATTAAAAAACAGAATATTCAAAAAGTTGAATACGCAAGACGAGCACATGCTAAACGCCTGGCCATTGAGCGACGAACCTGCGTTCTAATCACCCCACCGGTTTAATCAGCTGAAGTTCCATCCCTAAACGGATAGCATGCCGGGCATTCGCCACCCCCAGCTTTTTGACAATGTTCCCCATATGAAACTTGATGGTGCAGGTTTTGATCCCCAGGATCATGCCCATTTCCTGGTAGGTTTTCCCTACGCTGGCCCAATAGAGGATCTCGTTTTCTCTCTCGGTAAAACGGGCGTTTTTTTCCTGGCGCGCGGTGTTTTTTTCGGACAGTGAAGTCAGAGTCAAATACATCTCATGGGTCGATGCCAGCAGCAACGAAATATCGCCTTTATGCTGATTCAGCATCTGCATGGTTTCCGCCTTGCGCTCGGCAGCGAGGGTAAAGGAAAGGGTCACTAGATTATTATTAAAATCATGCAACACGAAGGTATAGCCGTCGGCTACGCCGAATTCGCGTGCTTGCTCGAACAACTCAGAAAAGCGGAAGCCGGTACCGGCCATCAGATTCTCATCCCAGGCAAAAGGCGTCAGGCGATTGAGCGCCGTAATGACTACCGGATCGGTATATTGTAGCCCCTGCTCTTTATATTGCTTTACCCATTCACCGGGATAATTGGTGACGCCAAAGATACATGACATATCTTTCTTGGATAACACCACGTAGGCCCAGATAAGCTCGCCGAAATCGCCTAATGCCGCTTCCAGATGCTTGCTGATAATGTGACTGATATTCTCTTCATATTCCATTAACTGCCTGCCCCGCTACCCAATACGCTGCTGGGTAGACTATACCAAAAAGGATCGACGCGCCGTAACCTTCACATTCTTCTACGGGCAGTCCGGCTTTGCCTGCGGCCGATGTGCAAGGTATATTAGCCGCACATCCATTGTGCCGGTCAGGAGTGAATGAGTGAGCATGTTCGCAGAAGAGCGCCAGGAAAAACTTCTCGCCATTCTCAAGGAGAAGCGCAAGCTCTCCGTAGGGGAAATGAGCTCGCGCTTTAACGTCTCCGGCGCCACCATCCGCACCGATCTGCGCATTCTGGAAGACGCCGGCATGCTGACGCGCACCCACGGCGGCGCCATTCTGCGCACCCGCGCCAGCTTTGAGGTCGGTTCCGATCAGCGTGAAGAGGTGAACCTCAGCGCCAAGGAGCAAATCGGTCAACTGGCCGCCGGCTTGGTGGAAGACGGCGATATCATCGTGCTGGACACCGGCACCACCACCCTGCAGATCGCCCGCCATCTGCGACAAAAGCGCAATCTGACCGTGGTTACCAACGATTTCATGATCGCCAAAAGTCTGGAAGACGTCGAGTCTATCCAAATCATCCTGCTAGGCGGCATCGTCAAAAAGGGCTATCACTGCGCAGTCGCCATCAACGGCCGTTCACTGCTGGATACGCTGAACATCGACAAGGCGTTTATGGGTGCCAATGCATTGTCGCTGAAACAGGGCGCCTGCGTGGCCGACATCATGCTGGCCGAAACCAAGCGCGCGATGGTGGAGCATGCCAATCAGGTGATCGTGGTGTGCGATCACTCCAAGCTGAGCAACACCTCGCTGGCGCAGTTCGCCTCCCCTGCTCAGATCGACACTCTCGTGCTGGATCGCCTGCCGGAAGACGCACAGGCCTATCAGGATGCCGGCATCGCGCTGCTGAGCGTCAGCTAATCCCACCCACAAAAAAGGCGCGGCCCCGCGGCCACGCCTTTCTTCACTACCGCTTGCTCCGCTACTTGCGTTTGAGCAGCATATACACGCTGATCAGCAGGAACAGCATGCTCGGCAACAACGCGCCCAGCACCGGCGGCATGCTGTAAACCAGGCTCAGCGGGCCGAAGATCTGATCCAGCACGTAGAACAGGAAGCCGAAGCTGATGCCGGTCACCACGCGGATGCCCATCGGCACGCTGCGCAGCGGGCCGAAGATGAACGACAGCGCCATCAGCATCATCACCGCCACCGACAGCGGCGAGAAGATTTTGCTCCACATGTTGAGCTGGTAACGGTTGGCTTCCTGGCCGCTCTGCTTCAGGTACTTCACGTAGTTGTGCAGCCCGCTGATGGAGAGCGAATCCGGATCCAGCGCCACCACGCCCAGCTTGTCCGGGGTCAGGTTGGTTTTCCATTCGCCGGTCAGCGTCTGGGTGCCGGTCACCTGTTTCGGGTTGGTCAGATCCGAGGTGTCCACCTGCGAAAGCTGCCACAGGCCGTTCTCGAAGCTGGCGGTGGCGGCATAGCGCACCGTCTCGAGGCGACGCTGATCGTTGAAGTGGTAGATGTTCACGCCGGAGAGTTCTTTATCGCCGGAGACGCGCTCGATGTAGATGAAGTCGTTGCCGTCCTTCGCCCACAGCCCGCTCTTGGTGGAGAGCAGCGAGCCGCCGTACATCTGCTGGGCGCGGTAGTTGCGCGCCATCTGCTCGCCCTGCGGCGCCACCCACTCGCCGATCGCCATGGTCAGCAGCACCAGCGGAATGGCGGTTTTCATCACCGAGCCGGCGATCTGCAGGCGGGTGAAGCCGGAAGCCTGCATCACCACCAGTTCGCTGCGCGTCGCCAGCTGGCCCAGGCCGAGCAGCGCGCCGAGCAGCGCCGCCATCGGGAAGAAGATCTCGATGTCTTTCGGCACGCTCAGCAGGGTGTACATGCCGGCGCTCAGCGCGGTGTACTCGCCCTGGCCGACCTTGCGCAGCTGATCGACGAACTTGATGATGCCGGACAGCGACACCAGCATGAACAGCGTCATGATGATGGTGTTGAAAATCGTTTTACCGATATACCGGTCTAATACGCCAAACATCAGGCCGCTCCTCTCAGGCGTGCGCGCAGCTTGCGCATCGGCACGGTATCCCACAGGTTCAGCGCCAGCGCGATCGCGAAGTAAACGCCGTTAACCAGCCACAGCCACAGCATCGGATCCAGCTTGCCCTTGCCGGCGTTGGAGCGCAGCGAGGTCTGCAGCAGGAAGAAGATCAGATACAGCAGGATGGCCGGCAGCATGCTCAGCACGCGGCCCTGGCGCGGGTTCACCACGCTGAGCGGCACCACCAGCAGCGCCATCAGCGCCACCGACACTACCAGCGTCAGGCGCCAGTGCAGCTCGGCGCGCGCATCCGGATCGTCGGATTCCCACAGCGTCTGCATCGACATCTGTTCGGATTCGGTGTTGTCCGCCGCCACGGTGCGGTGGCCAATCACCGCCTTGTAGTCGGTGAAGTCGGTAATGCGGAAATCGCGCAGCAGCGCGGTGCCTTCAAAACGGGTGCCCTTGTCGAGCGTCACCACCTGCGAGCCGTCTTTCTGCTGCACGATGTTGCCGTGCTCGGCCACCACCACCGACGGGCGTTGGTTGCCGTTCGGCCGCAGCTGCGCCAGGAACACGTCGTTGAAGGTGCTGCCCTTCACGTTGCCGATAAACAGCACCGCGTTGCCGTCTTGCGAGGGTTTGAACTGCCCTTCCGCCAGCCCGGCGATGCTCGGGTTGGCCTTGGCTTCGTTCACCACCACGTCCTGATAGCGCGAGGCCCAGGGGCCGGCCCAGAACACGTTCACCGCCGCGACCGCAGAGGTGAACAGCGCCAGGATCATGGCGGCGATAATCAGGGTGCGTTTGCCCAGCCCGCAGGCGTGCATGACGGTGATTTCGCTCTCGGTATACAACCGCCCAAGCGTCATCAGCAAGCCGAGAAACAGGCTCAAAGGCAGGATGAGCTGCGCCATCTTCGGCACGCCCAGAGCGAGCAGAGAGAGTACTAAGTTTGTCGGGATATTGCCGTCCACCGCGTCGCCCAACACCCTGACCAGGTTCTGACAAAAGAAGATCAGAAGCAGGATGAACAGGATGGCGATTTGGCTCTTGAGCGTTTCCCGTACCAGATATCTTATGATGATCACGCTTATTACGCCTGTGAAAACTTGTCTTTTTGCAGGAAAATCGATAATTTCATCGCTAATCCGCCATTTATTCTCATCATATGGCAACCTTCACAGCTAAAATAGTATTACAACATCAAGCCGTTTGGGTGTCCTATAGGAACTTGCTTATAGTCGCCAAAACAGAGCAATTTACGCCGTTCAGGTTAACATAATCCGTTAACTCAAATGGCGGGAGATCGTTACGGAGTCGGTTATTCTAGCCGTAGCGTCCGCCTTTGTCTTTAAGATTCAGGAGAGTGCATGGAGTTCAGTGTAAAAAGCGGTAGCCCGGAAAAACAGCGCAGTGCCTGTATTGTAGTCGGCGTTTTCGAACCGCGCCGCCTGTCCCCTATCGCAGAACAACTCGACAAAATCAGTGATGGTTATATCAGCGCATTGCTGCGCCGCGGCGAACTGGAAGGCAAGGTCGGGCAGACGCTGCTACTGCACCATGTGCCCAACATTCTCTCCGAGCGCATCCTGCTGATCGGTTGCGGCAAAGAGCGCGAGCTCGATGAGCGCCAATACAAGCAGGTGATCCAGAAAACCATCAATACCCTCAACGACACCGGCTCGATGGAAGCGGTCTGTTTCCTGACCGAGCTGCACGTGAAAGGCCGCAACACCTACTGGAAAGTGCGTCAGGCGGTGGAAACCGCCAAAGAGACGCTCTACACCTTCGATCAGCTGAAAAGCAACAAGGTGGAGCCGCGTCGTCCGCTGCGCAAAATGGTGTTCAACGTGCCGACCCGCCGTGAGCTCACCAGCGGCGAGCGCGCCATCCAGCACGGCCTGGCGGTGGCTTCCGGCATCAAGGCGGCCAAAGATCTCGGCAACATGCCGCCGAACATCTGTAACGCCGGCTACCTGGCCTCGCAGGCCCGTCAGCTGGCGGACGCCTTCAGCACCAACATCACCACCCGCGTCATCGGCGAACAGCAGATGAAAGAGCTGGGCATGAACGCCTATCTGGCGGTCGGCGCCGGTTCGCAGAACGAATCATTGATGTCGGTGATGGAATATAAGGGCAACCCAAATCCGGACGCTAAGCCGATCGTGCTGGTAGGCAAAGGGCTGACCTTCGACTCCGGCGGCATCTCGATCAAACCGGCCGACGGCATGGACGAGATGAAATACGACATGTGCGGCGCGGCGACCGTGTACGGCGTGATGCGCGTGGTGGCGGAGCTGAACCTGCCGCTGAACGTGATCGGCGTGCTGGCCGGCTGTGAAAACATGCCGGGCGGCCGGGCGTATCGTCCGGGCGACGTGCTGACCACCATGTCCGGCCAGACCGTCGAGGTGCTCAACACCGACGCCGAAGGCCGCCTGGTGCTGTGCGACACCCTGACCTACGTCGAGCGCTTTGAGCCGGAGCTGGTGATCGACATCGCCACCCTGACCGGCGCCTGCGTGATCGCCTTGGGCCACCACATCACCGGCCTGATGTCGAACCACAACCCGCTGGCGCACGAGCTGCTGGGCGCTTCCGAGCAGGCCGGCGACCGCGCCTGGCGCCTGCCGATGGCCGACGAGTACTACGAGCAGTTGGACTCCAACTTCGCCGACATGGCGAACATCGGTGGCCGCCCTGGCGGCGCCATCACCGCCGCCTGCTTCCTGTCGCGCTTCACCCGCAAGTACACCTGGGCGCACCTGGACATCGCCGGTACCGCCTGGCGCTCCGGTAAAGCCAAGGGCGCGACCGGCCGCCCGGTGGCGCTGCTGTCGCAGTTCCTGCTCAACCGTGCAGGTCTGAACGGCGACGATTAAATCTGAGCGGTAATTCAGGTATAATCCCAAGGGGCACAGCATGCTGTGCCCCTACATTTTTTTATCGGCAGCGGTGGATCCTTAATGAAACAGGCGACGTTTTATTTGCTCGACAACGCGGAACCGTCAGGCGCGCTCAGCGCCCATGAGGCCGTGGCCTGCGCCGTTGCCGCCGAACGCTGGCGTTCCGGCAAGCGGGTGCTGATCGCCTGCGAGAGCCAGGAGCAGGCCCAGCGGCTGGACGAAGCGCTGTGGCAGCGCGAGCCGCATGAATTCGTGCCGCACAACCTGGCCGGCGAAGGGCCGCACTACGGCGCGCCGGTGGAACTGTGCTGGCCCGGCAAGCGCGGCAACGCCCCGCGCGATCTGCTGATCGCCCTGCTGCCGCAGTTTGCCGACTTTGCTACCGCTTTCCATGAAGTGGTAGACTTCGTTCCTTACGAAGACACTCTGAAACAGTTGGCGCGCGACCGTTACAAGGCCTATCGCAGCGTCGGCTTCCATTTGACCACGGCTACGCCGCCAACTCACTGAATACGATAAAGAATGGAAAAGACAAACAGTCAGCTCGACACCGCATACGACCCAAAACAGATCGAACAGAAGCTGTACGATCACTGGGAGAGTCAGGGTTACTTCAAGCCGAACGGCGACACCAGCCAGGAAAGCTTCTGCATCATGATCCCGCCGCCGAACGTCACCGGCAGCCTGCACATGGGCCACGCGTTCCAGCAGACCATCATGGACACCATGATTCGCTATCAACGCATGCAGGGTAAAAACACCCTGTGGCAGGCGGGCACCGACCACGCCGGCATCGCCACCCAGATGGTGGTGGAGCGCAAGATCGCCGCAGAAGAAGGCAAAACCCGCCACGACTACGGCCGTGACGCGTTCATCGACAAGATCTGGCAGTGGAAGGCGGAATCCGGCGGCACCATCACCCGCCAGATGCGCCGTCTGGGCAACTCCGTGGACTGGGAGCGCGAGCGCTTCACCATGGACGAAGGTCTGTCGAACGCGGTGCGCGAAGTGTTTGTCCGTCTGCACAAAGAAGATCTGATCTACCGCGGCAAGCGCCTGGTGAACTGGGATCCGAAGCTGCGCACCGCCATCTCCGATCTGGAAGTGGAAAACCGCGAATCCAAAGGCTCGATGTGGCACCTGCGCTATCCGCTGGCCGACGGCGCGAAAACCGCCGAGGGCAAAGACTACCTGGTGGTCGCCACCACCCGTCCGGAAACCGTGCTGGGCGATACCGGCGTGGCGGTCAACCCGGAAGATCCGCGCTATAAAGACCTGATCGGCAAAGAGATCATTCTGCCGCTGGTCGGCCGCCGCATCCGCATCGTCGGCGACGAACACGCCGATATGGAAAAAGGCACCGGCTGCGTGAAGATCACCCCGGCGCACGATTTCAACGACTACGAAGTCGGCAAACGCCACGGCCTGCCGATGATCAACATTCTGACCTTCGACGGTGACATCCGTCAGGAAGCGGAAGTGTTCAACACCCTGGGCGAAGTCTGCACCGACTACTGCAGCGAGATCCCGGCCGAGTTCCGCGGCCTGGAGCGCTTCGCGGCGCGTAAAGCGGTGGTCGCCGCCTTCGAAAATCTGGGCCTGCTGGACGAGATCAAACCGCACGACCTGACGGTGCCTTACGGCGACCGCGGCGGCGTGGTGATCGAGCCGATGCTGACCGACCAATGGTACGTGCGCACCGCGCCGCTGGCCAAAGTGGCGGTGGAAGCGGTCGAACAGGGCCAAATCGAGTTCGTGCCGAAGCAGTACGAAAACATGTACTTCAGCTGGATGCGCGACATTCAGGACTGGTGCATCTCGCGTCAGCTGTGGTGGGGCCACCGCATCCCGGCCTGGTACGACGTGAACGGCAAAGTCTATGTGGGCCGCAGCGAAGAAGAAGTGCGCAGCGAGAACAACCTGGGCGCCGACGTGGTGCTGACCCAGGACGAAGACGTGCTGGACACCTGGTTCTCGTCCGGCCTGTGGACCTTCTCCACCCTGGGCTGGCCGGAGCAGACCGACGCGCTGAAAACCTTCCACCCGACCAGCGTGATGGTCAGCGGCTTCGACATCATCTTCTTCTGGATCGCGCGCATGATCATGCTGACCATGCACTTCATCAAGGATGAAAACGGCAAGCCGCAGGTGCCGTTCAAGACCGTCTACATGACCGGTCTTATCCGCGACGACGAAGGCCAGAAGATGTCCAAGTCGAAAGGCAACGTGATCGACCCGCTGGACATGGTCGACGGCATCTCGCTGGAAGACCTGCTGGAAAAACGCACCGGCAATATGATGCAGCCGCAGCTGGCGGAGAAAATCCGCAAGCGCACCGAGAAGCAGTTCCCGAACGGCATCGAGCCGCACGGCACCGACGCCCTGCGCTTCACCCTGGCGGCGCTGGCCTCGACCGGCCGCGACATCAACTGGGACATGAAGCGCCTGGAAGGCTACCGCAACTTCTGTAACAAGCTGTGGAACGCCAGCCGCTTCGTGCTGATGAACACCGAGGCGCACGACTGCGGCTTCAACGGCGGCGAGAAAGTGCTGTCGCTGGCGGATCGCTGGATCCTGGCCGAATTCAACCGCACGGTGAAAGCCTACCGTGAAGCGCTGGATACCTACCGCTTCGATCTGGCGGCCAACATCCTGTACGAATTCACCTGGAACCAGTTCTGCGACTGGTATCTGGAGCTGACCAAGCCTGTGGTGAGCAACGGCAGCGAAGCGGAACAGCGCGGCACCCGTCACACGCTGATTACCGTGCTGGAAGCGCTGCTGCGCCTGGCGCACCCGATCATTCCGTTCATCACCGAAACCATCTGGCAGCGCGTGAAGCCGCTGACCGGCACGGCCGCTGACACCATCATGCTGCAGCCGTTCCCGGCCTACGACGCCGCGCTGGAAGACGAGCAGGCGCTGAACGATCTGGAGTGGATCAAGCAAACCATCATCGCCGTGCGCAACATCCGCGCCGAGATGAACATCGCGCCAAGCAAAGCGCTCGACGTGCTGCTGCGCAACTGCAGCGCCGAGGCCCAGCGCCGCGTGCAGGAGAACCAAAGCTTTATCGCCCGCCTGGCGCGCCTGGGATCCATCGCGCTGCTGCCGGCAGGTGAGAAAGGCCCGGTCTCCGTCACCAAGCTGGTGGACGGCGCCGAGCTGCTGATCCCGATGGCCGGTTTCATCGACAAGGACGCCGAGATCGCGCGTCTGGCCAAAGAGATGGGCAAACTGGATGCGGAAATCGCTTCGATCGAAGGCAAGCTGGCGAACGAAGGCTTCGTGGCGCGCGCGCCGGAAGCGGTGGTCGCCAAAGAACGCGATCGCCTGGCGGCCTGCAAAGAAGGCAAAGTGAAGCTGCAGGAACAGCAGGCGACCATCGCCGCGCTGTAATCCACCGGCTCACGCCAACGCCTGAAAACAGCGGGGTCTTCCCCGCTGTTTTTTTATCGCCGTTGCATCCGGGCCGGGTTAGATGTTATTACAAGATATTACTGCTGCAGGGACGCCGCCGGGAAATAACCCCCGGCGCGTTTCGCGCTGCGATAAAAATGAAAAACGAACGTGGTCTCTTTCAATGGCGAGTGTAAACATGACAACAGCAACCCCGGCGCGCCTGCTGGTGCGCCCCATCACGGCGGAAGACAATGCCGCCATTGCTCACGTCATTCGCGAAGTCTCCGCCGAGCACGGCCTGACGGCGGATAAAGGCTATACCGTCTCCGATCCCAACCTGGATGCCCTGTATCAGCTCTATAGCCTGCCGCGCAGCGCTTACTGGGTGATCGAGGTGGACGGCCAGGTCGCCGGCGGCGGCGGCGTCGCGCCGCTGCAGGGCGGCGCAGACGATATTTGCGAATTGCAGAAGATGTATTTCCTGCCGGTGTTGCGCGGCAAGGGATTGGCGAAACGCCTGGCGCTGCAGGCGCTGGATTTCGCCCGCCAGCACGGCTTCCGCTGTTGTTATCTCGAAACCACCGCCAGCCTGACGCAGGCCGTCGCGCTGTACGAACACCTGGGCTTTGAACACATCGACCACGCGATGGGCGCCACCGGCCATGTCGATTGCGAAGTCACCATGCTGAAAACGCTGTAATCCTCCCCTGCCTCTTCATCAGAGCGCAGCTTGCTGCGCCTTTTTTATTAATATCGCAATCAATCAGTAAAACTCGCTATAACGCCGTTTTTCAAGCAGATAAACTGACGTTTAAAACCACGATGTAAATTTAATGTGAAGTTCGTTAATAAATTAACGATCGCAAATTGACCGCTTTTTCCCCCGCGTTACTCTGCCAGTATCCCAATCGCGCACGGAGAGCTGTCATGTCGGAAAATATCTTTGATTACATTATCGTCGGCGCCGGTTCCGCCGGCTGCGTGCTGGCGGCGCAGCTGATCCGCCGCACCCAGGCGCGGGTGCTGCTGCTGGAAGCCGGCGGCGACGACAATAACCTGTTTATCAAGATGCCGGCCGGGGTGGCCAAAATCATCGCCAAAAAGAGCTGGCCTTATGAGACGGAACCGGAACCGCACGCCAATAACCGCCGCATGCAGATCGCGCAGGGCAAGGTGCTGGGCGGCAGCAGTTCGGTCAACGGCATGATCTACCTGCGCGGCCAGCCGCAGGACTACGACGACTGGGCCGAACGCTACGGCTGCGCCGGCTGGAGCTACCGCGAGGTGCTGCCCTACTTCAAACGCGCCGAGGCCAACGAAAGCCTGTCCGACGACTACCACGGCGCCGACGGGCTGCTGCCGGTCAGCGAAAACCGCTATCGCCACCCGCTCAGCATGGCGTTTATCCGCGCCGGCCAGGAGCTGAACCTGCCCTATCGCAACGACTTCAACGGCGACAGCCAGCACGGCGTCGGTTTCTACCAAACCACCACCCACAACGGCGAACGCGCCAGCACCGCCCGCACCTACCTGAAGGCGGTGCGCGACGAACGGCGGCTGGTGGTGAAACTGAACGCCCTGGCGCATCGGCTGACCTTCGAGGGCAACGTCGCCACCGGCGTGGTCTACAGCCAGAACGGCGGTGCCGAAGTGACCGCGCGCGCCACCAAAGAGGTGATCGTCAGCGCCGGCGCGGTCGGTTCGCCGAAGCTGCTGATGCTGTCCGGCATCGGCCCGCGCGACCACCTGCAGCAGCTGGGCATCGAGGTGCGGGCGGATCTGCCGGTGGGCAAAAACTTCCACGACCATCTGCACATGTCGATCAACGTCAGCACCCGCGAGCCGATCAGCCTGTTCGGCGCCGATCGCGGCCTGCAGGCGCTGAGCCACGGCGCGCAGTGGCTGGCGTTTCGCAGCGGGGTGCTCTCATCCAACGTGCTGGAAGGCGCCGCCTTCACCGACAGCCAGGGCGACGGCCGGCCGGACGTGCAGATCCACTTCCTGCCGCTGCTGGACAGCTGGGACGACGTGCCCGGCGAGCCGCTGCCGAACATTCACGGCTTCACGCTCAAGGTCGGCTACCTGCAGCCGAAGGCGCGCGGCGAAGTGCAGCTGCGCAGCAGCAACCCGCGCGATCCGGTCAAGCTGCACGCCAACTACCTCGGCCACCCGGACGATCTGGCCGGCAGCGTGCGCGCGGTGAAGTTCGGCCTGGATTTCCTGCAAACCGCGGCGCTGAAGCCGCTGATCAAAGATCTGCTGATGCCGCAGCCGGAGTGGACGCGCGATGAAGCGCAGCTGGAAGAATTCGTGCGCAACTTCTGCAAGACGGTGTATCACCCGGTGGGCAGTTGCCGCATGGGGCCGTCGCCACAGGACGCGGTGACCGATCCGCAGCTGCGGGTGCACGGTTTTGAACGGTTGCGGGTGATCGACTGCTCGGTGATGCCGCAGCTCACCAGCGGCAACACCAATGCGCCGACCATCATGCTGGCGGAAAAGGCGGTAGATTTGTTGCTGGGCGCGCCGCAGTAAGGGCGCGCCTCAACGTCAGGCGGCGGCGGGCACGCCGCTGTGGAAGCGCAGCTCGCTGTCCGGCGACAGGATCAGCTCAGCTTCGAGGCGGCCGAAATGCGCCACCCGTTCGCTGATGTCGCCGCCGGCGATCTGCTCGGCCAATGTCAGGTAGTCCTGGTAATGCCGCGCTTCGGATCGCAGCAGCGAAACGTAAAAGCGGTTCAACTCGTCGTCCAGGTGCGGCGCCAGCTTGGCGAAGCGTTCGCAGGATCGCGCTTCGATGTAGGCGCCGCAGATCAGTTTATCGATCAGCGTCGCCGGATCGTGGGTGCGGATCTCGCGGATCATGCCCTTGGCGTAGCGGCTGGCGGTGATCTTGCGATACGGGATCCCGCGCGCCTGCATGATCTCCAGCACCTGCGAGAAGTGATGCAGCTCTTCCTTGATCAACAGCACCATGCGATCCGCCAGATCCTGGCCGTAGGCCGAGCCGTTTTTCGGCAGGATCTTGCGGGTGAACTGGCCCTGGCGGAACAGCGTGTCCGGCGCGCCCTGCGCCTCGTGCAGAAACGCCTCGTAGGGCCGCAGCAGCGCCAACAGCGCGTCGCCGCTCTCTTTGTCCGCCACATAGCGGCGGATCAGCCACATGCCGGTCTGCGCGGCCTTCAGCTCGCACACCAGGTGGTCGGTCAGCAACAGCTGCAGGTTTTCCGGACGGCGCGCGGCGTCGATCCAGGCGTCGGGAGTTTCACAGTGCAGGAAGCTTAAAATCGGGGCTAACAGGGATTGGTATGTCATCGGCTTCATTGCCCTATGTATTTCAAGTTGCAGCTAGGCGGCCAGCTCACTCATCCCCAGGAGCTTACTCAGGTAAGTGACTGGGGTGAGAGAGTGCAGCCAACAACGCTGCAGCTTGAAAGACGACGGGGATATCAGGGGCCGACGAGAGCCGGCCCATGTGAATAAGCGGGGTTAATTAGTGGCGTTTGCCGTCGTCGTCTTCGTCGATGTAGTCGCCGTCTTCGTCATCCTCACCGTCTTCACCGTTCGGATCTTCGAAGTAGGTGCCCCAGCCGTCGTAGTTGACGCCGCAGCGTTCCGCCAGCGCCACCAGCTGCTCGACCTGGGCGTCGATCAGTTCGGCGTTCAGGCCGACTTCGCTGATCACGTCGCAGCACATCACCAGCGAACCGTCTTCCACTTCCAGCTCTTCGGCGTCGGTCACTTCGTAGCCCAACTTGAAGGCTTCAACGGCGGCCTGCTCCAGAACCTCAAATTTCTCGGCGGACAGATGGTGCTCGATGGTGTAGAGCGCGTCCGGATCGCTGCCGTCTTCCAGCAGTTCTTCGATGATCAGGCGGGTCTCTTCACGTTGTTCTTCCAGCAATTCGCGGTTTGCCATGCCTATATCCTCAAGTCAAATGGCCTTCATTCCTTCTATTTTCACACACCGCCGACATTGCTTCCACGATAAACGTGAAAGATTTCCTCGCCGGGGTTGAAATTGAATATTCATACATATAAAGTGAATTTTAATTCAATTAAACAATCAGGGAATCGGACTATGAGCACCGGCAATGCGTTCTACCAACGTCACTTTCTGAGGTTAATGGATTTCACCCCCGCCGAACTGCAGGCGCTGCTGAAGCTGGCGGCCGATCTGAAGCAGGCCAAAAAGCAGGGGCGGGAACAGCGCCGGCTGCAGGGCAAAAACATTGCGCTCATCTTCGAAAAAGACTCGACCCGCACGCGATGCTCTTTCGAAGTTGCCGCATTCGATCAGGGCGCGCAGGTGACCTATCTCGGCCCAAGCGGCAGCCAGATCGGCCATAAAGAGTCGATGAAAGACACCGCCCGGGTGCTGGGCCGCCTGTACGACGGCATTCAGTATCGCGGCTACGGCCAGGCGCTGGTGGAAACCCTGGCGCAGCACGCCGGCGTGCCGGTGTGGAACGGCCTGACCGACGAGTTCCACCCTACCCAATTGCTGGCGGATCTGCTCACCGTGCAGGAACACCTGCCGGGCAAGGCGCTGAGTGAAGTGAAGCTGGCGTACGTCGGCGACGCGCGTAACAACATGGGCAACACGCTGCTGGAAGCCGCCGCGCTGGCGGGCATGGATCTGCGGCTGGTGGCGCCGAAGGCCTGCTGGCCGCAGCCGGAGCTGGTGGCCGAATGCCAGGCGCTGGCGCAGCAAACCGGCGCGAAACTCACCCTGACCGAAGACATCGCCGAAGGGGTGCAAGACGCCGACTTCCTCTACACCGACGTGTGGGTGTCGATGGGCGAACCGAAAGAAACCTGGCAAGAGCGTATCGCGCTGCTGCGGCCGTATCAGGTCAACATGGCGATGCTGAAACTGACCGGCAACCCGAACGTGAAGTTCCTGCACTGCCTGCCGGCGTTCCACGACGACCAAACCACGCTCGGCAAGCAGATGGCGCAACAGTACGATCTGCACGGCGGCATGGAAGTGACCGACGAGGTGTTCGAGTCGGCGCACAGCGTGGTGTTCGATCAGGCGGAAAACCGGCTGCATACCATCAAGGCGGTGCTGGTCGCCACGCTGAGCGATACCCTCTGACAATCCTCCTCCTCCGCCCTGGCGCCCCCGGCCAGGGCGGCTAATATATTCCAGGAATATCAAATAGCGCATTGACCTTTGCCCGCCGCCGGCAAAGGTTCTACCGTGACAGGCCGACGGCGCCCGCGCCGTAAAAACCAACGATAACAAACCGTTCGCAGCGCCGCCCAGCGGCGCCTTCAGGGGATACACACCGATGAAAGCCAAACTCTTGCCGCTGTTCCTGCTCGCCGCCCTGCCCGCCGCCGCGTTGGCCGCCACGCCGCCGAATACGCTGGTGGTGGTGCAATCGCTGGATGACATCGTCAGCCTCGATCCGGCGGAAGCCAACGAACTCTCCAGCATCCAGACGGTGCCCAGCCTGTATCAGCGGCTGGTGCAGGCGGATCGCGACGATCCGGCCAAGGTGGCGCCGGTGCTGGCGGAAAGCTGGCGGGGCGATGCGGCGGCCAAAACGCTGACGGTGAAACTGCGGCCGCAGGCGGCGTTCGCCTCCGGCAACCCGCTGACCGCCGACGACGTGATCTTCTCCTACAGCCGCGCGGTGAAAATGAACAAGTCGCCGGCGTTCATCCTCAACGTGCTCGGCTGGCAGCCGGACAACATCGACGCGCAGCTCAAGAAGATCGACGAACATACCGTGCAGCTGCGCTGGACGGCGGACGTCAGCCCGACGGTGGCGCTGAATATCCTCTCGACGCCGATCGCCTCGATCGTCGACAGCAAAGCGGCGCTGGCCAACGTCAAAGACGGCGACTTCGGCAACGCCTGGCTGAAGATGCACTCTGCCGGCAGCGGTCCGTTCAAGATGCGCGTCTATCAGCCGCACCAGGCGATCGTGCTGGACGCCAACCCCACCACGCCGGGCGACAAGCCGCAGCTGAAAAACATCATCATTAAAAACGTGCCGGATCCGGCCACCCGCCGCCTGCTGCTCCAGCAGGGCGACGCCGATATCGCCCGCGAACTGGGCGCCGACCAGACCGACACGCTGAAGAACCAGCCGGGCGTCAAGGTGCTGGAGATCCCGTCCGCCGAGCAAAACTATCTGGTGTTCAACACCGGCAACGGCGCCAACCCGCTGCTGAACAACCCGGCCTTCTGGGAAGCGGCGCGCTACCTGGTGGATTATCAGGGCATCACGAAGGATCTGCTGAAGGGCCAATACTTCGTGCACCAGAGCTTCCTGCCGGTCGGGCTGCCGGGCGCGCTGGAGACCAACCCGTTCAGCTACGATCCGGCCAAGGCGAAAGCCATCCTGGCCAAGGCGGGCATCACCCACGCCGCCTTTACGCTGGACGTGGAGAACAAACCGCCGTTCATCACCATCGCGCAGGCGCTGCAGGGCAGCTTCGCCGCCGCCGGCGTGAAGATCGAGCTGCTGCCGGCCGCGGGCAGCCAGGTTTACTCGCGCGTGCGCGCCAGGCAGCATCAGGCGGCGATCCGGCTATGGATCCCGGATTACTTCGACGCCCACTCCAACGCCAGCGCCTTCGCTTACAACGACGGCAAGAGCAGCACGGTGGCCGGGCTGAACGGCTGGCAGATCCCGCAGTTGAATAAGCAGACGCTGGCGGCGCTGGCCGAAGCCGATCCGGCCAAGCGCCGCGCGCTGTACACCGCCATGCAGCAGGAGCTGCAGCGCAGTTCGCCGTACGTGTTTATCGATCAGGCTAAAACCGAAGTGGTGCTGCGCGACAACGTCAAAGGCTATCAACAAGGGTTGAACGCCGACATGGTCTACTACGATCGCGTCAGCAAATAGCCGGCGAGCGGCCATCGCCGGCCAATCGATTGCGGGGCGGCAAAAAACGGCGTTTTAGCGCTTGCAGTGGCGAAAAGCGCGAGTATAATGCGCCACAATTTGCCAGGAGAAAGCATGAAAAACGACGTTTGTTTTGTTAGCCGCAATCGACAAAACCGACTGCCTATCGGCGGCCAGCTGCCGTTGTTTCTCCTGTTGCTAAACCGATCTTTTCAAGCCCCTCATTGAGGGGCTTTTTTTTGCCTTAAAAAGTCCCGCGCCACGGGCACGCGTCGAGGAGGAGTGAAAAATGGCCAACCCGCTGTATCACAAACACATCATCTCTATTAACGATCTCAGCCGCGAGGATCTGGAGCTGGTGCTGCGCACCGCCGCCGGTCTGAAAGCCAACCCGCAGCCGGAGCTGTTGAAACACAAGGTGATCGCCAGCTGCTTCTTCGAAGCCTCGACCCGTACCCGCCTGTCGTTCGAAACCTCGATGCACCGCCTCGGCGCCTCGGTGGTCGGTTTCGCCGACGGCAGCAACACCTCGCTCGGCAAGAAAGGCGAAACCCTGGCCGACACCATCTCGGTGATCAGCACCTACGTGGACGCCATCGTGATGCGCCATCCGCAGGAAGGCGCGGCGCGCATGGCCTCGGAGTTCTCCGGCAACGTGCCGGTGCTCAACGCCGGCGACGGCGCCAACCAGCACCCGACCCAGACCCTGCTGGATCTGTTCACCATCCAGGAAACCCAGGGCCGCCTGAGCAACCTCAGTATCGCCATGGTCGGCGACCTGAAGTACGGCCGCACCGTGCACTCGCTCACCCAGGCGCTGGCCAAGTTCGAAGGCAACCGCTTCTACTTCATCGCCCCGGACGCGCTGGCGATGCCGGCCTACATCCTGAAAATGCTGGAAGAGAAAAGCATCGAGTACAGCCTGCACGGCAGCATTGAAGAAGTGGTGCCGGAGCTGGATATTCTCTACATGACCCGGGTGCAGAAAGAGCGCCTCGATCCGTCCGAGTACGCCAACGTGAAGGCGCAGTTCGTGCTGCGCGCCGCGGATCTGGCCGGCGCGCGCGCCAACCTCAAGGTGCTGCACCCGCTGCCGCGCATCGACGAGATCGCCACCGACGTGGATAAAACGCCGCACGCTTACTACTTCCAGCAGGCGGGCAACGGCATCTTCGCCCGCCAGGCGCTGCTGGCGCTGGTGCTCAACGCAGATTTGGCTCTTTAAGGGGGAACCGCCATGACTCATGACAACAAACTGCAGGTCGAAGCGATCAAATGCGGCACGGTAATCGACCACATTCCGGCGCAGATCGGTTTCAAACTGCTGACGCTGTTCAAGCTGACCGCCACCGACCAGCGCATCACCATCGGCCTGAACCTGCCCTCCAACGAGCTGGGCCGCAAGGATCTGATCAAGATCGAGAACACCTTCCTGACCGAGCAGCAGGCCAACCAACTGGCGATGTACGCGCCGAAGGCCACGGTAAACCGCATCGACAACTATGAAGTGGTGCGCAAGCTGACCCTCAGCCTGCCGGACCACATCGACGGCGTGCTGACCTGCCCGAACGGCAACTGCATCAGCCGCAGCGAGCCGGTGGCGTCGAGCTTCAGCGTCAAATCGCGCGGCGGCGAAGTGCACCTGAAATGCCGCTACTGCGAAAAAGAGTTCGAGCATCAGGTGGTGTTGCAGGCCGACTAAGCCCGGCATGGGCGCCGGGAGATGGCGCTGTCATTCTCCCGGTGACGCCCTATAATGGGATTTCTGGATAGAACAATCCTCGTTTATCAGGAGAAAACATGTCACGTAACATCAGCACTGAACTCGCCCCGGCAGCCATTGGTCCTTACGTGCAGGGCGTTGATCTGGGCAGCATGATCATCACTTCCGGCCAGATCCCGGTCGATCCGAAAACCGGCGCCGTCGCCGACGACGTCGCCGCACAGGCGCGCCAGTCGCTGGAAAACGTCAAGGCGATCGTCGAAGCCGCCGGCCTGCTCGTTGCCGACATCGTGAAAACCACCGTGTTCGTGAAAGACCTGAACGACTTCGCCACCGTCAACGCCGCGTACGAAGCCTTCTTCACCGAGCACAGCGCGCCGTTCCCGGCCCGCTCCTGCGTAGAAGTGGCGCGTCTGCCGAAAGACGTGAAGATCGAAATCGAAGCCATCGCCGTGCGTCGTTAATCGACGCGCACGCGAATCACGGTCAGCTTCGGCTGGCCGTTTTTATTGATAATAATTTTTTAACCCAATTAATTTATAGCGATAGCGTAATATCGTTCACATTTACAATTCCCTAATAAAAATACGCCTATAATTTTTTTTCACCCGGCCGGGTCATTGCTGTTTCATTTCGTTCACTTCGTGAATAATGACAGGAGATAACCATGGCACCTAGCGTATTGGATTATTTTATCCAACAAGCTTCCCGTTATCCGGAAAAACTTGCCGTCGTCGGCGATAATAAGCGCCTGACCTACCGTCAATTGGATGAAGCCAGCAGCGCACTGTGCGCGCTGTTGCTACGGCGGGGCGTGGCGCCCGGCAGCTATGTGCCGCTCGTCACGCTGCGCACGCCGGAAATGCTGATCGGTATGTTGGCGATCGTCAAAGCCGGCGCAGGCTATATTCCCATCGACGCCCGTTACCCGGAAAAAAGAATACAGGATATCGTTACGCAAAGCGGTTCCCCTTTAATACTCGCCAGCAACGCGACGATAGCGCTTTCGGAAAATAACTTCAGCGAGGATATTATTTATATTGATAATATATCAATTTCTCCGCAGGAGAATATAACGTTAATTTCTCCGTCTCCCGATGCCATCGTTTATCTCATTTTCACTTCAGGCACCACCGGCAAACCGAAAGGTGTGCTGATAGAACATCAGTCGCTGCTGAATTTAATTCTCTGGCATAACAAGCAATTCGCTATGGATGCCGAAAGTCGTTCTACGCTGATCGCCGGCTTGAGTTTCGACGTTGCGCAATGGGAGATCTGGTCGCCTCTGACCAGCGGCGGCACATTGTATCTGCCCCCGGAAGACGCTCGCCTGCAGCCGGAAGTCCTGCTGGCCTACTTTGCCGAACAGGGCATTACCCACGCCAGCCTGCCCGCCGTACTGGTCGCCGAAGTGGTCGGCGCGCCGCAACCGGCCAATATGGCGCTGCGGTATCTGTTCAGCTCAGGGGAGAAACTTCATCCGGTCGATCTGCGCGGCATCGATTATTCATTGATCGATTACTACGGCCCGACGGAAGCCACCATATTCGCCACCTGCAACCGGGTGGCTTGCGCCACGCAAAACCCGCCCGCCAGCATTGGGCGGCCCATCGGCGATACCGAAATCTTCATCCTCGATGACCGACTGCAGCCCGTGATCGGCGATCGCCCCGGCGAGCTGTATATCAGCGGCCGCTGTCTGGCCCGCGGCTACCTGAACAATCCGGCGTTGACCGCCGAGTGCTTCATCACCCCGCCTCACTTCGCCGGATTGCGCCTGTACCGCAGCGGCGATCGGGCTCGTTGGCTGGCGGATGGCCGCATTCAATATCTGGGCCGTATCGACGATCAGGTCAAAATCCGCGGCAATCGCATTGAACTGGGCGAAATCGAAAACGCCATGCTGCAGGTTGCGGGCATCCGTAAAGCGGTGGCCGCCGTGGCGACGGCAGATGATCCGCTGGGCAAGAAAATCGTGGCGTTTCTGGTCGCGGAGTGTGACGGCGAAAACGTGATCGCACGCGTCCGACAGAAACTGAAAGAAACGCTGCCCACCGCATTTCTGCCCGCCGATTATCGTTTACTGCAACACATGCCGCTGAACAACAACGGCAAAATCGACAAAACGGCTCTGTTGGCGCATTACCAACCGGTCAGCGCCGGCGTTGCGCAGCCGCTGACCGCCGATCAGCGCATCGTCGCCGATCTCTGGCGTTCGTTGCTGAAAGTGGAACAGCCCGCAACCGACGATGATTTTTTCTCGCTGGGCGGCCATTCGCTGTTGGCGGCCAAGCTGATGACGGCGCTGGCCGAGGCATTTGCCGTCGAGACTTCGGTGCACGACATCTATGAATATCCCACTCTGGGCGCCCTGGCGCAGGCACTGGCACAACGCAGAGACCGGCAACCGACACAGCGGCAAGGCGAAGCGCGTGCCTTACAGGATGATGTGTATTTGCCGTCGGATCTCGTCATCGATCCGACGTTCGATCCGCGGCAAATCAGCGCGCCGCGCGCCATTTTGCTGACCGGCGCCACCGGCTTCGTCGGCGCGCATCTGTTGGCCGATCTGCTGCGCACCACCGACGCCGAGCTGTACTGTCTGGTGCGCGACGGCGCCAAACTGCCGCCGAGACAGCGGCTGGAGGCGGTGCTGCAGCGCTACCGGATCGCACTGAACGCCAGCCAGCACGCGCGCATTCATATCGTGCCTGGCAACGTAGCGGAACACGACTTTTCGCTGACGCCGGCGGCCTACAGGGCGTTAAGCCGAGATATCGATCTGATTTACCATTCGGCCAGCGCGGTGAATTTTATCCAGCCTTACGCCTACATGAAGCGCGACAACGTGCAGGGCCTGCGGGAAATCATTCGCTTCGCGGCGCATAGCCGCACCAAGCCGCTGATGCTGCTGTCGACCATCTCCGTATACAGCTGGGGGCATCTGCACACCGGCAAGCGGGTGATGCGGGAAAGCGACGATATCGACCAAAACCTGCCGGCGGTCAGCCGCGATATCGGCTACGTGCGCAGCAAATGGGTGATGGAGAAAATCGCCGATTTGGCGGCGGCGCAAGGCCTGCCGCTGATGACCTTCCGCCTGGGCTACGCCACCTGCCACAGCCGTACCGGCGTCAACGCCGATTATCAATGGTGGGGACGGCTGGTGAAAACCTGCATCAGCAGCGGCACGGTACCGGATTTACGGGATATGCGCGAAGGGTTGACCACGGTGGATTACATGACCCGGGCCATCGCCCACGTCTCTCGCAATCCGCAGGCGCTGGGGCAGAAATTCAACCTGATCCATCAAGGTGACAATAATCTGACGCTGCGTGAGTTTTTCAGCCTGCTGGAGCGCGAGTTCGGTTATCGTTTTCGTCCCTTGCCCTTCGCACAGTGGCGGGCCCAATGGGAAAACGACAGCGACGCGCCGCTCTACCCGCTGCTCAGCCTGTTCAAGGATCCTATGGTGGACGAGCTATCGACGGTGGAGCTCTATCAAGACACCTATCGGTGGGACTGCAGCAACCTGCAACGCTTCCTGCAGGGCAGCGGTATCGATGAGCCGCGCTTCACCCGCCAGCTGCTGCTGAATTACCTGCAGCACGCCATCGGGTATGCGCCGCTGTCGCTACAGGCGTAACAAAACCGGGGCTCAACTGGCCGAGCCCCGTCACCCTCACTCCGTTTTAAGCCCCCGCAGCAGCGCCTCCAGCGGGTACACCGCCGCAATCACCACTTCGTCGCGGGTCTGCGCCGCCGCATCCAGCCGGCGCTGCGCTCGTTCTGCCTCTGCTCGGCTCAGCGGTTTATCCTGCTGATAGCGCTCCAGCAGCGTTAACCCCAATGCGGCCAGGGCATCGACGTCCTGCGCCACCGGCGCCAGCTCCCGCAGCGTGCGGTTGCCCGCGATCGCCGTCTGCAGCGCCGCGCCGTTCGCCTGCCAGCGCTGCAGCCGTTCGCGCAGCGCCTGCGCCGCCGCCTTATCGCGCTTATCCTTCAGCAAGGCCGCGACCTGGGCATGCATGGCGCGCACCGCCTCGCTCTCCGGCGGCAGCGCATCGGCAAAGCGGTTCAGCGGTTCGAACTGATGATAGTTGCCGGCCTGGAACTTCAGGTGCTGGCGGGTGTAATACTGCGCCGGTTCCACCGCCTCGGCCAGGATCTGCAGCGGCACGATCTGCACGCTGTTGCTCAGCCGGGTGAATTCGCGCGCCGTTTCCGCGTGCTGCTGCAGGCCGACCGACACCACCGACCAGGCGTCGATCGCCGCCAGCCGCCGGTACATGTTGCTTTCGTCGGTGACGTCCTGCGCCGACCACAGCCGCTCCGCCACCGCAAAGGCGCGCGGCCACAGCTTAAGATCGATCAGCGGCGCGCGCACGTTTTCCGCCCACAGCGCCGCTTCCCCGCCGAGAATGTTGGCCTGCCCCTTCTCATCCGGCACCACCGGCATCTTGCCCGCTGGCGCCGCCGCCAGTTTCTCGCCCTGGGTGGGGTAACGCACGTTGCCGACCAACGTATAGCCGCTGAGCTTGTCCTGTTGCAGCGTAAACACCGGCCGTGTGTCGCCCATCCAGGTATCGACGCGGAACGTCACCAGCTGCGGCGTGCGCCAGACGATATCGTGCACCGCGCGGCGCGATTTGCCGTTGAAATCGATAAAGCCGCGCCAGCCCTGCTTGCCCTCGATCAGCGTGAAGCTGCCCTCCACCGCGCTGCCCTTCAGGCGCGGCATGCTGAAACGCCAGCTTTGTGCCTGCTCGCCGGGTTGTACCGCCGTCTCAACCCCCAGCGGCTGCGGCAGAATTTCATTGCGGTAGTGATAGGCGGTGCTTTGCGGCTGATCGAGGTAGAAACCGGTGGAGAGGATGCCCTGATAGCCATCCTGCGCGCTGGCGCCCAGCGAGTCTTGCCCTTGCCAGGACTGAATGACGATCGAACGCGGCAGCGACGGATGGTAGATCTCGTCCCAGCCGACCATCTGCCGCTGGTGCTTCTCGAGGATCTTTTCCAGCTTCTGGTTGAAGTAGGCCTGCAGCGCATGGGTATCCGCCAGCCCGTTCTGCTGCATAAACGCCTGAATCGACGGCGACGCCCGCCACTGGCTGGCGTCCACTTCGTCGCCGCCGATGTGCAGATAAGGATCGGGGAAGATCGCCGCCAGCTCGCCGACGATCGTATCGACAAACTGATAAACCTCGTCGCGGGTTGGATCGAGCGTCGGCTTATGCACGCCCCACTCGCGCTCCATGCGATACGGCCCCGGCGCGCTCATCAGGTCGGGATAGGCCACCGCGATGCTGGAGGCGTGCCCCGGCATGTCGATCTCCGGCACCACGCGAATGCCGCGCGCCGTGGCGTAAGCCACCACCTGCTGCATCTGCTCACGGGTGTAGAACTGGCCGTCGCTGGCCTGCTGCTGCAATTTAGGGTAATGCTCGGAGGCGAAGCGCCAGCCCTGATCGTCGGTCAGGTGCCAGTGGAATACGTTGAGCTTGGCCGCCGCCATGCCGTCGAGCTGGCGCAAAATGTCCGGCAGCGGCAGGAAATGGCGCGCCGAATCCAGCAGCACGCCGCGCCACGGAAAACGCGGCACGTCGCGAATATCCACCAATGGCAGGAAAGTGTTTTGCCCGTCGGTCTGCAGCAACTGCAGCAGGGTCTCCATGCCGCGCAGCGCGCCGAAGCGGGTGTTGGCGGTCAGCGTGGCGCCCTGCGGTGTGACCGCCAGCCTGTAACTCTCATCGCTGCCCGGCAGCGGCTGCGCCGCCACCCGATCCTTGATCACCACCCTGATCGCCGCGCCGTTTGCTTCTTCCCTCGGCGCCAGCGTCCAGCCGGTCTGCAGTTCGATGCGTTGCCGCCAGCGCGGCAGCGCGTCGCCCAAGTCGTCACCCTGCAGCGTCAGGGACAAACGGTGATCCAAAACCAGCTTGCCCGCCGGTTGCGTCACTTCCACCTGCTGCGGCCAGGGCATCAGCGGCAGATCGCCCGCCGGCTGCGCCAGCGCGCCACAAGAAAACCATAACGATGAAGCCAGTAGCGTATAACGGAAAGGTCTGTGCATCGGAAATTCCTCAGAGGAAAAAAACAAAATATCCCCAATGAATTTCAAACCACCGCTAGGCGGCAAGCGCCCGCATCCCCAGGCGCTTAGGTCTGCTAAGTAACTGGGGGGCGGGCGTACAGCCAACAACGCGGTGGCTTGAAAGGCGCAGGGGAAAACAGCCAACGCTGTAGATAAAGACTCAGCACAGAACAGATGTCCAACCGTTGCGGTGAAAAAGCGGACGGGATCACAGTTGCCCCCTCCCGGCCGGAGGGGGCGAACGGGTTATTGCCAGCCGTAGCGGCGCACGAACCAGCCTTTCACGCACTGGGTCAGCACCATGTAACCGGCGAGGATCAGCACCAGCCACGGGAAGTAGCCGAGCGGCAGCGCCTGCAGCTGCAGGAAGCCGGCCAGCGGTGAGAACACCAGGCCGATGCCGGTGGCGATCACCGCCAGCGTCATGATGCACAGCGGCCAGGACGGGCGGCTCTGGATAAACGGAATTTTGCGCGTGCGGATCATGTGCACGATCAGCGTCTGCGACAGCAGCCCTTCCACGAACCAGCCGGACTGGAACAGCGTTTGCATTTCCGGCGTATTGGCCTTGAATACCCACCACATCAGGCTGAAGGTCAGCACGTCGAAAATTGAACTGATCGGCCCAAAGAACACCATAAACCGCCCCAGATCGGCGGAGTTCCAGCGCTGCGGCTGGGTGATCTGATCGTCGTCGACGTTATCGAACGGGATGGCGATCTGCGAGATGTCGTACATCAGGTTCTGAATCAACAGATGCAGCGGCAACATCGGCAGAAACGGCAGGAAGGCGCTGGCGATCAGCACGCTGAACACGTTGCCGAAGTTGGAGCTGGCGGTCATCTTGATGTATTTCAGCATGTTGGCGAAGGTGCGGCGCCCTTCGATCACCCCTTGCTCCAGCACCATCAGGCTTTTTTCCAGCAGGATGATGTCCGCCGCTTCCTTGGCGATGTCCACCGCCGAATCGACGGAGATGCCGATATCGGCCGCGCGCAGCGCCGGCGCGTCATTGATGCCGTCGCCCATAAAGCCCACCACGTGCCCCTGGCGGCGCAGCAGTTTGACGATGCGCTCCTTGTGCAGCGGCGTCAGCTTGGCGAACACCGTGGTGCGCGCCGCCGCCTGCGCCAGCTGCTCGTCGTCCATCTGCTCGATCTCGCTGCCGCGCAGCAGATGATCGGCCTCGAGCCCGACGTCACGGCACACTTTGGCGGCCACCAGCTCGTTGTCGCCGGTGAGGATCTTCACCGTGACGCCGTTCTGTTTCAGCGCCGCCAGCGCCGGTGCGGTGCTTTCCTTCGGCGGATCGAGGAAGGCGACGTAGCCTTCGAGGATCAGATCCGACTCGTCCGCCACGCCGTATTCATGGGTTTGCGCCGGCAGGATCTTGTTGGCCACTGCCACCACCCGCAGCCCCTGCTGGTTGAGATCGTCGGTGATGCGGCGGATCCTCGCCAGCAGCGCCTCGCTCAGCGGGATCACCTCGTCTTCGTGGCGCACGTGGCTGCAAATCGCCAGCATCTCTTCCAGCGCGCCCTTGCACACCAGCTCGTGATACTCGTTGTCTTTGGCCACCACCACCGACATGCGGCGGCGCACGAAGTCGAACGGGATCTCATCCACCTTACGGTAGTTTTGCAGCGCCTCCGGCTGCCGGTTCTGCTCCGCGCAGCTCAGCACCGCCACGTCGAGCAGGTTTTTCAGCCCGGTCTGGTAGAAGCTGTTCAGCCAGGCGTAGCGCAGCACCCGCTCGCTGCCGGCGCCGAACGCATCGGTATGGCGCTCCAGCACGATCTTGTCCTGGGTCAGGGTGCCGGTCTTGTCGGTGCACAGAATATCCATGGCGCCGAAGTTCTGGATGGCGTCCAGCCGTTTGACGATCACCTTCTGGCGCGACAGCTTCACCGCCCCTTTGGCCAGCGTCGAGGTGACGATCATCGGCAGCATCTCCGGCGTCAGCCCGACCGCCACCGACAGCGCGAACAGCGCCGCCTCCCACCAGTCGCCCTTGGTGTAGCCGTTGATCAGCAGCACGATCGGCGTCATCACCAGCATAAAGCGGATCAGCAGCCAACTGACCTTGCTGATGCCGCTCTGGAAGGCGTTCGGCTGCTCATCCTGGCTGGTGACGCGCTGCGCCAGCTGGCCGAAATAGGTGCCGCCGCCGGTACCAATCACCATCGCCAGCGCGGTGCCGCTGACCACGTTGGTGCCCATGAAGCACAGGTTCTGGCAGTCGAGCGGATCGGCCGCCAACAATTGCGGCGCGGCGGATTTCTCCACCGGCAGCGATTCGCCGGTCAGCGCCGCCTGGCTGATGAACAGATCCTTGGCCGACAGCACGCGCAGATCCGCCGGGATCATGTCGCCGGCCGCCAGCTTGATGATGTCGCCCGGCACCAGCTGTGCGATCGGCAGCTCCACGTGTTCGCTCTTGCCGGTGTGCGCGTCGCTGCGGATCACCGTGGCGGTGTTGCTCACCATGGCCTTCAGCGCATCGGCCGCCCGGTTGGAGCGCGCCTCCTGGATGAAGTTCAGCAACGTGGAGATCAGCACCATCAGCGCGATCACCAAGGCGCCGGTGAGATCCTCGGTAGCGTAAGAGATCATGCCGAGCGCGGTCAGCAGCAGGTTGAACGGGTTGCGGTAGCAGTGCCACAGGTGCTGCCACCAGGCCTCTTTCTGCTGATCGTCGATGACGTTCTCGCCGCAGCGCCGGCGAACCTGTTCCGCCTCATGGGCGGTGATGCCTTCCGGGTGGCTGTGAAAACGCTCAAACAGCTGCATCGTCTCTGCGGCGGCGCATGCCAGCCGCTGCTGCGCCAGGCCGGCAGGCATATCGCGCGCAGCGCCGCTGACGCCGTCCAGCAAGCTGTCGCGGCGCACCAAACGGTGCGGGAGGCTGCGGGCGAACAGGCCCAGCAGCTGACGGGGGAGTTTTTTCAGTTTCATGGTTCGCACCTCGTCGCCCGGTGCCTCACGGCAGCGGGTAAACGGGGATCGTCATCGGCCGGGCGGATGGCGGGTGCGCCAAAAAGCCTCTGCCAACGCAGATCCTTATTATTTTTTTCAGCAGCAGGAGCGAACGACGAAGCGCGCGCTACCGGTTACCGTGATGTACTTCACCGGTAAAACAGCAGCGCCAGGCGGAGAGGTTTTACCGGAGAACCGAGTGAGTGTCTAAAGCAGTCGGGTCGGGGTCCATATGGGGTATAACCTCCGGTAAAGGGAAAAACAGAGCGGCAGGAGCGGCCGTTCAGCGCAGTGCAACAATCCCGTTTTGCATCAAGATCCCCGTAGGAAAATGAGCTATGCTGACGGGCATTGTTTTACAGGCCGTTATGTTACGCCTGTCCACTTCAACGAAAAGTAAACCATGCAAAACCGGCTGACCATCAAGGACATCGCACGCCTGAGCGGCGTAGGCAAATCCACCGTCTCACGCGTGTTGAACAATGAAGGCAGCGTGAGCCCGCAAACCCGTGAACGGGTGGAAGCGGTGATCCGTCAGCAAGGGTTTACCCCCTCCAAGTCGGCGCGCGCCATGCGCGGCCAGAGCGACAAAGTGGTGGGCATCATCGTTTCCCGTCTCGATTCGCCGTCGGAGAACCAGGCGGTGCGCACCATGCTGCCGCTGCTGTACCAGCAGGGCTTCGATCCGATCGTGATGGAGAGCCAGTTCGAAACTCGTCTGGTGCAGGAGCATCTGCACGTACTGCATCAGCGCAACGTCGACGGCGTGATCCTGTTCGGCTTCACCGGCCTGACCGCGGCGATGCTCAAGCCGTGGCAGGAAAAAATGGTGGTGATGGTGCGCGAATATGACGGCTTCTCGTCCGTCTGCTATGACGACGCCGGCGCGGTGAACCTGTTGATGGATCGCCTGTATCAACAAGGGCATCGGCATATTGGCTATCTGGGGGTGCAGCTCAGCGACGCCACCACCGGCCAGCGCCGCTATCAGGCCTATCTCGACGCCTGTGAACGCCTCACGCTCACGCCGCGCGCCACGCTGGGCGAGCTGAGCTACCAGAGCGGTTTCCAGCACGCCGCCGAAGTGATCGATGCGCACACCAGCGCGCTGATTTGCGCCTCCGACAGCATCGCCCTGGGGGCGATCAAATACCTGCAACAACAGCCGGCGCGCGCCATCCAGGTATGCGCCATCGGCAACACCCCGCTGCTCAGCTTCCTGTTCCCCGACACCCTGTCGGTGGAGTTCGGCTACGGCAGCGCCGGCCTGTTGGCGGCGCAGCAGCTGCTGGCGCAGCTCAGCGGCGAACAGGGGATCCGCCGCCTGGTGGTGCCCAGCAAACTTTCCTGACGACCTGCTTAGAAGTTGACCATTTTTTGTCATTTTGTGATCCTCGCCCCAAACCGGGAACGTTCCCATTTCATTCAAAAAGCCGAGTGGCTAAGCTTTGATCATTACTCAGTCAACACCTCTGCAGGTATCCCATAATGAGCAAAGTAAAACAGCAGGATATTGATCGCCTGATTGTTTTGGTCGGCGGCCGCGAGAACATCGCCACCGTCAGCCATTGCATTACCCGGCTGCGTTTCGTCCTCAACGATCCCAATAAGGCGAAACCGAAAGAGATCGAAGCGCTGCCGATGGTCAAAGGGTGCTTCACCAACGCCGGGCAGTTCCAGGTGGTGATCGGCACCGACGTCGGCGACTACTATCAGGCCCTGATCGCCAGCACCGGCGTCAACGAGGCCGACAAGGAACAGGCCAAGGTGGCCGCGCGCCAGAACATGACCTGGTCTGAGCGCACCATCTCCCACTTCGCCGAAATCTTCTTCCCGCTGCTGCCGGCGCTGATCAGCGGCGGTCTGATCCTCGGCTTCCGCAACGTGATCGGCGACATCCCGATGTCCGGCGGCCAAACGCTGGCGCAGATGCATCCGGCGTGGAAAACCGTTTACGACTTCCTGTGGCTGCTCGGTGAAGCGATCTTCATGTTCCTGCCGGTGGCCATCTGCTGGTCGACGGTGAAAAAGATGGGCGGCACGCCGGTGCTCGGCATCGTGCTGGGCGTCACCCTGGTGTCGCCGCAGCTGATGAACTCCTACCTGCTCGGCCAGCAAACGCCGGAAGTGTGGAACTTCGGCTGGTTCGTGATCCAGAAAGTGGGTTATCAGGCGCAGGTGATCCCGTCGATCCTGGCGGGCATGGCGCTGGGCTGGATCGAAACCCGGCTGAAAAAGATCGTCCCCGACTATCTCTATCTGGTGGTGGTGCCGGTGGTTTCGCTGCTGCTGGCGGTGTTCCTGGCGCACGCGCTGATCGGGCCGTTCGGCCGCATGATCGGCGATGGCGTCGCCTGGGCGGTGAAAGCGGTGATGACCGGCAGCTTCGCGCCGGTGGGCGCCGCGCTGTTCGGCTTCCTGTATGCGCCGCTGGTGATCACCGGCGTGCACCAGACCACGCTGGCTATCGACATGCAGATGATCCAGAGCATGGGCGGCACCCCGGTGTGGCCGCTGATTGCGCTGTCCAACATCGCGCAGGCCTCGGCAGTGCTCGGCATCATCATCATCAGCCGCAAGGCCAATGAGCGTGAAATTTCGGTGCCGGCGGCGATCTCCGCCTACCTCGGCGTGACCGAACCGGCGATGTACGGCATCAACCTCAAATACCGCTTCCCGATGCTGTGCGCGATGATCGGCTCCGCGATCGCGGGCCTGATCTGCGGCCTGGACGGCGTAATGGCCAACGGCATCGGCGTCGGTGGCCTGCCGGGCATCCTGTCTATCAAGCCGCAGTTCTGGCTGATTTACTCGCTGGCGATTCTGGTGGCGATCGTCATCCCGCTGGTGCTGACCATCATGGTCTACAAACGCAAGGCCGCCCGCGGCGAGCTGCCGGTTTGATTCACGCAATATGAATGTAGGAGCCTGCTCGCGCAGGCTCGTTGTCACGATTCAAAGGTATTGATCTATGAGCAACCCAACCCCTTGGTGGCAGAACGGCGTCATCTACCAAATTTATCCGAAGAGTTTTCAGGACAGCACCGGCAACGGCTACGGCGATTTGGCCGGCGTGACCCGGCGGCTGGACTATCTGCAGGAACTGGGCGTCGATGCCATCTGGCTGACGCCGGTCTACGTATCGCCGCAGGTGGACAACGGGTATGACGTGGCGGACTACTGCGCCATCGATCCGGCTTACGGCACGATGGCGGACTTCGAGCAGTTGGTCACCGCCGCCCACCAGCGCGGCATCCGCATCGTGATGGACATGGTGTTCAACCACACCTCGACCGAGCACCCGTGGTTCAAGGCCGCGCAGGATCGCCACAGCCCGTATCGCCAGTTCTACGTCTGGCGCGACGGCGAAGGCGATACGCCGCCGAACAACTGGCGCTCCAAGTTCGGCGGCAACGCCTGGCAGTGGCACGCCGACAGCGGCCAGTACTACCTGCACCTGTTCGCCGCCGAGCAGGCGGATCTCAACTGGGAGCACCCGCCGGTGCGCGAAGAGCTGAAGAAAGTGTGTCAGTTCTGGGCGGACAAAGGCGTCGACGGCCTGCGCCTCGACGTGATCAACCTGGTGTCCAAACAGCAGGACTTCCCGTCCGACAGCCAGGGCGACGGCCGCCGCTTCTATACCGACGGCCCGCGCATCCACGAGTTCCTGCAGGAGATGAGCCGCGAGGTGTTTCAGCCGCGCGGCCTGATGACGGTGGGCGAGATGTCCTCCACCACGCTTGAGCATTGCCAGCGCTACGCGGCGCAGAGCGGCGAAGAGCTGTCGATGACCTTCAACTTCCACCACCTGAAGGTGGACTACGCCGGCGGCGAAAAATGGACGCGGGCGGCGCCGGATTACGTGGAGCTGAAGCAGATCTTCCGCCACTGGCAGCAAGGAATGCATAACCGCGCCTGGAACGCGCTGTTCTGGTGCAACCACGATCAGCCGCGCATCGTGTCACGCTTCGGCGATGAAGGCGCACTGCGGCTGCCGGCCGCCAAAATGCTGGCGATGGTGCTGCACGGCATGCAGGGCACGCCTTATATCTACCAGGGTGAAGAACTCGGCATGACCAACCCCGGCTTCCGCGCCATTGAACAGTATCGCGACGTGGAAAGCCTGAACATGTACGCTGAACTGCGCGCTCAGGGCCGCAGCGACGCCGAGCTGCTGGCGATCCTGGCCGACAAATCGCGCGACAACGGCCGTACGCCGATGCAGTGGAGCGCCGCGCCGCACGCCGGTTTCACCACCGGCACGCCGTGGATCGGCTGCGCCGAGAACTACCCGCAGATCAACGCCGAAGCGGCGCTGGCCGACCTCGACTCGGTGTTTTACGCCTACCGCCAGCTGATCACCCTGCGCAAGCAGTACCCGCTGCTGACCCACGGCGACTATCAGGATCTGGCACCGGAACACCCGGCACTGTGGTGCTATCAGCGCAGCTGGAACGGCCAGCGCCTGCTGGTAGCGGCCAACCTGAGCCGCGAGCCGCAGGCCTGGACGGCGGCGGGCGTGGAGCCTTCAGCCCAGTGGCGCCCGCTGATGAGCAACTACAGCGACTCGGCAGACCAGCCGCAGGCGCTGACGCTGCGGCCGTTCGAAGCGGTGTGGTGGCTGCTCGAAGACTAACCCCGAAGGGCGCGGCGAGCGCTGCGCCCTACCATTTCCCCAGCAGCGCTACCACCCCGGCGGCCTCTTGCGCCAGGCGTTCATCGCTCATGTCGAACACGCCCTGCACCAGATGCGGCGGCAGATAATCCATGCCGGTCAGGTTGGCCATGGCGTGGAACGGCAGCAGCAGATCCTGCACCGGATAACGGTTGTACCCTTCCGCCGTATAGGCCTGCGCGTTGCCGCCGGTGCTCACCACCAGCTGCAGCGGCTTGCCGTGCAGTTGGGTGCCTTCGCTGCCGTAGGCGAAACCGTAGGTTAATACCGCATCCTGCCACTCGCTGAGGATCGCCGGCGAACTGTACCAATAAAACGGGAACAACATCACTACCGCATCATGGCTCTGCAGCAGTTCCTGCTCGCGCGCCACGTCGATGCGGTAATCCGGGTAAGCGCGGATCAGTTCGTGAACGGTAACGTTGGGCAACGGACTCAGCGCCGCGATCAGCGCTTTGTTGATGCGCGACTCGTCGGGGGTGCGGTGGGCGGTTAACACTAAAATGCGCGACATAACGATTCCTCGGTCATAAGAAGATGAGGGCATTTTTCCATTTCTGCCGCTTCGGGTGTAGGCTGTTAAAGGTCACTTCAATTTCAACCAAAAGTATCAACCACTATGTCGCTGCCCTTTGACGTGCACCGCCTGCTGCCGGCCTTCCTCGCCGCCGCGCAGGCGCAAAATTTCTCCGCCGCCGCTCGCCAGCTGGGCGTGACGCCGGCGGCGGTCAGCAAAAACATCCGCGCGCTGGAAGAGAAGCTGGCGCTGCGGCTATTTCAGCGCAACACCCACAACGTGCTGCTGACCGACGAGGGCAAAGCGCTGCTGGCGCAGGTGGCGCCGCTGTGGCAGGCGTTGGCGGCCACGCTGGAGAGCGCCGGCGGCGAACGGCAGGCGCCGGCCGGGGTGGTGCGCGTCAGCATGATCCCCGGCTTCGGCCGCCAGATGCTGATGCCGCTGATCCCGCAATTTCTGGCGCGCTATCCGCAGATCGATCTCGATCTGTCGCTGGACGCCCGGGTGGTGAACCTGGTGGGCGAAGGCTTCGACGTCGGCATCGGCAGCCGGGTCGATCCCGACAGCCGGCTGGTGGCCCGCCCGCTCTACCCGATGCACATGGTGCTGGCGGCCTCGCCGGACTATCTGGCGCGGCGTGGTGAGCCGCAAACGCCGCACGATCTGCTGCGCCACGACTGCCTGCTGCACCGCAACCCGGGCAACGGCCGCCACGTCAAATGGCAGCTGCGCCATCAGGGCGAAACGCTGGCGCTGGATCTGAACGGCCGGCTGGTGGTCAGCCGGCCGGAGATGTTGCTGGATGCGGCGCTGGCCGGGCTCGGCATCGTCAACCTGGCGCGCTGGTACGTTGAAAAGCACTTCGAGCAAGGCACGCTGCAGCCGGTGCTGGCGGAATGCTGGCCGCGCCCGGTGCAGCTGTGGCTCTATTACGCTTCGGCGGATCTGCCGCCGCGGGTGCGCGTTTGGGTCGATTTTCTGCTGGAACATTTTCGCGATCGGCCAACCGGCGATTGACGTCTGTTCAGCTTGCGCACGCTCTTCCGTTTTCCTTGTTCTACATCAAAAGAATCGCGCCAATATCTATATATAGTGCATTAAGAATTGCGAACACCTATATATAGTAGTTATCCACAAAATCATCCACACGCCGCCACAGCCCTTGCGCGCTGCGGCTTTGCCCTGTGGATAAGCGAAATTTGACGGTTGCTCGCCACGCCAGGCGGGTATGAACGCTCCCTCGGGGAACAAGGAGTACAACGTGAAACCAGTAGTGATTAAGCGGGACGGTTGCCAGGTACCTTTTGACGAAGCGCGCATTGCGCAGGCCATCGAGCGCGCCGCGCTGGCGGTGGGCGTGGTCGATGCCGACTACTGCGCCACCGTCGCCCGCGTGGTCGCTCAGCGCATGGAGCAGCAGCCGCGCGTCGATATCCACGAGATCCAGCAGGCGGTGGAAAACCAGCTGATGGCCGGCGAATACAAACAGCTGGCGCGCGCCTATATCGAATACCGCCACGATCGCGACGTGGCGCGCGAACTGCGCGGCCGCCTGAATCAGGAAATTCGCGGCCTGGTCGAGCAAAGCAACCGCGCGCTGCTGAACGAAAACGCCAACAAGGACAGCAAGGTGATCCCCACCCAGCGCGACCTGCTGGCGGGCATCGTCGCCAAACACTACGCCAAGCAGCACATCCTGCCGCGCGACGTGGTGCTGGCCCATGAACGCGGCGAAATTCACTACCACGATCTCGACTACTCGCCGTTTTTCCCGATGTTCAACTGCATGCTGATCGATCTGAAAGGCATGCTGACCAACGGCTTCAAGATGGGCAACGCCGAGATTGAGCCGCCGAAGTCGATCTCCACCGCCACCGCCGTGACCGCACAGATCATCGCCCAGGTCGCCAGCCATATCTATGGCGGCACCACCATCAACCGCATCGATGAAATTCTGGCGCCGTTCGTCGACGAGAGCTTCCGCAAACACCTGCAGGTGGCGGAAGAGTGGCAGATCCCGGACGCCAAAGGCTATGCCATGGCGCGCACCGAGAAAGAGTGTTACGACGCCTTCCAGTCGCTGGAGTACGAGGTCAACACCCTGCACACCGCCAACGGCCAGACGCCGTTCGTCACCTTCGGCTTCGGCCTCGGCACCAGTTGGGAGTCTCGCCTGATCCAGCGCTCGATCCTGAAAAACCGCATCGCCGGGCTGGGCAAAAACCGCAAGACCGCCGTGTTCCCCAAACTGGTGTTCGCCATCCGCGACGGCCTCAACCACCAGTACGGCGACCCGAACTACGACATCAAGCAGCTGGCGCTGGAGTGCGCCAGCAAGCGCATGTACCCGGACATCCTCAACTACGATCAGGTGGTGAAGGTCACCGGCTCGTTCAAAACGCCGATGGGCTGCCGCAGCTTCCTCGGCACCTACGAGCAGGACGGCGAGCTGGTGCACGACGGCCGCAACAACATCGGCGTCATCAGCCTCAACCTGCCACGCATCGCGCTGGAGGCGATGGGCGATGAGTCGCGCTTCTGGGCGCTGCTGGATCAGCGCCTGCAGCTGGCGAAAAAGGCCCTGATGACGCGCATCGCCCGGCTGGAAGGCATCAAGGCGCGGGTAGCGCCAATCCTTTACATGGAAGGCGCCTGCGGGGTGCGGCTCAAGGCCGACGATAACATCGCGGATATCTTCAAGAACGGCCGCGCCTCGATTTCGCTGGGCTACATCGGCCTGCACGAGACCATCAACGCGCTGTTCGGCGGCAAAAACCACGTATATGACGACGAAGCGCTGCGCGCCAAAGCGGTGGCGATCGTCGCGCGGCTGCGCGCCGCCGTCGACGCCTGGAAGGACGAAACCGGCTACGGCTTCAGCCTCTACAGCACGCCGAGCGAAAACCTGTGCGATCGCTTCTGCCGGCTGGACACCGCCGATTTCGGCGTGGTGCCGGGCGTCACCGACAAGGGCTATTACACCAACAGCTTCCACCTCGACGTGGAGAAGAAGGTCAATCCGTACGACAAGCTGGACTTCGAAGCGCCCTACCCGCCGTTGGCCAGCGGCGGCTTCATCTGCTACGGCGAATACCCGAACCTGCAGCACAACCTGAAGGCGCTGGAAGACGTGTGGGACTACAGCTACACCCGGGTGCCTTACTACGGCACCAACACGCCGATCGACGAGTGCTACGAATGCGGCTTCACCGGTGAATTCTCCTGCACCAGCAAAGGCTTCACCTGCCCGAAATGCGGCAACCACGACTCGGCCAAGGTCTCGGTCACCCGCCGGGTGTGCGGCTATCTCGGCAGCCCCGATGCCCGGCCGTTCAACGCCGGCAAGCAGGAAGAGGTGAAACGCCGGGTGAAACACCTCGGCAACGGGCAGCTCGGCTGAAAAGCGCCGTGCAGCCTAGGCAGAAGCCTGTTCATCAGGCGTGATTGTCGCCGCCAGTTTGCCTTCGGCCAGCGCGCACCAACCGGAGCGTACACGCAGTACGTAAGGATTGGGAGCACTGCCCGAAGGCAAAATGGCCAGTAAAATAGCCTGATGGGCAGGCCTCACATGAATTATCACCAGTATTACCCGATCGACGTCGTCAACGGCCCCGGCACCCGCTGCACGCTGTTTGTCGCCGGCTGCGTGCACCAGTGCCCCGGCTGCTACAACAAAAGCACCTGGCGGCTCAACTCCGGTCAGCCGTTTACCCCGGCGTTGGAAGACCGCATCATCGCCGATCTGAACGATACGCGCGTGCCGCGCCAGGGGCTGTCGCTCTCCGGCGGCGATCCGCTGCACCCAGCCAACGTGCCGAGCATCTTGAAGCTGGTGAAACGAGTGCGCGCCGAGTGCCCCGGCAAGGATATCTGGCTGTGGACCGGCTACCGGCTGGCGGAGTTGGACGCGCAGCAAATGCAGGTAGTGGACAGGATCAACGTGCTAATCGACGGCAAATTCGTGCAGGATTTGAAAGACCCGGCGCTGATCTGGCGCGGCAGCAGCAACCAGGTGGTGCATAGGTTGCGATGAGCTGGTGGTACGTGTCTCGACTCATGTTAATCCAAAATAGGCCTGGCACAGCTGCGGCTACGGCACAGAACCAAACCTGATCTGACAGGCGGCTTTGTGCCAGGAGCGGAACTTGCTTACATCATGCTATGTTAGTTTGCTGGGAGCAGGTCAGCACCATTCAAGCGGGAAGATGGTAGACCGTATCTTGAAGTGCATCATGTGGAGTGGCTTGCTAACGGTGGAGAAAAATGCTATTGCACTCTGTCCGAACTGTCACCGCGAAGCACACTACGGCACGCTTGTGTTGAAGCCGACTAACATTAAGTAGTCTTCTTATAGCCCTCAACGTCTGCTCCTCGCTCAAAGCCGACTGCCAGACAAAATTCCATTCTATCCTGAGAAACCTCCTGTTCGACTCAGAACGAATCCCCCTCAACGCCCCCACCGATAGCTCCCCCGAATTTTCGCTTTAAATATAGCCATTCGTTTTTCTACCTCTGAATGGCTTAGATCAACCGCAGTGCCGGTGCTTAAACGTTCAAAGATGCCATCTCCTCCATTGAGATAGCGTCAAGTCACGAATCCGTTACACCAACCCCATCCCCACCACGCCGGTCAGTGCGCCGCACAGCGCCACCAGCGCCGCCGTCAGGCACAGCGCCCGGGCGGAGAAGGCCTTGTTGAGCATCAACAGCGAAGGCAGGCTGACCGCCGGCAGGGTCATCAGCAGCGCCAGCGCCGGGCCGGCGCCCATGCCCGCCAGCATCATGGTTTGTACGATCGGGATTTCCGCCGCGGTGGGGATAACGAACAGGCAGCCGACGATCGCCAGGCCGATGATCCACAGCAGGCTATTGTCGACGGCGCCGTCGGCGTGCGGGAACAGCCAGACCCGCGCCGCGCCCAGCGCCAGCACCGCCAGCACGTAGATCGGAATGGTCGACCAAAACAGCGCCCACAGCGCTTTGCCCCAGCGGGCGAGGAACGGCTGCTCGTCGCTCTGCGCCATCATCACCGGCGGCTGCGGCGCGGTGGGCTGCGGATCGTTGGCGGTCACGCGCTGCACCAGCCAGGCGATGCCCAGCACCATCACCACGCCCGCCACCAGGCGGATGGCGGCGAACGGCCAACCGAGCACAAATCCCATGAACACCAGCGTCGCCGGGTTCAATACCGGGTTGGCGAGCCAAAAGGCCAGCGCGGCGCCGCTGGATACCGACTGGCGGCGCATGCCGGCGGCAACCGGTGCGGCGCAGCAGGTGCACATCATGCCCGGCAGCGCGATCAGCGCCCCCAGCACGGTGCCGGAAAAACGCCGGTGGCCGAGCGTGCGCGCCAGCCAGTCGCGCGGGATCAGCACCTGCACCAGCGAACCTAACAGCACCCCGAGCAGCGCCGCCTTCCATACCGCGGTGAAGTAGACCAGCACGTACTGCCAGGCCGCCAGCCAGGGGCTCGCGGCGCCGTCGGCCAGGATCGATTTGCCGATCGAGTGGCTATCCGCCGCCACGAAGGCCTTGCCGTAGTAAGGCTGCCATTTGACGTAGTAGAGGCCAACGGCCACCACCAGCAGAAACAGGATCGGTTTCCACAGCGGCCAGGCGCGTGGGGCGTGTTCAGGGGCGTTCAGAGGTTGCGGCATGGTAGCGGCCAGAGTCAGTCAACAGAGGCGCCAGCATAGCGCGCCGTCGCCGCCCGTGCACGCCCGGGCTGTCCTAAATAGTTCATCTGTTCGCCACCGACGCGTAACGCGATTGTCATCTGCGCCCGGCACCATGATGCCAACGTGAAAACCACAGGGTAGACGCCCGATGAAACGCACCGCTTCCGCCTTCATCGCACCGCCATCGGCATGACGAGGTTTTTATTATGATGGAGTTATCTAGACATCCGACCACTTACCCCACCCGCTATCAGCAGATCGCCGCGCAGCTGGAACAGGAGCTGCGCACGCAGTACCGCTGCGGCGACTACCTGCCTTCGGAACAGCAGCTGGCCGAGCGTTACCAGGTCAATCGCCACACCCTGCGCCGCGCGGTGGATCAGCTGGTGGAGCGCGGCTGGCTGCAGCGCCGCCACGGCGTCGGCATTCTGGTGCTGATGCGGCCTTACGACTACCCGCTGCACGCCAACACCCGCTTCAGCCAGAACCTGTTCGAGCAGGGCAGCCACCCCACCAGTGAGCGCTTACTCGCTGTCTTGCGCCCGTGCAATGGGCATGTCGCCAGCGCGCTCTCGCGTGAAGAAGGCGAAATGGTGATCCACCTGCGCACCCTGCGCCGGGTCAACGGCGTACCGATGAGCGTGATCGACCACTATCTGCCCGATCTGGACTGGTGGCCGGCGCTGCAGCAGTTCCACAGCGGTTCGCTGCACCAGTTTATCGAACAGCACCTCCGGCAGCCGCTGGCCCGCCGCCAGACGCGCATCAGCGCGCGCCGCGCGCAGGCCAAAGAGAGCCGGCTGCTGGAGATCGCCACCCACGCGCCGCTGCTGTGCGTGCGCACCCTTAACGTCCGCAGCGGCGGCGAAGAGGTGGCGGAATACTCCGTCAGCCTGGCCCGCGCCGACATGATTGAACTGACGATGGAGCACTGAATGCACGCCTTAGAGTCGAGACAACGCTGGATGTCGGTGCTGGCGCACAGCCGGCCCGAGCAGCTGCGCAGCCACTGGCAGGCGCTGAACCTCAGCCCGGGTTACCGCAGCATCCGCGCGCCGGAGATCGGCCTGGCCCAGCTGCAGGGGCGCATGGGCGCCACCGGCCGCCGCTTCGTGCTGGGGGACATGACGGTCACCCGCGCGGTGGTGCAGCTGGACAACGGCGGCTACGGCTACAGCTACATCGCCGGGCGCGACAAGGCGCACGCCGAGCTGTGCGCGCTGGCCGATGCGCTGCTGCAACAGCCGGAGCACGGCGAACGCCTGCAACAACAGCTGATCGCGCCGCTAGCCGCGCTGCAGCACGAACAGCGCCAGCTGCGCGCCCGGGCGATCGCCGCCAGCCGGGTGGACTTCTTTACGCTGGTGCGAGGGGATTAAGCCATGAGTTTATTGACCGGTTTTGAACAACCGATAGACCAATCGCAGCACGCTTTCCGTTTGATTCTTAAAGCCTTAAGCGAACCGGGCCACCGGGTGACGCTGCCGAACGGCCCAGCCTGGGCGCCGCTGAACGCCGCCAGCACCGCCGCGCTGCTGACGCTGGCCGATCAGGAAACGCCGCTGCTGCTGTGCCCAGCGCTAAATAGTAAGCAAGTGCTAACCAACATTCGTTTTCACAGCGGCGCGCCGCTGGCCGCCACGGAGCAGGAGGTCTGTTTTGCCCTGTTCGATGAGCACGTGCAGGCCGCCGATCTGCAGGCGTTGCCGCACGGCACTGAAATTTCGCCGGAGTTCAGCGCCACGGTCATCGTGCAGCTCGCCGAGCTGGAGAACGGCGCAGCGCTGCGCCTGACCGGCCCCGGCATCGAGAAGCAACGCCTGATAGCGCCGCGCCTGCCGCCGGCGCTGCTGGATTATCTCGTCAACCGTCCGCAGCGCTTCCCGCTGGGGCTGGATATCTTGCTGACCTGCGGCGATCGCCTGCTGGCGATCCCGCGGACCACCCGCGTGGAGGTGTGCTGATGTACGTAGCGGTAAAAGGGGGCGAAAAAGCCATTGAGGCCGCCCATCAGCTGCAGGAACAGCTGCGGCGCGGCGACGAGGCGCTACCGGCGATCGGCGCGGAACAAATCGAACAGCAGCTGGGGCTGGCGGTGGATCGGGTGATGACCGAAGGCGGCATCTACGATCGCGAGCTGGCGGCGCTGGCCATCAAACAGGCCAGCGGCGATCTGGTGGAGGCGATCTTCCTGCTGCGCGCCTATCGCACCACCCTGCCGCGCCTGGCGGTCAGCGAGCCGCTGGCCAGCGAAAACATGCGGCTGGAGCGGCGCATCTCGGCGGTTTACAAGGACTTGCCCGGCGGGCAGGTGCTGGGGCCGACCTACGACTACACTCACCGGCTGCTGGACTTCGCGCTGCTGGCGGAAGGCGAGGCGCCGCGCGCGCCGCAGGCCGACGAACCGCTGCCGGACAACTGCAGCCACGTGTTCGATCTGCTGTGTCGCCAGCAGCTGGCGCGGGAGGAACAGGACGACGGCAGCGCGCCGGACGACATCACCCGCAATCCGCCGGTTTACCCCTGCTCGCGCTCGGCGCGCCTGCAGCAGCTGGTGCGCGGCGACGAAGGTTTTCTGCTGGCGCTCGGCTACGCCACTCAGCGCGGCTACGGCCGCAACCACCCGTTCGCCGGCGAGATCCGCACCGGCCACATTTCGGTGGAGATCGTGCCTGAAGAGCTGGGTTTCGCCATCGATATCGGCGAAATCTTGCTGACCGAGTGCGAAATGGTCAACGGCTTCGTCGATCCCAAGGACCATCCGCCGCACTTCACCCGCGGTTACGGGCTGGTGTTCGGCCGCGCCGAACGCAAGGCGATGGCGATGGCGTTGGTGGATCGCGCATTGCAGAGCCCCGACTACGGCGAAGGCGTCGCCGGCCCGGCGCAGGACGAAGAGTTCGTGCTGGCCCACGCCGACAACGTCGAGGCCGCCGGCTTCGTCTCCCATCTCAAGCTACCGCACTACGTCGACTTCCAGGCTGAACTGGAACTGCTCAAGCGGCTGCGGCAGGAATACAGCGAGCGTCAGGAGGCCCGCGATGAGTGAAGTATTGACCGGCTATAACCTCGGCTATCTGGACGAGCAGACCAAGCGCATGATCCGCCGCGCCATCCTCAAGGCGGTGGCGATCCCCGGCTATCAGGTGCCGTTCGGCGGCCGCGAGATGCCGATGCCCTATGGCTGGGGCACCGGCGGCATTCAGCTCACCGCCAGCGTCATCGGCCGCGCCGACGTGCTGAAGGTGATCGACCAGGGCGCCGACGACACCACCAACGCGGTGTCGATCCGCCGCTTCTTCCAGCGCGTCGCCGGGGTGGCCACCACCGAGCGCACGCCGGAGGCCACCCTAATCCAGACCCGTCACCGCATTCCGGAAACGGCGTTGCGCGAAGACCAGATCCTGATCTATCAGGTGCCAATCCCGGAGCCGCTGCGCTTTATCGAACCGCGCGAAACCGAGACCCGCAAGATGCACGCGCTGGAGGAGTACGGCGTGATGCAGGTGAAGCTGTATGAAGACATCGCGCGCTACGGCCATATCGCCACCACCTACGCCTACCCGGTGAAGGTCAACGATCGCTACGTGATGGATCCGTCGCCAATCCCGAAATTCGACAACCCGAAAATGCACATGATGCCGGCGCTGCAGCTGTTCGGCGCCGGGCGCGAGAAACGCATCTACGCCCTGCCGCCGTTCACCAAGGTGGAGAGCCTGGACTTCGACGACCATCCGTTCAGCGTGCAGCAGTGGGACGAACCCTGCGCGCTGTGCGGCTCGCGCCACAGCTATCTGGACGAGGTGGTGCTCGACGATCGGGGCAACCGCATGTTCGTCTGTTCGGACACCGACTACTGCCGGCAGCAGCTGGCGCAATCTTCGCAAGAGGCGCAGCACTGATGACTTCCACCCCATTGAGCACCACCCCGCTGCTGTCGGTGAAGCGGCTCACCCACCTGTACGCCCCCGGCAAGGGCTTCAGCGACGTGTCGTTCGACATCTACCCCGGTGAAGTGCTGGGCATCGTCGGCGAATCCGGCTCCGGCAAAACCACGCTGCTGAAGTCGATCTCCGCGCGGCTGGCGCCGCAGCGCGGGCAGATCCTTTACCGCCCGCAGGCGGACCAGGAACACGATCTGTACGCCATGGCGGAGAGCGATCGCCGCCGCCTGCTGCGCACCGACTGGGGCGTGGTGCACCAGCACCCGCTCGACGGGCTGCGGCCGCAGGTCTCCGCCGGCGGCAACATAGGCGAGCGGCTGATGGCCATCGGCCAGCGCCACTATGGCGACATTCGCCGCCAGGCCGGCCAGTGGCTGGAAGACGTCGAAATCCCGCTGTCGCGCCTCGACGATCTGCCGACCACCTTCTCCGGCGGCATGCAGCAGCGGCTGCAGATCGCCCGCAACCTGGTCACCCACCCCAAGCTGGTGTTTATGGATGAGCCGACCGGCGGGCTGGACGTGTCGGTGCAGGCGCGCCTGCTCGATCTGCTGCGCAACCTGGTGGTGGAGATGCAGCTGGCGGCGGTGATCGTCACCCACGATCTCGGCGTGGCGCGGCTGCTGGCCCACCGCCTGCTGGTGATGAAACAGGGCGAAGTGGTGGAGAGCGGCCTGACCGATCGGGTGCTCGACGATCCGCACCATCCTTACACCCAGCTGCTGGTTTCTTCGGTGCTGTCGTAACCCAAGGCGATAACAGATGACTATGCAAATCCGAGTTGAACATCTCAGTAAAACCTTTGTGCTGCATCAGCAGTACGGCACCCGCCTGCCGGTGCTGCACGACGCCAACCTGACGGTCCACGGCGGCGAATGCGTGGTGCTGCACGGCCACTCCGGCAGCGGAAAATCCACCCTGCTGCGCTCACTGTACGCCAACTACCTGCCGGACAGCGGCCATATCTGGATCAACCACCAGGGCGACTGGCTGGACATGGTCAGCGCCGACGCGCGCCAAATTCTGGCGGTGCGCCGCCATACGCTGGGCTGGGTCAGCCAGTTCCTGCGGGTGATCCCGCGCATCAGCGCGCTGGAGGTGGTGATGCAGCCGCTGCTGGAACAGGGCGTCGAGCGCGCCGAGTGCCGCGAACGCGCCGAAGCGCTGCTCGCCGCGCTCAACGTGCCGCAGCGTCTGTGGCCGCTGGCGCCGTCCACCTTCTCCGGCGGCGAGCAGCAGCGGGTGAACATCGCGCGCGGCTTTATCGTCGATTACCCGATCCTGTTGCTGGACGAACCGACCGCCTCGCTCGACAGCCGCAACAGCGCGGCGGTGGTGCAGCTTATCGAACGCGCCAAGGCGCGCGGCGCGGCGATCGTCGGCATTTTCCATGATGAAGGCGTCCGCCAACAGGTCGCCGACCGGCTTTATGACATGCAGGCGCCACAGGCGCTGGAGGCCCTCTGATGATCGTCAATAACGTTAAGCTGGTGCTGGATGACCAGGTGGTGCAAGGCTCGCTGGAGATGCAGGACGGCGTGATCCGCAGCTTCGCCGACGGCCCGAGCCGGCTGCCGCAGGCGCTGGACGGCGACGGCGGCTGGCTGCTGCCGGGGCTGATCGAGCTGCACACCGACAACCTGGACAAGTTCTTTACCCCGCGCCCGAACGTCGACTGGCCGGCCCATTCGGCGATGAGCAGCCACGATGCGCTGATGGTGGCCAACGGCATCACCACGGTGCTGGACGCGGTGGCGATAGGCGACGTGCGCGACGGCGGCCACCGGCTGGAAAACCTGCAAAAGATGATCGACGCGGTGATCCACAGCCAACGCGCCGGGGTGAACCGCGCCGAGCACCGGCTGCACCTGCGCTGCGAGCTGCCGCACGAGAGCACCCTGCCGCTGTTCGAACAGCTGATGGACAAGCCGGGCGTGTCGCTGGTGTCGCTGATGGACCATTCGCCGGGCCAGCGCCAGTTCGCCTCGCGCGAAAAGTATCGCGAATATTATCAGGGCAAATACCACCTCAACGACCAGCAGATGAGCGAGTACGAGGCGCAGCAGGTCGCCCTGTCCGCCCGCTGGGCCGCGCCGAACCGCGAGGCGATCGCCGCCCACTGCCGCGCGCGCCGCATCTCGCTGGCCAGCCATGACGACGCCACCGCCGCGCACGTGGCCGAATCCTGCGCGCTGGGCAGCGCCATCGCCGAGTTCCCCACCACCGAGGCGGCCGCCCGCGCCTCGCACCAGCAGGGCCTGCAGGTGCTGATGGGCGCGCCGAACATCGTGCGCGGCGGCTCCCACTCCGGCAACGTGGCGGCGCACCACCTGGCGGCGCTGGGGGTGCTGGATATTCTCTCTTCCGATTATTACCCGGCCAGCCTGCTGGACGCGGCGTTTCGCCTCGCAGCGGACGAGCGCAACGCCTACGATCTGCCCCAGGCGGTGCGTATGATCACCCGCAACCCGGCGCGGGCGCTGGATCTGCAGGATCGTGGCACCATCGCCGAAGGATTACGGGCGGATCTGGTGCTGGCACGGCCGCACGGCGAGCACGTTTATGTGCAGAACGTGTGGCGTCAGGGCAGGCAGGTGTTCTGATGGCGCGGCTCATCTATCTGATGGGGCCTTCCGGCGCAGGCAAGGACAGCCTGCTGGCCGCACTGCGGGCCGACGCCGACCGCGCGCCGCTGGTGGCGCACCGCTACATCACCCGGCCGGCGGACGCCGGCTGCGAGAATCACATCGCGCTGAGCGAACCCGAATTTCTGCGCCGCCGCGCCAAGGGGCTGTTCGCGCTCGACTGGCAGGCCCACCAGCAGCGCTACGCGTTCGGGATCGAAGTGGATCTTTGGCTGCTGCAGGGGATCGACGTGGCGGTCAACGGTTCGCGCGCCCACCTGCCGCAGGCGCAGCAGCGCTACGGGGCGCAGCTGCTGCCGGTGTGCCTGCAGGTCAGCGCCGCGATCCTGCGCCAGCGCCTGCAGGATCGCGGGCGGGAAAGCGCCGAACAGATCGAGCAGCGGCTGGCGCGGGCGGCGGAATATCAGCAGAGCCTGCCCGCCGGCTGCCGGGTGCTGCACAACGACGGCCCACTCGACGACACCCTGGCGGCGCTGCTGGCGCTGCTGCCGACCTCTACCCGACAAACTCAGGACGCGACGCCATGAACGACTTCGCCCAGCCGAAAATCGGCGACAACGTGACCCTTAACCGCACCCGGCTCGGCCAGTATGTGCATCTGGCCGACGATGCGATCCTGGAAGAGGTAGAGATGGGGGACTACTCCTACACCGCCGGGCACAACCAGATCTTTTACGCCACTATCGGCAAGTTCGTCTCCATCGCCTCCTATGCGCGCATCAATCCCGGCAACCACCCGACCTACCAGCGCGTCGCGCAGCACCACTTCACCTACCGCGCTTCCGAATACGGGCTGGGGGAAGACGACGCAGCGTTCTTCGACTGGCGGCGCGAGCACCACGTCACCGTCGGCCACGACGTGTGGATCGGCCATAACGCCATCCTGATGCCGGGCGTCAGCGTCGGCAACGGCGCGGTGATCGGCAGCGCGGCGGTGGTCACCAAGGACGTGGAGCCCTACAGCATCGTCGCCGGCGTGGCGGCCAAAAAGATCGGCATGCGCTTTGACGACGCGCTGATAGAACGCATCGAACGCAGCCAGTGGTGGCACTGGGATCACGCCACGCTGCAGGCGCGGCTGGCGGATTTTCGCGACATCAACCGCTTTGCGCAGAAGTACCTTTAACGGAGGGGAGCGATGCAACTGACCTTTCTCGGCACCGGCGGCGCGCAGCAGGTGCCGGTGTTCGGCTGCGACTGCCCTATCTGCCAACGGGCGCGGCGCGAGCCGGCATTTCGGCGGCGAGCGTGCAGCGCCATGCTCAACTATCAGGGGGAAACGACCTTATTGGATGCGGGATTACCGGCTTTGGAGCGGCGATTTTCGGCGGGGCAAATTCAACGTTTTTTACTGACACATTACCACATGGATCACGTTCAGGGGTTATTTCCTTTGCGTTGGGGGTGCGGAAATTCCATTCCGGTATATGGCCCGCCGGATGAACAGGGCTGCGACGATCTGTTCAAACACCCCGGCATTCTGGCGTTTCAGCCGCCGCTGGCGCCCTTCACCACCGTCGAACTGGGCGGCATGCGCATCACCCCGCTGCCGCTGCAACACTCCAAACTGACCCACGGCTATCTGATCCAGGCGGGGGGCGCTGCGCTGGCCTACCTGACCGACACCGTCGGCCTGCCGCCGGCCACCGCCGACTATCTGCAGAACGTGGCGCTGGATCTGCTGGTGCTCGACTGCAGCCTGCCGCCTCAGCCGCAGGCGCCGCGCAACCACAACGATCTGACCCGCGCGCAGGAGACGCAGCGGTTGCTGCAGCCCAAACGCACGCTGCTGACGCACATCAGCCATTATCTCGATCGGTGGCTACTGGACCACGAACTGCCCACCGGGCTGGAGCTGGCGTTCGATCACCTCAGCGTCAGCCTCGGTAGCAGTGCAGCCGATCCGACTCCAGCAGCCTGACCCCTTCACCCGGCGTGAACGCCTGCTGCAGCAGCGTTTGCGCCACGTCTTTGGCGGCGACCGCGCGCCATTTGCCGGGCAGCAGCCTGAACAACGGCAGCGTAAGGCGCTCCATCAGGCGCGGCGCAGGGCGATCCCCCACCAGCATGGAAGGCCGCACCAGCGTCAGGCGCGGCCAGCGCTGTTCGCGCAGCGCCTGCTCCATCTCGCCTTTGGTGCGGTTATATAAGAAGGTGGAATCCGCATTGGCACCCAACGCGCTCACCACCAGACAGTGCTGTGCCCCCAACCGGCGGCCAGTCAGCGCGCTCTCCACCACCAGTTGGTAATCGACGTAGCGGAAGGCATCGGCGCTGCCCGCCGCCTGGCGGGTGGTGCCCAGGCAGCAGAACACCAGATCGACCGGCTGCTGCAGGCCGCTCAGCAGTTCGAACAGCGCATCACCGACCGGATTGCTCAGCTTGCCGTGCGGCGGCAGCGGCGTGCGCGTCGGCGCCACGATGGCCGTTATCTGCGGATCGCTTTGCAACAGCTGCAGCAACTCGCGCCCCACCAGCCCGGTTGCGCCGACTAACAGTGCTCGCGCCATGCGATCTCCCGTTGTAATCAATACGTCGATTTAAAGTATAGACCGCGCCCAATGCAGCTTCTTGCCGAAGCCCAGGGTGTTGTCGGTCATCTTCACCTCGTGCAGATCCAACCGCCATACCGAGGCCTTCATCGCCCTGGCGATCGGGAAGCGCTTGCAGTAACGCGCGCGCGCCGCCTCGGCCTCTTCGCCGCTCAGCAGCACCGCCTCGGCGCGATACTGCACGCCGCGGATCAGCGCGATGCTTTTCGGTTTCGGCGCGATGGTGCCGACCACCCGGCCGTTGTTCAGCATCAGCCCGCCGTGGCGGGTGTGCGGTTCGGTCATCAGCCACAGCGCCATCGTCGCGGCGTCGAACACGTAAAAACAGTTGGCGCACCACATGTCGAGACCGTCGCCGGCGCACAGCGTCAAGACGTGTTGCTTGCCGATGAAATCCGCAATCTGCTGCCGTTGTTCTGGGGTATTCAAGGTTACTCGCCTCCCTGTTCACTCACTTCATCTTACCCTGCGTTGTTGAAGCGAGTCACAAATAACGATAATCATCAAAAAACAAAATTGAATATAAAAACACAATAAATGAATTTTTATTAACTTAAGCCCAAAGCGGATTTATAACATAAAAAATACAAGACGGATTTATTTGATCGTTATGCAACCGGTTAATCGAGCGATTTTATTGTTCTCATCCTGACGACACGCAAATTTAGCGCACACGTCCGGCACCGATTAGCAATTTATTTACATACCCAGTTGACTCCCTGAACACGATTTATGCAATTCACTGCATAACTTATGAATAGTTATTTATCAAAACCGGCATTTATGTGACTTTAATCACGATTTTTAGCCCGCCTTGCGTTAAAATAGCGCCATCTTTTCACTCAGCAAGGTGGATTAGAAAATGGAAAACAATAACCGAAAAATGGCGCACATCAGGCGCACAACCCATATTATGATGATGGCTCATCGCAGCTGCTTTAGTTTCGCATTCTTCAACTACAGATAACCCTCACCCCCTCGCTCTTACGCCGTTGTTAAGAGTGTCTTTGCATTTCACTTTATTCTCCGCACTCCGGTGATAATGTCTTTTCCCCGCAAACCGGGAAGGGCGCGCAATACATTTTTAATACCGTCAAAGAGCCTCCAAGAAAAATAAAACAAAGAACACAGTTAATGCCTTTTGGCATCACTGGGTTCTCGTACACCTTTATTTTCGTGAAGGCGTTAGCGGCAAATGAAATTATTTGCCGGCGGAATGCCTTTGCCTAAAGAATGAGAAAAATGAAAAAATTAAAAATTGCCGCCAACACCCAAACCCTCGGCTGCTTTGAAACTGAACGCGACATCGTCGATGTGCATCACAGCGATTTCAATGACGTCGCCGCCATCGTGCTGTCGGTGGAGGACGTCGCGCAAGGCATGGTGGCGCGCATCGAAGAACACGGCCTGAACATTCCGCTGTTCGTCGCCGTCTGCTGCGAAGAAGAGCTGGATAACGCCGTCTTGCCGGCGCTGCACGGTGTGTTTGAACTGTGCGGCAAGAATACCCAGTTCTACGGCAAACAGCTGGAGGCCGCCGCCGCCAAATATGAGAGCGAACTGCTGCCGCCGTTCTTCAACACGCTGACGCAATACGTAGAAATGGGCAACGCCACTTTCGCCTGCCCCGGCCACCAGGGCGGCGAGTTCTTCCGCAAACACCCGGCGGGCCGCCAGTTCTTCGACTTCTACGGCGAAACGATTTTCCGCTCCGACATGTGCAACGCCGACGTCAAACTGGGCGACCTGTTGATCCACGAAGGCGCGCCTTGCGCCGCGCAGCAGCACGCCGCCAAGGTGTTCAACGCCGACAAGACCTACTTCGTGCTCAACGGCACCTCGGCCTCGAACAAGGTGGCGACCAATGCTCTGCTGACGCGCGGCGATCTGGTGCTGTTCGACCGCAACAACCATAAATCCAACCACCACGGCGCGTTGATCCAGGCCGGCGCCACGCCGGTTTATCTGGAAACCGCGCGCAACCCGTTCGGCTTTATCGGCGGCATCGACGCGCACTGCTTCGACGAACGCTACCTGCGCCAACAGATCCGCGAAGTGGCGCCGGAACGCGCCAACGAAGCCCGCCCGTTCCGCCTGGCGATCATCCAGCTCGGCACCTACGACGGCACCATCTACAACGCCCGCCAGGTGGTCGACAAGATTGGCCACCTGTGCGATTACATCCTGTTCGACTCCGCCTGGGTGGGCTATGAGCAGTTCATTCCGATGATGAAAGACTGCTCGCCGCTGCTGCTGGAGCTGAACGAAAACGATCCCGGCATCATCGTCACCCAGTCGGTGCACAAACAGCAGGCCGGCTTCTCGCAAACCTCGCAGATCCATAAAAAAGACAAGCATATCAAGGGGCAGAGCCGCTACTGCAACCACAAGCGCTTCAACAACGCCTTTATGCTGCACGCCTCCACCAGCCCGTTCTATCCGCTGTTCGCCGCGCTGGACGTCAACGCCAAGATGCACGAGGGCAAGAGCGGCCAGCGCCTGTGGCAAGAGTGCGTGCGCGTGGGCATCGAAGCGCGCAAAATGCTGCTGGATACCTGCACGATGATCAAACCGTTCGTGCCGGATCAGATCGACGGCAAGCCGTGGCAGGCCTATGACACCGCGGCGATGGCCAACGATCTGCGCTTCTTCAACTTCGTGCCCGGCGAGAAGTGGCACGCCTTTGAGGGCTATGCCGAGTCGCAGTACTTCGTCGATCCATGCAAGCTGCTGCTCACCACGCCGGGCATCGATACCGCCACCGGCAGCTACAGCGAGTTCGGCATCCCGGCGACCATTCTGGCCAACTACCTGCGCGAAAACGGCATCGTGCCGGAAAAATGCGATCTCAACTCGATCCTGTTCCTGCTGACGCCGGCGGAAGACATCGCCAAGATGCAGCACCTGGTGGCCCTGATCGCCCGCTTCGAGAAGCACATCGAGCAAAACTCCCTGCTCAGCGAGGTGCTGCCTGCGGTCTATAAAAACCACCAGCAGCGCTACAAAAACTACACCATCCGCCAGTTGTGCCAGGAAATGCACGATCTTTACGTCAGCTATGACGTTAAAGAACTGCAAAAAGAGATGTTCCGCAAAAGTTATTTCCCGCGCGTGGTGATGAATCCGCAGGACGCCAATACCGAGTTCGTGCGCGGCAATGTGGAATTGGTGTCGCTGGCCAAGGCCGAGGGCCGCATCGCCGCCGAAGGCGCCCTGCCTTACCCGCCTGGCGTGCTGTGCGTGGTTCCCGGTGAAATTTGGGGCGGCGCCGCGCAGCGTTATTTCTTGGCACTGGAGGAAGGCATCAATTTATTGCCGGGGTTCGCGCCGGAATTGCAGGGCGTTTATATCCAACAGGATGAGGACGGCTGGAACCGCGCTTACGGCTACGTCATGAAAAATTAATCACCTTACGGGGCGGCGATTATTCTCGCCGCCCGGATCGCATCCTAAAAGAGAAAATGATCATGAGTAAGTCCAATAATAAAATGGGGGTCGTACAATTAACGATCCTGACCGCCGTGAATATGATGGGTTCCGGCATAATTATGCTGCCGACCAAGCTGGCCGAAGTAGGCACGATTTCGATCGTTTCCTGGCTGGTGACCGCCGTCGGCTCGATGGCGCTGGCCTACGCCTTCGCCAAATGCGGCATGTTCAGCCGTAAATCCGGCGGCATGGGCGGCTACGCCGAATACGCCTTCGGTAAATCAGGCAACTTCATGGCGAACTATACCTACGGCGTTTCGCTGCTGATCGCCAATATCGCCATCGCCATTTCCGCCGTCGGCTACGGCACCGAGTTGTTCGACACCACGCTCAGCCCGCTCGGTATCTGTATCGCCACCATCGGCGTGCTGTGGCTGGCGACCGTCGCTAACTTCGGCGGCGCGCGCATCACCGGCAAAATCAGCGGCATCACCGTCTGGGGCGTGATCATTCCGGTGGTGGGCATCTCGGTCATCGGCTGGTACTGGTTCAGCGGCAGCGCCTACGTCGCCGCCTGGAACCCGCATCAGGTGCCGACCTTCGAAGCCATCGGCGCCTCCATCTCAATGACCCTGTGGGCGTTCCTGGGGCTGGAATCCGCCTGCGCCAACACCGACGTGGTGGAAAACCCGGAGCGCAACGTGCCGATCGCCGTACTGGGCGGCACCCTCAGCGCGGCGGTGATCTATATCATTTCGACCAACGTGATCGCCGGCATCGTGCCGAACATGGATCTGGCCAACTCCACCGCCCCGTTCGGGCTGGCGTTCTCCCACATGTTCAACCCGACGGTCGGCAAGATCATCATGGCGTTGATGGTCATGTCCTGCGTCGGCTCGCTGCTCGGCTGGCAGTTCACCATCGCTCAGGTGTTCAAATCCTCCGCCGACAGCGGCTTCTTCCCGAAAATCTTCTCCAGGCTGAGCAAGGCCGACGCGCCGGTTAAAGGCATGCTGACCATCGTCGTCATCCAGAGCGGTTTGTCGCTGATGACCATCAGCCCATCGTTGAACAAGCAGTTCAACGTGCTGGTGAACCTGGCAGTGGTGACCAACATCATCCCGTACATCCTGTCGATGGCGGCATTGGTCATTATTCAGAAAGTGGCGAAGGTGCCGGACAACAAGGCGCGCATCGCCAATATCATCGCCGGCATCGGCGCGCTGTACAGCTTCTATGCGCTCTACAGCTCCGGTGAGGAAGCGATGATGTGGGGCGCCATCGCCACCTTCCTCGGCTGGACGCTGTACGGCATCGTCTCGCCGCGCTTCGAGCTGGCGGGAAAAAAGGGGTAAAGCGGTAAGGCACCGGCGGCCGGGGATGGGATTGTGATGGGGCGCAATATCACCTCATCGCAACCCTGGCCAGCCGACGCTCTCTGTCGCCCACGCCGCTCTAGTGACTGGAATGACTCACTCTCTTTCTTACTCTCGGGCTTTATTATCAGTAAATCCAAGCCACCAAGCATAATTCCTGTTCACTACCGCCATTCATAAATAAAAAGCATCAAAACATCATTGATACCGCTTATATAAATCCATTTAAAACAGCGTTCTCGCTTCGTCACCCCATGTGCGCCAATGCCTTCGCCATGAATAAAAACCTTATTTAATATTGAGTTAGGATGATTATTGCCGTTTTACAGGGACTTTATTTCCCGAACGCCTAAGCACTTTCTATCATCTGCTCTGCTTTCCGGCGGTGCTATGATCATCGTTGATTTACAACCAATCACCGGCTCATCATCGGAATAAACGGCCAATTATTCACCCCGGAAGTCACGTGACGAGGTTTATATGAAAAACAATGAAAAACTCATTGTGAAAGCAGAAGAGACTCAACTGCCAAAAGATGTGGTTTATGCATTCTTGATGAACACGGCAAAGGAAGACGTCACCAATGCCGCCATGCGTCTTATCGATGAAAACGCGGTTTATACTTCCCTGAACTTTGAAAACAAAGAGCTCAAACAGATCGAGCCCTGGGCGGGCACTTCTCAAGGGCGACAGGTTTACATCGATACCTTTTCAAATGTCGGCACTTACTGGGAGATAAACGACTTCACGATCGGTGACATTCTTGCCGACGGAGGCATCGTGGCCGTATTTGGTCAATTCACCTATACCTCAGTAGCGCTAGGCCATCAGTTCACCTCTCCTTTCGCAATAAAAGCGCAGGTCAAAGACGGAAAAATCGTTTATTTCCAGTTTATGGAAGACACCTATGCTTCCGCGGCTTCATTCCGCGTCAGTGGCGAGTGGACAATTCAGCATCATAAAGGGGAAGAAAACAAATTTACCGTGGGTGTAAAATAATCCCTTATCGTCAAGACGGAATAAACAAACCGTTCCGCCAGTGGTGAAATCCATCGTTAAATCGTGACAAAATAGAGATGCCGCGCTTAGCTATGGCGGCCTGATGTCATCTCTACCCTTGCACAGGATCCCAATGATGGACTTGCCCCACTGGTATCTCTATATGCTGCGTTTACCGAGCGGCATGCTGTACACCGGCATCACCACTGACGTGGCGCGCCGCATGGCAGAACACCAGGCCGGCAAAGGCGCCAAGGCGCTACGTGGTAAAGGGGAGCTGACGCTGGCGTTTCACTGCCAGGTGGGGGATCGCTCAACGGCGCTGAAGCTGGAATACCGCGTCAAACAGCTGAGCAAAATACAAAAAGAGCGGCTGGTGAATCACCCGCCGCTGTCATTGGAGTATCTATTGCCGGTCGTTAAAAGCGATTAAACGGCGCCGAAAAAGCCACTTCGCCGCTGACGCCATTCAGGGCGTCTTCCGCCAGCGGATACACCTGGAACGCGCTTTCCGTGTCCGGCCAGCGACAATTCAGACCATAGGCGGCGGCCGGTTTGAAACCGAAGCGGCCGTAGTAGGCCGGATCGCCCAGCACCACCACCGCGGCGTAGCTGAATTCGTTCAGCGAATCCAAGCCTTCGTACACCAGCTTTTCAGCCAGCCCCTGGCGGCGCAGGCTTTCATCAACCGCCAGCGGCGCCAGCGCCACCCATTGGCGGTCTTCGCCGGCCACGTCTACCGGGCTGAACGCGGCGTAACCCACTACCCCGCCTTCGTCGTCAGTGGCGACCACGCCCAGCGTCAGCAGGCCGTCTTCACGCAGCTGCTGCACCAGATCGGCTTCGTCGTCGCGGCCAAAGGCGCGGCGCAGCAAGGCGTCAATGCCCGCCGCGTCTACCGGGATCTCTACGCGGATCAGCATGATACCGCCACACGGGAAACCGACGCCGTGCCCTCCTGCAGCCCTGCTTCGACAAAATCAGCCAACTGCAGCAGCCCCATGCGCAGCGGCGCAGGCATGCTTTCCAGCTCGATGGCGTCCATCAAATTTTTCACATACAGGCCCAATTCGGTATCCCCTTCAATCTGCAGCCGACGCTGAAAGAACAGCGTATCCGGATCTTGCTTGCGCGCCGCGATCAGGATCAGATCGTTGGCGTCGCCGCTGAAGCTGACGTCCGCTTCGGCGTGCTGGCTGACCACCAGTTTGTCGTTTTCTACCGTCATAAACCAGTGTAGCGCCAGATCGCGAACTTCGATCTTCAACCAGCGCGATTCGAGAAATTCCAGCTCGCCATCCGCCAACGCCTGGCGGAACTGCCAGCTCAGCACCTGTTGCAGCAACTGGCGCTGCAGGGCGAACGGCGTGAATTTCAGCGGGATGCGCAGCAGCGACGGCCCCTGGCGCACAAGGCGTGCTCGTAGTTGTTCCAACACGGTCATCCACTCCTTTCAATACGGACTACCGCTATTTTGCCACACTGGCGCGCGGCTTCAGCGGTCTATATCAACAAATAGTGCATTTCACCGCCATGTTTATCAATACGCCATAAGCTGCCCCAAATCAAAACCTGTGTGCGCCCCTTTGCCTAAAATGGCCTCCCCGATTCGCGTTTGCCGGCGGAACACCGCCGCCGGCAACCTTTAAAGACAGCGTGCGCCCGGCCGGGCGTACGGCTAAGCCAGGATAAATCTATGGAGCTGCTTTGTCCCGCCGGCAACCTGCCGGCCCTGAAGGCCGCGGTGGATAACGGCGCCGATGCCGTTTACATCGGTCTGAAAGACGATACCAACGCGCGCCACTTCGCCGGCCTCAACTTCACCGAGAAAAAGCTGCAGGAAGCGGTCGATTACGTGCATCGCCACGGCCGCAAACTGCATATCGCCATCAATACCTTCGCCCATCCCGACGGCTACGTCCGCTGGCAGCGCGCGGTGGATATGGCGGCCCAACTGGGCGCCGACGCCCTGATTCTGGCGGATCTGGCGATGCTGGAATATGCCGCCCAACGCTACCCGCAGTTGGAACGCCACGTTTCGGTGCAAGCTTCCGCCACCAACGAGGAAGCGATCCGTTTCTACCAACGCAACTTCGAGGTCGGCCGGGTGGTGCTGCCGCGCGTGCTGTCGATGCACCAGGTGAAACAGCTGGCGCGCACCAGCCCGGTGCCGCTGGAAGTGTTCGCCTTCGGCAGCCTGTGCATCATGGCCGAGGGGCGCTGCTATCTCTCTTCCTACCTGACCGGCGAGTCGCCGAACACCGTCGGCGCCTGTTCGCCAGCGCGCTTCGTGCGCTGGCAGCACACCCCGCAGGGCATGGAGTCGCGCCTGAACGACGTGCTGATCGACCGCTACCAGGACCATGAAAACGCCGGTTACCCGACGCTGTGCAAGGGCCGCTATCTGGTGGACGACGTTCGCTACCACGCGCTGGAAGAACCCACCAGCCTCAATACGCTGGAGCTGCTGCCGGCGCTGCTGGCCGCCAACATCGCCTCGGTGAAGATCGAAGGCCGCCAGCGCAGCCCGGCTTACGTCAGCCAGGTGGCGCGCGTCTGGCGCCAGGCGATAGATCGTTGTCAGGCCGATCCGGCCGCCTACCGCGCCGACGCCGCCTGGATGGAGACGCTGGGCGCGATGTCCGAGGGCACCCAAACCACGCTGGGCGCCTATCACCGCAAATGGCAGTAGCCGGAGGAAACATGAAATACGCACTCGGGCCGGTACTCTACTACTGGCCGAAAAACGACATCGCGGCGTTCTATCAACAGGCGGCGGACAGCAGCGCCGACATCATTTATCTCGGCGAGAACGTCTGCACCAAGCGGCGCGAGATGAAGGTCGGCGATTGGCTGGCGCTGGCGCGTGAAATCGCCCGCAGCGGCAAGCAGGTGGTGATCTCCACGTTGGCGCTGCTGCAGGCGCCGTCCGAACTGAATGAGCTGAAACGCTATGTGGAGAACGGCGAGTTCTTGTTTGAAGCCAACGACCTGGGTGCGGTCAACATGGCGGCGGAGCGCGGTCTGCCGTTCATCGCCGGCCATGCGCTGAACTGCTACAACGCTTATACCCTGCGCCTGCTACGCCGCCAGGGCATGATGCGCTGGTGCATGCCGGTCGAGCTGTCGCGCGACTGGCTGGCCAACCTGCTGACGCAGTGCGACGAACTGGGCTTCCGCCACGACTTCGAAGTGGAGGTGCTGAGCTACGGCCACCTGCCGCTGGCCTATTCGGCGCGCTGCTTCACCGCCCGCTCGGAAAACCGCGGCAAGGACGAGTGCGAAACCTGCTGCATCAAGTATCCGCAGGGTCGCATGATGCGCTCGCAGGAGCAGCAGCAGGTGTTCGTGCTCAACGGCATCCAGACCATGAGCGGCTACTGCTATAACCTCGGCAACGAGCTGCCGAGCATGCAAGGGCTGGTGGACATCGTGCGGCTATCGCCGCAGGGCGCCGAGACGCTGGCGCAAATCGACGCCTTCCGCGCCAACGAGCGCGGCGAGCAGCCGCTGACTTTAACCGACCACGCCGACTGCAACGGCTACTGGCGCCGCGTGGCGGGGTTGGAGTTGGTGGGGTGATGCCCTCTTGTATTCAACAAATGGGCACCTATTGTGGTGCTCATTAGATCTGCCTGTACGGCAGTGAACGCCCGTACCTGCCAGGCAACATCCGAGTAAACTTTCTAAGCTGCCTGTACGGCAGTGAACTAGAAGTGATAACCGAAAGCAATATTGCCGTTTTTCTAAGCTGCCTGTACGGCAGTGAACAGTTAGCAAGTGATTCTAACCTGCTGAGAAAAAAGATAATCGGCCGTTACTCACCCAAAAACCCTTTTTCCGGTAGAGAATGCATTTTATTGAAATTAAAAGCATTAATTTTAGTCGCCAAAAAAAGGTCAATGAGGGGATCAACTCGCCCGCCGCTTCCTGAACATCCCGCGCAGCGCCACGCTGTTGCGCAAGAAGGCCACGCCGAAGCCCAGCAGGGTGTAGACCACGCCGAGTATCAACATCATCACCACATCGCCCCACACTTCATTCAGCGACAGCCCCATCTGGTTGACGCCGGCGATCGCCTTGGTGCCCCAGGTGGAGGGAATGCTGTACGAGATGGCGCGCACCCAGGCCGGCATCGACTGCAGCGGCCAGATGGTGCCGGACAGGTAGAAGACCGGCGTCGTGATGAACGCCAGCGTGAGGTAGATCATCTCGACGCTGCGCAGGCACTCGGTCACCAGCTTGCCCAGCCCCAATACCGCCAGCAGGAACGGGAAGGTCAGCAGCAGCAGTTCGGCGATGTTCGCCGTCTGCCTATAGCCCAATACCCACGGCCACAGCACGAACAGCACGATCGACAGGAACAGCCAGATCGGCAGCAGCGCCGTCAGCCCGCCGAGGTGCGCCGCCAGGGGCGCCTTGCCGCCGGGCATGCTCTTCATGGCGATATTGACGCGGATACAGGCGATCAGCAGCGAGTGCTGCAACAGCATCACCAACAGGCCGGGGAAGATGATCGCCGCGAAGCTGATGCCGGGGTTGAACACGTCCAGCGTTTGTCCCAGTATCGGCGTCAGCAGTATCTGCGCCTGCCGTTCGCTGAAGCCGCTGCGCAGCAGCAGCCCGTTGTTGTACTCCGTCAGCAGCTGCTGATAGGCCGCCACCACGTCTTGTTGGATCTGGCCGTTGGCCAGGCGGTTGGTGGCGTCGCCGTAGACCGGCACCACGATGTTCTGCCCGCTGAGGATCTTCTTCTCCAGATCCACCGGCATGATGATCACCGCAAACAGCTTGCGCCAGCTGAGATCGCGCTGCGCCTGTTCCAGGCTGTCGTAGGTTTCAATCGCGATCTTGGAGGTGGCGTCCAGTTGGCGGATCAGCTGCCGGCTGGCGGTGCTGTGATCCTGATCGACCACCCCCACCGGCAGATCCCAGACCGTGCGGTTGGCGTACACCAGGCTCATGATGCACAGCGACAGGATCAGCATCAGCCACACCGGCCGCTCCAGCATGCCGAGCAGCACTTTAACGAAGGTTTGCCAATAGAGCTTCATCCGGCATTCCCCTCTTTTTCCAGCCGCGCCGGCAGGCGATTGCGCACCAACAGCGCGGCCACCAGCGGATAGACCGCCAGCAGCGCGCACACGCTGAAGATGGCGCTGGCGTGCACCTGTCGCAGGAACACGTCAAACATCGCGTACAGCGCGTGGGTCAGCGGTTCGATGTTGGAAATGATGCGCGCCGGCAGCGGCATCGACAGCTCAGGCACCGCCATACCGGAGAAGGTCATCGCGATACTGACCAAAATACCGATCAGGCTGTAGGCGGTGATGGTGCTGCCGGTAAAGGTGTACAGCAGCAGGCCGATGCTCTGCGCCGCCATCACATAGAACAGGCCAATCATCAGCATAAACAGCGGGTTGCCGCTGACGCGGGCGTCAAAGATGCCCACCAGCGCCGCGATCTCGACCATCAGCAGGGTGGTGAAACACAGCGTGTACGGCGCCAGCTTGCCGAGCAGCGCCAGGCTGAACGGCTTGGCCTGCAGCAGCGACTTGCTGCGCGCCAGCACATAGATCATGCAGGTCACCGCGAACAGCTGCAGCAGGTGGATGGTGGCGGCGAACTGCTGGTAATAGATATAGCTGCCGCTGGCGTTGAACAGGCTGCCGTAGGAGAGCGTCACGTCCGCCAACGGCGGCAGCGTTTTGCCCATCTCGGTGGCGATGATGCTGCGGGTGCTGGCGTTGATTTCGTTCATCAGGCCGCCGAAGTCCTGAGTGGAGTACAGCCCGGCGCCGTAGAACAACGCATTGTAGTACATCACCACGCTCGGCTGTTTGCCCGACAGCGCGTTGGCCTCAAGATCCGGCGGGATATACAGCAACGCGTAGTCCTGCGCGCTGCGCAGGCGGCTCAGCGACTCCGGCAGCCCGCCGCCGTAAGCCTCGACGTGGGCGTGCGAACCGGCGTCCAGCCGGCGCGTCAGCGATTTGGACAGCGGGCTGTGATCGCTGTCCACCACCGAGACCGGCAGATCGAGCAGCGTGCCTTCGGAGAAGTTGCTGCTGATCAGCGCAAACAAGATCAGCGGAAAGATCCAGCTCAGCCAGTGCACCACCGGGCTGCGAAAGGCGACGCGACACTCTTTGTCGAACGCGTGACTGAAGCAGCGCCAGCCGGCCCTTACTCTTTCCATTGCCATAAGGTGCTCATCCCCGGACGCAGGCCGTCCACCGGCTGTGACGGATACAGGCGCACTTCGAAGGTTTTCAGGTCGAAGTCGCCGGTGGCGCGGGTGGCGCGTTTGGTGGCGTAATCCCCCAGCGGCGCGATGTAACGCACCTCGGTGTCGATCATTTTGTCCTTCAGCGCCGGCACCCGCAGCTTGACCTTGTCGCCTTTGCGCACGTGGGCCAGGATGTCTTCACGCAGGTTAAACACGAAGTAAGCGTCCGGCACCCGGATCAACGTCACCAGCGGGCTGCCGGCGTTCAGCAATTCGCCCACTTCGGCCGGGATCGGCCCCACTTCGCCGTCCACCGGCGCTTTCACCTGCAGATCGTCGCTCTGCGCCTGGATCTGCAGCAGGTTCTCTTCCGCCGCCCGCAGCGCCGCCGCATATTGCTGCCGCTGCTCGACGCGGTCGCCGTTGATGCCTTCATCCAGGTTAGCCTTGGCGGCCTGCACCTGCTGGAAGGCGGTGTCGCGCGACCGGCGCGAAGCGTCCAGCTCGGACTTCGAGATATAGCCCTTGCCGGCCACGCTCAGGTTACGGTTGTAGTCGTTTTGCGCATTGCGGTACTGCGCCTCGGCCTGCGCCAGGTTGGCGCGCAGGTTGCGGATGCTCTCTTCACGGGTGCCGTGCAGCGACAGCTCGAGCTGCGCTTTGGCCTCGTCGCGCGTCGCCTGCGCGGAACGCAGCTGCGCCATCAGTTCGGGGCTATCGAGTTGGATGATCAGCTGGCCGCTTTTCACGTCATCGCCGCGTTCGATCAGGCGTTCAACAACCCGGCCTTTCGCCTTGGATGCGACGATCACTTCGGGGGCATCCACTTCACCCTGCAGTAACAGATCCTGATTGTGCGCGCGGAACAGGATCGCCAATGCGATCGCCGCCAACATCAGCAACAGGGTAAACAGCGTCTTTTTTTTCATTATATCGGCTCCCGGAACGGTAAGCGGCGGGCGGGGATCATCATTTCCATGTCTCAAATTGCTCCAAAAAACACCATTGCACTCATGAGGATATCACAAGCACATATCTCCTCTTTTATAACTATAAATTGGATTATGCTTTTAACACTAAAAAGCATCTTTTTTCGGCCTTTTAGTATGCAGATTCCTGCAATCGCCCTTTAAGCGATCCACTCTCTGATGGACGATGTCATGACTGAACACACTGCCGTACCGCTTTCGGTACTGGATTTATCGCCAATCCCGCAAGGGGCCAAGGCGCGCGACGCTTTCCACTGTTCGCTGGATCTGGCGCAGCACGCCGAACGCTGGGGCTACCAGCGCTACTGGCTGGCCGAGCACCACAATATGACCGGCATCGGCAGCGCCGCCACCTCGGTGCTGCTGGGCTATCTGGCCGCCGGCACCCAGAGCATTCGCCTCGGCTCCGGCGGCGTAATGCTGCCGAACCATGCGCCGCTGGTGATCGCTGAACAGTTCGGCACGCTGGAATCGCTCTACCCCGGCCGCATCGATCTGGGGCTGGGCCGCGCGCCCGGCACCGATCAACGCACCATGATGGCGCTGCGCCGCCACCTGTCCGGCGATGTGGATACCTTCCCGCGCGACGTGCAGGAGCTGCAAAACTATTTCTGCGACGCGCAGCCCGGCCAGCCGGTGCAGGCGGTGCCGGGCCAGGGGCTGCATGTGCCGCTCTGGCTGCTCGGCTCCAGCCTCTACAGCGCACAGCTGGCGGCGCAGCTCGGCCTGCCGTTCGCCTTCGCTTCGCACTTCGCTCCGGATATGCTGTTCCAGGCGCTGCAGCTGTACCGCGAGAACTTCAAACCCTCCAAACAGCTGGCGCAGCCGCACGCCATGGTGTGCGTCAACGTGATCGCCGCCGACAGCGACCGCGACGCGCGCTTCCTGTTCAGCTCGATGCAGCAGCAATTCATCAATCTGCGCCGCGGTTCGCCCGGCCCGCTGCCGCCGCCGGTGGATAACATCCACGCGCTGTGGACCGCCGGCGAGCAGTATGGCGTCGAACAGGCGCTGCGGATGTCGATCGTCGGCGATGAAAAAACGGTGCGTCACGGGCTGCAAACGCTGCTGCGTGAAACCGATGCCGACGAGATCATGGTCAACGGCCAGATCTTCGATCATCAGGCGCGGCTGCGTTCGTTCGAGATCGTCGCCGGGGTGAAAGGCGACATCGTGAAGGGCTAAAAAACGAAAAGGCGGTGGGAACCCCACCGCCTTAGCGTTAACGCTGGATCAGATAGCGGATGGTCGGCCCGTCCTGCTGGATATCCAGCACCTTGTAGCCGTGGTTGCGCGCATCAAGCGGGATGTTGTTGATCGACTGCGGGCAATCGCTGATCACCTCCAGGATCTCTCCCGGCTTCAGCTGCGGCATCGCCTCCAGCGTCGCCACCGCCGGGTACGGGCAAGGCTCGCCCAGCATGTCCAGCCGGTAGTCCGGCACTATCGTCGTCTCTTTCATGGCATGCTCCTCAAATTCACCACCTGCGCCTCAGGCCGGGCGCGGAAAAAGCGTTTCTCCCACCACAGCATGGCGGCGAAGGCCAGCGCCAGCAGCAGGTAAGTCACCAGCAGGCCGCCGATCGGGCCGAAGGTATCGAGCAGGTTGATCTTGTCGTAATCGGTCGCCAGCGCCGGCGCCAGGTCGTCCCAGTAATAGGCCAGCAGCGTAGCGCCGATGATGTTGCCCAGCCCCACCCACCAGTAGTGCACCTGCCCTTCCACCGCACGGTACATCCAACCGGTCTCGCAGCCGCCGGCCAGCACGATGCCGAAGCCGAACAGCAAACCGCCCAGCACCGCATTCGGGCCGGCCCACATGATCTTCGGCGCCACGCCGAGCTGCACATAGCTGAAGATGCCGATGGCGCTCACCGCCATGCCGATGATGATGGCTTTCGCCATGTGGGTGCGGCCGGTGATCCACAGATCGCGGAACGCCGAGGTGAAGCAGATCTGCGCGCGTTCGATCAGCAGGCCAAAGCCGATGCCGAACAGCATGGCGATGCCAAGCTTCGGCGCATCGAACAGCGTCCACAGCGACCAGGCCACCGCCAGGCCGAAGACGGCCATGCCCAGCTGGAAGCGGCGGCGCGCCTGCTCAGGCTTCTGCGTCAGCGGCGCGGCGGCCTTTACCTTTTGCAATTTGACCGGAATGCGGAACATCGGCAGCAGCGTGAATTTGGCGCCGAAGTAGGAGCCGGCGGCAGTCGCCAGCGCGAAGAACCAGGCGTGCAACGAGAACTGCGGAATGCCGGTGAAGAATGCCGCCAGGTTGCAGCCCATCGCCAGGCGTGCGCCGAAGCCGGCGATGATGCCGCCCAGCAGCGCCTGCACGATGCGAATGCGGTGCTGCGGCTGACGCAGTTTGATGTTGTTGGCCCACAGCGCGGCGGCGATGCAGCCGGCGAACATGCCGATGATCATGCGCCCGTCGATGCGCTCCAGCGGCGTGCCCTGCAGGCCGATGACCTTGAAATAGCCCCACTGCTCGGGGTGCAGGCCGAACCACTGCAGCACATGGCCGCCCCAGCGAGTGAATTCGCCGGTCACCGCCCAGAAGGTGCCGGTCATGCCGAAGTAGTAGGTAGAAAGGATCCCGGCGGCGATCACCGCCGGCAGCGGCGCCCAAAAGCGCACCAGGTATTGAGATTTAAACTGCTGCCAACTCATGGCATCTCCCGTGCATATCATCCGTAAGAAAAAACCTTATGAATGATACGCCATTCAGGGGCGTTTGACGGCAACTTTCAGGCATAAAAAAACCAGCCCGCAGGCTGGTTTTTCAGAGCGCTTCACCGCGAACGGCGAATCAGCAATTACGCGTCGCCGAAACGACGACGTGGTGCCGCCGGTGCGCCATCATCACGGCGTGGCGCCGGCTTGCCGTCGCGGTTGTAGTTACCGCCACGACGCTCGCCGCCGTTACCGCCTTCACGACGTTCGCCGAAGGAGCGACGCGGGCCGCCTTCGCGACGTTCGCCGTTGAACGGACGACCATTGCCGCGACGCTCGCCGCCGTTGCCACCGTCACGACGCTCGCGACGTTCGAACGGCTGTGCATCGCCCAGCAGCTGCATGTTCATCGGCTTGTTCAGGATGCGGGTGCGAGTGAAGTGATTCAGGATCTCGCCCGGCATGCCTTTTGGCAGTTCGATGGTGGAGTGGGAAGCGAACAGCTTGATGTTACCGATGTAACGGCTGCTGATGTCGCCTTCGTTAGCGATAGCGCCAACGATGTGACGCACTTCTACGCCATCGTCACGACCCACTTCGATACGGTACAGCTGCATTTCGCCAACGTCACGACGTTCGCGACGCGGACGATCGCCGTCACGGCTGTCACGACGGTCGCCACGGTCGTTGAACTCGCGGCGCTGACGCGGCTTGAAGACCGGATCCGGCGGCAGGATCAGCGGACGTTCGCCCTGAGCCATTTTCAGCAGCGCTGCGGCCAGGGTTTCCATATCCAGCTCTTCTTCCGGCTGCAGTTTGGTCAGCAGTGCGCGATACAGGTCCAGATCGCTGCTTTCCAGCTGCTGCTGAACTTTCGCGGCGAACTTGGCCAGACGACGCTCGCCCAGCAGTTCTGCGTTCGGCAGTTCCACTTCAGGGATGGTCAGCTTCATGGTGCGTTCGATGTTGCGCAGCAGGCGGCGTTCGCGGTTTTCCACGAACAGCAGCGCGCGGCCGGCGCGGCCCGCACGACCGGTACGGCCGATACGGTGAACGTAAGACTCGGAGTCCATCGGGATGTCGTAGTTGACAACCAGGCTGATGCGCTCAACGTCCAGGCCACGGGCCGCAACGTCGGTCGCGATCAGGATATCCAGACGACCGTCTTTCAGACGCTCCAGAGTCTGCTCACGCAGCGCCTGGTTCATGTCGCCGTTCAGCGCGGCGCTGCTGTAACCGCTGCGCTCCAGCGCTTCGGCCACTTCCAGGGTCGCGTTCTTGGTACGGACGAAGATGATCGCCGCGTCAAAGTCTTCGGCTTCCAGGAAACGCACCAGCGCTTCGTTTTTACGCATGCCGTAGACCGACCAGTAGCTCTGGCTAATGTCCGGACGGGTGGTCACGCTGGATTGGATGCGCACTTCCTGCGGCTCTTTCATAAAGCGGCGGGTAATGCGACGGATCGCTTCCGGCATGGTGGCGGAGAACAGCGCGGTCTGATGTTCAGCCGGGATCTCAGCCATGATGGTTTCTACGTCTTCGATAAAGCCCATGCGCAGCATTTCGTCGGCTTCATCCAGCACCAGACCGCTCAGGTTGGAGAGGTTCAGGGTGCCGCGCTTCAGGTGGTCCAGCAGGCGGCCTGGGGTACCCACAACGATTTGCGGGCCCTGACGCAGAGCGCGCAGCTGCACGTCGTAACGCTGGCCGCCGTACAGGGCTACCACGTTGACGCCGTTCATGTGTTTGGAGAAATCAGTCATCGCTTCGGCAACCTGAACCGCCAGTTCACGGGTCGGCGCCAGCACCAGGATCTGAGGTGCTTTCAGGTCTGCCTGCAGGTTGTGCAGCAGCGGCAGCGAGAACGCTGCAGTTTTACCACTACCGGTCTGCGCCATGCCCAGCACGTCGCGGCCGTTCAACAGGTGAGGAATACACTCAGCCTGGATCGGAGATGGTTTTTCATAGCCCAGATCGTTCAGGGCGGAAATGATTGGAGCAGACAGCCCCAGATCAGCAAAAGAGGTTTCAAACTCAGTCGTCATGTACACGTGCCTCATTAATAATGGCAGCCAGTCTACATAACTCGTCGAGAAAATTTTCAGTCATTTTCATTGAAAAGTGTGAACCGGCTCAAATTAGATTATAAAACGAACAAAAAAGCCCTCGCCCGTGAAGGCGATAACTTTGGTTAAAAACCAATGTCCATCAGGCTGATAGGTGTTCGTCAGCTATTGCTGGTCCGATTCCGATAGGTCGTCTTGCTCTTGGCCCAAAAGCGCCAATTCCAACAATGCATAGCGGTGCTCAACGAAGTTGTGAACGTTGTTAGACACCGTCAGTTTGAACAGCGCCGAAGCGGTGTCCTTGTCCCCCAGACTCAGGTAGTGTTTACCCAAATAGAAGTCAGTTTCACTGAGATGCTCAGCGAGCGAAGTGTTATCCGTTGCATCTGCCTTGAGGCGTTCCATCAGCGTTTTTTCGCTGATCTTGCCCAGGTAGAATTCGACAATATTCCATCCCCATTGCCCTCTGTCCGCTTTGTCATAGCGCTGCTGAAGCGCTACCTCGGCCTTCTTGGGATCGATTTCTCTCTCCACCAGATACAGCCATAACGAACGGAAGGGATCGTTTGGGTCGTCTTGATAAAACGCCTGCAGATCATCCTGCGCCAACGGGAAGCGGCCGCCATAATACAGTGCGATGCCCCGGTTTAAACGCGCGTAATTGTAAGTTGGATCAAGCTCTAGTACAGAATCAAACGCTTCATAGGCAGCATCAAAATTGCCTGCCTGCGTTAAGTAAATGCCCAGGTAGTTGAAAACTTCCGGCATGTCGGGACGTATCGCCAGCGCCTGCGAGAAATCATTGCGCGCTAATGCACGTAACCCGAGGCTATCATACAGCACACCGCGCTCATATAAAAGCTGTGCGCGTTCGTCATCCGTCAGTGCCCGGCTGGCAAGAATTTGTTCCATGCGCGCCAGGATCACTTCCTGCTGCAACGTTGGCTGCAACGGGATTGCCAAAACTTCGTCTTTACGCCAATCATGGTTGCTGCATCCTGCCAGCATGAGTGCTGTCGCAACGTAACACCAGCGCAAGAAAGGCTTCATTTCCCACTCCCGAAGACAAACATTGGATGAACGTCCTGTCCTCCGTTTGCTAAAACGCGGGCATCCTACCCGCGCGATACGAACAGCTCCCAACCCCGTGGCGGGGAGCTGTAAAACTATCTATACAGTTATTCTGCTTCAGGCGCAGGTGAACCCGCTTCCGGCGCCATCGCTTCTTTGATGCTCAGACGCACACGGCCCTGACGGTCAACTTCCAGTACCTTAACCGGCACTTCCTGACCCATCTGCAGATAGTCGGTCACTTTCTCAACGCGCTTGTCGGCGATCTGAGAAATGTGCACCAGGCCTTCTTTACCACCGCCGATAGCGACGAATGCGCCGAAATCAACGATACGGGTCACTTTACCCTGATAGATACGGCCCACTTCGATCTCTGCCGTGATCTCTTCGATGCGACGGATAGCGAATTTCGCTTTCTCACCGTCGGTCGCAGCGATTTTAACTGTACCATCATCTTCGATTTCGATGGTAGTGCCAGTCTCTTCGGTCAGCGCGCGGATAACGGAACCGCCCTTACCGATCACGTCTTTGATTTTATCCGGGTTGATGCGGATAGTATGAATGCGCGGTGCGAATTCGGAGATATCGCCGCGCGGAGTGCTGATAGCCTGTTCCATCACGCCCAGGATGTGCAGACGCGCGCCCTTGGCCTGGTTCAGAGCCACCTGCATGATTTCGCGGGTGATGCCTTCGATTTTGATGTCCATCTGCAGCGCGGTGATACCGTCGCGGCTACCGGCCACTTTGAAGTCCATGTCGCCCAGGTGATCTTCGTCACCCAGAATGTCGGACAGAACCACATAGTTGTCGGCTTCTTTCACCAGGCCCATCGCGATGCCCGCAACGGCAGCCTTGATTGGCACACCGGCGTCCATCAGCGCCAGAGACGCGCCGCACACGGAAGCCATGGAAGAAGAACCGTTGGATTCGGTGATTTCAGACACCACGCGAACCGTGTACGGGAAATCTTCCGGTTTAGGCATCATAGCCAATACGCCGCGTTTCGCCAGGCGACCGTGACCGATTTCACGACGCTTAGGAGAACCGACCATGCCGGTTTCGCCTACGGAGTACGGAGGGAAGTTGTAGTGGAACAGGAAGCTGTCGGTCTTCTCGCCCATCAGCTCGTCCAGGTTCTGTGCGTCGCGCGCGGTGCCCAGGGTCGCGGTAACCAGCGCCTGAGTTTCGCCACGGGTGAACAGCGCGGAACCGTGGGTGCGCGGCAGTACGCCGGTGCGCACGTCCAGGCCACGGATCATGTCTTTTTCACGGCCGTCGATACGCGGCTCGCCACGCAGTACGCGGCTGCGCACCACGTTTTTCTCGACGGTGCCCAGGATGTCCTGGATTTCGCCGGCGTCCAGCGTCTCGTCCTGCGCCAGCAGGGTTTCAACAACGCTGTCTTTGATCGCGTCAACCTGAGCGTAACGCTCTTGTTTTTCGGTGATGTGGTAAGCGTCGCCCAGGCGAGCTTCGGCCAGTTCAGCCACGCGCGCGTGCAGCGCTTCGTTGACCGCAGGCGCCTGCCAATCCCACTTCGGTTTGCCCGCTTCGGCAACCAGCGCGTTGATGTTTTCGATAACCACTTGCTGCTGGTCATGGCCGAACACCACGGCGCCCAGCATCTGGTCTTCGCTCAGCACGTCCGCTTCGGATTCAACCATCAGCACCGCGCCTGCAGTACCGGCGACCACCAGATCCAGACGGCTTTCTTTCAGTTCGTCAGTCGTTGGGTTCAGTACGTACTGGTCGTTGATGTAACCTACGCGCGCGGCACCGATTGGGCCGTTGAACGGAATACCGGACAGGCTCAGGGCCGCGGAAGCACCGATCATCGCAACGATGTCCGGGTTCACCTGTGGGTTAACGGAAACCACGGTCGCAATCACCTGAACTTCGTTCAGGAAGCTGTCCGGGAACAGTGGACGGATCGGACGGTCGATCAGACGGGAAGTCAGCGTCTCACCTTCGCTCGGACGGCCTTCGCGACGGAAGAAGCTGCCCGGGATACGGCCAGCGGCGTAGGTACGCTCTTGGTAGTTAACGGTCAGCGGGAAGAAGCTCTGGCCCGGTTTGGCTTTTTTCTGGCCAACGACGGTAACGAATACGGCGGTGTCATCCATGCTCACCATAACGGCGGCGGTGGCCTGACGCGCCATCATACCGGTTTCGATGGTGACGGTATGCTGGCCATACTGGAATTTGCGAATGATCGGTGTCAGCAAAATTATATCCTTGATTAACGGCGCGCAATCGCATTGACGACTCGACACGCCTGTGACTCGATTTGCCTTCTCACTACATCCTCGCGACTAATGACAATCCTTATCTCAGGCGGGAGATAAAGCCTCTCATTAGCCGCGCGAACCTCTGTAACGGAAGAACCTGTTTGGAAACATCAGTAATACATTAACCTGATTTGCTTATGCTTCCTAGAAGAAAGGGGCCAAAATAGGCCCCTTTCCACTGAAACTTGCTAGATTAGCGACGCAGACCCAGACGCTCGATCAGGCTGGTGTAACGTGCTACATCTTTACGCTTCAGGTAGTCCAGCAGCTTACGACGCTGAGAAACCATACGCAGCAGACCACGACGGCTGTGGTGATCTTTTTTGTGCTCGGAGAAGTGGCCTTGCAGATGGTTGATCTGCGCAGTCAGCAGGGCAACCTGAACTTCGGTAGAACCGCTGTCGTTAGTACCACGACCGAAATCAGCTACGATTTGAGCTTTAGCTTCAACACTTAGAGACATTGTAATACTCCAGATTATAGATAATAAAAACAGGCGCCGATCTCTAATTCAGCAACCCAGTGCATAAGCTGCGCCATTCTACTCTTAGCGCAGTGCGATCGCAAGGCGACGCAGTGCCCCGCCGTCAGTCGAAATGCTCGACCACCAGGCGGCGCGGCGCCACGCGACCATCCTCGGCGATGTCGCCAACGCCGATGAATTTTCGCTCTTCACCCTCGGTGATGCGCACCAGACCGGAAGCCGGCGCGCCGGCCACTTGCACCGGTTGCCCCTGCTTGACGTAACCCGCCACCACCGGCAGCAAATTCACTTCCGGATAGTTCTCAACCGGGCTGTCCATCGGCATCAGCAGCGGATCGAGCAGCTCGCCGGGCGCGATCGCTTGTTCCTGCGCCTGCGCCAGCAAAGCATTCAGCTGTTCCAGCGTCACCATGCGCGCGATCGGATAAGTCGCCACCTGCAGGCGGCGCAGATAGATCACGTGCGCTCCGCAGCCCAGCAACTCGCCGAGATCGTCGGTGATGGTGCGGATGTAGGTGCCTTTCGAGCAGTGGATCTCCAGCTCCAGCTCATCCCCTTCCCAGCGGATAAACTGCAGCTCGTACACCGTGATGCTGCGCGCTTCTCGCGGCACTTCAATCCCCTGGCGCGCATACTCGTAGAGTTTCTTGCCCTGGTATTTCAGCGCCGAATACATCGACGGCACCTGCTGGATGTCGCCGCGGAAGGTGTCCAGCGCCGCGTCGAGCTGCGCCTGGGTGAAGCTCACCGGGCGTTCCTGCACGATCTGACCGTCGGCGTCGGAAGTATCGGTACGCTGCCCCAGCTTGGCGATCACCCGATAGCGCTTGTCGGAATCGAGCAGGTATTGCGAAAACTTGGTCGCTTCGCCCAGGCAGATAGGCAGCATGCCGGTCGCCAACGGATCGAGCGCGCCGGTATGGCCCGCTCGGTTGGCGTTGTACAGGCGTTTTACTTTTTGCAGCGCATCGTTGGACGACAACCCTTGCGGCTTGTCCAGCAACAGCACGCCGTGGATATCACGGCCGCGGCGACGAGGGCGACTCATTAATCCTCCTTGTCATCGCCTGAGGCGGAACGGCGCTCGGCGTCGTTCTTCACCACGTTGGTCACCAGGTTGGACATGCGCATGCCTTCCACCAGGGAGTTGTCGTAGGCGAAGGTCAGCTCCGGCACCACGCGCAGGCGCATCGCTTTGCCCAGCAGGGTGCGGATATAGCCGGAAGCGTCCTGCAACGCTTTGATGCCGTTGGTGACCAGATCCGGATCGTGGTTCTCGGTCAGCACGTTCAGGAAGGTGACGTAAACCTTGGCATACGCCAGGTCACGGGAGACTTCCACGCCGGAAACGGTCGCCATGCCGACGCGCGGATCTTTCACTTCACGCTGCAGAATGATCGCAATCTCTTTCTGCATCTCTTGCGCCACGCGTTGACCGCGGCTGAATTCTTTTGCCATTTTGGATTCTCCAGACAAATCGGGGGGCACAAAGGCCCCCCGTAAACAGATATAAGCAGATGTGCAATCGTTAAGCGATGGTGCGTTGGATCTCAATGATTTCGAACACTTCGATCATGTCGCCGACGCGCACGTCGTTATAGTTCTTAACGCCGATACCACATTCCATGCCGTTACGGACTTCGTTAACGTCATCTTTGAAGCGACGCAGGGATTCCAGCTCGCCTTCATAGATAACCACGTTGTCGCGCAGTACGCGGATTGGGTTGTGACGCTTGATGGTCCCTTCGGTAACCATACAGCCGGCGATAGCGCCGAACTTAGGCGATTTGAACACGTCGCGCACTTCGGCCAGGCCGATGATCTGCTGCTTGTATTCCGGCGCCAGCATGCCGCTCATCGCCTGCTTCACTTCGTCGATCAGGTTATAGATCACGGAGTAGTAACGCAGATCCAGGCTTTCCGCTTCGATCACGCGGCGCGCAGAAGCGTCGGCACGCACGTTGAAGCCCAGGATGATGGCGTTGGAAGCCGCTGCCAGCGTCGCGTCGGTTTCGGTGATACCACCTACGCCGGAGCCGACAATCTTCACCTTCACTTCGTCGGTGGAGAGTTTCAGCAGCGAGTCGCTGATCGCTTCGCAAGAACCCTGTACGTCGGATTTCAGTACGATGTTCAGCTCGGACACTTCGCCGTCGGTCATGTTGGCGAACATGTTTTCCAGCTTGGACTTCTGCTGACGCGCCAGTTTGACTTCGCGGAACTTGCCCTGACGATACAGCGCCACTTCACGCGCTTTCTTCTCGTCGCGCACCACGGTGGCTTCGTCACCCGCTGCAGGCACGCTGGACAGACCCAGGATTTCCACAGGGATAGACGGACCGGCGGAGGTCACTTCACGGCCCAGCTCGTCGCGCATCGCACGCACACGGCCGTATTCGAAGCCACACAGGACGATGTCGCCCTTGTTCAGCGTACCTTCCTGAACCAGCACGGTGGCAACCGGGCCACGGCCTTTATCCAGGAAGGACTCGATCACCACGCCGCTCGCCATGCCGCTGCGTACCGCTTTCAGTTCCAGAACTTCGGCCTGCAGCAGGATAGCCTGCAGCAGCTCGTCGATACCGGTACCGGCTTTCGCGGACACGTGGACGAACTGCGCTTCGCCGCCCCACTCTTCCGGCATCACGCCGTACTGAGACAGTTCTTGCTTAACGCGGTCCGGATCGGCTTCCGGCTTGTCGATTTTGTTCACCGCAACCACCAACGGCACCTGCGCCGCTTTCGCGTGCTGGATAGCTTCAATGGTCTGTGGCATCACGCCGTCATCAGCCGCCACCACCAGAACCACGATGTCAGTCGCCTGAGCACCGCGAGCACGCATCGAGGTAAACGCGGCGTGGCCCGGGGTATCCAGGAAGGTGATCATGCCGTTCTCGGTTTCTACGTGGTAGGCACCGATGTGCTGGGTAATGCCGCCGGCTTCGCCCGCCGCCACTTTGGTGGAGCGAATGTAGTCCAGCAGAGAGGTTTTACCGTGGTCAACGTGGCCCATGATGGTCACGACCGGCGCGCGCGGCTCGGCCGCAGCGCCCGTATCACGGTCGCTCATCAGCGCTTCTTCCAGCTCGTTTTCACGACGCAGGATAACTTTGTGGCCCATCTCTTCGGCAACCAGCTGCGCGGTTTCCTGGTCGATAACCTGGTTGATGGTGGCCATGGCGCCCAGCTTCATCATCACTTTGATGACCTGAGAACCTTTTACCGCCATCTTGTTGGCCAACTCGGCCACGGTGATGGTTTCGCCGATCACCACGTCGCGGTTAACCACCTGCGCCGGCTTGTTGAAGCCCTGCTGCAGAGCGCTAGGTTTGCGTTTGCCTTTACCGCCACGGGTAACGGCGCGCGCTTCTTCGCGATCCGCTTTGGATTCGGACAGCTTGTTGCCTTTCTTCTGCTTGGTCGCTTTGCCGCCGCGGGTGCGGCTGCGACGATCGCCTTCAACTTTGGCGTCGTTTTCATCTTCTGCGGCACGGGCGTGCTGAGAGGTGGTCACGTGATAGTCGGCGCTTTCAACCGCGGCGCTTGCCGCGTCTGCCTGGGCCCACTTCTCGCCGTTCTCTTCGGCCATGCGACGGGCTTCTTCCGCCACGCGCTTGGCTTCCTCTTCAACCTTGCGGCGCACTTCCTCTTCCGCTTTGCGTTTCAGTTCAGCGGCTTCGGCTTCACGGCGTGCTTTTTCCGCCTGAGCTGGCTTGGTCATTTCGTCGGTATGTTGATTGGTCACTTTTTCTTTTTCCGCTGAATTACGCTTAGCAATCTCCGCGGCCTCACGTTTGGCTTGCTCTTCGGCTGCGCGCTTCGCTTCCGCTTCGCGTTTTGCGAGCTCTTCCGCTTCGCGCCGTGCCTGCTCTTCCGCTTCACGCTGTGCCTGCTCTGCCGCTTCAGCCAACTGGGCTTCCTGCGTATCGCGATTTACATAAGTGCGTTTCTTGCGGACCTCAATTTGCACCGATTTACTTTTACCGCCGGTGCTCGGGATATTCAAGGTGCTGCGCGTTTTGCGCTGCAAAGTGAGTTTACCCGGCGCGCTGCCGTGTTCACGGTTCAGGTGCGCCAGCAATGTTTCTTTTTCTTGCTGGGTAACAGAGTCCGACTCGGACTTGTTGATCCCTGCATCAGCAAACTGCTGTACCAGGCGATCAACCGGAGTCTGAATCTCTGCTGCCAGCGATTTTACGGTTACATCTGTCGTCATGCTGTTCCTTCCTGCTACAGTTATTACGCGTTGTCGCCAAACCAACAGATATTGCGCGCAGCCATGATCAGCTCGCCGGCTTGCTCGTCGCTAAGCCCTTCAATATCAGCCAGATCGTCAACACCCTGCTCGGCAAGATCTTCCAGCGTACAAACCCCACGCGCGGCCAGTTTAAAGGCCATGCTGCGCTCAAGACCCGGCAGGTTGAGCAAATCGTCGGCCGGTTTGTTGTCGCCCAGGCTTTCTTCTTGTGCCAGGGCCAGCGTGGTCAATGCAGCTTTGGCGCGTTCGCGCAATGCTTCAACCGTATCTTCATCCAGACCGTCGATTTCCAACAGCTCTTTGATCGGCACGTAGGCCAGCTCTTCCAGCGTGGAGAAGCCTTCTTCAACCAGTACGGTGGCGAAATCTTCGTCGATATCAAGATACTTGGTGAAGGTATCAATAGCGGCATGAGCCTCGGCCTGGTGCTTGGCCTGCAGGTCGTCCGCCGTCATCACGTTCAGTTCCCAACGATCGTCGCCGCGGTGTTGTTTCAGCAGCTGGGAAGCCAAACGCACGTTTTGGCCGTTACGGCCGATCGCCTGTGCCAGGTTGCTGGCTTCAACGGCGATATCCATGGTGCAGTTATCTTCATCTACCACGATCGACGCGACGTCGGCCGGCGCCATGGCGTTGATGACGAATTGCGCTGGATTATCATCCCACAGGATGATGTCGATGCGTTCGCCGCCGAGCTCGCTCGACACGGCCTGAACGCGCGCACCGCGCATACCTACGCAGGCGCCGACCGGGTCGATGCGCTTGTCGTTGGTTTTCACTGCAATTTTCGCACGGGAGCCAGGATCGCGGGCTGCCGCTTTGATTTCAATCACTTCTTCGCCGATTTCCGGCACTTCGATGCGGAACAGTTCTTTCAGCATTTCCGGGCTGGAACGGCTGACGAACAGCTGCGCGCCGCGGGCCTCAGGACGCACGGCGTACAGTACGCCACGAATGCGGTCGCCCGGACGGAAGTTTTCGCGCGGCAGCATGTCTTCACGGCCAATCACCGCTTCGGCGTTGTTGCCCAGATCCAGCGCGATGCTGTCACGGTTCACTTTCTTCACCACGCCGGTGACGATCTCACCTTCGTGTTCACGGAAAGCGTCGACCACCATCGCGCGCTCGGCCTCGCGCACTTTCTGCACGATAACCTGCTTGGCGGTTTGGGTGGTGATGCGGTCGAAGGTCACGGATTCGATCTGATCTTCGACGTAGCCGCCGAGCTCGATGCTCGGATCTTCAAACTGAGCGGCTTCCAGCGTGATTTCACGCGTTGGCTGCGTCACTTCGTCTACGGCGACCCAACGGCGGAAGGTATCGAAATCGCCGGTTCTGCGGTCAATGCTGACGCGCACGTCGATTTCCTGCTCGTATTTTTTCTTGGTTGCGGTGGCTAATGCAGTTTCCAGCGCTTCGAAAATCTTCTCGCGCGGAAGGGATTTTTCATTGGAAACTGCTTCAACAACAGCCAGAATCTCTTTGTTCATCCTAGTTGCCTCTTCCAAACTTTAAAAGTGGGGTACCAGGTTCGCTTTCTGGATGTTGCTCAGCGCGAACACTTCATCTTTCCCTTCCACAGTAACCGTGATCATCTCGCCTTCGACAGACTTGATAATACCCTGCCACTTGCGACGGTTCTGTACCGCCATGCGCAGGACCAGGCTGACTTCTTCACCGAGGAAACGCGTATAGTGCTCTGCGGTGAACATCGGGCGATCAAGGCCAGGAGAGGAGACTTCCAAGTTGTAAGCGACCGTGATTGGATCTTCGACGTCCAATACAGCGCTGACCTGGTGGCTGACATCAGCGCAATCATCAACATTGATGCCGTTATCACTATCAATATAGATGCGGAGCGTCGATTGGCGCGCACGAATGAATTCGATGCCTACAAGCTCAAAGCCCAACGCTTCTACCGGTGCCGAAAGCATCTCTGTTAACTGTTGCTCTAATGTGGACAAGCCCACCCCCAAGACATAAAAAAAGGGCTAAATAGCCCAGTGATTCTGTTGCCAAATAACAAAAAACCCCGAAAAATCGGGGCTTTATGCAACTGGACCCTGTTTGCCGCTAGGCGGCCTCGGTACAACTTTCGAGCAAGTGTCATTTTCAAATGATGATCGAGAAAAGCGGATTTCAATCGAAAAGTGTATTTGAAAATAAACACTTAAAGGAAAGTGGTTGCGGGGGCCGGATTTGAACCGACGACCTTCGGGTTATGAGCCCGACGAGCTACCAGGCTGCTCCACCCCGCGTCCGAAAACGTGGCAAATACTACGCCGATAATCGCAAAATTGCAAGTTATCTCTGGGATTTGGTACCGAGGATGGGACTCGAACCCACAAGCCCGTTAGGGCACTACCACCTCAAGGTAGCGTGTCTACCAATTCCACCACCTCGGTACTGATTCTTACTGCTAACGGCCGTTGTTCTTTCGAGTTCACAACCACCGTTTACAAACTTTTACGGCTTACTGCGGGATATCGCTGCTCGGCTTGGCAGGTGCTGCCGGCGCGGTTGTCTGCTCAGTTTTCACCGGCTGACCCAGATTTTCCCACTCGCTGCCTTTCTTGCTTTGGTTGCTGCTGAGGTTGCCCAAAATCAGGCTGATGACGAAGAACAGCGTCGCCAATACAGCAGTCATGCGGGTCATAAAGTTACCGGAACCACTCGAACCGAACAACGTGCCTGATGCACCTGCTCCGAAAGAGGCTCCCATATCAGCGCCTTTACCTTGCTGCAACATAATCAGAGCAACCAGCCCGATTGAAATCAGCAGGAAAATTACCAGAAGAGCTTCGTACATAGTAGTACCCGTATCCTTGCGGCCTCACCGCATGCCAAATGCTTCACACTCATCAAGCAGGCGTGTTTATAAACTGCCTACTGAAGCGGGTGTGAATACTAACCAAAGCCGCCAACCCGCGCAAGGGCAATTTGCAGCCGCCGGCGCGTTTGCGGAAAAAAACGCCAACAATCGTCTATTCGGGCTCAGCGATGCCAAGCCCGGTGGCTAACTGTCTGTTTTAACCTGCGGATTTCACCGCGTCGGCGATGCGATGTGCCAGCGCGGTCACCTGCTGCTCGTCCTCGCCCTCCACCATCACGCGGATCAGCGGCTCGGTGCCCGATTTACGCAGCAGCACCCGGCCGCGGCCGGCCAGCTCGGCTTCCACCTGTTCGGTGACCTTGCGCACCGCTTCAGATTCCAGCGGATTGTGATCGCCGGCGAAACGCACGTTGACCAGGATCTGCGGCAACAGCTTCATGCCGCTGCACAGGTCATGCAGGCTCATGTGGTTGCGCACCATGGCGGTCAGCACCTGCAACCCGGCCACGATGCCATCGCCGGTGGTGGTTTTGTCCAGCAGGATCACATGGCCGGAGTTTTCCGCACCGATGCGCCAGCCCAACTCCTGCAACTTCTCCAGCACGTAACGGTCGCCCACTTTGGCGCGAGCGAACGGAATGCCCAGCTGTTTCAGCGCCAGTTCCAGCCCCATATTGCTCATCAGGGTGCCGACCGCGCCACCGCGCAGCTGCCCCTGACGCAGGCCTTCGCGGGCGATGATGTACAAGATCTGATCGCCGTCCACCTTGTTGCCCAGGTGATCCACCATCATCACGCGGTCGCCGTCGCCGTCGAACGCCAGGCCAACGTGCGCTTTTTCCTGCAGCACGCGCTCCTGCAGCTGACGTACATCGGTAGCGCCGCATTTCTCGTTGATGTTCATGCCGTCCGGCTCAACGCCGATGGCGATCACCGTGGCGCCCAGCTCGCGCAGCACGCTCGGCGCGATGTGGTAAGTCGCGCCGTTGGCGCAGTCGACCACGATTTTCAGCCCTTTCAGACTCAGCTCGCTCGGGAAGGTGCCTTTGCAGAATTCGATATAGCGACCGGCGGCGTCGATGATGCGGCTGGCTTTACCCAGCTCCGCGGACTCCACGCAGGTCAGCGGTTTTTCCATTTCGGCCTCGATCGCTTCTTCGACATTGTCCGGCAGCTTGGCGCCGTCGATCGAGAAAAACTTGATGCCGTTGTCATAGAACGGGTTATGCGAAGCGGAAATGACAATGCCCGCTTCAGCCCGGAAGGTACGCGTCAAATAAGCCACCGCCGGCGTGGGCATCGGCCCGGTGAAGGACGCGGACAATCCGGCGGCCGCCAGGCCGGCTTCCAGCGCGGACTCCAGCATATAGCCGGAGATGCGCGTATCCTTTCCGATGATGATCTTGCGGGAACCGTGACGCGCCAGCACCTTACCGGCCGCCCAGCCCAGCTTCAGCACGAAGTCCGGCGTGATGGGGCTGTCCCCGACCTTGCCACGGATGCCGTCGGTGCCAAAATATTTGCGCTCGCTCATGTTTCTACTGTCCCTTAGCTGAAAGTGTTGCCTCGACGACACGCATCGCCTCGACGGTTTCTTTAACGTCATGCACTCTGACAATCTGCGCACCCTGCATCGCCGCGATCACCGCGCAGGCCACGCTGCCGATAACCCGTTGATCCGGCGGTACGTTCAACAGTTGTCCAATCATCGATTTGCGCGACATGCCGACCAACAGCGGCAAACCAAAACGATGAAACTCCGACAACCGGGCCAGAAGCTGATAGTTGTGCGCCAAATTTTTACCGAAACCGAAGCCTGGGTCGAGCAGCAATTTCTGATTTGTTATCCCTGCCTCGTTACAGCGCTGGATATGGTGTTCGAAAAACGCCTGAACGTCGGCGATCAGATCGTCGTAGTGCGGTGCCTGTTGCATGGTACGCGGCTGCCCCTGCATGTGCATCAGGCAGACCGGCAGGCCGCTTTCCGCCGCCGCCGCCAGGGCACCCGGCTCCTGCAGCGAACGAATGTCGTTGATCAGATGCGCGCCGGCGTGCGCCGATTCGCGGATCACGCCCGCTTTCGAGGTATCGACCGAGATGAAGACTTCGAAACGCTGCGCCAGCGCTTCCACCACCGGCACGACCCGTTCCAATTCTTCCTCTTCACTCACCTCCGCCGCCCCCGGCCTTGTCGACTCGCCGCCGATATCAATCATCGTAGCGCCGGCCGAAATCAGCGCATGCGCGTGCAGCAACGCCTGATTCAGCGTGTTGTGGCGACCGCCGTCGGAAAACGAATCCGGCGTCACGTTGAGGATGCCCATCACCTGTGGATGAGAGAGGTTGAGCGTCATGTCGCGCACGGTTAACTGCATGTTGTTTCACCTTACTGTTGCCTGGTTCACTGCCCGCCGGGCAAAAAAAACCCCGGCGTACCGGGGTTTGATGTTATTACACAGCCGTTCTTACTTGTCGAGCTGTTCGGACATGGTGTTGCCCGGCGTTGGGGTGCGCGGCTCATCTACCGGCGTCGGGGCTTTCGGGGTGCCGCCGTTGTCGGAGCTGTTGCCTTTGTTCGCATCGTCCCAGCCCGCCGGCGGACGCACGTCTTTGCGGTTCATCAGATCGTCGATCTGCGGCGCATCGATGGTTTCATACTTCATCAGCGCATCCTTCATCGAGTGCAGGATGTCCATGTTTTCCATCAGCAGCGAGCGAGCACGCGTGTAGTTACGTTCGATCAGCGACTTCACTTCCTGGTCGATGATACGCGCGGTTTCATCCGACATGTGCTTCGCCTTGGCCACGGAGCGGCCCAGGAACACTTCACCCTCTTCTTCCGCATACAGCAGTGGCCCCAGCTTCTCGGAGAAGCCCCATTGGGTCACCATGTTGCGGGCGATGGAGGTCGCCACTTTGATGTCGTTCGACGCACCGGTAGAGACTTTTTCCGGCCCGTAGATGATCTCTTCCGCCAGACGGCCGCCGTACAGGGTGGAGATTTGGCTCTCCAGCTTCTGACGGCTGGCGCTGATCGCATCCCCTTCCGGCAGGAAGAAGGTCACGCCAAGCGCACGGCCACGAGGAATGATGGTCACTTTGTGTACCGGATCGTGTTCAGGAACCAGGCGGCCGATGATGGCGTGGCCCGCTTCGTGATACGCGGTCGACTCTTTCTGCGCTTCGGTCATCACCATGGAGCGACGTTCCGCACCCATCATGATCTTGTCTTTGGCTTTCTCGAACTCCACCATCGACACCACGCGCTTGTTGCCGCGGGCGGCGAACAGCGCCGCTTCGTTGACCAGGTTGGCCAGGTCGGCACCGGAGAAGCCCGGCGTACCGCGCGCAATGACGGAGGCGTCGATGTCGGCAGCCAACGGCACGCGGCGCATGTGCACCTTCAGGATCTGCTCACGGCCACGCACATCCGGCAGCCCGACCACGACCTGACGGTCGAAACGGCCCGGGCGCAGCAGCGCGGGGTCAAGCACGTCCGGACGGTTGGTCGCCGCGATGACGATGATGCCCTCGTTGCCTTCGAAACCGTCCATCTCAACCAGCATCTGGTTCAGGGTCTGCTCGCGCTCATCGTGACCGCCACCCAGGCCGGCGCCACGCTGGCGGCCGACGGCGTCGATTTCATCGATGAAGATGATGCACGGCGCGGCTTTCTTCGCTTGTTCGAACATGTCACGCACGCGGGATGCGCCCACGCCGACGAACATTTCGACGAAGTCGGAACCGGAAATGGTGAAGAACGGCACCTTCGCTTCGCCGGCGATCGCTTTCGCCAACAGCGTTTTACCGGTCCCCGGCGGGCCAACCATCAGCACGCCTTTCGGGATCTTGCCGCCCAGCTTCTGGAAACGGCTCGGTTCGCGCAGGTATTCCACCAGTTCGCTCACCTCTTCTTTCGCTTCGTCACACCCGGCGACATCGGCGAAAGTGGTCTTGATCTGGTCTTCCGTCAGCATGCGGGCCTTGCTCTTGCCGAAGGACATCGCGCCCTTGCCGCCGCCGCCCTGCATTTGCCGCATAAAGAAGATCCAGACCCCGATCAGCAACAGCATCGGGAACCAGGAGATAAAGATAGAAGCCAGCAGGCTCGGCTCTTCAGGCGGCTCGCCGACCACTTTCACATTCTTCGTTAACAACGTATCCAGCAACTTAGGATCGTTGACAGGGATGTAGGTCGTGTATTTGTTACTGTCTTTCTTGGTAACGTTAATTTCACGTCCGTTGATTCGCGCTTCGCGAACCTGGTCCTGGGTCAGTTCGGACATGAAGGTAGAGTAATCCACCCTACGGCCATTCGACTCGCTGGGCCCAAAGCTCTGGAATACAGACATCAACACTACCGCGATGACTAACCAGAGAATTAGGTTTTTCGCCATGTCACTCAAGGGATTAACCTCATCTTACAACTGTGTTAACAAACAGCGTTAGGGTACTACAGTTTGCGCCCTGTCGCTACAATGTACACTTCGCGCGAACGGGCGCGGGAAGCGTCTGGCTTACGAATCTTAACCTTCGTAAACAGGGAGCGAATTTCCCGTAGGTACTCGTCAAAGCCATCTCCCTGGAACACCTTCACCAGGAAACTTCCGCCTGGTGCGAGGACATCACGACACATATCCAGCGCCAACTCCACCAGATACATCGACCTTGGAATATCGACCGCCGGGGTGCCACTCATATTCGGGGCCATATCGGACATGACCACCTGAACCTTACTCTCGCCTACTCGTTCCAACAGTGCCTTCAGCACCAGTTCATCACGGAAATCGCCCTGAAGGAAATCGACGCCAACGATAGGATCCATTGGCAAAATATCACAGGCGATGATGCGCCCGGTACCGCCGATTTGGGTGACCACATACTGCGACCAGCCGCCCGGTGCGGCGCCCAGGTCAACCACGGTCATGCCCGGTTTGAACAGTTTGTCGCTCTGCTGTATTTCATCAAGTTTAAACCAGGCACGGGAACGCAGTCCCTTTTTCTGCGCCTGCTGTACATATTTATCGCTAAAGTGTTCTTGTAACCAGCGACTGGAGCTAGCCGAACGCTTTTTATTAGCCATCTCGTTTTCCAACTATCATAAAAAGAGTCTTATGTCAGGGTCGCTGCTCACGTAGACTCACACCGGTGAAGACCGATTTGGTGATATACATGAGATGGCGGTAGAATGTACCGTTTTCAATCCCAACTTAAGCAAAAAAGACAATGAATCTGAATAATAAACAAAAACAGCACCTGAAAGGCCTGGCGCATCCGTTAAAACCGGTGGTGATGCTGGGCAATAACGGTCTTACCGAAGGGGTGCTGGCTGAAATTGAACAGGCTCTGGAGCATCATGAGCTGATCAAGGTAAAAATCGCCGCTGAAGATCGCGAAACCAAGACCCTGATCGCCGACGCTATCGTGCGTGAAACGGGCGCCTGCAATGTGCAAGTTATCGGCAGTACACTTATTCTTTACCGCCCGTCGAAAGAGCGCAAGATCAGTCTACCGCGTTAATAACCATCAGGTTAACGAAAAGGTGCCATGCGCCTGACCAAGATAAAAGGCCGCTTGCGGCCTTTTTCCTATCTTTACAAAACGCTGGCGCATTAATGACCAACGGTCCCGATCAGAGATACTCGACCTTCAGGATCTCGTATTCCACGTCGCCGCCAGGGGTTTTGATCACCACCACATCGTCTTGCTCTTTGCCGATCAGGCCGCGCGCCATCGGCGAGTTTACCGAAATCAGATTTTTCTTGAAATCGGCCTCATCGTCGCCAACGATGCGGTAAGTCACTTCTTCTTCGCTGTCCAGATTCATCACCGATACGGTGGCACCGAAGATCACCCGACCGGTGTTCGGCATCTTGGTGATATCGATCACCTGCGCATTGGACAGCTTGGCTTCGATCTCCTGAATGCGGCCTTCGCAGAAACCCTGCTGTTCGCGGGCGGCATGGTACTCGGCATTTTCTTTCAAGTCGCCGTGTTCACGCGCTTCAGCGATATCCGCAATGATTTTCGGGCGGCGCACGCTTTTCAGATATTCGAGCTCTTCGCGCAGTTTTTCAGCGCCAAACAAGGTCATCGGAATTTGGTTCATCGTATAAATACCTCTAAATCTTTCCTGTTCAAATAACCGTCATCCTGACGTATTCGTATGAAAACACGGTTGGCATTCCGCCCCCCGCCTCCAGGCGACAAACAAAAGAAACCTGACTCGGAACGGGGCCCAAGCCAAGATCGGTTTTGCATTTTGATACGCATTTTAGCCTAGAGTTCCTTGAGGGTCATCGTTTACTTTTTCCCTGATTGCACCGTAGTATGACGGCACGTTATCCAGCTGTTATCCCGAGATTATGCGTTTTTCACGAATTGTCAGTGCATTGGCTTGCGCATTTGTTCTGAATGCGAATGCGGCCCCGGTTGAAGAGTACACACAATATCTGCCTGATGGGGCCAACCTTGCCCTGGTCGTTCAGAAGATCGGTGCCGGTGCGCCGACGATCGATTATCACTCTCAGCAGATGGCGCTGCCGGCCAGTACCCAAAAAGTGCTGACGGCGCTGGCGGCATTGCTGCAACTCGGGCCCGATTACCGTTTCACCACCACGCTGGAGAGCCAGGGCGATATCCGCGACGGCGTGCTGCGCGGCAACCTGATCGCCCGCTTCAGCGGCGATCCGACCTTCAAACGTCAGAGCCTGCGCAATATGGTGGCCGTCCTGAAGAAGCAGGGCGTGCGCCAAATCAGCGGCGACGTGCTGGTCGATACCTCGGTCTTCGCCAGCCATGACAAGGCGCCTGGTTGGCCGTGGAACGATCTGACGCAGTGCTTCAGCGCGCCGCCGGCCGCCGCCATCGTCGATCGCAACTGTTTCTCGGTCTCGCTGTACAGCGCGCCGAACCCGGGCGACATGGCGTTTATCCGCGTCGCCTCCTATTATCCGGTCAATATGTTTAGCCAGGTGCGCACCCTGGCGCGCGGATCCGCAGACGCGCAATACTGCGAACTGGACGTGGTGCCGGGCGAGCTGAACCGCTTTACCCTGACCGGCTGCCTGACGCAGCGCAGCGAACCGCTGCCGTTGGCCTTCGCCATCCAGGACGGTGCCAGCTATGCGGGCGCCATCCTGAAAGACGAGCTGAAGCAGGCCGACATCCAGATCGACGGGCATTTGAAACGCCAGACGCGCCCCGGCATCACCGGCACGGTGATCGCACAAACCCAGTCGGCGCCGCTGCACGATCTGTTGAAAATCATGCTGAAGAAATCGGACAACATGATCGCCGATACCGTCTTCCGCACCATCGGCCACGAACGCTTCGGCGTGCCGGGCACCTGGCGAGCCGGTTCCGATGCGGTACGGCAGGTGCTGCGCCAGAAGGCCGGCATCGATCTGGGCAACACCATCATCGCCGACGGTTCCGGCCTGTCGCGCCACAACCTGCTGGCCCCGGCGACCATGATGCAGGCGCTGCAGTACATCGCGCAGCACGACAACGAGCTGAACTTTATCTCGATGCTGCCGCTGTCCGGCTATGACGGCACCCTGCGCTACCGCGGCGGCCTGCATGAGGCCGGCGTAGACGGCAAGGTGTCGGCCAAGACCGGCGCGCTGCAGGGCGTCTACAACCTGGCGGGTTTCATCACTACCGCCAGCGGCCAGCGCATGGCCTTCGTGCAGTATCTCTCCGGCTACGCCGTGCCACCGGAAGATCAGAAACAGCGCCGTGCGCCGCTGGTGCGTTTCGAAAGCCGCCTGTATCGGGATATTTACCAAAACAACTGAGGATCGCCATGAAGCTGCTGGTCGTTGAAGATGATGAACTGCTGCAACAAGGGCTGGCGCTGGCGCTGACCGGTGAAGGCTACGTGTGCGACTGCGCCGCCACAGCGGCGGAGGCCAGCAGCCTGCTCATCACCAGCCAATACAGCATGGTGATCCTGGATCTCGGCCTGCCGGACATGGACGGCGCAGCGCTGCTGCGGCAGTGGCGCCGCCAGCAGATCGATCTGCCGGTGCTGATCCTGACCGCCCGCGACGCCCTGGAAGACCGCGTCGATGGGCTGGACGCCGGCGCCGACGACTACCTGGTCAAACCCTTCGCGCTGGTTGAGCTACAGGCGCGCGTGCGCGCTCTCCTGCGGCGCTACCAGGGCCACAGCGACAATCTGATGCAGGTGGATGACCTGCAGTTGAATCTCTCCAGCCAGCAGGTCTATCTGCAACAGCAGCCGGTGGAGGTCACGCCGAAAGAGTTCGCCATTCTGGCGCGCCTGATCATGCGTGCCGGGCAGACGGTCAACCGCGAACTCCTGCAGCAGGATCTCTACACCTGGCAAGATGATTTAGGTTCCAACACCCTGGAAGTGCATATCCACAACCTGCGCCGCAAACTGGGCAAGGATCGCATCCGCACCGTGCGCGGCATCGGCTACCGCCTGGAACCCTCGTCATGATCAGCATGCGCCGCCGCCTGCTGCTGATGCTGGCGCTGATCCTGCTGGTCACGCAACTCATCAGCGCCTTCTGGCTGTGGCACGAAAGCCAGGAGCAGATCAGCTTCCTGGTGGACGAAACCCTGTCCGCCAAAGTGCGTACCGAACGCGTCGATACCGAGATCGCCGAGGCCATCGCGTCGCTGTTGGCGCCTTCGCTGATCATGATGATCGTCACGCTGTTGGCGTCGTTTTGGGCCATCAGTTGGATCATCCGCCCACTCAACCAACTGCAGCAACGGCTGGAAAAACGCTCTGCCGATAACCTGACGCCGCTGCCAATCACCAGCGACAGTCAGGAAATGGTGGCGGTCACCAATGCACTCAATCAGCTGTTTTCACGGCTGGATAACACCATTCAACAGGAACGCCTGTTCACTGCCGACGCCGCCCACGAGCTGCGCACGCCGCTGGCCGGCATCCGCCTGCACCTGGAACTGATGGAAAAGCAGGGCGTCAAGGGCAGCCAGGCGCTGATCGCCCGCATCGATCAGCTGATGCACACCGTCGAGCAGTTGCTGATGCTGTCGCGCGCCGGGCAAGACTTCGCCAGCGGCCATTATCAGCATTTCGATTGGGTGGCTGATGTGATCCAGCCGCTGCGTGAAGAGCTCGACGAAATGACCGCCCAACGCGAGCAGACGCTGGGCTGGCAATTGCCGGCTGCTGCCACCGTGAACGGCGATCCGGTGCTGCTGCGGCTGCTGCTGCGCAACCTGGTCGAAAACGCCCACCGTTACGGCCCGGAAGGCGGCGCGATACAGGTGCGGTTAACGCCGCAAGACAACGGCTATCTGCTGCAGGTCATCGACGATGGCCCGGGAATCAAGGAAGAGATGGTCGGGGAACTGACGCAGGCGTTTCGCCGCATGGATCAACGCTACGGCGGCAGCGGACTGGGCCTGAATATCGTAATCCGCATCGCGCAACTGCACCAGGGGCGTTTGACGCTGGAAAACCGCCGCGATGCGCGCGGCCTGAATGCCCAGTGCTGGCTGCCGGAAAAGGCGCTCAAATAATAAGGGCCCAGCGTTGCTGAGCCCTTTATCACCGAATTACTTCTGGTAAATGATTTCGACGCCTTCGTCGTCGTCTTCGTCCCAGTCGTCATCCCAGTCATCTTCCGCTTCGGCTTCCACTTCCGCGATTTGCTCGCGGTGGTAGTCATCCCACATGAATTCGACTTTTTCCGGTGCGCTTTCTTCGATCGCCATCGCTTTCGGCTGGGTGTTGATGAAGTTCATCACGTCCCAGCACAGCGCATTGACGCCTTCGCGGTTGGCGGCGGAGATCATGTAGTACTTCCCTTCCCAGCCCATGCCTTCCACAATCGCCTTGGCGCGTTCGGCGGCTTCTTCCTCACCAATCACATCAATTTTGTTGAACACCAGCCAGCGCGGCTTCTGCGCCAGATTTTCGCTGTATTGGTTCAACTCGTTGATAATGACTTTGGCGTTTTCCACCGGATCGGATTCGTCGATCGGCGCGATGTCCACCAGGTGCAGCAGCACGCGGCAACGCTCCAGGTGTTTCAGGAAACGAATACCCAGACCGGCGCCTTCCGAAGCGCCCTCGATCAGCCCCGGAATGTCGGCGACCACAAAGCTCTGCTCGTGGTCCATGCGCACCACGCCCAGGCTCGGCACCAGCGTGGTGAACGGATAATCGGCCACCTTCGGCTTGGCGGCGGACACCGCGCGGATGAAGGTCGATTTGCCGGCGTTCGGCAGCCCCAGCATGCCCACATCGGCCAGCAGCAACAGCTCCAGCAACAGGTCACGCGCTTCGCCGGCGGTACCCAGCGTCTTCTGACGCGGCGCGCGGTTGACCGAAGATTTGAAACGGGTGTTGCCCAGACCGTGCCAGCCGCCTTTGGCGACCATCAGCTTCTGCTCGTGGCGGGTCATGTCGCCGAGGATCTCGCCGGTGCCCTGATCCTTCACGCGCGTGCCGACCGGCACCTTGATGATGACGTCTTTACCGCGTTTGCCGGTACAATCGCGGCTCTGGCCATTCTGGCCGCGCTCGGCGCGGAAAGACTTCTCAAAGCGGTAGTCGATCAGGGTGTTAAGGTTCTCGTCCGCCAGCAGGTAGACGTCGCCGCCGTCGCCGCCGTCACCGCCGTCAGGCCCACCGTTCGGGATATATTTTTCGCGGCGGAAGCTGACGCACCCGTTGCCGCCGTCGCCTGCAACGACCAGAATCGCTGCTTCATCTACAAACTTCATTTACCGTCTCCGTAAATCATTCACCGGGCTGCTTCAAAGGAGCAACCAGGGGGGGGTCTGCCCGTCGCGGCCACCACCGGTGACCAATTGCGGAAAACATGGCGCCCGCCACAACCACAAACGCACCGACATAGCCGACGATGTTCAGCGTCGGCATGGCGAATGCCTGGGGCCAAGCCAGCGCCAATAAATCTGAAAACAGCAGGGTAAACAGCGGGGTCAGCGTAACCAACGCGCTCACCTGCGCCGCCTGCCAGCGCGCCATCGCTTCTGCCAGCGCGCCATAGCCGATCAGCGTGTTGGCGCCGCAAAACAGCAGGCACGCCAATTGCCAGCCGCTAAGCTGGAAAATCACCTCGGGTTTGGCCAGAGGGAACAATGCAATCGCACATAAAGTGTACAACATAACCAGGATCTGCGGCGAAGCCAGCCGGCGCAGCAACACCTTCTGCGCCACGCCATAGCTCACCCAGACCATCGCCGCACACACGCCCAGCATGACGCCCAGCGTGTAGTCCGTCAGCCGGGTGAAGATCTCTATCAGACTGACGTTGAAAAACAGCATCAGCCCGCAAATCAGCATCAGGGCACCAATGACCTGGGTGATGCGCATGCGTTCTTTTAAAATCAGCACGCTGGCGAACATCATACCGACTGGCGACAGCTGGCCAATCACCTGCGAAGCCGTCGGGCTCAGGTATTGCAGCGAGGAGCTGAAGAACACAAAGTTGCCCAGCAGCCCCGCCGTCGCGATCGCCAACAGCAGCAGCCAACGCGGCTGGCGGAACATCGTCAGCGGCGGCAGCTTGCCGCGCACCGCAAGGATCACGCCCAAACCGATGGCGGCCATGGTAAAGCGATACCAGACAACGGTAAACGGCTCCATCACCACCAACACTTCTTTCATCGCGATCGGCAACGCGCCCCAGCAAACCGCCGTGGTTAACGCCAGAGAAATGCCAACGCCGACCTGCTGCTTCGTATCCATATCACCTTCGCCAACGCTGACGGGCCTGCCCTCAGGCAACCCATAAATGTAAAAAGCCCCGCAACGAATTGCGGGGCTTACATCTATTTCGTAAGGCTCGAAAAATTATTCAGCTTCGATGCTGATGAATTTACGATTGCTCGGGCCTTTAACTTCGAATTTGACTTTACCGTCTTTCAAAGCAAACAGAGTGTGGTCTTTGCCGCAACCCACGTTGGTACCAGCGTGGAATTTGGTGCCGCGCTGACGAACGATGATGCTGCCTGCCAGTACTGCTTCGCCGCCAAAGCGTTTTACGCCCAGACGTTTAGCTTCTGAATCGCGACCGTTACGAGTCGAGCCGCCAGCCTTTTTGTGTGCCATTAATCCGCTCTCCTAACTTAAGCGCTGATGCCGGTGATTTTAACGTCAGTGAACCACTGACGGTGGCCCTGCTGCTTACGGTGGTGTTTACGACGACGAAACTTAACGATTTTAATTTTCTCGCCACGACCGTGAGCAACGACTTCAGCTTTGATCTTGCCGCCATCGACGAAAGGAACGCCGATTTTGATATCTTCGCCATTAGCGATCATCAGAATCTGGTCAAACTCAACCGCTTCACCAGTTGCGATGTCCAGCTTTTCCAAGCGAACGGTCTGACCTTCGCTTACTCGGTGTTGTTTACCACCACTTTGGAAAACCGCGTACATATAAAACTCCGCTTTCCGCGTGCCCGACTGTGTTAGTTCAGAGCGCGCTATAAATATTCACAATAGGGCGCGAATTCTACGCAAAAAAGCGGCGCATGACAAGAGCAGAATAAGACCAGAAGGAGAAAAAAGAAGAAAAAAAGCGCAGTTTCTTTCGTGGCGTTTATCTGAACCGTTTTTCAAGTACAATCATAGGGACAGTTACCGCCATGTACCGATGTGAGCAGCGATCTCAACGCGGTGAAGAGAAACACAGCTGAAAAAAAACACAATGAACCTAGAGCAAATTACCGAGTTAACCGCGCAAGATATGGCGGCCGTGAACGCAACAATTCTCGAACAGCTGAATTCCGATGTCACGCTCATCAATCAGCTTGGCTATTACATTATCAGCGGTGGCGGTAAGCGCATCCGGCCGATGATCGCCGTCCTGGCGGCGCGGGCGTTGGGCTACGAAGGCAACAAGCACGTCACCGTCGCCGCCCTGATCGAATTCATTCATACCGCCACGCTGCTGCATGACGACGTCGTCGACGAATCGGACATGCGCCGCGGCAAAGCCACCGCCAACGCGGCGTTCGGCAACGCCGCCAGCGTGCTGGTCGGCGACTTTATCTATACCCGCGCCTTCCAGATGATGACCAGCCTGGAATCCCTGCGCGTGCTGGCGCTGATGTCGGAGGCGGTCAACGTCATCGCCGAAGGTGAAGTGCTGCAGTTGATGAACGTGCACGATCCCGACATCAGCGAAGAAAGTTATATGCGGGTGATCTACAGCAAAACCGCCCGTCTGTTTGAAGCGGCGGCGCAATCGTCGGCGATCCTGTCCGGCGCCAGCGCTGAGCAAGAACAGGCGCTGCAAGATTATGGCCGCTACCTCGGCACCGCTTTCCAGCTGATCGACGATCTGCTCGACTACAGCGCCGACGGCAGCACCCTGGGCAAAAACACCGGCGACGATCTGAACGAAGGGAAACCGACCCTGCCGCTGCTGCACGCGATGCACAACGGCGACGACGCCCAGCGTGACATGATCCGCGGCGCGATTGAGCAAGGCAACGGCCGTCACCTGTTGGAGCCGGTGCTGCAGGCGATGCAGCAATGCGGTTCGCTGGAATACACCCGCAAACGCGCCGAGGAAGAAGCCGACAAGGCGATCGCCGCGCTGCAGGTATTGCCGGCATCAGAGCACCGAACAGCGCTGGAGGGCCTGGCCCATTTGGCGGTACAACGCGACTTTTAAGAAATCGTGATTTCTAAATGCATTCATCAGGCCCGCCCACGCGGGCCTGCTTAGGTATTGCTCTCTTCGTCGATACGCGCCAGCAGGCCGCCGATCCCTTCCCGCATCAGGAAAGCCACCATTCTCTCGCGCTCGCTCTCCGTCAAATGGTAGTAATACTCGATCCAGACCGCCAAGGGATCCTGGCGCTCTACGTCATATGCCGCCCCGTCTTCCTTCAGCGCCAGCAGGTTACGCACGCCTGGAGGCAGGCTGTCGATATGGTACTCCAACGCTTTTCCCTGCACGCCTTTACGCCTGCGGCTGATCCAGCCTTCGCGTCGGGCCATCAGATTGATTCCCTGTGGTGAGGAGGGTAATCCTGCGATGCCTGTCAGTTCCTTGGCGGCAAACCACTCGTTTTTCATAGCCATCATCTCTGGGCAATAGTAGGCAATGTCGTTTTTTGGAAATTACCTGGGTATTTTTTAGGAAATTTAATGGTATTCTTATTTCCGAATAAGCGTTTCACGTTGTTCAAACGCTTAACCATGACCCGTTAGTTATACCACTAACGCAACTTTGGCTAATCAGAAAAGGAATGTAAACATGAATTCAAGGAACCCAGATTGGCATCCGGCAGATATCATCGCGGCGCTACGCAAGCAGGGCACCACGCTGGCGGCAGTGTCGCGCAAGGCCGGATTAAGCTCATCGACGCTGGCCAATGCGCTGTCGCGCCCGTGGCCGAAGGGGGAATGGCTGATCGCCGAAGCGATAGGCATCCACCCTTCGGAGATCTGGCCAAGCCGCTATTACGATCCGCACAACGATTGCCTGCTGGATCGCAAAGCACGTATCAAATCGTGAACGCGGAGCAAAAAAAACCGCCGGAACAGCGTCCGGCGGCGTTTATCGGCTGACTATCGGTGTCGATCAGTTATTGATGAACTTCTCGCCCAGTTCGATATCTTTATGCAGCACGTCCAGCATCTCGTTCAGCGCTTTCTGCTCGAAGGCGCTCAGGGTGCCGATATCTTTGCGTTCTTCAACGCCGTTTTTGCCCAGCACCAGCGGCTGCGCGAAGAAGCGAGCGTATTTGCCGTCGCCTTCAACGTAAGCGCATTCCACAACGCCTTTCTCGCCCTGCAGCGCACGCACCAGAGACAGACCGAAACGGGCGGCCGCCTGACCCATGGACAGCGTTGCAGATCCGCCGCCGGCTTTGGCTTCCACCACTTCGGTACCGGCATTCTGAATGCGTTTGGTCAGATCCGCCACTTCCTGCTCGGTGAAGCTCACGCCAGGGATCTGCGACAGCAGAGGCAGGATGGTCACGCCAGAGTGGCCGCCGATCACCGGTACGTTCAACTCTTCCGGCTGCTTGCCTTTCAGCTCGGCCACGAAGGTGTTGGAACGGATGATATCCAGCGAAGTCACGCCGAACAGTTTGTTCTTGTCGTAAACGCCGGCTTTTTTCAGCACTTCCGCCGCGATGGCAACCGTGGTGTTAACCGGGTTGGTGATGATGCCGATGCAGGCTTTCGGGCAAGTTTTCGCCACTTGCTCAATCAGATTACGCACGATGCCGGCGTTAACGTTGAACAGGTCAGAGCGATCCATGCCAGGCTTACGGGCCACGCCGGCGGAAATCAGCACCACGTCCGCGCCGTGCAGAGCCGGAGTCGCGTCTTCGCCGCTGAAGCCTTTGATTTTAACTGCGGTTGGGATGTGGCTTAAGTCGACGGCAACGCCTGGGGTAACGGGGGCAATGTCGTAGAGAGAGAGTTCAGAACCTGAAGGAAGCTGGGTTTTGAGTAGAAGGGCGAGGGCCTGGCCGATACCGCCAGCAGCACCGAGAACTGCAACTTTCATCCTATACTCCTTTATTATCTTAAATATATAAAGCGCCGTGAATGTGTTGGTTACGGACCTTAAGTTATTACACCTTTCAAAACAATAAATTAGCCAATTCTTGCCTGCAGGTGTAATAAAACGGCCGCTGTCGCGCCCATTTTAGATTAAATCGCTTACGCATGAAGGGCATAGCGCACACTAATCAAAAATAGTGCGAGGTTATTCACGAGCAAGTTAACCGGCCGTTACATTACACCCTTACGCAACATCAGAACAACATCATTTTAATAACATTTTATTTACCACCGCAGGCCGATTTTCCGTCGTCAAAAGGGCATATTCATCGCGGCCGGATTTTGTTAAAATGCCGCCCTTTCCTCGCCGTCCGGTCATTTTTATTTTCTTTGGGGCGGCCTTTGTTGCATAAAAATTCATCTATATGCATAATCATGACTTCCACTATCAACATTCCACGGTGCAAAATGCGTAATCCCGCAAAACAGGAAGATCTGATCAAGACGTTCAAAGCGTTATTGAAAGAAGAAAAATTCAGTTCTCAAGGCGAGATCGTTTTGGCGCTGCAAGAAGAAGGCTTCGAAAACATTAACCAATCCAAAGTATCGCGCATGCTGACCAAGTTCGGCGCGGTACGTACGCGCAATGCCAAAATGGAAATGGTGTATTGCCTTCCTGCCGAACTCGGCGTGCCGACCACCACCAGCCCGTTGAAGAATCTGGTGCTCGACGTCGACCATAACGATGCCGTCGTGGTGATCCACACCAGCCCGGGCGCCGCGCAGCTGATCGCCCGCCTGCTCGACTCACTGGGTAAATCCCAGGGTATCCTCGGCACAATTGCCGGCGACGACACGATTTTCGTCACCCCGTCCAACGGCTTTACCGCTCAGAAGCTGCATGAAGCGATCTTGAGCGTGTTCGAACAAGAGCTGTGAAACCTGGCGCTAACAAAGTGCGGCTGTAAACCGCATTTTGTTAGCGCTTCTTTAACCCTCGCGTTACCTTTCCAGCCTTCAACCGCGTTTAACACTGCTTTTTTATCCCGCAACAACACATTTCCATGACATCTCCATGTAACCAGCAGTACCCACTGTGAGCTTCCGCACTTTTGGTCAAAATCACTTACCTTATTGAAATTACATAAATTTAACATCAAAAGATCGTTTTATGAGCGTTTTTTATTCCTTACGGTTATAAAAAATAAGGATCATGAGGTTAAAGTTTCACTAGCAACTGTTAGCGAACTATTAATTTTTCGCGTTACTAGCTGTATACTCATTTTCGTGAACTGAATCACAGTTCGTTGGAACTGATAAAAGAATACGATGAGGTGAGATGATGAAAATTAAAGCTACCGTTGCAACCCTGAGCGTTCTGTCCATGCTTTCCTTTGGTGCATTCGCAGCACAATCTGTTGATGCAACCCAGGCCGCAAAACTGCAGCCCGCCGGTGTGATCACCGTGAGCGGCGTCGCCGCGGCGCCTTCCGACATTCGCCAGGCGCTGTCCGACAAAGCTGACGCCAAAGGGGCGACCGCTTACCGCGTAATCGAAGCGCGCAACGACGGCAACTTCCACGCGACCGCTGAAATCTACAAATAAGTAACGGCATTACCCGGCAACGGGCAATACCTCTCTGGAATCAAACGCTGTCATAACGGCCTTCAAGAATAAAAATCGCTGCCAAGCCCTTCCAGGCTGTTATGAACAAGGATCGCTATCATGAACATGAAAACTACTCTTGCTGCACTCGGTTTGCTGTCCGTCATCTCCTTCGGCGCATCTGCCGCCCAGTTGGTGACTAACGATCAGACCGCCAATCTGCAATCTATCGGCACCATTACCGTCAGCGGTATCGACGGCGCACCGACCGACATTCGCCAGGCGTTGTCGGAGAAAGCCGACGCGAAAGGCGCGACCGCCTACCGCGTGATCGAAGCCCGTAACGAAGGCAACTACCACGCCACCGCCGAGATTTACAAATAACAACTCTGGGAACGGCTTTGCAGAGCTGATTACCCTCGTCACTGCCACTGCCGAGTTCTGACGCAAACGCCGATTTCCCAGAGACCCTCTCGTCGTCCTATCCGACGAACCCCGTTGCCCTCGCTCGCGAGGGCTTTTTTATGGGCGTAAAAAAGGCCGCGAATGCGGCCCTTAGGTTGGCTTATGCGGCTAAGCGATCAGTAGGTCACCTTCGGTTCCTGCTTTTTCGCCAGCGCGTCCAGCAAGCGATCGTGAATACCGCCGAAACCGCCGTTGCTCATCACCAGAATGTGGTCGCCCGGCTGCGCAGTTTTCACCACCATCTCCACCAGCGTATCGAGATCCGCGCTCCAATGCGCCGGCTGCACGCAGGCATCCGCCACTTCCGCGACCTGCCACGGAATGTGGTGCGGCTGGAACAGGAACACTTCGTCGGCGCGGCCGAGCGAAGGCGCCAGATCGTTTTTGCTGATGCCCATTTTCATGGTGTTGGATCGCGGCTCCAGCACCGCCAGAATGCGCGCCGTGCCGCCGACCTTGCCGCGCAGCGCGGCCAGAGTGGCCAGGATCGCCGTCGGGTGGTGCGCGAAATCGTCGTAAACCGTGACGCCGTTGGCTTCGCCACGCAGCTCCAGGCGGCGGCGGGCGTTGATGAAATCGCCCAACGCGCGGCAGGCGTCCGCCGGCTGCACGCCGACGTGACGGGTCGCGGCGATGGCCATCAGGCCGTTATGCATGTTGTGCTCGCCCACCAGCGCCCAGTTCACTTCGCCGACCTGCTCGCCGTCGAGGAACACCGCGTAATGGCTGGCGTCCGGCGTCAGCTTCTGCGCGCGCCAGGCGCCCTCTTCGCCCACCAGCTCCTGTTCGCTCCAGCAGCCCATCGCCATCACCTGCTTCAGGTGGCTGTCGTTGTCCGGCAGGATGATCTTGCCTTTGCCCGGCACCAGGCGCACCAGGTGGTGGAACTGTTTCTGGATGGCTTTCAGATCGTCGAAGATATCGGCGTGGTCGAACTCCAGGTTGTTCATGATCAGCGTGCGCGGGCTGTAGTGCACGAACTTGGAGCGTTTGTCGAAGAACGCGCAGTCATACTCGTCGGCCTCGATCACGAAGAACGGGCTGCCGCCGAGGCGGGCCGAGACGTCGAAGTTGCCCGGCACGCCGCCGATGACGAAGCCGGGCTGGTAGCCGCAGGCTTCGAGGATCCAGGTCGCCATGCCGGCGGTGGTGGTTTTGCCGTGGGTGCCGGCGACCGCCAGTACCCAGCGATCGCGCAACACGGCATCGTGCAGCCACTGCGGGCCGGAAACGTAAGGGATACCGCGCTCCAGCACCGCCTCCACGCACGGGTTACCGCGCGTCATGGCGTTGCCGATGATCACCAGATCCGGCGCCGGATCCAGCTGGGCGGGATCATAACCCTGAATCAGATCGATCCCCTGGTTCTCCAGCAGCGTGCTCATCGGCGGATAGACGTTGGCGTCCGAACCGGTGACGTCATGCCCCAGTGAGCGCGCCAGCATCGCCAGCCCGCCCATAAAGGTGCCACAGATCCCAAGAATGTGAATGCGCATAGGTTTCTCATGTGAGTGCATCGAATGTCGGCATATTCTAACGCTCAGAATCGTCCAGAAGAAATGGATTTGCCTATGAATGGCGCGCATCTTTGGGCTACACTGCTCGCGAAAACGTTGGCGGTTTGTTAACAGGCCGCTATCCATCCGTAGATTCAGGGATTGTGTCATGAAAACGTTAGGCGAATTTATCGTCGAGAAACAGCACGACTTCTCGCACGCCACCGGCGAGCTGACTGCGTTACTTTCTGCCATTAAACTGGGCGCCAAAATCATCCACCGCGACATCAACAAGGCCGGCCTGGTTGATATTCTGGGGACCAGCGGGGTGTCCAACGTACAGGGCGAAGTTCAGATGAAACTGGACCTGTACGCGAACGAAAAACTGAAAGCGGCGTTGAAAGCGCGTGGTGAAGTTGCGGGTATCGCTTCCGAAGAAGAAGATGAAATCGTGATATTCGACGGCGAGCGAGCTGAAAATGCCAAGTATGTCGTATTGATGGATCCGTTGGACGGTTCGTCCAACATCGATGTCAACGTCTCGGTCGGTACGATTTTCTCTATCTATCGTCGCATCACGCCGGTCGGCACGCCTGTGACCGAAGAAGACTTCCTGCAGCCGGGCAGCGCCCAGGTCGCAGCGGGTTACGTGGTTTACGGCTCGTCCACCATGCTGGTGTACACCACCGGTTACGGCGTCCACGCCTTCACGTACGATCCGTCTCTGGGCGTGTTCTGTCTCTCTCACGAGAAAGTGCGCTTCCCGGCGAGCGGCAACATGTATTCCATCAACGAAGGCAACTACATCAAGTTCCCTCTCGGCGTGAAGAAATACATCAAATACTGCCAGGAGCAGGATGAAGCGACGCAGCGCCCTTACACCTCGCGCTACATCGGTTCTCTGGTGGCGGACTTCCACCGCAACCTGCTGAAAGGCGGCATCTACATCTACCCAAGCACCGCCAGCCACCCGCAAGGCAAGCTGCGCCTGCTGTACGAATGCAACCCGATGGCGTTCCTGGCCGAACAGGCCGGCGGCAAGGCCAGCGACGGCAAAAATCGCATTCTGGACATCACGCCGGTGAAACTGCACCAGCGCGCGCCATTCTTCGTCGGCACCAAGTCGATGGTAGAAGACGCAGAACGCTTCATCGCCGAAAACCCGGACGAGTAACGCGTTTCTGGCAAGGGTTCGGCGCCACGCCGAACCCTTATCGCCTTACAGCTTGAACGCCGCCATGCTCTGCGCCAGCAGCTGAGCCTGATCTTCCAGCGAGCGCGTCGCCGCCGCAGACTCCTCCACCAGCGCCGCATTCTGTTGCGCCACCTGATCCATCTGCGCCACCGCCAGGTTCACCTGTTCGATACCGCTGCTTTGTTCGCGCGTCGCCGCCGAGATCTCACGCATCAACGCCGTCACCCGGCCCACTTCACCGGTGATGCCGCTCATGGTCTGCGCCGCCGACTCCACCATCTGCTCGCCTTCCTGCACCCGGTTCTGCGACGCTTCGATCAACCCTTTGATCTCTTTCGCCGACTGGGCGCTGCGCTGCGCCAGATTGCGCACTTCGCCGGCCACCACCGCGAAACCGCGGCCCTGTTCACCGGCGCGCGCCGCTTCCACCGCTGCGTTCAACGCCAGGATATTGGTCTGGAAGGCGATGCCGTCCATCACGCTGATGATGTCGGCGATGCGGCGCGAGCTGTCGGTGATCGCCTGCATCTTGCTCATGACCTGACTGACCACGTCGCTGCCCTGGTTGGCGATATCGGACACGCTCAGCGCCAGCTGATTGGCCTGCTCGCAGTTCTCGGCGTTCATTTTCACCGTCGAAGTCAGCTGTTCCATGCTGGCGGCGGTCTCTTCCAGCGACGCGGCCGACTCTTCGGTACGCTGCGCCAGATGCAGGTTGCCGGCCGCCAGTTCGCGCGAGCCGGTGTCGATCTGGCTGCTGGCGTCACGCACTTTACTGACCGAACTGGCCAACGCCTGCTGCATGCGCTGCATCGCCCGCACCAGGCGGCCCATCTCGGTATCGCCCTCACCACGGATCTCATGGGTCAGATCGCCGCCGGCGATGTGTTCCAACTGCGCGATGGACTCGTCCAACGGGCGCAAAATGATCACGCGCAGCGCGAACCAGGCCAGCACCGCCAGCAGCACGCTGAGCAGGCCCGCCACCACGATCAGCGAGATCTTGGTGCTGGCGTTGTTTTCCGCGTCATACACCTGCTTTTCGCCGAGCTTCATGGCGAAGCTGCGGAAATCGCTGAGATCCTTTTCAAACGCGATGCTCAACGCAGAGATGCGGGTCTCCTGAATATGGTAATACTCATCGATTTTACCGGCCTTGATGGCGGCGGCCATCGGCTTCACGCCCTGCTCGAGGTAGGCGCGATAGCTGTTTTGCAGACGATTGGAGAGTTCACGGCCGCGCTCGGTCACGGTGCCGACGCCGACAAAGCGCGCCATTTCCTTGTTCGACTGCTCGAGGTAGCCGTAAATGCGGCCCACGGTGGCGTCAGCGACATCGATCTGGCCGATCTCCCGTTGGCGCACCGCCAGCGAGGCGGCGGTGCGAGCGCGCAGCGTCAGGTTGGAGCTGTTGGCCAGCGAGCCCAGCTCTTCGCCGAGGATCTGGTTTAAGGTATGGATCGAGCGCGATCCTTCGTTAATCGCGTTGACGCCAATAACGCTGACCATGATCAGCAGCATGGTCATCAGGCTCAGCAGGGCGATCAGCCCAGCCTTCACCGTAATCTTTTTTAGCATGAGTTCTTCCCGGCTTCAGAATAGTGAGATCAGACGTAGTAGGGGTGGCAAAACGCGGAGCCAGCTTTGCTGGCTCATTATTGTTTGTTGAAGTTATCGGCAGGCGGAGACAAAACTTCATGCCGTGGCGGGATTTATCTGGAAATTATCCCTGCGCCGGCACGCGGGGTTTTCGACGATGAAAAGGGCAGGAAATCGCAAAAGAGTCCGCTATAATAGCCGCCACTCCATTTCTGGTTTGATGATTAAAGGAAACCGACATGAGCTTGAATCTGGTCCCTGCTGGCAAAGACCTGCCGGAAGACATCTACGTAGTAATCGAAATCCCGGCCAACGCCGATCCAATCAAATACGAAATCGACAAAGAAACCGGCGCGCTGTTCGTTGACCGTTTCATGTCCACCGCGATGTTCTACCCGTGCAACTACGGCTACATCAACCACACTCTGTCTCTGGATGGTGATCCGGTTGACGTGCTGGTCCCAACCCCATATCCGCTGCAGCCGGGCTCCGTGATCCGCTGCCGTCCGGTTGGCGTGCTGAAGATGACCGACGAAGCCGGTGAAGACGCCAAGCTGGTTGCGGTACCGCACAGCAAGCTGACCAAAGAGTACGATCACGTGAAAGACGTGAACGACCTGCCGGAACTGCTGAAAGCCCAGATCGCTCACTTCTTCGAGCACTACAAAGATCTGGAAAAAGGCAAATGGGTGAAAGTGGAAGGCTGGGCAGACGCTGCTGCGGCTAAAGCGGAAATCATCGCCTCCTTCGAACGCGCTGCCAAGAAGTAATTTTCGCCGCCGTCCGATGAAAAAACACCGCTCATTGAGCGGTGTTTTTTTCTTACTGTTCTTCGAGACGCTTCAGCCAGTCACCGCTGGTAATTCGCGGGTAACCGTCCACGCTGTGTTTATACAGGTAGATCCACGCACTCCCATAAGGCGTCTGAATCAGCTCGCGCTTATAGTCCTTGGTGTTGCTTTTCAGTTCGTCCAGCTCTGCCAGAATCGATGAGTTAATACGATACACTTCGCAATGTATCGTGCCCTCTCCAGGGATCGCCGCCGGGTAATGGCCCAGATTATAAATCTGATAGCCTTCGAGCTCGTGCTCGCCGAGCCATTGGGCGTTGGTCATCCAATGGCTGTTTCCCTGTTTGCGCCGTAAACTGCCGTAGACAATTATTCGCATCGCTAAAACTCAAACTGATAGAGCAAATCTAATGCCTGGTCGAGACCAGACACCGCTTCAAGATACAACTTAGGCATCAGGCGATAACGCAACGTCAGCGTGGCCAGCGAGTCGAAAATGCCCACCCCATATTTTACTTGTAAGCCTGGGAGGACATAGCCGCTCACGACAACCTGGGAATTGTCGCCAACCCCTTGGGTGTCCAGAGCCAAATTACTCACGCCGAATGCCTCGCCGATTTTACCCACAAGTTGACCACTTTGTGCAACCCCCATGCCGATTAACATCGACGTCATGGCGTTGCCGTCGGCGCCGGAACTGCTTAAGCCCTGACCGCGCAGCAGATAAGACAGGGCTTCCTGTTGCGATTTGGCCGGATCGGAGAACACTTCCAGCTTCGGCGCATCCGCCAGGCCGGTCACGCGCACGCCGGCGGTCACGTCGTCCTCGGTGGATTCCGGGTTGCGGATCGCCTCGATATTGAGCAGCGGCTGATCCGGCGGACCAGAGAACATCAGCTGCCCTTTACGCACGATCAAATCCTGACCATAAGCATGGAAGCGACCGGAAGGGATGTCAATCTGGCCATTGAGGCCCAGCCCTTTCTTGTCCTGCACCACTTTCAAATCACCCTTCAGGCGGGCTTTCAGGCCGAAGGCGTCCAGCCGCACGTCGTTGCCGACGTGGATCATCAGGTTACTGTTGATCGGGATCGAGGCGGTCTTCGGTTGAATCGGCTTCAGCTGATCGTCCAGCATGACTTCGTCGGAAGAGACGCCCACCGCGCTTTCCGGCAGCTCCTGCACCGTGATGCGCGCCCAGGGAATGTCGACCTTGCCGTTGAGCGAGAACAGCTGCGGCGTGGCTTCGAACACCAGATCCGGCGAGACGTCGATGCGGATCATCGGCGGCACCGTCACCCGCAGCTTGTCACCCTTGGCGGCAATGCGCGCGCGCCAGGCGTTGATGTCACGCCAGTCGGCATCGCCCGCCAGATTCAGCTGGCCGCGCGTGGTGCTGAGCAGCCCTTCCAGCGTCGAGGTCATGCCGTTGAAATTCACCGCCAGCCGCGCGTCGGTCATATCGAACGGCATCCAGTGCCCCTGCACCTTCGCCCGATCCAACGCCAGACGCCCGAACACCAGCGGCTTCTGCGCGCTGCCGCCCAGACGCAGGTTGGCGTTCAGCATGCCCGCCGCGCTTTCACCCTTCATCAGCGCCGGGTTGATCAGCGCCAGCGAGATGTTGGTGATATTGACGTTGCCGCTGATGGTGCGCCGCACCTGCGGATCCGCCACCTGGATATTGCCGTCGAACTGGCCGTTGTTGGTCAGTTTGATCCGCCAGTCGGCCTGCGCGCGGCCGTTGTTCAGGCCGGCGTTGAGGGTCAGCGCATCGAAGGCGATCGGCAACGCGTTGCCCTGCACCTGCTGCACCACCTTGACGCCGTTGCCGGCGAGCGTGACTTTCGCCTCCGGCAGCGCGCCGCCCGGCTTCCAGCTGACGTCGGCCCGGCCGGTGAACACGCCGCTCAGGGCGGTTTCCGGGCCAAGGAACGGCTTGATCATCGCCAGATCGAACCGGTTGAGCACCACGCTGGCCTGGCCGCTCTGGCCGGCTTCAATGGTCTTTGGCACGCACAGCTCGGCGTTCGGGTTCTGCCAACAGTGCGGCCCGACGCTGATTTTCTGCTCGGCGTTCAGGTAGTCCAGCGCGATGGCGCGCGTCAGGCGCCACTCCCCTACCGGCGTATCGAAGCGGGTATTGTTCAAATTGCCGCGCCAGCGCTGCTGCTGACGATCGAAGCTGCCCTGCAGCGCCAGCTGGCCGGAGACCGGTTTGCCGTCGATCTTCAACTGCAGTTGGTGCTGCTTCTCGCTGCCCTTGGCGTCGAGGGTCAGCAGGCTGACCTCCAGCGCGTCCTGCTTCAGCTGCTCGACACGTACCGCCAACTGCCCCTGAATCTGATCCGTCGAGCGCACGTCGCCGTCGATCTTCACGCGGTTGATGCGCAGCGCCTGCCACTGCAAGCCGGAAGCGGTCAAATCCGCCAGCAGCTGCGGCGCCTGCAGATTGCCGCGCAGCTTCAGCAGCCCTTTGGCGGTGCCGCCCAGGCCCGGCAGCGCGCCGTCCAGACGCGGCGCGTCGATGTTGGCGTCCAGGTTCCAGCTCTTCTCGTCCAGCTGCCCTTTGACGTTCAGCTGGTTGCGCCCCAGCGTCAGATCGATGCCGGGGATTTTCCACTGCCCGGCGGCGTTGCCGCTCAGCGTGCCGCGCGCCGTGACCTTGTTCTGCTTCACGTTGCCGTCCAGCTGCAGCACCGGCACCTGCAGTTGCCAGCTGCCGCCGTGCAGGCTGCCGCGCGTGGTGATCTTGCCGTCGAGTTTCGCCGGCCATTCCGGCCACTGCTTGGCGGTATTGATGCCGCTCAGCGTCAATTGCGAGTTCCAGCTGATGGCCTTGCTCCAGTCCACCAGCGCGGTGAGATCGGTATTGCCCTGCAGCGCCGCCAGGCGCAGGCGCTCCAGCTTGAACTGCTCGACGTTGCCTTTGCCGTCCAGCGTCAGCACCGCCGGCGGCAGATCCTGGCCTTTCAGATTGGCGCGCGTCGACAGCGCATAGTCGGTCGCCTTGCCGTTAAAGCGCAGGCGGAAATCGTTAACCTGGTACTGCGCCTCGCCGCTCAGCGGCCATTTCAGCTGTTTGCTCTGCAGCGTCAGCGCCAACGGCAGGCCAGCTTCGGCCAGCCGGGTTTGCACATCGAGCTGGGCGCCGACCGGGCCGGACAGGTTCAGCGCCACCTTCAGCTCATCGCGCAGCCCACCGCCGATGTTCAGCTTCACCTTCTCGCCCTTCAGCGGCTCGATGTTCAACGCGCTGTTGGCGGTCAGCGCCACCGGCCAGTCGCCGGTCAGGGTCGCCTGCCCCTGCACCGACAGCGTGCCCTGCGGCGACTTCACGTCGAAGTTGTCCAACTGGATATGCTGATCCTGCGTGCTGGCCTGCAGCAACAGACTCGTGATCAGCATGTCGGTATCGCCGGTCAAGCGCAGCTGTTCGCCGCTGATCTCTTTCACGGTGATATCCAGCGGCAGGCGGATGTCCGGCAGATCCGGCAACAGCGGTTTGGCGAACAGTTCCTTCAGCGTTTCGCCGAGCGGCTTCTCCTCCGGCTGCGGCGCCGGTTTCGCCGCGTCGGTAACCTGCTCACCGACCTTTTTCGCCACCTCGACCGCCGGTTGCACCGCTTCCGGCAACGGATTTTGCGGCGTTTTCGGCAAGGCGATCAGCAACGAGCCGATCTTGGTCGGCATCAGCGTCAGCGCGCGCTCTTGCCACTGCGCGCCGGTGCGGAACTCGGCCAGAGAAATGGCGGTGTCGTCGACGGTGACCTTGACGTTGTTCAGCGCCAGCAGGCGCAGGGTGATCGGATAAGGCGTACTGAGATTGGTGGTCGGCTCACTGCTCTCCTCCACCGGCGCGGAGGGCGCCATCTCTTTGGTGTTCACCGCCACGTCCACGTCCTGAGCGGTCAAGGCGTTAACGCACAGCGAGCTGCGTTTAAAGCAGGAGAGATCGAGAGAGAGATGGAACTGCCCGGCGTTGACCGTCACGCCCGGCATCTGATACTTCACGCCCTTCAGCGTCAGATCGCGCCAGCCGCCGCTGACGCCGGCGATCTCCAGCCCCGGCACCCAGCGCGCCGCGCCGTTGATGACCATATGCAAACCGGTGGTGGTCCCCACCAGGAAGGCCAGGCCGCCGATCAGCAACAGCAGGACGACCAGAAATCCAAGGCAAATCTTTTTAATCAGGCTCATAGTTCAGGCCCCAAACCGATGTAGAACTGCATCCCGTGGGTGTCCTTGTCCCCCACGGGCGCGGCGATATCCAGCTTCACCGGCCCCACCGGCGACTGCCAGCGCACGCCTACGCCGGCGCCGGTCTTGAAGTTGCTCTGCTTGATATCGTTCACCGCTTCACCGGAATCGACGAACATCGCCCCCCACCATTTGCCGGTCACGTTGTATTGGTACTCCAGCGAGCCGGTCAGCATCTTGGAGGCGCCGGTCAGCTTGCCGTCGTCGCCGCGCGGCGAAATGTCTTTGTACTTGTAGCCGCGAATGCTGCGGTCACCGCCGGCGAAGAAACGCAGATCCGGCGGCACCTTGTCGAAGTCGTTGGTTTCGATCCAGCCCACCTGCCCGCGCGCCACAAAACGGTGCTTGTCGGCCAGAGTGCGGATCCAGACGTTCTGCGCCTGCATCAGCGCGAAGTCCACGCCGGAGCCCCAGGAGGTGTCGGACACGTCGATGGAATAGCGCTGGCTGTCGCCCCAGGTCGGCATCAGCCCGCCGCGCGAACGGGTGCGGTTGAAGCTGACGCCGGGGTACAGCAGCATAGTGGTATTGCTGACGTTGCCCTGGGTAAAGTTATCCCAGCGCCAGGTCAGGTTGATCGCCCGCTGCCAGCCGCTGGAGAGATCCCAGTTGCGCGAGGCCACCACTTTGGAGGTCACGGATTTGGTGTCGTTAAGATCGACGTTCTTGAGCCCGCCCTGCAGCAGGTAATACTGCTCCAGCGGATTCTTCAGCAACGGGATCTTATAGGTCAGATCCAGCTGCTGCTCCGGCGCCGACACGCTGGCGCTGGTTTCCAGGCTATGCCCGCGATCGTTGAGCCAGGGCTTTTTCCAGGTGCCTTTCACCCGCGGGCCGACGTCGGTGGAATAACCGATACCGGTTTCGACGGTGTTGCGTGTGCGCGGCGTCACCAGCGCGTCCAACGGCAAAATCTTGTTCTCTTTGGCATCGTTGAAATCAGGGGACACCACCACCGAGTTAAACCAGTTGGTGGCGGACAAACGGCGATTCAGCTCGGCCAAATCCTCCGAACTGTAGTAATCCCCCTGATGAAAGGGCACCAGATTTTGCAGATAGTCTTCGCGAATTTGCGAACCGGTGAATTTCACCTTGCCGAAGCGGTAACGTTCGCCGCTGTTGAAATCGATATCCCAAAACGCCTTGTGCAGATCTTCGGCCACGCCGAGCTGGCTTTTGGTCATATCGGCGTCGAAGTAGCCTTTGCGCAGCGCCAGGCCGGTCAGCGAGCCTTTGAAACTGTCATACTTGCCGTGGTTGAGGATCTCGCCGATGGTCGGCCGCCCCTTCTTTACCAGCGTCAGGTAGTCCTCATCGGTCTTTGCGCCGCCCTCCAGCACGATGTTGGCGCCGGCGATGCGCACCGGCTCGCCCGGATTGACCTTGGCGTGCAGCACCGGGCGCGACATCCCCGGCCGATCGTCCAGCGTAAACTCGATGGTCGGCTGGTAATAGCCGAGCGCGCGCAGCCCCTGGCGCACCGCCTCATCCACCCGCGCGCGGAAGCGGCCGTCGGTGCCAACCTCTTCAGGCGTGATCGACGACAGCCGCACCCGGACGTTTTTTTCCAACTCTCCGCTTAACCCCTCCACCTGCAGCCGCACGTTGGCCGCATAGGCTGCAGGTGCCGCAAGCAACACAGATATCAAGCACATGACCGGGTACTTTGGCACGTGTTCTCCTTATTGATTTTACTGTCCTGTTATGGTGTTCGCTCCGGGGCCAGGGCAGACTCCGCGCTATCATGACGGCAGCCCTCTTCAACCTTATTCCGGACGCCGCCCGCCGCGCTTTGCCACCGCCGCGCAACAGGCGAATTCTTCACTTTTGGCGCTCAAAATACTGCGTTAAGCTTATACAAAATCCAACTTGCCGCTTATTGTGGGCAAAGACGCGGTGAGATACAACCGAACCACCGCCATGTAGGGTCAATTCTTACTGTGACAACAGGAGTCAACCGTGGTGCCATTTTTTGATAAATCACAAACCGTCGATAAGGCAAGCGCGCTGCCTGGCCGCACCACGCCAATGCCTGTCGCAACGCTCAACGTGGTCACCGAGCACTCGATGACCCAGGTGCCGGCAGGCATGGACGTGGCGATCTTCGCCATGGGCTGTTTCTGGGGCGTTGAGCGTCTGTTCTGGCAACAGCCGGGCGTCTACAGCACCGCCGCCGGCTACAGCGGCGGCTATACGCCGAACCCGACCTACCGCGAAGTGTGCAGCGGCCAGACCGGCCACGCCGAAGTGGTGCGCGTGGTGTTCGATCCGCAGATCGTCAGCTACAAACAGCTGCTGCAGCTGTTCTGGGAAAATCACGATCCGGCGCAGGGCATGCGCCAGGGCGGCGACGTCGGCACGCAGTACCGCTCGGCGATTTATACGCTGAGCCCTGAGCAGCAGGCCGAGGCGGAAAGCAGCCTGCAACGCTTCCAGCAGGCGATGGACGCGGCGGGCGACAAGCGCGTCATCACCACCGAGATCGCGCCGGCGCTGCCGTTCTATTACGCGGAAGACGATCACCAACAGTACCTGTACAAGAACCCGGAAGGCTACTGCGGGCTGGGCGGCATCGGCGTTTGCCTGCCGCCGCAGGGCTGATTTGATGCCGGCCGGCGGCACTTTTTTAACCGCTGGCGGCCCCTGTGGGGCAACTGCTATACTATGCGGGCCGCTTCTGCGGCCCGATAGCTTCCCTTCTGGTTGTTATCGCTGCTTTTTTTACTATGTACTACCCTTCCTCAAGAGCGCCGTCATCCCGTCGGCACGTATGGATAGATTATGTTAAACAGTATTTTACTGATTCTTTTTCTGATCGCGGTGAGTGCGTTCTTCTCACTGTCGGAAATCTCTCTGGCCGCCTCGCGCAAGATCAAACTGAAGCTGATGGCTGACGAAGGTAACGTCAACGCCGCCAGAGTGCTCAAGCTGCAAGAAACCCCTGGCATCTTCTTCACCGTGGTGCAGATCGGCCTGAACGCCGTGGCCATCCTCGGCGGTATCGTGGGCGACGCGGCTTTCTCTCCCACCTTCAAGGTGTTGTTCGATCGTTTCCTGTCGCCCGAATTGGCGGAACAGGTCAGCTTCATCTGCTCTTTCGTGCTGGTGACCAGCCTGTTTATCCTGTTCGCCGATTTGACCCCGAAGCGCATCGGTATGATTGCACCAGAGACGGTCGCCGTCCGGATCATCAACCCGATGCGTTTCTCCATCATGATCTTCCGCCCGCTGGTGTGGTTCTTCAACGGCATGGCCAACCTGATCTTCCGCATGTTCAAGCTGCCGATGGTGCGTAAGGACGACATCACCTCCGATGACATCTACGCGGTGGTGGAAGCCGGCGCCCTGGCGGGCGTGCTGCGCAAGCAGGAGCACGAGCTGATTGAAAACGTGTTCGAACTGGAATCGCGCACCGTGCCGTCTTCGATGACCTCGCGCGAAAGCGTGGTGTACTTCGATCTGCGCGAAAGCGAAGAGAGCATCAAGGAGAAGGTCTCGACCCATCCGCACTCCAAGTTCCTGGTGTGCGACGGCCATATCGATCAGGTGGTGGGTTACGTCGATTCCAAAGACCTGCTGAACCGCGTGCTGGGCAACCAGAGCCTGGTGCTGAGCAGCGGCGTGCAGATCCGCTCGGCGCTGATCGTGCCGGATACGCTGACGCTGTCCGAAGCGCTGGAAAGCTTCAAAACCGCCGGCGAAGACTTCGCGGTGATCCTCAATGAATATGCGTTGGTGGTGGGCATCATCACGCTTAACGACGTGATGACCACGCTGATGGGCGATCTGGTCGGCCAGGGCCAGGAAGAGCAGATCGTGGCGCGCGACGAAAGCTCATGGCTGATTGAAGGCGGCACGCCGATCGACGACGTGATGCGCGTGCTGGACATCGATGAGTTCCCTCAGGCGGGCAACTACGAAACCATCGGCGGCTTTATGATGTATATGCTGCGCAAGATCCCGAAACGCACCGACTTCGTCAAATACGCCGGCTACAAGTTCGAAGTGGTGGATATCGACAGCTACAAGATAGACCAGCTGCTGGTCACCCGGCTGAGCGACAAACCGGCGGCGGTGCTGCCGAAAGCGCCGGACGACGCGCCTGCGGCCTGACGGCGGTAAGACAAAAACATCAGCGGCCCCATCGGGGCCGCATTTTTTTACCGCTGTCAGCGAGGTGTTCACCCCATCTCGGTCTGCAACAGCAGCACCTGACGGTTCACTTCAGACATCACGCTGAAATGGCGCTTGTCGCGAATCTTCGGCGGCAGGATTTTCCCCTCGTCGAATTCAAATGCGCCCACGTCCTTGATATACAGCCTTCCGCGAAACAGGGTCTTAACGTACTTTGCCACTTTCAAAGGGTTATAACGCTGGAAGATTCTCATTCTTTTACGCTCCTCCCGTTGATCCATGCGCTCAGCGAGCCGCCAAAGGTGGCAGCCTCGAAATTCAGAACGCAACTTGATTGCATGTAGTAGACCCAGTAAAGACCAGAACGTTCACTTCCGCCCGGATTTCTACGCTGGATTTACACTTTTTGACAGAATTGTATATGATAATTTATAACGTTTTCAGGATATCCCTTCAAAATCTGATGATTAGCGAACCAAGGGAAAATCTGCGATCCGGTTAACAGGACAGACCTCTTATCACATCCTATGCTTTAGGCTGTCGAAGTGCTGTCGCACAAATTCCCCCCATTACAAGGAGAAAGCATGAAAACAAGTCGCATGCTGATGGTATCCCTGCTGCTCGCCCCGCTTTTCGCTTCCGCGCACAACTTCCAGCTCCAGCAGCGCGTGGCGCCGGTCGGCGTCAGCGACAAAGGAGAGCTCAATTACGCTGACGGTAATTTTAGCTACCAAAACTGGAACAGCGCGCAGCTCAGTGGAAAAGTGCGAGTGATACAACATATTGCCGGCCGCAGCTCCGCCAAAGACATGAACGACCCACTGATTGAAGCGATCAAGAAAGCGAAGCTACCACACGATCGTTACCAAACGACGACAATCGTCAACACCGACGATGCCCTGATGGGCACGGCGATGTTCGTGCGCAGCAGCATTGAAGACAGCAAGAAGGAGTTCCCATGGTCGCAGTTTATCGTCGACAGCGACGGTAACGTGCGCAAAGCCTGGGATCTGCAGCCGAAAGGCTCCGCCATCGTGGTGCTGGATAAGCAAGGGCGCATCCAGTTCGCCAAAGACGGCGCGCTGACGCCGGAAGAGGTGCAGCAGGTGATGTCCAAACTGCACCAGTTGTTGGCGAACTAACTCAGAACAGCGACACCCGGAAGCCGGGGTTGAGGAAAGATTCACGCGGGGTATAGAGCAATGGCTTACCCTGCCAATCGTGAATTTGCGCCCCGGCGGCCACCGCCACCGCATGCCCTGCGGCGGTATCCCAAATGTTGGTCGGCCCGAAGCGCGGATAGAGCTGCGCCTTGCCTTCCGCCACCAGACAGAACTTCAGCGAGGAACCGACTGACACGGTCTGGTGCTCGCCCAGCTGCTGCAAATAATCTTTCAGTTCGTCGTCGATATGCGAGCGGCTCACCACCACCAGCGGCGGATGCGCGTTGCTGACGCCGATCGCCTGCCGCACGCCCTTCTCTTCTTTCCAGGCCTTGCCGCGCTCCGCCAGATACAACACGTCGATCGCCGGGGCGTACACCACCCCCATCACCGCCTGCCCGTCTTCAATCAGGGCGATATTGACCGTGAACTCGCCGTTGCGGTGCAAAAACTCTTTGGTGCCGTCCAGCGGATCGACCAGCCAGTAACGCGTCCAGCTGCGACGCTCTTCCCACGCCGGCGGATCCTCTTCCGACAGCAGCGGCACCTCGGGCGTCAGCGCCGCCAGGCCGCGCTTGATGATGTGATGCGCCGCCAGATCGGCCGCCGTCACCGGTGAATCATCTTTTTTCTGTGCGACATCAAGCGGTTGTTCACCGTCGTACACCGCCATGATCGCCGCCCCCGCCTCGCGGGACAGTTGGCAAATTCGCTCTAACATCATGCACCTCAACTCCGCATCTCCGTGGGAAATTTCCCCCTGTCTCTGCTAGCAGACTAGTTTTTTTTACGCCGAATATCCATCTCAACCGCCTAAGCCCCGGGAATTCCTCAGTTCTTGTTGGGCACAACTGTGAACTTCCCCGCGTTACCCGCCGCCGTTTTCTGCCACACTTCACAGTTTGCTGTGGCAAGCAATGTTAATTACATTTCCCTCTGCGATAACACTCGAATAATGGAATGGAGAGAACCCCAAATGATGAAGCATCCACTGACGCTGTCCGCGCTTGCGCTGCTGGTGTGCGCCTCCGCGCAAGCGGCCACCGTCGATCTGCGCGTGCTGGAAACCACCGATCTGCACAGCAATATGATGGACTTCGATTACTACAAGGACACGCCGACCGACAAGTTCGGCCTGGTGCGCACCGCCAGCCTGATCCAACAGGCGCGCCAGCAGGCCGCCAACGCGGTGTTGGTGGACAACGGCGACATCATTCAGGGCAGCCCGCTCGGCGACTACATGGCGGCCAAGGGGCTGAAACCGGGCGACGTGCACCCGGTCTATAAGGCGATGAACACGCTGGACTACGTCGTCGGCAACATCGGCAACCATGAGTTCAACTATGGGCTGGACTACCTGAAGAACGCCATCGCCGGCGCCAAATTCCCGTATATCAACGCCAACGTCATCGACGCCAAAACGCAAAAACCGCTGTTCACGCCGTACATCATCGTCGATACGCCGGTGAAAGACCGCGACGGCAAGGCGCATACGCTGCGCATCGGCTACATCGGCTTCGTGCCGCCGCAGATCCTGGTGTGGGACAAGGCCAACCTGCAGGGCAAAGTGACGGTGGACGACATCACCGCCACCGCCAAGCGCTACGTGCCGCAGATGCGTAAAGAGGGCGCCGATCTGGTGGTGGCGATCCCGCATTCCGGGCTGTCCAGCGAGCCTTACAAGGCGATGGCGGAAAACTCGGTCTATTACCTCAGCCAGGTGCCGGGCATCGACGCCATCATGTTCGGCCACGCTCATGCGGTGTTCCCGAGCAAGGACTTTGCCAACATAAAAGGCGCGGATATCGACAAAGGTCTGCTGAACGGTGTGCCGGCGGTGATGCCGGGACAATGGGGCGATCATCTCGGCGTGGTCGACCTGCAGCTCAACAACGATGGCGGCAGCTGGAAAGTGACCGCCGCCAACGCGGAAGCGCGGCCGATCTACGACAAAGAAAACAAGAAATCGCTGGCGGCGGAAGATGCCGCGCTGGTGAAGGTATTGGCGGACGATCACAAAGGCACGCGCGAGTTCGTCAGCCAGCCGATCGGTAAATCCGACGGCAACATGTACAGCTACCTGGCGCTGGTGCAGGACGATCCGACGGTGCAAATCGTCAACAATGCGCAGAAAGCCTACGTCGAACATTACATCCAGGGCGATCCGGATCTGGCCGATCTGCCGGTGCTGTCGGCGGCGGCGCCGTTCAAGGTCGGCGGCCGCAAGAACGATCCCGCCAGCTTCGTCGAAGTGGAAAAAGGCCAGCTCACCTTCCGCAACGCCGCCGATCTCTATCTCTACCCCAATACGTTGGTGGTGGTGAAGGCGAGCGGCAAAGAGGTGAAAGAGTGGCTGGAGTGCTCCGCCGGCCAGTTCAACCAGATCGACGTCAACAGCGCCAAGCCGCAGGGCTTGATCAACTGGGACGGCTTCCGCACCTATAACTTCGACGTGATCGACGGCGTCAACTACCAGATCGACGTCAGTCAACCGGCGCGCTACGACGGCGAATGCCAACTGATCAACGACAAGGCGGAGCGTATCAAGCAGCTGACCTTCAACGGCAAGCCGATCGATCCGAACGCCACCTTCCTGGTCGCCACCAACAACTACCGCGCCTACGGCGGCAAGTTTGCCGGCACCGGCGACAAACATATCGCCTTCGCTTCGCCGGATGAAAACCGCTCGGTGCTGGCGGCCTACATCAGCGCCGAAACTCAGCGGCATGGCGCGGTGCGCCCGCAGGCGGACAACAACTGGCGTTTGGCGAACTTCAGCAGCCAGCAACCGCTGGATATCCGCTTCGAGACCTCGCCTTCGGACAAAGCGACAAGGTTTGTCAAAGCGCACGCCCAATATCCGATGAGCGCCGCAGGCAGCGACAGCATCGGCTTCGCGGTTTATCGCATCGATTTAAGCGGTAAGTGACGCGGTTTATGGCCGGCGCGCCCGGCCATTCATCGCTCGCCTGCGCGGCGCATAAAATAAGGGCGCCACGAAGGCGCCCAGAACAATCCTCGGTGGGATTACAGGATTTCCAGCAGCTCGACGTCGAACACCAGCGCGCTGAACGGCGGAATGGACGCGCCTGCGCCACGCTCGCCGTAGGCCAGGTTGTGCGGGATATACAGCTGCCATTTGGAACCGACCGGCATCAGGGTCAGCGCTTCGATCCAGCCTGGGATCACGCCGCTGACCGGGAATTCCGCCGGCTGGCCGCGCTCAACCGAGCTGTCGAACACGTCGCCGTTGATCAAGCGACCGGTGTAGTGCACCCGCACGCGGTCCTGACGGGACGGAATTGGGCCGTTGCCCTGCTCCAGCACGGAGAACTGCAGGCCAGACTCGGTCAGCGTCACGTCGTCGCGCTTGGCGTTGTCGTCCAGGAATTTCTGGCCTTCAACCGCCATCGCCTGCTGGCGCTCGCGGCGCACCGCGTCAGCACGCTCGTGAATTTCACGCAGCGCACGGTGCACCACATCTACCGGAACCGCCGGGGCATTCCCTTCCAGCGCGTCACGCAAACCCGCCAGCAAAGCTTCCGGTTGCAAACCTTCCAGCCCGGACTCTTGCAGCTGCTGGCCTACCTGTAAACCAATCCCGTAACTTGCTTGCGCTTCAACGCTGTCAAAAGAAGGGGTTGTCATGGGGTTTTCCTTAAGTCTGTAAAAAGTCGAAAGCGCAGCATAACAGCGCGTCAATGCCGGGTAAAATCTTGTGTGGAGAATGATGACTTTTGTCGTAGAAAAAGAAACAATAACCTTCTGTTAACGCCCGCAGCCGCAAACCCCGGCTCTGCCGCTCAGCCGCCTTTCACTTCAATCAGTTAGCGGACTATACTGAAGGCAGGATATCGGGCAGGCGACGCGTTTAACGCGCCGCACTGATTATTACGCCGTCGAAGAGAGGTCACCATGGGCAGAATCGCGCCCAGGAGAAGGAAAACCACCCGCATCTACCAGCCGCTGCTGCGCACCTGGCTGAACATCAGCCAGCGCCTGAAACCGGGCGCCGCACCCACGGCTGAAGGCGCGGAACCGCCATCGGAGCCGCCGTCGGCCAACGACAAAATGCAGCGGGTCAAAGCGCTGCTGATTAAAGTCTGGCATCTGCCGGACGGTTTCCATTGGATGGAACCGCTGCCCTACTTTCACCGCCGCTGGGTGCTGATCTTCGGCATCATCCTGCTGCTGGCGTTGCTGTGGCCCTACTCGCCCGAAAGACAGCCGTTCCCGGTCTCTCAGCAGGAAACCAGCGTGCCGCTGCAGGCCGAGCTGCAAAACGGCGGAAGCGCCGCCACGCCCGCCAATGAGCCGACGCCGGCGGGCAACTGGCAGCGTTATCAGATCCAGCCCGGCCAGACCCTGGCCCAACTGTTTCGCGACAACAATCTGCCGGTGAATGAAGTGTTCGCCATGGCGCAGGTGGAAGGCGGCGACAAGCCGCTGAGCAACATGAAAGCCGGCCAGGAAGTGCGCATTGAACGCGATGCCAACGGCGTGATTAGCGCGCTGTCGGTCACCACGGCAGACAATAGCCAGGCGCTGTTCCGCCGCCAGGCCGACGGCAGCTACCGCCGGGAACGCTAATCTCTACAGCTGCGCCAGCAGAAACTCGCGCAGCACCACGCCCTGGTTGTGCTCGGTATCTTTACTGCCATACAGCAGCGTCAGCGCTTGCCCCTGCCGTAACAGCGCCACCAGCGGCTGCCAGGCGTCGTTGGCCGCCAGCTGTTGGCGGTATCGCGTCTCAAAGGCTTCCCACTGGTCGGTATGCTGATGGAACCACTTGCGCAGCTCGTCATCCGGCGCCACCTGTTTCAACCACTGCACGCCCGTCAACCGCTCTTTGCTGATGCCGCGCGGCCATAGCCGGTCTATCAGATAACAATGTTCCGGCGCCGGCGCGCTGAAATCGTAAACCCGCTGTAGCGTAATCGTTGCCATCGCACGCTCTCCTTTTCATCCCGTCTTCAAGCGTAGCGCGTTTTGCCAGGCGCAGAAAAGCAAAACGCCAGCGCGAGGCTGGCGTTTTAACCGGGTTAACAGCAGCGTAAATTACGCTTCTGCAACCACAACTACATTCAGCTGTGCGAACACGTCGCTGTGTACCTGGAAGTGCACTTCGTGCTCGCCAGTGGTACGCAGAACGCCGTTCGGCAGACGAACTTCGCTCTTGGCAACTTCAACGCCTGCCGCAGTCACTGCGTCAGCGATGTCGCGGGTGCCGATAGAGCCGAACAGTTTACCTTCGTCGCCAGATTTGGAAGCGATGGTGACTGAACCCAGTTCGTTGATCTTGGTTGCGCGAGCTTCAGCAGCAGCCAGAACGTCAGCCAGTTTGGCTTCCAGTTCAGCACGGCGTGCTTCGAAGAACTCAACGTTTTTCTTGGTAGCAGGAACAGCTTTGCCCTGTGGTACCAGGAAGTTACGAGCGTAGCCCGCTTTAACGTTAACTTGATCACCCAGGCTGCCCAGGTTTGCTACTTTATCAAGCAGAATAACTTGCATTACCTTATCCTCTCAAAGTCGTTAATGGACAGTGGCCGATTACTGATGACGATCAGTGTACGGCAACAAAGACAGGTAGCGCGCGCGCTTGATAGCACGGGCCAGCTGGCGCTGATATTTTGCACGAGTACCGGTGATACGGCTCGGTACAATTTTACCACTTTCGGTGATGTAGTTTTTCAGCGTAGCGATGTCTTTATAGTCAATCTCTTGAACGCCTTCCGCGGTGAAACGGCAGAACTTGCGACGACGGAAATAACGTGCCATTTGGCTAGTCTCCAGAATCTATCAATTCAATCTGCTCGGCATGCAGAACCAATTTGCTCAGCCCGTTGCGCCCTTGATGGCAGCTTACAAAGCCTTGCACGGTAATCTGACTGCCGACCGTTAATCTTTGAGTTAGTGCTTGTGACTGTTGTCCGCTGACAACCACGGGCATTCGGCACCATGCTTGTCTGCTGAATCCGGCTTCCATCTGCTGCGAACGGTGCTCTAGCACAAATTGGCAGTGCGGTATCCCGGAAGGACTCACTTTTCGAACCGGCGCCTTGCACACAGTGCCCGACAAAACCAGACGATTAGCCGTCACGGCGGCAATTACTCTTCAGAATCCCCAGCATCTGCATCATCTGCGGTTTCGTTAGCGAAGTCTTCGCGGCGATCGCCACGACGTTCGTCTTTCGCTTTAACCATCGGAGATGCTTCAGTTACCGCGTGCTTAACGCGCATAACCATGCTGCGGATAACGGCGTCGTTGAAGCGGAAGTTAGTTTCCAGCTCATCGATCGCTTCCTGCGGCGCTTCAACGTTCAGCAGAACGTAGTGAGCTTTGTGCAGTTTGTTGATCGGATAAGCCAGCTGACGGCGGCCCCAGTCTTCCAGACGGTGAATCTGACCTTGCGCGTTAGTGATGGTAGCACTGTAACGCTCGATCATGCCCGGAACCTGTTCGCTTTGGTCAGGATGGACCATAAAAACGATTTCGTAATGACGCATCGAATTGCTCCTTACGGATTATTCAGCCTCCTGTCAGGGTCAACCGCGGCCCATGGAAGCAAGGAACGTGTTTAGTGTGCGGCTGAAAAATGACGCGTAATCATACTGACGCAGGGCGGGAAACTCAAGGACTGCGTGGGTTTTATTCGCGTTAATGCGAGGCGCTATGGGAAATAGCACGATTTGCTCGTGAGTGAACCTATGTACGCCGATCCATCAGTTTCAAAAATCTTTCAATGAAATCAGCGCTGAGTCACAAATCTATTTCATTTTTTTTGAAAGATGCCTTCAAAACACCCCGCTTTTTAATCGCCGGCAACGGACTAAAATTAACCATATCCGCCGCAGACAGCGCGACGAAAAAGATCCCAGGTTATTCAATGCAGATAAATGACTTTTTGCCGCAGCGACACTCGCTGTCAGGCCGTAACGGCAAAAAGTAAGAGAGGCACTATGAAACGCATTATTCTCGCGACGGCGCTGGCCGCCCTGTTCTCCGCCAACGTGATGGCCGCGACGGAGATCACCTCGCACCAGGCCGACCAACGCCAAAGCGTCGGCTTCGTCACCCTGAACCAGAATGTGGTTTCGCCGGACGACGCCAGCAGCCAGGTCAGTAAAATCGCCGATCAACGCGGCGCAAGCTCTTATCGCATCATCGCCCTGCACGAACCGGGCGACAACAGCACGATGCACGTCAGCGCCGAGCTGTACCGCTAAAGAGACGCGCCACGCCAGGGAAATCCCAGGGGTTCATCAGAAAGCCCGTTCAGTCCGCACCGGAGCGCCGCCCGTTGGGCGCTCCGCTTCCCCCGCCAATCAGAGCTTGAGCAACGCCGGCGCGGTGAGCGCCTGGCCCGGATTGTGCAACTGCAACGCCATCCGCAGATAGTGGGTGCGCATTTGCAGCAGATCGGCACTTTCCACCAGGGTCGCCCACTGTTCGAACGAGAGCGCTCCCGGCGCCGCAGTATGAGTGGCCGCCGCTTTCGGCGCGAAAGAGAACAGTGCCGTCATGTTTTGCACCGTATGCGCGGTAATGCGCGACAGCGGATGCACCTTGCCGTCGGCTGCCTCCAGCATCTCGCTGAAGGCCGCTGAGTTAAGCTCGGCGCGCGCTTTCATCGTTCCCATTAAGCCGGCCGCACTGCCGATGCTTTTTATCATGCCCTCTGCTCCTTGCTGCCCTGAAAGAATTCACGCTGATACTTCCCTGCTACCACTACCCCAGTCTAACCTCTCCAGGCATAGTAAAGACGCCCCCACGAGTTCTTTTCGCTTTCAAGCAGAACATAATCCCGAATGACAATAACTTCAATAAATGTCACAATCTAAGAACAATGAACTTGATGTGAAAATCGTGGAACAAACAATGCAAACCGAAGATAAAAACAAAGAAAACCAGTATGTAATACATAAAAACCAAAAACTAACAAAAGAAAAAATAATTAGCGCTATAAAAAATCTTGTTGGCGACAATGGCTATGTAAAAACATATACAGACAGTGAATTCATTCAAGAAATTTATTTTGGTGAAGAGGATGGGTATAGATACAAACTGCTAGTAGATGGTGTTGAGGACAAATACATTAGTTTAACCCTTAGCTTTGGCAGCATGGCTGGTTTTATTAATGAAAAGGGAATGGAATTCCTTAAAAACTCCGTGCCGGAATCAAACAATCGCTATAGATGTGTAAAGGGAGTATTAAAGAAAGAGAGCAAGGATCAAGAAAGTATCTGGATGGATTTTGAAGTCAGATATGAATCACACTCTTTCCCTGGGTTAACAACATCGCAGCTAATGCAACATATAAAACTAGCAATATCAAGCATAGATGAATACATCAGCGATACATTAGATGTTGCAAGAGATATGGGGTAACACGCATGAATAAGTACACAATCCAACGAAACATACTTCTCACTCAAATATTGGCAAGTACGTTAATACTAGGGTTGATAGTATATTTCATTTATCCCTTTATAGAAAAGAACACCTCATTACTCGGTACTTATTATGCTGCAACAACCGCGATTTCATTTGCAATTGGTATATTTGTAGAATATATAATGTACAAAATCTTCAACAAAAGAAAATCGAAAGCAGAAGAGGAAGCAATAAAATCAAATCCAACAGAGGAACACGAGAACTATAAACAACAATTGGAAAATGCCAACCGAAACAAAAAAATAGAAAATTATCGTAAAAACTACGACACAACACTATAATAATAGAAAATATATGATGATTTAGCTTAGTGGTCCATCCACATGAAAAACACTAAGATAAACTGTAAATTTTGAAATGGTCGCTAACAAGCGGCCTTTATTTTGAACAAATGGAAAAACTCTATTACTTTTCAATTTCAAAAATTATTTCATCTCAGACATTTTCAGAGAAAATTTATAAATACGCATACTTCAAACGCCCACCAAAAAAATTTAATTAAGATGTAATGCGAACCCTGTAAAATCAAGAGGAATGCATAAAGGCAAGTGGTTTGAATAGTAAAATGAAGAGTCTGTTCACTCAGATTCCTCTAGATTATCTTATCAAATCAAAATTGCTTAGCCATCCAATAGTCAATATACATCTAAAAATATCACTACTTTATGAGAAATTATATGAAGAATCAAATTTGTTATAAAATATTTTTGCTTTGTATTTTCTAATCAATCTTAATTGAATGAAAGCGGCACTAAAACATGTCAAGAGAAAATTCTCTCCAACTTGAATAGGGGGATTCTATATATCTTCACCTTAAAAACTGATAGCGTCATCTCATCGACAAGATTACAACGGCACTAATTAATTGTATCCGAATAGGAATCAGCATAATTATCGATGTTACCGCTTCGACTTACTGGTGTAAGAACACTATTATGGCAAGAACTATTTCATATTGAACCAAGGGTTATATTCTTTATAAGAAAGCTTATGTCAAATTTAGGAAAATAACGAAGAGCAGCACGATTCCATGCATCGCTCCCAGACGCGCATCACAGCTCGCGGCGGAAAAAGTCGGCCGTGGCGGACAGCGCCAGCGGCGTGATGCGGTGCTTCACCCCCGATTCGATGAGCGATGTCAAACGACCGTCCGCGCCTTGCCGCCGCAGTTCAGCCGCCAAACGCTGGCTGTCAGCCGACGGCACCACGTCGTCCGCCTCGCCGTGCCACAGCAGCAGCGGCCGCCCGGCAATCGTCTCCAAACGCCCCTCCAGCTCATATTCCGCCAACACGGCGGTGCGCGCCGCAAACGCCGCCGGCGAGAGTGCCTCGCCCTCTTCGTCCAACGGCGGATACAGCGTTTGCGCCAGCGAACGGTAATAACCTGAGCCCATCAGGCTGGCGGCCGCCCGGATCCACGGGAAGCGCGCGAAGGCGCCGAGCGCGGTCATGCCGCCCATTGAGGCGCCGGCGACGCCGATGCGTCCGTCGGCTATCAGGCCAAGCCGCTCAAAATGCGCCTTGATCTGCGGCAGTTCGTCGATATTGCTGCGCAGGATCTCCCAGAACGACGCCAGGCGCCGCGTCTCATCGCCGTCGAACCGCTCGCCGTGCCGATCGGCATCCGGCAGCACCGCCCGAAAACCGGCGCGCGCCAGCGCATAGGCGAAGTAGGCGTACACCTCTTTCGATGAGGTATAACCATGGCAGAAGAACACCGTCGGCAGCGGCCGATGATACTGCCCCGCCGGCACCGCATGGATCACCGCAATATCGCCCACCCGCTCGTCATGAATTTCAATCATCCGCTCATCCTCAACTCACCTGTTGGCATTCATCATGACAAACTTGCGCCAGCCAGCGTTAGCTCAATCTGTTCCAGCTTATATTGCGTTACACTGAAGCCATCGCACCGGCTCTTTCGAGGTTCCCATGACATTTGTCCGCACACTCATCGCCCTGACGCTGGCCGCACAGCTTTCCGCCTGCGGCATCATGACCACCACGCCGAAACCGCCGCCGCCGCCCACCGCACAGGCGCAGGAGATCGTCCGCGCGCAGACCGCCAAACTGGTGAAAATCGGCACCGTCACCGCCGTAGTGCGCGGCAGCCCGATGGACGTGGAAGCGGAGATCCAGCGCAAGGCCACCGCCGCCGGCGCCCGTTATTACGTGATCATCATGAACAGCGAAACCGTCGTGCCGGGCCAATGGTATTCCCAGGCGCTCCTGTATCGTTAAGGCGGGGATTGTTTAAGCAGATTTACACTGGCTTTGCACTGGCTGAAGAAGGGTGTTGCACACTGAGGGACAGCATGCCGCATGTTGCGGGTGTCGATTCAGGATCTGACGAAGGGGAACGCCATGAAACGCTCCACCGCACTCACCTCCCTCCTGCTTTCCATGGGATTGCTCAGCACCGGCGCACAGTCCGCCGAGCTGGCGCCCGCCGATCGCGTGACGCCGCTCAGTGAAATCGCCGAGATCACCTTCAGCGATCTGCCCGGCTCGCCGCAGGAAGCAGAACTGGCCATCGCCCGCACCGCCGGCCAACACGGCGCCAGCTATTACCGCATCCTGCGGATGGAAGAGCAGGCGCACCCGCTTGGCTGGCGCGCCTCCGCCATCTTATACCTTTAGTAGCTCATGCAAGCCGCATTCAACACGCCGCCGCTAACGGAGACGCCCCCCAGGAAAATCCCGGCGGCCAGGTGATTCGCTTCGATCTTTTCGCTGATGCGCGGCATGTAGATCTTCACGGCAGCGAACAGCAGCAGTTGCACCACCAGCGCCACTACGCCCCACAGCAGGTAATCCAGCAGGCTGATCGAGTTGATCGCCGCGCTGGCCAGCGGGATCACATACCCCAGGCAGGCGCCGATAAAAGCAAAGGCGGCGGATTGATTATCGGCCTTGATCAACGCCCATTCGTCGTGCGGGGTGATGCGAGTATAGACGAACAGAAACACCAAAATCATGGCGAAACCGCTGAAGAAGTAAGAGGCGAACGCCGCCAACGCGCTGAGAATATCCATGTGCATTTTCCTGTCAGAGTGAGGCTGAATTAAAAAGGTTTTCGCCGCCGCGCGCCACCCTTTTCCCTAACCGCCGATGGCGCGGTTCAGCAGCAGTTCGCACACCTCGGCCGACAGCAGGCTCTCGCCGCGATGATCCAGCGTCAGATGACACCAGGCATCGGCGATCTGCGGGCTGGCGTGCTGCAGCAGCTGTGCGGCGCAGCACAGGTCGAACAGCTGTTGAGTGAGCAGCCGCCCCATCTCCTCACTCGGTTGCCGGGCGCGCTGCTGCCAGTGCCGCCAGGCGCGATCGAACAACCGATTCTGGCCGCGCACCGGCTGCAGCTCGAACTGCAGCATTTCAAGCGCGCCCGGCAATTTGTGCAGGCTGCGCAACACGTCCAGGCACATGATGTTGCCGGAACCTTCCCAGATGCTGTTCACCGGCATCTCGCGATACAGGCGCGGCAGTTCGCTCTCCTCACAGTAACCGATGCCGCCCAGCACCTCCATCGCCTCGGCGATGAACGGCATGCCCTGGCGGCAGATGCTGTATTTGGCCGCCGGGGTCAGCAGGCGGCTGTAGATCAGCTCGCCCTCATTGCTGCGGCTTTCCCAGGCGCGAGCCAGCCGGAACAGCAACGCGGTATGCCCTTCCAGCCGCAGCGCCATGCGCGCCAGAACCTGACGCATCAGCGGTTGTTCGATCAACAGCTTACCGAATGCCTGCCGCTGCAGCGCATGATACAGCGCCACCGACAGCCCGCGGCGCATCAGGCCGTGGCTGCCCAGCGAGCAGTCGAAACGGGTCAGGCCGCCCATTTTCAGGATATGCCGCACGCCGTCGCCCTCATCGCCCAGCAGCCAGGCCGCGGCGTCCTGAAACTCCACCTCGCTGCTGGCGTTGGAGCGGTTGCCCAGTTTGTCTTTCAGCCGCTCCAGGCGAATGGCGTTGCGGCTGCCGTCCGGCAAAATGCGCGGCAGGAAGAAGCAGGACAGCCCGCCTTCGGCCTGCGCCAGTACCAGGTGCGCATCGCTCTGCGGCACCGAGAAGAACCACTTGTGCCCCACCAGCCGGTAGGCTTCGCCCGGCCCACGCGCGCCGAGCGGCGCGGCGGTGGTGGTATTGCTCAAGACATCGGAGCCGCCCTGCTTCTCTGTCATACCCATGCCGATCAGCAGACCGCGCTTTTGCCCGCCAGGCAGCAGGTGAGCGTCATAACGATCCGACAGCAACGGGGTCAGCCAGGAACGGAATTCCGCCGGTAACGCCTGCAGCAACAGCGGCGTGGCGCCGAAGGTCATGGTCACCGGGCACAGCGTGCCGGCCTCGACCTGCGCATGCAGCATAAAGCGCGCGGCGCGCGCCACGAAGGAACCGATGCGCGCATCCTCCTGCCAGGGCAGGTTGTGCACCCGATTGGCGATCAGCCCCTGCATCAGAATATGCCAGGCAGGGTGAAAGCGAACGTCGTCCAACCGCTGGCCGGTGGCGTCATAGCGCAGCAGCTCCGGCGGGTTGGCGTTGGCCAGGCGCCCCAGCTCCAGCGACTCTTGCGTGCCGAGCTGCTGGCCCAGCGAAGCCAATACCTCGGCGTCCCAACCGCCTTGCTCGCGCTGCAACGCTTCGCGCAGCGGCGTATCGGAGAGAAACAGGTTGCTGTTGCCCAGCGGCTTGGGTTGGTTAAAAACGGTGTGCGTAGTCCAGACCATGAGAGTGCTCCCTGAAAAAAGCGTCAGGGATAAGTATGGTCGGCGCAGAGATTTCTGCCGCAGGCGGGATCACAAGAGAGGGAATTAACGGGGGCAGAGCGCCCCCGTCAGGAGAATCAGCCGCGCTGACGCACCGCTTCGAACAGGCAGATGCCGGTGGCGACCGACACGTTCAGCGAAGAGACGGTGCCAGCCATCGGGATGCTGATCAGCTCGTCGCAGTGTTCGCGGGTCAGGCGACGCATGCCTTCGCCTTCCGCGCCCATCACCAGCGCCATCGGGCCGGTCATTTTGCTTTGATACAGCGTATGATCGGCTTCGCCGGCGGTGCCCACCACCCAGACGTTCATCTCTTGCAGCAGACGCAGCGTGCGCGCCAGGTTGGTCACGCGGATCAACGGCACGTTTTCGGCGGCGCCGCAGGCCACTTTCTTGGCGGTGGCGTTCAACTGGGCGGAACGGTCACGGGGCACGATCACCGCGTGCACGCCGGCCGCGTCGGCGCTGCGCAGGCAGGCGCCGAGGTTGTGCGGGTCGGTCACGCCGTCCAGCACCAGCAGGAACGGCGTCTCCACGCTTTCCAGCAGGCCCGGCAGATCGTTCTCCTGATACTGGCGCCCTTCGCGCACCCGGGCGATGATCCCCTGGTGCACCGCGCCTTCAACCTTGTCATCCAGCCATTGACGGTTCGCCACCTGGATCACGATGCCGGTCGCTTCCAGCTCGGCGATCAGCGGTTGCAGACGGCGATCTTCGCGGCCTTTCAGAATAAACACTTCCAGGAAGCGTTGCGGGTCGCGCTCTAACAGGGCTTTGACGGCATGGATGCCGTAAATAATTTCGCTCATGATGCTCTTTTAAATTCGTGCGGCCGGCGATAACCGGCCGATGATAACGATGTGCGGCAGGTTAGGCCTGCTCGGCACCTTTCTTCTTGGCTGCGCGCTTGGCTTTGGTCGCCGCCGCGATTTTCCGCGTTTTGTCGGACGCTTTCTTGGCTTTCTTCTTCGCCTTCTTCACGTTGTCCGCGGGCTTGGCGTCATCCTGCTTGCGGAAGGCGCTGTCCGGCTCGAAGTTGGCCGGCGGTTTGCCGCCGCGGCGCTTGCCGCGCCCCGCGCTACCGTTGTCGCGCAGCGTGCGCTGGCCGCCCTTCTTGGCGCGATCGCGTTCGGTTTTGCCTTCACCGCGCGCTTTGCGGGTGCTGGATACCAGTGCGAAATCGATCTTGCGCTCGTCCATGTGTACCGCGTCCACGCGGATCTCCACCGTATCCCCCAGGCGATAGACCGTGCCGGAAGATTCTCCGATCAGGCGCTGGCCGATATTATCGTAGCGATAGTAATCATTATCCAGCGTTGATACGTGCACCAGCCCGTCGATGAACAGATCGTTCAGGCGCACGAAGAAGCCGAAGCCGGTCACGCTGGAGATGATGCCGCTGAACACTTCACCGACGTGATCCTGCATGAAGTCGCACTTCAGCCAGTCGGCGACGTTGCGCGTCGCTTCGTCCGCGCGGCGCTCGGTCATCGAGCAGTGTTCGCCCAGCTGCAGCATCTCTTCGAATTCGCTGTGCCAGCCGCCGGTCGGCGTCCAGCGCTCTTTCTGCTCGCCGTGTTCTTTGGCCAACTGATATTTGATCGCGCGGTGCAGCGCCAGATCCGGATAACGGCGGATCGGCGAGGTGAAGTGGCCATAAGACGCCAGCGCCAGGCCGAAGTGGCCGCGGTTTTCCGGATCGTAAATCGCCTGTTTCATCGAACGCAGCAACATGGTTTGCAGCATTTCGTGGTCAGGGCGCTCGGACACTTCATCCATCAGCACCGCATAGTCCTTCGGCTGCGGCTTGTTGCCGCCGCCCAACGTCAGCCCCAGCTCGCTCAGCACGCTGCGCAGCGCGGAGATGTGGTCGTCGCTCGGACGATCGTGCACGCGGTAAAGCGCCGGCTCGTTGCGTTTCTCGACGAAGCGCGCGGCCGCCACGTTGGCCATGATCATGCACTCTTCGATCAGCTTGTGGGCGTCATTGCGCACCGTCGGCTCCACGCGCTCGATGCGACGCTCGGCGTTGAAGATGAATTTGGCTTCTTCGGTTTCGAACGCGATGCCGCCGCGCTCGGCGCGCGCCTTATCCAGCACCTTGTACATGGCGTGCAGCTCTTCCAGGTGCTTGACCAGCGGATGGTAATGCTCGCGCAGCTCCTGATCGCCCTGCAAAATGTGCCACACCTTGTTGTAGGTCAGGCGGGCGTGAGAGCTCATTACCGCCTCGTAGAACTTGGCCGTCGACAGGCGCCCCTGGGCGGAGATGGTCATTTCGCACACCATGCACAGACGATCGACCTGCGGGTTCAGGGAGCACAGCCCGTTGGACAGCACTTCCGGCAGCATCGGGATCACCTGCGACGGGAAGTACACCGAGTTGCCGCGGCTGCGCGCTTCATCGTCCAGCGCGGTGCGCGGGCGCACGTAGTAACTGACGTCGGCGATCGCCACCCACAGGCGCCAGCCGCCGCCGCGTTTTTTCTCGCAGTACACGGCGTCATCGAAGTCGCGCGCGTCTTCACCGTCGATGGTGACCAACGGCAGCTTGCGCAGATCGACGCGGCCCTTCTTGGCCGCTTCCGGCACCTGCTCGCTGAGATCGGCTACCTGTTTTTCCACCTGCGGCGGCCAGGTATGCGGGATCTCATGGGTGCGCAGCGCGATGTCCACCGCCATGCTGGTGCCCATCTTGTCGCCGAGGATCTCGACGATCTTGCCGACCGCCTTGGTGCGGCGGGTCGGGCGCTGAGTCAGCTCCACTACCACCATAAAGCCCATGCGCGCGCCGCTGACGCTGTCCGCCGGGATCAGAATATCGAAGCTCAGACGGCTGTCGTCCGGCACCACGAAGCCGGTACCGGCGTCCATGAAGAAGCGGCCGACAATCTGGCTGGTTTTCGGCACCAGCACGCGCACGATGCGCGCTTCGCGGCGCCCTTTGCGATCCGCGCCCAAGGCCTGCGCCAGCACCACGTCACCGTGGATCGCCATTTTCATCTGTTCGGCAGACAGGTACAGATCGTCTTTGCTGCCTTCAACGCGCAGGAAGCCGTAGCCGTCGCGGTGGCCGATCACCGTGCCGCGCAGCAGATCCAAACGTTCCGGCAGCGCGTAGCACTGGCGGCGGGTAAACACTAACTGGCCATCGCGCTCCATGGCGCGCAGGCGGCGGCGCAGCGCTTCCAGCTGTTCTTCGCCGCTGAGGCCCAATTCGTTGCCCAGTTCTTCGCGGCTGGCCGGCGTTTCTCTTTTCGCCAAATGGGCCAGGATATATTCACGGCTGGGGATAGGGGATTCGTATTTTTCTGCTTCTCGTTCCAGGAATGGATCTTGTGACATTGCGGTTCCTCCGTTGTCATCAGCAGGATGACGTTGAGCCTTGTCTTCTCAACGTCGTTTTATTCGACAAGCAATAGCTTGTAGAGCGGCGGATTGTCTTCGACCATGTCGGCCAACGTATGCTTATCCAGCTCTTCAAGGAAATTCTGTACGCCCTGGTGGAGCACCTGCTTCAAGCGGCAGGCAGGGGTAATGTGGCAAAACTCACTGCTGCAGTTAACCAGCGCGAGCGGCTCCAGCGCCCGCACCACGTCACCGAGGCGAATGCTCTCGGCCGGTTTGCCCAAACGTATGCCGCCATGCTTGCCGCGCACCGCCGTGACAAAACCTACCCGGCTCAACTGATTGATGATCTTCACCATATGGTTGCGAGACACGCCATAAACCTCAGTCACTTCCGAGATGCTGGTCATCTTGTCCTGCGGCAACGAGGCCATGTAGATCAACGCCCGCAGGCCATAATCAGTAAAACTTGTTAACTGCACATCTTACCTCTGGGTATCACTTTACCCGTCTGATACGCCGCTTTTCGGCGCTATTCAAAAGATTACTCATTGGATAATAAACCAGCCGGAGAGTTCGTCGCTAATTATTTAGCGAATCCCGCGCCCTAAGGCGGGTTTATGAAAGGATTTTTTGACGTGAAACCGCAATCGGAGGGAGTCAGGATAAAAACAAACCGGGACGCGCCCGGTTTGTTTAATGCCGCAAAGCCTGATTATGCGTCGAACGGGTCGCGCAGGATCATGGTTTCGCTGCGATCCGGGCCGGTAGAGATGATGTCTACCGGTACGCCGGTCACTTCTTCGATGCGCTTGATGTAGTTCAGCGCAGCCTGAGGCAGCTTGCTGTGCTCTTTCACGCCAAAGGTGGTTTCGCTCCAGCCCGGCATGGTTTCGTAGATAGGCTCAATGCCTTCCCAGCCTTCAGCCGCCAGCGGAGTGGTGTCCACTTCGCGGCCGTCCGGCATGCGGTAGCCCACGCAGATCTTCACTTCTTTCAGGCCGTCCAGGACGTCCAGTTTGGTCAGGCAGAAGCCGGACAGGGAGTTGATCTGCACGGCGCGGCGCACCGCTACCGCGTCCAGCCAACCGGTACGACGACGACGGCCGGTGGTGGCACCGAACTCGTTACCCTGCTTGCACAGGTATTCGCCGGTTTCATCGAACAGTTCAGTTGGGAACGGACCTGCACCCACGCGAGTGGAATAGGCTTTCACGATGCCCAGCACGTAATCCACATAACGCGGGCCGATGCCGGAACCGGTAGCCACGCCGCCGGCGGTGGTGTTGGAAGAGGTCACGTACGGATAAGTACCGTGGTCGATATCCAGCAGGGTACCCTGAGCGCCCTCGAACATGATCAGGTCGCCACGCTTGCGCGCGCCGTCCAGCAGTTCGGAAACGTCAACCACCATGGCGGTCAGGATGTCGGCGATAGACAGCACGTAGTCCAGCGTCGCCTGATAATCGACGGCGTCAACTTTGTAGTAGTTGACCAGCTGGAAGTTGTGGTAATCGACGATCTCTTTCAGCTTAACGGCGAAGGTTTCTTTGTTGAACAGGTCGCCGACGCGCAGGCCGCGACGAGCCACTTTATCTTCGTAAGCCGGGCCGATGCCGCGACCGGTGGTGCCGATCGCTTTCGCGCCGCGCGCTTTCTCACGCGCGTTATCCAACGCAACGTGGTAAGGCAGGATCAACGGGCAAGCTTCAGAGAGTAACAGACGTTCGCGTACCGGGATGCCACGCGCTTCGAGTTCACCCATTTCTTTCATCAACGCGTCCGGCGCCAGAACAACACCGTTGCCGATGATGCTGGTGACGTTTTCACGCAGAATACCTGAAGGAATTAAATGAAGGACGGTTTTTTCACCGTTGATTACCAGAGTGTGGCCAGCGTTATGGCCACCTTGGTAGCGCACAACATATTGAGCCCGTTCAGTCAGCAGGTCTACAACCTTGCCTTTACCTTCGTCACCCCATTGGGTGCCCAGTACGACGACGTTCTTACCCATTTTTCAAAATCACCGATTGCTTAAAAATGGATTCTACCACCGTAATTTTCGATTTTCAGCACTTTTAGCATACGATTGCATAAATTTTGGGCTAGACTTTAAAGACCCGTGCGGCCGCTCAACATGTAGTAGATCACGCAGCCCGCAACCACTATTCCACCGCCAAATCGCCGCAGCGTCGCGTCCGGCAGCTGCGACATCGCCACTATCATTTTGCGCCAGGCCTGCGGAAACAGCATCGGCCCCAATCCTTCCAGCACCAGAACCAGCCCGAGCGCCAGCCAAATCGTTGAGTTCATGCATCCCCCAAAAACAAGAAAGGGCCCGCGTAAACGGGCCCTCGATCAGATTGCCTGCCGCGCTTATTTGCGCAGAGTATCAGGCGACTTCATGTAGCGGAAGAAATCGCTGTCCGGGCTCAGTACCAGCACGTCCTGGTTGTCCTTGAAGCTGGCTTCATAGGCGCGCAGGCTGCGGATAAAGGCATAGAAATCCGGATCCTGGCTGAACGCGTTGGCGAACAGCTTGGCCGCTTCGGCATCGCCTTCACCGCGGGTGATACGCGCTTGACGCTCGGCTTCCGCCAGGGTACGGGTCACTTCGTAATCCGCGCTGGCGCGCAGCTTCTCGGCTTCTTCCTGGCCCTGCGAGCGCAGACGACGGGCTACCGCTTCACGCTCGGCGCGCATACGCTGGTAGATGGCGTCGGACACTTCGGCCGGCAGGTTGATCTGCTTGATACGCACGTCGATCACTTCGATGCCCAACGCCGCCATGCTGTTCGGGTTCACCTGCGGCTGTTTGCCGGTGGTTTCCCGCTCAACGCGCGCCGCCGCAGAGGCGATAGCGTCATCGGCTTCGGTGGTCGCCACCTCTTCGCCGTCACCCACGGTGCCGGTGTTCAGCGCGTCACGCACGTCAGACATCAGCTTGCCGCGCGAGTCGGTCACGATGTCTTTCACGTCCAGACGGCCAATTTCGGAACGCAGACGGTCGCTGAACTTGCGTTTCAGCAGCACTTCGGCCTGGGAGACGTCGCCGCCCCCGGTCGCCAGGTAGTAACGGCTGAAGTCGCTGATGCGCCACTTCAGATAGGAGTCGACGATCAGGTCTTTCTTCTCGCTGGTCACGAAGCGATCGGCCTGGTTGTCCATGGTCTGGATGCGCGCATCCAGGTTCTTCACGGTCTCAATGAACGGGATCTTGAGGTGCAGACCCGGCGCATACACCAGCGGCTTGTTTTCGCCGTCGCGCAGAACCTTGCCGAAGCGCAGCACGATGCCGCGCTGGCCTTCCTGCACCACGAACAGCGAAGCGTACAGCACCACCAGCACCGCGAGGACAATAACTACAAAAGACTTACGCATTGATTACTCTCTCCCTACGCGAGTGGTGTCGTCACGCTGCGCATTCGCCCGGCGCTGATCCATAACCGATCCGCCGCTGGTGCGCGGAGTGCTGCTGTTGGCAGCCGGCGCAGGATTCGGATTGAGGCGAATCAGGCTGGTATCCTTGTTGCCGCTCTCCGCCGCCGCGCCTTGGCCGCGCAGCATCTGATCCAGCGGCAGCACCATCAGGTTGTTGCCTTTGTCGCTCACCAACACCTTACGGGTATGGCCCAGCACTTTTTCCATGGTTTCGATATACAGACGCTCGCGGGTGATCTGCGGTGCGGACTTGTATTCCGGCAACAGCTTGGCAAAGCGCGCCACCTCACCCTGAGCTTCCAGGACGGTGCGGTCCTTATAAGCCTTGGAGTCTTCCAGCAGACGCTGCGCCTGGCCGTTCGCACGCGGCTGAACTTCGTTGGCGTAAGCTTCCGCTTCACGGATGTATTGCTGCTCGTTCTCACGCGCGGCGATCGCATCGTCGAACGACGCCTTCACCTCTTCCGGCGGACGCGCCGCCTGGAAGTTGACGTCCAGCAGCGTGATGCCCATGTTGTAAGGACGGATGGTCTCTTCCAGCATGCGCTGCGTATCGTTACGCACCACGGTACGGCCTTCAGTCAGGATGCGATCCATCGAGTACTTGCCGATCACGCCGCGCAGGGCGCTGTCGGTCGCCTGGCTCAGGCTGTCGTCGGCATTGACGACGCTGAACAGGTACGCTTCCGGGTTGGTCACGCGGTACTGCACGTTCATTTCCACGCGCACCACGTTTTCATCGGAGGTCAGCATCACGCCGGACGCCGCCAATTCGCGCACGGATTCCACGTTCACCGGACGCACGTCGTCGATGAAGGTCGGCTTCCAGTTCAGGCCCGGCTGCACCAGATGGCTGAACTTGCCGAAACGCGTCACGACGCCGCGCTCGGCTTCCTTGATGGTGTAGAAGCCGCTGGCGGCCCAGATCACCACCACGGCGACCGCCGCGATACCGATAATGCGGCCGCTGAAGCCCGGGCCAGAGGTGCCGGTGCCGCCGCTATTGCTGTTGGAGCCTTTGCCCCCGCCGAAACCGCTCAATTTCTTGCTCAGTTTGCGGAAGATATCGTCCAAATCAGGTGGCCCTTGATCACGACCGCCTTTGTTGTTACCGCCAGAGTTGCCGCCATTATTATTGCTGCTCCCCCACGGGTCGCGGTCCTGTCCGTTATTACCGGGCTGATTCCACGCCATGTTTTAGCTCCATATTCTGTGATTGGGTACTTCAGGCTTTCGCGAAGCATAAATGTAACAGGATATGATCATACGATAAAGTCAATCAGGTCCTGTTCTTGCTTGCAGAGACGACGCCATTCGACGATCGGCATTCGCACCACCACGCCAATGCTGCCGTCTTCTTCGTTCCACTCTTTTTCAATCGCCTGAAGCTGGTAAAAACGGCTGCGAAGACGGCCTGCCCGTGGCGGTAAGCGCAATTCGTAATGCGCGATCTCCCCCGATAAGCGCTCCGTCAACGCCTGATACAGCAACGGAATACCCTCTCCGCTGGCGGCGGACAGCCACACCCGGATCGGCAGGTTTTCGTCGTTGCGGTCGATACGCGGCACAAAATCGTCCAGCATATCTATTTTGTTCATCACTAACAGTGTAGGAATTTCATCCGAGTCTATCTCCGCCAGCACGGTGTTCACCGCTTCGATGTTCTCATCGACGCGCGGATCTGCGGCATCGATGACGTGCAGCAGCAGAGATGCCTGGCGCGTTTCCTGCAGCGTCGCCTTGAAGGCGGCCACCAGATCGTGCGGCAGGTGCCGGATGAAGCCTACGGTATCCGCCAACACGGTATCCCCCACGTCCGGCACGTCAATGCGCCGCAACGTAGGATCCAGGGTGGCAAATAGCTGGTCCGCCGCATACACCTCGGCAGACGTTATTCGGTTAAACAGGGTGGATTTGCCGGCGTTGGTGTAGCCCACCAGCGATACGGTCGGCACATCGGCACGGGTCCGCGCGCGTCGGCCTTGTTCACGCTGCTTTTCTACCCGCTCCAGGCGGCGCAGAATCAAGCTGATGCGATCGCGCAACAGGCGACGGTCGGTCTCAAGCTGGGTTTCCCCCGGCCCGCGCAGGCCAATCCCCCCTTTTTGCCGCTCCAGGTGCGTCCAGCCGCGTACCAGACGCGTGGCGATGTGACGCAACTGCGCCAGCTCCACCTGCAGCTTACCTTCATGGGTGCGGGCACGCTGGGCGAAGATGTCTAAAATCAGCCCGGTGCGATCGATCACCCGGCATTCGCACAGGCGCTCGAGGTTTCTTTCCTGCGCCGGGGAAAGGGAATGATCAAACAGGACAACAGACGCGCCGCTGGCTTTCACCGCATCTGCAATTTCTTCGGCCTTTCCTTCGCCGACAAAGTACTTCGGATGCGGGGCTTTGCGGCTACCAGTCACCACTTGCAAAGCTTCGACACCGGCTGAGGAGACCAGCGATTCGAACTCGTTGAGGTCTTCCGTATCTTTGTCTTGCGAGAAATAGATATGAACCAGTACGGCCTGCTCACCGGCTTCATAACGGTCAAACAAGCGTGCAACCTCTCAAACGGACACTCACCGTGAGTTTGGGGGACATAAACAGCCCGCGGCTGCTTATGCTCCCCGTCATGGTTGACTTGCAACGCGCTTTATTCAGCGTCATCGCTTTCCTGCTGCGGCTGTTGCTGCGCAGACGGATTGTTGCCATGGTGATAGTTGCTTGAACCGCCGCTCGGGTTGTTGCTGTGATGCGAAACCGGACGTGACGGGACAACGGTAGAGATAGCGTGCTTGTACACCATCTGGCTAACCGTGTTCTTCAACAGGATGACAAACTGGTCAAAAGACTCAATCTGGCCTTGCAGCTTAATACCATTCACCAAATAAATAGAAACCGGAACACGTTCACGACGCAATGCGTTCAGGAACGGATCTTGCAAAGATTGCCCCTTAGCCATTCTATCTTTTCCTTATTTGCTTGTTGTTTGTAACTAAGAACCTGTCGGCTCTAAAATAAACGACGTAAAAAATTTGCGCGCTGAATACTCAGCAATTGTACACAATCACCCAACCTATGCACTAACAACCTGTGTCACCGAGTCCAAAGCCTCTCCCGGCTTTTCACTGTCCAACCAATGGACCGACTCCCAACCCCGTAACCAGGTCATTTGGCGTTTAGCCAACTGACGTGTTGCGCAAATACCACGATAAACCATCTCATCGTAACTAATTTCACCAGACAAGTATGACCACATCTGGCGGTAACCGACACAGCGAATGGAGGGCAAGTCCGTATGCAAATCACCCCGTGCGAAAAGTGCACGCGCTTCCGTCTCAAAACCCGCCGCCAACATTTGATGGTACCGCAGCTCGATGCGTTGATGGATCAACTCACGGCTGGTCGGCGCTATCGCAAATTGGTGAACTTGATACGGCAACGATTCACCCGAAATTTTAGTCAGTTCCGTTAAAGTTTTACCCGAAATAAAAAAAACTTCCAGTGCTCTGGACAGTCTCTGCGGATCATTCGGATGAATTCTCAATGCCGCGACCGGATCGATCGCCTGTAACTGACGGTGCAACGCCTCCCAGCCCTGCTCCGCCGCTTGCCGTTCGATACGCTCGCGCACCGCGGGATCGGCGGACGGCAACGGCGATAATCCTTCCAGCAACGCCTTGAAATACAACATGGTGCCGCCCACCAACAGCGGAATGCGGCCGGCGGCGGTGATGTCGGCCATCTCTTTCAGCGCATCGGCGCGGAACTCCGCGGCCGAGTAAGCTTCGGCGGGATCGCGAATATCGATCAGCCGATGCGGCGCCTGCGCCAATTCTTCAGCGCTCGGCTTGGCGGTGCCGATATCCATGCCGCGGTAAATCAGCGCGGAATCGACGCTGATCAGTTCCACCGGCAGGCGTTCGCGCAGCGCGATCGCCAGCGCGGTCTTGCCCGAGGCGGTCGGCCCCATGATGAAAATAGCCGGGGGACGTGGTGTCATTTCAGTGTCTGTCATGCTTGAGGGCCGCCAGTGCGGCCTGTAAATCAACGGGTTGTAAAAGTCCGCTCGGTGGCGATTTGACCAGCTGCGGGCAAAGTCGTTCAACGTCGGTCAGCAATTGTATCGCTTGCGAGGTGTTCCACTGTTCATGTTCGCTGCCAAGACGGCGAGCGAGCCAGGTGGCCAGCACCGCGGGCGACATCTCCTGATGTTCGGCCAGATAGCCTAACAGTTCGGGTATCAGTTTTTGTAAATTTTGTTGGCGTAATGGTAAAGGCACTGCGCGCAGCGTCACACGGCCGTGATCCGCCTGCAGATCCAGCCCCATCATCGTCAGCAGCGCCTGATGCCGTGCGATGGCTGCCGCTTCGCTCTTTTCCAACGTCAGCTTGACTGGGATTAGCAGCGGCTGCGGCCGCAGCCCTTCCGTCGGCGGGTTGAGCTGCGCCTGACGCAGCCAGCGCTCGGCCACCGTAAGATTGAGCAACGCCGGCTGCTGGCGCTGTTCAATCAACGCATAACACGGCGGATGGATCATCAACACCCGGCCAAAACTGTGCTGGCCGCCCGCCAACGGCGTTTCCGCTGCGGCTTTCGCCGGCGGGAACAGCGGCGGCTTGATCGAGACTTCCGGCGCGGCCTCGGCCGGCGGCTCGGCGGCGGGCTGCATCAGTTTACCGTACAGCTCGCCTTCGCGTTTCTGATAACCGCCCGCCGCTTGCCAGCCCGGCTGCGGCGGCCGCTCGCGGGCGGTGCCGGCCGGTGGCGGCGTTTCACGGCGCGGCGCAGGCTGAGAAAAATGGTTACCGCCGGCGGCGACGCGGTTTTCCTGCTGCCAGACCGGCGCGGGCGCTTCGGCCGGCATTTCCGCCAGCGGCAGCGACGGTGTCTGACCGGCCTGTTGCAGCACGGTGGTCACCGCCTGGTAGATAAAATCGTGCACCAGCCGCGCCTGATGGAAACGCACCTCGTGCTTGGCGGGATGCACGTTGACGTCCACCTGGTGCGGATCGACCTCCAGATACAGCACGTAAGCGGGCTGCTGATCGTCCTTCAACTGATCCTGATAGGCCTGACGAATGGCGTGATTGATCAAACGATCGCGCATCATGCGGCAGTTGACGTAACAATACTGCATTTCACCCAGCTGGCGCGCCCCGGCCGGATCCGCCACCCAACCGCGGATGCTCAGATCGCCGTGCTGCCAGTCGATGTTCAGCGCATGCTGCAAAAACGCCGGGCCGCAGATGCTGCCCAAACGGCGCTCGTGCTGGCTTTCTTCCTTCGCCGCCCGGTATTGGCGGATCAGTTTGCCGTTGTGGCTGAGGTTGATCGCCACATCGAAGCGCGCCAGCGCGATGCGCCGCACCACTTCATCGATATGGCCGAATTCGGTTTTCTCGGTGCGCATGAACTTGCGGCGCGCCGGGGTGTTGTAAAACAGATCCAGCACTTCCAGCGTGCTGCCGACCGGGTGCGCAGCGGGTTTGACCGTCACCGCCTGCTCGCGCCCTTCGGCATAGGCTTGCCACGCTTCGCTCTGGTCGGCGGTGCGCGACGTCAGAGTCAAACGGGACACCGAACTGATGCTGGCCAGCGCTTCGCCGCGAAAGCCGAGGCTGACGATCGCCTCCAGGTCGTCGAGCGTGCTGATTTTACTGGTGGCGTGCCGCGCCAGCGCCAGCGCCAGATCGTCCTTGCCGATGCCGCAACCGTTGTCGCGAATGCGGATCAGCTTGGCGCCGCCGCGTTCGATATCGATATCGATGCGCGTCGCCCCGGCGTCCAGGCTGTTTTCCACCAGCTCTTTGACGACCGACGCGGGGCGCTCAACCACCTCTCCGGCGGCGATCTGGTTGGCGAGCTGTGGCGGTAACACCTGGATAGGCATGCTGACTCCTGTAGCGGTGGCGCTAGGCCTGCGGAATGGTCAGCGTCCGATCCAGCGGCGCGACGTCCGACTTCAGATTATTGACCCGTTTCAGATCGCCGACGCTGACCCCGTAGCGGGAAGCGATGGAGGACAGCGTATCTCCGCGGGCCACTTTATGTTTAGACGGCCTTTTCGCCGGCGTTTTCGCTTTGGCGACGGCGGTGACAGCGGCGGTTTTCCCCGCCGGCACCTTCAGGCGTTGCCCGACCCACACGCCATCTTTCTTCAGTTTGTTCAGATCCCGCAGCGCCGCCATGGTGGTGCCGTAGCTGTCGGCGATGCCGGACAGCGTCTCCGCCCGTTTCACCACGTGGATCTGGGTCTTGCCGCTAACGCTGCGGCTCGCGCCGGCCGGGCTGACGATAGGCTCCGGCTGACGCACGTCTGGTGTTGAGGTGTTAACCGCCGCTGCGACGTCCAGCGGTCGGTTTTCCACCTTTGGGTCGGCTTGCAGCGGATGCGCCAGGAAGTAGCTGCGCAGGCCGTTATGAATGGCCTTGGCAATCTTCTCCTGATACGCGCTACTGCCCAGCAGCCGCTCCTCCGTGCTATTACTGATAAATCCGGTTTCCACCAGCAGCGATGGAATATCCGGCGAACGCAGCACGCCCAGGCTGGCGTGTTCCGGCCGGCGTTTATGCAACGATCCGACGCTCTGCAGCTGCTGCAGCACTTTCACCGCCACGTCGTACCCGACGCGCTGCGAGTGACCGAACTGCAGATCCAGCACCGCCTGGCTCAGATAAGGGTCGGCCTGGCTATTGGCCAGCAAATCGCCGGCGCCGCCGAGCAGCTCAGACTGCTTCTCATGCTGTTCGAGCCAACCGGCCATTTCGCTGTTGGCGCGGCGGTTGGACAGCACCCAGACGGAAGCGCCGCTGGCGCTGCGGTTTGGCGCGGCGTCCGCATGGATGGAGACCAGTACGTTGGCGCCCTGTTTACGCGCAACGTCGGAACGCCCCATCACCGAGATGAAATAATCACCGTTACGCGTCAGCACCGGTTTGAACTGCGGGTCGGCGTCCAGCATCGCCTGCAGGCGACGCGCGATGGCGATGGTGACATTCTTTTCTTTCAACCCGCTCGGGCCGATGGCCCCCGGATCCTGGCCGCCGTGGCCGGCGTCGATCGCCACCACCACCCGATCGCCGGAACCGGCGGAAACGCGGCTGCTGCGCGGCGTGACCTCAGTGGCGGTGCCTGCGACCACGGTCTGTTTTTGGGTAAAGGGATTCGATCCCGTCGGCGCTTTGCGCAGCGGCGGCTCCGGCGCTTCACGCACCGCGACCGGCGCCTGACGCGGCGGTTGACTGACGGCGACCGGCGGAGGCGTTTGCACCGGCGCTTTACGCGCCACGATATTGGCGCCGCCTTCGGCCGAAATGGTGAACACCACGGTATGCACGCCGCCGTTCTGGCGAGTGGAAACGCGGGTTTTGGCGCGCTGGGTCAGATCAAACACCAGGCGCACGCTCTGAGCGTCTTTCGGCGCGCTGGAGCGAATGCTTTTCACCAGGTTTTGCCCGCTGAAATTGAGCGGAAGACCGCCGACCTTGCCCTTCTGATTAACGTCCAGCACCACCCGTTCCGGGCCGTGCAGCGGGAAAAACGCATAGTCCGGCGGACCATTGAAGCTCACCGACACCGTCGCTTCGCGTTGGGCGTTCGACACTTTGATATCGGACAGCGAGGACGCCGCCAGCGCGTTCAACGCGCCGAGCGGCCCCAGCACGGCGATCAGCATGATGACCGCAAATTTTTTCAACACCTGCGTCATTGCAGCATCATCCCTGTGATCCATGAATGCGGTCTAACAACTGGCTGCCGTATGCGGAAATCGCCTCAATCTTCGCCTCTCGCCCCTCGCCCTGATAGCTGAGGTGCAGCGCCAGGTCCGGCTCCGGCAGCACGCCGGTGCCCTGCTGCGGCCATTCGACCAGGCAGATGGCGTCTTGCGCGAAGTAATCGCGAATGCCCATGAATTCAAGCTCTTCCGGATCGGCCAAGCGATACAGATCGAAGTGATACACCGCCAACGGCTGCAAGGCATAGGGCTCTACCAGCGTATAAGTCGGGCTTTTGACGTTGCCCTGATGCCCCAACGCCTGCAGGAAGCCACGGCTGAAGGTGGTTTTACCGGCGCCCAGGTCGCCGTAGAGATAGATGACGCTGGCGCGATCGCAGGCCTTGGCCAAAGTGGTGCCCAAAGCGACAGTCGCTGCCTCGTCCGGCAGAGGTAAAACGAGTTCTTTCATTCGATAAAGTCTATTTTGCCCACTCAGGATTAACGAAATGAAGGATGTCCGGCAGTAAATCGGTCGCCAACATGCCTCTTGTTCCTTGTCTTTCCGCTACGCGATCGCCGGCCGCGCCATGCACGACGCAGCCCGCACAGGCGGCATCATACAGCGGGAGCTTTTGCGCCAGCAAACCGCCGATGATGCCCGACAGCACATCGCCCATGCCGCCGGAGGCCATGCCGGCGTTGCCGACGTCGGCGATCGCCATCTGCCCCTGCTCATCGGCGATCAGCGTACCGGCGCCTTTCAGCACCGCCACGCCGCCGTAGCGCGCCGTCAGCTTGCGCACGGCAAGTAAGCGATCACTCTCGATGTCAGCAGTGCTGCAGCTCAACAGCCGCGCCGCCTCTCCAGGATGCGGAGTCATCACGCGATTCTGCCGTTTCTCGGGATTTAATGCCAGCAAGTTCAGCGCATCGGCGTCCCACAAGGCTGGTTTATCGCTGGTTTGCAGCACGCTCAAGGCGTTTTTGCCCCACTCAGCCTGGCCCAGCCCCGGGCCAATCACCAGCACATCCGCCCATTGCATCGCCTGCCGCAGCGTCGCCTCGTCCAGCGCCTGCGCCATCAGCTCCGGCCTGGCCGTCAGCAGCGGCGTAACATGATCAATGTGAGTAAGCACTCGCACCAATCCAGCCCCGCTGCGCAGCGCCGCCTCCGCCGCCATGCGAATGGCGCCACCGAAACCGCTATCGCCGCCCACCAACAGCAGGCGGCCATGCTCGCCCTTATGAGCGCAAGGACGGCGCGGATGCAGCCAGCGCGGCAACACCTCGGCGGTAAGCCGCTGAATCTGCTCCGGTTGCTTCGCCAACCAACCCGATAAGCCTAGCGCATTCTGATGAAGTTGCCCGACCCAGTCACGCGCCTGGCCGGTCAGCAACCCCGGTTTGAGGCCGATGAACGTGACGGTGTGGGCGGCACGCACCACCGCGCCTGGCGCCGCGCCGCTTTCCGCCAGCAGGCCGGACGGAATATCGAGCGCCACCACCGGCGCCGAATGGCGGTTGGCGGCCTCGATCAGCGCGTCGTAAGGCGCACGCGGCGCGCTGCCCAGACCAGTGCCCAGCAGGCCGTCGATGATGAGCGAAACAGACGCCGGCCAGCGGCTGTTCGCCGGCAGAATGTCGCCGCCTGCTGCTTGCCAGGCCTCGCGAGCCGCTGCGGCTTCCGGTGGCAAAGGACGTGCGCCTTCGCAGGCGATCAGCGTCACCTGCACGCCCGCCGCCTTCGCCAGACGCGCCACCACATAACCGTCGCCACCGTTGTTGCCGTGGCCACACAGCACCAGCCAGTGGTCGCGGGAAGGGTACGCGTTGCGCGCCAGCGCGTAGGCCGCCTGACCGGCGCGCTGCATCAAATCGTAAAGAGAAATACCGAGCGAGGCCGCCGCCGCGGGTTCCGAGCGACGGATCCAATCCGCAGGCCAGACAGAGTGTGGTAAACTGTCAGCGTATGCTTTTTCACTGTGGCCCGTCATGACGCACCCCCTCGATCTTCATCAACTCGCCCAACATATCAAGCAATGGGGGCAATCGCTAGGATTCCAGCAGGTTGGCATCTGCGATACCGATCTGAGCCTTGAAGAGCCGAAGCTGCAGGCCTGGCTCGACAAGCAGTACCACGGCGAGATGGAATGGATGGCGCGCCACGGCATGTTGCGCGCACGCCCTCACGAACTGTTGCCGGGCACGCTGCGAGTGATCAGCGTACGCATGAACTACCTGCCGGCCAAGGCGGCGTTCGCCAGCACCTTGCAAGATTCGCAGTTGGGCTACGTCAGCCGCTACGCGCTGGGGCGTGACTATCACAAGCTGTTGCGCCAGCGCCTGAAAAAACTGGGCGATCAGATCCAGGAATACTGCGGCGAGTTGAATTTCCGCCCCTTTGTCGATTCTGCGCCGGTGATGGAGCGCGCGCTGGCCGCCAAGGCGGGCATCGGATGGGTTGGTAAACACTCACTAATTCTCAACCGCGAAGCCGGATCGTGGTTTTTCCTCGGCGAATTGCTGATCGATCTGCCGCTGCCGGTGGATCAGCCGCAGGAAGAACAGTGCGGCCGCTGCGTCGCCTGCATCACCACTTGCCCGACCGGCGCCATCGTCGCCCCCTATACCGTCGACGCCCGGCGCTGCATCTCCTACCTGACCATCGAGCTGGAAGGCGCGATCCCGGAAGAATTCCGCCCGCTGCTCGGCAACCGCATCTACGGCTGCGACGACTGCCAGCTGATCTGCCCGTGGAATCGCTTTTCGCAGCTCACCGACGAAGACGATTTCAGCCCGCGCGCCGCGCTGCATGCGCCGCAGCTGATCGATCTGTTCAACTGGACAGAAGAAAAATTCCTGCGCATCACCGAAGGCTCGGCGATACGCCGCATCGGCCACCTGCGCTGGCTGCGCAATATCGCCGTGGCGCTGGGCAATGCGCCTTATGAGGACGGCGTCGTGCTCGCGCTGCGCACGCGTTTGGGCCAGGACAGCATGCTGGACGAACATATCCACTGGGCGCTGGCGCAACAGCTCGCCCGCCGCGAAGCGCAGGGCATCGAGGTGCAGACGGCACAGAAAAAACGGCTGATACGGGCTGTGGAAAAAGGTTTGCCGAGGGACGCCTGACGGCGTGCGCCGCGCGGGCTTATCGCCGGAAGACTCACTCTGTGGATTTGTGCATAAAAATAAAAACACGTTGTCTTTCAACTGCAACAAAAAGAGCAAGTGATCGGCATAACGTTTTGGGATAAATAAATAAACATATAAATCAAATAGATAAATATTTAATTTGTATGACGTTGATTTTTCAGGCAGGCGAGTTTAAGTGCAGAGGCTGTGGATAACTCTGTTCACAACATTTTTAGCAGGCGTGTAAAACGGGACAAAAATCCGCGCCGGATAAGGCGTTGGACTTGAGTTTGAAACGAAGAGAAAATTGGAGCGGGAAACGAGACTCGAACTCGCGACCCCGACCTTGGCAAGGTCGTGCTCTACCAACTGAGCTATTCCCGCATAGAGATGCTTTTGGCATCCGGTCACCAAACACTGGCGTGACCTTTGAATTTTTGGAGCGGGAAACGAGGCTCGAACTCGCGACCTCAACCTTGGCAAGGTTGCGCTCTACCAACTGAGCTATTCCCGCGTCGCATAGGTACTGCTTGATACTGCTTTATTTATTCATCATGCCGCATCGCGACATTGTTGAATTTGGAGCGGGAAACGAGACTCGAACTCGCGACCCCGACCTTGGCAAGGTCGTGCTCTACCAACTGAGCTATTCCCGCCCGGCGTATCGATGGTGGAACGTTACGAAATTCTTCATCGGTACGGGGTGCGCATTATACGAGAAATCCTTTTTGCCGCAAGCCCCTGAAAGCAAAAAAACGCGATTTTTGTTTGATTGCCGATTAAAGCGCCAGATTGGCGAATTAAGCGGCTAAAAACGACGTTTTTTCCCCGCAGGGGCCGCCATCGCCTTAAAGCTGAATGAAATGTTCGCGGTAATAAGCCAGTTCGGCCACCGATTCGCGGATGTCATCCAGCGCCTGATGGGTGCCCTGCTTCTTAAAGCCGCCGAGAATTTCCGGCTTCCAACGGCGCGCCAGTTCCTTCAGCGTGCTGACGTCCAGATAGCGGTAATGGAAGTAGGCCTCCAGCTCGGGCATATAGCGGAACAGGAAACGGCGATCCTGGCCCACGCTGTTGCCGCAAATCGGCGATTTGCCGGCCGGCACCCATTGCTGCAGGAAGGCGATGGTTTCCAACTCGGCGGCGCGATCGTCCTGGCGGCTGGCTTTCACCCGCTCCACCAGCCCGCTGCCGGTATGGGTGCGCACGTTCCACTCGTCCATCAAGGCCAGTTGCTCGTCGGATTGGTGCACGGCGATCACCGGCCCTTCCGCCAGGATGTTCAGGTTGGCGTCGGTGACCAGCGTGGCGATCTCGATAATGCGGTCGCGCTCGGGATCCAGCCCGGTCATCTCCAAATCGATCCAAATCAGGTTATTTTCGTTTCCTGTCATGATGTTTCCTGCCTAAAAGCCGAGAGAAAAACGCTGTGCGGACGAGACGACGGGCGCCGCCGGTGGCAACGCGCCGCAGCCGGCGGCTAACAACGGTTATTTAATATAAAATAGCGTGTATCATAGTCTTTTTGGTCGCCTTGGGCGACATATACCCTGACGGGTTCAAGGCTGCGCCCGGGGCTAGTCCCTCGCCGCAGCTGTGCGTATACGTAAAGGTATAAAACCGATTCAAGTGAGGCGCAGTGAGTAAGAACAAACTGTCCAAAGGTCAGCAACGCCGCGTGCAGGCGAACCATCAGCGCCGTCTGAAGCGCGCCGATAACAAACCGGAACCGGATGATTCCCAGCTGGGCGAGCCGCAGGAAGGCGTCGTCATCAGCCGTTTCGGCATGCACGCCGACGTTGAGGCGCCGGATGGCACTCAGCACCGCTGCAACATCCGCCGCACGCTGCGTTCGCTGGTCACCGGCGATCGCGTGGTGTGGCGCCCCGGCCTGGGCGCCCATGAAGGGGTGAAGGGCATTGTGGAAGCGGTGCACGAGCGCACTTCGGTGCTGACGCGCCCGGACTTCTACGACGGCGTGAAGCCGATCGCCGCCAATATCAATCAGATCGTCATCGTGTCGGCGATCCTGCCCGAGCTGTCGCTGAACATCATCGACCGCTATCTGGTGGCCTGCGAAACGCTCGAAGTCGAGCCGCTGATCGTGCTCAACAAAATTGACCTGCTGGACGCCGAAGCGCGCAAGCTGGTCGACGGCATGATGGATATCTATCGCAAGATTGGCTACCGGGTGCTGGAAGTCTCCAGCCAAACGCGGGAAGGCATGGCGGAGTTCGAACAGGCGCTGGCCGGGCGCATCAGCATCTTCGCCGGCCAGTCGGGGGTCGGCAAATCCAGCCTGCTGAACGCGCTGCTGCCGCCGTCTGAAGAGCAAATTCTGGTAAATCAGGTTTCCGACGTCTCGGGCCTCGGGCAACATACCACCACCGCCGCGCGGCTGTACCACTTCCAGCACGGCGGCGACGTGATCGACTCCCCCGGAGTGCGCGAGTTTGGCCTGTGGCACCTGGAGCCGGAACAAATTACCCGCGGCTTTGTCGAATTCCGTGATTATTTAGGCGGTTGCAAATTCCGCGACTGCCGCCACGATACCGATCCCGGCTGCGCTATCCGCGCGGCGATGGAGAAAGGCGATATCGCGCAAGAGCGTTTCGACAACTACCACCGCATTCTGGAAAGCATGGCGCAGGTGAAGGTTCGCAAGAACTTCACGGACGCCGCAGACTGACACTGACGGGCGGGCATTGACGACGGCGGCGCCCTCGTTACAATGCGCGCCCTTTACCCTGATTCACGAGGTTAACGTGCTGGATAGCATCAAGATTAAACTGCAATATTGGCTGCCTAAGCTGGCGCTGACCCGCCTGGCGGGCTGGGGCGCCGACAAACGGGCCGGCTGGCTGACCCAACTGGTGGTCAAAACCTTCGCCCGCTACTACCGCGTGGACATGCAGGAAGCGCAAAACCCGGACCTGGCGTCTTACGCCACCTTCAACGACTTCTTCGTGCGCCCGCTGCGCGATGGCGCGCGCCCGATCATCGCCGACGCCAACTGGCTGGCGCTGCCCGCCGATGGCGCCATCAGCCAGCTCGGCCCGATCCGCGAGGACCAAATCTTCCAGGCCAAAGGCCACCACTACAGCCTGGAAGCGCTGCTGGCCGGCAACTACCTGTTGGCCGAGCCGTTCCGCAACGGCCTGTTCGCCACCACCTACCTGGCGCCGCGCGACTATCACCGCGTACACATGCCGTGCGCCGGCGTACTGCGCGAAATGATCTATGTGCCGGGCGATCTGTTCTCGGTCAACCCGCTCACCGCCGCCAACGTGCCTAACCTGTTCGCACGCAACGAGCGCGTGATCTGCGTCTTCGACACAGACATCGGGCCGATGGTGCAAATCCTGGTCGGCGCCACCATCGTCGGCAGTATCGAAACCGTCTGGGCCGGCACCGTCACGCCGCCGCGCGAAGGCATCATCAAACGCTGGACCTACCCGGCCGCCGGCGAAGAAGGCGCCATCGCGCTGGAAAAAGGCGCCGAGATGGGCCGTTTCAAACTCGGCTCCACGGTGATCAACCTGTTTACCGCAGGCAGCGTGCAGTTCGCGCCGCAGCTGCATAACGGCACCGTCACCCGCATGGGTGAAGCCTTCGCCGAAATCCCGGCCGCCGCTGAAACACCACAGACCCCGATCTAAAGGAATCGACGCCGTGCGCCTGATCATCACGCTTTTGCTCGGTTGCCTGCTGTGGCAACCGGCGCTGGCCGCCCCCGTGCCGACCGAGACCCAGCTCAAACAGGAGCTGAAGCAGGCGGAAAGCAGCAAAAACGCGCCGAATCAGGCGGAAACCACCGAGGCGCTGCAAAGCGCCCTCAACTGGCTGACGGAGCGCAAAGAGTCGCAGACTCGCTCCGAGCAGTATCAGAGAGTGATCGACGATTTCCCGAAGATGACGCAGGAACTGCGCCGTCAGTTGGTGCTGGAAAGCAACAAGATCCTGCCGAACGGCGACGATCTGCCGGCCGCCGAGCTGGAACAGCAGATCCTGCAAACCAGCAGCCTGCTGCTGGAACAGGCGCGCCTGCTGCAGCAAGAACAGGATCGCACGCGGGAAATCAGCGATTCGCTCGGCCAGTTGCCGCAGCAGCAGACCGACGCCCGCCGTGCGCTGACGGAAGTGCAGCGCCGCCTGCAGGCGCAGCCCGCCAACCCGACCACGCCGTACGCGCAGGCCGCCCTGGCCCTGCTGCAGACCGAAGCTGCGGCGCGCAAAGCCAAAGTGGACGAGCTGGAGCTGGCGCAGCTGTCGGCCAACAACCGGCAGGAGCTGGCGCGCATGCGCGCCGAGGTCTATAAAAAGCGCCACGAGAAAATAGACGTTCAGCTGCAGGCGCTGCGCAACAACCTCAACGCCCAGCGCCAACGCGAAGCGGAACTGGCGCTGGAAAAAACCGAGCAGTTGGCCGAGCAGAACGGCGATTTGCCAAGAAGCATCAGCCAACAGCTGCAGATCAACCGCGAACTGTCCGCCGCGCTGAACAGCCAGGCGCAGCGCATGGATCTGATTTCGTCGCAGCAGCGGCAGGCGGCGGCGCAGACGCTGCAGGTGCGCCAGGCGCTGAGCACCATCATCGAACAGGCCCAATGGCTCGGCTCGTCGTCGGCGCTGGGGGAAACCCTGCGCGCCCAGGTGGCGACGCTGCCGGAAATGCCCAAGCCGCAACAGCTGGACGGCGACATGGCCCAGCTGCGCGTGCAGCGCCTGCAGTTTGAAAACCAGCTGGAAAAACTGTCGCAGCGCGAATTCAAGCGCGACGACGGCAGCGCGCTGACCAACCAGGAGCAGCGCATCGTCGATGCCCAGCTGCGCACCCAGCGCGAGCTGCTCAACTCGTTGTTGTCCGGTTGCGACACCCAAATCCTTGAGCTGACCAAGCTGAAGGTGGCCAACACCCAGTTGATCGAAGCGTTGAACGAGATCCGCGACGCCACCCACCGCTATCTGTTCTGGGTGCCGGACGTCAATCCGATCAACTTCTCTTATCCGCTCAACGTGGCGCACGATCTGACCCGCGTCCTGTCGCTGGACACGCTGTCGCAGCTCGGCGGCGCCTTCATGATGATGGTGACCAGCCGCGAAACGCTGATCCCGATCTTCGGCGCCCTGCTGCTGGTGATTTTCAGCATCAGTTCGCGCAAGCACTATCACGCCTTCCTCGAGCGCGCCAGCAGCCGCGTCGGCAAGGTGACGCAGGACGAATTCTTCCTGACGGTGCGCACCGTGTTCTGGTCGATTCTGGTGGCGATGCCGCTGCCGGTGCTGTGGGCCGCGCTCGGTTACGGCCTGCAGAGCGCCTGGAACTACCCGGTGGCGGAAGCGATCGGCAAAGGGGTGACCGCCACGCTGCCGATCCTGTGGATCTGCATGATCTGCGCCGCCTTCGCCCACCCGCAGGGGCTGTTCATCGTGCACTTCCGCTGGCCGGCGAAGCAGGTTTCGCGCGCCATGCGCTACTACAAGATGTCGATCTGGCTGATCGTGCCGCTGATCATGGCGCTGATCACCTTCGATAGCCTGAAAGAACGCGAGTTCGCCAACACCCTGGGGCGGCTGTGCTTTATCCTGCTGTGTCTGGCGCTGGCGCTGGTCACCCACAGCCTGAAACGCGCCGGCATTCCGCTGTATCTGGATAAAAACGGCTCCGGCGACAACATGCTCAACAGCGCCTTCTGGGGGCTGCTGCTGTCGGCGCCGCTGCTGGCGGCGCTGGCGTCGACCGTCGGTTACCTCACCACCGCGCAGGCGCTGTTGGCGCGCCTGGAAACCTCGGTGGCGATCTGGTTCCTGCTGCTGGTCATCTACCACATCATCCGCCGCTGGATGCTGATCCAACGGCGGCGCATCGCTTTCGATCGCGCCAAACAGCGCCGCGCCGACATCCTGGCCCAGCGCGCCCGCGGCGAAGACGAAACCTCGCACACCCCGAACAGCACCGAAGGCGCCATCGATCCGGACGATTCGGACTTCGATCTGGACACCATCAGCGCCCAGTCGCTGCGGCTGGTGCGATCGATCCTGACGCTGATCGCGCTGGTGTCGGTGATCGTACTGTGGTCGGAGATCCACTCCGCGTTCGCCTTCCTGGAAAACATTTCGCTGTGGGACGTGACTTCGACGGTCAACGGCGTGGAGACCGCCCATCCGATCACCCTCGGCGCGGTGCTGATCGCCATTCTGGTGCTGATCATCACCATGCAGCTGGTGCGCAACCTGCCGGCGCTGCTGGAGCTGGCGGTGCTGCAGCACCTGGATCTGTCGCCGGGCACCGGCTACGCCATCACCACCATCACCAAGTACTTGCTGCTGCTGTTCGGCGCGGTGCTCAGCTTCGCCTGGATCGGCATCGAATGGTCAAAACTGCAGTGGGTGGTTACCGCGCTCAGTCTGGGATTGGGCTTCGGCATGCAGGAGATCTTCTCCAACTTCATCTCCGGCCTGATCATCCTGTTCGAGAAACCGATCCGCATCGGCGACACCGTGACGATCCGCAACCTGACCGGCACCGTCACCAAGATCAACACCCGCGCCACCACCATTTCGGACTGGGATCGCAAAGAGATCATCGTGCCGAACAAAGCGTTCATCACCGAACAGTTCGTCAACTGGTCGCTGTCGGACACCCTGACCCGCGTGGTGCTGACCGTACCGGCGCCGGGCGAAGCCAACAGCGAAGAAGTGACCAAGATCCTGATGAACGCCGCCGAGCGCTGCTCGCTGGTGCTGGATAACCCGGCGCCGGAGGTTTACCTGGTCGATCTGCAACAGGGCATCCAGATCTTCGAGATGCGTATTTACGCCGCCGAGATGGGCCACCGCATGCCGCTGCGCCACGAGATCCACCAGCTGATCCTGGCGGGCTATCGCGAGCACGGCATCACGCTGCCGTACCCGCCGTTCCAGGTGCGCACCGAGACGCTGTCGCGGTTGACCAACAACGGCCGTACGCCGCCGTCTACGCCGGCGCCGAACACCAAGCGCGACGCCGGGGGGCTGTAAGCGCTTCTCGCGATAAAAAAAGGGTCGGCAAATGCCGACCCTTTTTGCTTTTTTCACCGCCTGAAACGTCAGGCGATCCCGACCGGGAAGGCCAACACGTCGCTCAGGCTCTCGGCGCCCAGCGCCAGCATCACCAGACGATCCACGCCCAGCGCTACGCCGGAACATTCCGGCATGCCGTGCTGCAACGCCGCCAACAAGTTGTAGTCGATCGGTTGCTGCGGCAGACCGCGCTCCGCGCGTTTGCGGTTGTCCTGCTCGAAGCGCTGCTGTTGTTCACGGCCGTCGGTCAGCTCGCGGAAACCATTCGCCAGCTCAATGCCCTTGAAGTACACCTCAAAACGCTCCGCCACGCGGTGGTCTTCGGTGCTGATCTCCGCCAACGCCGCCTGGCTGGCCGGGAAGTGGTAAACGAACGCCGGCTTTTCACGGCCGATATGCGGTTCCACGCCCACGGTGAACAGCAGCTGCAGCAGCGTATCGCGATCTTCTTCGGTATCGGCGATGTTGCTCAGATCGAGTTTGGCCGCCGCTTCGCGCAGCTGCGCCTTCTCCGCCGACAGCGGATCGATGTCCAGATGGCGCAGGAACGCTTGCTGATAGGACAGGGTCTCCGCGCTCTCGCAGTCCAGCACCTGTTGCAGCAGATCGTCCACCTCATTCATCAGGCGGTACATGTCGTAGTGCGGACGGTACCACTCCAGCATGGTGAATTCGGGGTTATGGTGCCGCCCGGCCTCTTCATTGCGGAAGCTGCGCCCCATTTGGTAGATCGGGCCGCTGCCCGCCGCCAGCAGGCGCTTCATGTGATATTCCGGGCTGGTCATCATGTATAGCGTCAGGCCCTCTGCCGCCCCCGGCCCGACGAAACGCGTCTCGAACGGGAACAGGTGAACGTCGGTGACCGTCGCCTGGCTCATGGTGGGCGTCTCAACTTCCAGCACGCCACGATCGGCGAAGAAACGCCGGATCTCAGCCAGAATCGCTGCGCGTTTCAACAAATTGGCGATGGGTGCACTAGGCTGCCAGCTTGCCGTTTCGCTCATGGTAATTAACTCCGAAATCAAACAGGGGATGCAGTCTACTCGCATCCTTGCAGCCAAACAAATTCTTCACGATGCGCAACCGGCCATAACGCCAATTTCCGATAAATAGGCGGCAAAAGCGCGTTAAAAAGGGTAAAGCACGCCGAACGCGCGAAAAGGCAGGCAAGCCTGTTGGGCAAGCGTTAATCGACAAAACAATCGATCACATCAAATTTCGACTACTTAACTTTAGGTATAGTTAATTCCCCATTATTGGTGGGAGATATCTATCCTTAACCTTTAAGCAACATTAATCGGTTCAATTAGTTAGCACCCGAAGAGTTCGCTAAATTTTAAGCATAGATATTTAACTTGCCGTTCTTAACAAGAACATTGGAGGAATGCAGTGCAAACCTTTAACGCCGATCTTGCCATTATTGGGGCCGGGGGCGCTGGTTTACGTGCAGCAATAGCCGCAGCGGAAGCCAATCCCCAACTGAAAATCGCGCTGATCTCTAAGGTCTACCCGATGCGCAGCCACACGGTCGCCGCCGAGGGGGGCTCCGCCGCCGTCACTCAGGATCATGATACCTTCGACTACCACTTCCACGACACCGTCGCCGGCGGCGACTGGCTGTGCGAGCAGGACGTGGTCGATCACTTCGTGCATCAGTGCCCGCGCGAGATGACCCAGCTCGAACAATGGGGCTGCCCGTGGAGCCGCAAACCGGACGGTTCGGTCAACGTGCGGCGTTTCGGCGGCATGAAGATCGAACGCACCTGGTTCGCCGCCGACAAGACCGGCTTCCACATGCTGCACACCCTGTTCCAGACCTCGCTGAAATACCCGCAAATTCAACGCTTCGACGAGCACTTCGTGCTGGATATCCTGGTGGATGACGGCCAGGCGCGCGGCCTGGTGGCGCTCAACATGATGGAAGGCACCCGCGTGCAGATCCGCGCCAACGCGGTGGTGATGGCCACCGGCGGCGCCGGGCGCGTTTACCGCTACAACACCAACGGCGGCATCGTCACCGGCGACGGCATGGGCATGGCGTTCCACCACGGCGTACCGCTGCGCGACATGGAGTTCGTGCAGTATCACCCGACCGGCCTGCCCGGTTCCGGCATCCTGATGACCGAGGGCTGCCGCGGCGAAGGTGGCATCCTGGTGAACAAAGACGGCTACCGCTACCTGCAAGACTACGGCATGGGCCCGGAAACCCCGCTGGGCGAGCCGAAGAACAAATACATGGAGCTGGGCCCGCGCGACAAAGTGTCCCAGGCCTTCTGGCACGAATGGCGCGCCGGCCGCACCATCGCCACCCCACGCGGCGACGTGGTCTACCTCGATCTGCGCCACCTGGGCGAGAAAAAGCTGCTGGAACGGCTGCCGTTCATCTGCGAACTGGCCAAGGCCTATGTCGGCGTCGATCCGGTGAAAGATCCGATCCCGGTGCGCCCTACCGCGCACTACACCATGGGCGGCATTGAAACCGACCAGAACTGTGAAACCCGCATCAAGGGGCTGTTCGCGGTCGGCGAGTGCTCCTCCGTCGGCCTGCACGGCGCCAACCGCCTCGGCTCCAACTCGCTGGCGGAACTGGTGGTGTTCGGCCGCGTCGCCGGTGAGCATGCGGCGCGCCGCGCGCTGGAAACCGCGCCGGCCAACGGCAGCGCGCTGGATGCGCAAACCCGCGACGTCGAAACCCGCCTGAGCAACCTGATGAAGCAGGAAGGCAACGAAAACTGGGCGAAGATCCGCGACGAAATGGGGCTGTCGATGGAAGAAGGCTGCGGCATCTACCGCACGCCGGAGCTGATGCAAAAAACCATCGATAAGCTGGCCGAGCTGAAAGAGCGCTTCAAACGCGTCAAAATCACCGACAACTCCAGCGTGTTCAATACCGATCTGCTGTACACCATCGAGCTGGGCTACGGCCTGGACGTCGCCGAATGTATGGCGCACTCCGCGTTTAACCGCAAAGAGTCGCGCGGCGCCCATCAGCGCCTGGACGAAGGCTGCACCGAGCGTGACGACGTCAACTTCCTCAAGCATACGCTGGCGTTCCATAACCCGCAGGGCGCGCCGCGTCTCGAATACAGCGACGTGAAAATCACCAAACTGCCGCCGGCCAAACGCGTCTACGGCGCAGAAGCCGAAGCGCAGGAGAAAAAGAATAAGGAGCAGGCAAATGGCTGAGATGCAAACCCTGAAGATCGACGTCATGCGCTATAACCCGGAAAGCGACGCCGAACCGCATTTCGTCACTTACGCCGTGCCTTACGACGAACAGACCTCGCTGCTCGATGCGCTGGGCTATATCAAGGATAACCTGGCGCCGGATCTCTCCTACCGCTGGTCTTGCCGCATGGCGATCTGCGGCTCCTGCGGCATGATGGTCAACCGCGTGCCGAAGCTGGCGTGCAAAACCTTCCTGCGCGACTACGTCGGCGGCATGAAGGTCGAAGCGCTGGGCAACTTCCCGATCGAGCGCGATCTGGTGGTCGACATGACCCACTTCATCGAAAGCCTGGAGGCGATCAAACCGTACATCATCGGCAACGATCGCAAACCGGAGGATGGCCCGAACGTGCAGACCCCGGCGCAGATGGCCAAGTACCACCAGTTCTCCGGCTGCATCAACTGCGGCCTGTGCTACGCGGCGTGCCCGCAGTTCGGCCTCAACCCCGAGTTTATCGGCCCGGCGGCAATCACGCTGGCGCACCGCTATAACCTGGACAACCGCGACCACGGCAAGAAACAGCGCATGCCGCAGCTCAACGGCCAAAACGGCGTCTGGAGCTGCACCTTCGTCGGCTATTGCTCCGAAGTCTGTCCGAAACACGTCGATCCCGCCGCCGCCATCCAGCAGGGCAAGGTGGAGAGCGCCAAAGACTTCATGATCGCCATGTTGAAGCCGCAATAAGGGAGAAAATTGCCATGACAACTCAACGTAAGCCCTATGTGCGCACCATGACGCCCACCTGGTGGCAAAAGCTCGGCTTCTACCGTTTCTACATGCTGCGTGAAGGCACCTCGGTGCTGGCGGTCTGGTTCAGCATCGTGCTGCTCTACGGCGTGTTCGCGCTGAAGGGCGGCGCCGAGAGCTGGGCCGGCTTCGTCGGCTTCTTACAGAACCCGCTGGTGCTGTTAATCAACGTCGTCGCCCTGCTGGCGGCGGCGCTGCACACCAAAACCTGGTTCGATCTGGCGCCGAAGGCCGCCAATATCGTGGTCAACAGCGAGAAAATGGGACCGGGCCCCATCGTGAAAGGGCTGTGGGCCGTCACGATCGTCGTCAGCGTGGTCATCCTGGCCGTGGCCCTGTTCTAATCCGGAGGAATCATGATAAATCAAGCACCTAAACGCTCCGACGAGCCGGTTTTCTGGGGATTGTTCGGCGCCGGCGGCATGTGGGGCGCGATCGTCGCGCCGGCTATCGTGCTGCTGGTCGGCATCCTGCTGCCGCTGGGGCTGTACCCCGGTGAAGCGCTGGGTTACGAGCGCGTGCTGGCGTTCTGCCAGAGCCTGATCGGCCGCCTGTTCCTGCTGCTGATGATCATTCTGCCGCTGTGGTGCGGCCTGCACCGCATCCACCATGCGATGCACGATCTGAAGATCCACGTGCCGGCCGGCAAGTGGGTGTTCTACGGTCTGGCAGCAATCCTCAGCGTCGTCACCGTCATCGGCGTCGTCACTCTGTAAACCGCTCGGGTGGCCAACGCCCGTTGGCCGCCCTTTTCTCATCGGCTACACTGTCTACTCGCCCCCGGTAAACAGGAGTCACCGATGCGTTTATGGTCAAAGCTTAGCGTCATGCTTTCCGCCCTGCTCTCCGTGGCCTGCAGCGTCTCCCCGCCTAAAGACATCAAGGTCGTGACCCCTTTCGACAGCCAGCGCTATCTCGGCACCTGGTATGAGATCGCTCGTCTGGATCATCGTTTTGAACGCGGTTTGCAGCAGGTGACCGCCCATTACGGCCCGCGCGCCGACGGCGGACTGAAAGTCATCAATCGCGGCTTCAATGCGCAAAAACAGCAATGGCAAGAAAGCGAAGGCAAAGCCTACTTTATCGGTTCACCGCAGGTCGCGGCGCTGAAAGTGTCGTTCTTCGGCCCCTTCTATGGCGGCTACAACGTGATAGCCCTGGATCCGGAATATCGCTACGCGCTGGTTTGCGGCCCTAACCGCGACTATCTGTGGATCCTGTCGCGCACGCCGACGCTTGACGCCAGCGTACGCGACCGTTTATTGCAGACAGCCAAGGGCTACGGTTTCGCCACCGATGCGCTGATCTGGGTGCAGCAGTCCGCCGATCAGTGACTGCTGAACTTCAGCCCGAGTATGCCGACCACGATCAGGCACAGGCTGATGATGCGCGCAATATTGGTCGATTCCCCCAACAGCACCATGCCCATGATGGCCGCGCCCACCGCGCCGATGCCGGTCCACACCGCGTAGGCGGTGCCGGCGGGCAGCGTTTTCATGGCGTTGGCCAACAGCAACATGCTGACCACCATTGCGGCGATGGTGATGATGCTCGGCGTCAGCCGGGTAAAACCGTGGGTGTATTTCAGACCGATAGCCCAAACCACTTCGAGCAAACCGGCGATAAGCAAAATAATCCAGGCCATGAGACGGCCTCCCTACCACTGGGGTCGTCCCCGATAAAATGACGCGTAAACGGGTCGTCCCGTTCAGCTGAGTGATGAATGGCGGGCAACCTCACCCGCACTGCGGCAGGATAGCAGCAGCGTTAACGCGCAAGCAAGAGGTGGAAATGCGGCGGCCCTCCGCAGCGGGAACGCCGCCGGGTGGAATGCGGATTATTCCGCGCTGCGCTGAATAGCCTTGCCGCCGGCCTGAATGTCTTCACCCACGCCGCGGGTGGTATTGCAGGCGGTCAGCGAGCTCAAAATCATCAAAGAGAAGATCGCGATAATACTTTTCTTCAGCATAAGAAAGTCCTTATTTGTCGTTGATGAAAAAGTACGGCTTTCTAAGCGTAGTCAAAATTGGCGCAGAGAGTGGAATCGCCACCGGCTTTGTGGCGCGAATACATCGGGTTAAGGGCCGGGTCAGCTGGCCGTGCGCGAAATGGCGCCGCCGAGATGCTGAACGTCTTCGCCGAAACCGCGAAACGTATTGCAACTGCTGAGGGAGAAAAGGAACAACAGGGAGAGCACGGCCAACAACGTTTTCTTGAACATGCGGATTTTCTGCCAACGAACGGGGATGGGGTAAAACAGAGGAACCGCCAGGGTTCCTCTGTTTTGAAACTTATTTAACGCGAGAGACGTATTCGCCAGAGCGAGTGTCAACCTTGATCACTTCGCCGATCTGGACGAACAACGGCACTTTCACCACGGCGCCGGTGCTCAGGGTCGCCGGCTTGCCGCCAGTCCCTGCGGTATCGCCTTTCAGGCCAGGATCGGTATCGGTGATTTCCGCTTCGATGAAGTTCGGCGGCTGAACGGCGATTGGACGGCCATCCCACAGGGTGATGATGCACTCTGCGTTATCCTGCAGCCATTTGGCCGCGTCACCGACGGTTTTGCCGTCAACCTGATGCTGTTCGAAAGACTCAGGGTGCATGAAGTGGTAGAACTCACCGTCGCTGTACAGGTAGTTCATGTTGGTGTCCATCACGTCTGCGCCTTCGCAAGAATCGGTAGACTTGAAGGTTTTTTCCACGCGGGTGCCGGTCAGCAGACGACGCATTTTCACGCGTGCAAACGCCTGGCCTTTGCCCGGCTTAACGAACTCACTGGCTTCGACGGCGTAAGGTTCGCCCTCGAACATGATTTTAAGACCCGGACGGAAATCGTTGCTAGAATAAGTCGCCATGATGGCCCTCTGAATATTTGAACTGGTAGCTTAGCCAAAAAAATGGCACACATTATAACCCAAAGTACGGCACATAGAGAAGATTGGTTGCATCAACTCGCCGATGTTATTACCGATCCCGATGAATTACTGCAGCTTTTGTCACTGAATACGCACCCGGAACTGCCGCAGGGGCGAGATGCCCGCCGGCTGTTTGCCCTGCGCGTGCCGCGCGCCTTCGCTGCGCGCATGCGCCCCGGCGATGCCAACGACCCGCTGCTGCGCCAGGTGCTGACCGCCAGAGAAGAGTTCATCAACGCCCCAGGGTTCACCACCGATCCGCTCGATGAGCAGCGCAGCGTGGTGCCGGGCCTGCTGCACAAATACCGCAATCGCGCGCTGCTGCTGGTCAAAGGCGGCTGTGCGGTCAACTGCCGTTACTGCTTCCGCCGCCACTTCCCCTATCAGGATAATCAGGGCAACAAGAACAACTGGCGGCAGGCGCTGGATTATATCCGCCAACACCCGGAACTCGACGAGATCATTTTTTCCGGCGGCGATCCGCTGATGGCCAAAGACAGCGAGTTGGAGTGGCTGGTCGGCGAACTGGAGGCCATCCCGCACCTGAAACGCCTGCGCATTCACACCCGTCTGCCGGTGGTGATCCCGGCGCGCATTACGCCGGCGTTGTGCCGCCTGCTGTCAGCCTCGCGCCTGCAGGTGCTGATGGTCACACACATCAACCACGCCAACGAAATCGACCGCGAGCTGCGGAGCGCCATGGCCCAGCTGCGCCTCGCCGGCGTCACGCTGCTCAACCAGAGCGTGTTGCTGCGCGACGTCAACGACGATGCCGACACGCTGGCGGCGCTCAGCAACGCGCTGTTCGACGCCGGCATCCTGCCCTACTATATCCACGTGCTGGACAAGGTGCAGGGCGCGGCGCACTTCATGGTCAGCGACGATGAAGCGCGCGTCATCATGCAGGCGCTGCTGAGCAAGGTGTCCGGTTATCTGGTGCCGCGCCTGACGCGTGAAGTGGGCGGCGAACCGAGCAAAACGCCGATCGACCTGCGCCTGATGCAGGAATGACGCGCGCCACATGGCCCGATGGAACGAAAAGAGGAATGCCGTGGCATTCCTCTTTTTTTATCTCTGTGCGGCGTTTGGCCTCAGCGCCTTACGGGCACTTGTAAACCTGGCCGACCATTTTGCTGTCCAGCGGCGCGAAGCTGGAGAGCAGGTTCTGGCTTGGGCTGTTGGCGCCGTAAATGACGTTGCCGCCCATCGCCGCCGCCTTGTTGCGCAGATCGTTGGCCGCACCGCGCATGGAGCTGCCCTCACCGCCGTTGCCGGACAGCCAGTTGCTCTGGGTGCCGGTCACTTCCCCCAGCAGCTGGCATTCCGCCGCCGGCTTGCTGTCGGTGAACTTGATCTGCTGACCCGCAGCGGTCAGTTCATGAGTGGTGCTGCAACCCGCCAGCAGCATCGCTGCCGAAAGACCCAGTAAGGCTTTAATCCGCATCTTGTTCCCCATTCGATGTTGAGAATTACGCAAAAGCTTATCAGAAAGCGATGCCATCTCTTAAGCATCCGTTGCCACGGCTAGCGGGCCAACGTCTTGAGCGACAGCTGATGACTTACCAGTTTACCAGTTAAATCGCCTCCGGCGGCAAAAATATCATCAAATACAGTGCGGCGGCGCTCAGGCATAAAAAACCCCGGTCACTTGACCGGGGTTCTCAGCACACAAGCGTGTGGGGGATGATTACATCATGCCGCCCATACCGCCCATGCCACCCATGCCGCCTGCTGCGCCCAGATCCGGTGCGTCAGCCTTCGGCAGGTCGGTGACCATGCATTCGGTGGTGATCATCAGGCCAGCCACGGAAGCCGCGTACTGCAGAGCAGAACGGGTCACTTTGGTTGGATCCAGGATACCCATCGCGATCATGTCGCCGTATTCTTCAGAGTAAGCGTTGTAGCCGTAGCTGCCTTCGCCCGCTTTCACCTGGTTGGCGATAACGGAAGCTTCTTCACCGGCGTTGACCACGATCTGACGCAGAGGGGCTTCCATTGCGCGCAGCGCAACTTTGATACCCACGTTCTGGTCTTCGTTGTCGCCTTTCAGCGCGGCGATTTTGCCTGCAACGCGGATCAGCGCGACGCCACCGCCGGCAACCACGCCTTCTTCCACTGCAGCGCGGGTCGCGTGCAGGGCGTCTTCAACGCGTGCTTTCTTCTCTTTCATTTCAACTTCAGTCGCTGCGCCAACCTTGATAACGGCAACGCCGCCGGCCAGTTTCGCTACGCGCTCCTGCAGTTTTTCACGATCGTAGTCAGAGGTCGCTTCTTCGATCTGCTGACGGATCTGAGCAACGCGGCCCTGGATGGTCGCTTCGTCGCCCACGCCATCGATGATGATGGTGGTGTCTTTGTTGATGACAACGCGTTTCGCCTGACCCAGGTCTTCCAGGGTGGCTTTTTCCAGCTCCAGACCGATCTCTTCAGAGATAACGGTACCGGCAGTCAGGGTCGCGATGTCCTGCAGCATGGCTTTACGACGGTCGCCGAAGCCAGGCGCCTTAACGGCAGCCACTTTCACGATACCGCGCATGGTGTTGACCACCAGGGTCGCCAGCGCTTCACCTTCAACGTCTTCAGCGATGATCAGCAGCGGTTTGCCTGCTTTGGCAACGGCTTCCAGCACCGGCAGCATTTCGCGGATGTTGGAGATCTTCTTGTCAGCCAGCAGGATGAACGGGCTTTCCAGCTCAACAGAACCGGTTTCCGGCTTGTTGATGAAGTATGGGGACAGGTAACCGCGGTCGAACTGCATACCTTCAACCACGTCCAGCTCGTCTTGCAGGCCGGTGCCTTCTTCAACGGTGATAACGCCTTCTTTGCCCACTTTCTCCATCGCTTCCGCGATCAGTTTACCCACGGTTTCGTCGGAGTTGGCGGAGATGGTGCCCACCTGAGCGATAGCTTTGGAATCGGAGCAAGGTACGGACAGTTTTTTCAGTTCTTCAACCGCAGCGACAACCGCTTTGTCGATGCCGCGCTTCAGATCCATCGGGTTCATGCCGGCAGCAACCGCTTTCAGGCCTTCGGTGATGATGGATTGAGCCAGTACGGTTGCCGTGGTGGTGCCGTCGCCCGCCGCGTCGTTCGCTTTGGAGGCCACTTCTTTCACCATCTGTGCGCCCATGTTCTCGAACTTGTCTTCCAGCTCGATTTCACGCGCAACGGAAACGCCGTCTTTGGTGATGGTTGGTGCGCCGAAAGATTTATCCAGCACTACGTTGCGGCCTTTCGGGCCCAGGGTCACTTTTACTGCATCAGCGAGAACATTCACGCCGCGGAGCATTTTCACGCGAGCGTCATTGCCGAATTTTACGTCTTTAGCTGCCATTGGTATTTCCCTTCAACTCGTTCAGTTCAGAAGATAAAGCGCAATTACGCTTCAACAATTGCCAGAATGTCGCTTTCGGACATGATCAACACTTCTTCATTGTCGATCTTCTCTGCTTTCACGCCGTAGCCGTCGTTGAAAATCACGATATCGCCAACTTTCACATCCAGCGGTTGGATGTTGCCGTTTTCCAGCACACGCCCTTTACCCACTGCAACCACTTCACCGCGAGTGGATTTACCCGCAGCAGAGCCAGTCAGGACGATGCCGCCAGCAGATTTTGATTCAACTTCTTTGCGCTTGACGATAACGCGGTCATGCAATGGACGAATACTCATTGAACGCTCTCCTGTAAGAAGGTCTCTATCAGATTTAGGGTTGTACACCGGGTGGTTGTTATTACCGGCCTCGTGGCATTTGAGATGGGGGCGTTCCAGCCCCCTTCAAGGGGGCTAGCGAAAAAAATTTCGCATTTTTGGTTCGGCGAGTGCCGCAGAGATGAAAAACGCGGCCTGGGCCGCGTTTGCTTAACGATCGTGAGGTTTGCGATCCTCGTCCGGGCGATGTTCCAGCACCGGGCGCTCGTCGTCCTTGCGCTGGAATTCGCCGTCAAAGGTATTGCCGTTGGCGGCGTCGCCGCCCGTCCAACCGCCGGGGCGATACACCGACAGATGCGGCATCAGCTTCAGCGTCAGCGATTTTTGCACCGGCGGCAGCAGCAGCAGCAGGCCGAGGAAGTCGGTGAAGAAGCCCGGAATCAGCAGCAGGAAGCCCGCCAGCACCAGCGAAACGCTTTTCACCATTTCCGCCGCCGGGCTTTCGCCGGCCGCCAGTTTTTGCTGCATCTGGACGAAGGTTTTCATGCCCTGATTGCGCACCAGCGAAATGCCGACGCAGGAGCTGAACACCACCAGCAACAGGGTGACAGCCACGCCGAGCACGGCGGCGACTTTGATAAAGATGGATATTTCTATGTAAGCCAGCAGAAATATCAGCAGTAGCGGTAACCAGCGCACCTGGTTCTCCTATCGGTAGGTAAAGCGCGGCCGCCAAGGGGGCGACGGCGCGAAAAAAGAGGCCGTAAACGGCCGACACCATTACAATGAGGGCATCCCCCCACCATTTCAACCGAGAGCCGGTTTTTATTGCTAAAGTTCACAAACGTGAAAGAAGTCACAGAACCGGAAAAGGGCATATCCTTAAACACCATAAGGTGATCTGGATTCAGTCATTTCTTATCAACCAGCATATGATCTGGGCAGCAACGGGCGATTTGGTTAATCGTTTCACGCCCCAAGCCTTCGGCAATATTAATTTAGGCTGTGCCCTTTAGCCTTGACCTGACAAATTATTAATTCGGCAGCAACACATAGAGAAGGTTCTCATGTCAAACAACATTCGTATCGAAGAAGACCTGTTAGGAACACGTGAAGTCCCCGCAGACGCTTACTACGGAGTTCACACTCTGCGTGCGATTGAAAACTTCTACATCAGCAACAGCAAAATCAGCGATGTCCCTGAGTTCGTTCGCGGCATGGTGATGGTGAAAAAGGCCGCGGCGATGGCCAACAAAGAACTCAAAACCATTCCGCGCAAAATCGCCGACGTGATCATCCAGGCCTGCGACGAGGTGCTGGATAAAGGCAAGTGCATGGATCAGTTCCCGGTAGACGTATTCCAGGGCGGCGCGGGCACCTCGCTGAACATGAATACCAACGAAGTGCTGGCGAACATTGGCCTGGAGCTGATGGGCCACCAAAAAGGCGAATACCAGTACCTGAATCCGAACGATCACCTCAATAAGTGTCAGTCCACCAACGACGCCTACCCGACCGGGTTCCGCATCGCGGTGTACGCCTCCAACCAGAAACTGATCGACGCCATCAACCAGCTGCGCGAAGGCTTCGATCGCAAAGCGAAAGAGTTCGAAACCATCCTGAAAATGGGCCGCACCCAGCTGCAGGACGCGGTGCCGATGACCCTCGGCCAGGAATTCCACGCCTTCAGCGTGCTGCTGAACGAAGAGACCCGCAACCTGCACCGCACCGCGGAGCTGCTGCTGGAAGTGAACCTGGGCGCCACCGCCATCGGCACCGCGCTCAACACCCCGGAAGGTTACCAGCCGCTGGCGGTGCAAAAACTGGCGGAAGTCAGCGGCCTGCCGGTGGTACCGGCGGAAGACCTGATCGAAGCCACCTCCGACTGCGGCGCCTACGTGATGGTGCACAGCGCGCTCAAACGCCTGGCGGTGAAACTGTCCAAAATCTGCAACGACCTGCGCCTGCTCTCCTCCGGCCCGCGCGCCGGCCTGAACGAAATCAACCTGCCGGAGCTGCAGGCGGGATCGTCCATCATGCCGGCCAAAGTGAACCCGGTGGTGCCGGAAGTGGTCAATCAGGTGTGTTTCAAGGTGATTGGCAACGACACTTGCGTTACCATGGCGGCCGAAGCGGGCCAGCTGCAGTTGAACGTGATGGAGCCGGTGATCGGCCAGGCGATGTTCGAGTCGATCCACATCCTGACCAACGCCTGCTACAACCTGCTGGAAAAATGCATTAACGGCATCACCGCGAATAAAGAAGTCTGCGAACACTACGTCTTCAACTCGATCGGTATCGTCACCTATCTGAACCCGTTCATCGGCCACCATAACGGTGACATCGTCGGGAAGATCTGCGCCGAAACCGGCAAGAGCGTGCGCGAAGTGGTGCTGGAACGCGGCCTGCTGACCGAAGCCGAGCTGGATGACATCTTCTCCGTGGAGAACCTGATGCACCCGGCCTATAAAGCCAAACGCTATACGGATGAAAATGAACAATAACAGACCTACCCGGTAGCCCTGAAAGGCACGCTAAATCCTCTGGATAGCGTGCCTTTTTACTTTTAGGCGCCCACAAAATTTTAACGTTTTATTTTCAATTTACACCCTAAATCATTGGGACTGCATCAAGGCGGCAAGAGCGCAAGTCCCCAGGAGCTTACTCAAGTAAGTGACTGGGGTGACAAATCTGCCGGGAGCAGATTTGAACGCTGTATTCAGCGGCCCCGCAGGGGGGAGGCCCAAGGATGGGCCGAATAGTGCTCGCAGCCAACACCGATGCAGTTTCAAGGATGACGGGAAATCTCATTTTAAGGAGTAAACACTATGCTAGCCGTAGAATTGGTTATCGTTCTGCTGGCCATCTTTTTAGGGGCCAGATTGGGCGGTATCGGTATCGGGTTCGCGGGGGGGCTGGGCGTTCTGGTCCTGGCGCTGATCGGCGTCAAGCCGGGCAGCATCCCTTTCGACGTGATTTCCATCATCATGGCGGTGATCGCGGCGATCTCCGCCATGCAGGTCGCCGGGGGGATGGACTACCTGGTGCAGCAGACCGAAAAGCTGCTGCGCAAGAACCCCAAACATATCACCATTCTCGCCCCTATCGTCACCTACTTCCTGACCATCTTCGCCGGCACCGGCAACATCTCGCTCTCGGCGCTGCCGGTGATCGCCGAAGTGGCGAAAGAACAGGGCATTAAACCTTGCCGGCCGCTGTCGACCGCCGTCGTCTCCGCCCAGATCGCCATCACCGCCTCGCCGATCTCCGCCGCGGTGGTGTACATGTCTTCGGTGATGGAAGGCCACGGCGTCAGCTACCTGCACCTGCTGATGGTGGTGATCCCGTCCACCTTCTGCGCCGTGCTGGTGATGTCGCTGCTGGTGACCTGGCTGTTCGACTCCAAGCTGTCTAACGATCCGGTCTACCTGAAACGCCTGGAAGAAGGCCTGATCACCCTGCGCGGCAACAACGCGCTGGCGATCAAACCGCGCGCCAAAGCCTCGGTGCTGCTGTTCCTGCTCGGCGTGCTGTGCGTGGTCGCCTACGCCATCATCAACAGCCCGGGCCTGGGCCTGGTGGCCAAGCCGCTGATGAACACCACCAACGCCATTCTGATCATCATGCTGAGCGTCGCCACGCTGACCACCCTGCTGTGCCGCGTCGACACCGACATGGTGCTGAACTCCAGCACCTTTAAGGCCGGCATGAGCGCCTGTATCTGTATCCTCGGCGTCGCCTGGCTGGGCGATACTTTCGTCCAGGCCAACATCGATTGGATCAAAGAGACGGCCGGCAGCGTCATTCAAGCACACCCGTGGCTGCTGGCGGTGATTTTCTTCTTCTGCTCGGCGCTGCTGTACTCGCAGGCCGCCACCGCCAAGGCGCTGATGCCGATGGCGCTGGCGCTGAACGTGTCGCCGCTGACCGCCGTCGCCTCCTTCGCCGCCGTTTCCGGCCTGTTCATCCTGCCGACCTACCCGACGCTGGTCGCCGCGGTGCAGATGGACGATACCGGCACCACGCGCATCGGCCGCTTCGTGTTCAACCATCCGTTCTTCATTCCCGGCACCATGGGCGTGATCTTCGCTGTGGTATTCGGCTTCCTGCTCGGCAGCGTCATGCTGTAACGCTTCGACCGGGGCTGCGGCCCCGGTTTTCCTTTTGGCGATAAACTCACCTTCTAGCCAATCCGCCTTCAGGGTATAGTGCCCATTCGAACCGATGAGAGGGCTGAAGATGTCTGATTGCGAAGCTGTCGTCATACTCTGTACCGCACCCGATGAAGCCAGCGCCCAGGAACTGGCGGCGCGGGTCCTGGGCGATAAGCTGGCGGCCTGCGCCACGCTGCTGCCCGGCGCCACCTCGCTGTATTACTGGGAAGGGAAACTGGAACAGGAATACGAGGTGCAGATGCTGTTCAAAAGCGATCGCCGCCGTCAGCAGGCCCTGCTCGACACCCTGAAACAACATCACCCCTACCAGACGCCCGAGCTGCTGGTATTGCCGGTGATGGCCGGAGATAAAGACTACCTGTCATGGATCAACGCTTCATTAAACTGATTTTGCTGCTGTGCAGCCTGTTCTTCCTGCCGCAGGCGGCGCAGGCTTCGCTGTTCGCACCGACGGGCGGCAGCCAGTTCGTGCCCGTCGATCGGGCCTTCGCTTTCGATTTCAAACAGCAAGGCAACCAGGTAACGCTGAACTGGCAGATCCGCCCCGGCTATTACCTGTATCGTCAGCAGATCAAACTGGTGCCCCAGCAGGCGACGCTTGGCGCCTTTACCCTGCCGGAAGGATTGAGCCACAAGGACGAGTTCTTCGGCGAAGTCGCCATCTTCAAGCAGCAGCTTAATCTGCAGGTGCCTCTGCAACAGGCGGCGGCCAACGCCAGCCTCAGCGTCACCTATCAGGGCTGCGCCGAGGCCGGTTTCTGCTATCCGCCGGAAACCCGGGTGATCCCGCTGGATGCCGTCAGCGCAAACGCTGCCGCCCCGCTCCCGGCCGCTGCACCGGCTGAAGCGCCCGCCGCACCGGCCAGCCTGCCGTTTTCGCCGCTGTGGGCGCTGCTGATCGGCATCGGCATCGCCTTCACGCCGTGCGTGCTGCCGATGTACCCGCTGATCTCCGGCATCATCCTCGGCCGTGACCGGCCACAAAGCAGCGGCCGCATTCTGGCGCTGGCGGTGGTTTACGTGCAGGGCATGGCGCTGACCTATACCCTGCTCGGGTTGGTGGTGGCCGCCGCCGGCCTGCAGTTCCAGGCGGCGCTGCAACATCCTTATGTCTTGATCGGCCTGTCGGTGCTGTTCATCGCCCTGGCCCTGTCGATGTTCGGCCTCTATTCCCTGCAGCTGCCTTCCGCACTGCAAACCCGGCTGGCTAACTGGAGCAACACCCAGCGCGGCGGCTCGCTGACCGGCGTGTTCCTGATGGGCGCCCTGGCCGGGCTGATTTGCTCGCCCTGCACCACCGCGCCGCTCAGCGCCATCCTGCTGTATATCGCCCAGAGCGGCAATCTGTGGGCCGGCGGCGGCACGCTATACCTGTACGCGCTGGGGATGGGCATTCCGCTGGTGATCGTCACCCTGTTCGGCAACCGCCTGCTGCCGCGCAGCGGCCCGTGGATGCAGTACGTGAAAGAGGCCTTCGGCTTCGTCATTCTGGCGCTGCCGGTGTTCCTGCTGGAGCGAGTGATCGACGATCTGTGGGGCATGCGTTTGTGGAGCCTGCTCGGCCTGGCGTTCTTCGGTTGGGCCTTCGCCCTGAGCCTGAGAAGCGCGCGCGGCTGGGCGCGCGCCCTGCAACTGCTGCTGCTGGCGGCGGCGGTGATCGCCGCACGGCCGCTGCAGGACTGGGCTTTCGGCGCCGACCAGGCGCAGCAGGCCGCTCAGCCACACCTGGCCTTTACCCGCATCAACAACGTCGAACAGCTCGATCTGGCGCTGCAACAGGCGCGCGGCAAGCCGGTGATGCTGGATCTGTACGCCGACTGGTGCGTAGCCTGTAAAGAATTCGAGAAATACACCTTCAGCGATGCGGCGGTGCAGGCGAGCCTGGCCAACGCGGTGCTGCTGCAGGCGGATGTGACCGCCAACAGCGCGGAACAGGCGGCGCTGCTGAAGCATCTGCAGGTGCTGGGGCTGCCGACGATCCTGTTCTTCGATCCGGCGGGCCAGGAACTGACGGCGCAGCGGGTCACCGGTTTTATGAAGGCGGAAGCCTTCAACGCGCATTTGCAGAAAGTGATGCGATAACTGACACTGAAGATCGGAAGCGAATGGGAGGAAGCACAAGTGCAACGTGAACACGTCCTTGATACCGCGCTGGGCCTGTTGGAACAACAGGGCCTGGCGACCGCCACATTAGAGATGCTGGCGGAAAAACTCGACGTTCAACCCGGCGATCTCAAACGGTTCTGGCCGGATCGCGAAGCGTTGCTGTACGACTGCCTTCGCTATCATGGCCAGCAGATAGACACCTGGCGCCGCCAGCTGCTGCTGGACGAAAATCTGAGCCCGCAGCAAAAGCTGCTGGCGCGCTATGACGTGCTGGCGGAATACGTGCAGCAAGACCGCTATCCCGGCTGCCTGTTTATCGCCGCCTGCAGCTTCTTCCCGGAAACGGACCACCCGATCCACCAGCTGGCGGAGCAGCAAAAGCTGACCTCGCTGGAGCTGACCCGCGAACTGCTGCGCGACATGGATGCCGACGACGCCGACATGGTGGCGCAGCAAATGGAGCTGATTCAGGAAGGCTGCCTGAGCAAACTGCTGGTAAAACGCCAGCTCCAGGACGTATCGGTCGCCAAACGGCTGGCGGAAGACATCTTGCAGGTGGCGCAGTGCCGCCGCAACGGGGCGTTGAGCTGAACCGGCAGGGTTGGCAGCGCCACCAACCCGAGGCGATAGCCCCAACAGGCGCATTTTTTGCGCCCTTTGCCTGAAAAGCCAGCAACCGGAGGCATTTTAGCGTCTTTCACGCATAAAGCCGTTGACGGCTTTCGGCCAATACGGTTTAATGCTGCCCGTTGCCCGGATAGCTCAGTCGGTAGAGCAGGGGATTGAAAATCCCCGTGTCCTTGGTTCGATTCCGAGTCCGGGCACCACTAATTCTGCATCAATGCACACTGGTTAAAGGATGAGAACTTTAACGGGTGGTTAATACGGAATCGACTTGTCAAAGTGATAACAGAGTAACTGTTTACTACCGCGACGTTGTAAGTTGAATTCCTCAAGAAGGATGCCTGTGTGGCTGCACAGGCGTCCTTTTCTCGATCACTGGTGATATTCACAGCAAATCATGCCTGTGTCAAGCTTTGTAAGCTTCTCGTAGCGGTGATATCCGTATGTAAAACAAGCTCCTGTTCTAGTGCTTTTCCTGCTACTTCCATATCCAATTCGATATACTCCATTGTGGTACTGACGTTACGGTGACCCAGCAAATCCTTCACCAGTTTTAGATTTCTGTCCGGGGATTTCATCAACTCCGTGGCAAGTGTGTGACGGAAACGGTGTGAGGAAATATCGAAACCACTCTCCCTGGACAACCGACGATAGAAGCTACGAAATGACTGCAGAACGTTTTTCTCGTCATAGATGTAATGTGTATTCCGTGGATTGGTGAACCGTTTGACATCAAAAAGCATGTCATGCTGACCCGCACCTCGCTCGATTGCACGCATCATGAGCAACTCTATTCGCTCCCTTAATTGACGAACCACCGGTACTTTCCACTCTCGATGTGTTTTGCTACCTTCAAGTCGAAGTTCGATCCAACCTTGCTCAATGTTCACATCTCTCAGGCGGATGTGGATCATCTGATTATTACGCATACCGGTATATCGAAATGTGTCTAATACCGTCATCCAGAACCAGGTAGGGTAGAGTGCGCACTTTCCCCCCTTCACTGGTTTTCTCTCCTTCTCCCGCTGTTCATACTGTTGCATCACGAGGTAAAGACGGGTCAGTTGAGACTTCGTCAATATTCGTTTTTTCTTAGTATCAGATCGAACTACCGTTCCATTAAAAGGGTTCTCACCGTGCTGAACCAACGCTTTTTTAATCCCCAAATTAAATATTGCCCGCAGATGGGCCACCTTATTGTTCCAGGTATTTACCGAAAGATTTTTCTCCTTTAACAGATGCCGACGCCAAAGCAACACATCCCTTTGCGTCACCATAGCGGGTGTTATAGTTCCGCCAATAAAACGCGTAAATGTTAGTGCTACTTTCCTATAACTCCATTCCGTTGCTGCACGTAGTTGTTTGGTGAAAAAATATTCCTCGAGCAAGAACTCCCACTCATCGTGCATTTTTTCTTCACTTTTCATTTCATAACCTCGAATGAGTTTATTTATCCACTCACAATCCGTCAGTTTTACCCAACATTTATGAGATTCTCCCTGCATCAAAAGACTACGGGATAACGAGTAATTGACTGTCCTCTGGCACGCGTGTCCCACCGTACAAACTATTTGCTTTAATCAGGTAACCATTGATACGACGATATGTGCCCATCCCCTCAGGCTTTTCATAAAGATGGCCAATAAAGAATCGCTGCCCCTTACGGATCCGATGTCTTCCCAGTTTTTCAAACGCTTTTTGGATAGCATTTCGGTCAGTACGCTCCAAATTATTTTCTTTGATATACAGATGAAAAATATCTGGAACACAGAGAAACACGAACCCACTGACAATATGTGCTCTGGAACCTATGGTATTAACGGATATATCCTCTTTTTTTACCCCAAGACTCAACCACTGTAGAAATGCGTTCCCAACATTACTCTCTGCATTCAAAATATCTTCCACGTTATTCTCTTCTAACCGTGGATCCTTTGATAAATGTTGAGCCTCTAAAATAGCCGTTGTGTCCGTGCTCTTTAGTAGTTCAGGTTCCATTACGCCTGGTAAAACACAGTCATCTTCAATTACAGTAGTTATGTCATGTACCGCCCCCTGCTTTTCTTCAGGAAGGAGGCTCTCTTTCTGAGGGGCGTTTCCCTCTTCTTGGTTATCCAGGCAAGGCGGTACTGACACCTCTACCGCCATTAATGACAACAGAGCTTGCATATCTTCTTCCACACCAACCACCGTTTCTGGCGCCAGGGCCATCTCAGCCAAAGGCTTATCGTTGACCGGCGCATCCAGGGCCGAGCTAAGTAACACTTCCGTGACTAACGGTGCATTTTCGTTGGGTTGTTCTAATGTCTCTGCTGGCAGTTGCTCCTGAGCGAGAGGAGGACGGATACTGCTGACTGCGCCTTGCAAATCAGTCTCGGGTACTGAAGAGGTGATATGTTCTGTCGCCGGCGCCACTGACGGTAAGGTTATTGCTAATGTGTCGGGGTTGAATATCGGCAAAAGCGATACCGCCAAACCATCGCCACGAGCCAGTTTGGCCGCCTCCAGAGTAATGTCGTCAATTGCAGGTAATGTGCTCGGTTGCCTGGACGCTATCGTCATCAACGAATGTATCGCCGCTGGTAGTGTTGACAACCATTCAATAAGCTCTTCAGGCAGCAGTCGTGCCGCAATCATTGCGTTCTGACTGCTGGCCAGAGTCGGGGCTAACGGAGTGGCTCTGAAGCGAAAACGGTAAGGTTCACCCGGCACCGTCAAACCAGGTAACCAGGCTCGGCCACTTTGAAGCTCACCCTGCAACTGAGTCAACAGCGGCAGGTAGTGCCATAGCGCTGCATAAAACACCACGACATTCCACTGCACATTCTGGGCGGATTGTTCTTCGGACGCGGCCCCTGGGGGCAACATGTGCCCTTTGGCCAGTCGAACCGCATACGTCGTCGTCTGCAGGGTAACATCGACCAGTCCTCCTTCCCTGGCATACTCCCCCTGAGGCGCGGCCGGAAGTACCTGCATCAGCGTAACAAGCTGCTTCAAGGGTTGCAGATAGAAATGTTCATAAAGATCTTTGGGCAGTGCGCTGTTCTCCCACAGCTGCTGTAAACACTGCTGACGAGAGGTCGTGCTCAAAAGCTGCTCTGCGGATGCCGGCATAAAATAACCTACAGGACATTGAGAGGCTGAAATGCCTGCCGTTGGATTTTGAACCGTACCGGGTTTCTTGGAGACTAAACTCTCAGTGAAAGGAGACCCAAAATGAAATCACCATCCGCCAAACGCTATCCCCCTGAACTGCGTGAGCGCGCTGTCAGAATGTTGTTGGAACACCGTAATGAGTATGACTCTGAGCCGGATGCCATTCGTGCCATATCGTCAAAAATCGGGTGCCATTACGACACCTTACGAGCCTGGTTGCGCCAGCATAAAAATGATGCCAGTGGTGGTGTCAGCCCCGTCAACACTGATGATGGCGGACTGAGCACCAATGAGCGCCAGCGTTTAAAAGAACTGGAGCGTGAAAATCGGGAGCTACGCCGCAGCAATGATATATTGCGCCAGGCCTCAGCTTATTTTGCCCAGGCGGAGCTCGACCGCCACTGGAAAAAATAATGCCACTTATGCAGTGTCTGAGTGGTACACACGGGGTCGGGCCGGTATGTCGCGAACTGGATATTGCCCCGTCGACATATTACTGGCATCAGCAACGCCGGCTGTATCCTGAGAAATGTAGCCAACGAGAAAAGTGCGATGCTCAAATCAGCCAGGAGATAAAACGCGTTTACGAAGAAAATTACAGTGTCTATGGAGCACGAAAAGTCTGGCGTCAGTTGCTCCGCGAGGGCTTTAGCGTTGCCCGGTGTACTGTTGAACGCCTGATGAAAATAATAGGTCTTCGGGGCGTACTCCGTGGCAAAGTCATCAAGACCACGATCGGTCGCAAAACAGCGGCAGCAGCGGATCTGGTAAACCGCCAGTTCGTGGCAGAACGTCCCAATCAGCTTTGGTGTGCAGATTTTACGTACGTTAGCACCTGGCAGGGCTTCGCCTATGTGGCGTTCATAATCGATGTGTTCGCGGGCACGATCGTTGGCTGGCGGGTCTCATCGTCGATGGAAGCAAGGTTCGTGCTAGATGCTCTGGAACAAGCTCTGTGGGCACGTCGCCCCTCAGGTACAATCCATCACTCGGACAAGGGCTCCCAATACGTGTCACTGGCGTACACCCAGCGGCTGCAGGAGGCGGAGCTGTTGGCGTCGACAGGCAGCACAGGCGACTCTTACGATAATGCCCTGGCCGAGAGTATCAATGGCCTTTACAAAGCGGAAGTGATCCACCGTAAGAGCTGGAAAAACCACGCGGAAGTGGAGCTTGCGACACTGGCGTGGGTGGACTGGTTCAACAATAGAAGGTTACTGGAACGGCTAGGACACATACCGCCGGTAGAAGCTGAAAATGCCTATTATGCTTCCAGTACAAATAATGGTCTGGCAGCCTGAGCTTCCGGACTAAAAACTCTCCAAAAAAACCGGGGCGGTTCAGCTTTTCTGCGCTCGGTATGCTTGCAAGACAGCACAACATGGGTGCTTGCGTAGGTGTATTCGCCTTTGTACCAACCTTTGCGCAGCGTCAGTAACGCGCTGACCGAACCATCATCACTGCAGATAACATGCGCGCGAACGGCAAAATTACCGGCTGCATTGACGTACCAGTCAGTAAAACGCGGCGGCGCCATGCGAAAAGGTATTCGCTGGACAGCCGATTTGACACGGTGCAGGGTTGAGAAGAAATCAGGAACAACTGAAGAAGTAAAAGAAGACATGGTGTTTCTCCTGTAAAAAAGGGAAACACCGCTCCCAAGGGAAAGGTATTTCCCTTGGGATTTGATTGCGTCACGCACAATCATCATAGGTAAGAAAGTTAAGCCTTGTTCATCAAAACTACGATGACATCTACTCTCAAAGGCGGGCAGATGTACTACACCGTAAACGGCGTGCTTCCTTTCAAGCTACGGAAACGTTTTTTGCCACTACCCGAAGGCGATCCTCACAAGTGACAGGATCATTGGTGGCTGTCGACTGACAGCTAGGTCACCCGAAGGCGCTCATCACAGACCCATTGAGCATTGGTGGTTGTCCGAAGACAACGAGTAAGCATGTTTATTTTCCGAGCAAATCGCTGATCTGTCAAGAGACCATGAACACCTGTTTTTGGAATAATATTTCCTATTATCCTAATAACATAACGTCTCAGCACCATTATTATTTCGAGGTCGCAGCCCTGTGAGAGCTGCGACCGTCATGCACAAACCATCATATTCACGCATACAATTGATAAAATTTTAAATTAATAAAATCCCGCATACTAAATGCAATTAATCCGTTACTCCACATCACCTTTGAAATAGACTTGCTTAATATAACGACCTCGACCATCACCATGGCCCAAATCCATCGATACCAATGCCTCTGCTTCTACACGACTCATTCCATTTTAAACATGATAAGTCACCGCATCACGTGAATACGCGTATCGCAAACTATGGGGAGCATCTTTCCCTGTCATTCCAGCTTCACGAACAATATTTCTGTACCGTTCTATTGCTGTATGCAATGAAGGCTTATCAATCAGTTTCCCATTGTGTTCATCACAATGTTTTATTGCCGCCTCTAAAATAGATAAAACCTTCTCACGATTAAAAATGGTCGTATCACGAGGACGACCTCCTTTCGTGCCAAACACAACCCGAACACGCTCGTCTCCATTAATTAAAGCCTGTCGCCATGTTTTTACTGACTTTGCTGACTGAACCGTTTCTTCCGTTCGCAAACCTACATAGCGAGACAACTGAACACCCAATGCTACCCCTGCATCTTTTTTTATGACGTGATTGATGACAGCAGTTAACTTTTCATCCGAAATAGGGGCTTTTTTTCCATCACGGTTAGCACCTGAAATCCCTAAAGCCTGGTTACTCAATTTCTCATGGTTGGGATCAGCCAGTTTATTCCGCCCCGCAGCTGACATGATTGAGCGCACAGCTGCCATCTCGTTTTGCAATGTGCGAAGCGATATATTTTCAGCCTGCCGGCTATGAATGTACTTTTCGATATGGGTGGTCTTGATGTGTTTTACATCCCGAATTTGAATATTTAACTTTGCCAGACGTTCAGAAAAACGGTCTGCAATTCTGGAACGGTCAGCAACGGTTTTAAAACTCCCTCGACCCTGACGAGCAAGCGTGACAAGTTGTTTTCCCAGCTGTTTACCGAATCTGGACATATTAACATCTCCAATGGGATACACGTCCTTCTGCTTTAAAAGAAGCAGACGGATCTGTACCTCAGTAATTTCAACCCCGACGACACGGTTGCTTTTGCGCTTCCTGCGTCTCGACTGGTATCTGTGCATCGGGGCGGCGAAATGTTGAGTTCTTGCGAGGCACCCCAGATCCCTGATCCGTTTGCTGCTAATGCAGAGCTGACTTTCATCAAGCTGCCTCCAACACTACTGTTCGTAGTGTCGCCATCGATACCGAGTCGATTTCCTCCTTTTAGATAGTGAAACGTTCAAAACGGTGTTTTCCGTCGTAATTACGTTGAAGTGAATGAGTGTTTAAACCGTACTGACACAGACTACATGTTGGTCAGATGGTAGTTAAACGTTGAAAGCCACGTCGTACGTGGGTTGAGACGTTATGCGCTACGCGCGTCACTTGGTAGTGTCTTCGCCACTTCACAAGTGACGCGCGCTCCTCTGCTCCTAATGAGACTCACGTAAGCGGCCAAATGTACCAAATGGCCTTATACGTGCGTTCAAAAGTCGCATCGTCAGCAACACGTCATAAAGGCCTTAACAGCTTTAAAGAAGTAAGCGATATCAGTCTGTTGCGACTAAATTCTTCAGGCAAGGACTGCCAGATGTAGATGTGTGCCAAGCTAAGAGGCCATGGCATTGTGATGACTTTTCAGCAGCCTTAACCGCCCCGAATACTACGTTATGCAGGCGATATCTGCTCCCAAAGGCGGACAGATGTACCACACCATACTTGGCGTGCTCCCTCTCAGGCTACGGAAGCTTTCTTTTGCCATCACCCGAAGGCGATCCTCGCAGATGGCCAGATCATTGGTGGCTGCCTATCGACAGCAGGGTCACCCGAAGGCGCTCATCACGGACCCACTGAACATTGGTGGTCGTCCGGAGACGACAGTACAACGGGATTAGCTTAAGCGATCCATATGAGTACAGTCAATTATATTTAGCCGCGCACTTTTTCTCTTGTATTGATAACGCCTGTGATTATTGTGAGTTGTAAGAGTGATCTGATATTAAAAGAAGAACATTAACTTTAGTTACAATATCCGATTTAGATAATAATAGTGAGGCGACTCTAAAACCCAAGGAAACATAATTATAAAACCATTAAAAACCTCAATAAAAACAGAACGGACAACAACAGAAAACCAAAGATTTACATCTGGATATTAACCAGAAAGAGAATAAAAACCATCTATTTATTTGCAGTAATAAAGGGGCTCATAATATTGTCACACTCACTTCCAGCATGAAATAACACAAAATACGTATAACTAATCAGATTAAATCTTACTTTTCCATTTCCAACCTTAAGAAAAACTGCAACATTGGTAATAGTTACACTCCCTTCACTAATAGCCACCAAACCATATAACACCCAAACAAGATTACAAAAAATCAGTTATTAAGGCTAAGCTCGACAACTATAAACATCCTTACGACCCCAGACACTCATAGAGCAACATGCTCTCACGTTGACATTGCCGCCCCTAAGACACATACTTCTGACTATCAACTTAAATAGAACAGTAAAAAATCAATTAAGATACAATCAATTAATTTTACAATGTTGAGTTTGGCAATCACATTATCACTTACAACATCAATTCACCTTCCCTCTCTCATAGAAAGCGTATAAAAAACATATTCACCTGATTACCACCCTTTATCTTTAACACTATTTCATTCCTTCGCAAACCACCAAGGTAATCAACAAGAAAACAAAAATGCAATATTAACAACAGCAGGTATAGCACTACTCCTATCAATTTGGCATTTTACATACCAATGTCCATCTTCCAATAACATCTGAAATATACGCTCATTAATTTTTTCAATAAATCAGTTCTGTGTCGGCCTGTCCGACTGAATAAGCCGCAACCCCACCATGTTCAAAAGCCCATTGATCCGGCACCTGGCAGGTAAATTCGGCCCTTATCGTCGTCGCCGGATAATGATGAAACAGTGCAATTCTATCCAGAATACGTGTCACCTGAAGACTTGAAATTTACGACATCACCTGAAATTATTTCAAACCCTAGCAGATGATAAACACCTGCATTAATGTAAAGCCCTTCACGCCGCAGAATCTTCCATATGCACCGGTAGCCAAAACGTCTGCGCCCAAGTGTCAATTCAGTGATACATTCAGATAAGCGAGCATCAACTGCCAGCCGCGGTGCTTCATGACAGCATGTTGACATAGACGGCTAGCACAACATTGCGACAGACCCATCGCGTCACACATCACTCCCACTGCTTCCCGCTTCTGGTCTATCGTCAGTACTTTAATCCCCAAAGCCACCTGAAGCGCCTCCTTGCAAGCAACTTCTGCAGGCGAGTGTTCCCTTCTTCGAGAAGTCTTCAAACGTTTAACATCTGGCACTTCCATGCCGCCAAACTTTTTACGCCAAGAGTAGTAAGGCGGCGTCGGAGATGGCATACCTACGGCAGAGTTCACTGGCTGTCCCCCGGATTCAGCCTTGCGGAGAACACTGATGATATGTTTATCGGGAAAACGCTCCATCATGGGACGTCCTCATGTTGCTTATGAAGACATTACTAACATCGGAGTATGTCAATCAATGAGGAATCTAGCCACAGCATCAATGAATGCATTTGCGATTCCCCCCATTCATTTAAAAACTTGCATAATACCATATTAACCACATTCGCTAGCAAAAAATTAAATAATCGTATACTTGCCCACAAATCAAATGCACTACACATAACAAAAACAAACAATTGACAATAATAATTACATCTGGTAGTAACTAAAAACCCAATAGTAAGCAAGGGGTACTACCTATAATGAGTAAACGCTTGTATCTCACTTACAAGGAGGTTCAGCAGATTTTTAAGGCCACGGCAGGCGCCAAACACTGCATACGAGACCGCTGCATGATCCTAATGTGCTTCATTCATGGCTGTAGAGTCAGTGAACTCATCGGGCTAAAAATGACAGATATTGATTTTTTGAGTGGGAAGATTTATATCCGGCGCCTCAAAAATGGTCTCAGCACCACTCACCCACTACTTCCCAGGGAGTTATCTTTGCTCAATAAATGGCTAGTTCTACGCCACATGTATAACAAAAAAAATAACGAATGGTTATTTCTTTCCGTCCATGGGAAACAACTGACACGCCAAGGGTTCTGTAAACAGCTCCACCTATACGGGCAACGGGCCGGGCTCAATCTCCAAGTTCACCCACATATGCTACGTCATGCATGTGGGTACGAATTAGCTGAACAGGGATTAGATACTCGTCTGATCCAAGATTATCTAGGGCATCGAAATATACGCCACACAGTGCATTACACAGCAAGCAATGCAGCTAGGTTTGCCAGCGTGTGGCAAACCGCTGTTCCCCCTCCACAAGAAGAAGAGCTAGAATCCCCATTCTTATCTTGGTAGCATCTAAGCCATCGTTTTCCGGCGATGGCTTTCGTTCGCCCCCCCCAATATAGCGATATTTACGTCAAATCAGACTAAGTAATTGGCAGTGTGTCGTAAGTTCTATTAACTATAACACGTTTTACTAGATGTGGACTGCCCCCACGACCGTAGACATATCCTGTCCTCACGACGAGGCCTGTTCAAAGGCCTCCGGACTGACACCGCCGAAGTGGCTGTGACGCAGGGCCCGGTTGTAGAACACTTCAATGTAATCGAAGATATCTGCCCGAGCCAGATCCCGAGTTTTGTATATTCTCTTCCTGATGCGTTCTTTTTTTAGTGAACTGAAGAACGATTCGGCCACCGCATTATCCCAACAGTTGCCACGCCGGGCTCATACTGGGTGCTAGGTTATTGGCCCGACAGAACCGTTGCCAGTCGTCGCTGCCGTACTGGCTGCCCTGGTCTGAGTGCACGATGACTTCGCTGTCCGGTTTACGTCGCCAGACCGCCATCATCAGCGCATCCAATGCCAGTTCGCGTGAGAGGGTCGGCTTCATCGACCAACCCACCACGTTACGGGCAAAGAGGTCGATAACCACCGCCAGATACAACCATCCCTGCCAGGTCCGGATATAAGTGATGTCGGTGACCCAGACCTGATTGGCCCGAACAACGGTAAACTGCCGCTGTACGCGATTAGGAGCTACCACTGAAGGTCGGCCGGCGATACGGCGTGGCGCTTTATAGCCGCGTACAGCTTTGATCCGGTTCAGTTGCATAATACGACCCACCCGGTTTTTACCGCAGGTTTCCCCGATTTCGTTCAGATCGCCATGAACTCGCCGGTAACCGTATACGCCTCCGCTCAGTGAATATGAGTCGCGGATAAGTATCAGCAGACGCAGGTTATCTTTATCACGCGCCGAGACCGGGTTGTGCAGCCACGCATAGAACCCGGTCCGGGCGACATTCAGTACCCGGCACATAGTCATCACACCCCATACAGTGCGGTGCTCATTGATAAAGCGGTACTTCAGTCGGGCTCCCTTGCAAAGTACCGCGCGGCCTTTTTCAGGATATCCCGTTCTTCTTCGGTACGTTTTAGCTGTGCCCGTAGTTTCAGGATCTCGCTTTTGGCTTCCAGTAAATCCCGGGCATGCTGTTCGCTGTTATCAGGCTTGATAGCCCATAGCCACTTGTAGAGACTGTGCGCAGAAACGCCCAGACGGTCAGATAATTCGGCAACGGAATAACCGCGTTCCGTTATCTGACGGACGGCTTCTTCCTTAAATTCAGGTGTAAATCGTGGTGTGTCCATATGCTCCCCCTTGTATCTTGAAAGTGGATTACTATGTTCTGACTTAGATTTGGCAAAGCCCGTGTAGCCCGATTCCTCCTGGGGTTATTCAAGCCCGCAGCATAGCGACTGACGCACAGGCTGAGCCGTTCATCTGAAGCCCGAACAGTTGTCTGAACTTCACATCGTATTTGCAAGGAGGGGTATAGATGAGCGTGTCAAATCAACATTGCGCAGGCATTGATGTTTCGAAAAGCACTCTGGATATTGCAATCAGCAGTATTGCCCAGCCATTCACTATGCCAAATGAAGATGCCGGTTTTAATCAGATACTCAAAGAGTTAAAAACTCAACTGATCCTGATGGAAGCCACCGGGGGACTTGAGTCTGGTGTGGCTGGCTATCTTCAGTCTGAAGGTTTCGATGTGGTTGTTATCAATCCCCGACAGGCGCGAGATTTTGCTCGCGCAATGGGCTATCTGGCTAAGACCGACCAAATAGATGCCAGAGTCCTGCTACAAATGGCAAAAGTTATTAACCAGCATCCTGAGAGGGAAAAATATATTCGCCCCTTACCTGATGTTCACAGGCAGTTGCTGGCAGCAATGGTGGTCAGACGCCGACAATTAACGATCATGCTTACCGCTGAGCGGAACAGATTGCATCCATCGCATCATCAGAATCATGAAAGTATCAGATTTATTATTTCGGTATTGAAAAGTGAAATAGCGCGTATAGAAGCTGAAATGTCAGCCTATATTTCGAAAAATTTCAGTGAATTATCTGCATTATTGAGCGCCGTTAAAGGTGTGGGTGCAGCGACTGTTGCCGTGCTGCTGGCTGAAATTCCGGAACTTGGAACGTTGTCACGACGTGAAATTAGTGCGCTTATTGGAGTTGCTCCAGTAAACAGGGATTCCGGCACGATGCGCGGTCGCCGAACGGTATTCGGAGGGCGAGCCTCCGTCCGAACAGCTCTCTATATGTCAGCCCTGGTCGGGACGAGGCACGCCCCAGTAATTAAAGAGTTCTATACACGCCTCGTTGCCGCAGGGAAACCCAAAAAGGTTGCACTGACCGCCTGCATCAGAAAACTACTGACCATCCTGAACGCAATGCTGAAAAATAATGAAGCATGGGATCCGTTGTATCACCAACATACTTCGTAATCGGACTCGAAAGACAGTTGCTATGCTCAAACTATAGGGCAGGATCGTCTACCGGGGTGGGGTCAGTCCAATGCTTGCATACTTCTACAACTTGTTAGAACCGTTAAGACAACGCTATCAGAAACGTTTTTATTTTTGGAACCGAAGCCGCTTCTCATAATCATCACGACAATCGACATCACAAAAATGAGCTTCAGCTAATGGGTCAAGACAGTTGTGGCACATTCCTATGAACGAAAGTGACTCTCTGGTTCTATTCGCCAGCAAGCGATTCATTCGCTCTGTTTCGAGCTCTTGGGCAAGATCGACTTCATCAACCATAAAATTATCCTTATTTCATAAACACATTTTAATGTGAAATTAATCTTATGAATGGATGATTAATCAGTACAAGACCATTATGTGTTACAAAATGCAACATGCTAGCGGTAATCACTACCGTCTGATAAATATATCGCTGGGTATGTAAGCATCCCTACAAAACGGCTAATTCATTTTTAGAGAGCTTCCGGCACACTGATGATCCCCCCTGAGGAGAGCGCTATGCGTAAAGCTCGATTCACCGAACATCACATTATCATCGCCGTTCTGAAGTCTGTTGAAGCCAAGCCGGAAGATCGGAAGCTTCGTACTACAACTGACAAGCAAAGTATGAAAGCCTCTGATATCAAAAATATCAAAGATCTAGAAGACAAAAACCGGCGACTCAAACAGATGTTTGTCGATCCCAGCCTGAAATGTTGCACGTTAAAAGACGTCATCGAAAAAACGTTAAAACCAGCGATGATAAAGTGTGAACTCGTAGGCTCTTTGACCCCGTAATTTGCCATGAGTTTACGCCAGGCCTGCAGGACGTTATCGCTGGGCTGGGCTGGGCTGGGCTGGGCTGGGCTGGGCTGGGCTGGGCTGGGCTGGGCTGGGCTGGGCTGGGCTGGGCAGTGTACTGATACCGGGCGTGATAAACCAGTGATCCTGGCACTGACTAAGCTGGTATAACGTTCTCCGCGAGACGGTTTTAAGAAGCTGTTTCGGTGATCCGCAGTCAGGGACATAACTGGAATTATAAGCGAGTACACCGGATTTACTGTCTGTTGAAACTGAATTTTCGTCGCAAGGGAAAGCAGCGTTTGCCTGTCCGTAACCCGGTGCCATTAGCTACATCTGAAGCCGCTTAATCAGAGCTGGCCCAGAGATTTTATGCACGATGCCCTGCTCTGTAGCAGAGGCTTCCGGACTTTCAATGTGGTGAATAACTTTAACCGCGAAGCGCTGGCGATAAGTATCGCAGCGCATGCTACGGGTTCTGGACAGAATAGTGGCAAACCGAGGTTATCCGCTAAAGATGCGAATGGGCAACGTTCCAGAACTTATCTCACTGACACAATGGGCTGAAGAACATGGTGCCATGCTGAAGTTTATTAAGCCCGGTAAGCCGAAACAGAATGCCTTTATCGACCGCTTTAACCGGACATACCGGACGAAGATACTGAATTTTTATCTGTTCAGAACCCTGAATGGAGCTCGGAAAATTACGGAGCGCTGGCGAACTAAATATAACAGCGAGCGGTCTCATTAATAACTGAACAACCTGACGCCGGAAGAGTACCGGTTGATGGCTGAAAAACCGGAACTATCAAAAAGCGTCTGGAATTAAAACGGATGTGCTTACAACCGCACACGCATCATCAAGGTAAATGCTTACAAAAACCGACGTTTGTACATAATGGTGGGCATGCAATATTTTTTAATTTCCATAAGGAAAACAAGCCAAAAAACATCACAATCAAAACTGACATCATCAAAATTAATTTTCTCATGTTACCCACGCCTCATAGCAAAGAGGGAAATTAGTAACAACGAGTCCCTAAACAAGCATTAAATGAAAAACGTAATATCATGCAACACTCCATCTCAAGGTCGCCCGTAGGTTAAGATCTTCAACTCCCTTGCGGGAATGCTGTTATTAGCAGCACCACGTCTCCGCCTCAAATATTCGGTTCATTCATCCACGATCTTAAGTTACCAGCCAAACTGGCACAGTCGTATAACTCAAATTCAGAGCGGGTTACAAAACTGATACTCGTTGCAGTGCCCTATCTGCTCATTAACCTGCCCTGGCGATCACTGCTGCCTGCAGATACGATGATACCGGAATATACCGGCTGAGTATTACCGGGATTGCTGTTCCTGGTCATGGTGTTCAGCGGGCGGATAGTTTTTTCCCGTCCGCCGTTGCTGCTGTCTTTCCTTATTTTCTCCCTTCCCTTGCTGTGGATGCCCCCCCCGGGAGCGACACCTGGCGTGCAGTAACCCACGTGATCATGATGTGGTGTGGCAGTGTTTTTCTGCTGTGGCTTTCGGCCTGTCGGGTGTCTGAGGAACTGGCTGCATTCTCGGCATATGCCCTGATTGTCACAGGCCTTATGTAAAGAAGGTGCTCTGGCCGGCGGGCTATGCGCACTGGCTCCCCCAGCAAAGTGACATGCGTCCCTCCGACGGCTTTCGCCAGGTGGCCAGTTTCCTGCCGACGATGCTGGCACTAAGCCAGCACCGTTGGCTCTTTTCCGGGCAGAGACGTTTTCTGTCTGCTGTTGCGGTGTTTATTCTGGACCCAGTACGGTCGGGCTGCTGGGTGTGGTGCTGGTGTCCGGCCTGATAACCGTGGCTGGCTGGCGAGTAATACGCAGGCACCTGTATCTGACATATCGTGGTGCTGATGTTGACCTAGACCGCGCTGCGCGATGTCCGTGCTCCTGATGTCCCTGGCCCCATTTCTTGACCACGACAGCAGCAGAGCAGCCCGTCTGCAGATGTGGCACGTTTGCCTGAAACTCATGTGCACACATCCCTTGACTGGCATGAGGTACGGGATGTTTGAGGGGGAAAGATCTGCAGGAACTGCCCATGCCAGTGCACTCGCTTACATTAGCGCTCTTTGGTAATTACCATAGTTTGCGTCGTAAAATCACCTCTCTGCACATTTTCAGCATACCCAACTTTAAATTGTCCATCCGTTCGCATGTCAATAACCCGACCATCGAGAGAGAAGGTCCCCCTCTGATTTAAAAGCGACAGAGTAAATGCACTGGCCGAAGGCATATCAATAGCAACGCTCCCCTTGCTGGATGAAGCGAAATCAATAATCCCTTTAGGATACGCGGCTTCAGCATCACGGCTTTGTAGTGGGTCCCCTCCCACAGAGTACGCCATTATATTAAGTTGAGGGGTCCCATCAAAAATAGAAACTATCCACTGATCCTTTGTAACCATTATATTGTTTGTTGTGATGTTTACCAAGTAATTCAGTCAAACTATCGTAAGGAATAACCCTAGGAGTAAAAATATCTAACTTAGTACTGTCATAAGTGGAAAATCGACCACCCCATTCGAAAATAGAACAAGATAAGCTCAGCATCGATGTATCATACATTTCAACATCCACAGAACCATTCGAGTCTTCGTTTGATGCAGTATTTAACTTACTATCCACTGTTATTTTCATTGAACCATCACGCTGTGATGTCAGTTTGAAAGGCCGCTGCTGCCCCATAAAAACACTCATACCACTCGCGTAAGAAAACATTCCAGAGAAAATACCAAACTCTGTCACCGCATCTGCCAGTTCATTTGGATCAGTGGGGGGAAACTGGCCAAAAAACACCAACACTATCTTTCAACTTCAAAGATTTTCCAACGGCATCCATAATAAAACCAGTGCCGATATTTTTATTAAAATCAGAGTCTATTTCAGTCTTGTCACCACATTGCTGATCATAAATCTGAGTTTCATTCGCATCCCATGTAGTATATATTTTAGTCATTTACCCCTCAAATCATTACCATTAGAAATATAAACATTTACTATCAAACGGGAGTTAGATAATTGCAAATATATTCAGCTAAAACGTGACAAATGTCACAGCGTCATGCATCCCCGAAAGCAATTATAAGTTACATATACTGGGAGTAAAAATTCCGGTGGTTAGCTAGTACTCGTTATGGGACGTACTGGCCGGCGCCGATCTCCGACTTGCTGCACTTTCTCAGGACACTGGTATTGTTCGGTAGCTATCTGTTACATATAAGCCTACGCATGCACCACAGAGCCCCCCTATCCCCCTACCTACCGAGGTGCGCTCACTCGCTGGTTCCGACGTCATGGAATGCTCTGGTACTGTTGTACTTCTCCCTAACAGTACCAGAGCATAAATCAGTGTTGCAGTGCTGGGTGCCTCCCAGTGAGCCGTTGGCCAGCCACCGTGGCTCGAGATCTTTTAAGCAAATTCCCGGTTAGAAATTCTGGATTTGCCCCTGTAACTCTAGAACTCTAGACTCTTCGACTCTCTTATTTAGGTCTACCGGCGTCGCAGATATTCTCGCTGCGAACGGTAGCAGCCTAACGCACTGTGCGGATGCCATTCGTTATAATGTTCGAACGCCATCGCCAGATTCTGCACTGCAGTACGCGCATCCGGACGCGGTATAACGCTGATGTAGTCACGCTTCATCGTCTTCACGAAGCTTTCTGCCATGCTATTACTCTCCGGGCTACGCACCGCTGTTCTTTTCGGCTTCAGCCCCAGCAACCGGGCGAACCGCCGGGTATCATGCGCTCTGTAGGCTGGGCCATTGTCTGTCAGCCACTCGATTGGGTCTGGCGGCAGGTGTTGTCCGAAGCGACGTTCCACCGCACCCAGCATCACGTCCTGAACAGTGTCACTGTCGAAGCCGCCTGTGCCGGCGGCCCAGTGAAGTGCTTCGCGGTCACAACAGTCCAGGGCGAAGGTGACGCGGAGTTTTTCACCGTTATCACAGCGGAACTCGAAGCCGTCAGAACACCACCGCCGGTTACTTTCATTGACTGCCACCTTACCTGTATGCGCTCGACCTGCCGACCGCACTCTGGGTTTTCGTCCCAACAACAGTGAATGCTGGCACATGATCCGGTACACCCGTTTTGCATTGACGACGGCCAGCTCCTGTGTCTCCGATTGGCGGCGCAGTAATGCCCAGACTCGACGGTAACCGTAGGTCGGCACTTCACCGATAACGCCATTGATCCGCTCAAGCACATCGGCGTCATCGGCCTGGCGCTTTTATCTCTCGTCCTGCCAGTTATCGGGACGATGCTTCAGGGTATATAAGTGCGCACGCGAGACCTGAAGACAGCGGCTGACGAAGCTCAGTCGCCATCCCCGGGCAATAAGGGCACGTGCGCTATCCACTTTTTGGGCGACCATACTCGACAGCTTCCTTCAGCAGCTCGTTCTCCATGGTTTTTTACCCAGCAGGCACTGTAGCTCTTTGATTTGTTTCACCGCCGCCGCAAGCTCTGAGGCGGGAACAACATCTTAGCCAGCCATGATTGCGGTGAGGCTACCTTCCTGGTACTGCTTTCGCCAGGCGAAGATCTGGTTTGCATTTAACCATGAAGCCGTTCGACATGGGATACCGTCATGCCAGGCTGAAGCGTTTCCTGGACAATGGATATTTTTTCCTGTGGAGAACGGCGCCTGCGGCGTTCTGGTCCGAGCAACTCTTCGATCATGCTTATCTCCCAACTAATCTAATGACTAGTTTTAAGACTAGTCATTAATTTAAGGTGGGTCGAAGTGTCTGGAGATTCAGGGGGCCAGTCTAAATTCCGCTGTCCCCCCCCCCGACGCATAGTGGGATTCACTGCAACGAAAATACGCTCCGATAGGGAGACTGGAATAATCAAGTTTATTTTTTAACCAGTCACCTCCTCAGCGAAAAACTAAACAACAAATCATTGCCTCCCCCTACCATTACCAAGCATTCTGCAACAACCCAGAGGGAGTTATGAAGTTTTTTGGGGGGGGTAAAACATATTTACGTAAAAGCTTGTTCAGGCATGACAAAAAGCCAAAACATTATAGCAAAAATGAATCTCAGTTCCGACAAACCAAATTCACTTTGCGGGAATTTTTTTGGTTCATCGCGTCTTAGCATGAACCAATAGAAAACAGCAGTCAGAACGTTTAGGTTTGTATTCGCCCCCCCCCTAACTGTCACTATGAATGCTAACCTTTGCTCCTTGTTCCGGGACAGACAGTCCCGGGAAAGCGGAATAAAGGCGTTGCAACACCTCGCCGAGAAGCTGAAAGGATATGCCGGTGGCATCATCGCGAGTGCCAGACACAGGTTGAATACCAGCGTGCTGGAAGGGATGTACAATAAGATAAAGGTGATGAAGCGGATGGCTTATGATACCGAGATAACGCTTACTTCTTCCTGAAAATCAAAGCGGCGTTCCCCGGTAAAGTGCGATGAACCATTTTGCCCCATTCCCCACGACATCACCGCAACGAAACAACTCCCCCTATTGACATAGCCCAACTCCCTTTTCTACTTTCCAGCTGCTTGCATAAACACAGCGCGGGATAAGTTTATGCCGTAGGCGATCTGTGTCACCCAATGGTGGCACATGGACCAAACTCAGTAATTGCGGCGGGTTATTAGCCATAGTTTCTGGTCAAGATTACTTGAGTGCCATGTGTCACCACCCGCTCAGTAGTAATACCCTGCAAATTCGGGCATAGGTGTTACTAGTTAAACTGGCCCCCTAAATTTGACCGGCTCCCCGTTGATTAATACACCCCGATGTTAGTAATGTCTTCATATTGACCCTGACCCCGAACAATCCACTGAGCTAAATGAAACTGCAGCACTTTTCACCGCTCAGCAAGGAAACCCCAAATACATTTTCACAAGCGATATCTTATACCCCTGGGCTAATGCAAATATTGGTAGAGATAATCCTTGTTCAAGTGATGGAAAAGAGGAGACTTATATGGGTGAAAAAAACGGCATTGGGCGATTAGAATTCTGGTTGGGTTTGATCGGAGTTATAGTCTCCATTGTGATTGCTGTCGCTGCCACGTCCTGGACTGTATCCAATAGAATTACTGATGAAATGTCACAAGAACGCCAAGAAATTAATGGAAGTATTCAGACCTCAGAAGACCATTTAAATGGTCGAATAGACAAACTGGATAGCAAGGTCGATACCGGGTTTAAAGATACAACTTCTCAGCTAAATGACATAAAAGTGATGATAGCCACGTCGACAAATCATTCTGGCAACAAAAATCAGTAATCGCGATACCTTGGCTGCTTATGATGAACAGCCTGGCTGCCTTTTTACAAGTTGAAGTCACTTATCCAATTGACATCATAACTCCCCCGTCCATACATTCGCGTTTGCTCTTCAAAGGAGTAACGGTGCGGCATCGGTTTCTTGTTGTCAGTCTGATGATGCGCCACCCAATCAATGGTAATTCCCTGCAAATTCTGTCACAGGTGTTAATAGCAACTTTATACTGGCGTAGGGCGTTACCACCAGACAATGGCGGTGGCGAGAGCCAGGCTTGAACTCCTTATATGGTTCTCTGTCACTGCCACCCAAAAATAACAGCCTTGGTAGCAAGGAAGCTCAAAGGATGGACTGAGGCTGTGCTGATTTCATCGTATTGTATGAATAACAACCTCTACGAACGGCACTACGGCTAGGTACCGCACACAATAAGATCGCCGCGCCAGCGCAGAACCGCAGCCACGGGTGGATGTGATTATCATCATCAACCCCTCCCCTCCTTCGGGTGTATTTTTTGCTATTCTTCACTCACGGCTCTCACCGTATCAGTTTTGCAAATAAGTAAGCACCGACTGTTTGCAGCAGTTCGGGGCTTTCGCTTTTTAGACTTAAAAACCAGCTCAGGGCTGGCGGTCGGTATCAAACCACAGCGTTAGTTATCAATTTCCTCGGCTCACTGTTCGATCCTCTGACAATGTCTTTCAGTTTTCCGGCAATAGTGGCAGGAATGATATTGGCGACTTGGTAGGGAACGCCATATTGCGGTGACCAATCGTCAGAGACGGATATTTTCGCTGGGCAAGCAACAACACCTAGTAATCACCCGACAGGTGCACGCAGCGACATATGTTTACCCTCCATCTGAATAACCAGAAGTCATCACAATCAGAATACAACTCCCCCTTACATCCCTACCGCAAGGGGGAGTTGTAATCTATTTCAGACGCTCACGTAATATGGACAGCGCCACATCCAGCATATTACTGCCTCCCAGTTGATGGGTTTCGGGAGATAAATGCTGCAATACAGCCGGAAGATGTGCACTAATCCAGTCCATAACATCCGGCCGAGAGAGTCCCATACGCTGTGCAAGCGAAGATAATTCACCTTCGCTGAACAAAGTACTAATATTCTCATGGGTAAGGTTCTCTGCCGTCAGCCCCTCCCCCTCTTCCAGAGTCTTTAAACGTGCCAACAAAGTAGGAACCCCACCCGCATCCTGCACCCAAGATAAAAAAGCGACCAGGTTCAGATGCCCTTCCCCTCCCGGAAAGAATTGCCCCACAATGCTGCTCAGAATCCCCATGACTAACCCCCTCTTAATTCAACCACTGCGCCACGCCACCATGGCGCGAGCAAGAGCCGCTGTGTTGTTGACTGTGACTGAACGAACCGTCTTTACACCTTGCTGTAGCCCCTGCTTCTGTCGCATTTGGAGCTGCTGCCGGTGTTGGCACTGACTTTGGCGCAGGGATTGGGACGGGGGTTGGATTTTGCTTTTGCGCGGGCGCGGGCGCGGGCGCGGGCGCGGGCGCGGGCAGGGTTTTCACCTTTTTCACAAATCGTCCACCGTTATCCCGTACAATCGCCGGGGCCGTATCTGCTGGCTGCAGCGTGATATTATCAGCCTTTGGCTTTCGTGGGTGTGAGGCCTTCTTCGGCGCAGGAATGTCTGTAGTTTGTTGTACATCAACAGACTGTTGCGCGTCTTTCTTTGCCGGAGATGCTGCCATCGTTCCAGAGCTCAGAATAAAACCGCAGACAAGAAAAGCAAGAGGTAATATACGCATAGTCAAAACTCTCCGTTACACAAATGAATAATGAATCACTAACAAGCAATAAATCTTTAACAACGGGAGGTTATTTTTAGCAATAACAACCTAAAAACCAACGCCAGGCTGGCGGTCAATTTTCTGTACGCTTACTCAGGCTTATCCGGCCACTCTGGCTTTTCTATATCAACTCGGCTCAATTCCACGCTGTAGCGCTCCCAGGCGTCCAACCTAGCCTTTTCTGCGTCCGTGGCCATGCCCGAGTTTCACGGCGCTTTCAAGTGGCCTTATCACGTCTTCCGCTTCGCTCAGTAACCGAGACTTCCTTGATACCATGCCCTGGCGGCCCCCCTCGCCCGATAGCGGCGGGATATCTGCGCCCATAGCAGCCATGCCATGAGTAATCTGGTCTTCCAGTGCAATACGCACCGATACTTTGTATGCTTCGACGTTCATATCGACACCTTAAATTGGGCAAAAAAAGAATCACCTGAATCAAGCACTCCCCCATAACCGGATAAATCCCGGTTAATAGCTTTACCCTTGCTAACTTTACAAGTAAACAACGTCGCCATAGACGGGGCTACAATGCAAGATAAAATCAATAACAAGCTGTATTTTTTCACTATTTCGCCTTCTATTTGATAGGAAATTAATCTGAAAGGTATTAACGAGGTAGGTACGATAAAAACGATCGGTTTAGTGAAATTGATCGTTACAACAGACCAATCGTGCCTAGTGGACAGTCAACACAACCCGTTACTAGCTTCTTGTCTCCACTTTTTATTGAAACAAAAGGAAAAGGTATGCGTTTAGCTTCACTTATTGTCCTGTCTCTCCTGGCTGTTCAGCCCGCTTTTGCCAAAGGCACTCACTACTATTCCCATCATCGTACCAGCGCAGCACAATCACAGAATAGTGACTTAATCGAACAAGGGGAATACAGCAACTCGGATGGCAATGAAGTCCACCATCCAGCACATACGAAATCCCACAAGGTCCCCGAAGGAGCTACAGCGAAATGCAACGATTACTCATACAGTTTCAGCCAGCACCACCGTGGGACATGCTCGCGTCATGGTGGTGTTGCTGAGTGGTTGTCTTAGCCAAAAAAGACCCGCTACTAACGGGATATAAAGTTAAATAAGCATTGAAGAGTTATCAAAATTATGGAATGGGTCATTGGTTTTATTGTTCTCGTTTTTATCGTATCTATGTTTAAACCGAGCCGATGTGACATTTGTGGTACTGATTTTAAAAAGAAGTATTTCACATGGACAATTGATGGCAAAAAGCAGCATCTATGCCCTTACTGCAGTAGTAAAATGGATCGAAGAATAAGCGACAGGCGCTTTAAAAATAAATTTGGTTAAATCTATCGCCACCTGCCTAGTCGGTGGTTTAGAGGTGAAAGTAAAAGAACACCTCCTGAGGAGGTGGCTTTACACGACGCCCCCTTAAAGGGGGCCATTTTCGAGTTAATCCTGCAACAACTCCATCTGCTGTTCGGGCTCTTAACGCACTGGAGCTGCACTACTGAGGCTGGATGCACAACCCTCGGGGGCTGAACCGACAGTTGCTGGTACAACTGCTGACAGGTGCTTATGTTCACCGTCATGAAAACGTGCTAATCATCGGGCCAACGGGATGTAGCAAAACATATGTTACCTGTGCCCTGCGTATTACCGTGAAGGAGGTCGGTGAGTAACATTGATGGAGATCGGTTCGTGTCACTTTCACAGAACCATTTTTACATTAACTTCACTGATCTCCTTCGATCAACGTGGTTTGCATTTTTCGCATGGATTCTTCTTTAAGTTCTAAGCAGCTTCAACAGGTAGCATAATCTCACCATCAAGACGTTTATTTACTGGAGCTTTTTAATGAAAAAAATAGCGCTGCCTTCGATGCTGTTTTTGCTCAGTTCAACAACATTGGCTTCCGATATGTCACTAGGCAACGTGGTTCCCGCAGAACAAACCGTGAAGCAAGGCGAATCATTTCAGATAACGCTGCCCGCCAGTCCGACCACGGGTTATCAGTGGATAATCCGCTCCGTTCCACCTCAGGTAGCACTGGTGAGCATGGAATACACCACATCCAGTGACTGTGCAAAGGGAATGTCGGGGTGTAGAGGGAATACCGTACTCAGCCTGACAGGTATCACACCAGGTAAGGGGAAAATGGTTCTTCAGTATGCCCGCCCGTGGGAGCTTCAGCACGATGACCGGCATTCTGACGTGTTAATTACTGTCGTCCCGACAACAGGAGGAGCTGCTGATACATTCTGCCATTCTGACAATATTCAGGCACATCTTGATGATAAGGAGGGGGAATTTACCGGTATGTCGCAAAGCGGTACGCTCTTGGTGTTACGCAACACCGGACACATTACCTGCACGCTGGAACCGTTGCCGGCACTGAGGTTTAAGGATGCTAAACAGCAACCTCTGACCGTGGAGCGACGCATTTCCCTCGGGATGCATCCGAGGCCGGTTCTGCTGCCGCCAGGGCAACAGGTTGCCAGCCGGCTACGTTGGGTAGCCAGCGATTCGTTTGAGGCCGGCAACTGCGTTACACCGGCGTTTGTTTCGCTGGAGATTAAAGACGAAACGTTGCACATCCCATTTGACCACATGATGTGTGCCGCAGCCGGCGATACCGCGTATTTTGACCAGGGGCCTCTGGGTATGATGAAATAGACTTTTCACCCTGACTGAGGAAGACCGGTTCACCACAACCGCCTATCCCCCCCATCGCTGTGCTTACGTATCTGGCTTGGTGTTTACTGGTAGCGCTGTGCATCGAGGTGAATGAAGCTGGTTCAGCAACACGTGTTTATCATACGCTAGCTGGCAAACGTCCAGAAACACAAGTTGTTTCCTCGAACGGTAACCGCCGATATTCTCTAGCTTCAGGCGCCAGGAAAATTCTATGGTTTCAGGGCCAATCTGCGCGGCAAGGTGGAGCTCATATTAGCCTGAGAAGGGTACAGACAGTGATATGAGCACCTTGCCCCTAATCTCCAAACTGAACATGCGAGGCAAATTGACGCGATTTTCGAAGGTTTAGTCCCAAATCTGTCCCATGAGGAAATCGGAAAGGCGGGGCCCGATAGGATTCGATATGGAATCTCAACTTATTGTTAAAAATAACAATCTATCATATTGTCATGCTCCCAATAATGCTCCCCACATTTTGCTGAACCCCACACATTGTTGACCCTGACCCCGAATATGCTCCAGTCATAATCAGGAATAACCGGCTTAATGTTGGTATGCACCTCGGCGCCTGGGTTATTGTGTCGATGATGGTTGCAGTTTGCTGTGTCGGTTTTTTTTCTCGGATTCTTTCGCATTTGTCCCTTCTCAGAATTATCATCCCGTCAGGCGGTACAGTCGCCAGGCAAAGCAGGGTAATCAAACACGATAATGTCACTCAGCACCAGACGAAATATCATCTTCTAGCGCCTCATACCCGGGGGTGGCAAATAACGTCACCGGGCCTGCTCGTCCTGAAAGGTCATCAGCACGCAGTGAGTGTAAGCGGCGTTCTTAGCTTCCAGGCTGTCGTTAATACCCCATTCAACAGCCTGCACGCCCTCGATGTGTTCCGGGATATGCGTCTCACGCACCGGGTCGATGGCTTCGGGTGAAGCGTCAACGGCGAACGTTATCAAACAAAATGTGGCGTATCATCGAAATCCTCCCTATAGCTTTTAGCGTCATTTTCTTTCTGGACAAGTCGCAAGTTGTAATGCTTTCTATCGGCGACCTGCCAACGGTGATTAACTGGTTTGATGTCGGGTATGATGAACTGCGGGTTTCTTTGTTTTCTGTTGGCACATTAAACCGATGTGAACGACACCAATGGTTTTACAGTGAGAGCAGAAAGATTGTGACTCAATGAGCGCACGGGCTTGTCATGGTAAAATACAGTCTCATCGCCTATCCCTTTATTTTACTACAAGACAAATAATAAATTGATAATGAAACTCATTCAGTGCACGCCGAGTGCGCCTGGAACATAAGCATGGCAGGCCGTAAAACGAGAAGACTAAAAGGTTGTGCTTTACGAAGCAGAACTCACTTATTTTCATGTTCAACATCATCGTGGGGAAAACTGCCCGAAATGCTTGACCTGCCGCGCTCTCGTTCTGATGTTTAAGTGGCATTGCCGTATTTGCCTCCTCCTTGAGGTGTTCCAGCCCGTTCCCAGTAGTTTTTTTCTTGACCTGCCACACCTTTCATATTCCGGTCTATAAATCGCGTTGTGTGCATAACTTCTAGAGAAGGCTTTAACCCCTTATGGGATCCTAATTTGATTGAAGAACCTATACTGCAAGCCCCGTTTTAAACAGGGTAATAATCAACTTTTAATAAGAGAACAATTTATGAAATCCATATTTAAAGTAACCGCAATTGGCTCTCTGCTGTCTATCGGCGTTTCCTCAGCCTATGCTGCGGGTAACAACACCAGGGTGGTCATTCAGGGCGACGTAGTGCCGGTATCCTGTGACATCGACTCAACGTCAGGTGCCGCGCCAGTGGACCTGGGTAACGCCATGCCCACCGACTTCACTGCAGGCGCCGGTATTTATGCAGGCTTCAAGACCTCCATCAAGAATCAGAAAGATTTCTACATCTGTCTGGGCGTGTGCAGCGGTACGGTAGTAGCGAACAAATTCTTGGAACTGCAAATCACCGACGCCCCATCCCTGCCGGGTTACCTAACCCTGCTGGGTGGCGGCGTCGGTTCGACCACCATGAGCTTTGGTTCCCTGCTGACCGGCAAGAAAACCCAGGGAGGCGCTGACGCACTTTTACAGCAAGGCGACTCCATTCAGGCATTTAAATATACATCTACCAATGGCGCGGAAGCGGATGGTGCGACCGTGAAGTTCACCTCAACCATGGCGACTGCAATCACCGCGCAGGTGGGCCATATGGTGGCTCCGGTGACCTTTTCACTGGCGTACAACTAAGCACTGGAAACCCCCCATCCAGGCGCGTTCCCTGGGTGGGGTTTTGTTATGGGTCGAGCGCACCAGGGGTTGCAGCATGACAACAAATAAACACAAAACATTACGCACCTGCCTGGCTATGTTTGCGCTGGCTTGCGGTGTAAGCCTTTTGGGTAGCGCACCCGTGCATGCCGCGGGTATTGGTCTGGGGGCGACGCGCCTGGTGTTAAATGCCCAGTCAGGGCAGACCACCGTTGGCGTTCGCAATACCGCCGCCTTGCCATACCTGGTGACTGCGCGCCTGTCGCGTACACTAGCAGGAAAAGAGAGTACGCCGTTTTTTGTCTCGCCACCTTTGCTGCGGCCTAGAGGGCGGGAGTAGCACCTTGTTTCGTATTACCGGAAATACCGCCTCGCTGCCACAAGACCGGGAGAGCGTCTTTTTCCTGACGGTAACCGGACTGCCATCCAGTAATCCGTTGTCACGTGACGATCATGGTGGGTTTTCAGCGGGTGGTGTTTGCCGTAGGAAGCACCATCAAGCTGTTTTACCGGACGGCCGGTTTGCCATCCTCGGCCTCGGAAGTGGCAAAAACATTGCGCTTCACGCGAGCAGGCGGACAGGTGCGGGCTGAGAATCGCACGCCCTATTACGTCAGCCTGATGACACTGAATATCAATGGGGGGGCGATAAAAATCGAGACCGGGAAGTCAGACATGGTTGCGCCCTTTGGGACTGCAAGCTGGGCAGTGGGAGCGCCATACCCAATGAGTCAGGCCGGCAAGGTGTCTTGGGCAGCGATGGTGAACCTGGGTGAGGTGGTCAATGGCAGTGCAACACTGCAGTAATGGTGCCGGGCGACGCACAAGAGTGGGCGATGATATGAAAAAGGCAACAAGGTCACACATCACGCCCTGGTGGGGGGGCTGGTACTGGCAGGGGCATTGAGCAGTGGCGAGGCCCTAGCGGCCAACAGTGATGCCGGCACCTTCAGGCAAAAATCTTGCCGGGCACCTGCTCAGTGGCCTTGGACAGCCAGAAACAAACTATTGATTTGGGGCTGGTGGGGGCCGGCAGTATCACGACCGCCTCGGCTTTACTGACGTCCGACAGCGATCAGCAATACGTCGATGTGACCTGCACCGGTTACCCCACTGCGCTTTCCAAGCCCATGCTGAAAGTGACGGGGACGGATATTGGCAGCGGCGGTAATTCGCTGTTTCGTAACGGTGGCCCCAACCCCTCCACTTCACTGGGATTTCGGGTGCAGGCGGTGCAAAACGGTGCGACGCCGAACTGGGGCTCGGCTGACTACCTGGTCAAGGATCAGGGGTTTTTAGCCCTTCCGGCGGGCAGTAACGCCAGTGATGCCAAAATCCCGGTGCGCTTTAGCATGTGGTGCGTACCGGTAAGCCCCAAGACGGTCAGTGATTGCAAGTCTGCGGGCGTGGTCTCGGCGGCATTGACTTTTTCGTTTGACTATCAGTGACCTGATTGTTTCGGCATGGGGCAATGATAACGCGCAGCCCGCAAAGAGGAAGGAACAGAATGCAATATATGACACGTCACGTTAGAAGTACGCTGCGGTCGTTACCGGCATGGGCTGCGGGCCTGATGCTGCACCTCTCTTTGGTCTCGGCGGCCCATGCATCAAACCCCACGACAAAGGTGGATGTGCCGGTGCAGGCGCTTATCACTCCCGCGCCGTGCACCGTCGCCCTGACGGGGTTGACCGGTGGCGTGCTGGACCTGGGGTCGCAGACGTCAGAAAGCCTGAGCACGGCCGGTGCGGCCGTAGGGGGCAAGAGTTTTAACGTGAGTCTGACGCAGTGCGGTGGCGATATCGGTACCACGGTGCCCACCATTACGATGAGCGGCGAGACCATCGGGCAGCGGTGACAGGCGGCGATTTCCTGTTCCGGGATGCGGCGTCCAGCACGGCGTCAAATGTCGGCTTTATTTTCCATTTTGGCGGCACGAGCGTGAAGTGGGCAGACACGGACACAACGACGAAAAAGAACCTCAAAAACAGTAGCATCATCACGTCGACCGCCAACACCGAAGGGGCAGTGCTCCCCTCCACCTGGAAAACCGCCGCCATTCCGGTGGGGGTTGCCGTTTCAACCGGCGGGAGCGCCAGCGGGTTGGTGGCGGGGGATTTGCAAGCCAAGGTGACATGCACGTTTGACTATCAGTAAATCACCCCATGCAGCGCAGTGACGAACACCGCCAAGCAAACATGTTCGATGAAAAGAGAAGCGAAGGCGATATCCCAATGAAGAACAACCGGTCGACCATAAAACACACTCTGACAGCGCGCGCTCGGCGCGCCGTCGACGCCTCCTTAGGGGGGCCTGCCGTATGTCACCTGCGTACTCCTGCTGTGGGGAGCTGGGGTTTGCGTGGGGGCACAGGCCGCCAACCCGCCCTCAATCACCACCACCTACACCGTGACCACGCAATCGGCCACCTGCAGCATGGCCCGTGCCGATGGCGGCACGGGGACTGTTGTGCTGGGGAATATCAAGCAGAGCGTACTCAATGACGCCGCCCTTAACCCGGCCAGGACGCAGGGGAAAGCGGTGTCGATGAGGCTGGCCTGTCAGGGAGACCCAGGGGCGAAGACACCGAAAATCAGTGTGTATGACGACAGCGTAGACACGACGGACGGTCGCCTGTACGGCAACAGCACGACTGCCGTTAACGGCGGGGCTACCAATGTGTTTTTTTTGCTAACGAAGACCACCACGCTGCATTTTGAGTTTCTGTACGAATAAAAGAATAGCAACGCGCGGGCACGGACCGGACGTCCTGTGTTTGGCGCGGAGCACGACATACCACAATAACCAGATACGGAACGAGGATGCATGAACCTGAGAAGAATCACCGTCACACTGGCTCTGACGGTATCGAACGGTGCTCTCAAGCGAATGCCTGGCAACAAGTGGGGGGACGTGCAACATCAATCTATCTGCTCGGTCGTGGGCCAGAACTGTCGACTACGGAGTAGTAGGCGATTCACTGAGGCAAACTACAGGGTACGCAATGCTAGCGTGGCCGAACGCTCCGACTGGCAATACCGTGTCTCTCACTCTAACGTCCAACCTAAGTGCAAACTGCAGGCTAGGGTGGTCGGCCTCGTTCGCACAAGGCACGACCTTCCCGTTAGGCACTGTCGCGCCAGCAACGAGTATCACGAAAGGTGTTTGCTCCTATTCGTACTCAGGAATACCCGCCCACCCTCAAGACGGCTCGCCGATAAATGATTCGACTTACCCGGGAAGCGTGTCTGGCACGCTGGCGTGGGACGTCAATGTCGATATCGGTTCCACGATAACCTACCCTAACCTCAACCTGCTGGTCTATTTCGCCCCAACCATCCAACATTATACCATAATGACCATTGGGGTAGGAGGAAATGGGGGAGCAGACCCGCCCCCCTCCAGTCGCGGGTGAGCCGCCCAACTGCACAGCACTCGTGGGAGTCGGCAGCGCCCCAGTATACGACTTCAATGCCACAGCCGGCACCGCTGGCAGCACGATGACAACCAGTACTCCTGTTGCGGCGCATGCATTGACCCTAAACTGCACTGCGGGCCCATCTGGCAGTGTCAAGGGCGCCGCCGTTCTTAGCGTGCTGTCGAACAATCCAGCCTGACCCTACGAACAAATAACAGCGACTGGCTCGGCCTACGCCTTGTCATGCCGTCATCAATGTCAGGCGCAACCACAGCAGCGGGCCAGACCCTAGGCTCACCCGTCAAGTGGAATGGCGCGACTGCCACCCCGCTCTGGACCTGGGACCTGCCGGCGCAGCAGCAAGCCAATGGCAAGGTGACGGTCTCCACCATCAACCTGCAACCGCAAATCTACCAGGTCGCTGCGGTTGACTCGACGCATGACGGTACACGCACGTACACGGTGACCTATTCGGTGACGATGCAGTAGGTCGCAATTGAATGGGCTGCATTCCGCGCACTGTCCGGCATTGGGCAAACCTGAACATTTTCTTTCTATCTGCAACACCAGCGAGGCAGTGCGCCAAACGTTAACATTTGCATACATTCGCTTTGATGGGTTGATAACGTTACTGCTTGTTACTATCCGCCGCTGGGAAACACCTCCAAGTGTCTAAATTTGTCGCTATTTTAGCGCGGACACACGTGGTGCGTATTTTCATGAACGGCGATCACCCAATAACATCCATTGAGATCGGGTAATAACAAAATACGCACGTGGCCTACATTGACGTCCGTCACCTCCCGGCAACACGCTGCTGGCTCATTAAGCAATGGAGGTAGAGTTATGCGTCAATTATCAATCGGTGTGCTGGTGGCGTCGCTGCTGGGTTTTGGGATGACTGCTGCTGTAGCAGCTCCAATGCCGACGGCTAGCGCTGATACATCCGGCGCGATCGCGCCACTCGTTGCACGTGGCCCTGGCCCAGTTATCAACCCGGAAGGCTCAAAGTACATGGAGGAGAAAAAAGCGGCGATGGAAAAACAAATGCCACAACACACCAAGCAGGGTAAACACCACAGTAAGAGTGAGAAGAAACATCACGGTAAAAAGCATCACAAGAAAAAAAAGTAACTGGCGGCAGGCGCGGCACATGCTGCGCCTGCATCAGTCCGCACGGCCTAGATTCAGGTTAGCCCGCATCACGATCCAAATAATCTTTCGATCCGCACCACATCGTGCCCCTGTGTTATCAAGCCGTTACCCCCAAGTCCACTCTTGAACTCGACCCCAATGGACGGATTGTCACTGGCAAGCCAGAGTCGGCATGATTGCCATCCTCTGTCATCCATGACCGAGGGGACAGGGGCGTCACCCGCTACGGGCAGGACACAAGCGACCGCGAATATCCCCGTACGGCGACAAGCACGTCAACCTGAACCAACCGGTAGAGTTGTACTTGCCAACGACAAGTACAACAACAAAGAAATAACGGATACACCTACTCATTCACACCAAGAAATTTAAAGTTACAGTCTGCAGATTGCTCAGAATGTAGGATCCATTGTCCCATCCTAAATCCCCTTGGTGTAACGGTAAGAGTATAATCAGCGCCTTCTTGCAACTGAATCATCTGTGCGCTAGCATCGCCAAAACCAGAAGCCAGCCTCAAGGCGACTGAGTCAACAGACTCGCCTACACCCAATTGTCGAGCCGCTGCCATATTGGAATTCCAGATCCAAAGGTATGCACCGGTATAACGGTGACGGAACCAACAACGCCCCGAATCGTCGTAAAGCATGTCCCATAGTGCAAATTGATTAAAAAGATCTAAGTTATTTGCATATTTTTTGTCACTTTCAGCCCAAACGCTGTCAGATTCGCCAGGATTAATTTTCTCGCTAGTAACAGTTAGCCATAAATTAGTGCTAACATTGTTAATGTAAATAGCTTTTTTATTCATGCCTCATACTCCTTGATATTCCATATAATTCATGCGGATGGTTTTCAATGTTGATTACGTTAAGCATTATCAGTTAGCTTTGCTGATCGTTATCGTTTGAGTTGAACATAAACTTGTGTGTCATTCCATTTTGTATATATCTTAGCCACTCCATACGCCCATTAGGGAATAATGATGGTGAAATATAAAAACGGGTGCGTACCAATAGCAAAGGCATCATGTTCTTAACATGATGCTTGTCACATTACCAACCTTCAGTAAAAGCACGTAAGGTCAAATAATTATCTGGGGGGTAATCCCCCTGATTACTGAGCGGTTTTATTCATGTTATATAAATCATACAACATCCGGCTGGTGAGATTAGGGGATCGTTAAGTCAATACTACAGTGACTTTCCCATTTAAGATTCCCCCTATCTCCTGGCACATTATTCTCTTTTAGCAGGTACTGCTTATTCTCAAGGCGAACGATAGCCTAACGCACTGTGCAAATGCGTCATATCCAGATTCTTTACAGCAGAGCCCAGTGCAATCATCACTATCGCTGAAATCTTAACCGTTGTTTTCCCTTCGGTCAGAACATCACCCTCCGTGGAGATAACCCACACATGGGTATCACAACGCAGGTCAGACACGGCATAAACAGACACTCGTCGGGCATCCTCTCTAACTACCCTGGTGACATGCGCCTGGGCATCATCAATACCCGCCCCCCTCAGGGCACACAACCAGACACCCAGCATCGCCAGCAAAAACGTCATCCCCACAGAGGCCAGGACAGCGCTCATGCCGATAATGCGTTCATCCTCTTCGTCACCGGCCATTACACGCCCCTCAACTTGTTCTTCACAAAAAACCGCGCCAGGGCGATACTCGCTCGCAGAGACCGCCTCCCCGTTTGGCCGGTGACTGAACCACCGCACGCAAAACAGCCACCGTCAGGCCCTTTCCCGACAACAGTGCCTGCAGCTGCGCCGTCGCCTGGGCGTCCCCGTGCCGGGACCGGTTTCTGAGCGTGTCCACCACCACCTGCAGTTGCCCCAGCGCCGTGGTTGCAACAACCGGGGACAGAGGTGGCGTCGGGGGAGATGACGTACGGTGCACACACCCGCCCAGTACCCCAGCCATCAGCAGGATGCTGACTGCCCGCCACGCCCTCATCGTGCGCCTCGCGGGACAGCCGCGGCGCCGCGCCCATTCGCCTGCGACAGCAAGCCATCAAACAGCGCGTTGTGAATGGACTGGCACTGTTCGGCCAGGCGCGCCTGGTATATCTTGTCCATCACCGGCGGGATGTCGCCACCCAACTGGTCACGCAGGGTCAGGTAATGCGTGGCACGTGCTACCTCCGCGTCCAGCGCCGTCGACAGTTGCGTGTAGCGCGACGCATTGACGGCGTCCAGCATGGTCAGGTCGTCCAGGCAGCTTTCCAGCCCGCCCCCGTACAACCCGTTCAATGCTGTTCCCGCCGGGACCAACGCCGATGCCGCCTGCGCGCCCGATACCCCCAATACGCAGGCCAGTACGCCCCCTGCTATCCATAATGATTTGTGCATACATTCCTCTACTGTATTGAACGCCCCCACGCCGGTGGGGGCCCCTGTTGCCCTTCCCGTCAACCGACCAGGAGGGTGGCGACGCACACCCTGTCTTGCGTCACCTTCGATACCGGCACAGCATGCACACGGGGTGCGCATCGTGCCGTACTACGCCTGCGCGCCGATGCTGACGGTGTATTTCATCAGGCTGTAGCCAAACAGCCCGTCCGGCAGGCGCTCCGGCGGGTAGATATCCGACGCAAAGCAGTACACCTCCATCACCCCGCCCCGGCCCCCCAGAAGCACCGCCTGCTGCAGCATGTAAGGCAGTTGCCCGTTCAGCGTCACCGACCGACTCCGGTCATCCCGAAGAACCTTCCCATCGAGCAGACTCTCCCGCACCGACAGTTGCAGGGTCTCCCCGGTCTTGACCGCCTGCGCGCCTTTTCGTGTCTGAACAAAAAACAGCGACCCGTTGCGTTTGAGTACCGTTTTCTTCGCCGTCACCGCCTCCAGACGCTTGATGCCCGCATCAAACCGCCCCTTTTCCTTGTCGGACAGCCGCTGGATAATCGCAGCGTACTGCGCGTTCAGCACCTTCCTGTCCAGTTTCAGCGTTCCCTGCACCCCGTCCGTCACACCGGCCAGCAGCACCATCGGGTCCGATGAAACCCCCAGGTCTTTCTGGAGCGCCAGGGTGCGGCGCAGGGTACTCGCCATCACCACGCCGCTGGCGTACGTCTGCTGTGACCGGGCATCCGTCAAGCTCACGGCAGGGGTGGGCGGTGACGTTACCGGCGCGACCGGTTTCGCCTGCGCCGCCAGCAGCGTCTGATGCTCTGTCGCCTGAGACCGGGTCAGGGACGCCACCTGTATGCTGAGCGCATCACGCTGTTGTGTCGTCGCCGCAAGCTGCGTCTGCAGCGCAGCATTCTGCTCGCTGAGCGTCTTTTGTTGTGCCGACGACGCGTCCGTCAGGGATGTCATCTTCGCCTTGAGTGCTTCCTGCTGTTGGGTCGCCGCCGTCAGTTGCGCCTGCAGCGCGGCATTCTGGTCGCTGAGCGTCTTTTGTATTTGAGTCTGAACCTGCTGCGCCTTGTCACCCTGCGCGTCCTGCTGCCGGGTCAGGGCGGCCAGTTGCGCCTGGGTGTGTTGCAGCTTGCCCGCCAGGGACTGCGCGGTGGCCTGCGCCTGCGCCAACTGCACTTTTTCCCCGGCCCGCTGCCGGTTGTCCGTCGTCACCACCGCCAGCTGCCCCTGCAGGGCCACCATCGCGTGCTGCCACAGGCGCGCCGCCGACGTCTGGTCGACCACCCGCTGCTGCAGCTGCGCCTTCACGCGCACCAGCTCAGCCGTCACCTGTTGTACCTGCGCGCTCTGGGCCGCCGTTTTTGCCGCCGCATCCGGCGTCTGCTGCGATTGCAGCGCGGTGATGCGCGCCTGCAGCGTCGCCACCGTTCCTTGCAGGTCCGCTTCCCGTTTTTTCGCCGCCGTAAGTCGGGTGTCCGCCGCGGCCGCAGCGCGTTGCCCTGCGGCACGTTCTGCCATCAGCCGGGCGCGAACCTGTGACAGGGCGACCGACGACGTACAGACCTGCCGCGGCAACGGCGGGTGAGTCGACGCAGGCTGCCCGGCAGGGGACGCCGGTCGCGCCCCCTTCACGCCCCTGTTGCTGCCGCTCACCGGCGTATCTGGAACCTGAACCCCCTGGATGGCCGACAAAAAATCGGCGCCGGTCTGCGTGGCCCCGGCGGGCGAGACGAAACACAGTACCCCACCCAACAGCCCCCCCATCCCCAAGCGCAACATGCGCGGCGCGCGCATCACGGTTTACTCCGTATCGGGAGACTGTCCCGACCCGGCATGTCGACTTTTTTCAACTCGGTCAGCAGCGATTGGGAAATCGCGTTGCAGGCATCATTGACCCGGTACTGGTACAAGGGGGTGATGGTGTCCGTGGTACCGCTCGACAGCTCACCGGCAATCGCGGCGTAATATTTCGCTGCCCGCAGGTGACGATAGAGCGCGTCCACTTGCGAGCGGTACGCACTCCCCAGCCGTGCCAGTTGATGCGCCTCAAACAGGCAGGTGTTAAGCGGCCCCTGACCGCCCGCAGGCAAGGGCATCGGCACCGTCTCGTCCCCTGCCGCCGATGGCCGCACAGCCCCCGACTGTCCGGTCCGCACGGGCCGGGCCGGCGCCGACGTGGTGATGACCGGCATCGCCACGGTTGTCGGTGGGTGCCCTCGCGAAGGCAGGGCGCACCCCGCCAGCCACAGTGCCACCACGCACGCCCCGACAGGCCGCATCCACCGCTCCCCCTGGCTGGCGCGGTGATGCAACAGCCCCCACCCGGTCGTTTTCTGTGCCCGTGTTTTCATCGTTGCTTTTATTTTCATCGTCGTTTTTACTTTCATCGTCAATACCGCCACCCTGCTCACCATTACGGTGACCACCATCCGCCTGTCTGACGGCGTCACCCAAGCCACCGCAACAAACAGGCCACCCCATAACCGACTGCCATCCAAAACCCTATACACACCACTACCAGTGAACCCCACACCCGCCGCACCGACCAACCGCGCTTGCCTTCCATCCTCACTCTCCCGACATTGCTTTACCTACCCCGCCCATCCGGCAAGGCGCGCCTGGTTGCCGCCAGGGCATGGCCCCTACGACAAACGCCGAGCCTCCGGCACCGAGAGCGAGCCGTTCACAACAATGACCAGCCGCCCGACATAGCGCAGCGTCTCCACCATCGCCAGATGCGCCCGCGGTGGTGAACCAAGATAAGTCCGGTATTGCACCGTCCCATTGACCCGTGTCAGCGTCCCGGGACGCACCACACCGTTTTTCACCAGCTCGATACGCAGCCCGCCACGCCCCAGGCGATTGACTGATGTCGACCACCCACGTCGCCCACCGGACCACACAGGCAACGAAGCTGCAGGCTCAGTGACCAGACGGACACTCAGGCCGGGGACGTTCGTCGCCGCAGCCTGATACCACGATTGCAGTTGCCGCCCGTCCCAGAGGCCCGCCTGAACCGGCACCCGACACCACCCCAGCACGCGCCCCTCCGGAATGACGACTGACGCCACCACCGTGCCAACAGGGAGAGCATCATTGACCGTCACGACGGCCGGCATAAACTGCCAGGCCGTCGTCAGCGTCATCGTCTGCGTCCCCGTCAGGCAGACCGCCGGCTCACTGGCGCGCACGGCCAGACTGACCAGCAACACCAGCCCCCAGGCAACGCGCCGCGCGCCACCCCACCCACTCATGCCAGGCGACCGGCACGTGAGCCACGCAAACCGCCCCGACTCACGCAGGCCGAGCGGCGCTGACTGAGCGCAGCCCGCTGCTCGGGGCAGCGACTCAGGTCATACGCCAGCAACCAGTGCCGTTCCGCCCGGCGCCAGAGTCCGGCCGTCTCGAGCCGTTCAGCCTCCTGAATGCACTCAGCCAGCGACAGCATGACACCCTCGCGTACCGCAGCCCCGTCGCCAGACAACCCGGACCACAAGCACCCCGCCAGCGCAGGGACGCGCCGAACAATGGCGACCGATGCCACGACGCTGCCTACGGCCCATAGAGCTGCCGGGTCATCGTCGCATCCGGTTGCGTGCTGTATTTACTGACGAAGCACGCGCGCTTTTTGCTGTCGCAGTGCACCCCGCTGGTCAGGGTGTAGCGACTGAGCTCATCCACGGACAAATCTTTCACCACCGCCTGCAGCCGCTGCTGGGCCGCCTGTCCCAGATACAGCGCGGTCAACCCCATGGAAATCCCCTGCTCATCCGCACAGAAATTCGCCCGGCGGTCGCACACCACGTGCTGACTACCCTTCGGAAAATAGACTGACGAGTCCGGGTGGTGCTTGCGCACACCGCCTGGCGCGGCAGAAGCCAATGTGATAAGCGAGGTACCTAACAGGACTGCCACGCTCAGTGACAGCAGAACCCACACCATCCGCCGTGATAGCGGGTACCCCACCGGGTGCGTTGCTTGTTTGTTTCTCATATTCCTCTCCCTTGCTCTTGACCGGGCACGGTGACACCGCCCCCCTTTTTTTTCGTCCCGCCCCCCCTTCACCCATGACGGGACAGGAACCACAACACCGCAACAATCATCACCGCCGGCGCCGCCAGCGGATACGCATGCAGCACATCGTCATAGGCTGCCACGCACACATCCACCCACGCCGCTATTGTCTCCATGGTTAACCTCGACGCTCCTGTATCCGTGCCAGCGCACGCAAGCACGCAGCCTGACGCGCCTCGCACCAATCCCGATTCGTGGCTGTCACGGCCAGGTCGCCGGCCCGCAGCCATTGCACGGCCGCGTCCCCGTACTCCCCCGACCGCTCAAGGGCTGCGGCTCGCCTGGCCACCACCTTATGACGCAGGCGGGTGGTGGGAAACTCCCCACGCCTCTCGCCCCTTAATATTGAACTCTCTGCCACTCCCGAGCCCCCCATCTCGCCAGCCGCAGCGCGGACAGCACCCCAAACTTTTTCATGGCGGACTGCCGCTGCGAATAGCAGGTTTTGGGACTGACACCCGACAGGTGGGCCTGCGCCTGTATCGAAACGCCATACACCAAAAAACCCACCAAGATCCGCACCTCGGTACGGCACAACCCCGACAGCAAACACCGGCCCCCCGGCGCCGTCAGCAAGGCTGACGAAATACGCCCGGCCAGCGCACGAGCGATGCTGCTGGGTTGGCTACACGCAGGCAACACCAAAATCCCCTCCAGCGAACTCTCCTGCTTGACCAGACGCCGAAGGGTGTCATACAACCAGGATTTCGGGACATCGGTCAGCAACAGGATGCCCCTCAACGAACGCCGCCCCTCCTGTGATTGCCGACGCAGGTACATCCGCAAAAACTCCAGCGCCTCCAGGAGCGGCCCTAGTCGCTCGGGCAATCGCAGCAGCAGCCGGGCGTCCAGCGACACCCGCTGCCCAGTGACGCACGCCGCGTCCTGCAACCAGGCTGCCACCGAGGGCCACATCCTGACCGTTGGCGCGGGCGTCATCGCTGCCATCAGCGCAGACAACCCCGCCCGCATATAGGAACACGGCGCAATGATGGCCACATGCTGCCACGTCCCCTCCCCCACCATTCGCTGCATCATGCCTCTCCCCGGGTCAGCCCGACCGGTGCTGCCAACAGCCCCCGGTAAAACACGCCCCCCAACACACCGCCGACGATCGGCGCCATCCAGAATGCCCACAGCTGCAGCATCCACGCCCCTCCGGCCAGCGCCGCAACGGCCGTGCTGCGCGCCGGGTTCACCGACGTATTGTCGACCGGAATACTGATGAGGTGAATGAGGGTCAGACACAGCCCAATGGCTAGCGGCGCAACTCCGGCGGGCGCTCGACTGTCCGTTACCCCCATGATGACCAGCACAAAGACCGCGGTCAGCACCCCTTCTGCCAGCAACACCGACCCCACCCCGTACCCGGCCGGCGACAGCGCGCCGTAGCCGTTACAGGCAAAGGCGGTGTGCACATCAAACCCCGCCCCTCCCCGCGCAATCAGAAACAGAACGCAGGCTCCCAGCAGCCCACCGGCCACCTGCACCACGATATAAGGCATGACCAGGTGGCTTTTGATTCGCCCGCCGGCATACAATCCCAACGTAACGGCCGGGTTGAAGTGCCCGCCGGATATCGGCCCCAGCGCATACGCCATCGTGACCACCGTCAATCCGAATGCCAGCGCGACACCGACAGCCCCGTTGCCTCCCGACACCCCACTGGTCGCCAGCACAGCGCTGCCGCAGCCCCCCAGCACCAGCCAAAAGGTCCCCACCGCTTCTGCCACTAATTTTTTCACCATCAATGAATACCTCATTCACCTCACTCCTTTTTTGCCCTGACTGCGCACTACTCACGACCGAACCCATGCCCCACTTCCGCCCACAACACACTGCGTCATCCCGGAGGGCGACAGAACCACATCACCCCTCCCCCCCATGCACCAACAACCCACAGCAGGCCAATCATCAGGCTGATACCCAGACAGCAGATACCCCGAAGTTGAGACTTGCGCGCCGCATTCATCGCCGCAACCGCCCAGATTCCGCACCACACCATCCCGCCATACCCCAGCCAGACCGCCGGCGGCGCATACCCCATGGCGCTGACCCACCACACGGCAAAGGCGCAGACAGGTCCGCCCTGCCACACCGTCGCCCACACCGACAGCTCCCCCCGAACAAACCGACAGAACCACACCGGTTTACGGCCGAACAGGACTCGGCGGCGCACGCCCTGCACCCCGCGAATCACACCAATCATGCATATCGTCACAACCCCCAGGGAGCAGGCCATCAGCCACCATAGGCGAGCGTCAGTGAGGCACGTCATGAACCACGACTCGCAACACCCCCGCCAGACGTTGCCAGGCCTCTCCCGGCAACAGCGGCACGCCGCTCCCGAGTAGTGACGGCGGAATGGGGACAAAGGTGTCATTCCCCAGGAATACCTGCAGCTCATACATCCACCGCCGCACTGCCCAGTCCGCCGAGTCCAGGACCACAGCCAGCCAGTCGCCACCAGACACCACCAGGAGCACACCGGCCGCAATGAACGCACACGGCAACAGCCACGCCTGCAGCCACTGCCACAACACCACACGAAGCACAGCGCCCTTGCGCACGTTATGCATAAAGATGCCCCCCCAGGCCAGCGCCAGTACGCCCCCCACCCCAACCATGACAGGCCAGAGCCAGTGATCCACCTCCAGAAATGAGTGGGCAGAGAGCACCGACCAGAACGACAACTGTGTAGCCATACGTCACCCCGACGTCCTCATTCACTCTCCGTCCTCGAACCAACTGGTGACAGCAGCGGCCGGGCCAGGAAAGTGGCGCGCATGTTGTGCAGCGCCTGCGATTTTTTTTGCCTCTCTCCCCGTGAGGCCTTATCCGGCGCGCGCCGACGCGACCTGGGCACGGACGCAGACTGTGGCGTCTCCGCCACCCCGGTCACTTGCAGGGTCAGGCACCGTATCCCGGCCGGGTTCACCTGCAGGTGGCGAACGCAGGTAATGACATCGCCATGCTCGCGCTGGATATAAGTCATCACGTCTGCCGCCCGACGAGGCGTGATCCGAAAGGCCTGGGATATATCGTCGCGCGAAAAGGGCGTCTTTTTTAATAATCCCCAATGCGCCACGGCAATATAGAGTGGTGGATTGACCAAATGGCTCAGGCACCGCGGTAATGTAAAATCCCCGTGATTGGATTGCCTGCCCAGGACACGCGCCGAGGATTTTGGAACACACTCACCGAACTCACCCAAAACCTCTTTTTCAGAAAGAATTGACTTGCGATCTTCAACATTTTTCATGATTAAAACCTCAAAAAACAGAATCGTCGGCGACACACAACAACCATTCCGCAAGTGGATATATTGAAACAACGATAAAAACACCGCGTTACTAACAACCCTGGTGAAGCAGTAAAAATAAAACAAAGCAGAAAAAAGAAGTCAGCTAGATCTATAAATAACAATCACTGCATAAAAAGGAAAGACATCCATGTCGAGTCATAACGGAATACTACACTACGCAGAACAACAATCCTCGTATGGAACATGGCAAAACGTTCCACTTCAGCGAAAACTGCCCTGGCACATACAATGACAATGCAAATTTCAGCAAGAGACTAGTGAACACAATCATGCCATTATAAAAAACAGGCAAATGCCAGCCCCCCAATAAACAGGATGCAGAATAAACAAGACCAGACAATCAAAGCTTACCTAAGCGAATCTTTACAAAAATGCTCCCAGACATAGCCACCCACTACCATCTATTACTGTATAACAACATTAACTTTTGCGTCGGACATCACATTGCCTGAGATCAGGGTTTTGTTTATATCATGACACAATGAAAAATAGATATTTTTGCTCTCAGCATTGTTTCCTGTCTGCAATGCAGAATCATTCATCTTAAAGTTAGGATGGGCCAAACCATCAAATCTCAAATCAGGACTTGAACACGACGCATCGGATGCAGTTGCACCACCGGTTATATAAATCCCGTCGATAGAAGTCCCAAGATATCCGATATATCCGTTGTAAAGCCCATACGACCCAGCCTCAAAAGTCAAATACATATTCTGTCCTGTGACAGAGGCATTATCGAAAACATTACAACTTGCCGATATATTGGTACTGGCAGATGCGAGTAAGGGGGGCGCACTGGGCGTCGTCACCACATCACCAAAACTTACCGCCGATGGTGGTGTTAAAGAACAAGTGGCAAGGGGCGGTAAAATCGTCACATTGTAAGTCCATGTCTTACTGTTCCCCCCGACACTCACCGTGACCGTTCCGGTATATTGGCCTGTATTATTAAAATCAGAATAACTGCCAGCTCCCGCCCAAGCGCCAACCTGTGCGCCCGTTAACGAACCTCCGGTGAGACCCGTGTACATTTTGGATGAGTCAACACCTTCTGGCCGTGCCGGGGCCAGCCAGTTGAGTGTTGGTGGTGAATACGTGAACGTATCAGGCACGCCATCATACAAGGTCTTAGCGATTATCCCCACTTTGCCTGACGGTTTTATGGAAAGGCTTGAGATGGCATAATTATTTTTCGGATCGGCATCATTTACATACCCAAGCAGTGCAAATACCGGAGGTGGGTTGACGAAAATCCCCCCCTGACAGACTTTATCAGTACTTGTTACGCCTGTTTTTGAAATGCAGATCAACGGCAGCGTATCACCTGATGCTGCCACCACATTCCCATCTGAGGTGGAATACTTAACAGATATAAGTGATCCGGGAGAATAATTCTGCCCGACCGCCGCATTGTCGACTGGCCCAAGCGTTTGCATGTCAATGAGGCCTTGCTGTGACCATCTGCCGTTCAGTGTGATAGTATCAGCCATCACAGGAAAAGACTCGACAGCCATTAACATCAGTCCCAGACTACCAAAAAAATATTTTCTTTTTTTAGGTTTGAATAACCATTCGGATAAACACATAAGATCAACCTCAAAAGATAAATCGTCTTCATTCTCTGTCAGCTGTCGTGCTACGCATAACAATCTGACTGTACGTATTTTCAGATTGATGACGTTACGGGTGTAGACCGATCACCATTTTCATCAATAATTTGCCATATCACGCTGCTCCCAACCGATGGCAAACTGTATACCACCTCACCAAAAGGTGGCACCATGCGTTTAAGGACATTTTCGGATAAAGCATGACCGCCAACCTGGAGAGAATAAAAGGTTATCCAGTAAGGGGTCGGATTACTCACTTTCAATGCGTCGCCTGTCCGGAAAAATCTTAATTCCTTTGAAGCGCTGGCAACCTTGCCATTCTTGAGTGCTTCCGGTCGATAAAACAGTTTCACGTTATACGTCATAACGACATTCGCACGAGACGTTGACACACCGGTTTCTTTTTCTGCCGGGATAAGCTTAAAAGAAAGCAAATAGACACTTTCGCGATCTTTCACCGGCACGGGCTTAACTTTTATGACCTGAAAACCATAACGACCATCCGGCATGGCTTTAACCAACGGTTGTTTCAGGAAAAACGGCGTCGACTCATTTAGCACCGTGCCAGTGACCGGATCTAATCCTCTGACCCAGGCTTGTACTAGATAATTTTCACCTGCATCCTGTCTTAGCGTTACACCAACCTGACGTGCTCCCTCAGGATAAATGTAACGCGTCCGATCCGTCCCAATACCGCCCCTGCTCCGATCCTGCTGGTTGGCCTGTGCCATGTCGATACCGCTCACCATGGCGACAAATAACAACGATGTAAACAACCACATTCTGCATTGCATAGGCCATATCCTTGTCTATTACTGACAAACCGCAGTAACGCTGACCGGAACATTATCCGTCCGCTCAGACGTCAGGTGGTATGGAACACCACAACGCTCATCCGCACCACTCCCCCATTGCAGGTTAAGTCGTCCTTCATCCGGCAATCCTGTCATGAATAGCTGTCCGTCGTCTCCCACGATCCCGTTTGCAGCCTTCTGCCCCTCATCAAGATTATGAGTGTCCAGAACGGCCATGGCCCCAAACGGTACAGGCTTCCCTTGATATGTCAGGTTCAACATCGCCTGACGCCCTACCTGAGTCCGATAATCAGCCATGACCACGGCCCCTCGCGTCGGGATCACACGTGCAGATGTCAGATCCATCGCCACATCGTTACCCAGATTGGACGGATCGAGCCCGACCTCCGTGCTTCGATAAGGCGTGAGATACGGCACAATCGCATAACCACGCCAGTCAGTTGCCACACCGCTCTGGTTAGTCACCTTCACTCCAGATGCCCCCGGAGCACGGACAATGGCAATGGTTTCACCTGGCTCCTGACCCAACGTAATCCCATGTGGATGAGCCACAATGCCACCGCTGAGGCCATAGGTAAGCTGTTGTTGATTTTTGCTGTAGTTATAGCCACCCGATACCGACCCCGCACTGCCGTTATAAACAGCGCTCAGACTACCACCATACCCTTGCCCCTGGTTGCCCACACTCTGATCAACGTTATAACTCAGTTGGTTATCGCTGAGCGCAGTGCCATTAAGCCCCGCATGCTGAACCACTTTATGATCTTGATCTGAATTCACGCTATAACTCAGGTTCATATTACGAGCGAGAGAGGTATTATCTCCGGCCAGGAAACGATTCAACGGTACTGACACGTTAAAACCCACGCGCCGATCTGTTCGCTTGTCACTGCCTGCGTCACTATTTTTGGCCTGGCTCAACGATAAGCCATAGCTGATGCCAGATATTGTCGTGTTATAACCTGCGTTATATGTACGTTCGCTCCCCTCACGCTCCCAATAATCACGCTGCGTGCCCGAAAGATAAAGAGAACCGAAATCCCCCAGTGCCTGATTGAGAGTGACGTTAAATTCGCTGCGAGGACGATAAGAAGCCCCATTAGTGTTATCATCCCGCTCATCACGGTATGTATTCGCATCCTGAAAGCTGTAATACCCTTTGGTGGAATAACGATAGGCAGCCATCGTCAGTGTCGTGCCTGTTTCCAGCATGCTTTTGGAATAGCGGATACGATAAGACTGCCCCTGGGACTTATCACGCGACACCGGGGTCGCATTTGCCTGCGTGGCATCCGCAGAAATGGCCCCCCATTCCCCCAGACTGACACCGAGACCGACAACAGCAGCCCGATAATACTGAGCGGCTAACACGCCAAGATACGGGGTCATATCATGCGGCATGCCATATATCAGAGTGCCTTGTACAAACTTGGCCTCACGCAAACTATTATTACCGCTGTTACGTAGTTCACCTGCCGTTACCGAATACTTAACCTGACCTTCCCGCTGCATGATCGCAACCGACGAATAGGCCTGGGTAAAATGCCGCTCCGTCCCATCTTTCTCTTTCACGGAGACAACCAAATCTCCACTGTCAGAAGAGGGGTATAAATCCTTTATCGTAAAGGGACCAGGAGGGACATACGTCTGATAGATAACGTTACCGTTCTGCCTCACCGTCACTTGAGCATTGGTGTTCGCCACGCCTCGTATGATCGGTGCGAAACCGCGCAAGCTGTCAGGCAACATGCCCTGGTCAGAAGCAAGCTGAGCGCCACGAAACGGGATACTGTCGAACACATCACCCGGGGTGGTATATTCACCGGCAACAAACTCGCCCTGCAAAGGTTTCACATCATGCGCAAGAAACGTGTTGATGTTGTTGAAATGCGTCTGCGACCCCTGCCCTCCCCAGCCGCTATTGCGTGTCCAGGTCGAATAGTTTCGCAGGCGCCAGCCCTGAAAGTTAAGCCCGCTGCGCAAGTTGGCAAATTGCTCATCAGAATCGCCCATCAAGGTGTTATCACCACGGTTGCTGGTATGATTACCGGTGATGTTGTAATCCAGCAGTGCCGCAGGTACCCCTTCATCCCAACTGTCTGGATCAACATATCCCTGCGCCTGCGTCATCATCAGGGCCTGTGGGATACTGATGTTCAACCGCTGTTGCGAAAAATCAAAGTGCGCAGTGGCCGACGGCACATATTTGTCTAGAGGCAACAACATCGTCGTCCGCGCTACGCCATTCAGTGCCGGGATCGCCGCTGCATTGAGCCCATAATTGGAATAATCTTTTAACGATAAAGATGGGAGCAATTCAGTATCTGAACCCGCCACAAATGCAATATTTCGCGAGGTCATATATTGACCGTTCACATAAACGTCCACGCGATAGGTGCCGGGTAATTGCCCACCGGCCTCAAAGCGTGACAAATCGACATTGGAAGACGTGGGGTTTGCAGGGCCATTATTTCCCAAAAGGGCTGGGTTGAAATACTCCCGCGCTTCCACAGCCATCCCATTTAATGACAATGAAATGCACAAGAATATTCTGAATGACAGGATGGACAAACGAAAATGCCCGCTGCAACATTCAACATGTTTCAGTCTGCTCATGAGAAAAAATGTCCCCACTAAAAAGAATAAAATGTTAATTGAGAATTCAGCTACTAAAACGAAACTTTTATGCTCGGTGTCACCCCACCAAACTCATCAATTGTCTGATAATCAATGCTTCCAGATGTCCCAGAAGGCAATGGATATGCATGACTCCCAAACGGAGGTACCATATCCCGAATATTGTCAAGTTCACGACCGCCAACAGAAATTTTACTAAACGTGATATAATACGCTGTGGGGTTCTTGGCCGTTAACGTACTTCCGGTACGGGAAAACGTGAGTTGCTTATAGGCTTCCGTTGAAACACCTGGTAAGCCATTAGGTCGATAAAACAGCTTGATCATGTTTGTATAAGAAAATGACACCTTGTTGCTGTTTTTATCTTTCTCTGCAGAAGCGGGGATCGCCTTGGCATTGAAGAAAAAGACAGACTCTTTATCTTTAGGAAACGCATTCCCGGTAGGAATGACTTTCACATAATTATCGCCCGTCCCTTGGCGATATAAGGGAGGCGTCACCACAAAAGGTGGTTTCCCTCCATATAATGATGCATCATCTTTATTATAAAAGGATACCCAGGACTGAATCAGTAACGGAACGTCAGATGAATTTTGAATTTTTATCCCAGCCTCCTTACCTTCATTAACTACCAGGCGCGTCTTGGATAATGAATACCCCCCAGAGGCATATGTGAAAAATGAGAACATGGACAACACAAAGGCCACAACAATAAAATGTGATCGAGACTTAATCATAATTCACCTGTAGATCCCCCTCCACGGATAAATCCGTGGAGGGGGAGAAAGATAAAAAGATATTATGGTGAAACAACCGTTACGTTCATTACTGACGCGATGGTACCCACACCAACAGCCGCAGCGGCTTTATAGAGATTGGCTTCTGCATTAATGGTAGCGTTACCCGCAGTAATGGCAGCAGTAATCAAACCAGCCGGGGCAATGCGTGGGACCTTGCCTTTTTCGTTAATACCAACCAAGACACCTTTAGAAGTCCCGGTATTCGTCAGGTAATCCGTGGTAGTTGCCTGAGGAGTGTAATCAAAACGGATTGAAGCATTACCCGTACCAGGGCAGCCGGTAACATCAAACGTCAGCGCCTGGGTCGAACCCGCGATTTTATCGTTCACTGCCGCTGAACCTAATGTGCTCCCATCCACATCAGCAAATGTGATTGTCTTAGTCAGCTCGCTTTGCGCAACCGTACAAGTTGTGGCAACCACGGTCCCGGTGACATCCAGTTTTCCTGTTGCAGTCTGGTTCGCATAAGCACCAGCACAAACAGCAAAGTTTGCGGCCAACAACATCACTGGAATAAGTCTTTTCTTAGTATTCATTTAATTAATTCCTTCAAAATAAAAACGGGTGAATACTTAGATGTATTCCACGGTCATGTTAATTGGAAAATCAAGGGTGCCTACCGTTGGCGCAACTGCGCCATAATTATTCAGTGCCCCCTTAATATTAACAGTGGCAGTACCATTTGCTATATTGGTGTCCCAATTTGAACCAGATGCCATGCCATACCCTGTCGTCGTAGGAAGAACATTGTCATGCCCGAGTGATATCGCAAAATTACTTGTACCAGAGTTTTTTACATAACCATAAACACCCACATTAGTAAATGTTACCGTGGTCTTAATCTTCGTCAACTCCGCTGGACAAGCAGTGAATGCGAAATCCTTTGACCAAGGTCTGATATTTTGCTGCGCCGTTCCATTCACCTCATTGACACCAACATCCCCAAGAAGAACTTTTGCATTAGCAAAATCAGTCGGTGCAGTACAGGTACCACCGTTCACAATGCCATGAAAAGTAATAGTACCGCTTGCTCCATCGGCCGCATAAGCCCCTGCAGATAAGCAACCAGCAGCCGCGAGGGCCAGTGCCAGAAGATTTTTTTTCATTTCAGTTTTCCTAATACCATTGGATAGATACCTACCGACCACAACAAACAGTTGGTAGCTTATTGCTGGCCCTTCCCCACATCTCCTTACGGTGTAATGGTTGTCATTTAGGACCATTTTGACAACTTTGGTTACTTATTGGGGTTTTGTGCTGAAAAATGGGAGGTGACGGGGGCTATTGCCAACAGAATGATTAACGGCAATATTTTATACTTTCGAAAAGAAAACTCAGGAGTAGGGAGGGAGAATGAAGCGTGAAATGAGCACAATGCAAAACAGGGAAGTGATTAGCAATTGCAACTATTTCATGATGTTATCGATTTTCTTTGCGAGTATTTTTTCTTTTTTTACAAATGGATGCATTTTGTTTGGGAATTTATTATCTTTTCTCTGTGCAAAAATGGCGATGGTGACTAAGCTAGTTGACAGTTTGGTCCTAAATGTAACTTTTTGTGTTTATTTTTTAATCGCCAAACGTCTTTAAATCGCTCCGCATTACTGGCCGTATACCGCACCGTATGGCGGATATTGCGGTGACCCAGGTAGTCCTGTATCAGCCGCGTGTCCACTCCCCGGTCCGCCAGCGCAAAACCGCACGCATGGCGCAACATGTGCGGATGCGAAACTACAGCAAGATTGGCCTTTTTACCCAACCCGCTAATCAACTGATAAACGCGCTGACGCGTCAACGGCCCTCCCTGCCTCGACAAAAACAGCCAGTCGCTTTCCGCGCCTTCCCATTGCTTTCGTATCTTCACCCAGGCTTTTATCGCCCGGATTTCATTGCTCAGTAACGGGTGGTTGGTACTAAATCCGTTTTTCATGCGCCGTATGTACAAACTGCCGTGCTTCAGATCCAAATCGGACACCCGCAACCGACACGCCTCACTGACACGAAAACCGTGGATAAAACTCATGTATAAAAAGCAATAATCCCGTTCGGGATTACCGCTCTGTTTTGCCATGTCCAGCATGCTTTCCACCTCCGTTTGCGTTAAGTGCTTGCGCTTCGTCATTATACCTCTCCAGAAATATTGATTTATATTGCAGTTTTTTTCGTCCCAGACCTAAGACAGGTGATTATCCATTGAATGACACCAGGCAACAACCCTCCAAACAATAAGGCATGCCACTCAAATTTGGCCCTCATAAATATCGCAACGCGTCAATACACGTAGCCAAATGACACGTCTTCACCTTCACCATCGGCCCCGTCAAAAACAGGGGGCGCTCGACGAGAGAGTCCCGTGCACCATGAACAGCGTTCTCCTCAGGACAAAATCCCTCTTGCGCCGGAGACACTGCAGTCTGCCATAACCGCTTCTCCTGCTACAACATCCTGATGTTAACATCTCTGAACGTGGCTGGCGGAAATACGTGATTATTTCTCATTAAGCAAAACAGGCTTTTCGGCTGGTGCATTAAATCATTTGACAAGATAACACCACCGTGATTACGGTGCTAAAGATTAAAAACTCAACACCACCGAGTTCAATTTAAAAAATAGAAATATTCTTTTTTTTTAATTTCGCAATCAAACTCATTACATAATCTACTGTGACATATGAACAGTAGGCAGTACTCATGTCATACTTAAACTAACTGATGAGGATAATATCATGACAACGCCATTCGCATGGGACCCAAATGCCAATCAAACATACATGTCTAATTATGGTTCGCAAACCCTGCAAGGAGAAGGTCGCACGTTTGACAAACTCTACAACAGAAGTTTCACGATGTCTGCCCCCGGCTGTACGTTGACGCTAAAGGGAGACCGGAATATTCCGGACAACGAAGTGGCGTGGCCACGCGCCGTCTCTAGCGGAGACGACATTACACACATCCTGGTGCAACAAGGGACACTAAAGCTGATGGATATCGGCAAAGCTAATTTAGGCTATCTCGACAACGCCGGCGATACCATAGTTCGACATTTAGACCTTGAGGTAGCCAGTCAGTTGACAGTTGACGCGAGTTTAGTTTATTTCGGCCAAATGCAAGTAACGGAGGTCGGAAAACCCCAACCTCAAATCAGCATTTATAACAATGGTATATTTAATGTAAATGCCGAAGCCGAAATATGGTTTACTTCAGGCACGATGCTTGCCAGAGACAACGCCTCGGTCACGATGTCATCGATTATCATATCGGCCCAGCGCAATGAAAATCTTTGGGGGTGTAAAGATGTCCCACCTGTATTTAGGTTGTCTGCAGGGACTCCCTCGTTCACGTTTAAACGCGCAAAAAGCGATGTTCTGGTGTTTGATTTTCTCACGCGAACATATGAAAAGGGATTATTCTATTTTGATACCCAACAAGGCATCAACCGTGGGAAATTTATTATTGAGGGCATAGGAAACACGTTTCAATACAACGCCCTTGTAAACAAGGGGCTTGTTTCGATTGATGGCAATACCGACCTCAATTATGTGGATAGTCGCCTCAAGCAATCTAATTACGTTAATGGTAATTTAGTGCTTGAGCTAAAATGATATCAACTTACCCGCACTATCCATTCTGTTGACCATAAAAGGGCCTGGGAGTTCTTCCCTGCCCCTTCCATTATTACGGCGGTGAAAGCGTAACACAAGCCCCCCCCCGCCAGGCTATTTATTTCTCAGAAAGGCACTCCAGCTTCACCATCGACAGTAAATCCCCCACCACGTTGCCGAAACCAGTCACACGGAACCGGCTTTCGCAACTCTAACAGCACATACACTGAATTGAGAAATACCAAACGCACTCTCAATTCTCAGATGGGTGCATAAAAGAGCCCACAAGAGGCATTTGTGGGCTAAAGGCTTCTCTGGAAGAACATTTTTGTAGTTATACACACAACGCGATTAAAGACTGAAAATGGAAGATGTGGCGAGTCAAGAAAAAAAGCCCGAACTGGGAACGGGCTGGAACACCTCAAGGAGAAGTTAAATACAGCAATGCAACCTAAACATCGGAACGAGAGAGCCTGTACATAAGATTGTTTACAGGCTAACGCGGGTGCATGGGCCTGTAATTGTCGTAAGTAATCCACAATATGACAATAAACCACGTATACCACTGTGAGTTAAAAAATTAACTGAACGCGCTTACATTAGCGCTCTTTGGTAATTATCATAGTTTGCGTCGTAAAATCACCTCTCTGCACATTTTGAGCATACCCAACTTTAAATTGTCCATCCGTTCGCATGTCAATAACCCGACCATCGAGAGAGAAGGTCCCCCTCTGATTTAAAAGCGACAGAGTAAATGCACTGGCCGAAGGCATATCAATAGCAACGGTCCCCTTGCTGGATGAAGCGAAATCAATAATCCCTTTAGGATACGTGGCTTCAGCATCACGGCTTTGTAGTGGGTCCCCTCCCACAGAGTACGCCATTATATTAAGCTGAGGGGCCCCATCAAAAATAGAAACTCTCCATTGATCCCTTGTAACCATTATATTGTTTGTTGTGAGGTTTAATACAGATCCCCCATGTAATTCACTCAAGCTATCGTGAGGAACAACCGTAGGAGTAAAAATATCTAACTTAGCACTGTCATAAGTGGAAAATCGACCACCCCACTCGAAAATCCCACTGGATAAGCTGAGCATCGATGTATCATTCATTTCAACACCCACAGAACCACTCGTGCCTTCGTTGGATACAGTACTTATCACGCTATTCACCGTTATCTTCATTGAACCATCACGCTGTAATGTCAGTTTGAAAGGCCGCTGCTGCCCTATGAAAACACTCATATTACTCGTGTAAGAAAACATTCCGGAGAAAATGTCAAACTCAGTCACCGTATCTGCCAGTTCATTTGGATCATTGGGGGCAACTGGCCAAAAAACACCAACACTATCTTTCAACTTCAAAGATTTTCCAACGGCATCCATAATAAAGCCGGCACCGATATTTTTATTAAAATCGGAGTCGGTTTCAGTCTTGTCACCACATTGTTGCTCATAAACCTGAGTTTCATTTGCATCCCATGTAGTATATATTTTAGCCATTTAACTCTCCAGATATTACCCTTAGAAATAGGAATATTAACTATCAAAACGGGTGTTAAATAATTGCAAATATATTCAGCTAAAACATGACAAATGTCACAGTGTCATGCCCCCCCCCCCGAAAGCAACTATAAGTTACGTATACTGGGAGTAAAAATTCCGGTGGTTAGCTAGTGCTCGTTATGGGAGGAGCTGGCCGGCGCCGATCTCCGGCTTGCTGCACTTTCTCAGGACACTGGTATTGTTCGGTAGCTATCCGTTACATATAAGCCGGTAGAGTCTTAGGGCGTGGTGCAAATTAGCCAGGTTTTTGAGAAAGATAACCAGCGTTTTGCTAAATTCTCTGCCACTTTTGATGGCCAGATATTAGTTAATTACTCTAAAAACCGTATTACTGAAGTGACATTGGAAAAAGAGACACAATTGCAACAGGCCATTAATGCGATGTTTTCAGGCAAAGAAGATTAATCACACTTAGTATAGAGCTGTGTTACACGTTGCTTTGCGTAATCGCAGCAATATGCCAATTTTTGTTGATAACCAGAATGTGATTACTCTATACTTAGGGTTAACATCACTATTAACAGAATATCCCAATGAAAAACAGAGCAATTTTTATCGTAATTTTCTTAGGATTAATGATCATTAATCCTATCTTTGGCTTAGCTGCTGCGCCTAGTGCTGTGAAAACAGGCAATACCACAGCAAGCAAAGGGGCTGAACCGCCGCCGTTGAATTTATCGGAAGACTACAGTCTAGTATTTTTGTAAGCGATGAGATGGTCTTCCCTCTCCTTCACGGCAGCACCCATTTGCGCCATGATGGATAAACTTTAATCAGGAAAAAGTAAGAGGGATACCATGTCTCAAGTGAAAATCACCGGCATCGTTCTGGCTAAAACAAACTTTTATCTTTTCAGTATCAATGCCTATGGGAAACCAGTTGGAAAGATGAAACTTTCACGTAGCAACTTACTCAACTGGCTGGTTCAGCAACCACCGATGACTGTTGCCATGGAAGCATGTGGAGCATCGCATCACTGGGCCCGGGAGATACAAAAACTCGGTCATACAGCGATATTGCTTCCGGCTCAGTATGTCAGAGCCTATCAACGACGCCAGAAAAATGATTATAACGATGCACAGGCAATTGCTGAGGCTTGCCAGCATGGAACTATCCGACCCGTACCTATAAAAACGCTTGATCAGCAGGATATTCAGACGTTTTTAAAAATGCGTCAGCTGATTTCAATGGAAAGGACACAACTGATAAATCACGTACGTGGGCTTCTTGCTGAATATGGCATTGTGCTGAATAAAGGCGCAACAGAACTACGCCGAACGTTACCCGCGCTACTTGAGGATGCTGAAAATGAACTCACTGACGCTATGAGAGCATTGTTGCATCGACAGTATACCCGGCTGATTACATTGGATGATGAACTGGAATGGTGTAACACCGAGCAGAAGAAATACGTTCACCAGGACCCTGTGTGCCAAAGGCTGTTGGCTATTCCAGGATTCGGCCCTTTGGTCAGCCAGGTGATAAAAAGCTGGATGGGTGATGGTAAACAATTTAAACGAGGAAGAGATGCCTCTGCTGCTCTGGGGTTGGTCCCCCGACAATTCACAACCGGTGGTAAGCAGGTTTTGTTGGGGATAACAAAATGCGGTAATCAGTACGTGAGATCCATGCTGATACATGGTGCAAGGGCTGTACTGTTCAGGTCTGCTGAAAAAACTGACCTGCTTAGTGTGTGGGTTCACCGTATTCGGGAAAAACGTGGGTTTAACCGAGCAGTTGTCGCCCTTGCAAATAAACTACTACTGATCTCCTGGGTAATTATCGCCCGTAATGAATTATATTTACCAGCAACACTGAAAAATCAGTAAGTTATGCTATGTAGTACAATAAACGCTAACCTGAAATTGTGAAGAATGCAGAAATGATGAAAAACAGGTCAGACCGGCGTTCCAAAAACCTGCAATATGTGACAGCCCACTCAGGCCGTATAAGCGATAAGGACGGAATGCGCGAATGTCTCATCGAGGCCAGAAGCCAAAGCGTCATCAACAGGCCGGATATACGAAAGCAAACCTGTCACTTTCATTATAACTGTGCTCTTGCAATCCATATACGTCACATTTGAACCGTATTGATGCTTAGGATGAGGTGAGTTCGACTTTCCAGGGCAACAGATCTCATACACGATTCGCCGGCCAGTTATCGGGACGATGCTTCAGGGTATATAAGTGCGCACGCGAGACCTGAAGACAGCGGCTGACGAAGCTCAGTCGCCATCCCCGGGCAATAAGGGCGCGTGCGCTATCCACTTTTTGGGCGACCATACTCGACAGCTTCCTTCAGCAGCTCGTTCTCCATGGTTTTTACCCAGCAGGCGCTGTAGCTCTTTGATTTGTTTAACCGCCGCAGCAAGTTCTGAGGCGGGAACAACATCTTAGCCAGCCATGATTGCGGTGAAGCTACCTTCCTGGTACTGCTTTCGCCAGGCGAAGATCTGGTTTGCATTTAACCATGAAGCCGTGCGATATAGGATACTGTCATGCTTGGCTGAAGCGTTTCCTGGACAATGGAAATTTTTTCCTGTGGAGAACGGCGCCTGCGGCGTTCTAGTCCGAGCAACTCTTCGATCATGCTTATCACCTAATTATCGAATGACTAGTTTAAGACTAGTCACTAATTTAAGGTGGGTCGAAGTGTCTGGAGACTCAGGGGGCCAGTCTAGTTTTTGCATAACTGTGAAATTGTAAACTGCCTACATCTGCAAGGATTCAGCATAACGGATTTACGATTAGTTACCATTAATTAGTATTTTTGAGATTGTTCTTGATATGTTGCTTCCTGTGTATTTTTAATTTTATAGATGATAATGCAATGCTTTTTAGTTGACTGGCCACAGTTAGCACAAGTCACCACGTCGATATCATTCACGTTATAGATACTAATGCTGCAGCTTACGATAAGATCTTTTTTGCAGCCAGAACATTTTAAATCTAACATGCACATGGTCACCGCTCCTTTTTGTGGATAACATTATTGATTTAGTGAGACCACATCGTAATCAGATCTGATTTTTCTCACAGGGGGAAAAATCCGTAACTCACTCTCAATAATCGTGGAAGGGATGTTCTTAATTGTCGTAACGAAAAGAGCAGGAGGTCAAGAAGTGTTTGCTAACAGCACCGTAAGGATAATCGAAAATGTGTAAGATAATGCTGCCAAGCTCAGGTTTTTCGTTATTACAATCATGTTCAATTGTATTCAATACATGGGGATGAGACTGAAGCATTGATAATTCCCACTACCACCTCAACAGCCTTTTTCTAAAGTTATCGTGAGTATGTAAAGATTTTGTAAACTCATCAAGCTCAACATTTCTTATTACTTTCGAATGAAATTGAAAACGAATTACATGCGTATTCAGATCAGCGATTCCGACCGCTTTTACAGTGTTGCTGATATTGATATTAAAACTCATGGATTCTTGCGTCCTTCTGAGAATGGATTCCGACCGTGCTCCGTCTGTGGGCGGCTGATCTCAATGGAGGGCTCGGAAACGGACTTTATGGGCTTTCTTGTTTTTTGGGGGGGAGGGGCTTTTTTAGTCTTCGTTATAGGTTTCGTGGGATGCTTAACCACGATATATTTGTATGCACTTGGGGCTGGGGGAAGTTCGGTTGTAGGGGCGGCTTGTATATAGCCACTCAGTATAAAAGATACAACCAAGAGTGAAAGTCGAAGAATATACATGGTGTTCCTTACAAATATTTTTATGCTCGGCACGTGAGAGTTGGGCTGTCAACGGACCAGTGTGCAAGCCACTACTCGTTTCGCAGAGTTGCTGGTTGGTGTGGGGAGCGTTGTGCTGAAAAAGTTGATGAAGCATATTCCGTCTCAAATCGACCGGACTGAGTCTGTATCAGATTCTGATGGGATCGCCATTAGTGTGTCAAAATGGCAGGGTGTTAAACTCGACCACTTGAAAACGGGAGCGTCCGTCATGAAGATTACAACGGTTGGTATCGATCAGATAAAAAGTGTCTTTCAACTCCACGGCGTCGATCCTCAGGGTAAGGCTATGCTTAAAAAACAGTTGCCGGGCTTAAAAATGTTGGCGTATTTTGCCAATCTTCCACCCTGTTTTGTTGGTATACAAGCGTGAGTTATTCTCCTAAAAAATTCTCTATGTATAATCAGAAGGTCGTGGGTTCAGTCGGTTCAACTGCACTCAAGATGAGGGCGAGCTGAATGCATGACAAAGGTAATTTATTGATTATAATTTTAAGCGTCGGGTATTCAGAATTTTCAAGGAAAAGTAATACAGATTTTTGTTGAGGTAAGGAGGGAGCTACATGATGAGGACTAATAGGTATCTTCACGAGATGGGCTAACCTGAATTCAGACCGTGCGGTGCAGGCGCAGCACAAGAGTGAACCACTATACTGCTGCGCCCGCTGTCAATTACTGTTTTTTCTTGTGATACTTTTTACCGTGGTGCTTTTTCTTACTGTGGTGTTTAACCTGCTTGGCCTGATGTTGCTGAACCTGTTTTATGGACACCGCCCTTTCTTCTGGTGCTTTTTGCAGCCCGTTCAGCGTGCTGTTAGCAACCGGGGCAATTGCTGCTGATGTATCAGCACTAGCTTTCGGCATTGGGGCCGCCACAGCCATCCCAAAACCCAACAGCGACGCCACCAACATACCAATTGATAATTGACGCATATCTTAACTCCCTTGTTAAATGTGAGATTACAGCCTGTTGCTGGGAGGTTATGGTCGTCAAGATGTCTTCTGCCCCCCTGCCATATAGATGGACTATCATTTAGATCTGAAGGAGACCGAAATTACTATGTTGGTACTCTGGTAATTGAAAATCCAGCCTATTTTGATAAACAACATGTGAGAGTTTAAAACATTTGTTGGTCCACTATTGGTAAGCGTACACCGAGGGCCGTATTGATGGGGATGTGTTATTCAGTTGGCGGTGTGATGCGCCAGGGTAGTAGTTCGTTGACCCGGTTGACCGGTCAGTCGGCGATGACGTCAAGCACATAGCGGAGGTAGCCTTCTGGATCCACGCTGTTCAGTTTGCACGTTCCGACCAGGCTGTACAGCAGTGCTCCCCGCTCACCATCATGGTCAGAACCGAAGAACAGGAAGTTTTTGCGACCCAGACAGACCGTCCGCAGGACATTTTCAGCGATGTTGTTGTCTGCTTAGGCCCAGCCATCGTCCGCATAGTACGTTAGTGCCTGCCACTGGTTAAGTGCGTACGCGAACGCCTTCGCCAGCTCGAGTGTCGCGACAGGGTTTTCATCTTTTCACGCAGCCAGCTTTCCAGGGATTTCAACAGCGGTTTCGTTCTTAGCTTACGTTCCGCAAGCCGCTGCTCTGCCGGCATTCCCCTTATATACGCCTCTATGGCGTACAACTGACCGATCTGCTTCAGGGCTTCTTCCGTCAGGGGTGGCGGGGTGCGGACATGCACATCGTGGATCTTTCGGCGGGCATGAGCCCAGCAGGCGGCTTCCGTTATTTGTCCATTGCGGTACAGCTTGTTGAACCCGGCGTTCGCATCTGCCTGCAGAACACCGCTGAAGCCCGCAAGATGGCTCTGCGGGTGGATGCCTTTTCTGTCCGGGCTGTAAGCGAACCACACCGCCGGCGCCAGCGCTGACCCGGCGTTTCGGGCGTCACGAACGTACGTCCATAAGCGCCTGGTCCTCGTTTTTTATTACCTGGCAACAGCACCGGAACAGGCGTGTCATCAGCATGGAGCTTGCCGTTAGTCAGCACTGAACCGTACCGGGTTTCTTGGAGACTAAACTCTCAGTGAAAGGAGACCCAAAATGAAATCACCATCCGCCAAACGCTATCCCCCTGAACTGCGTGAGCGCGCTGTCAGAATGTTGTTGGAACACCGTAATGAGTATGACTCTGAGCCGGATGCCATTCGTGCCATATCGTCAAAAATCGGGTGCCATTACGACACCTTACGAGCCTGGTTGCGCCAGCATAAAAATGATGCCAGTGGTGGTGTCAGCCCCGTCAACACTGATGATGGCGGACTGAGCACCAATGAGCGCCAGCGTTTAAAAGAACTGGAGCGTGAAAATCGGGAGCTACGCCGCAGCAATGATATATTGCGCCAGGCCTCAGCTTATTTTGCCCAGGCGGAGCTCGACCGCCACTGGAAAAAATAATGCCACTTATGCAGTGTCTGAGTGGTACACACGGGGTCGGGCCGGTATGTCGCGAACTGGATATTGCCCCGTCGACATATTACTGGCATCAGCAACGCCGGCTGTATCCTGAGAAATGTAGCCAACGAGAAAAGTGCGATGCTCAAATCAGCCAGGAGATAAAACGCGTTTACGAAGAAAATTACAGTGTCTATGGAGCACGAAAAGTCTGGCGTCAGTTGCTCCGCGAGGGCTTTAGCGTTGCCCGGTGTACTGTTGAACGCCTGATGAAAATAATAGGTCTTCGGGGCGTACTCCGTGGCAAAGTCATCAAGACCACGATCGGTCGCAAAACAGCGGCAGCAGCGGATCTGGTAAACCGCCAGTTCGTGGCAGAACGTCCCAATCAGCTTTGGTGTGCAGATTTTACGTACGTTAGCACCTGGCAGGGCTTCGCCTATGTGGCGTTCATAATCGATGTGTTCGCGGGCACGATCGTTGGCTGGCGGGTCTCATCGTCGATGGAAGCAAGGTTCGTGCTAGATGCTCTGGAACAAGCTCTGTGGGCACGTCGCCCCTCAGGTACAATCCATCACTCGGACAAGGGCTCCCAATACGTGTCACTGGCGTACACCCAGCGGCTGCAGGAGGCGGAGCTGTTGGCGTCGACAGGCAGCACAGGCGACTCTTACGATAATGCCCTGGCCGAGAGTATCAATGGCCTTTACAAAGCGGAAGTGATCCACCGTAAGAGCTGGAAAAACCACGCGGAAGTGGAGCTTGCGACACTGGCGTGGGTGGACTGGTTCAACAATAGAAGGTTACTGGAACGGCTAGGACACATACCGCCGGTAGAAGCTGAAAATGCCTATTATGCTTCCAGTACAAATAATGGTCTGGCAGCCTGAGCTTCCGGACTAAAAACTCTCCAAAAAAACCGGGGCGGTTCACAAAAACCGTCGATGCACTGATTTTCATCGTCAGTCCAATACAACGGTTGGTCAGCTTCTGGTCGAACTTGAGCTGAAGGATCTTAAAACAGGTTTCCATGGAACTCCTGGCTTTTCTCTTTTTGGACATCGATGTCTCCGTTGGGATAAAAATCAGCAACGGAGACCGTGTAAGAAAGAGTTAATTCCCGGAGTGATCGGCAGGATGCCAAATCGCGATCGGAGATGGATGCCAAATCATGATCGACTGGAATGCCAAACCTTGATCGATTCAGACGCCATTTTGCACGTGAGCTTGACGGCGACTTTATAGGCTTCGATGTCCATCGCATTCCCCACATTTTGGCGATAAAAAAAACCAGCACTGAGGCTGGGCATGTTGACGAACGCGTTATTTACGCGAAACGTAGTAGTTTATTTTCGGGTATTTTCTTCAATGCGAACCAGGAGCAAAAGTGCACAAGTCAAAATAAATAGAACAAAGAAACCCATGGCAACACCAGCGGCAGCATAATAAAGTGAACCGTCTGCGATCGTATCTGTTGGGGTAAGTGAAATCACACCAGCTACTACAGATAACGCCAAGAAAAGTGAGGAAAGGAACACAGAAAAATACTTCACAACACCGATATACCCGATAGATAATCGATTAATTAAGCTCTGACCTCTGACATAATCACTTCGTTTTATTCTGCTCGCGTCCATACACCACTCATCATTCGCTTGATATTCAGCATTTTCGCGAGAAAAACCCCTTGCCATAATTACCTGCACCCGATGCTGAATGAAAGAATCCTTGTCACTCAGAGACATTTTATTACCCTCACGATGAAGTAAAAACCCAGTGTGAGCATACGAATGAATTTGCGCTCAAATCAAATAGTCTTGAACGAACGATACTGGCTTAACGATCGTTAAAACAGATCAATCAAGAGTGGTGGACGCAATACATCTACCGTTGCTAGTTTTCCGCCTTAATTGATCTGAAACAAAGGGAAAGTTATGCGTTTAGTCACACTGGTCGTTCTATCTCTGCTGGTCGTACAGCCTGCCTTTGCCAAAAACACCCACCACTCGTCCCATCACCACGCCAGCACCGCACAATCACAGAGCAGCGACCTAGTTGAACAAGGTGAGTATATCAATTCAGACGGCAACGAAGTCCACAGCCCCGCACACACAAAATCCGTCCGAGTGCCAGACGGTGCTACGGCGAAATGTCGGGATGATTCCTATAGCTTTAGCCAACATCACCGGGGAACATGCTCCCGGCATGGTGGTGTGTCTGAGTGGTTGTCGTAACCAGAAAATGAAAAACCCGCTCAGCGGCGGGTTTAGATAACCTGGTTAGGCCATTTGCAGCCGATGCAGATGAGACACGTCAATGCGCTTCTTCGCCTGCCACAAATCATAGTCATTCTGCATGCCAAGCCATACTTGAGGCGAACTGCCGACGACAACGGATAACTTCAGGGCCATTTCCGGCGATACGTCAGTTTTGCCGACAACCAGACGCTGAACGGTCGACGGAGCAACTTCCAGTTCTTTAGCAAGACCTCGTGCGCTCAAGCCCAAGGCTTCCATAGCCTCTTTGACTAACATTCCAGGGTGTGGAGGGTTATACATCATAGCCATCAGTGGTAATCCTCATAGTTCACGATGTAAACATCACCGTCAGTGATTTCGAAAGTGATCCGCCAGTTCCCGGTAACGGTGATGGACCAGACCCCTTTACGGTCTCCCGTCAGCGGATGCAAGTAAAACCCTGGGATGTCCACATCATCGATTTTCGATGCCCTGTTCAACACCTCTAAACGGGTAGAGATCTTAGGGGCCTGCTTAGCATCAATCCCAACCGTTGAGCCAGACTCGAAAAACTTTTTCAATCCTTTGTGCTTGAAACTTTTAATCATGTTCGTCTGTTTATGGTGGTGTTGCGCAATGCACAAATTATACACTATGCCGCACACCATGCAACACCCTAGCCGACAGCTGGCTTTTTTACGTACCTCTCGGCAAACCTGAAAAGCTTGTCCAGTAGGTAGCAGTACGTCTCGTTGTTGCCATCACGGGTGATCTCCACCCCGCACGTCTCACAGATCCTGAAGGTGGTATGGGCGCACTCATGAGCCAGAACGTGCAGCTGCCCAGTGAAAACTCCGATGAGAATGAGTTGCTCGTCCGTCTCAACGTTTTCAACCCGTCGAACGCAATCAGCCAGCGTGTGAAGGTTATCAGGCTCCAGACCAAGCACAGCATATGCTTGTTCCCATTCATCGTAAGCATGCGGTGAACTCATCTACCAATTGTCTTTTGGTTCGTTAGCATCGGTTTTCCCTCCAGTTTTCTGGTTATTGAGGAACACACCATGCAGGAACGAAAACTCTATACGCTTGAAGAAAAAAGACAGCATGTTGCCAACTGGCTGCAACTGGCTGCAACTGGCTGCAACTGGCGCGCCAGCGGTCTGACCCGTCAGCAGTACTGCGAATTGCATGACATCAAATTTTCCACTTTCCGAGAATGGCCGCAGGATACCAAGGCGGAGCGCAGGGTTAATGACTCAGGGCTGATACCCGTACGCATTGCTACTGCGCAGCCCGTTGTTCCGGCTCCTTCGGTCGTCAACGACCCTGTCATGTTGTTTTTGCCCGGCGGTATCCGTATGAGTTGTCATGCAACCCAGCTCACCGATGTTTTTCGGGCGCTCAAACATGCTGACGCCTGAGAACGTTTTCCTCGCGGTCAAACCGGTGGATATGCGGCGCGGGATCGACACACTGACGCAGTATGTCCAGGACGAGCTGACATCCTCGTGGCACGAAGGCGCAGCGTTCGTCTTCACCAACAAAGCCCGCTCGCGCATTAAGGTGTTGCGCTGGGACAAGCATGGCGTCTGGCTGTGCGTTCGTCGTCTGCATAAGGGGCACTTCCGCTGGCCTCGTGCGGGCGACAAAGCCTGGTCTCTCACTCAGGATGAGTTCAACTGGCTGATTACCGGCGTTGACTGGCAGCAACTCAACGGCCACGACCTCGCCAAATGGGTCTTCAGGGAAGAGAGTGTTTCCGCTATTGCTTCACCGTAATCACACCCGGTAACATCATGAAAAACCTTGAATATCCGTGCCGAAGTATAATTGCTGGCATGGATATATCACTTCTCACCACCACAAATGACATCGAGCAACTTCGCGCTATGGCCCTTGCCATGGTGCAGAAAGTGGTGACTGAGAAAAACGCCGAGTTGACAGCCAAAGACCAGCGTATCCGTCTGCTGGAAGAGGCGCTTTTGCTGGCCCGCCAGCAACGCTTCGGGCGCAAAACCGAAATGCTGTCCGGCCTGCAGCGTCAGCTCTTCGAGGAAGATACCGACGCTGACATCGCAGCCGCAGAAACGCAACTGAAGGCGTTGCTGCAGCAGGATATAAAGGAAGACGCAGAAAAATCGTCAGCTTCCCGTCCTGTGCGAAAAGCGCTGCCGTCGCATCTTCCTCGTATCAAAAAAAACATCTCACCAGCGTTAGATATCTGCGCCGACTGCGACGTTGCACTTCGCTTCATCCGCGATGAGATCAGCGAAAAGCTGGAATACATCCCGGCGCGCTTCGTGGTCAATCAGTACGTTCGCCCTCAGTATGGATGCCCCAGCTGTGAAAAGGTGTTCAGCGGTCAGATGCCGGCACAACTCATCCCCAAAGGTATCGCGGAGGCCAGCCTTGTTGCGCAGGTGGTGGTCAGCAAGTACCGTGACTACCAGCCCCTGTACCGCCAGCAGCATATCTTCGCCCGTGCAGACGTTGAGCTACCTGTCAGCACGATGGCGGGCTGGGTGGGCGCAGCCGGCGTGGCGCTTAACCCGCTGGCGGAACTGTTGCACCGGGAACTACTGACCCGCAGCGTGGTGCATGCCGATGAGACCACGATGCGTATCCTGGATACCCGCAAAGGCGGTAAAACGCGTTCTGGCTACTTGTGGGCCTACGCCAGTGGTGAAAAAAGTGGCCCGGCGATCGTCTGCTTCGACAGTCAGACGGGGCGTGGACATGAACATCCTGCTGCCTGGCTTCAGGGCTGGCAAGGCTCTCTGGTTGTTGATGGTCATACAGCTTATAAGACCCTGGCGGAAAATGTCCCGGGGATCACACTGGCTGGATGCTGGGCGCACGCCCGCCGCGGCTTCGCCGATCTGTATAAAGCGAACCAGGATCCGCGTGCGGCGATGGCAGTCAGACAGATCGCCGGGCTGTACAGGCTGGAGAAGAAGATCCGGCATCGACCGGCAGAAAAGATCCGCCAGTGGCGACAACGTTACTCCAGACCCATTGTCGACAAACTGTGGTTGTGGCTGGAGCAGCAAAAAGATGCTTGCCCGGAAAGTTCTGCACTGGGCAAGGCCGTTGGCTACGTGCTGAAACGACGTGAAACGCTCAGCCGCTTCCTTGATGATGGTTCGCTGCCGCTTGACAACAATCGCTGCGAACGCGCCATCAGACCTGTAGTAATGGGACGCTCAAACTGGCTCTTCGCGGGGTCACTGGCGGCAGGAGCCCGCGCAGCGCAGATCATTAGCCTGTTGGAAACAGCGAAAATGAACAGTCTGGAGCCACATGCGTGGCTGACCGACGTGCTGACACGTCTGCCATCCTGGCCAGAGGACCGCCTGCATGAGTTACTGCCGTTCCCGGCGTACCGCTTCGCCAGCCCTGAGTGATGCCCCGGTGTCGTATCCTGACTCCCTGAGCGACTATCCCGTCATCCGTGCTCTCGTCCCTGAAACAGTAAACCGTCTGCACGCCTGATGGTGCGCGGGTTACAGCACTCGTTGATAACCACATCCCCTAGCTCAAACACCTGACACAGAAACCCGGAGGCCTGAGGCATCAATGCTGTTTCAGTACTGCTGCCCTGACCTTGTTGACCCGAAATCACTGCAGGCAGGGTACTGGGGTTGCATGATCGCTCCCTGCCGTCAATGCGAGTGCACCGCATGCTTACCTTTTTTTTAATTAAAGTTTATCCATCATGGCGTAAATGGGGATTGCCGTGAAGGAGGGGGAAGGCCATCTTATCGCTTACCATTCAGGCTAGCTGCAGCAATAACGTCGCACGCCCATGGCGCAGGTCCCGCAGGCGAGCATGTGCTCGACGGAGAGCTTGGTCCAGTCGCTGAGCTGGTGACATTTTTCTCGAGGAAGCGATCCTAGCCATCATCGTGCTGAAACAGAAGCTTTGCGGGGCGCGGGATGTACATGACACAGAGTATAAAATGCGGCGATGAGGGTGTCGGCTGCGCAGCAGACGAGCTCACACCGCAGGCGTGCTACCGTTCAATGGCCGGAACAGAAGCATAATTCTCCTGAACTTCCCTGGCAGTCGTAAATGCAAAGACACGTTGGTTACCATTATTATCTGGCTTTGAAAAATAATCATCGAATCTAGATACTCCCCCCTCATCTATAGCATGGACAAAATGGCTTTTAGATACATGATTGCCAATATTATTAAATTTATCAATGGGCTCAGAACCACTAAGCTTTATCGCAAAATCATTACCATTAGCCTGATATATATACTTAGCTTTATCTGTGACATGTACGTATACCACATGATCATAATGCACTGCACCGTTCGGGCGTTGTACTCCAAGATGAATAAATCCAGACTTAGTGATTTCTGCAGAACTAAAACGTGTCAGCGGGATTTTAGTTGACAACCCAAAGGCCCGTAGATAATTATCAGAGTTCAATATTTCACCCTTACTGTCCTTCTTCGCAACTTTATTGAGCAACCACTCAGACTGTCCTTTAGTAAGGACTCCTGCTTGCTCAGCATCTCTAATTGCAGCACCATAACAAATATTACTATAAGAAGCAGGCCCCATCCTTTTGCTGGCTTGGTCAATTCTCTTATTTAGGTCATTTGAGCTAATTTGTGGCGGCATCCTTTGAGACATGAATCTGCTTTTCTCTGGCTTATTTACTACCCAGTTCGGCCGAAAATTTCCGGCTTCAGCTATATTACCGACATGACTAGAAGCAGCCCCTATTCCGAAAGAGTCAATGAACTTCGTATTAATCGGCGTAGGATTAAGATGCTCAAGCCCGGCCTCTCCCACTTTCTTACCTATATCTACGAACAGGCGCCTGAATTCCTGACCCAGCGGTTGTAAAAGCGCCTTGCCTTTTAAGCCTTTACCCAGAAGTGAACGGATTCTTGAAGCCCGAACCGCGGCACCAATACCCTTTGCCCCCGGATAAATTATTGCTAGGGCTTCAATGGTATCCACTATGACTTTATCAATCTCAATTTCATGTTCTCTGTCTGTTGATGCTTTGTGTACAATTTCATAGAACGGGATAAACACATAAGCAAGCTGTTCCCCTTCGGTTAATGAATGCATTTCAGAACGAAGGTAATTTGCGGCAGACTTGTTTTCGATAATTAGGGCGTCCAGAATAGCGTCATGCAGATTTTTCTTTTCAGGCTCCTGAACGTTTTCCTGCTCTGGGTAATCATTGGAAAAAAAAACTCTGCTCCCAATATTTTTCCCGAGTAACCGAAGATGAGCTCTCAGCTCATTTTCATTACTCCCTGTCATAATACTGAACAGGTCTGAGTGTTGACGTTGTGTTCCCTTATACTTATAAGGACCTTTCAGGGAACGATGCACCAGACTTCCCGATTGCTCACTATTGAATACCGCAGTTAACTTATCATAGTCCTGGTTACTGATTCTACTGATATGTTCATTAAGAAACAAGTTTGATATTACAATCGCTCCGACATTCCCTTTTAGCTTTATAATAGTCACACGCCCCGGAGCAACTGTCGCAGCACCATCACTACCTGTATAAACACAGGAAAATACGCTGACATCTTCAACGCTGTCTAAAAGCTCTTTCGTAGACAGCCCCAGCCCGAAGGTAACACTTTCAAACCGACTTGACGCATCTTTTTGTGCATACTTATCAACGTAACTATCAAACTGAGCATAATATTTCTTTGAATCGTAATCCAACTCTTTTCTGGACTTAAACTCTGATTGCCGGGTGAATCCACCGCTGTTTCGCTCATCGCTGTTTCTCATGAACGAGGTCAATAACCATATTCCAATCTCCTGTTTATCAGCATTCAGCTCCCCCACGCTCTGCACATAAAAAATTACCGACTCAATGTGCATCAGTGTCCACGGGCAGCCCTTTTCATCATTCATGATTTTGTCATATCGTTCATACCATGTTCCCCGGTTATTTTCTAACGACAAGCTATTGCTATTGATACCATCATAAATTTGTGCTGCTAAAATTCTGGCATCTAAAAACAGCTCCTCTCTGTCTTTTCCATTAACTGAGAGAACATCAAGTAGATTTGGATAGGATTTAACCAAGTCATACGCGCCACGGCTTTCTGCTTCAATCCCCTCTAACACGTCAGTGGATTTTGCTGTCCCCCCGTCATGTCGAGAGTTTTACTCCCCCCCCTCAAGTGACTATTCATTATCCGTGAATAATAAGGCTTTATGTTTTCATTTCCCATCCCTGATTTAAACGTGAAATAAGTAACAACTTTATTCAGAACGTCGTCACTCAGGCTTCTCCCATATGAACGCCTGAATTCTTTTACTGCTTCATCTCTAACATACTGTGTGTTATTCTTATTTACTCTGGAGAAAAGAATTGACAACCCTTTTACGAGATGTTTTTTTGAATCGGACAAATAACTTTCCAAAAATTTCCCTTTGTATATATCATAAGACTCTATAATCAGTCTGCCATCCAGATATTTATTTATTCCCTCATCACTACTTAAATTAATCTCATTCCTCAGTCTCAGCCAATTTGCTTTAAAGATAGAATTGTCGCCTCCCTTCATCTTAACCTTATTATATAAGTTTTCATCAAGAGTGATTATTTTTTGAAGCATCGTATTAGATAAGTGTCCTGCACCTTTTTTTAGCAATTTCAGCGCATTATCCACTTTGGTAGTATCACCAACCTGGATTCGTCGGGGTGCCGTATGTCTTTTAACTCTGGCTGAGTGATGATTGCAAGCAGAGTTCTCATATTCTGATAACTCATTTTCCGTGTTGCCCGCATCACTCCAGTCATCATCTGAAATCCCCATCAGCCCATTGTCGTACTCAACATCATCGATTTCCGGAGCGCCTGCCAGGTATTCAGGAAGGCCATCAGGCCGGTGCCTCAGCCGTGTGATGGCCCGTGCCCCCACCCCTGATACCGCATACAGTGCGACATCAAGTCCCATTCCGCCTGCCGAAGTCATTTTTACCTGTTGCGATTTTTCACCATTCACCACCCTGCCATAAATCGCACTGAAGGTATCCTCACCACTCTGTAGCCGTTTATTATAGGCAAATGCAGTGGCAGCGGCAGCGGCCCCCACTCCCGGCCGGATAACGCCGGGAACCGGTGACATAAGTAAACCGAAGCCGAGCTGTGCCAGTTTTTTACCCAGCATGTCATAAATAGCCCCATACGGTTTGTCCTGACCTGGCATGGTATGTTTGTTCACCTGGTGAATTTTATACGGTATTTTTATCGACGCCTTCACAACTTTCCATGCCATCAGAACCGGTTTCATACTGAATTCAGCCGCCCCGAAAGACAGCTCAAAAATAAGGCGGGAGACGCCTGAGGCGATATTTCGCTGCCCCCATTTCACAACATGCTCCACAAGGCCCTTTTCTAAAGCGACATATTGCTCAGGTGTCATCAGCGGACTCTGTTCACCATGGCTGGCATTGTCAGACTCACCGGCAAGGCGGGTGGCCATCAAATGCCCCTCAGGGTCCCCCTCTGAAAGAATGCCGTTCAGCAGCCCCCCCTTTTTCAGCAGAGAAAGCACTTTATCCGGGTCGGTCGACAGCGGCCTCCCCTGGGATTTTTCGTTAAGCACACCCGCAAGGTATCGGGCAATACGCGCACCCCGGGAATATTCATCCAGCCTCCTGCCGGTCAGCCAGAAGGATACTGCGGATATTTTTTCCCTGGCGGTTGCCGCCGTTATCATCGCCTCCTCAGCCAGTTCCCCGGCCGTGGAGAAATCACGTCTGCAGGCCTCACTGGCACAGAAAAGCGCTTTTTCCAGGGAATCGATGGCAATATTCAGGCTCCCGACAATATCAGACATCAGTGCCGTCAGCGACTCATCGTCAAATTCATCAGGTTGCTTTTTCCTCCGCGCAGTAAACACCTTCATCTGAAGCTCAAGCGTCGCCTGAATATCCCCCATTCGTGCCAGTACAGCCCGTGCACGACTGATATCAGCGTCCAGGAGATGGTTCATCTTCGCCAGCATCTCATCCCGCATCTGCTCATCCTCGTGACCAGACGGGGCCTTGGCGGGTTTTATTTTTTTCAGCTCTTTAGTTTTTGCGGACAGCACACTGCAGGCAAAGACAATTTTTATTGCCGGCTGTTGCCACTGCCACAAAAGCCCCCTGATGAGGGAAGCCGTGACCGCTGACAGGCTTTTACCTCCAGGGTCTGGCAGAATGCTTTCCGGGTCATGGGGGATATTTTGGGGCAGGTACTGATAATTTCCGGCCTTTGCCAGTAAAAACCGGGCGTTTGCCTTTTGCTTATCAGTCCACTTGCTAGCCCCTGCAATAACATCTGATAATTTCAAGGGTGGATCCGTCCGGGTTTCTGTAGCCATATCCGGCATTATGACGCCCTCAAAATTCATCAGGCGGCTGTCCGTATGCAGATAACTCCTCGGCTTGTTCCATTCATATTTCACTGCCTTGCCGGCAGCATGAATTCTTTTAATGGCGTAATGCGTTGCTGATGTAAACGTGACCGGTGCTTTATGCTGCTTAAACATCAGGTTGGCGGGCAGCTGTTCCGACAGCTCTCTGAGATACTGTGACACATCCCAAAAGAAGCCTTTTCCCATCGGAAGCGCGGCAGAGTTCTCGCTCCACTGCGCCTGTGCGTAACCCATGACAGCCTTTGCGCCTGTCCGCGCGGTTTGGCTTAATGCTTTAACCGCGGTAAACGTAACAGCCTCAGGCGCCACTTCCGTTCTGTAGTAATCCATAACAGAGCCGAGGGTACTGATAACATGAATTAGTCTCTTCAGGGTGTCATCCACCCTCTGGACCAGATACTGAGCGTCTTTCGTACTCCCGAGAGAACCGTCGTTGTTGTATATAAGCACATGGCTGACCCACTTCTCACCGTCGGCTGACACCCGTGTATGGAAGTTTTCTATCATGCAAAACTGCCTGTTCAGCCACCCGAATTCAAATGGCCTGCCCGCGAATGATTCAACTCTGCTGGTGTTGTTCCTGTTCAGTTCCTGACCTAATTTATCCAATAAATCCGCGTTAACCACCGGAACCTGACGGTTAAACCCATGGAGTCTGAATTCCGCCAGGAGAGGGCCCAGTCCCTCAAACACAGAGTGGTATAGCTCTTCACCGGAGTCTCTCTCTCCGGCCCTCTGAACCTCTGCTTCAGTTTCGGTCTGAGTACTCTGAAAGTCCCAGGCGGTTTTCATTTCCGTATTTTGTGGAACAATATTTTTTTCACCGGACAACCTGTTGAAAACCATGTTGTTTTCCTCAGAATTTGATGCATTAAGACACAGCAAGAAAAAGCAGAGAGTCTGTTCTGATAATTTTTTGCAGGCTCAATGCTCACCATTCAATGATATAAAGATGTAAGGTTGTAGTGGTTTACTGAATTTGCCCCCCTGAACAGAGGTGATATGCTCACCTCAGAACAACAGTCAGCGTAAACCCAGCGCCGTATGTAGCCATTAAGCCAGTACTGGTAACTTAGACGTCCACCTGTACTGATCTGCGCCCCAGATCTTGGACAACTTATGCATCCACTTCACTGATAAATGCCGCCGCAATGAGCGGGCCGACTCCCGGGATCGTTAATAAATGGCGATAGGCTGTCTGCTGTGAAGACAGTGCAGCAATATCTTTGTCCAAGCCGATGACACGTTCATTCAGTGCTTGCATATCTTCCCGCAATGAAGAAAGTAAACGGCGAACTGAACCGTACCGGGTTTCTTGGAGACTAAACTCTCAGTGAAAGGAGACCCAAAATGAAATCACCATCCGCCAAACGCTATCCCCCTGAACTGCGTGAGCGCGCTGTCAGAATGTTGTTGGAACACCGTAATGAGTATGACTCTGAGCCGGATGCCATTCGTGCCATATCGTCAAAAATCGGGTGCCATTACGACACCTTACGAGCCTGGTTGCGCCAGCATAAAAATGATGCCAGTGGTGGTGTCAGCCCCGTCAACACTGATGATGGCGGACTGAGCACCAATGAGCGCCAGCGTTTAAAAGAACTGGAGCGTGAAAATCGGGAGCTACGCCGCAGCAATGATATATTGCGCCAGGCCTCAGCTTATTTTGCCCAGGCGGAGCTCGACCGCCACTGGAAAAAATAATGCCACTTATGCAGTGTCTGAGTGGTACACACGGGGTCGGGCCGGTATGTCGCGAACTGGATATTGCCCCGTCGACATATTACTGGCATCAGCAACGCCGGCTGTATCCTGAGAAATGTAGCCAACGAGAAAAGTGCGATGCTCAAATCAGCCAGGAGATAAAACGCGTTTACGAAGAAAATTACAGTGTCTATGGAGCACGAAAAGTCTGGCGTCAGTTGCTCCGCGAGGGCTTTAGCGTTGCCCGGTGTACTGTTGAACGCCTGATGAAAATAATAGGTCTTCGGGGCGTACTCCGTGGCAAAGTCATCAAGACCACGATCGGTCGCAAAACAGCGGCAGCAGCGGATCTGGTAAACCGCCAGTTCGTGGCAGAACGTCCCAATCAGCTTTGGTGTGCAGATTTTACGTACGTTAGCACCTGGCAGGGCTTCGCCTATGTGGCGTTCATAATCGATGTGTTCGCGGGCACGATCGTTGGCTGGCGGGTCTCATCGTCGATGGAAGCAAGGTTCGTGCTAGATGCTCTGGAACAAGCTCTGTGGGCACGTCGCCCCTCAGGTACAATCCATCACTCGGACAAGGGCTCCCAATACGTGTCACTGGCGTACACCCAGCGGCTGCAGGAGGCGGAGCTGTTGGCGTCGACAGGCAGCACAGGCGACTCTTACGATAATGCCCTGGCCGAGAGTATCAATGGCCTTTACAAAGCGGAAGTGATCCACCGTAAGAGCTGGAAAAACCACGCGGAAGTGGAGCTTGCGACACTGGCGTGGGTGGACTGGTTCAACAATAGAAGGTTACTGGAACGGCTAGGACACATACCGCCGGTAGAAGCTGAAAATGCCTATTATGCTTCCAGTACAAATAATGGTCTGGCAGCCTGAGCTTCCGGACTAAAAACTCTCCAAAAAAACCGGGGCGGTTCAGTTGCGTGGCGCCCTGTGCACTATCCCGACTCTCCCTTATGTCCAGGTGACCCATCGTGCGGAAAAAAACTCATGCGTAACAGGCAGGAATCAGGATTTCCCCTTCCTCTGTCGTACCCGCCGAGTCGTCGTCATGGTCTGCGGTGATCCCTGCGTTTTTTGCTCAAGCGTGGCAGACGGAGACGTAACCACCGGCACAGCTGCTTCATCATTCAGACTCACTGGCACGGTAATACAATAATTGAGCGAAAGCCGCGGACGATTACCCAGCGATTGCCAAAAATTCCCCAGACTGTTCAGGTTTTCTCTGGGGGGAACCACCTGAGTGTAAGCCCCCGGGATACTGGCTAACTGGCGATTGTTAATCAACGCCGTCAGAACCTGGGACATCACCTGTATTGCCTGGTTGTCAGGCTGGCTGTCAGGATTGCCGGGGTCCGTAGCGGGTCCGGTGGATTCCCAGTAAGTAATCAGGTAATTACACTTCACGTTGACCCAACCGGGTAATAACCGCCCCGTGCTTGCATTAAACCCACGGGACTCTGCAGTACGCAACTGCAGGTCTTCGTGGATATCATAAAGAAACACGCTGACTGCAGCATCAGACTGCGCAGCATTCATATCGGGTAAATCAAAACGAATGGCCACGTCCGGGCTCAGATATTCACGCAACATAGTTTCAATCGCTTTATTCACACCTACCAGCGTTTGGTAGCCAGACATGCTCTCCCTCCACATTAACAGTAAATAACCATTCTCTGTGATACATCATTGAACCTGATGCTTCACAGCTACATCACCACCCGACCAGACTTCGCTAACTCACGAGTTAAAGCCACATCGATATCACCAGGAGTGACTTCCTGATGTGCATTCCCCTCTGCCAGGAGGGAGGCCAGCATGGCAATATTTCTGATACTTGCCCCCGTGACGTTTGCTCGCTGTGCCAGCTTTTTAAAATCAACGTCAGGTGAAACCTTTATGTGCTCTGGCCATATTTGCTGCCACATCTTGTGCCGTAGCGCCTCATCCGGATACGTAAAGCGGGTCATAAAGGTAAAGCGGCGATTAAAGGCACTATCCAGGTGACTCCGGTTATTGGTGGATAAAACGACCAGACCAGGAAAACTCTCCAGCCGTTGTAACAGATAAGACACTTCTATATTGGCATGCCGGTCGTGAGCATCTTTCGTTTCACTGCGCTTGCCAAATAATGCATCCGCCTCATCAAAAAATAAAACACCGGCATCCTGCTCAGCAAGGTCAAAGATACGGGAGATGTTTTTCTCGGTTTCACCAATGTATTTGTTGATAACTGTGGAGAGATCGACTTTGATTAAATCCACCCCCAGTGAACCGGCCAGCACTTCAGCGGCCATCGTTTTACCCGTTCCCGAGTCGCCGTAGAACAGTGCACTTATCCCTGTGCCGTAGCCAACCTTCTCTTTAAAACCACCGGTCAGCACCTTTTCCCGGTATCTGATGGCTATCATAATCTCCTGTAACTGTTCCCGGAGGTTATCGGAGACCAGCAGATCGTTTAAAATACGCTTCGGTGTAATTCGCTGCGCTAACGAACCGAAGTTTTGCCGGGTGCGAATATTGAGTGCCTTGCGAATATCACACTGTTGCAGGATATCCGCAGGATCACGTTGCTGTTGATACAGTCCGGCCTCCTGCATTATCAGCGGCAGGCTTTCCGGATTGAAGGTATAGCGCTGACTTAAACTTATCAGATCAATGTCCGCGGCACATCGCTCTGGCAGGCACGCCATCAGCAACTGCATTTTTTCTTCCAGCGTCAACTCAGGCATCTCTGTCTGCAATGTTGGCGTATTTTTCAGCCATAAAGGCGGGGCAGATGGTTCGACCAGCAATACCACCCTTAATCCCGGCTGATTCAGTTGCTCAGATAACCGCTCCAGCAGAGCAGGTTTTTTCTCCATCCATGTGTGCAGATGACGCACCACCATCCCGGCTCCGCGCATTCGGATTTCTCGTAACAGGCAGGTGAAGTGCATGAACAGCGTATTGTCATCCCCCACGGCACACCGGTCGATATCGACCAGCAATGTCTGTCGCTTTTCAGAGGCAAAAATACCCGACACCGTATGAGCTCTACCACTCCGCAGCATGCCCTTCAGGATCACGACCGGATGAGACTTCGTATCATCGGTCTGTAATACCCCTGCCAGCGCGTGTTTTACGCTGGCAGAATAAAAAGGCAACGCCGGGAGGGAGGCCCACTCAGCCCACGACGTTAACGCCGGCGCCAGATAGTCATGTCCGAGTAAAAAATGATACAGGCTACTGTCAGTCATAAAGCGAGTCTGGCTCCATCCCTGGTTTTGTTTATTCTCCTCAATCACTAACAAATGACTGCAGATTAACGGTGCCCAATGCAGAAAACTGGCCTGCTGTGCCCATCGCTCCTTGTCTGAATGGCAAAATAGCGTTAATGCCAGTGCAAAACTGGGCTGTTTCCCCAGCATCTCCCCCTGAATCATCGAAAACAGTTCGTGATACCGGCTATCAAAATGGGGCAGTAACCCCAGTAACACGGTGTCCCGTTCGAAGTCAGTGAGTTCGAAGCGCTGGATAAGCACCGTTAAGCCGTCAGTTATCCGGGGCTGACCGACACCGTGCCGGTATACTTTCTGAGTCACGTCCGCCCAGTGGGGCCTGCCCGTGGGGTGTTGTATTCGAGCCTCAACGTCCTCTTCGCTTAGCAGAAATGCGTTAAACATCTCGTCATGGTTTTGATTGAGACGATAATAATAACGCTGCAGTATCAGGTCGATACGTTCCAGCTCGCTGAACAACAGCATTAACGGACAATCATTCGAAGCCTGAAAGGCTGAAGAACTCATCATATTGATACTCTACCAGAATGGGAGGTCGGTTACCCAGTCATACCCGTGAGCGGCCATACAATGGTCAGCGGCTGTTCCGTCCAGGGAAAAGACGCCAGCGTCATCGGCCATGGCCAGTCTTTGAGTAAGAAATCATAGGGTTCTGAATGTACAATAACTTGGGGGAATGTCCCCTCCATATTGAGTTCACCTGGCCGCTGTAAAAACAACTGCCGGATATCCGTCGGGCTCAATGTTTGCCAGCCAGCAAGCTGCTGACCAATAACCGTCAGCCAGTCGTCAATGAGAGGCTGCTGTAATACTCCCAGTGCCTCTGCCAGAGGTTCGGGGGTTAAGAGAGAAACGCCACATAACACCTGATTCAATATTAACCTATCTGCCGTCGGGTTCGACTCCCCCCACACCAGGCGATCAAGATAAAACACGGCCTGCCACCGCGCAGCGTCACTGATAAAAGCCGCATCCCTCCACAAGCCCAACTGAGAAAACCATTGCGGCAAAAGCGGCCACAGAAGGAGCACTCCGGCATTTGTGACCCCCTTCCCCGACAACACAGACTCATCCAGAGATCCGAGAGTATCACGCCCTGACTGCCTGCGACGAGAAGTGGTAGATATTGCCTCGCCCAGGATGTTGCTATCTCTCGATAGCGCAGCCTGAGAGACCGCATACATCCCAGTATCCTCCGGCATGAAAGCATGATTCCGCCGAGGTACGCAAAGCCCCAGACAGGCATCAATCTGCTGCACACAGTGCCCTCCTTTTTGCCGGCGGATAGCCTGGCGCACGGCTGGCTGGTTCCATAATGGTAACAGCCAACGTGCCACAACCCCCGGAGGACAGGCAAGCTGCCTGGGCAATGCGCTGTCGGAAGGCAGGGAACCGGTCAGTAACAGTACGACCAGTTCCGATGGAATTTCTCCCTGGACCGCCGCCGCCCAGTCCGTCATCAGGCTGACTGCGGGGGTATGCTGACTCAGCCAGTCCTGCCCCTCCTGGCTATTGAGCAAATACAATAGGGCGCCTGTCGACAGCCGACCGGCTGTCACCCGATTGTACCAACATGCCGGCATCACCTTTGGATATTTCCACGCCCCCTCAAGCAATTGCCTCAGCAACCGCTGCAGCAGACTCGCCGGGCTATCCTTTAATAAGGTATTACGTGTTCCCGGTTGTACACAGTCCCTGGCTTGTTGAAACAATGCTTTTTCATCAGGATGGTATTCGTTAATCCATTCCTGAAGCCCGGGGTGGGGAGTTTGGAGGTTTATTCTTTGCGCCCCACCGACAGAAGCTTCCTCGCTGACAAGACACTGTGCAAATACCTGCGACAGCCGCTGATTAAACTGAATGTCAAATTGTACTTCCGGAATAACACCGAGATTAAGTTCCAACGTCGCTAACTGTAGTGATGTCGCCCCCTTTTTATTCAGCATAACCTGACTAAAGATGGACTTTAAATTATCGGGTCTGAGAAAAACTGAATGCAGGATTTTCTCCCCGCAAAATCGGTCACCCATTTTTATTTTGATTTTGACAGACTGAATAAAAAGAGATGTCATACACAACCACATGCCTCACTGTTATAATTTCATAATAAAAGCCAGCGCGTAATAAGGTGGGGTGGGGTCGATGGAATGCGTGTGTGAATTGGTGGTTAACGTTGCACCATGACTATGCCCCTGACTTCCACCTGAATTAGTTGTTTGTGACACGTGGCAGTCATAAATCATTCCCTCTTTTGAGTCACCCACATAATAGTGATAACCAGTATAAACCACCTCGTTATAACCATGTGAATGACTGGGTATCTGTTCTAGCGTCAGCCTGGTATTATCAACAATCACACTTCCTGTCACTGTAGCCCCCCCTGTTACTGTTGTCCCTCCCCCCGTATCGCTAAATTTAATCCCCCTTCCGACAATAAATCGATCACGTAAATCTGGTGTCCCCTGACTTCCATCACATAATGCCCATCCTGCCGGGGCAACACTGCCGCTAAACATAGTAATAATCCCCCGGGGCAGAACGGTTTGTGGGTCAATACTGACGCCATCAGCATCAACGGTAATACCATTCCCGGGTTTTACACTTACCCCCTCCGTATCAACACTCATCCCCCCTTTATCTTTGAGTTTTAATTCCAGAAGCCCCGGTTCAGAGAGTGTAAACCCCTCCGCTGGCCCCGACTGCCCGTCTGCGCCACCCACAGCCTGACGGCCAATATTAGCCAAATCAATCAAGTCAGCAAAATCGGTCTGCAGCGGAATACTGCCCGCTTTAAAGCGCTCTTTCAGCACAGAAGCCTGAGGCACATCCGGACTCAGTAGACCGCCGTCACTTTTCGCCTTCACTTTTTTACTTAACTTCACCGGGTTATTCACCGCATTTTTTGTTTTTTTCACAGTGGTTTTATCAGTCATGTTTCTCTCCGGATGAGTGGTTATGTTCAGGAACCGTCGGCACGTCCTGCGGGACATAAAACAGCTCGTCTCTAAGTATGGCATCGGTATTCCACTGCGTGCCGTCACTGCCGACGACCTCAGTACGCTGTGTCTCTGTGGCAATTCGCATCAGGCCAATGTCCAGTTGAGGTACCGGCAAATGTCCTAAGGTCAGCATCTGCAGAATCGCAAAGGCGTCATCCCCCAGAGGTACCCCGTTGTTCTGCCAGCGTTTATATGTCGCCCCAAAATTGTCAAAAGTTGATGCATCAAGCCAGTGGCTAATCAGCGATACGTGGGCCGGAAACTCCTCCATCATAGTTGCCTGTACCCAGGCAACCAGCTTGTCAGGCACAATATTCTGCTCCTCTGTCAGATTGCGATTGAATACGGCACTGACTACAAAGGAAAACCTGTCGGTGGTCGCATAGTTTGACTGACTAAAAGCCCACTGGTAACGAAAAGCCGTCTCTACAGTCGGAAAATCCTCTGGACTGTCAGCCGCTTTTTCAATGAGCAACGTACCCGCTATCGGATCAACGGCCTTTATGGTCGCCTCAAGCTGCCAGTCGGCACCGACAGGGGCGGAACGGTAGAGGTTTCCCCCCGGCATGGAATACTGAAGGCCTGCAGGGCGTAAAACTATGACATCACCAACACTGACCATCGAGGGATACGGACTTTGGGCATTGCTCACAATTAAACGCTGCTGTTTATCCTGCGGTTGCTCAGCGGCATAATTCAGCCGGTAATCCATATCATGCAGCCAGACATTGCTGTTCTGCCAGCGTAGATTGTGACTATCCCAAGCGCTCTGAAGCCCTGACAGATTGTTGAGCAGTTGCTGACTGTTCTCCGTACTGACGGTAAAGCTATCCTCCAGGGTATTGATAACCAGCAACCGACTCACATAAAGTCGGCTCTCTCCCTCAATCGCAATCAAGTCTATGAGCTGCCCCAGGACAACCTTACCGGCACTTTGCTCCTGCGTCAGGGTAATGTCAGAGCCATCGATCTTAAACGCCGTCGGGGTCTGCTCGCTATCAAAGATGCTGTCCGGTGTCTGAGGGAGCAGTTGACGATGCTCAATCAGATAAAACGGAAGTTGTCCAAGGTCCGGTTTTTCAGCAAAGCAGGTACGATCAAGACCGATGCGCGCAGCAATACGTTTTTGCAGTGCTGACACCTGGTCAATACGGATATTAATACGGTCATAGCCTAAGCTGGGTTGCTGTGCCAGATAACCACGTTGAGTCTCGAGGAAATCAGCCTCATCTGACGTCAATGCGATGGACGCCCGCTGGGTACCAAAATAGCCCAACAGATACTGGAGAAAATCCAGTTCGCGGGCGTAATTGCCTCGTTCAGGCGGATGTTCCGGGCCCGAAAAGATAGCCACATCCCGTTGCTCAATCGCCTTCAATGCCGCCGCATAGGATGCATGGACCGCTTGCTGAACCTCTGTGTCTGTATAGGGCCAACGGGTACCCCGAATGTCATCACCTCGATGTGTGAATGCCAGTAATTTCGGCAATAACGCCAGTTCTGCCGTGCCGTCGGCTAACAACTGGTCTACGGGCAGCAAAAATTGATGCAGGCCGCGTGTAGACGCATCAATCATGGCATCCGGCTGCTGTAATAAATAGCACTCAGGCAGGCGCTGCCCGACGGGAACATAGGGAGTCTGATCACGAAAACGTCCGGCAGGTAACACCGTAGGGGCTGTCACAATCAGCGCTTCCTGTGTCAGATAGCCCTTCATCGCATCACTGTCCAACGGGCTATTAATGCCTCCAGCCATCACCAGGCTTAACGGGCTGTTGTGACTCGCCAATAGCGGCAGGGGATCATCCCCCCACAAAAGGGGGTAATAACCATCCGCAATCTGCCAGCACCAACTGCTCCCCGAAACGACCGTAATGTGTTCATCACCAGAATCGACGCCTAAGGTTGTCAGGCTGGTCACACCGGGGATCGCCAGTATAAGCGGAACAAGGGGGCTGAGATCCAGGACGTATCCCGTAGGTAAAATCTGTGATGGTGCGATTTGTTGCCAACCGTGTTGCAACCTCGGCCCCTCAAAGATGGCGTCATCGGGATCACCGAGCCCACGCCGCTGTTCGGTCGTATAACGTCTGACGGTTGGTCGAAGAAACGCTTCAGTCACCTGATAGATGTGAGCCACTATCTGATTAATGTCGTTAATGTCTCCGGACAGTTCAAGTGTCATCCGAAGGGGAAAGGTCACCGGTTGTAGCCAAGTAATACACGAAACCGCTTCGCCGAGATTACGATGTCCCGTGAGAAATCCGTTCAGGCATTTATCCACCTTTGTCTTGTTTTCTTGTGACAAAGACTGGGTATAACGGGTCGGGACAACCGATAGCCAGAGATCTCCACGCAGGATCAGCTCCTTCTTCTCCCCGGCATCCGTGGGTTCACTGAAACTGTACTCACGTTTGTCCGCGTTATACCACCAATGGAAACGACGCTCTTCAGGCGCCTGAATCAGGCAGACATCGCTGAATAAAAAATCCTGTTCCGGGGTGTTTAGAGCAATATCCCCTTTTATGTCACTGCTGTGCAAATCTAGCAAGGCACGGCGATAATCCTCGGCCGTCACTGTATTACAAGTCAGCACGAAATCAGGACCAAACTCGGTCGGGAATAACGTATCCTGATCATTCTGAGTCAGCAGGTCATTTAAGGGCAACGACAGACGGTAACACAGGTCGGAACAATTCCAGGTGGCAGACTGTAGTAAAGTGATCCCCGGATCGTGATCGCCGGTATCAGTCCAGATATCGCCACTGAGAGCAATAATCTTCTCGCAGGCTTGTTGCCAGAGTGCATCAAACGAAATCGCATCTTTAACTTCGGGAAACAAGGCGTTATCTTTAGACATACGTCTCTCCCTCCGGGCACAAAATAAGCACCTCGTCGTATTTAGCAGTAACGGTATTCTGTGTTTCCTCAGATGTTCCCGCTTCCGTTTGGTGAATCAGTACCAGCGCATTCACGGACTGAACCAGGGGTGACAGTTGTAACGTGGCTAACAGCTGGTAATAATCCACCTTATTTCCTGGCGTCACCGCCTGCTGCAGATCGCACGCCCAGGGCATATATTCTTGCTGCAATTGCGCCGCAAGCTGGCGATAGCCATAGTCAGGGTTGATGCCTGCCACGAATGTCACCTGATAACATGCCCTAACATCAGTATATTTTGGATTGCTGAGCGCCGGCTTTGCCCATAGAGAGGTGTACTGCGTCAACCATTGTGCCATCCCTGTCAACCTTCCCTCACTTAATGCGGGACGCAACGCATCATCATTATCGCAATAACGGCTATCAGGGATAACCATCAGCATCTGCTCCTCAGGTGCCGGCAGATGGCTCAGTGTGTCCACGTCAGGAAAACGAACATCAAAAATCTGCGGGTATTGCTCCATCAGCAGGCTACGCATATTGCTCCATGTGATAGCACGATGTCGGTGGCCAATCCGCGTCGCAGCACGTTGCAACATTGCAGGTTCTGGCTCCCGGGGTTGCCCCCCCACAGAGGGAAGCGGCTGGCTAATATTACTGATGGCGGAAACGGGCGTTACAAGTTGGGTGATAGTGTTGGCCGGCAATGCCTGGGTAAAATGCCGATCATCAATATCCTGTTCCTGATCCAGCGTCGCGGTCATCGCATTGGCCAGAACGGCCTGCAGTCGCGGCATCGATTCTGAAGGAGGTAGACTTCCTTCAGGTAGAGTGCCCTTTATCCAGTAATAACCTGCATCCAACTGCAGTCCACCGCCTCCCTGCTGAATATCATCCGGTAGCCGTGCCCGCCACAGGTTGCTGACGGATAAGCCCATCGTGTCGTCCTGCACCACCGCCTCCAGTGAGGCCCATTGTGCGCTCTCGTTCCAGTACCACCAGGTCAAATCAAGTGCAAATGATGCACGCACAGACCAGTAAACTGACAGGGTGTCCTTCGCAGACGTCCCGCAGAACCCCAGCCATAGCCCTGGGGTTTGCGCGTCAGTTTCATCCGTTTCACTTTCCGTTTTACCAAAGAGACGAAAACCTTCAGCAGGGAGTAAGATCCCTTTATCCGTGTCAATGGCCGTACACCGTTTCCACGTCCCCCCATCCTTCCTGGTCCAGAACAGCACGCCCAGCTGTTGTCCAGTTATCAACAGACTGTCATCAGTCTGATAGCTGATGCTGTTCCCGGCGCTATCCTGACCGCCATCCAGAAGACTGCCGACAGGTAACCAGTAAGGAAGAGCATTTTTCTGTAGCGTAAAACTCACCGCCACACTGTCCGACTTGGGGGAGCGGGGAGAGAATCCCAATAAATCCCGGTAATAAAGCTCACGATGCCGTGCCGGTAGTGTGTTCAGCAAGACCCTGGGGGTCTCAAGCAAATGCAGAAAAGCCAGCAGGAAAGCCTGTTGTACCGGCAGTGTTTTATCTGCAAGCTCAGGGGTGAGATAAATCTTGCCCAACAAATCCGGTGCCTTCCCTGCCATCCAGAAGGTTTGCCAGACTGCCCCTGCATGACCAGAGAACGGTACGTTCCCGGTATATCCCGCTACCGCCTGAAGCAAATCAGACACTGTCCGTGGATCCAACAGGAATGCATTTTCTTCCAGCCCGGAGTCTAGTCTTTGTTTCAGTTGTTCCAGGTCAGACATGATGTCATCCATTGGTTATGTGATAATAAATGAAGGCTCCCAGGGCCCGCTTTCGCGGTATCAGCATTCAACTGATTCACCCGGCCGTGACAAAAGACTGGCTATTAACAAAGCTCCCCGCCCCCGAAACAGGACTCAGCGCCGAATCCGGAACGCCTTGTGGGTCTATCGCCGCAGAAGTAGGGGTAAAACACGCGACAAACTGTCTGCCTACAACAATGATGGCAGTTATGGCCGTGGCAAACCCAGTCTGTTGATCGGCGGCCAACGCGGTTATTGTAATATTTCCCGTCCCGGGTGTTGTGTATGGGGGCCGGGTATAAGTAGCTGCAATAGATACTTTTTTCTCATCGCCGAGCACGCAGATTTTTTTATTCGTAATACAGGCTTCCCCACTCCCCCCGATGAGGCAAGGCCCAACAGGTGTCACGATACAGTCCCCAAACCGGGGGGGAAATTTCAGCATATCACCGTCAATCACCACTATTTTATTCACAGCAACCTCAGCGTCTGACCGTCATTGATGTTCAGCAGGCCTTCCACCGTCTCGACCAGATTCGTGCCCGAAAGATAAACGGTGATCTGAACCTGCAAACGACTGGTATCTCCCTTCGCCGACCGGATAATGACATCCTTGAGTACCGCACGGGGTTCATAGCGCAAAATGCTTTCTTCTATACGGTTATGAATACCAGTCAGCAGTTCATCGGTTATATTCTCAAAAATAAAATCATGCATGCCCCCTCCCCAGCTCTCACGCATAATCCGTTCACCCGGCTCTGTCATAAACAGCACGCGCAGGCTCTGCATTACTGCCTCAATCCCTGAGGCCATAGCCACGCCGGTAGCGGGGGAAAACTGGGGCGGAAATGACCAGCATTGCCCCAACGTCTCTGTCAATATGTCATTACTCATACCGTTGTATGAACACATCCCCGTTTGCAAAGCTTCTGTGGTACTAACATTGACGACACCCGGGCGAATTTTCCGGTTTGTCAGGCCACGCGCTGACCGTCTTTGTCACCATTCAGTCACCATAGCAACCTTTCTGTATTCACCCTTTTTAAGCGTTAATGTTTATCGATATCAGCCATATACGACCTGATACTTATTGTCATGACGGTCATAAGCGGCGATGGCTCACTGCGTCCGTCCCAACTGAACAACCGTGTCGGCACATCTCAGGGCAATATATCGCGGCACTATCTTTCACCAGTCGGGTCATTCTGTGCTGCTTCGCCTTTGTTACCGCCCGCTCCGGGAAGTTTTCCCTGCGAGCCGTTCATCTCATACTCTCTGTATCGTTAATCTTTTTTCATGTTAATGTTTGCACTGGTGATCTCCACCTTCTCTTTACCGGTGATCGACAGATCACTGTCAGCCTGCAGGTCCAGCATACCGGCCGTCAATTTCAGGGTATTCTGCGTCTTCACGGCAATGTTTCCCTCTCCGGTTAAGGTGATCGTATTATCATCGGCCTGCAGCGTCAGCGTGTTATCGTCAGAATCGATCATGAGGGCCTGGGTCTTGCCAGCATTGCTCACGACCAACCCTTTCTGACTGTTCTTTTCATCAGGTGGGAACGGGGCGGTATTTTTAGGGTTATGCATTGCTCCCAGGATCATCGGATAACGCGGATCGCTGTCGATAAAACCCACCACCACTTCATCACCGGGTTCAGGGTAAAAACAAAATCCACTCGCTTTACTGGCCCAGGGCTTGCTCAGTCGGGCAAAAATCTGCGAATCGGGCAGATTCAGTGCAGGCAAATCAATGGCTATCCGATCCAGGTGCTGAGGATCAGCGGTAAAATCCGCCACCTTGGCAATATGCAGTGAGCGGACTGGCGGAACAGGCTCCAGCATCGATGCCGGCATGCCTGTCACTAACTCACTGCGCCAGCCATTCTCAGTATCAAACTGCTGAATGACCCCAGTCAGGATGGCGGTGCCGTCTAGCCCCGTCCCAAACTGGCTCAATTGAACGGTATCCCCCAGTGCGAAATCCCGGGTCCCTGCCAGCACAATATACCCCTGCACACCGGTCAGTTGTTGGTGATTAAGCCACGACATCGAGAGGGTTTGCAGAGTGGCTTCGGGCATCATGCTGAATGCAAGGGCATAGTCTTGTGCCCGGGATGGGGGTTGTCCGACATTCCCTTCAGACCTCCAGGGACAAAAAGTACCGGCCTGACTTTTTTGTACAGCGGTAAGTCCCTGTGCGGCAATATCCCATCCCTGCAGTGACAGGCTATCCAGCGTAAAGCGGTTATCAAAATTCAGGTTGACTTCATACAGCGTATAATCGCCATTACCGCGGGAAAGTTTCCGGGGAGTCATGGCAGAGGCTGACAGCGCGCTTATCACCACATGGTCACTGGCAGCATCGGGCAACAGCCAGCAATTAGTGGACAGTAGCCGACTGCGGATAAACTGCCAGTCACTAAGACGAAACTGGATCAGTTGATCATGCTTACTGCACATATTCTCAACCGCGTTTTGCGTCAGTTTCACCCCCACGGACTGTAACTTCCCCTTCAGTATGGAGCTGTCATCCTGTTGGCGAAATACCCGACTATGGGGCAAAAATGTCAGTTTCTGCAACGAATGACGAGCTTCCATCTTCACGGACCAGTATTTCCCCTTTAACTGCATTTTCTTTTGCACCAGATAACCGCTGAACAACGGCTTTTCATCCAGTGCAATTACCACACGGGCACCCAGGGTGACACGGCTGACTTCTTGTTGTATCGCGCTATCCGTCGTACCATTATTGTCGGTAGGAATACTCAGCTCCAAGTTGGCAAAAGGAATATCATTTATCTGCTGATGAACCCGCAAACGACGGAGCCCCAGAGCACTCCTCTGCCCGTTAATGTCCAGAGTGATGTGGCTCATGAACCCCCCCCTTTCGTCGCCCGCAAGAGGTCCCCGGACTGAAAATTATCCAGGTTATCCATATCATTTTCCCTGGCAAGAGACAGGTAATCGACACTGCTGGACAGCGTCTCGCTTGCACTGAGCGATAACAGCGGCAACGAGGCCATATCAGGCACGCTGACAAGTGCGCAATCGGGAGTATTCTGTGCTTTTATGGATTGCTGAATAACAAAACTTTCATCAGCCACAAGACTCAGACTGACGGTCGCCCGTAACGGCGTGGCATCACGATCAAACAATGTGTAAGTCACCGACAAATCACGGGCACGACCTGCAAACCAGCCTTTATTTTCCCAGCGCATTTTTCCCCAGGTGATGCGCAAAAAATAAGGCGTTCCTGTTGCAGAATCCACAGCGCAGAGTGATTTCAGCATCATCAACTGCGTTTCTATCGGAGTGGTATTACCCGGCATCATGCTATCGAACAACAGAGTGAGATTGAGACCGACTGGCTCGGAAATGATATAACGGTTGCTTTGTGGCACCTGATTAATGGTGTCTTCTGTGCTAAAACGAGTTTGATAATCCAGCTGAATATTCTCTGGATTGTACATCGCGCTCATGCTGCCCGCAGGGATTTTCCCTTCACGATCCTTCCATGCATTAATGGTCAGCTTTGACAAACCACATGTAAGCAAGCTCACTGACGCCCCCTTTCCAGTAGTTGTTCCAGCACCTGTTGTTTAATAATTTCCACCCAACGTTGTGCGTCCCACTCACGGTGTTCTGCCAACGGCCAGGTGCCCCCGATCGGCGCACTCTCCGTGACCTCAACCTGTATGATCAACTCACGAATCTCAACGGTCATAGCTTTATCCCCAGCACGCGCATATCCTGATAGCGCAGCTCAAGAGTGTTAATTAACACAGCGTTACTGTTGGCATCCAAATCGCCCATCTGCCAGCGCACCGGCAGTGCATGACTAAGCGTCCAGGTGGTCACCGGCAATGCCAGGTCATTCAGCAGCATGATAACCACATTCGCCCACTGCGTACTTTCCCGGCGTAAAACGCGATCAAACTGCATAGTCAGGGGAGAGGCATTTATCACTCCCCGCTCCAGCACCAGACTGCCGTGGTTTACCTGCTCGGCTAGCCAGAGATTACGTGCGTTTTCGCCGCCCTCCCGATACTGACTCACCTCCAGCGTGCGTGACAGGCCCGATACGCGCTGGAACGCGATGTCAAACGGATTAGGAATGTCGTTAAACAAAAAATTGACGATAAAACGATGAGAGACAGCAGGCGTATTCATCATGACTGAACTCCGGTTTGCGTGCTGGCAGTGCCATTACGCAGATCCAGCGCCAGGCTGATATCAATAAATTCCGCGGGTGCCAGCAAAGCCAGACTTACCTGCAGGATAATCTTCCCGCAGAGAATATCATCTTCCGACATAGTTTCATTCAACCCGATACTGAGCGAAAAAGCATCATCCTCCACGGTGCCAAAAAAAGCCCCAGCCAGCCATTGCTGGCGCAACCACGTCCAGACCTGTCCCTTTAACTTCATCCACGTTTGGGAATTATTCGGCTCAAACAGATACGCACGGGCCAGTTTGCTCAAGTAACGTTCCACACTGTTGACCAGTAAACGGGTTTGGATATAACGCCAGTCAGTGTTGTCCCCATCCACTAAGGTCCGACATCCCCATAAGCAAACGCCTTTCCCGACAAAACTGCGGATCAGGTTGCAGGAAACACCCCGGCTACCCAGTAACACCTGAGACGTTAAGATACTTTGGGTAGGTCGGAGCGTACTGTTCAGAGTGATATTGGCCGGAGCCTTCCAGACACCTTTATCGCAGGCTGAGCGCTGAATGGCCGCCGCGACTGCCGGGAGAGGGGACAACAGCACATACGCCAACGTCTCATCCCTGTAGCACGTTTCCAGCCGCGGCCACCAAGCGGCCCCACATTGACAAAGATCCGCAGAAAAAGACTGTTTGGTGAGCGCCACGGCCTGCGCCGGATCCTCCGGTAATTCCAGCAACGCAAAGCGTTGCTGATCCTGACGACACAAGGTCAGGACCGCTTCCCATCCCTGATACCAAAGCGAGGCGGTATCAACCACGCCCGTGCCAAAATTGTCCTCAGGAAAGGAGGAAACGATAACATCATTTAACTCGCTCAGTTCCGGTACTAATACCAGCCCTGTCTGCTCATCCGCTAAAATAATGTCCAGAATTCGTGTCGTCTGTAATGCGGCAATTAAATCCTTCAGACGCTCGACGGATTCTACCTTCCCGGGCCCCAGAGACAACACATAACACTGCAGCCCACCGTTTTCAAAGAAGTGGCGCAGGGAATAAGCCAGCGTCCCACATGGTCCAAAATAAGTGCTAACCTGCGTCAAGGAGCCTACACTAAAGGGCTGCATCATCGGAGCAGTCATACCAGGAAGGGTATAACCAATAAACAGAGGCATCGTCACAGGATCGTCATCTGTCGCTTGCGTTAACAGAGAGTCATGGTACGACACTCCAGGAAGAACCATCGCCATCACAGTATCCTTATCACTTATCAACGGTCGGAAAAGAGATCTCTTTACTGAGACATGTCCTGGGTAAACTGAAGGATGATGAATTCAGCAGGACGCACCGCAGCCATACCCACCTGCACAATCATTTTTCCCTGATTGATATCATCCGTGGTCATGGTGCGGTCTTTGCCGATTTGCACACTGTAGGCCTCTTCTGCTTTGTTACCAGCCAACCCCCCCAGTAGCCAGATACCATGCAGATAATTTTCGATAGCGATTTTTACCCTTTTCCAGGTCAATGCGTTGTTAGGTTCAAATACCATGGCTCGCATGGCTTTTTTGATATCACGCTCAGCGGTATCAAACAGGCGACGTACCGGAATATAGCGCCAGTTATCATCATCAGGCTTCAGAGTACGGCCTCCCCACGCGATAACGCCCCGATCGCTGAAATAGCGGATCGCATTGACGCCGAGCTGATTCATCTGGCTCTGAGTATCATCGGTGACACGAAAACTGACATCACTCACCCCAGCCAGTTCCACGTTAGCCGGGGCTTTCCACACGCCGCGTTCACGGTCCGTGCGACAATATACCCCCGCCATCACCGCGGACGCACTGACAGTTGAAGAGGCACTGGAAACCGGAATAAGTGGAGGGTAATACACTGCAATATGCGCATTATCCCCCAGGCCAGCAGGCGGCGTACCATCATGGGAGTCAGCCAGCAGAAAATAGCCTTTATTCACCGTCAGTGAAGGGGTCAGGATTCCATAGACCGTTGACTTGTATGTAACATCATTTTCAGATACGACAAACAGGGTGATATCACCGACTTTATCAATCATATCGGGCAACCCAGAGGTGCAAGCAGTATCCGTTGCATCCTCAAGGGGATAAATATAGCAAGCACCACCACCGTTCTGAAAGTAAAGTTGTAGTGCAATATCAACTGTAAATTTTTGGCAAAAATCCAGCCAGCTACTGACCCGGGTAATTATTTTTTTATAGTTGTCATCCGATGCAGAAAATTTACCAATAAACAGTGGAACTGCTGTCGCGCCCTGACTGACGGAAACTGCAGGAGATGCGTCTTCGTCAATATAAACACCCGGAAACGTCGTGGTAACATTAGACATTATATTTTCCTCGAACCCTATATGTACTGAGAGATATCCTGACTGACCTGCAGAATAATAAATTCAGCAGGACGCACTGCGGCCAGGCCGATTTTGATAACCAATTTCCCTTGATAAATATCATCATCCGTCATGGTGGTGTCCTTACCAATGGCGGTAAACCATGCGTACTCCGGCGTATTCCCCACCAGAGCCCCCTGCTGCCACAAACGGTGAAGATAATTATCCACGATCGATTTTGCCCGCTGCCAGGTAGGCTGACTGTTTGGCTCGGATATCAGTTTGCGGAGCAGTTTTTTGATATCTGTATCCACCATATTAAATAACCGACGTACCGGGATATAGCGCCAGTTATCACTGTCTTCTAAGGTACGTGCACCCCACAGCACGGTACCCGTGTCGGGGAACGTCCGGAGCATATTCAGCACTTTGCCCTGATTAAATTTCCCCTGCAGCTCATCAGTGACAGAATAAATCGAGGTAATGCCGTTGATAGCAATATTACACGGCGCTTTCCAGACGCCACGGATACTGTCATTTTTCACTATCGCAAGCGCAACAACGATACTCGGTGCAAGAAACTCTACAGAATCAGAGCGACACCATGGATAAAAAACAGCAGCATGAGGGGTTGCGCTAAAATCCTTCATAATGACTTCAGCAGAATCAGAGGACGTTATTACCCGCTGAGGACCATCAAGTAACGCAAATACAGGTTTACCGGAAGCTGCCAGATTATCGACAGCAGTAATCACAGCAGCTTGGCTGTCCATATCATGATTATAACTTTGATACCCTGCAAAACCCGCAGAGACAATGAGATTAATCTCATCGTATTTTTGCACGGCCGTTTCAATGTCCCCAGTCTGAGCCAGATAACATTTTCCTCCGCCTGCAGCAAACCATGCAGACAGAGAGTTATAGTACGCATACCCATAATGCACACCATAGTTATCTAACTCCTGACGATTATCAAAACAAAGAATACCTTTATTTGAGGGATACCTCGAACCGAAACTAATAAACAACGGTATTATAATGTTACCCTGAGAGACAAATACACCACTTCTATCTGATTCTGATATATAAACGCCAGGATAGTTTACATTTACTGTCATCTCAGGATTACCCTTTGTCGGGACATGTCATGCATTCACATTGGGGAAATCGCCCACGCTACCGCCCCTGATTTACACCAGTCTGCATATGGCTGATAAGTGAAGCTTGTGATTCAGGGTGAGTCAGTACTCAGGCTACCTGAATACTCACACGGTCAGCCATCAGGGTGATCTGCTGTACGGCAATCTCATTGCTTGAGGCATCGAAAGAAGGTGACGAGAGTGACGTGGGAAAAGCATTACTAATATTCCAACTCATAAGCACTTCCGTTCCCGCATCATTAGTCAGGCTAATGATAATATCTTTTTTATCGACCTGATTAAGCTGAATGGAGTTAATCCAAGCGTAAAGTGCATTTTCACCGGGGAAAACTCCTTTACTGAGAGTAATACTGGTGGCCTGTCGCTGGCCAGGCATTTTGAACCAGTTACCTGCCCCATCCCGGTATTCGATAGTGTCATAATTAATATCCAGTCCAGAGGCACTGGTAAAAGGAACTTTATCATCACCCAGAGTGACAACAAACCTATAGGTTGGGATTGGATACTGCACTGCGATTTCGTCTGCGGTAATAGCCATGATATCATTCCTTCTCAGGTTACAAAAAACACCGACTAAAAAAACAACAAACAATTTTTCACAGGAGAATAAAAAACAATTCATGATTCTTCTGTAAAAACACGCCACCATACCTGATTGACGTCAGCTATCAATCGATTGCACTTTCAGTTGACGGGATGGGAGCCCTGCCCACACAAAATCAACATGCTTCATCAGATTAAGGCCTTTAGCACCAGTTTTCATTGTGTACTCCATACCAGGATGACTATTTATCAAAATGTATGGACAAGGGAGATAGCACTTGTCAAGGTGCTGTGATTCTATCATTACGGATTTCTCCCACAGCGCATTGCGATACATCCATCATACCCCTGCGTAATCATGATTATTTTTCAGTTCGTGAAACCGCATAAAAATATTGGATACCAGATCTTGGGACTGTCTGCACCCGGCCATCGTCGCATCGGTGATTAGCGCCCCTTGTCTGTACATTGTTTATGCGCTAGAAGAAACATGAGACTCGTTGTCAGGTGGTGTAGATGAGTCTCGGAAAAGTCAGCGACGCCGTCAATCCCGATATCCTGCAGCGTCTGCAACTGCCGCTGTTCACGGTTGGCACGTTGCCGCTTTCCGGTTGTTACACTCGTCTCGTGATTCCCTGTCCCCACGCTTAATTCCACCATTCTCAGCCCCCTTCAGAATCCTCACGGACAACCGATCAGCTTTATGCTTGGCGGAAGGCTTAACAACGGGGAAAGATCACTGTCCAGACATATCAACAAACCGTAAACAGACAGGGTTGACGCCAGCGGCCTCCCGTCAGGACACATACCGGATACTGGCACTGAATAAAGGGAGATTGTCATGGCACCATGTTCACCGTTCACTGAAGTCACCCGCATCGCTTTCGCCCTGCTGTTTGCGTTACCCGGCTCCACGGCAGCCGCCAGTTGCAGTTGCAGCAGCAGCGTCAGTTCCCCGGATGAAAAGGGCATCTTTGCCGATCGTGAACTGGGCGAAAAAGATGTAAGAATGTCGATAATGAACACTTGCCCGCAAAAATAGCATTAATGGCAACCTTGCTGTTCAGCACTATCGACACCTGATTGGCGACCCTGTCATTGAGGCTCTCGGCTCACATACCATTATCAATGACAACGTCATTCCGGTCATGACAACTGAATATTCCAGATCTGCACTAGCTGTTGCCCCGGCAATCTCAGCACAAATACCACCGCAAGATACAGGTCAGCACTGTGAGGTCACCGTTGGCCACGTTCGACTGACATTGTCTGGTAATATCACCCCAGCCATGCTCTGTCAGCACAGGTATGGGGAGCAGCAGGTTACAGGTATGAAGGTTACGCCTATGTAACCATGGCGTGCTGCCACGTACGAAAGAGAATGACCTGGGTCAACAACCTATTTTAAAAATCCTCGGTATGGTTGACTCCTCTCTCTCCCGTTTTGATACTTATAAAGTAAAAATATGGATAGTGCGTTAATTTTTATTAAATTTACACGAGGTTTTTCATGTCAAAAATAAACGGCCCTATAAATTTACCTGCGCAGTTCTATTCTGAAGGAATTAAAGGCGGCTCTGTATCTGTACTACAAAATGCTTTTTACATTCCAGGTGCCGACACTGATAACACATCCACTCCCTTTTATACAGATGTGGCCATTATTGACTTGTTATCCGGAGATAAAGTTAACAAAATAGTTCATCACCAATACACTGAAAACCGAACGATTAATACAATATGCTGTCAGGGTGAGTTCAGTATCTCTTTTAATGGCTCCTATCCCTATTATGACATTGGCGATTCAGACTTTAATGGCTATATTACTTATTCCTCTCTGAGTGGCCGTGGATTTTCCAGTGAAACAGAAATTCAGCTACCTGATGACGTAAAACTTAAAACGTCGTTCTGTACATCAATGTATGACTATAATAATGAAGAGGTTTATTTTGGTGCAAGCATAAACAGGTTCCGAAGTGGTTATGTGGTGATCAATGCAAAAAGCAAAGAGTATAAAAAAACGATTTATGTCGATGACAGAGTAAACAATATTCAAAATGTTAATGCAGCCATAAGTAAATACAGGAGATTATATATTGCCGATCAGATGCAAACAACATCTGGCGCTATCCTCTGCTATGATGACACAACTGACAGTTTTATTGATTCCATTCCACTGATACCAAAGCCTGACTGGATTATGCAAATTATGGGGTTGGCCATTGACGACTCTAGGGATACTTTGTATGTCCTCATAGACTTTTCCAAACCAGAATCATCAGAACACGTCAGTACAATACAATTATTCGACTCACAATCTCACAACCCTCTTGGCCAGTTTGACCTGGAGCATGGTGCTTATGCATTCTCTCCCATCATTAATCAAAAAAAACAACTGATGTATCTGGCCCGGGATAGAGCTATTCAGGTGGTTAATTTAACATCTAACACTCTTCAGAACGAAATCCCGCTTCCTATTGATACTCAGCTTGGCGACCAGATTTATCAGATAGATTACAGCCCTGTCATGAATTGCATCGTCGCATCGGTCTTTCAAAACAGCACCCCTTGTCTGTACATTGTTTATGCGCCAGATGAAAAATGACTCGTTGTCAGGTGGTGTAGATGTCCCTGAAAAGACAGCGTCGCTGTCATGACCACGGAACATACCCCCGCGCAGTGTCCATCACCTGCTGAACCAGTTGACGGGCACTGCACATAACGCATTCAGGCTCAGCCAGAGTGCCGTTTATGGATACGTCTTATCGCTGCCACAATCTTTTCTGCATCACCCGCCGTGACGTGGGGGGCGGATATGCTCCCGGTGAACGCGGTCATATCCAGTCTGGCGTTTGAAACGACCTCAGAGAGAAGAGGCATCATGTTAACATTAAGGGAGGATATTTCTTTCCTGACTACCTCAAGCGTTCTGGTGTGCCAGTGGGGCTCCGGCGCCGAAAGCCAGTCGGCGCGAAAGCGATACTGCACCGCTTTCGCGACGTCTATTTGCACCTGAATAAAGGCTCTGACGGAGGCACCGTCAATCCCCGACCTCTCCGCCAGACCCATTAACGCATTAATGACCTCTTTTTCCCGTTTAATATCTTCAACGGGCAGCCGGTATATTTCCTTATGGACGGTACTGCCATGAAAGCGGTATGACCATCACCGTCGAACGTCACAGCCCCTCCGGGCAGTGCATGACCGCAGACAGTGAAGACGCGGTAACCGACGCTATCCGGGAGCTGGCCCGCTGGTTATATGGCTGGCTGGAAAGCGATTACGAATGGCGGAGCTCTGATGTCGTAACAGACCAGCTCATCCGTACCGGTCAATACACCTTCACCGGATCCGGTCAGCGCTTCGGCTGACCCCGTCACCGTTAACCCATTCTCAATCCACTTTTTAGCGAGGTTTAACCATGCCTGATATCCCTGCCACAAATGACAATATGGACGCGTCGCGCTGGGGCCTGCAGCGCAACATCACCCCGTGTTTTGGCGCACGCCTGGTCCAGGAGGGGAACCACCTGCATTACCTGGCTGAACGCGCCAGCATCACCGGCACCTTCAGTGACGAGGATTTACGTCACCTTGACCGGGCATTTCCTTTGTTGCTTAAGCTGCTTGAGCTGAAGCTGACCCTCGGTGAACTTGACCCACGTCGCCCGTACGGCGTCACGTTGTATGCAAAAGGGCTGACCTGTGACGCGGATACCCTCGGCAGTTGTGGGTACTTCTATATAGCGATTTACCCGACGCCAGCAACAACCGCATAAACCTTACCGTAGTACCACTCACCCACAAAGAGAACCCAACGATGAGAATTTATCCTGTCTCCGCAAAACGGGCCGCAGAGATTGAGCGGTTAACCCATAAATCACCGATTTACGTGTGGCAGCGCCTCCTGACATATCTGCTGGATCGTCACTACGGCATTACCCTCAACGACACGCCGTTTGGCGATGACGATGCCATTCAGGAATGAATTGATGCCCTGAACGAGGTTGCTGAATACTGCGACCTGGAGCGTATTGATAATCGGGGAAAATCACTCCTGCCCGTCTCGCCACGGCTCACGCCAGCAGATATCCGGAATGCCCAAAACGCGGTGGGTCTGGAAGGCAGCAACAATACCCTCATCATCAGCGGACAGTCGTCAGCCAGAAGCTAACTCCCCTCCATCACACCGTCGTCTGGTACAGGCGATACCACCAAGCGGCAGTCCCCGTTGTCGTAACGGCTGGCGCTGCCTTATTAACCAATACAAACCCAACCACTATCCTCAATGCGGGAGGCTTATCCGCGTCCGTCACCGGTAGAGATCTGGCAGCGCCTCCTGAGCCACCTGCTGGATAGACACTACGGCCTGACGCTCAACGATACGCCGTTTGGCAACGACGGCGTGATCGAGGGCCACATCAACTCCGGGATCTCACTGTACGACGCGGTGAACTTTATCGTGGAAAAATATGACCTAGTGCGTACCGATCGCCATGGTTTTAGCGCGGAAGCACAGTCACCGCTTATCAGCAGTATCGATATTCTCCGGGCTCGGAAAGCCACCGGGCTGATGACCCGCAGCGGGTACAAAGTGGTGACCGACATCACCACAGGCAAATATCGCGAGGTGCAGTAATGAAGTTATCCCTGACGGTTAAAGCCGATAGCATCAACGTACTGGCACTCAACATGGGCCGGATCGCCGTAGATATCGACGGGATTGAACTGGCTGACCTGATCAATGTGGTCTGTGACAACGGCTGTACGCTGCAGATCGCTGATGAACCGGGTAAGGTCATCATTGAATCGACGCTTCCTCCCTTTACGTCATTGCCGGGGATCTGCTGCAGTACCGCGCACATCACGGCAGAAGACAATTCGCTGCTGTATTCACTGTCGCATCAGGAGCAGGATTTTGGCGAGTCGGAATGGATTCATTTTTCGGGATCCGGCTATCTGCTCCGCCTGGAAGCGTGGTCGTATCCGGTCTTACGCCTCAAACGCCTCGGCCTGTCGAAAGCCTGCCGCCGGTTAGTGGTGACGCTTATGCGTCGCTACGCCGTTGGTATTATTCATCTGGATGCCTTTGGTGAACTGCTACCCGACTTTGCCATTTTTGACTGGTAACCCACACTCAGCAGGACAACCAAAACCATGACATTAACCTCTGCCACCAGCTCGTCGGGGGAACTGGCGCCGCAGGCCCCTTCGGTATGCCTGCCGGGCATATGCTGCAGTACCGCGCATATTACCCTGGAGGACAGCCTGATACTGGCGCAAGCATCATCACCCGCCACTGAATGCGGTCACTGCGACTGGATACACGATACCGGCTACGGCTATCTGCTCCGGCTCAATGCCCGGTACCACCCGGAGCTGCATCTGAAAGCGACTGGGCTCTCAGGAGCCTGTCGCCGTCTGGTCATCACGCTGATGCAACGCTATGGCATCCACATCCTGTACCTGGATGCGGATGGCGACCTACTGCACTTTTGACTGGTAATCCAGCCTCAACCACCGCATCGCCCAGCCGCGCCAGGCCCCTGTACCTGAAGGCTATCCAACGATTTATTTCCTCGACGGCAATGCGGTGCTGATGGAGCTGAAGGCTGCCCTGCTGGCAAAACTGGCGGCGGCGAAGCGGCCGCCGGTGCTGGTCATGATCGGCTATGACAACGACCTGCGCATCGATGCCGCCGGCCGCGCCTACGACTATACGCTCCCTCTGCCGGCAAGCATGAAGAAACCGCTGCGGGCCGGAGGAGGCGCTGATGCATTTTTGCAGTTGATTGAAACGCAGATCAAACCGGCGATCGCCGCCAAAATAGCGATCGATCCGCAGCAACAAACGCTGTGGGGGCACTCCGTTGAATGACTCCACTGTGGCATTATCTGTTGGTGTTCCCGGCCGGGAAAAATCAATACGGATCCCACGCTCATACACCCACTTATCCAGCATTTCCCCCGCAAATTCAGAGCCATTATCCATTTTCAGCAACCGGGGAAGCGAGCGACTGAGGGTGATGCTATTCAGCATTTCAACGACTTCCGTTGAGCACAGATTCTGCCCAACACAGATTCCCAGACATGGTTCGGATACAGCCCTGAGGCTGTGGCTGGTGGCGCTGCTGATTTGTTGCGATGCGGTCTTTTGAGACGTAGGGACAGTCCCTGTTCACGGTAAAGACGGTAAATACGTTTATGGTTATCCTGACAGCCTTCCCGCCTGAGTAAGATGTGAACCCGCCGGTATCCGTAATGCACGCGGGTTTCTGTGATCTCACGGATACGCAGGCGCAGCGCACTGTCATCGGCCGCCACGGAGCGATAGCGAAACGAGCTGCGACTAACCCGCAGCGCAAAACAGACCTGCCTTTCGCTGGCCCCATAACGTGCCTGCAGGTCCCGGCCCCATTCGTGCAGCCGTGCCAGCGTCAGGTCTTTTTTGCCAGCACGTCCTGCAGCATCGCCTTGTCGAGGCTCAGATCGACCACCAGTTTCTTCAGCCGCAGGTTTTCCTCTTCCAGCTGGCGCATGTGCTTCAACTCAGAGGGCGAAATACCACTGTATTTCTTGCGCTACGTATAGAACGTGGCATCAGAAATGCCCAACTTACGGCAGATCTCAGGCACCGACGTACCCAGTTCGGCCGGCTTCAATCTGCTCTTCGGTGAATCGTTATTTTGTCATCGGCACCACCTCCGTTCAGGGAGTGTAGGTCATGCCGAAATTCTGTTTCTGTATGGCTCAGGATTTTGGGGTGCAGTTCACTAATGGCCGGGTTAAATGCTTACTCAGTGAAGATTTTTATGATTTCTGGAATCACAGGGATTAGTTGCGCGAAAACCACAGCAGAAAACCACAGCACCGATAACCCAAAGAATTATGCTCGTTTTAGCATCGCTTACATCTGCTTTTGTTGCATAATTTGACTTTATGACGGCAAGGTCAGTTTTCATGCTTTGTACGTCATCTTCGAGTTTCTGAATTCTTCCAATCATGTTATCGCCTCCACCGCCACCGCCACCGCCTTGCTTGGTAGTATGATGGGGGAGAGGGGAATTTGCAATTGCGGTTGTTTTCTGTACTAGTTGGAATACCTCACCCATTATCATCTTCTCCGACAACAAAGAACCCACATTCTTTCGTGTCCAGCAAATTGCCCTTGTTGCCGTCAGAATCACTGCCGTGTAGTGAAACCACTACCGTATATAAATCTGAGCTCGTTAGTCTAATTTCTCGCAGGCGAAATGACACAATGGCTATCTGTTGAGTTTTCGATGCGGGATGAGCAAGTAGAATGTTGGCACTGCCTTTTTGCTGATTACTGGGAGAAAGTATTGACACATCATTTAACTTGATATCAATCTCATTCCAATATAAGCCCAATTTGTCAATAGCGGTGATAAAGCCAGCAGTAATTACGATTGTATGGCATTTATTGAGAACAATGCCATACATCATTGCATCAGGTAAATATTGCCCATTTGCGATCATTCCCTCCCGTATCAAGGTAGGGTACGAGAAAAGTACTTTTTCATGAATCACGTCATTATCCACTATTCATTGGGTGGCAACGCTCGGTGCGCAAGAGGTTAACGACTCGGCGCATTTGCCTTGCGAATTGACCGAACGTCGCCATTGTTTGGTGGCAGGGCAACGTCAGTATGTTTTTGAGCGCTGAGGTCGTTACTGACAAGCCCTGCCATTGGGTGGCGCAGCGTCACCAATCTCGTGAATAACGCCACGCCATGCTTATCATGCTTATGCAAGCAGCCGAAAAGTAAAAAAGGAAGTTGAGCGGTGTCAATAGGGGCGGCAACGTCCAGGCTGCAGGACCGGGACGGGCACGACGAATAAGAACCCTGCAAATTATCCAGACGTCACCATCGATGGGTTGGCAGCACCTGATCGCCCTTATATCCGAACCCCGAGAAGAGTTACGTTAACCCAGATGCTGCCATTCTTGAGTGGCGACCTTCAGCCCACGATATGTGTGCCAACGCCCGTTAGCTGGTTAAGCTGAAGGTCACCATTATTTGGGTGGCCGCTCATTTCAATGCGTGGGTATCCGCACGTCGGTAAAGATGATGTAAAGATAACCCCCGCACCCTCTGTCTGAAATGAGCAGCCATTGGGTGGCAACCAAAACCTGTGAGGTGAACGCCTGCGGAGCGGACAATAATTATGGCCTTGGCTGCCATTGGGTGGCACGACCTGGAAGTTGCTGAGAAAACCAAGCCGCGCCGTGCCTGTCGAAGAACATGCAGTTATAGCTTGTTAACGATAGAGGGTGACTGTCAAGGGTGAAAGGAATGAGCGGATTGTAGTCGAGAGCTCATGTTAAACGCTGGATGCATAATCACCCGCAGTTAGCGTCAATTGACAGGAAATACCTCCCTGCAATTGTATGGTGGCTTTAAGTTGTTAGGCGGTCATCCCATCCCCATTTACTAATTGAGGTATTTCATGGGTGAAATAAAAGACTGGAGTGCCCCCGAGCCCGTAGACAAATCTGCCCTATAGTTTGAGCATAGGAGGAGTCTATGGGCACGCCACGTTTTACCCCTGAATTTAAGGAAGAGGCCGTCCGCCAGATCACCGAGTGGGGCTATTCCATCGCTGAAGTATCTGAACGGCTCGGCGTGTCGGCGCACAGCCTTTATAAATGGCTCCGGGCTGTTAAGCCTGACAACAGTGGACAGCAGGCACAGGATTTACTTGATGCCAGAACAGAAATTCTCAGGCTGAAAGCACAGCTTAAACGCGCTGAGGAAGAGCGGGATATTCTGAAAAAGGCAGCGCGGTACTTTGCAAGGGAGCCCGACTGAAGTATCGCTTTATCAACGATCACCGTGAAATCTGGTCGATTGTTACGATGTGTCGGGTCCTTAAGGTTGCCCGTGCCGGATTTTATGTCTGGCTCCATAACCCTGTATCCGCCGGAGAAAAGGATAACCAGCGACTGCTGGAACTCATCCGCGACGCCTATGCGCTGAGTGGTGGAGTTTACGGTTATCGCAGGGTTCATGGCGATCTTCGCGAAATTGGCGAAGTGTGCAGCAGAAACCGGGTTGCCAAAATCATGAGGAAAAACAAGATTCAGGCTATACATGGTTATAAAGTGCCACGCGGAACCCGAGGACGACCGTCACTGATAGCGCCCAATCGCGTACAGCGGCAGTTTACCGTTGTTCGGGCCAATCAGGTCTGGGTCACCGACATCACTTATATCCGGACCTGGCAGGGATGGTTGTATCTGGCGGTGGTTATCGACCTCTTTGCCCGTAACGTGGTGGGTTGGTCGATGAAGCCGACCCTCTCACGCGAACTGGCATTGGATGCGCTGATGATGGCGGTCTGGCGACGTAAACCGGACAGCGAAGTCATCGTGCACTCAGACCAGGGCAGCCAGTACGGCAGCGACGACTGGCAACGGTTCTGTCGGGCCAATAACCTAGCACCCAGTATGAGCCCGGCGTGGACACCTCTTCTGACGACATCCTTCTGCTGAAACAGCGCCTGGCCGAACAGGAAGCGTTGATCCACGCCCTGCAGGAAAAACTGAGCAACCGGGTGCGTGAAATAGTGAACCGCCCCGGTTTTTTTGGAGAGTTTTTAGTCCGGAAGCTCAGGCTGCCAGACCATTATTTGTACTGGAAGCATAATAGGCATTTTCAGCTTCTACCGGCGGTATGTGTCCTAGCCGTTCCAGTAACCTTCTATTGTTGAACCAGTCCACCCACGCCAGTGTCGCAAGCTCCACTTCCGCGTGGTTTTTCCAGCTCTTACGGTGGATCACTTCCGCTTTGTAAAGGCCATTGATACTCTCGGCCAGGGCATTATCGTAAGAGTCGCCTGTGCTGCCTGTCGACGCCAACAGCTCCGCCTCCTGCAGCCGCTGGGTGTACGCCAGTGACACGTATTGGGAGCCCTTGTCCGAGTGATGGATTGTACCTGAGGGGCGACGTGCCCACAGAGCTTGTTCCAGAGCATCTAGCACGAACCTTGCTTCCATCGACGATGAGACCCGCCAGCCAACGATCGTGCCCGCGAACACATCGATTATGAACGCCACATAGGCGAAGCCCTGCCAGGTGCTAACGTACGTAAAATCTGCACACCAAAGCTGATTGGGACGTTCTGCCACGAACTGGCGGTTTACCAGATCCGCTGCTGCCGCTGTTTTGCGACCGATCGTGGTCTTGATGACTTTGCCACGGAGTACGCCCCGAAGACCTATTATTTTCATCAGGCGTTCAACAGTACACCGGGCAACGCTAAAGCCCTCGCGGAGCAACTGACGCCAGACTTTTCGTGCTCCATAGACACTGTAATTTTCTTCGTAAACGCGTTTTATCTCCTGGCTGATTTGAGCATCGCACTTTTCTCGTTGGCTACATTTCTCAGGATACAGCCGGCGTTGCTGATGCCAGTAATATGTCGACGGGGCAATATCCAGTTCGCGACATACCGGCCCGACCCCGTGTGTACCACTCAGACACTGCATAAGTGGCATTATTTTTTCCAGTGGCGGTCGAGCTCCGCCTGGGCAAAATAAGCTGAGGCCTGGCGCAATATATCATTGCTGCGGCGTAGCTCCCGATTTTCACGCTCCAGTTCTTTTAAACGCTGGCGCTCATTGGTGCTCAGTCCGCCATCATCAGTGTTGACGGGGCTGACACCACCACTGGCATCATTTTTATGCTGGCGCAACCAGGCTCGTAAGGTGTCGTAATGGCACCCGATTTTTGACGATATGGCACGAATGGCATCCGGCTCAGAGTCATACTCATTACGGTGTTCCAACAACATTCTGACAGCGCGCTCACGCAGTTCAGGGGGATAGCGTTTGGCGGATGGTGATTTCATTTTGGGTCTCCTTTCACTGAGAGTTTAGTCTCCAAGAAACCCGGTACGGTTCAAACAGCCTGGAAAAGGACGATATTCCCGCTGTAAGTGAAGAGAATATTCTCAGCACCTTCGAGCAGCTACATCAGAGTAAAGCGGAGGTGTTCGAGCGGGGGATCATTAACGTGTTTAAGGGACTAAGCTGGGATTACAAGAGCAACAGCCCCTGCAAGTTCGGGAAGAAGATCATCGTTGATGGTCTGGTACAATATGACCGTTGGGGATTTCACTTCCGTCATGGGCGCAGACGTGAGCAGTTAGCGGATTTAGATCGTATGCTTAATCTGCTGGATGGTAAACCTGTTCCGGAGAATCGCAACGATCTTTCCGTCAGGCTGGATGCTCATATCTGCAAACAGCACGCTTCCGTTTACGAAGACGAGTATGTTGAGATACGTTACTTCCAGAAAGGCACTGGGCATATTATCTTTAAACGCTCTGATTTGATTGATAAGATGAACGAAATAGTTGCCCGCTATTTTCCTGCAACCTTACCACCTCGTACCTGAACCCAAATTCGAGTCACCAGAATCAATGCAAACGGACCGAGGGTACAAATGAGGGTACAAAAATCACCAAATTAAAAATAATACATATACATCAATAAGTTAATAGTAAGCATCGATTCCGAGTCCGGCACCATATTTAGAGAACCCAGCCTATGGCTGGGTTTTTGCTTTTCAGGGACTGGACTCTCCATCGAACTGCGTTCGATTATTCGGCCAAGGGCCTCACCCTGCGGGCCAGCGCTAAAGCGCTGTTCAACGCGGCGCCAGCGCCGGTTGTCCGAGTCCGGGCACCCTATTCAGAAAAACCCGCCTATGGCTGGGTTTTTCGCTTTCTGGAGTACGGACTCTCCATCGAACTGCGTTCGATTATTCGGCCAAAGGCCTCACCCTGCGGGCCAGCGCTAAAGCGCTGTTCAACGCGGCGCCAGCGCCGGTTGTCCGAGTCCGGGCACCATCTTCAGAAGAACCCGCCTATGGCGGGTTTTTCGCTTTCTGAGGTACGGACTCTCCATCGAACTGCGTTCGATTATTCGGCCAAGGGCCTCACCCTGCGGGCCAGCCAGCGCCGGTTGTCCGAGTCCGGGCCCCCTATTTAGAGAACCCAGCCTATGGCTGGGTTTTTGCTTTTCTTTCACCGAGGTGCTCACTGGCAAATCGAAGCGTATTTTTTCATAAACGGGCTGGCGCAAATTGACGCGTAAATGTCTTTTTGCAGTTGGCTGGCGCTAGAATCCGGCTTTTGCGAACCGCCAACGTTTACACCGGTGCCGTTGTTGCCGTTAGTGCTGCCGTTAATGCTCACGTCAACGGAAGTTCCGCCGCCGCTGCCGGTATTGCCATTGAGACCGCCTTCAATCACCAGCTTGGCCTGAGCCAGCTGCGAACACATCAGCAGTGTGCAACCCAGTAATGCGATTTTTTTTCTCATCATGTCCTTCTCCTTGTTTATTGAATTACCCGTTTGTATTTATTTCTCTGTGCGGCAGACCCTGTACCGGTTTCCTGTTGCGGCTAATGCCCTCTTCCACCTATCGCCAATCGCCTTTTCTTCATGCGCTGATCGTGTTTGAAAAACGCATATAAACTCAGAAAAAACAAAAAAATCGCCAGATAAAAAAGATCCACTTTACCTTCCCTGGGTACATCTCGGCACCACACAAAATATAATATTCACTTGATAAATAGTTTTTCATAACTCATAAGCCATAGCGCGTTATGAGCCAAAAAAAGCAGGGTTAACCCCCGCTCATCGATAAATAGCCATTAATAAACCTGTAGTATTTTCTTTCACAACCTGTGCGACGTGCTTGTGAACTATCTTTTAAAATTTAATATTCACGCCATTAATATATTTAAAAACACATAGCTATTTCATTAAAATTGAAAATAACATGAGACGTCAGAATAACAAAAAATAAGAATTAGAATATCCCTCATCAAGGTTAAGAATATTCTCCCTCTTCGGACAATAGCCAATAAATAAACTCATGATTCCGGTTTAACATCAACTTGCTCATGACCGATCGTTTATGGCTGTGCACGGTTTTTACGCTGACGCCTAACAGCCTGGCGGTTTGCGACTGATCGAACCCGCAGCGGAGATAGTTCACGACCTGCCGTTCGCGCTGAGTCAGTGGCTGACGTTTGGTAAGCACAGAGACAGAACCAGACAATGCCTCATTCAGCAACTCAAACAGCTTGATCTGATCGTCCGTGCGATACAGCACACGTGCTACATCTTTCACCTTTAAAATGGGTCTTTCTTTAACGGTGATCACCTGCGGTGCGCATCTCCCCCAACGCTGGGCGCGCCGCCGAGAGGAAGCAAGCACCATATCAGGCGGCTCAACAACACCCGGAGGTAAAAAGCAGACGGTTTTATTGTTTTTCTTCGCATATTTTTCAATGCTGAGCCGCAGGCCTTCAGCGAAATAACGGTTCTCATCGTCGATAACGATATTAATACTATTCATTCTTATCACCCCGGTTAACATCCATCCTATGGATACGCGGCTATGGAGAACATCGATTACTCAAGCAGTTTTTATTCTAGAAATGTGACAATGGAAATGAATGGTTATATCCCATCATTATAAAAAGCACAAACCCCGTTTTAAAAAATGCCTAAAACATATCCATCACGAATATATTTATTAATCTAATTTTTTAAACAACCACAGAATTCCTCTCATCTGAAATAAGAAGAATATCAACTATGGTAAAACAATTATTATAGTTTTTGACCCCCGGAATGTACCGATACTGCCGTCATAACCTGCCAGCGTAGAGGTTAAGGTCAATGACACGCCCGCGGGTGTAACGTTAACAACTTTCCCCTCACCTAAACCAGTGCCGTCTAATTTCAGCTCGCTGCGAAAACCGCCAACCCCTTTGAAAAAAATGTTGCTGGAATGATCTGCCGACATGAGCCGCGCTTGAAGATTACCGGTGCATTGCACATATAATGAAGTTCTGGCAATATTCCCGTTGACCTTATCCGAACTGAGTGAACCATGCCGCAATTCCGCGTTCGGCATATAAACGCCGCAGTAAGTTGGGCTGACTTTAACCTGACAAAAATCTTTACCTCCTGGCATCGGAATATAAGCAGCACCTCCCTGGCCCTGATTAGGATATCCAAGAAAGACACATGACATAGAGGTGTCACCCCCCTTTAAATTATGGACATATGTCCAATTAAGATCACCTCGTCGTCTGAGATAATCGCCCAACTCCCCTAGCGTTTTAATCCCCCGAGCTTCGGGCACATATATAGACATCTGAGGGGGAGTTGAAAGTCCCCAGACACTACGATGGATAATATAAACATAACAGGCGTTACCGTTACAATTGTAAAGTGGATTAGGTGTCGTGTTATAAATATCCCATGACGTTATCTTGGCTCTAATCTTCCAAAGGCCTGATATCGCTGGTTCAATTTCTGGTTCTATCTCCCAAGGAGAAGAATATGCAGCAGGCATAAATACCAACATCGACATAATTGAAGAAAAAAAACCACCCGTTTCAGGCAACTCAATATAATACCACCCATCTTTTTTCCTTACTTACTTTTCAATAACTAACCGGGAATAAGGTTATCAGCCAATGACGAATTATCTAACATTAAAATAATAAACTTTCACCCTTACAATAGATTTCAATCATAGTGCAGTAAAAACGTTGCCACAGCGCTAAAAACGCCTCTGCTGATAGTATTATTTTTTATCGCCTCAGGCTCACCACGCACATAGGCTTTAAGCGTGATTCTGTTGCTTCCCGCCTGCAACCGCTGCTTACCGGTAAGTTTATTCAGGGGCAACAATTCTCCGGCAGTATTTTCCAGACCAATAGCAATTCCGCTCGCGCCACCGCTATTGATGGCCAGCAGCCCCGGCAGTGCAGCACTTTCCGTGCCGCTGAAAGAGACGCTTACCGTTTCGCCAAGGCTGAGATCGCATTCCATTAGTTGCAGAACAAACTCTTTCCCTGGCGTGCGTTGGTTGAGATAGAGATATTTATCGATCACCGTGCCAAAATCCAGCTCAATATTTTCTTCCCCGGGAGCAATAACGCAGGGCTCCGCTACCAGTTCGCCGCTATAGTTGACGGCTAACGTGGGCGCCGCGCTCCAGCAGGCATGGCTAATACACAATAATGCCAGCGGCAGCAAAGTCTTTTTCATCCCATCTCCTGGTTAATAGTATGGATGTCTTTTATTATTCACCGTGAATTCGATTTAATAATATTCAAGACGAAGCGAGGCATTCGCATTAAACATACCCGGCGTTAAAACCGCATTGGGGCTCTTAACCGGCACCACTTTCACATGACGCTTAACGCTGCCAACACCGCCCATATAGCCACCGACAGCAAGATCGGAGAATCCATTATTAACCTGGTACTGTGCCTTAATCCCCAACCCGTTAATATTGGTCGCCAGCGCTGAGGCATCGAAATCACTCGGATTACCGACGTAGCTGATTTTAAAGGGAACGTCGAAACCCGAGGGGCAGGTTATATCAACAGCAAATGACTTTTTGTAGCGCTCGCCATCTATTTTATTGACACCAACCGTCTCAAAATTGACGTTTATCGGCTGCCCGCCGTTGAACTCGCAGGGCACATCCTCTCGCAGTGTTCCCTTAAAACTCATGTTGTCCGCCGTCGCCCCTTGAGCTGTGATACCCAACAGGATAAGGCAAACCATGCCAAGCTTTTTCATCGCCGCCTTCCTCATTGATAAGCCACCAGCAGAGTGGCGCCGGCAGTAAAGGCGCCGCCGGGCAACGTCTTACCCGTTTTTTTTACCGGTACCGCCTCTAATAATGGCGTTTGATTATCCGAATAGGTGAACTTCAGCCAACTATTAATATTAAGCGGCTGCCCATCGGCGTGTAACGCCACGCCGAAGTCACTGATGTTAGTCTGCAACGCAGTGGGATCAAAGGAGGTCGCATTACCCTGGATCTTCATCTGCAAAGCATTGGACTTACTACCTGAACACTCCAGTGTATAATCCACTTTTTTCTTATAATTGCTGCCATTCACGCTAACCGTCAGGATCTCGCCGAAGTCCACTTCGATGGTGCGATTGCCGTTGATCACACAAGGCGGCGGTACCTGCACCGTAACGCTGACCGTCACGGTGGTCGCGCCGGTCAGTGGCGATATCCCCACACAAAGGAGAAACATCGCCGCATTACGCCAAGAGGTGAAACAACCGGCCTTAAATTTATGCGTCATGTTCCTTGATTCCTCAATCATAGCTCAGGCTAAAATCCACCGTGGCGCGATAGGCTCCGGCCGCCAGAGGGGCCGCCGTGCGCTCCGGCACCACGCTATAGCTCAAGGTATTCTGCCCCGGCGTCAATAGCAGCGGCTCGCCGCGGCCGCCCAGCCGCACGTCCTGACCACGGCCGTCTTCAAGACGCAACCCCAGGCCGGCAACGCCCTGCACCTTAACCAGTCGCGGATTGTCCGCATCCTGCACCGCGCGGAAAGCCACCGTTACCGCCGGCTGATTTTCGGCCCAGGTTAAGGCGCCGGTGCGTGAATCCCGGCTACCGGCCAGACTGCGCAAGCAGTCTTTCAGCTGTAACTCAAAGGCTACCGGCGCGCCACGGTCACCGATATTCTGCAGACGCCCAGTGCCGATCTCCCCCAGGCTGATGTCTTGCCACGCACTTTCCATCTCCAGCCGACAGGCGCTCTCCGTTAACGCTCCGCGCACCTGCAATACGCCATTGGCGCCGTCGGTGTACCAGTTGTCCGCGACTTGCCCTTGCGCGGCCGGCATTAGCCACAGCATGGCGCCTAAAGTCAGCGGCACCATCAGCGCCAACCCGCCCAGGGACCCGTAATAGCGCAAATCCTGGCGCTCCGGCAGGTGTTTTTTCAGTTTGTTGCTCATCCATTGCATCTTATTCCTCCCGATTCCCCGCCGCAGCCGATAGCATTACGACTTGCTCTTTTCCGGTACTACCTGGCAAGTGGCGCTACTGCAGTTGAACGTCAGTTGCGGCCGGCCACCGTAGTCGTTGATGTAAGTCAGCACCGGACCGGCGCCCAATGCGGCGGCGCTGGCACCCAATGCCGCACTGCCCTTCGGCGGCACCATCAGCGGTTCAAAGTCTTTCACACCCGCTATGCCCTTTTTGGCGCCCGCGTCCACGATAGTTACGTAGTAAGGCGTCGGGTTATTCACCACGTACTTGTCGCCCTGCTTGGTCAGCGTCAGCTGTTCCTGCCAGGGCGCGGCATTCTGCTTCGGCGCAATCGCCGCCGGGCGATAGAACAGCTTGATACGCGTCTGCAACGCAATCTGCAGCGTGTTCGGCTTGTCGCTCTTCGGCGGGATCTCGCGCAGGTTGAAGTAATAGAGCGATTCCCTGTCCTGCGGCAGCTGTTTGGTCGCCGGCAGCGCCTGGATCTTCACCTGGCTCGGCTTACCCGGCTCCACGCGTTGTACCGGCGGCAGCACCGCCAGCGGGCTCTGAATCTTGTTGCCCTTTTCGTCCTCCAGCCAGCCCTGCGCCAGGTACGGCAGCTGTTTGTTCTGGTTGCTGATGTTCAGGCTGACGGATTTTTCGCTACCGTCGAAGATCACCCGGGTGCGATCCAGCGCGATAGCGGCCTGCACCTGTGGCGCCAGCAGCGAGCCCAGCAACAAGGTAGCCATCAGATGCGGTTTGTTCATTGCAAAGTTCTTTTTCATACGTTTATCACTCTTACAGATTCAAATAGGGTGTTCGTGCTCATTACGCTTCTGGCTCATTGGCCAGCAATGCCCGACACGGCAGCAGCAGGTTGCTCATCATGTCAGCCGGCAAGGTTTGCGGCAGGCTGATGGCGCACTGCGCCGCGCCGTTCCAGTGCACCGTCATGCTTTCACCTGGTCGGATGCCACTCAGGTAGACGCTGCCGCCGTCGTTCACTATCCCTGTATCCTGCTTGTTGGCGTTCATCACCGTAGCGCCGAACGGCGGCGTGCTGCCGTCCGCCAGGCGGATAACCGCCATCGCCTTCTCCCCGGCGATCACGTCAAACTTGCGGTAGCCGATCGCGCCTTCGGTCAGGGTCGCCTGCACTACCGATTTGGTGGCCTCGGCGTTATCCCCCAGTTGGTTCAGATCGATGCTGGCCTTGTTGCGGTAGTAGCTGTTAACGTCCGTCACCACCGCCTTGCCCCAGCGGTTAGTGTCAACCGTACTGCCATAGCCACGCACCGGCACCTCAGCCACGCCGCCGGTATCCAGCAATAGCCGGGTACTGCCCGGCATGCCGATACGGTGCAGCGCGCCGCCCTCTGCGGTCAGGGTGGCACCGCCCTGGGCGCTGAAGCCCAGCGCGCTGTAACTGCCCTGCTGATAGCTGGCGTTGGCGCTCAACTGGGCCATATCGCCCTCACGGTTGTAATAGCCGCTCAGATTGGCGCCATTCCTGGCACTGCCGACGCTCAGCTGGTAGTTGCTGTGCTCATCCAACCTGTCGTAATATCCCACCCGCTGGCTGCTGTCGTTGCGGTTTGCCGAGGCGTTGTAGCTCAGGTTGCCCCCCTGCCCCCACGGCATCGACAGCGACAGATGCATGCCGTCATCGTTGGTGTTTTCATACTTATTGCGATAACCGGTCAATGACAGGCTCAGGTTTTTAAACCGGCCGATATCGAAATAGCGCGACAGCGTCAGGTTGTAGCGATCGTTGGCCGGCCGATCCCAATAGGTCTGGTGGTCATAGTTCAGATACAGGCTCAGGCCGATATCCCGGAACTGCTGGTTAAAGGTGATGGTGTACATCTCCTTGTTGTTGCCCACCCGGCCACCGGAGTAGCGGGCGTCCAGATATTCGCTCATGCTCATAAAGTCCTGCTCCGAGAAGCGGTAGCCGGCGAACGTCACCTGGCTGTCGGTCTCGTCAAAGGTCTTCGAATAGCTCAGGCGGTATGAGCCGCCGCTCAGCGTGCCGTCCTGCTGCGGCAACCGCGCCCGCGACTGGGTAGCGTCGAGCGACAGCGCCCCCAGCGCCATCAGATCGCGGCCGATACCCAGCGAAGCCGCGTTGTAGTCGCCGCCGAACAGACCGCCGCCGTACAGCGACCAACCGTTGCTCACCCCCCAGGAAAACTCGCCGGTGCCAAACAGCGGCCCATTGCTGCGTTGCTGCCAGTCCGAAGGCTTGCCCGCAGCCATTTTGAAGCGCCAGGAGCCAGGGCGCGTCAGGTACGGGATGCTGGCGGTGTTCATCTTGAACGCCTGCACGCTGCCGTCCTGCTCTTCCACCTTCACGTCCAGCTCGCCGGAGACCGCCTCGCTGATGTCCTGGATGCGGAACGGCCCCGCCGCCACTTGAGTCTCATATATCACCCGCCCCTGCTGGCTGATGGTGACTTTGGCGTTGGTTTTCGCCACCCCGACCACTTCCGGCGCATAGCCGCGCAGATTCGGCGGCAGCATGTTGTCGTCAGACACCAGGCTGACACCGGTGAAGCGGAAGCTGTCGAACAGACCGGAGTTGAGGTAATCCTCCCCCAGCGTCAACCGCGAACGCAGCGCCGGCAGTGCGCGGTAGGCATAGTAACGGCTCCAGTCCAGCCGCTGATCGGTACCCTGCCCGCTACCGGTTTGGTGATTGAGCTGCCCCTGCCAGTCGGCGCGCAATCGCCAGGCGCCGAAATTGGCGCCGGCGGTGCCGTTGCCGCTCAGGCTGTTGCTCTGCCCGCCGCTCCGCTCCTGGCGCTGAGTCTGGCCGTTAACGTTATAGTCAAACAGCAGGCCCGGAATGCCCTCATCCCAGCGCGACGGCGGATCCCAGTCTGGCGATGAATATTCCAGATAGGCCTGCGGAATGCTCAAATACAGCGCCGCCGTGGCTAAATCGCCGCGCGCCTCCATGCCCTTCAGGCTGGCGATATCCAGACACTCATCCTGATGCCACCAACGCAATTCTTTCGACGCATCCGGTTTCAGCCCCAGCTGTTCCACCAGCGCCGGCGAAATACAGGCCTGGCTGCCCTGAGCATCGTCATCCGGCGGATAAAAACTGACGCTCTGTTCCGGCAATTCATTGTTATTAAGATGAATCACCATGGCATAGGCGCCCGGCATAATATAGCCGCTGCGTGAAAACTGGCTCAGGTCGATATTTTTTCTATCGTTTACGTCCAAAATATCGGTATTAAACTGAATGCCGTCCTCAGCTTCTGCCTTTGGCGTCAAATGCGCTAACGCCAGAAATATACCAACACTTAGCGCATGAGGACGAAACAGCTTCCATGCAGGAGAAAAAAACATATCCACGACCCTGTTATTTAATAGTGTTTATCGGCAGAGCTCAGCCTCAGTAGTAGTCAACTTTGAATCGAATCGCAGAGTAATAAGCTCCCGGCCGCAGCGTTTTTTTATTGGCTACCAAACGCATCTCATAATTAAGACGCATACTTCCCGGCTCTATTTCTCCAGTGGGCAACGGACTACCGGGCCTGGCAACATTTCCGTAAGCATCGGCTATCTGCAGACCAACACCCTTCGCTTCACCGTCAACGCCGAATAACCCATCATCATTGTCACCATCAAATGTCATTTGAAAGTGTTGCCAGTCACTTAGTTTTTTTTCAGTACGAGACAATACACAGTTAGTTAACTCAATAGAAAAACCCTTGGATATTCCTTTCCCATCCCGAACGATATCCGCGACCGGTACCGTCTCCATCTCGATCACCTGTTCTTGACTTTCAGTGGCGATGGCGCAGGCGGTATCAATAATGGCTCCTTGCATATTGACTCGCCCCCATCCCTGAGAGGAATAAGCGGCCTGAGAGTCATTTGCCATTAGCAATGAGGCTAATATGCAAGGAAGCATTAATTTTGCATGAAAATGGCTCATAGAATATTCCCTATTCACAAACTTTTCCGTCTCCGGGTATTCCTGAAAAGCATGCGGGCAAGCCCGCATGCTAAATTAAGGAAAACAGCCGGGCTTACTGGTAAGCCAGGGTGAAGTCAGCCACGGACTGGAAGTCGCCCGGGGTGATGACAGCGGTAGAAGCCTTACTGCCCTGCAGATAGGCAGAGAAGTTCAGGGTGTTGTTGCCGTTCTGCAAGGTTTGCGCCGCTGTTGCTTTACCCAGTTCAATCAGCTTACCGGAACCGTCGGTGATGGCGATGCCGGCGCCTTTAGCGGTACCGGTAATGCCCAGCAGTTTGTCGTCCTCTACCGAAGAAGCACCGGTAAATTTGATAGAAACGGTATTGTTTTTACCAGGCGAGGTATCCGTCAGCTCACAGTTTTCCAGCTTAATCACGAAGTTCTTAGGCGTAGACTGGCCGCCGTCTTTCAGCGCCACGTTAGAAACCTGGCCCAGGTTAACGGTCTGGTCTACGGTTTCTGGGGTAATGGAACAAGGAGCGTCAATGATCGCGCCTTTAAAGGTCACGGTACCGTGGCCCTGATCCGCTGCGTGAGCCACAGAAGTTACGCCGAAAGCCAATACTGCTGCCATCATGATTTTGTTCAGTTTCATATTAAATCCCTTACATTCCTTAGTAAGAAAGAGGTACTCATTGACGTCAATTAGATCAACAATTCACTCTTGATGTTTAACGCGCCGCTTTATTATTGGGCGCAGATTCTTTCGCTGATACCTGCCTTTCAGCGTTCCGTATCAGTGGCAACAAATTTACCCCACCCAGATCAAAAATAAAACGTTATATCGCAAAAAGACAAAAACACAGGATTTATACATGAAAAATACACATTAAATAGATTTAAATACCAAAAAATAGAAATTAAATAAGGCTAATTATTTTTTAATACTTGTAAACATAAGGTCTAATTACGATAATTATACAAAGACAGGGAAAAATCCTATTGACCAATATTACGAAGGATTGAAAAAAAGACAGACAGGTCTCAGAATCATCTCTCGACAGGTAAGTTGACAGGTTGAAAAAATGATTTTCCATATAAATAACAACGTTCTCTATGATGAAGTAGAGAATACGCTGTCGCATATTGATAATGCGGCGACAAAAATAGTCTTACTTAGACCCAGTGCCAGGCTGTTATCACTGTTCATCCGTAACAATAATGTATTGTTAATGCGTGAAAGACTGCTTAATGATGTCTGGGTTGAACATGGCCTTAAAGCTTCGAACAACAACCTGAATAACTATGTTTCAGGACTACGTAAGTCGCTGGCGCAGTTCGGTGAAGAAACGCTGATTGTCACCTATCCACGGCAGGGCTTTAAATTTACCGCTGATATCATTCAAGAAATAAATAGTAAAGGAGGAGAAAAGAGAGATATAAATAATCTTGCAGAGGATGCTGCATTGGGTAATCCGATAGATTTAACTGAGAAAAATAATAGCGCCACGCGCTCATTCAGGCATCTGGCCATGGCGTTCTTTGCCTGCCTGGTGCCGTTTGCCGCTATCGTGCTTTATCAGAATGCCACCCGCATCAGCATGTATCCTTTAGGCGATTACCAGCGTTGCCAGATTTACAGCATGAGTTCAGGCAGCGGCAACCTGCCTCAAATCAGGCAGTTTATCCAGCGCGCCGGTTTTAACTGCCGAAGTAAAGCAGACGTGTATTACTACGACAACATCCGCGACGAAGCTTCACAGAAAGACACCGAGTTACTGACCTTCTGCCCACGGGAAGGCGACAGCCCGTGCATTTATAATTATATCGATAAAAACTAGCGTTGATATTGCAAGCGTTATCCCACCAGGCCAGGTAATATTCAGCCCCCTTGGTTTAGCCAAGGGGGGTTTTCTTAAGAGGTGGTACACACAAATAGCGGTGCATGATTATCTGCGAACAGAAAGCGCTGGGTATCTAGCCGTTCAATGCGCCAGTGTAGTTGCATTCCCTTCACCGGCAACCGCCGATTAAAATCCTCAAGCCTTATCGAGTCATGCGGTTTCTTGATATTTTCCTTCACCCACAGCGTATAGTTATTGCCCTGCCGCCGATAATCCATAACCAGAGTGCGCGAGACTACATAGTGATCCTTACCGTCATAGACTCTGCCGTTCAACAATATGTTAATGCGCCGCGGGCCATCAGGAATCACGTTTATCAGAACAATGCGTTCAACGCTGCGGCCGGCAATGTTGTCTGTCACGTGTTCAACCGCCCGGCACTCCGGGATTTGCGGTTTGAAAAATAAAAAGTAACCGGCGATAGCGCAGCAGCCCATAGCCAGTAATGCCACAATCGCGTAACCATATCGTTTCATCGTTTACAGGCCCCAGCCTTCATAGAAACTCTCGCATTGCACCTTGTTATCCGCCATTTGCGACTCTGGGCAGTAATAGAAATAGGACGTTCGGGTTCTCCCGGAGCCATTTGGCGCCAGTGTTTGCGTGTCGTAGTAGAGCAGCGTCGCCGGTTCGTTGCAGTGAATCTGTGGCCGCTCCTTCAGCATGTCGCGCAGATGATCCAAATCGACCTTGTTGATCGCCGGCTTATGATAGGTGGTGATAAGACGCACGCTGCAGCTGTCGATGCGCCCCACGTCGACCGTGCTGGCCGGCAGATAACCCGCATCGAACCATGCCCAAATACTGCAGCCCAGCGCCAGAACCAGCAAAGCCGCCAGTCCGGCGGCTTTGAAACGCGTATAGTTGCGTACAGCGACGGAGCCTACCTCAGGGGGGACGCCCACATCCTGGCCCACCTCCGGAGCCGGATCCTCTGCGGGCGCCTGGCTGTCCGCCGTTTTGATCGTAGCGGCGGTGAACATAAAACCTTGCCGCGGCAAGGTGACGATGATCTCCTCCTCGCCGAGCGAAGAGAACGCCTTGCGTAAAATTGAAATGGTATTGTTGAGGTTATTACCGGAAGCGACCTGGCCGTGAGCCTCCCACACCTGCGTCAACAACGTCTCTCTGGATAACACCAGATTGTTGTTTCTGACTAATGTGGAGAGCAGGCGGTTCAGCGTGGCCGTCAGCGTAATCGGCGGGATATCGTCATGCACCGAGACCAATTCCGATCTATCTTCGTGATATTTAATGTTATTATTAATTATGTATCTCATACATTCCCTGCGCTACAAACCATGTCAACGCCAATTCCCCACCAAACAACATGATATTAGCACAGCAATTATAATAAGAAAATTCTTACCAATTGAATATAAATTCATATAAAACAATGAAATAGAAACAACAAATCATAAAGAACAGCGGAACCTTGGACGCAGTTAAAGCTCCCGGCCTTCGCTTGATGCGACAACGTTCATTGCGATATATATAAAAAAACCCGCCATAACGGCGGGCTAATTCGGTTTGAAATTTATCAAACTAAGCGAGCGATTTGCCGCTTCTGCCAGCGCCCAAACAGCAACAGGCCGCACATCGCCCCGAGCAGCGCGCAGAACATGTCGGACTGGGTGTCCCACGGGTCGCCCTGGGTGCCGAGAAACTCGTCGGCGCCCTGGCCCAGCGCCAGCGCCACCCACCATTCGATCAGCTCATACAGGGCACTGATGGCGAGCGCGATGCAGCACACCACGAAGCCCAGCATCTTGCGCCCCTGTACATAACCACCGCGCAGCAGGATCTCGCGCGCCGCCAGCGCCGGCACCAACCCCTGGAAGAAGTGCCCCAGTTTGTCGTACGGGTTACGGCCAAGACCCAGCCACTGCTGCACCTCAAACCCCAGTGGCACGCGGGCATAGCTGTACATGCCGCCGAAAATCAGGATCAGCGCGTGGAAGAAAATCAGCGTGTAGAGCAGCGGCGTCAGCGGGTAACGGCGATGGGTCAGCCACAGCAGCGGCAAAACGATCAATACCGGCGCCACCTCCATCAGCCAGGTGGTGCGATCGTAAGGGCTGATGCCGCTGTGGATCAGCGCGGCCAGCAGCAGCAGAGTGATAACGGACAACAACAGCGGTGCGCGTGAGACGGGCATAACCAACGTTCCTTCGGGTCAATAAGGCAATCCACACTTTATACCGCAGATCGCACGGCGAAAAAAAACAGGCGGAGCGTCGCCGCTTCGCCTGTTCGGTGTGCGCTTACCCAGCGTAGGATTATTTCAGCGCGACGCGGATCACGTCGTCCGGCGCAGTCGCTTCTTTCTCGCGGCTGGAAGCCTGCTTGACGCTGACATACAGCGTTTGGCCATCCGGCGACAGCGCCAGGCTGTTCGGATGGGTCGGCGTCTTGATGGTGTTCAACACCTTGTAGCTCTTGGCGTCGATCACGCTCACTTCGCCCGCCTGGCGGTGGGTGACGTAAACTTCATTGCGCGCCGGGTTGAACAGCACCGCCAGCGATTCCGGCACGTCGATCTTGCTCAGGATGTTGCCGTTGCGGGTATCCACCACCAGCACCTGCGGCTGCTTGGAATCGGTGATGAAGGCGCGGTGAGTGGCGGTATCCAGGCTGATGTTCAGGAAGAAGTGCTCTTTAGACTCATCCAGCTTCTTGCGCGACAGCACCTTGTTGCTCTGGGTATCGATGGTCACCAGCTCGCCGTCGGCGTTGGTGACGTACAGGCGTTTGGCGGCGGCGTCCAGCGCCAGGCCAGTGCCGTACTTGCCGGTGTCGGTCACGGTGGCGCGCAGGGTCAGATCCTTGCCGTCCACCACCCATACTACGCTGGAATCCCCCAGCCCGGTGATATACAGGGTATCGCTGTCGGCATCCGCCACCAGTTCGCGCGGCGCCAGCGGCTTGACGGTTTCGGAGCGCTGGCGCGCGTCCAGCACCAGGCGGCCTTTCACGTCACCGGTTTTGGCGTCGATGGCGGTTACCGAGTTATTGACGGTGTTACCGAAGAACAGCGTGCCGGTCTTGGCGTTGACGGCGGCGCCGAACGGCTTGATGTCGTTATGGATAATTTGGGTCACGTCCAGCGTGGTCGGATCCAGACGGTAAACGATGCCGCCCTTGTCCAGCTTGCGGCTCTGCGAGGTGGCCAAGTAGAGCGCGTTCTCGCTCGGGCTGTAGGCCATTTCATAGGCGCCTTTGCCGACCGGCTTGCGCAGCACTTCCGGCGCGGTTTGCGCCTGCAAAGTGTTGGAGAACAGCAGCGTAGACAGCAGCATCAGCGGAAATGCCGCACGTTTTCCCTTGGTGATCAAAGTATTCATCAAAATCTCCTTATAAAGCCAACAGGGTGGCCGAACGGCCGCCCTCTGCTCGTGATTAAAATCAGGCTTTCTCTTCGGAAAGCAGCGCCCACCAGCTGTCGATGGTCGGGTTGCGCGCCAGCGCGATAAAGTCGATGTCGCTGCGGATCTTGCGCCAGCGGGTCGCCAGCTCCATGATGCGCACCGAATCCAGACCGTAATCGATCAGGTTTTCATCGTTGCCCATGTCCTCGCTGTCTTCGTCCAGCAGCGGCAGGATCTGCAGACGCAGCGCATCGATGCTGGCGATGCCGGCCGCCGGCAGCAGAGACGCGGTGGTCACCACCCGGCCGCAGCGGCCGGCGGTGTAGCGCAGCGCCATCAGGTGTTCGTCGCGCGAGAAGTCCGCCAGGCCGTCGGCCACCATGAACGGCTGGATGTTGCGCATGAAGGCGTCGATGGCGGTGGTCAGGCAGCCGATGTGCGCATACACGCCGCAGATGATCAGCTGATCGCGGCCGGACTCCTGCAGGATCTCCTGCAGCGGCGAGCGATGGAAGGCGCTGTAGCGCCATTTCACCAGCACCGTGTCGTCTTCGTCCGGCGCCAGCGCAGCGGTCACCGCCTGCTGCTCAGGGTGCTTGTTCAGGCCCGGCCCCCACATGTCGTTCAACAGCGCGCGATCTTCATCGCTCTGCTGGTTCGGCTGCGCGGTATAGAACACCGGGATGCCCTGCTGCTTGCAGTAGCGGCGCAGGTTGGCGATGTTCTCCACCACCTGTTTAATCAGCGCGCTGTCCTCGCCCCAGAAGTTGAGGAAATACTGTTGCATATCGTGGATCAACAGCGCGGCGCGCTGTGGCTCCACCTGCCAGGTGACTTTATTTTGCGGCAGTTCGTCCGCCGTCGGCAGCGCGTAGTCATTAAGTTTTGGAATGGCCATCGATTAATCTCCCTGAGCCTGAGTCTGTAGTTGCGCGTCGAGCTGCTGGCGCAGCCGTTTTTTGTCCACTTTGCCGACCGGGGTCAGCGGCAGGCTGTCCACCTGAATAAAGCGATCCGGCAGCTTGAAGTCCGCCACGCCCTGCTCACGCAGGTGGCGGCGCAGCACCACCGGTTTCAGCGGCGCGTTGGCGATGATATAGGCGCAGCTCTTCTCCCCCATCAGCGCATCCGGCATCGATACCAGCGCGGCGTTGATCACGTCCGGATGACGCAGCAGCAGGTTCTCGATCTCCTCGGCGGCGATCTTCTCCCCGCCGCGGTTGATCTGGTCTTTCTGCCGCCCCTGCACGGTGATGTAGCCGTCTTCGCTGATGCTGATCAGATCGCCGGAGCAATAGAAACCGTCGGCGTCGAAGGCGTCGGCGTTGTGCGCCGGGCTCTGGTAGTAACCGCGGAAGGTGTAAGGCCCGCGCGTCATCAACCGTCCGACCTCGCCCGCCGGTAACGGATTGCCGTCGTCATCCGCCACCCACACTTCGTCGTCCGGCGACATCGGCCGCCCTTGCGTCGCCAGGATGTGGCGTTCGTCATCGTCCAGCCGGGTGTAGTTCACCAGCCCTTCCGCCATGCCGAACACCTGCTGCAGTTGGCAGCCGATTTCGTTCTGAATGCGCGCCGCCAGCGTTTCGCCCAGCTTGGCGCCGCCCACCTGCAGCAGTTTCAGGCTGGCGAGCTGGGCATTGCCGCCCCACTCTTCGATCGCCTGCAGCCACAGCGTGACCGCCGGCGGCACCAGCGCCGTCACGTTGATTTGGTGCTGTTCGATCAGGCGGAAGCATTGCCCGGCGTCCGGATCGGCGGCGAACACCACCAGCCCGGCGCCATAAAACACGCCCAGCACGCCCGGCGAACTCATCGGGTAGTTGTGCGCCACCGGCAGCGCGCACAGATAGCGGGTCTGCGCGTCGAAGCGGCAGATCTCCACGCTGCGGCGAATGCTGTAGTAGTAATCATTGTGGGTGCGCGGGATCAGCTTCGGCGTACCGGTGCTGCCGCCGGAAAGCTGGAAGAACGCCACCTGATCAGCCGCGGAAGGCTGCGCGGCGAAACCGTCGCTCGCTTCGTCCAGCCAGGCGGCCAGCGCCAGCTCGCCCTCGGCCTGGCTGCGCAGCGCCACGACGCGCAGCGAAGGATGCGCATCGCGGAAGGCGTTCAGGAATTGATCGTCGGCAAACAGCGCGTGCCGGCGATCGGCGATCAGCAGCGCCGGTTTGATCTGCTCGGCATAGGCGTTCAGCTCACTGCGCTGATGGCTGAACAGCGCGTTGACCGGCGCCACACCAATTTTCAGCAGCGCGAAGAACACGATATAGAACTCCGCCACGTTGCCCAGCTGCACCAGCGCGGTGTCGCCGGATTTCACGCCGCGGCGCAGCAAAGCGGCCGCCAGGCGATCGGAGCGCTGCTGCAGCTCGCGGTAGGTCAGGCTGCCCTGGGCGTCGATGATCGCCGGAGCGTCATTGTTGGCCTGCCGGTCGAGGATCTCGGTCAGCGGCTTGTCAGTCCAGTAGCCGCGCTCGCGATAGCGGCTGGCGAACTCCGCCGGCCAGGGGGTAAAGGCAATGCTCATCTTGTCGTTATCCTTGATTTATACCAAAGGCACGCAGAATGGTGCTGAGTTTGGTGCCTGTTTCATGCCATTCAGATTCGGGTGAAGAGTCTTCCACGATGCCGGCGCCGGCGAACAGCCGTACCCGGTTGCCGTCAACGGTGCCGCAGCGAATAGTCACAACCCACTCGCCGTTGCCTTCGTCGTCGCACCAGCCGACGATGCCGCCGAACAGGCCGCGATCGAACGGCTCCAGCTTGCCGATCAGGGCGTGCGCCTCGGCCGTCGGCATGCCGCACAGCGCCGGCGTCGGGTGCAACAGGCAGGCCAGCGACAGGGCGTTTTCGTCGGGAGACGCCGCCTCGCCGTCGATCGGCGTGGAGAGATGCCACAGCGTGGTGGTGGTCAACAATTCAGGGGTGTGCGGCACGTTCAGGTAGCGGCAGCGGCCGGCCAGCACGTCACGCATGCTTTCGGTGACGATGCGATGCTCGTGGCGATCTTTCGCCGAGGCCATCAGCCGCTCCCCCACTTCGCGATCGCGCTCTGGGTCGGCCTCGCGCCGGGCGGAACCGGCCAGCGGATTGGAATAGAAACGGCCGCCGTCCTGGCGCAGCAGCAGCTCGGGGCTAGCGCCCAACAGCGCGCCCTGCTCCAGCGGCACATGGAAATGGAAACCGTGCGGGTTCTGGGCAATCACGCGCGCCATCAGCGCATGGCGATCCACCGGCTGACGCGTTTCGATCTCCAGCAGGCGCGACAAGACCACTTTGTCCAACTCACCGGCCTTCATCGCGTCGACGGCGTCGCTGACCATATTCATGAACGGCTGCTGTGGCGGCAGTTCCGTTACCCCGGCCAGCTCCGGCCCGTCCGCCGCCGGCCTAACGCCGGCCATAAAGGCGGCGCGATCGAACCAGCGGCTCTGCTGCGGAATAAACAGCGCCGAAGGCTGCCGGGTATCGAACGGAATGGCGCCGCACAGCAGCGGTTTTTTGATGCCGGCCTGGCGGGCCTCGGCAAACGCCTGCCGTACGCTGCGCTGGAACTCGCCGTTCAGATCGGCGCCGTCCGCGGCCGGCAGGCGAATGCGGCTGAAACAACCGGTGGTGGTCAAGCTGCGGAAAGGGGAGGTAAAGAAGAAGCCCGACGCCGGAGAAAAATCAGCGGCAAACCGCTGCTCTTCGCACTCCTGCACTTCCTTTCGATTGATGTCGTTCACGGCAGTATCCATCGCTTCGCCCTCAAGAATTTGAAGTGATAACCAATATAATAATGATTATCATTTGAGTTAATTCCGCGCTAAATTACTCGCCGATATTTGCTATGTCAATAAACGTAAGCACTTCTTTCATTTCGAAATCATGACATAAACGCTGTGGGTTTTACGCATGCCGATGATAAGCATTGCTATTTGATCCCACAGCGTTGTTTTAACGCGTTCGACTACTTTTCTGTGGCGGGCTGCGGCTCCGGTTTGTGCAGCGTGACCTGGCGCAAACCGGTCATGGCGAACAGCAACAGGATGCCGAGCAGCGCCGCGCCGAAGCCGAAACCGCTGGCGCTCATCGCCGGCAGCATGAAGGCGCCCATCGCCCCCAGCAGCAACGCGCCCAGCGCATCGCCCACCACGTTTTGCGCCGTCCACAGGCCGTTGATGCGGCCAAGGAAGTTATCCGGCGTCAGGCTCTGGATCAGGCCGTATTGCAGCAGCGAGTTCAGCGCGCTCAGGTAGCCGAACGCCACCAGGCACAGTAACGCCAGGCTGTACCACGGCATCAGGCCGAACAGGCCGATGGCGGCGAACGCCGCGATCGCCGTCAGCAGCATCACCCAGCCGGGGCGCGCCACATGCGCCACGCGCCCGCTGGTGAACGCGCCGATGGCGGCGCCGAGCGGCACGGCGGCGTACATATAACCGAGGTGGGCAGCGTCGATGTGCCAACCTTCCGCCATCGCCGGGTACAGCACCCGCACCGCGCTGGCCATGGTCAGCAGCGCGCCGATCAGTGCCACCATGCCGATCACCTTGTTCTGGAGCAGGAAGGCGAAACCGCCTGCCAGCGCGCGCAGCGGGTGTTCACGCGGCTGCGGTGGCGGCATCAGCTGCGGCAGGCTCAGCAGCGGCAGCAGCGTCAGCAGGGTGCCGAACGCCGCCAGACCGTAGTTCCAGGCGATGCCCATATGGGCGATCACCAGGCCGCCGATCGCCGGAGAAAGAATCGAGCCGAAGCGCACCGTCAGCATGCTGATGGCGCCCGCCTGCACGATGTTTTCGCGGCCCACCAGCGCCGGCGTGGCCGCCAGCAGCGCCGTCACCCCCACCGCGCCAAAGAAGCCGTCCCACACCGCCAGCAGATAAATGGCCGCCAGCGAAGGCGACGGCAACAGGGCATTGAGACACAGGCCGACAAATCCGACGCCGCAGGTGGAACGCGCAAACAGAATCAGTCGGCGCCGCTCATAGCGATCGGCCAATACGCCCCCCATCAGCAGCCCGGCGAACATGCCGCCGCCGGCCAGCGTCACCGCCAGCCCGACCTGCAGGGTGGAACCGGTCAGCGCCTGGATCTGCACCGGGATGGCGATCGCCATCAACCCCAGCGCCACAATGGAGATAAAGCGCGCGCAGAACACCGCGCGGAAAGCCCGATTGGTTTTCAGCAGGCTGAAATCAAGCAGGATGGAGGGTTTGCTACTCATCGGTTGTTCACCACATCTTTAAACGGGGATTCTGCAGTTGCGGAGCGCTATGCTAGCACAGATGACGAAATCAATAATGATAATAAAAATCATTGATATTCAATTGTGAGCGACCGCAAGAAACGCCGCCAAACGCGGGATAATCCCCGTGCCTGGCGGCGGGATGAGGGCGTCATTACAGCGTGCGCAAGATCCGGTTCAGCAGCGGCCCCAGCACTTTGAACGACGCCGGCGAAACGATATCGACGTGCGCACAGTCCAGCTCGTGCGCCTGCAGCGCATCGACGTACTGCGACCAGGTCTGCTGCACGTCCATCCCTTCCTGCAGCGTGCGTTTGGCGACGAACAGCGTCGCCTGGCCGTGGAAACGGGCGGTCCGCGTGTGCGACAACAACCGCACCGAATCGGCGTAGTTGGCTTCGATGTTGTCGAACATCGCCGTGCGCGTCTCACCCAGCGCCGGATCGAGCGTGTCCTGCGACACCGCCAGGAACTGCTCGCGCTCGCGCTGCACTTCCTTCAACACGTTGTCGTCCAGCATCACGTCCCAGTTTTGGGTCTCCGGCGGATAGGTATCCAGCAGGCCGAGGAACGCCACCTGCTCGCCGCGCGCCTGCAGCCGGGCGGCGATGCCCTGCGCCAGCGTGCCGCCGAGCGAATAACCGATGAAGTGGTACGGCCCGTGCGGCTGAACCTGCAGCACCGTCTGCAGGTGGGCATCCACTACCTGATCCATATCTTCGCTCAGCGCCAGCGGGCCATCCGGCCGCGGCGACTGGATGCCGACCAGCGACCAGTGCTGGTCGAGATAGCGCGGCAATACGCTGAACTGCCAGGAGAAACCGGACGCCGGGTGCAGACAGAACAGCGTCGGCCCCTCGGTGACGCGCAGCGGCAATACGCTGTCGAAGCCGCTGCGATCGGCCTCTTCCTGCGTGCGATCTTCCGCCAGCAAGGCGGCCAGTTGCTCAACGCGCGACGCCACCATCACCTGGCCGACGGACACCGCCTTGCCCAGATCGCGGCGCAACTCCGCCGCCAGGCGCATCGCCAGCAGCGAATGGCCGCCAAGGGCGAAGAAATCGTCGTCGGCAAACACCTGCTCGCGCTGCAGCAAACGGGCGAATACCGCAGCGATCTCGCTTTCCAACCCGGCCTGCGGCGGCCGCCCCGCCTTGCGCACACCGCCCTGCGGCTGCGGCAAAGCCTTGCGATCCAGCTTGCCGTTGGCGCTCAGCGGCAAATCACTCATTTCCACCAACGCCACCGGCACCATGTGCGGCGGCAGGCGGTCGGCCAGCGCCGCGCGCAAAACTTCCGCATCCCAGCTCGCGCCGGGCTGCATCACCAGATAGCCCACCAGCTGGCGCGCATCGCCGCCGGCGTCCACCGGCGTGCCCTGCAACACCAGCGCATGCGTCACCGCCTGGCGCACGCCCGGCAGCGACAGCAAGGCGTGGTCGATTTCACTCAGCTCGATACGCTGCCCGCGGATCTTCAGTTGATCATCGCTGCGGCCCAAATATTCCACCGCGCCGTCCGGCAGCCAGCGCGCCACGTCGCCGGTACGGTACATCCGTCCGCCCTCGCCGAACGGGTCGGCGACAAAGCGGCTGGCGGTCAGATCAGGCCGGCCAAGGTAGCCGTGCGCCAGCTGCACGCCAGTCAGATACAGATCGCCCGCCACGCCCGGCGGCACCGGCCGCAGGCGCGCGTCCAGAATGCGTAGTCCGGTGTTCCATACCGGCAGGCCGATCGGCACGTTGGCGCCGGTCACCTTCGCCAGCGCGTCGCCGTAGGCCGGATGCCAGGTCACATCCACCGCCGCCTCGGTCGGGCCGTAGAGGTTGTGCAACGGCACCGCCGTGCGGCTTTGCCACAGGCGGCACAGCTCCGCCGGCAGCGCTTCGCCGCTGCAGAACACCTGGCGCAGCGCGGCGCAGTTCGCCACCGCCGCGTCGTCGTCCAGTGCGGCCACGAAAGCCGCCAGCATCGAAGGCACGAAGTGCATCGTGGTAATGCGGTGTTGCGCGATCAGCTGTTGCAGTTGCTGCGGATCGCGGTGCGCCTCCGGCGGCGCCATCACCAGCCGGGCGCCGACCATCAGCGGCCAGAAGAATTCCCACACCGAGACGTCGAAACTGCATGGCGTTTTCTGCAGCACCGCGTCGTCCGCCCCCAGCGGATACTGGTGCTGCATCCACAGCAAGCGGTTGACGATCGCCTGATGGCCGACCAGCACGCCTTTCGGGCGCCCGGTGGAACCGGAGGTAAAGATGATATAGGCCGCATGATCCGGCATCGGGCCCGCGATCGCCACCCCGGCGGCATGATCGGCCGCCAGCGGCGCGTCATACAGCAAGATTTCGCCCTTGTCGGCGAAGCGCGCCTGCTGCGCCGGGTTGGTGATGACCAGCCGGGGCGCGGCGTCTTCCAGCATCATCGCCAGCCGCTCGTCCGGATAACCGGTATCCAGCGGCAGGTAGGCGGCGCCCGCTTCCACGATCGCCATCAACGCCAGCGACAGGAACACCGAACGCGGCAGCGCCACCGCCACGATGTCGCCCGGCTGCACGCCCTGCGCCACCAGCTGGCGCGCCAGCGCCGTGACCTGCTCGCGCGTTTCGCGGTAGGTGAAATTGAAATGCGCATCCGCCAGCGCCGGCGCGTTCGGCGTAATTTGCGCCTGCTGCGCCAGCAGTTGGCTCAGCGTGGCCGCCGGCACCGGATGCGTCGTGTCGTTGACCCGCGCCAGCAGCGCATGATCGTCGGCGGTCAGCATGTCGGCTTCGCCGATCGGCAACGTTGCCAGCGCGGCGAACTGCGCCAGCAGCAGCGGCAACCGCTGCAGATGCGCCAGCAGTTCCTGACGGCTGTAACGCTCGGCGTTGGCCAGCAGCTCCACCTTCAGCTGATGGTGTTCGTCGATAAACAGCGCAATCTCCAGATCGCGCACCGGCCCGGAGGCCAGATCGTGGGTAATGCCTTCGATACCGGCGAAATCCAGCTGGTAATCGAACATTTTGAAGTTGAAGACCGTGCCGTACAGCGGTTCGCCGTCGCCGATGCGCCCCAGATCGCGTTGCACCTGTTCGGCGTCGTAGCGCTGATGGCGGCGCACCGTTTTCAGCTCGCGGCTGATGCGGGCGGCGGCCTCATACAGCGTGGCCTGCGGCTCGAGGTGCATCTCCATCGGCAGCACGTTGATCACCGGACCGGCCGCGCACAGGGCGGCCGATCCGGTGCGGCGCATGAAGATAAAACCGGCGCTGAAGCTCGGTTGGCCGCTCAGACGCGACACCCACAGCGCCACCAGCGCCACCGCCATATCGGCGGCGTTCAGCTTCTGCTGCGCGCCGCACTGCACCAGTTCGGCGAAGGCCTGCGGATCGCAGCGCTGTTCCAATCGATGGATGCGCGGCGTGGGCGTTTGCCCGGCCAGCGGCTGCGGGCAGAGCGTGGCCGGCGGCGGCAGCTGCCGTGCTTTTTCGAGCCAGAAATCGGCGTCGCGTTGCCAGGCCGGCGCCTGCCGGTAAGCCTGGTATTCCGCCACCACGTCGCTGAACGCCGTGAAAGGCGTCGGTTCCAGCGCGTCGCCGCGGCAAAGATGGGTGTAAATCGCCGCCACGCGGCGCGCGATGGCGGTGAAGCTGAAACCGTCCACCAGCAGATGGTGATAGCGCTGATACCAGAACCAGCGGTCATCCGCCAGACGCATCACCACATGGCGATACAGCGGCGCGCCGCTGCCGGCGCGCAGATCGCTCGCCAGATCGATGTCCATCAGCGCGCGCGCGGCGGCTTCAGGGTCCGGCGACGTCGTCAGATCGACAAGTTCCGGCTCGTGCACCGCCAGCGCGTCGTCCAGCCATTGCACCGGCACGCCGTCACGTTCCGCAAAACGCAGGCGCAGCATGTCCACCTCGCCCAGGCCCTGGATGATGGCCTGCAGCAGAGGCTCCACGGCAATGGGGCCGTTGAGTTCGATGGCGTGAGCCACCGCGTAGGCATTGCGATGCGGGGAGATTTGATCGGCGACCCAGATGCCGGGTTGTGCCGCGACCAGCGGCCATTCGCCCGCAAGCGCCGGGCCGCTGAGAGAGTTAGGGGTATGTGACACTGCTTATTGCTCCCGTGATTACCTGGCGCCGGTCACGCCTCGCGTGCTGCGACCGGCAGAATATCTTGCCAATGCTGTTCCAGCCATTCGGCGCACTCGAGGCGCGCCGCCGGGCCAAAGACGATCGTCCACTCGGACGGAATGGCGCGGAAATCCGGCCACAAACTGTATTGTTGTTGTACGTTGCGCAGCACCAGGCTGCGCTGCTGTTGATCATCGAACGGATTCAGGCTTTCCATCATGTGTTCCTCGTGCCGTCGCCGATGCCGGGTAAGCGGTGGCGAAAGCGGAAGCCCATACCGCCTGCAGCCCATCGGTCAGGCCGCTGCGCCAACACAACGCGTCGTGCCCGCCTTCCACCACCCGGTAGTGCACCCGATGGCCGGCGTCGCTCAGGCGTGCCGCCATTTCGCCGCTGACCCGATGCACCAGCTTTTCCTGCGAACCGGCTTCCATAAAGACCTTCAGCGCGCCATGGTTGCCCAGGCCGTGCCGTTCTACCTGCTGCATCAGCCAGCAGGCGTCGTCGGGAATGCTCGGCAGCTGCAGCATGTCGCGCCGCGGCCACCAGTAGGAGCCGGACTGGGTGATCACCGCGCCGAAGCGCTGCGGCCAACGCAGCCCGGCGTACAGAGAAGCCAGGCCGCCAAAGCTTTGCCCCGCCACCACCGTATCGGCCGGCTTGTCGCTGTGCGGCGCCCAGTCGGCCAGCTGCGGCATCAGTTCTTCCTGCACCGCCAGCCAGAAATCGTCCTTGCAGGTTAATTCTCGCGCCCGGTGCGGCAGATCGATGATGTCGATCAGCACATACACCGCTTCCGGCAACGCCCCCTCGCGGGTCAGCTGCATCAGCGGCTCCCAAACCGGCATCTGCTTCGCCCAGAACTGGCCGTCGAGCAGGATCGCGAGCGGGCGCTCGGCCGGCTTGCTGTCGCCGGTGGTGTAGATCCAGACGTCGCGGCTGTTGCCCAGGCGTTCGCTCTGCCAGGTATGGCGCTGCAAACGCGCCGGCAGTGGCGGCGTGCAGCGCCCGCTGGCGATCTCATACTCGTCGAACGAGCGCCATACCGGCTGCGGCGGCGCATCCGGCATGTGCAGACCGGAGACGCTGTGGCCGCTGGCGCTTTGCCAGGAGCGATAAGGGTTGAGCAGATCGGGGGTAGCGCTGGCGAACACCTGGTGCCACCAGTGACGCAGGTTGTGCATGTTGGCGTGCGCATCGTCGCCGCTGAACGCCGGCGGCCGCTCGTCAAAGCAGGGGATAAAGCAGTAGCTGCCGCGCCAGGCGCCGCTCAGCTCGGTCTGCCAGTACCACACGTCGGTACCGGCCAAGCGCTGCAGGCTTTGCGGCGGATTCGGCTGATGATGGTCGGTCAGGCAGTTAATGTTGATCCACACGCGACGGTAGGCGGAGGTCAATTCGCATCCCTGAGGATCGCGCCAGAAGAAGGTGGTGCGCCACCGGCCGTTACCCGCCGGTTCTACCCATGGCGTACCGCGTCGTGCCACCGTCAACCACCACCCTGGACTGCCCGCATTGCTGCTGGCCAATAATCTGCTGCTTTCTGACTGTAGTTCTGTATTCACAACGCCTACCCATTTTGTAGTTGGCGGCACCGGGAACGTCGACTTTTCCCTATCGCCGGCCACCGCCCGAACGCACTGTACGCCAAATACTATTGATAATAATTTGCATTTGCAATAGTGTGTAAGGCTTGGAGATCGTGCTGGTATTGCGCGCAACGGACAGGGATCGGGGATACATCAATGGCATCCCTTGCCGCAGCCGATTTTCTATTTCCGACTACACAAAAACTACAACCGCCCTTCCCCCCATTCGGCGAGGGATGGCAGCAAGGTAGGACACTCAGATGAAAAGCAAGCTATCACGTTATTCTTTAGCCACTCTTATCGGCTTGGGATTGGGCGCGTCCGCGTTCGCCAACGCCGCGCAGCAGACCGACACCACCACCACGGAAGAGAACAGCGGCGCCACGGAGAAAAAGCCGCGCGGCGAAGACACCATCGTCGTGACCGCCGCCCGGCAGAACCTGCAGGCGCCGGGGGTGTCCACCATCACCGCCGACGAGATCAAAAAACGCCCGCCGGCGCGCGACATCAGCGAACTGATCCGCACCATGCCCGGGGTTAACCTGACCGGCAACTCCACCAGCGGCCAGCGCGGCAACAATCGCCAGATCGATATCCGCGGCATGGGCCCGGAAAACACCCTGATTCTGATCGACGGCAAACCGGCCTCCAGCCGCAACTCGGTGCGTCAGGGCTGGCGCGGCGAGCGCGACTCGCGCGGCGATACCGCCTGGGTGCCGCCGGAGATGATCGAGCGCATCGAAGTGCTGCGCGGCCCCGCCGCGGCGCGCTACGGCAACGGTGCCGCGGGCGGCGTGGTCAACATCATCACCAAGAAGGCCGGCGATGCGCTGCACGGCTCGCTGAACGGTTACTTCAACGTGCCGCAGCACAAGCAGGAAGGCGCCACTAAGCGCACCGACTTCAGCCTGTCCGGCCCGCTGAGCGACACCCTGAGCTTCCGCCTGTTCGGCGGCTACAGCAAAACGCAGGCCGACGCCTGGGACATTAACGAATCGCATAAATCCGAACGCGTCGGCGCCTACGCCAACAGCGTCCCGGCCGGGCGCGAGGGGGTGGTCGATAAAAACATCGACGCCTTGCTGCACTGGGATTTCGCCCATCTGCAGTCATTGGAGTTCGAATACGCCTATGGCCGCCAGGGCAACCTGTACGCCGGCGATACTCAGAACACCAACACCAACGCCCTGGTGCAGAGCAACTACGGCAAAGAGACCAACCGCATCTACCGTGAAACCTTCGGCCTGACCCACCGCGGTGCCTGGGACAACGGCGTGAGCACCAACAACTACGTGCAGTTCGAACGCACCCGCAACACCCGCCTGAACGAAGGCTTGGCCGGCGGCACCGAAGGCATTTTCGATACCAAGAACACCGGTTTCGGCACCACCAAGCTGGACGACTTCCTGGCGCACAGCGAAGTCAGCGTGCCGTTCGAGCTGGGCGTCGCGCAAACCGCTACGCTGGGTACCGAGTGGAGCCAGCAGCGCATGAAGGACGGCACCTCCACCAGCCAAACGCTGATGGGCGGCACCATTCCCGGCATGACGACCGGTACGCGCAGCCCTTACGCTTCCGCGCATATCTTCTCGCTGTTCGCCGAAGACAACATTGAACTGACCGACACCACCATGCTGACGCCGGGTCTGCGCTACGATCTGCATTCGGAATCCGGCAACAACTGGAGCCCGGCGCTGAACCTGTCGCAGGAACTGGGCGACTACTTCACGCTGAAGATGGGCATCGCGCGTTCCTATAAAGCCCCGACGCTGTTCCAGACCAACGGCAACTACCTGCTGTACAGCAAAGGCCAGGGATGTGCCGGCAGCGATACCAAAAACGGCTGCTACCTGCTCGGCAACGACGATCTGAAAGCGGAGACCAGCGTTAACAAAGAGATCGGGCTGGAGTTCCATAACGACGGCTGGCTGGCTGGCGTGACCTACTTCCGCAACGATTATCACAACAAGATCGAAGCGGGCAACTCGCGCATCGCCACCAGCAGCACCGGCACGGCGGTCTATCAGTGGGAAAACGTACCGAAAGCGGTGGTGCAGGGGCTGGAGGGCTCATTGAACGTGCCGGTCAGCGAGACCGTCACCTGGAGCAACAACGCCACCTACATGATCGAGAACAAGAACAAGACCACCGGCGATTACCTGTCGGTGATCCCGAAGTTTACCGTCAACTCGACCCTCAGCTGGCAGGCCACGCAAGATCTGTCGATGCAGTCCACTCTGACCTGGTACGGCCGTCAGAAGCCGAAGAAGTACAACTACCAGGGTAAACCGGCCACCGGCGGCGAAACCCGTGAGGTTAGCCCTTACGCCGTCGTCGGCGCCAGCGCGACCTATGACCTGACCAAAAACGTCAGCCTCACCGCCGGCATCGACAACCTGTTCGACAAACGCCAGTTCCGCGCCGGCAACGCGCAGAACGTGGGCGATCCGAACACCGGCGCGATCAACATCGCCGGCGCGGGCGCGGCTACCTACAACGAACCGGGCCGTACCTATTACATGAGCATCAACACCCACTTCTGATGGCATGTTCCAACGACAAAGGGCGCCGCAGCGCCCTTTTTTTTATCTTTATATTCAGCTAGTTGGAATGCAGTTGAATACGCACCACGCTTTCCGGCTTGCCGGCCTTGGTGGAAGCGCCGTCGTTTTTCACCGTCACGAACAGCGCGTCACCTTTCGGATCCAGCGCCAGGCTGTTAGGGTGCGGCGGCAAATCCACGGTCTGCAGACGCTTGAGCGTTTTGGCGTCAAACACCGTCAGCGTCCCGGCGCCGTGATCCACGCGTACCCCTTTGCGGTTGGCGACATACAGCCGCTGGCTGCGCTCGTCGAGCAACAGGCCGATCGGCACCTCATCCGTCAGCTCGCTGGCCAGCACCTTGCCGCTGTCCGCATCCAGCGCAAATACCCGGTGGCCGCTGCTGCGCTTCACGTAGTCGTGCCCCAGATGATGGTTGCGGTAGTCGTCGCGATCGATGCCCTGATCGACGCCCAGCAGGCGATTGCTCGCCGGGTCATACACCAGGTTCAGCAGCTGATCGGCCTGCACTTCGTGCGTGGCGGTGATCGCCAGCGTGTCGGCGTTCAGGGTGATCACCTGCCCCTGCATGTTGGAAACGAATACCCGACGGCCCTTCTCATCCAGCGTGATGCCCACCGCGTTGTAACCGAAGCCCGGGATCACTTTCTCCAGCTTGCCGGCCTTGGTATCGACCACGTACAGCACGCTGTCGACGCCGAAACCCAGGCCCGGCAGGAACAGACGGCCGCTTTGCGCGTCATACTTGATCTCGCGGAGGCGATACAGGTAGTCCTCGGTGATTTTAAACTTCTTCAGCTCCGCCAACAGGAAATCCAGACGCTTGCCGCTGATGCCCGCCTGCTTGTAAGCCTGCTCCAGCACCGCCTTGTCCAGCAGCTTGATGCCGCCCAGCGCGTGGTTGGTGGTGGTGTCCACCACCCCGACTTCGCCGTTGAAGGCCTGCGTCAGGTACAGGCGATTGCCAGCGTCGTTCAGCGCCACGCCGAAGCCTTTCACCTGCAGCGGGATCTCCGCCTTGATCGCCAGGGTGTTGGGATCCAGCCGCAGCACGCGGGAGCGCGCCTCTTCCTTCCAATCCGGCGCGCTGACGAACAGCGCCTGTTGCGAGGTGCTGTAGGCCATCTCCACCACCGTCGACGACAGCGCCTGGCGCTTGATGTCTTGCGGTTTGATGCCGGCATCGTCGGCCTGCGCGGCGCCGGCGACCACCAGAGAGGCCGCCACCAGCAGCGACAGTAACGCGCGCGGGGTTGCTAGGGTTCCAGACATCCTTTTATCTCCTTGAAAATCATGCTTTCGGTTAGAGTGAAACAACGTCATGCCTGCGGCCCGGGCGGCAGCGCCGCCAGAGCGATATCGCCAGCGATGTGCTGCGCAAACTGGGTAAAGACGTGCTGAACGCCGTCGGCGATCAGATTGGCCTGCTCCCGGCTGTAGTGATCCTGGCGGTAGGTCATCATCACCCGCAGGGATTTCGCCCCCGCCAGATCGTCTTCCATCACCTCAAACTGCAGGCCGAGCAACGATTCGGCTTTCTCCGGCTCCACCTGACGGTAGGCGATCGCGCTGCCGTCCTGCAGACGGAACTCGCCGTTCAGCTTGATGCGGCTGTGGATCTGGATAAACACTTCGAACATGTGGTTCTTGCGGTCGGCGTCCACGCCGAACAGCCCTTCCTCCACCAGATCGATCGGAATGTCAGTGTACGGCAGCGAGCCATTGATGGTGTTTTTCACCTGGCTGACCAAGCCGGCCACCGTCAGCCCCTCGTCGAAGCGCACGCGGTGCACCACCACGGTGGTGAAATAGCCGACGGTATCGAAGAACTCGGCGTCGTTACGGCCGGAAGTCGAGGTGCCCACCAGCAGATCCGCCGGGCCGCCCAGCAGGCGCAGCGCCGAGGTAATCCCGGCATACACCACGTTGAACAGCGACGCGTTGTTGCGGCGGGCAAGCTGATACAAGCCTTCCGCCACGGCAGGATCGACCTCGAACTCCAGCCAGCCGCCGTTGACGTCCGCCGGCGCCGGCACCGCCGGGTGGGTGGACGCTTCTTGCCGGAAGATCGGCTGGCCGACCGGCGCGCCGCGCAGCGCATCGAGCCAGTAGTCCAGATGTTGCTGCTGCACTCCCGAGGCCCGCTGTTGCCGGGCGAAGGTATGGAACTGCGGCGGCTGCCCGCTCCACTGCGGCGCCTGGCCGACGACGCGATGGCGATAGGCGACGCCCAGCTCGTCCATCATCAGGTTGAGCGACCATTCATCCAGCACCACATGGTGGAACAGCAGCGACAGCAGCTGTTGGCCGTTGTCCGCATCGCGCAGCAGCGTGGCGCGCAGCGGCAGCTCGGCGGCCAGATCGAACCGATGCTGGCCGGCGTCGGCCAACAGGGCGGCGGCATTACCCGCCGGCGTCTCGTGGGAGAAGCGGAACCACTGATAATCAGGCAATTCTGCGGCCGGCACCACGACCTGCACCACCTCCCCCTGCTGCTCGACGAAGCGTGAACGCAGCACGGTATGACGAGTCATGACGTCGATAAACGCCTGATGCAGCGCCGTTTCATCCACCGCATCGAAGAAGCGCAGAGAGAACGGCAGGTTGAAAATCTCGTCATGGCCGAAGGCTTCATACACCTTCCACAGCGATTCCTGTGCCAGCGACAGCGGCGCCTGTGCCCGATCATGATCGTCGGCGATGGCTAGCGCGGCATTCGGCTGCGCAACGTTCAGGCGTTTGGCATAGCCCGCCAGCCCGCGCGCCGTCGGATGGCTGAACAAATCGTTAATGTTGATTTCGATCTGATGCAGGCTCAGCAAGCGGCCAATCACCCGGGTAGCGACCAGCGAATGGCCGCCGCGATCGAAGAAGTCTTCATCCAGGGTCATTTCCGGGGCCACCAGCGCCTCACGGAACTCCTGCAAAATCAGCGGCGCAACACTTTCGTCCGCGTCGCCGTTCGCCGCCGGCGCGGCCATCGCCGGGGAAGCCGCCTCAGCCGCTGGCAATGCGACGGCAATTCGCTGCCCGGCCAGGAAGGCGCTGAACTGCTCCAGCAGGAACGGCGCCGCGTGCGGAGACAGACGCGGGTCGGTGACCAGCTCCAGCGTCAGCGCTTCCGCCTCGGGCAAGCCCAACAGCAGCGCCAGTTCAAACGGCGTATGCAGCGGCGGCAGCAACAGGCGTTCGGCGTGAACGCCTTCCATGCACCAGTCCGCAGCCAGATCGTCACGCCAGGCCACCAGCAGCTGCGCCCGCTGCGGATCCGGCTGTTCGGCCACGGTCTGTGCCAGCAGCCGCTGCCCGACGTTGCCCTCGCCATGCAGCACGGTCAGGCGCATCAGCGGTACCGCCGTCAGCCCCAGCTCCAGACCGATGCACTCCGCCGTCTCCGCCGTCGGCACGCACAGCTGCACGGCTTGCCCACCGGCCTGCGCGGCGACGAACTCGGCAAACCGCGCCGCTACCGCCGCCAGCAAGGCCCGCGGTGTGTCGTTGGCGGGTAACAGCGAACGCGCAATGCGCGTGACCACGCGCCCCCCCACCGGCGGCAAGGCTTCAGCACGCTGCGCCGGGCTGCGGTAATCCTGCAGTGAAACCGCCTGGCGCTTCCAGGGCAGTTGCGGCTCCGGGATTTCCGCCGGCTCGACCGGCTCCGCCACGAAAGACAGGGGCATCGCACCCCCGTTATAACGGGCGGACAGCATCGTCGGCAGGTGGCGCCACGGCAACGCTTCCGCCAAAATGTCATGCAATACCACGCCCAAAATCACGTCATCACCCGACGTGAGCAACAGCAGGCAGCGCAGCGGCGCTTCGCTTTCCAGTTCAAATGGCGCCGCCTGCGCTTGCAGCAGGCAACCCATGGCGTGTTGTTCATCCGCCACCTGACGCAGGCTCACCGGCAACGGCGCCGAATCGGCGGCGCGTTTAACCAGACCGTTTTCGTCATCAAAAACGTAACGCACGTTCACGCCCGGCGTTTCTCGCACCAGCGCCTGCAGCGCCACCGCCAGCCGGGCGATATCCACGTCCCCCGTCAGGCGCCAGGCCAGCGCCCGCTGCCCGTGTGCACCGCCCTGCTGCAGATGGGCGAACCATGCTCGTTCTTCGGCTTCGCTTACCGGCCGATCGCCGTTCGCCGCCCCCGCGCCCAGCGCCTGAAACGCGCTCTCCAGCCGCTGGGCCTCTTCATCGCTCAGAATGCTGTCAAAATCACCGATCACTGCGTTATCTCCTTTGCCCGGCCATGCCGGGATAGCGCATAAAATGGGGGACATTCGTCCCCCGTCACCGCGATAGCGTTAGAAAGTCAGCTCAACCGCTGCGCCGACCAGGCGGCCTCGCTGGAGAGTCGCCGTGTAGATGTCGTTGCTTCTGACCATCTCGCGGCGGTCGGAATCAAACAGGTTTTTCGCATACAGCGTGGCGCGACCGTAGTCGAAGGTGTAAGCCAACTGGGCGTTGGCCGTCCAATAAGAGCCGATGCGCCCGCGCGAGTCGTTGTCGTATTGCGAATAGTAGGAGTCGGTAAACGCCACGTTGCTGCTCAGCTCCCATCCTTTCAGGAACTGATATTTGGCGCCCATGTTGGCGGTGTAAGCCGGTGCGCGCGCCAGCTCATGCCCTTCCACGCCGCTGCCCGAGAACTTCTTGATGTCGGTTTTCAACAGGCCGAGGTTGCCGAACAGTTCGAAGTCCCAGCGCGGCTGCCAGGTGGCGCCGATTTCCGCGCCGTAGGTTTCCACCTTGTCGGCGTTGCGGATCACGCTGGAGTTCTCACCCAGCGAGTACGGAAGCTGCATGTCTTTGTAATCGTTGTAGAAGATGTTACCTGTCAGCACCACGTTGGCGTCTTTCAGGTGATGGCGGGTGTACAACTCGTAGTTCCAGACATACTCAGAACCGTAGGTGTAGCTGACCACCGGCGTGCCGATCGTGATGCCGCCGCCGCCGGCGTTATAGCCGCGGGCGATCTTGGCGCCGTAGGTTTGGGTATCCGTCGGTTTCCAGGCCACGTCCAGCTTCGGCAGGAACACGGTGTAGGTTTCATCGAAATCGATGCGCACCGCCTGGCTGCCGCCGTCGCGGCGACGGTGTTCGCGTTCCAGGCGGCTGGCGGCGGTCACGTCCACCTGCGGCGTCAGCGCATAGGTCAGCTCGGCGAACGCCGAATGGGTATCGGTTTTATCTTTGAAGGTCGATCCGCCGAAGATGTTGACGAACTCATCCTGCGTGCCGTGGAAGTAACGCAGCCCCGCCAGCCCGTGCAGGCGGCTGTCCGCTCCGCCGAAGCGCACCACCGGCTCCACGTGAACTTCCTGGCCGTCGATCTCGGCGTATTGGATGTTGTAAGCGGTCGGACGGTTGATGTTGAAATCGGTATAGATAACGCGATTTTCAAACGTCATCGCATCGGAGGCCTCCCAGGCCAGATCCCAGATGGTGCTGTTCATGTTGCTTTTGAACACGGCGCGGCGCGGATCGTGGCGCGGGTTGGTCGGATGCGGCTGCGGGTTGAGGCTTTCGTTCTGCGGCGCGGTGCTGCCAAAGTGGTTAAAGGTCAGCTTGGTGGTCAGATCGCGCAGGCCGGCCGGGTTAAACAACAGCTTGGCGCGGGCGGTGGTGGCCTCCACTTCGCGCGGATCGCCCACCGGCGCATAGGCCGGCAGATCGGCTTCGCTACGGCGGCGCTGGCGATCGACGCTGACGCGGAACGCCAGCTGATCTTCCACCAGCGGGCCGGACGCCATGGCGGCCAGCTGTGAAGAGTGCTGGTTGCCGGCCCCGCCCTTGAACGCGCTTTCCCATTCGAAGGTCGGATCTTTACTGGCCATGACGATAGCGCCGGCGATGGCGTTGCGCCCCTGGATGTAGCTTTGCGGGCCGAGGAACACTTCGACGCGATCCAGATCCCACAGCGACTGCGGACCGAACGCCTGTTCGTTATACGTCAGCGAACGGCCGTCCAATGACAGATTGAGGCGCGGGCGGGTGCCGCTGAGGAAAGCGTTGGCGCCGACGTTCGGGCCGGAACCGTCGATACCGCGCACGGTCGGCAGTTCGTTGCCGATGCCTAGATCCACCACGTTGGGGGTCATGCGCAGCAGATCGGGGATCTGCACCGCATCGGGCATCGAGGCGATGCGGTTGCTGTCGAACACCTGCACGCTGGAGCCGGTGTCGAAAATGGAACGTTTGATCTTCTCACCGGTAACCAGCAGCGTTTCCGCGTCCTGGTAGGTTTCGTTGCTCTTCGTTTCCGCCGCGTTGACGTTACCGATCGCCAGTGAACAAACCCCTAAAAATACGGAGGAAAATGCCCCAAGGGCTTTCATCCCCGCCTTTTCCCCGTTTCCTACGCTTTCATGCCGTTGAGCCGCAAAATGCTTGCCCATAGATGTCTTCTCCTTTCATCCCAGAGGTGCACAAAATTTGATTTTTTTTTACACAACCTACATCGACACTCACACAGACCATGACGCTGCGGCCTTCCCGGCCTTGCTGTTGCTTATCCCTGCGGCAAACCCATGTCTTTCGCGGCCGAACGGGCGCGGCCCGTCCACGGCCAAGCCGCCGGCGGAGCGGCCGACGGCTTGTATAAAAACGTAAAATAATGTTAAGAATGATAATATTTTGCATTTTCTAATGCAAATCATTATCAATAAAGGTGTGAGAGCGGCCACGATAACCGCCAGAAAACCTTATACTTTCGCAGGAAAAACAAGCGCTGCAATAACAAGCAATCATTTCAATGCTAAGAATAATATAGATAAATTATTCACACCCAACGCCCTCTCTGCCCGGCATCGCTAAAACGCCTTATAGATAGCACCCGTGCGCCAAATGGATCAAATAATAATAATTTTCATTCCTATTAACATTTGGATATATTCTTGCAGTCTCGTTGGCTGAATCAAAATGGATACCCGATGAAAGCGTTAACCACGATGCAGGCCGCCTATTGGGTTGGCCGACAGTCCGCTCCCCCTCTGGGCGGCATGGCCGCCCATCTGTATGCGGAGTTCGACGGCGGCGAGCTGGATATCGCTCGGCTGCGCCAGGCCGTCGAGGCGTTGTACCTGCGTCATCCGCTGCTGCGCCTGCGCATTACCGACGATGGCCGGCAGACGATCGCGCCTCCCGGCCCCCGACATACCTTGCATCTCGACGACTGGCGACATGCCGATGAAGCAACGCTGGCGGCCGCGCTCGCCGCCAAACGCCAGGCGAAAAGCACCCAGTTGCTGCCGCTGGAACAGGGCGTTCCCTGCGATATCAGCCTGAGCCTGTTGCCGGAAGGACGCAGCCGCCTGCATGTCGATCTCGACATGATCGCCGGCGATGCCATGAGCTTTCGCCTGTTGATGGAAGATCTGACGGCGTTTTATCACCAGTGTCCGGCGGCCCCAGCCCATGACGCGCCGCCGGCCTACTTCGATCACCTCGAACGACGCGACGCCGACGTGGCGCTGCGCCAACGGCGCGAACGCGGCCAGCGTTGGTGGCGTGAACGCCTGGCACAGATGCCGCCGGCGCCGCGCCTGCTGCGCACGCCGGACCGTTGCCGCAGCGATCGTTTGGCCATACAGCTGAATGCAGAAGAAAGCCGCGCGCTGGAAAACGTCGCGAAACGGCATCACACCTCCCTCTCGACGCTGTTTCTGGCGCTGTTCGCGCTGGCCGTCGGCCAGGGTTGGAACATGACACGCTTCCGGCTCAACGTGCCGCTGTTCCACCGCGAGAGCGAACGGGAGGACGCACATCGCCTCATCGGCGATTTCTCTAACCTGGTGCTGCTCGGCGTGGAACTGAACCCGACGGAAAACCTGAACGCCTTCTGCCGACGCTTGATGACGCAGCTGGCGGAGCTGATCGAGCATGCGGATTACCCCGGCGTCAGCGTGATGCGCGATCTGTCGCGCCTGCACGGCAGCCTGCAACCTTCGCCGGTGGTGTTTACCGCCGGTTTCGGCATCCGCGGCAAAACGCTGTTTTCCGAACGGGTCACCGACACCTTCGGCCGTCTCGGCTGGGTGATCTCTCAGGGGCCGCAGGTGGCGCTGGATGCGCAGGTCGCCCATGTCGACGACGGTATTCTGATCAACTGGGACGTGCGGCTGGACGCGTTCCCCGAGCAGGTGCTGCCGCGCCTGCTGGCCTGTTACCGGGCGCTGCTGCACCTGGCCGCGCGGCAAGCGGGGGCGTTCGATCGCCCGCTGTCGCAGCTGCTGGCGCAATGCACGCCCGACGCGCTGGCGCAGCAGGCGCCGGTGCGCCAGGTGCTGCACCGGCTGCTGGCGCGGGTGGCTCCCAAGGCCGACTTGCGCGACCACGACGATATCCGCCGGTTGGCCTTGCCGGATGCCGGGGTGAACGCGCTGCTGACAGTGCTCAACAAGTATCTGGCGGCGGCGCTGACGGCGCAGGATCTGACGGCGCATCCCTCCCCGGCTGCGCTGGCGGCGTTGATCTGCCAACGGTCGCCAGAGGCAGGAAAGCATGCGAAAACGCTGCTCGCCGCGCTGGCGCCGCAGCACTGAGATCGGTTTCCGGGCGCACGGCGCCCGGCTCGTTTTAATCGGTTAGCGACTATAGGGAAGTACCATGGAGACACCATTAACCGCACTGCAGCAGGCCTACCTTCTGGGCCGCAGCGATCGATGGCCGCTCGGCGGCGTGGCGATGCACGACTTTCGCGAATACCGCACCCGGCAGCGGGATGTACCGCGCCTTGAAGCGCGCCTGGCCGAGCTGGTACAGCACTACCCGGCGTTGCGCACCTGCATCGATGTGCAGCGCGCCACGCAGCACGTACGCCCAGAGGTGACGCTGCATCTGGATCGCCACGATCTGCGCTCCCTTGATGGCGAAGCGGCGCAGCGCCAGACTGAACAGCTGCGCGATCGCTACTCCCACCAGCGCCACGATCCGAGCCAGCCACTGTGGCGCATCGCCGTGATCCAACTTGCCGAACAGCAGGATCCGACGGGATCGCCGTACGATACCCTGATCTTCACCAGCTTCGATGCCTTGATCCTCGACGGCCAGGGTATCTCCACCGTGATCGCGCGCCTGTTCGACGATCGCCCTCTGGCGCCGACCGCCGCCGCACTGCCGCCCCCCGCCGCATCGGCGGCGCAGCGCCAGGCCGATGCCGCCTACTGGCGTGAAAAGCTGCAGGATGTCACCACCCCGTCGGCACTGCCGTGGCGCGCCCCACTCGCCAATCTCACCTCATCACGCTATCGCCGCGCCACCCTGACGCTGCCGCGCGATACGGTAAAACAGCTTGGCCGCCTGGGATCGCCGCATGCGCTGCTGCGCAACAGCCTGCTGTCGGCGCTGATCCTCGATACGCTGGCCCACTGGACCACCGATGGCGAGCTGTGCGTCGGGGTGCCGGTGGCGTTCCCCGCCGCCGACGGCGCCCTGGGCAACGCCTCCAGCTTCGTGGCGGTGCGCTATTCCCGCCACGGCGAAGATTTTATTCAGCGCGCGCAAGCCCTGCAGGACGATGTGCTCGGCGCGCTCGACCACCTGGCGTTTTCCGGCGTCGATCTGGCGCGGCAGTTGCTCGGCCAAAGCCAGGGCGGCCCGGCGCTGCCGGTGATCCTGACCAACTGCCTGGGTTGGGAAACGCTGCCGGCCGAGGCGCCGGTGCGCTTCCACGACGGCCTGACCCAAACGCCGCAGGTCGCCATCGACATTCGCCTGACGCTGGACAGCGAAAAAAATCTGCAGCTGTGCGTGGACTACGCCGAACAGGCGCTGCACGGCGAGCAGGTAGAAGCCATGCTAGCCGCGTTGCAGCGACGCATCCTGCACAGTTGCCAACGGGCCGACCTGGCGATCGCGCCGCGGGACTTCATCGATCTGGCGCATTACCGCCACAACGACAGCGAAGCGAATTACGCGCCTTACCCTTATCTGGCGCAGCTGGCCGAGCGGCTGTTTGGCGCGCAAAACGGCGGCAATGCGCTGATCTGCGGCGAGCAGACGCTGACCTACCGCGAACTGGGCCAGCGGATCGCCACGGCAATCGCCCACCTGCAGAGCCGCGGCGTGCAGCCGGGCAACGTGGTGGCGCTGTATCTGCCGCGCAGCCCAGAACAGATCATCTTCAGCCTCGCCTGCGCCCTGCAGAGCGTGATCTGGGTGCCTATCGACATCAACTCACCGCCGGAACGCACCGCCTACCTGCTGGAGAACTGCCGGCCAACGCTGGTGGTGCACGGCGGCGATCTGGAGACGCCGATCGGCGTGACGCCGGCGATCCTGCTGGCGCCGACGGATCGCGCGCCTGCGCTGCCGGATGAACAGACGTTGGTGGAACGCAGCGCCAGCCTGGCCGCAAGCTACTACCTGTATACCTCCGGCACCACCGGCAAGCCCAAATGCGTGGTGCTCAACAACCGCGCCACCGCCAACGTTATCCACCAGACCCAGCAGCGCTGGGCGGTCACCGCCGACGACGTGTTCATTTCCGTCACGCCGCCGCACCATGACATGTCGATGTTCGATCTGTTCGGTTCGCTGTGCGCCGGCGCTACGCTGGTGCTGCCGGCGCCGCATCAGGAAAAGGACGCCATCAGCTGGAACCAGCTGGTGGAAAAACATCGGGTCAGTCTGTGGTGTTCGGTGCCGGCCATTCTGGAGATGCTGCTCACCTGCAAAACGGCCGACAGCCTGCGTTCGCTGCGCCTGGTGGCGCAGGGCGGCGACTACATCAAGCCGGCGACGGTGCAAACCCTGCGAACCCTGCGCCCGGATCTTGCGCTGTTCTCGCTTGGCGGGCCGACCGAAACCACCATTTGGAGCATCTGGCACCCGATCGCCCCGCAGGAGAGCGGCACTGTGCCTTACGGCCGCCCGCTGCCCGCCAACCGTTATTTCATCTGCCATGACGACGGCAGCCATTGCCCGGCGGGCGTGGTCGGCCGCATTCACACCGCCGGGGTCAACCTGGCGTTGGGCTACCTGGAGCAGGGTGAGCTGAGGCAGCACGATTTCATCACCCTCGAAGGGCCGGACGGACAACCGCTGCGCGCTTTCCGCACTGGCGATCAGGGCTACTACCGTGCGGACGGCAACATCATGTTCGCCACCCGAGTGAACGGCTATGTGAAGATCCGCGGCGTGCGCGTCTCGCTGCCGGAAATCGAAGACGTGCTGCGCCGCCATCCGGCGATCCTGGATATGGTGGTGGTGGATTATCCCAGCGGAGAGAACAACGAGGCGGCGCTCGGCGCCCTGTATCTGACCCGCGACGGCAAACCGCTGCCGCTGTCCGAGATCCGCGCCTTCGCCACCGGCTATCTGCCCTGTACCCATATTCCCACGCGCTTTATCCATGCCGAGGCGCTGCCGTTGTCCGCCAACGGTAAAACCGATCGCCATCGCATCCGCGCCGACCTGAGCCACCAGCAAACCGCGCCGGCGTTAAACGCCTGCGCGGCCCCGCCGCCAAACGCGCCGCTGGCGCGCAGCACAGAGATCCTGACCATTTACTGGCAGGCGATCGGCGTGACGCCGCGCCCGGAATGGGGGGAAGAGACGGCGTTTATCGCCATGGGGCTGAAGCTGCCGCATATCAAACAGGTGGCGGCACGCCTCAATGACGCTTTCGGCACCCGTCTGGTAAGCAGTTCGCTCTTGCCGTGCAAGAACGCGCGCGAAGTGGCGGCGTTGCTGGCCAGCTGAAGCCATACCACTCGGGCGGGAGCATCCTCCCGCCCGCACTTTCTCAGGCGGGCAACGCCGTCAGGGCCGCCAGCGGTTGCTCCCAGGCTTCCCGCTGCAGCGCACGCAACAGAAATTCTTGCAGCGCCTCGCCATAGTCCAGCGCATCCTCCGTCGGAAACTGCTCCAGATAGATATCGATATCCACCTGCAGATCGCGGGCGTCGGTGCGGCCGCGATAAGTCAGGTTGAAACCGTCGCCCGAGCCGCCGGCCAATACGCTGCGCGTACCGCTGCAGCCGGTAAAACGGGGCGTATCGAAGGGCTGCACGTTGATGAAAGGGGAAATAAAGAAGCGCGAGTCCGGATCCACGCCGCGATCGGCGGCCAGTTGGCGCAGGCGGTAGCCGCCGTGGCTGCGCAGCTCGCGCAGTTGCTGCGTCAGCGTGGTGAGAAAGCTCCCCAGCGTCTCCGCTTGCGGTGGTGACACCAGCAGCGGCAGAGTGTTGACCGCCAGCGAAGGCACGTTGGTGGCGGCCTGTCCACGGCGATTCAGCGCCGGCATCCACATCGGCAGCGTATCGCCCTGCCGGGTACAGCGCGGCATCACCTGAAACAGCCAGGCCGCCGACAGCGCCACCAGCAAGTCGGGCCAATTGATGCCGCTGCGCTCCGCCAACTGCGCCAGACAGTGCGACACCGCCGCCGGCAGCCGGTAGTGGGCGCTCAAACGCCGTACGCCATAGGCCTCACCGCCCTTGCGCACCGTCGGCAGCGCCTGCGACGGCGGCAGATAGGTCTGCCAAAAGCGCCGATCGCGCGCGCATCGCTCAGAATCAGCGTAGGCCAGTTCAGCCTGTTGAAAGGCGTCAAAGGCACCCAGGGGCATACCCGCGCTGCCCTCACCCAGATAGTGCGCGTATAACGCGGCGCAGCGGTGTTCGATCAGGGCCATGCCGAAGCCATCAACCAGAATATGGTGCGCACGCACGTACCAGAGGTAGCGCTCCGGCCCCAGTTTGAGCAGCCAGGCTGCGGCTAGCGGCTCGCTGTGCAGCGCCCGGCGCTGCGCGATATCTTCGCGCATCAGGCTTTGCGCCGCCTGCCAGGGATCGCCGTGCGTTTGCAGATCGATGCGTTGCAATGGCGGTGTGCACTGTGGATCGTAACGTAACGACGCAGGAGCGTCGCCATGCCGCTCACCAAAGCGCAAGGCAAGCGCCTGCGTCTCGGCGAGAGTGGTGACGATCGCCCGGCAGAGCGTCTCTTCCTCTACCGCGCCACACAGTTCGGTGCAATGTGCGACGGTGGACAGAGTCTGCCCAGGGTGCAAGATGTGTTCTTCCCAGAAATCAAGCTGCGCTGGCGCCAGCGGCAACCATCCAGAGGCCAAAGCGGTGTCCGACATGTTACCTACCTTTGATAAGCCCGAATAAAGACGCCGAACGGGCGTAACCCCACCGTTCAACGGCTTTGCGTGTCTCCATACATCATCAAATGAAAATGATAATAACATCTATTATCATTTCTATTAATTTGGTAACACTTTAGATTCTGTTAAGCGGGGATGCAAGTCGCGCAGTAAGGCAGAGAAAAGAAAGTGGCAGGTTGAAGAGCCATAAAAAACAAAACGCCCCGGCACAACTGCCTGGGGCGTTTTCAACGTCGGCGATACTCGGTGATTAGGCCTGGTTGGCCGGCTTCACCTTCTGCGCCTGGAACTCCGTTTCGTAGGCCAGCGCCTTCTTGCGATCGAACTGGTGCTCCCACTTGGCGATCACCAGTACCGCCAGCGCGTTGCCCACCACGTTCAGCGCGGTGCGCGCCATATCCAGGATACGGTCCACGCCGGCGATGAACGCCAAGCCTTCCAGCGGAATGCCGACGCTGCCCAGGGTGGCCAGCAACACCACGAACGAGACGCCCGGCACGCCGGCGATCCCTTTCGAGGTCACCATCAGCGTCAGCACCAGCACGATCTCCTGCCCCAACGACAGCTCGATGCCGTACAGCTGGGCGATAAAGATGGCGGCAATGCTCTGGTACAGCGTCGAGCCATCCAGGTTAAAGGAGTAACCCGTCGGCACCACGAAGCTGGTGATCGACTTGGGCGCGCCGTAAGCCTCCATCTTTTCGATGATGCGCGGCAGCACCGTTTCCGAGCTGGCGGTGGAATAAGCCAGGATCAGTTCGTCTTTCAGGATGCGGATCAGCGTCCAGATGCGCAGGTTGCACAGCCGGGCGACCGCCCCCAGCACCACCAGGGCGAAGAACGCGATGGCGAAGTACACCAGCACCACCAGCTTGGCCAGCGGCAGCAGCGAAGCGAAACCGAAGTTGGCTACCGTGACCGCAATCAGGCCAAACACCCCGATCGGCGCATAACGCATGATCATGTGGGTGACTTTGAACATGCTCTCGGACACCGCCTTGAACACCTTCAGCAGCGGCTCTTTGGTCTCTTTCGGCAACGACGACAGCCCCAGGCCGAACAGCACCGAGAAGAAAATAATCGGCAGCATGTCGCCCTTGGCCATCGACGAGAAGACGTTCGATGGGATCAGCGACAGAATGGTCGCCACCAGGCTGTGCGAACCGCTTTGCACCTGTTCGGTGGTTTTCTCATACTGCGAAATGTCCACCGTGGTCAGCGTCGACATATCAATGCCGTGGCCAGGTTGGAATACGTTGGCCAAGGTGAGCCCCACCACGATGGCGATCGTGGTGATCACTTCGAAGTAAATAATGGTTTTCAATCCGATGCGGCCCAGCTTTTTCGCATCCCCCACGCCGGCAATACCGACGATCAGCGTGGAAATAACGATCGGCACCACAATCATCTTGATCAGACGAATAAAGATATCACCCGCCGGGCTGAGAATATTACTGACCAGCCACTCACGAGATTCGGTCTGGTTGTGCAATACCGCGCCAACAATAATACCCAGTACCAACGCGATCAGGATTTGCCAAGCCAGGCTAATTTTTACACTTTTCATACCCAAAAAGTCCTCAAAGACTCTTTGCGCCGTACAAAGTCGCAACACGGCGAAAAGAATACTTAATCATTTATTACAGGCTTATGTTAATTCAGTGGAAGCGTTCACCTGCCCTGGGTGCGACGCAGTATAAATCTGTATCATCCGGGCGGCATGCTCTGCAAGCCTTGATTTGTCAGGCTTGAGCGCTGAATCGAATCACAAAAATTTCGCGTAACTATTTCAAATGGCATAATTGCTTGTTATTAAAAACATAATTCTTCATATAATGAAGTACATAACCGCGCCGACGACGATTTTTTGAACGCGATTAAAATGCGTTATTTTTCGCTCATTCTGCATATTTAATCCGCATCGTATGTTTATATTTTGTTACTCAAAAGTCAAATAAATGAGAATTGGCCGAGTGACACTTTCGTCCATAAATGCAGCTCCACTTTATATTTCGATTAAAAATCGAACGATACCGCAGGATGAATGCCACAGGGTATTTCCCGAGTTTTCATCAGGAATTAAGCGTTAATAAAACGTTATTTCACGCGGTGCAGTCCATCGTTATATCGTGCTAATGCCAACTTAGAATATTAATGGCGAAAAACAACCCAAAAAGATTTATAGCGAGAAATAATGGCGGCCCTGATCGTATCTATTAATTTCGCGGCAGTTGAGTCCGTTTTGGTTTATTCTTTTTTGTTCTTTATATAAGTGTTTTTGGTTAAAAACGTGGGTTTATGAGGATTTAAGCGCCAAAGAGATAGATACGCCCTGCAAATGCGACAGAACGATTACAAATCAATATCTTTGTTGCGTGATCTGCCGCGCAAAAAAGAAACAAAGAATCGTAGCAAACTATACTTAACCTTCAGTTGACATATCATTAACAACTTCAAGGAGAAAAGCTATGAGCCAACTGCATAAACACGCTATTCCTTCTGCAATTGCAGAACGCGCCCTGATTAATCCGGCACAATACCAACAGTATTATCAACAGTCGGTTCAAGACCCAGAGGCTTTCTGGGGTGAGCATGGCAAAATCCTGGATTGGATCAAACCCTATACCAAAGTTAAAAATACCTCGTTCGATCCGGGCCACGTCAGCATTCGCTGGTTTGAAGACGGCACCTTGAACCTGGCGGCCAACTGCCTGGACCGCCATCTGGCCGAGCGCGGTGACCAGACCGCCATTATCTGGGAAGGCGATGACCCGACCCAATCCAAAAAGGTGACTTACAAACAGCTGCATCACGATGTCTGCCAATTCGCCAACGTGCTGAAACAGCTCGGCGTTAAAAAAGGCGACGTGGTGGCCATCTATATGCCGATGGTGCCGGAAGCGGCGGTCGCGATGCTGGCCTGCGCGCGCATCGGCGCCGTACATTCGGTGATCTTCGGCGGCTTCTCGCCGGAAGCCGTCGCCGGGCGCATTATCGACTCCAACGCCAAACTGGTGATCACCGCCGATGAAGGCCTGCGCGCCGGCCGCGCCGTGCCGCTGAAAAAGAACGTCGACGATGCGCTGAAAAATCCCGGCGTGATCAGCGTGGCCAACGTGGTGGTATTCAAACGCACCGGTAAGCCGGGCTACTGGCAGGAAGGGCGCGATCTGTGGTGGCATGAGCTGACCCAGGGCGTCTCCGCAGACTGCCCGCCGGAAGAAGTGAACGCCGAAGATCCGCTGTTCATCCTGTACACCTCCGGTTCGACCGGCAAGCCGAAAGGCGTGCTGCACACCACCGGCGGCTACCTGGTCTACGCTGCGATGACCTTTAAGTATGTGTTCGACTACCACGACGGCGACATTTACTGGTGCACCGCCGACGTGGGCTGGGTCACCGGCCACAGCTATCTGCTGTACGGCCCGCTGGCCTGCGGCGCCACCACGCTGATGTTCGAAGGCGTGCCTAACTATCCGGGCGTCAATCGCCTGTCGCAGGTGATCGACAAACACCAGGTCAACATTCTGTATACCGCGCCGACCGCCATTCGCGCGTTGATGGCCGAAGGCGACAAGGCGATCGAAGGCACCCGACGCGATTCGCTGCGCATCATGGGCTCGGTCGGCGAACCGATCAACCCGGAAGCTTGGGAGTGGTATTACAACAAGATCGGCAACGCGAGATGCCCGATCGTCGACACCTGGTGGCAAACCGAAACCGGCGGCTTCATGATTACCCCGCTGCCGGGCGCCACTGAGCTGAAGGCCGGTTCAGCCACGCGGCCGTTCTTTGGCGTACAGCCGGCGCTGGTCGATAACGTCGGCACGCCGCAGGAAGGTGCCTGCGAAGGCAATCTGGTGATCGTCGATTCCTGGCCAGGCCAGGCGCGCACCCTGTTCGGCGATCATGATCGCTTCGAGCAAACTTACTTCTCGACCTTCAAAGGCATGTACTTCAGCGGTGACGGCGCCCGCCGCGACGAGGACGGTTACTACTGGATCACCGGCCGCGTCGACGACGTGCTGAACGTCTCCGGCCATCGTCTGGGCACCGCCGAGATCGAGTCCGCGCTGGTATCGCACCCGAAAATCGCCGAAGCAGCGGTGGTCGGCATTCCTCACAACATCAAAGGCCAGGCGATCTACGCCTACATCACGCTGAATCACGGCGAAGAACCGACGCCGGAGCTCTATACCGAAGTGCGCAACTGGGTGCGCAAAGAGATAGGGCCGATCGCTACGCCGGATGTGTTGCACTGGACAGATTCGCTGCCCAAAACGCGCTCCGGCAAGATCATGCGGCGTATCCTGCGCAAAATTGCCGCCGGCGACACCAGCAACCTGGGGGATACCTCCACGCTGGCGGATCCGGCCGTAGTCGACAAGCTGTTGGAAGAAAAACAATCAATGAAAGTGCCGTCATAATTTACGCCGCTTCAGGCCGCTCATTCGGATAACGCGCCGTTGAGCGGCCCTGGCGCGGCGTACTCTCTCAATACCGACTGGAGACACTCTGATGAATGACACCATTTATCAAGGGATTGAAGAAAACCCGCGCTTTAAAGAGCTGGTGAGAAAACGCGGCCGGTTCGCCTGGCTGCTTTCGCTGATTACGCTGGCGCTGTACGTCGGCTTTATCTTGTTGATCGCCTTCGATCCCCAATGGCTCGGCACGCCGATCGCCGCCGGATCGACCATCACCCGCGGGATCCCGGTCGGCGTCGGGTTGATCGTGATCTCTTTCGTCTTGACCGGGATCTACGTGTTTCGCGCCAACGGCGAGTTCGATCGCCTCACCGCAGAGATCCTGCGCGAGGTGAAACAATGAAGCGCTTATTGTTCGCCGCCGCGCTGCTGTTACTGCCGGGCCTGGCCTGCGCCGACGCCATTGGCGGCGAGGTGCATCGCCAGCCGCTGAACATCCAGGCGATCGTGATGTTTATCCTGTTTGTCGGCGCCACGCTCTACATCACCTATTGGGCGTCCAAACGCACTCGTTCCCGTCAGGACTACTACACCGCGGGCGGGCGCATCACCGGCCTGCAAAATGGCCTGGCGATCGCCGGCGACTTCATGTCCGCCGCCTCGTTCCTCGGCATCTCCGCACTGGTCTATACCTCGGGCTATGACGGGCTGATCTACTCCATCGGCTTCCTCATCGGCTGGCCGATCATTCTGTTCCTGATCGCAGAACGCCTGCGCAATCTCGGCCGCTATACCTTCGCCGATGTCGCCTCTTACCGTCTGCAGCAGAAACCGATCCGTACCCTCTCGGCCTGCGGCTCGTTGGTGGTGGTGGCGCTATATCTGATCGCGCAGATGGTCGGCGCCGGCAAACTGATCCAGCTGCTGTTCGGGCTCAACTACCACGTGGCGGTGATCCTGGTCGGTATCCTGATGGTGCTGTACGTGCTGTTCGGCGGCATGCTGGCCACCACCTGGGTGCAGATCATCAAAGCGGTGCTGTTGCTGGCGGGCGCCAGCTTTATGGCGCTGATGGTGATGAAGTCGGTGAACTTCGACTTCAATACCCTGTTCGCCGAAGCGGTAAAGGTGCACCCGAAAGGCATCGCCATCATGAGCCCCGGCGGGCTGGTCTCCGATCCGATTTCCGCGCTATCGCTTGGCCTGGCGCTGATGTTCGGCACCGCCGGTCTGCCGCACATCCTGATGCGTTTCTTCACCGTGAGTGACGCCAAGGAAGCGCGCAAGAGCGTGTTCTACGCCACCGGCTTTATTGGTTACTTCTATATTCTGACCTTTATCATCGGCTTCGGCGCCATCTTGCTGGTCAGCGCCAATCCGGCGTTCAAAGACGCCACCGGCGCGCTGCTGGGCGGCACCAACATGGCGGCGGTGCATCTGGCCAATGCCGTTGGCGGCAACTTCTTCCTCGGCTTTATCTCGGCGGTGGCGTTCGCCACCATTCTGGCAGTCGTCGCAGGCCTGACGCTGGCCGGCGCCTCGGCCGTGTCCCATGACCTGTACGCCAGCGTGATTAAAAACGGCAAGGCGACCGAGCGCGATGAACTGAAGGTCTCCAAGATCACCGTCGTGGTATTGGGGCTGGTCGCCATTGCCCTGGGGATTTTGTTCGAGAAGCAGAATATCGCCTTTATGGTCGGACTGGCCTTCTCCATCGCCGCCAGCTGTAACTTCCCTATCATCATCCTGTCGATGTACTGGTCGCGTTTGACGACCCGCGGCGCGATGATTGGCGGCTGGCTGGGTCTGTTAACGGCGGTGATTCTGATGATCCTCGGCCCGACAATCTGGGTACAGATCCTCGGCCATGAAAAACCGATTTATCCGTATGAATATCCGGCGCTGTTCTCGATGATCGTGGCCTTTGTCGGCACCTGGCTGTTCTCGATCACCGACAGCTCGCTGGCCGGACAGCAGGAGCGGGAACGCTTCCGGGCCCAGTTTGTCCGTTCGCAAACCGGGCTGGGCATCTCCCAGGGCAGCTCGCATTGATCGAATAATAAGTGAAAAAAGCAAACACACCCTAATCAAAGGCCCTTCGGGGCCTTTTCTCTGGCTCGCTGGCGGAGAATAAGGAGGAGGGGGAAAACCGCGCAGCGTAGCTGCGCTTTTTTACGTTTTACGCACAGCAAAAAGCCCTGAACGTCAGTTCAGGGCTTTCGGCTTTGTTTGATGCCTGGCAGTGTCCTACACAATTCGTCTCATCCTGAGACTCTCCCCTCCGGGGCCGCCGCACACGGCGTTAAGGCCCGTTCCCGACGGGCCTTTCGCATGCCCATGCTCGAGCAGAACGCCAGATAACAGACAAAACAACAAGCCTCATGCGAAAGCATGAGGCTTGTTGTTTTATTTGATGCCTGGCAGTGTCCTACTCTCGCATGGGGAGACCCCACACTACCATCGGCGCTACGGCGTTTCACTTCTGAGTTCGGCATGGGGTCAGGTGGGACCACCGCGCTATTGCCGCCAGGCAAATTCGTTTTAATCAACCCGCTTCATCGCTGAAGCCAGTCAATCCAATCTGTCAACAAGCTGAATATTGTCTCGGTCTCACCAAAACACCTTCGGTGTTGTAAGGTTAAGCCTCACGGATCATTAGTACTGGTTAGCTCAATGCATCGCTGCACTTACACACCCAGCCTATCAACGTCTTAGTCTTAAACGTTCCTTCAGGGGCCTTGAAGGCCCAGGGAAGACTCATCTTGAGGCAAGTTTCGCGCTTAGATGCTTTCAGCGCTTATCTTTTCCGCACTTAGCTACCGGGCAATGCCATTGGCATGACAACCCGAACACCAGTGGTGCGTTCACTCCGGTCCTCTCGTACTAGGAGCAACCCCTCTCAATCTTCCAACGCCCACGGCAGATAGGGACCGAACTGTCTCACGACGTTCTAAACCCAGCTCGCGTACCACTTTAAATGGCGAACAGCCATACCCTTGGGACCTACTTCAGCCCCAGGATGTGATGAGCCGACATCGAGGTGCCAAACACCGCCGTCGATATGAACTCTTGGGCGGTATCAGCCTGTTATCCCCGGAGTACCTTTTATCCGTTGAGCGATGGCCCTTCCATTCAGAACCACCGGATCACTAAGACCTACTTTCGTACCTGCTCGAGCCGTCACTCTCGCAGTCAAGCTAGCTTATGCCTTTGCACTAACCTCACGATGTCCGACCGTGATTAGCTAACCTTCGTGCTCCTCCGTTACTCTTTGGGAGGAGACCGCCCCAGTCAAACTACCCACCAGACACTGTCCTCACCCCAGATTATGGGGCCGAGTTAGAACATCAAACATTAAAGGGTGGTATTTCAAGGATGGCTCCACGCAGACTGGCGTCCACGCTTCAAAGCCTCCCACCTATCCTACACATCAAGGCTCAATGTTCAGTGTCAAGCTATAGTAAAGGTTCACGGGGTCTTTCCGTCTTGCCGCGGGTACACTGCATCTTCACAGCGAGTTCAATTTCACTGAGTCTCGGGTGGAGACAGCCTGGCCATCATTACGCCATTCGTGCAGGTCGGAACTTACCCGACAAGGAATTTCGCTACCTTAGGACCGTTATAGTTACGGCCGCCGTTTACTGGGGCTTCGATCAAGAGCTTCGCCTTGCGGCTGACCCCATCAATTAACCTTCCAGCACCGGGCAGGCGTCACACCGTATACGTCCACTTTCGTGTTTGCACAGTGCTGTGTTTTTATTAAACAGTTGCAGCCAGCTGGTATCTTCGACTGGCTTCAGCTCCATCCGCGAGGGACTTCACCTACATGCCAGCGTGCCTTCTCCCGAAGTTACGGCACCATTTTGCCTAGTTCCTTCACCCGAGTTCTCTCAAGCGCCTTGGTATTCTCTACCTGACCACCTGTGTCGGTTTGGGGTACGATTTAATGTTACCTGATGCTTAGAGGATTTTCCTGGAAGCAGGGCATCAACTACTTCTGCACCGTAGTGCATCGTCATCACGCCTCAGGGTTGATATGCAACCGGATTTACCAGGTCACACCCCCTACACGCTTAAACCGGGACAACCGTCGCCCGGCTAGCCTAGCCTTCTCCGTCCCCCCTTCGCAGTAACACCAAGTACAGGAATATTAACCTGTTTCCCATCGACTACGCTTTTCAGCCTCGCCTTAGGGGTCGACTCACCCTGCCCCGATTAACGTTGGACAGGAACCCTTGGTCTTCCGGCGAGCGGGCTTTTCACCCGCTTTATCGTTACTTATGTCAGCATTCGCACTTCTGATACCTCCAGCAACCCTCACAGGCCACCTTCAACGGCTTACAGAACGCTCCCCTACCCAACAACGCCTAAGCGTCGCTGCCGCAGCTTCGGTGCATGGTTTAGCCCCGTTACATCTTCCGCGCAGGCCGACTCGACCAGTGAGCTATTACGCTTTCTTTAAATGATGGCTGCTTCTAAGCCAACATCCTGGCTGTCTATGCCTTCCCACATCGTTTCCCACTTAACCATGACTTTGGGACCTTAGCTGGCGGTCTGGGTTGTTTCCCTCTTCACGACGGACGTTAGCACCCGCCGTGTGTCTCCCGTGATAACATTCTTCGGTATTCGGAGTTTGCATCGGTTTGGTAAGCCGGGATGGCCCCCTAGCCGAAACAGTGCTCTACCCCCGAAGATGAGTTCACGAGGCGCTACCTAAATAGCTTTCGGGGAGAACCAGCTATCTCCCGGTTTGATTGGCCTTTCACCCCCAGCCACAAGTCATCCGCTAATTTTTCAACATTAGTCGGTTCGGTCCTCCAGTTAGTGTTACCCAACCTTCAACCTGCCCATGGCTAGATCACCGGGTTTCGGGTCTATACCTTGCAACTAATCGCCCAGTTAAGACTCGGTTTCCCTACGGCTCCCCTATACGGTTAACCTTGCTACAAAATATAAGTCGCTGACCCATTATACAAAAGGTACGCAGTCACACCACGAAGGTGCTCCCACTGCTTGTACGTACACGGTTTCAGGTTCTATTTCACTCCCCTCGCCGGGGTTCTTTTCGCCTTTCCCTCACGGTACTGGTTCACTATCGGTCAGTCAGGAGTATTTAGCCTTGGAGGATGGTCCCCCCATATTCAGACAGGATGTCACGTGTCCCGCCCTACTCATCGAACTCACGACCTGTGCATTTTAGTGTACGGGGCTATCACCCTTTGCTGCGCGACTTTCCAGACGCTTCCACTAACACACAAGCCGATTCAGGTTCTGGGCTCCTCCCCGTTCGCTCGCCGCTACTGGGGGAATCTCGGTTGATTTCTTTTCCTCGGGGTACTTAGATGTTTCAGTTCCCCCGGTTCGCCTCATGCCACTATGTATTCATGACATGATAGTGTGTCGAAACACACTGGGTTTCCCCATTCGGGTATCGCCGGTTGTAACGGTTCATATCACCTTACCGACGCTTTTCGCAGATTAGCACGCCCTTCATCGCCTCTGACTGCCTAGGCATCCACCGTGTACGCTTAGTCACTTAACCTCACAACCCGAAGATGTTTCCATCGTTCGCGCTGCAAACATTTGAGAGACTCTATGACAGGTTACTCTTCATCCCAGTACTTCTACGGAGGGATAAATTTCAGCCGTCATGTTTCAATTTTCAGCTTGTTCCAGATTGTTAAAGAGCAAAATACTTCGCAGCATACTGTCGCCAATATACTCTGAAGTATTGAAATACCGGACTATATGGTGGAGCTAAGCGGGATCGAACCGCTGACCTCCTGCGTGCAAGGCAGGCGCTCTCCCAGCTGAGCTATAGCCCCATACAGTCACGCGCAGTACCTTTTCCACTTCCGAGAAGTGGTAGGCCTGAGTGGACTTGAACCACCGACCTCACCCTTATCAGGGGTGCGCTCTAACCACCTGAGCTACAAGCCTATAAAGGTATTTCTGCTCGTTACTTTCTATCAGACAATCTGTGTGAGCACGCCACTCGAACTAATATCTTTAGGTAAGGAGGTGATCCAACCGCAGGTTCCCCTACGGTTACCTTGTTACGACTTCACCCCAGTCATGAATCACAAAGTGGTAAGCGCCCTCCCGAAGGTTAAGCTACCTACTTCTTTTGCAACCCACTCCCATGGTGTGACGGGCGGTGTGTACAAGGCCCGGGAACGTATTCACCGTAGCATTCTGATCTACGATTACTAGCGATTCCGACTTCATGGAGTCGAGTTGCAGACTCCAATCCGGACTACGACGTACTTTATGAGGTCCGCTTGCTCTCGCGAGGTCGCTTCTCTTTGTATACGCCATTGTAGCACGTGTGTAGCCCTACTCGTAAGGGCCATGATGACTTGACGTCATCCCCACCTTCCTCCAGTTTATCACTGGCAGTCTCCTTTGAGTTCCCGGCCGAACCGCTGGCAACAAAGGATAAGGGTTGCGCTCGTTGCGGGACTTAACCCAACATTTCACAACACGAGCTGACGACAGCCATGCAGCACCTGTCTCAGAGTTCCCGAAGGCACCAATCCATCTCTGGAAAGTTCTCTGGATGTCAAGAGTAGGTAAGGTTCTTCGCGTTGCATCGAATTAAACCACATGCTCCACCGCTTGTGCGGGCCCCCGTCAATTCATTTGAGTTTTAACCTTGCGGCCGTACTCCCCAGGCGGTCGATTTAACGCGTTAGCTCCGGAAGCCACGCCTCAAGGGCACAACCTCCAAATCGACATCGTTTACAGCGTGGACTACCAGGGTATCTAATCCTGTTTGCTCCCCACGCTTTCGCACCTGAGCGTCAGTCTTCGTCCAGGGGGCCGCCTTCGCCACCGGTATTCCTCCAGATCTCTACGCATTTCACCGCTACACCTGGAATTCTACCCCCCTCTACGAGACTCTAGCTTGCCAGTTTCAAATGCAGTTCCCAGGTTGAGCCCGGGGATTTCACATCTGACTTAACAAACCGCCTGCGTGCGCTTTACGCCCAGTAATTCCGATTAACGCTTGCACCCTCCGTATTACCGCGGCTGCTGGCACGGAGTTAGCCGGTGCTTCTTCTGCGAGTAACGTCAATTGATGAACGTATTAAGTTCACCACCTTCCTCCTCGCTGAAAGTGCTTTACAACCCGAAGGCCTTCTTCACACACGCGGCATGGCTGCATCAGGCTTGCGCCCATTGTGCAATATTCCCCACTGCTGCCTCCCGTAGGAGTCTGGACCGTGTCTCAGTTCCAGTGTGGCTGGTCATCCTCTCAGACCAGCTAGGGATCGTCGCCTAGGTGAGCCATTACCCCACCTACTAGCTAATCCCATCTGGGCACATCTGATGGCAAGAGGCCCGAAGGTCCCCCTCTTTGGTCTTGCGACGTTATGCGGTATTAGCTACCGTTTCCAGTAGTTATCCCCCTCCATCAGGCAGTTTCCCAGACATTACTCACCCGTCCGCCGCTCGTCACCCAGGGAGCAAGCTCCCCTGTGCTACCGCTCGACTTGCATGTGTTAAGCCTGCCGCCAGCGTTCAATCTGAGCCATGATCAAACTCTTCAATTAAAAGCTTGATTTGCTTCCACTCGAGAAGCGATGCTCAAAGATTTACTGCATGAATTTTACTTCAGTTAGTCACTCTTCAAGACTTGATATTTTTTTGCATCCGAAGATGCTGGATATCGTCTTGTGGAGTGCCCACACAGATTGTCTGATAAATTGTTAAAGAGCAGTGAGTTAGGCGCTTTCGCTTGCTAACTCGAGGTGGCGTATATTACGCTTTCCTCTTTCAGAGTCAACCCTAATTTTCAGGATTTTTTCTCTGCGACCCCCGGATACTCTGTGAAGTTGTTCACATGTTCCGTGTCGATGGAGGCGCATTATAGGGAGTTCCTCGCAGGCCGCAACAGGTATTTTCAGCAAAAACGATCGTTCGCTGCATTCCACAGCAAAACCCCGCCTTATACCCACTTGCGCACAGTGTTATCCACAGATGCGATTTGTACGGAAAATTTACGAGCGCCACGCAAACGTTTTCGCTACAATTCCCCGCGACGAAACGATCCCCCTTTTAATGGGGGCGTTACCTGAATATGTGCCTGACCCTCCCTTATAAGGCAAAAAACCTTCCTTATAGAGAGAACGAGGTGGACATTCACGTAACGCTCTTTAATTGCGACTCAAAGCCAAGGGATAAAACCATGCAACAACCTCGTCCAATCCGCCGGGCCCTGCTCAGCGTGTCTGACAAAACCGGTATCGTTGAATTCGCCGAAGCGCTTTCCCAGCGCGGCGTTGAACTGCTCTCCACCGGCGGCACCGCTCGTCTGCTGGCAGACGCCGGTCTGCCCGTTACCGAAGTTTCCGACTACACCGGCTTCCCGGAGATGATGGACGGACGAGTTAAGACCCTGCACCCGAAAGTCCACGGCGGCATTCTCGGCCGCCGCGGCCAGGACGACGCCGTCATGAATCAGCATGACATCAAGCCTATCGACATGGTGGTCGTCAATCTGTACCCGTTCGCCCAAACCGTGGCGCGCCCGGATTGCTCGCTGGAAGACGCGGTCGAAAATATCGATATCGGCGGCCCGACCATGGTGCGCTCCGCCGCCAAGAACCATAAAGACGTCGCCATCGTGGTGAAGAGCAGCGACTACGCCGCCATCATTACCGAGATGGACAACAACGACGGCTCGCTGCGCTATGCCACCCGCTTCGATCTCGCCATCAAAGCCTTCGAACACACCGCCGCCTACGACAGCATGATCGCCAACTACTTCGGCGCGCTGGTGCCGGCGTACCACGGCGAGACCGAGCAACCGTCCGGCCGCTTCCCGCGTACCCTGAACCTCAACTACATCAAGAAGCAGGATATGCGCTACGGTGAGAACAGCCACCAGCAGGCCGCCTTCTATATAGAGGAAGAGGTGAAGGAAGCGTCCGTCGCGACCGCCGAGCAGCTGCAGGGCAAAGCATTGTCCTATAACAACATCGCCGATACCGACGCCGCGCTGGAATGCGTGAAAGAGTTCGCCGAACCGGCCTGCGTGATCGTCAAGCACGCCAACCCTTGCGGCGTGGCGATCGGCGACGACATTCTGGCCGCCTACGAGCGCGCTTACCAAACCGACCCGACCTCCGCCTTCGGCGGCATCATCGCCTTTAACCGCGAGCTGGACGCCGCCACCGCGCAGGCGATCATCAGCCGCCAATTCGTGGAAGTGATCATCGCGCCAAACGTCACCCAGGAAGCGCGCTCCCTGCTGGCCGCCAAACAGAACGTGCGCGTGCTGGCCTGCGGCCAGTGGCAGCAACGCGTGGCGGGGCTGGACTTCAAGCGCGTCAACGGCGGCCTGCTGGTGCAGGATCGCGATCTGGGCATGGTAACCGCCGCCGATCTGCGCGTGGTATCCGAGCGCCAGCCGACCGAGCAGGAACTGCGTGATGCGCTGTTCTGCTGGAAAGTGGCCAAGTTCGTGAAATCCAACGCCATCGTTTATGCGCGTGACAACATGACCATCGGCATAGGCGCCGGCCAGATGAGCCGCGTTTACTCCGCCAAGATCGCCGGCATCAAAGCGGGCGACGAAGGGCTGGAAGTAAAAGGCTCCGCCATGGCCTCCGACGCCTTCTTCCCGTTCCGCGACGGCATCGATGCCGCCGCGGCGGTTGGCATCACCTGCGTGATCCAGCCTGGCGGCTCAATCCGTGACGACGAAGTGATCGCCGCCGCCAACGAACACGGCATCGCGATGATCTTCACCGACATGCGTCACTTCCGCCATTAATTCCTTTTGCCGCGTGCGCTCCGGCGCACGCCATTCGTGGAGCCCCTGATGAACATTTTGATTATCGGCAACGGCGGGCGCGAACACGCGCTGGCCTGGAAAGCCGCCCAGTCTCCGCTGGCGGACAAAGTCTACGTCGCGCCGGGTAATGCCGGCACCGCGCTGGAAGCCAATCTGGAAAACGTGGCGATCGCCGCCACCGACATCCCCGCCCTGGTCGCGTTCGCCCAGAGCCATGATATCGGTCTGACCATCGTTGGGCCGGAAGCGCCGCTGGTGATCGGCGTGGTCGACGCCTTCCAGGCCGCCGGTCTGAAAATCTTCGGCCCATCACAGGCCGCCGCGCAGCTCGAAGGCTCCAAAGCCTTCACCAAAGATTTCCTGGCGCGCCACCGCATCCCGACCGCCGAATATGAAAACTTCACCGAGGTGGAGCCAGCGCTAGCCTATGTGCGCCGCAAAGGCGCGCCGATCGTCATCAAGGCTGATGGCCTGGCGGCCGGTAAAGGCGTGATCGTCGCGATGACGCTGCAGGAAGCGGAAGAAGCCGTGCGTGACATGCTGGCCGGCAACGCCTTCGGCGACGCCGGTCATCGCATCGTAGTGGAAGAGTTCCTCGACGGCGAAGAAGCCAGCTTCATCGTGATGGTCGATGGCGAGAACGTGGTGCCGATGGCCACCAGCCAGGACCACAAGCGCGTCGGCGACGGCGATACCGGCCCGAACACCGGCGGCATGGGGGCCTACTCTCCGGCGCCGGTCGTGACCGACGAAATCCACCAGCGCGCCATGGACCAGGTGATCTGGCCGACGGTGCGCGGCATGGCGGCGGAAGGCAATACCTACGTCGGCTTCCTGTACGCCGGCCTGATGATCTCCGCTGACGGCCAGCCGAAGGTGATCGAATTCAACTGCCGTTTTGGCGATCCGGAAACTCAGCCGATCATGCTGCGCCTGCGCTCCGATCTGGTGGAACTGTGCCTGGCGGGTGCCGAAGGCCGTCTGAACGAGAAAAGTTCTGACTGGGACGAACGCCCTGCGCTCGGCGTAGTGCTGGCAGCCGGCGGTTATCCGGGCGACTATCGCAACGGTGAGGTTATCCAGGGGCTACCGCAGCAGGAAAGCGCCGACGGTAAGGTCTTCCACGCCGGTACGCACCTGCAGGGCGATGACGTCGTCACCAGCGGCGGCCGCGTGCTGTGCGTGACGGCGCTGGGCGACACCGTGGCGCAGGCGCAGCAACGCGCTTATCAGCTGGCGGAAGGCATCCAGTGGCCAGGCAGCTTCTGCCGTAAAGATATCGGTTATCGCGCGATTGCGCGCGGCAAATAATTTGACCTTTCATGGTCATGACAAGAGGCTCCGCAGCGCGGGGCCTTTTTTATAGTTGGTCTTCTTTCGGTTCCCAGCTGCAGAAATCGTCGTTCGCCACCAGCAGCAGTTCGCTGCCTTCAGGCGCTTCCAGCCAGGCGACGCTCACCGGCCGGCTGCTGCTGCGGGCACGCTTCTCGATCCAGACGATGGAGGCGGCATCCAGTCCCGGTTTCATGCTTTGGCCGTCGCAGGTTTGCACCTCGCCCTGCATCCAACGCCCCTGCAGCAATTTCACCTTGCCGGCGCGCAGCGCATTGCTCACTTCGAGGATCCGTCGCGCCTGATATTGATACAGGGCAATTTCATCGCGGGTCAGCGGTTCGCGGCGTGTCGCCAGTTGGCGCTGCATAAAGCTCACCGTGCCGTCGTCGGCAAAGCGCAGCTGAATAGAATCTCGATCGCCGTCGGCGTCGTTACGTTTGATTTGGCGCAGCACGTCGCCCTGATAGGTGTACAGCGTGGTAATGGTACCCGGACCGCGGTAAGGGCTGTAGACGCTGACCAACACTTGCGGACGATGTTGCTCATCGTCTTTACGCCACAGACGTATCACGCCCTGATCGGCCACGAAGCCGCTGGCGGTAAAACTGGGGATATCGGAATGGAAACTGCAGGCGCTCAGGCCGACGGCGATGCCAACGGCCATGAGCGCCCGACGAGTAAACAAAAGGGGCGCCATCGCCCCCCTGTTTAATCTTTTCACCGAGGCGCGGTCTTATTTAACGGCGTCTTTCAGTGCTTTGCCAGAAACGAACGCAGGCACGTTGGCTGCTGCGATTTTGATTTCTTTGCCAGTCTGTGGGTTGCGGCCAGTGCGCTCGCTACGATGGTTTACTTTGAAAGTACCGAAGCCAACCAATTGTACTGCATCACCTTCTTTCAGAGACTCAGTAATTGCAGCCAGGGTGGATTCCAGAGCCAGTTTAGCTTGTGCTTTGGAAAGGTCAGCCTTGTCCGCGATTACATCAATCAGTTGAGTCTTGTTCATAAGTTATCCTTACAGTGTGTTTATCGTTTGCAAAGCATCGAGTGCGACGGATATGCCGATTGACAGCACTCTCCTGCATACACGCACCGATAGCCACTTTTTTTACGCCCCCCAAATGTAGACCAGACAGGGTGCGGATGTGAAGCCTTAAGGCATGACAAATCAGGCGTTAAATCACGTTTTGTTGCCTTATTGCGCTAAATTTATCCCGATGTTGCTGACACCGGCCTCTCGCAGGTCGGATCGCAGCCCCTTGATCAGGTCTAAATCGCGCTCTTCACAGGCGTCCAACAGGCGGAAAATTTCCCATTGAATGTCCCATTCTTCCTCTACCGCCGGCAAACTTTCCAACTCTTCGTCGGTCATTTCCTTACCGGCTTGGGTCATTTCCAACATCGCCACGGTACGAATCGATGTTTCGCTGATGGCGATGGCGTGCTCCAGCGTCTCCCCGCCGAGCCGCGAATGGATCAGTTCCCCTAATGCGATACAGGCATCAATTGCCGGGTAAACGCCGTAAAGATCGTAATCTTCCGCCGACGGAATCGCCTCTTCCAACTTCTCGAGCTGGCTGTCGAAGTTGACCTTGGCATCCTTCACCACCAGCGTTTCCCACACCAAATCCAGAATGCGGCGATAAACCGCCGGATCGCCGAACTCGGTCTGTTTGCAGAACATCTGGTAATTCGGGTACATACGCTCGCACAAACTGGCCATAAAGGTCAAATGTTGCCAGCCCTCGAGCCGTTCCAGACGTAAATGAATCGGGTTACGTAGCATGCTTTACTCTCTTACGCGTTATCTGCGGCGCAGTGTACCCGAAATCGCTCATGGCGACACCTCCGGATGCTGCTGCAACCACCGCTGAAACGCCGGACGGCGCGAAGCGATGGCGTCGGCCCAACGGGTCGGCTCCGGCAAACGGTAGCCCGCCATGCAGCGCTGCACCCACGCCAGCGCGCTGTCGGCACCCACGCGGTGACCGGTAGAGATGAACAGCGGGTTGCAACGCGCCTTGCTGCGCCATACCCAACCCAGCTGTTCACCCTTATCTTCCAACGGCGCCAGCGCGCCGACGGCGGCGTCCAGCGGCGCGAATTTGCCGCACAGGCGCTTCTTGGCCACGCCGATGGTCGGCACATCGACCAGCAGGCCGAAATGGCTGGCGACGCCAAGGCGCCGCGGATGTGAAACGCCGTGGCCATCAACGAAGATCAGCCCCGGTTTTTGCCGCAGCTGCGCCCAGGCGGCCAGCAGCGCCGGGTATTCGCGAAACGACAGGAAACCCGGGATATAAGGCATGACGGTAGCGATGCGCGCCACCTGATACTCCACCAGATCCAGCGACGGATAGCGCAGGATGGCGATGGCGGCGCGCGTCACCGCGCCCTCTTGCTCGAAGCCCACATCGGCGCCGGCGATGAACGCCGGCGGTTCGGCCGGCAGATCGTCGTAGCGAATGACTTCAGCGGCGCGCCGCAGCTGTTCGGCGCGCAGAGCCGCCATATCGGTCACATCGGATCCTTAACGGTGGTATTTCGCCGACTGCGCGTGTACCGCCTCGACGAAGGCCCCGGCGTGCTCCGGCGGCACATCCTGATGGATGCCGTGGCCCAGGTTGAACACATGACCGTTGCCGTGGCCGAAACCGGCCAGAATGGTCTCCACTTCGTCCGCGATGCGCGCCGGAGAAGCATAAAGCATCGACGGATCCATATTGCCCTGCAGCGCCACTTTGTCGCCCACGCGCCGACGCGCGTCGGCGATATCGGTGGTCCAGTCCAGCCCCAGCGCATCGCAGCCGGTGGCGGCCATCGCCTCCAGCCACTGCCCGCCGCCTTTGGTAAACAGCGTCACCGGCACGCGGCGGCCGTCATTTTCACGCAGCAGGCCATCGACGATCTTGTGCATGTAGTGCAACGAGAACTCGCGGTAATCGCGCCCGGTCAGCACGCCGCCCCAGGTGTCGAACACCATCACCGACTGCGCGCCGGCCTTGATCTGGGCATTGAGATACAGGATCACGCTGTCCGCCAGCTTGTCCAGCAACAGGTGCAGCGTGGCCGGTTCGGCATACATCATCTTCTTCAGCTTGGTGAAGGCCTTGCTGCTGCCGCCCTCAACCATATAGGTAGCCAGCGTCCACGGGCTGCCGGAGAAGCCGATCAGCGGCACTTCGCCCTTCAGCTCGCGGCGAATGGTGCGCACCGCGTTCATCACATAGCCCAGCTCCACTTCCGGATCGAACACCGGCAGTTTGTCGACGTCGGCGCGGCAGGTGACGGGGGAGCTGAAACGCGGGCCTTCGCCGGCTTCAAAGTACAGGCCGAGCCCCATGGCGTCGGGAATGGTGAGAATATCGGAGAACAGGATGGCGGCGTCCAGCGCATAGCGGCGCAGCGGCTGCAGCGTAACCTCACAGGCCAGCTCCGCGTTCTTGCACAGCGACATGAAATCACCGGCCTGGGCGCGAGTCGCCTTGTACTCCGGTAAATAACGACCGGCCTGGCGCATCATCCATACGGGGGTCACATCCACCGGCTGGCGCAACAGCGCGCGCAGGTAACGATCGTTCTTCAACTCAGTCATTTATGGGGCTCCCTTAATAATCTGCCGGCCATTGTACATTATTCTGCCCGGCACAGCGCCACGGTGTCCTCAATCAACCGGCGCGCCACGGTGCCGGGCGGCGGCAACAGCGGCAGTTGGTCGTAACGATACCAGCCGGCATTGAGCAGCTCCTTGGGATCGTGACGAATCTCACCCTGGTGGTAATCGGCCATAAAGGCCATCATCAGCGAGTGCGGAAACGGCCAGGGTTGTGACGTGACGTAGCGCAGGTTCTTGATTTCAATATTGCTCTCTTCCATCACTTCGCGCGCCACCGCTTGCTCCAGCGTTTCGCCCACTTCGACGAAGCCGGCCAGCACCGTGTGAATGCCGCCGCGATGGCGCACGTGCTGCGCCAGCAGGATCTGATCCTCGCGCCGAATGGCGACGATCACGCAGGGCGCGATCTGCGGGTAGTAGCGTTCTTTGCAATGGCCGCACAGGCAGGCGCTTTCGGTGCGGCTGAGGTGCATCTCATGGCCGCAGTAGCCGCAATAGCGATGGGAGCGGTAGAAGTCCGCCAGCTGCACGCCGCGCCCGGCCAGCTGGAACAGACCGCGATCCTGATCCAACAGCTGACGCACCGACCCCATCTCCCGCGGCATCGCCTGGCGCACCAGCCAGACCGGCGCGCCCTCCCACTCACCGATGACGCGCGCCATATGGCCCTGCAGCCCGAGGGCGGCGGCAGTCCCCGACGGCAATTCACCGTTCGGTAACCAAAGTTTGCTTTCATGGCTGACGATCCACCAGCCGTTTTCATTGCCCGTTAATGCAAGTTCCATATCGTTGTTGCACAACCTCAGCTTCACTGGCACTCTACAAATCGGCTTTGTTACATTTTAATAACTTACCGGTTGCTTTTGTTACTTACACGGAGTCAAACATGCTCAACCGTTTGGAAAGGCTGACTCAGCGCGTTGGCGGTAGTAATGAATTAGTTGATCAATGGCTTCAGGCCCGCAAGCAGTTGCTGGTCGCCTACTGCACGCTGGTAGGCCTCAAACCGAATAAAGAAAAGCATACGCCGCTGAATGAAAAAGCGCTGGAGAACTTTTGCCACAACCTGGTGGATTACCTCTCCGCAGGGCATTTTCATATCTATGACAGAATTATCAAACAAGTGGAAGGCGCAGCCAGTCCGAAAATGTCGCTGGCGGTGAACATCTACCCCAAGCTGTGGGCCAATACCGAACAGATCATGGCATTCCACGATCGCTATACCGAAGTGGATATCGATCAGGAGGTTTGTCTGGAATTCCACCAGGCCTTGTCGGATATCGGCGAAACGCTGGCGGCGCGCTTTGCGCTGGAAGATAAGCTGATCCTGCTGGAAGCGGAAGCCACGCAGCAACCGCTGCCGGACCAGGCGCTGGATCCGGCGCGTTAAAATTTTATAGTTTTTTTTCTTATCCCTCCTATACTGGGGGGCATCTTGTCGGAGTGCCTAGCGCCTGATTTGTTCATCGAATCAGCCAGGCTGAGACCGTTAATTCGGGATCCGCGGAACCTGATCGGGTTAATACCCGCGAAGGGAACAAGAGTAATCTATCGCCACAGACACGGCCTTCCCCTTGCGGGTGCCCTGCCTTATCGGCCACCATCATTACTCCCTCCGAGCTCCAGACAAGCAACTTTCCCAACCCAACACACTGGTAGGAACTTGCTATGTCTAACGTTAATCCACCGCGCGCCCGTAAAGCGCAACGCGAAGCCGCCCAGCAGTTTATCGACACCCTGCAAGGCATGGCTTTCCCAAACTCACGCCGCATCTACCTGCAGGGTTCGCGCCGCGATATCCAGGTGCCGATGCGCGAAATTCAGCTCAGCCCGACCCTGATCGGCGGCAGCAAAGATAGCCCGCAGTATGAACCCAACGAGGCGATCCCGGTGTATGACACCGCCGGCCCGTACGGCGATCCACAGGCCGAGCTCGACGTGCACGCGGGCCTGACCAAGCTGCGCGCAGGCTGGATCGACGCGCGCGGCGATACCGCCACCCTGAGCGGCGCCAGCTCCGGCTTCACCCAACAGCGGCTGGCGGACGAAGGCCTCGATCACCTGCGTTTCGAACACCTGCCGTTGCCACGCAAGGCGTTACCGGGCAAGTGCGTGACCCAACTGCACTATGCCCGCGCCGGCATCGTCACACCGGAGATGGAGTTCATCGCCATCCGCGAAAACATGGGGCGCGAGCGCATTCGCGGCGAGGTGCTGCGCCACCAGCATCCGGGCCAGGGCTGGGGCGCCAACCTGCCGGACAACATCACGCCGGAGTTCGTGCGCCAGGAAGTGGCCGCCGGCCGCGCTATCATTCCCGCCAACATCAATCACCCGGAAGCGGAGCCGATGATTATCGGCCGCAATTTCCTGGTAAAGGTGAACGCCAATATCGGCAACTCGGCGGTCACATCATCGATCGAAGAAGAGGTGGAGAAGCTGGTGTGGGCCACCCGCTGGGGCGCAGACACCGTGATGGATCTCTCCACCGGCCGCTACATTCACGAAACCCGCGAGTGGATCCTGCGCAACAGCCCGGTGCCCATCGGCACCGTGCCGATCTACCAGGCGCTGGAGAAGGTCAACGGCGTGGCGGAAAACCTCACCTGGGAGATGTTCCGCGATACGCTGCTGGAACAGGCGGAGCAAGGGGTCGACTACTTCACCATCCACGCCGGCGTGCTGCTGCGTTACGTGCCGATGACCGCCAAACGCCTGACCGGCATCGTGTCGCGCGGCGGCTCGATCATGGCCAAATGGTGTCTGTCGCACCATCAGGAAAACTTCCTCTATCAGCATTTCCGCGAAATCTGTGAGATCTGCGCCGCCTACGACGTTTCGCTGTCGCTCGGCGACGGCCTGCGCCCCGGCTCAATTCAGGACGCCAACGACGAAGCCCAGTTCGCCGAACTGCATACGCTGGGCGAGCTGACCAAAATCGCCTGGGAATACGACGTGCAGGTGATGATCGAGGGCCCAGGCCACGTGCCGATGCAGATGATCCGCCGCAACATGACCGAAGAGCTGGAACACTGCCACGAAGCGCCATTCTACACCCTCGGCCCGCTGACCACCGATATCGCCCCGGGCTATGACCATTTCACCTCCGGCATCGGCGCGGCGATGATCGGCTGGTTCGGCTGCGCCATGCTGTGTTACGTCACGCCGAAAGAGCACCTCGGCCTGCCGAACAAAGAAGACGTCAAACAGGGCCTGATCACCTACAAGATCGCCGCTCACGCCGCCGATCTGGCCAAAGGCCATCCGGGCGCGCAGATCCGCGATAACGCCATGTCCAAGGCGCGTTTCGAATTCCGCTGGGAAGATCAGTTCAATCTGGCGCTCGATCCGGCCACCGCGCGCGCCTATCACGACGAAACCCTGCCGCAGGAATCCGGCAAGGTCGCCCACTTCTGCTCGATGTGCGGGCCGAAATTCTGCTCGATGAAGATTTCGCAGGAGGTGCGCGACTACGCCGCCGCCCAGGAGGTCGCCAAGCCGATCGAAGTGCAGCTGACCGGCATGGAGAAAATGTCCGCCGAGTTCCGCGCCCGCGGCAGCGAGCTGTATCACAGCGCCGGCACGCTGCAAGAGGAGACAAGCAATGACTGATATCACGACCCCCTTCCCGGCGACGCCCTACAAACTGGGGCTCTACCCGGTCGTCGACAGCGTGGAATGGATCGCTCGCCTGCTTGAGGCCGGCGTCACCACCATCCAGCTGCGCATCAAGGATTTGCCTGACGAGCAGGTCGAAGAGGATATCGCCGCCGCCATCGCGCTGGGCCAGCGTTATCAGGCGCGGCTGTTCATCAACGACTACTGGCGGCTGGCGATCAAGCACGGCGCCTACGGCGTGCATCTGGGCCAGGAAGATCTTGATACCACCGATCTGGCGGCCATTCACCGCGCCGGGCTGCGGCTCGGCGTGTCCACCCATGACGACGCCGAACTGGCGCGCGCGCTGGCGGTGAAACCGTCCTACATCGCGCTGGGGCACATCTTCCCCACCCAAACCAAAGACATGCCTTCGGCGCCGCAGGGGCTGACGGAGTTGAAACGCCACATCGCCGGCCTGGCGGATTACCCGACGGTGGCGATCGGCGGGATCAGTATCGATCGCGTACCGGCGGTGCTGGCGTGCGGCGTCGGCAGCGTCGCGGTGGTCAGCGCCATCACCCAGGCGCCGGACTGGCGCGCGGCGACGGCCGAGCTGCTGCGGCTGATCGAAGGCGAGGATCCGAACGATGCTTAACGATCAGGAATTCCTGCGCTATAGCCGCCAACTGCTGCTGGAGGACGTCGGCCCGGAAGGCCAGGAGAAACTCAAGCGCGCCACGGTGCTGATCGTCGGTTTGGGCGGGCTCGGCTCCCCGGCTTCGCTGTATCTGGCCGCCGCCGGCGTCGGCACGCTGCTGTTGGCCGACGACGACCAGCTGCACGTCACCAACCTGCAGCGGCAAATCCTCTACCGCAGCGCCGATACCGCCACCGGTAAGGCGGCGCTGGCGCAACGCCATCTGCAGGCGCTGAACCCATTGGTGGAATCCATCCCGCTGGCGCAGCGGCTGCAAGGGCAAGCGCTGCGCGACGCGGTCGCCCGCGCCGATTTGGTGCTGGACTGCTGCGACAATATGGCGACCCGCCATGAGGTCAATGCCGCCTGCATCGCCGCCGCCAAGCCGCTGATCAGCGGCAGCGCGGTCGGCTTCAGCGGCCAGTTGCTGGTGCTCGAGCCGCCCTATGCACACGGCTGTTACGCCTGCCTGTACCCGGAGCAGGAAGAGCCGCAGCGCAACTGCCGCACCGCCGGGGTACTCGGCCCGGTGGTCGGCGTGATCGGCACCCTGCAAGCGCTGGAGGCCATCAAGATGCTGGCCGGCATGCCTTCCTCCCTCAGCGGGAAACTGCGGCTGTTCGACGGCAAGCAGCAGAGTTGGAGCACGCTGCAACTGAGCCAGGCCCGCGCCTGCCCGGTATGCGGAGGCGCGGCATGAAGATCCGTCTTAACGATCAGCCGCTGGAGCTGGCGCAGCCGCTCAGCGTTGCCGCCCTGCTGACCCAGCTGGAACGCCACCAGCCGGGCACCGCGCTGGCGATCAACCAAACCATCATCCCGCGCGCCGACTGGGCCGACCACCAGGTGCAGGACGGTGACGATATTTTACTGTTTCAAGCGATCGCCGGAGGCTGACATGCTGAAAATCGCCGATACCACTTTTACCTCGCGCCTGTTCACCGGCACCGGCAAGTTCGCCACCCCGGCATTGATGCTGGAGGCGCTGGCGGCCTCCGGTTCACAGCTGGTGACCATGGCCATGAAGCGCGTCGATCTGCGCGGCGGCAACGACGCCATTTTGGCGCCGCTGCAGCAGTTGGGCGTCAGGCTGTTGCCCAACACCTCCGGCGCCAAAACCGCCGCCGAAGCGGTGTTCGCCGCCCGGCTGGCGCGTGAAGCGCTCGGCACCCGCTGGGTGAAGCTGGAGATCCATCCCGATGTGAAATACCTGCTGCCTGATCCGATAGAAACGCTGAAGGCGGCGGAAACGCTGGTGAAAGACGGTTTTGTGGTGCTGCCTTACTGCGGCGCCGATCCGGTGCTGTGCAAACGGCTGGAAGAGGCGGGCTGCGCGGCGGTGATGCCGCTCGGCGCCCCTATCGGCTCCAACCGCGGTCTGCGCACCCGTGACTTCCTCGAGATCATCATCGAACAGGCCAAAGTGCCGGTGGTGGTCGACGCCGGCATCGGCGCGCCGAGCCACGCGCTGGAAGCGATGGAGCTGGGCGCCGACGCGGTGCTGGTGAACACCGCCATCGCCGTGGCGCGCGACCCGGTGCAAATGGCGCGGGCGTTTCGCCTGGCGCTGGAGGCCGGCGAATTGGCGCGCAGCGCCGGACTGGGCGCCAGCCAGCGCGGTGCGGTCGCCTCTAGCCCGCTGACCGCCTTCCTCAGCCAGCCAGAGGAGGCACAGTGATGGGCGACGATTTCAGTAGCCGCTGGCAACAGCTGGATTGGGACGACATTACGCTGCGCATCAACGGCAAAACCGCGCGCGACGTGGAACGCGCGTTGAACGCCGACAAGCTGACGCGCGACGACTTTATGGCGCTGATCTCCCCCGCCGCCGCGCCGTATCTGGAACCGCTGGCGCAGCGCGCGCAGCAGCTGACCCGTCAGCGATTCGGCAACGTCGTCAGCTTCTATGTGCCGCTGTACCTCTCTAACCTGTGCGCCAACGACTGCACCTACTGCGGCTTTTCGATGAGCAACCGCATCAAGCGCAAAACGCTGGATGCGGCGGAGATCGCACGCGAGTGCGAAGCCATCAAGGCGCTGGGGTTCGAACACCTGTTGCTGGTCACCGGCGAGCATCAGACCAAGGTCGGCATGGACTATTTCCGCCGGCACATTCCGGCGATCCGCAGCCACTTCAGCTCGCTGATGATGGAAGTGCAGCCGCTGGCGCAGGACGAGTACGCCGAACTGAAAACACTGGGCCTGGACGGCGTGCTGGTGTACCAGGAAACCTACCATCCGGCCACCTATCTGCAGCATCACCTGCGCGGCCAGAAGCAGGATTTCCATTGGCGCCTGGCCACGCCGGATCGCCTGGGGCGCGCCGGGATCGACAAGATCGGCCTCGGCGCGTTGATCGGCCTCTCCAACAGCTGGCGCACCGACTGCTACCTGCTGGCGGAACATCTGTTCTACCTGCAGCAAACTTACTGGCAGAGCCGCTACTCGATCTCGTTCCCGCGTCTGCGCCCCTGCGCCGGCGGCATTGAACCGGCGTCGATCATGAGCGAGCCTCAACTGGTGCAGCTGATCTGCGCCTTCCGGCTGTTCGCGCCGGACGTTGAGCTGTCACTGTCTACGCGTGAGTCGCCGTACTTCCGCGATCATATGATCCCGGTGGCGATCAACAGCGTCAGCGCCGGCTCCAAGACGCAGCCCGGCGGCTATGCCGATGACGTGCCGCCGGAGCTGGAACAGTTCGAACCGCACGACGGCCGCACGCCGCAGCAGGTCGCCGAGGCCATCAGCAACGCCGGGCTGCAGCCGGTGTGGAAAGACTGGGACGGTTATCTGGGACGCGGTGCGCAATAAGCGGCAACGTTTGCCGCCGCGTGAAGAAAACGCTGGAGCGGCCGCGCAATGCTGAACGCCGATGCTGGCGTCGGCAAGCCCCTCGCTTATAGTGACCTTGCCGACCGCCAAACCCGGCGTCGGCCGGGGCCGTCTCCCTCTCGATGGCCCCGCCTTATCCCATCCCGGATCGCGCAGAGACTCTCTGCGCGACTCCGGTTCCTCCTTGGATTTGCGCCGGCGGGGCATGCGGACAGGCCGTTTTGGCGACTCGGCTGACAGGAGAAACTGCGTTCTGCAATAACTCAGAGTGAGATTCAAAGGGCGACGGTTACAACAGAAAGTGGAGAGCGTGGAAAAAGAAGGCACTGCAAAGAAGATGCGCGACAAGAGAAGCTTGAAGGATAATCCCCGGTGCTGCCAATGGCCCTGGTGCTGGCCGCGGATCTTTTTGCCGCCTGCTCCCTGCTTACGGACAAGAGCAGGCGGTTTATTTTGTGAGACTGGCACCCCCCCAGGACGCGAATCACACAGTATGTGCGCTAATTAACCACATAAACGGCGAAATGTGAATGTCTTTTGAGTGTTTTTTTATTCATGATCGAGTGTGTTTTGAGTTTGCCAAGGAAAATCAAACTGATATCACCGCAATACCCGAGGCTTCATCTATAATCCAGCACGGGTCCTCAAACAGGTTTTTCAACGCTCGCGGTTAACATCAAAAAAGCCAAGGTTGTCATGAAGAAAACGCCAAATTACATCGATGCAATCAGCGCGTTGCTCACTCTGAAAGGAGTTGGCGACAGAAAACATGCCTCCACGATGGCCAACATACTGAACCTTCAGTACAACAGCGCCAAACAGAAGCTGGATGGCAAAAGGGGCATCACCCTCGATGAAGTCAAAAAGGTTTTCCAGTATTTCAACGAGCCGTTTGCCGGCCAACGGACACATAACGGCGTGTTTATCATGAACAGCATTCACAAGCGCTGCAACATTGAGGTCGACGAGCGCCCGGTCACGCAAGCGGACAACGACGAAACTTACGCCTACAAAAAGGACGACCTTTTCATCATCAACACCAATCGGGAATATGCAGCCGATGCCCCGCTGTATAAAGTCAACAAGATAGACTTTCTGCCGGCCCCGCGTATCGCGATCCTGGATAATGACGGCGATATTCTCGAACTGTTGAAGAAGATCGCCAGCCGCTACGGCATCGAAACTGAGACCTTTCAGACGGCGGACGCCATGCTGGCCGCGCTGGAGCAGCAGTCCTTTGAGGCGTTTATTTTGGACTGGCTGTTGGACTTCGGCGAGACTTCCGAACGCGTCGTGAAGAAAATTAAAGACGCCCTCGATCCGCACGCCCGCATCATCATTCTGACCGGCCAGCTGAATCACTACGAGAAAAACATCGGCGATATGATCCTGCACTATGACGTGCACCTGGTGGAAAAACCGACCAAGCCGCTGATTATCTCCTCGCTGTTGCTGTCGAACCTATTCTTTAATTAGTTTGATCGGGATGCGGATCAAAAACGATGAGCCAACTCCTTCGACGGATTTGACCTTGATGGCGCCTTTCATCGTCGTGACGTAATTTTTGATAATGGTCAGCCCCAGCCCCAACCCCTGCCGCGTTTCCCTTTCCAGCCCCTGATTGAACGCCTTATATAACCGATCCAGATTATCGACGTTAAACCCGATGCCGGTGTCTTTGACCCGCAAATACAGATTGCCGTGACACACCTTCACATTGAGGACGATCGCGCCGTGGTGGGTAAATTTGTCCGCGTTGCTGAGCAGGTTGGCCAATATTCGGTAGAGCTTGTATTTATCAGAACCAATCAGGCCGGCATAAGACGAACGGTGGATCACGAGCCGATTGCCTCGCCCGGCGCCGATGCCGGTTACGGCATCCTCCACCACCTCATTCAGCCGGAAGGTGGAAATATTGATTTTAACTTCTCCCATCTCAAGCCGAGAATAATCCATCACCTCGCGCGTTTGTTCGGCGATCTTGTTGCCGTGATAGGAGATCAGGCGGGCTTCTTTTTTCAACTCTTCCTGCGCTAGCTCGTGTTCCATAATATCCGCGGCAATGACGATGGCCTGGGTCGAGCCGGCGATCTCGTGGTAGATGGAAGAGATAAAGATGTTCTTGTTCTTGATGATCTCTTTCAACGAGAAGGCATTTCTCAGCACCAGGAACATCATCAGGAACACCAAAATCAGCGAAAAGAGGGCGAACATCTCGGCTTTACTCGAGTTGTCCTGGATGATGCCTTTCACTTCGGTAAAGTTTTTAATCTGTATCCGATAAATAATTTCCTGGATATCGACCAGCGTGCCCTCGATATCATCCATATAAGAGAGAATGTCCGCCTTGTTTTTCTGCCCCACCAGCAAGCCGGCAGAAAGATCGTCCAACGTGCGATACTGCTGCTTCAGCAGCGCAACATTTTTGATGAACTCATCGTCGTAATAAAAAGAGTCGCTGAAGGTCGAACGGCTCTCCAGGATCTGAATCTTCGAGTAGAAGATTTTCTTTTTGATCTGGAAGGCGTCGTAATCGTTGTTTTCACTGAGCAACAGCGCGGTTTTGGTCCTTTCAAACGCCAGAAACAGGATCTCGGCCACCGAGTAGTTGTCCAGGTTGGGCTCGATCTGCTTATAGCGCTCTTTTACGCCGCCGAAATTAATGGCAATCAACAAAATCAATAAGGAGAAGATGGCAACCAACGCGATAAGAGTACCGATCAGTTTTTTGCTCATCTTATTTCAGCTCCAACCTTTTAACTTGCCAGACGGTTTTCGCATTCACATCCAGGTTATTCAGCTCAGCATAGCCATCGCGCGGATAAATAATGGCGAACGGCCCCAGCTCACCAACGTCGATCGGCTTGCCGCCGCGCTGGTAGGCGACGATCACACGGTATTTAATCATCTCGTCAATCGGCATCGAATAAGAGTAATCATCCCAGGCGAAAGCGCGCACCGACTGGCCTTTCAGGTGATAGGCTTTCACTAACTCCGCAAACTCAACGCCGGTGAACATATCTTCCGGGGTGAAATTGGTCGAGGTTTTAATCGTGTGCTGCGGCATCGCCGCCAGCATCTGCCGGGTTATCTTGATCTTCTCGCCATCGAGCGGTTTCAGGTAAAAATAGTCAACGGCCGCATACAGCGGCGTGCTGAACAGCGAAAGCAGCAGTAACGTCATCAATCCTTTGATTGTCATTATTCACCCTCTTTACGTTTTACCAGTTCGGCCTGGCCGAATTCATCCTGCCCGACCACGGCCCAACCGTGATGTTGATAAAAGCCTTCGGCTTTGGAGCCGGGATCGGTGGTTAAGTGGATCGCTTCGGCGCCGCGCTCAAACATCCAGGCGGTGACCCGCGCCAACAAGGCGGAGCCGATCCCCTTCGACTGGTATTCCGGCTTCACGAACAGGCCGCCGATCAGCGGTTCAGGGATGAATAACCCGAAGCCAACGCCGGCATAGTCGTCGCCATGCTTGCAGATCCAGCCGCCGCCCTGGTTGATGTCCTCCAGCGCCTGCCTGCGCTGCAGATACTGGATCTGATGCGGGTGCAGCAGGTTTTCCTCAACGGAAAAGCGGATCTCATACAGGTAAGGCAGGTGTTGCGCCGTCAATTTTTCGAAGGTAATGAGGCTGTCCATGTTCGCACTGTCCTTGGTTGTCTGGTAAAAAACGCCGGTCAATTTCTGCTGTAACCATAGTAGCAAAGTTTGCTCGGCCCCGGCATGAGGCGAAAAAAAACCGCCCCCGAGGGAGCGGTTTATCTGGCGATGGGCCCGGCATGCCGGGCCCGCGGCGCGGATGACGATTATTCGTCGTCGCTGCCGCCCAGGCCTGCATTGAGCAGCTCGGCCAGGTTAGCCGTCGCTTCTTCCGCGCTGACTTGCGGAACAACCGGCGCTTCACCCTGAGCACGGCGACGCATGCGATCCTGATGATAAGCGTAACCGGTACCGGCTGGGATCAGACGGCCCACGATGACGTTCTCTTTCAGGCCACGCAGTTCATCACGCTTGCCGGCTACGGCAGCTTCGGTCAGAACGCGCGTCGTTTCCTGGAACGATGCGGCGGAGATGAAGGACTCGGTCGCCAAGGAAGCCTTGGTAATACCCAGCAGATCGCGCGAGAAGGTTGCCGCAATTTTACCTTCAGCTTCCAGCTGACGGTTGGCAATCTTGACGCGAGACACTTCAGCCTGCTCGCCTTCCAGGAACTCGGAGCCACCAGCGCTAACGATGGTGCCTTTACGCAGCATCTGACGAACGATAACTTCGATGTGCTTATCGTTAATCTTAACGCCTTGCAGACGGTAAACTTCCTGCACTTCGTTGGTGATGTAGCGGGTAACCGCATGCACGCCACGCAGACGCAGAATGTCGTGCGGAGACTCTGGGCCGTCGGAAACGACGTCACCACGTTCCACCACTTCGCCTTCGAACACGTTGAGCTGACGCCATTTCGGAATCATCTCTTCGTAAGCGTCGCTGCCGTCCAGCGGAGAGATCACCAGGCGACGTTTGCCTTTGGTCTCTTTACCGAACGAGATAATCCCGCTGATTTCAGCCAGGATTGCCGGCTCTTTCGGACGACGCGCTTCGAACAGGTCGGCAACGCGCGGCAGACCACCGGTAATATCCTTGGTACCGCCGGATTCCTGAGGAATACGCGCCAGGGTATCACCCGCACCGATCTGAATGCCATCTTCCAGCTGAACGATCGCTTTGCCCGGCAGGAAGTATTGAGCAGGCATATCAGTACCTGGGATCAATACGTCTTCGCCCTGAGCGTCAACGATTTTCAGTGCCGGACGCAGGTCTTTACCGCTACCGGTACGCTCTGCGCTGTCCAGAACAACCAGAGAAGACAAACCGGTCAGTTCGTCGGTCTGACGAGTAATCGTCTGGCCGTCAACCATGTCCGCGAAGCGAATGAAGCCGCTGACTTCACTGATGACCGGCATGGTGTGCGGATCCCAGTTAGCGACGGTTTCGCCGCCATTAACTTCTTCACCGTCGCCTTTGCCCATCACGGCGCCGTAAGGCACCTTGTAGCTTTCTTTGGTACGGCCGAATTCGTCGATCAGTTTCAGTTCGGTGTTACGCGAGGTGATCACCAGCTTGCCTGCGGCGTTCATAACGAACTTCGCGTTGCTCAGCTTGATGCTACCCTTGTTTTTCACCTGAATGCTGGATTCAGCAGCCGCACGAGATGCCGCACCACCGATGTGGAACGTACGCATCGTCAGCTGTGTACCCGGCTCACCGATGGACTGTGCCGCGATAACGCCGATGGCTTCGCCTTTGTTGATGATGTGGCCACGTGCCAGGTCGCGACCATAGCAGTTTGCACACACACCAAAGTCGGTTTCACAGCTCACCACGGAACGGACTTTAACGCTGTCGACAGAGTTCTCTTCCAACAGGTCACACGCCTTCTCGTTCAGCAGGGTGTTGCGTGGCACCAGAATGTCCGCCGTACCCGGCTTGAGGACGTCTTCTGCCGTCACACGGCCCAGAACGCGTTCACGCAGCGGCTCTTTCACGTCGCCACCTTCGATAACCGGAGTCATCAGGATGCCGTCGTGGGTGCCACAGTCGTCTTCGGTCACCACCAGATCCTGCGCCACGTCAACCAGACGACGGGTCAGATAACCGGAGTTCGCGGTTTTCAGTGCGGTATCCGCCAGACCTTTACGAGCACCGTGGGTGGAGATGAAGTACTGGAGTACGTTCAGACCTTCACGGAAGTTCGCGGTGATTGGCGTTTCGATGATGGAGCCGTCCGGCTTCGCCATCAGACCACGCATACCGGCCAGCTGACGAATCTGAGCGGCGGAACCACGCGCACCGGAGTCGGCCATCATAAAGATGCTGTTGAAGGAAACTTGCTGTTCCACTTCGCCGTCACGGTTAACCACGTCTTCTACCGACAGGTTTTCCATCATCGCTTTAGCAACGCGTTCGTTCGCTGCAGCCCAGATATCGATCACTTTGTTGTAGCGTTCGCCGGCGGTAACCAGACCAGACTGGAACTGCTCCTGGATCTCGGCAACTTCGGTTTCCGCTTCTTCGATGATCTCCGCCTTCTTGGCCGGGATAACCATGTCGTCGATGCCTACGGAAGCGCCGGAACGGGCTGCGTAAGCAAAACCGGTGTACATGATCTGGTCAGCAAAGATAACGGTCGGCTTCAGGCCCAGGATGCGGTAACAGGTGTTCAGCATCTTGGAGATCGCTTTCTTGCCCAAAGGCTGGTTAACGATCGCGTACGGCAGACCTTTCGGTACGATCATCCACAGGATGGCGCGGCCGATGGTGGTGTCGATGATGCTGGTCTGAGAAGTCCATTCGCCTTCGGCGTTTTTGACGTCTTCGGTGATACGCACTTTAACGCGCGCATGCAGAGACGCCAGGCCGGCGCGGTATACGCGCTCAGCTTCTTTGGAACCGTTCAGCACCATGCCTTCGCCCTTGGCGTTAACACAGTCGCGGGTCATGTAGTACAGACCCAGTACAACGTCCTGAGAAGGAACGATGATTGGCTCGCCGTTCGCTGGGGACAGGATGTTGTTGGTGGACATCATCAGCGCACGCGCTTCCAGCTGGGCTTCCAGCGTCAGCGGCACGTGAACGGCCATCTGGTCACCATCGAAGTCGGCGTTGTATGCCGCACAAACCAGCGGGTGCAGCTGGATCGCTTTACCTTCGATCAGAACCGGTTCAAACGCCTGGATACCCAAACGGTGCAGGGTTGGTGCACGGTTCAGCAGTACCGGGTGTTCGCGGATCACTTCGTCCAGGATATCCCAAACGACGGCTTCTTCACGCTCAACCATTTTCTTGGCGGCTTTGATGGTGGTGGCCAGGCCACGCAGCTCCAACTTGCCGTAGATGAACGGTTTGAACAGCTCCAGCGCCATCTTTTTAGGCAGACCGCACTGATGCAGACGCAGGTATGGACCTACGGTGATTACGGAACGGCCGGAGTAGTCAACGCGTTTACCGAGCAGGTTCTGACGGAAACGACCCTGCTTACCTTTGATCATGTCGGCCAAAGATTTCAGAGGACGTTTGTTGGAACCGGTGATCGCACGACCGCGACGGCCGTTATCCAGCAGGGCGTCTACCGCTTCTTGCAGCATACGCTTTTCGTTGCGCACGATGATGTCCGGCGCAGCCAGATCCAGCAGGCGTTTCAGACGGTTGTTACGGTTGATCACGCGGCGATACAGATCGTTCAGATCCGACGTCGCGAAACGGCCGCCATCCAGCGGAACCAGTGGACGCAGATCCGGCGGCAGTACCGGCAGCACGGTCAGGATCATCCACTCCGGCTTGTTGCCGGACTGTACGAACGCTTCCAGCAGCTTGATACGCTTGGTCAGCTTCTTGCGCTTGGTTTCGGAGTTGGTTTCGTTCAGCTCTTCACGCAGCTGCTCGCACTCGGCTTCCAGATCCATGTTTTTCAACAGGGCCTGAATAGCTTCCGCACCCATCTTGGCGTCGAATTCGTCACCGAACTCTTCCAGCGCGTCCAGATACTGCTCTTCGGTCAGGATCTGACGACGCTCGAGGTTCGTCATACCGCCTTCGACCACCACATAGGATTCGAAGTACAGTACGCGTTCGATGTCACGCAGCGGCATATCCAGCAGCAAACCGATGCGGGATGGCAGCGATTTCAGGAACCAGATGTGCGCAGTCGGGGAAGCCAGTTCGATGTGGCCCATGCGCTCACGACGCACTTTGGTCTGGGTCACTTCAACGCCGCACTTCTCACAGATCACGCCGCGGTGTTTCAAGCGCTTGTACTTACCGCACAGGCACTCGTAATCTTTTACCGGCCCGAAGATACGGGCGCAGAAAAGGCCGTCACGCTCTGGTTTGAACGTACGGTAGTTAATGGTTTCCGGCTTCTTAACTTCACCGAACGACCACGAACGGATCATGTCTGGCGAGGCCAGAGCAATCTTGATCGCATCAAACTCTTCGGTCTTAGTTTGCGCTTTCAGAAACTTCAATAAGTCTTTCACGGATTGGCTCCTGTCGGAGTTAAACCTGTTGGGCACCCACAACCGCAGTAGGTACCCGTGTGACCTGAACAACCACCCTCAGGCTCCCTTAGGCGGGGAGCCTGAGCCGGAATGACGATTACTCGTCTTCCAGTTCGATGTTGATGCCGAGCGAGCGGATTTCTTTCAACAGTACGTTGAAGGACTCCGGCATGCCTGGCTCCATCCGGTGATCGCCATCCACGATGTTTTTGTACATCTTGGTACGGCCGTTAACGTCATCCGACTTAACGGTGAGCATTTCCTGCAGGGTATAAGCCGCGCCGTATGCTTCCAGTGCCCACACTTCCATCTCACCGAAGCGTTGACCACCGAACTGCGCTTTACCACCCAGAGGCTGCTGAGTAACCAAGCTGTAAGAACCGGTTGAACGGGCGTGCATTTTATCGTCAACCAAGTGGTTCAGTTTCAGCATGTACATATAGCCGACAGTAACCTGGCGCTCGAATTGCTCACCGGTACGGCCATCGAACAGCGTGATCTGACCGGAGGTCGGGATTCCGCCCATTTCCAGCAGCTTCTTGATTTCAGTCTCTTTCGCACCGTCAAACACCGGCGTTGCGATCGGCATACCTTTTTTCAGGTTCTCTGCCAGACGCAGCACTTCGTCGTCGCTGAAGGTGTTCAGGTCAACTTTCTGGCAAACGTCGTCGCCCAGATCGTAGGCCTTCTGGATGAACTCACGCAGCTTGGCCACTTCCTGCTGCTGCTTCAGCATCTGGTTGATCTTCTCACCGATGCCTTTCGCAGCCATACCCAGGTGGGTTTCCAGGATCTGACCGATGTTCATACGTGATGGTACGCCCAGCGGGTTCAGTACGATGTCTACCGGCGTGCCGTTTTCATCGTAAGGCATATCTTCGATCGGGTTGATCTTGGAGATAACACCCTTGTTACCGTGGCGGCCCGCCATCTTGTCACCCGGTTGGATCTGACGTTTAACGGCCAGATAAACCTTGACGATTTTCAGTACGCCCGGCGCCAGATCGTCGCCCTGAGTGATCTTACGACGCTTGGCTTCCAGCTTCTTCTCGAAGTCGGATTTCAGTTCGTCGTACTGCTCAGCCAGCTGCTCCAGCTGGTTTTGCTTCTCTTCGTCGGTCAGGCCCAGTTCCAGCCAGCGATCGCGCGGCAGCTTGCTCAGCTTGTCGGCTTCGATGCCACCGGCAACCAGCACCGCGTGGATACGCGCAAACAGGCCGGCTTCCAGGATCTGCAGTTCTTCAGTCAGGTCTTTCTTCGCCTGCTTCAGCTGCATCTCTTCGATTTCCAACGCGCGCTTGTCTTTTTCCACGCCATCGCGGGTGAAGACCTGCACGTCGATAACCGTACCGGAAACGCCGTTCGGCACACGCAGAGAAGAGTCTTTAACGTCAGACGCTTTCTCACCGAAGATCGCACGCAGCAGTTTCTCTTCCGGCGTCAGTTGGGTTTCGCCTTTAGGCGTTACCTTACCGACCAGAATGTCGCCGCCGGTCACTTCAGCACCGATATACACGATACCGGATTCATCCAGTTTGGAGAGCGCAGCTTCACCCACGTTAGGGATGTCGGCGGTGATCTCTTCAGGCCCCAGCTTGGTGTCGCGAGACACGCACGCCAGTTCCTGGATGTGGATGGTGGTGAAGCGATCTTCCTGCACCACGCGCTCGGAGACCAAGATGGAGTCTTCGAAGTTGTAGCCGTTCCAAGGCATGAACGCTACGCGCATGTTCTGGCCCAGTGCAAGTTCGCCCAGGTCTGTCGATGGGCCATCCGCCAGCACGTCACCGCGCTCGATTGGCTCACCCAGATTCACACACGGCATCTGGTTGATGCAGGTGTTCTGGTTAGAACGGGTGTACTTGGTCAGGTTGTAAATATCGATACCTGCTTCGCCCGGGTACATCTCGTCTTCGTTAACTTTGATAACGATACGGGAAGCATCCACGTACTGGATCACACCGCCGCGTTTGGCAACGGCGGTTACGCCGGAGTCAACCGCTACAGCGCGTTCCATACCGGTACCGACCAGCGGCTTGTCAGCGCGCAGGGTTGGTACGGCCTGACGTTGCATGTTCGCACCCATCAATGCACGGTTGGCGTCATCGTGTTCCAGGAATGGAATCAGTGAGGCACCAACGGAAACAACCTGTTGGGTGGATACGTCCATGTAGTCAACCTGGTCGCGGCTGAACAGGCTTGATTCGCCTTTGCTGCGGCAGGTGACCAGGTCTTCTACGAAGCGGCCTTCTTCATCCAGGTTGGAGTTCGCCTGGGCGATAACGAAGTTGCCTTCTTCAATAGCAGACAGGTAGTTGATTTCATCGGTCACCACGCCGTCGCGCACGCGGCGGTACGGGGTTTCCAGGAAGCCATACTCGTTAGTCTGTGCGTACACGGACAGGGAGTTGATCAGACCGATGTTTGGACCTTCCGGCGTTTCGATTGGACACACGCGGCCGTAGTGGGTCGGGTGTACGTCTCGAACTTCAAAGCCGGCGCGCTCACGGGTCAGACCGCCCGGGCCCAGTGCGGAGATACGACGCTTGTGCGTGATCTCGGACAGCGGGTTGTTCTGGTCCATGAACTGGGACAGCTGGCTGGAGCCGAAGAACTCTTTCACCGCCGCCGAAATCGGCTTGGCGTTGATCATGTCCTGAGGCATCAGGGTATCCAGATCGCCCAGAGACAGACGCTCTTTCACCGCACGCTCAACACGCACCAGACCTACGCGGAACTGGTTCTCGGCCATTTCGCCAACGGAGCGGATACGGCGGTTGCCCAAGTGGTCGATATCGTCCACTTCGCCCTTGCCGTTACGGATATCGATGAGCTTCTTCATCACTTCGATGATGTCGTCTTTGCTCAGGATGCCCGAACCTTCGATCTCGTCACGCAGCAGAGAACGGTTGAACTTCATACGGCCAACCGCGGACAGATCGTAGCGGTCTTCGGAGAAGAACAGGTTCTCGAACAGGCTTTCGGCAGCTTCGCGCGTTGGCGGCTCACCAGGACGCATCATGCGGTAGATTTCTACCAGCGAGCTCAGACGATCGTTGGTCGGATCGACACGCAGCGTTTCAGAGATGTACGCGCCGTGGTCCAGATCGTTGGTGAACAGCGTTTCGATGCGCTTGTGGCCAGACTGGCTCAGCTTGGCCAGCAGATCCAGCGACAGCTCCATGTTGGCTGCGCAGATCAGTTCGCCGGTATTGGTATCGATATAGTCTTTCGCGACCACTTTGCCCGCGATGTACTCTACCGGTACTTCAATGCTCTGAATGTCGTCTTTTTCCAGCTGACGGATATGACGAGCGGTGATGCGACGGCCTTTCTCTACGTAGATCTTGCCGTTGGCTTCGATATCGAACGAAGCGGTCTCACCACGCAGGCGCTCTGGCACCAGCTCCATCTGCAGCTTGTTGTCGCGGATTTCGAAGACGATCTTGTCAAAGAACAGGTCGAGGATCTGTTCAGTGGTGTAGTTCAGCGCGCGCAGAATGATGGTCGCAGGCAATTTGCGGCGACGGTCAATACGCACGAACAGGTTGTCTTTCGGATCGAACTCGAAGTCCAACCATGAACCGCGGTAAGGGATGATGCGTGCGTTGTACAGCACTTTACCCGAGGAGTGGGTTTTACCCTTATCGCTGTCGAAGAATACGCCAGGACTACGGTGCAACTGAGATACGATAACCCTCTCAGTACCGTTGATCACAAAGGTGCCGTTTTCGGTCATGAGCGGAATTTCGCCCATGTAGACTTCTTGTTCCTTGATGTCTTTGACCGTACCTTCAGGCGCTTCGCGCTCATAGATAACCAGGCGCAGTTTTACGCGCAGCGGTGCAGAGAACGTCACACCACGGATCTGGCACTCTTTGACGTCGAAGACCGGCTCACCAAGACGGTAGCTAACGTATTGCAGCTCCGAATTGCCACTGTAGCTCTGGATAGGGAAAACAGAACGGAATGCGGCTTCAAGGCCGTACTGCCCTTCTGGATCTTGCTCGATAAACTTCTGGAACGAGTCAAGCTGGATAGAAAGGAGATATGGTATGTCCAGCACTTGTGGACGTTTACCAAAATCCTTACGAATACGTTTTTTCTCGGTATAGGAGTAAACCATAGGGTTCCTCAGCTCGCTGATCAGTGACCCAATCTGTCCGTCCGATTAGGGACAGTTCATGCAACACCGTTTTGTCGACCGGAAAGCGGGAACACTTTCCGCAATGTCTCTTGCTATCACGCTTAAACCATTTCATCGCGCCTTCCCCCAGAACTCCTGGTAGTGCAAAGACCGCGGTATATTAAGTCGTCAATAGAAACAAACATTGGGAGGCGAAACCAGCAGCCAAACAGTGTGAAACGCTACTGGCGCCCTACAGCGCAAAAAGGCTGGTGACTAAAAAGTCACCAGCCATCAGCCTAAAAGACTAGGCTGCAACCGGAAAGGTTGGCTTATTTAACTTCAACTTCTGCGCCAGCTTCTTCCAGAGATTTTTTCAGAGCTTCTGCGTCATCTTTGCTCACGCCTTCTTTCAGAGCGGCTGGAGCAGATTCAACCAGGTCTTTAGCTTCTTTCAGACCCAGGCCGGTAGCGCCACGTACTGCTTTGATAACAGCAACTTTGTTAGCGCCTGCAGCTTTCAGGATAACGTCGAATTCAGTTTTCTCTTCAGCAGCTTCAGCTGGGCCAGCAGCTACAGCTACAGCAGCAGCAGCAGAAACGCCGAATTTTTCTTCCATAGCGGAAACCAGTTCAACAACGTCCATTACGGACATAGCGGCAACTGCTTCCAGGATTTGGTCTTTAGTGATAGACATAACAATTGTTCCTAAAATTCAGAAATAGTTTAAATACGTTAGCAAAGGCTAAGAAAGAGTGGCTTACGCCGCTTCTTTCTGATCGCGTACTGCAGCCAGAGTGCGAACCAGTTTGCCGGCAGCGGCTTCTTTCATGGTTGCCATCAGGCGTGCGATCGCTTCTTCGTAAGTTGGCAGCGTCGCCAGGCGGTCGATTTGCGCCGCTGGGATCAGCTCACCTTCAAAGGCCGCAGCTTTAACCTCGAATTTTGCATTCGCTTTCGCGAACTCTTTGAACAGACGAGCAGCAGCGCCCGGGTGTTCGTGAGAGAATGCAATCAAGGTTGGACCGACAAACGTGTCTTTCAGGCATTCGAATGGAGTGCCTTCAACTACGCGACGCATCAGGGTGTTGCGAACAACACGCATGTAAACGCCAGCTTCACGACCTGCTTTACGCAGTTCAGTCATTTTATCTACGGTAACGCCGCGGGAATCCGCAACAACCGCAGACAGCGCGCCTTTGGCTACTTCGCTGACTTCAGCAACAATCGCTTGTTTGTCTTGAAGATTTAATGCCATTAGCTTTTTGCTCCTGGATTAGCCGGGGAAAATCCCCCGGAACTCACTTCACTCGGCGCTTTGTAAAACGCCACGCCGAGCGGCTTAACACGGTGAGCAGAATCCAGCAAAGACATTCTTTTATAAAAAAGAAAAATTTTCTTAGGCTCTGTCACCGTCTACGCAGGAAGGATTAAGTATCTCGCGATACACCTGCGGTCTTGGACGGAGGCCTGGATAGGCCAGGCTCCAACCGAAAAATCTTTGTTTTGCCTACGGCATAGCCAATAGCAAAACCTTGGGGCATAAGATTCTAGACAAATCTCGGCCCCAAGTCAAAGCGATAATCGCAAGTGCGATTAGTTCGCTGCGGCAGACAGACCGCTCTGATCGATAGCAACGCCAGCACCCATGGTGGTGGAGAGGCTAACTTTCTTGATGTACATACCTTTCGCCTGAGAAGGTTTTGCTTTTTTCAGCGCAACCAGCAGGGCTTCCAGGTTTTCTTTCAGTTTGTCTGCGTCGAAATCAACCTTACCGATGGTGGTATGGATGATGCCGTTTTTGTCGTTACGGTAGCGAACCTGACCTGCTTTAGCGTTTTTCACAGCTTCAGCAACGTTCGGGGTAACGGTACCCACTTTCGGGTTTGGCATCAGGCCGCGTGGACCCAGGATCTGGCCCAGTTGACCAACAACGCGCATTGCATCCGGGGAAGCAATAACAACGTCGAAGTTCATTTCGCCTTTCTTGATCTGCTCAGCCAGATCGTCCATACCTACCAGCTCTGCGCCTGCAGCTTTCGCAGCTTCAGCGTTAGCGCCTTGGGTAAATACGGCAACGCGAACGGAACGACCGGTGCCGTGTGGCAGAACGGTAGCGCCACGAACGTTTTGGTCAGATTTACGAGCGTCGATGCCGAGGTTAACGGCAACGTCAACGCTTTCTACGAATTTAGCGGTGGCCAGCTCTTTCAGCAGAGCAACAGCTTCAGTGATGTCATACTGTTTAGTAGCATCAACTTTGTCACGGATCACGCGCATGCGCTTGGTCAGCTTAGCCATCTCTTAATCCTCCACTACCAGGCCCATGGAACGAGCGGTACCTTCGATGGAGCGAGTCATCGCTTCAACGTCAGAACCAGTCATGTCCGCAGCTTTGGTTTCTGCGATTTCACGTACCTGAGCACGGGTCACTTTACCTACTTTGTCTTTGTTCGGCTTACCGGAACCAGACTTGATACCAGCCGCTTTTTTCAGCAGAACTGCTGCTGGCGGGGTTTTGGTAACGAAAGTGAAGGAGCGATCAGAATAAACGGTGATAACAACCGGAATCGGCAGACCTTTTTCAATGCTGTCAGTCTTAGCATTGAACGCCTTACAGAACTCCATGATGTTAACGCCCTGCTGACCCAGAGCTGGACCCACTGGTGGGCTCGGGTTAGCCATACCAGCTGCAACTTGCAGCTTAACGTAGGCTTGTACTTTCTTAGCCATTTAAATTTCCTCGGTTTGGGTAGTATCGCCTCGTAAGAGGCTCCCCGTGTTTAACCTCGCCGGACAAACATCAGGCAAGGCATCTAAAAACAAAAGGCGCGAAATTGTAGTTCAATTTCGCGCCTTTGACAAGCGGCAACAGGCCGCTTACTGCTGATTATTCGATCAGCCTTTTTCAACCTGGCTGAAGTCCAGTTCCACCGGCGTTGCACGCCCGAAGATGGAAACGGAAACTTTCAGGCGGCTCTTCTCGTAATCGACTTCTTCGACCACGCCGTTGAAATCGGCAAACGGGCCGTCGTTGACGCGCACCAGCTCGCCCGGCTCGAACAGCGTTTTCGGACGCGGCTTGTCACCGACCTGCTGCAGGCGGTTCATGATCGCATCAACTTCTTTATCGCTGATCGGCGCTGGACGGTCAGACGTACCGCCGATGAACCCCATGACGCGCGGTACGCTGCGCACCAGGTGCCAGCTGGCGTCATTCATCACCATCTGCACCAGCACATAGCCAGGGAAGAACTTACGCTCGCTCTTGCGACGCTGGCCGCCACGGATTTCAACCACTTCTTCCGTAGGCACCATCACTTCGCCGAACAGCTCTTCCATATCGTGCAGTTTGATGTGTTCACGCAGCGATTGTGCTACGCGACCTTCAAAACCGGAAAACGCCTGAACGACGTACCAACGTTTTTTTGGAGCTTCAGACATTTTAGAACCTCAGGCCAGTAATAAACGACACCAGACGGACCAGAATACCATCCAGCCCCCACAGAATCAGTGACATCACGGCGGTTACCGCGGCGACGATCAACGTGGTGTGCAGCGTTTCCTGACGAGTTGGCCAAATCACTTTACGTACTTCGGTACGCGCTTCACGGGCAAACGCAACGGTGGCTTTGCCTTTGGTGGTCATCAGAGCCACTGCACCTGCAACGGCGATGATCAGCACAACTGCCAGCGCGCGCAATGGCAGGCTTAAATCACGGTAGTAATAGTTACCGACAATAGCCACAACCAACAGAACGGCGACGATCAGCCACTTTGCCGCTTCCAGGCCGCGTCCGCTCCCTTGAGCCTCGGTATTCGCACTCATAAACCAACCTGTCACAATGATGATTCAGAACAAACAACTTTGCCTCGCATTGCGAGGCAAACCAAACCGATCGGATACCGCACTAGCGATATCCCGGTGTTTTACGCCATGACGTATTCAGTCAATACGGTTTAAGAGCCCATCTCACCAATGATTATGACTGCAAAATCGCTGATGAGATAGGTTCTAGTTCACAGCGTAGAAAAAGGGCATCAAATGATGCCCTTTTACCGCGTGTCGCGTCAAACTTTATCAGCGATTAAGCGATAACTTTAGCAACAACACCAGCGCCTACAGTACGGCCGCCTTCACGGATTGCGAAACGCAGACCGTCGTCCATCGCGATTGGGTGAATCAGGGTTACAACCATGTTCACGTTGTCGCCTGGCATTACCATCTCTACGCCTTCTGGCAGTTCGATGGTACCGGTCACGTCAGTAGTACGGAAGTAGAACTGTGGACGGTAGCCTTTGAAGAATGGCGTGTGACGACCACCTTCATCTTTGCTCAGGATGTACACTTCAGATTCGAACTGGGTGTGCGGCTTGATGGAGCCTGGCTTAGCCAGTACCTGACCACGTTCGATTTCTTCACGTTTGATACCACGCAGCAGAACACCTACGTTCTCACCAGCACGGCCTTCGTCCAGCAGTTTGCGGAACATTTCAACGCCAGTACAGGTAGACTTAACGGTGTCTTTGATACCAACGATTTCAACTTCTTCGCCAACTTTGATGATACCGCGCTCAACACGACCGGTAACAACGGTACCACGACCGGAGATGGAGAATACGTCTTCGATTGGCAGCAGGAACGGCTTGTCGATAGCACGCTCTGGCTCTGGGATGTAGCTGTCCAGGGCTTCGGCCAGTTCGATGATTTTCGCTTCCCACTCAGCTTCGCCTTCCAGCGCTTTCAGCGCGGAACCGCGGATTACCGGCAGGTCGTCGCCTGGGAAGTCGTAAGCGGACAGCAGTTCGCGAACTTCCATTTCTACCAGTTCCAGCAGCTCTTCATCATCTACCATGTCGCATTTGTTCATGAATACGATGATGAAAGGAACGCCAACCTGACGACCCAGCAGGATGTGCTCACGAGTCTGAGGCATTGGGCCGTCAGTCGCAGCTACTACCAGGATCGCGCCGTCCATCTGAGCAGCACCGGTGATCATGTTTTTCACGTAGTCGGCGTGCCCTGGGCAGTCAACGTGCGCGTAGTGACGAGTCGGGGTGTCATATTCAACGTGAGAGGTGTTGATGGTGATACCACGAGCTTTTTCTTCTGGCGCGTTATCGATCTGGTCGAAAGCACGTGCAGAACCGCCGTAGGTTTTAGCCAGTACGGTAGTGATCGCTGCAGTCAGGGTAGTTTTACCGTGGTCAACGTGGCCGATAGTACCGACGTTAACGTGCGGTTTTGTACGTTCAAACTTTTCTTTAGACATCGATTGTCCCTCTAAGACACGGATAAATCGGTGGTATCACCACATCAACCAAGCATTTGCTCGTTGAATCCAGAACAGAAAGAAAATCAGGGGGCGAGAAATTAAGAAGTGGTGCTGATAGGCAGATTCGAACTGCCGACCTCACCCTTACCAAGGGTGCGCTCTACCAACTGAGCTATATCAGCACATCTTGGAGCGGGCAGTGGGAATCGAACCCACATCATCAGCTTGGAAGGCTGAGGTAATAGCCATTATACGATGCCCGCATCCTGGAACTCGGCTACCTGATTTTTCTGTAGAATTTTGGGATGGAGCAGGATTGTTCATCACTCGGCTCGCATCCTTCGGGCCGGCTGCGCCTTGCGCTGCACAGCTCGAACCTTGCCGAAGGCTTTCGCCCTCTCCTCCCGCCATCAACCGTTGCGGTATTTATCGCATCTCAGTTAATCGCCGAAGGCAAGATTTGGTGGTGGGGGAAGGATTCGAACCTTCGAAGTCTGTGACGGCAGATTTACAGTCTGCTCCCTTTGGCCGCTCGGGAACCCCACCAGATTTTAACTACTTGTGACTTGAATGGTGCCGGCTACCGGAATCGAACTGGTGACCTACTGATTACAAGTCAGTTGCTCTACCTACTGAGCTAAGCCGGCATCAAGTGCAGCGCATTCTAGGTAGAGCGGGCGACCTATGCAACAAAAAAATTGCTTTACGCGCACTTTCGCTCATAAATCAGTCAATTTTGCATACTGTCATGCAATTTGCAGCCTGCGGCGTGCAAACATTCATCACTCGCGGCAATCATTCTCTACAATTTTATCCACTTTTTGCAAGCCTTGAGCGCCGCTTTCTCCGTGTCGGGCTTCTCAAAACACTTAACCCGCGATGGTAAACTGTGAGCGGGATCGATGCACCAAAAAGGGGATACCTGCCCCGGACTGCGGCGTGGGCTACACTGATCCCTCGCCCTTTTGCCGTTGCTATGCCTTTCGCCGCTGTGGCTCAGTTATTGCTTCTCTTCATTACCCCCATCCCAGGAGGAATGACCGATGAAAATAGTGCCTATCAACGCCGCTACGTTGCCGATTTACCGCGATGAATTGGCCCGCCTGTTGACCGATGCCGTCACGCACGGCGCTTCTGTCGGTTACGACACCTTAATTCCTCACGAAGACGCCGAGAGCTACTTCCACAGTCTGCGACCGGCCCTGGCCAAAGGTGAGCTGCTGCTGTGGATTGCCCGTGACGATCGCGGCGTCGTTGGCACCGTGCAACTCGAGCTTTGCCAGAAGCCGAACGGCCGTAATCGTGCGGAGGTGGTGAAGCTGTTGGTGCATAGCCGCGCTCGCCGCAACGGCGTAGGTCAGGCTCTGATGAAGACGCTGGAGTACGCGGCACTGCAGCAGCAACGCGGGCTATTGTATCTGGATACGCAGGCCGGTTCGGCGGCAGAAGCGCTTTATCGCAGCCTGGGTTATCGCTGTTTGGGTGAGCTGCCGGATTATGCAGCGGGTCCCGATGGGCATTACCATCCGACCGTCATTTATTACAAACGTCTGTTCACCGTAAATCAGCCTTCGCGCGCCATCGCCAGTTAGTCTTCAGGCGGTATCCGGCTCTGATGATACCGCCTTGCAACCCCGCTTTATCAACTGCGCGCCGCTTCGCACAATTGACATAAACTGCTGCCTATCGACAACTTTTGCGAAAAAAGTCTACGCCAAAAACGAAGCTGTCTATAATATGCAGCTTGTTTATTCTCTGGAGTTGGCGTCCGGCGCCTTTCCCAACCTGCGTTAACAGGCAGAATTTGGCTTATGATAAAAAGAGATCAATCTTTAGCAACGCCTTACCTACAGTTCGATCGTACCCAATGGGCTGCGTTGCGAGATTCGGTGCCGCTGACGTTGTCGGAAGAAGAGATCGTTAAACTGAAAGGGATTAACGAAGATCTCTCGTTGGAAGAAGTTGCGCAGATTTATCTGCCGCTGTCACGACTGTTGAACTTCTATATCAGTTCCAACCTGCGTAGGCAGGCGGTGCTCGAGCAATTCCTCGGCACCGACGGGCAAAAGATTCCCTATGTCATCGGCATCGCCGGCAGCGTAGCCGTAGGTAAGAGCACAACCGCACGTCTGTTGCAGGCGTTGTTGAGCCGTTGGCCAGAACACCGCAGCGTTGAGTTGATCACGACCGATGGCTTCTTGCACCCTAATAAGGTGCTGAACGAACGCGGCCTGATGAAGAAAAAAGGCTTCCCGCAGTCTTACGATATGCATAGCCTGGTGAAATTCGTGTCGGAAGTGAAATCCGGCGCCAAACGCGTCACCGCCCCGGTTTATTCCCATTTGATCTATGACGTCGTGCCCGAAGGTAATAAAGTCATCGAGCAACCGGATATTCTGATCCTGGAAGGGCTTAACGTATTGCAAAGCGGTATGGATTATCCTCACGATCCGCATCGCGTATTCGTTTCCGACTTTGTCGACTTCTCTATATATGTCGATGCGCCGGAGACGCTATTGCAAAGCTGGTATATCAATCGTTTTCTGAAATTCCGTCAGGGCGCATTTTCCAATCCCGATTCTTATTTCCATAATTATTCAAAATTGCCGGAACCGGAGGCGATTAATATCGCCACGCAATTATGGAATGAAATCAATGGATTGAATTTGCAGCAGAACATACTGCCTACGCGCGAACGCGCGAGCCTGATTATGACCAAAAGCGCTAACCATGCCGTTGAAAGCGTGCGTTTAAGAAAATAAGCCTACCGAAAGATCAAGGGGACGCTGCCGTCCCCTTGTCTTTTCTCACTATTCCGCGCTGCGCAGCGATATCTCTCCGCCGATAAAAGGTTTGATTTCCCCGTCCTGTTCCAGCAACAGTGCGCCCTGCGAATCGATACCCCGGGCGATACCCACAATCTGTCGCTCGCCAATCAGCAGTTTGACCGGCCTGTCGATAAAGTTATCCAGGGTACGCCAGCGACCGATAAAGGGTGCGAGTCCGTCTATCTCAAACTGTTTCAATGACTGACGCAGTTCATTAAGCAAGGTCGCAGCCAGTTCATTGCGATCGATCTGAATTCCCGCTTCCTGTAGGTTAATCCATCCCTGAGTAATGGCGCTGGCATTGGTATCACGCATCGCCAGGTTGATGCCGGCGCCGATGACCAGTTGGGCCGCATCGCCGGTTTTTCCCGTCAGTTCGACCAGGATCCCCGCCAATTTACGATCGTTTAGATAAAGATCGTTAGGCCACTTCACGCGCACATCAGCCGCACCGAGACGCTGCAAGACCTCCGCCATCACCATCCCGATCACCAGGCTAAGCCCCATAGCCGCTGCCGGCCCCTGCTCCAGTCGCCAGAACATCGACAGATATAAATTAGCGCCGAATGGCGAGATCCACTGCCGCCCGCGGCGCCCTCGTCCTGCCTGTTGGTATTCAGCGACGCAGGCATCACCAGAGTGCAATTCGTCGATGCGATCCAGCAAGTATTGGTTGGTGGAATCGACCACCGGCAACACGCTTACACGCTTGTCTTCCAGCAGGCTGAGGATTCGCTTGGCTTCCAACAGCTGGATGGCGCCAGGCAGGCTATAGCCTTTTCCGGGCACGGTAAAGACATCCAGTCCCCATTCGCGAATGGTCTGAATATGCTTATTGATCGCCGCGCGACTCATGCCCAGTGACTCACCGAGGTGTTCACCGGAATGGAATTCGCCGTCAGCCAGCAGCGCGATCAGTTTTAACGGAACCTTGGTATCTTTCATGACAGCACCGCCACGGCATTCAGTTCACCGGTCGCGCCAATAAAACGCACCTCAGGTTCCAGCCACACGCCGAATTTATCAGCCACCGTCTTGCGTACGTGGCGCGCCAACGCCACCACATCCTGACTGTGGGCGTTGGCGATGTTCACCAGCACCAGCGCTTGTTGGCGGTGTACCGCAGCGCCACCGATACGATATCCTTTCAGTTCGCATTGATCGATAAGCCATCCGGCGGCCAGCTTCACTTGGCCATCCTGCTGTGGATAATGCGGCATAGCAGGATATTTAGCGATGAGTTCTGCGGCTTTCTCTGCGTTCACCAGCGGATTCTTGAAGAAGCTGCCTGCATTGCCGGTTTCACGCGGATCGGGCAGCTTGCTGCGGCGCATGGCGCATACGGATTCAAATACCTGAAGTGGCGTCACCGTGGCAGGATCCAGCTTGGCCAGATCGCCGTAGCTCAATTTAGGTTGCCACTGTTTGTTGAGACGCAGACCCAGCCCGACAATGACATGCCCGGTCTGGAAACGGTGTTTGAAAATACTTTCCCGGTAACCAAAACCACACTCGGCAGCCGGGATACGATCGATAGCGCCGGTAGAGAAGTCCAGCAGATCGACATACTCGCAGATATCTTTCAATTCGACGCCGTAGGCGCCGATGTTCTGGATAGGGGCGGAACCGGCCAATCCAGGAATCAATGCCAGGTTTTCCAGACCGCAGATCCCGGCCTGCAGCGTATATTGCACCAGGTCATGCCAATTTTCACCGGAGCTGACGTGGAGATACCAGGCATCGTTATCTTCCCGAACATCAATACCCTTCAACTGATTGACCATTACTGTGCCAGAAAAATCCTCCAGGAACAGCACGTTGCTACCTTCACCGAGAATCAGCAACGGCTCCTGACGCTTGCGCGTTTGTTGCCACACCTTGAGCATCAGCTCAATTCTATCGGCCATGATCAGGTGCGCTGCGTTGACCGGGAGCGCAAACGTATTGTGGTTTTTTAAAGACGCGCTTTCAGTAGACATAACGTTCAGTACCCATACGGAAATAATCTTCCGCCTAGTCTACTCGATTCGAGGCGTCTGGCTAATATTTGTTTTAATTAACGTGAAATTTATCGACTAATACACTGAAGAATTAAGATTTATCTTTGATATAACCGGATAATTCTCATCAGTCTGTTCATAGATAGATATTTTTATTATTTAAATAATAATCTGGAACTATCAATTATATATTTAGCTGGCTATTTCCCTAGCAAAGAAACATTATGCTTCCTTATAAGGATAAGCTACATATGCCAAAAAAAACATTTTTCAAAGTAATAGATACTGTCAGGATATTTATTTTACGCACAGCAAAAAGCCCTGAACGTCAGTTCAGGGCTTTCGGCTTTGTTTGATGCCTGGCAGTGCCCTACTCTCGCATGGGGAGACCCCACACTACCATCGGCGCTACGGCGTTTCACTTCTGAGTTCGGCATGGGGTCAGGTGGGACCACCGCGCTATTGCCGCCAGGCAAATTCTGTTTCATTCCAACCGCTTCACTCTCGTGTCGCCATCAGAACCAATCTCGGAACTTCGCTGAAAATCTCTCTAAAAACACCTTCGGTGTTGTAAGGTTAAGCCTCACGGATCATTAGTACTGGTTAGCTCAATGCATCGCTGCACTTACACACCCAGCCTATCAACGTCTTAGTCTTAAACGTTCCTTCAGGGGCCTTGAAGGCCCAGGGAAGACTCATCTTGAGGCAAGTTTCGCGCTTAGATGCTTTCAGCGCTTATCTTTTCCGCACTTAGCTACCGGGCAATGCCATTGGCATGACAACCCGAACACCAGTGGTGCGTTCACTCCGGTCCTCTCGTACTAGGAGCAACCCCTCTCAATCTTCCAACGCCCACGGCAGATAGGGACCGAACTGTCTCACGACGTTCTAAACCCAGCTCGCGTACCACTTTAAATGGCGAACAGCCATACCCTTGGGACCTACTTCAGCCCCAGGATGTGATGAGCCGACATCGAGGTGCCAAACACCGCCGTCGATATGAACTCTTGGGCGGTATCAGCCTGTTATCCCCGGAGTACCTTTTATCCGTTGAGCGATGGCCCTTCCATTCAGAACCACCGGATCACTAAGACCTACTTTCGTACCTGCTCGAGCCGTCACTCTCGCAGTCAAGCTAGCTTATGCCTTTGCACTAACCTCACGATGTCCGACCGTGATTAGCTAACCTTCGTGCTCCTCCGTTACTCTTTGGGAGGAGACCGCCCCAGTCAAACTACCCACCAGACACTGTCCTCACCCCAGATTATGGGGCCGAGTTAGAACATCAAACATTAAAGGGTGGTATTTCAAGGATGGCTCCACGCAGACTGGCGTCCACGCTTCAAAGCCTCCCACCTATCCTACACATCAAGGCTCAATGTTCAGTGTCAAGCTATAGTAAAGGTTCACGGGGTCTTTCCGTCTTGCCGCGGGTACACTGCATCTTCACAGCGAGTTCAATTTCACTGAGTCTCGGGTGGAGACAGCCTGGCCATCATTACGCCATTCGTGCAGGTCGGAACTTACCCGACAAGGAATTTCGCTACCTTAGGACCGTTATAGTTACGGCCGCCGTTTACTGGGGCTTCGATCAAGAGCTTCGCCTTGCGGCTGACCCCATCAATTAACCTTCCAGCACCGGGCAGGCGTCACACCGTATACGTCCACTTTCGTGTTTGCACAGTGCTGTGTTTTTATTAAACAGTTGCAGCCAGCTGGTATCTTCGACTGGCTTCAGCTCCATCCGCGAGGGACTTCACCTACATGCCAGCGTGCCTTCTCCCGAAGTTACGGCACCATTTTGCCTAGTTCCTTCACCCGAGTTCTCTCAAGCGCCTTGGTATTCTCTACCTGACCACCTGTGTCGGTTTGGGGTACGATTTAATGTTACCTGATGCTTAGAGGATTTTCCTGGAAGCAGGGCATCAACTACTTCTGCACCGTAGTGCATCGTCATCACGCCTCAGGGTTGATATGCAACCGGATTTACCAGGTCACACCCCCTACACGCTTAAACCGGGACAACCGTCGCCCGGCTAGCCTAGCCTTCTCCGTCCCCCCTTCGCAGTAACACCAAGTACAGGAATATTAACCTGTTTCCCATCGACTACGCTTTTCAGCCTCGCCTTAGGGGTCGACTCACCCTGCCCCGATTAACGTTGGACAGGAACCCTTGGTCTTCCGGCGAGCGGGCTTTTCACCCGCTTTATCGTTACTTATGTCAGCATTCGCACTTCTGATACCTCCAGCAACCCTCACAGGCCACCTTCAACGGCTTACAGAACGCTCCCCTACCCAACAACGCCTAAGCGTCGCTGCCGCAGCTTCGGTGCATGGTTTAGCCCCGTTACATCTTCCGCGCAGGCCGACTCGACCAGTGAGCTATTACGCTTTCTTTAAATGATGGCTGCTTCTAAGCCAACATCCTGGCTGTCTATGCCTTCCCACATCGTTTCCCACTTAACCATGACTTTGGGACCTTAGCTGGCGGTCTGGGTTGTTTCCCTCTTCACGACGGACGTTAGCACCCGCCGTGTGTCTCCCGTGATAACATTCTTCGGTATTCGGAGTTTGCATCGGTTTGGTAAGCCGGGATGGCCCCCTAGCCGAAACAGTGCTCTACCCCCGAAGATGAGTTCACGAGGCGCTACCTAAATAGCTTTCGGGGAGAACCAGCTATCTCCCGGTTTGATTGGCCTTTCACCCCCAGCCACAAGTCATCCGCTAATTTTTCAACATTAGTCGGTTCGGTCCTCCAGTTAGTGTTACCCAACCTTCAACCTGCCCATGGCTAGATCACCGGGTTTCGGGTCTATACCTTGCAACTAATCGCCCAGTTAAGACTCGGTTTCCCTACGGCTCCCCTATACGGTTAACCTTGCTACAAAATATAAGTCGCTGACCCATTATACAAAAGGTACGCAGTCACACCACGAAGGTGCTCCCACTGCTTGTACGTACACGGTTTCAGGTTCTATTTCACTCCCCTCGCCGGGGTTCTTTTCGCCTTTCCCTCACGGTACTGGTTCACTATCGGTCAGTCAGGAGTATTTAGCCTTGGAGGATGGTCCCCCCATATTCAGACAGGATGTCACGTGTCCCGCCCTACTCATCGAACTCACGACCTGTGCATTTTAGTGTACGGGGCTATCACCCTTTGCTGCGCGACTTTCCAGACGCTTCCACTAACACACAAGCCGATTCAGGTTCTGGGCTCCTCCCCGTTCGCTCGCCGCTACTGGGGGAATCTCGGTTGATTTCTTTTCCTCGGGGTACTTAGATGTTTCAGTTCCCCCGGTTCGCCTCATGCCACTATGTATTCATGACATGATAGTGTGTCGAAACACACTGGGTTTCCCCATTCGGGTATCGCCGGTTATAACGGTTCATATCACCTTACCGACGCTTTTCGCAGATTAGCACGCCCTTCATCGCCTCTGACTGCCTAGGCATCCACCGTGTACGCTTAGTCACTTAACCTCACAACCCGAAGATGTTTCCATCGTTCGCGCTGCAAACATTTGAGAGACTCTATGACAGGTTACTCTTCATCCCAGTACTTCTACGGAGGGATAAATTTCAGCCGTCATGTTTCAATTTTCAGCTTGTTCCAGATTGTTAAAGAGCAATATCTTAAACATGACTCGGAAGTCATCTTTAAGATATGGTGTATCGTCAGATACTTGAGACCGCCGCTTTCACCGGGTGGGTCGGAAGCTTGGCGTCCCCTAGGGGATTCGAACCCCTGTTACCGCCGTGAAAGGGCGGTGTCCTAGGCCTCTAGACGAAGGGGACACGACACCGTACTTTTATGACGCTTTTGCTCGTTACTTTTTCATCAGACAATCTGTGTGAGCACGCCACTCGAACTAATATCTTTAGGTAAGGAGGTGATCCAACCGCAGGTTCCCCTACGGTTACCTTGTTACGACTTCACCCCAGTCATGAATCACAAAGTGGTAAGCGCCCTCCCGAAGGTTAAGCTACCTACTTCTTTTGCAACCCACTCCCATGGTGTGACGGGCGGTGTGTACAAGGCCCGGGAACGTATTCACCGTAGCATTCTGATCTACGATTACTAGCGATTCCGACTTCATGGAGTCGAGTTGCAGACTCCAATCCGGACTACGACGTACTTTATGAGGTCCGCTTGCTCTCGCGAGGTCGCTTCTCTTTGTATACGCCATTGTAGCACGTGTGTAGCCCTACTCGTAAGGGCCATGATGACTTGACGTCATCCCCACCTTCCTCCAGTTTATCACTGGCAGTCTCCTTTGAGTTCCCGGCCGAACCGCTGGCAACAAAGGATAAGGGTTGCGCTCGTTGCGGGACTTAACCCAACATTTCACAACACGAGCTGACGACAGCCATGCAGCACCTGTCTCAGAGTTCCCGAAGGCACCAATCCATCTCTGGAAAGTTCTCTGGATGTCAAGAGTAGGTAAGGTTCTTCGCGTTGCATCGAATTAAACCACATGCTCCACCGCTTGTGCGGGCCCCCGTCAATTCATTTGAGTTTTAACCTTGCGGCCGTACTCCCCAGGCGGTCGATTTAACGCGTTAGCTCCGGAAGCCACGCCTCAAGGGCACAACCTCCAAATCGACATCGTTTACAGCGTGGACTACCAGGGTATCTAATCCTGTTTGCTCCCCACGCTTTCGCACCTGAGCGTCAGTCTTCGTCCAGGGGGCCGCCTTCGCCACCGGTATTCCTCCAGATCTCTACGCATTTCACCGCTACACCTGGAATTCTACCCCCCTCTACGAGACTCTAGCTTGCCAGTTTCAAATGCAGTTCCCAGGTTGAGCCCGGGGATTTCACATCTGACTTAACAAACCGCCTGCGTGCGCTTTACGCCCAGTAATTCCGATTAACGCTTGCACCCTCCGTATTACCGCGGCTGCTGGCACGGAGTTAGCCGGTGCTTCTTCTGCGAGTAACGTCAATTGATGAACGTATTAAGTTCACCACCTTCCTCCTCGCTGAAAGTGCTTTACAACCCGAAGGCCTTCTTCACACACGCGGCATGGCTGCATCAGGCTTGCGCCCATTGTGCAATATTCCCCACTGCTGCCTCCCGTAGGAGTCTGGACCGTGTCTCAGTTCCAGTGTGGCTGGTCATCCTCTCAGACCAGCTAGGGATCGTCGCCTAGGTGAGCCATTACCCCACCTACTAGCTAATCCCATCTGGGCACATCTGATGGCAAGAGGCCCGAAGGTCCCCCTCTTTGGTCTTGCGACGTTATGCGGTATTAGCTACCGTTTCCAGTAGTTATCCCCCTCCATCAGGCAGTTTCCCAGACATTACTCACCCGTCCGCCGCTCGTCACCCAGGGAGCAAGCTCCCCTGTGCTACCGCTCGACTTGCATGTGTTAAGCCTGCCGCCAGCGTTCAATCTGAGCCATGATCAAACTCTTCAATTAAAAGCTTGATTTGCTTCCACTCGAGAAGCGATGCTCAAAGATTTACTGCATGAATTTTACTTCAGTTAGTCACTCTTCAAGACTTGATATTTTTTTGCATCCGAAGATGCTGGATATCGTCTTGTGGAGTGCCCACACAGATTGTCTGATAAATTGTTAAAGAGCAGTGCCGAGAAACTCATCGGCGCGGGCTGCGTATACTACGCTTTTCGCCCGGAGAGTCAAGCGTTTATTTCGCTTTCTTCTCGCTGACCCGGCGGCTTGTCAGTCGTTGTTCCCGATCAGTGGAGGCGCATTATAGGGAGTTCTCGGCAGGCCGCAACCCCTAATTGCAAAAAACTTTTCAAGCGCGGATTTTTTCGGCAAAACGCTGGCCAAACCCGCGTTTTTGTCACTTTTCGTACTGGATCTGGCTAAATTCCTGGGCGAAACGGTCGACCTGCTGCCAATCGGTGTACTCCACTTCCTTACTGGTATCCGTTTCACCGCCCGTCATACGCATAATAAATTGAATCATGATGCGGTCGAACCAACGATAGCGCGGATAACGCAATGCGCCGGCAAACACCACACACTGTTTTGGCTGCCACGGCGAGGCCAGCAGGAACTTGCGGGCATAAGCGTTGGTTTGCGGCGAGCGCTTTTCCGGTTTACGCGCGGTCAGGTTCACGGCAAAGAACGCGCTCGGCATTCGATTCAGTTGTTCGGCATGACGTTTGACGAATTTGTCCAGCACCGGGTTAAAGTGCCCGTAACGGATAGAAGCACCGATCATCACCTGCTGGTACTGACTAAGGTCGACCTGTTCCGCCTGCAGCAGATCGATCACCTCACAACGCAGCGTGTCCTGCAACTTGCTTGCTATATAAGAAGCGATAGCACGTGTTTGCCCGTCACGGCTCGAATAAAGTATCAATGCCTTCATGGCGTACTCCTTATATCAGGCTCACTCACGCCAAAAAGTTGGCGTGAACAGCACCAGCAATGTAAACACTTCCAGGCGCCCGAACAGCATCGTCACCACCAGGATCCACTTGGCCGCCGCCGGCATCGTGGTGAAGTTATCCGCCACCACGCCCAGGCCGGGGCCAAGGTTATTGAGCGTTGCCGTCACTGCGGCGAACGCGGAAAAATCGTCAACGCCGGTGGCAATGATCGCCAGCATGCTGACGATAAACACCAGCGCATAGGCGGAGAAGAATCCCCACACCGCTTCCAGAATACGTTCCGGCAGTGCGCGATTGCCCAATTTGATGGTATAGACCGCGTTGGGGTGCACCAGCCTTTTCAACTCTCGCGAGCCCTGCAGGTACAGAAGCAGGATACGGATCACCTTCAGGCCGCCGCCGGTCGAGCCGGCACAACCGCCGATGAACGCTGAGCACAGCAACAACATCGGCAGGAACAGCGGCCACTTGGCGATGCTGTCGGTCGTAAAACCAGCCGTGGTCGCCATCGATACCACCTGGAAGAACGCCTGATTGAGCGTTTCCATACCGCTCTTATAGACGCCATGTCCCCAGAGCACCAACGTGCATACCACCACCAGCGTCAACTGAACGAAGATGAACATGCGGAATTCAGGATCGCGCCCGTACACCTTCAGACTGCGGCCGCTTAGCAAAGCGAAGTGCAGGCCGTAGTTACAGCCGGAAATCAGCAGGAACACGGCAATGATGGTGTTGATGGTCGGGCTGGCGTAATAACCGATACTGGCATCGTGGGTAGAAAACCCGCCGATGGCGATGGTCGAGAAACTGTGGCCGATGGCGTCGAACACCGACATCCCGGCCCCCCAGAGCGCCAGCGCACAGGCAACGGTCAGCAACACATAGATTAGCCACAGGGTTTTGGCGGTTTCGGCAATGCGCGGACGCATCTTGTTATCTTTCAATGGCCCGGGCATTTCCGCCCGATACAGCTGCATGCCGCCGACGCCAAGTATCGGCAGTATCGCCACCGCCAACACGATGATCCCCATGCCGCCCATCCATTGCAGCATTTGGCGATAGAACAGGATGGCCTTCGGCAACGAGTCCAGCCCCACCAGCGTCGTTGCGCCGGTGGTCGTCAATCCCGAGAAGGATTCAAAGAAGGCGTCGGTAAGCGACAAATTGGGCCGTTCCGAAAACAGGAATGGCAATGCCCCCACGCTGCCCAGCACGGTCCAGAACAACACGACAATCAGGAAGCCTTCACGGGGCTTCAACTCGTGTTTCTGTTTGCGGTTCGGCCACCACAGCATCAGACCGATGGTCAGCGCCACGAAGAAGGTTTGGCTGAACGCGCGCCCCGCCCCATCGCGGTAAATCAATGCCACCAGGCCAGGAATAAACATCGTCCCGGAGAACAGGATGACCAGCAGACCAACGATACGGGTTATGGCGCGAAAATGCATTTCAGCACGATCCTTAGCAATTCAATTGGGAGGAATTATTGCGAAATGGGGGTTAATTGCAAATTACCGCGACTGAGATCACGCAATTTATTTCCAAACAGCTCGACCTCGGTGGCCGGCAACGCCAGATGCAGCACGACGGCGGCACCGTATTCACCCTGCAGGATCCGACCTGCGGTTTGCTGCAGCAAGTTCTCCACCAGCGCCAACTGCGCATAGTCGCACTGCAAGATATATTCGGCTTCCGGCACCTTTTGTGCCAACGCCAACTGCTTCAACGCCTGTTGAACACCGTTGCCATAGGCTTTCACCAGCCCGCCGGTGCCCAGCTTGACGCCGCCATAGTAACGAACGACCACGGCGGTCACTTCGCCGATACCGCTGCCCATCAGCTGCGCGAGGATCGGTTTGCCGGCGGTGCCCGACGGTTCTCCGTCGTCGGAGAACCCCAGCTGCTGCGAGTCATCGGGGCTGCCGGCGACGAAAGCCCAACAATGGTGCCTCGCCGCCGGGTGCTCGTCCCGCACCTGCTGAATAAACGCCTTTGCCGCTTCTACCCCGCTGGTCGGCGCCAGCAGGGTGATAAAACGGCTCTTCTTTATTTCTTCGGTAAAGCAGGTTGCTTCCGCCGGTATCGGGTACGGCCGCATCAGGCCAGGTTCAGATCGCGCGTCATGTTCTCGATGCGCTTTTCGTGGATCACGATGTTGTCTTCGATGCGGATGCCGCCGTACGGCTTCAGCGCATCGATGCGATCCCAGGCGAAGTGCTGCTTGAACTCACCGCTGCGCCACGGCGCCAACAGAGAGTCAATGAAGTACAGACCCGGCTCGATGGTCAACACCATGCCCGGCTGCAACACGCGGGTGCAACGCAGGAACGGATACTTGGACGGCGCCGCCAGGTGGGTGCCTTGCTCGTCCTGCATAAAGCCGGCGGCGTCGTGCACCTGCAGGCCCAGCGGGTGGCCCAGCCCGTGCGGCAGGAACGGCGTGGTGATACCCGTTTCAACCATCGCCTCTTCGCTGAGGCCGTTCACCAACTTGTGATTCTTGAGCAGCTTGGCGATGCGCTGGTGCATCTGCACATGGTAGTCGGTATAACGCACGCCGGTTTTGATGGTATCGATCAACGCCAGCTGCTCACCGTTGAGATCTTTCACCAGGTGGGCAAACTCGCTGCCGCTTTGCGCCGCGTAGGTGCGGGTCAGATCGGCGGCGTAGCCGTTATATTCCGCGCCGGCGTCGATCAGGAAACTCAGGGATTCGGCCGGCGGCTGATGATCCAGCTTGGTGTAGTGCAGTACCGAAGCGTGTTCGTTCAGCGCCACAATGTTGTCGTAAGGCACGTCGGTATCGCGGTGGCCGGTCGCCGTCAGGTAGGCCAGGTTGATGTCGAACTCGCTCATGCCGGAGAGGAAGGCCTCATGCGCCGCACGATGGCCGGTTACCGCCGTCTTCTGCGCTTCGCGCATGCAGGCCAGCTCATAGCCGGTTTTGATCGAACGGTGGAAATCCAGGTAGTTCAACACCGCTTTCGGATTGATGTTCTCGGAAGGGATGCCGAGATCGCGGGCGCGCTGTTGCGCATAACCGATATAGCCCACGCGCTCGCGCTGCGGCGGAAGCTGCTGGGCGATGGCGTCGGCGTTGGCCAGCGGCATCAATTCAAGGGATTTAGTCCAGAAACTGTCCGGCAGCGGCTCTACGCTGTGCCAGTAGTCGACCGGGGAGTAGAACCACAGCTTCGGCTTGTTGACACCGTCGATCCACAACCAGCAGTTCGGCACCGACGTCACCGGCACCCAGGCTTTGAAATGCGCATTCACTTTGAACGGATAGCTATGGTCGTCCAAAAATACCTTTTGCAGTTCACCGGAGTGAATCAGCAACGCATCCAACTTGTTGCGCTCCAGCACTTCGCGCGCGCGTTTTTGCAGCTCTGCCAAGTGGTCGTTATACAAAGAAGCCAGCGTTTCCATCACAGTACCCTTATGCCTTAGCACGAAAGAAGTCATCTTAACACAGCGCTCCGGCGCACCAACCTTATCGCGTTGGGCATGCGGAGCAGCTCGCAATTCCCTGCAAATGCCGTTACATCCGCAGTTTAACCATTAGCCAGCCGGCCAGGCCGAGCAACGCTATCGCCAGCGCCCATAGGCCGTGGTGCTCCAATAACACCGCGCCGGCCGCGGCAATGCCCGCCAGACACTGCTGCAGAAAGCCGCACAGCGCCATCGCATAGGCACCGTGCTCTTTGGCGTCGCTGACCGCCATCGCCATGCTGTTGGGAAACAACACCGCCTGGCCAAAAATGGTCAGGCAATACAGCACGATGAACAGTGCCATACCGGAAAGGCCGGCCAGAATGCCGCTCCACCACAACAGCAGGATCGCTACCGTCGCCAGAGCGACGATGCCGCTGCCGGTTTGCATCAGTTTTTTCCCGCCGACACGCGCCACCGTGCGGTTCACCGTCAACGCGCCGCTAAAGTAGGCGATACCTATCACCAACCCCAGCGCGCCGAACGCCGTAACGTTGAGGCCAAAACCCTGCTGCATGACGAACGGGCTCACCTCCTGCAATGTCACCGTGGTGGCGAAGCCCAATCCGCCGACGCAGGCCGGCCAGAAGAACCCCGGCCGCCGCAGGATGGCGAAGTAGGTGGCCGCCATCGCCGGGCGTGGCCCGCGTGTGCGCCCCGCCTCAAGCGGCAGCGTCGCCATCAGCGCCAGAATGGCCAAACCGGTGGCGCCCATCAGGACGAAGCCCATCTGCCAGTGCGAATATTGGCTGAGCAGGCCGCCGACAAACTGACCACCGCCCAGCGCGGTGATAAAAGCGATGGAGAGCACCGATAACCGACGCGCCAACTCGTCACCGCTCCAGTTATCCCGCACGATGATACGCGCAATGATCGCCGCACCGCCGGCGCCCACACCCTGCAGCGCACGCAGCGCCAGCAGCTGGGCGCCGTTGCTGCACAGCGCCAACAGCCCGCTGCAGCCAATGAAAAGAAACAAAGACAGCGTCAGGGGCGCACGGCGGCCAAAGCGATCGGCGGCCGCGCCCCAGAACAGCACCGGCAAAGCGGCGCCGATGACGAAGATCGAAATGGACAGCTCGGTGGCGCGTCGGCTCATCGCCAGCTCCCGCATCACCGTCGGCAGCGAAGGCAAATACACGGTCGTCGCCATCTGTGCCATAAACACCAACAGACATGCCAGCGTCATGGTTCTGGCCGGAATGCTCCATAAGCCGCTGCGTTTGACACAAGCCGCCTTAGTCATGCGTAACCTCGTCTGAATGTTCATTCGCTGCGAGCAAGTGTATGAGTGCCGACACACTCCAGCAAATGCCGATAGCACATAAAATATAACTTCGTTTCAAATCAAAAAACTAACTTGGCGACATGTGATCCGACCAGCAAATATGCAATCTCTCATTTGCATATTTTTAACATAAAAACCACACTCCTCTTCATCTGGTCATACCAGATCATACGCTGATTCAGGAGATAGACATGCTCTACCAAGGCGAAACATTACAACTGCACTGGCTCGATAACGGCATCGCCGAGCTGGTGTTCAACGCACCGGGCTCGGTCAACAAGCTGGACACCCGCACCGTCGCCAGCCTGGGCGAAGCGCTCACCGTGCTGGAAAACCAGCCTGAGCTCAAGGGGTTGCTGCTGCGCTCCTCCAAAGCCGCGTTTATCGTCGGCGCCGATATCACCGAATTCCTTTCTCTGTTCGCCGCACCGGCTGAAAAGCTGCACGAGTGGCTGGTATTCGCCAACAACGTCTTTAACCGGCTGGAAGATTTGCCGGTACCGACCATTTCGGCCATTAACGGCTATGCGCTCGGCGGCGGTTGCGAATGCATTCTGGCGACCGATTTCCGCGTCGCCTCGCCGGACGCGCGCATCGGCCTGCCGGAAACCAAATTGGGCATCATGCCGGGCTTCGGCGGTTCCGTCCGTCTGCCGCGCCTGCTGGGTAACGACAGCGCGCTGGAAATCATCGCCGCCGGCAAAGACGTCAGCGCCAAAGACGCGTTGAAAGTCGGCCTGGTGGATGCGGTGGTGACACCGGAAAAACTGGCCGAAGCGGCGCTCAACATGCTGCAACAGGCGATCGACGGCAAGCTGGACTGGCGCGCCGCGCGTCAACCTAAGCTGGAGCCGCTGAAACTCAGCCCGATTGAAGCGGCGATGAGTTTCACCACCGCCAAAGGCATGGTGCTGCAGACCGCCGGTAAACATTACCCGGCGCCGATGACCGCGGTGAAGACCATTGAAGCCGCCGCCAAGCTGGGCCGCGATGAAGCGCTGAAACTGGAAACCGCCAGCTTCGTGCCGTTGGCCCGCTCCAACGAAGCGCGCGCGCTGGTCGGCATCTTCCTTAACGATCAGTTCGTGAAGGGCCAGGCGAAAAAGCTGGCCAAGAATGTGGATGCGCCGAAACAGGCGGCGGTGCTGGGCGCCGGCATCATGGGCGGCGGTATCGCCTACCAATCGGCGCTGAAAGGCGTGCCGGTGATCATGAAAGACATCAGCGACAAGTCGCTGACGCTGGGCATGAGCGAAGCGGCCAAGCTGCTCAATAAGCAACTGGAGCGCGGCAAGCTGGATGGCCTGAAAATGGCGCAGGTGCTGTCGACCATTCAGCCGACGCTGGACTATGCCGGCATCGAGCGCGCGCAGGTGATCGTTGAGGCGGTCGTCGAGAATCCGAAAGTCAAAGCCGCCGTGCTGTCGGAAGTGGAAAACCTGATCGGTGAGGACACCGTTCTGGCGTCGAACACCTCGACCATTCCGATTAATCACCTGGCAAAATCGCTGAAGCGCCCGCAAAACTTCTGCGGCATGCACTTCTTTAACCCGGTGCACCGCATGCCGCTGGTGGAAATCATCCGCGGCGAACAGACCAGCGACGAGACCATTGCCAAAGTGGTGGCCTACGCCAGCCGCATGGGCAAAACGCCGATCGTGGTGAACGACTGCCCGGGCTTCTTCGTCAACCGCGTGCTGTTCCCGTACTTCGCCGGCTTCAGCCTGCTGCTGCGCGACGGCGCCGACTTCCGTCAAATCGATAAAGTGATGGAGAAACAGTTCGGCTGGCCGATGGGCCCGGCCTACCTGCTCGACGTCGTGGGCATCGACACCGCGCACCACGCGCAGGCGGTAATGGCCGCCGGCTTCCCGGATCGCATGAGCAAAGACTATCGCGACGCCATTGACGTGATGTTCGACAACCAGCGCTTCGGTCAGAAAAATCAGCTGGGCTTCTACCGCTACAGCCAGGATAGCAAAGGCAAACCGCGCAAGGACAACGACGAGCAGACCGATGCGCTGCTGGCCGAAGTGAGCCAACCGCGCCAGACCATCAGCGACGAAGAAATCATCGCGCGCATGATGATCCCGATGATCAACGAAGTGGTGCGTTGCCTGGAAGAAAAGATCGTCGCCAGCCCGGCCGAAGCCGATATGGCGCTGGTCTACGGCATCGGTTTCCCTCCGTTCCACGGCGGCGTGTTCCGCTACCTGGATACGCTCGGCACCGCCAACTACGTTGAGCTGGCCCAGCGTTACGCACACCTCGGCGCCCTGTACCAGGTGCCGGCCGGTCTGCGCGCCAAGGCCGAACGCAATGAAAGCTACTACCCGGTGGCGACACCGCTGTCCGACGTCGCTACCCGCCAACCGGCATGAGGTCATAAAGATGGAAAACGTAGTTATTGTTGATGCCGTACGCACGCCGATGGGCCGCTCCAAGGGCGGCGCCTTCCGCCAGGTGCGCGCCGAAGATCTCTCCGCTCACCTGATGCGTGAAGTGCTGAGCCGCAACCCGGCGCTGGACGCCGCCGAGATTGATGACATTTACTGGGGCTGCGTGCAGCAAACGCTGGAACAAGGCTTCAACATCGCCCGCAACGCCGCGCTGCTGGCCGAGATCCCGCACCGCGTGCCGGCGGTGACCGTCAACCGCCTGTGCGGCTCTTCGATGCAGGCACTGCACGACGCGGCGCGCGCCATCATGGTTGGCGACGCGCACATCAGCCTGATCGGCGGCGTGGAACACATGGGCCATGTGCCGATGAATCACGGCGTGGATTTCCATCCGGGCCTGAGCCGCAGCGTGGCCAAAGCCGCCGGGATGATGGGGCTGACCGCCGAAATGCTGGCCAAGATGCACAACATCAGTCGCCAGATGCAGGATGAGTTTGCCGCCCGCTCCCACCAGCGCGCACATGCGGCGACGCTGGCGGGTTACTTCAAAAACGAGATCATACCGACCAACGGTCACGACGCCGACGGCGTGCTGACCCGTTACGATTTCGATGAAGTCATTCGCCCGGAAACCACCGTCGAAAGTCTGTCGGCCCTGCGTCCGGCGTTCGATCCGGTCAACGGCACCGTCACCGCCGGCAGCTCCTCCGCCCTGTCGGACGGCGCTTCCGCCATGCTGCTGATGAGCGAATCGCGCGCCAAAGCGCTCGGTTTGAAGGCCCGCGCCCGCATCCGCTCGATGGCGGTGGTCGGCTGCGATCCTTCCATCATGGGCTACGGCCCGGTGCCGGCCAGCAAGCTGGCGCTGAAACGCGCCGGTCTGGGCGTGCAGGACATCGATCTGTTCGAGCTGAACGAAGCGTTCGCCGCCCAGTCGCTGCCGTGCATCAAGGATCTGGGGCTGATGGACAGCATCGACGACAAGATTAACCTGAACGGCGGCGCCATCGCGCTCGGCCACCCGCTGGGCTGTTCTGGCTCCCGCATCTCGACCACCCTGTTGAACAACATGGAACGTCGCGACGCGCAGTTCGGCCTGGCGACCATGTGCATCGGCCTGGGCCAGGGCATCGCCACCGTCTTTGAACGCGTTTAGCTGTGTCTATCTTGGGATGACCGCGTCACTACTTCAAATCGCGGCATCCCGCCAAGTTTAGTTGCCGTTCTTCCCGCCTGTCAGGGGCGGGTTTTTTATGCCTGAAGTTTGCCGACGCCCAAATAAAAACGGGGCGACCCTCGGCCACCCCGTTCACCGCGCATCGCATCGGTCAGATAAACGAAAACGCGTCGCCAAACATATGCGCTTCCAGCGCGCCGCGCTCGGCGCAGAAACGCTCGCGGGCGATTTTCGCCATCTCGAAACGCCCGGCGATGTAAATGTCATGCTCCGCCAGCGTGCCGAAATCCTGCAGCACCGCGCTGAGCACGGTGCCGCTGCGGCCGCGCCATTCGGCTTCCGGCTGCTCGACCACCGGGATCACCTTCAGATTCGGATGCTGCAACGACAGCGCTTCCAGCTCGCTCAAATCGTACAGGTGCTTCAGCTCACGCCCACCCCAGTAGATTGAAATGTCGCGATCCGGCTGCTGCTCCAGCGCGGTCAACAAGATTGAACGCGCGTAAGAGAAACCGGTGCCGCCGGCGATCAGCACCAGCGGACGGCTGCCCTCTTCCCGCAGCCAGGCGTCGCCGTGCGGCACGTCAACGGTGATCGCCTGCTCTTTCAGGATGCGATCCATCACCGCCATGGCATACAGATTCAGTTCCGAAGCGCCAATGTGCAGCTCGATATAATCTTGCTGCGTCGGGGTTGATGCCAGTGAGAACGGACGCTTGTCGCGCTCATCCATCACCACCATCAGATATTGCCCTGCCTTGAAAGAAAACGGCTGCTCGGGCACCAGACGTACCCGATAAACCGTATCGGTAATGGCCTCTACCGAGGTCACTTTACAGCTCAATATTGTCATGCGTTCCCTCTGTCGGGTCATCAATGCAAAGCTGAGAACAGGGCCTGACGCTATAACGTCGGTTCCCTGTCACTGAAGATTGCGAGCTCATCCCAGATTTCGTCGACGCGCGCACGTACCTTTTCATCCATCTGAATCGGACGGCCCCATTCGCGATCGGTTTCACCCGGCCATTTATTGGTGGCGTCCAGCCCCATCTTCGAACCCAGGCCGGAAACCGGCGAGGCGAAGTCCAGATAGTCGATCGGCGTATTCTCCACCAGAACGGTATCCCTTGCCGGATCCATTCGTGTGGTGATCGCCCAAATCACGTCGTTCCAGTCGCGCGCATTGACGTCATCATCACAGACGATAACAAATTTGGTGTACATAAACTGCCGCAGGAACGACCAGACGCCCATCATCACGCGTTTCGCGTGGCCGGCGTACTGTTTTTTCATGGTCACTACCGCCAGGCGGTAAGAGCACCCTTCCGGCGGCAGATAGAAATCGACGATTTCCGGGAACTGCTTTTGCAGGATCGGTACGAACACTTCATTCAGCGCCACGCCCAGGATCGCCGGCTCATCCGGCGGGCGACCGGTGTAGGTCGAGTGGTAGATCGCGTTGCGGCGCTGGGTGATGTGAGTAACGGTGAACACCGGGAACTGGTCGATTTCATTGTAGTAACCGGTGTGGTCGCCGTAGGGGCCTTCCGGCGCCATTTCACCCGGCTCGATATAGCCTTCAAGCACGATTTCGGCGCTGGCGGGCACTTCCAGATCGTTGGAAAGGCACTTGACCACTTCGGTTTTGTTGCCGCGCAGCAGCCCGGCAAAGGCATATTCAGACAAGGTATCAGGCACCGGCGTGACCGCACCGAGGATGGTAGCGGGATCGGCGCCCAGCGCCACCGCAACCGGGAAACGCTCGCCCGGGTGCGCCTGGCACCACTCCTGATAATCCAGCGCGCCGCCGCGATGCGACAGCCAGCGCATGATCACTTTATTCTTGCCCAGTACCTGCTGGCGATAGATGCCGAGATTTTGCCGTTCCTTATGCGGGCCGCGGGTCACGGTCAGCCCCCAGGTGATCAGCGGCGCGGCGTCTTCCGGCCAGCAGTGCATCACCGGAATACGGCTGAGATCGACATCGTCACCCTGCCATACCTGCTCCTGACAAGGCGCGGATCCCAGCACCTTGGTCGGCATGTTCAGCACCTGCTTGAACTTCGGCATTTTGTCGAACAGATCGCGGAAGCCTTTCGGCGGCTCAGGTTCTTTGAGGAACGCCAGCAGTTTGCCGACTTCGCGCAGCGCGCTGATGTCTTCCTGCCCCATGCCCATCGCCACGCGATTGGCGGTGCCGAACAGGTTGCACAGCACCGGCATGTCATACCCTTTCGGGTTTTCAAACAGCAGTGCCGGACCGCCCGCTCGCAGGGTGCGATCGGCAATCTCCGTCATTTCCAGGTAAGGATCGATCGGCTGGCTGATGCGTTTTAGTTCCCCTCTCTTCTCCAGCAACGAGAGGAAATCGCGTAAGTCACGGTATTTCATGCTGATCATTATAACGGCCAGTGGGGAGGGCATTATAAGCCCTCTTCACGGTTGTTGCTGCAATTTTGTTAACGCCGCCCGCCGCCGGGTGGCCCTCAGCCGCAGTTGAACGGCACCAGCGCAGCCAGCGCGCGCGTATCCTGATATTCACGCGTCTCCTCACCGTGGCGGAACACCTTGAAGCCCTGCCCGTTAGCGCTGAAGTAACGCAGCGCATTGCCTTCAACGTGCAGCAGGCTACCTTCACGCAGCGCCACCACCGATTCGCTTGGGTTGATCGCGCAGAACTCCGCCAGGCGCTCGTCACGGGTTTCGCCCATGTGGCCGCTGATATGCGCGTCGATGTAGTGCGGGTTGATCTGCACCGGGAACAGCCCCAGCGCCGGCAGCACCACGCTGCAGCGCACCGGCATGTCATTGGTGGTGCGAATGCTCGGCGTGGCCACGTTGCAACCGGCGCTCCAGCCGACGTAAGGCACTTCACGCTCGCGCACCGCGCGCTGGATGGGCACGATCAGGCCTTGCTCGTGCAGCATTTGGTTCAGCAACCAGGTATTGCCGCCGCTGACCAAAATGCACTCCGCCTGCGCGATCGCCGCCGCCGGTGAAGCGGCATGGTGGATGCTGGTGACTTCAATGCCCAGCGTTTGCGCCAGTTCCTGCGCACGCTGGTCATAGTCGTAACGAATCAGGGCGTAAGGGATAAAGACGGCGGATTTGATGCCGCGACGCGCAATCATCGCCAGCAACTGGCTTTTAGCGTACCCCAGCAGCTCGGCTTCGCCAGACAGCTTGCCGTTGCTCAACAGAAACAGCTCCATTTCTTTCCCCCTCGGTCGAAAACGATGAATAGCGTCACAGCCGGCGGCGCTACGCCTGTCATACTGTGACGGTAACAAATTTTTAGCCCTCTGTTATACCAGCGCCGTATCGATAAGTGTGTGACCCCTCGCTAATAGCCGCAGATTCATAGAGATAGGTGATGTTACACGCTGAAACTTGCATCACTATGTATCCGGAATAGCTTTTGATATGCTTACCGGCTGGCAGAAAGGCATGTGAAACTATGGAATCCTGGTATCTACTTTATTGCAAACGCGGTCAGTTGTTGCGGGCGCAGGAACATCTGGAACGGCAGCAGGTAAACTGCCTCAGCCCGATCATCACGCTGGAAAAGATCGTGCGTGGTAAGCGCATCGCGGTCAGCGAACCCCTGTTTCCCAACTATCTGTTTGTGGAGTTCGACCCGGAGCGCATTCACACCACCACCATCAGCGCCACCCGTGGCGTCAGCCACTTCGTGCGTTTCGGCGCGTTGCCGAGCGTCATCCCGAGCAAGGTGATCGATGAACTGCGCACGCACGCCTGCGAAACCTATGTCGATCCGGAAACCCCACAGCCGGGGGATACCGTTCTGATCGTCGACGGCGTGTTCGAAGGGCTGCAGGCGATCTACACCGAGCCGGACGGCGAAGCGCGTTCCATGTTGTTGCTGAACCTGATCAACAAGCAGGTCAGCCAAAGCATCGACAACCGACAGTTCCAGAAGATGTAATGCAAAAGGCGCCCTCAGGCGCCTTTTTGTTGGCTCATTTTACGCTTAGCGGCGCATCGCGTCGTCGTGCAGCCACTGGGCGACACGCTTGGCGAAGTAGGTCAGCACGCCGTCGGCGCCGGCGCGTTTAAAGCACATCAACGATTCCATCACCGCAGGTTGCTCCTGCAGCCAGCCGTTCTGAATCGCCGCCATATGCATCGCGTACTCGCCGGACACCTGATAAGCGAAGGTTGGCACACCGAAGGTATCCTTCACGCGGCGCACAACGTCGAGGTACGGCATGCCCGGTTTCACCATCACCATGTCCGCACCTTCCTGCAGATCCTGCGCAATCTCCTGCAGCGCTTCGTCGCTGTTGGCCGGATCCATCTGATAGGTCTTCTTGTTGCCGCCCTTCAGATTGCCGCTGGAGCCCAACGCATCGCGGAACGGGCCGTAGTAGCAGGAAGCATACTTGGCGGAGTAGGCCATGATCTGGGTATTCACCAGGCCCTGCAATTCCAGACGATCGCGGATCGCCCCGATGCGGCCGTCCATCATGTCGCTCGGCGCCACGATTTCCGCGCCCGCTTCAGCATGGGACAGCGCCTGACGCACCAGAATGTCTTTGGTCACGTCGTTAATCACATAACCCTGCTCATCGATCACCCCGTCCTGCCCATGCGTGGTGTAGGGATCGAGCGCCACGTCGGTCAGAATGCCCAGTTCAGGCACCGCGTCTTTCAGCGCGCGCACCGTGCGCTGTACCAACCCTTCAGGATTATAGGCTTCTTCCGCATGCAGCGATTTCAGGCTCGGTTCGATCACCGGGAACAGGGAAATCACCGGCACGCCAAGTTTGGCGATGGTTTCCGCTTCCTTGACCAGCAGATCGATCGTCATGCGCGATACGCCCGGCATCGAGGCCACTTCTTCCTGGCGGTTGCTGCCTTCCATGACAAACACCGGATAAATCAGGTCGTTGACCGTCAGTTGATTCTCGGCCACCAGGCGGCGGCTGAAGTCGTGACGGCGCACGCGGCGCATACGGCGACCAGGGAAGGTGCCCGGAAATGCATAGCTCATAGTTTTCTCCTAGCTCAAACCAGCCGGAATAGCCGGCGGGCGTTCTCATCGGTTTTTTGCCCCAGCCATTGCGGCTCTTCCCGCCGCCAGACGGCGACCTGCTGCACGATGTGGGGCAGGAAACAGGGTTCGTTGCGGCGAGATGCGGGTTTAGGCTGTAAATCCCGGGGCAACAGATAAGGGGCGTCAGTTTCCAGCAGCAGACGCTCGGCTGGGATCTGCGGCAACAGTGCGCGCAGTTCCAGGCCGCGCCGCTCGTCGCAGACCCAACCGGTAATCCCGATCGACAAACCCAGCGACAGGCAGCTTGTTAATTCTTCGGCGGTGCCGGTGAAGCAGTGCACCACGGCCGCGGGCAGTTTATCCAACCACGGCGTCAGTAGCTCGGCAAAACGTGCGTGTGCGTCGCGGCAATGCAGAAACACCGGCAGCGCCAACTCCGCCGCCAGCGCCAGCTGCGCGGTGAACGCCGCTTCCTGCTGCGCGGGCGTCGAGAAGTTGCGATTGAAATCCAGGCCGCATTCGCCGATCGCCGCCACTTCAGGGCGTGCGGCTAACGCATAAATCTGCTCGGCGGCGTGTTCATCCCAACCGCTGGCGTAGTGCGGATGCACACCGGCGGTAGACCAACAGTAACCCGCATGTTGCTGCGCCAGTTCCGCCGCTTCGCGGCTCTCTGCCAGATCGGTGCCGGTAATCAACATCCCGGTAACGCCCGCCGCGCGGGCGCGCTCCACCACCGCCTGGCGATCTTTGGCGAATTGGCTGCTGGTCAGATTAACGCCGATATCAAACATGATTTTTTCCAAAGCAAAAGCCGCCCAATGGGCGGCTTCGCAATCAATGTGGATCAGGGGGCTGGGGGTTCGTCACCCTCGTCTTCTTCTTCCGCTTGCGGACGACGTTTGCCGGTATAGAAGCGAGCGAAGAACACCCCCACTTCAAACAGCAGATACATCGGTATTGCCAACAAGGTTTGCGAGAACACGTCTGGCGGCGTCAACAGCATGCCGACCACAAACGCGCCAACCAACACATACGGCCGTTTCTTCTTCAGATCTTCCGGCGAGGTGACGCCACTCCAGCACAGCAGAATGATGGCGACCGGCACTTCGAAGGCAACGCCGAACGCCATAAACAGCGCCATGACGAAATCGAGGTAGTTTTTAATGTCGGTCGCAATGGTCACCCCCATCGGCGCGGTCTTGGCGAAGAAGCCGAAGGCCAGCGGGAACACGATGAAGTAGGCGAAAGCCATGCCGAGGTAGAACAGCAGGCTGCTGGACACCAGCAGCGGCATCATCAGGCGGCGTTCATGCTTGTACAGCGCCGGCGCGATGAATGCCCACACCTGATACAAAATCATCGGCGCGGAGACGAACACCGAGACGATCATGGTCAATTTGATCGGGGTAAAGAACGGTGACGCCACGTCAGTGGCGATCATGCTCGCCCCGGCCGGTAACTGCTTCAGCAGCGGCGCAGACACCAGTTGGTAGATGTCGTTGGCGAAAAACACCAGCACCACGAACACCGCCAGCACGCAAATAATCGAGTTCAACAGCCGCTTGCGCAGCTCTATCAGATGACTGATAAGGGGTTGGGTATCTTCAACAGCCATGTATTAACGATCGCCACTAGGTTGGTGAGACGCTGGGGTTTTATCCGCAACAGGTTCGACAGGTGCCGGCGCGGTTTCCGCCGGCGCTTTAGCCGGTTGCGCCGCCACCGGCGCGACGGCTTCAGGTTCCGCTGCCGGTTTTGGCGCGGCGGCGGGCGCACTGGCGCGGGTTGCCGCTTCCGCTGGCGTCACGCCGTCGTGCAAGGCTTCCGGATCGGTGATCTGCGGGTTATGAATGGTGTTCGCCAGCTCTTCTTTCTCGCCCTGGTAGGTGCGTTTCAATGATTCCGCCGCGTCTTTCAGCTCATCCATCGACGCCTTCAGTTCCGGCGTCAGGTTCTGCAGGCCGGCCTGTTCCGCTTTTTTCAGGCTGTCCTGCAGCTCCTGCAGCTTCAGCTCCTGAGACAGTTCGTGCTGCACCGAGGCCGCCAGCGAGCGCAGCGCGCGGATCCAGCCCGATACTGTTCTGACCGCGACCGGCAAGCGTTCCGGCCCCAGAACAACCAGGCCGATCACCAGCACCAGCACCAGCTCACTAAACCCAATGTCAAACACGGTTTATACCTGCTCTTTGTTCTTCGACTCTTCCGGTTTCACTTCCGGCTGCTTATCGGTAATAGGCTTGGCCGAGAAGTCAGCGTCATCCAGGCTGCTTTTCTCAGCCGTGTTGGGGGTCGACGGCGTATCGTCGCCGATCGCCTTCTTGAAGCCCTTGATCGAGGCGCCGAGATCGGAGCCCAGCGTGCGCAGTTTTTTGGTACCGAACAACAGCACCACGATCACTGCGATGATCAACAATTGCGTAATACTAATACCGCCCATTTTAATTACCTCTAATTTTAAAGGGTCTTTTAAAGACAGCCCGCATTATAGAGCCGACTTTACCAGAGTAACGAATTAAATCAGGTGGTTCGCTTCCAGCCAATCACCCAGCATACGATGCCGGCAGCCATCATCCAGGCGGGAAACACCTCGATTTGCCCCAGCAGCAACAGCGTGCCGCTTACCAACAGTGTAGCGCCAACGCCGAACAAATAACGTGACTGCCCCTGACGAACCCGCTGAGCCTGCATCTGGTTGGTCAGCTTATCAACGCTTTGTTGCAACAGTTTATGCTGCTGCAAGCTGTCGTAAAACAGCTCGGGCAGTTCCGGCAGCTTCTCCGCCCAAAACGGCGCTTTCTCTTTCAGCGCACGCACCACGGCGGGAATGCCGACCTGATCGCGCAGCCAGCTCTCGAGGAACGGCTTGGCGGTGGTCCACAGATCCAGCTGCGGATAGAGCTGACGCCCCAGTCCTTCAACATACAGCAAGGTCTTCTGTAATAACACCAACTGCGGCTGCACTTCCATATTGAAGCGTCGCGCGGTGTTGAACAGGTTCAGCAGCACGTTGCCGAAGGAAATCTCCGCCAGCGGCTTCTCGAAAATCGGCTCGCACACGGTGCGGATGGCGAATTCGAAGTCTTCCACGTTGGTGTCGCGCGGCACCCACCCGGAGTCGACGTGCAGTTCCGCCACCTTGCGGTAATCGCGGTTGAAGAAGGCGATGAAGTTTTCCGCCAGGTAGCGTTTATCATCCTTATTCAGCGAACCGACGATGCCGCAGTCGATGCCGATGTAGCAAGGATCTTCCGGATGTTCGTAGCTGACGAAAATATTACCGGGATGCATGTCCGCATGGAAGAAGCTGTCGCGGAAGACCTGGGTAAAGAACACCTGGACGCCGCGTTCCGCCAACAGTTTCATGTTGGTGCCCTGCTGTTCCAGCGTGGCGATGTCCGAGACCGGAATGCCGTAAATGCGCTCCATCACCAATACGCTTTCGCTGCAGTAGTCGGAATAAACTTCCGGTACGTACAGCATTGGGCTGCCGTCGAAATTGCGGCGCAGCTGAATGGCGTTAGCCGCTTCGCGCAGCAGGTTCAATTCGTCCAGTAGAGTTTTCTCATACTCGCGTACCACTTCGCGCGGGCGCAGACGGCGGCCGTCCGGCAACAGCTTCGGCACCCAGCCTGCCAACCGGTACATCAGACGCACGTCGGCCTTGATGATCGGCCCGATATCCGGCCGGATCACCTTCAGCACCACTTCCTGGCCGGTGGTTTTCAACCGCGCGGTATGCACCTGCGCGATCGAGGCAGAGGCCAGCGGCTGCTGATCGAAGTCATCGAACCAGGTCTCCAGCGGGCCGCCCATCGCCAGCTCGATATGCTTACGCGCCAACGCGCCATCGAAAGGCGCCACCCGATCCTGCAGCAGCGTCAGCTGATCGGCAATGTGCGGCGGAAACAGATCGCGACGGGTCGACATCATTTGGCCGAACTTGATCCAGACCGGCCCCAATTCCTGCAGCGCCAGCCGCAGACGTTCACCCAGCGGTTTGTCCTTGTGCCGATTCGGCATCCAGAACAGCAGCCGGCGGCCAAAGCGCAGCGGCAGCGTCAACCGCATTTTAGGGATCAGCTCATCCAGCCCATAGCTGAGAAAAACGCGGACGATAAAATACAAACGGCGCAGTTCGCCTGGGGTCATCGCTTGCCCTCCAACTTGTCCATACGGGCAATCAGCGCTTCCGCGCTGCGGGCGAGTGCGTCAACTTCTTCGTTGAACCACACCACTTCCAGCGGCCCCGGCGCCAGGCGCCACTCTTCTGTCAACGCCTCAGCCATGTCTTGCTGCCGGCGCATAAAGCCGGCTTTCAGCAGCGAGGCGCCTTTTCCCAGCGCCTGTGTAATGCCTTGGGCGGCGATATCGCCGATGTAGGGCGCCAGCCACTCCGCCGGATCCCACTCCGCCAGATCGAGCAGGCCAACCAGCTGCTGCACCACCTGAATATCGCCTTCCACCGTCAATTCGCCGCTGCGCATCAGCACCGGCAACTGCTGGCGATCGCGCAGCTTCAGCAAGGAGGGAATGCGGCTACGCACGGTGCAATCGGCGCTGTCTTCAGACTGCCCCAGCACATCCACGCGCAGTTCGCTGAACACCAGCACCAGCGGCGAAGCCAACTCTTCCAGTTCGATGCGCAGCACCTTGCCCGCCAGGCGTTGGCGGGCGGCTTTCATGCTGCGATCGCGAAACAGCAGGTTATTCAGCGAGGTTTCCAGCGCGCCGGTCAGCAGAGGGGTAAACAGCATCGGCATCTCCCTCTCAGAACTTGAAGCCGCGATGCAGGGCGACAATCCCACCGGTCAGGTTGAAATAGGTGACGTTTTCAAAACCGGCGTTGCCCATCATGCCCTTCAGGGTTTCCTGATCGGGGTGCATGCGGATCGATTCCGCCAGGTAGCGGTAGCTGTCCGGATCTTTCACCACCAGCTCGCCGATCTTCGGCAGCACGTGGAAAGAGTAGGCGTCATAGGCTTTGCTCAGCGGCGCCAGCAGCGGCTTGGAGAATTCCAGCACCAGCAGACGGCCGCCCGGCTTCAGCACGCGGAACATCGAGCGCAGCGCTTTGTCTTTGTCGGTGACGTTACGCAGGCCAAAGGAGATGGTGATGCAATCGAAGTAATTGTCCGGGAACGGCAGCGCTTCGGCGTTGGCCTGCACGTAATTGATGTTGCCGACGATGCCGCGATCGCGCAGCTTCTCGCGCCCCATCTTGAGCATCGAATCGTTGATGTCCGCCAGCACCACCTGCCCCTGCTCGCCCACCATGCGGGAGAACTTGGCGGCCAGGTCGCCGGTACCGCCGGCCAGATCCAGCACGCGCTGCCCGCGGCGCACGCCGCTGCAGTCAATGGTGAAACGCTTCCAGATACGGTGAATACCGAACGACATCAGGTCGTTCATCACGTCATACTTTGCCGCTACCGAATGGAAAACGTCCGCCACCATGGCCTGTTTTTCGTCTCTAGCGACGGTGCGAAAACCGAAATCGGTGGTTTCCTGCGATTGATCTGCCATTGTCCTGCCTGCTATTCAGTCAATTTTGTGTGGATGAGTGTACCAGAAGCCCGGTGAATACCCCACCTCGCCACGGCCTCAGCCGTGCGAAACGAAGCCCGGTTCCCCGGCGGTATCGTCATCGTCGTTCGTCTGCGGCAGCGCGGCGACATCATCGTCGTTCGCCTCTTCCGCTTCATCGTGTTGCGCGCCGGCTTGCTGCGCCAGCAGCGGGTTTATCGGCCGTTTGACCTCAACCCCCAACGCGCGGAAACCTTCAATTTGGCCGATAAGATTACCACGGCCTTCGCTCAGTTTGTTCATCGCCTGACGATAACTGCCCTGCGCCTTGTCCAGGCTCTGCCCCAGAGCGGACATATCGTCCACGAACAGCCGCATCTTGTCATACAGTTTCGCCGCGCGATCGGCGATGCGCTGGGCGTTCTGGCTCTGATGCTCATAGCGCCACAGGTTGGTGATGGTACGCAGCGCCACCAGCAACGTGGTCGGGCTGACCAGCATGATGTTGTGCTTAAGCGCTTCGCTGATCAGCTCTGGCTCGCGATCGATAGCCAGCAGGAAGGCGGGCTCGACCGGAATGAACATCAGCACATAATCCAGCGAACGCAGCCCCGGCAGCTGCTGATAGTCCTTGCGGCCCAGCATGCGGATGTGGCCGCGCAGCGAGGCGATATGTTCGCTCAGCGCCGCTTCGCGCTCCGCCTCATCCTCGCCGTTGAAATAGCGCTCGTAGGCGATCAGCGACATCTTGGCGTCAATCACCACATCCTTACCCTGCGGCAGGCGCACGATCACATCGGGCTGCATGCGGCTCTGATGATCCACCCGCACGTTGACCTGCGTTTCATACTCATGCCCTTCGCGCAGGCCGGAAGCCTCCAGCACCCGGCTCAGCACCACCTCGCCCCAGTTGCCCTGCGTTTTGTTGTCGCCTTTCAGCGCCTTGGTGAGGTTGATCGCCTCGCGCGCCATCTGCGCGTTCAACTGCTGCAGATTGCGTATCTCGTGCGTCAGCGTATGGCGCTCCCGCGCTTCCTGGCCAAAGCTGTCCTGCACCTGACGGCGGAAACCGTCCAGCTGTTCGCGCAGCGGCAGCAGTAAACGATCCAAACTTTGCTTATTTTGCTCGTCAACCTTGCGGCCGCTGTGTTCAAAAATGCGGTTGGCGAGATTTTCAAACTGGGTGGTGAGCCGCTGTTCGCTGTTGATAAGCAGGCGCTGCTTCTCCTCCGCCGCCATACGCGTCTCTTCCAGACGGATGGTGACTTCGCGCAGTTCGGCTTCCTGCGCGCTGTTAACCTCGCGCTGGGCGCGCAGCTCCTGATTGAGCAGCTCGCATTCGTTGCGCCAATGGTTGAGCTGTTGCAGCTTCTCATGTCCGGCCGCCAGTTGGCTGTGCAGATTGCGCAGCTCCAGCTCGCTCTGGCGCAACTGCTGCTCGTGGCGCTGCAGCGTTTCCTGTCGCGCCGCCGTTTCCTGCTGCGCCTGCTGCAACGCTTGCTCCAGCAACCGCAGCTCGGTTTCATGTTGCGCATGCGTCTGCTGCACCCGCAAACTGGCGATCAGCCACCCCAACAGCATGCCGATCGCTACGCCGCCAATCCCATAAATCAGACTGGTATCCACCCTGCCTCCTGTTGCACCTTGCCGTTGCGGCGTTTTGCACGCCCATTGCCCGTCACGTTAAGGGGAGGCTGTATGGATGTCCAGCCTGATTTTGCCGGCCGCGCACAATATTGCGCGGCGCTGCGCAATTTAGCGAGAAATCAACCCAGCCACTGGCTGAGCCACTTGATGCCGAACGCCCCCGGCGCCAGAATGCCGAACGCCCAGATCATCGCCGACGTGACGTTGGCCAGTTGGAAATAGCGCTGCGGCATGCCGCAAATGCCGCCCACCAACGGCACCACGGCGCGCAGCGGGCCGAAGAAGCGGCCGATGAAAATGCCCAGCACGCCCCAGCGTTCAAAGAAGGCGTGGCCGCGCGCCAGCAGCTGCGGATTGCGCGACAGCGGCCACATATGGGCCACGCGATCCTGATAGTGATAGCCGATCCAGTAAGAGAGCCAGTCGCCGAAAAACGCCCCGGCGGCGGCGGCGGCCCAAATCGGCCAAAAGGCGATGCCGCTTTCGCCGATCAGCGCGCCCAGCGCCAGCAGGATCACCGTGGCCGGCAGCAGCAGCGACAAAAACGCCAGCGACTCGCCGAACGCCAGGAAGAAGATGATGGGAATGGCCCAGCCTTCGTGCTGACGCACGACGTCGCTGACCCAGTTGATAACGTCATTGAGGCTCAATACGGGGCTCCTGATACGCGATGGTTCGCCGCCTAGGATAAGCCGGGGCGAGTTAAACCCCGGTTAAACACGCGGCGATTTACTCGAGGTAGAACGCCTGCAGCGCTTCGCGCTGGGCCGCGCCCAGACCGTATTCCGCTTCCAGCCAGCGGTCGGTGGAGCCGTATTGTTGGCGGATGCAGCCCAGCGCCGTCATCAGGAACTCCTCGCGCGCGCTGAGCACGTAGGCGAATTGCTCCAGCGCCGCCGCATTCAGCTTGATAGAGAGCTGATCCAGCATCTGCTCGCGGAAAGTGGCCAGCGTGGTTTCAGTCAGCAGATAGTCTTCCAGCACCGTCGCTTCGTCGGCACCCAGCGCGAACAGCACCAGCGCCGAGCCGACCCCGGTGCGATCCTTGCCGACCGCGCAGTGTTGCACGATCGCGCCGCCGCCGGGGTTGCTCAGCAGCTGCGCCAACCGCTGATAGGCTGCATTGCCGAACGGCAGGCGACGATACAGTTCCAGCATGAACGCGCGGGCGTCGAAAGCGGCCAACGTTTCGTTGGTGAGCTTCTCCAGGTTGGCGTTGACTTCGCTGCTCAGCGGGTTGGCCGGCACGTGATGATAGTCGGCGCCATTCCACAGAATATCCGGTTTGGCCTGCACTTCGTCGGCATCGCGGTAGTCCAGCACCGAACGCACCGGCACGCCGGCGAGAAAGGCGCAGTCGTTTTCCGTCAGCCGCTCGAGGGAACCGGAGCGAAACAGCAGGCCGCGCTTGATGCGGCGCCCGTCGGCCACGCCGTTGCCGCCGAAGTCACGGAAGTTAATGCCGCCGTCGAGCGGCGCAAGCGAAGGATGAAGCAGGATCTGGGCGGTCATAAACGTCCTCGTTGTTATTGTTCTGACAACGCGCGGCGGCCATCGGCGCAGCGCTGAGGAGTATCACCGTAACAGATTAGTCGCGAATGGAAAAACAGGCCGCGTCGGCGGCCCGTTGAGGGAAGGCGATTACAGCAGACGGCGGGCAGCGTCCACCACGATCTGCACCGCTTTGCTTTCGGTGTTTTTCATGGTCTCGGCGTTCGGGATCTCTTGCTGGGTGCGGTTGACGATCACCCCAGCCACCATGCCGGCACGCAGGCCCTGGCTGGCGCACATGGTCAGCAGCGTGGCGGATTCCATTTCATAGTTCATCACGCCCATCGCCTGCCACTCTTCCATCGAGCCTTTAAAACGGCTGACCACGCGGCCGGAGTAGGTGTCGTAACGTTCCTGGCCCGGGTAGAAAGTATCGGAAGAAGCGGTTACGCCAATGTGGGTGGTCGCGCCGCTGGCTTTGGCCGCTTCCACCAGCGCGGTGGTGCAGGCGAAGTCCGCAACCGCCGGGAACTCCATCGGCGCAAAGTGCAGGCTGGCGCCGTCGAGGCGTACCGCCGCCGTAGTCACCAGCACGTCACCGACGTTGATATTGGCCTGAATGGCGCCGGTGGTGCCGATGCGCAGGAAGGTGCGAATACCCAGCTGCGCCAGCTCTTCCACCGCGATAGAGGTAGACGGGCCGCCAATACCGGTGGAGCAGACGATCACCGCCTTGCCGTCCAGCTCTGCGCGCCAGGTGGTGAATTCACGATGGGAGGCCAGATGCACCGGATTTTCCATCAGCTTGGCAATCTTCTCTACGCGCTGCGGATCGCCCGGCACGATGGCAAGCTGGGCCCCTTGTAAATCGTTCTTGGTGAGGCCGAGATGAAAAACGTCAGACTGAGACATACGAGACTCCTCATGGATCATGTTTATTGGGAGGAACAAAAAAGCACTCTACTGAAAATCGCCGCTTAATTTCGTGACGACAGTCACTATGAAAAGAGAAACAAATGACATGCTACATATTTTTTGTGATTTTTATCACAAAAAATCACTATCACTATAAGGCATCCAGAATGCACCGCTAAACCTCAGTCTAGCCGACAAACCTTGCAGCTCCCTGCCCGTTGGTTGCCGGCTGAAACTATTTAGCTCATCAATCCGAAATAACTCCATCTTATCGGTTGCTTAGGGGCAAAAAAGCCCTCTAACGCACCTTATGGCACTTACGCGGGCCAAAACGCGTAATAACATGATAAAAAGCGCTTAAAAATGCCGCAAAGCCAGATAATTAGCCGTTTTTTATCGACTTGTCCGAAAGTGCGCCACGCAGCGCCAATAATGGGTAATCTTTCCTATAGTTAATCTCAGCGCTTTTTTCTATTGCACGGAGACCGCAATGAAAACCGAACATGTGATGACATTAGAACAGGCTCAGGGGGGATTCGCCCCGGCCGCCGCGCCGTTGGCCGCCTCCGCGATTATCACCGACGAACAGGGCATTCATGCCGGGCAAACGACCATCCCTTCTCAGGGCGACGCGCTGCCGGCCTACGTCGCCAAACCCGCCGACCATAACGGCCCCTTTCCCATCGTGCTGGTGGTGCAGGAAATCTTCGGCGTCCATGAGCACATTCAGGATCTTTGCCGTCGCCTGGCCAAGCAGGGCTATCTGGCGATCGCGCCTGAGCTCTATTTCCGCCAGGGCGATGCCAACGACTACAGCGATATCGGCGAGCTGTTCCAGCAGTTGGTGACCAAGGTGCCGGATCGTCAGGTGTTGTCCGATCTGGATCACGCCGCGCACTGGGCTATTCGCCACGGCGGCGACGCCGGCAAGCTGGCGATCACCGGTTTCTGCTGGGGCGGCCGCATTACCTGGCTGTACGCGGCGCACAACCCGCAGTTGAAGGCGGCGGTCGCCTGGTACGGCAAACTGGTCGGCGAGAAAACGCTGAATTCACCGAAGCATCCGGTCGATGTCGCCACCCACCTGTCAACGTCGGTGCTGGGGCTGTATGGCGGGCAGGACAGCGGCATTCCGCTGGAGACGGTGGAAACCATGCGTCAGGCGATCCGCGCCGCCAACGCCGAGGCCGAAATCGTGGTATATCCTGGCGTCGGGCACGCATTCAACGCCGACTATCGCCCCAGCTACAACGCCGAAGCGGCGGAGGACGGCTGGCAGCGCATGCTGGCGTGGTTCGCCCAGCACGGCGTCAAATAATGTCCCTCGCATAAAAAAGGGCGCCGAAGCGCCCAATCATCACACCAGTAAATCTATAAGCGGCGGTTCATCCGCCGCACGGCATCACGCGTGCTCGCGCAGGCGCTGCGCCGCCAATACCATGTTGGCCAGCGACTGCCGGGTTTCCGGCCAGCCGCGAGTTTTCAGGCCGCAATCCGGATTGACCCACAGGCGTTCCGCCGGGATGTTCTGCGCCGCTTTACGCAGCAGCGCTTCGATCCATTCCACGCTCGGCACGTTCGGCGAGTGGATGTCGTAGACGCCCGGCCCGATTTCGTTCGGGTATTCGAACTCTTTGAAGGCTTCCAACAGATCCATATCGGAACGCGAGGTCTCGATGGTGATCACGTCGGCGTCCAGCGCGGCAATGGATTCCATGATGTCGTTGAACTCGCAGTAACACATGTGGGTGTGGATCTGGGTGTCATCCCGCGCCACGGCGGCATTCAGTTTGAAGGCGTCCACCGCCCAATTCAGGTAGGCGGCCCAGTCGGATTGGCGCAGCGGCAGCCCCTCGCGCAGCGCAGGTTCGTCGATCTGGATGATGCCGATGCCGGCTTTTTCCAGATCCTCCACCTCGTCGCGCAGCGCCAGCGCAATCTGCTTGGCGATCACTTCGCGGGTCACGTCTTCACGCGGGAACGACCAGCACAGGATGGTCACCGGCCCGGTCAGCATGCCTTTCACCGGTTTGTCGGTCAGCGACTGGGCGAATTTGGCCCATTCGACGGTGATGGCTTCCGGGCGGCTGACGTCACCGATGATGACCGGCGGCTTCACGCAGCGGGAGCCGTAGCTCTGCACCCAGCCGTTCTGGGTAAACACGAAGCCGTCGAGGTTCTCGCCGAAATACTCCACCATGTCGTTGCGCTCGGCTTCACCGTGCACCAGCACGTCCAGCCCGAGACGTTCCTGCTCGACAATCGCCTGTTTGATGTGCTCACCGATGCTGGTGCGGTAGTTATTGCCGTCCAAACGGCCCTGTTTGAAGTCGAGACGCAGGCCGCGGATCTCGGTGGTCTGCGGGAACGAACCGATGGTGGTGGTCGGCCAGGCCGGCAGGTTGAAACGCTCGCGCTGCGCCCTGGCGCGCTCGGCGTAAGCGCTGTGGCGTTCGCTGTCCTGCGCGGTGATCGCGGCCAGCCGGCGCTCAACCTGTGGGTTATGCACACGGCTCGACTGACGGCGGGCGCGGATCGGCGCGCTGTAGGCGTCCAGTTCAGCCTGTTTCGCCGCGTCAGGCGCGTTCAGCGCAGAGCTCAACAGCGCCAGTTCGGCGCATTTTTGCAGCGCGAAGGCGAACCAGCTTTTCACTTCTTCGTCCAGACGGCTTTCCACGCTCAAGTCGATCGGGCTGTGCAACAGTGAACAAGAGGAGCCAATCCACAGCGGGCGAGTACCCACCAGCGGCTGCAAGCGCTCAAACCAGCGGCTCAGATCGGCGCGCCAAACGTTGCGGCCGTTGATCACCCCCAGTGACAGCAGCCAGTCTTTCGGCAATGCGGCGCTCAGCGCGGCGATATCGTCATGACCGGCGACCAGATCGACGTGCAGCCCCTGCACTTGCAGCGTGCGAATGGTGTCGAGGTTATGGCCGACGCTGTCGAAATACGTGGTCAACAGCAGCTTCACCTGCCCCTGCAGCGCATCGTAAGCCGGTTTGAACGCGTCCAGCCAGGCTTGCGGCAGCTCCAGCACCAGCGCAGGCTCGTCAATTTGCACCCACTCAACGCCGCGCTTCGCCAGCTCGGCCAGCACCTGCTGGTAAACAGGCAGAATCTCTTTCAGCAGCGACAGGCGGTCGAACGGCTCACCCTTCACTTTCCCCAGCCACAGATAGGTCAGCGGACCCAGCAGCACCGGCTTGATGCGATGGCCGAGCGCCAGCGCTTCATCCACTTCGTCCAACAGCTGAGTCCAGCCCAGCTTGAACTGCTGGCCTTGCTGGAATTCGGGCACCATGTAGTGGTAGTTGGTGTTGAACCATTTGGTCATTTCCGCCGCGGCCGCCGGCTCGCCGGTCGGTGCGCGGCCACGGCCGATGCGAAACAGCGTGTCCAGATCAATAGAGCCATCCGCATTCTGATGGCGCGCCGGCACATTGCCCAGCAGCAGGCTAGTGGTCAACACATGATCGTACCAGGCGAAATCGCCGACCGGCACCAAATCCACCCCGGCCTGTTGTTGCTGCTGCCAATGACGAGCGCGCAGCTCGCGGCCAACCGCCAACAGCTCTTCCTGCGTTGAGTTGCCGGCCCAGTAGCTTTCCTGAGCTTTTTTCAGCTCACGTCGTAGCCCAACGCGAGGAAAACCCAGTGTGTGATTCAAAATTGCCATCGTCATATTCCCCATTTAGCCGTCCAGATGTTTACACATCCATAATCAGCAGGTACTGTATTAACCACAAGCGCAATTTATTCACTGTCAATGTGAAGGACTCTCATGATCGAACTGAAACATTTACGGACGCTGCAGGCTCTGCGCAACAGCGGTTCGCTGGCGGGGGCGGCGGCCCAACTTCATCAGACGCAGTCTGCCCTGTCGCACCAGTTCAGCGATCTTGAGCAACGTCTGGGCTTCAAGCTGTTCGTCCGCAAGAGCCAACCGCTGCGCTTCACCGCCCAGGGCGAGATCCTGCTGCAGCTGGCGGAACAGGTGCTGCCGCAGATCCAACAGGCGCTGCAGGCCTGCCACGAGCCGCACCAGACCACGCTGCGCATCGCCATCGAATGCCACAGCTGCATTCAGTGGCTGACGCCGGCGCTGGACAACTTCCGCCAGCGTTTCCCGCAGGTGGTGATGGACTTCACTTCCGGCGTGACTTTCGATCCGCAGCCGGCCCTGCAACAGGGCGAGCTGGATCTGGTGATGACGTCGGATATTCTGCCGCGCAGCGGCCTGCACTATTCGCCGATGTTCGATTTCGAGGTGCGTCTGGTGCTGGCGCCGGATCATCCGCTGGCCGGCAAGCCGCACATCGAGCCGGAAGACTTGAGCGATGAAACGCTGTTGATTTACCCGGTGCAGCGCCAGCGGCTGGATATCTGGCGGCATTTCCTGCAGCCGGCGGGCGTTAACCCGGCATTGAAGAACGTCGATAACACACTGCTGCTGATCCAGATGGTATCGGCGCGGATGGGGATTGCGGCGCTGCCGCACTGGGTGGTGGAGAGTTTCGAACGGCAGGGGCTGGTGGTGACCAAAACCCTGGGTGACGGCCTGTGGAGCCGCCTGTACGCCGCCGTGCGCGACGGCGAACAGCGCCAGGCGGTGACCGAAGCCTTTATCCGCTCGGCCCGCCAGCACGCCTGCGATCATCTGCCGTTCGTGCGCGATGCGGCACGCCCCGGCGCGACCGGCGCCAAAGCGTTGGCGGCCGGCGTATAAACTGTCGGCCCCCCGTTTAGCCGAGCTGTTTCGGCGCCACCCAGCGGCGGTGCACCCACAGCGAAGCGACGATCACCGCCCCGCCGATGATAAAGCTCGGCCAGTGCGGCTGCTGCTGCCAGATAGCCAGGTTGACCAACAAGCCGGCCGGCACATGCATGTTGTTCATGATGCCGAGCGTGCCGGCATCCACCTGCGTCGCGCCGTAGTTCCACATGAAATAGCCCAGCCCCGACGCCACCACGCCCAGCCAGATCAGCACGCCCCACTGCAGGTTGGTGGTTGGCAGCTGCTGCGGATTGCCCCACAGGAACCAGGCCACTACCGCCACCGCCGCCGCCCCCAGGTAGAACCAGGAAAAGGCGGTGTGCTGCGGCAAGGGGTGCACTTCCATCAGGCGCTTATAGCCGACCATGCCGATGGCGAAACTGATGTTCGCCGCCTGCACCAACAGCAGCCCCCACCAGAAGTGTTCGCTCAGTTGGTGATAGCGAATGATCGCCGCGCCCAGCACCGCCAGCAGCGCGCTGAACACATAGCCCCAGCGCAGACGGCGGCCGCTCAGTAAGTCGTAGATCAGCGTGATGTACAGCGGCGTCAACACGGTGAACAACAGGAATTCGGGTACCGTCAGGTAGAGATAGGCGCGGAAGCTGAACAGATACATGATGCCCAGCTGGAAAGCGCCCACCAGCATATACAGCAGGATCACCCTGGGCTTGATATTGCGCCAGCGCAGGAACGGCAGGAACACCAGCGCTGCCAGCCCGATGCGCACCAGCGCCGAGAACCCGCTGTCGACATGGCCCGCCAAGTACTCGCCGATCAGGCTGAAAGAAAACGCCCACAGGATGGTGGTTATAACCAAAAGCAGCACGATGGGTTCACCCTAAAAAGACCGAAAGGGCGATTGTAACGGAAGATGGACGCATAAGGGGATGAAAGGCGGTTTACATCTGAACAAAATACAAACTACCAGCAAAATTTCACCGCTGAGTTAGGCTTAATAAAAAGGCGAGGTAACCATCATGAAAACGTCTCACATTCTGTTCGCTCTGCTGTTACTGCCTGGGTTGGCGGCGGCGGCCAACGGCGTAACCGACCTGCGCTCACAGCAGCAGTTACTCAACCAAAACAGCCAGCAGGCGCAACAACAGCGCTTGTTGAACAACCGGCAGATGGATCAACGCCGCCTGCAGCAGCAGCGACAGTTCGACAATCAACGGCAACAGCTGTTGCAAACCGCGCCGAGCGGCGGGCAACTGCTGCCTAACGGCAACCAGCCGCGCGATCCGTTCAATCGCACCGCGCCGGCGGTGCCGCAGGCGCCGCTGCCGGCTACGCCCGCACGCCCATAACGGTGAGGATCAGCGGCGTGGTGATCGCCGCCAGCACGGTGGACATCACCAGGCTGGTGGCGGCCGGGCCGGTGAGCGTATTGAACTGGCGCGACATCAGGTAGACGTTCACCCCCACCGCCATCGACCCAAGCAGCACCACAACCCGGGTCTCCATCGGCGGCAGATCCATCATCCAGGCCAGCAGCCAAATCACCAACGGCTGTACCAGCAACTTCAGCACGCAGATGGCGCTGCTCAGCTGCCAGCCTTCGCTGATGCGGTACTCGGCGAGCCCCATGCCAAGCACCACCAGCGACAGCGGCGCCGCCACCTGGCCGAGCATGCTGACCGGTCGATCGACGAAGTCCGGCAACGGCAAGCCGGTCAGGCTAAACAGCGTGCCGGACAAAATGCCGACGATCAGCGGGTTGGTCAGCACGCTGCGCGCGGTTTTAGCGAAGCCGCCCAGCGTCGGCGAGCCGTTGCGCGCCCATTCGATCGACACCGTCACCAGCGTCCACAGGATCAGGCCGTTGAACACCAGCACCAGCGCCACCGACGGGATCGCCGCCTGCCCCAGCATTACGCTGGCGATCGGTAAACCGAGCATCACGTTATTGGAGAAAATACCGCCCAGCGCAAACACCGATCCGGCGACGCCATCCAGCCGGAAGAGGTGCCGGGCGACCAGGCGGCCAAGCACGAACACGATCAGGCAACTGCCGAAGAACGCGATCAACAGCCGGGCGTCGACCGCCGGGCGCTGCGAGAAGTCGCACATCATGCGAAACAGCATGGCGGGCAAGGCGAGGGAAAACACGAAACGCGTCAGGCCATCGGTGATGCTGGAGGGCCATTTCCCCCAGCGAATCAGCCCATAACCCAACGCGATCAGGGCGAACAGCGGTAAAGACAGCACGATCTGGTGCCACAGTGACATCATAAAGCCTGGCATCGCATTCCTTCCGTTGGCGCGGCGGCAAGGCTTGTCGTCGCGGGATTTATCGGCGCCGGATTAAAAATCCGAGCCAATCAAATCTATCCGGTCGGTGCAAATGCAGTCAACGCCCCAGTCGAGCAGCAGGCGCGCGCGATCCGGTTGGTTGACGGTATACACCAGAATGCGCAGCCCGGCGTCTTTCAACGCGTTCACCCGCTCGGCGGTCAGCGCTTTGTGGTCGATATGCAGCGAGACGCAGTCCAGACGCTCCGTCAGCTCGCGCCAGTTGTCGTCCCACTCCTCCAGCAGCAGGCCACGCGGCAAATCCGGCACGGTGCGCTGCGCCGCCGCCAACGCTTCCACCGAGAAGGAGGAGAGCAGCGGGTCGGTCTGCCCTTGCCACAGCAACCGCGCCGCCAGCGCCACCACCCGCCCGGTTTCATCGTCGCTGCCGGTGGTCGGTTTGATCTCGATATTGGCCATCAGGCCATGTTCCCGGCAGCGTTCCGCCACCTCCGACAGCAGCGGCAGCCGCTCGCCCTTGAAGGCCGAGCTGTACCAGTTGCCGGCGTCCAGCTGCACCAGTTTATCCCACGGCAGTTCGCCCGCCACGCCCCAGCCGTTGCTGGTGCGATCCAGCGTATCGTCATGCAGCAGGAAAATTTGTCCGTCCTGTGCCAGTTTGGCGTCGAACTCGATCATCTTGTGCCCGTGGCGCGCGCCGACGTCGATCGCCGCCAGGGTGTTTTCCGGCGCCAGAGAACCGCCGCCGCGGTGGGCGACAATATGTGGGTAAGGCCAGGGTCTCGTCATCAATCCATCCGTAATCCGCTGTGGGTGTCAAAGAAGTGCAGCGCCTGAGCAGGCAGCTGCAAATATAGCGTACTGCCCGCCGCCGGCAAGGTTTCATGCGACAGCCGCGCGATCACCCCGTGACCGCCCCACTGGCCGTGCGCCAGATTATCGGCTCCCAGCAGTTCCAGCGTCTGCAGCTGCAGCGGCACGCCCTGGCCTTGCGCCACCAGCTGAATATGCTCCGGCCGAATGCCCAGCGTCAACTGCCGTCCCGCCCACTGCGGCTTGGCCGCCGGCAACGGCAGCGCCATGCCGTCCGCCAGCAGCAGCTGGCCGCCGTCGGCGCTCAGGGTGCCGGGCAGCAGGTTCATCGCCGGCGAGCCGATAAAGCCGGCGACGAACAGCGAAGCCGGCCGCTGATATACCTCGCTCGGGGTGCCGATCTGCTCCGCCACGCCCTTGTTCATCACGATCACCCGCTGCGCCAGCGTCATCGCCTCCACCTGATCGTGGGTCACGTACAGGCTGGTGGTTTTCAGGCGTCGGTGCAGCTGTTGCAGCTCCAGGCGCATCTGCACCCGCAGTTTGGCGTCCAGGTTGGACAGCGGCTCGTCGAACAGGAATACCGCCGGTTCGCGCACGATGGCGCGCCCCATCGCCACGCGCTGGCGCTGGCCGCCGGATAGCTCGCGCGGTTTGCGCTTGAGCAGCGGCTCCAGCTCCAGAATGCGCGCCGCCTCCTCCACCCGCTGGCGGACCGAAACCGCGGATCTTGAGGCCGTAGGCCATGTTGTCGTACACGCTCATGTGCGGATAGAGCGCGTAGTTCTGAAACACCATCGCGATGCCGCGATCCTTGGGCTCCAGATCGGTCACGCGCCGGGTATCGATATAAATATCGCCGCTGGTGGTGCGTTCCAGCCCGGCCACCATGCGCAGCAGCGTGGACTTGCCGCAGCCGGACGGGCCGACCATCACGATGAACTCACCGTCCGCCACGTCGAGGTCAATCTGTTTGATCACCGGCGTTTTACCGTCGTAAGACTTGGTGACCGCCTGTAGTTTTAATCCTGCCATCGTCGTTATTTCTCGCTATCAACCAGACCGCGCACAAACCAGCGCTGCATCAGAAGCACCACCGCCAGCGGTGGCAATAAAGTCAGAATCATCGCCGCCATCACCTGGTTCCACTGGGTCGGCGCGCCGGAAGTGGAGATCATGCTCTTGATGCCCGCCACCGCGGTGCCCATCGAGGCGTCGCTGGTGATCAGGATCGGCCACAGGTATTGGTTCCAGCCGTAGATAAAGGTGATGACGAACAGCGCCGCCAGATTGGTTTTCGACAGCGGCAGCACAATGTCCCAGAAGAAACGCATCGGCCCGGCGCCGTCGATGCGCGCCGCCTCCAGCAGCTCATCCGGCAGCGTCATGAAGAACTGGCGCAGCAGGAAGGTCGCGGTGGCCGAGGCCATCAGCGGCAGCGTCAGGCCGGTGTAGCTATCCAGCAGGTTGAGGTTGGAGATCACCTCCACCGTCGGGAAAATGCGCACCTCCACCGGCAACATCAGGGTGAGGAAAATCAGCCAGAAAAACAGGCTGCGCAGCGGGAAACGGAAATACACGATGGCGTAAGCCGACAGCACCGACACCGCGATCTTGCCGCAGGTGATCGCCAGCGCCATGATCACGCTGTTGAGCAGCAGCAGCGAGAACGGCACCTTGAGGTTGCCCACGCCGCCCTGCCAGATATTGCGAATGTTCTCCCACAGGTGGCCGCCGGGCACCAGCGTCATCGGCACCTGAAACACCTGTTTGTCGTCCAGCGTGGCGGCGACAAAGGCCACGTACAGCGGGAACAGCACCACCAGCACGCCGATAATCAGCATCACATGGCTGAAGATGTCCAGCCCGCGTCGATTCTCAATCATTGGTAGCGCACCTTACGTTCAACGAAGCGGAACTGGATCACCGTCAGGCCGATCACCAGCAACATCAGGATCACCGACTGCGCGGCGGAACTGGAGAGATCCAGCCCGGCGAAGCCTTCGCGGTAGATTTTGTAGATCAACGTGGTGGTGGACTGCACCGGCCCGCCGCCGGTGGCGGCGTCGATCACCGGGAAGGTATCGAAGAAGGCGTACACCAGATTGACCACCAGCAGGAAGAAGCTGACCGGCGCGATCAGCGGCAGCACCAGATGGAAGAAACGCCGCACCGGGCCGGCGCCGTCTATGGCCGCCGCTTCCACCAGCGAACGTGGAATAGACTGCAGCGCCGCGAGGAAAAACAGGAAGTTATAGCTTATCTGCTGCCATACCGAAGCCAGCACCACCAGGAACATCGCCTGGCCGCTGTTTTGCGCATGGTTCCAGTTATAGCCCAGACCGTTGAGGAAATGGGTGATCAACCCCAGACCGGGGTTGAACAGAAAGATCCACAGCACCGCCGCCACCGCCGGCGCCACCGCGTAGGGCAGGATCATCAGCGTGCGATAGAGGCGGCTGCCGCGCAGCACGTAGTCCACCAGCGCGGCGAAGAACAGCGAGACCGCCAGCCCGATGCCCGCCACCAGAAAGCTGAAGATCAGCGTGGTATAGAACGAGTCGAGGTAGTAAGGATCCTGGAACAGCTGTTTAAAGTTATCCAGCCCGACAAACTGGCTGGACAGGCCGAACGGATCGAGGCTCTGCACCGAATACCACAGCGCCTCGCCGGCGGGCCATAAAAAGAAGACGGCGGTAATCAGCAGCTGCGGCAGCACCAACGCATAGGGCAGCCAGCTGCAGCCGAAACCGGGACGGGAAGATGACATAGACGTTAAACCATTAATCGGGTGCAGAAGGATCGGCGTGAAGACGCGAGCCCGGTCCGCCGGGCCCGCGACGCAGGATTACTTGGTCGATGCTTCGAAGCGGCGCAGCAGCACGTCACCGCGCTGCACGGCGGCGTCCAGCGCCTGCTGAGGCGTTTTCTTGCCGGTCCACACGCCTTCCAGCTCTTCATCCACCACGCTGCGGATCTGCGGCATGTTGCCCAGGCGCAGGCCCTTGGTGAACGGCAACGGCGGCTTGTTCAGCATCTGGCGAGTGGCGACGTCGGCCCCCGGGTTCTTGTCGTAGAAGCCCTGCTGCTTGGTCAGATCGTAAGCCGCGGTGGTGATCGGCAGATAACCGGTCTTCTGGTGCCATTCGGCGGCGATTTCCGGCTGCGCCAGGTACTGCAGGAACTCGGCCACGCCCTTGTAGGTGGCGGCGTCTTTGCCGTTCATCACCCACAGACTGGCCCCGCCGATGATGGCGTTCTGCGGCGCGTTTTTCGCGTCGGCGTCGTAAGGCATCATGCCGACGCCGTAGTTGAATTTGGCGTAGTGCTTGATGTCCGCCAGCGAACCGGAAGAGGCGGTGGTGATGGCGCAATCGCCGTTGTAGAACTTCTCGGTGGATTCGTCTTTGCGGCCGAAATAGGTGAAGTCGCCCTTCTTGTTCATCGCTTCGAGCAACGCGATATGCTTGACCTGCAGCGGTTGGTTGAACTCCAGCTTGGCGCTGGTGCCGCCAAATCCGTTGTTTTCACTGGCGAACGGCACGCCGTGCCAGGCGCTGAAGTTCTCCAGTTGGATCCAGCCCTGCCAGCCGCTGGCGTAACCGCACTTCATGCCTGCTTCGCGCAGTTTGGCGGTATCCGCCGCCAGTTCCTGCCAGGTTTTCGGCGGCTGATCCGGGTTCAGGCCGGCCTTTTTGAAGGCGTCTTTGTTGTAGTACAGCACCGGCGTGGAGCTGTTGAACGGCTGCGAAAGCAGATGGCCGCTCTTGTTGTCGGTGTAATAGCCGGCCACCGTCGGCACGAACACCGACTCGTCGAAGTTGATGCCGGCCTCTTTAAACACTTCGTAGACCGGCTTGATGGCTTTGCTGGCCATCATGGTGGCGGTGCCCACCTCGTAAACCTGCAGGATCGTCGGCGCCTTGCCGGAGCGGTAAGCGGCGATGCCCGCCGCCAGGCTCTGTTCGTAGTTGCCTTTATAAACCGGCACAATCTTGACGTCGCTGTGCGACTGATTGAAGCGATCCGCCAGGGAATCCACTTCCTTACCCAGTTCGCCTTCCATCGAATGCCAGAACGGGATTTCTGTCGCCGCCAGCGCCTGGGCGCTGATCGCCAGGGTCAATGCGACGCACAGCGTGGTTTTGCGAATAGCGTAGGTGAGCATGCCTAACTCCTGAAAAGCTGGTGTAAAAGCGCGTGAGCGAAAAGAATCAATTCTTAATGAGGGAGTGCCCCTATAGCTTTCGAGTTGCAGCCAGGCGGCAACCTGCTGGCTCCCTGGAGCTTAGCTAACTAAGTGACAGGGGGGCAGCCGGGCAGCCAACAACGCTGCGGCTCGAAAGATGACGGGGGATAACATGCCATGCGCGGATGACAGAAAAATAACCGTTAGATGACAGCCACATGACGGCAAGGTGAAGTGAAGATGGCGGTTTGATGTCGGCGGCGGGCATGGGCTCCGCCGCCGCGAGGATTACAGCGAACGGCGCAGGCGCGCCACCGCTTCTTGCATCTGCTGCTCGGTGGCGGTGGCGAACGACAGGCGGAAGGTCGAACGATCCGGGTTGTCGGAGAAGAAGTATTCCCCCGGCACGAACACCACGCCCTGCTGCAGCGTGGTGTTCAGCCATTCGGTGGCGTTGAACGGCTGGCGGAAACGCGCCCACAGGAACATGCCGCCCTTCGGTTTATCGAAGGTGATGTAGTCGCCCAGCTCCTGCTCCACCAAACCGGCCAGGATCTCGCCCTTTTGCTTGTAGGCGGCGCGGATCTTGTCGATCTGCGCCGGCAGGCGATCCAGGCCAAGGTAGCATTCGACGATGCTCTGCGACAGGGCGCTGGCGTGCAGATCCGCCGCCTGTTTGATGATCGCCACTTTATGCAGCAGGAACGGCGGCAGGATCGCCCAGCCCAAACGCAGGCCCGGCGCCAGGATCTTGGAGAAGGTCGAGGTATAGATGATGTGGTCGGTGTTGCCCAGCACCCGCTGCGACACCTGATGCAGCGTCGGGTGGCGCTCTTCGGTGAAACGCAGTTCGCCGTACGGATCGTCTTCGATGATCAGGAAGTTATGTTCGGCGGCCAGCTTCACCAGCAGTTCGCGGCGCGCGGCGCTGAGGGTAATGCCGCTGGGGTTGCCGAAGTTCGGCACCACGTACACGCCCTTGATGCGCTGGGTTTTCAGCAGTTCAGCCAGCTCTTCCACCACCATGCCGTCGCTGTCAGACGAGACCGACATGATGTTGGCCTCCGCCAGTTCCAGCGTTTGCAGCGCCGCCAGGTAGGTCGGGCGCTCCACCACAAACACGTCGCCCGGGTTGACGATGGCGCGCATCACCAAATCCAGTGCCTGCTGCGAGCCGGCGGTGACCATCACCTCTTCCGCGCCAGCGGTGACGCCGCGCTCGGCGCACAGGGCGCAAATGCGCTCACGCAGCAGCGGGCTGCCCTCGGTCAAACCATACTGGAACGCGCTTTTCGGCTGTTCGGTGATCGCCTGCTGGGTGGCGATGCTCAACCCTTCGAAATCGAACAGCGCATCAGAGGGGATGCCGCCCGCCAGCGAAATGACGTGTTCCATCTTGCTGTGCTTAAGCAATTCACGGATGGCCGAACTTTTTACGTTAACGATGCGCTGCGCGAGTAACCCTTCTGTCTTCATTTCTTCTTCTCGTACCTGATTATTTTAATTCGTAGGGGGGCGGATTAACCGCCCAGATACGCCGACCTCACTGCTTCGTTGGCTAACAATGCAGCCCCCGTATCTTCCAACACCACGCGGCCGTTTTCCAGCACATAACCGCGGTCCGCCAATTTCAGCGCCTGATTGGCGTTTTGCTCCACCAGGAAGATGGTCATGCCCTCTTCCCGCAGCTGCTGAATGATGTCGAAGATCTGCTGGATGATGATGGGCGCCAGCCCAAGCGAAGGTTCGTCGAGCAGCAGCAGCTTCGGCTGGCTCATCAGCGCGCGGCCGATGGCCAGCATCTGCTGTTCGCCGCCGGACATGGTGCCGGCGCGCTGGCTTCGGCGCTCCAGCAGGCGCGGGAACAGCGTGAACACCCGTTCGATGCGCTGCTGATATTGGTGACGATCGGCGAAGAAGCCGCCCATCGCCAGGTTTTCTTCCACCGTCATGCGCGAGAAGACGCGCCGCCCTTCCGGCACGATCGCCACCGCTTCGCGCATGATGCGCGAGGTTTGCCACTGGGTGATGTCCTGCCCCTGGAAGACGATGCTGCCTTCGCTGGCGCGCGGTTCGCCGCACAGGGTGCCGAGCAGCGTGGTTTTACCGGCGCCGTTGGCGCCGATTAACGTCACGATTTCGCCCTGACTTATCGTGAGACTGACCTGATGCAGCGCCTGAATTTTGCCGTAATGGGCGGATACCTGATTGAATGACAACATAAAGACTGCGCCCCGTCATTGTGCGTGAGCATCGCTGGTGATTATTTCGCTGCGCAGCAAGGCGCGAGCCGTGAGGTTTGGTGGGCCAAATAAACGGTGAGTAACGCAGCGGCGCGGCGAAATAGCCCCAGCCCTGCGGGTCGCGCCCCAAAAACCCGCTCTCTGCGTTGTCAGATTCGAACATAGTCCCGCTATGTTCTTCATCTTCCGCCTTGATAGCGGGTTTTTGGGTCTGCGACGATGCCACGAACAATGATGGGACACAGTCTTAAGCCTCGCCCAAATAAGCCCGGATCACGTCCGGGTTGTTGCGGATCTCCGCCGGTGTGCCCTGCGCCAGCGGCGTGCCCTGATTCACCACATAAATGCGGTCGGAAATGCCCATCACCAGCTTCATGTCGTGCTCGATCAGCAACACCGAGACCTTATGCCGCTCGCGCAGCTCGACGATCAGATGATCCAGCTCGTCGGTCTCTTTCGGGTTGAGGCCGGCGGCCGGTTCGTCCAGCATCAGCAGCTCCGGCCGGGTCACCATGCAGCGGGCGATCTCCAGCCGCCGCTGCTGCCCATAGGCCAGGTTGCCCGCCGAACGGTTGGCCATCGATAGCAGGCCGACGCGCTCCAGCCACTCCGCCGCGCGCGCCAGCGCCTCGGCTTCGGCGCGGCGGAAGGCCGGGGTTTTCAGCAGCCCGGCGAACACGCCGCTTTTCAGATGCTGATGCTGCGCCACCAGCAGGTTCTCAATCACCGTCATTTCACGGAACAGCCGCACATGCTGGAAGGTACGCACCACGCCCATACGGGCGATGGCCTGCCCCGCCAACCCTTCCAGGTGGCGATCGCGCAATTTGATGGTGCCGCCGGTCGGGCGGTAAAAACCGGTCAGGCAGTTGAATACCGTGGTTTTACCGGCGCCGTTGGGGCCGATCAGCGACACGATTTCGCCTTCGTTCAGCGTCAGCGCCACATTGTTGACCGCCAGCAGCCCGCCGAAACGCATCGACAGGCCTTCCACCTGCAGTAAAGGTTGAACGCTCATGCCTGTTTCCCCTTGCCCGCGTGAATGTCCGCCGCCTGCAGCTTCAACTGCGGCCGTTTCATCGGCAACAGCCCTTGCGGCCGCCAAATCATCATCAGCACCATCAGCGCACCCAGCAGCAACATGCTGTATTCATTCAGATCGCGCATCAGCTCGCGCGACACCACCAGCAGGATTGCCGCCAGAATGACCGCGAACTGCGAGCCCATGCCCCCCAGTACGACGATCGCCAACACGAAGGCAGACTCGACGAAGGTGAAAGATTCCGGGCTGACGAACCCCTGGCGCGCGGCGAACAGCGTGCCGGCAAACCCGGCGAAGGCGGCGCTGATGGTAAAGGCGGTCAGCTTGATGCGCGTCGGGCTGAGGCCCAGCGAGCGGCAGGCGATCTCGTCTTCACGCAGCGCTTCCCAGGCGCGCCCGAGCGGCATGCGCAGCAGGCGGTTGATGACGAACAGCGTCAGCACCACCAGCAGCAGCGCCACCAGGTACAGGAACACGATGCGATCGCTCGGATCGTATTTCAGGCCGAAGAAGTTATGGAAGGTATCCCAACCGCCGTCGCGCACGCTGCGGTTGAACTCCAGGCCGAAAAAGGTCGGTTTCGGGATCTGGCTGATGCCGTTCGGCCCGCCGGTGATCTCGGTATTGTTCAGCAGCAGGATGCGCACGATCTCGCCGAAGCCGAGCGTCACGATCGCCAGATAGTCGCCGCGCAGCCGCAGCACCGGGAAACCGAGCAGGAAGCCGAAGGCGGCGGTGACGATACCCGCCAGCGGCAGGCTCTCCCAAAAGCCGAAACCGTAATAGTGATTCAGCAGCGCGTAGGTGTAGGCGCCGATGGCGTAGAAACCGCCGTAGCCGAGCACCAGCAGACCGGACAAGCCCACCACCACGTTGAGGCCGAGGCCCAGCATCACGTAGATCAGCGTCAGGGTGGCGATATCCACCGTGCCGCGCGACACCAGGAACGGCCAGGCGACCGCCGCCACAAGCAGCAGAGCCGCCAGCAGCTTTTGCCGCGGCGTGGTGCCGTCGAAGCTCGGCAGCACGAACGCCGGGCCGGAGACTTTTTTCAATCCCTGTTGCAGCAGCGGGCGCAACAGCTGGAATAAAAAGACGATGACGCAGCCGATGCCGATCCACATCCAGCGCACTTCCGCCGCGCCGTGCACCACCAGTTTGGTGCCGTCCAGGCTGAGCTGCATGCCCATCAGGAACGACGCCATCACGAACAGCACCGCCGTGGCGATCAGCGCATTGAGCAGATTGAGTTTCATACTTTCTCAACCTCCGGACGCCCGAGAATGCCGGTCGGCATGATCAGCAGCACCACGATCAGCAGCGCGAACGACACCACGTCTTTGTATTCGGTGCTCAGATAGGCGGAGGTCAGCGCTTCCGCCACGCCCAGCACCAGGCCGCCGATCATCGCGCCGGGAATGCTGCCGATGCCGCCCAGAACCGCGGCGGTAAAGGCTTTCATACCGGCCATAAAGCCGATGTAAGGGTTGATGACGCCGTAGAACTGGCCGAGCAACACCCCGGCCACCGCCGCCATCACCGCACCGATGACGAAGGTCAGCGAGATCACCCGGTCGGTGTTGATGCCCAGCAGGCTGGCCATCTTCAGATCTTCCGCACAGGCGCGGCAGGCGCGGCCCATGCGCGAATAGCGGATAAACAGCGTCAGCGCCAGCATCGCCAGGAAGGTCACGAGCCAGATGGTCAGCTGCATGGTGCTGATGGTGGCGGCGAAGCCGTTGCTTTCCCCCAGCACCCACTGGCCGGTCACCAGGCTGGGCAGCGCCAGATCGCGCGAGCCCTGCGTCAGGCTGACGTAGTTTTGCAGGAATATCGACATGCCGATAGCCGAGATCAGCGCAATCAGGCGCTTGGAGTTGCGCACCGGCTTGTAGGCCACCCGTTCGATGCTCCAGCCGTAGGCGCTGGCGATGACGATCGAGACCAGGAACGCGGCGCCGATCAGCAGCCAGCCGACGTCGATGCCGAGCATCATCAGGGCGGCGATAACGATAAAGGAGACATAGCTGCCGATCATGTACACCTCGCCGTGGGCGAAGTTGATCATGCCGATGATGCCGTAAACCATGGTGTAACCGATGGCGATCAATGCATAGGTGCTGCCCAACGTTAAGCCGTTGAACATCTGCTGCAGAAAATAGAGGAGCTGCTCTGACATACTCTGAACCCTTGGCTGCGAAACCCGCCGACGGAGAACCTGCGGGTAAAGGGAGACGGGGCCGGCAAGCCGACCCGCCGGGCACAGCAAACTGCGCCCCACCCTAATCATTATGGCTTATTTGATCGGTGTGGACGTGCCGTTGGCATGCCACTCGAACACGCCGAACTCGAAGCCTTTCAGGTCGCCCTTGTCATCCCAGCTCAGCGGCCCCATCACGGTGTCCACCGGCTTGCCGGTTTTCAGATCCTTGACGATGTCCGCCGGCTCCTGGCTGCCGCTGCGCTCCATCCCGGTGGTCAGCGACTGCAGCGCGGCATAGGTGGTCCAGACGAACGGGCCGGTCGGATCCAGCTTCTTGGCTTTCAACGCATCGACGATCGGCTGGTTGGCAGGCACCTGATCGTAGCGTTTCGGCAGCGTCACCAACATGCCTTCCGAAGCGGCGCCGGCGATGTTGGACAGTGAGGAGTTGCCCACGCCTTCCGGCCCCATAAAGCGGGTCGTCAACCCGGCCTGTTTGGCCTGACGCAGGATCTGGCCCATTTCCGGGTAGTAACCGCCGAAGTACACGAAGTCGATATTCTCTTTCTTCAGGCGCGCCACCAGGGTGGAGAAGTCTTTGTCGCCGGCGGTGATGCCTTCGAACATCGCCACTTCGGTGCCCTGTTTTTTCAGGCTGTCGCGCACCGAGCGCGCCAGGCCTTCGCCGTATTGCTGCTTATCGTGCACCACGGCGATGCGCTTCGGTTTGATGTCGCTGAGGATGTATTTGGCGGCGGTCGGGCCCTGATCCGAATCCAGGCCGGTGGTGCGCAGGATCATCTTGTAGCCGCGGGTGGTCAGATCGGCGTTGGTGGCCGCCGGGGTAATCATGATCACGCCTTCGTCTTCATAGATATCGGACGCCGGCTGGGTGGAAGAGGAACACAGGTGGCCAATCACGTAGCGAATGCCGTCGTTGATCACCTTGTTGGCGACCGCAACCGCCTGTTTCGGATCGCAGGCGTCGTCATATTCCACGCCGACCAACTTGTCGCCCTTGATGCCGCCCTTGGCGTTGATGTCGGCAATCGCCTGGCGCGCGCCGGTAAACTCCATGTCGCCATACTGCGCGACTGGGCCGGACATCGCCCCGACGATCGCCACCTTGATGTCTTTCGCCATGGCCGCCTGGCTCATGGCCATCGCAATGCAACCCGCCAGCAGTGCCTTACCTGTTGTTAATTTCATCCGCAAATCCCCATCTGTCGTTGTGAACGTACCTGTTGTGTTTGCCTGCGCTCGATCGTTATTGACCGCTTTTGTTATAAGTAATAATGATTTAGGCGCTTTGTCGGCATTATTTTCTAATAAGACTTTATTTTTCATGCCATTAAACAGGAATTTTCTGCTGCAAATCAACTTCATCAGGCAGAAACAAGCGGTGTAAACAGGATAAAATTCGAATTAAATCTGCGCCGTTTACCTTGAGGCGTAGCGCGTTGTGCTGGTTAACAATCCCTTTACTAACTATTTACTCGGAAAATGCCCCGTGCAAAAAACATATTGCACAGTAATCGTACAGAAAAACTTACACAACGCTCTGCACAAGATCTATTACACTGTCGGCATCATTTAGCTGCGCGGAAATTCTGCATGAAACTGACCATCGAGCGCCTGACCGCGCTATCCCCGCAAGACCTTATCGACCTCGGTAAAATTTGGCCGCACCAGCAGCCGGAACAGTGGCAGCGCTGGCTGAGCGACGGTAGGGCGCTGTTCGCCGCCCGCTTCAACGAGCGTCTGCTGGGCGCGGTGAAAATTGCGCTGCAGGACGACCGCGCCGAACTGCAGGATCTGCTGGTGCGCGAAGTGACGCGCCGCCGCGGCGTCGGTCTTTACCTGGTGCAGGATGCGCAGCGTCAGCTGCCGCAGGTCGCCCACTGGCAGCTGTCGACCGCCGGTCTGGCGCCGCGCGAACGCGGGGAAGTCGATAACTTCATGCGCGCCTGCGGCTTTGCACCGCAGGGCGATCTCTGGCAAAAATGAAACGCCGGTTGGCGGCGCTGGTTTTGATTGCGCTGGGGTTGGCGGCCTGGTTCGCCGGGCATCAGCAGGCGCTGCGCCTGGCCTCAGGCTGGGATCAGCAGGTTTATGTCTGGCAGCGGGTGTGGACGCCGCAGCACGCCGATGCGCTGGCGCACAGCCGCGATCTGTTCAGCGGGGTGCGAGTGCTAACGCTGCAGGTGCATCCGCGTGAAGGCTGGCGGGAAATCCCGGCCGATCTCAGCCTGCTGAAGCAGGACGGCCGCCCGCTCTGGCTGGTGGCGCGCCTCGACGGCCAGCTGCCGCAGCTGGACCAGGCGGCCATTATCCAGCGCCTGCTGGCGCTCACCCAGCGCTGGCAGGCGGCCGGGCTGCCCGTCACCGGCGTCGAGATCGATCATGACGCCGCCACCGCCCGCCTGCCGGACTACCAACGCTTTCTGCAGCGGTTACGCCAACGGCTGCCCGCCGCTGTGCAGCTCGGCATCACCGCCCTGCCGGCCTGGATCGGCTCGCCCGACCTGCCCGGCGTACTGCAACAGGCCGACAGCTCCGTCCTGCAGGTGCATGCGGTGCTCTCGCCGCAGCAGGGGCTGTTTGACGGCCCCTTGGCGCTACGCTGGGTGCGGCAGTACGCCGCCGTCACACCGAAGCCGTTTCGCGTCGCGCTGCCGGCTTATGGCATGGCGCTGCTGGGGTTTGATGCGCAGGGCGCGCAGGTGGAGAGCGAATCCTCGCTGCGCGTGGCGGGCAACGGCCGTGAGCTGACGGTCGCGCCGCAGCAGATCGCCGATTTTCTGCAAACGCTGGCGCAGCAAACGCCGCCCCGGCTGCGCGGCATTATCTGGTTCCGCTTGCCGCTGGCGGACGATCGGCGCGCCTGGTCGCTCGCCACGCTGCGAGCGGTGATCGAACGGCGGCCGCTGAATGTCGACTGGCAGGTAAAATTTAGGCCTCAGCCACAGCAAAACGGGCTGTATGATCTGATAATTCATAACAACGGGCCGGTGGACGCCCCGCTGCCGCAAGAAGTCATCATCCGCGCCGACGACTGCCTGGCGGCGGACGCGGTCGGCAACTACCGGCTGGAGTCCGCACCGCAACGGCAACGCTTTATTCGAATCAGCGGCGATCAGCTGCGCGCCGGACAATCCCGGCCGCTGGGCTGGCTGCGCTGCCAACAACTGACGCCAGGAGGCACCCTTGTCACACCTTGATACGCGCGCGGCACGGAACACCCGCCGCCTTCTTCCGCTGGCCATGCTGATCGGCGCCGCGCTGGCGCTGCCGCTGAACGGCTATGCCTGCGGCCCGGATTTTCCTAACCGGCTGCTGATCGACCGCAACGGCACCCTGCTGTATATGCCGGAGGGCAATTTCGCCTTCGAAGCCGGCCGGCTGGTGCCGATGGATAAACAGCTGCCGCACTGGCAAGCCCCGCCGCCGCCGATGCCGCCGAAACCGATGCCGCAATCGCCGGAAACGATCGCGATCGGCAAAATGCGCGCCGCCAAAACGGTGGAAGAGGCTGACGCCGTCAATACGCAGGGGTTGTCCAACGCCGCGCGTCTCTATCAACTGGGCGCCGTGGCTTTCGCCAGCCACGATCCGCGCGCCACAGACTATTTCCAGCAGGTGCTGAAGCTACCGGCCGCCGAGCAGGGCGACTGGGGACTGCGGGCGCAGTATTCGCTGGGGCGGGTACTGATGGCGGACCACGGGACGCCGGTGAATGAATCTGGTGAAACCGCCCCCGCCGCCGAGCATCCGCCAAAAGCCGCGCTTGAACAGGCGCTGGCGGCATTCCAGCAGGTGATCGATCGGGTGAAAAACGGCGTCGCCGATCCCGATCAGCTGGCGCTGAGCAGTCTTGGGCAACAGGCGCGCATTCACCTGTGGCTGGGTGACGTCGCCCCCGCCGCCCACCTGTACGCGCAACAGGCGGCGCAGGGCGATCCGAGCGGCGGGCAGTCGCTGCAGTACGTCTCCAGCCTCCTGGTCAATCCCGACCATTTGGACACGCTGAAACAGGTTATCGGCGATCCGTTGATCCAGCAGCTGGTGACCATTGAGCTGTTCGCCCGCAGCGGCAACCTGCAAATGGCGGATACCGACGGCAACGGCCGCTCCGCGCAAATCATCAGCCAGATCCTGACGCTGCTGGACGGCTCAGTGAAAAGCGGCTTCGCCGGCAGCGATCGGCTGGCGGCGCTGGCTTACCGTTCGGGGCAATACCCGATGGCGGCGAGCCTGCTGAAAAACGCCGGCGACAGCGGCCTGGTGTGGTGGCTGCGCGCCAAAATGGCGCTGCGCGACGGCGACGTGAAAGCCGCCACCGCCGCCTACGCCAAGGCGGCAAGCGCGTTCCCCGCCGACGAAAGCTGGGGTGAACAGCGCAACGCCGACTTCGTCGCGGAAACCATCGTGCCCGAGTGCCGGGTGGCCGGCGAACAGGCCATCCTGGCGCTGAACCGCGGCGACTATCTGCAGGCGATGGATCTGCTGTATCGCGGCAAAGCGCTCTACTGGGCCGACGTGGCCGACGTGGCGGAGCGGGTGCTGACCGTCGATGAGTTGAAAGGCTTTGTCGATAAGCACGCCCCGGCGCCGACGACGCCGCTCAAGCCGGTAAACCCGGACGACTACGGCGGCCAGCAGATCACGCCGGAAGTGCAGCTGCGCGAACTGCTGGCGCGGCGGCTGATGCGCGTCGGACGCGCGCCGGAAGCGCTGGCCTATTTCGATATTCCCAACTACCGGCAAGCGGCGCAGCAGTATGCCGATGAGCTGAAGGCCGCCAAGGACAAATCCGCCGCGCCGCTGACGCGCGCGCAGGCTTACTATCGCGCCGCCAACCTGCTGCGCGCCCAGGGGCTGGAGTTTACCGGGTATGAGATGACGCCGGATTACGCCATCTATGGCGCCGGCTATTCCTATCTGGGGGATTCGTTCGATACTCGCGAGCTGAAGCATAAAAGCTGGATCGACAGCGCAGAAGCGGCGCGCGCCAAGGCGGCGCTACCGGAGGAAGACAACCGTTTCCTGCACTATCGCTGGCAGGCGGTGGGGCTGGCGCAACAGGCGGCCGATCTGCTGCCGCCGAAGAGCCAGGCCTATGCCGCCGTGCTGTGTAACGCCGCCAGCTGGGTTATCAAGCGCGACGCCAAAACCGGCCGCGCGCTTTATCAGCGCTATATCAACACCGGCACCCGTTATCCGTGGGCGGCGAAATTCGGCTACGACTGCCCGGCGCCGGACTTCGCCGCCGTGGCGCCATAACGCCGAATTTCAGGCACTAAAAAGCCCGGCTTGCCGGGCTTTTTTTATCGAATCTCGCATCGACTCAGGCTTCGATCGCCATTTTGAGTTTCTTCATGGCGTTCTTTTCCAGCTGGCGCACGCGTTCGGCGGAAACGCCGTACTGATCGGCCAGCTCCTGCAGCGTCGACTTGTTGTCGTCGTCCAGCCAACGGGCGCGAATGATATGCTGGCTGCGCTCGTCCAGACCTTCCAGCGCATAGGCCAGTTTGTCTGCGGCGTTGCTTTCCCAGTTATCTTCCTCGATGCCTTCGGCGAAGTCCGAGCTCTTGTCCTGCAGGTACAGCACCGGCGCCATCGACTGGCCATCGCGAGCCTCGTCGTCCGGAGTCGGATCGAACGTCATATCCTGCGCCGCCATGCGCGATTCCATCTCGCGCACGTCTTTGCTGGTTACGCCCAGCTCGCGGGCCACCAGTTCCACTTCGTCCTGGTTGAACCAGCCCAAACGCTGTTTGGTTTTGCGCAGGTTAAAGAACAGCTTGCGCTGCGCTTTGGTGGTCGCCACTTTCACGATGCGCCAGTTGCGCAATACGTACTCGTGGATTTCCGCCTTAATCCAATGCACCGCAAAGGAAACCAGACGCACGCCGACTTCAGGGTTGAAGCGGCGAACGGCTTTCATCAGGCCGATGTTGCCTTCCTGAATCAGATCCGCCTGCGGCAGACCATAGCCTGAATAGTTGCGGGCAATATGAGCGACAAAGCGCAGGTGAGACAGGATGAGCTGCTTAGCGGCATCCAGATCGCCCTGATAATGCAGCCGTTCAGCCAGCTCCCGCTCTTCCTCTGCCGTCAGCATCGGATAGGCGTTGGCTGCCCGGATATAGGCTTCCAAGCTACCTTGGGGTACTAAGGCTAAAGTTTGCATTTCTTTGGTCATTCAAACCCTCTCTATGAGAATACAAAATCATGCAGGTGATTATTACAGCGGGGAAATGATTGATTCTACGGCAGTTGCTGAAGCAAAAGCGGTTCCACACGCCGGACACCTTAACATTTGCTGCAATTTTTGACCGTACTCCGCCCTAGAAGTTCACCCTTTTTTGCAAGCATTGTCGCTGACAATACGTGACGAGGGTGCAGGCCGATAGGGAATTTGTGCGCTAAGAAGAGAGGGATGGTGCTGACTTCGCTTGAGGTCACTCTTCTCCCGCAACGCGATCAAAAGCAGCAGGAGAAGAGTATACCAAAAAAATCTTACTGTGGTGTAAATCGGCGTAAATGTTGCACCGTCGCCAACCAGGCGGCGATCCAGCCGATCATCGCAGAGATGATCAGCAGCAGCAGCGCCTCATCCCAGCCCAGCCCGTGTAAGGTGAAGGTGGTGCCGAACACTTTGGCCACGCCGGCGACCACCGACTCCAGCTGCCACACCAGCGCCCCGGACAGCACCAGCGACAGCAGCGCGCCGGCAAAACCCAGCATCGCCCCGCCGTTGAGGAACGGCCGCAGGATAAAACCGTCGGTGGCGCCGATCAGTTTCATCACGTTGATGGTGTCGCGGCGGCTGAAGATGCTCAGACGCACGCTGTTGCCGATCACCAGGAACACCGCCACAATCATCAGCACGCCGATGATCGCCGCAATCTGGCCCGCCAACCCGGTCAGCGCCGCCAGACGGGCAAACCAGCTGTCATCCATACGCACTTCTTCGACGCCCTGCACCGCCGCCACGCGATCGCGCAGGGTGTTGAGGGTGTCCGAACTCTGGAAACTCAGCTTCGGCGTGACGATCGCCACCGCCGGCAACGGGTTCTCTTCCAGCATGTCCAGCGCGCCGCCAAAGCCCGACCAGTTGCGGAACTCGCCGCGCGCTTCTTCACGCGACAGGTAGTTCACCTTCTCCACGCCGGCTTCCGCCTTGATGGCGTCGAGCACTTTCAGCGCCGCGTCGTCATCGAGCGATTTATCCAGATAGACGGTCAGCTGCGGCGTCGGATACCACTGGCTGGCCGCGGTGCTGACGTTTTTCCACACGATATAGCACACGCTCGGCAGCGTCAGGGAAATGGCGATCACCATCACCGTCAGCAGCGTCGCCAACGGCTGACGCAGCATGTCTTTGATGGCATTCATCCAGGCGTAACGCCACTGTTCGCGCCAGCCGCCGCGCAGCGCCTTGCTCTTGGCGGTTTTTGCGTTATTGGCCATGGTGAGCGCCTCCTTGCATGCGGCCCTGGCTCAGCGTCAGGATGCGGTAATTGCGGCGGGCGATAAGCCCGGTGTCGTGCGTCGCCATCAGAACGGTCACGCCGACGCGATTGAATTCTTCAAACAGGCGCAGAATGCCTTCCGACAGCGCATCGTCCAGGTTACCGGTCGGTTCATCCGCCAGCAGCACCGCCGGCTTGTTCACCACCGCGCGGGCGATGCCCACGCGCTGCTGCTCACCGCCGGACAGCTGAATCGGGAAGTTCTTCGCTTTATCCAGCAAACCGACCTTGTCCAGCGCGGCGGAAACGCGGCGGCGGATATCTTCGGTGCTGGCGCCGGCGATGATCAGCGGCATCGCCACGTTGTCATACACCGTGCGATCCAGCAGCAAGTGGTGATCCTGGAAGATCATGCCGATCTGCCGACGCAGGAACGGCACCTCGCGGTTTTTCAAGCGGCTGATGTCGTGGCCGCCAAACCAGATGTGGCCGGCGCTGGGCCGTTCGATACCGCAAATCAGTTTCAGCAGGGTACTTTTCCCCGCGCCGGAATGGCCGGTCAGAAACGCCATCTCCGCCGGGCGCAGATGGAAATCGACCCCCTGCAGCGCTTGCCGTCCGCCCAGATAAGCTTTACTGACCTGTTCAAAGCGAATCATCCGTATTAATCCTCTCGGGCAAAAAGTGCCTCAATAAAATCGTCAGCCTTAAACGGCCGCAAATCTTCGATGCCTTCCCCGACGCCGATATAGCGGATCGGGATACCGAACTGATCGGCGATGGCGAAGATCACCCCGCCCTTGGCGGTACCGTCCAGTTTAGTCAGCGTGATGCCGGTTAAGCCCACGGCCTCATTAAATAATTTCGCCTGACTGACGGCATTCTGGCCGGTGCTGGCATCGAGCGTCAGCATAACCTCATGGGGGGCCTGGTCGTCCAGTTTTTTCATGACGCGGACGATCTTCTTCAGCTCTTCCATCAGGTGCGATTTGTTCTGCAGACGGCCGGCGGTATCGGCGATCAACACATCGATGCCGCGCGCCTTGGCGGCCTGCACCGCATCGAAGATCACCGAAGCGGAATCCGCGCCGGTATGCTGCGCCACCACCGGAATGCGGTTGCGTTCGCCCCACACCTGCAGCTGTTCCACCGCCGCGGCGCGGAAGGTGTCCCCCGCCGCCAGCATCACCGACTTGCCCTCCGCCTGGAACTGACGCGCCAGCTTGCCGATGGTGGTGGTTTTACCCACACCGTTCACGCCGACCATCAGGATGACATACGGAGTTTTCCCGCTGACATCCAGCGGCCGATCGACCTTGGCCAGAATTTCGGACATTTCCTCCTTCAGCTTGCCGTACAGCGCTTCGGCGTCTTTCAGCTGCTTGCGGCTGGCGTGCTGGGTCAGGGAGGTGATGATCTTGCGCGTGGTGTCCACGCCGACGTCGGCGATCAGCAGCTGTTCTTCCAGCTCGTCGAACAGGTCGTCGTCGATCTTTTTACCGCGGAACAGCCCCATAAAGCCGGAACCGAGGTTTTGCTTGGTCTTCAGCAGGCTGCGCTTCAGGCGCGCGAAGAAGCCCTCTTTGGTCGGGCGCTCCTGCTCTTGCGCAACGGCCGGCACGACAGGCTCCAGCGGCTCTTCTTCCGGCTCGGGCTCGATGACCGGCTCAGGTTCGACGACTGGCTCGGGTTCAACCACTGGCTCTGGCTCGACCACCGGCTCTGGCTCGACGACCGGCTCAGGTTCAACCACCGGCTCTGGCTCGACGACCGGCTCAGGTTCAACCACCGGCTCTGGCTCGACGACCGGCTCAGGCTCGACGACCGGCTCGGGTTCAACCACCGGCTCAGGCTCGACGACCGGCTCAGGTTCAACCACCGGCTCAGGCTCGACGACCGGCTCAGGTTCAACCACCGGCTCAGGCTCGACGACCGGCTCAGGTTCAACCACCGGCTCAGGCTCGACGACCGGCTCAGGTTCAACCACCGGCTCGGGTTCAACCACCGGTTGCTGCTGCTCCGCCACTTGCTCGGTGACGCTGACGATCTCTTCAGCCAACGCTTGCGGCGCCGCCGGATGTTCAGCCGCCGCCGGTAGGTTTTCCGCGATTTGTTCACCGGCCTGACCGTTATCCCACTCTCCCGGGGTGTCGACGGAGGCGGCAGGTTCAGATTCCTGGGCGGGGAGCTTGTCATCCAGCTTGGCGGCGGCCGGTTCAGCCGGCGTCTCCGCGGCCTGAGGTTCCGCCTGCTCTACCGACGGCTCAGGTTGCTGTTGCTCTTCTTCCTTTTCCTTCTGGCCAAAGCCCAGCCAGGAGAAAAACCCACGTTTCTTATCTTTTGCCATGTTATGACTCTACTCCGTACCGAAGGCTCGCTTACCCTCCATACCTGAAGGATATATGCTGACAATAATCCGCCGAGTCTATCACTTTCCCTCGCGCAGCAACACGCATCCGGCATGCTTTCCGGCGTGAAATCAGACAACAACGTTTTACCGTTCCCCCCGACGCCCGTCACCGGTAGAATAGGGACAACTTTTCGTTAACCTCGGCGGCCCCGCGCCGCGAAAGAAACCAAACAACGCTTATGACAAGACTCTCGCCACGGGCGGCGGCCAAAAAACCGCCCCAGGCCGCAGCCGGACAGATCCGCATCATCGGCGGCCAATGGCGCGGCCGCAAACTCCCGGTGCCGAACAGCCCGGGGCTGCGCCCCACCACCGATCGGGTGCGCGAAACCCTGTTCAACTGGCTGGCGCCGGTGATTCAGGGCGCGCGCTGTCTGGACTGCTTCGCCGGCAGCGGCGCATTGGGGCTGGAAGCGCTGTCGCGCTATGCCGGCAGCGCCACGCTGCTGGAATTCGAACGGCCGGTGGCGCAGCAGCTGGAAAGAAATCTGGCGCTGCTGCAGGGCAAAGGGGTGGTTATCAACACCAACGCGTTGAACTGGCTGGCGGGTGACGGTCAACCGTTCGACGTGGTCTTCCTCGATCCGCCGTTTCGCAAAGGCCTGCTGGCGGAGACCGCCCTGTTGCTGGAACAGCGCGGCTGGCTGGCCGACGAGGCCTGGATCTATGTAGAAGCCGAGGCGGAAAGCGCCGCGGCGGACGTGCCTGCCAGCTGGCAGCTGCACCGGGAGAAGGTCGCCGGCCAGGTGGCCTATCGCCTTTATATTCGTTCGCAAGAGAAAACCGATCATGCTGATTAATCTGGGCCGCCTGCTGATGCTGTGCGTGTGGGGCTTCCTGCTCTCTAACCTGTTCCATCCATTTCCCAAGCCGCTGAAGTATTTCATCGACGTGGCGCTGTTCTTTATGGTGGTGATGCACGGTCTGCAGCTGGTGCTGTTGAAATCCACCCAGCCGAAGGATCAGCCGATCAGCTACTGGCAAGAGGCCAAGATCTTTATCTTTGGCGTGTTCGAGCTGCTGGCCTGGCAAAAGAAACAGCCGCCCATCAAGAAGAAGTGACCGCTACGGCTGAGCGGTGAACGAGACGAAGCGCGTGCCCTGCATGTTCAACGTGCCCTGCGCGCCTTTTTCAATCGGGTTGTACTGCCATTGCTTCAGCCGCAGCTGGATGTCTTCACCGCCCTGGTTCGGGCTGAACACCACCTCGTAATACATCGGCTCATTGACCAGCGGTTCGCGCTGCGGCGCACGGGTCTTGGCGACCGGCACCGCGCGTTTGTCGCTCACCGTCACCTGCAGACTGCGCATCGGCGCGCGATCGTTTTCCGCCTCCTGCTGGCGCTGTTTGAAGTAGCGTTGCGTGGCCAACACGGCGATCAACGCCATCACGGCGACAAAAAACAACGGTGGCTTACTCATCGGTTTCCCATTTCCTTCGCGGCTAAATCAGCGTAAACATAGCATTCTCAAGAAAGCATTGTCGATCGCTGGCAGGCTACCTACACTGAAATGAAGAAGTGACATGTGTGACAGTTTGGAGCCGGTGGTTGCGGCTCCCTCATACATAAGGAAGACATAAATGAGTTGGCCGTTCCTTGCCGTATTCTTTTCCGGTTGGCTGTTCGTCGACGCCTCTTACCGTGGGCCGCGCTGGCAGCGCTGGGTGTTCAAACCCGTCACGCTGCTGTTGCTGTTGCTGTTGGCCTGGCAGGCGCCGGTGCTCGGCGCGGCGGGTTATCTGATCGTACTCGGCCTGCTGGCGACGCTGATCGGCGACGCATTGCTCCTGTTGCCGCGCGAACGGGTGCTGTACGCCATCGGCGCCTTTTTCCTGTCCCACCTGCTGTACACCCTGAGTTTCGCCAGCCAGATGACGTTCAGCCTGTTCTGGCCGCTGCCGCTGGCGCTGCTGGCGATCGGCGCACTGCTGCTGGCCACCGTCTGGACCCGGCTGGAAGAGATGCGCTGGCCGATCGTTACCTACGTGGCGATGACGCTGCTGATGGTCTGGCTGGCGGGCGAACAATATTTCCTGCGCAGCACCGATTTCGGCTTCTCGCTGCTGATCGGCACCTCGCTGCTGCTGCTGGCCAACGTGGTTTGGCTGCTCAACCGCTACCGCTTCACCTTCCGCGCGGCGGACGCCATCGTGGCTTTCTGTTACTTCTCCGGCCACTTCCTGATCGTGCGTTCGCTCTACCTGTAGAGACCTGCCGCGGGTTCGGCGCGCCGAACCCGTTTCTTCATCAAGCCAGCGCTTTCAACGTCAAAGCCTCATCCGCACCCAGCTGATTGCGGTACAGATCGCCGTCGCGCGAGAAGAACGCCAGCGTGCTGCCATCCGCCCGCAGCAGGGCGATGCCGTCCGGCGCCGGGCGCCAGCCCACCACTTCCGCCGCAAACACGCTCTGCAAACAATGTTGCCGATCCACCAGCTGATAGCCGTTGGTCTCGCTTTGTTCATCCGCCAGAAACTCGATTTGGCATTGCCGTTCGCTGTCGGCCACCTGCCATTGTCCCGCCAGCGACTGCGCGGTCGGCAATGCCAAACTGCCGGCCATCACCGCGCTCGTCACCATCATGCCGCCCGCCGCCAAGGCGGTGCGCGCTAAAGTACCTTTCATACCGGGCTCCCGCATCACGCCCGGCCGAGACTGCGCCGGGCGTTCCGTTGCTGTGTTACACGATAAAGTCCGTGGCGACGTCTACTTGGCCGACGATTTTCACCAAGAAGTCCGGCGCCTGATGCCCACCGATGTTCACCGACAAATCGGTCACGTTGCTGGACGCGTTGTAGCTCAGCAGCGCCTCACCGGCCGTGCCGCTGAAGTGATCGACGAAGTGAATGAAATCGCTGCTCTGCGCTTCTTTATTGAAGAACGACAGGTCGATCTTGTCGATCCCCTTCTGGAAGTCGCGGATCCAGTCTGAGGCGCCCGGTGCGGAATCGCTGGCGGCAGAGAACACGAAGATGTCTTTGCCGGCACCGCCCCACAATTCATCCGCCCCGCCGCCGCCGAACAGCACGTCGTTACCCGCGCCGCCTTTCAGCACGTTGTTGGCCGCGTTGCCGACGATCACGTCGTTGCCGGAACCGCCAATGGCGTTCTCAATGGTCACACCGGCGGCGATCGAGACGTTGCCCTTCAGGCCGCCCACGTCGGAGAACGATTTCTCGTTCAGGTTGATGCGCTGGTTAGCGGTGTAACCGGAGAAGTCGAAGGTATCGTTGCCGCCCGCATCCCAGGCCGCAAAGATCACTTTCTGCGAGTTGCTGGTGGTGCTGAGGAAGTCACGACCGGTATTGGAGTTAAAGCCGTACACGGTGTCGCCGGTGCGGGTCGACAGGTTGGCGCCATACAGATGCTGAATGGCGGCAATGTCATCCAGCAGCGGAGCCGCGGCATAGTGACCGCCGTTGTCGCCACCGGTATTGGTTTCACTCCAGTAGCTCATCAGGCTGAACTGGCGGGTATCTTCCGCATAGGTGACATCTCTATATGTCGGGTTGCCCTCACCGGCGTTGTAGTCGCCCGGGTGGCTCAGGCCCAGCGCATGGCCAATCTCATGGGTGAACGTCTGGCGGCCGTAGTCTTCGGTCGCCGGATGCTTCACGTTGGATTGGTTGACGTTGTACCAGGTCTGGCCGCCCAAATCCTGGCCCTGCCAAATGGTGTTCGGCAGGAAGGCGTAGGCCTGGGTGCCGTAATCATAGTGGCCGGGACGATCCTGGCTGTAATTGCCGAAGGTGATATTGGCCTTTTGACCGGCCGCCACTTCGGTGAAGGTGATATTGGCGACGTCGGCCCAGGACTGCAGCGACAGCTTAGCCTGCTGCTGCTGTTCCGCGCTGAACTTGCTCAGCCCGGTGTCGCCGGCGACGTTGGTGGAAGAGAACTTATAGTCCGGGAACGAGAAGGTTAATTTGACCGGCTGGCCAAATACCTTGTAACCGTTCCAGGTTTGGTTCTCACGGGTAATAAACAGCCCAGCTTGCTCGTTAGAAAATGAATCCTTGCCATTAATCTGAATCCCGTTACCCCGCTCATGATAATGCAGCAGGTCGTCTACAGCATCGTAACCGGTTGTCGCGGCTGCGAGGCTGGATTCAGTAATTTCAATTGCCTTTTTAGTAGATTGCATTGGTTCGATTCCACTCATTACCTGATTGATATCAATCAGACAGATAGACATAACCTCCCCGTAAGCCACGGTTAATGAACCTCAAGCTTGCTGGAAGGGGCTTATGCGCCGTTACCGGCAGTGTGTTAGGTAGAATTAATGCATATATATCAGCAAATAAGATCACCATTAAAAATGGTAATCGATTCCAATTATAGGCAGGACCGTAAAACTGCACATAAAATAATCAACCATTTATTATCGCAACGAAAGTTTGTTATGCTGCTTTTTAGGCTTATTTACAAAGCAAATGAAACTTGATGAGGATAAGTTGGCACCAAACTTCAATAGCAATGCGGCCTGCAGACTCAAGCGAATCATGCTGGCTTTACTCGGGGGAAAAGGTAAATTTTGCTAAAGCGTTATAGATTAATAACTCTTTATTATTAGGTTGGGCGATTTTTTAGTTTCTATAGGAATATTATTTTCTTATTTAAACTAACGGCAGCGAGCCTTTTCGCCCAAATAGGGGATAAGAAAAGCCGATATATTTAAATTCGCATTATTCATTATTGAATGATTCCCCCTTTCTACGCTTGAACGCCGTTAGCAATAATTCTCATCCGGCGCTTGACTCTGGAGTGGACTCCAGGGTGTAGAGTCAGTTGAGCAAACCCGTTTAACAGCCCGAAGGGGGACGTTATGCACAATCAGCAAAACCATAATCATCAGGAACATCACCACGCCGAAGGCGGATGCGGCTGCAACCACAGCCACAGCAAAACTCAACATGGCTGCAGCAGCGAACCGAAAAACGCCGCCGCACAGGCCGAACACGCCCACCATCATCACGATCATGGCGATAGCGGCTGCTGCACCGCCGCGCCCGACGATCCGGACGAGGAAAGCGACAGGCTGGCCGCCGCTCCCCCTTCCGGCAGCCAACGTTTCAGCTGGAAAGTCACCGGCATGGACTGCCCCAGCTGCGCCAAAAAAATCGAAAATGCCGTCACGGCACTTCCCGGCGTCGACAGCGCGCGCGTGTTGTTCGCCACCGAGAAACTGGTGGTCGACGCGCAGTCCGATATCAGCCTGCGGATCCAGGACGCGGTCGCCCAGGCCGGTTTTACCCTGCTCGGCGCTCAGACCGCCAAAGCCGCCGCGCCGAAAACCTCACGCTTCGGCGAATTCGCGCCGCTGCTGCTGTTAACCACCCTGATGGTGGTCAGTTGGGCGCTGGATCGGGTTAACCCGGAGCTGGGCCGCATCGCCTTTATCGCCACCACGCTGGTCGGGTTGGCGCCGGTCGCCGCCAAGGCGCTGCGTTTGATTCGTTCCGGTACGCCGTTCGCCATCGAAACGCTGATGAGCGTGGCGGCCATCGGCGCGCTGTTCATCGGCGCCACCGCCGAAGCGGCGATGGTGCTGCTGCTGTTTATGGTCGGCGAACTGCTGGAATCCTACGCCGCCAACCGCGCACGGCGCGGGGTGACGGCGCTGATGGAGCTGGTACCTGAAGATGCGCTGCTGCTGCAAGGCACGGAACGCAAACGCGTGCCGGTCGCCAGCCTGCGCCCCGGCGACGTGATTGAAATCGCGCCCGGCGGGCGCCTGCCGGCCGACGCCGAGCTGCTCAATCCGTTCGCCAGCTTCGATGAAAGCGCCCTGACCGGCGAATCGGTGCCGGTCGAGCGCCAACAGGGTGAGAAAGTGGCTGCCGGCAGCCTGTCCGTCGATCAGGCGGCGCAGATGAAGGTGATCTCCGAGCCTGGCAAAAACGCCATCGACCGCATTTTGCAGCTGATTGAAGAGGCCGAAGAGCGCCGCGCGCCGATCGAACGCTTCCTCGATCGCTTCAGCCGCTACTACACCCCGGCCATTATGCTGCTGGCGGTCGCGGTGATCCTGGTACCGCCGCTGCTGTTCTCACAGCCGTGGGAGACCTGGATCTATCGCGGCCTGACGCTGCTGCTGATCGGCTGTCCATGCGCGCTGGTGATCTCAACGCCGGCGGCCATCACATCCGGGCTGGCGGCCGCCACGCGGCGCGGCGCGCTGATTAAAGGCGGCGCGGCGCTGGAGCAACTGGGCCAGATTCAAACCATCGCCTTCGATAAGACCGGCACCCTGACCGAAGGCAAGCCGACGGTCACCGACGTGCTGCCTATCGGCGCGCTGACCGAACAACGGCTGTTGCAGCTTGCCGCCGCGGTGGAAGCCGGTTCACATCACCCGCTGGCGCAGGCGATCATCAACCGCGCCGCCGCAAGCGGGGCTGAGTTGCCGCTGGCGCAGGCGCGCCGCGCGCTGGCCGGCGTCGGCGTGGAAGGGATCGTGGACGGCAAGACCGTGCTGATCAGTGCGCCGGGCAAGCTGGCGCCGGGCCTGCTCGCCACCCAATGGCAGAACCAGGTAGACAAGCTGGAAAACGCCGGTAAAACGGCGGTGGTGGTGCTGGAAGACGGCGCGCCCATCGGTTTGCTGGCGCTGCGCGATACGCTGCGCGGCGACGCCAGGCAGGCGATAGCCGAACTGAACGCGCTGGGCATTCGCGGCGTGATGCTGACCGGCGATAACCCGCGCGCCGCCGCGGCGATCGCCGGCGAGCTGGGCCTCGACTATCGCGCCGGTCTGCTGCCGGAAGATAAGGTCAGCGCGGTCACCGAACTGAGCGAACTGCGCCCGACGGCGATGATCGGCGACGGCATCAACGACGCCCCGGCGATGAAAGCCTCCAGCTTCGGCATCGCCATGGGCAGCGGCACCGACGTGGCATTGGAAACCGCCGACGCCGCCCTGACCCACAATCGGCTGGTGGGCGTCGCGGAGATGATCCGCATCTCGCGCGCCACCCACGCCAATATCCGGCAAAACATCACCATCGCGCTGGGGTTGAAAGGGGTCTTCCTGATCACCAGCCTGCTGGGACTGACCGGGCTGTGGCTAGCGGTGCTGGCCGACTCCGGCGCCACCGCACTGGTCACCGCCAACGCGCTGCGGCTATTGAGAAAGCGCAGCTAAGTTTGGAAACAAACACGGGCGCGGCATACCGCGCCCGTTGTCATTTGGGGGAGGGAACTTTTAACTCGGCCGCGCCGCCGTTAGACGCCTTTACGCAGCAGATAACGGTATGGCGCCTGCTCGGTCTCCTGCGCCACCAGCGTGTGCTCCATAAAGCGGCAGAACCCCGGGATATCGCGGGTGGTGGCCGGATCGTCGGCGATAATCAGCAGCGTTTCGCCGTTGTCCATATGGCGCACGGTTTTGCGCACCATCATCACCGGTTCCGGGCAACGCAGCCCCAGCGCGTCGAGCGTCTGGTCTGCCTGGGCAAATAAGTCAGTCATGCAATTTTTCTCGTTCAAAAACGATCGGCGAACGCTCGCCGCATCTCATTAGCGCCTAGTTTACGCCGGTAGTTTTTCTGCGCAAGATGCGTTAACGTTTGCGTTAAATTTAACCATTGCATTGGTTGCGCAAACGCGTATCATGCCGCCGCGCAGCGTTTTTTGCTGTTTTGACAAGACACACTGGGTTCCCTCACCCCACTGCTAAAAAGGCTACAACATGTATTCGTTTACCGCACAGCAGCGCTTCACCGCGTTGGTCTGGCTTTCGCTGTTTCATATCGCCATCATTACCTCCAGCAACTACCTGGTGCAGCTGCCGATCACCGTTTTCGGCTTCCATACCACCTGGGGCGCCTTTACCTTCCCGTTTATCTTCCTGGCGACCGATCTGACCGTACGCATTTTCGGCGCGCCGCTGGCGCGACGCATTATCCTGGCGGTGATGGTGCCGGCGCTGTTCATCTCTTATGTGATCTCCACCGTCACCTATCAGGGAGAATGGCAGGGCTTCGCGGCGCTGAGCAGTTTTAACCTGTTCGTGGCGCGCATCGCCGTCGCCAGCTTTATGGCCTATGTGCTCGGCCAGATCCTCGACGTACACGTCTTCAACCGCCTGCGTCAACGCAGCGCCTGGTGGGTGGCGCCGGCGGCGGCGATGTTCCTCGGCAACATCAGCGATACGCTGGCGTTCTTCTTCATCGCCTTTTATAAGAGCAGCGATCCCTTCATGGCCAACAACTGGGTGGAGATCGCGCTGGTGGATTACAGCTTCAAGGTGATGATCTGCCTGCTGTTCTTCCTGCCGATGTACGGCGTGTTGCTGAACATGCTGCTCAAACGCATCGCGGCGCGCAGCGGCGGCCTGCAGCCGGGCTGAGTCGTGTTATTCTGGGCGGCCTTATCCTTTGGAGGCCGCTCATGACCCCAATCGTCCGCACCGCCACGCTCGAAGACATCCACCTCCTTTACCAACGCATCCCCGAATTCGGCGGCCTGCATAGCCTGGCCGATCTGCAGCAACGTATCGGCGCCGCCCCCGCCAGCCTGTTGATCGCCGAGATAGCCGGACAGCCGGCCGGTTTCAAACTCGGTTATCAACGGCAGGAAACGGTGTTTTACAGCTGGCTGGGCGGCGTGCTGCCGGCATTTCGTCGCCACGGCGTGGCGCAGGCCTTGTTGGCTGAACAGGAACGTTGGGCGCGGGCGCAGGGCTATCGCCAACTGACGGTCAAAACCCGTAACCGGTTCCGCGCCATGCTGACGATGCTGATCGCCCACCACTATCAGATTGTTCAGCTGGAAAAGAAAGGCGAAGTGGCTGATTATCGGCTATTACTGGAAAAAAACTTGTGACAACATCTGCCTTGCATTTCAACCTGGAATAGGTTGCGATACGACAGTGAATCCCTACCGGAAAGGAAGAAGGAAGCCCGATGCGTAAAGTAGCGAAATTGATGGGTATCAGCCTGCTGGCGCTTGGCCTCGCGGCCTGCGACGGCGAAACCAAAGACACCAAGGCAGCGCCAGACGGCGCGGCGGCCAGCGCGCCGGCCGGGCAGCAGGTGAGCCTGCTGGACGGTAAACTGGCGTTCACCCTGCCGGTCGGCATGGCGGATCAGAGCGGCAAGCTGGGCAACCAGGCCAACAACATGCATGTTTACGCAGACAGCACCGGTCAGCGCGCGGTGATCGTCATCTTGGGCGACAAGACCGCCGACAGCCTGGAGACTCTGGCCAAACGCCTGGAGAATACCCAGCGCGCGCGTGACGCCAACCTGCAGGTGATCACCAACAAGGCGCTCGACGTCAACGGCGTGCCGCTGCGTCAGCTGGACAGCATCATCACCAGCGGCGGTGAAAAGGCTTATTCTTCCGTCCTGATCGGTTCGCTGAACAACAACATGCTGACCATCCAGGTAACGCTGCCGGCAGACAATCAGCAGCAGGCGCAGACTGAAGCCGAAGGCATCATCTCTACCCTGAAGCTGAAACAGTAATCCCGCAGGGGCCGGCCTGCCGGCCCTTTCGTTTTATGCCAACGCCTGCGCCAGCAGGGTGATCGGATGTTCGCAGCGCTTGCTGGTGGACATTTCTATCTGCCATTTGCAGGTCTCGCAGTCGGTCACCACCAGATCCACCCCGCTCTCTTCTATCTGCCGGAACAGCGGCACGCCGATGCCTTGCGACGTGGCGTAGTTCTCCGATTTGAACCCGTAGGTGCCGGCGATGCCGCAGCACTGCGAATCCAGCACCACCAGCTCCAGCCCCGGTATCTGCCGCAGCAGCTCCAGGGTGTAGGCGGTCCAGCCCATCTTCTCCATATGGCAAGGCGTGTGATACGCCACCCGCAGCGACGTGCGTTTCAGCGGCAGGCTGCGCCCCTGATTGATCAGGCGATAGAGATAGCGCGTCGCCAGCTCCACCCGATCGCGCACCGGGGTGGTGTCTACGTCCAGCAAGTGGGGGTATTCGTCGCGCAGGGTGAAGGTGCAGCTCGATGAGGTCGCCACTACCGGAATGCCGCGCTCCAGCACCGTTTCATGCAGCGACTCGGCGTTAACCCTGGCCTGCTTCTTGGCCTGCTCGATAAACCCGTTGGCGATCAGCGGCACGCCGCAGCATTTCTCGCGTTTCAGCAGTTGCACGCCGATATCCAGCGCGTTGAACACCCGGACCAAATCCTTGCCCAGCTGCGGGTGGTTATAGTTGACGAAGCAACCGTGGAAGAATGCCACCTGCTCGGCGTAACGCTGCTGAGCCTGCGCCTGTTGCCGGTACCAGCGGCGGAAGGTGCCGAAGGAATATTTCGGCAGTTCGCGCCGGTGATCGATCTTCAGCGCCTTGTCCAGCAGCTTGCGCACCGGTTTCAACCCGGTGGCGGCGTTGACGATCGGCGCAAACGGCGTCGACAGCGATCCCATGATATCGGTATGGCTGAGGATGGCATCGCGCAGCGTCGGCTTGCTCTGGGCGAAGTCGGCGCGGGCGCGCTGAATGATGTCGCCGATTTTGACGTCGGACGGGCAGGCCACTTCACAACGCTTGCAGTTGGTGCAGTATTTCAGCGCTTCGTCGTACAGCGCCGGGTCTTTCAGCCGCAGCCGTTCGCCGTCCGGCCCCGCCTGTTTCGGCCCCGGATAGAGCGGGTTCACTTTGGCGACCGGGCAGTAAGTGGTGCAGACGGTGCATTTGATGCAGCTTTCAAAGCTGTGGTCCCGATGCAGGCTCATACGTTCTCCTCCGCGGCGATCTGCTGCGCGACGTGCAGCGCGCCGATCAATGACACGCCGGCGCCGCAGCCCTGCTGCAGCGGATCGTAGCCGCCGGCGACCGCACCGATGGCGTACAGGTTGTCGAACGGCACTCCCTGCTTCATTGCCCGCAGTCTGCCGTCGGTACGCACGCCGAACTGCAGGTAAGGCTGCGGCGCGAACAGCTCGCGTCGGCTCCAGTCGGCGCGATCCGCCCGACTGTGTACGTCCAGCCCGAAGATCGGTTCGCGCACCCCGTCGAAATCGGCCACCAGTCCATTGCTGAAGAAGCTGCCGCTGGCCAGCACCACCTGCTGCGCTCGCAGCGGAATATCGCCGTGGTTGCGGGTGTACAAACCGGTGACGCGGCCGGCTTCGCTCTCGGCGCGCAGCACGCTGTCGCCCGGCATGAAAACGCCGCCCAACTGCTGGAAACGCCGCCGCAGCGCCTGATGCAAGCGCATGCCGGGCACCGAAGGCGGCAACGTCGGCAGCAGTCGGATCGGCTTGCCGACCGCATCCTGCAACACCGCCAGCGACGCGTCGTCCTCCAGGCCCAGACAGGCCGGCAGGAAGAGCGCCTCGGCCTCGCCCGCCAGCCGCCGCAGCTCTTCGGCCATCGGCGGCAGGCTTTCCATCAAATCCAGTACCCGGGCGATGTTCACCGCACGAAACTCGCTGGGGTTATTGCGCAATCTGTCCAGCGCCGGCATGTGCAGATAGGCCACGTCCGTCTGCACGCCGAGCTCTCGGCTCAGGGCGTCGGCGGCCATCTGCGGTTGGAAGTCGAGGAACCCTTCGATGCCGATCACCGCAATGCGCCGCCACGGCAGTTGGCCGGTCAGCGGCAGCGTCGGGATCGCCTGCGGGCTGAGCCAGGTGGCGCGGCGCGTGCCGAGCGGCGTAATGCGCAGATGGTTGTTCACCCCCTCGCCCTGCAGATTCAGCCCGCAGCGTTCCAGCAGCCGCTGCGCGGCGGCGGACAGCGCCGCCACCCGGCCGGGCCCGATCAGGGCGTACGGATGCTGCGGCGCCTGTTGCGCCAGCTGCGGCAACGCCGCCAGCGGCATCTCGACCGGCGTGCCGTCCGGCAATCTCGCCAGCAGATCGAGCGAGCCGGAGGAGAAGTAGAGCGCGCTCTGGCCAGAACTGACCACCGCGCAGCGCTTGCCCTGTTCGGCCACGGCAATGGCGCAGCTCAGGCCCGCCAGACCACCGCCAATCACCACGACGTCAAATCGCATCATCCGCCTCCTGCTCCTGGTCGGCCTGGGCTTCAAGCCCGCATAATCCCTGGTAAACCCAACTGGTGAATTCGCTCTCGCGCAGCGCATCGCCCCAGGCGATCGGCCGTACGCCTTTCCAGCGTTCGTTGAGGAACTGCGACAGTTGCGCGATGGATTGCTGCGGCGTGCTGACGTTAAAACGCGTCAACAGCCCGGCGGCGCGGCAGGCGCAGAGTTCGCCCTGGCAGGTGCCCATGCCGACGCGGGTGCGGCGGCGCAGATCCACCAGGTTATTGACGGTCAGCGAGTTGACGGCATAGCGCACTTCCCCGGCGGTCACCGCCTCGCATTCGCACACCAGGCTGGTGTCGAGCCGATCGGCCGCCGGCACCTGGCTGGCGCGATCGCCGTGCCGGTAGATCGCCGAGCCGCGAATGCTGGCGGGCAGTGAGACCACGCTGCGCACCGTTTCCTCCGCCGACTGGCGGGATCCGGGCAACGCGTCCTGCGCGGTGGTGCACGGGCGGTTTACGCCAAGCTTTTCGCACACCTTGTCGGTGGCCCACTCCGCCATCAGACGATAGGTCATCAGCTTGCCGCCGGTGATGGTGATAAACCCTTCCAGCCCGTCGCGGCTGGCGTGATCGAGCAGCACGATGCCGCGACTGACGTTGCGCCCGCTGGGATCGTCGTCGCTGGCCACCAGCGGCCGCACCCCGGCATAGGCGCGCAGAATGCGGGTCTGCGCCAGGGTGGGCGCCAGCAGCGCCCCTTCGCGGATCAGAATGTCCACCTCCTGCGGCGTCACCAGCATGTTATCGATTTGGTCGTAGTCGATATGGGTCGAGGTGGTGCCGATCAGCGAGATGGTGTCGCCCGGCACCAGGATGTCGGCGTCCGCCGGTTTGCGGCAACGGTTGATCACCATATTGTTGATGCGGTGACCGAGGATCAGCAGCGCTCCCTTGGCTGGGAACATGCGGATGCGCAAATCGGCGTATTCGGCGATCTGCTGGCCCCAGATGCCGGCGGCGTTGACCACCACCGGTGCGTGCAGCTCATAGCGCCGCTGATTCTGATGGTCGTAAACGCGCACGCCCGTCACCCGGTCGCCGCTGCGCAGCAGCCCCACCACCTGGTGGTAAGTCAGGATCTGCGCGCCGTGTTCGCGCGCGTCCAGCATGTTGGCGGCGGTCAGCCGGAAAGGATCGACGGTGCCGTCCGGCACCCGCACCGCGCCGATCAGCGCCGGGTTAGCCGCCGGCTCCAGCCGCAGCGCCAGCTGCGGGTCGATCGCCTCGGCGTCGATGTCGGCCTGGCGGCAGGCGGCGATAAACTGCTGCTGATAGTCCAGCGAGTCCTGCGGCAGGGTGATGAACAGCCCATCGGTGCGCTCGATACAGTGATGCGCGATGCGTTTCAGGATGCGGTTCTCTTCGATGCACTCGCGCGCCGACTCGCCGTCGGTCACCGCATAGCGCGCGCCGCTGTGCAGCAAGCCGTGGTTGCGGCCGGTGGCACCGGTGGCGATGTCGTGACGCTCCAGCAAAATGCAGCGCAAGCCGCGCCGCGCACAATCGCGGGCAATGCCTGCGCCGGTGGCGCCGCCGCCGATGATGATCACATCCGTTTCGCCGCCGTCAAAATAGCTGCTCATGTCGCTCCCTCAGGATCGGTAGTTATGAGCCTATTGAGCCACGGTTATTAGGGTCTTTGTTTGATAAGGAACAAGAACGAACATAAAACGAAATAAAAATGTCCACAAAAAACCATCAATGTGATCATAATCACGATTTTTGGACGTTTTTCTATTTCATAACGTTAACGAATCGCTCAAAATCCGCCGTGGTTTCATGAAAGTGTAACAATTGCGCCATTCGTCACAGCGACACCAGGCGTATTTGATGACAATGGCGCTCGTTATGGAACACAAAAACACTACATTCGATATCCGCTCAATCATCAAATGAACGTAAAAGGTCATATTGATGTGATAACAGATAAAGCCATCGGAGGCGCTCATGTTGAGTATTTTTAAGCCGGCCGCACACATCGCCCGTGTGCCGAGCGATAAGGTAGACCCGCTCTACCGTAAGCTGCGCTGGCAAATTTTCCTGGGGATCTTCTTCGGTTACGCCGCTTACTATCTGGTGCGTAAGAACTTCACCCTGGCCATGCCTTACCTGATCGAACAAGGCTTCAGCCGCGGCGACCTCGGCTTCGCGCTGTCGGGCATCTCCATCGCCTACGGCTTCTCCAAATTCATCATGGGTTCGGTCTCCGACCGTTCCAACCCGCGAGTGTTCCTGCCTGCCGGCCTGATCCTGGCGGCGGCGGTGATGTTGTTCATGGGCTTCGTGCCGTGGGCCACCTCCAGCATCGCCATCATGTTCGTCCTGCTGTTCCTGTGCGGCTGGTTCCAGGGCATGGGTTGGCCGCCGTGCGGCCGCACCATGGTGCACTGGTGGTCGCAGAAAGAACGCGGCGGCATCGTTTCCATCTGGAACTGCGCCCACAACGTGGGTGGCGGCCTGCCGCCGCTGCTGTTCCTGCTGGGCATGGCCTGGTTCAACGACTGGCACGCGGCGCTGTACATGCCGGCCTTCGGCGCCATCCTGGTGGCTCTGATCGCCTTCGCCCTGATGCGCGACACCCCGCAATCCTGCGGCCTGCCGCCGATTGAAGAGTACAAAAACGACTACCCGGACGACTACAGCGAAAAAGACGAAGAAGAGCTGACCGCCAAGCAGATCTTCATGCAGTACATCCTGCCGAACAAGCTGCTGTGGTACATCGCGGTCGCCAACGTGTTCGTCTACCTGCTGCGTTACGGCATTCTGGACTGGTCGCCGACTTACCTGAAAGAAGTGAAGCACTTCGCGCTGGACAAGTCTTCCTGGGCTTACTTCCTGTACGAATACGCCGGTATCCCGGGCACCCTGCTGTGCGGCTGGATGTCGGACAAAGTGTTCAAAGGCAACCGCGGCGCCACCGGCGTGTTCTTCATGACGCTGGTGACCATCGCCACCGTGGTGTTCTGGATGAACCCGGCCGGTAACCCGACCGTAGACATGATCTGTATGCTGGTCATCGGCTTCCTGATCTACGGCCCGGTGATGCTGATCGGCCTGCACGCACTGGAGCTGGCGCCGAAGAAAGCCGCCGGCACCGCCGCGGGCTTCACCGGCCTGTTCGGCTACCTGGGCGGCTCGGTCGCGGCCAGTGCCATCGTCGGCTACACCGTAGACTTCTTCGGTTGGGACGGCGGCTTCATGGTGATGATCGGCGGCGGCGTGCTGGCGGTTATCCTGCTGCTGCTGACCATGCTGAACGAAAAGAAACACCACGCGGAAATCGCAGCCGGCAAACGCGGCTAAGCGTCACACGACTTTTGCATGATTTAAAGGCCGCCCTGCGGCCTTTTTACTACCCTGCCCCCAACAACATGGAGAAAACGGAATGCGGACTCAAGTCAAAGCCCTGCTGACAGGGATCATTCTCGCCACCTCAATGGTCAGCGCCGCGCAGGCGGCGGACAAAGTGGTGATCGCCCACCGCGGCGCCAGCGGCTACCTGCCGGAACACACTCTGCCGGCGAAGGCGATGGCCTACGCGCAAGGCGCCGATTACCTCGAACAAGATCTGGTGATGACCAAAGACAACGAGCTGGTGGTGCTGCACGACCATTACCTCGATCGCGTCACCGACGTCGCCGAACGCTTCCCGGACCGCGCGCGCAAAGACGGCCGTTATTACGCCATCGACTTTACGCTAGCGGAGATCAAATCGCTGAAGTTCACCGAAGGCTTTGAAATCGAAAACGGCAAGAAAGTGCAGGGCTACCCTGGCCGCTTCCCGATGGGCAAATCCGACTTCCGCGTGCACACCTTCCAGGAAGAGATCGAGTTCGTGCAGGGTCTGAACCATTCGACCGGCAAGAACATCGGCATCTACCCTGAAATCAAGGCGCCGTGGTTCCACAAACAGGAAGGCAAAGACATCTCCAGCAAAGTGCTGGCGGTGCTCAAGCAGTACGGCTACACCGGCAAGAACGACAACGTCTACCTGCAGTGCTTCGACGCCAACGAGCTCAAACGCATCAAGAACGAGCTGGAACCGAAGCTGGGCATGGATCTGAAGCTGGTGCAGCTGATCGCCTATAACGACTGGCAGGAAACCTACGAGCAGAAAGCCGACGGCAAGTGGGTGGAATACGACTACGACTGGATGTTCAAACCGGGCGCGATGAAGAAAATCGCTCAGTATGCCGACGGCATCGGGCCGGACTACCACATGCTGGTGGTGGCGGATCAATCCAAGCCGGGCCACATCGTGCTGACCGACATGGTGAAAGAAGCGCACGCCAGCAAGCTGGCGGTGCATCCGTTCACCATCCGCGCCGATGCGCTGCCGAAGTATGTGACCGACGTAAACCAGCTGTATGACGTGATTTACAACCAGGCCGGCGTCGACGGCGTGTTCACCGACTTCCCGGACAAGGGCGTGCAGTTCCTGCAGAAGCAGGGCCAGCACAAGTAATACCAAGGGCGCCGCAAGGCGCCCTTATTATTTAAAGGTTATTTCAGAGGAACATCTTGCGCAGGTAGTGCGGCACCGCGTTATCGACGTTGGAACCGATCACTTCCAGCTCCGGCAGCATGTCCTTCAGGCGCTGATGCGCGTCGCGCATGATGCAGCCCTTGCCGGCCATCGACAACATCTCCAGATCGTTCATGCCGTCGCCGAAGGCGATGCACTCTTGCAGCGTATAGCCGATGATCTTGGCCACTTCTTCCAGCGCATGCCCTTTCGACACGCCGCCCGCCATTACTTCCAGGCAGGTCGGGAACGAGAAGCTGACGTTGACCCGATCGCCCCAGCGCGCGTTGATGGCGTCTTCCACCTGCAGCAACCGCTCGTGATCTTCACAGGTGAAGTAAACCTTGCAGACGCCGTCGGTTTCCAGCAGGCCCGGCTCAAACAGCTGATATTTGAACACCGACTCCTGGAAGAATTCTTCCTGCTCCGGGCTTTCGCGGTTGGTAAACCAATCGTCGTTACGGTAGACGTTGGTGGTGATATCCGGATCGTCGTGCAGCATGCCGTACAGATCGCGGGCGATATCTCCGTCCAGGTTGTGGCTGAAAATCAGTTCGCCGGCGGTGTTGTGCACCCGTGCGCCGTTGGAAGTGATCATAAAGGCGCTGATCTCCAGGCTGTCGCGGATCTGCGCCACGTCGATATGGTGGCGGCCGGTAGCGAACACGAAATGCACGCCGCGCTGAGTCAGCAACTTCAGCGTTTCTTTAGCGTACGGCGACAGGGTATGGTCGGGAGACAGCAGCGTGCCATCTAAATCGGAAGCGACGACGTGATACATAGCGTTATGTTCTAACCTCTGATGGAGTTGTCGGCGGCAGCGCGCCGCCTAAGTGTTGAGCAAAGAAGCGCAGAATTGCGTTCAGTGCTTCGGCGCGCAGCGCGTCCCGCTCGAACAGGATCTCATGGCGTGCGCCGTTGATAACCCACGGGAGCCCCCCTTCGCAAGGGCGCCCCGCGTCTGACAGAGCCTGACAAAAAGCCTGGTGCGAACGGTTGTCGACTACCCGTTCTTCACCGGCCTGCAAAAGCAACAGCGGCGTGGTGATCTCCCCGGCCTGCGCGATAATCTGCCGGCCGGCGCGGATGCTCTCCCGCACCCAATGGTAGGTCGGCCCGCCCACCTGCAGCTCGGGGTAATCGGCATAATAGCGCAGGCTGCGCCGGTAACGCTCGCGGCTATGGGTCAACACGTTGACCACATAGGGCAACGGACGCCACTGGCCGGTGCCCACCGCGTAATAATCGCGGATCGCCGGGCGGATCTCCGCCCAGTCGAGAATGCGATCGGCCAGCCAACCCGGCATCGGCAACCGGATGCCGAACATCGGCGCGCAAAACGCCGCCGCGTCGAACGCCTGCGGCCGGCGCTGCAGGAACTGCGCCAGGATCGCGCCGCCCATCGAATGCGCCAGCGCGAAGCGCTGCCGATAACCGCGCGATTCGACCTCGCGCAGCCACAGCTGCTCGAAATCGTCCACGTAGTCGGCGAAGTTTACCACATGACCGCGGTGCGTATCCGCCAGTAAACGCCCGGAACGCCCCTGGCCGCGATGATCGACGATCACCACGTCGTAGCCGCAGTGGAACAGATCGTAGGCCACCTCGGGGTATTTCACATAGCTTTCGATGCGGCCGGGGCTGACCACCACCACGCGCTGATGCCGCGCGGAACTGAAGCGCACAAAGCGGATCGGCACGCCGTCCACGCCGCTGAATTCGCCTTCTTCGCGCTGCCGCCAGAAATCCAGCAGCGGCCCGGTGGCGAAGGCAGCGAACTGCGTTTCACGCGTTAACCAGTCATCGGAGCTGAGAGTGAACGAGGTCATCGAGAGCGTTTTCCCTGTGGGGCCGGCGGAAAAATGTGACCGCTGGCACAAGAAATCATACTAGCGTATTGTGATTCAATTCTTACAAAAACGGCGCCGCCTCGGCGCATTGTGGCACAAAACGACACTTTCAGGGAGCCGAAGCACCATGACCTTGGACTGGTGGTTAACCTATCTGCTGACCACGCTTATCCTGAGCCTCTCCCCCGGTTCAGGCGCCATCAATACCATGAGCACCGGCATCAGCCACGGCTATCGCGGCGCCGCCGCGTCGATCGCCGGGCTGCAGGTCGGGTTGAGCGCGCACATCGTGCTGGTGGGCATCGGCCTCGGCGCGCTGATATCGCAATCGCTGCTGGCGTTCGAGCTGCTGAAATGGCTGGGCGCCGCCTACCTGGTGTGGCTCGGCATCCAGCAATGGCGCGCCGCCGGGGCGCTGGATCTGCATGCGCTGGCGGGCAGCATGCCGCGCCGCCGTCTGTTCCGCCGCGCGGTGCTGGTCAACCTGACCAACCCGAAAAGCATCGTGTTCCTCGCCGCACTGTTCCCGCAGTTCATCTTGCCCAATCAGCCCCAGGCTGAGCAGTATCTGGTGCTCGGCGTCACCACCGTGGTGGTGGATATTCTGGTGATGATCGGTTACGCCACCCTGGCGACGCGCATCGCCGGCTGGCTGAGAACGCCGCGCCAGATGCAGCTGCTCAACCGACTGTTCGGTTCGCTGTTCATTCTGGTGGCGGGGCTGCTGGCGACCGCCCGCAAAGCCTGACAAAAAAGGCCGGGCATCGCTGCTCGGCCTTGGGCATTTCACTGCGGTTAGCGGGTAAATATCAGATGTAACCCGAAGCCGGTAAACAGCACGCCCGCCACACCGTCTATCCACTTGGCCAACCGCTGATAGCCGCGGCGCATCGCCGGCAGCGCAAACACCACCGCCACCAGGCTGAACCAGACGAAGGTCTCGGCGACAATCAGCAAGAACAGCCCCCAGCGCGCTCCGGCGCCGACGCTGTCGCCGACGAACAGCGAGAACACGCTGCCGAAATAGATCACCGCTTTCGGGTTGGACAAATTGGTCAGGAAGCCGCGAATAAAGCTGCGCCCGGCCTTCGGCAACGCCACCTGGGCCTCCGCCGCCGGCTGCGCTTGCTGCGCCCGCGCGGAACGCAGCAGTTGCCACCCCATCCAGCACAGGTAAATGCCGCCGCCAACCATGATGATCTGATGCAACCAGGCCATCTTCTGCAGGATCAGATGCAGCCCCATCAACGCCACGCCGGCCCATACCACGATGCCGAGCGAAATGCCGACCACGCCCATCATCGCCTCGCGGCGCGAGCGGCTGGCGGCGGTTTGCGACACGAAAAAGAAGTCCGGCCCCGGGCTCATCAGCGCAATCAGATGCACCAGCGCCACGGTGAGAAACAGCATCAGCATGATATATCGCCCTCAGTCTTCGTCATTGTCGAGATGGTCGCGGATCATCGCCATAAAGGGCGCGCCGAAACGCTCCAGTTTGCGCTGGCCGACGCCGTTGACGCTCAGCAGATCGCCGGCCTTGATCGGCATCTGTTCGGCCATTTCCAGCAGCGTGGCGTCGTTGAACACCACGTAAGGCGGAATGTTTTCTTCGTCGGCGATCGATTTGCGCAGTTTGCGCAGCTTGGCGAACAGCTTGCGATCGTAATTGCCGCCGTAGGATTTCTGGTTGGCGCTGCTGCGCGACTTCAGGCTCTGAATACGCGGCACCGCCAGCTGCAGCGCCACCTCGCCGCGCAACACCGGACGCGCCGCCTCGGTCAATTGCAGCGCTGAGTGCATGGCGATGTTCTGGGTGATAAAGCCCAGGTGGATCAGCTGACGCAGCACGCTGGTCCAGTGTTCGGTGGTCTGATCGCGGCCGATGCCGTACACCGGCAGCTTGTCGTGACCGTATTCGCGGATACGCTGGTTGTTGGAGCCGCGCAGCACTTCCACGATGTACCCGAGGCCAAAGCGCTGACCGACGCGATACACGCATGACAGCGCCTTGCGCGCGTCCTCCAGCCCGTCGTAGCGCTTGGGCGGATCGAGGCAGATATCGCAGTTGCCGCAGTTCTCGTGCTTGCCTTCGCCAAAGTAGTTGAGCAGCACTAGGCGGCGGCAGGTTTGCGCCTCGGCGAACGCCCCCATGGCATTCAGCTTGTGGCGCTCGATGTCCAGCTGTTGCCCGGCGGGTTTCTCCTCCAGACAGCGGCGCAGCCAGGCCATGTCGGCCGGATCGTACAGCAGGATGGCTTCGGCCGGCAGGCCGTCGCGCCCGGCGCGGCCGGTCTCCTGATAATAGGATTCGATATTGCGCGGGATGTCGAAATGCACCACGAAGCGCACGTTGGGTTTGTTGATGCCCATGCCGAAGGCGACGGTGGCCACCACCACCTGCAGATCGTCACGCTGGAACGCTTCCTGCACCTGGGCGCGGCGCTCGTTGTCCAGCCCGGCGTGGTAGGCGCCGACGCTCAGCCCACGGCTTTGCAGGCGCGCGGCGGTGTCTTCCACCTTGGCGCGGCTGTTGCAATAGATAATGCCGCTCTTGCCGCGCTGATCCTGCACGAAGCGCCACAGCTGATCGAGCGGTTTGAATTTTTCCACCAGCGTGTAGCGGATGTTCGGCCGGTCGAAGCTGCTGACCTGCACCAGCGGATCCTGCAGCGACAGCAGGCGCACGATATCGCCGCGCGTGGCTTCGTCGGCGGTGGCGGTCAACGCGATCACCGGCATCGCCGGGAAGCGCTGTTTCAGCTGGCCCAGCGCGCGATATTCCGGCCGGAAGTCATGGCCCCACTGCGAGATGCAGTGCGCCTCATCCACCGCCAGCATCGCCGGCGGGCAGTGATCGAGCAGGTTGAGGAAGCTTTCCATCATCAGCCGTTCCGGCGCAATGTACAGCATCTTGATGGTGCCGTTGCGGCAGCCGGCCATGACGTCCAACTGCTCCTCGCGGGTTTGCGTCGAGTTGTAGCAGGCGGCGGAAACGCCGTAGGCCAACAGTTGGTCGACCTGGTCCTTCATCAGCGAGATAAGCGGGGAAACCACCAGGGTCAGGCCGTCCATCACCAGCGCCGGGATTTGGTAGCACAACGACTTGCCGCCGCCGGTCGGCATCACCACCAGGCAATCCTGCCCGCCGATCGCGGCATTGATAATCGTTTGTTGGCCCGGACGGAATTGCTGGTAGCCGAAGGTATCGCGCAATACCTGCTCGGCCAGCAACTCTCTGTTAATCACTGCTGCGGTTGACACACACTTCCCCATTTTTTCATCGGTACACACCCACCGGGTATGATTACATAATATCGTTCAGCATGACACCAACGCCCACCCGTGTCTGCCGGAAGTTGTAGTCGATCAGCGATTCGCCGTAGCCGCTGAACACCTGGGTATAGAATCGCACGTTGCGGGTGATCGGGTAGCTCCAGCCCAATTCCGCGCCGCCGTAGCCGCTGTTCCAGTTGTAGTGGCTGTCGACGCTGAACACGCTGTCGCCCCAGGCGTAACCGACCTTCAACCGGTAGTATCCCATGTATTTGGTGATGTCCGGGTTGTCGTCGTTGCTCGAGCTCTCCGAGAAACGGAACCAGGGCTTGAGATCCACCTGCCAATTGCCGTTTTGCGCCATCAGCCGCGCATAACCGCGATTCCAGCTGCGCGACGTCGGGTCCGAGCGGCCGTTAGACTGATGGTTAACGCCGATTTCAACATCGCGCAGCGTCCAACCGGCAAAGCGGTAATCGGTCGCCCACCCCACGAACAGTTGCGGCTCGTAGTTGGTCTCGCGGAACGGCGAAGACTCGCCGCGGTTGGACAATTGCCACCAGGAGCGCTGAGTATAAGACGCGCCGAGCACCGAATTGTCGCCGGCAATGCCCCGCCACAGCGGAAACGCCAAGCTAAGCTGGTATTTCACCTCGTCCTTGCGCGCCTTGTCGGCCCAGTTGTACGTCTTGATGGCTTCTTTGTTGATATCGCTGGTGTCGGTGTACAACAGGTAATTGGGATCGTAAGGATACAGCGTGAACGGATTATCGTGCTCCTGCAGCAGGTTGGCGATAATGCTGCCGCGCACCGCCGGCCTATCGTGAATCTGCTGCTCTTTGGCTTCCTCAGCCAATGCCAGCGCCGGCATCAGCAGCGTGGCGGAAACGATCCCTGACAAAATGCGCATAACCTCTCCTCACTCCAACGAAAAAGGGCAAGCCCGGAAAAAATCAGGCCATTTTACACACAAAGGAGGCTTTACCGCAGCGCAGTCCGGTTTTATTGGAATAGTCTGGAAAGCAACAAAGGTTAAGCATAAAATCAACATTCCATTAACCTGGACTGACCAGTTAGCTCCCTTAAAACGCAAAAGAAAAACGGAACCCCGCTATGTCGACCACACCACTGACCCTGGAAGCCGCCCGCCGCAAGATCGGCGAAATTTTTGTCTACCACATGCCGTTCAACCGCGAGCTTGGCCTGGAGCTGCGCCGCTTCGACGATGACTACGTCGAACTGAGCTTCACCAACCAGCGCAAGCTGGTGGGCAACGCCGCACAGGAAATTCTGCACGGCGGCGTGATCGCCGCGGTGCTGGACGTCGCCGCCGGGCTGGCTTGCGCCGGCGGCGTGCTGACGCGCCTGGAACCGCTGATCGAAGAAGAGATCGCCGCCAAACTGTCGCGCATGGGCACCATCGATCTGCGCGTCGACTATCTGCGCCCCGGCCGCGGCGAACACTTCGTCGCCTCCGCCAGCGTGCTGCGCAGCGGCAACAAGGTCGCCGTCGCGCGCGTAGAACTGCATAACCACGACGGCCTGCATATCGCGACCGCCACCGCCACCTATCTGGTCGGCTGATGATTGTGTGCGGTGAGCGACTTCAGTACACTCACCGCATCTTACGTTCCCCACCAGAGTGACGTCATGGACGCAAAGCAAACGCGTCAGGGCATTTTCTTCGCCCTGGCCGCCTATTTTATGTGGGGCATCGCCCCGGCCTATTTCAAACTGATCCAGCAAGTGTCCGCGGACGAGATCCTCACCCACCGGATCATCTGGTCGTTTTTCTTCATGCTGGCGCTGATCTCGCTGGGCCGCAACTGGCCGAAAGTGCGCGCCGCCTGCCAAAACCGCAAACGGCTGCTGTTGCTGGCGGTCACCGCGCTGTTGATCGGCGGCAACTGGCTGCTGTTCATCTGGGCGGTGAACAATCACCATATGCTGGAAGCCAGCCTGGGCTACTTCATCAACCCGCTGGTTAACGTGCTGCTGGGGATGCTGTTTCTCGGCGAACGTTTCCGCCGCATGCAGTGGGTGGCGGTGGCGCTGGCGTTCACCGGGGTGCTGGTGCAGCTCTGGCAGTTCGGTTCGTTGCCGATCATCGGTCTGGGGTTGGCGTTCAGCTTCGCCTTCTACGGCCTGCTGCGCAAAAAAATCGCCATCGACGCGCAGACCGGCATGCTGATTGAAACGCTGTGGCTGCTGCCGGTGGCGGCGGGCTACCTGTTCCTGTTCGCCGACAGCCCCACCAGCCACCTGAGCGCCAACCCGTGGTCGCTGAATCTGCTGCTGGTCGCCGCCGGCATCGTCACCACCGTGCCGCTGCTGTGCTTCACCGCGGCGGCTACCCGGCTGCGCCTGTCGACGCTCGGTTTCTTCCAGTATCTCGGCCCGACGCTGATGTTCCTGCTGGCGGTCACCTTCTACGGCGAGACCATCGGCCAGGACAAGCTGGTGACCTTCGGCTTTATCTGGGCGGCGCTGATCCTGTTCACCCTCGACGCGCTCTATACCCAGCGCAAGCTGCGCTGAGCCCGGCGCCGCCGGGTTACAGCCAGTTCTTGCGCTTGAAGTACAGGTAAGGGGCCAGGCCCGCCAGGATCATCAAGGTGATGGCGCCCGGGTAGCCGAACGACCATTTCAGTTCCGGCATGAATTCAAAGTTCATGCCGTAGCTGGAGGCCACCAGCGTAGGCGGCAGGAACACCACCGACACCACCGAGAAGATCTTGATGATGCGGTTCTGTTCGATATTGATGAAACCCATCGCCGCCTGCATCAGGAAGTTCACCTTCTGGAACAGCGATTCGTTGTGCGGCAGCAGGGATTCGATGTCGCGCAGCACTTCACGCGCCTGCTCCAGTTGGCCGGTCGGCAAACGCGCCTTGCGCACCAGGAAGTTGAGCGCGCGCTGGGTATCCATCAGACACAAACGCACCTTCCAGCCGATATCTTCCAGCTCCGCCAGCGTCGACAGCGCGGCGTCGTATTCGTCGCCCTGATGCCCTTCCATGATCACCCGGCTGAGCTGTTCCAGATCGCTGTAGATGTTCTCTATCTCGTCCGCCAGCTGTTCAATCTTGGTTTCGAACAAATCCAGCAGCAGTTCGTAGGCGTTGCCTTCGAGCATGGTCTGGTTGCGGGCGCGCATGCGGTACAGGCGAAACGCCGGTAGTTCACGCTCACGCAGGGTATACAGGCGGCCGTCGCGGATGGTGAAGGCCACCGTGGAGTTGCCGGCGTGATCTTCCGCATCTTCGAAGTAGAAGAAGGAGTGGATATGCAGACCGTCTTCGTCTTCGAAGAAACGGGCGGAGGCTTCGATGTCGTCCAGTTCGGGACGCGTCGCCAGGCTTTGTCCCAGCTCATTCTGCACGCGCTCACGCTCGCCCTCTTCCGGCTCGACCAGATCAACCCACAGCGATGACGTGAGATCATCCGAGTCGTCCAGTTCCAGACGGGACAAGCGGCGGTTATCTAATTTAAAAGCGCTCAGCATGTGCCAAAACTCCGTGAAGGTAACGGGTGCGGACAACGCGTTGAAGCACAGAAACAGAGGGGATGCGTATCACCGATTGTTTCAGACCATGAAGAGATCTGACTCATAGCGACGCTTTGCGGGGTCGCCGACAACCACGAAGGCTATCAGCAAAAACGGAGAGCCTTAGAAGTTATACCTGCGGCGCAGGTCAGTGAGCCAGTATCTACTGGGTGTGTCCAAGGCGTCTGTCCTCAATGATAATAGTGCGCGCATGTTACGCCGAGAAGAAAAAGCCTGTCAACACGTTAGGCGGGATAATTGCGCAACAAATCATCACGATGATCAATGGCAGAAATGGCGCTTAAACCGTACTGAAAAAGTCGCGGCGATCGCTTACCGCCACCAAGAATGTTGCTAAGATGACATCACCCTAATGGTACGACAAGCATGCGGATTTAAACGATGAAACAGATTACCGCCCATGAACTGACCGCGATGAGCGAACAGGCCGCCAGCGTGCCCCGCCTGCGCGCGCACCGCACCTTACACGAAGAGCTGAGCGACCCGGTGCAACGCCTGGCGATCGCCATGGAACCCGGCACCTATATCCGCCCGCACCGCCACCCGCAAACCTGGGAGCTGCTGACGCCGCTGCGCGGCCGTTTTGTCGTGCTGCAGTTCAACGATGACGGCGTCGTGACGCAGCGCACCCTGCTCGGCGAAGAAACCAAAGTGCTGGAGATGCCGGCATTTACCTGGCATGCGGTGCTGTCGGTCGATGCCGGCGGCGTGGTGTTCGAAGTGAAGCGGGGTCCGTATCAGGCGCTGACCGAAGAAGACTGCATGCCGTGGGCGCCGCAGGAAGGCGGCGAAGGCACCGAAGCGGTGATGCGCTGGTATGCCACCGCGCAGGTCGGCGATCGCTACCCTCACTGATGATGAACGATTGCAGGGGCTGAAACTCCTGCAAATCGCCCCTCTCTTTATACCGTTTCCAGCCGAGCGTAGGCCGCCACCAGCCACTTGATGCCTTCGCCCGGGAAGGCGATCTGCAGCCGGCTGTGCTCGCCGCTGCCTTCCAGATTGACGATGGTGCCTTCGCCAAACTTGGGATGGCGCACGCGCTGACCCAGCTTGTATCCGGTGTCGTTCTCGCTGATCGGCGTGCCCATGCGGCGGTGATTGACCGGCCGCGATACGCTGGCGCGCAGGCGCACTTCTTCCACGCACTCCTCCGGCAGTTCGCCGATAAAGCGCGACGGCCGATGGTAAACCTCTTTGCCGTACAGACGGCGCGTTTCGGCGTAGGTCAGCGTCAGCTTCTGCATGGCGCGCGTTACGCCCACATAGGCCAGACGGCGCTCCTCCTCCAGACGGCCGCCTTCATCCAGCGACATCTGGCTCGGGAACATGCCTTCTTCCATGCCGACGATAAACACCAGCGGGAACTCCAGCCCTTTGGCCGAGTGCAGGGTCATCAGCTGCACCGCATCCTGATAGGCGTCGGCCTGGCCTTCGCCCGCTTCCAGCGCCGCATGCGACAGGAACGCCTGCAGCGGCATCAGATCCTGATCTTCTTCCTGATAGCTGAACTGGCGCGTCGCCGTCACCAGTTCCTCAAGGTTTTCGATACGCGCCTGCCCCTTTTCGCCCTTTTCCTGCTCATACATGATGAACAACCCGGAATCGCGGATCACCCGGTCGGTCTGCACGTGCAGCGGCATATCGGCGGTTTCATGAGCCAGCGACTCCACCAGCTCGATGAAGCGCTGCAGCGCCGACGCGGCGCGGCCGGCCAGAACCTTGTCCTGCATCAGTTCGCGCGTCGCCTGCCACAACGTCAGTTGGCGATCGCGCGCCGCCTGGCGCACCACGTCGAGGGTGCGGTCGCCGATGCCGCGCGTCGGAGTGTTGACCACGCGCTCGAAGGCCGCGTCGTCGTTGCGGTTGGAGATCAGGCGCAGGTAAGCCAGCGCATCCTTGATTTCCTGACGTTCGAAGAAGCGTTGGCCGCCGTAGATGCGGTACGGCATCGCCGTCTGCAGCAGCGCCTCTTCCAGCACGCGCGACTGGGCGTTGCTGCGGTACAAGATGGCGCAGTCGTTCAGCGCGCCGCCGTTGTCTTGCCAGGTCTTGATGCGGTTGACCACGAAGCGCGCTTCGTCGAGTTCGTTGAAGGCGCAGTAGAGGGAAATCGGCTCGCCTTCGCCGCCTTCGGTCCACAGGTTTTTGCCCATGCGCCCGTCGTTGTTGGCGATCAGGGTGTTGGCCGCTTTCAGGATGTTGCTGGTGGAACGGTAGTTCTGCTCCAGGCGGATGGTTTCCGCGCCGGGGAAATCCTTCAGGAAGCGCTGGATGTTTTCCACCTGCGCGCCGCGCCAGCCGTAGATCGACTGGTCATCGTCGCCGACGATCATCACGTTGCTGTTGCCGCCCGCCAGCAGACGGATCCAGGCGTACTGGATGCTGTTGGTATCCTGGAATTCGTCCACCAGCACGTTGGTGAAACGCTCGCGGTAGTGGTTGAGGATATGCGGCTTGTTCAGCCACAGCTCGTGCGCGCGCAGCAGCAGCTCGGCGAAATCCACCAGCCCCGCGCGATCGCAGGCTTCCTGATAGGCCTGGTAGATGCGCAGCCAGGTGGCCTCCACCGGGTTGTTGTAGGTTTCGACGTGCTGCGGGCGCAGGCCCTCATCTTTCTTGCCGTTGATGTACCACATCGCCTGACGCGGCGGCCACTGCTTCTCGTCGACGTTCAGCGCCTTGATGATGCGCTTGAGCAGCCGCAGCTGGTCGTCGCTGTCGAGGATCTGGAAATCCTGCGGCAGGTTGGCTTCCAGATGATGAGCGCGCAGCAGGCGGTGCGCCAGACCGTGGAAAGTGCCGATCCACATGCCGCCCTGGCTGGTGCCGATCAGATGTTCGATACGGTGGCGCATTTCCGCCGCCGCCTTGTTGGTGAAGGTCACCGCCATGATCGAATACGGTGAGCAGTTCTCCACCGACAGCAGCCAGGCGATGCGATGCACCAGCACCCGCGTCTTGCCGCTGCCCGCTCCGGCCAGAACCAACAGGTTGCTGCGCGGCGCCGCCACGGCTTCACGTTGTTTTTCATTCAGGCTGTCGAGCAGATCGGAGACGTCCATAGGCACCACTAATGGTTAAGGGAAAACCCGCCGGTGACGGGTTTTTCACTGGAAATTTATACAGAGTTCTGGCAGGGATTATAACAATGCTGTCAGCGATGCCAACTGCGAAATCTCAATATGCGGCAGCAGGCGGCTGTCGGCGGCCTGCATCAGGCAGCGTTGCCGATCGTTGATCCAACACGCCTGCAGCCCCGCGCGCAGCGCGCCGGCGACGTCGGTAGTCAGATCGTCGCCCACGTGCAGGATCTGCTCGGGCGCCACGCCCAGCCGCTCGACGGCCAGGTGATACATGTCCTGATACGGCTTGGCGCGCCCGTCCGGCCCGGAACGCAGCACGAACTGAAAGTAGCCGTCCAGGCCGCACTGCGCCGGATCGGCGTTGCCGTTGGTGATCGCCACCAGCGGGTAGCGCGCGGCCAGCGCCTTCAGCGTGGCGTGGGTCGCTTCCGGCACCTCGATGCGGCTGCGCCACAGCGCGAAGTTTTGCATTGCCGCATCGGCCCCGATCGCCGCTTCGGCGTCGCGCAGCCCCTGCCGGCTCAGCGCCAGATGAATGGCGCGCCAGCGCCACTGGGTGACGTCGTGGTAGATCTCCGGATCCTGCTCGCGCAGCTCCTGGCGCAGGCGGTGGAAATCCGCCGACTGGAAACTGTTCAGGCCGGGATGGTAGCTCTGCAGGAAGGCCACCGACTGCTGCTCGGTTTGCCGGATCACCGGACGGTTGTCATACAGCGTGTCGTCCAGATCGAAAGTCAGCGCCGCCAGCGGGCGCAGCGGGCGATAAAAATGCATCAGGATTTCCCCCGTTTGGCGCGCGGATGCGCGGCATCGTACACGTTCGCCAGATGTTGAAAGTCGAGGTGGGTATAAATTTGCGTGGTGGTCAGGTTGGCGTGGCCGAGCAGCTCCTGCACCGCACGCAGATCGCCGCTCGACTCCAGCATGTGGGTCGCGAAGGAGTGACGCAGTTTGTGCGGGTGAATATGGCTGTTGACGCCCTGTTTCACGCCCCATTCGGCGAAGCGCTTTTGCACGTTGCGCGTCGAGATGCGCCGCCCCTGATTGGACAGGAACATCGCGTCATCTTCCGGCCCGAACAGATCGCGCATCGCCAGCCAGTGTTCCAGCCAGGTGACGGCGGTGCGCCCGATCGGCAGTTTACGCTCTTTGCTGCCTTTCCCCATCACCCACACCTCGCCGGCCGCCATATCGACATGGCGGCAATCCAGCCCCACCAGCTCGGAGAGACGCAGGCCGGCGCCGTACATCACCTCCAGCATGGCGCGATCCCGCACCGCCAGCGGATCGTTGAGATCGATCTCCAGCAGCTGGTTCATTTCATCGACGTCGATATTTTTCGGCAGATGGCGACCGCTGCGCGGCGTGCGGATGCCTTTGGCCGGGTTGGCGTGCAGCACGCCCTGGCTGACCAGCCAGTCGAGGAAACTGCGCAACGAAGAGAGCCGCAGCGCCAGGCTGGCGGACTGCAGGCCGGCGCGTTTGCTGCGCGCCGCCAGCATGCGCACCCGGGCGGCGTCCAGCGCCGCCCAGTCGGTGACGCCGATCTCCTGCGCCAGGCGCATCAGCGCCGCCAGCTGGCGTGAATAGCTGAGCTGCGTCAGTGGGCTAAGTTGCCGTTCTACCTTGAGATAACGCAGAAAAGCGTCCACCGGCTGCTGCAGGCTGGGCGCAATCGGCGTCATGCGCGTTCGATCCAGCGTTCCAGCAGTTCCGGCAGCATGCGCGCCAGTTGATTGAGCATCACCGTGCCCATGCCCTGCTGATAGTGTTGCGTATCGCGGCTGCTGAAGATCACCATGCCCAGCTCGCCGTCGTCGCCGAGCATCGACAGCGCCACCGAACCAATCTGGCCGATCTGTTTGGCCTGCGGCAACAGCAGCAGCAGTTCGGGGCCGTTCAGGCCGCCGAGGTAGTGTTGTTCGCTGCCCAGCCGCTGGATGCGGAACGGCTCGAACGCCGAACGCGTCAGCGCCAGATGGGTGAAATCGGAAGGCGCGCCGATATTCCAGCGCTCGGCGAACAGGCGCACCGTGGCGCCGGCCAAACCGAAGCCGCGCGCCCAGCGCTGCAGCCGGTTGAGCATGTCCTGCAAGCTGTCGGCGGTGGCCAAATCGGCCTGCAGGTGCAGCAACCGGGCGAACAGCCCTTCGTTAGCGCTGGCCTGCTCCATCAGCAGCGTGATCTCTTCTTCCAGCCGTTCGATGTGATTGCGCTGGCGGGCCAGATGCCATTCCACCAACGAAACGGTGCCGCGCACCGGGTGCGGCACGCGCATCTGCTCAACCTGGCGCGCGTTGCGAATAAAGAAATCCGGGTTCTGCAGCAGGTACTGCATCACGGTGTCGTCATCCAGCGCCAGGCCGGCGACGCTCTGTTCTTCTACGCTTTTCATAGATGAATAAATCCGTCATAGACATGGGTTGCCGGACCGGTCATAAACAGCGGGTTGCCCGGCCCTTTCCAGCGAATATGCAGGCTGCCGCCCGGCAGTTCTACATGCACTTCTTCTGACAGCAATTCCTGTTGGATCCCCACCGCCACCGCCGCACAGGCGCCGCTGCCGCAGGCCTGCGTTTCACCGGCGCCGCGCTCATAAACGCGCAGCTTGATGTGATCGCGGCTGACCACCTGCATAAAGCCGATGTTGGCCCGTTCCGGGAAGCGTTCATGCCCTTCCAGCACCGGCCCGAGCAGCTCCACCTTGGCGGTTTTTACGTCGTCCACCTGCAAAACACAATGCGGGTTGCCCATCGACACCACGCCGCACAACACGGTATGTTCCGCCGCGCGCATGATGTAAGTCTTTTCAGCCTTGGCGGCGCGGAACGGCACCGCCTGCGGGTCGAAATTCGGCTCACCCATGTTGACGCACACCAGATCGTCGTCGGTGACGCTGAGCACCATGCGCCCGGTTTGGGTGCTGACGCGGATGTCGCGTTTGTTGGTCAGCCCTTTCAGCCGCACGAAACGCGCGAAGCAACGCGCGCCGTTGCCGCACTGCGCCACTTCGCTGCCGTCGGCGTTAAAAATTCGGTAGTGAAAATCCAGTTCGGGATCGTAAGGCGGTTCTACCACCAGCATCTGGTCAAAGCCGACGCCCAGGTGCCGATCGGCCAGCCGGCGGATCAGCTCAGGTGAAAAATAGACATTCTGTGTAACGGCATCGACCACCATAAAGTCGTTGCCCAGACCGTGCATTTTGGAGAACTGCATATCATACTCCGCTATCTGGACGCGCTATCCGTCTTGATTTTACGGCGGCGCTCGCCACCGCAAACAGGGTGTTACTGGTCAACCATCGACGGTTTTTGCTGAGAGCCAGACTGCTCCTGCTGGTTCTTTTGCACCTGATCGCCCGTTTGCACCGGCGGCTTGGCCGGTTTCTGGCTGGCGGGATCGGCAGGCGGGAAGTAAAGCGGGCCTTTCAGACCACAGCCGGCGAGGCCGGTAACCAGAACTGCCATCAGCGCATAGCGTAGTTGTTTTTTCATTTGCATTAATGCCTGTAATTCATGCGTCCAAGGTCTCTATAATCGCAGGTGGATCATGAAAAGCAATAGGAATTGAATATGAACGACAGCGAGTTTCACCAGTTGGCCGACCAGCTGATGCTGAATATTGAAGAGACACTGGACGATTTTGACGGCGATGCGGACATCGATTACGAAACCAATGGCGGCGTGATGACGCTGAGCTTCGAAAACGGCACCAAAATCGTCATCAACCGCCAGGAGCCGCTGCACCAGGTGTGGCTCGCCACCAAGGCCGGCGGTTACCACTTCAACTACCGCGACGGCGTTTGGCTATGCGATCGCAGCGGGCAGCCGTTTTATCAGCTGCTCAGCGAAGCGGCCAGCGCGCAGGCCGGCGAGGAACTGCATTTTTCCTGAAGCTAATCAGGGCTCGGCAACCGAGCCCTTGCGGCGTCAATGCAGCTGGAACTGCTGCTTCAGCGGCTGAGCGGCGCCGTCGGCCACCGTCACGCACAGGCTGGACAGCACGTTGCTGCGGAACGGGATCACCTGCGTGCGCCCGTCGAGCTGCACAATCTGATAGAACTGCGGCAGATTGAAGTTGATGAAGCTGGAGCCGTAAGTGAAGCGATCGTGCGACGAGGAGTAGAAGCGGCTAACGTCGCGCACCAGCTCCTCTTTACTGCCCTCGCAGTGGTGATACACCTCGACCCGATTCGACTCATCCAGAATATAGATGTTGAAGCCCTTGTCGTCTGAGGTGTCTTCGAAGAAGAACTGGATGATCCCCTCGCTGGCGAAGCCATCCACCACCGGCGGCAGATGCACCTGATCGGTTTCCACCTTGATAGACAGGCCATGCAGCTTGTTGTTGGAGATGGCGCCGTAAAACTCCACCGCATTCTCCAGCTTTTGCACCGATACGCTCAAGCGCTCGAAGAACAGCCCCCAGGTCTGCCCGGCGACGCGCACCGCCTTGAAGCGGCCGGGTTCCAAACGGGTACTGGACAGGCGCAGCTCGATGCACTCCGACACCAACTGCTGGATACGGGTGCGGATCAGGCCGCGCAGGTGCTGGCTGTAGCAGAACACTTCCACCGATTCCGGCGGCGCGGCGTCCTGATGCATTTTGCCGAGAATGGTTTTCAGCGCTTCCAGCACCGACTGCTCACCGCTGAAATGCAGGGTGCGCACCTCGTTCCAGGAATTGCGGTACAGCAGATCGATGCTGCCCACCAGACACTGCTGCTGCTGGCCGAAGCTGAACACGTCCAGCTTGCGGAAATCGAAGTGCACCACCTGATTGCGGAAGGCGGCGGTCGGATCGTTTTCCAGATTGACGATGATCGCCAGATGGCGAATCTCGCACGGGCTGTACAGCGCTTTCGGCGTCGGCGCCGGCAGGCGCAGCGGGAAGTGATGGGAAACGTCGGCCACCAGCTCCTGCAGCTTGGCGGTGTCGCACAGGTTGCCGCTCTTGATGTGCAGGCGGGTCTGCGGCGTCAGCAGGCCGTTGAAATAGGCCCAGGCCACCAGCTTGTTCAGGTAGCGGTTATATTCCAGCGGCTGATGGCTGACGATCGAATCCATGGCCGGCGCCTGATTGTACAGGTACCAGCCGGTGCGGTTGGCGCGGCCAACCGGCACGTGAATAAAGGTTAAATCGTTTTCCGACAGGTCCGGTGAAATCTGCGGGTTCACCAGCGTCACCTTGCCGGGCAGCGCTTCGAACGCCGCATACAGTTTGCGGGTCAGCACGCCGATATCCTGCGGGCTGGCGCTGACGCTGAGGTTGTTGCGGCGAGCGAAACGGATCAGGTTGCGGTAGCTCTGCATCATCGCGTCGAGCAGTTCGTTATGCGCTTCGCGCACCCGCTCGATTTTCCAGTTGGCGCGGTTGTCCAGCATCGCCAGACGCTCTTCGCTCCAGCCCCACTCGCTGACCAGCTGGCTGAGGATCTCGCGCCGCCAGCCGACGCAGGCCTTGGCCAGCGACAGCTTTTCACATACTTTCAGGTAAAAACAGCGGCGGGCCAGATCGAGGCGGGTGGTGTCGTTGATGTCGGTCAGGTAGCGGGTCACGCGCTCAAGCATCATGCAGTAGGCGTCGAGCCCGAAGCTGACGATCTCGCCCTGATGCAGCCGGTGTTTGATGTCCGTCGCCAGCAGTTGGGTATTGGGGTATTCCCAGGAATAGGCTTCCAGCAGCAGGGTCTTCAGCACCGCCTTGTAAGGCGAATCGATGCTCTTATACAGTTGCCACAGGCTGGCGCCAAAGTACTCTTCCGCCGACAGCGAACTCAGGCCGCCGAGATCCAGCCACTCGTTCGGCGTCAGCGCGCCCTGCGCGTACAGCGACAGCACGTATTCATCGTAGTGCGCTTCTTCTTCGCCCGGCACCATGTTCCACAGGATGCGTTTGCCGGCCAGGCGCACCGCGGTGCGATAGAATTCGTCGAGCAACAGGATGTGCTGCGTCGAGCCGCAATCTTCGCCGCCCAGGCTGCCGCTTTCATTATGGCGGAAACGGTTTTCATCGATCAGGAAGAAGCTGACTTCCACCCCCATCGAGGCGGCCCACTTCTCAAGCAGGCTGCATTTTTGCTGCAGGCGGGTGCGTTCTTCGTTGTCCAGCCAGGACTGGTGGCAGACCCAGATGTCGAGATCCGAGCTGCAGCTTTGGCCGATAGACGAGGTGCTGCCCATCGAGTAGACGCCGGTGATCGGCAGCTCGCCGCTGGCCGGTTTGTCAAACGGGCTGCCCCATTTGTCTTCTAAATCGTTCAGGTATTCTTGTTGAGTTTCATCAGGCGTGTAGAGGCAAATGCCGTGGGGAACGTTACCGTTCAGGTAACCCGGCATCAGCGGGTGGTGGTGGTGCAGTAAGGTGGGCAGCAGACTGTATACCCGTTGAAACGCGGGCTTCATAGCCGCCAGGGCGCGATCGACGCGTAGCTGATTGATCGCATCCAGTCTCTGCTTCAATGTCTCGATGTAGAGGTACAAGACGTCTCGCCTGATTATCCCGGTGTTTAGAAAAAAACCCGTATTCCATAAGCGCCGTTAGTGTAAGAAGAATATTTGGCGACTTATTGCTGGAAACGTGATCAATTTAACACCTTGCTGATTGACCGTAAAGGAGGTAACGCTTCACAATTATTGTAGCGCTTCCCTAAACGATTTACCCGCAGTGTTAACTGCCCCAAAGCACATCACACGTCCCTTTGATTCCGTTGTCCTTTTTCCGCCTCCGGCTTCTTGCACTGACAGTATTGGCTCTCAGTGGTAGGATGGATGGCGAAATATAAAAACGGTAACAAGCATGTTAGACAAAATTATTCGAATTGCCACCCGACAAAGCCCGCTTGCACTTTGGCAAGCACATTATGTGCAGCAACGTCTGATGGCCTGCCATCCCGGCCTGCAGGTCGAGTTGGTGCCGATGGTGACGCGCGGCGACGTTATTCTGGATACGCCGCTGGCGAAAGTCGGCGGTAAGGGCCTGTTTGTTAAAGAACTCGAGCTGGCGCTGCTGGAAGGCCGCGCCGACATCGCCGTGCACTCGATGAAAGACGTGCCGGTCGATTTCCCTGCCGGGCTCGGTTTGACCACCATTTGCGAACGCGAAGATCCGCGCGACGCTTTTGTTTCCAATCGTTTCGCCTCGCTCGATCAGCTGCCGCAGGGCAGCGTGGTCGGCACCTCCAGCCTGCGCCGCCAGTGCCAGCTGCGCGAACGCCGCCCGGATCTGATCGTGCGCGACCTGCGCGGCAACGTCGGCACTCGCCTGGCCAAGCTGGACAACGGCGACTACGACGCAATTATTCTGGCGGTGGCCGGCCTGAAGCGCCTGGGGCTGGAGCAACGCATCCGCAGCCCGCTGAGCGCCGAAGAGTGCCTGCCGGCGGTCGGCCAGGGTGCGGTCGGCATTGAATGCCGTCTCGACGACAGCGTCACCCGCGCGCTGCTGGCGCCGCTGAACCATGCGGCCACCGAAACCCGCGTGCGCGCCGAGCGGGCGATGAACACCCGCCTGGAAGGCGGCTGCCAGGTGCCGATCGGCAGCTATGCCGAACTGGATGGCGACAGCCTGTGGCTGCGCGCCCTGGTCGGCGCGCCGGACGGCAGCCAGATGGTGCGCGGCGAACGCCGCGGCCCGGCCGCCGAAGCCGAACGGATGGGCGTTGAGCTGGCGGAAGAGCTGCTGGCGCGCGGCGCGCGCGAGATCCTGCGCGAAGTTTATCAGGGAAATCCGCCGGCATGACGATCCTGGTAACCCGCCCATCGCCTTCGGGAGAGCAGTTAGTGAGCCGGCTGCGCGCACTCGGCCGGGTTGCCTATCATGCGCCGCTGATCGACTTCGCCCCCGGCGGCGATCTGCCGCAGCTGCCGCAGGCGTTGCAACAGTTGAACGCCGGCGATCTGGTGTTCGTGCTGTCGCAGCATTCGGTGAACTATGCCGATTCGGTCATTGGCCGCGCCGGGCTGAGCTGGCCCGCGCACCTGACTTATTACGCCATCGGCCGCACCACCGGGCTGGCGCTGCACCGCATCAGCAGTTTGCCGGTGGAATACCCGCGCGAACGCGAGATCAGCGAAACGCTGCTGCTGCTGCCGGCGCTGCAAAAGCTGGCGGGCAAACGCGCGTTGATTTTGCGCGGCAACGGCGGCCGCGAACTGTTGGGGTCGACGCTGAGCGAGCGCGGCGCCGACGTCAGCTATTATGAATGCTATCAACGCAGCCCGGTGCACTATGACGGCAGCGAGCAAAGCGCCCACTGGCAGCGCGCCGGTGTGGATACGCTGGTGGTGACCAGCGGTGAAATGTTACAACAGCTCTATACTTTAGTTCCTGATTACTATCGTTCTTCATGGCTGCTGCGTTGCCGCCTGGTAGTAGTGAGCGAACGCCTGGCTACCCTCGCCCGGGAATTGGGCTGGCGTACGATTCGGGTAGCTGACAACGCCGATAATGACGCGCTGATCCGCGCGCTACAATAATCTGACTATGGGATGTGCCACTATGACGGAACAAAATACCCCAGCCGCCCCGGTTGAAGAGCCAACCACCGCGGTTGAGAGCTCCCAGCAGCCAGCCGCTGCCAGCCGCAAAGGCAAGAACACCGGCCCGGTGCTCGGCGCGATCGCTATCGTGCTGGTCATCGCCCTCGGCGCGGGCGGCTATTACCACACGCACAAGCAGGCGCAACAGCTGATCGCCGCCAATCAGGCGCTGCAGCAGCAGCTTGAAGGCGTGAAGCAGAGCCAACAGCAGGAAAGAAATGCGCTGGAAGGCCTGCTGCAGCAACAGGGTAAAACCCTGGACGCCGCCGATCGCGAGCAGGCGAACCTGGCGCGCCAACTGAGCGAGCTGCAGGAAAAAGTGGCGACCATCTCCGGCAGCGACGCCAAAACCTGGCTGCTGGCGCAGGCCGATTTCCTGGTGAAAATGGCCGGCCGCAAGCTGTGGAGCGATCAGGACGTGACCAGCGCCGCCGCGCTGCTGAAAAGCGCCGACGCCAGCCTGGCGGATATGAACGATCCGAGCCTGCTCGACGTGCGCCGCGCCATTACCGAAGACATCAGCACGCTTTCCACGCTGACCCAGGTCGATTACGACGGCATCATCCTCAAGGTCAATCAGCTGTCCAATCAGGTGGATAACCTGCGCCTGGCGGACAACGACACCGACGAAGCGCCGATGGATCAAAACAGCAGCGAGCTCTCCGGCTCGATCGGCGAATGGCGGCAGAACCTGGCCAAGAGTTGGCGCAATTTCATGGCCGACTTCATCACCATCCGCCGCCGCGACACCAGCGCCGAACCGCTGCTGGCGCCGAACCAGGACATCTACCTGCGCGAAAATATCCGTTCGCGCCTGCTGGTGGCCGCACAGGCCATCCCGCGCCATCAGAACGAGACCTACAAGCAATCGCTGGAAACCGTCTCCACCTGGGTGCGCGCCTATTTCGACACCACCGATCCGGCGACCAAGGCCTTCCTGGAAGAGCTGGACAACCTGAGCCAACAGTCGATCTCGATGGACGTGCCGGATCAGCTGAAAAGCCAACCGCTGCTCGAAAAAGTGATGCAGACCCGGGTGCGCAACCTGATGACCCAGTCCCCTGCCGCTCACCAGGAGGGTTAAGCCATGTTACGCGTGCTATTTCTGTTCCTGGTGGTGATCGCCAGCGTAGTGCTCGGGCCGATGTTGGCCGGGCATCAGGGCTATGTGCTGATCCAGACCGATAACTACAATGTCGAAACCAGCGTCACCGGCCTGGTGATCATGTTGGTGCTGCTGTTCGTGGTGCTGCTGGCGATCGAATGGATCCTGCGCCGTATCTTCCGTACCGGCGCCCGTACGCGCGGTTGGTTTATCGGCCGCAAGCGCACCCGCGCGCGCCAGCAAACCAAAGCCGCGCTGATCAAACTGGCGGAAGGCGACTACAAGCAGGTTGAAAAGCTGATGACGCGCAACGCCGACCACGCCGAACAGCCGGTGGTGAACTACCTGCTGGCCGCCGAGGCCGCACAACAACGCGGCGATGACTTCCGCACCAACCAATATCTGGAGCGCGCCGCTGAAGCCGCCGACACCGATCAGCTGCCGGTGGATATCACCCGGGTTCGTATCCAACTGGCGCAGGGCGAGAACCACGCCGCGCGCCACGGCGCCGATCGCCTGCTGAACCAGGCGCCGCGCCATCCGGAAGTGCTGCGCCTGGCGGAACAAGCCTATCTGCGCACCGGCGCCTACGCGTCGCTGCTGGAAGTGCTACCGTCGATGCGTAAAATCGAACTCCACAGTGAAGAGCAGTTGCAGGCATTGCAGCAACAGGCTTATATCGGGCTGATGAATCAGGCGATGGCGGACGAAGGCAGCGAAGGACTGAAGCGCTGGTGGAAAGATCAGAGCCGCAAGACGCGTCACGAGGTGCCGCTGCAAATCGCGATGGTGGAACACCTGATCGAATGCAACGACCACGAACTGGCGCAGGAGATTGTGCTCGACAGCCTGAAGCGCCAATACGACGAGCGTCTGGTGCTATTGCTGCCGCGGCTGAAGTCCGGCAACCCCGAGCAGCTTGAGAAAGCGCTGCGTCAGCAGATGAAACAACACGGCGCGACGCCGCTGTTAAACAGCACGCTGGGGCAACTGCTGATGAAGCACGGCGAGTGGCAGCAAGCGGCCGACGCCTTCCGCGAAGCGCTGAAACAGCGCCCGGATGCTTACGACTACGCCTGGTTGGCCGATACGCTGGAAAAACTGCATCGTTCGGATGAAGCGGCGCAGATGCGACGTGAGGGACTGATGTTGACGCTGAAACAGAACGGCGGCGAATAACGCCCTGCCCAAGTGAGAAAAGCGCGGCTCCGATGCCGCGCTTTTTTTGCCCGGGGTTTTCTGTGGCGCAAAAAAAAACACTTGCCGTATGGCAAGTGTATAAAGAAGCAATCAGGTCTAGGACAACAGGGGCGGTGCCTCACTCAACGTTTTGCCCTGAGCGTGATGACGGGTTAGTCATCGTTCTCGTGGGCGATAGGCACCCTAAATCGGCTCTGCGTCATTCCCAGGGTTTATGAAGCCTAAGGCGAACATAAGAGGTGGAATGAGCATCTACGCTATAGATATTGCATTTGACGTGCCAACTTTTAGATTGAGCCCGTCTCCAATAGGAAATTTAATTCAATGCATTGAAATATAAATAATTTATACTTCCTCCCCACCCTCCCTGCCTGATACCTCTCCCTGGCATTCCATGCCAGAGGCCGTTATAAGAATGTCGCTTCAAAACGACGGCTTAAGCCAAATCCGGTTTTATCTTTTAAAATCAATAAATTATTTGTCTCAACCTGACGACAGCGCTGGATGGTCATGTCGCTGAAAACCAACACGCTCACAGGCAGGCACAAGATGCCAGCCCTCATGGATGCAAAAAGCCCGCACATTGCTGCGCGGGCCTGCCTTCTCGTCTCGCTTCGCGAGGCTCCTCCTGCGGAGGTACTCATCCTCATAAACGACAGACGAAAAAAAACCTGCTTTAAAAGCAGGTTTTTCGAATGTGGTCGGCGAGAGAGGATTCGAACCTCCGACCCACTGGTCCCAAACCAGTTGCGCTACCAAGCTGCGCTACTCGCCGATTTGTGTTGCTCATACTACCCGATTTATCAGACCGCTGTCCATATAAATCTTATATTTATCAGACATTTTGCGTGGTGCGAAGAGAGGGACTTGAACCCTCACGTCCGTAAGAACACTAACACCTGAAGCTAGCGCGTCTACCAATTCCGCCACCTTCGCACTGTCACAAAATACTGCTAAATCTTCACTTCATCAGGAAGTGGGGTGGCTAATGGGACTCGAACCCACGACAACTGGAATCACAATCCAGGGCTCTACCAACTGAGCTATAGCCACCATTACTACTTCTTCTTACTCACGCGGTAATATTACCACCGCAGCTCCTGCGCACAAACTTAATGGCGCGCCCGACAGGATTCGAACCTGAGACCTCTGCCTCCGGAGGGCAGCGCTCTATCCAGCTGAGCTACGGGCGCGTAGCGCCGTTGCGGGAGGGGATACTACGGATTTACGCCAATCCTGTCTAGTGCTTTTTCGCAGAAATGTTGCGTTTGATTACGCTTTGCTCACTCCTGCGCAGGAAAGCGCACTCCGTAGCCCCTTTTCACCGTTTATTGCCGTGTTTCTACCCGATTTTCAGCCGGATGATGTTTCTTATGCATGCCGAAAGCGAAGTAGCACAGGCTGACGCCCGCTAAGAAAATCGCCCCGACCAGCAGGGAAATTCGCGTATCCGGGTTGATTCCCATGCCGACCAGCACGCAAACCAGAAAAGCGATGGTCAGATAGTTCACATACGGGAACATGATCGACTTAAAACTGTGGTTTTTGATCGCTTCCTTGTGCGCGCGGCGGAAATAGAGCTGGCTGATCAGCACCACGAACCACGGCACCATGCCCGGCAACACGCTGGCGCTGTAGACATAGACGAACACCTGCTCCGGATTAGGGATAATGTAGTTCAGCGCGGAGCCCACCAACAGGCAGCCAATGGTGACGGCGATGCAGTTGACCGGCACGCCGCTGGCGGAAAGCTTGGTCAGCGCCGCCGGCAGTTGGCGATTCTTGGCCAGGGCGTACAGCATGCGGCCGCCGCTGTACATGCCGCTGTTGCAGCCGGAAAGCGCGGCGGTCAGCACCACAAAGTTGATGATGCCGGCGGCGGCGACGATGCCGATCTTGGCGAAGGTCAGCACGAACGGGCTGCCGGTGGTGCCGATGCCGTTCCACGGGAAGATGGTCACGATGACGAAGATCGCGCCGACATAGAAGATCAGGATGCGCCACAGGATATTGTTGATCGCGCGTTTCAACGTCACTTGCGGGTTTTTGGCTTCCCCGGCGGTGATGCCCACCAGCTCAACCCCCTGATAGGACGCCACCACGATGCACAGCGCAAACAGGAAGCCCTTCCAGCCGCCGGCAAAGAAGCCGCCGTGCGCCGTCAGATTGGCGAAACCGATAGGTTCACCGCCGTTGCCGAAACCGAAGAAGATCACCCCCAGCCCCACCAGAATCATCACGATGATGGTGGTGACCTTGATCATGGCGAACCAGAACTCCAGCTCACCGTACAGACGCACCGCCGCCAGGTTGGCCAGCGCCACCATCGCCACGGCGATCAGCGCGGGAACCCACTGCGGTATTTCCGGGAACCAGAACTGCACATACACCCCGATGGCGGTGATCTCCGAAATGCCGACGGCGATCCACATAAACCAGTAGCCCCAGGCGGTCAGGTAGCCGAAATAGGGATTCATGTACTTGTGCGCGTAAACGGCGAACGACCCGGCGACCGGCTCAAGGAACAGCATCTCCCCCATCGAACGCATAATGAAGAATACGAACAGCCCGGCGATGATGTAAGCCAGCAGTACCGACGGCCCCGCCCATTTCAGCGTACTGGCCGATCCCATAAACAGGCCGACACCGATGGTGCCCCCGAGAGCGATAAGCTCGATGTGCCGGGCCTCAAGGCCTCGGTGTAGCCCTTGCGGTTTCTCTTTGTGTGCCATAAATCCTCAATAGTTTTTCTCGGGTTGTGTTTGCCTGCCGGCCGCTGCCGGTCGTTATTGTCATTATTAAAAGAATAAATCATCCCCTGCCGTTCGAGTTGGCATCAACGGGTAGTCGGAGCGAAGTTACCGTGAGAAGAACATCGTTCAGCGCTGTCGCATCAGGCTTCAGCGGCCAGGGATAATTTCCGGGCGGTATCGTTTCGCATTTCGCCGCTATAAGCAAACCGCAATTTAAAACTTTATGGAATAAATGCGGCGGCGTTTAGGGCCGAGGGTTATAGATATGCGGGAGAAACGCGCAAAAGCAGATTATTGGTACAGCAGTCCGGAGCGGAACAGCACTTTCCACCCCGGATGAGGGGTTACATCTTGCCGCTGTAGTAGTAGCCGACAAACTTCAACAGCTTCAACTGTCGGCCGATGCGGCTGGGTTGGCTGAGCAGGCGGTAGAGCCATTCCAGACCGAGGTTCTGCCACACCTTGGGCGCACGCTTCACATGCCCGGTAAAGACGTCGTAGGTGCCGCCCACGCCCATATACAGCGCCTGCGGATACACCTTGCAGCAGTCGCGCATCAGGAGCTCCTGCTTCGGCGATCCCATCGCCACCGTCACGATAGCGGCGCCGCTGGCGCGAATACGCTCGAACAGCGCCTCTCGTTGATCCGGTTTGAAATAGCCGTCCTGGCTGCCCACCAGGTTGACATTCCACTGGCTGCGCAGCTTTTGCTCGGTTTCCGCCAAGACTTCCGGCTTGCCGCCGACCAGGAAGACCGGCGTGCCTTCGCGGCCTGCGCGCTGCATCAAGGCTTCCCACAGATCGGCGCCCGCGACGCGCGACACATCCGCCGCCGGGTATTTGCGGCGGATTGAGCGCACCATGCTGATGCCGTCGGCGTACTTGTACTCCGCTTCATCCAGCAACGCATGCAGCGCCTGGTCCTCTTCCGCCTTCAGGATCTTTTCCGCGTTCATCGCCACCAGCGTGCCCTGTTTGACCCGGCCGCCGTCGAACAGAAAGTCCATGCAATGCGCCATATCGCGAAAGCCCCACAGGCTGAAGCCGCGTAGCTCATACTGCGGCACCGAAATCTTTGTTTCCATCGTTCTCATTACCCTTACAAAAGACCGTTGGCCCGAGGCGGAGACGCCAGCGCGCGGGCACGCGTCACTCTGGCCTTGATCAGCCCGGCGGTATCGAACAGCCAATACAGCAACTTCGCCAGCACCAGACAGGCGCCGAAAATAATGCAGAAGAACACCACGCGCGACACGAATGAGTCCACCCCTTCGCGCGCCAACACGATCATGTTGAACACCGCGCCGAAGCAGAATCCTTGCAGGATAGCCGCCTTATAGCGGTTCGGCTCGGTTTTGCCCAGCTCATACAGCCAGTCGAACCACTTGATGATCATGCCCACCAGAATCGCGCCGATCGGGATAAACAGCGCGCCGCCCATCACCACCAGCGAACCGATCAGCGTCGGCGAAATCGCCAGCCCGGAGTGGTTGTTCAGCACTTCCCAGGTGAAATAGTTGGCGGAGTTCAGCACCACGTCCGGCCGGCCCGGCCATAGCCAGGTTGGGATAAAGACGTAGAAATCACGCAAGATCGGCGCCAGGCCCTGGAAATCGATCTTGTCGTAATTTTGCAGCAACAGCGCCAGGTTTTCCCACGGAGAGAAGGTATCGCGGGTCAGATAGAGGAAGGTATAAAACGCTTCCGCGCCGCTGACGTCCAGGCTATAGCGCTTCAACGCCAGCCAGAACATGCCGACCACGCCGAATATGCCCGCCGCCGCCAGCATCCACAGCGTGATCCAGCCGCGCACGATACCGATAAACAGGAACAACGCGAAAGCGATGATAATGTTGGCACGGGTGCCGCCGACGATCACGTAGGTCAGAATGCCGAACGCCACCGTCGCCACCAGGAACAAGAACCAGGCGCGCAGATCCTGCCGCAGGAAATAGACCACCAGCATCGCCGGAATGAAGAAGTAGAAGAACCGCTTGAGCGCCACGCCGGACACGTCGCTGGAGAAGATCTGGCTGTAGGAATTGAGCTTGAACAGCAGGAAGCCGTTCTGCATGAAGAAGATGCCCACGGTACCGATCGCCACCAGCGCCAGCAGCACCCAGGTCATATGAGTCTCTACCCGGTTCATGGTAAACAGCGCCGCGCGCGGCTGAGTGCGGCGCTTGCGCAGCCGGGTCTTGTAAGTGACGTAATAGATGGCGTAAAACGCCGTCGCCGACAGCAGGGCGTACAGCAGAAACTCCACCGGCACCACCTCGACGTCAAACTGAAACACCAGCAGGCAGGTTAACGGGAAGCCGAAATAGAACGTCAGCAAATACAGCAGCGAGAAGAAGACGTTGAAGTTAAAGCGCACGCGCCGAAACTCCTGGTAGGTCAGCGTCAGGATAAACGTCAGGCTGACCAGATAGACGACAAACAGGCCGCCGAATTGCGCCAACGTCATGAATGCTCTCCCGCTGCCAACGCCAGGGCTTGCTGCCAGCCGTCAACATAGTTCGGATTGAAGAAGGCGATCGCCTGTTTATCCACCGCCGCCAGCTGACGCTGCGCTTCGCGCACCACCGCCTCGTCGAGCGAGTCGCCGTAGAACAGCACCGGCAGGTGCTGTTCCGCCAAATCCTGCCAGAACGGGTTCTGCCGGCTGAGCACGAAAGGCACGCCGAACTGAATCAGCAGGCACAGGGTGCCAATCCCCTGCTGGCGATTGAAAATGAAATAGCCGAGATCGCAGGCGCGCAGAATATTGAGGTAGTCCTCAAACGCCACCTGCTGCGTGAGCAGCTGCAGGTTTTTCTCGCCGAACAGCGGCAATCCGGCGGCGCGCACCTGCTCGATGTAAGCATCGTTGTTGGCCGGATAACCCATCGGCAGGATCACGCGCACGTCGGCGCCGAACTGCTGATGAATCGCCTGCAGCGCTTCGATATGCCGATTGCTGCGATCGCCGGAGTTGCCCACCAGAATCGTCATCGGCCCGGCCAGGTTTTTCTCGACGTGAACGTCGGTCAGCGCCGGATCCATGCGGGTCGGGAAGTACAGCAGCGAGGCCGGCACCCGCGCATGGCGCTGCTGGTAGTGAATCACGTCGCCGCGGGTAGCAAACACATTCCCTACCCGCCCCTGCGCAATGCGGCGCAGCAGATAGAACAGCCGGAATTTCCAGCTGGCGGCGTCTTCATACAGATCGGCGCCCCAAATATGCCAACTGACCTGACGCGCTTTGATCTTGCCGCTCAGCAGCGCCAGCCACAGCCCCGGGTTGAACTGGCCGTGCAGGAAGAAACGCGTATCGCGATCGGCTTGGGCGCGCGCGATGACCGCCGCCGCCAGGCTTTTCTTATCCGCGTAGGGCTCAATGTTCAGGGCGGGGAAATCTCCCAGTGCCGCCACATCCTTGGCCGCCACCATAAAATGCCGCGTCTGCTCAGCCGGCAGACGCGGCGCCAGCACGTCATTGAAGAAGCGCAGCACCGTCTGGTTATGATGCGGGATATCGGATCCCAGAACGTGAATCAGTGTGGTCATACTCGTCTACGATAAATAAGAAACACGCAGCTACAGAGCGCGAAATACACGATGTAGGTTGCCATATAGGCCTGAGCCGCCCCCAGCGCGCCATGCAGCGGGATCAGCCAGTGCGAGAACAGCGTCAGCAGCAGAAACTGGCTGACTTCCGTCAGGATATAAAAGCGCAGCGACGCTTTGGCGATCACCAAATAGCCGAACACATAGGCCCCGACTTTCAGCACGTCGCCCACCAGCTGCCAGGCAAACAGATCGCGCATGGCGACGAATTTGTCCGAGAACAACAGCCAGATGGCGAAATCACGCAGCAGCCACACCGTAAAGCTCGCCGCCGCTACCGCCGGCAGCACGAATTTCAACGAGCGCACGATCTCCCGCGAGATGGCGCCCTTGTCCGTCAGCCGCGACAGCGTCGGCAGCAGATAGACGGTAAACGAGGCGGTGATGAACTGCAGATAGGCATCGGAAATGCTGCTGACGCCCTGCCAAATCCCCACCTCATCCCAACCGTAATGCGCGGCCAGCAGGTTACGCATCATCACGTAAGCCACCGGCAGCGTCACCGAGGTGATCAACGCCATGAGGGTGAACTTGCCGAGGTTGCCGGCCACGAGTTTGTCCCAACGCGGCGCCAGATAGCGCAGCGGCAACGTTTTGCGCCGCCACAGCATCAGCCCGGCAGGCAACACCACCAACGCCGGCACCAGCGCCAGCCCCGCCAGCGCGCCTTCATAGCCCCCCAGCTTGAAGCACAGGTAATAAGCCACCACGCCAATCAGGCTGCCGCCGATCACCGCCAGCGCATTGCCCATCGCGTCGCGATAGCCTTTCAGCACCGCCATGAACAGGTTGGCGTAGGCGATGCCCATCTGAATGAAAGCGACGGCGCGCACCACGCCGACGTAATCGGCATGCCCGAACAGCCCAATGCTGATCGGTTCGGCGGCGAACAAAAACACCAGCGCCAGCAAGGTCGAAAAAACCAGCACGATGCTCGACGCGGTGCCCACCGCCAGACGCAGACGCTGCGGATCCTGGTGGTACTCCGCCACGTATTTGGTGATGCCGTTAAAAATACCCGCGCCGGACAGCACGCCCAGCACGGTAATCAACTGGCGGAAGTTACCCGCCTGCCCCACCCCGCTGGGGCCAAACGCCACCGCCAGCAGTTTCACCACCAACAGCCCCACGCCGATTTTGATCAGCGTGGAGCCGGCAGTCCATATCGATGCTTTTGCCAACGACATATCAGGCAAAGAAGCTCAGGATGGTATTGATTACCGTACGCTGATTGACATCAGACATATTGTAGAACAGCGGCAAGCGCACCAGACGCGCGCTTTCCTGCGTGGTGTAACGATCTTCGCCGGCAAAGCGGCCGAACTGTTCGCCGGCCGGGCACGCGTGCAGCGGGATATAGTGGAACACCGCCATGATTTCGGCTTCCTTCAGGTAGTCGATAAAGGCCGTGCGCTCTTCGATATCACGCAGCTTGATATAGAACATGTGCGCATTGTGCTCACAGTCCGCCGGCACGATCGGCAACTCGATGCGCCCTGACTGCGCCAACGGCAGGAAGCTGTCGTAGTACTTCTGCCACAGAGCCAAACGGCGCTGGTTGATGCGTTCCGCCACTTCCAGCTGGCCCCACAGGTAGGCGGCCTGCAGGTCAGACATCAGATAGCTGGAACCGATATCGCGCCAGGTATATTTGTCCACCTGGCCACGGAAGAACTGACTGCGGTTGGTGCCCTTCTCGCGGATGACTTCCGCCCGATCGATCAGAGCCGGATCGTTCACCAGCGTCGCGCCGCCTTCGCCGCCGGCGGTGTAGTTTTTGGTTTCATGGAAGCTGAAGCAGCCGATATGGCCGATGGTGCCCAATGCCTTGCCTTTGTAGGTCGACATCACGCCCTGCGCGGCGTCTTCCACTACGAACAGGTTATATTTCTTCGCCAGCGCCATGATGGTATCCATCTCGCAGGCGACGCCGGCGTAGTGCACCGGTACGATCGCGCGGGTTTTATCGGTGATCGCCGCTTCGATTTTGGTTTCGTCGATATTCATGGTGTCCGGACGCAGGTCGACGAACACCACTTTGGCGCCGCGCAGCACAAAGGCGTTGGCGGTTGAAACGAAGGTAAAGCTCGGCATGATCACTTCGTCACCCGGCTGGATATCCAGCAGGATGGCGGCCATTTCCAACGACGCGGTGCAGGAAGGCGTCAACAACACTTTCGCGCTGCCGAAACGCTGTTCCATCCACTGCTGGCAGCGACGGGTGAAACCGCCGTCGCCGCACAACTTGCCGCTGCCCATGGCAGCCTGCATATATTCCAGTTCAGTGCCAACAACCGGTGGAGCGTTAAATGGAATCATGTCTACCTCTGTATAACCAATACGCGGTGCTTTCAATCACGGCACCCTGTCGTTGATAGAGTCGTAATGCGGCGATATTGCCTACCTGGGTCGCGACCCGCAGGCGCTGCATCCCTTGCCGTCGACATTCGGCGATCGCCGCCGTCATCAGCCTGGCGCCCACGCCCCGGCCGAATGCACCGGGGAAAGCCGCCAACAGGCCGATGCGCGTTTCCTGGCCGCCAATGTCACGCAGGCTGACAAAGCCTTCGGGTTGCCCCTGGTTGTTCAGTACCAGCAAACATTGATGATCAAAGGTGCCCAGCACCGCTTTTTCGATCCAGGCCGCATAGAATCGCCCACTATCGGCGCGATCGTACCACGGTGCACGAAACCGGCTGGCGGCGAACACCTCACCGGCGGCAGCCCGCAATGACGGGATATCCTCGGGAACGGCCAGACGCACCGCAGCCGCCGAAGCGACATCGGCCGTCGTGCTTTCAGACGCAACGTTCACTGCCAGGTCCACTTCCCCTTCGACCAGCCGGAATCCCAGCGCCGACAGCGCATCGGCCCACTCCAGGCGGCAAGCGGGGATTTTGGCCTGCACCAACGTATAAGCATCCAAATCAGCCTCGGCCACGGGCGCTGCCGAGCTATCGAAATGTAACTTGGCGCTTTTCAAGTGGAAGAAGTCGCTCTCCCAATTCAGCGGTTCAATACTGGCGTGGACGCGCATGCAATAAATCCAGTAAGTATTTGCCGTAACCGGTTTTGGCCAGCGTCTGAGCCGCGCGTTTCACGCCCTCATCATCCAGCCAGCCATTGCGCCAGGCGATCTCCTCGAGACAGGCGATTTTAAAGCCTTGGCGTTTCTCGACCGTCTGCACGAAGCTGCTGGCTTCCAGCAGGCTGTCGTGAGTGCCGGTGTCCAGCCAGGCAAAACCGCGCCCCAACAGCTCGACGGCCAGCTCTCCGCGTTCCAGATACATCTGGTTAATGCTGGTGATTTCCAGCTCGCCGCGCTCAGAAGGCTTCACCTGTTTGGCAAACTCCACCACCTGGCTATCGTAGAAGTACAGGCCGGTCACCGCCCAGTTAGACTTCGGTTTAACCGGTTTTTCTTCGATCGACAGCGCACGGAAGTGGTCGTCAAACTCCACCACGCCAAAGCGCTCGGGATCCATCACCTGATAGCCAAACACGGTCGCACCGGTGGTGCGCGCTGCAACGCTTTTCAGTTTGGGACTGAACCCCTGACCAAAGTAAATATTGTCACCCAATACCAGGCAGCTCGGCTCACCGGCCAAAAATTCTTCGCCGATCAAAAAGGCCTGAGCCAGGCCATCGGGACTTGGCTGTTCGGCATAGCTGAGATTAATGCCGAATGCTTCGCCGCTGCCCAAAAGCCTCTTGAATGAAGGCAGATCTTCCGGCGTGGAGATAATCAGAATGTCTTTGATTCCCGCCAGCATCAGCACCGACAACGGGTAATAGATCATCGGTTTGTCGTAGATCGGCAGCAGTTGCTTGGACACACCACGAGTAATCGGATGCAGACGCGTACCGGAACCGCCAGCCAGAATAATACCTTTCATACGTACTCCAAAACCCGCCGCGCCGCCGCAAAGCGGCGCGGCGTTAGATTAATCTGACAACCCCAAACGCTCGCCGGCATAAGAACCGTCTTGCACCCGGCGCCACCAGGTTTCGTTGTTCAGGTACCAAACCACGGTTTTGCGAAGGCCACTTTCGAACGTTTCCTGTGGCCGCCAACCCAACTCGCGATCGATTTTGCCGGCGTCGATGGCGTAACGCATATCGTGGCCCGGGCGATCCTTCACGTAAGTGATCAGATCGCGGTAGTGCGCCACGCCCTGCGGCTTGTTCGGCGCCAGTTCTTCCAGCAGATCGCAAATGGTCTGCACCACTTCGATATTCTTGCGCTCGTTATGGCCACCGATATTGTAGGTTTCGCCTACCACGCCTTCGGTCACGACCTGATAGAGCGCGCGCGCGTGATCCTCGACATACAGCCAGTCGCGCACCTGCGCGCCGTTGCCGTATACCGGCAGCGGTTTGCCGGCTACCGCATTCAGGATCACCAACGGAATCAACTTTTCCGGGAAGTGATAAGGGCCGTAGTTGTTCGAACAGTTGGTCACGAGGGTCGGCAAACCGTAGGTGCGCAACCAGGCACGCACCAGATGATCGCTCGACGCCTTGGAGGCGGAATACGGACTGCTCGGCGCATATGGCGTGGTTTCGGTGAACAGATCGTCGGTGCCGTGCAGGTCGCCGTACACTTCGTCGGTGGAGATATGATGGAAACGGAAAGACTGCTTCTTCTCCGCCGCCAACGGCTGCCAGTAATGGCGCGCCGCTTCCAGCATCGTGTAAGTGCCAACCACGTTGGTCTCGATAAAGGCCGCCGGGCCATCGATAGAGCGATCGACGTGGCTTTCCGCCGCCAGGTGCATCACCACGTCCGGCTGATACCGGGCAAATACCCGATCCAGCTCAGCACGATCGCAGATGTCGACCTGTTCGAAAGCATAGCGCTCGCTCTCGGCCACCACCGCCAGCGACTCGAGGTTACCGGCATAGGTCAGCTTATCCACTACCACCACGCTGTCGCCGGTGGCCTCGATGATGTGCCGCACAACTGCGGAGCCAATGAAACCGGCGCCACCGGTCACCAAGATACGCTTCAACGCCAGACTCCCTTGGTATCCACCACCCAGCTTTGCTTGATCTCTTCCGGCCGGATGGCCTTGAACTGTTGGTGATCGACCAACATCACGATCACATCGGCCTGCTGCAACGCCTCAGCGATTGGCGTCAACGTGACATGGCCCGCCAGCGACTTCGGCAACTGTTCGACGTTCGGTTCCACCGCCAGCGTTTCGCCGACGTGCCATTCGGCGATCAGGTGCGCCACTTCTACCGCCGGGCTTTCACGCAAATCGTCGATATTCGGCTTGAAGGCCAGGCCGAAGCAGGCAATTTTCACCTCGGACGCTCGCTTATCGGTGGCGGCCAGGCAATCGGCCACCGCCGCTTTCACCCGGTCGACCACCCACAGCGGTTTTCCGTCGTTCACCAGGCGTGCGGTGTGGATCAGGCGCGCCTGCTGCGGGTTTTGCGCCACGATAAACCACGGATCGACGGCGATGCAGTGACCGCCTACGCCCGGCCCCGGCTGCAAAATATTCACCCGCGGATGGCGGTTCGCCAGGCGGATCAGTTCCCAGACGTTGATCCCCTGTTCGGCGCAGATCAACGACAATTCGTTGGCAAAGGCGATATTCACGTCGCGGAAGCTGTTTTCCGTCAGCTTGCACATCTCGGCAGTGCGCGAGTTGGTGATCACGCATTCGCCCTCGAGGAAAATCTTGTACAGCGCGCTGGCACGTTCCGAGCACTTCGGCGTCATGCCGCCGATCACGCGGTCGTTTTGAATCAGCTCTACCATCACCTGCCCCGGCAACACGCGCTCCGGGCAGTAGGCGATATTCACGTCCGCCGCTTCGCCCGCTTGCTGCGGGAAGCTGAGATCGCTGCGCGCCTGCGCCAACCATTCCGCCATCTGTTCGGTGGCGCCCACCGGCGAGGTGGATTCGAGGATCACCAGATCGCCTTTTTTCAGCACCGGCGCCAGCGATTTCGCCGCCGCTTCGACATAGGCCAGATCCGGCTCGTGATCGCCCTTGAACGGCGTAGGCACCGCGATCAGGAATGCATCGGCCGCCAGCGGCTTGGTCACCGCCTGCAGGAAACCGCCGTCGACGGCGGCCTTGACCACTTTGTCCAGATCCGGCTCGACGATATGGATCGCGCCACGGTTAATGGTATCTACCGCATGTTGGTTAACATCTACACCCACCACTTTTTTCTTGCGAGAAGCAAACGCCGCCGCCGTTGGCAAGCCGATATAACCCAGGCCGATAACCGAAATAGTGTTAAAACTCATAGTGTCACCTGATGATTCTTTAAAGCTTCGAGGATACGCTGACAGGCATGCCCGTCGCCGTATGGGTTGTGCGCCCGGCTCATCGCGTGATATTCGCTTTCGTCCGTCAACAGCCGGGTCACCGCTTCAACAATTTTGGCCACATCGGTGCCGACCAGGCGCACCGTGCCCGCATCTACCGCCTCAGGGCGCTCGGTGGTATCGCGCATCACCAGCACCGGCTTGCCTAACGAGGGCGCCTCTTCCTGAATGCCGCCGGAGTCGGTCAGGATCATGTAAGCGTGGGTCATCAGATAGACAAACGGTAAATAATCCTGCGGCTCGATCAGCATGACGTTGTCGATGCCTTTCAAAATGCGATTCACCGGCTCGCTGACATTCGGATTGAGATGCACCGGGTACACCACCTGCACTTCCGGGTGGCTGCGGGCGATCTCCGCCAGCGCGCTGCAAATCCGCTCAAAACCGCCGCCAAAGCTTTCCCGGCGATGGCCGGTGACCAGAATCAGTTTTTTGTCGGCATCGAGGAACGGGTAACGCTGCGCCAGGCCAGCGCGCAGCGCAGCATCGCTCATCACGCGATCGCGCACCCAGAACAGCGCGTCGATCACCGTATTGCCGGTCACAAAAATACGGTTGTCCGGCAGCAGCTCGCGCAGCAGGTTTTGGCGCGAGTTCTCGGTCGGCGCGAAGTGGAACATCGCCAGATGGCCGGTCAGTTTGCGGTTGGCCTCTTCCGGCCAGGGAGAATACAGATTGCCGGTGCGCAGCCCGGCCTCGACATGCCCGACGGGGATGCGTTGATAGAACGCTGCCAGACTGGTCGCCAGCGTGGTGGTGGTATCGCCGTGCACCAGCACCACGTCCGGTTTAAAGTCTTCCAGCACCCCTTTCAGCCCTTCCAGGATGCGACAGGTGATTTCCGTTAGCCCCTGGCCGGGTTTCATGATGTTCAGGTCGTAATCCGGCGTGATCCCGAACAACCGCAATACCTGATCCAACATCTCACGATGCTGTGCCGTTACGCAGACTCTTGCTTCAAAAGCCTCATCCTGGGCCAGTGCATGTACCAGCGGTGCCATTTTAATGGCTTCAGGCCTGGTGCCGAAAACAGTCAACACTTTCACAGCGAATCTCTTTTGGTCGGTTAATCGCAGGCCCAGCCTGCGAATGGGGCGCTCACGCGCCCTGCATCAGATTATTATATTATTTTTAACTACGCGGCCGACGCGCCAAGGCAACACCCGCGCCAACCAAAGCGCCCATCGCGCCCCACAGAATCAGCCAGAATACCCGGCGCGGGCTGTCGCGTTTTACCGGCTCTTCCGGCGTGCGCAAATAACGGTAGGTCTGGAACTTCTCATCCAACGTCGGGCCAACGTTCAGCGTCGCCAACATTGCGCGGTTCTGATCGTAATCCAGATCGTAGGTCGGGCCGGAGGCCTGCAGGCCTTCCAGACGCGCCTGCAGCATTGGCCGGCCCAGCAAGAACAGATCCGAATCCGGCAACTGTTCTGCCGGGGTGTCGGTTTGCGTGCGGCTGATCCCCTGGCTCTCGGCGATTTTCAGCGCCTGCTGCGTGGTGTTCAGCTCGCGCTTGTAAACCGACTCCGCGACCGCTTCCTGGCGCTTGACCTGTGCCTTCATCGAGGTGGTACGAGCGGCCCACGCCCCCTGGATCTCTTCGTTCAGGTGCAGGGCAGCGCGGTGGCTGGCGAAGGTCACGTATTGACGCAGCAGGCGGTTGGCGTCCGCCGCGGTTTCCGCCGTCAGCTTCACGCCGTCATTCGGGACTTTTTTGTCGTCGCGCGGCGTGAACAGGATGTTGTTGATCAGCTCGTCGAGCAGCGCCGCATCGGCGCGGGCATCCCCTTCCTGACGTTGCTTGTAGTAATCACTCTGCAGCCAGAAATCGCGACGCGTATCGTAAGCCGCCAATTGCATGATGAACTCATTGTACGCTTCATCCGCGATGCTCGGCTGATCGCCGGCCGTCGCCGGCAGCGTGCGCACATCCAGATTACGCAGGAACTGCTGCTGGGAGTAGTAACCGCCCAACGCATTCACCGTGGGTTTGTCTGTGATTGCGGTCGCGCTCCACTCTTGCTTAACCAGATAAGAGACGATCAACGCGACCGCCGCGAACAGCACCGCAATGCCGATAATCCACGGTTTGCCGCGCCACAGGGTGCAGCACAGGCCGCGGATATCGAGTTCGTTATCCACCGCCGGGGTATGCTTGTCAGACGTTGTTTCTGGATTCATCACAGCCAAAAAGCCTCTGGTTAAGATACTTGCTTGTTATCGCTCGAACGCCGCAGGCGACGCTTGATACGCTTAATGTACCGCGCAACCCGCCAGGCGCGCTTGATGCAGTAACCGTACAGGAAGAAAGCAAGCAAGAATAATGCCAACATAACCCACTCTGGGATAAAAGTCAGGCGCTCGCCGATCACGCCAACTGCAGCTAACAACACGGCAGCCAGAGTGATGAGCACAAAAGCCTGCCTTGGCGTAAAACCGGCGCGCATGATCAGATGGTGAATATGTTGACGATCGGGAGAGAAGGGACTCATTCCTTTGCGCAAGCGACGATACATGATCGCTATCATGTCCATCAGCGGAATCGCGATGATCCACAGCGCCGTCACCGGATTGATCGAGCGAGTGGCTCCCTGCGAACTTTGCAGCAGCAACCAAATGGCGGTAAAGCCGATCAGGGTGCTGCCGGCATCACCCATAAACACTTTATAGCGGCGGCCGAGGATACCGAGGTTGAGCAAAATATAGGGAACGATGGCAGCGATCATCGCAAAGCACCAGAACGCCAGCTCGTTATGGCCGCTCAGGTACAGCAGCAGGCCCAGCGCACCGAAGGAGACACACGACAACCCACCCAACAAGCCATCAATGCCGTCAACCATATTGAAAGCATTGATAGCCGCCCATACCGCAAACAGCGTCACCAAATAGCCAAAGGGACCCAGTAAGACTTCCCAGTTCCCCAGTACATGGCCAAAGCTGCGCAGATACAAACCGGCGAACACCATCATGGCAATGCCTACCAATGCCTGAACTAACGCTCTGATCTTAACGCTGATATCAAAACGGTCATCCAAGGCACCGATGAACACTAAAATGCCCGCGCAGGTGAGGTAAAGTTCACTGTGTGCAATCTTTTGTTCCGATATAAAGAAAGCGAAACATAGACCGGCATAGACCGCAATACCGCCAACCAACGGAATTAATCCTTGGTGACGTTTACGATAGTTCGGCTTATCAACCAACCCAATACGTTTCGCTACCTTACGGGCAACAAAGAGGAAAGCTAAGGAGAATAGGAAAACAAATAGAATTTCAGTACTCATAGTGAGTAGGTTCACAATTAACAGATCTCGTAAGAAGATAGGCAGCTTAACATGGGCGACAGGCTATGCCATGAGATCCCGTTGCCTTTCAGTCATTTCTTATGATGCGGGAATTCATTCTCATTCGCCCCAGCACCGCGGCCAATTCCGGCAGTAACATGCCGCATACTCAGATATCGAAAACAAGAAGAATTCTCAATAAGTCGTAGAAACAACTTACTTTTCCATTACCGCTACTTATCGTATCCGCCAAAAGCAAAAAACGCCACGACTAGGCGTGGCGTTCAGCGAATTTTTTAACGAATTATGAGCGTTTCATCATATCGAAGAATTCATCGTTGGTTTTGGTCATCGCCAACTTATTAATGAGGAACTCCATCGCGTCAATCTCACCCATCGGGTGAATGATTTTGCGCAGGATCCACATTTTTTGCAGCTCTTCGGAGGTGGTGAGCAGCTCTTCTTTACGGGTACCGGAACGGTTGTAATCGATCGCAGGGAATACGCGTTTCTCGGCGATTTTACGCGCCAGGTGCAATTCCATGTTGCCAGTGCCTTTAAATTCTTCGTAGATCACTTCGTCCATCTTCGAACCGGTATCAACCAGCGCAGTCGCGATGATGGTCAGGCTGCCGCCCTCTTCCACGTTACGCGCCGCACCGAAGAAACGCTTCGGACGGTGCAGGGCGTTGGCGTCCACACCACCGGTCAGCACCTTGCCAGAGGCCGGTACCACGGTGTTGTAGGCGCGCGCCAGACGGGTGATGGAGTCGAGCAGAATGATCACGTCTTTCTTGTGCTCAACCAGGCGCTTGGCCTTCTCGATCACCATTTCGGCCACTTGCACGTGACGCGAAGCCGGCTCGTCGAAGGTCGAGGCGATCACTTCGCCCTTCACCAGACGCTGCATCTCGGTCACTTCTTCCGGACGTTCGTCGATCAGCAGCACCATCAGCACGCAGTCTGGGTGGTTGTAGGCGATACTCTGCGCGATGTTCTGCAGCAGCATGGTTTTACCGGCTTTCGGCGGTGCCACGATCAGGCCACGTTGGCCGCGGCCAATCGGCGCCGCCAGATCCAGTACGCGCGCCGTCAGGTCTTCGGTCGAGCCGTTGCCGCGCTCCATCCGCAGACGGGAATTGGCGTGCAGCGGCGTCAAGTTCTCGAACAGGATCTTGCTGCGGGCGTTTTCCGGCTTGTCGTAGTTGACTTCGTTGACTTTCAACAGGGCAAAATAGCGCTCGCCTTCTTTTGGCGGACGAATCTTACCGGAAATGGTGTCACCTGTGCGGAGGTTGAAGCGGCGGATTTGGCTAGGAGATACGTAGATGTCGTCGGGACCGGCGAGGTAGGAACTGTCTCCAGAGCGGAGGAAACCGAATCCATCCTGCAATATCTCGAGCACGCCGTCGCCGAAGATATCTTCTCCGCTTTTCGCATGTTGCTTCAGAATGGAGAAGATAATGTCCTGCTTGCGCATGCGGGCAAGGTTTTCCAGCCCCATATTTTCGCCGAGAGTAATCAGCTCAGAAACCGGCGTATTCTTTAATTCGGTAAGATTCATAGTGGTGGGTTCTTAAACTCGGGGTATGTCTCGAACTTGTATCGTGAATGGTATGGCAGCGAAATGCGTGCCTGTTTACTGGACGTTCGATCACCGGGCGCAGAGCCGTCGCGGTAAGAAATGGCTTACATCGGGCGCACGCATTGACGGTTGAAGATCGAAGGTACCTTAAAAATGATTTTTGCAAAACCGTTTGATTGCCAAAACACGGGCTGAGTTCAGTTTACTTTCAACGCCAGTGGTTCGACACAGAGTATAGCTTTAGATTCAAACTCTTTAGATTTAAAACTTCGGGCAAGTTCTATATGCAGTGTGGTTAAACTTAACACGCTTCTTGGCAGGCGTCTAGCGGTGAATTGAACATCACCGCCAGGCGCCTGATACTGGGCTTCCCGCCCGATTACAGATTCGCGTTCAGGAAATCTTTGAGCTGACCTTTGGACAACGCGCCAACCTTGGTCGCGGCCACTTCACCGTTCTTGAACAGCAACAGCGTAGGGATGCCACGGATACCGTACTTAGGCGCGGTAGCCGGGTTCTGATCGATATTCAGCTTGGTGATGGTCAGTTTGCCTTCGAACTCTTCGGCAATCTCATCCAGAATCGGAGCAATCATCTTGCACGGCCCACACCATTCAGCCCAGAAATCGACCAGGATCGGCCCTTCCGCTTTCAGCACGTCAGCTTCGAAGCTGCTGTCAGTCAGGTGAATAATTTTATCGCTCATGTTCTACTCCACAGGATTATGTCTACCTTGTTGGTGTAGCATTAACCAACTCAAGGTGATTTTATTGCACCGCGTTTATTTCAACGGATGTGCTTTCGTAAAGCAATAGTTAGCTGATATTCTACCACACTATGAGCAAAACACACTTGACCGAACAGAAGTTTTCCGACTTCGCCCTGCACCCGTTAGTCCTTGAAGCCCTTGAGAAAAAAGGGTTTCACAATTGCACGCCCATCCAGGCGTTAGCATTGCCGCTCACGCTCTCCGGGCGTGACGTTGCAGGTCAGGCGCAAACCGGTACCGGAAAGACGCTGGCGTTTTTGGCGTCTACTTTTCACTATTTGCTGACCCACCCGGCGAAACAGGATCGCCAGACCAATCAGCCGCGCGCCTTGATCATGGCGCCTACGCGTGAACTGGCGGTGCAAATCCACTCCGATGCGGAAGCCCTCTCCCAGAGCACCGGCCTGAAGCTGGGCCTGGCCTACGGCGGCGACGGCTACGACAAACAGCTGAAAGTGCTGGAAAGCGGCGTGGACATTCTGATTGGCACCACCGGCCGTTTAATCGATTACACCAAGCAGAACTATGTCGATCTCGGCGCGATGCAGGTCGTCGTGCTGGATGAAGCCGATCGCATGTACGATCTCGGCTTTATCAAAGACATCCGCTGGCTGTTCCGCCGCATGCCTGCGGCCGATCAACGCCTGAACATGCTGTTCTCCGCTACCCTGTCCTATCGCGTACGCGAACTGGCCTTCGAGCAGATGAACAACGCCGAATATGTTGAAGTGGAACCGGAACAGAAAACCGGCCACCGCATTAAAGAAGAGCTGTTCTACCCGTCCAACGAAGAAAAAATGCGTCTGCTGCAGACGCTGATCGAAGAAGAGTGGCCGGATCGCGCCATCATCTTCGCCAACACCAAGCACCGCTGCGAAGACATCTGGGGCCATCTGGCCGCCGACGGTCACCGCGTCGGCCTGCTGACCGGCGACGTGGCGCAGAAAAAACGCCTGCGCATCCTCGACGACTTCACCAAAGGCAACCTCGATATTCTGGTCGCCACCGACGTCGCCGCGCGCGGTCTGCACATCCCTTCCGTCACGCACGTCTTCAACTACGATCTGCCTGACGACTGCGAAGACTACGTGCACCGCATCGGCCGTACCGGCCGCGCAGGCGCCAGCGGCCACTCCATCAGCCTGGCGTGTGAAGAGTATGCGCTCAACCTGCCGGCGATCGAGACCTATATCGACCACAGCATTCCGGTGAGCAAGTACAACAGCGATGCGCTGCTGACCGATTTGCCGGCGCCGAAGCGCCTGTCGCGCCCGCGCGGCGGCAACGGCCCACGTCGCAACTCCGCGCCTCGTCGCGGCGGCGCGCCGCGCAACAACCGTAAACGTTCGAGCTGATCGCCATGCTCAGTTCCAGCACGCTTTATGCTGCCATCGATCTCGGCTCCAACAGCTTCCACATGTTGGTAGTGCGCGAGGTGGCCGGCAGCATTCAGACTCTGGCGCGGATCAAGCGCAAAGTGCGCCTGGCGGCCGGGCTGGATCAGAACAATCACCTGTCGCATGAAGCCATGCAACGCGGCTGGCAGTGTCTGCGGCTGTTCTCCGAACGCCTGCAGGACATACCGCGCGAGCAGATCCGCGTCGTCGCCACCGCCACGCTGCGTCTGGCGTCCAACGCCGATGAGTTCCTGCAGGCCGCCGAGCAAATCCTCGGCTGCCCGGTACAGGTGATCAGCGGCGAAGAAGAGGCACGGCTGATCTATCACGGCGTCGCGCACACCACCGGCGGGCCGGATCGCCGGCTGGTCGTCGACATCGGCGGCGGCAGCACCGAACTGGTCACCGGCACCGGCGCACAGGCAACGCAGCTGTATAGCCTGTCGATGGGCTGCGTCACCTGGCTGGAACGCTACTTCAGCGATCGCAACCTCGGGCAAGAAAACTTCGAGCGCGCCGAACAGGCCGCGCGCGACATGGTGCGGCCGATCGCACCGCAATTGCGCCAGCAAGGTTGGCAGATCTGCGTCGGCGCTTCCGGCACCGTGCAAGCGCTGCAGGAAATCATGGTGGCGCAGGGCATGGATGAGCGCATCACCCTGCCCAAACTGCGCCAGCTGAAACAGCGCGCCATTCAGTGCGGCAAGCTGGAAGAGCTGGAGATCGAAGGGTTGACGCTGGAGCGCGCGCTGGTGTTCCCGAGCGGCCTGTCCATTCTGTTGGCCATTTTCCAGGAGCTGGGCATCGAGAGCATGATGCTGGCCGGCGGGGCGCTGCGTGAAGGCCTGGTTTACGGCATGCTGCATCTGCCGGTGGAGCAGGATATTCGCATCCGCACCATCCGCAACCTGCAGCGCCGTTACCTGATCGATACCGAGCAGGCCGAACGCGTCAGCCAGCTCGCCGCCAACTTCTCGCAGCAAGTCGCCAACGAGTGGCAGTTGGATGCGCGATGTCGCGAGCTGTTGCACAGCGCCAGTCTGATTCACGAACTCGGCCTTAGCGTCGATTTCAAACAGGCGCCGCAACACGCCGCTTACCTGATCCGCCACCTGGACTTACCCGGCTTTACCCCGGCGCAGAAAAAACTGCTGGCCACCCTGCTGCAAAACCAGAGCAACACCCTCGACCTGTCGCTGTTGAACCAGCAAAACGCCCTGCCGCCGCGCACTGCGCAGCGTCTGTGCCGCATTTTGCGCCTGGCGATCATCTTCGCCAGCCGCCGTCGCGACGACACGCTGCCGGCGGTGCGATTACGCGCCAATCAGGACGATGAACTGACGGTGATCTTGCCGCCGGGTTGGCTGGAACAGCATCCGCTGCGCGCCGAGGCGCTGGAGCAGGAAAGCCACTGGCAGAGCTACGTCCACTGGACGCTGCGGTTGGAAGAACAACGTTGACATGACAAGGGCGCGATGAGCGCCCTTTCTTTTTAATTCCCGCCTTTGGCCTTGGCCAGCTGGGCGCGAATATTGGCCAGATGGCTCTGCCCCTTCTGCATCCGCTCTTGCGGGCTCACCACTTTGCGCTCGGTTTCCCACGCCAAATCGTCCTGCGGCAGCTCCAGCAGGAACCGGCTCGGCTCCGGCCGCACCAGCTCGCCGTACTGACGGCGCTCGCGGCACAGGGTGAAAATCAGCTCTTTTTGCGCGCGGGTGATCCCCACATAGGCCAGACGCCGCTCTTCATCGACATTGTCTTCGTCGATGCTGCTCTGGTGCGGCAGCAGACCCTCTTCCATGCCCACCAGGAACACGTAAGGGAACTCCAGCCCCTTTGAGGCGTGCAGCGTCATCAGCTGTACCTGATCCAGCTCCTCTTCACTTTCGCCGCGTTCCATCATGTCGCGCAGAGTGAAGCGCGTCACAACCTGGGTCAGCGTCATCGGCTCGTCCAGATCGTTGCCTTCCAGCATTTCCGTCATCCAACCGAACAGCGTGTTGACGTTTTTCATCCGCATTTCGGCGGCCTTCGGGCTGGTCGAGGTTTCAAACAGCCAGCTCTCATAATCCACGCCGCGGATCAGATCGCGCACCGCCGCCACCGGCTCACGCTCCGCCTGCTGGGCGATGCCGCCCAGCCAGTGGGTGAAACGCTGCAGCGATTCCAACCCGCGCCCGGTCAGATGCTGGCTCAGCCCCAGATCGAAGCTGGCATGGAACAAACTCTTGTTGCGCTGGTTGGCCCACTCGCCAAGCTTCTGCAGCGTCGCCGGGCCGATCTCGCGCTTGGGGGTATTGACGATGCGCAGGAAGGCGCTGTCGTCTTCCGGGTTGGTCAGCACGCGCAGGTAAGCCAGCAGATCCTTGATCTCGGGGCGAGAGAAGAACGACGTACCGCCGGAAATCTTGTACGGGATGCGGTTCTGCATCAGCATCTTTTCAAACACCCGCGACTGGTGGTTGCCGCGGTACAGGATCGCATAGTCGCCGTAATTGGTCTTTTTCACGAAGTGGTGGGCGATCAACTCCCCCACCACCCGCTCGGCTTCGTGATCCTCATTGTTGGCGGTCACCACCTTCAGCTCTTCGCCATACCCCAGTTCAGAAAACAGCCGCTTTTCAAACACGTGCGGGTTATTGGCGATCAGAATGTTGGCCGCCTTCAGAATGCGCTCGCTGGAACGGTAGTTTTGTTCCAGCTTGATCACCTGCAGCGCCGGGAAATCTTCCTTCAGCAGCACCAGGTTCTGCGGCCGCGCGCCGCGCCAGGAGTAGATCGACTGGTCGTCGTCGCCCACCACGGTAAAGCGCGCGCGGTTGCCCACCAGCAGCTTCACCAGCTCGTACTGACTGGTGTTGGTATCCTGGTACTCATCCACCAGCAGATAGCGGATGCGCTGCTGCCAGCGTTCGCGCACCTCTTCGTTGCGTTGCAACAGCAGCGTCGGCAGCAGGATCAAGTCATCGAAGTCCAGCACGTTGCACGCCCGCATATGGGCGTGGTAAAGGCCGTAGCAGTGGGCGAACAGCTTGTCGCGCTCCGAGCGCGCCAGCTCCGCCGCGCGCTGGGGATCGATCAGGTCGTTTTTCCAGTTGGAGATGGTCGAAATCAGCTGCGCCACCAGCGTTTTATCGCTTTCCAGCCACTTTTCGGTCAGCTCTTTCAACAGCGCCAGCTGATCCTGGTCGTCGAACAGCGAGAAGTTGGACTTCATGCCCAGCGCCACATATTCCCGCTTGATGATTTCCAGCCCCAGGGTGTGGAAGGTGGAAATCATCAGCCCGCGCGCCTCTTTGCGCCCCAGGGTTTGCGACACGCGCTCTTTCATCTCGCGCGCGGCTTTGTTGGTAAAGGTCACGGCGGCGATGTGCCGCGCCTGATAGCCGCAATGATGGATCAGGTGGGCTATCTTGTTGGTGATAACGCGCGTCTTGCCGGAACCGGCACCGGCCAACACCAGGCAGGGCCCGGTAACGAATTCGACGGCTTGTTGTTGGCTGGGGTTTAATCGCATGGTGCTGGCTTGCTCGACTGTAAAACGTGGAAGGGAATTGTAGCAGAAAGCGCCGATGAGATTTAGCGGGTATAATCAGCGCAATTTTCGCATCGACAAAGGCAATACCATGGCAAAAACGGCGTGCGCCCTGCACATTCTGGTAGACAATGAAAAGCTGGCCAACGAGCTGCTGGCCAAGCTGAAGCGCGGCGTCAGCTTCGACACGCTGGCGCGCAAATATTCGAGCTGCCCGTCAAAACGCAACGGCGGCTCGCTGGGCGAATTCAACAAGGGCGCGATGGTGCCTGCGTTCGATAAAGCGGTGTTCAGCATACCGCTGCTCAAACCTTACGGCCCGGTCAAAACCCAGTTCGGTTACCACATCATCAAGGTGCTGTATCGCAACTGAGGGGGCCTGAGCCCCCTGTCGCGATATTACTGCGCGCCGGCGTCCGTCGCCGGCGCAGCCACCGCAGCGTCGGCCGGCTTGGCTTCTTCCGTCACCACCGCCGGCGCCGGCATCATGATGCCGTCATAGGTTTCCTGCAGCTGCTTCATGCTCATTTCCGGCTCGCCCTTCGGCTGCATCAGCACCAGCGTCGCCTCCTGAGAAAGCTGCAGCTTCAGCGCCTGATTCAGCGTCTCCAGCGTCAGGCTGGACAGGAATTCCTGGCGCAGTTTCTGATACAGCTCCGGCGCAATATCCACCACCCCGCTCTGCTGCGAGCGTAGGCGCTGGCTCATCAGCACATCGGTGTCGGTGCGGGCGTAGGTCGCGAACAGCTTGCTCAGCTGATCGTTTTTCTGCGCCAGCAGCGCATCGAATTCCTCTTTCGACAGGCCGTTGTCACGCACGTTGGCCAGCTCGCGAGCGATAAAGCCCAGGCTGCCGTTCAGGTTGTTGTTCGGCGTATCCAGATGGATGGCGCACTGCCCGCGCTGGTACTGCACGCGGCAGTCAAAGCCCAGATGCAGGCTCTTCTGGTCGCTTTTTTCCAGCGTCTGCTGAAGATGCCAGAACAGCGCCTCGCGGGCGAGATCGCCACGCCAGTAACGAAGCAGGCTCTGCGAATCGCGAATCGGGTGCCACGGCGAATCCCACATGATCGACAGCGTATCCTGTTTCACCTGCTCGCTGATCAGGCTCACCGGCTGCTGCGGCAGCGGTGTCAGCGTCGGCATCGGGGCCGGGGTTTCACGTTTGCCTTGCAGCGGTGAGAACGCCTTGTTGATCTGCTCGCCCAGGCTGCGGCTGTCAACCTTGCCGACCACGAACAGCGTCATGGCGTCCGGGGTATACCACTGCTGATAAAATTTCTTCAACTGCTCGAGGTTGACCGGCCGTTTCGCCGGCTGAGCCGGATCGTGCGCCAGCAGCGTCGAACCTTTCAGGCGGTAACGCCACCAGACATCTTGGGTATTGGGCGGGAAAGTGCCGACCGGATTGATGGTGGAATTCATCACCGCATGCACCGTATGCTCGTCGATCGCCAGTTTGCCGGTGGTGTCCGCCAGCCAGGCCAGCGCTTCTTTCAGCAGGTCGGGCCGGTTGTTCGGCAGGCTGAGGTTATACATGGTGAAATCATACGAGATGATAGCCGGCGGCAGCGGCCGCTCGTTATCCACGCTCTGTTGCCACAGGGCGCGCAGCTGCGGCGCGGTAAAGCTTTCGCTGCGCGCCAACGCCAGCCGCGGCAGCAGGTGGGCGAAACCGGTCTGCTGCGAAGACTCCACCAAAGAGCCGGTATTGACGATCAGCCGCAGTTCCACGCGGTCGCTTGGCCGCTGCGGCGTATCGAGAATCTGCCATGAAAACCCGTTGGCCAGCGCCCCCTGCTGCCAGGCAGGATCGGGTTGTAGTGCTTCAGCCTGCACGCTGCTACTGGCTGCAGCCAATAGCAGCCCACCAACTATAAGATGAATTCTGGTGCCCTGCATGTGAACCCCTACTTAATGACTATCCAATTTCTTATGCAAATGCGTGTATTCCATTCAATGGAATCATAAAAATACGCCCTGAGTTTCACGGTGGGGCGGAAAGCAGAAAGTGTACCATCGTGTTAGACCGCGCGCCTTTGCGGATGTCACTCATTAGAGTGAAAAATAATGGATTGCGGGGTTTTTAATGCAAAAAATCGTTACGAGGCAGGGGAAGAAGCTCACCGGCCGCGGATGCGGCCGGTGATTTACCGCCGATATCAGGCGGAAGGCAGCGTTTTGTCCGCGCCGGTGTTTTTGTTGTTCAGCGTGTCTTTCAGCTGTTTTTCATCCAGCTGGTTACACCATTTGGCCACCACCACGGTCGCCACCCCGTTGCCCACCAGGTTGGTCAACGCGCGGGCTTCCGACATGAAGCGGTCGATGCCGAGGATCAGCGCCAGGCCGGCCAACGGCAGGTGGCCGACGGCGGAGATGGTGGCGGCCAACACGATAAAGCCGCTGCCGGTCACGCCCGCCGCCCCTTTGGAGGAGAGCAGCAACACCACCAGCAGGGTAATCTGATGCATGATATCCATGTGGGTGTTGGTCGCCTGAGCGATAAACACCGCGGCCATGGTCAGGTAGATAGAGGTGCCGTCCAGGTTGAAGGAGTACCCGGTCGGAATAACCAGACCCACCACCGATTTCTTGCAGCCCAGCTTCTCCATTTTATCCAGCATGCGCGGCAGCGCGGATTCGGACGACGAGGTCCCCAGCACGATCAGCAGCTCTTCTTTGATGTAGTTGACGAATTTGAAGATGCTGAAGCCGTTGGCGCGGGCGATGCTGCCCAACACCACCACCACGAACAGGATGCAGGTGATATAGAAGCACACGATCAGCTGGCCGAGTTGCACCAGGGTGCCGACGCCGTATTTACCGATGGTAAACGCCATGGCGCCGAAGGCCCCCAGCGGCGCCAGGCGCATGATCATGTTGATGATGCCGAAAATCACCCGCGAGAAGCTGTCGATCACGTTGTAGATCAGCTGCCCTTTGTCGCCCAGACGATGCAGGGCGAAGCCGAACAGCACCGCGAACAGCAGCACCTGAAGAATGTTGCCGCTGGCGAACGCGCCGATCACGCTGCCGGGGATGATGTCCAGCAGGAACGGGATGATGCCCTGCTGCTGCGCCTGCTCGGCGTAGACCGCTACCGCTTTGGCGTCCAGCGTGCCGGGATCGACGTTCATGCCGGCGCCCGGTTGCACCAGGTTGACGATCACCAGGCCGATAATCAGCGCGATGGTGCTGACGATTTCAAAATACAGCAGCGCGATGGCGCCGGTGCGCCCTACCGCCTTCATGCTTTCCATGCCGGCGATGCCGGTCACCACGGTGCAGAAGATCACCGGCGCGATGATCATCTTGATCAGTTTGACGAAGCCATCGCCCAGAGGTTTCATCTCGGCGCCGAGGTCAGGGTAGAAATGGCCAAGCAGGATACCCAGCGTGATCGCCGTCAGCACCTGAAAATAGAGGCTCTTAAAGATCGTTGTTTTCATATGAACATCCTATGGGGGGAAGACACGCATCAGGCAGCAGTCTAAAAATCCAGCCTGTTCATCGCTTGCGCGGAAAATAACACCCACTTAACAACATGGAAATAATTTGTTGCACCCACCGTGTGGGGTTGATGTGAATTTAAGAGCTGAAACGCGTCAGTCGGGGTGCAAAGCTGAAAATTGCGTAAGCCTTTGTTTGCACTAACGCAAAAGAGGTAGATAAAGAATGGCGATTTTCGGACGAGGAAAAGTACCGGAAAGGTATCGCGACGCTCACCGCGCCGCGCGGCAAAACTCGGCTTCGAATGCTTCGCGCGGCAGCGGCCGGGCGAACAGGAATCCCTGCCCACTGCGAATGCCGTGCTGCAACAGCCAGTCGCGCTGTTCGGCGTTTTCCACGCCTTCGGCCATTACCGGCAACGCCAGCACTTCGGAGATCGAACTGACGATGCGCACCATCGCATCGTCGGCCGGCAGCCCCTGAATGAAACTGCGGTCGATCTTAATCAAATCGATCGGCAGGGATTTCAAGCGGTTGAGGTACTCCAGGCTGGAGTAGCCCATGCCGAAGTCGTCCAGCGCGATCGACAGCCCCAGGTCGTGCAGCTCGCGCAGCAGCGCCAGGGCGCGATCGAGATCGTCGATGCGTACCGTCTCGGTGATCTCCAGCAGCAGCTTGCGCGGATCGATCCGATACTGCGCCAGCAGGTTTTTCAGATGCGGGACGAACGCTTCATCCTGCATCTGAATTCCGGAAACGTTAACCGCCAGCGGCAGCGCAATGCCGCGTTGTTGCCAGTCCGCCAGGATGCGGCAAGACTCTTCCAGCACCCAGTTGCCGAGAGGCACGATCACGCCCAGCTCTTCCGCGAGCGGGATAACGTCGGCCGGCAGGGTATAGCTGCCGTCATACTGCTGCCAACGCAGCAGCGCTTCGGCGCCGATCACCTCGTTGGACTGCATGTCGATCTGCGGCTGCAGGAACAGCGTGAAATGCCGCTGCTCGATGCCGTGCAGGATCTCGCTCTCCTGCGTCAGCCGCTTCTGCGTGCGTTCCGTCAGGCTGGGTTCGAAGAACAGGATCTGATTTTTTCCTTCGCGGTGCGCGGACATCATCGCCGAGGTGGCGCTGCGCAGCAGCTGTTCCGCACTCTCCCCCTGATTGAGGTAGTGCGCGATGCCGATGCTGGCGTTGGGCCGCAGCGCCAGACCTTCCAGCGTCAACGGCGCATTGATCTCCGCCATGATGCGCCGCGCCAGCTGCATGGCGTGGAACGGCCGCTCGATACCCTTGGCCAGAATGGCGAATTCGGTATTGCTCAGCTGCGCCAACACGCCGTTTTCGTCGATGCAGCCGCGCAGCTTCTTCGCCAGCGCCAGCAGCAGCGCTTCGCGCATCGCCGGGCTCATCACGCCAGACGCTTCATGCAGCGTCTCGATGCCGATCACCAGCAGGTTAAAACGCTCAGGGCGCAGACTGGAGGCGATATGCTGTTCCAGCAACGCGTTCAGCAATGCAGGATTCGGCAGTTCGGTCACCGGGTGGCGGGTGCTCAGGCGGCTCATGTCGGCATGCGCCTTGGCCAGCGTCTGTTGATTGCGGTTGTAATTGCGCACCAGCAGGCCGAGCTCATCGTCCTGGTGCAGCGCCGGCAGCATCAGCTGGTGATAGGGCGCTTCGTCCTGCGAGATGTTCTCCAGCTCTTTGGCCATCGCGCGCAGCGGATGCACCATCAACCGGTTCATGCACCAGGTGATGGCCACCGACAGGATCAGCGCCAGCAACAGATAGGTCGACAGCATGGTCGACAAAATGCTGAGGATAAACTGGTACATGCGGAACGAATCGGCTTGCAGCACCAGATAGGCCAGCGGCTGCTGGTTGGCCGGCACCCGTTCCAGCGAATAGAGCGGCACGGAAATTTGGATAGGCAGCTCAAACAACCGGGCGATCAGCGTCGGCACCGGCCGCTCCGGCGGGAAATTGGCGTGCAGCGCCTGAAACTCGTTCGGCAAGACGATATCCGCCCGGCTGAGAATGCCGACCGGCAACAGCGTGTTCAGCACCCTTTTGGCTTCCGGCACGTCCATGCGCAGCACCGCCTCCGCCAGCGGCTGGCGCACGGAGTGGGCGATATTCTCCAGTTGCTGGGCGTAGTCATCCCTGCGCTGCTGCACAAAGTGGAATAACTGGATCACGATAAAGATGCAGATCGTAACCAGCGCCACGCCGGACACTGTCGCCATCTGCTTAATCGTTAACGAACGCCTGACCCGCAAACCTGCTCTCCGTGAAATCGGGCTGAAACAAAAAAGGGGGCTGACTCTCACCCGCCCCCTCGAACCGGGCTGAGTATACTCGATCATCGGCTGTTTTTATCTGGCTATGCCGCAGGCAAAACCAAGAAAATCGCGGGTTTCAGTCTTTTCCTAAAGCGAACAAACGCGACCCGCACACAGGGTAACAAAACTCCCCGGCGTCCGACACTCTGAATCTTTCCCCCTTCCGGCTACTTGAAGTCGGCGTAAGGCGTCAGCGGCTGCGGCGGCAAATCGAGATCCCCTTGCCAGCCGGCCAGGGAATAACGCAGATAAATCAGCGCGTGGCTCGGCGTATAGTCCTTCGCCTGTTGAATGTCGATGCCGGCGCCGAGCGTCCAGTGCGAACTGAGACGGCGTTCGACGATCGCCCGCAGGGTATAACCGACGCCGCTCGAGGAGCTGCCGTCCTCGACGGCGAACTTATCGGGCAACGAATCCGGGATCAGTCCCTGCAGCGGATAACGGCGCTGGCTGTCGGTTTTGGAATGGGACAGTGAAACCGAACCGCCCAGCTCCCACGACCAGTTCTCGGTGCGCTGACGGTAGTTGACCGGCAGCGACAGCGACAGATATTGCTGCGGGCTGTAATAGCCGCCCTGCCCCAGCGAATAGCCGCTCAAATCCTTCTGGTAGTGCCACAGCATGGTATTGAGCCCGACGCTCAGGCGGCGATTGTCTTCGTTGATCAGCTTGTAGTAGTAACCGGCCATCAACCGTTGCCGCTGGTTGTCCGCCACGTTCTTGCCGGTAATCTGATGCGCGCTGAGATCGGCCCAGACGCCGTTCGCCTCGCCGCGATCGTAGCTGGCGCTCAGGCTGACGCCGGTGGCGCGCACGCCGCCCCAGGTGATGCCGGTATTCGGGTCTTTGGCGCCGCCGAACGCCAGCAGCGAACTGGAAATCGGCCGCCGCGAGGCCGCCAGCGTCCAGCCAATGTGGTTCCAGTCGCCGCTGTAGGCCAGGCCGCCGGTCCAGTCGACCACCTCAAAGCCCATCGGCGTCGTGCCGATGTCGGCGGCCCAGCGATCGTTTTTCCAGCCGGCCGCCACGCTGGTGCCGGTGGTTTTCTGGTGTTCATCGCCGCGGCACCCTTGCGTGTGGCAGGTGCCGAAGGTTTCGTAGTACTTGCCGCTGCCGTCGGTCGAGAAGCGGCCGGCATCCAGCTGCACGGTGTCGGTCCGCAAGAAGGTGCGCCCGTCATACAGCGGCATGTCCACCTGCAGCATGGTGTCGTGCGCGTTGAAGTCGGAAATGCCGCCGGTGCCGCTCGAACGCCAGTAATCGTGATCGAGCGTGACGTTCACGTCTTGCTGTCGATACAGATCCGCGGCGTCGGAGCGGATGCCGCGTTTCAGCCAGTCGTCGTTCGGATTATTGCGCGTCAAATAGGTGTAGCCGTCATTATCCTGCGGCAGCGTCGGCGTGATGCCGCCGGCCACCATCGCCTGGCGGTAATCCTGCTGCGCCCGCTCAGGCTGTTGCTGAGCCCGTTCCAGCCGGGCGGCGTCACGATAAACAAGCGCCTTGGTCTGCCCGGCGGGCTCCGAAGCCGCCGCCGTTTTCAGCCGGCTGAAGAGCGCGTCGGCCTGCTGCGGATCGCCGACCGCGCCCCAGGCGTTGGCGACCCGCCGTTGGCTGTTGAGCGAAGCGTCTTGCGGCTGCGGTTCGGTTTTCAGCCGCTGACGCGCCGCGTCCAGATCCCCCTGCGCCACATAGGCTTCGATCTCGCCCAGCTGCGCATCCGGGTTGTTCGGTTCACGCCGTTTCACCCGCTGATAGTCGTCCAGCGCCGCCGCATACTCCCCGCGCGCCAGCGCCCAGTCGGCGAGCAGCAAATCGATGCGGGTGTCCGCCGGCTGCCGACGCAGATAGGCTTCCGCCGCCGCTTCGTCACCGGCGGCCCGCAGCCGTTCGGCATGCTCGATTACCGCCTGCATTTTCAGCCGCTGCGCCAGTTCGCGCATGTTGTCGTTCCATTGCGCCGCAGGCAGCGTATTGAGCTGCGCCAGCGCCTGCCTGTCGCGATCGCTGCCGGAAAGATAGAGTGCATAGGCGTAGGTCAGCTGCGGATTGGCATGTTGGCGCAGCGCCAGCTGCCGGAACAGAGCGTCCGCCTGCTGCGGCTGCCCGGCCTGACGCAGCGCCTGCGCATAGCGATAGGTCAGCCAGACGTCGTCGGGCGCCATCGGCTGGGCGCGACGATAGATTTCCGCCGCCTGCTGCCACTGCTGCTGTGCCGCCAGCGTCTCCGCCTGCTGCTTCAACATATCGAGCCGCAGTCCGTCGAGGGTGCTGCGCAGCTTGGCCTGTTGGCTGCGCGGCAGGCCGTTGAGGTAGGCCAGCGCTTTTTCCGGCGACTGGCGTTGATAGATATTCACCAGGCCGCGCAGCGCGCTGCCGTTGCCGGGATCGCGCCGCAACGCCTGCTGATAAAACCCTTCCGCCGCGGCGTCATCCTTGCTCGCCACCGCCACATCGCCCAGGCCGATAAACGCATCGCCGTCGCCGTCGTCGAGCTGGCGCGCCTGTTGATATTTCTGCCGAGCCAGCGCGAGATTGCCGGCCTTGAGCGCTTTGTCGCCCTCGTCGATCGCCAGCCAGTAGCCGGTGCTCTTGATCAGACTCTGCCATTTGCCGCTGCCGTAGCCGCTCTTGTCGGCGGCCAGCGCCTGGCGAAACAGCTTCAGCGCCTGCGGGCGGTTGCCGGCGCGCGAGTAGGCCTGGCCGAGCGCGCCCAGCACCTCGGCGTCGTTCGGCGCCGCCGCCAGCGCCTTTTGCAACTCTGGAATGGCTGCCCGGCTGCCGCCTTTATCCACCTGCGCCAGACCGCGCACCCGCGCCTGATAAGCCGGATCGGCCAACAGCTTCTGCTGTCTGGCCAGTTCTTCGCGGGCGCTGGTCGCCTGATCGCCGGTGTCGAATACGCCGAGGAAACGGTTGAGCGCCGCTACGCTCTGCGCGCTGACCGGCATCGCTTTGACCTTGTCCAGCCACAGATCGGCGGCGTCACCGCGCCCGGCCGGATCGGCGGCGATCTTCTGCAGCAGTTCAAAGGCCTGCGCGTCCTGGTTCTGACTGAACAGCATACGCGCCAGCGACATGCGCAGCGCCACATTGCCTGAATATTGCTGATCCAGCGCCTGCAGCTGCTTTAACGCCTTCGCCTCCTGCCCCGGCAAACGCGCCACCAGCCGCCAGTATTCTACCGCCAGATCGAGCGTCGGCGGCTCGCCGTGAAACAGCGCATCGTACTGCGCTTTGGCTTCCGGCAACCGGCCGGCGGTCGCCATCAGGCGCGCCTGCTGCAGCTTTTGCCGGGTTTCCGGCTGGGTCAGCAGCATGTTCATTTGCGCCTGGCGATAGGCGCTGGACTGCGGCGCGAGGGTTTTCAGCTTGTCCAACTGCTGCTGCGCCAGCGCCATGTTGCCCTGCCGCAGCGCCAAACGCATGCGCGCGGCGATCACGTCCGGGTTGTTCGGATCCATCAGCTCGAGCCGGTACAGCGACTGGCGCACCAGATCGTCCTTGTTGCCGGCCTCGCCAATGCGCACCTGTTCCAGCAGCCACTGTTCCGGGGCCACGGCCTCCGCAGCGCGCGCCTGCGGCAGCATCGCCAGGCTCAGCGGAATCAAATTCAGCCAGTTTATTTTGAAGTTGTGCATTGGCCGTCCCACGAGGGTTGCAATTCACCCTGACGATTAAAGCGATAACGTTGTTGATCCCATCCCTGACCGAACAGGGTCAGCGAGGCGCTGAAATAGGCGTCATCACCCGGCGGATGCTCGCTGATGCGCTGCCGCTGCACCGCCAGCGCTTCAGCCTGCGTCGCCAGCATCGGCAGCATAGAAGCGGAGAAACCGACCGGGCCGTCGCCGGTAGTTTTGCCGCTGGCGGTATCGGTTTTCTCCGGCGGAACGCCCTGTTTGGCAGTGAGCTGCGCCATCGGCTGGAAGCGTTCAAGCAGCGCCGCCTTGTGTTCATCGTCGTCCGCCAGCATGCCGGCCCACAGATAAACCCGAATGGCGTCGTAGCTGCCGACGTTTGGCTTGACGGTGTCCGGCTGCCAACCGGCGCCGACCCGCCACACCACCCAATCCGGCGAGAAGCCGTGCGGCGCGGTGTCCAGCCACAGTCGCTGATTGATCTCGCGCATCGCACGCCATGGGCCGTTCAGCGCCGCAAAACGCGCCAACAGCTGCGGCGGCAGGTAGCTGGGATTCAGCCGCCAGCGATCTTCCGCCACGAACCCGACTTTGCCCGGCAGCAGCATCAGGCCCAGGCCGGGAATGTCGGCCACTTCCTCGCGGCCGATGCGTTGCAGCAGCAGCGTTCCCAGGGTTTGATAACGCCGGCTTTTCCACAGGCGGCCGGCTTCGAGCAGGTTGTAAGCAATCCACAGGTCGGCGTCCGACGCCGAGTTGGCGTCCAGCACCTTCCACTGCTTATCGTCGCTCTCTCCCCACAGCCAGGCGGGCAAGCGGGCGCTGAGATCGCCCGCCGCCAGATTGTTCTCCGTCCAGGTCAACAACAGGTCGAAGGTCGGCCGGTCGTTGGCCACCAGGGCGAAAAACAGGCCGTAACTCTGTCCCTCGGAGGTGGTGATTTTGTTCGGGCTGCTTGGGTCGATCACCCGCCCCTGCGGGCTGATGTAGAATTGCTTGTACTGTTGCCAACCCGGCCACTCGCAGGCCGCGGCGGCGCTGAAGGCACACAGCAGCAGCATGCCGAGCGACAGGCGTTGCAGCATCGCGTTCACCGCCGTCAATCCCGATCTTCAGGCGCCAGACGACGCCGGCTGAAGGCCTTCAGGCCGCGCCACAGCATCAGCCCCAGGATCACCACCAGCACCACCGCGATCACCGCCAGCAGTACCGGATGGGTGGAAAGGGCATACCACAGCCGCTCCCACCACGGCAGGTGGCCGACATAGTAAACATCGCCGACGCGCAAGCTGTTGACCCCCGATTCGCGGATCACCGCCACCGAGCCGAACACCGCGGCGCGCTTGCCGCTGTCCAGCAGGGCATTGTTCAGCAACTCATAGCCGCGCGGGCTGTCCGCCAGCAGCGCCACGATGCTGCGCTGATCGTTGAACGGCGATTGCACGCCGATGATCGCCGACATCGCGCCCTCGGAACTGACGGTGGTCTTGCTGTCCGGCTTGGCGTCCTCCGCCAGCAATTCCGCGCTCGGCAGCGGCGGCTGTCGCGTCGGCTGCTTCACCCAGCTTTGGGTGGCGTCCACCAGCAGGCTGATTTTCTTGTCGTCGCGCAGCGCCGGCGGAATGGTGCCGACCATCAGAATATCGTCGTCACGATCCTTGGCCTGCGACCAGTCGTCGCTCAGCGTAAAGGCCAGCGCCGGGTAGCCGGTTTGCGCGCCGATCACGCCAAGCGCGTTCAGCAGCGCGCTGACCTGCGCCGGCTGCGGTTTCTGGTTCACCAACACCAGCGTTTGCGACAGATCCGCCAGGCGGCTGAACGGGAAGCCGGCGTTGGCGAAGGCGCGCAAGTCCGGCATCGCCATAAAGTGGCGATAACCGGAGAAATCGATGGTAGACGCGCCGTCGATCACCGCGTGGTTTTGCGTGAAGGAGTAGGTTTCGCAGCGCCCTTCCGCGCCGCTGGCCAGCAGCGTGGTGTAGTCAAAGTCAAAGCGCAGCTGGTTGGTGGCGCCCAGCCGCAGCGCCGGGATACTGACGTTCTTGTCGGAGTCGAGCAGCCCCTGCGTCAACGGCAGGCGCAGCAGCTGCGCGCCCTGCTCGTGTTCCGGCATCAGCGAGTAAGCCTGCACGAACTGGTTGTTCAGGCTGACGCTCAGCCGCGAACCATCCTGAATGCGCGGCGCGGTATAGCGGTATTTCAGGTGCATATCGATACCGGTGCTGCGGATCAGGAACAGGTCCGGCGGCAGGTTCATGGTCAGCGAAATCGGGCCGGGCTCGATGCCGCTGGTTTGCAGCTGTTCGGCATATTGCTGCAGCTCGGCGAAGGTCATCGGCCGATCGGTGCGCACCCAGTTCGGCGCGTCGTAAGGCTGGCGCGGCGCGAGCTGTTCCACCTTGTCCACCGTCACGTTCTGGCCGCGGAACAGGATGTTACCCTGCGCGATGCCCTTCACCGCGGTGATCAAATCGTTGTCGTCACGCCCCTGAATCAACAGCAGTTTGACGTACGGATTGTCGGGGTGGCTGATCATCTCCACCGTCGGGCCGTTGACCGCCGGATAATCGCGCAGGAAATCCGGGCGCTGCGAGTTGGTGGCGAACACCACCGCGTGCTGCGTCGGCAGCGCATTGTACAGCGTCGGGAAGGATTGCCCGCGCCACTGCGCCTTGCTGCCGAACCACGAGGCCAGAATGCCCGCCGCGCGCTGCTGGGCGAGATCAGGCTGGCCGGCGAATACCATCGGCAGCGTCAGCGGCCGATTATCGCGGCTGTCGAAGAACGGCTCAGGGAAGTGCGACAGCTCGTTTTTCACCGGCAGCGTCTGGAAACGCAGCTTCAGCGCGCTGGACTTGCTGACGTCGAGCCACAGCGAAGTGCTGGCCGGGTTTTCGCAGATGTTCTGATAATGGCCGACAAACACCAGCCTGACGCGGTTAAAATCGGTGATATAGCGCGGATCGATCGCCATTTGGATGCGATTGGGCTTGCCCAGCTGCTCTTTGGCGAGGGTGGTCACGCCCATCAGTTCGTCGTTCAGATAGACCTTGACGTGCGACTCCACCGGGATCAGCGCCGGCGACGGCGTAAACTCCATATCGAGCATCGCCTGCGAGACCACCTCATCGCTGCGCACGCCGAATTCGATCTGTCCATCCGGCCGGGTGCCGCGCAGAACAAAGGTGCCCGGCGGCGGCGCTATCTGCGCAAACGGCAGCGATACGTCGCGCACCGGCGCATTCGGATCCTGCGGCGCGGCGGCCGGCGGCGGCGCGGTCGCCGTATCGGCCGCCGCGGCGATCGGCGGCTGAGCCGCCACGGTCGGCGCAGTGGCGGTTTCGGCCTGCGACAGGGTACTGATGCCTAAGGCCAGAGCAGTTAACCAGGTTATTTTTCGCGTCATCGTATCATCATCAATGTTGGAGCCTGTTCACCGGGCGAGTGAGCGGGCGGTTGAACTCGCAGCTAACCCACTGTTTCTTGTTGATCCAAGGTCGGATCCCTGCCGACGCCGCGCGGAATAAACGACACGACCCAGGCGGTCAGCGACGTGACCCCGACCAGCAGACCGCGCACCAGCGGCGGCGCGTAGTCCGCCATGCGCACATAGCCCCGGAAGCCCAACGCCAGCACGTCGCGCAGGCTTTCGATCGGCCGGTCTTCAGGGAACCCGTCCTGCCACAGCGCCCAGGTATCGGCGCGGGCGAAGGTGCACTGAATGAAATCGATGTGTTCACGGGTGGAGAGACTGACCAGACGCACCCCCACCTTGTTGCCGAAGGCGCGCGTCACCACACAGGGGAAGCTGTACTCCTGCTGGCCGCGCTTGAGCAGCAGCGAGGCCTTGTCGCCGTCTTTCAACGCGTTTTCCACTCGCATCTCAATGCCCACGCCGCCGTCGGAGTAATCGCGCAGCGTGCAGGGGTAGAGGTGGCCATCGGCACGCGCGATCGCCGCCGGCATGGCGATCTCCACGCGGTGCGCCTGACGCACCTGCTTGGCCTCCACCGCCACCGCCACCGCGCCGCCGAGAATGGTCATGTTGTACAGCACCCACACCAGGCTGATGATCACCGTCATCACCTCGTCCGTCGGGCCATAGGCCAGCCGCCAGGCGCCGAACGCCAGCCCGGCCAGGTTCAGGACCACCAGGAACATGTAAGGACGGGTGATCACCCAGTCGACGTGCTCCTCCTCCACCAGCCCGCCCTTGGCGGTCACGTTGAATTTGCCCTTGTGCGGATTGAACAGCGCCACCGTCGTCGGCCGCGCGATATACCAGGCCAGCACCGTTTCATAGATTTCGCTCCAGAACGAATGGCGGTATTTCCCCTGGATGCGCGAGTTGGTCAGGCTGGCGTGGATCATGTGCGGCAGCACATAAAGCGCGATCGCCAGCGCCGGCGCGAAGATGATGTAGGCATGCAGCAGTAAAAACGCCAGCGGCGCGGTGAGGAAGATCAGCCGCGGAATGCCCGACAGAAAGTGCAGCATGGCGTTGGCGTAGCACAGGCGCTGCGCCAGTTTCAGCCCCTTGCCCAGCAGCGGGTTGTCGAGCCGGAAGATCTGCACCATGCCGCGCGCCCAGCGAATGCGCTGGCCGATGTGCGCCGACAGGCTTTCGGTCGCCAGCCCGGCGGCCTGCGGAATGCGGATATAGGCCGAGGTGTGTCCGCGCCGGTGCAAGCGCAGCGAGGTGTGGGCGTCTTCGGTGACGGTTTCCACCGCGATGCCGCCGATCTCATCCAGCGCGCTGCGGCGCAGGATGGCGCAAGAGCCGCAGAAGAAGGTCGCGTCCCACATGTCGTTGCCGTCCTGCACCAGCCCGTAGAACAAGGTGCCCTCGTTGGGCGTCTGGCGGAAGCGGCCGAGGTTGCGCTCGAACGGATCCGGCGAGAAAAAGTGGTGCGGGGTCTGCAGCATCGCCAGCTTTTTGTCTTTGAAGAACCAGCCCATGGTCAGTTGCAGGAAGGAGCGCGTCGGCACGTGGTCGCAGTCGAAAATCGCCACGAACTCGCCGGTGGCCTGCTTCAGCGCATTGTTGATGTTGCCGGCCTTGGCGTGTTCGTGGGTCGGCCTGGCGATGTATTTCACCCCCACTTCGGCGGCGAACGCCCGGAATTCAGGGCGATTGCCGTCGTCGAGGATATAGATGTTCACTTTCTCTTTCGGCCAGTCGATGCCCAACGCCGCATAGATGGTGGGCTTCACCACCCCGAGATCTTCGTTGTAGGTCGGCACCATCAGATCGATGGTCGGCCAGGTGGCGCTGTCAGCGGGCAACGGCACCGGCTGGCGGTTAAGCGGCCAGACGGTCTGGAAATAGCCCAGCACCAGCACCACCCAGGCGTAGGTTTCCGCCACCAGCAGCAACAGGCCGCACACCAGGCTGAGCGGGTCGTCCCAGTTCAGCGTGGCGGTATAACGCCACCACAGGTAACGACAGGAAACGGTCAGCGACAGCACGATCAGCATCAGCGCAGGCAAACGCCCCGGCACCCGGCGCACCACCATCGCGATCCCCCACAGCAGCACGACGAACACGAACTGCGCCGACAGATCGAACGGTTGCGAGATGCACAGCATGGCGAGGATCGCCGCCAACACGCCGACCAGAATAAACAGCGCGCGTCGCATGCCGCGGTTCATGCGGCCGAGGCGCTCTACCGAACGCTGTTCCACGCCGGCGTTTTTCAGCCGTTGCGGCAGGCTCTGCAGCCAATCGGCGTAGCGCTGCTGCAGCCGCCGCCACCCGGCGAAATAGTCGCGCGGCACCGGCGCGCGGCCGCTGCGAAACAGCAGCAGCCACAGACCCTGCAGCAGATAGCGCAGCGCATCCGCCGGGCGCGGGCGTTCGGCGGACAGATGCGGGAACCAGTAAGCGCGGCCGACGCGCACGCGCTGCCAGGCCGGTGACTCGAAGCGCAGCAGCATCCACCCCAGCGCCACCAGCAGCGTGGCGAAAAAGGCGGTCAGCGCCGACGCGCCGTTGCGGCGATAGCCGCGGTAGCGCGCCTGTACCGCCTGACGCACCGGCGGCACCAGCAGCAGGCTCAGCACCCGGCTCATGGCGCAACGCCCCGTTTGAGGTTGATCAGGCACCAGTTGGCCAGCGTCAGCACTTCATCCGCCGCCAGGCTCTCGGGGCGATACTCGCCCAACGGCTGTTTGACCGCCAGCGCTTCCGCCAACGCTTCGTCGCGGTGGATCACCACCGGCAGCAGGCCGCTCAGGGTTTGCAGCCACAGCTGATGCAGATCCTGCTGCAGCTGGCTGGCGGAGGAGTAGTGATTGACCAGGAAACGGCAGTCGTTCGGCAGCGTCTGTTGATGGAGCCGCACCTGACAGTTGGCGTCGGGGTTCAACAGCACGAACACGCTGTCGGCAAGCTGCAGCGCCTGCTGCGCCAACACGCCGTCCCCGACCGGGACATCCAGCAGGATCCAGCGCTGCGGATCGCCGGCGATCAGTTGGCGCAGGTTCTCGCGCCAGCGTTCCGGCTGTTGACGACACTGGCGCTGCACTTCCAGCCTTTCCGCCCCATTCAGGCGGCCAAAAGGCAGAAAGTCGAGGTTTTCACAATAACGCAGCGCACCTTCCTGCCAAGCGCCGCCATCCTGCTCTGCGCGGGCCCAGCCGCGCGCCAGCTCGAACGGCGTGTTGAAATGCAAGCGCAGCAGATTATCCGGCGTGAAGTCGATCGCCAGCACCGACTCGCCCAGTTGCTGCAACGCCCAGGCGAGCGCCGCCGTGACCGAGGTCGTCCCCATTCCACCCCGCAACCCTTGCAGCGCGAGCACCGGCATAGATCAGTGGCTCCCCGTGGTCTGCGCCAATTCGGCCAACAGTGGCCAGCGCGTCATCATTTGCGTTAACCGCTCCTGCCGTGAAATATCGACATAGCGTAATTTCGGCAATGAAAAAGCCTGGCTGAGCGCCTGCAGGTCATCCTGGCTCTCCCCAGGCGCCGCTGCACGAAAATGGATGGATGCGTTATTCATTCTTCCGCCTTGGCGAAAATAGGCTATGTTAATTAACTATAGCAACGATACAAAAAGAGAGAGGCAATAAGATGATTCTCAACAAATATTGTTGAAGAGCGTCGGAGATTTATTATTGCCAGCGTAAAAATGGCTATCTTTAAATATAAACGCCTTTAGTCGGCTTTCAACGAAAGTAGAACACATCCTATGGCGCACTCTTTTTCTCTAGGCATTCGGCAGATTTGGGAAGAGCTGTCGGTGATGCAGGCCCCCGGGCTTTATTGGATCAATATCGACAGGCAAAGCGACGCCGCGCTGCTGTGTCGCCAGGCCATCGCCGCTCAACCGGCCACCCACAAAGTCGCCCTGATCTGCAGCGGAGACAAACCCGAGCGCCTGCTGGCCGAGCTGGCTGCGCCCGCGTTGCAGAAGCTGCCGCTGTATCAATTACCGGAGAAAAAAGCTGCGCTGACACAGTTGAACGACGATCTGATGCGCGCCCTGCGGCCGCAAAATCGCTTACTTATCCTGCTGGCCCACGCCAGCCTGTGGCAAACCTTCACCACCGAAGAGCTGCGCGAGTGGACGCGCACCCTCGCCGCCTGGCTGCGGCGGCAGGGCTGTACTCTGTTGATCCTCAGCCACGGCGGCGGCATCAATAAGCTCAAAGGGCAGCTCAGCGCACAGCACCGCATCCTGAACGGCCTGTCCAGCCTGCAATGGCAGCAGGACAGCGCGCAATACCTGGTGAACTGGTGGAGCACCGAAAACGGCATCAACGCCAATCAGCTGCTGACCTTGTATGCGGCGGAAGGTGGCTGGCAGGGCGAGGATGAAAATAGCCAACCCTCCCCCACCGCCTTGCGCAGCGACGAAAGCCAGTATCTGGCCGAGCGCAGCATCCTCGAAGGCGCGCCGCCGCTGTCCGCCAACTGGCAGTTGCTGGAGAGCAACGATGAACTGGCGCAGCACGGCATGCTGAGACTCTCGGCGACGTTGATTTTCGCGTTGTATCAAAGCGACCAAATCGATCATCTGGCGCACCAGATCCACACCCTGCGCCGCAGCCGCGGCAACGGCCTGAAAATCGCGGTGCGCGAGATGAGCGCCAGCCTGCGCTACAGCGACGAACGACTGCTGCTGGCCTGCGGCGCCAACCTGATCGTGCCACACGTTGCGCCGCTGTCGCGTTTTCTGACCATGCTCGAGGGCATCCAGGGGCAGCGCTTCTCACGGCATGTGCCCGCCGACATCGATGCGCTGCTGGCCGGGCTGCGTCCGCTGCAGCTCAAAGGCTACATGCGGCCGGAAGCGTTCAGCCAAGCGGTGCTTTCGCTGATGGGCAACACGCTGCTGCCCGAGGACGGCAAAGGCGTGATGGTGGCGCTGCGCCCGGCCACCGGTCTGCGCGCCGAACAGGCGATGACCCTGTGCCACCTGCGGCGGTTCGGCGACGTGATGACCGTGGTGCAGGGGCGGCTGGTGCTGTTCCTTTCCACCTGCCGCATCAACGATCTGGATACCGCGCTGAAGTTCATCTTCCGCCTGCCGGTGGATGAAGCCTTCAGCAACCGGGTGGTGTGGCACCAGGACGTCGATATCATTTCGGAAATCAAACGCATGGCCCAGGGGCGCTGGCAGATTTCGGCCACCGGCCCCGCCGGTGCCGCGCCGCGCCCCCGCGTGGCGGCGGCCGAGGTGCCCGCGGAACGGCGGCAGCCGGTCGCCTTCACGCTGCCGCTTGGCCCGCAGGAGGAACCGCATGCTGAACCTTAACGACATCGTGCAACTGATCCTGCTGTGCGCGCTGATCTTCATTCCGCTGGGCTACGCCTTTCACCGGCGTTTTCCGCATTTGCGTCAATACTGGCAAAACCTGTTGTTATCGCCGCGCTATTTGAAATCCGCCGGTTTATGGGTGCGCACAGGCTCCTCATCTCAGATTAAACGTAAGAAGCAGCCATGAATCCAAACTCGAAGACGCAATCCGATAACGCTCTGTGGCGCTACTGGCGCGGGCTGGGCGGCTGGAACCTCTACTTTCTGGCCAAATTCGCCCTGCTGTGGTTCGGCTACCTGAATTTCCACGCGCTGCCGAACCTGGTGTTCATGGCATTTCTGCTGATGCCGATCCCTTCGCAACGCCTGCATCGCTGGCGCCATTACCTCGCTATCCCGATCGGCATCGCGCTGTTCTACCACGACACCTGGCTGCCGGGCATCAACAGCATCCTCAGCCAGGGCTCGCAGCTGGCCGGTTTCAGCGCCCAGTATCTGTTGGAGCTGATCAACCGCTTTATCAACTGGCAGATGATCGGCGCGGCCTTCGTGCTGTTTATCGCCTACCTGTTCGTCGCACAGTGGGTGCGCGTCACGGTGTTCACCGTGGCGGCGCTGGCGTGGCTCAATATCGTCAACATCGCCGGGCCGGCGGTTTCACTGCTGCCCGCCACTTCCACGGCTGCCGCCGGCGGCGCCAATACCCCGGCCACATCAGCGCCGGCGGCGGGGGGCGCTGCGCCGGCAGACAGCCTGCCGCCGACCAGCGCCAACCTGACGGCCTACCTGAACCAGTTCTACGAGCGGGAAAAAGGCCGCGCCACCGCGTTCCCGGCCACTTTGCCCGCCGACGCCCAACCGTTCGATCTGCTGGTGATCAACATCTGTTCGCTGGCCTGGGCCGATATGGAGGCAGTCAACCTGCAGAATCATCCGCTGTGGTCGAAGATGGACATCATGTTCGACAGCTTCAACTCGGCCACCGCCTACAGCGGCCCGGCCTCGATACGGTTGCTGCGCGCCAGCTGCGGCCAGCTTTCGCATCATGATTTGTACCAGCCGGTGAACCAGCAGTGTTACCTGTTCGACAACCTGGCGAAGCTCGGCTTCAAGCAACAGCTGATGCTCGATCACTCCGGAGTGTTCGGCAACTACCTGAAAGAGCTGCGTGAACAGGGCGACATGCAGGCGCCGTTAATGTCGCAGGCCGGCATCGGCAACGAGCTGACGTCGTTCGACGGTGAGCCGATTTATAACGATCTGGAATTGCTGACCCGCTGGCTGGATCAGCAGCAAAAAGCCGGAGACGCCCGCACCGCCACCTTCCTCAACGTCATCCCGCTGCACGACGGCAACCGCTTCGTCGGCTCCAACAAGAGCGCCGACTATCAGCCGCGCGCGCAGAAGCTGTTCGATCAGCTGAACACCTTCCTCGATCAGCTGGAAAAATCCGGCCGCAAAGTGGTGGTGGTGATCGTGCCGGAGCACGGCGCGGCGTTGGTGGGTGACAAGATGCAGATGTCCGGTCTGCGCGATATTCCCAGCCCGAACATCACCCATACGCCGGTCGGCATCAAACTGGTGGGCATGAAGGCGCCGCATCAGGGTGGCCCGCTGCAAATCAAAACGCCGAGCAGCTATCTGGCGCTGTCTGAACTGGTGTCGCGCCTGGTGGACGGCAAGGTCTTCAGCGAATCCAGCGTCGATTGGCAGACACTGACACAGGGGCTGCCGCAGACCCCGGCCATCTCTGAAAACGACAACGCCATCGTGATGCAATATCAGGGGAAACCTTACATTCGCCTGAACGGCGGCGACTGGGTGCCTTATCCGCAATAAGCGCGGCCTCATCAACCTAAAGCGCGCCGCCGGCGCGCTTTTTTATTAGGGCTTTTATAATAGATATAGCGAAGCTTATCGGCCAACCTCACGTTATTAATAACAATTCGTTAAATTCAATTATTCGACAACCATTAACATACGAAGATTCTTAGAAAAATAACTCTTATAAGAATTTAATTAGTGAGGTAATTAAAATGGCGGACTGTGGTAGTTTTCTAATTATTAACCCTTTGATTGAGTAATAAAAAACGCCGGCGTGATGCCGGCGTGAATTTAAGCGATGACGTTCGACGCTTTACGCCCCCGGATGTTCGTCCTGATCGACCGCAAAGCAGGCCACCATCTGCTCACCGTACTGTTTGAGCTGCGGCTGCAGCTGCACGCAGGTGCCGAAAGCGCGGCGGCAGCGGGCATTGAACGCACAGCCCGGCGGCGGATTCATCGGGCTGGGCAGTTCGCCGGTCAGCTTGATACGCTCGCGGCGCATATCCGGGTTCAACCGCGGCGTCGCCGACAGCAGCGCCTGGGTGTACGGATGACGCGGGTTGTTGAAGATCGCCTCTTTGCTGCCCTTTTCCACGCAGCGGCCGAGGTACATCACCATCACCTCGTCGGCGATGTGTTCCACCACCGACAGATCGTGCGAGATGAACACATAGGACAGCCCCAGCTCCTGCTGCAGATCCATCATCAGGTTCAGCACCTGAGCGCGCACCGACACGTCCAATGCCGACACCGGTTCATCGGCGATCACCACGTCCGGATTCAACATCAGCCCGCGGGCGATGGCGATACGCTGGCGCTGGCCGCCGGAGAACATGTGCGGGTAGCGGTCGTAATGCTCGGTCTTCAGGCCGACCTTCGCCATCATCTCCAGCGCTTTTTCCCGCCGTTCGGCGGCGCTGAACGACGTGTTGATCAACAGCGGCTCCTCGAGGATCTGCCCGACCTTCTTGCGGGGGTTGAGCGATCCGTAAGGATTCTGGAACACGATTTGGATCTTCTGCCGCCGCAGCTTCTCGGCCGAGACGTCCGGCTTCAGCAGATCCTGCCCCTGGTAATACAACTCGCCGCCGGTCGGCACTTCAATCATCGTCAGCAGGCGGCCGAGCGTTGATTTGCCGCAGCCCGACTCACCGACCACCGCCAGCGTTTTGCCGCGCTCCAGGGTGAAGGACACGCCGTCGAGCGCCTTGACCAGCCGCTCCGGCGCGAACAGACCCTTTTTCACCGGGTAATGCTTCTTCAGGTCAATCGCCTGCAATAAAGGTTGATTCTGGCTCATACGGTCGGCCTCCCCGCATCATCCAGCGGTGTGTGACATTTAACCTGACGGCCGGGAATGCTGCGCAGTTCCGGCTCCTCGTTACGGCAGCGCTCGTTGGCGTACGGACAACGCGGGTTGAGCAGGCAACCGGTCGGGCGATCGTATTTGCCCGGCACCACGCCCGGCAGCGAAGCCAGCCGCGCCTTGTCGGCGGCGAACTCCGGCAGCGCGCGCAGCAGCGCCTGAGTGTACGGGTGGCGCGGCGCGCGGAAAATCTCCGCCGCCTTGCCGGATTCCACCACCTGGCCGGCGTACATCACGATGATGTGATGCGCCGCTTCCGCCACCAGCGCCAGATCGTGAGTGATCAGCAGCAGCGCCATGTTTTCGCGCTGTTGCAGGTCCAGCAGCAGTTCGATGATCTGCGCCTGGATAGTCACGTCGAGCGCGGTCGTCGGCTCGTCGGCGATCAGCAGCTTCGGCCGACAGGCGATGGCCATGGCGATCATCACGCGCTGGCTCATGCCGCCGGAAAGCTGGTGCGGGTATACGTCCAGCCGCGAAGCCGGATCGGGGATGCCCACCTGGGTCAGCAGGTCGATAGCGCGCTGGCGGCGAGTGCGGCGATTGCCGCCCTGATGCACCTTCAGCGCCTCCATGATTTGGTAACCGACGGTATAGCACGGGTTCAGGCTGGTCATCGGATCCTGGAAGATCATCGCCACTTCGGAGCCCACCAGCTGGCGGCGCTCTTTTTCGGAGATCTTGCGCAGATCCTGGCCGTTGAACTCCAGCTTGTCGGCCATCACCTTGCCGGGGAAATCGATCAGGCCCATGATCGCCAGCGAGCTGACGGATTTGCCGGAGCCGGATTCACCGACGATGCCGACCACCTGACCTTGCTCCACGCTGTAACTGATGCGGTCTACCGCGCGGAACGGGGTGCCTTCGTCACCGAAGTGCACCGAAAGCTTGTCTACATTCAATAACGCCATCTCTCTCGTCCTCTGTTACTGCTTGAGTTTGGGGTCGAGAGCGTCACGCAAACCGTCCCCCATCAGGTTGAATGCCAGCACCGTCAGCAGGATCGCCACGCCGGGGAAGGTCACCACCCACCAGGCGCTTTGCGCGAACTGCAGCACGTCGGAGAGCATGGTGCCCCACTCCGGCGTCGGCGGCTGCGCGCCCATGCCCAGAAAGCCGAGAGCGGCCATATCCAGAATGGCGTTCGAGAAACCGAGAGAAGCCTGCACGATCAAAGGCGCCAGGCAGTTAGGCAGAATATTGACGAACATCTGGCGCAGCGCGCCGGCGCCCGCCACCCGCGAAGCGGTGACGTAGTCGCGGTTGACCTCCACCAGCACCGCCGCGCGCGTCAGACGCACATAGTGCGGCAGGGCGACGAAGGTCAGCGCCAGCGAGGCGTTGACGATCGACGGCCCGAATACCGCCACCAGCACCAGCGCCAGCAACAGGCTCGGCAAAGCCAGCATGATGTCGACGACGCGCATGATAATCGCGTCCACCACGCCGCCGAAATAACCGGCCAGCAGGCCGAATATCACGCCCATGATCAGCGACAGCACCACCACCAGGCAGCCGACCAACAGCGACAGCCGTGCGCCGTACATCAGGCGCGACAGCACGTCGCGGCCCACGTCGTCGGTGCCGAGGATATATTGCCAGCTGCCGCCTTCTTGCCACACCGGCGGCTTGAGCAGCGCGTCGCGGAACTGGTCCGCCGGCGCATGCGGCGCCAGCACGCCGGCGCCGAGCGCTATCACCAGCATCAGAACGATATACACCAGGCCGACCACGGCCCCTTTATTGCGCTTGAAATAGTGCCAAAACTCCTGAAACGGGGTCATCGGCTTCGGCGCACCTTTAACTGCAGACTCAGTGATTTGAGACATGAGAGCGCCCCTTATTTCTTGTGGCGAATACGCGGGTTGACCACGCCGTAGAGCACGTCTACCAGCAGGTTAACCAGAATGATCATACAGGCGACCAGCAACACCCCGCCCTGCACCACCGGGTAATCGCGGCGCTGCAGCGCGTCGATCAGCCAGCGGCCCAGCCCCGGCCAGGAGAAGATGGTTTCGGTCAGAATGGCGCCGGCCAGCATGGTGCCAACCTGCAGCCCGATCACCGTCACCACCGGCAGCAGCGCGTTGCGCAGCGCGTGGACGACGATCACTCGCATGCGGCTCACGCCCTTGGCGCGCGCGGTGCGGATATAGTCTTCGCCCAACACTTCCAGCATCGAGGAACGGGTCATGCGCACGATCACCGCCAGCGGGATGGTGCCCAGTACGATGGCCGGCAGGATCATGTGCATCACCGCGTCGACGAAGTCGCCAGGCTCGCCCCAGATCAGGGTGTCTATCAGCATGAAGCCGGTCAGCGGCTGGCTGTCGTCGAGGAATACCGTGTCGCTGATGCGCCCCGACACCGGCGTCAGGTTAAGCTGCACCGACACCAGCATGATCAGCATCATGCCCCACCAGAAAATCGGCATCGAATAGCCGGTCAGCGAGATGCCCACCGCGGTGTGGTCGAAGATCGAGCCGCGTTTGACCGCCGCCAGCACCCCGACCGGGATGCCCACCAGCACCGCGAAGATCATCGCGCAAATGCCCAGCTCCAGCGTAGCCTGAAAGCGCGGAACGAACTCGCTCCAGACGGAGATGCGGCTTTTAAGCGAGGTGCCCAGATCGCCGTGCAGCACGTTGGACACGTAGGAGAAATATTGTTGATAGAGCGGCTTGTCCAGCCCCATTTCCGCCATCAGCTGCGCGTGGCGCTCGGCGGAGATACCGCGTTCCCCGGCCATGATGGTCACCGGGTCGCCGGGGATCATATGGACGAATGCAAAAGTCAGCAATGTAATGCCGATAAACGTTGGGATAACTAACCCCAAACGTCGGAGTATGAACTGCAACATATCCCGAACTCTCTGTATCAATGCCCGGCAGCTCATCGTCCGCCAGGCTTATTAACGCTCACATGCCTTTGAACGATTCGACGGCCATACGCCGGAGACTGGTCAGCAGGGGCGCAAACCTGTTGCGCCCCTGCAAGTCCATTCGTGCGTCTCCGGTAAAGCGGTCGAAATCAGTCTACAGAGACATTCTCGAAGTGATGCTTACCGAGCGGATCCACGACGTAGCCTTTCACTTCCTTACGCACAGGCTCGTACACGGTGGAGTGTGCGACAATCAGCGCCGGAGCCTGATCGTGCATCACCACCTGCGCCTGCTTGTACAGTTCGATGCGCTTGTCGTGGTTGGATTCGGCGCGCGCCGGTTGAATCAGATCTTCAAACGGCTTGTAGCACCAGCGGGAGTAGTTGGAGCCGTCTTTCGCCGCCGCGCAGCTGAACAGCGTGGCGAAGAAGTTGTCCGGATCCCCGTTGTCGCCGGTCCAGCCCATCATCACCGTCTGGTGCTCGCCCGCTTTGGCGCGCTTGAGGTATTCACCCCACTCATAAGTGACGATTTTGGCTTTCACGCCGATCTTGGCCCAGTCGGCCTGGATCATTTCCGCCATGCGGCGCGCGTTCGGGTTGTAAGGACGCTGTACCGGCATCGCCCACAGATCGATGCTGAAACCGTCGGCCATGCCCGCTTCTTTCAGCAGCTCTTTCGCCTTGGCCGGATCGTAAGCGTAATCCTGCACCGCGTCGTTATAGCCCCACATGGTCGGCGGGATCAGGTTCTTGGCCGCCTGGCCCGCGCCCTGATAAACCGCGTCAATGATCGCCTGCTTGTTGACCGCCATGGTCAACGCCTGACGCACCTTCAGGTTATCCAGCGGCTTTTTCTCGACGTTGAACGACAGATAGCCCACGTTCAGGCCCGGCTGTTCCATCAGGTTGATGGACTTGTCCTGCTTCATGCGGGCGATATCGGCCGGGTTCGGATACGGCATCACCTGGCATTCGTTTTTCTGCAGTTTGGCGTAGCGCACGGAGGCGTCAGGCGTGATGGAAAACACCAGGCGATCGATCTTCGGCTTGGTGCCCCAGAAACCGTCGAACGCCTTGTACAGGATCTTGGAGTCTTTCTGGTATTGCAGCAGCTGGAATGGGCCGGTGCCGATCGGGTTCAGATCGACTTTCTCCGGCGTGCCGGCTTTCATCATCACGTCAGCGTATTCGGCGGACAGAATGGACGCGAAGTCCATGCCCAGGTCAGCCAGGAACGGCGCCTCCGGGCGGTTCAGCACGAAGCGCACGGTGTTGTCGTCCACTTTTTCGATCTTGGCGATCAGCTTCGGCATGTCCATGCCTTCAAAGTATTCGTAACTGCCGCCGGACACTTTGTGATAGGCGTTGTTCGCATCCAACTGGCGTTCAAAGGAGAACACCACGTCGTCGGCGTTGAAATCGCGCGTCGGTTTGAAGTCCTTGCTGCTCTGCCACTTCACGCCTTTGCGCAGGTGGAAGGTGTAGGTTTTGCCGTCTTCGCTGACGTCCCACTTCTCAGCCAGGCCCGGCTGCAGCTCGGTGGTGCCGGTCTTGAATTCGACCAGCCGGTTGTAGATTGGTACCGAGCTGGCGTCATAGGTGGTGCCGGAGGTAAACAGCTGCGGGTTGAACCCTTCCGGGGAACCTTCAGAACAGTAAACCAACGTCTTGGCCTGTACGCTGGCCGCCACGGTCAGCGCGATCAGCCCAATACCGAATTTCAGAATCCCCGATTTACCCAAGGAACGTGTCATCGTTAGTGCTCCATTGTGTGATGTGATGTGTGTAATTGCCGCCAGGCCTGTATTTTTTATTGCGTGGCCTGTGCGATCGGCGCCCGAAGGCAGAAGGCGTACGAGGAGAGAATGCCGGATGGAACGCATCGCGGCGGGGACGTCTGAGCGCGTGGAATTCACTCAAACAACTCTCGCTCTTACCCCTGAGGCTATCAAGTTGCCAACTGTTTGGGGTGTCGTCAATATAACCAGTGGGGATTTACGCAGACTGTGAGAAACAGCAAACAAACATAAAAAAAACCTTTTGTTAACAGTTCCAGCATGAAAATTTATGCTAAGCGGACATTTTTAGCGCATTGGTCTGACCCTCACAAACTTACTGGTTTTTAACTCCGTTAAAAAACGCCAAAACTTTGTTGCTGAATGATGAATATCTGAACGGTTATTTTTGTGATCGCCGTTAAAGACAGGAGGAAATGCTGAAGGATTACCCAAAAGGGTGAGTCCGATGAGCGCGTTTTGCTCCGGGCAGGCCCACAATCTGTGCGGCGTAAAAAAACTTTCGGCGGCGAAAAAGCCGGGGGCGAAAGGATATCCCCCGGCAACGCACTGCAACCGATTATTGAACGCCGGCGCTGTTGCCCAGGCTGGCGTTCATGCTGTTGAGAATATCGCCGTTATCCGCGTCGATCTCCCAGGAGAACAGGCCGCCCAGCTGCTTATCCAACACGTACTTGCCTTTGGCCTGCACCGAGCGGGCATCGTCGAAGGTGATCAGATCGCCGGTGGAAGGTTTGAACACGTAAGGCGCTTCCGCCGTGGCGTCGTAGGTATACTGCCACTCGCCGCTCATGAACTGGCCGGCGATTTGGCGGTAGTCCACGATACCGTTCTCCCAGGTGCCTTTAACCGGCCCGGTGGCGGTGCCGGTGAACGGAATATTGTTCTGGTAGCCGTTCACCCCGGTCCAGCCGCGGCCATACATGGCGGTGCCGACCACGATTTTGCCCGGCTTGACGCCCTGCGCCAGCAGCGCATTGACGCCGTTCACCGTGGTGTAGGCGGTGTCCGGTTTCCAGGCCGGCGCATTCAGCGCGGTCTGATGCCCCAGGTTCTTCAGATCGAAGGCGCCATAGAAGTCGTAGCTCATCAGGAAGATGTGATCCATCGAGTTCTGCGCAACGTTGTAAGCCACCTTGTCGATCTTGTCCTTACCGGCGCTGATGGCGGAGGTCAGCTCATACTTGCGGCCGGTTTCCGCCGACAGCTGATCCAGCATCGCCCGCAGCTCCTTCATCAGCAGCACATAGGTTTCCCCGTCTTGCGGGCTGCCCAGGTTAGGGTTGGCGCCTTTGCCGCCCGGGAACTCCCAGTCGATATCCACGCCGTCGAAGAACTTCCAGGTCTGCAGGAACTCTTTCACCGAACCGACGAAGCGATCGCGCTTCACCTTGTCGCCCATGAAGAAGAACGGGTCGGACAGCGTCCAGCCGCCGATCGACGGCAGGATTTTCAGGTCAGGATGCGCCTGCTTCAGCGCCATCAGCTGGCCGAAGTTGCCCTTGTAGGGGTCATCCCAGGCGGTCACGCCCTTCTGCGCTTTTTGCAGCGCGGCGAACGGATCGTGGATCGAGACTTTGAAGTCCTCGCGGCCCTGGCAGGAGCGCTGTAACGCCTGGAAGCTGCCTTCAATCTCTTTCAGGCTGTCGTTGATGCCATTGCCGCCGCAGATCGGGATAAAGCCGTACAGCAGGTGGGTCAGGTTTTGCGCCGGGATCTTGTCGACGGTGAAATTGCGCCCGTAAACGCCCCACTCGACGAAATAAGAACCGACCACTTTGCCGGAGTTCTGTTTATACGGTTTATTCTTTTCCAGCAGCGGCTCTTTCAACGGCGCCAAATGGCTGCCGTCGGTGTCGGCCACCACAATTTCGGTGGCGTCACTGGCGGTGCAGCCGTCGGCATTGCACAATGCCACCTGCATTTGATAACGGCCGCCTTTATTCACTTTAAAATTCGCCGTACCGGAAGATCCGGTTGAAGGACCACTCCACGCCTCTTTGCCATTTAATAAAACTTTTGCCGTCGTGCCGGTGTCGCCATTCCATAAATTCCAGGAGACCGAAACATCGGCGGCATTTTTTACCTTCACCAAATTATTATAAGCGGTAGCCGCCTGGTCAACTTCAACAATGGCGAACTTGGTGTTGCCCCAGGCGATGGTCGGCTTGCCCGGCGCGGCGGCCTGCGCCGCGGAACACAGCGTGCTGCCGATCAACAACGCCAACAGCGGTTTATTAAATTTGCGCATAACTGATTCCTTTATTCCGAGAGGATAAACATAAAAGAGTTAATCGTCGCGATGCATTGCCGAAGCGAAAAAATTCCGCAATAATCCGCGAAGGTTAAAATCAATGAATAACAACAGCGTCTTTCCACGTGGCAAAATAATCATTCCCACCGCGTACATTCAGACTATAAATAAAAAAGGCGCAAAAACAAGAGCGCTATCAACTGGGTTTTATTCAGCAAGCGTGAATTTATTTTAATATAAATAAAAGAAAGCATGACAAATAAGGATAGTGAATTTTCTATTAAGGAAAGATAAATATTTATCAGTATTGCACCACACTCTTCAGTCAGGGCGTTGTCATTATTGACAACACCCTGACTGTGTTGGTAATGTGAACAACACTTAAGGAAAGGGCATGCCTTCGCAGCTAATCTACCAAGACAGGATACCTCTGGCACCTGCAGCATTTGCGCAGCTCGTCATTTGGCGGGTGGTGCCGCCCGTCAGGGCCAGCGGCCACTGTTATAAATACCGATTTGCTTATGTAAAAGACGGCATTTGTCGACTGCGCTATGACAATGAAGCGGGTAAAGGCGATCACAAACATATCGATGGAAAAGAAGAGCCGCTTAATTTCACGACCATTGATGCCTTGCTCGACAGTTTCTGGCGCGAGGTTATGCAGCTTACAGAGGAGTCATGATGAACACAGTCACTATTCGGGTCGCTTCAGTCGAAGAAATGAAACTTGCACTGAAGGAAGCCACAACAGGTCATCAAAGCGCTCAAGGGCAATACATCACATTCCTGGATTGGGAGAGTCTGTGGAAAACCTTATCACCCAAGAAAATGCATATCTTGCATACCATGACCGGCGCCGGCGAACTTTCCATTCGGGAAATCGCGCGCCGAGTGAAGCGCGATGTGAAAGCGGTGCATACCGATCTGCAGTCGCTGTTAGGCTGTGGCATCGTCGATAGAGGTGAACAAGGCGTGATTTTCCCCTATGACGAAATCCATTTTGACTTCGTCGTAGGCAAAGCCGCCTAAACGGCGGGCGAAAAAAAACCTGCTTTAAAAAGCAGGTTTTTCGAATGGTGGTCGGCGAGAGAGGATTCGAACCTCCGACCCACTGGTCCCAAACCAGTTGCGCTACCAAGCTGCGCTACTCGCCGATGCGGGGCGCATCTTACTGCTGGCGGTTATAGGCGTCAATCACTTTTTTGCCCCTGCACTTCAAGTGGTGATAAAAGCGCCATAATGCGCTGCGCCGGGGGCTGCGCAGCGTATTTTACTCAGGCGTTGGCCGGTTTCAGCGCCGGCGTCTGCGCGCGCAGGAATGGCAGCAGGAACAGCGCCGACAGGCAGGCGGCGATGGAAATCACCACGAAGAAGCCGTTCCAGTGCCAGATCTCCATCACCCGCGCGATCGGGTAGCCGGACAGCGCCGCGCCCAGGTAGGCGAACAGGCCGACGAAACCGGTCGCGGCGCCCGCCGCATCCTTGTGCGAGCACTCCGCCGCCGCCATGCCGATCAGCATCTGCGGGCCGAAGATAAAGAAGCCGATGGCGAAGAAACAGCAGGCCTGCAGCAGGTAGGTCACGCCCGGCATCAGCCACAGCGCCGCCACCGACAGGAAGATACCGATGGCGAAAATCAGGTTCATCGGGCCGCGGTTGCCGCGGAACAGCTTGTCGGAGCCCCAACCGGCCACCAGTGAACCGATGAAGCCGCCCACTTCAAACAGCGAAATGGCCGAGTTGGCGGTCATAAGCGAATAGCCCTTTTCCTGCGTCAGATAGAGGTTGCCCCAGTCGTTGATCGCGGTGCGCACGATGTACACCAGCACGTAAGAGACCGCCAACAGCCAGATGTACTTGTTGGTCAGCACGTAGCGTTTGATGATCTCGCGGTTGCTCAGCCCCTGGCCTTCCGATTCCTGCACCAGCTCCATGGCGTCGTTGCGCCATTTGCCGACGCTCGGCAGCCCCAGGGTAGATGGCTTGTCACGCAGGCGCCAGCACATCAGCAGGCCGAGCACCACGCCGATGATGCCGGGAATGATCATGCCGTAACGCCAGCTGAAGTGCAGCGAGATAAAGCCGACCAACAACGGGATCAGCGCGCCGCCGACGTTGTGCGAGGTGTTCCAGATCGCCCACCAGCTGCCGCGCTCGGAGCGCGAATACCAGCTGGTGAGGATTTTGGAGCACGGCGGCCAGCCCCAGCCCTGGAAGAAGGCGTTGAGGATCCACAGCGTGCCCAGCATCAGCAACGATGAGCTGAGACCGAAGAAGATATTCAGCACCCCGGTCATGATCAGGCCCAGCCCCATAAAGTAACGCGGGTTGGAGCGATCGCTGATCATGCCGGAAATGAATTTCGAGCAGCCGTAGGTGATGTAGAACAGCGTGCCGAGGATGCCGACGTCGGACATCGTCAGACCCAGATCGCTCAGCATCGCCGGCATGATGAAGTTGAAGCTTTTGCGCGTGAAGTAAAACGCGGCATAACCGATGTACATGGTGCACATCAGCTGAATGCGCCAGTATTTGTAGCTGGCGTCGATCTGCCGTTGATCGGTGACCTGCGGCGCATCCGGGCGGCTTTTAAGGAAAGACCACATGTGGAACCTCAGAGGATTGAATTAAAGTGCCGCTATGATGCTCCTCGCGCGCGCAGGGGGCTTACGCCGGATTCCCGACGCGGTTAGGAGTTTTTCCTAGTTTTGCGTTTGCGCCGGTGAAACTGTGGGCAAGATCACACTCAAACAGGCGCCCCGCTCAGCGGTGAACCGCAGGCTGCCGCCGAGGGCGCTGATGCGCTCCTGCATGCCGCGCAGGCCGTATCCCGGCTGATGGTTTTCCGCATCGAAGCCCACGCCGTTGTCGCGGATGGTCAGGGCGATCTGCGGCGCGGCGCCTTTGCGCGGCTGCAGGCGCGCATCCAGCTCCAGGCGGCTGGCGCCGGCGTGGCGGCACACATTGGTCACCCCTTCCTGACACACCCGGTACAGCGTAATTTTCAGCGTTTCATCCAGCAGCTCGTCCGGCACCTGCCACTGCAGGCTGCTCACCAGCGACGCGTCCTGCGGCAGCGACTCCCGCAGCATCGCCGCCACCGCCGCCGACAGCGGCAGGTTGTTCAGCGCCGCCGGCCACAGCTGGGTCAGCACATCGTGTACCCCGTCATAAACCCGCAGCGCCAACGCATCAATGGCGTCGGCGCAGCCGATCACCGCCGGTTCCGGCGCCAGACGTTTGACGATGCTGGCCTGGGTGCGGATCACGGTGATGGTCTGCCCCACTTCATCGTGCAGCTCGCGCGCCACCTCGCGCCGGGTTTGCTCCTCCGCCGTCACCAGCGCCCGCGCCAGCTGCCGATTCTCCGCCAGCCGCAGCCGCAGCTGTTGATTCAGTTCGCGCTGGCGCTGAATGCCGGCGCCCAGCAGCAGCCCGGTCAGGCTTTGGGCCAGCAGCGACAGCAGCAGATCGCGGTGCGACTCCGGCTGCGGCGGCTCGTTGACCATCAGCGCCACGCCGTTGAGCAGCGTCGCCAACAGCGCGCCCTGCCAGCCATAGCGATAAGACATGAACACGATGGGGATCGCCAGGCAGAACGGCGCGAAACGGCGCAGCTCGGCGGCGTTAACCTGCTGCTGCAGCCAGATGCTGAACGCAAACAGCAACAGATAGCTGGCCAGGTGGCCCAGACGCAGCTCCACCGGCTTGTGGATCAGCCCCGGCTCCAGCGGCACCCAGATTTGGCGCGCCAGATAGTGCCACAACAGCAGGCAGGTTGGCGCGATGGTGAAACCGCCGGTCAGGCCGAGCAACAGCGCGCGGGCGCCTTCGCCGCTCACCAGCTGCCATACCAGCGCCTGCAGCAAGGCGGCAATGGCGACCACCGCGCCCTGCAACAGCGGCCAGCGCCATTCGCTGTCGCTCTGCTGATGGCGCAACAGCCACGGCGAGGCCAGCAGGCTGAGCAACACCGTCAACACCAGCACCGCCACCGACGCCCACAGCGCCGGGCCGTAGCCGAACTGATCCGCCAGCAATGCCATCAGCAGCAGGTCGGCCAGCAGGATCCCCGGCCAGAAACGGTACGGGCTCTGCAGCAAAATGCCCATGCGCAGGCCGAACGGAAACAGCAGCAGCGCCTGCCAGGGGGGGGCGATCAGCGCGGTGCCGATGCCCCACAGGCAAAACGCGCTGGCGGCGTAGATGAAAAACAGCGCCAGCTGGGTGATCAGGCGCTGCGTCACAGGTTCAGCATCCGTCTGGCCAGCTCGACGTTGTTGTTGATGCCCAGCTTGGCGAACAGGTTGGCGCGGTGCACATGCACCGTTTTCGGCGACAGCCCCAAGGCGGCGGCGATCTCACGCACCTCCTGGCCCTGCGCCAGCAATAGCGCGATCTCGCGCTCGCGGCGGGTCAACGGATCGACCCTCACCCGCGCCAGCTGCTGCGCGATTTCCGGCATCAGGTAGACGCCGCCGCCGGCGACGGTGCGCACCGCGGTGATCAGATCTTCCGGCTTGCAGCGCTTGGAGAGAAAGCCGCTGGCGCCGCGTTCCAGCGCCATTTCCACCAGCGCCGGGTTATCGTGCATCGACAGCATCACCACGCGGATGCCGGAAGGAATGTCCGCCAGCAGATCCAGCCCGCTGCCGTCCGGCATCGAAATGTCGCAAATACAGATTTCCGCTTCCAGCCCCGGCAGGCCGGCGCGCGCCTGCGCCGCGCTGCTGAACTCACCCACCACCTGAATATCGGCCTCCAGCGACAGCAGTTGCACAAAGCCCGAACGCACAATGTCATGATCGTCGATAAACGCCACGCGCAGGGTCATGGAAATCTCCGGTTAGCAGGGGAAGTGCGCAAGTATACCGTATGCGCATACCGGAATAATTGATGAAGAGAATGTATTGGGTGAAATTACCGGGTGCGCAAGGCAGGCACCCGGCGGGAGAGGTTACAGGCGGGCAGGCGCCGTTTTATCCTGCGGCAGATGGCACCAGTTGTTTTTGTCCACGATGCCGCCATCGGGAGACGTGTATCCGAGGCAGCCAAGGAGGGTGTCAAACAGCTCGACGTGGCGATGCGTTTTGCCGATGCGCTGCTGCGCCTGCAACTGCTCAAAGGCACTGAGGTGTTGCGGGTTTTCGAGGAACTTGTCCGACGCCCACACGATCATCGGCACGCGGAATTGCTCCGGCGGCGCCATTTCGCGCGGCGTGCCGTGCAGGTGCGTATTCTCGCCGATCGATTCGCCGTGATCGGCGGCATAGAACACGATGGCCTTCTTGTCGCGCACCTGATCGATCACATTACTGATAAAGCTGTCGGTATACAGCACCGTATTGTCGAAGGCGTTGATCAACTGCGCCTTGGTGCACGAGTCATCCACCCCCATGCACTCCGGCTGATAGCGCGCATAGCTGCGCGGATAACGCTGCGAGTACAGGTAGTGTGAGCCTTTGGTATGCAGGATCACCAGGTGCTTACCCTTCGGATAACGCGCCAGCGACTCCTTCATTTCGTCCACCAGCAGCATATCGTCGACCGCCTTGCCGTCGTTGCGCTTCTCGGACGCGATCATCTCGCGGAACGAATAGTTGTTCACCTCGGTGTTGTTGTAGAACCACACCTCGCTCTGCATGGCGAACAGCTCGGATGAGAAGCCCAGATCCTTCAGCACCGCGAACACGTTCTGCTCTTTCAGCGTGCGCTGCGGATTGTCCTCGGTGCCGCCTTCGCGCACGAACATGCAGCGCAGCGACAGCTTGGTGGCGGTATCGCACGACTCGCCGCGGAACGCCACCAGATTCTTCTCTTTAGACAGCCGCGGCGTGGTATCGCGCTCGTAGCCCAGCATGCCCATGTGATCCCAGCGCGTGGTCTCACCGATGATAAACACCACGTAGGTGTCGTCGATGTCCGCCGGCGGTACATAAGTGAAGTGTTTGCCCGGATCGAACATCGTGCTCTGGTCCTGGCTTTCGTCATAGCGGGTATAGGCGAACAGCCCCAGCGCCGACAGCCAGTTGGACGGCAGATACGAGTGCGCCACCACGCCGCCGTAGCTCGGCAAATCGACGTTGGAAAGCTTCTCTTGCACGCTCTGCTCGTCGTCCAGCATGCGCAGCGGCAGCCAGACCAGCGCCACCACCGCCAGCAACACCAGCAGCGGCTTGATGCGATGACCAGGGGTTTTCAGCTGTTCTATCAGGGTATAGCGCAGGTTGTTTTTCCAGATCAGCAGCAGCGGCAAGGCGCTGAGCGCCACCATCCACAGCACGAAGTGCAGGCCGACCACCTCTTTCGACAGATCGATGTCGGTGGTCATCACCGACACCACGATGCCGTAGCCGATCACCACGTTGAAAAACGTCATGTAGTAGCTGGCGGCAACCGAAATCAACACCAGCAGCGAGGCGACGATGCGATAAAACAGCCGGCCGCCGAGCGATACCAGCCGCATGATGAAGAACGTAAACAGGACGATAGCGATGACTTCCGTCACCGCCGAAATAAGCTTAATTCCCTGAATGCCGTGCGCCAGCGAATCAAAACGGCGATAGAAAACGGACAAGTTTAGAAAGATGCCGATATAGATCGCTAACAATAACGATAAATTCTGCTGTGATAGCGATTTAACTTTGTTCATGTAACGCGGTGGCTCCGGGGACGGTGTAGCGGTTCTGACTCAGTCAGACACTGATTGCGGCTTCTGGTTCAGCCAACCGGCAATAAGCGTTATTTTGCGGGTAATAATCAAGAGAATTCTCACAAAACGGACAAAATTTACCGTTTTTTTGAGCGATTTTCAGGCAGGGCACGCAAGAAAATGGAGGGATAAACCCTCCATTTTTTCCAGATTTCGGCAAAAATCTTACTTAACGTTCAGAGTCACATCGATATTTCCACGGGTGGCATTGGAGTATGGGCACACCACGTGCGCCTTTTTCACCAAATCTTCCGCCACGCTGCGCTCGATGCCCGGCAGCGAGATATCCAGCTGCACTTCGATGCCGAAACCGTTGGGGATTTCACCGATGCCGACGGTGCCGTCGATCTTGGCTTCGGCCGGGATTTTGACCTTTTCTTTCGCCGCGACAAACTTCAACGCGCCGAGGAAGCAGGCCGAGTAACCGGCGGCGAACAGCTGCTCGGGGTTGGTGACTTCGCCGCCGGCGCCGCCCATCTCTTTCGGCACGCCCAGTTTCACGTCCAACACGCCGTCGGAGGAGGTCGCACGGCCGTCGCGGCCGCCGGTTGCGGTGGCGTGAGCGCGGTAAACCACTTTCTCAATAGACATCGTTCATTCCTTCTTGCTGGTTGGCGAGATGACTACGGCTTCCACGAAGTAAAGCCGGTCACATATTTATCTTTTGCGATTAAATCGTGCACTACTTATTTTTGACGCTTATTAACCAGTGTAGACCACCCCTGCCGTTCTTGCGTCCGGCGGCGGCGGGTCAAATCTGATCGATCAGGCTGCCGCGCAGCTTTTCCAACTGCTGTTTGAGCGAGACGATCTCGTCCAGGCTGCAGTCGGTGGCGCACATCACCGCCTCGGGCACCGATTGCGCCCGCTCACGCAGCGCGCGGCCGGCTTCGGTGAGAGCAATGATCACCTGCCGCTCGTCGGCGGTGGCGCGATAGCGCACCAGCAGACCGGCGGTTTCCAGCCGCTTCAGCAGCGGCGTCAGCGTGGCGGAATCGAGGAACAGCCGCTCGCCGATGTCCGATACCGTCACCCGATCGCGCTCCCACAGCACCATCATCACCAGGTATTGCGGGTAGGTGAGTTCGAGCTGATTCAACAGCTTGCGGTAGACTTTGTGCAGCGCCAGGTTGGCGGAGTACAGCGCGAAACAGAGCTGCTGATCGAGCTGCAGCAGGTTCTTCGCGTTGGGTTGTGCGGTATCGGTGCTTTTCATGTTTGTGAATATAGATAGTGCACGATGTAATCGCAAGCTATTTCTTGTGAGATATGCTACCTTTTTTTTATGCAGAGGATGCTCGGAGGGAAAGGAAATGACGAATACGCTTGCAGAACGCGCGCGCCGCTACGCCACCAAGGCGCATGCGGCCATCGATCAGCGCCGCAAATACACCGACGATCCATACATCGTCCACCCGCAGGCGGTCATGGAGCTGGTGCGCAGCGTGCCGCACACCGAAGAGATGCTGGCGGCCGCCTGGCTGCATGACACGGTGGAAGACACGCCCACCACCCTCGGCGATATCGACAGCCACTTTGGGCCAAAAGTGGCGGAACTGGTGCGGATGTTGACCAACGTCAGCCGCGCCGAGGACGGCAACCGCTTCGAGCGCAAAAACCGCGATCGGCGCCACAGCGCCGGCGCGTCGCCGCAGGCCAAAACCATCAAGCTGGCGGATCTTATCGATAACACCCGCTCGCTGCTGGACTACGACAGCCACTTCGCCCAGACCTACCTGATCGAGAAACAGCGCCTGCTGGAGGTGCTGACCGAAGGCGACCCGACGCTGTGGCGCCAGGCCAGCCATATCGTTGAACAAGGGCTGCTCAGGTTGCAGCAGCCGCCGCACAACGTGCCCGCCAGCTGGTTTGAGCACGCCCGCCGGCGCTACCGCGAGAGCGACGCGGCCTGATCAGAAGGTCACCACCGTTTTCAACGCCGTCACCCAGGCGTCCTGCGTCTCGCTGACGCCCGCCGGGTGATGCCAGTATTGCAGGCCCGGCTGCAGCTGCAGCCACGGCGTGACGTTAACGCGATAATAGAGCTCCGCCGTCACCGAGTGGCCCGGCACCGGCCGGTAATTCGGATCGTGATAATCGCTGATGCCGCTCATCTGGTTGAGATAACGCTGATTGTCTTTGTAGCGGTCGCTCAGTTTCACCACCGAGACGCCGAGCCCCAGCCAGTCGTCCGGCCGCGCATCGAACAGACCGCGATAGCGGATGCCGGTCGAGGTTGACCAGTGCAGGTAGTTGCTGCGCTGATCTCCCAGCCCCAGGCTGTAAAACACGCTCAGACCGCGGTTGACGTCGTCCGCATGGCGCGTCACCTGCTGGTTGAAACCGGTATACAGGAACCAGGTGCGATCGTGGCTGCGATAGCCCTGCGGATCGCTGGCGCCCGGCCCGCCGGACACCCCTTCATAAAGATCGCTCTGGCGCGCGTTGGTGAACAGCACGCCCAGGTTATACACCCCCGGCAGCTGGTTGACGGCGTGGGTTTTCAGCTCCAGCTCCATCGGCAACAGGAAGCCTTTGCTGCCCTTGGTGGACCAGCTCCAGGCGTGGCTGCGGCTGGGGGCGCTCGGGTTCTGTTCCATCACGCCGCCCTTGAGCGTCAGGCCGTCGGTCAGTTTGTATTGCAGCGTCGTGCCCCAGTAATGCACGTTCCAGTTGTACCAGGTCAACGAGTTGGCGGACTTGCCGCCGCACAGCGTCAGCGTCTGAAAATCGCAGGGGATGATCTGATCGAAATCCTGCACCTTGTTCATCATGCCGATGCGCCACTGCAGCCGGCGATCGAGGAAGGAGCGGCTGAAGGTCAACCAGCCCAGCCGGGTGATCGACTGCCCGCCAAAGCTCTCCTGCGACAGATCGGTCAGGCCGACGCGCGGATCCTGCAGCCGATCGCGGGTCAGGTTGTTGTCATGGTTGCGGTTGACGATATTGCCTTCGATTGCCGCGTCCGGAATGCCGGTCAGCGCCTGCAAATCCTGGCTGAAGGTCAGCGAAAACTGGTCGATATACGACGCCTGTTTATCGTGGTTGTAACCGCCGCCGGCGTTATACGACAGCTGGCTGAGGTAGCCGAGGTTATAGTGGAAGCCATGATCCTCCAGGATCGGCCTGATCCCCAGCATATCCCCCAACAGCCCGGGCTGCGGCGGTTCAAAGCCGAGCGCCACCCCTTCCCATTTGGCGGTGGGGGCTTCGACGTCCTTGCCGGTTTGCAGCGTTTCCGCCTGCGCCTGGCTACAGAGCAACGCCAGCGCCGCCAGGGTCATGGAACGAGGTAATAAGCTTTTCATCATTATTATATTTCTCCGCATAACGGCTGACTGCGGGCAACAGCATTCCCTGGGAGAGAATTTCCCATCATGAACAGCAGCGAATAACGTTAGTTAACGCCCGGCGCTTGCCGCCGGGCTGAAGGGTTAGCGTCGGTCTTTCAGGCTGGCGCCGTTGCTGTGGATCACATCGCGGTACCAGTAGAAACTCTTCTTGCGGCGGCGCTCGAGGCTGCCGTTGCCGGCATCGTCCCTGTCGACGTGAATGAAGCCGTAGCGCTTCGACATTTCGGCCTTCGAAGCGCTGACCAGATCGATCGGCCCCCAGCTGGTGTAACCCATCACCTCGACGCCGTCGTCGATCGCTTCCGCCACCTGCACCAGGTGGTCATTGAGGTAGTTGATGCGGTAGTCGTCGTTGATGCTGCCGTCGGCCTCGACGCGATCTTTGGCGCCCAGCCCGTTCTCGACGATGAACAGCGGCTTCTGATAGCGGTCGTACAGCACGTTGAGCAGGTAGCGCAGCCCGATCGGGTCGATTTGCCATCCCCATTCCGAGCTGGCCAGATGCGGGTTCGGCACCATATCGAGAATGTTGCCGCGCGCCGTCTCATGCTGCTCCGGGTCGGCGGTGACGCAGCCGCTCATGTAGTAGCTGAACGAGATGAAATCGATGGTTTCGCGCAGCGTTCGCCGATCTTCCTCGGTGATCGCCACCTGAATGCCGTTTTCACGGAAGAAGCGCTGCATATAGGCCGGGTAATAGCCGCGCGCCTGCACATCGCCGAAGAACAGCCAGTCGCGGTTTTGCCGCTGGGTTTCCAGCAGATCTTCCGGCTTGCAGCTCAGCGGATACAGAATGCCGCCCAGCAGCATGTTGCCGATTTTGCCCTCCGGCACGATCTCGTGGCAGGCCTTCACCGCTTTGGCGCTGGCCACCAACTGATGGTGGATCGCCTGATAGATGGCGCTCTTGTCGCTCTCCGGCGGCAGGCCGACGCCGGTGAAAGGCGCGTGCAGCGACATGTTGATCTCGTTGAAGGTCAGCCAGTGTTTGACCTTGTGCTTGTAGCGTTCAAACACGGTGCGCGCGTAGCGCTCGAAGAAATCGATGGTGCGCCGATCGCCCCAGCCGCCGTAGCGCTTCACCAGGCCGTAAGGCATTTCATAGTGCGACAGCGTGATCAGCGGCTGAATGCCGTATTTCGCCATCTCATCGAACAGCCGATCGTAAAACGCCAGCCCGGCTTCGTTCGGCGTCTCTTCGTCGCCCTGCGGGAAAATGCGCGTCCAGGCGATCGAGGTGCGCAGGCAGGTGAAGCCCATCTCGGTGAACAGCGCGATGTCCTCCGGGTAACGATGATAGAAATCGATCGCCACGTCCTTGATGCCGCTGTCGCCCGCCGCGCGCGGCGTGATGGCGCCGAAGATGCCCTGCGGCTGCAGATCGGAGGTCGACAGCCCCTTGCCGTCGGCCTGATACGCGCCTTCTACCTGGTTCGCCGCTACCGCGCCGCCCCACAGAAAATGTTGCGGAAACTTGCCGTTCATCGCTTGCTCCTCAATTAACGTAATAAAGTCAGCAGCGGCGCCTGTTCCTGCACCGGAGACAGGCCGCTGGTCAACACGTCCACGTAGTCATCGCTGTTGCTGATGATGATCGGCGTGGTGGTGTCATAGCCGGCAGCATGGATCGCCGCCTGGTCGAACTCGATCAGCAGATCGCCCGGGGCGACCCGCTCGCCTTCCCGAACGTGGGCGGTGAAATACGCCCCGTCGAGCTTCACGGTATCGATGCCGACGTGGATGAGAATCTCCGCGCCGTCGTCCGATTCGATGCCGATGGCGTGTTTGGTTTTGAACAGCGACGCCACGCTGCCGCTCACCGGCGCCACTACGCGCCCCTGCTGCGGCGCGATCGCCACCCCTTTCCCCAGCAGGCCGCTGGCGAAGGTCGCGTCGTTCACCTGATCCAGCGGCACGATGTCGCCGGCGATCGGGCTGAGGATGGTCTGTTTGCGGTTAAGCGGCGCGGCGGCTTCAGGCTGCGCCGTCTCTTCCGCCGGCGCGACGCCGAACAGGTAGCTGGCCAGCGCGGCGAACACGAACGACAGCAGGGTGCCGCCGATCGCGCCCCATACCGTGGCGTCGATGCCGCCGTTGGGAATGATTTGCGCGAAGGTGAATACGCTCACCAGGCCGAACGAGTAGACCGAGGTATGAAAGTAGCCGATCACCGCACCGCCCAGCGCGCCGCCGATGCAGCCGAAGATGAATGGGCGTTTGTTCGGCAGCGTGACGCCGTACACCGCCGGCTCGGTGATGCCGAAAATCCCGGCGCCGATGGCCGAAGCGGACAGCGCCCGCAGTTTGGCGTCGCGAGTGCGCAGCATCACGCCCAGCGTGGCGCCGACCTGCCCCATCACCGCCGGCAACAGCAGCGGCACCATGGTGTCGCGCCCCAGCACGCTCAGGTTGTTGATCATCAACGGCACCAATCCCCAATGCAGGCCGAAGATCACGCACACCTGCCACATCGCCCCCATAAAGGCGCCGGCGATGATCGGGTTAAAGGCGTAAATGCTCTGATAGCCGTTGGCCAGCAGGTGGCTGAGCCAGGTTGCCGCCGGGCCGATCAGCAGGAAGGTCAACGGCACGGTGATCGCCAGGCACAGCAGCGGCGTGATGAAATTGCGCAACGCACTGTGGATCACCCGGTTAAACAGCGGCTCCAGGCGGCAGGACACCCAGGCCGCAAAGATGATCGGGATCACCGACGAGCTGTAGTTGATGAAGGTCAGCGGAATGCCGAAGAAATACTCGCGCACCGCGCCCGGCTGCTGCGCCGCTTCGAAGGCCGCCATCATCAGCGGGTGCGTCAGCGCGCCGCCGATCGCCATGGTGACGAACGGGTTGCCGCCAAATTTTTTCCCGGCGGTATAGCCGAGCATGATCGGGAAGAAGTAGAACAGCGCGTCGCTGGCGGCGAACAGCATTTTGAAGGTGCCGCCGCTTTCCAGCAGCCAGCCGCAGGCCAGGCTCAGCGCCAGGAAGCCTTTCAGGATCCCCGAAGCGGCCATCACCCCGAGCAGCGGGGTAAAAATGCCGGACACCAGATCGATAAAGCGGCTGAGCAGGTTGTCTTTTTTATCGTCCGCATCGCTGCCGTTCGACGCACCGTCAGCCAATCCGCCGACCCGATTGACCGCGTCGAACACCTCCGCCACGTGGTTGCCCACCACCACCTGGAACTGGCCGCCGCTCTCCACCACCATGATGACGCCCGGATTTTTCTTCAGCGCTGCCGCGTTGGCGCGATTGTCGTCGCGCAGCTTGAAACGCAGGCGGGTAGCGCAATGCACCAGGCTTTTCACATTGTCGCGGCCACCGACGCCGGCCAAAATCTCACTGGCTAATGTGTCATATTTCATACGGTTATCCTTAGACTTCGCGTTCTGCCGCTCCCCGCCCCGCACTGGCCTGGCGCAGGAGCGAAATTCGGCGCAAAAAAAAACCTAAACCTCGCGGCCTCTGCCCCATCGGGGAACAGAAACGCGAGGTTTAGGTTTTGCCTGCCGTAGCAGTAACAACCCTAAATCGGTTGAGTTATGACGTTAACACCGCGGATTTTGCCGGGGCAAGGCCTTGCGTCGGCAAATTGCCGAACTGTGATCGGGCGGGCAAAACCGATCTGAGGTATCAAATAAGGGCTGTCGCCCTCTATCGGCTTCAGCGCAGCAGTGATATATCGCGCAGGCGGAATAGAGAGGGGCGGAATATCGCCCGCCTCAGGCAAAAACATAAGATTAACTAACCTAATAATTCACTGTCAGGCGAAAGCAAAGCGCTCGTCCATCCACTGTCAATCCCCACTTTTTAGTCACAACCGGCAATCCATAAGGCAAATAGATCGCCAAACTTGATTGCACATCGTTAACATTCCACGATATTCACCCGCGCAAAAATCACCATGCGCAATTGACGATGGTGAAAGAAACATCAGAATGACTAATTAAAACGACTGGACAAAAGTCACGCGGGCGATTATTACTGGTCAACGCGTAATCGATTGTAAGGATGACAGCGACCATGACGTTGCGGACTGAGTTGGGACGGATTCTGATCACCGGCGCCGGCGGCCGGGTAGCCACGGCGTTTCGCCAGGCGATGGGCGATCGCTACGCGCTGCGGTTGGCGGAAAGGGATGTCAGCCTGCTGCGCGATCTGCAGCCCGGCGACGAAGTCATCAGCTTCAACATCGCCGATCTCGACGCCTGCCGCGCGGCCTGCGCCAATATCGACACCGTGTTGCATCTGGCCGCCGATCCCTCCCCCGATGCCGACTTTTGCGGTTCGTTGATGGACAACAACATTCTCGGCACTTTCAATATTTTCCGCGCGGCGAAAGACGCCGGCTGCCGCCGGGTGGTGTTCGCCAGCAGCGCACAGGCAGTGGAAGGCTATCCGCTCGATTACCAAATCCGCCCGGATGACGCGCCGAAACCGAAAAACCTGTACGGCGCCAGCAAGGCGTTCGGCGAAGGCATCGCCGCCTACTTCGCCCATCAGGAAGGGCTTTCCGCCCTGTCGGTGCGCATCGCCAACTTCACCACTCTGAGCCGGGGCGAACAGCTTAGCGCCCGCGACATGAGCGCGTTTCTCAGCCATCGCGACGCCGCCGATCTGCTGGAGCGCTGCATTCGTGTCGACGGGGTGCAATATGCGGTGGTGCACGGGGTTTCCAATAACCGCTATACGCGTTTGTCGCTGGAAGAGACCCGTCGCCTGCTCGGCTACGCCCCGCAGGACGATGCGTTCAGCCTGCTCGGCTTTGAGTGAGCGCGGCGGGGAACCCCGCCGCACGTTATCGTTTAACCGTTGGCGTAGGCCACTTTTTCGGCCTGACGGTGGGTGAACAGCACCAGCAACAGCGCCAATCCGGCAATAATCGCCCCCATCACCGGCACGAAGCTGTATCCCAGCCCGGCGGAGACTACCGCGCCACCGGCGGCGGCGCCCAGCGCATTGCCCAGGTTAAAGGCGCCGATGTTGACCGAGGACGACAGGCCCGGCGCTTCGCTGGCGACACGCATCACGCGCATCTGCAGCGGCGGCACCACGGCAAAGGTCGCCGCGCCCCAAATCACCATGCTGACCGCGGCGCCGATTTCACTGCGCGCCAGGAACGGGATCACCAGCATAATGACCACCAGCAGCAACAGGAAACCTTTCAGCGTCGCGCTTTCGGAGCGGTCGGCGAACTTGCCGCCGAGGTAGTTGCCGATGGAGAAACCGACGCCGATCAACACCAGCATGGACGTCACGAACAGCGGTGTCGCATCGGTGATGTGCTGCAACACCGGCGAGATATAGGTATAGAGCGTGAACATCGCGCCCGCGCCCAGCACGGTCGTCAGCAAGGCGGACAGCACCTGCGGGCGCACCAATACCGACAGCTCGCGTTTCACATCAGGGCGCGCGCCGGCGCTGCCTTGCGGCAACGAGAACCACAGCCCCAGCATGGCGATCACGCCCAGCCCGGCCGTCGCCAGGAACGACATGCGCCAGCCGATGGTTTCACCCAGCCAGGTCGCGGCGGGCACCCCGCCGATATTGGCGATGGTCAGGCCCATAAACATGGTCGCCACGGCGCTGGCCTGTTTCTCCTTCGGCACCACGCTGGCGGCCACCACCGATCCGAGGCCAAAGAACGCGCCGTGGTTCAGGCTGGTGATGATGCGCGACAGCATCAGGGTGGTGTAGTCAGGCGCAACCGCCGACAGCACGTTACCCAGAGTAAAGATCGCCATCAGGAAGATCAGCGCGCTTCTGCGTGCCCGGTGAGAAAGCAGCAACGTCATCAGCGGTGCGCCGACCATCACGCCGACGGCGTAGGCGCTGATCAACATGCCGGCCATCGGGATGGAGACGTCCACCCCTTTGGCGATGGTCGGCAGCAACCCCATCGGGGAAAACTCGGTCGTGCCGATGCCGAACGCCCCCACCGCCAGGGCTAATAAGGGAAAGTTAATTTTCATTCAACAACTCCGGTTAACCGCTGCCGAAGCGCGGGAAAGTTAAGATGCCAAAAGTATGACATTGATCACACCAAAGATAAGCAGGCGGGAGGCTAAAAGACTTTTGCGATTTTGTTAAAAATCGTGGGGGAAAACAGCAGCCGACTCTATCTTAACCACGCACCGACAGGCAATAGCCGCCGTCGCCCGAGCGCACATCGGGTTCATTCTCGCCACCTGCGGCAAGCCGCCATATCGGCCCGCCGGCGGCTACCGCAACTATTGAACACAGAGCAAAAGTGTTTTGTTATTGTGCGCGTTTTTAGAATTAAACGACGAAATATAATGGCCTCAGTAAAACATCAAGGCCCTACGGCCCAATACACACAGAGGGAAGCGCCATGCTTTTTGACTCGTATTCTTTAAACGGTTTATCGCTGAACAATCGCATCGTCATGCCGCCCATGACCCGCTCTCGAGCCGGCGCCGGCGACGTCGCCACCGACATGATGGCTGAATATTATGCCCAGCGCGCCAGCGCCGGGCTGATCGTCAGCGAAGGCACGCAGATTAGCCAGCAAGGCCAGGGTTATGCCTGGACGCCCGGCATTTACACCCCGGAACACATCGCCGGTTGGAAAAAAGTCACCGACGCCGTACATCAGGCCGGCGGCAAGATCTTCGCGCAGCTTTGGCACGTCGGCCGCGTGTCGCATACCATTCTACAGCCTGGCCACGCCGCGCCGGTCTCCTCCTCCGCCATCCAGGCCGATGGGGTCAAGGTATTTGTGGATGTCGAAGGCCGCGGACCGGAACATGGCGTGGGTGAAATGGTGCAACACTCTGCACCGCGCGCCTTAACGCGGGAAGAAATTCCGGCGATCGTCAATGACTACGCTCAGGCGGCCCGCAACGCCATCGCCGCCGGTTTCGACGGCGTAGAGCTGCACGGCGCGAATGGCTATCTGATCAATCAGTTTATCGACTCGCGGGAGAATCAGCGCGACGACGAATACGGCGGTTCACTGCAAAACCGCCTGCGTTTCCTGCGTGAAGTGGCGCAGGCGGTAGCGGACGCCATCGGCAAAGAGAAACTGGGCGTGCGCCTGGCGCCGCTGACCACCCTGATGGGCTCGCAGGACGACACCCCGGAAGCCACCTATCTGGCGGCGGCCAGCGTGCTGAACGATATCGGCGCCGCTTACATTCACATCGCCGAAGCGGACTGGGATGACGCCCCGGTGATGCCGGCGGCGTTCAAAGAATCACTGCGCCTGATTTTCCGCGGCACGCTGATTTACTCGGGCAAATACACGCGTGAACGCGCTGAAGAAGCGCTGGCCAAAGGCTGGGCGGATCTGATCGGCTTCGGCCGTCCGTTCATCGCCAACCCGGATCTGCCTCACCGTTTGCAACACGGGCTGGCGCTGAATGCCCCCATCAAAGAGAAATTCTTCGGCGGCAGCCGGGAAGGCTACACCGATTACCCGGCGATCGGGTAACGATCGCCGACAACGCCGGCTCAAGCCGGCGTTATTTTTTTCTGTGTTTCGATCCAGTCAAGAAATTGCATCATTTTGTCGCTAAAATCCGCGTCATTCGCCTCCCCTGCCGCGTGCGCTAACCAATAGTCCATTTCATCGCGCTGCTCTGCATAAAGCGCCAACAGCTGATCGGCATAGTCGGTTAGCGTTATCGGCCAGAACGGGCTCCCCTCGGCGCGCAACATATTGGTGGCGCGGATCAGCTTCCTGGCCGCTTCGCGCTTTAAGCGCCTCTCATCCGATACCGTCCTTGCCTGCAGCAGTTGCTCCCGATAGCGCGCCAACGCGGGCCGTAAATCAGCATTGACCGCCAGCGCGATGCGCCGATCGGGACGAAACAGCGAAAAAGCGGCGGACACGTCTTCGCCCCACAGGCATCGGCAGTGATGCTTCAGCCAAAATCCCCAGGAATCGTGATGCTCCGGCGCCAACGCTTCATCAACGCTGCCGATGTCAAAGTCGACCTTGCTCACGATCCGCTGCTCCAGCTGAAAGGCTTGCCGCCACGCTTCAAGGCGCTGCAACGCCCCGCTATCGGCCGGCTTGATGAGCAGCAGCGTGATGTCCAGATCGGACACGCCGGGAAGGGCTTCGCCGCGCGCGACGCTGCCGTAGAGGTAAATGCTGTGGATGAGCGCCGGGAATTGGCGCGGCAGCCCCGCCGTCAGCGCCTCCAGCAGCGGGATAAAAGCCTGCTGCAGCGGAAATGCCGTCACCGTGGGAATCAACGCCACCTCATCCCCTCCCATTGCGCACTTTGCCCGCGCGCAGTTCGATGTTCCGCTGCAGTTCGCGCAGCCCGCCGGCCAGGAAGCAGGCTTCCGCCAGCACGAACAGCGGGCCGATGATAAGGCCCGTCACGTCGTCCATAAACGCCGGTTTTCGCCCCTCCCAAAAGTGCCCGACAAACTGAAACAGCCAGCCGATGACGAAGCCGCCGATGCCGACGCTCAGCCACGCCGCCGTCGACAGCGACGCCACCCAGGCGCCGAACACGAGGCACAGCAGCAGCAACGCCAGCATCAGAATGCCAAGGCGCAGATTCAACCGCAGGTAATAAAGGGCCGAAACGATAACCGCCGCGCAAGCCGGCGAAAACGGCAGCCACCCCGCGCCCCATACCGGCCGGGAGAGCAGCGCCAGCAGGCTGACGACGATCAGGGGGATGCCGATAAAATGCGTGGCGATATTGCGCGCATCGCGGTGATAGGCGGCATAAGCGGCAAGGTGATCTTCCAGACTTCGCATGTTGACCTCCGAATGACGCGCACGGCCGAGCTTGCTCATTGCATTAAAGATAGCCGTATCGTTCAGCATAGGAAAATGGTCAGGGATTGGCGGAAGATCACAGGAGTCGAACCTGCCCAGGACCGCTGGCGGCCCCAACCGGATTTGAAGTCCGGCCGCCCCACCGGGGACGAGGATCTTCCTTGGAGAAGAGGGAAGCAAGGCGCTGATTATAGCGCAGTTTGTTCGCTGCGCTAAGCGGGAAATGGGGGCCGCCGGCGATTCGGCGGCCGGGGAGCGCTACTTCAGAAAATCCTTCACGTCCAGCAGGATGAACTCGTTGTCATCCGCCATATTGGGCTGGCGGCTGGAGGAGAAAGGGAAGTTGTTGTCGTTGCCGACGATGATGTGGTTGGCGTCCACCACGTCCACGTTCTCGATGGTGAAGAACGGGAAGGTCAGCACGCCGTCGTTCAGCGGCTTGCGCGCCAGCTTGTTCGGATCCTGAATGTTCATCAGGTCGATATAACCCAGTTTCTCGACCGATTTGCCGACGTTGGCGTCCGAGAAGGCGATTTTATACACCCGCTTGAACTTGGCCACCTGGCTGAAGCAGTTGTCGGTTGGCGCGCCGGCGGCGCAGGCTTTATCCGGCGTGCCTTCGCCGTTGTCGCGCTCAATCACCAGCCCGTGGGTGGCGTCGATCATGTTGAAATCGCCGATGGCGTTCTGGTTGTCTTCCAGCACGTACTGCCAGCTGCGGCCGGTCCAGGCCTGCCGTTTGACGTCGAACTCCAGCACCCGCAGGTAGCGTTTGCCGCCGACGTTCTCGAACTGCTCGCCGTCCCACAACGCCCCTTCCAGCAGCGGGTACAGCTTGCTGCCGTCCGGCGAGGCGGCCATGCCTTCAAAGCCCTTGGAACGCGCCACCTGGAAGTTTTGCTTGCCGTCCGGCGCGCCCGGCAGGGTCAGCGTCGGGTTGTCCGGCGATTTCACTACTTTGCCATCCACCAGGGTGTCGAACACCGCCAGCACTTTGCCGTTCAGGTCGGCCTTGATCAGGTAAGGCCCAAACTCTTCACCGATCCACAAGGCATCGTCGGCAAACTGGAAGCTTTCCGGATCGAAATCGCTGCCGGTCAGATAGCGCTGCTCGGTGCTCTCGTTGATGATGTGGAACGGCACCTTTTTATCCGGATCGTGCAGGAACACCGTCTTCAGCGGCGCAACCGTGCCGTCTTTGAAATCGATCTTGTAGTGGTTGAGGTACAGCATAGCGTCCGGGGAGTTGGCCTTGCTGCCGAAACCGTTGTCGGTCAGCACCCAGTAGGTGCCGTCGGGCATGTGTTTGATGCCGGAGTGGCCCTGCAGCGGCTGGCCGTTGATCGGCAGGCCGATCCCGGTCAGGCGATCGGCGGATTTGCCCGCCACGCTGCCCAGCTCGGTGACGCGTTTGCCGCTGGTGTATTTGCCGCTCTGCTGCAGATCGCTCGGCGCGTCCTTCGGTGTGGCAACGGCGGATTTTACCGGCAGCAGCGCATGCCCGGCCAGCGTCGCCTGCACCGGCTGCGCCTCGGCCCACAGGTTGGCGCTCAGCGCCATGCAGCCGACCAGCAGCGCCAGCCGGGTTTTGGTGTTGTGCATGTCATTGTCCCTTTTCGTTGTTATCGCCCAGAAGTAAAAGCAACGTCACTATAGGGAGCGGCAATGACAGAAATATTATTCGGCGAACGCCCGCCGGTAGCTGTGCGGGTGGAAGCGCCAGGTAATAGCGATCAGCACCACCACCAGCAGCGCATGGATTTGCCAGTCCAGCACGAAGCCGCCGCTGTAGTCGCGCAGCAGGCCGGAGAGGTAGGGCGTGACGCCCGCCAGCAGAAAACCGACGCCCTGCATAAAGGCCACCAGCCGCCCTGCCGCCGCCGGCTGGTGCAGGTGATCGAGCGCCAGCACCAGGCACAGCGGGAACGCGCCGCCCAGCCCCAGCCCGGAAACCAACACCCACAGCCACGGCAGCGTTTGCGGCAGGTAAATCAGGCCGATAAAGCCGATCAGCTGCATCATCAGCGCCAGCAACAGCAGCGGCCGCCGGTCATGATTGCGCGCCAGCGCCGGCAGCAGCAACGCGCCCAATACCTGGCCGAAGGTCATCAGCGCCAGCAGCGAACCGCTGGCCTGCGGCTGCCAGCCAAGCTGCATGTAATACGGCGGCAGCCAGGCGATCAGGCTGGTATAGCCGCCGTTGATCAGGCCGAAATAGGCGCCGAGCAGCCAGGCGCGCCGGTTGCGCAGCAGGCTTGGGCCGCGGTGTTCTCCCGCCGCGCCCAGGCGAGACAGCCCCCGACTGACCGGCCACCAGGCCACTAGCGCCACCAGGGCCGGCAACGCCCACCAGGCCAGCGCGCTGTGCCAGTCGTGCCCCGCGCTCATCAGCCACGGGGTGATCGCCGCCCCCAGCCCGCCGCCGCCCATCAGCGCCGCCGACCACAGCCCGGCCACCAGCGCCATGCTTTTCAGGAAGTGATGCTTGATGATGCCGGGCATCACCGCCTGGATCACCCCGATACCAAGCCCGCCCAGCACCGCGCTCATCAGCAGTTGCACGCTGCCGGGGGCCAGTTCGCGCCAAAGCGCGCCCAGCCCGATCGCCAGCAGGCTCAACGTCACGGCGCTGCGTTCGCTGAACAGCCGATTGATGGCGCCGCCCGCCAGCGCCATCAGCCCCATCATCAGCACCGGCAGCGTGGTCAGCAGCGCCGCGCCGCCAAAGCTCAGCCCGGTGGCCTGACGCAGCGTCGGCAGCAACGGGCCGATCGAGGTCAACAGCGGCCGCATGTTCAGGCCGATCAACACCAGCGCCAGCAACAAAGGGTTGAGCCAGCGGCGCGGGGAAGGTGAATTAACAGAATGATTTAACACGGCATATTCCTGGTACTGCGAAATGAAGAGTGCGGCGTCACAGCGCGATCGCCGCAGCGTTGCGTTACTGTAGGCAACGCCGCTAGTATTGGGAAATTAAATAATAAAATAGCCAACAGTGGGAAAATGAATCGCTACCCGATGTTCAATCCGCAGCTGCTGCTCAGCTTCGTCGCCGTGTGCGACAGCAACAGCTTCACCCGCGCCGCAGAGCGGGTGTTTTTGTCGCAGTCCACCGTCAGCCAGCAGGTGCGCCGGCTGGAAGAGATGCTGGGCAAGCCGCTGTTTGAGCGTTCCTCGCACCAGGTGCTGCTGACCGAAGAAGGCGTCAAGCTGTTGAGCTACGCGCGCCGCATTATCGCGCTGAATGAAGAAGCCCATGACGCGCTGACCGGCATCTGGCGCGACGGCGTGCTGCGGATCGGCATGCCGGAGGATTTCGCCGTGCCCACCACCGAACTGCTGGCCGACTTCAGCCGCGAGCACCCGCACCTGCGGCTGGACGTCGCCAGCGGCCTGAGCGCCGATCTGCACAGCGCCTACGCGCGTGAAGAGCTGGATCTGATCCTGGTGAAACAGCGCCGCCGGCAACCGCCGCGCGCCGCGCGGCCGGAACCGCTGCTGTGGCTGGACAGCCTGGCCTTCCCGGCCATCGAGCAATCGCCGGTGCCGCTGGCGGTATTTCCACTGAACGGCCTGTACCGCGACGAGCTGTGCCAGGCGCTCGACAACCTCGGCAAACGCTGGCGCATCGGCTACAGCAGCGCCAGCCTGGCGGCGCTGACCGCCGCTTCGGCCGCCGGGCTGGGCGTCACCCTGCTGCCGGCCGGCTGCCGTTTGCCGACGCACCGGGTGCTGGGCGGAGCCGAAGGATTGCCGCCGATAGACAGCTTCGAACTGGCGCTCTACTACCGCGACGGCGCCCCTGCCGCCACGCTGGCGCTGGCCCAGCGGCTAACGGTGTTTTGCGGGCTGAAGTAAGGCAGCTTACGCCACTATCTGCGGATGTTCGTGCTGCAGCCAGTCGATAATCCGTACCCACAGCGCTTCTGTCTGCTCAAGGCAAGCCTGTACCGCCGCGTCCGTCACCAAGTCGCCGGAATAATCCGCCACGTTGCGCTGTTTTCGCAATGCATCCAGGCAGATCATTTCCTCTCGCGGCAGCCCTACGGTGAGCGGCAACGATTGGATCATGATCTGGTGATGGCCGGGTTTGCTGGTCAGCGTGCGGTATCCTTTGGCTTGCAAAGCGGCATTCGCCATTTGCATGACCGCTTTATATGCCGTGTCGAAACGGCTCTCATTGCTGAGCTGAGTGATACCCGCATCGCGTCGATTGCGAGCGGCGGCGGCCAGTAATTTTTTAATCGCCCCCGCGTCAGGCGTTATCACCTCCAGTCCCAGCCCGACCAGATTGTCCAGCGTCATCCTTGTCTCCCGCAATCCAAAGTTGGGGTTTCTGCATAATGTCCTGTATAAACGCGGAGTTCTCGGCCAAAGCCGCTCGCCACTCTTCTGGCGAGTACAGTTTGGGGTTAATTTCCCGACCCAGCGTTGCCTGCAGCGGGTAAACCGCCTGAATCACCTCCGCAAAAGACAGTTTGCCGACAATCAGAACATCGATATCACTGGCCGCCGTCGCTTTGCCACTGGCGACAGAACCAAAAATAAAAGCGCGTTCAATAGCTTCGCCAAACGCTGCCAATGTCTGCCTTAAGCACTCCGCCGGCCCGCAAACCTTGCGGAAAATCGCCGCCAGCTCAGGGAAAATCAGGCAATCGGCGTTGGCCTGATAGCAAATTTGGTTGCCCTGCCGCTGCCTGAGCAAGATGCCGCTCTCCGCCAACCTGCTCAACTCTTTATGTAAAGTGCCGGCCTGAGTTGCGGTGCGCCGCGCAATTTCTCGCACATGAAACGCACGCCCGGCTTCAATAAACAGCAGGCTTAGCACTTTTCTACGGTATTCGCTGAACAGCAACTCGAGCATCGGATCGTGCATAACGCTAACCTCATGTAGCTTTAATGGCTACAAATGTAGCCATTAAAGCTACGAAAGAGCAAGCCAGGAAAATCCTTGCCCCGGCGCACGCCGGTCATTACCAAATCGAATAGTCACCAGTGGCAAATGTCGCTGCCAACCGGCCGGTTCCTCTCCTAAATTGGAGGATGTTTTCACCCCTCACCTCTGGATTAAGGAACCGAACGTGGAAAACCCTCAGCAACCGGGCCGCAGAGCCTTCCTCAGCCAAACCGGCAAACTCACCACCGCCTGCGCGGTGATCGGCCTGACAGGCGGCATGGCGCAGGCCGCTTCGCCTGGCGGCGAGCCGTGTGCGCCAACGCCGATGACCCTGACCGATCGCCACTACTGCCTGAGTGAGGTGCGGCTGGAAGACGGCTTTGAATACGACGGCGAAACGGTGATCGGCACCCGCACCGCGCTGTACACGCTTGAGATCAAAGACGGCAAGATCGCCGCCATTCACGCCGCCAACGCCGCGTTGCCCGCCGGCGTGCCCCGCTATAAGGCGCAGGGCCAGCTGCTGCTGCCGGCGTTCCGCGATATGCACATCCACCTGGACAAAACCTTCTACAGCGGCCCGTGGCAGGCGCCGCGCCCGCGCCAGGGCAAAACCATCATGGACATGATCGCGCTGGAGCAGACGCTGATCCCGAAACTGCTGCCCACCTCGCAGCAGCGGGCGGAAAACCTGATTGCCCTGCTGCAGTCCAAAGGCAGCACCGTGGCGCGCAGCCACTGCAATATCGATCCGGTCAGCGGCCTGAAAAGCCTGGAGCACCTGCAGCGCGCGCTGGAAAACCACCGGGCGGACTTCAGCTGTGAAATCGTCGCCTTCCCGCAGCACGGCCTGTTGCACTCCAGGGTCGACGCGCTGATGCGCGAAGCGATGCAGATGGGCGTGCAGTACGTCGGCGGGCTGGATCCGACCAACGTCGACGGCGCGATGGAGAAATCGCTCGACGCCATGTTCCAGATCGCCCTCGATACCGGCAAAGGCGTGGATATCCACCTGCATGAAACCAGCCCGGCCGGGGTCGCCGCCATCAACTACATGATCGCCACCGTGGAGAAAAACCCGGCGCTGCGCGGCAAGGTCACCATCAGCCACGCTTTCGCCCTGACCACGCTGACGCCGGGCGAACTGGCGGAAACCGCCACCCGGCTGGCGGCGCAGCAGATCACCATCGCCTCCACGGTGCCGATCGGCGGCCTGATGATGCCGTTGCCGCAGCTCAGCGAGAAAGGGGTGTTCGTGATGACCGGCACCGACAGCGTAATCGATCACTGGTCGCCGTTCGGCACCGGCGACATCCTGGAGAAGGCCAACCTGTACGCCCAGCTGTACCGCGGCTCCGACGAGTATCACCTGTCGCGCGCCATGGCCATCTCCACCGGCGGCGTGCTGCCGCTGGACGATAAGGGGCAGCGCGCCTGGCCGAAAGCCGGCGACGCCGCCGAGTTCGTGCTGGTCAACGCCAGCTGTTCCGCCGAGGCGGTCGCCCGTCTGCCGGCGCGCAGCGCCACCTTCCATCGGGGGCGCCTGGTGGCCGGTCAGGTGAGCAAAGCCTAAGGTCGGTCCGCTGTTGTCATCATGATGGCCGTTTTTGGCCTTCTGTCCGAGTAAGGCGCGGCGCAAGATGGTCGCTACACACACTGGCAGAGGGCCGAAAATGTCACAGAGCGCGTTATTGATCATCGATGTCCAGCAATCATTCCAGCACCGTCCATTCTGGCAGGGGGACGATCTGCCGGCGTTTCAACAGGCTCTGACCCGCCTGATCGCGGGCTGCCGACAACGCGGCGCGGCGCTGGTCGACGTGCTGCACGTCTCGCCGCAGGGGCCGTTCTCACTGGCTTCAGGCCACGTGCAGCGTCTGCCGTTCCTCACCCACCAGGCGGATGTCACCGTGCATAAGCATGTGCACAATGCGCTGACCGAATCCGGCCTCGACGCCTGGCTGCGCGAGCGGGACATCACCCACCTGATCGTCTCCGGCATCCGCACCGAACAGTGCTGCGAAACCACCACCCGGGTGGCGTCCGATCTCGGTTATCGGGTGACTTTCGTCACCGAGGCGACGCTGACCTTCCCGATGCGCCATCCCGACGGCGAAGTCTTTACCCCCGCGCAGTTGAAGCGGCATACTGAAACCGTACTGGTCGATCGTTTCGCCCGCATCGCCAGCGTGGATGAGGCGCTGGCGCAACTCGCACAGGAGTAATCATGTCGCAGGCCGTCTATTTTCTGCTGTTGCCCAACGTGCTGTCGCTGGACGTCAGCGGCCCGGCGGAAACCCTGCGCCTCGCCGGGCAGTTCAGCCTGCGTTATCTCAGCCCGGCGCCGCAGATCGTCTGTTCCATCGGCATGACACTGAGCGGCCTGCAGCCGTTGCCCGAACGCCTGGACGACGGCGCTATCCTGGTGCTGCCGGGGGTCGGCGATTCGCAGCGCTATTTCGCCGGGGAAGAGGCCGAGCAGGCGCGTCGCTGGCTGGCGACGCTGCGGCCCGATCTGCAGCGGCAGCGCATCACCCTGGTGTGCATCTGTTCCGGCGCGCTGCTGGCGGCGCAGGCCGGGTTGCTCGACGGCTATCAGTGCACCACCCACCACGACGTTATCGAGCGTATCCGCCGGCAGGCGCCGGCGGCGCAGGTGAAAGAGAACCGCATCTTCGTTGAAGACCGCGGCGTCTACACCAGCGCGGGCATCACCACCGGCATCGATTTGGCGCTGCACCTGGTCCACCGCCACTGCGGCTCCGGCCGGGCGCGCGACGTCGCCCGCGACATGGTGGTCTATTTCCGCCGCGCCGGCGACGATCCGCAGCTGTCGCCCTGGCTGCGTTACCGCAACCACCTGCACCCGGCGGTGCACCGCGCGCAGGACGTGATGGCCGCCGAGCCGGAGGCCGACTGGTCGGTGCCGCAGATAGCGGAGAAGGCGCACGTCAGCAGCCGCCATCTGGCGCGGCTGTTTCGCAGCCACGTCGGCATCAGCGTACGGGAATATCATGAACAGCTGCGGTTGGCGGTGGCGCAACAGCGCCTGCAGCAAGGATATGGCTTGGAGAAGGCCGCACTGGCGGCCGGTTTTTCCTCCGGGCGGCAGCTGCGCCGCGCCCAGCAGCGCCAGCGCTCGCCGCTATGACACCAGCCGGCGGGTATCCAGCCGCTGCAGGCCGACAGACAGCAGCAGGCTGAGCCCCAGCGCCACGCCGAACACCCAGAAGATATCCAGCAGCGGGTGGCCGGTGAAATCCAGGTGCCGATTGCGCATCACGTTGACGATCAGGGCGTGAAAACCGTAAATCGCCAGCGAATGGCGGGAAAACGCGCTCAGCCAGCCGATCGGCTGCGGCAGACAGTGTTTCACCCACACCAGCAGCGCCACCGCCGCCATAAACACCAGCGGGCCGCTGTAGATGTAGTAGGTATCGGCGAAGTTGCCGTTGATGAACAGCTGATGTTTGGTGCCACGTGCGATCAGCGCCACGCACAGCGCAAATCCCAACGCCGCCAGCCAACCCACGGCGCGCCCGCGCGTCTCCATCATGCCAATCGCCCGCCCGGCCAACGCATACAGCAGGTAGTAGAAGGTATCGCCGTAGATATACAGGTTAACCGGCAGCAGATGCGCGTTGCCGAAGGTCAGCTTGTCGGTATTCGGGTTGGCGATCGCCGCCAACACCACCAGCGCGGCGGCCAGGTAGCGGCGCGACACCGGTTTGACGCTGATCAGCGGCGACAGCAGGTAAATCACTGCAATGGCGTAGAAAAACCACAGATGATAGAACACCGGCTTTTGCAAAATGCCGCGCAGCGACGGCCAGAAACCGATCTTGGTGAAGGCCGCGATGTAGATCAGCGCGATGGCGCTGTAGAACAGAATGCAGCAGGCGATGCGGGTGAAATGCCGCCGGCCGGCGTTCTTTTCGCCGAAGAACAGGTAGCCGGAAATCATAAAGAACAGCGGCACCGACACGCGCGACAGCGAGTTCAGCACGTTGGCTATATCCCAGTTGTGCAGCCCTATCGCCGCGCCGTTGGTGACGTAATAGGTGGTGGCGTGGATCATCACCACCATCATGCACGCCATCGCCCGCAGGTTGTCTATCCAGCCGATTTTCTCGCTCAAACGCTCGCCCGATCTTGTGTCATATTGATATGTTAAGAAGAGGTTATCGGGCACGGCGTTCGGCGACAACCCAAAAGCGAAATATCAGAATGCACTTAAACAACACCTTATGATTGCGAAGGTGAACAATTGGCGGCAAAATAGCCGCCACAACTCGCTCAGTTTGCGCTTCCCGCCCTGGCAGTTCCTTTTTCTCTTTTACTATCAGTACAATAATATGAAAACGACATTACCACCTGCGGCACGTTTGGGCCGACAGGCGCTTTTATTCCCTCTTTGTCTGGTGCTGTTCGAGTTCGCCACCTATATCGGCAACGATATGATTCAGCCGGGCATGCTGGCCGTCGTGGCGGATTTCAACGCCGGCGAAGAGTGGGTGCCTACCTCGATGACCGCCTATCTGGCCGGCGGCATCTTCCTGCAGTGGCTGCTCGGGCCGCTGTCGGATCGCCGCGGCCGTCGTCCGGTGATGCTGGCCGGGGTGGCGTTCTTTATCGTCTCCTGCCTGGCGATCCTGCTGGTCACCACCATCGAGCAGTTTATCGCCATGCGTTTCCTGCAGGGCATCGGCCTGTGCTTTATCGGCGCGGTCGGCTACGCCACGATCCAGGAGTCGTTCGAGGAGGCGGTGTGCATCAAGATCACCGCCCTGATGGCCAACGTGGCGCTGATCGCCCCGCTGCTGGGGCCGCTGGCCGGCGCGGCGCTGATCCACGTCGCGCCGTGGCAAAGCATGTTCGTGCTGTTTGCGGCGCTGGCGGCCATCGCCTTCTACGGCCTGTGGAAAGCGATGCCGGAAACCGCCACGCTGCAGGGCGAGGCGTTTTCCGCCGCCAACCTATGGCGCGACTACCGCCAGGTATTGGGCAACCGCCGCTTCCTGTGCGGCGCCCTGGCGATCGGTTTCGCCAGCCTGCCGCTGCTGGCCTGGATCGCCCAGTCGCCGGTGATCCTGATCAGCGGCGAGTCGCTGTCGACGCTGGACTACGGCCTGCTGCAGATCCCGGTGTTCGGCGCGCTGATCCTCGGCAACCTGACGCTGGCACGCCTGACCGGCAAAAACAGCGTGGAGCGCCTGATCAAGCTGGGCGCAGGCCCGATGCTGCTGGGGCTGCTGATCGCCGCGCTGGCGACCCAGTTCTCCAGCCACGCCTACCTGTGGATGACCGCCGGCCTGAGCCTGTACGCCTTCGGCATTGGCCTGGCCAACGCCGGGCTGTACCGCCTGACGCTGTTCTCCAGCAACGTCAGCAAAGGTACGGTGTCCGCCACCATGGGCATGCTGAGCATGATGGTGTTCACCGTCGGCATCGAGCTGGCCAAGGTCGCCTACGTCTGGGGCGGCAGCGGGCTGTTCAACCTGTTCAACCTCATCAGCGGCCTGTGCTGGCTGACGCTGGTGGCGCTGTTCCTCGGCAAACGCCGTAACGGCGACCCCACGCCGCAGCCGAACGGCGCGGCGTAAACGCGACGATAAAACGCCGGTCCGGTTTCCCGACCGGCGTTTTTTATGCGGCTTCAGCCGAGCAACCCCCACAGTGCATACCCCGCTCCCACCACCGCCACCGCCAACAACAGCAACGCAGACAGGACAGAGATCGCCCGCCGCGCGCGCTGCAGCGCCGTTCCCGACAGCAGGGTGATATAGGTCAGCAAAATGGCGAAGTCCGCCAGCACCCACAGCGCGGTCAGCAGCGTCAGGCTGGCGCCGATCGAGGGGGTGACGGCGATGAACTGCGGGAAAAAGGCGACGAAGAAGATAATGTCTTTGGGGTTGGCGATGCCCACCAGAAAACCGTTCAGGATCGCCGAGCGTTTTTGCGGCGGCGCAACGGGCTGCGCATCGGGGGCTCGCGCGGATAAATCCTCATACAGCGAGACGATCGCCATACGGCCAATAAACAGGCAACCCAGCAGGCCTATCCACTGCAGCAAGCGTATATCCACGGCGAACAGCCCGGTGATAATCAGCGCGGCGACGCCGATCAGCAACAAGGAGGCTCCGTTGCTGCCCAGCGCGGTCAACAGCGCACGCCGGGCGCCAAAGCGCGCCGCGGTGTTGGCCACCACCATCACCACCGGCCCCGGCGTGGCGATCAGCAACAAAATGGCGGCGAAATACGCCGCCAGCAACGACAGGTTCATCTTTATTTCACTCACATTCAGTCAGTTGGCGTCGCGCCATTATCATGCCGCCGCCCCCGCCTTGAAAAAGGAGTAATCCTGTCGTTTACTGTGAATCAGACTCATTATTAGAGACGCCGCGATGGCCAGTTCCCTTCCGCCGCTTTACGCCCTGCGCGCCTTCGAAAGCGCCGCCCGCACCGGCTCGTTCACGCTGGCCGCCGAGGAGCTGCATCTCACCCCGAGCGCCGTCAGCAAGCACATCAAAACGCTGGAGCAGCACTTCGGCTGCCGGCTGTTCCAGCGCAACGGCCCGCGTATCGAGGTCACGCCGCAGGGGAAAATCTTCGCCGCCGAGCTGCAGCAAGGGTTTGGCCGCATCGAGCAAGCCTGCGAGCTGTTCAGAAGCCACCGCGATCTGCTGCGGCTGAAGGCGCCCTCCACCCTGACCCTGCGCTGGCTGCTGGACTGCCTGAGCCGGTTCCGGCAAACGGCGCAGGCGTTCGAGGTGCAGGCAGCCAGCGTCTGGATGGACATCGACAGCGTGGATTTTTTCAGCGAACCCTACGACTGCGCCATCCTGCTCGGCAACGGCCATTTTGGCGCCAATACCGCCGCCGCCAAGCTGTTCGACGAATGGCTGATCCCGATTTGCGCCCCCGCGCTGCTCGCCGACGGGCAGCGGGATCTCGCCGCCTGCCCGCTGATCCACCCGTCGCCCGATCGGCGCGACTGGCGGCGCTGGCTGCAGAAAAGCGGCATCGCGGCCCCGATCGATCTCATGCGCGGCCAGGTATTTGATTCGCTGGAACAGGGCAACGCGGCGGCCATCGCCGGGCACGGCGTCTCGATCGGCGATCTGGCGCTGAGCCTGCGGACGATTGAGGAGGGATTATTGGCGCTGCCTTGTGACGTCGCCGTGCGCACCGGCGACGGTTACTATCTGGTTTGGCCGGAAGAATCGGCAAAACGGCCGCTGATCGAACGCTTACAGGCATTTCTCGCCGCCCAAACGCCCGACGTCAGCCGGGCCGCCGTCAGGTTTATCGGGTAGGGGACTCGCTACCGAACAGCCCGCCGTCGCGCAGCAGATGCTCGTTGCCCTTGCGGCGGGTAAAGCCGCTGCGATCGAAGAACTCCAGCACCTGGATCGCCAGCTTGCGCCCGACGCCGAGCCGATCGCGGAAATCGGCGGCGTTGGCGCCGCCGCGCTCCGCATCCAGCTCGCGGATCAGCGCCGCGAACTGATCGATGTGTCGGCTGAGGTAGTAGCGATCCACCACCACCGCCGTCACATGGCCCAACTGGGCCGCCTTGCGCAGCAGCGCGCGCACCCGGCTCTCTTCCTCGCCCAGTTCGCTCGCCAAATCGCGCACCCACCACGGCTCGTCGCCGAACAGCGGTTCGATGCGCGCCCACAGCGGCGCCTCTTCGGCACTGAACGCCAGGCCGTGTTCCGGCAGGTGCAGCCAGCCGCGCGTATTGCGCAGCGCGCCGGCCTTCAGCAACCGATCGATCATCATAAACACCAACGCCTCCGGCTGCTGAGGCAGAGCCATGCGCCGCAGGCGGGCGCGCCCTAAGCCCAGCTGATCGGCGTGCTGTTGGTGGTACTCCGCCAGCACCTGCAGCAGGCGGCTTTCCGCCTGTTGCACCTGATCCTGCGCCAGCGCCCGGTCACCGACGATCAGCAGATCGCGGTTCGCCAGCAGCTCGTCCAGGCCATCGTCCGTCAATTGACGCGCCCAGGCGAACGCTGCCAGTGACAGCGCGCCGTGCGGCAATTCAAGCGCCAGCGTCTGCGCATCGTCCTGCGCCAGCGCCAGGGCCTGCAGCCATGCCAGATAGTCCGGCTGACGCTTGCCGCGCTTGGGCGCATTCAGCCTGAGCACCCGGGCCGCGCCCAGCGTTTGCCGCGCGCCGATATCGCGCAGCACCAGCCGATCGTTCTGTGCCAACCACAGCGGGCGATCGAGGATCAGTTCCGCCAGCCCGTCGTTCAGCAACGAAATACGCCCGGTGATGTGGCTGGCGGCATGGTGCAGATGCAGCGGCTGCCAATGGCGGATCGGCCGATCCGTTTCCAGCGCCACCAGAATGCGTTCCGCCGCTTCGGGCGGGCGCTGCGCCAGCAGCCAATCGCCGCGCGCGATCCGCTCTTTATCGACATCGCCGCTGATGTTAAGCGCGATGCGCTGCCCGGCCTGCGCGTGTTCCACGGTCTGATTCTGGGCATGCAGGCCGCGCACCCGCACCGGTGCATCGGCGCCGGTCAGCCACAGCGTATCCCCCACCTTCACCCGGCCGCCGAGCGCGGTGCCGGTCACCACCAGCCCCGCCCCTTTGACGCTGAACGCGCGGTCTACCGCCAGGCGAAAACGGCGCGTCAGCGCATGCTCGCCGGGCGACAACGCCAGCAAATGCGCGCGCAGCGCCTCGATGCCCACTCCCGCCGCCGCTGCGGTCACGAACAGCGGCGCATCGGGCCAGCCCTGACGCGCCAGCTCGTCACGCACCTGAACTCGCACCTCATCGATACGCGCCGCCTCCACCCGGTCGGCCTTGGTCAGCGCCACCGTCAGCGCAGGGCGCCCGCTCAGGCGCAGGATCGCCAAATGCTCGCGGGTCTGCGCCATCACGCCGTCGTCGCAGGCCACCACCAGCAGCGCATGGTCGATGCCGCCGACGCCCGCCAGCATATTGGCGAGGAATTTCTCGTGGCCGGGCACGTCGATAAAGCCCAGCACCCGGCCGTCCGGCTGCGGCCAGTAGGCGTAGCCCAGATCGATGGTCATGCCGCGGCGCTTTTCTTCCGGCAGGCGATCCGCGTTGATCCCGGAGATCGCCTGCAGCAGGGTGGTTTTGCCATGATCGACATGGCCGGCGGTGGCGATGATCATGATGCGCTCAGCGCGTCGATCAGCGCCCCTTCCTGTTCCAGACAGCGCAGATCCAGCCACAGCCGGCCGTCGCCGAGGCGGCCGATCACCGGCTGCGGCAGACGGCGCCAACGTTCAGCCAGTGCTTCCAGCGTGGCGCCGCGGCCGTCGCGCGGCGTGAAGGTCAGCGCATAGCTGGGCAGGCGATCCACCGGCAGCGAACCGCTGCCAATCTGCGACCAGCAAGGTTCGGCGCGCAGCTCGAAATCGGCGGTGAACCGCGGCGTCAGCGCCGCCAGCAGCCGCTCGGCCGCCTGTTGCATCTCCTGCTGCGGGCGGGTCAGCAACCGCAGCGTCGGCAGTTGCTCTGCCAGTTTTTCCGGCTGCAGATAGAGCCGCAGCGTGGCCTCCAGAGCCGCCAGCGTCAGCTTGCCGACGCGCAGCGCGCGTTTGAGCGGGTGCTGCTGCAAACGGGCGATCAGCGCCTTTTTGCCGACGATGATGCCGGCCTGCGGGCCACCCAGCAGCTTATCGCCGGAGAATGTCACCAGATCGACGCCGGCGGCCAGCAGCCGCTGCGGCATCGGCTCGGCGGGCAGGCCGTACTGCGCCATATCGATCAGCGAACCGCTGCCCAGATCGCTGGCGGTCGGCACGCCCTGTTCGGCTCCGAGCTGCGCCAGTTCGGCCTCGTCGACCGCCGCGGTAAAGCCCTGAATGCTGTAGTTGCTGGTGTGCACTTTCATTAACAGGCCAGTCTGCTCATTGATGGCCTGGCGGTAATCCTTCAGATGGGTGCGGTTGGTGGTGCCGACCTCCACCAATTGACAGCCGGCCTGGCGCATCACGTCGGGAATGCGGAACGCGCCGCCGATTTCCACCAGCTCGCCGCGCGACACCACCACCTCTTTGCCGGGGGCGATCGCCGCCAGCATCAGCAGCACCGCCGCCGCGTTGTTATTGACAATGCAGGCGTCCTCCGCGCCGGTCAGCCGGCACAGCAGATCCGCCACCGCCCGATCGCGATGGCCGCGCCCGGCGCCGTCCAGATCGTACTCCAGCGTCACCGCCTCCCCCATCACCGCGCTCACCGCATCTTTCACCGGCTGCGCCAGCAGGGCGCGCCCGAGATTGGTGTGCAGCACGGTGCCGCTGAGGTTGAACACCGGCAATAACGCCGGGCGTTGCTGCCGGGCCAGCTCGGCCCGCAGCGCCTGCGGCCAGTCGCCGCACCAGGCCGGCAAGCGTTGCTGTTGCGTGATCGCGTCGCGCGCCTGGGCCTGCAGCCGGCGCAACAGTTCACCGATCAGCGTCTGGCCATGCTGCGCCACCAGCGGTTCAATCGCGGGTTCACGCAGCAGACGGTCAATGGCGGGCAGTTGACTGTAAAGAAGGTGGGATTCAGTGCTCATGGTCGCTCGGTTTTCAATTTAGACGTATCGGCATAGCAAAACCCCGCCGCGGCGGGGAGAAAAAAACTCAAGGTGGCGCAGTGCGGGCGAAACTTTCGCGGGCGAACAGGCGTTCGGCCAGCTTGACCAGCGTCGGGCGCTCGACGCACCAGTTGGGCAGGATGCGGCGGAAATTGAGGTAGCCCAGCGCGCAGCCGGTGGCGATATCCGCCAGCGTCAGCCGCTCGGCATTGAGCCACGTTTTTTCCCGCGCCAGCGCCTCCAGTGCGTCCAGGCCCTGCGTCAGCTTGTCACGCTGGCGCAGCATCCAGTTTTCGTCCTGTTTTTCCGGCGCGCGCCGGCTTTCGCGAAACAGGGTCGCCGCCGCTTCGGTCACGCCGTCCGCCAACGCCGCCACCTGCCGAACGCGCAACGCGGCGGCGCGTTCGGCCGGCAAAAACGCCGGCTCCACCGCCAGCAGCTCGAGGTATTCGGCCACCACCGGCGAGTCGTAAAACACCTCGCCGTCATCGGCGATCAGCACCGGCACCTTGGCGAGCGGGTTCAGCTCCTTCACCCGGCTGCCGGGCTCATACGGCGGATCGTTGACGAATTCGAACGCAATCCCCTTCTCCAGCAGCATCACGGAAATCTTGCGCACAAAGGGGCTGGTGTAACTGCCGATAAGCTTCATCCGGTCTCCTCCGCTTCGTCCTGGCCGCGGCGTCCTTTACTTCACCGCCAGGGTATCGATAATCCGCTGCACCAGCGCCTGATGCACTTCCGGCGTTTTGGCCGGCGACAGCATTTGCAACGTTACCACCCGCTTGTTGAACACCGTCAACACCAGGGTGGAGACCACCTTTTGCCCGTTGACGGTCTGTTCGGTATCCACCCGGCGAAACTTCTGTTTGCCGACGCTGAAGTTCTCTTCTTTGGTGGTCTGGATATTCTGATAGCGCTCGGCCAGCACCGTGATGGCGCTCTGCGTCAGCTCTTTCAGCATTTTGTCGCTGGTATTGATCTTCATGCCGTCAGGCGGGATCACTTCGGACGAAACCGCGCTCTGGCGCGACTTGCCGTCAAGAAAGCGCTGAATGGTGGAGGTGCTGTCGTTGATGATGCCGCTGTTCAGCGTTTGATCGCTAAAGCCCGGCGGCAGCTCGAAGGTGATCTTGCCCTTCTGCAGCGACACGTTCAGCCCCGGCGGCGCGGGCGGGGTTTCTACCGGCGCAGGCGGCGGCGGTGGCGCGGGCTGCGTCACGGTCGGTTTGGTGTCGGGTGGCGGCACCGCCGGTTTAGTGTCGTCCTTGTTGTCGCAGGCCGCCAGTCCGATCGCCAACACGGCGACCGCGGTCAGTTTTGCCAGGGTGTTTAACATCGTGGTTCCTTTCGCTTGGCGCGTTATGGCCTAAACGTAGCAACTCGCCCGGGCGATTGCCAGAAGCCCGTGCTGAAATTGCTGGTCCGGCCCCGCGCGAACGGGGCCGGGCGGTTACTCCGCCGGGAACAGGAACGGATTGATGCTGCTGCGGCCGAAGCCTTCTTCTTCCATGCGGGCGTCCAGCACCAGCGAAGCCAGATCGTCGGCCACCGCTTCGACCTGCGGGTCTTTTTCCTGATAGAGGATTTTCAGGTAAGTGCCGCAGTCGCCGCAGCTTTCCGCCTTCACCGCCGCCTGTTCGCTGTCCAGCGACCAGTAGTTGAGATCGCGGGTCTGCTCGCAGTTGCTGCACTTCACCCGCACCACGTGCCATTCGCTTTCGCACAGGTTGCAGTGCAGATAGCGCAGGCCGTTGACGGTGCCGATGTGCACCATGCTGGAGACCGGGATGCTGCCGCACACCGGGCAGAACTGACGCTGCTCGCCGTATTCGGCGCGCGCCTTGCCGGGGATCAGGCTGGCCATCTGCGCCCAATAGAGCGACAGCGCGGCCCAGAGGAACGGCGCCTTTTCGCTGCCCACCTTGCCAAACTCGCGGTTGAGCAAGGCGTCGGCCATCAGCTCCAGCTCGTGCGCCGAGGCCTTCTCCAGGTTGTCCAGCACCGCCAGAATGTGCTCCGGCGCCTGCGGGCGCAGCTCGGCGATCAGCGACGTCAGCAGCTTGCGCCAGTGCTCGCTGCGCGGGAACACGCTCAGATCGAGCGGCGGTTTGCCGCTGGCGGCGCCCTGCGCCAGCGCTTCGCTCAGATCGAGCTGCAGCGGGTTATCGTGCAGCGCATGCTGCTGCGCCTGCGCCAGCTCGGCGGCGAAGTTCAGGTAGTCGCCCAGCGGATTGTCGACCGCCAGCTGACGCAGACGATCGGCGCGGCGGCTGTACAGGCTTTTCAGGTTGGCGAAAAGTAACGGCGGGATGTTCTCCGCCGTTGTGGACTTCTCACGCTGTGCCCCTAACTGCTCTTTAGGAACGATGCGGATACTCATCAGGGTTTATCTTCCTGTCGTTTCTCGCGGACCTCACGGTACCAGCGCGGATGATGTTTCTTGGCCCAGGCCGCCGGCACCCAGCCTTCCACCATCGCGGTAATGGTGCCTTTTACCCACAATGCGGCGTAAATGTGCACCATAATCACGATGATAAGGCCGACCGCGGCCAGCGAATGCACCAGCAGCGCGATGCGGATCAGCGGGATGGAGAACGACGGCGCAAAATACGGCCGCCAGATCACCACGCCGCTGGCCAGCAGCAGCACCAGGCTGATAATCGCCGCCCAGAACACGCACTTCTGGCCGAAATTATAGCGCCCGGTATCACCCACTTCCTCGTTCATGGCGATTTTGTGGATGTTCTTGGCCCAGACGATATCTTCCCGGTTGATCAGGTTATGCTTCCAGTAGCGCAGGAACATCAGCAGGAACGCGGCAAACATGATCACCCCGACAAACGGGTGCAGAATGCGCGCCAGCTGCGGCGTCCCGAAGATGTTCATCAGCCAGTTGAAGGAGGGGAAGAAGAACCCCAGCCCGCTGATGGCGGCGAACACGAAACAGAACGCCACGATCCAGTGGTTGATGCGCTCCGGCGCGCTGTAACGCTGAATGGGCTTTTCCTTTCTCATTTGCGCGTCTCCTCGTCGTGCGACTCGTCGTGCTCGTCCTCATCCTCGACGCGGTTAGGCCCGACGCCGACATAGTGGAACACGCTGGCCGCGAAGGTGGCGGCAAAACCGATGGCCGCCAGGGGTTTCCACACGCCCTTCCAGAAGGTCACCGCCGGGCTGATGCTCGGGTTGTCCGGCAAACCGTGGTACAGCTGCGGTTTGTCGGCGTGGTGCAACACGTACATCACGTGCGTGCCGCCCACCCCCGCCGGATCGTACAGACCGGCGTTCTGGTAGCCGCGGGTGTTCAGCTCGCTGACGCGATCCGCCGCCACCTGCTTCATCGCTTCCTTGGTGCCGAAGTGAATCGCGCCGGTCGGGCAGGTTTTCACGCAGGCCGGTTCCTGGCCGACGTCCACGCGGTCGACGCACAGGGTGCACTTGTACACCCGGTTGTCGTCCTTGTTCATGCGCGGCACGTCGAACGGGCAGCCGGCGATGCAGTAGCCGCAGCCGATGCAGTGCTCGGACTGGAAGTCGACGATGCCGTTGGCGTACTGAATGATCGCGCCTTCCGACGGGCAGGCCTTCAGGCAGCCCGGATCGGCGCAGTGCATGCAGCCATCCTTGCGGATCAGCCATTCCAGCTTGCCGTTTTCCTCCACCTCGGAGAAGCGCATCACCGTCCACGACTTGGCGGTCAGATCGGCGGGGTTATCGTACACCCCGACGTTGTGCCCCACTTCGTCGCGGATGTCGTTCCATTCGGAACAGGCCACCTGACAGGCCTTGCAGCCGATACAGGTGGTGACATCGATCAGTTTGGCCACTTCTTCCTGGTGGTCACGGGCGCGCGGCGCCGGCGTGAAACCATTGGTGGCGGATTTACGAATGATGTCTTGAGATTGCATGGCCATAATTCGTCTCCGTTACACCTTTTCCACGTTGACCAGGAACGCCTTGAACTCCGGCGTTTGCGTATTGGCGTCGCCGACGAACGGCGTCAGCGTGTTGGCGATAAAGCCTTTCTTCGCCACCCCTTCGTAACCCCAGTGGATCGGGATGCCGATGGTGTCGACTTCCTGGCCGTGCACCTGCAGCGTGCGAATACGCTTGGTCACCACCGCCTTGGCCTTGATGTAGCCACGGTTGGAGCTGACTTTCACGGTATCGCCCTGCTTGATGCCTTTCTTCTCCGCCAGCTTCTCGCCGATTTCCACGAACTGTTCCGGCTGGGCGATGGCGTTCAGCCGCGCGTGCTTGGTCCAGTAGTGGAAGTGCTCGGTCAGACGATAGGTGGTGCCGACGTAAGGGAACTTGTCGGATTTGCCCATCGCCGCCAGATCGTCCTTGAACACGCGCGCCGCCGGGTTGGACACCACGTTCGGGTGCAGCGGGTTGGTGCCGAGCGGCGTTTCGAACGGCTCGTAGTGTTCAGGGAACGGCCCTTCCGCCATCTTGTCGGTGGCGAACAGGCGGCCCATGCCTTCCGGCTGCATGATGAACGGCCCGACGTCGCTGCCCGGCGCGGCGGTGCTGTAGTCCGGGATATCGGCCCCAACCCACTTGGCGCCGTCCCACTCCAGCAGTTGGCGTTTCGGATCCCACGGTTTGCCCTGCGGATCCGCCGAGGCGCGGTTGTACAGAATGCGGCGGTTGAGCGGCCATGCCCAGGCCCAGCCCAGCGTATTGCCGAGGCCGGACGGATCGGCGTTGTCGCGCCGCGCCATCTGGTTGCCGGCCGGCGTCCAGCTGCCGGCGAAGATCCAGCAACCGCTGGCGGTGGTGCCGTCGTCGCGCAACTGCGCGAACGAGCTGAGCAGCTCGCCTTTTTTCACCAGCACTTTGCCGTCGGCATCCAGCAGATCCGCCAGCGCCTTGCCGTTGTTCTCCTGCGCCACCTCTTCCGGCGCCGGGTTGTCCGGCGTCAGGTAGTCCCAGGTCATGTTCAGCACCTGCTCAGGCACCGCGCCGCCGTCGCGCGCATACATCTCGCGCAGGCGGCTGAAGATGCCCGCCAGGATCTCGCCGTCGTTCAGCGCTTCGCCCGGGGCGTCCGCGCCTTTCCAGTGCCACTGCAGCCAGCGGCCGGAGTTGACGATCGAGCCGTTCTCTTCGGCGAAGCAGGTGGACGGCAGGCGGAACACTTCGGTCTGGATCTGCGAAGGATCCACCTCGTTGAACTCGCCGTGGTTCTGCCAGAAGTTGGAAGTCTCGGTGTTCAACGGATCGATGGTCACCAGGAACTTCAGCTTGGACAGCGAAGCCACCACCTTGTTTTTGTTCGGGAACGACGCCACCGGGTTAAAGCCCTGGCAGAAGTAGCCGTTGACCTTGCCCTGCGCCATCATCTCGAAGTACTGCAGCACGTCGTAGCCTTTGTCCCACTTCGGCAGCCAGTCAAAGCCCCAGCTGTTGTCCTTCTGCGCCTTGTCGCCGTAGAAGGTCTTCATCATGCTGACGAAGAATTTCGGGTAGTTGCCCCAGTAGTTCACCTGGCCCGGCAGCAGCGCCTTCGGCGTGTTGGCCTTCAGGTAGGTGTCGAGATCGGTCTGTTTCTCCGACGGCAGCGTCAAGTAGCCCGGCAGGCTCTGCGACAGCAGGCCGAGATCGGTCAGACCCTGGATGTTGGAGTGGCCGCGCAGCGCGTTGACGCCGCCGCCCGCCATGCCCATGTTGCCGAGCAGCAGCTGGATCATCGCCATGGTGCGGATGTTCTGTGCGCCGACCGAGTGCTGAGTCCAGCCCAGGGCGTACAGGAACGAAGCGGTCTTATCCGCCACGCAGGTTTCGGCGATGTATTCGCACACCTTGAGGAAATCGTCCTTCGGCGTGCCGCAGATGTTGCTCACCACGTCAGGCGTGTAGCGGCTCACGTGCTGCTTCAGCAGGTTCCACACGCAGCGCGGATCCTGCAGCGTGACGTCGCGCTTGGCGAAGCCGTTCTCGTCGAACTGGTAGTTCCAGGTGGTTTTGTCGTACTTGCGGTTTTCCGCGTCGTAGCCGCTGAACAACCCGTCTTCGAAGGCAAAGTCTTCCCGCACCAGCAGGCTGGCGTTGGTGTAGGCCTCGACGTATTCGCGGTTGAACTTGTTGTTGGTCATCAGATACAGCAACACGCCCGACAGGAAAGCGATGTCGGTCCCGGAGCGGATCGGCGTGTAGAAGTCCGCCACCGACGCGGTTCGGGTAAAGCGCGGATCGATCACGATCAGCTTGGCATTGTTGTGTATTTTGGCTTCCATCGCCCAGCGGAACCCCACCGGATGCGCTTCCGCCGCATTACCGCCCATGACGATAATCAAATTCGCGTTCTTGATATCAACCCAGTGGTTGGTCATCGCACCGCGACCAAATGTTGGAGCAAGACTTGCTACCGTTGGTCCGTGTCAGACACGCGCCTGGTTGTCTACGGCAAGCATGCCGAGAGCGCGACTAAATTTTTGCGACAGAAAACCGGTTTCGTTGCTGGCGGCCGAAGCACACAGCATGCCGGTGGTCAGCCAACGGTTGACGGTAACGCCCTGATCGTTGGTTTTGATGAAGTTGGCGTCACGGTCTTCTTTCACCAGCTTGGCGATGCGGGTAAAGGCGTCGTCCCAGCTGATGCGCTGCCATTTGTCCGACCCCGGCGCCCGGTATTCCGGGTACTTGAGGCGGCTTTCGCTGTGGATGAAGTCAACCAGGCCGGCGCCTTTCGGGCAAAGCGCGCCGCGGTTTACCGGGTGATCCGGATCCCCTTCGATATGGAAAATGCTTTCTTTGGCGTTTTTGGCGCCATCACCAAGGCTGTACATCAACAGCCCACAGCCGACGGAACAATACGTACAGGTATTACGGGTCTCGCGGGCGCGCAGCAGTTTGTACTGCCGGGTTTCCGCCAACGCCACTTCGGGGGCAAAGCCCAGCGCGGCCACCGTCGTTCCTGCCATACCGCCAGCGCAGATCTTAAAGAACTGCCTTCTGCTGACCTGCATGGGGGTCTCCTTTACTCTCGATTGTCACATTGTTCAAATGCGCCTGCCCGCTAGCGCGGCAAACGCGAATGTCACTGTTGTTATGCTTGCTACGAACGCCGGCCATATTACCACAGCGTGCTTGTGGTTGTTACACACTCGTGCTCATTCAGTGAACGCATTGGCACATTTCGATACATTTCGACGTTGGCGCTCCCTACAGTATAGAGAGTAACCAACGCGCCGGGGCGACGGTTTGAACCGGCCACCCAGCGCCCTCTTCTATCAACATGTTAACGCAACGATTTGTTCATTAACCACACAATTCACAGGGCATTGATAATCATTTTCAATATCATTTAATTAACTATAATGATCCGACTGCTTACGCGGTGCTCGCCCTTTGCGCCGCCCATACACCACTGGAGATGATGATTATGAGTTATTCACTGCCATCCCTGCCGTACGCTTACGACGCACTGGAACCGCATTTTGACAAGCAGACGATGGAAATCCATCACACCAAACACCACCAGACCTACGTCAACAACGCCAACACCGTGCTGGAAGCCTACCCTGAGCTGGCCAAATACAGCGTTGAAGAACTGATCCAGGATCTGGACAAAGTGCCTGCCGACAAACGCACCTTCATGCGCAACAACGCCGGCGGTCACGCCAACCACAGCTTCTTCTGGAAAAACCTGAAAACCGGCACCACGCTGGGCGGCGATCTGAAAGCGGCCATCGAGCGCGATTTCGGCAGCGTTGAGAAATTCCAGGAAGAGTTCGAGAAAGCCGCAGCCACCCGCTTCGGTTCCGGTTGGGCCTGGCTGGTGCTGAAAGACGGCAAGCTGGCCGTAGTGTCTACCGCCAACCAGGACAGCCCGCTGATGGGCGAAGCCGTCGCCGGCGCTTCCGGTTTCCCAATCATCGGCCTGGACGTGTGGGAACACGCTTACTACCTGAAATATCAGAACAAACGCCCTGACTACATCAAGGCGTTCTGGAACGTGGTCAACTGGGATGAAGCCGCCGCACGCTTCGCCGCGAAGAAGTAACTCGCCCCCGTTGATAAAGATGCCCGCCACCGGCGGGTATTTTTTTGCCTGAAATCCGCTAAAGTTTGACCACTTCTTGCCGATGGTTTGTTCAATTGACGTTCGCCCGGAGAAGGAAAAACGCTATGGCGGCATTGCAAGCATTGGCAGGAAAGTTCACTCATCTCACCGTAGGTAAAAAGCTCGGTCTCGGCTTCGCGCTGTTGTTGCTGTTGGCGGTCGTCATCGCCGGCACCGGGGCGCAATATCTGCATATCATCGAATCCCGCGCCGATCGCATCGACTTCAGCAACCGGCTGAACGAGGAGATCAACCAGGCCAAATACAACCGCGCCATGTACGGCCAGACCTACCAGCCGGAGTATCTGCAGAACAACCGCGCCAATATTGAAAACGCCGTCAAGCTGATAGACCAGGGGCAGGCGCTGGACTGGGACGCCCAAAGCCGCAAGGATCTGCAGCGTCTGGTGACGCTGATCGGGGAATATCAACAGCAGCAAAAAGTCTTTGAGCAGGCGGTCACGGCAAAAGACGCGGTGCGCCAGAGCTGGAACATGTCGGAAGTGCAGGCCAGCCTGAGCCAGGTGGAGCGTCAGCTCACCAACGGCGATCTGCAGCTGGCCTTCATCCAGCTTAACCAGAAGCTGACCCAGGTGCGCTACGGCGCGCGCGGTCTGCTGCTGAGCCTGAACAAGGAAACCGAAGCGCCGCTGATGGCGGCCATCGACGACGCGCGCGACGCGGCCAACGCCCTGAGCCGCCGGGTCAGCGACGCGCAGCGCCCGCAGCTGCAACCGCTGCTGGCCGCGCTGGACGATTACAAAAACCGCATCGCAGCCTACCTGCCGGCCTATGAGCACGAACAGCAAATCAGCCGGCAGCTCGGCGAACGCGCGCAAGCGATCGGCACGCTGGTGAACGCCTTTATGCAGGACGAACTGGTGCAGACGCGCAACAACATCAATCTGGCGCAGCTGCAGATGGGCGTCACCACCCTGATCGCCATCATCGCCGGGGTGCTTATCGCCTGGCGCATCACCCTGCAGATCACCCGTCCGCTGCACAGCACGCTGGCCATGGCGGAACGCATCGCCGGCGGCGACCTGCGCCAGGCGCAGACCAGCACCCGCCGCGACGAGCTGGGGCAACTGCTGAACGCGGTGGCGGCGATGAGCCAAAACCTGCGCACCATGATTGAGAAGATCCAGATGGGGGTCAGCCAGGTCTCCACCGCCTCGGCGGAAATCGCCGCCGGCAACACCGATCTCTCCTCCCGCACCGAACAGCAGGCGGCGGCGGTCGAGGAAACCGCGGCCAGCATGGAACAGCTGACCGCCACGGTGAAACAAAACGCCGACAATGCTCATCACGCCAACCAGCTGGCCACCGACGCCTCGCAGACCGCACAACAGGGCGGTAAGCTGGTGGAAAACGTGGTCAGCACCATGCGCGATATCTCCAGCAGTTCGCAGCGTATCGCCGAAATTACCACCCTAATTAACGGCATTGCCTTCCAGACCAACATCCTGGCGCTCAACGCCGCGGTGGAAGCGGCGCGCGCCGGCGAACAGGGCCGCGGCTTCTCGGTGGTCGCCAGTGAAGTGCGCAGCCTGGCGAGCCGCAGCGCCCAGGCGGCCAAGGAAATAGAAGGGCTGATCGCCGAATCGGTCAGCCGGGTGAAAACCGGCACTGAGTTGGTGGAAAGCACCGGCAATACCATGGAACAGATCGTCCGTTCGGTCACCCACGTGCGCGACATCATGGCCGAGATCGCCGCCGCCTCCGATGAGCAGACGCGCGGCATCGCCCAGATTGGCCAGGCGATCGTCGAAATGGACCACACCACCCAGCAGAACGCCGCGCTGGTGGAAGAGTCCGCCGCCGCCGCCGATTCGCTGGAAGAACAGGCCGATATGCTGCTGCAGAGCGTCTCGGTGTTCCGTTTGGCGGAGCAGACCGAGCCCCTCGCCGCCAAAGCCGCCGCGCCGAAAGCGCCGGCCGTCAAACCCGCGGCCGCCAACGCCGCAGCGGAAGAGAACTGGACCACCTTCTGACGCCCTCAGGCGAGGAATATCCGTTCCTCGCCCTATCTTTTTGGCAACAGGTGGGTCGCGACTCCCCAATTCAACAAATTAAAACCAGAGGCGGTCACATCAAGCATTGCATAGCCGCAATTGCGATGACCGTATCTGCGAAGGTCCTCCTGCGGGTCGGCCCCTTTAAGCCACCAAATCAGTGCCTGCAGAGCATGGCCGTGCGTAACAACACCAAGCGTTTGATTTTGTCCATCGACAGCCAGATCGGACAGACAAGCCATCAGGCGCCAGGCAACCTCATAAGCATTCTCCCCTCCCGGCGCCGACGCCTCTGCCTTACCGGCAAAGAGGCACTGCGTCGCTTCAGGATAATCGCGCATGGCCTGCGCATAAGATAATCCTTCCAGTCGGCCAAAATCTTGCTCCTGCAAACGCTCATCCATTTGCACAGTGCAGCCACATCGCTCAGCCAACGTCTCCGCTGTCGTAAAAGCCCGACCAGTCGGTGAACTGATCAACGAAGTGACCGATAACATTTGCAAGCGAGCGCCAAGCCCAGCGATTTGACGTCGCCCCTCTTCTGTCAGCGGACTGTCACTTCGCCCCTGAATAATCCCCGAGCGGTTCCATTCTGACTCCGCATGCCTCAATACAATGAAACGCATGGTTTTTTCTCGACGATAAAAGCCTAAATATAGACAGGAAAAACACATCCTTCCGTACAGGTAAACGCCGGGTAGTGTACGAGAACAACTCAGGCTATGCTGAGCCCTCGACGCGAGACACGGAGGCGCACATGCATCACCCAGACGTTTACATCGGCAGCATTCAACCCTATGAGGGCGGGCGCCCCAGCGCCATCGCCAAACGCCAGGTGGATGGCGCTGTCCGGCTCACGCCGCTCGGGCTGGAAGGCGACGAACAGGCGGAGAAAAGCTATCACGGCGGGCCGGATCGCGCGCTGTGCCACTACCCGCGCGAGCATTACGCCCATTGGCGCGAGCAGTTTCCGGCGCAGGCGGAGCAGTTTTGCGCCCCGGCCTTCGGCGAGAATATCTCCACCGAAGGGCTGACCGAACACAACGTGTTTATGGGCGACATCTTCCGCTGGGGCGAGGCGCTGATCCAGGTCACCCAGCCGCGCTCGCCGTGCTTCAAGCTCAATTATCACTTCGCCATCGAGGACATTTCAGTGCTGATGCAGCAAAGCGGCCGCTGCGGCTGGCTGTATCGGGTGGTGTCGCCGGGCGCGGTCAGCGGCGATCGTCCGCTGGCGCTGGCGGCGCGCAACAGCGACGTGTCGGTCGCCGAAGCCATCGCCATCGCCTGGCACATGCCGTTCGACGCGGAACAGTATCGCCGTCTGTTGGCGGTGGCCGGCCTCTCCGCCAGCTGGAGCAAGACCATGCTCACGCGGCTTGCCGAAGGGCGCCTCGAAGATTTCAACCGCCGCCTGCTCGGCCGTTGAAAACGGCGGCGGAAAGATGAAAAACGTGCGCCGGGTGCCGCGTTAACCCTATTCTTCCGCCTATACTGTAGCCGCACGTTTTTTCAGCCAGGAGCCAGGTATATGACCACCCCGACCCATTCGATTCATCACGCCGCCGCCGAAGGCTATCAGGCCAATGCCGATCGCTATGTGAAAGGCCGGCCGGATTACCCGCCGGAAATCGCCGTCTGGCTGCGTGACGTCATCGGCCTGCACGCCGGCATGACGGTCATCGATCTCGGCGCCGGCACCGGCAAGTTCACCCCGCGCCTGCTGGAAACCGGCGCGCAGGTGATCGCCGTCGAACCGGTGCCGCAAATGCTGGAAAAACTGTCGGCGGCGCTGCCGCAGGTGAAAACGCTGGCGGGCACCGCCGACGCGATCCCGTTGCCGGACGAGTCGGTCGATGCCGTGGTCTGTGCCCAGTCCTTCCATTGGTTCGCCACGCCGCAGGCGCTGGCGGAAATCCAGCGCATTCTCAAGCCCGGCGGCAAACTCGGTCTGGTGTGGAACATGCGCGATGCGCGCGTCGGCTGGGTGCGCAAACTGAATCAGATCGTCGATAGCCACGAAGGCGATGCGCCGCGTTTCTATACCGGCGAATGGCGCAAGTTCTTCCCGTTCAAAGGCTTTGAACCGCTGCAGGAGCAGGTGTTTATGCTGGGCCACCGCGGCGCGGTGGAGGACGTGATCTACAACCGCGTGCGTTCAACCAGCTTTATCGCCGCGCTGCCGCAGCCGCAACAGGAGCAGGTTATCGATCGGTTGCGCCAACTGGTGGCGGAAGAAGAGGAGCTGCGGGGCCAGGACACGGTCACCGTGCCCTATCAGACCAAGGCGTATTACACCACCAAGGTCTGACGCCCAGGGGTTCAGAACGCTTTCTTGGCGTAGCCGGTGACCGCTTTCAGGCCCATCTCGCGGCCCAGCGCGGTCATCGGGTGCACCACGATCAACCCGCGCGCGCTTTTCTTCAGCGCGCCCATATCGGCCTGCTCTTTCTTGGTGATCTCGCGGCTGAACGGCAGCTTGCTCAGCTTCTGCGCTTCGGCGCTCAGCTTCTCGCCGCGCACGTTTTTCAGGCGCTCGATCTCCGTCGCCAGTTTCTCTTTCTCTTTGGTGTGTTGCGCGATCAACTCAGGGTTGCCCTGTTGGATCACGGTGGCGTCTTTGTGGTTCAAGGCGTCCAGCAGGTCGCTCAGGCGCTTGATCTCTGCCTTTTCTTTCTCTTTCATGGTCTCTGGCCCGTTGTGCCCAAAATGGCACGCTAATCAATGATACCGGCATTGTAGCAAAAGGCGCGCGCCGTTACCCGTCCTGCGCAATGCCGGGCGGCAAGCCGCTCATCTCGCAGGCCCTGGCGCCGAGCCGGGCCAACGCCTGGGTGTAGCGCGCGTTGAACGGGTAGCAGCAGGAGAGCCGCAGTGCGTTGCGGTAACGCCCGCTGGGCGAATACAGGGTGCCCGGCGTTAAACAGATCTGCTCCTCCAGCAGCTGATGGAACAGCGCCACACTGTCCACGCCAGGGGGGAATTCGACCCAGAACACGAAGCCGCCCGCCGGCTGCGTGGCCAGCGTGCCGCGCGGGAAATGCCGGGCGATCAGCGCCCGCGCCTCGTCGACCTGCGCCGCATAGCGCTTGCGCAGGTTGCGCAAATGGTGATCGTAACCGCCGCTCTCCAGGAAGGTCGCCAGCGTTTCCGACAGCAGCTGCGACTCTGACATCGACGACACCGCCTTCAGCTTGCGCAACGCCTCGTGGAAGCGGCCGCCGCAGACCCAGCCGACGCGAAAATCCGGCGCCAGCGTTTTGGTAAAGCTGGAGCAAAACAGCACCCAGCCGTCGCGATCGAACGCCTTCACCGCCGGCGACAGCGCGCCGCCGAACTGAATCTCGGCATACAGCCCATCTTCAATCAACGGCACCTGATGATCGTTCATCAGCCGCGCCAGCCGCTTTTTCGCCGCCAGCGGCATGGTGCAGCCCAGCGGGTTTTGCACCGTCGGCATGGCGATCACCGCATTCAGCCGCTTCTCGTTCAACAGCAGCTCCAGCGCGTCCAACGACAGTCCCAACTGCGGATCGGTAGGGATTTCCAACGCTTTCAGCCCCAGGCTGGCCAGCAGCGGCAGCAGGTAGAAATAGGTCGGCGACTCCAGCCCGACGCAGTCGCCCGGTTTGGTGGTGACGCGCAGCGCCAGCTGCAGCGCTTCCATGCAGCCGTGGGTCAGCACCACGTCGCCCGGCTCCAGCAGCATGCCCAGCGTCATCGAGCGGCGGGCGATCTGCTGACGCAGCCGCAGGCTGCCGGGCGGCAACGGATACTGCCCGATCAGATCCGGCTGGCGGCGCAGCTGAGAGGACAGCATGCGCCCCAACTTGCCGCCGGGATAAAAGTCGCTGGTCTGCGGGCAAGCCAACGCAATGTTGGTGAAGGCCGGGTTTTGCTGGGCGGCAAACACGGTGTCGATCAGCGCCAGCACGTCGTCCGCCGGCGGTTCGATGCGCCCGCAGGGCGCCGAGGCCATCTTCAGCGCCGGCAGCGTGCTGCGGACATAAAACCCCGACTGCGGTCGCGCCTCGATCAACCCGCGATCCTCCAGCGTGCGGTAAGCCGACACCACGGTATTGATACTGACACGATGGGTTTGCGCACAGCGCCGCACCGAAGGCAAGCGGTCGCCGGGCTGCAGCGTGCCGCGGCGAATGGCTTCGGCCAACGTGTCCGCCAGCTGCAGGTAACGGGTATCCGGGGTTTCATCGAGCAGGGTCACAGTTTCTCTCCAGGCAATGGGTACAGTTTACATTCTGTACAACTGTAACCATGACAATATCCGATTTGTGGTTCTGTCACCATCCCATTGCAGCGATTATGCTGATCTCTCGTCATCACCGTCATTTTCAAGGAACCTGCCATGCTGGACTCTGCCTTTGTCAGCTACGTCACCGTCATGTCGATCACCCCCGGCCCCAACAACCTGCTGCTAGCCTCGTCGGGCGTCAACTTCGGCCTGCGCCGCACCCTGCCGATGCTGTTTGGCATCTGCGTCGGTTGTGCGGTACAGCTGGCGATCATTATCCCGCTGCTGGCGCTGGCGCTGAGCTGGGCCGGCGTCATCCGCCTGCCGCTGGCGGTGATCGGCTGCGCTTATCTGCTGTGGCTGTCATGGAAACTGTTCCAGGCGGCCTCGCCGGACGCCAAAGAGCAGGCGCAGCCGATGAGCCTGCTCAACGGCGCGCTGTTTCAGGCGGTCAACCCCAAGGCCTGGCTGATGGTGATCAACGTGGCGATCCTGTTCACCCCGCGCGAAGGCGCCACCTTTGTCCATACGCTGTCGGTCATCGCCGGTTTCGCGCTGCTGAACTTGCCTTGCGTGCTGCTGTGGGCGGTGCTGGGCGACCGCTTGCGCAACGCGCTGCGGGTCACCTGGAAGCTGCGGGTGTTCAACGGCGCGATGTCCGGGCTGATGGCCGCCACCGCGCTGTGGTTGTTGTTCGACGAGTGGCGCGCGGCCTTTGCCTAGCCGCGGCCGAGAGGAGAGAGCCGGGAGGGTTGCTTGGCGCCGATGCCGGCGATCAGATCGGTAATGGACAGCACCATGGTGGAGCGCACCATCTGCTGATAGCGCTGGCGCTGCATGGCAATCAGCGCTTCATCCGCCTCGCCCGGCTGCAGGAAAGTCGGCACCGGCGGCAGCGCGGCCACACAGTGCAGCTCGCCGAACGGCCCGAGTATTTCGTCGTCGACGAAGCGGTATTCCGCCCCGTCGTGGTTCAGCTCTTCGCGCATCGCCATCAGCAGTTCGGCGTCTTCATATTCGTGGCGGGAAATCACCCCCAGGCCGTACATCAGCTTCAGGCGCACCGACAGCTCCCCCAGAGGGCCGCTGCCGGACAATAGCGGTTCGACGGCATATTTCACCGCGTAGTCATCCTTGCGGAATACCTGCACCACCAGCACGTTGAGCGCTTCCGCCAGCAGCTCTACCGCCGCGATCAGGAAGCTGCGCACCGTTTTGCCCGCGTTCAGCTTTTCCAGAACCTGGTTTTCAAATGCCTGTGCTTCTTCCATCGTCGCTTTTCGAAAGGCGTGGGGAGGGCCGTCGATGCCGAACTCGGGTTCCAGGAGCGCAGCAAGCTGCGCTCGGGTGTTCATCATCACGATTCTACTTGTGCATGGCGTTATACACAGCAACGGCCTCTTCTACAACCTCGCTTTCCGCCGGCAGGCCGGAAATTTGCGCCAGCGCGGCTTTCGGCCCGAGCGTATTCAGCAATTCCGCCAACTCCAACGCCTGCGGATCCTGTTCGCTGCGGTAACTCATGGCGGCGGCGATGCCCTGGATCAGGTTGGCATGCGGCAGGCCGTATTCCAGCGTGCCCAGCAGCGGTTTGATCAGGCGATCGCCGGCGCTCAGTTTGCGCAGCGGCTGGCGCCCCACGCGCTCGACGTCATCGTGCAGATACGGGTTTTCGAAGCGGCCGAGAATTTTGTTGATGTAGGCGGCGTGCTTGTCGGCGTCGAAGCCGTAGCGTTTGATCAGCACCGCGCCGCTCTCTTCCATCGCCCCTTTCACCACCCGGCGGATCGCCGGATCGAGAATGGCGTCGCGAATGGTTTGCAGCCCGGCCCGTTGGCCGAGGTAGGCGGTGATCGCGTGGCCGGTGTTGAGGGTGAACAGCTTGCGCTCGACGAAGGCCATCAGGTTGTCGGTCAGCTCCATGCCGGCGATCGCCGGAGGCTGGCCTTTAAACTGCGTCTGATCGACGATCCATTCGCTGAAGGTTTCCACCGTCACTTCCAGCGGATCGCTGCTGTCCGCCGGCGGCACGATGCGATCGACCGCCGAATCGACGAAGCCGACATGCTGCTCAACCCATGCCTGCTCGTCCTGCGGCAGCGCGGCGAACACGTGCTGCTTCAGCTGGCTGGTGCCGCGCACCATGTTCTCGCAGGCGATGATGTTCAGCGGCTGCACATTGCCCTGCTGATGACGCAGCACCAGTCCTTTGGCGATCGTGCCGGCGATTTTGGCGAGAATTTGCGGACCCACGGCGGTGGTCACCAGATCCGCCTCGGCGATCAGCGCCACCGCGGCTTCGCCGCCGCTGTTGACGGCGCTGACGTTGGTGACGTTCTCCACGCGCTCTTGCTCGCCCACCACGTGCACCGAGTAGCTTTTTCGGCTGTTCAGCAGATCCAGCACCGTTTGATTGACGTCGGCGAAGGTCAGCTCAACGCCCGCGTCCGCCAGCAGCTTGCCGATAAAACCGCGGCCGATGTTCCCTGCGCCAAAATGTAATGCTTTCATAACTCTACCTTCTTAATGTCGAAGGGTGCAGCAAGCTGCACCCTTTAAAATGATTCTGTTATCCGGCTTTTTTGCCGCCGAGCAGGTCCAGCACTTCCTGGACGCTGGTGGTATTCGCCAGCCGCTCGATCACGCTCTCGTCATCCAGCGCGTTGGTCAGGCTGGTGATCACCTGAATATGCTCGTTGTTGCGCGCGGCGATGCCGATCACCAGGCGCGCCACTTCGTCCTCTTCATCGCCGAAGCGCACGCCCTGCGGGTACTGGCAGAACACCACGCCGGTGCGCAGCACCCGGTCTTTAGCCTCGATGGTGCCGTGCGGCACGGCGATCGACTCGCCCAGGTAGGTGGACGTGAGCTTTTCGCGCTCCAGCATCGCCGGCACGTATTCCGGCTCAACGTAGCCGCCCTTCACCAGCTGCTCGCCGGCGAAGCGGATCGCCTGCTCTTTGTCACTGGCCTGCAGGTTGAGGAACACGTTGCTTTCGCTCAGCTTGAACAGGTTCGGCTCACCGGCTTCGACGCTGTCATCCAGCACCTTCTGCTGGTTGTCGCTGGTTTGGTTGGCCGCCAGCAAACGCTCGACCAGATCGCTGTACAGCTTGCTGTCGAGGAAGTTGGTCAGCGAGATGTGCTGGGCCTGCGGCGCGTGGCGCATCGCGCGCTCGGTCAGATCGCGGTGCGTGATGACCAGATCCACATCGTCCGGCAGGCTGTTGATGGCGCTGTTGGTCACCGAGATGTTCTTCAGCCCGGCGTCCGCCACTTTCTTGCGCAACACCCCGGCGCCCATGGCGCTGGAACCCATGCCCGCATCGCAGGCGACGATGATTTTGCGCACGGTGCTCAGATCGCCGTCGACCGACGCTGGCGCCGCTGCGCCGCCTTTGGACTGCGATTTCATCTCTTGCATGCGGCGGGTCGCGGCTTCCAGATCGTCATCCTCTTTCACTTTGGAGGTTTTCAGCAGGAAAGCAGACACCACGAAGGAGACGGCAAAGGCTGCGCACACCGCCGCAATGTTGGCGAAGTAGGCGCCTTTCGGAGTCATCGCCAGCACCGCCAGGATCGAACCCGGGGAAGCCGGAGAAACCAGGCCGCCGTTCAGCATCGTCAGGGTGAATACGCCGGTCATGCCGCCCAGGATCACCGCCAGCAGCAGACGTGGATTCATCAGCACGTAAGGGAAGTAGATTTCGTGAATGCCGCCCAGGAAGTGAATGATCGCCGCACCGCCGGCGGATTGCTTGGCGCTGCCGCGGCCGAAGAACATGTAGGCCATCAGCACGCCCATGCCCGGGCCTGGGTTGGCTTCAATCAGGAAGAATACCGACTTACCGACTTCCGTGGCCTGCTGGATACCCAGCGGCGAGAAGATGCCGTGGTTGATGGCGTTGTTCAGGAACAGGATTTTCGCCGGTTCAACGAAGATGGACGCCAGTGGCAACAGGTTGTTCTTCACCATCACGTGCACGCCCGCCGCCAGCAGCTTGGAGAGCACCTCCACCAGCGGCCCGATGCCCAGGAAAGCCAGGATTGCCAGCAGCATGCCGATGATGCCGGCGGAGAAGTTGTTCACCAGCATTTCAAAGCCGCTTTTGATCTTGCCGTCCACCCAGCGGTCGAAATGCTTGATAGCCCAGCCACCCAGCGGGCCGGCGATCATCGAGCCGAGGAACATCGGCATGTCGGCGCCGACGATGACGCCCATGGTGGTGATGGCGCCGACCACGCCGCCGCGCTCGCCGCCCACCAGCCGCCCGCCGGTGTAGCCGATCAGCAGCGGCAGCAGATAGGTGATCATCGGGCCGACCAGCTTGGCTAAGGTTTCATTCGGCAGCCAGCCGGTTGGAATGAATAGCGCGGTGATAATCCCCCAGGCGATAAAGGCGCCGATGTTGGGCATCACCATGTTGCTCAGGAAGCGGCCAAAGTTTTGCACTTTAACCTTGATGTCTGGTGAAAACATAAAACACACCCCTATTGTTACGCGCTGACAATAGAGCGCGTGATTATTGTTGTGACGATCCAGCCGTGTTGCCGCTGTATGCGAAACGGACTCTATCACGCTGTTTTTGTCACGCGAACTTCACGAAGTTTTTGTGATACAAGTCACACACAACACCCCAACAAACCCTCATTTATAGTGATAAAGATCACACTTATGACGTGTAAAAAAAGCACAGTGAGAAAAAAACCGCCCAAAAATCGACAATAAAGTGATAACGGTCACATTTTTAACTTGGTTATTTGTTTTTAAATTGTGATAAATATCACAATTTATTTTTGGCTGCAGCGCCCGATCGCGACGCTCTGTTTGATCTTCCCTGTGAGCACTCATCCCGCCGGGAACTAGCGAAGTGATGAATGAAAGAAAACTACATTGCCGAATGAATGGATTAATTGAAGTGTAGTACAGAAGCCTGCGCAATAAACCAGCAAGCTATTGGAAACGCTGAGGGGAAATAAAGCAGGCCGGCAATGCCGGCCTGTAGATCGTCGCAGGCGCGTTATTGCGTCACGCTTTGAATGGCTTTCTGCGCATTCACCAGGTTCTGCTGTTTGGCCACCAGATTCGACATCATGGTGTTGTACTGCGCCACCTGCTGCGCAGTGCGGAACTGCACGCCGTTGTTGTTGAAGCTGACCTGATTGCCCTGGCTCTGCAGGAAATCGCCAACCTGCACCAGATCCTGCACAAAGCTGGCGGTGGTCGGGATCGCCGGCATCAGGGCGTTGGCCGGCGCGGTGACGATTTTGTCATAGGCCTGGTTGTACACCGCCTTCAGATCGTCGGGTTGTTTCAACGCCGCGCGGGCGGTATCCGCCTGCGACTTGGCGGACTGGATCTGCTGGCCCAGCAGGTTCAACGCCCCGACCGATTGCTGCAGCGCATCGCGTTTGTTCAGATAGTCCTGTGCGGTGCGGATCTGGTTAATCTGATCCAGCGCCGGGGTCAGGCTGGCGCCGACCGACTTGGACAGCTGCTGTGAAAAGCCGACCAAAATCGCGTAATCGCCGGCATAGTTGCCGAACTTCTGCTTCTGGTCTTCGCTCAGCGTGGGGATATTCGCCCCGCTGCGCATCACGGTATTCTGTAAGTAATCGATAAATGCTTTGCGCTGTTCCGGCTCTTTATCGCCGCAGGCGGTCAATTGCATGACCACCAACAATGCCAATACCGGTGCCAACCAACGCGCGAAACCTCTGCTCTGGATCCCTACCGCCATGTGACATAACTCCTGTTATAAACCTGCTTTTTCATTGGACTCCGCCCCTTTTTCCGCACTCCGTGCGCCTATAAGAATAGATCAACTGGCGGCGTTCCGATACGCGATTCCGTTTGCGGTGAACATTGTCTCGGCCGGTGGCGGTTGAACATCGTGCGCAAAACGCACTGAGGTTCATTGCCGTCGGCGAGCGGAGGCTGCAATTCTCCCAAGTCAGTCACCCCAAGCCGCCGGGCGAGCTTACCTTCACAGCCCAGCTTCGGAAATAAAAAAGGCGCCCGCAGGCGCCTTTTCACAGCAAAGAACCGCTTACTGCAGCACGGAGATATCCGCCACCTGCAGGAACAGCTCACGCAATTTGCTCAGCAGCGTCAGACGGTTAACGCGCACTTCCGCATCGTCCGCCATCACCATCACGTTGTCGAAGAACGCATCCACCGGCTCACGCAGCGCGGCCAGTTCCACCAGCGCTTCCTGGTAGTTGCCCGCCGCGAAGTACGGCTGCAACTTGTCGCGCAGCACCACCAGGTGAGTCGCCAGCTGGATCTCCGCCGCATCCTTCAGCACCGAGGCGCGCACGCTGTCGTTCAGCGTTTCGGTAGACTTGGCCAGAATGTTGGAGACGCGTTTGTTGGCCGCAGCCAATGCCGCCGCCTCGTCCAGCGTGCGGAAGTGGGATACCGCCTTGACGCGCGCGTCGAAGTCGGCCGGTTTGGTCGGACGGCGCGCCAGCACCGCCTGAATGGTATCGACCGCGTGGCCTTCTTCCTGATACCAGGCGCGGAAGCGGCCCAGCATGAATTCCACCACCTCGTCGACCACCTTGGCGTTGGTCAGCTTGCTGCCGTACAGGCGCACGGCCTCTTCGGTCAGGGTCTGCAGATCCAGCGGCAGGTTTTTCTCGACGATGATGCGCAACACGCCCAGCGCGGCGCGGCGCAGCGCGAATGGGTCTTTATCGCCTTTCGGATGCTGCCCGATGCCGAAAATGCCGGCCAGGGTATCCATCTTGTCGGCGATCGCCAGCGAGCAGGCCACCAGCGACTGCGGCAGCGCATCACCGGCGTAGCGCGGCTGATACTGCTCGTTCAGCGCAACGGCGACGTCTTCCGCCTCACCGTCGTGGCGCGCGTAGTGCATGCCCATCACGCCCTGGGTGTCGGTGAATTCGAACACCATGTTGGTCATCAGGTCGCACTTCGACAGCAGGCCCGCGCGGGTGGCGTGGTTGACGTCGGCGCCGATCTGGCCGGCAACCCAGCCCGCCAGCGCCTGAATGCGATCGGTCTTGTCGCGCAGGGTGCCCAGCTGCTGTTGGAACAGCACGGTTTCCAGGCGCGGCAGATTGTCTTCCAGGCGTTTCTTGCGATCGGTGTTGAAGAAGAACTCGGCATCGGCCAGGCGCGGACGCACCACCTTCTCGTTGCCGGAAATGATCTGCTGCGGGTCTTTCGACTCGATGTTGGCCACAAAGATAAAGTTCGGCAGCAATTTGCCCGCGGCGTCGTACACCGGGAAATACTTCTGATCGCCCTTCATGGTGTACACCAGCGCTTCCGCCGGCACCGCCAGGAATTTCTCTTCGAATTTGGCGGTCAGCACCACCGGCCATTCCACCAGCGAGGCCACTTCTTCCAGCAGGCTGTCGCTCAGATCGGCTTTGCCGCCAATCTTCTGCGCCGCCAGTTCGGCGTCGCGTTTGATGAGGGCTTTACGCGCTTCGTAGTCGGCGACCACTTTGCCGCGCTCCAGCAGGATCTGCGGGTATTGGTCTGCGTTATCGAGGGTGAACTCGGCTTCGCCCATGAAGCGGTGGCCGCGCACGGTGCGCGCAGAGTCGATGCCCAGCACGGTGCCCGGGATCAGATCGGCGCCCAGCAGCATCGTAACGGTGTGCACCGGACGCACGAACTGCACGTCAGAGTCGCCCCAACGCATCAGTTTCGGGATCGGCAGTTTAGCCAGCGCGGTGCTGACCATGCCGGCCAGCAGTTGTTGCGCCGACTGGCCTTTGACGTGGGCGCGGTACATCAACCACTCGCCCTTGTCGGTCACCAGGCGTTCAGCCTGATCGACGGTGATGCCGCAGCCGCGCGCCCAGCCTTCGGCCGCTTTGCTCGGCTTGCCTTCGGCGTCGAACGCCTGGGCGATCGCCGGGCCGCGTTTTTCAATTTCGCGATCGGCCTGCGCCGCGCTCAGGTTGGCCACTTTCAGCGCCAGGCGGCGCGGTGCGGCGAACCAGTTCACTTCACCGTGTTCCAGGCCGGCGTTGTCCAGTTCGGCGGTGAAGTTGGCGGCGAAAGATTCCGCCAGGGAACGAAGAGCCTTCGGCGGCAGCTCTTCCGTGCCGATTTCCACCAGGAAAGTCTGTTGAGTCATGGCTGCCTCTTAGTTCTCGTTCTTCTTGTTGCACATCGGGAAGCCCAGCGCTTCGCGGGAAGCGTAGTAGGCTTCGGCAACGGCTTTGGTCAGCGTGCGGATGCGCAGAATGTAGCGTTGACGCTCGGTTACCGAAATCGCCTTGCGCGCGTCCAGCAGGTTGAAGGTATGGCCCGCCTTCAGGATGCGTTCGTAGGCCGGCAGCGGCAGCGGTTTTTCCAGCGCCAGCAGCGATTGGGCTTCTTTCTCGTACTGCTCGAAGCAGGAGAACAGGAAGTCGACGTCGGCGTATTCGAAGTTGTAGGTGGACTGCTCCACTTCATTCTGATGGAACACGTCGCCGTAGGTGGTGACGCCCAACGGGCCGTTGCTCCACACCAGATCGTACACGCTGTCCACGCCCTGGATGTACATCGCCAGACGCTCCAGACCGTAGGTGATCTCGCCGGTCACCGGCTTGCACTCCAGGCCGCCGACCTGCTGGAAGTAAGTGAACTGCGTCACTTCCATGCCGTTCAGCCACACTTCCCAACCCAGGCCCCAGGCGCCGAGCGTCGGGTTTTCCCAGTTGTCTTCCACGAAGCGAATGTCGTGGATGGTCGGATCCAGACCCAGCTCTTTCAACGAGCCCAGGTAGAGTTCCTGAATGTTGTCCGGCGATGGCTTAATCACCACCTGGAACTGGTAGTAGTGCTGCAGACGGTTCGGGTTTTCACCGTAGCGGCCGTCGGTCGGGCGGCGAGATGGCTGCACATAGGCGGCGGCCATCGGCTCCGGCCCCAGTGCGCGCAGGCACGTCATCGGGTGTGAGGTTCCCGCGCCGACTTCCATGTCCAATGGTTGAACGATGGTGCAGCCCTGGCGCGCCCAATAATCCTGCAGTGTCAGGATCAGGCCCTGGAAGGTCTTGGTATCAAACTTTTGCATGTTGAATTCGCACGCGATACAAGTGGATTTAGATGGAATGCGCCAGTATACCCTTTGACCGTAAGATATACAGCCAGAATCCGGCAACAAGTGCGAATCGGGGTGAGAAACGCTGGATTTTCACGCATCGGGCACAGCGGGAAAAACAACGCGTCTGCCGGTCCCCTCGCCGTCCAGAAAAACACACCCGGCACACACATTAGAAACATTTAACAAAAACATCACTCACCGCCGTTTAAATAATCAATTGGCTGAACGCTATTTCCCCCTTTACCGATTAAATTTATGCTGATTTACGTGCGCATATCCTTATATTTCCCACGAGATAAAGTTGCGCCGATGTTATTTTTGTTAATTTTATCAACTAAAAAACTCCCCTCATCGAGAGATAATGTGATCAAGTGCCGGATTATTTCTTATTATCGTGAAAAATAAGGTGATATCGCGCGGCGTGCCGACGCGCAGGGCATGGGAGGAACGGCCAGGGATGAAATACGGCACTAACGGGCCACAGAAACAAATTGACAGTTAATCTTTGGTTATACAATAATAAATAAAATTTTCCCTGGTGTTGGCCAAGTGGCTACCTGATCCTTTCATAGGATCAGTTTTTTTTTGTCTTTCCGCCAACCTCATTGCGGCCCGCATAATTTCCCCAGGCCGCCTTCCGCATAAATCCCTTATCAGACCTTATGGCTTATCTTGAGCGCGCCGATGGCCAATTCAAAAACGCGCACTGACGCCGACGTTATACATAAACTGCTCACCGCTGCTCAGCCCGCCGGTTTGCGAGACGGTGGCGAAGGCCGATACCCGGTCCGTCAACGGCATGTTGGCCCCCAACGTGACATCCACCCAATTTTTGTCCTGGCCCGCACTGTCGCGGGTGAACGAGGTTTGCGTCGATTTCAGGCCGCCGCCGGCGCGGTAGACGTCGTCACCGAACTGGTGCTGATAACTCACCTCCGCATAAGGGTTAAACACGCCGAATTGCGTATCCAGCCGCCAACCCAACGCACCGATCTGCGAGTGGTAGGTTTGATCGTTGAAGCGCATGGCGGTGCTGTCATCGCTGTCTTCGCTGTAGCCGGAAACGCGGCTGTAGTCCCAGGCGAACTGCGCCACCGGCCCGGTAGTCAGGTAAGAGGCGATCGGGAAGTCATAGCCGGCGGTCACGCGCGCGCCCCACTGCCTGCCGGTGGTCGAACCGGTTTCGGTGCGCGTCAGCGGCCCCAGCCGCATGCTGCGGCGGATGTCGTCATAATCCATCGTCGCATAGTGCAGATCGGCGTTGACCCAGCCGTGCTCGAAGATCGCCAGTGAACTGAAAGCCGACAGCAGCAGCCCGCGCGCCTTGTAATCAAAGCGGCTGGAAGGATGCTGATCGTCGTTGGAACCGGCGATCAACGCGCCGATCAACCAGCTGTCGGTCAGCTGATAGTCCACGCCGACGGTCAGGTTGTGGGTGGTGGCGTTGCCTTCCCCCGCGGCCCGGTTATCGGCATAGTCGTAGTGCTGGCCGGCGTAACCGCCGAACACCCCCAGCGAACCCTGCGGGTTGTCGCCGTTGCGCAGCTGCTGGAAGCGGCTGTCGAGCGTGGCGCGGCTGTCGCGCGCCATCGCCGCCGTCGCCTGATTCAGCGCCACCACCTGCGCCGGACCATCCAATACCGCCTGGATATAATCCGCAATCAGCAGGTGCGCCTGTGGGCTGGGGTGGAAATGGTCGGAGAACAGATAGGACTGGCCGGCGTCGAAGCCGGGCATGTCGGAACGGCAGACCGCCGAGGAAACGCCCGGCGGGCAAGCCATGCCGGCGGTGTTGGCGAAGCCGAACTGCGCCGGATTGGCGATCGCTTCGGCGAACAGCTTGTTGACGTCCACCCGCACGATATTGCCGCTCCCCTGCGCCAGCAAACGGTCTTCGCTTTGATTATAGAAATCGGTCAGTTGAGCGGCCTGCGCGCTCAGGCCGTCATACGCCGCGATAAGCTGCGCGGCGATCGCCTGCTGCACCTGAGGAATGGCGCTGCCCTGCTTCGCCGCAGCGGTCAACGCCGCGTGGATCGCCTGCGTGCGTGAAGCGTTGTCCGGCGTCGCCACCGAACTAAGCGTGGCATAGGCCGCCTGGATCGCCGCCCCCTGCACCGGTGACAGCGCCTGTTGAATGATCAATTCCATCAGCTGCGGCGTGGAGCCGATGTTCGGCACCGTCGGCACGATCACCGTGCCGGCGCCGGCGTTCAGCAGCGAATGCACTTGCGCCGCCGCCGCCGCGGCGCTGTTATAGGCCACGCCGGGCGCGGTAGCGGCATTCAGCGCTGCCGCCGCCAGGTCGTTGCCGCCGATCCAATGAATATACAAACCGTCGCCGTCGGCCTGGCCATTGACCCGGTTCAGGTAACGCTGCACCTGCTCCTGGGTGTTGTCGGCCGGGTTCAGGCCCGGCACCGCCACCGCGCCGCCGGCGGCGTAGTTCTCACCGCCGTTGTCCGAAGCCACCAGCGCCGCCCCGATGCGTTGCGCCAATGCTTCGTCGTACAGCAGGTGCTGGCTGCCATCATAGGTGAACCGGCCGTTGTTGCCGGTATCGCTCAGGCTGTCGCCAAAGACGTAGAGTTGATCGTACGCCTGAGCCGGAAGGGTCACACTGCAAAGTAACGCCACTGCAAGCGCCGCCGGGCGGGGCATGCACGTTATTTTTAGAGGCATGGATCGACTCCTGAGAGCCTGCAAATGAAGGCCATGTCGTTTTTATCGTTGGTCAGTTTTCCACCGACCATGTAGTAACTATTGTCGGCTTTTTCGTCACGTCAAGCGGGCCGATGACAAAACAATCAGAGGCTTGCCAAGTTCGGCGCTTCGAGCGATGATTACTGTTCATAAACACAGCATAAGGGCATTCAGGATGGCAGACGAACGTTGCGGTTGGGTGACGGCCGATCCGTTGTATCTCGAGTATCACGACAAGGAATGGGGCGCGCCCACCACCGACGCGCGCGAGCTGTTTGAAATGTTGTGCCTCGAGGGGCAGCAAGCCGGCCTTTCCTGGATCACCGTCCTGAAAAAGCGCGAGAACTACCGCCGCGCTTTCCACGATTTCGATCCGCGGCGTGTCGCCGCCATGACCGAACAAGACGTGGAAAACCTGCTGCAGGACAGCGGCATCATCCGCCACCGCGGCAAGATAGAAGCCATCATCACCAACGCCAAGGCCTATCTGGCGATGGAGGCGGCCGGGGAGAATTTCGTTACCTTCATTTGGGACTTCGTCGGCGGCCGGCCGCAGCTTAACCGCTGGCAAGCGCTGAATCAGGTGCCGGCCAAAACCGAGCAGTCCGACGCCATGTCCAAGGCGCTGAAAAAGCGCGGCTTCAAGTTTATCGGCTCCACCATCTGTTACGCCTTCATGCAGGCCAGCGGGCTGGTGAACGATCATCTCACGGGGTGCATGTGTTACCCAAAGCCACGGTGATCCGCCCCTGTGGCCCGGAGGATATCGAACGGCTGATGGCGCTGTGGCTGCCCAGCACCATCGCCGCCCATCCGTTCGTGGCGGAAAAATACTGGCGTGAGAGCGCCGCGTTGGTGCGGGAAAACTATCTGCCGCGCGCGCAAAGCTGGGCCTGCTGGCATGACGACGAAATCGTCGGCTTTATCAGCGTGCTGGACGAGCAGTTCATCGGCGCGCTGTTTGTCGATCGGGCGTTTCACGGCCGCGGCGTCGCCCAGGCGTTGATGACGCACGTACAGCAGCGCTACCGTCGGCTCAGCCTGGAGGTGTATCAGCAAAACCTGCGCGCCTGCGCGTTTTACCACAAGCACGGTTTTCAGGTAACGCAACGCCTGTTTAACGACGAAACCCAGGCCTATACGCTGATCATGAACTGGCCGGCAATCGAGAATTCAACCGGTTACGGTTAAAAAAGGCGCATTCGCGCCCTGGCGGCGCGCAATTAGGAATCCGCTGCATGGCGCCGCCCGGCGTTTTGTCGCATAACTCCCCCAGCACTTACCCGCGCTCATCATTTGTCACGTTTTTCTCCGGAACTGCCGGCGAGCCAACGCGTCATAGTAGCGCGGTGATGCGGGCCCCACCTGCGTCGCCTACTTTTTGCGCCCCCGTGTTGGGCCGGCGCGTACAGAATTGATGCCATTAAGGACAAGAACATGAAAAAACGCATTGCAATTATTGCCGGCGCAGTGAGCGTCGCGCTCACGCTGTCAGCCTGTACCACCAACCCTTACACCGGCGAATCCGAAGTCGGCAAATCCGGCATCGGCGCGGGCCTCGGCGCCGCACTGGGCGCCGGCGTCGGCGTGCTGTCCTCTTCCAAGAAAGATCGCGGCAAGGGCGCGCTGATCGGCGCAGCGGCCGGCGCAGCCCTCGGCGGCGGCGCAGGCTATTACATGGACGTGCAGGAAGCCAAGCTGCGCGACAAGATGAAAGGCACCGGCGTCAGCGTCACCCGTCAGGGCGACAACATCGTGCTGAACATGCCGAACAACGTGACCTTCGACAGCAGCAGCGCCACGTTGAAACCGGCGGGCGCCAACACCCTGACCGGCGTCGCCATGGTGCTGAAAGAGTATCCGAAAACCGCGGTCAACGTGGTCGGCTACACCGACAGCACCGGTTCCCGCTCGCTCAACATGAACCTGTCGCAGCAGCGCGCCGACGGCGTAGCCAGCGCGCTGATCACCCAGGGCGTGGCGGCGAACCGTATCCGCACCACCGGCGCCGGCCCGGACAACCCGATCGCCTCCAACAGCACCGCGGAAGGCAAGGCGCAAAACCGCCGCGTCGAGATCACCCTCAGCCCGCTGCAGTAATCCCGTGCGGGGCGCCACCTGCGCCCCGCCGCTTCCTCCCGACTTTCTCCTTATCCTTCAATATTCCCGCTCGCACATCGGGTATGGTAGTCTCCTTGGCAATTAACCGCAGGAGGGATCGGCTGTGAGCACAGGCAAGGCAACGCGCGCCTCAGGACGCGCCACCATCAGCGATGTGGCCAGCATCGCCAAAACCGGCAAGACCAGCGTGTCGCGCTATCTGAATGGTGAACAGCACCTGCTTTCCGACGATCTCAAACAGCGCATCGAACAGGCTATCCAGCAACTCGACTACCGGCCAAGCCAGATGGCGCGTAGCCTGAAGGGCGGCCAGACCCGCCTGATCGGCCTGATCCTCGCCGATATCACCAACCCCTATTCAGTGGACGTGATGCGCGGCATCGAGGCCGCCTGCCGTCAACACGGTTTTACCCTGCTGGTGTGTAACACCAACAACGAAGTCAATCAGGAACAGCACTACCTGCAGCTGCTCAGCAGTTACCGGGTGGAAGGCATTGTGGTCAACGCGGTCGGCATGCGCGAGGAAGCGTTATCCACGCTGCAACAGTCGATGCTGCCGATGGTGCTGATCGACCGCAAAATCCCCGACTTCGCCTGCGATGTGGTGGGCCTGAACAACCGCGAAGCCGCCACCGTCGCCACCGAACACCTGTTGCAACAAGGTTTCGAAGCGATCCTGTTCCTCAGCGAGCCGCTCGGTACGGTCAATACCCGCCTGGAACGCCTGCACGCCTTCAGGCATACCATGGCGCAGCACCCCGCGCTGTTGGCGGAGCAGGCCGAAACGCCGCTCAACGATCGGCAGAAACTGGAGCAGGTGCTGAGCGATTTCAGCGGCCGCCACCGCGGCATGCGCAAGGCGGTGATCTCCGCCAACGGCGCCCTGACGCTGCAGGTGGCGCGCGCCATGCGTCGGCTCGGCATCCAGTGGGGCAACGACATCGGCCTGCTGGGCTTCGACGAGCTGGAGTGGGCGGAACTGGCAGGCGTCGGCATCACCACGCTGAAACAGCCCACCTACCAAATGGGGCACGCGGCGCTGGAGCGGCTGGTGCAACGTATTCAGGGCCTGGCCGCCCCCAGCGGCGAGCAGATGTTCTCCGGCGAGCTGATCGTCCGAGGCTCCACCACCCGCTAACCCGCCTTTTCCGGGGCCGTTGACCGCCCCGCCCTCGCCGGCTGTTTTTTGCTCAGCTTCGTGATTGCGATCATATTTTTACACTCTGCCGCTTTTCGCTGGAACCGGTTCCATTTAACGTACCGGTAACAGCAGCGGCGGCGACAATGCCGCCTCAGGAGTCAAAATGAAAACAGAAATCATCGTGGTCACCGGCGCCTACGGCACCGATACCGTCAAACAACACGGCGGCCAGCGCGCGCTGTTGCCCCTCATCGCCGGCGCGGGTGCCGACGGAGTGGAGATCCGCCGCGAACTGTTCACCGCCGGCGAGCTGGACAGCCTGCCGGCGCTGGCGCAAGAGATCGATCGCCAGCAGCTGTTCGCCGTCTACTCCGCCCCTGAGGCGCTGTTCACCCCGCAACATACGCTGAACCCCAACCTGCCGGCGCTGCTGGCGGAAGCGCAGACGCTGAATGCGCGCCAGCTGAAGCTGTCCCTCGGCCATTTCCGCCCCGGCTTCGATTTTACCGAGCTGAAAGTGGCGCTGGAGCAACACCCGGTCAAGCTGGTGGTCGAGAACGACCAAACGCCGGACTGCGGCATTTTGTCGATGCTGAACGCCTTTTTCCACGCCGCGGAAGATAGCCACCTGCCGGTCAGCATGACCTTCGATATGGCCAACTGGCTGTGGGTGGGGCAAGACGCCTTCGCCGCCGCCGAACGCCTGGCCCGCCACGTCGGTTACGTGCACGTCAAAGCCGCCACCCAAGGCCCGCGCGGCTGGCGCGCCATCGCGCTGGACGATACCGACGGCAGCTGGCGCGACCTGCTGGCCCGCCTGCCGCACGATGTGCCGCGCGGTATCGAATTCCCGTTGCAGGGCGATGACCTGGAAGCCGTCACCCGCCATTACGTCAATATCTTGCGTGCGGAGTAACCCCATGATGACAACGTTAACGGCAACGACGGCGCAGCAGGCGCCCCTGGATGTGGTCACGCTGGGTGAAGCCATGGCGATGTTCGTGGCGGCGCAGACCGGCGACTTGGCGGAGGTGGAAACCTTCACCAAACGCATCGCCGGCGCCGAACTGAACGTGGCGATCGGCCTGGCGCGTCTGGGCATGAACGTCGGCTGGGTCAGCCGCGTCGGCAACGATTCGTTCGGCCGCTTCACCCTGCAGCAGTTGAAAAAGGAAGGCATCAATTACCGGCAGGTGACGGTCGACGGCCACTACCCCACCGGTTTTCAGGTGAAATCCAAAACCACCGATGGTACCGATCCCAGCGTGGAATACTTCCGCAAGGGCTCGGCGGCCAGCCACCTGTCGATTGCCGATTTTAATCGCGAGTATTTCGGTTCCGCGCGCCATCTGCACCTGAGCGGCGTGGCGGCGGCGCTGTCCGGCGAATCGCTGGCGCTGTGCCACCATGCGGCGCGCGAGATGCGCGCCATGGGCAAAACCATTTCGTTCGATCCCAATCTGCGCCCGGTGCTGTGGCCCAGCCGCGAGGTGATGATCGAGCAGCTGAACCAGCTGGCGTTCGCCGCCGACTGGGTGCTGCCGGGGCTGAAAGAAGGGCAGATCCTCACCGGCCAATCGACGCCGGAAGGCATCGCCGATTTCTATCTGGAACGCGGCGTGCAGGCGGTGATCATCAAAACCGGCCCGGACGGCGCCTGGTTTAAAACCGCCGCCGGCGATAAGGCGGCGGTGGCCGCGGTCAAGGTCGACAACGTGGTGGATACCGTAGGGGCGGGTGACGGCTTTGCCGTCGGCACCCTCAGCGCCCTGCTGGAAGGCAAAACGCTGATACAGGCGGTGCAGCGCGGCAACAAAATCGGCTCGCTGGCGATCCAGGCCATCGGCGACAGCGAAGGCCTGCCGACCCGTGCGGCGCTGGCCGAATAACAATAAAAAAAACGACTTCTCCGCATGACGTCAGCCTCTGGCCCTACAACCGGGACGCGTCGGGAGAGCATCTGCCCCTTCGTCTTTCACGCCCAGCGTGCCGTGCGAAGGGGATGCAACACCACTGAAGGATACTGAACATGAACAAAGCGACTGTCGCGGCCAAACGCTGGTGGTACATCATGCCCATCGTGTTTATCACCTACAGCCTGGCCTATCTCGATCGCGCCAACTTCAGCTTCGCCTCCGCCGCCGGCATCAATGAAGATCTCGGCATCACCAAGGGCATGGCCTCGCTGTTGGGCGCGCTGTTTTTCCTCGGTTATTTCTTCTTCCAAATTCCCGGCGCCATCTACGCCGAACGCCGCAGCGTCAAAAAATTGATCTTCTGGTGCCTGATCCTGTGGGGCGGTTGCGCCTCGCTGACCGGCGTGGTCAGCAATATCCCGATGCTGGCCGCCATCCGCTTTATTCTCGGCGTGGTGGAAGCGGCGGTGATGCCGGCGATGCTGATCTACATCAGCAACTGGTTCACCAAATCGGAACGGTCACGCGCCAATACCTTCCTGATCCTCGGCAACCCGGTGACGGTGCTGTGGATGTCGGTGGTGTCAGGCTACCTGATCCACGCCTTCGGCTGGCGCGAAATGTTTATCATCGAGGGCATTCCGGCGGTTATCTGGGCGTTCTGCTGGTGGGTGCTGGCGAAAGACAAACCGGCGCAGGCCGGTTGGTTGAGCGCCGATGAGAAACAGGCGCTGCAACAGCAGCTGGACGAAGAGCAGAAAGGCATCAAGGCCGTGCGCAACTACGGCGAAGCCTTCCGCTCACGCAACGTGATCCTGTTGTGCGTGCAGTACTTCGCCTGGAGCATCGGCGTGTATGGCTTCGTGCTGTGGCTGCCTTCCATCCTGCGCAGCGGCATGCAGATGGGCATGGTGGAAGCCGGCTGGCTGTCGGCGGTGCCTTACCTGGCGGCAACCATCGCCATGGTCGTCGTCTCCTGGGCGTCGGACAAAATGCAAAACCGCAAGCTGTTCGTCTGGCCGCTGCTGCTGATCGGCGCGCTGGCGTTCTTCGGATCTTACGCCGTCGGCGCCAACCACTTCTGGATCTCCTACGGCCTGCTGGTGGTCGCCGGCGCTGCGATGTATGCCCCTTATGGGCCGTTCTTCGCCATCATTCCGGAAATGCTGCCGAAAAACGTCGCCGGCGGCGCCATGGCGCTGATCAACAGCATGGGCGCGCTGGGTTCGTTCTTCGGTTCGTGGTTCGTCGGCTATCTGAATGGCGCCACCGGCAGCCCGGCGGCCTCTTACATGTTTATGGCCATCGCACTGGTGGTGGCGGTGGTGCTGACGCTGATCGTCAAGCCCGCCCGCAACGAGATCCAGCCGCAATTGGCTTGATCCGGTTATACTTTTTCTCTGTTAACCCAACCGGGGGGGCGCCATGCCCCCTTTGGCTCAGCTGGAGTTCGTGATGAAGCCTTCTATCGTATTGTACAAAAGCCTGCCCGCCGATCTGCGTGAACGTCTGGAACAGCACTTCACCGTGCACGCCTTCAACGGCCTGCAGCCGGAGAACCGCGACGAACTGCGCCAGGCGCTGCAGCAGGCCGAAGGGATCATCGGTTCCGGCGGTAAAATTGACGAAGCCTTCCTGCAGCAGGCGCCCAAACTGCGCGCGGCCTCGACCGTTTCCGTCGGCTACGACAACTTCGACGTCGAGGCGCTCAACGCCCATAACGTGCTGCTGATGCATACCCCGACGGTGCTGACCGAAACCGTCGCCGACACCATCATGAGCCTGGTGCTGGCGACCGCGCGCCGGGTGGTGGAAGTGGCGGAGCGGGTGAAGGCCGGCGAATGGCGCGGCAGCATCGGGCCGGACTGGTTCGGCGTCGACGTGCACCACAAAACCATCGGCATCCTCGGCATGGGGCGCATCGGCCTGGCGCTGGCGCAGCGCGCGCACTTCGGCTTCGGCATGCCGGTGCTCTACAACGCCCGCCGCACGCACGAAGAGGCGGAACAGCGCTTCAACGCGCGCCGCTGCGATCTGGATACCCTGCTGGCCGAATCGGATTTCGTTTGCATCACGCTGCCGCTGACCGAACAAACCTTCCACATGATCGGCCGCGATCAGCTGGCGAAGATGAAGAAAAGCGGCATTCTGATCAACGCCGGCCGCGGGCCGGTGGTGGATGAGCAGGCGCTGATCGAAGCGCTGCAAAACGGCGTGATCCACGCCGCCGGGTTGGACGTGTTCGAGAAAGAGCCGCTGCCGGCCAATTCGCCGCTGCTCAGCATGCCGAACGTGGTGGCGCTGCCGCACATCGGTTCCGCCACCCATGAAACGCGCTACGGCATGGCCGCCTGCGCGGTGGATAATTTGATCGCCGCGTTGACCGGCACGGTGAAAGAAAACTGCGTCAACCCGCAGCTATTGCGGAAATAACTCAGCGCGGCCGGTGGTCTGCGGATAACCGGCCGTGTTGCTCTTCCTGCTGCGGCGCGAACAGCGCCTGCAGCTGATGTTCTTCGGCGAAGTGCTGCAATTCGGCATCCTGAATTGCCTGAACGATCTCTTCTCGCCAGTTTTTGTCCGTCATCGCTAACCTCCTTTGATGTTCATCGTTTAATCTGCCGCAGCGCGCGCGCAAAGCCAAGCCGAATCAATCCGAAAACGCTCCGCCCTTCCTCTCCTCCCCGAAAAACCCTCTCAGGGAGGAGGCCATTTTTCCGCCGTTTGCCACACTGGCGCTACCCAGCGGAAAAAACGCTTCCTGCCGCGCGTAAGGAGAGCCATGAAACTGTTACCCCTGCCCTTGTTGATGCTGCTGTCGCCTTCGGCGCTGGCCGGCTGGACGTTGCCGGGATTCCCGGCCTTCGACGAAACGGCCGCCGGGCTGTTCGCCAGCCAGGCCGCGCTGCCCAAGGGCCAGTTGCCGCTGCGCCTGTATCAGGATAACCACTGCTGGCAGCCGGCCGAGGCGGTAAAACTTAACCAGGCGCTGTCACTGCAGCCCTGCGGCGCCCATCCGCAGGTCAGCTGGCGGCAGTTCCGCGCAGGCGACTATCAGGTGCGCATCGACACGCGCAGCGGCACGCCGACGCTGCAGCTCAGCCTGAGCCGCGCGCCGGAAAACGCCGCCGTTGCCGTGCGCAGTTGCCCGCGCTGGGACGGCAAGCCGGTCACGGTCGACGTCGCCTCCACCTTCGCCGAAGGCGAAACGCTGCGTGATTTCTATTCCGGTCAAACGGCGCAGGTGAGCCAGGGGAAAATCACGCTGCAGCCCGCCGCCGCCAGCGGCGGCCTGTTGCTGCTGGAATCCGCCGCCACGGCGAAACCGGCGGCGTTCAGTTGGCATAACGCCACGGTCTACTTCGTGCTGACCGATCGCTTTGAGAACGGCAATCCGGCCAATGACCACAGCTACGGGCGCCGCAGCGACGGCCTGCAGGAAATAGGCACCTTTCACGGCGGCGATCTGGCCGGCCTGACGCAGAAGCTGGATTATCTGCAGCAGCTCGGCGTCAACGCCTTGTGGATCAGCTCGCCGCTGGAGCAGATCCACGGCTGGGTCGGCGGCGGTACCCAAGGCGATTTCCCGCATTACGCCTATCACGGCTATTACGCGCTGGACTGGACGCGCCTCGACGCCAACATGGGCACCGAACAGGAGCTGCGCACGCTGGTCGAGCAGGCGCATCGCCGCGGTATTCGCATTCTGTTCGACGTTGTGGTGAACCACGTCGGCTACGCCACGCTGGCGGATATGCAGACGTTCCACTTCGGCTCGCTGTATCTGCAAGGCGCGGAGGTGGAGAAAACCCTGGGGAAAAACTGGAGCGACTGGCGCCCCGGGCCAGGGCAAAACTGGCACAGCTTCAACGACTACATCAACTTCAGCGACAAGGCGGGCTGGCGCCCATGGTGGGGGAAAAATTGGATCCGCACCGACATCGGCGACTATGACGCGCCGGGCTATGACGATTTGACTATGTCGCTGGCCTTCCTGCCGGACATCAAAACCGAAGCGCCCGGCGCCAGCGGCCTGCCGCTGTTCTATCGCCACAAACCCGACACCGCCGCGCGCGACATGCCCGGCGCCGCCACCCGCGATTACCTGACCGTCTGGCTCAGCCAGTGGGTGCGCGATTACGGCATCGACGGTTTCCGCGTCGACACCGCCAAGCACGTGGAAAAACCGACGCTGGCGCTGTTGAAACAGCGCGCCACGGCGGCATTGGCGGCGTGGAAAGCGGAGCATCCGCAGCAGGCGCTGGATGATGCGCCGTTTTGGATGACCGGCGAGGCCTGGGGCCACGGGGTGATGAAAAGCGATTATTACCAAAACGGTTTCGACGCGATGATCAACTTCGATTTCCAGGACCAGGCGTCGCAGGCGCTGGGCTGCTTCGCCGATATCGACGCCACCTACCGGCAGATGGCCGAACGGCTGCAGGACTTCAACGTGCTGAGCTACCTCTCTTCACACGACACCCGGCTGTTCTTCGCCAGCGACGCCAAAGGCTCGCAGGTGCGCCAACAGCGGGCGGCGAACCTGCTGTTGCTGGCGCCGGGCGCGGTGCAGATTTACTACGGCGATGAAAGCGGCCGCCCGCTCGGCCCAACCGGCTCCGATCCGCTGCAGGGCACCCGCTCCGACATGAACTGGCCTGATCTGCAGGGGGAAAAAGCCCCGCTGCTGGCCCACTGGCAACGGTTGGGGCAGTTCCGCGCTCGCCACCCGGCGATCGGCGGCGGCGTGCAAAACCCGCAGCCGCACGCCGCCTACTATGCTTTCAGCCGTCGGCTCGGCGACGATAAGGTGATGGTGGTATGGGCCGGCGAACGGTCACAATAATCCAGCGTAATATGCTAACAATAGGCCAATGAGCGAAGCTTTTGCCCATTGGTCGATTTGTCGGCCGCATTGCAGCGGGATTTGTCTGGCGGTATGGTGGGGGATTACCTGCTAAGAAACAGTACTGCTACACCTATGACTTTCTCACTTTTCGGCGAAAAATTTACCCGTTATGCGGGCATTACCCGTTTGATGGACGACCTGAACGAAGGCCTGCGCACCCCCGGTGCCATCATGCTCGGCGGCGGCAACCCGGCGCAGATCCCAGAGATGGAAGCCTACTTCAAACAGCTGTGCCAGGAGATGCTCGACCAGGGCAAACTGACCGAAGCGTTGTGCAACTACGACGGCCCGCAAGGCAAGGACGCGCTGCTGAAAGCGCTGGCCAATCTGCTGCGCGACGAGCTTGGCTGGGAGATTTCGCCACAGAATATTGCACTGACTAACGGCAGCCAAAGCGCGTTTTTCTACTTGTTCAACCTGTTCGCCGGCCGCTACGCCGACGGTTCGCGCCGCCGCGTGCTGTTCCCATTGGCGCCGGAATATATCGGCTATGCCGACGCCGGGCTGGACGAAGGGCTGTTCGTCTCCGCCAAACCGAACATTGAGCTGCTGCCGGACGGCCAGTTCAAATATCACGTTGATTTCGAACACCTCACCCTTGGCGACGACATCGGCATGATCTGCGTTTCACGGCCGACCAACCCGACCGGCAACGTGATCACCGACGAAGAGCTGATGAAGCTCGACCTGCTGGCGCAGCAACGCGATATTCCGCTGGTGATCGATAACGCCTACGGCGTGCCGTTCCCCGGTATTATCTTCAGCGACGCCACGCCGCTGTGGAACCCGAACACCATTCTGTGCATGAGCCTGTCCAAACTCGGCCTGCCGGGCTCGCGCTGCGGCATCGTGATCGCCGACGAGAAGGTGATCACCGCGTTGACCAACATGAACGGCATCATCAGCCTGTCGCCGGGCAGCATGGGGCCGGCGATGGCGACGGAAATGATCGCGCGCGGCGATCTGCTGCGACTGTCGAACGAGGTGATTCGCCCGTTCTACAAACAGCGCGTCGAGCACACCATCGAGATTATTCGCCGCTACCTGTCGCCGGAGCGCTGCCTGATCCACAAACCGGAAGGGGCTATCTTCCTCTGGCTGTGGTTCAAGGATCTGCCGATCACCACCGAAGTGCTGTATCAGCGCCTGAAAAAGCGCGGCGTGCTGATGGTGCCGGGCCACTACTTCTTCCCGGGGCTGGAGCACGACTGGCCGCACACTCACCAGTGCATGCGCATGAACTACGTGCCCGATCCGGAGAAAATCGAGCGCGGCGTGGCGATCCTGGCGGAAGAGATCGAACGCGCGCATCAGGAAGCGAACTGAGCTCAACCCATCGGGGCGCCACCACGGCGCCCTTTTTTGGATTACAGCGTCCAGAACAGCACCGCCAGCAGCTGCGGCGACATGATGCGCAGGAACATCGCCAACGGATATACGGTGGCGTAAGACAGCGCGGCGGCGCCGCTGGTGGGATGCAGACCGTTGGCGAAGGCCAGCGCCGGCGGATCGGTCATCGATCCCGCCAGCATGCCGGACAGCGTCAGATAGTTCATCTTGCCCACCGTGCGCGCCAGAATGCCGACGCTCAGCAGCGGAATGGCGGTGATCAAGGCGCCGTACCCGACCCACGTCAGCCCCTCGCCGTGCAGCAACGTATCGATGAAGTTGCCGCCCGACTTCAATCCGACCACCGCCAGAAACAGCACGATGCCCAGTTCGCGCAGCGCCAGGTTGGCGCTCGGCGGCATAAACCAGTACAGCTTGCCGATGCTGCCGATGCGCCCCAGGATCAGCGCCGCCACCAGCGGCCCGCCGGCCAGCCCCAGCCGCAATGCCGCCGGGAAGCCGGGCACGAACAGCGGAATGGAACCGAGCAATACCCCGAGACCAATACCGATAAAGACCGGCAGCATCTGCACCTGCTGCAGTTTTTGTTGGGCGTTGCCGACAATCGCCGTCACCGCGTCGATGGCCTCCGGCCGGCCGACCAGGTTGAGAATGTCGCCAAACTGCAGCGTCACGTTGCTGCCGGCCACCAGCTCCACGCCGGCGCGGTTGAGGCGTGAAATCACCACGTCATACTTTTGCTTCAGATTCAGATCGCGGATTTTCTTGCCCAGCACCTGCTCGTTGGTCACCACCGCCCTCACCACCTGCAGCGCAGTGCCGCGCGTCGACAGCGAGGCATCCACCTCTTCGCCGATCACCAACCGGGCGTTCTCCAGATCTTCGCGTTTGCCCACCAGGTGCAGGTAGTCGCCAAGCTCCAGCCGCTCGTGCGGCGCCGGCACCATCAGCAGCTCCCCGCGCTTAAGGCGCGAACAGACGATCGCTTCACCGTTGAGCAGCGGCACGCTTTTGATCGCCATGCCCTGCAGATTGGGGTTGCGCACCGCCACGTTGATGGCGTGCAGCAGCTCGCGCTGATTGCCCAGACGGCTTTCAAACGCCTGCGCCTCACGCTCGATGTTGATGCGGAAAAACAGCCGGATCAGCCACATCACCAGCAGGATGCCGCATATGCCGAACGGATAGGCCATGGCGTAGCCCATCCCCATGCCGTCCACCAGCGCCGGATCGGAACCGAGATCGGTCAGGATTTGTTGACCGGCGCCCAGCGCCGGGGTGTTGGTGACCGCGCCGGAGAACACGCCGAGGATGATCGGCAGCGGCACGTCGAACAGCTTGTGTACCGCCGCCGCCACTATGCCGCCGGTCACCACCAGCAGCACCGCGAAGGCGTTGAGCCGCAGACCGGAGACGCGCAGCGAAGAGAAGAAACCGGGGCCGACCTGGATGCCGATGGTGTAGACGAACAGGATCAGGCCAAACTCCTGGATAAAGTGCAGCATGTCCCCGTTCAGGCTGATTTGCCCGCTCTGGGCAAAGTGGCCAACCAGGATACCGCCGAACAGCACGCCGCCGATGCCCAGCCCGACGCCATACAGCTTCCAGTTCCCCATCCACAGCCCAATGACGGCCGCCAACGCCAACATGCTGACGGTCAGGGCGATATCGCTCATAGGTCACATCCTTGCCAAAAAAGTTGAACACGGGATTTGCGGCCAAAGACACACAATTAACAAGGATTATGGCATCGGGCAGAAGGGGGGACTGTGGCACGCGCCACATAACGCAGCGAGGGAGATCCGTTGGGATCTCCCTCGCATGATGATGACCGCTTTTCAGTCGGTTATTTCGCTTCCAGCTCCGGCGTCGCACCGATGGCGATACGCTGCGGCTGCAAGGCTTCCGGCACCTGACGCACCAGATCGATGTGCAACAGGCCGTTTTCAAATTTGGCTTCGGACACCTGCAGATGCTCCGCCAGGGTGAAAGTCAGCTGGAACTCTTTGCACACCAGACCTTGATGCAGGTATTCAACCTGTTTTTCCGGCGGCGTGGGTTTACCGCTGACGGTCAACCGCGGCCCTTCCACTTCGATATTCAGTTCGCTTTGCCGGAAACCGGCCAGCGCCAGAGAAATGCGGTAGTGATTGTCATCACTTTTCTCGATGTTATACGGCGGGAACCCCTGAGGTTCCTGGCCGCCCATTGAACTGGCCAATTTATCAAAACCAATCCACTGACGCAGAAGCGGGGATAAATCGTAATTACGCATAGGAACAACTCCTTTCATTAAGCGAGATGTGTTTATTCAGCCCCCTGACGGCAGGCTAATCATGACTTCATATTTACCGGCAGCGTACCTGCCGGCGAAACGGAAATTTATTTAATTTCGATGCGGCGCGGTTTTAATGTTTCCGGCACGATGCGTTGCATGTCGATATACAACAGGCCATTCTCCAGTTTGGCGCCTTTAATTTGAATATGTTCGGCCAGCTGGAATTTACGCTCGAAATTACGCTCGGCGATGCCCTGGTATAAATAGGTTTTTTCTGCCGGTTCATTGTTGTGCGCCCCGCGCACGATCAGCAGATTATCCTGCGTGGTGATCTCCAGCTCCTGCTCGGCAAACCCGGCTACCGCGATGGCGATCCGATAATGATTTTCATCCACCAGTTCGACATTATAAGGGGGATAACCGCCGTTGCCCTGACTCTGGCCAGCCTCCAGCGCGTTGAACAGGCGATCGAAACCAATGGCGGAACGGTATAGCGGGGAAAGATCAAAATTACGCATAAAACAGCCTCCTAAGGCACTTCAGCGAGGTTGAAATAAATACGCCTTCCACTCTGGACAGGCTAATTAAGCCAGAATTCCCTTACGGCGAATTCTCAATTCGGCTCTGATGATAAAATGGGGGTTGCTTTCATCAATTCAACAGGCGAGGATCAAAAAAAATTTGCATCAATAAGGTAAAAGTTTTTTTTACCACTTACACTAAAGTGAGAGAGCCGCCACAGAGCGGGATTTTGCTTCTTTTAAAGCAGCAACAGGATGTTATAAATCAGCTTAATTTAGGGGAACAGCAACCCTGCAGGATGGATTAATGACGACGATGAAAGCGATAGCGACGGGCTGCATGTTGTTGGCGACCAGCGGTTGCTCCAGCGTAATGAGCCATACCGGCCCGAATCAGGGTTACTATCCCGGCACCCGCGCCAGCGTGGACATGCTGAAGGACGACAACACCAGCTGGGCGATGATGCCGCTGGTGGCGCTGGATCTGCCGTTCTCCGCGGTGATGGATACCGTGCTGCTGCCTTACGACTATCTGCGCTCCGGCAACGACGCCACCACAGACTCGCCAAAAGCGCGTATCCTGCGCAGCGAGCAGCAGAATCTGGCGGCGACCGGCAATCCCGGTCAGGGCGACGACAGCACCGCCACGCACTAATCGCACACGCAGCGGGTCATCAGGCCCGCCTTACGCCTCAACCACAAAGATCTGGTTGAACCCCGCTATCTCGCGCATAAACGCCACTTTCTTGCCATCCGGCGAAAACACCACGGCATCCCCCGACGGCGGCTGCACGCTGCGCGGCGTCAATCGCTGCAGGCGGCCGCTGGCCACCTCGCACAGCATCACGCTGTTGTCGCACACCAAGGCTATCGTCCCGCCCTGCGGGTGCCAGCTGAACGCCGACTGGACGTCATGCTCGCAGCGGCTGACCTGGCGCGGCTCACCGCCGTTCGGCGACACCGTCCACAGCTGCACCACGCCGCCGTCGTGCTTCATCAGAAAAGCTATCTGGCTGCCGTCCGGCGAACTGCGCAGCCAGTGGCGCGGCGCACCAGCCACGCCAGGAAAACGGCGATCCCCGGTAAAGGTTACCCGCCGCTGCCTGACGCCAAGCGGCGGCGCCGGCAGCTCGCTTTCCGTCCCCTGCAGCGGCAGAGCGCCCGCCCGGGCGTAGTCGACGTCGTTCTCCGGCAGATCGACGATAAACACCTCAGACAGCTTCTCTCCGGCGGCGGACAACGTATCGCCGATAAATGCCAGCGCCCAGCGCTGCCGGCTGCCGTCGGCCTTACGGTAGCCTTCGCGGCCGATCCAGCCTTCTTCGTAAGCGCGATTAATCTGATCGCTGCCCGGCCGCGGCTGCGGCACCGTCTCGCTGACCAACACGCAATAGTGGCTGCCGTCGTACTCGCGCGGGTGCTGTTTTGGCGGGTTAACCCCGTGCAGCGGCACGGCCACGCCGACGTTGCGCAGATCGCGCGCCGGATCGCGTTCATGCATCACGTGATCGTTGTAGGTAAAGCTGAGGCGGCTGCCGTCCGGACTGAAAACGTGCACATGGCTGCCGCCGCGCAGCGCGCCGGGCGTATAGGGCGCGGTGATATCCAGCGCGTCGAGGGTGATGGCCAACTCGCGATCCGGTTCGCTGACGATCACCCCGCGGCGGTGGTGAAAATCATACTGCCAGGCGCTGTCCGGGTGCTCAGGTCCGTGAATAAAGGCATAGCGCGCCGGCGCATCGGGGCTGACCGTGACCACGCCGACGTGGGCGCCGTGCTGGGCGCGATAAATCACCTCCACCGCGCCGCTGGCGACGTTGACACGCTCGATGCTGAGGCCGGTGAAAGAGGCGCCGCGCGGACGCACGTCATAAGCCAGCCATTGGCTGTCCGGCGTCCAGACGTTGATATTGGTTAACTGATGCCCGCGTGGGTCGAAAGTCAGTTGTTTTTCCCGATGGCTCATGGCGGCTCTCCTGCACATGCTGGCGCTGAGCCGTCATCTTACCGGATCGCCCGCAGCGTTTCATATGGCCTGTGAGGGTGAGGCGGGAGGAATTTTTCGGTTCGAAATCACGCAATTATTTTTCAGCGTCTTATCATTTAAGCCGATCGACAGCGTCGGCAGGAAATAAGCGGCCGACTAGGCAATTGTATTCCTGCCGGCGAAACTCAACGGCGCCAATGTAATAGGGTGGGTGATGAAAACGCTATTTTTTCATTCTCATCTTCCTTATAAGAATAAGGCAGCGGCGGCGCCTTACTTAACGCAAATAAATAAAAAATCGTGCCACTAGACGACCGGTTTATGATTATTTTCACCGAAAACGCAATGTTCCTTCCGACCGTTGACGTTTTCTGATCGGTGTGCCCGAGGGTCAGGCTGCGGGGTTTACAATTAATACAAAAAAGTACAAACTGGATTTTTAGTCCAAACAAACCTTCTGGAGCCGGTATGAACACCCTCTTCGATGCCATTGTTTCCGCTCATCAGCAACTGCGCCCTCAGGTGCGGGTCACGCCGCTGGAGCGCAGCGTGCTGCTTTCTCAGCAATTGGGCTGCGAGCTGTATCTGAAATGCGACCACCTGCAGCACACCGGTTCCTTTAAATTTCGCGGCGCCAGCAACAAGCTGCGGCTGTTGGATAACGAGCAACGCCGGCGCGGCGTGATCGCCGCCTCAACCGGCAACCACGGCCAGGCGGTCGCTCTGGCGGGGCAGCGTATGGGCGTTGGCGTCACGGTTTATGCGCCGGAGACGGCGGCGAGCATCAAGCTCGACACCATCCGGGCGCTGGGCGGCATCGTGGAATTGGTGCCGGGTGATGCGCTGAACGCCGAACTGGCGGGGGAACTGGCAGCACGCGAACAGGGGAAAACCTATATCTCGCCGTATAACGACGAACAGGTGATCGCCGGCCAGGGCACCTGCGGCATGGAGCTGGTTGAACAACTCGCCGATCTGGACGCGGTATTCGTGGCGGTGGGCGGCGGTGGCTATATCGCCGGCATCGGCACCGTTCTGCGGCAACTGTCGCCAAACACGCAGCTTATCGCCTGCTGGCCGGAAAACGCCACCAGCCTGTACAGCGCGTTGGAAGCCGGCCATATCTTCCCGGTGGAAGAACAAGAAACCTTGTCCGACGGCACCGCCGGCGGCGTCGAGCCGGGCGCCGTGACCTTCCCGCTGTGCCAGCAGCTGATTGACCGCAAAGTGCTGGTCAGCGAGGCGGAGATCAAACTCGCGATGCGCCGGATCGCCGCCAGCGATCGCTGGATTATCGAAGGCGCAGCAGGCGTGGCGTTGGCGGCAGCGATCAAACTGGCGCCGGAATACCGAGGTAAAAAGGTGGCGGTGGTGCTGTGCGGTAAAAACATCGTGCTGGAGAAATACCTCAAGGCTATCGCCGATGCGCATCCTTAATCGGCAGCAAATTCTCGCCGCGTTCGACGCCGAGACCATAACGCCGCTGCTGAAGCAGGGTTTTATCGCCTACTCGCAACAACGGGTACAACAGCCCCCGGCGCAGCATTTCCTGTTCGAACAGGCCGCCGGCGACTGCTGCATCAAATCCGCCTGGTTGGAAGGCGACGAACTGTTCGTGGTCAAGATCTCCACCGGTTTCTATCGCAATGCCGAACAAGGCCTGCCGAGCAATCAAGGGCTGATGATGGCGTTCTCCGCCCAAACCGGCGAGCCCCGCGCACTGTTGCAGGATGAGGGTTGGCTGACCGCGCTGCGCACCGCACTGGCCGGCCGCATCGCCGCCGATCTGTGCGCGCCGCCGCATATTCAGGCGATAGGCATGGTCGGCACCGGCCTGCAGGCGCGGCTGCAGCTGCAATGTCTGAAACCGGTGACCGATTGCCGCGAGGTATGGGTGTGGGGCCGCAACGAACAGGCGCTGGCGGCGTATCGACGCGATGTCGAGGCCGAGGGTTTTCGGGTGCGGGTCACGCAGGATGCGGCGGAGCTGGCGGCGCACTGTCAGCTGATCGTCACCACCACGCCCAGCCGCGAACCGATTTTGCAGGCGGCGGATATTCGGCCCGGCACGCACATTACCGCGGTGGGCGCCGACGCGCCCGGTAAGCAGGAGCTGGCGACCGAGCTGGTGGCCCGCGCGGACGCGCTGCTGGTCGATGCGCTGGCTCAATGTACAGACTATGGCGAGATCGCAACGGCTTATCGGCAGCACAAGCTGATTTCAACGCCGATCGTCGAAATGGGCGCCGCATTGGCGCAGGGCGGACGGGTGCGACGCGAGCCGCATCACATCACCATCGCCGATCTCACCGGGCTGGCGATTCAGGATCTGCAGATCACCAAAGGGGTGTTGGCGAAAGTATAAAGAGGCGCCGCAGCGCCCCGCGTTATCAGGCGTTGAGCACGAACTTCTCGATAGCGCGCGCCACGCCGTCTTCGGTATTGGCGCTGGTGACAAACTGCGCCACCGCTTTCAGTTCGGGAATGGCGTTGCCCATCGCAACGCCGACGCCGGCATATTCGATCATCGCCGTATCGTTGGCCTGATCCCCCAGCGTCATGATGTTTTCCCGCGCCACGCCCAAATGCTCGGCCAGCATTCTCACCCCGGCGCCCTTATCGACGTTCTTGTGCAGGATCTCGAGGAAATAAGGCGCACTTTTCAGGATGGTATAACGCTCGCGCGTTTCCGCCGGGATGCGCGCGATAGCGCGGTCCAACAGCTCCGGCTCGTCGATCATCATCACTTTAGGGAAACGCATCTGGCGATCCATCTCTTCCACGCTGCGGTATTTCAGCGGAATGCCGGTCATTTCCGCTTCGTGTATGGTGTACTTGCCGATATCCTTGTTCGGGGTATACAGGGTATCGAAATCAAACGCCTGGTAGTGAACGCCGAACTCGCGCGCCATCTGCTCAAAGTGCAGATAATCCTCAAAGCCCAGCGTTTCTTGCAGAATGCAGGCGCCGTCAGCCGCACGCAGCACCAGCGCGCCGTTATAGGTGATACAGAAATCGCCAGGGCCCTGAATGTCCAACTGGCGCAGATAGTCCTGCACGCCGACATATGGCCGCCCGGTGGCCAGCACCACGTGCACCCCTTTGCGCCGCGCCGCCGCGATAGCCTGCTTTACCGCCGGCGTGATTTGGTGCTGCGGATCCAGCAACGTGCCGTCCATGTCGATCGCAATCAGTTCAATAGCCATTCAACGCTTCTCCCAGTGGTTTTTTCCCATGCTAACGCGTTTCAGCCACGGCTGTCAGCGCCAAAAAAGGCGCAAAAAAAATCCGCGCGGGTCGCCCGGCGCGGATTTTTACAACCATTAACGCATCAGATATCGATGTTCGCCGCTTTCAGGGCGTTTTCTTCGATAAAGGCGCGACGCGGTTCAACCGCATCGCCCATCAGCGTGGTGAACAGCTGATCGGCAGCGATGGCGTCCTTGACGGTCACGCGCAGCATGCGGCGACTTTCCGGATCCATGGTGGTTTCCCACAGTTGCTCAGGGTTCATCTCGCCCAGACCTTTATAACGCTGCACCGACAGGCCGCGGCGCGACTCTTTCACCAGCCACTCCAGCGCCTGCTCGAAGCTGTCTACCGGCTGACGGCGTTCGCCGCGCTCGATGAACGCTCCCTCTTCGATCAGCCCGCGCAGCTGCTCGCCCAGCAGGCAGATCTTGCGGTATTCGCCGCCGTGGATGAAGTCGAAGTCCAGCTTGTAGTCGGTATCCACGCCGTGGGTGCGGATGCGCAGCGCCGGCTCGAACATCTGGCGCTCACGGTTCTCGAAGATCACGAAATCATAGCTGCTGCCGTGCTGCTCTTTGTCGTTCAGCGCCTGCACCAGCGACGCGATCCAGGTCTTCACCTTGGCTTCATCGCTGAGATCGCCTTCGTTCAGCGTCGGCTGATAGATCAGGCTGTTCAACAGCGCGCGCGGGTAGCGGCGCTCCATGCGGCCGATTAGCTTCTGCACGCCATAGTGCTCGGCCACCAGTTTTTCCAACTGCTCGCCGCCGAGCGCCGGTGCGCTGGCGTTGGTATGCAGCGTGGCGCCGTCCATCGCGATGGCGATCTGGTACTGATCCATCGCCTCGTCATCTTTGATGTACTGCTCCTGCTTGCCTTTCTTCACCTTGTACAGCGGCGGCTGTGCGATGAACACGTGGCCACGCTCGATGATTTCCGGCATTTGGCGGTAGAAGAAGGTCAACAGCAGCGTACGGATGTGCGAACCGTCGACGTCGGCATCGGTCATGATGATGATGCTGTGGTAACGCAGCTTGTCCGGGCTGTACTCGTCACGGCCGATGCCGCAGCCCAGCGCGGTGATCAGCGTCGCCACTTCCTGTGAAGAGAGCATTTTGTCGAAACGCGCCTTCTCGACGTTGAGGATTTTCCCCTTCAGCGGCAAGATAGCCTGGTTCTTGCGGTTGCGCCCCTGCTTGGCAGAGCCGCCCGCGGAGTCCCCTTCCACCAGGTACAGTTCGGACAGCGCCGGATCGCGTTCCTGGCAGTCCGCCAGCTTGCCCGGCAGGCCGGCCAGATCCAGCGCGCCTTTGCGGCGGGTCATCTCACGCGCTTTACGCGCCGCTTCGCGCGCGCGCGCCGCGTCGATGATTTTGCCGACCACGATTTTCGCGTCGCCCGGATTTTCCATCAGGTAATCCACCAGCTTCTCGTTCATCAGCGTTTCAACCGCGGTTTTCACCTCGGAAGAGACCAGCTTGTCCTTGGTCTGAGAGGAGAACTTGGGATCCGGCACCTTCACCGACACCACGGCGATCAGGCCTTCACGCGCGTCATCGCCGGTGGCGCTGACCTTGGCCTTCTTGCTGTAGCCTTCCTTCTCCATGTAGCTGTTCAGCGTACGGGTCATCGCGGTACGGAAACCGACCAGGTGCGTGCCGCCGTCGCGCTGCGGAATGTTGTTGGTGAAGCAGTAGATGTTTTCCTGGAAACCGTCGTTCCACTGCAGCGCCACTTCCACGCCGATGTCGTCTTTCACGGTGGAGAAGTAGAACACGTTCGGGTGGATCGGCGTTTTGTTCTTGTTCAGGTACTCGACAAACGCCTTGATGCCGCCTTCGTAATGGAAGTGGTCTTCACGGTCAGTGCGCTTGTCCTTCAGGCGGATAGACACGCCGGAGTTGAGGAAGGACAGCTCGCGCAGGCGCTTGGCCAGAATGTCGTACTCGAAATCGGTCACATTGGTAAAGGTCTGGTGGCTTGGCCAGAAGCGCACCATAGTGCCGGTCTGCTCGGTTTCGCCCACCACGGTCAGCGGCGCCTGCGGCTCGCCGTGGCTGTAAGTTTGTTCGTGCACTTTGCCTTCGCGGCGGATCACCAGCTCCAGTTTCTCCGACAGGGCGTTAACCACCGAGACGCCCACGCCGTGCAGGCCGCCGGAAACTTTATAGGAGTTGTCGTCGAATTTACCGCCGGCGTGCAGCACGGTCATGATGACCTCTGCGGCTGAAACCCCTTCTTCCGGGTGAATGCCGGTCGGAATGCCGCGGCCGTCATCCTGCACCGATACCGAGTTGTCGGCATGGATGGTGACCTGAATGTCGCTACAGTGGCCCGCGAGCGCTTCGTCGATAGCGTTGTCCACAACCTCGAATACCATGTGGTGCAGACCGGTGCCGTCATCGGTATCGCCGATATACATGCCCGGGCGCTTGCGCACCGCATCCAGCCCTTTTAATACCTTGATACTTGAGGAGTCATAAGAATTCGACATCAACGTTTCTCGCTCATTTTAGTCCTGTGGTTGAACCTCTATTTTACCCTGTTCCACGCGGAACATCTTGCCCTTTTCACCGGCCATGTCGGTCACTTGCTCAGCGCTGACCGCGCTGACAAAAACCTGGGCCTGGGTGGCTTTCAGGCGATCGGCCAGCAACCGGCGACGGCCGGTGTCCAGCTCGGAGGCAAAATCATCAATCAGATACAGGCAACGCCGCCCGCTCTGCCGGGTGAGAAACTCACCCTGCGCCAAGCGCAACGCGCACATCAGCAGCTTAAGCTGACCGCGCGATAACAAATCCTCTACCGGCGTGCCGTCGGCACGAATGCGAAAGTCCGCTTTATGCGGCCCCACCGCGGTATAGGTCAACGCCCTGTCGCGCTCAAACTGGCGCTCCAGCAGCTCGCCGTAATCGCTCTCTTTATCCCAGCCGCGCTGGAAGGAGAAGCTCAGGGCGAATTCAGGCAGAAACTGCGCGCAGGTCGCGGTGATATCCGCGGCGATCGCGTCGCTGTATTCCGCCCGCCATTCGCTGATGCGCTCCGCGAGCGGGATCAGTTCCTGATCCCAGGCGCGGATCTGCGCATAGCGACTCACCTGGCGCAGCGCGGCATTGCGCTGCTTCAGTAACCGTTTCAGGTTGCTCCAGGCGGTGAAAAAACCGGGTTCGTTATGAAAACAGCCCCAGTCCAGGAAAGCGCGCCGGAATTTCGGCCCGCCGTTCAGCAGGGTAAAACCTTCGGGGGTGATCAGCTGCATGGGCAGCAGCTGCGCCAGCTCGGCCACCTTGTGGCCGTCGCTGCCATCGATGCGTACTTTGCTGTCACCCTGACGGCTCTTGCTCAATCCTACCGACAGCTCGCGCTCCGCGCCTTCGATGCGGCCGTGCAGCACGAACTCCGGTTGGTCGTGGCGAATGACCCGACCGGCCTGCAGGCTGCGAAAGGCGCGGCCATGGCCGAGCGTATACACCGCCTCCAGCACGCTGGTCTTGCCGCTGCCGTTGGCGCCGACCAGGAAGTTGAATCCCGGCGCCAGCGCCAAATCCGCCGCCTCGATATTGCGGAAGTCTTTAATCAATAAACGCGTCAGAGCCATGCAATCTCTTTACCGATGACGGTGCTGTAATTCAAGGTAACGAGACTACAACCGCATTGGCATGACAACGTAGGCCGCCGCCTGGCTGGCGCCGTCTTCGATCTGCACGCTGGAGACCGAATCGGTCAACAGCAGGCGCACGTCTTCACACTTGAGCGCGTTCAACACGTCCAGCACGTAGCTGACGTTGAAGCCGATCTCCATCTCCGCGCCGTCGTAGCTGACGTCGAGGATCTCTTCCGCCTCTTCCTGCTCCGGGTTGTTGGCGGTGATCTTCAGCTGGTTCTGGCTGACGTACAGCCGCACGCCGCGGAATTTCTCGTTCGAGAGAATGGCCGCGCGGGCGAACGCCTGCTTGAGCAGATCGCAGCCGGCTTCCAGCGTTTTGTCCGGGTTCTTCGGCAAAACGCGGCGATAGTCCGGGAAACGGCCGTCAACCAGCTTGGACGTGAAGATGAAATCGCCGACGTGGGCGCGAATGTTGTTGCTGCCGATCTGCAGCTGCAACAACGAATCGCCGCCGTCCAGCAAGCGCACCAGCTCCATCACCCCTTTACGCGGCACGATCACCGAATGCGACGGCAGCTGCTGGCCGATCGGCATCGAGCACACCGCCAGGCGGTGGCCGTCGGTCGCGACGGTGCGCAGCTCTTCGCCTTCGGTTTCAAACAGCATGCCGTTCAGGTAGTAACGCACGTCCTGGTGGGCCATCGAGAACTGGGTGGCTTCGATCAGGCGCTTCAGCGTCGCCTGCGGCAAGGTGAATTCCACCTCGCTCTGCCAGTCGTCCAGGTTCGGGAAGTCCGCCGCGGGCAGCGTGGACAGCGAGAAGCGGCTGCGGCCTGACCGCACCAGCATGCGCTCGCTCTCCAGCGTGACGGCAATCTCCGCCCCTTCCGGCAGGCCACGGCAGATATCAAAGAATTTGCGCGCGGGCACGGTGGTCGCGCCCGGCTCGTGCGGCTGGGACAGGGCGACGCGCGCCACCATCTCCATCTCCAGATCGGTGCCGGTCAGCAGCAGGGAGCCTTCCGTCACCTGCAGCAGCAGGTTGCCCAGGATCGGCAAGGTCGGGCGGCCGCCCAGCGGGCTGCTCACCTGTTGCAGCGGTTTTAGCAGATGCTCACGTTCAACGATAAATTTCATAGCGCTATGAAGATAATGTTCTGATTAAATTGGAGAAATCTTCTTTGATGTCGTGACTTTCCTCACGCAACTGCTCGATCTTCCGGCAGGCGTGCAACACCGTGGTATGGTCGCGGCCACCAAACGCATCGCCGATTTCCGGCAGGCTGTGGTTGGTGAGTTCCTTCGCCAGCGCCATCGCCATCTGGCGCGGGCGGGCAACGGATCGCGAACGCCGCTTGGACAGCAAATCCGCGACTTTAATCTTGTAATACTCCGCCACCGTCTTTTGGATATTGTCGATGGTGACCAGCTTTTCCTGCAGCGCCAGCAGATCGCGCAGCGCTTCGCGCACGAAATCGATGGTGATGGCCCGGCCGGTAAAGTTGGCGTTGGCGATCACGCGGTTCAGCGCCCCTTCGAGCTCACGCACGTTGGAACGCAGGCGCTTGGCGATGAAGAACGCCACTTCGCCCGGCAGGCGAATGTCGTTTTCGTCGGCCTTTTTCATCAGGATCGCCACGCGGGTTTCCAGCTCCGGCGGCTCGATCGCCACCGTCAGCCCCCAGCCGAAGCGGGACTTCAGACGATCTTCCACCCCGTTGATCTCTTTAGGGTAGCGATCCGAAGTCAGGATGATCTGCTGATTGCCTTCCAACAGGGCGTTAAAGGTATGGAAGAACTCTTCCTGCGAACGCTCCTTGTTGGCAAAGAATTGGATGTCATCGATCAGCAACGCGTCGACCGAACGGTAGTAGCGCTTAAACTCTTCGATGGCATTGTTCTGCAACGCTTTGACCATGTCCTGCACAAAGCGTTCCGAGTGCATGTAGACCACTTTGGCGTTGGCCTTGCGCGCCATGATGCCGTTGCCGACCGCGTGCAGCAGGTGAGTTTTACCCAGGCCGGTGCCGCCATACAGGAACAAAGGGTTGTAGGCGCCGCCCGGATTGTCCGCCACCTGGCGAGCCGCCGCGCGCGCCAGCTGGTTGGACTTACCCTCGACGAAGTTGTCGAAGGTGTGTTTGGGGTTGACGTTGGAGCGATAAGAGAGCTCGGGTTGCGCCGCCGCGTTGTCCCAGCTCGGGCGCGAAGGCGCGGCCGTGCGCGCCGCCGGAGCCGCAGGGGCGCTGCTGACGCTGGCGGTCACGGTCTGGCTGATCACCTGCGTGATCGGCTTGCTGCCGACTTCAAAACGCAGCAAAGGCGCGTCCGTGCCGCAGAAATCATTCAGCAGACCATTGATGTTGTTTAAGTACTTATCGCGAACCCAATCCAGCACAAAACGGTTAGGCGCGTACAGCGCCAGGGTGTTGTCACTCAGTTCCGCCTGCAATGGGCGAATCCACATACTAAATTCTGTGGCAGGTAACTCATCCTGCAATCGGGCAAGACACTGCTGCCAAAGCGAAAGTGACACGGCGGACTCCACTCGAACAAGATCAATAAAGAAAAGAAACGGGCAACTTTTTTATAACTCATGATTTTTGACACATACCCGGCATCGGCTGTTTGCCTGTGGGGGATGCGAACCGCCTTTCACGGTTTGTGTCCCTCACGATCCCGGCATGAGGGATCGCGATCGGAATGACGGATCATAGCGCAATCCGAGCAAGAGATCCTCCCCTTCCTCACAGATTAGATCCATTTTATCCACAGGCCGCGGCCGGCGGCGATCTTTTCGCCGCCAGCGCCGAATGACCGCGCAGATCCCGGCCGCTGCGCCGCGTTTTTTACATTGTCAACCGGTTATACCCTGTTATCCACGCCGGATCCTGCGATCGCGCGCAAAGGATCTCACGGGGATCCTTGCGATTTCACCCCGAGTCCGTATAATCTTCGCCCTACGTGTGATACCTGGTTCCTTATGGTGCGTCATTAGCCAGACAGGATTCTGCGGTGACCACGGGCCAAGACCGGATTTTGTTCCGTTATTGGCAGACAACCAGGTAGGCTGGCGCGATGCGAATTGACTCAGGACTGTACAATTATTACAATCCCGCTTCTTTATGTATTGCGATTGAGGCGTCGGTCATCTTCACGCCGAGTAGCCAAACGCGTTTACTGATCAGTAATTATTTTAAGTTTAGGTAGAAATCGCTATGAAACGCACTTTCCAACCGTCCGTATTGAAGCGCAACCGTAGCCACGGTTTCCGTGCTCGTATGGCCACCAAAAATGGTCGTCAAGTTCTGGCCCGCCGTCGTGCGAAAGGCCGTGCTCGTCTGACTGTTTCTAAGTAATAAAGCTAACCCGCTGAGTGGTTAAGCTCGCTTTTCCCAGGGAGTTACGTTTGTTAACTCCCACTCATTTCACTTTCGTCTTCCAGCAGCCACAACGGGCTGGCACGCCGCAAATCACCATCCTCGGCCGCCTGAACCAGCTGGGGCATCCCCGCATCGGTCTTACCGTCGCCAAAAAACACGTCAAACGCGCGCACGAGCGTAATCGGATCAAACGCCTAACCCGCGAGAGCTTCCGCCTGCGCCAGCACGAATTACCGGCGATGGATTTTGTCGTGGTGGCCAAAAAGGGGATAGCGGATTTGGATAACCGCGCGCTGACGGAAGCTTTGGATAAATTATGGCGTCGCCACTGTCGCCAGGCTCCCGCATCCTGATCGGGCTGGTGCGGGCCTATCAGCTCGTCATCAGCCCGCTGCTAGGGCCTCGTTGTCGCTTCCAGCCGACATGCTCTCATTACGCAATTGAGGCATTAAGCAGGTTTGGCATGATAAAAGGCAGTTGGTTAGCATTGAAACGCGTATTAAAATGCCACCCTTTGAACCCAGGTGGCGATGATCCGGTGCCGCCAAAAACCGACGATAACAGAGAACACTAACGATGGATTCGCAACGCAATCTTCTTCTCATCGCTCTGCTGTTCGTGTCTTTCATGATCTGGCAGGCATGGCAAACGGACAACGCTCCGCAGCCGGCCGCACAGACCACGCAACAGACTTCGAACGCAGTAGCCGGTGATGCCGCCAGCCAGGCCGTGCCAGCCAGTGGTCAGGGTAAGCTGATTACCGTGAACACCGACGTGCTGTCACTGACCATCAACACCCGTGGTGGCGATATCGAGCAGGCTAAACTGTTGGCCTACCCGGATACTCTGGGTTCATCGACTCCGTTCCAACTGCTGGAAACCACCCCGTCGTTCGTCTATCAGGCGCAAAGCGGCCTGACCGGTAAAAACGGCCCGGACAACCCGGCCAACGGCGAACGCCCGCTGTATCAGGCGGCGCAGGACAGCTACACCCTGCCGGAAGGCCAGGACGAGCTGCGCATCCCGCTGACCTACACCGATAAAGACGGCGCGGTCTACACCAAGACCTTCGTGCTTAAACGCAACCACTATGCGGTCGGCGTGGATTACAGCATCGACAACAAAGGCGCGACGCCGCTGGAGCTGACCCTGTTCGGCCAGCTGAAGCAGACCACCGAATTGCCTAAGCACCGTGACACCGGCAGCAGCAACTTTGCGCTGCACACCTTCCGCGGCGCGGCGTACTCGTCCAGCGAGGACAAGTACCAGAAATACGCGTTCGACAAAGATGAAAACCTGAGCGTCACCACCAAAGACGGTTGGGTCGCCATGCTGCAGCAGTACTTCGCCACCGCGTGGGTGCCGGCGACCAAGGGTGACAACACCTTCTACACCGCCAAACCGGGCGACAACCTGTCCACCATCGGCTTCAAATCTACGCCGGTCGTGGTGCAGCCGGGCGCTCAGCAGCAGCTGAACGCGACCCTGTGGGTCGGCCCGGAGCTGCAGGACCAGATGGCCCAGTTGGCGCCGCACCTGGATCTGACCGTGGATTACGGTTGGCTGTGGTTCATCTCCCAGCCGCTGTTCAAACTGCTGAAGTTCATCCACGGCTTTATCGGCAACTGGGGCTTCTCCATCATCATCATCACCTTCATCGTGCGCGGCATCATGTACCCGCTGACCAAGGCGCAGTACACCTCGATGGCGAAAATGCGCATGCTGCAGCCGAAGCTGCAGGCGATGCGCGAGCGCATCGGCGATGACAAACAGCGCATGAGCCAAGAGATGATGGCGCTGTACAAGGCGGAGAAAGTGAACCCGCTCGGCGGCTGCCTGCCGCTGATCATTCAGATGCCGATCTTCCTGGCGCTGTACTACATGCTGATGGGTTCGGTCGAGCTGCGCCACGCGCCGTTCGCCCTGTGGATCCATGACCTGTCGGCGCAAGACCCGTACTACATCCTGCCAATCCTGATGGGCGTGACGATGTTCTTCATTCAGAAGATGTCGCCGACCACCGTGACTGATCCGATGCAGCAGAAAATCATGACCTTCATGCCGGTGATCTTCACAGTGTTCTTCCTGTGGTTCCCGTCCGGTCTGGTGCTGTACTACATCGTCAGCAACCTGGTGACCATCCTGCAGCAGCAGCTGATTTACCGTGGTCTGGAAAAACGCGGTCTGCACAGCCGCGACAAGAAAAAAAGCTAAGCGTAGTGTAGGGGTTCGGCGCGCCGACCCTTGCAGTAACACCAAAGGCGGTCATTAGACCGCCTTTTTGCATCTTAATCGTCAGAGAGAACCGTTATGAGCACCACCGATACCATCGTAGCCCAAGCCACCCCGCCGGGACGCGGCGGCGTCGGCATTCTGCGCATTTCAGGAAGCAAGGCCAAAGACGTCGCCCAGGCGTTGCTCGGCAAGCTGCCGAAGCCGCGCTACGCTGACTATCTGCCGTTCCGCGACGCCACGGGCGCCACCCTCGATCAGGGCATCGCGCTGTGGTTCCCGGGGCCGAACTCCTTTACCGGCGAAGACGTGCTGGAGCTGCAGGGCCACGGCGGGCCGGTGATCCTCGATCTGCTGCTCAAGCGCGTGCTGGCGCTGCCCGACGTGCGCATTGCGCGGCCCGGCGAGTTCTCCGAGCGCGCGTTTCTCAACGACAAACTCGATCTGGCGCAGGCCGAAGCGATTGCCGATCTGATCGACGCCAGCTCAGAGCAGGCGGCGCGTTCGGCGATGAACTCGCTCCAGGGCGCGTTCTCCACCCGCATCCACCAGCTCGTGGAAGCGCTCACTCACCTGCGAATCTACGTGGAAGCGGCGATCGACTTCCCGGACGAGGAAATTGACTTCCTGTCCGACGGTAAAATCGAGGCGCAGCTCAACGACGTCATGGCGGATCTGGACAGCGTGCGAGGCGAAGCGCGCCAGGGCAGCCTGCTGCGTGAAGGGATGAAGGTGGTGATCGCCGGGCGCCCCAACGCCGGCAAATCGAGCCTGCTCAATGCGTTGGCCGGGCGCGAGGCGGCGATCGTCACCGATATCGCCGGCACCACCCGCGACGTCTTGCGCGAACATATCCATATCGACGGCATGCCGCTGCACATCATCGACACCGCCGGCCTGCGCGACGCCAGCGACGAAGTGGAGCGCATCGGCATCGAACGTGCATGGAACGAAATCGAACAGGCCGACAGGGTGCTGTTTATGGTTGACGGCACCACCACCGCCGCCACCGAGCCGGCGGAGATCTGGCCGGAGTTTATGGCGCGCCTGCCAGACACGTTGCCGATCACCGTGGTGCGCAATAAGGCCGACATCACCGGTGAAACGCTGGGTCTGACGGAAGTGAATAACCACTCACTTATTCGCCTGTCGGCCCGCACCGGCGAAGGCGTCGATGTGCTGCGCGATCATCTTAAACAGAGCATGGGCTTCACCAGCAACATGGAAGGCGGCTTCCTGGCGCGCCGCCGCCACCTGCAGGCGCTGGAACTGGCGGCGCAGCACCTGGTGCAGGGCAAAGAACAGTTAGTGAGCGCTTACGCGGGGGAGCTGTTGGCCGAAGAACTGCGCCAGGCACAGCTGGCCTTGAGTGAAATCACCGGTGAATTCACCTCCGACGACCTGCTGGGCCGCATTTTCTCCAGCTTCTGTATCGGCAAGTAACACCGCCAGACACCTTCACGGCCGGGACAAGCCCTTGTTCCGGCCGTTTTTCTTTTCCGCTCTCGCTCTGCGCGCCGGCTCACAGAGCCGCCGCAGCGTCCCGCGCTATACTGGCCAGTCAGGAATCTCTCTCAGGAACGAGTCAACATGGCATTGACCCTCAGGGTACTGCTGGAAAACCGCCGCGCCGCCGGCGCCAACCCGCTATTGCAGGCCAAGGCCGGGTTAAGCCTGCTGATTGAGGATGATACGACGTCCATACTGTTCGATACCGGCCCCGACGACAGCTTTCTGCGCAATGCGGCGCTGATGGGTGTCGATCTCTCCCGTATCACCGCGACGGTGCTCTCCCACGGCCACTATGACCACTGCGGCGGCGTCGCCTGGCTGCCAGACAACAGCCGTATCATCTGCCACCCGCAGGTCGGCGATGAGCGCTATGCGGCGCTGAAGGTGCTGGGCCACACTCGGAAAATCAAAAAGCTCTCTTTGGATATCGACTACTCGCGCCACCGCATGCAATACAGCCGCGAACCGCTGGCGATCGGCGATCGCTTTATGTGGTCAGGCGAAATCGTGGTGCCCGCACCCCGCGCCTACGGGGTGATCGCCGGGGAGAACGCAGCGGTAGATTACGTTATTGACGAAGGGGTGCTGATTTACAAATCGGATCGCGGTCTGGTGATCGTGACCGGCTGTGGGCACCGCGGGATCGTGAATATCGTGCGCCATTGCCAGCAAATCACCGGGATCGATCGGATCCACGCCTTGATCGGCGGTTTTCATCTACGCTGCGCTTCCCCGCGCACGCTCTGGCGCGTCCGCCGTTTTTTGCGCCAGCATCAGCCGGAAAAGATTATGGGCTGCCACTGTACCGGCGCCTGGGGCCGGCTATGGCTGCCGGAAGGGATCGCGCCGGCCACCGGCGATAGGCTGGTTCTGGATTAAGCGTGCCGCTTTACACCAACAACGTTGCGATTACCGCGATCCCGCAGCCCAGCACGACGACGCCGATCCCCTTTTGCCAGCCGCCGCCCCGTAGCAAAAAATACAGTGATGGGATGAAAAAGACGGTCATCACGATAACGGGTATCGACCAGCCCGAGATGATCTTGATAATGCTCGGGTTGATCGCGCCAATAAACGTACAGACAACGATATTCCCTGCGATGATTCTCTTTTTGCCCGCCACGCCGAAGGACGTAATGCCATCGATCACGCCGGTCAACGTGCCGATATAGGCGCCGCCGGTCAGTAAACACAGCAACAGGGCAGCGCCTAACCACGCCGTGGCGTTGCCGGTCAAACCGGCGGTATAAAACAGCGCATCCACATTGCGGCTGTTAATGATTGAGATGTCCTCCAGCGTCAGCAAACGGCTGATGGCGATAACGATCATGACGATAAACGCCATGATCAGTACCTTGCCAAACAGAATACTGCGCGCCTGCGGTCGTAAGGCGCTTTTCGCAAAGCGTTGGATGCACGGGGTAAAGTTAAATGTAAAAAGAAAAATCGGCAGCAGCAGCCACGTCTGCAATGAAATGCCAGGCGGCGCCTGCACCGCCTGCTGCCCCCCCGCAGGTTGTAACAGGAAAAACACCGCCAGGATCGCCACCAGTACGATAGAAACCAGTGCCATTCTGGAAATCAGGTGCTCGATTCGCTGACTAAACGCCAACCATGCCGCCGACAGCGCGGCACTCAGCAACAGCGAAATGCCGCCCCTGACCCAGAATCCGTTGTGGAAAAAAGACGCGACGACGTTGACCAAGGTGATGAAATTTATCAGCACGATAATAATCATCGACAAAATAAACAGCACACAGACGATTGCCGCTGCCCGCTCGCCGATAAATGTCGATGATGCCGCCAGGAAATCTTTCTCCGGGTGCGAAATGATGAATTTGAAAAAAAGATAGTGCGCCATCATCGATACCGACATGGCGATAACGATAAACAGCATGAACACTTTCATCCCCAGCACGCCCGGCCCCACCGCCTGCGGCAAAAAGAAAATCCCGGCGCCAAATGCCGTGGAGAAGAAAGTGACAGGCCAATACAGGTGTGAGATTTTCATGATGATGCTCGACCATCATGGCTATGCGTGACGCATAGCCAGCTGGCACAAAAATGTCATTCGAAACAGGATTTGCCGAAGAAGACCAGTAAAGAAGGCAAAGCGAAGTTATCGTAAAAAGTCGCGGCCGCACGATAGCCGTTAAGCACGTTGACGCGTGAACACAGCGGAAAAACGCCAATATGCGACGTGTAATTATCAAAGATTTTATTGGGGGAAATGCGATACCGAATAGCCCTGAACGTCGCAGCATTTCCCGCCGCGCAGGTCGGTTTATTTTCCTTGATGATATCAAACGTGTGTTCACCCACCGTCATCTTCACATTTCCGTCTTGGCGCTGAAAATACGCCTCTTTATCCATACGGTTTTTAATGTGGCGTTTAAAGCGATCCGCCATGTTTTTTTCACTGACATAAAATGCATTTATATCAATGCCATGACGTTGATTCGACGCCAGAATGTAGTCGTTTATTTTTTCCGGAATAATGTACGGCGATGTCGCCATCTTCCTGAATTCGTTAGCGCCGTCTATCTCGCTGCCATCGCTTTTTTCCATATAGAAATCATTTATTTCCATCAAGAAGTCAGGCTGAACACTGAGCCGTCTGATGGATTCGGCAATGTAGTCAATGCAGAAGCGCGCAGACTTTTCCACTTCACTGCTGACAGAAAAACGATCGTCCAAATTAACCACGGTATGCCCGCCGGAAATCACCACCTTATCCGTCAAAAAAGACGATGCCAGCGCGATGAGATCTTCAACGTTGTTATTTGAAACCTCATTGTTGATAACCTCAGCGATCCTATTCTGATCGGCTTTGTAGACGATAAAGCGATCTTCACCCTTCCAACCTTTTTTGCAGTTACATTTATATTCTTTAAAAACAACACGTTCAGCTGTCTTATAAAAATCGGCGCTTTGCAGCGGCATTAATTCGAGATCTGGCATACCCTTCTTCCCTATTCGTAGCCAATGACGCCAACTTTTTATAACAATAGCTAATGTAAATTTAGTGACCTGACTCTGATAATTAATAAACACACACAATAAATAGGGTTTTTGTGGGTTTGCTCACATTTTCAAGTTCAGGTTATTTTAACCATTTTAATTATGTGGTTTTATATTTCCAACAAACGAACGCGGAGAGGTGGGCGAGTGGTTTAAGCCAGATTTAAGAAACTAACCGTTTCTTAAATCCACACGAGTCATCGTGTCGTAGGTTCGAATCCTGCTCTCTCCGCCAACTTTTTCTTATCAGGCGATATTTTATGGGTTCATTGGACGCCGTCGATTCGAAAGCGGCTGGCTTCGGAACTGATTAATTTTATGCACGACCCCGTTACGCAACGCGATTTGAGGTCTGAATAACCTTCGCCTTGCATGCCCCCATGCCCTCCTGCACAGCGCAAAAGCCAACAAATCGGATAATCCGCATAGTGTTTTTTAATGATAAATCCTCAACTTAGTCTTAATCTAACACCCCTGCGTTCTTAGCGACCCTCTGTCATGGAGTGAACAATGGCGTGTCATTTTGCCCGATGGACCCCGGCCTCCGCTGTTCTGGATACCCAGAGACTCTCCGACGAAGTGATAGCCGCCACCCGCACCTTTTCCGTTAAGCGCCGCACGCGTTACCTGCAAGGGCGCATTCTGCTCGCCGAAATGATGTTCTACCTGTACGGCCTGCCGACGCTGCCCCCCATCGCCACCACGCCGACCGGCCGCCCCTGCTTCGCCGATCATCAGTTGCCCGATTTTAGCCTCGCCTATGCCAGCAACACCGTGGGCGTGCTGCTTAGCGACGAGGGCAAAGTCGGACTGGATATCGAAGTGATGCGGGCGCGCGGCAGCCGGCAAAGCGCGCTGCAGAACGCGCATCAGACGCCGGCGGAAAGTGCCTGGATCGGCGCGCAGGACGATCGGCTGGAGGCGGAGACTCAGCTGTGGAGCATTCGGCAAAGCGTGCTGAAAATTTCCGGCCTCGGCAACAGCGGCCAATCCACGCTACGTCTGCATCCCTTCTCCGGTCACCTGCGCTCCAGCGCCACGCCGGACGTTCAGGTGATGAGCGACGCCGACGAATATCTGAGCTGGGCCTGCGCCGGCAGCCCCGAGCTGGATCGCCTGCTGTGCTGGCGCTACGAAGAGCGCGGCGGCCTGCACAAAGACGGGGAAATCTCGCCGCGCAGCCCGGCGGCATCCTCACGCTTCGTTAAACTGACGGGCCTGAAGACGCCAGGTTGACGCGGCGCAAAGCGGATAACGCGGTCTTTACCGCACGAGTTACTGGATTAAATTGTAAAGACAGCTAAATGTTGAGCAATCGCCTATTCTCGACCCGCGCTTTAGCCTACTATTCGCCCATGTTGTACGCTGAATCTGCTCATTCGAAAGGGAGAATCACCATGTCAGACCAAGCCTTAAAAATCGTCACTCTACTCGGCAGCCTGCGCAAAGGCTCCTACAACGCCATGGTGGCCCGCGCCCTGCCTGGCCTGGCTCCGCAGGGCGTCACCATTGAAGCGCTGCCCTCCATCCGCGATATCCCGCTGTACGACGCCGACATGCAACAGGGTGAAGGCTTCCCTGCCGCAGTCGAAGCGATAGCAGAGCAGATCCGCCAGGCCGACGGCGTGATCATCGTCACCCCCGAATACAACTATTCCGTGCCCGGCGGGTTGAAAAACGCCATCGATTGGCTGTCTCGCGTACCGAATCAGCCGCTGGCCGGCAAGCCGGTGGCCATTCAAACCAGCTCAATGGGGCCGATCGGCGGCGCGCGCTGCCAATACCATCTGCGTCAGATCCTGGTGTTCCTCGATGCGATGGTAATGAACAAGCCTGAGTTTATGGGCGGCGTGATCCAAAGCAAGGTCGATGAACAGGCCGGTGAACTGAGCGATCAGGGAACGCTGGATTTCCTGACCGGCCAGCTGTCCGCGTTCAGCGATTTTATTCGCCGCGTGGAGTGAAGGTCTCGCGGCGCCCGCGGGGCGCCGCAACAGGACATGACGTCCGTCAATTTATTGAAATTAAAGCCATAGCATCATGTATTTTTTCATTTTAGCGTTATTTTTCGTTTCCATCACCAGTCCCGCTTTCGCCGCAGACATGCGTTATCCCGCCGGTGAAGAACCGCTGGAGCTGCCTGCGCACAGCGCGCTCAACGCCCAGCTGTCGCGATCCGCGCAAAACCAGGAAGATAAAAAACTGGGCGCCATGTCGCTGTACCTGACGCTGATGCGCGAAGACGGCCGCAATGTCTGGGCGCCCTACCAGCTGGCGGTGTCGTCGGCGGAGAAAGGGCAAACCGAGCTGGCGGAGCGCTACCTGCAGCTGAGCGCCGACCGCGGCCTGTGGTACTACTACAACCTGCTGGAGGACGACGCCTTCAACAGCATCCAGCACTCCGCCACCTACCAATCTATCCTGGCCGCCACCAAAGCGCGCTATCTGCAGCACGCTCGCCGCTATGAAGGCAAGGCCAGCTACGCGATACCGGACGGCGAAACGCCACCCGAAGGGTGGCCAACGGTGATCTTCCTGCATACCTACGGCAAAGCCGCCGCCATCAGCCCCGAGGAGCGGCTGCTGTTCGGCGAAATGGGCGTGGCCTACATCGAGCTCAACGGCACGCAGATGCTGTCGGAAAACAGCTTCCGCTGGTCGAATTACAGCGACGAGAGCACCCAAACCGCCATTCAGCGTACGCTGCAACAGCTGGCTCCGCAGCTAAAGCTGGATCCCCGGCGGATTTACCTCAGCGCCCGCGGCCAGGGCGCGTTGCACGCCGCCAACCTGATCGCCAAGTACCCGCAGTTTTATGCCGGCGCGCTCTTGATCGCCCCCAACGGCGAGATCAAGCCGGCCCAGCAGTCGCTGGCGGCGCAAAAGAAAATCGTGATGGCGTATTACGATCGGCAGAATTTCAGCGAACAGGCGCTGGCATTGCACTTCGCCAATCTGTTCGGGGAGGATAATCAGGTGCAAACGCTGCACTTCGCCCAGGGAGAGGATGCCGCCGGCAGTTGGCAGGCGCGCTTCAGGCGGCCGTTGCAGTGGGTGTTGGATCAGGCGCCGGATGCGACGCCGGGCGTCTAGGGTTTCAGGGCCGACGGGCGTCGGCCCTTTGGCCTGTCAATGGCCGTCGACGAAGACGATCTTCAGCACGAACAGCAGCGCCACGACCACCACGCACGGGCTGATTTCACGCCAGCGGCCGGTGCCGAGCTTCATCACGCAGTAGGAGATAAAGCCGAGCGCGATGCCTTCGGTGATCGAGAAACTGAACGGCATCATCACCGCGGTGACAAACGCCGGTACCGCTTCGGTCAGATCGTCCCACTTCACCCGCGCCAGGCTGGAGGTCATCAGCACGCCGACATAGATCAGCGCGCCGGCGGCGGCATAAGCCGGCACCATGCCCGCCAACGGCGACAGGAAGATCACCAGCAGGAACAGCAGGCCGGTGACCACCGCCGTCAGACCGGTGCGGCCGCCGACGGCGACGCCGGACGAGCTTTCGATGTAAGCGGTCACGGAAGAGGTGCCCGCCAGCGAACCGGCCACTGAGCTGATGCTGTCAACGTACAGCGCCTGCTTCATGCGCGGGAACTTGCCCTGGCTGTCGGTCAGGCCGGCTTTATCGGTGACGCCGATCAGGGTGCCGGAAGAGTCGAACAGGTTCACCAGCATAAACGAGAAGATGACCCCGGCCAGCCCGATGTTCAGCGCGCCGGCCACGTCGACCTGGCCCACCACCGAGGTGATGCTCGGCGGCAGGGAGAACAGGCCGCCGTATTTCACGTCGCCCAGCATCCAGCCGATCAGGGTGGTGACCACGATCGACACCAGCACCGCCGCATGGAAGTTGCGCGAAGAGAGCACGGCGATGATGAAGAAGCCGAGCGCCCCCAGCAGCACGTTGTGCGAGGTCAGGCTGCCGATGGTCACCAGCGTGTCCGGGTTGGCCACCACGATGCCGGCGTTTTTCAGCCCCATCATGCCGATGAACAGCCCGATGCCGCTGGTGATGCCGACGCGCAGGCTGACCGGAATGTTGGCGATCATCCAGTAACGGATGCGGAAAATGGTCAGCAACAGCAGGCCGACCGCGCCCCAGAAGATGGCGCCCATGCCCACCTGCCAGGAAATGCCCATCGCCCCGACCACTACGAAGGCGAAGAAGGCGTTCAGGCCCATCGCCGGCGCCAGCGCCACCGGCAGGTTTGCCAGCAGGCCCATAAAGATGCTGCCGAAGGCGGCGATCAAACAGGTGGTGACAAATACTGCCTGGGTATCCATGCCCGCTGCGCCCAAAATTTGCGGGTTAACGAACACGATATACACCATGGTGAGGAAGGTGGTGATACCGGCAATCGTTTCCGTACGCGCCGTCGTGCCATGTTGCTTGAGTTTAAACACGCGCCCAAGCAAGCCTTGCTCAGCGTCAAGGCCAGATACTGGTTTGGTCATTATCAGAATTCCGAAAATGGGAATGGACAGTCGCCGGCTATCCTATAACAAAAAGTGGGGCTTTTGACGCCGGTCACAGGTTTTTTTCGCCGTCTTTACGGCTAAACGCGTCAACGGCTTGTATTTACAGGCATTCATCCCCCTTGCCGCCCGCTGCGTTGCCGTTTGCCGGCACGGCCGATAAAATGGCCTATCGCCCCTCTATCCCTATCCGTTAAAACAGGAATCCGCATGTCTTCGACCTTTATCGATAAGCTGGCGTTGATCGCGCTGAAAGATGACAAAGTGGCGCTGGTGCGCTCGCACAACAAGACGCTGTTTTATATGCCGGGCGGAAAGCGCGAAGCGGACGAAACCGACGAACAGGCGCTGTGCCGCGAAATCGACGAAGAGCTGACCGTTGCGCTGCTGTCGCAATCCATCGCGTTTTACGGCGAGTTCACCGGCCCGGCGGACGGCAAGCAGGACGGTACCCAGGTGCGCATTCGCTGCTACCAGGCCGACTTTACCGGGCAGTTGCAGCCCGCCGCCGAAATCGCCGAGCTGAAGTGGTGCGACAGCCGCGATCTGCCGCAGTGCTCACACGTCGCCGCGCTGATTTTGCACGATCTCAAGGCGCGTAACCTGATCAAGTGATCGCTGAGTCGCCTCAGCGGCGTTAACCCAAAGGAACCTGTCCCGCATGAATCAGATTGACTGCATTTTGTTCGACTGCGACGGCACGCTGGTGGACAGCGAAGTGCTGTGCAGCAAAGCCTATGTCCATATGTTCGCCCACTACGGCATTCATCTGTCGCTGGAAGAGGTATTCAAGAAATACAAAGGGGTGAAGCTGTACGAGATTATCGATCGGGTCAATGCCGAGCAGGGCACTGACCTGGAAAAAGAGACGCTGGAGCCGCTGTATCGGCAGGAAGTGGCGCGGCTGTTCGACAGCGAGCTGCAACAGATTGCCGGCGCCCGCGAGCTGCTGGCGCAGGTGACGGTGCCTGTCTGCACCGTCTCCAACGGGCCGGTCAGCAAGATGCAGCACTCGCTCGGCCTGACCGGCATGCTGCCTTATTTTGATGACCGGTTGTTCAGCGGCTATGACATTCAGCGCTGGAAGCCGGATCCGGCGATCGTGTTTCACGCCGCCGAACAGATGCGGGTGCCGGTGACGCGCTGCATCCTGGTGGACGATTCGCCCGCCGGCGCGCAGGCCGGCATCAATGCCGGCATTCCGGTCTTTTACTTCTGCGCCGATCCGCATAATCCGCCGATCGATCACCCGCTGGTGACCACGTTTGACGACCTGGCTCAATTGCCCGCGCTGTGGCGCGAACGCGGCTGGCGGCTGACGGCCGATTAACTGGCCGGCAACGGCGGCTTGTTGCGCCACCAGCGCCAGGACCGCTTCAGCGCGCGGGTTTGCGCGCCGAAGCGGCGGTTGACCGCGTTGGCCAGCAGATCGAGCGCCAGGCAGAATACGAAATAGACCAGCGCCACAAACAGGAACACTTCCATCGGATAGACCATGCTGCGGTTGTTGACCTGGGTCGCCAGGAAGGTCAATTCGCCAACGCCGACGATATAAGCCAACGAGGTGTCTTTGATCAGAGAAATCCACTGGTTGATGAACGACGGCACCATCATGCGCAGCGCCTGCGGCAGCACGATCATGCGCAGCGTCTGCCAGCGCGTCAGCCCCAGAGAAAGCCCGGCCTGCCACTGGCCGGGACCGATCGCGGCGATGCCGGCCTTCACCGCATGTGCCAGATAGGCCGAGGCGATCAGCGCCAGCGCACACACCACGGTGGTAATTTCCGGGATCTCGACGCCAAACACCATCGGCAGCAGGAAATAGGTCCAGAAGATCAGCATGATGACCGGAATGGCGCGGAAAAAGCCCAACACCGCCGCCAGCAGCCCGGCGGCGACGCCGCGCGACATTGCTAGCGCCACGCCGAGTAAGGTGCCGAGCACCGCCGAGGCCACGCCGGCCATCAGGCTGATCGCCAACGTCAGCGCCGCGCCGCCCAGCGGCCCATCCGGCCAGGTGCCCCACAGCAGGTAACCCAGGTTGTCGTGAATCACGCTGAAATCCATCTCAATGTCCTCCCAGCGGTTTACGCTGTTGTCGCCACATGCCCCAACCTTCCAGCAGCGCGATGATGGCGATATACAGTACCGTCGCCACGCCGAACGCCTGGAAGGTGCGCAGGGTTTCGGTTTCGACCTGATGCGAGGCGTAAGAGAGTTCGGCAACGCCGATCGCCATGGTCAGCGACGAGTTCTTGATCACGTTCATGTATTGCCCCAGCAGCGGCGGCAGCGCGATTTTCAGCGCCTGCGGCAGCACCACGTAGCGCATCGCCTGCCAGCCGGTCAGCCCCAGCGCCTGAGCGGCATATTTCTGCCCGCCGGCGACGCCGCGAATGCCGGAGCGGATCTCTTCGGCGATAAAGGCGGTGGAGTACAGCGTCAGGCCGAAGAAACCGGCGAGAAACTCGAACGACGGCCACTCAAGCGGGCCGACCTGATGTGCGCTGTTCAGCCACTGCATGGCGGCGGACGGCAGGATTTGCCCGGCGGCGAAGTACCAGAAGAACAGCTGCACCAGCAGCGGCGTATTGCGAAACAACGAGCTGTACCCCATCGCCAGCCAACGCAACGGCCGCAGGCTGCTGTCGCGCATCGCCGCCAGCACGAAGCCCAACAGCGTGGCCGCCAGGCCCGCGCAGGCGGAAAGCCACAGCGTCAGCAGAAAGCCGTGCCACAGCCAGTTCAGGTATTGCGGCGCCAGCAGCCAGTCCAGGTTCATGTTCAATCCTTGTCTTGCAGAATGCATCAGGGGCGCAGCAAGCTGCGCCCCTCCGTACCGATCTCACCGCGAGCGGTTAAATCAGGCTTTCGGTTGCTGATCCAAAGGCGCGATTTTGAAATCGCCGCGCGGCTGGGCGGATTTGGTTTCCGGCCCGAACCAGCGATCGTAAATCTTAACCGCTTCGCCGTCGTTTTCCAGCTTGATCAGCGTCTCATTCACCGCGGCGGTCAAGCGATCTTCGCCCTTGGGAATGCCCACGCCCTGATACTCTTTGGTCAGGCTGAACGGCGAAATTTCAAATTCCGCCTTCTGCGCCGCCGGCAGGTTGCCGAGCAGGCCGACCAGCTTGGCGTCGTCCTGAGTGATCGCCTGCACGTTGCCGTTGCGCAGCGCCACGAACGCCAGCGGGGTATCATCGTAAGAGATCACTTTCGCCGTCGGGAAACGCTCGCGCAGGGTGATTTCCTGCACCGTGCCCTTGTCCGCGCCGATGCGCAGCTTCTTGATGTCTTCCGGGGTTTTCAATACGCCTTTGCGGGCGATGAATTTCTGGCCGGTGGCGAAATACGGCACGCTGAAGTTCACTTCCTTGGCGCGCTCGTCGGTAATGGTGAAGTTGGCGGCAATCAGGTCAACCTTCTTCGACACCAGCAGCGGAATGCGGTTGGCCGGGTTGGTGGCGCGCAGCTCCACTTTCACCCCCAGCGCTTTGCCGATCGCGTCGGCGACGTCCACATCGTAGCCCACCAGCTTTTTGCTCTGCGGATCGATGTAGCCGAACGGCGGGTTGCTGTCGAACACCGCGATACGCACCACGCCGGCTTGCTTGATATCGTCAAGTTTGTCCGCGTGCGCGGCGCCGGCGGCGAGGCCGGTCAGACTGGCTAACAACGTTAAGGCCAAAGCGCGATGTTTCATAGAAAGCTCCTAAGTGGTTGATGTCCTGCTGGCGAATAAGCTAGCAAGCGCCACATAGGTCAGGAAATAATATAAAAAGCTATATTTATAACCTTTTTATCTTTACGCGCTTAAGATGGAATAAAGGCGCGGGAAACCGCGCCTTTGAAGGATATTACCCGGAAAGAGTTAGTCGGCCTTTTCGTCTTTACCGCCCGGAGAGAGCAGCTTTTCCAGGGCATCGCCGCCCAAATGACGGAAATCCTGCCCCTTGACGAAATAGAAGATAAATTCGCAGATGTTCTGACAGCGGTCGCCGATACGCTCGATAGAGCGGGCGCAGAACAGCGCGGTCAGCACGCTCGGAATGGTGCGCGAGTCTTCCATCATGTAGGTCATCAGCTGACGCACGATGCCTTCGTATTCCTGGTCGACCTTTTTATCTTCGCGGTAAATACGGATCGCTTCGTCCAGATCCATGCGCGCGAACGCGTCCAGCACGTCGTGCAGCATCTGCACGGTGTGGCGCCCCAGCGACTCCAGACTGACCAGCAGCGGCTGATGCTGGTGCGAGAACTTTTCCAGCGCGGTGCGGCAGATCTTGTCCGCCACGTCGCCAATGCGCTCCAGCTCGGAAATGGTTTTGATGATCGCCATCACCAGGCGCAGATCGCTGGCGGTCGGCTGGCGCTTGGCGATGATGCGCACGCACGCTTCGTCGATCGCCACTTCCATCATGTTGACCTTGGCGTCGCCTTCAATTACGCGCTTGGCCAACTCGCCATCCTGATTGTGCATCGCGGTGATGGCGTCGGTCAGCTGTTGCTCCACCAGCCCGCCCATGGTCAGCACCTGGGTGCGGATATGCTCGAGCTCTGCGTTGAACTGGCCGGAAATGTGTTTGTTTAAATTCAGGTTATCCATGATGCTTCCTATCAACCATAACGGCCAGTGATGTAGTCTTCAGTCTGCTTTTTCTGCGGCGCAGTGAACAGGTTATCAGTATCACTGAACTCGATCAGCTCGCCCAGATACATAAATGCGGTAGAGTCGGAGCAGCGCGCTGCCTGCTGCATGTTGTGCGTCACGATCACCACGGTGTAATCGGCCTTCAGTTCACTGATCAGCTCTTCAATCTTGCCGGTAGAGATCGGATCCAGCGCCGAGCAAGGCTCATCCAGCAACAGCACTTCCGGACGAATGGCGATGCCGCGGGCGATGCACAGACGCTGCTGCTGGCCGCCGGAGAGGCTGTAGCCGCTCTGGTGCAGCTTGTCCTTGGTTTCGTTCCACAACGCGGCCTTGGTCAGCGCCCACTGCACGCGCTCGTCCATATCGGCGCGCGACAGCTTTTCAAACAGGCGAACGCCGAAAGCGATGTTGTCGTAAATCGACATCGGGAACGGCGTCGGCTTCTGGAACACCATGCCGACCTTGGCGCGCAGCAACGCGATATCCGAGTTGTCGGTCAGGATGTTCTGGCCGTCCAGCAGAATGCCGCCTTCCGCACGCTGTTCCGGGTACAGCTGGTACATCTTGTTAAAGGTGCGCAGCAGGGTGGATTTGCCGCAGCCGGATGGGCCGATAAACGCGGTGACCTTGTTCTTGGCGATATCCAGCGTGATGTTCTTCAGCGCATGGAATTTGCCGTAGTAGAAGTTCAGATCGCGTACCTGAATTTTGCTGCTGGAAGCGTCAGTAACCATACTCATCAAGACTTCTCTCTTTTCATCAGCGCCGCCAAAGCGGCGCTCAAAATTTTACGAATGCTTTTTCTTGGCGAAAATTACGCGCGCCAGGATATTCAGTAACAGTACGCACAGGGTGATCAACAGCACCCCGGCCCAGGCCAACTGTTGCCATTCGGCGAACGGGCTCATGGCGAATTTGAAGATGGTCACCGGCAGGTTGGCGATCGGCTGCATCAGGTCGGTGCTCCAGAACTGGTTCGACAGCGAGGTGAACAGCAGCGGCGCGGTTTCCCCCGCGATGCGCGCAATCGCCAGCAGCACGCCGGTGATGATGCCGGACACCGACGCCTTCAGCGTGATGGCGGAAATCATGCGCCATTTCGGCGTGCCCAGGGCATAGGCGGCCTCGCGCAGCGTATCCGGCACCAGCTTCAGCATGTTCTCGGTGGTGCGAATGACGATCGGCACCTGCAGCAACGCCAGCGCCACGATGCCGGCCCAACCGGAGAAGTGTTCCATCTTCGCCACCACGATGGTGTAAACGAACAGGCCCACCACGATCGACGGTGCGGACAGCAGGATGTCGTTGATAAAGCGGATCACTTCCGCCAGCCAAGATTTACGGCCGTATTCCGCCAGGTAGATGCCGGCCATGATGCCCAGCGGCGTACCGAAGAGGGTCGCCCACAGGATCAACAGGCCGCTGCCGGCGATGGCGTTGGCCAGGCCGCCGCCCGCGGTATTCGGCGGCGGGGTCATCTCGGTGAACAGCGCCAGCGACATGCCGTCGAAGCCTTTGGTGACGGTAGCGATCAGGATCCAGATCAGCCAGAACAGCCCGAACGCCATGGTCGCCATCGACAGGAACAGCGCGAGGCGATTTTTCTGCCGGCGCCAGGCCTGCATTTTGCGGCGGCTTTCCGCCAGAACGACTGCGTTTTGCATATCCATCGTCGCCATGTTAACGCCCCTCATTCTTGGCCAGACGCATGATCATCAGTTTCGACAGCGCCAGCACGATAAAGGTGATAACAAACAGAATCAGGCCCAGCTCCATCAGTGCGGCGGTGTGCACGCCGGACTCGGCTTCGGCGAATTCGTTGGCCAGCGCCGAGGTGATGCTGTTGCCCGGCATGTACAGCGAAGCGCTGTCGAGCTGGTAAGTGTTGCCGATGATAAAGGTCACCGCCATGGTCTCCCCCAGCGCACGGCCCAGGCCCAGCATCACCCCGCCGATGACGCCGTTTTTGGTGAACGGCAGCACGATGCGCCAGATGACTTCCCAGGTGGTGCAGCCAATGCCGTAGGCCGACTCTTTCATCATCACCGGGGTCTGTTCGAACACGTCGCGCATCACTGCGGCGATGTAAGGAATGATCATGATCGCCAGGATCACCCCGGCGGCCAGGATGCCGATGCCGAAGGCCGGGCCGGAGAACAGCTCGCCGACGATTGGAATGCCCGACAGCACGTCGCCCACCGGCGTCTGGAAGTATTCGGCGAACAGCGGGGCGAACACGAACAGTCCCCACATGCCGTAGACGATGCTCGGAATGGCCGCCAGCAGCTCAATGGCGATGCCCAGCGGCCGCTTCAGCCAGTTCGGCGCCAGTTCGGTCAGGAACAGCGCGATGCCGAAGCTCACCGGCACGGCGATGATCAACGCGATAAGCGAGGTGACCACGGTGCCGTAGATCGGCACCAGCGCGCCGAACTGCTCCGCCGGCGCGTCCCACTCTTTGGTCCACAGGAACGCAAAGCCGAATTTCTGCATGCTTGGCCAGGAGGCGAAGATCAGCGAAACGATGATGCCGCCCAGCAACAATAGGGTAATCAGCGCAGCCAGTCTCACCAGCGCGCTGAAAATGATGTCACCGTTTTTGCCCGGTGCTTTGATGGTCGGCTTGTACTCAGCCATAGATTACTCTCTGTTTGAACCCTGGCAGCCCCAACCGGGATCGGAGCCTGAAGAACTGTGTGGGGCGCGGCGAACCCGCGCCCCTGCGTTGTTAGTACAGCGCTTTACCTGAACTGTCTTTTACGTTGGTTTTCCAGGCCGCACGCACCTGCTCAACCACTTCTGCCGGCAGGGTGGCGTAATCCAGCTCGTTAGCTTGTTTTGCACCGGTTTTGTAGGCCCAGTCGAAGAACTTCAGCACTTCGGCGCCCTGAACAGGGTTTTTCTGCTCTTTGTGCACCAGGATGAAGGTGGTGGAGGTGATTGGCCACACGTTGTCGCCTTTCTGGTCAGTCAGATCCTGAGCAAAGGTTTTGCTCCAATCTGCACCCTTGGCGGCGTTGCTGAAGCTCTCTTCAGTCGGGCTGACCGGTTTGCCGTCAGCGGACACCAGCTTGGTGTAAGCCAGGTTGTTCTGCTTGGCGTAAGCGTATTCTACGTAGCCGATAGAGCCTGGCAGACGCTGAACGAAGGCGGCGATGCCGTCGTTGCCTTTACCGCCCAGACCGGTCGGCCAGTTAACGGTAGAACCGGCGCCAATCTTTTCTTTCCACTGCGCATTGGCTTTGGACAGGTAGCTGGTGAACACGAACGAAGTGCCGGAACCGTCGGCGCGGCGCACTACGGCGATGTTTTGGTCAGGCAGTTTCACGCCTGGGTTCAGCTTGGTGATAGCCGGATCGTTCCATTTTTTGACGTTGCCCAGGTAGATATCGCCCAGGGTTTTGCCGTCCAGCGTCAGTTCGCCGGATTTGATGCCCGGGATATTCACCGCCAGCACCACGCCGCCGATCACGGTCGGGAACTGGAACAGGCCGTCGGCCGCCAGCTTGTCGTCAGACAGCGGGGCGTCGGAAGCGCCAAAGTCAACGGTGTTGGCCACGATTTGCTTTACGCCGCCAGAGGAGCCGATGCCCTGATAGTTAACTTTGTTGCCGGTTTCTTTCTGATAAGAATCTGCCCACTTGGCGTAAACCGGAGCGGGGAATGTCGCACCTGCACCGGTCAGGCTGGCAGCAGCGAACGCGGACACGGCGGTCAGGGAGAAGGTCGCTGCCACAATACTGGCGACGGTGGTACGCATCAGTTTCATAATCCCTCCTAATGGGATACTTAAAATCGACTTCGAGTCGTTTTAATCAGAGTAAGTATTGCTGCAGGAGGGAAAATAGGACAGTTTGGTGACAGAAAAATGTACGCAATATGACAGTTATATTACAGTGCATTTAATGAGTGCTTGTTTGTATTTAAATCAGAAGGTTAGCCGTGAAACAGCACATTTCCCAAGCAATAAAAAACCGGCTTGGCGCGGCCTATCCGCTTGAATATGACAACGTTTATCACCGAAACGGCAGCGCTGTCATCTTTAAGGTCACTCATGAAAAAAGCCGGCGCTAAGGCCGGCTTTTGCAGTTTACCTGCGGCAAATTACTCTACGGTGACAGACTTCGCCAGGTTGCGCGGCTGGTCAACGTCGGTGCCTTTGATCAGCGCCACATGGTAAGACAGCAGCTGCAACGGCACGGTGTAGAAGATCGGCGCGACGATTTCCTCGACGTGCGGCAGAGGAATGATGGTCATGCCTTCGCTGCTGACGAAGCCGGCGTCCTGATCGGCGAACACGTACAGCTGGCCGCCGCGCGCGCGCACTTCTTCAATGTTGGACTTCAGCTTTTCCAGCAGTTCGTTGTTCGGCGCCACCACAATCACCGGCATATCGGCGTCGATCAGCGCCAGCGGGCCGTGTTTCAACTCGCCCGCCGCATAAGCTTCGGCGTGAATATAGGAGATCTCTTTCAGCTTCAGCGCCCCTTCCATGGCGATCGGATACTGATCGCCACGGCCGAGGAACAGCGCATGGTGCTTGTCGGAGAAGCCTTCCGCCAGCGCTTCGATCTCTTTATCCATCGACAGCATCTGCTCGATACGCGCCGGCAACGCCTGCAGACCATGCACGATCTCGTGCTCCACGCTTTCCGCCATGCCTTTCAGACGGCCCAGGCGCGCCACCAGCATCAACAGCACGGTGAGCTGCGTGGTGAAGGCTTTGGTCGAGGCTACGCCGATTTCCGTGCCCGCTTTGGTCATCAACGCCAGATCGGATTCACGCACCAGCGAAGAGCCGGCAACGTTACAAACGGCCAGCGAACCGAGATAACCCAGTTCTTTGGACAGGCGCAGCGCCGCCAGAGTGTCGGCGGTTTCGCCGGACTGCGACAGAGTGATGATCAGGCTGCCCGGACGCACCGCCGATTTGCGGTAACGGAATTCGGACGCGATCTCGACATCGCACGGCACGCCGGCCAGCGCTTCGAACCAGTAACGCGCCACCATACCGGAGTGGTAAGAAGTGCCACAGGCGATAATCTGCACGTGCTGCACCTTGGCGAGCAGCTCGTCGGCGTGCGGCCCCAGCTCACTCAGGTTGATTTGGCCATGACTGAAACGCCCTTCCAGGGTGTTTTTCAGCGCCAGCGGCTGTTCGTAAATCTCTTTTTGCATGTAGTGGCGGTAAGCGCCCTTGTCGCCGGCGTCATACTGCACCTGGGACTCGATCTCAGGGCGCTCGATGGCGTTGCCCTGTTTGTCGAAAATATTGACGGTGCGGCGAGTCACTTCCACCACGTCGCCCTCTTCCAGGAAGATGAAGCGGCGGGTGACCGGTAGCAGCGCCAGCTGATCGGAAGCGATAAAGTTTTCCCCAACGCCGCGGCCGATAACCAGCGGGCTACCGGAACGCGCCGCGACCAGCACGCTCGGATCGCGGCTGTCCATCACCACGGTGCCATAAGCGCCGCGCAGCTGCGGGATCACGCGCTGAACCACTTCCAGCAGCGTACCGCCTTGCAGTTGTTCCCAGTGCACCAGGTGCGCAATCACTTCGGTATCGGTTTCAGAGCTGAAACGGTAACCGCGTTCAATCAGCAGTTCGCGCAGCGGCTCGTGGTTTTCGATGATGCCGTTATGCACCACGGTAATGTAGTCGGAAACATGCGGGTGCGCGTTCGCTTCGGTCGGTTCACCGTGCGTAGCCCAACGGGTGTGAGCGATGCCGGTACCGCCGTGCAGATCGGTTTGTTCCGCCGCTTCGGCCAGCTTTTGTACCTTGCCAACGCGACGCAGGCGACTGACGTTGCCTTTTTCATCGACCACCGCCAGACCGGCGGAGTCATAACCGCGGTACTCGAGACGACGTAAACCTTCCAACAGGATTTCTGCGATATCACGTTGCGCTACTGCGCCTACAATTCCACACATTCAGTTATATTCCTAATGAACGCCCTTCATGGGCGCTTTCGATGCCTTGACCTGATTTTTGCCGGTTTTTACCGTGCGCCCCCGAGCCTGTAGATGGTGGGGATTATTATGTTTTGTATTGGGCTCGTGAACGGAGCCCAACGCAAAACACACTATGACTTCTTCTTCACCGGACGTTGCCAGCCCTGAATGTGCACCTGCTTGACGCGGCTCAACACCAGTTCGTTCTCGGCGATATCGCGCGTCACCGTGGTGCCGGCGGCGATGGTGGAGCCTTTGCCGACCGACACCGGCGCCACCAGCTGAGTATCGGAACCGACGAACACGCCGTCGCCGATCAGCGTCTTGTGCTTGTTGGCGCCATCGTAGTTGCAGGTGATGGTGCCGGCGCCGATATTCACGTCATCGCCGATTTCAGCATCGCCCAGGTAGCTGAGGTGACCGGCCTTGGAGCCTTTGCCCAGGCGCGCCTTTTTCATTTCCACGAAGTTGCCGACGTGAGCCCCTGCCGCCAGCTCCGCGCCTGGGCGCAAGCGGGCGAACGGCCCAACCGTGCAGTCTGCTTCCAGCACGCTGTCTTCCAGCACGCTGTAAGGGCTGATCTCGCAGTCATCACCGATCACGCAGTTTTTCAGCACGCAGCCGGCGCCGATTCTCACCCGATCGCCCAGCTTGACGTGACCTTCGATAATCACATTCGCATCAATAGTGATGTCACGGCCGTGAACAAGTTCCCCGCGCAGATCGAAACGCGCCGGATCCAGCAGCATCACGCCGGCCAACAGCAGCTTTTCAGACTGTTCCGACTGGAATACGCGCTCCAGAGTCGCCAGCTGCAGACGGTTGTTCACACCTTCCACTTCACTTAAACGCGACGGGTGCACGGCTTCGATTTTCTTGCCGTCGGCATGGGCCAACGCAATGATATCGGTGATGTAAAACTCGCCCTGTGCGTTGTCGTTATTCAACATTCCCAGCCAGCGTTTCAGATCGCGCCCGTTCGCCACCAGGATGCCGGTATTGATCTCGTTGATCTGCCGCTGCGCTTCACTGGCGTCTTTATGCTCGACGATACCCACCACGTCGCCGTTCTCACGCACGATGCGGCCATAGCCGCTCGGATCGTCCAGCTTGACCGTCAGCAGGCCGATGCCGCCCTGCGGTTTAGCCGCCAACAGGCGTTGCAGCGTATCGACGGAGATCAGCGGCACGTCGCCGTACAGCATCAGCACGTCTTCATCATCGGCAAAATGCGGCGCGGCCTGCTGCATTGCGTGACCGGTACCCAGTTGCTCGGCCTGCAGCACCCAGTTCAGCGCGCCGTCAGTCAACGTGCTTTTCAGCAAATCGCCGCCGTGGCCGTATACCAGGTGAACATGTTGCGCACCCAGCTTCATCGCGGCATCAATGACGTGTTGCACCATCGGCTTGCCGGCCAACGGGTGCAACACTTTGGGAAGATCGGAATACATGCGCGTACCCTTGCCTGCGGCGAGGATAACTACGCTCATTGCGCTGTTCGACATAAGCAACCTGATAACTCCATTTTGATAGACGAAAGTAAAACCGTTTAGCGACGATATTACTACATATTTCTCATCACGAACCCGGCGCAGGCCGCGCGGCGCGTGGTCTGTCACCACCATGCCCAATTCAGCTCCAGGGCAAAAAAACTGTCGGCGTTCGGCGACGTTTCTTGCCCGATATCAGGGGTTATACACCACTCTGCCAGCCGGGCCGAAATGCTTATTTTAAAGTAAAAAAAAAGCGACCCTATGGGCCGCTTTCTTAAAGTTGGGTGCAGAGCACCCAAACATTACATCGCTTTTCTGGTGAGCTCGATAACGCGCAGTTTTGCGATCGCTTTCGCCAGTTCAGCGGATGCCTGAGCATAGTCGACATCGCCATGAGAGCTGCGAATGTGTTCTTCAGCTTTACGCTTAGCTTCCAACGCTCTCGCTTCGTCGAGGTCAGTACCACGGATAGCAGTGTCCGCCAGCACGGTAACCACGCTCGGCTGCACCTCGAGGATGCCGCCGGACAGGTAGATGAACTCTTCTTCACCGTGCTGCTTAACAATACGCACCATGCCAGGCTTGATGGCAGTCAGCAGCGGCGCATGGCCAGGGAAGATCCCCAGTTCACCTTCGCTGCCTGTCACCTGGATCTTCTGCACCAGGCCGGAAAACATCTGTTTTTCCGCGCTGACTACATCCAGATGGTAAGTCATAGCCATATCACCCTCCTCTCAAGGCGTTACAGTTTCTTGGCTTTTTCCACTGCTTCTTCAATGGTGCCAACCATGTAGAACGCCTGCTCCGGCAGGTGGTCATAGTCGCCGTCCATAATGCCTTTGAAACCACGGATGGTGTCTTTCAGCGATACGAACTTGCCCGGAGAACCGGTGAAGACTTCTGCCACGAAGAACGGCTGAGACAGGAAGCGTTGGATCTTACGCGCACGGGATACGACCAGCTTGTCTTCTTCAGACAGCTCGTCCATACCCAGGATCGCGATGATATCTTTCAGTTCCTGGTAGCGTTGCAGAATGGACTGCACGCCACGCGCTACGTCGTAGTGCTCCTGGCCAACGACCAGCGGATCCAGCTGACGGCTGGTGGAATCCAGCGGGTCAACGGCCGGGTAGATACCCAGAGAAGCGATGTTACGGCTCAGTACCACGGTTGCGTCCAAGTGCGCAAAGGTGGTGGCTGGAGACGGGTCAGTCAAGTCATCCGCAGGAACGTAAACGGCCTGTACGGAAGTGATGGAACCGGTCTTGGTCGAGGTGATACGTTCTTGCAGAACGCCCATCTCTTCCGCCAGCGTTGGCTGATAACCTACCGCGGATGGCATACGGCCCAGAAGTGCGGACACTTCGGTACCGGCCAGGGTGTAACGGTAGATGTTGTCAACGAACAGCAGAACGTCACGGCCTTCGTCACGGAATTTCTCCGCCATGGTCAGACCGGTCAGCGCAACGCGCAGACGGTTACCTGGTGGCTCGTTCATCTGGCCGTAAACCAGGGATACTTTGTCCAGAACGTTGGAGTCGGTCATTTCGTGGTAGAAGTCGTTACCCTCACGAGTACGCTCGCCCACGCCCGCAAACACGGAATAACCGGAGTGCTCGATCGCGATGTTACGGATCAGCTCCATCATGTTTACGGTTTTACCTACGCCCGCACCGCCGAACAGACCGACTTTACCGCCCTTGGCGAACGGACAAATCAGGTCCATTACCTTGATACCGGTTTCCAGCAGTTCCTGGGAGCTAGACAGCTCTTCGTAGCTTGGCGCCGCGCGGTGAATCGCCCAACGCTCTTCTTCGCCGATGTCGCCTTTCATGTCGATCGGTTGACCCAATACGTTCATGATACGACCCAGGGTAGCTTTACCCACCGGCACTTCAATCGGGTGATCCAGGTTGTTCACTTTCAGACCGCGACGCAGACCGTCGGAGGTCCCCATTGCGATACAGCGAACCACACCACCGCCCAGCTGTTGCTGAACTTCCAACACCAGTTTTTCGGTGCCGTTTTCTACCTCAAGGGCGTCGTACACTTTCGGTACGGCATCCTGAGGGAACTCGACGTCCACCACGGCGCCGATTACCTGGATAATCTTTCCAGTAGCCATCTTGAATCCTCTACGTAATTCGTAAACCTAGCTTAAACCGCGGAGGCTCCCGAAACGATCTCGGTGAGTTCCTGAGTGATGCTGGCCTGACGCGCCTTGTTGTATACCAACTGCAGCTCTTTGATCAGGCTACCGCCGTTATCGGTTGCGGCTTTCATCGCGACCATTCGTGCGGCCTGCTCGCTGGCCAGGTTTTCCACGACGCCCTGATAAACCTGCGACTCCACATAGCGGCGCAGCAAGGTATCAAGCAGCACTTTTGGATCGGGTTCATACAGGTAATCCCAAGGCGTTTTCTTCAGCTCTTCGTCATCGGCTGGCGGTAACGGCAGTAGCTGAAGCACTTGCGGCTCTTGGGACATCGTATTAACAAATTTGTTGCTGACAATGTACAGCTTGTCCAAACGACCTTCGTCGTAGGCCTGCAGCATCACTTTCACCGGCCCGATCAGATCCGACAGGGAAGGTTTGTCCCCCATGCCGGTCACCTGGGCAACCACGTTGCCGCCCACGGAACCAAAGAAAGAGGCCGCTTTAGAGCCAATCAGCGCCAAGTCGGTTTCGACGCCTTTTTCGGACCAGGCTTTCATCTCCGCCAGCAGCTTTTTGAACAGGTTGATGTTCAAGCCGCCGCAGAGACCACGGTCAGTAGACACCACCAGATACCCGACGCGCTTAACGTCACGCTCATCCAGGTACGGGTGCTTGTACTCCAGATTCCCTAACGCAAGGTGACCAATCACTTTGCGCATGGTCTCTGCATAAGGACGGCTGGCCGCCATGCGATCCTGCGATTTACGCATTTTGGAGGCGGCGACCATTTCCATCGCTTTAGTGATCTTTTGCGTGTTTTGCACGCTAGCGATCTTACTACGTATCTCTTTTGCGCCGGCCATCTCTGCTTCTCCTCAGTGCCAGACGGCCTGCTGTCTTTCAACAGCAGGACCGTTCGGCGTTACCAGGACTGGGTTTTCTTGAAGGTCTCGAGGACGTCTTTCAACTTGCCCTCGATCTCATCATTGAAGTTGCCAGTTTGGTTGATGTGGTTCAGCAGTTCGGCGTGCTCGCGATCCGCATAGGCTACCAGCGCGGCTTCGAAGCTCACCACTTTGGCGACTTCGACGTCGTTCAGGTAACCGCGTTCTGCGGCAAACAGCACCAGAGACTGTTGTGCAACCGACATCGGCGCATACTGTTTCTGTTTCAGCAGCTCGGTCACTTTCTGACCGTGGCTCAGCTGTTTGCGGGTCGCGTCGTCCAGATCGGAGGCGAACTGGGAGAACGCAGCCAATTCACGATACTGCGCCAGCGCGGTACGGATACCGCCGGACAGTTTCTTCATGATCTTGGTCTGCGCGGCGCCACCAACACGGGATACGGAGATACCCGGGTTAACTGCCGGACGAATACCGGAGTTGAACAGGTTGGATTCCAGGAAGATCTGACCATCGGTAATCGAGATTACGTTGGTCGGAACGAACGCGGAAACGTCACCCGCCTGGGTTTCAATGATCGGCAGAGCGGTCAGTGAACCGGTTTGGCCTTTAACTTCACCTTTGGTGAAGGCTTCAACGTATTCGGCGTTGACGCGCGCTGCGCGCTCCAGCAAGCGGGAGTGCAGGTAGAATACGTCGCCTGGGTAAGCTTCACGACCTGGCGGACGACGAAGCAGCAGGGAAATCTGGCGGTAAGCAACGGCCTGTTTGGACAGGTCATCGTACACGATCAGCGCGTCTTCACCGCGGTCACGGAAGTATTCGCCCATTGCGCAACCAGCGTATGGCGCCAGGTATTGCAGTGCGGCGGATTCGGAAGCGGTCGCCACCACCACGATGGTGTTGGCCAGTGCGCCGTGCTCTTCCAGTTTGCGCACCACGTTAGCGATGGTGGACGCTTTCTGGCCGATAGCCACGTAAACGCATTTGATGCCGGAGTCGCGTTGGTTGATGATCGCATCGATCGCCAGCGCGGTTTTACCGGTCTGACGGTCACCGATCACCAGCTCACGCTGGCCACGGCCGATTGGAATCATGGCGTCAACGGATTTGTAGCCAGTCTGAACCGGCTGATCAACGGACTGACGCTCGATAACGCCTGGGGCGATAGCTTCTACCGGAGAGAAACCGTCGTTTTCAATCGGGCCTTTGCCGTCGATTGGCGCGCCCAGGGTGTTAACGACGCGGCCCAGCAGACCACGACCGACTGGAACTTCCAGGATACGGCCGGTGCATTTAACCTTCATGCCTTCGGCCAGATCCGCGTACGGACCCATGACCACGGCACCAACGGAGTCGCGCTCCAGGTTCAATGCGATTGCGTAACGGTTGCCAGGCAGCGCGATCATTTCGCCCTGCATAACTTCGGCCAGGCCGTGTACGCGGATGATCCCGTCGCTGACGGAAACGATAGTACCTTCATTGTGAGCTTCGCTCACTACATTGAACTGAGCAATGCGCTGCTTGATCAGTTCGCTGATTTCGGTGGAATTCAGTTGCATGCTCCAGTCCCCTTAAGACTGCAAGACGTCTGTCAGGCGTTCAAGACGACCGCGAACGCTGCCATCAATCACCATATCGCCGGCGCGAACAACGATGCCGGCCAGTACAGACTTGTCAATTTTGCAATTCAGCTTAACTTTGCGTGACAGACGTTTTTCCATCGCAGCGGCGATTTTCGCCTGCTGTTCGTCGCTCAGCGCGCTCGCAGAGAGCACTTCGACTTCGACGGTGGACTCCAGCGAGGCGCGCAGTTCGATGAACTGCTGCAGCACGGCAGGAAGAACCAGTAAACGTCCATTTTCGGCCATTACACGGATAAAGTTCTGGCCATGTTCGTCGAGCCGATCGCCACAAACCGCGATGAACGTCTTGGACAGCGTTTCTGGCGCAACCGCGCCAGACAGCAGTTCAGAAATCTGTTCATTGCGAGTGACTTCAGCCGCAAACGCCAGCATGTCCTGCCAGCGCTCTACGCTTTGGTGCTCAACGGCAAAGTCAAAAGCTGCTTTGGCGTAGGGGCGAGCTACAGTTACAAATTCAGACATCAGCCCCTCCCTCCTTACAGTTCAGCGACCAGTTTATCAACGATGTCGCTGTTAGCAGCTTCATCCACGGAACGTTCGATGATCTTCTCGGCGCCGGCAATTGCCAGCATCGCGACTTGCTTACGCAACTCTTCACGAGCGCGCTTACGTTCGGCTTCGATCTCAGCCTGAGCCTGCGCCACGATTTTGTTACGTTCCTGCTCGGCTTCGGCTTTCGCTTCATCCATGATCTGAGCTTTGCGTTTGTTCGCTTGCTCGATGATCACCTGAGCTTCTGCTTTGGCAGTTTTCAGCTGGTCGGTCGCATTGGCTTGCGCTAAGTCCAGATCTTTTTTGGCACGCTCTGCAGAAGCGAGGCCGTCAGCGATTTCTTTCTGACGTTTCTCGATGGCAGCCATGATCGGCGGCCATACGTACTTCATGCAGAACCAGACAAACAGAACGAACGCGATGGCCTGGCCGAGGATTGTTGCGTTAAGATTCACAGCACAATGCCTCTTTAAAAGTTAATAGTTTGGTTACGTCGTAGAGGGTTGCTCTACTTACGCGACGGCGAACATCACGTACAGACCCAGACCTACAGCGATCATCGGGATGGCGTCGACCAGACCCATAACGATAAAGAACTGTGTACGCAGCAGAGGAATCAGGTCAGGCTGACGAGCAGCGCCTTCCAAGAATTTACCACCCAGGATGCCGATACCGATCGCAGCACCGATTGCCGCTAAACCCATCATCACAGCGGCAGCCATGTACAGCAGATCCATACTCAGGTTTTCCATGACAGTCTCCAGTTTGTTTCAGTTTAAAAGTGCAAGTGTTTTAAGAAAATCAGTGCTCTTCAGACGCCATCGACAGATAGACGATCGTCAGAACCATGAAAATAAAGGCTTGAAGCGTAATGATCAGGATGTGGAAGATAGCCCAAGGCAAGCTCAGGACCCACTGTGACCACCACGGCAACAGGCCGGCAATCAGGATGAAGATCAACTCACCCGCATACATGTTGCCGAACAGTCGCAGACCCAGTGAAACAGGTTTGGACAGCAGGCTGACACCTTCAAGAATCAGGTTGATAGGAATGAATACAGGGTGGTTGAACGGCTGCATGGTCAACTCTTTAACAAACCCGCCAACGCCTTTCATTTTGATGCTATAGAACAGAATCAGGATAAACACGCCCAGCGCCATCGACAGCGTGACGTTCACATCGGCGGTAGGCACGACGCGCAGCGCAGGCAGGCCGAGGATGTGTTCGCCAACGTAAGGCAGGAAGTCGATGGGCAGCAGGTCCATCAAGTTCATCAGGAACACCCAGACGAACACGGTCAGCGCCAGCGGCGCAATCACCTTGCTCTTGCCGTGGTACATGTCGCGCACGCTGCTGTCGACGAAACCGACCACCAGCTCCACGGCGGTTTGCAGTTTACCCGGCACGCCGCTGGTGGCGTTTTTGGCCACTTTGCGGAAGATCACCAGGAAAAGCGCCCCGAGGACGACGGAGAAAAACATCGAGTCGATGTTGATCGACCAGAACCCAGTCCCGACCTGAAGCTGCGTCAGGTGGTGACCGATATACTCCTGTGGAGTCAAGACTTCTCCTGCAGACATGATGCCTCTTACCCTTATTTAGTTAAGTTCGGTAACTGTTAATCACGGCCGGTGCCACTATCTGCACCACTAACACCGCTAAATAGGTCAGGCCAAGCGGTATAAACTCCGCCTTGAACACCCCCAGCGCCACGATCAGCAAAACGATGGTGATCACGACCTTTAGCCCCTCGCCGATGGCGAACGACCAGGCAACCCTACCGGGCGCCGGCGTTTGCGCCTGATGGCGCAAGGCAAACAGCATAAACATTGCACTCGGCAACCAGGCGGCGAGACCGCCTGCCAGCGCCGAAGCGCTCCATTCCGGGCTTTTCAGCCAGAAAGCAACGCTGATCAGAACAAAAGTCATTAACTGCAAAAACAGCAGTTTGCGTGCGACTTTCCCGCTGTAAAGGGACACAGACATGACGTTTGTTCTCTCCGTACCCCAGAGGGGGTATGCTGAGTGACGTATACAACTGTTTTTGCTGTCCTGAGTCAAGCAGCAAAAAACGAGCAAATTATACGGGGCATACCAACGAATTCAATCGATAAGTAGCGAAAAGGTGAACAATTATTTAAATTTCCCTATTCCAGCCTATTTTCACAAGAAAACGGTCGGAATAATAGGGCGCATTTAATTGTCTGATTATTCCAGCGTTGCGTTTAGAAACGCGAAGCCGATCACAGTAATGTCCCTTCCTGATTTATAGCCGATGGTCAACCAAACCGTCTTTAGCAATTTGAGCGATCAAAAAATTATATAAATCAAAACATTACCAGTTAACTGTTCAAAAACAATCCGTATACCCGATGAAAACCTTTTATTGACAAGCAGCGGGGCAATATTCCAACAGCCAATTAACATTAGCAGCAAACGCCAATCTTTCGCACATGATTGCTAACGTGACTATTTCCAAATGCAATTACTCTATTGTCGCTAATTAGCCGCGTTTTTTGTGTTAATAGAAAGTAAATTAACTAAAAAAAGCGACCAACTAATTAGCCTGCTTACCTTTCTGCTTGGTACGACCTTTAATTCACGCTTGTTTGATCAAAAGCAAACTCAGTTTGCCTTAAGAATCACCAGATGACGTTCGCCTTCCAGTTCAGGCACCTGCAGCCGCACGATGGACTCCAGGCTAACGCCAGCCGGCAGCTGCGTCAGTTCTTCATCCGGACGCACGCCTTTCAACGCGTAAAAACGCCCCTGCCCTTTCGCCGGCAGGTGATGGCACCAGGACAGCATATCCTGCAGCGAAGCGAATGCCCGGCTGATCACGCCATCGAACGGCGGCTCGGCCGGAAACGCTTCGACGCGGCTCTGCACCGGCTCGATATTGTTCAGGCCCAGCTCATGCTGCACCTGACGCAGAAAACGCACGCGCTTGCCCAGGCTGTCGAGCAGCGTGAAATGCGCGTCCGGGCGCACGATCGCCAGCGGAATGCCCGGTAAACCGGGGCCGGTGCCGACATCGATAAAACGCGAGCCCTGCAGATGCGGATTGACCACAATGCTGTCGAGGATGTGGCGCACCAGCATTTGTTGCGGATCGCGCACCGACGTGAGGTTATAAGCCTTGTTCCACTTATCCAGCATGCCGACATAGCCCAGCAGCTGCTGTTTCTGCTGATCGGGCAGCTCAATGCCTGCTGCCGCGAGCAGCGAGTCTAATTTTTTTTGCACAACGGATCCTCTGGCAGGCGCTGAACGACCAGCGGATGGTTAGCTGGCGCAATGAGGCGACTATGATAATTCAGGGCGCAAGTGATGTCAGCGGCCGTTTGGCTACGGGTTGAGCAAACGGCCGCCTGGATGCGGGATTTATGCGCTGCGGCGCAGCAGTCCCTGCTTTTTCAGCCAGATCAGCAAAATCGAGATCGCCGCTGGCGTAATGCCGGAGATGCGCGAAGCCTGGCCGATGGAGTTCGGTTTGTGATCGTTCAGCTTGGCGATCACTTCGTTCGACAGTCCCGAAACCTGACGGTAGTCAAGATCCAGCGGCAGCACGGTATTCTCGTTGCGCTGCTGTTTTTCGATCTCTTCCTGTTGGCGAGCGATGTAGCCTTCGTATTTGACCTGGATCTCGACCTGCTCGGCGGCTTGGACGTCGTCCAGCGGCGGCGCGAAGGCGTCGGTGCCGGTCAACTGCGCGTAATCCATCTCCGGGCGACGCAGCAGTTCTTCGCCGTTCGCTTCACGCGACAGCGGCGCTTTCAGCAGCACATTGACCTGTTCGACGTTCTCGGCGTGCGGATGCATCCAGATGTCGCGCAGGCGCTGACGTTCGCGTTCGATTCGCTCCAGCTTCTCGCTGTAACGCGCCCAACGCACGTCGTCCACCAGGCCCAGCTCGCGGCCTTTTTCCGTCAGGCGGAGATCGGCGTTGTCTTCGCGCAGCATCAGACGATACTCGGCGCGAGAGGTAAACATGCGGTACGGCTCTTTGGTACCAAGGGTGCTGAGATCGTCCACCAGCACGCCGAGGTAGGCCTGATCGCGACGTGGCGCCCAGCCCTCTTGTTCATCGGCGAAACGCCCGGCATTCAGACCGGCCAGCAAGCCCTGCGCGGCGGCTTCTTCATACCCGGTGGTGCCGTTGATCTGGCCGGCGAAGAACAGGCCCTGAATGAATTTGCTTTCCAGCGTAGGTTTCAGATCGCGCGGATCGAAGAAATCGTACTCGATGGCATAACCAGGGCGAATAATACGCGCGTTCTGCATTCCTTCCATCGAACGGACGATCTGCATCTGCACATCGAAAGGCAAGCTGGTGGAAATCCCGTTAGGGTAAATCTCGTTGCTGGTCAGCCCTTCCGGCTCAAGGAAGATCTGGTGCGCGTTGCGATCGGCAAAACGCATGACCTTGTCTTCGATCGACGGGCAGTAACGTGGGCCGATCCCTTCGATGATCCCGGCATACATCGGGCTGCGATCGAGGTTATTGCGGATCACGTCATGGGTTTTTTCATTGGTGTGGGTGATGTAGCACGCCATTTGTTCCGGGTGCTGGCTGGCATCGCCCAAGAAAGAGAATACCGGCACCGGCGTATCACCGTGTTGCGGCGCCAGTACGCTGAAATCGATAGTGCGGGCGTCGATGCGCGGCGGCGTACCGGTTTTCAAGCGGTTAACGCGCAGCGGCAGTTCACGCAAACGCTGCGACAGTGAGATCGAAGGAGGATCCCCGGCGCGGCCGCCGCTGTAATTCTCCAAGCCGATATGGATCTTGCCGTCCAGGAAGGTGCCTACGGTCAATACCACCGCCTTGGCGCGGAATTTCAGGCCCATTTGGGTGACGGCGCCGACTACGCGATCGTTTTCGACGATCAGATCCTCAACCGGCTGTTGGAAGATCATCAGGTTGGGCTGGTTCTCCAACGCGGTACGGATCGCCTGGCGATACAAGACGCGATCCGCCTGAGCGCGAGTAGCGCGAACGGCAGGGCCTTTGCTGGCGTTTAGTATCCTAAACTGGATGCCGGCATGGTCGATCGCCGTCGCCATCAAGCCGCCGAGCGCATCAATTTCCTTAACCAGATGCCCTTTACCAATACCGCCAATCGCCGGGTTACAGGACATCTGTCCCAGCGTATCGATATTGTGTGTCAATAATAAAGTCTGACGTCCCATGCGCGCCGCGGCCATGGCGGCCTCGGTACCTGCATGGCCACCACCGATGATGATGACGTCAAATTGATCTGGATAAAACATGGAACTGCACCTCGCCGTATTGCGAACGATCGTATTTGCCCTGGGGTCGGGGATTCTACTCAAGTTTAGACGATCGACCAAGTGGTCCGGATCGTCGGTAATTAAAAGAAGATCTTTTTTATTTAAAGATCTCTTTATTAGATCTCTTATTAGGATCGCGATCCTCTGTGGATAAGTGACTATTCACGATGAAGATCAGCAGATTAAGGAGGATCGTTTGCTGTGAATGATCGGTGATCCCGACGCAGATAAGCTGGGATCTAAAAGGCTTGTTATGCACAGGACAAAAAGCGCTCTACGGTTGTTATTGGGATAACTACGGCTTTTACCCTGCTTTTAAGCTTAGTTATCCACAATCGTTCGCGCGATCTTTAGACGAATTAGAGTAAATTAATCCAGTTTTTTACCCATTCCTCGGCCGGATCCTCGGGAATTTCATGCTCGGTCACGTCGATCTCGAGACGATCGCCGATCCTTTTAGCGCCTCTGGCGATCAACAGATCGTCGATCTGTTTGATCGCGCCGCAGAAGGTGTCGTATTCCGAACTGCCCAAACCGACGGCGCCGAACTGCACCTCGGAAAGATCCGGCTGCTGCTCAGCGATCTGTTCCAGCAGCGGTTGAAGGTTATCCGGCAGTTCGCCGGCGCCGTGCGTGGAAGAGACCACCAGCCAGCGGCCGGTCAACGGCAGTTCATCCAGTTCAGGGCCGTGCAGCATCTCGGTAGAGAAACCCGCGTCTTCCAGCTTTTCAGCCAAATGTTCAGCCACGTATTCGGCGCTGCCAAGCGTACTGCCACTGATCAGAGTAATGTCTGCCATGAACCAACGATCCCAACCTTCTCACTCAAAGTGGCTGCATTGTACGCTGTGAATCGGCTGGGATCTACCTGTGGATAATGTGGGTATGCAATTTGGCGGGTTACGGCACGATGGTGCGCATAATGGGGTTCTGCAGCGAGATCAGCGTTTCGGTAGACTGGATCTCGTCGATGGTCTGGATCTTGTTGATAAGTACCTGTTGCAACGCGTCGATCGATCGGCACATTACCTTAATAAAGACGCTGTAGTGGCCGGTGGTGTAATAGGCTTCCACCACTTCTTCCAGGCTTTTCAGCTTCTTCAGCGCCGAAGGGTAATCCTTGGCGCTCTTTAAGATGATGCCGATAAAGCAGCACACGTCGTAGCCCAGCTGTTTGGGGCTGACGTCGATGCGCGCGCCGGTGATGATCCCGGCCTGCTTCATCTTCTCCACCCGCACATGAATAGTGCCTGGGCTGACGGCGAAGTTTTTCGCCAGTTCGGCGTACGGTGTGCGCGCATTGTCCATCAGGGCGTTGAGAATGCCGCGATCGAGATTATCGATCTGATAAATTTCCGCCATTTAATCCCCCATTAATTAACGATTGTTGAATTCTGTCCGGGTAAAAATGAACGATTAAAAGTGAAAAGGCAATATTGATTAATGGATATTGAATAGTCGTGTCATTTTGTTGCTTAATCGATGGCAACAGAGACAGGTTTACAAGAGATACGGCAATGAAAAAACAGTTTATCCAAAAACAACAACAAATCAGCCAGGTCAAATCCTTCTTCTCCCGCCAGCTGGAGCAACAGCTCGGTCTGATCGAAGTGCAGGCCCCGATCCTTAGCCGCCTGGGCGACGGCACGCAGGATAACCTTTCCGGCAGCGAGAAAGCGGTGCAGGTCAAAGTCAAAACCTTGCCGGACGCCACCTTCGAAGTGGTGCATTCGCTGGCGAAATGGAAACGCAAAACCCTGGGCAGCTACGATTTCGGTGCCGGCGAAGGCCTGTATACCCATATGAAGGCGCTGCGCCCGGATGAAGACCGTCTGACGCCAATCCACTCGGTGTACGTCGATCAGTGGGACTGGGAGCGGGTGATGGGCGACGGTGAGCGCAGCCTGGACTACCTGAAAAACACCGTGCGCAGCATTTACGCTGCGATCAAGGCGACGGAGGCGGAAGTCAGCCGTGAGCATGGCCTGACCCCATTCCTGCCGGAACAGATCCACTTCGTGCACAGCGAAACCCTGCTGCAGCGCTATCCGGATCTGGACGCCAAAGGGCGTGAGCGAGCGATTGCCAAAGAATTGGGCGCGGTGTTCCTGATCGGCATCGGTGGCAAGCTGTCGCACGGCAAATCGCACGATGTGCGTGCGCCGGATTATGATGACTGGACTACGCCGACGGCGGATGGACTGGCGGGCCTGAACGGCGATATCGTGGTGTGGAACCCGGTGCTGCAGGACGCTTTCGAGCTGTCTTCCATGGGCATTCGCGTCGACGCCGCGGCGCTGAAACATCAGCTGGCGCTGACCGGCGACGAAGAGCGCATGAAGCTGGAATGGCACCAGTCGCTGCTGCGCGGCGATATGCCGCAGACCATCGGCGGCGGCATCGGTCAGTCGCGTTTGGTGATGCTACTGTTGCAGCTGTCGCATATCGGCCAGGTGCAGTGCGGTGTGTGGTCGCCGGAAGTGCGCGGCGCGGTCGAAGGCCTGCTCTAACCGCCTAGCGCCGCCAGCGGCGCATCAAACGGCTTTTCAACCCGGTATCAAAGCGCCAGATATGATCGAAGATGCGCATGATGCCGGGTTTGCCGTAAGCGGACATCGCCACCGCGTGGAAACGTTGCTGGTGGCTTTGTTGCTGCTGTTTCACCTTCTTTATTACCTCCTCCGGCAACCGCTGGGCGATAAAATCGGAAATGATCACCGCATCGGCGTCGAACCAGCCGCTCTCCGCCATTTTGGTGACGGTGGCGTTCAGGCAGGCCGCCAGATCGGTGCCGCCGCGAAACTGCTGGCCGAGAAAGCGCACCGCTTGTTCGATGCCGCTGGCGGCGGTGAGTTCGTAATGCACGATCTGGTTGGCGAACAGCATGATATAGCAGCGGCGGTTGTCCGCCAGCGCAATGCGCAGCAGCGCCAGACAGAAGGCCTTGGCGCACTGTTCGTTAAAACCGCCCATCGATCCGGATGTGTCCACGCAGACGATAAACGGCCCGCGCGGCTGTTGATCCTGCTGCTGGTGAGTGACCTGGCGGATCAGGATCTGTTCCTGCCAGACGTCGCCTTGCAGACGGTAGCTCAGCAGCCGCTTTTCCAACAGGCGGCGGTAGAACTCGAATTCCAGCTCTTCTATCCCCAGCGTCGCCAGCTCCGGCGGCAGCAGGCGCAGGATGTCGTCGCTCTGATGAATGCCGCTCACTTCTTCCGGCAGCGTGGCCGGCACCTGCACCATGACCCTGAACGGCTCCGGCTGCGCGTCCTGTTGCTGCACCGCCTTGGCCTGATAGCTGCGGCCCAGCTGTTGCGCCAGCTTTTTCAGCTCCGGCTGCTGCTGCAAAAAGTTGCCGTACTCCACCAGCCGCTGGTAATCGCCACGCTGCAGCTGGCCTTTGCTCATGTCCCACAGCCTGCCGGCGGCGGTGTCATTTTCCGACAGCAGCGGCTCCAGCGCGCCGCTCAGCGCCAGGCGCTCCTGCAGCTCCGCCATCAGCTGCTCGCGCTCTTGTTCCAGCAACTGGTGGTGCAGCATGGTGGCCTGCAGCGTCAGGCTGATGCGCCAGCGCTGCAGAAACAGGGTTTGAAAGCTGTCGTCAAGCGGGTGATTGGGCAGATCGGCGGCGTCCACCAGCGCGCGCGCCTGTTCATAAAACGGTGAGACCAGCTGGCGCAGCAGTTCCATCGTGTCGTTGAGGTTGTGATAAAACTGGGTGTTGTTCTCCAACTGGCACTGTTGGTAGCGGTAAAATTCCTGCGCCAGCGCCGGCGGCACCATCGCCTCCTGCAGACGTTCCTTAAGCTGCAGCTTCCAACGCGGCAGATCGCGATCCAGCGCCCGGCGAAGGGCCGGAAACTTTTTAAAGAATACCGACAGCTGCGGCGCCGCCAGCATGCCGACGATCATCTCCTCGATCATCTCGCCTTCGGTGATCGCCAGCAGCAGATCGAGCGTCTCCAGACTGAGCATGGTTACTGGCCGCGCATTTGCTGCAGTTGTTGTTTAACCTGTTCCGCGACCTGCAGCAGACTGGCTTCGATCTTGGCCAGGCCGGCGGCGGGCGTGAACAGACAGGGCTGATGTTGGCTGAAGGCGCGGCGTTGCTCCGCCAGGCGCTGGGCCAATCCGTCCATTTCATCCAGCAGCGCTTGCGGCGTGGCGGTGGCCTGTTTGCCCGGCAGCGCCAGCAATGACGGCTGGCGGCTGACGTCCAACACCGTGAGGTGCAGTTGATCGTCCACGTCCAAATCGATCGGCTGCGCGAAGCCGATGCCATTTAGCTTGGCGCGCACGTCACCGCCTTTTTGCAGCCAGTTGTCCAGCGCGCTGCTTTCGATGCTCAGATGATTGACCTGAATGTCATGCAGCTGCAGCGGTTTTTGCAGCAGCAGGGTGAGGGGGCCGCCGGGGAACGGCGTGGCCGGCGCGTATTGCGGTTTACGGCTGAACATGCCGCCCTTTTTCACCAGGCTGATGGCCTGCCGATCGCTTTGCTGTTGCTGGTCCTGCAGCCAGCGGGTGTGGATCTGTTGCAACTGGATCAGCATCGATTGTTGCTGATAGGCCGACTCGGTCAGCAACTGATCGATCTGCTGTTGCAGCAGTTTCAGCGAGGTGAGATCGTGCCACAGGCAGTCTTTCAATAGCATCAGGTCGAGCGGGGCGATGGCGTCGCGCCCGCTGAAGAAGGCGCAGGCTTGCAGCAGGCGCAGGGCTTTTTTCCAGCGCCGATCGGAGACGTAAGGCGCCTGCTCCAGCGCATCCAGCCGCTGGCGCAGCTGGAAGATCAGCTCAAAACAGGCTTCCGGCAGCGCAACTTTGTCGATCTGCGGTTGCCACTGCAGAAACTCTTCGTCGCTGATGCTCAGCGCTGCCGGCACCGGGTTTTGGCTTTCGCTCTGGCGGTTGACCAGCAGCGAGCGGAAATTCTGTTTATCCTGCACCTTGTCCAGCCACAGACGGATCAGCATGCGGTCATATAAGGCTTCGAGGCTGTTGTCCGCTTCGGGCAGTTCGTTGGAGGCGGTGACCAGCAGGCGCAGCGGGATCGGTTCTTCGCTGTTGCCGTTGCGAAAACGGCGTTCGTTGATCGCCGTCAGCAGGGTGTTAAGGATCGCCGGGCCGGCCTTCCAGATCTCGTCCAGAAACACGATCTCCGCTTCCGGCAGATAGCCGGCGGTCAGACGCTGATAGCGCCCCTCATCTTTCAGCGCCTGAATCGAGAGCGGGCCGAAGACCTCCTCCGGCGTGGAAAAACGCGTCATCAGGTATTCAAAGGAGCGGGCGTTGCGGAAGGCAAACTTCAGCCGGCGCGCGATCAGGCTCTTGGCGATGCCGGGCGGGCCGAGCAGGAATACGCTTTCGCCGCTCAGCGCCGCCAGCAGGCACAGACGGATTGCCTCTTGCCGCTCATAAAGACCGCTCTCCAGCGCGTTGCTGAGGCGGGAAATTCGTTCTGCCAGAAGGGATGATGGCGTCATATAATTGTCGCATTGTCCGAGAGTTAGCCAATCTTGGTCGATAATCCGATGATAAACCACCATTATTTTTAGTGGTATAGCCTGTTGATTAGTAATATTTTTCTAAGTTAAGCCGGATATTCGGTTCACATTTTGTTTATTTTTCGGCTCTGATATAAGGGTAGGCAAGCGGTATAAATGGTGCATACTGTGCGGCTTTCTGGTGGGCGTGACGGATCTTTGAGCCCGTATTTTGCCTGATGCGGATGCATCGCTAACGGATGTTCTGATAAAGAAACGAATTATGAGCGCAGAGCATAAGCAGTCCTTATCGGCGGTAACCTTGGCTGCCATCGGCGTGGTCTACGGTGATATCGGCACCAGCCCTCTCTATACGTTGAGAGAGTGTTTCTCCGGCCATTACGGCTTCGATGTTCGTCCAGACGTGGTTTTCGGCTTCCTGTCGCTGATTTTCTGGATGCTGATCGTGATCGTTTCCCTCAAATATCTCACCTACGTGATGCGCGCGGACAACGCCGGCGAGGGCGGCATTCTGACGCTGATGTCGCTGGCCGGGCGCAATACCTCGGCGCGCACCACTGCGGTGTTGGTGATACTGGGCCTGATCGGCGGCAGCTTCTTCTATGGCGAGGTGGTGATCACCCCGGCGATCTCGGTGATGTCGGCGATAGAGGGGTTGGAAATCGCCGCGCCTGCGCTTGACGCCTATATCGTGCCGCTCTCCATTCTGGTGCTGACGCTGCTGTTCGTTATCCAAAAGCACGGCACCGGCAGCGTCGGCAAGCTGTTCGCCCCGGTAATGCTGCTGTGGTTCATCGTGTTGGCGGTGCTGGGCGCGCGCAGCATCATTTCGAACCCGGAAGTGCTGCAGGCGCTGAACCCCAAATGGGCGCTCAACTTCTTCATGGAATATAAGAAGGTGTCGTTCTTCGCGCTGGGGGCAGTGGTGCTGTCCATCACCGGCGTCGAGGCGCTGTATGCCGATATGGGGCACTTCGGCAAGTTCCCTATTCGCCTGGCCTGGTTCACCGTGGTGCTGCCTTCGCTGGTGCTCAACTACTTCGGCCAGGGCGCGCTGCTGCTAAAAAACCCTGAGGCGATCAAAAACCCGTTCTTCCTGTTGGCGCCCGACTGGGCGCTGATCCCGCTGCTGATTCTGGCGACCCTGGCGACGGTTATCGCCTCGCAGGCGGTGATTTCCGGCGTCTTCTCGCTGACCCGCCAGGCGGTGCGTCTGGGTTACCTGTCGCCGATGCGCATCATTCACACCTCGGAAATGGAATCCGGCCAGATCTACATTCCGGTGATCAACTGGACGCTGTATATCTCGGTGGTGCTGGTGATCATCGGCTTCGAACACTCCAGCAACCTGGCGGCGGCGTACGGCATCGCCGTTACCGGCACCATGGTGCTGACCAGCATTCTGGTCACTTCGGTGGCGATTAATAACTGGCATTGGAACCGCTTCCTGGCGATCGGCATCGTAACCATCTTGCTGATCATCGACGTGCCGATGTTCTCCGCCAACGCCCTGAAGCTGTTCTCCGGCGGCTGGCTGCCGCTGACCTTGGCGCTGGTGATGTTCATCATTATGACTACCTGGAAGAGCGAGCGCTTCCGCCTGCTGCGCCGCCTGCATGAGCACGGCAACTCGCTGGAGGCGATGATCGCCTCGCTGGAGAAATCGCCGCCGGTGCGGGTGCCGGGCACCGCGGTCTTCTTGTCGCGCGCCACCAACGTCATTCCTTTTGCGCTGCTGCACAACCTGAAGCACAACAAGGTGCTGCACGAGCGTGTGGTGTTGCTGACGCTGCGCACCGAGGATGCGCCTTACGTGCACAACGTGCGCCGGGTAACCATCGAGCAGCTGTCGCCGACCTTCTGGCGGGTGGTGGCCAGCTACGGCTGGCGCGAAACGCCGAACGTGGAGGAAGTGTTCCACCGCTGCGGGCTGGAAGGGTTGCCGTGCCGCATGTCGGAGACGTCGTTCTTCATGTCCCATGAATCGCTGATCCTCACCAAGCGGCCATGGTACCTCTACCTGCGCGGCAAACTGTTCGTCGCTCTGAGCCGCAATGCGCTGCGCGCGCCGGATCAGTTCGAAATTCCGCCGAACCGGGTCATCGAACTCGGCACGCAGGTCGAGATCTAATCCGCCTGACAGGGGCTCAGCATGGCTGAGCCCCTTTTGTTTGCGCTTTGTCCGTGTGCGAACGAAACGTTTCGATAACGATCACACTTCTGCATTGTCCTGGTTGCCTTCCCCTGCCGTTTTTTTAAACTCCCCCAAAGAGCGAAACGTTTCGCTAGCGGAGTGAGAAGATGAAAAAAGGCGTATTACTGAATTCCGACGTGTCTGCCGTGATTGCCCGGCTGGGGCATACCGACCAGCTCACTCTGTGCGACGCGGGCCTGCCGATACCGGCGGAAACGCAGCGCATCGATCTGGCGCTGACGCAGGGCGTGCCGACCTTCATGCAGGTGTTCGCGGCGGTCACGCAAGAGATGCAGGTAGAAAGCGCCATCCTGGCGGAAGAGATCGTGAAACAGAATCCGTCGCTCCACGAGGCACTGCTGGCGGAACTGACCGCACTGGGCCAACGCCAGGGTAACACCATCAGCGTGCGCTATATCAGCCATCAGGCGTTTAAAGCGCAAACCGAGCACAGCCGGGCGGTGATTCGCAGCGGGGAGTGTTCGCCTTACGCGAACGTGATCCTGTGCGCCGGCGTAACTTTCTGAGGCGCGTATGCAACCTTTACTGCAACTGAAAGGGATTGATAAAGCCTTTCCCGGCGTGAAGGCGCTTTCTGGCGCCGCCCTCAGCGTCTATCCCGGCAAGGTGATGGCGCTGGTGGGGGAAAACGGCGCCGGGAAGTCCACCATGATGAAAGTGCTGACCGGCATCTACCATAAAGACGCCGGCAGTCAGTATTTTCTCGGTAAAGAGGTGGTATTCAACGGGCCCAAGGATTCGCAGGAAGCGGGCATCGGCATTATCCATCAGGAGCTGAACCTGATCCCGCAACTGACGATTGCGGAAAACATCTTCCTCGGCCGCGAGTTCGTCAACCGTTTCGGCCGCATTGACTGGAAGCGCATGTACGCCGAGGCCGATCGCTTGCTGGCGCGCCTCAACCTGCGCTACAGCAGCCATCGGCTGGTGGGCGAGCTGTCGATCGGCGATCAGCAGATGGTGGAGATCGCCAAGGTGCTGAGCTTCGAATCGAAAGTGATCATCATGGACGAACCGACCGATGCGCTGACCGATACCGAAACCGCCTCGCTGTTCAAGGTGATCAACGAGCTGAAGGCCGAAGGGCGCGGCATCGTCTATATCTCGCACCGCCTGAAAGAGATTTTTGAAATCTGCGACGACGTGACGGTATTTCGCGACGGGCAGTTCATCGCCGAGCGGCCGGTGAGCGAGCTGCAGGAAGATTCGCTGATTGAGATGATGGTCGGCCGCAAGCTGGAAGAACAATACCCGCGCCTTGATTTGCCGCGCGGGGAAAAGCGGCTGGACGTCAGCCACCTTTCCGGCCCCGGCGTTGAAGACGTCAGCTTTACGCTGTATCGCGGCGAGATCCTCGGCGTGGCCGGGCTGATGGGCGCCGGGCGCACCGAATTGATGAAGATCCTGTATGGCGCCGCCCCGCGCAAGGCCGGCACCGTCAGCCTGGACGGCCGCGAGGTGGTCACCCATTCGCCGCAGGATGGGTTGGCGAACGGCATCGTCTATATCTCGGAAGACCGCAAGCGCGACGGCCTGGTGCTGGGCATGTCGGTGAAGGAAAACATGTCGCTGACCGCGCTGCGCTACTTCAGCCGCGCCGACGGCAGCCTGAAGCAGGCCGACGAGCGGCAGGCGGTGGGGGACTTCATCCGCCTGTTCAATATCAAAACGCCGTCGATGGAGCAACCGATCGGTCTGCTTTCCGGCGGCAATCAGCAGAAAGTGGCGATCGCCCGCGGCCTGATGACTCGGCCGAAGGTGCTGATCCTCGATGAGCCGACGCGCGGCGTCGACGTCGGCGCCAAAAAAGAGATCTATCAGTTAATCAACCAGTTCAAACAGGAAGGGCTGAGCATCATTCTGGTGTCTTCGGAAATGCCGGAGGTGATGGGCATGAGCGATCGCATTCTGGTGATGCACGAAGGGCATCTCAGCGGCGAGTTCCCGATTGAACAGGCCACCCAGGAAGCGTTGATGGCGGCAGCCGTCGGCAAGCAATACGGCGTAAAGCAGGAGTAATCAGATATGAGTTCCCAGACTATCGCAGCTAAGCGCTGGTTCAGTAAAGAGTGGCTGTTAGAGCAGAAGTCGTTGATTGCGCTGCTGGTGCTGATCGCCGTGGTCTCTTCCATGAGCCCGAACTTCTTCACCCTGAACAACCTGTTCAATATTCTGCAGCAGACCTCGGTGAACGCCATCATGGCGGTGGGGATGACGCTGGTGATCCTCACGTCCGGCATCGATCTGTCGGTGGGATCGCTACTGGCGCTGACCGGCGCGGTGGCGGCGTCGATCGTCGGCTTTGAGGTCAACGCGCTGGTGGCGGTGGCGGCGGCACTGGCGCTGGGCGCCGCGGTTGGCGCCTGCACCGGAGTGATCGTCGCCAAAGGCAAAGTGCAGGCCTTTATCGCCACGCTGGTGATGATGCTGTTGCTGCGCGGCGTCACCATGGTGTACACCAACGGCAGCCCGATCAACACCGGTTTCACCGATGTGGCCGACACTTTCGGCTGGTTCGGCATCGGCCGTCCGCTGGGCGTGCCTACGCCGATCTGGATCATGGCGATCGTGTTCATCGCCGCCTGGTATATGCTGCACCATACGCGCCTGGGCCGCTATATTTATGCCCTGGGCGGCAACGAAGCGGCGACCCGTCTGTCCGGCATCAGCGTCGATAAAGTGAAGATTATCGTCTACTCGCTGTGCGGCCTGCTGGCGGCGTTGGCTGGGGTAATCGAAGTGGCGCGCCTGTCGTCGGCGCAGCCAACCGCCGGCACCGGCTATGAGCTGGACGCCATCGCCGCCGTGGTGCTGGGCGGCACCAGCCTGGCCGGCGGCAAGGGGCGCATCGTCGGCACGCTGATCGGGGCGCTGATCCTCGGCTTCCTGAACAACGGCCTGAATTTATTGGGTGTTTCTTCCTACTACCAAATGATCGTGAAGGCAGTGGTGATACTGCTGGCGGTTCTGGTAGATAACAAAAGCAACAAGTAACCTCCCCCTACAGGAATCACGATGATGAAAATGAAAAAACTGGCAACCTTAGCCTCCGCCATCGCGCTGAGCGCCACCCTGAGCGCCAATGCCATGGCCAAAGACACCATCGCGCTGGTGGTGTCCACCCTCAACAACCCGTTCTTCGTTTCGATGAAGGATGGTGCGCAGCAAGAGGCCAACAAGTTGGGCTACAACCTGGTGGTGTTGGATTCCCAGAACAACCCGGCGAAAGAGCTGGCCAACGTGCAGGATCTGATGGTGCGGGCGCCCAAGCTGCTGTTGATCAACCCGACCGACTCCGACGCGGTGGGTAACGCCATCAAGATGGCCAACCAGGCTAAGATCCCGGTCATCACGCTGGACCGCGTGGCGAGCAAGGGCGACGTGGTGAGCCACATCGCTTCGGATAACCGCGTGGGCGGCAAAATGGCCGGCGACTTCATCGCCAAGAAAGCGGGCACCGATGCCAAGGTGATTCAGCTGGAAGGCATTGCCGGCACCTCCGCCGCGCGTGAACGCGGCGAAGGCTTCAAACAGTCGCTGGATCAGAATAAATTCACACTGTTGGCCAGCCAGCCGGCCGATTTCGATCGCACCAAGGGTCTGAACGTGATGCAGAACCTGCTGACCGCTCACCCGGATGTGCAGGCGGTATTTGCCCAGAACGATGAAATGGCGTTGGGCGCGCTGCGTGCGCTGCAAACTGCCGGTAAAACCGACGTGATCGTGGTAGGCTTCGACGGCACAGCCGACGGCGTGAAAGCGGTCGAAGGCGGCAAGCTGGCGGCGACCGTGGCGCAGCGCCCCGATCAGATCGGCGTGATCGGTGTGGAAACCGCCGATAAGGTGCTGAAAGGCGAAAAAGTGCCGGCGACCATCCCGGTGGATTTGAAGCTGGTCACTCAGTAAGTCATACCAGCGCCATCGGAACGGGGCGTTTACGATGGCGCGCAATTCAGGAATCAATGCGATGGAAACAGGTAAGCTGGTGGTTCTTGGCAGCATCAATGCCGACCATATCCTCAATATTGAACAGTTCCCCCACCCGGGCGAAACGGTGATCGGGAAACAGTATAAGGTGGCGTTTGGCGGCAAGGGCGCGAATCAGGCGGTGGCGGCCGGGCGCAGCGGGGCGGAGATCGCCTTTATCGCCTGCGTAGGCGCCGACGATATCGGCGAGCGTGTCCGCCGGCAGCTGGCGAGCGATCGCATTGATACTCAACCGATTGAAGCCATCGCCGACAGCACCACCGGCGTGGCGCTGATCTTCGTCAACGCCGAAGGCGAGAACGTGATCGGCATTGATGCCGGCGCCAACGCCGCGGTGACGCCGGATTACCTGGCGCGCTACCAACAAAAAGTGATCGACGCCGATGCCCTGCTGATGCAGCTGGAGTCGCCGCTGGAGACGGTGATCGCCGCCGCCCACCTGGCGAAACAACATCAAACGCAGGTGATCCTCAACCCGGCCCCGGCGCGCGAGCTGCCGGACGAGCTGCTGGCCATGATCGATATCATCACTCCGAATGAAACCGAAGCCCAGCGCCTGACCGGCATCGCCGTGGACAACGATGACGATGCGGCGCGTGCGGCGCAGGCGCTGCACGACAAGGGCATCGCGACGGTGATCATCACCCTCGGTAGCCGCGGCGTGTGGCTGAGCGAAAACGGCAACGGCAGCGGCAAACGGGTGCCCGGCTTCAAGGTGCAAGCGGTGGATACCATCGCCGCCGGCGATACCTTTAACGGTGCGCTGGTGACCGCCCTGTTGGAAGGCAAGGTCATGGCCGACGCGGTGCGTTTCGCCCATGCGGCGGCGGCGATCGCCGTGACCCGCCCAGGCGCGCAGCCTTCGGTGCCGTGGCGTGAAGAGATCGACGCCTTCTTGCAGCAGCAGGGGTGATCCTTTGGCCACCATGAAAGATGTCGCCCGCCTGGCGGGCGTTTCAACTTCTACCGTTTCGCATGTGGTCAACAACAATCGCTTTGTCAGCGACAGCGTGCGCGACAAGGTCATGGCGGCCGTGGAACAGCTGAACTATGCGCCTTCCGCGCTGGCGCGCAGCCTGAAGCTCAATCAGACGCGCACCATCGGCATGCTGGTGACCGCCAGCAACAACCCGTTTTATGCCGAAGTGGTGCGCGGCGTGGAGCGCAGCTGCTATGAACGCGGCTACAGTTTAATTCTGTGCAATACCGAAGAAGACGCCGCGCGCATGAACCGCAGCATGGAGACGCTGCTGCAAAAGCGCGTCGACGGTTTGCTGTTGATGTGCACCGAAAACCACCGGCCATCGCAAGATGCCCTGAGCCGCTACCCGTCATTGCCGATCGTGATGATGGACTGGGCGCCGTTCGAGGGCGCCAACGACATTATTCAGGATAACTCGCTGCTGGGCGGCGAGATGGCGACCGACCATCTGATCGCCCGCGGCTACCGCAAGATCGCCTGCATCGCCGGCCCGCAGGATAAAACCACCGCCCGTCACCGACTGGAAGGTTATCGCAACGCGATGCGTCGCGCCGGATTGCCGGTTCCGCCAGGGTATGAAGTGCATTGCGACTTTGAGTTTGAGGGCGGGGTAAACGCCATGCGCCAACTGCTGGCGCTGGACGAGCCGCCGCATGCGGTGTTCGCCGGCAACGACGCGGTGGCGGTAGGCGTTTATCAGGCGCTGTATCAGGCCGGGCTTTCCGTGCCGCAGGATATGGCGGTGATGGGTTACGATGACATTGAGCTGGCGCGTTATTTGGCGCCACCGCTGAGCACCATTCACCAACCGAAGGATTCGCTGGGCGAATTGGCGATCGATGCGCTGATCAACCGCCTGCAGAACCCGGAGCGCGCACCCCAGGTGCTGGTGCTGACGCCCGAGCTGGTGGAACGCGCCTCGGTCGGGCACCGTTAACTGGCCGCCTTCGCTTCTTTCTTGCTTTCCTGGCCGCTGATCAAATTGCGGCCATCTTTCCTCCTCAGCAACATAAACACCAGCGCCGACGCCACGGTGACGATCCCCATGGTGATAAAGGTGTAATGGAAGTGGTCGATCATGGTGCCTAACGACAGGGATTCGTAAAAACGCAGCACCGCCGCGCTGATCGCCACGCCGAAGCTGATGGACAGCTGTTGGGTGACCGCCAGGACGCTGTTGCCGGCGCTGGCGTTGGCGTCGTTCAAATCCGCCAGGCTGATGGTGTTCATGGCGGTGAACTGGGTGGACATCGCCATGCCCAGCACGAACAGCGGCAGGATCATCAGCCACAGCGGCATGCCCGGGCTTTGCAGGGCGAACTGGGCGATCAGCACCCCGATGATAACGGTGATGCCGACCAGCGTTTTACGGTAGCCGAACCAGCGCAGTACCTGAGTGACGGTGGATTTCGCCATCAGCGAGCCGATGGCGGTTGGCGCCATCATGCAACCGGCGACGATCGCCGTGTAGCCGAATCCCACCTGCAGCATGAGCGGCATTAAAAACGGCACGCAGCCGGTGCCCAGTCTGGAGGCGACGTTGCCGGCGATGCCGACCGAGAAGGTGCGGGTTTTGAACAGGTCGAGACCGATCAGTGGCTGAGGATGGCGGCGTGCGTGCGCGATGTAGCCGAACAGCATTACGAAGCCGCTGAGCAGAATGCCCAGCGAAACGTAGCTGGCCAGCACCCGCTCGCCAAACAGCTCCAGCCCGGTGGAGATCAGCACCAGGCTCAGGCCGAACAGCATAAAGCCAAGGAAATCGAAGCGGCGTTTGGGCGTGGTGAAGTCCGGCATGTATTTGCGTGCATAGAAGATGCCGAGCAGACCGATAGGGATATTGATCAGGAAAATCCAGTGCCAGGTGGCGTAGGTTACCAGCCAGCCGCCCAGCAGCGGCCCCAGAATCGGCCCGACCAGGCCGGGCATGGTGACGAAGTTCAGCACCGGCAGCAGTTCGCTGCGCGGGTAGGCGCGCAGCAGCGCCAAGCGCGCGACCGGCATCATCATCGCGCCGCCGATGCCCTGCAGCACGCGAGAGGCAACCAGCGCGCTCAACGTAGGAGACAAGGCGCACAGCAGCGAACCGAGGGTGAATAACGTGACGGCGAAGATGAATACCCGTCGAGTGCCGAAGCGATCCGCCAGCCAGCCGCTGACCGGGATCAGCATTGCCACCGTCAGCGTGTAGCTGATGACGGCCGATTGCATCGCCAGCGGCGAACGCCCCAGGCTTTGGGCGATCGCCGGCAGCGCGGTGTTGAGGATAGTGGCGTCCAGCGCCTGCATAAAGAACGCCATTGCGGCGATCCACGGTAGTCCTGCCATACTGCGCGCGGATTGGGTCATGGTCGGTCCTGGTTAAATGGTCGTCTGTCCCTCGTCTCTTTCTTCTATATATAAGCGGGGAGCGTGTCTAGTCTTTCTCTTTCAGCAATACCTGGCAGGCGACGAGGGCGCCTGCGCTGTCTCCGGCGAGTATCGCATCGACGATAGCCTGATGATGGCGCAGCTTGATCACTTCATTGCCGGTGATGGCGCGGAAGTAGCTTTGGTACACCGAACTGAACAGGTTGGCGAACGAGGTCAGGAACGGGTTGCCGCTGGCCTCGTAGATGAGCTGGTGGAATTGGGTATCGACCTGGATCCAACGCTCGCGATCAAACTGGGTATGCAGCGCGCGCATTTCCGCCATCAGCCCCGCCAGCAACTTGGTTTGCTGCGGGCTGGCGTGGTTTGCCGCCAACGCGCAGGCCTGCGGCTCCAGCGAGGTGCGCAAGATAAGGAAGTGTTGCATCACCTGATCGAAGTTTTCCCGCGTCATCCACCAGGTCAGTAAATCTTGATCGAGGAAATTCCATTGGCTTTGCGGCATCACGCGGGTGCCAATGCGCGGGCGCGGCAATAACATGCCTTTGGCGGCTAACATCTTCACCGCTTCGCGCACTGCGGTACGGCTGACGCCGAATTGCTCGCCCAGTTCCATTTCACCAGGCAGGATGCTGCCGGCCTGATAATCGCCTGCCAGAATTTGTTGGCCGAGTTTTTCTGCAAGCAGATAAGAAAGATTGCGTTGGGCGGCCTGTTGTTGTGCATTTAACGGCATGGCTGCGGATCCTTACTGACATCGTTATTTCTATTTTACTCCAGTGATCGCCAGCTTTTATGGCTGTTTGCCTGAAAAAGTGACATAAATTCGCCGCTTTTTCGCCCTTTTGTTGAAAAAAAACGCGCTTGAAAAGTTTTTTGCAATTAGGGGTTGCGGCCTGCCGAGAACTCCCTATAATGCGCCTCCACTGACCGGGAACAACGACTGACAAGCCGCCGGGTTAGCGAGAAGAAAGCGAAATAAACGCTTGACTCTCCGGGCGAAAAGCGTAGTATACGCAGCCCGCGCCGATGAGTTTCTCGGCACTGCTCTTTAACAATTTATCAGACAATCTGTGTGGGCACTCCACAAGACGATATCCAGCATCTTCGGATGCAAAAAAATATCAAGTCTTGAAGAGTGACTAACTGAAGTAAAATTCATGCAGTAAATCTTTGAGCATCGCTTCTCGAGTGGAAGCAAATCAAGCTTTTAATTGAAGAGTTTGATCATGGCTCAGATTGAACGCTGGCGGCAGGCTTAACACATGCAAGTCGAGCGGTAGCACAGGGGAGCTTGCTCCCCGGGTGACGAGCGGCGGACGGGTGAGTAATGTCTGGGAAACTGCCTGATGGAGGGGGATAACTACTGGAAACGGTAGCTAATACCGCATAACGTCGCAAGACCAAAGAGGGGGACCTTCGGGCCTCTTGCCATCAGATGTGCCCAGATGGGATTAGCTAGTAGGTGGGGTAATGGCTCACCTAGGCGACGATCCCTAGCTGGTCTGAGAGGATGACCAGCCACACTGGAACTGAGACACGGTCCAGACTCCTACGGGAGGCAGCAGTGGGGAATATTGCACAATGGGCGCAAGCCTGATGCAGCCATGCCGCGTGTGTGAAGAAGGCCTTCGGGTTGTAAAGCACTTTCAGCGAGGAGGAAGGTGGTGAGCTTAATACGTTCATCAATTGACGTTACTCGCAGAAGAAGCACCGGCTAACTCCGTGCCAGCAGCCGCGGTAATACGGAGGGTGCAAGCGTTAATCGGAATTACTGGGCGTAAAGCGCACGCAGGCGGTTTGTTAAGTCAGATGTGAAATCCCCGGGCTCAACCTGGGAACTGCATTTGAAACTGGCAAGCTAGAGTCTCGTAGAGGGGGGTAGAATTCCAGGTGTAGCGGTGAAATGCGTAGAGATCTGGAGGAATACCGGTGGCGAAGGCGGCCCCCTGGACGAAGACTGACGCTCAGGTGCGAAAGCGTGGGGAGCAAACAGGATTAGATACCCTGGTAGTCCACGCTGTAAACGATGTCGATTTGGAGGTTGTGCCCTTGAGGCGTGGCTTCCGGAGCTAACGCGTTAAATCGACCGCCTGGGGAGTACGGCCGCAAGGTTAAAACTCAAATGAATTGACGGGGGCCCGCACAAGCGGTGGAGCATGTGGTTTAATTCGATGCAACGCGAAGAACCTTACCTACTCTTGACATCCAGAGAACTTTCCAGAGATGGATTGGTGCCTTCGGGAACTCTGAGACAGGTGCTGCATGGCTGTCGTCAGCTCGTGTTGTGAAATGTTGGGTTAAGTCCCGCAACGAGCGCAACCCTTATCCTTTGTTGCCAGCGGTTCGGCCGGGAACTCAAAGGAGACTGCCAGTGATAAACTGGAGGAAGGTGGGGATGACGTCAAGTCATCATGGCCCTTACGAGTAGGGCTACACACGTGCTACAATGGCGTATACAAAGAGAAGCGACCTCGCGAGAGCAAGCGGACCTCATAAAGTACGTCGTAGTCCGGATTGGAGTCTGCAACTCGACTCCATGAAGTCGGAATCGCTAGTAATCGTAGATCAGAATGCTACGGTGAATACGTTCCCGGGCCTTGTACACACCGCCCGTCACACCATGGGAGTGGGTTGCAAAAGAAGTAGGTAGCTTAACCTTCGGGAGGGCGCTTACCACTTTGTGATTCATGACTGGGGTGAAGTCGTAACAAGGTAACCGTAGGGGAACCTGCGGTTGGATCACCTCCTTACCTAAAGATATTAGTTCGAGTGGCGTGCTCACACAGATTGTCTGATGAAAAAGTAACGAGCAAAAGCGTCATAAAAGTACGGTGTCGTGTCCCCTTCGTCTAGAGGCCTAGGACACCGCCCTTTCACGGCGGTAACAGGGGTTCGAATCCCCTAGGGGACGCCAAGCTTCCGACCCACCCGGTGAAAGCGGCGGTCTCAAGTATCTGACGATACACCATATCTTAAAGATGACTTCCGAGTCATGTTTAAGATATTGCTCTTTAACAATCTGGAACAAGCTGAAAATTGAAACATGACGGCTGAAATTTATCCCTCCGTAGAAGTACTGGGATGAAGAGTAACCTGTCATAGAGTCTCTCAAATGTTTGCAGCGCGAACGATGGAAACATCTTCGGGTTGTGAGGTTAAGTGACTAAGCGTACACGGTGGATGCCTAGGCAGTCAGAGGCGATGAAGGGCGTGCTAATCTGCGAAAAGCGTCGGTAAGGTGATATGAACCGTTACAACCGGCGATACCCGAATGGGGAAACCCAGTGTGTTTCGACACACTATCATGTCATGAATACATAGTGGCATGAGGCGAACCGGGGGAACTGAAACATCTAAGTACCCCGAGGAAAAGAAATCAACCGAGATTCCCCCAGTAGCGGCGAGCGAACGGGGAGGAGCCCAGAACCTGAATCGGCTTGTGTGTTAGTGGAAGCGTCTGGAAAGTCGCGCAGCAAAGGGTGATAGCCCCGTACACTAAAATGCACAGGTCGTGAGTTCGATGAGTAGGGCGGGACACGTGACATCCTGTCTGAATATGGGGGGACCATCCTCCAAGGCTAAATACTCCTGACTGACCGATAGTGAACCAGTACCGTGAGGGAAAGGCGAAAAGAACCCCGGCGAGGGGAGTGAAATAGAACCTGAAACCGTGTACGTACAAGCAGTGGGAGCACCTTCGTGGTGTGACTGCGTACCTTTTGTATAATGGGTCAGCGACTTATATTTTGTAGCAAGGTTAACCGTATAGGGGAGCCGTAGGGAAACCGAGTCTTAACTGGGCGATTAGTTGCAAGGTATAGACCCGAAACCCGGTGATCTAGCCATGGGCAGGTTGAAGGTTGGGTAACACTAACTGGAGGACCGAACCGACTAATGTTGAAAAATTAGCGGATGACTTGTGGCTGGGGGTGAAAGGCCAATCAAACCGGGAGATAGCTGGTTCTCCCCGAAAGCTATTTAGGTAGCGCCTCGTGAACTCATCTTCGGGGGTAGAGCACTGTTTCGGCTAGGGGGCCATCCCGGCTTACCAAACCGATGCAAACTCCGAATACCGAAGAATGTTATCACGGGAGACACACGGCGGGTGCTAACGTCCGTCGTGAAGAGGGAAACAACCCAGACCGCCAGCTAAGGTCCCAAAGTCATGGTTAAGTGGGAAACGATGTGGGAAGGCATAGACAGCCAGGATGTTGGCTTAGAAGCAGCCATCATTTAAAGAAAGCGTAATAGCTCACTGGTCGAGTCGGCCTGCGCGGAAGATGTAACGGGGCTAAACCATGCACCGAAGCTGCGGCAGCGACGCTTAGGCGTTGTTGGGTAGGGGAGCGTTCTGTAAGCCGTTGAAGGTGGCCTGTGAGGGTTGCTGGAGGTATCAGAAGTGCGAATGCTGACATAAGTAACGATAAAGCGGGTGAAAAGCCCGCTCGCCGGAAGACCAAGGGTTCCTGTCCAACGTTAATCGGGGCAGGGTGAGTCGACCCCTAAGGCGAGGCTGAAAAGCGTAGTCGATGGGAAACAGGTTAATATTCCTGTACTTGGTGTTACTGCGAAGGGGGGACGGAGAAGGCTAGGCTAGCCGGGCGACGGTTGTCCCGGTTTAAGCGTGTAGGGGGTGTGACCTGGTAAATCCGGTTGCATATCAACCCTGAGGCGTGATGACGATGCACTACGGTGCAGAAGTAGTTGATGCCCTGCTTCCAGGAAAATCCTCTAAGCATCAGGTAACATTAAATCGTACCCCAAACCGACACAGGTGGTCAGGTAGAGAATACCAAGGCGCTTGAGAGAACTCGGGTGAAGGAACTAGGCAAAATGGTGCCGTAACTTCGGGAGAAGGCACGCTGGCATGTAGGTGAAGTCCCTCGCGGATGGAGCTGAAGCCAGTCGAAGATACCAGCTGGCTGCAACTGTTTAATAAAAACACAGCACTGTGCAAACACGAAAGTGGACGTATACGGTGTGACGCCTGCCCGGTGCTGGAAGGTTAATTGATGGGGTCAGCCGCAAGGCGAAGCTCTTGATCGAAGCCCCAGTAAACGGCGGCCGTAACTATAACGGTCCTAAGGTAGCGAAATTCCTTGTCGGGTAAGTTCCGACCTGCACGAATGGCGTAATGATGGCCAGGCTGTCTCCACCCGAGACTCAGTGAAATTGAACTCGCTGTGAAGATGCAGTGTACCCGCGGCAAGACGGAAAGACCCCGTGAACCTTTACTATAGCTTGACACTGAACATTGAGCCTTGATGTGTAGGATAGGTGGGAGGCTTTGAAGCGTGGACGCCAGTCTGCGTGGAGCCATCCTTGAAATACCACCCTTTAATGTTTGATGTTCTAACTCGGCCCCGTGATCCGGGGTGAGGACAGTGTCTGGTGGGTAGTTTGACTGGGGCGGTCTCCTCCCAAAGAGTAACGGAGGAGCACGAAGGTTAGCTAATCACGGTCGGACATCGTGAGGTTAGTGCAAAGGCATAAGCTAGCTTGACTGCGAGAGTGACGGCTCGAGCAGGTACGAAAGTAGGTCTTAGTGATCCGGTGGTTCTGAATGGAAGGGCCATCGCTCAACGGATAAAAGGTACTCCGGGGATAACAGGCTGATACCGCCCAAGAGTTCATATCGACGGCGGTGTTTGGCACCTCGATGTCGGCTCATCACATCCTGGGGCTGAAGTAGGTCCCAAGGGTATGGCTGTTCGCCATTTAAAGTGGTACGCGAGCTGGGTTTAGAACGTCGTGAGACAGTTCGGTCCCTATCTGCCGTGGGCGTTGGAAGATTGAGAGGGGTTGCTCCTAGTACGAGAGGACCGGAGTGAACGCACCACTGGTGTTCGGGTTGTCATGCCAATGGCATTGCCCGGTAGCTAAGTGCGGAAAAGATAAGCGCTGAAAGCATCTAAGCGCGAAACTTGCCTCAAGATGAGTCTTCCCTGGGCCTTTAAGGCCCCTGAAGGAACGTTTAAGACTAAGACGTTGATAGGCTGGGTGTGTAAGTGCAGCGATGCATTGAGCTAACCAGTACTAATGATCCGTGAGGCTTAACCTTACAACACCGAAGGTGTTTTTAGAGAGATTTTCAGCGAAGTTCCGAGATTGGTTCTGATGGCGACACGAGAGTGAAGCGGTTGGAATGAAACAGAATTTGCCTGGCGGCAATAGCGCGGTGGTCCCACCTGACCCCATGCCGAACTCAGAAGTGAAACGCCGTAGCGCCGATGGTAGTGTGGGGTCTCCCCATGCGAGAGTAGGACACTGCCAGGCATCAAACAAAGCCGAAAGCCCTGAACTGACGTTCAGGGCTTTTTGCTATGCGTAAAACGTCAAAAAGCGCAGCTACGCTGCGCCTTTCAACCACTCGACAATAAAGTCGGCGATGCTTTCCGGTCGGTTGAGATCCAGCTGCTTAACCGTGATGGATAGCGATCGGTCGCTGGCTACCGCTATAACAAACTGATCCAGCATATCTTCCAACGGTCTGCCGATCTCGGCCCGATAAAGCAGGATCTTGCTGACCGGTTCATGTTTGAACCCTTCCACCAGGATCAAATCGACCTTATCGGCGTCAAAGCGCCCCGCCAGATAATGCAGATCCAACGGTTGTTGCTCCGGCGTTTCGGTCATTAATGCCCAACGCCGATCGCTGGCGACCAGCGTTTGGTCTGCGCCCGCTTTACGCAGCTCATAGCTGTCTTTACCCGGCGTATCCACATCCATATCGTGGTGCGTATGCTTTATCAGCCCAACCCGTATCTGGCGCTGTTTCAGCAACGGGATCAGCTGTTTGAGCAGGGTGGTTTTCCCCGTACCGCTGTAAGCGCCGATGGCCAGCAAGGGGGGCAATACAGGATTCATTTCTTTAGCTCTCGTGTTTGTTGCCAATGTCGGCAGTCTGCCGGCGTATTCAGGTTATGAAATGCCGCTTGTTGCCCGCTGAACACTACGCGTTGTGCGCCAATTTGATGTAAGAACAGCATCAGCTTGCGTTCACCGCGCGCCAGATAGTCGGCCAGCTGCGGCGCTATTTGGCTATGCAGTAACGCCAGGGTGGGGTGATCACGTTCGCCATCGCTGGCAAAGGCCGCCTGCGCCGCGCCTTTTTGCTGCCATAGCTGAGCGACTAAGTCGGCGGGAACGTCGGGGACATCACAAGGGACGAAGGCCACCCATTCGCTGGAAGATTGCTTGAGCCCGGCCAGCATGCCGGCCAGCGGCCCGGCGAAATCGGGCGTCAGATCTCCAATCACCGGCAAACCGCTCGCCTGATAACATGCCTGATTGCGATTGGCGCTGATGACGATGGAAGTCACCTGCGGCCGTAACCGAGCCAATACGTGTTGATAGAGTGCGATCCCGCCAATCGACACCAGGCCTTTGTCTTCACCGCCCATGCGCGTGGCCCGTCCGCCGGCCAAAATGACGCCGCTGATTTCTTTATGCATCTCGTTTATCCCGCCTTGTCGATGGGCTGATTGTAGCGCTAAAGCAGACGTGACATCAGGATTTACCTTTATTGACAAGCCGGTTCTTTCACTGCGTGGGTAAGCCTGTTACTTTGTGAGTTTATTCATGCTATTGGACGATATTGAGATGAAAACGCATCGCGTAAACGAGTTGATCGAGCTGTTGCACCCGGCCTGGCAGGAAGATCCCGATCTCAATTTGATGCAGTTTTTGCAAAAGCTGGCGAAGGAAGCGGGCTTCCAGGGCGAGTTGTCCGAACTGAGCGACGACATTCTCATTTATCACCTGAAAATGCGCGGTAGCGCCGGCACGGATCAGATCCCGGGTCTGAAGAAAGATTACGAAGAAGATTTTAAGACGGCGCTGCTGCGCGCTCGCGGCGTTATCAAGGATTGATCCTCGTGCGGTGCGAGAAAGCATAGCGCGTGAAATGCGCCATTAATGCTACTATTTCTCATTCCCGGCACCGTGCTGTCAGCGATCAAACGAACGTTATGAATAACTCTGCTTTTAATTTCGACACCCTGTCGCCCGATTTGATTATGGACGCGCTAGAAGGAGTTGGCCTGCGCGTCGATTCCGGCCTGACGGCGCTGAACAGCTACGAGAACCGTGTCTATCAGTTTATGGACGAAGATCGCCGGCGCTACGTGGTGAAGTTTTACCGCCCGGAGCGCTGGAGCGCCGCACAGATCGGTGAGGAACATCAGTTCGCTCTGGATCTGGCCGGCGCGGAGATCCCGGCGGTGGCGCCGTTGGCGCTGCAAGGCGCTACGCTGCATACGCACGGCGGCTTTTTCTTTGCCCTGTTCCCCAGCGTGGGGGGCCGGCAATACGAGATAGACAATCTGGATCAGTTGGAATGGGTGGGCCGTTTTCTGGGGCGTATCCACCAGGTCGGCGGTGAGCGTTTGTTCGCCGAGCGGCCAACGATGGGGATTGAAGAGTACCTCACCGCCCCGCGCCAGGTGCTGGCCGATTGCGAGCTGCTACCGGCAACGCAGCATGACGCGTTCCTGCAGGAGACGGATAATCTGATTGCGGCGATCAAGTCGCACTGGCATCTGAACTGGCAGCCGCGCCGTTTGCACGGTGATTGCCATCCGGGCAATATTCTGTGGCGCGATGGCCCGCTGTTCGTCGATCTTGATGACGCGCGCAACGGCCCGGCAGTGCAGGATCTGTGGATGTTGCTGCACGGCGAACGTCGCGATCAACTGATGCAGCTGGATGTCTTGCTGGAGGCGTATAGCGAATTTGCCGAGTTCGATCAGCGCGAGCTGGCGTTGATTGAACCACTGCGGGCGATGCGCATGGTGTATTACCTGGCCTGGGTCGCTCGCCGCTGGCAGGATCCGGCCTTCCCTAAGAGTTTTCCGTGGATGGCGGAGTCTGATTTCTGGTTGTCTCAGACTGCGGCCTTCACCGAACAGGTTAAGCTGTTGCAGGAGCCCCCTCTGCAGCTGACGCCAATGTATTGAAGCTTTAACACAATGGAGAGTTTAGTCTTATGAAAAAAATATGGTTGGCGCTCGTTGGCATGGTGATGGCATTCAGTGCCTCGGCGGCACAGTTTAGCGATGGCGCTCAGTATGTGACTCTGGACAAACCGGTGACCGGCGAGCCGCAGGTGTTGGAGTTCTTCTCCTTCTACTGCCCGCACTGCTACCAGTTCGAGCAGGTCTATCATGTGTCTGAGAACGTAAAGAAAGCGCTGCCTGCCGGCACCAAAATGACCAAGTACCACGTTGAATTCCTGGGGCCGTTGGGCAAACAGCTGACTCAGGCATGGGCGGTGGCGATGGCGCTGGGCGTGGAAGACAAGGTGAGCCCGCTGATGTTTGAAGCGGTGCAGAAAACCCAGACCGTGCAAACGCCGGATGATATCCGTAATGTCTTCGTGAAAGCAGGTGTGACCGCAGCAGATTATGATGCGGCCTGGAACAGCTTCGTGGTGAAATCTCTGGTGGTTCAACAAGAGAAAGCCGCAGAAGATCTGCAGCTGCGCGGCGTGCCGGCGGTATTCGTCAACGGCAAATACATGGTTAAGAACGATGGCCTGGACACCAGCTCGATGGACGCTTACGTGAAGCAGTTCGCCGATGTGGTTAAATTCCTCAGCCAGCAGAAATAAGCCAGACCCCATGCGAAAACGCCGGCATCGCCGGCGTTTTTTTATCCATATTGCCGTTTCAATTTATCCAGCAACCGATCTTTTTCCTGCCATAGCGTATTCAGCCACAGCTGGAAGCGCCGCTTGAACTGCTTGTCGTTGAAGTAGTCCCCGTGCAGGGTTTCATCGATCGGCAGCGTCTCTATTCTCACCACGATACGCGTCAGCCGCCCGCACAGCATATCCCTAAAAGGCCGTTGGTTATTTTCCGGATAGAGCAGAGTAACGTTCAATACTTTGTCGAACTGATTGCCCAACGCGCTGAGCGTAAACGCGATGCCGGCGGCTTTAGGCGCCAGCAAATTGCGATACGGCGAATTGCTTTTAATTTTCTTGGCTTCGGTGAAGCGTGAACCCTCGACGAAATTGACGATGGTGGTTGGACGCTGGCGGAATTTTTCGCAGGAACGGCGCGTCGTTTCGATATCCTTGCCGCGCTTTTCCGGATGCTTGAGCAAATAGGCGCGGGAGTAACGCTTCATGAATGGCATATCCAGCGCCCAGCAGGCCAGGCCGACAAAAGGCACCCAGGCGAGCTGTTGTTTGAGAAAATACTTATTCATTGGAATATGATTTCTGAACAGCACGCACAGTACGACAATGTCCGACCAACTTTCGTGGTTGCTGATCAGCAGATACCAGTTTTTGCGGTCCAGCCCTTCCAGCCCTTCAATATCCCAACGCAATTGCCCGTTAATGCGCAATAACAGCGCCAACCCTTGGCACCAACACCACATCATGAAATCGGCGAAAGCCGAGATATATCGCCAGACGGCGGGAATGGGCACCAGGAGTTTCACGATGCCGGCCAGCGTGATGGGGATGGAGCACAACACCGTCACCAGAATGGTAAGTATGACGGAAATGATAAAGATAACAGGCGTTAACAATCTTGGCATGATTATGGGCTGACGGTTGTTGGGAACATCGTTGCATGCCAAAACGCATGAACAAAAACGCATTTTAACAGAAATCGCCGGGGTAAAGCGCCGCTAAAAATCACTGTTTTTCGTCTCATCGGATAACCAGTTGCTGAGTTTTCGTGCAACTTGTCCAGCTTGTGCTATGGTAATTGAGGCGCCGAATTTGATGAATAGTGCGATTAAAATCCGGCGAAAGTTATATCCACAAATCCAATAAAAGCCAATAATAAAGCGTCGCCGGAATTCGTTCTTTTAACGCGGTGATTTAAATAGGAATTTTATTCGCCGTTATAACGATAATCGCAGCGTTATAATTCGGTCTCTTTTCTATGCACAAAGTTATCCACAGGTAAGATCTTGCGGATCCTCGCACACAATCACATCATTTTCGTCCGCGATGCACGCTAAGGTTCGTCTCCGACGGCCAGCTATGGCATGCTTACCCCTATGTCCGATCACGATAAAGAAACGCTATGGCCCAGATTGCAGAAAACCCACTAATCCTGGTTGACGGTTCCTCCTACCTCTACCGCGCTTATCACGCCTTCCCGCCGCTGACCAACTCGGCGGGCGAGCCGACCGGCGCGATGTACGGCGTGCTGAATATGCTGCGCAGCCTGCTGCTGCAGTATCAACCGAGCCACGTTGCCGTGGTGTTTGATGCCAAAGGGAAGACCTTCCGCGATGATCTCTTCGCTGAATACAAGTCACACCGGCCGCCGATGCCGGACGATCTGCGCGCGCAGATCGAGCCGCTGCACAGCATGGTCAAGGCGATGGGCCTGCCGCTGCTGGTGACGCCCGGCGTTGAGGCGGACGACGTTATCGGTACGCTGGCGCTGGAGGCCGAAAAGGCCGGCCATGCGGTGCTGATCAGCACCGGCGACAAAGACATGGCGCAGCTGGTGACGCCGAACGTCACCCTGATCAACACCATGAACAACACGATCCTCGGTCCGCAGGAAGTGTGCGACAAGTACGGCATTCCGCCGGAGTTGATCATCGACTTCCTGGCGCTGATGGGCGATTCATCGGACAACATTCCCGGCGTACCGGGCGTGGGCGAGAAAACCGCCCAGGCGTTGCTGCAGGGTATCGGCGGGCTGGATGCGCTGTACGGTAATCTGGAGAACATCGCCACGCTGAGCTTCCGCGGCGCCAAAACCATGGCGGCCAAGCTGGAGCAGAACAAAGAGGTCGCGTACCTCTCCTATAAACTGGCGACGATCAAAACCGACGTCGAACTGGATCTGACCTGCGCGGACCTGACGGTCTCCGCGCCGGATGTCGACACGTTGCAACAGCTGTTCAAACAGTACGAGTTCAAACGCTGGCTGGCGGACGTGGAAGCCGGCGTCTGGCTGGAACACAAGAAAGGCGCGGGCGTGAAAGCTGCCGGCGCCGCCAAACCGGCTGCCGCCGTGGAAGCGCCGAAAGCCTTGGCGGAAGCCAAGCTGTCCCAGGATGGGTATGTCACTATCCTGGACGAAGCGACCTTTACCGACTGGCTGGCGCGGCTGAAAAAGGCTGACGTGTTTGCCTTTGATACCGAAACCGACGGTCTGGATACCCTGACCGCCAACCTGATCGGCCTGTCCTTCGCGATCGCGCCGGGCGAAGCGGCTTATTTGCCGGTGGCGCACGATTATCTGGATGCGCCGACGCAGCTGGATCGCGCTTATGTGCTGGAAGCGCTCAAGCCGCTGCTGGAGGACGAGAAGGCGCTCAAGGTCGGGCAAAACCTGAAGTTCGACATGAGCCTGCTGGCGCGCTACGGCATCGAGATGCGCGGCATCGCCTACGACACCATGCTGGAGTCCTATGTGCTGGACAGCGTCGGCGGCCGTCACGATATGGACAGCCTGGCCGATCGTTATCTGGGCCACAAAACCATCACCTTTGAAGAGATCGCCGGCAAGGGCAAAAACCAGCTGACGTTCAACCAGATCGCGCTGGAGCAGGCGGCGCCTTACGCCGCTGAAGACGCCGATGTCACGCTGCAGCTGCACCTGGCGATGTGGCCGCAGCTGAAACAGAGCGCGGAACTGCTGACGGTATTCAATGAGATTGAAATGCCGCTGCTGCCGGTGCTGTCGCATATCGAACGCACCGGGGTGCTGATCGATCCGGCCATTTTGTCGGCCCATTCCCAAGAGCTGGCCAAGCGTCTGGCTGAGCTGGAAGCGCAGGCCCACGAGCTGGCGGAAGAGCCGTTCAACCTGGCGTCGACCAAGCAACTGCAGGCGATCCTGTACGAAAAACAAAAGCTGCCGGTGCTGAAGAAAACCCCGGGCGGGGCGCCGTCCACTAACGAAGAGGTGCTTGCCGAGCTGGCGCTGGACTACCCGCTGCCGAAGGTGATCCTGGAATACCGTGGCCTGGCGAAGCTGAAGACCACCTATACCGACAAGCTGCCGCTGATGATCAATCCGGTCAGCGGCCGGGTGCATACCTCGTACCATCAGGCGGTGACCGCCACTGGCCGCCTCTCCTCGAGCGATCCGAACCTGCAGAACATCCCGGTGCGCAACGAAGAAGGGCGGCGCATTCGCCAGGCCTTTATTGCGCCGGAAGGTTACCGCATCGTCGCGGCCGACTACTCGCAGATCGAGCTGCGCATCATGGCGCATCTGTCACAGGATGAAGGGCTGCTGAAGGCCTTTGCCGAAGGGAAAGACATTCACCGCGCCACGGCGTCGGAAGTCTTCGGTGTGCCGCTGGATAAAGTGACCGGCGAGCAGCGCCGCAGCGCCAAGGCGATTAACTTTGGTTTGATTTACGGCATGAGCGCTTTCGGCCTGGCGCGTCAGCTGGGGATCCCGCGTGGGGAAGCCCAGCGCTATATGGATCTCTACTTCGAACGTTACCCGGGCGTGCTGGATTACATGGAGCGCACCCGTCAGCAGGCTTCCGAGCAGGGCTATGTCAGCACGCTGGACGGCCGCCGTCTGTATCTGCCGGACGTCCGCTCCAGCAACGCCATGCGCCGCAAGGCGGCCGAGCGCGCCGCCATCAACGCCCCGATGCAGGGCACGGCGGCCGATATCATCAAGCGTGCGATGATCGAGGTCGACGCCTGGCTGCAGGGGCAGGAGAAGCCGTTGGTGCGCGCGATCATGCAGGTGCACGATGAATTGGTGTTCGAGGTGCACGAATCGGTGATCGATGAAGCCAGCCAGCGCATCCGCCAACTGATGGAAGGCAGCATGACGCTGGCGGTGCCGCTGAAGGTCGATGTGGGCGTCGGCATGAACTGGGATGAGGCGCACTGATCGCCGGGTTATCGCCGTATGCGCTAACTGGCGAGAAGCTAAGCACTTTTCGTAATTAAGCTACAAGATGCGGCGATAGTTTCCCCAACTTCGCCGTTCTTGCGCCGCAAATTGTGTAAGTAAACTACAAAAAATTCTTTTTCCCTGCGAAAAAATGATGTAGAGTTACAGGCGTAGGGTACAGAGGTAAGATGTTCTATCTTTCAGACCTTTTACTTCACGTAATCGGATTTGGCTGAATATTTAGCCGCCCCAGTCAGTATTGACTGGGGCGTTTTTTATTGTAAAAACAGCAGCAAACCATACGTTTTTCCTATCGCTCGGCTCCGCTTTTCATTTCAGCTTCCGCTCCCTCAATCCGCGTAATTCGGCGAGACAAGCCCGTTTTGGCAATAAGTCTTTATGATGGCTTTATTTCAAAAATGTAATTAGATAACGAAAAATCCCGCCTGCGGCCGATCTGCGGGCATAAAAAAGCCGATGCGGCGAGGCATCGGCTCAAACGTGCGATCAGGGCTTATTCGCCGATGTCCTCTTCCGGCAGCACTTCCGGCGGGATCTCGTTAAACCAGGTGTCCAGCTTCTGGCGCAGCTTGTCGACGCCGATCTTTTTCAGCGATGAGAAGGCTTCGACCTGGATATCCCCCATAAACGGCAGCACCGCTTCACGCACCATGTTGAGCTGCGCCTTGCGTGCGCCGGAGGCCAGCTTGTCGGCCTTGGTCAGCAACACCAGCACCGGCGTGCCGACGTCGACCGCCCATTGGATCATCTGCTGGTCGAGATCTTTCAGCGGATGGCGGATATCCATCAGCACCACCAGCCCTTTCAGGCTGTTGCGCATCTGCAGGTATTCGCCCAGCGCGCGTTGCCATTTGCGCTTCATTTCTTCCGGCACTTCGGCGTAGCCATAACCCGGCAGGTCGACCAGACGAATGCCGTCTTCCACTTCGAACAGGTTGATCAGCTGGGTGCGCCCCGGCGTCTTACTGGTGCGCGCCAAGCTTTTTTGATTGGTCAGCGTATTCAGCGCGCTGGATTTACCGGCGTTGGAACGGCCGGCAAAGGCGACTTCAATTCCTGCATCCCCCGGCAGATGGCGAATATCGGGTGCGCTGGTGACGAAATGGGTCACATGATAGTTGTAGTTCTTGCTGGTCAAAATTTTTCGTCTCCGTGAGGATGGCTAACTGGTTGGCGATTATAACTGCATCAGCGGTAAAAATGGCGTGTTTCTCCGTTTTTAAGCGGCGGGGCGCGATAAAACGGCAGTTATGCCGACCGTATGTTGTGAGACATTTGCCATTCGAATCGCGGGTAATGTCGCTTTATTCGAAAGCGATATTTCTGTTTCTATTTTAAAAAACAATGTGTTGTTTTTTCGTTGTGTGGAAATGTCAGTCAAATCGGCGTCAGGTGCCTTGAGCCTTCGCAACAATAACGTAAAGTACTCGTTAACGCAGGGTTGCGCAGGATTAGGGAACATCCGGGAAGGATGACAAATCTCAGGGAATGCACAGGGCGTGCAATGAGTGCCAGGATGAACGCAAAAGGAAGTGACCCTTTCGCACCGGAATAGGCGGCAGGCACATCGGATGGTGAAGTATCGGCAGTTTGGATGCCCGCAGGAAGCACGCTCGGGAAGAGCGGATGCGAATGGATTGCGCCATGGACGATTTTCCTTTCAGGATGAAGGACGTAGTGGCAGGGAATGCGGTTATAGCAGAAGGAAAAACCGGGATGTTGCATGTGCGCAAGGAGCGCGTAACAGGAATACCCTTCGCAAGAAGGTGCGAAATAGGCGGCAGGTTTAACCTGCCGCCTTTTTCTTTGTCCGCTTTCTGCTAGATTCCGCCGCAATTCTATACTGAATCTACATACCTAAGAGCACACGCTATGAACCAGCCATCAAAAGCACCTCGCGGCAGCGCGGCGAAGTCAAAAACGAAAAAGAAAAGCCGTATGGAGCTCGATCAGGAAGCGCGCGAGCGCAAACGCCTGAAAAAGCGCCGCGGCCACGCTTCCGGTTCACGCACCCAGGTTGAGTCCGGCAGCCAAAAAAACAAATCGGCGGCGGAAGCCAAAGATCCGCGTATCGGCAGTAAAGTGCCGGTTGCGCTGGTGGTCGACGAAACCAAAGTGAAGGCCAAACCGCAGCCGAAGCCAAAGGCCGAAGCGAAACCGCGCCTGTCGCCGGAAGAAGAGCTGGCGAAGCTCGAAAATGACGAACGCCTGAACGCGCTGCTGGATCGCATCGACGATGGCGAAACGCTGAACGCGCAAGAACAGGCGTATGTCGATAAGACGCTGGATCGTATCGATGTGCTGATGGACGTGCTGGGCATCGAGCTGGGCGATGAAGACGACGAGCAAGAAGAAGAGAAGCAGGAAGATATTCTGAAGCTGCTGAAAGGCGGCAACCCGAAAGACGCCTTTTAACGCGCCATGTGGCTGATCCCGACAATAGCCCTACTCTTGATGTGTTATCTGCTGTGGTTATTCGGTAAACTATGGCGGCTGTCTAAGCGCAAAGCGCGTTTTCGCAGCGCTTCCGTGGCCAGACAGCGCAGACAACCGCCCCTCTCCCGGCCCGGTAGAAAAAGATATCGGAAGGAGTGAGCATGTCAGAGCAGACGATTGTCTGGGATTTGGCCCTGATCCAAAAATATAACTACTCAGGGCCGCGTTATACTTCATACCCCACGGCGCTGGAGTTTAACCAGCGCTACGACGAAGCGGCGTTTCAACGCGCCGCGGCGCGCTACCCTGAGCGGCCGCTGTCGCTGTACGTGCATATCCCTTTCTGCCATAAGCTGTGCTATTTCTGCGGCTGCAACAAGCTGGTGACGCGCCAGACGCACAAGGCCGACGAATACCTGAACGTTTTGGCGCAAGAGATCGCCAGCCGTGCGTCGCTGTTCGCCGGCCGCAAGGTTGGCCAGATGCACTGGGGCGGCGGTACGCCAACCTACCTGGACAAAGCGCAAATCAGCCGGCTGGTGGCGCTGCTGCGCGAACATTTTGATTTTCTGCCCGATGCGGAGATGTCGATCGAAGTCGATCCGCGCGAGATAGAGCTGGATGTGCTCGATCATTTACGCGCCGAAGGCTTTAACCGTTTGAGCATGGGGGTGCAGGATTTCAACAAGCAGGTGCAGCAGTTGGTCAACCGCGAGCAGGACGAAGCCTTCATCTTCGCTCTGATCGAACGGGCCAAAGCGCTGGGCTTTCGCTCGACCAATATCGATCTGATCTACGGCCTGCCGAAACAGACGCCGGAAAGCTTCGCTTTCACGCTGCAACGGGTGGCCGAACTGAATCCCGATCGCCTCAGCGTGTTCAACTACGCGCATATGCCGAATTTGTTCGCCGCCCAGCGCAAAATCAAAGACGCCGATCTGCCCAGCGCGCAGCAGAAGTTGGATATCTTGCAGCAGAGCATCGCGTTCCTGACTGACGCCGGCTATCAGTTCATCGGTATGGATCACTTTGCACATCCGGACGACGAGCTGGCGATCGCCCAACGCGAAGGCAAGCTGCACCGCAATTTCCAGGGCTACACCACCCAGGGCGACAGCGATCTGCTGGGGCTGGGCGTGTCGGCCATCAGCATGCTCGGCGACAGCTATGCGCAGAACCAGAAAGAGCTGAAGCATTACTATGACAGCGTATCTGCGCAGGGCAACGCCCTGTGGCGCGGGCTGGCGCTGACGGATGACGATTGCCTGCGGCGCGATCTGATCAAAACGCTGATCTGCAACTTCCGGTTGGCGTATCAGCCGCTCGAACGGCAATACGGCATCGATTTCACCGCCTATTTCGCCGAAGACCTGCAGCTGCTGGCGCCGTTTGAACGCGATGGGCTGGTGGAGCGCGATGAGCAGGGCATTCGCGTTACGCCGCGCGGGCGTCTGCTGATCCGCAATATCTGCATGTGTTTCGACCGCTATCTGCGGCAACAGGCGCGCAGCCAGCAGTTCTCTCGGGTGATCTGAGGATGAAAAAACAGCCGCTGATGCGGCTGTTTTTTTTAACTGAAGAAGTTAATCAGCGCGGCGCACAGCACCGCGGCGACCGCCGCCTGCGGAGTGTGGCTGGCGGCGGAGCCCAGCTCCGCGCCCTGAGAAATGAATGCGATGAACGAGTCCAGCATCGTCAACCTCCAGAGTGTGCGACACGATCATACTGCGCCCGCACCGGCTGTAAAGCCTGCGGTTGGCGTTTTTTTGTGCGCCGGACTGCGTTTTTCATCATCCATCCCCGTTCCTATTCCATGCCCAGCTCTTTAAGCTTGCGGGTGAGGGTATTGCGCCCCCAACCCAGCAGGCGCGCGGCTTCCTGTTTGTGCCCCTGGGTGTGGCGCAGGGCGGTGGTGAGCAGCGTGCGCTCCATTTCCGGCTGGGCTTCCGACAGCAGGTTTTGATGACCGGAACGCAGCGCGCGATCGGCCCACTGCGCCAGCAGCGTGGCCCAGCTGTCCGGCAGACTGTGGCTGGGGCTCTCCGGCGCGGCGGTTTCGAACAGCTCACCCGGCAGATCCTGAATCAGCACTTCCTGGCCGGCGGCCATCACCGTCAGCCAGCGGCAGGTGTTCTCCAACTGGCGCACGTTGCCCGGCCAGGGCAGGCGGGTCAGCGCGGTTTCGGTTTCCGGATGCAGGTTCTTGGCCTCGACGCCCAGCTCTTTGGCGGCGATCTGCAGGAAGTGGCGCGCCAGCCGCGGGATGTCTTCACGGCGCTCGCGCAGCGGCGGCAGGTGTACGCGGATCACGTTCAGGCGGTGGAACAGATCCTCGCGGAACTTGCCTTCCTGTACCCGCAGCTCCAGGTTCTGGTGCGTGGCGGCGATGATGCGCACGTCGACCTTCACCGGCGCATAGCCGCCGACCCGGTAGAACTGGCCGTCCGCCAGCACCCGCAGCAGGCGCGTTTGCACGTCGAGCGGCATATCGCCGATCTCGTCGAGGAACAGCGTGCCGCCGTCGGCCTGTTCAAAGCGCCCCTGGCGGATTTGGTTAGCGCCGGTGAAGGCGCCTTTCTCGTGGCCGAACAGCTCGGACTCGATCAGATCCTTGGGAATAGCGGCCATGTTCAGGGCGATGAACGGTGATTTGGCGCGCGGGCTGTGGCGGTGCAGCGCATGCGCCACCAGCTCTTTACCGGTGCCGGATTCGCCGTTGATCAGCACGCTGATCGACGAACGCGAGAGCCGGCCGATGATGCGAAACACGTCCTGCATCGCCGGCGCCTCGCCGATGATGTCCGCCGCCGGATCGCTGGCTGGCTGGCTGCGCACCGGCTGCTGCTGTTCCTGATAATGGCTGATGGCGCGCTCGACCAGCGCCACCGCTTCGTCGATGTCGAACGGCTTCGGCAGGTAGTCGAAGGCCCCTTGCTGATAAGCGCTGACGGCGGCGTCCAAATCCGAATGCGCGGTCATGATGATCACCGGCAGCATCGGGTGACGCTGTTTGATCTGCTTGAGCAGCGCCAGACCATCAATGCCCGGCATGCGGATATCGGACAGCAGCACGTCGGGAGTTTGCGTGGCCAAGGCTTCCAGCACGTCATTGCCGCCTTCGAAGGTGGCGCAGCTCAGGCCCGCGCCGGTGAGCGCGCGCTCAAGCACCCAGCGGATGGAGCTATCGTCATCGACGATCCAGACTATCCCTCGTTGCATTGCAAACCTCACTGACGAATGGGCAGGTAGACCGAGAATTCGGTATGACCTGGCCAACTGTTGAATTCAATTTTTCCGCAATGCTGATCGATCAGATTGCGGGCGATGGATAATCCCAGGCCGGTACCGCCTTCACGGCCGCTGACCATCGGGTAGAACAGCGTGTCCTGCAGCTGCGCCGGCACGCCGGGGCCGTCGTCTTCGACGTCGATGCGCGCCGCCAGTCGGTAGCGGGTGCCGTGCAACGTAATCTGAAACGCGGTGCGGGTGCGCAGCGTGATGGTGCCGCCCGCCTCGCCCAACGCCTGTAGCGCATTGCGGGTGATGTTCAGCAGCACCTGTTCTATCTGATCCGGATCGTGGGCCATTTCCGGCAGGCTCGGATCGTAGTCGCGCACCAGCGTGACGTTATCCGGCATTTCCAGCGACACCAGTTGGCAGACGCGCTCCGCGACCTGATGGATGCTTTGGGTGATGTGCTGGCCGGGCCGTTGCGGCCCGAGCAGGCGATCCACCAGATTGCGCAGCCGATCGGCCTGCTCAATGATCACCTTGGTGTATTCGGTCAGCGCCGGATCGGGCAGCGCCTTGGCCAGCAGCTGCGCCGCGCCCCGCAGGCCGCCCAGCGGGTTTTTGATTTCGTGCGCCAAACCGCGCACCAGATCGCGGGCCGCCACCTGTTGGGCATGCTGCAGCTGTTCCTGGCTCAGGCGGCGCTGATTGTCCATCGGCGCCAGTTCGACCAGGATATAGCCTTCCGGCAGCGCCTGAGCGGTCAGGGAAAGGATATGCGCGCGGCCGTCGACCACCAGGGTCACTTCGTTATCGGTGAAGCCCTGCCCGGCGCGCAGGCTTTCGCGCATCAAAGAGACGTTCAGCGAAAAATAACCGAGCAAATCGGGCAGCGGCGTACCGAACAGCTTGCGGGAGCTTTGCGCCAGCAGCTGCTGTGCCGCCGGGTTGGCGTAGTGAACCGCCAGTGAGTCATCCAACAGCAGGATGCTGTTGATGAGTGAATTGAGGATCTGCCCAGCATCGGGCAGCTTGCCAGTTGCCATACAGCAGACTCCTGCACCTTTTTAGTGCATCTATCCTACTCCATCCGGGATCGACACGGTATGGAATAGTTTTGCAGAAAATACGGTGGAGAAAAAAACCCATCCGAAGATGGGCTGAAAGTTTCCACGGCAACAAAAAAGCGATAACAAAAATTGTGGGCGCCGTCCGCCAGGGCAGACGGCGCGGGTAGAGCTTAGACGCTGTAGTACAGTTCGAACTCGACCGGGTGTGGCGTCATGCGAATGCGGTCCATCTCTTCTTTGCGCAGTTCGATGTAGGCATCGATCGCATCGTCGGTGAACACGCCGCCGCGGGTCAGGAACTCGCGGTCTTCGTTCAGTGCGGCCATCGCCTCGTCCAGCGAGCCGGCCACTTTTGGGATCTCGGCTTCTTCTTCCGGCGGCAGGTCGTACAGGTTTTTGTCCATGGCGTCGCCAGGGTGGATCTTGTTGATGATGCCGTCCAGGCCGGCCATCAGCAGCGCGGCGAAGCACAGGTATGGGTTAGCCGCCGGATCCGGGAAGCGGGCTTCGATGCGGCGCGCTTTCGGGCTGGCGACCACCGGGATACGGATGGACGCGGAACGGTTACGGGCGGAGTAAGCCAGCATCACCGGCGCTTCGTAGCCCGGCACCAGACGTTTGTACGAGTTGGTGGTCGGGTTGGCCAGCGCGTTGATCGCCTTGGCGTGCTTGATGATGCCGCCGATGTAGAACAGCGCGGTTTCAGACAGGCCGCCGTATTTGTCGCCGGCGAACAGGTTGGTGCCGTTCTTGGACAGCGACATATGGCAGTGCATGCCGGAACCGTTGTCGCCGAACATAGGCTTCGGCATGAAGGTCGCGGTTTTACCGAAGGCGTGCGCCACGTTGTGCACTACGTACTTGTAGATCTGAATTTCGTCGGCTTTCTTGGTCATGGTGTTGAAGCGGGTCGCCACTTCGTTCTGACCGGCGGTCGCCACTTCGTGGTGGTGCGCTTCAACCACCAGGCCCATCTCTTCCATGGTCAGACACATGGTGGAACGCAGATCCTGCGAAGAGTCGACCGGTGGAACCGGGAAGTAACCGCCTTTCACCGCCGGACGGTGGCCTTTGTTGCCGCCGTCGTATTTTGTGCCGGAGTTCCAGGCGCCTTCGATATCGTCGATCGCCACGTGGGAACCGCGGATGCTGCTGCCGAAGCGGATGTCGTCGAACAGGAAGAACTCAGGCTCTGGCCCGAACAGCACGGTGTCCGCGATGCCGGAGGAGCGCAGGAAGTCTTCGGCGCGTTTGGAAATGGAGCGCGGGTCGCGATCATAGCCTTGCATGGTGCCCGGCTCGAGAATGTCGCAGCGAATGATCAGCGTAGGTTCTTCGAAGAATGGATCCAGAACCGCCGTGCTGGCGTCCGGCATCAGCACCATGTCAGATTCGTTGATGCCCTTCCAACCACCGATAGAGGAGCCGTCAAACATTTTACCTTCTTCGAAGAAGTCGGCGTTTACCTGGTGAGCCGGGATAGTCACGTGCTGTTCCTTACCCTTGGTGTCAGTGAAACGCAGGTCTACGAATTTCACTTCATGCTCATTCAGCATCGTCAAAACGTGTTCAGCGGACATACTTAACTCTCCCGGTTTATCATTGTCGTCGTCGTGGAACGAATCTGTGGAACTGGCTTTTTTCGCCTTGAAAAGACTAAAGCGAAAAGCGTGCCAACTTTTAAAAAAGGCTTTCATCGCCTTTCTGCGCGGGTTTTACCCAACCCCAGTATGCACCATCAGTGATAAATTGCACCGAAATGGTGCAATTGGAGCGAGCGAGGGCACTGAAATGGTGCAAAAGTGCAACGATTGCGGCTTTTTGCACCGTGAAAGGGATCACAAACTGACCGGTACGCGGTTGTTTATAAGAGATGGTTGTGATCTTGTTTAGTCCCTCGCTTAATACGTGTACAATAGCGCGCTATTTCTAATGCCCGAGGCAAAGCTGTGATCGAAAATTTGCGTAACATCGCCATTATTGCCCACGTTGACCATGGTAAAACCACCCTGGTTGATAAGCTGCTGCAACAATCCGGTACTTTCGGAGAGCGTGCGGAAGCCACCGAACGCGTAATGGACTCCAACGATTTGGAGAAAGAGCGTGGGATTACCATCCTCGCAAAAAACACCGCCATTAATTGGAACGGTTACCGTATCAACATCGTGGATACCCCAGGACACGCCGACTTCGGCGGCGAGGTAGAGCGCGTGATGTCGATGGTTGACTCGGTGCTGCTGGTTGTGGATGCAATGGATGGCCCTATGCCGCAAACCCGCTTCGTGACCAAGAAGGCCTTCGCCAATGGTCTGAAGCCGATCGTGGTCATCAACAAGGTTGACCGCCCTGGCGCGCGCCCTGACTGGGTTGTGGATCAGGTGTTCGACCTGTTCGTGAACCTCGATGCGACCGACGAGCAGCTCGACTTCCCGATCATCTACGCTTCTGCGCTGAACGGCATCGCCGGCGTCGACCACACCGACATGGCGGAAGACATGACCCCGCTGTATCAGGCGATCGTCGACCACGTGTCTGCGCCGCAGGTTGAGCTGGAAGCGCCATTCCAGATGCAGATCTCCCAGTTGGACTACAACAACTACCTGGGCGTTATCGGCATCGGCCGCATCAAGCGCGGTAAAGTGAAGCCGAACCAGCAGGTCACCATCATCGACAGCGAAGGCAAAACTCGCAACGGTAAAGTGGGTAAAGTGCTGGGTCACCTGGGTCTGGAGCGTATCGACAGCACCCTGGCGGAAGCGGGCGACATCATCGCCATCACCGGCCTGGGCGAGCTGAACATCTCCGACACCATCTGCGACACCAACGCCGTAGAAGCGCTGCCGGCGCTGTCCGTCGACGAACCGACCGTCACCATGTTCTTCAACGTCAACACCTCGCCGTTCTGCGGTAAAGAAGGCAAGTACGTGACGTCGCGTCAGATCCTTGACCGTCTGAACAAAGAGCTGGTGCACAACGTGGCGCTGCGCGTTGAAGAAACCGACGATGCGGACGCCTTCCGCGTATCCGGTCGTGGCGAGCTGCACCTGTCGGTGCTGATCGAAAACATGCGCCGTGAAGGTTTCGAGCTGGCGGTTTCCCGTCCGAAAGTTATCTTCCGCGAAATCGATGGCCGCAAGCAGGAGCCATTCGAGAACGTGACGCTGGATATCGAAGAGCAGCATCAGGGTTCCGTGATGCAGGCGATGGGCGAGCGTAAAGCCGACCTGAAAAACATGGATCCGGACGGTAAGGGCCGCGTGCGTCTCGACTACGTGATCCCAAGCCGCGGTCTGATCGGCTTCCGTAACGAATTCATGACCATGACTTCGGGTACCGGTCTGCTGTACTCCACCTTCAGCCACTACGACGACGTGCGTCCGGGCGAAGTGGGCCAGCGTCAGAACGGCGTGCTGATCTCCAACGGCCAGGGCAAAGCGGTCGCGTTCGCGCTGTTCGGCCTGCAGGATCGCGGCAAGCTGTTCCTGGGCCACGGTGCGGAAGTGTATGAAGGCCAGATCATCGGTATTCACTCACGTTCCAACGACCTGACCGTAAACTGCCTGACCGGTAAGAAGCTGACCAACATGCGTGCTTCCGGTACTGACGAAGCGACTACCCTGGTTCCGGCCATCAAAATGACCCTGGAGCAAGCTCTGGAGTTCATCGATGACGACGAACTGGTAGAAGTGACGCCAACCTCGATCCGTATCCGTAAGCGTCACCTGACGGAAAACGATCGTAAGCGTGCCAGCCGCGGTCCAAAAGACGCTTAATCGCTGATTGAGTGTCTCATGCTTAGGGCGCGGTTCTCGCGCCCTGAGTTTTTTCCTCTGTTGTTCCCCGTTTGTGCGGCGCGCTATGCGCTTTTCCGTTCGCTCCCTGTTCAGCTGTTCCTTTTCCCGCTACAGTGAAATCTCACCGGCCCATCAGGAGAGGACTATGCTGTATATCTTTGATTTAGGTAATGTGATCGTCGATATCGATTTCAAGCGTGTGCTGGGCGTGTGGAGCAATTTGAGCGGTACGCCGTTGGCGGTGCTGTCCGATCGTTTCGCCATGGGTGAGGTGTTCCAGCAACATGAGCGCGGTGAAATCAGCGACGAAGACTTCGCCGGCAAGCTGTGCGATGAAATGGGCATCGCGCTCAGCTTCGAACAATTCGCCACCGGCTGGCAGGCGGTATTCGTCGCGCTGCGCCCGGAAGTGATCGACATCATGCAGCGCCTGCGCAACGAAGGTCACCGGGTGGTGGTGCTGTCGAACACCAACCGTCTGCACTGCAACTACTGGCCGCAGCACTATCCTGAAGTGGCCGCCGCCGCCGATCATCTCTATTTGTCGCAAGATCTCGGCATGCGCAAGCCGGAGGCCGATATCTATCAACATGTGCTGGCCGCGGAAAATACCGCCGCCGCCGACGCGGTGTTCTTCGACGATCACCCGGCGAACGTCCTCGCCGCGCAAGCGCTGGGGATCAAGACGGTGCACGTCACCGATCGCGACGTGGTGCCGGCCTATTTTGCCCAATGAGCGCAGGGCGCGTTAAGCTTAAGGCGTATCAACGGACATCAAGGAGTGACCATGTCGTTTTTCCGCCGCAAGAAGCTGCCCCCTGCGATTAAGCCCGGCGTTACTTTTGGGCGTTTGCTGTACCAGCGCATCGACAACGATGGCCTGACGATGCTGGCGGGCCATCTCGCCTATGTTTCTCTGCTGTCGCTGGTGCCGTTGGTCACCGTGGTGTTCGCGCTGTTCGCCGCTTTCCCGATGTTTGCCGACATCAGCGAACAGCTGAAGCGCTTTGTTTTTGCCAATTTCGTGCCGGCCGCCGGCAATGTGATCCAGAACTACCTGGAGCAGTTCGTCGCCAACTCCAACAAGATGACCGCCGTCGGCACCTGCGGGCTGATTGTCACCGCGCTGTTGCTGATCTCCTCGGTGGACAGCGTGCTGAACACCATCTGGCGCAGCAAGAACAAACGGCCGATCGTCTTCTCCTTCGCCGTGTACTGGATGGTGCTGACGCTGGGGCCGCTGCTGGTGGGCGCCAGCATGGCCATCAGTTCCTACCTGCTGTCGCTCAACTGGCTGGCGCAGACCGGCGTCAACGGCCTGGTGGATCAGGTGCTGCGCATCTTTCCGCTGATTTTGTCGTGCACCTCCTTCTGGCTGCTGTATTGCATCGTGCCGACGGTGCGCGTGCCGCCCAAAGACGCGCTGATTGGCGCGGTGGTGGCCGGATTGCTGTTCGAACTGGGCAAGAAGGGATTCGCGTTGTACGTCACCATGTTCCCCTCCTATCAGCTGATTTACGGCGTGCTGGCGGTGATCCCGATTTTATTCCTGTGGGTCTACTGGAGCTGGTGTATCGTGTTACTCGGCGCGGAAATCACCGTGACCATTGGCGAATACCGCGACTACCGCCGGCAGAAGGCGGAGCAACAGGAACCAAAACCAGAAGGGCAGCAGGAATGATTGCGTTGATTCAACGGGTGTTAAACGCCAGCGTCACGGTAGGTGGCGAGACGGTAGGCAAAATTGGCCCCGGTTTGTTAGTGTTATTGGGCGTGGAGCAGGGCGATAACGAGCAAAAAGCGCAGCGCCTGTGCGAACGCGTGTTGGGATACCGCATTTTCGGCGACGAGAACGACAAGATGAACCTCAACGTCCAGCAGGCCGGGGGCAGCGTGCTGGTCGTTTCGCAGTTCACCCTGGCGGCGGACACCCAGAAGGGCATGCGGCCCAGCTTCTCGCGCGGCGCCGCGCCTTTGGTCGCCGATCGGTTGTATCAATATTTTGTTGGCCAATGCCGCGAACGCGGCGTAGAGACCCAGACCGGCGAGTTCGCCGCCGACATGCAGGTGGCGCTGGTCAACGATGGTCCGGTGACATTCTGGCTACAGGTCTAAGCATTCGGAGAACAGGCGTCTATGTATCACCTACGAGTACCCGTAACAGAGCAAGAACTGAAGGAATATTACCAGTTTCGCTGGGAAATGCTGCGCAAGCCGCTGCACCAGCCGGTGGGTTCGGAAAAGGATGCCTATGACGCCATGGCCCATCACCAAATGGTGGTGGACGAGGCCGGTAAAATCGTCGCCATCGGGCGGCTGTACATCAATGCCGACAACGAGGCGGCGATCCGTTTTCTGGCGGTAGACCCGACGTTGCAGGATAAAGGGCTCGGGACGCTGGTAGCGATAACGCTGGAGTCCGTCGCGCGGCAGGAAGGCGTGAAGCGGGTGGTATGCAGCGCCCGTGAAGACGCGGTGGATTTCTTCGCCAAGCTGGGGTTCGTCAATCAGGGCGAGATCACCGCGCCGCAGACCACCCCGATCCGTCACTTCTTGATGATTAAACCGGTGGCGACGCTGGACGATATCCTGCATCGCCCCGACTGGTGCGGCCAATTGCAGCAGGCCTGGTATGAAAATATCCCGCTGAGCGAAAAGATGGGCGTGCGCATCAGCCAATACACCGGCCAGCGCTTCGTCACCACCATGCCGGAGATCGGCAACCAGAATCCGCACCATACGCTGTTTGCCGGCAGCCTGTTCTCACTGGCGACGCTGACCGCTTGGGGGCTGATTTGGCTGCTGTTGCGCGAGCGCCATCTCGGCGGCACCATCATTCTGGCGGACGCGCACATTCGCTACAGCAAACCGATCACCGGCAGGCCGCGGGCGGTGGCGGATCTAGGTTCGCTGAGCGGTGATTTGGCGCGTCTGGCGCGCGGCCGCCGCGCGCGCGTGCACGCCGAAGTGCATCTGTTCGGCGATGAGGATAAGGGCGCGGTGTTCGAAGGCACTTACATGGTGCTGCCGGCCGAGCCGGATGTGCCGCTGGATCAGGGCGGCTCTGAAGCGCTGGAGGAGTAAGGCGGCGGCCCTGCCTGAGGGCGGGCCGCGCAGTGCATTACGGCAGCTGTTGGTTCACCGTCTGGCCGTCGCCGGCGGTGGCTTGCAGAGTCCCCTTCAATGAAGCTTTGAACGGCCCGTCGCTGTTCAGCAGCCCTTTCAACTGCAGCTCAAGGTTGCCGTCGCCCGTCAGCGGCACCGGCTGCCATCCCCATTGCTGCAAGGTATTGAGCGGTACCGAGCGGCCGTGCAGCATCAGCTGGAACGGCTTGCCCGGCAACTGATCGACGGTCGCTTTGGCCTCAAGCAACCCATTAGGCATGAAGGCGCTGAGTTCGGTGACGGCGATCTGGCTGGCGTCGGCGTTCAGCGCCAGCGAAGGGCGCCGCACGTCGATCTTGTTGAAGGTCGCCTCGCTGCCGTTCAGGTTCAGCGAACCGGACCATATGCCCCACTGGTGGTCGCGCGCCAGCAGCAGGTTGCTGCCGTAACCGTCCAGCGCGGTGATCTGGAACGGGAATGCCGGGTTGATATCGATAATCAGATTGCGGTTGGTGGTCAGCTTGGTGACGTACACCTCCGCCAGCCAGTCCGGCAGCGGTTTCAGCCACAGCTCGCGCCAGTCGATTGGCAGGGTGTACTCCAGCGCCGCCATGGCCACTTCATCCAGCTGCAGGCGTTTGCCGGCGCGCAGCCAGTTGCCGGAGGTGCGCAGCAGCCCGCCTTCCCAACGGGTGGTGAACTGCTGAATGGCGATGCCGGCGGAGGAGAGGCGCAGGGTGGCGATCGGGTCGATCAGGTGGAAACCGCCGTTGATCACATCACTGGCATTGACGTTGAGAGAGCCGTCTTCGCTGCGCCAGTCGCCTTTTTCGATGCTGACGTTTTGCAGCGACAGATCGAGATCGTTAAACGCCCACGCCTTGCCTTCCAGGCGCGCGTCGATCAGATCGAAACGCTTGAGGGTGACCGGCGGCAGGGCGGTAAAGCGCCGCATGAATTCCGCCAACGTCATCGGGGTCTGCAGGCGCACGCCGCTCAGCCGCAGGCGATCCACCTGCCAACTGCCGTCGGCGGCGCGGCTGGCTACGCCGGTCAGGTCGCCCTGCGCCAGATCGGCGCCGAAATTGTTCAACAGCAGCTGACCCTGCTTTTGCTCCCCCTGCACCAACACCTTCGAAGCGGGGATGCCGTTCAGCGTCATCGAACCGGCGCTGAACTGGAACTGATTGTTGTCCCCCAGCAGATGGCCGGCCAGCGGGCGCCACGGCGTGATGCCGGCATTGACCTGCTGCGCGTTGAGCTGCCACGCGTTATCGTTGGATTGCAGCGCCATGTTGCTCAGTTGCAGCACGTCGGCCTGTACAGGCAGCGCCGCAGTCTGCGGCTGCACGTTCAGCGTGCCGTCGCGCAGCGTGACGCTGTGGAAATAGCGCGGTTCGGTGATTTGGCGCAGGCTGAGGCCGAGATCGACGCGTTTGGCGGCCAGCGCCTGCGGCTGGCCGCTGCGCGCCAGCTGCACGTCTTCCAGACCGATCTGGTCCGGTTGGCGCCACGAATGGGTGATTTTTCCTATCGACAGGCGGTATTCGCTGTTGTCGCTGATCCAGGCGCTCAGGCGGCCTGCCGCCCAGCGGGTTTGCCCGACCAGGTACAGCAGCACCATCGCCAGCACGATCAGCAGCAGCAACGTCAGCAACAGCTTTCCGATAAATTTCATCGTCTACATCCGCATCGGTCAAAAAAGATACCCTGTTTATGCCGCAATTGGCTGGGCATCTCAAGGGCAATGGTCTGATAGACAATAAAAAACGGCCGCAAGCGGCCGTTTGAACGCCAATGGGCGGGTTACTTTTTCTCGTGTTCCTGCGGGAACACCAGGTTCAGCACGATGGCGGTAATGCCGCCGGCGGCGATGCCGGAAGAGAGCAGGGTTTTCAGCCAGTCCGGCGCGAACTGCAGGATCAGCGGCTGCTGGGAGACGCCCATGCCGACGGCCAGCGACAGCGCCATGATCATGATGGCGCGGCGGTTCAGGCGCTCGCGCGACACGATGCGCACGCCGGAGGCGGCGATGGTGCCGAACATCACGATGGTCGCGCCGCCCAGTACCGGCTCGGGGATGTGCTGCACGAAGCCGGCCACCGCCGGGAACAGCCCCAGCGCGATCAGCATCAGCGCCACCACGAAGCCGACATAGCGGCTGGCGACGCCGGTCAGCTGGATCACGCCGTTGTTCTGGCCGAAGCAGGAGTTGGGGAAGGTGTTGAATACCGCCGACAGCATCGAGTTCAGGCCGTTGGCCAGTACGCCGCCCTTCAGGCGCTTCATGTACAGCGGCCCGCTGACAGGCTGCTCGGAGACGTCGGAAGTGGCGGTGATGTCGCCGATGGTTTCCAGCGAGGTGACCATAAAGATCAGCATCAGCGGCAGCAGCAGGTTCCAGTCGAAGCCCAGGCCGTAATAGAGCGGCGTGGGGATGGTGATCGCCGCCGTTGGAGCTGCCGGTGCGTCGGCGGGCAGCATGTCCATCGCCCAGGCCAACAGATAGCCGACCGCCATGGCGATCACCAGCGAAGCGACGCGCAGGTAAGGGTTGCGCTGGCGGTTCAGCAGGATGATGACCGCCAGCACCGCGCCGGCCAGCAGCAGGTTTTTCGGTGAGCCGAAGCTGTGATCGTTCATCGCGGCATAACCGCCGCCGATCGAGGTCAGACCGACCTGAATCAGCGACAGGCCAATGATCATCACCACGATGCCGGAAACCAGCGGGGTGATGATGCGGCGCGCCAGATGCAGCACGCGCGACAGTAAAATTTCGGTGCAAGAAGCGACCATCAGGGTGCCGAACAGCGCGGCCATCATGGTCGGCACGTCGGCGCCGCCGTTTTTCAGCGCCAGACCGCCCATGATCAGCGGCGAAACGAAATTGAAGCTGGTGCCCTGAATCGACAACAGCCCGGAACCCACCGGTCCCCAGGTTTTGATTTGTAGAATGGAAGCCAGACCGGAGGCGAACAGCGACATGCTGATGATGTGCTGGGTATCCTGTGCCGGCAGGCCCAGCGCCTGGCAGATCAGCAGAGCCGGTGTGATCACCGCGACGAACATCGCCAGCAGATGCTGACCGGCGGCAAACAGCGTTTGCGGCAGCGGCGGGCGATCTTCCAGGCGATAAATCAGTTCACTGGCGCGGGGTTCTGAGGCGGCTTGGCGCGCGGCATCAAGCTCGGAGGATGACATGCTCATGGTGTGGCGTTTCCAGATACGGCAAAGCAGGCATTTTAATGCCCCGCCCCGCAAAAGCAAACGGTTGCGCGCAAATATTATGTTGCCGACTTTCCCGTTTATGTCGCATTTTCATTCATTTTTTCTTGTCATCTCAGCGTTTTTTACTTCTAATCCTGCACTCATCAAGTTTAAAAACTAAGTGGTTTTCTATAACTTATTATTTTTATTTGGATCTTTTCCCTTACATGGAGTACCTGGATGTTTCATCTTGATACTTATGGCACGTTAGTCGCGGCGACGCTGGTTTTGCTTCTCGGAGGCAAGTGCGTCAGAAGCATTCCCCTGCTGCGAAAATATACCATTCCCGCTCCCGTCGCCGGCGGTTTGCTGGTGGCCCTCCTGCTGTTAGCCCTGAAAAAGTTCGCCAACTGGGAAATCAGCTTTGACATGTCGCTGAAGGATCCGCTGATGCTGGCCTTCTTCGCCACCATCGGCCTGAACGCCAACCTGGCGCGGTTGCGCGCCGGCGGCAAGGCGCTGATGGTATTCCTGTTCGTGGTGCTGGGGCTGCTGCTGGTGCAGAACGCCATCGGCATCGGCATGGCGAAAATGCTGGGGTTGGATCCGCTGATGGGTCTGATCGCCGGGTCGATCACCCTGTCGGGCGGCCACGGCACCGGGGCGGCCTGGAGCAAGCTGTTCATCGAGCGCTACGGCTTTGAAAACGCGACGGAAGTCGCCATGGCCTGCGCCACCTTCGGCCTGGTGCTGGGCGGCCTGATCGGCGGCCCGGTGGCGCGCTATCTGGTCAAACACTCCTCTACGCCGGAAGGCACCCCGGAAGACAGCGTGCAGCCGAGCGGTTTCGAGAAGCCGGAAAGCGGCCGCCTGATCACCTCGCTGGTGATGATCGAAACCATCGCCATGATCGCCATCTGTCTGAGCCTGGGGCAGCTGATTGCCGGCCTGCTGAACGGTACGGTGTTTGAGCTGCCTAACTTCGTTTGCGTGCTGTTCGTCGGGGTGATCCTCAGCAACACCCTGGCCTTCACCGGTTTCTATACCGTGTTCGAACGGGCGGTATCGGTGCTGGGTAATGTCAGCCTGTCGCTGTTCCTGGCGATGGCGTTGATGAGCCTGCGCCTGTGGGAGCTGGCTTCGCTGGCGTTGCCGATGCTGGCGATCCTGGCGGTGCAGACGCTGGTGATGGCGCTGTACGCGATCTTTGTTACTTACCGGGTGATGGGCAAGAACTACGACGCGGCGGTGCTGGCCGCCGGCCACTGCGGCTTCGGCATGGGCGCCACGCCGACGGCGATCGCCAACATGCAGGCGATCACCGATCGCTTCGGCCCGTCGCATCTGGCGTTTCTGGTGGTGCCGATGGTGGGGGCGTTCTTTATCGATATCGCCAACGCCATCGTCATCAAGCTGTATCTGCTGCTGCCGGTGTTCCCGGCGGTGGGGTGATATCGCGAGTCATCACGAAAAGGGCGCCGCAGGCGCCCTTTTTATGCGTTGGAGTAGCGCGCCTTCTCCGGCAGCCAGCGTTCGATCAGCGCCTGGGCGTGTTCCGGATAGTGCTGATGGAGATGGCGAGCGACGCGCTGCACTTCGGGGATCATCGCCTGGTCGCGCAGCAGATCCGCCACCTTGAATTCGGCGCTGCCGGTCTGGCGGGTGCCCAGCAGCTCGCCCGGGCCGCGGATCTCCAGATCGCGCTGCGCGATGACAAAGCCGTCGTTGCTGTCGCGCAGCACTTGCAGGCGCGTTTGCGCGGTTTTGCTCAGCGGCGTTTTGTACAGCAACACGCAGTGTGAGGCCACGGCGCCGCGTCCTACGCGGCCGCGCAGCTGGTGCAGCTGCGCCAGGCCCAGCCGTTCCGGGTTTTCGATGATCATCAGGCTGGCGTTCGGCACGTCGACGCCGACTTCGATCACTGTGGTGGCGACCAACAGCTGCAGCTCGCCCTGTTTAAACGCCTGCATCACCGCCTGCTTTTCCTGCGCTTTCATGCGGCCGTGCACCAGCGCTACCTTCAGCTCCGGCAGCGCGGTTTTCAATTCTTCCCAGGTGGCTTCCGCCGCCTGCGCTTCCAGCAGTTCGGACTCTTCGATCAGCGTGCACACCCAGTAAGCCTGTCGCCCCTCTTCCAGACAGGCGCTTTTCACCCGCTGAATGATGTCGGCGCGGCGGGTATCGGGAATGGCGACGGTGGTCACCGGCGTACGGCCCGGCGGCAGCTCGTCGATGACCGAGGTATCGAGATCGGCGTAGGCGGTCATTGCCAGCGTGCGCGGGATCGGCGTGGCGGTCATGATCAGCTGATGGGCGTGGAAGCCTTGCTCTTCGCCTTTCTCCCACAGCGCCAGCCGCTGATGCACCCCGAAGCGGTGCTGCTCATCGATGATCACCAGCGCCAGGCCGTTGAACTGCACCTGCTCCTGGAAGATGGCGTGGGTGCCGACCACCATCGACACCTGGCCGCTGGCGATGGCTTCCTGCTGTGCAATGCGCGCCTTGCCTTTCTGCTTGCCGGCCAGCCAGCCGACTTCCAACCCCAGCGGTTCGAACCACTGGCGGAAGTTGTTGGCATGCTGTTCGGCCAGCAGCTCGGTCGGCGCCATCAGCGCCACCTGCTTGCCGTGCGCGATGGCGCGAAGCGCCGCCAGCGCCGCCACCAGCGTTTTGCCGGAGCCGACGTCGCCCTGCACCAGCCGCATCATCGGGAAGTCTTTTTGCATATCGGCTTCGATGTCGGCCACCACGCGCGTTTGCGCGCCGGTCGGCGAGAACGGCAACTGGGCGAGAAAACGGTTTTTCAGCCGATCGTCCGGCAGCAGCGGCTGCGCCTGATAGCTCTGCGCGCCGGCGCGCACCGCCAGCATGCTGAGGTTATGCGCCAGCAGCTCTTCGAGGATCAGACGCTTTTGCGCCGGGTGTTTGCCCAGCTCCAGATCCGCCAGCTGGATGTCCGGCGGCGGGCGGTGCAGGGTGTGCAGCGCCTGCGGCAGGCTCATCAGGCCGCCGCTCAGCTCCGGCGGCAGCAACTCGGCGATGGCGCAGGTATCCAGCAGCGCCAGCGCCTGATCGGTCAGCTTGCGCAGCGTGGCCTGCCGCACCCCTTCGGTGGTGGGGTAAACAGGCGTCAGCGACTCCTGCAGCTCAACCTCGCTGGTTTCGCCCTGAATACGGTATTCCGGATGGATGATCTCCGCGCCGTGGTTGCCGCGTTTGATCTCGCCGTAGGCGGTCACGCGGCGGCCGGTGGCCAGGCTGTTTTTCATTGCGGCGTTGAAGTTGAAGAACCGCATGGTGAGGATGCCGGTGCCGTCGCTGATCTGGCAGGTCAGCATGCGGCGGCGGCCGAAGCTGATGTCGCTGCGCAGCACTTCCCCTTCTACCGTGGCGTAGATGCCCGGCAGCAGATCGTTGATCGGGTAGAGGCGGGTGCGGTCTTCGTAGCGCAGCGGCAGGTGCAGCAGCAGATCCTGAATGGTGTCGAGGCCAAGCTTGGCCAGTTTGCCCGCCTGGCTGGCGCCAACCCCGGAAAGCGTGGTGAGTGGGACAGCATCCAGCAGGCGGCCTTTCATTTGCGCACCGTCGCCTGCATGGCCGCCCACCATTCGGCGCTGGCGACCACCTGGCCCTGTTCGTCGATCTGCGGACGCGGCAGCCCCTTGCGCTTGGCCACGTTGGCCAGCACCGGATAGCCGCCTTCGAACAGCAGACGCTGCTGCTCTTCTTCGTCCAACATGCTGTTGTCGCGGCGGTACAGGCCGGCGTTTTGCCGCTGGCGCTGCGCCTCATACAGGATCAGCGCCGAAGCCACGGAGACGTTGAGCGATTGCACCATGCCGATCATCGGAATGACGATGTCTTGATCGGCCAGCGCCAGCGCTTCTTCGGTGATGCCGGTTTTTTCCTGGCCGAGCAGCACGCAGGTTGGCCGGGTGTAGTCCACCTCGCGGAAATCGACCGCGCGCGCAGACAGGTTGGTGGCCAGAATTTGCATGCCCTGCGCTTTCAGGTGACCGACCGCGTCGCCGATGGTGGGATGGGTTTTAACGCTGACCCAGCTGTTGCTGCCGGCGGCGGAGGAAACCAGGGTGCGCATGCGGGTGGTGGGCCACACGGCGTGGACCTGATGCACGCCGACGGCGTCGGCGGTGCGGATAATGGCGGAGACGTTATGCGGCTTGTGCACCTGCTCCAGGCAGACCGTCAGATCCGGCTGCCGGGTCGCAAGCATTTCACAAATCCGCGCATAGCGTTCAGGACTCATAAGCGCTAGTTTCGGTTGCGGTTAACTTTGATCACATCCGGCATGATACGGATTTTACGCATAATGTTTGCCAAATGGATGCGATCGCGGGTGGTCAAGCGGATAAAGGCGCTATAAACCCGACCGTCTTTCTCTTCGGTGTTCAGGCTCTGAATATTGGACTCGGCCGCGTTGATCGCCGCCGTCAGGTTGGCCAGCGCGCCCTGGTGGTTAAACATATCCACCTTGATCTCGGCGATGAACTCCTGCTCGGTCTCTTTATCCCACTCGACCGCCATGAACTTCTCAGGCTCTTTCTGATAGCCGCGAATATTGCGGCAAGATTCATGGTGGATCACCAGCCCTTTGCCCGGGCTGACGTGAGCGATAATCGGGTCGCCCGGAATCGGACGGCAGCACTTGGCGAAGGTGATCAACACGCCGTCGGCGCCCTTGATGGCCAGGTTGCGCACGCCGGAGGTGGTGCCCAGGCTGGACTGATCGCCCTGCAGGTTCTTCGCCACCACCACGCTCATGGCGTTGCCCAGGCCGATTTCCGCCAGCAGATCGTCCAGCGTCGCCAGCTTCATGCGGTCCAGCTCGTGCTGAATGTTTTCCTGCGGGATTTCGGCCAGCTTGCGGCTGCCGCCCAACGCATGGTTGAGCAGACGGCGGCCGAGGCCGACGGAGTCGTCGCGCTTGAGGTTCTTCAACATCTGGCGAATCTTGGCGCGCGCTTTCGAGCTGACCACGAAGTTCAGCCAGGCGGCGTTGGGCCGTGCGCCCGGCGCGGTGATGATCTCGACGGTCTGGCCGCTGGTCAGCGACTGCGACAGCGGGTATGGCTGACGATCGACGCGTGCGCCGACGCAGGCATGGCCGATATCGGTATGCACCGCATAGGCGAAGTCGACCGGCGTGGCGCCGGCGGGCAGCTCGACGATGCGGCCTTCCGGGGTGAAAACGTAAATCTCATCCGGGAACAGATCGGATTTGACGCTCTCGATAAATTCAAACGAACTGCCGGCGCTTTGCTGCAGCTCCAGCAGGCTTTGCATCCAGCGTTGGGCGCGGATCTGCGCCGTGGTGCCGGTTTCGCCCTGTTCTCTTTCCTTGTAAGCCCAGTGCGCGGCCACCCCCATCTCAGCCATCTGGTCCATGTCTTCGGTGCGGATCTGCACTTCGACCGGCACGCCGTGCGGGCCGATCAGCGAGGTATGCAGCGATTGATAGCCGTTGGCCTTGGGAATGGCGATGTAATCTTTCACCCGCCCCGGGCGCGGTTTATACAGGCTGTGCACCTGGCCGAGCACGCGGTAGCAGGTATCGACCTCTTTTACGATCACCCGGAACGCGTAGATATCCATGATGGAATGGAAACGCTGTTCTTTCAGGTGCATCTTGAGGTAGATGGAGTAGAGGTGTTTTTCCCTTCCGCTGACGCGGCAGGCGATGCCGGCCTCGGTCAGCCGCCCTTCGATCTCGGAGAGGATTTTTTGAATCATCTCTTTGCGATTGCCGCGCGCGGCTTTCACCACTTCCTTGATCACGCGATAGCGGTTTGGGTACAGCGCCTCGAAACCCAGCTCTTCCAGCTCGGTTTTCAGGTGATGAATACCCAGACGGTGGGCGAGGGGGCTGTAGATTTCCAGGGTTTCACGCGCGATGCGCCGGCGTTTGTCGGGGCGCAGCGAACCGAGGGTGCGCATGTTGTGCGTACGGTCGGCCAGCTTGATCAGCACGACGCGGATATCCTGCACCATCGCCATGATCATCTTGCGGAAGTTTTCCGCCTGCGCTTCTTTCTTGTCCTGGAACTTCAGTTTGTCGAGCTTGGAGACGCCCTCAACCAGTTCGGCGACGCTCTTGCCGAACAGCTGTTCCATATCTTGATAGGTGGCCGGGGTGTCTTCGATGACGTCGTGCAACAACGCCGCCATCAGCGTCTCGTGGTCGAGACGCATTTCCGCCAGGATGCAGGCCACGGCGACCGGGTGAGTAATGTAGGGCTCACCGCTGGAGCGTGTCTGGCCCTCGTGCGCGTCGCGCGCGACGAGGTATGCCTGTTTGAGGCGCTTAATCTGCTCCTCGGGCAGGTAACGTTGAATCAGCAGATTCAGGCTTTCAAACAGGTACAAGGCGGACTCGCTGTCTAATTAACGACGACCTTCAGCAATCGCGGTAACCGCTTGAATCTCTGCGGCTTCCTGCTCTTGCTGCTCCTGGCGCTCACGCACGTCGAGGATCTGGCTGGTGATCAGGCCTTCTTCGATTTCGCGCAGGGCGATAACGGTGTACTTGTCGTTCTCTTCCGGAACCAGTGCATCTTTGCCGCCGGTCTGGATCTGACGCGCCCGACGAGCAGCGACCAACACCAGGTCAAAACGGTTACCAATTTTCTCTACAGCGTCTTGAACAGTTACGCGTGCCATATTTGTGCTACTCCACAGGTGACGAAAAGACTGGGCATGATACTGAAACTGCCTTCAGTCTGCCAATAGTTTGCTGATTAAAGCGTCATGCCGCAGCAACTGGCGGCCCAAACGCAGGCGTTCGGCGCGAATGATGGTCTTCAGATCGGACAGCGCCAGATCGAAGTCATCGTTCACGATCAGGTAATCGTACTCCGCGTAATGCGTCATTTCCGCCACGGCCTGAGCCATGCGTTTGGCGATCACCTCTTCGGAGTCCTGCCCGCGCCCGCGCAGGCGACGGCCCAGTTCCTCCTTCGACGGCGGCAGAATGAAGATGCTGCGTGCCTGCGGCATTTTGGCGCGGATTTGCTGCGCGCCCTGCCAGTCGATATCCAGAAACACGTCTACGCCGGTCGCCAACACTTGTTCGATGGCGGCGCGCGAGGTGCCGTAATAGTTGCCGAACACTTCGGCGTGCTCAAGAAACGCGTCCTGCTCGATCATCCGGCGGAATTCGTCTTTCGAGACGAAGAAATAGTGCTCGCCGTGATTTTCACCCGGGCGGCTGTCGCGCGTGGTGTGCGAAACCGAAACCTGCGTGTCGTACAGCGGTTGCGTCTTTAACAAAGCCTGAATCAGACTTGATTTACCTGCGCCACTGGGAGCAGAGACAATATAAAGCGTGCCTTGAGCCATGATGATGTTCGTTGATAACGGTTGATATGCCAAAAACAGCGGATGTGTATTTTCTCCGCACAGTATACACGGCTAACGCGCCGGGTGCAGCGTTAGCTCGCATTTTGCCCGTGGCTTTGCGCGGAAAAAGCGTCGAATGAGCGAATATGCGCGCTGAAGAGCGACATTTTGGCGGTTTTGGCCCAGCGGCGGCGCGCTGCCGCCCCGGGATCAGTGATCCGGATGCTGGTAGTTGAACACCGGCAGACCGAGGCGGAAGCGCAGGGCGATCAGACGCGCGCTCAGGCCGGCGACCAGCGTGAGGATCACCACCAGATTGTGCGGCAGGCTGAGGTGCTGCAGGCCGATATACAGCCAGGCGGCGCTGAAGGAGATGCCGGCGTAGATCTCTTTCTGGAAAACCAGCGGGATACGGTTGCAGAACATATCGCGCAGCACCCCGCCGAAGACGCCGGTGATCACTGCGGCGATGGCGGCGATAATCGCGCTGTGCCCCATATCCAGCGCCACCTGGGCGCCGATGATCGAGAAAACGATCAGTCCGACGGCGTCGAGCACCAGGAACAGGCGGCGCAGATGGCGCATCAGGGGAGCCACCCAGGTGGTGACGATCGCCGCTATCGCGACGATGACGATGTATTCCGGGTGTTTGACCCAGCCCAATGGAAAATGCCCGAGCAACATATCGCGCACCGACCCGCCGCCGATTGCGGTGACAGAGGCGATGATGATCACGCCGAACATGTCCATTTGGCGGCGGCCGGCCGCCAGCGCGCCGGTCATGGCTTCGGCGGTGATGCCGATGATATAAAGGATGCTCAGTAACATAAGGGGTTCACAGCGTACTTGCGTCAGAATGATGGCCGGCAGGGTAATCGCCGCCGAGGACGCGCGCCACTGAGTTTTTTTCACCGATGGCGTTTCGGATTAATATAGCTAATCCAAACTCCATTTTTATTGCCGATAACCAGCCTTTTTTAACATCTGGCTGTTAATAAAAGCATTAGAAATTTCGCGCTAATTTCCATCGCTGACTATGATTTTTGCAGCGAATTCTTCAACCGAAAAATCGAGATTGCAGATGAAAAACTCCCCGAGACTGGCCGCCGGCGCCGTGGTGGCCGCACTGCTGCTGAGCGGCTGCGTGGCGCCAGGCCACCAGGCAACGTCACCCGCCCCGGTTTGCCGCACCGGTGATCCGCTGGTGCAAACAACGCTCTACTTCGGCCTGAACCGCCCTGCGGGGCCGGCGATCACCGCCGCCGAGTGGCAAACCTTCGTCGATAGCCAGGTGACGCCGCGCTTTAAAGACGGGCTGACGGTGTTTGATGCCAAAGGCCAGTGGCTGGGCCACGACGGCAAGCTGGCGCGCGAGAACAGCAAGGCGCTGCTGTTGATCCATGCGCCGGGCAAAGAGAGCGAGGCGAATATCGAGGCGCTGCGCAGCGGTTATAAGCAGCAGTTTGCGCAGGATTCGGTAATGCGGGTGGATGCGCCGGTGTGCGTGGCGTTTTAAAGCGAACTCCCGGCCCTGCGGCCGGGAGTGGGGATTACAGCACCAGGCCGGCGATGGCCGCCGACAACAGGCTCACCAGCGTCGAGCCGTAAACCAGCTTCAGGCCAAAACGGGAAACCACGTTGCCTTGCTGCTCGTTCAGCCCCTTGATGGCGCCGGCGACGATGCCGATGGAGGCGAAGTTGGCGAACGACACCAGGAACACCGACAGAATGCCCAGCCCGCGAGGCGACAGCTCCGCCGCGATTTTCTTCAGCTCAATCATCGCCACGAATTCGTTGGCCACCAGTTTGGTCGCCATGATGCTGCCCGCCTTCAGGGCCTCCTCCGCCGGGATGCCGATCAGCCAGGCCAGCGGATAGAACACGTAGCCGAGGATTTGCTGGAAGCTGATGCCGAGCACTGCCGAGAACAGCGCATTGACGGCGGAGATCAGCGCGATAAAGCCGATCAGCATCGCCGCGATGATCATCGCAATTTTGAAGCCGGCCAGAATGTACTCGCCCAACATTTCGAAGAAGCTCTGATCTTCGTGCAGCTTGTTCAGCTTCAGCTCCGGCTCGTCTTCGACCTGATACGGGTTGATGATCGACAGGATGATGAAGGTGCTGAACATATTAAGGATCAACGCCGCTACCACGTACTGCGCGTCGATCATCGACATATAGGCGCCGACGATGGAGAGCGAAACCGTCGACATGGCGGTCGCGGCCATGGTGTACATGCGGCGCGGCGAGATGTCGCCGATGATGCCCTTGTAGGCGATGAAGTTCTCCGACTGCCCCAGCACCAGCGTGCTGACGGCGTTGAACGATTCCAGCTTGCCCATGCCGTTGACCTTGGACAGCAGGGTGCCCACCAGACGGATGATCAGCGGCAGGATGCGGAAATGCTGCAAAATGCCGATCAGGGCGGAAATAAAGATGATAGGGCACAAAACGCCGAGGAAGATAAACGCCAGGCCATCCTTGCTCATGCCGCCGAACACGAACTCCGACCCTTGGGCGGCGTAGGCGAGCAGGGTGTCGAAGAAGCCGGCGACGTGCTTGATCACGCTGAGCCCGCTGGCGGAGTGCAGGAAGAAGTAGGCCAGCGCGCCTTCGATCACCAACAGCTGGATGATATAGCGCAGGCGGATTTTCTTGCGATTATTGCTGACCAGCAGCGCCAGGGCGACGATCACCACCAGGGCCATAATAAATTGCAGAATTTGTGGCATAAACGGTCCGTACGGTTCACGGGCAGGAAAAAAACACATTTAGCCACAGCATCGCCGTCCTTTCATTACCTTGCGTGATAATTAGAACAAAATACTTATGGCATGCGGGATATCTTGCCGATTGTCATCCGCACGCGCTGCTCGGCAGTTTTTCATAAGCCCCCGACGTTCCTTAGTGGGCTGTCTTCCATGATGCCTGCCGGCTCGCAGCCTGATGCAACCACCGTCCCGCACGTTCAGGCGCCTGGAATCTGGCTCGCAATGGGCGATTTTTCCCGGCGCAAAGCGTGGTTTTCTCGGCTAAGGCGGAGAAACATGTTTGGGCAAGGCGCCGCGACCGGCGCGCATTTTATCGAACAAGGAGGCGAACGATGAATACCGGCATGTTGCTCAGGGCGCTGGCCAACGGCGTTAATCCCGACACCGGCGAGCTGTTGAAACCGGCTTCAGCGGCCTGCGCGCCGGAGGCTATCCGGCTGCTGTTCGCATTGGCCAGCGAGTTCGACGGCGAATCCGAACTGCAGAAAAAAGCCAGGTTGACGCCGGAGGAGAAGCGGCAGATGAATCTGGCCGAGGGCCGGCCGGCCAATGCCTGCTTCCCCTGGTCGGAAGAAGAAAAACTACGGCTGCGTGAGAGCCATGCGGCCGGGGCGACGCTGGAAGCGCTGAGTGATGAGTTTGAGCGCTCAACCTGGAGCATTGCGGTGCAGCTGCAGAAAATGGGGCTGATGGAGGAAGAGCAGGCGGCCGCCTATCGCTGATCTGCAGCCATAAAAAAGCCCGCTTGGCGCGGGCTTGATGGCGTGCGGAGCGGGATCACTCGATGTTCTGGATCTGCTCGCGCATCTGCTCGATCAACACCTTCAGCTCGATGGCGGAGGCGGTGACGTCGGCATTGATTGACTTGGAGGCCAGGGTGTTCGATTCGCGGTTGAATTCCTGCATCATAAAGTCGAGGCGGCGGCCGACGGCTTCTTTCTTCTTCAGGATGTTGTGCGTCTCTTTCACGTGCGCTTCCAGGCGGTCCAGCTCTTCGGCGACGTCGATGCGCTGCGCCATCAGCACCAGCTCTTGCTCCAGGCGGGTGTTTTCCAGCTGCACCTGCGCCTCTTCCAGCTTGCTGACCAGGCGCTCGCGCTGCCATTGCAGGATGTTCGGCATCTGGGCGCGCACTTTGACCACTTCGGCGCTGACGCCGTCGAGGCGCTGTTCGATCAGCGTTTTCAGCGCGGCGCCTTCGCTTTCGCGTGCGACGATAAAGTCATCCAGCGCGCCGTCCAGCGCCTGCATCAGCTCGGCGCTGATGGCGTCCAGATCCTGCTCCTGCGCGGACATCACGCCCGGCCAGCGCAGCACGTCGATCGGGTTGATTTCCCCTTCGTCGCTCTGCATTTTCACCCAGTTGGCGGCTTCGACCAGCTGTTTGGCCAGTTTTTCGTTCAGGATCAGCGAGCTTTGCGCGCTTGGATCCAGTTCGAAACGCAGGTTGCATTCGACTTTGCCGCGGGTCAGGCGGCCACGGATACGTTCACGGATCACCGGCTCCAGGCTGCGGAATTGTTCCGGCAGGCGGATGTAGGTTTCTAAGTAGCGCTGGTTAACGGAACGCAGCTCCCAGGCTGCGCTGCCCCATTCACCCTTGATTTCACGCCGGGCGTAGGCGGTCATGCTGCGGATCATTGATGCGTACCCGTAATAGGAAAAGATGGGGCGATTATAGCGTCGCGGCTGCGGGCAGGATAGGCATTACGTCACGAAGCCCGTATAATGCGCAGCCAATAGTTGATTTGAAGCCGGAGAGAGCCCATGCGTCCTGCAGGCAGAGCACCACAGCAAGTTCGCCCCTTGACACTGACCCGTCACTATACCAAACACGCTGAAGGTTCAGTGCTGGTTGAGTTTGGCGATACCAAAGTCTTGTGCACCGCCACGGTAGAAGAGGGCGTTCCGCGCTTCCTGAAAGGCCAGGGGCAAGGTTGGATCACCGCCGAGTACGGCATGCTGCCGCGCTCCACCCACAGCCGCAACGCCCGTGAAGCCGCCAAAGGCAAACAGGGTGGCCGCACGCTGGAGATCCAGCGCCTGATCGCTCGCTCGCTGCGCGCCGCGGTGGATCTGAAAAAGCTCGGTGAATTCACCATCACCCTCGACTGCGACGTACTGCAGGCCGACGGCGGCACCCGCACCGCTTCCATCTCCGGTGCCTGCGTGGCGCTGGCCGACGCGCTGAACACGCTGGTGGCCAACGGCAAGCTGAAAGCCAATCCGATGAAGGGCATGGTGGCGGCGGTTTCCGTCGGCATCGTCAATGGCGAAGCGCTGTGCGATCTGGAGTATGTGGAAGATTCCGCGGCGGAAACCGACATGAACGTAGTGATGATGGAAGACGGCCGCATGATTGAAGTGCAGGGCACCGCCGAAGGCGAGCCGTTCAGCCACGATGAGCTGTTGGCGCTGTTGGCGCTGGCCCGAGGGGGCATCGAAACCATCTTCCAGGCGCAGAAAGCGGCGCTGGCGGACTGATTTTTCAAGGCGACTGAGAAGTCGCCTTTTTTATGCCCGGCGATCGGGCGGCAGTAATGACAAGACCCAAGCAGATTCAGACGAGGAGAAGCAGTAATGAAAGCCTATCAGCGCCAGTTTATCGAGTTCGCGCTTAACAAGCAGGTATTGAAATTCGGCGAGTTCACCCTGAAATCCGGCCGCACCAGCCCGTATTTCTTCAACGCCGGCCTGTTTAATACCGGGCGCGATCTTGCGCTGTTGGGGCGCTTCTACGCTGAAGCCCTGATGGATTCCGGCATCGATTTCGATCTGCTGTTTGGCCCGGCCTATAAAGGCATTCCTATCGCCACCACCACGGCGGTGGCGCTGGCGGAACACCATGAGCGCGACGTGCCTTACTGCTTTAACCGCAAGGAGGCCAAGACTCACGGCGAAGGCGGTTCGCTGGTGGGCAGCCCGCTGCAGGGGCGCGTGATGCTGGTGGACGATGTGATCACCGCCGGCACCGCGATCCGCGAGTCGATGGAAATCATCGGCGCCAGCGGCGCTTCGCTGGCGGGCGTGCTGATCTCCCTCGACCGTCAGGAACGCGGCCGCGCGGATATCTCCGCCATTCAGGAAGTGGAGCGCGACTATCACTGCAAGGTGATTTCAATCGTCACGCTGAAGGATCTGATCGCCTATCTGGAAGAGAAACCGGAGATGGCGGACCACCTGGCGGCGGTACGCGCTTACCGCGAGCAGTACGGGGTATAAATAACAACGCCGGGCATGCCCGGCGTGTTCGTTATTGCAGCTGTGCCGCCAACAGCGGCCAGCGGGCGTCGAATTCCTGTGTGGGGCGATAGCGGAATTCCGAACGCACATAGCGCGACAACATGCCTTCGCAGAAGGCCAGCAGCTGGCTGGCCAACAGAGTTTCATCGACGATAAAGCCTTTGCCTTCGCGCAATTTGCGCTCTTTCAGCACCTGACGCAGCTGCGCCTCGATGCGTTCGAACAGCTGGTTGATGCGGCCCTGCAGGCGATCCTGTTCAAACATCAGCGCGTGGCCGGTCATGATGCGCGTCAGCCCCGGGTTGCGTTCCGCAAAGCCCAGAATCAGCAGTAAAATCAGGCGCAGACGATTGAACGTCTCTTTCTCGTCCTGCAAGATCAGGTTGATGCGGGTGATCAGGCTGTCTTCGATAAACTCGATCAGACTGTCGAACATCCGTGTCTTGCTGGGGAAATGCCGGTACAGCGCAGCTTCAGAAACACCCACGTTTGCGGCGAGCTTGGCGGTGGTGATGCGTTGGCTGCCGTCGCTGGATTCCAGCATCTGGGCTAACGCCTGCAATATTTCCTCGCGCCGATTCCTTTTCGTATTTTCTTTTTCTGCCATGTCTGATTAGACCCTTGCTAAAACTTAACTGACGGAAACCCGGGCACCGGCCGCTGCAGAGCAGGCTCTGTGCGGCTTATGTGATAGCTTTTTTACGATGCTGGGGTCAGCGGCCTTAACGGCCTTTTTCCGCGCTGCCTGGTGTGCGCTGCAATTGTCGCGGTAAAACCTTGCCGCAGAGACATCCCTCTCCCCGGAAAGCAAGGTTCAGGCGACGTTTCCCTGCCGGCCCTCGTGCATTGGGTGGCGCTTAGTGGCGCCCCGAGTGGCCGAAGCCGCCTTCGCCGCGTTCGCTGCTGTCGAACTCTTCTACCAGGTTGAATTCGGCCTGCACCACCGGCACGAAGACCATCTGCGCGATGCGTTCGCCTGGCTCGATGGTGAAGTGCTTCTGGCCGCGGTTCCAAACGGACACCATCAGCTGGCCCTGATAATCGGAGTCGATCAGGCCGACCAGGTTGCCCAGCACGACGCCGTGCTTATGGCCGAGGCCTGAGCGCGGCAGGATCACCGCCGCCAGGCCGGCGTCGGCGATGTGGATCGCGAGGCCGGTAGGCAGCAGCGTGGTTTCACCCGGCGCCAGCTCTACCGCGCTATCCAGACAGGCGCGCAGGTCGAGACCGGCGGAGCCCGGCGTAGCGTAGGTCGGTAGCGGGAAATCCTGACCGATGCGCGGGTCGAGGATCTTAACGTCGATTTTTTTCATCATAACGGCTGACTATCTCGTCTATTAAACGTTGGCCAAGGAGTGCCTTGTCGCTCAGCGCCAGGCGCTTTTCTCCATCCTGCCAAAAAAGGTGCAGGGCATTGGTGTCGCTGTTGAACCCGTGCTCTGCAAGCGAAACATCGTTAGCGCAAATCAAATCCAGCTTCTTACGCGCCAGTTTTTGCCGCGCGTATTCTTCCACATTCTGGGTTTCGGCGGCAAACCCCACGACAAACGGTCGATTTTTGGTCATCGCCGCCACGCCGGCGACGATATCGGGGTTTTTTACCATCTTGAGGACGATTTCATCACCCTGTTTTTTTATTTTTTCATCGGCGATCCGCTCGGGACGGTAGTCAGCCACGGCGGCGCAGGAGATGAAAATCTGCTGCTGAGCGGCGCGCTGTTGCACCGCCTGCTCCATCTCCAGCGCGCTGGTGACGTCCACGCGTGTGACCTTCGGCGGCGTCGGCAGGCTCACCGGCCCGGCGATCAGCGTCACCTGCGCGCCGCGGGCGGCGGCGGCGCGGGCGATGGCGAAGCCCATTTTGCCGGAGCTGTGATTGCTGATGAAGCGTACCGGATCCAGCGCTTCGCGCGTCGGGCCGGCGGTGATCATAACCTGCAAATGTTGCAGATCCTGCGGGGCGGAGAAATGACCGTTCGCCAGCTCGACGATGTCCAACGGATCCAGCATGCGACCCGGGCCGACGTCGCCGCAGGCCTGGCTGCCGCTGTCCGGCCCCCAGAGCAGCATGCCGCGCGCCTGCAGCGTTTGCAGGTTGGCCTGCGTGGCGGCGGCGCGATACATCTGCTGGTTCATGGCGGGGGCGGCGGCGATAGGGGCGTCGGTCGCCAGGCAGACGGTAGTCAGCAGATCGTTGGCCATGCCGGCGGCGACGCGCGCCAGCAGATCGGCGGTCGCCGGCGCCAGAATCACCAGATCCGCCCATTTGCCGAGTTCGATGTGGCCCATGGCGGCTTCGGCGGCGGGATCCAACAGATCGTCGGACACCGGATGGCCGGAAACGGCCTGCAGCGTCAGCGGCGTAATGAACGCCTTGGCGGCGTGGGTCATCACCACGCGCACTTCTGCGCCTCTGTCGCGCAGGCGGCGCACCAGCTCTGGGCATTTGTAGGCGGCGATGCCGCCGCTGATGCCAAGCACAATATGTTTGCCGGAAAGTCCCGTCATCATCATTGTCCGATTGAAAGCCGAAAGATGCGCCATTTTAGCATATCCGCCGTTCAGGTGAGTGATTCCGCAATGGCTGCAGGGCGTTACATTGTGCTTTGCGAAACACTTCGCAATGTTATCAAACACCTGTCGAACGCGCCGGGCGGCGCGTGGCATGCTGTAGCCCTTTCAGGGAGGAACACGATGAGCAACCCGACTGTGGCGTGCTGGCCGGGCGCGCTGGCGCCGCGTGAAAAGCTGTTGATGCAGGGGGCCGCGGCGCTGTCCGACGCGGAGCTGTTGGCCATTTTCTTGCGCACCGGGTTGCCCGGCGTGCACGTGATGCAGCTGGCGGAGCAGCTGCTGCGCCGGTTCGGCTCGCTTTACCACCTGATGTCGGCCGATCATCAGGCGTTTTGCAGTCAAAAAGGCCTGGGCGACGCCAGCTATACGCAGCTGCAGGCGATTGCCGAGCTGGCGCTGCGCTTCTTTTCCAGCCATTTGTCGCAGGAAAACGCCATGCTCAATCCGCGCGTCACCCAGCATTATCTGCAAAGCCTGCTGGCGCATCGCGAGCGAGAGGTCTTTTTGGTATTGTTTTTAGACAATCAGCACCGGGTTATTCGCCATCAGGAGATGTTTGCTGGTACCATCAGCAGCGTCGTCGTCTACCCGAGAGAAATTGTGCGTGAAGCGTTGAAGGCTAATGCCGCCGCGCTGATTCTCGCGCATAATCACCCTTCGGGTAAGGCTGAACCCAGTCATGCCGACCGTTTAATAACGGAACAGGTGGTGAAAGCCTGTCAGTTATTGGAGATCCGAGTGCTTGATCATTTGGTGATCGGTCGAGGTGAATGCGTCTCTTTTGCCGAGCGCGGATGGCTTTAAGCGATTTTTTCGCGATCCTTGTGGGATCTTTAGCTGTTCGGGACTTGAGCACTTACGCTTCAGAGCGTATACTACGCCACCTTTGAGAATCTTGGGTTTGGCGCAAGAGCCTATCTCAGCAGGTTTCTGACCTGATGTGTGGTTTCTACCTGATGACGAGAGTCTCCTCAGTATGAAGTTTGCTGAGATGGGCTCTAAAAGCCTGACGAGGCGGCCATACCCTATACGAAGCTCGAGCTGATTTGATTTTTGGAGAATAGACATGTCCCGAGTCTGCCAAGTTACTGGCAAGCGCCCGGTGAGCGGTAACAACCGTTCCCACGCAATGAACGCGACCAAACGCCGTTTTCTGCCTAACCTGCACTCACACCGTTTTTGGGTTGAGGCTGAGAAGCGCTTTGTAACTCTGCGTGTATCTGCTAAAGGTATGCGTGTTATCGATAAGAAGGGTATTGAGACGGTTCTGGCCGATCTGCGTGCCCGTGGTGAGAAGTATTAAGGAACTGAATCATGGCTAAAGGTGTTCGCGAGAAGATCAAGCTGGTTTCTTCTGCTGGTACTGGTCACTTCTATACCACCACGAAGAACAAGCGTACTAAGCCGGAAAAATTGGAACTGAAGAAATTCGATCCAGTTGTCCGTCAGCACGTAGTATACAAAGAAGCTAAAATTAAATAATTTTAGTGGATTAATGAAAAACCCGGCCTTGGCCGGGTTTTTTGTTTTATAAAGGGTAGAAAACGTCGGAGGGGAAGCCAGATGCCTGAATTACCGGAAGTTGAGACGAGCAGACGCGGTATAGAGCCTTATCTTGTCGGCCACAGCATTCAGTATGCGGTGGTGCGCAACGCGCGCCTGCGCTGGCCGGTTTCCGAACAGATCCTGACGCTGAGCGATCGGCCGGTGCTCAGCGTGCAGCGCCGGGCCAAATACCTGCTGATCGAGCTGGAGAACGGTTGGATTATCGTGCACCTGGGCATGTCGGGCAGCCTGCGCATGCTGCGCGAGGAAAACGAAGACGAGGCCGGCAAACACGACCACGTCGATCTGGTGATCAGCAACGGCATGATCCTGCGCTATACCGATCCGCGCCGTTTCGGCGCCTGGCTGTGGTGCGAAGACCTGGCGACCAGCAGCGTGTTGGCGCATCTGGGGCCGGAACCGCTGAGCGAAGCGTTCAACGGCGACTACCTGTATGAAAAATCACGCAATAAGCGCACGCTGATCAAACCGTGGCTGATGGATAACAAGCTGGTGGTCGGCGTCGGTAACATTTACGCCAGCGAATCGCTGTTCAGCGCCGGGATCCTGCCCGATCGTCCGGCGGGCTCGTTGAGCAAAGCCGAAGCGGAACTGCTGGCGAAGACCATCAAGGCGGTGTTGCAGCGCTCTATCGAGCAGGGTGGCACGACATTGCGCGACTTTTTGCAGTCGGACGGCAAACCGGGGTATTTCGCGCAGGAGTTGCAGGTTTACGGGCGGGCGGGAGAACCTTGCCGCGCGTGCGGCACGCCGATCGAATCCGCCAAGCACGGGCAGCGCAGCACCTTCTTTTGCCGGCGCTGCCAGCGCTGAGCATCACTCGGCGGCGAGCTTCGCCATCAGCGCTTGCGTCACCACATCAGGCAGGAAAGGCGCAATATCGCCGCCGTGACGCGCGACCTCCTTCACCAGTGAGGAGGAGATGAACGACCACTCTTCGGAAGGCATCAGGAACACGCTTTCCAGCGTCGGCATCAAATGGCGGTTCATGTTCGCCAGCTGCAGTTCGTATTCAAAGTCAGACACCGCACGCAGGCCGCGCACCAGGATGTTGGCATTCTGGTGAGCGGCAAAGTGCGCCATCAGCTCGCTGAAGCCCAGTACTTCCACATTGTCCAGATGCGAGGTGACCTGCGTCGCCAACGCCACGCGCTCATCCAGGCTAAACAGCGGCTTTTTGCTTGGGCTGGCGGCGATGGCCAGAATCACGTGATCGAACATCAGCGACGCGCGCGTCACTAAATCCAGGTGGCCGTTGGTCATGGGATCGAACGTCCCGGGATAGATGGCTTTGCTGGTCATGATTCACTTCTCTGAGTAGTTGCGGCCCAATGCCCATAATGCGGCATATTTATTGAAGGTATATTGCGCGTTGACCACCGCCAACAGCAACCCCTGTTTGCCATCCAGGAAGCCGGCGCGCAGCAGCCAGGTTTTGACGAAGGCGCCGAGCGTGTGGGTCAGGATAGACAGATAGCCGCAACGCTTGCCGGCTCGATGACGCTGTGTGGCCCACTCTTCGGCATAGCGCAGCTGTTTGCGCTGGAAGGCGAAGAAGTCGCGGCAGGTCAGGTGCAGCATATCGCCGCTGAGGGGGATGACTTTGGCGTCGCCGATGTTCAGCGACTCGTGCACCAGATCGTCGTTATAGCGATAGCGTGGGTTGGCGTACAGGCGGTTGACGCGGTCGGGATACCAGCCGCTGTGGCGCATGAAGCGGCCAAGGAACAGGTTGCGCCGCGCACAGCTGTAGACGGCGCCGTCGTCCGGTGCGTTCAACACCCGTTCGATGGATTGCCGCAGTTCGGGCGTGACGCGTTCGTCGGCGTCGATCATCAAAACGTAGTCATGGCTGGCGTAGCTTTGCGCCAGCTGACGCTGCTTGCCGAATCCTTGCCAGTCGGTGTGCGTGAAGACTTTGGCGCCCAGGCTTTCGGCGACGGCGACGCTGTCGTCCTCGCTGCCGGAGTCCAGCACGATGATTTCATCGGCCCACTCGACCGAGCGCAGACAGTCCGGCAACAGCCCGGCTTCGTTTTTGGCGATCATCACCACCGACAGGCTTTTGCGGCTGCTCATTCAGTGGCTCCGGGGCGGCAGATGCGGTTCAAGCAGCTGCAGCAGGCGCTGCAACGCTCCCTGATTCTGATACAGCACTTCCACCGCATGGCGGCCGTAGTAGCGACGGTAATCTTCGTCAGTCAACAGGGTTTCCACTTCCTTCACCAGCGAATCCACGTCGGCCACGGTGATCAGGCCTTCGGCCTGCGAGAGCTTGGCGCAGATGTCTTTAAAGTTGAAGGTATGCGGACCCATCAGCACCGGGATGGCGTGCGCGGCGGCTTCCAGCGGGTTGTGCCCGCCGCGTTCCACCAGGCTGCCGCCGACAAAGGCCAGATCGGCGATGCCGTACAGCAGCATCAGTTCGCCCATGGTATCGCCGATCACCACTTGGGTGCTGCCAGACGGGATTTCGCCGCTGCTGCGCAGGGTGTAGCTGAAGCCGGCTTTCTGCACCAGCTCCTTGGCGGTCGGGAAGCGTTCCGGGTGACGCGGCACCAGGATCAGCAGCAGGTCGGGGTGTTTTTCCAGCAGCTTGCGGTGCGCTTCCAGCAGGATGGTTTCTTCACCGTCATGGGTGCTGGTGGCGATCCACACCGGGCGGCGCGGCGCCCATTGGCGGCGCAGCGTAACGGCGCGGGCGGCCAGTTCCGGGGTGACGGAGATATCGAATTTCAGGCTGCCGGTTACGGCCAGCTGCGAGCGTTTCAGGCCCAGTTCGATAAACCGATCGCCGTCTTCCTGGTTCTGTGCGGCGATCAGCGTAATGCGGCGCAGCATATCGCGCATGAATCCGCCAATTTTCTTATAGCCGGCGGCGGAGCGGGCCGACAGGCGCGCATTGGCGATCACCAGGGGGATTTGCCGCTGATGCAGCGCGTTGATCAGGTTAGGCCACAGCTCGGTTTCCATGATGATCACCAGCTTGGGATTCACCTGGTCGAGGAAGCGGTTCATGGAACCGGGCAGATCGTAGGGCAGATAGACATGATGCACGTCTTTGCCGAAAGCGGACTGGACGCGTTCTGAACCTGTAGGGGTCATTGTGGTCACAGTTATCGGCAAAGCGGGGTAACGATGGCGCAGCGCCCGCACCAGCGGGATGGCCGCCAGCGTTTCGCCGACGGAGACGGAATGCAGCATGATGCCGCCCGGCACGACTTTCCCGGCGCAGAAGCCATAGCGTTCCGCCCAGCGTTTACGGTAGGCTGGAGCTTTGCGGCTGCGCAGCAGTAAGCGGAGCCAGATCAGGGGTTGGATGAGGTAGAGTAGTACCTGATATAAACGCAGCAACATTCTATCAATTTCATTTATATGGGTTATTCGGAATAGTACCATAACTGGAAGGGAAAGGCGCTAATTTGGTAACCTTGGGTGTCAGTTTCAGACAACCGGCGAGCGATTTCGCCGATAGGCTCGGAATGAAGAATATTTTAATTATTCGCCGCGACAACATCGGCGATCTTGTTTGCACCACGCCTCTGATTGAAGGGGTGAAAATTGCCTATCCAGACGCAAAAGTTTATCTGCTGATCAATAAAGTCAGCCAGGACGTTGTTAAAAACAACCCTCATCTCGAGAAAGTCTTTGTCTATAAAAAGGCCAAGCACAAGGCGAAAAATGAAACGACGTTGGGCGTTTATTTCGAACGTCTGATGATCTTCCTGAAGCTGCGCAAAATAAAGTTCGATGCGGTCATTCTGGCCAACCCGGTGCCATGCAAATACAGCCTGCGTTTAGCGAAAATGGCCGGCGCTACCCATATCATCGGCGCCGATCTGGGCACGAAAGATATTCATCGCCCGTTCCGCAAGGACGATTTCCGCGGCCTCCATCAGGTCGAACACACCTACAGCTATTTATCGGCGATCACCGATCAATCCATTCCGATCCCGCCGGTGCGGGTATTCCTGACGCCTGAAGAGCGGCAATTGGCGGCGCAGCGGCTGCAGGAACGTCTGCCGTCGGTCGAACGGGTATGCGCCGTGCATATCAGCAGCCGCAGCCCGAAAAGACGCTGGCCGGTTGAACGCTATGCCGAAATCATCAACCGTCTGACCGCCGATCCCCACACCGGCGTGCTGATCTTTTGGTCGCCGCAGGGCACGCTGGCGCCGGACGACGTCGGCGATCAGCAGCGCGCCGAACAGCTGCTGGCGCTGTGCCAAAACGAACGCGTCGCGCTTTATCCGACGGCGTCGGTGCGCGAGCTGTTGGGCGGGTTTGATTTATGCGACCGGGTGCTGTGCAGCGACGGTGGGCAGATGCATCTTGCCGCTGCGTTGAATAAGGACATGGTGGTGTTCTTTGGCGATACCGATAAAACGTCCTGGCATCCATGGACCGGCCGTCATCATATTTTGCAGAGCGAGTCGGGGCACTGTGAAGATGTTTCTGTCGATGAGGTTTGGCAGAAAATGCAGGCGCTCAACTAACGAAGAAAATAAGGCAGGCATCCCCTGCCTTATTTATTTTTTTATTATTTTTCTTTCAGCTCAATATATTGATGGCAAATAGGCTCAAGCCCGTAGCTCAGCAATTGCTGTTGATTTATCTGTGGCGGGTTGGCGTAAATTTCCGCCATTTTTTCTGCCAGCGACGCTTCGTTTAATTCCGCCAACGCGTTAGCCATGCCGGCTTTTTCCAGAATTTCCGCAGGGCCGCCCGGACAGCGGGTGCTGACCACCGGCGTGTCGCACAACAGCGATTCTACCAGCACATTGCCAAACCCTTCGCTATCGGAGCTGAGCACCAACAGCGAGGCATGGCGGATAAACGGATAGGGATTGGTCTGGAAACCGAGGAACAGCACGCGCTCTGCGATGCCCAAGTCTGCCGCCAGACGCTTGACCTCGGCGACGCGGGCGTCATCCCCGGTGCCGATCAAGGCCAGCGGCGCCTGAATGCCGGAGAGCGCATAGGCTTTCAGCAGGCGGTCATGCCGCTTGGTGGCGTGAAAGCGGCCGACGTGCACCAGATAGTCCTGGCCGGCCAGTTCGCAAGGCGCCGCCGCCTGTTGCCGAATGGCGTCGATGTCGAACGGATTGTTGATGACCGCCAGGCGGCGCGGGCGGATCGGCAAGTTCCGCTGCAGATCGTCGCCGACCGCCTGTGAAACGGCGACGATATTTCTCCCCTGGTAAACGTTGGCGATTTTGCGTTGCTTCAGACAGCGATCCAGACCCTTGCGGTGGCCGAGGTAGGAGGTGGAGAGAATGCCGTGAATGCAGAACCACAGACGGTCCGAAGCCAGCCGCTTGCTGCGGCTGACGATGCGATCGGTTTTATGCAGGTTGGAGAACACCAGATCGAACGCACCGCGTTGGCGCTCGTGTTCGGCTATCGCGCGATCCAGCGCGGCGGCGCGGCGCGGCAACTCGGTCAGCTTGCGCCAGGGGGCACGGCTGCGATCGGCTACCACCTGATAATCAATGCCTGACGGGATAGGGTAATTGCAGACGTCGCGCAGCGAGATCAGACTGACGTCATGCCCCTGTTGCTGCATGCCCTGACACAGGGTCAGCACCACTTTTTCCGCGCCGCCGCCCGGCAGACCATCGATGATCATCAGAATACGCATAGCTAATCCAGTAACCGGTTATAGAGGGAAATCAGCTGTTCGGACAGATGCGCCGGCGTAGCGGTCATAATGCGCAATCTCGCCGCTTCGCCCATGGATGAGCCCAGCGCTTGGCGCGGCAGTGCCCGAATAGCCTCCGTGATGGCCGGTACATCGAGCGCGTCGGTCACGAAGCCGTTCTGGCCTGGGGTGATAAACTCGGCGCCGCCGCAGGTGGTGCTGGTGATAACCGGCAGGCCGCATGACATGGCTTCCAGAATCACATTCGGGAATGGATCGTACAGCGTCGGCAGCAGCAGCGCGTCCGCGGCCTGATAGAACGGCAGGGTCTGTTTCTGCACGCCCATAAAGTGAATGCGATCGCCGCAGCCCAGCGACTGCGCCAGCGCCCGATAGCGTTTTTCGGCTTTGTCTTTACCGACCACCAGGAGGTGGCTGTCGGTCGCCGCCACGGCGCGGATGGCGGCGGCCAGGCCTTTGCGCTCAAAGCCGGAGCCGACGAAGATCAGGCAGTGCGCCTGTTGCGGGATCTGATATTGCTCGCGCAGACGTTGACGCTGGGCCTCGTCGGCGGGCGGGAATTTTTGATTGTCGATGGCGTTATAGATCACCGTGATCTTGTCGGCGGGCACGCCAAAGTCGGCGATGATTTCCTGCTTGATCATCTCGGCGTTGCAGATGACGGCTTTCAGCTCGGGCGCGGCGTACATGGCGCGTTCGGCGCACATCACATAGCGGTGATAGCGATTGGAGAACAGCCACTTGCGGCGCCATTCCGGCAGCAGCCGCGCGCGTTGCAGCAGCCAGCGGCGGTGTACGCCGTCGCCGGCGCGATAGATGTCGCAGCCGGGAATGCGCTCGTGGCTTTGCACCAGATCGAAGCGCTCTTTCTGCCACAGCGCTCTGGCCGCCACGGCGAAGCCCCGTTCGCGGCTGATGCGGCCGAGCTTTAATGGATTGCACAGGTGGATATGCCAGTTGGGATTGGCGTCACCCTGCCATTCGCGAGTGATGACGTTCAGATCGAGATCCTGTTGCTCCAGCGCTTCCAGGGCGCGGGAAACGAAACGTTCGGCTCCGCCGTCCGGGCGGTATTTTTGGCGAACGATCGCCAAACGAAATGCTTTCATGCCAGCGTGCTCCGCGCGGCTGCAATCACCGCGTCTGTAGGAATAAGGTCGAGATACCGTTCGTCGGTGCCGGTATCGATGGCGTCCGGATCGGGCAGTTCGCCGAAGTCGCCGGCCCAGATCACGGCGCCGGTAGCTTGCCACGGCCGCCAGAAAGTCAGCTTGGAAGGGCCGAACAGCGCCACGCACGGCGTTTGCAGCGCGGCGGCCATGTGCATAGGCACTGAATCCACGCCGATAAACAGTTTGGCGTGGTCGATCAGGGCGGCCAGTTGGCGCAGCGTCAGCTGGCCGGCCAACGAGATCACACCCTGTGGCGGGCAGAGCGCCAAAATGCGCTCGACCATGGCTTGTTCTCTGGCGTCGGGGCCGGAGGTGATCACCAACTGGTGGCCGTCGGCCTGCAAGGCGGTGAGGGTGGCGGCCATTTTCTCTTCGCTCCAGCATTTGAAGAACCAGCGCGAGGTGGGCTGCACCACAATATAACCGCCGGCGACGCCCTGTTTCTGCAACCGTTGCTCACAAGCCTGCCAATCCTGTGGATCGTAACTCATGGTCACATGTTCATTGAGCGCGGGCAGGTTCAGCGGCGCCAGCAGCGAAAGATTCTGTTCGACGGTATGCAGGTGGGCGTGATTGTCGACCGGCACCAGCTGCGTATGGCAATGGCGCCACAGGAAGCCGCGGCGTTTGGGGAAATCGAAGCCCAGACGGATACGCGCACCGGTCAGGCGCGTGAGGATGGCGCTGCGCCACTGATCGGCCAGGTTGACCACCAGATCGTAGCGTTGCGCCTTCAGGCGACGCAGCAGCGCCAGTTCGTGCCCCAGATGCGCGCGGGCGCCCTGTTTTTTCCATTGACGGTCGATGGCGAACAGCGTCGACAGTTCCGGATTACTGGACAGCATCTCCTGCGTTTCCTGATACAGCAGCACATCGATCTGCGCCTGCGGGTAGTTTTGCCGCAGGCTGCTGATGACCGGCGTGACCAGCAGCATATCGCCGTGATGGCGCAGTTTTATGATCAAAATACGCTGTACGGATGGGGCGGAAGTTGGGGCTGGCGCGTCGTTCATCATGGGTCGCTTTCTGGGAAACCAATCTTTGATTCTAAATGACACGATCGCATGTGGCTACTGTTGCAAGGTTTTCTTGCCTGGTCGTAAAAAAATCGCCGAGCCGGGGACGAATGCGCTTCAACGTTGTCCAAACCAGGCAGCAAAGTCGTTTGCCCTGGCGAAACGGCCTGCGTAACATAGTGCATTCTGTTGATATCAGGCTCGATATTCATGACTAAACCGGCGTTTCTCATCACCATTGATACCGAAGGCGATAATCTGTGGCAAAACCACGATCGCATCGCGACCGAAAACACGCGTTTCTTGCCGCGCTTTCAGGCATTGTGCGAAAAATACGCCTTCAAACCGGTTTATCTCACCAACTATGAAATGGCGGTGGACCCGGCTTATGTCGAGTTCGCGCGCGACGTGATCGCTCGTGGCACGGGTGAAGTGGGCATGCACCTGCATGCCTGGAACAGCCCGCCGCTAGCGCCGCTCACCGACGACGACTGGCGCCACAAGCCTTATTTGATCGAGTATCCCGCCGATCAGATCCGCGCCAAGGTCGATCACATGACCAAGCTGCTGGAAGACGCCTTCCAGACCAAAATGCTCAGTCATCGCGCCGGCCGTTGGGCGTTCAACGAATATTATGCCTCGCTGCTGCTGGAATACGGCTATCAGGTGGACTGTTCGGTGACACCGCGGGTCAACTGGCAGTTTTCGCCGGGCAATCCGCAGGGCGACGGCGGCACAGATTACAGCCGGTTCCCGTCGCAGGCCTATTTCATCGATCCGCAGAACATCGCCAAACCGGGCGCTTCGTCGCTGCTGGAAGTGCCGATGAGCATCCAGTACAAGCATTCGGCGCTGATGAATGCCTTCAAGCAGGGCTATGACCGGCTGCGCGGCAAGCGGCGTTCGCCGTCCGTCAACTGGCTGCGGCCGAGTGGCGGCAATGTGGCCAAGATGATAAGCGTGGCTGAGGCATCGCTGGCGCAGGGGCATGACTACGTTGAATTCATGCTGCACTCCTCCGAATTTATGCCGGGCGGCAGCCCGACGTTCAAAACCGAGCAGGATATCGAAGGGCTGTACCGCGATCTGGAGCAGCTGTTTGACTGGCTGCAGCAGCGCACGGTGGGCATGACGCTGGCCGAGTATTATCAACTTAAAGCGAATTAAACCAATATGTCGAAACAATGGAAAGTCAAGCTGGCTAACGCTTGTCTCCGGTTTTATACGAAGTTTGGCGGTAACTACAAAGATAAGCGCTCGTTTGATAAAAATCGCGATTTTGAGCGCATTGCTATTTTTTCGACAACCGCGTTGGGCGATTTGATGTTCAATACCCCGGCGATCCGTGCGATCCGTGAACGTTATCCCCGCGCTAAACTCACGTTGGTATCCAGCTACAAGAATGGCGGTTTAGTCGGAACCAGCAGCTATTTTTCCGACGTCATTTATTGGGATCACAAAGCCAAGGATATGCTCGGTGTCATCCGTCGATTGAAAAAGAATCGCCCGCAGTTGGCGGTGATACTGCATTCGAAAGCGCCCTATGATGTTATCACGGCGATATGTTCCGGCTGCGAGTACTTATTTAAAGATGTCTATAAAAACGATTTGAGCGGTATGGAGCAGTGGTTGACCGGCATCAGCATTCGCGATCGAGGCCACCTGATTCAACGCAAGCTGGATCTGGTTAGCCAATTGGGATGCGATGCGCAGAATCGGGAAATGTTTATTCCGGTAGATTTTCCTCAACAGCCGAAACCATTGGGCAAGGTGGTGATTGGTTTTCAAATGGGGGCTTCTGAGCCCTTGCGTTGTTGGCCGGTTAGCCACTTTATCGGCCTGGCGAAAATGTTGCTGGCGCATTCGACGGAGTATCAAATTACCTTGATCGGTGCACCAAAAGAGCAAGTGATAGAGCGTGAATTTATGGCGGGTTTAACGGCGGAAGAACAGAGTCGGGTGGCCAGTTATATTGGCAAAACGACGTTGCCGCAATTGTTGGGGGTGATGGACAATATGGATGTGCTGGTTACCGGTGATACCGGGCCATTGCATTTGGCCATTGCGCTGAAAACCAAAACTGTCAGCCTGTTCGTGACCGCCGATCCGAAACAAACGGGTCCTTATCAGAACCCTGAGCTGCATCAGGTCATGCACGTACCGACGGAGACGCAGCAACTGAGCGATATACAGCGCCGGCAACCTTTAAGCATTATCACCAGTCAGAAGGTAATGGAGAAGGTCATGTTGAGTCTCGGTGCCGCATAAGATTGCTGAAAATCCGGGGCGGCCTATAGAACCGCCCCGGGCAGTTAACCGGCGTTGGCTTTCACTCTGGTCGTCATGATCACCGCCAACGGGAACCAGAATAAGTACCAGGATTCAGACGGATTACCTACCACGAACATCCCCTGCGATGTGTAAAACAGCAGAATAAAGATAAACAGCGCGGCTTCCAGACGCATGCCGTCGCGCAGGCGCCGCAGGGCCAGCAAGCCGCTATAGCTCAATACCGCCATGAACAGTGCCAGACCCACGATACCGCCTTTCAGTAACGCGCCCCAATAGAGACTGTGGGTGGTGCGTATATACTCACCGGAATAATTGGTGAAAGACAGCTCATAGTTGAATCCATAACCAAAGTAAGGACTTTGGCCGACCAGCTCGAAAATATGGTGCCAGATGCTCAGGCGAAGGGAGCTTTGGGTATACATTTCTTCGAAACGGGTCAGCAGCAATTGCCCTATTTCTGAAGATAAAATAACTGCACTAACCGCGACCAGCGCGATGAGAAAATAAGCGGCGTGCTTCAGTTTTAAGTGCCTATAGGATTGCGTGACCAGCAAGGCAATAAGCAGGGAAATCATCGGTCCGCGACTTTGGGTCAGCAGCATGGTGCCGAGCAGAATGGGTATGACGGCCAGAATAACCAGGCGCCGCTTCTCGCGAAATACGATCAGGCTGAGGAAGATGCCGATCCCTGCCATCCCCGCTAAATCAATGACGTTTCCGGGACCCGGATTGCTTTTCGAGACCTGCCGGCTGACTAGAATTTCTTGGTGATCAAAAACGAGCGAATACAGGCACAGGAGAGTGAGCCCCAGCGTGATGACGGTAAACAGCAAATCGCGTTTTGCGCCGTTAAGCACGCTGATCAGCATGGACAGATAAAGCAGCAGGTAAACGCTGTGCGTCAGGGTTGATTCGATATTGGCCGGATCGTTAGACCAAAGATTGCTGAAAGCGAAGTAGCATAACATCGCTGCAATCAGACCCAGCCCGCGGCGGACTTCATGATTCAGCGAAAAGGTTAGCCGAAGATCTGCATTGCGATACAGCGCGATCGTGAAAAAAATTGCGGCAAGGTGAAACAGATTATTCACTTTTGTATAGCCACAAAAAATAGCGCTGAAAAAAGAAAACAGAAACAGGAACACGACATAAAGTTGCCGTGGCTGAAAAGCGTTATTTGAAAATTTCATCGGGATTGATCTTGTCGAAAATGTCATTGCTGACTGCGCTGGCGACAGAAAGGTTCTTTACCATGATGTTCTTGGCTTTCATCATTTTGCTGGCATGGCTCAGCGACGGCATGATCAGACTGGTGATCTTGTCCTCCAACTCGGTTGGCAGCTTATTTTCCGCTGCTTCATAAAAACGGGGTTGGTGAAAGTTGTTCATATCCAACCCAATGATATACACCTGTTCGAAACCCAAGAACGTTAGAATTTGCAGCGCCCAGTAGGCGACAGTGCCAGCATCGAAGACGCCGTGGCGAATGTCGTGGCTAAAAGCGATATCCTGTCTGTCGGCGGCAAACGTGACGTTATTGTTATCGTGATAGGCCGCCCACAGTTCTTTGTTGACTATTCTGGCTTGGTAGATTTTAAAGGCGGCATCTTCAATCACTGCCAAACGGCACTTCACTTTCTCCAGGCTGAATCTGTCGATGATTTTAGCCACGCCGTGCACCGTCGTAAAAAGCGTCAGGCGAGAGTCGGTGATGATATCGCCGATTATTTCCGCCTTTTTATCGATAAAACCCATATCAACAATGACATAGAATCTAAAATCTACCTGATCATGCAGATAATAGGCGCCGTTAACGCCCATGGCAGGCATGGCCGGGAATTTTTCCAGGTGGAGATTCTTCACCGAGGGGCCGGTGGCAGTCAGCAATATATCGCCAGAGAAACGCGCTTTCAGATCGGCCAATTGCACGAGCGGCACGCGCTGCCGACGGTAATTCAACTCGACGATCTCTCCGCTGGCGGCACGTTTTATCTTGACGTAAGGCCAGAGGTTTTCGTTATGCCTATAAGGGCGCGCATGCGTATAACGATATATTTGCTTGAAGAATGTTCCCATTATACCGGCACCCTGTCGTGAATCAGCGTCATCACCTTCTGAGCGGAAATGTCTGCCATGCTGTTGCTCTGCTCTGGCCGACAGGCGTATTGATTTTGCCCGTAGCCGCCGATCAGACCGGGATCGGTCGGCCCGAACAGCGTGATGTTCGGTTTGTCGAGCGCGGCGGTCAAATGGCTGAGTCCGGTGTCGACCGAGACCACGCCCCTGGCGCCGGCCAGCACCTCGGCCACCTGCTGCAGGCTGAGCTTCGGCAGCACTTCGACATGTGAAAAACCTTCCGCCAAGCGCAGCGCGCGCTGATGTTCATGCTCTGCGCCCCACGGCAGTTTGATCTTCAGCCCGCTGTCCGCCGTCAGTGAGATCAGCTCACGCCAGTTTTGCTCCGGCCAATGCTTATCGTCACGGGTTGTCGCGTGCAAAAACACCAAATACTGCCCGGCATCGGCCGGCGGGCGGCTGAGAAAGCGTGCGGCGATGGCGTAATCGCCGTAGCTGCCTGGCTTGTCGTAGCCAAGGCTTTTGGCGAACAGTTCGCGCGTGCGCTCCACCGCGTGCTGCTGCTTGTCTATCTCATGGCGCACATTGTAGAACCAGCTGGCGAACGGTTCGCGCGCGCTCTTGCAGTCCGGGCCATGTTTGTTGCCTTTGGCGATGCGCGTGATTAGCGCGGCGCTTTTGATCAGGCCCTGCGCGTCGATCACCACGTCGTAACGGCGTTCTTGCAGCGCGCGTTTGAAGTCGCAGCGCTGTTGCCGAGTGTCGTTGCCGAACCAATTTTTTCGCCAGCGGCGAATGGCCACCGGGATCACGCGATCTACCGCCGGGTGCCAGGTGGGGATTTGGCTGAAGCCTTCTTCCACCACCCAGTCGAAGCGGATATCGGGAATGGCCTGCAGCGCGTCGGTCAGGGCGGGCAGTGTATGCAGCACGTCCCCCATCGAGGAGGTTTTTACAATTAACACCTGCATGATTATTCCTCGCTGGCGACAAGTAACGGCGTCAGCGCGTCCAACACTTGCTGCGGCTGAATATCGATCAAACTTTGGTGGTATCCCTGCTCGGCATCGCCCTTACGCACCTTGTGGTAGCCGCTGATCAAGCGAATGACCCGCGCCTTGTCGGAAAGCGGCGGCGTGAAGTCGGGGCTGCTTGGGCCGTACAAGGCTATCAGCGGTTTGTTCAACGCTGCGGCAACGTGCATTAAACCGGAGTCGTTGCTGACCACCGCCCGGCAGGCTGCGATCAGGATAACTGCTTGCTCCAGCTGGGTTTTTCCGGCCAGGTTAAGGCAGAAATCGCGGGCGTCTTCCTGCAGCGCGGCGCGGATCTGTTCGCCGGCCTCATGGTCTTTCGCCGAACCGAACAGCGCGATTTGATAGCCGCTCTCGATCAGCCGTTGTGCCAGCGCCGCGTAGTGATAGTGCGGCCAGCGCTTGGCGGGACCGAATTCTGCGCCCGGGCAGAAGCCGACGATCGGGCGGCTGTCGGTCAGGTTGAAGGCCGCGGTGGTGTCGGCGATCTCTTCGTCGCTCACCTGCAGCCGCGGCCACAGCAGCGGCTGCGGCAGATCGTCGGCGCGCTGAATGCGCCCTTTGTCATAGGCCAGCGCCACATAGCGTTGCACCATCAGCGGGAAGGCGGCCTTGTCGAGCACGCGGACATCGTTCAGCAGGCCGTAACGCATTTCGCCCCGCCAACCGGTGCGCTGCGGGATATCGGCGAAGAAGGGCACCAGCGCGGATTTGAACGAGTTGGGCAGAACGTAAGCGCGATCGTAACGGTTGGCGCGCAGAGCGCGCCCCAGGCGGCGGCGCTCGCCGAGCCCCAGCGCGCCGTGGCCCAGCGGCATCGCCAGCGCCTGATTGACTTCCGGCATGCGCGCCAGCAACGGGCGGCACCAGGCCGGCGCCATCACATCGATCTCCGCCGACGGGTATTCGGCCTTCAGGGTGCGATAGAGACTTTGCGACATCATCATGTCGCCAACCCAAGAAGGGCCGATAACCAGTATTTTCATACCCAGCGTTAATTCCTTCAGCTTATGCGGTGCGGTTCAACCAGGCCATGTACTCTTTCACGCCTTCGGCGACCGTTTTGAACGGTGCGTCGTAGCCGGCGGCGCGCAGCTTGGTCAGATCGGCCTGGGTGTACGCCTGATAGCGGCCTTTCAGCTTCTCCGGGAACTCGATGTATTCCACAGCGCCTTTCTGGTGGAAGTCCACCACCGCGTCGGCTACCGCCTGGAAGGTTTCCGCTCGGCCGGTGCCGCAGTTGAAGATGCCGGATTTGCCGGTTTCCCAGAACCACAGGTTAACCGCCGCCACGTCGCCGACGTAGATGAAGTCACGCTTGAAGTTTTCGCTGCCGGCGAACAGTTTCGGGTTTTCGCCGCGGTTGATCTGGGTATTCAGGTGGAAGGCGACGCTGGCCATGCTGCCTTTGTGGCCTTCGCGCGGGCCATAAACGTTGAAGTAGCGGAAGCCGCAGATCTGCGAGTCCGCTTCCGGCAGGATCTCGCGCACGTACTGATCGAACAGGAATTTGGAGTAGCCGTACACGTTGAGCGGCGCTTCATACTCACGCTCTTCGATGAACTCTTCGCGGCCGCCGTAAGTGGCGGCGGAGGAGGCATACAAGAACGGGATTTCGCGATCAAGGCAGTAATGCAGCAGGTCTTTGGAGTACTGATAGTTATTGTCCATCATGTACTTGCCGTCCCACTCGGTGGTCGCGGAGCAGGCGCCTTCGTGGAACACCGCTTCGATATCGCCCAGATCGTCGCCGGCCACGATGCTGGCGATAAAGTCTTCTTTATCGATATAGTCGGCGATGTCCAGATCGACCAGGTTGACGAACTTGGTGCCGTCTTTCAGGTTATCCACCACCAGGATATCGCGATATCCCTTGTCGTTCAGTGCCTTAATGATGTTGCTGCCGATCATGCCGGCGCCGCCTGTGACGATAATCATTGGGTTACCCCTGCTAAGCTGCCTGGCGGGGCACAATGCCCCACGCTCAATGGCGGTTATAATAGCATTTCATGCCGCGGCAAACAGCGGAAGGGCTCCGAATATCCCGCATTGCCATTGAAGTCCGCCGTTTGCCGTGATATCTGCTGCAATTTTAATATTCTCTCCCGCGCATTCTCGTCAGTTTGGTTACAAATCAGTAAAATATGCCGCAAATAGCCCAATCCTGGAGATAACCGAATGTCAGCGTCTTTTTATCAGCAGTTGGAACAACAGCTTGCCGCCACGCGCAGTGAAGGGCTGTTCAAGGAAGAACGCATCATCACCTCCGCGCAACAGGCGGATATCGCCGTCGCCGACGGCAGCCATGTGATCAACTTCTGCGCCAATAACTACCTGGGCCTGGCCAACCACCCGGCGCTGATCGCCGCCGCCAAGTCTGGCATGGACAGCCACGGTTTCGGCATGGCGTCGGTGCGCTTCATCTGCGGCACCCAGGACAGCCACAAGCAGCTGGAACAGAAACTGGCGGCCTTTTTGGGCATGGAAGACGCGATCCTGTACTCCTCTTGCTTCGACGCCAACGGCGGGCTGTTCGAAACCCTGCTCGGCCCGGAAGACGCCATTATCTCCGATGCGCTGAACCACGCGTCGATCATCGACGGCGTGCGCCTGTGCAAGGCCAAGCGCTATCGCTATGCCAATAACGACATGACCGAGCTGGCCGCGCAGCTGAAGCAGGCCAAAGCCGACGGCGCGCGTCACATCCTGATCGCCACCGACGGCGTCTTCTCGATGGACGGCGTGATCGCCAACCTGAAAGGGGTTTGCGATCTGGCGGACGAATACCAGGCGCTGGTGATGGTGGATGACTCTCACGCGGTGGGCTTTGTCGGCGCCAACGGGCGCGGCACCCATGAATACTGCGAAGTGATGGGTCGCGTCGATATCATCACCGGTACGTTAGGCAAAGCGCTGGGCGGCGCGTCCGGCGGCTACACCGCCGCCAAGAAAGAAGTGGTGGAGTGGCTGCGCCAGCGTTCGCGCCCGTACCTGTTCTCCAACTCGCTGGCGCCGGCGATCGTCGCCGCGTCGATCAAAGTGCTGGAACTGCTGGAAGAGGGCGATGCCCTGCGCGATCGCCTGTGGGCCAACGCGCGTCTGTTCCGCGAAAAAATGACCGCCGCCGGCTTCACGTTGGCCGGCGCCGATCACGCCATCATCCCGGTGATGCTGGGTGAGGCGAAGCTGGCGCAGGAATTCGCCAATGCGTTGCTCAAGGAAGGCATCTATGTGACCGGTTTCTTCTATCCGGTGGTGCCGAAAGGCCAGGCGCGCATCCGTACCCAGATGTCCGCCGACCACACCCCGGAGCAAATCGAACGCGCAGTGGCGGCGTTTACACGTATCGGTAAGGATCTTGGCGTTATTGCATAAGGTAAAACCATGAAAGCACTGTCAAAACTGAAAGCGGAAGAAGGGATTTGGATGACCGACGTGCCTCAGCCGGAGCTGGGCCACAACGACATCATGATCAAAATCCGCAAAACCGCGATCTGCGGCACCGATGTGCATATCTACAACTGGGACGAGTGGTCGCAAAAAACCATTCCGGTTCCGATGGTGGTCGGCCATGAATATGTGGGCGAAGTGGTGGCGATCGGTCAGGAAGTCAAAGGCTTCAGCATCGGCGATCGCGTGTCCGGCGAAGGCCACATCACCTGCGGGCACTGCCGCAACTGCCGCGGCGGCCGCACGCACCTGTGCCGCAACACCGTCGGCGTGGGCGTGAACCGTCCGGGCAGCTTCGCGGAATACCTGGTGATCCCGGCGTTCAACGCCTTCAAGATCCCGGATAACATCTCCGACGAGCTGGCTTCGATCTTCGATCCGTTCGGTAACGCGGTGCACACCGCACTGTCGTTCGATCTGGTCGGGGAAGACGTGCTGGTGTCCGGCGCCGGCCCGATCGGCATCATGGCGGCGGCGGTGTGCAAACACGTCGGCGCTCGCCATGTGGTGATCACCGATGTTAACGAATACCGCCTGGAACTGGCGCGCAAGATGGGTGTGACCCGTGCGGTGAACGTCAGCAAGGAAAACCTCAGCGACGTGATGGCCGAGCTGGGCATGACCGAAGGGTTCGACGTCGGTTTGGAAATGTCCGGCGCGCCGCCGGCGTTCCGCACGCTGCTTAATGCGATGAACCACGGCGGGCGTATCGCCATGCTGGGCATTCCGCCTTCGGATATGTCGATCGACTGGAATCAGGTCATCTTCAAGGGGCTGTTTATCAAAGGGATTTACGGCCGTGAAATGTTCGAAACCTGGTACAAGATGGCGGCGCTGATCCAGTCCGGTCTGGATTTGACCCCGATCATCACCCACCGTTTCTCGATCGACGAGTTCCAGCAGGGCTTCGACGCCATGCGCTCCGGCAAGTCGGGCAAAGTGGTGCTGAGCTGGGATTAATCTCGGCAAATGTGAAAAGGGCCGGAATTCCGGCCCTTTTTTTATGCTTGCGGTTTGGTTTGCGTCCAGTGCTGCCAATGACGCTTGATGAAAGTCACCGGCGGCGAGGTGGCAATGCTGTCGGCGATAACGCCCAGCGCGGTGCCGGCGTTGGCTTTTTCCTTCGGCGGTTTGACCTTGCACTGCTTGATGCCGCCGCTGAACGGGTTCTTCGGCTGCGGTTTTTGCGGTTTGACCGGCGGGACGTAGCTGCCACCGCCGTTGCCCTGCGGTTCGTTCAGCAGCGCGCTCGGTTTGACCAGTACGATATCGGCGGGCAGCGACGGCAGCATCTGCTGCAGCACCTTCACCGTCGCCGGGCGCGGGTGGCCGATGGCGATGGCGGATCCGTTGCGCCGCGCCAATTCGACCGCGCGGTTGAACTGGCGGCGGATATCGGCTTCGTTCGCGGTATCGTCGAGGAACACCCTGCGTTTGATCACTTTCACGCCGGTGCCGGCCGCGGCGCGGGTCGCCTGGCTGCTGCCGATGGTCATGCTGTCGAGGAAGTACAGGCGGTAGCTTTCGAGCGCCTGCATCACTTTCTGCATGCCCGGCAGGCTGGAGGTCATGGCGCTGCCCATGTGGTTGTTCATGCCGACCGCGTAGGGCACGTTGTTCACTGCGTTGCGGATGATGCGCTGGATCTCGTCGCTGCTCATGGCAGGCTGCAGGGTATCGCGCTCCAGCGGCTGCTTGCTGAGCGGCGCCATCGGCATGTGGATCAAGACTTCGCGGCCCTGGCTGTGGGCGCGGGTGGCCATCAGGCGGGCATGCGGCGCGTTGGGCAAGACTGCGACCGAGATCGCCGTCGGCATTTGCAGCACCGCATTTTCTTCGTGAGGGCGGTAGCCCACGTCATCGATGACGATGGAGAGTTTTCCTGCCTGCGCAGCGTAAACCTGCAGCAGACAGCCGATTAACAAAGCTGTACGGGTTTTGACATAACGCAAATCTATCTTCCCAACCACGGCAGTGGGTTAACCGCCTGTCCCTGACGACGGATTTCGAAATAGAGCGACGGCGTTCCCTGGCCGCCGCTGGTGCCGACCAGTGCGATCGGCTGGCCGGCGCGCACCTGCGCCCCGACGTTGACCAACGCGCTTTGGTTGTAGCCGTACACGCTCATGTCGCCTTTACCGTGTTCGACCACCACCATCAGGCCATAGCCTTGCAGCCAGTCGGCCAGCAGCACGCGGCCATCGGCGACGGCTTTCACTTCGCTGCCTTCGCGGGCTTCGATCACCATGCCTTTCCAGCGTAGCTCGCCCTGCTGCTGCTCGCCAAAGCCGTGCAGCGTGCGGCCGCGCACCGGCCACATCAGCTGGCCGGCCGGACGGCCGAGGCCGCCGGTTCGCGCCATCAGCGAGCGATCGGCTTCGCTAGGTTTGTAGGTGGTACCGGTTTTCTTCGCCTGCTGTTCCTTGATGCGCACCTGTTCGCGCACTTTGGCCGCTTCACGCGCTTCGCGTTCGGCGCGCGCACGGGCTTCGCGCTCCGCCCGAGCGATCTTGTCGCGCATGCGGGCTTCGTTCTGGCGCAGTTCCACCAGGCGTTGTTGGTCTTTTTCCAGCGAAGCTTCCAGCGCGGTCAGCGTTTTCTTGCGGGCGCCGCGCGCCTGCTCCAGCTTCTGCTGCTGTGTCTGTTGTTCGCTCAGTAAGGATTTTTGCTGGCCCTGTTTAGCCACCAGCGTGGTTTTTTGCTTCGCCAGCTCGGCGCGGGTCTGTTTCAACTCTTCGATGGTTTTCTGGCGCGCTTCATTCAGATAGCCGAAATAGGCCAGAATACGTTCGCTGCGCTGGCTTTCTTCACCGCTGAGGATCAGCTGCACGGCGCTGTGCTGCCCTTGCCGGAAGGCGGCGTCGAGCTGTTTGGCGAGGAGGTTTTGCTGGGTCGATTGCTGCTTTTGCAGTTTGGCTATCGAGGCGTTCAGGCCGGAAATGTCCTTGCCCAACTGGGTGAGCGTGCCCTGGGTGTCGCGCAACTGGCGGCTGGCCTGGGCGATGGTTTTTTCCTGTTGACGCAGCTGATCCTGCAGCGAGCTGCGTTGCTGCTGCTGCTGCTTCACCGCTTTTTCTTTCTCGGCGATGCTCTGCTGGATGTCTTTCAGCTGGGATTTATTGTCTTCCGCCGCCTGGCCGGCGAGCGGCAACAGCAAGACGCCAGCGCAAAATACGCTGGCGCACATGGCGGTGAACGTCCTTGGCGCGGTGCGTTCAGGCAGCGGCCGGCTGCCTGCGTTTGCGCTTCGGGTTACCCTTGATAGTGCAAAAAACGCCTTCTCCCTCATGGAGAAGGATTATTCCACGATGAACAGCGGCTTACCAGTCATCTCTTGCGGGATTTCCATTCCCATCAGCGTTAACAGGGTTGGCGCGATGTCCGAAAGCTTGCCGCCTTCGACCGCGCGCGCCGGTTTGCCGACGTAAATCAGCGGCACCGGCAGGCTGGTGTGGGCGGTGTGCGCCTGGCCGGTGGCCGGATCGCGCATCTGCTCGGCGTTGCCGTGATCGGCGGTGATCAGCAGCTGACCGTCGACGTCGCGCACCGCGTCAACCACCTGAGCGATGCAGGCGTCCAGCGTTTCCACCGCTTTGACCGCCGCGTCATACACGCCGGTATGCCCCACCATGTCGCCGTTCGGGTAGTTGCAGATGATGGCGTCGTATTTTCCGCTGCGGATGGCGCTCAACAGTTTGTCGGTCAGCTCGGCGGCGCTCATCTCAGGGTGCAAATCGTAGGTGGCGACCTTCGGCGAATTGACCAGCACGCGGTCTTCCCCTTTGAATGGCGCTTCCACGCCGCCGTTATAGAAGAAGGTGACGTGGGCATATTTTTCGGTTTCCGAGATGCGCAGCTGGGTTTTGTCGTGCTTCATCAGCCATTCGCCGAAGGTGTTGGCCAGCGGCGCCGGCGGATAGGCGCAGGCGGTCGCGATGTCGGCGGCGTACTCGGTCAGCATCACGAAATCGCCGAACTGCACCTGTTTGGCGCGCGGGAAACCGTCGAAATCCGCGTTCACGAAGGCGCGGGTGATCTGGCGCGCGCGGTCAGCGCGGAAGTTCATGAAGATCAACGCGTCGCCGTCCTGCATCGCGGCATCGGCCTCGCCGGCGGCGCGGATCACGGTCGGTCTGACGAACTCGTCGTTTTCACCGCGCTGATAAGCGGCCTGCAGGCCGGCGACCGCATCGTCGGCCACGGAGTCGCCTTTGGCCGCGGTCAGCAGGTCATAGGCCAGCTGCACGCGATCCCAACGGTTGTCGCGGTCCATCGCGTAGTAGCGGCCGATCAGCGAGGCAATGCGCCCGACGCCCAACGCGGCGAAGGCGTCGCGGCAGCGTTGCAGCGGGGCTTCGGCGCTGCGCGGCGGCGTGTCGCGCCCGTCGAGGAAGGCATGCAGATAAATGGCTTTGGCGCCGCGCTGAGCGGCCAGTTTAATCATGGCCAGGATGTGCTCGTCATGGCTGTGCACGCCGCCCGGCGACAGCAGGCCCATGATATGCACCGCCTTGCCGGCCGCCACGGCCTTATCCACGGCGGCGGTCAGCACCGGGTTGGCGAAGAAGTCGCCGTCGGCGATCGCTTTGTCCAACCGGGTCAGATCCTGGTACACGATGCGCCCGGCGCCCAGATTGACGTGGCCGACTTCGGAGTTGCCCATTTGCCCATCGGGAAGGCCGACATCCAGCCCGGAGGCGGCGATCAGCGTATGCGGCTGCTCCCGCCACAGGCGATCCATCACCGGGGTGCCGGCGTTCAGGATCGCGTTGTCCTGCCGCTCTTCACGGTGGCCGTAACCGTCCAGGATCACCAGGACCATCGGTTTTTTGTTGTTCGACATTGCATTGACCTCTTATGAACTTTTTAAGCTGCGAATAGCCATGCGCCCGCCGCAAGCATGGCTATTCGCCCTCGAAAAACCGGCTGATTTTACATCGCCGCCGGCGAGAAATAGCCCAAAGAGATCAAGGTTGCGGCGAATCGCGCGGGCTTTTATGCTCTGACCTCGGGAATTTCTCAGCGCAGCCCGCAGTTTCTACAATCGCGCTTGCTTATTGGCTGTATTTGCCGCACTCGGCAGGTATACTCTGGAACCTTGACTTATTTATCCCTTAACTGACGGGAGTTGTTACACCCCATGCTGCAAGAAATTATGCCATTCGTAAGCAGACACCCGATTCTGAGCCTGGCTTGGATCGCTCTGCTGGTCGCCGTGATCGTCATGACTTTCAAAAGCCGTTTCTCCAAGGTCAAAGAGATCGCCCGCGGTGAAGCTATCCGCCTGATCAACAAAGAAGAAGCCGTGGTGGTCGACACCCGCAGCCGCGACGATTTCCGCCGTGGTCACCTGGCCAGCGCCATTAACCTGACCGCCAGCGAAATCAAAAGCGGCAGCCTGGGCGAGCTGGAAAAACACAAAGCGCAGCCGATCATCGTCGTATGCGCCAACGGCACCGCCTCCCGCGAGCCGGCGGAGAACCTGAGCAAGGCCGGTTTTGAAAAGGTGACGATGCTGAAAGACGGTATCGCCGGCTGGAGCGGAGAAAACCTGCCGCTGGTGCGCGGTAAGTAACCGTTTAACCTATTTGAGGTGGCAATCCATGGCTAACATTGATATCTACACCAAAGCGACCTGTCCGTTCTGCCATCGCGCCAAGGCGCTGTTGAACAGCAAGGGCGCGGCGTTTAACGAGATCGCCATCGACGGCGATAACGCCAAGCGCGAAGTGATGATCGAGCGCAGCGGGCGCACTACCGTGCCGCAGATTTTCATCGACGGCCGGCATATCGGCGGCTGTGATGATTTATATGAACTCGATGCTCGCGGCGGCCTGGATCCGCTGCTTTAAGCAGCTTGCCGGTTCACCGAGTGTCAATAAGGACGTTTAACCAAGGGTATTACTCACATGTCAGAACAAAACAGCACCGAAATGGCTTTCCAGATCCAACGTATCTATACCAAGGATATCTCCTTCGAAGCGCCGAACGCGCCGCAGGTTTTCCAGCAGGAATGGCAGCCGGAAGTTAAACTTGATCTGGATACCGCGTCCAGCCAGCTGGCTGACGAAGTGTATGAAGTGGTACTGCGCGTAACCGTGACGGCGACCTTGGGCGAAGAGACGGCGTTCCTGTGCGAAGTGCAACAGGCGGGCATCTTCTCGGTAGCAGGCATCGAAGGCACGCAGCTGGCGCATTGCCTGGGCGCATACTGCCCGAACATCCTGTTCCCGTATGCGCGCGAGTGCATCACCAGCCTGGTTTCCCGCGGCACCTTCCCGCAGCTGAACCTGGCACCGGTCAACTTTGACGCGCTGTTCATGAACTATCTGCAGCAGCAGGCGGAAGGCGAAGGTGCCGCACCACATCAGGATGCCTGATGAACACCGTCAATGCTTCAATGACTGTTATCGGTGCCGGCTCGTACGGCACCGCATTGGCCATTACGCTGGCGCGTAACGGCCATTCCGTGGTGCTGTGGGGGCACAACCCCGCGCAAATTCAAACGTTGCAGCACGATCGCTGCAATCAGGCGTTTCTGCCCGACGTTCCCTTCCCCGATACCCTGCTGCTTGAAGCCGATTTGGCGCGTGCGCTGGCCGCCAGCCGCGACGTGCTGGTGGTGGTGCCGAGCCACGTGTTCGGCGACGTGCTGCGCCAGCTGAAGCCGCATCTGCGCCCGGACGCCCGCATCGTGTGGGCCACCAAGGGATTGGAAGCGGAAACTGGTCGGTTGCTGCAGGACGTGGCGCGTGAGGCGCTGGGCGAGACGATCCCGCTGGCGGTGCTCTCCGGGCCGACGTTCGCCAAAGAGCTGGCCGCCGGCCTGCCGACGGCGATCGCGCTGGCGGCGACCGATGCGCAGTTCGCCGACGATCTGCAACAGCTGCTGCACTGCGGCAAGAGCTTCCGCGTCTACAGCAATCCCGACTTCATCGGCGTGCAGCTTGGCGGCGCGGTGAAGAACGTGATCGCCATCGGCGCCGGCATGTCCGACGGCATCGGTTTCGGCGCCAACGCCCGTACCGCGTTGATTACACGCGGGCTGGCGGAAATGAGCCGTCTGGGTTCTGCGCTGGGCGCCGATCCTTCGACGTTCATGGGCATGGCGGGGCTGGGGGATCTGGTGCTAACCTGCACGGACAACCAGTCGCGCAACCGTCGCTTCGGCATTATGCTGGGGCAGGGTAAAGGCGTGCAGGAAGCGCAGGACAGTATCGGTCAGGTGGTCGAGGGCTATCGCAATACCAAAGAGGTGTTGGCGTTGGCGCAGCGGCACGGTGTGGAAATGCCGATCACCGAACAGATTTATCAGGTGCTTTACTGCCACAAGGACGCCCGCGAAGCGGCGCTGAGCCTGCTGGGGCGAGCCCGAAAGGACGAAAAACCCAGCGCGTGACATAAAACGATATGTCGGGGCAGCTGAATGCTGACCCCGCAAATGACCTGGGCCGCTTCGCGCTACCGTGTGAAGCGGCCCGTTTGGCAAGGTAAAGGGGTATGTGATGTCGTCAGAAGAGTTGGAACAGGTCTGGAACAGCATTAAATCAGAAGCGCGAGCACTGGCTGATTGTGAACCGATGCTGGCCAGCTTTTTCCATGCGACGTTGCTCAAGCATGAGAATCTGGGCAGCGCGCTCAGCTATATGCTGGCCAACAAGCTGGCCACGCCGATCATGCCCGCCATCGCGGTGCGCGAGGTGGTGGAAGAGGCCTACAAGTCTGACAACCAGATGATCGTTTCGGCGGCGCGCGATATCCTCGCGGTGCGCCTGCGCGACCCGGCGGTCGATAAATACTCCACGCCGCTGCTTTACCTGAAGGGGTTCCATGCGCTGCAGGCTTACCGCATCGGTCACTGGCTGTGGCAGCAAGGGCGGCAGGCGCTGGCGATCTACCTGCAAAATCAAATTTCCGTCGCCTTCGGCGTGGACATCCACCCGGCGGCGACCATCGGTTGCGGCATCATGCTCGACCACGCCACCGGCATCGTGATCGGTGAAACGGCGGTGGTGGAGAACAACGTCTCTATCCTGCAGTCGGTCACCCTGGGCGGTACCGGTAAAACCAGCGGCGACCGTCATCCGAAAATCCGTGAAGGGGTGATGATTGGCGCAGGCGCCAAAATTCTCGGCAATATCGAAGTGGGCAAGGGCGCGAAGATCGGCGCGGGCTCGGTGGTCTTGCAGGCGATACCGCCGCACACCACCGCCGCCGGCGTGCCGGCGCGCATCGTCGGGCGGCCGGAGAGCGATACGCCGTCGATGGATATGGACCAATACTTCAACGGCACCAATCACGGCTTCGAGTACGGCGACGGCATTTGAACGCCGTTTGCGTATCCATTCAGGGGGAGCTTCGGCTCCCCCTGTGTTTTTCAGGCGGCGGTCAGCCCTGCTTAGGGAAGTTGGTGATATCGGTAACGATGTCGTCGATCGCCGCCTTGACGTCATCCGCCGTGACCGGCGTGCTGTCGTTGTTGACGGTTTTACCGTAGGCCTTGCGTACCACTTCCATCACCGTTTTACCGGTATCCTGGTCAATCAGCTCGCCTTCGATATACAGCGCGGTATTTTGCGTCCGGTGCCCGGTAGCCGCCATAGTGCTGGCAACCACCGCCGCGACCGGCACCACCTCATAGAACTTCATGTCTTCGTTTTCGGCCGAAACGGCGGTGATGGCGAGTTTGGCCACCAGAACGCGCGAGCCCGTAGGGCTTGGCAGAATGGTAAAGCGGTTCTGCAGCGCGGTTTTGATTCGCTGGGTCGCGTAGGCCTTAATCTTGTTCAGCGTGTCCTGGCTGACGCGCGCCGTGGGTTTCTCCGCCGGGAAATAGACTACCGGTTGGAAATAGATGCCGCGATAGTTGGATTCCTTGTAGCTTGGATCTACCCAGCGCAGCGTTTTATGACCGCTTGGTGAGGTGGTTTCCTGCAGTTTGCTGTAATCGGACAAGAAGCCCGAATATTGCGACGTTTGGGTGACTTTGGACGAACAGCCCGCCAGCAACAGGCCCGCTGCCAGAACGGCCATGGCAACGCTCAAGCGTTGTTTTTTCATGTGGTTTCCTATGATGAGTGGTGATTACCCTTACAAAACATAGCGCATTATCTGCGCCTCATCGGGCATTTTCGGGGCCGGGCGTGCCCTGCTGCGGCCTTTTTTCAGGATCGTGATGCGCCGCCGGTTTTCGCCGCCAGTGCCGGTGATAAGGCGGCGAGCAAGGCGTCCGCTCTGACCAGCGCCTGGCGTTGCTCAGCTTGCCACCGGGGCAACAAGGGCCAGAGATCCGCCTGATGTTCTGCCTGCAGGCACCAGATCTCCCGATCGTGCCAGTCACCGAGGGCGTTTTGCGCCGCTTTCAGGCTCGCCATCGCGGCGGGAGAGAGGGGAAGGCGCTGCGGATAGGCTTCAGCCGCGTAACGCAGGCGTTTTATCAGCAGCCGCAGGCGATGGCGATCGTAGCCGGTATCGGCCAATGCCCGGCGCAATTGCCGCTGCTGGCGCTGCAGGCGTCTATTCAGGCGGTGTTTGGCGCCGCGCCGCGCGGTGCGGCGAAAGCGGCGCGGCCAGCCGTGCAAAAGCGAGGGAAAGCCGATGAGCTGCGGATGAGCGAGCAGTTGACGGCAGCGGGCCTGAAGTTCGCTCTGGCGCGCGTTGGCCTGCCAGTCGAGGCGATGACGCGCCAGCTCGGCGATCAGCACCTCGAGATCGCGCAGCGGCGTCGTGAGCTTGCCTAATTCGGCGGCGTCCCGATCGAGCCGGGTTGCGCCGGGGCAGCCGCGCAACGGACGCAGCAGGCTGCGAATGCGGCGCAGGCAGACGCGCAAGTCATGCAACGCTTCGCTGTCTTGCGCCTGTTGCAGCCGCAACAGCGCCTCGTTCAGCGCCGATTCGAGCCGGCGAAACTGGGTGACAATCTCTGCGACGAAAGCCATGTGCCGTGCCTGGAAGGGGTTAACCTTTCCAGTATGGCGCGACGTCGCGAATTATGCCTTGATCAGCGCACCGGCATAGTCCAGCTGCCGCCAGGCTTCATACACCACTACCGATACGGCATTCGACAGGTTCATGCTGCGGCTTTGCGCCTGCATCGGGATGCGAATTTTTTGCTGCGCAGGCAGCGCATCGAGGATGTCGGCAGGCAACCCGCGCGTTTCCGGGCCGAACAGCAGGTAGTCGCCGGCCTGGTAGCTGACGGCGCTGTGCGCCGGCGTGCCCTTGGTGGTGAGGGCAAACAGCCGCTGCGGGTTTTCGGCGGCGAGAAAGGCGGCGTAATCGGCATGACGGCTAACGCGGGTGAACTCATGATAGTCCAGCCCGGCGCGGCGCAGGCGCTTGTCGTCCCACGGGAAACCCAGCGGTTCGATCAGGTGCAGATTAAAGCCGGTATTGGCGCACAGGCGGATGATATTGCCGGTATTGGGTGGAATTTCGGGTTCAAATAAAACGATGTTCAGCATGTTGCAGGCCCCTCGTGAACGAGGGGCGCAGGATAGCAAACTCTTACTGTTCTGTCTTAGACGATAGGCGTTGATGATGCAGCGGCAGCCACAGCACCAGCCGCAGACCGCCAAGCGGGCTGTCTTCGGCCTTCACCCAGCCGCGATGCTGATTGACCGCCGCCTCGACGATAGCCAGGCCAAGGCCGGTGCCGCCGGACTCACGGTCGCGCGCCTCATCGGTGCGGTAGAACGGACGGAAGATCTGCTCGCGATCTTCGGCGCTGACGCCCGGGCCGTCGTCGTCAACCTGGATGGTCACGCCCTGATTGTCGGCGCTGAACGCCACGGCGATGCGGGTGTGTGAATACCGCAGGGCGTTGCGCACGATGTTTTCCAACGCGCTGTCCAGCGCGCTCGCGTTGCCGAACAGCGTCCACGGGCCGGGCGGCGCAGCGATCTCCAACTGCTTGCCCATCTGTTCGGCTTCGAAACGGGCGTTATCCAGCACGTCGGCCCACAGTTCGTTGGCCTTCAACTGCTCGCGCGCCAGCTCGCCCTTCTGCTGCCCGCGCGATAGCGCCAGCAGATCGTTGATCATCGAATCCAGCCGTTGCGCTTCGGTTTCGATGCGCGCCAGCTCGTGGCCTTCGCCGTGGCGGCGGCGCATCAGCGCGGTGGCCAGCTGCAGGCGAGTCAGCGGCGTGCGCAGCTCGTGCGAGATGTCCGAGATCAGCCGTTGCTGGGCGTTCATCATGCGTTCCAGCGCGCTGACCATCTGGTTGAAGCTGGCGCCGGTGGCCAGGAACTCCTGCGGGCCGGCCTCCAGTTCTGGATGCTGCTTCAGGTTGCCGCGCGCCACGTCATCGGCGGCGTTCTTCAGCTTGCGAGCCGGTTTCGCCAGGCTCCAGGCCAGCCACAGCAGCAGCGGGGCGCTGATCAGCATGGTGACGATCAGCAGCAGCAGCGGCCGGTCGAACATCAGGTTGATGAAATCGGATTGCGGGCTGTTGGCGGGACGGATCAGGTACAGCTGGTAGTTGTCTTCGCCGTCGCGCACCGCGAACGGCCCGACCAGCTCGACGCGGCCGTACTTTTTCTTCTTGGGATGATCCGAGTTGTCGGATTGGCCGATGAAGTTGCGGACGATCTGCATTTCGTTGCGCTGCGCGCCGATCACCCGGCCTTCGCTGGTGACCAGCAGCAGGCGCTGGCCCGGCGGCGCCCATTTGTCGATGGCGCGGAACAGGCGGCGCCACCACATCAGATCGTTGGCCGGATCGTTTTGCAACTCGGCCTCGACGTGCTGTTCCAGCATCAACCCCTGCCGCTGCTCGCTGTCGAGCAATGAGGTCATCTGGCGGGAGTCGAGCTTGGGCACCATCAGCACCAGCATTAGCACCAGGGCTAACGTGAACCAGAAAATGGCGAAGATGCGTGCCGTCAAACTGTTGATCATGTCGCAGATACCATCAAATAACCACGCCCGCGCAGGGTTTTGAACCACGGATGCCCGTCTTTGCGATCCGGCAGCTTACGCCGCAGGTTGGAGATATGCATGTCGATGGCGCGATCGAACGGGGTCAGGCGTTTGCCCAGCACTTCCTGGCTCAGCAGTTCGCGCGATACCACCTGGCCGAGATGCTGCGCCAGCAGATACAGCAGGGTGAACTCGGTGCCGGTCAGATCCAGCACCTGGCCGTCGAAGCTGGCCTCCTGGCGGCCGGGGTTCAGCTGCAGGCCATCGACATCCAGCGTCGGGGCGCCGCTGTCGACCTGCTGCTGCTGTTCGCTCCAGTTGGAACGGCGCAGAATGGCGCGAATGCGCGCGACCAGTTCGCGATCGTTGAAGGGTTTCGGCAGGTAATCATCGGCGCCCAGCTCCAGGCCCAACACGCGGTCCAGTTCGCTGCCGCGCGCGGTCAGCATGATGACCGGCGTCTGGTGATGTTGGCGCAGTTCTTTCAACGTATCGATGCCGTTTTTCTTCGGCATCATGATGTCGAGCAGCAGCAGATCGACGGAGCTGTCCAGCAGCGACAACGCCTGCTCGCCATCGTGCGCGACGACGATATTAAAACCTTCCATTTCAAGCAGTTCTTTTAACAGCGAGGTCAACTCGCGGTCGTCGTCAACTAACAGAATCTTGTTCATTATGATTTACCTCCAGACGCAAAATACGTCATCAACTGTTGCCATTCCATGACTTTACGTAGTTTTACATGCACTGACGCAGGTTTTCAGGTGTGGCGGTACACTGCTCCTCGTTGATTCGCAAAGTGAGAAAGCTTGAGGAGTTGAAATGCGTAAGGTGACCGCATTAGTTATGGCATCACTGCTGGCAATTGGTTCGACCGCTGCCTTCGCTGCCGACACTATACCGGACACAGCTCAACCTCCCGGCAACGACGCGATGACCCGAGTACCCGGCCAGCACCATATGTTCGACGGTGTCAGCCTCAGCGAACAGCAGCGCCAGCAAATGCGCGATTTGATGCGCCAGGCCCGGCACGATCTGCCTGGTGTCAATGTAGCTGAAATGGAAGCCATGCATAAACTGGTGACCGCAGAGAAATTTGACGAAGCCGCCGTGTATGCCCAGGCGGAAAAGATGGCCCAACAGCAGGTCAAGCGCCAGGTCGAAATGGCCCGGGTGCGCAACCAAATGTATAACCTGCTGACGCCAGAGCAAAAAAGTGTTTTAGACCAGAAACATCAGCAGCGCATGCAGCAGATGGAGCAGCAAATTTCTGGTTTGCAGCAAGCTTCTGCCCAGAAGTGAAGTACGACTGAGTAGTCCCCTGTTTTTCCTTGCCATAGACACCATCCCTGTCTTCCCCGCCATGATGGCGGGGTTTTTTTTATCCGACATTTCGCTATATTGAGCGCCATACCTTTTGACCGGGATCCCTCAATGGAACAGCGCTATGCACGCCTGGTAAAGTCCGCTGCGTTGGCCGCTACCGCGCTGGCGTCGTCGCTGTTGTTGATCAAAATCGTCGCCTGGTACCACACCGGTTCTGTCAGTCTGCTGGCGGCGCTGGTGGATTCGCTGGTCGATATCGCGGCATCGCTGACCAACCTTCTGGTGGTGCGCTATTCGCTGCAGCCGGCCGATGCCGAGCACACCTTCGGCCACGGCAAAGCGGAGTCGCTGGCGGCGCTGGCGCAAAGCATGTTTATTTCCGGTTCCGCCCTGTTTCTGTTTCTCACCGGCTTCCAGCATCTGTATGCGCCGCAAACGCTGCGCGATCCCGGCGTTGGGGTCGTCGTGACGGTGATCGCGTTAGTCAGCACCCTGATGCTGGTCACCTATCAACGCTGGGTGGTCAGAAAAACGCGCAGCCAAGCCGTGCGCGCAGATATGCTGCATTATCAGTCAGATGTCATGATGAATGGTGCTATTCTTATCGCTCTTGGGCTAAGCTGGTACGGCTTCCAGCGGGCGGATGCGCTGTTTGCGCTGGGCATCGGCGTTTACATCCTGTATAGCGCGCTGCGCATGGGCTACGAAGCGGTGCAGTCGCTGTTGGATCGGGCGTTGCCGGATGACGAGCGCCAGGCGATTATCGCCGTGGTTTCCTCCTGGCCCGGGGTGAAAGGCGCGCACGATCTGCGCACGCGGCAGTCAGGGCCGACGCGTTTTATCCAACTGCATCTTGAGATGGACGACACGCTGCCGCTGCGCGAGGCGCATCGGTTGGCCGATCAGGTGGAACAGGCGTTGCGGCACCGTTTTGCGGGGGCGGACGTCATCATTCACCTGGATCCATGCTCCGTGGTGCCGCCGGGTAGGCAGGGGCATTGGGAGCTATAATCAGATAGAGGCACAGATCGAAGTATTATCATGAATATCTGAGTTAGCTCAGCGTGCCATGCGGTGTTTTAACCGTTATATTGCGTGACTTGAATCAATTCAGCTGGGTGTTTTTGATATAATATCCAGCAATAAGCCATAAAGCTGGTTTTCTGCAGCCGGAGAGGTTTCAAGACGAGCGGCGGAGACAGAATTCTTAAGAAATTGCATCTACACAGTTCAGAGGTAGTCATGATCAAGAAAATCGGTGTACTGACGAGCGGCGGTGATTCGCCGGGTATGAACGCTGCAATCCGCGGCGTTGTGCGTTCTGCGCTTTCAGAAGGTCTGGAAGTTTTTGGTATTTACGATGGCTACCTTGGCTTGTACGAAGATCGCATGGAGCAGCTGGACCGTTATAGCGTGTCCGACATGATCAACCGCGGCGGCACCTTCCTCGGCTCGGCCCGCTTCCCGGAATTCAGGGATGAAAACGTGCGCGCCAAGGCGATTGAAAACCTGAAGAATCGCGGCATCGACGCGCTGGTGGTGATCGGCGGCGACGGTTCCTACATGGGCGCCAAACGCCTGACGGAAGAAGGCTTCCCGTGCATCGGTCTGCCGGGCACCATCGATAACGATGTCGCCGGTACCGACTACACCATCGGTTACTTCACCGCGCTGGAAACCGTGGTGGAAGCGATCGACCGCCTGCGCGATACCTCCTCGTCGCACCAGCGTATCTCTATCGTGGAAGTGATGGGCCGTTACTGCGGCGATCTGACGCTGGCGGCGGCGATTGCCGGCGGCTGCGAGTTCATCGTGCTGCCTGAAATCGAATTCAACCGCGAAGATCTGGTGTGCGAAATCAAGGCCGGTATCGCCAAAGGCAAAAAACACGCCATCGTGGCGATCACCGAGCACATCTGCGACATCGATGAGCTGGCGCGCCACATTGAGCAGGAAACCAAGCGTGAAACCCGCGCCACCGTGCTGGGCCACATTCAGCGCGGCGGTTCGCCGGTCGCCTATGACCGCATCCTGGCCTCGCGCATGGGCGCCTACGCCATCGAACTGCTGCTGCAGGGGTACGGCGGCCGCTGCGTCGGTATCCAGAACGAAAAAATGGTGCACCACGACATCATCGACGCGATCGAAAACATGAAGCGTCCGTTCAAGGGCGACTGGCTGGAAACGGCGAAAAAGCTGTACTGATACGCCGCTCACCGCACGACAAAAAAGCCTCCGCTCCTGGGGGCTTTTTTATGCTCGCCGGTGACATATTCCAGAATCATCTATCCCAAAATTTTTTATTCTTTAGTTGCCGGGAAAGTTTCTGGCAGGCTCTGATGCTAAATCAACCGATTGAGGTTGCGCTTAATTTTCTGGGAGAGCCTGTCGATGCGTAAATGGGGTGTAGGTCTGACATTGGTGCTGTTGGCGTCCGGCGCCATGGCGAAGGATATTCAGTTGCTGAACGTGTCATACGATCCGACGCGTGAGTTCTATCAGGCTTACAACACGGCGTTCAGCAAGCACTACCAGGCGGAAACCGGCGACAAGGTGACGGTGCGCCAGTCGCACGGCGGTTCCGGCAAACAGGCGACCTCGGTGATCAACGGCATCGAGGCTGACGTGGTGACGCTGGCGCTGGCCTATGACGTCGACGCTATCGCCGAACGCGGCCGCATCGAGAAAGACTGGATCAAACGCCTGCCGGACAACTCGGCGCCTTACACCTCGACCATCGTCTTCCTGGTGCGCAAAGGCAACCCGAAACAGATTCATGACTGGCCTGATTTAATCAAGCCGGGCGTGTCGGTGATCACTCCGAATCCGAAAACTTCCGGCGGCGCCCGCTGGAACTACCTGGCCGCCTGGGGCTACGCGTTGCATCACAATAACAACGATAAGGCCAAGGCGCAGGACTTCGTCAAAAACCTGTACAAGAACGTTGAGGTGTTGGATTCCGGCGCGCGCGGCTCGACCAACACCTTCGTTGAGCGCGGCATCGGCGACGTGTTGATCGCCTGGGAAAACGAAGCGCTGCTGGCGGAGAAAGAGCTGGGCAAAGACAAGTTCGAGATTATTACGCCGAGCGAATCGATCCTGGCCGAACCGACGGTGTCGGTGGTGGATAAGGTGGTCGATAAACGCGGTACCCGCGAGGTGGCGACCGCCTACCTGAAGTATCTGTATTCACCGGAAGGGCAGACTATTGCGGCGCAGAACTATTATCGCCCGCGCGATGCGGCGGTGGCGGCCAAGTTCGCCGGGCAGTTCCCGCAGCTGAAGTTGTTCACCGTGGATGACACTTTCGGCGGCTGGACCGAAGCGCAGAAGGTGCACTTCGCCACCGGCGGCGTATTCGACGAAATCAGCAAACGTTGATGCCGTTTAAGTGGCAATAAAAAACCCCGGCAAGCCGGGGTTTTTTTATGGCAAGCCTAGGGCAATCAGGCTTTTTTCGCTGCTGCGGCGGCTTTGACGATCACGGCGAAAGCGTCGGCTTTCAGCGAGGCGCCGCCAACCAGCGCGCCATCGATGTCCGGCTGGGAGAACAGCTCTGCGGCGTTCTTGTCGTTCACCGAACCGCCGTACTGGATGATGATTTCAGCGGCAACCGCGGCATCGTGCTTGGCGATGTGATCGCGGATAAATTTGTGCACGGCCTGCGCCTGCGCAGGGGTGGCGGATTTGCCGGTACCGATGGCCCAGACCGGCTCATAGGCGATCACGGTGCCTTTCATCGCCGGTGCGCCCAGCGTTTTCAGCACGGCGTCGATCTGGCGCGCGCACACTTCTTCAGTTTTGCCCGCGGCGTTTTCCGCTTCGGTTTCACCGATGCACAGCACCGGGATCAGGCCGGCTTCTTTCAGCACGGCGAATTTCTCGGCGATGACTTCGTCGCTTTCTTTGTGGTAGGTGCGACGCTCGGAGTGGCCGATGATGATGTACTGGGCGCCGACGTCTTTCAGCATGTTGGCGGAAACTTCACCGGTGAAGGCGCCGGACAGGTTAACGTCCACGTTCTGCGCGCCCAGCGCGATGCGGCTGCCGGCCAGCGCGTGCTTGGCCTGATCCAGATACATCACCGGCGGGGCGATGGCGACGCCACAGCCGTCAACGCTGCTCAGCTCATTGCGCAGACCGGCGATCAGTTCGTTGACCATGTGAGTGCTGCCGTTAAGCTTCCAGTTACCCATAACTAATGGATGACGCATGTTTTTTCCTCCAACTAGGGAACGCGAGAGTCGAAATGACAACTGCCGGACCGGCAGTTTACCTGCCCAACAGTATAGAGATCATTAAGCGCGAAGGCTTTGCTTTTCGTCATTAAATGCCGCGCCGTTACGGCTCGGAAAGCGCCAGCTTAATCGGTTCAACCGCGAAGGTTACGCCTTTATCACCGTTGTCCGAGACGACATAGCGAATGGCGCCGACCTGCTGTTGGTAAAAGCGCGACCCTTTGCCTTTTTCCAGCAGGCTGTTCACCTTGTTCTGGCTCTGCTCCACCGTCAACGCCGGTTCGAACTGGCGCATCAGCGCCGCCATGTAGTTGATGGCGATGGCGCGCGCGGCTTTTTCTTCATTGGCCTGTTGCAGCGGCAGGTGAGTGATCTGCAACGTTTTGATTTTGCCGGTGCCTTTCTCCAGCGCGGTGGAGGCATACAGGTTTTCGTTGAGTTTGCTGGCGGCGCGCGTCAGCAGCGGCGAATCGTCTTCGGTGGCCGGAATGGCGCGGAATTCGCCAATCGGCAGCTTCGGGTTGTCGCGATTGTATTTTTCGCGGAATTTGACCACCGTCAGATCGAACGTCGGTGCGCCGGCCAGCAGGTAAGGTGCGGCGGGCGTTGCATCGGCGGGCGGCGGATTGGCCCAGGCGCTGGCGGCGGCCTGCAACAGACAGGCAATGACGAGGGTTTTTCTCAGCATGGCGTATGGCATCAAGGACAAAGATGGCTCCGATTAAAGCGATAACTCGCGGGCCTTGTCAAAGATCCCGCGCCATTATCGGTTCGCTGACGAGAAAGCTGTGCGGCGCACCGCGTTATGCAAGGCGGAAAACTCGGCCCGGCAGCGCCTATGTTACACTGCGGCGCAGAATATGGGCAGGCTTAGAGCGCAGGAATCGATGACGTTACAACAGTGGTGTTTTTCTTTTAAGGGCCGCATCGGGCGGCGCGACTTCTGGATCTGGATGGGGCTGTGGCTGGTGCTGATGGCGGCGGCGTTTACGCTGGCCAATTATCAATTGATCGCCATCCAATCCATCGCCTTCTTTATCGTGGCGCTGCTGTGGCCGACGGCGGCGGTGCTGGTCAAACGTCTGCACGATCGCAACAAGGCTGGCTGGTGGGCGCTGCTGCTGATCCTGGCGTGGATGCTGGCGGCGGGCAACTGGCAAATGCTGGCGCCGATCTGGCAATGGGGCGTCGGGCGTTTCATCCCGACGCTGATTATCGTGATGATGATGATCGATCTGGGCGCCTTCGTCGGCACGCCGGGAGACAATCGGTTCGGCCCGGAAGCCGAACCGGTGAAGTTCCGCTGATCCCCTTTGGGTTACCAGTAGTGTTCGCTGGTGATGTGGCCCGGTTTGCGGCGCAGGTGTTTGCGCATCTGGCGATGGTCTTTCAGCGTTTGCTGGGTGTCCCGCACCATCTGCGGGTTGCCGCACAGCATCACGTGGCTGGTTTCGGCGTCGATGGTCAAGCCGATCGCCGCTTCCAGCCGGCCGTCCTCGATCAGCGCCGGCACGCGGCCGGTCAGTGAACCGGGCGTTTCTTCGCGGCTGACGACGGTCTGGATGCGCAGCTTGCCGTTGTAGCGTTGCTGCAATTGCTGCATCAGCGGCAGGTAGCTCAGATCGCGCGCAAAACGCGCGGCGTGCACCAGCACCAGGTTGTTAAAGCGTTCCAGGCCGACGCCTTGCTGCAGAATCGATAAATAGGGGCCGATGGCGGTGCCGGTCGCCAGCATCCACAGCGTGTCGCAGTCGGGCACCTCATCCAGCACGAAGAAGCCGGCCGCTTCTTTGGTCACCATGACATCCGACCCTGGCCGCAGCTGATTGAGGCGTGGGCTCAGTTTGCCTTCCGGCACCGTCACCAGATAGAACTCCAGGTTGGCGTCATCGGGGGCATTGACGTAGGAGTAAGCGCGTTGCACTCGTTCGCCGTCGATCTCCAGCGCCAGTTTGGCGAATTGCCCGGCGGTGAAAGGATCGATGGGGGCATTGACCACCAGGCTGAACAGCCCGTCGGTCCATTGTTTTACCTGCGTAACCTTGCCGTTTACCCATTCAGCCATACTCTAAAGCTCCCGTGGTCGAATCAAATAAGCACAATGTCGTGAGCCGGAAATGGCGTGCGTGGTGCGCTCTATCCGGTAGTCGTTGCCGAACAGGCGGTGAAACAGCTGCAGCTCGGAATTGCACAGGCTGCTGCAGTTGGAACTGGCCACGCCGATCGGACAGTGGTTTTCCACCAACAGCGCACCGTACGGATGGTCGAGCAATTCGGCCATGTAACCGTCATGTTGCCGCAGACGCACCAATCGGGCTAACCGCTCTTGGTGGCTGCGCTCGGCGGACAGCTCTTCGGCATAACGCAGATAAAGCTGCTCTTCGCGCGCGCTCAGCAACGGTTCCACGCCGGCGCCGCCAAACAGCCGCAGCGCGGATGCCCGCAGCCGTTCCTGATCGGCGGCCGCAAAAGCGTGCCCTCGCGCTGTCAGCGACCAGTAGCGCGTCGGGCGGCCGACCTTGCTGCGCGCTTCTTCGTAACAAACCAACTCACGTTTTTCCAGGGATTGCAGATGTTGTCGGATGCCCATCGGCGTGATGTCCAGACGCTCCGCCAGCATTTTGGCCGAGTGCGGGCCGAGAGCCTTTAACTGCAATAAAATCAGCTCAGGTGTTTTCATGAACCAAATCCCTATGGTGTTATTTTATTTCAAGTTGATGAAAATAATTATCGATTAAATGCTAAAGCGCAGCTACTGCAAACGCGCTAATTTTTACCCCCAAAGCGTTAGACGTACAGTTTAATTTACGAGCCTGGTCGGGTTTGCTGCCAGTGTGACCTGGATCAATATTTGTCTGAAACTCGCTAAAAAAATCAGATTTGATTAGCTTATGCCGCCATAGAGGGCTGCTCGCCGTTCTGGCTGCTGCAACGGCCATACCGGGACGCTGTGACGAGTTGAAACGTTAACGAAGATAATGAGAAAACTAGAGAATTTTCACCTGCTGGTGATGCTTATCCTGTTGGTCGCCGTCGGCCAGATGGCGCAAACCATTTATGTTCCCGTGATTGCTGATATCGCCCACGATCTGTCGGTTCGCACCGGCGCTGTGCAACGGGTGATGGCGGCGTATCTGCTGACCTACGGTTTCTCCCAGCTGATTTACGGGCCGATATCGGATCGTATCGGGCGTCGCCCGGTGATCCTGACCGGCATGATGATCTTCCTGGTCGGTGCGCTGGGCGCACTGCTGTCCACCAACCTGACGATGCTGGTTGCCGCCAGCGCGATTCAGGGCATGGGCACCGGCGTGGCGGGCGTGATGGCGCGCACCATGCCGCGCGATCTGTATGCCGGCACCGCACTGCGCTACGCCAACAGCCTGTTGAACATGGGGATTTTGGTCAGCCCGCTGCTGGCGCCGGTGATCGGCGGCGCATTGGCGATGGTGTTCGGCTGGCGCGCCTGCTACGCCTTCCTGCTGGGGCTGTGCGCCTGCGTCGCCTTCGCCATGTTCCGCTGGCTACCGGAAACGCGTCCGGTGCAAACGGAAAAACGTCGCATGCTGGCCAGTTTCCGCCAGTTGCTGGGTGACAGCACCTTCAGCTGCTATCTGGTGATGCTGATCGGCGCGCTGGCGGGGATTGCGGTATTCGAGGCCAGCTGCGGCGTGTTGATGGGCGGCGTGTTGGGACTGAGTGGGCTGACCGTCAGCATCCTGTTCATTCTGCCGATCCCGGCGGCGTTTTTCGGCGCCTGGTACGCCGGGCGCGACGGCAAGACCTTCCACACGCTGATGTGGCATTCGGTGATTAGCTGCCTGCTGGCGGGGGCGATGATGTGGATCCCGGGCTGGTTCGGCGTGATGAACATCTGGACGCTGATCGTGCCGGCCGCATTGTTCTTCTTCGGCGCCGGCATGCTGTTCCCGCTGGCGACCACCGGGGCGATGGAGCCGTTCCCTTACCTGGCCGGCGCGGCGGGCGCATTGGTAGGCGGCATGCAGAACATGGGGTCCGGTCTGGCGACCTGGCTTTCCGCCATGCTGCCGCAAACCGGGCAGTTCAGCCTCGGCTTGCTGATGTTCGCGATGGCGCTGCTGATCCTGCTGTGCTGGTGGCCGCTGTCCAATCGTATGCAGCATCAAGGACATACCGCATAACGACAGGGCGCCATTCGGCGCCCTGTTTCGTTACAGCAGAAACTCGTGCAGCGCCGGGTCTTTGCGATCCAGATAGTGGGTCGAACGTATACGGCGGATGGTGCGCGACTTGCCGCGGATCAGCAACGTTTCGGTGGTGGCCATGTTGCCCTGGCGGCTGATGCCTTCCAGCAAATCGCCCTTGGTGATGCCGGTGGCGGAGAAGATCACGTTGTCGTTGCGCGCCATCTGATCCAGACGCAGCGCCTGGCCGGCTTCGATACCCATCTCCCGGCAGCGGGCCAACTCTTGTTCGCCGATGCGGCGGTTTTCGGCGCTGTCGCCTTTCACCTCATGACGCGGCAGCAAACGCGCCTGCATGTCGCCGTCCAACGCGCGGATCACCGCGGCTGAGATCACCCCTTCCGGCGCGCCGCCGATGCCGTACATCACATCGACCTCGCTTTCGGGCATGCAGGTGAGAATGGAGGCCGCCACGTCGCCGTCAGGAATGGCGAATACTCGCACGCCCAACTGTTGCATCTGCGCGATGACGCCGTCGTGGCGCGGTTTGGCCAATACGATCACCGTCAGCTGCGACAGCGGTTTGCCCAGTCGTTCGGCGACGTTCTGCAGGTTCTCCGCCAGCGGCCGGTTGAGATCGATGGCGCCGCGCGCCGCCGGGCCGACTACCAGCTTCTCCATGTACATGTCCGGCGCGTGCAGGAAGGTGCCGCGATCGCCCACCGCCAATACCGCCAGCGCGTTGGACTGGCCCATGGCGGTCATGCGGGTGCCTTCGATCGGATCGACCGCGATGTCGACCGCGTCGCCTTGGCCGGTACCGACCTGCTCGCCGATATATAACATCGGCGCTTCGTCGATCTCGCCTTCGCCGATCACAATGCGCCCATCGATATCCACTTTGTTGAGCATGATGCGCATGGCGTGGACCGCCGCGCCGTCGGCGGCGTTCTTGTCGCCGCGCCCCAGCCATTTGTAGCCCGCCAGCGCGGCGGCTTCGGTAACGCGGGAGAATTCGATGGCTAATTCACGTTTCATGGCAAACCTGTCTGTGAGAAAGGGAAGAAAATATCGACAAAGTCTATCACAGCGCGGTGGCGGCAGGGCGGGGCAAAAAAAAGCGCCGCCCGCAGGCAGCGCTTGTTGGCGAAACGGCAACTTCGGGATTACTCGTGATCTTCCCATGCCTGAGCGCGAGCCACCGCTTTTTTCCAGCCGCTGTAGCGGTAGTTGCGTTCGGTGGTTTCGATGCTTGGGCGGAATTCACGCTCAACCACCGCTTTGCTCTTCACTTCATCCAGATCGTTCCAGTAGCCGATGGCCAGGCCCGCCAGGAACGCCGCGCCCAGCGCCGTCGATTCACGCACTTCAGGGCGTTCTACGCGGGTGCCGAGAATATCGGATTGGAACTGCATCAGGAAGTTGTTGGCGACCGCGCCGCCGTCCACGCGCAGCGATTGCAGGCGGGTGTTGGCGTCGGCCTGCATGGCGTCCAGCACGTCACGGGTCTGGAAGGCGATGGATTCCAGCGTGGCGCGGATGATGTGGTTGCTGTTGGCGCCGCGGGTCAGGCCGAAAATGGCGCCGCGAGCATACGGATCCCAGTAAGGCGCACCCAGGCCGGTGAAGGCCGGCACCACATAGACGCCGTTGCTGTCTTTCACCTTGGTGGCGAAGTATTCGGAGTCGGCGGCGTCGCTGATCAGTTTCAGCTCGTCGCGCAGCCACTGGATAGACGCGCCGCCGATGAACACCGCGCCTTCCAGCGCATAGTTCACTTCACCGCGCGGGCCGCAGGCGATGGTGGTCAGCAGACCGTTTTTCGACCGTACCGCTTCTTTGCCGGTGTTCATCAGCAGGAAGCAGCCGGTGCCGTAGGTGTTCTTCGCCATGCCCGGTTGAACGCACAGCTGGCCGTACAGCGCCGCCTGCTGGTCACCGGCGATACCGGCGATAGGAATACGCGTGCCGCCCTTGCCGCCGATGTTGGTCTGGCCGTATACCTCGGAGGAAGGACGGACTTTCGGCAGCATGGCGCGCGGAATGTCCAGCACTTCCAGCATGCGTTCGTCCCAGTCCAGCTCGTGGATGTTGAACATCATGGTGCGTGAGGCGTTAGTGTAATCGGTGACGTGTACGCGGCCCTGGGTCATCTTCCACACCAGCCAGGTGTCGACGGTGCCGAACAGCAGTTCGCCGCGTTTGGCGCGCTCGCGGGCGCCTTCGACGTTGTCCAGGATCCATTTCACCTTGGTGCCGGAGAAGTACGGGTCAACCACCAGGCCGGTGTTGTGACGGATGTACTCTTCCAGGCCGTCGCGCTTGAGCTTCTCGCAGATGTCGGCGGTGCGGCGGCACTGCCAAACGATGGCGTTGTAAATCGGCTTGCCGGTCTCTTTTTCCCAGACGATGGTGGTTTCGCGCTGGTTGGTGATGCCGATGCCGGCGATCTGATCGGAATTGATGTCGGCTTTCGCCAGCACTTCTACCAGCGTCGAACTTTGCGACGCCCAGATCTCCATCGGGTCGTGCTCAACCCAGCCGGCCTTTGGATAGATCTGCGGGAATTCGCGCTGCGATACCGCAACGATGTTGGCGTCGTGATCGAGCACGACGGCGCGTGAGCTGGTGGTCCCTTGGTCGAGTGCGACAATGTATTTTTTTTCTACAGTCATGGTAATTATCCTGCTGTTGTTAACCGTTTAAAACTGCACCCATCATGCTTTACGCTGCTGGGTCTTGGCGTCGGGCTCTTCCTCCGTCACGCAAACGTCGCACGGCAGGTGGCGGCCAATCAGCGCGCGGTAACCGAAAGCGCCCAGGCCACAGCCGACGATAGGGGCGAAGATCGGCACCAGGAAGTACGGGATATCACGTGCGCCGGTGAAGGCGACTTTGCCCCAGCCGGCCAGGTAGGCGAACAGTTTCGGCCCGAAGTCACGCGCCGGGTTCAACGCAAAGCCGGTCAATGGTCCCATGGAGGCGCCGATCACGGCAATCAGAATACCGATCAGCAGCGGCGCCAGCGGGCCGCGCGGAATGCCGTTGCCGTCGTCGGTCAGCGCCAGGATCAGGCACATCAGGATTGCAGCGATCACCATTTCTACCAGGAAGGCCTGACCGACGGAGATGTGCGCGTTAGGGTAAGTCGAGAAGATGCCGGCCAGTTCGAGGCTTTCGTTGCTGCCGCGCACCATGTGGTGGGCCGCTTCGAAGTCGAAGAACAGGTTGTAGTACAGCCCATAGACCAGGGCCGCTGCGCAGAAGGCGCCGGCGACCTGCGCAATGATGTAAGGCACCACTTTGCGCCCGTCGAAGCAGGCGAACAGCCACAGGGCGAGGGTGACCGCCGGGTTGAGATGCGCACCGGAAATGGCGGCGGTCAGATAGATGGCCATGGCGACGCCCAGGCCCCAAATGATGCTGATTTCCCACTGGCCGAAGCTGGCGCCCGCCAGTTTCAGCGCGGCAACGCAGCCTACGCCAAAGAAGATCAGCAGCGCCGTGCCGAGGAACTCGGCGATGCACTGGCCTTTTAATGTCGGACTGGTGGTTTGGCTCATAATGTTGTTGTCCTGCAAAACGGCGGTTGTTGGTTTATAGGCTCAGTTGGGTAGAGATCTGGCCTATGGGCACAGTTTTTTTCATCTCGTCCAATTATTGAATAAGGACGTGATGTAAATTTATCGTTAACGAACATAAACGAGAAATAGCGAAATCAAAATGTGTGTGGCGCGTCATAAAATTGAGCGATTTCGCGTCGTTTAGTGTTCTTTCTGAGCCATAAAAGTGTGATCTGACCAGTGGTTTGCTGAGGGTTGTTAACAACTCGCGGCGGCGGCGATGGGGATTTTCAGTTTTTGCTGATGGCGGGGGCAGGAAAATTGCAACAGACTGCGCGATGATCCGGTATGTTGCTAGACAGGCGGAGACTGGCTACTTACAATCGTTTTTAACGAATCGAGACCGGCGCGCCTTTCGTAACGGCGCGCGTCACTGAGCGCGATGCAATATTCGCAGTAGCTGCAGCCGATGTTGCGGCCGCTACTTATAGATGTACGCCTTGCTATCATGAGGGGACTGAAGCATGTCATTTGAAGTATTTGAGAAACTGGAAGCAAAAGTACAGCAGGCGATTGATACCATCACCTTGTTGCAGATGGAAATTGAAGAGCTGAAAGACAAAAACAACTCTCTGTCGCAGGAAGTTCAGGCTGCCTCCGGCAACCACGAAGCGTTGGTGCGCGAAAACCAACAGCTGAAAGAAGAACAGCACGTATGGCAAGATCGCCTGCGCGCGCTGCTGGGCAAAATGGAAGAGGTCTGATCCTCACGCCATGCAGCAACGAAAAGGGCGCCTCAGGCGCCCTTTTTCATGACCGGAAATCACTCGATGTCGAGCGGGTCCTCGGAGAGGATGATACCGGTGTTGTCGGCATACAGGTGGTCGCCGGAGAAGAAGGTGACGCCACCGAAGTTGACGCGGATATCGCTTTCGCCCACGCCTTCGCTCACGGCACCCGCCGGGATCGCCGCCATCGCCTGAATGCCGATGTCGAGTTCTTCCAGATCGTCCACCTGGCGCACCGCGCCGTACACCACGATGCCTTCCCATTCGTTCTGGGCGGCCAAGCGCGCCAGTTCGGCGTTGATCAGCGCCCGGCGTACCGAACCGCCGCCGTCGACCAACAGCACGCGGCCGCGGCCGTTTTCTTCAAGCAGATCGAACAACAGGCCGTTATCCTCAAAGCATTTCACCGTGGTGATCTGCCCGCCAAATGAAGTACGCCCGCCAAAATTGGAGAACAGAGGTTCAACAACGTTCACCTCTTCATGATAGATGTCGCAAAGTTCGGAAGTATCGTATTTCATAGGATTTTACGTCTGTTTGCCGCTGGAATGTTCAGTATATCCCTTTATTCGCCCTGTTGGCAAAATCATCAGTTTTTAACTGAGCGCCACGCCGATGGCGAACAGCAGGTTGGCCAGCAACGCCGCTTTGACCATGTGTTCCAGCATCGGCCGCATGCCGACCGGCGTCGGATCGCGCAGCACGCGCAGGCCGTGGCGCGTCAGCAGCGGGATCGCCAACACGAACAGCCAACCCCACGGGCTGTGCAGGTTGAACAGCGTAAACAGCGCGAAACACAGCACTGCGCCGCCGAGCAGCAGGGCATGGTAAATGCGCGCCTTGTGCGGGCCGAGACGCACCGCCAGCGTGTTCTTGCCGTTTTCGCGATCGCTCTCGATATCGCGCAGATTGTTGATGTTGAGCACCGCCGTCGCCAGCAGGCCGCAGGCGGTGGCAGGCAGCATCACCACGCTGTCGAAGGTGTGCGTTTGCAGATAGTAGGTGCCGGCCACGCTCAGCCAGCCGAAGAACACCAGTACCGAGATGTCGCCCAACCCCAAATATCCGTAGGGCTTGTTGCCGACGGTATAGGTGATGGCTGCCACGATAGACAGCCCGCCCAGCACCAGAAAGCCCACCACGTCGCTGGGTTGCTCGCAGGCGACGGCGATCAGCGAACAGCCGGCGAGGGCGATCAGCACTACCGTCACCACCAGTGCCCGTTTCATCTGCGCCTGGGTGATCATGCCTTTCTGCATGCCGCGCAATGGCCCGATGCGATCTTCTTTGTCGCTGCCTTTGACCGCATCGCCGTAGTCGTTCGCCAGGTTGGAGAGGATCTGCAGCAGGCCGGCGGTCAACAGCGCCAGCAGCGCCACTTCAGGTTTCAGGCTGCCGTGCCAGGCGGCGATTGCCGAGCCGACCACAATGGAGGCAAAGGCCAGCGGCAGGGTGCGGGGGCGTAGACTTTCCAGCCAGGCGGAGATCGGGGTGGTGGGGGTTGATGAGCTCATGTTTCGCTTCTGTGTCCGTTAGAAATAATAGTGGGAGGCAATGCCTCCCACACAGATGACTGACAAGACAATGATTGAGCGATTATAGGATAAAACGACTCAAATCTTCATCCGCCACCAGTTCATCCAGATGACTGCGCACGTAATCCGCATCAATTGTAATGGATTGGCCATTAATTTCACTCGCATCGTAGGAAATATCTTCCATCAGACGCTCCAGCACGGTGTGCAGACGACGCGCGCCGATGTTCTCGGTGCTTTCGTTGACCTGCCACGCGGCTTCGGCGATGCGGCGGATGCCGTCGGCGGTGAACTCGATATTGACGCCTTCGGTGCCCATCAGCGCTTTGTACTGTTCGGTCAGCGACGCGCTCGGCTCGGTCAGGATGCGCTCGAAATCTTCGGTGGTCAGCGCCTGCAGCTCAACGCGGATCGGCAGACGGCCCTGCAGTTCCGGGATCAGATCCGACGGATTGGCGGTCTGGAACGCGCCGGAGGCGATGAACAGGATGTGGTCGGTCTTCACCATACCGTGCTTGGTGGACACGGTGCAGCCTTCCACCAGCGGCAGCAGATCGCGCTGTACGCCTTCGCGGGAAACGTCCGGGCCGGAGCTTTGGCCGCCGCGCTTACAGATTTTGTCGATCTCATCGATAAACACGATGCCGTGCTGCTCAACCGCTTCGATCGCCTGCTCTTTCAGTTCTTCCGGGTTTACCAGCTTGGCGGCTTCTTCTTCCACCAGCAGCTTGAAGGCTTCTTTGATCTTCAGCTTGCGTGGTTTTTGCTTTTGGCCGCCGAGGTTCTGGAACATCGACTGCAGCTGGTTGGTCATCTCTTCCATGCCCGGAGGTGCCATGATTTCCACGCCCATCGGCGCGGCGGCCAGATCGATTTCGATCTCTTTGTCATCCAGTTGGCCTTCGCGCAGTTTCTTGCGGAATGCCTGGCGGGCGGCGGACGGTTCCTGATTTTCTTCCGGCTGGCCCCAGTTGTTCTTGGCCGGCGGGATCAGCACGTCGAGAATGCGCTCTTCGGCCAACTCTTCGGCGCGGGTGCGGTTTTTCTCGATCGACTGCATGCGCACCATTTTGATGGCGGCATCGGTCAGATCGCGGATGATGGAGTCCACTTCTTTGCCCACATAGCCCACTTCGGTGAACTTGGTGGCTTCAACCTTGATGAACGGCGCGTTGGCCAGCTTCGCCAGACGACGGGCGATTTCGGTTTTACCGACGCCGGTCGGGCCGATCATCAGAATGTTTTTCGGGGTCACTTCGTGACGCAGCATCTCGTTGAGCTGCATCCGGCGCCAGCGGTTGCGCAGGGCAATGGCGACAGCGCGTTTGGCCTTGTTTTGGCCAATGATATAGCTGTCCAGTTCGCTGACGATCTCGCGCGGGGTCATTTCAGACATGGTATTCGATCCTTACGCTTTGGAAGGCAATTCTTCAATGGTGTGGAAATGGTTGGTGTAAATACAGATATCGCCGGCGATGTTGAGGGATTTCTCAACGATGTCGCGGGCGCTCAGCTCGGTATTTTCCAACATGGCGCGGGCGGCGGCCTGGGCGTACGGGCCGCCGGAGCCGATGGCGATCAGATCGTTTTCCGGCTGCACCACATCGCCGTTGCCGGTGATGATCAGCGAGGCGGTTTCATCGGCGACCGCCAGCAGCGCTTCGAGCTTGCGCAGCATGCGGTCGGTGCGCCAGTCTTTCGCCAGTTCGACGGCGGCTTTCACCAGGTGGCCCTGATGCATTTCCAGTTTGCGTTCAAACAGTTCAAACAGCGTGAAGGCGTCAGCGGTGCCACCGGCGAAACCGGCGATCACTTTGTCGTTATACAGGCGACGCACTTTCTTGACGTTACCCTTCATCACCGTATTACCCAGGGTTGCCTGGCCATCACCACCGATGACGACCTGGCCGTTGCGGCGTACGCTTACAATTGTTGTCACGAGCAGACCCTCGTTAAAGACGGAAAGAAGTCCCCGCAGCGCCTGCTTTCGCAGACGCTACGAGGCATATTGAGAGTATAGATGGGGGGGGATTGACGCTTTTCAACCCCCAACGGAGAGGGGAATGCAACTCGACATGCCGACGCCCTTCAGGCGTGAAAGGGTTTTATCCGCTGCGGCGCGGCTGCTGTAGGGGCCGAGCACCACGCGATTCCAACCGCCGCCGGCGGTGATGCGGCTCTCGATGCCTTCGAACGCCAGGCGCGCGCGCACGGATTCAGCCTGATCGGTGGCGCGGAACGAACCGCATTGCACCATCCACTTCTGTTTCGATTCCGGCTTGGTGTCCTGCTTGGCCGTGTCCTGTTTCACTTCCGGTTTCGGCTCCGGCTTCGGTTGCGGCTTCGGCTCAGGCTGTTTCACCTGCACCGGCGGTGGGGTGACCGGCTTCGGCTGCTGGTGCTGCTGCACCGGCGCGGTGGCGGCCCCGTTGTTGAATGGGTTGCGCGGCGCCTGGGTAACCTGCTGCTGTTGCTGTACCGGCTGCTGCTGCATTTGCTGTTGTTGCATCTGTTGCTGCTGGCGGTTGCTGCGCGCGTTGGCCTGGCCCGGATCGTTATACGGCACTTCGTTCAACTGCGTCGGGCGCTGCTGCATGTCGGCCTGCATTTGTTCCAGCAACTGCCGCTGTTCGGCGGTCAACTGAGTTTTGGAATTGAGCTCGCCGCCGGCCGTCGGTTCGGTCGGGGTTTGCACGCCGATCTGCCGGTTTTCCAGCTCTTTGATGTAGCGCCAACGCTCTTCCGGCTTCGGCGGCAGGCCGTTGCCTGGGCGCGTGGTGTGCGCAGGCAACAACGGCGCGTCTTCCGGCTTGTTGTGCGTAATGAAATAGAGGCCACCGACAAAGACAACCAGCAACGCGGCGGCTAACGCCAGCACGGTTTTGGAAACCTTCGGAGAACTGCGTTTTTTACGGCTGGGGGTTTTACGCTTAGCTCCTGCTGCGCGCCCACGGCTTACATAGTCTTTTTGTGCCACTATTATTCCGCTGTGTCCTGATGAGAGGATAAGTCCGTCATGTTACTGAACCCTAAAATATTTGACTAGCGTTTCGGGGCAGCGGTGCTGCCTCTGATAATCAATTCACTGTCCAATAGCCGGGAGCCGCTGGCCACCGTCTGGCCGTTCAACTGCTCCAACAGCAATAACATCGCCTGTTGGCCTATCTGGAAACGCGGCTGCGCCACCGTGGTCAGCGGCGGATCGCAATACTGCGCCAGCTTGAGGTCGTCAAAGCCGACGATCGACAGATCCTGCGGTACCCGCAGCCCCATTTTCTTCGCCTGGGACAGCACGCCGATCGCCATGACGTCGCTGTGGCAGAACACCGCCGTCGGCGGTTTCGGCTGAGCCATCAGCGCCGTCAGCGCTTGCGCGCCGGCTTCGTAGGTAAAATCACCCCGGGTAATATAGCTGCTTTCGACGGTAATGCCATTACGACGTAGCGCTTGAACGTAACCCTGCAGCCGATAATGGCTCAGCGGCATCTGTTCCGGCCCGGCGACGCAGGCGATCTGCCGGTGGCCCAATTGATGCAAATAATGCACGGCTTCAAAGGCGGCGGTCAGGTTATCGATGTGCACCGTCGGCAGTTCCAGCTCGGGGGCAAACTCGTTGGCCATCACCATCGGCGGCAGGTTGCGCTGCTCTTCCTTGCTGGCGTCAAACGGCAGGTTGGAGCCCAGCAGCAGCATGCCGTCGATCTGTTTGGTGATGATCAGATTGACGAAGGTGCGCTCTTGCTGATTTTGCTGCGCGCAGTCGCCGATCAGCACCAGATAACCTTGTTGGGCCGCGGTCTGTTCGATCCCCTGGATCACATCGGCGAAAAACGGATCGCAGATGTCGGGCACGATCACCAGGATGGTGCGGGATTCGTTGCGTTTGATATTGCGTGACAGAGCATGAGGAGAATAACCCACGGCCAGCACGGCCTGTTCCACTTTCTGGCGCGTTGGCGTTGACACCTTTTCCGGGTTCATCAGCGCACGCGATACGGTAGCCGTTGAAACGCCCGCCATTTCGGCGACGTCTTTCATGGTCGCCATGGATAACTCTTTCTTGTGTTCCAACGCCTTTCTCCTTGCGTCAGCCCCATGCCGACGCCACTACTGCTGTTTGCTCACAATGTCCGGCATGCGGTGGCGGGATTGTTGTCATTGAGCGCCACTCGCGTTCGGGCACTCCGTCGCGCTGCGATGTGGCGACAAAATTTGCCCTCGCAGACATTCTAAACAGAATACGCCCCGCCTTTGTTACCTAATTTGCATAAAAAATGTGACCTGAGAAGGTTTTTTAGCGTTCGCTCGCAATTTCAAGGGTAAACGTTTGCACTGCGGCAGCTAAATCGGACTTTTCCGGGATCAGCTGTCGATCGGATCGACATCCAGCGTCCATTTCACCTTGCGCGTTTGCGGCAGGGTGCCGATCAGCGGCAGCGAGCTTTTCATCAGCTGTTGCAGGACGCGCCGCGTCGGGTGCTGCAGCAGCAGCTGCCAGCGGAAACGGCCGCCGCGTTTTGATTGCAGCGCCGGCACCGGGCCCATCACCCACAGCGAGTCGTCCTTCAGCGGGCTGGCTTCCAACAGATTGCGCAGCTGCTGCAAGAACAACGGGGCCTGCTGGTTGTCGTGATCTTCGGCGCGCACGATGATGTGGCTGGTGTAGGGCGGCAGAAACACGCTATTGCGCTCCGCCAGCGTTTGTTTGGCGAAGGCGTCGTAACCCTGTTGCAGCAGCACCTGCAGCAGCGGGTGCTCCGGATGGTGGGTTTGCAGCAGCACTTCACCCTGTTTGCCCGCGCGGCCCGCCCGGCCGGAGACCTGGGTATACAGCTGAGCGAAACGCTCGGCGGAGCGGAAGTCGGCGGAGAACAACGCGCCGTCCACGTCCAGCAACGCCACCAGCGTGACGTCGGGAAAATGGTGGCCTTTGGCGAGCATCTGCGTGCCGATCAGAATGCGCGCTTCGCCGCGATGAATATCCGCCAGGTGTTGCTCCAGCGCCCCTTTGCGGCTGGTGGTGTCGCGATCGATGCGGGTGATCGGCGTGTCGGGGAACAGCGGCGCCAGCTCCTGTTCCAGCTGTTCGGTGCCGACGCCGACCGATACCAGGTGGGTGGAGCCGCACTGCGGGCACTGGTGCGGCACCGGTCGCTGGCTGTCGCAGTGGTGGCAGCGCAGCTGGCGCTGATGCTGGTGGAAGGTGTAGTAGTGATCGCAGCGCTGGCACTCGGCGATCCAACCGCACTCGTGGCACAGCAGCGCCGGAGCGTAACCGCGGCGGTTGAGGAACAGCATCACCTGGTTGCCGGCTTTTAAATGGTGCTGCATGCTTTTCAAAAGCGGTTGCGACAGGCCGACCTTCAGCGGCAGCCCTTTCAGATCGATCAGATGCTGCGCCGCCGGTTTGGCGTTGCCCGCGCGCTGGGTGAGCTTCAACTGGCGATATTTGCCCAGTTGCACGTTGTGCAGCGTTTCCAGTGCCGGCGTGGCGGAGCCCATCACCATCGGGATGTCTTCTTCCCGGGCGCGGAACACCGCCAGATCGCGGGCGTGGTAGCGCCAGCCTTCCTGCTGTTTATAAGAGCTGTCGTGCTCTTCGTCGATGATGATCACGCCCAACTGTCGGAATGGCGTGAACAGCGCCGAGCGGGTGCCGATGACGATGGCGGCTTCGCCGCTGCGCGCGCGCAGCCAAACCGCCAGCCGCTCGCTGTCGTTCAACCCGGAGTGCAGCACGTCCACCGGCGCGTTGAAGCGCTCGCGAAAGCGGGCGATGGTTTGCGGCGTCAGGCCGATTTCCGGCACCAGCACCAGCGCCTGTCGGCCTTTGGCCAGCACGTTTTCCAGCACGCTGAGGTACACCTCGGTCTTGCCGGAGCCGGTCACCCCGGCCAGCAGCCAGGCGGCGAACTGCTCATCCTCGCTTCTGATCGCCCCGACGGCGGTGGCCTGTTCGGTATTCAGCCGCAGCCGCTCGCCCAGCACCGCGAAGTTGGGGCGCCAGTCCTGGGTGGCCGCGACCTGAGCGCGCAGGTCGATCAGCCCTTTGGCGCGCAGCGCCTGCAGAGCGCTTTCCGTCAGCTCAAGCTGGCTGACCTGATGGCGATAGACCGGGCGTTGCAGCAGCGCCGCCAGCGCCTGCTGCTGTTTCGGCGCGCGTTTCAGGCTTTCGGGCGGGGTGGCGCGCCCCTCTTCGGTGGCGAACCACTGCCACAGCGGCGCGGCCTCGGCCGGTTTGCCTTGGCGCAGCAGGATCGGCAGCGCATGGAACAGCACTTCACCGATGGGATAGTGATAGTAATCGCTGGCCCAGCGCAGGATGCGCCACAGGCTGGGAGAGAACAGCGACTCGGTGTCGATCACGCTGTCGATCGGCTTGAGCTTGCCCAGCGGCAGTTCGCTGGTGTCGCTGCAGCCGGTGACGATGCCGATTGCATGCTGCCTGCCCCAGGGCACGCCCACGCGCGCGCCGGCCACCGGCTGCATGCCGGGCGGCAGCAGATAGTCGAAGGTGCGGGCGAGGGGGACCGGCAAAGCAACGTGTACGACGGGCATGATCTCATCCAAATTGAAAAAAAGTGGGCATCAGTTTACACGGCGCATCGGCAAATGTACGGTTCCGATTGCGCGCCCCGACTAATGCTGTATAATTTGCCGCCTTTGGTATAATTCGATACCAAAATTCTATTATCAACCACGTGTGGTGTCTGGCGAAACAGGGCTGGATAGCGACACGGCCTTAACTGAGGTTTCCCATGAAACAAGGTATCCACCCAAAATACGAAGAAGTTACTGCTAACTGCTCTTGCGGTAACGTGATGAAGATCCGCTCCACCGTGGGCCACGATCTGAACCTGGACGTTTGTGGCGCATGCCACCCGTTCTACACTGGCAAGCAGCGTGACGTTGCTACCGGTGGCCGCGTTGACCGCTTCAACAAGCGTTTCAGCGTACCAGGCGCTAAGAAATAAGATTTCTTATCGACCGATGAAAAAGGCGCCCTGGGCGCCTTTTTTCTTTTCTGCCGCCGGCGTTCGCCGGGCGGTTCTCAATATTCCCAGGTATCGGGATCGACACCCAGTTCGCGCATCAACGCTTTTGCGGCTTCCGGGATTTCATCGCTGCGCTCTTTGCGCAGGTCTTCATCGTTCGGCAGCGGCTGGCCGGTAAAGGCATGCAGAAACGCTTCGCACAGAAGTTCGCTGTTGGTGGCGTGGCGCAGGTTGTTCACCTGGCGACGGGTCCGTTCGTCGGTGAGGATTTTCAGGACCTTCAGCGGAATGGATACCGTGATCTTTTTGACTTGCTCGCTTTTTTTACCGTGTTCAGCGTAAGGGCTGACATACTCGCCGTTCCACTCAGCCATGGGACACCTTAACTTTGTCAGAAAAATTACAAAATTCTAAAAACCGGCCAATTATGCCCGATCTTCACTGTTCTCACTAAATAAATGTCAATTTTACGCGACCAGGGTCACTGAATGCCCCGCTTCGGCCAGGCATTGCCGCTTAACATCTTATCGTCATGTCATATCGGCATAATTTTAGCGGGTATTGTGTCATTGCTCAATCTATACGCAAAGAAGTTTAGATGTCCAGATGTATTGACGTCTATCAATCCTGCGATTACTCTTTAGGCCTCATCCACCGAACCGAGAGCCGAGCGAGCCCATGACGCGTAAACCAGCCACGATTGCCGTACGCAGCGGCCTGAACGACGACGAACAGTACGGCTGCGTTGTCCCGCCGATTCATCTTTCCAGCACCTATAACTTTACCGACTTCAACCAACCCCGAGCCCATGACTACTCGCGACGCGGCAACCCGACGCGCGACGTAGTGCAGCGCGCGTTGGCGGAGCTGGAAGGCGGCGCCGGCGCGGTGATGACCGGCAGCGGGATGTCGGCGATCCATCTGGTGACCACCGTGTTGTTGAAGCCCGGCGATCTGCTGGTGGCGCCGCACGACTGCTACGGCGGCAGCTATCGGCTGTTCGACAGCCTGAGCAAGCGCGGCGCCTATCGCGTGCTGTTCGTCGATCAGGGTAATGAAGAAGCCCTGCAGCAGGCGCTGGCGCAAAAGCCGAAGCTGGTGCTGATAGAAAGCCCCAGCAATCCGCTGCTGCGGGTGGTGGACATCGCGGCGATCTGCGCTGCCGCGCATGCGGCGGGCGCGTTGACGGTGGTGGACAACACCTTCCTCAGCCCGGCCCTGCAACAGCCGATCGAACTCGGTGCCGATCTGGTGGTCCATTCTTGCACCAAATACCTGAACGGGCATTCGGACGTGGTGGCCGGGGCGGTGATTGCCAAAGATCCCGAGCTGGCGGTCGAGCTGGCCTGGTGGGCGAACAACATTGGCGTGACCGGCGGCGCGTTCGACAGTTATCTGTTGCTGCGCGGCATGCGCACGCTGTCGCCGCGCATCAAGGCGGCGCAACAAAATGCTGAAGCGATTGTTGACTATTTACAGCAGCAACCGCTGGTGAAAAAGCTGTATCATCCCTCCCTGCCGGAGAATCCGGGGCATGAGATCGCCCGCCGTCAGCAGCGCGGTTTCGGCGCGATGCTGAGTTTTGAACTGGACGGCGATGAAGCGGTGCTGCGCCGTTTTCTCTCTGCCCTTGAGCTGTTTACTCTGGCAGAATCGTTGGGCGGCGTAGAAAGCCTGATCTCGCATGCAGCGACCATGACTCACGCCGGCATGGCGGCGGAGGCGCGGGCAGCGGCCGGCATCTCCGAGAGCCTGCTGCGCATTTCCGTGGGTATTGAAGACAGTGAAGATTTGATTGCCGATCTGGAACGCGCTTTCCAGGCGGCGGCAACGAGGTAAGCATGAATGCAATTGCTGTAGCAGGGCCGGTGAGCGGGCGTCAACTGCACAAGTTTGGCGGCAGCAGTCTGGCGGATGTGAAGTGTTATCTGCGTGTGGCCGGGATTATGGCGGAATACAGCCAGCCGGGCGACATGATGGTGGTATCGGCCGCCGGCAGTACCACCAACCAGTTGATCAACTGGCTGAAGCTCAGCCAGAGCGATCGCCTGTCTGCGCACCAGGTGCAGCAGACGTTGCGTCGCTATCACAGCGATCTTATCAGCGGCCTGTTGCCGCCGGAAAGCGCCGAGCCGCTGATCGCCGAGTTCATTCAGGATCTGGAACGTCTGGCGGCGCTGCTGGACGGCAACGTCGACGACGTGTGCTATGCCGAAGTGGTCGGGCACGGCGAGATCTGGTCGGCGCGCCTGATGGCGGCGGTGCTCAACCATCTGGATATGCAGGCGGCCTGGCTGGACGCGCGTGATTTCCTGCGCGCCGAGCGCGCCGCGCAGCCGCAGGTGGATGAAGGCCGTTCTTACCCATTGCTGCAGCAATTGTTGGCTCAACATCCGGGCAAACGCCTGGTGGTGACCGGGTTCATTTCGCGCAATGACGCCGGGGAAACCGTGCTGTTGGGGCGTAACGGCAGCGACTACTCCGCCACTCAGGTCGGCGCGTTGGCCGGTGCTGCTCGCGTCACCATCTGGAGCGACGTGGCCGGGGTATACAGCGCCGATCCGCGCAAGGTGAAAGACGCCTGCCTGCTGCCGCTGCTGCGTCTGGACGAAGCCAGCGAGCTGGCGCGTCTGGCGGCGCCGGTGTTGCACACCCGTACTCTGCAGCCGGTCTCCGGCAGCGATATCGATCTTCAGCTGCGCTGCAGCTATCAGCCGGAGCAGGGCTCGACGCGCATCGAGCGCGTATTGGCGTCCGGTACCGGCGCCAAGATTGTCACCAGCCACGATGACGTGTGCCTGATTGAACTGCACGTCGCCGCTCAGCATGACTTCAAACTGGCGCAGAAAGAGTTGGATCTGGTGCTCAAGCGCGCGCAGATCAAACCGCTGGCGGTGGGCATCCACCCTGACCGCAATCGGGTGCAGCTGTGCTACACCTCCGAGGTGGTCAACAGCGCGCTGGTGACGCTGCAGGCCGCGGCGCTGCCAGGCGAGCTGCGCCTGCGCGAAGGGTTGGCGCTGGTGGCGATGGTCGGCGCCGGGGTGTGCAAGAACCCGCTGCACAGCCACCGTTTCTATCAGCAGTTGAAAGATCAGCCGGTCGAGTTCATCTGGCAGGCGGAAGATGGCATCAGCCTGGTGGCGGTATTGCGCCAGGGGCCGACCGCGCTGCTGATCCAGGGGCTGCACCAAAGCCTGTTCCGCGCCGAGAAGCGCATCGGTCTGGTGCTGTTCGGCAAGGGCAATATCGGATCCCGCTGGCTGGAGCTGTTCGCCCGTGAGCAGACCAATATCTCCGCGCGCAGCGGCTTCGAATTTATCCTGGCGGGGGTGGTGGACAGCCGCCGCAGCCTGCTGAACTATGACGGGCTGGACGCCAGCCGCGCGCTGGCATTCTTTGAGGACGAAGCGCAGGAGCTGGATGAAGAATCGCTGTTCCTGTGGATGCGTGCGCACCCGTTCGACGATCTGGTGGTGCTTGACGTGACCGCCAGCGAAGAGCTGGCCGGGCAGTATCTGGATTTCGCCAGCCACGGTTTCCACGTGATCAGCGCCAACAAGTTGGCGGGGGCCTCGTGCAGCGACAGCTATCGCCAAATTCGCGACGCCTTCGCCAAAACCGGCCGCCACTGGCTGTACAACGCCACCGTCGGCGCCGGCCTGCCGGTCAACCACACGGTGCGCGATCTGCGCGACAGCGGCGACAGCATTCTGGCGATCAGCGGCATCTTCTCCGGCACGCTCTCCTGGCTGTTCTTGCAGTATGACGGCACGGTGCCGTTTACCGAGCTGGTGGATCAGGCCTGGCAGCAGGGGCTCACCGAACCGGATCCGCGGGTCGATCTCTCCGGCCAGGACGTGATGCGCAAGCTGGTGATCCTGGCGCGCGAAGCGGGCTACGACATTGAACCGAACCAGGTGCGGGTCGAGTCGCTGGTGCCGGCGGGCTGCGAGCTGGGCTCCGTCGATCAGTTCTTCGAGAACGGTGAGGCGCTGAACCAGCAGATGCAGCAGCGCTTTGAGGCCGCCAGCGAAATGGGCCTGGTGCTGCGCCACGTGGCGCGTTTCGACGCCAACGGCAAGGCGCGGGTCGGCGTGGAGGCAGTGCGCCCTGAGCATCCTCTGGCCTCGCTGCTGCCGTGCGACAACGTGTTCGCCATCGAAAGCCGCTGGTATCGCGATAATCCGCTGGTGATCCGCGGGCCGGGCGCCGGCCGCGACGTCACCGCCGGCGCGATCCAGTCAGACCTTAACCGATTGGCGCAGCTGCTTTAATCCTCTGCGGGCGCGGGTTCACCGCGCCCCTTGGCTTTTCCTGCCATACTTATCTTTGTCGCGATCATGAAATTCCCTCGTTGAGCGGGTGAGGATTAATCATCTTATTCCCCTCATTTTCCTGTTGACTCTTTAGCCAACATGCGGCATTTTCTATCTAGACGTCTAAACGTATAGACGCTCATCAAGATGAAATAAAAACAGTGATCGATAAGAGGTGAGCAGGGTATGAGTTTTTTCCACGCAAACCAGCGGGAAGCGCTGAATCAGAGTCTGGCGGAGTTGAACGGCCAGATTAACGTATCATTCGAGTTCTTCCCGCCACGCACCAGCGAGATGGAAGAGACCCTGTGGCAGTCGATCGATCGTCTGAGCATCCTCAAACCTAAATTCGTTTCCGTCACCTACGGCGCCAACTCCGGCGAGCGCGATCGCACCCACAGCATCATCAAGGGGATCAAGGAGCGCACCGGCCTGGAGGCTGCGCCGCACCTGACCTGCATCGACGCCAGCCCGGCGCAGTTGCGCGACATCGCGACCGACTACTGGAACAGCGGCATCCGCCATATCGTGGCGCTGCGCGGCGATCTGCCGCCGGGCGGCGGCAAGCCGGACATGTACGCGACCGATCTGGTGGCGCTGTTGAAAGACGTGGGCGACTTCGACATTTCCGTCGCCGCCTACCCGGAAGTGCACCCGGAGGCGAAGAGCGCCCAGGCCGATTTGATTAACCTGAAACGCAAGATCGACGCCGGCGCCAGTCGCGCCATCACCCAGTTCTTCTTCGACGTTGAGAGCTACCTGCGCTTCCGCGACCGTTGCGTCGCCGCCGGTATCGACGTGGAAATCGTGCCGGGCATTCTGCCGGTGTCCAACTTCAAGCAACTGCAGCGCTTCGCCACCATGACCAATGTGCGGGTGCCAAGCTGGATGACCAGCATGTTCGAAGGGCTGGACGACGATGCGGAGACCCGCAAAATGGTCGGCGCCAACATCGCCATGGACATGGTGAAGATCCTCAGCCGCGAAGGGGTGAAAGATTTCCACTTCTATACGCTGAACCGCGCCGAGATGAGCTACGCCATCTGCCACACGCTGGGCGTGCGTCCGGTGGCCGCCGCCTGACGGGTCTGTTCCATTTAAAAGGGCGCCGCTTTACCGCGGCGCCCTTTTTTGTGGGGGAAGGCATAAAAAAACGGCCCCGATAAACGGGGCCGCGATGAGGCGCACTAGCCGGTGTTGCGCATCCCGGCGGCGACGCCGGCGATGGTGACCATCAGAGCCTGCTCTACGCGGGCGTCCGGCTGCTCCTGCTGGCGCGAACGGTGCAGCAATTCGGCCTGCAAGACGTTCAACGGGTCGGTATAAACGTTGCGCAGTGCGATGGATTCGGCGATCCACGGCAGGTCTTCCATCAGGTGCGCATCGTTGGCGATGGTCAGCACCACCTTGATGTCGCTTTCCAGCTGATCGCGCAGCTGTTGGCCCAGCGGCCACAGCGATTTATCCACCAGGCGCTGATCGTAGTATTCCGCCAGCCACAGGTCGGCCTTGGCGAACACCATTTCCAGCATGGCGATACGGGTGGAGAAGAATGGCCAGTCGCGGCACATCGCCTCCAGCTCCGCCTGTTTGCCGGCTTTCACCGCTTCCTGCAATCCGGCGCCGGCGCCGAGCCAGGCCGGCAGCATCAGGCGGTTCTGCGTCCAGGCGAAAATCCACGGAATGGCGCGCAGGCTCTCCACGCCGCCGTTCGGCTTGCGCTTGGCCGGGCGTGAGCCCAGCGGCAGTTTGCCCAGCTCCAGCTCCGGCGTGGCCGCGCGGAAGTAAGGCACGAAGTCCGGGTTTTCACGCACGTAGCCGCGATACATCCGGCAGGAGGTCTCGGACAGGTCGTCCATCAGCGCCCGCCATTCTTTCTTCGGTTCCGGCGGCGGCAGCAGGTTGGCCTCGAGGATCGCGCCGGCATACAGCGCCAGGCTGCTGATGGTGACTTCCGGCAGGCCGAACTTGAAGCGGATCATCTCGCCCTGTTCGGTGACGCGCAGGCCGCCCTTCAGGCTGCCCGGCGGCTGCGACAGCAGCGCCGCATGCGCCGGAGCGCCGCCGCGGCCGATGGAACCGCCGCGGCCGTGGAACAGCGTCAGCGCCACGCCGGCCTTTTCACAGGTTTTGATCAGCGCGTCCTGCGCGCGGTACTGCGCCCAGGAAGCGGCCATCACGCCGGCGTCTTTCGCCGAGTCGGAATAGCCGATCATCACCATCTGTTTGCCCTGGATGAAGCCGCGATACCAGTCGATGTTCAGCAACTGGGTCATCACGTCGTCGGCGTTGTTCAGGTCGTCGAGGGTTTCGAACAGCGGGGCGACCGGCAGCGCGAACGGGCAGCCGGCCTCTTTCAGCAGCAGGTGCACCGCCAGCACGTCGGAAGGCGTGCGCGCCATCGAAATCACATAGGCGGCGATCGAGCCCTGCGGCGCTTCGGCGATCACCCGGCAGGTTTCCAGCACTTCCTGCGTGTCGGCGCTCGGTTGCCATTTCAGCGGCACCAGCGGGCGTTTGGAGTTCAGCTCGCGGATCAGGAACGCCTGTTTATCGGCTTCCGACCAGCTTTCATAGTCGCCCAGCCCCAGATAGCGGGTCAGCTCGGCGATGGCTTCGGTATGGCGGGTGCTCTCCTGACGCACGTCGATGCGCACCAGCGGCACGCCGAAGCAGCGCACGCGGCGCAGGGTATCCAGCAGTTGACCGTTGGCGATGATGCCCATGCCGCAGGCCTGCAGCGACTGGTAGCAGGCATACAGCGGCTCCCACAGCTGCTCGTTGTTCACCAGCAGGTCGTGCGGTTTCAGCACGCGCTCGCCCTTCAGGCGGCCTTCAAGATAAGCTTGGGAACTCATCAGCTGGCTGCGCAGCTGCTTCATGATTTCGCGGTACGGCTCCTGCACCTCATCGCCGCCGGCGCGGGCGCGCAGCTCCGGGGTGCATTCGGTCATCGACAGCTCAGAGACCAGCACCTGGATATCGCGGGTGAACAGGTCGCAGGCTTTCCAGCGGCTGAGCAGCAGCACATGGCGGGTAATTTCGGCGGTCACGTTCGGGTTGCCGTCGCGATCGCCGCCCATCCAGGAGGTAAAGCGCACCGGCACCGCTTCCACCGGCAGGCTGTAATCGATGGAGTTTTCTAGCTGTTCGTTGAATTCGCGCAGGAACGCCGGCACGCCTTCCCACAGGCTGTTTTCCACCACCGCAAAGCCCCATTTGGCTTCGTCGATCGGGGAAGGGCGGTGTTTGCGAATTTCATCGGTGTGCCACGACTGGGCCACCAGCTGACGCAGGCGGCGCATGATCTTGTTGCGCTCGTAGTCGGCCAGATCGTTGTGATCGAGCTGGCTGAGGCAGGTGTTGACCTCCACCAGCTTGTGGATCAGGGTGCGGCGGGTGATCTCCGTCGGGTGCGCCGTCAGCACCAGCTCGATGGAGAGTTGCGATACCGCGTGCTGCAGCTCTTTGTCGCTGAGCTTTTTGTCTTTGAGACGGCTGAACAGTTGAGCCAGCGCTTCCGGATTGCTGGCGGCCTCGCCGTTGGGCGAAATGCTGTGGTACTGCTCGGCGACGTTGGTCAGGTTGAGGAACTGGCTGAAGGCGCGCGCCACCGGCAGCAGCTCGTCGTTGGACAAGTTCTGCAGGGTGGAGAGCAGCTCCTGGCGATGCGCTTCGTTGCCGGCGCGTGAGGATTTGGAAAGCTTACGGATGGTCTCAACGCGATCGAGAATATGCTCACCCAGCGCTTCTTTGATGGTATCGCCGAGCAATTTGCCGAGCATACTGACATTACTGCGCATTGCCGAATATTGTTCGTTCATATAACCCCTGACCCAGTTCTGTATGATTTTTATCTTGTAAATAAATTTCACGCGTCAGGCGCAGACCGCCTGCCTGATCACATCGCGTTCCTGTCCAATCGTCAATTGACACTATTTTTAGCAAAAAAACATCAAAATCGGCGCATTTTCTGAAATTTAATTACGGCGCGTCGGTTATCAGCACGGCTTATTTCGCCGTTTTCTACTTATTTTGAGTTAGGGGAAGCATAAAGCATTTCCCCTGTTAAATGTCGGGTTTATTGCCGGCAAAAGTGATTGACCAGCTGACCCAACAGTTTGCGCGTCGGTTCGATAAACGCGGTGTCGATGTACTCGTCCGGCTGGTGGGCCTGATCGATGGAGCCGGGGCCGAGCACCAGGGTCGGGCATACCTGTTGCACGAACGGCGCTTCGGTGCAGTAGTTGACCACCTGCGTGCGGGTGCCCAGCAGCTCCTCGATCACCGCCACCATGCGGTGGTCGGTCGGGCACTCGTAGCCCGGCACCGACGCATGCAGCTCTTCGATGGTCAGGCGGCCCGGCCAGCGTTGGCTCACCGGCTCCAGCGCCTGATGCATCAGTTCGTTAATGTTGTCGAGCGTCATGCCGGGCAGCGGGCGGATGTCCAGGTGCAGCTCGCAGCAGGCGCAGATGCGGTTGGCCGCGTCGCCGCCGCTGATATGGCCGAAGTTCATGGTGGGATAAGGCACGGCGAACGCCGGGTTGTTGTAGCGCTCCTGCAGGGTTTTGCGCAGCTCCATCAGGCGGCCGATGGATTCGTGCATCAGATCGATGGCGTTGACGCCGCGCGCCGGATCGCTGGAGTGGCCGGACTGGCCGACGATGCGAATGGCGTTGGCCATGTGGCCCTTGTGCGCGCGCACCGGCTGCAGCGAGGTCGGTTCGCCGATGATGGCGAAATCCGGCCGAATGGCGGTGGAGGCGGCGAAATAACGTGCGCCGGCCATCGTCGTTTCTTCATCTGCGGTCGCCAGAATGTACAGCGGCTTGGTCAGTTTGCTCGCGTCGATGTCGCGCACCGCGTCCAGAATAAAGGCGAAGAAGCCTTTCATGTCGGCGGTGCCCAGCCCGTAGAGCTTGTTGTCGTGCTCGGTCAGGGTGAAGGGATCGCGCGTCCAGCGGCCTTCGTCGTAAGGCACCGTATCGGTGTGGCCGGCCAGCAGCAGGCCGCCGCTGCCTTCGCCGATGCTGGCCAGCAGGTTGAATTTGTGGCGCGATTCCGGCACCGGCTGTACGTCGACGCGAAAGCCCAGGTCGGCAAACCATCCGGCCAGCAAGTTGATTAACGCCTCATTGCTCTGATCGAGGCCGGCATCGGTGGCGCTGATCGACGGAGTGGCGATCAACGCCCGGTACAGCTCAATAAATGGAGGTAATTTCATCTTCACTGTTGACAGCCTTTGGTTAGGATAGTATCAATATTCATGCATTTATTTTGAATAAAAATACAGTAAGCCGAAGCGTAAGGGAACCCGATACCCGGATGTTTATAAAAGCATCAACGCCTGGCTCCGTGGGTGAACGGCGCAACAACGCTGGCTAGCCCTGTTACCTGGGTCGCAAGCGACCGCACGTCAGTTTAGAAGGTGAAAGGCCACATGTTGAATACGCTGATCGTTGGTGCCAGCGGTTACGCCGGAGCGGAGCTCACGGCTTACCTGAATCGCCACCCACACATGAACATAACCGCTTTAGCGGTTTCAGCGCAAAGTGCAGATGCAGGAAAGTTGCTTTCCGATCTCCATCCCCAGTTGAAAGGCATCGTCGATCTGCCGCTGCAGCCGTTGACCGACGTCGCCAAGGCGGCGCAGGGCATCGACGTGGTGTTCCTCGCCACCGCTCATGCAGTCAGCCACGATATCGCACCGGCCTTCCTGGCGGCAGGCTGCGTGGTGTTCGATCTGTCCGGCGCCTTCCGCGTGCAGGATGCCGGTTTCTATAGCCAGTATTACGGTTTCGAACATCAGCATGGCGCCCTGCTGGAGCAGGCGGTGTACGGCCTGGCGGAGTGGCAGAGCGACAAGATCAAACAGGCGCAGCTGATCGCCGTGCCGGGCTGTTACCCGACGGCGGCGCAGCTGGCGCTGAAACCGTTAATCGAAAAACAGTTGCTGAATCTGGATCAGTGGCCGGTGATCAACGCCACCAGCGGCGTCAGCGGCGCCGGGCGCAAGGCCAGCATGACCACCAGTTTCTGCGAAGTGAGCCTGCAGCCGTACGGCATTTTCACTCACCGGCACCAGCCGGAGATCGCCGCGCACCTGGGCGTGCCGGTTATCTTTACGCCGCATCTGGGCAACTTCCCGCGCGGCATCCTTGAAACCATCACCTGCCGCCTGAAAGCCGGCGTGACCGCGCAGGACGTGGCCGCCGCCTATCACGCCGCGTATGACGACAAGCCGCTGGTGCGGTTGTACGACCAGGGCGTGCCGGCGCTGAAAGCGGTGGTGGGGCTGCCGTTCTGCGACATCGGCTTTGCGGTGCAGGGCGAGCATCTGATCGCCGTGGCGGCGGAAGACAACCTGCTGAAAGGCGCGGCGGCGCAGGCGGTGCAATGCCTGAATATCCGTTTCGGCTTCCCGGAAACCCAATCACTCCTTTAAACCAGCGTGAGTAAACAGCAATGAACCCGTTAATTATCAAGTTAGGTGGCGTGTTATTAGACAGTGAAGAAGCGCTGGAGCGTCTGTTTACCGCGTTGGACAGCTATCGGCAGCAGCACCAGCGCCCGTTGGTGATCGTCCACGGCGGCGGCTGCGTGGTGGACGAACTGATGAAGCAGCTCGCTTTGCCGGTGGTGAAAAAGAACGGCCTGCGGGTCACGCCGGCCGATCAGATCGACATCATCACCGGCGCGCTGGCCGGCACCGCCAACAAAACGCTGCTGGCGTGGGCGATTAAACACCAAATCAACGCCGTCGGCCTGAGCCTGGCGGACGGCGGCAGCGCGGTCGTGACCCCGCTCGATCCGGCATTGGGCCACGTCGGCAACGCGCAGCCCGGCTCGCCCGCGCTGCTCAATACCCTGCTGGGCGCCGGCTACCTGCCGGTTATCAGCTCCATCGGCATCACCGCCGAAGGGCAGTTAATGAACGTGAACGCCGATCAGGCGGCGACGGCGCTGGCTGCGACGCTGGGGGCGGATCTGATCCTGCTGTCGGACGTCAGCGGCATCCTCGACGGCAAGGGGCAACGCATTGCGGAAATGACGGCACAAAAAGCGGAACAACTGATCGCGCAAGGCATCATCACCGATGGTATGGTGGTGAAGGTGAATGCGGCGCTCGACGCCGCCCGCACCCTCGGCCGCCCGGTGGATATCGCCAGCTGGCGCCATGCCGATCAGCTTCCTGCTTTGTTTAACGGCGTGTCGATTGGCACCCGGATCCTCGCTTAATTTTAGAATTAGAAAGGAATAGATCATGCAAAACCAAGGCATCAAAAAAATCGTTCTGGCGTACTCCGGCGGCCTGGATACCTCGGCCATCATTCCATGGCTGAAAGAGAACTACGGCGGCTGTGAAGTGGTGGCGTTCGTGGCGGACATCGGCCAGGAGCGCAGCGATCTGGAAGGCGTGGAGCAAAAAGCCCTGCAGTCCGGTGCCTCTGAATGCCACGTGGTCGATCTGCGTGAAGAATTTATCCGCGATTACGTTTATCCGGTGCTGCAGACCGGCGCCCTGTACGAGGGCAGCTACCTGCTGGGCACCTCGATGGCGCGGCCGATCATCGCCAAGGCGCAGGTCGAGCTGGCGTTGAAAGTGGGCGCCGACGCGCTGTGCCACGGCGCAACCGGTAAAGGCAACGATCAGGTGCGTTTCGAAACCACCTACACCGCGCTGGCGCCGCAGTTGAAAGTGGTGGCGCCGTGGCGTGAGTGGAACCTGCGTTCCCGTGAAGCGCTGCTGGATTACCTGAAAGAGCGCAATATCCCGACCACCGCATCGCTGGAGAAAATCTACAGCCGCGATGAGAACGCCTGGCACATCTCCACCGAAGGCGGCGTGCTGGAAAGCCCGTGGAACGCGCCAAATAAGGATTGCTGGGTATGGACCGTCGATCCGCAGGAAGCGCCGGACCAGCCTGAGCAGGTGACCGTTACCGTCGAGAAAGGCCGCGTCGTGGCGGTTAACGGTAAAGCGCTGTCGCCGTACCAGTGCCTGGAAACCCTGAACGCGCTGGGCGCCAAGCACGGCGTCGGCCGTATCGACATCGTGGAAAACCGTCTGGTGGGCATCAAATCCCGCGGCTGCTATGAAACCCCGGGGGGCACCATCATGGTGGCGGCGCTGCGCGCCATCGAGCAGCTGGTGCTGGATCGCGACAGCTTCAAATGGCGCGAGCAGCTGGGCCTGGAGATGTCCTATGTGGTGTACGACGGCCGCTGGTTCGCGCCGCTGCGCCGCTCGCTGCAGGCCTCTGCCGAAGCATTGGCTGAAGAGGTGAACGGTGAAGTGGTGCTGCAGCTGTACAAAGGCCAGGTGACGGCGACCCAGAAAAAATCCGCCAACAGCCTGTACTCCGAAGAGTTCGCCACCTTCGGCGAAGACGAAGTTTACGATCACAGCCACGCGGGCGGCTTTATCCGTCTGTTCTCTCTGTCTTCACGCATTCGCGCGTTGAACGAGAAAAAGAATAAATAATCGATTGGCGTGACTCTGCAAGGGCGCAGCATGCTGCGCCCTTTCGCATAAAAATTCAGGAGTAAGATATGGCACTTTGGGGCGGACGGTTCACTCAGGCGGCGGATCAGCGGTTCAAACAACTCAATGATTCGCTGCGGTTCGATTATCGCCTGGCGGAGCAGGATATCGTGGGCTCGGTGGCCTGGTCGAAGGCGCTGGTGACCGTTAACGTGTTGACCGCAGCGGAGCAACAGCAGCTGGAGCAGGCGCTGAATGCGTTACTGAAGGAAGTCCAGGCCGATCCTTTGGCGATCGTCCAAAGCGATGCGGAAGACATCCACAGCTGGGTAGAGCAGAAGCTGATCGAGAAGGTCGGCGACTTGGGCAAGAAGCTGCACACCGGCCGCAGCCGCAACGATCAGGTCGCGACCGATCTGAAGCTGTGGTGCAAACAGCAGATCGGCGATCTGCATCAGGCGATCGTCCAACTGCAGCAGGCGCTGGTGGAGACCGCCGAAGCCAATCAGGATGCGGTGATGCCGGGGTATACCCACCTGCAACGCGCGCAGCCGGTGACTTTCGCGCACTGGTGCCTGGCCTATGTCGAGATGCTGGCGCGCGATGAGAGCCGTCTGCAGGATACCCTGAAACGGCTGGACGTCAGCCCGCTGGGCAGCGGCGCGCTGGCCGGCACCGCTTATCCTATCGATCGCGAGCAGCTGGCCGGCTGGCTGGGCTTCGCCTCGGCGACCCGCAACAGCCTGGACAGCGTCTCCGATCGTGATCACGTGCTGGAGCTGCTGTCCAACGCCGCCATCAGCATGGTTCACCTGTCGCGCTTCGCCGAAGATCTGATCTTCTTCAACAGCGGCGAGGCGGCGTTTGTCGAGCTGTCTGACCGCGTGACCTCCGGCTCTTCGCTGATGCCGCAGAAGAAAAACCCGGACGCGCTGGAGCTGATCCGCGGCAAGTGCGGCCGCGTACAGGGCGCGCTGACCGGCATGATGATGACGCTGAAAGGCCTGCCGCTGGCGTACAACAAAGACATGCAGGAAGACAAAGAAGGGCTGTTCGACGCGCTCGACACCTGGATGGACTGCCTGCAGATGGCGGCGCTGGTGCTGGACGGCATTCAGGTGAAGCGCCCGCGCTGCCGGGAAGCGGCGGAGCAGGGTTATGCGAATGCCACCGAGCTGGCGGACTACTTGGTCGCCAAAGGCGTGCCGTTCCGCGAAGCGCACCATATCGTCGGTGAGGCGGTGGTAGAAGCGATTCGCCAAGGCAAACCGCTGGAAGCGCTGCCGCTGGCGGATTTGCAGCAGTTCAGCGCGACGATCGGCGACGACGTCTATCCGATCCTGGCGTTGCAATCCTGCCTGGACAAGCGTGCGGCCAAAGGCGGCGTCGCGCCGCAGCAGGTCGCGGCGGCAATCGCCGCAGCGAAACAGCGTTTGGCTTGACGACGACAAGGGCGGCCTGGCGCCGCCCTTGAACCTTTACCCCGCCAGGCGTGCGCAGAGATAACGGTTCAGGCTCACGCCTTCTTCCATCGCGCCGATCGCCAGCCGGCGATGCTGTTCCGGCGTCATGCGCAGCACCAGTTTGCCGCTGAAATTTTTCTCCGCCAACGCCTGCGGCGGCGTTTCGCCTTGCGCCAGCATGTCGGCGATCGTTTCGCTCACCACTTTCTCGATACCCTCCAATGCGCCGGTACGCGTGGCGGCCAGCCAGGACAACGAGGGGAATTCGGCGCACAGCCCGACATATTCACGGTCTTGCGCTGACCAGGTGATGCGATAGGTATAGTGTTCATGCCTTTCCATGTTCTTCCTCCATTTTGGCTCCTTTCTTCATTTTAGTATCGCTATTGGTATCATTTCAATGTCGACGCATAAAAAATGAGCGTAGGAGGGCCGTGAGGCAAGAGGAGGGAGGAAATTGTGGAAAGTGCTGCGCAAAAAACCGGGCCTGAAGGCCCGGTGGGGATGAACGGAGAATAAGAGGTTACTCGCCCGGGCAGCGCTGGCAGCGCTCGATTTCGGCCGTGCCGAGTTTGAGCTTCGCCTGCAGGTCGCGCAGCGCGGTGCGCAAGCCTTCTTCGATCACCGGATGATAGAACGGCATGTCCAGCATCTGATCGACGGTCATCTGCTGCTGGTGCGCCCAGGCCAGCAGGTGCGCGATGTGTTCGGCGTCCGGGCCGATCATTTCCGCGCCGAGGAAACGGCCGGTGCCTTGCTCGCCGTAGACGTGCAGAATGCCTTTGTTGCGCAGCATCACCCGCGAGCGGCCCTGATTCTCAAACGAGACGTTGCCCACTTCAAAGCAGCCGCAGGCGCTGAACTTCTCGCTCAGCTCGCGGAAGGTTGAGCCGACCATGGCGATCTGCGGATCGGAGAACACCACCGAAATCGCGCTGCGGCGCAGACCCGGATTGATCTCCGGGAAGCTGCCGGCGTTGGCGCCGGCGATGCGCGCCTGATCGCTGGCCTCGTGCAGCAGCGGTAGTTGGTTGCTGGCGTCGCCGGCAATGAAAATATGCGACACGCTGGTTTGCATCGTCAGGCGGTCGGCCAGCGGCACGCCTCGGGCGTCGAGCTGCAAGCCGGTATTTTCGAGGCCTAACCGATCGACGTTGGGGCGGCGGCCGGTGGCGGCCAGCACGTAGTCCACCAGGATCTCCTGCGGTTGGCCCTGCAGATCCTGATAGCGGATAAATACGCGGTCGCCTTCGCGCTGCATCATCTCCACTTTCACGTCGGCGTCGAGGTAGAACTCTTCCCCCAGCGCCTTCGCAGCGTAATCGCGCACGGCGCTGTCGGTCAGCGGCCCGACGGCGCCGCCGATGCCGAATACCTTGGTGTCGACGCCGAGGCGGTGCAGCGCTTGCCCCAGCTCCAGCCCGATGACGCCGGGGCCGAATACCGCTACGGATTGCGGCAAGTCATCCCAGTTGAACACGTCGTCGTTGACGATCAGGCGATCGCCCAGTTCGTTCCACGGCGCCGGCCAGCTGGGGCGGGAACCAGTGGCGATCACGATACGCTGTGCCACGATGCGCGTATGGTCATCGACCTGCAGCGTGTTGTCGTCGATAAAGCGGGCATAGCCCTGAATTTTGTCGCCGGCCGGGATCTCGTCCACGCCTTCCAGCACGAAGCCGACGAAACGGTCGCGTTCGCGTTTGACGCGCGCCATCACCTCGCGCCCATCAATGCGCGTTTTGCCGGTTGGGTGCACGCCAAAGCCCGGTGCACGTTCGATTTGATGCACCGCTTCGGCGGCGGCGATCAATAATTTGGATGGCATGCAGCCAACGCGCGCACAGGTGGTGCCATAAGGCCCGCCTTCAATCATCACCACGCTGGGGGTAGACAGTTTGGCCGCGCGGTAGGCGCCGAGCCCTGCGGTGCCGCCGCCGATGACCGCGACATCAACGTTCAACAGTTTCATATCCGCTCCTGAAAGGTAAAAAAAGGGCGGGCCGTAGCCCGCCAAAGTTCACGTTGGCTTTGTTATTACTTATTAAGCTGACAGGAAGGTTTCCAGATCGTCGCTGCCGCCGATGTGACGACCGCCGATGAATACTTGCGGCACCGTGGCGCGGCCGCTGACGGCGCGCAGGCTGACGGTGGTGGCGTCTTTGCCCAGCACGATCTCTTCATACTGAATGCCACGCTCTTGCAGCATCTGCTTGGCTTTGGCGCAGAATGGGCAGCCCGGTTTGGTGAACAGAGAGACCGATTCCTGCACTTTGAATTCCGGCGCCAGGTATTTCAGCATGGTGTCGGCGTCGGACACTTCAAACGGGTCGCCCGGCTTGTTCGGCTCGACAAACATTTTCTCGACCACGCCGTTGCGTACCAGCATCGAGTAGCGCCATGAGCGAGGGCCAAAGCCCAGATCCGCTTTCTCGACCAGCATGTTCATGCCTTTGGTGAATTCACCGTTGCCGTCCGGTACGAAGGTGATGTTTTCCGCATGTTGGTCAGCTTTCCAGGCGTTCATGACGAAGGTGTCGTTCACGGAGACGCAAAGAATGCTGTCGACGCCGTGCTGCTTGAATACGCTGGACAGTTCGTTGTAGCGCGGCAGGTGGCTCGAAGAACAGGTCGGCGTGAACGCGCCCGGCAGCGAGAAAACAATGACGGTTTTGTTTTTGAACAGGTCATCAGTGGTCACATCAATCCATTGGTCGCCCTGACGGGTGTGGAAAGTAACCTGAGGAACTTTCTTGCCTTCTTGACTGGTAAACATTGATTAACCCCTTAATTAGGAAAAGTAATTTTTAGCATTTAGCGCGATATCGCTTCGTTGGGACACATTATTGTCGCTGGGGCTTGATAGATCTAATCGCTCATTGCTATCTTATCTATCGCCATGAGCTATCATGGAATGGAGGGAAACAATGAATATTCGTGATTTAGAGTATCTGGTCGCCTTGGCCGAGCACCGGCACTTCCGCCGCGCGGCCGATTCATGCCATGTAAGCCAACCCACGCTGAGCGGGCAGATCCGCAAGCTGGAAGACGAGTTGGGCGTCATGCTGCTCGAGCGCACCAGCCGCAAGGTGCTGTTCACCCAGGCGGGTCTGTTGCTGGTGGAGCAGGCGCGTACCGTGCTGCGCGAAGTGAAAGTGTTGAAGGAGATGGCCAGCCAGCAGGGCGAAGCCATGTCCGGGCCGCTGCACATCGGCCTGATCCCGACCGTGGGGCCTTATCTGCTGCCGCAGATCATACCGACACTGCACAAAACCTTCCCGAAACTGGAAATGTACCTGCACGAAGCGCAAACCCACCAACTGCTGGCGCAACTCGACAGCGGCAAACTGGACTGCGCCATTCTGGCGTTGGTGAAGGAAACCGAGGCGTTTATCGAAGTGCCTCTGTTCGATGAACCGATGAAGCTGGCGGTGTATTCCGATCACCCGTGGGCGCAGCGCGAGCGCGTGGCGATGCCGGATTTGGCGGGAGAGAAGCTGCTGATGCTGGAAGATGGCCACTGCCTGCGCGATCAGGCGATGGGCTTCTGCTTCCAGGCGGGCGCAGACGAAGATACTCACTTCCGCGCCACCAGTCTGGAAACGTTGCGCAATATGGTCGCTGCCGGCAGCGGCATTACCCTGCTGCCGTCACTGGCGGTGCCGCCGCAGCGCGAACGCGACGGCGTGTGCTATCTGGATTGCTACAAGCCGGAACCGAAGCGCACCATCGCGTTGGTATATCGCCCCGGTTCCCCACTGCGCAGCCGTTATGAGCAGTTGGCCGAAGCGATCCGCGAGCACATGCAGGGCTACATCGACAGCGCGTTAAAACAGGCGGTTTAAGCCGTTAAGCGCCGCCACCCGGTAGGCTTCGGCCATGGTCGGATAGTTGAAGGTCGTATTAACGAAATACTCGATAGTATTGCCTTCACCTTTCTGTTCCATGATCGCCTGACCGATGTGGATGATCTCCGCCGCACGCTCGCCGAAGCAGTGGATCCCGAGGATCTGCAGGGTGTCGCGATGGAACAGGATCTTCAGACTGCCGACGTTCATCCCGGCGATCTGCGCGCGCGCCAGATGCTTGAACTGGGCGCGGCCCACTTCATACGGCACTTTCATCGCCGTCAGTTCCTGCTCGGTTTTGCCGACGGAGCTGATTTCCGGAATGGTGTAGATGCCGGTCGGGATATCTTCGATTAGATGGCCGCTGGCTTCGCCGGAAGCGATCGCCTGGGCGGCGATGCGGCCCTGATCGTAGGCGGCGGAAGCCAGGCTCGGATAGCCGATCACGTCACCGACCGCGTAGATGTGCGACAGCGCGGTTTGATACATGCTGTTCACCTTCAGCAACCCGCGGCTGTCCGACTCCAGACCGACGTTCTCCAACCCCAACGAATCGGTGTTGCCGGTACGGCCGTTGGCGTACAGCAGGCAGTCCGCTTTCACCTTCTTGCCGGACTTCAGGTGCACGATCACGCCGTCTTCGGTGCCTTCGATCTTCTCGAATTCTTCGTTGTGGCGGATCACCACGCCGTTGTTCCAGAAGTGATAAGAGAGCGAATCCGACATCTCTTGATCGAGGAACGCCAGCAGGCGATCGCGGGTGTTGATCAGATCCACCTTGACGTTCAGACCGCGGAAGATAGACGCATATTCACAGCCGATCACCCCGGCGCCGTAAATGATCACGTGGCGCGGTTCATGGCTCAGCTCGAGAATGGAGTCGCTGTCGTAGATGCGCGGGTGATTGAAATCGACGCTGGCCGGATGGTAAGGGCGCGAGCCGCAGGCGATCACGATGTGGTCGGCGCGGATGGTGTCCTGGGTGCCGTCCATGTAGCTGACGCTGACGGTGTTGGCGTCGATGAAGCGTGCGTCGCCGGCGAACAGTTTGCACTGGTTCCGCTCATAAAACCCTTGGCGCATGCGGGTCTGCTGGCTGATGACGTTATCGGCGTGGCGTAAAATGTCAGGGAAGGTCGCGCTGAGCGTGCGCGAGTTGTTGTAAAGCGTGTTCTGGTTGAATTCGATAATGCGGCTGACGGCGTGGCGGAGGGCTTTGGAAGGGATGGTGCCCCAGTGGGTACATCCGCCGCCTACGTTGTTGTACCGTTCGATAACGGCCACGCGGGCGCCCTGTTTCACCAGCCCCATGGCGGCACCTTCACCACCAGGGCCCGAGCCAATCACAATGGCATCAAATTGATAGTGCTGTTGCATGTAGGAGAGACCTGTTTTTTTATACAAGATTACAACGGTATCTTAACATCATAGCGCTGCTCACCCAATCACCATTAGGCTTTTTGAGTCAAAGCACAATCGGCTCAGGGCGGAAGTGTGATAGAGCGCGTTAGTATAAATGCTGTTGCAATAAAATTTGCTATATTGCCGAGTCTAGGGCGTTAGACTGAGAGAATGGAACCTATCCGGATATGCATATGGGCGTCAGAGCACAACAAAAAGAACGGACTCGTCGTTCCCTGATCGAAGCCGCATTCAGCCAGCTGAGCGCCGAACGCAGTTTCGCCAGCCTGAGCCTGCGGGAAGTTTCACGCGAGGCGGGCATCGCGCCCACGTCGTTTTACCGCCATTTCCGCGACGTGGATGAGCTGGGGCTGACCATGGTGGATGAAAGCGGCCTGATGCTGCGTCAGTTGATGCGCCAGGCGCGCCAACGCATCGCCAAGGGCGGCAGCGTGATCCGCACCTCGGTGTCCACCTTTATGGAATTTATCGGCAACAACCCGAACGCCTTCCGCCTGCTGCTGCGCGAGCGCTCCGGCACGTCGGCGGCATTTCGTGCGGCGGTGGCGCGCGAGATCCAGCATTTCATCGCCGAACTGGCGGACTACCTCGAGTTGGAAAACCACATGCCGCGCAGCTTTACCGAAGCGCAGGCGGAAGCGATGGTCACCATCGTGTTCAGCGCCGGCGCGGAAGCGCTGGATATCGACGTCGAGCAGCGGCAGCAGCTGGAAGAACGGCTGGTGCTGCAGCTGCGGATGATCTCCAAAGGGGCGTATTACTGGTATCGTCGCGAACAAGAAAAAGCTTCTGTGTCCCACGTATAAAAAAGGTAAACAATGATGGAAAAACCAGGCCGTGAAAATGGCACCTTACTGCTGGCGTTGATTGCCGGCCTTTCGATCAACGGTTCCTTTGCAGCGCTGTTCAGCTCGGTGGTGCCGTTTTCGATCTTCCCGCTGATCGCGTTGGTGCTGGCGGTGTACTGTCTGCATCAGCGTTACCTGAACCGCGCCATGCCGGACGGCATGCCGAAGCTGGCGGCGGCCTGCTTCCTGTTGGGGCTGCTGATGTACAGCGCCATCGTGCGCGCCGAATACCCGCAGATCGGCTCCAACTTCCTGCCGTCGGTGATCTGTGTGGCGCTGGTGCTGTGGATCGGGGTCAAGCTGAAGGCGCGCAAGGCGCTGGATGCGCCGACTCAAGAGCCGTAATGAAACGGGGCGCCATCATGGCGCCCCTGTCGTATCAGCGGTGTTTTTCCAGCAACACGCCGCATTCCATGTGATGGGTATACGGGAACTGGTCGAACAGCGCCAGGCGGCTGACCCGGTGCGTGGCCTGCAGCGTTTCCAGGTTGGCGCACAGCGTTTCCGGATTGCATGAAATATACAGAATGCGCGGGTAAGCTTGCACCATCTTCACCGTTTCCGCGTCCAGCCCGCTGCGCGGCGGATCGACGAAAATCGTCTCGCAGTTGTAGCCGCTCAGATCGATGCCTTTCAACCGGTTGAATTCGCGTACTCCGTTCATCGCCTGAGTGAAGTCTTCTGCCGCCATGCGGATGATCTGCACGTTGTCGATATGGTTGGCGGCGATGTTGTACTGCGCCGCCGCCACCGACGGCTTGGCGATCTCGGTCGCCAGCACGCGCTCGAAATTGCGCGCCAACGCCAGCGAGAAGTTGCCGTTGCCGCAGTACAGCTCCAGTAAATCGCCTTTGGAACCGGCGGTGACCGCTAGCGCCCATTCCAGCATCTGTACGTTCATGGCCGCGTTGGGTTGAGTAAAGCTGTTTTCCACCTGGCGATAGATCATATCGCGGCCGGCGACCGTCAGCACTTCGTCAACATAATCCTGGTCGAGCATGATTTTGGTCTTCGACGCCCGGCCGATCAACTGCAGGTCGAAACCCTGCGCGCGCAGCTCGTCGCGCAGTTGCTCGGCGCGCTGCTGCCAAGCTTCATCCAGCTTGCGGTGGTACAGCAGCGAGGCGATGATTTTACCGCTTTGCGTCGACAGATAATCGATCTGGAACAGCTTGTGACGCAGGATCGGCTCCGGTTTCAGCGCGGCGATCAGGGCGCTCATCAGGCGGTTGATCAGTTCGCTGGCGGCCGGGAATTGATCGACGCGAATACGCTGCTTGGTCTGCTGATCGAACATGATGTGGTACATGTCGTCCGCGTCGTGCCAGATGCGGAACTCGGCGCGCATGCGGTAGTGGTCGACTGGCGAGCGGAACACTTCCGGCTCGGGCGCCGCGAACGGTGACATCAACGTCTTCAGGCGGGCGACTTTCTCCGCCAGTTGGTCATCGTAACGTTCAATAGGCAAATTCTCGGGCGTCATGTGTGTCTTCTCGTCAGGCAAATTTGATCAGCGGGGATTGTAGGGAATCAGCCCGTGAAGTCCAGTTTTGTCGCGTTTATTATTTGTAACATTAATAGCAGTCTAGACATCTATTTGCATTGATCGTAGCATTGCCGTCCGGCCTCAAGCAGCGAGTGAAAAGGGAATCCGGTGTGAATCCGGAGCTGACGCGCAGCGGTAAGGGGAAGTCACGGCGATAGCGTTTCGACGCAGACACTGTCCATTGCAGGATGGGAAGTCATCGCCCGTTGCCGGCCGCGCCCCGCGGCCCGCAAATCCCAAGCCCGAAGACCTGCCGGTGTTACGTCGCAATGTCCGTGGCCGTCGCGAACTACCGGCCATGATCCTGCGGCATCCGCCAATTAAGTTTGGATGCTTTTCTCATGACAATTACAAAAAATACGCTGCTGGCGGTGGTCTCCTCCGTCACGGCTTTTTCTGGATGGGCGCAAGACAACACCACAGCCACGAATGGCGATAACCTGGTGGTGACCGCCAACCGCTTCCCGCAGCCGGTTTCTTCCGTATTGGCGCCGACCTCCGTCGTCACCCGTAACGATATCGATCGCTGGCAGGCCAAGAGCCTGACCGACGTGATGCGCCGTTTGCCGGGCGTGGACGTTGGCCAAAACGGCGGGTTGGGGCAAAAGAGCTCGCTGTTTATTCGCGGCACCAATTCCAGCCACGTGCTGGTGCTAATTGACGGCATTCGCCTTAATCAGGCGGGCGTCAGCGGCTCTTCCGATCTCAGCCAAATCCCGATTTCTCTGGTGCAGAAAGTCGAATACATTCGCGGCCCGCGTTCGGCGGTATACGGTTCCGACGCCATCGGCGGCGTAGTCAACATCATTACCACGCGTGAAAAGAACGGTACTACGCTCTCAGCCGGCGTCGGCTCCAACGGCTATCAATCCTATGACGCGTCGACTCAACAGCCGTTGGGCGACAGCACCGTGGCGACGGTGGCGGGTGACTACACCTACACCAAAGGGTATGACGTGGTGGCCTACGGCAGCACCGGCATGCAAAGCCAGCAGGATCGCGATGGCTTTATGAGTAAGTCGCTGTATGGTGCGCTTGAGCACCAGTTCAGCGAATCGGTCAGCGGTTTTGTGCGCGGGTATGGTTACGACAACCGCACGGCGTATGATAGTTATTATTCCTCACCGACCAGCCCTCTGCTGGATACGCGCAAACTGTATAGCCAAACCTGGGATACCGGATTGCGCTATAAAGAAGGCATTTACGCAACACAAGTGATTGGCAGCTACAGCCATAGCAAGGATTACGATTACGATCCTCGCCTCGGCATGCATGACAGCTCGGCCAGCCTGGTGGATTCCGAACAGTACAACCTGCAGTGGGGCAATACGCTGCAGGTTGGACAGGGTACCGTAAGCGCTGGCGTCGACTGGCAGCAACAGAAAATCAAACCGGATTCCACCACCGTGAAGGGTGAAAAAAGCCAACGTGATGCAGGCATCTACCTGACCGCGCAGCAACTGGTTGGCCCGGTAACGCTGGAAGGCGCGGTTCGAGGTGACGATCATTCCGAGTTTGGCTGGCATGGCACCTGGCAAACCAGCGCGGCCTGGGAATTCGTCGAGGGATACCGTTTTATCGCGTCGTATGGCACGGCGTTCAAAGCACCGAATATGAGCCAGCTATACGGCAACTTCGGTAACAACACCGATCTGAAACCGGAAGAAAGCAAGCAGTGGGAAGGTGGCTTTGAAGGGCTGACCGGCCCGGTGACCTGGCGCATCTCCGGTTATCGCAACGACATCGACAATTTGATCGATTCCACGGGGGAAACCAACTACGTCTATTACAACGTGGGTAAGGCGACCATCAAAGGGATTGAAGCTACGGCCTCGTTTGATACCGGCCCGTTGACGCATCAGATTGGTTATGACTATGTCGATCCTCGCAACGCCAAGACCAATGAAGTGCTGCTGCGGCGCGCCAAGCAGCAGGTGAAATATGAGCTGGACTGGCAGCTGTATGACTTTGACTGGGCGGTGACTTATCAATATCTGGGTCAACGTTATGACAAGGATTACAGTACCTATCCGGAACAAAGCGTTAAACTTGGCGGCGTGAGCCTGTGGGATCTCGCAGTTTCGTATCCGGTCACATCTCATCTGACAGTTCGTGGTAGAATTGCCAACCTGTTTGATAAAGATTATGAGACGGCCTATGGCTACGCTACTCCAGGAAGAGAATACTACCTCACTGGAAGCTATACCTTCTAACAGCACCGCCACACCTCGCCCGACGGTGCTGGTTTTCGATTCCGGCGTCGGCGGGCTGTCGGTGTATCAGGAGATTCGGCAGTTGCTGCCGGATCTCCACTATATATATGCGTTCGACAACGTGGCGTTCCCCTACGGCGAGAAGTCCGAAGAGTTTATCGTTGAGCGCGTGCTGGAGATTGTCGGCGCGGTGCAGCAGCGTCATCCTCTGGCGATTGTCGTCATTGCCTGCAACACCGCCAGCACCGTTTCCTTGCCGGCCTTGCGCGAGCGTTTCAGTTTCCCTGTCGTGGGCGTGGTGCCCGCCATCAAACCGGCGGCCCGTCTTACCGTCAACGGCATTGTCGGCCTGTTGGCGACCCGCGGCACCGTACAGCGCAGCTACACCCACGAACTGATTTCCCGTTTCGCCACCGACTGCAAGATTGAACTGCTGGGCTCTTCAGAGCTGGTGGAGCTGGCGGAGGCCAAGCTCCACGGCGAAGCCGTACCGCTGCCGGTGCTGAAGAAGATCCTGCATCCGTGGCTGAGCATGCGCGAGCCGCCGGATACGGTCGTTCTGGGCTGCACCCATTTCCCTCTTTTAGCTGAAGAGCTGATGCAGGTGTTGCCGGAAGGCACTCGGCTGGTGGATTCCGGCGCGGCGATTGCCCGTCGCACCGCTTGGCTCATCTCTACGCAGGAAAACCTGGTCTCGAGCCAGGAAGAGAATCTGGCGTATTGCATGGCGTTAAATGAAGATACTGACGCTTTATTGCCCGTTTTGCAGGGCTATGGCTTTAAATCGTTGAAAAAACTGCCGCTTTAACGGTGTTTTGGTCAAACATTCAACGGTTGGAAAAAATATTGAAAATAGGGGTTGCGGCCTGCCGA